>NZ_SLVF01000001.1 GCF_004345365.1 Kribbella sp. VKM Ac-2568
GGCTTGAGGGTGCGCAGGAACCGTCGCAGCGATAGGCCGGTTCGGTTCTGCACGGTGCGGGACACTGCCAGCGCGGTGAACACGATGGTCAGGTGCGCCTCGATCGCGTCGCGGGTGCGGGCGAACATCGGCCGGGCGCGGAGGTCGGTCTTGGACATCCGGAAAGACTGCTCGACGTGCCACAGGTCGTGGTAGCTGGCGATGACCTCGGGCGCGGGCATGATGCTGGCTTCGATGTTGGTGACGTAGCCCTTCAATCCGACCAGCCGGCGCGCCCGCGCGAGTGATGCCTGGTCGAGTTCTTGGGCGCCGTTGCGGGTCTTGACGAACCGAGGTGTCCTCGCGGTCTTCTCGCCCGCGACGACGGCACGGGCCTTGTTCTCCTGCAGGGTCAGGGTCATGTTGTCGCGCACCGCCCGTTTCGTGGAGTACGCCCACACCGCTCGCCATGATCGAGGATGGGGCTGGCGATCCCAGACCGGCTCGGCCTTGACCTTGGGGTCACTCGCGTTGCTCGTCACCCCGCGCTGGTCCTTCGGGGTGATGGTGTCGATCACCTGCCCGTCGACGAAGGCGTCACCGTGCCAACGGAAGTGGGACTCCAGGTCCTTGGGTGCCTTCGTGACCCGGGAGCCGACGATGAACCGCAGGCCCGCCTCGTCGAGCTCCTTGAGGTTGCCCGCTGACAACATCCCGGCGTCGGCCACGACGACCATGTCGGTCAGGCCGTGGCGTTCCTGGAAGGCCTTGATGATCGGGACGATCGTGAGCGTCTCTGCCTTGTTGCCCTCGAAGCAGCCGATCTCGAGTGGAAACCCGTGGCGGTCGACCAGCAGCCCAACAACCACTTGCGGGTCGACTCGGCGTTCTTTGGAGTAGCCGACCTTGCGCAGGTCGTCTTCCTTGTCTGCCTCGAAGTAGAGCGTGGTGACGTCGTAGAGCACCAACGACACATCGCCGTTGGCCAGGGCGTGGTTGAAGCAAGCGGTCGCGACCTGGTCGCGGTAGGCGCCTGCGCGGCAGCGCCGCAGGGTCCGTTTGCGAGTCGACAGGCTCGCCGATACACGGCCCATCTCGGCCAGGACACGGTCGATGTCGAGCAGACTGGTCGGCTCCACGATCCGCGCGATCACCAGATCGCGGAAGACCTCATCAGCCACGACGTCGAAGCCAAGGCTGGCATACACCCCAGCCAGAGCGTCGTACAACAGCCCGCAGGAGGTCCTGAGCACACGCGAACGCGGCACCACCTGCCGCGACGCCGGCCCACTCGCAGCGCTCGCGAACAGTCCCGCCGCCGGCGGCGGGACCATCACAGCCTTCAAGCGCGCCGGCGCGATCCCGAGATCCAGCATCCCCTGACGATCATCAGCCAGCAGCCGGTGAGCCTCTTCCAGGAGCAGGCCCAACTCGACCTCATCACGGGCCGAGCCGACGTGCCGCACGATCCGACGCCGACCACCGACCGACTCCGCGATCTGAACCGCCGTGGCCCCCGAGGCCGTACGAACCCGCCGAACCCAGGCCATCCGGCGATCCTACCGACCCGAATTAGTGCCTTGACGGCACACTAACCAAGCCCATCGCCGCAGGTCAGCGCGATCTGGTCCCCCAAAGACCTGTCCAGGTGACCCAAGTCAGGCCACACAACGCCGGCGCGAGGACCTCGTCAGCGCCAGAATCCGATCTGGTGGTCGGTGATGAAGTCGGTCCGGGTGATCCCGGCCGGGTTCAGCGACTGCACCTGACGATCCAGCGGCATCGCCCGCGGCCAGTACTTCGCGCCGCGCACGTTCGGGTCACCGCTCCGGGCGAAGGAACTCCACCGCGCGATCACCTCGTCCGCGAGTTTCTGCTGCTCCGCCTTGAGCGGCTCCAGGATCGCCAGGTCGAAGAAGTACGCCAGATCGCTCATGTGGTGTGAGCCGAAGGGCCAGGCCGGCTCACGCAGCCCGGCGTACCAAGGAGCCTTGCCGGCGAACTCGAAGGTGTAGGTCGGCATCCGCGAGGAGAGCAGGCGGTTCGACTTCGCGGCGGGGAGTGCCCATTGGGAGTCGGTCAGCACTGTGGACAACGCCAACCCGGCCGGGTGGATGTCCGAGTAGTGCTCGAGCACCTTGTCCGCATCAGCACCGAACGCTTTCCGGACTTCGGCCTCATACTCGGCGTCAGTGATCGGGACGCCTGTTGCCGCTTCCTGGGCACCGTAGCGCCCGTGCTCCTCGTCATGGTTGATGCCGTGCAACACCGGTACCCGGTTCACCTTGCCGCGCGCCAACGCCACCGCGGGGTGGAGCGGTAGAACCGGACCGCCCAGCACCGGACCGAACTCAGCCGACCCGGAGGCTGCCAGCAGGCGATCAGCCGGCACGGCCCGGAGGCACGCGGCAGTCGTGCACCCGAGGGACCCGGCTAGCTCCCGGGTGTACTGCTCAGCGACAGCTCGGGGTCGAGGCGCCGCGTAGTTGGTAGCGGAGTACTCCTGCGCGCACGGTCCGCTCTGGATGATTGCCCGCTGGAAGAGTCCGGTCGCGGTCGGTGAGGCCAGGTGGTCGCAGACACTGTAGGCGCCGGCCGATTCACCCATGATCGTGACGTTGCGCGGGTTGCCGCCGAAGGCTGCCGCATTCCGCTGGACCCAACGCATCGCCGCCTGCTGATCCTCCAGACCGAAGTTCCCGGAGCCGCTGCCGAGCAGAGGACTGGCCAGGAACCCGAAGGCGCCCAGCCGGTACTGCACCTGAACAACCACCACGTCGCCCTGCGCGGAGAACCGCTCAGGTTTGTAGATGCTCGTGGCGCCGTTCGTGAAGCTGCCACCGTGGATCCACAGCACCACATGCCGGTTCTTCCCCGGCCTGTTGGGCGTGGTCACATCCAGATAGAGACAGTCTTCGCTGGTGCTCGCCACCCCGATCGGATGGTCCACCTGCGCACAGGTGTCGGCGTACGACCTGACTCTTATCAAGTTAGTGCGCACGGCTTGGTCAGGGGATCTGTGGGAGGGCGTCGCGTAGGTCGGTCTCCGGGTTGCGTTGCGTCCCAGGCTCGGGTCCTCGCTGACGTAGACGTGCCGTCCGGCGGCGATGTCCGTGAAGGAGCGCGACGACGTGCGGATGCTGAGGCTGTTCGGGCGTACCGACGTTGCCGCAGACAACAAGGAAGTCCGGGCTCGTGGCTGCCGGAGGATCGTGCGATCGTGAGGTGAGGGAGGTCGGATGAGCGTCGATGTGATCGTGGTGGGCGGTGGCACAGCAGGGTGCGTGCTGGCGGCCCGGCTGAGCGAGGACACGGGATGCTCGGTGTTGCTGATCGAGTCCGGCCCGGACTATCCGAACCTGGACGACCTTCCGGCCGATGTTGCCGACGCCTCCGAGCCGACGGTGGATCACGACTGGGGCTACTACGCCGAGGCTGACCTTCTGGATCGGCGCGTCCCGCTGCCGCGAGCGCGGCTGATCGGTGGCTGTTCAGCCACCAACGGCTGCTTCGCGATGCGCGGTGCACCGGCCGTCTACGACCGCTGGCAGGCTCTGGGCAATCCTGGGTGGAGCTTCGCTGAGGTGTTGCCGTTCTTCCAGCGGTTGGAATCCGACCTGGATTTCACCGACCAGTGGCATGGGATCGACGGTCCGATCCCGATCCGCCGCCATCCGGTCGACGAGCTCAACCCGATCCAGCGAGCGTTCATCGATGCGGCCGTTCAGGCCGGGCACAGTTACGTCGCGGACCACAACCGACCAGGCGCACTCGGCGTCGGACCGATGCCACGCAACGTCCGAGACGGCCTCCGGATGAGCACCGCCGTCACTTACCTCGCCGCCGCCCGGCACCGGCCGAACCTCACCATCTGCTCCGACACGACGATCGGACGGGTAGAGATCGCACACGGCCGCGTGGTCGGGGTTCGTTCCACAACGGGCGAACTGCTCGAAGCGGACCGGGTCGTGCTGGCCGCTGGCGCCTACGGCAGTCCGGCGATCCTCGCTCGTTCGGGCGTTGGCTCCGCAGCACGCTTGTCCCGTCTTGACATCGACGTGGTGGCGGATCTGCCGGCCGTCGGCGAGCATCTGGTCGACCATCCGATCGTTGCCGTCGACCTACCCACGAGACAGGCTGCTGGACCGCGGTTCCAGGCGATCGCCACCCTCTCCTCGACGTCGACCGGAACGCCGGATCTGCACCTGTTCGCAGCCGGACCGTTCCCCGTCGAACGTGAGGTCAGCGAGTCCGGCGCGATCTTCGGCATCGTCGCCGGGCTCATGGCGCCGCAATCGGAGGGATCGGTACGGCTCCGATCCACCGACCCCAACGATCCGCCGCTCATCGACGTCGCACACCTTCGCCACCCCGACGACCTCGCTCGTATGGTCGACGCCACCGTCGAGGCCCGCCGGATCGCCCGCAGCGAGCCGCTCGCCACGCTCATCACCGGCGCCGAGATCGCACCAGGGCCGGCCGTCGCGGACGACGACCGCACCGCGATCGCCGACTCCATCCGCACCCGCGTCGCCTCCTACCATCACCCGGTCGGCACCTGCCGGATGGGCACCGAGCCCGACCGAGACGCGGTCGTGGACGCCCAAGGCCGGGTCTACGGCGTGGACCGGCTCTGGGTTGCCGATGCCTCGGTGATGCCGACGATCCCAGCCGCCGGCACCAACCTGCCGACCATCATGGTGGCCGAGCGCATAGCCGCCTGGCTGAGCAAGCCCGACTCGATTTGATCAGGTACGAGGCCGCACCCTCGAGCGCTTAGTGCGCACAGCCAACCGCCCCAACCGGCAAACCTGCAGGTCACGGCCCTACGCCCACGCGGGCGCCGTCTCCGTGATAAGAGTCAGGGCCGGTTCTTCCCCGGCCTCTTGGGCGTGGTCACATCCAGATAAGGACAGTCTTCGCTGGTGCTGGCCACCCCGATCGGATGGTCCACCTGCGCACAGGTGTCGGCGTACGAGGTCGCTTCGCGGATGCCGGACCACTTGGCGGCCGGGCGCGGTGACCGCCAGCGCCACTCACCGGTCGGCGGCGCGGCGTACGGGATGCCGCGGAACGTCCGGGTGTCCTCGCCGACGAGGCCGCGCACGGCACCTCGATCGGTCTGTACGACGCTGTCGGCCGTCGCGGAGGTGGTGGTGTAGCAGGCAAGAGCAGCGGTGGTCCCGACCGCGAGCACTGTTGCGAGGACCTTGGTACGAACTGACATCGAACGAGCCTTTCCCCAGGAAGTGGCGAGTGAGCCTCAATCCTGGAAGTCCGAACCCACTCGGACACTGGCGTCACCTCCACGCAGGAGGTAGGCCCAGCACCAC
The DNA here is from genome assembly GCF_004345365.1 of Kribbella sp. VKM Ac-2568. Taxonomy (GTDB): domain Bacteria; phylum Actinomycetota; class Actinomycetes; order Propionibacteriales; family Kribbellaceae; genus Kribbella; species Kribbella orskensis. Next base: position 5,313 of record NZ_SLVF01000001.1, read on the forward strand.
CTAGTGCACCTACCTAATGCAGCTAGTGCACGGCGCTAACCGCGGAGGCGGCGGGTCAGGGCTTCGGCTGCCTGGCGGGTGCGGCGGGCCAGGAAGGAGCGTTCGTTCGGGGGGATGGCGTCGGTGCGGAAGGTGACGCTGATGGCGGCGACCGGGTGGCCGGCGTGGTCGACGGCGGCGCTGGCCACCGAGGAGAAGCCGGGGGTGATGTACGAGTCCTCGACGGCGTATCCCTGGCGCTTCTCGTCCGCGAGGATCCGTCGCAGTTGGGTGAGCGTCTGCGGCCCTTGATCGGTACGGCGGACGAAGCTCTCGGCGTCCGGGAAGAGAGCTCGGACCTGAGCCGGCGGGAGCTCGGCGAGCAGGGCGCGGCCGGAAGCCGTAAGGGTCGCGGGCAGGCGGACTCCGACATCCGTGACCAGGGTGACCGGTCGGGGCGGCTGTTCCTTCAGCAGATAGACGAGCTCGCGGCCGTGCAGGACGCCGAGGTGCGCGGTCTGGCCGATCTCAGCGACCAGTTGCACTAGCAGTGGCCTGGCCAGTCGTTCGAGCGGGTCATGGCGCAGGTACGCCGATCCGATCTCGAAGGCGGCGACGCCGAGCCCGTACCTCTTCTCCTCCGGCAGGTGCACCACGAACCCCTCGCTGATCATTGCCTTCAGCAAGTGGTACGTCGACGAGCGTGGCAGGCCGACCGCGGAGGCGATGCGCTCCATCGGTACCGGTCCGGGCTGGGTGGCCAGGAAGGTCAATACCCGTAGGGTTCGGGTCGAGGCGGGAACGTTGCCGCTCACAACAGTGAGACTAGCTGCCCTGTCTCAGGTTCCGGACGATTGACTGGCCGAATCCTTCCCCGACCCGCCGCTCCGGCCGGTCCTGCCGCGGCTGCGGCGGAGCCAGACCCGGGCGCCTTCGCCGGCAAGGGCGATCCCGAACAGCGTCAGCGCGACCGCCCAGTCGAAGTCGTCGTCGCCGGACAGCAGCAGGCCGACCCCGGCCGCGAGGATCGCGAAGACTGTCAGCGAAATGACCAGCCGAGTCACTCAGATCACCTTCTCCGCGGTCCAGGCGGCGGCGGTCGGCTGGTACCCGAGCCACCGGTTCACGGCCAGCATCGGCGCGTTGCCCGCGTCGTTCCCGGTGAAGGCCGTGGTGAACCCCGCGTCGCGGCTCCTCGCCAGCGCGGCCGACTTCACCACCTTCGCCAGTCCCCGGCCGCGGTACGACGGGATCGTGCCGGTGAGGTTCGACCAGATCACCCGGCGGTCGGGGTCGGCAGTGGTGGTCACGAAGGACACCACCTGCTCCCCGTCCACTACGGCGATGCTCAGGTCGCGCCGCAGGTCGGGGTGATTCCAGTCCGTCGCCACCCAGTCCTCGTACTCCGGCGCGTTCGACAAGCCGCTGGGATCGCCGTCGGCCACGGCGGCGGTGGCACTCCACAGACTCCGCGGGTCCACCTCGGTGTAGTCGACCAGGCGGAGCCCCTCCGGTACCGGCACGGGTTCCGGTACGCCGGCCAGGTCGGCCGCGGCCTGGCTCATCCGTCGGCCGATGGTGAATCCGTGACGGGTCGCGAAGGCCTTGGAAGCGTCGTCGTCCCGGACCACGATCAGGAGTTTCCGCGCGCCCGCCTCCTCGGCAGTCCGGAAGACCGCATCGGCAACCGCGCTGCCGATGCCGCGACCGCGCTGAGCGGGCGGCACCTGGACAGTGATCCGGACCCGGGGTGCCTCGTCGTCGGGCGACGGCAGGTAGACGTTGCCGTAGCCGACCACCTCCTCGCCGTCGACCGCGATCAGCACGACCCGGCTGGTGCTGGTCCGTAGCTCTGCCTCGATGCCCTTGGCCGTCTTCACCAGTTGTGGCATCGCGGCTGCCCAGACCGCGGCGATACCAGCCGCATCGGCCGGCGTCGCCGACCGGATCTCGATCCCCATCCCCTGACTCTATGTGGCGCCGGGGTCGATCCGAAGGGACCAGAAAAGGACGCGAACTGTAACGCTCTTCGGCGCTACCGTCGCCGCTATGGCGATCACGGTGAGGGCGCTGGGCACGCCTGGTGGCTGTCGATCTCGCGGGTGACTACGCGGGGCTGGTGAGGATCTGGAATGGTCCGCGTCCGCTGCCTCGGCTGGGGTTGATCGGCGTGCTGCCGGCCCACCGCCGCCGGGGTCTGGCGCGGGCTCTCGTGCAACCGCTCCCACCTGCGGGTTCGGCCAGGGTGTCTCGGATCTGAGACGAAAAGCGGGCGGCGGTGCTATCGGTTGTCGGTCCTGGGGGGTGCAATGGGCGGGTGATCGACAAAGCAGAGGTTGTGGTCGGGGTCGGGGCGTTGACCGCCGACGAGGTCGTCGCGGTGGCCCGGTACGGCGCCGCGGTGCGGATCGACGAGCAGGCGCTCGAAGAGATCGCGAAGTCCCGGGCGGCCGTCGAGGCGCTGGCGCACGCGGAGACGCCGCACTACGGGGTGTCCACCGGGTTCGGCGCGCTGGCGACGCGGCACATCGCGCCGGAGCTCCGGGCGCAGCTGCAGCGCAGCCTGGTCAGGTCGCACGCGGCCGGCTCCGGACCCGAGGTGGAGACGGAGGTCGTCAGGGCGCTCGCCCTGCTGCGGCTGTCCACCCTGGCGACCGGGCGGACCGGGGTGAAGGTCGAGACGGCCCAGGCGTACGCCGGGTTGCTGAACGCGCGGCTGACCCCGATCGTCCACGAGTACGGCAGCCTCGGTTGCTCGGGTGACCTGGCGCCGCTGTCTCACGTCGCGCTCGCGGTGATGGGTGAGGGCAAGGTCCGCGATGCCGAGGGTAACCTTCTCGATGCGGCCGACGCGCTCGCCCGGCACGGCCTGCAGCCGGTGGTCCTGGCCGAGAAGGAAGGCCTCGCGCTGATCAACGGCACCGACGGCATGCTCGGCATGCTGGTGCTCGCACTCGCCGACCTGGACCGGCTGCTGAAGACCGCCGACATCGCCGCCGCGATGAGCGTCGAGGGTCAGCTCGGCACGGATCGCGTGTTCGCCGACGAGTTGCAGGCGCTCCGCCCGCACCCTGGTCAGGGAGCTGCGGCCGCCAACCTGCGCGCAGTACTGGCTGACAGCGGGATCGTGGCGAGTCACCGCGGTCCCGACTGCAACCGGGTCCAGGATGCCTATTCCTTGCGGTGTTCGCCGCAGGTGCACGGTGCCGCGAGGGATACGTGCACGCATGCCGCGACTGTCGCGGATCGGGAACTGGCGGCGGCGATCGACAACCCGGTCGTGCTGCCGGACGGACGGGTCGAGTCGAACGGCAACTTCCACGGCGCACCCGTCGGCTATGTGCTGGACTTCCTCGCCATCGCCGTGGCGGACGTGGCCAGCATCAGCGAGCGGCGTACGGACCGGTTCCTCGACGTGGCGCGCAACCACGGGCTGAACGCTTTCCTGGCTGACGATCCGGGCGTCGACAGCGGGCACATGATCGCGCAGTACACGCAGGCCGCGATCGTCTCCGAGCTCAAGAGGCTCGCGGTGCCGGCCAGCGTCGACTCGATCCCGAGCAGCGCGATGCAAGAGGATCACGTGTCGATGGGCTGGTCCGCGGCGCGCAAGCTGCGCAAGAGCATCGACGGCCTGCAAAGGGTTCTGGCCGTGGAGATCCTGACCGCCGCGCGGGCGCTGGACCTGCGGGCGCCACTCGAGCCGTCGCCGGCCACCGCCGCAGTACGAACCAAGCTTCGTGAGCACGTCGAGGGGCCGGGCACCGACCGGCACCTGGCGCCAGAGATCGAGCACTCCGTCCAGCTTGTTGCTGACGGCACCTACCTGTCCGCTGTCGAGGCCGTCACCGGGCCTCTGTCCTGAACTCGTCACCTGAATAACGCTGTCCTGAAAGGCTGGATCACACATGTCCGGACCACGTCCCGTTCGCGCTCCCCGCGGTACCACCCTCACCGCCCGGGGCTGGCAGCAGGAGGCCGCGCTGCGGATGCTGCAGAACAACCTCGACCCGGAGGTGGCCGAGCACCCTGACGAGCTCGTCGTGTACGGCGGGTCGGGCAAGGCGGCTCGCGACTGGAACTCGTTCGACGCGATGGTCAGAACGCTGACCACGTTGAAGGACGACGAGACGATGCTGGTGCAGTCCGGCAAGCCGGTCGGCGTGATGCAGACGCACGAGTGGGCGCCGCGGGTGCTGATCGCGAACTCGAACCTGGTCGGCGACTGGGCCACCTGGGAGGAGTTCCGCAAGCTCGAGGCGATGGGCCTGACCATGTACGGCCAGATGACGGCTGGCTCGTGGATCTACATCGGCACCCAGGGCATCCTGCAGGGCACTTACGAGACATTCGCGGCGGTCGCGGCGAAGAAGTTCGGCGGCACGCTGGCCGGCACCATCACGCTGACCGCGGGACTCGGCGGCATGGGTGGCGCGCAGCCGCTCGCAGTCACCATGAACGACGGGGTCGCGATCTGCATCGACGTCGACTCCTCACGGATCGACCGGCGGATCGAGCACCGGTACCTCGACGTCCGCGCCGCTTCGCTGGACGAGGCGCTGCGGCTGGCCGAGGAGGCCAAGAAGGCCCGTCGGCCGCTGTCGATCGGTGTCCTGGGCAACGCCGCGGTGATCGTGCCCGAGCTGCTGGAGCTGGGCGCGCCGATCGACATCGTCACCGACCAGACCTCGGCGCACGACCCGCTGATGTACCTGCCGGTCGGGATCGAGTTCGACGACTGGACCACCGCGCGGGAGAAGGACCCGGCCGGCTTCACCGAACGCGCACAGGCCTCGATGGCCCGGCACGTCGCCGCGATGGTGGGGTTCCAGGATGCGGGTGCCGAGGTCTTCGACTACGGCAACTCGATCCGCGACGAGGCCCGAAAGGCCGGGTTCGGCCGCGCTTTCGAGTTCCCGGGCTTCGTCCCGGCGTACATCAGGCCCTTGTTCTGTGAGGGGAAGGGCCCGTTCCGGTGGGCCGCGCTGTCGGGCAACCCGGCCGACATCGCGAAGACCGACCAGGCGATCCTCGACCTGTTCCCGGACAACGAGCACCTGACCCGGTGGATCAAGATGGCCGGCGAGCGGGTCGCCTTCCAGGGCCTGCCGGCCCGGATCTGCTGGCTGGGCCAGGGGGAACGGGACAAGGCGGGCGTCCGGTTCAACGACATGGTCGCCTCCGGTGAACTCGAGGCGCCGATCGTGATCGGGCGGGACCACCTCGACACCGGCAGCGTCGCCTCGCCGTACCGGGAGACCGAGGGCATGTTGGACGGTTCGGACGCGATCGCGGACTGGCCGTTGCTGAACGCGATGGTGAACGTGTCCAGCGGTGCTTCCTGGGTGTCGATCCACCACGGGGGCGGCGTCGGGATGGGCCGGTCGATCCACGCCGGCCAGGTATCGGTTGCCGACGGCACCGAGCTGGCCCGGCAGAAGCTGGAACGGGTACTGAGCAACGACCCGGCGATGGGTGTGATTCGTCACGTGGACGCCGGGTACGAACGGGCAGAAGAAGTAGCGGTCGAACGAGGTATCAGGATCCCGATGCGGGAGTCCTGATCGCAGAGTGCAACCGAGGCATTCCCTAGCGCTAAGGTGCACTTTCCCGAGGAATGAGAAAGCTGCTCACGACGTGGCAGCAGGCCCTCGTTCCCCTAGGATCGTTCGGGCGATCTCCGACGAGCGCGAAGGGGCGCCATGATCGAGTTCGAAGACGTCACCAAGCAGTATCCGGACGGCACCCTGGCCGTCGACAAGCTGTCGCTGCGGATCCCGAGCAACGAGATCACCGTGTTCGTCGGGCCCTCGGGCTGCGGCAAGACGACGTCGCTGCGGATGATCAACCGCACGATCGAACGCAGCAGCGGCCGGATCTCGATCGATGGCGAGGACATCAACTCCGGTGATCCGGTCACGCTGCGGCGCGGCATCGGGTACGTGATCCAGCACGCCGGACTGTTCCCGCACAGGACCGTGGTGGACAACGTCGCGACGGTGCCGAAGCTGCTGGGCTGGGACAGGAAGAAGACCCGCTCGGTCGCGATGGAACTGCTGGAGCGGGTCGGCCTCGACCTCAAGCTGGCCCAGCGGTACCCGGCCCAGTTGTCTGGTGGCCAGCAGCAACGAGTCGGTGTGGCCCGGGCGCTCGCGGCCGATCCGAAGATCATGTTGATGGACGAGCCGTTCAGCGCGGTCGACCCGATCGTCCGGCACCAGTTGCAGGAGGAGCTGCTCCGGCTGCAACGCGACATCGGCAAGACCATCGTCTTCGTCACCCACGACATCGACGAGGCGATCAAGCTCGGCGACAACGTCGCGGTCCTCCGGGTCGGCGGCAAGCTGGCCCAGTTCGCGCCGCCCGCGGAGCTGCTCGCCAACCCGGCGGACGACTTCGTCGAGAGCTTCGTCGGGCAGGACCGCGGTTACCGTGCACTGACGTTCCTGCACACCGACAAGCTGCACCTGAACCCGTTGCCGGAGGATCTGGTCCTGGACGACGACGGGAAGCCCGCGGGCTGGCTCAAGGGTGGTGGCGACCTGCTGCCGATCGGTGCGACGTTCACGCGGAGCGACTCGGTCCGCGCGGCGCTCGACGCCGTACTGACCTCGCCGACCGGTCACGGTGTCTGCGTGGACGAGAACGGCAAGGCCCTCGGAGTCGTCGACCACGCGATCCTGGCCGAGGCGCTGCGCTCATGACCTGGGTCGGCGACAACCTCGGGCTGATCTGGGACCAGCTGAGCGAGCACATCTACCTGGCGATCCTGCCGGTGGTGTTCGGCCTGCTGATCGCGTTGCCGCTCGGGTATGTGGCGACGCGGTTCTCCTGGTTGGCGAACCCGCTGATCGCGCTCGGCGGCGTGCTCTACTCGCTGCCCTCGATCGCGCTGTTCATCGTGCTCCCGGTGGTGCTGGGGACCCAGGTGCTCGACCCGGTCAACATCGTCGTGGCGCTGACGATCTACACCGTCGCACTCCTGATCCGCAACGTCATCGACGGGCTGCGCTCGGTGCCGCCGGACGTCCGGCAGGCCGCGATCGCGGTCGGCTTCGGGCCGGCCCGCCGGCTGCTGACGATCGACCTGCCGATCGCGGTGCCGGTGATCTTCGCCGGTCTGCGGGTCGCCACGGTCGCCAACATCTCGATGGTGAGCGTCGGCGCGGTGATCGGGATCGGCGGTCTGGGCGAACTGTTCACCCAGGGCTTCCAGAAGGACTTCCTCACCCCGGTCGTGGTCGGCGTCGTGCTGTCCCTGCTGCTGGCGCTGCTGGCCGACCTGCTGATCGTCGGTCTGCAACGGGTACTCACTCCCTGGGCCCGCGTGGTCTCTCCGGTGAAGGCGGCCTGACATGTGGCAATACCTGACCGACTCGTTCAACTGGTCCGGACCGGAAGGGATCACGGCCAGGATCCTCCAGCACATCTGGTACACGGTCGCCGCGCTCGGCCTCGCCACCGCGATCGCGCTACCGGTCGGCCTGTGGATCGGGCACACCCGCCGGGGGGCGTTCCTGGCGATCAACACGGGCAACGCCGCCCGCGCGCTGCCGAGCCTGGGACTGCTGATGCTCGCGGTGCTCATCACCGACCAGATCGGCTTCCTGCCGGTGCTGATCGCCCTGGTCGCTCTCGGTATCCCTCCGATCCTGACTTCGACCTACGCCGGGTTGTCCGGTGTCGATCCGGCCACGATCGACGCGGCCCGGGGGATGGGGATGACCGGACGGGAGATCCTGACCAAGGTGGAGATCCCGATCGCGCTGCCGCTGATCATCTCCGGTCTGCGCGGCGCGACCCTGCAGATCGTGTCGACCGCGACCATCGCCGCGCTCGTCTCGCTGGGCGGCCTCGGCCGCTACGTGGTGGACGGGCTGAAGCTGCGCGACTTCCCGCAGATGTTCACCGGCGCCCTGCTGGTGGCCCTGCTGGCCATCGCGCTGGACCTGCTTTTCGCCCTGGTGGGCCGGCTCACCGTGTCCAAAGGACTGCGGGTCGACTGATGGCCGGAACCCATCGCTCGACCTGGAACACCACCGGCACTCGCCGGTGCCAATCGAAATCCTGGAGGCTCCCGTGTTGAGATCCACACTCATCCGTACTGCGATCGCCGGGGTCGCGGTACTCGGCCTGGCTGCCTGTGGGGGTGGAGGCGATCCACTGTCCGGTGACGACAACGCTGGTGGTTCCCCCGCACCCGCCGAGGTGAAGAGCATCACCATCGGTTCCGCGGACTTCTCCGAGAGCCAGTTGCTGGCCGAGATCTTCGGCCAGGCACTCGCCGCCAAGGGCGTCGAGGTCAAGCAGCAGCAGAACATCGGTAACCGCGAGACCTACATGGCCGCGATCAAGGACGGCTCGGTGCACCTGCTGCCGGAGTACACCGGCGCCGCGCTGGCGTACTTCGACAAGACCGCGACCGAGACCGAGGACAACGCGGCGTACGAGGCGCTGAAGAAGGCGCTGCCGTCCGGGCTCGAGGTACTGGACAAGTCGCCGGCTGCCGACGAGGACACCATCGTGGTGACCAAGGCGACCGCGGACAAGTACAGCCTGAAGTCGCTGGCCGACCTCAAGCCGGTGGCGAAGGACATGGTCGCGGGCGGCAGTTCCGAGTTCAAGGTGCGCGACGCCGGCCTGAAGGGGCTGAAGGAGAAGTACGGCGTCGAGTTCAAGGAGTACAAGACGCTGGACGCCGGTGGTCCGCTGAGCCAGAAGGCGCTGCTGGACAACCAGATCCAGGTGTCGAACTTCTTCACCACCCAGGCGCTGATCAAGGACAACAACCTGGTCCAGCTCGAGGACCCGGAGAACATCCTGCCGCCGAACAACATCGTTCCGCTGATCCGGACCGATCACAAGGCGGCCAACATCACCGACACGCTGAACGCCGTCTCGGCCAAGCTGACCACCGACGATCTGACCGAGCTGGTCAAGCGCATCGACGTCGGCAAGGAGGCGGCCAAGGCGGTCGCCACCGACTGGCTGACCAAGAACTCGCTGACCTGACCTTGAGCGAGTCCTTCGAACAGATGTGGGCGGCGCTGGCCGCCATCGGCAAGGACCCCTCGACCGGGGGGTACCACCGAGGCGGCTGGACGCCGACCGAGCGGGAGGCGACGCACTGGTTCATCGACCAGTGCGCCTCCCGCGGGTTGGCGGTCGAGTCCGACGGCCTCGGCAACCTCGTCGCCTGGTGGGACCCGGCCGCTTCTGGGCAGTCGTCGGCCGCGGTGCTGTCGGTGCCCGGTGCAGTGGAATCGACCGGCGTCCCGTCGGTCCCGGGAGTCGTGACCGGGAGCCATCTGGACTCGGTGATCGACGGCGGTGCCTTCGACGGCCCGCTGGGTGTGGTGTCCGCGCTGGCGGCCGTGGATCGGCTGCGGGCCGAGGGGTTCTCCCCTTCGGTGCCGATCGGTGTCGGTGCTTTCGTCGAAGAGGAGGGCTCGCGGTTCGGGATGCCCTGTCTCGGATCGCGGGTCGCTGTCGGAGTGTTGCAGGCTGAGAAGGCGCTGGCGCTGAAGGATCGTGCCGGTGTCTCGCTGGCTGACGCCCTGAGCTCGGTCGGTACTGATCCGGCCGGCGTCGGGCCGTCGCCGTTGCTGGACCGGATGGGGACGTTCGTGGAGCTCCACGTGGAACAAGGTCGCGCGCTGACCGCACCGGTCGGGGTGGCCAGTTCGATCTGGCCGCACGGGCGCTTCCGGTTCACCTTCAGTGGCGAGGCGAACCACGCCGGCACCACGTTGATGGAGGATCGGCACGACCCGATGCTCACCTATGCGATGACCGCGCTGGCCGCGAACAAGCAGGCCCGCCTGGCCGGCGCACGAGCCACCTTCGGCCGCCTGTCGGTCGAGCCGAACGGGATCAACGCCGTACCGTCGCAGGTGACCGCGTGGCTTGATGCCCGGGCCGCTACCGACGAGGTGCTGCGGTCGTTGCTTGCGGCAATCACTCGGCAAGCGACGGAGCGGGCCGAGCGGGACGGGACCAGCGTGGACGTGGTGGCCGAGTCCGTCTCGCCGATCGTGGATTTCCAGCCGGGCCTGCGGGACAGGCTGGCCGGAGTACTGGATGACGCGCCGGTGCTGCCGACCGGGGCGGGGCACGATGCCGGGGTGTTCTCGGATGCGGGGATCCCCACGGCGATGTTGTTCGTGCGGAACCCGACCGGGGTCTCGCACTCGCCGGCGGAGTACGCGGAGATGGACGACTGTCTCGTCGGCGTGGATGCGCTGGCCGCTGTGTTGAAAGATCTCGCGCGGTGACTGCCTACTGGTGTCCGCAGGCATTGCTGCCCTCGGGGATCGCGTCCGGCGTTCTCGTCGAGGTCGTGGACGGCCGGTTCACCTCTGTCGTCGCGGACGCCCCGGCTGGTGATGCCGTCCGCTTGACCGGGCTCGTGTTGCCGGGCCTGGCGAACTGCCACAGCCACGCGTTCCACCGGGCCCTCCGCGGTCGCACGCAGACCGAGCGCGGCACCTTCTGGACCTGGCGAGAGCAGATGTACGCCGTCGCCTCGGTGCTCACCCCGGACAGCTACTACCAACTCGCCCGCGGCGTGTACGGCGAGATGCTGCTGAGCGGGATCACCGCGGTGGGCGAGTTCCACTACCTTCACCATGCTCCTGGCGGCCGTCGGTACGATGACCCGAACGCGATGGGTGAGGCGTTGATCGCTGCCGCCCGGGATGTCGGCCTGCGGCTCACGCTGCTCGACACCTGTTACGTGGCCGGTGGCATCGACCAGCCGCTGAACGAGGTACAGCAGCGGTTCAGTGACGGAGAGGCGGCTCAATGGGCCGCCCGGGTGCTCGATCTGCGCGGAGCCGACGACGTGGTGATCGGCGCGGCCGCCCACTCGATCCGCGGGGTGCCGCAGGAACAGCTCGGCACGGTGGCGTCCGCGCTGCCGAACGCCCCGCTGCACGTCCACTTGTCGGAGCAGGTCGCGGAGAACGCGGCGAGCCTCGAGGCCTACGGGCGGACCCCGGCGCAGGTGCTGGACGAGGCGGGATTCCTGGGGCCGCGGACGAGTGCGGTGCACGCGACGCACCTGACGCCGGTGGATGTCGGCCTGCTTGGGAGCTCTGCGACGTACTCCTGCTTCTGTCCCACGACGGAACGGGATCTCGCGGACGGGATCGGGCCGTCGGTGGCGTTGCGGGACGCGGGATCGACGCTGACGCTGGGGTCCGACAGTCACGCCGTGATCGACCTGTTCGAGGAGATGCGCGCGGTCGAGCTCAACGAGCGGCTCGCCTCTCAGGAGCGCGGGCACTGGACCGCATCGGAGCTCCTCGCGGCGGCGACGGTCGCTGGACACCGTTCGCTGGGCTTCGAGGACGCGGGCCGGATCGAGGTCGGTGCCCGTGCCGATCTGGTCGGGGTGGCCGTGGACAGCGTGCGGACAGCCGGCACCGGAGCGTCGGTGGAGACCGCCGTTTTCGCTGCCTCTGCTGCCGATGTCGTCGATGTGGTCGTCTCGGGGCGACACCTGGTTGCCTCTGGCAATCATGTGAAGCTGGACGTGGCGGCGGACCTGGCGGCCTCGATCGCCGCTGTGACCGAGGGGAACGCCGGATGACGTCGCTGCTGCTGACCGGGATCGGGTCGCTGGTGACGAACGATCCTTCCCGTGGTGGTCTGCTGGGCGAGGTCCACGACGCCGCCGTGGTGATCGAGGGGTCGCGGTTCGCGTGGGTGGGCTCGCGGCGAGATGCGCCGCCGGCCGACAGTTCACTCGATCTGGGTGGCTCCGCTGTGATCCCGGGGTTCGTGGATTCGCACTCGCACCTGGTGTTCGCCGGTGACCGGGCCGAGGAGTTCGCCGCGCGAATGACCGGGGAGCCTTACAGCGCAGGGGGAATCCGTACCACGGTCGCGGCGACCCGCTCTGCCACCGACGACCAGTTGAGCGCGAACGTGGCTCGCCTCGTCACGGAGATGCGGCGGCAGGGGACCACCACCGTCGAGATCAAGTCGGGCTACGGACTGACCGCGACCGACGAGTCCCGGGCGCTGGCGATCGCGCGGAATTTCACCGACGAGACCACCTATCTCGGGGCGCACGTCGTACCGGCTGAGTTCGCGGACGACCCAGGGGGCTATGTCTCGCTGGTGACCGGGGCGATGCTGGAGGCGGCGGCTCCGCATGCCAAGTGGATCGACGTGTTCGTGGAGCGCGGGGCCTTCGACGGCGACCAGGCCCGGGCGATCCTCGACGCCGGTGCTGCCAAGGGACTCGGCTTGCGGGTGCACGCAAACCAGCTCGGCGAGGGCCCGGGAGTACAGCTGGCTTGTGAGCTTGGTGCCGCTGCAGCCGATCACTGCACCCACCTGACCGATGCGGACGTGGACGCGCTGGCTTCGAGTGGCGTCGTCGCCGGGCTGCTTCCGGCGGTGGAGTTCTCGACCCGCTCGCCGTACCCGGACGCCCGCAAACTCCTCGACGCCGGTGTCACCGTCGCCCTGGCCACCGACTGCAACCCGGGCTCCTGCTACTCCTCGTCGATGCCGCTGTGCATCGCCCTGGCGGTCCGCGAGATGCAGATGTCCCCGGCCGAGGCCCTCTGGTCCGCCACCGCCGGCGGCGCCGCCTCCCTCCGCCGCAACGACATCGGCCACATCACCCCCGGCGCCCAGGCCGACCTCGCCGTCCTCAACGCCCCCTCCTACCTCCACCTCGCCTACCGCCCCGGCGTCCCGTTGGTGGCGCAAACCCTCAGTGCCGGGCGTCTGCTGTAGGCGCGCGGACCCCAAGCCCTTCGCCACCCGTCGGATCCGCCCGGCCAGCAGCGCGTTTCTGACACTGCGCGCAGACACCGCGACCCGCAGATCCCCGAAGCTCGCGCTGCCGCCCAATCGCGCGAGGACCTCGGCCACGTCTGCCACGACCTCATGATGCCGAAATCCCGCGCACGGCGTTGTCCGCTATCCACAGCCCAGGACCGCCACCACTCACCAAGCGCTGGCACTTCGCCGTCCTGACGCTCACCTAGGCCTGAGGAGAGGGCGTGGACGCCGGTTGGTGAGTGGTGGCGGTCCGGTCTACTAGCGTGGCCGCATGAGTCGAGTCGTGGTTGCGCGGGCTGCGGAGGGGGAGTTGGCGTACTTCCCCAGTGCGGTGCTGCTGGCGGACGGGCGGGTGCTTGTTGTCTGGCGGGAGGGAGAGGGGCACGTTCGGAGTGGCGGGCGGCTGGTAATGGCCGAGAGCTCGGACAGCGGGGAGAGCTGGTCGGAGCCTCGGGTGGTGGTGGATGGGCGCTGGGACGACCGGGATCCGATGGTGGTGCAGTTGCGGGGTGGGGACGTGCTGCTGAGCTGGTTCCAGATCGACTGGGGTGTGCGGCCGTACGAGTGCCCGGGGGTGCTCGTCGCGCGGTCGGAGGACGGCGGTACTACGTGGGGTGACCCGGTGCCGGTCGAGTCGCGGATGGTCGTGGAGACCGACGAGGAGTGGCACGGGTTCCGGGCGGGGCATGTCGTCGCGCACGGGCAGATCCTCGAGCTGCCGGACGGAGACCTGCTCGCGCCGGTGTACGGGGTCTTCCCGGGGGACGCGTGTCACTCGGCGAGCGTGGTGCGGTCGACCGACGGTGGTCGCACTTGGCCCGCGACCGGGGAGGTCGTGCTCGGGCGGAAGCCGGACCGCGAGTACCTCGAACCGGTGCTGACGTTGCTCCCCGGCGGTCAGGTGGTGGCGTTGCTCCGGACCGACGAAGAAGCGGAGCTGGTCCGCTCCGACGACAACGGGTTCACCTGGACCGACCCCGAGCCGTCCGGCCTGCACGCGTCCTCGTCGGACACGCTGACCTTGTCCGACGGCGCAGTACTGGTTGCCTATGGCGACGTGTCCGGGGAGTTCAACCCGGGCCGGCCGACGGTGGCGACGGTGGTCGCGGATCCCCTCGGGCGGTGGGACCAGGACCCGCGGCACGTCGTACTGGATGCGGGTCAGGACACCCTCGACCAGGCGAATCCGGCGGTGGTGGAGCTGCCGGGGGATCGCCTGCTGATCATCAGCTACGACATCTTCACCCGGGAGATCGTCGGCGAGGTGCTGCCCCGCGAGCAGATAAATCCCGTGCGCGGAACGACGGTTGGACGTCACCCTTAGTGGTATGTCCGGGGTGGCGGTGCAGCGGGTCGACGGGGACTTCCGTCGGCGGCTGAGCGCTGCCTTCAGGTGGCGGATGGACCGGGGCCAGTGGCGCGGTCTGGCCGACCTCACCGGCTGGTGGCGGGACGCGGACCTGCTCGGCGAACTCGGTCCGGCGCTGGCAGCCCTGTACGACGAGAAGCCGACCGTGGTGCTCGGGCCGGTATCGCGCGGCGCCCTCTTGGGGGCGCTGACGGCTGCCTCGCTGGGAGTCGGGTTCGTGGAGGTCCGCAAGGATCAGGGGCCGTCGACCGACAGCGATCGCTGGGTGAGGCGGATCACGGCGCCGGACTACCAGGACCGGCACATCGTCTTCGGATTCCGCCGCGGGCTGGTCAACGCGGGGGACCGGGTGCTGATGGTGGACGACTGGGCTGACACCGGCGCGACGGCCCGGGCGGTCCGGGAGTTGGTGGACGACTGCGGCGCCCGGTGGATCGGCGCCGCCTGCATCGTCGACGGCCTCACCGACCCCCGCTTCCGCCACGAACTCCCCGTCCGAGCCCTCCTCGACGTCCGCGCGCTGTAGGAACCCGAGCCGCCGAGCGGCTCAGGGGAGCCGCCGACAGCCCGCAGTACGCCGGACAGCGACGCCGGCCGCGGTAGAAGTGCAGTCGGGCCGGCGTCCCGCAGTACAGGTGCGGCCGGTACGGCGTGCTGCGGTGCGGGTGCGGAGCGTGGCTAGTCGGCCAGTTCCTTGGAGAGCATGGCGCTGGTGGTGCCGTTGGGGCGGCGGAGCTTGCCGACCTCGACGAAGCCGCGGCCGGCGTGGAAGGCCAGGGAGGCGTCGTCGGGCGGGTCCGACTGGACCCGGCAGACCAGCCGGTCGAAGGGCTTGGCTGCGCGTTCCACCGCCCGGTAGACCGAGGTGGCGACACCCTGGCGGCGGTACGGCTCGGCGACCACGATCCGGTCCAGGTGCAGGAACCGGTTGTTATAGGTCGAGACGAACCACTGGAAGTCGAGGCTGTCATGGGCGGAGCCGGGCGCGAAGGTGAGGACGAAGGCAGCGACGTCGCCCTCGATCTCCACCACTGCGGCGTGGGCGGCGATCAGGCGGAGCCAGTCCAGCCGGTCGGGACCCAGCGGATCCGTCTGCTCGACGGCAGCGGCGTTCAGGGCGAGCACGGCCGGTTCGTCGGCTGACGTCATGGGGCGGAGTTTCACGAGCACACCTTCCCACGTGGGACACCTTCCGCGGCAGGGGTCTGGCCAGGGCTTGACCGGACCCTGCCCGGAAAATCCGGCCCCGGGGTTGGGAATGACCCGGGGGTGGGGCAATGTTGAGCCAGGTGTACTCAAGTCTGAGGTTCCGGTGTCGGGACCGATTTGAATCCGGACCCCCGGAACGGCAACATTGAGTCTGCATCACTCAACTTCGTGGAGGTAACGCACATGGCCCGCGCGGTCGGTATCGATCTCGGTACGACGAACTCCGTCATCGCCGTACTGGAAGGTGGCGAGCCCACCGTCATCCCCAACGCCGAGGGAGCGCGTACGACGCCCTCGGTCGTCGCTTTCGCCAAGAACGGCGAGGTCCTGGTCGGAGAGGTGGCCAAGCGCCAGGCCACCACGAACGTCGACCGGACGATCCGGTCCATCAAGCGCCACATGGGCGAAGACTGGACCACCACGATCGACGGCAAGAAGTTCACCGCTCAGCAGATCAGCGCGTTCGTGCTGCAGAAGCTGAAGCGGGATGCCGAGGCGTACCTCGGGGAGCAGGTCACCGACGCGGTCATCACCGTGCCGGCCTACTTCTCCGACGCGCAGCGCCAGGCGACCAAGGAGGCCGGCGAGATCGCCGGTCTGAACGTGCACCGGATCGTCAACGAGCCCACCGCGGCCGCGCTGGCGTACGGGCTGGACAAGGGCACCGAGCAGACCATCCTGGTCTTCGACCTCGGTGGCGGCACCTTCGACGTGTCGCTGCTGGAGATCGGCGACGGCGTCTTCGAGGTGAAGGCCACCAGCGGTGACAACCACCTCGGTGGTGACGACTGGGACCAGCGGATCGTCAACTGGCTGGTAACCCAGTTCAAGAACAAGAACGGCACCGACCTGTCCGGCGACAAGATGGCCATGCAGCGTCTGCAGGAGGCCGCGGAGAAGGCCAAGATCGAGCTCTCCAGCGCCGCCGAGACGAGCATCCACCTGCCGTACCTGAGCCTGACCGACTCCGGTCCGCTGCACCTGGAGGAGAAGCTCTCCCGGGCCGAGTTCCAGAAGCTCACCAACGACCTGCTCGAGCGCGCCCGCGCGCCGTTCAAGGCCGTCATCAAGGACGCCGGCATCGACGTGTCGAAGATCGACCACGTCATCCTCGTCGGTGGTTCCACCCGGATGCCCGCCGTGGCCGAGCTGGTCAAGGAGCTGACCGGTGGCAAGGACCCGAACAAGGGTGTCAACCCGGACGAGGTCGTCGCCGTCGGAGCCTCCCTGCAGGCCGGTGTGCTGAAGGGTGAGGTCAAGGACGTCCTGCTGCTCGACGTGACCCCGCTGAGCCTGGGCATCGAGACCAAGGGTGGCGTCTTCACCAAGATCATCGAGCGCAACACCACGATCCCGACCAAGGGTTCGGAGATCTTCACCACGGCCGAGGACAACCAGCCGTCGGTGATGATCCAGGTCTACCAGGGTGAGCGCGAGATGGCCCGCGACAACAAGTCGCTCGGCAACTTCGAGCTGACCGGCCTGCCGCCGGCGCCGCGCAACGTGCCGCAGATCGAGGTCACCTTCGACATCGACGCGAACGGCATCGTGCACGTGAACGCCAAGGACCTGGCCACCGGCAAGGAGCAGCGGATGACGGTCACGGGTGGCTCAGCGCTGCCGAAGACCGACATCGACCAGATGGTCCGCGACGCCGAGCAGTACGCCGAGGAGGACCGCATCCGTCGCGAGGCGGTCGAGTCCCGCAACCAGGCGGAGGGTCTGGTCTACCAGACCGAGAAGTTCCTGCAGGAGAACGAGGACAAGGTCCCCGACGACGTCAAGACCGAGGTCAAGGACGGCGTCGCGGAGCTGAAGAAGGCCCTCGAGGGTGAGGACGCCGACGTGATCAAGACCGCGTCGGAGAAGCTCGCCCAGTCCAGCCAGAAGATGGGCGCCGCGATGTACGCGAACGCCCAGGCGGCCGGAACCTCCGACGAGAGCGCCTCTTCCTCCTCCGACGAGAGCGGCTCGGGTAACTCCGAGGACGACGTGGTCGACGCCGAGATCGTGGACGAGGACCGCCCGCAGGACAGCAAGGCTGAGGACACCAAGTGACCGATCGCCCCAACGACCCCGGCAGCGAGTTCGGGGACGGCGAGCCTGTCGTCCGCGACAAGCGCCGGATCGATCCGGAGACCGGCAACCTGCGGGAGCCTTCCCAGGCTCCCGCCGGTGGGGTCCAGCCGGGCAAGCCCGGTACGCCGGGCGCCCAGCCGCCGCGTGACCCTTCCGACCTGATCGGGCCCTCGGCCCAGGAGGCCCTGTTGACCGAGGCGCTCGCCGAGCGTACGGCGGACCTGCAGCGGTTGCAGGCGGAGTACGTGAACTACAAGCGCCGGGTGGACCGGGACCGGGAGGCGAACCGCGAGGTCGTCATCGGTTCCGTGCTGACCGAGTTGCTGCAGACGCTGGACGACATCGGCCGGGCCCGCGAGGCGGGTGAGCTCGAGGGCGCCTTCAAGGCGGTCGCCGAGTCGGTCGAGCGCGTCACCGAGAAGCTCGGACTGGTGAAGTACGGCGAGGTGGGCGACCACTTCGACCCGCGGATCCACGAGGCGCTGCTGCACAACTACTCCGACGAGGTGGACGGCCCGACCGCCACCCTGGTGATGCAGCCGGGCTACCGCCTCGGCGAGCGGATCCTGCGGGCGGCGCGGGTCGCCGTGTCCGAGCCGACCGAGCAGCTCCCGGCCGAGACGACCGGAGAAGCTGACCAGGCTGACAAGCCAACGGAGTAAGGGATTCCCCCCGAGGAGGTGAGGCGTCGATGAGTACGAAAGACTGGTTGGAGAAGGACTTCTACAAGGTTCTCGGCGTCTCCAAGACGGCTGAGGCCGATGAGATCAAGAAGGCCTATCGCAAGCTGGCGCGCAAGTACCACCCGGACTCCAACGCCGGGGACGCGTCCGCCGAGGCCAAGTTCAAGGAGGTCTCCGAGGCGTACGACGTCGTCGGGGACGCCAAGAAGCGCAAGGAGTACGACGAAGCCCGCCGGCTGTTCGGCAGTGGTGGCTTCCGGATGCCGGGCGGTGGCGCCCAGGGCGGTGGACAGGGGTTCGGCTTCGATGTCGGCGACCTGTTCAACCGGTCGGGCTCGACCGGCGGCGGTGGACTCGGCGACATCCTGGGCGGCATGTTCGGCGGTGGTGGCCGCACCACGACCACCACCTCGACGGCCCGTCCGCGGCGCGGCGCCGACATCGAGACCGAGGCGACGATCGAGTTCGCCGAGGCCGTGAACGGTGTCACCGTCGGACTCCGGATGACCAGTGACGAGCCCTGCAAGACCTGCCGCGGGACCGGCGCGAAGTACGGCACGGTGCCGAAGGTCTGCCTCAAGTGCGAAGGCACGGGCATGCAGACCTCGGTCCAGGGTGGCGTCTTCGCGATGACCGAGCCCTGCACCGAGTGCAAGGGGCGCGGCCTGGTCGTGGACCAGCCCTGCGAGACCTGCCACGGCTCCGGCCGCGGCCAGTCGAGCAAGACCATGCAGGTCCGCATCCCCGCGGGCGTGCAGGACGGTCAGCGGATCCGCCTGAAGGGCAAGGGTGCGGCCGGTGAACGAGGTGGCCCCGCGGGCGATCTCTACGTCACCGTGCATGTGAAGTCGCACCGGATCTTCGGCCGGCAGGGCGAGCACCTGACGCTGGCGGTTCCGGTGAGCTTCACCGAGGCCGCGCTCGGCGCCGAGATCAAGGTGCCGACCCTGGACGGTCTGCCCGTCACGGTCCGGATCCCCGCCGGTACTGCGAACGGCAGCAAGCTGCGCGTTCGTGGCAAGGGATCGGTGCGCCGCGACGGTACCAAGGGCGACCTGCTGCTCACCATCGAGGTGCAGGTGCCGCACGAGTTGAGCGACGAGCAGCGGACCAAGCTGCAGGAGTTCTCCTCGGCCTCGGCCCAGCCCGACTTGCGCGCCGGGTTGTTCGGGAGTTCCTGATGGGCCTCCCGTTCAGCCAGGTGCCGACCTGGGACGACCGCACCCCGATCTACGTGATCTCGGTGGCGGCCCAGTTGGCCGGTATGCATCCGCAGACCCTGCGGCAGTACGACCGGCTCGGCCTGGTCACGCCCAGCCGGGCGAGTGGCCGCGGCCGACGGTACTCGGCGTACGACGTGGCGAAGCTGAGGTACGTCCAGCACCTGTCGCAGGAGGAGGGCGTCAACCTTGCGGGCATCCGGCACATCCTTGAGCTCCAGTCGGAGGTCGAGGACCTGCGCAAGCGGGTGAACCAGTTGCTCGCCGAGGTGCAGCGTGGGGTCGGTGTGTCCCGGCAGCACACCCAGCGGTCCCGGGTGTTCTCGGCCGGGCCGGCGGGTGATGTGATCGCGATGGGCCGGCAGCAGACCACCACCCGGTGGATCCGCACCCAGCCCCTCGAGCTCGGACCGCGCTGACCTTCCCCGGAAGGTGAGCCCGGAATGCTGACCTTCCCCGGAAGGTGAGCCCGGAATGCTGACCTTCCCCGGAAGGTGAGCGCGGTACGCCGGTCTTCCCCGGAAGGCCGGCGTACCGAAAGCCTCCGGAAGCTTCCATCCCCCCGAAGCTTCCGGTTCCCCCCGGAAGTTCCCACCCCCATGGGGACTCCGGGCCCCGGAGGCGCCTGTTCCCAGGCGCTGACCGGGCTCCTGGTGGTGCCTTCCCCCGAGGTGCCGCCAGGCCCCGGAGGGACCTGGATGCCAGGTCCCTCCGGGGTTCCGGAGGCATGTCACCCACGTGTCTCCGGCCGAGCCCCCGGACCCCATCCCCTCGGGTCCGGGGGCTCCCTGCTGTCCGCCCTTCGCCCAGAAACGCTTTGTGACACAGGCAGTGCGGGGCGCATCATCGGTCGGGTGCAAACACCTGCACTCGTGCTCTCAGGCCCACCCGGGGTCGGCAAGACATCCGTCGGTCGCGGGTGTCGTGGAGAACCTGGACGAGCGGCGGCAACTGGAGGAGGCCACCGGCGGACCCGTCGTGATCTGCCGGCTCGATGCCCCGGACACCGAACTCGCACAACGCATTCACGCCGCCGACGTCCTAGTGCGCTGGGCCTTCGCCTAGTTGGCATCCGGACGGGGTTGCCGCTTGGGTGCCGCCGCCTACCCTGGCGATGTGACGCTCTATCTGCAGACCGACCGGCTGTTGATCCGGGACTGGGAAGAAGAGGACGCCAAGGCCGCATTGGAGATCTACGGATCGGCCGACGTCGCGCAGTGGTTGTCGCCCGCCATCGACCAGGTCACCGACGCGGCGACGATGCGCGTCATCCTGCGGGCCTGGATCGAGGCCCAGCCGAACCTCGTCGTCCCGGCCGGCCGCTGGGCCGTGGTCCGCCAGGAGGACAACGAGGTGGTCGGCGGCCTGCTCATCCGGCTGCTCCCCCCGTACGAGGAGGACCTGGAGATCGGCTGGCAACTCAAGCCCTCCGCCTGGGGCAACGGCTACGCCACCGAGGCCAGCCGAGGCCTGATGAAGTGGGCGTTCAAGGAGGGCTCGATCGACGAACTCTTCGCCGTCGCCCGCCCGCACAACAAGCGCGCGATCGCGACCGCCACCCGCCTGGGCATGAACTGGGTAGGCGAAACCGACAAGTACTACGACCTGAACCTGCAGGTCTACCGCCTCCGAGCCGCAGACCTCAAACCCTGACGTCACCGCAACGCTTGGCCCCGGCAACAGCAACCAGCACGCCTTCGTCCGCCCAGGCAGCCTCCTGGGCGCGCTTGGACACGTTGGGTGACGGTTGAGTGCGGACTGTAGCTGTCGGTCCCGGGTGATCCCTGAGTTATCCCCAGGTTTTCTGAGAGTTGAGTGGAATGGACTCAACTCTGGATAAGTTGTCTCTAGTAGGACTTGTCATGAACTGGAAAGGCTGGAGACCAGATGGATGTTCAGCGGTTGACGACGCTGGCCCGGGAAACCCTGTCGGTCGCGATCCGTCAGACCTCCGCGGCGGGCAACCCGACCGTGGAACCGATTCACCTGTTGTCGGCGCTGCTCGCGCAGCCCGAGGGGACCACTGTCGGTCTGCTCGAGGCGGCCGGCGCGGACGTCGACGCAGTACGCCGCCGTACTGCGGAGCAGTTGAGCAGGCTGCCGAAGACGAGTGGTGGCAGTGTGCAGGCGCCGAGCCTGTCGCCGAAGACCAGCGATGTGCTGAATCAGGCCGAGCAGCGGGCCCTCGGGCTCGGGGACGAGTTCGTCTCCACCGAGCACCTGCTGATCTCGCTCGCCACGGTCGAGGGCAACGCCAAGAGCGCGCTGGACGTGACGCCGGAGGCGCTGCTGCAGGCGTTCGACGCGATGCGCGGCAACCGGCGGATCACCTCGCCGGAGGCTGAGGGGACCACCAAGACGCTGGAGAAGTACGGCGTCGACCTGACTGAGCGCGCCCGCGACGGCAAGCTCGACCCGGTGATCGGCCGTGACTCGGAGATCCGCCGCGTGGTCCAGGTGCTGTCGCGCCGGACGAAGAACAACCCGGTCCTGATCGGTGAGCCCGGCGTCGGCAAGACCGCCGTCGTCGAGGGACTCGCGCAGCGGATCGTGGCCGGCGACGTACCGGAGTCCCTGCGGGGCCGCCGGCTGATCAGCCTTGACCTGGGCGCGATGGTCGCCGGTGCGAAGTACCGCGGTGAGTTCGAGGAGCGGCTGAAGGCCGTGCTGACCGAGATCAAGGAATCCGACGGCCAGGTCATCACCTTCATCGACGAGCTGCACACCGTCGTCGGCGCGGGTGCGTCCGGCGAGGGCGCGATGGACGCCGGCAACATGCTGAAGCCGATGCTGGCCCGCGGTGAGCTGCGGATGATCGGTGCCACCACCCTCGACGAGTACCGGACCCGGATCGAGAAGGACCCGGCGCTGGAGCGACGCTTCCAGCAGGTCTTCGTCGGTGAGCCGAGTGTCGAGGACTCGATCGCGATCCTGCGCGGCCTGAAGGAGCGCTACGAGGCGCACCACAAGGTCGCCATTTCCGACAGTGCGCTGGTCGCTGCTGCCACCTTGTCCAACCGCTACATCAGCGGCCGCCAGCTGCCCGACAAGGCGATCGACCTGGTCGACGAGTCTGCTTCCCGGCTGCGGATGGAGATCGACTCCTCCCCGGTGGAGATCGACTCGCTGCGGCGGACGGTCGACCGGCTGAAGATGGAGGAGCTCGCGCTGTCGCGCGAGGAGGACGCCTCCAGTCAGGAGCGGCTGGAGCGGCTGCGCGCCGATCTCGCCGACCGCGAGGAGGAGTTGCGCGCGCTCGAAGCCCGCTGGGAGAAGGAGAAGTCCGGCCTGAACCGGATCGGTGAGGTCAAGGAGCGGATCGACGAGCTCCGTGGCCAGGCCGAGCGGGCCCAGCGCGAAGGCGACTTCGAGACCGCCTCAAAGATCCTGTACGGCGACATCCCCGAGCTGACCAAGGAGCTGGAAGAGGCTTCCGCCGAGCCCGAGGTCATCGACGGCCCGGACGCGATGGTCAACGAGGAGGTCGGGCCCACCGAGATCGCCGAGGTGATCGCGATGTGGACCGGTATCCCGACCGGCCGGCTGCTCGAGGGCGAGACCGGCAAGCTGCTCCGGATGGAGGACGAGCTGGGCAGGCGGCTGATCGGCCAGCGCGAGGCGGTCAAGGCCGTCAGCGACGCCGTACGCCGGGCGCGCGCGGGCATCTCCGACCCGGACCGGCCGACCGGGAGCTTCCTGTTCCTCGGCCCGACCGGTGTCGGCAAGACCGAGCTGGCCAAGGCGCTCGCGGACTTCCTGTTCGACGACGAGCGGGCGATGGTCCGGATCGACATGTCGGAGTACGGCGAGAAGCACAGCGTCTCGCGACTCGTCGGCGCACCCCCCGGCTACGTCGGCTACGAGGAAGGTGGCCAGCTGACCGAAGCGGTCCGCCGCCGCCCGTACTCCGTGATCCTGCTGGACGAGGTCGAGAAGGCGCACCCCGAGGTCTTCGACATCCTCCTGCAGGTGCTCGACGACGGCCGGCTGACCGACGGCCAGGGGCGTACGGTCGACTTCCGCAACGTCATCCTGGTGCTCACCAGCAACCTGGGTTCGGCGTACCTGGCGGACATGTCGATCGACGACTCCGCCAAGCGCGACCAGGTGATGAACGTGGTTCGCCAGGCCTTCAAGCCGGAGTTCATCAACCGGCTCGACGAGATCGTCCTGTTCGACGCCCTGGGCAGCGAGGAGCTGACCAAGATCGTCGGCCTCCAGATCGGTGCGCTGCAGCGCCGGCTGGCTGACCGCCGCATCACCCTGGATGTCGGCGAGGACGCGATGGAGTGGCTGGCGATGACCGGCTACGACCCGGTGTACGGCGCCCGCCCGCTCCGCCGCCTGGTCCAGTCCGCCATCGGAGACGAACTAGCCCGAGGCCTCCTTTCGGGCGAGATCCGCGATGGTGACACCGTCCACGTCCGCATCAACGAGGCCAAGGACGCCCTCGACGTAACCGCCGCCTGACTTCACCCCAACGGCCGGCCCCGGATCCACCGATCCGGAGCCGGCCGTTGTGCTGCCCGGACCCTTGAGGTCGTACCGGAGAAGGCTGCGAGGACTCTCAGGGCTCTTCCCGACGGGCTGCCCGGCATGTCAGAGGTTCTTCCGGAAGAAGTGGTTGGAGTGGCCGGGTGGGTAGTCGTGCTTGACGGCGTACTCCTCGTAGCCGGCCCGGAGGTAGAAGCCCGGAGCCTGGAAATCGAAGGTCGTGACTTCCGCCCACCGGCACCCTCGCTGCCGACCCTCATCCTCGACTGCCCGCAACAACTCCAGCCCGATCCTGCGCCCCCGAACCTGCTGATCAACCCACATCGTGTCGATGGTCAGCCAGTGCCACAGCCGCTCCACCCGCGCTGCACAACCACCGATCAACGCCCCGTCCGTCGCCAGCGCGAACACCTGAACAGGCTCGGACCGCAGATTCGCCGGCTCGAACCGCCTGCGCACGATTTCTGAGCGGCTCTTGTTGTACTCGACCAGCCGCTCAGTCATCTCCTCCTCGAGCCCGCCGTCCACCCTGGCCTGCAACTCCCACCCACCAGCCCCATCCACCCCGCCAGCCTGATCCCGCCCCCACCCCCAGACAACCCGATTACCAATCACCCCGCCACCCGCACGACCCCGCGCGCCACCGACCGGGTCGGTGGTGCTGGGGTGGGTTTGCCGTCTTGGGAGCGGCAAGGGGTGGGGGGTTGGGGGGATCTGCGAGGATCGGGGGTGGGGTTAGGTGGAAGGACTCTTCGGGCGATGAACGAGCAGTACGGCGGCGGTCAGGGTGACGAGCCCCCGCGGGACGACCGCCCAGGTCCGTACCGAGGCGTCTTCGGCTCGCCCGGCCAATCACCCGGCTCACCACCCCCGCCACCCCACGGTCCCTCCGGCCAGAACCCCGCGGCGCCCGGCGGGAAGCCCGGTCAGGACCCGACGCGGTACGGCGGGGACGCTGGGCAGGACCCCACGGCGCCGGGCGGGCAGCCCGGGCAGGACCCCGCGCGGTACAGCGGGCAGGGGGCTTCGCCGTATGGGGAGGAAGGACGGGGGTACTCGCAGCAAGGGAATCCGTGGGGGTATCGGGCGGGGACTGAGGCTGTGCCCAAGCAGGTGACTGTGGCGGCTGCGATTTCCTTGGGGCTTGGGGCGCTCTGTGTGCTCGGGGGGTTGTTCTCGCTGACTTCGGCGGCGGCTCCGATGGCTGAGATGTTGATGGGGTCGAAGGATGCCACGGGCTGGTTGGTCGTGGTGTTCCTGCTGTGCGGGGTGGCCTACATCCTCCCGGCGGTGTTCCTGCGCAAGCGGCGGAACTGGGCCCGGAATCTGCTGATGGTCGTCGCCACCTTCGGCATCGCGGGCGGGGTGACCGCCCTCCCCGGCAGCATCCTCGGCCTCGCGATCCACGTCACCCTCCTGGCGCTGATGCTCCAGGGACCCACCAAAACCTGGTTCCTAGGAGTCCGCCGCTGATGGAGATCTGGATCAATCCGGCCTGCTCGAAGTGTCGAGCCGCCACCGCCGCCCTGGATGACTCCGGTACTCCGTACACGGTCCGCCGCTACCTCGAGGACCCGCCGACCGCCGACGAGCTCACCGACGTACTGGCCCGCCTGAACCTCGAACCCTGGCACATCGCCAGGATGAACGAGAAGCCGGCCGTTGCCCTCCGCGACCTCCCTCGCGACGAGGCTCATCGCGCGGACTGGATCGCCGCCCTGGTCGCCGATCCCATCCTCATCCAGCGCCCGATCATCACGTCCGACGACGGCACCACCGCCATCGCCCGAGACCCCGAAACCGTCTCCCGCTTCCTCCGCCCCTAGGCGCGCGAAGCCGGCTGGCTGGTCATGGCTTTGAGGGCCTGTTCGGCGATGGCGGCGGACTGCAGCAGGGCCTCGCGCGGCACGCCGGCTGCCGCGTGGACGGCGTGACCTTCGGACACCACCATGAGGAAGCGGGCCAGGGCGTCC
The DNA here is from genome assembly GCF_004345365.1 of Kribbella sp. VKM Ac-2568. Classification (GTDB taxonomy): domain Bacteria; phylum Actinomycetota; class Actinomycetes; order Propionibacteriales; family Kribbellaceae; genus Kribbella; species Kribbella orskensis. The sequence goes on from NZ_SLVF01000001.1 coordinate 31,120, forward strand.
GGGTCGGCATCCGCTGGTAGGTCGTTCTGCTCGATCGCCAGGCGGAACCGGTCGGCGAAGACCTTCTCCCCAGCGAGGCGGCTGGCCGCCAGGAACTGTGCGACGTCCTGGTTCTCGGTACTGCAGGACAGGCCGCCCTGGATCGACAGACACCCGTTCGGCTTGTCGTCGAGGGTCACGGCAGCCACGTTGTCGCGCAGGAACCGCTGGACGACGAGGAGCGCGGTGGGTTCCTCGAGGGCTGCCCGCGCGTACGCCATGTCGTGCTCGGCGTAGTGCGCGATCACCCGGCGGAAGAGATCTGCCTTGCCGCCGTACACGGAGTACAGGCTTGGTTTGTTGACGCCCATCGCAGTCGTCAGGTCGGTGATCGAGGTGCCCTCGTAGCCCTGCCGCCAGAACACCTCGACGGCACGCTCGAGTGCCTCCTCCTCGTCGAACGTGCGCGGTCGTCCTCCCGGCATCTGCCACCTCCTGGCTCATTGCCGAGAATAGCAGTTCTTAACCGCTCGGTTCAAAAATTTGCATGAGCCCTCAACCACTGCTAGCTTGAGTTTCTAACCGAACGGTATGAAACTGAGGAGACGGATCATGAGCGGCAGTGCTGAGCAGGCCCTGGGGCGGGTCGGCGTCTGGAGCATGGAACTGCGCAACGCCGGGCGGCCGGGCGTCGCCGAGGCGGCGGCCGAACTGGCTGACCGGGGCATCACCGCCCTCTGGATCCCTGGGCTCGACGGCCGCGGAGTCTTCGACGACACCGACGAGCTGCTGACTGCATCGCCCAAGACGTACGTCGTGCTCGGTGTCCTCGGTATCTGGCGACAGGAAGCCTCGGTCTTGTCGGCCCGGGTCCAGGAGCTGGACCTCCGTCACGGGCCGCGGACAATCGTCGGCCTCGGGGTGAGTGACCGCAACGCGGCCGCGGCGGTGGGTCGGACGTACGCCAGTCCGGTCGATGCGGTCAGCGAGTACCTCGATGAGCTGGCTCAGGAGCAGAGCCCGATCGCTCGGGAGCGTCTGCTGCTCGGGGCTCTCGGTCCTCGGATGGCGCAGCTCGCAGCAGAACGCACTGCGGGGATCCATCCGTTCCTGGTGAACCCGGACTACACCGCGCGGATGCGCGACCGGCTGGGCAGCGACGCGATCATCGCGCCTCATCAGGCGGTCGTGTTCAGCGCGGATGCCGAGCAGGCTCGCGCGGTCGCGCGCGACCAGCTCGGGATGTTCGTCGGGTTCGATGCCTACCGCAACAATCTTCGGCGGCTCGGCTTCACCGACAGCGATCTCGTTCCCGGCGGCAGCGACCGGCTGATCGACGCGCTGGTCGCCTGGGGAGACGACGGGGCGATCGGCCGACGACTCCGCGAGCACTTGGACGCAGGCGCCGACCACGTCGCCGTACAGGTACTTCCCACCGCACCGGCCGACAACGGCCTGCCCTCACCGGGAGGCGACGGCCTTCCCCTGGCGGGCTGGCGGCGACTGGCGGATCTCGCCACCGGCCTCGCCTGACCTCTCCACCGGACCTCACCCCCACCTCACCTGACACCCATTTCACCTGAGCTTCCGGCCGATCCCGGCCGGCACCACCGAAAGGATCCCCTCATGGGACAGCTGGACAACAAGGTCGCACTCGTCACCGGTGCCACCAGCGGTATCGGCCTGGCGGCCGCACGGCGGCTCGCGGTGGAAGGCGCACACGTCTTCATCACCGGTCGCCGCAAGCCCGAACTCGATGCCGCGGTGGCCGACATCGCGGCCGTCGCCGGTGACCGGGTCACCGGCGTGGCGGGTGACGTCGCGAACCTGGATGACCTCGACGCGCTCTACAGCTCCATCGCGCAATACGGCCGCGGCCTCGACATCGTCTACGCGAACGCGGGAGGCGGTGGCTTCGTGCCGCTGGAGGCGATCACTCCCGACGACTTCGACCGCACCTTCGGCATCAACGTCCGCGGCACGCTCTTCACCGTGCAGAAGGCGCTTCCGCTGCTGAACGAGGGCGCGGCGATCGTCCTGGCCGGCTCCACCGCCGCCACCGATGGCACCCCGGCCTTCAGTGTGTACTCCGCAACGAAGGCCGCCATCCGGTCCTTCGGCCGGACCTGGGCAGCCGAGTTGGCGCCGCGCGGGATCCGGGTGAACACCGTCATTCCCGGCTCCACCAACACGCCGGGGCTCGCCGGACTCGTACCGGACCCCGAGCAGGTCGGGGCGGTCCTGGGAGCGATGGCCGCCGGGGTGCCGCTCGGGCGTCTCGGGGAGCCCGACGAGATCGCCAACGCCGTCCTGTTCCTCGCCTCCGACCAGAGCAGTTTCATGACCGGCGGCGAGATCTTCGTCGACGGCGGCAGCAGCCAGATCTGAGCGCAGGGTGCCGGTGGAGCGCGCAGCCCATCGGCACCCCCGCCGGACCTCAGAGCTTGGTGAGGCGGGTGAGGGCTTCCTCGAGGATGTGGGGTTGTTTGCAGAAGGCCCAGCGGACCAGGGGGCGGCCGGCGTCCACGTTGTCGTAGAAGACCTGGTGGGGGATTGCCACCACGCCGGTCTTCTCGGGCAGCATGCGGCAGAACTCGACGCCGTCGGTGTAGCCGAGGGGGCGGACGTCGGTGGTGACGAAGTAGGTGCCCTGGGGGCGGTGGACGCCGAAGCCGAGGGATTCCAGGCCGTCGCAGAGCAGGTCGCGCTTGGCCTGCATCGTACCGCGCAGCTCGTCGAAGTACTCGTTGCCTAAGGCAAGGGCTCCGGCAACGGCTGGTTGGAAGGGTGCGCCCGAGACGTAGGTGAGGAACTGCTTGGACGTGTTGACCGCGGTCACCACCTCGGGAGTCCCGGTGACCCAGCCGATCTTCCAGCCGGTGACGGAGAAGGTCTTGCCCGCACTGCCGATGGAGATCGTGCGCTCGGCCATCCCGTCGTACGACGTGAGCGGGCGGTGCTCGAGTCCGTCGTAGATGAGGTGCTCGTAGACCTCGTCGGTGATGACGACCAGGTCGTGCTCGATCGCGACGGCGGCGACCCCGCGGAGTTCCTCGTCGGTGAGCACCGTGCCGGTCGGGTTGTGCGGTGAGTTGATCAGCAGCACCTTCGTCCGCGGAGTGACCGCGGCCCGGAGTTCGTCGAGGTCGAGGCGGAAGTCGGGCGCGCGCAGGGTGACCGGCACGCGGTGGCCACCCGCCATCGCGATGCACGCCGCGTACGAGTCGTAGTACGGCTCGAGGGCGATCACCTCGTCACCCGGTTCGACGTACGCGAGCAGGGCGGCGGCGATCGCCTCGGTGGCGCCGGTGGTGACCAGGACCTGCGTGTCCGGGTCGTACTCGAGGCCGTAGAACCGCTTCTGGTGGTCGACGATCGCCTGCCGGAGGGCGGGGATGCCGCGACCCGGCGGGTACTGGTTCGCGCCGGACCGGATGGCCGAGATCGCGTCCTCGAGCAGGGAGTCCGGGCCGTCGGTGTCGGGGAACCCCTGGCCGAGGTTCACCGAGCCCGTGCGGACCGCGAGCGCGGACATCTCCGCGAAGATGGTGGTGCCGAGACCTTGCAGCCGCTGAGCGTGTTCGCGCATGGCTCCGACCCTAACCCCGCCACCCAGGTGCCCGCAGGAGTCCGTCCGCGCCGCGGGACAACGGCCGGGGACGGGTCATGATGCTCCGACAACCCACCAAACTCTGGTGCCAGACCCCCGCCGCTGACCGTCCGAAGCAGTCGTTTCGTCCTGGCGGACGCAGTCTGGCACTTTCGATACCGGCCGTTCCATGCATCATGAGATGCGAGGGAGGCCGCCCATGACCGAAGAGAGTGGGACGGTGCCGGCGGTGCGCGTGGCGCTGCTACTTGCCGCCGGACGAGGACTTCGGATGCGGTCCACCCGCCCGAAGGCATTGCGCCGGGTCGGCGGCATCAGCCTGCTGGAGCGCTGCAGCAAGGTGTTGCGCCAGGCCGGGGTCGAGCGAATCGTCGTCGTGGTCGGTTACCGCGCAGAAGATGTCATCGCCGCGATCCAGGCTCGGAAGCTGCCGGTGGAGGTGGTGACGAACGCGGACTGGCAGCACGGCACTGCCTCCTCGGTGCTGGCCGGCCTCAGCGCGGTCGGCGACCGACGCTGTCTGGTGGTGATGGGTGACCACGTGTTCGAGGCGGAGGATGTCCGGCGGCTGGTCCGGACGACCGGTGGCAACGTAGCGGCCGTGGACCGCGACGTCGATCGACAGTTCGGTGGCCTGAGCGGGGCCCGCCCGAACAGGATCCTGCTGCGAGACGACGGGTGCGTCGCCTCCCTGGGGCCCGACCTGGACGAGTACGACGCGGTGGACGCGGGCCTGACCGTCGTCGAGGTGAGCGACGTGCTGTCGGTGGCGGGCCGTGCGTCGGAGTCCTGGTTGGAGCTCCGGCAGGAACTGCTGGCGCAGGGCCACCCCGTTCAGTCCCGTGACGTGAACGGGTTGTGGGCCGATGTGGACACGCCGGAAACGGTGCGGGCCCTGGAACGGTTCATGTGGCGCCGCTACGGACCCAAGCCGACCGACGGTGTCATCGCCCGGGTGGTGAATCGCCGCATCTCCGGACCGCTCACCCGCCTGCTGTTGCACACCGGGCTCACGCCTGACGCCGCGACCGCACTGGCATTCGCCACCACCCTGCTGGCGGCCGGGCTGGTGGCGACCGGCAACACCTGGCTGATGGTTGCCGGCGGCGTTGGCGTCGTCCTCGGCTCGGCACTGGATGGTGTCGACGGCGAGATCGCTCGTGTCAGCGGTACGGCGTCCCGGCGCGGCGCGACCCTGGACACGCTCCTGGACCGGTATGCCGACCTGTCGGTAGTCCTGGCCCTCGTCCTCGCCACTGGCGCGACACGAACCGCTTGGGCCTGGGGATTCGCCGCGGCGACAGGTTGCCTGCTGGTGTCTTACGTCCACGCGGTCGGCCGCGACACCGACGTACGACTCTTGTTCCGCCGTGAGTTCCGGCTACTCATCTTCGCGGTCGCGGCTGTCGTCGGGCTGCCACTGTGGGGGCTGATCGCTGTGGCCGTCGCAGCCAACCTCGACGTGGTCCGAGGTATCGACCTGCTGCTGCGAGCCATGCGCGAATGACCTGCTCTGATCAGCGGCGGCGCGGGGCGTCAGGGGTGGGTTCGGAGGGCGGGTTCGCTCCGCTGGGGGCGGGGCCGACGCAGGTCAGGCGGGGTCTTCGGCTGGGGTTGCGCTGTTGACCATGCGTTGCAGCCAGGCGCGGGCGGTGGCGCGGTCGGCAGGGGTGAAGCTGGCTTCCAGGTCGCGTTCGACCGCGCGGACGGCGGGGGTGGCGTCGGCGAGGCGCTGCTGGCCGGCGTCGGTCAGGTAGAGCTGCTGGGACCGGCGGTCGGCCGGGTTGGCGCGGCGTTCGAGCAGGCCTGCGCGTTCCATCCCGGTGATCAGCTCGTTCGCCGACTGCCGGGCGGTGCCGACCTTTCTCGCCAGTTCGGCGATCGTGCAGCCCGGCTTCTCGGCGAGCAGCAGCAGCGTGCCGTACTGCTGGACGGAGAGTCCGTGCACGACCAGGGCGGCGGCGGCGGCCGAGCGCATGCTCAGCCAGGCGTGCCGCATCAAGAAGGTGACGCAGCCGCCGTCCATCTCATCGACGTGATCCATGGACCCCATTCTGCCCAGCGCGGCCGAAAAGAGAGATTGACAGGTTCCTGACGATCATGTCACGCTCGACACGTCAGGTACCTGTCAATCATAGGAGTGGGTCGTGCCACCTGTCGACCATCAGCGGCAACGCCGCATCCTTTCGATCCTCGTCGTGTCGGCGATCCTGATCTGGATCGACGCCACCGTCCTGGGCATCGCCCTCGAACGGCTCGCCGACCCTGTCACCGGGCTCGGCGCCACGCCCGGACAGCTGCAGTGGGCGGTGGGCGTCTACTCGCTGTTCTTCGCAACGGCGCTCTTCGCCGCAGGCGCGCTCGGCGACCGGTACGGCCACCGCACCGTGCTGATGACGGGCATGACCGTCTTCGGAGCGTCCTCGGCCTGGGCCGCCTGGGCGGACGGCCCGGTCTCGCTCATCCTCGCCCGCGCGCTGATGGGCATCGGCGGCGCCATGATCATGCCGACCTCGATGGCCATCATCGGCTGGACCTTCCCGCCGGAGCGCCGCGCCGGAGCGATCGCCGCCTGGTCGGCGTCGGCCGGGATCGGTGTCGCCACCGGCCCGGTTCTCGGCGGCGTACTGATCGACCACTTCTGGTGGGGTTCGGTCTTCCTCATCAACCTGCCGTTGGTGGCGGCCGGCCTGATCGGCACCGCGCTGGTGGTACCCAATCCCCGCAGTCCGCAGCGCCGCCGGCTGGACCCACTCGGTCTCGGCCTGTCGACGCTCGGCCTTCTCGGTGTCGCGTACGGGCTGATCGAAGGCGGTCAGCGCGGTGGCTGGGGCCGCTGGCAGGTCTGGGGCAGCATCGCCGTCGGCGTACTGCTGATCGCCGGATTCCTCTTCTCCGAATGGAGGGACCACCAGCCGAGCTTCGATCCCAGGCTGTTCCGCAACCGCCGCTTCGCCGCCGGCAACTTCGCGCTCGCCGCGCTGTTCCTCACCGTGACCGGGCAGAGCTTCTACATCACGTTCTACCTCCAGGGCGCCCGCGGCATGACTGCCCTGCACGCCGGATTGCTCTCCCTCCCCGGCGCGGTCGGCGTCGTTGTCGGCGCACCGCTCGGCGCCCGACTTGCCCGTCGCTTCGGTGTCGCTGTTGTAGCCGGTATTGCGCTCACCGCGTTCGCGCTCTGCCACGCTCTCAACATCACCTTCGCCGTCGACACGTCGCTGATCTGGTTCTGCGTAGTCGGCGGGATCGCGGGCACCGCAATCGGCGCGGCAGTCGCACCAACCACAGCGGCTGTCATCAGTGCCCTCCCAATGGACCGCATCGGCGCCGGATCCGCCGTGAACAACGCGATCCGGCAGGTCGGCAGCGTGCTCGGTGTGGCTCTACTGGGCACGATCCTGTCCAACGTCTACCAGCACAAGATCGCCTCATCACTCGACGACCTGCCCGCCGCAGTACGCGAAACAGCAGCCGGATCCGCCGAGGCAACCCGCCGTACCGCGGCCGCCATCGGCCGGCCCGATCTTGTCCAGTCGGCGAACGACGCGTTCATCCAGTCCATGCACATCGCCGCAACGGTCGCAGCAGCCTGCGCCCTCCTCGGTGCCGTCGCCCTGGCTTGGGCCTTCCGCACCAATCGCTCTGACTCCGCAGCACCCGCCACCGCAGCACCCGCCACCGCGGCACCCGCCGCTGCCGCGTCGGTCACTGGCGCGCCCGCACAGCTATTGCCGGGCTCTGGCCGTCAGTTCCACGGCCCCGGTGGCGCCGGCGGGACAACCGGTGGGCGGTCTTCGCAATGACCTGGCGCGCCTGCGTCTGCGGTCCAGCCGCCGTCGTTGCTGTCACCGACCAGCCGTACGTCGAACTCGGACGTGCCGGTGAAGTGGAACGTGCCGCAGTTGTTGACGAAGGGCGCGCCGATGTTCCGGGCGTCCACGTTCTCGAAGCTGGCCCAGCCGCCGACCCGGGCGTTCACCACGTTGGTCCCGGTGCCGTCGACCTTGACGTCGCGCACCACGACGTTCGTCACCGCATAGTCGTCCTTCACCGGCCAGTCGACCACGAACAGGAACGCGTTGTACGTCGAGTCGAGGAACGAGCTGTCGGTGATCTCGATCCGGCCGGCCATGTTCGACTGCAGCGCGTAGAGCCAGATCGCGCCGAGCCCGAGGTCCCAGTTGAGGTCCCGGGGGCCGCCGCGGACGGTGGTGTTCCGGGCGAAGGTCAGCTTGCCCTCGAACGGCGTCGAGTTGAACCGCGACCCCGCGTGCAGGGTGCTGCCCTCGCGGATCGGGTCGGCGACCAGGTTGTCGGTGACGGCGTTGTCGCGGCCGCCGTAGATCGCGATGTTGTTCGCGAGTACCGGCGTCTGGACGGTGTTGTGGTCGTAGACGTTGTGGTGGTTGACCAACCCGGCCGGATTCGCCTCCGACCACATCGCGAGTCCGTCGTCACCGCTGTTGCGGACGAAGTTGTTGGTGGCCCGGACGTTCGAGACGCCGAGGTGCAGGTTCATCCCGTCCGCGATCGCGTCGGTGATGACGTTGTTCCGGATCAGCAGCCCGTCCATCGGGCCGTCCAGCCAGATGCCCACCTTGGTGTGGTGAAGGTAGAGGTTCTGGATGGTGGAGCCGCCGCCGATCGCGCCGCCGATGCCGTTCACCTGGTCGGTGTCGATCCGCTCCCGGACGTCGCTCTCGATCGCGAAGTCGGACAGGTGCACCTTCGTGCTGCCGCCGTCGGCCGCGTACTTGCCGTAGAAGCCGGGCGCGCTGTGCACCGACTGGTCCGGAGCGGGCTGGGCGAGCGGCAGGACCTTGCCCTTGATGATGGTCCACCAGTTGCCGGCGCCGTGGACGGTGACCTTGTCGACCACGATGTGCCGGTTGACCTGGTAGGTGCCCGGCGGGATGAAGACGCTCCAGCCGAGCTTCTTCGCGGCCGCGATGGTGCGCTCGATCGCCGGCGCCGCGTCGTACCGACCGGTCGGGTCCGCGCCGAAATGCCTGACGGACAAGGACTTCGCGGGCTGCTTCAGCGGCTGGGCGACCAGCTCGAAGTCGGCGACGTCGAGCACGTACCACGCGACCGGGATGTTCTCCGGGACTTGGAACCGGACCTTGTCGCCCGCCTTGTACGTCTTGCCGAGCAGCACCCGCTGCTCGTCGTAGAAGTGGTTCGGCCGGAACGGCTTCGCCACCGGGTCCGGCTCGGGCTTCCACCAGCCCGGGTTCGGGTCGACGTCAGGGTTGTTGGAGAAGGGATACATGCCGTAGAGCCAGGCGTACTCCGAGGTCAGGGTCATCGTCTGGTTGCGCTTGCCGTCGACCTTGACGTCGAGCGGCGCACGCTGCCCGCCACCCGTAGCAGTGTCGGGAATGCTGTAGCGCAGAGTCAGCGCATTGGCAGGCCGCGACAACGTGAACTCGACGTACTGCCCAGCAGCAGTCAGCCGTACTGCGGTACGCCCCGAGGCCTCGGCGGGCAACGTGTAGGCCTCGCGGCTGGGCCCGATCTTCTCGCCGGTGGTAAAGGCGCTCTCCGCCTCCTGCTCGACGAAGGGGACGGCGGCGCCGCGGCCCTGGACGAGCGCGGGGTCGAGCCCGGCGCGGGTGATCACCGGTGCGGTGGTCGGAGGATGGGCAGCCGCGGACAGACCGGGGGACGCGCCGAGCGCGACGAGTACCGAGCCGGTCAGGGCCACCTGACGGATACGGGAAAGACGAGAACGGGACATTGGGCGACATCCCCCCAGCTCTGAGCTGCCGCACCCCGTCCTCGGGGCGCGACCGGCGTCACCGCCTGGAGCCGGACGATACGCAGACTGACGATCTGCTGCAAGATCTCGACAAACGAAAGTAATTTCCCGAGATCAGTCCTCTTCCAGTGCTACCTGGGGTTGGGGGCGGAGGGCTCGGAGCCAGAGTTCGGTCTGGGCGATGTGGGCCGAGGCCGCGGTGGCCGCGGCGGCGGGGTCGCGGTGGGAGATGGCCGAGAGGATCGCCCGGTGGCCGCGGTCGCTGGTCTGCTTGATGGCGTTGAAGTCCGCGCCCGGTTGGAAGATCCGGTAGTGGCCGCCGCGGCCGCGGATCACGCCGGTCAGCGCGGTGACGGTCGGGTTACCGCCGGCCGTGCAGATCGCGCCGTGGAACTCGGCGTCGAGCGCCTGGATCTCGGCCGCGTCGGTGGTTGCCTCGAGCCGGTCGAGGATGTCGCTCAACCGCTTCTCCAGCAGGGGATCCTGCCGTGCGGCGGCCGCCGCGGTCGCGTGCGCCTCCAGTACCCGGCGGACCTCGAGAAGCTGCAGGACGCCCTCGAGCGGGATGAGCTCGACCGACAGCGAGAACCGGCTGATGATCTCGGCCGGGTCCAGCGCGGACACGTAGGTGCCGGAGCCGTGCCGCGACTCGATCACCCCGAGCGCGGCCAGCGATCGCGCGGCCTCGCGCAGGGAACTGCGGGACACCCCGAGGTGGTCGCACAGTTCCGGCTCCGGCGGGAACTTCTCGCCCGGCCCCAGCTCGCCCGACGCGATCATCTGCCGCAGTCCGGCCAGCGCCTTGTCCGTCGCTGCCATCAGCACCTCCCCATCGCAGGCCCCCATCGCCACCCTCGCGGCCAACTCGCCGCCACTACCCACAGCGTAAGCCCTCAGAGGATAAGTCCTCAGACCACTTGCGGTCATGCCCACTGTGGGCCCTTGTCGTCGCAGCGCGATTCTGGCAGGGTGCTCGGATCGGTTGCCCGAGTCATCTGATGTCAGAGCAAACTCCCGCAGCCGACCGACCACCACACTGGCCCACATCCCCTGAGGAGAAGCGCCATGCGCTACCGACAGATGTTCGCACCCCTGGCGGCTGCGGCCCTGGTCCTGACAGCGACGGCCTGCGGTCCGGGCCCGGCCGAGAAGGCGAACGATCAGGTCACCCTGCAGATGGTCGAGAGTCTGACCAATCCGACCAGGACCACGTTGCTGAAGAAGCTGATCGCCGACTTCGAGGCGAAGAATTCCGGGGTCAAGGTCCAGCTGATCTCTCCGCCGACCAACCAGGCGGACCAGAAGATCCAGCAGATGCTCCAGTCCGGCAAGGGGGTGGACGTGCTGGAGGTCCGCGACACCACGGTCGGCCCGTTCTCGACCAACAAGTGGATCTACGACATGGCCCCCGACCTCAAGGGCTGGGAGGGCCTCGACGCCCTCACCCCGAACGCCCTGAAGGTCACCCAGCAGGGCGGCAAGTCGTACATGGTGCCCTACGGCTTCTACGGACTCTCGCTGTTCTACCGCAAGGACCTGGTCCAGCAGGCCGGGTTCACCGGTCCGCCGAAGAGCTGGGCCGAGATGGTCGAGCAGGCCAAGAAGATCAACGACCCGTCGAAGAACCGGTACGGCTACTCGTTCCGTGGCGGTCTCGGCGGTGGCGGCAACGCGATCACGGTGATCTCCGGCTACGTGATCGACGACATCAACAAGGACAACGCGTTCAAGCTGACCAGCGGCAAGACCATCTTCTCCTCGCCGAAGGCCGTCGACGCGCTGAACCTGTACGTCGACCTCTTCAAGACCGCGTCGCCGCCTTCGTCGGTCAGCTGGGGATATCCCGAGATGGTGCAGGGATTCACCTCCGGCACCACCGGTTTCCTGCTGCAGGACCCCGAGGTGATCGCCACCGTCAAGGAGTCGAAGACGATCAAGGAGGACCAGTGGGGTACGGCGCCGCTCCCGGTCGGGCCGACCGGCAAGGCGGCGCAACCGCTCGCCAACGCCGGCTGGGGTGTCGCCGAGGGCAGCACCCACAAGAAGGAGGCGGTGGACCTGGTGAAGTTCCTGACCTCGGGTGACTCGGCGATGACGTTCTCCAAGGAGAACAGCCTGGTCCCGATCCTGAAGAGCGCCGCGGACGACCCGTACTTCAAGGACGGCCCGTGGGCGTCGTACGTGGCGATGAACTCCTCGCCGGACACCTATGTCGTGGTGACGCAGCCGCGCGGGGTGCCGTGGTCGACGGAGTGGGGCAACAAGGCCGACGCGGATGTACAGAAGCTGATCACCGGCAAGGCGCAGCCCGCGGAGATCCTGAAGAGCTGGGACGACTACTGGACCAAGAAGTGGGCCGGTAACTGATCCATGGCTGTCACCACAACGGACCGGCCGGCGGTCAGACCGCCGGCCCCCGGGCGCACGTCCGGCCGGCGGCAGTTCACCGGCCGGACCGCGCTGATCCTGTTCGCCTTCATGCTGCCCGCGATCTTCTTCGTCGGGCTGTTCACCTACTACCCGTTGCTGAACGGCATCTCGATGGCCTTCCGCAACTACAACCTGAACGACCTGTCCGACACCTCCTGGGTCGGGCTGGCGAACTTCCGCACGCTGCTCGGCGACGAGATGTTCCGCGGCACCGTGAAGAACTCGCTGGTCTGGGTGGTCGGCTCGCTGGTGCCGCAGTTCCTGATCGGGTTCACGCTGGCGTTGTGGCTGCGGCGGAGGTTCCGCTTCCGCGGTACGTACCAGGCGCTGGTGTTCTTCCCGTGGGCGGTGTCGGGCTTCCTGATCGGCATCCTGTTCCGCTGGATGTTCAACGGCGAGTTCGGCGTGGTGAACGACCTGCTGATGAAGACGCACCTGATCAGTACTCCGGTGCCGTGGCTGGCCGACGCCCGCTACGCGATGGTCGCCGTCATCATCGCGAACGTCTGGTACGGCGTGACGTTCTTCGCCATCATGATCCTGGCCGCGCTGCAGTCGGTGCCCGAGGAGCTCTACGAGGCCTCGGCGATCGACGGCGCGGGCAAGGTCCGCACCCTGTTCAGCATCACCATCCCGTCGATCCGGACCACGCTGGCGCTGACCGTGCTGCTCCGGGTGATCTGGATCTTCAACTCACCCGAACTGATCTTCGGGATGACCGGTGGTGGTCCGGCGAACGAGACGCACATCGTCACGTCGTACATGATCCAGGTGACGCAGGAGGGCGACTACGGCCGCGCCTCCGCGATGGGGCTGATGGTGGTCTTCGTGCTGATGCTGTTCGCGATCTTCTACCTGCTCGCGATCCGTCCCAAACAGCGTTTGACTGTTAAGAAGGCGATGCGATGATCCGCGACTACAGCACCGCCGGCCGGATCGCCCGGTTCACCGGACTCGGCATCTGCTTGATCTTCACCCTGTTCCCGCTCTACTGGATCCTGGTGACGTCCTTCAAGGACCCGGGCACGATCTTCGCCTATCCGCTGAAGTACTGGCCGTCGCAGTGGTCGCTGGCCAACTACCAGGGCCTGTTCGAGCAGTCGAACTTCGCGGTCTTCCTGGTCAACAGCGTGATCGTGTCCACTGTCGCGGCCGCGCTGGCGACGGTGATCTCGCTGCTGGCGGCGTATGTGCTCGCCCGGTTCGAGTTCATGTCCAAGGGCGCGGTGATGGGGGCGTTCCTGGTCACCCAGATGATCCCGGGCTTCATCGCGCTCGGCTCGCTCTACATCCTGATGACGAGGCTCTATCTGGTCGACAATCGCTGGGGCCTGGTTCTGGTGTACGTGGCGGTCTCTATCCCGCTCTGCACGGTGATGCTGCGCGGGTTCTTCGAGAACGTGCCGGCCTCGCTCGAGGAGGCGGCGATGGTGGACGGCTGTTCGCGACTGTCCGCCTTGTTCCGGGTGCTGGTGCCGGTGATGACGCCGGGCATCGCGGCGTCGTACATCTTCAACTTCGTGAACTGCTGGAACGAGTTGTTCCTGTCCGTCACGTTGCTGAACAGCGACAGTAACAAGACCGTCCCGGCCGCGCTGAACGGCTTCATCAGCAGCTACAACATCGACTGGGGTTCGATGTCGGCCGCGGCGGCGCTGTCGATCATCCCGACGATGGTGCTGTTCGCCTTCGCCAGCCGCTACATCGTCGAAGGCCTGACCGCCGGCGCCGTCAAGGAGTGAAGGAACGGCGCTAGCTCCCAAACCCGCCACCGCCGCGGTGCGACGACCTCGTATGGCGCGGTGCCGGGTGCGGGCTCGCCGCCCACCCAGACGGTCGCCATGCCCAGCTGCTCCGGCACGTCCAGGTTGACGGCCAGGTCGTCGAAGAAGGCGGCCCGGCTCGGGTCGATCGAGAACTGCTCGACGAATCGCCGATAGCTCTCGGGGTACGGCTTCGGGATCAGCTGCCCGGCCAGGATGTCGAAGACCCCGTCGAAGTGATCGCTCAGGCCGAGCCGGGCCAGCGCCTGCTCGGCGTGGTAGGCGGACCCGTTGGTGAAGACGAACTTCCGGCCGGGCAGGGCCGCGATCGCCTCGGCCAGGACCGCGTCGGCGCGCAGTACGGAGTAGTCGATGTGGTGCTCGAACTCCAGGATGTCGGCGGCCGCCAGGCCCTCGGTGGTCATCAGCCCGCGCAGGGTGGTGCCGTGGGCGGCGATCAGTTCGGCCTGGATCCGGCGGGCGCCGGCGTCGTCGGTGCCGAAGTGCCGGCTCAGGATCCCACGGATCAGCGCCTTCATCTGGTTCGCCAGGCCGTTGCTCGACGGATACAGGGTGTCGTCGAGATCCAGCACCCAGGTGTCGATGTCGGCCAGCATCCGTCCAGAGTAGTGACAGACTGGGCAGGTCATCGACGGAGGGACGAGGTTGTGGCGACTGCGCTCATCACGGGACCGACGGCCGGGATCGGGCGGGCTTTCGCGGACAAGCTGGCCCGCGAAGGGTTCGACCTGGTGCTGGTGGCCCGCGACGAGGCACGGCTGAAGGAGGTCGCGACCGAGATCAGCCGCCGGTACGGCGTCGCCTGCGAGGTGCTGGCCGCCGACCTGACGGAGCCCGAGCAGCTCGCCCTGGTCGAGGAGCGGTTCGCCACCGGGCCGATCGAGGTGCTGGTGAACAACGCCGGCTTCGGCCAGAAGAAGCCGTTCTGGGCGAACCCGATCGAGGTCGAGGAGAAGCAGTTCGACCTGCTCGTCCGGGTGGTGCTGCGGCTCACCCATGCCGCGGTGCTGCCGATGATCGAGCGTGGATCCGGCGCCGTGCTCAACGTGTCGTCGGTGGCCGGCTTCGTCCAGCGCGGGAGCTACAGCGCGCACAAGTCCTGGGTGACGAACTTCTCCGCCGGACTGGCGATCGAGCTGCACTCGAAGGGCGTCGCCGTGATGGCCGTCTGCCCGGGATTCGTGCGCACCGAGTTCCACGAGCGGATGGGGATGGACAAGACGATCATCCCGTCGTTCATGTGGCTGAACGCGGACGAACTGGTCGAGAGTGCCTGGGCGGACCTGATGCACGGCAAGGCGATCTCGATCCCGACCTGGCGCTACAAACTGGTCGTCGCGGGCGCCCGCTACATCCCGCGCACCCTGATCGCCCGCCTCTCCACCGTGGGCCTGGACGGCCGCCGCCGCGCCTGACGGGCGCGTCCTCAGCTGGAACCTGTGGTGGCGGTTCGGCCCGTGGGACCCGACGGTTGCCATCGGCAACGCAGTACTGAGTCGCGGGCCGATCGACGATCGCGAGGTGCGGACGCTGCCGGGGGAGGACGGGCGTCCTGGCGGACCTCCACTCGTCGGCGTGATCTCCTACTGACGGAGTTAGCCCTTCCCGTACGTGGCGATGAACTTGAGGACTCGTGGCCAGAGGTCGGCTGCCTCGTCCGGTTGGTACTCCGCGGGCAGGCTCTGGTCGGTGAAGAGGTGACCGGTACCGGGGTACTCGTAGTGCTCGAGGTCGCCCCCGGCGGCGGTGACCGCCTTCTCGCCAGCCATTACCCACTCCTCGACGCGGAACGGATCGTCGGCCGCGTAGTGCACCTGCGCGGGCACCCCGCGGGGCCAGTTCACGTCGCGGCCGAACTCCGCGAGGTCGATCACGCCTGACACCAGCACGGCACCCGCGACCCCGGGTTGCCGGCAGGTGACGAACTGCGCCATCCCGCCGCCGTTGGAGAACCCGGCCGCGATGAACCCCTCGGGGAGATCCTTGACCGCGGCCAGCGCGCGCCCCATCAGGGTGGGATACCCCGCCTCGACGGCGAAGGCCGCCGCCTCGTCGTAGTCGTCGAACACACGTCCGTCGTACTGGTCGACGATGCGGACGCGGTGCCCGTGGGAGCGGAGCAGGTCGGCGGCGGCGTGGATGCCCGGCCGGACGCCGAGGACTGAGTGGAACAGCGCGATGGTGGCCATGCGGATGACGCTAGTGCACGCCGCCGACGGTTCCGTGGGCTCGCGTTCCCAACCAATCCCCGACCGGCGACGTCCAACGAGCACCAGGGGAACTTCAGGTAAGAAAGTTGGGGGACATGTCCGTAGGGGGATGGAACACACGGGTGGTAGTTGCCACCGGGGTGGCCATGATGGGGCTGCTTTTGGTGGCCTGTGGCAACAAAGAGCCGGCCGCGGGGGAGGTGCCGGCCGCCAGCGTGCCGACGGCGACAGCGAGCACGACTCCGAGTACGAGTCCGACGGCTGGTCCGACGGCAGCGCCGGTCGACAATCCGTCGGAGCCCGGTGCGACTGCTGAGCCGTCGAAGAAGCCGACCGTGGCGCCGAAACCCACGCCGGTGAAGCCGTTCCGGCTCAGCAGCTCGATGCTGCTCACCGGGAAGGAGATGGCCAAGGGGGATCCGAGCCGGCGCTGGCGGTCGAACTCGCAGGCTCCACTGGCGCCGATCTGCGGCCTCGCGTCGACCCGTGGTGACAAGGTCCAGGGCGTCTTGAGCCGCCACTTCACCGACGAGTTGGAAGCCGACGGCGGGCAGTGGATCACCCGGTACTCCGACGAGCGGGCGGCGCGTGCGGCGTACAACCAGATCGTCGCGACGATCAAGTCCTGCAAGGCGTTCTCGCCCGGGCAGACGCACGCGCGGAAGATGACGGAGAACCGGACGCTCGCGCTGGGTGACCGGACGCGGATCCTGCGCTGGTACGACTACGCGCTGCCGTCGGACCCGGGGAGTGAGAACGGCGGATTCCCGTACGCCGTGACGCAGCAGGGGAACGTCGTCAGCGTCCTGGCCTTCAGCGAGATGGGTACGGGCATCGAGCCGGCCAACTTCGAACGCATCGCCCGCTCCGCCGCCGCCCGCCTCGGCTGAGCACAGGAACAACCAGCCGGGCCCGGCTGGCGGGGATGGGCAGGTCGGGCTCGAGGGGGGAACGTCTGGGGGAGGGAGGTCTGCGCTGCGGGGGGATCGGCAGCGCAGACCTCCCTGGTACGTGCCCAGACCTCCCCTGGTTCAGCGGAGCGTGGCGGTGATGGTGTCGGCGAGCGGGGTGGTCGGGCGGCCGATCAGGCGGGAGAGGTCGCCGGGGGTTCCGGCCAGGGCGCCGTGGCTGATGGCTTCGTCCACCTCGGCGAGGATCTCGGCGAACTGCTGCGGGATCCCGACGCTCGTCAGCATCGCCGCGTTCTCGTCGCGCCCGAGGAACTGGTGCTCCACCGTCTTCCCGCTCTGCCGCGACACCTCTGCCGCGAACTCGGGGTACGTCCAGGCGGTGTCGCCACTGAGCTCGTATGCCTTGTTCAGCTGGCCTTCCGTGCTCAGCACGACCGCGGCGGCGGCCGCGTAGTCCGCCCGAGCGGCGCTGGCGAGTCGTGCGTCCGGGCTCACCCCGTTCGCGACCACGCCGCGCTCGACGATGCCCTGCAGATCGCCCGCGACGCCCGGCGCCTCGTTGTACCAGTCGTTGCGCAGGAACGTGTACGGCAGGCCTGCGTCGAGGATCAACTGCTCGGTCTCGCGGTGGTCCTGCGCCAGCGCGAAGTCGGCGTTCGGCGCGTCGAAGATGCTGGTGTACGCCACCTGAGCGACACCCGCGGCCTTGGCTGCGTCGATCACGACGGCGTGCTGGGGTACCCGGCGGCCCACGTCGCTGGCGGAGACCAGCAGCACGCGGTCCTCGGGCTTGAACGCGCCGTCGAACGTGTCCGGCTGGTCGTAGTCCGCGACCAGCAGCCGGACGCCCTGCTCGACCAGGCCCGTGGCCTTCTCCTGGTTCCGGGCGACGGCGGTGATCCCGTCCGCCGGGACACCCGCCGCCAGCAGTTCCGCGATGACCAGACGGCCGAGTTCCCCGGTCGCGCCGGTGATGACGATGCTCATGAACTTCTTCCTGTCAGAGTTGGTGCCTACTCCACTAACCGTAGGATGGGTACAAACTGCAGGGAAGTACCCACTTTGAAGTAAGGTACGCAGCTGCGGGTAAGTGGGTTGCCGACCGAAGGAGGTCTCCGATGAGCGAGTTGCTGGCTCCCGACGTCAATCGCACCGACTGCCCGTCGCGGGCGATCCTGGAGCACGTCACCAGCCGGTGGGCAGTGCTCGTCCTGGCCGCGCTGCTGGAGCGGTCGTACCGGTTCAGCGAGCTGCGCCGGCATGTCGGAGGGGTGAGCGAGAAGATGCTCGCCCAGACCCTGCAGGCACTGGAACGCGACGGCTTCGTCCATCGCGACGCAAAGCCGGTGATCCCCCCACGCGTCGACTACTCCCTGACCTCCACCGGCCGCGATGTCGCCGAACAGGTCCACGCCCTCGCCCGCTGGGTCGAGTCCCAGGTCCCCACAGTCCAGTCAGCCCAGTCCCGGTACGACGCCGCCCGCCCCTGACCACAGCCGACTCTCACCCTTCGGTGGATCGGGTTCCTTGCTCTCGGCGGTTGCTAGAAAGTCAGCGGTAGGTCGGCCGCGGTTTCGGCGAGGGTTTTCAGGGTGGCGGCGATCAGGGGGTTGTCGGCCTGACCCCGGCGGGTGGCGGCGAAGACGCGGCGTACCGGGGGTGGGTCGGTGAGGGGGCGGATGACGGCGGGGCTCGGGGTGGGGACGGCCAGGCGGGGGATGAGGGAGACGCCGGCGTTGGCGGCGACGAGGGCCGCGACCGAGTGGAAGTCGTCGGAGGTGTGCACGATGCGCGGCTGGAACCCAGCCTGCTCACACGCCAGCAGTACTACGTCGCGCAGCGGGTTCCCGATCGACGTCATCACCCAGTCGTCGGCCGACAGCGCGGTCAGGTCGACGGACTGAGCATCGGCCGCGGGGTGGGTCGAGGGGATCACGGCCACGAAAGGCTCGGCGTACAAGGGGATCCGGGTCAGGCGCTCGTCGTCGGCGCGTGGGGTGCCCCGGTGTTCGACGGCGATGGCCAGCTCGACCTCGCCGTCGAGGAGCTGGGTGATGCCCTGATGGCCTTCGACATCCCGTACTACGAGGCGCAGGCCCGGCGTACTCGCTCGGAGACTGACCAGGGAAGGTGCCACCAGCAGGCTGATGGCGGTCGAGAAGGCGGCGACGCGGATCTCTCCGGTGGCGCCCTCGGCGTGCCGGCGCATGGCTTCCTCGGCGCGCTCGACCTCGGTCAGGATCGTGTCCGCGTGCTCGAGGAGCAGCCGCCCGGCCGAGGTGATCGCGACCCGGCGGCCGCGGCGCTCGAGGAGTTCCTGACCGACCTCGGACTCCAGTGCCGCCAACTGCTGGGAGACGGCCGACGGGGTCAGGTGCAGCACCTCGGCGGCCGCCGTCACGGTGCCGTGATCAGCAAGTGCTCGCAGCACCCGCAATCTTCGGACTTCGATCACGGGGCTCAGCTTCGCACAACGGCTGCCCCCGGCGGTCGGCGAACCAGCGGGAGCGACGAGGCGGAACGTAGGGCTGGACGGGCGCCCCGGCCATCCCGGACCGGGACTCTCGGGCGACCTTGTCGATGACGGTGATCGGGAAGAGGTACATCGTCGGTTCCTTTCGTCCCTTCGAACCTAAGGACCGGCGGATTGATACGTCCAATGAAACTTATGGGCAGAGTTGATACGCACGATGCATGATGTACGCCATGGAACTGCGCCTGCTCCGATCCTTCGTCGTGGTCGCGGACGAGCTGAACGTGGGCCGGGCGGCGACCAGGCTGCATCTGACCCAGCCGTCGCTGAGCCGGCAGATCGCGGCGCTCGAGCATGACCTCGGCGTCGAACTCTTCGCCCGGGTGAAGAAGCGCTTCGTACTGACGGCGGCCGGGGAGAGCTTCCTCGTCGACGCACGGCAGTTGCTGGAGCGGGCGGACGAGGCAGTTCGCGATGCGCAGCGGGTGCATCGGGGTGAACTGGGGACGTTGCGACTGCGGTTCGTGCAGTCGGCGACGTTCGAAGTCTTGCCGCGTCTGCTCGGTGCGTTCCGCGCAGCCAATCCGGACGTGGTGCTCGACCTGGAGACGATGACCACAATCCGCCAGACCGAAGCGCTGCGCGAGGGCCGGATCGACGTCGGCCTCTTCCGCCTGGGAGTGGCCCGAGGGCTGGAGACGCGGGTGATCTCGCGGGATCCGCTGGTGGCGGCTCTGCCGACCGTGCATCGGCTCGCTCGACGGAAGCGGATCAGCTTGGCCGATCTGGCCGAGGATCCGTTCGTGCTCTACACGCGGGCAACCGGGCCGACCGTCTTCGACACGATCGTCGGCCATTGCAGAGCGGCCGGGTTCGAGCCTGAGGTGACGCAGGAGGCCGCGGACGTGCAGACGATCGTGTCACTCGTCGCGGCCGGCCTGGGCGTCTCGCTGCTCGTCGCGCCGACGCCGCGGATCGACCCGGAGGCCGTGGTGTACCGCGAGTTGTCCGATGACCTGCCGCCGTGGGAGCTGTCCGTGGCGTGGTCGCCGGAGAACCGTTCGCCTGTGCTGGCAAGGTTTCTGGACCTCGTCCGAGGCCCAGAAACCCGCTGAGGATCAGCCGAAGGTGTCGGGGTCGCCGCCGGTGCGGACGCCGGTCTCGAGGTCGGCGATCGCGGCCATGTCGTCGTTGTCCAGGGTGAAGTCGAAGACGGCGATGTTCTCGGCGATCCGGCTCGGCGTCTTGGACTTCGGGATCACCACGTTGCCGAGCTGCAGGTGCCAGCGGATGACCACCTGGGCCTGCGACTTGCCGTGCTTGTCCGCGAGCGCCTTCAGCGTCGGGTCGCCGAGCAGCTCACCCGACGCGAGCGGGCTCCACGACTCGGTGACGATGTCGTTCTCGGCGTTGAACGCGCGCAGCTCGTCCTGCGGCAGGGCCGGGTGCAGCTCGATCTGGTTCACCGCCGGGCGCAGGTCGGTCTCGTCGAACAACCGCTGCAGGGCAGGGATGTGGAAGTTGGAGACGCCGATCGCGCGCACCCGCTTGTCGGCGTACAGCTGCTCGAACGCCTTCCAGGTCTCGACGTACTTGTCCTTCTTCAGCGCCTGCCAGTGGATCAGGTACAGATCGACGGAGTCGAGGCCGAGCCGCCCGAGGCTGGCGTCGAACGCCCGCAGAGTGGAGTCGTAGCCCTGGTCGCTGTTCCAGACCTTGGTGGTGATGAAGAGCTCGTCGCGGGGGAGGCCGGAGTCGGCGATGGCCCGGCCGACGCCTTCCTCGTTGCCGTAGATGGCGGCCGTGTCGATGTGCCGGTAGCCGGACTCGAAGGCCGCCTTGACGACGTCGGTGACGATCTCGTCCTCGACCTGCCAGACCCCCAGGCCCAGCTGCGGGATCTCGACGCCGTTGTCCAGAGTGATCGTGGGGACTGTGCTCATCTGCCTATTCCACTGGGCCGCGGCCCTCAAGCCCAGTCATCCGACGTGTGACAACAACCTCATCCACCAGCCGTAACCACCTCGTGGTTCTTCGCATCCGGCTCCAGGAAGCGCAGCAACGCGGTGCCTTCACGCTCCAGCTCGGCCGCCGTCCGCTTCAGCGTCCGGCCGAACGGGGTCAGCGTGAGTGTCGCCACACCGCGCTTCTTCTCGGCCGTCCACAGGCCCGCGACCAGCCCGTCGACCAGGTACGTCGACTTGATCCGCAGGTTCTTCGTGAACACGGCAGGACGGTGTTCGTCGGCGATGATCCGCTCGCGTTTCGCATGCGCCAGCAGCAGATTGTCGAACTCAGGCAGGAACCGCACCGGCACGGGCGTGTCCGGATCCGGCCGCGGCCCACTCTGTACGTCGTACAGAGTTTTGCCGTTCTCGTCGGCGAACTCCTCGAGCTCGACCTGGTCGAACAACGCTTTCGCCTTCGGCAGCCCTGACCAGGTCTGGAAGTCCGCGGGCGTGGCCGGCCCGAACGCCTCCAGATAGCGGACCACCAACTCCCCCGGTACTGCGCTCCGCCGGAGCTTCGCCCCGAGCCATTCCTCGGCCGGGGTGAACTTGGCGTTCGCGGACCAGCCCCACCGGGTGTCCACCGGGAACATCACCAGCGGCACGAGCATCCGCGTGCAGAACCCCAGCGCCCGGTCGTTCGCCGCCGGGAACTGCTTCTGCAGGGCGTCCCGCACCTCGGTGAACGTCAGCGGCTCCTTCGCCAGGATCTTTCTGGCGGCGGCCACGACCTTCTCCGGCTCGAGTCCTTCGGCCCGGTCGCCCAGCAGCTTCAGCCCCGACTCGAGCACCGGGCTCAGCGTGGTCCGGAAGCGCAGGTAGTCCTCGGCCGTGACCAGGTGGAGCGTGCCGCGGTACAGCGTCGCCCGGACCACCTCGCGATCCTGCACGGCCGCGGTGAGTTGCTCGTCGTCGAATCCTTGCAACCGAGACCACAGCCCGACGTACGGGTGTTTCGGCTCCTGGCCCTGCATCCCGGCCAGTCGTGCTACCGCGTCGGTCGGGCTGAGGTCGGAGCGCTCCATGAGCAGTTGCCGGGCCAGCGTCGCCCGGTTCACGGCCTTCGCGTTGAGAACGGTCATGGCCATCAGTCCTGGGTGACGCGGGTGCCGGCGACGCGGTCGGGGTAGGTCCGACCGCCGCCTCTGGCGATCGACCAGGCTTGCCACCCGAGGGCGGCGTAGGCGCCGGTAGCCAGCACAGCGCCGCGGGAGGTGTTGTCCGCGCGGAACTCCCAGACGGCCTGATGTCCGAGCTCCCAGGGCAGTGCTGTCTTCAGCAGAGTCCGGGTAAGGGCCTGCGGGAAGGTGGGCCGCTCTGCTGTCTTGTCGTCACTCAGAGTGAGTCCGAGGGCGCGTTTCCCGGGTGATCCGCCGGTCGCTTCGGCGGCTGCCAGCAGGCCGCTGAGGGGAATCGTCAGGCCTGCCGCGACCAGTAGACGGACCTTCGCCGGCGAGGGTGCGGGTCCGATCGCCGCGGGGTTTCGTCGTCGCCGGGCGACCGCGAGACCGGCCAGCAGGGCCAGTGGTGCGGCCAGCGCCGCGTAATCGATTGCCGTGGCAAGGCCGCGTCGCGCAGTCAGCATGCGCCGAGATTACGCCACCGGCAGCGTTCCGCCCGGCGAAAAGGTTGCCTTTCGGATGAACTCCGGCAGGCCCGAACGTACTGCGCCTGCTCTCCGGGCGACCGGTGTGGATTTCCCGCCACGCCCGGCCGGGTGGACAAAATGCGAGGGCTGTGCCGACGGCCGCCACTAATCGTTTGAAATGACTGTTTCACCGTGCATTCATGTGGTGTTCCAAAAGTTGCGCGGAGGGCATTTGAATTACAAATTGTGACGACCGTTGGTTACGGCACCGACCGGGCTCGGAGTGATCCTGGCGTGCCTCAGGATGGAATGCGGTACGCGGGTCGGGTGGCGGTTTCGCCTTGCTGAGTTGAAGATCCGGTGCCGCAGATGTTGCCGTCAGGTGACCGGAAGAGTGAAGAAAGTTCACCGAAACAAGCCCTCGCCGCGACGCTTTTGTTCTGTTAGCCTCAGGGCCCTGGCTTTGGGGAGCCGAATTCACCGACGTTTGTCGGGCCTACAAGCTGGCCTGGTGGCGGCTGCCGTGCGCGCATTCGATCGGTCGAGTTCTCCTGTTCTCGCGACAATCCCGAAAGGCAGGAATCGTGGACACCCAGACAGCCCAGCCGGCACCGGACGCCGCCGTCACCGCCACCGGGTTCGCAGTGCAGGTCGATGCCGTGCGCAAGTCCTTCGGTGCGGTCGCGGCGCTGCGTGGTGTCAGCCTCGAGGTCCGGCCCGGTCAGGTCTACGGGGTGCTCGGGCCGAACGGCGCCGGGAAGACGACGCTGCTGCGCATCCTGCTGGGGCTGGTCCGGCCGGACGACGGTTCGGTGAGGGTGCTCGGCCGGGCTCCCGGATCTCCGCAGGCGCTGCGCCGGATCGGTGCTCTGATCGAGACTCCCGCGTTCGTCCCGCATCTGTCCGGCCGGACGAATCTCCAGGTGCTGGCCAGGGCCCGCGGGCTGCGGGACGCCGAGGTGGACCGGGTGCTCGAGGTCGTCGAACTGCAGCATCGCGGCGGTGATCGTTTCAGCGGCTACTCGCTCGGGATGGGCCAGCGGCTCGGCGTCGCGGCCGCGCTGCTCGGCGACCCGGCGTTGCTGATCCTGGACGAGCCGACCAACGGACTCGACCCGGAAGGCGTCGCCACCATGCGCACGCTGATCCGCGACCTCGGCAGGTCCGGTACGACGGTGCTGCTGTCGTCGCACCTGCTCGGCGAGGTCCAGCAGATCTGCGACCGGGTGGTGGTGATCGACCGCGGCCTGGTCATCGCCGACGACACCGTCTCCGCCATCCGCGACCGCCCCGGCACCACGGCCCTGGACATCTGGGCAACCCCGTTGGAAACAGCCGGACAAGTCCTCGCCGATCTGACCGTTGAGTTGGTCGGCGAGGGGGAGGACCGGCATTGGCATCTGGAGACTGCGCCGGATGACGTTCCCGGGCTGGTTCGCGCGTTGGTCGCGGCCGGGGTCGATGTGCACGAGATCCGCCGGGAGCGGCAGACGCTCGAAGGGGTCTTCTTCGCGCTGACCGCCCACCAGGACGAGCAGGAGGAGTCGTGATCAACGCCGTCGCCGCCGAGGCGCTGCTGATGCGCAAGCGGCTCGCCCCTGTGATCGTCGGCGCCACCTGGGTGCTGATGGTGGTGGGCTTCGCCTTCGCCGTGCCCTACATCGTCTACAGCGTGCTCGACCCCGCGGATGCGAGCCGCGCGGAGCTGCTCCGGATCTTGTTGCCGGCGGCATTCGCCTCCACCTCGCTGAGCAGCTACCCGCTGTTCGGCGGCGCGATCATGCTGATCCTCGGAGTGCTGGTCACCGGCTCGGAGTACCGCTGGCGGACCTGGACCGCGCGGCTCAGCCAGGGACCGGACCGGGTTCAGGTCCTGCTCGCCAAGCTCGTCATCGGCGCCATGGTGACGACCGTCATTGCGGTGGTCGCGGCGGTGGCCGCGGCCCTGGCGTCGGCTGTGATCGCAGCTGTCGAAGGCCGCCCCGCCGACTGGCCCTCCGTGTCGTCACTGCTCGGCTCGCTCGGTGCCGCGGTACTGATCTCGGCCGCCTGGATGAGCGTCGGCGCGGCCCTCGGCGTCATCTTCCGTGGCACCACCGTCGCTCTCACGGTCGGCCTGCTGTGGACGCTCGGCCTGGAGAACGCACTGTCCGGTCTGGCCGGCGTGATCCCGGCGATCGAGCCGGTCCGCAATATCCTGCTCGGCTCCGCCAGCGGCTCGCTGGTGGGAAGTCTCGGCGCACCGACCCAGGGCGACGGCGGTACCCCCGGCGTCGTCGACTACCTGAGCGCACCGGCCGCCTGCCTGGTGCTGGTCGCCTACCTCGTCGTCACCACCACCGCAGCCGCGGTCCTGATGCACCGGCGCGACATCACCTGATCCCGAACCCACCGACCCGCTTTCCTTCCGCCCGAGGAGCGAACCGTGACCAACCCGCCCGTTGAACTCGTCCGGCCCCGCATGCGCCAGGACGTGGCCTTCCTCGAAACGCTCGACGGTGTGTACGTGCGTGGTTCCGATGGCGCGTTCGTCATCCGCGGTGCCGGCGCCTACCGCTACCTGTCGGCGTTGCTGCCGCATCTCGATGGCAGCACGTTGCTGACCGACATCGTCGAGGGCCTGCCGGACGCGCAAGCAGGTGCGGTCCGCTCCCTGCTCGGCACCCTCGCCTCGCGTGGTGTCGTCCTGGACGGCCCAGGAGCCCTGCTGGACAAGGAACTGCGAGACAAGTTCCCCAGCCAGGTCGCGCTCCTGGAGCACCACGGCGACGACGGCACCGGCTTCTCCCACGTGGCTGCTGCACGAGTCCTCATCACCGGCACCGATCAACAAGCCCTGACCACCCTCGCCACCGCCCTGACAGCCA
This sequence comes from Kribbella sp. VKM Ac-2568, assembly GCF_004345365.1. Classification (GTDB taxonomy): domain Bacteria; phylum Actinomycetota; class Actinomycetes; order Propionibacteriales; family Kribbellaceae; genus Kribbella; species Kribbella orskensis. The sequence goes on from NZ_SLVF01000001.1 coordinate 56,745, forward strand.
ACGGCGTCGGCACAGGTGGGTTTGTGCGGGTAGTTGTTGATGCTGAGTGGGATGCGGCTCAGGCGGCGGACGCTGATTTGGCTGTCCTGCTGGCGTTAGACGGGCCGTCGCCGCAGTTGTTCGAGGTGGCTGAAGAGGCCCGCCGGGCTGGGGTGGACTTTCTGCCGTTGGTTCGGGTGGGGGATCGGTTGATGGCCGGGCCGTGGCAGGGGGCCGTGTCGATCCAGTCCGCTCTGCTGCGGATGAGTGACAACGGGATGGCCGGGGTTGCCGAGCTCTGGCAGGCAGGGGTGGCTGGGGCCGCTGCCGCACCGGCTGGGCCTGTGTTGCCCAGGGTTGCAGCGACGATGCTGATCAACCTGGCCGGGTTCGAGATCTTCAAGCAGTTGTCCGGCAGTATCCCCTCGGATCTCGACCGGACAGTGATCCTGCTCGACCCGGATCGCCTGACCGTCCGCACCGAACACGTCCTGCCCCACCCGGCCGTCGAACCCACCGCGCCGGCCGCAGCCCTCCCAGCCGCCAAAACCGCCGCTCCGGAAGAGCCTGTGGTGCCGGCGGATGACGGTGGGGTGGAGTGGGCCTACCGGCGTTTCGATCCGGTGGTGGCGGACGCGGTCGGGTTGTTCCGGCACTTCGACGATGACGCGGTGCCGCAGATCCCGGTCAAGACAGCAGTACTGCGGGCGCCCGCCGCGGCCACCGAGCCGATCGTGACGTTCGGAGTGGAAACCGTTCTCGAAGCCAGGCTGGCCTCGCTGGAAGACGCTGCCATCCGCTACACCCTCAATCTCCACAGGCGTTCCTCCCTGCTGTCCGCCCCGGCGCCGGGCGCGGAGGACGTCGTATCGGAGCAGGTCGAGACGTGGCTTGGTGCCGGGCCCTCGCGTCCAGCACCGGTCGCGGCGTACGAGGTGACGAGCTGGACTTCGTTGGCGATCGACCGTGCCGCGGTCCTCGCAGGTCCGCTGGACTGGAACGCTGCTGAGTTCGAGCCGGACCTGGGTGGTCTCGCCGCGGCGCCGACTCCGCCCGCCGCGATCTCGCGAGCTCTCGTCGCCGCGGTCGGCTCGACCGCCATCGCGGAGGTCGCCAGCGGTGAGCTCCCGGTTGTCCGAGTGCCGCAGGAACTGATCGCCCAGGCGCTGGATCCACAGCAGTACCGCCGCCTGATGATCCTGTTCAACGAACTCGTCGCCGCCGGTGACAAGGTCGACTTCCAGCTCGCCCGCGGCGCCGTACCGGTCGCAGTAGTTGCCATTAGCAACGGAGTGGAGCGGCAACTGATCGCCCGGGCCGCGACCAGCTGGGTGGCGGCGGCCGAGGCAGCCCTCCTGACAGCCGTAGGCGAACGCCAGCTGGCCGGTACGCCGTACGCGCGGGTCGACCACAAGCTGCGGGTGGATGCGGATCTCGGCGGCGCTCTCGTCGCCGGACCTGCTCCCGAGGCAGCCGAGCTGACCGACACCGTCGCCGACGACGCGATCCTGGCGAAGCTCGCCGCGACCGGCCGCCGGGCCGCGACGGTCGACCTCAGCCCGCCAGACCTGACCGGCGTCACCTCGGTGGCCCGGGTCCTGCTCTTCCGCACCGCCGCCCCTGACGCGAAGGAGTCCTGATGACCGACCTGACCACCGAGCTGCTGTCGCTGGAGACCGCCACCTTCGAGGTGGACGAGATCGCCGACGTCGGGCAGGACGCTGCCGACTGGTGCAGCTCGAGCACCAGCACGTCGAGCTGCTCCTCCTGCAGCACGTCCAGCTGCTGCGGGTGTTCCAGTTGCAGCTGCAGCAGTACCAGCTGAGCACGGTACTGCCTCCCCAGGTTCCGCCGCCGGACCGGCGGCGGCCCCAACCCGCCCAGGAAGGAGGTGACCACCATGGCGCTCCGCGAAGAGCTGCTCGTGCTCGAGACGGCCACGTTCGAGATCGAGGACATCGTCGATCTCGGCCAGGATGCGGCCGGCTGGTGCAGCTCGAGCTGCTCCTGCTCGAGCTGCTCGTCCTGCAGCACGTCCAGCTGCTGCTCGACCAGCACCAGCACCGGGTGCGGCGGCGGCTGACAGCCGTCCGTCACTCCGGGTGCGGCGACGGCTGATGCCGTCGTCCGGACCGAAGTACTGCTACCGCCCAGTCGCGGCTGAACGGCCGCGCAGAAACAGGAAGGAAGTCCGACCATGAGCACTCAGACGCTCGGCCTCGAACTGCTCGACCTCGAGGCCGCCACCTTCGAGGTGGACGAGATCACCGATCCGTCCCTGGACCTCGCAGCCACCAGCTCGTCCTGCAGCTGTTCCAGCTGCTGCTCCTGCAGCACCTCCAGCTGCTGCTCGACGAGCACCAGCACGTCCAGCTGCGGCTGATCGACGCGCTAGTGAGCTGAGTGCTGCGGACCAAGGGCCCTGGTCCGCAGCATGTCCCGGCCGTTCACCGCCCCGAGCGACCGTCTGTACTCCGCCCGCCGACCCTGCTGTCGGTGCCCGTCCAGGAACGAGAAGGAGCTGCATCCAGTGACGACGTTGGAGGAACACCACGCACCCTCGGTGGCGCCGGATGCCGCGGCACTGGTGGCTACGGTCGGCGGCTCCATTGCCGACCTGCTGCCACCCCGCCCCGCGATCGCCCTGGACGTCGCCGTACTCGGCCTGCCCGGCCAGGAAGAGCGGATCACCATCGGCGCTCCGAGGCCCGGCGAGTCCGCCCCTGTCAGCATCCGCCTCTACGCAGGCACCCTCGTGGTCGCCGCCACTCCCGGTGGTGCCGGACCGTGCCCGACCTGCCTGGACCGTCGCTGGGTCGTGTGCCGCCCGACCATCGAGCGCCGCATCCTCGATCACCCGCACGGTGTCCTCACCACCCCGCACAGCGTCCCCGGCCCGCACGCAATGAGCGTCGCCGCCGCAGTGACCCGCGCCGCGGCCGAAGCGCTAGGCGGCCCGGCGTACCCGGTCTGGGAGATCGACATCCGTACTGCGAAGGTCGAGCGGTACGGGTTGATCCGCGACTCCTCCTGCGAGGCCTGCGCCCAACCGCAACCGGACACCGCGGACGATGCACGGATCCGTCTGGTGTCCACACCAGCGTCCAGTCCCGGCAGCGGCAGGTCCCGTAAGCCGGAAGACCTCGCTCTGCCGATGGACGCGCTCGCCAACCCAGTGTGCGGCATGCTCGGCGGCCCGGCGATCCGCGCCTACCACGCGACCGCCACGGCCCCGGCCAGCGGCCACTTCGAGGTGCGGAGCAAGTACGGCCTGCACGAGATGTGGTGGAGCGGCCACGCCGAGAGCTACCAGCGCAGCGAGCTCCTCGGTGCGCTGGAAGGACTGGAACGCGACGCCGGCCAGCGACCTCGCCGCGTGGACGTGGCCCTGCGTGCGACCGCGACGGAGCTCACCGTCCCGTTCGTGGAGATGGAGCAGTGCGGCCTCTACACACCCGACTTCTACCAACAGCACCAGGACAAGTACGTGCCCTGGTCGGAGAACCCGAGTGTGCCGTGGGTGTGGGGCTGGTCCGTCCGCGACCACCGCCCGCTGCTCGTCCCCGAGCAGATCGTGTACTACCTCGACCACCGCGAGGACCACCGCAACACAGTGCAGGAGTGCTCGAACGGCTGCGCCTCCGGCAGTTCCGTCACCGAGGCCGTCCTGCACGGTCAGCTCGAGCTGATCGAGCGGGACGCCTTCCTGATCAGCTGGTACGGCGGCCTCACCCCGACCGAGATCGACCTCGACACCGTCGACCACCCGCTGGTCCGGCAGATGCGCGCCCACGTCGACCTGCTCGGCTACGACCTGCGGTGCTTCGACATCCGCGTGGATCTCCCGGTCCCCGCCGTTGGTGCTGTCGCCGTACGGCGGGATGGCGGGCTGGGCACGCTCTGCTTCGCCGGCGGGGCCTCCTTGGACCCGGCGGACGCAGTACGGGCTGCTGTGTGTGAGGTGGCGTCGTACGTCACCGGCTTCGAGGAGCGGGTGAGCGAGACGCTGGGGCAGGTACAGGGGATGGTCACGGACTACCGCAACGTCACCGAGCTGGCGCACCATGCGCTGTTGTTCGGCATGCCCGAGATGGCTCAGCACGCCGAGCACTGGTTGCGCCAGTCCGAGGTCACGCCGCTGGACCAGGCGTTCGCCAACTGGACCACCGGCCGGGAGCCGGTGACCGATCTGCGCGAGCCGGTCGAGGAGATCGTCGCGCTGTTCGCGGCCCGGGGCATGGACACGGTCGTGGTGGACCAGACGACGCCGGAGCAACTGGCGATGGGCCTGCACACGGTGGCGACGATCGTGCCCGGGCTGATCCCGATCGACTTCGGCTGGCAGCGGCAGCGGGTGCGGACGATGCCGCGGACGCTGTGGGCGCCGTACCAGGGCGGCCTGACCGCGCAGCCCCTCACACCCGAGCAGTTGCACCGCGTCCCGCATCCGTTCCCCTAGCCCCGCGTCCGCCCCAGTCCGTGTCTTCCGTAGGAGTTGAGTGCAGGTGACCAGCCAGATCGATGTCGCCGCCGGGCCCGGCAGCCCCGCGGTCGCGATGGACTACGCGCGCCGGATGTTCGAGCGGCAGCGGGTGCCGTTGCCGCCGATGGGGTTCACGGTGGACTGGGAAGACCAGCCGTCCCGGCACAAGCTCTACCTGGACACACCGAAGGTGCCGCTGCCTGTTCCATTCGCAGGCCTCCCGTCGATCGGCGTGGAGGCGGCCGCGGCTCGCGCCATCGCTCCTGCCGGCGAGGAGATGCCCGCGCTCGACGTACTGGCCTCGGTGCTCGGCTGCTACGGGCTGATAGATCGCCGCACCCAGCTCAACTGGAACGAGGACAGCACCAACAAGCTAAGGGCCGCCCAGCCGGTGTGGTCGCGGCCGACTGCCTCCGGCGGCGGGATGTACCCGGCAGAGAGCTACCTGGTCGCAGGGCGGTCAGCGCCGGTCCGTACTGGGGTCTACCACTACGACACGGCTCACCACAGTCTCGACCGGCTCTCGGCGGCCAACCGCTGCAGTGAGCTGGCGGCGGCTACCGGCGTCAACGCCGGCCTCTACCTGGTCGCGACCCTGAGCTTCTGGAAGAACGCCTTCAAATACAACTCCTTCAGCTATCACGTGGTGACTCAGGACGTCGGCGCCCTGCTCGCCTCCTGGCGACTCGTGCTGGCGGCGGCAGGCCTCGCGGTCGAGCCGGTCCTGTGGTTCGACGAAGCACCAGTCAGTACTGCGCTGGCCGTGGATGGGCAGACCGAAGCGCCTTTCGTGGTCATCCCACTCGGGCCCACAACGCCAACCAGCGAAGGAGAGCGTCTGGGCACGCCGAATCCCTTGCGGGTGTGGGAGAAGTCCGATCGCGTCCGGGACTTCGAGCTGGTCGAACGCGTCCACGCGGCCGCCCTCGTGGGCAACACACCGAGGCCGGGCACCACAGCCCCCGTTGGCCCGGCACCACTGAACCAGGCCGATGTGATCCCCCTGCCGGCGCCGGAGCCGTCCAGCACTGACCTCACCACTAGCTTGCGCACAAGGCGTTCGAGCTTCGGCCTCTTCTCCGTCCGGCCCGCACTGTCGGCGTCGGACCTCAGCTCGGTACTGGCGACCACAGCCCGGATCGGTCGAGCCGGGACGGACCTGGCGCCCGCACCTCGCGACACTCCGTGGACCAGGCTGTGGGTCCTCCCCAACGCCGTCGAAGGCCTGGCCGAGCGTGCGTACGCCTACGACCCGGCTGAGCACCAGCTGATCGGTGCGGGGTCCTTCGACTTCGGCGAGGTCCAGCGGCACTACGCGCTGACCAACTACAACATCAGCGAGGTCGCTGCCGTCCTGGTGATCACGGGACGCCTGGAGGCGTTGGTGAACGCGTACGGCGCTCGCGGCTACCGGATGCTGAGCATCGAGGTCGGCCAGCTAGCGCAGACCACCTACCTGTCGGCCACCGCTCGCGGGCTGGGAGTCGGCGCCGTGCTGGGCATCGACAACCTCGCCGTCGACGAGTTCCTCGGCCTCGAGGAGACCGACGAGCGCAGCATGCTCTTCATCCTGCTCGGCCACGAGCGCGCCGGTCGCGCCGGGTACGACCACGGCCTGCACCACCGGTCAGCCGAAGGAGACCCCCGATGACAGACCTGCTCTCCACCCCCTTCAGCACAACGGCTGGTACTGCGTCGGGCTGGCGGCTGGGCGCCGGCTTCCTGCTGCGGGTCGCAGGCCAACCAGCAGAAGCAGTAGCCGCCCTCCGTACTCCGGCTGCCGTCGCCTGGACCGAACAGGTACTGGCGGCCGAAGGCACCCGAGACGCCATCGGTGACGAGCTCCGCGAGGCCCTGGAGTCCGCTCTGGCCGCTCGTGGCTCCGAGGATCCGGAGCGAGTGGCGCTCATCAACCTCCGCCGGGACGCCTTCAACGGCAGACGTCCGCGGCCGAGCACGCTGACCCGGACGGAGCCGCTGATGCCGACCGAGACCCGAGCCTTGGCGAACCAGTGGATCGCGGCGATCGACAGAGTCCGGGACCTCCTCGACCAGGGCCTCGCAGTACTCGGTGACGACCTGGCAGCGGCTCGGTCGCGAGCAAGGGAACTCCTTGCCGACGACAACCTCCGGAGCGCGGTCCTGCTCCAGTCGGAGGTGCTAGAGAAGAACATGGACCGGTACCTCGACCCGGCCCGCAAGCTCGACAAGCACGGCCGTCAGGTCGAGCGGACCCTGCTGGAACTGCTCTATCGGGCCGCGCTCAAGACCAGCCCGTTCAGCACGCTCACCTCGGTCGGTCTCGGCAGGTTCAGCGACACCGCGACCCGCCCTCGCCCTGAACCGGTCTCGCTCCAGCAGCACTCCACGACCCGGCTGAACATCGCCGTGCTTGCCCGCCTGTCCGCGGTGATCCTGGCCGATCCCGCCCTCCGTTCCGGCCTGCGGGTGACGTTGGCGCCCGGCGCGAGCTCAGACGGCGAGACGATGCGCTACGTCCGGCGCCGTACCGCGGCCGGCACCGACCCGGACGCGGTAGTCGCCATCGACAACGTTCACGAGAACTTGTTCTTCCTGCCCAGCGGCCCGGCTCTCGACGACGTGGTCGCGCTGACCCGGGGGGCCCGGCCGACGCTCGAGGAACTCAGCCGGCAGCTCGCCGACGCGGCCCCTGAGCGGACCATCGCGGAGGCGGACCAGCTGGTCGGTCATCTTCTCCGGTTGGGATTCCTGCTCGCTCCGGACCTCCAGATCGACCTGCGCTCGGCCCACCCGACCGAGATCTTCGTAGCCGCGCTCAGCACCCAGGACCACCCGATCCTGCAGCAGTTGGCCCGTTCCCTCCAGGCAGCCGTCGTCCTGGTCGACGCGTACCCCGGTACGCCTGCGCGCGGGCGCGCGCCCGTACTGCGGGAGCTGCGTGAGCAGGTGCGCGCGAGCTTCGAGGTGCTCGGCGCGTCCGACCAACTGGTGCCGCGCACGGTGATCTACGAGGACACCACGATCACCGGCGAAGGGATGGAGGTGGACCGCGGCCTGTGGGAGCGGACCGTGCTCCCCGACCTCGCGGACCTCGCCGACATCCTGCCCGCGTTCGACCTGAACGTGTCGAGACGCCTTACCGCCAAGGGCTTCTTCCGCGCTCGCTACGGCGCCGGCGGCCGGTGTGAGGACGTGGTGAGGTTCTGTCACGAGTTCCAGCGCGACTTCTTCGAGCCGTACACCCGCCGGGCGATGCGCCGGCGCCAGTTCGACGACGACAACGCGTTCGTGCCGCAAGAGAACTGGTTCAAGCTCGACGACATCGTGGCGGTGGACCGGGCCCGCGAGGCCGCGTCGCTGCACCTGCGTGACCTGCGCGCGGCGGACCCCGGCCTGGTCGAGGAGATCCGCCTCGGCCCGGAGTTCGTGGCCGCCGTACGGCGGGAGTTACCGGGTGCTGCTCAGTTCGCACAGCCCTGGTCGTTCTTCGTCCAGTTGGCCGCAGGCGGCGAGGCTCCAGGTCGGCTGATCCTCAACCAGGCCTACGCGGGCCTCACGCTGATGTTCTCGCGGTTCGCCCACAGCATCGAGGGCGCCGGCGAGCTGATCACGCGGATCCTGGCCGACTACTCGCCTGACGGAGCCGTGCTGGCCGAGCTCCGGGGCGGTTACGAGACCACCAATCTCAATATCCACCCGGCAGTCACGCAGTACGAGATCGTCTGTCCGGGTGATGCGAGCACTCGGCCGGCGGACGAGCAGATCTCGCTCGAGGATCTCGTCCTGGTGCATGACGAAGAGGCCGATCGGGTGCGGCTGATGTCGACGCGGCTCGGCAAAGAGGTGGTCCCGGTCTACCTGGGTTTCCTGATGCCGATGGCCTTGCCCGAGATCCAGCAGATCCTGCTGTGCTTCTCGCCGAGCGGCATGGCGCAGATCGACCTGTGGGCCGGTACCGGTGATCCCGTGCCGGTGGACGGCATCACGTCGTATCCGCGGCTGGCGCTGGGAGACCTGGTCTTGCAGCGGCGGATGTGGAAGCTGAACACCGCCGTCTTCCCGTTCCGCGACCCACAGCACTCCGATGCCGAGCACCTGCTCAGGCTGCAGCGCTGGCGGGTGGAGCACGGGCTGCCGCGGCGGCTGTTCGCGCAGATCGACAATGCGGCGGCGAAGTCCGCGGTCGACGGCGGCGCGGCGCCCGCCGCACCGGACGGCGAACGCAAGGCCGGGCGCAAACCCCTGCCGGTGGACTTCGACAGCTGGATGTCCCTGCAACTGCTCGAACAACTCGCGCTCGGTGCCTCGGCCCGGATCGTGCTGACCGAGGCGAACCCAGATGTGGACGAGTTGTGGCTGACCGACGAGCACGGCCGTCCGCACGTCAGCGAACTGCTGCTGGAGCTCTACGACACCGGGAGGGACTCATGACCGACGACTGGGTGGCTCTGCACGTCTTCTATGCCAGCGACGCCAATCCGATCCTGGTCGAGGCGGTCCGGCCGCTGGTCGAGGAACTGCGCCGCGACGAGCTGATCGACCGCTGGTTCTTCATCAAGTACTGGATGGAGGGACCGCACCTGCGGGTCCGCTTCCACCCGGCCCGGCCCGAACTGCGCGACGAGGTCGCCAGCCGCGCGACGGCCGCGCTCGAGGCCTTCCTGGCCCGGCGACCCGCCCTTTACGACACCGACATCGACGGGCTCGGCGACATCTACAAGAAGATGTACATCGCGGAGTACGGCGAACAGCGCTTCGTCGAGGAGTACGGCGTGGACGGGGTGATGCCGTTCCGCCCGAACAACAGCGTCGCCCTGATGCCGTACGAGCAGGAGTTCGACCGGTACGGCGGTCCGGTCGGGATGGACCTTGCCGAGTGGCACTTCCAGCACTCCAGCGACCTGGTCGCGAAGCTGCTGGCCACCTCGAACACGCACGTGCGACCCGTCCTGCTCGGTCTGGCCACCCAGCTGTCGCTGATGACGGCGTACACGTTCCTCGGCTCGGACGAGGCGGTCCGGCGGTTCTTCCAGCGGTACCGGTCGTTCTGGGAGACGTCGTACCAGGAGCCGTCGGACGACTACCACGACTCGTTCGACAAGAGCTTCGAGCTGACCCGGGCGTCGCTGACCGAGCGGATCGACCGGATCCGCTCGATCAGCGAAGGCGAGCAGGCGCAGGCGTTGTCCGGGATCGAGCGGACGTGGCTGACGCACTGCCGTGAACTGCGGGATCGGGTCGAGGCCGAGTCAGGGCGGCTGCTGTTCCCGAGCCGGACCGGCGGGAGCGGCAAGGAGCCGATCGCCGATCCCGAAGGCCGCGCCGCCATCCTGCTGAGCTCGTACATCCACATGACGAACAACCGTTTCGGGGTCGCGATCCTCGACGAGATCTACCTGTCCTACCTGATCGAAAGGGCCCTCGAACCAGCGACCGCACCGGCCTCGGTATGACCACCGTCAGCGACTGGCTGACCGAGGCCAGGCCCGCGCTGCGCGAGTCCGTGCACGTCGGCCCGGGGCTGTTGAAGGGCACCTCCGTGGTGCACATCGTCGGCGACCGCGAGACCCACGCCTTCCTGCGGGTCGGCCCGCGCGAGGCGTTCCTGATGGCGCAGCTCGACGGCACCCGGACGCTCGCGGACATCGGCGTCGCGTATGCCGAGCAGTTCGGCAAACGCCTCGGTGAGGCGCACTGGACCCAACTTCTCGGCCTGCTGCACTCGCACGCACTGATCGAGCCCGCTGCGCCCGAGCAACTCGAAGCGGTGCGTGAGAAGACGGAACTGGCCCGTCGGGCAGCCGGGCGATCCCCTCTGCTCTGGCGACGGCCCGTGCCCGGCGCCGCCGACCTCGTAGTACCGCTGGCTCGGCGGATCGGGTGGCTCCTGCACCCGCTGGCCGCAGTACCGCTTGCTCTGGCCGGTACTGCGGTCGCGGTGTTCGTGCTGCTGAGGTGGTCGATGCTGTGGACGGCGGTCTCGGAGTCGCCGTCGCGGTCGACCGCGGCCGTGGTCGGTCTGCTGGTCGGCTGGGTGGTGATCGCCGGGCACGAGTTCTTCCACGGCATCGCCTGTGTCCGGTACGGCGGCCGGCCCACGGAGATCGGGGTGATGTGGCGGTTCCCGATGATCGCGCCGTACTGCAAGGTCGACGACGTCGTCACCTTCCCGCGGCCCGGCCAGCGGGTGGTCACCTCGTTCGCCGGGGTCTACGTCAACCTGGTCGCGCTGATCCCGTTCGCCGCGCTCTGGTGGTGGGGTCCGCAGTCGGGGTGGTGGCACGGTCTGGCTGCGGCGCTCTTGCTGTTCGGCGTCGTCGCGGCGCTGGCGAATCTGATTCCCGTGCTCAAGCTCGACGGCTACCACATGCTCGAGCACGCGACGTCGACCTCGAACCTGCAGGGGGAGTCGTTCCGCTTCGCCGGCGCCTTCCTTCGGCACGGACCGTCCGGCATCGCTGCCTATTCGCGACGGGCGCGGCGGATCTATGCCGGCTATGCCCTGCTGGCGACGGCCATCCTCGGTCCGGCGCTGGTGCTGCTCATCCGCAGTTGGTACCTCACGCTGGCTGATCTGTGGAGCCCGCTCACCGCGATCGCAGTACTGGTCGGCGAGGCCGTGGTGGTCGGCGGCCTGTTGCGCTGGGCAGTTGTGTGGCGACGAAGAGCGACCGAGGAGGCCTGATGGACCTGTTGCAGACGATCCTCGGCATCCTCTTCGTGCTCGGGCTGAGCTGCGGCGGCTGGATCGTCTGGGCGGTTGCCCAGAGCCGGCAGCGCAAGCACGAACTGGCGATGGCCCGTGAACGCGAGCAGACCGAACGGACCCGCTTGCAGATCGAGGCCGATGAACGGATCCAGGAACGCGCCGACCGCATCTACCTGGACACCGTTCACCGGCACACCGACCCGGACTACCAGCCCGGTCTCGACAAGCAGTAACCTCCGCGCCACTCAAGGCATCGGTGTGGTCCTTGTTGCGCCGGCGTCAACACCCGCTTCCTGCGGGGTCTGCCAGGTCTCTTCGTCCAGACCCTTGAGCCTCTCGCGCACGTCGGACCAGCCGGCGGTGAGCGCGTAGAGCACCACGGTGTCCAGCGCGATCATCAGCAGCGACCAGACCGGGTACGCACCCAGCCAGGCGATCTGAATGATGGCGTGCACGATGACGATCACGATCGCGGTGATCCGGGCCCAGGTCTGCGCGGCGAGCAGACCGAGACCGGCAGCGATCATGATCAGGCCGGAGATCAGGAGCACCCAGCCCCAGCCAGTCAGATCGACCAGGATGAGGTTGTCCGGCGTCACCACCAGGTGTTCGTCGTCGAACAGGGCGATGAAGCCCTGGAAGACGTTGATTCCCCCGATCACCAGGAGCATCGTGCCGGCGAACACAACGAAGCCGGTCCAGGCGCCGCTCTTTTTCGCAGCCATCTGCGGTATCTCCTCTCGCTGCGGTGGCCGCTACCGGGCTCGGCAGCGGCTCGCACTTGGAGGCTGCGCTTGTTTCGCCCGGTCGGCATCACCCTCCGTGGATGAAGGATCCCTGGCCGAGGTCACCCCGCTTGGATGAAGGACCACAGGGCCAGCCGCGGCGGGACGGCTCAGCTCGTGCCGGCGTCGGAGCTGAGCGCTGCCCGCGCCTCGATGAAGGCGGCGACGGCGCGTTCCACGTCCTCGGTGGAGTGGGCCGCGGAGAGCTGGGTCCGGATCCGGGCCTTGCCGTGCGGGACGACCGGGTAGGAGAAGCCGATCACGTAGACGCCCAGCTCGAGCAGCTTGTCGGCCAGCCGGCCGGCCTCGGCGGCGTCGCCGATCATCACCGGCGAGATCGGGTGGTCGCCCGGCAGCACGTCGAAGCCCGCCTCGGTCATCTTCGAACGGAAGAGCGCGGTGTTGGCGGCGAGCTTGTCGCGCAGATCGCTCGTGCCACCGATCAGCTGCAGCGCCTTCAGCGAGGCCGCCGTCACCGACGGGGCCAGGGAGTTGGAGAACAGGTACGGGCGGGAGCGCTGGCGGAGCAGTTCGACGATCTCGCGCCGGCCGGAGACGTAACCACCGGACGCGCCGCCGAGGGCCTTGCCCAGGGTCCCCGTCAGCACGTCGACCCGGTCCTTGACGCCGAACAGCGAAGGGGTTCCGCCGCCGTCGGGACCGACGAACCCGACCGCGTGGGAGTCGTCGACCATCACCAGCGCGTCGTACCGCTCGGCCAGGTCGCAGATCTCGTCCAGCGGCGCGACGTACCCGTCCATCGAGAAGACGCCGTCGGTGGCGATCAGGCGGTACCGCGCGTCCGCGGCGTCCTTGAGCTGGGCCTCCAGGTCGGCCATGTCGCGGTTCTTGTAGCGGTACCGCTTCGCCTTGGACAGCCGGATGCCGTCGATGATGCTGGCGTGGTTCAGCTCGTCGGAGATCACCGCGTCCTCGGCGCCGAGCAGGGTCTCGAACAACCCGCCGTTCGCGTCGAAGCAGGAGCTGTAGAGGATGGTGTCCTCGGCGCCCAGGAAGGTGCTCAGGGCATCTTCGAGCTCCTTGTGGATGGCTTGCGTGCCGCAGATGAAGCGGACCGAGGCCATCCCGAAGCCCCACTCGTCCAGGGCGCTCTTCGCCGCGGCGATCACCTCGGGGTGGTCGGCGAGGCCGAGGTAGTTGTTGGCGCAGAAGTTCAGCACCGTGCCGCCCGACTTGCCGTTGGCAACGGAGATGGCGGAGTTCTGCGGCGAGGTGATCACCCGCTCGGACTTGTACAGCCCCGCGTCGCGGATCTCGCCGATCGTGGTGGTCAGGTCATCGCGCATCCGGCCGAACATCAGTGCACTCCCTCGGGGTTCGTTGCGTAGGTCGGGTTGGTCCAGTCCAGGATCACCTTGCCGCAGTGGCCCTGCCTCGCCACGTCGAAGGCCTGCTCGAAGTCGGCGTACCCGAACCGGTGGGTGATCACCGGGCCGAGGTCGAGACCGCGTTCCAGCATCACCGACATCGAGTACCAGGTCTCGAACATCTCCCGGCCGTAGATGCCCTTGATCGTCAGCATGTTGAGCACCACCGTGCTCCAGTCGATCGCGATCTCGTCGGCGGGCAGGCCGAGCATCGCGATCTTGCCGCCGTGGTTCATGTTCGCGAGCATGTCGCGCAGCGCGGCCGGCTGGCCCGACATCTCCATCCCGACGTCGAACCCCTCGCGCATGCCGAGGTCGCGCTGGGCGTCGGCGATCGACTGCTCGCCGACGTTGACCGCGTGCGTGACGCCGATCTTGCGGGCCAGTTCGAGCCGGTAGTCGGACAGATCGGTGATCACCACGTTGCGCGCCCCCGCGTGCAGGGCGACCGCCGCGGCCATGACGCCGATCGGCCCGGCGCCGGTGATCAGCACGTCCTCGCCGACGACCGGGAACGACAGCGCCGTGTGCACGGCGTTCCCGAACGGGTCGAAGATCGCGGCCACGTCCAGGTCGACCGGGTCCTTGTGCACCCAGACGTTCATCGACGGCAGCGCGACGTACTCCGCGAACGCGCCCGGCACGTGCACGCCCAGCCCGCGGGTCTTGATGCACAGGTGGCGGCGCCCGGCCCGGCAGTTGCGGCAGCGGCCGCAGACCAGGTGACCCTCGCCGCTGACGATGTCACCGACCGCGACGTCCCGGACGCCGGCGCCGATCTCGACCACCTCGCCGGCGAACTCGTGCCCGGTGACGATGGGGACCGGCACGTTCTTCCGCGCCCAGGAGTCCCAGTTCTGGATGTGCAGGTCGGTGCCGCACAATCCGGTCCGCAGGACCTTGATCAGAACCTCGTCGGCCTCGATCGCGGGCACCGGGACGTCCTGCAGCCACAGTCCGGGCCTGCTCTCGGCCTTGACCAGCGCCTTCATGGTGTTGCCTCCTCAGCCGTTGCCCCCACATCGTGGTCCCGGGCAACCACCGGCGTCCATCGACACGTCGTACACAGGCTTTGCAGATCATCTGCATACTCGTCCGCATGGCACGGGCGTAGTACGGGGGCTGGGCCGTCGCGCTGCTGGCCCGGATCGGGCCGCCCCCGACCGCTCGGTCGCCTTCGGCCGCCTGGTCAAAGAGGACGAGAAGAGCTGAAACCGTCCCCCGGCCGGGCTGACCGCGAGGTCCCTTAGGGTGGGTGGCCATGAGTGCTGATCGCGGGGCGTTGCTGGAACAGGTCAAAAACAAGGCGATCGTGCACGGGCGGGTGACGCTGGCCTCGGGCAAGGAGGCCGACTACTACGTGGATCTGCGCCGGATCACGCTCGACGCCGAGGCGGCGCCGCTGATCGGGCCGGCCATGCTGGAGCTCACCGCGGACCTCGAGTTCGACGCGGTCGGCGGGTTGACGCTCGGCGCGGACCCGGTGGCGATGTCGATGTTGCACGCGGCCGCCGCGCAGGGGCGCAAGCTCGACGCGTTCGTGGTCCGCAAGGCCGAGAAGACGCACGGGCTGCAGCGCCGGATCGAGGGTCCGGACGTGAAGGGCCGCCGGGTGCTCGCGGTCGAGGACACCTCCACCACCGGTGGCTCGGTGCTCACCGCCGTCGAGGCGTTGCGCGAGGCGGGTGCCGAGGTGGTCGCCGTCGCGGTGATCGTGGACCGGTCCACCGGAGCGAAGGAGAAAGTCGAGTCGGAAGGCCTGGAGTACCGCTCGGTGTTCGGCCTCGAGGAGCTCGGTCTCGGCTCGTGACCACCGCGGTCATCGTCGTCGTCGCCCTGCTGATCGGCGCCGGGGTCGGCTACGCGAACTACGTGCTGGCGAAGAAGCGCCGCGAGGCGTTCGCCGCCTTCGCCGCGCAGCAGGGCTTCAACTACCTGCCGGAGAACAACGCGCTGGCCGGGAACTGGGCCGGGTCGCCGTTCCAGACCGGTGATCACTGGCGGGTGCGGAACGTGCTGAGCGGCGCCTTCCAGGGCCGCCAGATCGTTGCCTTCGACTACAGCTACCAGACCCACAGCAGCAACGGGAAGGGCGGCCGCCGGACCACGACGCACAAGTTCGGCGTGGTGGTGATGCAGCTGCCGGGCCCGTTGCCGCAGCTCGAGGTCACCCAGGAGGGGATCTTCGGCGGGGCGGTCGCGAACGCCCTCGGGTTCGGCGATCTCCGGTTCGAGAGCGAGCAGTTCAACCGGGCCTTCCGGGTGACCGCGGACGATGCGCGGTTCGGGCACTCGGTGATCCACCCGCAGATGATGGAGCTGCTGCTCGCCCGCGGCGAGATCGGCTGGCGGATCGAGGGCAACTCCCTGATCGGCTGGGACTCCGGTCCGCACGCACCGGTCGAGGTGATGAACCGCCTCCAGCTCCTGCAGTTGGTGGTCGACAACGTCCCGCCGTACGTCTGGCGCGACTACGCCGGCGTCGACCCCCGCCAGCACTGACCCCTTTCGCCGCCAGACCACAGCGGCCCGGTCCGCAGTACTGCGGACCGGCAGGCTCAGGCGGAGGACTCGTCCTTGCGCTGACCAAGCTCCACGTGGGGCCGCGACTGCCACATCGCCCACTCGGCGCTGACATCGCCCGCCGTACGCAGCAGCAAGGGCAGGTACTCCTTGAGGAGCTGCTCGGTCGACGTCTCCGCGGCATGCACCGTGACGTTCATCGCCGCCCGGACCGCACCGGTCCCGTCCCGCACCGGAGCCGCCACCGAGCGGACCCCAGGCGCGAGCTCCTCGTCGGCCAGCGCCCAGCCGCGGGCCCGGATCTCGGTGAGCTCGTCGCGGAGTTGCTCCGCGGACCGCCCGATGTAAGGCGGGAGCCCGGCACGACTCGGCTGGGCGAGCGTCGCCGCCAGGTCGTCCGCGCTGAGTCCGGCGAGCAGCACCTTGCCCTGCGACGTCTGCGCGGCCGGGAACCTGGTGCCGATGTCCACCCGCAGCGCGATGATCTTCGGGACGGACACCCGGGCGACGTAGACGATGTCCGACCCGTCGAGCTGCGCCATCGACGACGACTCACCGGTCCGGGCCACGAGCGACTCCAGGTGCGGCCTGGCGATGTCCCAGAGGCCCAGCGCACCGACGTACGCCATGCCGAGCGTCAGCACCTTCGGCGTCAGCTGGAAGGCGCCGCCGGTCGACCGGACGAAGCCGAGCTCTTCCAGCGTCAACAGCAGCCGGCGCGCGGTCGGCCGTGCCAGCCCGGCCGCGGTCGCCACCTCGGTGAGGGACATGCTGCGGTGATCGGCGTCGAAGCAGGCGAGCACGTCCAGTCCACGAGCCAGCGATTCGACGAAATCGGGACCCGAACCTCGTCCTGCCATCAGTGTCCGCCTCCGCTGCTCCGACCACCCATCGCCGCTGAGCCTACGACCCCGACCGGCCGGTCATGCCTCCGAGCCGGGGTCGCCGAACATGCTGCCCCTCGCCTCCCGCGTCGACTCGGACTTGTACTCCGTGTACTGGTACGGGTTGTCCAGGACTTCCTCGTCGTGCGGGAGATCGGGGTTCATCCCGCCGGCCCACGCCTCATCGCCCATCGCCGACCGCAGGTAGTCCACCGTCGCCTCGACGGAACTGCGTACCGCGGGCAGGTCGACGCCGACCAGCCGGTGCTCGTGCTTCACCACCCGGCCGTCGACGATCACGGTGTGGACGTCGCCACGCTGCGCCTGGAACGCGACATGACCGTAGGGGTTGAGCAGCGGGAAGGACACCGGGGAGTCGTCGTTCTTGATCAGCACGACATCGGCCTTCTTGCCCGGCTGGAGGCTGCCGAGGTCGTCCCGGCCGAGTGCCCGGGCGCCGCCGCGGGTCGCCCAGTCGACCACGTGCTCGGCGCGCAGGTGGGTGTGGGTGACGGTGTCGCCCTTCACGTGCGCCTCGAGGTGCTCGCGGGAGCGGTCGGCGCCGAGCGTGGTGCGCATGGCCGAGAAGAGGTCACCGCTCCACCACACGCTGGTGTCCATCGACAGCGAGACCGGGATCCCGTACCGGCGGACCTGCCAGGTCGGCGGGTACCCCTGGCCCGCGCTCTGCTCGGACTCCGTCGACACCGACACCGAGCCGCCACTCGCGGCGATCCGCTGGTAAGAGTCACTGGTCAGCGTCGCGGAGTGCACGTAGATGTTCTTCGGCGTCATGAAGCCGTTCTCATGCATCAGCCGGATACCGTCGTCGTTGGTGGCACCCCAGACTCCGGCATGCGTGGTCACCGCGAGGTCGAGCTCGCGCGCCACCTCGAAGGCGCCGCGCTCCGGGAAGGACGGGTCGCCGGTCACGTCGAAGGCCAGTTGCAGGCCGAGCAGGTCGCTCGCCGAGGACTGACGGCGTTCCAGGAACGACCGGACGCTCGCGTCGGCGGTCCACTCCCAGGGCCCGGCCTGAATGTTGCCGTAGGCAAGGACGAACCGCCCGGGCACGGCCTGCAGCGCGTCCACAGCCGCTTCGGCGTGATCCACGCTCTGCAGCCCGTGGGACCAGTCCACCGTGGTGGTCACGCCCGCTTCGAGCGACTCCCAGGCCGACGTCACGTTGCCGGCGTAGATGTCCTCGGGCCGGAAGATCTTGCCGTGCTCGAGGTAGTACCAGACGAAGTACTGGGTCAGGGTCCAGTCGGCGCCGTACGCGCGCATCGCGGTCTGCCACATGTGCCGGTGGGTGTCGATCATGCCCGGCATCACGATGCCCCCGCGGGCGTCGATCTCCTGCGTGCCCTCGGGGACGTCCAGTGACGCGCCGACGGCGGCGATCCGGTCGTCGACGACCAGGACGTCCGCGTCGGTCAGCACGGTGTGGCTGTCGTCCATGGTCAGGACGGTGCCGCCTCGCAGAACCACCGGCCGGCCGGTGGCCGGCACCTCGGCATCGGACATGGTCTCCTCCAGGCTGTCAGGCTCGGACATGCGTCCGTATGCCGGTCATGATCGCCATACGGCCACTATCGAAGCGCCGTCCAGGCGTGTCAATACCCCGTCACCACCAGTACTCCGAAGCCTGCGCTCGGTGCCCGTCGGGCGCTTGACAGCCGGAGTGGGGCGACCGGAGACTGATTCGGCGGACGATTGTCCGTTTTCGCTTTGCTGACGATGGGAGATGTGCGCTCCGTGCCTGCAACGCCCACTCCGAACGGCTCGGCCGGCGACGCTGGTCGCGGCCCGCTCTCCGGGCTGCTGGTCGCGGACTTCTCCCGGATCCTGGCCGGCCCGTACGCGACCATGCTGCTCGCCGACCTCGGCGCCGAGGTGGTCAAGGTCGAGGCTCCCGGCGGCGACGACACGCGGTCCTGGCAGCCGCCGGTGCGGGACGGGATCTCGACCTACTACCTCGCGGTCAACCGCAACAAGCGGTCGATCGCGCTCGACCTCAAGGACCCGGACGACCTGGCCGCGGCGCAGGAACTGGCACGGCGCGCCGACATCCTGGTGGAGAACTTCAAACCCGGCGGCCTGGCCCGGTTCGGGCTGGACTACGAGTCGGTCGCGGCCGCGAATCCGCGGTTGATCTACGCGTCGATCAGTGGGTTCGGCAGCGGACCGAAAGGCGCGGCGCTGCCGGGGTACGACCTGATCGTCCAGGCCATCTCCGGGCTGATGAGCCTGACCGGAGACCCGGACGGCGAACCGTTCCGGGCCGGGATCTCGGTCTTCGACGTGATGGCCGGGATGCACGCGACGATCGGCGTCCTGTCCGCGCTGAACGCCCGCCACGAGACCGGCCGGGGCCAGCACGTCGAGGTCAACCTGATGTCATCAGCGCTCTCGGGCCTGGTCAACCAGTCGAGCGCGTACGTCGCGGGCGGGGTCGTCCCGATGCGGATGGGCAACAGCCACCCGAGCCTGTTCCCGTACGAGCCGTTGCCGTGCTCCGACGGCGAGCTGATCATCACCGCCGGGAACAACGGCCAGTTCCGCAAGCTGGTCGAGGTTCTCGGGGTGCCGGAGCTTGCGGACGATCCGCGGTTCGACCGCAACGAACAGCGAACGGCCAACCGGGACGAACTGCGCCCGCTCCTGGTCGAGCGGCTGCGGACCCGGACCAAGCTCGAGTGGTTCCGCGACATCATCGACGCCGGAGTTCCCTGCGGGCCGATCAACACGGTCGACGGAGGGGTGGCGTTCGCCGAGGAGATCGGCCTGGACCCGGTCGTGACGGTCGGATCCGGCGCGAGCGCGATGCCGTCGGTGCGCAACCCGATCACCTTCTCCGAGACAGCCCCGGAGTACCGGCTGCCGCCGCCGTCCCTCGACGAACACGGCGCCGAGCTCCGCAAGTGGCTGGCCACACCACCCGAGAACCGCACCGGGGACGAGGAGCGTTCGGCATGACGGATGACGGGCTGTCCTTCCCGACCTCGCTGGGCACCTCGACCGCGGACGAGATCCGGCTGCTCGGGCAGGACCTGACGGCCGACCTGATGGGCAAGGTCGGCTTCGGTGAGCTGGCCTTCTGGCTGGTCGCACTCCGCCGCCCGACGCCATCGGAGACGCGGGTCTTCGAGGCTGTACTGGTTGCCCTGGCCGACCACGGCTTCACCCCGACAGCGATCGCCGCCCGGCTGACGTATCTGTCCGCGCCCGACTCGCTTCAGGGCGCACTTGCTGCTGGTCTGCTCGGCGGTGGTTCCCGGTTCCTCGGCGTCACTGAGGACTGCGGGATCTTCCTGCACGAGGCTCTGCAGCGACTCGATGGTCAGCTGCCGCAGGACGATGCCGGCTGGGACGAGCTCGCGCTGACGGTGGTCAAGGAGACCCGGGAGGCGAAGAAGTTCATCCCCGGGCTTGGACATCCGGTCCACAAGGTGCAGGATCCGCGGACGCCGGTGCTGATCGGGATCGCCGAGGAGGAAGGCTTGCGCGGGCCGCACCTGCGGTTGTTCGAGGCCATCGGGCGGGTGCACGAGCAGGTCCTCGGGCGCCGGTTGCCGCTCAACGGCGCCGGTGTCTGTGGTGCCGCGCTGGCTGACCTCGGGCTACCCGTCGAACTGCTGCGCGGGTTCGCCTTGCTGGCCAGGGCCGCCGGGCTGCTCGGCCAGCTCGCCGAGGAGCGCCGCCGCCCGATCGGCATGGACGCCTACCTGACCGTGGACCGCAACGCCGTGTACGTCGACCCGACCCCCGACTCCACCGCCGACCCGACTTCCTGACCCATCCGGACGCAGAGGAGCACCACATGGCCACCGTCGTCGCGGTCATCGCCTCGACGCACCACCCGTTCTACTACCGCGCGAGCACCGCCACCGGCGCCGACCGCCCGCCCTTCGCCGACGAGTGGGTCGCCAAGATCGAGGCGTTCCGCGAGACGCTGACCAAGGCCCGGCCCGACATCCTGGTGATGGTGGGCAGCGACCACTTCCACCAGCTGTGGCTGGACAACATGCCGCAGTTCCTGGTCGGCAAGGCGCCGTTCTTCGACGCGAACTGGCACAACGAGGAGCGCGAGTTCGGCCTGCCGCGGATGACGCTGCCGGGGGAGGAGAAGCTGGCCGCGCACATCCTGCGCAACGGCCTGGACGCCGACTTCGACCTTGCCTTCAGCAACGAACTGCGGATCGACCACAGCATCACCTGCCCGATCATCACGCTGCGCCCGGAGGCGGACCTGCCGATCGTGCCGATCTACACCAACATCTTCGCGCCGCCGCTGCCGCGGCCGAAGCGGTTCGTCGAGCTCGGCCGGACGATCCGGAAGCTGGTCGAGTCGTGGCCGGAGGACAAGCGGGTCGCGATCATCGGCACCGGTCACCTGTCGCTCGAGCTGGGCGGTCCCCGGCAGTTCGGCGAGCACGGCCCCGACCCGGCGTTCGACCGCAAGGCCGTCGAGTGGATCGCCAGTGGCGACGTCGAGGGCTGCCTGGCCGAGGTGACCCTGGACAGCCTGCACCTGCCGGGCAACGCAACCCACGGGTTCATGGACTTCATGCTGATGATGGGCGTGGCCGGCGACGGCGCGAAGGCGGACCACGTCGACTCCCTCGACCTCTTCCACACGATGGAGGCCTACTTCACCTGGTACCCGAACGGAGTACCGGCATGAGCAAGTACCTGCTGGACAAGTTCCTCTACACCGTCGACCGCGATCCCGATCTGGTCGAGCGGTACCGCGCGGACGCAGCCGGCACGGTCACCTGGTGGGAGGAGGAGTTCGCCAACAAGCTCCTCAACTGCACGACCGCCGAGAAGTCGACCTGGCTCGCCCTCACCGACGAGGAGCGCCGAGCGCTGCGCGACCACGACCATGTGGCGCTGTTCCAACTCGGCGCCCACCCGTTCCTCACCCTCACGCTGTTCATCGCGATGTTCGAGCGAGACCACGGCCCGCTGGAATACCAGAAGGCCTACGGCAAGGCCATGGAGCACCTGCGGCTGCCGTATCCGGACATCGCCACCTGAGAGGAGATTCCGTGCGAGCCGCCGTCCTGGGCGTCCATGGCGAACCCCCGTCACACGCCGAACACCCCGACCCCGTCCCCACCGAGGGGCAGAGCATCGTCCGGGTCACCGCCGCGCCCGTCGTACCGCTGGACCTGCTCTGCGCCTCCGGTACGTCGTACTTCGGTGCGCCTCCGGTCCCGTACGTGCCCGGGGTGCAGGGCGTCGGTGTGGTGGAGCACTCGGCCGTCCTGGATCCCGGGACCAGGGTGTTCTTCGCGACGTCGGCCGGGATGGCCGCGGGTGACGGCAGTTTCGCCGAGCTGTGCGCGGTCCCTGACGTCGACCTGATCGCGCTGGAAGCACCGGTCGATGACACCGCGGTCGCCGCCATCGGGCTGTCGGGGGTCGCCGCCTGGATGACGCTGACCTGGCGAGCCCAGCTCCAACCCGGGGAACGAGTGCTCGTGCTTGGTGGCGGAGGTGCGGTCGGCCAGGCCGCGATCGGTGTGGCACGGGTCCTCGAGGCGGGCCAGATCACCGCGGTGTGCCGGTCCGAGGACGCCCGGCAGCGCGCTCTGGCGGCGGGTGCTCACGAAGTGGTTGCCATGACCCCCGATGTGGATGAGTTCACGTCCCGCCTCGCCGACGCGACCGGTGGTGCCGTGGATGTCGTGATCGACCCGGTCTTCGGCGTGGCAGCCACCGCGGCCGCGCGGATGCTGGCGAGCGGAGGGCGCCTGGTGAATCTCGGCGGCGCCTCCGGTGACGAGGCAACCTTCTCCTCATCGGTACTGCGTAGTCGCTCTGCGAGCATCCTCGGCTACACAAACAACTCCCTGACGCCCGACCAGCGCCGGGACGCCCTCACCGCAGTACTGCGGCACGCGGCCGCCGGCCGGATCACGGTCGCGCACGAGACCGTCTCGCTCCCTGACGTGGCGGCAGCCTGGCAACGCCAAGCCGCGGGCCAGACCTCGGGCCGCCTCGTACTCACCATCTAGGCCCCGCAGCACCGTAGAGTCACTTCCGAGCCTCATCGACACTCGGGAGCAGGGAATGACCGTAGTCATCATCGTGATCGTGGCGATCGTCGTGATTCTGGCCATCGCGCTGATGGTCTCGTACAACCGCTTCGTCAAGCAGCGGAACCTGATCCAGGAGTCATGGCGGCAGATCGACGTCGAGCTGCACCGGCGCTACGACCTGATCCCGAACCTGGTCGAGACTGTCCGGGCCTTCGCGGCGCACGAGCGGCACGTGTTCGAGGAGGTCGCCCGGCTGCGCACCCAGGCGGTGAACGTGCAGGGTGCCTCGCCGGAGCAGCGCGCGGCCGCCGAGGGCGAACTGTCCGGCGCGCTGCGACAGATGATGATCTCGGTCGAGGCCTACCCGCAGATCCAGTCGAACCAGAACTTCCTCAACCTGCAGCGGGAGCTGACCGACACCGAGGACCGGATCGCCGCCGGCCGCCGCTTCTACAACGCGAACGTGGGCGACTACAACACCCGGATCGAGGCGTTCCCGTCGAACCTGATCGCCGGGAGCTTCAAGTTCGAGAAGGCCGGCTACTTCGAGGTGAAGGACGAGGCCGTGCGATCCGTTCCGCAGGTCTCCTTCGGCACGATCGGCTCGGTGCCGGGCGAGCAGACGCCGCCGCAGATGCAGCCGGGCGCGCAGTCCTCGGGCCAGATCCAGCCGCAGATGCCGGGCAACGACCAGGGCGGCTACCAGCAGCAGGCGGGCGGTTACCCGCAGGGTCAGCAGCTCCCGCCCTCGGGCCAGTCCCCGTACCAGGGACAGCCACCGGTGGGCGGCCCCCCTGCGGGAGCCCCTGGACCGCAAGACGGACAGCCGCCCTTCACCGGTGGCCAGTAAAGGGAGGGTGCACCCTGGGTCGCTGAACTCCCCCCGGCCAGTGCCCCCACGGCCGAAGCTCAGCAACCAGGTCCCGAATTCAGGCCCGGGCGCGACGATGGTCATTCGTCACTCCCGGGCCTGCCCTCCCCCCGGTACCGTGTCCCACCCTGCCCGGCCCGGATACATCCGGCGTACATCGCGACATACATCGAGGTACCTGAACCTTCCCGGCAGGCCCGGCGGGATGCCACCATGGGGCGGGTCGATAGTTGAGAGGGCAGCAATGTGGACAGTCTGAGGTACGAGATCCTCGGACCTCTGCGCCTCGCTCACGTCCACGGACAGCCGCTGCGGGCGAGCAAACCGCGTCAACTGCTGGCCACTCTGCTGCTGCACCCGAACCGGTTCGTCTCCACCGAACTGATCGCCGACGCCCTCTGGGAGGGCAATCCGCCGCGCTCGGCGACGGCGAACATCCGCACCTACGTCCGGGCCCTGCGGGGCGTCCTGCAGGAGGCCGGGCTGCCCGCGCCGATCGACACCTCCGCGGCCGGATACAGCATCGAGGTCGGCGTCGACGAGCTCGACTCGAGCATGTTCGAGGCCCTGATCGCCGAGGGCGGCCACCTGCGCGACGCCGGTGACAAGCGCCAGGCGATGCTGGTGCTGTCCAAGGCGTACGGCCTGTGGCGCGGCCACCCGCTGGACGACCTCACCATCCCCTCGGCCTGGGAAGGCTCGATCGCGCGGCTCGACGCCCAGTACCGCGGGCTGGTCGACACCCTGCTGGACCTCCGCCTGGAGCACGGCGACGCCAGCGGCGCCGCAGTACTGCTGAGCAGCCGCCTCACCGAGGACCCGTACGACGAGCAGCTGTGGCGGCGGCTCGTCGACGCCCTGCTGGCAGCGGGCCGAACCGGCGAGGCGCGGGCGGCCTACGCCAAGGCCGTTCAGACCCTCGCGGACGAGCTGGACGTCAAGCCCGGCGAGGAGCTCCAAGCCGCCGGCGCCCGCGCCGAGAACGGCCGCTCCGCCAACTGGCCCGACCCCGGCATCCCCGCCGCGGCCCGTACTCCGGAACGCGAGCAGCCGGCGGAACCCACCGGACCGATGGCGGCGCCGGTGCTCACCGAGCCGCAGCGGCCGCCGAGCCAGCTGCCGTTGGACCTCGCCGACTTCAGCGGGCGCCGGCACAATCTCGAGCAGTTGCGGGATCTGGTCTGCGGACGTGACCCGGTCCGTCCTCCGATCGCCGTCATCTCGGGAGCGCCGGGGACCGGCAAGACCTCGCTGGCGGTCCGGCTCGGTCACTTGGTCCGGGAGTACTTCCCCGACGGCCAGATCTACCTGGACATGCGCGGCGCCACCGAGCCCAGGGATCCGGGCGGCGCGCTGACCGACCTGCTGCTCAGCCTGAACGTGCCCGACTTCGCGATCCCGGCGGATCCCGACCGGCGCTCGGCGGCACTCCGCTCCGAGCTGGCCAGCCGGCGCGTCCTGATCGTCCTGGACGACGTCGCCGCTGCCAGCCAGGTGGCGCCGCTGATGCCCGGTACCGGAGCTTCGGCGGTCGTCATCACCAGTCGCAACCGGTTGATGGACCTGGCCGGGGCCGACAGCATGCCGCTCGACACCTTCGACGACGGTGAGGCGGCCGAGTTGCTGCGCCGCGTCGCGGGCACCGGTCGCGTCGACAGTGCCTCGTCCGCCGCGGCCGAGATCCTCTCGGCCTGCGGAAACCTGCCGCTCGCGATCAGGATCGTCGCCAGCCGCCTGGCCCAGCGGCCGGATCTGAGCCCGACCGAGCTGGCCCGGCGCCTGCGCGACGAGACGCACCGGCTGGACGAGCTGAGCATCGGCGAGCTCGCGGTCCGGACCAGCGCCGACCTCAGCTACGGCTCCCTGAGCGCCGAGGAAGCCCAGCTCTACCGTCTGATCGGCCACTTCGCCGTCGGCGAGTTCTCCGCCCGGGTGCTGGAGACCGTCGCGTCACCGGCCACCGTACGCCGCAGCCTGGATCGCCTGATCGAGGTCAACCTCGTGCAGATCAGCTCGGTGGATGCCTCCGGCAAGGCCCGGTACCGGGTGCACGACCTGCTCCGGCTGCACGCGATCGGTGCGGGTGACGAGGAGCAGAAGGCGCAGGCGGTCAAGGACCTGCGGACCGTGCTCGACTCGCTGCTGCACAAGCTCCGCCGGGCCAGTGCGGCGCTGCCGTTCGTCTACTTCGGCGTGCTGGAGCACTCCGGTCCGCTGGACCTCCCGGACCCGGCGCCGTTCAACGACACCGACGCGATCGCCTGGTTCGACAGCGAGCGGAGCACCTTCGTGCCCGCGATCCGGGCCGCCGCGCAGAACGGCCTGCACGAGTACGCCTGGCGGATCGCCGCCGCCTGGGGTCCGTACCTGGACATGCGCGCGTACTTCGACGACTGGAACGAGTCGCACCAGCCGGGCCTTGTCAGCGCGATCGCCTGCGGGGATCGGCACGGCGAGGCGATCATGCACCGCAATCTCGGCCAGCTCGCGCTCTACCAGGACGACTGGGAGCCCGCCTGGCAGCACCTGTCTGCCGCAGCCGAGATCTTCGCCGAGGTCGGAGACCGGTTGGGCACCGGTATCACCGCGATCGGACTCGGCACCTGGCTGCGCGAACGGGATCGCCCGGACGAGGCACTCACGCAGTACGAGCTGGCTGTCGACGCGTTCGTCGAGGTCGGGGACAAGAACGGCGAGGCGGTGGCCCGGAGCGCGAACGCCTCCATCTGGCTGCGGCGCAACGACACCGTCACGGCCGGGCGCTTCCTGGCTGAAGCCTTCCTGCTCGGCGTCCGCCTCGGCGACCCGCACCGGCAGGCGAAGGTACGCCGCCGGATCGCCGCGCTGCGGTTGCAGCAGGGCCGTCATGACCAGGCCGTTCGTCAGTTGCGCGCGGCGCTGGCGATCTTCAAGGGGATCGGCGACGACCACTGCGGCGCCTACACCCGCGCCGAGCTGGGCCATGCGCTGATCCCGCTCGGCGAGGAAGCGGCCGCCCGCCGGATGCTGATGGACGCGATGGAGATCGGTCACCGGCTCGGCGACCGCAGCGTCGAGGGCCAGGCCGCCCACCATCTCGGTCAGCTGTACGCGTCCACCGGGAACGTCGAGTTCGCCAAGCGCTATCTCAACCGCGCGGCCCGCGTCTGGCAGCTGGCCGGCAACGACGCGAAGACCGCCGAGGCGCGCGCCGAACTGGCCGCTCTGGGCACCGACCGCGCGGTCGGCTGACGCCGCAATCCCTGCTGTCACAGGGGATTCCCGCGACTGCGGGTGAAATTCTGTGGCGCACAGTAGCGGATGTTCCCAATGTACGGCGGCTGTATGCGGCCGGGTGACTATTTCCTATGCCACGGCAGGGGCCGGAGGATGGGGGATGTGCGGCCATGGGGGAGATCGTTGTGGAACGCCGGTCGGTGGAGCGGGTCTCGAACCCGCGAGACGCCGAAGCCGCGCTGACCTGGCAACTGGAGCGGGTCGGCTCGACGGCGTGGCAGGACTGGACGCTGAAGTTCCAGCGGATGGCGTTCGGCTATGCCCACGACAGCGGCTGGCACGACTCGGCCGACGCGTTGAAGTGGCTCGACCATCACGCCCTGCTGCATGAGGGGGCGGTGCCACGGGGGGCACTGGTCTGGTACCAGGCGGCGGACCGGATCCGGGTGGCGTGTTCGCTCGGGTCCGGTCAGGTGGTCGGCCCGCTGCCCACCGGTGAGGTGGGCGTCGTCCTGCTGACCGACCTCAGCACCGACTTCGTCTGGTCAGACCCGCACTTCCCCTTCGCCGACTGAGGAACCGTTGCGCTCGCGGCGCCGGGCCAGCACGTACTCGACGATCATCGGGATGACCGAGATCAGCACGAGCAGGATCAGCGCCGACTCGAGGTGCTCGTGGATGAACTTCACCCGGCCGAGCGCGTGGCCGAGCAGGGTGACCCCGGTGCCCCACAGGACCGCCCCGACGCCGGTCCACAGGAAGAACTTCTTCGGGTCCATCCGGCCGGCGCCGGCGGTGACGGTGATGAAGGTCCGCACGATCGGCACGAACCGGGCCAGCACCAGCGCCCGAGGGCCGTACTTCACGAAGAACGCGTTGGTCTGCTCGATGTACTTCGGCTTCAGGAACTTCGCGTCCGGATTCTTGAACAACGTGGTCCCGAGCGCCCGGCCGATGTAGTAGCCGGAGACGTTGCCGGCGAAGGCCGCGACGGTCAGCACCACGCAGGCCACCCAGAGCGGGACGCCGATCGTGCCGAGCGCGATGAAGAGGCCGACGGCGAACAGCAGCGAGTCACCGGGCAGGATCGGGAACAGCAGCCCGCACTCGATGAAGACGACCGCGGCGGTACCCCACAGGGCCCAGTCTCCCAGCCAGTTCAGCAGGAATTCCGGGTCCATCCAGTTCGGCATCAGCATCGCGATAAGAGGAAGCACGCGCACAGGGTAGCGTCCCGACCTGTGGAGGAAGCGAATCGTGAGAAGCCCGCGGACCTGATCGGCGCCGACCTGGTCGGCCCGGCGGAGGTCGGTGTCGGCCCCTGGCAGGGCCCGCTACCCGACGATCCACGCCTGGATCCGGACCTGCTCGCGACCGGGGACCGCCGCAACGTGGTCGATCAGTACCGGTACTGGCGGCTCGACGCGATCGTCGCGGACCTGGACTCCCGGCGGCACCCGTTCCACGTCGCGATCGAGAACTGGCAGCACGACCTGAACATCGGCTCGGTGGTCCGGACGGCAAACGCATTCCTCGCTCAGGAGGTGCACATCGTCGGCAACCGGAAGTGGAACCGACGGGGCGCGATGGTGACGGACCGCTACCAGCACGTCCGGCACCACCCGCGCCTGGAGGATCTCGCGACGTACGCCGCCGAGAACGGTCTTCCGGTGATCGGCATCGACAACCTGCCCGGCGCGGTTCCCTTGGAGACGTACGACCTGCCCGAGGAGTGCGTGCTGCTCTTCGGTCAGGAAGGCCCGGGCCTCACCGACGACGCGCACGCGATCTGCACCGACGTGCTGTCGATCGCCCAGTTCGGTTCCACCCGCTCCATCAACGCGAGCGCCGCAGCCGCCATCGCCATGCACGCCTGGATCCGCCACCACACCTTCGGCCAGAAGCCCTGAATCGGGCCGTAACCGCCAGCCACGTCGCCGCGTTGCTGGACTGACGACACGAAACGAGCAGTCACGGCTGGCCCTGCTGACCCTCCTCGATGCCGAGACCGCCGAGGTGTTCCGAGTTGCTCCGCCAGGTCTGCCAGCCGCTCCTCGCGGCACCGCCCGCGAGCTGATCAGGAACTCGCCGCTGTCCGAGGTGGAGTCCAGGGCCCACCTCCGGACAGCGGTGCGTCATGAACCAGCGCGGAGTCCGAGGATCGACTCGAACGCGTCGGTCAGCGCCGCGGTCGGATCCTCGGCGAGCGACGTCGCGCGGTACGCGACGTGCCCGTCCGGCCGTACTACTAGGCAGCCGGTATCGGTGATCTCGCGGAGCCGGGCCCAGTCGCCGTAGAGGTCTTCCAGCTCGCGGCCGGGGCCGACGACGTACGACTCGATGTCGACGCCGGTGTGCTCGGTGACGGTGGCGGCGGCCTTCACCCAGGCGTCGCCGCCGATGCCGGTGAGCAGGGTGAACCGGCCCTTGCCGACGACGTCCAGCGTGCTCACCGTCTCGGTGCCCCGGGTGAGCCAGCAGTGCGGGATTCGCGCTCCGGGCCACGTGGTCGGGTGGTAGTAGAGCTCCGGATCCCTGTCAAAGGCGGGCTCCGGCGTCCCGTCCGGAACCACGGCAGCCGACCGGTAGCGGTGGCCGAGCTCGACCCCGTGCGCGTTGAACTCGTAGTCCTTGAGCTCGATCGCCTTGCGCAGTTCCTCGCGTTGCGCCGCGCCCTCAGGGGTGTCGTCCTTGCGCGAGTCGATGGTGCGTCCGGCCGGCGCGTCCGGCGTCATCCCGAGCGCGTGGAAGATCTGCCCGAACTGGGTGCGGCTCTTGTTCGCCCGCTCCACGATCTGCCGCGCGATCGGGGTCCGCTCCTCGTCGTAGGTGTCGAGCAGCTTCGGCGACGCCTGCCCGCGCAGTACCAGGGCAAGCTTCCAGGCGAGGTTGTACGCGTCCTGGATCGAGGTGTTCGAGCCGAGGCCGTTGCTCGGCGGGTGCCGGTGGATCGCGTCGCCCATGCAGAACACCCGGCCGACGGACGCCTTCTCGGCGTACATGTGGTTGACGCTCCAGACCGAGGTGCCCTTGAGCTTGACGTCGATGGTGTCGTCGCCGACCAGGTTGTGCACGATCTCGGTCGCCATCGCCTCGTCGACCACCGGCGCGGGCTGGTTGATGTCGTAGCCCCAGACGATCAGCCACTCGTTCCACGGCCGGACCATCCGGACCAGGCCGGCGCCGATGCCGCCGATCTGCGCGCCCGGCTGGAGCACCCAGTACAGAACGCTCGGCCGGTGCGCGACGTACTTGGACAGGTCGGCCTCGAAGACGATGTTCATCGAGCCCTCGATGTCCATCGAGCCGGCCATCGGCAGCCCGATGTCCTGCGCCACCTTGCTGCGGCCGCCGTCCGCGCCGATCAGGTACTTCGCCCGGATCTGGTAGGTCTCGCCGGACAGCCGGTCCCGGACCGTTGCGGTCACCCCGTCCTCGTCCTGCTCGAGCGACACGTACTCCGTGTCGAAGCGCAGGCGTGCGCCCCGGCTGGCCGCCGTACTGACGAGGATCGGTTCGAAGAGGGTCTGCGGCAGGTCGCAGGGCAGCGTCGGGCTGGCTTCGGTGTAGTCGGCCAGGCGCTGCGGATGCGTTCCCCAGGTCCGGATCCGGCCGATCTCCTCGCCGGCCAGGCTGGTGCAGAACGCGGTCTGGCCCATCAGCCCGTGCGAGGTGCCCTTGTCGATTATCTGGTCCTCGATGCCCATGTCCCGCATCAGTTCGATCGTCCGCTGGTTGGTGATATGGGCGCGCGGGGTGTTCGCGGTCCAGCCGTAGCGAGTCAGTACGACGTTGTCGATGCCGTAGCTGGACAGGAACAGCGAGGCGGCGCCACCGGCCGGGCCGGTGCCGACGATCAGCACATCCGTGGTCATCACAGGCTTTTCGTCTCCTCGGTGGTGGCGAGCACCAAGTCGTACTGGACGGTGGAGTAGGACTGGTCGAGCTGGCGGCCGTCGGGTGCGGTGCCGGCCGGGTGCTCGATGAAGTCGGCGATCAGGGAGTCCTTCACGCCGAACACGGCGTCGTCCTGCAGGTGTTCGTCACCGGCCGCGAAGACGTGGGTGATCAGGCGGGAGAAACCCGGGGCGGTCACCATGAAGTGGATGTGGGCCGGGCGCATCGGGCCACGGCCGCCGGCTCGCAGGAGTTCGCCGACCGGGCCGTCGTCCGGGATCGGATAGGCCACCGGGCGCACGGCCCAGAACGAGTAGTTGCCGTTGGCATCGGTTGTCAGGTGGCCGCGGTTCTGCGGGCCGTCGAGGTCCTTCTGGACGTCGTAGAAGCCGTCCTCGTCGGCCTGCCAGGTCTCCACCAGCGCACCGGGGATCGGATTGCCCTGCAGGTCCAGGACCCGCCCCGCCACCAGACAGGGCTGTCCCGGGGCACCGTTGGACAGGTCCTCCCCGAGCTTGATCTCCGGCGAACCCTCGATGAAGAACGGCCCGAACACCGTCGACGCGGTGGCTCCGGACGGTTTCCTGTTGCCCAGTCCGACCGTCAGCATGGACAGGCCGAGAACGTCGGAGAGCAGCACGAACTCCTGCCGGGTGCCGGTGGACTTGTGTCCGGTCCGGGTCAGGAAGTCGATCCCGGTGAACCACTCCTGTTCGGTCAGGTCGACCTCCCGGGCGAACGCGTGCAGATGTCGCACCAGCGCGCTCAGCACCGTCCTGGTCCGCTCGTCCGGACTGCCGTCGAAACTGACCACCACCGCGTCGGTCAGTTCGTCGCCTTCGAGATCCATCCTGTCGCTCCTCATGCCTCGATCACCATCGCCAATCCCTGGCCGACCCCGATGCAGAGGGTCGCCAGGCCGTAGCCGCCGCCGCGCCGGTGCAACTCGTGCGCGAGCGTGGTCAGAATCCTGGTTCCGGAGCTGCCCAGCGGATGCCCGAGCGCGATCGCCCCGCCGTTCACGTTCACCTTCGTGCGATCCAGCTCGGGCCATTCCCCCAAGCAGGCAAGGCTTTGCGCCGCGTACGCCTCGTTGAGCTCGACCAGTGTCAGGTCGTCCCAGCCGATCCCGGCCTTGGCCAATGCCTTGCGGGATGCCTCGACCGGACCGATCCCGAAGTACTGCGGATCGACGCCGTGCACCGCCCGGCTGACGATCCGCGCCAGCGGCGCGATGCCGAGCCGTTGCGCGGTGTCCTCATCAGCCATCAGTACTGCGGACGCGCCGTCGTTGAGGGTCGAGGAGTTGCCCGCGGTGACCGAGCCCTGGTCCCGGAAGGCGGGCCTGAGTCCGGCCATCACCTCGAGCGTGCCGCCGTCGCGGATGGACTCATCCCGGCTGAGCGGGCGCGGCGCGTTGCGACCTTGCGGCAGGATCGGGGCCAGGTGCTCCCAGGGCACCACCTCGGCGTCGAACCGGCCGGCTGCCCAGGCCTTGCCCGCCTTCTCGTGGCTCTCCAGCGCGAAGAGGTCCTGCGCTTCGCGGTCCACGTGGTAGCGCTCGGCCAGTTGCTCGGTGGCTTCGCCGAGTGAGACCGTCCACTCCTTCGGCATCCGGGGGTTGACCAGGCGCCAGCCTAGCGAGGTGGACTCGGCCGTCACGTTGCCGTGCGGGAAGGTCTTGTCGGGTTTCGGGAGCACCCAGGGCGCGCGGCTCATCGACTCGACGCCGCCTGCCACCAGCAGGGACGCGTCGCCTGTCTCGATCGCGCGAGCCGCCTGGATCGCGGCTTCGAGGCCGGACCCGCAGAGGCGGTTGACCGTAGTACCGGGGACGCTGGTGGGGTAGCCGGCCAGCAGGGCGGCCATCCTGGCGACGTCACGGTTCTCCTCGCCGGCGCCGTTCGCGTTGCCGAGGAAGACGTCCTCGATCAGCGCGGGGTCGAGGCCGGGGTGCCGGACCAGCAGTTCGCGGAGGGTGACAGCGGCCAGGTCGTCGGGCCGGCCGCCGGACAACGCCCCACCCAGCTTGCCGACCGGCGTCCGGACAGCATCCAGCAGGTAGGCAGATCTCATTGAGTTGCTCCTTCGGGTCGTTCCGCCGCTGGCGGCGTGGGACGCTCGCCGGCCCAGGCGCGAAGCAGGATCTCGGTCACGGTGTCCCCGTCCAGCGGCACCGGATTGGCCGGGGCTTTCGCGGCGAACCTCCGGGCGGCTTCGCGGGCTTGCTCCTCGGTCAGCCCGAGTTCCCGCAAGCTCGTCGGTACCCCCGCCCGGGCGAACAGATCGAACAGCCCGCTGGCCAGGTCGTCCGTCTCCAGCGCTGCCTCGAGGCGGGCCTTCGCCCGTGGTACTGCGCCGGCATTCAGCCTGGTGACTTGTGGAAGTACTGCGGCGTGGGTCTCGGCGTGCGGCAGGTTGTAGGTGCCGCCGAGCAGGTGGCACAGCTTGTGGTGCAGGCCGGTTCCCGCAGTCGCCAGTGCTGAGCCGGCCAGTGAGGCTCCGTAGAGAAGGTTGCTCCTGGCCTCCAGATCGGTGCGCTCGGCAAGAGCACTCAGCAGCCCTTCGCGGAGGGCGCGGACGCCTTCGACCGCGGTGACTTCGGTGATCGGGTCGGCCTTGGGAGTCCAGGTGGCCTCGACGCAGTGAGCCATCGCGTTCGCGACGCTCGCTGCGGTGATTTTGAGAGGGAGCCCGCGGCTGAGCAGCGGGTCGTAGACCACTGTCTTGGGGAGCACGATCAGATCCGTACCGGTGGTCTTCTCGCTTTCGGCGGTCTCACCCCAGACGGGAGTCATCTCCGAGCCGGCGTAGGTGGTGGGCACGGCGATGATCGGCAGGCCGGAGGTGAGGGCGATCGCCTTGGCCAGGCCGATCGCCGAGCCGCCACCGATCGCGACCAGGCCGGTGGCGCCGACCTCGATCGCCTTCGCCCGCGCCTGGTCGGCCCGTTCCTTGGGCACGTGCTGACGGACCTCGTCGATGCGTCCGGCGAACCTGTGGCCGAGCCCGACCTCGAGCAGATCGGCCGCGTCGCGCGCGGACTTTGTTGCTATCAGCAGCACATTGGCGATGCCCAGTTGGTCCGCCTCATCGGGCACTTGGTCGAGCGTGCCGGCGCCGAGCACGATCCGGCCAGGCAGCGCGGTGTGGGTGAACGTCTCAGGCATCGACGGCCTCCCGGTTCCTGAGTTTCTGCAGCGCGGTCAGTTCCTCATCGCTCGGTGGCGGCACGTCTTCGATGTCGTCGGCAACCTTGAGCGGCCAGCCGGTCGCCTTGACCGCCTGCTGGACGGTGACGCCCTGGTGCAGGCGGGTCAGGGTCAGCTCGTTGGTCTCAGGATCCGGCTCGAGCACGCCGTGGTCGGTGATCACCAGCGTCGGGCCGGCGCCCCGAGCCATCCGCTCCCGGCCGGTCGGCCCGTAGCCGACGGACGAAACGAAGTCGACGCGCTCCACGAACGTCCGGGGCGACTGCTTGACGATCACGATCACCCGGCCCGCGGCGGCGGCGATCTCTGGTGCTCCGCCCGCGCCGGGCAGCCGTACCTTCGGGTTGTCGTGGTCGCCGATCACGGTGGTGTTGATGTTGCCGTAGCGGTCGATCTGCGCGGCGCCGAGGAACCCGACGTCGATCCGGCCGGCGCCGACCCAGAAGTTGAACATCTCCGGCACGGACACCACCGCGGTCGCCGTCGCGGCGAGGTCGTCGTCGCCGATCGACAGCGGCAGCTTCTTCGGCCGTGCGTCGATGGCACCCGACTCGTAGACGAGCCGGCAGCCGGGCGCGTGCGTCCTGCGCGCGAGGTTCGCGGCGAGGTTGGGCGGACCGACGCCGACCAGGCAGACGTCGCCGTCATGGAGTTCGCGCGCGGCCGCCACGTTCATCATGTCCGCGCTGGTCCACTCAGACATGGGTGCTCTCCTTCGGCTCAACCGGCCCGCCGACGCTGTCCGGCGCCAGGCCGTTCTCCTCTGCCCACGCGAGGAAGCGCTCACGGTCGCGGGAGATGGCGTCCCATTGCTGGTAGAAGTCGTTGTCGCGAACCGAGTAACCGGCTGCGTACGACGGCCAGGCTCCGTTCGGTACGACGCTCACCGCGGCCAGCACCCAGT
The DNA here is from genome assembly GCF_004345365.1 of Kribbella sp. VKM Ac-2568. Classification (GTDB taxonomy): domain Bacteria; phylum Actinomycetota; class Actinomycetes; order Propionibacteriales; family Kribbellaceae; genus Kribbella; species Kribbella orskensis. Next base: position 91,628 of record NZ_SLVF01000001.1, read on the forward strand.
TCGGCAGGATCACCGCGCCGGTGCGCTCGGGGAACTCGTCGACCACCTCCTCGACGGTCACGATCGCGCGCTCCGCGGCCAGCACAGCCTCGCGCTGCACCCCGGTGATTCCCCAGAGCATCACGTTGCCGTCGCGGTCCGCGAGTTGCGCGTGGATGATCGTCACGTCGGGATTCACCGCCTTCACCGCCGCCAGTTCCTCGCCGGTGAACGGGCAGGTGACCCGGCTGATGATGTCCCGCTGCTCCTCCAGGTCCGTGCCGTGGTAGCCCCGCAGTACCGCGAACGGCAGGCGAGCGGCCCCGGCCGAGTAGGCGTTCGCGAGCCCGGCGTGGCTGTGCTCGTGGACGGTGAGCCGGTGCGGCCAGTGGTTCTCCACCGCGTCGCGGAGGCGGTGGAGCGAGCCGACGCCCGGGTTCCCGCCGTACGAGAAGACGAGTTCGTCGGCGCAGCCCAGCCCGATCAGCTGGTCGTAGACGAGGTCCGGCGTCATCCGGACGAGGGTCAGGTGGCGGCGGCCCTGCCGGGCGATCTCGTGGGCCGCGGCGAACGGGATCAGGTGGGTGAAGCCCTCGAGCGCCACCGTGTCCCCATCGTGCACGTGCGCGGCGATCGCGTCGGCCAGGGGAACTGGACTTGTCATCGGCTCTCCGCTAGGATTTCGCTCAGCGAAAGATTATTCTTTCAACGAAAAGGCTAGCCGATGCCAGGTGACGCGTCTACAGGGACGTTCCTGCAAGGACTGGAGCGCGGGCTCGCGGTGATCCGGGCGTTCTCCGCGGACACGCCGTCGCTGACGCTGAGCGAGGTGGCCCGCGACGTCGGGATCACCCCGGCGACCGCGCGGCGGATCCTGCTCACGCTCGAGCAACTCGGGTATGTGCGCAGCGACGGGCGCCGGTTCTCCCTCACGCCCCGGGTGCTCGCGCTCGGCTGGGCCTACCTGTCGTCCCTGGAGCTGGGGGACATCGCCGGGCCGTTCATGGAGGAGCTGAGCGCAAAGACCCGCGAGTCGTGCTCGATCGCGACGCTGGACCTGCCGGACATCGTGTACGTCGCGCGCGTGCCGACCAGCCGGATCATGACCGTTGCCCTGGGCGTCGGAGCCCGCCTCCCGGCGTACGTCACGTCGATGGGTCGGGTGCTGCTGGCCGGACTACCTGAGGACGAACTGTCGGCGTACCTCTCGTCGTTCGAGGCGGCGGCGCTGACGGAGTACACGGTGACCTCGGTGGACGACCTGCGAGACGTGATCGCCAAGGCCGATGCCGACGGATATGCCCTGGTGGACCAGGAGTTGGAACTGGGGTTGCGGTCGATCGCAGTACCGATCAGGGACTCGCGCGGCCGGGCTGTCGCCGCCCTGAACGTTTCTGCGCACGCATCCCGCTCCACCCCGGATTCGTTGCGCGAGGACGTGCTGGAGCCGCTGCGCGAATGCGCCGACCAGATCGGTACCGCGCTCCGCCGGCGCGGCCGGATCTGAAGGCGATCGTTGCCTAGGGCATGTTGGTGAACCCTGTGCGTGCTGCGCGGCACTCGGCACGGCACAGGGTTCACCAACACGCCCTGGGAAACGTTTGATTCATCAGGTGATACGGCCAGTTCCGTTTATATGGGCGGGTAAAGAGGTAAGGCCTAGGAAGTGAGGGCTCGCGACCGGCGGGTCCCGCGGGAAAGAGGACCCCCATGCCCGGGACCTGGTGGGCCGCCGCGATCGTGCTCCTCGTGGTGGTGGCGATCATCGTCATCGTCGTGGCCCGGCGCGGTCTGCGCGACGCGAGCACAACCTTCGACACGATCGTCTCGGACGTCCAGGACCGCCGCACGTCCCGCCCGGCCGCGGGATCAGGTCGACGGTCAGGCGCAGGATCAGGTGCCAGGACAGGCGTGGGATCAGGCGAGCGGTTCGGTGCAGAGCTGAGACCTGCTGTCGGTCTGGCCTATCCGGCGCCGGCCGACTTCGACGCGGCCGATCTGACCACGGCCGACCTGATCTGGCTGTGCGATCTGCTCACCGCCCATCCCGAACTGGCAGCGGTCGCGGCCGCGGTCCACAACGGGCGGATCGAGGTGGTGGCCGACGACGGACCGGACGCTGTGCGGAATTGGAGCACTGCCCTTGCCCCGATCTGCTCCGTCGTGGCGCTGCACATGCCTTCACCGCACACCGGCGACGAAGAGGTCCTGAAAGCAGGACGCTGCACCGTGCACCTCCGGCAGCACGAGTTGGCCGATCAGGATCAGAGCACCTTCCTGCTGCAGACCCTGACTGACCAGCGTCTCCGCCGCCGCCCCGACTACCGCCGCCGCGGCACCGCCAGCTCCTGAACCCGGAACCCCACCACTCCAGTACTACGAGCGGCGGGGCTTCTGGTTGTTGCGAGCGCTGGTGCTTCTGGTGGTGAGGGGCCGGGGTCAGTCGGTTTGGGTGACCTTGCGGAGGCCCCGGGGGGCGTCGGGGTCGAGGCCGAGCTTGCGGGCGAGGGCCTCGATCGCGCGCTGGGCCGGGATGATCAGCGCCAGCGGGGCCAGGGTCTCGGGGAGGTCCGGACCGGCCAGGTTCACGTCGCAGCGGGAGGCGAAGGTCGCGTCGCCGCCGATGCCGAGGATCTTGCTGCCCTTCTCCCGGACGATCGAGGCCAGCTCGGTCATCCCCGGCAAAGCGGGTCCGTCCCCGGCCGCGACCAGGATGGTGACCAGGTCCGCGTCGACCACGGCGATCGGCCCGTGCTTCAGGTCGGCGTACGAGAGTCCGCGGACCGGCTGCAGGCAGGTCTCCTCCAGCTTGAGGGCGACCTCGAGCGTCGTACCGAAGGTGAGGCCGCGGCCGCTGGACAGGACATCGTGCGCGCCGGCAAGCAGGTCCGCGGCGGCGTCGACCGAGCCCTCGAGCATCTGGGCAGCGGCCTCCGGGACTCGGGCGATGTCGGCGTCGAGGGTGCCTGGCTTCTGCGCGAGCGCGTCGACCGCGACGGTGATCGCGGCGAGCTGGGTCGTGTAGGTCTTGGTCGCTGGGACCGCCAGTTCCTTACCGGCCTGGGTGATCAGCGCGACGTCGGCGGTCGAGGCGAGCGGGCTGTTGCCGTCGTTGGTGATGCCGACGACCGCGGCGCCGTTGCGCTTCGCCCACTCGGCGGTGTCGACGATCTCCTGGGTCGCGCCGGACTGGCTGATCGCGACGACCAGCGAGTTGGACAGGTCCAGGTTCGCGCCGTAGAGGGTGGCCACCGAGGGCGCGGCGAGCGAGGCCTGGCGGCCGGCGTGAATCTCGGTCAGATACCGGCCGTAGACGCCGGCGTTGTCGGAGGAGCCCCGGGCCACGAAGATCACGTGCCGGCGGCCCGCCGCCAGCCGGGTGATCTCGTGCCGCAGCGGCAGCACGTGCTCGAAGGTCGCGGCCAGCGCCGCGGGCTGCTCGGCGATCTCGCGTGCCATCTGGGTGGCGGGGGCGGGGACGGGCGTTGACACCACGACGATCACTGGTCCTATCTGGTCTTAACAGGTATGCTGCGCACGATAGCAGTGAGCGGCGCACCGGGGCACCCCTCGAAGCTCCGCCCAGGTCAGGAGGACCGAGTTTCGATGGTTGCGACGAAGCGGGCCCAGGTCCGATCGGTGCTGGAACGGCTGATCGACGTCGAGCTGCACCCGGGTGACCCGATCCCGTCCGAGCGTGCCCTGGTGGACAAGCTGAACGTGTCCCGGGTGACCGTCCGGCAGGCGATCAGCGACCTGGTCGAGTCCGGCGCGCTGGAACGCGTGCACGGCAAGGGGACCTTCGTCACCGGTCCCCAGGTCGATTCCCAGCTGCACCTCACCTCCTTCTCCCGCGAGATGCGGGCCCGCGGTCTCGAGCCGGGCACCGTGGTGCTCTCGGCGACCGAGATCGAGGCGTCCGACGAGACCGCCAAGGGTCTGCGGGTCCCGAAGGGCACCAAGGTGATCCGGGTCGAGCGGCTGCGCACCGCCGACGCGTCCCCGATGGCCTACGAGGTCGGCTACTACCCGTCCGCGCTCTTCCCCGGCCTGCTCGGCCGCGAGCTCGGCACCCTGTACGACGTCTTCGCGAGCGAGTACGACGTCGTCGTCACCTCCGGTGAGCAGACCGTCCGGGCGGACAACGCCGACGGTCACGTCGCCCGGGTGCTCGGCGTGGCCCGGCGGGCACCCCTGCTGGTCCTCGAGCGCACCACCTTCGCCGGCCGCAAGGTCGTCGAGCTGTCCTGGTCGGCGTACCGGGCCGACCGCTACCGGTTGCACATGGCCCTGACACCCCGGGGCCCGCGATCAGGTTCGGCTTGAAGCAGCCGACCCGACTCAGCCGCCTGAACCCGGCCGCCCAGCGGGCGCCGGAGCCAGGTGGCAGGAAACAAACTGGACCGGTCCTGTTCATCAACTGGTCTGTTCAGCTGCCGTTCGCTCCCCGGCCACCTGGCCGGCCCGGCAGCAGGGCCGCCGCATACGACGAGGTACGCGACGGTGATACTGGAGCTCAACCCACATGAACTTTGCTGTGAGGAGTACCGCGAGACATGCCTATTGCCACCCCTGAGGTCTACGCCGAGATGCTGGACAAGGCGAAGCAGAACCAGTTCGCCTACCCGGCCATCAATGTCAGCTCCTCGCAGACGCTGATCGCCGCGCTGCGCGGCTTCACCGAGGCCGGCTCGGACGGCATCGTCCAGGTCTCCACCGGCGGTGCGGAGTACCTGTCCGGCTCGACCGTGAAGGACATGGTCACCGGATCGGTCGCGCTGGCGGCGTACGCGCACGAGGTCGCGAAGAACTACAACGTGAACATCGCGCTGCACACCGACCACTGCCCGAAGGACAAGCTGGACGGCTTCGTCCGGCCGCTGCTGGAGGTCTCCGCGGAGCGCGTCGCACGCGGCGAGAACCCGCTGTTCCAGTCGCACATGTGGGACGGTTCCGCGGTGCCGCTGGAGGAGAACCTCGAGATCGCCAAGGACCTGCTCGCCAAGGCCGCGGCCGCCAGGATCGTGCTGGAGATCGAGGTGGGCGTCGTCGGCGGTGAGGAGGACGGCGTCGCGAACGAGATCAACGAGAAGCTGTACACCACCGTCGAGGACGGCCTGGCCACGGTCGAGGCGCTCGGCACCGGCGAGCACGGCCGCTACCTGACCGCGCTCACGTTCGGCAACGTGCACGGCGTCTACAAGCCCGGCTCGGTCAAGCTGCGCCCGGAGATCCTGAAGGAGATCCAGGAGCAGGTCGGCGCCAAGGTCGGCAAGGAGCGCCCGTTCGACCTGGTCTTCCACGGCGGCTCCGGCTCGACGCTCGAGGAGATCCGCGCCGCGGTCGACTACGGCGTGGTCAAGATGAACATCGACACCGACACCCAGTACGCGTTCACCCGCCCGGCCGCCGGTCACATGTTCAGCAACTACGACGGTGTCCTCAAGGTCGACGGCGATGTCGGCAGCAAGAAGGCCTACGACCCCCGCGCCTGGGGCAAGGCCGCCGAGCAAGGCATGGCCCAGCGCGTGGTCGAGGCCTGCGAGCACCTCCGCTCCCAGGGCACCTCCCTCCTCGCCTGACCCGCAAACACCCCCGAAGAACCCGTCGCACTCCGCGGCGGGTTCTTCTCTTTCCAAGGCTCTGGAGTTTTGGAAGCCCTGGAGCGCCGAGCTCTGAAGTCAGCTGCTCTGGGTGGTACGGAAGGAGCGGCGGTAGGTGTCGGGTGGGACTCCGGCGATGCGTTTGAACTGGCGGCGCAGCGTGGTGGCGGTGCCCATGCCGGTGGCGACGGCGACTGCCTCGACGCTCTCGTCGGTGGCCTCCAGCAGTTCCTGGGCGCGGCGCACGCGCTGGGTGAGGAGCCACTTGAGTGGGGTCTGCCCGGTCACGGCGCGGAACTGCCGCCCGAGATTGCGCGGGCTCGTGTTCGCACGCCGGGCCAGGTCTGTCACCGTCAACGGCTGGTCCAGCCGCTCCTGCGCCCAGGCGAGCAGGCCGGACAGCATGTGGTCGCCCGAAACCTGCATCGGCGTCGCCACGAACTGCGCCTGACCGCCCGGCCGATGCGGCGGCATCACGAGGCGACGGGCGACCGTGTTGGCGATGCCCGCGCCGTGGTCGAGATGGATCAGGTGGATGCAGAGATCGACGGCGGCGGCCTTCCCGGCGGCGGTGAGCACGCTGCCGTTGTCGGTGTACAGCACGTCCGGATCGACCACAGCCTGTGGATGACGGGCACTCAGTTCCGCGGTATGAGCCCAGTGAGTGGTGGCTCGACGACCATCGAGCAGTCCCGCAGCACCGAGCGCGAACGCTCCGGTGCAGAGCGAGGCAACCCGCGCCCCCGCCTCGTGGGCAGCACGAACGGCTTCGACCAGTTCCGGTGGCGGCGGCTCGTCGACGTCCGCGCAGGCGGGCACGATCACGGTGTCGGCGCTGATCAGACGTTCCAGCCCATGGTCGGGCTCGACCATGAACGGCCCGATCCGCACCGGCCCCGGCCCGCAGAGCAGGACGTCGTACCAGTCGTCCGTGACTTCCTGCGGGGGCGTTCGGAAGATCTCGTAGGCCACTGCCAGCTCGAAGTGCAGCAGCTGACCGGCAGTCGCGAGCGCGACGGTATGCATGTCCGAAAGTGTACGCATGATGTCGTTCCGGACTATCACGGTCAAGTCCGTCGGACCGCGAGAGTTGACCTTCCAGAACAACGAGATCAGGGGAATCATGGGCACAGCGGACGCAGTAGTCGTCTACGGAGCGACGGGGCACACCGGGCGCTTCATCGTCGCCGAACTGCTCGAGCGAGGCTTCACGCCGATCCTTTCCGGGCGTGACGCAGCTCAGTTGGAGGTGCTGGCCAAGGAGTTGGGCGAGCTGGTGGTGCGGGCAGCCACGGTGGATGACCCGGCATCCTTGGACCGGGCACTCGCCGGTGCGGCGGCTGTCATCAACTGTGCCGGGCCGTTCGCACTGACCGCAGGCCCCGTGGTCGAGGCAGCCCTGCGCGCAAGGATCCCGTACATCGACGTCGCGGCGGAGATCGAGGCGAACGTCGCGATGTTCGCCGACTATGCGGAGCCAGCTCGAAGGGCGAGCGTTCCGGTGCTTCCGGCGATGGCCTTCTACGGCGGCCTTGGCGACCTGTTGGTGACCGCGACCATGGGGGAGTGGACCGCTGCCGACGTGGCACACGTCGCGTACGGGTTGAGCAGTTGGCATCCCACGCCGGGCACTCGGACGGCGGGTGAGGTGTCGCATCAGCGTCGCGCGGGCCGTCGGGTGCGGTTCAAGGACGGCGCCCTGCAGTACCACGATGACAAGCCGAAGGAGCAGGACTGGGACTTCCCGGAGCCACTGGGTCGGCGAGCGGTGATCGCAGAGTTCACCATGGCCGATGTCGTCACCGTTCCCAGCCACCTGGCCGTGCCCGAAGTCCGCACGTACATGGCCGTCGAGGGCGCGAGGGACCTCGCCAGCGAGGACACACCGGCGCCCGAGGCCGTCGACGCTCTGGGCCGTTCGGACCAGACGTTCGTGGTCGACGTCGTCGTCAGCGCAGGTGGCGTCGAGCGGCGAGCCACCGCCCGCGGCCAGGACATCTACGCGGTCACCGCACCACTGGCAGTGGAGGCCGTCCGCCGAATCCTGACCGGCCAGACACGGACAACAGGTGTCGCCTCGGCCGGCGCCATGTTCGACGCACCCGACTTCCTCCGCTCGCTGACTCCACATCTCTCGGTCGACCTTTCAGACTGACCCGCACACGACAGGCGGCGGGGTTAGGCGGGTGAAGGCTTGGAGGCATTGGTGGGCAGCCGGGACAACGGAAAGAACCGGACGCCGGTACGGCGAGTTGCCCGGGTGAAGGCCGCACGGACCTGCGAGCTGACGACGGCGGGCTGATCCAAGTCGGGCCAGGCGATCCAGCAGTACTCGAGTGGCTCGGGTGCGGCTGGTTCGCCAGGGTCGGGTGCGAAGGCCCGGGCGGCGGCGTCTTCCAGAGAGTCGTCAGGGCGCGGGCTCCAGAAGGGGATGCGCGGCTCGAACTCGACCACCGTGCGTTCGTCCGGGAACCAGAGAGACGAGCCTGAGAGGTCTGTGCCGAAATCCTCCGTGGGCTCGGGCATCGGTGGTGGATCAGGTGAAGGCGCCGGGAGGTCGGCATCGTGCAGGATCAACCGCAGGCGGGATTCGGCGACCGAGGCGGACCCCTTGCCCGCCAAGGACGCGACCAGTCGCGCCCGCTCGACGCCTCGCTCCACCTGGTTCGCCGCACGCTTCAGCGAGGCCGGCGTCGCCAGGCCCGCGTAGATCGCCGCCTCGGCCAGGGCTACCGCTGGGGCGAGAGCTGAAGTGGTCGACAGCTCGGCGATGGCGCGGGCGGCCGAGACCAGGCGCAGACCGTTCCAACTGCGGACGCCTGGGCCGACCGGGTCACGGACGTGGCGGTGCACACCGTCGAAGTGCCAGCCGCAGCGGCCTGTTCGGGCGGTGACATGGACGCGGGTCAGGTCGAAGCCCCAGAGCGGCAGCGCGTGGAGGGCGGCGGCCGACTGGTGGCTGGCGATCAGCCCCGGCTCGCCGGACCGCAGTACCTGGTAGAGGTGGCGGAGGTGCACCATCTCGTCGTCGACGAGGGTGAGGGTCCGGTGCGGGGCATAGGTGCCCGGCCGGATCCGGCGCCAGCCGCCGGTGTCCAGCAGGGAGTCGATGTCCGGGTCGGGGTAACCACACGCGCGGGCGTCCGCACGTGTGAACACCCCGCCGCGGATGTGGGTCATCACGCTGAGTTGTGGGTTCACACCCAAGAAGATGCAGCGATCAGGCCCTCAACCCGGAACGGACCTCAAACCTGTGGAAAGAGGGCAAGAAAAAAGCCCGTCATGTCTGTATGACGAGCTCGGCGCGGGTGGGTACCCAGGGTTGCCAGAGGAGGGGCATGTTGGCCTCGGCAGGCGTGCGATTGCCCTTCCGCTCATTGCACGAGGCATGCGCGGCGACCGCGTTCAGCCATTCTGTCCGGCCACCTCTGGATCTGGGCTGGACGTGGTCCATCGTGTCGGCGTTGTCCAGCCCGCAGTAGGCACAGCGGAACTTGTCGCGCCTGAGCACACCGTGCTTGCTGTACTTCATCCGGCCCGCGGCGTAGCGCCAGTGAGTCACCACGTAGCGGACCAGCCGCAGTACGCGGGGCACCGGAAAAGGGCCGATGGTCCGTTCGCCGTGCGCCTCTTCGACCACTGCGACCTCGCGGACCAGCATCCGGATGGCGTGCTGGATCGACACGGTGTGCAGCGGCTCGTATGACGCGTTGAGGACGATCACGCTCATCCGGTGCCTCCTTCCGGCCGTAGCTGGGAACCACGGCGGTCTCGACGCAGGGTCTCAAGCATCCGTGGCCGTCCGGTGAACGGTCAACGGATTTCGCCAGACGGTCACGTGCCGGTTCGGCTGCGTGATCGGCGAAGATGTGCCTATGGAATTGAACAATCTGCTGTCAGGTCCACCCGAGACACTACTCCCCGTCGATCCCGCGGCCGCGGAACTCGCCGCCGGGGCCTCCGCGGTCGACACGGCGGCCAAGTATCCGACCTCGTCGCTGGCCTGGTCCGAGCTGGCCGAGGCGGCCCTCGCGGAGGGTCGCACCATCGAGGCCTACGCCTACGCCCGGACCGGATACCACCGCGGTCTGGACCTGCTCCGCCGCAACGGCTGGAAGGGTCACGGACCGGTTCCGTGGGAGCACGAGCCGAACCGCGGCTTCCTGCGCTGCCTGGCCGTCCTGGGCAAGGCGGCGGCCATCATCGACGAGAAGGACGAGGCCGAGCGCTGCGCCACCTTCCTGCGCGACTCGTCCCCGACCGCCGCGGACGTCCTCAGCTGAAACCCGTTTGGTGAGGGCTGGGCCGGCGGGCGATGATCCGTCGGTGACCAGCCCTTACGCGCAGGACGGATACCGCGTCGCCTTCGACTGGAGCCCGGCAGGTGCGGCGAAGGTGCGCGGTGACCTGGTCGCGGTGGTGGACGTGCTGTCGTTCACCACGGCGGTGACGGTGGCCGTCGACGCGGGGATCGAAGTGCTGCCCTATCGGTGGCGCGACGAGTCCGCCAAGGCCTTCGCCGAGCAGCACCAAGCCGCGCTGGCAGTCGGACGCGGTCAGGCGGGCGACGACGGGATCAGCCTCTCGCCTGTCACGATCAGACGGGCCAGGGTACGGCGCCTGGTGCTGCCGTCGCCCAACGGCTCCACGATCTCCCAGCAACTCAGCGACAGCGGATCCACTGTCCTAGCGGTCTCGCTTCGCAACGCAGCGGCTGCTGCGGCGCTGGTCGCCACCAAGCTGGCAGAGGACCCGTCGCTGACCGTAGTGGCCATCGCTGCCGGAGAGAGGTGGAAGGACGGCTCACTGCGTCCGGCGGTGGAAGACCTGTGGGGTGCGGGTGCGTTCTTGGCTGCACTAGCCGATAGTGGCGCCGGACCGCTGTCCCCGGAGGCCCGAGCCGCCGCAGCGGCGTACAGGGATGTCGCGGGGGAATTGCCGACGCTGTTGCACGACTGCGCGGGTGGGCGCGAGTTGACGCAGTACGGATTCCCGGAGGACGTGGCGATCGCCGCGGAGGTGAACAGCAGTCGCGTGGTACCGATTCTGCAGGGCGGTGTGTTCAAGTAGGTAGACTGACTCAGTCACCCGAACCCGAGGTACTGCCCGGTGACATAGCCGGCAGGCGGCGTGCGTCCCCGCTTCCTGCCGAAAATGGACGGTTGTAGGCGGCAAGACGGACCGGCGAAGCAGGGCGCCCGCGGTCAGATCACCGCCCCACCGGGCAGCGGAAGGTACTACCGTGCCGGCTCTCACCGGACGGATCCGCACGCCCAAGCAGCAGAGCGGCTATCGCACCGCCCTGCGCACTCCCGGAGCGTGGAAGTTCTATCTGGCCGCTGCGCCCGCTCGCATCGGCATCGCGATGACCGGTCTCGGCATCGTCTGGCTGATCCACGGAGCCACAGGCTCGTACGCCGCTGCCGGCACCGTGACGGGTGGCTTCGCCGTCGCCGAGGCCATCGGTGGTCCGCAGGTCGCCCGGCTGATCGACCGCTTCGGCCAGACCCGCATGCTGCCGCTCACGTTGCTCCTCCACACCGCCGCAGTGGCTCTCCTGATCGGCCTGGCCGTCTCCTCGGCGCCCTTGTGGATGCTGGTTGGAGCTGGGGTCCTTGCGGGTGGTTCGCTGCCGCAGATCGGAGCACAGACCGCGGCTCGTTGGTCGCACGCGCTTCGCGGCAGCCCGGTGCTGTCATCGGCCTTCGCGCTGGAATCCCTGGGGACAGGACTGGCATTCCTGGTCGGCCCGGCCTTGATCGGAACCGTCAGCTCACTCGTCTCACCAGTCGTCGGCTCCGGGCTGGCAACCACCTTTGTCGTAGCCGGTGGCCTGTCCCTCTCGCTACAACGCCGTACTGCGCCTCTGCCCGGCGCACGGGTCTCCCGGAAGAAGCGGGTGCGCCTGATGCGTCCGGGGTTCCTCGCCCTGGTTGGTACGAGCATCGGCGTCGGGCTGTTCTTCGGCGCCATGCAGGTCTCGGTGACCGCTTTCGCTGTAGGCCGGGGGACAGGCGAACTGGCTGGCCCGCTCTACAGCGTGACGAGTCTGGTCAGCCTGCTGGTCGGATTCGCCTATGGTGCAAGGCGTTGGCGGCTGCCGGCTCCCACCCAATTGGTGCTTGCTCTGGGCTCGCTGTTCGTACTTACCCTGCCGCTGTTGACCGTGGACCAACCACTCGCGCTCGGCATCGCCCTGGCGCTCCCCGGTGCCGCGCTGGCGCCGTACATGGTGTTGTCGTCTGTGCTGACCGAGTCGCGGGTCGCTCCCGCAGTACTGACGCAGGCCTTCACCTGGCTCAACTCGGGCAGCGCCGCCGGGATCGCCGCGGGTGCGGCGATCACCGGCCGCGTAGTCGATGCCCACACCCCGCACTGGGGCTTCGGGTTGGCCGTGCTCGCCACACTCGTGGCGACCGCGATGGGTGTCGTCGTCCGGAGCTCAGGACCTGCGCACCGGCCTCCGCATGAGAACCCAACCGAGCAGGGCGAAGAGCACCATCCACACCGTGATAACCAAACGACCGACCACGAACGGGCCGAGGATGCCGGGCGTGAGCGGCACGAATACGTAGCTGCCGAGCACTAGCGGCAGATACCGCTGCCAGCCGGACCAGACCTTGGCCCGCAGTACGGCGATCCCCGCGATGATGAGGAAGACGCCGATCGCGATCGACGTCACGCCGTACCAGAGGTCGAGGGTGTCGGTGCGAGGACTCGGGTAGAGCGAATCCCTGGCGCTGATCGCGGCCAGTTCGACCGCGGCCAGCCCGAGCATCGCGACCATGCTGCCTCCGACGCCGATCCGGCCGAGCCCCGAACGGCCGGCGGCGCCGGAGGTCAACAACCCCGCCAGCAGGATGGCCAGGCAGACATGCTGGACGAAGAACACCGTCTGGGCGATGGTGAAGCCCGTTGCGGTGAAGGGATAGCTGTACCGGCCGTCGTCGACCGCGGCCGGATAGGCGATCAGGAAGAGCCCGGACGCGGCGCCCACCAGCCCGGCCCAGAATCCGATGGCGCCCAAACGTCGGCTGGTGACCGCATCCGCCGGGCGAAGTCTTGCTGCGCTGTCAGTACTCACGGTGTGTCCCCCCACATCCGCTGCGAAAAATACTAAGGTAGACCTGATATTCAGGTTTACCTTAAGGAATTCATGTCGTCAACGGATCAGCCCCAGGCCGCGAACACGATCGCGATGCTGGGCCAGGCGTACAGCCTGCTCGGCTTCAAGATCGTGGACGGCGTCGTGGGCGCGGGCTACCCGCAGAAGCCGTCGCACTCGGCCGTCTTCGCCCAGATCAAGCGCGAGGGCTCCCGGCTGACGGACCTGGCCAAGGGCGCCAACATGACCCCGCAGTCGATGAGCGAGCTGGTCGCGGAGCTCGTCGAGCTCGGCTACGTCGAACGCAAGCCCGACCCCACCGACGGCCGCGCCAAGCTGATCGTCCTCACCGACCGCGGCAACGCCTGCATCGACGCCGCCCAAACCACCATCCACGGCCTGGAAGACCACCTCACCGCCATCCTCGGCCCGGAAGGCCACGCCCAGCTCCGAACTCTCCTCACCACGCTATTGGCCGAGGGCTGAGCTCGGAGGGCAGGTGGTGTTGACCTCAGAACCCCGAGCTGCCAATCGTCACACAACGTAGTTTGTCGGTGCCTGGTGCGACACTTCGTCAGGTAGGAAGACGCGACCAAGTCCACCGGTAGGCTCGCGACCGTGCCGAAGGAGGGGAACAGATGACCGACATCTACGCGACGCCGCTCCTGACCGCACGGGAGGCCGCGCGCTACTTGAAGATGCCCGAGTCAACTCTGGACAGTTGGCTGGCAGATGCCTCCCGTGAGCCACTGGTGCACGCGGTGCATCCGGAGCGACGTGGATGGCCGCGAGTTCCCTTCGTCGGAATCATCGAAGCCTACGTACTACGGACTCTCCGCGAGCTCGGCTTCTCGATGCAGGATGTACGACGTGCTGCAGACCTGGCTCGTTCAGAGTTCGATGACCCTTACGCGCTGGCGTCCGAACGGGTCGCGACGGACGGGGTCGGCTTGTTCGTTCGGATAGCGGATGAGTCCGTCATCCATGCTCGTGACCACCAGATCGCTTTCCCTGAGGTCATCTCGGAATACCTGACCTATATCAGCTGGGACGCTTCAGGGAGCCCGGCGCGACTTCGACTGCCACAGTATCCGTCGGAGGCCGAGGTCATCATCGACCCACGGTTCGGATGGGGAGCGCCTGTCCTCGCCAAGAGCAAGGTTCCGGTCGAAGCCTTGGTCTCGCTCTGGCGGACAGGCGAGCCGATAAGCGCTGTTGCCGAAGAGTACGACCTGCCTGCGGACGTCGTGGAAAATGTCCTCCGTCAGGCAGCCTGAGTACTTCTTCGATCGCAGTCTCGGCAAGGCCTCAGCGACTCGGCTACGTGCGCGAGGCTGGACCATTCATCTCATCGCAGACTTCTACACCAACGATGCCGCAGACATCGCTGATGAGGAGTGGATTGCCGAGGGATGCTCGCGTGGTTGGCTGCTGCTCACCAAGGACAAGAAGATTCGCTATCGCGCCAAGGAACTCAGCGCGCTGGATTGCGGGCATCTGTTCTGCCTGGCGGCGGGCAATCTGGGTCTTGACGACATGGCGCAGCGTTTTGTCGCGGCGGAGCAGGCAATGGTCAGCGCCAGCCGGAGGTACTCCGTTGGGTTCTGGCATGTCCACGCCGAAGGCCGCATCACCAAGATGTGGCCCTGACCGAGCGCTGCTGCCTGGAGCGTGATCAGCGGTAGGTGATTTGGTGTTCGGCCTGGTTTCGGGTGGCGTATTCGGCGGGGGTGAGGCCGATCTGGTCCTTGAACTCGCGGGAGAAGTGAGCCTGGTCGAAGTAGCCGAGGGCGAGGGCCAGGTCGGCCAGTTCGGCGGCCTCGCCGCGGGCCAGCAGGTCGGCTCCGTCGTGCAGGCGGTAGCGGCGCAGTACCCACTTCGGGCCGACGCCGACGTAGCGGCGGAAGAGTCGTTGCAGGGTGCGGATCGGCAGGTCGAACCGCTCGGTGACCTGGTCCACCCGGGTGATCGAGCGGTCCTCGGCCATCGCCGCGATGATGGCCCGGACCAGCTCGTACTGCGCGTCCGCCGCCACCAGGTGGTCCTTCAGGAACGCCTCGAACACCGCCCGGCGGCGGACGTCGTCCTCTTCGGCGAAGACCAGGTCGGCCAGCCGGTCGGCGTCGTCGAACACGTCGCGCAGCGGCAGCACCTGGTCGCGGAAGGAGCCGACGTCGAGCCCGGTCACCGCGCCGAACCCGCCGGCCCAGAACTTCACCCCGAAGGCCCGGCCCCGGCCGGTCAGCTCCCGTTCGAACTTGGTCGTGCAGACGCCGTTCACGAAGGCGCCTCCCGGTTGCTCGAACGTCACGTTGACGCTCGGGTAGGGCAGCACCTCGGCGACGTACGGCTCCTGCAGGTCCCACTCGACGATCCAGTACCACTCCACGAACCGGCCGATCTCGGGTCCGGCGGTCAGCCGGCTCAGGGTGCGGTGCCGGGCCTGCTCGCGCGGATGCAGGATGCCGCGGTCACTGTCGAACGGCTGGCTGGGCACGATCCAAACCTACGACAGCCCACCGACAGAAGCGGCCTGTCGCGTTCTTACAAGACCCGGGAGTCCGCCCCGGCGAAACTACCGGTATGACGAACACGGTGAACCCCATCCCGCCCGGCTACCACTCGCTCACGCCGTACCTCGCGGTCTCCGACGGCCCGAAGGCGATCGAGTTCTACCGGCAGGTGTTCGGGGCCGAGGTGATCAGCAGGCAGGACATGCCCGACGGCCGGCTCGGCCAGGCGGAGCTGAAGTTCGGTGACTCGATGCTGCAGCTCAGCAACGAGATGCCGCAGATCGGGCTGAAGGCGCCGAACGGCGAGTGGGTGCACTCGTCGCTGGTGCACTACGTGCCGGACGTGGACGCGACGTTCGCCCGGGCGATCGAGGCCGGGGCGCGACAGGTGGAGCCGGTCCAGACGTTCATGACCGGCGACCGGTACGGCACGGTGATCGATCCGTTCGGGCATCGCTGGGCGATCCTGACGAAGGTGGAGGACGTCTCGCCGGAGGAGGCGGACCGCCGGGTGAAGGAATGGCTGGCGTCGAACCCCGAGGGCCTGGACGCCTGATCGAGGCTGCAGGCGACGAGCCGGGCGCGCTGATCATGCGCGCTTGTGAAACGGCGAGAGCCCTTGCGGGTAAGGAGTTCGGGGCGATCGGTCAGCCCGGGACAACGAGGAAGCGGCCCGCCGGAACCGTCCCCTGCGGCAGTTTCGGCGGGCCGCTGACTAAGAGTGTGCACGCGATCACGGAAAATGGCAACCCGTCGTCGATGATTGCCGCACTCGGTGTCACGTGTTGCGCACGCGGACGGTCTTTGGCGTGGTAATGCGCAGTTCCGCTAGGCTTTGGTCGCAAGAGCCTGGACGCGGTGCCGAGATGAAGTTTCGGTGAACGTGTCCGGGCTTCACCGTTTCCAGCGTCCGGCTGCGCGCAGGCTTTGGAGCCGTCGGAGCCGACGCGTGAAGAGGAGGGCTGAGATGCCCGCAATCGTGCTCGTCGGCGCCCAGTGGGGCGATGAGGGCAAAGGCAAAGCGACCGATCTGCTCGGGAACACCGGGGCCGAGATCGACTACGTGGTGAAGTTCAACGGCGGCAACAACGCCGGCCACACGGTCGTGATCGGCGACGAGAAGTACGCGCTGCACCTGCTGCCGAGCGGAATCCTGACCCCGGGCGTGACTCCGGTGATCGGCAACGGGGTGGTGGTCGACCTCAACGTGCTGTTCGAGGAGCTCGACGCGCTGCAGGCCCGTGGCGTCGACACGTCCCGGCTGGTGGTGAGCGCCAGCGCCCACCTGATCCCGCCGTACAACCGGACGCTGGACAAGGTGGCCGAGCGGTTCCTCGGCAGCCGCAAGATCGGTACCACCGGGCGCGGCATCGGCCCGACGTACGCGGACAAGATGAACCGGATCGGCATCCGGGTCCAGGATCTGTACGACGAGAAGATCCTGGAGCAGAAGGTCACCGGCGCGCTGGAGCAGAAGAACCAGCTGCTGGTGAAGGTCTACAACCGCCGCGCGGTCGAGATCGCCGAGGTGATGGACGAGCTGCTCGGGTACGCCGATCGCCTCAAGCCGATGGTCGCCGACACTCCGCTGCTGCTGGGCAGGGCCCTCGACGCGGGTAAGACCGTGCTGATGGAGGCCGGCCAGGCGACGCTGCTGGACGTCGACCACGGCACCTATCCCTTCGTCACGTCCTCCAACGCGATCTCGGCGGGCGCCTGCACCGGGTCCGGCATCCCGCCGACCCGGATCGACCGGGTGATGGCCGTGATCAAGGCGTACACCACCCGCGTCGGCGAGGGCCCGTTCCCGACCGAGCTGCTGGACGCCGACGGTGAGTGGCTGCGGCAGCAGGGCTTCGAGTTCGGTACGACGACCGGCCGCCCGCGCCGCTGCGGCTGGTACGACGCGGTGATCGCCCGGTACGCCGCCCGGGTGAACGGTGTCACCGACTTCGTGCTGACCAAGCTGGACACCCTGACCGGGCGCGAGAGGATCCCGGTCTGCGTCGCGTACGAGGTGAACGGGGTGCGGCACGACGAGATGCCGATGACGCAGACCGACTTCCACCACGCGACTCCGCTCTACGAGGAGTACGAGGGCTGGGACGAGGACATCACCGGCGCCCGGAGCTTCGAGGACCTGCCGAAGAACGCGCAGACCTACGTGAAGGCGGTCGAGGCGATGAGCGGCGCGCCGATCTCCGCCGTCGGCGTCGGTCCCGAGCGTTCGCAGATCGTCATTCTCGACAACCGCATCTGAGGCCGAGCGGAACCACCCGGGCCACCACGGCCCGGGTGGTTCTGGCGTTCTAGCGGCCGAGGAAGGGAAGGTCCCGGATCACTGGGTACTCGCGGATGTCGCCGAAACCCGGGCGGTTGGGCAGGTCCGGCGCGTGGATCGGAGCGCGGGCCCAGTCGGAGCCGCCGCCGGTGGCGGCGCTGGTGAAGGCCGCGGTCGCGGCGGCCACCAGGAGGGCGGCGACGATCAGGCTCAGCCAGGCCGGCCCGATGAGGTTGCGGAGGGTGATCTTGGAGCCGCGCCGTAGCGACGTGCCGCCCGGTCCTACCCAGGCGCAGAGCAGCCCGGCGATGCCTCCGGTCGCGAAGCCCACGGCGGACAACGGCTGCCAGTCCAGCCCGTGGGTGTTCGCCGCGCCGGCCGTGAACATCCCGCCGACCACGAAGCCTACGATGACCGGCAGGATCAGGCAGAACAGCGTGATCAGCGTCGCCGCGATCAGGTGGACCGGGCTTGCGGCGGCAGCCACCAGCCCGTCCGATTTGCCGCGTCCGCCACGGACCTGCCGTCGCCGCATCAACGCGGTACTGCCGCGATCGACAGTCCGGGCCAGCACGATCAACAGGGCAGTGACCAGGAACCCGAAGCCAGGGACGAGCGCCATCAGCCCAGCCAGGGCCAGCATCAGCGCCACCAGCAGCACCGAGCGAGCCGCCTGCTGGTCAGGCCGCACAACTGCGTCCGCACCCTGCGGCCGCTTCGCCACCGTGCCGTGCTGCGGCGGCTGGTTGTTGTACGGGCCTTGCGGCTGCGGCCGGTACTGCGGCTGCGGCTCCGGCCGATAGGGCTGCTGGTAGTTCTGCGGATAAGAAGCTTGGTACGGCGCTACGCCCGCGCCCGGGTAGTTCGTCGGCTGCAGGGGCGGCGCCGCGTACCCGGCGAAGTTCGGCGCGGTCCCAGGTCCGGCAAACGTAGGACCAGCGGCAGGAGCACCTTGGTAGGGCAAGGGCAGAGCCGCCGGCGCAGCAGAGGTGGGATTCGGGCTGTAGGTCGCCGGGTGACTCGGCACGACGGCGCTCTTCGCCTTCTGCTGAGCTGCCACGTCGCGCAGCTTGTCCCGCAGCGGCGTGAACGCGGACAGCGGTGGGATCACCGGCGGCACCAACTGTGCCAACTCCGCCGGGTCGAGCCGGTTCGCCGCGGCTGCGGCCGAGTCTTCCGGCATCACCCGGGTCATCACCGAGGTCGGCGGGTTGATGACCACCGTCTCCGGCGACTTGGCGACCTCCTCGGTGGAGGTGTGCGGGTTCGGGATCAGGGCCTCCCGGCCCTCGGCGTACCGGTTGAGGCCGGCCATGATCTCGACCTGGGTCGGGCGGTCGCGGCGATCGGGTGAGAGTGCGGCGGCGAGCAGTGGCTTCAGGCGGGGGTCGAGGCCTTCCAAGTCGGCCTCGCCGCTGCGCACCCGGTGCAGCACGATCTCGAAGGGCCCCTTGCCGAACGGACGCCGCCCGGTGGAGGCGTAGGCGACAGTGGCCGCCCAGCCCCACCAGTCGGCGGACTCGGACACCATCTCGCCCTCGATGAGCTCCGGCGCGAGGTAGCCCGGCGTACCGATCACCAGGCCGGTCTGGGTCAGCCGGAGGTCGTCGGCGGCCTGGGCGATGCCGAAGTCGATCATCACCGGCTTGCCGTTGAACATCATCACGTTGCCCGGCTTGAGGTCCCGGTGGATCACACCGGCCTGGTGGATCGCCTGCAGGGATTCGGCGAGGCATCCGGCCAGCGGCAACCAGCGCTGCGGGGTCAGCGGCCCGCGCTCATCCACCTGCTCGTCCAGCGGCCGGCCAGGGACGAATCGCGTCACCAGGTACGGCCGGTCGCCCTCCAGGTCGTGGTCGAGGAGGGCCGCGACGCCGGGGTGGTTCACCTTCTGCAGCGTGGTCGCCTCGCGCTGCAGGCGGGCGCGCGCGGTGGGATCATGGGCCACGTGCGGCCGCAGTACCTTCAGGGCGACCTCTTTGTGCTGTGGGCCCTCAGCCAGGTAGACGACGCCCATGCCGCCCTGCCCGAGCCGCCTGATCAAGCGGTACGGCCCCACCCGTTCGTCCGCCTCGACTGGCGTCACAGGTTGTCCCCCTGTTGCTGACATGCCATCTACGGTACGTCGGCAGCAGTGCACCGGCGGGCTCCGTGACCGAACGCGTCCGCATGACCTCGGAGGTAATCGCTGGGCCGCACGATCACCGGCAGCCTTGTCGCAACGACACAGCACAAGGAGCCGACACATGACCCACTACGCGATCGCCAATCTCCGCAACGTCCGGGTGGGCGCCGAGATCGTGGAGTACCTGCAGCGGATCGACGCCACGCTGGAGCCGTTCGACGGGCACTTCATCGTGCACGGCGGCGTCCCGGAGTACGTGGAGGGTGTCTGGAAGGGCTCGCTCATCGTGATCGAGTTCCCGAGCTACGAGCACGCTCGAGGCTGGTACGACTCGCCGGAGTACCGGAAGATCCTGCCGCTGCGCACGGACAACGCCGACGGCGTCACGATGCTCCTGGAAGGCGTCGACCGCTCCCACCAGGCAACCGACGTCCTCACCGAGATCCTCACCTGACACAACTGGGCGCGGCCGGTGCCTCGGGGCGGTGGGCGCCGGCCGCGCCCCGGCTCAGGTGATCGCCATGGTGAAGGCCAGCAGCCCGGTGCCGGTGGCGTTGGTGATCCAGGGGCCGGCGCCGTTGTGGCCCTGGTAGGTCAGGCTGGTCGCACCTGTTGCGGGGTCGGAGAGGGTGAGCAGTAGCTTTCCGCCTGCCTGGTAGGTCACCGATGAGACCGTGACGGCGGCACCGTCGACCCGGAAGTCCGCGGCGGCGCCCGCGTCGACCGTCAGCGGATCAGTCGAGCGGAGTTGCACGCTGAGCTCCGACCCGCTTGCGGTGACCCTGGCCGGGTTCGATGGCGCCACGCCAGCAGACGGCCCGCCGTACAGGTCTCTGGCGAGTACTGCGAACGTGTGGTCGCCCATGTCGCGATAGCCGCCCAGGTACGCGTAGTGGCAGCCGTCGTGGCCGGACAGGCCGTTGGTGGAGAGCAGGGTGACACCGAGGGAGTCGCCTAGCTGCCGCTGGGCCTCGCGGAGGTTCATGGCCGTCGTGTTGCCGCGATTGCGCGGCGGGACTCCGGGTGACAAGGGTGCGCGGACGGGCGCGGATCGAGGCATGGCGGACCTCCGGAGGGCGGGATGTCTCCACCATGGGTAGCGAACCGATCACCCATCGTGCGAGCTTTCTGCGCCCAGCGGTCCGATCCCTGCGCCCAGTGGTGCGCCTGCCCTGTCAGCGGCGGCGGAGGAGCAGACCGCGGCTGCCCGGTTTGCGAAGGTAGACGCGGCCTCCGACGACCGGCTCGAACCGCGGCAGGACCAGGTCGAGTTCCTCCTCGACCGACCAGCCCGGCGGCCACGTCCGCTCGGCGAGCTCGGCCGGATCCATCGACACGAACACCCGATCCGTGGGGAACCGGTCGAGCAGGCCGAGGTCCAGGCCGTAGTACAGCAACTCGATCAGCAGGTACGCCGAACCCGTCAGGCGTCGGGTGGTCGTCAGCTCCTCGAAGCTGTGCGGGTGGACCCGGATGTCGCCGTGGCCTTCGACGGCTTCGCGAAGGCGGGAAAGGAAGGTGGGGTTCGGCTCGGTCGCGTCCACGGAGTACCCGTCCTGCAGCAGGCGGCTGGTCAAAGCGCCCTCGTAAGCGCCTACCTCGATCACCCGGCCCGCCGCGGGATCGAGGTGACTCCGCACCCACGCCGCGGTCGCGTCCAGCCGTTCGTTCTCGTACTGCGAGGTGATGGACTCCCAGGGCTCCTCGGCATCGCTCGCGGTCAGCGCGAACAACCGGGCGCGTTCCTCCGGGTCGGACACGAAGAACCGCTCAACCGAGGAGACCCGCCGGGAGTTGTCGTTCTCGAGCAACTCCGGGCGGTGGGTGTTGACGAAGTTGAGCTTGGCGTCGATCAACGCCTGATCGAGTCGTTCGTCGAGATCGGTGATCCACTCGAACGAGCGGGTATCGCCGACAGCGTGCTTCACCGGCGCCCGGACCAGCCCGGCCAGGTCGAATCCCCAGCGGCCGCGGCGTTCCCGCGGATCGGCGGGCGAGTGTGTCCAGACGGTCGCCGCGACATCACCGGTCTCCAGCGCGATCGCATCCGCCGCTGCTCCTGACGACCACGGCTTGTCACCCACGCCGGTCGTCCCCAGGAGTTCGGCCAATGGAGCCAGGCGGCCGGCGAGCGGGACGGCGGCGGGGAGCTTCAGGTAGGCGCCGCGGTCGGCGATGACCAGGTGCACCTCACGGCCCTGGCGTGGATCGAGGACTGACAGGAAATCGGTTACGACATCTTCCGGACGGAGCACTGCGACGACATCGATCACCCGTTCAATCTTATGCAAACTCTCTACGAAAAGCTGTCCGACGCGTGTCGGGAACCCGCACGGCAGGGGTCCGGGCGGTGACACGCCCTGCCTCGCGGGACGGCTGCACCCGGGTGTCACCTAGGTTCAAGAGGGTGACGAGGTGGGGATGGCTGGGCGTGCTCGCGGTCCTGGTAGTGGCCGCAAGCGGGTGCGGGACCGAGGTGGCGGCCAGCCCGCAGGCGCGGCCGACAGCGCCCGGACCCTCGTGGGCCACGCCGGTTCCCGTCCGTACTCCGACGCCGACACCGCCGCCGCAGAAGTGCCCGCCGTCGGGGGCGATGATCACCGTCGGCGAGGTCGAGGCCGCGCTCGGGCATCGCGCGGTGGTGCTGAAGTTGACGAACTGCCGCGCCCGGACCCTGACGCTCGACGGGTACCCCGAGGTCGCCGTACTGGACGCCAGGCGCAACAAGCTGAAGAAGGTCGCCGTCGCACACGGTTCGTCTTACATGGCAACGGATCCAGGACCCGCCAGGATCCGGCTCGGCAAAGGCGAGTCGGCCCTGGCGGCGGTGTCCTGGAGCAACACCGTGGAGGTGTACGGCGGCGCGGTCGCCGGCACCTACCTGTCCGTTGCCCAGGGCAAGGGAGATGCCCCGGTCGTCTGGCCGGTGGTCACCGACATCGGGACCACCGGCAAGGTCGAACTGACCGCCTGGTTGCTGAAGTTCGCGAACTGACGGTCAGCGCTTGAGTTGCGGGTAGAAGTTGTTCAGGTCATCGGGCAGACCGGCCTTGACCTGCCGGGCGGTCTCGTCGGCGAGTACCTCGAACACGCCGGTCTCGATCCCGTCCAGGGCCGCCTTCGCGATGTCGGCGGGGTTCTCCTTCGGCGCGGTGACGGCCGTGGTCATGTCGGTCTCGACGTAGCCCATGTGGAGTCCGGTGACGCCGATGCCGCGATCGATCAGTTCCAGCCGGATCCCGTTGGTCTGCGACCAGAACGCGGCCTTGGTGGCGGAGTACGCGCCGTGGGCGGAGAGCCAGGACAGCGCCGAGTGGGCGTTGAGGATGTGGCCGCCGCCGTTGGACTCGATCACCGGGACGAAGCGCCGGGTCAGGTTCAGCGGACCGAAGAAGTTCACCTCGAAGACGGTCCGGATGTCCGCCAGGTCGGCGTCGAGGTAGGTGTCCGGCGAACTGCCGCCGGCGTTGTTGATCAGCACGGTCACGTCGGGCGCCGCGGCGACCAGGGCGTCGATCGACGCCTCGTCGGTGACCTCCAGGGGAAGGTTCACCACCCGGTCGTCCGTGCTCGGCTGCGGGGCGCGGGCGGTCGCGTAGACCTTCTTCACGCCGCGGGTGAGCAGGTCGTCGACGATCGCCTTGCCGATGCCGCGGTTGCCGCCGGTGACGAGCACGGTCGCGCCTTCGAGTGTGGTCATGAATGAACTCCAGAGAGATGGGAGATGCGGGAGGAAACCGTTCTGTTTCCAGAGCGTAAACCGATCTGTTTCCTTCTGCAAGTCGAGCCGGTACGCTCGATCCCATGACGACCCAGGCGACACCCCGCGAGCGGCTGCTGGACGCGGCGGGCGAACTCTTCTACCGCGACGGCGTGCACATCGGCGTGGACGCGCTCTGCAAGGCGGCAGGGGTCTCGAAGAAGTCGATGTACCAGCTGTTCCGGTCCAAGGACGAGCTGATCGCCGAGAGCCTGGCCAGCCACGGCCCGTCGTACCAGCGAGTGCTGGAGCCCGGGCCGGAGGACGGGAACACGCCGCGAGAGCGGATCCTGGCTGTCTTCGAGCGGCAGGACGCGGCGCTGACCGACGGCGACTTCCGCGGCTGCCCGTTCGTGAGCACCGCGGTCGAGCTGAAGAACCCCGAGCACCCGGGCAGCGTGGTCGCGCGGCATTTCAAGCAGCGGCTGACGGACTTCTTCGAGTCCGAGCTGGTGGCTGCCGGCGCCGAGGACCCGCAGCTGCTGGCCGTGCAGCTGACGATGGTGTTCGACGGCGCGAGCGCCCGGGCCGTTGTACGGGCCCAGTCGCTCGGTGGCGTCGGTGTCACGTTGGCGGCGTCCGTGCTGGACGCCGCCGGGATCAAGGCGCCCGCGCTAGCCGGCCAGACCCGCTAGCACGACGCCAAGAAACGCCGGCGCGGCAATCCATCGCCTGGCCTCTGCCGGATGCTGCGACACCTGGCGGACCTCGGACGTCCCGCCGGGACCTCGGACATGCCGCCGGGACCTCGGACATGAAATGGCCTGTCTGCGGTACCGCCAAGCTGTCCTAGGTCCCCACAACCATCCCAACCCTGCCGCCGACCCCACCGCAGCCGCCGGCGATCGGCAAGCTGTCAGTCGCCGAGCGCGACCGCCAGATACCAACTGCGTGGTCCCCGACGTCACCACGGTCTACAGCGATCACCTCCCCGCCGGAGATGCGACTTTGTGCACCACGTGAGTGTTCTACCGTCCGGGATCTGCTCAAGCGGTGCACAAGGTGCCGGTTTTGGGGAGCGCAGGCGGGGACCGGTAGGGGAGTGCCGGCTGGCGGCGATGGTTACTGTGGGTAATGCCGGGGCGGCCATGACGGCGGTTCCCAGGGTCAGGAAATGGCGTCGTTTCATGGGACAGAGGCTCACTTTGTTCCGTTGTGGATGGGACAAATCGGCAATCTGTTCCAGATCGCCCTGGTTTTTTCACAACGTGAATCTTCTGCGGCTTGGGATATTGACGCCTTCACCCTCCGTCGTCAAACTTTCGAAAAGACACTGCGGTAGTGGGGGGATCGCAGCGTCAACCGCCCCCGCGAAACCAAGGAATCCGCCCATGCGAAAGAAAGCACTCTTCCCGGCGCTCGTTGCCGCGTGCGCTGCTCTGGTCGCCGGAACCCTGAGCAGTCCGGCCGTCGCCGCACCGAAGGCCGAGGCTGGCACCGGCGTACAGGCGCCCTCGGCGCTGCAGGCCCCGGCCACGTTCACCCACCCCGGCGTCGGCGTCAGCCGGCAGCAGCTGGATTTCGTCCGCGCCAAAGTGCAGGCCGGCGCGCAGCCGTGGACGAACGCCTTCAACCAGGCCAAGAACAGCACCTACGGATCGCTCAGCCGGACCCCGAAGCCGCGTGCTGTGGTCGAGTGCGGCCCGTACTCCAATCCCGACATCGGCTGCCGCGACGAGCGCGGCGACGCCATCGCGGCGTACACGGACGCACTGATCTGGTACATCACGCGCGACGATCGCTATGCGCAGAAGGCGATCCAGTTGATGGACGCCTGGTCCGCGACGATCCAGGACCACACCAACAGCAACGCGCCGCTGCAGACCGCGTGGTCCGCGTCGTCCTGGCCGAAGGCCGCCGAGATCATCAAGCACGTCTACGGCAACTGGCCGAACCAGGCCCGCTTCGGCACCATGCTGCGCAACGTCTACCTGCCGGAGATCATCAACGGCTCGAACTCCAACGGCAACTGGGAGTTGAGCATGACCGAGGCCATCCAGGGCATCGGCGTGTTCCTCGAGGACCGGACGGTCTACGACAAGGCGATCGCGCTGTACCGCGTCCGCGTGCCCGCCTTCGTCTACCTGGAGTCCGACGGCGCGCTGCCGAAGACCAAGCCGAGCCAGAACCTCAACACCCGCGACAAGATCATCGCGTACTGGCAGGGTCAGGGCACGTTCGTCACGGGCCTGACCCAGGAGACCTGCCGCGACTTCGTGCACACCGGCTACGGGATCTCCGCGATCTCCCACGTGCTGGAGACGTCCCGGATCCAGGGCATCGACCTGTACCCCGAGTTCGGTGAGCGCCTCCGCCAGGCCCTGGGCTTCCAGTCCCGCTGGGAGCGCAACCTGGAGCCCGTCCCGTCCTGGCTCTGCAAGGGCAGCGTCAACCGCGGCCTGGGTCCGATCACCGAGGTCGGCTACAACGCCCTCCACACCCGCCTCGGCATCGCCATGTCCAACACCCAGGCCCTGACCGAGTCCCGCCGACCGGCAGGCACCAACGACCTCTTCGTCGCCTGGGAAACCCTCACCCACGCGGAGAACCCGAGCTGACCCTCGGCCGAGACCTGCGGCCGAAGAGCCCTGCCCGGCTCTTCGGCCGCATCCCCGTTGTCGAAGCTGTACTGCTAGTTGACCCCGGGAATTCGGTTGAGCCTCGGCTCGGTCGTGCGGTTCGGTGGGGCCGTGCCGCTCTCGGACAGGTTGGCCGCCCTCGCGGCGGCGCGACACACTAGATCTGGGGCTCGCCGCGTTTCCAGTAGCCCTGGAAGGAGATGGCGGGCTTGGGGAGGCCGACGGTGTTGACCAGGTGGCGGCGGACCTGCTGGATCATGCCGGACTCGCCGGCCACCCAGGCGTAGTCGACGTCGAAGGGCAGGGCCGCCGATTTGAGGGCCTCTAGCAACGAACCAGGACCGTCGGCGGGGCCGCCGGCGTGCGCGATCCAGGTGATGTCCGCGCGTCCGGCCGTCGGCAGTGGGCGGATGTCGGCGACGTCCGGCACCTCGACGAAGACCGTCGCCTGTACTGCGGGCGGCAGCTGCTCCAGGATCCCCACGAGGGCGGGCAAGGCGGTCTCGTCGGCGACCAGGATCCGGCTGACACTGGTTGCCGGGGGCACGTAGTCCACCCCGGACTGCAATAGGCCCTTCGTGCTGGTGGTGTCCACCGCGAACGGCAGGATCAGCCCGATCTCGTCACCGGGAGCCGCCTCGCTGACCCACGCCGAGGCCGGCCCATTCACCCCGTGGAGGACGAACTCGATGTCGAGCTCGGCCACCTCGGGCCGGAGCGCGCGCACTGTGTACGTCCGCATGATGAAGCGTTCCTCGACCGGCATCGCGCACCACTCGGCGTACCACTCGGGGCCGGTCGGCAGCCGCAGTTCGCCGCCGTCGGGCGGGGAGAGCAGGACCTTGATCCGCTGGTCCGGGCCGGCGGTCACCGCCTCCGCGATCCGGGGCGCCACGAAGGTCACCCGGCGCAGGTGCGGGCTGAGGTCGTCGATCGCGCCCACGGTGGCGAGCACCGAGTCGAACGCGATCGGCCGCTCGAGCACTGTCGTCATGCCGTCTCTCCGTCAGGGGTATTCTGCAAAAGTCGTGACATAGCCGGGGTTCAGGTGCGACCGGTGGGCGAGCGGGTTATCGTGAAGCATCAGAGGTTAGCCTTACCTAAGAGGATCTCAAAAGTCCAATGCCACCGCTGCCCTCCCAGCGGACCGCCGCCGCGCCGCGACCCGAAGCCGTTGTCGCCGATGCTCCCCGACGTCGTCCGCGTACCCGTCGCGCAACCCTGATCCTCGGGTTGCTCGGCTGCGTCGCCCTGCTGCTCGTGGTGTCCCTGCTCAGCATCGCGGTCGGCTCGAAGCAGATCCCGTTGTCGACCGTGATCGATGCCCTCCGCCACTACGACCCGGCGAACACGGACGACGTGATCATCCACTCGCTGCGCATCCCCCGGACGGTGATCGGCCTGCTCGTCGGCGCCGCCCTCGGCCTGGCCGGCGCGCTGATGCAGGGCGTCACCCGCAACCCGCTGGCCGATCCCGGCATCCTCGGAGTCAACGCCGGCGCCGCGCTCCTCGTCGTCGTGGGCATCTACTGGTTCAGCCTCACCAGCCTGACGTCGTACGTCTGGCTCGCCTTCGCCGGCGCCGCGGCCGCCTCGGTGGTGGTCTACATGCTCGGGTCGCTGGGCCGCGAGGGCGCGACACCGGTCAAGCTGGCGTTGGCCGGCGCGGCGATGACGGCGATGCTCGGCTCACTCACCACGGGCCTCCTGATCGGCGACGTGAACACGTTCGACCAGTTCCGGTTCTGGGCGGTCGGGTCGCTGGCCGGGCGTGGCTCGGACATCGCCAGTCAGGTGGCGCCGTTCATCCTGATCGGCATCGTGCTCGCCCTCGTCTCGGGTCGCGTACTGAACGCCATGTCCCTCGGCGACGACGTCGCGCGCTCCCTGGGCCAGCGGGTCGGCCTGGCCCGCCTCTTCACCGCGGTGACCGTCGTACTGCTCTGTGGTGCGGCGACCGCGGCCGCCGGACCGATCGGCTCTGTCGGTCTCACGATCCCGCACGTGGCCCGGCTGATCACAGGCCCCGACTACCGCTGGATCCTGCCGTACTCGATGGTGATGGCGCCCATCCTCCTGCTCGGCTCCGACGTGATCGGCCGGGTCGTCGCCCAGCCCGGGGAGCTGCAGGTCGGCATCGTCACCGCCGTGATCGGCGCCCCGTTCTTCATCGCCCTGGTACGCCGACGCAAGCTGGCGGACCTTTGATGGGAGCTGCGACGGCCGAGCGCGGCCAGGTCATCGCGCGAGCCCGGGCCGGCCGGCAGGCGAGGTCGCTCGCAGTCATCGCCGTGCTCGCGGTACTCCTGTTCGTCACCTTCTGCGTCTCGCTCTCGCTCGGCGACTTCAAGATCCCCGTGATCGATGTGGTGAAGACCTTGTTCGGCGCGGGCGACAAGGCGACGGAGTTCATCGTGAACCGGCTCCGGCTGCCGCGCGCGCTGACCGGGATCCTGGTCGGTGTCGCGCTCGGCATGTCCGGCGCGATCTTCCAGAGTGTGGCCCGCAACCCGCTGGCGAGCCCGGACATCATCGGCGTGACCTACGGCGCCAGCGCGTTCGCGGTGTTCGCCATCATCACCCTCGGCCTCACCGGTACGGCGGTGTCGGCACTGGCGATCGCCGGGGCCCTGCTGACCGCCTTCATCATGTACCTGCTCGCGTGGCGCCGGGGCGTCTCCAGCTACCGGTTGATCCTGGTCGGCATCGGGATCGGGGCGATCGCCACCAGCCTGACGTCCTACCTGCTGACCAAGGCGCGGGTGGAGGTCGCCCAGCAGGCGCTGATCTGGTTGACCGGCAGCCTGAACGGGCGGGACTGGGCGAACGTGCGCTCCCTGGCGATCACGCTCGTCGTGCTCACCCCGGCGATGATCCTGCTGGTGAACCGGCTGAGGATCCTCCAGCTCGGCGACGAAACGGCGTACGGGCTGGGCCTGAGGGTCGAGTGGGCGCGGCTGGGGCTGATCGTGGTCGCGGTGCTGCTGGCGGCGATCGCGACGGCGGCGGCCGGGCCGATCGCGTTCGTCGCGTTCGTGGCGCCGCCGATCGCGCGCTGGCTGACCCGCTCGCCAGGGCCGGCGCTGATCGCCTCCGCGCTGATCGGAGCACTCGTGATCGCGCTGTCGGACCTGATCGCGCAGCACGCGCTGGGGGACACCCAGCTGCCGGTCGGCGTGGTCACCGGCGTCGTCGGCGCGCCGTACCTGATGTTCTTGCTGGCCCGGACGAACCGGGTGGGAAGCGGTGGCTGAAATGGAGACCAGGGTGGACCACAGTCTGTCGGCCGAGAACCTTGCCGTCGGCTACGACCAGCGCGAGATCATCCACGACCTGTCGGTGCGGATCCCGACCGGGAAGATCACCGTCATCGTCGGCGCCAACGCGTGCGGCAAGTCCACGCTGCTGAAGACGCTCGCCCGGTTGCTGAAGCCGACCAAAGGCACAGTGCTGCTGGACGGCAGGAGCATCCAGTCGATCCCGACCCGCGAGGTGGCTCTGAAGCTCGGTCTGTTGCCTCAGTCACCTACTGCTCCTGAGGGGATCACGGTCGCGGATCTGGTCGGACGCGGCCGGTATCCGCGGCAAGGGTGGATCCGGCAGTGGACCAAGGGCGACGACGAGGCGATCGCCGACGCGATGACGTCCACCGACGTGCTGGAGATCGCGGACCGGCCGATCGACGAGCTGTCCGGCGGCCAGCGCCAACGGGTCTGGATCGCGATGGCCCTCGCGCAGGAGACCGACATCCTGCTGCTCGACGAACCGACCACCTTCCTCGACCTGACGCACCAGTTCGAAGTACTCGATCTGCTGGTCGACCTGAATAAGCGCGACGAGCGGACCATCGTGCTCGTCCTGCACGACCTCAACCAGGCCTGCCGCTTCGGCGACCACCTGATCGCGATGAAGGACGGCGCCATCGTCTGCGAGGGCAACCCCAGCGAGGTCATCACCGAACAGGTCGTCCAGGACGTCTTCGGCCTGGCCGTGAAGGTCGTCCCCGACCCGGTCGCCGGCACCCCCATGGTCGTCCCCATCGGCCGCCACACCACCCGCACAGACCAGGTCATCCCCGACAACCCCGCGGCGGAGAATCCCGCGGCGCGCGCCCTGGCCGCCAGCGCAGCAGCCAACGGAACCTGCCGGCCCACCGACCGCTGACGCTCTCGCCGGAGTACTGCTTTGAGGCTTTCACCCCACCTCGAGTAGCGGGACTGGTGAAAGTCTCAATGACGAGGTTCAACGATACGATTGAGGCTCGTGAGCGTGGATCTGACTGACGGCGATCGCCGCCTGCTGGGCCTTTGGGCTGCGGATTGTGCCGAGCGGGTGTTGCCGCTGTTCGAGGTGAGGGCTCCCGGTGACAGTCGGCCGCGCGAGGCGATCGAGGAGCTGCGGGTCTTCGCGCTCGGGGGGAAGCGGACAGCCCGGCTGCGCACTGTTGCTTGGGCGGCTCTCGCGGCCGCACGCGAGGTCGGCGATCCGGTGGCCATTGCTGCCGCTCGCGCCGCAGGTTACGCGGCGGGGATCGCCTACATCCACGCCTTGGCGACGCCGCACCAGGTGAACCATGTCCTCGGCCCGGTGATCTCCCAGGCGCAGGCCCGCGAGCTCGCGGCGAGCGACGACCCGAGCGTCGGTGACGAGGAGATCCGATGGGCGATCGGGCACGCGTCGCCGGCGGTTCGCGAGGTCGTACGAAGGCTGCCGGTCGGCAACCACCCTGGTCACACTCGGCGGAGCGTGCTCCTTCACCAGCTCGAGACAGGCCTTCGCGGCTAGTTCGCAGTACGCCTTGCCTGGAAGACGATCAGGCCGGACAGGAGTGCGCCGAGGGTGCCTAGGGTGAGGTCGCCGAGGGTGTCGGTGTAGGCGGTTTGGAGTTCGGAGGAGTGGCGGACGAAGGCGACGTATTCGCCGAGTTCCCAGACCACCGCGGCGGTGGCACCGAAGCCCAGGGCAACGAAGGCGGTCAGGCCGCGGGACAGGCCGCGCGGTACGAAGGCGAGCAGGACACCGGCGGTGAGCAGGGCCCACAGGATGCAGTGCATAGCGTCGTCCCACCAGTCGATCGTGTCGAACAGGTTGAGGCGGTTGCCGAGCAGATCGATCAGCCAGGGCAGCGTCATCAGCAGGTCGGCGTGCCACGGGAAAGTCTTGTGCAGCTTGCTCTTCGCGCGGCCGTAGGCGAACCACCACAGCGGAAGCACCATCGCGCCGAGCGGGTAAACGATCAGCCGGGCGGTCGAGGCCTTGCCTTTGATGCCACTGAGGTCCGGCCAGATGAGGGCTGTGAGCAACAACAGGAGGAGTGCGACCTTGGCGGCGACCGCGGCGTACTTCGTCCAGCCGGCCTCGCGCGTCGCCGGAACACTCGTGGCAACCATCGTCGTCATGCCTCCCGAGTCAACCCGCTGGGGCGGCAGCGCGCGTGAGTACAACTACGTGAAAGGCCCCCTGATCCGTCAGTGTGCCGGATCAGGGGGCCCGTGTCCCGCAAGGAACACCGAGTGGTTGGAGGGTCAGCTGACGCTGATCAGGTCGACCACGAAGATCAGGGTCTCGCCGGGCTTGATCGCGCCGCCCGCGCCACGGTCGCCGTACGCCAGCTGCGGCGGGATGACGAGCCTGCGCCGGCCGCCCACCTTCATGCCCTGGACGCCGGTGTCCCAGCCCTGGATGACCTGACCGACGCCGAGCTGGAAGGCCAGCGGCGCGCCGCGGTTGTAGGAGGCGTCGAACTCCTCGCCGGTGGAGTGGGCCACGCCTACGTAGTGCACGTTCACCCGGGAGCCGGCCTTGGCCTCGGCGCCGTCGCCCTCGGTGATGTCGGTGATCTCCAGATCCGCCGGCGGCGGGCCGTCCGGAGGATCGATCTCAGGCTTCTCAGTCATGCCACCAGCTAACCAGATGGAGTGGACTGGACCGGCTCCCGGGGCGTCACCGGCCGGCCAGCACCTCACGCAGCTTTGTGGCGAACTCGGCCGGTTTGCCGGGCTGGCCGTACTCGTCGCCGAGGAACCCGCCGTGATTGCCCGGGAACACCTCAGGCGTCAGCCCGAGCCGCTCGGCGACCGCCTTCCCGCCGCGTCCGGCGAGCTGGTTGCCAGACTCCTCGCCGACCCCCACGATGATCTTGTCGCTCACCTTGGCGAGCGCGTCGAAGTCCGGCTGGTACGACGTACAGCCGCGGATGTTCTGCCCGATCAGCGCGTCGTCGCGGGAGCCGTCGTCCTGGGTCGGCAGTCCGAACATCGCCGGGTCGGGTGCCGGCTGGTTCCCGTAGTCCGCGGGGATCTCGCCGTCGTAGCTGACGATGGCGATGAACTTCGCCATCCCCGCGCCCATCCCGTCGCGCTGGTAGGTCTGGTAGATGTCCTCGCAGGCGGCCAGGGCTGCCTCGCGGTCCGGGACGATTCCGGCCAGCGGCGGTTCGTGCGCGACCAGCGTCTTCACCAGGTCGGGGCGCTGCGCCATCAGGGCGAGCGCGTTCACAGCGCCGCCGCTGCTGGCGAACAGCTCGACCGGTCCGGCGTCGAGGGCCTCGATCAAGGCCGCCAGGTCCCCGGCGTGGTCGTTCGGCGACAGCTCACCGGTGCCGTCGGTCCGCGTACTGCGCTCGACGCCGCGCGGGTCGTATGTCACGACCGTACGGTCGGCGAAGTGCGACGCCAGCGTCGGGAAGCCGCTCGCGCCCATCGGCGAACCGATCACCAGCAACACCGGCTGGTCGGCGAGATCACCCCGGACGTCGTAGGTCAGGACGGCCCCAGGGACGTCGAGTGTGTGAGTGACGGGATCGGGCATGGCAGCTCCTCTGGTCGTGCGCGTCACCCGCGAGCCTAGACGCGCAAGGAGTCCACCGACAGCCGAACGACCTGGCCGGTCCGCACCCGCCCGCCGCTAGGATCGGCTGCCGTGCGGAAGAGTTGACCATCCACCGCCATCAGCTCCGCTCGCCATCACCCCTGTCGGTCGGGCGGCCGTCCTCCTTGGCGATTTCTTCGTGTAGGAGCTCGGCAACGTCGACCACGTCGGTCTCGTTCATCGGCGGTGTCGCAAGCGGTTCGTGCGCGAGGCCATAGTGGTCACGTAGGAACCGTTCGCGATAGATGTGGTTTGCGTCATGAGTGACGCTGGACAAGAGGTGGGCGTTCATCCCCGCGCCGATCAAGGTGCCAAAGACGGGCACCGCCTGGCCGAGCTTCCGCTGGGTGATCCGGTACCCCAGTCTGGTGAATACCTTCTCGACAACTCTGGTCACGGCGTTCTGGCGGAGCTGATCCCACGTGGCCCGACGTGCGAGTGCTTGCACGAGCTTGTTCAGTTCAATGTACGCAGTTGCCTTGCCGGCCTCGGTCGCGGTACCGACGCTGAGCACTCCCAGGGCGAACAGCCGTTCGTCCGGATGGTCCACGTCGTAGCCGTAGTAGGCGGCAATGTGCGCCACGGCGCGGTTAGCGGCGACAAGCACGACCGCTGCGTCAGCCGCCATCACTCCAACTACCGTTCCGATACCAGGCGCACCACCTACACCGGCCCCGAATACTGAGCCTCCGGCCGCAACGATCTCGCCCCCCGACACGGCGAACCCTGCCGCGGCACCTTCCACAGTTGCCGCAGCGGTGTAGGCAAGTCCAAGGTTGGGTCTGACCTTGTCCATCTCACACAGCTCTAGCTTCCCGATGTCGTCGATGTCCGCGACCTGGTGACCGCGCTTCCGATATGCCTCGACGATCGCTTCCTGGCCAACGGTGGCCATCGCGGCTCGAGAACCGACGTCGAGGAGTCCACCGAGGGCCTTCACGAAGATGGCCTCGAACTCCGCGGCTCCAGGAATCGACTCGAATCGTCCCCTTGCACTCTGACCAGCTTCCGACATACGCCGCCGAAGCCCTTCAGGAAGCAGGCGCCTTGCCTGACTCTCTAGCCGACGCCGGCGCCACTCCTCAATCTCAGTCCAAGCGCGGCGGTCATACGGTGTCATTTCTGTTGCCATCGGCTCCCCCTCTACGTCTGAAAGATGTCTTCCCGTATCCGATTCCAAAGCCAGACGGTCCCACGCACTCGCCGCCCAAGCCAGCAGAGACGGCTGATGCCGGGCGGCACGCTGATGCAGGAGGCAAGTGACAAACGGGTCCACCGCATCTCCGTCCCCTGGAACGCCGCCGCGGCCCCCGCTCAATGGGCATCGCGCGCCAAGATCCGGGCTCTCTTGGCGGCCATCTCCGCGACCACGGCGTGGAGATGTCGCAGTTCGGACACCGTCGGCGCAAGCTCATATGCGTGGTGGTGGCAGGCCCGACTCAACGCGATCCATGCGTACTCCGCGGTGGCGGCCAACCCGCTCCGATCAAGGGCGTGCAGGACCGCGAGACGAGACCGCATCCTGACCGGGTGCCTCATCGGCATGACCAGGTCCTCGCAGAACGCATCGACCTCAGCCTCGAGCGCCTGCCTGATCAGAAAGGCCGCGACCCGGATCAACCGCGGCGATGTCGCCGGCAGACCGTCGAGAATCGCCTTCGCCTGCTGGAGAAGCCTTTCGGTGGTCATCGCCGCTCGTCCAGCAGATCGTCGACGGTCTTGCGCAGATCATCCAGAGCAGCTTCCGGACTGGCACTGAGGCTGTTGTGCGCGTCAGGTCCGCAGAGTTTCAGGACCCGCTGGCGATACCTCCGGGACTTCCAGTTGCTCAGGTCCGCTGCCCTGGCGCCGTGCACTGCGAGCGCAACGCGAAGGCTCGTGGTGGATGCGCCCATCCACGCCTTCTCGACATCGCCACGGGCCTTCCCCGCAGTCAACTCCCTGCGGAAGTACACCTCATGTGCAGCCGCCTCTACCGCGAACCGTGCGTAAGCAGGGATCGCCTTCCTCAGCACCTCGGTCGGGAGGTTCTCGTCCCGAAGCAGCTCCTGGGCGTCCTCGACGTAACGCCGGGCGGGCGATTGACACTCGACGACCTCGACCTTGGAGCCTGTGCCACGCTCGACCTGGACGATCCGCGCGGTCGGCGCGGTACGGCGTACGGACTCGGCGAGTCGGTCATCGTGGGAGAACACGATCACCTGCCGGTCCTTCGCGTACTCGAGCAGCACCTCCGTCAGACCGTCCACCTTCGCCGGATCCATCGCTTGAACCGGATCGTCAAGTACCACAAACCGCAACGGGCTGGCCGCCATCGTTGCTCGCGGCAAGAACAGAGCCAACGCGATCGCATTGAGCTCTCCCTGACTCATGACTGGCAGGGCGTCCGTCGGCACGCCGTCGACCTTGGCCGTGAGCTTCACCCTGCCCCTGGTCCGTTGGCCGGACAGCGTGATCTTGTCGAGGTCAATGCTGCTCTCCTGACGGAGACTCGCCCAGATCCGCCGTGCCTCATCGGCCAGCGGTTCCAGCCGCTGGTTGCGCAGCCCCTCGGCGTTGTCTTTGAGCCAGGTCCACGCCGCCTTCGCGTCATGCAGATCCGTGTCGACGGCGTCCGCCGCACGCTTGAGCTCCACCCAGACGGCGGTCTGCTGAGCCAGGCGCCGCCAGCTGTCATCACGCTCGCTCAGTCGGGCCGCGGCCTCGTCGCGGAGCAGCGTCAGGGCGCTGACGAGCGTGGTGATGTTCGAGGTGAGGTGCCGCGCC
Organism: Kribbella sp. VKM Ac-2568; assembly: GCF_004345365.1. Taxonomy (GTDB): domain Bacteria; phylum Actinomycetota; class Actinomycetes; order Propionibacteriales; family Kribbellaceae; genus Kribbella; species Kribbella orskensis. The sequence goes on from NZ_SLVF01000001.1 coordinate 127,209, forward strand.
AGCTCAACGTCCGACGTGGGGGCTTCGCGCCAGTTCTTCAGTACTGCTTCGGCCTCGGCGAGATTGGTCAGTTCCAGCCCACTGCCGAGCGTCGGCAGGTTCGGTACGCCGATTTGGGCTCGCGCCGCGTCACGGCGTACTCCGAGCTCGTGCCGGACCGCGCGGACTGCGGCGAGTTCGGCCCTTTCGGCAGCTAGCTCCGTCGTGACCCGCTCACGCCAGCCGTCGTCGAGTACTGCGCTGTCGCACACCGGGCAGTTCTGCTCACCGTGCTCCGCGTGAAAGTCCAGCGCCATCTCGAGAAGACGACTCCGACTCTCAGTCTGCGTGTGGGCCGCACCGCCGGCATCGGCGAGTTTCTGTACGGCGGCCACGAGTTCCTGGGCGATGCTCTCGGTCGCCTCTTTCTCCGGGATGGCGAGCTGGCTCAGGGTGCGAAGCTGCGACCCAACCTCGTCAGGAGTCGCAACGCCGGTCGCGATCCCGCCGACCAAATCAACGTCTGGCTGGTGCTTCCTGAGCTGGGAGAGGACTGCTTGGGCGCGGTTGTCCGTGGCCGACTCAAGCAGGAGCTTCAGTGCCTTCTTGGCTGTGGCAGCCTCGTCAGCGGGGCCTTTCAACCGCTTCACAACCTGGCCGAGCCGGCTGACGCCGTCGGCGATCTGGTCCAGGCCAAGGATGCTCTCGAGCGACCGATACAAGTCGGTAGGCGTCCCGTCCAGTCGTTGGCCGAGCTCCTCGTACGAGAGGATCGGGCGGTAGAGCTCGAGCGCTCGTCCCCAACCCAACGCGTCGACTCCCGGGGTCCGGGGCTTGCCGTGCCGCTGCGTCCAGCTCTTGCTGTCGCCGAGTTCGGCGTCCGCCGCCCACTCGACGCCGATCTCGGTGCGGCCGACCCCCTCCTCCGCGAGTTCGACCCGAACCTGCGCGCTCTGGATCTGGTGCAGGTTGCGCCACGAGTCCTTCCAGGACGGCGCCCGCCCCTTCCAGCGATAGCTCTCGCCGGTCAGCGCGTACTCCAGCGCCTCCGCGAAGCTCGACTTGCCCGAGCCGTTGCGCCCGGCGACAACAGTCAGCCCCGGTCCCGGATGCAGGTTCAACTGCGCTTTGTCACCAATCCCCCTGAACCCCGACACGGTGATGGCCTTCAGGAACGCGCCGACAGCCTCGACCTCCGTCCGCACAGTCTCAGCCGGCGTCAGACCGAACGGCGACTCGGAGTGCTCGCCACCGTCGAGCTCTGTCGCAATGGCATCGTCGCCCTCCAGCGAGGCGAGCACCAGCAACTTCTCGCGTTCAGACAGCACGGAGTCGTCGGTTACCAGGTTGAGAACTGTCTCCACGACGGAGAGGTCGTGCCTCGATGCCGCCGGTATTGCGGCCGCCTTGTCACTACTCTGTGTCATCTCTCCAACTTCCCTGCGGGCGGCCAACCGTGAAGTGCAGCCACCACAACGTGATGGCGATCACGATCTCGGAGGGCTGACCGCTGGGCAAGGTCCGACACTGGTAACCGGGGTTACCAGCGCGAGCTGTAGGTCGACGGCACTTCTTCATCTAGTCTCTGGAGCGTTCGAGGAGCCATCGAGGCGGGGAGGTGGAGTGATGTCTGAGCAGGTCGTTCAGGCGGGGGAGGGATGCGCCTGGCTGAGCATGCCGGACATCGCCGCTCTCGCAGGGGTGCGGCGCCCGGTGGTCTCGAACTGGCGGCGCCGCCACCCGAGTTTCCCCGCCCCCATCGGCAATCGCGGATCCGGCCCGCTCTTCGACGGACGTGAGGTCTGCGATTGGCTGATTTCCACAGGCCGGGCGGAGCGTGAGCAGCTTGAGCCGGAGTTGCACCTGCACACGCTCTCGCGCCTGGAACGGGCCATGCCAGGGCGCAGCCTGGTGGCGACGTGCACCGCGTTGATCTGTCTGCGCTTCATGGACGACGAGCCGCTCGCGAACAGCGGCAGCATTTCCGAGGTACTAGCGCGTGCCGAGGCCATCGACTCGTCTGACGACATGCTCCTGTCTGAGGTACGCGCGATTCCCGGCGACTTCCTGTGGCTCTGCAAGTACATCGACGAGCTCATCGAAGCGGCATGGGGCTGCGCGCCCGCTTTCGAGCGTCTGCTCGCCGCCCGCGAGCGAGTCGGTGCCGCGGAACTGTCTGAGCGTGCCCTGGACAACGAGTTGTCCCGCCTTGTCGCCGGCCTGTCCAACGCCGGCGAATTTGCTGCGCTCAACCCAACGATGGTCGTCGGCGATCCGAATGCAGGGCCGGGTGATCTGCTGACGGCCGTCGCCCAGCTTGTCGGCGAGGAGTCAGCGCCCTCGTTCGTGGCAGCAGAGCCTGACGAGTATCTTGCTCGGCTGATTCGGCGGAGACTGACAGTCCATGACATACAGCTGTTTGACCTAGATGTCCGCGTTGGGACAGCTCTTCCTGTCGAGGAGGAGAGCATCCCGGACGTCATCGTCACCCAGGTCGCGTACCGGCCCGGCGAGTCGCGGAATGCGGCCGACGTGCTTCAGCAGATCGACGACCTGAGTTACCAGCTGCGGAGCAGCCGCTCGGCTGTGGTGCTCGGTCCGGCTGAGGTGCTCGCCGGGGCGATGCAGGCACACAGCCCGGATGACACGTCGAGGGAGCGACTCCTGAGGTCGGGCATGGTCGAGGCGATCATCCGGCTGCCCGGTGGCCTCGTCCCGTTCCGACCCGGCTACGAAACGGCGCTGTGGGTGCTCACTCCGGCGTACGGGTCAAAGTTGAGCCAGCATGTGCTCGTTGCCGACGTGTCAATGCAGCAACTGACCGCCGAGATCGTCGACCAGTTGATCCTGGACGTGGCTACCTGGCGACGCGAGGGATTTCGTCCCGAGCTGCATCGGCGCGGTCTGTGCGTTCAGACTCCAGTTGCGGCGCTGGTCAGTACGGGGCGACCGATCACATCGCCGATTCGCCCCGACATCGAGCAGCTCGGTCAGGTTGCCGACGAGACTGTCGCCAAGATCGCTGTTGTCGAGAAGCGTCTCCAGGTGCTGGCCACGCCGGCCACCGAATCGCAGCCGGTGGTGACCAACGCGAGGAGGGTTGCCACAAGTCGACCGAGTACGACGACCGTGCGCGCACTGATCAGGTCCGGGCAGGTTCGCCTCCTCCGTGGATCGCGTATTGCCTCCGAGCACCTGATTGCCGACGGCCAGCATCACGTGTACGGCGTCTCGGACGGGTCGACCGTGGACAGGCTGATACTTGCGAGCCACTACCCGTCGGCGCAATTGACGGAGCCTGGCGACGTGATCGTCACGACTCGGCCTGACCTGAGCATGCATCTCGACCGTCGCGGATTGTCGGTCATCGCCTACCCGGCCCGCGGCCTGAGAGTCGTCGAGAAGACCGGCGGGCTGACACCGCAGGTCTTTGCGGCGCTGCTGGAAGCCGGACATGGCGGACGCCGTGCGACTGGGGCGGTTCGCTCAGGCTGGAAGCTGGAGGACTGGCAGCTGCAAATCCCCGACCGCGAGAGCTTGGCGCGGTTGGATGAGGTGCTCAGCGCCGTCGACCAGCGACGGAGCTGCGCCAAGAACGAGCTCGACGCGCTGGACGAGCTCACCCGACTTACCACCGTCGGCCTGACGGATGGCGCCATCACCCTACGAGCTTGATCAAACAAGGAGAAGAAGTGCCACCACGCAAGAAGAAGCCGACCGGCCCGCCGACGATGGCCGAGCTGCATGACACGCTTTGGAAGGCCGCCGACAAGCTGCGCGGCTCGATGGACGCGTCGCAATACAAGGACTTCGTGCTCGGCCTCGTCTTCCTCAAGTACATCTCCGATTCGTTCGATGAGCGCCGTGAACAGATTCGCGAGGAGGTCCTCAAGGACGGCGTCCCGGAGAGCCAGGTCGAACAGTTCCTGGACGACCCGGACGAGTACGAGGGACGCGGGGTGTTCTGGGTGCCGGCGACAGCTCGGTGGGAAGCCATCGCCCGCGACGCCAAGCAGGGCAACGTCGGCGTTCAGCTCGACGCGGCGATGGACGTCGTGATGAAGTCCAACGAGGCGCTGAACGGTGTTCTGCCGAAGATCTTCAACCGCGACAATGTCGACCAGAACCGGCTGGCGGAGCTTGTCGATCTCATCGGCGATGCCCGGTTCACTGGGCATGCCGATCGCTCGGCTCGGGACGTGCTCGGCGAGGTATACGAGTACTTCCTGGAGCGATTCGCCCGCGCAGAGGGCAAGCGGGGTGGCGAATTCTACACGCCCGCGAGTGTCGTCAAGGTATTGGTGAACGTGCTCGAGCCGTACGCAGGCCGCGTGTACGACCCGTGCTGCGGATCCGGCGGCATGTTCGTTCAAGCCGAGAAGTTCATCGACGAGCACCGCGGTAGGCGCGATGACATCTCGGTCTACGGCCAAGAGTCGAACGAGCGCACCTGGCGGCTCGCCCAGATGAACCTCGCCGTTCATGGCATCCGTGGCAACCTGAGCTCACGTTGGGGAGATACCTTCCGCGAGGACCGTCACCCGGACGTCAAGGCGGATTTCATCCTTGCGAACCCGCCCTTCAACATGTCGGACTGGGCGCGCAAGGCAGACGACCCCCGCTGGCGCTTCGGCACGCCTCCGCAAGGCAACGCGAACTTCGCGTGGCTCCAGCACATCATCTCCAAGCTCGCCGAGCGTGGCACGGCTGGTGTCGTGCTGGCTAACGGCTCGATGTCGTCCAAGCAATCCGGTGAGGGTGATATCCGGGCGGCGCTCGTTGAAGCAGACCTGGTGTCCTGCATGGTGTCGCTGCCGCCCCAACTATTCCGTACGACGCAGATCCCGGCCTGCCTCTGGTTCTTTGCGAAGGACAAATCGCCTCAGGGCGCGAAGAGGCTGGCGGATCGTCGCGGCGAGGTGCTCTTCATCGACGCTCGGACCATGGGCACGATGATCGACCGCACCGAGCGCGTCCTCACGGAGCTGGACATCGCGAAAATCGCCAAAACCTACCACGCCTGGCGCGGAACCAAGTCCGCCCGCGACGCCAACTTGAGCTACGCCGACGACCCCGGATTCTGCTACTCGGCGATGCAGGACGTGATTCGCGCTCATCACCATACTTTGACGCCTGGCCGCTATGTGGGGCAAGCCGCCATCGATGAAGATGATGACGAGTCGATCGCTGACAAGATCGAACGCATGACAAAACAACTCCTCATTCAGTTTGATGAGTCCGCTCGAATCGAGAAAGTCGTGCGGGAGCAGTTGGAGCGCCTCAATGCCTGAACTGACCACATCGGTAACGCTTGGCGGCCTAATGGATCGGGGCTATGTCGCAGTTGGTGACGGTCACCGTGCAAAGTTGGAAGAACTGGGTGGAACCGGTCCGTATTTTCTTCGCGCTGGCAACCTTGGTGACTCTGGCTTCGACTGGTTGGGACTCGAACGTTTCCGTGCCATCGGAGATGAACGCCTCCGGCGGAAAATCGGCCAGCCAGGCGATACTGTAATCACAACCAAAGGCAATAGTACCGGACGGGTCGGTATCGTTCCGAAGGATGCGCCGTCCTTTGTTTATTCTCCTCATCTCAGCTATTGGCGAAGTCTCGATCACGGTCAAATCGATCCGCGGTATCTATATTACTGGTCGCGGTCGCCCGAGTTTCGTGCACAGTTACGAGCAATGGCGCACGGCACTGATATGGCTCCTTACCTCAGTTTGGCGGACCAGGCGCGGCTGACGATCACGCTACCGAGCATCGACCGTCAGCAGGCGATCGCGGAAGTTCTGGGGGCGCTGGATGACAAGATTATTGTCGATTCCGACATACGTTCATCCTCCAGTACCCTCATAAGTGCGCTGTATGACGAGGCTGCTATGGCCGACGGGCTCACCGAGATGAAGTTGGGTGAGGTGCTAGACGTCACATTCGGAGCCGCATTTTCCTCTAGCCACTTCAACGAACGACGTCTTGGGCTGCCACTCATTCGTATCAGGGACCTAAAGACTGAAACCCCGCAGATCTGGACTACCCAAAGACTCCCACGCGATCGGGTCGTTCAATCTGGTGACACCGTCGCCGGGATGGATGGTGAGTTCAGGCCGATGATTTGGGCCGGCGATTCGGGCCTTCTCAATCAGCGTGTGTTCTACGCGACATCGCGGATCGGGGGCGGGGCGGCGCTTGCACGAGAGATCCTGCGCGGGCCGCTTGCGGAAATCGAGGGTTACAAGACCGGGACGACTGTAGCTCATCTGAACAAAGGCGATCTTGATGCAGTTGCGGTGAAGGTTCCTAGTCGGATTGCATTAGGGCGGTTCGAATCATTAACCGACCCACTTGTATGGCGAATGGTCGGCGCTGCACGAGAGTCAACCGCACTTGCGCTGCTGAGGGACACGTTGTTGCCATATTTGATGGCCGGGAAGTTGCGGGTCAAGGATGCGGAAAGGGTTGTGGGGAACGCGACATGATCAGGGATATGAGCGAGGGGGAGTGGGAGGACTTTGCATTCGACGTTCTGGGTGAGTTGGCTTGGGAGTTGTTCGATGGCGCGAAAGTTGCTCCTAGCTCGGGGGAGCGGGAGTCGTGGGCGGATCTAATTCTGCACGGGAAGTTGCATGCGGCAATCGCCCGGCTGAACCCTGAGTTGCCACCGCCAGCCGTCGATGAGGCGGTGTCGCTCGTAGTCACGCCGCAGTCGCGGGACGCCAAGGCGGAGAACTACCACGTCCATCGGTACCTCACGGAGGGCATCCGCAAGGTTGTCTACACGGACGAGTTCGGCACCGAGCAGAACCCGACCGTTCGAGTCATCAGCTCGAACGCGGACGACAACGAGTACACCGCGGTCCGTCAGGTCACCGTTATCGAAGGCGATCACAAGCGCCGACTCGACATCGTTCTGTATGTAAACGGCCTGCCGCTTGCGATCATTGAACTCAAGAAGGCCGGCGATGCTCACGCAGACATCAGAGGCGCGCACGCCCAGCTGATGACCTACGTGCAGGAGCTCCCACTGGCGTTCCGCTACACGATGACCTGCGTCGTGTCCGACGGCATCACCGCGAAGTACGGGACGCCCTTCACGCCGTACGAGCACTTTGTCCCGTGGAATATTGATGAAGACGGCAATCCAGTGCCCGTTGCGACGAGCGACGAGGACCTTGCGCTGTCTGTCCTCCTGTTCGGCCTGTTTGAACACCGCCGCCTGGTGCAGTTGCTCAACGGGTATGTCGCATTCGCGGACACCGGCTCCGAACTCGTGAAGCGCATCGCCAGACCGCACCAATGGCACGCCGTCGACAAGGCAGTAGGCAAGACGATCGAGGCCGTTCGCAGTCATGGCCTGGCCGGCGTCGTCTGGCACACCCAGGGCTCCGGCAAGTCCATGGAGATGGAGCTCTACGCAAACCAGGTGCTACGCCACCGTTCGCTCGGCAATCCAACGGTGGTCGTCATCACCGACCGCACCGACCTGGACGACCAGCTGTTCACGACCTTCGTCACCAGCAAGCTACTGCCGGAGACTCCGGTTCAGGTAGCCAGCCGCGATGAACTGCGGGAGACGCTGTCCAACCGGACCACCGGCGGCATCATCTTCACCACCCTGCAGAAGTTCGGACTGTCCAAGGAAGAGAAGGAGTCCGGTCTCCATCATCCGCTGCTATCTGAGCGGAACAACATCATCGTCATCGTGGACGAGGCACACCGCAGCCACTACGACAGCCTTGACGGATACGCGCGGCATCTTAAGCAGGCGCTGCCGAAGGCAACCATGATCGCGTTCACCGGTACGCCGGTCCAGACCGCTGAGCGCAACACCCGCAACGTGTTCGGTGAGTACATCGACATATACGACCTAAGCCGTGCTGTTGAGGACGGCGCTACGGTGCGGGTCTACTACGAGAGCCGGCTCATCAAGGTCGACCTTCCCGATGACGTCGATCCGGAACTCATCGACGAGCGCGCCGACGAGGTGACCGTTGGTCTCGATGATGCCGAACGCCAGCGGATTCAGCAGGCCGTCGCAGCTATGAACGCTCTGTACGGCGCGCCTGACCGGCTGCGTGTCCTTGCGGATGACGTCGTCCAGCACTGGGAGAACCGCCGCAGCCAGATGGAGAAGTTCATCGAGGTGCCAGGCAAGGGCATGATCGTCTGTGCTACCCGCGAGATCTGCGCCAACCTCTATGCAGAAATCATTGAGCGCCGTCCTGACTGGCACGATGACGACCTCGACAAGGGCAAAATCAAGGTCGTCTACACCGGTACGCCGAAGGACTCTGACCCGATCCGCAAGCACGTGCGCAGGCCGTCGCAGAACAAGGCGATCCAGCAGCGTATGAAGAAGGCTGACGATGAGCTGGAGCTCGTCATCGTGCAGTCGATGTGGTTGACGGGCTTCGACTCGCCACCGCTGCACACACTGTATCTCGACCGCCCGATGAAGGGGGCGGCGCTGATGCAAACCCTCGCGCGCGTGAATCGCACCTACAAGAACAAGCAGGACGCGCTTCTCGTCGGATACGCCCCGCTCACCGAGAACTTGTACGCTGCGCTGGCCGAGTACAGCGTCACGGATAAGCACTCGAAGCCGACGGGCCGGGACATTGATGAGGCGCTCGCCCAGGTGCGAGATCTGGTCGACACGGTCGGGAACGTGATCCTGGCCGGAGTCGATTGGCGCGGCCTTCTCAAATCCAAGGGGCCGCGGCCTTTCCTGAACGCGGTGCTCAAAACGGTCGACTACGTTCGGAACCCCCAGACACCCGGCAACCAGGTAGATGAGGGCGAGGACACGCTCGCCGACAGGTTCCGTCAGGCGTCGTCGAAGCTGGCCCGGTTCTTCGCGCTCTGCTCCAGTAGCGGCGAGCTGAACGACTATCGGGACGACATCTCCTTCTTTGAGGCCGTCCGGTCGTACATGGCGAAGTTCGACGCGGCTGAGCGGGAGGCTAGCGGCAAGCCAGTTCCGGCCGATGTCGCCCTGTACCTCCGGCAGCTCACCGCGAGCGCCATCGAGGCAGGTGGCGTGACCGATCTCTACGAGGCCGCCGGCATCCCGCGTCCGGATCTGAGCCACCTTGACGAGGCCTTCATCAAGAAGATGCAGGAGAGCCGGACGCCGCATCTGGCGATCGAGGCACTTCGCCGGCTCATCGAGCAGGAGATGCGCAAGGTCACGCGGCACAACGTCGTACGGCAACAGAGCTTCTCCGATCGGCTGCTGGAACTGATGACGAAATACGCGAACCAGAACCTGTCCGCGGCGGAGGTGATCGCCGAGCTTGTGGCGATGGCGAGGGATGTGTCCACCGATGCGAATCGGGGAACGACCTTCGCGCCCGCGCTCACACAGGACGAGTTGGCGTTCTATGACGCCGTAGCGCAGAACGAGTCCGCGGTGAGCGAGATGGGAACAGGAGTACTCGCCGACATTGCCCGGGACCTAGTCAGGTCGCTGCGCCGTGACGTCACCACAGACTGGATGTCGCGTGACGACGTTCGAGCCAAGCTCCGCACGACCATCAAAAGGCTCCTGGCGCGGCATGGATATCCGCCCGACGCCCAGCCGGCCGCGATCCAGCTTGTCATCCGCCAGATGGAGACCTTCGCGGAGGACTGGTCTCCCAACGGTGGCCAGGTGCGCTGATGGCAGACGTCTGGCCGCCCGGCGGCAGGACGCTTCAAAGATCTCGCCCTCGCCATGTAGCGAGAAGCAGACCGATGCTTTGCTCACTCAGCGAGCATCCCTCACGGCTATTGAAGGAGAGACCTTGACTACAGACGACCAGGTCAGACCGACTGCCGTTTTCGCGGTCCGGCCAGACGCGAACGAAGATCACATTGCGCAGGCGACCTGGCATGCCGAGCTGGCCGCCCGCAGGGCAGCCGTCGCTGCAGGCGCTAGCGAGGACGAGCTGTCGCGGTCTTTCGAAGGCTGGGGCGTGGTCGTCATCTCTACGGCCAGTGGTGAGCGATTCGAGGCATGGGTTGTTACCGACTCGAAGGTGTCGTCCCTTTTCGGTACGGAAGTTGACCCGAGCGGATACAGGCGCCCAGCTCGGTGACACCGAGTTCAGTTCGGGAAGCTCGCCCAGCACGCCGCTGATGTGATTTCGTGGGTCTGTGACCGGAATCGAGTGTCAGCGGTCGTGCCAAACAAGAGGTGAGGTGTCGAGGGCGGCTTCGGCGAAGCGGCGGTCCAAGGGGTTGGATTCGGGCCCGAGAGGATTCGGTCCAGCCATGTACGTGCCGGCAGTCGGCTTCGCGGTATTCGACAGCCTGCATGAGGCATTCGAGGCGATCGGCGTCTTGGCGCAACGGGCCGCGATGATCTCGGCTATCTCCTACTCCAGGACGACCTCGCAGAGCTCCTGGCTGCGGGTTGGTCGGGGCGATCCGCTCATTACTCGGGATACCCAGCAACCGAGAATTGCCGGTTGGGCGGCCGCAGTACTCGTGTTACGTCCGAAGAAGTGCGGAGGCGTCTCCGCACTTCTTCGGTCGTAAGAGTCAGGAAGAGAACCTTACTTCTTGACTGTTTTGTTGTATTGGTCGATTTGGGGCTTGATGGAGTCGGCTGCTGCCTTCATGGCTTGGGTGGGGTCGGTGCCTAGGACTGCCTTCTCCAGGCCGTCTTCGGAGGCCTTGCGGGACTGGGGCATGACGCCGAGGATGCAGCCGGAGGAGGCGTTGGAGGGCTTGGTGTTGTGGAGTTGGGTGATGGCGGTGGTGAACTGCGGGTACTGCGCCACCCAGGCCTTGTCCTCGGGGAGGTCGAGGGCCTTGGAGTTGATCGGGAAGTAGCCGGTGCCGGTGTGCCAGGCAGCCTGCTGCGCCGGGGAGGACGCGAACTTCACGAACTCCCAGGAGGCGCGCTTCTCGGCGTCGGAGTGACCTGGGCCGTCGACCCACAGGGAGGCGCCGCCGATGATCGGGCCGCCGGTGTCCGAGGCGGTGATCTTCGGGAACGGCGCGGTCAGTACGGTGAACTTGCCCTTCGCCGCGTCCAGGTAGCCGCGCAGCGCGCCGGTCGACTCCAGGTGCATCGCGGAGGTGCCGGACTTGAACACCGCCTGCGCGTCATCGGTCTTCTTGCCGGTGTTCGGCATGTAGCCGAGCTTGACCATCTGCTGGTACCAGGTGGCCACCTTGACGCCCTGCTCGTCCGCGAAGTTCACCTGGGTGGCGAGGTCCTTGCGGCCGTTCTCGTTGTCGCAGTACGTCGTACCGGACTGGGCGATCAGCTGCTCCATGAACCAGCCGTAGATCGCGGCGTTGAAGCCGTACTGGACCGTCTTGCCACCCTGCTTGATGGTGAGCTTCTTCGCGGCTTCCATGATCTCGTCGAGGTTCGTCGGCGGCTTCGCAGGGTCCAGCCCGGCCTTCACGAACGCTTCCTTGTTGATGTACAGCAAGGGCATCGACGTGTTGAACGGCATCGAGTTGAGCTTGCCGTCGATCGAGTAGTAGTTCGCGATGTTCGGCTCGATCGAGTCCAGCGTGTAGCCGTCCTTGTCGGCGAAGCTCTGCACCGGCACGGTCTGCTTGGAGTCGATCATGAACCGCGAACCGATGTCGTAGATCTGGACCACCGAGGGCGTGTTGCCCTGCTGCACGGAGGTCTTGTACTTCGTGATCGTCTCGTCGTAGTCGCCCTGGTAGACGGCGGTGACCTCGATCTTGCCCGTGTGCTCGGCGTTGAACGCCTTCACCAGCTTGTCGACGGCCTCGCCGTTCGCGCCTTTCATTCCGTGCCAGAAGGTCACCTTGGTGACGCCGGTGGCCTTGTCCAGCGCGTCCGCGCCGGGAGCGTCCTGGCCGCCGCTCGCGGTGTCGCCGCTGGAGTCGCCGCCACCGCAGCCGGCGGCGACCAGCGCCACCACTGCCAGCAGGGTTGCCGCGGTCGCCGTACGCCGTTGTCGGACAGATCGCATCGCTGTGCCTCTTTTCATCGAACGCTCACTTACCGGATCGCGCCCGCGGTCAGGCCGCGGACGATGAAGCGCTGGCCGAAGATCACGATGGCCAGGGTGGGAAGGATGGACAGGGTGACGCCGGCCAGGATCAGGCCCGGGTCGGCCGCTTCGACGTCGTTCAGCTGGCTGATGCCGATCTGCAGCGTCCGCCGGTTGGCGTTGTCGCCGATCAGCAGCGGCCAGAAGAACTGGTTCCAAGCGGCCAGGAAGACGTACAGGCCGACCGCCATCAGGGCCGGCTTGTTCAGCGGCAGCAGGATCCGCCGGATGAAGCGCCAGTGGCCGCACCCGTCGATCACGGCCGCGTCCCGCAGTTCGGTCGGGAACTGCAGGAACGACTGCCGCAGCAGGAAGACTCCGAACGCGTTCGCCAGGAACGGCAGCACCAGCGCGATCATCGTGCCCGCGTACGACGTGGTCAGCCGCTGGCCGCCGAGCTCCCAGCCGGTGATGGTCAGGTAGTTCGGCAGCACGATCGACTCCCACGGCACCATCAGCGTGGCCAGGAACAACCCGAACAGGAGGGTCCGGCCCCACATCTTCATGAAGACGAACGCGTACGCCGCGAGCACGCTGGTGATCAGCTGGCTGAGCGTGATCACCGAGGTCTGCAGGATCGAGTTCAGGTACTGCCGGCCGATCGCGGTGGTGGAGGTGGCCCCCTCGTAGTTGCCGGTGAACACGCCGTGCGGGAACAGGTCCGGGGGATACGCGGAGATCTGCCCCGGCGACATGATCGAGCCCGCGATCACGTAGTACACCGGGAAGATCACCGCGAGCGCGGCGACCACCAGTACGGCGTACGTGACGAGTCGTCCGACGGTCAGCTTCCTCACTTGTAGTGCACCCGCCTCTCGAGTACGCCGAACTGGATCGCCGTACAGGCGAGCAGGATGACGAGCAGCACGATCGCCTGCGCCGAGGCGGCGCCGAAGTCGCTGGCGTTGTTGGCGAAGGCGGTGTGGTAGATCGAGTACACGAGCGTCTTGGTGGACTGCTCGGGTCCGCCTTCGGGGGTGAGGATCTTGATCTGGCCGAAGCCCTGCAGCGACTGGATGGTCGAGATCACGATCAGGAAGAACAGCTGCGGACCGAGCATCGGCACGGTGATGAACCGGGCCGCCCGCCAGCCGCCGGCGCCGTCCAGGGTGGCTGCCTCGTTGATCTCGGTCGGGATCGCCCCGATCCCGGCCGACAGCACCAGCACGTTGTAGCCGATGCTCATCCAAACGGTGGTGATCGAGACGCTGATCAGCGCCCATTCAGGGTCGGTCAGCCAGCCGATCCGGTCCACCCCGAACCGGCCGAGCAGCCCGTTGGCCAGGCCGATCGCCGGGTTGTAGATGGTCGCGAAGATGACCGACGCGCTGGCCACCGAGAAGGCGAACGGCAGCGCGAAGGCGGTCCGGAAGATCCGGATCCCCCTGATGTGCTGCTCCAGCAGCAGCACGATCGCCAGCCCGCCGAGCACGCCCGGGATCACGGTCAGCAGCACGAACGCGAAGGTGACCCAGAGGATGTGCCGGAACTCCGCGCTGCCGAGCATGTCGCGGTAGTGCTGCAGCCCGACGAACGCGTCCGGGCGGCCGAACAGGTCGGAGCCGTGCAGGGACAGCGAGACGGACTTGCCGAGCGGCCAGACGATGAAGAGGGCGAAGATCACCACGCAGGGCAACAGCATCAGCCAGGAAGCCACTGAGCCGGCGGTCGGCCGCCTGCCAGGGCGGCGGACCGGTGCGGAAGTGGCGGCCGGCCGGCTGCCGGGGCGGGCCGGTGCGGAAGTTGTAGTCAAGCGAATACCTCCAGTCAAGGCGCAGTCTTACACCGCGCAGGGCTCACGCAGCCCGGTCCATGCGTCCGGTGACCGCTCGCGCCTGCGCACCCGCGGACGAGATGCCCTAGGCTCATGCGTCGTGAAGGTTCTAGTCATCGGCTCTGGCGGCCGCGAACATGCACTGGTCTGGGCACTGAGCCAGGACCCTGATGTCGAGCAGGTCGTCGCGGCCCCGGGCAACCCTGGCATCGCGGCGTTGCAACCGGCGTACGACGGACAAACGGTCGTTTGCCGACCGGTGGACATCTCGGACCAGGACGCGGTGGTCGCCCTGGCGACCGAGGTCGGCTGCGATCTGGTGGTCGTCGGGCCGGAGGCGCCGCTGGTCGCCGGGCTCGCCGATCCGCTCCGCGCGGCGGGGATCGCGGTCTTCGGCCCGTCCGGGGAGGCAGCCCAGATCGAGGGGTCGAAGGCGTTCGCCAAGGACGTGATGGCCGCCGCGAGCGTGCCGACCGGCCGCGCCTACGTCTGTACCACGCCCGAGCAGGCCGCCGAGGCGATCGACGCCTTCGGCCCGCCGTACGTGGTGAAGGACGACGCACTCGCCGCGGGCAAGGGGGTGGTGGTCACCTCGGATCGCGAGGAGGCGCTCGCCCACGCGGCCGGCTGCGAGCAGGTGCTGATCGAGGAGTTCCTGGACGGCCCGGAGGTGTCGCTGTTCGCGATCACCGACGGCGTCACGGTGCTGCCGATGCAGCCCGCGCAGGACTTCAAGCGGCTCGCGGACAACGACGAGGGCCCGAACACCGGCGGGATGGGCGCCTACACACCGTTGCCCTGGGCACCGGAGAAGCTGGTCGAGCAGATCACCGAGAAGGTGCTCCAGCCGACCGTCGACGAGATGCGCCGCCGCGGTACGCCGTTCAGCGGGCTGCTCTACGCCGGCCTGGCGCTGACGTCGCGCGGCCTCCGGGTGATCGAGTTCAACTGCCGCTTCGGCGACCCCGAGACGCAGGCCCTGCTTCCGCTGCTGAAGACGCCGCTTGGCGGACTCCTCTATGCCGCGGCGACGGGCAGACTGGAGGATCAGGTACCGCTCAACTGGAGCATGGGCGCTTCCGTCGCCGTGGTGGTCGCCGCCAAGAAGTATCCGGTCAACCCCCGCAGCGGTGACGTGATCACCGGCATCGAGCAGGCCGAGGCGGGTGGCGTCCGCGTCTTCCACGCGGGTACGGCGGTCGAGGACGGCGAGCTGGTCACCGCCGGCGGCCGGGTCCTCGCGGTCACCGCGACCGGCAAGAACCTGGACGAGGCTCGCCAGCGCGCATATGCCGGCGTCGGCCAGATCCTCATCAAGGGCTCCCAGCACCGCACCGACATCGCCCTGAAGGCATCCCGCGGCGAGATCGAGCTCGCCCAGTAGGAGTCCACTGAGAACGCCGCGACCCACACGGTTGCGGCGTTCTGTCATTCCCCAGGCTCGATGCAACCTTCGGCGGGGTTCGGGTGTGTAGGTGTCATGGGGACGATCCTGGGGGCGGCCGAAGAGGTACCGACCGAGCCAACCGTGGTACCGGAGCAGAGGTACCGATGGTTGTGGAGATGACGACCTCGCGGCAGGTGGCGGGTTCACACGCCGCCCTGCGTCCAGGGCACTTGATCACCGTCACCGTCCCGCCGGGACCTGGTCATCCCGCCTCCAACGGCCCCCGGGTCGTACGACCTCTGCACCCACAAAGCCCCAACGACATCCTGCGCTCGCCTGGTCGTCGCCGAATGAGGGAACCTGGCGGCGCGGTCGGGGGTGTGGAAGAACATGAGGCTGACGGAGACCGAAGAAGCCGCGCTGCGTGAGTTCTACACGGCGCAGCAGCCGCGGCTCGTCGGCGTCATCACGCTGCTCACCGGCTCACGGGCTGAGGCCGAGGACATCGTCCAGGAGGCGTTCGTCCGGCTGGTGCCGCGCTGGCAGAAGATCTCGCGGTACGAGTCACCAGAGGCCTGGGTCCGCCTGGTCGCGGTCCGGCTCGCCGCGAACCGGCACCGGAATGCGGCCCGCTTCGCCGTACTCCTGCGCCGGGTGCCGCCGACCGCAGTACGGGATCCGGCAGACGGCGACGGCATCGACCTCGAGCGGGCTCTCGCCGAACTCCCGATGCCGGCCCGGCAGGTCGCCGTGCTGTTCCACGTGTGCGATCTGAGCGTCGCACAGATCGCCGAGGCCCTCGGCGTCGCGGAAGGCACGGTCAAATCCAGGCTGTCGAGAGCCCGCCAGGCGCTCTCCCAGTCGCTGACCCTGAGGAGTACCGACCATGGCTGACCTCGCCCAGGATCTCCGCACCCTCGCCGACCATCACGCTGAGCAGGCGACCGGCGACTTCCCCGCAGTGCTGGCCGGGGCTGGCGCTCGCCGTCGCCAGCGATTTCGGTGGTCCGCCGCGGTCAGCGTGGCGCTGGCGGTCGCCGCCGTCGCTGCGCTGTCGCCGTGGAGTGCGACAGACGGCACGCAGGATCCCGTCATCAACACGCCGACCCTGGATCCTAGATGGGCCGGGACGATGACGATCACCCCTGCGACAGCCCACCCCGGCCAGGAGATCTCGCTGACCTTCCCACCCAAGTCTTTCCGGGGGCTGGCGTTCACGATCTCCGATGCCACCGACCGCTCCAAGGTCCTCTACTACCTCAGCTCCGACCGCTATGCGGGCCCCACGAACAACGGCGTCCCCGTCCCACCCCGCCCCGGCTGGTGGAAGGCCGGCGACCCCGGCGGCGGCTGGCGCGCCATCGGTGTCAACGGCCCAGGCCCCGACCACCTGATCGTCCCGACCACGATCACCGACGGCACCTACCTGCTCTGCATCATGGAAGACCGAGCAGTCGCCGACGCCTGCGCCCTGCTGACGGTGAAGCGCTGAGGTCGGTGTACGGAGTGACAGGTAGTACTGGGATGGTCGCCGAGGTTCGAGGCGTACTCCAAGCCCGGCGGTGGTCTACCCGGCGAGTACTTCCTGTCCTCCGGTACACCGGCGGGTCGGCGTCACCGAGGATCCGCCAGGGTCGACCCGCCGTACCGGGCGACTCGTGGTACCAGGGAGAATGGGGGACGTGTCGACTCCCAGGAAGCCTCGGATCCCTAACGTTCTTGCTGCTCGTTATGCCAGCTTGTCGATGGCTGAGTTGTGGTCGCCGGAGCACAAGATCGTGCTCGAGCGGCGGTTGTGGCTAGCGGTGCTGAGCGCTCAGAAGGACTTCGGGGTCGCCGTGCCGGACGGGGTGATCGAGGACTACAGCCGGGTGGCGGACCAGGTCGACCTGGAGTCGATCGCTGCCCGTGAGCGGGTCACGCGGCACGACGTGAAGGCACGGATCGAGGAGTTCAACGCCCTCGCCGGGCACGAGCACGTGCACAAGGGCATGACGAGCCGCGACCTGACCGAGAACGTCGAACAGTTGCAGATCCGCGCGAGCCTGGAGCTCGTCCGCGATCGCGCGGTGGCGACCGTCGTACAGCTGGGGCAGAAGGCGGCGGATCACGCGGCACTGGTGATGACCGGGCGCTCGCACAACGTCGCCGCGCAGGCGACCACGCTGGGCAAGCGGTTCGCGTCGGCAGCCGACGAGCTGCTGGTGGCGATCGCGCGGCTCGAGGAGCTGATCGACCGGTACCCGCTGCGCGGTATCAAGGGCCCGGTCGGTACTTCGCAGGACATGCTCGACCTGTTCGGCGGGGACGAGAAGCTGCTCGCCGGGCTGGAGTCGGAGGTGGCTCAGCACCTCGGGTTCCGCCGGACGCTGACCAGCGTCGGCCAGGTCTACCCGCGGTCCCTCGACTACGAGGTGGTCACCGCGCTGGTGCAGCTGGCGGCCGGGCCGTCCAGTCTGGCGACCACGATCCGGCTGATGGCCGGGCACGAGCTGGTCACCGAGGGTTTCAAGGAGGGCCAGGTCGGCTCGTCCGCGATGCCGCACAAGATGAACACCCGGTCCTGCGAGCGGGTGAACGGCCTGGCCGTGATCCTGCGCGGGTACGCCTCGATGACCGGCGAGCTGGCCGGCAACCAGTGGAACGAGGGTGACGTCTTCTGTTCCGTCGTACGGCGGGTCGCGCTGCCGGACGCGTTCTTCGCGCTGGACGGGCTGTTCGAGACGTTCCTGACGGTGCTCGACGAGTTCGGCGTCTACCCGGCCGTGGTGGCGCGTGAGCTGGAGCGGTACCTGCCGTTCCTCACCACCACCAAGGTGCTGATGGCCGCGGTGAAGAACGGCGTCGGCCGGGAGACCGCGCACGAGGTGATCAAGGAGCACGCGGTCGGGACGGCGCTGGACCTGCGCAAGGGGCTGCCGGGCAACGACCTGTTCCGGCGGCTCGGCGAGGACGGCCGGCTCGGCCTGACGGAGGAGCAGATCGTCGGGATCGTCGGCGAGCCGCTGTCGTTCACCGGCGCGGCGCTCGCCCAGGTGAACAGCGTGGTCGCCTCGATCGACCTGCTCGCGAAGCGCTACCCCGAAGCCGCCGCCTACACGCCGGGTGACATCCTCTAGCTCGTGTTCGATCCGCTCACCTGGGCCCTGGTCGCCCTGTCGCTGGCCGCGATGGTCTTCGCTGTGGTGCTGGCTGCCCTCGATCGCCGGATCAACTGGTGGTTGCTCGGTCTGCTCGGTGTCGTCGAGGCTGCGCTGCTGGCCCAGTTGGTGGTCGGGATCGTCCAGCTCATCGGCACTGACCGGGACGTGTCGGGGCCCTTCTTCGTCGGGTATCTGATCGGCGCGCTGATCGTCCTGCCGGTTGGCGCCCTGTGGGCCCTGGCGGAGAGCAGTCGCTGGGGAGCGGGCGCGCTGGCGGTCGCCTGTCTGGTGATCCCGGTGCTGGAACTCCGGCTGCACGACATCTGGGTCGCCTGAGATGGCGGATGCGGAGGCGACCAGGCACGGGCCCGGCCGGATCCTGATCGCGGTGTACGGGATCTTCGCGTTGGCGGCGACCTCGCGGGCCGCGGTACAGATCGCGACCCAGTTCTCCGAGGCGCCGATCGCTTACATCCTGTCGGCCGTTGCCGCGGTCATTTACTGCGCGGCCACCTTCGCGTTGGCGAAGGCTACGGTCGTCTCCCGCAAGGTCGCGTACGTCGCGATCGTGGTCGAGCTCGTCGGCGTTCTCACGATCGGCGTGTTCAGCTACCTGGCGCCCGAGGACTTCCCGGACCAGACCGTCTGGTCC
Organism: Kribbella sp. VKM Ac-2568; assembly: GCF_004345365.1. Taxonomy (GTDB): domain Bacteria; phylum Actinomycetota; class Actinomycetes; order Propionibacteriales; family Kribbellaceae; genus Kribbella; species Kribbella orskensis. Next base: position 146,174 of record NZ_SLVF01000001.1, read on the forward strand.
CACTTCGGCCAGGGGTATTTCTTCATCCCGGTCGTCCTCCCGGTCCTCGGCCTCCTCTGGCTCCGGCGTACCGCTAGTGGGACGCGTTGAGCTGACCCGCCAGCCGGTCGCGGCGCTCGGCGCTGGCCGGGTTGAGGCCGATGATCTCGACGGTCTTGCCGTAGCGCTGGTACTTCGTCGTGATGGCGTCCAGGGTGGCGACCGTCGAGGCGTCCCAGATGTGCGAGTCGGTGAGGTCGATCAGCACCGTCGCCGGGTCGTGCAAGTAGTCGAACTGGTAGACCAGGTCATTGCTTGAGGCAAAGAAGAGCTCGCCGGTCACCTTGTAGACCTTGGTGTTCTCGTCAGGCTGGGCGATCTCGGCCACCTGGGTGAAGTGGGCCACCCGCCGGGCGAACAGCACCATCGCGACCAGCACGCCGACGACGACGCCGATGGCGAGGTTGTGGGTCGCGACGACCACGATCACGGTCGCCACCATCACCGTGGTCTCGCTGCGCGGCATCCGGCGTAAGGTCCGCGGGCGGATGCTGTGCCAGTCGAAGGTGCCGACCGAGACCATCACCATCACCGCGACCAGGGCGGCCATCGGGATGTCGCCGACGATGTCGCCGAGCCCGACCACGAGGATGAGCAGGAACGCCCCGGCGAGGAAGGTGGACAGCCGGCTGCGGCCGCCGGACGCCTTCACGTTGATCATCGTCTGGCCGATCATCGCGCAGCCGCCCATCCCGCCGAACAACCCGGTGATGACGTTGGCGGCGCCCTGTCCCCAGGCCTCCCGGGTCTTCGACGATGGGGTGTCGGTGACGTCGTCGACGAGCTTGGCCGTCATCAACGACTCCAGCAGGCCGACGAGCGCCATCCCCAGGGCGTACGGCGCGATGATGCGCAGGGTTTCGAGGTTCAGCGGGACGTTCGGCCAGAACAGCGACGGCAGGCTGTCCGGCAGCTTGCCCTCGTCGCTGACGGTCGGAACCCCGACCGACGCAACCGTCACGAGTACCGAGAGCACCACGATCGCGACCAGCGGTGCGGGCACCGCCTTGGTCAGTCTGGGCAGTCCCACCAGGATGACGATGCCCGCGGCCACCAGCGGATAGACCGCCCACGGTACGTCGATCAGGTGCGGCAGCTGAGCGAGGAAGATCAGGATCGCCAGCGAGTTGACGAAGCCGACCATCACCGAACGCGGAATGAACCGCATCAGCCTGGCCACCCCGAGGACGCCCAGGACGATCTGGATCACCCCGGCCAGCAGCACCGTGGCGATCAGGTAGTCGAACCCGTGGTCGCGCATCACCGGCGCGATCACCAGCGCCACCGCGCCGGTCGCCGCCGAGATCATCGCCGGCCGGCCGCCGAGGAACGCGATCGACACCGCCATCGTGCAGGAGGCGAACAGGCCGACCCGCGGATCGACGCCCGCGATGATCGAGAAGCTGATCGCCTCGGGGATCAGCGCCAGCGCGACCACCAGCCCCGCCAGTACTTCGACGCGCAGCCGCTGCGGCGACCGGAGTACGGCGCGCAGCGAGGTGATGTCGGACGCGGGCATGGCTGACCCGGGCGTCAGCGAGGGCATCGGGTACTCCAGGCAGGTCTGGGCGGCGGCCTTCCGGCCGGGCGGTGTACGGCGCCTCGTCGCGCCAGGGGACGGCGTCTCAGCGGCGCCGGGGGCAGAGCGGGTGCCTCCTGGCACCGGGTGGGATCGGCTCGAATTCTATCCGAGCAGGCGGTTGCGGCCGCGGGCGGACCGCTGCGGTGGACTCCCAGGGAACTGCCAGCCGAGCGCAGGGGCTGGCTAAGGTTCGCCGGACAACATCGGTGACATGCAGATACCAGGTCGCCATCGGGTCGAGATCGTCGTACCCGTTCTGAATGAGGAGTACGACCTCGGCCCGAACGTCCGGCGGCTCCGGGAATTCCTGGACACCGCGTTCCCGTTCCCGGCCGAGGTCTGCATCGCCGACAGCGGCAGCACCGACGCCACCTGGGAGATCGGCTGCCAGTTGGCGGCCGAATTGCCCGGGGTCCGGATCGTCCGGCTAGAGCAGCGGGGCCGTGGCCGCGCGCTGAAGCGGGCCTGGTCCGAGAGCACGGCCGACGTGCTCGCCTACATGGACGTTGACTTGTCGACAAATCTGAACGCGCTGCTGCCGCTGGTCGCGCCGTTGCTGGCCGGCCACAGCGACGTTGCCATCGGCACCCGTCTGGTCCCTGCCTCCCGGGTGGTCCGGCGGCCGCTGCGGGAGTTCATCTCGCGCGGCTACAACCTCTTGCTGCGGGCGACTCTGGGCCAGCGGTTCTCCGACGCGCAGTGCGGGTTCAAGGCCATCCGTGCCGATGTGGCGGCGGAGCTGTTGCCGCTCGTGCAGGACACCGAGTGGTTCTTCGACACCGAACTGCTGGTGCTGGCCGAGCGCGCGGGGCTGCGGATCCACGAGGTCCCGGTCGATTGGGTGGACGACCTGGACTCGCGGGTCGCCATCGTCAAGACGGCGGTCGAAGACCTCCGCGGAATCGCCAGGCTGAGCAGAGATCTCGGCCGCGGCCGCATCGCGCTCGAGCCGGTGCGGCAAGCCTTCGGACGTCCCGCGATCGCCGATCCGCGGACCGCCCTGGCTACTCGCGTACTGCGCTTCGCCGGTATCGGCGTGCTGAGCACCGTCGCCTATGCCCTGCTGTACCTCGGGCTGCGCCACGCGATGCCGGCCCAGGTCGCCAACGTTCTCGCGCTGCTCATCACCGCCGTCGGGAACACCGCGCTGAACCGCCGGATCACCTTCGGCGTCCGCGGCGTGGAGAACCGCGGCCGCCACCAGTTGCGCGGCCTGGTCACCTTCGCCATCGGGTGGAGCCTGACCGCCTCGTCGCTGTGGTTGCTGCACACGGCGGTCGCAGTACCGGCTCCGGGCGTCGAGATCGCGGTACTCACGGTCGCCAACCTGGCCGCCACGGTGGTCCGGTTCTGCCTCTTCCAGACCTGGATCTTCGACGACGACGCGCCCACCCTTCCCACCTTCGAACCCCCGGCGGTTCTCGACACCACCCGGAGCAACTGATGAGCACGATCACCGAACCCCATACCGTCCCCCCGGCATCCCAGGATGCCGGCGGCCGGGCGGGACCCCGCGCTTTCGTCACGGGGTACTCGATCAGCCGCGAGAAGATGCTGTACGGCGGACTGTTGTTGCTGACAGCAATCGCCTATCTGTGGGGGCTGTCCAAGAACGGCTATGCCAACGAGTACTACGCGGCCGCCGTACAGGCTGGTTCCACCAGCTGGAAGGCCTGGTTCTTAGGGGCTTTCGACTCGTCGAGCTTCATCACGGTGGACAAGACGCCCGCCTCGCTATGGGTGATGGGGTTGTCCGGGCGGATCTTCGGGTTCGGTGTGTGGAGCATGCTGATCCCGCAGGCGTTGATGGGCGTCGCGAGTGTCGCCTTCCTGTACGTGTCCGTGCGGCGGTGGTTCTCAGCGAACGCGGCTCTCCTCGCGGGGGCGATCCTGGCGCTGACGCCGGTCGCCGTACTGATGTTCCGCTTCAACAACCCGGACGCGCTGTTGATCCTGCTCCTTGTGGCGGGTGCTTGGGCCGTCACGCGGGCGATCGACTCGGAGCGGCATGCTGCGCGGTGGATGGCGCTGGCGGGCGTGCTGGTGGGCTTCGGGTTCCTGACGAAGATGCTCCAGGCGTTCCTGGTGCTGCCCGCGTTCGGCTTGGCGTATCTGATCGCAGGTAAGCCTGCGCTCGGGAAGCGGCTGCTGCACAGTCTGGGGGCGTTGGCCGCTCTGGTGGTCAGTGCCGGCTGGTGGATCGCGATCGTGGAGTTGATGCCGGCATCGGCTCGGCCGTACATCGGCGGATCGACGACGAACAGCATTCTCGAGCTGACCCTTGGCTACAACGGACTCGGGCGGCTGACGGGCAACGAGACCGGTTCTGTCGGCGGTGGCGTCGGAAACCCCGGTTGGGGTGGCGCAACGGGACTGCAGCGGCTGTTCGGCGGGGAGTTCGCCAGCCAGATCGCTTGGCTGTTGCCGACGGCGTTGTTGGCGACGATCGTGCTGGTGGTCGCAGCGGGCCGTGCGGGACGTACTGACAAGACTCGGGCGTTCGCGGTTCTGTGGGGTGGGTGGCTGGTCGTCACCGGGCTGGTCTTCAGCTACATGCAGGGGATCATCCACAGCTACTACATGATCGCGCTCGCTCCGGCGATCGGTGCCCTGATCGGGGCCGCCGCGATGGTGCTGTGGCGTCGGCGGGCGGAGTGGTTGCCGCGCGCAGCTCTTGCCGGCGGCGCCTTGCTGACGGCCGGGTGGAGCTTCTCCTTGCTGCAGGCAACACCTACCTGGTTGCCGTGGTTGCGCTGGACGATCCTGATCGCCGGGGTCGCGGCTGCTGGGTTGGTACTGATCCTGCCGGAGCTCGAGCTGCGTCGTACGACGGTCCGGCGGGCCGGGTTGTTCGCCGCCACCTTGCTGGCGTTGACGGCGCTCGCGGGACCTGCGGCGTACTCGATCCAGACCATCAGCACGGCCCACGCCGGCGCCCTCCCGTCGGCCGGACCGGCGAGCGCAGGCGGCCGGATGGGCGGAGGCGGCGGCCCGATGGGCGCACCTCCCGGCCAGGGCGGCACCGGTACGACGAACGGCCAGGGTGGAACCGGTACTACGAACGGGCAAGGCGCGCCGGGCACCACGAACGGCCAGGGTGGAACCACCGGTCAGGGCGGGACCGGGACGACCGGGCGCGGACAGGCTGGCGCCGGCGGCTTCCTCGGCGGTGGTGGTATCAGCGGGGTGTCCAGTGAGCTGGTGACGCTGCTGCAGCAGGGCGCCAAGGGGTACACCTGGGCCGCCGCGGCAGTCACAGCGAACGGGGCGGCGCCGGTGCAGATCGCTGCCGAGGTCCCGGTGATGGCGATCGGCGGCTTCAACGGAACCGACGCGGCGCCGACCCTGGCTCAGTTCCAGGAACTGGTTGCCCAGGGCAAGATCCACTACCTCATCGGCTCCGGTGGTGGCGGCTTCGGCGGCGGTCGCGGCGGCACCTCGAGCGAGATCAGCACCTGGGTGGCCGAGAACTTCCAGGCCCAGACCGTCGGCTCCACCACCATCTACGACCTCACCACCAACTGACAATCCGGAGTTAGCGATGACACAGAACCCCACTGGCACCCCGTCCCACCCGAACGTCCCAGACTGGGTCACCAACCCGCAGCCGTCAGCAGGAACCCCGACGCCTGCTACCGGCCCCGGGCAGCCGGGACACGGACGGGGAGAGCAGCAGTGGCAAGCAGCCCGCCACGGAGCCCAAACACCAGGCAACCCGAGTGTCGGCTCGGCCGCGAGCCACCCTGGAACCGGAGTGCCGTCTGCGGCGGACACCGGAGTGCCGGCCGCGGCGGGTGCCACAGGCACCGGAGTACCGGGTGATGCGTCGGCCGCGGCGCCGAAGAGTCGGTGGCGGTCTGGGGATGGGAAGCCGACTGGAGTTGTCCTTGCGGGGGCCGGGTCGCTGCTGGCTGTGCTGGCGTTCCTCGGCGGGACGGCGGTTGGGCATGCGTGGGGGAGCTCGGGGAGTGGGACTGGGCAGACGCAGTTCAACGGGCCTGGCGGCGGGTTCCGGCAGCTTCCGCAGGGCACCCAGCCTGGTCAGGGCACCCAGCAGGCGCCCGGCACGCAGCAGGGCCAGGGAACGGCCCCGGGCACGCAGGGGCAAGGGACAGCTCCCGGCGACGGGACGCAGGGAACTGTGCCCGGGCAAGGGACAGCTCCCGGCGACGGGACGCAGGGGACTGTGCCCGGGCAGGGGACGGCGCCCGGCGACGGGACGCAGGAGTCGGGCGCAGTACCTCCGGGACAGCAGGTGCCTGGGCAGAGCACGCAGTCCGACGGTCAGACAAAGACCACCTGACAGGTGGTCCGACGGGCAGGCCAAGGACCACCTGACAGGCTTGAATGGCAGGGACTGTCATCTGGTGCGTAGCACCATTTAGGCGAGGCGGGAGCGTGTTGCTCACGGAGGGCGAGAGGAGCGACACGCTTCATGCGTTCGTTTGAGTGAATGGTGGGGTAAGGATCGGGACGTGGAATGGTCGAACGTCACCTGGTTCCTGACCGCGCTGGGCGCGGTCGTCGTGCTGTTGACGCGCGTCCGGCTCGGAGGTGAGAGCGCGAGTGAGACGCGGTCGAGCGGCGTGGCGAGCTTTTCCGGTGCCCTGGTACGGGTGCATACCACCGTCGGTGTGCTCACCTTGCTGGCCTGGATCGCCGCCCTCGTGATCGCGCGCCGCGAGATCGCTCTCGTGGCGCTGGTCGGTTGGTGGCTGCTGGCAATCGTCGGACTGTTGCTGCTGGCCCGTTGGCTCCCGAGCGCGAGCAAACACGCCAAGGACAAGGCGACCGACGCCTGGGGCTCCGGTGCCGGGCTCTCCCTGCTCGGCCACGTGGGCATGGTCGTCGGCGTCGCCTACTTCACCTTCATCACCGTCACGGACCGCCTTTGAGTCAACCGCCCGAAGCAAGACGGTCGTGAGTCAGGAGGTGCGGAACAGACCCAGCCGGAGCGCGCGGAAGGTGGTGCTCGGCTGGCTGAGCGAGCCGGGATGGGCGAGCCGGGATGGGCGAGCCGGGCAGCGTTGACGACTACGCGCAGCTGTTCGAAGTACGAGTGCGCGGGCTGGTCGGGGGCTGGCCGGAGCGCAGGTACTCCGACGGATCGGCGGTGCGGGTCACTCACTCGGGAAGGTCCGCAATGCTGGCCGTCGGGGCGAGTGGGCGCACGACGCCTCGCCCGGCGTGGCGTGATCTTCGGTTGCCCTGTCCGGACGAGGTGCGCTGCGTCGTGGGACCTCAGCCCGGTCGGGCGCACGGCGGTCCTGTCCTTGGCTCGGTGGACCGCACGACGGAAGGGCGCCAGTCCCGGTCGGTGGTAGCCGGTGGCGGGTTGTCGGCGTGGTGCAGCGCCCGGTGGCCTGGGGGCGGGTCGCCGGGTGGACGGGTGTGTTTGCCGGAGGCCGGGTCGGGTGGGTCGGTGTCTGCCCAGGGGTCGAACTGTGCGACCGCGGTGTTCGCGGTGGTGGTGGGTGCCGGGTCGTGGGCGTGGTTCCGGACAGGGCCGGGCGACGCCGCAGCTCCGCCGTAGCTGCTGGCGGGGGTGCGGTACCGGGTTCGGGTGGGGCTGGGCTCGGCCCAGGCGGGGCGGGCGACGGTGACGGTGCCGTGGTGGAGGGTGATGGTCCAGTGGCCGTGGTGGGTGTCGATGTGGTGGCGGCGGCAGAGCAGGACCAGGTTGGTCAGGGCGGTCGGGCCGTTGTCGATCCAGGAGATCAGGTGGTGGGCGTCGCAGAAGATCGGCGGCGCCTTGCACACCACGCAGCCCTTGTCGCGGGCGTTCAGGGCGCGGCGCATGGCGCGGTTGACGAAGCGTTGGGCCATGCCGACGTCGAGGGGTTCGGAGTTCGCGCCGAGCACGATCGGGATGATCTGCGCCTCGCACGCCAGCCGCCGGATCGCGCCCGCGGACAGTCCCTCGCCGTGCACCAGCGTCCCGACCGCGTGGGCTCCGGCGTCGGTGAGGTCTTTGAGGTCGATGGTGATCGTGATGTGTGCTTTCGGGCCGTGCCCGGCCTCCGCCGCGGCGCCACTCGCGGCGGCACGAGTCTGGGTGGCGCTACCGGCCGCCGCTGGCGTGCCGTTGCCGCTGGGCGATCCGGCGGTCTCGGCATCGTCCAGGGTTGCTCCGACCGGGTCGGCCGGGTCGGCCGGGTTGGGTGGGCCGGCTGCGGTGGTGATGGCGTTGGAGGCGACGTTGAGCACGTCGGTGAGGGCGTCGGCGCGGCGCTTGTCGGGGCCGCGCGGGTCCAGCTCACCGGTGACGGTCTTGCGGGGTTTCGCACCATCGAGGATGAGGGCCTGGAACAGTTCGGCGTTCTCGTTGGCCAGGTAGCCACTGAACTTCACGCCCCGGTCCGCGGGCCTCACCCGCAACTCTTCCCGGGCATAGGCCTTGTCCTCTTCGGGAGCCGGCCCGTCGGCGTCCAGGAGGTCGCGGACCCGTCGGGCCGCCTTGCGCAGCTCCGACGGGGCAAAATGCCGACCTAGGCCGACGAGTTGCTGTTCGGCCACGGCCAGGTCCTCGACCGCGACGGTCTTGGGAACGTTCTCGAGTTCGGACACGATCGCCGCGGCCTGCGCCGGAGACAACACCACCCCCACACCCGGACCGGCTTCGGCGTCGGCCTCCTCGCCCGGGTCACTGTCCGGCTCTTCCGGATTGGCGTCTGCGTCGCTTCCGTCGGCGCCATCGGAGTCGGAGTCGGAGTCGGAGTCTGTGGCGGTGTCGTGTACGGGGTCGGGATTGACCGGTGGGAGGGCACTGGCGACGGCGGGGTACTTGCGCAGCGCCTTGGCCAAGGCCAGGTCACGCTTGATCACGCCCGGGTCCAGGCGGTGCCGGAACGCGAGCAGCCTCGCGGTATCACCCGCGCCGAGAGTGGCGGCGTGACCGGACGCGTCGTAGCCGGCCAGGACCTGCAGGCGGTAGGTCTGCAGCCGGGAGATCTCGGCGTGGAGCGCGTCGAGAGTGGACAGCTGTTCGCTGTCACTCATCGACCACACCGGCCGCTCGCCCAGGATCTCCATACCCCAGACCCTAGATGGCGGCTCGGACAGTTTCTGGTCCGGAAGGCCCTTATCTGTAAGGGATTCCGAAGATTGACCGGAACTGAACGGAGGCTACGGATCCGGACGAGTTGTCCACAACCCGACGCCACCTGTGGACCCGCGAGAAGGATCCTCGGCGTGTGCGGTCGCCGGGCGGAGCGCCGTACTCGTTAGGGGACGCGGCCGAAGGCTAGGAAGTGGAGGCAGGCGGACATCTTCAGGGCGTCGGTCTCCAGCAGTCGGGCCAAGAGGATCGCGGGCGGGAGTAGGCGGGAAACTTCTGCGAGGGTGGCGTTGTCGAGGGTGGGGGCTGCTGGACCTTCGACGCCCACTACTGCGATGTCGGCGAGGCCTGCGTTCTCGAATTCCGAGCGCAGTTCCTCCGCATGGTGGAAGTGCGCGTTCGTGAATCCCTCGGGGTCGTCGTAGTTCCGGCCCGTCGCCAGGGCGTCCGTGAACAGGTGGAGGTTGTCCTCGGCGAGCCGGCCGTTGTTGCCGTACTCGAGCAGCCCGGCGTACCGGCTGATGCCTGCGGCAACCACCACCCCACCGGGTCGCGGCTCATCCGTTGCTCGGATTCGTCCCGCTCGATCACGATCACCTCGTCGACGAGATCGCTGAGCACGCGCGCGCCGCGACCAGCCCGGCCATGCTCGCCCCGAGTACCACGGCCCTGCGCAGGATCACTTGGGTGTCGACCGGCGGTTCCGAGGTACTGATCCGGGCGAAGCGTTGGGCAGCAGACAGCGGCATGTTCAGACCCCGGGCGGAAACGACCGACGGCTTCGACTGTAAGTGAGGAGACCTCACTTCGCAGGGCCGTGCGTGGCGGCCTTGATCAGTGGTGGTTGAGGCCGGTGAGCAGGGCTTTGAGGCTTCGGCGGACCGAGGCTTCGAAGGTTTCGGGGGTGAGGGTGGTGCCGGCGCCGGCCACCCGGTCGTACATGAGGCCGTCCATCATCGCGGCGGCCGGCCAGGCGGCTGCTTCCGCGTCGGCGATCCCGAGTGCGGCGAGCATGCCGGCGAGCCCTTCGCGCAACTGCCGGCCGCCCTGGATGATCGCCTCGCGCAACTCCGGCTGACGGCTCGCCTCGAGCGACAACTCGTAGCGCGCGACCAGGTCGTCCGGCCGATCCCGCACCAGCCCGACGACCATCCCCACCAGCAGATCCACGGGATCCGCGTCGGTCCCTGATCGACCCGAGTCGTCCGGACCCGTGCCGGCTGCTCCAGGAGGGGGCTGGGCGGTCAGGTCGCGGGTGAGCATGCGGTTCACGCAGGCGGTCAGGAGGGCCGAGCGGGTGCGGAGGTAGTACGAGGTCGAGCCCGGTGGGAGGCCGGCCTCCGCGTCGACGGCTCGGTGGGTGAGGCCGCGGAGACCGCGAGTGGCCACGAGGTGGATGGCTGCATCGGCGATGGCTGCCTGGCGGTCCTCGCCGAGCGGCACCTTTTTCGTCACAGCGCACACTCTACCCAATCGGCCTCTACAGATGTAGAGTCACTGGCCATGAGGACAGCGATCGTGGTGGGAGCGGGGATCGGTGGGGTGACGGCGGCCGTCGCGCTGGAGCAGTGCGGCTGGCAGGTCACGGTGCTGGAGCGGGCGCCGGAGTTGGGCGAGGTCGGCGCGGGGATCTCGGTGTGGCCGTCGGCCGTCGCCGTGCTGGAAGACCTGGGCGTGCAGGGCGTCGAGAAGGCCGCAGCGACCGGTTCCGCGGCGGGGATGCGGCAGTCGAGCGGACGCTGGCTCGTCGAGGCCGCCGACATCGGAGTGGAGATCCCGGTGATGATCCACCGGGCCCAGTTGCACGACCTGATCACCGCCCGCTTCGGCACCGGCATCACCGTCCGCACCGGCATCACCGTCACCGGCCTCGCCCAGGACGACTCGGGCGTCACGGTCACCGGAACCGGCCTTGACCCGGGTGCCGCGGGCGAGGAGTGCCGTGCCGACCTGGTGATTGCGGCCGACGGGATCCGCAGCATCACCCGCCGTACGCTCCACCCGTCGCACGAGGGACCGCGGTACTCCGGCTACACGGCGTACCGGGGGATCGCAGAGGCGGACATCAGCGATGGCGGTGGCGAGACGTGGGGACGTGGGCAGCGGTTCGGGTTCGCCCGGCTCATCGACGGGCGGATCTACTGGTACGCCACGGCCAACCGCGAAGCCGGCCGAGCGGTCGGTCCGGGCGGGATCCACGACGACGTCACCAAGCTCTTCGGTGACTGGCACGAACCGATCCCGGCCCTGCTCGCCGGGACACCGCCGGAAACCGTTCTGCAGAACGACATCTACGACCTGCCACTGCCGCTGGTCCCGTTCGTCCAGGGCTGCGTGGTCCTGCTCGGCGACGCCGCGCACGCGATGACGCCGAACCTCGGCCGCGGCGCGTGCTCCGCGATCGAGGACGCCGGCGCGCTCGCCAGACAACTCAGGGCGACGGAGGATCTGCCGGCCGCGCTGACGCAGTACGACGCCGAGCGGCGCCCCGCGACGGCCAAGCTCGTCAAGCGGTCCAGGAGCATCGGCACGATCGGTCAGCTCGACAACAGGGTGCTCTGCACGCTCCGCGACGGGCTCTTCGGCGTCGGCGGCAAGGTGGCCGGGTTGCTGGCCAAGCGGCGGCGGGTGGAACAATCCCGGGTGTGATCATCCCTCCGCAGGCTGTCGAGATCCCCGGCGCGAAGCACATCCACTCCGGCAAGGTCCGGGATCTGTACGAGCTGGAGTCGGGCGACCTGCTGATGGTCGCGAGCGACCGGATGAGCGCCTTCGACTGGATCCTGGACACACCGATCCCGGACAAGGGCAAGGTGCTGACCGCGATGAGCCTGTGGTGGTTCGAGCAGCTGGACGTGCCGAACCACATCCTGTCGACCGACGTACCGGCCGAGGTCGCCGGGCGCGCGGTGGTCTGCGAGCGGCTCGACATGTTCCCGGTCGAGTGCGTCGCCCGCGGGTATCTGAGCGGCTCGGGGCTGCTGGACTACAACGCGACCGGCGAGGTCTGCGGGATCCCGCTGCAGGATGGCCTGGTCGAGGGCTCGCGCCTGGACGAGCCGATCTTCACCCCCGCGACGAAGGCCGACCTCGGCGAGCACGACGAGAACGTCTCGTACGACGCTGTGGTCGCCACCGTCGGAGTGGAGACCGCCGAGGCGCTGCGCGGTCTCACCCTCGACATCTACCGCGAGGCGCACGCCCGGGCCGAGCAGCGCGGGATCATCCTGGCCGACACGAAGTTCGAGTTCGGCGCGCGCCCGGACGGCACGATCGTGCTCGCGGACGAGGTGCTGACGCCGGACTCCAGCCGTTTCTGGCCGGCCGACCAGTGGCAGCCGGGCAAGCAGCAGCCGTCGTACGACAAGCAGATCGTGCGCGACTGGCTCCAGTTCGACTCCGGCTGGGACCGCAAGTCCGGCGAGGCCCCGCCGCCCCTGTCGGACGAGGTGATCGCCCGCACCCGCTCGGCATACATCAACGCCTACGAACAACTGACCGGCCAGAAGTACACCGGCTGACCCACCTGAGCTCAGGTGAGCCGTCTTCAGAAGAGGCCGACGCCGAGGGCGAGGGTGATGAAGCGGGCCAGGCGGCCGGCCAGGACGGACAGGGTGAAGGTGACGACGCCCATGCGGCTGGCGCCGGCGATGAGGGCTACGCCGTAGAGCGGGGGGATGCCGACCGAGGAGCTGAGCAGGGTGACCGGGATGCCCCAGCGGCGGTCGCTCAGGGCGTCGAGGAGGCGTTTGCTGAGATCGCGGTTCCACTGCACGAACCGGCCCCAGCGGGTGTCCAGGTTGACCGACTTGGGTTCCTTCCCCTTCTTCGCCGCGTAGCCCGGGCGGTACCGCACAGCCAGGAACATCGCGACCTTCCCGATGGTCTGGCCGACCGACACCCCGACCGCGGCGACCACCGGATCGAGCGCGCCGGAGACGCCCACGCCGAGGACGTACGCCTCCGCGTTCAGCACTGGGATGACGGCAGACCCGATCCCGAAGCCCACCGCCAGCGCGAACTGCCACAACCACATGCCTTGAGGCTATGTGCAGACCGCTTCCGGCTCAGTGATGGCAGCCCCACCTCAGGGAGAAACCCGGGGCCCCTCAACCCCGGGTTCCAGCTCCCTTGACAGTCCCTCGGTTCCTGTGACGCCGTCAAGCGCGGCTACGGAGTCGGACGGAATGCGGCGTCAGGCTTGCAGTACTACCCCCGACCGTGTCCGGCGCAACCGCGTCCGCTCGGCCTCTCCTTCTGGTGGGTGATCCGGTGCAGCGCGCTGTCCAGCCAGCGCAGGTCGGCGTCCAGATGCATGGCCAGGTAGTCCCGCACCAGCCGGGACGACGAGTCGTCGTCCGGTGGCGCGGCCTTCAGTTCGCGGATCCGGCGAAGGTGGCTCGACCGCTGCCTGGCCAGGAACGCGCTCGCGTCCTCGCCGGTGCGGATCGTCGCGACCACCTTGCGGACCAGTTCGTCGACTGCGCTGAGGGCGGGCTGGATCGGCTCGGCGAGCCAGTTGGCCAGGTGCTCGCGGCCCTTCGCGGTGAGCGCGTAGACGGTCCGCTCGGGACCGCCCTCCGAGCCCCGGTCGACCACCTCGACGAGTTCGTCGCGCTCGAGCCGGGCGAGCGTCGTATAGACCTGCCCGAACGCGAGCGGCCGGCTGTCGGGGAACCAGGCGTCATGGCCGCGCTTCACGTCGTACCCGTGAGCCGGCCCGTCGTGGAGCAGTCCCAGAACGAGTTCAGCTGTTGCCATAGGGTGACTATACACACGATGTATGTACTGAGTGAATAATCTGCGATGCGGAGTCTGAGCGCGCGATCGGTAGGATTCAGGCGTCATCCCCGGTCCGAACCAGGAGTTGTAGTGGCTCGCGTTGTCGTCGACGTCATGCTCAAGCCCGAGATCCTCGACCCGCAGGGCAAGGCGGTGCACGGCGCGTTCGGCCGGCTCGGCTTCGACGGCGTGGCCGATGTCCGGCAGGGAAAGCGCTTCGAGATCACCCTGGACGGTGAGGCGACCGAGGAACAGGTCGCCGAGATCCGCAAGGCGGCGGACACGCTGCTGGCCAACCCGGTGATCGAGGACTACACCTTGCACGTCGAGGGTGACCAGTGAAGATCGGGGTCGTCACCTTCCCGGGCTCGCTCGACGATGTGGACGCCCGCCGGGCGGCGACCGTCGCGGGCGCCGAGGCAGTCGCGCTTTGGCACGGCGACGCGGACCTGCACGGGGTCGACGCGGTGGTCCTGCCGGGCGGCTTCTCGTACGGCGACTACCTGCGCGCCGGGGCGATCTCCCGCTTCGCGCCGGTGATGGAGACCATCATCAAGAAGGCCGGTGAAGGCCTGCCGGTGCTCGGCATCTGCAACGGCTTCCAGGTGCTCTGCGAGTCGCACCTGCTGCCGGGCGCGCTGATCAAGAACCACCACCGCAAGTTCATCTGCAAGGACCAGCCGCTGCGGATCGAGAACAACCGCACCGCCTGGACCAGCGACTACGACGCGAACCACGAGATCACCATCGTGCTGAAGAACCAGGACGGCTCGTACGTCGCGGACGAGGCGACGCTGGACCGGCTCGAGGGTGAGGGCCTGGTGGTCGCGCGATACCTGGGCCAGAACCCGAACGGTTCCTACCGGGATATTGCGGGGATCAGCAACGAGCGGGGCAACGTGGTCGGCCTGATGCCGCACCCGGAGCACTGCGTCGAGACCCTGACGGGCCCGAGCACGGACGGCCTCGGCTTCTTCACCTCGGTGCTGAAGGCCGTCGTCGCCTCCTGATGAAGTCTCGGAGGGTGCGGCGGCTCCTGCTCCGCACCCTGTTCGTCGCCGCAACCGTCTTCGTCGGTACCGCGAGCGCGGCCTCGGCTGCGCCCGGTCCCCAGCCGCAGGGTTCGCAGGATCTGCTGGCCAAGGTTGTCGTGATCGGTGTGCCCGGGTTGCGGTGGAGTGATGTTGAGGCTTCGCCGGAGTTGACTGCGTTGGTGAACCAGTCGCATGTCGGGTCGATCACTGTGAAGACGGCCGGGCCGCACACCTGTCCGATCGACGGCTGGCTGACCATCAACGCCGGAACTCGCGCCTGGGGCAGTGTGCCCGACCAGGGCTGCGGTGAACTCCCCGGTGTCGTCGACGGCAAGATTCAGGGCTGGCAGACGTACGTCGACCGCCAGGCCGAGCATCACACCGGCGCCCCGCTCGGGCGGCTCGCGGAGAGCCGTGACCGGATCTGCGGCTTCGGCCCGGGTGCAGCGGTCGCGCTGGCCCGTACAGACGGCACGGTCGCCAACTGGACCCAATCTCTCGACCCTGCGCTGCTCGCGAGCAACGCCTGCGGCGACGCGATCATCGACGCCGGCCCGATGCCACTGCGCGAAGGCCGCGAGGAAGCCAGCAAGAAGGTCGCCGACCTGGTCGCGCAGGCGCGCGCGGCCGACGGTTGGGTCCTGCTTGTCGGCGTCGCCGAGGAGACTGCCAACGCGCACCAGGAACCGCTCGTCGCGATGCAGTTGCCGCCGGACAACGGCCCGCGCTGGCTGACCAGCGACTCCACCCGCAGGCCCGGCCTGATCCAGCTCACCGACGTGACCGCGACGATCCTGCGCGGCGAAGCGATGGAGATCGACCCGGCCGGCGCCGAGCAGCCCGGCCCGCTGGACGGGAACGAGATCCACTTCACCGGCCCTGTGCACACCGATGCCGCCGCGGTGATCGAGAACCGGCTGGAGACCAACGAACGGTTCGAACATCCCCACCCGGTGCTCGGCTGGCTCGCGATCACCTTGCTGGTGGTGCAACTCGCCGCGCTCGGCTGGTTCCTGATCACCCGCAGCCGGCGGGCCCGCAGTACGAGCGTGTTCACGTTGCTGACCCAGGGCGGGTTCTTCATCACGGTGTTCCTGACCACGGTGACGCAGTGGTGGCGCTGGCCGTCACCCGGCCTCTCCCTGTACTTCGTGTCGCTCGCGATCAGCGCGGGATTCGCCGGGCTGGCCTGGGCCGTCCTCAAGGAGTACGCGTACCTCGGGATCCTCGGAGCGGCGTACGTGATCCTGCTGGTCGACGGCGTGCTGGGGACGCCCCTGCAGTTCGGCAGCATGTTCACGGACGGGCCGGTGATCGGCGGGCGGTTCTACGGCTTCGGGAACTCCACCTTCGCCGTACTGGCGGTCGCCGCGCTCGTCATAGCCGGGTGGGCAGCGCAGAAGGTGCTGGACCGCAGCAGAGCCCAGGCGGCGCTCGTAGTACTGGCTGTCGGCGGTCTGGCGATCATCGTCGACGGCAAGCCCGGCTGGGGGACGGACTTCGGCGGCATCATCGCGCTCACCCCGGCCGTGCTGCTGATGGCCTGGCTGACCTGGCGCGGCGGGATCACCTGGAAGGCGTTGCTGGGTATCGGCGCCGCGGGAGTGCTCGCCGTGTCCGCCGTCGCCTTCCTGGACTACCTGCGGCCGGCGGACCAGCGGAGCCACTTCGGCACCTTCGTGGCCCGGCTGCTCGACGGTGACGTGAACGACGTGCTGATCCGGAAGCTGCAGATGTCCCTGGGCTTCTTCGATTCCGTCGCCGGCTGGGCGATGCTCATCGGGGTACTGCTGGCGATGGCCGCGACCGTCTGGCCGGACAAGGTGCCCTCCGAGTCGTACCGCCGCTTCTACGCGAGCAAGCCGATGGTCCGGCCGACCCTGCTGGCCCTCTCCACCTGCGGCCTGATCGGCATGCTCCTCAACGACGCAGGCGTCGTCCTCCCCGCGATCATGGCCGGCTTCGCCCTCCCCCTGCTCGTAGCGCATCTCCTGTCGGTCAACGCCGACCAGCAGCCCGCTACCGTTTCCTCTGAGTCCCACCTAGTTCAGGAGTCATAAAGTGTCGACCGACACCGTCAGCAACGCGACCAGCAGCCCGGACGTCGAGCAGCCGTGGGCGGAGCTCGGGTTGAAGCCGGACGAGTACCAGCGGATCCGCGACATCCTGGACCGGCGGCCGACCAGCTGCGAGCTGGCGATGTACTCGGTGATGTGGAGCGAGCACTGCTCGTACAAGTCGTCCAAGGTGCACCTCAAGCGCTTCGGCGAGATCCCGCAGGAGACCCCGGCCGGCAAGATGCTGGCCGGCATCGGCGAGAACGCCGGCGTGATCGACATCGGTGAGGGCTACGCCGTCACCTTCAAGGTCGAGTCGCACAACCACCCGTCGTACGTCGAGCCGTACCAGGGCGCGGCCACCGGGGTCGGCGGCATCGTCCGCGACATCCTGGCGATGGGTGCCCGCCCGGTCGCGGTGATGGACCCGCTGCGGTTCGGCCCGCTGGACGCCCCGGACACCAAGCGGGTGCTGCCGGGGATCGTGTCCGGCGTCGGCGGCTACGGCAACAGCCTGGGCCTGCCGAACATCGGCGGCGAGGTCGTCTTCGACCCGACGTACCTGGGCAACCCGCTGGTGAACGCGCTCTGCGTCGGCGTGATGCGGCACGAGGACCTGCACCTCGCGAACGCCACCGGCATCGGCAACCAGATCATCCTGTACGGCGCGAAGACCGGTGGTGACGGCATCGGCGGCGTCTCGGTGCTCGCCAGCGAGACCTTCGCCGAGGGTGGCCCGACCAAGCGGCCCGCGGTCCAGGTCGGCGACCCGTTCATGGAGAAGCTGCTGATCGAGTGCACCCTGGAGCTGTTCGCCGCCCGGATCGTCGAGGGCATCCAGGACCTCGGTGGCGCCGGACTGTCCTGCGCGACCTCCGAGCTGGCCAGCGCGGGTGACGGCGGCATGTTCGTCTCGCTCGACAAGGTGCCGCTGCGGGACGCTTCGCTTGCTCCGGAAGAGATTCTGATGAGCGAGTCGCAGGAGCGGATGATGGCCGTCGTCACGCCCGGCAATGTCGAGCAGTTCCTGAAGATCTGTGAGAAGTGGGACGTCCAGGCCGACGTGATCGGCGAGGTCACCGACACCGGCCGGCTGCAGATCGACTGGCACGGCGAGCGGGTGGTCGACGTACCGCCGCGCACCGTCGCGCACGAGGGCCCGGTCTACGAGCGCCCGTACGCGCGGCCGGACTGGCAGGACGAGCTGCAGGCCGACGGTGCCGAGAAGTTGCCCCGGGCAAACACTCCGGAGCAGCTGCGGGACACCCTGCTGAAGCTGATCGCGTCGCCGAACCTGTGCGACAAGTCCTGGGTCACGGACCAGTACGACCGGTACGTGCTCGGCAACTCGGTGCTCGCGCAGCCCGAGGACAGCGGGATGATCCGGGTCGACGAGACCAGCGGCCTCGGCGTCGCGGTCTCCACCGACTGCAACGGCCGCTTCGCGAAGCTCGACCCGTACATCGGCGCCAAGCTCGCGCTGGCCGAGTCCTACCGCAACGTCGCCACCACCGGCGCCCGCCCGGCCGCGGTGACGGACTGCCTGAACTTCGGCTCGCCGGAGGACCCGGGCGTGATGTGGCAGTTCTCCGAGGCCATCCGCGGTCTGGTGGACGGCTGTATCGAGCTGGGGATCCCGGTCACCGGTGGCAACGTGTCGTTCTACAACCAGACCGGCGAGACCCCGATCCTGCCGACTCCCGTGGTCGGCGTACTGGGTGTGATCGACGACGTGACCCGGCGGACCCCGATCGGTTTCACCGCCGAGATGGAGGGCCACCAGCTCTACCTGCTCGGGGAGACCGAAGAGGAGCTGTCCGGCTCGGAGTGGGCGCACGTGATCCACGGTCACCTCGGCGGACGCCCGCCCGCGGTGGACCTGGCGGCCGAGGCCCACCTCGCGGACATCCTGATCAACGCGTCCCGCGACGGCCTGATCGACGCGGCGCACGACGTCAGCGACGGCGGAGTTGCCCAGGTGCTCGTCGAGTCCGCCCTGCGCGGTGGCACCGGCGCCCGGGTGTGGGCCCCTGACGGCCTGGACCCGTTCCTCTTCCTGTTCGCGGAGTCGGCCGGCCGCGCGGTGGTCGCCGTACCGCGGACCGAGGAGGTCCGGTTCACCGACATGTGCACCGCGCGCCGTTTCCCGCACACCAAGATCGGCGTCGTCACGGGCGAGTCCCTCGACGTCCAGGACCAGTTCGAGATCCCGCTGGCGGAGCTCCGCAGCAACTGGACCGCGACCCTTCCCAACGCCCTCGGCTGACGTGAGCCGCGAGCTGGACTGGGACGGCGCGGTCAACGCGCGGGACCTCGGCGGACTGCCGGCTGGATCGGGAACGATCCAGCCGGGCCGGATCTATCGCTCGGCCCGGCCGGACCTGCTGACCGAGACCGGCTGGCAGCAGTTGGCGGACGCCGGTGTCGGCACGGTCATCGACCTGCGCAACGACTACGAGCGGCTCGAGGTGCGGGTGCTCGACGTCGTGCACCACCATCCCGTCGAGGACCAGCAGGACGAGGAGTTCATGGCGGTGTGGGGCGAGCGGCTCGACACCCCCGAGTACTACGGCGAAGCGCTGCGCCGCTGGCCGGGACTGATCACCTCGGTGTTCGCGCGGATCGCGGATGCCCCGCCGGGCGGCGTACTCGTGCACTGCAAGGCCGGCAAGGACCGGACCGGGATGATCATCGCGATGCTGCTGTCCCTGGTGAGGACCCCGGTCGCGGATATCCTCGACGACTACGAGCTCGGCCTGCGCACGATGAACGCGTACTACGAGGTGGCTCCCGAGGCGGACGAGCAGCCGCTCAGCCCTGAGGCGCTCGAGGCGCATTGTGCGCACGCCTGCCTCGCGATGGTCGCGTTTCTCGGCTCCGTCGACATCGCCGCCTACCTCACGTCGAGCGGGCTGACCTTCGAGCAGCTCGACCGGTTGCGGGACCGTCTCGTCGCACCCTGACTCCCGCACCGGTTGGGTGTTGCCCCTGCGGCTGGCACACTCGGGAAGGACGGAGTGGGGTGTGAGCGATGACCGATCG
Source organism: Kribbella sp. VKM Ac-2568 (assembly GCF_004345365.1). Taxonomy (GTDB): domain Bacteria; phylum Actinomycetota; class Actinomycetes; order Propionibacteriales; family Kribbellaceae; genus Kribbella; species Kribbella orskensis. The sequence goes on from NZ_SLVF01000001.1 coordinate 165,767, forward strand.
GTACAAGGGTCGGCCGAGAGCTGATCTGGCGAACCTGGCCGGGATGGCCGCGGCTGCGAGCCAGGAGGCGCGGGTCGTCGCAGCGCGTCGCCGGATGCTGACGGTCCGGCTCACCGACGAGGAACGCCGGATCAGCATCGACGAACTCTCCGAGCAGTTCGCGATCGGCCGCCTCGACGAGGCTGAGCTGCACCGCCGCGTCGACCTGGTCAACGAAGCCGTCACGCATGCCGATCTCCAGCCCGCCTTCGAAGGTCTGCCGCTGCCGTCGCTCTACACCCCGAAGCCGCGTCAGCCCGGCCGCTGGCGCTGGGCCGCCTTCGCGGGTGCCGTCTGGCTGGCGCTCCCGTTCTTCCTGACCGGGCTGGTCTTCCTGGTCTTCGGCCGCGAGATCGCCGCCGCCATCTTCGGCCTGCCGTCCCTGGCCTGGGTCTTCTTCACCTACCGCTGGGCCTCCCGTCCTCGCCGCCAGAACCCCCAGAACCCACCCCGCCGCTGACCCACCCAACTCCCGCCGACCGTTGAGTCGACGGGCCTTCATTTCACCCTGCTACTGGTCCACTCCGGGTTGCGATCAGCTCCAGGTTCCCCATCAGCTCGGTGACATAGCCTCCGGGTATGACGGTGTTGCGGTCGGTCGCGTTGTTCGGAGTGGCTGCGGTGGCGGAGATCGGTGGGGCGTGGCTGGTGTGGCAGGGGGTGCGGGAGCACCGCGGGGTGTTGTGGATGCTCGGCGGGATCGTTGCTCTCGGCGCCTACGGGTTCGTCGCCACGCTGCAGCCGGACCCGAACTTCGGGCGCATCCTCGCGGCGTACGGCGGGGTCTTCGTGGCGAGTTCGCTCGCCTGGGGCGTGGTGGCCGACGGGTTCAGGCCGGACCGCTGGGACCTCGCCGGGGCGCTGGTCTGTCTCGTCGGCGTGGGCCTGATCATGTACGCGCCCCGCGGCTGAAATAGCCTGACACCGTGCCGACCCCACCGCACCACCCCGGTCAGGGGAATCCCCCGCAGCGCCTCGCCGTGCCTACCGACGCACCGGCGATCGCCGAACTGATGCGGGCCTCCGTGCTCGACCTGTTCCCGGCGTACTACGACGCGCCGCAGACGGCGAGTGCCTCGGTGCACATTGCGGCGCTCGACCTGGCCTTGATCCAGGACGGCACGTACTACGTGCACGAGGCCGGCGGGGAGATCGTGGCCTGCGGCGGGTGGAGCCGACGGAACAAGCTCTTCAACGGCACGGATGCCGGCGCCGACGAGAGGCTGCTCGACCCGGCGACGGAGCCGGCCCGGATCCGCGCGATGTTCGTCCGCGCCGACTGGACCCGGCGCGGCCTCGGCCGGGCGATCCTGACCTCCTGCGTGGACGCCGCCCGGGTCGAGGGCTTCACCCGCCTCGCGCTGATGGCGACGCTGCCCGGAGTACCGCTGTACAAGGCGTTCGGCTTCACTGAGGTCGAGCACGCCCAACTGACCCTGCCCGACGGCGTGGTACTCGGCGCCGTGGCGATGGAACGCGACGTCGACAGCTTCTGAATCGGAGAGACGAATGACCGCAGGCACCACCGTTCTGGCCCCCGACGGCACCGAGGTCGTGCTCGGCGAGATCGGCACCCGAGTACTGCTGGAGAACTCCCGCGTCCGGGTCTGGGAGGTCGCCCTCGAAGGCGGCGAGGCGCAGGGCTGGCACCTGCACCACAACCCGTACGTCGTGCTGTGCCTGGCGACGTCTCCCTGCCACATGGACTGGCTCGACCAAAGCCCCGCCCGCCAGCTGAGCGAGACGATCGGCGGCTCGGTCTACCGCCCGGTCTCCCCGATCCACATGCTCACCAACGACGGCGACGCCCCATACCTCAACCGCCTGATCGAGCTTCTCGACCTCGGCGAAGAGGCTTCGGGCGCGCCGTACGAAGTTGCCGAAGGCATCGAACAGGGCAGCGCCTTCGAAGGCGTCGGCGAAGTCCCCACGAAGGTCGTCATAGACGACCCCGACGTCCGCGTCCAGCACGTCACGCCCGACGCCGGCGAGTCCTACACCTGGCGGACCGGCGCCTACCCAGCCCTGGTGGTAGACCTCGACCGCACCACCCCCACGGTCACCTACCTCCAGCCAGGCGAGACCTATACGCTGCCCGCGAAGCCCGAACGCACCAACGGCTTCAACCTCGTAGAGCTCCGCTACTACGCCGCTGGCTGAGCGTCAGAGCTCGGCTTGTAGGAGTGCCCGGACGTCAGCGGCGCTGGGGAGCGACAGGGCCTTGGCGGCGACGGCAGCGGCGGCGGTCAGGTCGGTCTGGCGGAGGCGGGCCTTGACGAGTGGGACCTGAGGGCCGACCGCGCTCAGTTCGTGAACGCCCAGGGCGGCCAGGAGCGCGGCGGCATCGGGGTCGCTGGCGAGGTCCCCGCAGACGGCGACCTCGACGCCGGCGGGCACTCCACGGACCACGCGGTCGATCAACTGCAGGACCGCTGGGTCGAGGGCGTCGGCCAGCGCCGCGACGTTGGTGTTGCCGCGGTCCGAAGCAGTTGTGTACTGCGTGAGGTCGTTCGTCCCGATGCTGACGAAATCCAGGCCGTCGGCGAGGCTGGCGATCCGCAAGGCTGCCGCCGGGACCTCGACCATGATGCCGACCTTGACGCCCCACGAGTGGGTGCCGATCGCGCCGAGTTGCTCGAGCGCCCAGGCGACCTCCTCGGCCGTCGTGACCATCGGGAACATCACCTGCACCTGCGTCTCCGTCGCCACCTGGCAGATCGCCTTCAGCTGGTCGCGCAGCAGCTCGGGTCGGCGCCGGAACACCCGGATCCCGCGCTCGCCGAGGAACGGGTTCGCCTCGCGCTCCTGCGGCAGGAACGGCAGCGGTTTGTCCCCACCGATGTCCCAGGTCCTGATGGTGATTGGCTTCCCGCCGAGCGCCCCCGCAACCGCGCGGAACACCTGGGCCTGCTCCTCAACGGTCGGTGGTTGCCGCCAGTTGCCGAAGAGCACCTCGGTCCGCACCAACCCGGACCCGTCGGCCCCGCGCGCATCCACCGCGTCCTGGACCGACCCGACGTTCGCCAGTACCGCGATCGTCTGGCCGTCCACCGTCACCGCGGGCTGATCCGCGTCGGCCAGAGCCGCTGCCCGTTCCGCGGTCCGCGTCCCGATCGCAGCACGGAAGGCTGCTTCGTCCGGCTGGACCACGAACGACCCGTCGCGCGCGTCGAAGCCGACCAGTACGCCGTCCGCCACCGCCACGTCGCCGATCCCCGTGACCAGCGGAATCCCGCGCGACCGCGCCACGATGACGCCGTGCCCGGTCGTCCCCGCGGCCCGCACGGCGATGCCCGCGACCCGCCCCGCATCCACCCCGGCCGCGGTCGCCGCATCAAGCTCCGGTACTACGAGAATCCCGCCTTCGGGATACCCCGCCACGTCCAGTGGGTCCACAGCCGGTACTGCGGTGCCGCGGGTGAGGGCTCGCAGTACTCGGTCTCGGACGCTGCGGACGTCCTGCGCGCGTTCTCGCTGGTAGGCGTCGTCGAGCCCTTCGAAGGTGGTCGCGAGCTCGTCGAACGCGTTGTGCCAGGCGTCGGGCGCGCTCGATCCGTCGGTGATCGCCTGGGAGATCAGCTTCAGCTGGGTGGGGTCGTCGAGCAGCGAGAGTTGTGCCTCGAAGATCGCAGCCTCGGCCGCTCCGACTCGCTGGGCAGTGTCGTCGCGCAGCCGGGCCAACCCGGCACTGGCCGCCGCCCGCGCCTCGTCCGAACGCTTCTGCTCATCTGCCGAGCGCACGTAGCTGCTCAGGTCGACCGAGGCATCCACAACCACCGCCGGTCCGATCGCCACATCCAGCCCAGACCCACCCGCACTCGGGGGCGTTGTCTGGCTCTCGGTCTCAGCAACTGGCTGGGCTGGTGCATCGTCGAAGGCCCGGTCTGCCAGTGCGCTGATCGCCTGGAGTGCCGCATCAGCGTCCGGACCGGAGGCGCCGACCCGGAGCCGATGACCCTGCTGGACGTTGAGTGTGGCCACCATGCTCAAACTGCCCGCGTCGACCGGACCGCGTCCGGTGTCGAGATCGGTCAACGTCACGGCCGCGTCGAACCCGTTGACCAGGGCAACCAGCTTCGCGGCCGGTCGCGCGTGTAATCCATGCTCGTTGCTGACCGCGATCTCCATGGCGGCGCTCTCGGCGGCAACCGGCGCCGATTCGACCACGGCTGGGCTGTCTCCGAGGTGATCCTGTTTACCGGCCAGGCCGCGCGATGCCTCGGTGATCACCGCGTCCAGCGATGCGCCGGTCGACGCGGTCACGACAGCCGCGACAAGACCTTCAACCAACGGCGCGCTGGAGAGTTTCACCCGCTCGGCGATCTCGGGATCGACGAATTCCAGGGCCAGCTCGGCGCTGAGGATCGCGCTGCCGAGGTCGAGCAGCACGAGCACGCCGTCCGGGCTGTCAGCTGTCCCGATCGCCTCCGCGACGGCTGCCGCGTCGGTGCCGAAGGTCGTCTCGTCCAGCCCGGCGGCGACCGCGATGACCGGACGGTCGCCCTCGGCAACCATCTCCGAAGCCAGCCCGACCGCAGCCTCCGCCAGCGCGCGGCTGTGCGACACCACCACGATCCCGATCACGGGACCACCACGATCCCGATCACGGGACCACCACCAACCGAGCTGAGCTCATGCCAGTGTGCGTGCTGCCGACTCCAGCAGGAGGGTGGTGCTCGTCGCGCCCGGGTCCTGGTGGCCGGCGCTCCGCTCACCGAGGTAGCTCGCCCGGCCCTTGCGAGCCACCAGCGGTATCGTCGCGTCCCGCCCCTTGGCAGCCGCCTCGGCCGCGGCCGCGAGCGCCCCACCCAGGTCGGAACCACCCGCCACCGCCCCGTCGTACGCCTCGAGCGCGGGCGCCCAGGCGTCGTACATGGTCTTGTCGCCGAGCTCGGGTTTGCCGCGCGTGAGGATGCCGCCGATGCCGGCCTTCAACGCCGCCCCGACCGAGGCCGGCGTGATCTCCGCGCCCGCCAGCGCGGTCCCGAAGCGCAGGAAGAAGGTGCCGTACAGCGGCCCGCTCGCGCCGCCGACCTTGCTGACCAGCGTCATCCCGGCCTTCTTCAGCAGTTCGTCGACGCTCTCGAACGTGGTCTCGTCGAGCACCGCGACGATCGCCGTGAAACCACGGTCCATGTTGGTGCCGTGGTCGGCGTCGCCGATCGCCGAGTCGAGCTCGGTCAGGTACGCGGCGTTCTCGTGCAGCGTGACCGCCAGGTCCCGCAGCCAGTTCGCGAAGTCTTCGACGGTCTTCTGCTCACCCATGCTCACGCTCGCCAGCGTAGGCCGGGGGTGTTCACCGGCGCGTCCCAGAGACGTACCAGTTCGTCGTCCACCTTCAGCAGCGTGACCGAGCAGCCGGCCATCTCCAGCGAGGTGATGTAGTTGCCGACCAGCGAGCGGGCCACCGTGATCCCGGCCCGGTCGAGCAGTTGCCGGACCTCGTTGTACATCAGGTACAGCTCGATCAGCGGCGTGCCGCCCATCCCGTTCATGAAGGCGATCACCGTGTCGCCCTGCTGGTACGGCAGATCGCCGACCACCGGGTCGACCAGCAGCGCGGCGATGTCCTTGGCCGGTGCCAGCGGCAACCGTTGCCGGCCGGGCTCGCCGTGGATGCCGATGCCGACCTCCATCTCGTTCTCGGCCAGCTCGAACGTCGGCTTGCCCGCGGCGGGCACGGTGCAGGAGGTGAGCGCCATGCCCATGCTGCGGCCGTTGTCGTTGATCCGCTTGGCGAGGTCGGCGATCTCCTGCAGCGGGCGGCCCTCCTCGGCGGCGGCGCCGACGAGCTTCTCCAGCAGCACGGTCACGCCGACCCCCCGGCGGCCCGCGGTGTAGAGGCTGTCCTGGACGGCCACGTCGTCGTCGGTGACGACCGACAGCACCTCGGTACCGGCCTCGGCGGCGGCCAGTTCGGCGGCCATCTCGAAGTTCATCACGTCGCCGGTGTAGTTCTTCACGATGTGCAGCACGCCGGCGCCGGCGTCGACCTCCTTGGTCGCGGCCATCATCTGGTCCGGCACCGGTGAGGTGAACACCTCGCCCGCGCAGGCGGCGTCGAGCATGCCGAGCCCGACGAACCCGCCGTGCATCGGCTCGTGGCCGGACCCGCCACCGGAGATCAGACCGACCTTGCCGGCCTTGGGTGCGTCCTTGCGGTAGACGATCCGGTTCTCGTGATCGACCCGGATGTGGTCCGGGTGCGCCGCCTCCATCCCACGCAGCGCTTCACTCACAACATCGGCAGGGTCGTTGATGAGCTTCTTCATGAAGCCCATCTGAGCACACCGAACGCCGCTGCGGGAGCCCCCCAGGCGTTCCGGTCAGCCCACCGGGCGCTCGGCGACCTCGGCCGGCCGCGACAGCCGGAGGGTCAGTCCTTCGGGCGGAGGAGGGGCCGCACGACCTCGCGGGCGTCGTGGATGCGGGACTTGATGGTGCCGAGCGGGGCTCCCACCAGGGCGGCGATCTCCTCGTAGGACAGGCCGTACACATCCCGCAGTACCAGCGGGGTGACCATCTGGGGGCGGTCGCGTTCGAGGATCTCCAGGGCTTCCAGCAGGTCCAGGCGGGTGCCGGCGATGACGCTGGTGGTCCGCGGGTCCGGCCGGTCCATCTGGTCGGGGTTGTGCGCCGCCTGGGCGGTCCGCTTGAGCTTGCGGTACGTCGAGCGGGCCGAGTTCGCCGCGACCGAGTGCACCCAGGTCGAGAAGCTGCTCCGGCCGGAGTACGTGTGGATCTTGGTGGCGATGTTCAGCAGCGCTTCCTGGGCCGCGTCCTCGGCGTCCGCGGAGTACGGCAGGACACTGCGGCAGATCCGCAGCACGCGGGGGTGGACCAGCCTGAGCAGGTCGTCCATCGCGTTCTTGTCACCCCCGGCGGCGCGCTCGGCAAGTTCTCCGAGATCGTCGGTCGGGCTGCTGCTCTCGCTCATCTGCGCCTTCGTTGTCATCGGTCCGCCGGGCGTGGGACTCCGAGTGATCCATAATGCCTTGTATGGGGGTCCCAACCAGACTAGGCCGGTACGTCGTGCGCCGACGCCTGGGCTCTGGTGGTTTCGCGACGGTGTGGCTGGCTCACGACGAGCAGCTGGACGCCGAGGTGGCCATCAAGGTCCTGGCCGACAACTGGGCCCACGACGACTCGGTGCGCCGCCGATTCCTCGAGGAGGGCCGGTTCCTGCGCCGGGTCGAGTCCGAGCATGTCGTCCAGGTGCACGACGTGGGCGAGCTCGAGGACGGGCGGCCGTTCCTGGTGCTCACGTACGCCGACCGCGGCACGCTGGCGGACCGGCTGAAGAAGGAGCCGCTGGCCCTCGAATCAGCCGTCGGGGTGATCGTCCAGGTGGGCCGGGGACTCCAGGCGCTGCACCGGCGGGGACTCCTGCACCGAGACGTGAAACCGGCCAACGTGCTCTTCCGGAGTACCGACGAGGGCGAGCGGGCGGTCCTGTCCGACCTGGGCCTGGGCAAGTCCCTCGACGAGGTGTCGAGGATCACCCTGCCCGGCGGCACCCCGTCGTACGTGGCGCCCGAGCAGGCGATGGGGGAGCGGCTGGACCAGCGAGCCGACCAGTACTCCCTGGGAGCGGTCGCGTACGCCGCCCTGACGGGTCGTTCCCCGCACCAGGTGGACGGCCTGGGGGCGGCCGGCCGGGTCAAGGCGGCCCCGCCGCCGAGCTCCCTCGGCTTCGACGTCCCGGACCGGGTCGACGCCGCGATCGTCCGTGCCCTGGACCCGAACCGCGACAACCGCTGGCCCGACATCGAGGCCTTCAGCCGCGAACTCGTCGGCGCCCTGGACGAAACCACCCAGAACTTCCTCCCGGCCGGCGCAGTCGCCGGTACTGCGGCCCCGGTGGCCGCGGTGGCCACCGCCAAGGCCGAACCAGTCAAGCTCAAACCGGAGCTCGTCATCCCCGAGGCGGAGCCGGAGGTCGGCGAGAAGACGGCGCTGAGCGACTCCAACGCCCCGACCGTGGTGAAGACGCCGGCGGACAGCTCCACCGCGGCTCCCGCCAGTCCGGCTGTGCCCGAATCAGTTCCTGCTTCAGCCGGAACGGCTGACTCCACCTCCGGTCCGGGCAAGCCCAGGCGGAGGCGGCGGGGTCGGTGGGTCGTTGCCGCGGTGCTCGCGCTTGTCATCGGCGGTGGAGCGGGATACGCCGTCGAGCGGTACCTGCTGCCGGTCCAGGACGTCACGGCCAGTGGGAACGGGTTCTCGGTGGAGGTGCCGAGCGACTGGGCCGGTGTCGTCGCCAAGTCGAACTGGCGCCCACCCGGCAATGCTGACGACCGCCCTGCGCTGCGCGTCAGCGAGAACGACAACTGGGCCTTGCCGGACCAGCTCACCCCGGGCGTCTTCGCCGGTCTGATCGATCGCGACGGCGACCCGCGCAAGCGGTTCCCGGATCCCAAGGAGTACAACTGCGGTCTGCCGGGGGAGATCCTGGACTCCACCATCGCTGGGAAGCCCGGTCTGGAGCAGATTTCGGCGCAGTGTGGACCGAGCGCTACCATCCTGCTACAGAGAGTCGTCGATACGGGGAGCGACTTGATGTTCGTGCAGGTCCAGGGCCCCGATCGGGACAAGGTCATCGAGGTGGCCGACTCGATCGTGTACAGAGGTGAAGGAACTCCGTGATGATGGTCGTCGAGCGGCTCAGGCCGTCGCCCGCGCTGCTCCAGGCGAACCGCCGCCGCTTCTACCGCATCCGCTCAACGATCTTCCGCATCATCTGGCCCCGCTGACCCGATAGTCAGCCAGGTGAGCGCCAGAGCGATCAGCCAGAGTCCCGCACCGAACCACACCAGCGCGTGCAGCCCGTGGACGAACTCGTGCGCGCGTGCCGGACTCCCCGCGACGCCCCCGTAGACAGCGACACCGAGGGCGCCGACGGCTTGCCGGGCTCGGGTCAGATGTCTTCGTCGGTGCGGGTTGCTGTTTCGGTGGCTCGGTCCAGGACGGCCAGGAGGGCGTCTTCGTCCTGGGGGAGGCCGGTCGAGCCCATCTCGAAGATGCAGTTGCCGGTCTCGTCGGCTATCCAGCGGACGATCACGTAGCGGACGCTCGAGTCCGGCACGTAGGTGTAGACCAGGGTCGCGTTGTTCGTGTCCGGGTCGACCTGCTCGTCCAGCACCTTCACCATCTGGTTGGCGGGGATCGCCTTCAGCTCACCGATCCGGATCGCCATCGACTCGGCGGGCGGTCGCTGGACGGTGAAACCCGCCTCGATCCGGATCCAGCGCTTCTTGGTCGGATCGGTGTACCGGCCGAGCTTCGGCGGATCCGGCTGGGTGAAGTCCCAGAGCGCAGGCACCTGGACCCGCACTCTCGACTTCACCGCCATCCGCGCGGTGAACGTGCGGGTCTTGTAGGTGAGCTCGTCCGCCTCCAGTGCCGGGGAATCGTCCGGCACGATCTTCTTGGCGGGTGGCGTCGGGGACTGAGAGGGCGGAGCGCTGGGCAGGTTCAGCCCGGAGAGCGGGCTGGCCTGCCCGTTGGTCGCCGCAGTCCCCGTGGTCGTCCACAGGCCCACCCCATACCCACCCGCTGCACCGAGCACCGTGATCGCGAGCAACCCGGACCCGAGCAGAGCAGTACCGACCTTCCGCCCGGCCACGGCCACCCCTCCTCCCGGTCCACCCCAGCACCCGTCTTTTAGACACCGTAGGTCACCTGAAGGTTCGGGCGTCTTCCGGTCAGCCGGTCTCGTGGACCGAGCGGGTCGCCTCCTGCAGGACCGAGGAAAGGCCGGCGGCGTCCTGGGGGAGACCGGTGATGCTCATCTCGACGGTCGCGAGGTCGTCACCGTGGGCGGCGGCCACCCAGCTGACGATCACGTACCGCCGGGTCTTGTTCGGGATGTAGGTGTAGATCAGCGTGGAGACCGCTCGAAGCTCGCCGTCGGCCTCGATCTGGTCGTCGGTCTGGGACACGATCCGCAGGTCGTTCTCCGGCGCCTGGCTCTTCTCCAGGTCCACGATCAGCTTCTGCCGCGATTCCTTCGGGCTCAGACCGGGCGGGGAGATCGCCTCGACGCGGACCCCTCGCTCCTTCAGCGGATCGAGGAACTTGACCTCGGCAGGGCTCTTCGGGTTGGTGGTCAGCTGCCAGCCGCGGGGTACCTGGATCGCCAGTTCCACCGTGCGATCGGAGGCCTGGACCTGGAAGGTGTGCTGGCGGAAGGTCAGCTCCGCCGTGGTGAGGGCCGGAACATCACTCGGGACAGGAGTTTTGACCGGCAGCGGTGCAGCGGGGTAGATGCCCCCCAGTGGTGCGGCGGCGCCGGCGGTGAGGGTGGTGCCGGGCTCGCTGAGGACACCCGTCTCGTAGCCGGCGGCGCCTCCGACGACTCCCAGCAGTACGACGCCGCTCACCAGGACTGCGGTCTTCACCCGTGCACCAGATCCCAGAAGGCCAGTTCGAACCGCACCACCCGGTCGAAGGCTCGGGTCATCGCAGGTGTCAGCTCCTCGCGGTCCACCAGTTCGCCGAGCTGGTCGACGTACGCGGAGAACTCCGGCGAGGACCAGTTCGCGATGAAGTCGGCGTACTGCGTGTCCGGGCCGGTGCTGTCGCGGACGGAGGCCCACGCGTCGTAGTACGCCTTCTCGACGGCGTACAGGACGGTGATGCCGACCGGCCAGCCCTCCTGGACCGAGGCGAGCAGGTATGAGGAGTAGCCCAGGTTCAGCAGTGAGGGCTCGGCGGTGAGGTCGAGTCCGCGCTCGGCGGCCTCAGTCTTGAACAGCTCGAGTTCTGGCACCAGCGCGGCCAGTCCGCCGGCCAGCACCTTGCGGGCGTCGTCGTCGGGAGCGACCTCGGACAGCGCCTCGAGGAAGCTCCGGAAGGACAGCACGAAGTAGTGGTCCTCGGTCAGCCAGCGATCGAAGGTGGCCTTGGGCAACGAACCGGCGGAGGTGCGGGCAACGAACGGGTGGGCCAGGATGCGCTGCCAGGCGCGGGCCTGCCCGGTGAGCAGGGCAGAGGTTGTCTCGGGCACGTCGCCATCTTCTCAGGCCGGTCGGAGGGCCGCCTGCCCGATTCCGGCGAGCGCCGGACTGAATCCTTTCAAAAGGTGACCTCCGAACCCTTGACATGCCATCTGAGCTCTTCGTAGCGTGCCGCAGTGAGGAAGATAACACCTCTTCACGTTTTGTTCCCATTCAATGGTGATATTTCCGGGGTTCTGTGCTGCCCCGAGCTCAGGAGGAACCGTGGCATCCGAGATCATCCGTCCGCAGGTCAGCCGGAGGCGACTGCTGCAGTTGATGGGCGGCGTCGCGGTCGCCGGCACCCTCGCGGGGTGTGGTGGCGGCAACTCCGCCGGCGGCAGTGGCGGCGGTCCCCTGAAGGTGATCGGCGCGGGCAGCCAGGAGGCGGGGCTGCGCAAGGCGCTCGACGAGTACAAGAAGCAGAACAGCTCGTTCGACTTCAACCTGTCCTTCTCGCCGGCGGACCAGTTGCAGACGGCGCTCCGGGCCCAGCTCGCGGCGGGCAACGCGCCGGACATGCACGCGGTCTACCCGGGCAACGGCAGCGCGATGTCGATGGTCCAGCTGAGCAAGGCGAACCTGCTGACCGACCTGAGCGACCAGGCCTGGACCCAGAAGATCCCGACCGGCTTCAAGGGCGCCTACCAGCAGGACGGCAAGACCTTCATCTTCTCGCCCGGGACGAGCGTGCTCGGCGCGATCTACAACAAGAAGGCGTTCGCCAAGGCCGGCGTCGAGGTGCCGACCACCTGGAGCGAACTGCTGACGGTCTGCGAGACGCTGAAGAAGAAGGGCATCGTGCCGCTCGCTCTCGGCGCGCAGACACCCTGGGTCACCCAGCTGATCAACTACGCGCTGGTGCCGGGCACCGTCTACGCCAAGCAGCCCGACTTCGACGACAAGATGGCCGCCGGCTCCGCAACGTTCGCGGGCTCCGGCTGGGCCGACGCGATGAACAAGTACCTCGAACTGCAGAAGCGCGGCTTCTTCAACGACAACCCGAACGGTACGACGTACGAGCAGGCCACCTCGATGGTCGGCACCGGCAAGGCCGCGATGGCGGTCCAGGTCTCCGCGGTCCTGCAGGCCTACCGCGACGCGGCGCCGTCGCCCGACGACCTCGGCATGTTCCCGCTGCCGGCCACCGACACCGTGGCCGACAACTGGATCCCCGGCGGCATCGTGGTCGGCCTGGCGGTCAGCGCGAAGAGCAAGAAGGCCGACGAGGCGCGCAAGTTCATCGAGTTCTGCGGACAGCCGGACATGATCAACACCTGGGCCGAGGCCGTCGCCTGCGTTCCCCTGTACTCCGAGGGCGAGGCGAAGGTGGACCCGGTGCTGAAGCCGTTTCTGCATTACCTGTCGGGCAACAAGGCGGTGCCGTTCATGGACCAGCGCTGGCCCAACGCCGAGGTGCAGCCGACCCACTTCGCCGTCGTCCAGGAGTTGCTCGGCGGCAAGACCACCGTCGACGGCGCGCTGAAGAAGATGGACGAGGCCTACCGGAAGACCGCATGACGGCGGTGATGGCGCCGCCGGTCAAGCCCGCGCCGCCACCGGTGAAGCGGGTACGCCGCGGAGGTGGCATCGCGCCACCCTGGTTGTTCGCGGCGCCGGCTCTGCTGGTCTACGCGCTGGTGATGCTCTACCCGAGCATCGTCGGCGCGGGGTCGGCCTTCACCGACTGGTCGGGGGTCGGCGAGCAACGGTCGTTCGTCGGGTTCGACAACTTCCAGGAACTCGTGCACGACGACCAGGCGCTCGGCGCGCTCCGCAACACCCTGCTGCTGACGCTGGCGATCGTGGTGGTCCAGAACGGGCTCGGCCTGCTGCTCGCGCTCGGCGTGCACACGACGATCAAGAGCCGGATGGTGCTGCGGGTGATCTTCTTCGCCCCGGTCGTGGTCAGCCCGGTGATGGTGTCCTTCCTCTGGAAGTACGTCTACAACCCGGCACCGGACGCGGGCCTGAACGCGGCGCTGAACGCGGTCGGGCTCGGGGCGCTGCGGCAGGACTGGCTGGGCGACCCGTCGCTGGCGATCTGGTCGGTCGCCTTCACGGTGATCTGGCAGTGCGCCGGCTACTCGATGGTGATCTTCCTGGCCGGCCTGGAAGGCGTGCCGAAGGAGTTGCACGAGTCGGCGATGGTCGACGGGGCCGGCACGGTCGCGCGGTTCCGGCACATCACCTGGCCGCTGCTGGCGCCCGCGGTGACGATCAACGTGATGCTGTCGACGGTCGGCGGTCTGACGCTGTTCACCCAGATCATCGCGATGACCAACGGCGGACCGGGGTACGCGACCGACACGTTGTCGACCGTGCTCTACAAGCAGGCGTTCGTGTTCGGGAAGTTCGGCTACAGCACGGCGGTAGCCCTGGTGCTGGCGATCTTCGTCGCCGCCGTCTCCTTCCTCCAGATCGGCTACCTCCGCTCCCGGGAGACGACCGCATGAGGACCGCGTACCGACCCCGCACCTTCGTCCTCGAGCTCGTCATGGTGGCGACCGCGGTCGCCTTCCTGTTCCCGGTCTACGCCCTGGTGACGTTGGCCTTCAAGGATCCCGAGCAGATCGCCAACGCGCCGCTGTCGCCGCCCGATCCGCCGTCGGTGGACAGCTTCGGTACCGCGTGGCAGTCGGCCTCGCTCGGGTCCGCCCTGCTGAACAGCACGCTGATCACCGTGTCGAGCGTGGTCGTGCTGATCGTGCTCGGCTCGCTCGCGGCGTACTTCCTGGCCCGGCAGGCCGGCCGGTTGAGCTACAGCCTCTACATCCTGTTCCTGGTCGGCATCATCCTCCCGTTCCAGCTGGGCATGATCCCGCTCTACCAACTGGTGAACGATCTCGGCCTGCTCGGCACCTACCAGGGGATGATCCTCTTCTACACCGGGATCCAGCTGCCGTTCACGGTGTTCCTCTACACCGGCTTCATCCGGTCGCTGCCCGCCGACTACACGAATGCGGCGCTGATCGACGGGGCCTCGCACCTGCAGGCGTTCGTGCACGTGATCTTCCCGCTGCTGCGGCCGATCACCGGCACGGTGCTGATCCTGAACGCGGTGCACATCTGGAACGACTTCTTCACCCCGCTGCTCTACCTGGGCGGGTCGGGCCGGGAGACGGTCCCGGTCCGGGTGTTCGCGTTCGTCAACGAGTACACGTCGGACTACGGGCTCGTGGCGGCCGGCCTGGTGCTCGCCGCGCTGCCGATCCTGGTCGTCTTCCTGCTGCTCCAGCGCTACGTCATCCGCGGCTTCTCCAGCGGACTGAAGGGATAACCGCGTGCCGTCGCTCGCCGAGATCTTCGCCGATCCTCCGAGGTCCTTCTCCCCCGTACCGATCTGGTGGTGGAGCGGCGAACCGCTCGACCCGGCGCGGTTGCGCTGGCAGCTCGAGCGGTTCGTCGAGGGCGGCGTCTACCAACTCGTCGTCCTCAACCTCGCGCCCGCCGGATCGGACCACGGCTGCGATGCCGACGATCCGCCGTTCCTGTCCGAAGCCTGGTGGGATCTGTTCCTGGGCGTCTGCTCGGATGCGGAGGAGCTGGGCGTCTCACTGTGGTTCTACGACCAGCTCGGCTTCTCCGGAGCGGACCTGCAGGCCCGGTTGGTCGCCCGCACGCCCTCGTACGCCGGACGTCGGCTCCAGCGCGCGACCACCACCGGCACGGGTCGCCTGGTCGTCAGTTGCCCTGCGGGTGGTCGGCCGATCGCAGCGGTGCTGGAACCATCGGACGGGGCCCTGGGTCAGCCGGTGAGCGTCACGGGCGACGGCGTCGAGTGCGAGGCCTCGTTGGAATCCACGCTCTCCTTGTTCTACGAGACGGACCACGGCTTCGACTACCTCGGCCGAGAAGCCTGTACTGCGTTGCTCGACCAGGTGCACGGGGAGTTCGCCCGCCGGCTGGGCGACCGGCTTGGCAAGGTGGTGGTCGGGTCATTCCAGGACGAGCTGCCCTCGGTCCCGACGTGGTCCGCCACCTTCGCCGACGAGTTCGTCAACCACTACAGCTACGACCTGCGGGATCGCCTGCCTGCCTTGTGGGGTTCGCCGCTGCCGGATGCGGATCAGGTCAGACGCGACTACCACGCACTCCGGGCAACCCTGGCAGAGGAGGCGTTCTTTAAGCCGCTCCACGAGTGGCACGAGCAGTACGGGCTCATGGTCGGTTGCGATCAGCAGGACCCGGCCCGAGCGGGGCGCCCGGTCGAAGGTGTCCAGCTGTACGCCGACTACGCGCGGACGCATCGCTGGTTCAGCGCGCCGGGTTCCGATCACCACGGGGACGCCCGGATCCACTCGTCACTTGCGCACCTCTACGACCGCCCACGCACCTGGATCGAGGCGTTCCACTCGACCGGGTGGGGCGGCACGCTCGAGGAGACCTTCGACTGGTTGCTGCCCTGGCTGCGAACCGGCGCCACGCTCTACAACCCGCACGCGGTCTACTACACGACCCGGGCCGGCTGGTGGGAGTGGGCGCCGCCGTCGACGGACTGGCGCCAGCCGTACTGGCGGCACCACAAGCACTTCGCCGACACCCTCGCCGGGTTGTGCGCCGCCCTGTCGATGGGCCGGCACCTGTGCGACATCGCCGTACTGTTTCCCACCGCGACAGCGCAGGCCGATCTGACGATGGATGGTCCCGGACCGGACGCCGTACGGGCTCAGGAGGTGTATCGGGAGCTGATCGGGGATGCGACCTGGTTCGCGCCGGTGCGGGGTGTGCTGGACGGGGCGCGGCTCGATGCCGATGTGATCGACGACGATTCGCTCGCCGGTGCGGAGGTTCGAGTCGGGTCGGAGGCGCGGCTGTTCGTCGCCGATGAGCAGTACGCCGCTGTTGTGTTGCCTGCGGCAACGGTGCTGGAAGGGGCGGTGGCCGAGCGGCTGGATGAGTTCGTTGCCGCGGGTGGGTTGGTGGTTGCCGTCGGCGCGCTGCCGGCGCGTGGTGTCGCCGGTGGTGACAAGGCGATCGCGTTGTTGCGCGAGCGGTTCGCCCGAGGCGAGGCGGTCTTGGTAGCAACTGCGGCGGAGGTCCCCCCTGTGCTGGCGCGGTTGCCGCGGAGGGTCGAGGCCGAGGTGCCGACGCTCGCGCGTGAGGTGGACGGTGAGCTGGTCGTCTTCGTCACCGCGACCGAGTGGAGCGCGACGCGGGTCGGTGATGGCCGAGCCGTCGAGCGCGGCATCAGTCACGACTGGGCGACCGTCGGCTACGACTTCGACCCCGAGCGGTACCTGCGCGAGGTGAGCGTCCGGGTTCGGGACGTTCCGGGCGCTCCGATGCTGGTGTCTCCGTTCGGTGGAGAGCCGAGAACCCTTGCCTACCAGGTGGATGGGGATGTCAGTGAGGTTGTCGTTCCCTTCGACCAGGGACCTGCGGCGCTCGTGGTGTTTGCCGCGGGCAATCCGGCTGACGCGCCGGTCATCGCTGAGGAGTGGCGGGATGAGGCGCTCGAGGGCGACTGGGAGGCAACTCTGCTGCCGACCTTGGACAACACCTGGGGTGACTTCGCCTGGCCGGCTCGCGCGCCGGCTGCCGACGAAGTCGTGGTGGAGCGCTGGGGGATCCTGCATCGCGTCGAGGGTGACGAACAGTGGCGATCGGCCCACGCGACCTTCGGCCCGCATGGGCTGATCGACGGAGCGCCGATCGAGTATTCCGAGAGCCGCGGAATCCACAAGGACCCGATCCACAAGCATGCCCTCGGTCCTAAGGGCCATGTGCCGGAGGAGTTCCTGGACTTCGGGGTGGTCACGGCCGGGCGAACGGTCTCCTTCCAGGCTGCGTTTGCCTTGGATGAGCCACTCGACACCACCGTGGTGGTCGGGGCTCCTGCGGCCAAGGTAGTTCTGCTCGACGGTGTGCCTGTGCCGATCGAGGACGCCGGTGGTCACTTCGCTGCGGCGGCCGCCCGTCTCTCCGCCGGGCGGCACACGGTGGAACTCCGCCTGACTCCGGAGGTGGAGTCGTCACTGCGCGCGAACGTGGCCTTCGTCCGGGACACCTCGGCCTACCGACGCCCCGAGTGGATCGCCCTGGCCGAGCCACCACCTGCCGGTACGGCGATCCGGTTCACCACGTCCGTAGTACCGGCTGATGAGTCGGAGGTGACGGTGACCGCGAGTGGGTCGGCGCGGGTGTTGGTCAACGGGGTCGAGGTGGGCCGTCAGGGAGGGTTCCTGCCGTACGAGCGGCCGACGCCACGGGTTCGGCGCTACGACCTGGCGGAGGCGCTTCGGGCGGGGGAGAACCAGGTGGCGATCGAGGTCACGCAGCCGTCGCCGATCCTGGTCGACGGGCTGGTTGTGTCGGACCACGACTGGGTGGGCGAGGTCGCCGGGGTGCAGGCGAAGGTGGTCCGCAGGCGGCAACAGCATCGCGCGCTCGCCGACCTCTACCTGAACCGCCGGCCTCACCCGTTGCCCAAGGCATCTTGGCTGGACGGCTCCAGTGCCGGGGATGACGGCCTGGCCGGCCCGGCGTCAGGTGAAGTCGGCTCGGGGTCGGGTGTAGCCGGCGCGGCGGTAGGTGTGGTCGAGCCGGTCACTTTCGCAGTACTGCGGACTGAGCCGCAGCGCGTCGAGTACCTACGGTTCGACCTGCCGCCGGGCACCGTTCGCCTCGAGTTCGATCTGGTCGGGCACGCTGTCGTCGCCGTGGATGAGACCGAGATAGCTGCGGGTTCCGGGCATCTGGTCGCGGAGGTTCCGGCCGGCGCTCGGGTCGGGCAGCTGACCTTGCTGACCACGCCGGGCTTCGAGGCGGGCGCGGCGCTCACCGGACCGATCCGGGCAATCGTCGGCTCAGGGCGGATCGGCCTGGGTGACTGGGAGGACCACGGCCTGTCGGAGTACAGCGGGGGAGTCCGCTACCGCCGGCGGCTCACGATCCCTGCGGGCGAACGGATCGAGCTCGACCTGGGCCGAGTACGCGGTACTGCGGAGGTGCTGGTGGACGGGCGGAGCGCGGGGGTCCGGTTCTGCGCGCCGTACATCTTCGACCTCACCGGCTCGGTCGGCTCGGTCGGCTCGGCCGGTGAGGTGACCGTCGACGTCGAGGTCTTCGGCACGGCCGCGCCCTACCTGGACGCGGTGAGCCCGACCCATTTCGTGTTCGGGGGACAGCGGACGTCGGGCCTGTTCGGCCCGGTCCGGCTGCGGTCCCTGGCGAGGCAGCAGAAGCCCTAGTGAGGAGCCTGATCAAGTGACCGAAGATCTCAGACCCGCGGTGAGGATGGCCCGGCGCCGATTCCTCACCCTCACCGGCGCCGCGACCGCGGTGGCGTTCGGAACCAACCTGCCGGGCAGCGCGCTCGGTACCGGCGGGACCGGCGGTCTCACCGGCAACCCGTTCACGCTCGGAGTCGCCTCGGGTGATCCCCTGCCCGACGGTGTGGTGATCTGGACCCGCCTGGCGCCCAAGCCGTTCGAGCCGCTCGGCGGTGCTCCCTACAAGGAGGTCCGCGTCGACTGGCAGGTGGCGACCGACGAGCGCTTCCACCAGGTGATCCGCTCAGGCAGGGCCACCGCTCGGCCGGAGTACGCGCACAGCGTGCACATAGATGTACGGGGGCTGCAGCCCGGCCGCCACTACTGGTACCGCTTCCGCTGTGACGGCTACCTGAGCCAGACGGCCCGCACCCGTACTGCGCCCGCGCCCGGTACTCGCGGCGGTCAACTGACGCTCGGCGTGAGCTCCTGCCAGTCATGGCCCGACGGGTACTACACCGCACAGCGCCACCTGGCCTCCGAGGACGTAGACGCGGTGGTCTTCCTCGGCGACTACATCTACGAGTACGGCATCGCTGCCGCCGGTGGACTGCGCAACGTGGCCGACCCGGTCCCCAGCCAGTTCCGCACCGAGGCGGACACGCTCGACCGGTACCGGCTGCAATACGCGCTCTACAAGTCCGACCCGGACCTCCAGGCGGCTCACCTCAACGCGCCCTGGATCACCACCTGGGACGATCACGAGGTCCAGGACAACTACGCCGGCACGGTCTCCAAGAGCAACGCCCCCGTCGAAGACTTCCTGGTACGCCGAGCGAACGCGTACCGCGCGTACTGGGAGCACCTGCCGCTGCGGAGTCCTGCACCGCAAGGGCCGAACTACCAGCTCTACAGGCGATTCGGCTTCGGGCGATTGGCCGAGCTGAGTGTGCTCGACACCCGTCAGTACAGGTCCGACCAGGCGGCCGGCGACGGCTGGAAGGCCGATTCGGAAGCCCGGCGCGACCCGGCGCGCGTACTGGCCGGGCAGCAGCAGACACAGTGGTACCTGAACGGCCTGAACCGCTCGCGGGCCACCTGGAACGTGCTCGCCAACCAGGTGATCATGAGCCGGATGGACCTCGACCCGACCGCGGCCGACCTCTACAACATGGACGCGTGGGACGGCTACGGCGCCGAGCAGAAGGTGATGCTCGACGGCGTCGCCGCGAACCGCCATCGCAACCCGGTGGTGCTGACCGGTGACGTGCACGCCGGGTACGCGATGGAGATGAAGCGCGACTTCGCCGATCCGTCCTCGCAGACTTACGGCGTGGAGCTCGTGCCGACCTCGTTCAGCAGCGGCGGCAACGGCGTCGACGTGTCGGCGAACGGCCAGAAGTTCCTGGACGGCAACCCGCACCTGAAGCTGGTCAACGAGAAGCGCGGCTACTCCGTACTCCGGTTCGACGAGCGGGAGCTCCGGGTCGACTTCCGCGCGGTGCCGTACATCGACAAGCCGGGTGCGCCGATCTCCACGATCCACTCGTTCGTGGTCGAGGCGGGCAACCCGGGTCTGAACTCCGTTGCAGGGAAGGCGGTCCGATGAGAATCCGTGGCTGGAAGCCGTTGGTGCTGCTCGGTGCTGTCCTGACCGGAGTAGTTGCCGCAGGCATCACTGGGCCGGCTGTCGCCGACCGCCCCGCTCAAGGCGGCCTGACGCTCGCGGCCGACGTGGCGGAGGTCTCCGCCGTACCGGTGCCGTGTGCCAAGCAGGGCTTCGAACTCCGCTTCGGCAACACCGGCAAGACCGCGGTGTACGCAGATGCGTTCCTCGAGGCGGGTGCTCCGCTGACCCTGTCGCGCAAGCTGGTCTCGAGCTACCTGCCGCCTGGTTACACGCTGAAGGTACCGATCGACGTCGGCGCGCCCCGCGGTACAGCGCCTGGTACTTACACGATCGAGGTCAAGGCCGGCGACCAGAAGCTCAGCCTGCCGGTGCGCGTCGGGGAGCCACCGACCGACAACAGCGGCAACCTCGCGCGCTTCGTGCCGGTGACGGCATCCAGCGAGCACCTGCCGGTCTACCCGGCCTGTGGCGCGGTGGACGGCGACCGGGACTCGGAGCACTGGGCGAAGACCACCGGCTGGAACGACGCCACCAAGGGCAACTTCCCGGACTGGCTGCAGGTCACCTTCGACAAGCCGGAGACCGTCGGCCGGGTCGACCTGTACACACTGAACTCGAAGCAGTACCCCGCCGCAGGGTACGGCCTGAAGGACTGGGACGTGCTGGCCCAGGTCAACGGCGCCTGGCAGACGGTCGCCTCGGTCCGCGGCAACACAGCCCCGCTGAACAGTTCCACCTTCATCCCAGTCACCGCCACCGCAGTACGGCTCCTCGCGTTGGCTTCCAACGAAGGCCCAACCTACTCACGGATCGTCGAGTTGGAGGTCTACGCGGGGTGAGACCGGACGAATAATCGCGCGCGGCGTGCGGGGTGGCGCGACTACAGTTCCAGCGTGTTTGCGATCGAGCTGGATGAAGCTGCCGAGTTGCGCTTGCTGGAGCCGTGGCAGGCCGAGGAGTTCCTCGCCCACATGGATAGGGCCCGTGAGGTGGTGGACCCGTGGATCCCGTGGGCGAGACGGAGCACGGACCTGGACTCGGCTCGCGCCACCCTGCAACGCTACGCGGACCTCGCCGCCCGCGACGCCGGCCGCCTGTACGGCATCTGGCTCGACGGCACTCTGGTCGGGGGCACCATGTTCGTCTCCTTCGACGCCACCGCGGGCAACTGCGAGATCGGCTGCTGGCTGGAGCCGGCCGGTCAAGGGCGCGGCCTGATCACCAAGGCCGCCACCCACCTGATCGACTGGGCGGTCCGCGTCCGGGGCCTTCACCGCATCGAGTGGATCACCCGCCCCGACAACACCGCCAGCAGCAACGTCGCCCGCCGCCTCGGCATGCAACTGGACGGCACCCTCCGCGCCGACTACCTCCACCAGGGCGTCCGCCACGATTCCCAGGTCTGGTCCCTCCTAGCCCCGGAATGGCTCGCCCGCTAGCCACCGCCACGTAGTACCGCCCTCGTATGGCGCTTGGCGTCACCGCGTCGGCAAGACACGCGGAGCCCACGAACTACCGACCGATAGTCGGAGAACTGGCCAAGGACCTCCCCAGCACCTCGGACTGAGGAAGAACCTCATGACTCGTTGTACAACGTTGCAAGCGGACCGTAAACCGTTCCCACCAGGATCGAGAAGGTCGGTCAGCCGGCGTGGAACCGCCGGGCGGACGAGGTACGTCGTACCCGGCATGAAACTCAAGGTTCGCGTGGTGCACTACCGCTGCCACGGCGTGGACTGCTGGTACGCCGACATCGACGATGCAGACGACCGCCAGCCGGACGACCCCTACTGGTACGTCGACGGCTGCCGCACGCAGGCGGAAGCCCTCACCGCCGCTTGCGCCCAGCTCGCCACCCTCGACCAGTCCGTCGCCGCCGGCGCACACCCCGCCCGCGTCAGCGGGACCACGTCATACGCCGCCTAGCGCCTCGCACTAGTCCGGCAGGTCACTCGGCAGCATCGGTCGCATGAAGGTGCGGTCATACCGCAGCACGCACCCGCTCTCCTCGCGGATCTGGTCGGCCTCGATGAACTCGGGATCAACCCCGAACCCTCGCCGGTACTGCTCATAGGCGGCCAGGCTCTCGAAACTGAACAACGCCAACGCACGATCACTCGCCCCCTCCGACGGCAGGAAATAGCCGTGATGCGTCCCACCGTGCCGCTCCACCAGTTCCATCCAGCGTCGGCCGAACCGCTCGAACGCTTCGAGCTTCGCCGGATCGATGACGTAGTCCACCACGCAAGTAATCACCTCTCCACCTTGTCATCCCAGGTGGCAGCGACAGGTCAACCGGTCAGCAGCCGGTCCGGCTGGAATCTGTTGCGCAGGGCAAGCAATGACTCGACCAGCGCACCGACCCACGGGCTCACCAACTCGTCGTCGAGCAAGCGGGTGTCGCCGGAAAGCTCGAACTCGCGGGCGCTGTCGGACACCAGGTTCAGCAGCTCGGTGTTGCTCCGCAACGTCAATCTCTGCAGGGCGATCCGATGAGCGGCCACGCCGGTCATGCCGAGCAACATCCGTTCGCCCATCATCACCTCCAGCCATGCTTCGGCCAGCGGCGCCGACAACCTGCTCAACCACGGCTGTACTGCGGATGCCACCCGTTCGCGGTACGACGCCACCCAGGGCGAGCACTCACCGACCAAGGGGTTGACGGTGAACCTCGCCGCGGTGGTCCCGTCGACCACGATCGCGCGCAGCGTTGCGACGTTGTCCCGCACGGTCGCGAATCTCGGCGAACCGCCGAACAGGTCGAGGTCGTACTCCACCATGCAGCCCTTGCGCCGCAGCAGCTGTACCGCGACCACCAGCTCGCGCAGCCGTGCGGCATCACCGGAGATCCCCGACAGCTCCAAGCGAACAAGGGAAACTCCGTCGCCGCGCGATCCGTCGTACGCCCCCGACAGCACGTCGTGAGGCGTCCAGGAAGCGCCCGCCACCATGCTCTGATCAGTATCCATGGTCCCCCCACGACGCCGATCGAATAGTTCAAGGTCCGCCCGCGCCGGGTCTATGTCAAGGGGGTCACCCGGTGTGCCCGGCCGACCTCGCGCTGGCAGCGCGGGTTCCTTGTCGCCGGCGGGTGCAGTGGCGGTACCAGCCGTACGCGAGCAGGGCACAGATGGCGCCGTTGATCACGCCCGCGCCGACGTCCGTGACGTGATGCATCCCGCGGTAGAGCCGCGAGAACGCGACGAGCAATGGCATTGCGAGGCAGAGGATCACCGTCGTCCACCGCAGCCATGCGCGTTCGATGCCCAGCGCGAGCAGCGCGAACGCGAAGTACAAACCGGTCGACGCACCTACGTGCCCACTGGGGTAGCTCGCTGTCGGTGGTGAGGCGTCGAGCTTCTCCACCTGCGGGCGATCGCGGTCCACGACCTTTGCCGCGATCAGGAAGATCAGTCCCTGCATGGCGATCGCGATCGGGGCGACCAACGCGAGGCGCAGGTCCCGGGTCCGCCACAGCAGCAGGGACGAGACGACGATGCAGACGGCGATCACGCCCGCGGTATTGCCGATCTGCGACCACACCGCGGTGATTGTGTTCCAGGTCCCGGTCCGGTCGGCGGCAAGATCCTTGTTGACCGCCTCTTCGGAGTGGGAGACCGCGTCGAGTGGTCCTTTCAGTGCGAGCCCGAGGCCGATGATGAGTCCGCCGAGAGCTACGCCGGGTGCGACGGTCCTGGTGAGGAGGTCGCTGCCGTCTTGCCGATGAATCCGATCCATGAAGCGAACATAATGCCCAGACCGAGTACGTGCCCGGCGAGAATGTCGGACGGGAAGTGCGCACCGATGAACAGCCGGTCCAGACCGACGATCACAGGCACCACGATCGCGAGCGCGATGGCGACGCGGCGTTGGGTGGCCGAGAGCAGCGGCCAGAGCAGGAAGACCATGACACCGGCCGCCAGGGTGATGTTCAGGGCGTGGCCGGACGGGAAGGAATAGCCCGCTGCATGCGGCACCGACTCGTCGTCGACGACCGGCCGCGCGCGCTGGGCGATGAGCTTGGAGGCGCCCCCGATTCCCCAGCCGACCATCATCGTGACGAAGGCCCACAGCGCCCGCCCCCTGAGGTTCTTCGACCTCCAGGCCCAGACCACGACCACGGTCGCGACGAGGTACACGAAGATCGGCTGGCTGACGAGCTGGATCACGGTCAGGGCCGGCACCAATCCATGACGAACGCTGAACCCGGTGGCAGCCCGGATGGCCGCTTCATCGGCCCTGATCAACGGATCGAACTGCTGCCGCACCGCAAACCCCAGCAGCACCACAGGCAGCGCGAACACCATCATCGCCAAGACACCCCGGAGCAACCGCCAACTCCGCGCCCGGACGACCGTCGTAGCGCCTACCCGCCGCATCGCCATAACCAACCTGTACCCATTCCCCCGCCAACCGGACGTGCGCCCCGGAAACCAGGCCGCAAAGGTTTGGAACCTGCTGTAACGCAGAGTCATCATCTGCGATGTAGTCCCCGAGGGGGATTCACATGCATCACTTCAACTCGCCACCAAACTGGCCCGCACCACCATCATCCGACTGGCAGCCACCACCCGGCTGGCGCCCAGACCCGACCTGGCCACCGGCGCCACCCGGCTGGCGCTTCTGGCTGAACGAACGAGGCGGCCGCAGCATCGGCCCGAGTGGTCTGTACGGCTCGGTCGGCCGCGGTCGTCTGGCAGCGGCGGGCATCGGTGCCGGTCTCGTTCTCCTGGTCGTGTTGGGAGCGATCGGCGGCGGCAACACCGGACAAGCGGCGCAGGCGGGTCGGCCTGTTCCGGGCCCGACGGTCACCGCGACCGCGACGGCGACGGTGACGGTTCGTGAGACCGTGCCGGGGCCGACGGCAACGGTTACTCAGCCGCCGTTGCCTGCACGGACGGTGACGGTGAAAGCGCCTACGGCAACGGCGCAGGCCACGAGGCCTGTCCCGCTGGTGCAGCCGACCAAGAGTGTCCAGCCGCGAAAGACGACAGCGGCGCCTTCGGTGTACTACGCGAACTGTTCCGCAGCGCGGGCCGCCGGTGTGACGCCTCTACACAGAGGGGATCCGGGCTACGCCTCGCATCTGGATCGCGATAACGACGGAGTCGCGTGCGAATAGGCGACAGAAATTGCCTCTGTGTAATTAGTTGCTCACTGTCCGGTGAGCTGGTCAACGCGCCGAAGGGGCCCATATTCTTTACCAAGATTTAGGCGTGACGTTCGAGGTTGCCGGTCGTTGAGCTGTCAGACAGTTACTGATCATCGGGTCCTGGGGGATCCGGAAGGGCCGCCCGTGCATCGATTCAATCCACCGCCCAGCTGGCCTGAGCCGCCGACCGCCACCTGGCGTCCGCCGCTCGGGTGGGAACCTGACCCCGAGTGGCCCGACGCACCGGCGGGCTGGGGATTCTGGATCAACCGTCATGGCCGCAAGGCCAGTGGTCCGATCGGGGCGTACGGCGCCGTCGACTCGGGCCGACTCGAGCTGGCCACCGCCGATCCTTCGTTCCTCCTGATGCACAGCTGACGGAGACTTCATAGACTGCTACACAGCGTGCAACGGGCCCGGCCTCGACGGCCGGGCCCGTTGCTATTTCCACCGGATCAGACTGTTTCAGTCGGCGAGACAGGCGCTTCTTATCGCGATCTGATGTTATGTTATCAATGTAGCTAACATCCGCGTGAGGGGAGAGCGGTCAGTGCGCGAACCGGCCTGGATCGGCGTGGACCTGGGAACGCAGAGCGTCCGGTCCGTCCTCGTCGACGCGACCGGGACAGTTCTCGCCCGCGCCGCCCGCCCGCTCACCAGTCGCCGCGACGGCAGCCGGCACGAGCAGGATCCGCGCGAGTGGTTCGACACCGCCGACGCCATCCTTGCCGAGGTCAGTACCCCGGAAGTCCAGGGCATCACCATCTGCTCCACCTCCGGCACCGTCCTGCTCACCGACACCGACGGCAAACCCACCACCGCCGCCCTCATGTACGACGACGCGCGCGCGGCCGGGTACCTCGAGCGCATCGTGGCGGCGGATCCCGCTCGCTGGGCCGGAGCTATGCAGCCGACCTGGGCCCTCCCCAAGATCCTCTGGCTCCTCGCACACCAGGACACCGAGGGGACCAACACCCACCTGAGCGGCGGCGGCCACCGGGTCGCCCACAGCGCCGACGTGGTCGCCGCCCACCTGGCCGGTCACCCCGTCGCGACGGACACCAGCCATGCGCTCAAGACCGGCTACGACCTGATCGCCGACCGCTGGCCCCTCGAAGCCTTCGACGCCCTCAACCTCGAGCCCGGCCTCTTCCCCCAGGTAGTTCTCCCAGGCACTGAGCTCGGCCAGGTCTCCAAGGCAAAAGCCCAGGTCACCGGGGTCCCCGAAGGCACTCCCATCTATGCAGGCATGACCGACGGCTGCGCGGCCCAGATCGCGGCCGGCGCCCTCGCCCCGGGCGCGTGGAACTCCGTCCTCGGCACCACCCTCGTCCTCAAGGGCGTCAGCAAGGTACTCCTCGAAGACCCGACCGGCGCCGTCTACAGCCACCGCCACCCGGACGGCGGGTGGCTCCCCGGTGGCGCGTCCAACACCGGGGCTGGTGCACTGACAGCGATGCTCCCAGGTGCCGACCTGGACGCCTTCGACCAGCAGGCCCGCGAGCTCGGCCCGATCAACGCCGCGATCTACCCGATCACCGGCAGAGGCGAGCGATTCCCCTTCGTCGCCCCGAAGGCCGAGCGCTTCCAGCTCGGCGACTTGCCCGATGACCTGCACTCGTACGCCGCAGTACTGCAGGGCGTCGCGTTCATCGAGAAGCTCGCGTTCGAGCATCTGGAAAGCCTCGGCGCGGAGCCGGTCCGATCCGTCTCGCTCACCGGTGGCGCCGTCCGCAGCGGCTACTGGAACCAGCTCCGCGCCGACGTCCTCGGCGTACCGGTGGAGCTGCCCGCCTCGCCCGACCCGGCGTACGGGATGGCGGTGCTCGCGGCGTCGGCCGGTACGTCGGTGACGCGGACCGCCGAGCGTATGGTCCGGATCGACCGGGTACTCGAACCACGACCGCAGGACCGGCTGACCACCATGTACGGCGAGTTCGTGGCCGAGCTGGATCGGCGGGGGTACCGGGGATGAGGACGACCGTCGTACTGGCGCGGCACGGGCGGACCGAGTGGCACCACGGCAACAGGTACACCGGTTCCACGGATCTGCCGATCGACGAGGTCGGTCACCGGCAGGCGGAGCAACTGAAGGAGTGGGCGGCGGACTTCGCGCCGGACGCGCTCTGGTCGTCGCCGATGCTGCGCGCCCGGCAGACCGTCCAGCCGATAGTGGACGCGCTGGAGCTCAAACCGACGTTGGACGATCGCCTGCGCGAGGTCGACTTCGGATCGGCCGAAGGGCGCATGCTGAGCGAATTGCCGCCCGCCGTGGCCAAGGCGTTCGAGCTGGATCCGGTCGGCTGGCACTTCCCGGGCGGTGAGGATCCGGCCGAGGCGGCGGATCGGGTGCAGGACGCGTTCCACCAGATCGGACGCGAGCATCAGGGCAAGAAGGTGCTCGTGGTCGCGCACAACACGCTGATCCGGCTGCTGGTCTGCCGGGTACTGGGACTGGAGCTGAAGGAGTACCGCAGACTTCTACCGGCCCTCGGTCCCGCGGCGTTGGTGCGTTTGCGCTGGGAGGACGGCACAGTGGGTCTCGAGGCCTACAACACCCCAGCTGTCCGAATGGAGACCCTGGTATGAGTTCAGACACCGTCGACGGCGACACCCGGCCGGCACCCGCTGATCCTGGTCGCCCCGACACGGCCGAGCTCAGCCGGCCGGCCCGCCGCCAGGCCGAGATCGCCGCGTACGTCGTCGAGCACGGATCGGTCTCCGCGAACGACCTGGTCGAGGCGTTCGGGGTCAGCGTGATGACGGTCCACCGTGACCTGGACGAGCTCGAGCGGCAGGGTGTGGTCCGCAAGTACCGCGGCGGCGTGACAGCCCAGCCGACCAGCGTGTTCGAGAGCAACGTCGCGTACCGGCTGAACACCGCGCAGGCGGAGAAGTCGGCGCTGGCCCGGCACGCCCGCGCGATGATCGAGCCCGGCATGTCCGTGATGCTCGACGACTCGACCAGCGCGCTCGCCCTGGTCGATCTGCTCGAGGACATCACTCCGTTGACCGTGGCAACCAACTTCCTGCCGGCGATCAGCAAGCTGACCGGGCTGCGCGACGTCACCCTGCTCGCGCTCGGCGGCATCTACTCCGCCACCCACGACTCGTTCGGCGGCATGCCTTGCGCGGAAGCGGTCGAGGCGCTGCACACCGACTTCCTCTTCTGCAGCGTCTCGGCGGTCTCGCCGACGCACGCGTTCCACCAGGAGGAGGAGATCGTGCTGGTCAAGCGGGCCATGCTGCGGTCCGCGCGGACGAAGGTGCTGCTCGTCGACCACGGCAAGCTGCAGCGGACCGCGCTGCACCGGCTCGCGCCGCTGACCGATTTCGACGTCGTGGTGGTGGACGAGAAGACCCCGGCCGACCTGGTTCAGGCCTTGCGTGACAACGGCGCGACCGTGGAGGTCGCACCGCTCTAATGCTCTAGGAGGGGAGTACCGCGTGGACGTGGGAGTGGACGTCGGCACCACCGTCACGAAGGCCGTGGCCTTCGACGAGGCGGGCCACCAACTGGCCGAGACCTCCCGCCCGACCCGGCTGGTCCGGCCGGGACCCGGCCGGTTCGAGCACGACACCGACGAGATCGTTGCCTCGGTCAACGAGGTGGTCGCTGAGCTGGCGGCGGACGTCGGCACCGAGCCGGGCGTGCTCGCGATCACCGCGCAGGGTGACGGGCTCTGGCTGCTCGACTCCGACGGCAGCCCGGTCCGCCCGGCGATCTCCTGGCTCGACGCGCGCAGCGGCGCGATCCTCGAGCGGTGGACCTCCGAAGGTGTTGCCGAGCAGGTCTTCCGGCGATCGGGTAACCGGATGTTCCCCGGCGCGTCCGGCCCGCTGCTGGCCGCAGTACTGGCTGAGGAACCTGAGGTTCTCGCGCGCGCCGGCACAGCGGCGTACTGCAAGGACGTTGTGATGCAGCGCCTCACCGGGGTCCGGGCGACGGATGTCTCGGACGGCTCGGCACCCTTCCTCGACCCCCGCACGAACGAGTACGACGCTGACGCCTTGAGTGCCTGTGGTCTGTCCGACTGGCAACACCTGCTGGCTCCTGTCGAGCCGGGTGGTCCCGTCGGCGAGCTGCGCGACTCGGCCACCGGGCTGGCTCTGGGGACACGCGTTTCGGCCGGCCCCTACGATCTGCCGGCCGCCGCGATGGGCGCCGGAGTCAGCGAAGTCGGCGACGCCCTGCTGACCGTCGGTACTACGCTCGCCTGCCAGGTGGTCACGCGAGAGCTGCCGGTGGACGACGAGCCCGCGGGGTTGTTCCTCGGCACGTGGACGCCTGGTGTGTGGTTGCGCGCGATGCCGGCGATGGTCGGCACGGCTGCGCTCGACCGGGTGCTGTCCTTGGTGGGGCTGGGAACCGACGCGCTCCCGGCTCTGCTCGCCGAGAGTCCGGCGGGTGCTCATGGCGTCACCGTGCTGCCATATCTGTCGGAGGCCGGCGAGCGGGCGCCGTTCGTCGACACCGGCGCGCGCGGCACGATCGACGGGATCTCGTTGTCGACCACTCAGGCCGACGTGGTCCGCGCAACCTGCGAAGGTATCGCCTATGCCGCGCGGCACTGCCTCGACGCGGCCGGCTGGACCGGCCGGGTGACCGTGTGCGGCGGCGGTGCGAAGAGTCGCGAGTGGACCCAGATCCTCGCCGATGTGCTGAACAGTCCACTGCACACGACCGACGCGTCCCAGGTCGCCGCGCGAGGGGCGGTGATCGGAGCCCGGCTCGCGGCCGACCCGTCCAGCGCCGGAAGCGAGTGGATCGCCGTCAGCCGTCAGGTCGACCCCGATCCGGGCCGTGCCGCCTTCCATGACGAGGGATACGCCCACTACTTGCGCCGCGTCGAAGCCGCGCGTCCCCGCTGGGCCGACCCAGCGCCAACCGCCCTTGCGCAAACCTCTGGAGCTCGATGAGAACCGTCAGTACCCTGCTCGCCGGCGACCACTTCGTCCGCAACGATCTGCTCGCCGCCTCCCTGTCGAAGCTGGAAGGCGTCACCTTCGACTTCCGGGAGGTGACCTTGCCGTGGCCGCTGACGCCGTACGGGCGGGTCGCCGAGGTGGATGAGGCGAGCGACGCCGAGGACCAGTTGATCGCGGCGTTGCCCGGAGTAGAGGTTGCGGTCACCCAGATGGGGCCGTTCACGGAGAGGGTGCTCGAGGCGGCGCCGGACCTGCGATTCCTGGTCTGTTGCCGTGGCGGTCCGGTCAACGTGAACGTGCCTGCGGCAACCAAGCGCGGCGTCATCGTCTCCTCGACACCGGGCCGCAATGCCGTCGCGGCCGCCGAGCACGCGGTCGCTCTGATGCTGGGTGCCCTGCGCAAGCTTCCGCAGTTGCAGCGCACGCTGGAACAGGAGCAGTGGCGCAGTGACCTCTACGCGTACGACGAATGTGGCTCCGAACTGGACGGCGCGACCGTCGGCCTGATCGGGTACGGCGCGATCGGCCGCCGGGTGGCTCGAGTGATGCTTGCCTTCGGTGCGAAGGTGCTCGTGGTGGACCCGGCGATCGACCCGTCCTCAGCGCCGGGCGGGACCGAGGTGGTCGAGCTGGACGAGTTGCTCAGGCGGTCCGACGTGGTCAGCCTGCACGCGCGGCTGACCGAGCAGACCCGCGGCCTGATCGGGGTGAAGCAGCTCGCGCTGATGCCGCGGGGCGGAGTACTGGTGAACACTGCGCGCGGCGGCCTGCTCGACTACGAGGCGACCGTTGACGCGCTGGAGTCGGGACAGTTGGGGGCGGCGGCGTTCGACGTGTTCCCGGCCGAGCCGGTGCCGGCTGGTTCACGGTTGCTGACCGCGCCGAATGTCGTGATGACTCCGCACCTGGCCGGTGCGACCCGGCAGACCGCGCAGCGGGCCGGTTCGATCGCCGCCGAGGCGGTCGCGGCGTACCTGGCGGGTCGGGATCCGATCGGACTAGTTTCCTGATCATGCGGAACTCACAGCCATGAAACTGACGACCTCCAGCACCGGGACCGAGCTCCTGCTGCTGCTGATCGCGTTCGTGCTGTCGATGATCATCGGCATCGAGCGGCAGCTGCGGCAGAAGAGCGCCGGGGTACGTACTCACACGTTGGTCGGCACCGGGGCCGCGCTCTTCACCCTCGTCTCGGCGTTCGGCTTCTCGAACGTCGTCGGCAACGACGTCAACCTGGACCCGTCCCGGATCGCGGCCCAGGTCGTCTCGGGCGTCGGATTCCTGGGCGCCGGCGTGATCTTCATGCGCCGCGACCTGGTGCGCGGGCTGACCACCGCGGCGACGATCTGGATGACCGCCGCGATCGGGATGGCCTGCGGTGCGGGCATGCCGGTGCTGGCCGTGGCGGCGACCCTGCTGCACCTGATCGCGGTCGGACCGTTCGCCCGGCTGACGAAACACCTGCCCTCACCTGACCGTCGCAGGCTCGTCACCGTCCGGTACATCGACGGGGCCGGGGTGTTGCGGGCGATCCTGGCGACGGCGACCTCGATGGGGTTCGAGGCGTCGGTGCTCGGCACGACGGTGGACCGCGAGGGCGGAAGGCAGCAGGTCAGAGCCTCGATGCGGTTCACCGGACGGCCGCCGCTGGAGAACCTGGTGGTCGCGCTCGACGATCTGGAGGGCGTCACCGGGGTACGGCTGAGGGACGATGAGGATGATTGAAAGTCATCAGCTATGCTGATGGTATGGCGAGCAATGCGGGGGCACACGAAGTACGGCAGAGCGTCTTCCGGCTGGTCCGCCGGCTGCGGCAGGAGCGGCCCGACGCCGGGCTGAGCTATTCGCAACTCGTTGCGCTGGGCTGGTTGGAGCGCGACGGGTCGATGACGAACGCCGACCTGGCGGCGGCGGAGGGGGTGGCGCCGCAGACGATGATGCGTACGACGGCGGAACTGGTCGCCGGTGGATTGATCAGCCGTGCTGATAATCCCGAGGACCGCCGTCAGGTGCTGCTGACGATCACCGAAGCAGGCCGGGAGCTGATCCTGGAAGATCGCCGACGGCGTGACAGCTTCCTCGCCGAGGCGATGGAGACCACCCTGACCCCGACCGAACGTGAACTCCTCCGCCTCGCCGCCGGCCTCCTCGACCGCCTCGCCGAGTACCAGCAATGACAGCTGTCGCAGCCTCGGCAGACACAGCAGTGGTCGTCGAGCAGCCGGATCTGCCGCGGCGGTATGCGGGGGCCATCGGGCTCGGGACGTTGTTGCAGCCGCTGAACTCGTCGATGATCGCGGTCGCGCTGGTCCAGATCGGCCTCGACTTCCACGCCGGCACCGAGACCCAATGGCTGGTGTCGGGCCTCTATCTCGCCACCGCGATCGCGGCCCCGACCGCCGGCCGCCTAGCGGACCTGCTCGGCGCTCGGCGGGTGTTTCTCACCGGACTGGTCCTGGTCGCCCTCGTCTCCGCCGTCGCCCCGTTCGCGCCGACCCTCGGCTGGCTGATCGCCGCCCGCGTGCTGCTCGGCATCGGGACGGGCGCGCAGTTCCCGTCGGGCGTCGCGATGATCCGCGGAATGGCGGACCGGCGAAAGGCCTCCGCGGTCGGTGCCCTCGGACTCCTCTCGATCTTCGCCCAGACGTCGGCCGCGCTCGGCCCCAGCATCGGTGGGTTCCTGGTCGGCACGTTCGACTGGCAGGCGATCTTCATCTTCAATCTGCCGGTGGCCGCGATCGCCGGCATCAGCGTCCTGGTCCTCGTGCCGCGCGACCCGCCACGGCAGCGGGACAACAGCAGATCCATCTGGCGGGAGATCGACCTCGCCGGACTCGTACTCTTCAGCGCGGCGATGACCGCACTGATGCTGATCCTGCTCTCCCTGGCGGGCCAGCCGCTCTGGTGGCTGCTCGCTGTGGCGATTCCCGTCGGAGTGCTCTTCGTGGTGTGGGAACGACGAGTCGCGACTCCGTTCGTCGATGTCCGGCTGCTCGCCACCAGCGCGACGCTCTCGATGAGCTATCTGCGCACGATGCTCACCTACGTGGCGTTCTACGCGATCTTCTACGGCCTGCCGGGATGGCTCGAGCAGAGTCGCAAGCTCGACCCGTCAAAGGTCGGTCTGGTGGTGCTGCCGATCGCCGCCATCGGCGCGCTCACCGTCATCGGTGCGACCAGGCTCGCGCGGAGCCGCGGCCCGGGACCGCTGCTGCTGATCGGCTCTGCCGGTCTCCTGGTGGGTGGCTCGGCCCTCGCCTTCGGGGTGCACTCGGGGACGCCGATCGTCGTACTGGTCCTGATCAGCGCGGTCCTGGGCATCCCGAACGGCTTCAACGGCCTCGGCAACCAACTCGCGGTCTACAGCGCGGCGCCGGCCGAAGAGACAGGCGCGGCCGCCGGCCTCTTCAGGACCTCCCAGTACGTCGGTGCGAACCTGGCCGCCGCAGCCATCGCCCTCGTGTACTCCGGTCCCGCCACCGACGCGGGCCTCCAGAGACTCGGTTATCTCGTGGTCGGGATCGCCGCCCTGCTCCTGGTCGACGCCCTCCGTCAGTCCCGCTCTGGACCAGCCGCTGCGTGAAGCGATGTGATTTTGCTGAGAAAATCACATCGATTATCTATACGTCACCATTGATCGATGATAATTTCACCCGCGTGCCTACCACTCCGCCCCCTGAGACTGCCGCGCTGCGCGACCTGGCCGTGCACCTGGCCCACGCCGCCGGGGAGGAGTTGCTGGCCCGCCAGACAGGTCTATCGATCGACGCGGCTGGTGTCGAGACCAAATCTTCTGCCAGTGATCCTGTCAGTGCCGCGGACCGCGCCTCCGAGAAGCTCATCACGGATGGGCTCTCGGCGACGCGCCCGGGCGACGGTCTGCTCGGTGAAGAAGGCGCCGCCAAGACGTCGACGACGGGCCTCACCTGGGTGATCGACCCGCTCGACGGCACGGTGAACTACCTCTACGGCCGCCTCGACTGGTCCGTCAGCATCGCCGTCGAGGACGAGGCCGGCGCCGTGGCCGGCGTCGTCCACCAGCCCCGCACCGGCATGACCTGGTCCGCGATCCGGGACCACGGCGCACACCGCGACGGCAACCCCCTCGGCCCGCTGCGTGACGTGATCCCGGCGGCTGCCCTGGTGAGCACCGGCTTCTCCTACCTGGCGGACCAGCGTGCCGAGCAAGCGGAGTACGTCCGCCGCCTGCTCCCCGTAGTACGGGATCTGCGGCGGGGCGGGTCGGCGGCGCTGGATCTGTGCTCGGTGGCGGACGAAACCGCGGACGCGTACTACGAGCACCTGATCCAGCCCTGGGACATCGCGGCCGGCGCGTTGATCGCGCGGGAGGCCGGGGCAACGACCATCGGCGGACCCGGTACGGCGCTGCCGCGCGGCGTGCTGGCGGCTCCACCGGAACTGGCGACGGCGCTCGTCGAACTGCTCGCCCCACTGAAACCGAGGAGGCTGGAGTGACCGCCCTCGATCTGCCGGTCCGGACCCATCCGGACGAACGACCGCAAGTTGCCGCCAGCAACCAGAAACGCAGCCGACGGCGGCGCGAGTACGGGCTGTTCGCGTTGCTGGTGGCCCCCAACCTGTTGGTGATCGCGGTCTTCGCGTACTGGCCGATCATCTACAACGCGTTCCTCAGCCTGACCGACTGGAACATGATCGCGGCCCGGCCGACCTTCGTCGGCCTGAGCAACTACACCCGGACGCTGACCGATCCGGCCTTCCACAAGACGCTGGGTATCACCATCGCCTTCACCGGGCTGATCGTCGCGGGCAGCCTGGTGATCGGGCTCGCGCTCGCGCTGCTGTTCAACCTGCCGCTGAAGGGCCGCAGTGTGGTCCGGACCATCTCGTTCGCGCCGCACATCCTGTCCGGTGCGGCGGTCGCGACGATCTGGCTGTTCATCTTCGATCCCGGCTACGGACTGATGCGCGCGCTGATCGAGCCGTTCGGCGCCGAACCACCGGACTGGATGAACAACTCCGACTGGGCGCTGCCGGGGCTCGTCATCGTCTACCTGTGGAAGAACGTCGGGTTCACCGCGCTGATCTACCTGGCCGGGCTGCAGGGACTGCCGAAGGAGCTCGACGAGGCGGCCGCGATCGACGGCGCGGGGAGCTGGACCAGGTTCCGCGCGATCAAGCTGCCGCTGCTCGCGCCGATCACGTTCTTCCTGCTGATCACCACGGTGATCGGCACCTTCCAGGCCTTCGACGTGATCGCCGTGATGACCGGAGGTGGCCCTGGTGATGCCACTACCACTCTGAGCTGGTCGATCTACAACGAGGGCTTCCAGGCGTTCAACGCCGGCCGTGCGGCGACGCTGTCGATCATCATGTTCGTCATCCTGCTGATCGTCACCACCGTCCAGGCCCGCGTGATGGAGAGGCGGGTGCACTACCGATGAAGGTCAGACCCCTGCAGTACATCGCTTTGCTGGGTGTCGCAGCCATCTTCCTGGGACCCCTGTACTGGCTGGTCAGTACCGCGCTCAAGCAGCCGGCCGAGATCTACCAGTGGCCCCCCGCCTGGTGGCCCGACAAGCTGACCTGGGAGAACTTCTCGCTGGCCTGGCAGGCGGCGCCGTTCGACCGGTTCTTCATCAACTCCACGATCATCACCGTGATCGGGACCGCCCTGAAGGTGGCCAACGCGGTACTGACGGCCTACGCCTTCGCGTACCTGCGGTTCCCGTTCAAGAAGATCCTCTTCCTGCTGGTCCTCGGCGCGATGATGGTGCCGGGTCACGTGACGCTGCTGCCGAACTACCTCACGGTGGCCTCGCTCGGCTGGATCAACACCTATGCGGGGTTGATCATCCCGGGCATCGGCTCGGCGTTCGCGACCTTCCTGATGCGCCAGCACTTCCTCACCCTGCCGTCGGAGGTGACCGATGCCGCGGCGGTCGACGGCGCGGGTCACCTGCGCACGCTGTGGCGGGTGGTGCTGCCGATGTCGCAGCCGATGCTGATCACCGTCGTGGTGATCACCGCGGTGGAGGAGTGGAACAACTTCGTCTGGCCGCTGATCGTGACGAACACCGCCGAGATGCGCACGCTGCCGGTCGGCCTGCTGATCCTCAAGGACGAGGAGGGCCTGGCCAACTGGGGAACCATCATGGCCGGCACGCTGCTCGTGCTCGCGCCGATGCTGCTGATCTTCCTGGTCGCCCAGCGCTACATCGTCGGCGGTATCACCCAGGGAGCGCTGAAGGGATGACCATGAGACGTCGGGCCTTTCTCGGTCTCGCCGCCGCCTCGTCGCTGGCGGGATGTGGCTACCGTTCGGTCGACGCGGACTACGCGCAGCCGGCGGGCGCAGTACCGAAGGAGTTCGCGAACCGTGTCCGGGTGGTGTTCTGGTCGTCGTACGGCGGGGCCAACGGCAAGGCGGTCGGCAAGCTGGTCGAGAAGTTCAACAAGTCGCAGCAGGACGTGTACGTCGAGGTGCAGTTCCAGGGCAGCTACGACGACGTCGCGCAGAAGGTCGCGGCCGGACTGATCGCCAGGCAGGCGCCGGACATCGCCGTACTGTCGGACGTCACCTGGGAGCGGTTCTACCTGAACGACGCGCTCGAACCGCTGAACGGGTACTTCACCGACGACTTCGGGCCGAAGATCTACGAGCCCAAGCTGTTCGGCGAGTACGTCGTGAAGGGCCAGAGCTGGTGCGTACCGTTCGCCCGCAGTACGCCGATCCTCTATTACAACCGCGACCTCTTCGCCAAGGCCGGGCTGCCGGATCGTGCGCCGAGGACCTGGAGCGAGCTGCGGTCATGGGGGCCGGAGCTGGCGCGGGTCCAGACCGGCGGTCGCTCGCTGCGGAGCCTGGCGTTCGCGAAGGTCGACGGCGACTGGCAGTTCCAGGGCAACGTCTGGCAGTTCGGCGGCGCGTACTCCAACGGCCTGGACGTCGCCATCGACCAGGACGGCGCGGTCGCGGCCGGCGAGTGGCAGCGCAAGCTGATCCACGAGGACGGCCACGGCTACATGGCGAGCAGCCCGATGACGGACTTCGCCGGTGGGCTGGTCGCGATGGCGCAGGACTCGACCGGTGGTCTGAAGAGCGCGATGAGCAAGGCCAAGTTCAAGGTCGGCGCGGGGTTCGTGCCGTCCGAGGTCGCGGCCGGGATCGCGACCGGTGGCGGCGGGATCGGCATGCTGCGCAACGCGACCACCGAGCGCAAGCAGGCGGCCGCGGTGTTCCTGGCCTTCCTCGCCCGGCCGGAGAACTCGGCCTGGTGGACGACGCAGTCCGGGTACCTTCCGGTGGTGCTGAAGGCGCGCGAAGACCCCGAGCTGAAGAAGCTGATCGCCGACGAGCCCAACTTCGGGGTGGCGATCGCGCAGCTGGCCAACGCCCGACAGCAGGACGCGATCCGGCTCTACGGCCGCAACTCCAACGTCGCGATCTACACCGGCCTGCAGCAGATCTACGCCGACAACGCGGCGCCGAAGAAGGTGTTCAGCTCGGTCGCCCGCCGGCTCGAGGCGATCGGTGACGAGGTTCGCCGCCAGTACGAGGAGAAGGTGCTTTGATCATCACCGGCCACCGGGGAGCACTCGGGTCCGAACCGGAGAACACCCTGCGCTCGTTCCGCCGCGCCGTCGCGGACGGGTGCGACGAGATCGAGCTCGACCTGCGGGTCACGTCAGACGACCACCTCGTGGTGATGCACGACGCCACGGTCGACCGGACGACGAACGGGACCGGCGCCGTCGAGGACCTGACCTTCGAAGAGCTCCGGTCCCTCGACGCCGGCCTCGGCGAGGTCGTGCCCACGTGGGCGGAAACGGTCGAGGCCGTCTCCGTGCGCTTCCAGGCAGAGGTCAAGGCTGCGCGGGCGGTCCCGCTCCTGGTCGAGTCCCTGCAGGCCGATCCCGCTCTGGCCGCCCGGACTCTCGTCACCTCGTCCCACGCGGACATCCTGCTAACTGTCCGCCAGGCGATGCCAACAGCCGAAACCGGCCTGATCTTCGGCCGCACTTCCGACGTGGCAGACGTCCTCGCCCTCACCAAGGCAGCCCAAGCCGGTACTGCGCTATGCGGCATCGCAGGCCTCACGGTCGAAGCCGTCGAGAAACTCCACAAGGAAGGCTTCGCCGTAACCGCCTGGCCAGTCCCCGACGCCGAAACCTACGCCCAAGCAGTAGCCCTAGCCGTAGACGGCATCACAACAGACCACCCCAACCACCTCCCCACCCGCTAACCCCCACCTCAGCCATCCAGCCCACCTCAGCCGGCGGCGTTCGCAGTACGGGTGGGGTGGGTCACATCTTGGTGTGCGGAATTGTTCTTACATGCTCGGGAAATGTGTGATTGCCTTGGTTCATGAGCATCAGCATCGGTGTGGTCGGAGCCGGCCAGTTCGCCCCCTCGTTCCTGCGGCTGTGGTCCGCGCATCCCGACGTCTCAGACGTCCGGCTGACCGACGTCCTGCCGGACCGGCTGGCCGAGCTGGCGGAGAAGCAGGGCGTGACCATCACGTACCAGTCGTTCGAGGAGATGCTCGCGTCCGACGTCGACGCGGTCGCGATCTTCACCCAGCGCTGGCTGCACGGCGAGATGGCGATCCAGGCGCTGGAGGCCGGCAAGCACGTCTACTCGACCGTGCCGATGGCGATCGAGGCGGACCAGATCGCCCGCATCGTCGAGCTGGTCAAGGAGACCGGCCTGACCTACATGATGGGCGAGACGAGCTTCTACTACCCCTCGTCGGTCTACTGCCGGCAAAAGCTCGCCGCCGGTGACTTCGGCCGGGTCTTCTACTCCGAGGGCGACTACGTCCACGACATGGACCTCGGCTTCTACGCCGCCTACCAGTACAGCGGCGGCGAAGACTGGAAGAAGACCGCCTCGTTCCCGCCTATGCTCTACCCGACGCATGCCGTCGGCAACGTTCTCTCGGTGACCGGCCAACATGCCACGCACGTGTCCTGCATCGGGGTGAAGGACGACCGCGGCGACGGCGTCTTCGACAAGGAGATCAGCCAGTTCGACAACGACTTCAGCAACGCGGCCGCGCTGTTCAAGCTCGCGGACGGCGGCGTGATGCGGACCAACGAGATGCGCCGGGTCGGCTACCCGTCGCACATCCGTGAGTCCCGGCTGCGCGTCTTCGGCACCCAGGGCAGCTTCGAGCAGCTCGCGACGACCACGCTCTGGCAGACCAAGGAAGGCGTCGAGGACGTCAGCCACCTGATGGAGACCGCGCCGAGCGGTTCGCTGGACGACGACGACCTGGCGAACGTCGACCCGGCCCTGCGCGACGCGTTCAGGTCGGGGCTCTCGCCCGTGCATGACCGCGACCGGCTCCCGGCCGAGTTCGCCGGCCTGCACAACGGCCACGAGGGCTCGCACCACTTCCTCGCCGACGACTTCGTCCGCGCGGTCGCCGACAAGACCCTGCCGCCGATCAACGCCTGGGTCTCCGCCCGATACACGCTGCCCGGCGTCTTCGCCCACCAGTCCGCGCTCCAGGGCGGCGTCCAGCTGGAGATTCCCGACCACGGCGACGCCCCCGCCTGAGCCTCACCTGCCAGTGCCGCACCCCCCTGTCCGGAGGGGGTGCGGCACTTTCGTTCCGGAAGGGGGGCCCGGCACTTTCGTCTGGTGGTTGTTGGTAATTCACGTGGAAGCCTTGCAGGTGGTCGGCACCTGACATAAGACAGAGCCATGACCATCCGCCACCCTGCCTCCCCCCGCTCAGCCCTGGCCGGTACTGCGCTCGCCGCCGCTCTCGTGGCCGGCTCAGTTGCCGCCAGTACTGCGGTCGCGCAGCCCCCCGCCGCTGAAACCTCCTCGGTCTCCAAGTCGCTGCCACTAGGCCCGGCCAATCTCGCCGAAACCCGCAACACCAGCACCCTGCAGCCGGGGGTGACGCTGACGACGATCGTCCGCGGACAAGCCGGGCCCGAGTCCTTCTGGACCGTCGAGGTCGCGATCCCGTCGAATTCGCCTGACCCCGACGCCCCCGCGGCCGCGCTGTCCGACCAGGCGACGGCCGACGCCACCGCCGCGCGCCTTCGCACCGCGGGCCTTGACCCGAGGGTGGAGAACGTCCCGACTCCCAAGCTCGCTGACGCGGGCGGGGGGTCGCTCGGCTACCGCGTCCGCCTCGGCTCCTTCGCCACCAAGGCCGAGGCCGATGCCCTCCGGACCAAGGTGATCGCCGCCGGTCTGGGCGGATCCAGCCTCTACACCGGCTGGGACGGCGAACCCGACGACGTCAGCGGTTCCACCGGGCCCTGGCACGTCCAGGTGCTGACGATCGACCCGAAGAAGTTCCGCGGCGGCCTCGACGCGACGTACGGGCCTGACATCGAAGCGCGCGAGACGACGAGCACGCTGGCGACCCTGACCGGCGCCACCGCGGCCGTCAACGCCGGGTTCTTCGTGCTCGACCCGAAGGCCGGCGCTCCTGGCGACCCCGCGGGCGTTGGGGTGTACGACGGGCGGTTGGTGAGCGAGCCGACCGCTG
This sequence comes from Kribbella sp. VKM Ac-2568, assembly GCF_004345365.1. Classification (GTDB taxonomy): domain Bacteria; phylum Actinomycetota; class Actinomycetes; order Propionibacteriales; family Kribbellaceae; genus Kribbella; species Kribbella orskensis. The sequence goes on from NZ_SLVF01000001.1 coordinate 206,224, forward strand.
GACGGCCCGCGCTGGTGATCGGCGACAACGCCCGCGGTACTGCGGTCGAGCGGTTCCGCTGGCAAGGTGAGGTCCGTGGGGTGGGACGTCCGCTTCCGCTGGACGGACTCAACCGAGTGCCCGGCCTGATCCGCAACTGCGGCGGTACTGCGGACGACCTGCCGACCGCGCAGCCCCTGCATGACGTCACGTGCACCGACGCGGACGAGTTGATCGCCTTCGACGCGTCGTACGCGGCCGCGACCCCGAGCGGTCCGGGCGCCGAGGTCGTGGTCGACCGGCACGGCGTGGTCACAGCGATTCGTACGACGCGCGGCGGCGCGATCCCCGAGGGCGGCCGCACCGTTCAGGCGACGGGTGCCCAGGTGGCGCCGCTCCTGGCCGCGGCCAAGATCGGCGAGCGACTGGAGATCCGCGCGTCACTGGTCGACACGCGGGGACACGACGTACGCCTGTCACCGCGGACCACGATCGTCAATGGCGGACCTGAACTGGTCCGCGATGGCCGCCTGATGGCGACCCCGAAGGCAGACGGCATGGCCCCGGCCGACAACCCGAGCTTCTACTACGGCTGGGTCCACAAGCGGAACCCCCGCACCATCGCGGGAGTGGACGCCCAGGGCCGTACCGTCCTGATCACCGCCGACGGCCGCAACGTAGACAGCCTCGGCCTCGGAATCGGCGAAGCCGCCGCAGTAGCCAAGTCCTTCGGCCTCCGCGACGCCATCAACCTGGACGGCGGCGGCTCCACCACCATGGTCGCCAACAACAAGGTCCTGAACACCCCGTCCGACGCCGCCGGCGAACGCCCGGTCGGCGACGCCCTCGTCATCACCCCAGGCAAGTAGTTCAACCCCCGTACCGACCGACAGGAAGTGCCCTCGTACTCCGTCTCAGGCTGCCTGCACCCACCGTGAACCGCAGCCGCTGAAGGAAGTACTACCTGTCGGTCGGTACGCCTGTGGACAACTCCAGAGGCGACCGGCAGTTCTCCGGCAGGCTTGCGCGGATGGAATCCGTGCCCAACGTGGTGGCCTGTAATCGCGGCAACGCCACCTTCGCCGAGCTGGTCGAGGCGACCTCGCGCCGAGCGCTCGCGGCAGCGGTCAAGGCGGGGCAGGTGGAGCGCGTGGCCCGCGGGATCTACGTCCTTCCCGGCGATGACAATGATCGCCGGACAGCCTTGGCGTATGACGGAGTCGTCTCGCACCTGAGTGCGGCGGTCGCCTGGGATCTGCCGCTGCTTTCTCTTCCGCCGAAACCCGCACATCACAGTCCCGACCAAGCGCCGTCCGCGGCGGGGGCCGCCTGCTGTGCTGCACTGGGCGCCGATCGATCCCGCTGATCGTCCGAGTCGGCTGACCTCGCTGGTTCGGACAGTCGCCGACTGCGCGCGGATCCTGCCGTACGGCGAGGCGCTCGCGGTGGCCGACGCCGCCCTGGCGAGTGGAATGATGCGCCGCCACCAGTTGGCCGCGGCGACCGACGCGATGCGTGGACCTGGGCGGACGAATGCCCGTCGGGTCGCCGCAAGCGCGACCGGTGCCGTGGACAGCTTCCTCGAGTCGATGCTCCGGGCGTTGCTGATCACCGCCGGCATCGAGGGATTCGTTCCGCAGTACTTGGTGGAGGATGGGCGCTTCCGTGCTCAGGTAGACCTCGGCCACGGCGTGGCCCGGATCGCTCTGGAGGCCGACGGATACCAATTCCATGGATCGAGCAGTGACTTCGCGGCCGACTGCCGCCGGTACGACGAACTGGTGGCTGCGGGATGGCTCGTCCTGAGGTTCACCTACCAGCAGGTGATAGCCGACCCGGACTGGGTGGTCGCCACGGTCCGCCGAGCGTTGTCGCACCGGTTCGGCTGACGTCGGCGTACGGACCGACAGGTAGTACCTCCTTGTGTCCGGTGCGGTGCGCCGTGGCGAGGCGGGATGTCGGACGCGGCAGGAAGTACTACCTGTCGGTCGGTACGCCGGACCCCACGGGGCCGCAGTACCTAGTCGTAGATGTGGCGGAGTCTCACTGACATCGAGTTTTCTATGTGTTGGGTCATGGCAGCCTCGGCGGTGGTGGGGGTGCCGGACGTGATGGCTTCCACGATCTGGCGGTGTTCTACCAGGACTTCGGGGCCGATGTCTCGGTCGAAGTGGAGGCGGAAGATGTGGAGGTGGCAGTGGGTGCGTTGGAAGGCGAGGCGGACCTGTTCGCTGCCCGACAACCCCGCGATCAGCGAGTGGAAGCGGTTGTCGTGCGCGGTGAGTGACTTGTAGCCGGCGTAGTCCACCGAGGTCGGTTCCACCGCGGTCGAGAGTTCGGCGGACAGCCGTTCCCGGCCCTCGTCGTCGATCAGTTCCGCGGCACGCCGGGCTGCCCAGGGCTCAAGAAGCAGCCGGAACCGATAGAGATCTTCGAACTCCTCCAAAGACAGCAGCGGCGTCGCCCGGTACCCCTTGAGCGGTTCCTTGTCCGCCAGCCCCTCCGACTCCAGCCGCGCGAGGGCCTCGCGCACCGGCGTCGACGACACCTGGAACTCGCGCGCCAGCCCGTCGATCGAGATCCGTGCGCCCGGGCGGACGACGTGGTCCATCAGCATCGTCTTGATCGCCTCGTACACGTCGTCGGCGAGCATCTGCCGCCGCAGCAGGCGGCGGTCCCGCGGCTCCACTGTCTCAGTCATCGAGGCCCATCCTCCGGGGACTGGTCACGGCCTTGACCCCGGCCGCGTTGTTCGGCAGGGTGGCACTGTAATCATGCATCATGCACGATTTCAGGTCCGCCAGCTACCCGGAGGCGTAGAAACGATGCTCAGGTTCGACGAGATCGGCGTGCTACCCGAGCCGGGGGACAACGTCGCCATCTCCTCGCGCCGCCTCGAAGCCGGCACCGTGATCGACTTCGACGGTACTGCGGTGACGCTGCCGCACACCGTGCTCGAAGGCCACCGGTTCGTGGCTCGCCCCGTCGCCACCGGCGAGCCGCTGCTCTCCTGGCACACCCCGTTCGCCCGAGCCGTCCGCGATCTCGAGGTCGGCGACTACGTCTGTACTCCGACCAGCCTGGCCGCCGTGTCCGCCCGAGGGGTGCAGGGTCTTCCGCAGGAGCCGAGCGCCCGGAACGAGCCACTCGATCCCTACGAGCTCGACGAGTCCGCCCTGAACCTCGGCCAGCAGGTCACCTCGGTCGAGCAGCCCGGCACGTTCCTCGGATATCCCCGACAGCAAGGACCGGCCGGCACCCGCAATCACGTAGTACTGCTGGCGACGAGTTCGCTGAGCAGCGGGTTCGTGACGGAGTTGGCCCGCCGGTTCGATGGAGCCGAGGGGTTCGACGGCGTCGTGCCGGTCGGTCATACCGAAGGCGGCGAAAGCGGTACTCCGAACAACCTGCACGTCCTGCTGGCCACGCTGGCAGGCTTCGCCCTGAACCCGAACGTTGGAGCAGTACTGATCGTCGACACCGAGGACGAACTCGTCTCCGGCCAAGCGATCAAGGACTTCATGGCGGAGCACGGTTATCCGCCGATCCGCGTGCCGCACGCGTTCTTCACCCGACAGCGCGGCTTCGAGGCGGATCTCACCGCGGCCGGGCGACTGGTCGAGCCGTGGTTGCCGGTCGTCGCGGTCCAGCGTCGTGAGGAGGTGCCTCTGGCAGATCTGTGGATCGGCCTCCAGTGCGGTGGTTCCGACGCGTTCTCCGGCGTCAGCGCGAACCCGCTGTCCGGAGCCGTCGCGCGCGAGGTGATCCGCCACGGCGGCATCGCAGTACTGGCTGAGACCGACGAGTTGATCGGCGCCGAGGGCTACGTTCTCAAGAACGTCCGGGACCTGCCGACGGCAAGAAGATTCCTGAAGACCGTGCAGTCGTTCAAGGAACGCGTCGGCTGGCACGGGCACACCGCCGAGGGGAATCCGTCCGGTGGCAACGTCTACCGGGGTCTCTACAACATCGTGCTCAAGTCGGTCGGCGCCGCGCGCAAGCTCGACCGCGACGTCCGGCTGGACCATGTGATCGACTACGCCGAACCGATGCCGGGTCATGGGTTCGTCTTCATGGACAGCCCGGGCAACGACCTGGAGTCCGTCGCCGGCCAGGTCGCGAGCGGCTGCAACCTGATCTTCTTCACCACCGGCAACGGATCCATCACCAACTTCCCGTTCGTGCCGACGATCAAGTTCGTCACCACCTCGACCCGGTACGAGTTGCTGCACGCCGAGATGGACGTGGACGCCGGCCGCTACCTGACCGGTGCGCCGATGGACGACCTGACGAGTGAGACGTTCGATCTCACCGTACGAGTGGCGTCGGGTGAGCCGAGCGCGGGCGAACGCGCCGGCCACAGCCAGGTGTCGATCTGGCGCAACTGGCGGCAGAGCGGTCCGCGCGAAGGTATCTCCATCACCACCGACGGCCGCACCAGCCGCGTCCTCGCCGACCTCCCCGCCGAGGACCGCGACGCGCCCCTGCCCGGTCTGCCGCTGGAGGTCGAAACCCCAATCGCCATCGAAACCCCAAGAACCACAGGCTTTCCGGTCACCCTGCTGGCGGCGGACGGTCGGCGCGCTCCCGAGCAGGTCGGGCTGATCCTCCCGACGAGCCTCTGCTCCGGCCAGATCGCCCTCCGGCTCGCAGCCCAGGCCGAGGCCGACCGGTGGGCCGGCGACGCAGTGAGCCGGATGGTCGCGCTTCCGCATACCGAGGGCTGCGGTTCCAGCGGTGGCGCTTCCGAGGAAACCTTCGCGCGCACGATGCTCGGCTACCTGCTGCACCCGAACACCCGGATGGCGCTGTTGCTAGAGCACGGCTGCGAGAAGACGCACAACGACTATTTCCGCTCCCGCCTGGTCGAGGCCGGCGCAGATCCGTCCCGGTTCGGCTGGGCGAGCATCCAGGCCGATGGGGGTCTCGACGCAGTCACCGTCCGGGTGCGGGACTGGTTCGGCAGCTTCAACCTGCCGTCGCCGGAACCTGTCCAGGGGACGGTCGGTGAACTCACCGTGGCCCTCGAAGCCCGCGGCACGCTGACCCCCGAAACAGCCGAGACGATGGCGTTGATCGGCCGCGAGATCGTCGGCGCGGGTGGCTCGGTCGTGCTCTCCTCGCGCGGCGCCCTGCTCACCGACGAAGGCTTCCGGTACGCCGCCTTCGGCTCTCCCGCCGCGGTGGAGCCGACGATCGCGCACGGCCAGCGGTTCGCAGTACCGGGGTGGCACGTGATGCGGATGCCGGGCACCGACTGGATGGAGACGGCGACCGGGTTCGGCGCCGGTGGTGTCCAGCAGGTGCTCGCGCATGTTGGCGGTGGCACCTTGTCGGCCCAGCGGTTCGTCCCGGTGGTGGAGTTCAGCAACGACCCGGAGACGGTCGCGAAGTACGGGGACGATCTGGATGCCATTGCCTCGGGCAACCCGCAGGAGCAGGCGCAGGTGGGGCTGGAGGCGATAGCGGATGTCGCGAGTCGCCGCCACGTGCCGAAGGCGGTTGCGTCCGGCAACGTCGGCTTCCAGATCACCCGCGGTCTGCTCGGCACCTCCATGTGACCCCAACGACCCCTGCAGAGCATCAACGTGAAAGGTGGACACCCGATGCACTTGGTCCGGTACCAGCTCCCAGGACAACGGCCGCGGGCCGGCGTCCTCAGCGGTGACACAGTGGCGCCGGTCGCCGGGGTCGCCGGGATGGCGGAGCTCCTGCGCCTGACCGCGGACGAGCTGCGCACGGCGGTCGGCAAGACCGGCGACGAGGTGGCGGTGGCCGACGTGAAGCTGCTGCCGCCGCTCGACGGACTCGGCGAGGTCTGGTGCGCGGGCGTCACCTACGAGCGCTCTCGTGGCGCCCGGATGGAGGAGAGCACCGAGCAGTCCGTCTACGACCGCGTGTACTCCGCGCCGCGGCCCGAGCTGTTCCCCAAGTCACCAGCCTGGCGGCTCGTCACGGACGGCGAGGCGATCGGGATCCGCCACGACTCCGGGCACGACGTCCCGGAGCCCGAGCTGGCGGTGGTCGCGAACCGCCGCGGCGAGATCGTCGGGTTCACCATCTGCAACGACGTCAGCTCCCGCTCGATCGAGGGAGAGAACCCGCTCTACATCCCGCAGGCGAAGGTGTTCGCGGGCGGCTGCGCGCTGGCGACCGGGATCCGCCCGGCCTGGGAGATCGCGGACCCGAAGAACCTGACCATCGACCTGGTGATCCGCCGGGACGGCGCCGAGGTCTTCACCGGCACCACCTCGACCAAGCAGCTGGTCCGCGAGCTGCAGGACCTGGTGGACGTGCTGTTCGTGCCGAACGAGTTCCCCGACGGCGTCATCCTCGCGACCGGTACCGGCATCGTGCCCGAGCTGGACTTCGCGCTGCGGGCCGGTGACGTGGTCGAGATCTCGATCAGCGAGGTCGGCACGCTGACGAATACGGTGGCAGTCGGCCGGGAGCCGTTCGCCTACCTGGCCGCCCAGACCTTGGAGGAGACGCGATGATTCCGGACACCACCCCCGCCGAGCTCGAGCAGGCTCTCACCGACGCCACGGAGGCCGCCAAGCCGCTGGCCGCGTCGGAGCCCGCCGTCCGGGCGGGTTGGATCCGCGCCGTCGCCGACGCCCTCGACGCGGCCGCTGACGAGCTGGTACCGATCGCGATGCGCGAGTCGTCCCTGCCCGAGGCCCGGCTGCGGGGCGAGGTGGCTCGCAGCAGCGGCCAGCTCCGGATGTTCGCCGACGTGCTTGAACAGGGTTCGCTGCTCGAGGTCGTCATCGACACCTCCGACCCCAACGCCAAGCCGGTACCGCGACCGGACCTCCGCCGCGTCCTGGTTCCGCTCGGGCCGGTACTGGTGTTCGCCGCCAGCAACTTCCCGTTCGCGTTCAGCGTCTGCGGCGGTGACACCGCGTCGGCGCTGGCGGCCGGCTGCCCGGTGATCGTCAAGGCACACCCGGGTCACCCGGAGCTGTCGGTGAAGACGGCGGAGGTGATGATCGAGGCGCTGCGGGCAGCGGGCGCACCGGCGGGCACCCTCGGCCTGGTCCAGGGGTATGACGTCGGCGTCATCGCACTGAAGGATCCGCGCATCACCGCCGCCGGGTTCACCGGCTCGGTACCGGCGGGCAAGGCGCTCCACGAGATCGCCGTCACCCGCCCCGAGCCGATCCCCTTCTATGGCGAGCTCGGCAGCCTCAACCCGGTCTTCGTCACCCAGGCGGCGATCGATGCTCGCGGCGACGACATTGCCACCGGGTACGTCGGGTCGTTCACGCTGGGCGTCGGGCAGTTCTGCACGAAGCCCGGGTTGCTCTTCCTGCCCGCCGGCCACGGCCTCCAGGACACGCTGGCCCAGGCGGTCGGTGGAGTCGCCGAGGCGAAGATGCTCAACGACCGGATCGCCGACGGCTTCTCGTCCGGACTCGACCGGCTGCAGAAGGTCGAGGGCATCCGGGTGGTGGCCTCCGGCGGTGCGACCCTGCTGCAGACCACGGTCGGCGAACTCCTGGAGCGGCGCGACGAGATCCTCGAGGAGTGCTTCGGGCCGGTCTCCATCCTGGTGGAGTACGCCTCCGAGGACGAGTTGATCAGCGCCGTCGAGACCTTCGAAGGCAACCTGACCGCGACCCTGCACGCTGAGGAGGCTGCCGATGCCGACCTGGCGCGCAAGCTGCTTCCGCTGCTGACGGAGCGCGCCGGGCGAGTGTTGTGGAACGGCTGGCCGACGGGTGTGGCCGTGTCGTGGGCCCAGCACCACGGTGGCCCGTTCCCCTCGACAGTCGGATCGATCCACACCAGCGTCGGCGTGACCGCCGCACGCCGGTTCCAGCGGCCCGTGGCCTACCAGGACACCCCGGACACGGTGCTGCCCGCAGTACTGCAGGACGCCAATCCGGCTGGGATCAGCCGCCGGGTGAACGGCGAAGTGACGACCGCGGAGGTAACTCGATGACCGACCAGCCCCCCACGAACCGGCCCCCCACCAACGATCCCAACCAGACGATCGGCGCCGAGGCCGACGAGTTGACCCAGGACCCGGCGGGCGAGCCGACCCCGGAGAAGACCGGGCGGGCCGCTGGTGACGAGCCTGGCCGCCCCGATGGGCACATCGGCCGCCGGAGCTTCGACCACTGGTTCGGGGAGAAGGACCGGAACGGCTTCATCCACCGGTCCTGGATGCGCGCGCAGGGCTTCTCGGACGAGGTGTTCGACGGTCGTCCGGTGATCGGCATCTGCAACACCTGGTCCGAGCTGACGCCGTGCAACGCGCACCTGCGCAGGCTCGCGGAGTCGGTGAAGCGGGGTGTCTGGCAGGCCGGTGGATTCCCGCTGGAGTTCCCGGTGATGTCGCTCGGCGAGACGATGCTGCGGCCGACCGCGATGCTGTTCCGCAACCTGCTGAGCATGGACGTCGAGGAGTCGCTGCGCGGCAACCCGATCGACGGCGCGATCCTGCTGACCGGCTGCGACAAGACCACGCCGGGCTCGATCATGGGCGCGGCCTCGGTCGACCTGCCGACGCTCGTGGTGACCGGCGGTCCGATGCTGAACGGTAAGTTCCGCGGCTGCGACATCGGCTCCGGTACGGCGGTGTGGCGGTTCACCCAGGACGTCAACGCCGGGCGGATGACTCAGGAGGACTACGCCGCGGCCGAGTCCGGCATGTCCCGCAGCAACGGGCACTGCATGACCATGGGCACGGCGTCGACGATGGCCTGCATGGCCGAGGCGCTCGGGCTCCAGCTGACCGGTTCGGCGGCGATCCCCGCGGTGGACTCCCGGCGCTACGCGATCGCGCAGCAGGCCGGCCAGCGGATCGTGCAGATGGTCGAGGAGGACCTCAAGCCGAGCGACATCCTCACCCGGGACGCGTTCGCGAACGCAGTACGGGCGAACGCGGCGATCGGTGGTTCCACCAACGCGGTGATCCACCTGCTCGCGATCGCCGGCCGGGTGGGCGTGGACCTGACTCTGGACGACATGGACGAGTGGGCTCGCGGCGTACCGTGGCTGGTCGACCTGCAGCCGTCCGGCAAGTACCTGATGGAGGACTTCTACTACGCGGGCGGGCTGCCTGCGGTGATGCGGGAGATTCTTCCGCTGCTGAAGGCCGACGCGATCACCGTGACCGGCAAGAGCATCGGCGAGAACGTCGCCAACTCCGAGCGGACTGTCGACACGGACGTGATCCGGGCCGTGGGCAACCCCCTCGGCAGCGGCGCGGGAACCGCGGTACTGAAGGGGAATCTGGCTCCGGATGGTGCTGTGGTCAAGCAGTCCGCGGCGTCCGAGAGGTTGTTGCAGCATCGCGGTAAGGCGCTGGTGTTCAGCAGCATCGAGGAGTACGACAAGGCCGTCGACGACATGGATCTCGACGTCGACGAGGACACCGTTCTCGTGCTCCAGAACGCGGGGCCGCGCGGCTATCCGGGCATGCCCGAGGTCGGCAACATGACGATCCCGCGCAAGCTCGCCGAGCAGGGTGTGGACGACATGGTGCGCATCTCCGACGCGCGGATGAGCGGTACGGCGTACGGGACCGTGGTGCTGCATGTCGCGCCCGAGGCGGCTGTGGGTGGTCCGCTGGCACTGGTTCGCACCGGTGACTGGATCGAGCTCGATGTGCCGGCACGGACGCTGCACTTGGACGTGTCCGAGGAGGAGTTGGCCAAGCGACGTGCCGACTGGCAAGCGCCGTCGGCACCGACCGATCGCGGCTGGGCCCGGCTCTACGTCGACCACGTCACCCAGGCCAACCAGGGATGCGATCTCGACTTCCTGGTAGGACGCACCGGGTCGGCCGTCGGCCGGCAGAGCCACTGATGTCCGGCGGGCCGGCTGACCCGTCCGCCGGGACCGGGGCCTGGGGTCCTTTCGAGGCGATCCGCGGGTTGCGCCCTGACGGCGTCATCCCGCAGGTCACCACGATCCGCCGGCTGCTGCCGGACGTCCCCACCGAGCACGATCCGTACGCCGCCGCGCAGGCGGCCCTGGCTCCACTGGCTGGTTCGGTGGCTCCAGGCGCCCGGATCGCGGTGACGGCCGGGAGCCGCGGGATCCACGATCTGGTGGTGGTCGTGCGCGCGGCTGTCGACTGGCTCCGCTCGGTCGGCGCGGAGCCCTTCGTCGTACCGGCGATGGGGTCGCACGGTGGAGCGACCGCCGAGGGACAGCGGGAGATGCTGGCCGGCCTCGGAGTGACACCCGAGTCGGTGGGGTGCCCGATCGAGGCGACCATGGAGACGGTTGTCGTGGGCACCTTGCCGGACGGGACTCCCGTTCACCACGATGCTGTGGCGGCCAAGTCCGACGGAGTGCTGCTGGTCAATCGGGTGAAGCCGCACACCGACTTCCATGGGCCGGTGGAGAGCGGGCTGGCCAAGATCCTGGCGATCGGACTCGGCAATCGCCAGGGCGCCGCCGCGCTGCACGCGGGTGGGATTCCGTTGCTGGGCGCATCCATCGAGGCGGCTGCCCGGATGGTCGTCGAGACCGGCAAGGTCCTCGGTGGTCTGGCGATCCTGGAGAACGCGCACGAGCAGACCGCTGCCGTCGAACTGGTGGTTGCCGAGGGCATCGGCCGGGCGGCGGAGGCCGCGTTGCTGCAGCGGGCCGGGAGCCTGATGGCGCGGTTGCCGTTCGACTCCCTCGACGTCCTGGTCGTGGATGAGCTGGGCAAGGACAAGTCGGGCGCGGGGATGGATACGAACGTGCTCGGGCGGTGCTGGGTGCACGGGATCCCCGAGTTCGAGTCGCCTTCCATCGCGACGGTGACCGTGCATCGGTTGTCGGAGGCCTCGCACGGGAACGCGTCCGGCCTGGGCCTGGCAGATGTGATGCCGGCCCGTCTGCTCGAGCAGATCGACCTCCGGACGAGTTATGTGAACGCGCTGACCTCGGGAGCCGGAGGAGCACGAAGGTCCCGGCTGCCGATGGTGATGGAGGACGACGCGGCCGCAGTACTGGCTGCGGTGACCATGAGTGGGCGGCGGGACTGGTCAGCGTTGCGGTTGGCCCGGATTCGGGACACGCTGTCGCCGAACGAGCTGATGGTGACGCCGGCGCTACTGACCGAGGCGGCGGACCGATTCGATCTGGAGATCGCCGGGACCGCCCGGGATCTGACCGACGCGATGGGATCGCTGACGAGCTGGGGAGAACGATGAACCTGCGGGAAGCCCGTGCACTGCTCGCCGACCGGGGCCTGGCCACGCCGGCTGCGGACTTCGCCTCGACGCGGCGGTTCGGCGACGGAGCGCAGTACAAGGTGGAGATTCCGAGCTGCGAGGGACCCGCGGTGATGCGAACCGTGCTCGACGAGGCGTCGGCGCGCGGCGTCACCGTCCACCGGGTCTCGCAGGGCAGCGGCGTGATGATGCTGACCGACGGCGAGATCGACGAGATGCTCTCCCTCGGCGCCGACCACGATGTCGAGGTCTGCCTCTTCCTCGGGCCGCGCGGCGCCTGGGACATCGGCGGCCAGGCCAAGGTCTCGGCGGCCGTCGGTGGAGTTGCACGCGGCAACGAGATGGTTGCCGCCTCGCTGTGTGACGCGTACCGCGCGGTCGAGCTCGGTGTTCGCAGCCTGCTGGTCGGCGATCTTGGTGTGCTGGAACTGCTCGGTCTGCTGAAGAAGGAAGGCGAGCTGCCGGCCGACCTGGTGCTGAAGACGTCCGTGCTGATGCCGTTGCCCAACGCATCGACTGCGGCACTGTACGAGCGGCTCGGCGCGACCAGCCTGAATGTGTCGACCGACCTGCCGATCGGCGTGCTGGCCGAGATCCGGGCCGTGACGACGGTACCGATCGACATGTACATCGAGGTGCCGGACGACCAGGGTGGTCACGTCCGGTTCTACGACGTACCCGATGTGGTGCGCGTGGCGGCGCCGGTCTACCTGAAGATGGGTTTGCGGAATTCCCCGAACATCTACCCTGTCGGGGCACATCTCGCCGCGACGGCCGAGGCGCTCGGGCGGGAACGGGTTCGCCGGGCCGAGCTGATCCTCCGGCTGCTCGCCGAACAGGAGGAGGAATGACCTCCGACCCGCTGATCGCGCGGCTGCGTTCTTCCCTGGGAGAGAAGGCCGTCGTCACCGATCCCGACGTACTGGACAGCCATCGCAACGACCACGCGACCTTCTGTTCGGCGGGAGTACCGCGGTTGCTGGTGCGGCCTTCTTCCACCTCGGAGGTTCAGGAGGTCCTGCGGGCCGCGGGGGAGTACGGCGTACCGGTGGTCACGCAGGGCGCGCGGACCGGGTTGTCTGGAGCGGCGAATGCTCTCGACGGGTGTGTGCTGCTGTCAACGGCTCGGCTGAACAAGATCCTGGAGATCTCGGTCGAGGACCAGGTCGCTGTGGTGCAGCCGGGAGTGGTGAACTCCGAACTCTCGCGAGCCGTCCTTGACCAGGGGTTGTTCTACCCGCCGGACCCGTCGTCGTGGGAGATGTCCACGATCGGCGGCAACATCGCCACCAACGCGGGTGGGTTGTGCTGCGTGAAGTACGGCGTGACGGGCGACTTCATCCGCGGGCTTGAGGTGGTGCTCGCGTCCGGCGAGGTGGTGCGGACCGGGCGGCGGACGGTGAAGGGTGTCGCGGGGTACGACCTGACGCGGTTGATCGTCGGCTCGGAGGGGACGCTTGGTGTCGTCACGGAGGCGACTCTTGCGCTGCGTCCTGAGCCGGAGGCGGCGCTGACCGCGGCGGCCACGTTCATGTCGATCGAGGACGGGATCGCGGCTGCGGCTGCGGTGATGGGCTCGGGGCTGCGGCCTTCGTTGCTGGAGTTCCTGGACGGTCCGACGGCTCGGGCGATCCAGGACTACCGCGACATGGGGTTGCCGGCGGATGTCGGCTCGCTGCTGATCGCCCAGTCGGATCGCGGTCCGCGGGCCGCCGAGGATGTTGCGGCGATCGCTGCCATCTGCGAGTCGTTCGGCGCTGTGGAGGTCGCTGTCGCCTCTGACGCGGAGGAGTCGCGGATGTTGCTGGAGGCCCGGCGGCTGGTGAACCCGGCGCTGGAGCCACTCGGGGTGACGTTGGTGGACGACGTCGCGGTGCCGCGGAGCAAGCTCGTCGCGTTGCTCGACGGGATCGCCGCGATCGGCACGAAGTACGACGTACTGATCTGTTGCCCTGGGCATGTAGGTGACGGGAACATGCATCCCACGGTGGTGTTCGACCGCGACGATGCGGCGGCCGAGGCGCGGGCGCTGGAGGCCTTCGGTGCGGTGATGGAGCTCGGGCTCTCGCTGGGTGGCACCATCACCGGCGAGCACGGCATCGGCACGCTCAAGGCTCAGTGGCTGGAACAGGAGCTCGGCCCGGTCGGGCTCGGCCTGCAGCGCAAGATCAAAGAGGTCTTCGACCCGGGCGATCTGCTCAACCCGGGCAAGGTTCTGCGGCCGTTCCGGGCCTGAACGATGTGGATTGAGATCACGCCGGACGACGGTCCGTCCGAGGTGCGCCGGAAGGCGTCGACGGTCCGGCCGTCGCCGCGCCAGGTGAGTTGGCAGCGGCAGGAGCTGACCGCGTTCGTGCACTTCGGGCCTAACACCTTCACCGGTCTTGAGTGGGGTACCGGGCTTGACGATCCGGCGGTGTTCGACCCGTCGGGGCTCGACTGCGGTCAGTGGGCGAAGGCGTTGGCGGGTGCTGAGTTCAGGAGCGTGATCCTGACTGCCAAGCACCACGACGGGTTCTGTCTTTGGCCGAGTAGGTATTTGGAGCACACTGTCGCGGCGAGCCCGTTCCGCGGCGACGTCGTGGTTGAGCTGGCGACGGCGGCCGAGGCGCACGGTCTTGCGTTGGGGTTCTATCTGTCGCCTGCGGATCTACACCAGGAGAAGGCAGCCGGTGGGTACTACGGCAACGGCAGCCCGGTGGTCGAGTCCGTCATTCCTACGCTGGTGAAGGGTGACGATCGGGCGTCGCTGGTCGCGTCTGGGGAGCTGCCGGTCTTCAAGTATGTCGTTGACGACTACAACTTGTTCTATCTGAACCAGTTGTACGAACTGTTGACGCAGTACGGGCCGATCGCGGAAGTCTGGCTGGATGGCGCGAATCCGACGGGGACGGCTCAGGCTTATGACTACGGCGCCTGGTTTGACCTGATCCGCCGGCTGGCTCCCGAGGCGACGATCGCGGTCGGCGGGCCGGATGTCCGGTGGGTCGGTAACGAGAGTGGGTACGCCCGCGACAGCGAGTGGAGCGTGGTGCCTTTCACTGGTGTGCCGAGCGATCTCGGGCGGTCGATGGTCGCTGGCGCGGTGGCAGAGGAGGTGGCGGGGCTATCGCAGCTGCTGGAGGCGGACTACCTCAGGTGGTATCCGGCTGAGGTCGACGTCTCCATCCGGCCGGGGTGGTTCTATCACGCCGAAGAGGACGACGAGGTGAAGTCGGTTCCTGAGCTGCTGGACATCTACCGCAAGTCGGTCGGACGCAATGCTGTCCTGCTGCTGAACATCCCGCCGGACCGGCGCGGGTTGTTCGCCGAGATGGACGTGGCCCGCCTCACCGAGTTCGGTGCGGCGGTGCGGACGGCGTACGGAGTCGATCTGTCGGAGTCCTTGCCTGCAGCAATCAACGTGGTGGCCTTGAGTGAGGACATCACCCAGGGGCAGCAGGTCGAGTCGTTCGTCGTCGACGCGTCGATCGAAGGGGAGTGGGTGGAGATCGCCACCGGCACGACCATCGGTCACCGACGGCTGCTTCCCCTGGCCATGCCCATCGAGCCGACGGCCGTCCGCCTCCGGATTCTGTCGTCACGGGCAGAGGCTCCCGTCACGCTGTCTCTCCACCTCGACCCGACGCTGTAGCTCTGTCTCCGCGTGTCTTGTCTCCCTGCCTGGAGTCGAACCAGGGACCCAGCCTTCGGAGGGCCAGGCGTGCATCCGTCACCAGAGAGTTCGCAGTACGTCGAGCCGCTCGGTCGCGCGGCGGCTCGACGTACATCGAGGTGACTACTCCTCGACGGAGACCACACGGACCCAGTCGGAGCAGTCGCCTTCACACCAAACGTGATCGCCAGTGCGGGCGATCCGATCGCGCTGGACATGCCCACAGGCAAGCTGCACACGGCGCAAGGCGTGACCTTGCTGGACCGGAGCACCGGTCCTACCGCCAGGAATCTTCCTCCGCTTGTTTCTGAGATCGGCCATGGCCGGTCCTCCTTCCTTCCTGATTGTTGATTGATGCGAAGCGGAACTCGGACTCGAACCGAGGTAACCGGGGCTGCAACCCGGCGCCTAACCACTCAGCCACACCGCCTTGAGTGCAGGAGACAGGATTCGAACCTGCTCAGCGCGAAGCAACGGGGCTACAACCCGCCCCACCTCTCCCACGGTGGCGCTCCTGCTCGCTGACTTACGTACCCCGTGCCGGACTCGAACCGGCGACCTTCCGGATGAGAGCCGGACGTCCTCCCACTAGACCAACGGGGCGGGGCGGTGAGGGCGAGATTCGAACTCGCGAACCGGCCCGAAGCCGATCGACGGTTTAGCAAACCGCTGCCCTTGCCATCAGGCGGACCTCACCCGACCCGGCCGCCGTGCCCCCACGACGGCCGGGTTCTCCATGTCACCAGCGATTCCGGTGACCAGTCTTTCCGGGGACCCAACTCCCCGGCGGCCGCCGTCTCCCCTGAACACGGCGGCCGCAAATCACCAACTCCACGCACCTCAGCCCTCTGTGGACAACCAACCGTCCATCCACTTCGGCGCTTGTACGCTTAGTGAAGAAGGAAGAAGGCGCACAACAGGCAGCAACGCAGACACATCAACCGCCCGTTGCCCGTCATCCCTTGACGCAGATGACCTGCTTGAGGTGGGCGACCACCTCGACCAGGTCGGACTGGGCAGCGATGACGGACTCGATGTCCTTGTACGCAGCCGGCAGTTCGTCCAGCACACCGGCGTCCTTACGCGACTCCACTCCAGCCGTCTGGGCGATCAGGTCGTCGACCGTGTAGCGGCGCTTCGCCTCGTTGCGACTCATCCGCCGGCCTGCCCCGTGCGAGGCCGAGTAGAAGGACTGCTCCGAGCCAAGACCGCGGACGACATACGATCCGGTCCCCATGGAGCCCGGGATCAGACCGAGATCGCCCTTGCCCGCCCGGATCGCGCCCTTGCGGGTGACGAGCAGATCGAGGTCGTCGATCGTCTCCTCCGCCACGTAGTTGTGGTGGCACGAGATCGGCTGCTCGAAGGTGATCTCCTGGACGAACGACTCCCGGACCGCCTGTATCACCAGAGCGAGCATCACCGCGCGGTTCCGCGAGGCGTACTCCTGGGCCCAGGTGAGATCCCGCCGGTACGCCTCCATCTCCGGCGTCCCGGTCAGGAACACGGCGAGGTCGCGATCCGGAAGGTCGGCGTTGTGCGGCAGCGCTTTGGCGATCCGCGTGTGCCGTTCGGCCAGTTCCTTGCCGATGTTGCGCGAACCCGAGTGCAGCATCAGCCAGACCCGGTCCTCGTCGTCCAGGCAGACTTCGATGAAGTGGTTGCCGCCACCCAGCGAACCCATCTGCTGCTGGGCCTTCTTCTCTCGGTCCCGAACCCCGTCGTGCAGGCTCGAGAACGAACCCCAGAAGCGGTCCCAGCCCCGGTCGAGCCCGAGCTTGCGAACGCTGACCGGGTATGCGTGCGCCCGGAAACCGACCGGTACTGCGGCCTCGATGTGCGAGCGGATCCCCGACAGGTCGTCCGGGAGGTCGACCGCGGTCAGCGAGGTGAGCACGCCTTCCATGCCGCAGCCGATGTCGACCCCGACGGCCGCCGGCGAAACGGCCTGGTACATCGCGATCACCGAGCCGACCGTCGCGCCCTTGCCGAGGTGCACATCCGGCATCACCCGCACACCGTGGACCCACGGCAGCGCCGCGATGTTCCGCAGCTGCTGCAGCGCTTGCGCCCCGACCTCATGCTCCTGAGCCCACATCAGAGTGGAGCTCTTGGCCCCACTCAGCGGGACCGGGTACTGAATGTTCATCTCCCCACTCCTCTTGTCTGGTTGCGGTGAGCCTGGGATTTGAACCCAGACATCCTGTGAAGGATCGGCCGTTTTCGAGACGGCTGCCGGTAGGCCTACGCTCGGCTTAGCTCACCTGGCGTGCAGATCCCGGGTGTCGAACCCGGTGAAGCGACCTTGCAAGGGTCACCCGCGTGCCGACGCGATCCCCGTACGGCGCACCCACCTGAGCACGCCGCACCACCTCTCCGGCGCAGCACCCGAGTACGCGGTACGGCGCGCTCGAATAACTCTTTACGCTGTACAGAGCTGCCAGGGCAGGGCTCGAACCTGCGGGACCTCGGGTCAGAACCGAGGGTGGGACACCGACGCCCACCTGGCACCGCTCTGATGCGGCACCCGTGGGCGGCGCGTCAGAGTGCTAGCTCCGCACGGGAGGGGATCCACGGCTGCCACAACAGCGGCATTCCGGCTTCCTCGGGCGTGCGGCAGCCCTTCTTCTCGTTGCAGGACGCGTGTGCCGCGACAGCGTTCAGCCACTCGCCACGCCCGCCCCGGGACCGAGGTACGACGTGGTCCATCGTGGTGGCGCCCGCTTGACCGCAGTACGCGCAACGGAACTTGTCCCGCTTGAGAACGCCGGCTCGGGTGTACTGGAGTCGGCCGGACGCATACCGCCACTTCGTCACGACGTACCGGACCAGTCGCAGTACACGGGGGAGGGGGAACGGGCCGATGCTGGCGCCATCATGCGCCTCCTCGACCACGGCGACCTCCCGGACGAGCATCCGGATGGCGTGCTGGATCGACACGACGTGGAGCTGCTCATATGAGGCGTTGAGCACTATGACACCGCTCATGCTTGGTTCCTCCTCTCATCCAGTGTGCCCGACAGTTACTCGCGGGGTCAGGTATCTCGGTGCGGCTCCGGTACTGCGGGCCGCCGGATGCTGCTGCTCGTAGGGTGCGGCTCCAGGGACTCGAACCCTGAACCTTCTGGTCCTAAGCCAGACGCCTCTTCCAATTGGGCCAGAGCCGCTCAGCCCGTACTGCGGCCCGCCTGCGCGGCTCCGATACGCAGTTCGGGGCGGTCCGCCGGCCGGTCCCGCCGGCGCGCGGTTTCGCAGCACGAGTGCTGGGGGTGTCCGGCGGGGCTCGAACCCGCTTTCTCCGGGTCCACACCCCGGCGCATCGCCCGCTTCTGCTTCGGACACAGCACGCCCGGCAGGATTTGAACCTGCAACCTCCTGCTTCGTAGGCAGGTGCCCTCTCCAGTTGAGCCACGGGCGTTCACCGCACCCTGCGCCGGATGGACTGCAGATTTCCGGCGCAGGGCACGTCTGTCGACCGGCTCCCGGCGGGCTCTGGGCGAGCCGCCGGTACCGATCAGGTTCGTCCGGCCTGAGTTCGGCCGGCGCCGTTTGGGGCGCCCGCTCGGCCGGTAGCTGAGCATGCTGCGGGCGCCTGGTCGAGCTGGGGAGACTCGAACTCCCGATGACCTCAACCCAAATGAGGTGGCCTAGCCGCTGGCCTACAGCTCGCTCTCCCCGATGCCTTCGCCGGCATCGGGGAATTGCAATGGCATATCCAGTTGTCAATTGATCAATTCGCCGCTCGTAAGCGTCGACAAATGCATCGGTGGAGGGAATCGAACCCTCGCGGCGCGGGTTTGGAATCCGGCCTGCTTCCACAGCTCACCGACGATGACAGGCAAAAAGAAAGAGCCGCCTCGGTCGGGGTTTCCCGACTCAGGCGGCTCCTGATGATCCTTGTGGAGATCACACAGGCGGACCGCCGTGACTCGGGCTCGGGCTCGCGTCGGGGCGCTGGGTGTAGAGGTATTCGTGCAGGGATCGCAGACACACCGGCATGGCGACGCGCTCGATGCGCCACGCCCTGGTGAGGTTCTGCTTGCCGAACACGGTGGTCTCCTTGGTCTGTTGTCCTTGCGGGCATTAGTTTCACCCGCAACCGTTGCCTAAGTCAATGCATTTCTCGGACTTCTTATTCCCGGGGTATTTCTTCCGGGTCGGACCGCCGCTACGACGCCTCTGTCGCCGCGGTGGTTCCGGGATTGTCGGTGGAGTCTGTTGCGATGGAGCGATGACTGTTCTGGTTCTCGGCTCCACCGGCTCGACCGGCACCCCGAGGATATCGGCGACGAACGTCTGCTGGCCGCCGAAGCCCTGGTCCGCGACTCCGGTACTGCGTGGACCGTCGTCCGCGCGCACTGGTTCAACCAGAACTACGACGAGGGCTTCTTCCGCCCGGCGGTCCTGGCCGGCGAATTCGTCATACCGCTCGCAGACCAACGCCAGGCCTTCGTCGACGCCGAAGACATCGCCGCAGTCGCCGTCGAGGCCCTCCTAGGCCCCAACCACGCCGCCAAACCTACGGAGTCACCGGCCCCGACGCCCTCACCTTCGCCGAGGCCGTAGCGATCATCTCGGAGGCCACCGGCCGCCGGGTGAACTACAAAGGGTCACCCGACGACTACTAGATAGCCAACCCCGCCGCCACCGCCCCAGAAATCGCCTACTTCACCAACCAACTCAGGTTGGGTGACGCCACGCCCAACCGCCACCGTCCAAGCCCTAACCGGCCGGCCGCCCACCCACCCCCGTCCCCACCTACGCACCCGCCTCTGGCGCCTGGGACACGCCACCTGCAGCCTGACCGTCACCCCGCAGCCCCAGGCCCCTCGGCTGAGTACTGAGGGACGAGGGATGCCGTGCTGGGTGAGCGGCACCGAGGTCGATGGCTGAGGATGGAGTATCCGATTCGGAATCCTCCCTCCCTCCCGCTACACTCTTGCATCGGCCCTACGGCCACCGCCGCCTTAGCTCAGTCGGCAGAGCGTCTCACTCGTAATGAGAAGGTCGTCGGTTCGATTCCGACAGGCGGCTCCACCAGACCCCCAGGTCAGAGGCTGGTTCCCTCGGCCGGGGGTTTCTTCATTCCTAGTCGCGTGGCATGGTTCGTGGCAGGAACGTGCCTACGATGCGCGGCATGTTGCGTCCGGGAAGCTGGATCAGGCCAGCAGGTGTGAGTCCCGTCCCGGTAGGTACCGGAGCGCCGGGTAGTAGGCCCCCGGTTCGTCGTCGAGAGGTGGCGGGCTGAGCGGGGTGTCGAGAGCCTGTTTGGAGAGAGCAATCGTGCGGGCGGCAGCGTGACGGCCGATGACATCGATGAGGGGGTGCGCCGCCTCGGCGACCTGTCGGAGGGCTTGCCCCTCGATGCTCGCATGGTCCTCGACAAGGCGCTCGAGCTCCATCCGGGCGAGGATCAAGACGACGTTGCTGTCCTCGTCGCACACGTCCCTTAGGGCAGCGATCCGGCCCCGCCGACGGGTCCTTGCCACATCCATGCCGCCGGACCGCGCCTATTGCTTCACGACGCGCGGTGAGCCGACACTCGCACCATGATGCAGGAAACTCGGAATCATCGGCGCAGCCCGGCAACTTTCCCATGAGCACGGACGACGTGGCGATCGGGCTCATCTCGGCTCCGGGTACGGCCACCGAGATCGCGTCGACCCTCGCCGAAGACCTGCAAGGCGAGCTGAGTGTGCATCTACCCGCCGTTCAGTGGCGGGTGCCAACGGTGGTCGACGCACTCGTACATCCACCTGCCGACGACGCCGCCCTCGTCGCCGCGGCAAGGGACCGGCTCTTGAAGGAAGACTGGGATCTGGTCGTCTGTCTCACCGATCTGCCGCTGAAGGCTCACCGGCGACCAGTGGTGGCTCACGCGAGCCCACTTCACGGCGTCGCTGTCGTGTGCCTGCCGGCGCTTGGCGCCATCGGACTGCGTCGACGCACCCGTGACACAGTCGTCGGCCTCGTGCGCACCTTGCTCGGGGACACGGACGACCACGCCCTGTCGGGCCCTGTTGCCGGTCTCGGACGCCGCGCCCGCGAGCTCGGAAGGAGCCAGCAGCCGGAGGGAGACGGCAGCGTCATGTTCACCGCGAGGGTCCTCAGCGGGAACCTGCGACTGCTGTTCGGAATGATCCGGGCCAACCAGCCGTGGAAGCTTGCAATCGGACTGTCGAGAGCGCTGATCGCCGCTCTGGCAACGGGAGTGTTTGCCCTCGTCACCCCCGACATCTGGCAGCTGGGCGACGCGCTCGGCTGGATCAGACTCTCGGCGATCGGGGTGGGGTCTGTCGCAGCGATCACCGTCGCGCTTATCGCCGGAGCTGGTCTGTGGGAACACGCGCCACATTCGGTCGGTCGCAAGCAGGTGACCCTCTTCAACCTGGCCACCACGGCAACGGTAGTGCTGGGTGTGCTCTCCCTCTACGCCGCACTCCTCCTGCTCGCACTGCTGACCTCACAGGTTCTAGTGCCTTCACAGCTGCTCGAGGAGGGCATCGGGCATGCGGTTCGAGTTGGCGACTACATGAAGCTGGCGTGGCTCACCAGCTCCCTCGCAACGCTGGGCGGAGCCCTCGGGGCGGGCCTGGAGAACGACGACGCGGTTCGGGCCGCCGCTTACACCTACCGGCAGGATTGGGGGTAAGGGCCTGCGGGAGGGGTGAGCAGCACTTGTCAGTGTCGTCCGGCAGTAGCGAGGAAGTCGTGCACCTGGCGTACGGCGATCGCACCTTCACCAACGGCAGAGGCCACACGCTTCACCGAGCCGCTGCGCACGTCACCGGCCGCGAAGACGCCGGGACGGCCCGTCTCGAACATCCCCGCAGCGGCCTCTCTCGCCGAGCCGGTACGCACAAGCCCCTTGTCGTCCAGAGGATTCTGACCGCGAAGTCACCTGGTGTGCGGCATGGACACGATGACGAAGAGCGCCGTGGTCTCCAGAGGTCGCTCTTCGCCGTTTAACAGGTCGCAGACCACCACCGCGGCAAGCGTGCCCGAACCGACCAGCTCGCTCACCTCGCCGTTGCGCCAGATCTGCACCCGAGGTGTGCGCGACACCCTGTCGGCGAGATACCGGACATGTCCCGGTACAGGTCGTCGTGGCGGATGACGAGGTTCACCGCTGCTGCCTGCCTGGCCAGGAAGACGGCTACCTGGCCGGCGGAGTTGCCTCCACCGACGATCGTGACCAGGTCGCCCCTGCAAAGCCGTGCCTCGTTCTCGATCGCAGCATAGTAGACGCTGGCCGGCTCGAGGCGCTCGAGTCCTGGCACGTGGTCGCCGGTAGCGGACCCCCTTGGCCAGAATCACCACGTGGGCGGTGAGCTCCTCGCCGTCACCGAGTCGCACCACGTTATACCCGTCGACCAGGCGTAGCGATCGTGCCACCCCTGGCACCGAGAAGCTGGCGCCGAACTTGCAGGCCTGGACCACTGAGCGGTCGGCGAGCCCGGCGCCGGAGATGCCTGCCGGAAAGCCGAGGTAGTTCTCGATCTGCATCGAGGTGGCGGCCTGTCCACCAGTTGCGACTGCGTCCAGTACCACGGTGGAGAGCCGTGTACTGGAGCTGCACGGCTTCATGGGCGGGATCGTACGCACCGCTGAATCAGTCCGGGCGACCCTTCAGCCGGCGGCTGACCGCACGCTCGGCCTCCCGGCTCGCCTCGCGCTCGGCGAGCGCGTGCCGCTTGTCCCAGGTCTTCTTGCCGCGGGCCAGGGCGATCTCGACCTTCGCGCGTCCGTCCTTGAAGTAGAGGGTCACCGGGACGATCGTCAGGCCGCTCTCGTTGACCTTGCGCTCGATCTTGTCGATCTGGGCACGATGCAGCAGCGGCTTCCGTTTGCGGCGTGAGCCGTCGTTGAACCAGCGGGCCTGGGAGTACTGCGGGATGTGCACGCGGTGCAGCCAGATCTCCCGGTCCTCGATAGCGGCGAAGCCGCCGACCAGGGACGCCCGCCCGGCCCGGAGTGCCTTCACCTCCGGACCCTGCAGCACGATCCCTGCCTCCCAGGACTCGCCCAGATGGTAGTCGTGGGCAGCCTTGCGGTTGCGCGCGACCACGGGGTCGGCGTCGGGTTTCTTCACAGGGTGATTCTGCCCCGACAGCCCGACCTGCGCGCCAACTGAGGTCGAGCTGGCTGCCCTGGCCGAGCAGCGAGCCCCTGTGGCAGAGCCATGTGGAGCGCGAGTACATGCGCGAGGACCCCTTCGAGGGTGCGCTGCGGCAGTGTGTAGAGGATCCAGTTGGTCAAGGCGATCGTGCGGCAGACCGTGGCCGGGGGGCGTCGCCTGTCCTCGCTCAGTTCACTGGTGTTGAGACGTCCGCCGAACCCAGACCCAGTGGTGGCTCCAGGAAACCGGCGAACCGCGATGGTCCGGCAAGAGCCGACGACAAGCGTGGTGCTACACGTGGTGCGAAATCCTGGAAGCCCATGGTGGAATCGGCGCGTGGTGCGTGCGGCCGTGTCAGCAAAGACGCTGGTAGAGGGCATATGGAACGCTGAAAGTCTTCCTCGTAATGAGAAGGTCGTCGGTTCGATTCCGACAGGCGGCTCCACCCAAACCCCCAGGTCAGAGGGCACTTCCCTCGCCCGGGGGTTTCTTCATTCCAAGGCGCGTGGCATGGTTCGTGGCACGAAGCTGCTTACCATGTGCGGCATGGCTAAGCGCGATGGCAAGAAGAAGCGCCAGCCTGGCAACGATGAGACGCTGCCTTCGGGGTCTATCAGGGTGCGGGTCTACGCCGGGATAGATCCGGTCACGAATGTTGCCAGGTATCTACGCGAGACCGTCCCACCCGGACCGGACCAGAAGAGGGAGGTCGAGCGGGTCAAGGCGGAGTTCATCGCCCAGGTACGTGCGCAGCGCCACCCGCGCACGGATGCGACAGTGCAGCAACCGCCCGAACAGCACCTCACCGACGCGAAGCTCGGGTTCAAGACACGCATCAACTACCGCAGCCAGGCAGAGAAGCACATCATTCCCTGCATCGGACGGCAGAAGGTGCGCGCGGTCGACGCTCGCATCACAGACGCCTTTTACTCGGAGCTGCGACGGTGCCGCGACCATTGCAACGGTCGGCCCCAGGTTCAGCACCGGACCACTCAACAGCACGACTGCGATGAGCGCTGTAGGCCGCACGTCTGCAGGCCGCTAAGCGAGTCGAGCATTCTCTACATTCACCAGATCCTCAGCGGAGCCTTCCGGCGGGCGGTTCGCCTGAAGTGCCTCGACGACATGTCGCGGGCGTGACTTAGCTTAGACGAAGGTGGTGCGGGTTTGGTCTGGGTGCGGAAAGACCAGGCAGCTGACTGTCGTCCGGCCGCCGTCGGCAAACACCTCGACCGAGCCGGCATCGACCAGGATGCGCACTGCAACTGAACCGTCCCGAGAGGCGGTGACTGGTGCGGAGTACCGGCCGCGGAAAGCGTCGTGGAAGTCCACGGCACCTGATCGGGTGCGGTCCACGTACACCGACGAAGTCGCTGCGTCGAAGCCGATCTCGGTCCAGTGGGTGTCGGAGGCCAGGACCCGCAACGCGGAGGGGGCCGAGCCTCCGAGGGCGCCTTCGTAGATGAAGGACCTGCCGTCGTGCGGCAGGGAGGTGACGACGGGTACGTCGGGCAGTACGACGGGGGTTTGGACCAGCCGTAGGTCGTCCGCGTCGCGGGCCAGGGTGAGTCTGCGTGGCACCGACATCTGGCCTCGAGAGCCGTCCGATGGCGTCGCTCCGCTGTAGGCCCAGTTGCCTGCCCAGCCGATGGTGACTACCTCTCCGGTAGGTAGGCCGGCGAAGCTGACGGCCGCGTAGTGGTCCGGGCCGTAGTCGAGCCAGCGCACTCGGTCGGGTTCTTGCGCGGTGAAGGTCTTGCCGTCGAAGTCGCCGACGAAGTATTGCGATGCCGATCCACCGTTTCGTGCACCGAGTCCGAGGCTGACCAGCATGACCCAGTGGAGAGGGCCGTCGGGCCCTATCCGTACTCGGAACAGGTCGGGGCACTCCCAGATCCCGTCGGGCGCACCGGCCGGACCGAAGTCGCTCAGGTGCGTCCAGTGGCGGAGGTTGTCGGACCGGTAGAACTGCACCATGCGCCGGTCGGCCAGCACCACCACCATCACCCAGTAGCCACCACCAGCTTCGTCGTACCAGAAGACCTTCGGATCACGGAAGTCGTTGCGTCCGGCATCGATCACCGGGTTGGCGTGGTAGCGGGTAAAGGTACGGCCGCGGTCCAGGCTCCACGCGACGCACTGCACCTGGCGGCCGGTCGACGGGTCGGCGCCGGTGTAGATCGCCACCATGGCGGGGTTGCCTGGCTGACCGAAGCCGCTGGTATCGGCGTGGTCGACCACGATGCTGCCGGAGAACACGTGCTCGTCCGGCAGATACGAGATCGCGACAGGTTGCTCGTCCCAGTCGACTAGGTCGGCGCTGACCGCGTGGCCCCAGGACATGTTGCCCCAGTCGGTGCCGTTCGGGTTGTGCTGGAAGAACAGGTGCCACTCGTCGTCGTATTTGACCAGCCCGTTCGGATCGTTCAGCCAGTTGCGGCGCGGCGTGAAGTGGTACGTGGGCCGATCGTGGCGGCTCAACCTTTGACCCCCGAGGACGCAATGGAGTTTACGAACGCCCGCTGGAAGGCGACGAACAAGACCAGCACCGGGACCGTGATCATCGCGGAGTAGGCCATGATCTGGCCCCACGCGACGTTGAGCTGGAAGAAGTACTGGATGCCGACCATGACCGGCCGTTTTGCCTCACTCTGCACGACCATCAGCGGCCACAGGTAGGAGTTCCAGGCCGGCAGGAAGGTCAGGATCGCCACGGTGGCGACGGCGGGCCCGGACAGCGGCATCACCACGCGACGGTAGATCCCGAACCAGGACGCACCGTCGACCCGCGCCGCCTCGTCGAGCTCGGTCGGGATGCTGCTGAAGAACTGGTAGAAGAGATAGATCGAGAAAGCGTTCGCGATGAAGGGCAGGATCTGCACCCGGTACGTGTCCAGCCAGCCGTCGGACAGGACCAGCGAGAACCCGTTCAACTCCAGCCACGGCAGCTTGTTGACCCACCACACCAGCGGCAGCGCGAGAGTCTCGAAGGGCACGATGAGGGTGGCGATGATCGCGGCGAGCACGATCCGGCGTCCGCGCCACCGCATCCGGCTCAACGCGAAGGCCGCCAGCGAGTTGACCACGATCCCCACCGCCACGGTCACCACCGAGACCATCACCGAGTTGAGCAGGAACTGCGCTGCCGGCACCCGCTCGAACACACCTCGGTAGTTGTCGAGCGAGATGTGCCCGACCGGCAGGAACGCCCTCAGCGAGGTGAGGTCGGAGAAGATCTGCGTGTCCGGCTTGAGCGAACTCACGATCATGAACAGGATCGGCAGCGAGAACACCAGCATCAGCACGATCCGGCCCAGTTGCAGAAGCACGCGCGGTACGCCGGGGCGCCCGGCACGTACGGCGACGTCGACGGCCATGTCAGTCCTTCTCTCGGGTGACGAAGCGCTGCACGGCCGAAACCAGCAGCACGAAGACGAAGAACACCAGCGACACCGCGGCCGCGTACCCGGTCTGCTGCTGCTCATAGCCGGTGCGCACTGCCATGAACACCATCGTGGTCGTGCGGTCGAGCGGACCGCCCTGCGTCATCACCGAGATCTGGGTAAACAGGCTGAGCGCCGCGATCGTGATGGTGACCAGGATGAAGGTGCGGGTCGCCAGCAACCCCGGCCAGGTAACGAACCGGAACCGTTGCCAGGTGGAGGTGCCGTCGAGCTCGGCGGCCTCGTACAGCTCCGGCGGGATGGTCTGCAGGCCGGACAGCCAGATGATCATGTGGAACCCGACCGCCTGCCAGATCGACAAGACGATGATCGCCGGCATCGCGGTGTCGGGGTTGTTCAGCCAGTCGGTGCCCTGCCAGTGCCCGAACGACACCGCGCGGATCACATGGTTGAGGAGTCCGTCCGGCTGGTAGATGAATCGCCACAGCAACGACACCACGACCATCGACGTGACCACCGGCAGGAAGTACACGGTGCGGAAAAAGTTCCGGCCACGAACCTTCGCGTTGACCAGCAGCGCCAGCACCAGGGCCAGCCCGGCCTGCACCGGTACGACGACCGCCGCGAAGT
Organism: Kribbella sp. VKM Ac-2568; assembly: GCF_004345365.1. Classification (GTDB taxonomy): domain Bacteria; phylum Actinomycetota; class Actinomycetes; order Propionibacteriales; family Kribbellaceae; genus Kribbella; species Kribbella orskensis. The sequence continues at coordinate 233,194 of NZ_SLVF01000001.1, forward strand.
ACAGCGTGTTGCGCAGCGACGCCCAGAACACCGGGTCGCCGAACAGCTGGACGAAGTTGTCGAAACCGACCACACGCGCCGGGCGCCGCGAGATCAGCCGGGCATTGGTGAAGGCCAGCCCGAACGCCAACGCCACCGGGACGACGAAGAAGACGACCAAGAGGACGACGGCGGGCGAGGCCATCAGCATCCCGACGACCGACTCGCCGCGCCGTGCACGTCGTACCTCGCGTGCCCTGGTGGGGCGTGCGGGAGCGATCTCCCGCACGGCCACCGTACGTTCAGAACTGGTAGTCGCCATTGGACTTGATGTTGTTGTCGATGTCGGACGTGGCCTTGTCGAGCACCTTCTTCGGGTCACCGCCGGCCAGGATGTCCTGGCACGCCTTCTGGAAGGTGGTCGAGATGAACGGGTACGCCGGTGTCACCGGGCGGACCACGGCGTACTTCTGAGCAAGCTCGAGGAAGACCCGGTACTTGCCGTCGGCGGCGAAGTTCGGCAGCTGGTCCACCGCGGCGGTGTTGCCGGGAATCAGGCCGAGCTTCTGTGAGTACTCCACGAAGTACTTCGTCTGAGCCGAGAACTTGAGGTACTCGCGCGCTCCGTCCTTGGCGGCGCAGTCCGACGAGAGACCCCACTGCCACGAGCCGCCGCCGATCTTCGCGCCGTTGCCCAGGTCCGGCGGCGGCACGAACGCGACGTCGCCGCCGTACTTCTTGGTGATGGCGTCGGCCGCCCACGAACCGGTGTAGACGATCGCGGTCTTGCCGTTGACGAAGTCGACCGTGCCGTCGGCGCCGGACTTCTGCGCCATGTACCCGTTGGCGATCAGGCTCCGCATCCAGGTCGCCCACTCGATCGCCTTCGGGCCGTTGAGGACGTCGGCGGCGCTCTTGTAGTCGCTGCGGTTGATGAGGTCGCCGCCGAAGCTCTGCAGCAGCGGCGAATAGGCGTAGGGCAGCCATTCGCCGGTGCCGGAGGTGCCGAGGTCGAGGGTGTACCGGTATTTGCCGCCGGCCTTGAGCTTGGCGAGCGCGGCGTCGAACTCGGTCCTGGTCCACGGCTTGTCGATGGTCGGAACCCGGACGCCGATCGTGGTGAGGACCGACTTGCGTACGGCCATGTTCAGCGCGACGTCGTAGTGTCCGAACGAGTACACCTTGTCGTCGACCTTGCCCATCGTGCTGGGGAGCTGGTCCTTGAACGTCTCCTCGGGCAGGTCGAGCGGGGCGAGGTAGCCGGCCCAGGCCCAGTTCGGGACGTTCGGGCCGTCGATGTCCAGCACGCACGGCAACTTCTTGGCCGCGGCGGCGGCGGTGACCGCGTCGTTGTACGACGCCTGCGGGAACGCCTGGAGGTCCACCTTGTACTTGCTCTGGCTGGCGTTGAAGTCGGCCACCACCTGCTTGTTGATGGCCAGTTCCTGGGCGTTGCCGCCGTTGTGTGTCCACAGCTTGAGAGTGGTGACGCCGTCGGCAGTGCTGGCGCCGGTGCCGGAACTGTCGGACGAGCACGCGACGAGGCCGGAGCTCGCCGCCACCAGGACGACGGCTGCGGCGATACGCCGGTGGATACGGTGGTGGGACATCGGGGATTCCTCCCGGTTTCGTCGGCAGGGCTGTACGTCGGCCCTGTTCTGGGCAGCGCTGGTCGGCCCGAGGGGGACTCGGGATCGAGGAGCCGCGGGTGTGTTCGGTTAGCTGGGTGTGGCGGTTAGCCGGGCGTCCGGGTTAGCCGGGGGTCTGGCCCGGGGCGGTGACCGAAGCCCGGGTTACGAGCGGGCAGGGCAGGACGACCTGTGCGCGGTCGTCGTTCTGGGGGTTGTCGTCGATCGACCCGATCAGGGTGTCGACGGCCCACGCCCCCATTTCGTAGTGAGGGAGTGCGACTGTGGTCAGACCCGGTCGCAGTCCGTCGGCGATGATCTCTTGGTTGTCGAAGCCGACGACGGACAGATCGTGGGGAATCCGCAGGCCGCGTTCGGCGGCAGCCTGATAGGCACCAAGCGCCATGCGGTCGTTGAAGCAGAACAGCGCTGTGGGCCGGGCGGTCCCGTCGAGGACGGCGGCAGCCGCACGGTAGCCGCCGGCCGAGTCGGAGGCGTCATATGTGACGAGGGACTGGTGATAGCCGACGCCCGCCGCCTCGAGGGCCGCGCGGTACCCCTCGAGCCGGCCGCGCGAGGCCGGGATGTCGTCTCTGTTGTTGAGGAACGCGATCCTGCGGTGGCCGCTCGCGAGCAGCACCTCGACCGCCGTGCGCCCGCCGCCGACCTCGTCCGGGACCACGGACGGGATCGACGGGTCGCGGGACACGGCGTCGAGGAGTATGACGGGCAGGCCGGCCAGCTCATCGGGAAGCTCGACCTCGCGGTGATACATCGTCGCGTACAGGAAGCCATCGACCTGGCGTTGGAGAAGCGCCTGGATCTCGCGGGCCTCGTAGGCCGGGTCCAGGCCGGTGTTCACCAGCATCAGCAGCCAGCCGCGCTTGGACGCGGCCTCCTGGGCGCCGAGAATCATCAGGCCCGCGAACGGCGTGGTGGCGATCTCGTCGCTGATCAGCGCGAGCACCTGCGAACGCCGGGTGCGCAGGCTGCGCGCAACGCGGTTGGGCACGTACCCGAGTGCTGCCGCGGACGCCTTCACCCTCGCGCGGGTCTCGGCGTTGATCCGCTTTCCCGGGACGTCGTTGAGCACGTGCGACACCGTCGTCACCGACACGCCGGCATGCTCAGCGACGTCCTTGATCCGGATGGTGCGGCTCATGGCGGCCTGCTCCTCACTCGATGCCCAAACGATTTGGCAACTGGTACCTGACCACGAGAGTGGATCACGCCCGCCCGCCTGTCAACCCCTCGCCCAAACGATTTGGCAAATCACTTCAGAGGCTGCCCTACTTTCGACTCAGCCGACGTCTCCCACGGCAGGCGACGGGCGGATGAGCTGTTGGATCTGCTGGCTGCACTGACCACCAGCCAGGGCAACGACTCGAGCCCGCCAGCTGCAACAGCACCAAACTCGAGGGAGGTCGACACGCCCCTTCCATCAGCTCACCGTACGAACGCAGCTCCCCAGCAACCACGCTGCAGATCATCACGAAGGCCCGCTCGCCCAACCAACTCCGTCGGGCCGCTAGTGCAGTTAACTGACCACCACAGCCACGGCAATGCGAGCAGGAGCCGCGCCAGGCCACCGAGCTTGGTTGCCAGGCCTGATCGCGCGGCAGTCTTTGGCGCGCTGATCGGCGGGCGAGCCGGTGGGACGATCGAGGCCGGCCGAGGCGGTAGCGGCGCGGGTCGAGGCGGCGGCTGGTCGGCAGGCTCGATGGCCCAGCCGGGATTCAGCATCGGCGAAGGTGTCGAAGGCGGAGGAGCTGCGGCCGGGCCGGCGGCGGGGGAGCTACTGCGGGCAGATGGTGCGGCGCAGGTTGACCGGAACGGCGTTCCGGTCCTGTCGGGCGGCGAGGATCGTTGCTGTGAGCCCCAGTCACTTCTCGGAGCGTAATCGCAGATCCGGTGGGCGGGCCAGGGCTTTTGCAGCTTGTTGCCACTTGCCTAGGGCAACACTCCGGCGGGGCTCGACGGCGACAGGAGCTGGTGGTTGGGCGCACTCTGGATGCATGAACGGACCGGTGCAGGCGATCAACATCGTCTTCGACGGGCCGCCGGCACATGACGGTGGGCGGTTCGTCGAGGTCGAGACCGACGACGGCCGCAGCATGAGGATCGGTCAGTGGTTGGAGCGCGCCGACGGCCGGTGGGTGCTCCGGATCGAGAACGTGCAGATTCCCAGTCCTGATGTCATCAACCGCCCAGACGAGGCGGTACACGATGACCCCGAACCGTGAAGCATCCCAACCCGCAGAATCCCGACCGAGTCTGACCGTGGAGCTGGCGGGCCCCATCGAACTTGAGCTCGCCAAGGCCGTCGAGAAGCTCCCCGGCCGCAACGGCCTGCCTGGTGGGTGCCGCTGCGAATTGAAGTACGACGGCTACCTTCACTGAACTAGACAAGATCCGGATGCCCCGCGGTTGGACGAGGTGCATGAGTGCGGCGAGTCGACGTCTGACTTGCTTCGTTGCGAGATGCACCGATCAGCTCGACTGAACGGGTGGCAGTCCGATGGACTCCGGTGAGCAATCCCGGGTTTCTTGATTCTCGTATCTGTCCGGAGTGCGCTATCGGCGCCGAGTTCGATTCACCAGTCAGTGACGGTGCCGCGTCGGGCGTCACTCATGGCGGCCCAGCCTGGGCCCGGGCCAGGACCTCAGGCCAAACATCCGCATTTGCTTGTGATGCCGGTTCGGTTCGTTCCTTCTGGTCTGACCGGTGCTTCCCGCTGGCCCGGTGAGGTGAATCGCGGGGCGCCCTCCCACAACGGGTGGCGGCGTCGGTGGAATACGTGCATGCGGCGTCTGGACCGTCGGGTGGTTCGATTCTTTGTGTTGGCCTATGCGCTGACAAGGTCGGCCTGGCTGCCGATGCGGTTGCGCCGACTGTTGGCAGCCGCCGCACTACCTGGGAAGTCTTGGTCCCGGCGCAGCGGCGGTGATCCTGACGGCCCGGGAGTCGGGAGTATCGGGTCTGCGTGACCTTTCGCGGCGCGCCATCCGCGGTCCAGTGCCCTGGGTGATCCTGGCGGTTGTCCTGCCGTTCGGGCTGATCGCACTTGGATGCCTGATCGGGTTTGTCGCAGGAGGCTCGCCGGTGGATCTCGGCGAGTTCCTGGGCTCGAAGGAGTATCCCAATGTCGGCTGGGAGTTGGTCCTGATCGAGGTGATCTTCTTCGGGTGCGGCGAAGAGAGCGGTTGGCGCGGGTATGCCCTGGACGCGCTGCGGGCCGATGGCCGCACCGCCTACGCCGCCTCGACGGTACTGGCGATCTTCTGGGCAGGATGGCATCTGCCGCTGTTCTTCTACGCCCACGGCTTGGCCACTCTGTCTCCGCTGCTGGTGCCCGGGTGGCTGGTCAGCCTGCTGTTCGGGTCCTATCTGACGACCTGGCTGTACCGCAGCAGCCGCGACTGCCTGTGGTGGCGCTCTTCCACGGTTGTGTCGACCTGGTGTCGCTGACTCCGGCAGGCAACACGCTGACCCTGGTTGCGGTCAACGGTGGCCTGATCGCGGCTGCCGTGTTCGCCGTGATCCGCTACGCGCCCAGCCTCGACGTGCGCCAACCTTGCACCCCGACCGACCCGCGCGTCCCCGACTCGGACTGACGGAGGACTGTCGGTCCGGCTGCCTTAGCTCAGCTGGCGACCGGTGAGCCCATCCCAGCGCAGCCGCACGTACAACAGTCGGGCCGCGCCGCCAGCCCAGGGATGCGGGTCCCGAAACGTCCGGATCACCGCTAGCTCGTCGGGATCCTCGATCATCTCGCCGTCCCCCGTGGCCACCACGCTCCACCCCTGCTGCCGCTCCAGGTCGAGCCGGTCCACCTCGAAGGCGAGCCTGCTGTTCCACGCGCGCGCCCCCAGCACGCTGTAGGGAGCGGTGCGGAACACGATCGCGTCCTCGACCACCGAGTAGTTCACAGGCCAAATCAGCGGGCCCGAGTCGGTGCACAGCGCCACCCGGCCAACCTCGGCGCTCGACAGCAGCTCACGGCACCGGTCATACGACAGTTCGATCGGCGCGTTCATCCATCCAGTCTGTGCTCTGGCTCGCTCAGTTGGAATGGGTGAGCGTTCCGGCAGTCCACTCATGGCGCTGTCACGGACGGCCTGGCGTGACCAGACATGCCGCGATCCGGCAAAGCGCCGAGGTCCCATTCAGGAGCCTGCTTGCCTTCGGCCCAGGCAGACTCCACTGCCCGACGTGTGTGTCGCACATGTACTGATCAACACCCTCAACACGACAGTGCGCGACGCCCTAGAGACCCTGACGAAAGGTCAAGCACCGCGAGACGGTGGACGCGATCGTCGGCGCGGTCACCGGCTGGGGCAAGGGCAGCAAGACGCCGCTGATCAAGGTCCAGCCCCGGCTGGTCGTCGAGGTCGCCGCCGACGCTGCCCCGCAGGCCGGCCACTACCGCCACCCGCTGCGGTTGGTCCGCCACCGCACCGACCTCACCCCCGACGACGTCGACACCCTCCCCACCCACACCTGACAGCCGGGCCAGGCACCGGCGGTGGACCAATACCCTGGGGAGCGAAACACCGGTTCAGGCCGTGACTTCGGCAGCAGGGCCGAGGTCGATTTATGAGTGACGACGGCATGCACGAGTTGCATGTGACCGCGTTCGACGTCGAGGCTGGAGTCCGCCACGGCGGGCTCGGCGACAACGGCGGTCCTGGTGTGCCGCTGGTGGCACTGGAGATCGAGGGGCGACCAAGCCCGGATGCCGGCGACGCCCACGTCACCCTGGCCTCGCGCCGCTGTACATAGCCGGCCAGTGCCTGCTCGACGGGTTGGTCGGCGGTGAGCATCTCGGCGAGTACGAGCGCGTCCTCGAGCGCCATGGCCGCGCCCTGCGCCATGTTCGGTGAGCTGGCGTGGGCGGCGTCGCCGATTAGCACGACGCGGCGCGCTGTCCAGGCCGGCGCCACCATCTCCTCGATCGGTGCGAAGTACGCCTCTGTGGCTTGGTCAAGCAGAACTGGCACCGGTGCGGCGAAGCCGGCGAACGCCCGGTGCCAGTCCTCGCTTGCAGCAGTGGCCGGGTCGTTCGTGTTGAGGTCGGCATAGCAGTACACGACCCCTTGGCCGAGCGAGACGGTCAGGAACGTGCGTCCTCGGCCCAGCATGACCGTCCAATCGGTGATGTCGGAGAAGCCGTCGGCGATGAATCGCCAGGACGCCTGTCCCACGTAGTTGGCCGGGGGACCCCCAGGGCGAGGTTTCGGATCGTCGAATGGACGCCGTCCGCGCCGACGACGAGGTCGTAGCTGCCGGTCGAGCCGTCGGAGAAGGTCACCTGCGGCGCCCCGCCGATTTCCAGGTCCGTCACCGACGTGCCGAGCCGGACAGGCACTTCAGCGGTCGCCTGGCGAAGCGCCTCATGTAGCACCGCGCGCTGGATCGCGACTCAGCCGCCGACGCCGTCCCAGATTCGGTCGAGGTCGATGTTGGCGAGAAGACGGCCGCGGTGGTTGAGGAGACGCTGACGCCCGATCGGGTTCGCGTAGGCGGTTGCGGCCGGTCCGATGCCGAGCTCGTGCAATGCCCGTACGGCGTTGGCCGGTAGGTACAGGCCGGTGCCGCTCGGCTGCCAGTCTGTTGCCCGCTCGACAACCTCAGCGATGATGCCGCGTTGACACAGGGCGCGGGCCAGCGCGAGACCGGCAACACTTGCACCGACGACGAGCACCCGCGAGGCGTTCATGTTTGCCTCGCTCTATCCGGCACGGGCTCGGGGACGGATGTTCCGGTTCCGGCGGAACAGGTTCTGCGAGTCGTACGCGTTCTTGACCGCGACGAGGCGGTCGAAGTTGGCGCCGTAGGTCGCGCGGACACGCTCCTCGTCTTCGTCGGCGGTCTGGAAGTTGAGGTAGTTGCCCCCTGTCGAGAAGGGTCGGACGCTCTTCCATGCCTCCCGTACCCAGGCCACGTGCTCGTCGTCGGGGCTGTCAGCCTGCCATTGACCGGCGAACGCGGTCATGTAGCGGGCGTCGCGGTTGCCGACCGCCCCGTCGTCGTCTGCTCTCTCGTTCAGCTCACCCGCGAGGTGGATAACAATCGACGCCGACAGCGGGGACGTCACTTTCAAGGCACTGTCGCGGAAGATGTCGAGGAACTCATTCGTCAGGCCGGCCAGGTACTCGGTCTTCCAGTAGTAGCGGTGCCCCTTGGGCTCATCGCCGTCGAACATCGACTGCTGGTCGGTGTAGGGCTTCTCGGTGACGAGGTCGGCGATCGGGTCGCCGAGGGTGCGAACGGGGGCGAGGTCGGCCGCCGCGTCCGCACCGCTGTGGCATATGAGCAGCGCGACTATCGGCCTGCCGTGCCAGTCCTCGGGGAGGAACGGGGCCGGAGGCGCGAGGCGCACGCTCACCGCGGCGGTCAACTCGCGTGGCGCCGACTCGGTGAGGTTGCGGTAGGTCGCGAGCACGTCGTCGACCCGGTCGGCACTCCAGACGATGAGACCGCCGGTAACGGTCGGGCCGACGTCGTGCAGGCGGAACGTGAATCGTGTGACGACGCCAAAGTTGCCTCCACCGCCCCGCAGCGCCCAGAAGAGTTCGGTGTTCTCCTCGCGGTTGGCCGTCCGGATCTGGCCGTCGGCAGTGACGATCTCGACCTCCTCGAGGTTGTCCGCGGTCCAGCCGAAGCGACGCGTGAGGTAGCCCAGGCCGCCGCCGAGGGTCAGGCCAGCGACGCCGACCTCGGAGGAGAAGGAGCCTAACGGCGTGGCCAGCCCGTGCGCCTGGGTCGCCCGGTCGACGTCTTGGAGCAGACACCCAGGCCCGACCTGCGCGAGCCGCGCGTCCGGGTCGACCGTGACGTCGCGCATGCGCGACATGTCGAGCGTCAGACCGCGCTCGGCGATCGAGGTACCGGCCATGTTGTGCCCCCCGCCCTTGATGCTCAGCAACAGACCGTGGTCACGCGCGAAGCCGACGGCAGCTGCGACGTCCCGGGCCGACGCCGGCTGCAGCACCACCGCGGGGGCTTTCGCGACCATGCCGTTCCAGACCAGCACGGCGTCGTCCCAGCTGGCGTCGTCCGAGCGAAGCAACGGACACTCGACCCGCGACTCGAACTCGTCGAGCTGCTCTGACGTCAGCCGCACCAGTGCGCCGTCGAGTCCGGCGACGTCGATGGTGCTCGTCTTCATGCGCCGTCCATCCGCGCCGGCGAACTGTGGCTGATTCGCTTCCATCATGCCGCTCCTCACTTATCGTTGTGCTCAACGCTAAGTCGTTGCCAGGGCGGTGACTGGCGGGATTCGGCCAACTGAGTGGACGTCTACCGAGCTGGCCGAAAACCGCTGATACGGTTGACTCCGGGGCGAGAAATGAGCCACATCGTCGAGGACTTCGAGAGCTGCTACCGGCTGAGTTGCAGCCGCGATCCGCGCTACGACGGCATCTTCTTCATCGCCGTCACTTCGACGCGGCTCTACTGCCGGCCGAGCTGCCCGGCGCGGATTGCGAAGCGCTCGAACGTCTGCTTCTACCCAACGGCGGCCGCCGCGCAGTCGGCTGGCTTCCGCGCTTGTAAGCGCTGTCGCCCCGACGCATCGCCCGGGTCGCCCGATTGGAACTGGCGTGCCGACCGTGTTGGGCGCGCCATGCGCTTGATCGGAGACGGCACCGTCGACCGCGAAGGAGTCTCCGGGCTAGCAAAGCGACTGGGCTTCAGCGATCGGCATCTTCGGCGACTCCTGTCCGAGGAAGTCGGCGCAAGCCCGGTCGCACTTGCGCGCGCCCAGCGTGCCAACACCGCCCGGCTCCTGATCGAGTCGACCGCCATGTCCTTCGCCGATGCGGCCTTGGCGGCCGGGTTCCATAGCGTTCGCCAGTTCAACGCCACTATCAGAGACGTTTTCGACTTGACCCCGGGCGAGATGCGGCACCGGTCGGACCGTGCCTGCGCCCGGTCGCCCGGAGTCGTCGAGCTTCGCCTGAACTGCCGGGAGCCCTTCGACGCGGCCGCCTTGCTGCGGTTCCTGGAAGTGCGCGCAGTCCCCGGTCTCGAAGACGTCAGCGGCGGTACCTATCGGCGAGCGCTGACTCTCGCCCATGGCATCGGGATTGTCGAGCTGACCCCGGAAGTGCGTTCCGTTCGCTGCGTTCTCCTCCTTGATGATTTTCGCGACCTCGCCGCGGCGGTAGCACACTGCCGGCGCCTGCTCGATCTCGACGCCGATCCCCTGGCCATTGCCGGGGCCCTCGGCCGTGACAAGGTGATCGGCGGCCTCGTCCGCGCCCGGCCGGGGCTGCGAGTGCCGGGCTGCGTCGACGGAGACGAACTCGCCCTGCGCGCAGTGCTCGGTCAGCGCGCGTCGCTGCGGGCTGCACGGACACAGACAGCCCGCCTCGTCGAAACGTTCGGTGCGCCGCTGCGCCAGCCGCTCGGGACGGTGACCCATCTATTCCCATCCGCGGCGGTCCTCGCCGAAGCCGCCCCCAACGCGTTTGCCGGGCTGGGGCTACGCCGCGCCCCGTTGCAGACTCTCGCCGCCCAGCTCACCAACGGCGAAGTCCGGGTCGACGCCGGCTCAGACCCGATCGAAGCGCTCACCCGGCTACTCGCGATTCGTGGTATCGGACCTTGGACTGCCGCGTACGTGGCGATGCGAGGATTTCACGATCCCGATGCGTTCCCAAATGGCGACGCTGGTCTTCGCCGCGCACTCGAGGCACTGGGTTGCCCGGTCGACCCCCGCTCGGTCGCCAAGCTGCAACAGCGATGGCGGCCCTGGCGTGCATACGCCGTCGTTCAGCTCTGGACGAGCCTCGACCACTGACCGTGAGCGTTGGTCATGACCCCGCGCAGCCGCGCTTGAACGCGCTGATCTCGAGCTGCGCGGGCCGTGACGCCCTGACCGGGGCGAGGCAGCGCGGGTGGCGCGAAGCGCTTGCCTAGGGCAACACTGGCAAGGTGGGCAAGCTGGCACCCGACCTGCTCGGGCCGGTCGGACTTGAGCTGGCCCGGGCCGTCGAACAGCTGCCCGGCCAGCACGCCATGCCTGGCGGATCCCGCTACGAATTGAAGTGGGACGGGTTCCTTCACTGAACAAGTCAAGCCGTCTCTAGCTGCCCAGTCCAGGCAGGCGTTGCCGGCGAAACGGTCGGCGATCCAGTCGACGTCGGGTTGCAGCGGCCAGCCAGCTCGCCCGGGCCTAGTGTGGTGTCTCGTTATTTGCCGGTGATTGATGCGAGTGCGACCGACCTTCGACCTTCGTGCAGGGGGCTGTGCGGCATGCCAGAACCGGAAGAGCGACCAGCAGGGAACCCGCAGTTATCCGAGGCGCCGTAGCGCTGTCTCGATAGCGACCTCGACCCGGGAAGTCATGCCGGGCACATCGACGGGACGGCGCCCAGCGACCTGACTACGGATCCACTTCGGCCCGCTATCGTCATAGTGCAGCAGGGCATACAGGTCCCACCACGGATCGAGAGTCACCCCGGCGATCGACTCATAGAGCGACCGAAGCTGCTCCGACCACTCGGGCGAGTAGAGCGCCGCCAAGTATCGCCGACAGTGCCCGACGTCAATCGCGCGCGCCCCCCGATGGATGGAGTTCCAGTCGGTCAGTCCAGTAATCCTTCCGCGCGACCACAGCATGTTGACAGGCAGGAGATCGCAGTGCAGAAAGACGGCAGTGTCCTTTGGCGGCGGCGCCGCCATGACACCAAACGCCGCCTTCCACACAGCCGGCTTCTGTGCGTCGACCGGCACCTGAAACCCGTCTAGAGGAGCGATCCAAGAATCCGTCCAAGGTCTGAACATCTTCGCGGGGAGATCGAGGGAATGCAGCAATACAGCAATCTCCGCGATCCTCGTCATCCACGACCGAGGTTCCGCCGGATTGAGGTGAACATGCCCCTGCAACCGTGTCATCAGCAACGATGGCGCGCCCCCCGTCGAAGCACCAGCAACATCAGTAGCCAGGATGCTCGGAACCGGGAGCCCGCTTCCCGCCACCACACCAAGGTTGGCGATCTCCTTCTCCAAGCTCCCCTGCAGGCCAAGCCCGCCCGGGTACTGCCGCAGTACGACGAACGTTCGCATTCCACGTCGCTCGACAGTCAGCCGATTCACGGCGGAGCAGACGCCACCGGTCAATCGGCGATAGCCAACGATGCGACTGCCCCGACCCATCGACGCCGCAACCCAGGCGAGAGTCTCCACGGAGGGCCGACGCTGCCTGAACCCGCCATCCCTCCAGTCGCCGTCGGTCATGAGCGCGAGCCTATTCGTCAGGGGCCTGCGGCGATACGGGTTTTGGGGCTACCCGTCCAGGGCGAACCGGGGCGTGGCTGCGCGAGCGCGGCATCGCCACGACGATCCCGGAACGTGACGACCAGATCGCCCACCGCCGCAAGCGACCTGGCCGCCCGATCGACTTCGGTGACGAGCAGCGGCAGCGGTACCGGGGCCGCAACGTCGTCGAGCTCTGCTTCAACAAGCTCAAGCAGTGGCGGGGCTCGCGATGCGATCAGACAAGACCGCCCGCAACCACCACTCCGGTCAGTGCCTCGCCGCCACACTCCACTGGGTCCAGACCTTTAGCAACACGGCCTAGACCTGCCCCAGGCCGCAGAAGGGGCCTCAGAAAGGCCACCCAATGGCTCTCCTGAGGCCCCTTCTCGATGCCAACCTGCTTTGGTCAGCTCGCGTGCGCTTGCTCAACCTGGATCGGCGGCACACCCGAGCGTCGCCCCATCCAGGCGAACGTCGCGGCGACTCCCTCGACGTAACCCGGGCGACCCGGCCACTCCCACCGCCCGACCAGCCGCTCAGCGTACGGCGTCTCTTCCTCGATGAGCTCCTCGATGACCCACGCACTTTTCAGGGTCAGCGGCGTCTTGGCCATCACACCGTTGCGGCCGTCGATCGGGCCGTTGTACGGAACCCACGCGTTAGCGATCCACCGGCACGCAGCGAGCACCCCGACCAGGTACCAATCGACCTGGTCTTCAGCACGCAACGCATCGCCGCGCTGCTCGGCCTGCCACCACAGATGAGCGAACTCCGTCACCTTCACGCCGCGCAGGTGCTCCCGTCGGATGTGGTCGAAATCCCGGCCCATCAGATCCATACCACAACACGATCCCACCGGGCGCGGACACTTTCTAGCGGAGCCTCGTGTCCACAGGCGCCCCGTCACGGCAGCGTCTGCAGTTCCTCGACCTCCGTACGCGCATCGTGTAGCGCAGTGACGGCAACGTTGAATGAGATCTTCTGCCCGGGACAGGTGGCCGGCCACCCGGTCGACCACGTCGTCCGGGTCCTCGCTCGGGTCTACGAATAGGTCTTGAGGCAACTGAGTCATCCGGTGCGACCCGTCCGCAACCAGGCTGAGCACGTGGATCTGAGCAGCGCCCGCGCCCGGCACCGACCCTCGCCGGTCCGAAACCCTTTGTCAGCAACGGGTTTGGCCCCCACACCACCCCGAGACACCCTAACCTGGCACAGCGGATCTGAGGAGCCCCCAACCGAAGGAGCACCGGAACTCCGAAGAGTTCCGGTGCTCGTCACTTGCGAGTCACAAAGAGGTGATTACGGAGTCGGATCGGCGAACGTTCCGCTGAAGATGTCGCTGTTGCCGAACGTTGCCGGGCACGTGCCGAGCACGTTGGGCGCGCTCGTCGGGCTGCTCGTGTAGAGCGAGGCCCGGAAAGCGTTGATCGAATCGCACGGAGCCGCCTCGCGGGCGTCGTTCCACACCGCTACCGCGAAGTCGTTCGTTGCGGCGGCGTACACGTAGTCACCGAGGAACTCCGAGATCAGGGCGTTCGCGCTGCTGCCGCGAGGATCTCCGACTGGAGTCCGTTCGAGCACCGACCAGCCGGTGGGTACGCCGTTCACCACGTTCGCATGCAGTACGACGCCGACCAGCCCACGTGGACTCGTGGTGTCGTTGCGATATGGCGTGGTGAATGCGTTGTAGACGACGTACAGATCAGTCCCGTCCGGGGAGACCGCCGGTGCACTGTAGACCGGCCGGTCGCCGGTAGCGATCGGCACTGCGAGCGGCGTGGCCCAGGTCTGTCCGGCGTTCCGCGACCAGGTCAGCATCAGTTGCTCGTGGTTGAGACCCAGCCGGCCATCGGCCCAAGTCATGAAGATCTCGTTCGTACCACCGGTCCCAGTGGGCCGGGCGTTCGCGATGTCGACGTTCGGTCCGCCGGCCAGGTCGACCCGGGCCCCGGCGATGCCGTCCATCACGGGACGTCCCTCGACCGGGTCGAAGACACCCGGCTTCACAACGGGCGTGACCAGGAACGGTCCCTTGAAGTGCGCGCCGCCGTCGGTGGACCGGTACATCATCTGGAAGTTGGTGCCCTGTCGGGTGCCGACGCCGAAGACGTAGACCGCGCCCGTGCTGTCCGTACGTACGACGCAGCCGTCGGGCTGGCTGTTGATGCCGTTGCTCGTCGCCGGTCCTACCTGACGAGTGGTCCAACTGGTTCCGCCGTCAGTGGATGTCGCGACGGTCAACGGTACCGGGAGCGCGTGCCCCTTCTCTTGGCTGCGGAACGACGCCCAGCACACGTAGACGTGGCCGAAGAACGGGCTGCTCGAGGCGTTGTCGGCATAGACCTGCTCCTTGTCCGAGAACGTCGTCGAGGACTGCTTGGAGATGATCACCGGCGCCCGCCAGGCGGAGGCGTTGTTCGCCGACGCTCCACGCACGTCGTCGGTGGTCGACACCGCGATCGCCTCGAAGCCGCGGAAGGTCTCGAGTTTCCGGGTGGCGCCGAAGTTCGAGGTCAGGTTCGCGTAGTACAGCCGCGATCTGTTCGCCCACGAGAAGGTCCCGCCGGGACCGGGCCGCGGTCCGAATGCCACCGCCGGGTCTCCGTCGGCGACGAGCCCTGCTTCGACGTAGTGGGGCAGGGTGCCGATCGGACCCACCTGCGGAGTGCAGGCCGCGGGGCCGAGGCAGCCACGGGCGCTCCAGCCGCTGTACGTCGGCTGGTGCCAGGACGCACCGCTGTCGAACGAGAAGTACGCGCCGGAGACTCCGACGCCGTTCGTGAACGGACAGGTCGACGGGTCACCGGCGGCGCAGGACTCCATGTCGATCTCCTCGTTGGCCCCCGCGACCACGACCGAAGGATCGTGTGCGTCGATGGCGACCGCCGGTTCGTTCTGCTTGTTCTGGGAGAACGGTGTCGACGGGCTGCCGACGGTGACCTCGTGATCCGCCGGCGACGCGGAGGCAGCGACGGCGGCTCCGGCGAGAGCAGCTGTGACGGCAGCGACGGAAGCGATGATGCGGCGTGATGTGCCCATGACCCCCTCCTCGGGACGACCATCGGCTCGGGACCGGTTCCCGGCCCGTCTGGTCGTCTCGACACTCCACCTCGGAACCCCTCCGCACAACAGGTCGGAACCCCTGATGACACAGCGCAACAGGCCAGATGCGAAGAGGCTTCATCGCGACGTCGTGGTCCATCGGGCCCCGCCAGCATCGAAACGTTGATCGCGAGGATCAGCACCAGGAACCCGATTGGTGCGACCAGGTCGAACGCGGTGCTGCCGAGCGGCCCGGCCACGCACCGGCCCAGCGACAGTGCCGCGACGACGGCAGCGAGAACGCGCAGCCACGTCCGGCCGCCGGCGTATGCCAGCGCCGCGGCGAACAAGGCGACCGCGCCGAACAGACCCGATGCCAGGGAGTGTGCGCCGAGCCACCGTCGGCGTCCAGGGGCAGCAAGATCTTTTCGGCCGCCACCTCACCCGTCCACCGGACCGTTCCACTCGCGCAAGGACTCCCGGAGCCGAAAACATCTTGCCGCTGATCCCTGGACCCCGCCGCGGTCTCGACTGGTATCGGCATTATCGGGTGAGGGCGAGGAATGGCGAGCCCTGCCTTGTCGCAGCGAACAGCTCGACCTTGCTCCGGGGCATGCTGCCGCTCCCTCAGACGAGCAGCGAAGGAATCGCGCTCAACGCCTCGTCTCGTACCTGGTCAGGACCACGCCGCCGGGAAACGTCCGCGTCTCCACCAGGTTCAGGTTCACCCAGCTGTCCAGCGCGGTGAAGAACGGTGTGCCGCCGCCCACCAGCACCGGATGGGTGACGATCTCGTACTCGTCGACCAGCCCGGCCCGCATGGCCGCCCCAGCGAGCGTGGCGCCACCGACCCTCATCGGCTCGCCGTCGTCGGCCTTGAGTCGGGTGATCTCCGCTACAGCGTCGCCGGTGACCAGGCGGGTGTTCCAGTCGACCTTGTCGATCGTCGAGGAGAACACCACCTTCGGCGTGTCCCGCCAGTTCCGCGCGAACTCGATCTGCGCCGGGGTGGCGTCGGGCTGCTGGTCGCCGGTCGGCCAGTGGGAACTCATCGCCTCCCACAGCTTGCGCCCGTACATCAACAGCCCGATCGCCAACTCCTGGTCGAGCCACCACTGAAACAGCTCGTCGCTCGGCCCGCTCCAGCCGATGTCGTCGCCGGGCGCGGCGATGTAGCCGTCCAGGGTCAGGTTCATGCCGTAGATCAGTTTCCGCATGGCGCCATGCCTTTCTGTCAGTCCGGCGGCCTTTCTCCGGCCGCCCGTCACCCCTACTACGAACGCCTCACCCCGGATCCGACAGGTCATTGGCAGAAATTCTCACGAGGCTTCCCCGTCGGCGCCTATACTGCAGCGGCACTTGCTGGGGCCCGCGCCGATGAGCACCTTGGACTCCGGGTATGGGCCGGTCTCGGGAGTCTAGATCGGCTCGGCGCAGGAAACTGATCTCAAGCGATGGAATCGCACAGGCTGGTCGGCAGAGCCCAAGGGGTGCTGATGGAGCGTTTCGATATCGATACCGATCGGGCGTTCGCGATCCTGCGGCGCTAGTCCCAGGACCACAACGTCAAGCTCACCGAGGTCGCGGCCTCCCTGCTCAGCGACCGCGACCTCCTGTCCCCGCTCCGCGATGTTGACGGCCGGATCCACAGATGACGGATCTGCCCGGGGACGCTGCCGAGCGGCGCTGGCCGACCTGGCTGGGTACGGCACCCTTCTGCCGTATCCGACCAGGCGGTATGCGGAGAACCAGGAATGGCGAAAAGGTATCAGTGCGGCGCTGCGGTGCAGCTTCATCCACCAGCCCATCCCGGCGGGGGAACCGACACCAAGGACGGTGCAGAGGCAGTGGCATCGTTGTGGGTCCAGCAGGTCCTGATTGGCGTGTTCAGGGCGACCAGCGAAGTCCGGGGTGGATGACTGCGACGGGGACTAAGCGAGTCCTGGCCGGCGGCCGTACGTCGTGGTGCGGATCGTGGTGCGAAATGACGGATACCTCTGGGGAATTCGCGCGTGGTGCGGGCATCCGTGTTGCCAAAAGCGCTGGTAGAGAGCGTATGCGACGCTGTAGGTCCTCCTCGTAATGAGAAGGTCGTCGGTTCGATTCCGACAGGCGGCTCCACCCAAACCCCCAGGTCAGGACCCACTTTCCTCGCCCGGGGGTTTTGTAATTCCCGCCTGAAGCTCGGTGGATGTCCCCGAGATGTCCCCGTTGCCCCCGATCCGCTGGGCCGCGTCCCACAGGTTCTGATCGACCAGGTGGCCGTACAGGTCCATCGTCATGGCCGCCGTCGCGTGTCCCAGAATCCTCTGCACAACCTTCGGGTCAGCGCCAGCACCCAGCCAGACCGACGCGGCCATCTGCCGCAGATCGTGTACGCGACGGTTCGGTACGCCGATCGCCTTGGCGGCAGCAGGCCAGCCGACCGACCGCTTCCAGTTCCCCTCACTCAGCATGCCGCCGCGCGGTGCCTCAAACAGCCACGCGTCATGTGCCTTGCCCTCTGCCCAGCGTTCCACGAGGGGCACCAAGGCGGGAACCAGCGGCACCGTGCGACCGCACTTGTTCTTGAGCGTGTCTACGAACAGCCCTCCACTGCCACCGCTCGCCAGGACCGACCGTTGCAGCCGCAGTCCGCGGCCTAGCACCCAAATGCGATCACCGACCTCGAGGCCGGCTGGCGCCTGTGAGCCGCCAACAGATCTGCGACACATGTCCGCCAACTGATGCGCGACAGGCTAGGAGAGTCTGCCGTCCACATGTCGGAGCAACGCACGGATCTGCCGATGACAGTGCGCGCATGCGGAGGTCCGCCGAGTCTTCTGGCAGGGTGTCGGATCGGAACGCAGCGTTCGTGGAACAGGTGAATGGCGGCCGCTCGAGGGCGCCAAGACAAGGAGTCAGGCAATGACGCGTCCACGGTCTGTATGCCACACGAATCCGTCGCACTCAACTCGGGAGGCGTTGTGAAGCTCCTTCTCACATCCGGAGGCGTTACGAACAGGAGCATCCGCGATGCGCTGGTCGATCTGCTGGGCAAGCCGATCTCCGACTCCCGTGCGCTCTGCATCCCCACGGCGCAGTGGGGCCACCCGATGCTCGGGCCCGCCTCGGTGCGAAGCTTCGTCGCCGGCGAGCCTCCGTGGCACATGATGACCAGCCTGGGCTGGGCGTCCTTGGGCGTCCTGGAGCTCACCGCGCTGCCCAGCATCGGCGAGGAGCGGTGGGTGCCGTGGGTCCGAGAGGCCGACGTGCTGCTGGTGGACGGCGGCGAAGCGACGTACCTGTGCCACTGGATGCGGGAGTCAGGGCTGTCGCGGGTCATGCCGTCGCTGCCCGAGACGGTCTGGGTGGGGATGAGTGCCGGCAGCATGGTGATGACACCGCGGATCGGTGACGACTTCGTCTCGTGGCCGTCTGCCCTGGACGACCGCACGCTCGGGGTCGTCGACTTCTCGATCTACCCGCACCTGGACCACGAGCAGATGCCGGGGAACACCATGGCCGATGCGGAGAGATGGGCCGCCGAGATCGCAGGTCCGGCGTACGCCATCGACGACCAGACCGCCATCAAGGTGACTGACGACACTGTCGAGGTCATCTCCGAAGGGCACTGGAAGGTATTCCCCGCCTAGCAGCCGACTGCGATCGGAGTGTCGCAGCGCCCCGGCTGGGGCGTCGTGCTGGGTCCCGCCGCCGACCGACTGCATAGCCTGACCGCTCATTCCGAGATACGCGCTCTCGACTGTCGCAGATCACTTGGCGGACGAGTGTCGCGCATCAATCGGCGGAGGACAGCGCGTACGCCGTACCTCGGCCGACTTGAGCTCTTATGGATCAAGGCGAGCCTTCGGCGCGCGGCGCGGACGTGCGCATGCGGCCTCCGGCCGTTCACCGGCCGCGCACAGGTTGGCTGGTGCTTGCACAGGTCAGGGCAGGTCGGGCTGAGCAGTATCCGCGCGAGAGCCAGCAGCTCAACGATTGTCGCCGCTACCGCCGAGCATCGCTCGTTTCTGCCTGTCAGCAAGCTTCGCAATGTTGAGTTGAGCAACATCCTCAAGCGGGACATCAAAGTAGTCCGCGATAACAGCGACATACCACAGCGTGTCACCGAGTTCTTTCTTAAGATCCTCGATGTCCCACTGAGAAAAGTCGCTATCTTTGTCGCGCACGATCTTCTTGGCTTTTTCGGCGATCTCACCTGTTTCTCCAACAAGCCCGAGCAGAAGGTGGAACAGCTCGTTATATTTCTCCTTCGGTGCAGCTGTGCGAAGGGCTGCCTGTTGATAATCGTTCATATCCATGGCGCAACTATAGGCCGAGCGACGAGGACCGCCGCCGCCTCGGAAGGGGCCCTCCGACGGCCTGCTGCCTTGCGTTCCGGATGGGGTGCAGCGGCGAAGTACAGCACCGCAGAGGCGCCCTCCAACTTGGCTGTCTTGCTAACGGATTTGCTAACAGGACCCGTGGACGCCTATGGACGGCTTGCGGCGATCAAGCCGGGTTGCACACTCACTGGCGAGCCTGGCAGACGGTCCGGTAGACCTGCGCGCCCGGGCCCTCGGCATCAAGCTTGCCGGCGACGCATTCGTGTTTCTCGCGACCCGGCCGGCCAGGATCACCTGAAGCCAGACTCGGTCACACAGCGGCACCACGCTCTGACCTGCGCGGGAGCAGGCGACAGCCGCAGCTTCCGCACCAGTTCCATCCGCGCGGTGGTCGCATGTCCGGGGCGCGGGTGGTGTGGTTTTCGCCGCCCGGCGAATTGAGCACTATTACTCAGTCCGCGCCGGGCTCTCCGCGCGCAGACTGAGCTGAAAGCCCCAGGGGCAGGTCTGGGGTGCACCACGGGATCACGGCCGGTCGCCTCCGCCGGTCCCTGGAGTATCACCGACAGGGGAGGAGCGCAGTCGGCATGACTGTGCGAGGGAAGCAAGCAAGGATGTTCATCGTCCCGGTCGTGCTCGCCGTCGCGGCAGCAGGTGGTTGTGGCGGGCAACAATCAGGGAGCGGGTCCGCGTTGCCTTCGGCAACGTCAACGGTGTCGCCTGATCTGGTCAGGGTTCGAGGCGCAAGCACGGATGACGACGCTGGTTCGAACTCCTTCGAGCTGTTCGCGGACGGGAACAGGCGATACCGGATGACGATACTCACCGGCTCGGAAGCGGGGTCCTACCTGGTCTGGGACGGCAAGGCAGTGCTGATCTACAGCCCCGAGGAGGAACCGAAATACCAGCGGATCGAGAATCCAGACAAAGACGAGTCACTCGACAGCACCTTCTTCTACCGGCCGGGCACCGAGGAGTTCGAACAGCTGTGTCCAGCGGCGAAGCGGCTCGGCACGCAGACGTTGTTCGGGCGGACGGCGGTCCGCTACCACTGCGACAAGGTGGAATCCAGTGACCACGTGCCGGACATGGACGCCAGAGAGATCGTGCTGGACGAGAAGACCGGCCTGGTGATGGTGTACGGCGGTGGAGAAGTCATCACCGAGGTGACCTTCGGCCCGGTGATCGCGGCCGACACTTTCTCAACCAAATTGCCGCCAGGTGCGAACTCGTCCGTGGCGCCCCCGGAGGGCGAGTCGACCGACGTGCCGCCGGATGCCGAGTCGACTGAGGTGCCGCCGGATGGCGGTGACGTCGGGCCCAACGAGATCGGCAGCTTCCGGCTCAACGCGGTCGGTGGCGGGTTCGTCAACAGTACGTCGTACCGCGGAAAGCCGTTCGTGATCGTGGCAGGATCGGCGGACGGGATCCGGACTGCGCTCGGCCGTCTGCTGCCGATGACGCGAGCCGGTAAGCCTCCGGTCGTGGGCTTCCTGCTGGTCATGCCGCCGGAGGACTGGAGGGGCTCGTTGTTGAACCCCAAGGACGTGGACCAACTGGCGGCTTCGATCTCGAAGTCGGCGGGAACGTTCGCCGCTCCGGTCGGCCTCGACTTCAAGGGCGCCGCCAGTTGGGTGTTCTCAGGTGACATCACGGTCCCGCCGGATCTCACGCAGGTGACGATCGCGCTGGTCGCCTCGGACGGAACGTTCGCACACGTGACGCCGGCCCGCGAAGTGACCGACGCGAACCTACGCAACTGGATCGCCGCGCTCTCCTGAGAGCGCAAAGCCACACCTCCGCCTAGACCTTCAACTCGGTGTTGCCCAGGGCTCAGCGTGTTCGCTACACACCGGCAGCTTCAGGCGCAGTACCGCGCCGCTATGACATGGCACGACTTCGGCCGTCCCGCCATGAGCCTCGGCGACCTGTCGGACGATGGCTAGGCCCAGTCCGGATCCGGGATGCGCGCGGGCAGCGGGTGAGCGGTAGAAGCGGTCGAAGACGAATTTGAGGTCGCTGTCGGGGATCCCAGGGCCGGTGTCCGCGACGTCGAGAATGCCCTCCTTGACGCTGATCAGGACCCGGCCGCCGGACGGGCTCCATTTCACGGCGTTGTCGACCAGGTTCGCAACGGCACGTTCCAGGGCGTCGGGATCTCCGTGGACGAGGGTGGGCGCGCAGGTCAGGTCGAATCCGATCTGTGCTGCCCGACGTGTCGCGCGGGCCGCGACGCGCTCGGCGACGAGGTCCAGGCGGACGTCTTCAGTGTGGAAAGCGGGCTGGCCGTAGCGGGCCAGGTCGACCAGGTCGTTGATCAGTGTTTTGAGTTCGCCGGCCTGGTCGAGCGCTTCGGCGGCGAGGTGTGGGGCCTGCGTGTCGGCCAGGTCTTCCGCCAGCAGTTCGAGGTTCACGGTCAGGCTCGTCAGTGGTGTGCGCAGTTCGTGCGAGGCGTCGGCGACCAGGCGGCGCTGGGCGCCGACGGACTCGTCCAGCGCGGCGGTCATCCCGGCGAACGCGGAGCCGAGACGGCCAATCTCATCCTGGCTGTCGGCGGGGATCGGGATGGCCAGGTCGCCGGTCGTGCGGATCATTTCGACGGTCTCGGTGAGCTGACGTACGGGGCGTAGGACCCGGCGCGCGGCCAGCCGTGAGGCAAGTGCTGCCACGAGTCCGGCGGCCACCGTCGATGTGGCGAGCAGCCAGGCGAATTCACGCAGGGTGGGTGCAGGATCGGATTGCGGGATCGCTGTGCGCACGAGCGCGCCGGGTGTTCCTGGGAATGGGGTGGTGTAGACGCGATAGGCGACTCCGTCGTAGACCGCGTTACGAAAGTAGGCAGCGGCAGTTCCGTTCGCGACCTCGACGTCGCGGATGGTGAGGTCGACGAACTGCGTCGAAGGCCCGACCCGGACCGGGTCCGGCACGATTTGCAGCTGGGTGCTCCCTATCCCCAGCGGAACAGTTGGGAAGGCCGACTCGTTGGACGTCCCCCTGAACTTCTCCTTGATGGCTTTCGCCACGTCCGGTGCCTGGCCGGCCGCCGCCACCAGGGAGCTGTCGATCTGGCCGCGGAGATTGGCTTCCACGGCCGGATACAGGACGACCGACACGAGCACCAGGGCGCCCGCGGCAATGGACCCTCCGGCGATGGCCAGCCGGGTGCGCAGGTTCATGGCTCCTCGCGCAGGACATACCCCAGGCCGCGCACCGTCTGGATCAGTCTGCTGCCGCCGTCCGCTTCGAGCTTGCTTCGCAGGTAGCTGATGTAGACCCACAGCGCGTTCGACTCCGGGCCGAAGTCGTAGCCCCAGACGGACTCGAAGATCTGGGTCCGGCTCAGCACGCGGCGGGGATTGCGCAGGAACAGCTCCAGCAGGGACAGCTCCGTCTTGGTCAGCTCCAGGGGCCGGCCGGCGCGTTCGGCCCGGCGGCCGCTCAAGTCCAGTTCGACGTCGGTGAAATGCAGCACCTCGTCTCTTGCGCCGCTGCGCCGCAGTAGGGCTCGAAGTCGGGCCCGCAGCTCCTCCAGAGCGAAGGGCTTGGCCAGGTAGTCGTCGGCCCCCGCGTCGAGCCCGGCGACCCGGTCGGTGACCAGGTCCCGGGCCGTGAGCATCAGGATCGGCGTGTCGTACCCGCCCGAACGCAGCGTCCGGCATACCTCGAGCCCGTTCGGTTCGGGCATGAGGACGTCGAGCACCACCGCGTCCGGGCGGAACACGCCGTGCTCCGCGAGGGCGGACGCCCCATCAGCGGCGGATGCCACGTCGTAGCCGTCGCGGCCCAACGCATGCTCCAAGGACCGCCGAACAGCCGGGTCATCGTCCACGACAAGTATCCGCATGGTCGTCCATCCTCGCCGTCGATCATGAAGTTGTGATGATGTGAGACTAGGCCGCTGTCAGCCGTTGGCCAGTGACTGCTTCAGATCCCCCAACGCGGTCTTGAACCGATCGGCGCTGACCCCGAGCGAGTGGGCGATATCACGGAATGCCTTCGACGTCGGAACGATTCCGCCGGGAGCCGATACCACAGCGACCAGGGCGGCCTTGGCCTTCGCCCGACTGACGCCGAGTGCCGCGGCCAAACGTGCCGCTGCGGCGTTGGTCGTGAACGGCGAGTTCCGCGGGTCGTCCGCCCCCTTCCTGTCCTTGCCGACCTGCTTGCCATCGCCGGCACGAGGGCGCCCAGGCCTGAGAAGCATCGGTTCCACGGCGTCCTTGACCCGCGAGGCCGGCAGCCCCAGGTTGGCCGCGACCGCCGCGACGAATGCCTCCGGCGTAACTCTGGTCGAGGTGGCCAGCGACCTCTTGGCCGCGACCAGCGCGGCGGTGAGCCGGTCGGTCGTCACCCCGAGCTTCGCCGCGATCGCGGCGAAGTCGGCATCCGCGGCCGGCTTGGACTTTCCCTCCACCTTGACTGCGGCACCGGATTTCGCGGCGCCGGGTTTCGGATCCGAACCGGACGTCGCCGCCGACGCAGTACCGGTCGTGGCGAGCGCGGCGAGCGTTACCGTGGCCGCGACCAGCCGTGTGCGTTTCATCATCGTGATTCCTTTCGTCCACTGAGCGCGCCGGACGAGAACCGGCGCCGTGGCGACAACACAAGCAGCGCGGCCTCAGGTGTGGTTTCAGCCAGCTTTAGAGCTTCCTTAGAAGGGGCCGGCAAGATGTCTGCGAAGACTCACGCGACCAAGAAACGAGCTGAGTCGTTCCGGGCCGAGCAAACAACCGCAGCACGGGAGGGGATCCCGTTCGATGTCCGCTCCGGCTGCCCGCTCCCATGGCGAGCTATTCAGTCGCTGTAGCTGGTTCCAGGCGCACGTCGCTGGCTTAGAACCTGTTGCGTGGGCCCCGCAACCCCGAGCGTTGTAATCGGCATGAGCGCGCGGAATGCGGCAGATGAGTGAATTGCCCAAAGCACCCGCGAGGGAAGCGGACGGCCTCCTCAACCGGCAGCGGCAGGTCTAGAGTCACGAGAGTGACTGCGACATCGACCCCGCTGCCGATCCTGCCGACCTCGCTGGTGGGCAGCTACGCCCAGCCGGACTGGCTGATCGACCGGGCCAAGCTCGCTGGCCGCTTCCCGCCGAGGGTGCGGGCGAAAGAGCTGTGGCGGGTCAAGGCGGAGTACCTCGAGCAGGCGCAGGACGACGCCACGTTGCTGGCGATCCGCGCCCAGGAGGAGGCGGGACTCGACATCATCACCGACGGGGAGATGCGGCGCGAGTCGTACAGCAACCACTTCGCCACCGCCCTCGATGGCATCGACATCGACAACCCTGGGACGGCCCTCGATCGCAGCGGGCATCCCAACCCGGTGCCGCGGATCGCCGGCCCGATCGTGCGGCCGCACCCCGTCGCCGTCCGCGACCTGAAGTTCCTGAAGGCGAACACCGATCAGACGGTCAAGATGACCGTGCCCGGCCCGTTCACGATGTCGCAGCAGGCACAGAACGACCACTACCCTGACCTCGCGTCGGCGGCCCTGGCGTACGCTGCCGCGGTCAACGCCGAGATAAGGGACCTGCATGCCGCCGGCGCCGACCTGGTCCAGATCGACGAGCCGTACATGCAGGCACGGCCCGAGGCGGCCCGCGAGTACGGCCTCGCCGCGCTCAATGCCGCGCTCGACGGCGTCACCGGCACCACCGCCGTCCACGTCTGCTTCGGGTACGCCGCGATCATTCACGAACGGCCCGAGGGGTACTCGTTCCTACCCGAGCTGGCCGGCTGCTCGGCCGACCAGATCTCGATCGAGACCGCCCAGTCGGGTCTCGATCTCGGCGTCCTGAAGGACCTCAGTGAGAAGACCATCATCCTGGGCGTCATCGATCTGTCCGACCGCGAGGTCGAGTCCGCCGAGCTGGTCGCCGATCGGGTACGCCGAGCCTTCTCCTACATCCCACCGGACCGGATCACCATCGCCACCGACTGCGGGATGAAGTATCTCCCTCGCGCGAGTGCGGAGGGAAAGATGCGTGCCATGGCCGGCGCGGCGTCGATCCTGCGCGCCGAGCTCTAACGGGAGCCGTGCAGCCCGCCGGTCCCCCGCCTGCAGGGTGCTGCCTGCCCGACCGTCCTCAGTTCAGCGATTTCAGGCCCGGCACATTGACGACGATGAACTCGTTGTCGTCGGCGAGCGAGGGATTGCGGCCGGTGTTCGGGAAGTTGTTGTCGCACCCGAGGAGGAGCCGCTCTCCGTCGATGACGTGGATCGCCTCGATGGACTCGCAGGCGACGCCAAAGGGATCGCCGAGGCGAACGTCGCCGGCGTGGATGGGCGGTAGGGAGATCAGGTCCGGATCGGGGATCGCCGTCAGGTCGACGGCCTTGTGCTTCTCGAGGAACCCGTCGGGGCTGGCGTCACGAAGGTCGACCACATAGGTGTTGCGGAACGTCGCCGTGAGGCCTCGCCCGCCGTCACGCTCGATGACCACCATCCGATGCTGGTCGAGCGCCCACATGTCCGCAACGAGGTAGCCCGGCTGCTCGGTGTGATATTGCCAGACGCGGCCTGTGAACTCGCCGTCATCGATGCTGAACTCGAACAGGAAGCGCCGGCGAGTGTCGGGGTCGGCCGCGGTCGACCCCTCGAGGATCGGGTACAGATGCTTCCCGTCGGGCGTCGACGACATGGCCTCGAAGCCTCGGCTGTTCGGCTGGGTCGCGGTGGCCGGCGGGATCAGGAAGGGGTTGTTAGGCGACATGAGACTTCCCGGCACCGTCGGCTGGACAAGGCCGCCAGGCACGGGGAATGGCGGCTCGAGCAGCACGCCGGTCGCGCCGAAGTGCAGGACCCACGGGCCGAACTCGTCACCCACCCACAAATCGCCGTTCTTCGCCCTTTGCATCGACTCGGGATCGATGTCCCCGCCGGTCAGGAGCCGTTGAGTCGTGGCCGCGTTGACGATGGGGAAGCCGATGAGACCGTTCGGATCCCGGAACTGGATGAAATCCTTCACGGTGACCGCGCCGGTACCGCCCTTTGCCGTCTTGAAGTCTGGTTCGATGTAGTACGCGCGGATGAGGAAGTCGCCGGAATTAGCCTTCGAGCCGAAGCCGTTGTCGGGCATCGCGAGGAACTCACCCGGCGTACGTCCACTCAACACTGCCGAGAAACCCTCGACCGGCTGCGACGGCGTCGGGAACGAAATCCCGTTGATCGTCTGCCCCGCAAAGAACGAACCAGCGGGAGGTCCGGGCGCGTACGTCGCCACAGGTAGCACGGCGCGACCCTCAAGAGTCGGCTCAGGCGCGGAGGCCGACGCGGGGTAAACGACAAGACATAGCGGGACGACAGACAACGCCAATGCACGCACGAGTTTCATGGTCCACCCCTCGATCTCGCTACCGACGGCAAGGCTCGATCGGCAATTCACCCACCCGCTATCAGCGACGTAATACCTTTATCCCCTGCTTGTCAATGTCGGATGGGTGTCGCAGTCCATCGCGCTCAGCGTCGGCAAATGTCGCGAATCCGGATGCGAGCGAACGAACGCCAGTCCGGCCTTCGCTTCGATCGCGGTGCCGATTGCCGCCGACAATGACTGGCCCGAGGGCCGCAGAGACTCCCTTGCCGCTCGGTCGAACTCGTCCTTCGGAGGCAAAAGGACGCGGTCGACCAGCACCGACCTCGCTTGCCGCACGGCCATCGGACAAGCAGGAAGCCGCCTGCCTCGCACCACGCGGCATGTCCGTACGTTGCAGGACCCGCGGTCGACAGCCTGCCTGGGTGTCGACCTACTTTGCGTGCCGTCGGCTACACGACTTCGCAGACGAGCCGGTCATGCTGTTTGAGGAAATCGATGAGCAGCGCTGCGAGACAAGGAAGATGCACCAATACGCGGACGGTTGCCTGGTCAGGACGGACCGAATAAGTGATCTGAGTACAAGCCTCGCCTGGGTACCTGCCCGCCAGAGGACGAGATCGCCAGCCAACGTGAGTTCGAAGTCCTGCCCCTTAGCGCGGAGGAAAGTGCTTCCAGTGCCCTTCGGACACGACCTCGACGGTGCCATCGACTACCCTGATGGCCGTCTCGTCGTCCATCGCGTACGCCGGACCCGAGATGCCGGCCGCCCATTGTTCCGCCTCGGCCATGGAGTTGCCCGGCATGCCCTCCTGAGCCAGGTGTGGACAGATCGAGAAGTCGACGATGCCCAACGTGCTGTCGTCACCTGCCGGCGGTCTCCACTGGACGAAGTCCTCCCCGATCCTGGGGGTCATCACCATGCTCCCGGCGCTCAGTCCCACCCAGACCGTCTCGCTCAGGGACGGGAGCAGGTCTGCCAGTCCGGACTGCCGCATCCAGTGGCACAGGTAGAGGGCATCGCCGCCCGCCACCAGCAGGACGTCTGTTTCCCGGACCATGGGCACCCAGCGCTCTTCATCGATGCTAGGCAGCGCGGTGAGCTCCAGTACGCCGACGGACTTCCAGCCCAGGTCGACCATCGGATTTTCGGAATTCCCACTGATGAACTGCCAGGCCCCGACACCGGGGCCGACCATGGGGTGCCCATACTGCGCGGTGGGGATGCACAGAGCGCTCGAGTCGGCGATCGGCTTGCCCAGGAGCTCGACCAACGCGCGGTGGATGCTGGCGTTCTTGACGCCCGCGGACGTGAGCAGAAGTCTCAAGATGCCTCCCGATTCGAAGGTGATGGAGCGGTCCGAGGTATAGACCTGGGACACCTCATCGCTGCTGAACCAGGCAAAATCTACCTGCACACACCGGCGCTCCTGCGCGCTGGCACGTTCTCGGCATGGCTCTTCCCTTTGGTGGCTTGCCGATCCGTTTCGATCCTGTCTCCGGACCGTCACGGTGGCGGTCGCTTGTGGTGCCAGGTGTCGGCTACTCCTCGGCCGGGCCGTAGCGCTGCTCTGGTTGCGTCGACTGATCGGCGCTAGTGCTGTAACCGCATAGGTTCGCCGGGTTGGATGCTGCGGCGGTTGGACATCCCGAGACGTCTGTCCGTCGCTGGGGGTGTGGTGTCGGAGCCCTCCGGCCGCAACAATCCCCTGGTGTTGAAGGCAGAGCCCGTCGAGGACGGTTTCGCCTTCTTCGTTCGCTTGACTCCCGATGGTGACGACGGCGCCTGTCACCTGCAGGTGGAATTCGATCCGATCCTGATCGAGGAACTGCGTGAGGGGTGGGCCGGTGGGTTGATCGGTCGGCGAGTTTGATCGCTGCCGAGTCTGCTGATTAGCTGGCCGACATGACTGAGCTCGGACCCGTCGCCTGGCCGCCTGAGCCGATCCGGACCGAGAGGCTCGTACTCCGTGAGTCCGAGGCCCGGGACCGTTCGGCGTTCATCGAGCTGCTGGCGTCGCCAGAGGTGCACACCTACCTCGGTGGCCCCCGGCCGCGTGACGAGCTTGAGCGCGAGATGCCCGGGGCGCCCGAGCGGTGGGCCGGGAGTTTCGTCGTTGATCTCGACGGGGCGATGATCGGCCAGATCCTGCTCAGGAGAGCAACCGGGCACCGTAGCCCGGCTGCCGCGGGGAAGGCCGATCTCGGTTACCTGTTCCTGCCGCGGGCGTGGGGATTCGGGTACGCCGCCGAGGCGTGCGCGGCGGCACTCGACTGGTTCGACGGCGTCCTTCCCGGCGAGCCGGTGGTGCTCACCACCCAGACCGCCAACGTCGGCTCGATGCGCCTCGCGGCGAAGCTGGGGTTCACCGAGGTAGAGCGGTTCCAGGCCTGGGACGCCGAGCAGTGGCTCGGCCTGCGGTCCCCGGTCACGCTGTCTGCTTGAGCTCACCATCGTCCTCAACCACGGGGCCTGTGAGCCCGACCCTCGGGCTCACGTCCTCGAATTCGAGGACCTGGTTGTCATCGGAGGGAACCACGGTCCGGTGCCGGCTGGCGCTTTCTGCCCGGATGTTCAGCATCGGACAACTGCGCTCGTCACCTTGGCCGTGCCGCAAGGAGACCGCGCGGTCATCAGCGCAGCCACAGGCGTCAGGCTCACACCCGACCCTCCGTCCAATAAGGCGGGAGTCCAAAGCTGGCGACCTTTCAACCCGCACAGCCTCCACGTAGATCTTCTCGCCGGGAATATAGCGGGTCCAGTAGCGGTGCTCGGCCGCCGCCAGAGATTCCATCCACGCTTGGTTACGACGCGAACCACGCTCCAGAACCAGGTCGAAGTCGATGTCTACGAAGATGCGGAAGTCCCAGACGTCATGCAGCTCGGGGCGGTACAGGAACGCGCCGTCAACCAGCATGATCGCGTCATCCGCCGCCGTTTCCCGCGTCACAGGGACTTCGACTTGCCGCCGTTGGTCGAACGTCGCCGTACGGAACCGACGGGTGCCGTCCGGCCGGTCGGGAAGGCCCTTGGTTGGTGCTTAGGGCAACGAGTTGCCGTGCGAGCTTGCAGCTAGCGAGGCTGTGGTGAGGTTGTTGGCGTCTCCCCTTCGTCGAGGGAGGTCAGGAACAGGTGTAGCAATCTCAACGGCATGGAGCGAACTGAGCTCTGCCAACTGATCGTCGCCTCGCCGGGGTCATCGTCGGGCACCTCATATAGCTGACCGTCGTGCTCCCGCACATCCATGCTTCCCGACCGGGCCTGCCACCAGGGAGCGCGAGCAGTTCACCAGCCCATGTCGCGGGCGACCTCTTCGCGCGCGGTGTCGAGTTGTTCCTGCGTGACTCCTGGGATGTCGGTCTCATGTTCTAGGCGTGTGAGCAGGTCCGCGAGTTCCTGTTTCTCTGCCGGATGGGTGATCGGTACCGCGTTGAGGTCGACCGACATCAGCCAGTCGAACAGACGACGGCGTGAGCCTCCAGAGCTCCAAGCGAACCTTCGGCAAGGACGGATCCATGGTGCGAATCATGCGGCACGACGCCCGCACATGAAGCATTTGGCGCCGGTGACCGTCGCCGCTTGCCCGTCTTGGACACCAGTCGTGAACATGCAGTGCGACGTGCTGGTGTTGACACTTGTCTACGGTTGGCAGGCGTGCGAGCGTCGTAGTCATGGGGACTGGCATGGCCAGCACGCCGCGGCTCCAGACCAAGAGGCGGCCGTCGTCCACGGTTCGGTACCGCCAAGGGCTGGTCATTGGGCTGGTCGTCCTGATGGGGTTGTACGCCGTCGCGTGCGGTGGGACGGCACCCTCCGGGTCGGTCTCTGTCGCTGGGCCCACGTCAACCGCCTCCGCGTCGCAGTCGCCGCCGAGCGCGCGACCGCCGGCAACAGGCGGCGCGCAGCTCGTAAGTACCCACCAGGTGGACGGCCGCGCCTGGGATCTAACAGTGCGGTCGCCGGCGGTCGGCACGGACGTCCACGTGCGGTTGCTCCTGCCCAGCCGATTCACCAGCGCCCCGGATGAACGATGGCCGGTGCTGTATCTGCTTCACGGATGCTGTGACAGTTACGTCAGCTGGACCAGGTCCACTGACATCGAGCGGCTCTCGAGGGAGCTGGATGCTCTAGTCGTGATGCCGGATGGCGGAAAGGCAGGGTTCTACTCCGACTGGATATCTGGACCGCACTGGGAGACCTTCCACCTGCAGGAGCTTCCGAGTCTGCTCGAAGAGCGTTATCGGGCCAATGACCGGCGCGTTGTCGCCGGGGTCTCGATGGGCGGGCTCGGGTCGCTGGGTTACGCCGCCCGCCACCCGGGAATGTTCACCGTGGCCGCCTCCTTCAGTGGCATCGTCAACACCCGCCTTGCCGCGGGGGAGTCGCAGGCGTACCTCGGGCTGCTGCAGTCACAAGGCGAGGATCCGCACGGACTGTGGGGAGACCCAGACGCCGACGTGGACGTCTGGCGGGCGCACAACCCCTATGACCTCGCGGAGAAGCTCGCAGGCACCCGGCTGTACATCTCCGCGGGATCGGGCCAACCAGGCCCCCTCGACTCGGCTGACGCGACGTTCGACCAGACGGAGAGCGCACTCCGCGCCGAGAACGAAGTGTTCGTCAGGCGCGTGCGTGAACTCCACATCGACGCCCAGATTGACCTGTATTCGCCCGGCACCCACAAGTGGGTCTACTGGCAGCGAGAACTCCACAAGGCCTGGCCGCTACTCAGCGACGGCCTCCACGACGGCTGACGAGGTCGACGCCCCGGCTGAATCCAATGCTGCCGACGTGATGTTCGTGCCGACATCGGCAGTGATCCTCAACCCGAAAGGGGTTGGGTATCCTCGCCCGCCCTGGGGTCTCGCTCTGGGAGCCAGCTGGTGCCGTTGTCCTCACCAGCCGTCAGGTGCTGTGGCTTGAGATCCTTGACGCACCGTTGTCCGTAGTAGTTGTAGTGCTCCGGATCAGTCGCGAAGGCCCTTGCCCCGGCGGGCAGTGAAGTGGCCAGCGTGGGCAGTTGTCGGAGGTAGATCCTCGGGTCCGAGTAGGTGCCGTCCCTTGTGAATTCCACCTTGACGTACTTCATGCACCCGCCTGTTCCGAGGTCTTCGAACAGCCTCTTGGTGAGCTGTGGGGAATCGACGATGAGGTGGGCGAGCCATGGAGTCGGACGGATGACGAGCTGGCTGGGATTGTGCGCCAGGCGTGCGTCGAGCAGGTGCAGCACTGACGAGGTGCCCGGGTCCCTCTGTGGCAAGCGGGTCCCACGGGCGCCGCAGGGGCGCCCGTGGGGCTGGTCAGGGGGCGACGTATTCCGCGAGGTGTTTGCCGGTGAGGGTGGTGGGGGTGGAAATGAGGTCGGCGGGGGTGCCTTCGTAGACGATGCGGCCGCCGTCGTGGCCGGCGCCGGGGCCTAGGTCGATGATCCAGTCGGCATGGGCCATGACCGCTTGGTGGTGCTCGATGACGATGACGGACTTGCCGGAGTCGACGAGGCGGTCGAGCAAGGCCAGCAGTTGCTCTACGTCGGCGAGGTGGAGGCCGCTGGTCGGCTCGTCGAGGATGTAGATGCCGCCCTTCTCGCCTATGCGGGTGGCCAGCTTGAGGCGCTGGCGCTCGCCGCCGGACAGGGTGGTGAGGGGCTGGCCGAGGCTGAGGTAGCCGAGCCCGACGTCGGCGAGCCGGTCGAGGATCTTGTGGGCGGCCGGCGTGGCCGCCTCGCCCGCACCGAAGAACTCCTCGGCCTCGGTCACCGGCATCGCGAGTACTTCGGCGATGTTGCGGCCGCCGAACTCGTACTCCAGCACCGACGCCTGGAACCTCTTGCCCTCACACTCCTCACAGGTGGATTCGACGGTAGCCATGATGCCCAGGTCGGTGTAGATGACGCCGGCGCCGTTGCAGGCAGGACAGGCGCCCTCGGAATTGGCGCTGAACAAGGCCGGCTTCACCCCGTTGGCCTTCGCGAACGCCTTGCGGATCGGTTCGA
Organism: Kribbella sp. VKM Ac-2568; assembly: GCF_004345365.1. Classification (GTDB taxonomy): domain Bacteria; phylum Actinomycetota; class Actinomycetes; order Propionibacteriales; family Kribbellaceae; genus Kribbella; species Kribbella orskensis. Next base: position 265,740 of record NZ_SLVF01000001.1, read on the forward strand.
GCAGCCCGGTGTACGTCGCGGGGTTGCTCCGGCGGGAGCCCTTGATGGCGCCCTGGTCGATCGACACGACCCCCGCGTCGGTGGGCATCGACCCGCGCACCAGCGAGCTCTTGCCGGAGCCCGCCACGCCGGTGATCACGCAGAGCACCCCGAGCGGGATGTCGACGTCGACGTCCTGCAGGTTGTTGGTGTCGGCGCCGCGGATCTCCAGCTTGTCGGTTGCTGTCCGCACCGTCTCCTTGAGTTTGGCCCGGTCGTCGAGATGGCGGCCGGTGATGGTGTCGGAGGCCCGCAGGCCCTCGAGAGTGCCCTCGTAGCAGATGGTGCCGCCCGCAGTACCGGCGCCGGGGCCGAGGTCGACGACGTGGTCGGCGATCGCGATCGTCTCCGGCTTGTGCTCCACCACGAGCACGGTGTTGCCCTTGTCCCGCAGTTGCAGCAGGAGGCCGTTCATCCGCTGGATGTCGTGGGGGTGCAGGCCGATGGTGGGCTCGTCGAAGACGTAGGTGACGTCGGTGAGCGAGGAGCCGAGGTGGCGGATCATCCTGGTGCGCTGCGACTCGCCCCCGGACAGAGTGCCCGACGGCCGGTCGAGCGAGAGGTAGCCCAACCCGATCTCCGCGAACGAGTCGAGAAGGTGTTGCAGCCCGGTGAGCAGCGGGGTCACCGACGGCTCGTCGAGGCCCTTGACCCAGTCGGCCAGGTCGCTGATCTGCATCGAGCAGACGTCGGCGATGTTCTTGCCCTTGATCTTCGACGACAGGGCTTCCTTGCTGAGCCGGGTGCCGTCGCACTCGGGGCAGGCCGTGAACGTCACCGCCCGCTCCACGAAGGCGCGGATGTGCGGCTGCATCGCCTCGACGTCCTTGGACAGGAACGACTTCTGGATCTGCGGGATCAGACCGGCGTACGTCAGGTTGATCCCCTCGACCTTGATCTTGGTCGGCTCGCGGTAGAGCAGGTCGTGCATTTCCTTCTTGGTGAACTTGCGGATCGGCTTGTCCGGGTCGAAGTACCCGCAGCCGCGGAAGATCCGGCCGTACCAGCCCTCCATGCTGTACCCCGGGATCGTCAGCGCGCCCTCGTTGAGCGACAGGCTGTCGTCGTACAGGGCGGTCAGGTCGAAGTCGGTGACCGCGCCCATGCCCTCGCAGCGCGGGCACATGCCGCCGAGCCGGTTGAAGGTCGCCTTCTCGGCCCTCGTCTTGCCGCCGCGCTCGACCGTGATCGCACCGCTGGCCTTCACCGACGGGACGTTGAACGAGTACGCGTTGGGCGAGCCGATGTGGGGCTTCCCGAGCCGGCTGAAGAGGATGCGCAGCATCGCGTTGGCGTCGGTGGCGGTGCCGACGGTGGAGCGGACGTTGGCGCCCATCCGCTCCTGGTCGACGATGATCGCCGTGGTCAGCCCCTCCAGTACGTCGACCTCCGGCCGCGCCAGCGTCGGCATGAAACCCTGCACGAAGGTGCTGTAGGTCTCGTTGATCAGCCGTTGCGACTCCGCGGCGATGGTGCCGAAGACCAGCGAGCTCTTGCCCGAGCCGGAGACGCCGGTGAACGCCGTCAGCCGGCGCTTCGGGATCTCGATGCTCACGTCCTTGAGGTTGTTCACGCGCGCGCCGGTGACGCGGATCAGGTCGTGGCTGTCGCCGACGTGCGCCGCAGGCGGCTGCTTGTCCGTCTTCTTGGCCGTGCTCATGGTGTCTCCATCTGTCAGTCGGGCCGCCCTCGCGGTCTCCGTCAGGGTCGCCTGGCTCGATCTAACCAGCCTCCGGTACTACGTGGCCGCGGTCGCTCGGCCCGTACTACGTGGCGTCGGTCGCTCAGCGGTACTGCGGGAGCCGCGGTCGCTCAGCGGAGTTGCTGGATGCGGACCATGTTGCCCGCGGGGTCGCGGAAGGCGCAGTCGCGGACACCGTACGGCTGGTCGGTCGGCTCCTGGACGACCTCGGCGTCGCCGGCCTGCAGCCGCTCGAAGGTGGCGTCGAGGTCGGCGGTGGCCAGGTTGATGCCGCCGTAGGTGCCCTTGGCCATCATCTCGGTGATGGTGCGGCGCTCCTCGTCGGTGATGCCGGGGTCGGCGGCCGGCGGGTGCAGGACGATGGACGTGCCGGGCTGGTCGGGCGGGCCGACGGTGATCCAGCGCATCCCCTGGTAGCCGACGTCGTTGCGGACCTCGAAGCCGAGGGCGTCGCGGTAGAAGGCGATCGCGGCGTCCGGGTCGTTGTGCGGGAGGTAGCTCGCGTGAATGGTGATGTTCATGACAGTCACGCTAATGCGACTCGGTGACCGGCGCTTCTCGATTCCTGATCGGTCTGGTCACCTGTTTCGCGACGCAGGACGGCATCCCCGCGGTCGCGAGCCCCGCCTCGCGCCGGTAGACGCTGGGTGGGACACCGACCAGTTCCGTGAAGCGGGTGCTGAAGGTGCCCAGCGACGAGCAGCCGACCGCGAAGCAGACCTCGGTGACGCTCATGTCGCCCCGACGCAGCAAGTTCATCGCGCGTTCGATGCGCCGCGTCATCAGGTAGCCGTACGGCGACTCACCGTAGGCGGCCCGGAACTCGCGGCTCAGGTGCCCGGCCGACATGTGCGCGCCACGGGCGAGCGCCTCGACGTCGAGCGGCTGCGTGTACTCCCGGTCGATCCGGTCGCGGACGCGCCGCAGCCGCGCAAGATCACTCAAGCGCTGCACCCCGTCGGCTTTGCTGGTCACGCTAACGATCGTGCCACATCCCCAGGACCAGCAGTCGAGCGCTGACGCGGTACGGCGTACCTAGTGGTCTGGGGTGAAGCGGTAGACCTGGGAGTTGCGGGGTTGGAAGCCCAGTCGTTGGTAGAGGTGGTTGGCGGAGGTTCGGTCGGGACGGGAGGTGAGGTCGACCGTACGGGCGCCGGCGGACTGGGCCAGGCGGATGGCTTCGTTGGTCAGGGCGGCGCCGATGCCTTGGCCTCGGGTCGAATCGTCGACCACCACATCTTCGATGCGGGCTCGTAGGCCGGTGGGGATGGGGAACATCACCAGGGTGAGGGTGCCGACGATCGCGTCCGGGGTGCGGGCGATCAGGATGGTGTTGGCTTCGTGGGACACCAGGCGGCGCAGCGCTTCCTCGTCGAGCGCTGGGGCGGAGCTGGAGAGCTGCGGGAGGAGGCGGGCGAAGGCCGCGGTCACCTCGTCGGTGATCTCGCTGAGTACCTCGACTGTGACGGTCACGCTCGGAACCCTACTGATCTCGCCGACCGCCAGCAGTAGCCGGTCGGTCAGTTCACTGACGGGCAGCCTCCCGTCGAGGAGCGTAGCGCCGTACCGGGCGCAGTTCGACGGTGGAGTCCAGGAGGCGGCCGACCATGGCGAAGTTGTACTGGTCGACCATGCTGCATGCCTCGAGGTCGGCGACGAAGCCGTCGTGCTTCGAATGCGTCGGATGCCGCCAGACAGCCGTGTGCTCCGCGCCTGCAGCCCGTACTGCGCTTGCAAGGTCCGCGGGATCCGGGCTGCTTCCGCGCAGCAGCGCACCGAGGTGTACTGCGCAGGCCTCGTCTTCTGAGGTGTCTCCGGTGCACAGAGCGGTCACGGGGGAGTGCGGATGGTGCTCGGCGATCCAGCGGGCGGTGGCGGTGATGTTCGTTACCGCGGCGGCGAGGAGCGCGGTGGCTTGCTGGGCGGCGGCGAGGCCTCGGGTCCCGTTCGAGGTCCGCTGGATCACGTGAGCCCCGGTGAGGTCGGCCGCTGCGACCTCGATCGGGGAGTTGCCCAGGTCGAAACCCTCCGGACGCTGGCCGTACTCCTCGCCCATCAGGACAGCGCCAGGGCGCTGATCCCGCAGAGCGAAAGCCTCGTCGAGCTTCTCGACACAGACAATCCGCTCGGCCCCTGCAGCGAAGGCGGCTGCCGCGGTGGTGAAAGCGCGGATGACGTCGATCACCACGACCACCTCGGTCAGCACCGGCCGGTCCCGGAGATGAACCACGCTGAAGCTCTTCATCGCTCGGAAGCCTCGCACGGCAAGGGAGCAACCGCAGTCAAAGGGCACCGAGCCAGCCTGCGACCACCACTCGCTCCACGGGGTCAGGATGCCACTCGAACGACGGGGCCGGCGCCTGGATTCCAGACGCCGGCCCCACTACTCATAACTGTTTACGCAGCGCGGAAGAGTGCGCCGCCTGAGGTGATACCGACTGAGGTCTTCACGCCGGCGACGACGAGGTCGATGACGTACGTCGTACCGGACCAGCGTCCCTTGTAGGTGACCGAGCCGGTCGCCTTGACCGGGGCGATGAACGACAGGATCGAGGACGAGTAGCCCGAGCGGGCGAACATCAGCGTCGGCGCCGAGTTGCGGGTGAAGATGTTCGGGTAGTGCCAGCCCTGGATCGGGTTGGTCTGCGCCTGCTTGATCAGGATGGCGCCCGCCGGCAGCGCCTGCCGGAACGGGACCTGGAACAGGATCGTCCGGCTGGTGTCACCTGCCTTCGCCGCGATCGCGGTCGTCCGCGAGTAAACCGTGGCCTTCTGGTCCGACGGCATGTGCCACAACGTCTGGAACTGTTGCGCCGTCTTCGAGGTCGCCCGGTCCAGGGACACGATCAGGTCGGGATCCTTCAGCACGAGGTAGCCGCGGGTACGGCTGATCCCGGAGCCGGGGACGTCGGTGAACTCGAAGAACTCCGCGTTGGCCTTGACCACCTGGCGGTTCAGCTTGGTGACCGGGAGGGTCTCGGCGGACAGCGGTGTCGTCATCGAGTTGGCGGAGAACTGGCCCTTCGCCCAGGTGCGCCAGACGTCGTTCTGGTAGCCGGCGTGACCACCGTTGATCAGGATGTCGCGGCCCTTGGCGGTGTAGGTGATCCCCATGTGGTCGCTGTGCCCATGCACGGCACGCCCCGGTCCGAAGCGGATGCTGTACGCCGACTCCTGCGTGAACGGCCGCGTCTGGCCCCAGCCGGTCCGGCCGAACACGTATCCCGCGTTGTACACCTTCACCCGGTCGGCTGACGGCGTACCCGACGCACCCTTCGTACCGGCGTACTCCATCGGCGTACCGGCATAGGGATTGGTGGCAACGACCTCGGAGTCGCCGATCTGGGCGTACTTGCCGAGCGAGTTGGTGGCCAGCGCGAGCCAGTTCGCCATCAACGCGCGCCGGGTGTTGATCGTCGTACCGGGGTCGGCGCCGCACTGCTGCAGCACGGTGACCGCCCGGCCCCAGAGGGAGTAGTTGAACTGCGCGTACGCCGTCGACTGCTCGTTGGTGGAACCCTGGGAGTCGATCGAGGTGGTGATGCCCTGCGCCAGGCGGGTCTGCGCCGTGGTCTTGTAGTCGGCGCGGTTCAGCGTGCACCCGATACCGAACAGAGCGATGCTCTCGTCCGTTCCGTGGTTCCAGGCGCCGCTCCAGTTGTTGATCAGGAACGTGGCGTGCTGGGTGAGCGCGGTGTCGAGCCACGAGTACGCCGCCGGCAGCGTGGTCACGCCCAAGCCGGAGATGACTGCCTGACGGACGCAGATCAGAACGTTGGTCCGGTGCATCGTGGCCTCGTACGCGCCGACGTCGGCCTTCCACGAGTACGGGTTGTCCGTGACCCAGTCGCGCACGATCGTGGTCACCCGGTCCATCGCGGTCGTGTCGCCCGTGCTGGCGGCGACGATGCCCTGGCCGAGCCAGCGCAGCGAGTGCAGCCACATGTACCAGCTGGGGTTCTTGTACGGGTTGAGCCGCCAGTTGATGTTGCCGCTGCCGTTACCCACCTTGTACGGCGCGTACGGGCCCCAGGTGTAGGTGTCGTTGAGCAGGTTCGCCACCGGGTTCGGGGTGTCGATGCCGCTGAAGCCCGGGCAGGTGTACGACCCCGCGACCAGCTTGCCGTCGGCGGCCCGGCGCGGCGCCGCCGTGGTGATGTCCTTCGCCGCTACCGCGGTCGGCGGCACCACGTTGCTCTTGCCTTCCTCGAACTGCGCGAACTCCGGTTCCGGAAGGTCGGGCAGCACCGCGATCGGCGGTTTGGTCGGTCCCGCGGCCACCGCCGTAGAACCGACTCCGGGGGCTACCAGCCCGCCCCCGAGGCCGGCCAGTACGCCGAATCCGGCGACCAGTCCGACCCATCGTGAGAATTTCCCACCCATCACAACCCCCAGCTAGTTTCACGGTGCAAGCCGCTGCTTCACCGTGCTAGAGACGCCTTCTGTTACACCCGATGACCAGATCGGGCAGAAAGTTGCCGAAACGCAATGGGAATTGGTTCAGCACCTCCCCCGGGACTCTAGGGGTGACCCAGGTCATGTCCTACGGGGGCCCGGCGGATCGCAGTACCAGGGGTCAGTGCCGGTAGCTGAAGCCTTCGCTGGTGAGGCGGGCACGGAGGTTGGCGACCTCGGCGGGCGGAGCTTGCCGGTGGGTTGACGAGACGTCAGCCTGAGCGCTGTCCGGGGACTTGGTGGAGGCCGGCACGGCCGGTGGCCGGCTGCTGCGCTTGCGTCCCCAGGGCGTCCACATGCTCCCCAGCATGACGCAGCGAACGGTGCGGGAGAAGAGGCCGTACGGCGGAGACGCCGTACTAAGGTCAGTGGATGTTCTCCGCACCGCAGGTCAACATCTACTCCGCGGACGTGGTCCGCTCGGTCGGGTTCTATCGGAGCCTCGGCTTCGAGGAGACGTTCCGTACGCCGGCCGAGGGCGAGCCGATCCACGTGGAACTCGTCCTGGACGGCTTCAAGATCGGCATCGCGTCGGTCGACTCGGCGGTCGCGGACCAAGGTCTTCCGCTCGATCTCACCCAGCCCGGCCGCGGCATGGAGATCGTCCTCTGGACCGACGACACCGACGCCGCCCACACCCGCCTGGTCGCCGCCGGCGCCAAGCCCCTCTCCACCCCGCACGACTGGCTGGGCAGCCTCCGAGTCGCCTGGGTCGCCGACCCCGACGACAACCCCATCGAACTGGTCCAACGAGTCAACTAACGCCCAGCACCCGCGCGGCGCTCGCTGGCGGCCGAGCGCTCGGCGTGCTCCAGGGCCAGTTGGACGCAGTTGGCCTGGTCGGAATGGCAGTACATCGACATCACCAGATCCCGGACGTTCCAGGCGATCGCCGGCAGTTCAGCGGGGCCCCACTCCTCGAGAGGTGCCCCGAACCTCTCGATCAGGAGCCGCCGCAACTCGTCGTACCGGGGACGTGCCTCGCCTTCGAACAGGAACAGGCTGAAGCCGAGGAACTGGTCGTCGTACGTGCTCCACTGCCCCTTGCCGCCGAGCGCGGTGAAGTGCCTGTCGCCACCAGACACGTCCAGGAAGCCGACCTCAGCGAACAACCCGACGCGCTCCGCCTCGGTGGTCGGCCAGCGAGCCTCCACGATCCTGCCGACGGTCTCGACAACAGCCGCAGCTCTCATGCGCCCACCCAACCACGCCCGCGGACCGTAGTACCGGGGGTCAGCCGTCGAGTTCCTGCTGGCTGCGTTCTATGCAGAACTCGTTGTTCTCGGGATCGAGCAGGGTGACCCAGCCGCGGCCGTTGGGCTGGCGGTGGTCTTCGTGGATGGTGGCGCCGAGGGCGAGGAGGCGGGCGACCTCCTCGTCGCGGGTGCGGTCGGTGGGCTGCCAGTCGATGTGGACGCGGTTCTTGAGGGTCTTGGCCTCGGGGACGGCGATGAAGAGCAGGCCTGGCACCGGGCTCGGGGACTCGACCAGTACTTCGGTGTCGCCGGGCTCGTCGACCGCCGAGACGGGCCAGCCGGTGACCTCGCTCCAGAAGGTGGCGAGCGCGTAGGGATCGCCGGAATCGATGGTGATGTGCCGCAGGATCATGACCGCCGACCCTAGTGGTGAGCGCAGGTCAGGCGGCCGGCTCCGCGCCCCCTCCGCGACTGCCCGATCACGCGACGGATTCGTGCCGGGACCGCCTGAGAACCGTGCTCTTCGAGGGCTCGTGGACTGTCGGAAGGTGGGTCTAGGGTGCGAAGCCTAGGCAGTATCCGGGCAACGAGCGGTCTTCGGACCAGGGGGTTTGTGATGGCTTCGCGACTCAATCCGTACATCAGCTTCGACGGCACCGCGCGGCAGGCGCTGGAGTTCTACCGTGACGTGTTCGGCGGTGAGCTGGCGATCAACACGTTCGGGGAGTTCGGCGCGGCGGATTCGCCGGACGCCGACAAGATCATGCACGGGCAACTCGAGAGCCCCGCGGGGTATGTGCTGATGGGGTCGGACACGCCCGAGGGGATGGAGCGGAGCACCAATGGAACCATCAGCCTCAGCGGCGACGACGGTGACGCGCTTCGCGGGTACTTCGAGCGCCTGGCCGAGGGCGGCACCGTGACGATGCCGTTGGAGAAGCAGATGTGGGGCGACGAGTTCGGCATGTGCGTCGACAAGTTCGGCATCGGCTGGATGGTGAACGTCAGCCAATCGCAGGGCTGAGTGTCCGCTGACCTGCTGCGGCTGCCGGACGGCCGGCAGGCGCAGTACTGGCAGGGTGGTTCGGAGAGCGGGCCGGTCGTGTTCTTCCTGCACGGCTGCCCGGACACGCGCCATGCGGCGTTCGCCGGGGACGAGGCGGCGCGGCGTACTGGCGTGCGCCTGATCTCGGTCAACCGGCCCGGCTACGGGTGGTCGGACGAGGCCGCTTCCACCCACGGGTCGGTGGCGGACGACGTCGCCGCGGTGGCGGACCTGCTCGGCATCGAGCGGTACGCCGTACTCGGCATGTCGATCGGTGGTCCGTATGCGCTGGCGTGCGCGGTCCGGCACCCCGGGCGGGTGACGGCGGTCGGCGTCGTCGCGAGCCCGGCGATCCTGACCGAGCTGGATCCGCCGATCCACCGGGACGACCTGTCAGCGGACGAGCAGGAGTACTTCGCGGACTTCGCACGCAGGTCGGTCGAGGACACGATCGAGCTGGCCCGGCCGGAGTTCGAGGCGTACGTCGAGAGCCTCGCGCCGGGTGATCCCGACGACGAGGCGCTGGTCCGGCGGTTCACCGAGCGGGTGTCGCCTCTCGACGCCGAGGTCCTCGCGCAGCTGACCCCCAGTGAGCTCGCGGGCTCGGTCCGGGAGGCCCTGATCAACCTGAACGGGTACCTCCGCGACGCCGCGATCACCTTCAGGGCCTGGGATTTCGACCCGTCGAAGGTCAGCTGCCCGACCACCTTCTGGTACGGCGAGCTCGACGCGAACGCGTCCGTCCGGAACGGCGAGTGGTTCGCCGCGAGCATTCCCGGAGCGACGCTCGTGGTTCGTGAAGGCGCGGGCCATCTCGGCTCGCTGCACGATCATTGGGAGGAGATCCTCGGCACTCTCCGTGGATAAATGGGTACATCTGGTGCGGCGTGACGACCTACCGTCGGAGGAAACCGGCGACCGACGGGAGAGATCGTGAACGAGGTGCTGCTCGACGCAATCCGGCACAACAACTGGGCGACGAAGCATCTGCTCGCGTTCTGCCGGGACCAGCCCTTCACGGCGGAACAGTTGGAAGTCACGGGTGTCGGCACCTTCGGCGGGATCCTCGCGACGTTGCACCACATCATCACGTGCGACGGGAGTTACCTGCGCCGGCTGGCCGACAGCGACCTCCTGCCGTGGGCCGACGGCAGCGAGACGGAAGCCGACTTCGACACGCTCGAGCAGTGGGCCGAGGAGGCAAGACTGCTCTGGGAGGACACCCTCTCCAAGCCGATCGAGGTCGAGCGGATCATCATCGTGGACGACGAGACCCGCGGCACCCGGGCCGGCATCTTCATCGCCCAGGCCCTCAACCACGCGAACCACCACCGCGAGCAGGTCTGCGCCATCCTCACCGGCTTCGGCATCGAGCCCCCCGACATCCAAGCCTGGGAATATGCCTGGCAAACCAACCGAATCTGGGACCTCCCCACCCAGCCTGCTAGTTGAGGACGGTCTCGTGGGGCCATTCCTCTGTCAGGACGCGGGCCAGGAGAGGATAGGAAGATTCGGTGCAGTACGGGGTTTCGTCTTGGTTCTTCACTGTGGCGATGACCGGTACGGCGAAGAGGTCCCAGGGCTCGAGGCGGTTCGCGAGGATGCCGTCGAGGCGTAGGGCAGGTCGAGGATGGGATCGGGGAGGGTGAAGCGCACGTGGCGGTCGTGGGCGTCGGTCGCCCGCCCGCAGGTCGCGCAGGTGTCGGTGGTCATCAGGCGGGCGATCAGGCCTCGTCGAAGGTTGTTATTACGGATTTGGGGGCTTGGAGGCGCCAGGCGTCGGTGAGGAGTTCTCGGAGTTCGGCGGGGGTGATGGCGGGGAGGCGGACGAGGATTGCGGGGTAGTTGGCGTAGTGGGGTTCGGTGAAGAACTTGGCCGGGTCGGCGGCCAGGAGGGACTGTTTCTCGCCTTCGTCGGCTACCCGGACGACCAGTACGTCGGGGTTCGTGACGCGCTTCTTCTTCGGGTCGGGCCGCTCCAGCCAGCCCCAGGCGAACCCTCGCCTCTCGACGGAGAACGCGAAACGGTCCTCGGCCTCCCGGACCTCCGGCAGTTCGAGTGCGATCTTTCGGACGTCCTCTTGATCAGCCACGCCCTCTCCCTACCAGATCCCTCGACTCCTGGACAGCAGTCACCGGTACGCCGGTGGCGAACCAGCTGACCAGGTTCTCCACCACCAGGCGGCCCATCGCGTCGCGGGTCGGGACTGTGGCGGACCCCACGTGGGGGAGCAGTACGGCGTTGTCGAGCTCCAGCAGACCGGGGTGCACGGCCGGTTCGTGCTCGAAGACGTCCAGCCCGGCGCTCAGGATCGTCCGGGAGCGCAGCGCGTCGACCAGCGCGGCCTCGTCGACCACGGTCCCGCGGGACACGTTGATCAGGATTCCGTCGGGACCGAGGGCCTCGAGCACCTCGGCGTTCACCAGGTGCCGGGTCCCGTCGCCGCCCGGGATCACGATCGTCAGGATGTCGACGTCACGCGCCATCTCCACCAGCGACGGATAGTAGCGGTAGGCAACATCCTTCTGCCGGCGGTTGTGGTAGGCGATGGAGATCCCGAACGCCTCGGCCCGGTGCGCGATCGCCTCGCCGATCCGGCCGAGCCCGAGGATTCCCATCGTCCGGCCCTTCAACGTTGCCGGCGCCAACGGATACGCCCGCTCGTTCCACTTCCCTGCGCGCAGGTACCGCTCGGCCTGCGGGAGCTCCCGAGCCGTCATCAGGAGCAGCCCGAGCGCGGTGTCGGCGACCTCGTCGTCCAGCACGCCCGGCGTGTTCGTCACCACCACCCCGCGTTCCGCCGCGGCCGTAGCGTCGATCTTGTCGTACCCCACGCCGAAGCTCGCCACGATCTGCAGCGACGGCAGCTTGTCCAGGAAGGCGCCGTCGACAGTCGCACCCGAGTTGGCGACGGCAACGATGTCCTTGCCCCGCTCGGCCAGTACGGCGTCCGGGTCGTCCGCCTCCCAGAGCCGGATCACCTCGAAGTGCTCCGCGGTACCGGCGAGCACCGACCGGTTCATCGGGCCTGGCATCAGCACGGTGGGACGAGCCATCACGGATCTCCTCTGACGAGCACGGGCCGGGGAAGTTCATCGAGGCTTTGCGCCGCCAAGCCTATTTCCCGGCCGTCGCGAGAGTCAGGATCGGGGTACCACGGCCGCAGTACCGGCTGGGAGACAGTGAGGAGCGGACCATGATCGTCGACTGCGCTTACTACCTCGGCGGCCGTCGTCAGCATGTCGGGGCGATGTCGGTTGAGGAAGCCGCCGAGCGGTGCAGGCAGGGCGGGTTCGTCTGGCTCGGGCTCTTCGACCCGACCATGGAGGAGCTCGACCAGGCGAGCACGAGCTTCGGCCTGCACGAACTCGCCGTCGAGGACGCCCGCACCTTCCATCTGCGGCCCAAGGTCGAGCCGTACGAGGGCGACATCCGGCTGGTGATCCTGCGGACCGCCCGGTACGACGAGGAGCGGGAGGAGGTGGACTTCGGAGAGGTGAGCGTGTTCGTCGGGAAGGCGTTCGTGATCACCGTCCGCCAGGGGGTGGCGAGTGAGCTGCACGGCGCGCGCACCCGGCTCGAGCAACGCCCCGAGCTGCTGGAGAACGGCACGAACTCCGTGCTCTGGGCGATCCTGGACCAGGTCGTGGACGGGTACGGCCCGGTCGTCGCCGAGCTCGAACGCGATATCGAGCAGGTCGAGGCCACGGTCTTCGCGGGATCCGTCGCGCCGACCGAGCGGATCTACTTCCTCCGCCGCGAGGTGACCGACTTCTACCGCGCGGTGCACCCGCTCCTCGCAGTACTGGCGACTCTGGAGCGCGGTGCGCGCAACACCGGCCTGCTGCCGTACTTCCGCGACGTGCACGATCACCTGGTACTGGTGAACGAGGAGGTCGCCGCGCAACGCGATCTGCTCGCCACTGTGCTCGAGGCGAACATGGCCGTGATCTCGGTCGAGCAGACGAAGGTCAGCGTGCGGCAGAACGCGACGATCGAGCAGCTCACCATCCTCGCCACGGTGTTCCTGCCGCTCACCTTCGTCACCGGGTTCTTCGGGCAGAACTTCGGCTGGCTGGTCGACCACGTCGGCACCTTCTGGGATTTCCTCGTGCTCGGCGTCGGCGGCCTGCTGATTCCTTGCATCGCGTTGTTCATCTGGTTCCGGCGCCAACGTGCCGCCCGGATGGATGCCGTGCGTGCCGACCAGCATCCATGGGCCGGTCGCTAAGGCCGGCGCCGAGTCCGTCCCCACTCGGTGGTGTGCGGCGTCCAGACCTGGGACACCTTGTGGGGACCTGGCGCAGGTCATTTCGTGTCCGAGGTCTCGAGTGGGTGTCCGAAGCCCCACCTTGTGCACCATTTGAGCGTTCGGCCGCCCAGGATCTGCTCACGCGGTGCACAAGGTGCCGGTTTTGAAGAGTCGCGCCGCCCCGGGGTCGGCTACGCGGCAGCGGTAGTTGCCCTCGGCCGACCGCCTCTTCGGTGGTTGGTTGGCCGGGCTTGTGGGGTTCACGGGTGCGGGTGGGTGGGTAGGTGCCTGGCATGCCTGCTCTTGGACCGTTGTATGCCTTGTATGTCCGTCGCCTCCGGGCTCAGTTGCGCGGACGTGCGTTGCCTGGGCACATCGGTGTGGTGATTGATGGGAATCGGCGGTGGGCTCGAGGGCAGGGGCATGCGAATCCGAGTGTCGGGCATCGCTACGGGGCCGAGCACATCGGAGATTTGCTCGGGTGGTGCGAGACGGCCGGCATCCCGCACGTGACGATCTTTCTCTGCTCGACCGAGAACCTGGTCAAGCGCGGTGACGCCGAGGTCGCTCACCTCATGCAGGTCACGGAGGACATCCTCGCCAACCGGCTCGCGGAACCCGGCGGGCGGTGGCAGGTGCACATCGCGGGACTGCTCGACCTGCTGCCGGACAGTACGGCGTACGCGCTGAAGGGTGCCGTCGAGGCCACGAAGGACTGCGCCACCGGCAACCACATCACGCTCGCGGTCGGGTACGGCGGTCGGCAGGAGGTGGTTGAGGCCGTCCGCTCATTGCTGGAGTCCGAGGCGGAGGCCGGCAACGACCTGACCGGCCTGGCCGGCACCTTGAGCGCCGAGGACATCACCAAGCACCTGTTCACCGTCGGCCAGCCGGACCCGGACCTGATCATCCGCACCAGCGGCGAGCAGCGCATGTCGAACTTCCTGCTCTGGCAGAGCGCCTACTCCGAGCTCTACTTCTGCGAGGCCTACTGGCCCGCCTTCCGCGAGGTCGACTTCCTCCGAGCCCTCCGCTCCTACACCGACCGCCAACGCCGCCGCGGCGCGTAGTACCGACCTGTACTCCGCCACGTCGCACCAGCCTGTACTCCGGGCCGCGGGGCTCAGGCCTCCCAACCTCAAAGGGTGCCGAGGTCTTCGAAGATGAGGGCTGTGCGGGTGGCCAGGACTTCGGGGATCGCCTGGAGCTTTTCCAGGACTACTCGACGGAGGCCCTCGTTGTCGGCGGCTCGGACCAGGAGGATGGCGTCGAAGTCGCCGCCGACCAGCGCCATGTGCTTCACCTCGGGGATCGCCTGCAACTGTTCCCGCAAGGTTCGCCAAGAGCTCTGGCGGAGACTGAGGGTGACGTAAGCCGAGGTCGCCAGGCCTAGTTTGAGCGGGTCCACGGTGGCCGTGAAGCCGGTGATCACGCCGGTGCCGGTGAGGCGTTCGACCCGGGCATAGGCGTTCGCGCGGGAGATGTGCACCTGGTCCGCCAGGGCCCGGATCGAGAGCCGCCCGTCCTGGCTCAGGGCCGCCACGATCTGCCGATCGATCTCGTCGAGCGCCGGGGCGACGACCATCTGTCCAGCTTCCGCCGCCGCGGTGATCACCTGGTCGGACATTCTGCTCCTGAGGGTTGCTGACCGAGACCAAACATCTCGTGATTCTTCCAGCTATGGATCCGAATGGCCAGAAGTATGACGATGAAGCATCCGTCCGTCTCCTGTGCAGGAGGGTCCATGACCACCGTCGAGGAGCGTTTGCTCCCCTCCGCCGAACCAGTTCAGCTGATCGACGAACACGGCGCCCGGCACGACAACCCGCAGTACGGGATGCCGGCCGCGGACGCCCTCGTCGACGGTTACGCACAGTTGGTGGTGGGCCGCAGGATCAACGACCAGGCCGGCGCGCTCGTCCGGCAGGGACGGCTCGCCGTCTACCCGTCGTCGCACGGCCAGGAGGCGTGCCAGGTCGCGGCCACGATGGTGCTGCGCGAGCAGGACTGGCTGTTCCCGACCTACCGCGACACCGTCTCCATCATCAGCCGTGGCGTCGACCCGATCGAGACGCTCACGCTGCTGCGCGGCGACTGGCACTCCGGGTACGACCCGCACGAGCGCAACGTGGCACCGCAGTCGACGCCGCTGGCGACGCAGTTGGTGCACGCCGTCGGAGTCGCGCACGCCGCCCGGCTCAAGGGCGAGGACACCGTCGTGATGGCGCTCTGCGGAGACGGCGCGACCAGCGAGGGTGACTTCCACGAGGCCCTGAACTTCGCCGCCGTCTTCAAGGCGCCGGTGGTCTTCTTCATCCAGAACAACGAGTACGCGATCTCCGTACCGCTCGCGCGGCAGACCGTCGCGCCGTCCCTCGCGCACAAGGGCATCGGGTACGGCGTACCGGGGGAACGGGCCGACGGCAACGACCTGGCCGGGCTGCTCGCAGTACTGGGGCAGGCGGTCGACAAGGCCCGGGCGGGGGAAGGTCCGCAGCTCGTCGAGGCGCACACGTACCGCGTGCAGGCGCACACCAACGCCGATGATGCGAGCCGGTACCGCGACGACGAGGAGGTCACTCCTTGGCTCGAGCGTGATCCGATCAAGCGGCTGGACGCATACCTGACCGAACAAGGCCTGCTGGAGGAAGCGCACCGCGCGGAGGCGACGGCGGCGGCCGACAAGATCGCGGCCGATCTCCGGGATGGGTTGATGCAGGACGTGTCGCCGGATCCGGCCGAGTTGTTCCAGCACCTGTATGCGGTGCAGACGCCGCAGTTGAAGGAGCAGGCGGCGTTCCTGCAGGACGAGATCGCGCGAGAAGAGGCCTGAGATGACGCACCAGAAGCTCACCATGGCCCAGGCGCTGAACCACGCGCTGCGGGACGCGATGCGGGCCGACGACACCGTCCTGATGTTCGGTGAGGACGTCGGCGCGCTCGGCGGGGTCTTCCGGATCACCGACGGCCTGACCGCGGAGTTCGGCGAGGACCGGTGCTTCGACACCCCGCTGGCCGAGTCCGGCATCGTCGGCATGGCGGTCGGGCTCGCGATGAACGGGATGCGCCCGGTCGTCGAGATGCAGTTCGACGCCTTCGGCTACCCGGCCTTCGAGCAGGTCGTCTCCCACGTCGCCAAGATGCGGAACCGCACCCGCGGCAAGGTCACCCTGCCGATGGTGATCCGGATGCCGTACGCCGGTGGCATCGGCGGGGTCGAGCACCATTGCGATTCGTCCGAGAGCTACTACGCGCACACGCCCGGGCTGACTGTGGTCGCGCCGGCCACCGTGGCGGACGCGTACACCTTGTTGCGCAAGGCAATCGAGTTCCCCGACCCGGTGATCTTCATGGAGCCGAAGAAGCTCTACTGGGCCAAGGAGGAGGTCGACCTCACCACCGAGCAGCCAGGCATCGGGAAGGCCGTCGTACGCCGGGAAGGCCGTGACGCGACGCTGATCGCCTACGGCCCGTCGGTGCCGATCGCGCTGGAGGCCGCCGACGCCGCCGCTGCCGAAGGACGCCAGTTGCAGGTTGTCGATCTGCGCTCGATCGTGCCGTTCGACGACGAGAAGGTGTGCGCGGCGGTCCGCAGTACTGGGCGGGCTGTCGTCGTGGCCGAGGCGAGTGGGTTCGCGAGCGTGTCGTCCGAGATCGTTGCCCGGGTCACCGAACGGTGCTTCCACTCATTGGCCGCGCCGATCCGGCGGGTCACCGGGTTCGACATCCCGTACCCGCCGCCGAAGCTGGAGCGGCACCAACTGCCGGGCGTGGATCGCATCCTCGACGCGGTGGACGACCTGCAGTGGGAGGACTCGTGACGACCGCGCAGACCTTCCTGCTGCCTGACCTCGGGGAAGGGCTGACCGAGGCTGAGATCGTCCGCTGGCTGGTGGCCGTGGGCGACGTCGTGGTGGTGGACGCGCCGGTCGCCGAGGTCGAGACAGCGAAGTCGATCGTCGAGGTGCCTTCTCCGTACGCCGGTGTGGTGGCCGAACTGCACGGCGCGGAGGGCAGCATGGTCGACGTGGGGAAACCGCTGATCACGATCGGCGTGCCTGCTGTTGGCGAGGACACCGCGGCCGAGGGGGTTCGCGAAGAGGACGAGGCGGCCGAGGCGTATCGCAAGGAGGAACAAGCCGGCTCGGGGAACGTCCTGATCGGCTATGGAACCTCCGACGGCGCGCGCAACGGACGGCGTCGCAAGCCCCGTACTGCGGTGGTCGCCGAGGCGGTCGCGTCGTCGGTTCCGCTGGTCATCTCTCCATTGGTACGCCGGATGGCTCGCGACGCGAAGGTGGATCTGCGCGAGGTGAGTGGTTCCGGCGCCGGCGGCCTGATCATCCGCCGCGACGTCGAAGCCGCCATCGCGGGCGCTCGCCCGGAGGCAGCGCTTGCCCGAGGCGCCGGATCACCCTCAACCGTGCAGACGCCCGCCCTCCAGGCTCTCGCCGCGCAGACTCCGGCCGCCTCGGCTGACTCGCGGACTGGGTTGCCGGAGTTGCGGCGGATTCCGATGAGTGGGTTCCGGAAGGCTGTCGCGGCGACGTTGAGCCGGAGCCGGGCGGAGATTCCCGAGGCGACGACCTGGGTGGACGTGGACGCCACGGCGCTGGTCGAGCTGCGGGAGTCGTTGCGCACATCCTCGGATCCTGGTCCGGGACTGCTCGCGCTGATGGCGCGGTTCGTGGTGGCCGGGCTGCAGAAGTACCCGGAACTGAACGGTTTCGTCGACACCGAGCGCGAGGAGCTCGTGCAGTACGACGGGATCAACCTCGGGCTGGCGGCTCAGACCGAGCGCGGACTCGTCGTACCGGCTGTCGTCGGGGCGCACGCGCTGACCACGCGAGGCCTCGACGCGGAGATCCGGCGGCTGACGGGATCGGCGCGGGAGGGGCGCCTGACCGCGAACGAGCTGTCCTGCGGCACGTTCACGCTGAACAACTACGGCAGCTTCGGGGTCGACGGCAGCGCGGCGATCATCAACCACCCGCAGGTCGCGATCCTCGGCGTTGGCCGGATCATCGATCGCCCCTGGGTGGTCGACGGCGAACTCGCGATCCGCAAGCTCACCCAGCTGTCGCTCGTCTTCGACCACCGGGTCTGCGACGGTGGCGTGGCCGCGGGCTTCCTCCGCTTCGTCGCCGACGCCTTCGAGTCGCCCACCTCAGCCTTCGCCGACCTCTGATCGGTCCAGCGGAGGTCCCGCCTTCACCGCCGACTCGCCCAGGCGGGATCAGCGGAGCTGGCGGGGGCGGAGGCCGATGAGGATGGCGCGGAGGCCGGACTGGAAGCGGGCCGCCGGTCCGGCGAGGTCGTCGCGGCTCAGGTAGGCGGCGAGCGTGTCCGGCTCCACGCCGAGCTGATCCCCGGCAGCCGTGGGCCAATCTCGCTCAGTCAGCGCGCTCCGGCGTACGGTCGCGGTCCAAGCAGCATCCGTCACCGCGGCACCCACGACGTAGTGGATGACCGCCGAGACGGCTGCGTCCAGGTGCACGCCCTTGAAGCCTGCTGAGTTGAGCACTCCCAGCACGCGCTCGGTATAGGCCTGATAGTTCGGCCCGAGCCCCGCGTGACTGGCCAGCAACTGCGGCGCCCACGGATGATCAGCCAGTACTCCGTACGCCGCTTGCGCGAGCGCTGTGAGCTGATCCCGCCAATCTCCCTCATCCGTCTCGACCAGCGCCCCACCGATCACGGCGTCGACTGCCAGCTCGAGCAGGTCGTTCTTGTTCGCGATCCGCCAGTACAGCGCGGACGTCGCGGCAGTCCCGAGCTCTACCGCCATTCGCCGCATCGACAGCTGTTCGAGTCCGTCGCGGTCAAGCACCTTGATCGCGGTCTCGACGATGTCTTCCCTGCTCAGTGGTGCCCGGGTCCGCTCCGGTTCCTCGCGCAGCCAGACCGATCCCAGCACCGTCTTGTCGTTCGCCGCTCGTGCCACCGGCTGATCCTAGCGGATACGTCGTTTCACTAAGTAATACAGCGTTTTAGCGCAGTACGGAGTGTTTCTGCAGGCCTGACTCAGACGGTAGTGACTGTCACTTCTTGCTTCGGTCAACTACTGCACGCGCATGTCCGCAGGCGATTCCAAGTTGTTATGTCAGACTTTCGGCGAGTCGCGGCCGTTCGGCTTGCGTTCAAGCGGTTGTCCCCAGCAGGCTGGTCCGAGTCGGCTGTAACACCACGGCATCCGTTCACGATGTCGGCAAGGGGGATCGACTGTTGCCGACATCGGGTCACCGGACATCAAGGTCGGCCGCAAAATCGCCTGTCCACCGGACGGCTTGAGCAGTGGGGAAATTCTTGTGAACGACGTATCGCGGGCCACACGATTTCGTGATGCCCTGACGAAGGCTGCCGGCACGCGCGGCGCGACCATCCTCGGCGGAGCAGGTGCTCTCGTCCTTGCACTCGGAGGTGTGACGGTGCTGATGGCCCCGTCGGCCTCCGCCGACGGCGCCATCATCGACGGCAACCCGACGTGTGAAGACGTGATTCCCGGCTCGATCGAGGTGAAGTTCGATCCGCCGAACGCGGGGACCGAGTCCAATGGGGCGTTCTCGGTGACCATGTCGACGCGGACCCTCGCCGTCGATGATCCCGACCACGCCGGCGACCAGACCGGCGGCACGGTGGTGGACTTCGTCGCCACCGGCGGGTCCGTGCTGGGTGTCATCGTGAAGGGCGGCCCGGCCGCGAACTTCTACGACTACAGCCCTGGCGGCGTGCAGGCCGGCGCGTCACTGCACCCTCCGGTCAACTCGAGCAACGACAAGTTCTACGGCCTGAGCCACGTCAACTTCTGCTTCGGCGAGAAGTCGACGCCGACCCCGTCGCCGTCGCAGACGCCGAGCGAGACGCCTTCGGAGACCCCGTCCGAGACGCCTTCGGAGACGCCGTCCGAGACGCCGAGCGAGACGCCGTCGGAGACGCCTTCGGAGACCCCGAGCGAGACGCCTAGCGAGACTCCGTCGGAGACTCCGTCCGAGACGCCTTCGGAGACCCCGTCCGAGACGCCGAGCGAGACGCCTTCGGAAACTCCGAGCGAGACTCCGTCGGAGACGCCTTCGGAGACCCCGTCCGAGACGCCGTCCGAGACGCCTTCGGAGACCCCGAGCGAGACGCCGTCCGAGACGCCTTCGGAGACCCCGAGCGAAACTCCGTCCGAGACCCCCTCCGAGACGCCTTCGGAGACTCCGTCGGAGACGCCGAGCGAGACCTCTTCGGAAACTCCGACCGTGACGCCTTCGGAGACCCCGAGCGAGTCGCCGTCCGAAACCCCTTCGGAGACTCCGACCGTGGCGCCGTCGAGCACACCCAGCACCAGCGCTCCGGTGGTCCCGACCGCCGTTGACGCGGGTCAGGCAGGTAAGGAGACGGTCCTCACCGCCTCGGCGAGCACCAGCCACCAGAGCACCTGGGGTGCGGGGCTGCTGATTCTCGGTGGTCTGCTGTTGTTCGGTGGTGTCCTGAAGGCGCGGCTGCGTCGCGGTCAGCACACTGCCTGAGATGTTCGGTAAGCGTCGTCACCCGGATCGCTCTGGTTCACCTCGGTGGACCAGGGCGGCCCTGGTGGCGGGCGCCGTTCTGGTCCTGATCGGCGGCTACCTCGAGTTCAGAGGCGACCCATCGGCCGCCGATCAAGGCCCATCCCAGCCGCTCGCGGCGGCAAGTCCTGCACTGTCCAAGGCATCCGGATCACCGGCCGCAACGGCTGGTACTCCCACCGCCGTGCCGCCGGAGACTTCCAAGTCGCCGGCCAAGCCGAAGGCGACCAACACCCAAAAGCCCGCCGCCTCCGGAAGTCCCATCCGGGTGTCGGTACCGCGATTGGGCGTGTCCGCCAGGATCTTGCCGATCCGCGTTCGTAAGGGTGCGCTCATCCCGCCGTCCAACCCGCGGCTGGTGGGATGGTGGTCCGCCGGCGCCCGGCCTGGAGCGGCCAAGGGCTCGGCGATCATCACCGGGCACACAGTGCACACCGGTGGCGGCGCCTTCGACGACCTCGACCAGCTGAAGGCCGGGGACGCGGTCAAGGTGACCACGGGCAAGGGCAGCATCGCGTACACCGTGGTGGGCGTGAAGGTGTACCGCAAGAAGACGCTGGCCAAGGAGGCCGCCCGGCTGTTCGACCAGACCGTGCCCGGTCGGCTGGTGCTGGTCACCTGCGAGGACTGGGACGGCACCGCCTACCTGAGCAACGCCGTAGTCATCGCCAAGCCTGTCGCCTGAGAGCACCAGTCCTGGCGCCTTCGCCGGCCCCCGAATCCCGGAAGTCACCGAACTTGTCGGCAGCGGTAGGGGCCTGCCCCCATGGGACCGGCCCCTGGTCTCGCGGGGGCTAGCCGTCGGAACTTTGAATCGAAGGTCCTGCAACCGCATCGGCGAAGGTGCTGCACCGGCACGGATCGGGCGGTTACACCGGCACGGGCTCGGGTGGTTGCGTCTCCGGGCTGCGTGATGGTGCTGGTCGGGTGGTGTGGCGACAAGGCCCGGGGCTCCTGTGCCCTGAGGCCGCCGGTGGCCCCCCACCGGCACTTTGTGCACCACCTGAGCAGGCCCGGGCGGATCGAACGCTCACCCGGTGCACAAGGTGCCGCCTCAACCGCGCCCCATCGGCTCCCGGCCCGCGACCGGCCTCCCGATGACGGGTCGTTCGCCCGCTAACGCCTTACAAGCCGCCAGCCGCCGTGGAACCCGCCAGCCGCGCCCACCTGGCCCGGCCGCCACCCCACCTGCAGCCGGCCGGGTTCTCGCGGATTCGGGAGGGGTGTAGCGAGCCGCCCTTGGCCAGGGGGCTCCAAGCCTCGGTGGCGATGCCGTGGTCGTTGCCGTAGGCCCGTACTTCGGGCTGGACCAGGTACGGGTGGAACTCGACCTGGTTGACGGCGGGGTCTACCGACGACGTCGACGCCAGGTGGTCCAGATGGGACGGCTCGAAGTTGGAGACGCCGGTCGCGCGAACCTCACGGTGGGGATCATCAGGTTTTCCTTCAGACAGTAGTGAGAGCGGGTTCGGCGGTGAGGGCGGCGCGGCGACGGCGGTCCAGCAGGCCGGAGGTCAGCGCGACCGCGAGGCCGGAGGCGGCGAGGGCGGCGCCGACCCAGTTGGGCGCGGTGTAGCCGAGGCCGTGCTCGATGGTGAGCCCACCGAAGTAGGCGCCGACCGCGTTGCCGAGGTTGAAGGCGGCGATGTTCGCGGCGGAGGCCAACGCCGGAGCGCCCGCGGCCTTGTCCATCACCCGCTTCTGTAGCGGCGCCACGGTCGCGAACCCGGCCGCACCGAACAGCGCGATCGTGACCGCCGACGACACCTGTCCGTGGGCGGTGAAGACAAAGGCCACCAGTACTGCGGCCAGCAGCGCGAGGATCGCGTACAGGCTGGGCATCAACGAGCGGTCGGCCGCCTTGCCGCCCAGCAGGTTGCCCACGACCAGGCCACCACCGAACAACACCAGCAACCAGGTGACAGCCCCGGACGAGAAGCCGGCCACCTCGGTCATCATCGGCGCGATATAGGTGAACGAGGCGAACACCCCGGCGAAGCCGAGCGCGGTCATCGCCAACGCCAGCCAGACCTGCAGGTTGCGGAACACCGCCAGTTCGCTGCGCAGCCCGGGACCCTCGGCGGTGTTCTGCCGGGGCACCAGAAAGACGATGCCGAGCAGGCCGATCACGCCAAGCACGGTGACTGCCCAGAAGGTCGAACGCCACCCGAACTGCTGGCCCAGCGCGGTGCCGCCCGGAACGCCGAACACGTTCGCCACGGTCAGCCCGGTGAACATCAGCGCGATCGCACTCGCCTGCTTCGCCTTCGGCACCAGAGACGCGGCGACCACCGAGCCGACCCCGAAGAACGCGCCGTGCGACAGCGCCGCCACGATCCGCCCGGTCATCAGTACGCCGTACGAGGGGGCCAGGGCGGAGATCAGGTTGCCGGCGATGAAGACCGCCATCAGCGAGATCAGCACGGTCTTGCGGGAGATCTTCGAGCCGATCGCGGTCAGCAGCGGGGCGCCGACGACCACGCCGAGGGCGTAGCCGGAGATCAGCAGGCCGGCGGAGGGGATGCTGACACCGAAGTCGTCGGCGACCTCCGGCAGCAGGCCCATGATGACGAACTCGGTGGTGCCGATCCCGAACGCACCGATGGCCAGCGCGAGCAACGCAGCGGGCATGGCTGGATTTCTCCTCGAAGATAGTCTTGTGACTGTTACCGGCGTCCGCGATAGTTGCACACGCCGACTATTGCACGAGCGCCATGCTGCCTCATGCAACGATAAAGTTCAAGCGAGGCCTTGAGGAGGAGTTGTGGGACTACCGGATGACGCCGCTGAGGCGCGGGCCCAGGGTTGGCGCACGCTGGCGGCACTCCACGCCCGGATCGAGGACGAGCTGGAGCGCGCGCTGCAGAAGCAGCACGGGCTGTCCGTCAGCGAGTACAGCGTGCTCGACGTGCTCGCCCGCCAGGACGACTACCACCTGCGGATGAACCAGTTGTCGAACGCGGTGGTGCTCAGCCAGTCCGCGACGACCCGGCTGGTAAACCGCCTGGAGGACCGTCAACTGCTGCAGCGGTACCTGTGCCCGACCGACCGCCGCGGCATCTACACGGAGGTCACCAAGGCCGGCCGCGACCTGCTCGACCAGGCCCAGCCGACGCATGACGCAGTACTGACCGGGGCGCTCGACACGGCCTCGGAGCTGCCCGAACTAGCTCCGCTCGTCAATGCGCTCGCGAAGCTCGCCTTGCCCGCCAAGGTCTGAACTCGAACCACCCGCGCCGCTGTCGCGAAGGCTGATGACGGCGTCCAGGTAGTCGGCGACGGCGTCGCGGTTGCGGGCCAGGCAGTCGATCCGCGCGGTCATTCGGTCGCGCTCGCGTTCGAGAGTCGCGATCATCTCGGGCGTCGCGTCGGGGAAATGGATCGCCCGTGGCTTGTCCAGGCAGGGCAGGATCTGCTTGATGATGCGCGTCGGCAGCCCGGCATCGAGCAGTCCGCGTACCTGCAGCACCCGGTCCACTGTCGCTTCGCTGTAGCTGCGGTAGCCGTTGGTGCAGCGTTCGGAGACGATCAGGCCCTGCTCCTCGTAGTACCGCAGCAGCCGCCGCGGGGTGTCGGTCCGCTCCGACAGTTCGCCGATCCGCATCCGTTCCCCTCCAGCTTCCCTCACATCGGTGTGACGGTTCGAGCATACGAGCCGCCGAGGACGGCTGTGGGTTGGCTGAAGATCGGGGTCGGATGGTGGTGACCGCGGGGAGGGCTGGACAGGATCGGGGGCATGGGTGAGATCAGTGAACGTAGTGCCGTCCGGCGGTTGTGTGACCGGCTGGGCTTCGGGCCCGCGCCGGGAGAGCTGGACGCCGGGTTCGAGGCGACGCTCGCGCGGCGGCTCAGTACTGCGGCCGACGCCGCGACCACTCCGCCGCCTGTCCTGACACCGCCTCAGCCCACGAAGGCCCCCAGGAAGGGCGCCAAGCAGAAGGGCGCCGACGAGAACGGCGCCGACCAGGACAAGACCGCGGCCGACCGGGCCGCGAAGAAGGCGGCCAACAAGGCACGGGCCGCCCAGGAGGCGAAGCTGATCGGTTGGTGGCTCGACCGGATGGTCGCCTCCGACCGCGCGACCGAGCGACTGACCTGGTTCTGGCACGGGCATTTCGCCACCAGCAACCAGAAGGTCCGCAGCGCGCCGTTGATGCTCGCGCAGAACCAGACCTTCCGGACCCACGCCCGCGGCAGCTTCACCGATCTCGCCCAGGCGCTCGTCGTCGACGCGGCGATGATCCGCTGGCTGGACGGCAACGACAACCGCGAGGGCTCGCCCAATGAGAACCTGGCCCGCGAATTCCTCGAGCTCTTCACCCTCGGCATCGGCCACTACTCCGAGGTCGACGTCTTCGAAGGTGCCCGTGCCCTCACCGGTTGGACCGTACGCCGGACCTCGGCGAAGGCTGTGTTCGTCCCCGCGCGGCATGACTCCGGCGACAAGACGATCCTCGGGAAGTCCGGCGAGTTCGGCGCGAAGGAGTTCGTCGACCTGGCGCTGGCGAAGCCCGAGTCCGCGGAGTTCGTGATCGGGCGGCTCTGGTTCCGGCTGGTCTCGTCGACGCCGCCTTCTGCCGAGACGGTCCGACGCCTCGTCGCGGCGTACGGGAGCAAGCGCGACATCGGCGCGGTGCTGAAGGCGATGGTCGCCGAGGCAGCATTCCGGGACAGTGCGTCGGCCCTGGTGAAGCAGCCGGTGGAGTGGGCGGTCGGACTGATGCGGGCCCTCGGTATCCAGCCGGCCAAGCTCGACGACAAGACCCGGGTGATGCTGCTCGCCGCACTCCGTGGCATGGGGCAGTTGCCGCTGCGTCCACCGAGCGTCGGCGGCTGGCCCTCCGGCGCGAGCTGGCTGACCACCTCGGCCGGCGTGACCCGGCTGCGACTCGCTCAGCTACTGGCCAGGAAGGCCGAGCTCGGGCAGTTGCAGAAGTCCAGCGCGCGCGTCGACGGAGTACGGGTGCTGCTCGGTGTCGACGCCTGGTCGTCGCGGACGAAGGATGCGCTGGCCGGACTGACAGATCCCGCGCAGTTGACCGCCGTCGCGGCCTGCGCGCCCGAATACGTAGTGAGCGGTTGAGGAGAATCATGGACAACCTGACCCGACGCCGGTTCCTCACCATGAGCGGAGTCACCGCGGCCGGCGCGCTCGCGGTCGGAGCGACCCAGGTGAGCTGGTCCGACCTGATGAGCGCCGCCGTGCAGAATCCCTTGAGCAGTGAGGATTCGGTGCTCGTGGTGGTCACGCTGTACGGTGGCAACGACGGGCTGAACACGGTGGTCCCCGCGGCCGATCCGGCGTACCAGAAGGCGCGGCCGGACCTCGCCTACGAGGCGAACGAGGTGCTGGATCTGGGTGAAGGGCTCGGGTTCAATCCGGGTCTGAAAGGGCTGAAGGGGTTCTGGGACGACAAATCGCTCGCGATCGTGCGCGGAGTCGGCTACCCGGAACCGGATCGCAGCCACTTCCGCTCGATGGCGATCTGGCAGACCGCGTCGCCCAAGACGCCCGTGCCCACCGGTTGGCTCGGACGCTGGCTCGATGCCGCCGGGGCGGATCCGCTGCACGCGGTGTCGGTCGAGCCGACGCTGCCGCCCTTGTTGGCAGGGGCAACGACGGCGGCAGCGTCACTACCCGTCCGCGGTCTGAAGCTGCCCGCGGGCAAGGTCGGTACTGCGTTCGCCGCCTTGGGCCAGCCGAGTTCCGGTGAGGAGCATTGGCAGGCGCAGGCCGCGAAGTCGCTGCAGGATCTGCAGAACGCGGTGAAGGTGCTCGGCGGCGCGGTCCACGACCAGCCGGAGAAGGAAGACGACGAGGACGAGCAGCGGACCAAGGGTGCTTCCGCCGGTGGTGGGTCGCAGCTGGGTGCTCAGCTGGAACTGGTCGCCGGACTGGTCGAGGCGGGTGTTCCGACCCGGGCCTACTCGGTGTCGCTCGGCGGGTTCGACACGCATGCGGATGAACGTGGCACCCAGCAGCGGTTACTGACGGAGCTCGATGGTGCGTTGACGCCGTTCGTGCAGCGGCTGCGAAAGAGCGATCGTGGTCGGCAGGTGATCGTTGTCGTGTACTCCGAGTTCGGGCGGCGGGTGAGCGCGAACGGGAGTGACGGGACGGATCACGGCACGGCTGGGCCGCTGTTCGTCATCGGGGACAAGGTGCAGGGCGGGTTCTACGGCGAGCAACCGAGCCTGACCGACTTGTCCAACGGTGATCTGAAGGCGACGACCGACTTCCGTGATGTCTACGCCACGGTGTTGCGGGACGTGCTGGATGCGGATGCCGGGCAGATCCTCGACGGGCACAAGGGCAGCGTCGACGGATTGCTCAAGGTCTGAACGGGAGCGTCAGCAGGAAGGTTGCTCCCGGCCCCTTGTCGAGGCAGACGAGGTCGCCGCCGTGGGCTCGGGCAAAACCCCTTGCGATGGTCAGGCCGAGACCGGATCCTCGGCTGCGGTTGCCGTGCACCAGGCGCTGGAAGATCCGCTCCCGGTCCGCCGGCGGGACTCCCGGGCCGTTGTCATGGACAACGATCTCGGCGTGGTCCGGAGTGGCGGCGACGTGGAGCTGGACAAGACCGCTGTCGCCGGTCGCGTTGCGGGCGTTGTCGACCAGGTTCGCGAGGATCTGGGTGACGCGGTCGGGGTCGACGGCGATCTCGACGTCCGCTCCGCTGAGCTGGACGGTATGGCCGGGGGCTACCAGTCGGAGGCGGTCGGCCTGGGCCTTGGCAAGGTCCTTCAGCCGGACGGGCCGGCGACGCAGTACGAGGCCGGCGTCGATCCGGGCGAGCTCGAGCAGGTCGGCGACCAGGGCGCCGGCTCGGCGGGATTCCCTGACCAGCAGGAGTTCCAGCTCCTCGCGGCGTTCCGCGGGGCCGTCCGGGCCGAGCTGGACCAGGGTTTCCGCCGCGGCCTGGAGGCCGGTGACCGGGGTACGGAGTTCGTGGGCGGCATCGGCGACGAACTGGCGGAGGTGTGCCTCCGAGCCTCGGGCCGTGCGTTCGGCGCCTTCGAGGGAGTCGAGCATCTCGTCGAAGGCCGCGGCGGTGCGGCCGAGTTCGGTGTCGGGGCGGGTCGGCTGCAGACGGCCGCCTCTTCGACCGGCGGCGATCGATCGCGCGAGGGAGGTCATCGCGTCAAGCGGGGCGAGGGCGAAGCGCATGCCGAGAATGAGCGCGAGCGCGGTGATCAGGAGGGCGGCAGCGCCGGAGAGGAGCAGAACCCGTTGCAGGGTTCGGCTTGCGCCGTCGAGCAGGGAGGTGTCGGCGGAGAGCAGGAGAGTTGCTCCGCGGGTTCTCTGGCCGCCCACGAGGGTGGTCTTCACCTGGCGGATCTCACCGCTCGGTTCGACGGCCGGTGCGCCCAGTTGCTGTCCGTTGCGCAGGATGAGAGTCACCCGGATGCCGTCGGCATCGATCCGGCGTACCAGGTTGGCCGGCTGGACGTTCTGCCGCGCGAGTTGCTGGGCGAGCTGGGCGCGGCCGTTGAGCAGGGTGTTCAGGTTGCGCTCGGCCTGCGCGTCGAAGATCGCCTTCACCGCCAGCCCGGTGATGGGCAGCACGAGCAGCAGCACCACCAGCGCCGTGACCGTCACCCGTCGCCGCAACGACACCGTCCGCAACCCGCTCACAGCGTCTGCTCTGCCTCGCTGTTGTCCTCAGGAGTGCGGAGGATGTAGCCGGCGCCGCGGACGGTGTGCAGGAGCTGAGGGCTGCCGAGCTTGCGGCGCAGGGCGCTGACGTGGACCTCGACCAGGTTGGCCGCGTAGTCGTCGTAGCCCCAGACCGCGGCCAGGATCTGCGCCTTGCCGGCCACCTTGTCCCGCCGCCCGGCGAGGAACGTCAGCAACTTCAACTCGGTGGCGGTCAACTCGATCGGCTTGCCCGCCCGCGTCACCGCGCTGGCCTCCACGTCGATCACCAGGTCGTCGACCTCGAGAACCGTCCGTAGCCGGCCCATGCGTCGCAGTACGGCCTCGACCCGGGCGATCAGTTCGGCGAGAACGAACGGCTTGACCACGTAGTCGTCCGCGCCGGTCCGCAACCCGTGCAACCGGTCCTCGACGGCGTCCCGAGCGGTCAGCAGCACGATCCCCGCGTTCGAGGTCTGCCGCACGATCTCCAGCAAGGCGAACCCGTCCCGCCCCGGCAGCATCACATCCAGCAGCACCAGATCAGGCTGGAACTCCGCCAGGTCCTTCTCGATCGTGTCACCGTCACCCCTGGTCAGGACGGCGCATCCCGCCTCCTCCAGCGCGATCCCCACCGCGGTCCTGATCGCCTCCGCGTCCTCGACCACCAGGACCCTCGCCGCCATCCGCCTATCCTCCCACCAGCACCCCGCGTCCCGCCGTACCCCGGTCGCCACCTTCAGCTCACCTTCAGGTTCCCGGCGCGGTGGGAGACTGGCAGTGGGTGAAGGGAGTGTGCGATGAAGCGGCCCGACCGGCGCAAGGCGTACTTCTGGCTGATGGGCACCTGCCTGACCCTGATCGGCCTGGCCTGGTTCGTGGTCCGGCTGTTCTCGATCCCCGTCGCCATCGGCATGAGCGCCGTTGCCGCCGTGATCCCACCCATCGCCGTGATAGTCGCCAACCGCCCCGAGGACTGACCCCCGATGCGCGTCAGGGCTGATTGGCTGGGCCTGGGTCGAGGCTGGTTGCGGGTGTTGGGTCCAAGTAGAGGTGGCGGACGATGGGGAACTGGCGGCGTACTGCGGTGTCGATCCGCTCGGCCAGTTGTTCGACCTTGGCTCCGGTGGTTTCGGAGTCGTCCAGGTCGACCCGGACGACTACCAGGACCTGGTCCGGGGCGAGGCGCAGGCTGAGGAGTTCGACGACCTCGTCGATGCCTGGGGTGTCGGCGATCAGGCGGCGGATCTGGTCCTGCACGTCGTCGGGGAGCGCCTGGCCGATCAGCATCGACTTGTTGTCGCGGCCGAGCGTGAAGGCGACTCCGATCAGGAGCAGCCCGATCGCGATCGACGCGGTGCCGTCCCAGAACTCCTCGCCGGTGACCGCGCTGAGCGTGACCCCCACGGCCGCGATCACCAGGCCGATCAGTGCCGCCGAATCCTCGAAGGCGACCGTCTTCACCGCCGGTTCGGCCTCCTTCAGGTGGTCCAACGCCGAGACCCCCTGGTCGTGGGCCTCCCGGCGGACCTGCCGGACCGCGCGCAACCACGAGATGCCTTCGAAGATGAAGGAGACGAGGAGGACGGAGTACACGACTGCCAGTGCGGCGACCGGTTCCGGGTCTAGCACCGCGCGGATGCCCTCGGCGATGGAGAACCCGGCGCCGAGGACGAAGATGCCGACGGCGGCGAGCAAGGACCAGAAGTAGCGCTCCATCCCGTACCCGAACGGGTGCAGCGCGTCAGCCGGCTTCCGGCTGCGCTTGAGCGCGGTGAGTAGGAAGACCTGGTTGAGGGTGTCGGCGACGGAGTGCGCGGCTTCGGCGAGCAGGGCGGTGGAGCCCGACAGGAGCCCGGCGATGCATTTGGCGACCGCGATCGCGAGGTTGGCCGCGCCGGCCAGGAGAACTGTGCCTTCGGATTCGTCTGCCATCAACCTCGCGAGGTGCCCGATCGGGCGCTCGTCCAAACCGCTGGGGTCATTCCCTGAGCGCCCGCAGGCGGAGTACAAGGCCGAGGAGCAGGATCACCGCGAGGATGCCGAGGGTGAGCGGATCGCTGGAGCGGCCGCCGAGGTCGCGGTCCATCAGGTGGGAGATGAAGTGCACGATCGCTCCGGCGCTCCCACCCAGCAACGCCACTACGAGCGCATCCCGCCAGAAGAGCGCTCCCAGCAACGCGACCCCGACGCCGAGCTGGAACGCGCCCAGGTCGTGGAACAGGTGCAGATTGAACGGGTCGAACGTCGCGATAGTCCGATGAAAACTCTCCGGCCAACCGAATGACCACACTCCAGGCACCAGAAACGCCAACGCCCCCAGCACCACAGCCCCGCTGACGAACAGCTGACTCCCTCTCCATGGGGATGTGCCTGCGGTCGAGGGCTGCCGAACGCGTGAGGGTTGGGGCATGGGGGGCTCCTGGGGAGGGGGACGGTGCGGACATGTCGGGGGACACGGATGGGGGTCGGCGTGTGACATGCTCCGGCTGTGGCTGGTCAGGGTGCGGGGAAGGTGCTGGGGACGAACCTGCGTGCGCGGCGGGATGAGCAGGGGATCTCGTTGTCGGAGTTGGCTCGGCGGTCCGGGATCGCGAAGGGGACGTTGTCGCAGCTGGAGTCCGGGGCCGGGAATCCGACGATCGAGACGGTGTTCAGTCTGTCGAACGCTCTGGGTGTGCCGGTGTCGTCGTTGCTGAACGAGCCGCCGCCCTCCGACCTGGTGCTCGTGCGATCCACCGACCTCGATGTGCTGAGCGGGGACGCCGTCGATCTCCGGATGCTCCGGCGGTTGGAGAACCCGGGCGCGCTGCTCGAGATCTACGACCAGCAGATCCGCCCCGGCACGGTCCAGCACTCGGACGGGCACCCCGGCACCGAGCACCACGTGATCCTCACCGGCCGGCTCCGGATCACCGCGCAAGGTCGTCGACAGGAACTCGGCCCCGGCGACTACCTCGCCTTCCGCGCCAATGCCGCCCACGAGTACGAGGCTCTCGACGGCCTGGTCAGGTCCGTCCTGCTGCTCGAATACCCGCCGGACGTCCACCCGTCCGCCATCGACTGCGTGCACCCGGTCTGACCTCTCGCCCGACGCCCCGTTGACCCGGGACGGTTCGGCGTCGTACATTCGGAGCGTTCATTTTAGTGAACGTTTGGGAGGTGTGGGGATGGTCCTGGCTACCGGGTACGACGTTGTCGTCGTGGGGGCGGGGATCGTCGGCGCTGCCTGCGCGGAGGCGTTGTCCACGGCCGGGGTGCGGGTCCTGGTGGTGGATCGCGGCGGCGTGGCGGGTGGGACCACCGCTGCCGGCGAGGGCAACGTGCTGGTCTCCGACAAGGAGCCCGGCCCGGAGCTCGACCTAGCGATCGCGTCCCGCCGCGAGTGGCCCGCGGTACTGAAGCGCCTGCCTGAGCGGGTTGCCGATGTGGAGTGGGAACCCAAGGGCGGCCTGGTGGTCGCGACTACCGATCCAGCGCCGCTGGAGGCGTTCGCCGAGGTGCAACGATCCGCTGGGGTCGATGCCCGCGTGATCAGCGCCGCCGAGGCTTTCGAGCTGGAACCTCTGCTGACTCGCGCGGTGACGACCGCCGCCTACTACCCCGATGATGCTCAGCTCCAACCAGTACTTGCGGCCACGGCGTTGCTGGCCGCAGTACGGGCGCGAGGGGGTGAGGTGCGCACCGGCGTCAACGCTCTGTCCGTACGTCGATCCGCGGGCGGGCGGGCGACCGGGCTCGAGACTGACGCGGGCGTGATCCCGTGTGGGGCAGTGGTGAATGCGTGTGGGCCGTGGGCAGGGGCGTTCAGTGAAGCGGCCGGTGGCCCTATCCAGGTGCTGCCGCGGCGCGGGATGATCCTGGTGACGGCACCGCTGCCACTCTGTGTGCGGCACAAGGTGTACGACGCGGACTACGTCGGCGCCGTCGGTAGTGGCGAGGCGGATCTCCAGACCTCGACCGTGGTGGAGTCCACCCGCGGAGGCACAGTGCTGATCGGGTCTAGCCGGGAGCGGATCGGGTTCGACGACGCTGTGCGCGTGAATGTACTTCGGGAACTCGCGCGCAAGGCGGTCGGGCTCTTCCCGTTCCTCGCCGATGTGTCGGTGATGCGGGCTTACGGGGGCTTCCGCCCGTACGCGCCGGACCACCTGCCCGTGATCGGCGCCGATCCACGGATCGAAGGGCTCTGGCACGCGACCGGTCATGAAGGTGCGGGCATCGGCCTGGCGGCATCCACAGGTCGCCTGATCACCGAACTCTTCCTCGGTGTCGCCCCACACGTTGACCCCAACCCGTTCCGCATCGACCGACCAGCGTTGTTGCCGGCATCGGCGGTCTCATGAGCCCGTACTTGCGTTCAGTTGAAGGCGATCCGTCGCAACCGCGGCCCGGTACTCCGGTGCGCATCCTCGTCGATGGTGAGTCTCTCGAAGCGCGCCCGGGCCAGACGGTCGCCGCCGCGCTGATGGTGAGCGGCCGGGATTCGTGGCGGGCCACCCGAGGTGCTGAGCGTCCGCGCGGAGTCTTCT
This sequence comes from Kribbella sp. VKM Ac-2568, assembly GCF_004345365.1. GTDB lineage: Bacteria > Actinomycetota > Actinomycetes > Propionibacteriales > Kribbellaceae > Kribbella > Kribbella orskensis. The sequence continues at coordinate 298,148 of NZ_SLVF01000001.1, forward strand.
GCGGAATCGGCGCCTGCTTCGACTGCCTGGTCGTCGTCAACGGAACCCCCGACGTCCGCGCCTGCCAACGAACCATCAGGCCCGGTGACACCATCACCACCCAGCAGGGCGCCGTCCTTCCGACAACCTCCGAAGCAGCCGGTACTGCGACTCCGACCGCCGCTACGAAGGCAGAGCACCGAGCGACCCATTTCGTAGTTGTGGTCGGCGCTGGCCCGGCCGGGGTGGGAGCAGCGCTGGCGGCGGCGGACGCTGGAGTCGAAGTACTGCTGGTCGATGCCGGACGGGCGGTCGGTGGGCAGTTCCATCGGCAGTTGCCCGTGGAGTTCAAAGCGCGCAGACCCGAGCGGTTGCAGCACGGGTGGGGCGAGTTCTCAAGGCAGCGCGACCGGATCGCCAACCACAGCAGGATCACCCACCTCACCGAGAGCTCGGTCTGGGCGATCGAGCGAGACGCACAGTCCCGAGAAGAGCCTGCGCACAAGCGGAAGACCACTCGACTGTGGTTGCAGCAAGGTCCGGCCGATGCGGTCGGACGACGCGTCTGGCCGGTCGACGCCGCGGCAGTCGTGCTGGCGACCGGTGCGTACGACCGCGTGCTCCCCTTCCCAGGCTGGGACCTTCCGGGCGTCTACAGCGCCGGAGCCGCACAGGCATTGGCGAAAGGCCAGCGCATCGCGGTCGGCAAGCGCGTCGTCGTCGCAGGAACAGGCCCCTTCCTCCTGCCGGTCGCCGAGGCACTCATCGGCGTCGGCGCCGAGGTGGTCGCCCTCCTGGAGGCCAACCGCCCATCGACCGTCCTGAAGGGCTGGCGCACCGACCCACTGGTTGCCCCCAGCAAGCTAACCGAAGCACTCGGGTACGGCGCACTCCTCGCGCGCCACCGCATCCCACTGAAGCACGGCAGGACCGTCATCGCCGCCCACGGCCGGGACCGGGTGGAGTCCGTCACCACCGCCAAACTCGACCACCACTGGAACCCCATCAGGGGAACCGAGCAGCAGGTCGAGGTCGACGCCGTGTGCTTGGGCTTCGGGTTCACCGCCCAACTGGAGTTGGCGATCTCGGCCCACTGCGACCTCGGCATTGGACCCGACGGTGGACCGGCAGTCATCGTCGACGAGAATCAGCAGACCAGTACGCCAGGAGTGTTCGCCGCCGGCGAGCTCACCGGCATCGGCGGAGCCGCACTCGCCGCAGCAGAAGGCGAAGTAGCCGGCGCCGCGGCCGCCCTTTCCTTGCAAGCAACCAGCCGACCGCCCAGCAACAAGGCAGTCACCAAGGCAAGACGATTCGCCGCCGCTCTGGCGAAGGCATATCCGGTCAAGCCCGGCTGGCAGACCTGGAGCGACGACACCACTGTCGTCTGCCGTTGCGAGGAAGTCACCCGAGCCGACCTGCAAGAAGCGGTCACCCAACGGGAAGCGACAGGCAGAAGCCTCAAGCTGACCTGCCGAGTCGGCCTCGGCCTCTGCCAGGGACGCGTCTGCGCCCGCACCGTGGCAGACCTCGCCACGCACGACATCGCAGTACCAGCAGGACAGACAAGCAGTGATTTCAAGAGGCCGGTGGGGCAGCCCGTGCGGCTCGGAGACCTAGCAGCAGCAGAGATTCAGGAGGACTTATGAGCGAGAAACTGGATGGCGTGATCGTCGCCACCGCCCTGCCGTACGCCGAGGACGCCGCCGCGCCGGCCGGGTTGCGGCCCGACTTCGACCGGTACGCCGAGCACTGCCGCTGGTTGATCGCCAGCGGCTGCCGGGGCGTCGGCCCGAACGGGTCGCTGGGGGAGTACTCGTCCCTCACCGACGAGGAGCGCCGCAAGGTGGCGCAGACCGCGATCGAGGCGGTCGGCGACGACGGGATCGTCGTGGTCGGCGTGCACGGCGCCGGTGCGCACCAGGCGCGCTCGTGGGCCGAGAAGGCGGCGGAGGACGGTGCGGACGGCGTACTGTGCCTGCCGCCGACCATGTACCGCGCGAACCGTGGCGAGGTGATCCAGCACTACACCGAGGTCGCCAAGGCCGGGCTGCCGGTGATGGTCTACAACAACCCGCACGACACCAAGGTCGACCTGACCCCGGACATCCTCGCGGAGCTGGCCGAGATCGAGAACATCGTCGCGGTGAAGGAGTTCTCCGGCGATGTCCGGCGCATCCTCGAGATCCGCGAGTCCGCGCCGAACCTCACGGTGGTCGCGGGTGCCGACGACCTCACGCTGGAGGCGCTGCTGATGGGTGCGACCGGCTGGTTCGCGGGATTCCCCAACGTCTTCCCGGCCGAGTCCGTCCGCCTCTTCGACCTGGCGCTCGAAGGTAACCTGCAAGAGGCACGGGCGCTCTACGAACCGCTGGTCGCCGCGTTCCGGTGGGACTCGCGGGTCGAGTTCGTCCAGGCGATCAAGTACGGCATGGACTACGTCGGCCGGTACGGCGGCCCCTGCCGCCCGCCGCGTGGACCGCTCGTGCCGGAGCACCTCGCCCAACTGGAGCAGGACATGAAGAAGGCAGTGGAGTCGTTGACATGAGGTCGATCCGCACCCTGAGCGCCATCGACTCGCACACCGAGGGGATGCCGACGCGCGTCATCACCGGCGGCGTCGGCGTCATCCCCGGTGCGACGATGGCCGAGCGGCGCGAGTACTTCCTCGAGCACGACGACGACCTCAGGCTGTTCCTGATGAACGAGCCGCGCGGGCACTCCGCGATGAGCGGCGCGATCCTGCAGCCGCCGACCCGGCCGGACGCCGACTGGGGTGTGCTCTACATCGAGGTCTCGGGGTGCCTGCCGATGTGCGGGCACGGCACGATCGGCGTCGCCACCGTGCTGGTCGAGTCAGGCATGGTCGAGGTGACGGAGCCGCTGACCCGGGTGCGGCTGGACACCCCGGCCGGCCTGGTCGTCGCGGAGGTTGCCGTCAGCAACGGCCGGGCCGAGCACGTGACGATCCAGAACGTGCCCGCGTACTCGCACGCCCTGGACGCGACGGTGAAGGTCGACGGCCTCGGCGAGCTCACCTACGACCTGGCCTACGGCGGCAACTACTACGCGATCCTGCCGCTGGAGCAACTCGGCATCCCGTTCGACCGGTCGGAGAAGGACCGGATTCTCCAGGCCGGCCTGGACATCATGGACGCCGTCAACGCCACCGACCGCCCGGTGCACCCGCTCGATCCGAGCATCCACTCCTGCAAGCACGTGCAGTTCACCGCGCCCGGCCGGGACGGCAGCCACTCGCGCAACGCGATGGCGATCCACCCCGGCTGGTTCGACCGATCCCCCTGTGGCACCGGCACCTGCGCGCGGATGGCCCAGTTGCACGCCCGCGGTGAGCTCGGGTTGAACGAGGACTTCGTCAACGAGTCCTTCATCGGCACCCGTTTCACCGGCCGCCTGCTCTCGGAGACCACCGTCGGCGACCACCAGGGCGTCGTACCGACCGTCACCGGCCGGGCCTGGATCACCGGTATGGGCCAGTACCTGCTCGACCCCGACGACCCCTTCCCGACCGGTTTCGTGCTCTGACGCCCGACGGCGCTTGGAGTGTCACGGCTGGTCAGGAGCCGGTGGCGAACCGTAGCCGCCGCCACCGGGAGTCTCGATGACGAACACATCACCGGCTGCCACTGGCAGGGAGTCGCAGCCAGCCATCTTCGTCACGGATCCGTCCACGTGCTCGATCCACTGGCGGCCAAGTCCGCCGGGCAGGCCGCCGGCCATCCCGTAGGGCGGCACCCGGCGGTGACTGGCGAGCGTCGTCACCGTCATCGGTTCGAGGAAACGGATCCGGCGACACCCACCGTCGCCGCCATCCCACCGGCCGGCGCCGCCGCTGCCTTCGCGGATCTCGTAGCTGTCCAGCCGTACCGGATAGCGCCACTCCAGGACTTCCGGATCGGTGAGCCGGGAGTTCGTCATGTGAGTCTGCACCACGTCGGCGCCGGCGAAACCAGGGCCTGCGCCGGCGCCGCTGCCCACCGTCTCGTAGTACTGATGCCGGTCGTTGCCGAACGTGACGTTGTTCATGGTCCCGGAGCCCTCTGCCTGGACCCCGAGCGCGGCGTACAACGCGCCGGTGATCGCCTGCGAGACCTCGACGTTGCCGGCGGCAACCGCCGAGGGATACTGCGGTGACAGCATCGAGCCCGGCGAGATGATCACTCGCAGCGGCTCCAGGCAGCCCGAGTTCAGCGGGATCTCGTCGTCCACCAGGGTGCGGAAGACGTAGAGCACGGCGGCCATCACCACCGACGACGGCGCGTTGCCGTTGCCGGGCTGCTGTGCGGAGGTGCCGGTGAAGTCGATCTCCGCCGTCCGGGCGTCGGCGTCCACCCGGACGGCCACCTCGATCCGCGCGCCGGAGTCGAGCTCATAGCTGTAGCTGCCGTCGCGGAGCGTGGGGATGACCCGCTGGACGGCCTCGGCGGCGTTGCGGCGTACATGCTCCATGTAGGCCGAGACGACATCCAGGCCGAAGTGGTCGACCATCGCCAGCAGCTCCTCGACGCCCTTCTCGTTGGCTGCCACCTGGGCGCGCAGGTCGGCGATGTTCGTGGTGGGGTTGCGGGACGGGTACATCGCGGAGGAGAGCAGATCGACCGTCTCGCGCTCCCGCAGCTCCCCGTCGGAGACCAGCAGCCAGTTGTCGATCAGGACCCCTTCCTCCTCGATCCGGGTGCTGTTCGCAGGCATCGAGCCCGGCGTGATCCCGCCGATTTCCGCATGGTGACCGCGGGAGGCGACGTAGAACAGGATGTCCTGCCCGGCCCGGTCGAAGACCGGCGTCACCACGGTGATATCGGGCAGGTGGGTGCCGCCGCGATAGGGGTTGTTGAGCATGAAGGTATCGCCGGGCGTCATCCGGCCGGCATTCCCGGCGATCACCGTCTTGATGCTCTCGCCCATCGAGCCGAGGTGTACCGGGATGTGCGGCGCGTTCGCAATCAGGTTGCCGCCTGCATCGAACAGCGCGCAGGAGAAGTCCAGCCGCTCCTTGATGTTCACCGACTGCGATGTGCTCTGCAGCCGCACCCCCATCTGCTCGGCGATCGACATGAACAGATTGTTGAAGATCTCCAGCATCACCGGGTCGACCGCGGTCCCGATCCCGTGCTGGACCGGTCGCGCCGCCACGCGGCTGAGCAGCAGGTGGCCGAGGTCGTCGACACCGGCTCGCCAGCCGGGTTCGACAACTGTCGTCGCGTTGGCCTCGGCGATGATCGCCGGTCCGTCCACCCGGTCGCCGGGTCCGATGTCGTCGCGCTGGTAGACGTCGACATCGGCCCAGGCGCCGCCGGCCGAGAACATCGGCACCCGCGCTGCCGCTCGCAGCTCGCCGCGCTGTCGCTCCGGACGGATCCAGGTCTCTTCGCCGGTCCCGGCAGCGCCCAGCAGCTCGAGCGACACCGCCTCGACGACGATCTGCTTGCCGGGCATCAGGAAGGAGAACCGCCGACGGTAGGTGGCCTCGAACTCCGCCACCATCGCGTCCACCTCGTCGATGGACACGGCGACCGCTGTGTCGGTGCCCTCGTAGCGCAGCAGCGCCCGACGGACCGCGGTGATCCGGCCGGCCGGGATGCCTTCGCGCTCGAGCTCGCGCCCGGCGTCCTCCTGGAGCTCGTCGAGGATCTGCGTGAGCTCGGGAAGGACAGCTCCGCTCAGCGTCGACTCGACCGCCCGCTCGCGCAGTGCGGCGACGTCGGCCACCCCCATGCCGTAGGCCGAGAGCACTCCGGCGAGCGGGTGGATCAGCACCTGTGTCATGCCCAGCGCATCGGCCACCGCGCAGGCGTGCTGGCCACCCGCCCCGCCGAACGTGGCCAGCACGTACCGGGTGACGTCGTATCCGCGTTGCACCGAGATCTTCTTGATCGCGTTGGCCATGTTGGCGACGGCGATGTCGGCGAAGCCGGCGGCGACCTCTTCCGGGCTACGCCCGTCCGCGATCACCCCGGCCAGGTCCGAGAACATCCGCCGGACGACTCCACTGTCGAGCCGCTGGTCGCCGTGCTCGCCGAAGACGGCCGGGAAGAAGCCCGGCTGAACCCGGCCGAGCATCACGTTCGCATCGGTGACCGTGAGCGGGCCTCCCTTGCGGTACGACGCCGGGCCCGGATCCGCGCCGGCCGAGCCCGGACCGACCCGGTAGCGGTTCCCGTCGAAGCTCAGGATCGATCCGCCGCCGGCAGCTACGGTGTTGATGCTCATCATCGGCGCCCGCATCCGGATTCCGGCCACCAGCGTCTCGAGCTCCCGCTCGAACTCGCCGGCGTAGTGCGACACATCGGTGGAGGTGCCGCCCATGTCGAAGCCGATCACCCGGTCGAACCCGGCTGACGTGCTGGTCCGAGCCATCCCGACGACGCCGCCGGCGGGCCCGGACAGGATCGCGTCCTTGCCCCGGAACGCATTCGCCTGCGTGAGCCCGCCGTTGGACTGCATGAACATCAGCCGGACGCCGTCCAACTCGGTCGCCACTTCGTCGACGTACCGCCGGAGGATCGGTGACAGATAGGCGTCCACGACGGTCGTGTCGCCCCTGGAGACCAGCTTCATCAACGGGCTGCACTCGTGCGACGTCGAGACCTGGGTGAAGCCGATCCGCCGCGCGATGCCGCCGATCGCCGCCTCGTGCCGGGAGTAGCGGTAGCCGTGGATACACACCACGGCCACCGACCGCAGGCCGCCGTCGTACGCACGCCGCAGGTCCTGGGTCACGGTCCGTTCGTCGAGCGGGACGAGGACCTTGCCGTCCGCGGACACCCGCTCGTCCGCCTCGATCACCTGCGAGTAGACGAGCTCCGGCAGCACGATCTGGCGGGCGAAGATCTTCGGGCGGTTCTGGTAGGCGATCCGCAGCGCGTCCCGGAAACCCTTGGTGATGACGAGCAGCGTGGGTTCGCCGGTACGCTCGAGCAGCGCGTTGGTGGCCACCGTGGTGCCCATCTTGACCACCTCGATCCGCTCGGCCGGGATCCGGTCGCCGGCCGGGACCTCGAGCAGTCGGCGGATGCCCTCGACGGCTGCGTCCTGATAGCGCCCGGGGTTCTCGGACAGCAGCTTGTGCGCCACCAGAGTCCCCTCGGGACGCCGCGCGACGATGTCGGTGAAGGTGCCGCCACGGTCGATCCAGAACTCCCACTTCCGCGCCATCCGGTTCCGCGTCTCTCCAGTCGCTGCCATGCCACCCACAGAAGCACACCGATGCCGACCGGCAGCAACAGTCCGTGCCGCCGCTGGACGTCGCGAAGCCGGACTTCGGGGAGCCGGTGGAGTTCGAACCGGGAGATGTGCCGGTGTATTGGGCTTGCGGAGTGACGCCTCAAGCTGCGTTGATGGCTTCTAGGCCCCCGTTCGCGATCACTCATGCCCCTGGGCACATGTTCGTGACCGACGTGCCCGACAGTGCCTATCGCCAGCTTTGACCACGCTTCTTTTGGGGGAGCAGATGAGTGAAGACCGGACCGAGGAACAGCGGAAGTCGTACCGGCCGATCGATGCGGCCGGGTTCCGTGAGTCGATCGCGCAGGGCTGGGGGCCGGTGGATCGATCGGTCCAAGTGCCGGCGGGGTTGGCCGAGGCGGCCGCCGAGCACCGGCAGAAGCTGAGCGCCGCGCTGCCGGGACGCCGGATCGCGGTGGCCGCCGGCCGGTCGCCCGTGCGGTCGAACGACACCGACTACCTCTTCCGGGCCGACAGCGACTTCGTCTGGCTCACCGGCTGCCAGGCCGAAGGCTCGGTGCTGGTGATCTCCGCCGCCGGCGACGCGACGCTGTATCTGCGCGAGACGGCCGGCCCGACCGAGGTCGACTTTTTCGCGAACGCCCGCGACGGCGAGCTGTGGATCGGGCCGGTGCCGGGCCTGAAGGACTGGTCCGAGGCGTTGCAACTGCCGTGCCGCCCGATCGAGGAACTTCCGGCCGCGGTCCGTGGCGCGGTGCCGTGGATGATGACCACGCACGGCGTGGAGCCGCTGCTCGACGCGTTGGTCGATGGCCGGCCGTCGGATACCCAGGAATTGCGGCAGACGCTCGCCGAGCTGCGGCGGCTCAAGGACGACTGGGAGCTGGACCAGTTGCGCGACGCGGTCGCCGCCAGCGTGCTCGCTTTCGCCGACGTCGCCCGTGAGCTCCCCGAGGCCGTCCGCGGCGGCGGTGAACGCTGGCTGCAGGGCACCTTCGACCGCCGCGCCCGTACTGCGGGCAACGGTCCGGGGTACGCGTCGATCGTTGCTGCGGGCAACCATGCGCCGGTGCTGCACTGGGTCCGGAACGACGGCACCGTCCGCGAGGGTGACGTGATCCTGCTGGACGCCGGTGTGGAGACCCGCACGCTGTACACGGCCGACGTGACCCGGACCTTCCCGGTGACGGGGGAGTTCACCCCGGCCCAGCGCCAGGTGTATGACCTGGTGCACACGGCACAGCTCGCCGCCCTGGATGCGGTCCGCCCGGGTGCGCCGTACCGGGCCTTCCAGTACGAGGCGATGCGGGTGCTCGTGGAGGGGCTGCGCGACTGGGGCGTGATCGACGCGTCCCTCGACGAGGCGCTCGGCGCGGACGGGCAGCAGCACCGCCGGTACGTCGTCTGCGGTCTCGGGCACTACATCGGGCTCGACGTGCATGACTGCGACTCGGCCCGACCCGAGACGTACTTCGCCGCCGACCTGGAGCCAGGCATGGCCCTGGCCGTCGAACCGGGTCTCTACTTCCACCCGAACGACGAGACCATCCCGCCGGAGCTTCGCGGCATCGGCATCCGTATCGAGGACAACGTGGTCGTCCACTCCGACCGCCTGGAGATCCTCACCGAGGCCCTCCCGATCACGCCGGACGGCCTGGAGCAGTGGGTCCAGGCCCATCTCCCAGAGTGACCTCGCAAATGCGTCCCGGGTGTGCTCGCGGAGCGTCGCCGTCGCCACCGAACGTAGTCAAGCAATCACTGAGAAAAATGTCGTCACAACCAGTAACGCCGGGCGGGTCCGCCACGATGTAGCGAGCGGGGGAGGGTCAATCTCGGCTCGGCGCGTGGCAGTGGGGGGCCGCGACCACGCGCCGGCCGAGCTGGCCCCGACTGGGACCCGGGGGGGATCCCAGGGATCTTTTGTACGGGGGGAAAGTCCGATGAACCTGCGAGTGCGGGTGGTTCACTGTGCCTGCGGCGGTGACCACCACTGGTACGCCGACATCGACGACACGGACGACCTGCAGCCCGACGATCCTTACTGGTTCGTCGACCGCTGCTCGTCCCAGTCCGCGGCGCTCGAAAAGGCCTGTGCCGAACTCCTCGACCTGTCGGCCCGCGCGTATGGGGGCGCCGCGCTGACCAGGGTCCAGGAAGCCGACCTGGTCCACGTCTGAACCGCAAGTGAGGTCCGGGCGGACCGAGACCCCCTCTCCCTGCTGGCGAGGGGGCCTCGGTTCTTTTCCCGTGCCGATGTCAGGCTGGCGGGATCGCCGGGCAGGAGTCGCCGCGCGCGGGCAGCCGGAGTGAGATCAGGTAGCTGTCCACGGCACCTTCCATGCAAGGGCTGGTCGTGTAGCTGCCGTGTCCCCAGCCTTCGTAGGTGAGCAGGACGCCCTGTCGCCCGAGCTGGCGGGCCACCTCGGTCGCCCAGTTGTAGCCGGCGGCCGGATCGTGGATCGAGTTGATCAGCAGCAGCGGGGTCTGCAGGTCGCGGACCTTCAGCCGGTGCTGCGGGTTGTCCACCCGGGTCGGTGAGCCGAGGCAACTCGCAATCGCGAGCAGCGCGCCGGGGTACTTCATCTCGGGGTAGTCCCTGGCCAACCGCTTCAGCTGGGCGGAGTACTGCGAATAGGCGCTCACCGGCAGGCTCCAGTCCTGGCAGAACACGGCGAACGTGTTCGACTGCAGCCCGGTGGGCGCGGGCGGTGTCACGACCACTGGCGGCTTGCTCTCGTCGAGCTGCTTCAGTAGCCCGGCGAGTGCCGGCCAGTGCGGGTCGTAGAGCTGGCGGAAGGCCAGGTAGCTCAGCATGAACGGCGGCAGGGCCGTGTTCGGCACTTTCGGGTTCGGCAGCTCACCGCGGTCGGCTCGCGCCAGCAGGCTCGCCCACAGAGCAGGGATGTCCCGCCCGTGCAGGGCGCAGGCGGTGTTGGCGTCGCACCACTTCACGAACTCGTCGAAGGAGTCCTGGGCGGTCGACGTCTGGGTGTCGAGGAACGCGCTGGTGCCCAGGCTGTGGTCGACCACGCTCTCCAGCACGATCGCCCGGACCCGGCTGGGGTGCGTCTCGGCGTACAGCTCGCCCAGCAGGGTGCCGTAAGAGCTGCCGTGGAACGTCAGCTTCGACTCACCGAGAGCCGCCCGGATCGCGTCCAGGTCGTGCACGGTCTGGAGGCTGTCGATGTGGTCGTACACCGGCCCGGTGTTGGCCCGGCAGTCCTTCGAGAGCTTCCGGTTGTACCGCAGCGTCTGATCGAACTCCGCTTGCGACCGGATGATCGGCGACGGCTGCTGAGCCAGCAGGGCGGCAGAGCACTTCACCGGGTTGCTGCGCGCGATCCCTCGCGGGTCGAAGCTGACGATGTCGAACCGGTCCTGCAGGTTCGTGCTGAACCTGCTCATCCCAGTCCGGATCCGCTCGACCCCGGAGTCGCCCGGGCCACCCGGTCCGAACACCAGCGAGCCCACCCGGTGGCTCGGATCCTTCGCGGGCCGACGGGCGAGTGCCAGGCCGAAGGTCGGGCCGTGTGGCTGGTTCCAGTCGACCGGGACCTGCAGGGTGGTGCACTGCGACCCCTTGAGCAGCTCCTTGTCTTCCTCCGTGTCGCCTGCCTCCGGCAGACAGTCCGACCACCGCAAGCCTTGTGCTGCTGTCTCCGGTACTGCGGTCGCGGGCGCCGGCGCGAAGGTGACGCCGGCCAGGGCGGTCGCCAGCACCGCACCCCCCGCGACGGTCCTTCGAAGTCTGAGATTCACAGGTCTTCCTTCTCGTTGGGGAACGACCCGATCCTCGGCAATCGCATTCCCGCGCACATCGGGATTGACCCCGGACCGATCCCCCGACCGGCTTGGGGGACTTGTTAGGGTCACAGACCTGATGACTGAGACGACTCCAGCGACGAGCCCCGCCACCAACCCCGCCACGAGCCCCGCTGATGAGACCGCGGCCGGCACCGGATCGAAGTACGCCAGGTGGTTCCGGGTGGTGGCGATCGCCGAGGCGGTCTCTTGGACCGGGCTGCTGATCGGCATGCTGTTCAAGTACGTGCTGTCGGACAACGAGCTCGGCGTGAAGGTCTTCGGACCGATCCACGGCACCATCTTCATCGCCTACGTGATCACGGTCGCCGTGGTCCGCAAGCCGCTGCGCTGGACCTGGCTCACCACGCTGGTCGCCCTGGCCGCGAGCATCCCGCCGCTGTTCACCTGGTTCTTCGAGCTCTGGGCTCAGCGCACCGGCCGCTTGCGCTAACGACGACCGCAAGTCCTGCAGGGCTTACGGGTCCGCAGGTAGTAGCCGAAGGTTGCGACAGCCAGGCCCACACCCCAGACGAAGTAGGCCGGCACTGCCACCCAGAAGAAGCTCTGCGGTAGGTCGATGCCGTCGAACGCAACCTTGCCCTGCAGGGTTTCCGCGATCATCTGCAGCAGGCCGACACCGAAGTACGCCGTGATGCCCGCGCCCAGGCCGGCGCCCGGCAGCAGCAACATCCATCGCGGGAACACCTTGCCGAGCCGGTAGACCAGCAGTAGCGGCAGTGCGATCCCGGCGAGCAGGAAGCCGCCTTCGAAGAGCAGCATCGAGAGACCGGCGGCATAGGGGGTTGTGTCGAAGCCGACGACAGCCTGGGCCGCCAAGCGGAGCAAACAGCCCCCGACCGCGATCCAGGCTGCCGCGACCGCCCACCTTGGTGTGGCGGTCAGTGCCTGCCTGCGGCCGCTGCACCCAAAGCAGGTCGGGTCCAGTTGGCGTTGCCGAGCCAGAGCCGTCCCGGCCAGCAGTGCCGCTCCGGCGAGTGCACCGAACCGGCTGAGCGTCCCAGGCAGGTCCCAGGGGATCCCCAGACCCGGCAGCACGCCGCCGACAACGTCCAGGAGAGCCATCGCGGACACGGCGATCCACCCAGTGGCCGCCGCCCACAGCAGCCCGATCACCAGCCGGTACTGCGGCCAGGTGGTCGCCGCGACCACCAGAGCCGCGCTGACCAGGCAGGCCGCCACCGACGGCCAGTCGGGGATCAGCAGGTCGCCACCCGGGAACTTCCACGCCGGCGCGTGCCCGGTGGCGAACCAGACCCGCACGAGGCCGTAGGCGGTTGCCCAGCCAAGGGTCAGCCGGGGGACCCAGCTCATCCAGGCTGGAGGCACCCGCGCCACGTCCGGAGTACGCGCGATCGTCGTCATGACCTCAGCCTCGCCGCGGGCGGCTGGGGCCGGATCCATCGTGAGAGGGAACCGCCTCCATCGCCGGATTGACGGGCGTGGCGGCAGCGCCGTACCGTCCAGGCGTCTGACAACTGCCGACAACTACACAGCAGCCGCATGAACCCGTGCGGGAGAGACCCGGGCTCGAACCGGGCGCCGTAGGAGCAACTCTCCCCAAGAATCTCTCAGGCACCTTCACCGCACGGGCGAGGCACCTCTGAAGGGCAGCAGCCCAACAGAGCGGGGAGGCTAACCAATCGGTCAACGACGACCGGAAGGAACCTCCACATGGCGATCAGTGTTTTCGATCTGTTCAGCATCGGGATCGGCCCGTCGAGCTCCCACACCGTGGGGCCGATGCGAGCCGCCCGCACCTTCGCTCTCGGCCTGGCCGACGACGGCCTGCTGGACCGTACGACGGCCGTCGAGTCCCAGTTGTTCGGCTCGCTCGGCGCGACCGGTCACGGGCACGGCAGCAACAAGGCGGTCATCCTCGGCCTCGAGGGGGAGGACCCCGAGACGGTCGACACCCGCTCGGTCGACAGCCGGGTCGCCGCGATCCGCGAGGCCGGCAGGCTGCGGCTCGCCGGACGGCACGAGATCGCCTTCGACGAGAACACCCAGCTCGTCATGCACCGGCGCAAGGCGCTGCCGTACCACCCGAACGGGATGACGTTCGTCGCCCGCGCGGCCGACGGTTCCTGTCTGCGCGAGCGGACGTACTACTCGGTCGGCGGCGGGTTCGTGGTCGACGAGAACGCCGCGGCCGGGGACCGGATCGTGCAGGACCGGACACCGCTCAAGTACCCGTTCCTGTCCGGCGCCGAGCTGCTCGACCGGTGCCGCGAGTCACAGCTGCCGATCAGCGAGGTGATGCTCGCGAACGAGCTGGCCTGGCGGACCGAGCCGGAGATCCGGGCCGGCCTGCTGCACATCTGGCAGGTGATGCAGAACTGCGTCGACGAAGGGTGTGAGACCGAGGGCACGCTGCCGGGCGGCCTGAAGGTGCCGCGCCGCGCGCACTCGCTGCACCAGAAGCTGTGCAGCGACAAGTGGTCGGTGGACCCGCTGAAGGTGATGGACTGGGTCAACCTGTTCGCGCTCGCGGTGAACGAGCAGAACGCCTCCGGTGGCCGGATCGTCACCGCGCCGACGAACGGTGCCGCGGGCATCATTCCCGCGGTGCTGCACTACTACCGCCGGTTCGTGCCCGGCGCGACCGAGGACGGCGTCGTCCGGTTCCTGCTCGCGGCCGCGGCGATCGGCGTGCTCTACAAGGAGAACGCGTCGATCTCCGGTGCCGAGGTCGGCTGCCAGGGCGAGGTCGGCTCGGCCTGCTCGATGGCCGCGGCCGGCCTGTGCGAGGTGCTGGGCGGGACTCCGGAGCAGGTCGAGAACGCCGCCGAGATCGCGATGGAGCACAACCTCGGGCTGACCTGCGACCCGGTCGGCGGGCTGGTCCAGATCCCGTGCATCGAGCGCAACGCGATGGCCTCGGTGAAGGCGATCAACGCGGCCCGGATGGCGATGCACGGCGACGGCGTGCACGTGGTCACTCTGGACAAGGTGATCAAGACGATGCGCGAGACCGGCGCCGACATGAAGGTCAAGTACAAGGAGACCTCGCGCGGCGGCCTCGCCGTCAACGTCATCGAGTGCTGACGGGTCAGCGGGTGGTCGCCGCCACCGCTGCCGGGTCCTCGACGTGGGCGTTGTGGCCGAGGCCGGGCAGGGTGACGACCTGATCGTGCAGCGCGGTGAGTTCGGCGTCGGTGTTCATCGGGTCGAGCTCACCGCGCGCCAGCACCACGTCGGCCTGGCTCTCGGCGATGAGCCTCGCCATCTCGGGGGCACCCACCCCGAAGGCCCGCGGATCCAGCGCCAGCCGCCACTTCTCACCTTCCCGCGCCAGACCGTGGTCCACCGCGTCACTGGCCGGATCGACGAGTCCCTGGAGCCCCGAGACCTTGAGGTACCGCGCGGCCGCCTCGTCCCGGGTCTCGAACCAGGCCACCGGCTTCGCCGCCAGCGCCGCCGCCCGCGCCAGGTCCTCCTCGGACCACGCGACCTTTACGCCGAGCGCGACCACCCGGTCCACCTGTACGTCGTACCGGCCGCTGGCGAGCTCGAGTGCGAGCACCCCGCCGAGGGAGTGCCCCAGCACCGTGAGACCTCGGCGTACCGGCAGGCTCTCGGCGACGGCCGCCGCCATCGACCCGAAGCTGTACTCCGGCAGTGGTGCGGCCGAGCCGTGGCCTGGCAGGTCCGGGGCGAACCACCGGTCAGGTGAGGGCCAGCCGTCCCAGACCCGGGCGGTGGCGCCGAGTCCGTGCAGCAGGAGTCCGCTAGTCATGGGAGCAGGCTGGCACAGGATCGTGCGGTCTGCCCGTCCACCAGCGAGCCGTTGCTGACTCTCTGTGCAGGGTTGATCGCAGTCAGGTCATCTTGTTGCCTGATATCGCGTCGTGATGGTGAAAGTAGTTCCAAGGGCTGTTTGAAACGACTGGCCAACCGCTACTCTCCCGGACTTGTGAAGCTGTTCTCTGAGGAAGAACCGGCAGAACGACGCAGGTTCCGGCGTAAGCGTGAGGGGCTTCGCCGGATCGCCGTTCTCGTCGTCGCCCCTGCGGGCGTCTATGCCGTCCTGGTGTCCGTCAGCCTGCTGGGTGGGCCGCGCCTCGGCGCGCCGCTGATCCCACTGCCCGGCGCCGGTGGTGTCGACGCGACCAGTCCGATCGCCGGCCCGCAGCCGAGTCGTCTGCCCGCCAAGAACTTCCCGCCCATCCCGCCCGAGGTCTCCAACCCAACCGTGCCGCCGGCCGTCCTGCCGACGGTCGCGCCGTCGACGACCGGCCAGTCGACCGGCGACCGCTCGACCACCGGCCGGTCGGCGGATGACCCGTCGACCTCCGGCCGATGGAACGAGCGCTCCGTCGCCGACTCGCGGGGCCGGGTCCCCGGGGCGACCGACCTGCCCGCCGAACCGCAGGTCCCCGGCAGGTCGACGACCAACCCCGCCGAACACCCCGACCCGTCCATCCCGCCGACCACCAAGACCCCGCCTCCGACGACCGACCCGCCGCCACCCCCGGACACCCCGAGCAACCCACCGGACAATCCGGACGAGCCCGACCAGCCGTCCCTGACCGACGCCTTGCTCGGCCTGCTCGACAAGATCCTCTAGGTGTGCTCGGCCAGACGTTGGTGACACATGAGGCCGGAGCAGTAGCTGGTTCAGGGCCTGTCAATCGAGCCGCAGGAACACCATCCGGGGACCTCGGACAAGAAATACCGTGTCCGCGGTCCCGTCTCGGTGTCCCCACCCCCACAACCAGCGCCGCCACCGCTCGGCCGAGAGGGTCACCAACGTCCTGGCCGGCAACATCTAGTGCGCCCGAGCTACCAGGGGACGACGCCGATCAGACTGAGGTACTGGCCGGTGGGTCCTTCGGGCGTGATGGTTGCGAGGCGGACGATGATCTCGGCGCCTTGCTCGATGGTCTGGGGACCGGTGTGGGCGTTGAGGTCGGTGGCGGTGTAGCCGGGGTCGACCGCGTTGATACGCAGGTGCGGGAACTGGTGCGCGTATTGCGCGGTGATCATGTTCAACGCGGACTTGGATGCGGCATAGGCGGGCGCCGAGATCCAGCCCGGGACGGTTGCCTCACGGGCCTGCGGATCAGTGGCGGCGGTGACAGAGCCAAGACCGCTGCTGACGTTGACGATCACGCCGGTACTACTTGCCTCTAGCAACGGCAGGAACGCGTGCAGGACCCGCACGGGTCCGAACACGTTGGTGTCGAAGACCGCCTGGTAGTCGTCCCCGGTCAGCTCCGCCGCAGGCGTGGCCGGACCGGCGATCCCGGCGTTGTTGACGAGGACGTCGAGTCCGCCTGCTTCGTCGGCGATCAGCTTCGCCGCTGCCTCCACCGACTCTTCGTTCGTGACATCGAGCTGGACAGCTCGGCCGCCCAGCTCGTCAGCCGCCTGGCGGCCGCGTTCGAGGTCGCGGGCGCCAACGTAAACGGTGTGGCCGGCGGCGATCAGTTGGCGGGCGGTCTCGTAGCCGAGACCCTTGTTGGCTCCGGTGATCAGTGTTGTGGTCATGTCCCTCAGGCTGCTTGCTGCTCATGGGGACAGCTAGAGCACCGCATGTCCTAGGGACTGGCAGTACCAGGCTCGTTTGGGGAGCGGCGGACATACTGGCGAGGTGGGAGAACTCGGAAGGACGCTGCACGCCTGGCGAGATCGTGTGACGCCGGTCGAGGCCGGCTTGCCCAAGGGGGACAGGCGGCGAGCTCCAGGACTCCGGCGCGAGGAGCTGGCGCAACTGGCCGGTCTCTCGGTCGACTACGTGATCCGGCTCGAACAAGGCAGGTCGTCCGCGCCGTCGGTCCAGGTGCTCACCGCACTGGCCCGGGCGCTCCGGCTGAATGATGCCGAGCGCAACCATCTGTTCGTGCTCGCGGGTCAGGTCGAGCCGGCGCCCGGCCGCATCTCGGCGTACATCCCTCCTGGTGTGCAGCGGCTGGTCGACCAGCTGGAAGGTGCGCCGCTCAGCGTGTGCGACGCGGCGTGGACGATGATCAGCTGGAATCCTCTCTGGGCAGCGCTCATCGGTGATCCCTCGGAGCTGCGGGGCCGGCACCGCAACATCATCTGGCGGCACTTCTCCGCGGCTTCGCAGGACGGCGCGGTCGGCGGGTTCGGCCGGGTCGTCCAGACGCCCGAGCAGGCGGAGCACTTCATGGAAGCGATGGTGACCGACCTGCGTGCCGCGGCCGCGCGCTATCCGAAGGATCCCGACCTGCGAGCCCTGATCGACGAGCTCCGCGCCGGCAGTGAGCTGTTCGCGCGGCTGTGGGAAGAACCGGTCATCGCCTTCCACGGGTCCGAGCGCAAGACGGTGAACCATCCGGAGCTGGGCGCGATCACCCTCGACTGCGATGTCCTCACCGTCCCGGGCAGCGACCTGCGCATCGTCGTCTACACTGCGGCGCCCGGCTCCGACGCGGCCGAGAAACTCCGCCTGCTGTCGGTCGTCGGCCTGCAATCGATGAGGTAATTCCGGCGCTCACGAGTATCGAGTCCGGGCAATTCCGGAAATGCGGCGAAGGCGGTGGCTGACGGCAACAATAGCGGCTGTGATGACGCACAGCGACCGGCTGATCGCCTTGTGATGATGCCGTTCCTCGCGCGGGCGCAGGATATCCCGCGCTGAACCGGCGGATATCGGGCGTGGTTAATTAGTGTCTTCTCCTCCCGCTGGAAGTGGCGTAATCTGCCGAACCTGGGGCTGCTGGGGGGAAATCATGAACACATTCTTTGGTCAGACGGCCGTTGCCGGTCAGGCCGGGCGGCGCAGTCGCGTTCGCCGCAGGGCGGCGATGCTGGTGATCGCACCGACGTCCGCCTACCTATTGCTGATGACGAGCAGTCTGCTGGGCGGACCGACCTTCAACAGTCCGCTGCTGCCCTACGCGGCCGGGCAGGCGCCCACCGAGCCTCAGGCGGGTCTACTGCCTGTCGGTCCGGGCGGCGGCACCTCCGTGTGGATGGAGGGAATGCCGCCGACGCCAGATGGCGCTGACGACTCGACACCCGTCGGCCCAGGCGACCCGGCGCTGGATGTCAAACTGCCTGACGTCGTTGTGCCTGCCGGTACGGCGAACCGGGGCGCGCCGACGGTCGGACAGCAACAGCCAGGTTCGACCGGGACCGCGTCGGCAGGCAAGACCCAGCCCAAGACTGGAACGCAGACCTCGCCGACCAAGCAGACGACCACCTCGAAGACTGGCACCACCACGGCGTCGAAGCCCGCCACCAAACCGACCGCGCCGACTACCTCGCAGCCGACCCAGCCGGCCGAGCCGCCCGCGGCGCCGCCGCCGGCTGAAGAGCCGGCCGACCCGCCGGCGGCCTCGGGGCCGCTGGAGCCCGTGGTCGAGATCCTGACACCCGTGGTCGATCCAGTGGTCGACCTGCTCGAAGGCGTCGGCGGACTGCTCGGCGGCCCGTAACGGCGTTGTGAGACGGGCTGTCCGCTTGACCAGCCGCCGCGCCGAACCCCAGGCCCCGGGCAGTTCGACAACTCACCCCGAGGAACCCACCGGGTACGCCAGGAAACCCGGACGAAGCA
Source organism: Kribbella sp. VKM Ac-2568 (assembly GCF_004345365.1). GTDB lineage: Bacteria > Actinomycetota > Actinomycetes > Propionibacteriales > Kribbellaceae > Kribbella > Kribbella orskensis. Next base: position 316,680 of record NZ_SLVF01000001.1, read on the forward strand.
GGCGACCCGAACCTCCGACGCTCACCGATGCCCTGGTGGCGCTGCTCGCCAAGCTGCACCTCTGACTACTGCGGCGAACTGCGCCTGCCCGGTGTGGTCGCGCAGCAATGTGGGCGGCCTGCGATCCCTGGCCCTGATCGAGGACCCGGCGGGGCGTTTCGCGCATTCTGTGCGGGGTACCGAGAGGAATTGACACACCACGGTGGCGTGGAAGCGGACGGCGAGGAAATGACCACAGCGCTGGAAACCCTGGGGAACTTGCGGTAGCGCTGCATCACTGTCTGGCGGTCCTGGTGCTGGGGTGCCCACCTGCCGATCGCGAGGTCAAGAACTTTCCATGCCCTGTCGAAGCCATCGAAAGGGCAAGTCTCCGATTGGGGTCCGTCATGGGGGAGTATTCATGAATCCGCTTTTCAAACAACCTGTTTTCGTCGATCCCACCGGTCGCCGCGGCCGCAGGCTCCGCAGGATCGGCGTCGTGATCGCCGCGCCGGTGTCGGCCTATCTGGCGCTGATGATCAGTAGCGTGCTGGGCGGGCCGACGATCCACACTCCGCTGCTGCCGCTGCCAGAGGCAGCCGGCGCCAAGGCTGTCAGCCCGGTCGCGCAGCCGCAGCCTCCGCACCCTCCGGTCGACGGGCTCGGCGGCAGGACCGACACGGTGCCGAGGCTTCCGCTGCCGGCGACAGATGTGGTCGCCAACTGGCCGGGCGGCTCGAAGCCGCCGCCGGTCGGCAAGGCAGGCGTCCCCGGATCGGAGCAGGCGGCCGGTAGCGCTGCGCCGACTGCCGATGGTCAGGCGCCCGCCGCGAAGCCCTCGACTTCCCGGCCGACCGGGACGCAACCGTCGGCGGCGGCAAAGCCGTCGACCGCGCCCAAGCCGCCGACCGCGGCGAAGCCGTCCACCGAGACGAAACCGTCGACGGCGACCCAGCCGTCCACGGTGAATGAGCCGGCTGCGCCGACCCCGCCGACCGTGGATCCGCCCGTAGACCCGCCTGCCACCCCGGACGTGCCGGCGCCGTCCGTGCCCGCCGAACCCGACGTCACGCCGCCGCCAGTGTCCGCCGTCCCCGACGTCACGCCACCGGTGGCGGGGGTCGTGGAAGGTACGGGAGACCCGCAGGGGCTGGGAAAGTGACAGCCGGACGGTCATGATCCGGGGCCGCGAAGCGCGCAGTGCCAGGGACATCCCGCTGCGGACCCATTGGCTGGTTCTCACCGTCTGTCTCGTCTGCCTGGTCGCCGCCTTGCTGCTGCATGGCTACACCCAGCACCTGTTCGGCACTCTGCCGGACGCGGAACCGCCGGAGCGGACGTCGTTCGGGCAGGTGCCCAGGGAGATTTCCCGCGGCGGTCCGGTGATCGACGCCCGTGGAGCGCAGATCCGGACGGCGGCGCCGAGACCGATGACGATCGCGTTGACCTTCGACGACGGCCCGGACCCGATCTGGACGCCGCGGGTGCTCGACCTGCTGAAGACCCACGGCGCCAAGGCGACCTTCTTCGTCGTCGGCGTCCAGGTCGTCGCCCACCAGGAACTGACCCGCCGGATCGCCGCGGAGGGACACCAGCTCGGGCTGCATACCTTCACCCACGCGGACCTCGCGGCGTTGCCCGACTGGCGGCGATACTTCGAGCTTCGTCAGAGCCAGCTGATCCTGGCCGGCGCCGCCGGTGTCAGTACGCCACTGCTGCGGCCGCCGTACTCGTCGAAGGCCGAGGCCGTCGCCGACCAGGACTGGTCCGGGATCAGGTATGCGCGGGAGCTCGGCTACCTCACCGTGCTGACCACCCAGGACAGCGAGGACTGGAAACGCCAGGGCGTCGACCGGATCCTGGCCAGCTCGCGCCCCAGGGGTACCGCCGGGCAGATCCTGCTGGTGCACGACGCCGGCGGCGATCGTAGTCAGACCGTCGCCGCCCTGGCCGTGCTGATCCCCGAGCTCAAGGCGCGGGGCTACCGCTTCGACACGGTCAGCAAGACGGTCGGGGTGCCCGAGCCGGTGCGCCCGGCGACCTTCGGTGAGAAGTGGCGAGGTCTCGGCATGATCGGGGCGATCAAGCTGAGCGACACCGTGCTGTTGATCCTCACCTGGTTGCTCTACCTGGCCGGCGGGTTGAGCCTGGTCCGGGCCGCCGCCACGGTGGTCGCTGCCCGCAGGCATTCCCGGACGCGGTCCGCCGCGTGGCCGGTCCGGGTCACCGAACCGGTCACCGTCGTGGTGCCCGCCTACAACGAGAGCGCGGGGATCGAAGCGGCCGTCAGGTCCCTGGTCGCCTCCGACCACCCGGTCGAGGTGATCGTCGTCGACGACGGCTCGAGCGACGGCACCGCGGACCTCGTGGAGTCGCTGGGGATACCGGGGGTCCGGGTGATCCGCCAGGTCAACGCCGGGAAACCCGTGGCTCTGAACACCGGCATCCAGGCTGCCTCGCACGAGCTGGTAGTGATGGTCGACGGAGACACGGTCTTCGAGCCGGACGCGGTCCGGACGCTCGTCCAGCCGTTCGGCGACCCCGGAATCGGGGCGGTCTCGGGCAACGCCAAGGTCGGGAACCGTCACGGCGTACTGGGTCGCTGGCAGCACATCGAGTACGTCGTCGGCTTCAACCTGGACCGCCGGTTGTTCGACCTCGGCCGGTGCATGCCGACGGTGCCGGGTGCGATCGGCGCCTTCCGGCGGAGCGCCCTGCTGCGGGCCGGCGGCGTCAGCGAGGACACGCTGGCCGAGGACACCGACCTGACGATGGCGTTGTGCCGCGACGGCTGGAGGATCGTCTACGAGGAGCGGGCGAAGGCCTGGACCGAGGCCCCCACTTCACTCGGGCTCCTGTGGCGCCAGCGGTACCGCTGGTGCTACGGCACCCTGCAGGCGATGTGGAAGCACCGCGGCGCCGTCATCAAGGACGGCGCGGCCGGGCGGTTCGGCCGCCGCAGCCTCGGGTTTCTGCTTGCCTTCCAGGTGCTGCTGCCGTTACTCGCTCCGGTCGTGGACGTCTTCGCCGTGTACGGGCTGATCTTCCTGGATCCGGTCCGCGTCATGGTTCTTTGGCTGGTCTTCGTCTCGCTGCAGGCGCTGACCAGCTTGTACGCTTTCCGGCTCGACCGGGAGTCGATCAAGCCGCTGTGGAGCCTCCCGCTGCAGCAGTTCGTCTACCGCCAGCTGATGTACCTGGTGGTCATCCAATCGGTCTTCACCGCGTTGGCGGGGTCACGGCTGCGATGGCAGCGCATGGACCGCTACGGCAGTCTGCAGGTCCCGGTCAGAACTGACTGACGTGAACGAAGACCTCGGTAGGGAAGGGGCTTCAGGCGGCGCTGACCCCTCGGACGTCCGCCCGGTCAGAGGCGCGGAGCGGGCCGGACGAAGGGGAAAGCGAGGGTGGCGCGGATGTTCTGGCCGGTGAGCATCATCATCACCCGGTCGACGCCGATGCCGAGCCCACCGGTCGGGGGCATCGCGTACTCGAGCGCGCTAAGGAAGTCCTCGTCCAGCGACATCGCCTCGGGGTCACCGGCGGCCGCCTTCAGCGACTGCTCGGTCAACCGCCGCCGCTGCTCCACCGGATCCACCAGCTCGGAGTACGCCGTACCGATCTCTGCGCCGAAGGCGACCAGGTCCCACCGCTCGGCCAGTCGCGGGTTGTTGCGGTGGGTCCGGGTGAGTGGCGACGTCTCGACCGGGAAGTCGGTGTAGAACGTCGGCAGGGTGGTCGTCGGCTCGACCAGTTCGTCGTACAGCTCCAGGACCAGTTCCCCTGCGGACAGGTCGAATCCGGCGTGTACGCCGTGCTCCGCGCAGATCTCCCGCAACCGCTCGACCGAGGTTCCTGAGTCCACCTGTACTCCGGTCGCCCTGCTGACCGCGTCGTGCACGGTGACGACCGGCCAGTCGCCGGAGATGTCGACCTCGCCGTCCGGCCGCTGCACGACGGGTTTCCCGAACACCGCGGTGGCCGCCTCGATCAGCAGTTCCCGGGTCAGCTCGAGCATCGTGACGTAGTCGGCGTACGGCTGGTACGCCTCGACCGAGGTGAACTCGGGGTTGTGGGTCGCGTCGGCACCCTCGTTGCGGAAGTTCCGGTTGAGCTCGAACACCTTCCCGAGTCCGCCGACGCTGAGCCGCTTCAGGAACAGCTCGGGCGCGATCCGCAGGAACAGGTCTGTGTCGTAGGCATTGATGTGGGTGACGAACGGCCGCGCGTTCGCCCCGCCGTGCACGGCCTGCAGCATCGGCGTCTCCACCTCGATGAACCCACGGCTCTCGAAACCATTGCGCAACGCCCGTACCGCGGTACTGCGGTACTGCATCATCTGCAGGGAGTCCGGGTTCATCACCAGGTCGAGGTGGCGCTGGCGGACCCGGGCCTCGGGATCGGTGAAGCCATTTCGTTTGTCCGGCAAGGGATGCAGGCACTTCGCCGCCATCAGCCAGCCGGTCGCCGCGAGCGACAACTCGCCCCGGCGGCTGGTAACCACCTCGCCCGTGACACTGACATGGTCACCGATGTCGACCAGCCTGCGCCAATGCTCCAGCGAGGTGACGCCACAGGTGTCAGCGGTGAGCATCACCTGGAGGCTCGCGAGACCGTCCTGCAACTCGGCGAAGGCCAGGCCGCCGTGGTTCCGCATCCGGGTGACGCGGCCGGTGACGGACACCTGGTGGCCGGTGCGGTGGTCGGCGGGCAGGTTCTGGTGCACTTCCCGGATCCGTTCGAGGGTTTCCGTTCTCGGCACCGAGACCGGGTAGGGTTCGATGCCAGCGGCAACCAATCCGGCGAGCTTGCCGCGCCGGATCCGCTCCTGCTCGGTGAGCCGGCGATCCGGCAGCGCGGGCCGCAACAGCTCCTCCTCCTGCTTCCGGACCGCGAGGGCGAACTGGCCGCCGTCGGCCGCCATGATCGCGTGCCGCTCGGCGGTCTCCAGCGTGTCGACACGCGTCCACGGCCGGGGTGCGGGCAGGAACCCCTCAGCCGTGCCGGCCGCGAGCAACACCTGGGCAAGGGAAGCGCCGCGCGAGTAGCAGATCAGCCGGGGCGACCAGCGCGGCAGATACTTCTCGTTCGACTGGTAGAGACTCTCCAGCTGCCAGAACCGGGACGCGGCGGTGAGCAGGGCGTTGGTGATCCGCAGTACCGGCCCGGCTCCGACCCGCTCGGCATCACTGAAGATCTCCCGGAACATGGCGAAGTTCAGCGAGATGTGGTGTACGCCGAGATCGCCGCAGGAGTCCACCAGCGCGTTGACCATGAACTCCATCAGGCCGTTCACGGACTCGGGATCGCGCCGCATCAGGTCCAGCGACACCCCGCGCACACCCCAGGGCACGAACGACAGCAGACCGCGTACTGCGCCGTCGGCGTCGCGGGCGATCACCATCACGCACCGGGCGTCGGAGGCATCGCCAAGCCGGCCGAGGGCCATCGAGAAGCCGCGCTCGGTCTGAGCTCCCCGCCAGTGCTCCGCGAGCTCGACGTACTTGGCGAGCGTCGCGGGGGACAGGTCGCCGTGCCGGACCACCTCGGCGTGGTACCCGGACCGCTGCGCCCGGGTGACCGCCTGCCGTACGGGCCGCATGGTCCGGCCCTCGAGAGTGAAGTCCGCGACGTCGATGATCGCCTCGTCGCCCATCGCGAGCGCGCGCAGCCCCGCGTCGACGTACGCGTGGGCCGCCTCCTCGCTGGCGGACAGCACCGCGGGGGACCAGCCGTACGTCCGGGCCTCGGCGAGCCAGCGGTTGATGGCGCCGGGCCAGGCCGCCGGATCGCCGAGCGGGTCGCCACTGGCCAGGCTGACCCCGTTGACCACCCGGTACGCGATCGCGGCCTCGTTGTCCGGGGAGAAGACCACGGCCTTGTCGCGCCGGGTGGCGAAGTACCCGAGCGAGTCGCGTTCGCCGTACTGGAGCAGCAGGCGGCGGAGGTGCAGTTCCTCGGGCTGGCTCAGGTAGCGGACCCGGCGGACAGAGCGGAGGAAGATGGCGAAGGCGATCACCAGGGAGGCTGCCGAGATCGCGCCGACGGCCAGGCCGACCCAACCGTGTCCCTCGTGGCCGGCGCCGATCCTGGTCCGGCTCTGGCCGAGCGCGGCCATCACCGCCCAGCCGATCTTCTCCTTCTGGCCGCTCAGGGTGTTCGGGAAGATCTGGGTCAGCGTGATGCTGACCGCGATCGAGATCATCAGCCCGGCGACCAGAGCGGCGATCGCCTGCCGCCGGCTACCGGGCGCGACCCGGGCCGGGAAGGCGCCGCGGATCGTCCACAGCAGCACGATCAGTGCGGAGACCACGACCAGCTGGGCGATGCCGAGCTCCAGGTCCTGGATCCTGGCCGGGCCGCCGAACTCCTCCAGCAGTTCGGCGTCGTCCGGATTGGCCAGCCGGACGCTGGTGAACGCGACCGCGGCGATCTGGGTGACGAGCCAGAGCACCTCGAAGACCAACAGCACCCAGAGCAGCGCCGCTCGCTTCCCGCGCAGCAACGCACTGCCGATGACGGCCAGGTAGACCGCGGAGAAGAAGGTGTGACCGGCCGGGATGCCGAAGAACTCGAAGATCAGATCGACCTTGCGCACGTAGGCCGGTGCGAACAGGTGCAGCGGGATCGCGAGGAAGGACCAGACCGAGGCGGCCACGACGACGCGGCCGACCCAGACGGCCGCCCGGTGCTGCCAGTTCGGTACGTCCTGTTGCGATGACACGGTGCGATCATCCCACCTGCCCACTTGGCGGCCTCTGCGACTCTGGCCCGCATGGCAACCGTCCAGCCTCCGCGCGGACCGGGTGAGGTGTGCGAAATCTCGGCGACAGCGTCGCCCGCGGTGAGGCAGGCTTTGCTCCGATGAGTACGCGCTGGGTGGTGCTGCCGGGGCTGGCCGAGACGCCTGAGGAGTTCGGCCGGGTCGTCTCGCTGCTGCCCTCGTGCGAGCTCCGCCTGATCGACCCCTGGCGTACTCCGGTCACCTCCGCCCCCGACGTGCTCAGCTCGGCCGCCGGGGTGGAGTCGCCCGTCGGTCTTGTCGGGCACTCCATCGGCGGACTCGCGGCGCTGCGGTGGATGCTCACCCGGCCGTTCGAGGTGGACCGGCTGATCCTGGTCGACACCAGCCTCACCTCGGAGACCGGCTTGCGCTGGCTCTACCCCGGCACTCCCGCCGACCGCGGGATCCGCGCACTGCTGGGATTCCTTGGCCGGATCGGCGTACCGGGGTTGCTCGGACCGGCGGCGCGGCGGTTGCTGGTCCGGGTCGGCAGCGCGACCAACCGGGATCTGTTGTCCAAGGCAACAGCCAGGGCCCGGTACGGCGCGCCGGGGTCGTGGTTGCTCTTCTGGGACGAGCTGGCGAGCAGTTGGGCGCTGGCGGCGGAGGTGGCCGCGCTGCTGGAGCACCCGCCGGACGACCTGCCGCCGACGGTCCTTCTGGTCGCTACTGGAGGCAGTTCCCGGTTCACCGCCAGCCGCTGGCTGGCCGGGCAGCGTGCCCTTGCGGCCAAGCTGAACGCGACGGTGGAAGTCCTGCCCGACTCGGCTCACCTGGTCCACCTGGATCGGCCCGACGCGATCGCCGACCTCCTCGTCCAGGCCTGACCTCGCCGAGGTGTCGATCCAGGCTGCGCCTGCTCGTGTAGGGGGTGATCATGCCTATTGAGGAGGACTGATGGGTTTCACCGATGAGGAGATCGCCTACATGCGGTCGCAGCCGCTCGCGCGGCTGGCGACGTTGGGGGAGGACGGGCAGCCTGACCTGGTCCCGGTGGCGTTCGAGCTCGACGACGGCGTCTTCTGGGTCGGCGGGGTGGGCCCGAGCGTCGCGCAGACGCGGAAGTTCCGCAATCTGAGGGCCGGCCGCGACAAGGTCGCGCTGGTGATCGACGACCTGGTTTCGCTGGAGCCGTTCATCGCCCGCTGCCTCCGGGTCTACGGCCGGGCGGAGCTACCGATCGAGCGTGTCGGGATGGTCGGCCCGGGCCTCTACAGCCGGATCGTCCCGACCACGAGCTGGAGCTGGAACATCGAGGGCAAGCCCGCCGGCGACACCTGGTACCCGGCCCACCGCACCGTGCACCAGCCGGACCAGGTGGACTAGCCCGGACCAGGCGGACCGGCCGGACTAGGCGGGCGTCGTCAGCGCCGGGGTCGGGAGCTTGCGCTGCCAGACCTCGTCCAGCGCCATCCGCATGGCACCGGTGACCACGGCGTCCTCGGCGAGGGCGGAGAGCTCGAGCTTGGGGTGGTTCAGCGTCAACAACCGCAGCTGGTCGGAGATCGCGTCGAGCAGCACAGCACCAGCACGCGCCACACCGCCACCGATCACGACAGCGGTCGGGTCCAGCACCAGTACCGCGGGCGCCAGCGCCCGGGCGAAGTCGCGGGCCACCTGCTGCACGACCGCCTGAGCGACGGGATCACGCTCGGCCGCGGCGGCGAACACGTCAGCCGTGTCCAGCTGGTCCCGGCCGAGCTCCGCCAGCCGGGAGTCCGGGTTGTCGAGCACGGCCTGACGCCCGAGGGCAGCGATCGCCTCCGAGCCGACAGCGCGTTCCAGCGGGCCGCGGCTGTCCTCGGGGTTGATCACGTCGTCCGGGGCGGTGGCGATGAAGCCGATCTCACCAGCGGCGCCAGTACCGCGGTGCAGCCGGCCGTCGATCACGATGCCCGCACCGAGCCGCTCGCCCCACTGAACCGCCAGCAGAGTCCCCGTGCCGCCACGGGCCGCGGCGATGGCCAGGGCGGCCAGGTTGGCGTCGTTGTCGAGCATGACCGGGCAGTCGAGCAGGCTGCGGACGTGTTTGGTCAGGTCGATCGCGGACCAGCCCGGCACGCTCGGGACCAGCTGGACCCGGCCGGTGTGCTCGTCCACGATGCCGGGGCTCGCGGCGACCGCTGCGGCGATGTCCTCGGCCGGCACCTCCGCCTCGGCCAGTGCCTCGGTGATCACCTCGCTGATGACCCCCAGAAGCTCCTGGGCGGTCCACCCGGGCCCGGACCGGCGTACCAGCGAGAGCTTGCGGCCAGCCAGGTCGGAGACGCCGACGGTGACGCGGTGCGGGCCGACGTCCAGGCCGAGCACCGGCGCCGCGCGGCCGCGCAGGGAGACCCGGATGGCCGGGCGGCCGAGCGAGCGGTCGGCCGAGTCAGGGCCGTGCTGCTGCAGCCAACCGGCGTCCAGCAGCTCGTCGACTGCCTGCGCCACGGTCGGTCTGGCCAGGCCGGTGCGTTCCACCAGCTCCGCGACCCGCAGCGGTGCAGGTGCCGAGCGGCGAACCGCGTCCAGCACCGCAGCGACGTTGATCCGCCGCAGCATCGTCGTACCGCCGCCGCCGACCGTTCCCTTGCCCATGTCCGACCCCTTGCCTGCCACTCACCCATCCTATATATAAAGCGAGCGTTCATAAATTAGCTGTCGCTTGCGCGCGCCGAGCACACCCAGAAAGCCGGGGCGGGCGGTCGCCCCGAAGTCCGCGAGTCGACAACTATCACTCGCCAGCCGTCCTGCTGCCCAGCACACGCACTGGGGCAGGGATCAGTCCTGCAACACCGTCCGCGCGAAACTGCTGAGGGCCTCCCGGTCCGGCTGCTGGGTCTTGGTCATCAGGCTGGCGACGTGCTTCTCCACCGTCCGGGGCGAGATGTGCAGCCGCGACGCGATCGACTTGTTCCCGATCCGGTCAACCAGCAACTGCACGACCTCGAACTCCCTGGTGGTGATACCCAGCTGGCGCAGGTTCGCCGGCACCTGGTCGATCCCGCTCCGCCGCTGCGAGACCGTCGCCCCGAGCTGCCGCAACATGCTGCGGCAGGCGCTCGCCACCGCTGGGATCTCCGCGTTGTGGAAGTAGTCCTCGGCCTGCCGCAGCCAGCTCACCGGCTCGCCCCACCCGTCGGCCGCCGCGGGCTGAGCCACCAGTCGCAGCCCGAGGTGCCGGGCCATCGGGTAGAGCGAGGAGGTCTCCTGCGCCACGGAGAGAATCGCGTTCGCCTCGTCGATCCGGCCGTCGCGCCCGAGCAGTACGGCGTGTGCGAGTTGAACGAACTGCTTGTTCCACCGCATCCCGCTCGCCGCCGTCGCCGTCACCGCCTCGAAGTGCGGCCACCCGTTCCGCCCGGCGAGGACGCCGAGCAACAGGCCGAGCCCGTTCTTGCCTGAGGTGTGGAAGGTGGTCGGGTTCTGGGCGTCGTACGCGAGAGCCTGGGCCATCTCGGACTCGGCCAGCTCGTGGTTCTCCTCCAGCAGCGCGCAGAAGGTCCGGGCCAGCCCGTAGGAGTAGGGCAGCTCGTACGAGCCGCGCTCACCCCAGACGGCGACCTCCGCGAGCGTCTCCTCCATCGCGGCGCGCCGTCCCTGGTGCGCCTGCATGATCGCCTTCGTCACCAGCACGTACGCCGCGCCCCGGCCGAGCTTGAGCCGCCGGGTCACCTCCAGGCACTCCTCGAGGATCACCGCGGCCTTGTCGTACTCCGAGCGCAGGATCGCCTGTTGCCCGAGGATCCCGTCCACCTCGTACGCCAGCGGGATTGCGCCGATCCGCAGGGCCTGCTGGCGGGCTCGTTCCAGCTCGACCACGCTGCCGTTGGTCAGGCAGATCGTGCCGGCCTGGAACAGGTGCGAGCAGACCCGCTGGAACGTCATGTTGTGTTCCTCGGCGACCTGCCGGGCGCGATGGAAGTACGCGACGGACTTCGCCAGGTCGTGCTCGCGAGAGAGGATCCCCAGTAACTGCAGGGCGTCGCAGGCCACGGCCGGCAGCTCGGCGCGTTCCGCGGCCTCGGCGGCGCGGGTGGCGAGCAGTGTCGCGGACCGGAGCCGGCCAGGGCTCGGCCGGGCCAGCTCGAGGTGGGCCGCGATCGCGTCCAGCGGGGCGAGATCCGCGTCACCGGCGTCCGGGCCGAGCAAGGAGCGTGCGGTCGCCACCTGGGTCATCGCCGCAGACCATCGGCCGGCCATGTGCTCGACGTTGGCGAGCTGGATGTGCAGCGCCGCGACCTTCCGGCCGTCCAGGTTGCGGTCGGCCATCTCCTCGATGGCGGTCGCGTGTTTGGCGCTGTTCTCGAACATGCCGGTCTCGCTCAGCGCGATCAGCAGCGAACCGAGAACCTCCGCGCGGTAGGTGGTGTCGGGATCCGCGGCGAGCAGCGTGTTCGCGCGTTCCAGCAGGTTCACCGCCGAGCCCATCGAGCCGTCGTCGAAGGATCGGCGGCCGGCCAGGGCGAACAGGCGGCCGGCCCGGGCCAGGTCGCCACCGGTCTCGGCGAGCTCCGCGACCATCGGGCACCACTCGCCCGGCAGGCCCGGGTGGAGCTCCTCGATGGCGTCGGCACACCGCCGGGCCAGGATGGACCGCTCGGTCGGCGTCAGCCCGGCCAGCAGCGCGTCCGCGGTCAACGGATGGCGGAACGCGTACCAGTCGGGCACCGGCTCGTCCGGCCCGACCAGTTGGGCCGCCAGACCGGCCCGCAAGGTCGCGAGCAGCAGCCGCTCGTCGGTACCGGTTGCCTTCCGGACCACGCTGAGCGGGAATCGATGCCCGATCACCGCGGCCAGGATCAGCAGGTCCCGCGACTTCGGTCCGAGCTGGCTGGTCCGGCTGCCGATGCTGCGCACCACGGCAGCCGGGACGCTGGTCTGGAGTCCGTCGACGACCTGGATGCTGCCGTCCGGTCCGGACAGCAACTGGCCCGACCTGCCGAACTCCTGCAGCAGTTCCTCGACGATGAAAGGGATCCCGGCACTGTCCCGCCAGAGCTGGTCGGTGAGGTGGTCCGGTACGCCGCTCAGCGGCACTTCCAGGCAGCCCGCGACGAGCTCGCCGACCTCGTCACGGTCGAGCGGTTGCAGGTCGATCATCGCCGCGGTGCCTCGCTGGGCGGAAAGCCGGGCGAGCTCCAGGCCGGCGCACCTCTCGGAGCGCAGCGTGGCGACCAGCGCGATCGGCTGCTCGCTGAGGTTGTCCAGCAGGTACTCGACCACGGCCAGCGTCTCGGGATCGGAGCCGTGCAGATCCTCGAGCACCAGCAGACAGCCCCGGTCGCGGCCGACCAGGGCGAGCAGGCGCAGGATGCCCTCGCCCAGCACAACCGCGGACGTCGCGGTCTCGTGGGAGGTGCCGTCGTCCCAGTCCGGGACCAGCCGGCCGAGCACCTGCCGGTACGGGCCGAGCCCTTCGGACGGCGGCATCTCGCCGCGCCGGATCAAGGACAGCAGCGCTTCGGTGAAAGGGCGGAAGGCCACCATGTTGCCAACGGCTCCGACCCGGCCACGCAGGGTGGCCATGCCCTCGTCGAGCGCCTTGGTGGTGCTCACCGCGGCCAGCCGGCTCTTGCCGATGCCGGGCTCACCGACCAGGAAAACCGCACCCCCGCGACCGTCACGTGCCGAGGCCAGCAGACCGCGGAGATGGTCGATCTCCCCGTCTCTGCCGACCACCTTGGGCGCATGGGTCTGCATGCTTGCTTACTTTAACGACGTGTCGGTCCGGTCGCAGTCGAATCGGCAGGTTGGCCTGGGCAACCGGATGGCACGGTCGAACGGTGCAGCAAACGTATGTTCAGCCGCCGGCGGACGTCCGCGACCGTCCGCCGGCAGCTGGCTCACGGGGTCATTCGGCGATCGTCGGCCAAGTGCTGAAGGTCTCAGTGAGCGCGGCGACGCCGACGCTCGCGACACCGACCACGCCGGCCAGGGCCATCGCCCGGCGGCCGAGGCGCGAGCGGGTCGGCACGTCGATCGGGCCGAGCGGGTCGGTCTCGACGGCCTGCGGGTCGAACTGGTCGTCGCTGGAGGTGTGCTGGGCGGTCATGGTGTTCCCCTGTCGGTGGTGGGTCGGGACCGGCTCTCAGCGCTGTGGTGGGCGCCGGGGACCGGTTGTCGGTTCGAGCAGCAGCACGGACGGAACCTGTCCGCCGAAGGCGAGGCGCAGCAGTCCGTAGCCGATGCCCGCCAGGCCGGTCAGCAGGCCGGCCGAGGGGACACCGCGTGGACTGCCGCAGCGCGGCCCGTACTGCTGTACTGCGGCGAGCACCAGCCCGGCCCGGCGACGCCGGACTGCCTCGATGGCGGGGTGATCGCGTTCGGCGAGCCACATCAGTGGCTCCACCGCGCCGACCTCGCCGTGACACAGACTCATGTCGGCGAGCACCGGACGTTCTGTGGCGGTCCTCAGGTACGCCTCGAGGTCCGCGGGGACACCGGCGGCGAGGCGCGCCAGTGCGGTACCGGCGTCGCCCGAACACCAACCTGCGTTGGCCGGACGGTTGCGCCGATCAAGGTCGGCCGCCACCCGCGCGCCGTCCCGGTACTTCGCCTCCGGTACGTCGTACTGCCCCAGCGCCCAGGCGATTCCCTGGTACCCGCGGGCGAACCCGCCGGCCGGTGCGGGCAGTTCCCGGCGTACGCCGAGGTCGATGGCGGTGAGCAGTTCGTCGGCATAGCGGGTGGCGAGCCGGGAGGCGGCGGGCTGGTCGTGGATCGCCTGCATCGCGGCCAGTCCACCGGCAGCGCCGTCGGCGAAGCCCGGGAACATCGTCGGGTCCGGGGCGATCCGCTCGGACAGTTCCAGTGCTGTGGCGAGCCACTGGGAGATGTCGGAGTCGCCGAGCAGTTCCGCGAGTCGACTGAGCCCGTAGCTGATCCCGCCCAGTCCGTGCAGCCCGGATCCCACCAGTTGCGCGGACTCCAGGTCCGTGGCGAGGGCCTCGAGCAGTAGGGGGATCGGGCGGATCGCGTCCCGGGCGAGCTCGCTGTACTTGTCGGCGCCGGTCAGAGCAGCCACCTGGGCCAGGAAGAGCGCGGTACCGGTGTAGCCGTTGGAGAGCCCTGCTCCCATCGGCATGACGGCCCAGTGGTGGTCGTCGATGAGTTCGAGGCTCAGCCAGTTCGCCGGACCGCCGCTGTCGCCGAGCACGTGCGCGACGATCTCGTCGGCGATGTCGGTGGCGGCGGCCAGCAGCCGCTCGGGGTCTGCCTCTGCCGCGCCCAGGCCGGCCCTGTCCGCCGTACAGGCGTGGACGACGGGTTCCGGGCGGGTGGCCAGACAGGCGGAGATGATCCACTCCTGCCGGTGCTGGTCGATCTCGCTCATCGCCGCGATCTTGGCCTCGACCTCGGCAAGGCCCTGCGCAGCAAGGACTTTCGGCACCCGGGTGCCGTCCGCGGTCCAGAGGTCACGGCTGTCCGGCCGCGCCATGAACAGCGGTACGTCGCCGGCCCACAGGTCGGCCAGTTCGAACGGGACCAGGCGTCGCTGGCGAGGGTCGGCATCCCAGAGCAGGTCGAGCAACCGGCTCCGGCCGTCCGCGTCGCGTAGTGCGTCCGGGTGCGTCGACTCGTCCAGCAGCGCCACATAGGTGGCCGTCGGCCGGGGCACATAGCGGATCTCGTCGGCGGCGCAACGGGCGAGCATGCCGTCCGGTCCGAGCAACTCTCCCGAATGCCGGGCGATCGCTTCATATGCGGCCCGGAACCCTGTCAGCAAAGCGATCTCGTGGTCGCGCGGGTCCATCGGGACGTCGTCGAGCCGCGGCCGGTTCCGGCCGCCGCGGGTCCGGCCAGGCCGCCGGACCAGGTGCATCGAGTCCAGACCGGGGTCCGCCCAGTCGACCGTGCTCCTCGGCGCTACCTCGCCCGCATCCCCGCCCAGGCCGGACATGTCCGTGACACCGTGCTCTCCGGTCAGCAGCAGCGGGAGCAGCGCTGTGCGATACACCGAGCTCCGCAGGGCCGCGTGGGCTGGGTCGTGGCTCAGTACTCCGACCGTGGCCGGGCTGGGGTGGAACAAGGTCTCGACGTCCACGAGCACCGGTTGGTCGCCATCGGCGATCAGGTTCTCGTAGTGCATGTCGGTGCCGTCCAGCACGTACAGCAAGGCGAGCAGAGCGCCCTGCCGGTGGTAGAAGCGGCGTACTGCGGAGAGGTCTGCGCACGGAGTGTGCGGGACGTACCCGAGCCAGCCGTAACCGGGGCGGCGGAGGAGCCGGACAGTGCGGATGCCCAGGCCGGTTCTGTCGTTCAGCCAGTCGACGAGTTCGTTGAAGTGGCCGTGCAGATCCAGCGGCCTGGGCTTGTAGATCACTTGCCGGCCGTCGGCGAACGTGAGGGTCGCCGTCAGCCGGCCACCGCGGTGGGGATCGCCCCCGGGCTCCACGCTGACCAGGGGCCCGGGGTCCGCACCCGCCAGCAACTCGGTGGTCAGTTGCTCGCGGTCCTCGGCGAGACGCGCCAGCAACTCGAGGTGGCCCTCGACCGCCTGCCGACACGCCTCGCCCAGGACCCGGGCCAGCACCGGGTATGCCGCCAGGAACTCCGCCAGCTCGCTCCCTCCGACGAGCCGGTGGGTGAAGTCGAGGAATCGCTCGGCCGGGGTGTCCCCGGCCAGTTCGCCGCGGTCCCGTGCCCGGGCCAGTTCCAGCACCAGCGTCCGGGAGGCCAGCTTGACCAGCCGGAGGCCGAGGCGCTGCAGGAACTGCTCGGTCAGGACGCCGGTCTGCCCCGCCGCGGCGAGGTCCTGCCGGGCCGAGGCCAGCAGTGGTTCGAGACACCGGACCAGGGCCTGCTGCCAGTCGTCGGCGACCGGCGGCGGGGTGGAGAAGGTGGTGGTACTGCGTTCGACGTACTCCGCCCACGCGGGCATCGTCCGGCCCAGCTCATGGGGGCCGACCCCGGCTGACCACCAGGCCTTGGCCTGGCTGGTCCGGGCTGTCCCGGTGGCGGTGGAGTTGAGCACGCGCTCAGGCTGCCATCGGCGTATGGGTGCTGCCATGGGTATGCGGCCCCCATATTCTGCGCGGGATTCTGCGGGGAAGCCGGCGGGCGCGAGCAGTTCTGCTGTACCGCGGGCTGTCTGCTGTACCGCGGGATGGCGACTGGGGGTTGGCCACCCCACGGTCCAGCAGCGCCTGGCCGGACGACCTCTGGTGGAAGGTAGGCCGGCGCAGGAATTCAGGTGTGGCAGGTGACCGTTGTCGGGCCCCTGCGGTTCAGGTCACTCGTGGCCGGCCTCCTCGTGATCAGCGCGTCGATGACTGGGGGAACGCCGTGAACGATGCCGGAGCGCCGGAACGGGCGGCAAGGGCTGTGAGCACCCAAATTCCCGCCGCCGCCCCGGCGTACAACCGTGGGGGAGCGTGGACCGGAACATGGGGGACGAACCCCCATGCGCTGAACAGCGGGGACTGCGACGGTGGGCTCGTGTACAGCCCAGCCGCTCCAGGCCTGCCGGTCTCCGCCCACTCGGTGCTCGACGTGGTGCCGCAGTTGGCCGGTCAGTCGGCGGCCGCTGCCCTGCGGGAGACCGTCGAGGTCGCGCAGACGGCGGACGACCTGGGCTACCGGCGGTTCTGGCTCGCGGAGCATCATGGCGTCCGCGGCACCGGCAGCGCCAGTCCGGCCGTGCTCGCCGCGATCCTGGCCGCCCGGACCGACCGGATCAGGCTGGGCTCAGGTGCCGTCCTGCTGACGAACCACCAGCCACTGGTGGTCGCCGAACAGTTCGCGGCCCTCGCTGCCGCCTACCCGAGCCGGATTGACCTGGGTGTCGCCAAGGCGCCGAGTGCTCCGCCCAGCACGGCCGCCGCCCTCGGGTGGACCGACAAAGCGTGGGACAGCTTCCCCCAGCGGCTGGACGAGCTCTGCCGCTTCCTGCGGGACGGACTGCCCGGTCGCGCGCCGGTAGGGGATGTGCGGCTCGCGCTCGCGGGGTTGCCGCCGCCAGTGTTCGTCTTGGCGGACAGCCCGGCCGGAGCGCAGGTTGCCGCAGTACGGGGGCTGCCGGTGTTCCTCTCGCACCACTCGGCATCGGCAGCCACGCTGGCGGCCGCCGCGGCGTACCGGGACAGCTTCGAACCGACCGCACCCACTGGCAAGCCGTACGTCGGGGTGACGGTGGGGGTGGTCGCCGCGGACACCGACGAGGACGCGGTCAGCCGGCTGGCGGAGTACGTGCGGGTGAAGGGGCGGCTGAAGACGGCCTCGAACCGAGCGACTCCCGCGGAGCTGATGCACCTGCTGGAGCCGCCTATCACCAATCGCGAGCGGTCGCGGGCCGAGCGGCTGCTGGACGACCCGGGGTACGTCGTCGGCTCCCGGTCCGGGGTCGCCTCGGGCCTGGCGACCGTGGCCGCCACCACCGGCGCGGACGAGATCATGCTGGTCCCGCTGGCCTTCGACAGCCTGGTTCGCTCGGCCATCCTGCGGACGGTCGCCGCCGGCCTGACCCGCGCCATCCGGACCATCCCGCGCCACGCCCCGCACTTCGTCGCCACCGCCTGACACAGCTAGTGACTCAAGGCTGCCGAAGCGCACTCCATCACCGGCCTAAGGTGGGAAGTGCTGCGAGGTGGCCTCCACTACTGAAAGGCAGACCGATGTCGCGGGAGCAGGAAGTCGTTGAGGCGTGTCCGGCCGAGCTCTTCATCGCAGGCAAGTGGCGAGCGGCCGAGGGTGGTAAGACTCTCGCGGTCGAGGATCCGTCGACCGGGACGACCTTGTGCGAGGTAGCGGACGCCAGTCCCGCGGACGGACTGGCCGCGCTGGATGCGGCGGTCGAGGCGCAGGCGGACTGGGCCGCGACGCCGCCACGCGAGCGGGGCGAGATCCTGCGGCGCACGTACGAGTTGATGACCGAGCGCGCCGACGACCTGGCGCTGCTGATGACGCTGGAGATGGGCAAACCGGTCGCTGAGTCGAAGGCCGAGATCGCCTACGCGTCGGAGTTCTTCCGCTGGTTCGCCGAGGAAGCGGTGCGGATCGACGGCGGCTACCAGATCGCGCCGAACGGCAAAGGCCGCTTCCTGGTGATGCGGCAGCCGGTCGGGCCGTGCCTGCTGATCACGCCGTGGAACTTCCCTGCCGCGATGGGCGCCCGCAAGATCGGCCCGGCCGTCGCCGCGGGCTGCACGATGGTGATCAAGCCGGCCGCCCAGACGCCGCTGTCGATGCTGAAGCTGGCCGAGCTGATGACCGAGGCTGGACTGCCGCCCGGCGTGCTGAACGTGATCACCACCAGCGACTCCGGCGGCGTGATGGAGCCGCTGATCCGCGACGGCCGGTCCCGCAAGCTCTCCTTCACCGGCTCGACCCCGGTCGGGCAGAAGCTGATCGAGCAGTCCGCCGAGCAGGTGCTGCGGACCAGCATGGAGCTCGGCGGGAACGCGCCGTTCCTCGTCTTCGAGGACGCGGACCTGGACCAGGCGGTGGCCGGCGCGATGCTGGCGAAGATGCGCAATGGCGGTGAGGCCTGTACGGCGGCCAACCGGATCTACGTGCACTCGTCGGTGATGGACGAGTTCGCGACCAGGCTGACCGAGCGGATGTCCGCGCTGACGGTCGGCCGCGGTACCGAGGACGGGGTCGACCTCGGTCCGCTGATCGACGCCAAGCAGCGCGACAAGGTGAAGGAACTGGTCGAGGACGCGGTCGACCGCGGCGCCCGGGTGCTGACCGGCGGAACAGTTGCTGACGGCAACGGATACTTCTACCCGCCGACGGTGCTGGCCGACGTGCCGAAGACCGCGCGGCTGCAGAAGGAGGAGATCTTCGGCCCGGTCGCGCCGCTGACCGCCTTCGACACCGAGGACGAGGCGGTCGCGATGGCGAACGACACCGAGTTCGGCCTGGTCTCCTACCTGTTCACCAAGGACGTCAACCGCGCGCTCCGGGTCAGCGAGCGGCTGGAGAGCGGCATGGTCGGCCTGAACCAGGGCATCGTCTCCAATCCCGCGGCGCCGTTCGGCGGCGTCAAGCACTCCGGCCTCGGTCGCGAGGGCGGCTCGGTCGGCATCGACGAGTACCTGGAGATCAAGTACATCGCCGTCGCGCAGGACTGATCAGGCGGCCGGTTACTCCGCGAGCCAGGCCTGGATGGTCTCCTCGTCCGGCCGGGCCTCCGTGCCGATCGCGTGCGGGACGAACCGGGCGTAGTAGTCGGTGATCGGCCCGTCGGACTCGCGCACCATCATCCCGGCGGCCACGCCGTCGACCACCCAGCTGCCGATCACCGCGCGGTTGCCCTCGTACGACGGGAGCGGGTGCCACTCCTGGTAGACCATCGTCGAGGTGTCGTACGGGCCCTCGTGCACGTGGTCGTCGGTCGAGGCGATGGTGTGGATCTGGATGTTGCTGCCCTCGCGTCCGTGCAGCGGCTTGGCCACCCACTCGAGCAGGTCACCCGGCGAGTCGAAGTACGCCGGCAGCAGGTTCGGGTGGTCCGGGTAGAGCTCCCACAGCACCGGCAGGATCGCCTTGGTGGACAGCATCGTCTTCCAGATCGGCTCGATCCACTGCACCGGCTCCCGCTCGACCCCGGCCAGCACGTACCGGCCGAACTCGTCGTCGAGCATGTCTTCCCACGGGTAGAGCTTGAACGCGGTCCGGATCCGCCGCCCGCCCCAGTCCACGAACGCGCGCTGCTCCGACTCCCAGCCGAGGTCCTCGATCTCATGCCCGTACGTCGCCAGTCCCGCCATCGCCGCGGTATCGCGCAGGTAGGCCACCGTCATCGCCTCTTCGCCGCTGGTCTCGGCTCCTGAGTTGAAGAAGTGAGCCTCGTTCCCCGGGAAGCGGCCTGCCGCGAGCTTCTCGGCCCACCACTTGACCAGCCGGTCGTGCACCGAGTTCCACTGGTCGGCGTCGGGGAACACGTCCTCCAGCCAGTTCCACTGGATCACCGCGGACTCCAGCAGACCGGTCGGGGTGTCACCGTTGATCTCGAGCATCTTCGGCTCGATCCCGTTCCAGGCCAGGTCGAACCGCGCGTACACCGACAGGTCATCCCGCTTCAGCGACTCCCGGACCAGCGGCAAGGTGCCGGAGGCGAGGCCGAGCTGGGCGTCGCTGAACCTGTCGCCCGAGGCCATCACCGAGGCGGCGTGCTTGCACATCTCGTACAGCTCCTCGGTGACGCGTTCGAGGTGCAGGACCTCCTCCAGCGTCACCTCGTACCAGGCGCTCTCGTTCCAGTACGGCCGCTCGCTGCCGTCGGGCATGTCGGTCATCGGGAAGACCAGGCCCTGCTCGACGACCTTGTCCTTCCAGTCCGGGCGGGGCTTGATCGAGTGACGCCACATCAGCCGCCGGAGCCCCCCTTGCCCGCCTTGCCGAAGCCGCCGCGGGTGATGGTGCCGATGTTGCCGCCCTTGGTGTCGAGCCCGCCGCGCTTGACGGTCGCAGTACCGCCCGCGGCGCCGCGCAGGCCGGCGGTGGTGTAGGAGCCATCGGCGGTGTTGTAGCGGCCGCCGATCGGTGGCACGAAGGCGTTGCCGCGTGTGGCCATGTAGAACCAGAAGAAGCCCGCGCCGGAGCCGTGGTACTCCCGGTCGTCCTTGCAGTTGCCGTCGTCGGTGCGCTCCTGCGTCTGCGGGTCGACGCAGATCGCCGCGTAGTCCGGCTGGTCCTCGTCGTTGGAGCACCCGGTCAGGGACGCGGCGACCAGAGCGGTCAGCCCGAGCGTGATGCCCGCGCTCCGCATCCTCCGCTTGCCTGCCTGCGACTTGCCTGCCTGCGACCTCTGTTGGGTCATCGCCCTTCCCCTTCGGCGGGCGGCTTCATCGAGAACATGATGACGGCGCCCACGACCATCGTGACACCCACGACAACCAGGGGACCGGTGCCGACGTCCGCGACGGCCAGCACGAGCACGACGACGAAGGAGCCGGCCGCGATGAGCGGGATCACCGCACGCTGCAATACCCGCCCCCGGATCGCCCCGCTGAAGTACACCGGTACGGCGAGCGCCGTGGCCACGTAGTACAGCGACACCAGCACGGATACCGCCGCGACAGAGTCGGCCAGTACCGCGTCCGACGTGAGCACGAGTGTCACGTAGATGAGCACGCTGGCTGCCGCGAACACCCAGGTGGACACGCTGGGTGTCTGGTAGCGGGCGGAGATCCGGGCGAACTGCCCGGGGAACGCGTCCCGCCGGGCCATCGACAACATCGTCCGGGCCGTCGGCAGGATCGTCGTCTGGGTCGAGGCCAGGGCGGACACCAGCACCGCGCCGATCAGGACCTTGCCGCCGGCCGTGCCGAGGAGATCCGTGCTCAGGCTCGCGAAGAAGTCGTCGTCGGCGATCTCCGTCAGCGGGTCCACCCCGGCGTACGCGATCGCGGCCCACGCGACCACGACGTACATCACGATCAGGAAGGCGTTCGCGATCAGCGCTGCGATGGCCGGAGTACGGCGGGGGTCGCGCGACTCCTCGTTGACGCTGAAGGAGGAGTCCCAGCCCCAGTACAGGAATACGGCGACCAGAACCCCGGCGGCCCAGGCGCCCTCGCCGGTCTCCGAGAACGCCGGGATGCGGAGGGTGCCGGCCTCCCGGAAGGCGTTGATCACGAACCACAGCAGCGCCAAGACCTCCACGCTCAGCAGGATCAGCTGGGTCCAGGCGGCGATCCTGATGCCGCGGTAGGCGAGCAGGGCCATGCCGAGGATGAACACCGTGCCCAGGGCGGCCTGCGCGAGCCGGGAGTCCGCCGCGCTGTTGAGACCGAGCAGGTCGTAGGTGTAGACGGCGGCCACCTGGGCGAGGTTGCTCATCACGAGCACGCACGCCATCACCGTGGTCCACCCGACCATCCGGCCGATGCCGAGCCCGAACGCCTTCTCGGTCCACGGGAACGTCGTACCGCAGTCCGGCTCGGCCCGGTTCAGCTCGCGGAAGCACAGGGCCACCAGAACCACCGGGATCGCGCTGACCGCGAGCAGCAGCGGAGCGGCGGCGCCGACGTACCCGACGAGCAACCCGACCGACACGGCCAGTGAGTACGCCGGAGCGGTGGAAGCGATCCCGATGGCCGTGGACGACCCGATGCCTAGGGTGTTCCGGCGCAGGCTCCGGCCCCGGGAGCGCGAGTCAGCGGTCGTGGTCATCGCCCCCAGGGTCGCACGCGACCGGTTCGGGTCAGCGGGACCCAGGGGTCAGACCCAGGCCTCAGGCCCAGGCGTCAGGCCCAGGGGCGGTGGGGCCACTCGTCGCTGAGGATGGACCAGACCTGTACGTCGTGCAGTTCGCCGCGGTACGGGAACGCCTGGCGGAGGGTGCCCTCCAGGGTCATCCCGAGCCGCTGGGCGACCGCGACGCTGCGGGTGTTCGCCGGTACGCACCGCCACTCGACCCGGGTCATCCCGCGGGTTTCGATCGCCCAGTCGACCAGCTGTTGCGCGGCGCGGGTGATGAGGCCGTGGCCCTCCGCCTCGGCCGACAGCCAGACGCCGATCTCGCAGCTGCCCCAGGCGGCCTCGAAGGTGCGGAACAGCAGTCCGCCGACGAGTACCCCTTCCAGCCAGATGCCGTAGATCCGGCCCTCGTCGGCCGCCTGGCGCTTCGCGTACCGCTCGAGGAAGTTCCGCGCCTTCTCCTCGTCGACGACCACCTCGCCCCAGGGGATGTACGGCTCGATGTTGGCGCGGGCCTTGTCCACGTGCGCCAGGAACTCGGCCGCCTGCCACGGCTCGAGCGGGCGGAGCTCGGCATTCTCGGTGATCTTCGACGCGAACAAGGCGGCCTCCCCCGAGTACATAACAAACGTTCGGTACGTACTATAACCCTGTACTTGTTGAGCTTCTACTGAGATCCCCGGAGGAGGAGATAAGCGATGCCGGCGAAGACGGACCACGACGCCAGGCGGCGGGACGTGTCGGCCGCGGTCGGGCGGGTGCTCGCCGCTCAAGGCTTCGGCGGGCTGACCTTGCGCGCGGTCGCGGCCGAGCTAGGCGCGACCACAGGCCTGGTGACGCACTACTTCCCGTCCAAGCAGGCGCTGATCGTGCACGCACTGGAGGTCGCGGAGGCCCATACCCGTGCCCTCGTGCCATCTCTCGAGGGTGTTCACGGCTTGGAAGCGCTGCGGCAGGCGCTGGCCGCAGTACTGCCGTTGACTCCAGAAGGAACCGAGATCAACCGCGTCTGGGTGAGCTCCTGGGACGCCGCCCTGGCCGATCCCGAGCTGCACGCGCTGGAGAAGGCCCGCTACAAACGCTGGCGGTCCCGCCTGAAGCCCTTCGTCGTCGAGGCCCAGAACGACGGCGACCTGCCACCAGGTGACCCGGATGACCTGGTAGCAGCCCTAGCCGCCTTCACCCACGGCCTCGTAGTACAGGCCCTCTTCGACCCGAGACTGTTCACCCACAAGCGGCTGCTCGTCCTCCTCGCTTCCCACCTCGAAGCACTCCGTATCTAGGAGAGGTTGGTGCCACTGATGGTACCGACTGCGGTACCATCAGATCATGGCCACGAACCTGAGACTCACCCCCGAAGCAGCGTCGGCGCTCCAGGCCGAGGCTGAGCGGACCGGCAGGTCGCAGCAGGAAATCCTCCGGGAAGCTGTCGATCGCCACCTGCACCTGGTAGACGGCGAGCAGCCTGCAAGCGATCGCGACCAGGCGAGGGCCGCGCAAGTTGTGCGTCCGGCGCGGGTGGCCTATCGCAGGGTGGTGCCCCGGCTCCGGCTCCCGAAGGGCACCACCAGTCTCGACCTGCTCGATCGGGACGACCGTTTCTGATGCGCGTGTACGTGGATAGCAGCGCACTGATCAAGCGGGTGATCGTGGAGGAGGAGTCCGACGAGCTGGTCGACTTCCTCGATGCGCATTACCAGCAAGCCGACCTCCTGGCGTCGTCTTCGCTCGCCTGGGTCGAGGTGTCCCGCGTGGTGCTGGCGCGCGCCAAGTCGTCGACCGATACCGCCGATCTGATCGACGGAGCGATGTCCGGAATCGACGAACGGTCGATGACAGCCGAGGTCATCAGCGTTGCCCGCCGGATAGAGCCGCTGGTGTTGCGGAGCCTCGACGCAATTCACCTTGCGACGGCCGTGTTGATCGACGCCGACCTCGTCGTCACCTATGACGACCGGCTGGCCGACGCTTGCCGCCGCAACTCTCTCGCCGTCGCGATGCCTGGTCGCGACTGACTACTCCACGACGAGGTTGAGGCGTTGGATGCCCCAGTTGTCGGCGGCCGGCCCGTCCTGGGGGGCCTGTCATCAGGTCAGCAGGTCGTTCGCCGATCGCAGCACCGGTACGCCGAGCGCGCCGGCCGGGGTGGACGCGCGGGTCACGTGGAAGGTGTGCGACTGGCCCGCGTTCAGGGTGATCAGGCCGCTGTCGACCCGGGCCGAGGCCTCCAGCCGGTCCGGGAACAGCGCCAGGTCCTTGGTGAGCGCGGTCGCCGTCACCGTGACGTCGTAGCCGTTCTCGGTGCCGGCCACCTCCGCGGTGTAGGCGTCCCCGTCCAGCTTCAGCGCGGTGTCCTCCACGAAGTACCAGTACGCCGACGCGCCGTCGGCGGCCCGGACCTCCACGTACTCGGTCGCCAGCTCACCGGCCGTGGCAACCGACGCCGGCAGCGAGTTGAGCACTGCCGAGCGAGCCGGGACCTCGAGGGCGAAAGTCTCGCTGGCCAGCACCTCACCGCCCTTCGCGGTACTGCGCCGGGACACCGTCACCTCGGTGCTCCAGGCAACATCCGTGTCGTTGTGAGCGGCAACCACCGGGCCGTCCTCGCGAGGCTGCACCGTCAGCAGGCGATCGGCGTACACGCGCCGCAGGGCGAACCACAGCGGCTTGCGGATGCCGTGCCCGTCGACGGCGGCCCAGGAGACGACCGGCCAGTTGTCGTTCAGCTGCCAGACGATCGCGCCGGTGTTCAGCGGGAACAGGCTGCGGAAGTGTTCGATGCCGTAGGCAACCGCCCGGGCCTGGTTCAGCTGGGTGGTCCAGTGCCAGTCGTCGATGTCCCTCCACTTCGGCAGGTGCTCGCCGAGTCCCCGCTCCAGCTTGAGGTTGCCCTCGAACGCCTTCTGGTGCACGAGCATCTGCTCGCCGTACGGGTCGAGCGGCTGGTCGTGCACCACCGACGTCAACGTCGACCAGGCGGGCGGCCCCTGGAAGCCGAACTCGGAGACGAACCGCGGCTTGTACTTGCGGTACGTCGAGTAGTCCACCTGGTTCCAGACGTCCCAGATGTGCATGGTGCCGTTGCGCTCGTCGTTCGGGTGGATGTACCGGTCGTACGAGAACGGGCTGCCCGCGCTGTACGGCGTCCGGGGGTCGAGCTCGGCCACGATGGCCGGGAGCAGGTCGAAGTAGTACCCCTCGCCCCAGGTGCGTCCGGCCAGCGGAGCGCGCCAGCCCCACTCGACGTACCCCCAGATGTTCTCGTTGTTGCCGTTCCAGAGCGCGAGGCTGGCGTGCCGGCTCAGCCGGGTGACGGCCTGCCGCGCCTCGGCCTCCACCTCGCCTCGCAGGGGCTCCTCCTCGGAGTACGCGGCGCAGGCGAAGAGGAAGTCCTGCCAGACGAGTACGCCGAGCTCGTCGCAGACGTCGTAGAAGTCGTCGCTCTCGTAGATGCCGCCGCCCCAGACGCGAAGGAGGTTCATGTTCGCGTCGATGGCGTCGCGGATGCCGTGTTCGTAGGTCTCGCGGCTCAGCCTGGTGACGAAGGCGTCGTCAGGGATCCAGTTCGCGCCGCGCACGTAGACAGGCTTGCCATTGACCGACAGGACGAACGGGCCGCCGTTCTCGTCGGGGGCTACGTTCATGGTGATCGTGCGGAACCCGACCCGGCCCTGCCACCCGGCGGACTGCGAGTTCGCCGCGAGGGACACGGTCACGTCGTACAACGGCTGGTCGCCGTACCCGCGTGGGTACCAGCGGTCGACCGCGTCGACAGTCGAGGTGACCGTGGCCTCGGTGGAGCCGGCCGGGACGGTCACCTGGTTCGTGGTGCCGCCGACCTCGACGGTGATGGTGGCGTCGGTGGAGAAGCCTTCCGACCAGGCGAGAGCGACCTTGGTGTCCAGCACACCGCGGTCCTCCTCGAGGCCGGCGAGCGGCCGCACCGAGTCGATCCGTACGCCGGTCCACGACTCGATCCGGATCGGCCGCCAGATCCCGACGGTGGCCACGTCCGGTCCCCAGTCCCAGCCGAAGTTGCTCGCCATCTTGCGGATCGCGTTGTAGGGATGGAGGTTCGTGTGCGGCCAGAGGCCGGACTCCTCGGACAGCCGGTTCGCGGTCGCCACCGGGGAGGCGAACTCGATCACCAGCTCATTGCCCTCAGCAATGAGGAGTCCGGTGACGTCGAACCGGTACGAGCGGTGCTGGTTGCAGGTGCGGCCGAGCTCCGTGCCGTTCAGCGTCACCGTGGCGGCCGTGTCGAGGCCCTCGGCAACGAGATCCTGGACGGCCTGCTGGTCGTCGGCCCAGTCGAAGACCGTGCGGTAGGTCCAGCTGGTCAGGCCGATCCAGGCGAGCTTGCCCTCGTTGTCCCCGTCGAACGGATCCGGAATCACGCCCGCCGTCAGCAGGTCGGTGTGCACCTCGCCGGGGACGGTGGCGGCGACCGGCGTCGTCGGCAGGTCGCCCTGCCCCTCCGGCACCGGGCCATCGACCGCCCGCACGGTCCAAGCGGCACCGCCTGCGGTGGTCAGCGGGACAGTCCTGAGAGTGGATTTCACAGACGGATCTCTTTCGGGGGAGGGGTGCTTGACCGGTTTACTTGATTGCCGCGACGAGGTCTGCCGGCCTGCTGTCGGCGTGATCAGGAAATGGTGCGCTGCCAGAGATCGGCGAGCAGCCGGTGTCCGGCGGCCGTCGGATGGACGCCGTCATCGGCGAGCGTGGTCGCCCCGACAACTGCTGCCTGCCGGTTGAACTCGACATCGGCCGGCACCAGCACAGCGCCGTACTCCGAAGCCAGCCGGCGGACGACCTCGATCTTCGGGTCCAGGTCTTCCCGCCAGGCGTCCTGGTCGTCCTTGACCGCGAGCAGGAACGGCTCGACCAGGATCAGTTTCGCCTGTACCGGTTCGAGCAGGGCCCGGTAGGACCGCTCGAACGACTCGGTCGAGGTCGGGTCGTTCTTGTCATACCGGCGCCAGGTGTCGTTGATGCCGATCAGCACGGACACCACGTCCGGCTGGTGCGCGAGGGCATCGGTCTGCCAGCGTGCCTCGAGATCGGCGGCGCGATTGCCGCTGATGCCGACGTTCACGATCCGCGGCCGCTGCGGGCCGAGGGAATCGAACAGGTCCCGGACATAGCCATCGCCCAGGCCCCGCGGATCCTCCCGGCGGCCGCAGTCGGTCACGGAGTCCCCGGCGAACACGACGGTCCGCCGGGGATCCAGGAGTTCTTCGATCATCAGATGGTCGAGGCGTGCACGTCCCAGTCGTCCGGCAGGACGGCGGGGATCTGGACAGTGCTGGTGACGTCCACGAAGGCGCCCGTCTCGATCGACTCGGTGATGGAGGCCATCACGTCGACGACGTGGAAGGCCAGCGCCCCGGTGGCCCGGTGCGGCCGGTCCTCCCGGATCGCCCGCGCCATGTCCAGTACTCCGGTACCGCGCTCGGCGGACGCCTCGGTGCTGGCGACGGTCTCCCAGTCCTCGCTGCCGCGACGGCGGATCTTGATCTCGCCGTCGAAGCGGTTCGGGTCCGGCAGAGCCAGGGTCGCGTCCGCGCCGGTGATCTCCACCAGCCCGGCCCGCGGCAACGGCGAGTCGAAGCTGAAGATGCTCTGCGAGGACTGCCCCGACTCGAACCGGGCGATCGCGGAGACGTGGGTCGGAACCGTCACGTCGAAGTCCGTGCCCTGCAGCGGGCCGGATCCGATCGTGCGCTTCTCCCGCGACTTGGAGCCGAGCCCGGCGACGGCCGCGACCGGACCGAAGCTCTGCACCAGGGCCGTCAGGTAGTACGGGCCGATGTCGAACAGCGGGCCCGCGCCCTCCTGGAACAGAAAGGCCGGGTTCGGGTGCCACGACTCCGGGCCGGGGGACTGCATCAGGGTGAGCGCGGTCAGCGGCTCCCCGATGTCACCCTTCTCGATGATCCGCCGGGAGGTCTGCAGGCCCGGGCCGAGGAACGTGTCCGGAGCGCAGCCCAGCCGGAGTCCCGCGTCCTGAGCGGTCGCGAGCAGCTTGAGTCCGCTCTCCTGGTCGAGCGAGAAGGGCTTCTCACTCCACACGTGCTTGCCCGCGGCGACGGCCGCGAGGGCGACCTCGACGTGGGCGAGCGGGATGGTCAGGTTGACCACGATCTCCACGTCCGGGTGGCTGAGCACCGCCTCGGGACCACCGTGGGCCTCGATGCCGTACTCCTCGGCCTTGGCCTTGGCCGCCTCCGGCCGCAGGTCCCCGATCGCGACCACCTTCAGGTCGGGGAAGCTCTGCATGCTCTTCAGGTAGGCGTCGGAAATGGTTCCGGCGCCGATCACGCCTACGCCGACAGCGCTCATGCAACATCCTCTCCGGTCAGGTAGGCGAAGCTGCCCGCCACCGCGTCGAAGATCTCGCCCTCGAAGTCGTCGAGCTCGACGACCCGCAGCGTGCCCGGAGACGCCTCGAGGATCTCGTTCACGTTGATGGAGCCGGCGCCCACCGCGACCTGCGCCTTGTTGTTCAGGGTGCCGTCGCCGTCCTTGACGTGCAGCGCCTTGACCCGGTCACCGAGCCGGCCGAGCAGAGCCGGTACGTCGGCGCCGCCGACCGCGGCCCAGTACGTGTCGACCTCGAGGATGACGTCGTCGGACAGGTTGTCGGCCAGGATCTCCAGGCCGTGCACCCCGTCGATCACGGACTCCAGCTCGAACTGGTGGTTGTGGTACCCGACCGTGATGCCGTGGTCGGCCGCCTCCACCGCCGCCTTGTTCAGCGCTTCCGCCGTCGCCTTGATGTCGTCGGCGGACTGCCAGCGCGCCGGGTCGACGTGCGGGTCGATCACGGTGGTGATGCCGAGCTTCTTCGCCACCTCGAAGATCGGGCCGGACTCCTCACGCAGCAGACCAGCGTGCGTGGTGGGAGCCGTCAGGCCGTACTTGGGCAGCGCCTCGGCCAGCTTGTCCGCCAGCCCGACCACACCGAACGGCTCCACCTTGCGGTAGCCGATCTCCGCGATGCGGGCCATCGTGGCGTCGAAGTCCTCCTCCAGCTTGTACCGGACCGTGTAGAGCTGAAGGGACAGATTGTCCACTGCGACCATGTTTTCTCTCCTCGTCCCCGAAGCACCCCGCTGCCCGGGAGGCACTCCGGCCGACCTAGCCGAACCGGTTAAGTAACTCGCCGCAGCGTATCCCACCACCCCACCCCCAGGCCACCCCAAAACCACCCACTGAGCCGTCTCCACCCCCGAAGGCAAGCGCTTACCCGCCTCGCCCTCCGGTCGAGGGCCACCCCCCGTCCTCATCCGACAGGGCTGACGCGCCTGGCCTCCGGATCTCCTCGGCCTCGGTGGCGGCGACCCCAGCCGCCGCACGCTGTCGAGTCGTGGATTTGGGGAACCGGCAACCGCCTGCCAGCAACCGGGATCCACGACTGAGCGAGCACTCACCGGCTAAGACGCACTGGCCGGCGGGGCACGCCAAGCACTTTGTGCACCACCGGAGTACGGCACCCGGCCAGCGGCACTCATGTGATGCACAAGGTGGCAGATCCAGGAACGTGATGGGCCGCAATGACACCATCGACCGGTCGGTCGCCGAAACCCTCCCACTCTTCTGGCGCTTCATCGCCGAGAAGTACGGCATCCACCCCCCGATCCCTGGCAGCTAGTCGCTGGAGGCTGGGGCGAAGTAGTCGGTGAGCGTCTCGGTCGGCCAGGACGGTTGGGTGACCGAGCCGCGGGGGCCGAACTCTGCGAACCAGAGCTTGATGTCGAGGACGGGAGTGCCGTCGACGGCGTCGAGGTCTTCTACGTGGAGGTCCAGGCCATCGACCTTGAGTAGACGGCAGCGGGAGACGCCCAGCCAGTTGGTACGGCGCATGTTGAGGTGGCCGAAGATGCCTACCTCGGGCCAGTCCGGGTTGTCGCGGGGGCGGTGGGCGCGGGGTTTGTTTGATCAAAACGGGTTGCTCTGAGTAGGGGAGAGCGGTTACCTGTGGACAGGGTGTAGGCGGGAGGTCGCAGAATGGGGGAGGGCCGGGTCGCCGTCACGGTCCGGGTTGCCTGTTGAAGGAGGCCGTTGTGGCCCGCATCACCATCAAGGAGATCGCCAGACGGGCCGGCGTCTCCAAAGGCGCGGTGTCGTATGCGCTGAACAACCAGCCGGGGGTGTCCGAGGCGACCCGGGCGCGGGTGCTCAAGGTCGCCGAGGAGTTGGAGTGGGTGCCGAACCGGGCTGCCCGGCAACTCTCGGCCGCGCGGAGCGAGACCTTCGGGCTGGTGCTGGCGCGGACCGCGAAGACCCTCAGCGAGGAGTCTTTCTACATGGGCTTCGTCGGGGGCGTGGAGTCCGTTCTGAGCGAGAAGTCATACGCGCTCGCGCTCCAGGTCGTGCCCAGTCTCGACGAGGAGATGGCGACGTACCGGAAGTGGGCCGCGGAGCGCCGGGTGGACGGGGTGCTCGTGGTCGATCTGCGAGTCGCCGATCCGCGGATCCCGCTGCTGCGGAGGCTCGACTTGCCGGCGGTACTGGTCGGTGATCCGGCGCTGGCCGACGGGATGACGTGTGTGTGGACCGACGGGACGACCGCAATGGAGGCCGCTGTCGGCCACGTCGCGGAGCTCGGGCACCGGGAGATCGCTCGGGTGGCCGGGCCGCCGGAGCACGGGCATGTGTGGATCCGGGATCAGGCCTTCGCCGCGGCCAGCCATCGGCTTGGGCTGGATGCGCGGGTGCTGCACACGGACTTCTCCGGCGAGGAAGGCGCGGCAGCGACCCGCGAGTTGATGGCGAACGACGACCGGCCGACGGCGATCATCTACGACAATGACCTGATGGCCGTCGCCGGGTTGTCCGTCGTGAACGGCCTGGGGTTGAAGTCGCCCGACGACGTCACGATGGTCGCGTGGGACGACTCGACCCTGTGCCGGCTGACCCACCCGACCCTGACCGCGATGAGCCACAACATCGTTGCCTACGGCGCCGAAGTCACCCAGCGGCTGTTCGACCTGCTCGACGGCGCGCTACCCGCCGCGCACCTCTACTCGACGCCCGCCCTGGTGGTGCGGGAGAGCTCCGGCCCGCCTAACCGACAGCCGCGGTCCGCCTAACCGATAGCCGCGGCCGCAGTCACCTTCACCGGTACGCCGTTCAGGGCGGCCGTACCGGCGAGGGTGTCCGTTAGGTCGGCATCGGTCACGTCGTTCGCACTCGCCCCGGCCACCTGGTTCGCGATCGTCAGCCGCGCACCGGGCCGTCCATGACCGAACCCGTGCGGCAGGCTCACCACTCCAGGCATCATGTCCTCGCTGGCAGCGACCTCCACGTCGACGGATCCCGCCGCCGAGCTGACATGCACCAGCTGACCGTCCTTGAGATCATGCGACAGAAGGTCGTCCGGATTCATCAACAACTGATGCCGCGGCTTGCCCTTCACCAGCCGAGCCGAGTTGTGCATCCACGAGTTGTTGCTGCGTAGGTGCCGTCGCCCGATCAGCACCAACCCGTTGCTCCCAGCAAGCAAGAACGCCGACAGCCGAGGCAGATCGTCGAGAATCATCCGCTGGGCAAGGTCGATCCGCTTCGTCTTGTTGCGAAGGGCGCCTGGCAGGGCAGGCTGCAACGGCCCGAGGTCGATCCCGCCCGGCGACTTCCGCAACCTGCCCACGGACAACCGGTACGGCCCGATCCGCAGTCCCAGGTCGACGACCCGCTTCGGCGACAACCGCAGCCGCGCCGACGCGATCACCTTGCGCCGGCGTCTCGGCGTACGGCGTAACAGAGCGAGGCCGAGTCCGCGGAAGATCTCCCAGTCGTGCCGGGCCTCCGGCGGACGAGGGAGTACGGCGTCGTTCCAGCGGGCCGTGTTCCGTACGGCGAGCTGGTGGAATGCCAGGTCGTAGTGATCCCGTTCGAGCGGTGGCGTCGGGGGCAGGATCACGTCCGCGTGCCGGGTGGTCTCGTTGATGTACGGGTCGACGCAGACCATGAAGTCGAGCGTGCCCAGGGCCTCGTCGAGCTTGCGGCCGTTCGGCGTGGAGAGCACCGGGTTGCCCGCGATGGTCACCATCGCCCGGATCTGGCCGTCGCCCGGCGTCAGGATCTCCTCGGCCATCACGGATGCGGGCAGTTCGCCGCCGAACTCGGGCAGTCCGCGCACCCGGCTCTTCCAGACGCCGATGTGGCCGCGGGCGATCCCGCGCAGGGTGTCCACGGCCGGCCGCGGGATCATCGTGCCGCCTGGCCGGTCGAGGTTGCCGGTGATGATGTTGAGCACCTGCACCGCCCACTGGCAAACCGCGCCGAACTGCTGGGTGGAGACGCCGACTCGTCCGTAGCAGGCGGCCTTGTCGGCGCCGGCGAACTCGCGCGCGATCCGGCGGATGGTGTCCGCGTCGATCCCCGTCACCGGCGCCGCCCGCTCGGGCGTCCACTCGCGCGTCGCCGCCGTCACCGCATCCAGCCCGTCGACGTACTGCGCGGGCCTGGCGTGACCGTCGGCGATCACCTGATGGATCAGCGCGAGCAGGAATGCCGCGTCCGTACCGGGCCGGACGAAGTGGTGCTCGTCCGCCACGGCCGCGGTCTCGCTCCGGCGCGGGTCGATCACGACCACCCGGCCGCCGCGCTTCTGGACCTCCTTGAGCCGCCGGCCGAACCCCGGCGCGGTCATCATGCTGCCGTTGGAGGCGAGCGGGTTCGCGCCGAGCATCAGCAGGTACGACGTACGGTCGATGTCCGCGACCGGGACCATCAACTGGTGCCCGTAGAGGAGGTGTGACGCCAGCATGTGCGGCAGTTGGTCGACCGAGGTGGCGCTGAACCGGTTGCGGGTCCTGAGCTGCCGGACGGCCGTCGGCATGTGCGTCAGCGCCCCGAGGCTGTGGACGTTGGGGTTGCCCAGGTAGACCCCGACGGAGTTCTTCCCGTGCTCCTTCTGGATCCCGGTCAGCTGGGCGGCGACCAACTCGTACGCCTCGTCCCAGCCGAGCTCCTCCCACCCGTCGGCGGTACGGCGTACCGGGGTGGTCAGGCGGTCCGGGTCCTCCTGGAGGTCGCGCAACGCGACCGCCTTCGGGCAGATGTGGCCCCGCGACAACGGGTCCGACTCGTCGCCCCGGATGTCCGTGACGTGGCCGTCCTCCACCGTCACGAGCACGCCGCAGATGGCTTCACACAGATTGCACGAGGTCCTCCGCACGGTCGCCATCCAGTCAAACTACCCTTGGGTAGCAGGGACCACTAGTCACTCGAAGCGGGCCTCGTCGAGGCGGCCGAGGATGGCGTCGACGGTTTCGTGCGGGGAGAGGTCGGAGTTGTCGAGCCAGAGCCCGCGGCGCGGGGTGAAGGCGTGCAGCTCGTAGTCGAGCTCGTCGACCGAGTGCTCGTACCCCGAGCCGAGGCGGTTCGAGATCACGTCCGGTCGCGGGGTCAGTACGACGAGGTACCGCGGCCGGGTCTGGATGCCGTCGAGGAACTCACGCAGCAGTTCGCCGATCACCACGTCCTGCAGTACGACGGTGAACCCGGCCTGGGCGTAGCCGTCGGCAGCTTGGCAGGCCAGCCGGTACCTGAGCTTGAGCTGCTTCTGCGCCTCGACGCCGTTCTCGATGGCCGAGGAGGCCTGGCCGCTGACGATCATCCGGCGGAACACGTCGCCGCGCAGGTGGACGCCGTACTGGAAACGCTCGGCGAGCAACTGGGAGACGGTGGACTTCCCGGCCGCCGTGATCCCGCTGACGACGATCACCCCCTCGGTCTCCATGAGGGGATCGTGCCACGCAGGACAAGCTTTTAGTGAGGCCTCGTCCATTCTTGTCTTTAGTCGGACATAGCGAGCCCGCTCGTCAAGCGCGCAACGATTCCAGGTGCGCGCCGAGGATCGCGCGGACGCGGGCCGGTGTGGTGTGGTCCGGCTGGATCGACGCGTGCATCGCGAGGCCGTCGATCAGGGCGTGCAGACGCTCCACCTCGAGGTCCTCGTCGAGGTCGTCCCGTACTGCGTCCGCCTCGGCCAGGCTGGTGACCAGGGACCGGCAGAGGTCGCGCAGACCGTCCTGGACCGGCCCGAGGTGTTCGCGCAGCCCGCCGGCGCCCGACTCGGCCTGGGCCTGCGCCATGAACGACAGCCAGATGTCGAACTCGGCCTGCCGCTCCTCGTCCAGCGGGATCACCTCCTCGAGGTACCGCAGCACGATCTCGGTGATGGTGCCCTCGTGCTGGAGCGCGCTGATCCGGTCCCGGACGCGGCGGGAGACCAGGTCCATCGCGAAGCTGATCAGCCCGTCCTGGTCCGGGAAGTAGTACCGCACGGCGCCGGCCGACCAGCCCGCCTCGGCGGCGACGGTGCGGACCGAGGCGGCGCGGATGCCGTCGCGGCGGACCACCCGCCACAGCGCCCGGGCGATCTCCTCGCGGCGGGCCTCGTGATCGACGATCTTGGGCATCTGCTCTTTTTAGCACACGTGTGTTATGGTCGATCGAGAAAACACGATCGTACTAAATACGAGGGGAAGGTGGACGCCGTGCTGCTCGCAGTGATCGCCGCCTGTGAGATCGGCTTCTGGGTCCTGCTCGCCGCCGGGATGATCGCGCGGTACGGGTTCCGGCTGCCCAGGCTGGGCATGGCGTTGCTGATGGCCGTCCCGCTGGTCGACGTGGTGATGCTGGTCGCCAGCGTGATCGACATCCGCCTGGGCGGTGAGCCGTCGTTCAAGCACTCACTGGCCGCGATCTTCATCGGGGTCAGCGTCGGCTTCGGCCACCAGACGCTCAAGTGGGCGGACGGCTGGGCGGCGTACCGGTTCGCCGGCGGGCCGCGGCCGGTCAAGCTGCGCAAGGGGACCCGGGCGAAGGCCCTGCAGGAGCGCCACGGCTGGTACCGGCACGTGCTCGCGTACGGCGTCGGTGTCGGGGTGATGGTTGCTCTCGGCCTGCTGTCCGGCCAGGGGTACGACGCGTTGCTGGGGCCGGCCTGGACCTGGACCATCGTGCTGGTGATCGACGGCTTCGTCTCCTTCAGCTACGGCGGCAGCCTCGAAGAGGACGTCGACGAGGACGAGCCGTGCATGGTCGAGCAGAAGCAGAACGTCTGAGCGACAACGCCGAAGATCCGGCCCGGACCCGTCCGGAACCCGTACATTGACGGACATGACGAAGTCCGTGGCAGGGCGGGTCTGGTTCGGTGTCACCGCGCTGGTGGTTGCGCTCGGCATCGTGGTCCAGTTGTTCGTGACCGCGAACGGCACCGAGGGTTTCTACCCGGACAACCCGGAGCGCGTGCTCAATGTGTTCGCCTACTTCACCATCCAGTCCAACCTGCTGCTCGGGGCGACCTGTCTGCTGCTGGCGATGGATCCCGACCGGCCGCGGGGGGTGGTGTTCCGGACGCTCCGGCTCAACGGAGTTCTCTGCATCGCGGTGACCGGCATCGTCTACCACCTGGTGCTGGCCGCGACCGATGAGCTGTCCGGCTGGGGCGCCTTCACGAATGTCCTGGTCCACACTGTCACCCCGCTGCTCGGCGTACTGGGGTGGCTGCTGTTCGGGCCGCGGCGGCAGACCGACGGCCGGATCGTCGCCTGGTCGATCGTGTACCCGCTGCTCTGGCTGGCCTTCACGTTGATCCGCGGCGAGGGGACCGGGTTCTACCCCTACCCGTTCACCGATGTCAGCCTGCACGGCTACGGGCAGGTCCTGCTGAACTGTCTGCTCGTCGCGCTACTGTTCCTGGCGCTGGCGGCCGGGGCCACCTTCCTCGATCGCCGGATAGGCCAGAAGACCCCCGTTGAGAGGTAGTGAGTGCCGTGCTGGTGACGTCTCGCTCGTATGCCGAGTACGAGGCGATGTTCGACCTGTCCGACCTCTCCGGCTCGGTGCTCGACTGTTGTGCCGGGGGTGCGAGTTTCACCGCGGAGGCCGCCGAACGTGGCGTCGACGCGGTGGCGGTCGATCCCGCCTACGACCTGCCGCCCGCCGAACTGGTCGACACCGTACGGCGCAGTCTCCCCGCCACGGCCGGCATCGTCGACGAGCACGCCGCGAGCTTCGTGTGGACCTGGTACGGCGACCCCGGGCGCAAGGACGAACTGCGGATTCACGCGGCCGACAAGTTCCTGCAGGACGTGGCGGTGGCTCCCGAGCGGTATGTCGCGGGGAGTCTGCCGGACTTGCCGTTCGAGGACGAGCGCTTCGACCTGGTGCTGTGCTCGCACCTGCTCTTCACCTGGGCCGACAAGTACGACCGGGACTGGCATCTCGCCGCGCTCCGGGAGCTCATCCGGGTCAGCCGTTCGGAGGTGCGGATCTTCCCGCTCGTCCATCAGGGTGCGGGCGAACCGGTCGCGTATCTGCCCGACCTGCTCGAGGCGTTGCCCGAGGTCACGGCCGAGTTCCGCAAGGTGCCCTACGAGTTCCAGGTCGGCGCCGACCAGATGCTGGTCCTGACCCGCTGATCGTCTGTACTGCGGGCCTGGCGCACCCGGTCGCCCCGTGCCACAGGGCGGAGGGATCCGTGGCGCGGGGCGACGGTGGTGTCCGTGCCACAAGGCGGCAGTGGTCGCCGCCGCCCCGCAGTACGGAGGGGATTCGACTGCTGTGGAGGGTTAGCGCAGGAAGCGTCCGCAGACGGGCCAGGGGGAGGCGCCGCGCTGGGAGTACAGCTTCTTTGCCCGCATCAACTGTTCGCCGGCCGAGGCACTCGCCGGGTTGCCGGAGCCGCCGACGCTGCGCCAGGTCCTCATGTCGAACTGGAACAGGCCGTAGTAGCCCGCCGGGTTCACCGCCCGGGAGTTGCCGCCCGACTCGCAGTTGGCGACCTTGCGCCAGCCCGAGCTCATGTTCGCACTGCCGCCGCTGGCACGGGTGTCGGAGCGGGGCGCGCGAGCCTTCTTGACGGTCTTGGTCCTCTTCGGCCTCGACGACTGGCTCTTGGACGACTGGCTCTTCGTCGACTTGGTGGTCTTGGCCCGCCGCTCCGTGTGCCGGACGGTGGACTTCCTCACACCGTCGAGCTGGAGGGTCTGACCGATCAGGATCAGGTCCGGATCCTTCAGGTTGTTCAGTCTCGCCAACTCGTGCCAGTCGGCGCCGTTGGCCTGGGCGATCTCGGAGAGGGTGTCACCGGACTTGACCGTGTAGTCGGTGGCGAACGCGGCACCGGCGCCGGCGGCCGTGATGCCGGCCCCGAGGCCGGCGATGGAGATGGTCCGGACGACCCGCCGGGTACTTCGGCGGGGACGGGCGTGTCGAGCTTTGGACATCAGATGCTCCTCATGAGCTGGGCATGGTGGATTTCTCCAGCCCGGATGATTCAGCCGCGTGCGCACTTACCCCGAGAACCTCGCGCCGGGAAGTGCGGACCGGGGCGAGACGAAGGTGGACGTCACCTGGGTGCGTGAGGCTCGGATCGCCGGCCGCTCCCTAGCGAGTGGCCGCACCGGGCTCCGCAGTCTGGTGAGGTACCACTCCCTTCCCGGGTGCAGGGGACCGACATCCGGCCGATATCACGGGACGGCGTCCGAATGATCACGTGACGGTAACGACGTGACCGGCCCATCGTGCGCGAGACGGGCGCCGAACGCAAGGGTCCTCGCCGAATCAGGACAAGATTTTTCGGCGTCTGTGAGAGCGCGAAACCTCAACAACAGAACGGTTTCCGGGACCCTCGTCAGGCGGGGAATCAACCATTCTTCCCCGCTTCGGGCGGTCCAATCATCCCACTCCGCCCGCCGCCGCCAGTCCGCCCGGATTCCGGTATTCGTGCGTGTCATCCGCGCTGCTCGCTCGTTGTTCGAGTCACGGGCCTGGCTGCTCCGAGTGCCGCGTTGATCCGTCCGTGACGGATCGAACGCTCTCGGTGGCCGCGGCGTGGGTTGAGGCGATCGAGTGATGGGGGCGAGCGAGCGGTGATCCGAGTAGTCCTCGGCCACCACGGCACGATGGTGCGAGGCGCACTGGCCGCGGTGTTGTCCATGCAGGCCGATCTGGACGTGGTGGCCGAGCTGGACCGCTCGGACGACGTGCTGCCGGCGGTCAGCCGGCGGCCGCACGTGGTGCTGCTCGATCCGCAACTACCCGGCAAGATCGGGATCGAGGATCTGTGCCGGAAGCTGACCGGCCGCGGTGTGCTGGTGCTGATCGACCACGAGGCGATCGCCGCGACCAGTCTCGCGCTGGTCAAGCAGGTGCCGCGGATCGGGCTGATCGCGACCGACTCGTCCACCGACCAGTTGGTCGAGGCGATCCGGGACGTCGCGAAGGGTCTGCCCGTGGTCGATGTCCGGCTCGCCGTCGCCGCGCTCAAGGCCGGTGACAATCCGCTGACGGATCGCGAGTGCGAAGTACTGCGGCAGGTCATGACCGGCGCGACCGCACAGGAGATCGCCCGCACGCTCAGTCTGAGCGCCGGCACAGTACGGAACTACCTGTCCCGGATCTTGGCCAAGACAGGTGCGCGCAGCCGGATCGAGGCGATCCGTAAAGCTCAGGACGCGGGCTGGATCTGATCACCTCCCGGCTGCCAGTGGCCGAGCAGTTCCCGGTAGAGCCGCGACGACCTCAGCAATGTCGTGTGGTTGCCGATGGCAGCTTTGTTGCCGTCGAGGACGAGGATGCGCCGGGCCCGCAGACGCCGTCGAAGGTCAACCGCCCCGGTCCGGCCGGCAACGGAAGGGTGCCGTGGGCAACGGATTCGACAGCGAATACCTCGGCGGCCCGCTGGATCTCTGCCGTGCCGCGCGACCGAACCGAAGGTGGTGGTCACCGAAGGAGTCCGGTGTGGTGGCCGAGGAAGGCCAGGATGTCGGCTGCCAGTCCGATGCCCTTGCTGGCTGAGCCGGCCGCGTGGCCCGAGTCTCGCTCCAGCCGCAGCAATACAGGTCGCTGACCGTCTGTCGCATGCTGAAGCGCGGCACACATCTTGCGAGCATGCAGCGGATCCACTCGCGCATCACTGCCGAACGCGGTGAGCAGTACAGCCGGATACCTCACGCCAGGCTTCACCCGGTGGTAGGGCGAGTAGGCCAGCAGGTTGTCCAGCTGGGCGGGATCCGAGGCGGATCCGAACTCCGGCACCCAGCTCTCACCAAGGCCGGACAACTCGTAGCGGACCATGTCCAGCAGCGGTGCCGAGCACACGGCCGCTGCGAAGAGCTCCGGGCGTTGCGTCAGCGCGGCACCTACGAGGAGACCGCCATTCGACTCGCCACACAACGCGAGTTGCTCGGAGGTCGTCCAGCCTTCCACGATCAGGGTTTCGGCCGCAGCGATGAAGTCGTCGAAAACGTTCTGCTTCTGGTCGAGCGTGCCGGCCTTGTGCCAGTCGGCGCCGCGCTCACCGCCGCCACGCAGGTTCGCCGTCACGAACACGCCGCCCGCCTCGACCCACGCGAGTGTGAAGGCGGAGTACGTCGGCGTCAGCGACTGGCCGAAACCTCCATAGCCATAGAGGATCGTGGGCCGCGGGCCGTGATGACCAGGCTTGCCGATCACCGTCATCTGGAGCTCGGTGCCGTCGGGCGAGGTGAACTCGACCTCCCGCGACTCAGCCTCCGGTACTGCGATCGCGCCGGGCGGGTGGGACCACAGCGTCGTACGGGCTGAGGTGGCGTCGTAGCAGTAGACGGCCGACGGAGTGATGCTGTCGGTGTAGGAGAACCAGGCTTCGTGGCCGCCTTCCGGCCGGGTCATCAGCGAACCGACCGAGCCGATCCCGGGCAGCGGGACCTCGCCGAGCTTGCGTCCGGTGACCAGGTCGTGGATCGCGATCTCGCCGCTCGCGTTGCGGGTCCGACCGACCAGGACGACCTTGTCGAGGATCGCCAGGCTGCTCAGTGGCGCGTCGGGATCGGCCGGCACGTAGTCGTGCCACACCAGCGGATTCTCGGGATCACCCACGCAGATCCGCCCGGTCGGCGCGTCGCGCGTGGTCACGACGTAAAGGCGCCCATCGCAGCCGACCGACATCACCGTGATCGCGTCGACGCCCTGCTGCACCACGGCAGGTGGTTCGTCCTTGCTCAGATCGGCGAGCCAGAGATCGTTCGCCGTACCCCGGGCGGCCGAGATCGTCAGCCACCGGCCGTCCGCACTCAGATCCAGCCCGTACGACGCTTCGTCGGCGAGCACGAGTTCATCCTCGCCCGCGCCGAGGTGGTGTCGCCGGACCTGGCGGAATCGCACGTAGTAGAAGGACTTCCCGTCCGGGAGCCAGGCGACGGGGGAGTAGCGGCAGCCGTCGAGCGGGTCGTCCACCACCTGGCCAGTGGTCACGTCGAGCACGCGCAGGACGGACTGCTCGTCGCCGCCACGGGAGACCTGGAACGCGAGCAGAGAGCCGTCCGGGGAGGGCTGCCAGCTGTCGAGTGAGGTGAGTCCGCTCGGGTCGAGGTGCGCGGGATCCAGCAGCACCGCGTCATCGCAGTACAGGACCGGGTGTTCCTGCTCGGCGGAGCGGCGGACCAGGAAGCAGCGATCGCCTCGCCAGAGTGGCGCGGAGACGGTGCCGACGCTGGAGAGTGCCTTGAGCCGGCTGCGGAGCTTGTAACGGCCGGGGAGCCCGACCGCGTGGTTGAGCCAGAGCTGGTCCTGGATCGCCTGCCACTGCTGGGTTTCCGGCGAGGCGGCGCCTTCCAGCCAGCGGTAGGGATCGGGGACGGCGTGGCCGTGCAGGTAGTCGACGAGCGGTAGACGCTCGGCGTCGGGATAGCTCAGTTCGAGTTGCCGCACGGGTGTCTCCCTCCCGTTCTCGGGGGTTCCGTCGCCCGGCGGGGCGTGGAACGCCTTGCCTGGATGGAGATTCAGCAGCATCGTCGTCTGCGGGGCGAACATGCCGAGCGTGATGCAGGCCAGCGCGTAGAGGTCCACGTCCGCACCCTGCCGGTGAGCTGGCGCCGCGTAGCCCGGGTGGGCCAGAGCGGAGCGAGCCTGGTCCTCGACGAGCGTGGCGACCTCGAAGTCGATCAGCACCAGCCGGTCGCCGTCTCCGAGGAGCACGTTGTCCGGGCGGAGGTCGCAGAACACGACTCCGCGGCCGTGGAGTTCCTTGACCGCCCGCCGGACGTCGGAGACCATCCGCGCGGCCCAGTCGGCGTACTCGGCCAGCTCGGCCTCGGTCGCGTCTGGGTGGGTCAGCGGGTAGCGGCGGACCAGCTCTCGCTGCAGAGGGTTCGCGTCGACGAACTCCTGGACCAGGAGGTGGTGCCCGCCCAGCTCGAAGTAGTCGTGCACTTGCGGGACCACCTCGAGACCCTCGAGGCGGTGCAGGATGTCCCGCTCGTGGCCGATCCGGGCGACGGCGTCACGGGCGCTCATGTCGAGACCCGCCAGCGGGCGACCCTCCTTGAGCACGATCCAGGCGCAGGTCTCGTTGTGGTGGCCGACGTACACGCCGCCGCCGTTGGAGAACTGGATGACGCCTTCGATCGTGTACGCGAGCTCGCTGGTGGTGACGGAGTTGCGGGCTTCCAGGTGGGATTCCAGGAAGGACGGCAGCCGCACCCAGGCGGGGTGGAGAACGTCGGGCCCCGGTGGTCGGGAACCAGCCGGCCCTGGTCGTCCGCCAGTGCGAGCCGGCGGTCGCTCGGCGCGTAGTGCATCCAGGTGTCGCCGGGGATGTGGTCCCAGCCGTCCGGCACAGGCCGCGCACACAGCGCGAAGTCCGGATGCTCGGCGCCCCGATTGGTCGGGGTCTCGTAGAAACGCCGGTCGGCCAGGCAGTAGAGCTCGTAACCTCGCATGGCGGTTCTTCCCCCTCTCATTCGGTGCCCCGGCACATCTTGGGCATCGCGAGGAGGGCTGGCGTAGTGCATGACGTCACGACTAGGGCGTGAAGAACACACACGCTACGAGTGAGTAAGTAACCATCTTTTGTTACACAGCGAT
This sequence comes from Kribbella sp. VKM Ac-2568, assembly GCF_004345365.1. Lineage (GTDB taxonomy): Bacteria > Actinomycetota > Actinomycetes > Propionibacteriales > Kribbellaceae > Kribbella > Kribbella orskensis. Next base: position 358,444 of record NZ_SLVF01000001.1, read on the forward strand.
CACTCCGAGCGGTGAAAGCGGCGTTACATCATGGCAATTCGTGGCGGTGTAGTAACGGATCGTAACTCGACCTGGATTTGATCGTAGCGAGTCTTGCTGTCCGATCAGGAGTGCTTGTACACAGCGATCACTTCGCGGACCGGTTCTCCTGGCTGGCGAAGTACGCGACCTTGCGGGCCCGCATCACCTCGCCCAGCGGGCGGTGCTCGACCAGCGCGTTCCACGGGTCGAACTTGGCCGCCTCGACCTCCTCGTCGAACGTCTCGTCCCTGGTCTGCCGGGGGATGGTGAGCCTGCCGATCGACAGGTACGGCGCCTGCCAGTTGACCGACGCGTCCTCGATCGGGGTGGACTGCTCGTCGCTGAAGAACTGGGCCTGGACGTCGTAGCGCAGCGGGCCGTTGGCGAGCCGGCGGTAGATGTCGGCGCCCCAGTCCTCCCTCGCGGCCGGATCCGGCTCGCTGGAGGCGGCGACCAGCTTGATGCGTACGGCGTACGGGCCGAAGCTGATCGGGGCGGCGCTGAAGAAGTCGGTGGTGGCGAATCCGCTGAACGGGACCTTGAGGGCGGCCGAGACGGTCCTGAGCTGCGGGACGATGCTGGGCCGCTTGATGGCTTTCAGGAGGATCTGGCCCGTGGTGCCGGACCCGGTGGTGACGACGGTGACGAAGTCCTCGCTGGTCGCGGAGCTGAATCGCTCGTGGTTGATCAACGCGAAGTCCTGCGAGACCGCCTCGCCGCCGAGCGCCGCCGCGCCGTTGACGCCGAGCACCTTGATCGCGAAGCCGCGGATGTCGGGCGCCTGGTCCGGCGCACGGTTGAACCCGCCGTTCGAGAGCCGCACCCAGGCGTCGTACTTGTCCGGGTTCGAGAAGATCCCCTGCCTGGCATGGTCGGGCAGCTCCGCCGGCACCTCCAGCATCGCCCGCAGCGCCGCCACCTGCTTGCGATGCAGAGCCCGCCCGGTCCCGTACTGCGTGTCCTTGCGCTGCTGCATCTCCCGGAAGACCGCTGCCTGCCGCTCATGCCTCTCACCCTCGTCCGGCAGAACCACTTCACGCCACTGCGTACTCGGCTCACCCACGACAACTCCCCTCGCCGGACCGGACCAGTCCCTCCAGTATCCGCCCCCCTGGTAGTTGCACCCGGCAACTTCCCGCTCTCCAACCCCCGCGCCCCCTCCCACCCCCCTCGGATCGCGCCTCCTCCGTCGCCGCTCCCGCCCGCTCGGAGCCGCCACTCGTGCGTCGCAGCTCAGGAGACGCCAGGGTGGTCGCGGTTGAGTGGGCGATCGCCGGACGGGCCGGAGCGGTGACAACCCCCGCGACCAAGGGGGGAGACGGCCCGGCTCGCTCACAAGGCACTCACCGAGGTGCTGCACCGGCACGGCTGTACCGAGCGACAGGTAGAGGTCGCTCACGACGTCAACCTCCACGCTCACCGAGGCAGCTGAGGCGCAGAGAGAACGCGTACTTCCTGTCGGTCCGTACGCCGTCCGCCCGGGCGTCGCGGCTCCTGCGTCGCGGCTCAGTGAGTGCGAGGGGGAGTCGGCTGAGTTGCCGTGCATTGCGTGGGAGTCCTGCTCAGTGGGCTGACGTCGTTTGCGGCTGGTGCCGGCCGGGATCAGAATCCAGGTGGATCGCAGCCCCTACGATCGGCGGGTGACTCGTGAGCGGCCGCTAGGCACGGCAGATGAGCGGGCGATGCTTGTCGGCTGGCTGGACTGGCAGCGGGCGACTGTCAGGTTGAAGTGCGTCGGGCTGTCGGAAGAAGAAGCTCGGTTGGCGCCGCTTCCCTCGTCGCCGCGGATGACCGTGGCGACGGTGGTCGCGCATCTTCGGTGGGTGGAGCTTGCCTGGTTTGAGGTGAGCTTCCTGGGGGCGCGAAAGCTCGCGACCGAGGATCCTCTCGACCTGGAAGATCATCCACGAGCCTCGCTCGAGCGGCTACTGGGTGAGTACGAAGCCCAATGCGTCCGATCCAACGAGATCGTCTCCGCCTCCCAGTTCGATGATCTGGAGGCGTGGGCGCCCGCCGGGCTGGAGTTGGTGTCGTTGCGGTGGATCGTGACGCACCTGATCGAGGAGACCGCTCGTCACCTCGGCCACCTTGATGCCCTTCGCGAACTGCTCGACGGCACCACCAGCTACTAGCCGGCGCCGACTGGCAGATCAGCTCTTGAAGTCGACGTTCTTGGTTTCGGTGACGCCGGCGGTGCGGCCGGGGGCGGTGTGGTACTGCCAGTAGAGGTTGGTGTGGGCGATGACCTTGTCGGGGGGCGGGGCGCCCCACTCGGACTGGTCCTCGGTGGTGTGGGCGTCGCCGACCAAGGTGACGTCGTAGCCGCGGACGAAGGCGCCGTGGATGGTGGAGCGGATGCACTCGTCGGTCTGGGCGCCGGTCACGATCAGGCGGCCGATGCCGGCCTCGGCCAGGACCTGCTCCAGGTCGGTGTCCTCGAAGGAGTCGGCGTACGTCTTGTGGACCAGCGCCTCGGACTCCTGGCGCGGCAGTTCGGGCACGTACTGCCAGTCGTCGCTGTCCTTGGGCAGGTTCTCGCTGTTGTGCGCGACCCAGACGATCGGGACGTCCTCCTCGCGTGCCTTCTCGACGAGGGTGCCGATGTTCGCGACGACTGCGTCTCGCTCGTGGGTGCCGGTCACGACGCCGTTCTGGACGTCGATGACCAGCAGGGCGGTGTTGGGTCGATCGGACAGCGTGGTCATGACGATCTCCTAGCTGGTCGGACGCGGGATCTACCGCGGAGAACACGCTAGGACGATCCGCCGACATTTTCTGCGGCAGAGAGCCTCCGGGACCCACTTGCACACTGTTCAAGTCGGGGACTACCGTCTGATCGCCGTCATGCAGCTGCTGGTCGCCGCCGCGTTCATCAGCGTTCCGCCGGTGCGTCACCGCTACGGAGCCACCGCGATGGCCAAAGCGGAGGCCGAGCTCGAGCGGCAGGGCGCGCCGACCACCGTGCTGTCCGACAACGGCATGCGCTGCGACGCCGGCGGCAGCCCGTGAGCAGCCCGCTGATCGAGCCACCCAGCCCGCGATGCCGAAGTACAGCGAAGTCGAAACACAAATATGCCTGCGGCTCTCGCTCCCAGACCCGGACAGGGCCATTGGAGCGAGAGTCGCAGGCGGTTGAGGGCTCAGTGCCAGTTGCTGATCTGGACGTCGCGGGGAGACGGGGCGCCCTTGCCGGTCTCGACGAGAGACTTCAGGCTCATCAGGTAGATCGCCCATTTGGTGCTGCAGTGGTACATGAACTCCACCGGCTCCTTCCAGCCCAGGTGCTGGAACAGGATGATGGTGTAGTCGCCCTCCTGCTTCAGCTCCCAGACGACGTTCGTGCCGATCCATTCCTCGGGCCCGTCGACGACCTCCCACAGCACGCGCCGGTCGGGCTCCAGCTCGAGCACCTTCATGTCGAAGCCGCCCGGCAGGAAGCGGAACTTTATGACGTCCCCGATCCCGCTCTCGCCCTGCGTGTCGTCCGTCCACCAGGCGGCCAGGCCGTCGCGGGTGGTGAGAGCCTGGTAGACCTCGTTCGGGGACGCGGTGATTCCGACTCTGTGGAGAATGTCCACCATGATCGATTCCTCTTTCCAGTCTTGGGTTTGAAGGACTAGCCGGTCGGCGGGTGGGCCGCCGGTCACTGCTCTTTCCTGCGCTGGATCGCCTCGGCGATGCGCTTGATCCGCCGCAACCTGGCGTCCCAGGTCGCGCCGACTGTGGACAGTTGTGCCGCTGCGCGGGCGAGTTGGTCGTCGTCCACCAGGTACCGCCTCTCCCGTCCGGCCGGTGTGCCCTGGACCAGCCCGACGCGGTCGAGTACTGCGAGATGTTTGGCGACGGCCTGCCGGGTGACGGGGAGTCGCTCGCTGAGGGAGGTCGCGGTACCGCCGCCGTCCGCCAGCAGCAGGTCGAGCATCCGCCGCCGGGTCGGGTCCCCGATCGCCGACCAGAGATCGTCGTCGACCGTGACAGTCATGACTTCGAGACCAGCCGTTCGGTGTACTTGACGAGCCGGGGGAGGAAGTAGTCCCACCCGGTGCTGTGATCCTGGTACTGCTCCTCGAGCACGGTGACCTCCCAGCCCTGCTCCCGGAAGCCGGTCTCGGTGAGCCGCAGGACGGTACCGGCGCCCGACGGCTCGAGCCGGAATGTCACCAGCAGGGAGTTCGACGGGGTCGGGGCGTCGCCCTTGGGGTGCGTCCACCGGAAAGAGAACAGCCGCGGCGGCTCCGCCTCAACGACGGTGACCTGGACGACGTTCGCCTCGGGGGAGGTCCGGTCGCCGAAGACGATCTCGCCGGTGCCGCCTGGCGACGGATCCAGGTCCGCCTCGTCCGGCCACCACTCCTTCAGATGCTCCGGACTGCTGATCACCTCGAACACCACCTCGGGTGACGCATCGATCCTGATCTCGCGCTCGAGGCTTCCGTACTCCATGGTCATCCCACTTTCCGCAACGTTTGGTTGCACGTCACGGTAGTACAGCGCACGCCAGATGCGCAACCTTTGGTTGCACATTCGTCGCCGGTACTACGTGGGGTACGTCTGCGTCTCGGTGGCCTTGAGGGTGGCGTGGAGGCGTTGCCCGGGCGTCAGGTGGAGGTCGGCCACGGCGGCGGTGGTGATGTCGGCGAGCAGGACGGCCGGGGCTGCCCGGTCCTGGGTGGCGCTGGGGTCCGGGGTGAGGCGGACCCGGACTGTGTGGGCATGTTGTTCGATGCCGGAGACAACCATCGGCCAGGTGTTCCGCGGCGTACCGGTCGGGCGCTCGGGGTAGAGGCTGACGGCCGCCGGCGGGAAGGCCACGTAGACCGGGCCCGAAGACGGCGTCGCGATCGTCAGGGAACCACCCCCGTCGAGGACGACCGTGGTGCCCTCGGCAACGCCGCGGTACAGGTTGAGGCCGACCAGTTGTGCCACGTACTCCGTCCGCGGGCGGCGGGCGATCTCCGTCGGCCCACCCTCCTGGACGACCCGGCCGTTCTCCACGATCACCAGACGATCCGCGAGCACCATCGCGTCCAGCGGATCATGCGTCACCAGGAGAGTTCGGCCGTCGTAGCGGGACAGGTGTTGCCCGAGTTCCGCCCGCACATGCAGCTTCGTACTGGCGTCCAGAGCGGCCAGCGGTTCGTCCAGCAACAGCAGCGAAGGCTGCGTCGCCAGGGCACGAACCAGAGCGACTCGCTGCGCCTGACCTCCGGACAGTGCCCGTGGACGGCTGCGAGCCTGGTCGGTCAGTCCGACGGTGTCGAGCCATTGGGCCGCCTCGGCTCGGGCCACCCGCTTCTCCATGCCGCGCGCACGCAGCCCGAAGGCCACGTTCTCCACCGCGCTCAGGTGGTTGAACAGCAGGTAGTCCTGGAACACCACCCCGATCGGCCGACGGTCGGCGGAACGGAACACCCGGGGCGGTTCGTCCCAGACCTCGTCATCGAGCCGGATCTGCCCGGCGGTGACCGGCAGCAGCCCGGCGATCGCGCGGAGCGCCGTGGTCTTGCCCGCGCCGTTCGGCCCGAGCAGCGCGACCACCTCGCCCGGTTCGACGGTCAACTCCAGGTCGAGCTCGAAGGAGCCCCGGGTCACCTTCAGGTCGGCGTACAGGGTCATCGCAGACCACTGATCCAGCGTTCCCGCAGGCAGGCGAGAACCACGACGGACACCGCCAGCAGGACCACGCTCAGGACGACGGCGACATCGGGGTCCGTCTCCAGCGCCAGATAGACCGCCAGAGGCATCGTCGTGGTCCGGCCCGGCAGGTTGCCCGCGAAGGTGATGGTCGCGCCGAACTCCCCGAGGGCACGGGCCCAGCACAGTACTGCGCCCGCCACGATGCCCGGCGCGATCGACGGCAGGGTGACCCGGCGGAAGGTGAGCCAGCGTCCGGCGCCGAGAGTCGCGGCCGCCTCCTCGTACCGCGGGTCCGCGGCGCGCAGGGCCCCTTCCACCGAGATCACCAGGAACGGCATCGCCACGAACGCCTCCGCGACGATCACCCCGGCCGTCGTGAACGGCAGGGAGATCCCGAACCACGTGTCGAGGTGCTGCCCGATCAGCCCACGCCGGCCGAGCACCAGCAGAAGAGCGACCCCGCCGACCACTGGCGGGAGCACCAGGGGAACCGTCACCAGCGCCCGGATCAGGCCGCGACCAGGGACCTCGGCACGGGCGAGCAACCACGCGAGCGGTACGCCGAGGAGCAGGCAAATCACCGTGGCGGAGCTCGCGCAGACCAAGGACAACCGGAGGGCCTGGCCGACCTCCTCGCTGAACAGCCGCGACGGGAGGGTTGACCAGGGAGCCTGGGCGAGCAGGCCGATCAGGGGGACGAGCAGGAAGGCGAGCCCCAGCAACGCGGGCAGCAGCAGGACCAGCGGCAACCGCCCACCGATCCGCCGCTGCCTCCGTCTGTCACTCATCGCCCGCCCTTCACGCACGCCAAGCTCTCACGAATCCGACGCACGCCGGCGCGAGGCTCACGGGCGCGAGGCTCACAGGGGCGACGCTCACGGGGCGGCGAAGCCGGCTTCGGTGAGGACGGTCTTGCCACGGTCGGAGAGCACGAAGTCGACGAACGCCTTGCCGCCGTCCGGGTTCTTCGCGTTGGTCAGCGTCGCGATGGGGTAGTCGTTGATCGCCGAGTCCGCTTCGGGGAACTCGATCCCGTCGACCTTGTCCTTCGCCGACACCACGTCCGTCTTGTAGACCAGCGCGGCGTCGACCTCGCCCAGCCCGACCTTGGTCAGCGCGGCCTTCACGTCCTGCTCCAGGCTGTCCGGTTGCGGGGTGATCTTCGCCATCTCGAACACCTTCTTCGCGGCCGCGCCGCACGGCACCTGCTCGGCGCAGAGGGCGATCTTGCGGTCCTTGTCCGCGAAGTCGGTGAGCCCGGTGATCTTGGCCGGGTTGCCCTTCGGTACGGCGATCTCCAGCTTGTTCTTCACGAAGACGACCGGGGTGCCCTTGTCGGTCACCTGGTCCATGTTCTTCGGGGCCGCGGAGGCGAAGACGTCCACCGGCGCGCCCTGGTTGATCTGCTGGGCCAGCGCCGAGCTGCCGGCGAAGTTGAGGACCACCTTGACGCCCGGGTGCGCGGCCTCGAAGTCCTTGCCGAGTTGGGTGAACGTACCGGTCAGCGACGCCGCCGCGAACACGGTCACCGTGCCGGAGATCGCCGAGGCGGACGAGGACGAGGGCGACGAGGGCGACGCGGCCGGGGTGTCCGATCCGCAGCTCACGAGGGTGGGCGCGGCGACGGCGGCCAAGGCGATGAGGACGGTACGGCGGAACATCAGGCCTCCGGGATTTCGACGACCACGTGGGTGGACTTGATCGAGGCGACGGCGATCACGCCGGGCTCCAGGCCGAGCTCGTCGGCGGCCTCGCGGCTCATCAACGAGACCACCCGGAACGGACCGGCCTGCATCTCTACCTGGGCCATCACCCCGTCCTTGAGGACGCGGGTGACGATGCCGCGCATGCGGTTCCGCGCCGAGGCGGCCGTGGTAGCGCCCGACTCGGGTGTTTCCGCCAGTTGCTGGGCGAACGCGGCCAGCTCACGTCCCTCGACGGCCATCCGCCCGCTGTCCTGGATCGCGGGCAACCGCCCCTGGTCGACCCAGCGCCGGACGGTGTCGTCGCTGACTCCCAGCAACGCGGCCGCCTCACTGATCCGCAAATTCGGCATGTTGTGCAGTCTAGTGCCGCAAACGCGGATCCCGAAGAGCTTTCTCGCCTACAGGCTGCCAACGTGAGCGTCGCTACGCCGCTGGAAGTACCCGCGGCATAGGTTTGGTCCATGAGCGCGGGGTTGCGGGAGTACCTGGACGGGCCGCACAAGGCGGTGCGAGACGTAGTACGGGACGGGCTGGCGGCGAACGCCGGGCTGCTGAACGCGGGGCTGGACCTGTCGCGGGACGAGTACCGCGATCAGGTGCTCGCCGTGATGCAGCAGGTCACCGCCGAGGGACACACCGGCCGGGGCTTCCCGAAGGAGTTCGGCGGGCAGGGTGACCTGGGCGGCTTCATCGCCGGGTTCGAGACGCTGGCCTTCGGGGATCTGTCACTGATGGTGAAGGCAGGGGTGCAGTTCGGCCTGTTCGCCGGGGCGATCCTGCACCTCGGGACCAGCCGCCACCACGAGCAGTACCTGACCGATGCGATCGATGGCCGCCTGCTCGGCTGCTTCGCGATGACCGAGACCGGGCATGGTTCGAACGTCCAGGCGCTCGGCACCACCGCGACGTACGATCCGGCGACCGAGGAGTTCGTCGTCCACACGCCGAACCCGGCCGCGCGCAAGGATTACATCGGCAACGCGGCCAGGCATGGCCGGATGGCGGCGGTCTTCGCCCAGTTGGTCGTAGGCGGCGAGACGCACGGCGTCCACTGCCTGCTCGTGCCGATCCGTACGCCGGACGGCGAATCGATGCCGGGCGTGACCTTGAGCGACTGCGGCCCGAAGCTCGGCCTCAACGGCGTCGACAACGGCCGCATCGTCTTCGACCACGTCCGTGTACCACGGACCGCGCTGCTGGACCGCTACGCGCAGGTGGATGCCGAGGGCACCTACTCGAGCGAGATCGAGAACCCGGACCGGCGCTTCTTCACCATGCTCGGCACCCTCGTCCAGGGCCGGGTCTCCGTCGGCGGCGCCGCGATCAACGCGAGCAAGGTCGCTCTCACCATCGCCATCCGGTACGCCGATCGGCGGCGGCAGTTCGGCGCGCCCGGGAGCGCCGAGGAGGCGCTGCTGCTGGACTACCGGATGCATCAGCGCAGGTTGCTCCCGCTGCTGGCGAGGACGTACGCGCTGCACTTCGCCCAGGCCGAGCTGGTCGACGAGTTCGTCCGGATCTTCGGCAGCAACGGCGCGGATAACACCGAGAGCAAGGGCCACACCGATGGCGAGGGCGGGCTCGGAGATCGTGACGAGCACGACCAGCGGGCTCTCGAGGCGCAGGCGGCCGGTACGAAGGCGCTCGGCACCTGGCACGCCACCGAGACCATCCAGATGTGCCGCGAGGCCTGCGGTGGCGCGGGCTATCTCGCGGAGAACCGGCTGGCCGCGCTGAAGGCGGACACCGACGTGTTCACCACCTTCGAGGGTGACAACACGGTGCTGCTGCAACTGGTCGCGAAAGGGCTGCTGACCAACTACCGGGAGTCGTTCGGGAAGCTCGATCCGCTTGGGATGGCTCGGTTCATCGCCGCGCAGGCGGTGGAGATCGCTGTCGAGAAGGCCGCGCTGCGGACAGTCGTCGAGCGGCTGCGCGACGCAGTACCGAACCGGAACGACACTGCCGACCCTGATGCCGGGCTTCGGGACGATGCGTACCACTGCGGCATGGTCCGGTTCCGGGAGGACCACATGCTGGCCGGGGTGGCCCGGCGACTCAAGAAGGGCATCGACGCCGGCGACGACACGTTCGAGGTGTTCAACCGGTGCCAGGATCACGTGATCGCGGCCGGCCGGGCGCACGTGGAGCGCGTCGTACTGGAGGCGTTCCTGGCCGCGGTACAGGCTGCGCCTGAGGGGCCGGTGCGGGATCGGCTGAAGGAGTTGTACGACCTGCACGCGCTCGCCACCATCGAGGCGGAGCGGGCCTGGTACATCGAACACGGCCGCTTGTCGGGTCAACGATGCAAGGCGATCACGGCGCTGGTGAACGAGCTCTGCGCCTCCGTCCGGCCGCACGCGGACGAGCTCGTGGAGGCGTTCGGAGTACCGGGCGCGGCGGTCGATGTGCCGATGGTTGTACCGTCGCAGCATGAGTGAGCCGATTGAGCCCGCGTCGGCCGCCGAGGCCGCCCGCGAACTGGCGAAGATGCTGCTGGAACAAGCCGACGCTCTGGACCTGCACGATCTGCGGGCCACCACGGCGATCGAGAACGTCCGGGTCCAGGCCCGGGTGCTCGCCGACGCCGTGCACGAGCGCGGCTGGGGCGACATCTTCCTCGGCATCGACTCCTACGACCCGGACGAGCTCGACGACCTGCCGCTGGGCCCCGACGACTTCGACGATCCGGCCGACTATCGCGAGATGGTCGAGCGCGGTGAGCTCGACGACCTGGAGGAGCCGCTGGTACCGGAGAACGGCATCCGCCTCAGCTACCAGGCGCGGTACGACTTCGTGGTGACCGACCCGGAGGCCTTCATCGCCTACGTCCGCGGCCGCTCCGACGAAGCCCAGAACGACGACGTGATCGACGACATCGAGGACGCCCGCTCGGCCTTCGAGCTCCTCGGCTACCTCGACGGCATCGGCTCGAAGGACTACGACGGCCTAGGCCTCAGCCCGGCCGGCGGCGAGGAATCCCACAAGGTAGTCGACTTCTCCCTCTGGGACATGGACCCGACCCGCCGAGACGACACCTACCCGTACTAACCCCCACGCGGCTCCTCCCACCCCGGTGGAGCGGCTCTTGCGTCGCCGCATGCTTGAAGGCGCGGTGGTGACCGTTCTGCGGTTCGGTTGCTGCCAGCACCCTTCGGCGTATCTGCAGAGTGCTCGCGTTTGTAGCACTTGAGCCCGGGTGGCCGGGCGGACGGAACGACAGGGAGTACTGCGTACTAGCTACGCCTCAACCGCCTCGGTAGGTGTGGCGGTCGCCGTCGCGAGCGACCTCTTCCTGTCGTCCGGTACAGCCGCGCGCGGAGCAGGAGTCGGTTTGGACGTCTTGTAAGCGGCCCCGGACGAGCTGCGTGGGCGTGGTACCGGTCTGGTCCGCAACGGTATTTAGTTGTTGCTGAAGGCAAATTTCTTCTACTGGGGAGTACGGAAGGTGAGGTCGTTTATACGGAGCGTCGCCTTAGTCAAGATCAATGCAAATGTTTGACCCGGTGCGTGGCGGCTCTCCGCCACGCCGTGACAACGTTCTGTTGTCGGCGACGGACGGGTCGCTGACACAGGCTCCAGGCGGTACCGCGGTACTCCCGTCCGCGACCGGACTGTACCTCCCCTGCCGGTCACGGAATGAGACGGCGGCACCTCCCTCCTTCGGGCCGAACCGCCCTCTCGGGGCAAAGCAAGACGCCGGCCGTGTCGCCGGGGTGCCGGTCGCCAGTGAGGTGGTGACCGACACCCGACGCGGTCGGCGTTTCTTTTCCCGAGGTACTGATGCAATTTCTGGGGATCAGTACCTCGGGAAGCTCCGGGTGCCAGGCGGTGAAGTGTCAGGCAGTGAAGTGTCAGGCGGTGAGTTGGGTGAGGACGGCAAGGACCCGGCGGTGGCTGTCGGGGTGGTCGTCGATCCTCAGCTTCTGGAAGATGCTGCGCATGTGCGTCTCGACCGTCCGTTCCGCTAGTACCAGCCGAGCCGCGATCGCGCTGTTCGACAGACCTTCCGCGACCAGTCCGAGCACCTCACGTTCCCTTGCGGACAAGGCGGCCAGCGGATCATCGACGCGAGTCGGCGTCACCAGCGCGGCCACGATCGCCGGGTCCAACGCCGACCCGCCGTCGGCTACCCGGCGCATCGCGTCGAGGAAGTCGGCGACCCGCAATACGCGATCCTTCAGCAGGTAGCCGAAGCCCCCGGTCGCCACGAGTTCGACGACGTGCCGGGTCTCGATGTGCTGCGAGAGCATCAGGATCGGCAGGCTAGGCGACTCAACCCGCAAGGTCTTCGCCGCCCGGGCGCCGTCGTCCGTCATCCCGGGCGGCATCCGTACGTCGATGATCGTCAGGTCCGGCTTGTCCGCCCGCACCGCCGCGACCAGCGCGTCGGCGTCCGCGACAGCCCGCACCACCGCATGGCCGTTCTCGGTCAGCAACCGGCTCAAACCCTCACGAAACAAGGCGGAATCCTCGCCGATCACGACGCGCACGGGATCTCCGCCCTGATCGAGGTCCCCGCGCCCGGCGGGCTGTCGAGGGTCAGTTCGCCGCCGACGGACGCCACCCGATCCCGCAGCGAGGTCAACCCGAACCCCTCCCGCGCACCGCCGATCCCGTCGTCGCGCACGAGCACTCGCAGCCGCTGACCGGTGAGCCCGACCTCGATCGAGATGCGGGTCGCCTGCGCGTGCTTCAGCGCGTTCGCGATCGCCTCGCCCACGGTGAAGTACACCGCCGTCGCCACCCCCTCGCGGACCTCCAGCTCCGGCACCACCAGATCGACCGGCACCGAACTCTCCCGCACGAGCCGCCGCAACGCCACCGCCAGCCCGTCGTCGAGCCGGCTCGGCCGCACCCCGTGCGCGATCCGCCGCAGCTCCGCGACGGTCTGCTCCAAGGTCTCCACCAGTTCGTCGATCTCCCTGTACTGCGGTACGCCGGGTCCGAGGTGGTGTTGCAGGGAACGCAGCCGCATCCCGAGGGCGATCAACTGCTGCTGGGCTCCGTCGTGCAGGTCCCGCTCGAGCCGTTGTCGTTCGGCGGTCACCTCGCTCATCAACCGGGACCGGCTGGCCCGTACCTCGGCCAGCGCGTCCCGCAACTCCAGGCGCAACCGGCTCACCTCGATCGGCAGCCGGGCCTCCACCGCGGCCTCGCGGGCTCGACGAACGCGCCGGGCGGAAGAGCTGCCCAGTACCAGTGCACCGACCGTGGAACCGCCTGTTTGCAAGGGGATCGCGCTGTGCGGCAGGTCAAGGGGAAGACCAGGCCGCTGCAGGATGACCCGCAGCGAGGGGTCGTCCAGCGCCTTGCGAAGTACCTCTTCAACCTGTTCAGGCTCGGCCTGGCCGTCGCGGACCCGGCGGACGAAGTCCCGGATCTGGGCGAGGGCGACCGTCCGGTCCGGGTCGACGACCTTGCCGACAGCGCGGTGCAACCACTGGTGCAGGGGGAGCAGGACCAGGGCGGTGACGAAGGCTGCGCTGGTGACGCCGGCCCGCTGGTGCTGCGGGAACAAGTTGTCCACGGCAATGACCAAGCCAGTGAAGATCGCCGCCGAGGTGATCGTGGTGATCAGCCAGCTCAAGGTGCCGCCGAGCAGCCGGTCGATGTCGAGCAGGTCGTGCCGCAGGATCGCCACGGCGATGGCGAGGGGGACCAAGGCAAGCATCGCGATCAGGAAGACCCCGTAGGCGATGTCCGCGGGCGCGCCCAGGGCCATTGCCAGCCAGCCGATTCCGAGTAGCGTCGGCACGCTGAGGGCCGCCAGCATCAGCCAGCGCAGGCGGAGCCGAGTGACCGCGTCGCCGTGCCTGAAGCGCACCACCGGAGCGGAGGCCGCCGCCAGCAGGACAGCGAGGAAGAACCCGAACGCCACCACGGTCAGCACGACCCGCACCGGCGTCGGCAGCACGAAAGGCGGATCACCGAGTCGGCCGTCGGCGAAGTTGCTGATGTCTGCCGAGATGGTGAAGTTCAGCAAAGCTGCCGACAACGGCACCGCGACGGCGACCGCTCGCCAGCGACGGCCGGGGAGCAGCCCGTCGGGGAACACCAGGACCAGCGTCGCGAATCCGCCGTACAGCCAGGCCCAGACGCCGGCGCCGACCACCGCGAAGACGTGTGCGGCCGGCCACGGGCTGCCGGTGTGATGGCTCGCACCCCAATCTTCGAGGGTGTAGACGAGCGCCGGCATGACCGCCGTCAGCGCCAGCGCGGGACCAATCGGACTGGACGGCGCTCTGGCGGCCACTAGCCAGCCGAGCACCAAGGCGGGGAGCAGCAGGGCCATCGTGGCGGGCACCGAAGCCGGTATGCCGACAGAGGCTGGCCCGAGCGCGAGGATCTCGCGCACGACGAGGGCAGCGACGTACAGGATCGTCGCACCGGCTACCAGCGTGCGTGCCCGGGACACATGCTCATGATGACCGCGGCGGGTCGCGAGCGCACCAGTGTCAGCACTTAGGTGCCAGCGGCGGCCACGGTCCGGCGATGGCACCGATGCGGCGACCACGGCTCCGGCGGCACGGTGAGGAAGTCAGCAACACCTTCTGGAGGGGATCCTCATGATTGCCATCGTCACCGTTCTGTTCGCCTTGCCGCTCGGGTACTTCCTGCGGAACCGGACCTCGGCTCTCATCGCGTACGTCGCGATCTTCGGCTACTCGTTCACGTTCCAGTCCGTCTATCTGCTGAGGTTCTCCATCGGCGGCGACGGCGACGCCTTCCCGACCGATCCGAAGGAGATGCCGGTCGGCTACCTGGTCGTCACCGCCGGCATCTACCTGGTCGGCTTCCTGCTGGTAGCTCTCGGCCACCGCCTCGGCACCAAGCGCCGGACTCGCTCGACGGTCGCGGTCGACCTCGACCCCGCGCGCTGACGGACGGCGACGCCGGTCGGTCCGCGAATCAGCCGGCGTCGCGGCTTTCGTCTTCCAGGTCTTCGGTGTCAGGTGGCCGGCGCAGGTCGACCAGGTCGTCCAGGACCGGCGTCGCGGTCAGGCCGACGTAAAGAGCGAGAGCGACTGCGATCGTGACGATCGCGAGGATGGCGATGAGCATGATGTCCCCCGACGTGCTGATGGACTGTTGTTCATCTGTACGTCGGGGTTCCGTGGTCAGTTCATCGCTGAGCGTCAGGCGAGTTCCAGTGCGCTGATCGGGTGCTGCTGGACCTCGCCGTACGTCGTGGTCCGCTGCCGGGCCGGGCGTCCGGCGGCGGTGGCCATCTGGGTGAGTTCCTCGATCGACTTGCGGGACCCGTGCTTCGAGCCGGCCATCCGGCTGATGGTCTCTTCCATCAGGGTGCCGCCGATGTCGTTGACGCCGCCGTTGAGGACGTCGACGCAGCCGTCGACGCCGAGCTTGACCCACGAGCACTGGATGTTGTCGATCCGGCCGTGCAGCATGATGCGGGCCATCGCGTGCACGGCCCGGTTCTCGTCGTACGTCGGCCCGGGCCGGGCCACACCGGCCAGGTAGATCGGTGAGTTGGTGTGGATGAACGGGAGCAGGACGAACTCGGTGAACCCGCCAGTCTCGTCCTGCACGGCGGCGATCGTGCGGAGGTGCTGGACCCAGTGGTGGGGTGAGTCGACGTGGCCGTACATCATCGTCGACGACGAGGGCAGCCCGACTTTGTGTGCGGTGGTGATGACCTCGATCCAGCTGGCCGTCGGCAGCTTGCCCTTGGTGAGGATCCAGCGGACGTCGTCGTCGAGGATCTCAGCGGCCGTGCCGGGGATACTGCCGAGACCGGCTTCCTTGACCGAGATGAGGAAGTCCTCGATCGACAGGCCGGTCCGGACGGAGCCGTTGACGATCTCCATCGGCGAGTAGGCGTGTACGTGCATGTCGGGCACGCGGTCCCTCACCGCCCGGACCAGGTCGGCGTACGCGGTACCGGGCAGGTCGGGGTGGATACCGCCCTGCATGCACACCTCGGTAGCGCCGATCACCCAGGCTTCCTCGGCGCGCTGGGCGACCTCGTCCATCGACAGTGAGTACGCGTCGGCGTCGGTACGGCGTTGGGCGAAGGCGCAGAACCGGCAACCGGTGTAGCAGACGTTGGTGAAGTTGATGTTCCGGTTCACCACATAGGTGACGTCGTCGCCAACGGTTGCCTTGCGCAACTCATCGGCGATCTTGGCGAGCTGATCCAGCGCTGGGCCGGTCGCCGTCATCAACGTCAACGCCTGCGCGTCGGACAGCCCGGCCGGGTCACGTTCGGCTGCAGCGAGGGCTTCCTTGACGTCGCCCTCGATCCGCTCAGGTGCAGCCCTGTTCGCGACGTCCTCACGCAGTACGTCCCAGTCGCCGTAGGCCGCGTCGAAGTCCGACCGGGTCTCGGTCCGGCGACCCTCGGTGTCGATCGCGGTGTGCAGGTCGGTCCGGCCAACGCTGTCCCAGCCGCCGTCGGGCTCCTGCCACGGCAGCCCCCTGGGGAAGGCCGCCTCGTTCGCCAGCCCGGTCTCGGGATCGACCAGCGCCTCCACATGGGAGATCAGCCGCGGATCCAGCCACGGCTCGCGCAGATACTCCGGGTGGGCGGTCAGCCGCTCCCGCAAGGTGAACCCGGCGTCGGCGGTCACCTTGGCGAGGTCGTCGATCTGCGGCCACGGCCGTTCCGGGTTCACGTGGTCCGGGGTCAACGGCGACACCCCACCGAAGTCATCGACTCCGGCGTCCAGCAGTAGGCGGCACTCAGCCAGGTCGACCAGGTTCGGTGGCGCCTGAACCCGCATCCGGGGTCCGAGCACGACCCGGGTGACGGCGATCGCGGCCAGCCACTCGTCCAGCGGTACGTCGGCGTCGTTGCGCATCGCCGTGTCCGGCTTCACCCGGAACCCCTGGATGATGACCTCCTGGATCCCGCCGTACTGCCGGGCGATCCGCCGCAACGCGAAGATCGAGTCGGCCCGTTCGGCCAGGTTCTCCCCGATGCCGATCAGCAGACCGGTGGTGAACGGCACGTTCGAGCGGCCGGCGTCCTCCAGCACCCGCAGCCGGATCGCCGGGTCCTTGTCCGGGGACCCGTAGTGCGGCTGGCCCTTCTCCTCGAACAACCTGCGCGACGTGGTCTCGAGCATCACGCCCATGCTCGGCGCGACCGGCTTCAACCGTTGCAGGTCCTGCCACGACATCACTCCGGGGTTCAGATGCGGCAATAGCCCGGTCTCTTCGAGAACCCGGATCGCCATCGCCCGGACATAGTCCAGCGTCGAGTCGTACCCGGCCTCCTCCAGCCAGGTCTTCGCGGCGTCCCACCGGTCCTCGGGCGCATCCCCGAGCGTGAACAGGGCCTCCTTGCACCCCAGCGCCGCACCCTGCCGGGCGATCTCCAGAACTTCGTCCGGACTTAGGTAGGGCGAGTGGACCCGGCCGGGGGTAGTCGCGAAAGTGCAGTAGTGACACCGGTCCCGGCACAACCGGGTCAGCGGGATGAACACCTTCTTCGAGAACGTCACCACTCCGCTGCGCCCGGCATCGGCCAGCCCCTGATCCCGCACCCGCGCGGCCGTCGCCATCAGCGAGGTGAGCGCCTCTCCCGAGGCGGACAGAAGCACTTCAACCTCAGCCGGGTCGAGCGTCTTGCCGTCATCGGCACGCTTCAGAGCGCGGCGCATGGCGGTGCTGATCGTGGTGTTCCGGGGAGTGGCTGAGCGCTGTTCGGGTTCGGTCACGACGACGAGCGTATGTCGTGAAATGGCCCGATCCGACCGAATCCGGGACCCAAAATCAAGTGGTACGTTCGTCCTGATAGTTTGCCGTTCGTGCAGGTCAGAGGGGTACTCGGAGCACCGAGGCCGGACGGTCGGCTGGTCCGCGGCCGGCTCCGGCGGACGGAACTGCTGACCGCCACACTGGCTGTGATCGAGCGGGACGGCGTCGCCGGCGTCAGCCACCGGGCGGTCGCCGCGCAGGCCGGGGTCTCCCTCGCCTCCACGACTTATCACTTCGCAAGCCTCGACGATCTGCTGGTCGCCGCGCTGACCTGGGCAGCCGAGGACCTGACCGCCGAACTGCAGGAGCGCGTCAACGAGATGGGCGCCCGGCCCGCCGACGAGCTCGCCCGGTTGATCGAGCACTGCCTGGTCTACCGCCGGGGGCGCACCCTCGCGGAGTACGAACTCTATCTGCTCGCGGTCCGTCGCCCGGCCTTGCGTGAAGCAGCGGCGGCGTGGCTGGAGCCGCTCACCGAGATCGCGCGCAACTTCACCACCGACCCGCACAAGGCGAGCCTGCTGGTCGCGGCGCTGGACGGCATCCTGTTGCAGTCCCTGATCGGCGCCCGCCCCTACAACAAGGACGACTTCTCCGCCCTGCTGACCTTGCTCCGCTGACGCCGAGGTCAGCTCAACGGCAGGCTGGTCCCGGCGCCGACCACGGAACCATCCAGGCGGATCGGGTCGCGATCGGGGAGGTGGATCTCGGCAAGCCGGACACTGCCTTCCCGCACCGTGAGGACCGGCGTCGGTCCGTCGAGAGTGAGTGTGCCGAAAGCGTCACCGGTCGACCAGAAGTGCAGGCTCGACGGATAGCGCGGCGCGAAGCGCATCACCCCGGTCCTCCCGTCGTAGTCGAACCCGGTCAGCGTGACGACCGCACCCCAGCTCGCCATCGCCCGGGCGTAGTGATGGCCGCACTCGGCCTCGTCGAACGGGTTGCGCCGCTCCCCGTCGTACCGGACGCGGATGTCGGCGATCACGTTCAGGCCCTCGTCGACCAGGCCTTCCGAGATCAGCCCGACCGCGAGGATGTGCTCGAACCCGGTCATCACCTCAGCGAAGTACGGGAACGGCCGCTCCGGCCGGTTCCCGCGCGGATAGCTGCACATCAGTACTGCGGACTCGTCGCCGAGCACATACCCGCGCATGTGGTTGAAGTGGTCGTGGAACCCGGTGCGGCCGTTGTACTTCAGCACGCTCCGCAGGGTGGTCGCCACGTGCTGGGGATCGTGCAGGTGGCCGAGCTGCGCGAGGTGCGCCAGGTGTTGCCCGACGAGCTGGTCGACGAGGCATCCGTCTCCGAGCTGGAGCTCCGGCTTGGTCGGATCGGCGGCGCCCATCCGCTCGCGGAGCCCCGGCGCGATGTCGTCGGCGGAGGCAGGCGGACGGATCTCGTGGCGGTAGTACTCGCCGTTGAAGAGGTGCTCGTCCATCCACGCGCTGCCGTTGTCGAACAGCCGCCGGCACTCCTTCGCCAGGTCGTCGTCGCCGAGGTGACGGGCCATCTCCTCGCAGGCGCGCAGGGCGGCGAGGTACCAGGAACCCATCTGCGGGTTGGGTCCGTAGTACTCGACATCCATCGTGTTGTGCTGGCAGCCCTCCATCACGCCGTCGCGGTCCGCGTCCCAGCCGCCGGGGATCCAGCAGAACTCCAGCGCCCGGCGAGCGGCCGGCCAGAGCGCTCGGAGGAGCTCGTCGTCGCCGCTGAGCCGCCAGTCGCGGTACAGCTTCACCAGGCTGCCCAGCTGGCCGTCGGCGGCGGCGACACGCCAGTCCCGGGCGTTCTCCAACGGCAGGCCGACGCGGAAACTCATCAGCCCCTGCTCGTCGGTGGCGTGGGCGAACTCGACCTCGCGCAACGACCGGGCGATCTCGCCGAACAGGAACGGCGTGGCCTGCTCGTAGTTCCAGACGTGCGTGCAACTGCCGAAGCAACTGCCGGCGTGGTCGGCGCATCCCTCCCAGCCGAAGAACCGGCCGTCCGGCGTACGGAACACCGTCTGCGTGCGCAGCGTGCTCAGGTTGAAGAGCGCGGCCTCCTTCACCTCGTCGGGCAGGTCGCTGCCCAGGAAGTCGTTGACGAAGGCCAGGGTCCGTTCTTCCAGCACGGGCAGTTGCGGAGCGAACCGGATCAGCGCATCCCAGGCGTCACTGGACAAGGTGGTGTAGTGATTGCCGACGACAACGTCCTTCTCCCAGGCGAGCCGGTTGGGGAAGTGCCAGCCGAGCAAGAAGGTGAACGACTCGGTGCCGCCCGCCGGGATCGTCCTGAGATCGGCGAGCGAGGCGTTGGGCGTGGCCGAGGTACTGGTTCGCTCGTCGAGCCGGCCGTCGGCGCTGAAGTCATCCCAGAAGTCGAGCAGGCTGTCACCCCAGGTGCGGTCCGACCAGCCTGTCCGCCGGGTGACGTCCTTCCCGTCGAGGACCGCAAGCGCGATCGATCCCCACTGCTCGGCGGACGGATCCACTCCAGCGGTCTGCAGCAGTACTCCGCTCAGCCGGTCACCGTCGGCGGTGGTGTTGTAGTTGCCGGCAGCAACATCGGAGGTGCCGTCGCGGCCGATGAAGTTCTGCAGTGCTCCGGCGATCGCCACGTCGAGTGGCTCGGTCGCTCGGTTGGTCACCTCGAACCGCAACACCGCCACCGGCCACGAACTGGCGTCCACATCGGTCGGGATGAACGGAGTGAACGCCTGCAGTCGGACCTCGACCGGGACACCCTCGTCGCGAAGACGCAACCGCCCGAACGGATAGGCAGCGGCGAACTCGGCCTCCCGGAACCGCGGCAGCCCGTGGTTCTGCGCGCTGCTCCCGTACTCACCCTCGTACTCGCTGAGATCCAGCGGTCCCTCGACCGCCCGGGTGATGACGTTGCCCTCCGCGTCACTGGTGCGAAGCGCGAAGAACGCAGGACCAGGCCGGAAGCCCTTGGCCGGGCGGTTGACGATCTCCCAGTCCCGCAGGTTGCCGCGGCCGCCGAGGCTCACGGTGCCCGTCCCGATTCCACCGAGCGGCAGGGCGATCCGCCGCAGCCGGCTACCGGAGTACGAACGAAGGACAGGCCATTCCGCTCTCGTCATGCTCAGGCAGCCTAGTTGTTCCCGGCCGGTGAGGAAATCGATATCCGCGGCCGAGTGTTCTCAGGCGTCGGCGTCGGCGGTGGTGAGGGCGGTGGCCTCGGCTTCGGAGTGGGCCTTCGGCACGCGAAGGTGCTCCAGCGGCTTCCAGCCACTTGCGAGCACGCCGACCGCGAGCAGGACGGCGAAGGCGCCGACGTAGAACGGCAACTGGATGTTGATCTCCTCGCCGAGCTTGCCTGCCAGCCACGGCGCGACCGCACCACCGGAGAAGCGCACGAAGCTGTACGCCGCGGAGGCGGTTCCGCGCTCGACCGGCGCCGCTCCCATCACCGCCTCGGTGATCAGGGTGTTGTTCACGCCGAGGAACAACCCGGCGACGATCACGCCGACCGCGAGCACGCCGCGGTGGTGTGCGTACAGGCCCATTGCCGCGAGGTCGGCGCTGAACAGCAGCAGCGAGGTCATCACCACAGGCAGCGTGCCGAAGCGGCGCTGCAGCCGGGGCGCGGCGAACACCGAGGTCAGCGCCAGCCCGATGCCCCAGCCGAAGAAGATCAGGCCGATCTGCCGGGCCGACATCCCCAGCGGGAACGGGGTGAACGCCAGCAGCGTGAAGAACCCGAAGTTGTAGAGCAGCGCGGTGACCGCCACGGTGGCGAGCGAGCGGTGCCGCAGTGCCTTCAGGGGTTCGATGATCGAGATACGGCGAGGTGCCGGCGGCGAGGCGGGGAGCAGGAAGGCCGTCGCCGCGAGCGCGATCGTCATCAGCACGGCGACGCCGAAGAACGGGCCGCGCCAGGAGATCGTGCCGAGCTCACCGCCGACCAGTGGGCCGGCTGCGATGCCGACGCCCAGCGCCGCTTCGTACAGGATGATCGCCTGCGCGACCGAACCGCTCGCGGAGTTCACGATGGTGGCCAGCGCGGTCGCGATGAACAGCGCGTTGCCCAGGCCCCAGCCGGCCCGGAAGGCGACGATCATGCCGATCGAGTTGGACAGACCGGCCAGCGCGCTGAACACGACGATGATGGCCAGGCCGATCAGCAGGGTGCGCTTCGCGCCGATCCGGCTGGAAACCGCGCCGGTGATCAGCATCGCGACACCGATGACGGCCATGTAGCTGGTGAAGAGCAGCGAGACCTGGGACGGGCTCGCGTGCAACTGCTCGGCGATCGGCTTGAGGATCGGGTCGACCAGGCCGATGCCCATGAAGGCGATCACACAGGCGAACGCGACCGCCCAGACGGACTTGGGTTGTTTGAGGAACGAGTTGCTCACCGTGGGCTGTCCTCCAGATCGAGGGTGAGGATCGAGTGCATGACGGTGACCGCGGCCTCGAGGGTGGCGAGGTCGGTCGGCGGCAGGTGCCGTAGACGCGCCGCGATGGCGGTCCCGGCTTCCTGACGGGCGCGGTCGAGCTCCGCCCGGCCGGCGTCGGTGAGGCTGATCAGGCTGGCGCGGGAGTCGGCCGGATCGGGCTCGCGCCGGACCCAGCCGCTCTCCTCCTGGCGCTGGACCAGGTTCGACATCGTCGGCTGCGAGCAGCGGTCGGCCTTGGCCAGGTCGCTGATCCGGGTCGGCCCGAGCTCGTCGAGCCGGCCCAGCAGCCGCATCGCCGCGTGCGGGAGCGCACTCACGTCGCGGCTGGCGAGCCGGGTCAACCGGGCCGCGGCCACGACCACGTCGACACCGAGCTGAGTCAGAGCTGTCGTAGCGATCACGTAACCCAACATTACATAGGAAAGCTATGCATCTCCAGGACGAGTGAACCAGCTCACCTGACCGGGTTGCCCTCGGGATCGCGGAAGGCGCTGACGGGCACCTGACCGCGGTGCAGGATGTGCGGGATGTCGGCCCAGGGCAGCAGAGGCTCGGCGGGGTTGAGAATCCGGCGCCGGTGCAGGGCCTGATCGGAGGGCTGCGACACCGGTCAGAGGTGTCTTGCGATGGCTTCCGCGGCCTGGGCTGGGCCGTCGACGGCGGCGTAGAGCTTCTGGATTCGTTCGGCTGCTTCGAGGTGGCGGCGGTTGTCGAGCATCTTGGTCGCGGTGCCTGCCAAGCGGTTCAAGTGGTGTGGCGCGACGTGGCGGGCCGCGTCGAGGCGCTCGACCAGGGCGACGTTCAGGTCCTGCTCCGGCTGCAGCGGGATGCCCAGCAGGGGAGTGCCGCAGGCCATCGCGGTCTGGACGCTGCCCTGGCCGCAGGTGGTCACCGCGAGGTCGACCTGCGGCATCACCAGATGACTCGGCAGCACGCCTCCGACCATGATCCGGTCCGTCGCGAGATCGCTGAGGTCGTGGATGGTGCCGGCCACCAGGATCCGTACGTCGAGTGCGCTGAGCGAGGTGACCGCCTCCCGGACGAGCGCGGGCGGTGTCGACGTCATCGCCAGGTAGACGACTGGGCCTGGTCGGTCGAGGAACTTCTGCACCTCATCCGGCAGCGGGACATCAAGATGCGCGAAGAGCGGGCCGATCCCGAGCAGGCGGGTGTCGGGGCGATACCCGACCTTTCCCGCGGGTGTCCACGCTGCGAGTTCCGCCGCCGGGACGCCCAGTACCTCGGGCACCTCCGACACTAGTGAGAGGTCGCCGAGCAGGAGCGCCGCGAGGCTGGGGACTCCCTCGACCCCGAGCGACGCGGCCACCCGGTTGAAGCCGGCGCAGTACGCCGGGGTGCGGTTCGAGGTCCGGTTGATGAGGAGGCGGCTGAGCCAGCCGGGTGCGTGCTTGAGTCGGGGATCCACCGGTCGGCTGGGCGCGGGGAGCAACCTGTGCTCGGAGACCGGCGGCACGAAACTGCCCGCGTGCTCGGTGATCAAGCGGACGCCGGTCAGCCGGGACGACAGCAACGTGGTCAGCGTGAACCCGGTGACGGCGACCGTGATCCCGTGAGCGCCGAAGTACTCCGCCTCCGCCCGGACGTAGGTCTCGATCTCGGCGTCGTCGTACATGCTCTGGCGGGGGTCGCCGAGGCCGACTGCCGACGCCACGAAGGATGCCGCCCGTTCGGCTGACATGCCCGGGCCCAGTACGTCGTACGGGATGCCGGCTTCGACCAGGAGGCGCTCGTGCGGGCCGCCGTGGGTGGCGACGCGGACCGGGACGCCGAGCACGGTCAGGGCTCGGTGGATCTCCAGCATCCGGGACGTCTCGGACAGGTAGGCGCAGTGTGGCAGTAGGCAGATCACGGTGGTTGCCCCCTTCGACGTTGATAGGTAATATATTGCCTATGTCGCGGGAGAACAAGACCGAAGTACTGCTCGGGATCGGGCCGGGGTCGCGGTTGGAGCCGTCGATCCGGGCGTTCCGGACCACCCTGACGCTCGCCCAGAAGTTGCGTTATGCCATGGACGAGCGACTCCGGGCGGACGGGTTGACCACCCAGCAGGCGGCGCTGATCACCGTCGTGACGGCCGCCGGGAAGCCGTCGCTGGCCGAAGCCGCGGCCGCGCTGGGGAGCACCCATCAGAACGTCGCCCAGATCGTCGCTGCCCTGGTGCGCAAGGACATGCTGCAGGTCGAGCCGGATCCCGCGGACAAGCGCAGGAAGTTGCTCTCGACAACGAACCGCAACGCGGCGTACTGGAAGGAACGCGACGAGGGCGACTTCGGCGCGGTGGCCGGCTGGTTCGGCGATCTGTCGCCGGCGGAGATCAAGACCTTCTGCGAGTTGTCCGATCGGGTGATCGCGAGGCTCGACGATGCTTAAGGCGGCGCTGGGCAGCACCGCGTTCTTCTTCGCCGCGCCTTGTGTGGTGGCCGGTCTGGTGCCGTGGTGGATCAGTGGCTGGACCGAGCCGCGCTTCTGGCCCGCCCTCTTGCTGGTCGCCGGCGGCGCTCTCGTCGTCCTGCGCGCCTTCATCCGCTTCGTCCGCGAAGGTCGTGGTACTCCGGCGCCCGTGGCTCCGACCGAGCAGTTGGTCGTCGGCGGCGACTTCCGCTACGTCCGCAACCCCATGTACGTCGGCGTCGTGACGGCGATCCTCGGCCAGGCGTTGCTGTTCCTCGACCTCTGGTTGTTCGTCTACGCGGTGATCGCCTGGGCGGTGATGGCGTCCTTCGTCCACTGGTACGAAGAGCCGGTACTGCGCCAGCGGTACGGCTCGCAGTACGAGGACTATCGGCGGGCGGTGCCCGCGTGGCTGCCCCGGCTCAGGTCTTCGAAGTGATCTAGACCACTCTCTCCGTGCAGTCCTGCAAAGTTGCACGACTATTAATTTGCAGTGCGTGCAAGTTCGTCTACCGTTGACGTCGTGATGCAGACCGAGGAGAGCGCGCCGCCGACCGGGCGGCGAGAGCGGAAGAAGCGGGAGACGCGGGCCGCGTTGATGGCCGCCGCGCTCCGGCTGGCGCTGGAGAAGGGGCCGGACAACGTCACGGTCGAGGAGATCAGCGAGGCCGCGGACGTCTCGGTGCGAACCTTCTTCAACTACTTCCCACACAAGGAGCACGCGATCCTCGGTCGCGACCCCGAGGAGCTCGAGCGCGCGCTGGAGCGACTGCGGGACGCGCCGGCCGGCCAGTCGCCGCTCACCACGATGCGGATGCTGATCGCCGAGGCGCTGGTCGACGTGGAGCAGGACAGCACCACCGCCTCGCAGCGGTTCGCTCTGATCGTCCAGTCGCCGACGCTGCTGTCCCAGTTCGTCCTGCTCGGCGCCGAGGACGAGCGGGTGCTGTCCGCGGCGATGGCCGAGCGGATGGGCGAGCCGCGGGAGGCCATCCGGCCGATGCTGATCGTCGGCGCCGCGAGTACGGCCGTCCGGATCGCGTTCGAGAAGCAGAAGGACGCCGGTGGGCGCTCGGTGCGCTCGCTGATCGACGAGGCGTTCCTGCTGCTCGCCGACGGGCTCGATCCGGACTTCGACAAGAACCTTGTTTTCCGAACCGACCAGGAAGGTCAGTCATGACAACGACCTCTTCGCCCAAGCCCCCCGAGGCGGCGGGCGAGGTCAACTCCGACGACACCGTGGCCACCCGGCCGCAGGACGCGACCACTCCGCCCGAGGTGGTGGCCGAGCAGGTCGCCGCGCTCACCCCGCGGCAGACCATCCAGGCGATCTCCGGCCTGATGATGGGGATGTTCGTCGCGATCCTGGCCGGCACCGTGGTGTCGACCGCGCTGCCGCGGATCATCCACGACCTCGGCGCGAGCCAGTCGTCCTACACCTGGGTCATCACCCTGGAGTTGCTCACGATGACGGCCACGGTGCCGTTGTGGGGCAAGCTCGCCGACCTCTACAACAACAAGCTGCTGGTCCAGCTGTCGCTGGGCTTCTTCGTGGTCGGCTCGCTCGTCGCCGGCTTCGCCCCGAACATCGAGGTGCTGCTGGGCAGCCGGGTCCTGCAGGGTCTCGGCGCCGGTGGTCTGACCGCCCTGGTGCAGATCGTGATGGCGGCGATCATCCCGCCGCGTGAGCTCGGCCGGTACTCCGGGATCTTCGGCGCCATCTTCGCCTCGGCGACGGTCGGTGGACCGCTGCTCGGCGGCTTCCTGGTCGACTCGCCGCTGGGATGGCGGGCCTGCTTCCTGATCGGCGTGCCGTTCGTACTCGCCGCGATCGTTCTGCTGCAGCGCACGCTGAAGTTGCCGACCGTGCGCCGCGAGGTGAAGATCGACTGGTGGGGCGCGTTCCTGATCACCGCCGGCGTGAGCACCCTGCTGGTCTGGTCCTCGTTCGCCGGGAGCAAGTTCGAGTGGGCGTCCGGTTGGAGCTTCGTGCTCGTGGCTGTCGCCCTGGTGGCGCTGATGGCCGCCGTTCTGGTCGAACGCCGGCACCCTGAGCCGATCATCCCGATGGACCTGTTCCGCAACCGCACGGTGACGCTGTCCATCGTCGCGAGCGCGCTGGTCGGCGTGGCGATGTTCGGCGGGTCGGTGTTCCTGGCGCAGTACTTCCAGATCGCGCAGGGCTACTCGCCGACCAAGGCCGGGCTGATGAGCCTGCCGATGATCCTGGGCATGATGGTCGCCTCCACGATCGCGGGTGGGCTGATCACGAAGTACGGCAGGTGGAAGATCTACGTGGTCGTCGGGAGCGTGCTGCTGCCGATCGGGCTGGCGCTGTTCGGCACGATCGACGCGCACACCTCGAAGTACATGTTGTGGGCCTTCATGATCATCCTCGGGGTCGGCATCGGCCTGGTGATGCAGAACCTGGTGCTCGCCGCGCAGAACGACGTACCGGCCCGGGAGCTGGGCGCGGCCACCTCGGCGGTGAGCTTCTTCCGCAGCATGGGCGGCACCATCGGGGTCAGCGTGCTCGGCGCGATCCTGGCCAACAAGGTCACGGAGACGCTGAACCCGGGCGGTGCCTCGTCCGGTGGCAGCAACGCGGTGCCGAACATCGCGGAGCTGCCGGAGCAGGCCCGGACGGCCGTCGAGAACGCGTACGGCGCGGCGACCGCGGACCTGTTCATGATGTCGGTGCCGTTCGCGGTGCTCGCTCTGATCGCCGTCCTGTTCATCAAGGAGAAGGCGCTGCTGACCACGTCCGGCGCCGAGCGCCGGGCCCATGAGGAGCAAGCTGGCAAGCTGGACGCATGATCGTTGCATTCAGCATCAGCCCGGCGGCCGGGGACGAGACCGGCGGCGTGAGCGAGGCGGTCGCGGAGGCGATCCGCGTCGTCCGCGCCTCCGGCCTCCCGAACGAGACCAACGCGATGTTCACCAACCTCGAGGGCGAGTGGGACGAGGTGATGGCGGTCGTGAAGCAGGCGGTGGACGCCGTCGCCGCCGTCTCGCCCCGCGTCAGCCTGGTCCTCAAGGCCGACATCCGTCCCGGCTACACCGGCCAACTGGCCGCCAAGGTCGAACGCATCGAACAGGCTCTCTCCGACTGACCACCCGGCCGGCGCCCGTACTGCGGGACGCGGGCCGGTCTGTCGGTCAGTGCGAGTTGACCGCGGCGAGGGTCTGGTCGAACCGGCCCTCGCGCTCGGCCAGGCGGAGGAACTTGACCCGCTCGACCAGGATCTCGTCCGCGTCGGGCTGCTGCTGGATCAGCTCCATCGCCTCGGTCAGGTAGTCCTCCAGCGGCATCGCCCGCTCGTTGTCCTGCTGGCCCAGCAGCGTGGTCCGGACCGCCGGTGGTACCAGCTCGATCACCTGGACCGACGTGTCCGCGAGCTGGAGCCGCAGGCTCTGCGTGTAGCTGTGCACGGCCGCCTTGGTCGCGTTGTACGTCGGCGTGATCGCGAGCGGCACCGTGGCGAGGCCCGAGCTGACGGTGATGATCGCCGCGTCCGGCCGGGTGATCAGGAACGGCGTGAACGTGGCGATCGTACGGATGGTGCCCAGCAGGTTGATTTTGATGGTCTCTTCGGCCGTCTGCTGGTGAGCCGGGTCGAGCAGGTTCTCCATCTGCATGATGCCGGCCATGGTGATCAGGACGTTCAGGTCCGGATGGGCGGTCGTCACCGCCTCGAATGCGGCGGCGATCGAGGCAGGGTCGGCGACGTCCAGCTCCAGCGTCTCGAGGCCTTCGTGCTCGGCCGCCAACTGGTCCAACAGGTCCTTGCGGCGACCGCTGATGATCACCTTGTTGCCCAGGTCGCGGAATCTCAGGGCCAGGCCGAGGCCGATGCCGGAGGTACCGCCGGTCATGAAGATCGTGTTCTTCGTCGGGTTCATGTCCTCAGCCTGGAGCGCCCCGCGGATGGCATCCAGGCTCGCTTCAACCACTGTTCGACAAGCAGTGGTTAACGCACCGAGGTGCTGAACAATGGCTTCATGGAGTACACCGAGCTGGCCGATTTCCTGCGCAGGCGGCGGGAGCTGCTGCAGCCCGAGGACGTAGGTCTGCCGCGCGGCCGCCGACGCCGTACTCCGGGGCTGCGGCGCGAGGAGGTCGCCGTCCTGGCCGTCATGTCGACCGACTACTACAGCCGCCTCGAAGGGGGCCGCGGGCCACAGCCGTCGGTGGAGATGCTCGCCTCGATCGCCCGGGCGCTGCGGCTCACCCCGGCGGAGCGGGACCACC
The DNA here is from genome assembly GCF_004345365.1 of Kribbella sp. VKM Ac-2568. GTDB lineage: Bacteria > Actinomycetota > Actinomycetes > Propionibacteriales > Kribbellaceae > Kribbella > Kribbella orskensis. Next base: position 386,603 of record NZ_SLVF01000001.1, read on the forward strand.
TGTTCGTCCTTGCCCGGCACGGAAAGCCACCGAGTACTGCGGTCGCCGACCACGTCAATCCCGGTCTGCTGCGGATCCTGGACCGGCTGGACACCCCGGCCATGGTGCTGAACCGGCTCAGCGAGACCCTCGCGCAGAACCAGGCGCACGTCGCCTTCGACCGCGAGCAGACCAACTTCGAGGGACTCGAGCGCAGTGCGGTGTACCGGTGGTTCACCGGGGAGGTGGACCGGGCGCTCTACTTCGAGGAGGAGTGGGCCCCGCACGGCCGGGTGCTGGTCTCGGGCCTGCGGTCGGTGGTCGCGGTCGACGGGCCGGCCTCCCGTGCCGCCACGATCGCCGGCGCTCTGCGGCAGGAGAGCGCGGAGTTCGCCCAGTTGTGGGAGGCCCACGAGGTGGGAGTCAGGCACAGCGGGACGAAGCGGTTCCGCCATCCGGTGGTCGGCGACCTCGAGCTGTTCTGCCAGTTGCTGGACGATCCGGAGCAGCAGCAGACGCTGCTGGTTTTCACCGCCAGCCCGGGGAGTGAGAGCGACGAGCGGTTGCGGCTGCTGTCGGTGCTCGGCCACCAGCGGCTGCAGCCGACAGAAAACTGAAGGATTTTCGGAAAGAGCTTGCTGAAGTCTTTACGGCTGTTTGGCCGTGAGTTAATTTAAGCCCTGAAATTCCATTCCGTAACACCTCGATCACCGAGGGGATTCAGTCATGCCCGCTCGGCTGCTGCCGCCTGCGCAAGAGCACGCGCGGTAGCGCCCCCACGGAAGGACCCGCCCCCATGCTTTCCGACCGCAAGATCCCGATCACCCGATTACTGGCGCTGCTCGTCCTCGCCTGTCTGTGCCTGACCTCCGGGAGCGCCTTCGCTCGCGAGGCCCGGCCGGACAGCCAGAACGCCGTCGCCGCGAACTTCAACGTGCTCGCCTTCTACAGCGGCACCTGGGATGCCGCGCACATCGACTTCGAGAAGGAGGCGAACCAGCGGTTCCCGCAGTTCGGCGCGCAGAACGGCTTCACCTACACCGCGACGACCAACTGGGACCAGCTCAACAACCTGACCGCCTCGCAGTACCAGGTGGTGATGTTCCTGGACGACTCACCGCACAGCGCCGCGCAGAAGGCGGGGTTCCAGCGGTACATGGAGAACGGTGGTGCGTTCTTCGGCTTCCACGTCTCGGCGTACAACGATGCCAGCGGCAACTGGCCGTGGTTCAACAACACCTTCCTGGCGACCGGCCGGTTCGCGACGAACACCTGGGGACCGACCGCGGTCACGTTGAAGGCGGAGAACCGCTCGCACCCGTCGCTGGTGAACACCGGCGCGACGTTCCGGTCGTCGGTGAGTGAGTGGTACAGCTGGCAGAACGACCTGCGCAACAACCCGGACATCCAGATCCTGGCGTCGATCGATCCGTCCAGCTTCCCGGTCGGCACGGACCCGGCGCAGACCTGGCGCAGCGGCTACTACCCGATCGTCTGGACCAACAAGAACTTCAAGATGATCTACGCCAACTTCGGCCACAACGCGATGAACTACGAGACCAACACCCGGCTCTCCTCGACCTTCGACAGCCCGGCCCAGAACCAGTTCATGATGGACGCGCTCAAGTGGCTCGGCGGGGGCGGCGGCACCGTGCCGCCGGTCGACCAGCCGTCGCCGACCGCGTGGTACTCCGTGGCCAACAAGGGCAACAACAAGTGCGTCGACGCCCGGGCGGCGGGAACCGCCAACGGCACCGTGATCCAGCAGTACTCCTGCAACTCCTCGCAGGCGCAGCACTTCCAGTTCCAGCCGACCTCGGACGGCTTCACCCGGGTCAACAACCGCAACGACGCCACGAAGGTGATCGACGTGACCGGTGTGTCCGCCGCCGACAACGCCGGCCTCCAGTTGTGGACCTACAGCAACGGCGCCAACCAGCAGTGGCGGGCGGTCTCCGAGGGAGGCGGCTACTTCCACTTCGTCAGCCGCCTGAGCAACAAGTGCCTCACCGTCCCGGGAGGCTCCACCGCCGACAGCACCCAACTCGTCCAACTCACCTGCAACAACTCCGCCGCCCAGTCCTTCAAACTCACCGCGGCCTGATCGCATGCAGGCGTCCGGAGAACCTCAGACCTCCTGGTTCTGCGGACGCAATGCGGTGCTGCGGTGGCTGAGGTAGTAGGCGAAGGCGCCGGTCGGGAAGAACATGACGATGCCGTAGACGGCAACGGGGATGGACATCTCGCTGTTGTCGAGGAGGGACGGGCTGAGGGCGATGGTGAGGGCCAGGGTGGCGTTGTGGATGCCGATCTCCATCGAGCACGCGATCGCCTGCCGCTCACCGAGCCGGGCCAGCCGCGGTATGGCGTACCCGAGGGCGAGGCTGATGACGTTCAGCAGTACTGCGACCACGCCCACGGCGGCCAGATAGTCGAGCACGTTGTCGCGCTCGGTGTAGACCGCGGCGAAGATCACCAGCGCGAGCACCAGGATCGAACCGAGCTTGACGGGCCGGGTCATCCGGTCGGCGAACCCCGGTTTCTTGTTGCGCAGCAGCATTCCGAGCGCGACCGGGACCAGCACGATCGCGAACACCTGCAGCATCTTGAGCGGCTGCAGGCCGATCTGGCCGTCGCCGAGGAAGTATGCGAGGGACAGGTTGACCACGATCGGCAGGGTGATCACGGCGAGCACCGAGTTCACCGCGGTCAGGGTGACGTTGAGCGCGACGTCGCCGCCGGCCAGATGGCTGAACAGGTTGGCCGTCGTTCCGCCGGGTGACGCGGCGAGCAGCATCATGCCGACGGCGAGTGCGGGTGCGAGGTCGAAGAGCTTGACCAGACCGAAGCAGATCACCGGGAGCAGGAGCACCTGGGTGCCCAGTGCAACGAGCACGGCGCGCGGCATCCGCAGTACCCGGGTGAAGTCGGCGACGGTCAGCGTGAGGCCGAGGCCGAGCATGATGATCGCGAGCGCGACCGGCAGCAGGACCGACGTCAGCACGGAGTCGTTCACAGGCGGCTCCTTTGAGCGGGTGCTCAGAGTGACAGCGGGCGGGAGCTGTCGGCAAGACCTCGTTTCTGTCGGGTGGGTGTATTACCTTGCCGCCCATGAAGACGCTGCGTATCGCCGCCCTCGCGGCCGGAGTCCTGCTCGCGCTGTCCCAACTGACGCCGGCCCAGGCGGTGACGAGCCCCGGCCTGATCGGCGGCGGGCACCACGGGCCGAAGTACCAGTGGGACCTGAAGCCGACCGGGAGTGCGTCGCAGTTCCGCGGACTCGCGGCGGTGAGTGCGGATGTCGCTTGGGTGGCGGGTAGTGCGGGGCAGGTGCTGCGGACCACCAACGGCGGCAAGACCTGGCAGAACGTCAGCCCGGCCGGCCAGACCCTGCTCTTCCGTGACGTCGAGGCGTTCGACGCGAAGCGTGCGGTGATCCTGGCGATCGGTCCCGGCGAGGACTCGCGGATCTTCCGGACCAGCGACGGCGGCAAGACCTGGGCCGAGACGTTCCGCAACACCGACCCGAACGCGTTCTATGACTGCCTGGACTTCAACGACCAGCGCCACGGCCTGGCATTGAGCGACCCGGTCGACGGGAAGTTCCGGATCGCGGAGACGTCCAACGGCGGCAAGTCGTGGCAGGTGCAGTCGACGAAGGGGATGCCGGCCGCGCTGCCGGGCGAGTTCGCCTTCGCCGCCAGCGGGACCTGCCTGGTCGCGGGACCGGGTCGGACCGCCTGGTTCGCGACCGGCGGTGGCGACCGGCCGCGGGTGTTCCGCACCAGCGACGGCGGTCGCAACTGGAAGGTGACCGACTCCCCGATGGCCAGTGGGCCGGCGGCCGGCATCTTCAGCCTGGCGTTCCGTGGACCGCTGTTCGGTGTCGCGGTCGGCGGTGACTTCGAGAAGCCGACCGAGGCGGTCAAGGCCGCTTCCGTCACGTACGACGGCGGCCGCAGCTGGAAGCTGGTTCCGGCGGACAAGGCGCCCAAGGGATACCGCAGCGGCTCGGCCTTCGTACCGCGGACGCTGGCGACGGTGATCGCCGTGGGGCCGTCCGGCAGCGACGTCAGCTACGACGGCGGCCGGAGCTGGACGCAGTTCTACGACGGCAGCTTCGATAGCGTCGAGTGCGCCGGGCACGGGTCGAAGGCGGCCTGCTGGGCCTCCGGCGCGAAGGGCGCGGTCGCCCGCCTAGCCGTCAAGCGCTGACTTGCTGCTGGTCCGTTGCCAGGGCGACACCCGTACGTCGTGCGGGGGTCGCCTGGCTGCGGTGAGGATGAGGGCATGCGCAAACTTCCGAAACGTTTGCTGGTCACCTTCACGGGTCTGCTGATGCTGCTGCCGACGGCGGCGGCCGCGAGCCCCGGGCATTCCGACGACCGCCCGGGCCGGCCGCTGAAGGTCCTGACGTACAACATCCACCACGGTGCGGGGACCGACGGCGTCCTCGACCTCGAGCGGATCGCCCAGGTGATCGACGACTCCGGCGCCGACGTGGTCGGCCTGCAGGAGGTCGACAACCACTGGAGCGAGCGCAGCAACTGGGAGGACCAGGCCGCCTGGTTCGCCCGGAGGCTGCAGATGCACTACGCCTTCGCGGCGAACCTGGACCTGCCGCCGCTGAACCAGGGCGAGCCGCGCCGGCAGTACGGCACGGCCGTGCTGTCGAAGACGCCGATCCGGGACTTCCACAACACCCTGCTGCCGCTCTACCCGACCGGTGAACAGCGTGGGCTCGCCGTCGCGACGATCAAGGTGCGGGGACAGAACGTCCGGTTCGCCAACACCCACCTGACGTCGAACAACAACGCCGAGCGCCTCGAGCAGGCGAAGAAGGTGGTCGAGTTGCTGGCCGGCTCCAAGACGCCCACCCTGCTGGTCGGCGACCTCAACGCCACCCCTGAGAAGCCGGAGATCACCACTCTGACCGCGGTCTGGCGCGACACCTGGGCCGAGGTCGGCGTCGGGCCGGGGTACACGATCGAGGCGGACAACCCGACGGCGCGGATCGACTTCGTCCTGCACACCGCCACGCTGCGTCCGACCGCCGCCAAGGTGATCACCACCAACGGCTCCGACCACCTCCCGGTGGCAGCCACCTTCACCCTCCGCTGACCCCGCCCCGCGGCGACTGATCGCCGTACAGACGCACCGGCGCCACCCGATCTCGGGTGGCGCCGGTTTTGCTGTCCGCCCAGAGCGCATGAATTACAAGCTTGTAGTTTGTCAAGCCGACACGCAGGTGAAACAAAGTTATTCGTGTGAAAGGTGTTCCCAATGGGGCTGCAGGCAACTAGTGTCACCCATGTGGTCCAGGAGGACCAAAAGTTCACGAACCCTGGGGAAGGGGTTCGCGACTGGCGGAAGGAAGTACCCGATGCGGACGCCCACAGGGGCTACGTCCGGTCAGCGGGACACGAGCACTGGGAAGACCGGCAGGGCTTTGCTCTCCGGGGTGCTCGCGGTCTCCTTGGCCGGAACCATGGCCCTGATCCCGGTCCCGGCGCAGGCTGATCCCAAGCCTCCGGTCATTCCTTCACAGTCCACGGTCGACGCGGCCAAGCGGGCGGCCGCCGCGAAGGCGGCCCAGGTCGCCACGATCGAGCAGCAACTCGCCGCCGCGAACGACCGCCTCGAGCGGCTCGGGATCGAGTCCGGCAAGGCCGACGAGGCCTACAACGGCGCGATGTACCGCCTGCAGCAGGCGAAGACCGATGCCGCGGCCGCCGCCGACCGGGCGAAGAAGGCCGAGCAGACGCTGGCCGCTCAGCGCCGCCAGATCGGCCGGTTCGCCGCCGCGTCGTACCAGGGTGGAGGCGACCTCGCGAAGATCGGGCCGCTGCTGACCTCGGAAGGTCCGCAGCAGTTGCTCGACTCGGCCGGCGCTGCGCGTTCGGTGTCCCAGGCGATGCAGGGATCCTTCCTCCGGTTCACGGCGACGCAGGTGGTCAGCAACGCGTTCAAGGTGCAGGCCGACCAGGCCGTCACCAAGGTGAAGGCCGCCACCGACGAAGCGGCGAAGGCAAAGGCTGCTGCCGAGGCCGCCGAGGCGAACCAGGCCGCCGCGGTCACCGCGATCGGCGCCCAGCGCAAGCAGCAGATCGCCCAGCTCGCGACCCTTCGGAACACCTCGGTCCAGGTCGCCGAGCAGCGGCAACGTGGCCTGGAGGAGCTCGCCCGGCAGCGGGCCGCGGCGCTGGCCGCCAAGAAGGCGGAGGAGCTGCGCAAGCGGATCGCGGCCCGGGAGGCTGCCGAGCGCGCTCGCGAAGCGGCCGAGAAGGCTCGCGAGGAGCGGGAGAACAAGGCCAAGAACCAGCAAAAGGCGAAGCCGCCGAAGCACAAGCCCGATCGCGGTGGCACCGGCAAGGGCAGTGGCAGTAGCGCCGGCAGTGGCACCGGCAAGGGCAGCGGCACTGGCAAGGGCGGCAGCGGCGGCGGCTCCGGGCACAACTCGCGCGGTGCCCGAGCCGCCGTCGACTTCGCGCTGTCGCAGCTGGGCGACATGTACCTGTGGGCCGCGGCCGGACCCGACCGCTGGGACTGCTCGGGTCTGACGATGGCCGCCTGGCAGCGGGCCGGGGTGCAACTGCCGCACTACAGCGTCGCGCAGTACGAGCAGACCAAGCGCATCTCCGAGGACGAGTTGCGGCCCGGCGACCTGATCTTCTGGGCCGAGAACGCGGACGATCCGGGCACGATCTTCCACGTCGCCATGTACCTCGGCGGCGGCCGGATGGTGCACGCGCCGCGCACCGGCAAGCCGGTCAGGATCGACAGCGTCTACTACTGGGAATCCCCGGACTTCTTCGGCCGCCCTTGATGAATCGGAACCCCAGGGATCAGTGCGGCTGGGTCTTGAGCCGCTCGAAGGAGGCGCTGATCTCGGCCTCGGCGTCGGCGCGGCCGACCCAGCTGGCGCCCTCGACCGACTTGCCCGGCTCGAGGTCCTTGTAGACCTCGAAGAAGTGCTGGATCTCCAGCCGGTCGAACTCGGGCAGGTGGTGGATGTCGCGCAGGTGCTCCTGGCGCGGGTCCCCGGCGGGCACGCAGACGACCTTGTCGTCCGGGCCCTTCTCGTCGGTCATCCGGAACATGCCGATCGCGCGGGCCCTGATCAGGCAGCCCGGGAAGGTCGGCTCCGGCAGCAACACCAGAGCGTCCAGGGGGTCGCTGTCCTGGCCCAGGGTGTCCTCGATGAACCCGTAGTCGGCCGGATACTGGGTCGACGTGAACAGGGTCCGGTCGAGCCGGATCCGGTTCGTCGTGTGGTCCAGCTCGTACTTGTTGCGGGTGCCCTTGGGGATCTCGATGAAGACGTCGAACTCCATACGGCAGATACTGTCACGGTTCTCACCGTTGAAATGACAGGAGCAGCCCGGTGGCCCGTCGTCCCCGTGCGGTTTTCGTCACGCTGCTGGCCTGCACGCTGTTGGCCGGCCTGACGAACGGCGCGCAGGCAGTGCGTGGCTCGTCGCAGCGTGGCGCCGCCGCCCCTGCAGTACTGGCCCCGGCCAAACCCAAGGGGACCGCGCCCACCGCGCTCGGCGTACAGAAGGTGCTGGCGGCGTCCATGAAGGATCCGTCGCTGGGCAGGCATCACGGTGTCTACGTGTACGACGCGTCGCGTGGCAAGGCTGTCTATTCGGCTGGTATTGCGACGGGGTTCGTGCCGGCGTCCACGATGAAGCTGCTGACCACGGTGTCGGCACTGGAGACGATGGGCCCGGACCACACGTTCACCACGAAGGTGGTGCGCTCCGGAGCCGGCTCGATCATCCTGGTCGGCGGTGGGGACCCGTTGCTGACGACGAAGCGAGTCACCGACTCGTTGGACTTCCCACCGCGCGCCTCTCTGCAGGAGCTCGCCGCCAGTACTGCGACCGCGCTCAAGGCCGAGGGGGTCACCAGCGTCACCCTCGGGTACGACGCCGGCCTGTTCACCGGGCCTGCCGCGAATGCGAAGTGGGAGCCGAACTACCTCACCGAGGGGATCGCTGCCCGGACCTCCGCGCTCTGGGTCAACGAGGGACGCCTGAATCCGGGTCTCGCAAAGCGGGCCACCTCACCGGCCCAGGCGGCCGCCGCTGCGTTCGCGCTGCAGTTGCGGGCTGCCGGGATCACCGTGGCGAAGGCGATCAAGCCCGCGGTGGCGGCTTCGCCGGGGGAGGACGTCGCCCAGGTGCACTCGGCCTCGCTCGGCGACATCGTCGAGTACGTCAACCTGCACAGCGACAACGACGGCGCCGAGGTGCTGCTGCGGCATGTCGGGCTGGCGACGGACAACGGCGGCTCCTACGCCGGTGGGATCGAGGGCGTCCGGACCACGCTGACCAAGCTGGGGCTGAACGTCAGCAAGGCTCGGATCGAGGACGGCAGCGGGCTGTCGCGCACCAACCAGGTCCCGCTCGACGTGCTCGCCGGCGCGGTCCGGGTGGCGGCCTCGCCCGACAAGCCGCAACTACGCCACCTGCTGACCGGTCTGCCGGTGGCCGGCTTCACCGGCAGCCTCGAAGACCGCTTCGCCAGCCCCGGCACGAGTGCCGGCACCGGCCTGGTCCGCGCCAAGACAGGCACCCTCACTGGCGTCCACTCCCTAGCCGGCCTGGTCCGCACCACCTCAGGCACAGTCCTCGTCTTCGCCGTAGCCACCGACAGCGCCCCACCCGCGAAGGCCCTGGACGCCCGAGCCGCCCTGGACCGAGCCTCCGCCGCCCTCTCCACCTGCGGCTGCATCAGCTGACCGACCTCGACCGGTGCGGGTGGGAGGGCGCATGTTGGAACATGGCACTAGGGTCGAAACATGAGTACGGCGGAAGGTGGGACCGCGGCTGACATGGTCGACTGGCAGCTGGCGACGGGAGTGGCTCGCAAGCTGCTCCGGCCGGGGCCGGCGGTCAGTCGCGCCGAAGCGGACCAGGTGGTCGCCGAGCTGCGGCAGTTCGCCGCCGACTCGGAGCATCATGTGCGGGAGTTCACCGGGCTGCAGGCGACCTCCGCCACCGCACCCGTCGTGATCGTGGACCGCCCCGGCTGGGTGCAGGCCAACGCCGACGGCTTCAGGACCGTGCTGCAACCCCTGGCGGACAAGCTGCGCGAGAAGCAGGAGCGGACCGGCGGGCTGTCATCCGCGGTCGGTTCCCGCGTCACCGCGATCGAGGCCGGCGCGCTGCTGGCCTTCCTCTCTTCCCGGGTGCTCGGGCAGTTCGACCCGTTCTACCCGTCCGAGCCCGACCCGGCACGTCCCGACCTGACCGGCCGGCTGCTGCTGGTCGCGCCGAACGTGATGCACGTCGAGTCCGAGCTCGGCGTGGTACCGCGGGACTTCCGGCTCTGGGTGTGCCTGCACGAGGAGACCCACCGGGTGCAGTTCACCGCGGTCCCCTGGCTGCGGGACCACCTGCGGTCCGAGATCGCCTTGTTCCTGGACCAGGCCGAGCTGGACGCCTCGGCGTACGCGGCGATGTTCCGGGAGGCCGTCCAGCGGCTCGGACGGTCGGTGAAGGGCGAGGCCGAGCTCAGCCTGGTCGACCTGATGCAGTCGCCGGAGCAGCGGGCCGTGCTGGACCGGCTGACCGCGGTGATGTCGCTGCTGGAGGGCCACGCGGACTTCGTGATGGACGGCGTCGGGCCGAGCGTCATCCCGACCGTGGACACCATCCGCGCCAAGTTCACCTCCCGCCGCACGAGCGGTAGCCCGGTGGACCAGTTGCTGAAGCGGCTGCTCGGGCTGGACGCCAAGCTCAAGCAGTACCAGGACGGCGCCGCCTTCGTCCGGCGCGTGGTCGACCGCGTCGGCATGGCGGGCTTCAACCGGGTCTGGACCGGCCCGAACACCCTGCCCACCAAGAACGAGATCGCCAACCCCGATGCCTGGGTCTCCCGACTCCACGGCTGACACCGCGCCGGCCGGCGGTGAGCGAGGTACGCCAACGGACGGACAGGCCGACGAGCAGGTGGCTGAGCCCGCGTCGGCCGGCCGTCACCGGGCGGCGAGCGGGGAGCAGGAGGCAGAGGAGTTGGTGGAGCAGCGGCGTGGCCGGCTCCACCCTGCGGTCGCGCGGACGCGGGAAGCCGTCCGCGCGGGACTCGTCGAGCTACCCCGCGGGACGGTTGTGCTGGTCGCCTGCTCCGGTGGCGCTGACTCGCTCGCACTGGCCGCGGCGACCGCCTTCGAGGCGCCGAAACTCGGGCTCCGGGCCGGGGCGGTGATCGTCGACCACGGGCTGCAGGCGGACTCCGCCCACGTCGCGGCGGCCGCTGCGGATCAGTGCCGCTCGTTGGGCCTCGATCCGGTCCAGGTACGCCCAGTAGAGGTCGGCACTGAAGGCGGCCCCGAAGGAGCCGCCCGCAGAGCCCGGTACGACGCGCTGCGCGACGCGGCCGACGAGTTCGGCGCAGACGTGATCCTCCTGGCTCACACCCGAGACGACCAGGCCGAGACCGTCCTGCTCGGGTTGGCCCGCGGTTCAGGCGCCCGCTCGCTCGCGGGGATGGCCTCGGCGGCAGGACTGCTCCGACGTCCCCTGCTGGACGTGCCACGGAGTACTGCGGCCGCCGCATGCATCGCGTCGGGCCTGCGGCCGTGGCACGACCCGCACAACGACGACCCGACGTACAAGAGAGTCCGGGTGCGGCACGAGGTGCTGCCGGTGCTCGAGGAGGCTCTCGGGCCAGGGGTGACCGAGGCCCTCGCCCGGACCGCTGGGCTCCTGCGGGCCGATGCCGACGCCCTCGACGTCCTGGCGGCCGACCTCGCGGAGACCGCGGTACGGCGTGCTGAGGACGAGGTGGTCTGCGACATCGGCATGCTCGAGGTGGAGCCGACCGCTATCCGGACCAGGGCGCTCCGGCAGGCGGCCCTCGAGGCCGGCTGCAAAGCGACGGATCTCACAGCGGGCCACATCGCCGCCGTCGACCTGCTGATCACGGACTGGCGCGGGCAACGCTGGATCGACCTGCCACAAGGCGTCCGGGCGGTCCGGCGGGACGGCTCGATCGTGCTCGCTCCAGGGCTGACCTGACCGGTCAGGGACCGCCCCCGGATTGATCGGATCGGGCTTGCGTATGACACGCTGATCCCGTGGATGCGGCGGACATCGAGAAGGATCTGACCAAGATCCTCCATACCGAGGACGAGATCCTGGCCAAGCTCAAGGAACTGGCCGTGCGGATCGAGGCCGACTACGAGGGCAAGGACCTGCTGGTGATCGGCGTCCTCAAGGGTGCCGTGATGGTGATGGCCGATCTGGCCCGCTCCTTCCGCCGGCACGTCGAGATGGACTGGATGGCCATCTCCTCCTACGGCTCGGGCACCAAGTCCTCCGGGGTGGTGCGGATCCTGAAGGACCTGGACACCGACATCACCAACCGGCACGTGCTGATCGTCGAGGACATCATCGACACCGGGCTGACGCTGAGCTGGCTGGTCAGCAACCTGCAGTCCCGCAAGCCCGCCTCGGTGGAGATCTGCACCGCGTTCCGCAAGCCGGATGCGGCCAAGATGGCGGTCCCGGTGAAGTACGTCGGCTTCGACATCCCGGACGAGTTCGTGGTCGGCTACGGCCTGGACTACGCCGAGAAGTACCGGAACCTGCGCTGCGTGGCGACCCTCGCGCCGCACGTCTACTCCTGACCGCGCCGGACGTTGGTGACAGTGCTGCCCGGCGAAGTTGGTGACAGGCTGTAGACAGGGCCCGTACCGTCGTTCGGTGACCCTCGTGGTGGGCACGCTTGCCCGACACGAGACACTTGGACTTGGTATTACCGTCACAAGCCCACACACCCGGGCCTGCTGAGCTAGGAGGGACGGGGCGCCTGCCCTGATCATGGACGTGAAGCGCATCTTCCGCGGACCCCTGTTCTGGATCGTCATCGCCTTCTTGGGCGTCCTGGTGATCGGACAGCTCCTGACCGGCTCGACCGGGTACAAGACCGAGCCCACCGGCCAGGTCGTGCAACTGATCCAGCAGGCCACCACGTCGAGCGACAAGACGCTGAAGTCGGTGACGCTGATCGATCCGGACCAGGAGATCCGGGTCGAGAAGACCGACGGCACCAAGGTGCGGGCCCACTGGGTCGACGGCCAGGCCAACACGCTGGGCACCCAGCTGCAGACCCTCTTCCAGCAGGACAAGCTCGAGAAGTACGACGTGGAGAACCCGAAGCCGAGCTTCATCGGCCAGGTGTTCTCGACGCTGATCCCGTTCCTGCTGATCGCCGTGGTCTTCATCTTCTTGATGAACTCGATGCAGGGCGGCGGCTCGCGGGTGATGAGCTTCGCCAAGTCGAAGGCCAAGCTGATCACCAAGGACACGCCGAAGACGACCTTCGCGGACGTGGCCGGGTGTGACGAGGCGATCGAGGAGCTCGGCGAGATCAAGGAGTTCCTGCAGGAACCCGGCAAGTTCCAGGCGGTCGGCGCGAAGATCCCGAAGGGCGTCCTGCTGTACGGCCAGCCCGGTACGGGTAAGACGCTGCTGGCCCGGGCCGTCGCCGGTGAGGCGGGCGTGCCGTTCTACTCGATCTCCGGTTCGGACTTCGTCGAGATGTTCGTCGGTGTCGGTGCCTCCCGGGTCCGCGACCTGTTCGAGACCGCGAAGACCAACGCCCCGGCGATCGTCTTCATCGACGAGATCGACGCCGTCGGCCGGCACCGTGGCGCGGGCCTCGGCGGTGGCCACGACGAGCGCGAGCAGACGCTGAACCAGCTGCTGGTCGAGATGGACGGCTTCGACGTGCGCGGCGGTGTGATCCTGATCGCAGCGACGAACCGTCCGGACGTGCTCGACCCGGCGCTGCTGCGCCCGGGCCGCTTCGACCGCCAGATCGCGGTCGACGCTCCGGACCTGCCGGGTCGCGAGAAGATCCTGAAGGTGCACGCCCGCGGCAAGCCGATGTCGGAGAACGCCGACCTGCGCGCGGTCGCTCGCCGTACGCCGGGCTTCACCGGTGCCGACCTGGCCAACGTGCTGAACGAGGCGGCGCTGCTCACCGCCCGGCTGAACAAGCAGCAGATCGACAAGAACGCGCTGGACGAGGCGATCGACCGCGTCATCGCCGGACCGCAGCGCCGGACCCGGCTGATGTCGGACAAGGAGAAGGTGCTCACGGCGTACCACGAGGGCGGACACGCCCTGGTCGCCGCGGCGCTGCCGCACTCCGACCCGGTGCACAAGGTGACGATCCTGCCGCGCGGCCGTGCGCTGGGCTACACGATGGTGCTGCCGGACGAGGACAAGTACTCGACCACCCGGTCGGAGATGCTCGACAAGCTGGCCTACATGCTCGGTGGCCGCGCCGCCGAGGAGATGGTGTTCCACGACCCGACCACCGGCGCGAGCAACGACATCGAGAAGGCGACCGCCCTCGCCCGGGCGATGGTCACGCAGTACGGCATGACCGAGCGGCTGGGCGCGATCAAGTTCGGCCAGGACTCCGGCGAGCCCTTCCTGGGCAGGGATCTGGGCAGCCAGCGCAACTACTCCGAGGAGATCGCCGCGGCGGTCGACGAGGAGGTCGGCAAGCTGATCCTGAACGCGCACCAGGAGGCCTTCGACACCCTGGCCGAGAACCGCGCGGTGCTGGACCACCTGGTCGAGGAGCTGCTCGAGAAGGAGACCCTCGACAAGGCCGAGATCGCCCGCATCTTCACGCCGATCCAGAAGCGCGAGCTGCGGCCGGCGTGGACCGGTTCGTCCACCCGGGTGCCGTCGGAGCAGCCGCCGGTGATGCCGCTGCCGAACCGCGGTGAGCAGAACGGCTCGCTGTCCGACGTGATCCCCGGCGGATCGGTCGGCCCGGACGAGGCCGCGCACGGCCCGAACTACGGTGGTGGCCCCACTCCGCCCGCGGAGTGACCGGGTGACCTCGCCGAAGTTCGATCACGCCCGGGCCGCGCGTGCGGTCCGGGAACTGCTGATCGCGATCGGCGAGGACCCGGATCGTGAAGGCCTGAAGGACACCCCGGCCCGCGTCGCGCGCTCGTACGCCGAGATCACGGCGGGGCTCGGGCAGAACCCCGAGGACGTGCTGACCACCACGTTCGACCTCGGCCACGACGAGATGGTGCTGGTCAAGGACATCGAGGTCTGGTCGGTCTGCGAGCACCACCTGGTCCCGTTCACCGGGGTGGCCCACGTCGGCTACATCCCGAGCGCGGACGGGCGGATCACCGGGCTGTCGAAGCTCGCCCGGCTGGTCGACGTGTACGCGAAACGCCCGCAGGTGCAGGAGCGGCTGACCACTCAGGTGGCGGAATCCCTGGTGGAGCTGCTGAAACCGCGCGGCGTGATCGTGGTGATCGAGTGCGAGCACCTCTGCATGACCATGCGGGGCGTCCGCAAGCCGGGCGCCAAGACGATCACCTCGGCCGTTCGCGGCCAGCTCCGCGACCCGGTCACCCGGGCCGAGGCGATGAGCCTGATCGTCGGCTGACGCCGGACCCGTAGCTTCACCGCGACGGTTTCGTTGAACATTTCGGAGCCATAGCCATGGACAATCCGTGTCTGAGCGAATACTTTCCGTAGTGGTGCTTGGTCGCACAGGCAGGGCGCCGGCGTGAGGAGGAAGGTATGTCAGGGCGTTTTCGGGTCGGCGCCGCTCTCACCGGGATCGTCGTACTGACGGCTGCCGGACTGATCGCGGCGAACGGCGCGCAAGCGGACCCCCAGACCGGCTCCGAGGGCGACCCCGAGTTGCCCGTGGCGGACCAGCAGTTGCTGCAGGTCCAGACCCAGGCGCAGGATCTCGAGGGCAAGCTCGGGTCCCGGGCCGTCGGCAGTTATCTCGACGAGGCGGGCGCGCTGGTGATCGCCGTGACCGATCGGGCCACTGCGGAGCTCGTCCGGCAGGCCGGCGCGATCCCGCGGCTGGTGCGTTTCACCGCGGACGAACTGCTCGCCGTGCAGCGCGAGCTCGACCACGTGGCGACCGGTTCCGGCGCGGGCCGGGTCAGGTCCTGGTTCGTCGACCCCCGCAGCGGGACGGTCGTCGTCACGGTCCCGTCGGGTGCTCGCGACCTGCTGACCAAGCGGTTCCTGCGCAAGGCCCAGGCCAACGGCGACAAGGTGACGATCCGGCGGGCCCCCGGCGTGGTGACTCCCACCGACGGCGAGTTCGGCCTGCTGGGCGGCTACCAGGTGGACAAGAACACCGGCTACACCTGCTCGCTCGGGTTCAACGCGCAGACCAGGGACGGCGCCCGGATCTTCCTGACCGCGGGGCACTGCACCGCCGGCAAGCCCTCGTTCTCCCGCAACGGCTACATCCTCGGCACCACCAGGTCCTCGAGCTTCCCGGGCAACGACTACGGCTCGGTGAACGTGATCGAGGGCTGGGACCAGCGCGGCCTGGTCGAGCGCTGGGGCGCCACCGACGTGGTGATCCGCGGCTCGGCGAACGCGATGGTCGGCGCCACCCTCTGCAAGTCCGGCAAGAGCACCGGCTGGACCTGCGGGCAGATCGTGGCCCGCAACGTCACGGTGAATTACGGCAACAACAGGATCGTCAAGGGCCTGTTCCAGCACACCGCCTGTGTGGAGTCCGGCGACTCCGGCGGTGCCAACATGACCGGCGACTACGCGCAAGGCATCACCAGCGGGGCCGCGCTGATCAGCGGCCAGTGCATGGACAAGCACGGGCAGGCGAACGAGTCCTACTCACAACCGATCGGTGAGGCGCTGTCCGCTAGCGGCGCCTCATTGGTACTGGGTTAGCGACCCCCGGCGGGAGCCGGGAGTTGATGGGGGCCTGGTACCTAGGTGGGGCGGTTCGGGCACGGCCACTACGGTGGTCGGGTGCGAACTGCCCCACCGAGTCATGTCGAAGGCTTGCCCACACCGGACCGCTGTCTGGTGATGGGTGTCGTCAACGTGACCCCGGACTCCTTCTCCGACGGTGGTGAGTGGTTCGAGCCGTCGGCCGCGATCAAGCACGGCCGGGAGTTGCTGGCCGAGGGTGCGGACCTGCTGGACGTGGGTGGCGAGTCCACCCGGCCGGGCGCCGAACGCCCCGCACCGGCCGAGGAGATCCGCCGGGTGCTGCCGGTGATCGAGACCCTGGCCGCCGAGGGAGCGCTGATCTCGGTGGACACCATGCGGGCCGACGTGGCCGCCCTCGCGCTCGACGCCGGCGCCGTGATGGTGAACGACGTGTCCGGCGGGCTGGCCGATCCGGACATGCTCGGCCTGGTGGCACAACGCGGTACGCCGTACGTGTGCATGCACTGGCGTGGGCACTCTGCCGACATGCAGCAGCGGGCGCAGTACGGCGATGTGGTGGCGGAAGTGATCGCGGAGCTCGGCGAACGGCTGGAGGTGATCCAGCAGGCTGGAGTGGACTTGAACAGGGTTGCACTGGACCCCGGACTGGGTTTCGCGAAGAACGCGGACCACAACTGGGAGGTGCTGCGCCGGCTGCGGGAGTTCGGTGTGCTCGGGCGGCCGCTGCTGATCGGTGCGTCCCGCAAGGCGTTCCTCGGTAGGCTGCTCGCCGACGAGAAGACCGGCGAGCCGAGACCGGCCGTCCGACGAGACGACGCCAGCGCGGCCGTCTCCGCCCTCGCCGCTGCGGCGGGCGCCTGGTGCGTCCGGGCCCACGCAGTGGCGCCGAGTGCGGATGCGGTGCGGGTGGCGCGTAGATGGGGAGCGGTATGACGGAAGAGCCGGGCGGTACGCGGCGAGGGACTAGTGCCTCCGCCGAGAGCGTTGTGCTGAACGCGAACACGGCGTTCTACAACGCGTTCGAGGCGGGTGACCTGGACCTGATGGCCGCGGTCTGGCTGCCGGAACCCGATCCGGTCTGCATCCACCCGGGCAACGCCGCGATCTACGGCTACAGCGAGATGATGCGGGCGTGGGCGATGATCTTCGCCAATACGCCCTACATCCAGTTCTTCCTCACCGACGTACAGGTAAGAGTGGATGAAGACGTGGCTTACGTCACGTGTACGGAGAATGTCCTGTCCTCCGGTGAAGGGGCCCCTGAAGAGGGTTTCGCGGGGGGCAAGGCACTGGCCACGAACGTCTTCAGGAAAACTTCTTCCGGCTGGCGGTTGTGGATCCACCACGCCTCCCCGGTACTGTCGTCTGGGGGTCGACAGGAGGAGGCGGAATGAGCGGTCCCGTGATGCCTGCCGCCGGACCTCCTGACGTGATCGAGATCCGCGGCATCCGTGGCTTCGGCCGGCACGGCGTCTTCGACCACGAACGGGCCGAGGGCCAGGAGTTCGTGGTGGACGTCCGGCTCGAGCTCGACACCCGCAAAGCCGCGGCGACCGACGACCTGGCCGACACCGTGAACTACGGCGTGGTCGCGGAACAGGTGCACGCCGCCATCGAGAACGACCCTGTCGACCTGATTGAGACACTGGCACAACGGATCGCGGATCTGTGCCTCGCCGACCGGCGGGTGAGCGGAACCGCGGTGACCATCCACAAACCCTCGGCGCCGATCAAGGTGCCGTTCGACGACGTTGTCCTGACCGTGCAGCGCAGAGCCGGAGAATCCTCGTGACCGAGACCCCTAGCCCCCACGTCATCGATGCGGACACCCTCAGCGGTGGCCTCAAGCCGATCCGCCAGGTGATCCTGTCGCTCGGCAGCAATCTCGGCGACCGCGAGGCGAACCTGCAGGGCGGCGTCGACGCACTGCGGGACACCCCAGACGTCGTCGTCGTCGACGTGTCGCCGGTCTATGAGACCGAGCCGGTCGGCGGCCCGGACGAGTCCGGCCCGTACCTGAACATCGTGCTGCTCGCCGACACCACCCTGTCGGTCGACACGCTGCTGGACCGCGCGCACGCGGTCGAGCAGGCGTTCGGCCGGGAGCGCAGCGTGCCGGGAGCGCCGCGGACCCTGGACGTCGACCTGATCACCTACGGCAAGAAGACGATCGAGTCCGAGGAGCTGACGGTCCCGCACCCGCGGGCGCACGAGCGCGCCTTCGTGCTGGCGCCGTGGCTCGACATCGAGCCCGACGCGGTGCTGCCCGGCGTCGGCCCGGTCGCCGAACTGCTGGCCGGTGTCGGCACCGAAGGTGTGAAGAAGGTCGACGACCTCACCATCGAGCTGCAGTAGTGGTGTCAGGCGGTACCGGCCCGGATCGTGCGCCAGGCGCAGGCAAAGAACCTCCGCGCCCTGGCTCGGTCCGGCCGACCTCCCGTCGGCTGCTGGTCGCGATCGTCGTCCTCGGGGCGGCGATCGGCTGGACCCTGGTCAAGGCGATCGAGTCCGGCGGCGGCGTCGCGCCGACGGTGTCGTGGCTCACGCTGGTCGCCTGGGGCTTCCTGGCGGCGCTGCTGTTCGCCGCCGCCCGCAACACCCACCAGCGGATCCAGGTCCGGCGGGAGCGGATCGAGGCGTCCCGCGCGGTTTTCTTGCTGCTGATCGGAAAAGCGTCCGCATTCGTCGGCGCGTTGTGCGCCGGTGTTTACGCAGGGTTCGCGTTATCCTTCCTGGGCGCCCTCGGTTCCTCCGGGCCGCGCAACCGCGTGATCACAGCCGGTGCCGCGGCCGTGATCTCAGTGCTGGTCGTCACGGCCGGATTGCTCCTCGAACGGGCGTGTCGCATCCCCGATGACCCCGAGGACACCCCTTAACATGTCGGTCCATGGGGTCAAGGGGTAGCCGCCGTCGAACCAGGGCCACAGTTCTCGCCGTCGCAAACGGCTTACTGGTCGTCATCTGCCTGACTGTGAGCATCGCTCTCTTCTCCCAGAATCAGTGGATCCTGCGCGCCGCCGCGATCGCCGCCGTCCTGGTCGCGATCGGCGCCTCCTTCCTGGTCCGCCACCAACTCCTGGTCGAACGCCTGGCCCACAGCGACGAGCGCGCCCAGGTGGCCCGGGAGTACTCCCGCATCACCAGCGCCCGCGTAGTCGAGAACGCCGAGTTCGTCGACCTGATGCAGCGCCGCCTGGACCGCATCGACGAGCGCCTCGACAAGATCGACGAGGAAGTCGCCACGGTCGTTGCCGCCGGCGACAAACACTCGATCGCCGACGCCCCCACCGTGGTGGACCTCAAGCTCCGCGGCCTAGCCGCCAGCTGACGTACTACTGCTGGGCAGGATGCGGGATCAGCTGAGTCGGCGGGCGATGACGGCTTGCTCGTGCTCGAAAGCCGGCGCCATCTGGTCGATCTGCTTCTTCGTCTGACCAAGCTGAGTTGCCACGTCTTGCCAGCGTGAGACCGCCTTCGCGACCTCTGCCATCGCCGCCACCGCCTCCGACCGGTCGAGGCGGAACAACTCGGCAACATCCAGGGTCAGCTCGACGCTTGCGTCGGTTTCCGTCTCGTTGATCGCGGTCGAGAGGTACTTGGCGCCGGGCGAAGGGTCAGGGTTCAGATCGAAGGCAGGCGACAGCGCCCATGAACTGGTGACCCGGCGGAGGAACCCATGGTTCCGCAGGTGATCGTCGAGGTTGGAGATGAGGACGGAGAACACCATCCGCTTCCAGAGTTGGCGGAGCTCCTCACTCGCGGCGGCTGAGTGCTCCTCGATGACCGCGCCGATGTCGAGATAGCTGCCGGTGTCGCCGTCGGGCGCTTCGAGCATCGTCATCGCGCTGACGTAGCCGATCCGGCGGGACGCCACTCGATCGAAGCGATTGATCACATGGACGTCTCGTCCCGCGATCTTCAGCAGTGTCGAGTCCGGTACGACGATGCCGGCTGCCCGGGCGAGGTCGAAGGCGACCTTCTCCCACGTCATGACGTTCCACTCGTCGGATCGGCTGGGGAACTTCGCGATCGCGATCGCGCCGCTGTCCGTGCGAACGTGCGCCTTCGGCCGGGCGCCGCCGAGCGAGCTGCCGGCTCGGAGCAGCTTCGTCAGGCCTGCAAGGTCGGCATCGTCGTCTTCGGTCCGCTCGGCAAGGTCGAGCAGTGCGGGAAGGTCCGTGAGGGCCGGTACGCCGCTTGCGTCGTCGGCGATGAACCCGGTGGTCCCGGGCAGAGCGAACCGGATGGCGCCCTGTCTCAGGTCGTCGCGGACGCCGAGGAGGTAGCTGAACCCACTCAGGGTCCGGGGTGTCGAGGCCGCGTCTCTCGCGCGGCGCCGCTCAGCCTTGGCGATCAGAACCCTGCCCCAACGATCGGGAGAGCTGTCCGCGAAGGAGTGGAACATGGAGACGCCGACCGCGGTGTGCTGTGCGCCGATGGTGAGCGGCAGTGCCGGTTCGAGCGGATACGCCCGTGGGTCGGCGAGGTAGGACGGGTCGTAGAGGAACGTCGCCGACTCCGTGCCCCGTCCGTAGTGCGAGTTCAGTTGACCGGCTCTGACATCTTGTCCGTCGATCTGGACATGCACATCAACCTTGCTGGGCAACGGGTCACCCGTGGCAGCAATGGTCCGATCGGCCTGATCGCCTCTCGGGGACTTAGCCATCGGAACGCTGCCGGGCCGGGCGCACTCGCCGAGGAAGCTCCTCGTCTGCACGCAGACGACCGACGTCGGTCGTGTATGGATCCAGCGAAGTCACCAATTGCTCGAGAACACCCAGTGCCCTCGCGACGCGAAATGTGCTCTCCAGGCTGACGCCCTCGCCTGCCTCAAGCCGCCGGACGGTCCCTCGGGAGACTCCGGCGCGGTCTGCCACCTGCTCGGCAGTGAGGCGCTGGAGACGGCGCCAAGTACTGAAGTGTTCACCAGCCGTCCCCAGTGCTCGCGCCACCGGGCGTGGCAGTGGTTTGGTCTGCCGAGGCATGCTATCTCCAGAGATAAGGATCTGTTTTAGGCACATTAAGTCTGATAGTGAGCTAAAAATAGTACAGTATTTATGGATTCAGCCTAGCTGGCCTGGTGAGGATGTGTCGAGGTTCAGCGCTCCTGCTGTGGATGAAGCAGTCGCCGACCTCGACGCCGAATCCTGGCGCAAGGCAGTCCGTCGTGGACTATCGGCCAGCCGGACGAGCGAGCGGCGTACGGAATGACAGGAAGTACTACGTTTCTCTGCGCCTTGACCACCTCGGTGAGCCTGGAGGTTGACCTCGCGAGCGACCTCTGCCTGTCGTTCGGTTCAGCCGCGCCGGAGCAGTTGCTCGGAATGGGCGTCTGGGGAGGCGAGCCGGGCGCCTGTTATTTGTCGATGTCGCCGACGA
This sequence comes from Kribbella sp. VKM Ac-2568, assembly GCF_004345365.1. Taxonomy (GTDB): domain Bacteria; phylum Actinomycetota; class Actinomycetes; order Propionibacteriales; family Kribbellaceae; genus Kribbella; species Kribbella orskensis. The sequence continues at coordinate 407,686 of NZ_SLVF01000001.1, forward strand.
CGAAGAACATGGAGCCGAGGATGGCGATCATGTCGGCGACGATGGTGTTCGGGAGCATCTCGGGGATGACGGAGATGTTGTTGAAGCTGGCGGAGCGGAGTTTCATCCGCCAGGGGGTCTTGTCGCCGCGGGAGACCAGGTAGTAGCCGTTGATGCCCAGGGGGTTCTCGGTCCAGGCGTAGGTCTGGCCCTCGGGGACCTTGAGGATCTTGGGGAGGCGGACGTTGACCGGGCCGGCGGGCATCGTGCGGAGCCGGTCCAGGCAGGCGTCCACCAGGTCGAGAGAGACCTTGACCTGCTCCAGCAGTACCGAGAAGCGGGAGAAGCAGTCGCCGTCGGTGCGGGTCACCACGCGCAGTACGCCGTCTTGGGCCAGTTCCTCGTAGGCGAGGTAGGGCTCGTCGCGGCGCAGGTCGGCGTCGACGCCGGAGGCGCGGGCGATCGGGCCGGAGACGCCGTAGGCGGCGATCAGCTCGGGAGACAGGCGCCCGACGCCGACGGTCCGGGCCCGGAAGATCTCGTTGCCCAGGACAAGGTCCTCGATGTCGGGGAGCCGGCGGCGGACGGCGGCTGAGGCCCCCGCGGCACGCTGCAGCCAGCCGAGCGGCAGGTCCTCCTTGAGGCCGCCGACCCGGTTGAACATGTAGTGCATCCGGCCGCCGGACAGCTCCTCCATCACCGCCTGGATCGTCTCGCGCTCACGGAACGCGTAGAAGACCGGCGTGATCGCGCCGAGCTCCAGCGGGTAGGAGCCGAGGAACATCAGGTGGTTCAGGATCCGGTTCAGCTCGGCCAGCAGGGTGCGCAGCCAGACCGCCCGGACCGGGACCTCGAGGCCCATCATCCGCTCGACGGCGAGCACCACGCCGAGTTCGTTGGAGAAGGCGGACAACCAGTCGTGCCGGTTCGCCAGCACCAGGATCTGGCGGTAGTCGCGGACCTCGAAGAGCTTCTCCGCGCCGCGGTGCATGTAGCCGATGATCGGCTCGCAGCCGACGATCCGCTCGCCGTCCAGCGTCAGCCGCAACCGCAGTACGCCGTGCGTCGCGGGGTGCTGCGGGCCGATGTTGAGCACCATGTCGGTGGTCGGCAGCTCAGAACCGGAACCCGTGCCACCGCGTTCGTACAGCGGGTCCAGCCCCGCGGCTCCAGCCCCGATTCCCACCACTCTTTCGGTACTCATGACCCTTAGTGTGCCGTGAGCGATGCAACTTGACGCTGCTGACGCCCAGGCACGCAGCTCACGACCTTTGAGAATCATCCACGATGCTCCGCATCGAGGACGCTTCTCAAACGCCGCGATGCACGCACCTGGACGCCACCATCATTCAAGTTGCATCGCTCACGGCACCCTGTCGTGACAGGCTGGTGGTGTGGACGACCTCTTCGCACCTTCGGATGTCAGCTGGACGCCGGTCTCGCCGAAGCTCGCGACGGTGCGCAGGCTGAACGCGGCGATCACGTTCGGCCTGCTGGCGATCGCGGGCCTGCTGCTGTTCGGAATGCTGATGGACTGGCTGTACGGCGTACTGGCGCTGGTGGTCGCCGCGCTCGGGTTCGGCTGGTCCTGGATCGTGATCGGGCGTAACCAGCGGTCCTGGAAGTACGCCGAGCGCGAGGACGAGCTGCTGGTCAGCCACGGCATCATGTTCCGCCAGCTGGTGGTCGTGCCGTACGGGCGGATGCAGTTCGTCGACGTGGCCGCCGGGCCGTTGGAGCGGGCGTTCGACCTGGCGACGGTGGAGCTGCACACCGCGACCCCGGCGACGGACGCGAAGATCCCCGGGCTGCATCCGGACGAGGCGGCTCGCCTGCGTGACCGGTTGTCCGCCCTCGGTCAGGCGCAGGCGTGGGGCCTGTGACCGAGCCGTCCGCGCCCCCCGAAGCGCCGGAGATCCGGCAGGCCGAGACCGGCGGGGCCCGGTTGCACCCGCTGACCCCGTTCGTGAAGGGCTGGGGGTACTTCGTCGTGGCCGCGTTCGCGATGGCCAACAACGAGGGCCTGCGCAGCGACCTGACGATCGCCGGGCTCGGGCTGCTCGCGGTGCTGGTCGGCGGGATCCTGCTCGGCGCGCTGTCGTGGTGGTTCACCAAGTGGCAGCTGACCGCGGACGCGATCCGGGTGGACAGCGGGTTCCTGTTCCGCCGGACCCGGATCATCCGGTTCGACCGGATCCAGGCGATCGACGTGGCCCAGCCGTTCGTGGCCCGGCTGTTCGGCATGGCCGAGCTGCGGATGGACGTGGCCGGTGGAGGCAAGAGCGACGGCAGGCTGAGCTACTTCAGGTACGACGAGGCGGTGAACCTGCGGGCGATCCTGCTCTACCGGGCCAAGGGCGAGCAGGCGGCCGAGCAGCAAGCGCCACAGGCGGAGCCGGAGCCGCTCCTGGTGGTTCCCACCGGCCGGCTGCTCGGTGCGACGCTGCTGTCGTCGACAGTGCTCGCGAGTACGGCCGCCCTGATCTGGCTGATCGTCGCGACCACGGTGCTGGAGTTCCACATCGGTCTGTTCGCCGCTCTCCCGCTGCTGCTCGGTGTCGTGCAGCCGATCTGGAAGCAGGTCGTCGGCAACCACAGGTTCACCCTGTCCGAGACTCACGACGGGCTGCGGACCAAGCGCGGCCTGTTCGACCTCCAGCGCCAGACGGTTCCGCCGGGCCGCGTCCAGGGCCTGCTGATCACCGAACCGCTGATCTGGCGGCTGCTGGGCTGGTCCCGGGTGGACCTGGACATCGCGGGCGTCGTCGGTGGCAACGGTGGCGACGGCGAGGACAGGAACGACGGCGCTCAGCTTCTCCCGGTCGGCGAGCGCCAGGAGGTGGCCGGCGTCCTCGCCAGGGTGCTGCCCGGCTTCGACCTGGCCGCGATCGAGATGCACCGCGCCCCGGAGCGGGCGAAGTGGCTGCGCCCGGTCGGCTGGCGCTACCTGGCCTACGGAGTCGACGAGCAGGTTCTGGTGACCACCCGCGGGTGGGTGAGTCGACGTACGTCCATCGTGCTTCACCACAAGACGCAGTCGGTCCGTCTCCAGCAGGGACCGCTGCAGCGCCGTCTGGGGCTCGCCAACGTCCACGTAGACACTCCGCAGGGCCCGACCGACGCTGTGGCCCTCCACCGCGATCTGGCGGAAGCTGCGGCCCTCCTGGAGGCTCAGGCCGACAGAGCCCGCGAGGCGCGCCGTACTGCGGACTCCCCGGCCGCCGTCCACACCCAACCAAAGGCGCCGAGCCCCGACGGGTCCAGCAGCTCCGCGGCCTCCCCTGCGGACGACAGCTCGGCCAGGTAACGCAGGGGCTCCTCACGGGCCAACTCCTGGCTGGGCCGTGCTGCGGTGACGCCCAGGGCCTGCAGAGCCTCTCGCTGGGTGGTCACCGTGCCGCCCAGCGAGTCCAGCGCGACGTGAGCCGTGATGTCGCACGAGCCGTCCGGCACCGGGTCGCACTCGCGCCCGTTCCGGAACCCCGTCAAGGTCCCGTACGGCGGCCTGCCGGCGCGCAGGTGTCCGTAGTCGATCGCAACGGCGACAGCACCTTCCTCGAGCCGGCCGAGCACGTCCGCCCAGGCCTCGTCGCGGGTGATCCCGATCTCGGCCCGGTCGCCGGGCTCCAGCAGTGGCCACCACTTCTCCAGCCACTCCAGGTCGTTGCCCTCCACAACGTCACCCGGACTGAGATCCGCCCACAAGTAGCGCGGGACGCCGGCCGGGTCCAGCTCGGCCAGCTCGCACGGCACGTTGTCGAGCCACTCGTTCCCGATCACCAGGCCGGTCAGCCGGTCGGGCAATTCGTCGTCGAGCTCGATGTCCAGCACCTGCAGGCCTTCGGCGCGCAGCACCTCGCCGAGTTCACCCGAGCCCGCGGCGATGTCGACCACCTGGGAGGCGTCGACGGCACGGGCCAGCCGCGCGACCGCCTGGCCGAACAACCCGGACGCGTGCACCGAAGTACGGAAGTGGGCTGCGGGGCGTTCGCGACGGTAGAAGCCGTCGGGACCGTAGAGCGCGTGGTCCCAGGCCTGCCGGAAGGTCGTCATCCCAGCGGAACCGACCCGGTCAGTTGCCACACCTGGTCATCGCCCTCGCGCCAGATGGTCAGGTCGTCGAGCGTCACGGTCGGAGCCGGAGCGGCCGCGAGAGCAGCCTGGACCTCGGCCAGCACCGGGTCGCGGTCCTGCGCGGAGATCGTCAGGTGCGGACGCGGGTCGGGGTGGTCGCCACCGTAGGGCGGGCACTCGGGGAACGCGCTGATCACCGTCCGCACCAGAGCGCGCACCTGGTCGAAGGGCTCGGGCCGGAGCCAGACGGGGCCGTTCGGGAACTGCTCGGCAGTGGGGAAGCTGAGCTCGAACGGCCGCACCGCCGAGACCGCGTCGGTCAGCCGCTGGACGTGTTCGGGCGCCGGGTCCTTGAGCCAGGGCACCAGCACGGTCACGTGCGGCGGGATCAGCTCGGACAGCGCCAGGTCGGGCCGGGCCGACGAGAACGACGCCGTCCGCCAGCGATCGGTGCACTCGGCGAGCTCCGGCACGGCGATCAGGATCGCGGTCAGCCCCGACCGCTTCGCCCAAGGGTCTTGTCCGTTCACCGGCACATCGTCCCACCTGTGACGAAGAACTCGACCCCATCCCCGCCGCCCGCACTACCCTGTTCTCGACCGCATCAATCGTCTGGTACCCCGAACCGCCTGGGGACTGGAACGTAGAGAGTGGACATGGAACGCATCGGCATCATCGGCTCCGGCCGGGCCGGCAGCGCCTTGGGAGCAGCCTTGGCGTCCGCCGGACATCCCGTCACCGGCCTCACCGCGCGCTCGCGGGCATCACTCGACCGCGCCGCGCGGCTTCTTCCGCATGTACCCGTCCTGTCGCCCGCCGAGGTGACCACCCGCGCCGACGTGGTGCTGGTCGCCGTACCGGACGAGGCGATCGCCCAGGTCGCGGCCGATCTCCCGCTGACGGAGGACCAGTACGTCGTACACCTGTCCGGCGCGCACGGGTTGTCCGTACTGGCGGGGGTCCAGGCGATCCCGGTGGCGCTGCATCCGCCGATGACCTTCACGGGCGGCCCGGCAGACCTCACGGACGTCGTGTTCACGGCGACCGCCCCGGAAGAGGCACGGGAGGTCGTCGAGCGGCTGGTGAAGAGCCTCGGGGCCGGCGTGCAGTGGGTCGTGGAGGAGGATCGGGCGCTGTACCACGCGGGCGTCGTGCACGGCGCGAACCACCTCACCACCCTGCTCGCGCAGGCGTTCGAGGTGCTCCGTGAGGCCGGGATCGCCGACCCGGCGGCAACACTGCGGCCCTTGCTGATCGCAACTCTCGACAACACGCTGCGGTCCGGTCATGATGCGCTCACCGGGCCGATCGCGCGCGGCGACGTGGACACGGTGGCAGCCCACCTGGCGGTACTGCGGGGCCGCACCGCGAGCACGTATGCCGAGCTGGCCGGGGCGACGGTGGACCTGGCAGTGGCGGACGGACGGCTGGACCACACGACGGCCGAGCGGTTCCACCAGGTGTTGGCAGCAGGGGTGCTGGAGCGGGATCGAACAGGGGAGGCACCGGCGTGAGACTCACCCAGACCAAGGCGGAGTTGCGGGCGGCCGCGGCGATCCGGCCCCGGGCGGTCGTGATGACGATGGGCGCCCTGCATGAAGGCCACGCGGCGTTGCTCGCCGAGGCCCGCGAACGCGTCGGGCCGGAAGGCAGCGTGGTGCTCACCATCTTCGTGAACCCGTTGCAGTTCGGGCCGACCGAGGACTTCGACCGGTATCCGCGGACGCTGGCCAGTGACCTGGCGATCGCCAAGAGTGAGGGCGTCGACCTGGTCTTCAACCCGTCCCGGGACGAGCTCTACCCGAACGAACCATCCATCACGGTGCACCCCGGGCCGCTGGCGGACGAGCTCGAGGGGATGGTTCGGCCGGGCCACTTCGCCGGCGTGCTGACCGTGGTGTCGAAGATGCTGCACCTGACCTCGCCGGACCTGGCGCTGTTCGGTGAGAAGGACTACCAGCAGCTGACGTTGATCCGCGAGATGGTGTGCGACCTGGACATGGACGTCGACATCGTGCCGGTACAGACCGTGCGCGAGGCGGATGGTCTCGCGCTCTCGTCACGCAATCGCTACCTCAACGAGACCGAGCGTGACGAGGCCTTGGTGCTCTACCGGGCGCTCACCGCGGGCGCGAAGGCAGGCATGAACGGCCCGGACGCCGTCCTGGCCGCCGCCCACGCCGAACTGGAAGCAGTTCCATCGGTAGAGATCGACTACCTGGCACTCAGAGCACCGGACCTGGGCCCGGTGATCGGTCCAGGCGAAGCCCGCATGCTCATCGCCGCCCGCGTAGGGACCACTCGTCTCATTGACAACATTTCCATCACGCTCCGGTGAGTGCGGTGGGGGTTGGGGGGTCGGCCCAGTTCTCCGGCGCCGGAGGGGCACCTCGCGGCGTTGGAGAAGAAGCCACGATGAACACCGCATCGAGGCTCCTTCTCCGCCTTGCGATGCACCCCTCCGGACACCGGAGAACTGCACCGACCCCCCAGCCCCCACCGCAGCCGGTTGATACGGTCGCCGGATGACTGCTCCTGCTGTGCCGCAGCGGTTGGCTGCGCCCGAACCAGGCTGGACCGACACCGTGGACGTGGTGGTGATCGGCTCGGGCATCGCGGGGCTGACCGCCGCCCTGCGCGCCCGGGAGCTCGGCTCGGTGCTCGTGGTGACCAAGGACGTCGTCGCCTCGGGGTCGACCCAATGGGCCCAGGGCGGGATCGCCGCGGCGCTCGGCCCGGGTGACTCTCCGGAGGACCACCTGAAGGACACCCTGGTGGCAGGTGCCGGGCTGTCCGACCCGACCGCCGTAGGGGTGCTCGTGACCGAGGGACCCAAGGCGGTCCGCGACCTGATCGACCTGGGCGCGCGGTTCGACACGCTGGCCGGGGGAGACCTGTCGCTGACCCGCGAGGGCGGCCACCACCGCAACCGGATCGCGCACGCAGGCGGGGACGCCACCGGCGTCGAGATCGAGCGGGCGCTGGTCGCCGCGGTGAACCGGGCCGACGACATCCGCATCATCGAGCACGCGCTGGTGCTCGACCTGCTGACGGCCGAGGACGGTGCGGTCGCGGGCGTCACCCTGCACGTGATGGGCGAGGGCCAGTTGGACGGCGTCGGCGCGATCCGCAGTCGCGCGGTGATCCTCGCGTCGGGCGGACTGGGCCAGCTGTACGCCGCGACGACGAACCCGAGTGTCTCCACCGGCGACGGTATGGCGCTGGCGCTGCGGGCCGGCGCGAAGGTGCGGGACCTGGAGTTCATCCAGTTCCACCCGACCGTGTTGTGGCTCGGCAAGAGCGCCAAAGGCCAGCAGCCGTTGGTCTCCGAGGCGGTTCGGGGTGAGGGCGCGTTCCTCGTCGACCACAGGGGCAACCGCTTCATGCAGGGTCAGCACGAGCTCGCCGACCTCGCCCCGCGCGACATCGTGGCGAAGGCGATCATGCGGCAGATGCTTGCCACCGGCAAGGACCACGTCTACCTCGACGCCCGGCACTTCGGCGACGAGAAGTGGCGGGTGCGGTTCCCGACCATCCTGGCCTCCTGCCGGTCGCACGGTATCGACCCGGTCCGCGAGCTGATCCCGGTCGCACCGGCCTGCCACTACTCCTCGGGCGGAGTCTGGACCGATCTGCACGGCCAGACCTCCGTGCCCGGGCTGTACGCCTGCGGCGAGGTCGCCTGCACCGGCGTACACGGCGCGAACCGGCTCGCCTCGAACTCCTTGCTCGAAGGACTCGTCTTCGCCCGGCGGATCGCCGGGTCGCTGGCCGAGAAGATGCCGGAACTGCGGGAGCCCGCGGTCGACCACCGGGTCCCCGGGCTGGTGGACGCGGACGTCGTACCGGAGTTGCAGCGGGTGATGACGGTCGGCGCCGGCGTGATCCGGAGCGCCGGCGGCCTGTCGGAGGCGGGTGCCACCCTCGGCAAGCTGATCGAGCAGCCGGCCGGAGAGCCCGGAACGCCAGGCTGGGAGGCGACGAACCTGATCACGGTCGCGTCCGCGCTGATCGCGGTCGCCACCACCCGGGAGGAGAGCCGCGGCTCGCACTGGCGTGAGGACCACCCGGATCGTGACGACCGGAACTGGTCCGGCAGTCTGGACATCACTCTTCCGGCCGAGGAAGATTCGGCCCGGCCCGCCACGACGTTCGTGGCGCACCGTGCAGACCCAGTAACAGGCACAGCAACAGGCGAAGCATCACCTGAGGGGAAGTAGCAGCATGGATGAAACACTCGACAGGCCGTGGGTCGAGGACCTCGTCCGGGCCACCATCGAGGAGGACCTGGCCGGGGGCGTCGACGTCACCACGACGGCCACCGTCGAGGCGGACCAGGTCTCGGTGGCGGAGTTCGTGGCCCGGGCCGACGGCGTGGTCGCGGGTCTGCAGATCGCCGAGCTGGTGATCCGCCTGGTCGCGGGCAAGGAAGAGGTCGAGATCGAGCACTCGGTCGCGGACGGCGCCACGGTCAAGGCCGGCGACGTCCTGATGACCGTGCGCGGCAAGACCCGGCAGTTGCTGACCGCCGAGCGCACGACACTGAACCTGCTCTGCCACCTGTCCGGCGTCGCCACCCTGACGAGCCGCTGGGTCGCGGCGGTCGACGGCACGGGCGCGGTGATCCGCGACACCCGCAAGACGATGCCGCTGCTGCGCTCCCTGGAGAAGTACGCCGTCCGCTGTGGCGGCGGCAAGAACCACCGGATGGCGCTCTCCGACGCCGCCTTGATCAAGGACAACCACGTGATCGCCGCGGGCGGCGTGGCCGAGGCGTACCGGCTGGTCCGCAAGGCCTACCCGGACATCTCGATCGAGGTCGAGGTGGACTCCGTGGAGGACGCGGTGATCGCCGTCGAGTCCGGTGCCGAGCTGATCCTGCTCGACAACATGCCCGTGCAGCAGTTGCGCGAGGCGGTGGAGAAGGTGGCCGGCCGGGCCCGGCTCGAGGCCTCCGGCGGACTTACGCTGGAGCTGGCCCGCGAGGTCGCCGAGACCGGCGTGAACTTCCTCGCCGTCGGCGCGCTCACGCACTCGGCGCCCGTCCTCGACATCGCGATGGACCTCCAGGCGGCCTGATGCTGCTCGCCGTCGCCGTCGAGAACACCCGGACGCTGGTCGGCCTGATCGACGAGGGCACGGTCAAGCGGCACTGGTGGGTGGGGACGGACTCCCGCCGTACGGCGGACGAGTGGGCGGTGCTGCTCGAGGGGCTGCTGACCGGGGAATCCCCGGTCTCGGGGATCGCGGTCTGCTCCGCGGTCCCGCACGTCCTGCACGAACTGCGCGACGTGGTCGCCCGGTACTACCGCGACATACCGAGCGTGGTCGTCGAGCCGGGCGTGAAGACCGGGCTCCCGGTGCTCGTGGACAACCCTCGCGAGGTCGGCACCGACCGGATCTCGAACGCCCTGGCGGCGGTCCACCGATTCGGAGCCCCCTGCATCGTGGCGGACTTCGGTACTGCGACCACGGTGGACGTGGTCAACCCCGGCGGCGCGTTCGTCGGCGGGGCGATTGCCCCGGGCATCGAGAGTTCCGTGGACGCGCTCGGTGTTTCTGCGGCGCAACTCCGCCGGGTGGAGCTCGTCCGCCCGCGGTCGGTGGTCGCCAAGAACACGGTGGAAGCGCTGCAGTCCGGCGCGATCTTCGGTTTCGCCGCGCTGGTGGACGGTCTGATCACCCGGATCATCGCCGACCAGGGCCTGGACCGCTCGACCGTCACGGTGGTCGCGACCGGTGCGCTGGCGCCGCTGGTGATTCCGGAATGCGCCCAGATCGACCACCACGAACCGTTCCTGACCCTGCACGGCCTGCACGAGGTCTTTGCCCGCAACAACTGATCCCACCCGCTGCCCGGTCGGGCAGGGTCACTGTCCGTTCGCGCCGGGTCACCGGATAACGGTCTTGTGCACAGGGCGGTCAGAGGATCACCATGAGGACGAGCGACACCCGGGTGGGGAGGCCCGGGGCCACGGGGTGGGTTCGTGGTCGCATCGGCGCGCGTCGCTGGGATCCGGGGGAGGATCATGAGATCCGCATACCGTGTACTCGCAGGCCTCATCTCGCTCGGCGTCCTGGTCCAGGCGATGGCGATCGCGCTCGGCTGGTTCACCGCCATCAAGGACGTGGACGACGGCTTGGTGATCGACAAGAACTACGACGGCAACATCGGGCACAGCCTGCACGGCACCATCGGCATGATGGTGATCCCGATTCTTGCCATCCTGCTGCTGATCGTGTCGTTCTTCGCGCACGTCCCCGGCGGGGTCAAGTGGGCGGCGATCGTCTTCGGCCTGGTGGCGCTGCAGATCGCGCTGGCCTTCGTGGCGTTCGGCGCGCCCGCGGTCGGCGCCTTGCACGGCGCCAACGCGCTGGTGCTGCTCGGCGTCTCGGGCATGGCGGCCAGGCGGGCATCCGGCCCACCGACACCGGCGACGACCGACACCACGGCGACCGAGGCGACCATCTAGATGCTCTTGGCAACGAGCAGCGGCCGGCGGAGCTGATGGCCCGCCGGCCGCCCCGCCGCGTCCTGATCGGGTTGCTGGCCACGATCGCGCTGCTGGCCCCGATCGGCTGGTTCTGGCAGCAGAGCCTGGTGCCCGGCGGGATGTCGGCGATGGACATGGGGTACGCCGACTTCGGCGGCGGCCCGTCGGTGGCGCTGATGCACGCCGGCCACGGAACCGACCTGAGCAAGCTGGCCGCGGCCCCGGATCGTCCAGCCGACGTCTCGGTGAGCCTCGTCGCGCGCAAGGAACGCTTCGACATCCCCGGCCGTGGCTCGACCGAGGGCTACACGCTCAACCACACCTCGCCGGGCCCGGAGATCAAGGCGAAGAAGGGCGACCTGGTCGAGGTCACCCTGGTCAACGAGTCGGTCTCCGGGGGAATGACGCTGCACTGGCACGGCGTCGACGTACCGGCCGCGCAGGACGGCGTCGCCGGCGTCACCCAGGACGCGGTGATGCCCGGGCAGACGTTCAGGTACCGCTTCGTCGCTCCCGACGTCGGCACGTACTGGTACCACTCGCACCAGTTGTCGCACGAGCAGGTCAAGGGCGGCCTGTACGGCGTGCTGGTGATCTCGCCGGGCCCGACAGACGTGGTCGCCGTGGCCCACACGTACGACAAGGTCCGCACGGTCAACGGCGGGTACGGCGAACGCCGGGTGCCCGGAGTCGCCGGTTCCACCGTGCGAGTCCGGCTGATCAACACGGACAACGGCCCGATGGCGGCGTGGGTCGACGGCGCGCCGTACAAGGTGGTCGCGGTGGACGGGACCGAGGTGAACGCGCCGACGCAGGTCGAGGGGAAGTCTGTGCTCGTGACCGCGGGCGGCCGGATCGATCTAGTCATCACCCTGCCGGCCAACGCGATCCGGATCGGCCTGGGGGGTGGACCGACGACCCTGGTGATCGGCGAGGGCGACGCGCCGACCGGCCGCGAACCACCCGAGCCGGTCGACCTGCTGACCTACGGGAAGCCCGCCGCGCTGCCCTTCGACCCGTCATCGGCGGATCGGAAATTCGAGTACCGGATCGGCCGCCGCCCTGGCTTCTTCGACGGCAAGCCCGGCCTGTGGTGGACGATCAACGGCCACCAGTTCCCCGACGTACCGATGTTCGTCGTGAAGCAGGGCGACGTCGTCAGGATGACCGTCAGGAACACCTCCGGCCAGGTCCACCCGATGCACCTGCACGGCCACCACGTGGTCGTCCTCAGCCGCAACGGCCAGCCGGCCACCGGCAGCCCGTGGTGGGTCGACTCCCTCAACGTCGAGGACGACGAGACCTACGAGATCGCGTTCCTGGCTGACAACCCGGGCATCTGGATGGACCACTGCCACAACCTTCCGCACGCCGCGCAGGGCCTGATCACCCACCTGATGTACGAGGGCGTCACCACCCCGTTCCACCTCGACGGCCCCACCGGCAACGAGCCCGAGTAGGTCAGGCGTCGATCGGGCGGCCGACCGTGAGGGCTGTGCGCAGGGCGGCGGGGAGGCTGTTGTACGCCGGGTCTGGGGTGGTGCCGGTGGCGTCGAGGGTCTTGGAGAAGAAGCAGCGGGCGGCCGCGGCGAGGGCGACGTCCAGGATGTCCTCGTCGGAGAGGCCTTGCGCGCGGAGGGTGTCGACGTCGGCCTCGGTGATGGTGTGGGCCGCGACGGCAACCTTGCGGGCGAAGGACATGACGGCTCGGTCGACCGGGTCGTCGGACGGGTCATGGACCAGCGCGGCGACCTCGTCGGCGGTCAGGAACTTCTCGGCCAGGACCTGGCCGTGGGCGAGGCAGCAGTAGCTGGACTTCAGCGCCGTCGCCGCGGCCAGCGTGGCGAGCTCGTAGCGGCGGAGGTCCATGCCCGCCTTGATCGCGCCGTTCAGCTGCTTCCACGCCTCGTAGACCGCGGGGCGCGCGGCGAACATGGTGACGAAGTTCGGGATGTGCCCGGCCGGCGAGCGGTTCTCCTCGAGAAAGCCCTCGGGCGGTTCGGACGGATTGAGGTAGGCCATGATTCCCCCCGGAGGTCGTGTCGGCCACCAGTGTGTCTCATCGCGACCCACGGGAGTGTTTTCTTGACTCACTCCAGATCAGCTGGAAAGCTGCGGTGCATGTACCAGCTGATCTGCCGGAGCTGCGGGCGGATCGAGGACGTCGATCGCGCCGTGGGCGAGACGACCTGCCTGGGAGCCGACGACGGGAGTGGCTTCCGGATCGAGGAGGCCGAGGTCACCTACTGGGGACTGTGCCCGGCCTGCGCGGCCGATCGCGACGCCAGCCACCGGTCCACCGCTCAGCTGTAGGACCAGCCGGACCAGGTGTCGATCGTCATCGTGATGACCGGACCGCGCGGTGGGTCCAGCCGGTACTGCGGGTACTTGGCGGCGAGTGACTCCACCGCCACCGGGTTCTGCTCGTCCACCCGGGCCACGCCGTCGGCACGGACCCACCAGAGCTGGGACCAGTCGGCGTCGTACCGGTCGCAGAGGACGGCAACTCGGGGGTTCCAGGCGAGGTTGCGCAGCCGGCGGAGGTTCGTGGTGGACTTCGGCTTCTGGTCGATCGCGATCACGAGTTCGTCGCCGGCGAGGGCGAAGACGACCGGGACGATGTGCGGCCGGAGGTCCTCGCCGGTAGTGGCGAGGAACGCGCGCTCGGCGGTCCCGAGGTAGTGTCGGCAGACGTCCGCCCCGAGTCTCACGGATCGACCCTACTGCCGGTCCGCCGGTTGTTCTGACTAGGTAAGGTCTAGCCGTCGCTGCTGTGAGGGTGGGGTGAGGCGAAATGGTCAGAGTGCGGGCTGTTTTGTCGACGGCTCTCGCGGTGCTGTGCGGAGCCACGCTGCTCACCGCATGCTCCTCGGACCCGACGCCGAGTGGGGTCACGCTCGCCTGGGCCAGTGAGAGCCGCCAGGCCGTCCGGGTGAGTTGGAAGGACTCGAACGCGCCGAACCGGATCACCATCGAAGGCGTGCTCAGCACCAGCCCGTCGTACGTGAAGTATCTGCCGGACAACGCGCCGAACACCTGGGACATCCCGAGCTCGGAGTTCCCGCCGGACGGGAACTACCGGATCGCGCTCGCGGTCGGGACGTCGAGCGGTGGTGTCACCAGCAAGCCGGCCAGGTCGCCGATGTTCGACACCGACGGCCCGGTCCGGCCGTCCGCCTCGGCCGCCATCCCGACCGGGGAGTCCGGCCAGGACGTGCTCGTGCGCTGGACCGTGCCGGCGCCCCCGCAGGACTTCAGCCCGGACGATCCGCTGGACGTGACCGGGCGTCCCCAGCTCTACGTGCCGCTCGTCGGCCGGCCGGGGGAGCAGCTGCGCGCGATGGGACCGGGCACCACCTCCACCCGGGTGGTGCTCAAGGACCTGGAGCCCCCGTACCTCTTCCAGCTCCGCGCCCAGAACGAGTGGACCTCCGCGGTCGGCGGCGAGATCTCGGGCCGGACCAGTACGACGACCGCGTCGGTCCCCGGGTCGGCGCAGTTCAGCGTGGCCATGAGGATCCGCGGCCGGGCGATCCTGCAGGAGGTCCGCTGCGCCCCGGAGACCAGTTGCGTGCAGCAACGAACCACCTCGGCCGGACTGCCCGTGGTCGTCCTCACGCAGGTCAGGCCGCGCGCCCGGTGGACACCCGCGGGCCGCGGTATCACCAGCACCGGCGGGTATTACGACATACCGGTCACCGCCGCGGGCACCCGTCCCTACATGGTCACCGTGCCGCTCTACAGCGGGGTGGGATCGGTGGTCAACTCCTCGACGAGCAAGGCGGCGGTGACGAGGGGCGTCGTACGGGTCGCATCGGCCGGATTCATCGGCGGGGCGTCGCGGCGGCGGGGTGAGACGATCACGGTCTACGCGACCGTGAAGCCGGCGATGAACGCGGTCGCGCTGCTGCAACAGTGGAACCGAGTGTCCAAGAGGTGGAACAACGTCAAGCGGGTGCGGATCCTGCGGGGCCAGGTGGTGTTCCCCTTCAAGGCCGCGCGGCCGGGCCTCTTTGTGTTCCGGTACGTGCTGCCGAGCGCGACGTACCTGGGCCGGCCGCTCTACAGCACGGCCACACCGAACCTCATGCTAAGCATCCGCTGACGTCTCGACCGCCATCGGTCCCGCCTCCAGCGACTGGGCATCAGCCGGTACTGCGGCCTCGGTCCCCCCGCTGCGGCGTTTGCGCAGTTTGTAGCCGGCGTACGCCGCGACCGCGGCGACGGCGATCACCACCAGGGCCCAGACCGAGACTTCCCCGAAGATCTTGTCCGCGTTGTCGCCGACCTTGAACGCGACGATGCCGATCGTCGTCGACCACGCGATCCCGCCGGCCGCGTTGGCGCCGAGGAACCGCGGGTAGGGCATCCGCAGCGTGCCCGCCATCGGCCCGGCGAAGATCCGCAGCAGCGCGACGAACCGGCCGAAGAAGACGGTCCAGACGCCGTACTTGTGGAAGTACTTCTCGGCCTTCTCGATCCGCTCCGGCGAGAAGTGGTGGAACCGGCGGCCGAGCCGGTCGAACAGCCCGCGCCCCGCCCGGCGCCCGACGAAATAGCCGACCGAGTCGCCGATGATGGCGCCGGCCGCCGCTGCCGCGATCACGATCACCAGGTTCAGGTCACCCTGCGAAGCCAGCAGCGAGGCGGCGATCAGCGTCGTCTCGCCCGGCAGTGGCACCCCCATGCTCTCGATGCCGATGACCAGCCCGACGACCAGGTACGCCAGTACGGCGACGCCGCCGGTCGGTACCGCGATGGCCAGCGCGTCCAGTGTTGATCCCCCCATGCCTCCATCCTGGCACCCGCGCGCAAGCGCTTAGCTGATCTGTGAGCTAATCCCGGGGGATTTCAGGGTTCGTCCCGTTGAACGCCTTCGTAACGTTCTGTAGCGCCGCCGTGACCTCGGACGGGATCACCCAGAAGGTGTTGCCCGGACCCTTCGCGAGCTCGGGCAGCATCTGCAAGTACTGGTAGGCCAGGAGTTTCGGGTCCGGGTCGTTGCGGTGGATCGCCTCGAACACCGTGTCGATCGCCTTCGCCTGGCCCTCGGCCCGCAGGATCGCCGCCTGCCGCTCGCCCTCGGCGGTCAGGATCCGGGACTGCCGCACGCCCTCGGCGGTGAGGATCGCGGCCCGCTTCTCCCGGTCCGCCCGCATCTGCTTCTCCATCGACTCCTTGATCGACGGCGGCGGGTCGATCGCCTTCAGCTCGACCCGGTTCACCCGGATGCCCCACTTGCCGGAGGCCTCGTCCAGCACGCCGCGCAGCTGTGAGTTGATGTGTTCGCGGGACGTCAGCACCTTCTCCAGGTCCAGGCTGCCGATCACGTTGCGCAGTGTGGTGACGGTGAGCTGCTCGATCGCCTGCTCGAAGTTGGCGATCTCGTACGCCGCCGCGCGGGGATCGGTGACCTGGACGTACAGCACGGTGTCGATGTCGACGACCAGGTTCTCCTCGGTGATCACCGACCGCGGCTCGAACGAGATCACCTGCTCGCGCAGGTCGATCAGCTGCCGCGGCCGGTCGATGAACGGGATGACGATGTTCAGCCCGGGCTCGAGCGTGCGCAGATAGCGGCCGAGCCGCTCCACGTTGCTCGCCCTGGCCTGCGGGACGATGCGGACGGTACGCAGGACCAGCACGACGGCCAGCAAGGCCACCACGATCCCGACGATCAGTTCGGCCATGGATCCTCCCGGGGATGCACGAGGGCTGTGGCGCCCTCGATCGCGAATACGTCGACCGTGGTCCCGGTAGGGATCAGGACGTCGGGATCGTAGGACCGCGCGCTCCACTCCTCGCCGCCGATCCGGACCCGGCCGGGCTCCCGTCCGACCGGGCTCAGAACCACCGCTTCCCGCCCGATCAGGGCGGCCACGCCGGTCCGTAGCTGCGGGTGCGAGTTCAGGTTCCGGCGAGCGACCGGCCGGACCAGTGTGATCATCGCGGCGGCCGTCACGGCGAAGGCGAGCAGTTGCAACCCCACGCTCAGGCCGAGAGCGGCGATCGCGGCCGCGGCCAGTGCCGCGACAGCGAGCAGCAACAAGTCGAGTGTGGCCGTCAGCAGCTCGGCGATACCGAGCACCGCGGCAATGGTCAGCCAGAGAAGCCAGGACTGCATGTGATCACCTGCGCGGCGGAGAAACCCTCTCGTTTCGACGGTACTCCGGTGCGGCGGAAACTTGTCCTGTCGGCGGCTAACAGTTCGGACAGTGCCGTAATCGGGCCCCAGTCGGGCTCAGCTGGCGCTCAGTCGGCTTCTTCGGGGGCTTTGCCGGTGGGGACGACGGCGAGCAGGGTGCTGACCAGGCGGGTGGCTGCCGGATGGCTGGCCGCTGTCCGGCCGCGGCGGTGCCGGTCGATCACCTCGGTGAGCTCCTTGCCGAGCTCCTCGGCCTCGGCCTTCGTCAGCCACAGGCGAGCGCGGCTCATCAGGCTGAGCCCGTCCCAGGGATCGTCGCCGGACATCTCCTCGAACTGCTCCATCACCCGGTTCACGTTGGTACGCATCATCGTCTGGCTCGCCAGCCGGCCCGCGCCGCTGGACTGTGACGAGATGACCAGGCTGACCGCCGGGGCCCGCCACGGCCGCTCGCGGCCGTCCGTGGTGTCGTCCGCGCGCTCGACGATGCCCCAGCGGGCCAGTGCCCGGAGGTGGTAGCTCGTCGCGGACGGGGTCAGCCCGGCCAGTTCGGCGCACTCGGTCGCGGTCAGCACCCGGCCGTTGTAGAGCTCCTCGATGATCAGCTGCCGGGCCGGGTGGGCCAGGGCGCGGATCGCCCGCGGATCGGTCAGCTCCAGGCGCTTCTTCTTCGCGGCCACGGCGACAGCGTAGCCGGTCCCTTGACCCGGGCATATCTGAAGCATTAACTTCATAGTTATGAAGCAATCACTTCAGACTTCGATCTGGTCCTTCCGCGATCTCCGCCTCGTGCTGCCCGCCCGCGCCCTGTCGTACGCCGGTGACTCGATCGCGCTGATCGCCTTGATGCTGCGGGTTTCCGGCGACGGTGGGCCGGGCGCGATCACCGCGCTGCTGCTGGCCTTCGCCGTACCGACGGTGGTGATGATCCCGTTCGCCGGCCGGATCGTGGACAGCTACGACTCGCGGACCGTGCTGGTCTGGTCGTCCCTGCTGCAGGCGGCCGCAGGGGTCGGGCTGGCGTTCTGCCACGGTCTGGCCGCCACGCTCGCACTGGTCTGCGTCCTGCAGGTCGGCCAAGCCGTCGCGGGACCCGCGTGGGGCGCCCTGATTCCGCGGATCGTCGGCGAGGACCTGGTCGGTCGCACTACCGGCACGAGCCAGGCCTTGATCGGCGTGGCGACGCTGGCCGGGTCAGCCGTCGGCGGCGTACTGGTCGGCTGGTCCGGTGATCGCGGGGCTCTGCTGGTGGACGCCTCGACCTTCCTCGGGCTTGCGCTCGTCGCCCGGGTGGTCCGGACCCGCCGCAGCCCCGAGCCGGGCGCAGTACGGGAGCGCGGCGCGCTGATGGCCGGCCTGCGGAGTATGTTCGCGGACCCGCTGCTGCGGATCCTGGTCCCGGCGCTGTGGGTGTTCGTCCTGGTGGGAGAGGCCGTGAACGTGGTCGAGGTCTTCCTGATCACGGACGAGATCGGCCTCGGCCCGAGCGGGTACGGCGGCGTCCTGGCGGCCCAGGGTGCCGGCGCGATCGCCGGTGCCTGGTTCACCGGCCGGCTGCGGACCGACAAGGCCCGCTCACACGCTGTTCTCGCCGGTACGGCGGCGATCGGGGTGTCCTGCGTCCTGATGGGCCTGGCCGGCGGAGTGGTCCCGCTCGTGATCGGCGCCGTCGCGGTCGGATTCGGCAGCGGCATGCTGAACGCCGCGACCAGCACGCTGGTGGTGACCAGGTCGGCGGAACTGGTCCGGGGCCGGGTGATCGCCGCGCTGGGCGGCACCGCCCGTGCCTTCAGCCTGCTGGCCCTTCTCCTCGGCGGCCTGGCCGGCTCCGTCCTGGGGCCCCGGGCAACATTCGTGACCGGCGGCATCGGCTGCGCCGTCGCGGCGGTGGCCGCCGGAGTACTCCTGACTCGGGCCGGGAGGCGGCCTGCGGGCGACCGACCCGAGGAGGTTGAGCAGGGTGCCGCCGAGGCCGGCCCGCGTTCCGCAGTACTAATGGATTCGGTCGAGAGGGGAGTCAGTCACTAGCCTTTGGGGCATGACTGAGCCACGTGAGAACCCGGTGACCCCCGACAGCGGGCAGGACGACCTGCCCGAGCAGATGCGGGTCCGCCGGGAGAAGCGTGACCGGCTGCTGGCCGAGGGGGTCGAACCGTACCCGATCACAGTGCCCCGGACCCACCTGCTGAAGGACCTGCGAGCCCGGTACGACGGGCAGGAGCTCGAGCCGGACACGAAGACCGGTGAGCAGGTCTCCGTCGCCGGCCGGGTGATCTTCCTGCGCAACACCGGCAAGCTCTGCTTCGTCCGGCTGCGCGAGGGAGACGGTACGGAGCTCCAGGTGATGCTGTCGCTGGCCGACATCGGCGAGGAGGAGCTGGCCAGGTTCAAGGCGCTGGTGGACATCGGCGACCTGCTGTCCGTGCAGGGCGAGGTGGTGACGAGCCGCCGCGGCGAGCTCTCGGTCCAGGCGACCGCCTGGCAAATGGTCGCCAAGACGCTGCGGCCGCTGCCGAACGAGCACAAGCCGCTGAGCGAGGAGTCCCGGGTCCGGCTGCGCTACGTGGACCTGATCGTCCGGCCGGAGGCGCGCGACATGGTCCGCACCAAGGCCGCCGTGCTGAAGTCGCTGCGCGCCACCCTGGACGCCCAGGACTACGTCGAGGTCGAGACGCCGGTCCTGCAGTTGACCAATGGCGGCGCGGCGGCCCGGCCGTTCCGGACCCACCTGAACGCCTTCGACCAGCAGATGCTGCTCCGGATCGCGCTCGAGCTGGATCTCAAGCGCGCGATGATCGGCGGCGTCGACCGGGTCTACGAGATCGGCCGGACCTTCCGCAACGAGGGACTCGACTCCACTCACGCCGCGGAATTCTCGATGCTGGAGGCCTATCAGGCCTACGGCGACTACAACACGATGAAGACTTTGCTTCGTGATCTAGTCCTGAATGCGGCGGAGGCGGTGGGCCGCACGGTGGTGACCGGACGTGACGGTTCCGAGATCGATCTGAGCGCACCCTGGCGCGAGGCGAGCGTATTCGACCTGATCTCCGAAGCGGTCGGTGAACCGGTGGACGTGACCACCGACGCGGCCGCCTTGACGAAGCTCGCCGAACAGCACCAGGTCGACTTGCAGCCGGGCTGGAATGCCGGCGAGATCGCGCTGGAGCTGTACGAGAAGCTGGTCGAGCACACCCTGATCCAGCCCACCTTCGTGCAGGACTATCCCGAGTCGGTGCGCCCGCTGGCGAAGCCGCACCGGTCAATTCCCGGTCTGGTCGAGGCTTTCGACCTGATCATCAACGGGGTCGAGCTGGCGCCGGCGTACTCGGAGCTCAACGACCCGGTGATCCAGCGTGAACGCCTGGTGGCACAGTCGTTGCTGGCCGCGGCCGGCGATCCCGAGGCGATGGACCTGGACGAGGATTTCCTCCGCGCGATGGAGTTCGGGATGCCGCCGGCCGGCGGGATGGGGATGGGCGTGGACCGGCTGGTGATGCTGTTCACCGGGGCCGGTATCCGCGAGACGATTCTCTTCCCGCTGCTTCGTCCGGAGTGACCTGATTGCCCGCTGACAGGCGCCGACAAATCGGACCCGGGGACCGTTGCATAGCACAACCAACGGCCAAATCCATTCCCGGGTCCGATTTTTGTGTCGAACCGTCCTGCAGCCAGCTGAATACCGATGGTCACGACGGATGCGTTGCGTCGCCGGTGCGGAGGTTTTAGTCACATCTTTCGGTTACATTGTGCCTGTTGAATGACACGGTGCCGGTTTGTGCGGTACAAATCAGGAGCAACAATTCCGCACGTTGATTGTGCCCGGTGGCGGGCGCGGAAAGGACTGTCATCGATGGCGCAAAGGGTCCAGGTGGTTCTCGAGGACGATCTCGACGGCGGTAAGGCCGACGAGACCGTGACCTTCGGTCTGGATGGCTCGACGTACGAGATCGACCTGTCCAAGAAGAATGCCGCCAAGTTGCGTGACGCTCTGGCCGCCTACGTCGGAGCGGGGCGCCGGGTCTCCGCCCGCCGCGGTGGCGCCGGCGGGCGTGCGCGCGGACGGGGCCGGTCCGCGACCGACTCCGCCGACATCCGCGCGTGGGCCAAGGACAACGGCTACGAGGTGAGCGAGCGGGGTCGTATCTCCGCCGAGGTGCGGGCGGCGTACAACGACGCCAAGTAATTCCCCGGACTGCGGTCCCGGCGCCAGCGATGGCGCCGGGACCGTCCGCATTCCGGCCGTTTCACACTGTGGACACGACAGGGACGCCATGGCGATACCGGCCTGCGCCGGATAGCTGAGTGGGCAGCGATCTTCGAGAATTCGCTGGTGGCGAACACCGGGCGCGGCGGGAACACCGGGCCCGGTGCAGAGGTTGTTCCCTTGTGATCCCCAGTTGGCGGCCGTACGAGAGGTCGCAGCTTGTTCGCTGAGAGCGAGCCTGTCGGTGCCGGGGACTAGCATGCATGTACGGGGGTCGGCCTATACGGCACGTCCGACTCCTCTGAGGCAAGGAGCGCTTTGGCGATGTTTGAACGATTTACGGACCGCGCCCGTCGGGTAGTCGTCCTGGCCCAGGAAGAGGCCAGGATGCTCAGCCACAACTACATCGGGACCGAGCACATCCTGCTCGGCCTGATCCACGAGGGTGAGGGTGTCGCCGCCAAGGCTCTCGAGAGCCTGGGTATCTCGCTGGAGGCTGTCCGCTCTCAGGTCGAGGAGATCATCGGCCAGGGACAGCAGGCTCCGAGCGGGCACATCCCGTTCACCCCTCGCGCCAAGAAGGTACTGGAGCTCTCCCTGCGTGAGGCCCTGCAACTGGGCCACAACTACATCGGCACCGAGCACATCCTGCTCGGCCTCATCCGCGAGGGTGAGGGCGTCGCCGCGCAGGTCCTGGTCAAGCTCGGTGCGGACCTGAACAAGGTCCGTCAGCAGGTCATCCAGCTGCTGAGCGGTTACCAGGGCAAGGAGACGGCGTCCGCCGGCGCGCCCGCCGAGGGTGCGCCCAGCAGCTCCTTGGTGCTCGACCAGTTCGGCCGGAACCTCACCCAGGCCGCCCGTGAGTCCAAGCTCGACCCGGTGATCGGGCGCGAGAAGGAGATCGAGCGGGTCATGCAGGTGCTGTCCCGGCGGACCAAGAACAACCCGGTCCTGATCGGTGAGCCGGGCGTCGGCAAGACCGCGATCGTCGAGGGCCTGGCCCAGGCGATCGTGCGTGGCGACGTGCCCGAGACCCTGAAGGACAAGCAGATCTACACGCTCGACCTCGGCGCGCTGGTGGCCGGGTCGCGCTACCGCGGTGACTTCGAGGAGCGCCTGAAGAAGGTGCTGAAGGAGATCCGCACCCGCGGCGACATCGTGCTGTTCATCGACGAGATCCACACCCTCGTCGGGGCCGGCGCGGCCGAGGGCGCGATCGACGCGGCGAGCATCCTGAAGCCGATGCTGGCCCGTGGTGAGCTGCAGACCATCGGCGCCACCACCCTCGACGAGTACCGCAAGTACGTCGAGAAGGACGCCGCCCTGGAGCGCCGCTTCCAGCCGATCCAGGTGGCCGAGCCCTCGATCGCGCACACGATCGAGATCCTCAAGGGCCTCCGGGACCGCTACGAGGCGCACCACCGCGTCACCATCACCGACCCGGCCCTGGTCGCGTCGGCGCAGATGGCCGACCGGTACATCTCGGACCGTTTCCTGCCGGACAAGGCGATCGACCTGATCGACGAGGCCGGTTCCCGGTTGCGGATCCGCCGGATGACCGCTCCGCCGGACCTGCGCGAGTTCGACGAGAAGATCGCGAACGTGCGCCGGGAGAAGGAGTCGGCGATCGACGCCCAGGACTTCGAGCGGGCGGCGGGTCTTCGTGACGACGAGAAGAAGCTCATCAACGCGAAGGCCGAGCGCGAGAAGCAGTGGAAGGCCGGCGACATGGACGTCGTCGCAGAGGTCGACGAGGAGCTGATCGCGGAGGTGCTCAGCACCGCCACCGGCATCCCCGTCTTCCAGCTGACCGAGGAGGAGTCCTCCAGGCTGCTGAAGATGGAGTCGGAGCTGGCCAAGCGCTACATCGGCCAGACCGACGCGGTGAAGGCGCTGTCCCGGTCGATCCGGCGGACCCGTGCGGGTCTGAAGGACCCGCGCCGGCCGAGCGGCTCGTTCATCTTCGCCGGTCCGTCCGGTGTCGGTAAGACCGAGCTGTCCAAGGCGCTGACCGAGTTCCTGTTCGGTGACGAGAAGTCGCTGATCAGCCTCGACATGTCGGAGTACTCCGAGAAGCACACGGCCTCGCGGCTGTTCGGTTCGCCTCCCGGGTACGTCGGCTACGAAGAGGGCGGCCAGCTGACCGAGAAGGTCCGCCGCAAGCCGTTCAGCGTGGTGCTGTTCGACGAGGTGGAGAAGGCCCACCCGGACATCTTCAACTCGCTGCTGCAGATCCTGGACGAGGGTCGTCTGACCGACGCCCAGGGCCGCGTGGTCGACTTCAAGAACACCATCATCATCATGACCACGAACCTGGGTACTCGCGACATCTCCAAGGGCAGCCTCGGCTTCTCGCAGACCAGCGACACCTCCGGCTCGTACGAGAAGATGAAGGCGAAGGTGACGGAGGAGCTGAAGCAGCACTTCCGCCCCGAGTTCCTGAACCGCGTCGACGAGATCGTGGTCTTCCACCAGCACGGCAAGGAAGAGATCGTCAAGATCGTCGACCTGATGGTCGCGCAGGTGGAGGAGCGGCTGAAGGACAAGGACATGGGCATCGAGCTCACCCCGGCGGCGAAGGCTCTGGTCGCCGAGCGTGGCTTCGACCCGGTTCTGGGTGCTCGCCCGCTGCGTCGCGCGCTGCAGCGTGACGTGGAGGACGTGCTGGCCGAGAAGATCCTGTTCGGGGAACTGCGTCCCGGCCAGATCGTGCTCGTCGACGTCGCCCCCGAGGGCACCGTCAGCGAGGACGGCGTGCCGGAGTTCTTCACCTTCCTCGGCACCCCGAAGGCCGCCACCAGCCCGGACCTGGAGCTGACCGAGATCGCCGGAGGTTCCTCCGGCCTTCAGGACACCTGATCCAGGCTTTGGCCTAGGCAGATCGAAGGGGCCCCGCGGACACCAGTCCGCGGGGCCCCTTCGCCGTACTCAGGGGCGGTGGCAGACCGCGCAGGAGGTGCGGCGGCGGTAGTAGTAGGCGGCGGTGGCCAGGGCGACCGAGGCGCCCCAGAGCGGGAACGGGAAGAGGAGCAGGTGGCCGACGTTCTCGAGGATGGAGGCATCGGCTGACCAGTTCAGCTGGAGCAGGGACGCGCTGCCGACCAGGAGGAGGGTCGCGGCGACGGATCCGGGGATGACCGCCGCTTTGACCGGGACCGGGCGACCCGCGGCGAACGGGATCCAGCGCGGCCAGGTCTCACCCCAAGGCCTGATCAGGCCGAGAGTCGCGATCCCGGCGGCGAGGGCGATCGTCCCGAGGCCGAGTCCGAACAACCTGATCCCCGGCTCCGCGTCCAGCTGATCCGCGCCGATGCCGGCCGGGTTCGGCAGCAGCCAGGTCAGCCGGAGCAGCGCGTAGGGGAGCGGGCAGAGCGCCGCCACGACGGTCGCCCAGAACCCCCATCGTCTAGCCGCCTCAGGCCGCGTCCACCTCGCACTGGGACGCCCGCAGTACACACAGCGGCCGCGCGAGGTCCGCAGCCCTCGTACGCCGAGCACAGCCCAGCCGGCGCCGAGCAGGAACGCCCCGAAGACCAGCAACGGCCGGGACCCGACCTTCTCCGGTACTCCGGCCAGCCCATGGCCGAGCTCCTTGAAGGCGCCCCAATCGAACAACCCGGTGGTCCGCTCGAGAACCACCAGCCCGAGGACGATCGCGAGCAGCACGACCCGGGTAGTCGGCTGCCGCCACGCCCCGGCGATCAGGAGAGCCGCGGCAGTCGGCAGACCGAGCAGGACCAGCAGGTACCCGGTGACGATGACGACGATGACGCTCGGCGCGAGCAACCCGAACACGACCACCTGCAGTGCCGTGAAGCCCAGCAACGGCCGGTACGCCGTGGGGCTCCACTCGGTCCGGGTATGCCCCAGAGCAGCCGGCACTCCGAGGAACCCGAGTACTGCGATCAGCCCGGCGCCCACGTGCTCCGGCAAGAACGCGAGCAGCGAGAGCTTCTCGTTCTCGGGTGGCACCAGGCCGAACGGGTACCAGTCCGCACCCAAGAGCCAGGCCAGCCCGAGTACGCCGTACAGCAGGGACAGGCAGGCCACGAGCACCGGAAGCCTGGTGGTGGTGCTGCGGATCTGGTCCACGGTGACAGTCATCGATTCCTCCAGCTTCACGTGCTTCCACGGTCGCGCCGGAGGTACCTCGGCCGCCTCGGTCCCGCGGGTGGTGCCGCTCCCTCCGCCGGGTGATTCAGCGGGTGTTGCGCAGGCGGGTGACGGCTTCTTGGAGGGCCTCGTCGGTGGGGCGGGTCTGGTGGACGCGGGAGGCGACCAGTTGGGCACTGGCGGCGAGGAGCCAGGTGAAGCCGGTGATGGCGGCGAGAGCGGGGCCGGGGCCGGCCCAGGAGTCACTGAGCGAGCCGAGGTCGCGCGTCTGCCAGGCACCCGCGATGAAAAGCATGGCGATGAGCGCGGTGACGGCTGCTGCCGTCTGGCTGTAGATGCTGGCGGTCGTTCGCGTCTGGTCGTCGCGGGAGGAGGCGGTCGCGCGAGCCGGGTCGTCACTGGAGGAGGCGGGCTGGCGCCGGGGGTGGAGAGCCAGCGCGAGGATCGAGGTGAGGAGCCCGGCCAACCAGGTGAAGGCCACCGACGGCTGGGTCTCCAGGCCGAGTTGCCAGACCGATAGGCCGAGTCGCCTGCTGAAGGTCCACGGGAGCAGCAGCGTGACACCGGCGGCTAGTGCGGTCAGCAGGGTCACTCGGCCGAACCAGCGGTGCTGAGAGATCGCGAGCGCCTGCTCCGCGGCGTCCAGCTGGCGCGGGAGTTCCTCGTCGGGAAGGAGGTCGCTCATCGGGTGGGCTCCAGGCGGACGACGTCGGTGCCGAGTTCGAAGTACAGGGCTTTGCCGATGACGGTGACCTGGTCGGCGGCCTGCGGGACGCCCTGCGCCGGTCCGGCGATCACCGTGACCTTGCCAGGCCCGTCCACGCGGACCAGGTGGCTGCCGTCGTACCCCCAGAGCCTTCCGTCCGGACCGGCGAACCAGTTGCCGTCTGTGGTCCACTGGTCGGCAGCGACGCCGGTCGCGGTGATCGGCCAGCCGGAGGTCGCCCCGCCGAGCAGTGTGGTCGCCTTGCCGTCATGTGAGACGTGGACGAGCCGCTCGCCCAGGACCATGGCTGCGTCTCCCGACCCGAGCTGGACCAGACCGTCCTGCTTCAGGGCGCCCTTCAGTTGGATGCGGCTCACCTGCGGGCCTGGGCCGTAGAAGTTGTAGAACTGCCCGCTGATCGCAGTGACTAGCCTGCCGCCGGCAGCGGCCGCGAACTCCCCACGCTGGTTGGGTGCGACCGGCCGAGGATCGCGCACCGCCTCAGCCCCGGCGGCCGTCCAGTGCACCGCTACTTCGGCCGAAGGATTGCTCCGGCTGGCCACCGTCCACCACACACCGCCCAACCCGTCCGGAGCCCACGCGTGTGCCGCGTTGGGCACCCGGAGCCGAATGAGCTTGCCGTGGGCATCTAAACCCAGCTGCATGCCTGTGCCCGGATCAGCCTTGCCCGGCTGACCTTCAGCGGTCACCGATGGTTCAGCCGGCCGCACTGTCGGCAGCACAGTCGCCCTGTACTGCGTATTGCCATCCGCAGGCGTCCGGCGATCGCAGCGAGCTGTTGGCTCGGGTGCAGCCGGGTAGGAGCCGGCTGAGGCGGCCGCGTCGGTGATCTCGAGAATCTGGTCACCACCACCCGGCGAAACACCCAGCAGAACGGACCCATCGGGCCGCGCCTCGACGCTGTCCACTCCGGCGGTCCCACCAGGCAGCTCACGCAGTACGCCGTCCGGAGTGATCACGGAGGTCGGGGAGCTCCCACCGAGCCACAGGTTGCCTCGAACGTCCACGGCGAACGCCTCAACCGTCAGCGAGGAGCTGGCCGCGTCCTTGCTCAGCAGGCAGCCGGCGGGAGCCACTCCGGTGAGCTGCTGCGGCACACCGCCAGGCCTGAGCAGGGCAAGACCCGTCTGGCTGGTCCTCCAGGCCGTAGTGCCGTCCGGTCCGGTGGAGACGGCATTTCCTGGTCCGCCCGGTCCCGGATCGACCAGGAAGTCCTTGAGCACCATGCCGCGCCGGAACTCGTTCGCCGGGATCTGCCAGGTACTGGACGATCCCCAGAACACCACCGAGCGATCCGCGTTGCGATGAGTCAGTGCAGGCCCTTGCCCGGTCGCCAGCACGTCGACGTCGGGTGTCACGTAGTAGCTGCCGTCGGCGTTCTTGTGGCTCAGGCTGATGTCCGCGGCAACCAGTGTCAGCGGGACCGAGAGGATCGCCCAGGGACGATTCCCGGGACCGCCCGCCAGCAGGACCATCCGGTTGTCCATCACGCCGAGCAGCGCGGGCGGAGTCACCCCGTGGCTCAAGGCGACCCGCGGCAGCGCCACCCCATCGCGGTACTCGAACAGCGTGGAGCCCTCCGAGCCGGTCCGGCCGAGCAACCACTGGCCCGGCGTACCGTCGAATGTTCCGGCGATGGAGTCCAGCGGGTCCGACGTCCCGATGGCGACGCGCATGCCGAGCCGGTCCACCAGTTGCCCGCCCTGCAGGTCCAGCAGCCGATGCGGAGCCCCCGCCGCCACCACAGGCCGGTACTCCGGTGCTGCCGCGGCCGGCACGAGCAGCCCGGCCCCAACGGCAGCCAGGCAGGTCACCGCGACCAGCACCAGGCGCAGGGACCACCCGGGTGCGCGGCGGCGTACGGAGAGGGCGGTGGCGGTCGCGCCGAGGGCAAGAAGCAGCACGCCGAAAGCCAGAGCGAACCAGGCTCCGACTCCTACTCTGTAGCCGACCCCGTCAGAGAGCCTTGGCGGCAACTGCACGAAGGCGCTGAGGATGCCTGCCACAACCACTGCGCCGGTGGCGACCGCTGTCACGCGTAGCACGAGCTGCGCCGGCTTAGGCACTATCAAGGTGGCTAAGGCCGCGCAGAGTGTCGCTAGCGTGGTCACTACGAGCACCACCGCCCAGGCCTCGGCGGACGGGATCTCCCAGAGCTGGACGCGGGCCACGCCGGCCTCGGAGCCGGTAGGTCCGAGCGCCACCGGGTCGAGCAGGTCGCGCCAGGGGAGGACTGTCGAGGCCAGCAGCAGCGCGGCGAGTGTGCCGATCAGAATCGGCTCGATCGTCGTCCTGAGGTCGGCCGAGTTCTCGGCGACAGGACTCAGTCGAAGGAAGGCCGCTCGCAGTTGGGTCTGATCGAGAGGTTCTTCGGATGAATTTTCAGTAACATCCGACGGCGCCGCGAGCAGGGCCGGCGGAGCCGGTGAACGGGTCGCCCAGTAGGCCGCGATCGAGCTCGCCAGGCCCCCGCAGACGACGACGCCGATCACAGCCGGTGAGGTGGAGCAGCCCGTTCTTCCCTGCGTGGCAAGGCCGACCCAGGCAGCCCCGGTGACCACCACGAGGGCTACCGCGCCCCAGCCGCGAACCTGCGGCCGAAGCCAGATCCTGTCCGCACACAAGCGATCCGCGAGTAGCAGCGCGAGCACCGTGATCGATACTGCGAGGGCGGCACCACGTCCGCTCACCGGCTGGGTCGTCGCACGCCAGAGGTAACAGCCTGTGCTCGCGGAGCCGGGGATCAGCACGGCCACAGTGGCGGCGACGGCGAGACACGCGAGGGCTGCACTTTGCCACTGGGTTCGTCGTAAGGTCCTGCGGTGCTCCAGCTCCTCGGTCCGGAGCAGAGCCGCCGCGGCCTTCGATTCGGTGGGAAGATCGCGCAACGGCATGAAAAGAAGTTACCCGCTGTCGATCTCGCTCGTGGTAGCTGCATGACCACAGGTTTCGGACCCGGACTGTTGGAGAGGGGGCCGGAGATGGAATCATCTCCTCGCATGGACGCCCCGCGTCTCTCTCTGACCCAGGAACCGGTCCCCGACGCCGGTTCCTTTGGCGTGCGGCAAGCGGGTGGCGTGCTCGAGCGGGCGCAGCGGATCGCGGACACTCTGCGGGAGCAGGCGGAGCACGAGAACGACAGCGCCCTCGAAGAGGCGGAGCGGATCCGCGCCGAGGCCGAGCGGGTCCGGGTCGCGGCCGAGCAGGCCGCGCAGAAGCTGCGCGACGACGCCGACTCGGCGGCCCGGCGGCTGCTCAACGACACCGAGCGGGCCGCGGATCAGCTCCGGTCCGAGTCCGAGGCCCAGGCCGAGCGGGTCCGGCGCGAAGCCAACGCCGAGGCTGATCGGCTGCTCGAGGAGTCGACCGCCGCGGCCCAGCGCCTGCGGAGCGAGTCCACAGCGGCGGCCGAGCGACTGCGGTCCGAGTCGATCGCGGAGGCGGAGCGGGTCCGGTCGGAAGCCGAGGCGGAGGCCGAGC
Organism: Kribbella sp. VKM Ac-2568; assembly: GCF_004345365.1. Classification (GTDB taxonomy): domain Bacteria; phylum Actinomycetota; class Actinomycetes; order Propionibacteriales; family Kribbellaceae; genus Kribbella; species Kribbella orskensis. The sequence goes on from NZ_SLVF01000001.1 coordinate 436,905, forward strand.
GGCTGAAGCTGGAGTCGGAGAGCGCGGCCGAGCAGCTGCGCAGTACCGCGGCAGCCGAGGTGGCTCAGCGTCGATCCGAATCGGAGGCGGCCGCCGAGCAACTGCGGGCCGAGTCGCACGCGGCGGCGGATCGGCTCCGGCAGGAGTCCCAGGCCGCGGCGGACCGGCGGCTGGCCGCGGCCGAGGCGGAAGCGGCCCAGCTGAAGGAGGACGCCGACGAGCTGATCGACGAAGCCCGGCAGGCCCGCGAGGCCGCCGCGCAGGCCGTCGAGCGGGCTAGCCGTGAGGCGCAGCAGCTGGTCGCCGATGCCGGCGAGCAGGCCGCCCTGGTCTCCCAGGCCGCGGTGAACAACGAGGCCGAGCTGATCGCCCGGGCCGAGTCGGAGGCGAGCGAGCTCCGCACCGCGGTCGAGCGCGAGGCCGAGTCGGCGCGCGAGCGGGCCCGGGTCGAGATCGCCGACGCGCATGCCGAGATCGAGCGGCTGCGCGGTGAGAACAGGGCCGAGCTGGAGCGCCGGACCGCCGCGCTGGAGGAGACCGAGCGGGCCAAGCTGGCCGCCATCTCGCTGGAGATCGACAAGCTCCGCGCCGCCGCGGTCGAGGAGATCACGGCGCGCAAGGCCGAGGCCGAGGAGGCCAACGAGCGGCTGATGGCAGATGCCAGGGCGCAGGCGAAGCTCGTGATCGACAGCATCGAGGCCGACCGGCGTACCGCGTCCGCCGAGGCGCAGCGGATCGTCGAGGACGCCAACCTGGCGGCCGAGACCGCCCTCGCGGAAGCAGAGAAGCAGACCGCCTGGAGCAAGAAGACGGTCGACGATCTGGTCGCCGCGGCCGAGCAGGAGGCCCGGGGGATCCGCAACCGGGCCGCGATGGACGTGGCCGAGCTGGCCCGGCAGAAGCGTGCGCATCTGCGCCGGGTGGTCAGCCGGTCGACCAGCCGGCTCAAGGAGACCCAGACCGCGATCGCCAGGGAGAACGCCGAGCTGACGACGCTCGCCGAGACCACGCTGAACTCCGCCAACCAGCAGGCGGAGGCGACGCTGGCCGCCGCCACCCAGCAGGCGGAGAAGGTCACCTCCCAGGCGCAGGGCAGGGCGAACCGGCTGAAGGCGGCCGCCGAGGTCGAGGCCAAGGAGATCGTCACCCGGGCGAACCGCCGGGAGGCCGAGGCGCAGGCCAGCACCCAGGTGCTGCGCGAGCGCGCCGCCAAGGATCTGGCCGACGCGCAGCGCCAGTCGCACGAGCTGATCCGCAGGTCCCGCGCCGAGGCTCAGGGCCTCGAGGCGCAGGCCCGCGAGCATGCTGACGAACTGCGCGCGCAGGCCCGTAAACTTCTCGCCGACGCCGAGGCGAGGGTCGCTGCGCTCAACCAGCGCCGCGACGAGATCACCAAGGAGCTCACCCAGCTTTCGGGTGTGATCGAGGCACTCGCTATCCCTGGGTTCCACGCAGGTGGTGGAATGTCCGGTAGCGAGGGTTCCACGGGGGAATCAGGATGAGGACGTGACAGTCAGATCCTTGTCAGTGACAATGTGTGATCCACCCACCCACCGAAGTGAGCATCAGAAGACATGAGCAGTGAAGCCCCAACCCCGTTCCGCACCGTTCTGCGTGGCTACGAGCCTGCCCAGGTGGACCAGCACGTTCGTGAGCTGACCACCTCGCTGACCGCACTGCAGCAGCAGTCCGAGCAGCTGCAGCGCCACGTTCAGGAGCTGCAGACCCGGACGGACGCGGCCGAGTCGGCCGTGATCACCGCCCAGGAGGACAACAAGGACCGCACGCCCACGTTCACCGAGTTCGGTGAGCGGGTGGCGAAGATCCTGTCGCTGGCCGACGACGAGGCCCGCGATCTGGTCACCCGGGCCCGCACCGACGCCGAGGCGATCGTCGCCGACGCCGAGGCGCACGCGAAGAAGGTCCGCAAGGAGGCCGAGCAGTACTCCCTGGACTGGAAGAGCGAGGTGGACGCCGAGGCTGCCCGCATCCTCGAGGAGGCGCGCACCCAGGCCGACGACATGCGCGACGAGGCCGAGCGCGACGCCACCGCGCGCCGCAGCGAGGCCCAGGCGCTGTACGAGCAGGAGCGGGCCAAGTCCGCCCAGGCAGCGGCCGCCTTCGAGACCACCCTGGCCGAGCGCCGGGGCAAGGTCGAGCAGGAGTTCGCCGCCCGGACGGCCCTGGCCGAGCAGCAGTTGGCGGCGGTCACCGACCGTGCGGCCCAGGTGCAGCGCGAGGCCGACCGTTCCCGCTCCGAGGCGGAGCGCCTGGCCCAGCAGCAGCTGGCCGACGCCAACCGTCAGGCGCAGGAGATCGTTGCCGCCGCCAAGGACAAGTCCGAGCGGATCCGCGCCGAGTCCGAGCGTGAGCTCGCGGCCGCGACGCAGCGCCGCGACAGCATCAACGCGCAGCTGACCAACGTCCGGCAGATGCTGGCCACGTTGTCCGGCAGCCCGGCGATGCCGCTGGACCTGCTCACCGACGACGACGCCGAGGCCACGGCGAACGGCAGCAAGAAGAACTGAGCACCACCCGCTGAGGCCGGCTCCCGGGGCCAACTACCCCGGGCCGGCCGCCAGCACCTCTCACCGGACCGCACCGCCGGCCCGGCTTTCGCGACGTCCGGAGCTCCCGCGCGGGACCTCCGGACGTTCTGGGTTCTTCCGACTTCACGCCGGCAAGGCGTAGCGGTTGCGGGGGAGCGGATCCACCAGACCGTCTGCGACCAGGCCGTCCAAGGCGCGCTCGCGTTGGACTTGGTCGGGCCAGCACGCGTCGAGGTCAGCCTTGGCGACGGCGCCGGTCGCGGCCCGCAGTACGGCGAGGAGGCGGCCGCGGGCCTGGCGGTCGGTGCCTTCGTAGGTCTGGCCCTTGCGCGGCGGCCCGGAGTACTGCGGACTGCCGGCCAAGACCCACGCGCACTGACTGCGGATCGGGCAGTCGGCGCAGCGTGGTGTGCGAGCGGTGCAGACCAGCGCGCCCAGTTCCATCGTCGCCACAGCCCAGCGAGCCGCAGTGGGCTCGTCCTCGGGCAGCGCGGACACCGCGAGCCGCTGGTCGGCCGCAGTCGGGGAGATGCTCGGCTGAGCGGTGCCGGTGAGTGCCCGGGCGAAGACGCGGCGCACGTTGGTGTCCACGACCGCGTGCCGCTGACCGAAGGCGAAGGACGCGATCGCGGCCGCCGTGTAGGTTCCGACGCCCGGCAGAGCGAGCAGCGCCGCGTGGTCGTCCGGTACTTCGCCGCCGTGCTGCTCCACGATCGCCCGAGCCGCCGCGTGAAGCCGCAGGGCACGCCTGGGGTACCCCAAGCGGTCCCAGGCCCTCAGAGCCTCACCTGGAGCCTCTCCGGCGAGGTCTGCCGGCTTCGGCCACCGCTCCATCCACACCTCGTACGCCGGGAGTACCCGGGCGACGGGGGTCTGCTGCAGCATGAACTCGCTGACCATCACCGCCCAGGCACCCGCCAAGGGGTCGCGCCAGGGCAGGGCGCGGGCGTTTGCGGCGTACCAGCGCAGGACGGGCTCGTGCAGGGCTGATGCGAGCGGGAGCGGCGAGTCTGACATGGCGAGCACAATCCTGACATTAAGGTGCGAGCATGAGCAGCCTGCTCCGACCCGTCGGGCATCTGCCCGCCAGCGTCTACTGGTTCCGGCGCGCACTCGTGCTCGTCGTGCTGGTGGTCGTCCTGGTGGTGCTGGTCCGTGTGATCGGCGGAGGCGGCGGCGATCAGCAGAACTCCGCGGCCACCGACCCCGGGCAGAGCCCCAGCACCCAGCCGACCGTCGTACCGACTTCCACACCGTCGACGTCGGGCAGCACGAGGACGCCGGGCGGCAAGACCTCGGAGCCGGGCAGGACCACCGGGACGGCGAAGACGTCCGAGCCGCCGAAGGACGTGAAGTGCACCGGCAGCGACGTGAGGATCGACGTGCTGCCGGCCAGCAGGTCGCTCGCGCCGGGTGCGTCGCTGAGCCTCGCGATCCAGTTGAGCGCCGTCGGTGACGAGTGCAAGGCGACGGTCGATCCGACCCGGCTGTCGTTGACGATCACCTCAGGCAAGGACCAGATCTGGACCACGACCCATTGTGGACAGGCGATTCCGCGCGCCATCCTGGTCCTTGCCAAGGGCAAGCAATCCACCGCGACCGTGCTCTGGAACGGCCGCCGCTCAGGCCTCGGTTGCCTGCCCGGCCAGCCGCAGGCGAAGCCCGGAACCTATGTGGCGAAGGCCGTCTACGACGGCCGGGCCTCGACCGAGCAAGCCTTCCGGATCGTCTAGCGCCCTCCGAATCCCTACGCTGCTTCGGCTTTCGCGGTGGTCGTGTCGGCCGGCCGCTCGAGGTACTTGGGCTTGGTGAAGAACAGTGCGGCGATCAGCCCGATCACCAGGACGGCGGCGGGCAGCATCAGCGACTGTGCCATCGAGTCGCTGAAGCCCTGGTGCAGGGCCTCCGGCAACGTGCCGCTGCCGCCCTCACCTGCCGTCGCGCCGCCCGGCACCATCGGCAGGTTCGCCGCCAGCCGCGACTCCATCAGTACTGCGATGCCCGCGCTGCCCAGCACCGCTCCTACCTGACGGGTGGTGTTGTAGACGCCCGCGCCCGCTCCGGCCTGGTGCATCGGCAGGTTGCGTGTCGCGGTGCTGCCGATCGGCGCCCACATGAAGCCGTTCGCGACCCCGAGCAGCGCGATCGGCAGCAACAGTTCCCAGATCGGCACCGTAGGCTCGATCACCTGGCTGAGCCAGAACAGCGACACCGAGCAGCACAGCAGGCCGAACCCGGCGATGAACCGCGGCGGCGCCTTGTCGGTCAGGCGGCCCACGAACGGCGCCAGCACACCCGAGATGACGGCCATCGGCACCAGCAGCAGCGCCGACCGGGTCGGGCTCAGTCCGCGCACGGTCTGCGCGTACAGCATCAACGGGAACGCCATCGCGGTGATCGCGAACCCGACGGTCGTGATCGCGGTGTTCGCCAGCGAGAAGTTGCGGTCCTTGAACAACGACAGCGGCAGCAGCGGCTCGCTCTTGATCCGCGCCTGCCAGACCAGGAACAGCGCGATGAACACCAGGCCGGCGATGATCAGCGACCAGACCGACAGCGGTCCCTTGATCTGACCCCAGTCGTACTTCTGTCCCTCCTGGATGCCGAACACCAGGCAGAACAGGCCGATCGTGCTCAGCGCCACCCCGAGCAGGTCGAACTTGTGCTCGTGCGTCGGCAGGTCCGGCACCAGCCGCCAGGCGAGCACGAAGCCGACCACGCCGATCGGCGCGTTCACGAAGAAGATCCACTGCCAGCCGAGGCCGTCGACCAGCACGCCGCCGAGGATCGGGCCGACCAGGGTCGCGACACCCGCGGTCGCACCCCACAGGCTCATCGCCCGGCCGCGCTCGTTCGGCGGGAAGATCCGGGTGATCACCGCCATCGTCTGCGGCGTCATCATCGACGCCCCCAGGCCCTGGAACACCCGCGCGACGATCAGCATCTCGATCGAGGTGGTCAGGCCGCACCAGACCGACGCGAGGGTGAACAGCGTCAGCCCGGCCAGGTACAACTTCTTCGGGCCGACCCGGTCGCCGAGCCGCCCGGTGATGAGCAGTGGTACGGCGTACGCGAGCAGGTAGGCGCTCGTCACCCAGACCACCGTGCCGACGTCGGCCCGCAGGTCGGTCAGGATCGCGGGCGTCGCCACCGAGACGATGGTCGTGTCGACCAGGATCATGAAGAAGCCCAGCACCAGGGCCCACAGTGCGGGCCACGGCCTCACGTCGGGGCTCAGCTTTTCTTGCTGCGGTACGGCCATGGCAGGTCCTTGCTCTCAATCCGGTTGACGATGGTCTGGAGCCAGTCACGCTCGGCGACGGCTTGGGTGCGTAGGTAGTCGGCCACGAACCAGTACGCCTCGTCGACGTCCTCGGTCCGGACCCGTTCGATCGTCGCCTCGATGTCGTCCACCTGTTTCCGCAGTAGTTCGAGGCGCCGGTTCAGCACCCGCACGGTCTCGCCGGCCGGCAGGTTGTGGGCCTCGCTGAGCGCCACCGGGAAGAGCGGGTACTCGTACGCCGGGGTCTCGATCGCGTCGCTGATCCGCCGGCGCAGGGCGGCATCACCGGCGGCGGTGATCGCGTAGGTGGTGCGCTCGGGACGGTTTCCGGCCCTCTCGGTGCCGGTGGCCTCGACCAGTTGCTGACCGGCCAGCCGTTCGACCGTGTGGTACACGGTGCCCAGCCGGACCTTGATCAAGCGGTCCTCCTCGCGGCTCATCAGCAACTGGAACATCTCGTAGGCGTGCATCGGCCGCTCGTTCAGCAGGGCCAGTACGGCCATGCCGACGGGGGTCAGCTCCGTCATGGTCCTCCGCCCGGAATAGTCGGCGTGAATTGATCCACGTGGAGTATTACTCCCGCGACAGCGGTCACGCAAGCCCGAGGGGACGCAGAAACGCGGCGCCGGCTGAAAGCTCAGCCGGCGCCGCGTTCGGAGTACGGGAGGTCAGACGTAGCGTTCGAGGATGCTCGACTCGGCCAGCCGGGACAGGCCCTCGCGGACCGTCCGGGCGCGGTTCTCGCCGACGCCGTCGACCGTCTGCAGGTCGTCGATGCTGGCGGCGAGAAGCTTCTGCAGGTGGCCGAAGTGGTCGATCAGGCGGTCGATCACCGCACCGGGCAGACGCGGCACCTTGGCCAGCAGGCGGTAGCCGCGCGGGGTGACCGCGGCGTCCAGCTGCTCGGCCCCACCGAGCTGCAACGCGCGCGCCACCTGGCCGATGTCGAGCAGATCCGTCGGACTGACCGCGTCCAGCTCCAGCAGTACGTCGTCCGCCGTCTTGGGGCGACGCCCGCTGGCCGGCGGCAGGTAGTCGCGCACGACCAGTTCGCGTTCACCCGCGACACCGGCGACGAGCTCGTTCAGCTGGAGGGTGAGCAGGCGGCCGTCGGTGCCGAGCTCGACGACGTACCCGTCGATCTCGGTGGCGATCCGGCGGACCATCTCGAGCCGCTGCGCGACCGCGGCCACGTCGCGAACGGTGACCAGGTCCTCGATCTCCAGCGCGGACAGCGTGCCGGACACCTCGTCGAGGCGGAGTTTGTAGCGCTCCAGGGTGGCGAGCGCCTGGTTCGCCCGGGACAGGATCGCGCCGGAGTCCTCTAGCACGTAACGCTGGTCGTCGACGTACAGCGCGATGATGTGCATCGACTGCGACACCGAGATCACCGGGAAGCCGGTCTGCCGGGCGACGCGGTCGGCGGTGCGGTGCCGGGTGCCGGTCTCCTCGGTGTGGATCGACGGGTCCGGCATCAGGTGCACGGCGGCGCGCAGCATCCGGCTCATGTCGCGGTCGAGGATGATCGCGCCGTCCATCTTGCTGAGCTCACGCAGACCGGTGGCGGTGAACTCCACCTCGATCTCGAACCCACCGGTCGAGATGGAGTCGACCACCTTGTCCTGTCCGAGGACCAGCAGGGCGCCGGTACGGCCCCGCAGGATTCGCTCCAGGCCTTCACGCAGTTCGGTACCGGGAGCCACAGCGGCGAGGGTCGCGCGCATCCGGGCGTCGGTGCTGTTCTTGTCGGAATTCGGGGCCACGGTCCCTGAGTCTATGCGGCTCAGACGTGCGTTGTGACCGACCCACCTGCTTTCCGGCCAGTCGTGCGACGGCGATCAGGTCGCATTTACAAACGCGCGTGCATCAGACCGTGCAACCGCTCGTGCACACGTGAAATCAGGGCTTTCCAGCACTCGGCCGCGATCGGGCGTGCCAACTCGTGATCAGCGCGACGACCCAGAGGACCAGCGCGAGGTAGGGCGTGGGCAACCATTCGATGGCGAACTCGGGACTGCCCATCGAGCGGACTTTCGGCAGTACCAGCAGCATGAACGCCGCGGTGGACACCAGTCCCAGAGCTGCCACGAAGGCGGTGATCGTCTTCTGGGCGGGCAGCAGGAGCAGGAGCGCCATCAGGATGACGATGCCGGCCAGAGCGTAGCTTTCCAGGTACGGCTGGCCGAGCATGCTCAGGCCGGTACTGGCGATCGGTTCGCGGCCGGCCGGAGTCGTCTCGAGGATGATGTCTGATCCACTCGAATCGACCAAGGTGATCTGCGCCCACCCGGCCGCCATGCTGACCAGCAGCCCGATGCCGCAGGCGAACACCACCGTGGGCTGCGCGACCAACTGCCGCTCCGATGTCTTGCGCACAGACCGCCAACTGGCAGCGGTGATCGCGATCAGGAGTACCCACAGAGCCATGGCGAGGATCGGCGCTTTCGTCCACGCGTACATGAAGTCGAAGGTGTTGCGAGCGGGCTCGGGGTCCCTGCTGAAGTACACGCCGAGCACAACGGCGAGGCCGGCGATGGCGGGCAGCACTTGCCATGGCCGCCCAGGTGGCAGGAGCGCGACGGCGACCAGCAATGGGATCGAGAGTGCCAGCACCGGCCAGTAGCCGTCGACCTGCAACGCGTTGTGAGGTATCACCCCACCGACGTCCGGGTCTAAGTCGGAGCACCACGGCGTCCACAGCAAGACGAACTGTCCCAGCGCCACGATGGCCACCTGCCGGCGCCGAACCCCCCATCCCGCCACACCACCAACCGCAGCTCGCAGCGCGCGCCTCGGTCCTCCAGTGAGCGCACGATTGCGCTCACGCCGCGCCTCCACCTGCTCGCCCATCCCCATCCCCCTGTACTCCGCACCGCCGGGCGCCGCCGACCGGCGCGCGAATGCTGACATCTCGCGGGGTCAGTTCACGGGAGGGGACAGTTCAGGGGAGGAGGTCAGGGGCAGCGGATGATCTGGCCGGCGTAGGAGAGGCCGCCGCCGAAGCCGAAGAGGAGGACGGGGGCGCCCGCCGGAACCTCGCGCTTCTCCACCAGCTTCGACAGCGCGATCGGGATGCTCGCCGCGGAGGTGTTGCCAGACTCGATGACGTCGCGGGCGACCACCGCGTTGACCGCGCCGAGGCGCTTGGCCAGCGGTTCGATGATGCGCAGGTTGGCCTGGTGCAGCACGACACCGCCGAGTTCCTCGGGGGTGATGCCGCTCTTCTCGCAGACCTGCCGGGCGATCACCGGAAGCTGCGTGGTGGTCCAGCGGAAGACGCTCTGCCCTTCCTGGGCGAACTTCCCGTCGCGGCCCTCGATCCGGACCGCCTCCGACATCTCCGGCACCGAACCCCACACCACCGGGCCGATCTCCGGCTCCTCGGTGGCGACCACCACGGCCGCACCGGCGCCGTCGCCGATCAGGACGCAGGTGGTCCGGTCGGTCCAGTCCGTGAAGTCGCTCAGCTTCTCGACCCCGATCACCAGCGCCTTGGACGCGGCACCCGCGCGGATCGCGTGGTCGGCGGTGGCGAGCGCGTGGCTGAACCCGGAGCAGGCTGTGTTCACGTCCAGCGCGGCCGGACTAACCAGCCCGAGCCGGGCAGCCACCCGGGCGGCGATGTTGGGGGAGCGGTCGATCGCGGTACAGGTGGCGACGACGACCATGTCGATCTCGGCGGTGTCCAGACCGGCGTTCGCGACCGCCTTCTCGGCCGCCCGCCAGGCCATCTCGTCCACCTGCTCGTCCGGCGCCGCGATCCGGCGCTCGCGGATCCCGACCCGGCTCTGGATCCACTCGTCGCTGGTCTCGACCATCGTGGCCAGCTCGGCGTTGGTGAGCACTCGCTCGGGCTGGTAGTGGCCGAGGGCGACAACTTTCGAACCGGTCATCTCGAGTGCTCCTCAGGTCGGGGCCGGCCTGGGTCGGAGGCCGGTTGGGGGCGACCCCAGAGTACTTTCCGGCTTCCCGCCCCACAGACACCCGTCTCACCACCCGTACTGCGGCACGCGCGGCGGAGTCGACTGGAACACCACAGTCAGCAACCGCGACGTGGCCGAGCGGTTGACCACGATGAAGGCGCAGCCCGGCGGTGTCATCATCCCGTGGATCTGCTCGAGTCCCGCACGCTCGACGGTCGGCTAGTCCTTCATCGTCATACGCCGTCGGCCAGAGGGTGGGTGCCGGTGTGGTCGACGCGGAAGGTGTAGCCGTGCTTGGTAGTCCATTGCAGGGCGCCGTCGTCCAAGCGGCGAACCCTCCAGCCGCCGTGGGTTTTGACCCGGTGGCTGTAGCGCCGTAGCGGGGTGAGGTTGGTGGTGCTGGTTTGGTCTGGTGGTCCGGTGGCGTTGAAGTTGTAGGGCTGGATGTGGTCGAGGTCGGTGTTGTGGGTGGTTTCTGCGGTGCCGTACGGGAATTGTTCGACGGGGTGGGTGAGTTTGATGTGTTCGCGGATGCGGCGGGGGATTTCGTAGGCGTCGACGCTGATCTTGTTGTTCAGGTCGATGACGGGCTTGAGGGTGATCTGGTCGTGGCCGAGGAGTTCTTGGAGTCGGGCGGCGTAGACGGGGCCGAAGCGTTCGACGCGGGTGATGCCGCCGCCGGTGAGCAGGGTCTGGTCGGTGATGTGCACGTAGACGGTCGTGGTCCGGGTGGGCTTGTGCCCACTCCGCCCGGTGCTCCCGGCGCCGCCGGTGTGGCCGTCGGTGGTGTGGCCGTCGATGCTGTCAGCGCCGCTGGTGGGGTTGTTGCTGTAGGCGCCTTGTTTGACGGCGGCTAGTTTCCGGGCGAGTTCGCGGCGCGCGGCGGCGTCCATCCCGGCGCCGGGGGTTTCAGGCGTGCCGGGGTGACGGCTGGCGCTGCTGCCGCTGTTGGTGGCGGTGTGGTCGGGTGCTGGTCGTGGTTCGGATCGTTCGTCGAATGCCGGCTCGCTGGGGTGTGGCGCGTCGCGGTCGGCTTCGTCGTCCGGGCCGGGTTCGTGGTTCTGTCCGGGGTCGTCGACGCGTTGTTCGTCGTCGAGATGTGATGGCCGGCCTGGGGTAGCCGGCTGGTCGGGCCCGGCGGTCTGGCGTGGGCTGGCCGGGTGAGGGATGACCGGTGGTGCCTGGTCGCGGGGCGCGGTCGGCGGTGCGGGGGTCTGCGCTCCTTGTCCGGGCGAACTGGGCGCGGCCGGGGTAGCCGCGGCTGGGGCGGGCGCCGATGCGAGCGCGGAGGCTGAGGTCGGGGTAGGCGCGCGCGTGGCCGAGGTGGGGGTCGGCGTGCGCGTGGTCGTGGTGGGCGCGTCTTGGTTGGGCGGGTGGTTTGGGGTGGGCGCCTCTTGGGTGAGGTGGTGGGCGATGGTGAGGAGTTGTTGGGCTAGGGCCGGGTCGGCGAGGATGCCGATGGCTTTGGCGCGGCGTTGGTGGAGGGGGTCGGTGTCGCCGAGGTCGGCGAGGGCGTCGGCGAGCTGGGTGAGGGTGGTGTTGAGGCGGATGATGTCGCCGGTGGCGGCCTTGACGTACAGGGTGGTGGTGCCGTGTTCGTCGGTGCGGCCGGGCCAGACGCCGCGTTCTTTGGCTCGGGCTTCGGCGGCGGCTTGGGCGGCTTCGGGGTCGGCTCGCCATAGCGCGGCGCGGACGATGTTGGCGAGCCGATGGGGGGTGAGGGTGTCGACGATGTCGGCGACTTCGGCGTCGACGAGAGCGGCGGCCTGCTCGGACAGGTGCAGGCAGGCGGTGGCGATGGTGCATGCTTTCCAGGCGGTGGCGTGCTCGGAGCGGACCTGCGCCAGGATCCGGGGGAGCCGGTGGCGCAGCGCGAGGGCCTGGCCGAAGAACGCGGCGGCGGAGGCGGTGGAGCGGCCGGTGGCGGCGCCGAACTCGGCGACGGCGAACTCCGCGACCGCGGGGCAGCCGGGTCCGCCGTAGACGACGCCGCGTTCTCCGCCGGGGACGCTGTGGTGGCCGGGCACGGTGGCGGGGTCGGGGTGCAGGTCGGCGAAGTGCAGGGCGAGGTCGAGGAGTTCGACGTCGGTGCGGTTGCGTTGCGCGTGGAGCTGTGCGGCCGAGGCGAGCGTCTCGGCCGCCGTCAGCTCCGTCACATCACAGGCGAACATGTGTTCGATACTAACGGGACTGATAAACCCTCCGCAAACAGTCAGAGTCCCGGATCGCCTTATCCACAAGGGGAAACGTCACACTTGCTCAGTGGTCGGAGTCGGGTATGCAGCCCGGAGGGTTTGCAGTGTGGAGTCAGTTCCAGGAGCGGCGAGGCGTGTGGCGGACAGTTCACTGGTCCAGACAGATGGCGCCGCACAGGACGCCAGGTCGGTGGCACTGGGCCGGTATCGACAGGTCGCTGGTCCAGGTAGGTAGTGCCAGTCAGTAACGGCTGGTTGGTGGGAAGTCTTGGCGGGTCAGGCGATGCCGGCGGCGAGGAGGGCGGCTCGGATGTCGCCGGCGGCGAAGACTCGGAGGCCGTACTTGGCTTGCATGTCCATGGGTTTGAGGTCTTTGCCGCGGTTGGGGGTGTCGGCGGGGACGATCGCCTTGGTGAAGCCGAGACGGGCGGCCTCGGCGAGGCGTTTCTCCAGGCCGCCGACTCGACGGACCTCTCCTGCCAGACCGACCTCGCCGATGGAGATCAGGCCGGGGTGGATCGGCTTGTCCATCACTGACGATGCAACCGCGATGGCGACTGCGAGGTCCGCGACGGGCTCGGTGATCTTCACGCCGCCCACGGTCGCGACGTACACCTCCTGGTCGGTCAGCTTCAGGCCCGCTCTGTTACCCAGGACGGCGAGGACCATGGCGACGCGGGACGACTCGAGTCCGGACGTCGTACGGCGGGGTTGTGGTGCGGCGGACGGGCCGACCAGTGCCTGGACCTCGGCGAGCAACGGGCGGCGGCCCTCCATCATCACGGTCACGCAGGTCCCGGCGACCGGCTCGGAGTGCTCGGAGACGAACAGGCCGGTCGGGTCGCTGACCTCGACGATGCCGGTGTCGACCATGTCGAAGCAGCCGACCTCGTCGGACGGGCCGAAGCGGTTCTTCGTCGCGCGCACCATCCGGAAGCCCGAGTGCCGGTCGCCGTCGAACGCGAGCACGACGTCGACCAGGTGCTCCAGCATCCGAGGCCCGGCGATCGCGCCGTCCTTGGTGACGTGACCGACGAGCACGACCGCGATGTTGCGTTCCTTGGCGAGGCGGACCAGGGCGCCGGTCACCTCGCGGACCTGGGTGACACCGCCGGGCGCTCCGTCGACCTCGGGGTGCGCCATCGTCTGCACCGAGTCGATCACCAGGAACGACGGGTCCACGGCGTCGACCTGACCGACGACGGCGCCGAGGTCGGTCTCGGCAGCCAGGTACAGCTCGTCGACCAGGGCGTCCGTGCGGCCGGCGCGCAGGCGGACCTGGGCGGCTGATTCTTCACCGGAGACGTAGAGGGTGCGCTGGCCCCGGCGGGCGGACTGGGCGGCTACCTCGAGAAGGAGGGTTGACTTGCCGACGCCTGGCTCGCCCGCGAGCAGGATGACCGCGCCGGGGACGACACCGCCGCCGAGGACGCGGTCCAGCTCGCCGATCCCGGTCGGGCGTGACTCGGCCTCGATCGCGGAGACCTTGGCGATCGGCATGGCGGGTGAGGAGACCGGGCCTGCGGTGATCCGGGCGGCCTTGGGGGCACCGACCTCGGCGACCGTGCCCCACGCCTGGCACTCGCCACAGCGTCCGATCCAGCGGGCTGTGGTCCAGCCGCACTCGCTGCAGGCGAACGGCGATTTGCCCGCCTTCGATCTCGTCGACCCCGCTGCCTTCACCATGCCGACAAACCTAGGCGACTCCGCCGACAATCCTGGTCAGCCTGTCCACAGCTCGCCCGGTTCATCTTGTTGGCGCGGGATCAGGAGCGCCAACGCTTCAGTAGATGGTGGAGCCAGGAGGGGGTGTGGCGGGGGGAGTCTTCGAGGAAGGCGGGTTGGGGATCCGTGGGGTCGCGGGTGGCTTTCAGGTACTTGGTGAGGATGGGGTGCGAGCTGTCGGGCTCGCGGAGAGTGGCGCTTTGTTCCAGGATGGCTCGGGCGTTGTCCAGGCGGCCGGCTACCACTTCCGCTGAGCCGAGGTGCTGGAGGCAGCGGGCCTGACCTTCGCGTTCGTCGATCTCGGAGTAGAGGTGCTCGGCTTGTTGCCACCACTTCTTGGCCTCCTGCGCGTTCCGCTGCATCCAGGCGGCCACGCCGGTCAGCTCGAGAGCGTGGGCGAGACCACTGGCGTCGCCCGCCGAGGACGCCTGCGCGGCGGCCGGGCGCAACTGGTCGAGCGCACTCTCGGGGTCCTGCTGGTAGAGGTGGACGATCGCGAGGTTGATGTGGATGGCGATCTCGCCGGCGAAGTCGGGGCCCGGTCTACTGAGCCGTGCGTCGTCCAGGCGGTCGCGGGCGTTGAGGACGGCCTCGTCGCGGTCGTTGCCGGCTGGTGCCTGCTCGGCGCGGGCCAGGTGCAGCAGAGCCCGCTCGACCTGCCGCCGCGTGGTCAGGGCCGCCGCCGTCCGGCTGTGCCCGCGCCGCGCGGGCGCGACGTTGTCCGAGATCCCGAGCCGCGTGCTCGCCGCCTCCAGCTCACCCATCAGCCGGTACGCCGTTGCCGCCCGGGCCGCGGCGAGTTCTGCCAGGTCCCGGCGGCCACAACCGTCAGCCACAGCCGACAGGAACTCGCTCAACTCCAGCAGGAGAGCCGGTTCCCGGCGGCGCAGGTACCAGCCCTCCAAGGCGTCGCAGATCCGGGCGATGTCGTCCGCGTTCTCATCCCGGGGTTTCTCGTGGGACAGCAGTTCCCGCAGCCGTGGTTCGTGCTGCTGGAACCACTCGGCGGCAGCCATGCCACCTGCGTCCGAGCCGAGCGAGATCGACCACTGCTCGGCTTCTTCGGCCGCCGTGCGGAGTTCGCCGGGCTCGTGCGGCGTACCGGCGCGCCACCGGCGGAAGCGACGCAGCCCGACGGGTGCGTTGTAGATCGCCCAGATCAGCGCGAACAGGATCGTCAGGCTGAAGCCGACGACACTCACCCAGCCGCCGCTGTCGAGGCTCTGCGACAGCTTGTCGCCCGCGAGCCCGGACAGCAGTGCGGACGCGAGCGCGCTGATCCCGAAGAAGTCTCCGCGCCGCCGCTCTTGTTTCGCGGGCTTCTCGGGCGGCTGCTCGCCAGCCTTTTCGTCAGCAGGAAAAGTCACGGCTTGCTCCCCACGGTCAGCCCACGCACCACGGTCGGCCAGAACGACAACAGCAGCACAACGGGTACCACGGACGCCACCACCGCAGCCGCCGCCACTGTTCCACTCGAGGACGCGAACTGCCGCGCCTCGCCCCACAACACCAGCGACAAGGGCGTAGTACCGGAGCCGCTGATCAAGAAGCCGACGATGAAGTCGTTCCACACCAACGCGAATTCCAGCACGGCAACGGCAACCAACGCGGGCCGATACGTCCGCTGCACAGTCGCCAGTACTGCGCTCTGTCGCGCGGGCCCCTGGAGAGCCTCGGCAACGAGCACAGGGGGAGCCGACGCAAAGGCCGAGCGCAACAGCAACACCGCGAACGGCAGCCCGGCAGCCGCGTGTACCAAGGCCAGCGCGACCCGCGACCCGGCGAGCCCAGCGGCGGAGATTGCGTCCCGCAGCGGCGCGGCGTACATCTGCACTGGCGTCACGGCGAGCACGACGAACGCAGAAGTGACCACGCGCCCCAGGCACTGAGGCAGTCCGCCCCAGGCGACCAGATAGGCGGTCGGTACGGCGATGACCAGCAGCACGATCGTCGCGACAGCCGAGATCAGCACAGTGGACAGCAGAGCCCGCAACAGCCCCGCATTGGCCGCAGCAGCGAAGGAATCAAGCCCAAGCCCGGCCGTGGACCACCAACCATGAAGGCCTGCCTCACGGGGTGAGTGCAGCGCCGTGGCGACGAGCACGACAGCCGGCAGGATCCAGAACAGGCCGACCGCGAACCCGACAGTCCACCCGATCCTCCGGACCCGGCGACTGGGCTTCGACCGGCCCAGCGACGGATCAGGCTTCACCACAGCGACAGGCATCGCCCACCGGCGCCGACGCAGCCCGCGCACGCCAATCACCGCGACCGCGGCCACGATCGCGAACAGCACCACACCAAGTGCCGCAGTGCGACCGGCCGGCTCTCCTGTACTAGTGGCGCGCCACCAGTTCAGGCCAAGCACGTCCGCGTCCCGCTGCATCGGCCCGGGCACCACGATGAGTATGAGGTCGAAGACGCGCACAGCGGCGATCACGAGTGTCAGGGTCACCACGCCGGTGATCGGCCTCAGCAGCGGCAGTTCGAGCGCGAACAGGCGCCGCCAGCCCGTGACACCTTCAGCAGCGACAGTCCGGCTCACGTCGTCCGGGATGGCGTCCAGGCCGGCGCGGAACAGCGATACGACGTACCCGAGCCAGGTCCAGCCGAACGCCGACACCAGCACCAGCCAGAACAGCCCGGGCCCCAGCCACACCGGGCTCGACCCGAACAGCCGGGTCGCGACGGCTGTCACCGACCCGCGCTCCGGCGACGCGTCGTAGATCAACCGGAACGTCGCCCCCGACACGAGCACCGAGACAGCGAACGGAATCACCAGCGCAGGTTGGAGAAATGTGGACAACCCAGGCAGCCGGTAACTCACCAGAGCCAGCAGGAAGCCGACCACCACCAGTCCGAGCGCCACCGCAATCCAGGCCAGGCTGTTGCCGACGGCATGCAGTGCGGCCGGGTCGCCCATCACCGCGAAGTTCCCTAGCCCGAAGGAACCGTCGGGCCGTCGGAAGGCGGCGACAACCGTCACCCCGATGGGGATCAGCAGCAGACTGCTCAACAGCAAGGCAGGAAGGCCCAGTAGATAAGGTCCTGCCGGTCGACGCGGTTTGCCCGGCACTGGACGTCCACTGATCTCCCGGCCGACCACTTCGAGCGTCAGGCCATTGCTCTGCAGCCCCATCAGCCTTCCACCTTCTCCACGGCGGCAAGCTCGGCCAGCGCGGACTCCACTGCGCCCGGTACGACGTCGCTGCCGCGGTTGCCGATCCGGACCAGGAAGTCCGTCAGCACTCGCCATAGCCCGTTGATGTCGCCCAGCCGCTTCAACCGGTCGGACAGGTCGAACTGCAGCGACGTGCCGGGCGCCACGAGTTGCTCCGCCAGTCGGGTGAGCTCGGGGGAGTACCCCGTGGTCCGCCCGTCGGCGAGGAATCCGCCGGAAGCGATCCAGGGATCCACCGCGGCGGGGTCGGCGAGGCGGCGTACCAGGTCCTTGGCGTCGTCGGTCGACGGCCGCGGCAGCACCATCACGTCACCGCCGACCACCACCGGAGCCGCGGCGCCCGGGCTGATCGGCGGGAAGGTGAACATCCCGATGTCCGCCGGGTCCGCGGCGAAGGAACGCACCACGGGCTCGGCGAAGTCCGAGGCGAGCACCATCGCGGCCCGGCGATGCCCGAACACCTCGACGATCGCGTCGGGGAACTGCTGCACGAGCGACCGCTCGACCCCACCAGCCAGCGTCCCCGGGGCCGACCACATTGTGCCCAGCAGCCTCAGCGCGGCCGCGAACTGCGGCTGTTCCGACGGCTTGGGCTTCGCCGCAGTCGCCAGCGCCCGGTACGTCGAAGGCGAGGCGCCGAGTAACACGTTCTCCAGGGAGTCCGTGAGCACCCAGCCGTCCCCAGCCGCCAGCGACAACGGCCGGATGCCGGCCAGTGACAGGGAACGGTTGAGCTCGAGCCAGTCGGACCAGAGCTTCGGGGGCTCCAGCCCGACCTTCTGCAGCATGGACGGCCGGTACCAGACGGCCGACTTGTGCGCGGTCTTGAACGGCACCCCGTACGTCGTGCCGTCGACCACCAGGAGTTCGTCCCAGAGCCGGGCCCGGCCACGAGCCGCCAGGTCATCCGGGATCGATTCCAGGTCGTCTACGTGCTCGGGGACGAGCCCGGGCTGGGGGAGCATCACGATGTCCGGTCGCCGGGCGGAACGCGGGCCGAAGGCGGTGGAGATGTCGTCGCCGAGCGGGATCACCTCGACCGGGTAGTCGAGCTCGCCGAGCCCCTCGAGCACACTGTGGAAAGCGCGAAGCTCGGTACCACTCCAGCTCACGGCGACCCGGACACTGCGGCGCAGGCCGAGCACGTCCGGAGTACCGGAGCAGCCGGCGGCTACCAGCGTGGCGGCGGCTCCCAGGAAGGCTCTGCGGCTACTCGGCATGGTGGAATCCCGTAGTACGAGCCGGGTCGGTGGTGATGAGCAGGAGAGCGGCGGACCAGAGCTCGGGGTTGTGGTCGAACCGCAGCAACGATCCCCAGGTCGGTAGGCCGGCGGCATCCTCGAGGACGATCACCGCGGGGTGTGCCCGGAGTGCACGAGCTACTCCGGCCAGACGGCGACGGCCGGGGGTGATCTCGTGCGGGTAGCGCTCCAGCACGTCCTCGAGGCCGCAGCGGGTTGCAGTGACGCGGCATTCGTCGGCGGCCGCGCGGCGCGTCACTCGGTGAGTCACCGTGTGGCCGTGGACGACGTTGCCGAGCACTGTGAGGTGTGGCAGGAGTCCGCCCTCGGCAGGGACCAAACGGACCTCGCCACTGGTCTTCACAACGGCACCCGGGGGAGGTTCGTCGAGTCCGGCGACGACGTCGGCCACCTGCCGGGCAGCGGCCGCGTTGGCGACCACCAGGGCTCGCTGCTCGCCTACGTCGATGCGGAGTTGCCGCGGTATGCCTGGCAACCCTTCGAGCAGCAGTCCGTCCATTCCGGCCTGGCGCCTCCCCAGTCGGTGCGAATGTTCACCTTAGGGGGACAACCGGGTCGCCGCAGCCGATCCGCGCGCCGCCGACGTGTAGGTGGCTGAGCTCTCAGTAGGTCTTGCTCCAGAGGTTGACGGCGTAGTCGACCTCGACGCCTCGGTGTGAGGCGATGATGCGCTCGGCGTCGGCGGGCTTGAACTCGATCCGGATCACCGCTTCGAGATCCTCGCGCCGCTCGAACCGCCAGCCCATGTCGAGCTCGGTCCGCAGCCAGCCGCGCGCGGTCCAGAACCGCTCCACCTCGGCCGCCTTGATCTTCGGGTAGCACTCGCTGAACCACCGCCCGAAGGTCGACCGGCTGCCGTCGTTGTCGATCACGAAGGCCGTTCCGCCGCGCCGCATCACCCGGTCCAGCTCGGCCAGCCCCGGCTCGCAGCCCGGGCCGAAGAAGTACGCCCAGCGCGCGTGCATCACGTCCACCGACGCGCCCCCGACCGGCAGTTTCTGCGCGGTCCCCTGCCGGACCTCGACGTTCGCCAGATCCTTGGTCCGCCGCCGCGCCGCATCCGCCAGGTCGCCGTGCGGCTCGACCCCGATCACCCGCGCAGCGGTCGCCGCGAACATCGGCAGATGGAACCCGGTACCGCAGCCCAGGTCGAGCACCGTCGCCCCGGCCCAGTCCCGCACCTGCCGCATCGCCGGCTCGAGCACGCCGTCCGGATCGACCGCCCGGTTCTCCACCTCGTAGACGCCGGGGTGATGCCAGATGTTGGGACTCGGAATCCCACCCTCCGCGATGCTCGCCATACTCACGACCTTAATTGCCTCCCGCAACTCAAAAGGACGGCGGTCCGGGAAACGTATATAGATTGAGCAGGCGGTCCCGAGCAGCAATGCTAGGCCGCCTGATTCGCTGATCCGGAGGTTCGAGTGCGACGCCGTGACTACGAGGGACCCGACGATCTCCGGTTGATGCAGGACCTGGTGCAGCGGACCTGGAGTCCACGATCGCGTTTGCACGTCGGTGACGTGGCGTGGGAGCGCAGCGTGAATGTCGGCCGGCGCGGGCACACCTGGCGTACTGCGCTGTGGGAGGACGAAGGCCAGGTGGTTGCCTGGGGCTGGGCGGAGTTGCCCGACCACCTCCTGCTCGTCGTCGACCCGGTCCGGCCCGAGGTCGCCGCCGAGGTCATCGCCTGGTATCGGGCACTAGCCCCCGAGGGAGCCTGCAGCGTCCTCGAGGAGGAGACCCACCTCATCTCCGCGTTGGAGACTGCCGGGTTCCACCCCGACGACGAGGCCCCGTTCTTCACGCACCACGACCTGTCGTTGAGCGATCTCCGTACTCCGGTGGTGCCCGACGGGTTCACCCTCCGGCACGTGCGACCGGATGAGGTGGAGAAGCGGGGGGCGGGTCATCGAGCCGCTTGGTCCGACTGGGGTCCGTCGAAGGTGACCGACGAGGACTTCGCCGCGGTGATGAGCACCTGGCCCTACCGACCCGAACTCGACTGGATCGTCGAGGCCCCGAACGGCGAGTTCGCGGCCAGCGCGCTGATCTGGCTCGACGAGGTGCATGGTGTCGGTCTGGTGGAGCCGGTCGGCTGCGCCCCGGAGTACAGGCGTCGGGGGTTGGGGCAGGCGGTCAACCTTGCCGCGCTGCACGCCCTGCGCGACGCCGGCGGCACCGACGCCAGGGTCTGCCCGCGCGGCGACGACGGCTATCCCTCGGCGCGGGCGCTCTACCAGTCCATCGGTTTCAAGCCGGGCGCGAGGACCAGGCTCTACGTTGCCTGAGGCAATAGCTTCGCCGGGGTCGCCACGGCCAGCACCGCGACCGGGATGAGCAACATGCCGCAGAGCACGGCGAGCCAGTGGAAGCCGAGGTGGGCGAGAACCGGGCCGGCGGCGATGCCCGCGATGGAGGCGAAGACGCCCATGGTCAGGTCCGACAGCCCTTGTGCCGAGGTGCGGATGTCCTCCGGCACCGACCGGGACAGCAAGGTGGACCCCGCCACGAGGCAGGCGGACCAGCCGAGGCCGAGGAGGACCAGCGCGAGCCCGGTGAGGCTGTGCGCCTCGTCCGGCGCCAACGCTGCACACGTCATCGCCACGGCCAGGATGGCCAGGCCGACGCCGATGGTGGGGATACGGCCGATCCGGTCGGCCAGCCAGCCCATCACCGGGGACAGGGCGTACATGCCGGCCACGTGAGCGCTGATGACGAACCCCACGATCGTCAGCGAGGCGCCGTGGTGCCGCAGGTGCACCGAGGTCATCGACATCACGCCGACCATCACGGAGTGCGCGGCGGCGATCGAGAGCAACCCCAAGCGGGCTTGGGGAATCACCATCACCCGGCGGAAGGTCGTTGCCAGCGGCTGCCGCTCCACCTTGGTCCGCACGGTCGCTTGCTGCAGCCGGCGCAGCCCCATCCACACGACCGCCAGCGCGAGAGAGAAGGCCACCACCGAGAAGATGTACGGCCCGGCGAGTGCCATCACGCCGACCGACGTACCGACCGAGCCGCCGACGCCGGTGAGGTTGGGCCCGACCACGACACCGATGGTGGTCGCCCAGACCACCAGTGAGAGGGACCTGGCCACGTGCTTGGGGTCAGCCGCATCCGTCGCGGCGTACCGGGCCTGCAGGTTGGAGGCGGAGCCGCTGCCGAACAGGCAGCCGGCGAGCAGCAGCAGGGCGAGTGAGTCGATCTGCGCCGCGACGATGCTGAGCAGCGCGCCGGCGACCGCGATCAGATAGCCGATCGTGAGCGACACCCGGCGTCCCTGCGATCGGGCGAGGCGCGCGAGCGGTACTGCGAGGATCGCCGCCCCGAGCGTGGTCGAGGTGGCGACGAGCCCGGCCATCGACGTCGACCCCGAGATGTTCTCCGCGAGCAGTCCGGCGACGGCGAACCCGCTCGCCACGGCCACTCCGCCGAGCACGTTGCTGACCACGAGCACGCGCAACGTCCCGCGCTGCAGGTCGGCAGCGGTCGTCGGTACTGCGTCGGCGGGGCGGGCGGAGTCGGCGGTCACCCGCTCACCTTCTCATCGGAACGCCGTCCCGGCAGCAGGATTAGCGCGGCGCAGAACTGCTCGGCAGTGCTCCTGCGGATGACTTGTGCGCAGTTCGGAGCGTGGACCTGACCTGTGCCCGCGGTGGTCTGCGCGGGTAGGGTCGCACCGACGTGCCAGCATCGACCCTGACTGGAGTCCGGATGTCCGAACCGATCGCGATCGTCCCAGCCCCCCGCGAGCTCGTCACCGAAGACGGCCAGTGGATCACCTCGGATCCGGCCGCCGACGCCGTCCGGACCGTGGTGGAGAACCTCGGCGAGACCGAGTACCGGATCGACGTGACGCCTCAGGGCGCGCGCCTGTCCGCCGGTTCGGAGGACGCGCTCCGGCACGCCGAGCAGACCTACCGGCAGTTGCTGGACTCCGCCGTACCGGCCGAGGACGGGGCGGTCGCCGTACCGGCGGTGCGGATCGCGGACGCGCCGGCCTTCGCGTGGCGCGGGATGATGCTCGACGTCGCGCGGCACTTCATGCCGAAGGACTTCGTCCTCCGGATCATCGACGCGATCGCCCTGCACCGGATGAACGTGCTGCACCTGCACCTCACCGACGACCAGGGCTGGCGGGTGCAGATCGACGCGTACCCGAAGCTCACCGAGGTCGGCGCCTGGCGGCCGGAGACCATGGTCGGCAAGATGTCGCACGGTCAGACCGAGTTCAGCTACGACGGGACGCGGCACGGCGGCTTCTACACCAAGGACGACCTGCGCGAGATCGTCGCGTACGCCGCCGAGCGCGGGATCACCGTCGTCCCCGAGATCGACCTGCCGGGCCACATGCAGGCGGCGATCGCGGCGTACCCGGAGCTCGGCAACAACCCGGACACCCAGCTCGGTGTACGGCAGATCTGGGGCATCAGCGACGACGTGCTGAACGTCAACGACGAGACGGTCGAGTTCGTCCGGACGGTACTGCGCGAGGTGCTGGAGATCTTCCCCGGCCCGTACATCCACCTCGGCGGCGACGAGTGCCCGGACGTGCAGTGGCGTACTGCGGAGGCGGCGCAGGCGCGGCAGGCAGAGCTCGGGCTGACCGACGCCGGGCAGCTCCAGGGCTGGTTCACCGCGCAGGTCGCGGCGGTGCTCACCGAGGACGGCCGGCGGCTGGTCGGCTGGGACGAGATGGTCGAGACGGACTGCCCGAAGGACGCCGTGATCATGGCCTGGCGTGGCCCCGACCGCGGTGAGGTGGCGGCCAAGGCCGGCCACGACGTGGTGATGGCGCCGAACCAGTCGGTGTACTTCGACTACTACCAGGGCGACCCGGAGACCGAGCCACTGGCGATCGGCCACTTCACCCCGCTGGAGAAGGTGTACGACTTCGAGGTGATCCCGCCCGGCCTGACCGCCGAGGAGCAGGCCCGCATCGTCGGCACCCAGTGCCAGGTCTGGACGGAGTACATGGAAGGCCCCGACCAGGTCGGCTACATGCTCCTGCCCCGCCTCAGCGCCTTCGCCGAACGCGCCTGGGGCTCCCCGAAGACGTCGTACGACGACTTCCTCACCCGGCTGCGCCCGCACCTGAGCCGGATCGAGTCCCTCGGCCTGAACTACCGCCCGCTGGACTGACGACCACGCAACGGCGGGGGTGCCTCCAGAGAGGAGGTACCCCCGCCGTTTGCTGTCCCGGCAGTTAAGTCATAGCTTGCAGAGGGCAGCTGGAGAGCGGGAGGGCTGATGAGCGCGGTGGGGCCGCTGGATGCGATGTTCTTGCTGGGGGAGACGCGCGAGCAGCCGATGCACGTCGGCGGGCTGATGTTGTTCGAGCTGCCGGCCGGCGCTCGCGACCAGGTGTTCCCGGACGGGACGCGGGACTACATGTCGCGGCTCTACGAGGACATCGTCGAGGACCAGACGGTCAACCCGGTCTTCACCCGGCGGGTCCGGAACCGGCCGCTCGACCTCGGCTACTGGTCGTGGCGGCAGGATCAGCAGATCGACCTCGAGTACCACGCCCGGCTGTCCGGGCTGGCCCGGCCCGCGCGGTACCGGGAGTTGTTCGAGCTCACCAGCAGGTTGCACGGCATGCTGCTCGACCGGCGGCGGCCGTTGTGGGAGATGCAGCTGATCGAAGGGGTGCAGGGCCGCCGGTTCGCGGTCTACACCAAGGTCCACCATTCGATGATGGACGGCGTCACCGCGCTCCGCTGGATGCAGCAGATGCTCAGCCCGGATCCGGCCCGGACCGGTATGCCGGCGCCGTACGCGTTGCCCGAGCAGGAGACCGCGGCGACCGGGCTCACCCCGGCGAATGCGCCCGCCGGATTCTCCCCGGTCGGTCTGGTCGCGGCGGCCGGACGGACGGTGGGTGGTGCCGGGCAAGTGCTGGCGGATCTCGTCGGGTTGTCGCCGGTCGGTGTGCGGGGTGCTCTGCGGGCGCTGCAGCACGAACACTCGTCGGTGGCGTTCCAGGCTCCGCAGACGATCTTCAACCAGCCGATCACCGGGGCCCGGCGGTTCGCCGCGCAGTCCTGGCCGATGGAGCGACTCGAGAAGGTCCGCGCGATCACCGGCGCCACTCTCAACGACGTGATGCTGGCGATGTGTTCAGGTGCCCTGCGCAACTACCTGCTGGAGCTGAACGCCCTGCCGGACAAGGGGCTGACGGCGATGGTGCCGGTGTCGCTGCGCGGTTCCGACAAGGAGGCGCCGGGCGGTGGCAACTCCCTCGCGACGCTGATCGCGGATCTCGCCACCGACGAGCGGGACCCCGAGCGCCGGATCGGCCGCATCATGGACTCGACCACCTACGGCAAAGGCGTGCTGTCCGAGCTGACACCCCTGCAGAACTTGATGATCGGAGCACTCGGCCTCGGCTCGGCGGGACCCGCCGCAGTGATCCCGGGACTGGCCGGCCGCACCACCCCGCCGTACAACGTGGTGATCTCCAACATCCCCGGGCCGATCGAGAGCCCGCTGTACTGGAACCGCTCGCGTCTGCTCGGGATGTACCCGGCGTCGATCGTCCTGAACGGCCAGGCCCTCAACATCAGCGTGACCAGCTACGACCACCAACTGCACTTCGGCCTCACCGGCTGCCGCGCCACCGTGCCCCACCTGCAACGCCTCCTCGCCCACCTGGAGACGTCGCTCGCCGAGCTAGAGACTCTCTAGTACGGCAGCGGGAGTAGGAGCAGGCGCGGTCGATCAGCCATGCAGGCATTCCTACCAACGGCGACCGGCAGTCACTCGTTGTGGAGGACTTCGGCGATGGTGGCTCTGGCGGCGGAGCGCGCTGGAAGGAAGGCGCCTAGGGCGGCGATGGCGATGCCGGCCAGGACCAGGAGGGCGAGTAGGCCCAAAGGATAGACGTCGAGCATGAAGTCGGGGATCTCGACCTGGGCGCCGTTCGCCATCGCGGGGACGACCAGGCGGTGGGCGATGATGCCGATCGGGATGCCGAGCAGGCCGCCGACGGCTCCGAGGGCGGCCATGGACGTCACCACCATGATCGTGACCTGGGCGGGTGTCATGCCGATTGACTTGAGCATGCCCAGGTCGCGGCGGCGTTCGCGGGTGTTCAGGACGACGGTGTTGAAGACACCGAGCGCGGCCACGGTCCCGAGCATCAGAGTGAGCAGGATGACGGTGGCCAGGACGATCGCGATGAACGGGCCCGCATCCTGGCCCGGCACCTCCTCCAGGCCGGAGTCGCCGGCCTGGACGGCTTTGACAAACGCATCGATGTCGGTGCCCGGCTTGAGCTGGATCTCGTACGTGGTCGCCTCGGTGCCAGGCGCGACGAGCGCGAGCGTCTCCCAGTTCGACAACACCTCTTCGCCCGAGTTGTACAGCACCTTGGCAACGATCCGCACCTGCGTGTTCTTGCCGCCGGACTGCAGCGCGATCGTGTCGCCGACCGCGACGCCCCGTTGCCGCAGGAACCGTTCGGACACGGCCACCTGCCCTGGTCCGTCGGGCCAGCGGCCCTCCAGCACCCGATAGCCGAGCTGGTTCGAGTCTCCGCGATAGAAGGTGACCCGCAGGTCCTGCTTCGTCCCGGCCAACCGCATCGGGAGATCATGGCTAGCCGTCACATAGAGAGCACCCGCCGACGACCGCAGCAGTGCCTCATCTGCGGAGTCACTCAACTTTGCGACGGGTCCTGCCGGCGAAACACCCTCCGGAACCAGCGGCGAACCGTTCTCCGCCCTCCCACCGAACATCGTCAGGTCGACGGCGCCGGCCCGGCTCGCGGCGGTCTGGTAGGTGGTCAACGACTTCCCGAGGCCTACTGCCAACGTCACACTCGTCACGCCAAGGACGACGGCTGCCAGTGTCAGGGCGGTGCGCGCCGGACGGGCGAACGGCAGCCCGAGGCCAAGGCTCACCGACCGCGGCAGCCGCGTGCCGCTGAGCCAACGCTGAGCGCGCAGACCACGACCGGCCCGGGGTGCGCTGCCCGCACTGATCGCCTCGGCGGCCGACAGACTGCGGGCTCGCAGCGAAGGCACGAGCGCGGACAGCGCGACCAGCAGCGGTACGCCGACCAGCGCCGCCACGTCCACCCAGACGGGTACGCCGACGCCCTCGGCGCCATAGTTCTCGAAAGCCCTTGTCAGTAAGGACTCCGCGAGAACGTTGCCGAGGACAACTCCGAGCGCACAACCGACGATCGCCGGAATGGAGATCATCGCGAGATAGACCGCCATCACCTGCGTGGGCGTGAATCCCAGGGCCTTGAGTACGCCGATATGCCGGAACCCGGCCACCACCGCACCACTCACCACATTGGCGACGATGAGTACGGCGACCGCCAGCCCGAGCCAACCGAACACCAGTAGGAACGGCACGAACGTGTTCGGTTCGCCGGTGGCAACCGCCCTCAGAACCAGGTACGACTGCGTGCCGAGCAGCGCGCCCGACGGCAATCCGGCCGTCACCGCGGACTCGCCTGCCGCGACCTGCGCGTTGGTCGCCGACTGAGTGAAGCGGTAGAGCATCTGACTGGCGGTCGGCTTCAACGCGGTCATCTGCTCAGGCGTCACCCACGCGTCGGCCGACTCGCTCACGCTGTACGCGAATCCGACGACGGTCAGCGTGGGACCACCAGGCACGGTGAGCTGGTTCCCCACCGCCGGCGCGCCGCGTCCGCGACTGGAGGTGACCGGGTTCCGGTTGAGCACGATCTCGCCCGGCTTGTCCGGCCAGCGGCCTTCCCACACGTTGAGGCGGTCGACCGGCCCGCCGGCGTCCCCGCGGCCTACCACAACAAGTGACAGCGGAGGTCCGCCAACGTTCAGGTCAAGGGTGGCGATACCGAACGGGCCTGCCGAGGCCTCAGCGGTTCGTGCAGTTGCGGTGAGCTGGTTGTCCGAGACCTTGGTCCGGTCGTACGACGCCACGAGGTGTGCACCGCTTTGCCGCGAGTACGCCTGGTCGAAAGGACCTGTCGAGGCTGCCAGGAGGCCGAGTGCCACCACGATCATCGTGGTGGACAGTGCGACGACGACACCGATCACGAGCGTCTGGAGCCTGCGGCGTCGTACCGCTGCTCGCGACACCGTCCAGACGGCGCTCACGCCGTACGCTCCAGGCTGCGCTCGCGGGCGACCTGTCCGTCGACGACCTCGATCAGGCGGCTGGCGCACCGAGTCGCGAGCTGCTGGTCGTGCGTCACCAGCAGCAGCGTTTGGCCGATCTGGTTGAGGTCGAGCAGCAGATCCATCACCTGCTCGCCGGCACGCGTGTCCAACGCGCCGGTCGGCTCGTCGGCCAGCAGCACCGCCGGGCGGTTCATCAGCGCCCTGGCGACCGCGACACGTTGCCGCTCGCCACCGCTCAGCTGGGCCGGGTACGTGTTCTGGCGGCTCGCGATGCCGAGCTCTTCGAAGAGTTCGAGCGCGCGCTTCCGGGCGTGCGATGCCGAGGTGCCGGTCAGCTGCGCGGCCAGTGCGACATTGTCGAGCGCCGACAGATCGTCGAGCAGATTGAAGAACTGAAAGATCATGCCGATCCGGCGACGGCGGTAGAGCGCCAGGCCCTTCTCGTTGAGCGTGCCCAGGTCCTCGCCGTGCACCACGACGGACCCAGAGGTCGGCCGGTCCAGTCCCGCGACCATGCTGAGCAGTGTGGACTTGCCGCTGCCGGACGGCCCCATCACTGCCACCGCCTCGCCGGCGTGGATCTCCAGCGACACCCCGTCCAACGCGACGGATTCGCCGTACTCCTTGCGCACCCCGCTGAGCTGAACGACTGCCTGTCCGTTGCCTTCGTCATCCGTCATGCGTTCAAGCTAGGCGCAGCCGCGCTCGCCGGACGTCAGTCTGCGGACGTAACGTTCCCGCCCTGTCATCCTGGAGATGTACGGCGTGCCACCTGCGGAGGATGCGGAAACCGGGGCTCCTTGGGACAGTGGTCCATGTGTTCACGATCTGGCTGCCGATCGCGGTGGTGGCCCTGCTCGCCGCCGTGCTGCTGGCGGTCGCACTCGTCCGGGCCAGGCGGGCTCACGCCAGAGCGTTCGAGGAACGCGGCTGGCTGCTGGAACGGGAACGGGAGAGCGCCGCGCGGAACGCGGTCGACGCCGAGCGGGCCAGGATCGCCCAGGACCTGCACGACATCGTCAGCCACAACGTGAGCGTCATGGTGATCCAGGCCGGCGCGGCCCGGCATGTACTCGCGACGGATCCGGCCGATGCCGAGGCGGCGCTGCTCGCGGTCGAGGCGGCCGGACGCGACACGATGACCGAGCTACGGCACCTGCTCGGGTTGCTCGCCCCGTCGTCCGACGGCCAGGACGACGAACAGTTGTCGCCGCAGCCCAGTCTGCGCCGGTTGAGCCCGCTGATCGACCGGATTGCGTTCGCCGGCCTGCCGGTCGAGGTCCGCATCTCGGGCGAGCCGCGACCGCTTCCCGCGGGGGTCGACGTCACGGCGTACCGGATCATCCAGGAGGCGCTGACCAATGCGCTGAAGCACGGCGACGGCGTGAAGGCGGAGGTGACGGTGCGATACGCCGACCACGCGCTGCGCGTCGAGGTGCTGAACACCGGGCCGAGTGTCCTGTCCGGCGGGCATCCGGCTCAGGCCAGGAACGACTCCGAGGGCCGAGGACTGCTCGGGTTGAGACAGCGGGTGGCGGTGTACGGCGGCGACCTCGACGCCAGGCGCAGAATCGGCGGCGGGTTCCGGGTCCGGGCCAAGATCCCGCTGGAACGCCCATGACGGAACCGCGGGTCGTGATCGCGGACGACCAGGCGCTGGTGCGGATCGGGTTCCGGATGATCCTGACCGCGCGGGGCATCGAGGTGGTCGGTGAAGCCGCCGATGGCGCTGAGGCGGTCGAGGCGGTACGCCGGCTGCGACCGGACGTCGTACTGATGGACATCCGGATGCCGACCATGGACGGCCTGGAAGCCACCCGGCGCATCCTCGCCGAGGCGCCGGACTGCCGCGTCCTGATGCTCACCACCTTCGACCTGGATCGCTATGTGTACGCCGCTCTGGCCGCGGGGGCCAGCGGGTTCCTGCTGAAGGACGTCACACCCGAACACCTCGCCAACGCGGTCCGCCTGGTCAACACCGGTGACGCGCTGCTCGCTCCCTCCATCACCCGCCGCCTGGTCGAACGGTTCGCGGTGTCGGAGCACGTGCCGTCGCAACCCGCGATCCACCGCGACCTCGCCGCACTGACGCCGCGGGAACTCGAAGTCCTCACCCTGATGGGCCACGGCCTGTCCAACGCGGAGCTCGCCAGGGAGCTGACTCTCAGCGAGGCGACGGTGAAGACCCACGTTGCCCGGATCTTCGCCAAACTGTCACTCCGTGACCGAGCCCAAGCTGTCGTCCTCGCCTACGAAACCGGCCTGGTCACGCCGGAACGAAGCTGATCGACCAGATCGCCTTACATATAACGCGAATCAGCCAAGATCACGACCTACGGCTGTCGTACTAGGTACCGCGGCACGATCTCGGTTTCGTGGAATCCGCCCGAGCCGTCCGGGTCGACCTTCCAGGCACGGGCGTCGGGGAGGACGGAGACCGCTTCGTGCAGAGCGCCGTCGACGTAGTGCAGCCCGACGCCGCCCTCTGTCGCGTAGCCGCCGGGAAGAGCGCCCGAGGCAACCAACTGCCGGTACGCCGTACGCCGTGGCTGGTCGCCGAGATCGTCGTGCACGCCGTTGCTCCACGGCAGCCAGCCGAGACCGTTGCTGAAGGCATCCAGGGAGTCGCGGTACGAGTCGGTCGGGCCGCCGACGTGCCAGCAGAGGCTGCCCGCGCTCTGGCCGGCCATCACCACGCCGTTCTGCCAGCACTCGTGCAGGATCTCGGGCAGTCCGTGCGCGCGCCAGACCGCCATCAGGTTGACCACACTGCCGCCGCCGACCCAGACGACGTCCTGTGCCAGTAGGTGTTTGCGGACGTCCGGCACGTTCGGTGAGGTGAACAACGTCAGCACGCTCGGCTCGACCGACGGGTCGTTGCCGAAGGCATCCTCGAACCACTCGACCACCAGCGGGTTGTCGCCCTCGGCGGTCGGGATGAAGCAGAACCTCGCCGGGCCGGACGCGCCGGCCAGCGACACGGCGTACGAGATCAGGTCGCGGGTCCGGGAGCGGTCGCCGGTCAGGATCCCGGAGACCGCGAGGATCTGCGACGAGGTCACAACCGGACGATGCCCTGCGGGGTCTGGAAGACGGCGGCGACCAGGCCGGGCTGGCCGTTCGGTCCGACCCAGGCGACGTCCAGGTCGTCGAGCAGGTGGTCGGCCGGGTGGCCGATCCAGTCGGTCACCCGGGTCGGGTCACCGGCGATCTCCAGCCCGGTCAGCTTGACGCCCTTGCCGCCGTTCGACGGGTGCTGGGTCAGGTCGTCCCAGTGGATGAAGAAGGGCAGTTGCGGGTCCGCGATCAGGCCCTTGACGCCGATCTGCCGCCAGGTGAGGTTGACTCCGTCCGGTCGGTGCCGGTTGCCCGGGACGGCGTCGCGACCGAGGCGCTTCTCCATCCGCTCCATGTCGCGGACCGCGACCACCCAGCCGAGCCAGCCGCCGCCGAGTTGCTTGCGGGCGCGGACCGCCTGGCCGAACGGCGCCTTGTCCGAGGACGGGTGGTCCAGCACGTCGACGACCTCGATGTAGCGGTCGTTCTCGAGTGGCAGGACGTGGTTCACCGTGCCGAAGCGCGGGTGCACCCCGCCGTCGACGAACTCGGCCCCGAGCACCGCGGACAGCCGGTCGACGGTCGCCTGATACCCGTCCGGCCCAGCGGCATATGACAAGTGATCCAAGCGCATGCGAAACATTGTGTCGGCTCCCGGCCAACCCCGCCGATCCGGGGTGTCGAAGAAAGGCAACCCTTACCTCGAACAACACCCTGGAAGCCGGCGCCCCGGAGGTCGTTCTCCGTCTGACCGAGGGTGTTATTTGGAGGCGGGGTGGGGGAGTAGCGGTTTGGGGGCGGCCAGGTGTTGGCGGCAGAAGTCGGCCAGGACGTCGTAGGCCTTCTCGCCCATCAGAGTCTGGAGTTCGACCTTGCTCGACTCGAAGACCGCCTCGACCGCGATGTGCGCCTCGGTGTTCCCGGTGCAGTACCAGTCCAGGTCGTGACCGCCCGGGCCCCAGCCGCGCCGGTCGTACTCACCGATGCCGACCTCCGTGTACGACGTGCCGTCCGGCCGCTCGACCTCGCGGAAGGTCCGGCGGATCGGGAGCTGCCAGCACACGTCCGGCTTGGTCTCGACGAAGTGCACGCCCTGCTTCAGCGCCAGCCCGTGCAGCGCGCAGCCACCGCCGCCGGCGAAGTCCGGCCGGTTCAGGAAGATGCAGGCGCCATCGAAGACGCGGGTCTTGCGGTCGCCCTCGTCGTCGGTCTCGACCCAGCCGTGCTTCTTGCCTTCCTTGCGGTGCTGCCAGTCGTCGTTGGTCAGTTGCTTGACGTACTTCTTCACCCGGGCCTCGTCGTCGGCGTCGGAGAAGTGCGCGCCGAGGGTGCAGCAGCCGTCGTTCGGGCGGCCCTTGTAGATGCCCTTGCAGCCACCGCCGAAGATGCACGTCCAGTTGGACGTCAGCCAGGTCAGGTCGCAGCGGAACACCTGGTCGGCGTCGGCGGGGTCGACGAACTCGACATAGGCGCGGGGGAAATCAAGTGAGACCTCAGGCACCGGGAAAGCGTACGTCGTCCGTGGCGATACGCGGTCATCCCCGCCAGTACCGCGTGGGGTTTCCGAGGGGCTGCCGATCCGCCCGGCGGGATCAAATCTCCGGGAAGACCACCGCGGGCGGGCAAGGTGAACTCCAGGAGTCCAGTAGCGTGGAGGGTATGCGGCTAGGCGTACTCGACGTGGGATCCAACACCGTCCACCTCCTCGTGGTGGACGCACACCGTGGTGCCGCCCCGCTGCCGGCGTACTCCCACAAGACCGAGCTGAGGCTCGCCGAGCACCTCGAGCTGGACGGCACGATCGCCAAGTCCGGCGCCGACGGGCTGGTCTCCTTCGTCAAGGAGGCGGCCGAGCTGGCCGAGGACAAGGGCTGCCAGACGGTGCACTCCTTCGCCACCTCCGCGCTGCGTGAGGCCCCGAACGGCGAGAAGGTGCTGGACCGCGTCAGCAAGGAGACCGGGATCGACCTCGACGTGCTCACCGGGGAGGACGAGGCCCGCCTGACGTTCCTGGCCGTCCGCCGTTGGTTCGGCTGGTCGTCCGGGCGGCTGGCCGTGTTCGACATAGGAGGTGGGTCGCTGGAGATCGCGGCCGGGTCGGACGAGGAACCGACGGTCGCCGTGTCCGCCCCGCTCGGCGCGGGCCGGCTCACCCGGGAGTCGCTGACCCAGGACCCGCCGGACAAGGACGAGGTCCGGGCCCTGCGCCGCCGGATCCGGATCGAGATGGCGGCGGTGGCGGGCGGCGTACTGCGGGCCGGCAAGCCGCAGCGGTCCGTCGCCACCAGCAAGACGTTCCGGTCGCTCGCCCGGATCTGTGGGGCGGCTCCGTCCGAGGACGGGCCGTACGTGCCGCGGGCGCTGAACCGCGACGACCTGACCGACAAGTTGCCGAAGCTGATCAAGATGACGGCGGCCGAGCGGGCCGAGCTGCCCGGTGTCTCCGCGGGCCGCTCCTCCCAGCTCGTCGCCGGCGCGCTGGTGGCCGACGCCGTGATGGACCTGTTCGACCTGACCTCGCTCGAGGTCTGCCCGTGGGCTTTGCGCGAAGGCGTGATCCTGTCCCGCCTTGACCAGTTGCAACCCCGATGACACCGGTCGCACCCTTGTGACCCGGTCGCCATCCCGATGACGAAGTGCGAAGGCACCAGCAGATGAGCCCCCGCGACACCGCAAAGATCGGCCTCTCCAACGCTTCGGTCTACCCCGAGTCCACCGCCAGTTGTTTCGAGCTGGCGGCCCGGCTGGGGTACGACGGCGTCGAGGTGATGGTGGGGATCGACCCGCTGAGCACCCAGATCGACGCCGTGCAGCGGCTCGTCGACTACCACCAGTTGCCGGTGCTGGCGATCCACGCGCCGTGTCTGCTGATCACCCAGCGGGTCTGGGGCACCGACCCGTGGGGCAAGCTCGAGCGCAGCGCCGAGGCGGCCAGGGATCTCGGCGCCGACGTGGTCGTGGTGCACCCGCCGTTCCGCTGGCAGCGTGACTACGCGCGCGGCTTCGTCGAGGGGATCGCGCGGCTGGAGGCGGAGACCGGGGTCATCTTCGCGGTGGAGAACATGTACCCGTGGCGCGCGCCGGGCAAGGGCCTGCAGGCGTACGCGCCAAGCTGGGATCCGACCGAGCAGAGCTACGCGCACACCACGCTCGATCTGTCGCACGCGTCGACCGCGGAGCAGGACTGCGTCGACCTCGCCGCGACGATGGGGTCCACCCTCAAGCACGTGCACCTGACCGACGGCACGGGCTCGGCCAAGGACGAGCACCTGGTCCCGGGTCGCGGTACTCAGCGCGCCGGCGACCTGCTGCAGGGCCTGGCGAACAACGACTTCCGCGGCCACATCATCATCGAGATCAACACCCGCCGCGCGACCAGCCGGTCCGAGCGCGAGGTGGATCTGATCGAGTCGCTGGACTTCACCCGCAAGCACTTCGTCCGGACCACTGATGCCGTCTCGTCCCGGCGGTCGGCCTTCGCCGTGACCAGCGACGGCGAGGTGTCGGAGCTCAACTCGTGACGAGCCGCCGCACCCCGGACCGCAGTACGGCCGGTACTCCGGACCGCGCTGCGGCCCGTACGCCGGGACGCCGCCCGGGGGGCCCTGACACCCGTGGCGAGATCCTCGCCGCGGCCCGGGAATCCTTTGCCGGCAAGGGGTTCGCGGCGACCTCGCTCCGGGCGGTCGCCCGGGAGGCCGGCGTCGACGCGGCGCTGATCCACCACTACTTCGGTGGCAAGGACGAGTTGTTCATCGAGTCGATGTCGCTGCCGATCGACCCGCGCCAGGTGGCCGCGACCATTCTCGACGGCCCGCGCGACGAGCTCGGCCGCCGCATCGTCACCGTCTTCCTCGGCGTCTGGGAATCCCCCGACGGCCAGCAACGGATGAAGGCGATCCTGCGCAGCGTGGTCAGCAGCGACGAGGTCGCCCGGATGATGCGCGAAGGCATCACCCAGATGATCATCCACCCCGTCTCCCAGGTCCTGCGCGTCCCTGACGCCGAGCTCCGCGTCTCCCTGGTCGCCAGCCAACTGCTCGGCATGGCCCTGACCCGCTACCTCGTCGAGCTGGACCCCATCGCCACCGCCGACGTCCCCACCCTGATCGACCGCATGGCCCCCGCGATCCAGCACTACCTCACCGCCTGATCCCAGCGGACTCCTGATCGACCCGAGGTATTGCCAGAGGGATCGCCGCGCGCTAAATTCATCACATGATGAAAAACGCGGCGGCAGTGGTGTGCCGGGACGTCGTGGTGGTGCGGGGGGAGCGGGAGGTCCTGCACGGGGTCGGGTTCGATCTCCGGACCGGGTCGGTGACGGGGCTGCTGGGGCCGTCGGGGTGTGGCAAGACGACGTTGATCCGGGCGATCGTGGGCCTGCAGGCCAAGGTCACCGGGCAGGTCGAGGTGCTCGGGCTGCCGGCCGGCGCCCCCAAGCTCCGCGGCCGGATCGGCTACGTCACGCAGGAGCCGAGCGTGTACGGCGACCTCACCGTGACCGAGAACCTGCGCTTCTTCGCCGCGGTGCTGGGGGTCGGCTCGGACGACGTCGGCCGGGTGATCGACGCAGTCGACCTGCGCAGCCACGCGGACGTCCGGGTGGACCAGCTGTCGGGCGGCCAACAGTCCCGGGCGTCGCTCGCGGCCGCGCTGCTCGGCAACCCCGAGCTGCTCGTCCTCGACGAACCCACGGTCGGCCTGGATCCGGTACTGAGGCGCGACCTGTGGAAGCTGTTCCACCGGCTGGCAGACGACGGCGCCACCCTGCTCGTGTCCAGCCATGTGATGGACGAGGCGAGCAGGTGCGACCGGCTGCTGCTGATGCGCGACGGCGATCTGCTCGCCGACGAGACCCCGGCGGCGCTGCTGGAGTCGGCCGGCACCGCCGACCTCGAACAGGCCTTCCTCGTTCTGATCGACCAGAAGGCAGGTGCCCGATGACCCCGCGAGTGACCTTCGCCGTGGCGACGCGGGTGCTGGCGCAGCTGCGCCGGGATCACCGCACCGTGGCCATGCTGATCGTGCTCCCGGCGGTGCTGGTGAGCCTGATGTGGTGGATGTTCCAGGACTCGCCGACCACCTTCGACCGGATCGGCGGACCGCTGCTGGCGGTGTTCCCCGCGATCATCATGTTCATCGTCACCTCGGTGGCAACATTGCGCGAGCGCTCCAGCGGCACCCTCTCCCGGCTGTTCACGATGCCCATGGCCAAGCTGGACTTCCTGCTCGGCTACGCGTTGGCCTTCGCGCTGATCGCCGTGGTCCAGGCGGTCGTGGTGGTCTCGATCTCGCTCTACGCGCTCGACCTCGACATCCAGGGCGCCGCCTGGCAGCTCGGTGTGGTGGCAGTCCTCGACGGCGTTCTCGGTACCGCGCTGGGACTGTTCGCGAGCGCCTTCGCCACGACCGAGTTCCAGGCCGTCCAGATGATGCCGGCGGTGATGATCCCGCAGATCCTGCTCTGCGGACTCCTCGTGCCGCGCGACGACCTCCCCGACGTGCTGCGTGCGATCAGCGACGTGCTGCCGCTCTCGTACGCCGTCGACGCGGTCGCCGGAGTTGCCCAGGGCAACGGTTTCGGCAGTGGCGCCGGCGCCGATGCCCTGGTCGTCCTCGCGTTCATCCTGGCGGCGCTGGCCCTCGGCGCAGCCACCCTCAAACGACGTACTGCTTGATCACTCGCCCAACCGTTCGGCGGGCGTCACGACAAGTGGCGGACGTGTTCCCAGGCGGGGTCGGGGGAGGCCTTGAGGTGGACCGGGCCGTCGGGCCAACCGCTGATCGCGGCCTGGAGCTGGGCCGCGGCCGGGGTGGTGCCGTCGACGTAGTAGTGCAGGATCCGAGAACCGGCGGCCGTCTCGTGCGCGAGCAGCCGGCCTGAATCTCCGAGCCGGTCGCTCAGGTGGTCCTCGAAGTCGCGCAGGTGGCTGAGTGCGTCGTCCTGGGGAAGACCGTCCTCGCGAGCGTCGAGGTACGGCACCAGGACCGCCACGTGGGTGTCCAGATGCGGCATCTGGATCGAGCGCAGCGGCACCATCGCGGTCGCGACCAGCCGGTCGCCGGCCTCCGTGGTTCCTTCCATCAGCCGCCAGCTCGGCCCGCCGTCGTCCGCGACGTGCGCGGCCGCGAACGACGCCACCGCGGGCAGCAGTTCCGCGATCGGTACCGCGTCGGCCGGCTGCTCCACCGCGGTGTCGATCGCGCCGACCCAGGTCTCGACCAGTTCCTCGCCGAGAACGAGATCCAGCAGCAGGAAGGTGACGCGCTTCTGCAGGTCCTCCGGGAGTTCACGGAAGGTCGGGTGGTGCACCGCCACGTGCAGGGCGGCCTCGCGGGTGTCCGGCTCGATCGACACCAGGGCGGCGTCGATCTGGACCGGCGGCATCCCCTCGAACCTGATGGTGACGTCCGGCGCCGGGCGGCGCATGTCGGCGTACTCCCAGAGTTCGTCGGAGACCGGGGCGGCGCGCAGCCAGCGGCGCGCGATCGCCCGGGTGCCGGGGTCGCCGGCGGCGGTGACGACCAGGACGTGCCGGGCGTGCAGCCCCGCGCCGAGCTCCCAGTCGAGGTTCGGGTGGATCCGGGAGACGTGCCGGGACAGCAGGTCAGCGGTCGAGCCGGGGTCCTTGCGGGCGATCGCGGCGGCGATCTCGGCCGCGCCGGAGGCGGTCCACCAGGTCCAGAACGCGGCGATCGGATCACCGCCGGCGGCGGCCCGGCGGCGCTGGAGCCCCGGCCGCTTGAACAAGGGCCGCTTGAACAAAGGCATGGCGCATCTTCTCCCGGCCGAGGGTGCAGCCGATCCGGCGGCGCGGCGTCCGGCTGTCTCCCTTGCACAGTACGTGACCACACCACTGGACCAAGTGGTGTGGTGCTGGCCACACTGTGCCCAGTGATGTGCCCAGTGATTAGGGAGCGTGACGTTCAGCCGCGTAACCTGCTGACACCCCTGAAACAACGCGGCATATGGGGCCGGGTGGGCCGGGGTAACGAGGAGGAACGCGAAAGTGCTTCGGCGAGTCCTGCTGGGCGTGTCCCGCAGCCCCCAGATCAAGAAAGCCGTCTCGGCGATGCCCGTCTCCAGCGGCATCGTCGCGCGGTTCGTCGCCGGCGAGACCGCTCCGGAGGCCGTGCTGGCCACCGAGAAGCTGGTCAGCACGGGCCTGAACGTCACCCTCGACCATCTCGGTGAGGACGTCACCGATCTCGCCGCGGCGACCGCGACCGCCGACGCGTACCTCGAGCTGCTGAAGCAGCTGTCCGAGGCCGGCCTGACCGCGCACGCCGAGGTCTCGGTCAAGCTGTCGGCGGTCGGTCAGGCGCTGCCCGGCGACGGCGAGAAGATCGCCCTGGAGAACGCCCGGACGATCTGCCTCGCGGCCCGCAACGCCGGCACCACGGTCACCCTGGACATGGAGGACCACACCACCACGGACTCCACCCTGAGCATCCTGCGCGAGCTCCGTCAGGACTTCCCGGAGACGGGCGCTGTGCTGCAGGCCTACCTGCGCCGTACCGAGGGCGACTGCCGCGACCTGGCGCACGCCGGCTCGCGGGTGCGGCTGTGCAAGGGCGCCTACAAGGAGCCCGAGTCCGTGGCGTACCAGGACAAGCGGGCCGTGGACAAGGCCTATGTCCGGGCGATGAAGATCCTGTTGAACGGCGACGGCTACCCGATGATCGCCTCGCACGATCCGCGGCTGATCGCGATCGCCGGCTCCCTGGCCGACCGCGCCCGCCGCGAGCGCGGCAGCTACGAGTACCAGATGCTCTACGGCATCCGCCCCGAGGAGCAGCTCCGCCTGTCCCGCGAGGGCCAGACCGTCCGCGTCTACATCCCGTACGGCGAGGACTGGTACGGGTACCTCGTCCGGCGCTTGGCCGAGCGCCCCGCCAACCTCCACTTCTTCGCCCGTTCCCTGATCAGCAAGAAGTAGGTCTGACCGCGCCTCCGGTGACTTTCGGTGACGGTGCACTCCCGCCAAGTGACGTGCGTGCCAAGGCGACGCGCCCCGGGTTCGCGGATGCCCTTCTGCTGCTTATGCTGCGGTGCGTTGGACAACCGCGGGAGGGGCGGCTGGAGTGAGGCAATTCAACGCGCCGCCGGGTTGGCCGGAGCCGCCGAACGCTCGCTGGCGCCCGCCAAAGCGCTGGCGTCCGAAGGACAACTGGCCGCCGGCGCCGGCGGGATGGTCGTTCTGGACGAACGAGCACGGGCACCCGGTGCGCGGCCCGTTCGGACGGTACGGGGGGCCCAGTCCGCTCCGGTACGGCGCGGTCGTCGCAGTGCTGCTCGTGCTGATCGGTCTGGTGCTGTTCAACCCGTTCGGCCGGGGCGACTCCGGGCAGGCCTACGGTCCGCCGCCGGCGACCCCGGAAACGCTCTCTCCGTCCACGACGGAGCCGACGCCGACGCCGATTTCGACGTCGACACCGACCCGGACACCCGAGCCGTCCGAGACGCCGACGCATGCCCAGACCTTGGTCCGGACGACCGACACGTCGCCCACCCCGGCATCTGAGGTCTCGCCGACGAGCTCGCAGAGCAGTACGGAGCCGACGACGACGCCGGCACCGGTGTCGCCGGCCGTCACGTACGCGAGCTGTGCGGAGGTCCGTGCGGCAGGCAAGGCGCCCTTGCACCGAGGCGATCCGGGCTATTCGCGGGAGCTCGACCGCAACGGCGACGGCGTGGCCTGCGACCGCGGCAACTCCTGAACTGCGGGTGAACCGGCACCGGCCGGGCCCATGGGGGTGGGTCCGGTCGGACCGGCCGGTCGTCGGCACGCTCGACCCTGCTGGTTCGCGTTGCCGGTGTCGCCGATCTCGACCAATCTCGACCAGGCCCAGGGGCGACGCCGCTAACCTGTGGCCATGACTAGTCAGGTGGCCATCCTCGGGGCCGGTGTGATGGGCGAGACGTTGCTGTCCGGGCTGTTGCGGGCGGGACGCCGACCGGAGGAGCTGCTGATCACCGAGCGGCGGCCCGAGCGCGCGACCGAGCTGCGCGAGCGGTACGGCGTGGACGTTGTGACGAACGTGGAAGCGGCGGCGAAGGCGGACACGCTCGTCCTGGTGGTCAAGCCGCAGGACATGCCCGAGCTGCTCGCGGAGATCGCCCCGGCGGTCCAGCCCTCGCAGACTGTCGTCTCCCTGGCCGCTGGTATCACCACTGGTTTCATCGAGTCCCGGCTGCCCGCGGGCGTGGCGGTCGTCCGGGTGATGCCGAACACGCCGGCCCTGGTGGACGAGGGCATGGCCGCGATCTCCCGCGGTGCGCACTGCGACGAGAGCCACCTGGTCCTGGCCGAAGGGCTGCTGGCCGCGACCGGCCGGGTGATCCGGGTGCCGGAGAAGCAGCAGGACGCGGTGACCGCGATCTCCGGGTCGGGTCCGGCTTACATCTTCTTCGTGGTCGAGTCGATGATCGAGGCCGGCGTGCACATGGGCCTGCCGCGCTCCACCGCCACCGAGCTCGTCGTCCAGACCGTGGTCGGCTCGGCGAAGCTCCTCCGCGAGACCGGCGAGCACCCCACCGTTCTGCGCGAACGCGTCACCTCCCCGGGCGGCACCACCGCGGCCGCGGTACGCGAGCTCGAGGACCACAAGGTCCGCGCGGCTTTCCTCTCCGCCATCGAAGCCGCCCGCAACAGATCCCGTGACCTCGCTGCCGAATGAGTGTCGCTATCCTGGGGCGCCGCGGTCTATCGGCCGGCGGTGACGGCGGTCCTCGCCGAGACGGCCTGGGCCTTTTTCAGAGGAAGAGTCGATGTCGGGTCAGCTGGTCGGAGCCGATGGGTCTAGGGTCCCGCCCATGGGAAATCGTCCGGGCGGCGCCGAAGACGCTTCCGCACGCCCTGCTCACCTGACCGGCGACACGGCTGAACAACCTCCCCCGCTGCCCTGGCAGGTGCCGCTGGATCCGGCGCCTTGGTGGGCCTGGGCGCTGTTCGTGCTGCCCTTCCTCGCCGTGCCC
Organism: Kribbella sp. VKM Ac-2568; assembly: GCF_004345365.1. Lineage (GTDB taxonomy): Bacteria > Actinomycetota > Actinomycetes > Propionibacteriales > Kribbellaceae > Kribbella > Kribbella orskensis. The sequence goes on from NZ_SLVF01000001.1 coordinate 477,184, forward strand.
ACACTGAACTCCTGGCTCTGGATGGGCGCCCGCGACTTCCTCGCGGTCGCTCTGTTCACCCTGATCGGAGCCTCCGTGGTGCGCGTCGCCGGCGGCGTCGTGCTCTACCGCGTCGAGATCACCGCGACCGCGCTGAAGGCCCGGACCAGCCTGCTCGTCCGCAGCCTGGCCTGGCAGGACGTGGACGACATCGAGATCGTCGACGGCTCGGTGGTGCTGACCAGCGGCAAGGACGAGAACGAGATCAACGGCATCGCCGAGGGCCGGACCGCGTACGTCGCCGCGGTGATGCAGACGGTCCGCGCGGACGCCGACGCCCTGCCCGTACGCCGGTCCAGGCCGCGCCCTGGCATCGGCGTACTGGTGGTCCTGCTGTACCTCGTCCTGTCGGTCGGCGCGTTCCTGCTGCGCTGGCACCTGGTCTGACGGGACATGCCCTGGGGTCGGTCAGGCCCCCGCCCTCCGGAACCACCCCCGAACGGGAAAGGTGAACGATGCTGGGACTGCCAGACCGGATCCAGGTCGGCCTCTTCGACCTGGACGGCGTCCTGACAGACACCGCGGCCGTGCACGCCGCGGCCTGGAAAGAGATGTTCGACAACTTCCTCCAGCAGGACGCGGAGGAGAACGGCAAACCGTACGTGCCCTTCGACGCGCGCGCCGAGTACGACCAGTACGTCGACGGCAAACCCCGCGTCGACGGAGTCCGGGACTTCCTCGCCTCTCGCGACATCGTCCTGCCGGAGGGCACCAACGACGATCCGGGCACCGCGCTCACGGTGAACGGACTCGGCAACCGCAAGAACGAGGCCGTCCGGCACCGCATCCGGACCCAGGGCGTGCAGGTCTTCGAGGGATCCCGCCGCTACCTGGAAGCTGCCAAGCAGGCGGGACTGCGCCGCGCTGTGGTGTCGTCCAGCGCCAACACCCGGGAGGTACTGGACGTGACCGGGCTCGCGCCGTACATCGAGGAGATCGTGGACGGGTTGACGATCCGCGCCGAACACCTGCGCGGCAAACCGGCGCCCGACACCTTCCTGCTGGCGGCGAAGCGGTTGGGCGTCGACCCGCAGGACGCGGTGGTGTTCGAGGACGCGCTGGTCGGCGTGCGGGCCGGGCGAGCGGGCGGGTTCGGCTTCGTGGTCGGCGTCGACCGGGTCGGCCAGGCCGATCAACTCCTTGCCCAGGGCGCCGACATCGTCGTCCAGGATCTCGCCGAACTCCTGGACGGGGAGGGCCGATGATCGACCGCAAGCACCATCCGATCGACCCGTGGCGGCTGCGCGAGAACGAGTTCGAGCTGGAGTACCTGGCCCAGTCGGAGTCGTTGTTCGCCTTGTCGAACGGCCACATCGGCCTGCGCGGCAACCTCGACGAGGGCGAGCCGTACGCGATCCCCGGGACCTACCTGAACTCCTTCTACGAGCGCCGCCCGCTGCCTTACGCCGAAGCGGGGTACGGGTATCCCGAGCAGGGCCAGACCCTGGTGGACGTCACCAACGGCAAGCTGATCCGGCTGATGGTGGACGACTCGCCCTTCGACATCCGGTACGGCGAACTGCACTCCCACGAGCGGGTGCTCGACTTCCGCTCCGGCATCCTGCAGCGAGACGCCGACTGGACCTCGCCGGGCGGCAAGCGGATCAAGGTGCGCTCCCGCCGGCTGGTCTCGCTGACCCAGCGGGCCATCGCCGCGATCGAGTACGTCGTCGAGCCGGTCGACCAGCCCGCGCGGTTCGTCCTGCAGTCCGAGCTCGTCGCGAACGAGACCCAGCCCCAGCTGTCCAACGATCCACGGGTCGCCGCCGCGCTCGACAGGCCGCTGGAGGCGGTGTCGCACGACCGCGACGACGAGGAGATCGTGCTGATCCACCGGACCAAGTCGAGCGAGCTGCTGATGGCCGCTGGGATGAGCCACGAGATCGAGTCGCCCGGCCGGGTCGCGGTCGACATCGACGTCCGGGACGACTGGGCCCGGACCACGGTCATCTGCGAGCTGAAGCCCGGTCAGTACCTGCGCGTGGTGAAGCTGCTCGCCTACGGCTGGTCGAGTCTGCGGTCCGAGACGGCCATCGGGGACCAGGTCGCCGCCGCCCTCGCCGGCGCCCGGTTCTCCGGCTGGAGCGGACTGGTCGAGCAGCAGAAGATGTTCCTCGACGACTTCTGGGACGCGGCGGACGTGGAGGTGCAAGGCCATGCGGAGCTGCAACAGGCCGTCCGGTTCGCGCTGTTCCACGTCCTGCAGTCAGGTGCCCGTGCCGAGCGCCGGGCGATCCCGTCCAAGGGTCTGACCGGCGCCGGGTACGACGGCCACACCTTCTGGGACACCGAAGGTTTCGTGCTGCCCGTGCTGACCTACACGATGCCCGACTCGGCCGCCGACGCCCTGCGCTGGCGGCACTCGATCCTGGACCAGGCCAAGGAACGCGCGGCCGCCCTCGGGTTGCGCGGCGCGGCGTTCCCGTGGCGGACGATCCGCGGCCAGGAGTGTTCGGCGTACTGGCCTGCCGGTACCGCGGCGTTCCATCTCAACGCCGACATCGCCGAGGCGGTGATCCGCTACCACACGGCGACCGGCGACGATCAGTTCATCGAGGACGTGGGTCTCGAGCTGCTGGTGGAGACCGCACGGCTCTGGATGTCCCTGGGCCACCACGACCGCCGCGGCCGCTGGCACATCGCCGGCGTGACCGGGCCGGACGAGTACAGCGCTGTTGCCGACGACAACGTGTTCACCAACCTGATGGCCTCGAAGAACCTGCGCGCCGCGGCCGAGTTCGCCGTCCTTCATCCCGCGAAGGCCCGCGCCCTGTCCGTTGACGCGGAAGAGGAGGCGGCCTGGCGGGACGCGGCCTCCGACGTCTACATCCCGTACGACGAGGAGCTCGGCGTCCATCCGCAGGCCGAGGGCTTCACCGGGCACGCCGAGTGGGACTTCGAGGCGTCGCGCGGCTACCCGCTGATGCTGCACCACCCGTACTTCGAGCTGTACCGCAAGCAGGTGATCAAGCAGGCGGATGTGATGCTGGCGACCTACTGGTGCGGCGAGCTCTTCACGCCGGAGGAGAAGGCGCGGAACTTCGACTACTACGAGCGGCTCACCGTGCGGGACTCGTCCTTGTCGGCCTGCGTGCAAGCCGTGATGGCAGCCGAGGTGGGTCACCTGGACCTCGCCTACGACTACGCCTACGAGGCGGCGCTGATCGATCTGCTCGACCTGCACCACAACACCCGCGACGGTCTGCACATGGCATCGCTGGGTGGGGCGTGGACGGCACTGGTCGCGGGCTTCGGCGGGTTGAGAAGTCGCGAGGGCAAGCTCTGCTTCAACCCGGCGCTGCCACCCGGCATGACCCAGTTGGCCTTCTCCATCCGGTGGCGGGGTGCGCGACTGCGGGTCGAGATCCGCCAGGACGAGGTCACCTATGCCGTGCACAACGGCGCCGACGTCGAGATCACCCTCACGCACGCGGGCGAGGAGTTGACGGTGACCTCCGCCGAGCCGGTGACCCGCCCGGTCGAGCGACGCAAGCCGCTGCTGCCATGTCCCGCCCAGCCACCCGGCCGCGAGCCCATGTCAGCCCTCGGCGGCACCCTCCCCGTCTAGGACGTCACCTTCCGGCGACACCTGGTCGCCGTACCGGCTTGCCGGGTCCGGCATAGGGTCGGGGATATGGACTTTTCCCTGTGGCCCAGTGCGACCAGGAGCTGGCAAGAGGTTCTCGACGGCGCGGAGTACGCCGAACGGACCGGCTGGCACGGCGTCTGGATGGCCGACCATTTCATGCAGAACGGCGACGACCTGTCCGTGCCGATGAACGAGTGCCTCGCCCTGCTGGCAGGCCTCGCGGTACGGACCGAACGGGTACGGCTCGGATCGATGGTGCTCGGCAACACCTACCGGCATCCGGCGGTGGTGGCGAAGCAGGCCGCCACGATCGACCAGATGAGTGGCGGCCGGTTCGTGCTCGGCATCGGCGCCGGCTGGCAGAAGAACGAGCACCACGCGTACGGCATCGACCTGCCGCCGGTGAAGCAGTTGCTGGCCCGCTTCGAGGAGGCCTGCCAGGTCTTCCAGGGCCTGCTCACCCAGGACCGGGCCACTTTCGACGGCGAGTACTACCGGTTGAACGAGGCGCCGCTGGAACCGAAGCCCGCGAAGCTGCCGATCCTGATCGGGGCCTCGGGGGAGAAGGTCGCGCTGCGGATCGTCGCGAAGTACGCCGACGAGTGGAACCACTGGGGCCTGCCCGAGGTCGCTCGGCACAAGGGCGAGGTGTTCCGCGCGCACTGCGAGAAGATCGGCCGCGATCCGGCGACGGTCCGCCGGTCCACCCAGGCGATGATCGAGGTCCTCGTCCCGGGTGACACCGCGGCGGAGGAACGCCGCGACCGGCTCACCGCCGCCGGCCGGCCGGTGATCATGGGTTCGGCCGACCAGGTTCTCGACGTCGTCGCCCGCTACCCCGAGACCGGCATCGACGAGTTCCTGGTGCCGGACTCCTTCCTGGGCAGCGGTTCACGCCGCTTCGACGCGCTGGAACGCCTGCGCGAAGAGGTCTTCAACAAGATCTAGGCCCAGACCACAGGATCTAGGCCTGGACCAACCGAAGCGTCGCGACGACCGGCCAGTGGTCGCTGGGCAGCCGTCCTTCCGGGCGGTAGTGGGAGACGGCTGCCCCGACCGGCTGCCAGGCGTCGTTGACCAGGATGTGGTCGATCCGGTCCCCGTCCGTGGCTCCGGTGAAGGAGTGCTCGGAGCCACCCTCCGAGGCCGGTACGACGTCGCGCAGGCCGGCCTCGGTCAGGGTCTTCAGCGGCGGCGAACCCGGCGTCGCGTTCAGGTCGCCCATCACGATCCAGGGCAGCTCCGTCGCGGTCCAGGCGGCGAGCAGCCGGGACGACTCCACCCGCGCCTTCTCACCGGCGTGGTCGTAGTGCGTGTTCGCCAACCCGATCCCGATGCCGTCCGCGTGCCGCAGCCTCACCAGGGTCGCGATCCGGGTCAGGTGGGCGTCCCAGCCCACCGATCCCGGCGTCGACGGCTCGGCCGACAACCAGCGGGTCTCGTGCGACTCGACCCGCCAGTCGCCCGGCCGGACCATCACCACCGAGTGCTCACCCTCGTGGCCGCCGTCGTCCCGGCCCTCCCCGACGATCTCCCAGCCGGGGAACCGCTGCTGGAGGTACTCGAGCTGGTCGGGCAGCACCTCCTGCAGGCCGACCACCTCGGCGTCGAGCGCCTCGATCGCGGCCGCGGTCGTCTCCCGCCGTACCGGCCAGGAGTCGTCGCCGTCCGGCGCCGAGGAGTTCCGGATGTTGAAGGTCGCCACGCGCAGTTGGAGAGTCACCCGGTCGATCCTGCCAAACCCATCGCGCGCACCGCCGCCTGGAGTCGCGGCCGGCTCGCCTCGATCGCCCGGTCCCGCCCGCGGGCGAGCATCTCGTCGACGGTGCCGGGGTCGGACGCGAGGCGCGCGTACTCCTTCTGCAGCGGCTCGATCACGCCGAGCACCGCGTCCGCGACATCCGCCTTCAACTGCCCGTACGTCGAGTAGCCACTCGCCAGCTCGACCGGATCCTCGTCGGTGCAGGCGGCCAGGATCTCCAGCAGGTTGGTGACTCCGGGCTTGGCCCCCTCGTCGTGGCGGACCTCGCCGTCGGAGTCGGTGACCGCCCGCATGAGCTGCCGGCGGATCACGTCCGGCGGGTCCAGCAGCCGGATCGTGCCGACCGCGTCGTCCGTGTCGGACTTGCTCATCTTGGCCGTCGGCGTCTGCAGATCCTTGATCCGCATCGCCAGTGCCGCCTTCTGGAGCTGCGGGACCACGAACGTCTCGCCGTACTCCCGGTTGAAGCGGATCGCGATGTCCCGGGCGAGCTCGACGTGCTGGTCCTGGTCACCGCCCACCGGGACCCGGTCCGTGCCGTAGAGCAGGATGTCCGCCGCCATCAGGCAGGGATAGGTGAACAGGGAGGCCCGGGTCATCGGTTTGCCCCGGCCCTTCTCCTTGTACTGGATCATCCGGGACAGCTCGCCGACGTACGAGGTGCACTCGAGCAGGTACGCGAGCTGGGCGTGCGCGGGGACGTCCGACTGGATGAACACCGTGCCCGGTGGGAGTCCCGCGGCGAGCATCAGCGTCGCCATCTCGCGGGTCAGCACCCCGAGGCGGCGCGGATCGTGCTTGGTGGTCATCGCATGCAGGTTCGCCACGAAGTAGAACCCGTCCGGGTCGGTGAACCGGCGCAGCGCGCCGAGGTGGTTGCCGAGCGTGAGCCGGCCGGACGGGGTGATGCCGGAGAGCGAGGTCATGATTCCTTCTTTCGAACGGGCCTCGCTGAAGGGCATACAAAAGGCCGCCTCGGCGAGGCGGCCTTTGGATGCGTGTGAACGCTGGGGGTCCGCCCTCAGGCGGCCCACCACTGCTGCAGACGCGTTGTGTTCACAGAAACAGAATAGCCCACGTCGGGTTCCGGGCGGCAACACATCAGGGTCAGCGGCCTTGTGGGCGGGGCGGGGTGGTCTTGGCCGCTGCCAGGGCGTCGACGATGAGTCTGTTCCGGGCGATCTGACCTTGCGGTATCGAGGTGTGCACGCCGTCGCGGAGGTTCCGAACGCGGGCGGGATTCGCTGCGAGGTACTCCGCCCAGTGCACGACGCGCAGGTTCGGGAACCTCCGGACGCGGGCCTCCAACTGCTGGTTGACCCACGCGGTGTTGCGTCGATCGGCCTCGCGGACCGTCGGCGACAGCTTGACCCGGTCCACGTGGACGTTCACCCAGACCACCGTGCGGGACCAGCCGGCGATGCGCATCGCCCGGTCGACCTGCCGCCCGAACGACGGCGGCGCGAAGATGTCGTTCGACCCGGTCGCCATCAGGATCCGCCGGGGGAGCCCGAACTCCCGGGACCACCGCCCCAGCGCGTCGACCACCGCCGACGACGGCTGCCCCGACCAGTTGTGCATGGCCAGCGCGTCCCCGGTCCGCATGGCCAGTGTCCAGGCGAGCGTGTCGCCATCCTGGACGGCGATGCTGTCGCCGAACATCACTACACCGTCGCTCTCGACGACTCGGCGGACCTGCTCGTCCGGCGAGATCGACCGGTCCAGGTCGCGCCACGGACCCAGGCCCCCCGATCCGTAGCCGTCCCCTGTCGCGGTCTGTGTCGCGGTGACCGCCGAAGCCGCCATCACGGCGCCCGTCAGCAACACCTGCCGGCGGCTGGGCAGCGCCGGCCTGAGTTCTCCCCTCACGAGAGGAAGGGTGCTTGTCAATCGCGCGGAACACAAGCCGATCGGCGAGTGGTCCCGCCTGCGAGCGGGGCGCGTACCGCGGGCGCGGGCTAAGGTCGGGGGCATGAGCGGTGAGGCGATGCTGGTCTTCGACGAGGGGCTGACGGCGTACGACTTCGGTCACGGCCATCCGATGAGCCCGATCCGGGTGGATCTGACGGTCCGGCTGGCCCGTGCCCTCGGCGTGCTGGATCTGCTCAAGGTGGTGCCGGCGCCGGTCGCCGACGACGCGCTGCTCCGCACCGTGCACACCGCGGAGTACATCGAAGCGGTGAAGCACGCGGGCGCGGATCCCGACCGACCCGATCTGGAGCACGGCCTCGGCACCGACGACACCTACTGCTTCCCGCAGATGCATGAGGCCTCCGCCCATGTGGTCGGCGCCTCGGTCGAGGCGGCCCGGGCTGTCTGGCAGGGCGACGTGCTGCATGCCGCCAACATCGCGGGCGGGCTGCACCACGCGATGCCCTCGCTGGCCAGCGGATTCTGCGTCTACAACGACCCAGCGATCGCGATCCAGTGGCTGCTCGACCATGGCGCCGAACGGGTCGCGTACGTCGACGTGGACGTGCACCACGGCGACGGAGTACAGGCTGTGTTCTACAACGATCCGCGGGTGCTCACGGTGAGCCTGCACGAGTCGCCGACCACGTTGTTCCCGGGCACGGGGGCCGCGAGTGAGACCGGCGGGCCGGACGCCGAGGGCACGTCGGTGAACATCCCGCTGCCGCCTGGTACCGGGGATGCCGGCTGGCTGCGGGCGTTCCATGCGATCGTGCCGGACGTCGTGAAGGCGTTCCGGCCGTCGGTGCTGGTGACGCAGCACGGGTGCGACTCCCACTTCGAGGACCCGCTGGCGCACCTGACGAAATCCGTGGACGGGCAGCGAGCGGCGTACCTGGCGCTGCACGACCTGGCCCACGAGGTCTGCGGTGGCAAGTGGGTCGCCACCGGAGGCGGCGGCTACGCGATCATCGACGTCGTACCGCGCGCCTGGACGCACCTGCTGGCGATCGTCGCGGGTCAGCCGATCGACCCGTCCACCCCGGTCCCGGAGTCGTGGCGCGAGGACGTGCGGATCCGGTACGCCCGGGTCGCGCCCTCGCGGATGACGGACGGCCGCGACGCGTCGTACGCCGACTGGTCGACCGGGTACAACCCCGACACCTGGCTGGACCGCTCGGTCAAGGCGACCCGGGACGTCAGTTTCCCGCTGCTCGGACTCGATCCGTCCTACTAGCCATCCAGTCACACCAGACACCCCCTTTCCCATTCGCACCAACAGCCACTACGCTCGGTTCATGCACGGGCGGAGGTGCCGGAGGGGAAGCCGGCGCACGACCCGTGCTGGAAGTGCGGTGCGCAATGGCATCAAAGAAGTCCGGTGGTGAGTCGCCGCTCGCCGAGGTGAAGTTCCTGACCGTGGCAGAAGTCGCCACGGCCATGCGCGTGTCCAAGATGACCGTGTACCGCTTGGTGCACTCCGGCGAACTGCCCGCGGTGCGGGTGGGTCGGTCGTTCCGGGTGTCTGAGGACGCCGTGCACGACTACCTCAAGGGCGCGTTCTTCCAGGCCGGATAACAACGAGAAGCGATGGCGGTCGGCTCCCTACGGGGACCGGCCGCCTCGCCCTGCCCTTTGTCACCTCCTGAGCCCGAGCGTTCGCAGTACCGGCGGGCTAGCCTGCCTATAGGTGGGGTGAGGTCGAAGGGGGAACGGTCATGGCCGGTACTGCGGCGCGGTATCTCTACCTCGCACGACATGGCGAGGCGTCACCTGATCAGAGCGAACTCTCCGCCGCCGGCCTTCGCCAGGCAGCTCTGCTCGGTGAGCGGCTTCGGTCGGCGCCTCTGACAGCGATTCACCACAGTCCGCTCGCGCGGGCGGCGCAGACGGCCCGGCTGGTTCGCGGCCAGCTGGATGGCGTTCCGCTGGAGGAGTCCGAGCTGGTCGGCGACTACGTCCCCTACGCGCCGGAAAGAGACGAGCTCCCGCCGGACCTGGCCGACAGCACGCTGGATTTCCTGGCGCTGTTCTCACCGGAGGAGCTCGAGTCCGGTCCGCCGCTGGCCCAGCGAGCCCTTGCGGAGTTCACCGGACCGGTCGACGGGGACGAACCGCGGCATGAGCTCGTCGTGACTCACAACTTCGTCGTCGCCTGGTTGATCCGCGACGCTCTCGACGCCCCGAAGTGGCGGTGGATGGCGCTCAACCATGCGAACGCGGCGCTGACCGTCATCCGCTACGCGCCCGGCCGGGCCGCGAGCATGCTGGTCTACAACGACCTGGGACATCTCCCTCCCGAGCTCCGCTGGACGGGGTTCCCGCCTGAGCTTCGGGTCTGAATCCGCTCGGTCCTTGGAGAGGCGGTCGGTTCGCGGAAGCGGAGTGTCCGGGTTGGGTTCTACGGTGGCCGCATGACTGAGAGCATGCGGGAGATGTTGAAGACGAAGGACATCGTCGGGGCGGAGCTTGCCGACTGGCGGAAGCTGGCTCAGGCGTTCCATGGGCGGTTCCTGACCGGTGATTTCGCCACCGGGCTGAGGTTCGTCGCGGCGATCGGCGCGCTCGGTGAGGAGCTGGGGCACCAGCCCGAGGTGAAGCTGACCGCTACGTTCGTCGACCTGAAGTTGATCAGCGACGACGCGGTCTACCAACCGGACGACGGGCCCGCGACGCAGGTGTCGTGGGTGACGCAGAAGGATGTCGAGGTCGCCCGGCGGATCAGTGAGATCGCCAAGGAACAGGGGATCGCGGCGGACCCGCGCGCCGTGACTCAGGTCGAGCTGGGGTTGGACACTGCCGATGTCGCGGCGCTCGGGCCGTTCTGGGCGGCGGTGCTCACGGGCAGCGCCGATTCACGGCAGGGTGACGACGTTCGCGATCCGGGCGGCCAGGTGCCGACCGTCTGGTTCCAGGGCACCGATGCGCACGAGACCCCGCGGCAGCGCTTCCACATCGACCTCTGGGTGCCGCACGACGTCGCTGAGGAGCGCATCGCCGCCGGGGTGGCGGCCGGCGGCAAGGTGGTCTACGACAAGGAAGCGCCGTCGTTCACCGTGCTCGCCGACCCCGAGGGCAACAAGGTCTGTATCTGCACGTTCCTCGAGCGCTGACCCGCGCGGTCAGACCGTCAGGCGTTTGCGGATTTCTTCCAGGTCGGTGGCGACGGCGGTGCCCCGCTCGGCGTCCTTGGCCAGGTACTCCGTGAGCTCACCCGCGGCCTCGGTGGACTTCTCACGGAGGCGACCGACTCGCGCCGCGGCGTCGGCCTGCTCGGACTTCCTGCGCTTGCTGGTGGTCCAGTAGCGGTAGGCGCCGTAGGCGATGAGGCCGAGCCCGGCCACGATCCAGAACGGGTGGACCAGACCGAGACCCGCGGCCACCACCAGCCCGGCGATCCCGAACGTCACCGGCCCGGCCAGGTCCCGGGACGACAGCGGAGCCACGGTCGCGGTGATCGCGGATTCGGCCGCGGCCAGCGACTGGCGTTCCGGGCCGTCGGGGAGCAGGGTGACCTGGCGCCACTCGATCTCGGTGGTGATCTGCCGCGGGCTGGGCGCGCTCGCAGTACGGGCGAGTTCTTCGGCGCCGGCCAGGACCCCGGCGGCGACGACTCGGAGCGCGGCCGCGGCTAAGTGTGGTTCCTCCTCGCGGCCGAGGTCGGCCTTCAGCAGCTCCTCGACAGACCCGGCCTGGTCGTCGAAGGATCCGCCGCCGCTGTCGGTGCCGTCCGTGATCCGGGTTCGCAGTTCGGCGACTCGTGCCAGCGGTTCCCGCTCGGGTTCGCTGCCTTCGGAGATCAGCAGCCGCAACAGGGCGGAGGTGCTGTGCGGGTCAGGGTGCTCGCCGGCGCCGTAAGCGAGGTCGCGGTCCGGCTCCAGCACCGCGGTGTCACCGGTGATCGTCTCGACCGCCGACCGAAGCAGGCTGAGCCGCTCCCGGACCTTCGCCTGGGCGACGATCTCCGTGAAGTTCGGCGTGTACCCCTTGGCTACGTCGCCCCGGGCTTCGACAGCCGCGAGCCACTTGTCCGCGGATGCGGTGGCCGGCACCTGCAGCCCCGTCACGATCAGGGCCAACCCGTCGGCTCCGAACCCGCCGCGCGCGCCGGTGGTCCACAGAGCCCGCTGCACCCGGGTGACGGTCCCGTCGGCGGCCAAGGCACCGAAGGCCGTGTTCAGCCAGTCGGTCCGGACCTGGTTCCGCCGGCCGAGAGCGGCAAGCGCCAGGCACAGGAAGATCGACGTACGGCGAGCGTCGCGCGCCATCGCCTCCGCCAGCGGGCCGCCTTCCGCCTCGCCCGGCTGCTCGGCGGCATGGCCGATCGCCTCGGTCGACAGGAGGCGGAGCGCGTCAACGGCAGGCCCGAGCCAGTACCCCGGTACTGCGCGCGTCGCCGCGGGCGGGGTGTCGCCGGAGGCCAGGCCGGACAACACCTGCCCGGCGTGACGGCGTACCTCGGAGGCGTCGGCGAAGCCGATCAACTCGTAGCGGATGTCGGACAGCTCGACGAAGGCGTCGAAGGCGGTGGTCAGCCGTTGCAGCCTGGACTCCATGCCGCCCTGCAGCTGGGACAACCGGGACCGCAGGCTCGAGGCGTCGGAGAGCGCCCGCGACATCTCGCCCCGTAGTTCTTGCAGCTGCTGGTTCTGGCGGCGCTCGGTGTACCAGTCCGACATTGCGGCTCCCGTCAGTTCGGCCAATGCGCGCAACAGCATCCCGCGCGCCGGGGGTCAGACGCACGACCCTCGCCGATGGCACCCACCGCGCCAAAAACAGTGCGGGTGAAGGGGCCGCAAAGATTATCGTCGGGGGATGGTTGAGCTTGTGGTGCCGACTGTGGAGTTGCGGGAGTCCTGGCTGGACTCGCTGAAGGAGTGGGGTGCCGCCCACCAGGACGGCGCCGGCCTGGGAGAGGGCGACGAGGTGGAGTCGCCCGAAGGCTTTGCCCGCTGGGTCGCGCGGTTGAGGCGGCAGGCGGACCACTCGATCCCGGTCGATCCAGGACGGGTGCACGCCAGCTACTGGTGGATCGTCGAGGACGAGACGTACCTGGGCGCGATCTCGCTGCGGCACGAGTTGAACGACTTCCTGCTCGATGCCGGCGGTCACATCGGGTACGGCGTACGGCCGTCCGCGCGCAGGCGTGGGCTGGCGAGGTGGGCCTTGGGTGCGACGCTCGACAGAGCACGCGAGCTGGGGCTGGCTCGCGTGCTCGTCACCTGTGACGACTCCAACGTCGCGTCCGCGCACACGATCGAGGGCAACGGCGGGGTGCTCGAAGACGTGCGCACGACCACTCTGGGGCTGACCCGCCGCTACTGGATCGACTTGTGATCCAGTCGCTGGAAGAGTGGGGTCGCCGCGGGGAGGACGCCGTCGACGGCGGTGCACTGTTCCTTGATGCGGGCTGAAGCCCCTGGCAGGAAGGGCTCCAGCTCGGCTGCGAGGCCGAGACAGGTCTCCAGAATGAGGTCGAGTACGCCGTCGAGGTCTGGGGACTGGTCCCGTGCCAGTTCCCAGGGTCTGGTGGTCTCGATGCACCGGTTGGCGGCCTCCACGATCGTCCAGAGCGCGGCCGCCGCCCGGCGGAAGTCGAACTCCGTCAAGTACTCGGCGACCTCACAAGGTGCCGTGTCCCAGACGCGCAGGAGCTCCTCAGTCCCGGCCGCCGCTCCGCTGGTCGCCGGCGGGACGCGGCCGCCGCGGTACCGGTGGATCATCGAGACGACCCGGTTGACGAGGTTGCCCAGGCCGCCGGCGAGGTCCGTGTTGGCGCGGCTGATCAGGCGGTCGACGGTGAAGTCCGTGTCGCCGGTGCGCGGAACCTCGCGGATCAGCCACCAGCGCACGGCGTCCACCCCGAACTCGGCGACCAGGTCGGCCGGGTCGATCGCCGTACCGCTCGACTTGCTGATCTTGCGCCCGTCGACCGTGAGGTAGTCGTGAACGAAGATCGCCGTCGGCAACGGTAACCCCGCGGACAGCAGCATGGCCGGCCAGTAGACGGCGTGGAACCGCACGACTCCCTTGCCTGCCAGGTGAATGCGGTGGTTGGCGCGGGTCCACCACTTGTCGAAGCCGGTCTCGTCGCCACCGTAGCCGAGACTCGTCACGTAGTTGCCCAAGGCATCCCACCAGACATAGACGACCTGATCGGGATCACCAGGGACCGGGATGCCCCAGCCGCGAGCGCGCTGCTGCGACCGCGAGACGGAGAAGTCGTGCAACCCGCTCGCGATGAGGCTCAGTACTTCGTTGCGCCGGCTCGCTGGTACGACTCGTAACCGGTTGCTCGAGATCAACTCCCGCAGGGTTTCGGCGTACCGGGACAGCCGGAAGAACCAGTTCTCCTCGGCGACGAGTTGTGGCTCGGTGCCGTGCTCAGGGCATCGCCCGTCCGTGAGGTCGTCCGCGGTGTAGAACTGCTCGCAGCCGACGCAGTACAGGCCCTCATAGTGCTTGCGGTACAGGTCTCCCGTGGCGGCGCACCGCTGCCACAACCGCTCGACTCCGACCCGGTGCCGCGGATCGCTGCTCGTGCGGATGAAGTCGTCGAACGACAACTCCAGCGGCCCCCGCAGCCCTTCGAAAGCGGCCGCATTGCGATCGACCAACTCCTGTACTCCGATTCCCTCCGCCTCCGCGGCCAGCACATTCTTCAGGGAATTCTCGTCGGTCCCGGTGAGGAACCGGACCTCGTGGCCGGCCAGGCGGCGATGTCGTGCCAGCACGTCGGCCTGGACCAGTTCCAGGGCGAACCCCAGATGCGGCCGGGCATTGACGAACGGGATGGTCGTGGTGATGTAGGAACGCGTCATCGGTACCTCCTCATCAGCCGAGACGAGGCCCACAACGCGAAAGAGGCCCCGACTCGGGGCCTCGGAATCGTCAGATGTCCGTGTGTCAGCAGCCCCGCGCGCGGGGCATCATCGGCGACAACGGACGGATGCTCATACCAGCGAGGCTAACAGCCACGGCGGCTCGGACCCAGCCATTAACCCGCGCTGTCACGGCCAGATCGACTGGGTGACCGCGAGACCGAGATAGGCCGAACCGAGGGCGGCAAGGATGCTGGCCGCGACGTTCAGGCCGGCGGTGAATCTGGATCCTCGTTCGAACAGGCGCAGCGTCTCGTAGGAGAAGGTCGAGTAGGTGGTCAGCGCACCGCAGAGCCCTGTGCCCACGAGGAGTTGGACCCAGTGCGGGACGTCCGCGGCGCTCGTCGCGCCGGTGACGAAGCCGAGGATCGCCGACCCCACGACGTTCACGGTGAACGTGCCCCACGGGAAGTCGCTGTCGTGCCGTTCCTGGATGAAGCGGTCTGTCAGGTAGCGCAGTGGAGCGCCGACCAGCGCGCCTGCGATCACCAGGAGCAACTTCATCCCGACCTCCGGTGGACGAGCGCCCGGGTCGTCGTGGTGGTGGCCCAGACCACTGCCAGCGCGCCGATCACGGTGATCGCCAGGTAGAGCAACGCGGTGACGGGGTGGCCGTCGTTGAGGAGTCCCTGGATGTCGACGGCGTAGGTGGAGAAGGTGGTGAAGCCGCCCAGGATTCCCGTTCCCAGGAAGGGCCGCACCAGCCGGTGCGTCATCCAGACCTCGGAGACCAGGACCATCAGGACGCCGATCAGCGCGCAGCCCACCATGTTGATCATGAAGGTGGCCCAGGGCAACGACCCGGACGAGGTCGGCCAGGCCAGCTCGACCAGGTAGCGGGCCGAGGCGCCGATCGCACCGCCGATCGCGATCGCCGTGACGACCGGCAGTTCACTCGCCCGGACCTCGGCCGGAGCGGGGTGCCGCAGATCGACGTCGGGGTCGATCGGCTCCCGCGACGCCGGATCGAGGTGCCCGTGTGTCACTCCTGGAACCTTACGGGAGGCCGGGTGTGGTGGTCTTGCGGTGGGGGAGACTGGCGGGCATGACGACGAGGTACGGCGGGCCAGGGGCGCGGCTGGCAGGGGACGGACTGGTACTGCGGGAGTGGGAACGCGGCGACGTGGTCGCGATGGTGGAGTTGTTCGACAATCCCGAGGTCGCGTACTGGACGCCGCTCGTGACGCCGTTCGACCTGGCGGCGGCCGAGGCCTACGTCGACGCGGCGCACAGCGACAACGGGCGGCTCCACCTCGCCATCACCACGGACGGCGGCGAGCCGATGGGCGAGGTGATGGTGAACGGGAAGGCCGCCGCCCTCGGATACGCCGTCGGGCCCGCCTTCCGCGGCCAGGGGTTGGCCCATCGCTCGCTGATCCTGCTGACCGAATACGCGCACGAGGTGCTCGGTCTGGAGCGACTGATCCTGGAGATCGAGCCGGACAACGCCGCGAGCTCAGCAGTCGCCCGGCGGGCCGGCTACCGGCTCACCGACCTCCCGCTCATCACCGTGACGGACAAGGGCCGCGAACTGACCCTCACCACCTGGGAACACCTCGCCTGAAGCCGGTTCTGCTCCGGGGTCTCCGGGCCGCCGAGGAACGCGGTCATCTCGGCGGTGTCGCACCGCTCCAGCAGCGAGATGCCGTCCGCCGTCCACGGCCTCAGGGAGACCATGTCAGTTCCGTCGGGCCTTGATGGCGAGGGCGTGGGGGACGGGCATGTCGCCGGGCTCCTCGATGTGTTCGACCGTCAACTCGGGGCGGAGGAACGCGTTCAGCAACTCGGGCAGCGGGATGTGGCGCATGCCGACCTGCCGAATGGTGTCGAAGTTCCGGCCGGTGCCGCAGCCGAGATCCAGGCAGGGACCCGAACCGGGGCCGAGAAGCTCGGGGAGCGAGGGCATATGCCGTGGCGCGCCGACCACGAAACGGGCGTCGTACCAATCGGCCAGGCCGTTGTAACGAGCGGTCATACAGGCCTCCCCAGTCGCCGGAAACCACCCTATCCAAGCGCCCGGACAATCCCCAGGCGCCGCTGGATCAGCGGTGGCACCGGCCTCACTTAGGTCAGGAAGGTGACCTACAGGTAGGCTTTGCCGACGCTCTCTTTAAGTTTGGAAGGTCCACTGTGGGTTCCGTTATCAAGAAGCGCCGTAAGCGTATGGCGAAGAAGAAGCACCGCAAGCTGCTGAAGAAGACGCGGGTGCAGCGCCGCAAGCTCGGCAAGTAGCAAGTCCCGCCGGCCTGGCGACAGGTTGGCGTTGTGTGGAGTTGCTGTCTGGCTGGGGGTACTCGTGGCACAGGTAGTGATGGTTACCGGCGTCTCCCGGGACGCCGGTGCTCGTTGTGCCCGCCGCCTGGCAGCCGATCCCGGTATCGACACCGTGATCGGCATCGACGTGGTGCCGCCGCGGGCCGAGCTCGGCCGGGTCCGGTTCGTCCGCGCGGACATCCGCAACCCCGTCATCGCGAAGGTCATCGCCGGTGAGGACGTCGACACGGTCGTCCACACGGGCGTCGTGGCGACCCCTGGCAGCGCCGGTGGCCGTTCGTCGATGAAGGAGATCAACGTCATCGGCACCATGCAGTTGCTCGCCGCGTGCCAGAAGGCGCCCGGTGTGAGCAAGCTGGTGGTCAAGTCGTCGACCACCGTGTACGGCGCCGGCCCGCGCGACCCCGCGATGTTCACCGAGGAGATGGCGCCCCGGGCGATCCATCAGACCGGTTTGAGCAAGGACGCGGTCGAGGTCGAGGGCTACGTGCGCGGCTTCGCCCGGCGCCGCCCGGACGTCTGCGTCACCACCCTGCGGATGGCCAACTGGATCGGCCCGCAGACCGACTCTCCGATCACCCGGTACTTCGCGATGCCGGTGGTCCCGACCGTCTTCGGCTACGACGCCCGCCTGCAGTTCCTGCACGAGGACGACGGCGTCGAGGCGATCCACCACGCGACCATGATCGACCTGCCCGGCACCTTCAACCTGGCCGGCGACGGCGTGCTCTCGCTCTCCCAGGCGATCCGCCGCCTCGGCCGCCCGGTGCTCCGATTCCCCTCCTTCACCGCGGCCAGCACAGCGGCCGTCGTCCGCCGGGCCAGGCTCGCGGACTTCTCGCCCGACCAGATCACCTTCCTGACCTATGGCCGGGCCGTCGACACCACCCGGATGCGCAGCGAGTTCGGCTTCGAACCGAAGTACACGACCGCGAGCGCGTTCGACGACTTCCGTGCCTCGCTCGGCCCGGGCGCGGTCACGACCGCCTCGCGACTGGTGGCCGCCGGGCTGAATGCCGGTCTGGGGGCACTCCGTGGCTGACGCCGACGTCATCCCGATCGGCTCCGGTGGACGCCCCGGCCGCGGCAGCGGACGTCGTACCACGCCGTCCGCCGCGGCCCGCGCACTCGCCGGCCCCGGAGCGGCGAAGGCTCGTGGCGCCCGCACAGCAAAGACCCGCGCAGCCGCCGTGGAATCCCCGGCGGAGTCCCGGGGTGTTGCCGCGCCTGGAGTGCAAGCCGCGCCCGAGCCCGGAGTACAGGCCACGGCTGAGGCCGCAGTACAGGGTGGGCAGGATTTTGCCGGGTTCGAGCGGTTCATCCGGGAGACGTTCGGGGCTGATGGTGAGGCCAAGATTGCCGAGTTCCTCGCGTTCCTGCGGCGGCGGTTGACCGGGGACTACGAGGTCGACGAGTTCGGGTACGACCCCGAGCTCACCGACCAGGTCCTCCTCTCGGTACTGCGCCCGCTGGCGGAGAAGTGGTTCCGGGTCGAGGTTCGGGGCGTGGAAAACATCCCCGACACCGGCGGCGCGCTGATCGTCGCGAACCACTCCGGCACGATGCCGCTGGACGGGCTGATCACCCAGCTGATCATCGCGGACCACACGAACCGTCCGCTGCGCACGCTCGCCGCGGACCTGGTGTTCCAGACGCCGTTCGTGGGCGAGTTGGCCCGCAAGGGGGGCGCGACCCTGGCGAGCAACGACGATGCCGAGCGGCTGCTGAGCCGGGGCAACCTGGTCGGCGTCTGGCCGGAGGGGTTCAAGGGGATCGGGAAGCCGTTCAGCGAGCGCTACAAGCTGCAGAGGTTCGGCCGGGGCGGCTTCGTCAGCGCGGCGATGCGCACCGGCGTACCGATCGTCCCCTGCTCGATCGTCGGCGCCGAGGAGATCTACCCCCTCGTCGGCAACATGGCCTCCCTGGCGCGACTGCTGGGCGTCCCCTACATCCCGATCACGCCGTTCTTCCCCCTGCTGGGACCCCTCGGCCTGATCCCACTGCCCTCCAAGTGGCTGATCGAGTTCGGCGAACCCATCCGCACCGACGACTTCGCCGAAGGCGCCGCCGACGACCCCATGCTCGTCTTCAACGTCACCGACCAGGTCCGCGAAACCATCCAGCAGACCCTCTACGCACTCCTGATGCAACGCCGCAGCGTCTTCTTCTAGCCCCCAGGAAAATCCCGGGGCCTTCAGGTGTCTAGTTCACTTCCAGGGCGGGAGCAGGGTTTGGACCACGCCTGGGAGGTTGATTGTCGGGAGGGGCAGGCTCAGGGTCGGGAACGGCCAGGGCCAGCTTGGGGTGCCCGGGGTCGGCAGGGCCGGGACGGTGGGTCCTGACGGTGTCGTGGTGGGTTTGTCCGACGGGTTCGGTGGCGTCTTCAGGTCGGTCGGTTTCGACGTCGGCTCTTGCAGGATCGTCGTGTTCGGGACCTTGGACGGCATCGAGCTGGGGGCGCTCGGCTTGGTGGAGGGCACGGTCGTCGGCCCGGCGTTGCCGGGCTCGTTCGGCTCGCTGCCCGGCTTGGTGGTCGCCGGACCCGCGTTCTTCGCCGGCTTCGGCTTGTCGCACTTCGGGCACGCGACGGTCATGTGCTGAGCGAGCTGCTCGATCGTGGCCAGGGCCTCGACCGCTCCCTTCAGCGACTCCGGCGGCAGTTTCGGAGCGAGCTCAGCGATGGCCTGGCGGGCGCTGGTGATGAACGTCGTGACTACCGTGATGGAGGTGGCGTCGCCGTCCTGCTGGTACGACGCGACGAGCCGGGACACGCCCTTGCGGGCCTGCGCGGAGAAGTCGCCGAGCGTGCTGTTGATCGTGGTGACGTCGCCACCGCCGCTCTCGACCATCTCATCGATCTCGGACAGCCGGGTCATCGCGTGCTGGAGCTCGCGGCGGCCCCGGGAGTCGTCCCCGACGCTGACGTTGGTGGAGACGTTCTCGATGCTGCGCTTCATCCCGTACAACGTGTCGCCGGGCATCGCCTGCTGAGCGGCGGCGGCAGAACCGATGCCACCTCCGAGCAGGACCAGCGCGGCGGTACTGGCCACGAGCCGGATACGCCGGCCGTGACGACGATGGCGGCGGATGTCTGTCACGGACGCGTCGTCGTCCTCGCGGGGAGGCGGTTCGTCCTGGTCGTCCGGTGCACTGCGCACCACGGTCGGAGTCGTCGTCGCGGCACGGGCCGCGGCCTGCTCGAGGAGGCGGTGCCTCAGCTCGGCGGTGAACTCCGGTCGCGGTGAGACTGCGCCGGCGGTCCTCAGCCGTCCAGCGAGCTCCACAGCATCCATCAGCTCAGGGTCGTCGCTCAGTCGCGAAGAGTGACGGGGCCCGTGATCGACAGCGTGCGCGAATGCCTCCGCGCGCGCTCGAGCCCTGTTCAGGTCACTCATGAGTTCTCGTTCTCCTCAATGGCCGGCCGGGGTCACCGACTGGTCCTCACCAGGCAAACGAGGAGACTCCCTGACGGGTTACGAAAGACATCCGTTGTCATCCTCCTCACCTCAAGTCCTTGGGAATAACCTTCGCCAAGTGCCGTACGGCCCTCAGTTGCAGTTGCTTGACGGCGCCCTCCGACTTCTCGAGCGCCCTGGCCGTTTCAGCGATCGACAGACCGGCGAAGAATCGCATCGTCAGGCAGTCGCGTTGCTCGTCGGGAAGCGCCGCGACGGCGTTCCGTAGTACTTCGGCGGTGGCGGTGGCCAGCACATCGACCTCCGGGCCCTCCGTCTGCCGGTCGTGGGTCTCGATCTCGTCGGTGACCACCTCGAGCCGGACCCGGCCCGACTTGTAGTGGTCGGTGATCAGGTTCCGCGCGATCGTCACCAGCCAGGCACCGAAGTCCCGGCCCTGCCAGCGGAACGAGTCCAGCGCGCGCAGCGCCCGGACGAACGTCTCGCTGGTGAGGTCCTCCGCGAGTGCCGATGACGACACCCGCGCGTAGATGTAGCGATACACGGTCAGCGAGTACTCGTCGTACAGCTCGCCGAACGCACCGACATCCCCTGCCTGGGCGCGATCGACGAGCTCTGCGCGTCTCATCCCGTCCGGGCTCGGCTCCGGCGTCGTCAAGTTCTCTCCCGTTCAACTGACACGTCTACGTCTGACACATCCGCGAAGGCCCACAGCGGCTGAGACAGCACCGAGCGTTACGCCTGAAGCACCGACTGTCAACAGCGCCCGGCGTGCCGCGCTCCGTCCGAGCTGATATTCACGGATCCGCAGGCCGGTTGCCTGCGCAGGGCGCAACCCGGACGGCGGGCTGCTGACCGCACACGGATCCCCCACCACCCCGGGCCTCGCAAGATCGTTCGCCGAGCCCGGGCAAGTCGCTGCGCGGGCCAGGTCCAGACCCTCGTGCGACACCGGTGCGCGGACGTCATCCGACTTCACCGGGCTGTGCAGGCTATCGCCCGGTAGTACACCTGTACAGCCCCCGTCACGCGTCCCTGCAATCGATCCCAGTACTCCGGTGAGGCGGAGCCGGCGCGCAGTTCACACGTCTTAGGTCGAGTCACAGCGAGCACCCTAATGGCCTCGTGGCAGACTCGCCTGGTGAACTTCAACTTCGCGGACATTCTTCGTGACACAGCGCGACGTCACGACGATCGTCTCGCGCTGGTAGACGGCGACCGGCGGCTGACCTGGGGTCAGCTCGACACGGCGGTGAACGCGGCTGCCCAGGGGTTCGCGGCGGCCGGGCTCGTCCCGGGGTACCGGGTGGTGCTGCTGATGGCCAACAGCGTCGAGTTCATCACCTCCTACCTGGGAACTCTTCGCGCCGGGCTGGTCGCCGTACCGCTGAACACGGGCCTGACCAAGACCGAGGTCGGCCACGTGATCACGCATTCCGGGGCGCGGATCGCGGTCACCGACGGGGACCTCGCGGACAAGGTCGAGGGCATCCGGGTGGTCCGTCCCGGCGAGCTGACCGGTCACGCTCCGCTTACGCCGCAAACCGATCCGGAGGCACTCGCCGTCCTGCTCTACACGTCCGGGACGAGTGGTGAGCCGCGCGCCGCGATGCTCACCCATCGGGCGCTCGGCGCGAACGTGAAGAACCTCGCCGACCTGGGCGAGGGCCGGATGGGCCCGGACGACGTCGTGCTCGGCGTGCTGCCGATGTTCCACGCGTTCGGCCTGAACGCGGTGCTCGGCTGGGCCGTCGCCACCGGCGCGGCACTGATCCTCGAGCGGCGGTTCGACTCGACCGCCACGATCGACCTGATCCGCCGGTACGGCGTGACGCGGCTGCCACTGGCTCCGCCGGCGCTGAACGCCTTCCTCGCCCGGCCCGATCTGAAGGACGCGCTCGAGACGGTGAAGGTGGTTCTCACCGGCGCCTCGACGCTCGAGCGCGGGCTCGCGGAGCGGTTCGAGCAGGCCACCGGGTTGTTCGTGCACCAGGGATACGGGCTGACCGAGGCGTCGCCAGGTGTCACCACCACGCTCGGCGAGGACGACCCGAAGCCGGGCTCGGTCGGCCGGCCGCTGCCCCATGTCGAGCTCCGGATCGCCGACGAGCTGGGCGAGGACGTCGAGGGCGACGACCCCGGCGAGATCGTGATCCGCGGCGGCAACCTGTTCTCGGGGTACTGGCCGGACAGCGTGGACGGGCCGGACGACGAGGGCTGGTACCGCACCGGCGACGTCGGCTACCTCGATGCCGATGGGGACCTGTTCCTGGTCGACCGGCTCCGCGAGCTGATCATCGTGTCCGGGTTCAACGTCTTCCCCAGTGAGGTGGAAGAGGTCCTGGTCACCGCCCCCGGAGTACGGGAGGCCGCTGTGATCAGCGTGCCGTCCGAGGAGACCGGCGAGGCGGTGAAGGCGTTCGTGGTACCGAAGACCGGCGCCGCGCCGGATCCCGCCGAGATCCTGGAGTACGCCGGGACGCGGCTCGCGCGATTCAAGTGCCCGGTGGAGATCGAGGTAGTCGACCACCTGCCGCACTCGGTCACCGGCAAGGTCGCCAAGGGCAGGTTGCGGGAGGCGGACCGGTGAGGGTCACGCTGTACGGGAAACCGGGCTGCCATCTCTGCGACGACGCCCGGGCGATCGTCGAGCAGGTCTGCGGCGAGCTCGGAGTCGGCTGGACCGAGATCGACATCACCCAGGACCCCGCGTTGTTCGAGCAGTACGGCGAGCAGATCCCGGTCACCTTCGTCGACGGCCGCCAGCACGACTTCTGGCGGGTGGACCCGCTCAGGCTGAAGAAGGCCTTGACAACTAAGTGACATCCGTCATGGGTGTCATCGCCGATTTTGTTCTCACGTTCACAAGCTCCTAGAGTGGGGTAGTCGCCAGCCGTGAGGCGGTGACTTGCGAACCACCATTTCCAGGAGAATTGTGACGCCTGCCCGCAGCCGTCGCCCCGGCGCGCCGACGAGAACCGAACGCGGCATTCCCGAGGCCACTGTCGCGCGCTTGCCGGTGTATCTGCGGGCCCTGACCGCGCTGTCGGACAGTGGCATCGCCACCGCGTCGAGCGAGGATCTCGCGACGGCGGCCGGCGTCAACTCGGCCAAGCTCCGCAAGGACCTGTCCTACCTCGGCTCCTACGGCACCCGCGGCGTCGGCTACGACGTGGAGTACCTCCGCTACCAGATCGCCCGCGAGATCGGCGTCACCCAGGACTGGGCCGTGGTCATCGTCGGGATCGGAAACCTGGGCCACGCGCTGGCGAACTACTCCGGCTTCGGCACCCGCGGCTTCCGGATCGTGGCGCTGCTCGACGCCGACCCGAGCCTGGTCGGCGAGCGGATCGGCGAGATGGTGGTCCGCGACTTCGCCGAGCTCGAGGAGATCGTCGCCTCCGACCGGGTCTCGATCGGCGTCATCACCACTCCGGCCGGCCCCGCCCAGGAGGTCTGCGACCGCCTGGTCGCCGCCGGGGTGACGAGCATCCTGAACTTCGCGCCGGTGGTGCTGTCCGTGCCAGACGGTGTCGACATCCGCAAGGTGGACCTCTCGATCGAGTTGCAGATCCTGGCGTACCACGAACAACGAAAGTCCGGAGAGGCGGCGCTCCCCGAGGTGCCCGAGCTACCAGCGACGATGAACGGTCTGACCGATCTGCCTAGCGTCGGGGGAGGTGTTGGGGCATGAGTTATCTGGTCGTCGGCATCTCGCACCGCAGCGCGGAGATCTCGGTCCTGGAACGGGTCGCGCTCGACCCGGACGCAGCGACCAAGCTCGCGCTGGCCGTGCAGCACACCGCGGCGGTGACCGAGTCGGCCGTCCTCGCCAGCTGCAACCGCACCGAGGTGTACGCGAACGTCGACCGCTTCCACGCCGGCATGGACGAGGTCACCGCGATCCTCGCCGACGTCACCGGCGTCCCCCTGCTGGATCTGGCCGAGCATCTCTACGTGCACTTCGAGGAAGGCGCCGTCTCGCACCTCTTCCAGGTCGCAGTCGGACTGGACTCGATGATCGTCGGCGAGAGCCAGATCCTCGGCCAGGTGAAGGAAACGCTGCGCGTCGGTCAGGACCTGGAGACGATCGGCACCGGCCTGAACGCCTTGTTCCAGCACGCGCTGCGGGTCGGCAAGCGGGCCCGGACCGAGACCGGCATCGACTCCGCCGGCCGCTCGGTGGTCTCCGCCGGGCTCGACGCCATCGGTGGTTACGAGGGCCGTCGCGCGCTGGTCGTCGGGGCCGGTTCGATGGCCTCGCTGGCCGCTCAGACCTTGCTCGCGGGTGGCGCTACCAGCGTCACGATCGCGAATCGGAACTTCGATCGCGCCGTGGCACTGGCCGACCGCATCGGCGGTATCGCGATCCCGCTGGCCGACGTACCGCAGGCGTTGACCGAGGCCGACCTGGTGGTGTCATGCACCGGCGCCCGCGGTGTCGTGCTGACCGAGGAAATGGTCCGCAACGCGGCGGACGGCCGGCCTTTCGGCATACTGGATGTGGCTCTTCCCCACGACGTGGATCCCGCTGCGGCGCGTCAACCCGGCGTCACCCTGGTCACCCTGGCGGATCTCGCCGGTACTGCGGGGGGCAGCGCGCACGACGTCGACGAGGTACGCCGAATCGTTGGCGAGGAGACGGGTGCTTTCGAAGCAACCCGCCGGGCCGTGTCCGTCACGCCGACCGTGGTCGCGCTCCGGGCGATGGCAGCGGAGCTGGTCGAGGCCGAGCTGAGCAGGCTAGACCGACGGCTCCCCGGACTCGACGAAGCGCAACGCGGCGAAGTGGCCCGGACCGTACGCCGGGTGGTCGACAAGGTGCTGCACACCCCGACCGTGCGAGTGAAGGAACTGGCCGCGGATCCGGGCGGACCGACGTACGCGGACGCGCTGCGCGAGCTGTTCGCGCTCGACCCCGCCACGGTGGACGCGGTGACCGCGCCCAAGGCAACGCCCAGCACGTCCCATGACTCCGGC
The DNA here is from genome assembly GCF_004345365.1 of Kribbella sp. VKM Ac-2568. GTDB lineage: Bacteria > Actinomycetota > Actinomycetes > Propionibacteriales > Kribbellaceae > Kribbella > Kribbella orskensis. Next base: position 502,036 of record NZ_SLVF01000001.1, read on the forward strand.
CATGACTCAGCACCGCAGATCACCGGAGGTGAGTCCGCATGATCCGGCTCGGTACCCGCCGCTCCGCGCTCGCGACCGCCCAGGCGACCCACGTCGCCGACAGCCTGCGGGCTCTCGGGCACGAGGTCGAGCTGGTGCCGATCGTGACCACCGGCGACACCAGCAAGGCCCCGCTGGAGCAGATCGGCGGCACCGGCGTCTTCGTCAGCGCGCTGCGCGACGCCCTGCTGGCCAACGAGATCGACATCGCGGTGCACTCGCTCAAGGACCTGCCGACCACGCCGCTCGACGGCCTGACGATCGGCGCCGTCCCGCAGCGCGAGGACCCCCGCGACGTCCTGGTGGCCCGCGACGGCCTGAGCCTCGGCGAGCTGCAGACCGGCGCCCTGGTCGGCACCGGTTCACCCCGCCGAGTGGCGCAGCTCGAGGCACTCGGACTGGGTCTGGAACTGACCGGCATCCGTGGCAACGTGGACAGCCGGATCGCGATGGTCGCCGAGGGCAAATTGGACGCGGTGGTGCTCGCGAGGGCAGGGTTGGCCAGGTTGGGCCGGCTTTCGGAGGTCACCGAGACGCTGGACCCGATCCAGGTTCTGCCGGCACCGGGACAAGGTGCCCTGGGCATCGAATGCCGCGCCGACGACGTCGCGGTACTGGAAGCTCTTGCTCCGCTGGAGGATCCCGCGGTACGCGCCGCGGTGACCGCGGAACGGCAGTTGCTGGCCACGCTCGAGGCAGGGTGCACGGCTCCGGTCGGCGCGCTCGCCGAGGTGGTCGAAGGTGAGGACGGGCCGGAGCTGTGGCTCCGGGGAGCGCTCGGCCAGGAGGGCGGCGTACGGCGGCTGTCGGCGAACGGGCCGGTGGACGACCCACGCGCCCTCGGGCGGGCACTCGCGAACGAGTTGCTGGAGCAGACATGACACCGGCACGGGGAACGACGGGTAGCAGCGGGACGAGCACGCGTGGGATTCAGAGGACGAGCAGGACAAGGGCAAAGGCGACAGCAGACGTGAGCAGCGCGAAGACAGCGGCCACCAAGGCACCCCAGAAGGTGCCGGCGAAGATCGCAGCCAGCACCACGACGGTCAAGCAGGCCAGACCGCTCGGGCACGTCACGTTCGTCGGCGTCGGACCGGGCGACCCCGCCCTACTGACGCTGGCCGGCCGCGACGTGCTGGCGAACGCCGACGCGGTGGTGGTGGAGGGTCCCGAGCACGACGCGTTCCTGGCGTACTGCAAGCCGGGCGTCGAGATCGTGGACGGCTCCGGCGCCGAGGGCAGCCGGGCGCTGCGGGTCGCGGCCCGCGCCCGCCTGGTGGTGAAGACCGCCAAGGCCTCGGCGAACGTGGTCCGCCTGCTCACCGGCGACCCCTTCACCTTCTCCAGCGGAGCCGAGGAGGCCGCCGCCTGCCGCAAGGCCGGGATCGGCTTCAACGTGGTCCCCGGTGTGAGCGAGGTCAGCGCCGTCCCGACGTACGCGGGTATCCCGCTGACGATGAAGGGCGACCGCGAGGTCACCGTGCTCGACCTGGCCGAGTCCAAGCTCGACTTCACCCGGCTGCACCCGAAGCAGACCCTGGTGCTGCTGAACGCGGTCGACGTGCTGAAGGAGACCACCACCGCGCTGATCGAGGCCGGCTTCGACGCCGGTACTCCGGTCGCCGCGACCGTCGGTGGCACCACCACGGCACAGACCAGCGTGGTCGGCACCCTGGGCACGATCGTGGCCGATCTGCGCGCGGCCAAGCTGACGGGTGAGGCCGTCATCGTGGTCGGCGCGGTCGTCGAGCAGCGCGAGTCGCTCAGCTGGTTCGAGACCAAGCCGCTGTTCGGCTGGCGGATCCTGGTGCCGCGCACCAAGGACCAGGCCGGACCGCTGATGGACCGGCTGCGCCGCTACGGCGCGATGCCGGAAGAGGTGCCGACGATCTCGGTCGAGCCGCCGCGCAACCCGCAGCAGATGGACAAGGCCATCCGCGGCCTGGTCGAGGGCCGGTACGAGTGGGTCGCCTTCACCTCGGTCAACGCGGTCAAGGCGGTCCGGGAGAAGTTCGACGAGTACGGCCTGGACGCGCGCGCCTTCTCCGGCCTGAAGATCGCCGCAGTCGGCGAGAAGACCGCCGAGGCGATCGGTGCCTGGGGCATCCGGCCGGACCTGCTGCCGTCGGGCGAGCAGTCCGCCGCCGGGCTGGTCGAGGACTGGCCGCCGTTCGACGAGGTGCTCGACCCGATCAACCGGGTCTTCCTGCCCCGCGCGGACATCGCCACCGAGACGCTGGTGGCCGGCCTGACGGATCTCGGCTGGGAGGTCGACGACGTCACGGCGTACCGGACCGTTCGGGCCGCTCCGCCGCCCGCGCCGACCCGCGAGGCGATCAAGTCCGGCAAGTTCGACGCGGTCGTCTTCACCTCGTCCTCGACGGTGCGCAACCTGGTCGGCATCGCCGGCAAGCCGCACGCGTCGACGGTGATCGCGGTGATCGGCCCGGCGACCCTGAAGACCGCCGAAGAGCACGGCCTGCGCGTGGACGCGATGGCCGAGTCCCCGTCGGCCGAGGAACTGGCCGACGCCCTGGCTCGATTCGGCGCCGACCGGCGTGACACCATGATCGAGGCCGGTGAACCGGTCACCCGCCCGTCCGAGCGCCGCTCGGGCTCACGTAGGAAGAGCTAGGTCAGTGACTGGTTTCCCGGGTGTCAGGCCGCGGCGGCTCCGGTCGTCCGCGGCAATGCGCAGGCTGGTCTCCGAGACCACGCTCGAGCCTCGTCAGTTGATCCTGCCGATGTTCATCCGGGAAGGCGCGCGCGAGCCGATCGCGATCAGCACCATGCCGGGCGTCTACCAGCACACCCGCGACACCGCCCGCAAGGCGATCGCCGAGGCCGCTCAGCTCGGACTCGGCGGCGTGATGCTCTTCGGGGTGCCTTCGTCCAAGGACGAGGTCGGCTCCGGGGCGGTGGACCCGGACGGAATCCTGAACGTGGCGATCCGGGACGCTGTCTCCGAGGTCGGCGATGACCTGCTGGTGATGTCGGACCTCTGCCTGGACGAGTTCACCTCGCACGGGCACTGCGGCGTACTGGACTCTGCCGGCCGGGTGGACAACGACGCGACGCTGAAGATCTACGCGGAGATGGGTGTCGCCCAGGCCTCTGCCGGCGCGCACGTCGTGGGCCCGTCGGGGATGATGGACGGCCAGGTCGGTGTGATCCGTACCGCGCTGGACGCGGCCGGGCATCTCGACACGGTGATCCTGGCCTACGCCGCGAAGTACGCGTCGGCCTTCTTCGGTCCGTTCCGCGAGGCCGTGGACTCGTCGCTGCAAGGCGACCGGAAGACCTACCAGCAGGACCCGGCCAACGCCCGCGAGGCTCTGCGTGAGGTCGATCTGGACGTGGCCGAGGGCGCCGACATCGTGATGGTGAAGCCGGCGCTGGCATACCTCGACATCATCCGCCAGGTCCGCGACCACGTGGACGTACCCGTTGCCGCGTACAACATCTCGGGTGAGTACGCGATGGTGGAAGCCGCTGCTGCGAACGGCTGGATCGATCGCGAGCGCGCGATCATGGAAACCCTCACCTCGATCCGCCGAGCCGGCGCCGACACCATCCTCACCTACTGGGCCGCCGAAGTCGCCCAACTCCTCCACCGCTGACCCAAACGCGAGTACTGCGCCCGGTCGGCGCGCACCGCTGGACGCTGCCGCAAGTCGGGCGTGCGGACACCTACTGGGGACCGTGAACTCCAAATAGCCTGTCCGAGGTCCCCAGACACTGTCCGAGGACCCCAGTCCGCACCAACCGACCAGCCGCATCCGCTCCGCCGAGCTACGAAGGCTGCGGCTACTGGGAATGCCGCCCGCCCTGGTACGAAGTCCGCGCCATTCTCACCACCACCGCACGCCAACTTCCCCGCCGGGACGCCCGCCGCCGCCGGGCCCGACCCGACCGCCTGGACGAACTCTGGTGAGGAGTTCCGTACCGAGGGACAGGTAGATGTGCCATCGCTCAACCGAGGTCAGGCTCGGCTGTGGTCGGGGAGGGGGTCGACGGGGCAGGGCGGCTGTGTTCCCACTGCCTGGACACGGCTCATCGGGTTGGATGGGGTCGTGGATGTCACCAAGGACGGGCGAAGCTGGCGGATTGGTACGGCCTACGACGTTGGGTGGATTGCTGGGCGGACGACGCCCGGCCTCTCGGTCAGTACTGCGATCCCGCCGGTCTTCGAGGCCTACGCCACCTTCTACCCGGCCGAAGGCGTCAGTATCGAAGCGCATGAGCGCGCCTTGGTCGACGAACTCGTCGAGCAGACTGCTGAGCAGCCTTGGTGGCTGGGGTATCTCGACACCGGCGCTCACGACATCGTCTTTCCCCGCCTGCCGAAGGTGTCGCTGTACTTTGACTGGTCTTACCTGCTGGTCGAAGCCGGGCCTGAGCAGGCTCTCACCTGGCGCACCGGTCACATGCGCGGCGATGGGTCTCTACCGGATCTGTTCTTTCCCGCGGATCACTCGTGGCTCGTATCCGCTCTGTGGGACGACACTTGGACCGACATCGGTGGGCCCGCCGCCCTGATCGAAGTACTGCGCCGCAATCCACTGGTCGGCGCCCGCCCGATCGGCCCGGACGAAGACGCCCTCCCACCGGGCCTGACCCGCGACTGATTCAAAGCCTGGTCAGTCGCACCTTCACCTCCGGACGTCAGCCGGCTGATCAGACTTGGCGTCGTATCGGCGGAAGGTCTTGTTGGTACTGAGGGCGAGGACGCCGAGGACGCAGGCGGCGCCGCCGGTGATGATGCTGGTGACCGGGCCGAAGAGGCCGGCTACCGCGCCGGCGCGGACGTTGCCCAGGTTGGGGCCGCCCAGGCCGATGATGAAATCGAGGGAGTTGAGGCGGCCCCGGAGTTCGTCGGGGGTGTTGGTTTGCAGGATGGTGGCGCGGAAGACGGTGGTGACGATGTCGGCGGCGCCTGCGATGGCCAGGAAGGTGACGGCCAGCCAGAGGTTGTGGGTCAGGCCGACGCTGCCGATGCCGGCTCCCCAGACGGCGACCGAGATGAGCATCGCTCGGCCCTGGTGGCGGATGTGGCCGAGAGGGCCGGAGAGTACTGCGGCGATCAGGCCGCCTATGCCGATGCCGGCGAACAGGTAGCCGACGGTCTGGGGGCCACCGCCGAAATGAGTAGCGGCGAGGGCCGGGAAGAGGGCGGTCGGCATTGCGAGGACGGTCGCGTTGAGGTCGATCAGGAAGATCATCCCGATCAGCTTGTGGTTCACCGCGTACTTGAGGCCCTCGACCACCGACCGCAGGCCGACGCCGGAGCCGCCGCCCTCGGGTGGCATCGGTGGCAGTCGCTGGACGCTCACCATGACGGCTGCGAACGTCAACGCATCGATCCCGTACGCCGCTTCGAGGCCGACCGTGGCGACCAGTACTCCGGCCAGCACCGGCGCGGCGATGATCGCGACCTGGAAGGACAACTGGCTCAACGCGGCAGCGGCCGGGAGTCGTTCGAGCGGGAGTATGCGCGGGATGAACGTCCGGCGTGAGGGGGTGTCGACCGCGCTCAGCGCCGCGGCGGTTGCCGTGAGCAAGTAAAGCAGCCAGACCTGTCGCCACTCGAGCAACGCCTGCAGGGCGAACACGAACGACACCAGCATCAGCCCGCTGCTGGTGAACAGCACCAGCCGCCGCCGGTCGACCGCGTCCGCGATCGAGCCGCCGAACAACCCGAGCAGCAGGGTCGGAACCAGGCTGGCGAGGCTGATCGCGCCGACCGCCACCGACGAGCCGGTGAGGTCGTACATCTGGATCGCGACCGCGACCATGGCCATCAGGCTGCCGATCGAGGACAGCGACTGCCCGGCCCAGAGCCAGCGGAACTCCACCGACTCCCGCAGCGGCGTCACATCGGCGAACAACCTCCGGGCTCCAGGCACAAGGGTCAATTATCATCCGTCGCCCGGCCGCCGACCACCCAATTACCCACCATCCACCCTCGACCAGCGGCGGGAACGGAGTACAGGTCAGCGGTGGATGGTGTAGTCGGATTGGATCAGGCCGGCGCCCAGGGTTCGGGTGGCGTTGTGGGTGAGGGAGATGTCGTGGTCCAGTTCGCCGAACAGCGGGATGCCCTGGCCGAGCAGGACCGGGACGACGGTGATGGTGAGCTCGTTCAGCAACCCGGCCCGCAGGAACGTCTGTACTACACGGCCGCCGTCCGCGTAGATCCGCTTGGCGCCTCGATCCTCCAGCGTCTGGACCAGTCCTTCGATGGTCCGGTGCACGATGATGCGCTCGTCGGCGTCCACCGGCAGGGTGCTGCTGAGGACCTCGACCTGCTTGCCCTCGTACGGCCAGAAGCCGAAGGTGAGCACCTTCTCGTAGGTGTTCCGGCCGAGCACGACGGTGTCGACCGCAGCCATGAACTCGTCGTACCCGGTGTCGCCGGCCTTCTCACCCCGCTCGGTGAGCCAGTCGATCGACCCGTCCGGGCGCGCGATGAATCCGTCGAGGCTGGTCGCGATGAAAACCGCGGCATGGAAAGTCACCTTCCCTTTGTACAGCCTGCCACCGACACCACACACCAAGGGACCGGTACTCCGGTCGGCAGCGCTCCGTTCACGTGCTCCCGCCCCAGCCGCCCTGGCTCAGCCTTTCAGGCCTGTTTGGGCTAGGCCTTCGACGAACTGGCGTTGGGCGAGGACGAAGATGATCAGGACCGGGAGGGCGCTGAGGGTGGCGGCCGCGAGCTGGACGTTCCACATGGCGCCGCCGTACGCGTCGACGTACTGGGTGAGGGCCTGGGGAATGGTGAACTTGTCCTTGCTGGAGAGGAAAACGATCGGTTCCAGGTAGAGGTTCCAGCTGTGCAGGAAGGTGAAGATCGAGACGGCGCCGATCGCGGGGCGGGCCAGCGGGAGCGACACCTGCCAGAACAGCCCGAGCCGGCCGAGTCCGTCGACCCGCCCGGCCTCCTCGAGTTCCTTGGGCAGGGTGATGAAGAACTGCCGCATGATGAAGGTGGCCAGCACGCTGGGCGCGCCGAGCATCGGGATCAGGATCAGCGGCCAGTGGGTGTTCACCAGGCCGAGCGAGTCGAACATCCGGTAGAGCGGGATGATCGTCACCTCGTTCGGCACCAGCAGGCCGGCCAGCACGATCACGAAGACCACCCCGGCGCCGCGTCAAGACGCCCAGCGGCGAGGTGGAGAACGGGTACGCGAACAGCTTGCCGTCCTGCTCCCAGGTCGCCGTTGCACTCGGCAACAGATCCGCGTCCTTGTCGATCTCATCCAGCGCGCCGGAGGAGACGAAGTCGGGCGCGGTGCTCTCCAGGATCCAGGCCAGGTCGGGCGCGTTGCCGCCGCCGATCTGGGTGGTCAGCGCGGTCGTGTAGGTGTCGAACAGGATCGACTCGAAGCTGATCTTCCCGACCTCCGGGTGGTCCTTCTTGTAGGCGGCGGCGATCTGGTCGAACAGCGCCGTGTGCTTGGCGTTAGCGCTCCAGATCGTCATCCGCAGGTCGACCCGGCCGGCCGCGCCGGCCTCGTCGCCGGAGCCGCGCCCCGGGAGTCCTGACGATCGACCAGAACGGGGTCGCGCATGCGGTGACGCGCGGCAGCGCCGTCGTACGGGTGACCAGCCAGATCGACCCGACCGCCACCGCGACGGTCGCGGTGACGGTCGGCTGAGATCAGGAGGTTCGCAGTTGAAGCGTGTACGGCGTCGGGGCCCTGCCGGTCAGGTAGACCCGGAGGCCGTCGGGGACCAGGCTGCCGTTGAGCTGGGTGTAGCGCTCGCCCGGGTCCATCGAGACCCGAGTGGTGCCGTTGCCTGGGCCGAACTCGATCCGGTCGGAGCCGACCGTGTAGGCGCCGGTGCCCTCGGCAAGTTGGTAGTTGCCGGTGCCCTCCAACGGCACAACGCCGGTCAGCGAGCCGCCGGGCCGGAAGCACAGCTCGATCGCGAACGGCACCTCGGACTGCTCCAGCTCGAAGGTCAGGTCGAAGCCGTCGCCGAGTTCCGTCACCGTGACGCTGGTGCGCAACGTGCGGTACTGCTTCGGCCGGTGCGGGAAGTCCATCGAGGCGTAGAACCTGCCGTCGAGCGTGAGGGCGTAGGCACCGTCCTTGCGCCGGTACCGCTTCGGCAGCGGCAGGTGGTACGGCACCTTCACCTCGTCCGACAACCGGAAGCTCCGCGTCCCTGTACGCCGCAGACCGTCGCTGCGGAAGTGGCCCGTGCTGAAGAACTGCGGGGACAACCGCACGGAGTCCAGGATCGCGGCGCCCTTGCGGAGCTTGAAGAAGGTCGGGTTCGTCGACAGACCGGAGGCGATCACCGGGATGTCGTGGAAGTCCGTGCCGCCGAAGAGCGTAGCGGTCCGGTCACCACGCCGGATCCGGGCCAGCTCGTGGCCCTCGTAGGTCTGGACGAAGTCGGCCGGGACGGGCTTCGCCGTCGGCAGCTGAGCCGCCAGGTCGGGCCGCTCGAGTACCTCCGCGAGGAAGTCGCCGACCTCGCCGGTGGCCCGCCGTTCGATGTCCTTGGCAACGGTCGCGAACCGGCCGTCCCGGTCGTGCAAAGCCAGCTCGCGGAACTGGGTCAGGTACCACCAGACGTCGCGGATCCGGGTCTGGTCCTGCCGGCGGGAGGCGGTCGTGTCCACCTCGCCGTTCGGCTCCAGCAGGTACAGGGTGGCCTCGAGGTTGCGGCGGACGAAACCGACCAGCTCGGGCCGGTCCCGCAGCCACGCGATCGTCAGCAGGCAGGGGTTGGTGACCTCGGAGGCGTAGGTGGCGCTCCGCTCGCTGTAGATGCCGTCGGGGCTCGCGTCGATGCCCTCGTCGAGCCAGTCGTCGATGCGCTCGGCGTACCGGCGGTCCGGGAACAGGTGGTGGGTGCGCGCCAGCGCGGCCGACACCTCCCAGCGGTGGTTGGGCGTGTGGACGCCGCCCGTGGCCAGCGCGGGACCTGCCTTGCGGAGGATCGTCTCGAGGATCGCCCGGTGCGGCTCGGTGGCGGCCTGGCCGTCAGCGTCGAGCAACGCCCACATCATGCAGAGGTCCTGGATGGCGAACGCGCTGTCGGGCGGCGAGTGCAGGTTGCCGACGTCGTACAGGCCGTCCTCGTGCTGCAGCGCCGCCAGTCGGTCGCACAAGGTCCGGAGCGGGTCGAGCAGAGCGTTGTCGTGGTGATAGCGGGAACGACCCCAGACATATCCCGAAATCAGCCGGCGGCCTTTCCGGGCAATGGTCCGGACGCTGTCGCCGGCGTTCTGGTAGCTGCTCAGGACGAGCGGGATCTGCGCCTCGTTGGCCTTGGTGAGGAATGCCAGGAACTCCTCGTCGACGGCTGCCGCTGCCGGAGTGCCGGCCGCCGGAGTACCGGCCGTGGCGCTCGCTTGGCCGGGTATCAGCACCCCAGCGGACAGGCCGGTCAGGGATCCGGCGAGGAACGTTCGACGCTGCATGGAAGCCTCCGCAGGGACGGGAAAGCGATTGCCAAATGCCCAGAACTGTTGCTGCGCCACTTTGTCCTGTCAAGACTTCGCAGGTGTCCGGAATCGGTCACCGGATGTGTCGGCGAGACCTTGTCTGAACCGGTTCGCTGAACTAGTTTATCCGACCTGGGTAAACGCTTTCCGTTGGCAGTTGAGGCTTTCTGGAGGAAAGAAATATGAGCGCGCTGAGTGAGTTGGGCACGCTCGGACGGAAGAAGCCGCCCGGGCAGAAACCAGTCCGGGGCGGTGGGGCGGGGAAGGTCTACAAGAAAGACAACCTGGCGGCGTACCTGTTTCTCACGCCGTGGCTGCTCGGGCTGTTCCTGATCACCGTCGGGCCGATGGCCGCGTCGCTCTACCTGGCGTTCACGGATTACAACCTGATCCAGGCGCCGGAGTGGATCGGGCTGGAGAACTTCACCCGGATGCTGTCCGACGAGCGGCTGCACAATTCGCTGCAGGTGACCTTCACGTATGTGTTCGTGTCCGTGCCGCTGCAACTCGCGGTGGCTCTGCTGCTGGCGGTAGTGCTGGACCGCGGTGTCCGTGGAATGGCGTTCTACCGCTCGGTCTTCTACCTTCCGTCACTGCTCGGCTCGAGCGTCGCGGTCGCGATCCTGTGGAAGCAGGTGTTCGGCACCGAGGGTCTGCTGAACCAGGTGCTCGCGCCGTTCGGCTTCGACGGCCGGGGCTGGATCTCCGACCCGAGCACCGCGCTCGGAACCCTGGTGGTGCTGAACGTCTGGACCTTCGGCGCCCCGATGGTGATCTTCCTGGCCGGCCTGCGCCAGATCCCGTCGATGTACTACGAGGCGGCGTCGGTGGACGGCGCCGGACCGATGCGCCGGTTCGCGAGCATCACCCTGCCGCTGCTCACCCCGATCATCTTCTTCAACCTGGTGCTGCAGATCATTCACGCGTTCCAGTCGTTCACCCAGGCCTTCGTCGTCTCCGGCGGCACCGGCGGGCCGTCCGACTCGACGATGTTCTTCACGCTCTACCTCTACGACCGTGGCTTCGGCAATTTCGACATGGGCTACGCGTCCGCGATGGCGTGGTTCCTGCTCGTGATCATCGGAGCCTTCACCGCGGCGAACTTCATCGCCTCGAAGTACTGGGTGTTCTATGACGACTGAGACGATCCGCGTGGCGAACCGCCGGACCGCGACGATCAGCTGGGCCCGGATCCGGCCGGCCCTGACGCACGTCGCCCTCGCCGCCGCTGCCCTGGTGATGCTGTACCCCGTCATCTGGATGGTGGTCAGCTCGCTGCGGCCGGGCAACGAGATCTTCCGCGAGCCGGGCATCCTGGTCCGCGACCTGGAGATCAGCAACTACCGGGTCGGCTGGAACGCGCTGACCGAGCCGTTCACCCGGTACCTGCTGAACTCGGCCGCGGTGGTCCTCGGCGCGATCGTCGGCAACCTGGTGTCCTGCTCGATGGCGGCGTACGCGTTCGCCCGGCTGGAGTTCACCGGCAAGAAGTTCTGGTTCGCGATCATGCTGGTCACCATCATGCTGCCGATCCACGTGGTGATCGTGCCGCAGTACATCCTGTTCTCGCAGGCCGGCTGGATCAACACGTTCCTGCCGCTGATCGTGCCGAAGCTGCTGGCCACCGACGCGTTCTTCGTCTTCTTGATGGTGCAGTTCATCCGCGGCATCCCGCGCGAGCTGGACGAGGCGGCCCGGATCGACGGCTGCGGCCGGGCCGGGATCTTCCTGCGGGTGATCCTGCCGCTGATGGTGCCCGCGCTGGCGACCACCACGATCTTCACGTTCATCTGGACCTGGAACGACTTCTTCAGCCAGCTGATCTACCTGACCGACCCGAAGATGTACACCGTTCCGGTCGCGCTGCGGTCCTTCGTGGACGTCACCGCGAGCACCTCCTGGGGATCGCTGTTCGCGATGTCGGTGGTCTCGCTCGTGCCGGTGTTCCTCGCGTTCCTGTTCGGCCAGCGGTTCCTGATCAAGGGCATCGCCACCACAGGCATCAAGTAACACGACCGTCCGATTTGGCCTGCCCCACCAGAAAGGTTCACCACCATGCGGTTGCTACCTCGTCCTACCGCACCGCCGCGCCGGCGGTTACGTGCCCTCGCCGCCATCATGATGGCGGGCGCCCTGCTGGCCGCCAGTGCCTGCGGTGGCGACTCCGGCGGCGGCGCATCCGCCGACGGGGAGGTCACCCTCCGCTTCAACTGGTGGGGGTCCGACACCCGCCACAAGATCACCCAGCAGGTGATCGACGCCTTCGAGAAGGACCACCCGAACATCAAGGTCAAGGGTGAGTTCGGCGAGTGGTCCGGCTACTGGGACAAGCTCGCCACCACCGTCGCCGCCAACGACGCGCCCGACATCATCCAGATGGACGAGAAGTACCTGCGCGAGTACGCCGACCGCGGCGCGCTGCTGGACCTGAAGAAGGCCGACGGCCTCGACACGTCCAAGTTCGAGCCGGACACCCTCGGGGCCGGCGAGTTCGACGGCGGGCTGTATGGGCTCAACGCCGGTATCAACGCCTTCACGATCGTGGCGAACCCGGCCGTCTTCAAGGCCGCGGGCGTGCCGCTGCCGGACGACACCACCTGGACCTGGGACCAGTACACCCAGATCGCCCAGCAGATCAGCGCGAAGCTGAACGGCAAGGGCTGGGGCACCGCGGCGTACGGGACCAACGACGCCAGCCTGAACATGTGGGCCCGGCAGCACGGCGAGTCGCTGTTCACCAAGGACGGCAAGCTCGGCGTCACCAAGCAGGGCGTCACCGACTTCTACACGAACCTGCTGAAGATGCAGGAGGTCAAGGCGACGCCGTCGGCCGAGTTCACCTCGCAGGACATGAACGCGCCGCTCGACCAGTCCGGCATGGCGATCGGCAAGCTCGCCATGTCGTATGCGTGGAGCAACCAGTTGAACGCCCTCAGCAAGGCGTCCGGCCAGCAGTTGAAGCTGCTCCGGCTGCCGAGTGTCGCCGGCAAGGCGACCGAGAACGGCGCGTACTACAAGGGCTCGATGTTCTGGTCGATCTCCGCGCGGTCGAAGCACCCGAAGGAGTCGGCCGAGTTCGTCAGCTTCCTGGCCAACAACGCCTCCGCCGGGAACCTGCTGCTGGCCGAGCGGGGCGTGCCGCCGAACACCGAGATCCGCGCGGCCGTCGCGTCCAAGCTGCAGCCGGCCGACGCCGCCTCGCAGGCCTTCATCCAGACCATCGCCAAGGAGCTCGGCGAGCCGTCACCGCCGCCGCCGGTCGGTGGTGGTCAGGTGGAGAAGATCATCCAGCGCTACACCACCGAGGTGATGTTCGGCCGGCTGAAGCCCGACCAGGCGGCCCAGCAGTTCATCGACGAGATCAACGGGGAGCTGACCAAATAGTGTTGCTGCAGGCAACTGATTGGCGGTGACCGGTACGCCGCGAGTGGCCGTGGCGGGTGTCCACGGCCACGGCGCGTCCCACGTGCGGCACGTCGCCCGGCTGGCAGCCGCCGGGCGCGTCCGCTTCGTCGCGGTCGCCGATCCCCGGCCACCCACTGACGGGTTGTTGCCCGAAGGAGTGGAGAACTTCCCGGATCTGGGGGCGTTGCTGGCGGCGCGGGAGGTCGACGTCGTCGTGATCAGCACACCGATCCAGACGCACGTCCCACTGGCCGAGCTGGCCTTGCGGGCCGGTGCGGACGTGCTGCTCGAGAAGCCGCCGACAGCGTCGTTGGCGGAGTTCGAGCAACTGTCCGCGGTGATCGCCGAGACCGGCGGGAGCTGTCAGGTCGGCTTCCAGGTCGCCGGTTCCCACGCTGCCCGGACGCTGGCCTCGATGGTGGCCGACGGGCAGTTCGGGGAGCTCCGGGGAATCGGTGCGGTCGGCGCCTGGGTGCGGACCGCGGAGTACTGGCAGCGGGCGCGCTGGGCCGGTCGACGGTCGCTCGATGGCGTGGCTGTGGTCGATGGCGTGGTCACCAATCCCTTCGCGCACTCGACCGCGGCCGCGTTGATGATCGACGGCTCGGCTCGCGCGAACCAGGTCGTCTCCGTCGAGACGGAGCTGTTCCGTGCCAACCCGATCGAGGCCGACGACACCTCTTCGGTGCGGATCCGCACCACTAGCGGAACGACGGTGCTGACCGCGCTGACTCTGTGCGCGCAAGTCCCCGGCGCCGAGCCGATGGTGATCGTGCACGGCTCCGCCGGCCGCGCGGTACTGCGGTATCCGTCGGACCGGCTGGAGATCACGCTCGACGGCCGCACCACCGTCACGCAGTACGGGCGGGACGATCTGCTGGAGAACCTGCTCGACCACCGAGCCGACCCCGCGACGCCGTTGCTGTCGCCGCTCGCCGCGACGGGTGGGTTCACCCGGCTAGTGGAGGCGGTCCGGATCGCGGATCCGCCGGCGGAGATCCCGGCCGGGCTGGTTCGCTGGCAGGGCGAGGGCCCGGAGCGCCGGCCGGTCGTGCTCGAGGTCGAGAAATGGGTGACCCGGGCAGCCGAAGAACTCGCCTTGTTCAGTGAACTCGGCGCCCCCTGGGCACAACCACACACAGAGATGGAGTTCGGATAGATGACGCAAACCCTCGGCTGCAACCACGCCGTCGGCAAGTCCGTCCAGGTGACCGCGGGTGACAGCGAGCTGTTCACCTACGTCTACCGCCCGACCGACCCGCAGCTGGAGTCCCCGCGGCCCTACCTGCACCCGATCCGCACCCTCGGCGGTGATCTCGTCTCCGTATTCCGGCCGCACGACCACGTCTGGCACAAGGGCATGACCTGGTCGCTGCCGCACTTCGGCCACGAGAACTTCTGGGGCGGACCGACGTTCTCCCTGGAGCACGGTTACCAGCAGCTCGACAACAACGGTTCGATGGACCACGACCGGGTGGAAGCGCTTGACGTGTCCGAGGACCTGGTCCGGTTCTCGCACCACCTGTCCTGGCACACCCAGGCGGGTGCGCACGTGGTGGACGAGCTCCGCACGCTCGAGGTGCGCCTTGCTGACGATGGCTGGGTGCTGGTCTACGAGACCGCGATGAAGAACGCCTCGGACGCCACGATCCAGATCGGCAGCCCGACCACCGCGGGCCGCCCGAACGCCGGCTACGGCGGACTCTTCTGGCGCGGCCCCCGCTCCTTCACCGGCGGCACGGTCCTCGCGCCGCACGGCCTCGGCGGCGACGAGCTCCGCGGCCAGCGAGCCGCCTGGATGGGCTTCTCCGGCAAACACGACAGCACCGACCGAGCCTCCACCCTGATCATCGTCGACGCCGCCGAGAACGCGAACCACCCACCAGAATGGTTCGTCCGCTCAGAAGACTTCGCCGCCGTCTGCCCAGCCCCCTTCTTCAGCGAAGAACTCCCCTTCGCCCCCGCCTCCACCCTCCGCTTCCGCTACGCCGTACTGGTGGCCGACGAAGCCTCCGACAACGACCGCGCCACCCACCTGGCAGCCCAAGCCACCAAGTCCCTGACCGCCGGCTGACCTCGCGGACTCCAGGATCCAAGGGGTCGTACGCCGGATCTGAGGGGTTCCCCCGATGCCTTGATCGGTGGGTCAGCGGACTCTTGAGTGTGGGCGGCGACCAGACACGGCCGCCGTCGCTTGCTCTGTGAATGGCGGTCGCGACCGTCTGCTGTCTCACCGTCCGAAGCCTTGTTCGGCTACTTCGGCGAGGTCGATACTCAAGAGGTACGGCCATCACGGCCGCTTCGGTGGGGGTTTGCCGGAAATGTCAGTGTCAGCTGGATGATCTGGCTGTCAAGCGTTTGAAGGGGGAACCATGCCCAGTGGACAAAGACAGGGCGGCGGAATGCCGGGTGGCGGAGGGATGAATTCGCCGGCCGTCACCGGTCGAACGAAGGTGCCGCGCGATGTCACGCTGATGGGACGCCAGTGCGTGGCGCCTCCCGTGACGCTCGGGGCGCCGGGCGTGCAAGTTCACACTGCAGCCGGTATCAAGGTCACCTTGACGATCGAGATCGGTGACGGCTCGTCTGATGCAGTCAGCGCTCCTGTAGCTGAAGCGGCCAGCAATCCTGTAGCACGAATGGGGAAGCTCGTCCTGGAATGATCCTGTCGAGGCAGGGGAGTGCGTTCGTTCTCCTCGGCCATACCGCACTGATCGCGGCGGTTTCCGCGGCCCTTGGTGCAGCAGGCTTACCCCCGGACCGGGTGGTCAGCGCGACCTACCCGCGGCATCGTGAAGATCTATCGGAGTTGGTGCGGGATGCGAGTGCCGTCGTCGCGCTGGGCGACGGCACCCTGCCGGTACTGCATCACTGGCTCAATGCGATGGGGCTCCAGTCCGCCGTGCCGACGCTGCACGTCGAGCTGAGCGGCACGGACGCCACCATTGGTCCGCTGGTACTTCCGGCAGACGGAGCCTGCTACCTGTGCTGGCGAATGCGCGCACTTGCCTGTGCGGACGACTTCGCCGACGCGATGGCACTGGAGGAGGAGCTCGCCGCCAAACGGCCTCCGGTGGCAGACGGTCCGGTCTCGCCGGCGCTGGTGCCGATGATCGCCGAATTCTTGGTGGCCGAGCTTCTCGCATTGAGGACGAGAAGTTCGCAGCCGCGGCTGAGTGGTGCTGTGCTCACAGTGGACGGGCGGACGGAATCCCAGGTGCTGCACCCTCTGCTCGCACGCCCTGACTGCCCAGCCTGCTCCGGTCACGGGCGCCGACCACTCGAAGCGAGCCCGGAGCGAGGTGGGTCCGGCATCGCCGTCACAGACTTCGACGGCATCGCCCGTCGCACCGTGGATCCTGTCTGCGGGATGATTCGCGCGCTCGACCTGATTCCCGCACACGTCCAAGAGCCGGAGTTGCCGTACGTCGTTCGTGCCCAGTTGGCGAACGCTCGCTTCAGCACTGACGAATACAGCTTCGCGGTCTGTGAAGGCAAGGCATGGACCGAGCAGGAGGCCCGCGACGGCGCACTCGGTGAGGCCCTGGAACGCTACGCCGCGATGACGTGGCAACCCCGGCAAAGGATCAGCTCGACCTATGACGGGTTGGATGGCCCAGGACTGCACCCGCAGGACCTGGTGCTGTTCGCCGACTGGCAGTACGACACTCTGCCGTTCCACCGCTGGCAACCGGAGTCTCAGCTCGAGTGGGTGCCTGCCCAGTCTCTGGTGAACGGCACGAAGGTCTGGATTCCCCTGCTGGCAACGCATCTGAACTACCATCCGCCGCCCGGCGCTGCGCTGTTCCAGCCGACCTCGAGCGGGTTCGCGGCCGGTCCGGATCGGAGCTGTGCGACCGCGCGGGCGCTACTGGAGGTGATCGAGAGGGACGCGTTCATGATCGCTTGGTCGCACCGGCTGCCCGGACGGCGGGTGGCGGCAGCCCAGGTGCCGGACGAGCAGATCCGCGGGTTGGCGGCGTCGTATGCCGACCGGGGTGTCGAGCTCATGGTCCACCTGCTGCCAACCGACACTGTGGCGGCTGTGGTCCTCGCGATCGCGTGGTCCGATCGGCTGCCTGCGGCGACGATCGGACTCGGGGCCGCACTCGACCCGCTCGCCGCCGCGCGGTCCGCCGTACTCGAGGTCGGTCAGGCCCGGTCGGCCCTCCAGACCCGCCTCGCCTACTCGGACGTGCGGGCCCGACTGGACGAACTGTCCGCTGCGCCGGCCGAGGCCCTGTCCCTCGAAGACCACGACCTGGTGTATGCCGCGCCGGCGGCGGCTGCCGCCCGGATGCGTTTCCTCCGGGAGGCTCGCCTCGAACCATGGCCGGACCTCACACCGCAATCGGATGCCGCAGGCAACGAGTTGGAGGTCTTGACGCGGTCCTTGGCCGAGGTGGCACCGGACGTCCTGGCAGTCGACGTCACACCACGGGATGTCGCCGGGCTCGGGGTGAGCGTGGTCCGTGGTCTGGTTCCGGGGTTCGTGCCGATCTGGTTCGGAGCGAAGGGCGCTCGGCTCGGCGGCAGGCGACTGCTGGAGATGCCCAGTCGCATCGGCCTGCGCCAACGGCCGGCTCTGCTGGACGAACTGAACCTCGATCCGCACCCCCTGGCGTGAAAGGGCGGACCGGCAACCGACTCAAGGCTGATCAGCCGCTGACTGGCCGAGTCTGAGGGCCAGCGCGGACACCTCCTGGCGTGACGAGGTACCGGTCTTGTGGAGCAAGTTCGACACGTGCGTGCTGACGGTCTTCTCGCTGATGAACAGGGCTGCGGCGATCTCGGGGTAGGTGCGGCCGGCCACGAGGTGGGACAGCACCTCCCGCTCCCGCTTCGTCAGTGAAACCCAAGGCCCGGAACTGTCCGTCTCTGCCAGCGCTACCGGTTCCCGGAGCGGGATCCTGCTGAGGCCGGCCAGAGTCTCCACCTGCTGCTGCAAGGGGATCGCGCCCATTTCGGCGGCGTAGCTGTGCGCCGATCTCAGCGGTGCGGCGACAGTGGCGCGAGCTGCTCCCTCGTTGAGCAGGGCTTGGGCCAAGCGCCACGAAGCAGAGGCCTTCTCGCCTTCCAGGCCGGCCGCGTCGCATCGGTCGACGACTTCCTGCCAGAGCGACGAAGTCGGGGTTTCTGCCTTGCAGCGTGTGCTCTCCGCGACGAACATGGCCTTCATCGCCGGCTGGACCAGATCGTCCTCCACCAGGACGTCGAAGGGTGCCGGGGGCATGCTTTCGCGCAGGGCGACGAAATCCTCGAAGGTCGCCAGGACCCTCCTGACCTGCTCATCGTCGCGCCGGTCCCGCGCGGACTCGGCGAGGTCCGCGGCTGCCCGCGCGCCCCACATCAGCATCTCGTCGGCATCGCGGGGATCGGCGAGCTGGACGACCAGCGTTCGGGACAAGAGGTCGAGCGCCTGCCCCGCCTGTCCCGTGGCGACCAGGTACTCGGCCAGTGTGGCGGACGCGAAGATTCCCACGATCTGCTCCGCGCCCGGCACCAGCTCCTTGGCTCGCCGCATGTGCAGGTGCGCCGCTTGCAGATCGCCCCGTCGGACCGACAAGACGGTCGCACCGAACCGAACCATCGCGCTGGCGGCAGGCGCCGCAGGGAGTGAGAGGCCTTCGCGGATTGCCTGCTCGCACTCTGGCAGACGGCCGAGCGTCAGCAGATCGTGGGCCAGGACGCCCGCTGCGAAGGCCGCTATCGGAATCAGACCGCGGTGCAGGGCGAACGGAAGGAACTCGGCCCCCAGCGCAGCGCACTCGGTGACCCGGCCGCGCTGGACCAGATAGTTCATCCTGGCTACCAGGGTTCGCCAGATCAGCACAGGATCATCCGTCAGCCCGGCCCAACGGACGGCCCTGTCCGTGTCCTGGTCGGATCGCGCGTCGCGTTGGAAGGCGTTGGCCCGGGATGAGTACGCAAGGCTGAGAGCCTCGGTGGACCGGGCGTGTTCGGCAGCCCGGACCGCTTCCTCGGCGTCCGCTCGGGCCGGTTCGAGTTCGTTGTTCCACGCCTCGCGCCAACTGAGAACGGCCAGCGCCTCGGCGTACTCCTCGCTGTCCGGGAACGGCCGGCTCAGCTCGACCGCATGCTTGCCCTCGACCACGGGCAGTCCGGCTCCTCTTCCCGTCACCCACGCAGAGTCGGCCCATCGACGCACCAACCTGCTCGCCCGCAGCGGGTCGGCGTGCTCGTCGACGAGCTCGCAGAGACGGGTCCATGCCTGGAAGCCCGCCTCCGGGTCCCCGAACAGGTCGTTGGCTCGCGCGACGCGCTCGAGAAGGTCGATCTCCGCGGCGACGGAGTGGTCACCGTCATGGACCAGCCCCCAGTACTTCGACGCCCGGAGGAGATGCATCGCTTCCTCACGGGGCGACCTGAGGTGCTTCGCGAAGTCCGCCGCACGCAGTGAGGCGTCGAGACAGGACGGCAGATCGTGTGCACCCTCGTAGTGGAGAGCCAGATCTCCCAGTCGGCGTAGCTCGTTGAGCCCCACCGCCGAGCGGGACTCGAGCGCCTTCGCCCACACGGCGTGAACAGGTGCCGCCTCGCCCGGGACGAACGTCGCGTACAGCACCTCGGCGAGCAGCGGATGGCGGAACCAGCAGAGCTCGGTCCCGTGCGCCACGCTGATGCCTGTGTTCGTTGCCTCGGCCAGCGCCGAGGTCAGGGCCTCCGGTCCGATGCCGCGTCCCGCACCGACCTCGGTCAGCGCTTCGATCGAGGTCGGTCGCCCTGCGACAGCCAGGATGCGCATCACTTCTCGCGGGACTGGGGAGAGGCGGTGCCATGCCGCGAGCAACGCACCGGACAGCTCGTCCGGCAGGTCGGCCGGGAGCCGCTCGTCGAAAACAGAGAGGCCGTGCACCAGCAGCTCGCTGAGGTAGGGGTTGCCGTCGGATCGCTGGACGACGTCGTCCAGCAGCCCGAGCTGCGGAGATCCGCCGAGCAGCATCGACAGCTGCTGCTCGGTCTCATCCCGGGTGAGCCTGTGCAGTCGAAGGTCGGTCACAGCCGGCAGGCGCCTCAGATCGGCCAGCCAGCCGTGCATCGGATGTCCTGGCCCGAGCTCCTCGTCCCGGAAGGTCACGAGGATCGCCAGCCGCTGGCTCCTGAATCCGGCCACCAGGTAGGCGAGTGCATCGCGTGAGGCCAGGTCGGCCCACTGCACATCATCGACAACCAGGACCGTCGGCCGTCGAGTGGCGATGGCCATCACCAAGGCATCGGCGACCGCCAGCAGCCGAACGGGGCTGCCGGGGACGTGGGCACCCAGGGACGGGAGCAGATCACCGGCAGCGGGAACAGCAGCCAGCACCTGCGCCAGGTCGTCGGGGTCGGCGGACTCAACCCAACCCTCCAAGGCACTGATCAGCGGGACGTACGGCGAGTCCACCGAACCGAAGCGGACGCAGCGGCCCCAGAGGACGGTGACACCTTCGGGGGTCAGTTCGTCGCACAGGGTGGCGGCCAGGCGGGTCTTGCCCACGCCTGCTTCGCCGTGTACCAGGACTGCACACGGTCGTCCTGTGCCGGCTCGCTGGGCTGCCGTTCGCAGGGCCCCCAGTTCCTCGATCCGACCGGCTAGACCGGGCGTGCGGGCGATAGTTGCCCCTCCCACAGGTCACAGTCTGCGCCTCTTTCGCCGGGAAGTCCTGGATATTAAGGGGAACTCAGTCCCGGCGCAGTGTCCATCTCCGGCAGAAAATGTCGGTCAGAGGAGGACGCGGGCGGCCTGGTCCGGGGGAGGGCGAGAGTGAAAGAAGTATTGCCGGACCGGGAGGTGACGGTGAGGGCGCCGCCGTGGGCTTCGGTGATGGACTGGGCCAGGGAGAGGCCCAGGCCGGAGCCGCCGGAATCTCGGGTGCGGGAGATGTCGCTGCGGCTGAAGCGTTTGAAGACGGTGCGTTGGAGGGTTTCCGGGATACCGGGGCCGTTGTCGTGGATGGTGAGGACGGCCAAGTGAGAGTCGTCCGCGCTGAGGGTGACGGTCACGGTGGTGCCGGGCGGCGTGTGACGGCGGGCGTTGGTCAGGAGGTTGGAGACGACCTGGTGGAGGCGTTGCTCGTCGCCGTCGACCATGACCGGGTCCTCGGGAAGCCTCAGGGCCCAGCGGTGGTCGGGACCGACGATCATCGCGTCGGCCACGGACTCCATCGCGAGCCGGGTCAGGTCCACCGGGCGGCGTTCGAGTGGCCGGCCCGCGTCGAGGCGGGCCAGCAGCAGGAGGTCCTCGACGAGCGAGGTCATCCGGGTCGCCTCCACCAGGACCTTCCCCATGGCATGAGTCAGCTGTTCGGGATCGGGTCTGCGCAGACTCAGCTCGGCGTACCCGTGGATCGTGGTCAGCGGGGTGCGCAGTTCGTGGGAGGCGTCGGCGACGAACTGGCGTACCTGGAGCTCGCTGCGATGTCTGGCATCCAGCGCCTCTTCCATGTGCCCCAGCAGGGTGTTCAGCGCGACCGCGACCTGGCCGACCTCGGTCCGCTCGTCGGTCAGGTGCTCCGGAACCCTTGCGGTCATGCCGATCTCGCCGGCGGCCAGGGGGATGCCGGATACCTCCCGGGCCGTTTGGGCGACGTCCCGCAGCGGCCGGAGTTGACGCCGTACGACGAGGACGGCCACGCCGCCGGCGGCGAGTACGCCGAGCGTCGACAGGGACGCCTCCCAGACGAGCAGGCTCGCGAGTGTGTCGTCGACCTCCTTGGTGGGCAGGCCGGTGACGATCAAGGTGTCGCCGAGCCGCGACGCCTGGATCCGGTACTGGCCCAGGCCGGGCAGCTCGACGGTCTCGCTCTCGGCAGCGGCCGGGATAGTCCCGAGCACACCAAGGGCCTGCTCCGACAGCGGGTTCAGCTCACCGTCGGCGGTGATGACGTTGCCGTTGGCACCCAAATCGGTGCGGTACACGGTCACCGTGCCGGCGTCCTGGCCGTGCGCGTTCTCGATGTCGGGTGGTGGCTTGGACTGCTGAGCCACGCCCTTGGTCAACGCTCCGACGGCCCGGCCGTGGGATGCGGCGACCTTCGTGTCCAGCTGCCTGGTCAGGTACGAGCTGATCGCGGCTGTGGTCAACCCGCTGATCAGCACACTGACCACGGCCACCAGCAGTACGACGGCCGCCGCGACCCGCGCGGTCAGCGAGGTCGGAAACCACCAGCGTAGCTGAAGGCGGCGGACTACCCGGCCGAGCATGAGAGGTCAGCTCGCCGGCTTGAGGACATAGCCGGCCCGTCGCAGGGTGTGGATCATCGGCGCACGACCGGCATCGATCTTCTTGCGCAGGTAGGAGATGTAGAGCTCGACCACGTTCGCCTGCCCGCCGAAGTCGTAGTTCCAGACCCGGTCGAGGATCTGCGCCTTGCTCAGCACCCGGCGCGGGTTGCGCATCAGGTACCGCAGCAGCTCGAACTCCGTCGCCGTCAACGGAATCTCCGCACCACCCCGGAACACCTCGCGGCTGTCCTCGTCGAGCGTGAGGTCCCCTACCCTGAGCCATGAGCCGGCCCGGCCGGCGACCGCAGTACGGCGTAGCTGCAATCGCAACCGGGCCACGAGTTCTTCGAGGCTGAACGGCTTGGTCACGTAGTCGTCGCCGCCCGCGGTCAGCCCGGTCACCCGGTCCTCGACTGCGTCGCGGGCAGTCAGGAACACGATCGGCACCTCCGGCAGCACCTGCCGGATCCGCCGCATCACTTCGAGGCCGTCGAAGTCCGGCAGCATCACGTCGAGCACCAGCGCGTCGGGGCGGGTCTCCTTGGCGAGCGCGACCGCCTGCGCGCCGGTGTGGGCGACGCTGATCTCCCAGCCCTCGTAGCGCAGCGCCATCGTGAGCAGTTCGGCGATGTTCACCTCGTCGTCCACGACGAGGACCCGCGGCAGGCTGCCGTCGGCGCGGGTCAGCAGACCGGCCATCGGAGTAGGCAGCGGGCTGGTCGCGGGCAGGATCTGCGTGGTCATGTCATCAGCTTGCGGGCCGATGCCTGGCACTTCCTGGGCGATTCCCGTGGGAACGCTGTGAATGCCTTCTCTCATCTGACTGGTGGCTGACACACAGGTCGGACACAGCTTGCGCCAGCAGGGTTCAGAACGTCGACCAGACGTCCTGACCCAGGAGGCAACACGATGAACATCCACCCCACTCGCCGGATCGCCGCCCTCACGGCCGCGACCATGGTCCTGTCCTTCGCAACCATCGTCCCGGCCGCAAGCGCCCCGGCCCGACTCTCAGGAACGACCGCCGCCGACCCTCAATGGCCAGGCACGATGCCGTACGACGCCTACGGCACCGCGCCGGACTGGTACTCCGTCGCGACGCCGACGGTCAGGTGGTCGGCATGACCACCGCGGCCGAAGCCCCGGTGTCGTGACGTCGCTTGTGTGGTCAGTGGGGTGTGTGGGTTTCGATGAACTCCTTGATGGCGGGGAGTTGGTCGCCGTGGATGGTGTGGCCGCCGTCGAAGGAGAGGAGTTCGACCTTTGCGTCGCGGCGGCGTAGCTGTTCGGTGAGGCGGCTGGTCTGCGCGGGGGTGGCCATCGGGTCGCGGTTGCCGTTGACGATCAGAACCGGCTTGCCGGCGAGTGCGTGGTCCTGCGGCTCGTCATCCTGGAAGGGCACCATTGCGGCGAGGAGTACTGCGCCGGCGAGTGACTCGGGATGGCGCAGGAGCAGCGCGGAGGCCATGTTGGCTCCGTTCGAGAAGCCGACGGCCAGCCAGGAGCCTGCCGCCACGCCGTACTTCTGCTCGGCGGCGGTGAGGAAGGCGGCGAGCTCATCCGTCTGGTGCCGGAGGTCGTCCTCGTCGAACACGCCCTCACGGACCCGGCGGAAGAACCGGGCCATTCCGTGCTCCGACACGGTGCCGCGTGGTGACAGCACCGGGGCGTCGGGCGCGAGGTGCTCCCGCAGTACGAGCAGGTCGTGTTCGTCGCCGCCGGTGCCGTGCAGCAGCAGGAGCGGGGGACTGCCCGACCCGGGCTCCCAGACATGGGGCCGCTGGAGCGCGTCGTCACTCATCGGTCGACTTCTTCCGGCGTCGGAGGTGGCACGCGGAGGGTCGGCAGCGAGTTCTGGATCTGCTCGCGGTTCGGCTCCAGCCACGGCGGAAGCTTGAGGTGCTGACCGAGCTCCAGCAGCGGTTCGTCCACGGTGAACCCGGGCTGGTCGGTCGCGATCTCCAGCAGGACGCCGCCCGGTTCGCGGAAGTAGATCGAGGTGAAGTACTGCCGGTCGAGGATCTCGGTGACCTGGATGCCGGCATCGATCAGCTCGAGCCGCCATCTCGCCTGGGTCTCACGGTCTGGCGCCCGGAAAGCGATGTGGTGGACCGTACCGGCGGCCTGCAGACCCCGGGACGCCTTGCTGGGAAGGACATCCACCGCCGTTCCGTCGTCGGTGCCGCCCTCCTGGCCGGACATCATGAACCGGGTCCGATCGGTGGTGTTGTGGCCGTACTCCATCCCCAGCAGGCCGTTGAGCATCTCGGCCGTGGGGTCGAGGTCCTGCTCCGTCATGGTCACCGAGAACAGGCCCCGGATCGCGTTGTCGGCCGGTACGGCGGCAGCGCCGTCCCACCCGGAGCGGGAGTCGCCGTCGGACGCGACCAGCTCGATCACCAGGCCGTCGGGATCACGCAGCCGCAGGACCTCCTCGTCGGAGCGCGCGACCGGGGCATCCGCGTCGACGCCGAGATCCCTGAGGCGCGTCTGCCACCAGCCGAGCGTCTCCGGCGGGATGCTGAACGCGGTGGCCGTGGTCAGGCCGGTGCCCTGCCTGCCCTGGTCGACTCCCGGCCACGGGAAGAACGTCAGCAGGGTGGACGGCTTGCCCGACTCGTCGCCGTAGTACAGGTGATAGGTGTCGGGGGCGTCGAAGTTGACGGTCCGCTTGACCAGGCGCAGCCCCAGCACCGTGGTGTAGAAGTCGACATTCCGTTGCGGATCCTCCGCAATGGCAGTGACGTGGTGAAGCCCGTGTGGTGCGACCGCTGCAGCCATCCGCTCGTCCCCTTTCGCTCGCTGCCCCCAGGATCCAGCTTGCCCCTTCACGGCTCCGGAAAGTAGTCCCGTGGCGGAAGGTGAACAGATCTCACCGGCTGCGGTCAGAGGAGGTCGTCGGCGGCCCGGCGGAGGGCTGCCAGCTCCTCGTCGGCCCATCCCTCACCCCGGGACTCGGTACCGCGGATCATTGGCTTGTCGATCAGGTGGAAGCGGAGGTTGAAGATGCGCCCGACCACGGCGAGGTACGGAATGGCGGCCAGGTCGGCCTCGGAGATCGGGCGGTGCTCGCGGTAGCTGCGGAGGAAGGCCGGCCAGTGCGGGGTCGCGGCGACGCCGGTGAAGTCGGCCGCGCGGTATCCCTCGGCGGACAGATCGAAGTCGTGCAGCGCGAGTCCGTCGTCGGTGATCAGCACGTTGTCGAGGCTGACGTCGCCGTGGCAAACACCCCAGCTCAGCTCCTCGGAGTACTGCGCGATGTTGCTCCGTACTGCGTTGGCCAGGTCCAGGAGCAGGTTTTCCTCCGCGGCGGCAAGGAACGGGCGAATCTGCGCCAAAGGTTCATCCAGCCGCCGGCGGAGGTCGGACGGGCGGCGGGGATTCGGCGAGGAAAAGGTGTCGGCGGCCGCGTGGAAGCGAGCCACCAGCCGGCCGAACCCGGAGTACAGGTCGTCGGTGAAAGGTGGTCGCGGCTTGGTGCCGGTGACGAACTCGGAGAGGACGAACGGGCGCCGGCCCTCGGCCGAATCGAGCAGGCCGACCTCGTTGCCGTCGGCCAACAGGTGGACCCGGGGGACCGGTAGGTCGGCGGCCAGATGTGCCGAAAGCCCTGTCTCCCAAAGGATTTCGTCCGGTTCCCAGCCGCCCGTGCGGTACAGCTTGAGGACGTACCGGGCGTCCGGCGCGGCCAGTTCGTAAACGTCGTTCACGAGCGAGCGGAGCAACGTGCAGGTGGTGAAGGGGAGGTCGTAGACTCCGGCGAGATGGTTGCGCAGGGCCAATGGATCGGGCAGCGACCGGAGCGTCGGAATCACGCGGCCGACCCTACGCGCGCGCCGGACGGAATGCCTGGGAATAACCTCCGGAAATGGCCTGCGACGGGTATCCACAGGGTGGACGGCAGGTGTAAAAGTTGCCTTTCGCGGGCAGGAACGGAATCGTTGCCCGGATCACCTCCCCCTGAAGGCCCCGGAACCGGTAGCCTCATCCAGCCACCTGGGGAGGCATCGCATGACCATCACCGACGAACTGCCGGAGAGCCCAAACCGGTCAGGAGACCACGTCTTGCAGGAGAACACATCCAGCACCAGTACTGGCGAGCTCGCCAACGTACCCCTCACAGGTGCTGACAAAGTCGCCTACGCCTTCTATGCCACCGCGGCAAC
Source organism: Kribbella sp. VKM Ac-2568 (assembly GCF_004345365.1). Classification (GTDB taxonomy): domain Bacteria; phylum Actinomycetota; class Actinomycetes; order Propionibacteriales; family Kribbellaceae; genus Kribbella; species Kribbella orskensis. Next base: position 528,337 of record NZ_SLVF01000001.1, read on the forward strand.
CGCCGCCCTCGTCGGTCAGGTCTGGGCCGGCGTCACCCACATCCCTTGGCCGGAGGAAGGCTTCTCGCCGTTCCTCAAGATCGCCCTCGTCACCCCAGCGGTCGCCGTCATCGAACTCGGTGGCGTCGCCACCGCCGCCCTCGCCGACCTGCGCCGGCGCAAGGGTGAGCAGGCCTATGCCTACCGGGCCATGTCGTTGTTCGCGGCTGTCGTCGCGCTCGTTTTCAACGTGGTAGGCCACTGGCGGCCGGAGGAGCGGTTCCTCGCCTTCGGCTTCGGCGGACTGTCCGCGTTCGCCTACGTGCTCTGGCTGATCCACAGCTCCGCCCGCCGCCGTGACGCGCTGCGCCGCGCCGGGCAGATGGCGACCACCGGCCCTGTGTACGGCGTGGTGCAGTGGGCGCGGGAGCCCAAGGTCACCTGGCTGGCCCGGGGCCTGGCGCTGGAGCACGGCTACGGCCTGTACGAGAGCCTCCGGGTGGCCCGTGTGCAGATGCGCAACAACGCGCGCCGCGACGCGATCGCCGGGACCGTTGCCGAGTACATCCGCTCCGAGCACCAGGACGAGCGACTCGCGAAGATCGCCGAGACGACGTACGACGCGGACCGGCTGGCCGGGATGCTCGAGGAGCGGATCAACTACGAGGTCGTCACGAACAAACTGACGCTGGCGATCTCCCCGCCCCCGCCGGAGCCCGAGCCGCAGCCGGTCCAGGAAGAGCGGACCGATCTCCGCGCCGCGGTCTGGGTGGTCGAGGGCACCACCCCGCCGCCGGTGCAGCAGATCCCGGTACAGCAGCTGCCGGCCCAGCGGATCCGTCCGACCGGTGGCGTGCCGATTCGGGACGACGAGCAGTGGGGCGAGGCGATGACCGGCGAACTGATGGCCGTCGACTACCTCCCCTACGACCGGACCACGGACGAGGCGCACGACGCCGAGGTGGTCGAGGAAGCGGCCGCCGCTGCCGCGGCCCAGCAGCCGGTCGTGGCCAAGCCGCGTCCCGAGTCGCCTTTCGCCCAGCCGCAGCCGTCCGCACCGCCTGCCGTTCCCCAGCCTGTCGTTTCGCAGCCTGCCGTCTCGCAGCCTGTCGTTTCGCAGCCTGTCGTCGAGCAGCAGCCTGTGGTTACGGAGCCGGTGGCGGTCGAGGAGCAGCACGTCGTGCAGGCGGCGCCGCAGCCGGTCGTGAAGCCTGCCGCGAGGCCGGCCGTAGCCAAGCCTGCACCGGTCAAGAAGCAGCCGAAGACCGTGGTGCGCAACACTGTTCCGCAGTCGGTCGCCCCGGTGGCCGAAGAGCCGAAGGTCGTCGCGGCCCCGGAGCCCGAGCTGGTCCCGGCTCAGGTCGAGGAGCCCGCCGTCGTCGCCCGCGAGGTGACCTCCCGGACCACGTCGGCCAGTTCGTCACCCCGGCCCGCGCCGAAGGCCGCATCGTCCCGCGGCGACCTGGACAAGAAGCGGATGCGCGCCTGGGCCCTGCTGTCCGACTGGCCGTCGGACCGTCCGCGCAACGCCGAGACCCTCGCCTCCGCGATCGCCTCGACCATCAAGGACGCCGGGGACTTCATCACGCAGTACGACGCAGAACACGGGACCAGCAACCTCACGCTGGTCTCCAACTCGCAGAACTGAGCTCCACACCCGACGGGGGAAGTTGCTTGATCCAGGCAACTTCCCCCGTCGGGTGTGCGCCTGCGGCTGGACCAACCTCGCAATGCTCGTCAGCGCCGTCGGCGCGGAGCTGTCGTCAACCGACTGCCCACGCGGCGTACGTCGTACCGGCTGCCTCCCTCAGCGGGAGGGTTATCCCAGGTTCGCGGGGAGTTCCGCGAGGCCGCTGACCAGGACGCGGCGCCATTCGAGGTCCTCGGCGGGCTTGGCCAGGCTCAGGTCGGGGAAACGGCGGAGGAGGGCGAGCAGGGACTCCTGCAACTCGATGCGGGCCATCTCCGCGAACTGCCCCGGCCACGCCTCGTCGTACTCCGCCAGCACGGTCATCGCCCACCCCTCTCGCTCGCCTCCGAGGCTAGCGGCGGGAAAGCCCAAGAGCCGAGATCATGACGGCGGTGCCGAGGGTCAGCAGCAGGGCGCTGCCGATCAGGGCGCCGACGGCGATGCCCTGGATGGCGGGGAGTTTGCCGCCGACGCTGACGTCGACGTCGACGGCCGGTGATCCGTCGGCGTTCATGATCACGACGGCCCAGTCGCCCTCGGTTGCGTTCCAGCCGAGCGTCCGGGCTCCGGTTCCCGTGTCGGAGGCGACCCAGAAGGACTGCGTGGCCGGAGCTGCGGTCGGCCGTCCACCCGGGAGGGTCGTGGTCACGACCTCGAAGGGATCGACCGCGATGTCCGAGACCTCGTCATGACCAAAGCCGTCGAGGTACTTCGCCACCTCGGCGGCCGGGCCGATGCCGACGAACAGCGGTACTCCGTTGTTCCTCGACTCCAGCTGGATCCGGACGTCCCCCAGGAAGTCGTCGGCGTACAGGTCGTCGGGGCCGGCGCCGCTCAGCTCGAGCGAGGGGACGGACACCGCGGAGGTCTCCGTGCTGACCCGCTCGGGGCCGGCCCGGAAGTAGCCGTCATCGTCGCGCTGCTGGTTCGCCCACACGGCGGTTCCGCCGATGGCCAGCAGGATGACGCCGGTCAGGATCAGGAGGGTGCCCAGGCTGACCAGCAGTGCACGCGGGCCGTTCCGGGAGCGGGGTGGTGTGGTGGCCGGTACCGGGGCGATCGGTGTGGTGGTCATGAGACGGCCTCCGTGACCGTGGCCGGGCGACGAACGGGCTCGATACTGTCGACGGGGGCGGGACTGGTCCAGAAGTGGCGGTTGAAGACCAGCAGGCCGACGGCCAGGGCACACCACACCGCGGCGTACAGCCAGCTCTCGCGGGAAGCGTCGGCGCCGGCGGACCAGAGATCGGACGTGTTGATGCTGCCTTCGGTGGCGTGGGCGATGAGGGTGATGAGGACGCTGCCGACGGCGTGGTTGAACAACCACGCGTACCAGAAGGTGAGGGCGATGGTGGTCAGCGCCTCGTGGGGATGCAGCCCGAACGAGGAGATGAAGAACAAAGGCACGTGCCAGCCGGTGATCGCGGCGGCCATGATCGCGGTGGCGGCGAGCGGGGTGCGGTTCGCCTGGAGTCTCGGCTGGGCGAAGCCGCGGAAGCTGGGCTCTTCGTTGAGCGGGCCGCTGAACGGGTCGACCATGTTCATGCCGATCACCAAGGCGAGCCCGTACCACGGCGTGAACTGACCGGTGGAAGGTGCGGTCGCGCCCAGCGCCTGGTTGATCGAGATGGTGACGAAGTGGACCAGGAGCGGTACGGCGATCGCGGCGACGTACCAGACCCACCGGACCCGCCAGCGGATCACCCGTACTCCGATGCTCCGGAGACCTGCGACTCCTTCGGTGAGGAAGACGACGACGAGGGCGGCGACCAGGGCGCCGGGGGCGAAGAAGCTGCCGAACGGGACTGCTCCCCAGGCCAGCGCGTAAGCCAGCACGAAGAAGGTGAAGACGGGGTGATTGCGGATGAAGGACATGATGGATCTCCTTGGATCAAAGGTGGATGAGGCCGGCCCTAGCTCACGTCACGGCGAGCGAGGACAGCCGCGGCGAGCAGGGCGGACACGGCCGCGTAGCCGCTGAGACAGAGGACTGCCGTACCGCGGCCCAAGGTGGCGCCGTCGAGGCCGAGCAACTGGTTGATCAGGCCGTAGGGGAGGTAGGCCACCCAGTCGCCGAGCGCCAGCCCGAGCAACCTCTCGGCCGGGAACCAGCCGACGATGACGAGCACCGCGGCGGCCTGACTGCGGCAGATGGTGCCGATACTGACGCCGACGATGGCGAACAGCGGGACGGTGGCGATGGCGCTCACGACGATCACGGGGGTCAGCCCGAGCGTGAGGTCCTCGGCTGCGACGAGTGGTTGTGCGATCGCCAGGGCCAGACCCATCGCGGCCGCGCCGACGACGATGGCGAACGCCGTGTAGGTGGCCAGACTCGCCATCAGCAGGCGTGACCTGCGGGGCGCGGCGAGGAGGCGCTGGGTGATGGTGCCGTACCGGTAGTCGCCCGCGACCCCGCTCGCGGCGTACAGGCAGACGATGATCGTGACGATGACGCCGACCGTGATCATCACCGGCTCGCGTACCTCGACCGGCTCGACGTAGGCGACCCCGAGATTGGTGCCGAGGTCGGCGAGGACCATGACCAGTACGGCGGCCACTGCGCCGAGCAGGACGCCGTAGGTACTGCGGAGCGTCCGCAGACCGAGGACCTGGGAGTGAATCAGCGTGATCATCGGATCTCCTCGGATTGCGTGGTGAGCGCGAGGAAGGTGTCCTCGAGGCTCGGGGTCTCGTCGGTGATCTCGGAGAGCACGAGGCCGTGCTCGAGCGCCAGCCGGCCGATCTGTTCGGGCGGGCAACCGGTGACGACGACCGCGCCGTCCGGTCCGGCGATTCCGGTGAACCCGGCGGCGGCCAGGGCGGTGACCAGCACGTCCGGCTGCGCAGTACGGACGCGCACCTGGTGCGACGCGTGCGCCGCGAGGAGCGTGTCGAGCGGAGCTTGGGTGACGAGCCGACCGGCCTTGATGACCACGACGTCGTCCACGGTCTGCGCGACCTCTGCCAGCACGTGACTCGAGAGCAGGATCGTGCGGCCCTCCGCGGCCAGACCGCGCAGGAACTCGCGCAGCCAGCGGATGCCTTCGGGGTCGAGACCGTTCGCGGGCTCGTCCAGGACCAGAACCGCGGGATCGCCCATCAGGGCGCCGGCCAGACCTAGCCGCTGGCGCATTCCGAGGGAGAAGCCGCCGACCCGGCGGTCGGCTGCGGCGTCGAGTTCGACCAGTTCCAGCAGCGAACCGACCCGTGAGCGCGATGCGCCGGCCTCGGCCGCGAGCATCGCCAGGTGGTTCCGCGCGGTCCGGGCCGGATGAGTCGTTGCCTCGAGCATCGACCCGACGGTGCTCAGCGGCCGGCGGAGGTCGCGGTACCGGCGGCCGTCGATGCGGCAGTTGCCCTCGGTCGGTGCGACGAGTCCGAGCAGAGCCCGCAGCGTCGTCGTCTTGCCGGAGCCGTTGGCACCGAGGAAACCGGTGATCGTCCCGGCGCTGACCGAGAAGCTGAGCCGGTCCACCGCCCGCACCGAGCCGTAGTCCTTGCTCAGTCCGTCGACCTCGATGATCGACGGCGATCGGCCGGCCCCGGTGGGCTCGTTCTGGATGATTCGGGTCTTGAGCATCGTTCCTCCACTGGCAGCGTCTCCGTCGAGACTCGCCCCGGCGGGCGCGTTCGGCAGCCCGGTCAGCCGGTGGAGGTGGGGTACGGGTTTCTGGTGTCCGTCGTCAGGCGCGCAGGTAGAGCAGGACGGCCAGCACCCGGCGGGACTCGCTGCGAGTGGACGGGATACCGAGCTTGGTGAAGATGCCGGACACGTACTTCTCCGCGGCCCGCAGGGTGATCACCAGCGCGTCGGCGATGCCCTGGTTGGAGGCGCCGGTAGCCATCAGCTCCAGCGCCTCGCGCTCGCGCGGGGTGAGCAGAGCGAGCGGATCGTCGCCGCGCCGCCGCTGCAGCAGAGTGGAGACGATCTTCGGATCGATGGCCGAACCGCCGCCGGCCACCCGCCGGACCGCGCCGGTGAAGTCGTCGACGTCGCTGATCCGGTCCTTCAGCAGGTAGCCGACACCCTCGGCGGACTCCGACAGGAGTTGCATGGCCAGCCCGAGCTCGAGGTACTGCGACAGCACCAGGACGCCGACCTCCGGGTGGCGTTCCCGGATCTGCAGAGCGGCGCGCATGCCCTCGTCGTTGTGCGTGGGCGGCAACCGGATGTCGAGGATCGCGACCTCCGGCGGGAAGCTGCGCACGTACCTGAGCAGGTCGTCGGCGTTGTCGTACGCCGCGACCACCTCGAGCCCTGCCTCGGTCAGGATCCGGGTCACTCCCTCGCGCAGCAGGACGCTGTCCTCGGCGATCGCTACTCGCATGGGATCTCCGCTTCCAGCCGGGTCCCGCCACCGGCAGGACTCCAGACCCGCAACCGGCCGCCGACCGCCTCGACCCGGTCGGCGAGCCCGCGCAGGCCGGTCCCGCGCTCGGTGTCCGCACCGCCGAGACCATCGTCGGTCACTTCGACGACTACCTTTCCGGCTGACCGGGTGACCCGGACGGATGCGTTCTTCGCGTGCGCGTGTTTGCCGATGTTGGTCAGGCTCTCGCTGACCACGTAGTACGCGGCGACCTCGACCCGCTCGGGCAGCCGACCACCGACTTCGACGTCCAGTGCGACCGGTACTGCGCCCTGCGCGGCCAGGGACTCCAGCGCGACGGCCAGCCCGTGACCGGTCAGCACGGCGGGATGGATGCCGCGTGCCACGTCGCGGAGTTCGTCCAGCGAGACGCTGATCTCCTGTTTCGCTCGCAGCAGCCGTGCCCTGGTCTCCGTCTCGGTCTCGGTCGCGGAGCCGCCGGCGATCAGCCCGAGCTCGAGCGCCAGCGCGACCAGGCGCTGCTGGGCACCGTCGTGCAGGTTGCGCTCGAGTCGCTGCCGCTCCTTCTGACCGGCGTCGAGAACGCGTGCTCGTGACCCTTGCAGCTCGCGCAGCCGGGCTCGGAGCTCGGCCTGCAGCCGGCTGTTCTCGAGGGCGATGCCGGCCGCCGCGGCCACGGCATCCAGCAGTTCCCGCTCGTCCTCGAGCGACCGGTCGAACTCGAGCGCGACGACCGGCTCGCCGTCGCGGTGGATCACCCGCGTCGCCCTTCCGTCCCCGGGACCGGCCAGGGTGACGGCATGCCCTTCGGCATCGGCCCAACTCCCGTACTGCGGCAGCCAGTAGGCGAGGCGCAACGAGGGATCGTGCAGAGCCCGGGCCAGTGGTTCGCGCAGATCTTTGGTCGGCTCCGCACGCAGCTCGAGTAGCAGCCCGCCGACATCGGTCCGGGCCAGCCGCGCGTCCAGCAGGCCCAGCAGGAACGCGACCGGCGCGAGCCCGAGTGCCGCGAAGGTGATGTGCCGGACGGTCTCGACGTGTGCCCAGCCACGAAGACCGGCGATGAAGAGGATGGCGAGCATGATCAGCGCCAGGCCGAAGGTGTCCACCAGCAGCGCGGCCGGGCGTCGGCGCGTCTGGCTCGCGATCGGCCGCCGGAGCAGCAGGGCGGCGCCGATCAGCAGCAGCGCGCTCATCGCGATCAGCTGGAACTGCTCGATCCGAGCGGCCGCAGCCGGGTTCTCCGTGACCGCGAACAGGCTGTCCGGATTGATCCCGAGCATGACCTTCGCGAGCTGCAGGATCCCGGCGACGGCGTACCCGGCAAGCACGACCACCTGTCGCGGCCGGCCCTCCAGCCGTCCGCTGGGATAGGCCAGGAAGACGTGCAGGAACATCGCCGACGGCAGCATGTCGAGCAGGTGACCGAGGGACAGCAGGATGGGCACCGCCGACCACTGCAGGGCGGTCAGCGCCATCACGAACGCCGTCGCGATCATCAGCGGACCGAGCCTACTGGCGGGCCGGCGCCACCAGGCGATGGCTCCGCTGATCAGGTACGGGACGGTGATCCAGTTGAACAGGAACGCCTGCAGCCCGGGCCGGACCAGTTCGTCACCGGCCATCGCGAGGACGATCGAGACAACCAGCGTGGCGAGTCCCCCGACGACGGTCGCCCACAGAGCCAACGGCCCCGGGCCATGCGGCAGCCGCCCAGCCGGTTCGAGCGTCGATGCCGAGGCCACAGACCCACCCCATCCTCCACCGGTCAGCCTGCTCCCATCACCCGGCCGAGGCAATGCCCGACCTCCGCCGACCCTCGACCCGGGGGGTGCTACTTGGTGTCGAAGGTGTAGGTGGTGGTGGAGGTGAAGGTCTGGCCGGGGCGGAGGACTGTGGAGGGGAAGTTCGGCTGGTTGGGGGAGTCGGGGAAGTGCTGGGTCTCGAAGGCGAAGGCGTCGCCCTGGCGGTAGGACTTGTTGCCGATGCCCTGGAAGGTGCCGTCGAGGAAGTTGCCGCTGTAGAACTGGGCGCCCGGCTGAGTTGTGTGGACCGTGACCGTGCGGCCTCCCTCCGGTTCCCAGAAGCGGGCGGCGAAGCGCATGCCGTCGTGGTCGGGCTGGCCGAGGACGAAGTTGTGGTCGTACCCACGCCCGATCACCAGTTGGGGGTGGTCGTCCCGGATCCGTTTGCCGATCGCGGTCGGCTTGTTGAAGTCGAACGGCGTCCCCGCGACCGGGGCGATCTCGCCGGTCGGGATCAGGCCCGCGTCGACCGGCGTGTACGACGGGGCGTTCAGTTGCAGGATGTGCCCGTCGATCGAGCCGCTGCCCTCGCCCGCGAGGTTGAAGTAGGCGTGGTTCGTCAGGTTGAGCACGGTCGCCTTGCCGGCCACGCTAGCCAGGTAGTCGATCCGCAGGTTGTCTTCCTTGTCGAGCGTGTACGTGACGGTGCTGGTCAGTTCGCCCGGGAAGCCCATCTCGCCGTCGGGGCTGACGTAGGTGAAGGCCACCCCGACCGCATCGGAGGACTTCACCACCTTCGCCTTCCAGACCTTCTTGTCGAAGCCGATCGTGCCGCCGTGCAGGGCATTCTCGCCGTTGTTGATCGGGATCTGGTAAGTCTGGCCGTCGAGGGTGAACCGGCCCTTCGCGATCCGGTTGCCGTAGCGGCCGACGGTGGCCCCGAAGTACGGGCTGAGGGCCGCGTAGTCGGGCAGGTTGTCGAAGCCGAGGCAGATGTTCTCGGTGTGGCCGCGCCGGTCGGGCGTCTCGACCCGCTGGATGGTGGCGCCCCAGGTCAGCATCGAGACGGTGACCCGGCCGTTGGTGAACGTGTAGATGTCCACTCGCTCGCCTTCGGGGGTGGTGCCGAACGGATCCTTGCGGATCTCGAGCCGGCCATGACCGCGCTGTGAACCCATGGCCGCGACCCTATCCGGAATCGTTGGTAACGGTGCGAATTCGTCCGATGACTCAACCCTCTGGGCGACGGCTCACGCAGTGCTGACCAGATCCGTCCGGTCCCAGGCGCGATGCGGCCTTCTCCCAGACCGGGCCGACGCCTCACGATGAGACGCATGACCCAGACAGCACTGATCGTGATCGACGTCCAGGAATCCTTCCGCGCCCGCCCGAACTGGAGTGCGGTGAACCACCCCGACATTGCCGACCGGGTGAACCTCCTCGTCGACGCCGCCAGAGCCAAGGGCGATCTGGTCGTCTGGGTGCTGCACACCGAACCCGGTACCGGTGGTGTCTTCGACCCCGCCAAGGGCCACGTCCGGCTGATCGACGGGCTTGAGCCGATCGCCGGTGAACCGGTGATCACGAAGACCTCCCACAACGCCTTCACCACGACGAATCTGCAGCAGTTGCTCACCCAGCACGGCATTCGGGAGGTCGTGATCAGCGGCATCCGGACCGAGCAGTGCTGCGAGACGACCACCCGGGTGGCCTCGGACCTGGGCTACGAGGTCGTGTTCGTCACCGAGGCCACCGCGACCACGCCGCTGCCGCACTGGACGATGCCCGCCGATGCCTCGCTCGAGGAGGTCCTGGCCGATCCGCGGACGCTGAGTCCCGAGGTGATCGTGGAGCGCACCGAGTACGCGCTGGCCGGCCGGTTCGCCACCATCCGGACACTGGACGAGGTGGCCGCGCTGCCCGTGCCATCCTGATCGGATCATGTCTGACCGGATCATGCCCACCAAGGTCGTGTTCTTCCTGGTGCCCAAACTGCACCTACTGGACCTGGCCGGTCCGGCCCAGGCCTTCTCCACCGCGAACGACCTCGGCTACGGGTACGACCTGTACTACGTGGCCGAGGCCGAGGAGATCACCACCGCGCAGGGTGTTCCGATCCGGGCGAGTCTGGAGTGGCCGGCGCTCGGCCCGGCCGACCTGGTCGTCGTACCGGGATGGCGGTCGCCGCGGTTGTCGCCGAACACCCCGATCGCCGCGATGACGAAGCAGCGTCTGCGTGCTCATCACGCGGCGGGTGGTTCGGTCGCGAGCGTGTGCTCCGGGGCCGACGCGCTCGGGGCGTCCGGTCTGCTGGACGGCCGGAAGTACACCACTCACCACGACCTGACCGACGAGCTCGCCGCGCGGTACCCGAAGGGCGACATCGTCCGCGACGTCCTGTACGTCGTGGACGATCGGGTGATCACCTCCGCCGGGATCGCCAGCGGGATCGACCTCGCGCTGCACCTGATCGCGGTCGCCCGGGGTGCCGAGGCCGCCGCCCGGGTGGCGCGCGAGATGGTCGTCTACGCGCGGCGCAACGGCGACGAGCTGCAGGACAGCGCGATGCTGCGCCACCGCGGGCACCTGAGCGATCTCGCACACCGGGTCCAGGACGTGATCGACAGCCGGTACGCCGAGCAGTTGAGGTTGTCCGACCTGGCCAGGGGAGCCGGGGTGAGCGAGCGCACCCTGACCCGGATCTTCACCACCGCGACGGGTCTCACCCCGCTGCGCTACCAGCAACTCCTCCGGCTGGAACGCGCCGAACACCTGATCGGCCACGGAGCCACCGTCGAAGCAGCAGCCCGCGCCGTCGGCTTCGAAGACGCCCGCATGCTCCGCCGCCTCCGCTCCCGCCCAGCCGCCGCCAGCTGACCCGTACTCCGGTACGCCGTACCCGCGCCCGGCCGGTCCGATACCGAGAAGGGGTAGACCTAGCACCCCCATGCGACGGGGCTTTGCACTCCTGAGATCCATCGCCGTTCACGCCAGGCTCATACACGAGCGGGCATGGTGCCCGGGCGGGGCCGGCGAGAGGTAGAACCAGGATGAGCAGGGGATCGGTGACGGTGCGCGTCGCGCGCTGGAGTGCTACCCACCCATGGCGGGCGATCGGCCTCTGGCTGTTGCTCGTCGTCGTCGCGGTCGGGATGTCGGCCGTGATTCCGAAACAGCAGACCAAGGCGGACGACACCTGGATCGGGCAGTCCGGCGTCGCGTCGGAACTGGTCCGGCAGGCGAACCTCGAGGACAAGCCGAGCGAGACCGTCCTCCTCACCGACAAGGACGGCCCGCTGGACAAGGCCGCGGCCACCACGGCGCTGAACCAGCTTCGCCAGAAGATCACCGCGATCGACGCCGTGGACGGAGTCGGGCAGCCGGTCTGGGCCGAGAACGGCAAGGCCGCGTTGCTGCCGATCCAGCTGAAGGGGTCCGTGGACGATGCCGCCGACAACGTCGACAAGCTGGTCTCCGCGACTGCCGAAGTGCAGAAGGCCAACTCGTCGCTGCAGATCGAGCAGACCGGTAGCGCGTCGCTGGACGCCGGCATCTGGAAGCAGGTCGGGTCCGACCTGGCCCGGGCCGAGAAGCTCAGCCTGCCGATCACTTTCGCATTGATGTTGCTTGCCTTCGGCGCCTTGATCGCAGCTGGAATCCCTGTCCTGCTGGCGTTCTCGGCGGTCGGCGCGGCGCTCGGCTTCTACGCGCCGCTGTCCTACCTGTTTCCCGATGGCGGCTCGGTCGCGAACGTCGTACTCCTGATCGGTATGGCGGTCGGCGTCGACTACTCGCTCTTCTACCTGAAGCGTGAGCGCGAGGAACGCAGGCGTGGTCACGGCACGGTGGACGCCGTCGAGATCGCGGCGGCGACTTCGGGGCACTCGGTGGTTGTCTCCGGCCTCGCGGTGATCGTCTCGATGGCAGGCCTGTACGTCGCCCAGGACCCGGTGTTCTCCTCGATGGCGACGGCAACGATCGTCGTCGTGGCAGTCGCGGTGCTCGGCTCGCTGACCGTGCTGCCGGCGCTGCTGGCGAAGCTGGGTCACCGGGTGGACCGTCCGCGCGTCCCGCTGCTCTGGCGGCTGAACCGGCGGATCGGTCCGGGTGGCATCAGCCGCAGGATCCTTGCCCCGGTACTGCGCTTCCCCAAGGTCGCGCTGTTGCTCTCGGCCATCGCGGTGGTTGCGCTCGCAGTACCGGCGCTCGGGATGAAGACGGAGCCGGGTGGTCTGAGCACGCTGCCGCAGACCATCCCCGAGGTCAAGACGATGACGGCGCTGCAGCAGAACTTCCCGTCCGAGGGAATGGCGTATGACGTGGTTGCCAAGGGCAAGGATGCGGCTGCCGGGCTGGCGAAGGTGCAGCAGTCCGCGGTGGACAGTGGCGAGTTCGTGGTGACGCCCGGCCAGGAGATCCGCAAGAGCGGCGAGACCGCGGTACTGACGCTGGTCTCGGTGCGGCCCGACACCAGCGAGGATGCGCGGGTGGCGCTGGAGCGGTTGCGGAACGATCTGGTTCCGGCGGCATTGAACGGTACGACGTGGGCGGTCGGCGGCGAGACGGCCTCGTCGGTCGACTACGGGGAGCACCAGCGCAACCAACTGCCGTACGTGATCGCGTTCGTGCTGACCCTGACGCTGGTGATGATGGTGTTCACCTTCCGCAGCGTGGCGATCGCGCTGGTGACGACCCTGCTGAACCTGGCTTCGGTGGCTGCCTGCTTCGGCGTCCTGTCGCTGGTCTTCCAGCACACCTGGGCCGAAGGGTTGCTGGACTTCACCTCACCCGGGTTCGTGGTGTCGTGGATCCCGGTCTTCCTGTTCGTGATCCTGGTCGGGTTGTCGATGGACTACCACGTGTTCGTGCTGGGCCGGATCCGCGAGGGCGTGCAGGAGGGGTTGTCCCCGCAGGAGGCGGTCCGCAAGGGCATCACCGAGTCGGCCGGGGTGGTGACGAGCGCGGCGGCCGTGATGGTGTCGGTCTTCGCCGTCTTCGCCACGCTGGGGATGATCGAGATGAAGCAGATGGGCGTCGGCCTGGCGGTCGCCGTACTGATCGACGCGACGCTCGTCCGGATCGTGATGCTGCCGTCGATCATGGTCCTGCTGGGTCGCAAGGCCTGGTGGCCGAACAAGCTCTCCAAGGAGCCGGCCGCACCTGAGCTCCGGGAGCCGGAGTTGGTCTCGGTCTAGGACTGCTCGAACGCCGCGGGGCGGCGGGTCGCAACTTGGCGACCCACCGCCCCGCCTTGCTGTTACCTCAGTTTGTACGCCGCGGTCAGCTTGGTGATCGCGCCGTTCAGGTCACCGCTGAGCGCCAGGTGCTCGGCGTCGGAGGTGAGCTTCGAGGTGGCCTCGTCCAGGTTCTGGCCGATCTGGTCCTGGGCGATCCAGCGGGCCGCTGAGACCACCGCGTCGTCATCGGCGAACGAGTCCACCCTGGCCCGCTGCAGGTACTTGCCGGCCTGACCGAGAGCTGCCAGCGCGGTGGTTGCCTGCGGCCTCGACCAGTCCTTCACGTGCAGAGCGAGGTCGATGGAGATGACCGCGGCCAGCACGTCCGGGGACAGGAAGCCCTTGCGCAGCAGTTCCTTCTTGGCGTCGGTCAGCTCCTGCCGAGCCGCCGCCTGAGTGGTCAGACCCCAGCCATACGGGTACTGCGGGTCGTAGGACGCGTCGCCGACGTTGATCGGCTGCTGCGCCTCGGACTTCGCCCAGGTAACGGGCAACCGACCGCTGAACGGGCGCTTGCCGAACAGCACATCCGCGATGCCGGCGCCTTCGGTGCCGGGCAGCCAGGAAGCCACCAGGGCATCGATCTCGCCGAGCTGGTCGGCGATCACCTGCGGACGTCCGGCGACCACCAGGACAACGCACTTCATCGCTGCGCAGACCTTCGTCACGGCTGCCTTGTCGGCGTCGCTCAGCGCCAGGTCGTGACCGTTGCCGACGTCACCGATGCCTTCGGCGTAAGGCCGCTCGCCGACGACTACGACACCGACGTCGTGTCCCTCCAGCGGCGCCGAGGCGTCCTGGCTGAACGTTGCCGTCGGCACCACCTGCTTGATCCCGTCGAGGATGGTGGTGCCGGTCGTGGTGTTGCCGGAGGCGCCTTGCCAGGTGATGCTCCAGCCGCCCATCTGGTTGCCCAGGTCGTTCGCGTTGCTGCCGGCCACGTAGACCTTCGCGGTCGATGCCAGCGGCAACACGTTGTCCTGGTTCTTCAGCAGCACCTGCGACTTGGCCGCCGCCTCCCGGGCGACCGCCCGGTGCGCCGCCGAACCGATCGAGCTCAGCTTGCTCGTGTCGGCGTACGGGTGCTCGAACAGGCCGAGCTTGAACTTCTGGGTCAGGATCCGGCCGACCGCGTCGTCCACCCGGGTCTGCGTCACCCGGCCGGCGGTGACCTCGTCGGTCAGCCCCTGGGTGAAGGCCTGGTAGTTGGTCGGCACCATGATCATGTCGAGCCCGGCGTTGATCGACGTCCGGATGTCGCTCGGGTAGTCGCCCGGCAGCTGGTCGATCGCCTGCCAGTCGCTGATCACGAACCCGTCGAAGCCCATCCGCTGCTTCAGCACGCCGTTGATCAGCTCGGCATCTCCGTGCATCTTCACCGGACCCTTGTCGTCACCGATGATGTCGACGCTCGAGTACGACGGCATCACCGTGCCGACGCCCAGGTCGACCGAGGTCTTGAACGGGTCGAGGTGGATCGCCTCGAGCTGCTGCGGGGTCACCTCGGTCACGCCCTGGTCGATCTTGTAGGCGCCCGTCGTCGACGACCCGTACGTCGTACCGCCGTCGCCGACGAAGTGCTTCGCGGTCGCCAGCACGTGGTTGTTCTGGTCCAGTTGGCTGCCGTCGGCCTTCCCCTGCATGCCGGTGATCACGGTGGCCATCGCCTTCACCAGCGCCGGGTCCTCGCTGAAGCCTTCGTACGCCCGGCCCCAGCGGTCGTCGCGCACCACGCAGACGCAGGGCGCGAAGTCCCACGGGATGCCGGTGGCGCGGACCTCGGTCGCGGTCAGCTCGCCCGCCCGGCGGGACAACTCCGGGTCGCGGGTCGCGCCCATGCCGATGTTGTGCGGCAGGAGCGTCGCGCCGATCACGTTGTTGTGCCCGTGCACCGCGTCGACGCCATAGATCAGCGGCACCTGCAGCCGGGTCGCCTGGGCGTTCAGCTGGAAGCCGTCGATCATCGCCGCCCAGGAGACCGGCGTGTTCGGCGTCGGCACCGAGCCACCGCCGGAAAGCAACGACCCGAGCGCGTACGTCGCGATGTCGGCCTTCGAGCGCAGCGCGTTTCGCTCTGCCTGGGTCATCTGGCCGACCTTCTCCGCCAGCGTCATCCGGCCGAGCAGATCCTTGACCCTGGTCTTCACCGGGAGTCTGCTGTTCAGGTACGGCAGGTCGTGCGCGTTGATGACCACCTGCGGTATGGCTGCCGGTGGCTTCGCGCCGATAACAGTGAGCTCCAGCGGGATCGTCTCGGCGACCTCCGCGGACTTGTCGATCTTGGTGACCACCTTGACGAGCTGGGACGTGCCGGACGCAGAACCGGCCGGAAAGGTGAAGGCTCCGGAGACCGGGAGGTAGTCCGTGGCCCCGGCTGTACCCGTTCCCGTGCGGTACTCGACCGTGACGGGCTCCTCGAGCGGAGTACTGCCGGTGGTGGCGACGGTGAGCTTGACCTGCGCGGTGCCGCCCTCCTTGACCGGGTAGACGCCGGCGTCGGTGACCACGCTCGCCTTGAGCGCAGGGTCGGCCTTGCCGAACACCTCGACCTGGTCGATCGCGAACTCACCAGGAGTCCCGACCGGCATGGTGAACGCGTAGCCCCACATCTGGGTCAGGTTCAGCACCTGGTCGATGCCGCCGACCGGCTGGTAGTCACCGCGGTAGACGAGCTCGCTGAACGGGATCTCGACCTGGTGCCAGCCCTGCCAGTCGTCGGTGAAACTGGTGTTCCAGAGCTCGGACGCCTCGGCGTTCGCGCCGCCGTCCTTGATCTCGAAGAAGATCCGCTTGCCCGAACCCGGCGGTAGCGGCGCGGTGTTCTGGCCGTACCACCAGAACCGGATGCCCTTGTACGCCGACCAGTCGCCGGGGTTCTGGTCGAACGTCACGTCGTGGCTGAACCCGCCGTACCCGCTGATGTTGTAGGTGCCGTGCAGCACCTTCCCGCCGACGGGTGCGTCGGCCCGCGCCTGCAGTTCCATCGTCGGCGGGTCGTCCGCGTCACTGCCCCAGCCGAAGATGCCGGCGTTCGGCGGCGAGGCGAACGGCTCCGCCCCCTCGAGCGCCGCCAGCACGGTCGGCACCGGGTCGTCCGCCGCCGCCTGCGAGGCGACCCCGAGAGGCAGCAACCCGGTCAGCAGCGCGGCGGTGGTGAGCAACGCAGTACGACGGTCTGGTCTGCGACGGTTCGGTCGGGGGATGGCAGGCCACCTGGGCATGGGCGACTCCTCGAGGGGATGCTGCGCGAGCCTCACGCACGCGTCGGCCCCGACTCTCAGCCCTCCCTGCCCGCAAATCAATACCCCGCCGGTTCCGGAACTAGAGCGCTCTCACTCCGCAGGCTTGGAGGCTACGGGCAGGTTCGGGTGATCGTCCGGGCCGCGTCGCGGTCGGCTGTGGTGATGGGGAGCGCGTACTTGTGCGCCACCTGGAGGTAGCGGAGGACGTAGGTGCACCGGTAGGCGCGGTTGAGGGGCAGCCATTCGCCGGGGCCTTCGTCGCTCTTGGAGGCGTTCGCTGATCCGTTGACCGCGAGCAAGTTGGCGGCCTGGTCGTTGGCGAAGTCGGTACGGCGTTGCTGCGTCCACAGCGAGGCACCCATGTCCCACGCACGGGCCAGCGGGTACATGTGGTCGATCTGGACCTCGGTCGCCTTGGCCTTCCGGAACTCGATCCGCTTCCCGGTGTAGGGGTCGGCAGCAAGCGTGCCGGCGATGACCACGCACTTGGAGCGCTCGCGGTACTGCACCCCGGTCAACTGCGCGGCGAGCACATCGTTGCGCGTATCGCAGCCGTTGTGCCCACCACGCCCGCCGTGATCATCAGTCCACGTCTGCCCGAACTTCTCCCGCTTGTACCCCGCCACCTCAGGCCTGGTCCCAACGACACGAACCTGGCGAAGCTCGGCGACGATCAACTTGCCCGTGCCGGCAGCCGGCCCGCCGACCGTCGGGCTGGCCCGAGGCCGCGGAGTCGCCCCCGCGGGATCAGCCCCAGCCGCATACCCACATCCAGAAACCAGAACACCAACCACAACCAGAACAACCACACGGCGGATCACGAAAGCGAAACGTACCCGTAGGCCGCCATCGCAACCGCACCGGTGTTCGACCTGTCCGGCGAACGCGGATGCCCCCGCGGCGTGATAGGCATCTGGCCGGGACAAGCCTCGGAGGATGGATGAGTATCGCGGGCCACTGGAGCGCGATCAGGGATGCCTTGAGTGCTGTTCCCGGAGTCCACCGCCATCCCGTTTGCCGTCGACTACTCGGGATGCCTGCTGGCCGTCCGGGTGGACGGAACCGACGGTGTGCTCGACTGCTCCGACGACAGCCCTCCGTGGGTGTACTACGACAGCATCGACGACCTGCTCGCCCAGACCGTTCAGGGCCTGCGTGGTGAGCACGAGGAATACCGCTGCGAGCTGACCCCGGAGTACCTCCTGTGGATCAACCGGGACATCGAAGAGGAAGACCTCGGCTATCGGGTCTGATCCCGCCTGGGCTATCCCCGCAGTACGGCTTGGTGGAGGACCTCGGGGCGCATGAGCGGGCGGGGTGGCGTGGGGCAGTGGTGGAAGCGGACCAGGTCCGCGGTGTCGATGGTGACCTGGCCGAGCGGGGTGTTGCGGTGCTTGTCCACCCAGTCGATGAGGGGCTGAGGGTCTGGGACGTCGGTGGTGAAGTGGAGGAGGTTCAGGTACCAGATGTCGCGGCGGCCGTGGGGTTGTTCGAACCAGGCGTCCGGGCCGAGCTCGAAGGTCAACCGGTCCAGGAACAGATCGGCCTGCGGGTCCAGCGCGACCGCACACGCCATCACCGTGCCGGCGGTCAGGGTGAGCCCGGTGACCTCGATCTGGGTCGGCCCGGTCTGAGCGGCGGCCCGGTGCATGGCTGATTGGTAGCGCTGGATCACCGGCTCCGTGCGCTCGACCTCCGACCGGTAGGTCTCCAGCGCCCGGACCGTGAGATGGGCCGACCCCGCCTGACCGGTCTGCCAGTGATCCGGGCCTGCCAGGGCGGCTGCTTCTGCGGTGATCTCGTCGAGGCGGTGGATGAGGTCGGCGTCGGCGGGCGGTCGCAGTACGACGCTGACCGGCCAGCGGCCGCCCTCCACGGGCGGCGAGTCGCGCTGGTGGCGGCCGGCAGAGATCAGCGGCACTGCGGCGTCGAACAGCTGGTCGAACTTGGTCGGCTGGATGGTCGTTCCCCTCTCCGGTGACAGCGGGTACGACGCCCTCCCGGCGCGGCTGGTTCGGAGCGGGGCGGGTAACGGTGGTGGGGTGTGCAGCGATGGGGGTTGTGGGGGGAATGCCGACGCCCACAGAGCCGTCCCCCGTCGGCCGATGCCCGTCGGTGTTGGTCCTCCGGAATGCGCAAGGCTTGGAGGAACTGTGAGAAAGCTGCCCTACCTGCTCACCAGTGTCGTTTTGATAGTCCCAGTGCTGGTCGCCACCGCGGTCCCGACCGCGTCGGCCAGGCCCACCGTGGCCGCCGCATCGTCTGCCCCGTCCAAGATCCCCACCCTGCTGCGTGACAGCGCAAACCTGGCCGCCGCGGCCGCCAAGGCGAAGACCAGCCAGGCCGACCCGAAGGCTCGTTCGCTCGGCATCGACAGCAGCGGCCGTATCGGCGTCCAGCTGTACGCCGCCGCTCCCGTGACCGCGCAGCAGGAGGCCACCCTCACCTCGCTCGGGGTGTCGGTGCTGAAGAACACCGCCGACTTCAAGCCGGTGCCCGGTGCCGAACTGCCGGCGACCGGTCTGGTGTCGACCACGGTCCCGTACGACAAGCTCGACGCGGTCGCGGCACTCGGCTGGGTGACCGCCCTTCGACCGTCGCTGCGGCCGGCTGTGGACGTAGGTCCCATCACCGCCGAGGGAGTCCAGCTGCACAAGGCTGATGTAGCTCAGGCTCGCGGTCTGACCGGACGTGGTCAGAAGATCGGCGCGATCTCCGGCGACGTCGACCACCTCGCCGAGTCCGTTGCCCAGGGCGAGCTACCCGCCAACGTCCAGGTACTGCGCCAGGCGGAGTACGTCGACGACGAGGGCACCGCGATGCTCGAGATCATCCACGACATGGCCCCGCAGGCGAAGCTCGCCTACGCCAGCACCCGCGACACCACGGCGGAGTACGTCGAGGCGTTCCACGAGCTGGCCGCCGCGGGCGTCACGATGATCGCCGAGGACATCGCGCTGGACGACGACCCCGTGTTCCAGCAGGGCATCGGCGCCGCCACGGCCGAGGGTCTCGCCAAGCACGGCATCTGGGTCAGCTCGTCGGCCGGGAACCTCGGCAACCGGCACGCGCCACGGGTCACCGCGACCGGGACCGGCAGTGGGCCGGACGGTGCCGTCGGACCCTTCACCGGCTGCCCGAACGCGCCGGACAACGTGGTGAAGCTGCGCGGCGCGGACACGACGTACGACCTCAACCTGCTGCCGGGCGCCACCGTCATGCCGACGCTGCAGTGGAGCGAGCCGCGAGCGGTGTTCCCGACCGCGGGCCAGGGTGGATTCACCGACCTCAACCTGTACCTGGTGGACGCCACCGGGACCCGGTGCCTCGCGTCCAGCACCGCTGTCCAGGCGGACGGCGTGGGCGACACCATCGAGCAGTTCATCTACCAGAACACCACCGGGGTGGCGCAACCCGCCAAGCTCGTCGTCGACGTCCAGGGCACCTCGTCGGCGCGGAAGGCGCCGATCCTCGACCTGCGCTGGCGCGCGCTGTCGGCCGGAGTACAGACGATCGACCCGCCGGAACGCGACGGATCGATGAACCCGGACTCGAACTACCTGGGCTTCGCAACCAGTGCCGGCGCCGTCAACGCCAGCCTGTCCGTCGACCCGGCGACGATCGCGCTCGAGCCGTTCAGCGCGGCCGGGCCGACCCAGATCGTCACGACCACCCGCTGCCCGGGTGGCAAGCCCGGTCCGTGCCGCGGCGTCTCGGGCCCGCTGTCGCGGAGCTTCCCAGCGCCGTACTGGGTCGCGGCTGACGGGGTCTCGATCAGTGGCGTCGGTCCGTTCGGATCCGGCACCTGCCCGACCGCGGTACAGGGTCAGTGCCGCTTCTTCGGTACTTCGGCCTCGGCGCCCACCGCCGCCGGGGTGGCCGCCCTCACCAGGCAGGAGTTCGGCGGCCGCATCCACCCGGTGACTCTGAACGCGATCCTCGCCGCCCGATCCGTCGACCGCCCCGGAGCCGCCTTCGGCGCCGGCGTCCTTTCCGCCCGCTGATTCGACGTGAGTGCTCGCTCATTCGTGGATTCCGGTTGTCGGCAATCGGTTTTCGCCGTACGGGATCCACGAATGAGTGATCACTCACCTCGAAGGTGCCGGCGTGGTACGGCGTGGGTGGGGGATTAAGAAGGTGGAGTGGGGGAATTGAGAAGGGATTCAGTGGACGGGGTGCTGGACCGGTTCAGGGGGTGGCCGGTTGGATGGGGGGTATGACTACACGCTTCGGTTTGTTCGTGCCGCAGGGCTGGAAGATGGATCTCGCCGGGTTCAGTGACCCCGTCGAGCAGTGGGAGGCGATGACGGACGTCGCCAAGAAGGCCGACGAGGGGTCCTGGGACTCGATCTGGTTGTTCGACCACTTCCACACCGTGCCGGAGCCGAGCACGGAGAGCACGTTCGAGTGCTGGACCACCACCGCGGCGCTGGCGCGGGACACCAAGCGGGTGAACATCGGCCAGATGGTCGGCTGCAACGGCTACCGCAACCCCGCGCTGTACGCCAAGATCGCCTCCACCGTCGACGTGGCCAGCCACGGCCGCCTGTACGCCGGGATCGGCGCGGGGTGGTACGAGCACGAGTGGAAGGCCTACGGCTACGAGTGGCCGGAGCTGAAGGACCGGATGGGCGCGTTCCGCGAGGCCACCGAGATCATCTACAAGATGTGGACCGAGGACGAGCCGGTCTTCAAGGGCAAGTACTACTCGATCGACAAGCCGATCAACGAGCCGAAGGGTGTCCGCAAGCCGCACCCGAGCCTGTGGATCGGCGGCGGCGGCCCGAACGTCACGCTGAAGCTGGTCGCCAAGTATGGCGACGCGGCGAACATCGGCGGCGGCAACCCCGAGGTGATCAAGGAGAAGGCGGCCATCCTCAAGGGCCACTGCGAGACGATCGGGCGCGACTACGACGAGATCATCAAGTCGACCGGGATCAACGCATTCCCGATCGACAAGGGTGACGACCCGAAGAAGGCGACCGCGAAGGCGCTCGGGCCGATGAACTGGGAGAAGTTCAGCAACGACAACCTGATCGGCACCGAGGACGAGATCGCGGACAAGGTGGAGGCCGCCCTCGAGGCCGGCGCCGACTACGTCATCTTCTACGTCCCCGGCGTCGCCTACGACCTCGACCTGGTCACTCGCGTCGAGCAGGTGGCCAAGCGCTTCGCCTGACCCTCGGTGAGAACGTGTTGCCCTGACCCGGCTGATCCGGGTCGGGGCAACGGTTCTGTTCGCGGGTCATGACTGGAACCGGTCATGGCGGGTGTCCGCCAGCGGGATCGGTGGACCGTGGCCGGAGGCAACTGCCAGGGTCGGCAGCGATGGCCTCGCGCCCGTCGGGGCATCGGAAGGTGCCCCTGTGAGACCGTCACCCACCGCCGCCAGGCTGATCTCGGCTGTGACGGTCGGCGCCCTACTGGCGTCGACCGTCACCGCGGCCTTCGCGGCGAACCCCTCCACTGGTGGTGCCGACAACGGCACAAGCACCACCAGCCCCGCCCGGGCCACCCCGGGTGCCAGCACGCACCGCATCACGCTCGTCACCGGTGATGTCGCCGAGCTGACCGTGACCGCCGCCGGGCAGAGGTCAGCCCGGTTGGTGGACGGCGGCAACTACTACCTCGGCGACTTCGACGACGAACTCACCTTGGTTCCCGTCGCGGCGTACCCGATGCTGGTCGAGGACCGGCTGGACCGCCGCCTCTTCAACCTGACCCAACTGGTTGCGCAGGGCTACGACGACGCGAGTACTCCGAACCTCCCGATGTTGCTCACGGCCTCAGCCGCCACACGCAGTGCTCCACCAGCTCCGGCCGCCGCCACCCCACGCCTCACCCTGGCCAGCGTCGGCACGACTGCGGTGACCGTGCAGAAGTCCCGCGCAAAGGAGTTCTGGAACGGCGTCAAAGGCAACAACCTCCGGAGCAACGTCGGCAAGATCTGGCTCGACGGCCGCACTCACGCCACGCTCGACCACTCGACGAAACAGATCGGTGCCCAAGCCGCCTGGCAGGCCGGGTACGACGGCCGCGGCGTCAAGGTGGCCGTGCTCGACACCGGCTACGACCAGAACCACCCGGACTTGAAGAAGCAGGTCGTCGAGTCCGCGAGCTTCGTCCCCGACCAGGCGGTCCAGGACGAACACGGTCACGGCACTCACACCGCGTCGATCGTCGCGGGCCTCGGTACTGCGTCCGCCGGCCGGCGCAAGGGAGTCGCCCCGGGTGCACAACTGCTGATCGGCAAGGTCCTCGACAACAGCGGCAGCGGCCTCGACTCGGAGGCCATCGCGGGCATGGAGTGGGCGGTCCAGCAGGGCGCCAAGGTGATCAGCATGAGCCTCGGCGGCCTGCCGTCCGACGGCACCGACCCGATGAGTGAAGCGGTCGACCGCCTCTCCGCAACCAGCGACGCCCTCTTCGTTGTTGCCGCCGGCAACTCCGGGATGGAGGAGACGGTCGGCACTCCGGGCGCGGCCGAGGCGGCCTTGACTGTCGGCGCGGTGGATCGCGATGACAAGCTCGCGGCGTTCTCGAGCCGTGGACCGCGGCTCGGAGACGGCGCGCTGAAGCCCGAGGTGACCGCGCCCGGCGTCGAGATCGTCGCCGCCCGGGCGACCGGCACCGAGCAGGGTCATGAGGTCGGTGAGTACTACACCGCAATGAGCGGCACCTCGATGGCCACACCTCACGTGGCCGGCGCGGCCGCCATCCTCGCGCAGCGGCACCCGGAATGGACAGGCGAACAACTGAAGTCCGCGCTGGCGGCAACCGCTGTTCCGACCAAGGCCGCGACACCCGTCCAGCAGGGTCTCGGCCGGATCGACGTCCAGAAGGCGCTCGACCCGAAGGTCCTGCCGGACACCGCGAACCTCTTCTTCGGTGACACCTCCTGGACCGGCTCCGCACCCAAGCCGGTAGCCCGCAAGGTTGCCTATCGCAACAACTCCCGCTCCGTGGTGACACTGGACCTCAGCGTCGACGCGAAGTCGCCGGGCGGCGTGCACCCGGCGCTGCGAGTCAGCCCGGCCAGACTCACCATCGCCCCGGGCGGCAGCGCGTCCGTCACGGTCACCCTCGACCTGGCGAAGACCCAGCCGGCCAAGTACTCCGGCGAACTAGTCGCTCGCGACCGCGGTACGGCGTACCGGACCGGGCTCGGGTTCGCGGCGGGCGGCCGGCTGAACCAGGTGACCGTGAAGGCGATCGACCGCGACGGGAGGCCGGCGGCACCGACGGCTTTCGGTTACAGCGGGGTGCAGTTGTGGAACCTCGACACCGGTGACGTGAACGCGGTCATCTTCGACGAGAACGGCAGCCGCACCCTCGACGTGCCGACTGGGCGCTACAGCGTCATGGCGTTCGTGATGGGCGGCGACGAGATCGGGTGGACCGACTCGCTCTCTCTGCTCGGCGATCCGGACGGCCGGGTCACCGGGGATCGAACCTTCACCTTCGACGCGCGCAAGGCGAACAAGGTCACCGTCAAGACCCCGCAGCGCGCTGACACCAAGTCCGTGGGCATCGCCTGGCACCGCAAGATCGGCGACCGAGACGCCGTCTCCGGCTGGGGATTCGGCCGTGAGATCGCCGACCAGGTCTATGTGCAGGACTTCGGGACGGTGGCCGACGGCAACTTCCAGGTGGTTCAGCGCTGGGATCTTGCCCAGCCGAGGTTCACCGCCGACGTCTCCGGCCCCGCCGGCTTCCGTCTCCCGGCACTGGACGAAGGGTCCTTCCGAACCACCTACGTCGGCAACGAGAAGCTCGCCCTGGTCAATGGGGGTGACGGCACCCCCGCAGAGCTCCAAGCAGCGAAGGGCAAGGTCGCGCTGATCCGCTGGCGTGACCCTGACCAGACGCTCGGGCAGATCCAGGCGGCCAAGGATGCCGGCGCGAAGGTGGTCTTCCTCTACAACGAGCAGCCGGGCTTCTGGAGTGACGGCGCCGACATCGGCACCCCTGTCTACCTGCTCCGCGCGGCCCAGGGAGCCACCCTGCTCAA
Source organism: Kribbella sp. VKM Ac-2568 (assembly GCF_004345365.1). Classification (GTDB taxonomy): domain Bacteria; phylum Actinomycetota; class Actinomycetes; order Propionibacteriales; family Kribbellaceae; genus Kribbella; species Kribbella orskensis. The sequence goes on from NZ_SLVF01000001.1 coordinate 552,575, forward strand.
GCTCCTGAAGCAGCGCGAGGTGACCCTGCAGTTGACTGGTCTGCTGGACAGCACCTACAGGTATGACCTGGCCATCGGCCCGTCGGTCGTGAAGGGCCCGCTGACCTACGACTTCGCTCGGTTGCGACCTGCGGCTGTGACCACGAAGTACAACCGCAACGACGCCTGGTTCGGTCACATCGATCAGCGCACGGCACATCTTCCGGGGCTGGCCACCGGCCTGACCTCCACCCGCACGGTCAACGGACCGGTCGTCCGCACCGACTACCTTGCGAGCGACGTCGGCGGAGTCACCTGGGATGAGAAGACCGCGGCAGGCGAGTGGAACGAGTCCGGCTTCGAGTACAGCCTCGGACGCAGCTACCGGCCGAACGAGAAGGTAACCCGCGACTGGTGGAACTCGATCGCACGACCGGCGATCCCGGATGCCGGTGGCAGCGAGGCCGACGGACTCCCCGCGGCGCGGTTCGAGAATGCCCTGCGCGTGGCGATCCCGCAGTACGTGAACGGCGATCGCAGCATCTACGGCTGGAGTGACGCTCGGGGCGATCAGACCTGGCTGACGCTCAGCAGCAACGGTCAGACCCTGGGTAGCAAGGACTGGTCGGTGGCCCAGTTCCCGGTGCCCGCGAAGACGGCGTGGTACGACCTCACCCTGGACGTGAAGCGCGCCGACGACACCTGGGCGACAACCTCGACCGCGACGCACACCCAGTGGCACTTCAGCTCCGGTACTGCGAAGTCGCGCGCGGTTCTTCCGCTCGTTCAGGTGGACTACAAGCTCACCGGGAACACGCTGGAGCTGAGGCCCGGATACCAGCCCGGTGCCCGCGGCGTCGGCTGGTTCCACACCAAGGCCGAGTTGTCGTCGGATGGCGGCAAGACCTGGAAGCCGTTGGCGCTCAGGGGAATCGGCCGGCTGACGGCCAGGATCCCGGCGGTCAAGGGTGATGTGACGCTGCGGGTGACGGCGAAGGACCGGGCCGGGAACAGCGTCACCCAGACGATCGAGAAGCCTTGGGCGACAAACTGAAGATCCCTCAAGTAAGCGCTTGACCAGCGAAAGGGCGACGCCACGAAGCCGGGGGGAGAGGCTCCGTGGCGTCGCCAGCGGCGCGCCAAGGGAGGGGTGGGGGCAGGCGCGCCGGTCTTGTGCTCAGTTCCCGAGCAGACCTCCCCCGAGAACTCCGAGCAGACCCAGAGCGGACAGCAGGTTGCGGATCACCTGGTCGACCGCGGCGGTGCCACCGGTCTGGAAGGCGGTCACGCATTTCTGCAGCTGATCCTGGGTCGGGTGGGTGATGGTGACCTTCTTCAGCTCCGCCTGGCAGTAGGTCGACGCCTTGCTGAGCTCGGTCACCGTGCTGCCGACGGTGCCGACGATCAGGCCCGCGGCCGTCTGCAGGGTTGCGAGGCCAGGCTTCGGCGGAGTCGTCGGCGGCTTGCTGGTCGGCGGTTTCGAGGTGGGCGGCTGGTTCGTGCCCGGCTCGGTCGAGTTGGTCGTCGGCTTCGACGTCGGCGGCCGCTTGGTCGGGTCGGAGCCCGGCTTGCCGTTGCCTTGCTCGACCGGCTGCGGGGTCGGCCTGGCCTGGCCCGGGTAGGTGGGCAGGTCGACGGCCTGCGGCAGGTTGTTGTCCGCGGGGGCGTCGACGTCCGGGTCGCCGATCTGGTCGCCGGCCCGGTCCACGCCCTGGCCGTCGCTCTCGGTCCCGTTGCCGACGGCGATCCAGCTGCCGCCCGCGTAGGCCTTGGCGATGCTGACCACCAGGTCGACGTACGACTGGGAGTGGTTGTAGCGCAGGACCGCCTCGTTCAGGTCGCTCGCCTTGCTCAGGTTCGTCTTGCCGGAGCACAGGTAGACGGCGGTCGACATCGCCGCGTCGTCGATGTCCTGCGGGTTGCGGACGCCGTCGCCGTCGCCGTCGACACCCATCGAGCGCCAGGTGCCGGGGATGAACTGCATCGGGCCGACCGCGCGGTCGAAGGCGGAGTCGCCGTCGAACTTGCCCGCGTCGGTGTCGGTGATCCGGGCCGTGCTGGAGCCGTCGAGCCGCGGACCGTAGATGCCCGGCACGGCGACGCCGTCGCTGTTCAGCGCGTTACCGCCGAAGCGGCCGTGGTTCGACTCCACCCGCCCGATCGCGGCCACCAGCGTCCATGGGAGCTGGCAGGCCGCGTCGACCTCGGCGAGGACCTGCTGGGCTCGGGAGTAGGCCTTCAGCGCCGCGTTCGGGATGCCGTTGCGGGACAGTCCGGAGACCACCTGGGTCGGCTGCTCGCCCGGGTCGACGCCGTGGCCGACCACGCCGGGCACCGGCACGTTGGCCGGGTCCGCGATCGGGTCCTTCGGCACGACGACCCGGTCCTTCCCGGACAGCCCCTGCTCCAGCGCCGCTGTCGCGACGGCCGGGTCGTCCGTGGCGCTGACGGTGAATGCGCTCGCGAACAACGCCAGCGGAACGAGCGGCGCCACCTGACGCCACCCACTGCCGCTCAGGGCGCGACGCTTGCCCTTCGCCATCGATGATCCCCTCCGTGACTCATCGACCTGCCCCGCCCCACACTGCGGACACGTCTTGTCTTCGGTCCCGGCAACCGTCGTCTCTGATGGTCTAACGCCTGGTCCGTGCGTGGGTTACGGAGCGGCGCTGACAGTGCTCGGACGGTCACCGGGTACCCATACTGGCGCGTAACAACGTACCTGTGAACCCCCTGGACGCTCCTGACCGGCCGGATCGCGCGATGAGAGCAGCGGTCCCCGCCCACCTGGCGCTGTGGTCTGTCGGGGAGAATGGCGGCCGTGTCCGACCACACCGAGCTTTCCGCCAGCCTGTTCGCCCGCGCCTCCGCCGTCACCCCGGGTGGGGTGAATTCTCCGGTCCGCGCCTTCCGCGCGGTGGGTGGCACTCCGCGCTTCATGGCGTCAGGTGACGGATGTCACATCACCGATGTCGACGGCAACACCTATCTCGACCTGGTCTGCTCCTGGGGACCGATGTTGCTGGGCCACGCCCACCCCGAGGTGACGGCCGCCGTCCAGGCCGCGGTCAGCCGCGGTACGTCGTACGGGACTCCGACACAGGCCGAGGTGGAGCTGGGGGAGGAGATCGTCGCCCGGACCCCGGTGGAGAAGGTGCGGCTGGTGTCGTCCGGCACCGAGGCCACCATGTCCGCGCTGCGGCTGGCCCGCGGCGCGACCGGCCGGGCCAAGATCGTGAAGTTCGCCGGCTGCTACCACGGCCACGTGGACGCGCTCCTCGCGCAGGCGGGCTCCGGCGTGATCACCCTCGGCATCCCGGGCACTCCGGGCGTCACCGAGGCCACCACCGCCGACACGATCGTGCTGCCCTACAACGACCAGGCCGCGGTGACGGAGGCGTTCGCGCAGTACGGCGACCAGATCGCGGCAGTGATCACCGAGGCCTCGCCGGGCAACATGGGCGTGGTTCCGCCGGTCGACAACTTCAACGCCTTCCTGGCCAGGACTTGCAAGGACAACGGCGCGCTGTTCATCTCCGACGAGGTGATGACCGGGTTCCGGATCACCAAGTCCGGTTGGTACGGCGTCGACGGGGTGACGCCGGATCTGATGACCTTCGGCAAGGTGATGGGCGGCGGCTTCCCGGCGGCGGCGTTCGGCGGCCGGGCCGACCTGATGTCCCACCTGGCCCCGGAGGGCTCGGTCTACCAGGCGGGCACGCTGTCGGGGAACCCGATCGCCACCACGGCCGGGCTGACCACGCTGCGGCTGGCGACGGACGAGGTCTATGCCCGCCTCGACCAGACCTCGGCGACGATCCAGCGGCTGGTCGCGACGGCACTGGAGAAGGAAGGTGTGCCCTATGTCATCCAGGCCGCCGGGAACCTCTTCAGCGTCTTCTTCGTGGAGTCCTCGGAGGCTCCGGTGACAGGAGCACAGCAGATCCGGGACTTCGCCGGGGCGAGCGCCCAGGTGCTGCCCAGGTTCGCCGCGTTCTTCCATGCCATGCTGGACGCCGGCGTCTACCTGCCGCCGAGTGCCTTCGAAGCCTGGTTCGTGAGCGCCGCCATCGACGACGACGCGCTGGCCAAGCTCGAGACCGCACTGACCACCGCTGCTCGCGCGGCAGCGGCTGTCGAGAACTGAAGGGATCGGCTCGGTGACCGAAACGACGGTCGTGCACCTGATGCGTCACGGCGAGGTGTACAACCCGACCGGTGTGCTCTACGGCCGGATCCCCGACTACCACCTGTCCGAGCTCGGCCGGAAGATGGCCGAGCGGGTGGCCGAGCACGTGGCCGGGCGGGACATCGTGCACCTGGTCAGCTCGCCGCTGGAGCGGGCCCAGGAGACGATGGAGCCGATCGCCGCCACCTTCGGCCTGACGCCCGCCATCGACGAGCGGGTGATCGAGGCGGCGAACCTGTTCGAGGGCAAGAAGTTCGGTGTCGGCGACGGCGCGCTGCGCAACCCGAGCGCCTGGTGGTTGCTGCGCAACCCGGTCAAGCCGTCCTGGGGTGAGCCGTACCAGCAGATCGTCCGGCGGATGCGGGACGCGATCGAGACCGCCCGGCAGAAGGCTGCCGGGCACGAGGCGCTGATCGTGTCCCACCAGTTGCCGATCTGGATCGTCAGGAGCGCCATCGAGGGCCGCCGGCTGCCGCACGATCCGCGCAAGCGGCAGTGCAGCCTGGCCAGCCTGACCTCGTTCACCTTCCACGGTGAGTCGATCGTGTCGGTCGGCTACGCCGAACCCGCGAAGGACCTGCTGCCGGTGAAGAACCCGAAGAAATTCGTCGGCGGCGCGTGATGCTGTCCCGCTCTCGCTCCCGCCGCGCCCAGTTCCGTCGTACCCAGTTCCGTCGTACTCCGCTCCTGGTCGCCGCGGTGTTGCTCGCCGCGACGGCCTGCAGCTCTGGGCAGCAGGCGAGTGAGAACCGCGACGGCCAGACCGGGTTCGTCAGTGACTCCGGCCGGGTCTCGACGTTCGCGGCGGACCAGCGCAAGCCGGCTCCGGTGCTGGCGGGGCAGACCCTGGACGGCAAGGAGTGGAAGCTCGCGGACCAGCGCGGCAAGGTCGTCGTGATGAACGTCTGGGGTTCCTGGTGCCCGCCGTGCCGGGCCGAGGCGCCCGACCTGGTCGCCGCGTCGAAGGAGCTGGGGTCGTCGGTGCAGTTCATCGGGCTGAACACCCGCGACCTGGATCAGGCGCCGGCCCGGAAGTTCGTCGAGGCGTTCGGCGTCACCTTCCCGAGCATCTTCGACCCCAACGGCAAGCAGTTGCTGAACTTCCGCGGTCAGATCAACCCGTCCGCGATCCCGAGCACGCTGGTGATCGACAAGGACGGCAAGGTGGCGGCGCGGGTGCTGGGGCCGGTCACCAAGCAAACGCTGCTCGGTATGGTGAAGGACGCTGGTTGACCAGTGGGTGAGTGGTTCGCCCAGTCGATGACGGGCTCGATGCTGGTGGCACTGCCGATCGCGGTGCTCGCCGGTGCGATCTCGTTCTTCTCGCCGTGCGTGGTGCCGCTGCTGCCCGGTTACCTCTCCTACGTGACCGGGCTGTCCGCCGCCGAGCTGGGGTCGGAACGCCGCGGCCGGATGGTGGCCGGCACCGGGCTGTTCGTCGCGGGATTCTCCGCCGTCTTCATCCTCACGGGTGTCTTGTTCGGTGCCGTCGGCAACGCCCTGCTCGACCACCAGACGCTGATCACCAAGATCCTCGGTGGTGCGACGATCGTGCTCGGGCTCGTCTTCCTGGGCGGGTTCGGTTTCCTGCAGCGCGATCTGCGGGTGCACCGGGTGCCCGCCGTCGGAATCGCGGCCGCGCCGCTGCTCGGCGTACTGTTCGGCTTCGGCTGGACTCCCTGCATCGGGCCGACCCTCGGTACCGTGATGACGCTGGCGGCGACCGAGGGCAGTACGGCGCGAGGTGCGGCGCTGGCACTGGTGTTCAGTCTCGGGCTGGGCATCCCGTTCATCGTGGCGGCGCTCGCGTTCCGCCGGATGCTCGGCGCCGTCGCCTGGGTGCGCAAGCACCAGTTGATGGTGATCCGGATCGGCGGCGTGCTGATGATCGTCGTGGGGCTACTGCTCTTGACAGGGGTATGGGATTCGATGACCGCCGATCTCAGGCAATGGGTCGCCAACTTCGGGTCGGCGGTGTGAGATGACGGACGTCAAGGACCGGATCGAGACGCCGACGCCGCCGCCGGACCTGCCGAAGCTGGGGCTGATCGGCTGGTTGCGCTGGACCTGGCGGCAGCTGACCTCGATGAAGACGGCACTCGTGCTGCTCTTCCTGCTCGCGCTCGGGGCGGTGCCGGGTTCGCTGATCCCGCAGACCGCGATCGACCCGGTCAAGGTGTCGGACTTCTTCGAGGCACACCCGAAGCTCGGTCCCTTCTACGACAAGCTCGGGCTCTTCGACGTCTACAAGTCGCCTTGGTTCTCCGCGATCTACCTGCTGCTGTTCATCTCGCTGATCGGCTGCGTGGTGCCCCGGCTGCAGGTCTACCTGAAGGCCCTGCGCGCCCGGCCGCCGAAGCCGCCGCGCAACCTGAACCGCCTGCCCGGGTACCAGCAGTTCGAGCCGGGGGTCGACGACGACGTACTGGACCTGGCCGCCAAGGAGCTCCGCCGCCGTCGCTTCCGGGTCGAGTCGTACGACGGTGCGATCGCGGCCGAGCGCGGGTATCTGCGCGAAGCCGGCAACCTGCTCTTCCACTTCTCCCTGATCCTGGCGCTGATCGGGGCCGCTTGGGGTGCGCTGTTCGGGTACCGCGGCACCGTGCTGGTTGTCGTCGGCAACGGATTCTCGAACTCGGTGGCGCAGTACGACGACTTCAGCCCGGGCCGGATCTTCACGCCGGACGACCTGCCGCCGTTCTCGCTGACGGTGAAGGACTTCACCGCGAAGTTCCAGACCGACGGTCCGCAGCGCGGCGCCGCCCGCGAGTTCAACGCGAACATCACCTACCAGGAGACGCCGGACTCGCCGGAGAAGTCGTACGACCTGCGGGTCAACCACCCGCTGCAGGTGGACGGCAGCAACGTGCACCTGCTCGGCCACGGGTACGCGCCGCGGGTGACCGTGCGCGACGGCAAGGGTCAGGTCGCGTTCTCCGGGCCGGCGCCGTTCCTGCCGCAGGACAGCAACTTCTCCTCGTTCGGCGTGATCAAGGCCCCGGACGCGCGGCCCGAGCAGCTCGGCTTCGAGGGCTTCTTCCTGCCCACCGCGGTGATCGACCAGCGCGGGCCGATCTCGGTCTTCCCCGACTCGCTGAACCCGGCGCTGGTGATGACCGCGTACTACGGCCGCCCGTCGCAGGAGACCGGCAAGCCGCAGTCGGTGTACCAGCTGGACAAGACCAAGCTGACCCAGTTCGACAACGGCAGCGGGGACAAGCTGCGGTTCCAGCTCGCCCCGGGGCAGAGCATCACCCTGCCGGACGGGCGGGGTTCGCTCACCTTCGACTCCTACGACCGCTGGGTGAAGCTGCAGATCAGCCACACCCCAGGCCTGGACCTCGCGCTGGCCGGGATCCTGCTGGCCATCCTCGGCCTGATGGGCTCGCTGTTCATCCACCCGCGGCGTACCTGGGTGCGGGTCCGGACGCAGGACGGGCGTACCGTGGTCGAGGTGGCCGGACTCGACCGGGGACCCGAGCGCGGCCTCGGTGACGAACTCCAGGCCATCGCACAAGCTTTGCAGCACCCTGAATCCAAGAAGCCGGACGAACCGACGAAGCAGGAGCAGCCATGAGCCCGGAGGCCTTCGCGCACGTCTCCAACCTGGTCATCCCGACTGCCACGGTGATCTACGCGCTGGCGATGATGTCGCACGCGCTCGAGTGGGCGATGGGCCGCGCCGTCACGGCGACCGCCGCCGCGGAGCAGCCGGCCGAAGTACTGGTGGCTTCGAGCGCTGCCGGCACGCAGGACGTCGCAGTACCGGCTGCTGCCGGCGCGACTGCTGCGGGATCCTCCGCGGGATCTTCTGCAGGTGAAGGTGGGTCGGCGCGGGCGGAGGCGGCCAGCCGGATCGGGCTGATGCTCACCTGGCTCGCCTTCGTACTGCACCTGGTCGGCGTCGTCACCCGTGGTCTCGCGGCTGAGCGGGTGCCGTGGGGCAACATGTACGAGTTCTCCATCACCGCCTCGCTGGCCGTCGCTGCGGTCTACCTGCTCTTCGTGCACCGCTACAAGCTGCAGTGGCTCGGCCTCGGCGTCACCCTGGTGGTCGCCGCCGTGCTCGGCCTGGCGACGCTGGCGCTCTACACTCCGGCCGGACCGCTGGTGCCGGCGCTGCACTCGTACTGGCTCGTCATCCACGTGTCCGCCGCGGCGATCTCCGGAGGCGCGTTCACCATCGGCGGGCTGGTCTCGATCCTCTACCTGGTCAAGGCCCGCGCCGAGCGCCGGGTCCTTGCCGGCGGCACCATGTCCCCGTCGCTGAAGCGGCTCCCGAGCGCCGAGGCGATGGACGGTACGGCGTACAAGGTGCTGGCGTTCGCCTTCCCGCTGTGGACCTTCGGCGTCCTGGTGGCCGGGCCGATCTGGGCCGAGTACGCCTGGGGCCGCTACTGGGGCTGGGACCCCAAGGAGGTCTGGTCGCTGGTCACCTGGGTCGTGTACGCCGCGTACCTGCACGCGCGGGCGACCGCGGGCTGGCGGGGACGCCGGGCGGCCACGATCGCGATCGTCGGCTGGTTCGTCTTCATCTTCAACTTCGTGGGCGTGAACCTGCTGGTGTCGGGCCTGCACTCCTACGCCGGGGTCTGACATGAAGGAATTCGCCATCTACACCGGCCTGCGGCTGGCGTTGTTCGCGGCCTGTTTCGCGGTGCTGTGGTTCGCGCTGAACAACTGGCTGACCCTCTTCCCGCTGCTGCTGGTCGCGCTGATCGTGTCGTCGATCCTGTCGATCTTCGTCCTGCGCGCCGCCCGCGACCGGCTGGCCGGCACCATCGAGCAGCGCGCCGGCCGGATCAGCGAGCGGATCGAGCAGTCCCGTCGCGCCGAGGACGACGACTGAGTACTGCGTTCCACCCGGCCACCGACAGCACCTGCTCCTCGAGCAGGTGCTGTCGTCGTTCTGGCTGAGCCTGAAATCGGCATACCAGCCGGTCAACTGGTACAGAGAGTGACCTAGGCCACTGCGGGATTTCTCCGAAAATCGTTTGTGCGGGCCTTCACCTGAGTCGTAGTGTGGTTGATGAAACGAAACCGTTTCGTTCTATCAGCTACCAATTGCTAACTCAGGGTGATCAGCAAACCATGACAGATGTCGCCACCGGTGCCACCGAGACCGGACCGCGCCAGCGGCCGCGGGTGGAAGGCGGGCGCGAGGAGGAGATCCTCGACGCGACCGTCGAGGTCGTCGCCGAGCTCGGCTACGACCGGTTGACCATGGACGCGGTGGCGACGGCCGCCAAGGCCAGCAAGGCGACCCTGTACCGGCGCTGGTCCACCAAGGCGGAACTGGTGGTGGACGCGATCAGCCGTGCCAAGGGCTGCCCGGTGCCCGACGACGTCGACACCGGCTCACTGCGGGGCGACCTGATCGCGTTGTCTTGCGACGACGGCGGGTTCACCTCGGAGATGCCGATGTCGGTGATCGCCGGCCTGCTGACCGCGCTGCACCGCGACGCGGACCTGCAGCGGGCGTTCCGGGAGCGCTTCCTCGCGCCCCGGATCAACGTGGTGAACCGGATCTATGCCCGCGCCGTACAGCGTGGCGAGATCGCTGCCGACGTGGACATCGAGCTGCTCTCGACGACGCTGCCGGCCGTGATCATCCACCATGCCTTCATCCTCGGCATCGAGCCGACCGACGAGCTGATCCTGCGAGTGATCGACAACGTGATTCTGCCTGCGGCGCGGGGGTCGCAGGCGCGCTGACCGGTGAGGGGCCTCAGTCAGCGACCAACAAGCCAGTAATACCCAAGAGGGGATAGTCCAGCATGTCTGAAGACGTCATCAAGGCCGATCCGCCGGACCCGCGGCGGGTCGACAAGGCGGCTGACGCAGGAGCCGAACCGTCGGCCCACGGTCACCGCAACCTCGGCATCGCGCTCGCGCTGATCAGCATGGCGCAGCTGATGGTGGTGCTCGACGGAACCATCGTCAACATCGCGTTGCCGCACATCCAGACCGACCTCGGCTTCACCAACGCCTCGCTGCCGTGGGTGGTCAACGCCTACGCGCTGGCCTTCGGTGGTCTGCTGCTGCTCGGTGGCCGGATGGGGGACATCCTCGGCCGCCGCAAGGTGTTCATCTTCGGTGTCGTGCTGTTCGGCGTCGCGTCCTTCCTGGGCGGTATCGCGCAGAGCGAGACGATGCTGCTCGCCAGCCGGATCCTGCAGGGTGTCGCGGCCGCGGCGGCCTCGCCGAACGCGCTCGCCCTGATCACCACCACCTTCCCGGCCGGCAAGGAGCGCAACCGCGCGATGGGCGTGTACGCCGCGATGTCGGGTGCGGGTGCCGCCGTCGGTCTGATCCTGGGTGGGGCGCTGACCGAGGCGTCCTGGCGCTGGACCTTCTTCATCAACACCCCGATCGGCCTGATCGTGGCCGTGCTGGCGCTCCGTTACCTCGGTGAGTCGGCCCGCCAGACCGGCAAGTTCGACCTGCCGGGCGCGATCACCGGAACCGTCGGTCTGACCTCGCTGGTCTACGGTCTGACCCACGCCGCGCAGAGCAGCTGGAGCGACGCCACCACGGTCGCGTTCATCGCGGCCGGAGTGGTCCTGATCGCGGTCTTCCTCATCATCGAGGCCCGCTCGCGGCACGCGCTGATGCCGTTCCGGATCCTCGCCAACCGCACCCGCGGGGTCAGCTTCTTCGTGATGCTGATCGTCGGCGCCGCGATGTTCTCGATGTTCTACTTCCTGGGCATCTTCATCCAGAACGTCATGGGCTACAGCGCGCTGAAGACGGGCTTCGCCTTCCTGCCGTTCAGCTTCGGTATCGTCGTCGCCGCGCAGGTCGCGTCGACCCTGATCGCCCGGCTCGACCCGCGCTGGATCGCCGGCGCCGGGACGTTGCTGGCCGCGGGCGGCATGTTCGGCTTCAGCCAGCTGGAGGTGGACTCGACCTACTTCACCCACCTGCTGCCGTACATCCTGCTGCTGTCCTTCGGCATGGGCCTGATCTTCGTGCCGCTCACCCTGACCGCGGTCAGCGGTGTCGCCAACGAGGACTCGGGCGTCGGCTCCGCAGTACTGAACACGGTGCAGCAGATCGGTGGCGCGATCGGCCTGGCACTGCTCGGCACGGTCTCCACCACCGCGATCAAGGACAAGTTCACCGAGCTCGCACCGGGCATCGCCAAGGCCGCACAGTCCGGCAGCTCGCCTGACCAGGTGAAGCAGTTGCAGGCACAGGCGGAAGGCATCGCCACCACGCACGGCTTCACAGTCGCGTTCATGGTGTCGGCCTTCATCATCCTGGGCGCCGCAGTGGTCACCCTGGTCGGTCTGTCGGTCAAGCATGAGGACCTGGCCAACGACGGGCAGCCGGTCCACGTCGGCTGACCCGCCCCAAACGCGAGGGGCCGCATCCCGGGAGGGGGAATGCGGCCCCTCGTCTTGTACTACGCCCCCGCCGCTCTTCTAGCCGACAGCCTGCTCGGCCAGACGAAGCTTGGTTCTTCGGGTGGTGGGTCAGTCCGTCAGGGGTTTGCGCATGACGAGCTCGCGGTGGATTCCGTCGGGCATCAGGTCTCCGGGTTCGTCGGTGTCGGTGAAACCGGCGCGCAGGTAGAGGTTGTGGGCCTTTTCGTTGCCGGCGACAACCGAAAGCTTCAGGACCTGGGCGTCGGCCTCGCGGGCCCACTGCTCGACCTGGGCCATCAGCTGGTCGCCGATACCCCGGCCGCGGCCGTCCGGGGCGATCCACATCGAGACGAGCTCGACGACACCGTCCTCCTCGGCCCGCAGGCCGCTCGCCATCCCGACCGGCCGGCCGTCGAGCTCGGCGACCACGTTGCGGGATCCGGGCAGCTCCAGCCGGGCTCGCCAGCGGTCCTCCTCGGCGTCCACCCAGTCCGACAACTGCGACCCGAACGCGTACGGCGCCTCCTCCAATGCCGCCAGCCGCAGCGCCCGCCAGACCTGCCAATCATCCGAAGTCAGTTCACGAAGTTCGATCACCCCGCCCACCCTTCCAGACCACCCGCGCCCCTCCCGCCCCACCAGCCGACCTTTTCAAACCTCGAAGGTGGGCGTGGACAGGTAAGTCATCGGGTCAGCGTGGGGGGAACTTGGAGGAGACCCATTCGCGGACTCCGCCCAGGCCCTCGCTCATGTCGCGGAGGAACTTGGCGAGGGGGTCCTGGGAGCGGTTGAAGGCTTCGGAGTACGACTTGGCCGCGTTCTTCGCCTCCTGGGACATCGAGGCGTTCTTGTCGTCCTGGCGCTTGGGGTAGGTGCCGGAGACGATCGCGGTGTAGTCGCCCTCGTCCACCCAGTGCCGCAGCTCGGAGGCGCGGATCACGGCGAACGGGTGGGTCTGGGCCTCGAGCAGCAGCAGCTTGAGCACGCTGTCGCGCAGGTCGCCGGCGCTCTCGTACTCCTTGCCCTGGGCGAGGAAGGCGGTCGTGTCCAGCTCACCGAGCTGTCCGCCGCTGGCCAGCTTCATCTGCACCCGCAGGGCGACCGCCGGGTCCTGGGCCGCGAGCAGGCCGGCCCGGTCGCCGGACAGCTCCGCCTTGCGGGACCACTCGTGCAGTGCGGCGATGATCGCGCGCAAGCCGAGGGCGCCGATCGGCATCCAGTTCAGCGCGCCGGTGAGCCGCATCAGCCAGAACAGCAGTGACTGGTAGAGCGCGTGACCGCTCTGCGCGTGGCCGAGCTCGTGGCCGAGGATGAACCGGGTCTCCTCGTCGTCCAGTCCCTGCAGCAGGGCGCTGTTGACGACGATGAACGGCTTGTCCATGCCGATGGTGACCGCGTTCCAGACCGGGCTGTTGGTGACGTACAGCTCGGGCAGCTCGCGGACGTCCAGGGTGCTGCCGGCCTCGGTGTAGAGCCGGTGGACCTTGGGGAACTGCCGCTCGTCGACCCGGATCGCGGAACCGAGGTACTGCAGCCGGAAGGCCCGCTCGTTGATCAGCCCGGACATCTTGCGCAGCACGAAGTCGAAGCCCTTGAGCTGCCGCAACGCCACCAGGGCGCCCCGGTCCGCCGGGTGCTCCCAGGCCCGGGAGCTGATGTCGGTGAGCGTGGCCCGGCGCCGGGTCGGCCGCTCGTCGTTCTCGGTCATCGTTCCCCCACAGGTCGGCGTGTAGACCCCAACGTAGCTCGCCGCGGGGTCCGGCGGATTGGTCGACTTTGATCGATCTAGTGGCTTTTCGGCACCTCCACCTGGGCGGAGTACCCGGGCCCGGCGACCTACAGCCGGATCCGCGACTGCTGACCGCGGCCTACCGCCCGCGGCTCCCGACCTGACCGACCTGACCGGCCGGTCCGGCGGGAGCCACGGGCCTCCGCGGCCACAGCAGTGCGGCGGCGGCCAGGCCGGGGAGCCAGCCGACCGGGATCGAGTACCAGCCGAGGTCCAGGTTGAAGGCGCCGACCATGGCTGCCCAGCTCAGCGCAGTACCCCAGAACCAGTACCAGATGCCGTTGCCCAGCCCGGGTCGTCCGGACCGATGAGCCCGGGTCGATCCGACGACGGCCAGCGTCAGGCTCGCGGGCAGTGCGGCGGCGGCAGCGAGCAACCCCAGGATCACCAGCAGGACCGCCTGCTCGACCGCCGACAGATGCATCTCGAACCCCAGCGGAATCATGACTCGATCCAACCGGCCGGGCCATTGGTTGCAGAGAGTAGGAATACTCATTAACACCTTGCTGTCCCTAGGGCACGGGACCAGCAGACATGGCCTAGCCTGACCCCATGAGTGAGGTAGACGGATCGTCCAGCGGGCCCATTCCTTCGCGCGAGGCAGACCGGTACAGCGAGAAGGACCGAGCCTGGGTGTCGGAGGCGATCCGCTTGGTCGACGCGGACGCCAACCGGTCCGCGGACACCCACATGCACGTGTTCCCGATGCCGGAGAGCACAGGTGTGGACCTGTACCTCAAGGACGAGTCCGTGCACCCGACCGGTTCGCTCAAGCACCGGCTGGCCCGCTCATTGTTCCTGTACGCCCTCTGCAACGGGTGGATCCAGGAGGGCACCACGGTGATCGAGGCGTCCAGCGGCTCCACCGCGGTCAGTGAGGCGTACTTCGCGCGCATGCTCGGGCTGCCGTTCGTCGCGGTGATGCCCGCCTCGACCAGCCCCGAGAAGGTCGAGCTGATCGAGTTCTACGGCGGCCGCTGCCACTTCGTCGAGCGCTCCGGCCAGATCTACGGCGAGGCCAAGCGGCTGGCCGAGGAGACCGGCGGCCACTACATGGACCAGTTCACCTACGCCGAGCGGGCCACCGACTGGCGCGGCAACAACAACATCGCCGAGTCGATCTTCGGCCAGCTCTCCCTGGAGCACCACCCGATCCCGGCCTGGATCGTGGTCGGCGCCGGCACCGGCGGCACCTCGGCCACCATCGGCCGCTACATCCGCTACCAGCGCCACGACACCTGCGTGGCCGTGGTGGACCCGGAGAACTCGGCCTTCTTCCCCGCGTTCGAGTCCGCCGACGGTGACTACTCCACCGGCAGCCCGTCCCGGATCGAGGGCATCGGCCGGCCGCGGGTCGAGCCGTCGTTCGTGCTCGGCGTGGTGGACCGGATGATCGCGGTCCCGGACGCGGCGTCGATCGCGGCGATGCGGTTCTGCTCGGAGGTCACCGGCCGGCTGGTCGGAGGTTCCACCGGCACCAACTTGTGGGGATCCCTGCGGCTGGCGGCGGAGATGCGGCGTACGGGCGTGCGCGGGAGCATCGTGACGCTGCTGTGCGACAGCGGCGAGCGCTACGGCAACACGTACTACGACGACGGCTGGCTGAAGCGGAACGGCCTGGACATCGCGCCGTACCTGGAGACCCTGGAGAGCTTCGCCTCGACCGGCCGCTGGCGCGAGCCCGTCCGCTAGCCGACCGTTAGCCTCCCAGCGCGAGACCGACGGCCAGGCCGATGGCGTACAGCAGTTCGGTCAGGCCGGTGTCCTTGAGCACGGGGATGAGCGCCGGCCCGACTGCGTCGCTGACGACGACCTTGACGGCCCGGAACCCCAGCGGCAGCGCGATGAGCGCCAGCAGAGCCCAGGGAGTCGCCAAGGCCGACAGCGCCGCCAAGATGAACGCCAGAGCGATCAACCCTGCGTAGAGCCGCCGCGACCGAGCAGCACCCAGTACTACGGCCAGGGTGCGCTTGCCGGTCTCGGTGTCCGTCGGGATATCGCGGAGGTTGTTGGCGACCAGCAGAGCGCAGGCGATCGACCCGATGGCGACTGCTCCGGCCACGGCCGTCCAGTGGAGCCTCTCGGCCTGCACGTAGGTGGTGCCGAGCACAGCGACCAACCCGAAGAAGAGGAAGACGCTCACTTCGCCGAGAGCGCGGTACCCGTACGGCTTCTTGCCTCCGGTGTAGAACCACGCCCCGACCAGGGAAGCGGCTCCGGCGACGAGCAGCCACCAGTTGGAGGTCGCACAGAGCACCACACCCAGTACTGCGCCCACACCGAAGCAGGCGAACGCAGCCGTCTTCACCTGCTGCGGAGTGGCGACCTTGGAGCCGACCAGGCGGAGCGGCCCGACTCGGTTCTCGTCCGTGCCGCGGATGCCGTCCGAGTAGTCGTTGGCGTAGTTCACGCCGATCTGCAGAGCCAGCGCTACGCCGAGGGCCAGCAGCGCCTTCCACCAGACGAAGCCGTCCAGGTAGGCAGCAGCACCGGTTCCGACGAGCACTGGAGCGATCGCGGCGGGCAGCGTTCGCGGACGGGCGCCTTCGATCCACTGGGCAGGGGTGGCCATGACTAACGATTCTGTCAGCCCGTCGGTAAGGGCTTGCGGGCGGCACAGGCTACGGAGCCGCCGCGGCCGCGTCGTACGCTCAGGTGGTCATGTCTACGTTGCGCCTAATCCCAGGCACCCCGGATGCCGTGCTGTCGGCGCTCACCGCCGTACTCGACGGCTCCGGTACGCCGTTCGCCCCGGTACCGGCTGATCCCGCAGCGGCCGAGCGGGTCCGGCTGGCGGTGGCTCCGGACGAACCGCTCGAGTCGGACGACTGCGCGGTGATCCTGACCACCTCGGGCTCCTCAGGTGAACCCAAGGGCGTCATGCTCTCCAGACGCGCCCTGCTCGCCTCGGCCACCGCCACGCACGACCGGCTCGGCGGACCGGGCCAGTGGCTGCTCCCGATGCAGCCGTACTTCGTGGGCGGGCTGCAGGTGCTCACGCGCTCGGTGCTCGCCGGATTCGCTCCAGTGGTGGCGGCCGACCACGCGAGCTTCGCGGAAGCGGTCGCGGCGCTGACCGGGCCGCGCAAGTACACCGCGATGGTCCCGACGCAGCTGGCTCGCTATCTTGACACCGAGCTGGACGCATTGCTCAGCTTCGACGCGATCGTGATCGGCGGCGCCTCGATGCCGGCCGACCTGAAGGCCCGCACCCGGGCCGCGGGCGTCACCGCGATCCCCGCCTACGGCATGACCGAGACCGGCAGCGGCTGCGTGTACGCCGGTGAACCGCTCGCGGGTACGTCGTTGCGCCTGGAGGACGAGCGGATCCTGATCAGCGGGCCCACGTTGTTCTCGGGCTACCGGCTGCGACCTCAACTGACCGCCGAGGTGTTCCGCGACGGCTGGTTCCGGACGCAGGACCGCGGGCGCTTCGTCGACGGCCGCCTGCAGGTGATCGGCCGGCTCGACGACGTGGTGATCTCCGGCGGCGTCAACATCACGCTCACGGCCGTGCAGGCGCGCCTGCTGGAACACCCCGGGGTCTCGGACGCGGTCGTCCTGGGAGTGCCCGACCCGGAGTGGGGCAGCCGGGTGGTCGCGTTCGTCGTCGTCGGCCAGCCCGGCGGAGGCGAACCAGAGCGCAACGAGCCGGATCGCGACGAGCCGGATCGCGACGAGCTGCGGGACTTCGTGGCCGAGGTGTTGCCGCGCACCTGGGCTCCCCAGGACGTGGTCCGGCTGGCAGCTCTGCCGATGCTTGCCTCGGGCAAGGTTGACCGGCAGGGACTGCTCGAGGGCGTCGCCCGGTGATCACGTATGCGATCGGCCTGCGGAATCGCTTCCGGGGCATCACTGTTCGCGAGGGGATGCTGTTCGAAGGTCCTGCGGGCTGGGCGGAGTGGAGCCCGTTCCTCGACTACGACGACGCCACCTGCGTGTCCTGGCTCCGGGCCGCCCGGGAGGCCGCCGTGGACGGATGGCCCGCGCCGCTGCGTTCCGCAGTACCGGTGAATTGCACCGTGCCGGCGATCGGTCCGGAGCGGGCTGCCGAGATCGTTCGGGCTTCTGGCTGTGCCACTGCCAAGGTCAAGGTGGCCGAGCCGGGACAGACGCTTGCGGACGACCTAGAGCGTGTTGAGGCTGTGCGGGATGCCCTGGGGCCCGACGGACGGCTCCGGATCGATGCGAATGGCGCCTGGTCAGTGGACGAGGCTCTGCGGAGCTTGAAGGAGCTTGCGCGGTTCGACCTGGAGTATGTGGAGCAGCCGTGCGCTTCTGTGGAGGACCTGGCCGCAGTACGTCGGCGTACTGACGTGCTGGTTGCTGCGGACGAGTCCATCCGGCGGGCGGAGGATCCCCTGCTGGTGAAGAAGCTCGAGGCCGCGGACATCGCAGTACTGAAGGTGCAGCCCATCGGAGGCGTCCGGGCGTGCCTCGAGATCGCCGAGCAGATCGGTCTGCCGGTGGTGGTGTCGTCGGCGCTCGAAACCTCAGTGGGTATCGCTGCGGGGGTAGCCCTGGCTGCGGCGTTGCCGGAGCTTCCTTATGCGTGCGGGCTTGCCACGGTGTCGATGTTCACGTCAGAGGTGGTCGCCGAACCGCTGCTTCCTGTGGACGGGTTCCTGCCGGTCAAGCGGCTCGAGCCGGACCCAGCCCTGCTTGCCGCCGCTACAGCCGACCCAGCGACCACTGCGAAATGGAATGCTCGTCTGGCCCGAGTCGAATCACTGAAAGGTAGGACCGGATGAACCCGTCCACTGCGTTCGCGACTGTGGTGGTCGACGAGCTGATCCGCTCCGGCGTCCGGGAGGCCGTACTGGCTCCGGGTTCGCGCAGCGCGCCGCTTGCGCTGGCACTGGCCGCCGCCGACCGAGAGGGACGCCTGCGCCTCCACGTGCGGATCGACGAACGTACTGCGGGGTTCCTGGCGCTCGGGCTGATCCGCGGCACCGGTCTGCCGGTACCGGTCGTCACCACCTCCGGTACTGCGGTGGCCAACCTGCACCCGGCTGTCCTCGAGGCATCGCACAGCGGGCTGCCGCTGATCGTGCTGAGCGCCGACCGTCCGCCGGAGCTGCGGGGGAGCGGAGCGAACCAGACGACCGACCAGCTCAAGGTGTTCGGCTCAGCCGTACGCCTGTTCCACGAGATCGGCACACCGAAGCGGGAGCTCGGCCAGGCGGCCTACTGGCGTTCGCTGCTTGCCCGGGCGGTCTCGACCGCAGTCGGCGCCCGTACTTCGGACCCTGGGCCGGTGCACCTCAACTGCGCACTGGTCGAACCGCTGGTCCCGACGAACGACGGCGATTGGCCGGAGTCGCTGGAAGGCCGCAGTGGCCCGTGGACGAGCGTGCACGCCACCGCCGCCCAGCCGTCGTCAATTGCGCCCGGTCCGAAGACCGTCGTGGTGGCCGGTGACGGCGCGTCCCAGGCCGCGCGGCTTGCTGCCGAGGCCGGCAACTGGCCCTTGTTCGCCGAACCTTCCAGCCGGGCCAGGACCGGGCCGGCCGTCATCTCGGCGTACCGTTTGTTGCTGGCGGCAAGTTCCTTGACGGACGAGATCGAGCGGGTGCTGGTCTTCGGCCACCCGACGCTGTCCCGGCCGGTCGCCAAACTGCTCGCGCGTCCGGACGTCGAGGTGATCGTCGTCGCCCCGACCGGGCTCTGGCCGGACGCCGGGCGCCGGGCCAGCGCGGTCGTCACCGGCCTGGAGGTCACCGCCGCGGACCAGACGGACTGGTTCAGCCGCTGGCAGCAGTTGGACGAGCAGGCGCGCCCCGCGCTCGACAAGGTGTTGTCCGACGGGCTTCCCGGTCCGGCGATCGCCGCGATCGTCGGGGAAGCGGTCGGGGCCGACGGCATGCTGGTGGTGGCCTCCTCCAACCCCGTGCGTGACCTCGACCTGGCTCCCGTCGTACCGATCCGGACAGTGGCGAACCGCGGGCTGGCCGGCATCGACGGCACCCTCTCCACGGCTGTCGGAGCTGCCCTCGCCAACGCCGGACCGACGTACGCGCTGGTCGGTGATCTGGCCTTCTTGCATGACGCCAACGGCCTGGTGATCGGTCCGGCCGAGCCCCGGCCCGACCTGCGTATCGTGGTGGTCAACGACAACGGCGGCGGCATCTTCTCCACCCTGGAACAAGGGGATTCCAGCCACGGCGACTACTTCGAGCGTGTCTTCGGCACACCTCACAACGTCGACCTGGCGGCTCTCTGCGCGGCCACCGGCACGCCGTACACCTTGGCTGAGACAGTGGACGCTCTGCGCACGGCTTTGGTCCGCACTGTCGCGGGCATCGACGTAGTGGAGGCTCGGGTCGACCGTGCCACCCACCGTGACTTGCAAGCAGAGCTGCTGCGGGCGGTCAGCCGGCTGTAGCGACCACCTTGGGCTGTGGCTGTGGCTGCAAGGTCCTGAGCCGGCCCAGCAGGGTGCCGACGACTACCAGCACCAGGGAGGTGGTCACGAGGATGGGGATCACCGCGCCGCGCAGCGACGAGTTGAGCGGCGCGGCGACGGTGAGGATGATGCTGACGCCGATCAGCGCCGTGGTCAGCTTGCGGCCGGGACGAGCGACCGCGAGGAACGGCAGGCCCCAGACGAAGTACCAGTCGTGCGCCGTAGGACCCAGCAGAACCACTGCCAGCAAGGCGATCCCGACTGCCCGGGCGGCGTTGTGGATGGACGAGCGCAGCCCTAGTACTGCGATCAGGCCGAGCGCTGTGAGGATGCCAAGCAACCGCACGATCTGAAGGGCCTGCTGGGCGGCGCCGTCCTCACCGAGCCACGCCAGTACTCCGGACGCCCCGAGGCCGATGAGGTTGGCGATCGACAGCGGCGACCTCACCAGCCCTGGTACGTCGAGGGCGCTCAGCCAGCCGGAGCCCACCCCAACCAGTTCGCCGATCGTCACCAGGGTCAGTACCGCGACAGAGCCGGCTATGGCGAGACTTGGCAGCCGCAGGCGGGCTCTGCCTGCCAGTGGGCTCATCACCGCGGCTATTGCGATTACCACGAGTCCGCCCGGTGCCTTCACCGCAGCGGCGGCCCCGGCCAGCACCGCGGCAGTGCCCCAATGGCCAGTCAGAGCCAGCGCAAACGCAGAACAAGCAAGGCCCAGCATCAGTACGTCGTTGTGCGCCGCGCCGAGGCCGTGCGTGATCAGCACGGGGTTGGCAACGACCAACCAGGTCGCGACCGTCGGGTCCACCCTGCAGGCAGTGGCCAGTCGCGGGACAGCCCAGGCGATCAGCACGATCCCCAGCACGGCTAGAGCGCGGTGCGCCAGCATCAGCACGTACGGGTCAAGGGTCAGCCGCGCCGCGAGCCCGCCGTACGCGAGCGGCAGGGGCCCGTACGGCGCTGGGGTGCTCATCCACATCGGGTCGACTGCTTCGATCACGTGACCCGACAGCACGCCCGGGCCCACGCTGTACGGGTCGTAGCCCTTGGCGACCAGAGCACCTTGGGCGGCGTAGCTCCACGCGTCGCGGCTGAACAGCGGCGGCATCAGCAGCAGCGGCGCGCTCCACCAGGCCGCCAACGGGACCAGCCGATGCCGAACCCCAGCTAGAACCTCCCGGCCGACCGACAGCCAGGCCCACACCATCAGCCCGAGCCCGGCGACCATCAAGGTCAGCCCGGTCATCCGCCCCGGCAAGGTGGCCCGCAGGTCACTGGCGATCGGCAGCGACGCCACCCACGACGACTCCGGCACCACCGACGTCACCAGGCTCGCAGCGGCCACGACACACGACCCGACGACCCCACGCACAAACGCCGACGGCACCCGCATGCGGCCGACGCTAATCCCGCTCGGCGTCTCCCCGATGAACAACGTCTTGCGTCCGAAGAACCTGAGGCTCACGGTTCTTCGGACGCAAGAGGTGTGGCTAGGCGGACTCCTTGCGGAAGGTTCGGGCGCCTACGGCCAGTCCGATCACAGTCAGGAGGACTACCCAGAAGAGGCCCCAGAGCGAGGCACTGCTGCCGATGTCGCCGCGGAAGAGGGCGCGGACGCCGTTCACCACGTGCTTCAGCGGACTGATGTCGGACAGGCGCTGCAGCCAGGTCGGGCCGATCTGCATCGGCAGCAGGATGCCCGAGAGCAGCAGCAACGGCATGGCGATCCCGTTCAGCAGCGGGGCCAGGGCGTCCTCGCTCTTGGTGATCAGGGCGACCGAGTACGACAGCGAGGCGAAGGTAGCGCCGAGCAGGGCCACGATCACCAGGGACAGGAGTACGCCGTCCCACGGTGCGCGCAGGCCCATCGGGATCGACACCACCAGCAGCAGGATCGACTGGACCACCAGGACCACGACGTCCCGCAGTACGCGTCCTGCCATCAGGGCGATCCGGGACGCGGGCGTGACGCGGTCGGCCTCGATCACGCCGGCCCGGTACTCCGCGATCAGGCCGAAGCCGACGAACATCGCGCCGAACATGCCGAGCTGCACGATGAGGCCCGGGATGAACACCTGGTAGGCGTTGGTGGTCGCGCCCTGGCTGATCTGCGCAGTGATCGGCTTCAGCAGCGGGCCGAACAGGAACAGGTACATCAGCGGCTGGCTGAGCATCAGGATCGACCACATCGGATTGCGCAGCGACAATCGCATCGCGCGGTTGAAGACGATCCAGGTCTCTCGCAGTACCGATCCTGGGCGGTGGGTCGGGGTCAGAGTCTGCACGGTCATGCCGCCGCCTCCTTCTGGGCCTCGGCCGGCGTCTCGCTGTCGTCGCGCAGGGAGCGCCCGGTCATGGTCAGGAACACGTCGTCGAGCGTCGGCCGGTGCACCTCGACGCCGTTCAGCTCGATGCCCTGGGCATCGATCGTCCGGAGCAGCGACGGCAGCACCGAACCACCCTTCGGGATCCGGAACCCGACCACGTCTCCATCGGTCTCGACGGCGACCGCGCCCGGCAGTTCCTCGACGATCTTGGTCACCGCCGGCGCGTTCTCCGCGTCCCCCAGGCTGAGCCGGACACCGTCGCCGGAGACCTGCTGCTTCAGCTCCTCCGGCTTGCCCGCGGCCACGATCCTGCCGTGGTCGATGACCAGGATCCGGTCGCACAGCGCGTCCGCCTCGTCCAGGTAGTGGGTGGTGAGGAAGATCGTCGCGCCGCGCTCGCGGAGACCGCGGATGTGCTCCCACAGGTTCGCCCGGGCCTGCGGGTCGAGACCGGTGGTCGGCTCGTCCAGGAAGATCAGCTTGGGGTCGTGGATCAGCCCCATCACGATGTCCAGCCGGCGCCGCTGACCGCCCGACAGGGTCTTGCACTGCCGCCGCCAGAGGCCCGGCAGGTCGAGCTCCTCGAACAACCGCCGGCCGTCGGCGATCGCCCTCTTCTTGTCCACGCCGTACAGCCGGGCGTGGTCGACGACCTCGTCCCCGGCGATCGCCTCGGGCAGCGTGGAACCGCTCTGCGGCACGTACCCGATCCGGCGGCGGACGCCGACCGGGTCCTTCGCCAGGTCGCACCCCGCGACGGTGGCGGTGCCGCTGGTCGGCTTGATCAGGGTCGCCAGCATCCGCATCGTGGTCGTCTTGCCGGCCCCGTTCGGGCCGAGGAAGCCGACGATCTCACCGTCGGCCACGTTAAGGTCTACCCCCTGCACGGCCTGCACCGGCCCGCGCTTGGTCTTGAAGGTGCGGACAAGCCCGCGAGCTTCGATCATCATGCTCGCAAGTCTGAGTGATCAACTTTGACTAGTCAACATTGATTAAACCCTGAACGGC
The DNA here is from genome assembly GCF_004345365.1 of Kribbella sp. VKM Ac-2568. Classification (GTDB taxonomy): domain Bacteria; phylum Actinomycetota; class Actinomycetes; order Propionibacteriales; family Kribbellaceae; genus Kribbella; species Kribbella orskensis. Next base: position 575,646 of record NZ_SLVF01000001.1, read on the forward strand.
CCCTGAGCGCCGGTGGCCGGTGCGGTTGTGGGGACCTGGGACACCTCGTGGGGACCGGGCACAGGCTATTTCGTGTCCGGGGTCCCGGTTTGGTGTCCGAGGTCCCACTTTGTGCTCCGGGTGAGCGTCCGGCGCGCTTGGCTCGGCTCATCTCCTGGTGAACAAAGTGCCGGTTTCCGGTGGATACTCCGCCCCCTGAAGACCGACTGGTGTCCGAGGTCCACTTTGTGCACCGGGTGAGCGTCTGGGGCGCTGGGCTCTGCTCGTCTGGTGCACAAAGTGCTGAGGTGGTGGGTGACGCACGCCGGCCCGACTAGCACGATCACGCAGCCCGGGGGCGCAACCACCTGCGCCCATGCCAGTGGCAATCGCCCGCGCTTGCGCCGGTGGCAGCAGCTTGGGCGATGCGGTGGCGGTACATCTCCGACTGTGCTCGCGTGCCTGGACGCAGGCTTGGGTGACTGTGGAGGCAGCGTCTGGGGGCGGTCAGTCCGGGGGGTTGGGGATTACGTTCCAGAAGGAGGTGGTGCCGGGGGCGGGTTGCCAGGTGGGGGGTTCGCCGGCGAAGGAGTAGGCGCCTTCGGTGACTCGGGTGTGGAAGGCCTGGGTCCACTCGAGCTCGCCTTTGTCGCGGGCGGCGCTGATGCGGAACATCTCGACGACGTGGTCCGGGGTGCTCGGGTCCTCGACGATCTGCCGCTCCGAGAACGGCTCCGCCTTCATCCGCTGCTCCAGTTGCACGATGCGCGACTCCAGCGCCGCGACGACCTCGTCACGCCGCAGCGACCACAGGAAGCTGAGAGCGGCCTGCATCTGGTCCGGCCGGAAGCCGTCCACGCTCCACAGCGCCTTCCGCAACAGCGTGAAGTACTCGCTCTCCCCGTCCGCGGTCAGCTTGTACGACGTACGCCCCGGCTTGCGTCCGGCGCCTTCCTCCAACTCCTCCAGGAAGCCGTGCTTGGCCAGCGTGCGGAGTCCCGTGTAGATGGAGCCGGGGTTGATGTTCGCCCAGTGCTGCACTTCCCACGTGATCAGCTCGCGGCGCAGCTGGTAGCCGTACGCCGGCTGGAAGATCCGCACGACCCCGAGCAGCAACAACCGCGTGGTGGACATGTTCGCAGTGTAAATCCGGGCGACGCAACAAGCTCGGAGGCGTACTCTCCGGGGGCATGGACGTGCGTGTGACGAGCGACCCGCAGGCCTTCGAGCAGACCGTGTTCCCTTTCCTGCAACAGGATCCGGTCCTGCACACGATCATCATGAGCAACGTCCACGAGCGCGCGAACGGGACCGCCCGCGCCGAGGACGAGCCGTCGTACTTCGTCTCTGTCCACGACGGCGACGTGGCCGGCGTGGCGATGCGGACCCCGGGCCGGGCGGTGTACCTCGGCGCGCTGCGGGAGGACTTGGGGGAGGTGATTGCCGATGCGTACGCCGACGTACTGCCGGAGCTGAGCGGTGTCGCGGGTGATCGGCCGGCCGCCCAGCGATTCGCGGCGCGGTGGTGCGAGCGACGCGGTGGTCAGGCGACCGAGACGAAGGGGACCCGGCTGCACAAGCTGGGCGAACTCACGCCGCTGTCGGCGGACGGGGGCAGTCCGCGGCCGATGCGCGCGGACGAGGTCGACCTGGTCAGCAGTTGGGGGATCGACGGGTTCGCGGAGGAGTTGGGGTCCGGCTACCGGGAGTGGGTAGAGCGGCAGCTGCGGCAGCAGACCATGTGGATCTGGGCGGCGGACGGTGAGCCGGTGAGCATGGTCGGCTACCACCTACCGCTGTTCGGGGTCTGCCGGGTCGGGCCGGTCTACACCCCACCCGAGCGGCGGCGGCACGGGTACGCCGGAGCCCTGACCAGTCACGTCTCCGCCGAGATCCTTGCGCAGGGCAACCAAGCCTGCCTCTACACCGACCTCGCCAATCCGACCTCGAACAAGATCTACCACGAGGCCGGCTACCGCCCGGTGGCCGACTTCGTCGACGTGGAGTTCACCGCATGATCGTCCGCACGGTCCTGAGTACGGCGTTGCGCGGTATCGACCTGGGCAGTCTGCCGACCGGGCTCGTGCCCGGTCGGCAGACCGCCGCCGGCTGGAGCACCGGCGGTTCATGGTCAGCCGATGTCGATCATCAGGCGTGCGGATGGAGTCCGTGGCGTGAGGTGATGCCGAGCTTGGTGTAGACGTTGCCGAGGTGGTACTCGACGGTGCGTGGGCTGAGGAACAGCCGGCTGCCGATCTCGGGGTTGGAGAATCCGTCGCCGGCCAGGCGGGCGATCTGGCTCTCGCGGGCGGTGAGTTGGGTGGTGGTGGCCGGAGTGCGTTTGCGGGCGGTTTCGCCGGTGGCGAGGAGTTCCCGGCGGGCGCGTTCGGCGAAGGCTTCGGCTCCGATCTCGGTGAACAGGTCGTGGGCGGTGTGGAGTTGTTCGCGGGCGTCGTGGCGGCGGCGGCGCCGGCGGAGCCATTCGCCGTACAGGAGGAAGGCACGGGCGAGTTCGGTGCGGACCCGGGTCGTGGCGAGTCGGTCGATCGCTTCACGGTAGAGAGGTTCGGCGGTACGGTCGTCGCTGACCAGCGCGCGTGAGCGGGCCTCGATCCCGAGTGCCCAGTCGGTACTGCTCGCGCTGGTCATCGCGGTGATCCAGCCCAGGGTTTCTTTCGCCGCCTCGATCTTCCCGCTGCGCACGGCCGCCTCGACGAACTCGGTCGCGGCCCAGTTCACCGCGCCCGGGGTCCGCGCCACGGGGGCGTTCACCTGGCCGAGTGCGCGGTGCGCAGCCGCCATCGCCTCGCGGTAGCGGCCGAGGCCGTTGTTGAGCACCGCGTTCGCCCGTTCGGCGACGACGACCCCGATGCCCTCGCCCCGGTGGGTGGCGTCCGCGATGGTGGCTTCGATCCGGGTGGACACCTCAGCGCGCTCACCGCGCAGAGCGGCAACGGCGAGTGCGCCGTACGGCGCCGGGTTGCTTCCGGTCGCCTCGGTCACGGTCTGGATCTCGTCGACGAGTGCTGCCGCGGCGCCGAGATCGCCGCCGAACAGCAACAGGTAGACGCGCATGCTGAGCGCGAGCGGTAGCTCACTCAAGGCGCCGGTCGTGCGGGCGAGCTCGAGGTACCGGGCGGACAGACCGTCCCAGCACTCGTCGGCCCACAAATGCAGGGCCGCGACGCAGGCCAGCCACGACCAGCGCAGCTCCTCCGCCGCAGACATGTCTTCGCCGTACGAGGTTACTGCTCGCCGCAACAGCGGTACGCCGGCCGCGTAGCCCTCGGTGAAGTTGGCGGCCAGGCCGGCCAGGAGGAGATCCGGCGAGGTAGGCGCATGCGGCCGGGGCGTCGTACTGGCAGCGCGCGCCACGGCCAGCGAGTTGCCATCCGGACCGGCCAGCCGGTCCGCGAACATGGCAGCCGTCAGCGCGTCCAGGTACGTCTCCCGGGACAGCGCGGTGTCGATCGGCTCGAGGCGCTTCGCGGCCTTGAGCAGCAGCGGCGCGGCGTCTCGGCCCCGGTTGGTGGCGAAGGCGACCTGCGCGCGCAGGAGGTCGACGCGAGCCAGTTGCAGTTCGCTGAGCGGCCCGGCTTCGGCCATCACCAACAGGTCCAGCGCCGCATCGAACGCCCCGGCCCGGCTCTTGGTCTGCGCCGCCGCCAGTGCCCGGGTGGCCCGCTGCGCCGGATCGAGGGTCAGCCTTGCGGAGCGTTCGAGGAATGCGGCTGCCGCGGCCAGGCCGCCGCGAGCCTGGGCGCGGTCGGCGGACTGTTCCAGTTCCGCGGCGACGGTGTCGTCGGGGCCACTCGCCGCATGGGCGAGGTGCCAGGCGCGGCGGTCGGCGTCGCGGGCCGGATCGGTGACCTCGGCCAGTGCGCGGTGCGCCTCCCAGCGTTCCTCGAGCGTCGCCGCGCGATGGATCGCCGAGCGCACCAGCGGATGCCGGAAGGTGATCCGCTCGTGGAACCGCACCAGGCCGGCGAACTCCGCTGGATCGATTGTGTCGATGGCGATGCCGAGTCGTTGCGCGGCACGACGTACCAGGGCCGCGTCCCCGACCGGTTCGACCGCGGCGACAAGGAGCAGCCGGCGGATGTCGGACGGCAACGGTGCGAGTCGGCGCTGGAAAGTGACTTCGATCCGATGGGTGAGTTGCTGTGCGTCGGGCAAGCCGAAGCCACCGGCGAGTTCGGCGTAGCTGAGGTCCTGGGGTAGTTCCAGAAGTGCGAGTGGGTTTCCGCGAGTCTCGGCGAGGATGCGGTCGCGGACCCGCTCGTCGATGGGTCCGGGGATCGCCGCGCCGAGTAGCTCTCGTGCGTGTTGTGGCGGGAGGCCGCCGAGGTCGAGCCGGGGCATGCCGGAGAAGGGCCCGTCGTCGGCCGAGTCGCGGAGGGCGAAGACCAGGGCGACGGATTCGGCCATCAACCGGCGGGCCACGAACGTGAGAGTTCGTGCGGAGGTGTCGTCGAGCCATTGCGCGTCGTCGACGGCGCAGAGCAGTGGCTCTTCGGCCGCGGCGTCGGCCACCAGACTGAGGACGGCCAGGCCGACCAGGAAGCGATCCGGTGGCGGACCGGTCCGAAGGCCGAAGGCGGTGCCGAGCGCGTCACGTTGTGGGGACGGAATCCGGTCGAGCCGGTGCAGCAGTGGTGAGCACAGCTGGTGCAGGCCCGCGAAAGCGAGTTCGGCTTCGGCCTGTACGCCCGCCGCGCGGATGACCCGGCAGCCGGACGCCTCGGTCACCAGGTACTCGAGCAACGCCGACTTGCCGATCCCCGCCTCCCCGCGGATCACCAGGGCCTGGCTCAGGCCGCTGCGGACGTGATCGAGGAGCTCGTCGAGCTGCCGGCGCTCGGCGAACCGATCAACCAGCCGATCAACCAGCATGGTCTGAAACTAACCCGGTTCGATCTCCGGGACCAGGCTGCTCGAATGCTCCGGGCCCGGTGGTCCGGCCCCGGGACTCACGGATACGAACAGCGGTACGACGCGGGAGGCTTGAGCTCACCACCAGCAGGGAGGTACGTCGCGCCATGACAAGTGTCGAAGAAGCAGTGACGAGGGTCCAGGTGCCGCTCCAGATCAACGGCCGACAGCACGTCGTCGTACTCGAGCCGCGCGTCAGCCTGCTGGACGCGTTGCGTGAGCACCTGGATCTGACAGGTAGCAAGAAGGGTTGCGACCAAGGCACGTGTGGGTCGTGCACAGTGTGGATCGACGGCCGGCGGGTGCTCGCCTGCCTGACGCTGGCGGTCGCCGCCTCGGGACACGAGATCGTCACGATCGAGGGGCTCGCCGACGGCGACCAGCTGCATCCGATGCAGCGAGCGTTCATCGAGTACGACGCCTTCCAGTGCGGCTACTGCACGTCCGGCCAGATCATGTCCGCGATCAAGGTGATCGAAGAGGGCAATGCCGGCACCGACGAGGACATCGGCGAGTTCATGAGCGGCAACATCTGCCGGTGTGCGGCCTATCCGAACATCCGGGCGGCCATCCGGCACGTCCGCGACGAAGCGGGAGGAAGGTCATGAGGCCGCTGACCTACAGCCGGGCCGCGGATGTGCAGGACGCGATCGCGCTGGCGACGGCGAACCCGGCGAGTGCGTTCCTCGCGGGCGGAACCACCGAGGTGGACCTGATCCGGGCCGGTATCTCCCGCTCCGAGCACCTCGTGGACATCAACGAGCTGCCGCTGCGCGGAGTCGAGGACCTGCCCGACGGCGGCTTGCACATCGGCGCCCTCGCGCGCATGAGCGACGTCGCGCGAACGCCGCGTGTCGTCGAGCGGTACCCGGCGATCTCCCGGGCCTTGCTGCTGGGCGCCTCGGAGCAACTGCGCAACATGGCGTCGATGGGAGGCAATCTCCGCCAGCGCACCCGCTGTGCCTACCTGCGCGACGGCGTCTCGCCGTGCAACAAGCGCGAGCCGGGGTCCGGCTGCGCGGCGCTCGACGGGTTCAACCGCGGCCACGCGATCCTCGGCACCAGTGAGCACTGCATCGCCACGCATCCGTCCGATGTCGCCGTCGCGCTGGTGGCGTTCGACGCCGTCATCCGGACGGTCGGGCCGGAGGGCGAGCGCGCGATCCCGTTCGACGACTTCTTCCTGCTCCCCGGCGACACGCCGCAGCTCGAGCATCCGATCGCTCCTGGCGAGCTGATCGTCGGCATCGACGTTCCCGGAGCGCCGATCGCCCGAGGCTCGGTCTATCTCAAGTTCCGCGACCGGCAGTCGTACGAGTTCGCCCTGGTATCGGTCGCGGCCGCGATCGAGGTGGACGACAATGTGGTCGCGGGCGTGCGGATCGCCATGGGCGGTATCGGTACCAAGCCCTGGCGGGCGCGCCGGGCCGAGACCGCGCTCGTCGGAAGCCCGCCGAACGAGACGTCGTTCCGGCACGCCGCCGCGGTCGAGCTGGCGGAGGCCGTCGTACGGGAGCACAACGCGTTCAAGGTCGAGCTCGCCCAGCGAGCCATGGTGCGCGGCCTCGTCCACAGCTTGAACGGGCGGCAGTCATGAGTGCCGTCGGTACACCGGTCACCCGGGTCGACGGCCCGGCCAAAGTCACCGGCGCGGCGCGCTACTCCGCCGAGATCAGCCTGCCCGGCATGACCTATCTGGCCGTGGTCGGGGCCACTGTCGCCAGCGGGCGGGTGACGGCGATCGAGGCCGACGCCGCGCGGGCCGCCGAGGGCGTGCTGGCCGTGCTCACCCCGGAGGAGCTGCCGAAGATCGCAGCCGAGCCACACCTGTTGCCGTCCCTGGTCGGCGGCCCGGCGCCGGGCGAGAGCTTCTTCCCGATGCAGGACGACGTCGTCCAGTACGCCGGACAGCCCGTCGCGCTGGTGATCGCGGAGGAGTACGAACAGGCGCACCACGCGGCGTCGTTGGTGCGGATCTCGTACCAACCGACCAAGTCGATCACCACGATCGAGGAGGGCCGCGAGCAGGCTTACGAAGCGCAGCGGCTCTTCGGCGGCCTGATGCCGGCACGCAGCGAGCGCGGCGACGTCGAGGCCGGCCTGGCCGGAGCGGACGTGCGGGTCGAGGTCGCCTACAAGATGGCGGCCAACCATCACAATCCGATCGAGGCCCCGTCGACGGTGGCTACCTGGGACGGCGGCAACCTGACGCTGTACGAGTCGACCCAAGGCATCCGCGCCACCCAGCAGACCGTAGCGCAGCTGCTCGGCCTGCCGATCGCCCGCGTCCGGGTGATCACCCGGTTCGTCGGCGGCGGGTTCGGCGGCAAGGCGATGGTGTGGCCGAACGTGACGCTCACCGCGATGGCCGCGCGGTACGTCGGCCGGCCGGTGAAGCTGATGCTCACCCGGCCGCAGATGTTCACGTCCAACGGGCACCGTGAGGAGCAGGAGCAGCGGATCGCGATCGGTGCCGCGCGGGACGGGCGGCTGACCGCGATCCGGCACGAGAAGTTGTCGATCACCTCGCCGTTCGACGACTGGGCCGAGCCGGCGACCGGTGTCTCGTCGCAGCTCTACGGCTGCGAGAACTTCCTCGGCGTCCACCGGCTGATCAAGGGCAACACGATGACGCCCACGTTCACCCGCGGCCCGGGCGAGTCGCTCGGCGTGTTCACCCTCGAGACGGCGATGGACGAGCTCGCCTACCAGCTGGCCATCGACCCGGTCGAGCTGAGGGTGCGCAACCACACACCGGTCGACCCGTTCGGCAATCCTTGGTCCAGCGACGGGCTGGTGGAGTGTCTTCGCCTCGGCGCCGAGCGGTTCGGGTGGTCCGAACGGAACCCCGCTCCACGGACGACCCGCGACGGCGAGTGGCTGGTCGGCACCGGCGTGGCGGCCGCGGCGTACCCGATCGCGTTCTTCATGCCACCCCAACGTGCGCGGGCCCGGATCTTCGCAGACGGCAGCGCGATCGTGCAGACGTCGACGCAGGAGTTCGGCACCGGCGTACTCACCATGGCCACCCAGGTCGGCGCCGACGCCCTCGGCGTCGCCCTCCGCGAGATGGAGTTCCAGGCCGGCGACAGCGATCTGCCGAACAGTACGGCAGCCGTCGGCTCGGCCGGTGCCGGCATGGTCAGCTCCGCGGTCCACGCGGCCGGTACGGCGCTGCGCGAGCAGTTGATCGCCTTGGCCGTCAGCGATGAACAGTCGCCCCTGCACGGAGCCGGGCCAGGCTCGGTGAAGGTGGCGGACGGGCACCTGACGTCTGCCGAACGTCCGGGCGCGGTCGACACGTACCGTGAGCTGCTGTCGCGCAATCACCTGTCCGACGCCGAGGCGCTCGGCATGTGGCGGCCGCCACCCCTGGATACGCCGCACGGGCTGCTCACGTTCGGCGCGCAGTTCGCCGAGGTCGCCGTCGATCCCGAGCTCGGCCTGGTCCGCGTGCGCCGGCTGAACGGCGCGTTCGCGCCCGGGCGAGTGCTCAACCCGCTGCTTGCCCACAGCCAGTTGATGGGCGGCATGCTGTGGGGGATGAGCCAGGCGCTCCTCGAGGGCAACCACATGGATCCTCGCTACGGTCGGTGGGCGGAGACGAACCTGGCGGAGTACCTTGTGCCGGTCAACGCCGACGCCCCCGAGGTCCGTGTCGACTTCGTCGACGTGGACGACGAACTGGTCGGCCCGCTCGGCGCCAAGGGCGTGGGCGAGATCGGTCAGGTCGGCGCCGCGGCCGCCATCGCGAACGCGGTCTTCCATGCGACCGGCCGACGGATCCGCAGCCTGCCGATGGCGCCGGAGCTCGTGATGGATCCGGCCGTCGGCGGGCGATGAGCGACGTCGGGTCGGCGGGCTCCGCGGTGCCCGCCGACCGGTCCCGGCTCCCGGAACGACCGCCACTCTCGCAACCACGCAGTACCGGCTCGCGATCGTTCCAGCAGCCCGGACTCGGGCTGCTCGGCCTGCTGCTCGTCATCCCGGTCGCGCTGGCGCTGGCGATCGGTCTCGGCGGCGACGGGTCGACCCGCGTCCTGGCACCGCTCGTCACGTTCTCCCTCCCGCTCGTCGTGATGATCGCCTTTTGGTGGGAGGACTGGCCGGGAACCCGGCTGCGAAGTAGCTGGGCCGGCTGGGCCGACACAGTGCTGATCGGTGCGGGCGCGATCGTTCTGACCGGTGCCGGTCAGACCCTGGCCGGTCGTCTCGATCCAGCGGCCCTGTTCGATCCCGCACCCGGTCCAGGTCACGTACCCACGTTTCCCGCCACCATGCCGCTCGCCGGCCTGGCTTTCGTCGTGATGCTCCAGATCACGCTCGTCGGTGAGGGGTGGCCGCTGCGGCGCCTCCACCCGCTGGTTGCCGGTCCGATCGCGGTCGCGATCTCCTGGGCCATCGCGATCGTCGGCTACCTGACCGTCGTACAGGTCGAGCCGCCGGCTGGTTCGGACGTGATCTCGCGGGACGGGCCGGTGCCAGGCGCCGTACTCGGCGCGACGCTGGTACTGATCGGCGCCTGGCAGGTGCTCTGTTTCGTCGTCTGGCGCGGTTGGCCGTTCGTGACTGTTGCGAGCCGAGCGGCCCGCCTCACCATCGCCCACGTGACGGTGATCGGCGGCGGGATCGTCAGCTACCTCGTCCTGCGGGAACTGCTGGGCCTGACTCCTTCGCGAATCGCCGCGCTCAGTGGCTGCTTCATCGCCGCCGGCCTGTTGTTCGGCATGCTGTTCGAGGGCTGGCTCGGCAATCTCAGTCCCACCGTCGAACGCGCCGCTCTCCTGCTGGCCACACTCGCTCTGGCGGCGCTGTTGGCGGTCGGGTTGCAGGCAATCGCCACCAGGGCAATGCACCTGACGCAGAGCGCCGCGGACGACTGGGTCGGCCACGCCACCCTGAACGCCCTGGCCGTCGCGATCATCCTCCACGTCGCCGTCGGACGACGCTGGCCCTTCCCACACCCCGCTGACCAGGCACCACGGACGTCGAGCGGCGGTTCAGGGTCAGTTGATGTCTAGCGTGTCGCCGGGCGCGAGGGCCTTGTAGGGACGCTCGTCGGAGTTGAGGAAGCGCGGCATCATGCTGAGGCCGATCTGGCTGAGCAGGGCGTCGTGGATGCCGACGAGCTGCTCGGACTTCACCGAGCGGGCGTAGTCCACAGCCGGCGGCAGGGAGAACCACGGGCCGGAGATCGGCACGAGGTTGGTGTGTACGGCGCGGTCCGGCTGGGTGAACGAGTCGCCCGGGTGGTAGACGGCGTCGTCGATCAGGAAGCCGATGTTCTCGCAGGGCACGCCCCACTCGGGCAGGATGATCGCGTGGTCCTTGCCAAAGGCACTCACCGAGAACCCGGCCGCCTCGAAGGACTGCCCGCCGGCGATCACGTGCACCCGGTCGCCCAGCTCGGTCAGCTGCGCGGCGACACCGGCGTTCGTGTAGACGGGGACGTCGAGCGCCTGGACCCGCTCGATGTCCAGGTGGTCCTGGTGTTCGTGCGTGACCAGGATCGCGTCGGCGCGCTCGAACGCGGCCGCCTCGCTGAACGTGCCCGGATCGACCAGCAGGACCTTGCCGTCCTTCTCCAGCCGGACACACGCATGTGCGAACTTCGTGAGCTTCACTCTCAGTCTCCCAACGCGTCTCTCATCGGAACCAGCTTGGCGTTCGTCTCGGCCAGTTCGGCCTCCGGGTCGGAGCCGGCGACGATGCCGGCTCCGGCGAACAGGCGCATCCTGGTCGGGTCTTGGGGGTCGGCCTGGCCGCAGCGCAGCGCGATGCACCACTCGCCGTCGCCGGCCGCGTCCATCCAGCCGACGGGGCCGCTGAACCGGCCGCGCGACATCCCCTCGATCTCGCCGATCACGTCCCGCGCGACGTCGGTCGGCGTACCGCAGACTGCTGCGGAGGGGTGCAGGGCGGCGGCGAGGCCGAGTGCGGAGGCGCCGTTGGCGGCGACCCCGGCCACGTCGGAGGCGAGATGCATCACGTTCGGCAGGTGCAGCACGAACGGGGTCTCGGGCACGTTCATCGACTTGCAGTGCGGCTTCAGCGCGTCGGCCACCGAGCGGACCGCGAACTCGTGCTCCTCGAGGTCCTTGCTCGACCGGGCCAGCGACGCGGCCAGCGCGAGGTCGTGCGCGTCGTCGCCGGTACGCCGGATCGTGCCGGCCAGCACCCGGGAGGTGATCAGGCCCTTCTCCCGCCGGACCAGCAGTTCCGGGGTGGCGCCGATCAGCCCGTCGACGGAGAACGTCCAGCAGTTCGGGTACGCCGCGGCGAGCTGGCGCAACGGCCACCGCAGGTCGATCGGCTCGGCCGCGATCGCGACCAGGTCGCGCGCCAGCACCACCTTGTCGAGCTCGCCACCGGTGATCCGCTGAACCGCGTCGGCCACGATCCCGGACCACTCGGCGCCGGACCGGGCGCCGTCGGCGAAGGCGACCTGGCCGACCGGCTCGGGCTCGTACCGGGTCAGCTCCGGGGGAGCGGCGATCGAGCTCGCGCCGGAGATCGTCGTCACCCAGGTGATGCCGCCGCGGCGACCGACGATCACCTCGGGCACCACCAGCTCACTGGGGTCGGCGTCGGTGAAGCCGAAGGAGCCGAAGCAGACCAGGCCGGAGCCCGGCACACCGACCTCGTCGCGGACCACCGCGGCGCCGGTGAGGTCCTGCCACCAGGTCTGCGCCTCGGTGAACCGGTTGCCACCAGCAATCGCGAGCCGGGCGGCGGCGCCCCAGCCGACGTGGCCGTCGCCGCGCCGTACCCAGGCCAGTCCGCCGGTCTCGGGCAGGTGATCCATCAGGGCCGCGGCGACGCCTTCGATCCGCTGGCTGCGAACGACCAGCCGGGGAGCCGGCTCGTGGCCGGGTACGACCGGGTCAGACAAGCTCACGGCAACACTCCTCGCTCGCTTCCCGGCCCCGGGTCTCGATGGCCGGCCGGCTCAATGGAGATTCGCTCACGGCATGCAAGCGTATGCCGCCTTCATGTCCAGCGAATTTCGGAGCCTGTCGGAGCCGTGATGAACTAGACAGGTGAACCGCGCAGACCTCACCAAACAGCCCGAAGCCGTCGCTGCGATGTTCGACAACGTGGCTGAGGGCTACGACCGGACCAACGCGGTCGCCACGATGGGGCTGGAGAAGCTGCACTGGCGGCCCCAGACGCTGGCGGAGATCGCGCCGCGGAAGGGGATGAGGATCCTCGACCTGGCCGCCGGGACGGGTGCCTCCAGCGTGAAGCTGCGTGAGGCGGGCGCCGAGGTGGTGTCGTGCGACTTCTCGGTCGGCATGCTCCGGGTCGGCAAGCGCCGCAACCCCGAGCTGGACCTGATCGCCGGCGACGCGCTCCGGCTGCCGTTCGCAGACGAGAGCTTCGACGTGGTCACCATCTCCTGGGCGCTGCGGAACGTGAACGACGTCACGGTGGCACTGCGGGAGATGCTCCGGGTGACCAGGCCGGGCGGCCGGCTGGTGGTGCTGGAGAACTCCCACCCGACCTGGAAACCGTTCCGGGTGGCCTATCTCGAGTACATGATGCGAGCCGTCCCGGTGGTCGCGAAGGCGGTCTCCACCAACCCCGACGCCTACGTCTACCTGGCCGAGTCCGTCCGCGCCTGGCCAGGTCAGGAGCCACTCGCCCGGACGATCGAGGCCTCCGGCTGGACCCACGTCCAGTGGCGCAACCTGACCGGCGGCCTGGTGGCCATCCACCGCGGCGTGAAGCCCCTCTAATTACGCAACGGAAATCGCGCATAAATGAGTTGCAGGCAAGGGGTTCCGGGCCGGTTTCGTGTCCAAGTCAGGCAGTCCTAGACTGTCAGCTGACCAGGCCTCGTGAATCCCTTCACGAGTGACAGCCCAACCTTCAGGCCGGGATGAGATGAGCCAGAGCGCGCCGAACAGGCAGCAGGCCGAGACCGCCGATGTGATCGTCGTCGGTGCGGGGCCCGCGGGCTCGGCTGCCGCGTACCATCTGGCCAACGCCGGCCTGGACGTGCTGCTGCTGGAGAAGACCGCGTTCCCGCGCGAGAAGGTGTGCGGCGACGGGCTCACCCCGCGCGGTACCAAGCAGCTGATCAACATGGGTATCGACATCTCGCCCGAGGCCGGCTGGATCCCCAACTACGGGCTGCGGATCCGCGGCGCCGGGCACGTGCTGCAGCTCGACTGGCCGGACCTGGCCAGCCACCCGAACTACGGGCTGACCCGGAACCGGATGGACTTCGACGACATGCTCGCCCGGCAGGCCGTCAAGGCCGGCGCCCAGCTGCGGGAGCGGACCAACGTGACCGCCCCGATCCTGGACGACCGGGGCTTCATCGTCGGCGTCACCGCGAAGCCGGTCGACGACAACGGCCGCCGGGCCGGCGCCGACCTCGAGTTCCGGGCGCCGCTGGTGATGGCCGCCGACGGCAACTCCTCGCGGCTGAGTGTCTCGATGGGCCTGCACAAGCGCGACGACCGCCCGATGGGCGTGGCCGTGCGCACCTACTTCACCAGCCCACGCCACGACGACGACTACCTCGAGTCGTGGCTGGAGCTGTGGGCCGACGACCCGCAGCAGCCCGGTCAGCGCAACCTGCTGCCCGGCTACGGCTGGATCTTCGGGATGGGCGACGGCACGGTCAACGTCGGCCTCGGCATCCTGAACACCTCCGACGCCTTCGGCAAGGTGGACTATTCCGACCTGCTGAAGCAGTGGCTGAAGAACACTCCCGAGGAGTGGCAGTTCCGCGACGAGTTCCAGACCATCCCGATCCGGGGCGCGGCGCTGCCGATGGGCTTCAACCGGCAGCCGCACTACACCCGTGGACTCATGCTCCTGGGTGATGCGGGCGGCATGGTGAACCCGTTCAATGGCGAAGGCATCCCGTACGCGATGGAGTCCGGCGCGTTCGCCGCCGAGGTCGCCTCCCAGGCCCTGCGGCGGCAGCCGAACCAGCGCGAGCGGGCGCTGTCGGCGTACCCGAAGGCGCTCAAGCAGGAGTACGGCGGCTACTACACGCTCGGCCGGGTGTTCGTGAAGCTGATCGGAAATCCGGAGGTGATGCGGCTGTGCACGAAGTACGGTCTGCCGCGCACCACCTTGATGAAGTTCACCCTGAAACTGCTGGCCAACCTCACCGATCCGCGCGACGGCGACGTGATGGACAAGATCATCAACGGTCTCACCAAGGTCGCCCCGGCCGCCTGACAACGGCGGGGCGGGTGACCTGAGACACAGCGGTACTGATAACACAGTGCTGTCCCGCAACAGGACAGGACTGAAGAGCAACAGACAGCCACCGACCAGGCAGTACGGACGCAAGAAGGAGGGAGCACCCACAAGATGCACCCTTACGTACCGATCCTCATCCTCGGTGTGCTCGCGACGATCTTCGTGGCGGGCACCTTGGTGACGAGCGCGCTCGTCGGCCCGAAGCGCTACAACCGGGCCAAGCTCGACTCGTACGAGTGCGGGATCGAGCCGACCCCGCAGCCGGTCGGTGGCGGGCGTTTCCCGGTGAAGTACTACATCACCGCGATGCTCTTCATCGTGTTCGACATCGAGATCATCTTCCTCTACCCCTGGGCCGTCGCCTTCGACCAGATGGCGCTGTTCGGGTTGGTCGAGATGGTCATCTTCATCGCAACCGTGTTCATCGCGTACGCCTACGTGTGGCGTCGTGGCGGACTTGAATGGGACTGAGCAATGGGTGTTGAGGAACAGCTTCCGGCCGGCGTCCTGCTGACCACCGTCGAGGGCCTGTCGGGCTACATGCGCAAGGCGTCGTTGTGGCCGGCAACCTTCGGCCTGGCCTGCTGCGCCATCGAGATGATGACCACCGGCGCGCCCCGGTACGACGCGGCGCGGTTCGGCATGGAGGTCTTCCGGGCGTCGCCGCGGCAGGCCGACCTGATGATCGTGGCCGGCCGGGTGAGCCAGAAGATGGCCCCGGTGCTGCGCCAGATCTACGACCAGATGCCGAACCCGAAGTGGGTGCTGGCGATGGGTGTCTGCGCGTCGTCCGGCGGCATGTTCAACAACTACGCGATCGTGCAGGGCGTGGACCACGTCGTACCGGTCGACATGTACCTGCCCGGCTGCCCGCCGCGGCCGGAGATGCTGCTGGACGCGTTCCTCAAGCTGCACGCCGACATCCAGAACGGCAAGCTCGGCGCGAACAAGAAGGCACTGCAGGCCGAGGAAGAGGCCGCGGCCCTCACCGCGTCCCCGACGCTCGAGATGAAGGGGCTGCTTCGGTGAGCGATATCCAACCGGAGAACTTGCCGGCGACGACGCCCGGTGGCGACGCTCAGACGCCGGCGGCCGAGGTCGTCGACCAGCGCGAGGGCATGTTCGGCGTCCGCGGTACAGGTGACACGTCCGGCTTCGGCGGCCTGCGCCGCCAGGTCGCGCTGCCCGGCGGATCGGCCAAGCCGTACGGCTCCTGGTACGACGCCGCCACCGAGAAGCTGGAGAGCCTGGTCGGCGAC
Source organism: Kribbella sp. VKM Ac-2568 (assembly GCF_004345365.1). Taxonomy (GTDB): domain Bacteria; phylum Actinomycetota; class Actinomycetes; order Propionibacteriales; family Kribbellaceae; genus Kribbella; species Kribbella orskensis. The sequence goes on from NZ_SLVF01000001.1 coordinate 591,041, forward strand.
GGCGCGATCGAGAAGGTCGTGGTCGCGTACGGCGAGCTGACCCTGCACGTCCAGCGCGACCGGCTGGTCGAGGTCGCCCAGCACCTGCGCGACGACGAGGCACTGCGGTTCGAGTTCTGCTCCGGTGTCAGCGGCGTGCACTACCCGAACGAGACCGACCGCGAACTGCACGCGGTCTACCACCTGCTCTCGATCACCCACAACCGGCGGATCCGGGTCGAGGTGTCCTGCCCGGACTCCGATCCGCACATCCCGTCCATCGTCTCGGTCTACCCGGCCAACGACTGGCACGAGCGCGAGACCTGGGACTTCTTCGGCATCATCTTCGACGGACACCCGGCGCTGACCCGGATCCAGATGCCCGACGACTGGCCGGGTCACCCGCAACGCAAGGACTACCCGCTCGGCGGCATCGACGTCGAGTACAAGGGCGCCGTCATCCCGCCGCCCGACACGCGGAGGTCGTACAACTGATGACCACTACAGATCCCTACGCCACTGCGGATCCCTACGCACAGGGCCGCGACACCACCGAGGGCAAGGTCTTCACCGTCACCGGTCAGGACTGGGACTCGGTCGTGTCCGGCCTGGGCGACGAACCCGAAGAGCGCATCGTCGTCAACATGGGCCCGCAGCACCCGTCCACCCACGGCGTGCTCCGGCTGATCCTCGAGATCGAGGGCGAGACGGTGACCGAGGCCCGCTGCGGCATCGGCTACCTGCACACCGGTATCGAGAAGAACATGGAGTTCCGCAACTGGACGCAGGGCGTCACGTTCTGCACCCGGATGGACTACCTTTCGCCGTTCTACAACGAGACCGCGTACTGCCTCGCGGTCGAGCGGCTGCTCGGCATCGAGGACCAGATCCCGGAGAAGGCCAACGTGATGCGGGTGCTCCTGATGGAGCTGAACCGGATCTCCAGCCACCTGGTCGCGATCGCCACCGGTGGGATGGAGATCGGTGCGCTGACCGTGATGACGATCGGCTTCCGTGAGCGGGAGATGACGCTCGACCTGTTCGAGCTGATCACCGGACTGCGGATGAACCACGCGTTCATCCGGCCGGGCGGTGTCGCCCAGGACCTGCCGCCGGGGGCGCTGGACAAGATCCGGGACTACATCACCTGGATGAACAAGCACCTGCCCGAGTACGCCGAGCTGTGCAACGCGAACCCGATCTTCAAGGGCCGGCTGCAGAACGTGGGCTACCTGGACCTGGCCGGGTGCATGGCGCTCGGCATCTCCGGGCCGCCGCTGCGCGCCACCGGCTACGGCCTCGACCTGCGCAAGACCCAGCCGTACTGCGGGTACGAGACGTACGACTTCGACGTACCGACCTGGGACACGGCCGACTCGTACGGCCGCTTCCGGGTCCGCCTGCAGGAGATGTGGGAATCGCTGAAGATCGTCGAGCAGTGCGCCGACCGCCTCGCGAAGATGGAGGGCGAGCCGGTGATGGTGGCGGACAAGAAGATCGGCTGGCCGGCCCAGCTTGCCGTCGGCAACGACGGGATGGGCAACTCCCTCGACCACATCAAGCACATCATGGGCGAGTCGATGGAAGCGCTGATCCATCACTTCAAGCTGGTCACCGAGGGCTTCCGGGTGCCGGCCGGGCAGGCCTACGTGGCGGTCGAGTCGCCGCGCGGCGAGCTGGGCTGCCACCTGGTCTCCGACGGCGGCACCAAGCCGTACCGGGCGCACTTCCGCGACCCGTCGTTCGCAAACCTGCAGGCGATGCCGATCCTGTGCGAGGGCGCACAGGTCGCCGACGTGATCGTCGCCGTCGCCAGCCTTGACCCGGTGATGGGTGGAGTGGACCGATAGATGTCTGACACAACCGTTCCCTACAGCACAGGCGAGACGAAGCTCGGCGACACCACGCTCGCCGAGATGCGCGAGCTGGCCGCGCGGTACCCGGTCGGCCGGTCCGCCCTGCTGCCGATGCTGCACCTGGTGCAGTCGGTCGAGGGCCGGATCACCCCCGAGGGCATCGAGGCCTGTGCCGACGTGCTCGGCCTGACCGGCGCCGAGGTGTCGGCGGTCGCGACCTTCTACACGATGTACAAGCGCCGTCCGGTCGGCGACTACCACGTCGGGGTGTGCACCAACACGCTCTGCGCGGTGATGGGCGGCGACCTGATCTTCGAGCGGCTCAAGCAGCACCTCGACGTCGGCAACGACGAGACCACCGAGGACGGCAAGATCACCCTCGAGCACCTCGAGTGCAACGCCGCCTGCGACTACGCGCCGGTGATGATGGTGAACTGGGAGTTCTTCGACGACATGACCCCGGAGTCGGCCACCCAGCTGGTGGACGACCTGCGCGAGGGCACCGAGGTGAAGTCGCCGCGCGGTGCGACGATCTGCACCTGGCGCGAGGCCGAGCGGGTGCTCGCCGGGTTCCCCGACGGTCGTGCCGACGAGGGCCCGACCGGTGGCAAGGCCACCCTGGCCGGCCTGCGGCTGGCCCGCGAGCGCAACTGGAAGGCGCCGCAGGGCAACCACTCCGGCCGTGCGCCGGAGCCGGAGCAGACGGTCTCCCCGGACGCGGCCTCCGGTCCGCGCCCTGAGGACCAGCCCGGCAAGGAATCCCAGACGGTCCACACCGACGACGCGCGGAAGGAGGACTGATCGCCGTGCTGACTCCGGTGCTGTCCGACAACTGGGACCAGATCCGTTCCTGGCAGCTGGCGAGCTACCAGCGCTCCGGCGGCTACGAGGCGCTGAAGACCGCGCTGCGGATGCAGCCGGCCGACGTAGTCACCGCGGTGAAGGACTCGGGCCTGCGCGGCCGTGGCGGTGCGGGCTTCCCGACCGGCATGAAGTGGTCCTTCATCCCGCAGGACAACCCCAAGCCGAAGTACCTGGTGGTGAACGCGGACGAGTCCGAGCCGGGCACCTGCAAGGACATCCCGCTGATGCTCGCCTCGCCGCACACCCTGGTCGAGGGCGTGATCATCTCGGCGTACGCGATCCGCGCGAACACGGCGTTCATCTACGTCCGCGGTGAGGTGCTGCACGTGGTCCGCCGGCTGCAGCAGGCGGTCGCCGAGGCCAGGGCGGCCGGCTTCATCGGCGTCGACATCCTCGGCAGCGGCTACGACCTCGACGTGATCGTGCACGCCGGCGCCGGCGCCTACATCTGCGGCGAGGAGACGGCGCTGCTCGACTCGCTGGAAGGTCGTCGTGGTCAACCCCGGCTGCGTCCTCCGTTCCCCGCGGTGGCCGGCCTGTACGGCTGCCCCACTGTCATCAACAACGTCGAGTCGATCGCGTCAGTTCCCTCGATCATCGCCAACGGCCCGGACTGGTTCGCCTCGATGGGCACCGAGAAGTCCAAGGGCCCGACGATCTACTCGCTGTCCGGGCACGTCACCCGGCCGGGCCAGTACGAGGCGCCGATGGGGATCACCCTGCGGGAGCTGCTCGACCTGGCCGGTGGGGTCCGCGAGGGCCACACGCTGAAGTTCTGGACCCCGGGCGGGTCCTCGACGCCGCTGCTGACCGCCGACCACCTCGACGTGCCGCTGGACTACGAGGGTGTGTCCGGGGCCGGTTCGCTGCTCGGCACCAAGGCGCTGCAGATCTTCGACGAGACCGTCTGCCCGGTCCGCGCGACTCTGCGCTGGACCGAGTTCTACAAGCACGAGTCCTGTGGCAAGTGCACCCCGTGCCGAGAGGGCACCTGGTGGCTGGTGCAGATCCTGGAGCGGCTGGAGGCCGGTCAGGGTGGCGAGGAGGACCTCGAGACCCTGCTGGACCTGAGCGACAACATCACCGGCCGGTCGTTCTGCGCGCTGGCCGACGGTGCCACCGCGCCGATCACCAGCTCGATCCAGCACTTCAAGGACGACTACATCGCCCACTTCACGAACGGCGGTTGCCCGTTCGACCCGATGGCGTCCACCGTCTTCGCGACCGCTGGAGCAAGCGCATGACGATCCAAGCGAATCCCCCGGCCGGGTCCGAGGTGGAGCGCACCGACCTGGTGACCGTCACGATCGACGACATCGAGGTGAAGGTTCCGAAGAACACGCTGGCGATCCGCGCCGCCGAGCAGATCGGCGTACAGATCCCGCGGTTCTGCGACCACCCGCTGCTCGACCCGGTCGCCGCCTGCCGGCAGTGCCTGGTCGAGGTGGTCGACGCCGGCAACGGCCGGGGGATGCCCAAGCCGCAGACCTCCTGCTCGCTGACCGTTGCCGACGGCATGGTGCTGCGGACCCAGCTCAGCTCGCCGGTGGCCGACAAGGCGCAGCAGGGCCAGATGGAGTTCCTGCTGATCAACCACCCGCTGGACTGCCCGGTCTGCGACAAGGGTGGCGAGTGCCCGCTGCAGAACCAGGCGATGACGAACGGCCGGGGCGAGAGCCGCTTCCACGGGGTGAAGCGGACCTACCCCAAGCCGATCAACATCTCCGCGCAGGTGCTGCTGGACCGCGAGCGCTGCGTGCTCTGCGCCCGCTGCACCCGGTTCTCCCAGCAGATCGCCGGTGACCCGTTCATCGAGCTGCTCGAGCGGGGCGCCCTGCAGCAGGTCGGCATCTACGAGAAGGAGCCGTTCGAGAGCTACTTCTCCGGCAACACGATCCAGATCTGCCCGGTCGGCGCGCTCACCAGCGCGGCGTACCGGTTCCGGTCCCGGCCGTTCGACCTCGTCTCGGTGCCGTCGGTGGCCGAGCACGACGCGTCCGGCTCGGCGATCCGGGTCGACTTCCGCCGCGGCAAGGTGATGCGCCGGCTGGCCGGCGACGACCCAGAGGTCAACGAGGAGTGGATCTCCGACCGCGATCGGTTCGCCTTCAACTACGCGACCACCGGTGACCGGCTGACCCACCCGCTGATCCGCGAGGACGGCGAGCTGCGGCCCGCCTCCTGGCCGGAGGCGCTGGACTTCGCGGCGAAGAAGCTCACCGCAGCCCGGGGCAACGCCGCCGTCCTGACCGGTGGCCGGCTGACCCTCGAGGACGCCTACGCGTACTCGAAGTTCGCCCGGGTCGCCCTCGGCACCAACGACATCGACTTCCGGTCCCGGCCGCACTCGGTGGAGGAAGCCGACTTCCTCGCCGCCGCGGTCGCCGGCACCGGGATCGGTACGACGTTCGGGGACCTCGAGCGCGCGGGATCCGTGCTGCTGGTCGGGTTCGAGCCCGAGGAGGAGTCGCCGACGGTCTTCCTGCGGCTCCGCAAGGGTGTTCGCAAGATCGGCACCAAGGTCTTCACCGTGGCGCCGTTCGCCTCGCGCGGAGTACAGAAGCTCTCCGGTGTCGTCGTCCAGACCTCGCCGGGCACGGAGGCCGCGGTACTGGGTGATCTCCGGAGCATGGGCGAGGCCGGAGCCGCGGCGCAGGACGCGCTCGGCGCCGACGCGATCATCATCGTGGGCGAGCGGCTCGCGGCCGTGCCGGGCGCACTGTCCGCGGCGCTGCGGCTGGCGCTGGACACGGGCGCGCAACTGGCCTGGATCCCGCGCCGTGCGGGCGACCGTGGCGCGCTCGAGGCCGGCTGCCTGCCGGCCCTTTTGCCGGGCGGCCGCCTGGTGACGGACGCTGCCGCGCGGGTCGACCTGCAGGCGGCGTGGGGCGTCGAGCACCTGCCGGGCACCATCGGCCGGGACACCGGCGAGATCATCGAGGCGGCCGGATCGCTGCAGGCGCTGGTCGTCGCCGGGGTCGAGATCGACGACCTGCCGGACCCGGAGGCCGCCCTGGCCGCGCTGGAGGCCGCGCCGTTCGTGGTCAGCTTCGAGGTGCGCAGCTCGCAGGTGACCGAGCACGCCGACGTCGTCTTCCCGGTGGTTCCGCCGGCGGAGAAGGACGGCACCTTCGTGAACTGGGAGGGTCGCGAGCGGCCGTTCCCGGTGGTGCTCCAGGTGCCCGCCGCGATGCCGGATGTCCGGGCCCTCGCCGCGCTGGCGCAGGAGATGGACACCCCGCTGGGGTTCGGCACCCCGGCCGGTGCGAAGAAGGAGTTCGACGAGCTCGGCCGCTGGGACGGCGACCGGGCCAGCGAGCCGACGTACCAGGCCGGTCCGGCGCTGGGCGCCTTCGACTCGACCCGGCTGGCGACCTGGCGGATGCTGATCGACGACAGCCGCGGCAACGATGGTGAGCCGCACCTGGTCGCGACCGCCCGCCGCCCGGTGGCGCGGATCTCGCGGACCACGGCGCACCGGATCGGTGTGCACGACGGTGACGAGCTCGTGGTGAGCACGGACGCCGGCTCGATCCGGCTGCCGGTGCTGATCACGCAGATGACCGACAACGTGGTCTGGCTGCCGACCAACTCGGCCGACTCGCACGTCAGAAGGTCGCTGCACGCCGACCATGGCTCGATCGTGACGATCGCCGGAGGGAACGCATGAGCCCCATCTCCCTGGTGGCACGGCCGCTCGCCGTGCCGGACGCCGGAGTCGGCAACGATCCCTGGTGGGTCGTTGTCCTCAAGGTCCTGATCATCTTCGTCTTCCTGATCGTGCTGACGCTGTTCAACATCTGGTGGGAGCGCCGGGTCGTGGCCCGGATGCAGCACCGGATCGGACCGAACGTGCACGGCCCGTTCGGTCTGCTCCAGTCGCTCGCCGACGGTATGAAGCTGATGTTCAAGGAAGACCTGATGCCGAAGGGCGTGGACCGGTTCCTCTACGTCGCGGCGCCGGTGATCGTGTCGATCCCGGCCTTCCTGACCTTCGCGGTGATCCCGTTCGGGCCGACGGTGAAGATCCCCTTCACCGACACCTACACCCGGCTGCAGCTCACCGACCTGCCGGTCTCGGTGCTGTACGTGATGGCGATCGCCTCGATCGGCATCTACGGCATCGTGCTGGGCGGCTGGTCGTCGAACTCGACCTACTCGCTGCTCGGTGGTCTGCGCTCGAGCGCCCAGATGATCTCCTACGAGGTCGGCATGGGCCTGGCGCTGGTGACGGTCTTCCTGTTCGCCGGCTCGATGTCCACCTGGGACATCGTCCAGGCGCAGGGCTCGCACCAGTCGATCAACCTGTTCGGCGCGGACATCCCGATCCCCGGCTGGTACGCGTTCCTGCTCTTCCCGTCCTTCGTGATCTACGTGGTCTCGATGATCGGCGAGACGAACCGGGCGCCGTTCGACCTGCCGGAGGCCGAGGGCGAGCTGGTGGCCGGCTTCCTGACCGAGTACTCGTCGATGAAGTACGCGATGTTCTTCCTGGCCGAGTACATCAACATGGCGACGGTGTCGGCGCTGGCGACCACCCTGTTCCTGGGCGGCTACCGGGCGCCCTGGCCGATCTCGATCTGGGACGGCGCGAACTCGGGCTTCTGGCCGGTGCTGTGGTTCGTCGGCAAGATGATGTGCTTCATCTTCTTCTACATCTGGCTGCGCGGGACGCTGCCGCGACTGCGCTACGACCAGTTCATGAAGCTGGGCTGGAAGATCCTGATCCCGGTCTCGCTGGGCTGGATCGTGCTGGTCGCCACCGTGCGCGCCGTCGGCCGCGAGGTCGACTTCCAGCGCAACTGGCTGCTGGTGGCCGCGGGCATCGTCGCGCTGATCGCGGTGATCACGATGTTCCTGCCGCAGAAGAAGACCGAGGACAAGTCCGGACTGCCTGAGGAGGACGCCGACTTCGACGCCTTCGCCGGCGGGTTCCCGGTTCCACCACCGCTCGTCAAGACTCCGAGCCGAAGCGAGGAAGCCGACCGTGGCTAGTGTCAAAGAATCCCTCTGGGATCCGGTAGCCGGGTTCGGGGTCACCTTCCGGACGATGTTCCGGAAGGTGTTCACCGAGCAGTACCCGTTCGACAAGAAGCCGACCGCGCCGCGGTTCCACGGCAGGCACCAGCTGAACCGCTGGCCCGACGGCCTGGAGAAGTGCATCGGCTGCGAGCTGTGCGCCTGGGCCTGCCCGGCGGACGCGATCTACGTCGAGGGCGCCGACAACACTGTAGATTCAGCCGGCGGCTCTGCTAGATATTCGCCGGGTGAGCGCTACGGCCGCGTCTACCAGATCAACTACCTGCGCTGCATCCTCTGCGGACTCTGCATCGAGGCGTGCCCGACCCGGGCGCTCACGATGACCAACGAGTACGAGCTGGCCGACCGCAGCCGCGAGTCCCTCATCTACGAGAAGAAGGACCTGCTCGCCCCGCTGCTTCCCGGCATGCAGGAGCCGCCGCACGAGATGCTGCTCGGCACCACCGACAAGGACTACTACCGCGGCCTGACCGGCGCGGCCGTGCCCGCCGAGGGAGGTGCCGAGCAGTGATCGGTCTCGTCACCGGCGGCCAGTTCGCCTTCTGGATGCTGGCGCCGATCATGGTGCTGGCCGCGATCGCGATGATCCTGGTCCGCAAGGCGGTGCACTCGGCGTTGCTGCTGGCAACGGTGATGGTCTGCCTGGCCGTGCAGTACGCGGCCCAGGACGCGCCGTTCCTGTTCGCGGTGCAGATCATCGTCTACACCGGCGCCATCCTGATGCTCTTCCTGTTCGTGCTGATGCTGGTCGGCGTCGACGCCTCCGACTCGCTGGTCGAGACGATCCGCGGTCAGCGGCTGCTGGCCGGCCTCGCCTTCCTCGGCTTCGGCATCCTGCTGGTCTCCGCGGTCGGCAACGCCGTGTACGGCGACCCGGTGGGCCTCGCGCAGGCGCAGCCGGACGGCAACCCGAAGGGGATCGCCCAGCTGCTGTTCGGCAAGTACGTGTTCGCCTTCGAGGTGACCTCGGCGCTGCTGATCACCGCGGCGCTGGGCGCGATGATGCTGGCGCACCGCGAGCGGCTCAAGCCGAAGCGGACCCAGCGCGACCTGGCCGAGGAGCGGATCCGCAAGTACGCCGAGACCGGCGTACACCCGGGCCCGCTGCCGACCCCCGGCGTACTGGCCCGGCACAACGCCGTCGACACGCCGGCGCTGCTGCCCGACGGGTCGATCGCACCGACCTCGGTTTCGCGCGTGCTGCAGGCACGTGGCACGGTGTTCCCCGAGACCGAGGAGCGCGACGAGATCGAGACCGTCCGCCGGATCGCCGACGGCGACGCCGGCGACGTGGTCCCGCCGGAGCACACCGGCACGGACCTGACCGGATTCGGTGAAGGAGAAAAGGCGTGAGAGAGCGGAGCGAGCGAACCATTAAGGCCAGCACGCCTTCGTCATGCGCGCCCGGAGCGAAGCGAGGGCGCGCATGACCACCGAGCCGTACATCGTGTTGTCTGCGATGTTGTTCAGCATCGGCGCGCTGGGCGTTCTGGTGCGTCGCAACGCCATCGTCGTCTTCATGTGTGTCGAGCTGATGCTGAACGCGACCAACCTCGCGTTCGTCAGCTTCGCCCGCCAGCACGGCAACCTCGACGGCCAGATCGCCGCCTTCTTCGTGATGGTGGTGGCGGCGGCCGAGGTTGTGATCGGCCTGGCGATCATCATGGCCATCTTCCGCACTCGTCGCTCGGCCTCGGTCGACGACGCCAACCTGCTCAAGTACTGAGGTCGATCACCGATGAGTCATGAGCTGACGTGGCTGCTGGTCGCGATCCCGGCCGTGTCCGCGGCGATCCTGTTGCTCGGTGGCAAGGCCACCGACGCATGGGGTCACCTGCTGGGCACCGCCGCGCCGCTGGCCTCGTTCGTCTGCGGAGTCCTGCTGTTCTTCCAGATGCAGGCCAAGCCCGGCGAGGAGCGGTCCGAAACGGTCAAGCTGTTCGAGTGGTTCTCGGTCGGCGGCATCAAGGTGGATGTGACGCTGCTGGTCGACCAGCTGTCCATCCTCTTCGTGCTGCTGATCACCGGTGTGGGTTCGCTGATCCACATCTACTCGATCGGCTACATGGCCGGCGACCCCCGCCGGCGCCGCTTCTTCGCCTACCTGAACCTGTTCATCGCCTCCATGCTGCTGCTGGTGCTGGCGGCGGACTACCTGGTGGTCTTCGTCGGCTGGGAAGGCGTCGGTCTGGCGTCGTACCTGCTGATCGGCTACTACCAGGCCAAGCCGTCGGCCGCGACCGCCGCGAAGAAGGCGTTCGTGGTGAACCGGGTCGGTGACATGGGCCTCTCGCTCGCGGTGATGAGCATGTGGGCGTTGTTCGGCTCCTCCGCGTTCACCACGGTGAACGCGGGCGCCGAGCAACTGTCCTCCACCTGGGCGACACTGCTGGGTCTGATGCTGCTGCTCGCGGCCTGCGGCAAGTCCGCGCAGGTGCCGCTGCAGTCGTGGCTGCTCGACGCGATGGAAGGCCCGACCCCGGTGTCGGCGCTGATCCACGCGGCGACCATGGTCACCGCGGGCGTCTACCTGGTGACGCGGTCGAGCGCGATCTACGAGCAGACCGACGCGGCCTCCACCGCGGTGGTGATCGTCGGTACGGTGACAGTCCTGGTCGGCGCGATCATCGGTTGTGCCAAGGACGACATCAAGAAGGTGCTGGCCGGTTCGACGATGAGCCAGATCGGCTACATGATGCTCGCCGCCGGTCTCGGCCCGGTGGGTTACGTCTTCGCGATCTTCCACCTGCTCATGCACGGCTTCTTCAAGGCCAACATGTTCCTCGGTGCCGGCTCGGTGATGCACGGCATGAACGACGACGTGGACATGCGGCGCTACGGCGGGCTGGCGAAGTACATGAGGATCACGTTCGTGACGTTCGCCTTCGGCTACCTGGCGATCCTCGGCATCCCGCCGTTCTCCGGGTTCTTCAGCAAGGACAAGATCATCGAGGTCGCCTTCGCGGAGAACACGGTGGTCGGCCTGTGCGCGCTGCTCGGCGCCGGCATCACCGCGTTCTACATGACCCGGCTGATGATGATGACCTTCTTCGGTGAGAAGCGCTGGAAGGAGGACGTGCACCCGCACGAGTCGCCGAAGGTGATGACCGGTCCGCTGATCATCCTGGCGATCCTCTCGCTGGTCGGCGGCGCGCTCTACTTCGTCGGCCACTGGATCGTCAACTGGCTGGAGCCGGTCACCGGTTTCGAGGAAGCACACCCGCCGCTCAGCGAGCTGGCGATGACGCTGATCATCCTCGCGGTGGTCGTCCTCGGCGCCGCCATCGGAGTCGTGCTGTACCGCCGCGACATCCCGCGCGAGGCGCCGGTCCAGGTCTCGCCGGTCACCACCTTCGCCCGCCGTGACCTGTTCGGCGACGCGCTGAACGAGGCGGTCCTGATGCGCCCGGGCCAGTACCTCACCCGGACGCTGGTCTGGCTCGACAACCGCGGGGTGGACGGCCTGGTCAACGGGCTGGCCGCGCTCTTCGGTGGGCTGTCCGGCCGGATGCGCCGGTTCCAGACGGGCTTCGTCCGTTCGTACGCACTCAGCATGGTCTTCGGCGCCGCATTCGTGGTCGTCGCCCTCCTCGCGGTGAGGTTGTCGTGAACATCGGTTGGTTGACCCTGACAATGCTCCTGCCGCTGGTGGGTGTCCTGGCGACGATGGTGGTGCCGAAGGCCAAGGCGCTGCTGTCCAAGCAGATCGCGCTGGGCTGCTCGCTGCTCACGCTGGTGCTGACCCTCGTGATCGCTGTCGGCTACCAGCAGAACGGGCCGGCGGACTACGAAGAGACGCACACCTGGATCGAGGCCTTCGGCGCGCACTACGCGGTCGGGCTCGACGGCGTCGGCATCGTGCTGATCGTGCTCACCGCGTTGCTCACCCCGGTCGTGCTGATCGCCTCCTGGAACGACGCCAAGAGCGGCCGCTGGAGCGAGAAGTCCTTCTTCGCCTGGATCCTGGGCCTGGAGGCGCTGTCGATCGGCGTGTTCGCCGCCACCGACGTGTTCCTCTTCTACGTGCTCTTCGAAGCCACGCTGATCCCGATGTATTTCCTGATCGGTGGCTTCGGCGGCGCCCAGCGCTCGTACGCCGCGGTGAAGTTCCTGCTCTACTCGCTGCTCGGCGGTCTGCTGATGCTGGCGTCGGTGGTCGGCCTGTACGTCGTGTCCGCCAAGGCCGGTGACCCGTCGTACCTGCTCAGCGACATGATGAAGCTCGACATGAGCCAGAACACCGAGCGCTGGCTGTTCCTCGGCTTCTTCTTCGCCTTCGCGGTGAAGGCGCCGATGGTGCCGTTCCACACCTGGCTGCCGGACGCCGCCGCCGAGGCGACGCCGGGTACGTCGGTGCTGCTGGTCGGCATCCTGGACAAGATCGGCACCTTCGGGATGATCCGGTTCTGCCTGGGCCTGTTCCCGAACGCGTCCGAGTGGGCCACCCCGGTGGTGCTCGTGCTCGCGCTGATCAGCGTCCTGTACGGCGCGCTGGTCGCGATCGGGCAGACCGACATCAAGCGGCTGATCGCGTACACCTCGATCTCGCACTTCGGCTTCATCGTGATGGGCATCTTCGCGCTCACCTCGCAGGGCCTGACCGGTTCGACGCTGTACATGTTCAACCACGGTCTCTCCACCGCGGCGCTGTTCCTGATCGCCGGGTACCTGATCTCGCGGCGCGGGTCGGCCCGGATCGCGGACTACGGCGGCGTCGAGAAGGTGGCTCCGGTGCTGGCCGGCACCTTCCTGTTCGCCGGCCTGTCCAGCCTCGCGCTGCCCGGGTTGTCGCCGTTCATCTCCGAGTTCATGGTGCTCGCCGGGACCTTCAGCAGGCACAAGGTGATCGCGGTGATCGCCGTGCTCGGTATCGTGCTGGCCGCGCTCTACATCCTGATCATGTACCAACGCCTGATGACCGGGCCGGTGCGTGACGGAATCGACAAGATCAAGGACCTGAACTTCCGCGAGGTGTTCGCGATCGCACCGCTGGTGCTGCTGATCGTCGGCTTCGGCATCTACCCGAAGCCGGTGGTCGACATCATCAAGCCGGCGGTCGAGTCGACGATGCAGCGCGTGGGTGTCACCGACCCGGCCCCGCAGGTTCCCGTGACGGAGGGACAGAAGTGAGTGCAGTGCTGATGCCGCTGGCGGCGGAGATCTCCAGGCCGCTCGCGGACTTCGTGGCACCGAAGATCGAGTACAACGAGCTCGCTCCGCTGCTCGTCGTCTTCGGCGCGGCGTGTGTCGGCGTTCTCGCGGAGGCGTTCCTGCCGCGGTCCTGGCGGCACCTCGTGCAGCTGGCGATCTCCATCCTCGGCCTGCTCGTCGCCGGCGTGCTGGCGGTGATCCTGATGGCCGACAACGAAGACCTGATCGCGGCCCAGGGCGCGATCTCGGTGGACGGCCCGGCGCTGTTCACCTGGATCCTCCTGCTGGCGCTGACCCTGATCAGCGTGTTGCTGTTCGCCGAGCGCTCGGTCGACGGTGGCCTGTCCGCGTTCGCGGGCCAGGCGGCCGCGGTACCGGGGTCTGAGGCGGAGCGGGAGGCCACCGCGGCCAAGGTCGAGCACACCGAGGTCTTCCCGCTGACCATGTTCGCGGTCGGCGGCATGATGCTGTTCGCCTCGGCGAACGACCTGCTGACGCTGTTCGTCGCGCTCGAGGTCTTCTCACTGCCGCTCTACCTGCTCTGCGGGCTGGCCCGTCGTCGCCGGCTGATCTCGCAGGAAGCGGCGATGAAGTACTTCCTGCTCGGCGCGTTCGCCTCGGCGTTCCTGCTCTACGGCATCGCGCTGCTCTACGGCTACGCCGGCACCATGTCGCTCGGCGGCATCTCCGACGCGCTGGCCACCCAGACCGGCGGCGACGCGATCCTGCTGGCCGGTACCGGCCTGATCGGGGTCGGCCTGCTGTTCAAGGTCGGCGCCGTGCCGTTCCACTCGTGGACGCCGGACGTCTACCAGGGTGCGCCGACGCCGATCACCGGGTTCATGGCGGCCTGCACCAAGATCGCCGCGTTCATCGGGCTGATGCGGGTCTTCTACGTCGCGCTCGGCGGCACCCGCTGGGACTGGGCGCCGATGATGTGGGTGGTCGCCATCCTGACCATGGTGGTCGGCTCGGTCGTCGCGATCACCCAGACCGACGTCAAGCGGATGCTGGCCTACTCGTCGATCGCGCACGCAGGATTCCTGCTGACCGCTTTCGTGGGGCTCGCGCAGGCCGGGAACGGCGTGCTCAACGGGATCACCTCGACCCAGGCGGTGCTGTTCTACCTGGTCACCTACGGTTTCCCGACCATCGGCGCCTTCGCCGTCGTCACGCTGGTGCGGGACGCGGGCGGCGAGGCGACCCACCTGTCCCGATGGGCCGGGCTGGGCAAGAAGTCGCCGCTGCTGGCCGGCATCTTCGCCTTCTTCCTGCTCTCCTTCGCCGGCATCCCGCTGACCGCGGGCTTCACCGGCAAGTGGGCCGTGTTCACCGCGGCGTGGTCCGGTGGCGCCTGGCCGCTGGTGGTGGTCGCCGTACTGTGCAGCCTGGTCGCCGCGTTCTTCTACGTCCGCGTGATCGTGCTGATGTTCTTCTCCGACCTGCCGGCCGACAGCCCGGACGTGGCCCTGCCCGGGTGGCAGACCACCGCGGCTGTCGCCCTGGGTCTCGCCGCCACGGTGGTGCTCGGTCTGGTTCCCGGACCGGTGCTCGACCTGGCGGCCCGAGCGGGTGAGTTCATCCGTTGAGCCAGTCACCGCTGCCGGCCGAGAGCCTGGGATTCGAGTTCGCCGACGCGGCGCTCGAGTCCCGGGTTCGTACTGGGCTGGAGGCGGTCGAGCGGGCGCTCCGCGACGCCGCCCGTTCCGAAGCTCCTTTCGTCACCGAGGCCGCCCAGCACGTGATGGTTGCCGGTGGCAAGCGGTTCCGGCCGTTGCTGGTGCTGCTCGCCGCTGAGCTCGGTTCCGAGCCGGGCGCGACCGGGGTGGTCGACTCCGCCGTGGTGGTCGAGCTGACCCACCTGGCGACCCTGTACCACGACGACGTGATGGACGAGGCGGCGCTGCGCCGCGGCGCCGACAGCGCCAACGCGCGCTGGGACAACTCGGTGGCGATCCTGACCGGCGACTGGCTGTTCGCCCGGGCCTCCGACCTGGTTTCCGACCTCGGCCCCGAGGCGGTCAAGATCCAGGCCCGCACCTTCGGCCGGCTGGTCGAGGGCCAGATCCGGGAGACGCTCGGTGTCTCGCCGGGCCAGGACCCGCTCGCGCACTACCTGTCGGTGGTCGCGGACAAGACCGGCTCGCTGATCGCGACGTCCGCGCTCTTCGGCGCTCGCTTCGCCGGTGCCTCCGCCGAGATCCAGGAGACGCTGCGGGCCTTCGGCGAGGAGATCGGCCAGGCCTTCCAGCTGGCCGACGACATCCTCGACGTGACCTCGGAGTCCGGTCAGTCCGGGAAGACGCCCGGGACGGATCTGCGCGAAGGCGTGCCTACCCTGCCGGTGCTGATCTTCCGGGCCCAGGCGGATCCGGCCAAGGCCGAGGACGCCCGGCTGCTCGACCTGCTCGACTCCGACCTGAGCGACGATGCCCGGCTGGCCGAGACCCTCGGGCTGCTGCGGTCGCACTCGTCGCTGCAGCAGGCCGAGGACGACGTACGCCGTCGCGCGGACGACGCCCGCAAGCTGCTCGAAGACCTTCCGGAGGGCCCGGGCCGCAGCGCGCTCGAGTCCCTGTGCGACCTGGTGGTCACCCGCTCGGTCTGATCCCCGTCCGCTCCTGCGGGCTAGTGGTCGGGTCGCGGGGTGAAGGTGATCTTGCGGAGCAGGTCGGCCTGGTCCCGGTCCAGGATCACCGCGGAGGCCGCGCCGGGGACCACCTGCCCAGGGTCATCGGCTGCCAGGTCGAGCAACTCGGGCCAGCGACGGCTGTGGACCGCCATGCTCCGCGGTCGCACCACCCGCGCACGCGACTGCTGCCCGAGCCGCGCCACGTCAGCCGGTACGTCGAGCATGATCAGGTGGACCGCCAGTCCCGAGAGCCGGGCGCATCGCCCGATCAGTTGCCTCGCCCAGGGTCTCGTCGCGCACTCGTGAACCACCAACGGGCCGCCGCCGCGGATGGCCCGCAGTACGCGCGCGTAGTACGTGAGGTGCATCAACGGGCGCCAGACGGAGTACGGGATGGGACCGAGCACCGGCTTCCAGCGGTCCCTGATGCGTTCGGAGTCGAGGACCCGTACGGCGGCGGACTCGGGGAACAACCGGCGGAGCAACGTGCTCTTGCCGGCTCCCGGGATCCCGGCCAGCACGACGACGGAGTCCGCCGGGTACCGCAACTCGGTGATGCCCGGATCCTGGCGGGCATCCGGCGGGATGAGCAGAGCTGTCAAAGGAACCTCCATCGGCTTTCCCTCGACAACGGGAGAGGCGGCTACCGGTGTTCCGCGATCGGCGCCAGGGACGCTAAGAAGTCGATGAGAATCCGCTGAGTCCGCAGAGGATGTCCGGTCTGTTCAAGACGGCCGGAGCGGCGGCCGGATAGCGTCGCCGTCATGGCTACAGAAACCCGGCACCTCAGTACCTTTGTCGATCGGTCCGCGCAGGAGGTCTACGACTTCGCCTCCGACCCGACCAACCTGCCGGCATGGGCCGCAGGGCTGAGCAGCAAGGTGGAACAGGTCGACGGTCAGTGGTTCGCGGACTCACCGATGGGCCGGATCGAGCTCTCTTTCGCACCCAAGAATGAGTACGGCGTACTGGACCACACGGTCATTCTGGCGTCCGGCGAGGCGACGGCCAACCCGATGCGGGTGATTCCCGACGGCGCCGGCTGTGAAGTCGTCTTCACCCTCCGGCGCCGTCCGGGAATGACCGATGACGACTACGCTGCCGACGCCGACGCCGTACAGGCCGACCTCAACACCCTCAAACACCTGCTGGAAAAGGCCTAACGCCCGATCCAGACCGGGCTCTCGACATAGTGGTTGTCGTAGAGGTCACTGGTCGCGGCGAGCTCGGCCGGGTCCGTCTCGCCGCGGTACACGCCCTCGAGCAGGCGGTAGTAGTCGAAGCGCGGCTTGGCGTGCGTGAGCACGAACAGTACTTCGGCGTCGCTGGTGCCGGCCGCCTCGAAGGCGTGTGCGGTCTTCGGTGGGACCACCAGGAAGTCGCCCTCGTTGAGGATCACGAGATCGTCGCCGGTGAGCACGCGGAGGCTGCCGGTGAGGATGTAGAACAGCTCGGACGCGTCCCGGTGCAGGTGCGGGGGAGCGCCTTCCTTGCCGGGCTTGAAGATCGAGCGGTGGCTGGTCAGGTGCCCGTTCGTGGCCGGGGTGTCCGCGAGCAGAGTGACGCCGCTGGCGGCCAGGACCTCGGCCTCGGTAGAGCGGACGAGAACCGGGTTCGTGTTGGTGCTCATGGTGGTTTCTCCTGGGTTGCTAGTCTGAATGTTGAGGACGTTTGATGTCCAGAATCAAGGCCTGGAGGGAGCCGGGGGTGGATCGGTGCGGCTCAGGACTTGAGGTTGGCGAACCAGTTGCGGGTGTCGTCGGCGGTGGCGGGGTAGGAGGTCTCGACCTGGCGGACGAGGTCGGCGATGGTCTTGCCGGCCAGTTCGCGGCGATAGGTGAGCTCGGCCTTGCGCATCGACTGGGAGATCACGCAGATCTTGCGGTAGTCAGCCTTCGGGTCGGCGCCGGGTCCGGACTTCAGGATCTGCGTGCAGCGGAAGGCGTCCTCGGGTCCGTCGATCGCGGTCACCACGTCGAGCACGCTGATCTTGTCCGGCCGGCGGGCCAGCTGGAACCCTCCCTTGGGTCCGGAGGTCGAGGTGAGGATGCCTGCTCTGGTCAGCGCCTGGAGTTGTTTGTTCAGGTACGCGGTGGGCAGGTTGTAGAACGCGGCGAGGCGCTTGGCGGTGACGGCCTCGCCCGGGATGAAGCACAGGTTCACGCAACTGTGCAGCGCCCACTCCACGCCCTCGTTCATCTTCATAACCTAGATACTAAATGTCCAGAATGAAATCCGTCAAGCGCTCGTCGGCCGGTCGTGTTCGGGCTCCTTGAAGAACTGAGACAGTGTTTTGGGCTCTGAAACACTGTTTTACCTCGACGTCGTACAGACCGGCGCGTGGGCGGCCGTCGTACGGTCAGGCTGCGGAGGCGGCGACCTCTAGGGCTGCCAGGGTGCGGCGGCGGCGGGTCACGCCGTGCCAGGTGAGGATCACCAGGGCCAGCCAGACCAGCCCGAAGCCGGCCCAGCGCATCGGCGACATCAGTTCGTGGAAGACCAGCACGCCCACGGCGAACTGCATGATCGGCGCGATGTAGTTCAGCAGTCCCAGCGTGGTCATCGAGATCCGGGTCGCGGCGGCCCCGAACAACAGCAGCGGTACCGCGGTGATCGGTCCGGTCAACAGCACGAGCACGAGGTAGCCGAGGCCCTCGTGAGTCACGGTGGACTGGCCCTGGATGCCGAGCACCAGGATCGCGATCAGCGCGAGCGGAGCCACCGTGGCCGACTCGACCGCCATTCCCTCGATCGCCCCGGCGCCGGCCTTCTTCTTCGCCAGTCCGTAGAACCCGAACGAGAAGGTCAGGATGATCGCGACCCACGGCGGCCTGCCGTTCTCCACGGTCAGGCCGACCACGGCGACGAACGCGATCGCCAGCGCGATCCACTGCGCCACCTGGAGCCGCTCCTTCAGCACGATCACGCCGAGCAGCACGGTGAACAGCGGAGTGATGAAGTACCCGAGCGAGGTCTCGACCACCCGGTCGTGGTTGACGCCCCAGATGTAGGTGCCCCAGTTCACCGAGATCAGCAGCGCCGCGGCGACCAGTGGCCATCGCCGGCGGGGATCCGCGAGGAGGGCCCGCACGTGGCCGAAGCGTCGCCGTACCAGCACCAGCGCGACGATCGTGATCAGTGACCAGTGGATCCGGTGGGCGAGCAGTTCGACCGCGCCGGAGGAGTCGAGGAGCTTCCAGTAGAGCGGGAAGAGGCCCCAGAGCAGATAGGCCGAGAAGCCGTAGATGAACCCTCTCCGCTGTTCTGGCACGCTCGCGAGTCTAGACCTGACGTCAGTTGCGTCAAAGTCCTTTGCTCATGACGTGAGATGCGCTTTTCCGATGAGGTTGGATAGAGATGTGCAACGCGATTCTGGGAGGCGCACGTGGGCGTGAGGACCGGACTGGTCTCGGTGACGTTTCGTCAGCTGGCCGTCGAAGAGGTCGTCGAGGTGGCCGCGCAGTCGGGCCTGGCCGCGATCGAGTGGGGCGGGGACATCCATGTCCCGCTCGGTGATCTGCCGGCCGCCCGCAAGGCCCGCGCGCTCTGCGAGGACCACGGCCTCGCCGTCGCCGCCTACGGTTCCTACCTGCGGGCCGGCAGCGTCGACCGCGAAGAGATCCGTACTGCGGTCAACACCGCCGCCGAGCTCGGCGCACCGCGGATCCGCGTCTGGGCCGGTACCGTCGGGACCGCCGAGGCAGGAGTCGGCGACCGGATGGCGGTGACCCGCGGGCTGGCCGAGCTCGCGGACGTGGCGGCGGGTTCCGGGATCGAGATCGCGATGGAGTTCCACCGGGGCACGCTGACCGACGAGGTGGACTCCACCATCACCCTGCTGCTCGATGTTGGCGCGCCCAACCTCACTACGTACTGGCAACCGCCGGTGGATCTGGACGACGCCGAGTGCCTGGCTCAGCTGGAGGCGTTGATGCCGTGGCTCAGCACCGTGCACGTCTTCTCCTGGTGGCCCTCCAACACCAGGCTGCCGCTGTCCGGCCGTGAGTCCCTGTGGCGTCCGGTGCTAGACCGCATCGCCAAGGAGCCTCGCGAGATCAACGCGCTGCTCGAGTTCGTGGCCGACGACTCGGTGGCCCAACTGGCCACCGACGCCGCCAAACTCCACAGCTGGGTCCCGACTGCCTGACCTCGGTCGAAGATTTTCTGCTGAGGTCTGGTCAAGCGGTAGAAAGTGACGCGATTCTTGCGGGTGACCGCGTTTCGCCCCAATCGCGTCCCGGAGGTTGATCCATGTCCCTCTTCAAGTCCCTCTTCAGTAAGCCCCTGCCCCGCATCCTGGCCGTGCTGTCGCTGTTCGCGGCGATGCTCGGCGCCACTGTGGTGACCTCGGTGGTCACCGCGACCGAGGCACACGCCGACGGCTGCTACACCTGGGGCCGCACGCTCAGCCAGGGAGCCAGTGGCGAGGACGTCCGCCAGTTGCAGATCCGCGTCGCCGGCTACCCGGCGTACGGCGGGCACATCGCCGCCGACGGTGCCTTCGGCCCGGCCACCAAGGCCGCGGTGCAGCGGTTCCAGTCGGCGTACGGTCTGGGCGCGGACGGCATCGCCGGACCCGCGACCTTCAGCAAGATCTACTCCCTGCAGGACGACGACTGCACGCCCATCCACTTCGCCTACACCGAACTCGACGACGGCTGCGGCGGTAGCGGCTGGGACGGCGGGCCGTTGTCCGCGGCAGCGACCAAGGCCAACGCGCTGCAGACCATGTGGCAGCTCGAGGCGATGCGGCACGCGCTCGGCGACCAGCCGCTGAACATCACCAGCGGATTCCGCAGCATCCCCTGCAACAACTCGGTCGGCGGCGCGAGCAACAGCCAGCATCTGTACGGCCGGTCGGCCGACCTGGTCGGCGCGCCTTCGCTGTGCACGTTGGCGAAGCAGGCCCGCAACCACGGCTTCGGCGGCATCTTCGGTCCCGGCTACCCCGGCCACAACGACCACACCCACGTCGACATCCGCACCAGCAACGCCTGGTCGGCTCCCACCTGCGGCATCTGACGAACCGATCGGTCCGGCCCCCGTCCGGGCCGGGCCGATCACCCTGTACTGCGAACCAACTGCGCGAGGGTGATCCCGGCGGCCCGGTCGAGGTGTTCCGCGGTCAGGCCGGCCGCCCGGGCTCCCAGCACGTCGAGCTCCAGGTTGTCGCCGATCATCAGGACATCGGCGGGCTCCACCCCGAGCGCCTCGCAGGTCTTCATGTAGACCTCGGGCGCGGGTTTGCTGCAGCCGAGTGTCTCCGTGGTGCAGACGACGTCGACCAGGTCGGCCAGGCCGATCGCCGCGAGCTTGTTGTTCTGCTGCGCGGTGCTGCCGTTGGTCAGCACGCCGATCCGCCAGCCGTTGCCGCGGGCAACCTCCAGCGCGGGCCGGGCGTCGTCGAAGGCCGACCAGCTCGCGCGGTAGCGGTCCAGGTAACCGGTGAAGAGCTCGTCCAGCTCGTCGTCGGCCTGCGGCACCGGCAGCGACAGCATCGGCAGGAAGTCCCGCAGCCGGCCCCGCCGCTGCCCCTGGTAGCTGGTCTGCCCGGTCAGCCAGCGGTCGTACTGGACCCGCTCGATCTCGAACCAGCGGGTGATCAGGTCGTCGGAGAACGTCGCGCCGAGCGTCGGGACCCAGGTCCGGATCGCGGTGGTTGCCGAGGTCGTGTGGTCGAAGAGGGTGTCGTCCAGATCGAAGATGACCGCCTTCACGCGGGGACCACCGAGTCCCGGTTGAGCTCGCGATGGTTCGCATATCCCGACAGCGCGAGAGTCAGATCGAGCTCGGCCAGCAGGCAACGCAGTACATGCTCGACACCCGCCTGACCGGCCAGGGCCAGTCCGTACAGGAAGGGCCGGCCGAGCAGCACGGCCTTGGCGCCGAGCGCGAGCGCCTTCGCGGCGTCCGAACCTGTGCGCACGCCCGAGTCGAAGAGCACGGTCAACTGCTCGCCGACCGCGTCCGCGATCGCGGGCAACGCGTCGAGGGCGGCGATCGCGCCGTCGACCTGGCGACCGCCGTGGTTCGACACGATCACGCCGTCCACGCCGTGCTCGGCCGCGAGCTTGGCGTCGTCGACCGAGGTGATGCCCTTCAGCACGATCGGGCCGTCCCAGTTGTCGCGCAGGAAGGACAGTTCGTCCCAGCCGAGCCCGACGTTCGGGAACATCTGCGCCCAGTGCATCACCGCCGCGGTCGGGTCCTCCTCGAGCGGCTTGGCCAGCTTCGCTCGGAAGGCGGGATCGCTGAAGTAGTTCGCCAGTCCCTCGCCCTTGAGGAACGGCAGGAAGCCGCGGTCCAGGTCGGCCGGGCGCCAGCCGATCGTCCCGGTGTCGAGGGTGACCACCAGTACGGAGTACCCGTTGTCCTTGGCGCGCTGGAGGAAGCTCAGGCAGACGTCCTTGTCGGTCGGCCAGTACAGCTGGTACCACTTGCTGTCCGCCTCGATCTGCTCGAACGAGTGGCTCGCCTGGGTCGAGTGCGTGTAGGTCAGGCCGAGCGCGCTGGCGGCCCTCGCCGTGGCGAGCTCACCCTCGGGATGCGCGAGCGTCTGGACGCCGACCGGCGCGATCAGCACTGGCGCGGGCATCCTGGTGCCGAGGATCGTGCAGGACAGGTCCCGCTCGGTGCTGCCGCGCAGCATCCGCGGTACCAGCCGCCACCGGTCGAACGCGGCCAGGTTGGCCCGCGCGGTCGAACCGCTGCCCGCGCTCGGCACGATATAGCCCATCGCCTCGGCGGTCAGGTTCGCCGCGGCCTGGGACTCCAGCCGGGACAGATCGGTGGTGATCTCCGGCCGGGTGTCCTGGAACATCCCCTGCACGTAGATGCTCAACTGGTGGTCGCCGTAGTTCGCCATGCCGGATGCTTTCACAAGCGCTTCCCGCAGGTACAGATGCTGACCTGCGTGCCGTGATCGGATGGTGCCCGCATGACATCCGTCAGGGGCAGATCGGTACGGACGGCACCGTCGCCCGGACGTTGTCTCTCCGACGCTGGGAGGAGACATCCGGAGGAGAGGGAGCATGAAGCAGAAGCGGCGGTACTGGCCGGCGGTCGGGTTGTTCTTCCTGGCGCCGTTGGTGGCGGAGTTCCTGCTCGGGAACCTCCCGGTCACCAAGTTGTTCGCGCTCTTCGCCCTGGCGCCCCTGTACGGCGGTGGGGCGGTGGTGATCCGTGAGGTGGCCCGTCGGCGCGGCTGGGGCTACCCGAGCATCATGCTGCTGGCGCTCGCGTACGGCGTACTGGAGGAGGGGGTGACCACCCAGTCGCTGTTCAACCCGAACTACGCGGATCTGCGGCTGCTGGATCCGGGGCACATCTCCGCGCTTGGCATGGGTGCTCCGTGGACCGTCTTCGTGCTGTCGATCCACACGCTCTGGAGCATCATAGTGCCGATCGTGCTGGTGGAGTCGGTGTCAAGCCGGCCTCGGGAGCCCTGGCTGGGCACGAAGGGGCTCATCGTCTTCTGCATGCTGTTCGCTTTCGGCATCTTCGCGACCACTGCCTTCCAATTGCAGAGCGACTCCTTCGTCGCGTCGGCCGGGCAGTTCATCGGGGTGGGCATCGCGCTGGTGGTGCTGATCGCGCTCGCGGTTTGGGTCGGGCGCCGGGAGCCCGTCCATGAGCACGGCTCGGCCTTGTCGGTATGGCTGGTGGGTGCTGCCGGACTGGCCGGCACGTCGCTCTACATAGTGGTGGACGATCTCGACCTGAACGGCTGGCTCCAGGCGGTCCTTCTGCTGGCCCTGATCGCGGTCGCGATCTTGGTCGTACTCCGCTGGTCCCGCCGCGAGGGCTGGACCCGGCTGCACACCTTGGCGCTGGCCGGGGGAGCCCTACTGACCTATGCGTGGCACGCGTTCCCGGAGAAGTCGCTGGGTGGCGGGTCGAAGGCGGTCGACCTGGCGGGGAACGCGGTATTCGCAGTACTGGCGGTGGCACTGCTCGTGATCGCCTGGCGGCGGACGGCGGTGGCAGTCGTCACACCCGCGACTGAGACGACCGGGGATGACGGAATGGCTGATGCGACAATCAGGCGTGACAAGTTCGGTGACTCCTGACAACAACCCGAGTTCCCGGCACATCGGCTTGGCTCTGCTGGCGCTGGCGACCGGCGGGTTCGCGATTGGGACCACCGAGTTCGTCACGATGGGGCTGCTGCCGCAGATCGCGGAGGGCGTCGACATCTCGATTCCGACTGCCGGACACATCGTCTCGGCCTACGCGATCGGCGTCGTGGTCGGCGCTCCGCTGATCGCGGCGCTGGGCGCCCGGACCGGACGCAAGCGGCTGCTGCTCGGCCTGATGGCGGTGTTCGTGCTCGGAAACGTGCTCTCGGCCGTTGCCAACAGCTACGAACTGCTGATGGGGGCGCGGTTCCTGACCGGCCTGCCGCACGGCGCGTTCTTCGGGATCGGCGCCGTCGTCGGCGCCTCGATGGTGCCGGTGAACCGGCGCGCCTGGGCCGTCTCGATGATGATGGTCGGGCTGCCGGTGGCGAACATCATCGGCGTCCCGCTGACCACGTTGCTCGGGCAGTGGCTTGGCTGGCAGTTCCCGTTCCTGGCAGTCGGGGTGCTCGGGCTGCTGACGTCGGTGGCGGTGTGGTTCTGGGTCGCGCCGCAGCCGGTCGGGAACGACGTGAACATCCGGAGCGAGCTGAGCGCCCTGGCCAAGCCGCAGGTCTGGATGGCCTTGCTGATCGGCATGGTCGGCTTCGGCGGCATGTTCGCGACCTACTCCTACATCGCGCCGACGATGACCGAACTGGCCGGCTTCAGCGCGGCCGCGGTGACGATCGTGCTGGCTGTCTATGGCGTGGGGATGACCGGCGGGACGCTTGTCGGTGGGCGGCTGGCCGACCGCGCGCTGATGCCCAGCCTGTACGGCGGGTTGGTGGCGGTGACGGTGGTCCTCGGGACCTTCGGGTGGTTGGCGCAGAGCAAGGCGGGGGCGCTTGTGGGGTGTTCGCGATGGGGTTCAGTGCGAGCATCCTGATTCCGGCGCTGCAGACCCGGCTGATGGATGTGGCGCACGAGGGGCAGTCGCTGGCGGCGTCCTTGAACCACTCGACCTTGAACGTGGCGAATGCGCTGGGCGCGTGGCTCGGGAGCGTCGTACTGGCTGCTGGGTACGGGTACGAGTGGCCGAGCCGGGTTGGTGCTGCGCTGGCTGTGGCCGGGCTCGGGTTGGCGCTGGTGTCCGGGTTGATGGACCGGCGTTCGGTCAGGACTCCTGAGCGGGTCACTGTCTGAGCGGCTATTGCCTGAGCTTGCGGACGATGAGGCGGAGTTGCTCCTCGTAGTTCGCCGGCGGTGTGCCGCCGGAGTACAGCAGGGGAGCGGTCACCATGCCGGTGATCGCGAGCATCACGGCCTGTGGATCGAGGTCCTCGGCCAGCTCGCCGGCTTGCTGCGTGGTCTTCAGATCCTCTGGATCTTGTCCGGGCCTTTCCTCGTCGTCTTCGGCTTTCGTGGTGCCGCCGTCGAGCATGGTGCGGGCGGCGAGCTTGGCCCAGCGCGGGTCGGCCAGCGCTTCGCGGAGGTAGCGAACCGCGAGGTCTTCCAGTGACTCCGCCTCCTCGCGGAAGCCCTGCTCGCGGTGCTCCCAGAGCTGGAAGATCGCGTCGTACAGGCCTTGCTTGCCGCCGAAGTGGTAGCTGATCAGCTGCTTGTTCACTCCAGCGCGGCTCGCGATGTCCGCCACCCGCGCGCCCGCCAGGCCCCGCTCCGCGAACTCCGTCAGCGCCGCGTCCAGCAAGGCGGCCTTGGTCCGCCCGGCGTTCACCGTGCGTCCGTCGGTGGAAGGGTCTCCAGTCGTCACGGCGGCGAGGTTATCAGCCCGATGGTTGAAAAGGCGCCGGTGGCGTGGGCCGTCGCGATGACCAGGTACTTGGTTAGATCGGAGTATGGCGACATTGACGTTGAGTGGGCCCGATCTGGCCCGGCGGCGGGGACTGCGGCAGATGCGCCTGGTCGCGCTGTCGCTGCTGGTGCTGGCGGCGATCGTGTACGTCGTGACGCTGCACCGCGATGGCGGCTGGGGCTACGTGAACGCCGCCTCCGAGGCCGCGATGGTCGGCGCGCTGGCGGACTGGTTCGCGGTCACCGCGTTGTTCCGGCGGCCACTCGGACTGCCGATCCCGCACACCGCGATCGTGCCGACCCGCAAGGACAGCCTGGCCGAGAGCCTGGAGCAGTTCGTCACCGAGAACTTCCTCTCCGAAGAGGTGGTCGCGGAGAAGATGCGGACCGCCGAGGTCAGCCGCCGGGCCGGCGAATGGCTTGCCGCGGGCAACCATGCCGAGCGGATCGTGGAGGAGGGCGCCCGGACGATCGGCGCCGCGCTGCCCAAGCTCGGCGACGAGGACGTGACCGCCTTCGTCCGGGGCTCCTTGCTGCCGCGGTTCGCCGAGGAGCCGTTGAGCCCGATCGCCGGGCATTTCCTGCAGTCGGTGGTGGAAGACGGTGGTCACCACGCGCTTTTCGACCTGCTGGTGGTCGAGGCGTACGACTGGCTCCGCGACAACCGCGACACCTTGACCGAGGTGGTCGGTCCCCGGGCGCCGCGCTGGTCTCCCCGGTGGGTCGACACGCTGGTGATCGACCGGATCCACAAGGAGGCGCTGACCTGGCTGGCCGGAGTACGGGACGAGCCCCAGCACCCGGCCCGCAAGGCGATCGACCGCTTGCTCAGCCAACTCGCGGACGACCTGCAGAACGACCCCGAGATGATGGAACGCTTCGAGGCGTTCAAGCGCCGCATGCTGAGCCACCCGGACATGGGCACCAGCCTCACCGCCGTCTGGGACGCAGTACGCACGGCCCTCATCGGCGCCATCAACGACCCCGAAGGCCCACTCCGCTCCCGCGCCGCCCAAGCGATCCAAGACCTCGGCAAACGCCTCCAAACCGACGAGGACCTCCGTGCACGCGTCGACACCCGCGCCTCCGAGGCAGTCGGCTACGTAGTCCGCACCTACGGCACCGAGATCGTCTCCGTCATCTCCGACACCATCGAACGCTGGGACGGCCAAGAAGCCTCAGCCCGGATAGAACTCCACGTAGGCCGAGACCTCCAATTCATCAGAATCAACGGCACCGTAGTCGGCGCCCTGGTCGGCCTGACCATCCACACCCTCAGCCAACTCCTCTGAACTGGGCCAGGTAGCCGAACCGCCTAGCGCCGTACCTGGGACAGCCGAGTTGTCAGGTGCTCAGACTATCCCTAGACTGAATCACGACGAGGGGAAGTGATTCAGTTGGTCCACGCGGACACGGCTTCCGGCCGGATCATCGAGGCGCGCGAGGCGGCCAAGCTCACGCAGCGCCAACTCGCTAGTCGATCCGGCATCGCCCAAGCAACCCTTTCGCGCATCGAGCAAGGCGCCCGGCTGCCCAAACTGAACGAGGTCCTCGCCCTGGCCTGGGCGCTCGGTTGCACGGTCTCGGAGTTGACCGGGATCTCGGAGGTCAAGACCAGACTCGAGTGCGTCGCGCGCGCGACTGATCAGTCGAGCATGGAGACGATGCAGCGCGAGCTGAGCCACTACCTGGAGCTGGACGCCTACCTCGAGGACCAAGGGATCCCGTCGCAGCTATGAGCGCAGAGGACCAGGGCCGGGCCCGAGCAGCAACCTTCCGCGAGCAGCACAACCTCGGGCACGCCCCGCTGCCTGATCTGGTGAGCCTGATCGAGTTGAGCCAGCGCATCGACGTCGCGGTCATCGAGGCCGAGCAGGACGAGCACGGGATGACCATGCGTGATCCGGTTCGCCAAGTGGTGATGGTGGCTGTCGCGCTGACCAGCCACCCGATGCGCCAGCGCAGCACGCTCGCTCACGAGCTGGGTCATGTCCTGTTCGGCGACTTCGCCGCCCCGAAGGCCGGTGGCTGGGACCGCCGAAGTCCTGAAGAGATCCGTGCGGACGCTTTCGCCCGGCATCTCCTCGTACCGATCGCCGGCATCAAGTCGGTCTTGGCGGACTGTGACGCAGGTCGGACGGAGGATGTTCGGTCTGGCGCCAACGTCGGCGAAGTACAGGCAGCCCGCGCCAAGGGACGGCGTGGACCGGAGAAGGTCTCACTGCCGGAGTTGTCCGTACTTGTGCAGCGGTTCAAGGCGTCACCGAGCCTGGTGGCGATCCAGCTCTGTGGGGCACGTTTGATCAGCACCGCGCAGAAGAACGAGTGGATGACGCTGTCGACCCCGACACTTGCCGCACGCTTCGGCTGGTCCGATCTGTACCAGGGGTGGCAGCACGAATCCCGGACCAGGCGGGCCCCTCAGCGATTGTTGTCCAGGGCAATCGAGGGCTACATGGCGAACGTCGTGTCACTCCAGGCGGTGGCGCGGCTGCGAGGCCTGCCCGAGGAGCAGATCGCGGCGGAGCTTGAGGAGGCCGGCATCATCCCGGCCGAAGTGGCGCCTGTTCCCGTACCTGCAGCCGGCAAGCGTCGCCCGGACACAGATTTCAGCGAGCTTGATGCCTTGGAAGAGTCGACCGGGCCCGCGGGTGACAAGTCTGCTCCCAGGGCTGGCAGGGGAGCGCACGGCGAATGACCGACCCCGTCATCGTCGACGCCGGACCCGCCCTGAACTTCTTCTCGATCAACAAGGAACGCCTGCTCCTCGATGCGATCGGCAAGATCGCCGCACCCGAAACCGTCGCCGGCGAGATCCGGCGCAAGGCCCACCGAGACACTCGATTCAGGGCGGCGGCCGACGTCTGGACGAAGCTGGAGCAGACAGCCTGGTTGGCCGTCCTCTCGGACGATGTCACCCCGGAACTCGCGTCTGGGGTCCAGCGCATCACCAGGATTCCGATGGCCGAGCGGCTCAGACAGAGCAAGGACCTCGGTGAGGTCATGGTGCTGGCCCACGCCGCCGTCCAGGCGGAAACCGGGCGAGACGTGGTGGTACTGATCGACGATGCAGGCGGCGCCAAGCTGGCCGCGATCGAAGTCGCCCGGCTGCAGCGCCTGCGCGCCCAAGGCCGCTGTGTGGGGACTCTGGATCTCATGAACACCCAGGTCGTTCTCGAGCGCGGCGCAGGCCGAAGGTACCTGCCCGACCGCAAGGCGATGCGACGGATCTACGCCCAGCTGCGCGAATGCGACGACGGACTGGTCGACATCACCCAGACAGACCTGCTCTCGAAACGCGTCTGGCCCAACGCCTGAGGGCCTGGAGGTCTTCACACCTTCCAAGGGCCAGTTCGTCCGTGTTTCGCAACATTTGGCGTTGGGCGCGCATCATCTCAGTAGGTGCCTTTCCGGCGATGGGTGGGGGAACGGTTATGAAGCTTGAGTTGCGGTGTTTTCGCGCGCCCATGGTCAGCGGGGGGCGGAAGGTGGTGACGGCTCTTCTGGTGGTGCCTCTGCTGATCGCCGGCGCTGTGGTCACTCTTCCGCCGGCGGACGCTGCCGAGACCGCGGTGGTGATTCCGGCGGGTTTCACGCCGGTGCCGATAGCGACCGGGCAGCCGGCCGCGAACCTGACAAACTTCGAGTTCCTGCCGGGCGAGCGGGTGCTGACGCTCGGGCGGGACGGCCGCCTGACCGTGGTGTCGGACGACGCGCCGCCGCGGACGCTCCTGACGATTCCGGACGTCTCGCACACGGGTGATCTCGGTGCGCTCGGTCTCACGCTGGCTCCGAATTACGCCACGACTGGGCAGCTCTACCTGCAGTACGCCCAGACCACCGCGACCGGGAGCCGCGTGATGCGCGTCTCGCGCTGGACGGCTGCGCCGGTCGACAACCCGACCACGCTCGGGGGCGAACAGGTCCTGCTGGAGGCGCCGCTCACCAGCGTTTACCACGGCGGTGGGACGGTTCTGGTCGCGCCGGACGGCAAGCTGCTGATCAGCATCGGCGACAGCGCCGCACCGCTCGCTTCCCCGAACCCCGATGCCTTGCGGGCGCAGAACCTGGACGGCCCCTACGGCAAGATCTTCAGGATCGATCCGGTCACCGGCGCCGGAGTGCCTGGCAACCCCTACTACAACGCGGCCTCTGCGTCGTCGTGGCGGAGCAGGGTCTACGCGTACGGCCTGCGCAACCCGTTCCGGATGTCGGTGGATCCGCGGAACGGGCAGGTACTCGTCGGCGACGTCGGCTGGACGGCGTACGAGGAGATCAATCTGCTGGCCGCTGGTAAGAACTACGGCTGGCCCTGCTACGAGGGACCGGGCCGGCAGCCGGGATACGCCAACACCGCGCAGTGCCAGCAGGTCTACACGCAGTCGGTGCAGGGACCGCTGTGGAACTACGCGTCGCCCAACGTCCAGGCGGCGGTCACCGGCGGTACGTGGTACACGGGCACGTCCTACCCGGCTGCGTACCGGGACGCGTACTTCTTCGCGGACTACGCGCAGCAGAAGATCTGGACCATGATGATCGACGCACAGGGCAAGATCACCAGGCCCCCCGAGGCCGCGGCCTTCGCCACCGGTATCGGCGGGCCGGTCGCGCTGAAGACCGGTCCGAACGGAGACGTGTACTACGCGGACATCCTCTCGTCCGACCTGGTCCGGCTTCGCTACTCGGCCGGGAACCGGGCGCCTGTTCCGCGCGCCGGCACCACCGTGGACCCAGACGTCTTGAAGGTCACCTTCGACGGCTCGGCGTCGTACGACCTGGACGGCGACGATCTCACGTACAGCTGGGACTTCGGCGACGGCAGCCAGGGAGTGGGCGCGGTCGTATCTCACACCTACACGGCCCCGGGGAAGGTCAGCGCGACGCTCACCGTCAAGGACTCTCTCGGTGCTGCGGCAACCACTACCGTCACCGTGGTGCCGGACAACCACTCGCCGGTGCTCACGCTGTCTGCTCCCGACAAGAAGTACGCCGTCGGGGACACCGTCTCCTTGAGCGCCTCCGCGAATGACATCGAGGATGGCGCACTCCCGGTGTCCTGGCGGACCGACCTGATCCATTGCGACACCGGCGGCGGGTGCCATCTGCATCCCGGCCAGACCAGCACGGGGCCGACCTACTCGGATCTGTTCGACGACCATGGCGACGAGACACGCATGCAGATCACCGCTTCGGTGGTGGACCAGGCCGGCGTACGGACCGAGAAGGTGTACTCCGCTGAGCCGGATCTGCGCACGCTGACTGTCCTGGCCCCGGCACCGGTGCTCATCAACGGCGCCCAGCGGGTGAGCGTCAAGGTGGCGGTGAACTCGAGCAACGAGGTGTCCGCTCCCGGCGTGGCCGGCAGCACCGTGTTCACGAGTTGGTCCGACAGCGGGTTGCAGACGCACACGTTGATCATGCCCGCGGCCGACCAGACCCTGACGGCGCACTACGCCAAGTTCGTACCCGGTCGGTATGGCGACTACAACGGTGACGGGCGCACCGATCGGACGGTCTTCCGGCCGTCCACGGCGGCCTGGTTCAACCTTGGGTTGTTCAGCACCCAGTACGGCGGTGCCACCGACCTGCCGGTCCCCGCGGACGTGAACTCCGACGGGCGGACCGACGTGGTGAGCTGGCGTCCGTCGGACGGGATGTGGCAGGCGCGCGGACTCTTCGAAGTCCGTTGGGGCGGGAACGGGGACGTGCCCGTCCCGGGTGACTACAGCGTCAACGGCCGTACCGACCTCGCGATCTGGCGACCCAGTACAGGTATCTGGTACGTGCGTAACGTCCTGCAGATCGAATGGGGTGGGCCAAGCGACGTGCCGGTACCGGGCGACTACAACGGTGACGGCAAGATGGAACTCGCGATCTGGCGCCCATCGACCGGCATGTGGTGGATTCGTGGACGAGCAGCCATCCACTGGGGTCAGGCCGGCGACATCCCGGTCCAGGCCGACTACAACGGTGACGGCCGAACCGACCTGGCCGTCTGGCGGCCCTCGACCGGCGGCTGGTGGATCAACGGCCGCACGAGCCAGAACTGGGGAGTCAACGGCGACATCCCCCTCACCGGCGACTTCAACGGCGACGCCCGAACCGACCTGGCCGTCTGGCGCCCCTCGACCGGCGTCTGGTGGATCAACGGCACCCCCGCATCCCGCTGGGGCGAACCAGGCGACCGCCCCCTACCCCGCCCCCTAGGCGCCAGGTAGCCCCTCCGCCCCGCCGGCACTACTTCCGGCGGGGCGGATTCCTTGGAGGTTTCTAACTGTTGGCGGATCGGCCGTGAATCCGCGTGACCCACATCTCGAGTTCGGGACCTTCGACCGTCGCGTTCGGCTGAACCGAGAAGTCGAAGTGTTTGAGCAGGTTCCGGTACTTACCGCCGTCGATTGTCGTCCGGACACAGACTTCAGCGAGCTTGATGCTCTGGAAGGGTCGAGCGGGTCCGCGGGTGACAAGTCTGCTCCCAAGGCCGGCAGGGGAGCGCACGGCGAATGACCGACCCCGTCATCGTTGACGCCGGACCTGCCCTGAACTTCTTCTCGATCAACAAGGAGCTCGGTGAGGTCACGGTGCTGGCTGAACACCAGATCGTTCTCGAACGCGGTGTCGGCCGAAGGTACCTACCCGACCGCAAGGCGATGCGCCGGATCTACGCCCAGCTGCGTGAATGCGATGACGGACTGGTCGACATCACCCAGACAGACCCGCTCTCGAAACGCATCTGGGCCAACGCCTGACACCCGCGGTCACTGAGCCGGGACGGAGGAGCGGCGACCGGGGGTGGTGGGAGCGGCGACGTAGGAGTTGCGGGGGTTAGTTGACCGTCCAGGTGTCGGAGCCGGTTACCAGGGCCTGGAGGTCGCCGATCCCCTGGGATTCCTTGGAGGTTTCCACCTGCTGGCGGACCATGTCGTCGTAGGCCGGGTGGTCTACCGAGCGGAAGATGCCGATGGGGGCCTGGTGGAGGACTCCGGCGTCGGTCAGGCGGGAGAGGGCGAAGGCGTACGCCGGGTCTTCGGTGTGGGCGTCGTGGATGACCAGGTCGGCCTCGCCGTTCGGCAACGAGGCGATTTCGCGAACCGCGAGGGAGGCGAAGCCGTCGCGGACCACGCCGAGGCGGCCGTCGGTGCCGAAGCGGATCGGTTCGCCGTGGACGAGCGGGATGATCGCGTCGTCGCGGGTCTCCGGGTTCTTGAAGGCGTCGAAGGCGTTGTCGTTGAAGATCGGGCAGTTCTGGTAGATCTCGACGAAGGCCGTACCGCGGTGCTCGGCCGCGGCCCGCAGTACCGCGGTGAGGTGCTTGCGGTCCGAGTCGACCGTCCGGGCCACGAAGGTCGCCTCGGCGCCGAGCGCCAGGGAGACCGGGTTGAACGGGTTGTCCACCGAGCCCATCGGGGTCGACTTGGTCACCTTGCCGGGCTCCGAGGTGGGGGAGTACTGCCCCTTCGTCAGGCCGTAGATCCGGTTGTTGAACAGCAGGATCTTGAGGTTCACGTTGCGCCGGAGCGTGTGGATCAGGTGGTTGCCGCCGATCGACAGCGCGTCGCCGTCACCGGTGACGACCCAGACGCTGAGGTCGGGCCGGGCCACCGCGAGCCCGGTCGCGATCGCCGGCGCGCGGCCGTGGATGGAGTGCATGCCGTACGTCGAGAGGTAGTACGGGAAGCGCGACGAGCATCCGATCCCGGACACCATCGCCACGTTCTCCCGCTTGATCCCGAGTTCGGGCAGGAACCCTTGGAAAGCAGCCAGTACGGCGTAGTCGCCGCAGCCGGGGCACCACCGGACCTCCTGGTCCGACACGTACTCCTTGCGGTTCTGCGGCTCGGTCGCGGCCGGTACGCCGCGCAGTCCGCCGGGCAGACTCGGCAGGCCGAGGTCGACGGTGCTCATCGTGCTCCCTCCGGGTGGTGCAGGCCGTTCGGTTCGATGTGCAGGGCCTCGCCGTGGGTCAGGTTGGCGGCGGCCTCACCGAGGTGGCGGGCGTCGTCGTCGATGCCCGCGGTCTCCTCGACCAGGTTGCCGATCACCTCGGCCAGTTCGGCGGCGCCGAGCGGCATCCCCCGGACCTGCGCGTAGGAGACGACGTCGACCAGGTACTTGGCCCGGAGCAGCATCGCCAGTTGGCCCAGGTTCATCTCGGGCACGAGCACCTTGTCGTACGACTTCAGCACCTCGCCGAGGTTCGGCGGGAACGGGTTCAGGTGCCGCAGGTGCGCCTGCGCGATCTTGCCGCCGACCTTGCGGACCCGACGGCAACCCGCGCCGATGGGGCCATAGGTGCTGCCCCAGCCGAGCACGAGCACCTTCGCCGTACCGTCGGGGTCGTCGACCTCGAGCGGCGGGACGGTGATGCCGTCCACCTTGGCCTGACGGGTGCGGATCATCAGGTCGTGGTTGGCCGGGTCGTAGGAGATGTTGCCGGTCTTGTCCTCCTTCTCCAGACCGCCGATGCGGTGGTCCAGACCCGCCGTACCGGGGATCGCCCAAGCGCGGGCGAGGGTCTCCGGGTCGCGCAGGTACGGGAGGTAGACCGGCTCGCCCTTGTCATTGGTCGAGTTCGGCTCCGTGGTGAAGTTCGGGTCGATCTTCGGCAGGTTCTCGATCACCGGGATCTGCCAGGGCTCGGACCCGTTCGCCAGGTAGCCGTCGGACAGCACGATGACCGGAGTGCGATAGGTGATCGCGATCCGGGTCGCCTCGACGGCGATCGCGAAGCAGTCCGCGGGGGACTGGGCGGCGACCACCGGCAGCGGCGCCTCGCCGTTGCGGCCGAACATCACCTGCAGCAGGTCGGCCTGCTCGGTCTTGGTCGGCATTCCGGTCGAGGGGCCGGCCCGCTGAATGTCACAGACGACCAGTGGCAGTTCGAGCATCACGCCGAGACCTATCGTCTCGGACTTCAGGCTGATGCCCGGACCGGACGACGTGGTCACGCCGAGGGCGCCCGCGAACGACGCGCCCAGGGCGGCGCCGACACCGGCGATCTCGTCCTCGGCCTGGATCGTCGTCACATCGAAGCGCTTCAGCTTGGACAGCTCGTGCAGTACGTCGGACGCCGGGGTGATCGGGTACGCGCCGAGCACCAGGGGAAGCCCCGCCCGCTGGGCGCCCGCCACCAGGCCGTACGCCAACGCAAGGTTGCCGGAGATGTTGCGGTAGGTGCCGGTGGCCATCCTGGCCGGCTTCACCTCGTACCGGACCGAGAATTCCTCGGCCGTCTCGCCGAAGTTGTACCCCGCCCGGAACGCCGCGATGTTCGCGTCGCGGATGTCGGGCTTGCCGGCGAACTTCGACTGGAGGAAATCGATCGTCGACTCCACCGGCCGCTGGAACAGCCAGGAGACCAGGCCGAGCGCGTACATGTTCTTCGCCCGGGACGCGTCCTTGCGGGTCAGGCCGAACTCCTTGACCGACTCCACCGTCATCCCGGTCAGGTTCAGCGGGACCACGTGGTAGGCGTCGAGCTCACCCGTCTCCAGGGGGTTCTCCTCGTACCCGATCCGCTTCAGGTTCCGGGCGGTGAAGTCCGCGGTGTCCACGATCAGCGTGGCGCCGCGCGGTACGTCGCGCAGGTTCGCCTTGAGTGCGGCCGGGTTCATCGCGATCAGCACATCGGGCGCATCACCCGGCGTGAGGATGTCGTGGTCGGCGAAATGGAGCTGGAACGACGACACTCCCGGCAGGGTTCCGGCTGGTGCCCGGATCTCGGCCGGAAAGTTGGGCAGGGTCGACAGGTCATTGCCGAACGATGCCGTTTCCGCTGTGAACCTGTCCCCCGTGAGCTGCATCCCGTCGCCGGAGTCGCCGGCGAAGCGGATCACCACGCGGTCGAGCTGCTTGACCTCGATGGTCACTGTTCTGTTCATCTCCAAGTCGAAGCTTGGGTCGGTGAACCATGTGCCGGCGCACCGATCCCCCCGTTAGGGCGATACAGCCATGTTAGTTCGGCCTTAGTACGTCGGCATGCACAAGCACGTGTGTTCCACAGCCTGGGATCGGCGTCCGGGGACCGCGAAATCGTGCTCTGACCAGCCCAGGCGTGTCGTCAGCCCACTGGTCCGCTCCCAGATGCCCCCAAAGCGGAGTGGTCAACCGCACAGTGTCACTCAAAGCAGTCGTTCGCTTGCCATCCGCAGCCATTCCCGGCAGGGTGTCGTCATCGATCTGTGATCTACCCACGCCGCGGTGACCTCGCCGAACGTCAGCTTCGCCCACTACGTGACCGCGGCATCACCGACGGCACCGTGCGGGCCTCCCTGCTGAACGGCGCCAAGGTGGTCGGCACGGTGGACATGAAGCAGGAGACCGAGATCTGGCTGAACCGCGACATCCTCGGCGTCAAACGGCTGCGGCTGCAGATCGCCGACGTGAAATCCGGGTACGGCCCGCAGGTCGCGGTGGACGCCTTGCTGCTCTGCACCAACTAAGGTTGGGCAGGTGTCAGAGAGCTACGGGGTCATCGCCGCGATCGTCGTGCTCGGCCTCCTCGGCCTGGTCGGCGCCTTCGCGCTGAACAAGGCGCTGACGATCACCTACCCGACGGCCGACAAGCTCAAGACGTACGAGTCCGGCGTCGACCCGGTCGGCGAGGGCTGGGCCCAGGTCCACATCAGGTACTACCTGTTCGCCTACCTCTACGTGATCTTCGCCGTGGACGCCGTCTACCTCTTCCCCTGGGCGACCATCTTCGCCGAACTGGGCGTGGCCACCCTGATCGAGATGTTCGTCTTCCTCGCCTTCGTAGCCGTAGGTCTCCTCTACGCCTACCGCAAGGGCATCCTCGGCTGGACCTGACCCCCTGCTCTGACTCGGCTGGGTGGCCGGATTGTCGCGCTGGGTGGTGGGCGGGTGGCGATCGGTCCATCGATTCTGCTCACTCAGAGCGAGATTCTTGCAGGGTGGAGATCGTTGCCCGGTCACCCGTTGTCATTGCATTGGACAACAGTTGTGTTCGGAACCTCGCCATGTAACGGATTGCGGTCGACCTGTCGCAAATTGGTCAGAACAAGGTTAGGGTGACTACTGAGGGGAACGGGGCGAGTACGGGGTGGTGAGGCATGTCTTGGCAACTCTGGGTATTGATTGCGGCGGCAGCGACCGGATTGACTGTGGTGCTGACAGTGAAGCTGCGTCACGCACAGCAGGTTTTCGATCGGATCGTCAGCCAGCCGGGTGATACCCGCACTGATGAGCTCTCCACCCGGCGCCGGCAACGCACCCGGCGCCCCGAACCAGCCCGCCGGCCGCTGGGCCATCCAGGCCTCGCCGGTC
Source organism: Kribbella sp. VKM Ac-2568 (assembly GCF_004345365.1). Taxonomy (GTDB): domain Bacteria; phylum Actinomycetota; class Actinomycetes; order Propionibacteriales; family Kribbellaceae; genus Kribbella; species Kribbella orskensis. Next base: position 627,721 of record NZ_SLVF01000001.1, read on the forward strand.
ACAGTCGCAGACATCACTGAACCCGGTAGGACAGGCCACTCAGTCGAGGAGGCCGTCCCGGCGGGCTACGGCGGCGGCTTCGGTGCGGCTACGGACGCCCAGCTTGGCCAGGATGTTCGAGACGTGCACGCTGACCGTCTTCTCGCTGATATAGAGCTCGCGAGCCAACTGCCGGTTGGTCCGCCCCTCGGCGAGCAACGCCAGTACTTCGGTCTCGCGCGCCGTCAGCGCCGCGGGCCCGACGCCGGCTTCGGCGCCACCAAGCTCATCGAGCAGCGGCTTCGCTCCCAACGCCCGCGCGGTCTCAGTTGCCAACTGCGCCTGCTCGTTAGCGTCGCCCACTCGTCCAGCAGCCCGCATCGCAGCCGAAAGATGCACCCGCGACCACGCCTGCTCGAACACATATCCATAGCCGAAGGCGTCGACCGTCCGCTGCCAGGTCGCGACGTGCTCCTCCGGAGTCGGCGGATCCACGTTGGCCAGCCAGCGCAGCCGCTCCCACTCAGCCTCGAGCCGAGCCAGCCAGGCGATCCCCTCGACACCGAGCACCCGCCCCGGCGGCATGCCTTTCTCCGCGGTCGCCTGCCCGGACGCGACCAGTTCCGCGCCCCGCGAGACCAGCTCGGCGGCAGCGGTCGGCTCATGCACGACCCGGTGGCTCAGCAACTGCAGCCCCACCGCGGAGAACCGGATCCGCGCCGTGAACCACTCGGTCTGGAACACGTCGGCGCACAGCGCGGACACGTCCTCGATCAGCTTCTCCGCCTCGGCGACCTGGTTGAGCGAGCGATAGGCATCCACCGCCGGCTGCATCGCGATGATCGGCAGCATTATGTCGAGCGTCCACCACTTGCGCAGCCGCTCCATGTCCTCGGCGACCGACGTGTCGCCGCGCCCGCCGCGAACCGCCAGCCCGACTCCCCGCAGAGCAGCCTCGGCCGCCGCAGGTGTCATCGAGTCCGTCCGCGCGGTCGCCGCGGCGTCGTCCCACTCGCCCAGCACGAACTGCGTCAGCGCGAGCATCCGCCGCGCGTCGAACCCGTACGCCGCCCACTGGCGACCCAACTCGCCCGCCCGCTGAGCGGCGTATATGAGGGCTGTCTTGGCGCTGGTGAGGTCGCCTTGCTCGTAGTGGTTCGAGCCGAGCAGGAAGCGGCTGCGGACCTCGGCCGCGGGATCCCCGGCCAGCTGAGCCCGTACTGCGGCCTCCTCCAGCTGTTTCGCCGCAGCTACAGGGTCTCCGGCGCGGCGGCGGAGCTGGGCCAGCGTGATGCCGGCGTCGCCCGCGGCTGATTCCTGGCCGACCTCTCGCGCGATCTGCAGGGCTTCGTGGGCCCAACGCTCGGCCTCCATCGGGCGGCCGAGAGCGTCGGACACTCGCGCATAGAGCGAGGCGATCTGGGCCTTGAACACGCTCGGCGGCTCGTCCGAGGTGAGGCGCAGCGCCTGCGAGATGGCCTCGTGTGCCTCCTGGTCCTGGTCGATCACCAGCGCGATGTCGGCCAGCGGCATCAGCAACTGAGCTCGCTGGAGGCGCGGCGCATCGGCCGGGAGCTCGGCAAGAGCCTTGCGGAGCAGCTTCAGCGCACGGAGCTGCTGCGCGGACAAGGCGGCGGCGGTCGCTGTCTCGACGATCAGCCAGGTCTTGTCGATGCTCGCGTCTGCCGAGGCGTTCGGATAGAGCTCCAGCGCCATCTCGTAGTGCTTCAGCGCCTCCTGCGGCGCGGCCACGGAGATCGCCTCCTGGCCCGCCCGGACTCGCGCCTCGAATGCAGTCGCCAGGTCGTGAGATCTGGTCGCATGCCCGGCCAGCTCGGCCGCTGTGCCCGCGACCGTCTGATCCTTCAAAGCCTTCGCGTACGCCGCGTGCTGCCGCACCCGCTCGCCCGGGAGCAGGTCGTCGTACACAGCCTCGGCCAGCAACGCATGGCGGAAGTAGTAGCTCGCCTTGCCCGGGTGCTCGATGATGTGTGCGTCGATCAACTCCCGCAGCGCAGCGTCGAGGTCACGATCGGGCAGCCCGGCCACCGCAGTCAGCAGCGTGTGCGGAACTCGCCGACCGGCGACGGCGATCACTCGCGCGACCTGGCGGGCGTCGTCCGACAGCGGATCGAGCCGCACCAGCAGGAGATCCGCCAGATCGGGTGGCACGGCATCCGCGTCGCCCATCGAGGCCGCGGCGACCAGTTCCTCTGTGAAGAAGGCGTTCCCGCCCGCGCGCTCGAGGATCCGGCGCACCTCGGCCTCGGGGAGCGGCTGGGTGAGCAGGGCGGTCAGCAGCTTGCGGGAGTCGTCGGCGTCCAGCGGGAGCAGGCTGACCCGGCGGACTCGCGGGTTCCGCGACCACTCGGCGATCGGCCGGCGCAACGGGTGGCGCCGGTGCAGGTCATCGCTGCGGTAGGACACCACCAGCGCGAGCCGCTGGGAGGTCAGCCGGGTGAGCAGGAACCCGATCAGGTCGCGGCTGGAGTCGTCGGCCCAGTGCGCGTCCTCCACGATCACCAGCAGCGGCTCACTCGTGGAGAGGGCAGTCAGCGCGCCCAGGACAGCGTCGAACAGCGCGGCCCGGTCCAGCTGCCCGTCCTGGGGCGCGGGCTGGGCACCGATCAGGCGGTGCGTCGGCAGCAACCGGCCGATCGCGGGGAAGTTGGTGAGCACGCTCTCGACCAGGTCGGGGCGCTCCCCGGCCAGCCGGCCGAAGATCTCGGTGAACGGCAGGTACGGCAGACCGGCGTCGCCGAAGTCGGTGCAGTGCCCGACCAGGACGCCGAAACCGCGCTCGTGCGCGCCGGTGGCGACCTCGTCCAGCATCCGGGTCTTGCCCACGCCGGCGTCGCCGGACAGCAGGATCGCGCCGGCGCGACGGGTTTTCGCCTCGTCCACGGCGCTGAGCAGGGCGGCGAGCTCGGTCGAGCGGCCGACGAGAGGTGTCGAGGTCCAGGGCACGTCGTCCATCTTCGCCCCTGACGCCGACACAATTCGACGGCATCCCGTCCGATCGGCCTCTTCGGCCGAAGAAAAGCCGTTCCCGGCCGAAGAAAAGCCGTCCCCGACCGGGACTAGCTGGTCGGGGACGGCGATTCCGGCGCTCATGCGGCCGGCGTGGGACGGAGGGCCCGGCGCGCGTGCCGGGGCTCGGACTGCGAAGCCTGCTCCCGGCGCTGCCGGCGGGCGGTGGCCCGGCCGAACTCGCGCTTGATCCGCTCCTGCCGGTAGGCGGTCTCCGCCCGGGCTGTGTCGATGGTCAAATACATGGTGTGCCTCCCTTCAGACGTTCCGGGTGAACAGGTGGACGAGGTGCCGACGGGTCCCGGGCTTGCGGGAGGAGCGGCGGTAGTCGCGGGTGAGGCGCTCCTTGCGGTAGCTGACCTCTGCCTTGACCGAGTCGTTCGTGAACATCGGTGCCTCCTGGCTGGTGGTGCCTCGACTCCTTGTCGATGCCCCTAATCTGCTCGTCTGAGGAGGACCGCCACATCGGCACAAGTCCCTATCCACACCCCCTAGGCAGTCCCTAGTGCCGCCGGTACGCCGTACGCCGCGTCTAGGTAGTCCCGAATCGCCCTAGGTGGTCCCACAAACGGCAGCGCGGCCGGGTTCCGGGAGGAACCTCGGCCGCGCTGGGCGAAAGGGGACGGGCGGTGACCTTGCCATCACATCGCGTGCCTGGCCAGGACCGCCGGGGCGCAGGGCATCTGCGCCACCGGCTTGGCAGGCTTGCGCTGGAACCACCACGGACGCTGGAAGTCCCGCTTGATCCGCTCCTGGCGGTACGCCGTCTCTGCCTGAAGCGATTGCGGGGAGTAGAAGTACATCGTGTCCTCCGGGAGCTGGTCGATGCCCACAATCTGCTCGCCTGAGGAGGACCGCCACATCGGCACAACTCCCTATACGCGGCTCAACGGCCCCTTAGGTAGGCCTCCAGCTCGTCCCGGGTGGGCGAAGTGGCCGGTCCTCGCCGAGTGACGGCAAGGGCCGCCGCCGCATTCGCCCGGCGGGCCGCCTCGGCCGGTTCCTTGCCGTCGGCAATCCCCGCGAGGAACGTCCCCGAGTGCGCGTCACCGGCACCATTGAGATCCACCGCCTCGACCGCGAACCCATCGATATGACGGACCTCAGCACCCCGTACTGCGAGGAAGCAGCCGGCTGCTCCGGTCCGGACGAGCACATCGGCACGCCCGGTACGCCGGACCAGGGAGCGGGCCGCTTCGAGAGGTTCGGCGAGACCCGTCACCGCGGTGGCTTCGCCGGCGTTGCAGCTCCACCAGTCGGCCCGGGCGAACACTGCTTCGAGCGCGGCTTCGGGAATCTCGGCAACCAACGGTCCCGGGTCGAAGAACACCGGCACGTCAGCAGAAATCGCGCCCAGCCAAGGGATCAGGGCTTCCCGGTTGGAGTCGTGCAACAGGCTGTACCCGGACAGATACACCAGGTCCCGGCCGACGACCGGATCGGGCAGATCCTCGCTCGTCAGTGTGGCCTCCGCGCCACGACTGGTGACGAAGGTGCGCTCCCCGGACGCGTCGACCAGCGTCACCACGAACCCGGTGTCCTGGTCCTCTCTTGCCGGGTGCAACAACTCCACCCCGGCCCGTTCGAGCGCCTCCCGCGCCTGGCTGCCGAACGGCCCGGTGCCGTGCGCCCCGGCGTACAGGGTGGGGAGTCCCTGGCGGACGGCCGCGGCCATCACGTTGAAGCCGCCGCCGGCCGCGGTCGTCGTACTGGAGGCGATCACGTCACCGCCACGGGTCGGCAGGTCGCCGACGGTGAGCACCAGGTCGATCACCACGTTGCCGAGGTGCAGCAGCCTCATCCGGCCCGGACCTTCAGCAACTCCTCGGCGAGGTCGTCGAGCTCCAGGTCGTTGACTCCGGCAACGGTGATCCGGGCCTGCGCGGGGAACGCCTCTTCGCCGTGACAGGCGCCGGCCACGGCCCCGGCGATCGCGGCGATGGTGTCGGTGTCCCCACCGAGCGAGGCGGCCAGCCGCACTGCGAGCCAGGGGTCGTCCGGGTAGGCGGCGAGCACGGCGAAGGCGGCCGGTACGGATTCCTGGCTCGCCAGGCTGGTGCCGACCAGGTCGTACAGGAGTGCAGACACGGCGCCCGGCCGAGGAGGGGTGTTGCCAGGCGCCGTGTCGATCAGGGAGGTGGCCCACTCGATCCGGACGGCGACGTCCGCACCTGCCACCCAGTGGCCGCGCGGGGCGGCCTTGGTCGCGGCCCGGATCGCGAGATCGGTCGCCTCGGGGACGGTCGCGCCGTCGATCCCGGCGCTCACCGCCGCGGCGACTGCGGCTGCGGCAGCCAGCGCCAGGCCGGTGTTGTGGGTCGCGGCACTGGCGGCGACGACCCGGTCGACCAGGAGATCGAGGTCGGTGGACGGTGTGGCGATACCGACCGGGGTGATCCGCATCGCGGCACCGTTGGTGGTGCCGTAGCGGCCGGTCTCGTCGATGTCCTTGCCCTGCAGCAGCTCGTCGATGGCGCGCTTGGTCGACGGACCGAGGAGGTCGAGCGAGCCCCGGGCACGCATCGAGTCCTCCCACTCCAGCAGCTTCTGCGCCAGTTCCCGGCCGTCGACCAGGCCGCCGGAGGAGACGACGAGACGGGCCAGCAAGAGGGCCTGTTCGGTGTCGTCGGTGATCGCGCCGGCGGGCATGCCGGCGGCGAGCGGCTGGTCGGGCGGAGCCGGATTGAAGCCGTCGAGCACCTCGCCGTACCGCTCGAAGATGAGCGCCCTGGGCAACGACTGGGTAGGCATGCCGAGCGCATCGCCGATTGCCAGGCCGTAGAGAGCACCGGCCGCGCGGGAGGTAGCTGTCACCGGCCGGCCTCGCTGTAGTTCAGGTTCAGCTCGAAGTGCCGGGGGTCGAGCAGGCTGTCGACCTGCTCGGCGAACCGGTTGTCGGCGGTCCAGCTGGTCCGCTGGGTGTGCAGGAACCAGGTGCCCTCGGGCCGGTCGAGCAGAGCGGCCTCGTCGCGATCGAGGGGGCGCCCGCGCAGCCGCTGCTCGCCGTGGTCCAGGTGCAGCCCGGCTCGGCTCAGCGTGGCGGTGATGGAGTCGTTGTCGAGACCGCGCTCGGGCAGGTCGCGGAGTTCCTCGATGGCCGGCACCCGGCTGTGCTCGATCGAGATCGCCTCACCGCCGACGATCACCCGCACCCGCTGGATCACGATCACGTCGGGGGAGTCGAGGTCGAGCCGGTCGGCCAGCTCTTCGTCCCGCTCCCGCGCCAGCCTCAGCACCCGGACCTGGGTCTCGATGCCCTGCTCGGCCAGCGCGTGGGTCCAGCCGAGCCGGTCGTCCAGCGGCCGTCCGTCGAACAGCACGAACGACCCCTTGCCGGTGCGAGTGGTGATCAGCCCGTCCTCGTTCAGTACTGCGAGCGCGGAGCGGACGGTGTTCCGGCTGACGGAGAACCGCTTCGCCAGTTCGAGCTCCCCGGGCAACTGGGTGCCGCGCTCCACCCGGCCCGAGCGGATCTCCCGGGCCAGGATGGAGGCGATCCGCTCGTGCTTGAGGTTCACTCCACGGATCACTGGCGCTCCGGGGTGAGCTGGGCGCGGATCTCGTCGACCGTGACGACCTCCAGCATCGGCGCGTAGAGCCGCAGGATGTCGAGGGTCTTCTGGTGGCTCGCCTCGTCCACTCCGGCGCACGCGTCCGCGACGACCCGGACGTGCGCACCGGCATCCAGCGCCGCCAGGGCCGTGGTCAGCACGCAGCAGTCGGTGGTCACACCGGACAGGACGAGCTCCCCGCCCGGTCCGACCGCTTCGGCGAGCTCCGGTCCCCACTTGCCGAAGGTGGTCTTGTCGAGCGTCGGTGCGCCGGCGAACTCGTCCACCAGCTGATAGGCGTACGACGTGGGTGGCTGCAGGGCGAACGGCCACTGCTCGTAGTACGGGATCCAGGAGCCGGTGGGCTCGTCGGGAGCGATGAACCGGGTGAAGATCACGTGCGGCGAGAGGAGCTCGACCAACTCCTGGGTCGGCTTGATCACTCGCTGGAAGTCCGGTGTGGCCCAGCGGCTGTCGGGCTCCGCGAAGATCTTCTGCAGATCGATCAGGACCAGAACGGGTGCCATCAGACCTCCTGGCTGCTCAGCTGCTCACGCGCCTGTCCCTGCTCCTGCTGGCGCACCTGCGAGCGGCCGGCGAACAACTGGACCAGGAACGCCGCGACCAGGGCGAACAGCACGCCCAGGTTGGCGAACGCCCAGGTGCCTTCCTTGCCGCCCAGTCCGAGCGGCTCGAGCAGGTAGCCCTGCCAGGTCAGCCAGTGCGCTGCGCTGTTGGTGACCAGGCCCCAGCCGATCACGGTGACGACCAGCATGGTTGCTACGGGCAACCACCGGATGTCGCCGTACCGGCCGGTGGGATCGAAGAGGGCGGTCTCGTCGTAGTCGCGCCGGCGGCTGGCGAGATCGGCCAGCATGATGCCGCACCAGGCGGCGACCGGGACGCCGAGCGTGATCAGGAACCCCTGGAACTGGCCGAGGAACTCGTCCCCGAAGAACACCACGTAGACGGTGCCGGCGATCATCACGATGCCGTCAATGAAGGCCGCCACGTACCGCGGCACGGGCAGCCCGAGCGAGAGCAGGGCGAGGCCCGACGAGTAGATGTCCAGCACCGCGCCGCCGACCAGGCCGAGCACGGCCACGATCACGAACGGCACCAGGAACCAGGTGGGCAGGGCCTCGGCCAGCGCGCCGATCGGGTCGGCCGCGATCGCGTCGCTGAGGTCGGTCGAGGATCCCGCCAGCAGCAGGCCGAAGATCAGCAGTACGAGCGGTGCGATCGAGGAGCCGAATGTGGTCCAGCCGACCACGCCGCGGCTGGAGGCCGAGCGGGGCAGGTAGCGGGAGTAGTCGGCCGCCGCGTTCACCCAGCCGAGGCCGAAGCCGGTCATCAGGAACACCAGCGCCCCGATCACCTCCTGGCTCGAACCGCTCGGCAGCGAGGAGACGGTGCTCCAGTCGACCTGGTCCGCGACGAGCGCGATGTAGACCACGGTGAGCACGCCGGTGACGATCGTGATGATGGTCTGGGCGCGCATGATCAGGTCGAACCCGAGCACGCCGCAGGCGACGATCAGGGTCCCGACCACGACCAGCGCGATCACCTTGGTGATGTCGCCGCCGCCCCAGCCGAGCCGCTCGAACACGGTCGCGGTGGCCAGCGTCGCGAGGATCGTCAGCACGGTCTCCCAGCCGACGGTGAGCAGCCAGGACACGAGCGAGGGGAGTTTGTTGCCCCGGACCCCGAACGCGGCCCGGCTCAGCACCATCGTCGGCGCCGAGCCGCGCTTGCCGGCCAGCGCGACCAGCCCGCAGAGCAGGAACGAGAAGACGATTCCGATCACGCCGGCGACCGCCGCCTGCCAGAACGAGATCCCGAAGCTGAGCGCGAAGGCGCCGTAGCTCAGCCCGAGGACGGAAACGTTGGCGCCGAACCAGGGCCAGAACAGCTGGCTCGGGGTGCCCTTGCGGTCGGCGTCATCGATGACGTTGAGACCGTTGCTCTCCACCGCGAACGTTCGCGGCTCGACTGCGTCCGACTGCACTCGATCGGCCATCCGCTCTCCAACCCGAAACGGACCTGTTCAGTCCTGTCCAATCACGCTATTCGCGGATCCGGGCAGGGTCAAGGACGTTGCCGGGGCCGGTTCGAGGACGATGATGGGAGCCCGACGGAGAGGACGAACATGCCGGTCAGTGCTGCTGTGGACGGGTTCTCGTTGACCTATGACAGGGACGGGGAGGGGCCTGCTGTCGTCCTGCTGCACGGCTGGCCCGGGGATCGGACGGACTACCGGGTGCTCGCGCCGATGCTGGTGGAGCACGGGTTCGAGGTGGTGGTGCCGGATCTGCGGGGCTTCGGGGACTCCGACAAGCACGCGGTCGACCCGACCGCGCAGTACGACGTGGCGGCGCAGGCGCGGAGTGTGGTCGGGCTGGTCGAGGAGCTCGAGCTGGAGCGCCCGGTCTTCGCCGGGTACGACGTCGGCAGCCGCATCTCGCAGGGGATCGCGCGGAGCCGGCCCGACCTGGTTCGCGGACTGGTGGTGGCTCCGCCGCTGCCGGGGATCGGGAAGCGGGTGTTCTCCGAGCATGCGCAGGCGGAGTTCTGGTACCAGGCGTTCCACCGGCTGCCCGTGATCGAGGAACTGATCGACGGGAACCCCGAGGCGGTCCGGTCGTATCTGCGGCACTTCTGGACGCACTGGTCGGGGCCCAGGTTCGAGCCGGAGCTGGATCACCTGGTGGACGTCTACTCGAAGCCGGGCGCGTTCACGGCGTCGATCAACTGGTACCGGGCGGGTGCCGGGTCCGTCGCCACCTCGGCCAAGGAGATGGCTCCTGCGTCGTACGACCGGATCGCCGTACCGACGGTGGTGCTGTGGCCCGAGTTCGACCCGCTGTTCCCGCGGGCGTGGTCGGACCGCCTCGACGACTTCTTCAGCGACGAGCGGCTGCGGTTCGTCGATGGTGTCGGGCACTACGCGCCGCTGGAGTACCCGGAGACCCTCGCGGAGGAGATTGTCGGACTAGGCTGAGCCCATGCCTGACAGTCCTGTCCACCTGCCGACGCCGACGGTCCGGCCGGTCGTGGGCGCGCTGGCCAAACTCGCGCCCGAGCCGGTGCGGTACCTGCTGAACTGGGGCCGCAAGTATTCGCTGTGGGTGTTCAACTTCGGCCTGGCCTGCTGCGCGATCGAGTTCATCGCGGCGTCGATGGGGCGGCACGACTTCATCCGGCTCGGGGTGATCCCGTTCGCGCCCGGGCCACGGCAGGCCGACCTGATGGTCGTCTCGGGCACGGTGACGGACAAGATGGCGCCGGCGATCAAGCGGCTGTACGACCAGATGCCGGAGCCGAAGTACGTGATCTCGTTCGGCTCCTGCTCGAACTCGGGCGGGCCCTACTGGGACTCGTACTGCGTGACGAAGGGCGTCGACCAGATCATCCCGGTGGACGTGTACGTGCCGGGCTGCCCGCCGCGGCCGGAGGCGTTGCTGCAGGGCATCCTCAAGCTGCAGGAGAAGATCGCCGGCGAGAACGTCACCAGCCGGTACGAGCCGTCCGCGCAGGCCTTGACCCGCGGTCTGGTGTCGCCGCCGGCTCTCGGTACTTCGGCTTCGGCTTCGGCTGATGCTTCGGCTACGGCTTCGGTGGAGCCGCGGTGAGCGACGACGCGGTCGGGGCCCTGGTCCAGGCGGGGATCGCCGCGGTCAAGGCCGAGAGCTTCGGCCCGGCGGCGGTCGACGTACCGGTCGAGTCGTGGGTCGCGGCGCACGAAGTGCTGCGGGACGAGGTCGGGCTGACCTTCTTCGACTTCCTGACCGCGAGCGACGAACTGAACGACGGGTTCCGGATCGTCACGCATCTCGCGGACTTCTGGGGTGGTGCGCACGTCGACCACCTGCTCGTGCGCACGCTGGTCCCGCGCGCGACGCCGCGACTCGCCTCGCTGAGCGGCCTGTACTCCGGGGCGAACTGGCACGAGCGGGAGACGTTCGAGATGTTCGGGATCACCTTCGACGACCATCCGAACCTGATCCCCTTGTTGTTGCCGGACGGGTTCGAGGGCAATCCGCTGCGCAAGGAGTTCGTCCTCGCCTCCCGCGTCGCCAAGCCCTGGCCGGGCGCGAAGGAGCCGGGCGAGTCCGACCACGCCCCGAAGGCCGGAGCCCCGAGCCGCCGCCGCACGTTGCCACCGGGCGTCCCCGACCCGGAGTCCTGGGGACCTCGCCCGCCGGGCAGCCCCGACCCCGATCCTCTGGCGCCCGCGCTCTCCGCCGCCACCCCGGCCCGCCCCCGCCGCGGCGCAGGCGAACGCCGTACCGCCAAGCAGGCCGAGGCGGCGCCCGCCACCGACGCACCACCGGCTACTGATGCGCCGTCGGCCACCGACGCACCGCCGGCCGCCGACGCAGGACCCGCAACGGAGGCAGGACCCGCCGGTGAAGGAGCGCCTGCCAAGCCGGAGTCGCAGGGTGAGCAGGGCGATTCGTCGTCGTGATCCCGACTCCTCTTGAGCTGGCCGGGTACACGCTCGAGCGCCAGCATCCGTTGTCTCGTGCGTGGGCGGACGACGCGACGCGACTGGACGCTCTGGCCAAGCAGCATGAGGAAGTAGACATCCTGCTCGCCACGGACCGCGACATCGCGGCGGCGCGGGTCGAGAAGACGGCGCCGGGTACTCCGATCGAGAGCATGCTGAACTACTGGGTCCCGGTGAGCGACGACCTGTCCGCGATGCTCAGCATGCGGTTCGAGGGCATGGACCCGACCAAGCCGTTCGTCGACGCCTCACCCATGAGCCGGGCGCTTCGCACCGAAGACCTGTCGGCCCTGGCTGCGGCCGCGACGCAGTACTACGCGATCCACCACCCCACCTACCTGCGCCTGTGGAGTGCCGAGCCCGTCGGCGCGTTCCCCGGCACAGGACCCGACCGCCGCTTCCTCGCTGCCCCGATCGAACAACTCCAGCCGCGCCACGTCCCACCCGGCCTGGAAGTCACCCCGGCCCGCAACGTGGACCACTACGACGACGCCCGCCGCGCCTACGACGCGGTCGACCACGCCCACCCGGCGCACGTAGTACAGGCTCATCTGCAAGATCGCGAAGACCTGGAGGAGTCCGCCGAGGCAGGCCTGCTCTTCGACGTGACAGTCGACGGCACCTGGGCCGGCTACGTCTCAGCCCTGGCGGACGGCGAGGACACCCTCGGCCTCCCGGCGTACGTGGTCCAGGAAATCATCCTGGCCCTGGAGTACCGCGGCCGTGGCCTCGGCACCCACCTCTCCACTCTGATGGCTCAGGCTCTCCCTGAACCCTCCCGAATCCTCATCGGCTGCATCCACGCCAACAACACCGGCGCCACCCAAGCAGCCACCACCGCAGGCCGCCAAGACCTAGGCGGCTGGCTCCAAGTCCCCCTCACGAACTGAAGCAGTCAGGACTCCGGGCTGAGGAATTCGTCTGCGTGTTCTTCGGACCAGTCTTGGTAGGTGAGGGCTGGGCGGTTGAGGAGGATTGGGGCGGTCGGGGTTACTGGTTCGGGGGTGGTGACGAGGGTGGACCAGTAGGTGATTGAGGAGTCGGCGAGGGTGGGGTCGGCGCCTTGGGCGAGCATGGTTTGGCGGGCTTCGGCGGGGGATTGTTCTTCGATCCGCATCGGTTTGCCGGTGACGGTGCTGAGGGTGGCGATCTGCTCGGCTTGGGTCAGGACCTCCGGGCCGGTGAGGAGGTACTTCTGGCCGATGTGTTGCGGGTCCAGGAGAGCCAGTACTGCGACCGCGGCGAGGTCGCGTTCGTGGATCAGGGAGCGGCCGGCGCCTGGGAACGGGATCCGTACGACGTCGCTGGTGCGGAAGGCCTCGGCCCAGGCCTGGGTGTTGACGGCGAACCCGCTGGGGCGCAGAAAGGTCCAGTCGGAGTCGGCGAGGAGTTCCTCGAGTTCGCCCCAGACTCCGCTGGCGGCGAGGGGTTGGTCGTCGCGGACGTTCAGGGAGGACAGGTAGACGACCCGCGACACGTGCTTCGTCAGTGCCTTCACCGCGGCCTCGGCGCCCTCCGCGCTGAACGACGGCCAGAGCAGGAAGACCGCATCGACACCGACCGCCGCTCCTTCGACCGCGCCCGGATCGTAGAGATCGCCCTGCACCACCTCGACCGGAGCAGGCAGTTCGGCAGCCTCCGGATTCCGCACCAGCGCGCGCACGGTCGCCCCGGCTTCCAGCAAGCCCTGTACTACGTGTCGCCCGACGCGCCCGGTGGCTCCGGTAACGAGGATCGTGCTCATCTCTGCTCTCTTTCCCGCGAGGTTTTCCACCACCCTCGGACCTCAAGAGCGGTTCAGGTCAAGCCGGACTCGATAGGGTGCGGTCATGCTCGAGTTCGTGGTGCGGGTCCTGGGAGTGCTGGTCGCGTTCCTGGTGACGCCCTTGCTGGTCGGTCAGGCCGAGCACAAGGTGATGGCGCACATGCAGTCCCGGCTCGGCCCGATGTACGCCGGTGGCTTCCACGGCTGGGCGCAGTTGGTCGCGGACGGGGTCAAGTTCATCCAGAAGGAGAGCGTGACCCCGGCGGCCGCGGACAAGCGGGTGTTCGAGTGGGCCCCGATCGTCGCGATCCTGCCGTACATGGCGGCGATGGCGGCGATCCCGCTGGCCCCGGGCATCGTCGGCGCCGAGCTCGACTCGGGTCTGTTCTACGTGCTCGCCGTGATGAGCGTCGGCGTGCTCGGCTCGCTGATGGCCGGCTGGGCCAGCGGCAACAAGTACAGCCTGCTCGGCGGTCTCCGAGTAGCGGCGCAGTTGATGAGCTACGAGCTCCCCTTCGTGTTGTCCGCCGCGAGCGTTGCGGTGGCGGCGGGCACCCTGAGCCTGACCGGGATCGTCGAGGCTTGGAACCCGTGGTGGTTGCTGTGGCAGTTGCCTGGGATGGTGGTGTTCTTCATCGCCGGACTGGCCGAGCTCCAACGGCCGCCGTTCGACATGCCGGTCGCCGACTCCGAGGTGATCTTCGGCCCGTACACGGAGTACACCGGTCTCCGCTTCGCGATGTTCCTCCTCGCGGAGTACGCCGGGATCGTCGTCCTGGCCGGCCTCACCACGGTTCTGTACCTCGGTGGCTGGAGCGGGCCGAGTCCGGACAGCATCGGCTGGATCTGGACCGTGCTGAAGATCGCGGTGGTGTCGGTCCTGGTCATCTGGGTCCGGGTGGCCTTCCCCCGGCTGCGCGCCGACCAGCTGCAGAAGCTCGCCTGGCAGGGCCTGGTACCGGTGGCGCTCCTCCAGCTCGCGCTCACCGGCATCGGCGTCGTCATCTTCTACTGAGATCGTGGGCCTGCCTGTCGATCCGGCCTGAGGCTGTTCGTGTAGGGCATAAACGGAGGAGGAGACGATGACGCAGTACCTGCTCAGCATCTATCAGCCTGACGGGCCCGCTCCCGAACCCGAGGTCCTCGAGCCGATCCTGCGCGAGCTGGACGCCTTGAACGAGGAGATCCGCGCGGCCGGCGCCTGGGTGTTCGCGGCCGGCCTACAGCCGCCCGAGACCGCGACCGTCCTGCAGGCGAAGGGGGACGACGTGCTGGTCACCGACGGTCCTTTCACCGAGGGCAAGGAACACCTGGGCGGCTTCACCGTGATCCAGGTCGAGACCGAGGACGAGGCCCTCGAGTGGTCCCGCAGGCTGGCTCGCGTCCTCAGCCCGCTGCACGTCGAGGTCCGGGCCTTTGGCTGAGGTCGGACCTGCCGAGATCGCCGCTGTGTTCCGGGCCGAGCACGGGCGGGCGGTGGCCGTGCTGACCCGAGTGTTCGGGGATCTGGACGTCGCCGAGGACGCGGTCCAGGAGGCGTTCGCGGCGGCGATCGAGAAGTGGCCGGCCGCCGGGCTGCCGCCGAGTCCGGCCGGGTGGATCATCACCACCGCCCGGAACCGCGCGATCGACCGGCTCCGGCGCGAGGCCTCGCGGGCGGACAAACAAGCCCAGGCGGCCCTGCTGCACGCCCAGGACGAACCGGTGGAGGAGGGTGCTGTGCGCGATGACCGGTTGCGGTTGATCTTCACGTGCTGCCACCCGGCGCTCGCCCTGAACGTGCGGGTCGCCCTCACCCTGCGGCTGCTCGGCGGCCTCACCACCACCGAGATCGCCCGGGCGTTCCTGGTGCCCGAGCCGACGATGGCTCAGCGGATCGTCCGGGCGAAGGCGAAGATCCGCGCGGCCGGGATCCCGTACCGGGTGCCGTACGAGGCCGATCTGCCGGAGCGGGTTCGCGGCGTACTGGCCGTCGTCTACCTGATCTTCAACGAGGGGTACGCCGCGTCGTCGGGCGACGAGTTGATCCGTACCGAGCTGTGCCAGGAGGCGATCCGCCTCGGCCGGCTGCTGGTGGACCTGATGCCTGACGAACCTGAGGCTGTCGGTCTGCTCGCGCTGATGCTGCTGCAGGAGTCCCGGCGCCCCGCGCGGACCGCCGCGGACGGCACGCTCGTGCGGCTCCCGGACCAGGACCGTGCCTTGTGGGACCGCGCCCTGATCACGGAAGGCCAGGACCTGGTACGCCGGTGCCTGCGCCGCGGCCAGCCTGGTCCGTATCAGCTCCAGGCGGCGGTCAACGCAGTACACAGTGATGCGGCGACCGCGGCAGAGACCGACTGGGGGCAGATCGTCCAGCTCTACGACCACCAGCTCGCGATCGCACCGAGCCCGGTGGTCGCCCTCAACCGTGCAGTCGCCGTCGCCGAGATCTCCGGCCCCGCGGAGGGTCTCGCCCTCGTCGACGACCTGGACCTGGGCGGCTACTACCTCTTCCACGCGATCCGCGCCGACTTCCTCAAACGCCTGGACCGTGCCACGGAAGCAGCCGCCGCCTATGAAGCAGCACTGGCGCTGACCACGAACACCACCGAGCAGACCTTCCTCCAGAACAGCCTCGACGCCCTCTGACCCCTCAGCGCTCGAGCTCCTCGCGACGCCTCCGCAAGGCAAGGAGGATCCTGGCCGCCCCCGCGCCGATGAACGCGCCGACGAGGGCGGCGAGCGGGCTCATGAAGACGGCCGGGTCGGTCCACTCGTAGTGGTCGGGGGCGGTGGCGAACCAGGCGAACGCGACGTTGGCGGCGACCAGTACCGCCGCGCCGATGGCGGCCCAGGCGAGCGGCTGGTAGCTGTCCATCTCGAGACCGTAGCGACAGCCTGTGGACAACGGGAAGGGGCTGGAACCCCACGTCGCTAAGGTCTGCGGGTATGGGCGAGGGATTCGAGCTGGTGTGTGAGGTGGAGCCGCCGACGCGGCCGGATCTGAAGAAGGTGCGGCACCAGATCGGGGTGCTGAGCCCGATCGCGGACGCGTTCCTGATCCCGGACAACCACATCGGCCGGGCCACCGTGTCGAGCGTCGCCGTCGCGAACGAGGTCCAGGCGATGGGCGCGCGGGGGATCGCCTGCCTGAACTCCCGCGACCGGAACCTGCTCGGCTTCCGGCGCGACCTGCTCACCGCCGCGGCGTACGGGGTGGAGCAGTTCCTCTTCGTCCGCGGGGACGAGCCGACCGCGGGCGGGCGGACCAGCGAGCTGACGGTCCGGACGATGATCGAGCAGGCCCGGGCGACGACCTTCCCCGGGATCAAGCCGTTCCAGGTGGGCGCCGCGACCGGACTGCGCGCCGTACCGAGGTGGAAGGCGGAGGCCGATTTCCTCTACGTGCAGGTCAGCTTCTCGCTGGAGAACCTGCTCCGGTGGCGCGAGAGCGTCGAGCTGGACATCCCGGTGTACGCGGGCGTGATGGTGCTCGCGAGCGCGAAGATGGCCCAGAACCTGACCGCCGCGCTGCCCCAGATCGCCATCCCGGACGACCTGGTCGCGGCCGTCGAGGCGGACCGGGACGCGGGGGTGGATGCCGCCTGCGAGCAGATCCTGGGCATCCGCGACAGCGGCGCCTTCGACGGCGTGCACCTCGTGCCGGTGAGCCGCTACCGTCAGGTCGCGGCCCGGCTGGAGCGTGACCTTTGACCGGTTAGCGACGTTGGCGCTTCTGAGCGACTAGTGTCCTGGTACAGGACAGTAATGTCAGCGTGCACAGCTATCTGACGGAGGAGGAGGCGTGGCCGTACCCGGCAAGGGTCTGATCGAGGGCCTGAAGGTCACCGCGAAGACGCTGTCCCGCCGCTCCGTCACCGAGCAGTACCCCGACGTCCAGCCCGAGCTGCCGCCGCGGAGCCGGGGCGTGATCGCCCTGATGGAGGAGAACTGCACCTCCTGCATGCTCTGCGCCCGTGAGTGCCCGAGCTGGTGCATCTACATCGACTCGCACACCGAGACCGCGCCGTCGGTCGGTGAGCAGGCCCGGGAGCGCAGCCGGAACGTGCTGGACCGGTTCGCGATCGACTTCTCGCTGTGCATGTACTGCGGGATCTGCATCGAGGCGTGCCCGTTCGACGCGCTGTTCTGGTCCCCGGAGTTCGAGTACGCCGAGACCGACCTGCGCAACCTGACCCACGAGAAGGACCGGCTGCGCGAGTGGATGTGGACCGTGCCGGCGCCCCAGCCGATCGACCCTGGACCGGCGGTCGTTCCTGACCCGCCGGCCATCGAGGGTGGGAGCGAGCAGTGACGACTGCGCTCTTCTCCATCGCGGGGGCGATGGCGGTCGTGGCGGCCGTACTGGTGGTGACATCGCGGCGGATCGTGCACGCCGCGCTCTGGCTGGTGGTCGCGCTCGGCGCTGTGGCCGGATGCTTCGGCGTGCTGCACGCGGAGTTCGTCGCGCTGGTGCAGATCCTGGTCTATGTCGGCGCGATCGTCGTCCTGGTGCTCTTCGCGATGATGCTGACCAAGGCCCCGACCAACCCGCTGCCCGGGCTGACCACCGGCCGCAGCCCGTTCGCCGCGGCGGTCGCGCTGGTGCTCGCGCTGATCCTCGGCACCGGGGTGGTCGTTGCCTTCGGCAATGAGAAGGTCAAGCCGGTACCGGCGGGCTCGGCGGAGAGCGTCGGCAACGCCGTGTTCCGCAGCTGGGTGCTGCCCTTCGAGGTGCTGTCGGTGCTGTTGCTGGCGGCCCTGATCGGCGCGATCGTGCTCTCCCAGCGCAGCGGACGCCTGTCGGAACCCTCTGAACCAGTGTCGGGCGCAGAGGGGGGAGACGACTGATGCCGCTGGTCCTCCCCCTGCTGCTGGCGGTACTGCTGTTCTGCATCGGTGTGTACGGCGTCCTGGCGCGGCGCAACGCGATCACCCTGCTGATGTCGTTCGAGCTGATGCTGAACGCGGTGAACCTCAACTTGGTCGCCTTCGACGCCTGGCGCCTCGACGGTCTCGCCACCGGGCAGACCCTGGCGGTTTTCGTGATCACGATCGCGGCGGCGGAGATCGGCCTCGGCCTGGCGATCGTGCTGCTGCTTTTCCGCGGCCACGGCCACGTCGACGTGGATGCCGCCCGCGACCTGGTGGAGGTTGACCACCGGGTTGAGACGATCGACCGCGCGGAGAAGGGCACCGACCGGTGATCGCGACCGCCTGGCGGGTGATCGGCGTCGGCTTCTCCCTGCTGGTCGTGCTGACCGCCGCGCTGCTCTACGGCGTCGAGCCCCAGCAGACGGCGTTCACCCACGGGGCCAGGGTGGGCCGCGACGTCTTCATCACCTTCGACCTGCGCACCGACGACCTGACCGTGCTGATGCTCGCCGTGGTCGGCGTCGTCTCGGCCTGCGTCCAGGTCTACTCGATCGGCTACGTGCGGGAGCGGATCGCGTCGTACACGGCGCTGGTGACGCTGTTCACCGCGGCGATGGTGACTGTCGTGGTCGCCGACAATCTCTTCCTGCTGCTGATCGGCTGGGAGGTGATGGGCGCCTGCTCGTACCTGCTGATCGGTCACTACTGGGAGCGGCGCGACGCCCGCTCCGGCGCGATGAAGGCGTTCCTGATGACCAGGCTCGGCGACGTCGGCTTCCTGTTCGGCATCTTCGTGCTCGGCCTCGGCTACGGCACCTTCAAGATCTCCGAGCTGGGCGAGAGCCCGATCTCGTCGGGCACGCTCACCACCGGCACGCTGCTGTTGCTGGTCGGCGTGGTCGGCAAGTCGGCCCAGGTGCCGCTGCAGACCTGGCTCCCGGACGCGATGCCCGGCCCCAGCCCCGTCAGCGCCCTGATCCATGCGGCCACCATGGTCGCTGCCGGCGTCTTCCTGATCGCCCGCCTGTACGACGTGTTCACTGCGGCCGCGACGACTCTCACCGTGCTGGCGATCGTGGCCTGCGTGACGATGCTCTTCGCGGCGCTCTGCGCGATGGCGGCGGTCGAGGTGAAGCGGGTGCTCGCCTGGTCGACCGTGAGCCAGTTGGCGATCATGTTCGCCGGGCTCTCGCTCGGCACCTCCGACGGACGCCACGCCGCGCTCTTCCACCTGACCACCCACGCCGCCTTCAAAGGCCTGCTCTTCCTCTGTGCGGGCGTGCTCCTGCACGAGGTCGGGACCGCCGCCTTCGTCGTGCTCCGCCGGTACACCCGCCGCGGCGCGTTGCGGAAAGCGATGCCGGTCACCTTCGTGACGATGACGATCGGCCTCGCCTCACTGGCCGGCGTACCGGGGTTCGCGGGGTTCTTCTCCAAGGACGCGGTGGTCGAGGCAGCCTGGCTCCACGCGCGGGACGGGTCGACCCTCGGTTGGGTCGTGCTGGTCTCGGTGTGCCTGACCGCCGCGCTGACCGCCTTCTACTGCGTCCGGTTGTGGTTGTGGGTGTTCTTCCGGACCCCGGCTCTCGCCGGTGCGCTCGGCGCGTTCGAGGACGACGACCCGATGGTGGATGCCGAGGAGCCGGACACCTCCAAGCTGCATGACCCCTCCTGGCTGATGCTCGGTCCGCTGGTGCTGCTCGCTGTCGGATCGATCGGCCTCGGGTACGCCGACGGGGTGCACCTCAACTGGGGGGTCGCCCTGGTGACGACGGTGCTCGCGTTGCTCGGAGCACTGCCGGCGTACTCGTTGTGGCAGCGCGGGGCGGACCCGCGCCCGGTGGTGCTGGAGCGGGAGTTCGGGGTGGACCAGGCCTACTACCGGATCTTCGCCGTACCGGTGCGGTGGTCCGCGCAACTGGCGGTCGCCGGTGACCGGGATGTCATCGGCGCCTACGTACGCGCGGCGGGACGGACCGGAACGCTGGCGTCGCAGGGCTTACGCCGGCTGCAGACCGGGAACGCGCAGACCTACCTGACCGCCGCGGTGATCGGGGTCATCGCGCTCGCGATCCTGGCGGGGGTGATCGGCTCATGAGCGCCTTGCTGCTCGTCCTGCTGGGGTTGCCGTTCCTGGCCGCTGTGGTCCTCTGGGTCCTGCCGGTGCCGAAGGCCGACCGGCTCGCGGCGATCGTCGGAGCCGTGGTGTCCGGCCTGGTGCTGGTCGGATCTGCGGTGCTGTGGTGGGACCTGCTGCGGCCGCGCAGTGGATCGTCGACCATCGGCGAACAAGCCCGGACTCTGCCCGGCAGGATCCATCCGTACGCCGAGACGGACGTGTCCTGGATCCCTGCGCTGGGCGTGCGGTTCCATGTCGCCATCGACACGATCTCGATGCCGCTGATCGTGCTGACCGCGCTGCTGGTGTTCCTGTGCTGCCTGTACTCGCTGCGGATCACCCCACGGATCGGCCGGATGCGCTCGCTGATCGCGCTGCTGCTGGTGATCGAGACCGGCGTGATCGGTACCTTCTCGGCGGTCGACCTGGTGCTGTTCTTCCTGTTCTTCGAGGTCGTGCTGATCCCGATGTGGCTGGTGATCGACATCTGGGGCGACGAGCACGACCCGGCCGGGCGGCGCCGCGCGGCGACCACCTTCGTGCTGATGACGGTGCTCGGATCGGCGCTGATGCTGCTCGGGTTCCTGCTGGTGTACCGCGTGACCGGCACCTTCGACCTGGAGGTGCTCGGCCAGGACCCGATCCGCAACGGGCATGGGGTCGCCCTGGCCGCCGCGGTGCTGATCGCGATCGGCCTCGCGGTGAAGATGCCGCTCTGGCCGTTGCACATCTGGCTTCCCGATGCCCATGCCAAAGCCCCGACGGTCGGTTCGGTCCTGCTCGCCGGGGTGCTCCTGAAACTCGGCAGCTACGGCCTGATCCGGATCCTGCTCCCGGTGCTGCCCGGGGCCACGGCCACCATCGCGCCGTACCTGGCCGGCTTCTCGACCGTGGCGATCATCGCCGGGTCGCTGGCCTGCCTGGCGCAGACCGATCTCAAGCGGCTGATCGCGTACTCGAGCGTGGGTCACATGGGCTTCATCGGGCTCGGCATCGCGACGATGTCGCCGGAAGGGCTCAGCGGCGCGCTGTTCGCGAACATCGCGCACGGCGTCATCACCGGCCTGCTGTTCTTCCTGGCCGGCGCGATCAAGGACCGGCACGACACCAGCGACCTGCGGACCCTCGGCCGGGCGCTCTACGCGCGGCTGCCGCGGCTCGGCGGGCTGCTGACGTTCGCCTGCCTGGCCTCGCTCGGACTGCCCGGGCTGGCCGGGTTCTGGGGCGAGATGCTGGTCCTGCTCGGTGCCTACCACCCGGCAGATTCGTTGCCGAGGACAACCTTCCTGGTGATGATGGTGATCGCCGGTCTCGGCACCGTGCTCACCGCCGCGTACTTCCTCCGGCTGGTGCGCACCCTGTGCCAGGGTGATCCGGCCGAGTACCCGGCGGCCGCCTTCGCCGTGGACCTGAGCCGGATCGAGCTGATCACCTGGGCGCCGCTGATCGCGCTGACCGTGGTCCTCGGGGTCTGGCCGCCGCTGCTGCTCAACCACTGGAACTTCCTATGACGATCACCTGGACCGACTGGCAGGCGACCGCCGTACCGCTGCTGCTCGCGCTCGGCGCGATCGCGGTGCTGCTCATCGACGCCTTCTGGAGCACCGGGACCAAGCAGCACAAGCACAGCGTGATCAGCCTGATCACCGGCGGCATGATCCTGTTCTGCCTGGCGTTCGTGGTGGTGCAGCGCAACGGGTTCAAGCCCGCGTTCTGCCGGACCGTGGTGGAGGGCCCGGCCGAGTGCAGCCTGGTGCTCGAACCGCTGACGATCGGCCTCTGGGCGGTGCTCCTGATCGGCGGACTGGGCGTCGTCGGCCTCTCGACGTACCGGCTGCTGTCGGCGGACATCCCCGTCGGGGAGTACCACTTCCTCTTGCTGAGCGCTCTGGTGGGCGCGACCGTGCTGGCCGGCGCGCGGGACCTCGCCACGGTGGTGATCGCGCTCGAGGTGGTGTCGCTGCCCAGCTTCGCGATGGTGGCGCTGAACCGCGACCGCCGAGGCTCCGAGGCGGCGATGAAGGCCTTCCTGGTCTCGGTGCTCTCGACCGCCGTGATGCTCTTCGGCATCTCCTACCTGTACGGCGTGACCGGGTCGCTGTACCTCCAGACGATCGCGACGCGGCTGCCGGGGATCGACCCGGACCTGCGCCGGGTGGCCTTCGCGGCCGGGTTGTTCGTCATCGTCGGGTTCGGCTTCAAGATCGCCGCCGTCCCTTTCCACGGCTGGCTGCCCGACACGTACGCCGGAGCGCCGATCGAGGTGACCGCATTCCTCGCGGTGGTGTCGAAGTCCGCCGGCGTGGCCGGGTTGCTCGTGCTGGTGACGTTCGGCGTCGCCCCGAGTGGTTCGGAGTTGCGCCTGGTCGTCGCGATCCTGGCCGCGGTGACGATGACGGTGGGCAACATCGCGGCGCTGCGGCAGCAGGAGGCCGTGCGGCTGCTCGCCTGGTCCTCGATCGGGCAGGTCGGGTTCCTGCTCGCGCCTCTCGCCGTCGGTGACGCGCAGGCGGTCGTGGGCTACCTGGCCGCCTACGTCGTGGTGACGCTCGGCGCCTTCGGAGCGGTCGCGGTGGTCCAGCGGCACCGGCCGGGTGGGCTGCTGTCCGACTACCGAGGCATGATCCGCTCGGAGCCGGGACTCGGAGCCGCTCTCGTGTTCTTCCTGGTGGTCCTGGCGGGTCTGCCACCGGGGCTGGCCGGGCTGTTCACCAAGTTCGCGGCCTTCCAGGCGGTGATCGACGCGCACCTGGGCTGGCTCGCCGTGGTGATGGCGGTCAACGTGATGATCGGCCTGGCGGTCTACCTGCGCTGGGTCGCCGAGATCTTCCGGCTCCCGGCCGACGACCCGTTCTCCGTCGACATCGAGACCCCGGCCGTCGCCGTCATCTCCGCCTGCGTCGGCTCCGCCGTCGTCATGTCCCTGCTCCCGAGCGCCCTCTTCGCCCTCGTCACCTGAGGTCAGTTGGTGTTCTGGGCAGCCAGCCAGACCTCGTACTGCGCGAGGGCGCGGGCGAAGATCTGGTCGCGCTCGGCGGGGGACAGGTGGCTGCAGGGCAGGCCGAAGATGTCGTTCAGGGCGGCGTAGAAGTCGGCCGGGGTTTCGAGCAGGGTCGAGTCGATCCGGTCGTCGAAGGTCTCGATCAGGCTGAGCGACCGGAGGATCACCACGCTGCCGGCCTTGCGCCGGTAGGCCGCGCACAACCGGAGGAACGGCGAGTCGGGCGCCACCGACAGGTAGGCGTGCTGGTCCTCGAAGGCCGCGAGCGTCGCGGTCGCCGACTCGAAGTCCATCCCGGCTAGCGTGCTCCGCGGATCGTGGTCCAGCCGCCACCCGTCGACGATCTCCGACGGCCGCAGCCGCAACTCGAACGGATCTTGTCTTGCCGTTCCCGCTTCGAGTGGCATCGGGGTGAACAGACCGTCGCCCAGGCCGACGTCGACCAGCCAAGCCTTTTGTGGATCGTCGTCCAGGCCGTGGACGGTCAGCACCAGGTGGCTGGCATCCACCCGGGCCGGCCGTGTCATGGTCTGCACGCCGCCGCGATGCATCGTCACCTGGTAGCCGAGCTCGGTGAGGAACCGCGCGAACACCCCGTTTAGCTGGAAGCAGTACCCGCCGGCCTCCCGCGCGAGGATCCGTTCCGCGACCGCCGAGGGCTCCAGCGGTCCGCCCTTGCCGAGCTGGTACTGCACCGACTCGTACGGCACGGTGTCGGCAAAGGCCGCGTGCAGTGCGAAGAGCGCCTCGACACTCGGCCCGTCGTGCCTGGTCAGACCGATGCGACGGAGGAAGGCGGCGGTATCCATGGGGAGGAGGGTAGGCCGCGCCGGGGCCGACCTGGCAGGGTAGGGGCATGACCTCGGAGCGGATCTACGTCGGCAGCTACACCAGTCAGGAAGGGGGCGGCGAAGGCATCGGCTTCGGCACCCCCGAGGAGTTGCGGATCACTGCGGCGATCCCAGATCCGTCGTTCCTGACCCGGTCGGCGGACGGCCGGTTCCTCTACTCGACGAACGAGCTGGAGGCCGGTCGCGTCAGCGCCTTCGCGATCGACGAGAACGGCTCGCTGGAGTTCCTCAATCACCGGCCGACCGGCGGTGCGCACCCCTGTCACCTCGAGATCGACCCGTCCGGCCGGTTCCTGCTCTCGGCGAACTACACCTCCGGCTCGGTCGCGATCCACCCGATCGGGGCGGACGGCTCACTCGGCGATCCCAGTCAGATCCTGCAGCGCGAGGGCAGCGGCCCGAACGCCGAGCGCCAGGAAGGCCCGCACTCGCACCAGGTCACGTTCGACCCGTCCGGCGCCTTCGCCTTCGACGTGGATCTCGGCTCGGACTCCGTCTATGTGTCGATCCTGAGCGACAAGGGCCGGCTGGAAGACGTGGACCGCCTCACCATCCACCCCGGCGCCGGACCACGGCACCTCGTCTTCCACCCAGGCGGCGGAGCGGCGTACCTGATCAACGAGCTGGACTCCACGCTGGCCGTGTGCAGCTACAGCGACGGCAAGCTGGCGGTCGTGCAGACCGTGTCGACGCGGCCCGAGGAAGCGACCGGGGAGAACTTCCCGGCCGAGGTGCTGGTCTCCGCGGACGGCCGGTTCGTCTACGGCTCGAACCGCGGCGACAACACGATCGCCGTGTTCCGGACCGGTGCCGAGGGGCTTGAGGCCGAGCTGATCCAGACGATCGGTTCCGGTGGGACCTGGCCGCGACACCTTGCCTTCAGCAAGGATGGGACCCAGCTGTACGCCGCGAACGAGCAATCCGACGCGATCGCGGTCTTCACCGTCGACCGGAGCAGCGGCGCCCTCACCGCAACGGGGACGCCGCTGAGCTGGCCCAAGCCGGTCTGCATCCTGCCCGCCTGACCCATGACGCAGCCGGACCGGGCGGTCGCGACAGCAAGTCCCGTCCCCGGGGAGTACTTCCCCTACGCCGACACCGACTACCAGGAGGCCAACCGCGGCCAGTTCCACTTCAGCTCCCGGAGCGGGTGGATGAACGATCCCAACGGGTTGTTGTACTACCGCGGCACCTACCACCTCTACTACCAGCACAACCCGTACGGCCTGGCCTGGGACACGATGCACTGGGGGCACGCGACCAGCCCCGACCTCATCCACTGGCGGCAGCAGCCGATCGCGCTCGATCCGAGGATCCACCCCGGCGACCTGTGGTCCGGCGGGGGAGTGGTCGACACCCGCAACACGTCCGGGCTCAAGGACGGCTCGCACGACCCCATCGTGGTCTTCTCCGGCACCCAGGGCGTCCGGCTGCTCTACAGCCTCGACGGCGGCAGCACCTTCACGGCGTACGACGGCGGCCGGGTGGTGGCGCAGCCGAGCGGGACCGAGAGCCGGGACCCGAAGGTCTGCTGGCACGAGCCGAGCGGGCGCTGGGTGATGGTGGTCTGGTCCGATGCCGGCGGCAACGGTGTGGACTTCTTCGTGTCCGCCGACCTGCGCGACTGGGAGCGGGCGAGCCGGTTCGCGGCCGGCTGGTTGTTCGAGTGCCCGGACTTCACCCCGATGGCACTGGACGGCGACGTGACCTACGTACTGCGGGACGCGCGCGGCTCGTACGTTGTTGGCGATTTCGACGGCCGGGAGTTCCGGACGTCCTGGTCAGAACCGTGCACCATCACCCGGAACACCGGCGGCGCGGGGAGCGACTACTACGCCGCCCAGTCGTTCGAGAACCTGCCGGATGACCGGGTCGTCACCTTGGCCTGGCAGGGCGGCAACCGCGGCTCGATCTGGACCGGCAACGCCAGTTTCCCGGTGGAGCAGCGGCTCGTGAGCACTCCCGACGGCCCACGGCTCTCCAGCGAACCGATCGACGAGATCCGCCTCCTGCGCAGCTCGACAACGAAGTGGGGCCCGGTCGAGCTGTCGCCGGACACCGCTCGGGACCTGCTCTCGGCCGAAGCCGCTGATACCTACGAGCTCGAGGCCACCTTCGACCTCAGTGCCTCGCAGGCCACGGCGTTCAGCTTCCGGCTCGGGACCGCCACCGAGGCGCGGTCCGTCCGCTACGACCTGGGGTCAGCGCAGTTGGACGGTTACGACCTGCCGGTCTCACCGGACGGAACCCTGTCGCTGAGGCTGCTCGTCGACCGAGGTCAGCTCGACATCTTCGCCGCGGACGGTGCGTTCTACGAGTGCCTCAACGTCGACTTCGCGGGTGCTGGTCACGGACTCCAGTTGGTCACCGACGGACCGTTGATGCTGAAGTCGCTGGCCTTGCACCGCCTCGAGTCGATCTGGGATGGGGCTCTACCGGCCTAGTGCTGCGGCAGGTCTCGCTCTCGGCAAGCCTCTGGTGGCCAGGGCGAGGCCTGATCCGGCGACCAGGGCCGCGGCCAGGAAGCCGGTACCGCGGTCGAGGCCGACTGCAACGAGTCCGAAGGTCGCCGGGCCGAGACCGAGTGCCAGGTCGATGCTCATGCTGACTGTGCCCATCACCGCACCTCGTTCGGCGGCCGGCACGTCCTGCAGCGCGAGCATCATGATCGCGGGCGTCCCGAGCGCGACACCGACACCGAGCACGACCGTCCCGAGTGCCAGCCCCGGCACAGCCCGCCAGCTCCCGATGATCGTCAGCCCGGCCGCCGCACACAACAGTGCCAGCCGAACACTCCGCTCCGCGCCCAGCCGGTCCGGGATCCGCGCGCCAACACTGCGGATCACGATCACGATCGCCGCGAACACGAACATCAAGACCCCTGCCCCGGGCAACCCCAGATCCAGCGCATAGAGCGGCACGAACGCGAGGAACCCGGCCATGCCCCACACCAACGCCAGCAGCAGCAAGGCGGGCACCACCGCGGCCGGATGCAGCAGCCGTACTCCGGACTCGGCCGGCCCCGGCTCGCGGGTGTCCCCGACCTTCAGAGCGAGTACTACGGCCAGTGCCGCCGCGCCGCTCGAGATCGCCCAGACCGTGGCGAAGCCGATCGCCGCGACCACCGCCTCACCGATCGGCGGGCCGACCGCGAGCCCGGCGTACAGGGAGAGGGAGAACAGGCTGATCGCCTCGCCACGACGTTCCGCGGGGGCCAGGTCGCTCATCGCGGTCACGGCGCCGACGAAGAAGAAGGCCTCGCCGATGCCGGTCAGCAGCCGCAGTACGACGAGCAGGACGAGGCTGTCCGCGAGGCTGTAGCAGGCGACGGACGCGGCGAAGACGAGCCCGCCGCCGATCATCGCAACCGACCTGCCGCGCCTGTCGGCCAGCCGCCCGGCCCACGGGCGCAGTACCAGCGCTGACAGGCTGAACGCGCCGACTGCGATCCCCACGCCGACGTCGCCGCCGGCCAGCGGTCCGGTCACGTAGAGCGGCACAGCGGGCACCAGCAGTCCGTCCGCGAAGAAGTAGGCGAGCGCGGCCATCCCGAGCAGCGCGAACTGCGGGGTGACGAGACGGGGTCTGACGACTGCGGTCCGGATCATGAGCTGCCTCCGTCGGTCCGAAACGGGCGTTCGAGGCTCACAATGGCCGTACGGCACCTGCCGGGGCATCGGTAGTTCTGCCCATCTCGCAGGCTCGCCGGGAGGGGGCTAGATGGCGCGCGACGACCTGCGGCTCGCAGACCTGCTCTGCGCGCTCTCGGTGACGCTGGACCTCGCCATGGCCCAGCCACCGGAGAAGTCGCTCCGCAGTTGCCTGGTGGCGATGCGGCTGGCGCAGAACCTCGGCCTGCCGCTGGTCGACCAGCGGACCGTCTACTACGCGACCCTCCTCCGCCACCTCGGCTGCACCGCCACCACCCACGAGGAGGCCCGCATGATGGGCCCGAGCGTGGCCCGGCTCCGCCCACTGATGGAACGGACCGACCCGGCCAGCAAGCGCGAGTCACTGACGCTCCTGACGCACATAGGTCAGGGCAGCGGCATCCGCCGGCTCCAGTACGTCGCTCGCACGCTGTCGGCCGGGAAGTCCAGCGAGGCGCAGGTGCTGCTAGCGATCTGCGAGGTCGGCAGCATGCTTGCGGAGCGACTCCACCTCGGCTCGGCAGTCGCCGACGCGCTCTACCAGAACCTGGAACGCTGGGACGGCACCGGTTCGCCGAGACGTCTGGCGGGCGACGAGATCGCCAGCGCGACCCGGATCGCCGAGGTCGCTACCCAGGCGGTGATCTTCACCGGTCTCGGTGGGTCGGAACTCGCCGAGAAGATGCTGCGCAGGCGGCAAGGAGGCTGGCTCGACCCGCACGTGGTCGCGGCCTTCAAGCCGGACCTCGTGGCGGATCTGGAGACCATCGACGTCTGGGAGGAAGCCCTCGCCGCGGAGCCGCGCCCGTGCTGGACGATTCCGGCCGACCGGGTCGACGACATCGCTCGCGCGTTCGCGTACTTCGTGGACCTCAAGTCGCCGTACCTGTTCGGGCACTCGACCGGGGTCGCGGAGTTGGTGTATCAAGCCGGTCAGCGGCTCCTGGATGACGACGAGCGGGCCCTGGTGAAACAGGCCGCGTACTTCCACGACCTGGGCCGGATCGCTGTTCCCACCGGTGTCTGGGAGAGGCCCGGCGAGCTGCGCCGGGGCGACTGGGAGCAGGTGCGCCTGCATCCCTACCACTCGGAGCGGATCCTGGCTCGCTCCGTCGCACTCGACTCGGTAGCCACGCTGGCCGGGCTTCACCACGAGCGGCTCGACGGGAGCGGCTACCCCCGGCAGTCCAAGTCGAGCGACCTCCCGCCCGCGGCCCGCCTGCTGGCCGTGGCCGACGTGTTCCAGGCGCTGACCCAGGATCGCCCGCACCGGGCAGCGCTACCACCCGAGGCGGCGGCGGCGGCAGTACGGGCTGAGGTGGCTGCCGGGCGCCTCGACGGGGACTGTGCGCGGGCAGTACTCGAAGCGGCCGGGCAACGAGTGCCCGGCCGCCTGTCGAGTCGTCCTGCCGGCCTCAGCGAG
Organism: Kribbella sp. VKM Ac-2568; assembly: GCF_004345365.1. Classification (GTDB taxonomy): domain Bacteria; phylum Actinomycetota; class Actinomycetes; order Propionibacteriales; family Kribbellaceae; genus Kribbella; species Kribbella orskensis. Next base: position 656,457 of record NZ_SLVF01000001.1, read on the forward strand.
CGCGAGGTCGAAGTACTGCGGTTGCTCGCCCGGGGCCGGTCCAACGCCGAGATCGCCCGCGAGCTGGTGATCTCACCCCGTACCGCGGAGCACCACGTGCAGCACATCTACGGCAAGATCGGGGTCTCCACCCGGGCTGCCGCCGCACTGTTCGCCATGCGCCACGGCCTGTTCACGCCGTGACGGGTCACGCCGTGACAGGGACCAGCTTCTCGAAGAAGAACTCGTGCTTGAGGAACGACACGTCGTACTCGTGACCCGGCTGCGGCGGGAGCAGCTGGGCGGCCTGGAAGAGCCGCCAGCCGTCCTTGAGTGCCTCCAGCCCGTTCGCGTACGGCGGGACGTCGGAGTCGCCGGTGGTCGGTGAGGTCTCGCCGGTCCCGTCATACGTCGACCAGCCGACCGTGCGGGAGTCAAGCGCGGACGAGGCCAGGTAGAGCACCAGGACCTGCTGGCGGACGGTCTGCTGAACGGCAGCGGTGGTCATGCCATCTCCTTCTTCGCGGCGTGCGGGTTGAGGCTGCGCTGCGCGACCACGCGGCGCGGACGGTTCGACACTCGGGTCACCCAGTAGTCCGGGTCGTAGGTGTCGTCGCCGGTGATCGCCTGCCACAGCTTGACCCGGTTGTAGATCTCCAGCCGGCCGGTGGCGTTCTCGTACCAGGGGAAGTACTGCCCGAGCTCCCTGGCCACCTGCTCGTCGTACAGGTCGTCGGTGTTCCACAGCCGGACCTGGCGGACGGTCGGGTTGAACCGGATCTTGAACATGTAGCGGTCGACGGCGCTGTCGTTCTTGCGGCCGCCGTGCCAGATGCCGTGGTGCAGCAGCACCACGGTGCCGGCCGGGCAGGTGAGCCGGGTCTGGCCGAGCAGGTTCTGGTACCGGCCGGTGTCGGACTCGTTCGTCCGGCGCAGGTGGCTGCCGGGCACGCTGAGGGTGCCGCCCATCTCGAGCGTCACCTCCTGCGGGTAGTACATGAGCTGGACGTCGAAGGCGTCCTCGCGGACGTCGATGATCGCGTCACCGTGCAGGTTCTGCGCCTCGCCCTCGTGCGCCTTGCGGATGTGGACCGCGTGGTGGTCGACGGTCGGCTCGGGTCCGACCAGGCTGTGGATGGCGCCGGCGATCTCGGGCAGTTGTACCAGCCGCTGGACGAACTCGCTGTCCTGGAACGCCTCGGACAGCGGGGTGCCGTAGGGGACGCCGGGGATGCCGGACTTCAGGACATCGATCGCCTGCTGGTTCATCTCGTCGGGGACGACGGCGTCCATCCGGAACGAACCGGTGGCGACGAACTGCGCCATCTGGACCGAGGTGAGCAGGTTCTTGCGATGCGGTTGGGTCATGTCTCTCCCTTTCGGGGCGACTGGGCCTTGGTGGTCACTACTCGTCCAGGTTAGGTATCGATGCTCTTGTTTCGCGTGGGTTGAGTTCACCACTGATGGTAATTTCTCACCATGATTCCGTTGCACCTGGCCGAGCCGCCGGAGGTCGTGAACGTCGGTGTGGGGGTGCACGGGGTGCGCGGGCCGCGGGACATCTTCCGGCTGCCCGACCTGTGGCAGTTCCACCTCTACGGGTACTCGGCGGACCTGACCGTGAGCGGCACGACGTACCCGGTCGCGCCGGGATCGGTCAGCCTGACGCCGGCCGGAGTACAGGTGCAGTTCGACTACCGCGGGCGGTCGGAGCACCTGTACGTGCACTTCCGGCCGCGCCCGGTCGGAGAGCCGTCGTACGTCCCGGTCGTGCAGGACGCCGGTACGGCGGCGCCGGCGCTGTCCGACATGCTCCGCTCGGCGATCGGGGCGTCGCCGAGCGGCTCGGCCCGGGTGGTGTCCGAGGTGTGGGCGGCGTTGTGGCGGGTGGCGCAGCTTTCGGCTCCACTCACCGAGGGTGGGGCGGTCGCCGGACACTCGGCAGTGTCGGCGGCGATCGCGTACATCGAGGCGAACCTGGCCCGGCCGTTGGCGGTTCCCGCGCTGGCGGCCGCGGCCGGGGTGTCGCACAACCACCTGACGCGGTTGTTCCGGGCGGAGACGGGGATGACGGTGGTCGCGTACATCCGGCAGCGGCGGATGACCCGGGCTCGCCACCTGCTCGTCTCGTCGACCTTGTCGATCCCGGCGGTCGCCGCCTCGGTGGGCATCCCCGACCTGCAGGCCTTCAACAAGGCGTGCCACCGGGAACTCGGCGGACCGCCTCGCGTAGTACGGGCCGGAAACGCGGTGGCCGGTGGTGGGCGGGTCGTCTAGGGTTCGCGGCATGTATGAGCTGATCCCGGTGGCCACCGCGCCCGAACTGGACGAAGAAGCGGGCAAGCGGTTCGTGGAGGAGTGGCCGGAGTTCATCTTCCACGATGCCGGGGTGAAGGTTTACCGGGAGCGGCGGCGGTCGTACTTCCTCGACTGGGAGTTCTACCTGGTGTCGGTCGAGGACCGGCGGTTGATCGGCGGGTGCTGGGGTGTGCCTATCGCCTGGGACGAGACGGTTTCGGACCTGCCCGGTGGGTTCACGGATGCGCTGGGGCGGGCGGTGGAGTCTCGGGAGGCCGGTGTGGTGCCGGACACGTTCGTGCTGATGGCCGCGGCGGTGCGTAACGACGAGCAGGGCAAGGGGCATGCCGGCCGGGTGATCACGGCGGTGAAGGAACAGGCGGCTCTGGCTGGGTTGACGCGGATGATCGCTCCAGTGCGGCCGACGTTGAAGGCGCGGTATCCGCTGACCGATATCGCCGAGTTCATGACCTGGACCCGGGCCGACGGGCTGCCGCTGGATCCTTGGCTGCGGACGCACGTTCGCCTCGGCGCTCGGTTGCTGGCGCCGGCTCCGGTGTCCCAGACGATGACCGGCACGGTCGAGGAATGGGAGAAGTGGACCGGGCTCGCACTGCCGGCCAGTGGTACCTACGTGATCCCCGACGGGCTGACCACGCTGGAGATCGACCGCGAGGCCGATCAGGGCATCTACCGCGAGCCCAACATCTGGCTACGTCACGCCTGACGACTCGCTAGGCCTTAGAGCCCGGGCGGTCAGGCTGTCGGGGCCGAGGTTTCCTCGGAGGATGTGGAGGCACGTTTCGCGGTCGGGACCGGTCACGGCTTGCTGGGCCCAGAGGGCGATGTCTTCCAAGGCTCGGGCGGCGCGGTAATAGGTCAGGCGGGTGTGATCGAGCGTGACCGGGCCGTAGCCCTTGAAGAACGCGTCCTCCTCGGCCTGCGTGGTGGGGCCGACGGAGCGCATTCCGCCGAGCATGAACAGCAGGTCCTGCTCGACCGGCGCGAGTACTACGTCGTCCCAGTCGATCAGGTGCAGTTGCTCGGGAGCGACCAGGACATTGCCCAGGTGGGGGTCGGCGTGGCAGATAACCGGAGTACCGCCCAGCTCCCGGCGTGCGAACTCCTGGGTCAGCTCGACGACCCGCGCGATGGTCCGCTGGTTCTGTAGCCAGGTCGCGGCGAGTTCGGCCTCCAGGGCGTCCTGGGGTTCTCCGGCGCTGAACCTCTCTCCCAGGGACTTCGTGAGAGCCGGCATCTGGGCGTTGATGGGGTTTAGGCGGGGCATTGCGGCTGCCAGGGCGGCCGGTGGCTCGATGGCGTGTACCTCAGCCAGCAGAGCGCCGTACGAGGTCCACTGGTCCGTGGTGAGGCCTGTGTCGGCTGCACGGTCTCCGGTGATCCACGGGGCCAGGGAGAGGCGCTTGCCGTCCCGGACACTCCAGAGCTCGCCGGTGCGGGTTCTGACTGGCCCTGGGATCCCCTGCACTCCGGAATCCACCAGGAACGCCGTGACCTTCGGCGCCACGTCGGTGCCTCCGCCGCTCCACTTCACCGCGTACTGCTCGCCTGTGGCGGTCGAGACCTGCCACACCTCGGCAGCCACGTCCGCCCCGTGGTGGACCGGCTTCAGGTCGGCCAGCTCCACGTCGAAGTCGTCGGCCACCCAGCGCACGAAGTCCGTCACCAGCCCCAGGATGCCTCCTTCCTCGTCACCCGGCGACCGAGTTGATCGCTGACGCCTGAAAGCCGCGCGGGGCCGGGGCTTCCTGGGCGGAGGTTGCCCCTGGCCGCGTTCGCAGTACGGGCGGTTCGCAGTACTGGCGGTTCGCAGTACGGGCGGTCAGCGGTAGTTGACGAACTGGACCGCGAAGTCGAGGTCCTCGCCTTTGATGAGTGCCTGGACCGCCTGCAGGTCGTCCCGGCTCTTGCTGGACACCCGGAGCTCGTCACCCTGGATCTGCGCCTTGACGCCCTTCGGGCCCTCGTCGCGGATCAGCTTGGAGAGCTTCTTGGCGTTCTCCTGGGTGATGCCGGCGCTGATCGTGGCGTTGATCTTGTAGATCTTGCCGGACAGCTTCGGCTCGTCGGCCTCCAGGCCCTTGAGCGAGATCTGCCGCTTGACCAGCTTGTCCTTGAGCACGTCGAGGACGGCGTTCACCCGCTCCTCGGTGTTCGCCTGCATGTCGATCGAATCACCGGACCACTTGACGCCCGCGTCCACGTTCTTGAAGTCGAACCGCTGGCTGATCTCCTTCGCCGCCTGGTTGACGGCGTTGTCCACCTCCTGGTGATCGACCTTGTTCACGATGTCGAAGGAGGACTCCGAAGCCATGGGCAGTTCCTTTCCGATTTGCTGTCAGGGGCACTGTCTGTTGTATCGTCTCTCACGCCGCTCCTCGGAGCAGCATCACCCTGGCAGGTTGCCCGAGCGGCCAAAGGGAGCAGACTGTAAATCTGTCGGCTTATGCCTACGCAGGTTCGAACCCTGCACCTGCCACAGGGACGAAACCGCCCCTGACTTGCGGAAACGCGGGTCAGGGGCGGTCTTCACGTGTCCGGCTGTGTCCGGCTAGCTACGGCGATCTACGGGCATCCTTGTCCAGGGCTTGTCCACGCTAGGCGATGTCGCCCAGGTGGTCGTCCGTCAGAGCCAGCTCGATTCGCCGTTTTGGCCGCTTCGTCCTGCCCATCGATGCACGACGCATAGACCTTGAGGAGCACGTGACGCTGTGCCCGGCCCACTCGGCCACCTGTGTCGCCAGTACGCCCCGAGTTGAGCCAGAGGCTCACGCATCCGTGCCGGAGGTCGTACGGCCGCCGTGCCAGTGGTTATGCGTACTGCCAGTAGCTCAATGCCATCTTGCGAGCCTTGCTCCAGAACCGAGTAGACGTGTTCGGATGAACCGGATTGCAGTAGGGCCGTGAACCGGATTGCAGTAGGGCCGCCACCGCCATCCGCTACCTCGAGCGTGTTCTGAAGGGCAGCCACCCCGGACAGCCAGTAGAGCTGCGTCAAGGCGTTGTTCTGGAGGTCTGGCTCGACGGCGATGACCGCGGTTGCGACGCTGACTTGTCGATCCTGCGCTGCGCCGCCGACCTGGACAGCCTCCACCGGGACACCGGCGCCCGAGTGCTGACCGATGACTCGGCATGCGCTTGCGAGCCCAACAGATGGGCCTGAAATCGGTGCAGCTGCCAGCGGACCATCGGATGCCGAGCGCGGCGCGCAAGGATGAGCTGCAGGAGTAGAGGAGTCCGGAGGCAAAGCGCGAGGCAACCACAGCGGACCAGCGAGGACGAGAGGGCACGTCAGTGGAATCACCTAAGCTAAGTTCCACCGCGTGTCGACCCCGCGATCTCATAGGCCAACGCCAGGGTTAGGCGGGCGGCAAGCGCAGACGCACCCTGATGATTCCGATCCTGCTCGCTGCGTTTCCTCAGCAGTGGCTGTGCTCTGTAGGTGCTGACTTCTCGGCTGATCTGGCAGCCACCGTACGTGGCCTTGCGTAGAAACGAACAGGTGACAACCTGCGATAGGCAGGCGGATAACCGACACGTCGATGAAGCGGCGGATCGCGGCGGTGAGGCCTTTGACGCTGTTGAAGCTGCCGCGGCATCCTGCTCGGGCGCGACTAAGGGTTGACGCTGTTGATGCTGCCGGACTAGTCGAGCCGGAGCTCCAACGTCAGCTCGTCGTGCAACGGAATGTCGTAGGCGCCTGTCAGCGGGATGGATGGCTTGACAACCCGCGACGCGTCCACCGCGCCCGGGGAGACGCCGACGATGCGCAGGCCACGTCGTTGATAGAACCGCAGCGCATCCAGATTGTCGTTGGTGGTGATCAGCCAGAGCCGCTGGGCACCGGCCTGCCGGGCGACATCGGCTGCCGCGCCGATCAAGGCACCGCCGACGCCGAGGTGCCGCACCGGGGCGTCGATCGTGACGACCTCCAGTTCGTCGTCCACGATCGTGTAGGTCAACAGGCCCACAATGCGGCCGTCCTGCTCGGCCACCAGGGCCGGAAGCGTCGCAGCGTCATAGGCGATTCCGTGCGCCACAGCGATCGTGCCGCCCCAGGTGGCGGTCAGGACCTCAACGATGGCTTCACTGTCCGCGTCGGTGGCTGCTCGCACCTTCATGGCGAGCAAAGCTACTACGAGTTTGTCCTGCAGGGACGGCTTATCAGTTGAGGGCGGCCCGGGGTTCGTCGACTGGCGGATGCGCCGGTTGACGGTGGCGCCGTGGGCGATGGGCAGGTGCACAGACCCCAAGGGCTCGGGGGTGAATAGCATCGAAGCGGTCGGGTGTGGGTTCCCGCCGCTCATCACGGACCCAGATCCGTACCCAACACGCTCCGAGAGTCAGCGGACCTGATGAGACAGATGAGACGACCAAGACACCGATCAGGCTCGGCGTTCCTCCTGAGATGCTGACCGGGCCACTCATAACCCAGAGACTGAGAGTCATGTGCGCTCGCTTGTGGTGAGTGCCGGCGAGATCCACACTCGACCATCGCCCAGAATGGCGTACGGGCCTGCAACTACGACATGGCTGAGAGCGGCTACGTCCGGATCCAGGTGTGCCACAAGAACTACGGCACGGGCGGCGGCTACACCGGATGCTCTGCTTGGAGTCAGTGGCTCTCGATTCGCGACGGCATCCCGAAGTAGCTGAGCGCACAGCCCCCGACCTGCGGAAACGCGAGTCGGGGGCTGCTTCGTCGGTGGGAATACGGGCGAGGAGACTGGGGGTTGGTCTGTACGTCGGGTTGGCTGAGTGAGCTAGGAGAGAGCGGGCGATGAAACCCACCGAGTTCGTCAAGGTGAACAGTCAGTTCTGGGGGGATCATCTGCGGAGTGTGAGTGAGCATCTGCCCACCAGCCACTCGCGCGAGCTGCCCGGGCCGCTGGTCTATCCGCGGCTGATGGTGCTGACCGAGACTCCGGACTGGAACATCCTGGAGCTGGTCGGGGTGAGCCGGGAGTACCGCTCCCTCGAGGTGAAGCGGCAGAAGGCCGACAGCATCGACCAGTACTTCGGGGGCGCATCCTCCGCATCCGATGCGGTTGTGGTCCTGCAGGACGAGAGGGTCTTCAAGGACGCGACGATCGCCACTGAGTCTGCGCGCAGCGCACTCGCGGCCAGTTTCGCGGGTGCCGAGAGCCTGATCGGCAGTGAGGTAGTGGGTAGCGGCACCAAGCTCCTGCAGTTCGCCCCGGGGAACTACGCGACCTTCGAGCGTGTCCTGCTCGCTTCGACGGTCGACTCGTCGGTCCGCCTCCACTGGACGTTCCTGGCGATCGCGATTCATCGGTCGGAGCCGGCGGACAAGTACCGGGATTACCTGCAGCAGCTGGTCTCCGCGTCCAACCATCTCGATCCGGTCGGCACCTTCAGCGTGCCGCGCGGCGAGGTGGAGCAGCGCCTCAAGAGCGACGCGTTCGCGAGCACGTACCTGATGCACGGTCTCCCCGACGCGACTGCCAGTGAGTTCCTGGAGCAGCACGAGGACATCCTGTTGTCGGCGTTCGACGCGACGAAGCTGATCCGTGAGCCGTACCTCGAGTGGCGCGACGGCACCCCCGGTGCGGACGAGGTCGCGCTCACCCCGGACTTCATCCTCGAACGTGCGGACGGCAGCCACATCATCGGCGACCTGAAGTTGCCGCTGCTCGAGAACGCGTCCAAGGGCGGAAAGAAGCGCCACCGCTCGTACGGCGCACCCGTGCGCGACGGGTCGGCCAAGCTCACGCAGTACGAGGAGTACTTCCAAAGCCCCGAGAACCGCGCATTCGCCCAGGCGAAGTACGGCATCGAGGTCACCGACCCGCGCAAGCTCCTGGTGATCGGGAGCCAGGAAACCGTCGACCCCAGCGAGTTCGAGGAAGCGACCCAGGCCAACTCCTTCGAGATTGTCGACTACGACACGATCCTCCGCCTCCACCTCGCAGCCAAGTTCTAGCTGCAGCCGGCCGGGGGCGTTGGTGACGCTCCAGGCCTAGCGGTGGCGGCGCGTCTGTTGGGGGTGCGGACATCAGAACGGGACCTCGGACAGGCTATTTCTTGTCCGAGGTCCCGGCATGGTGTTCGGACCCACCACAGGTGCTCGGCCGAGAAGAGCGGACGCCGGACCACACGATCCGCTCGGCGAAACCCCCGCGGGCGGCTGCTTTCTCCTGGCGGATCTTCTCCAGTTGATCCCTGCTGACCCCGAGGTTGGCGGCCAGGGCGTAGACGACCTCCAGTACGTCGGCCAGCTCTTCTGGGGCGTCCTCGTCGTCGGCTGTCAGGAACTCGTCGACTTCCTCGGCCAGCTTGTCCCGCAATCGCCGGCGGTACTCGGCGGCGTCTGCTCGGTAGGTGATCGGCTCCTCACCCTTGGCGCGAATGATGTCGGGGATCAGATCCCGCACCAGTTTCCCGTCAGCCGTCAACTCTTTCCTCCATTGGCGGTGATGCCGGTGAGGGCGGTGACCAGGGTGGCGCGGGTTGGCGCGGACAGGTCGGAGGTCAGCGCATCTATGCGGGTGGTGAAGGCGTTGTGGGCCTCGTTAGCGAGGGCCAGACCTTCGGTGGTGAGGGCGATCTGACAGGCGCGGCGGTCGGTCGGGTGAGCCGCGCGGGTGACGAGTGAGCGACGTTCCAGGCGGTCGACCATGCTGGTAAGGCTGGAACGTTCGATGCTGAGGATGCGGCTGAGATCGGTCATGCCGAGCGGGCCGCCGAGGAGTACGCAGAGCAGGTGCGCCTGCTGCGGAGTCAGCCCGAGCGGGCGGCTCGTCTCGGCGTACAGGTCCTGGAGGACGTGCATCAGGCTGACCAGGGAGCCGACCAGCTCCGTGTCGCTCGCTGTCTTGGTGGCCACCACCCCACTGTAGTCCGAAGGGCGGAAAGTTTGGTCTCCTGATAGTTAGTAGAGCTAGTATTTAGGTCTACGAAGTAAATAGGAGGCAGACGATGACCGTGCGTTTCGGCTATGGCTCACCCAACGGCGTCCGCGACGTCGCGGAGATCCTCGACCTGGCCGTGAAGGCGGACCGGGCCGGGCTCGACGTCTTCTCGGTCTCGGACCATCCGTACCTGGCGGATCACCTCGACGGCTACGCCCTGATCAGCTACGTCCTCGGCCGTACCGAGCGGATCTCCGCACTTGTGAACGTGACCAATCTCCCGCTCAGACCCGCGCCGATCCTTGCCCGCACTGCGACTTCGCTGACCGCGCTCTCCGGCGGCAGGTTCGTGCTCGGCCTGGGTGCTGGTGGTGCCTGGGACCGCATCACCACGATGGGGGTGCCGAGAATCCGCCCCGCCGAGGCGGTCGAGAAGTTCGAGGAGGCGATGGTGCTCATCCACGAACTGTCAGGCGGCGGTCCAGCCGTCACCAATGACACGGTTCGAGGCATCGTCCCCGCGGCCGTCCCGGCGCCACTCATCTGGACAGGCTCGAACGGCCCCAAGTCTCTCGCCGCGACCGGCCGCCAGGCAGACGGCTGGATCCCGGGCCACGCCGCCGACTGGATCAGCGAGGTTTACAAGGATGGCCGCCGCATCATCGACGAGGCCGCACTCAGCGTCGGTCGCAAACCGTCGGACGTCGCGACGATCTTCAACCTGCCAGGCGTCATCACGTCCCAGCCGCGCAGCCGGGTCCGCGACGCCGACGGCCGCTGGATCGGCGGATCACCGGCGCAGTGGATCGAGGAGCTGACCACCGCGGTCCTCCAGTACGGCGCTGCCGGGTTCACCCTCTTCGCCCGCGGCACCGAACCGCTCGAGCACACCCTCGACCTCTGGGCCCACGAGATAGCCCCCGCAGTACGAGCCGCGACTTCGTAACTGCAGCCATGGGGTCCCACGCCGGGTTCAGGCGCGGGTTGCGAGTTCTTGCGGGGTGAGGGGTAGGGCGCCGGCGGCGATGTTCTCTTCCAGGTGGGCGGGGTTGCCGGTGCCGGGGATGGCTAGGACGGTGGGGGAAGGGCACCCGGCGAGCCTAGTGTCGTCACTCCTCGATCGCTCCGCCGACGCCACGCAGGTGCTCGCGGAACGTCAACGACGGCCGCTTCTTCCGCTCCGCGAGATAGACGGCGAACCGCACCTGCTCGCGCAACGACGTACCGGCGTTGATCTGCGCGGCCTGGCGCCGTTCGGTGTCGCGGATCGATTCGGCGAGGTCGAGCAGTTCGTCGGCACGCGCCGCGGGGATGAAGACGACGCCGTCCTCGTCGCCCAGTACTACGTCGTCGGACGTGACGGTCCATTCGCCCACGGTGGCGGCCTGCAGCGCATCCGCGGGCAGGGTCCGCATCTCCAGCGGGCCGGTCGGCATGGCGCCCAGGCTGTAGACCGGCAGCCCGATCGCCTGGATGTCGACGGTGTCGCGATGCAGACCCCAGATGACCAGCCCGGCGAGTCCTGCCGCCTTCGCCTCCAACGCGACCAGGTCGCCCACGCACGCCTCGTCGCGCCGGCCGCCGTTGTCGACCACGAGCACGTCGCCCGGCAAGGCCGATTCGAATGCCTCGAGGAAGATGTCGACGCTCCCGACATGCTGCGCGGGCAGCACCCGGCCGGCGACCCGCGCTGCCACCACCGGGCGCAGCGACACCGTGCGAACGGGTACCCCGGCCCGCAGGCAGGCGTCGGCGACATGAGCAGCGGTGAGGTTCCCGAACCGCGTCTGAAGATCAGTCATTCCCTGACCATAGTCAGAGAACGGAAACCCCACCACCGATACGCAGTACTGCGCTCCGGTTGGTCAGCGGGAGAGGAAGGTGATGATCTCGGGGAGGTCGGGGTCGTAGCCGTCAGTGGTGTCGACGGTGAGTTCGGAGACCGGCAGGGAGACGCGGTTGAAGGCGTCGTGGCGGCGGCGCCAGTTGTCGTTCGAGGTGTGGCCGTCCTCGTGCGCCTTGCGGAGTTCGTTGCCGGCGGCCCGTTCGGTGATCCGGGCCTGCGCGACCTCGGCGGAGACGGTGCAATGGACGATGCGGAGATCGGCGAGGTCCATGAACGGCGTGAGCCGCGGACCCCAGATGTGGTCCTGGAAGGCGGCCTCCACCACGACCGTTGTACCCCGGCCGATCAGCAGGCCGATCACGTCGAAGAAGGTGGACAGCGTCCGCATCGTCAGCGGATCCGACGGCCCGGGGACGAACCCGGGGTTCGCGTGCACCATGCCTTCCTTGATCTCGTCGCGGCAGATGGCCGGACAGCCGATCGCCGCGGCGACCTGGTGGGCGAGCGTGGTCTTGCCCGTGCCCGGGGGACCGCTGATCACGATGAGCATGGGCTTCGCTGGCACCGGGGCACCCTAGCCCGTAGTTGGCCCCCGTGTCCGGATCTGGCTGGACGTGAGGCGAACGGATTCGCAGGATGAGTCAGTGACCACGTACTCCGCCGTCCGCACCACCGGCATCTACTGCCGGCCCGGCTGCGGCGCGAAGCCTCTCGCGGAGAACGTGCAGACCTTCGAGCTCGCGGCCGCGGCAGAGGCGGCGGGGTACCGCGCGTGTCTGCGGTGCAGGCCGTACCGGGTCGCCGGGACCGTCGCCGACGATGCGCCCGAACTCGTCTGCCGAGCGGTCCAGTTGATCATCGGGGGAGCACTCGACGAAGCGGACGAGTCGGCGCTCGGAGCGCGGTTGGGATTGTCGGGGCGGCATCTGCGGCGGATGTTCAACGATCACCTCGGCGTTACGCCGGACCAGTTCGCGCGGTCGCGGCGGGCGCACTTCGCACGGCGGCTCCTGGACGACTCGGAGTTGACGATCGCGGATGTCGCCTTCGCTTCCGGGTTCGGGAGTCTGCGGCGGTTCAACCGGGCGATGCGGGAGGTGTTCCGGTCGACGCCGCGCGAACTGAGGGAACGCCGTCGCCGCACCGATCGCCTGGTCGCCGACGGTGGGCTCGTACTGCGGATGCCGTTCACCCCGCCGTACGACTGGGAGGCGATGGTCGGGTTCCTCGCCGAGCGCGCGATCCCCGGGGTGGAGTCGGTGGTGGACGGGGTCTACCGCCGCACGATCGGCCTGGACGGCGAACCGGGTCTGCTCGAGATCGCTCCCGGTGGCGCCGACCACCTGCTCCTGCGCGCCCATCTCCCTTACTGGGAAGGCGTCATCCACGTCGTCGAACGAGCCGCTCGCCTGGTCGGCCTGGAAACAGAACCCCTGCTCGCCGCCGCCCGACTCGCCGGCGACCCGATGATCGGCCCGCTGATCGATTCCCGCCCGGGCATCCGCGTCCCCGGCGCCTGGGCCCCCTTCGAGATCGCCGTCCAGGCAGTCATCCGACACCAGTCCCCCGCAGACGCCGATGAGCTACTCGCCCGCTTGGTCCAGATCGCAGGAATCCCCGTGCCCGGCCTCGACCACGGCCTCACTCACGCCTTCCCGTCTGCGGAGGCCCTGTACTCCGCGCCACACGCCGCCGGCGAGACCGTACAGGCCCTCGCCAGAGAAGTTGCTGCAGGCAGCATCAAGCTGGATGGCGCGGAACCCCTCGACGAGCTGATCGCGTCCCTCACCGCGATCCGCGGCATCACCGAACAAGGTGCCCACGAAATCGCCCTCCGCCTGGGTGCCAGAGATGCGTTCCCTCGCACCCCAACCCCAGTGTCCGAAGCCTGGCACCCCTGGCGAGCCCTAGCCAGCACCCACCTCCTGACCCTCGATCGTGAGGGCGGTCAGGCGAGCGTGGTGTAGGTGCCAGCGGCAAGCAACTCCTGGGTGACCGATGTGGCGAGGGCGTAGGCGGCGGTGGTGATGGCGGGGCCGAGGCTGATTCGGGCTACGCCGAGGGTGGTGAGGTCGCCGACGCCAGGAGAGCCTGGGCCGACCATGATGTTGAGAGGGAGAGGTGACCCAGAGACCAGATCCTGGATGGTGGCTGGGTCGGTGACGCCTGGTACGAAGAGCACGTCGGCACCCGCCTCGGCGTACAGCTTGGCTCTCTGCAGGGTGCCTGTTCCGTCGCCGAAGAGGTAGGTGTCGGTGCGGGCGTTGATGCAGAGGTCAAGGCCGGCCGCGACGGCTGCCTCGCGGGCGGCGGCGACGCGTTCTGCCTGAGCGGTTGCCCCCAGCAAGGAACCGTTGGAACTGTCCTCCAGATTGATGCCGACAATGCCGATCTCGATGACTTCGGCAACTGTCGACGCCACGTCGGCCGGCGTCACGCCGTACCCGGCTTCGATGTCGGCGGTGACGGGCACAGAGACGACGGCGACGATGCGCCGCAGGGCGTCCAGCGCGTCGGCACGGCTCAGCCCGCCGCCGTCCTCGACACCAAGAGCCCAGGACACCCCGGCGCTCGTCGTCGCGATCGCTCGAGCGCCGGCCGCCTCGATTGCCTTCGCCGAGCCCGCGTCCCACGCGTTCGGCAGGACCAACGGAGTCGGGCCTTGGTGGAGCGCCCGGAAGGCGCGAGCCTGTGCTTTCCGGTCGATGGCCGCGCCGCTCACAGGCTGACCAGCAGTTCGTGGTCGATCTCGACGAACTCCACGATCAGGTCCGCGAACTGCCCCGCGATCAGCTCCTTGTACGCCGCCGACCCCGTGTGCGCGTCGTACGCCGCCTGGTCGGCGAAGTGCTCCACGAACAGCAGGTAGTCGGGGTTCGCCGGATCGCGGTAGACGCGGAAGGAAAGCGTGCCTTCCTCCTGCCCCGGGCCCTGCGGCGCGAAGGCCCGGACGAGTTCCTCCGCCTTCGCCTGGTTGCCGTCCTTGAGCTTGATGGGGAACACCTTTGCGAGCACTTTCTTCCTCCTGGCTGAGTGGTGAGGTGTCAAGCGTCACCCGCACCGGTGCCCCAGGTCTGGCCATATTCGGCCATCACAATGCGTCTCGTTATTCAAGATGATATGTCTCATCAAGCAAGATCTTGGTCTAGCCTGAAGTGTGTCGACGAGGACGAAGGAGTCCGGGATGAACAACGTGTACACCCACGGCCACCACGAATCGGTACTGCGTTCGCACAGCTGGCGCACCGCGGAGAACTCGGCCGGGTATCTCCTCCCGCAGCTCCGGCCCGGCATGTCCCTGCTCGACATCGGCGCCGGCCCCGGCACCATCACCGCCGACCTCGCGGCTCTGGTCCAGCCGGGCCGGACGACCGCGCTCGAGGCGAACGAGGCAGCCCTCGACATCACCCGCGCCACCTTCGCCAAGCTCGACATCGAGGTGGACTTCGTCGTCGGCGATGTGCACCGGCTCGAACTCCCCGACGACTCGTACGACGTGGTGCACGCGCACCAGGTCCTGCAGCACGTCAGTGATCCCGTGCAGGCGCTGAAGGAGATGCGCCGGGTCTGCAAGCCCGGCGGGATCGTCGCCGTGCGGGACTCGGACTATCACGCATTCACCTGGTTCCCGGAGTTGCCTGAGCTCGACGAGTGGATGGACCTCTACCAACGGATGGCGCGGGCGAACGGGGGCGAACCCGACGCAGGCAGGCGCCTGTTGTCGTGGGCACTGGCCGCCGGGTTCGAGAAGGTCGAGACGACGGCGAGCAACTGGACGTTCGCGAACCAGCCGGACCGCGACTGGTGGGGTGGTATGTGGGCCGACCGCATCCTGCAGTCCGACCTCGCCCGCCAGGCGCGCGCCGCCGGCGTACCAGAGGGAGACCTGCGGCGGATCTCCGACGCCTGGCGCACCTGGTCAGCGGCCCCCGACGGCTTCATCTCCTTGCTCCACGGCGAAATCCTCGCGACTGCCTGAACTTTGTCGGTGGGGTCTGCCTAGCATCGGCGGCATGATCGACTACAGCGTGCCGAGGCCTTTGACGGGACTTCGCCCGGACCAGATTAGGCTGGCCGAGAGCCTGCCGACGGACCCGCGCGCGATCTGCAAAGCCGTGCAGAGCTTGGTGATCCAGCCGCGGGACGCGCCCACGGCCGGCATCCCCGACGAGCGCATTCTCGCCGCGCTGAACAAGGTGGAGATGCTGCCGTGGGACGAGTGGAGCCGGATGGACGACTCCTACCAGGGCAGGACCGGCCCGGACTTCGATGCGCTGATGGACGAGATCGCCGCCATGACCGACCCCGAAAGCCTTTACCAGAAGGAGGATCTGGCCGCACCCGAGCTGATCAACTAGCCAGCACGACGAGGTAGCCGTCCGGGTCGCGCAGCCAGAGTTCGTGGTGGTGCGCGTTCGGGTTGAGGTGCACGCCGGTCTGAATCGTCGCGCCCATCGCCGCCGCCCGAGCAGCCGCCTCCTCGAGCGAGCCGAGTTCGAACCACAGGGCGACGCCGTTGCCGAGTGGTTGAGCGGGATCGCCGATCGTGCCGTGGTGGTGCTCCGACTCCTGCCGGTGCAGTTGGAGGATCAGCTCTCCGTCGACGACGATCCGCTCGTACTCCGGTCCGCCGTGGCCGCTCGCCGCGCCCAGCAGCTCGCAGTACCAGGCGCTGCTCTTCTCGACGTCGCTGACGGCGATCATGGTTTGAGGTCGCACGGAAGCAGTCATGGTGACGAAGCTAGGCGCCCGCGCCGCCGCCCGTCTTGAACGAATGGGCACGCTGCCGGGAAACCTCGTAAAGCACAGCAGTCGCGGCGTTGGCCGCGTTGAGCGAGCTCGCCGAGCCGGTCATCGGGATGCGCACCAGGTGATCGGCGAGATCCTTCCAGGCTGCGCTCAGACCGGAGGTCTCGTTGCCGATCAGCAGCAACGTCGGGCCGGTCAGGTCGAAGTCGTAGATATCGGCCTCGCCGTGCTCATCAGTGCCGACGACCACGATCGGTACGCCGTGTGCGCGCTGCGTCTCGACCCACTCCATCACCTCGCGCTGCGAGGGGACCCGGACCGCGGGCAGAGCGAAGAGTGATCCCGTGCTCGCGCGCACCGACTTCGGGTCGTACACGTCGGCCGCGTGGCCCGTGACGATCAGCCCGTCGGCGCCGAACGCGTCGGCGGACCGGATGATCGAGCCGATGTTGCCCGGCCCGGTCGGCCGGTCGAAGACGACGCCGAGGAAGTCGGGCCCGACCTGGATCCGGTTCAGGTCGTCGGCCGGCATCTCGAGTACGGCGACCACCTCGGGCGCGGCCTCCTCCTTCTCGCCCAGTTCCGCGAGCAACTCCGGCGCCATGCTGACCCGCTCGGTCAAGGGCAGCCGCTGCAGCAGATCCTGCGCCCAATGCGACAGCGGCCGCGCGGAATCGTAGATGAACGCGCGGACCGGCCAGCCGTGATCGACCGCGAGCGTGATCGGCCGGACGCCTTGGACCAGGAACTCCCCGGCCCGCTGCCGCTTGTTCCGGTTGGACAGCAACGCCTGCCACACCTGGAACCGGGCATTCCGGCTACTGATCCGCTGCACCGCGGCCATCGGTCCTCCGTGAAATCAGCCGAACGAACCCCCACACTACGAGGGCCGGCAGCCAGACGAGGAACAGCCAGGGCACCCGCCACCACCAGCCGACGCCGGCGCTCGCCTCAGGTTGCTCCGATGCGACCAGGGACCGGGCCGTCGCCGACCAGGCCAGGAAGGCGTCACCGATCGGCACCAAGCCGAGGGCGTAGCGCTTGCTGTGCAGACCATTCAGAGGTACGCCGAGGAGGTCTCCTTCCCGCGCGAGGACATCCGCCAGCGGATCGTGCTGGACTCGCGCGGCTCCCAGCGTGACAGCCGTCGCCGACAAACTGACCCCGAACACCAACGGCCCCGAGTCGACATCACCGGCGCCGTCCACCCCGTGCGGAAACTCGCGCACAGCCGGCCCCAGTGAGGTCACGAACTTCTCCCGGAAGATCCCGTACTGCGAACGCGCGAAGTCCGGGTCGATCTCCACCAGGAACCGGTGGATCATGCTCTGCGAAGTCGCGCGTGCGCCGGTAGAGACAGGGGTCACCTGGTGCGGCATCAACCCGGTCGCCGGGTCCAGCCGGGTCTTCACACCATCCAGCCACCGCGACACCGTCGGCTGGAATCGCGGAGTCACCAGGTGGTCGTGCAGCCGGAGCGACGCGATCGCCACGGTGGAGTCGACCGGCCACGCCTGGCCCGGGATACGCCTGCAGATAAGGGGTTTCCGAGGCATCGAAGGCCTTCGCGAGTTCCTCGGACGCCCGAGTGAACTCCGTCGGATCCCGTAACTCCGCAGGCTCGAGTGCCAGGATTCCGCCGCGCAACCAGTTGGTCCACCCGGCGTGGAAGACGCCGTAGCGGGGTGTCAGCGCGGCATCGAAGGGAGCTGTTCCGTCGAGGGACTGGATGCGTTGGAGCGCCCAGCTCGCTTCGCGCAGCGCTTCCGGTGCGCGGGCGGGTGCGTCGAGCCCGACCTGGACCCAGGTCAGTCCGTAGAGCACGTTCAGGAAGAAGTAGCCCTCAGGGAAGAGTTGTTGGGCGTCGTGGTCCGCCCCGCCCTCGATCGCGGAGCGGAGGAACGCCAACTGCTTCACGGCTCCCTCGCCCGGATCCGGCCGGGGCAGTACCAGTCGCGCAGTACCGGCCACCGCGAACAGCACAGCGAGAACCACCAGCACTTTGCGCAGCATGGTCGGCCCCCGCGGTTTGTCGAAGTACTGCCTCGAAGTACTGCGTTGAACCGTAGAACCCCGCGGAGGTCAGGCGACGGATTCGAGCAGGCCCAGCTGGTTGCCGTCCGCGTCGGTCACGGTGACCAGGCGCTGGCGGCCGCTCGCGACGATCTGGGGGTCGGTGCTGGTGATGCCGTGGGTGGCGAGTTCGGCCAATGCCGGGTCGAGCTCGTCGACGGTGAAGTTGACCGCGGTCCGGCCGGCCCGGTCCGGGTCGTGGAAGACCTGGACGATACCGAGGTCGCTCAGGTGCCACTCGGCCAGTGAGTCCATCGGCCGGGTGTCGGCCGGGCGGCCGAAGAACGACTCGTACCAGTCGCACGCCGGACCGAAGTCCGTCACCGGGATCACCGCGAGCACTGCCTTGATCGTCACCGTTCGTCGCCTACTTCCCATCAGGGTCGCCCTGGGCGGCCGACCTCCCCTGTCCGGTTGGTGCCCAGATCCCCGCTCCGCCACACAGAGCATGCCGCCGCGGGTATATGCAGGGCGAGCAATGCAGCACGAGCGGGATCGGGTCCGGGATCGGCGGTGTTACCGTCGCGTATGGACGTCGACTCGGTGGTTGCGGGGTTGTCGCTGGCGGAGAAGGCTTCGTTGTGCCGGGGGTCCGGGTTCTGGCATACGCAGGCGATCGAGCGCGCCGGGATCCCGCGCGTGATGGTCACGGACGGGCCGCACGGACTGCGGAAGCAACCCGGCGACGCCGACCACGTGGGGTTGTCCGGCAGCGTCCCCGCGACCTGCTTCCCGACGGCTTCCGCGCTGGCCTCGTCGTTCGACGCCGACCTGCTGTACCGCGTGGGCGAGGCGCTGGGCCGCGAGTGCCGGGCCGAGCAGGTCGGAGTACTGCTCGGGCCGGGTGTGAACATCAAGAGGTCGCCGCTCTGCGGGCGCAACTTCGAGTACTTCTCCGAGGACCCGCTGGTCGCCGGAGTGCTCGCCGCCGCGGCGGTGCGCGGAGTACAGAGCCAAGGCGTCGGGACGTCGCTCAAGCATTTCGCGGCCAACAACCAGGAGACCGACCGGCTCCGGGTCAGCGCCGACGTCGACGAGCGGACCCTGCGGGAGATCTACCTGCCAGCGTTCGAGCGGGTGGTGACCGAGGCCCAGCCGTGGACCGTGATGTGCTCCTACAACAAGATCAACGGCACGTACGCCTCCCAGCACCACTGGCTGCTCACCGAGGTACTCCGCGACGAGTGGGGCTTCGAAGGCATGGTGGTCTCGGACTGGGGTGCCGTGGCCGACCGGGCGGCCGCGCTGGCTGCCGGACTCGACCTGGAGATGCCGCCGAACCTCCCGACCAGCGACGCGCAGATCATCGAGGCAGTGCAGAGCGGAGCCCTCGACGAGGCCGTGCTCGACACCGCGGTCACCCGGGTGCTCAATCTGGTCAACCGAACCACCACAGACAAAGGTGACCCACTGGACCTCGAGGCGCACCACGCGTTGGCGCGCGCGGCCGCTCGCGACTGCCTCGTGCTCCTCCGCAACGACGACACCATCCTGCCGCTCACGCCCGAACCGGGCAGCACGCTCGCTGTCATCGGCGAGTTCGCCCGGACCCCGCGGTACCAGGGCGCCGGCAGTTCCCAGGTGAACCCGACCAAGGTCGAGACAGCGCTGGATGAACTCAGCCGTGCGGCCGAAGGCGTGACGGTCGCGTTCGCGGCGGGCTTCGGCCTCGGCAATACCGCCGACGACGAGTCGCTGGCTCAGGAAGCAGTGGACCTGGCGAGCCGGGCCGACACGGTCGTCGCCTTCCTAGGGCTGCCGGCGAGCGACGAGTCCGAAGGTTTCGATCGCGACCACCTCGACCTCCCCGCCTCGCAGACCGCGCTGGTGGTCCGGCTGGCCGCGGCGAACCCGCGCCTCGTCGTCGTCCTGGCGAACGGCTCCGCGATCAGGCTCGACGGCTGGGAGCACCACGCCAAGGCAGTGCTCGAGACCTGGCTCGGCGGCCAGGCCGCAGGCGGTGCGATCGCCGACGTCCTGCTCGGTACCGCGAACCCGTCCGGCCGCTTGGCGGAGACCCTCCCGCTGCGACTGGAGGACAACCCGTCGTACCTCAACTTCCCCGGCGACTCGGGCCACGTCCGGTACGGCGAGGGCGTGTTCGTGGGTTACCGCGGGTACGACGCACTCGCCCGCGAGGTGAGCTACCCGTTCGGGCACGGCCTCTCGTACACGACCTTCGAGTACGCCGACCTCGTCGTCGAGCAGACCGGCAGCCACGCGGCCGGCGACCTCGCCATCAGCGTGAAGTGCAACGTGACGAACACCGGAAAGCGAGCCGGCAAGGAGGTCATCCAGCTGTACGTCGGTGCCCCCGACGCGTCCGTTGCCCGGCCGATCCGGGAGCTGAAGGGTTTCGCCAAGGTCGACCTCGCGCCGGGCGAGACCACGCAGGTCGCGTTCACGCTGGGCAGTCGGGACTTGTCCTACTGGTCCGAGCTCCACCATCGCTGGGTGCTCGAAGCCGGCCGCTTCGACCTCGCCGTCGGGGCGTCCTCGCGCGACCTGCGCCTCACCACGTCGCTCGACGTCGACGCACCGCCGGTGGCCGCGCCGCTCGACGATTCGTCCAGCCTGCAGGAGTGGCTGGCCGACCCGATCGGAGGTCCGTTGCTCTCGGCAAGCATTGGCGCGAGCGACGCCGGTACTCCGAACGGCGTGCTCGGCGACGCGGAACTCCTCCAGGTGATCGGCAACTTCCCGCTCAGGCGACTGTGCGCGTTCCCCGGCATGGCGGTCGACAACAAAACCCTCGACGGCCTCCTCGAGCAGCTAAGTGCCCAGCGTTGACTCCCGGGTGACCAGCCGGGTCGGCATCTCCACCAGGCCAGGGTGCGGGTTGTCGGCGATCGCATCGAGCAGGAGTTGCGCAGTACGGCGGCCGAGTTCTTCTAGCTCCAGGTCGACCGTGGTGAGGGGCGGGCGGCTCGCCATCGCCATCACGCTCCAGTTGTCGTAGCCGGTCACGGCGAGGTCGTCGGGCACCGACCGGCCGAGCTCGCGCAGCCGGTCGCACACCCCGCGGGCGATCTGGTCGCTGCCGCAGGAGATCGCGTCCACCTCGTCGCCGGAGCGGAGCAGGACGTCGACCGCGTGGCGGCCCCAGCGTTCGCTCCACTCCCCGTGCATCGGCTCACCCACGAAGGCATCGCCGGCTGACTCGATAGTCGCGGCCGCTCGGGCCCGCGCGCTGTTGTGGGTCGCGGGCCCGGTGACATGGGCGATCCGCCGGCGGCCGAGGCTGAGCAGATGCTGGACAGTCGAGGACGCGCCGCCGTGGTCGTCGACGATCACCGAGGTGTCGGCTGGATCGGTCGACGGGCTGAAGGCGTAGACCACCGGGATCGGTACGTCGATCGGCTCGCGCGCCTCGGTCCGCCGGCCGGTGACGATGATCCCGTCGACCCGCCGGGACACCAGTGATCGCAGGTAGTGCTGCTCGCGCAGGGGATCGTCCCGGGTGTCGCACAGCACGAGCGCCATCTCGCCGGCGCTGAGCGCGTCCTCCGCGCCGAGCATGATCGGGATGCTGAATCGGCCTGAGCTGTCGGTCGTGATCAGGCCGACCGTGTAGCTGCGGCCCGAGGACAGGGCGCGGCCGCGACTGTCCGGCGTGAAGCCCAGTTGTTCGGCGGCCCGCCGGACCCGTTCGCGGGTCTCCTCCCGGAGCTGTCCGGTGTCGTTCAGTGCCTTCGACGCGGTGCTTGTGGAGACGCCCGCGAGCGCGGCGACATCGGTGATCCGTGGCAGCGACGGTCCGCGCGACGCCATCCGGCACCTCCTCATCAGGCCCTGTCTGCAACTTTCCGGACTTTCCGCAGTCAGCTCGTACGGTACCCCAGCCGATCTGGAACTCTCAGCATCTGACCAGCTCCAAGGGGTTGACCAGGCCGGTGAAGCTCTCTACTTTCGATCAGGAAAACGTGTTCCGGATTTTCCGTCCAGCCCAGGAGTCGCTGATGAGCGCCAGCCCGGAAGCAGCCACCACCTCCCTCAGCCCCGCCGCCGCCCGCCGCGGGAGGTGGCAACCGGTCGGTCTCGGGCAGGCCCGGATCGGCAGCGGATTCTGGGCTCCGAGGCAGACCCGGAACGGCGACCAGGCGATCCCGTTCGGGCAGCAGCAACTCGAGTCGGCCGGCAACCTGCACAACCTGCGGCTGGCCGCGGGGATCGGCGAGGGCGAGGCGATCGGGCCGGTGTTCGCCGACTCCGACGTCTACAAGTGGCTCGAGGCCGTCGCCTGGGAGTACGGCCGGAACCCTTCCGAGGAGCTCCTCAAGCGCCAGCGCGAGCTGACCGCGATCGTCGCGGCCGCGCAACGCGAGGACGGTTACCTCGACTCCGTCGTGCAACTCCGGTACGGCGACGAGGGCCGCTACCAGCAGCTCGTCTGGAGCCACGAGCACTACTGCGCCGGTCACCTGATCCAGGCGGCGGTCGCGCAGGTCCGGTGCACGGGGGATCGCGAACTCCTCGAGGTCGCGATCAAGCTGGCGGACCACCTGGTCGCATCCTTCGGTGACGGGGACGGCAAGACCGTGGATGTCGACGGTCATCCGGTGATCGAGATGGCCCTGGTCGAGCTGTACCGCGAGACCGGCACGAGCGCGTACCTCGAGCTCGCCCGCTGGTTCGTCGAGGCC
Organism: Kribbella sp. VKM Ac-2568; assembly: GCF_004345365.1. GTDB lineage: Bacteria > Actinomycetota > Actinomycetes > Propionibacteriales > Kribbellaceae > Kribbella > Kribbella orskensis. Next base: position 678,938 of record NZ_SLVF01000001.1, read on the forward strand.
CGCGGCCACGGCATCATCGCGAACCACGGCCACGAAGCGACGTACTTCTCCGACCGGGTTCCCGTGCGAGAAGCCGCCACCGTGGAAGGCCACGCGGTACGGGCGGTCTATCTCGCGGCCGGGGCGACGGATGTCGCACTGGAGACCGGTGATGCGGAGTTGCTGGACGCGTCGCAGAGGCAGTTCGCGCACATGTGGTCGACGAAGACCTACGTGACCGGCGGACTCGGCGCGCGGTGGGAAGGCGAGGCGTTCGGCGACGAGCACGAGCTGCCGCCGGATCGCGCGTACGCCGAGACGTGCGCCGCGATCGGTGGCATCCAGTGGGCCTGGCGGCTGCTGCTGGCGACGGGCGAAGCGCAGTACGCGGATGCCATCGAGCGGATGCTCTACAACGGCTTCCTGGCCGGGGTCTCGCTCGCCGGCAGCCAGTACTTCTACGTGAACCCGCTCCAACTGCGAGGTTCCGCGCACCCCGACAACAACCGCAGTCCCGCCCACGGCCGACGCGGCTGGTTCGACTGCGCGTGCTGTCCGCCGAACATCATGCGCACCCTCGCCAGCCTCGACGGCTACCTCGCGAGCACCAGCACCGACAGCGTCCAGCTCCACCAGTACGCCGCGGGCGCGGTGACGGCGGAGCTGCCAGGGCGCGGCTCGATCGGGCTGACGGTTGAGACGGAGTACCCGTGGCAGGGCTCTGTCCGGGTGACTGTCGAGCAGACGGTCGAGGATCCGTGGGCGCTGGAGCTGCGCATCCCACTGTGGGCCGAAGGGGCAACCCTCGACGGCGCTCCGGTGGCAGCCGGCGAGTATGCGCGGATCGAGCGAGAGTGGCCGGTCGGTGCCGTCGTGGAAGTCCAGCTGCCGATGAAGCCGAGGCTGGTCACGGCTCATCCGAGGGTCGACGCGGTCCGGGGATGTGTCGCGCTGGAACGCGGGCCGCTGGTCTATGCGGTCGAGCAGGTCGACCAGCAGGCGAACGTCGACGACCTGCACCTGCTGACCGACGCGGAAGTCGCCGTCAACCACGACCCGTCGCTGCTCGATGGTGTCACCGTTCTGAGGACCAGAGGTAGGACCGACACCGAGGTCGAGGTCGTCGCGGTCCCGTACTACGCCTGGGCGAACCGTGAGATCGGCGCGATGCGCGTCTGGCTCCCGCGCGGCTGATCATGCTGACCCGACGGAGGTTCCTCGGCGCAGCGACCGCCACCGCGGCGGCCGGGCTCCTGCCTGGCTGCAGCTCAGTGTTGCCGGAGCCGGGACGCGCAGTACGTGACCAAGCTGGCTCCGGCGATCCGCGGCCGGGGAGTGCCGGACCTGGTGGACATCGACGACATCAACTCGATGCTGTTCATCTACCGCGACGCCTTCACCGATCTCACCGAACCGCTGCGGGCGTTGGACTTCCGGGACAGGTTGAGCCCCGGACACCTGCGGCTGGCCACGAAGTCCGACCGGGTGTACGGCGTGCCGTATCTGGCCGACAACTCGATGTTCTGGTTCAACACCGAGCTGTGCGACAAGGCCGGGGTCGATCCGGACCAGGCGATCAAGTCGTTCGACGACCTGCTGGACGCGGCCCGGAAGCTCCGCAAACTCGGCGATGACATCTACGCCTGGAGCTTCCCGGCGAACAGCCCGGGAGCGCTCGGGTTCGTCGTCCAGCCGATGATCTGGGCCGCCGACACCGACCTGATCAAAGGGGAGATCGGGCAGCAGTCCGGCGACATCGTCGGCAACGACGTGGTCCAGCGGATGCTGGAACTGCACCGGCAACTCTGGGTCTGCGTGGTCCTGTACGTCGGCCTGCAGCGCTTCTACGTGACGGGCCTGGCCTCCGGAGCCGTCAAGGGCTAGCGCCTGTGCTGCACCGCACAGTCAAACAATTTGGCACTTGAGATGCCGAATTATGTAGGGTCGCGACTGTGCAGCTCACCCGATTCACCGACCTCGGGCTTCGCATTCTGATGCGGCTCGCCGTGTCCGAGACCGATGGCTCGGGGCCGACCACTCGGTCGGTAGCGGATCAGATGGCGGTCAAGTACACGCACGCCGCGAAGGTCGTGTCGCGACTGCAGAGTCTTGGAGTCGTCGAGACCCGTCGCGGACGCCATGGTGGGCTGAGCATCTCCGAGCACGGCCGCACCGTGTCGATCGGTCGGCTCGTGCGTGAGCTCGAGGGCACGTCGGAGGTCATCGAGTGTGAGGGGACGAATCCCTGTCCCCTGCGCCACGCATGCCGGTTGCGGGTGGTGCTGCGCGACGCGCAGGAAGCGTTCTTCAGAGAACTCGATCCGTTCACGGTGACCGATCTCACCGGGCCGCCGACGGCGCGCGTCCTGCTTTCGCTGGCCGACCGCCCCGCCAGTTAGCGCACCCGTCAACCCTTGTCACCCGTCAACCCCTATGGAGGATGCATGTTGTCAGCCCAGTCGACTCAGGTGGTCAAGGCCACGCTGCCGGTGATCGGTGCCGCGATCGACGAGATCACGCCGATCTTCTACCGGCGGATGTTCGCCGCGCACCCAGACCTCGAACGGGACCTGTTCAACCGCGGCAACCAGGCACAGGGTGACCAGCAACGTGCGCTGGCAGGTGCGATCGCGGCGTACGCCACCCTCCTGGTCAGCGACAACGCCCCCACGCCGAAGGATCTGCTCGCCCGGATCGCGCACAAGCATGCCTCGCTGGGCATCGCCGAGGACCAGTACGCGATCGTGCACAAGCACCTGTTCGACGCCATCGTGGAGGTGCTCGGGGACGCGGTCACGCCTGAGGTCGCGGCGGCCTGGGACGAGGTGTACTGGCAGATGGCCAATGACCTCATCGCGATCGAGAAGGAGCTGTACGCCGAAGCGGGCGTCCAGCCCGCACAGGTATGGCGCACCGTGGTCGTGCGAACGCGGGTCCAGGAGTCGCCGGACACGGTGTCGTTCGTCCTCGCATCGCCGGACGGGAGGGCGCTGCCCACGGCGCGACCCGGTCAGTACATCTCCGTGGCCTGCACCTTGCCCGACGGTGCCCGGCAGATCCGCCAGTACAGCCTCACCCGGGCGCACCGGGCCGATGAGTGGGCGATCAGCGTCAAGGCCATCCTCGCCTCTCGCGCCGACGACGGCTCGCCGATTCCCGAAGGTGAGGTGTCCAACTTCTTGCATCGCAGTGTCTTCGAGAGCGACGTGCTCACCGTTTCGCCGCCGTTCGGTGACCTGGTCCTCGACACCTCCGACTCACCCCTCCTGCTGGTCTCGGCCGGCATCGGGTCGACCCCGATCATCGGCATGCTGCACTACCTGACCCACACCGCCTCGCCGCGCGACGTCATGGTCCTGCACGCCGATCGCTCCCCGGCCCGGCACGCCCATCGACAAGAGCTCAAGGAGCTCGTCGACCAACTGCCTGCGGCCACCCTGCACCGGTGGTACGAGGACCTCGGGGTGCGACCCACGCGCGACGACCTCCTCGCCGGCCTCGTCGACCTCGACGCCGTGGACATCCCCATCGATGCGCAGGTCTACCTCTGCGGACCGCTGCCGTTCATGGAGTCGGTGCACAGCAGCCTGATCGCGTGCGGCCTGCCCGAAGCCAACATCCGCTATGAGGTGTTCGGCCCGGACAAGTGGCTCGCCACCGTCTGAGGGGCGGTCAAAGGCTGGGCCGGATCTCGTGGTCGGCGTGCGCGGCGGCGTGGCTGTCGGCGGCACGCCGGCAGAGGTCCATCAGCTCGGGTTCATTCTTGACCTGCTGCCTGGCCCCCGGGCCGAGCGCGCGGATGTGGTCGCGGGCCGCCAGCAGCCGCAGGAAGATCCGCTCACGCTCGTCCGGGTCCGCGGTGTACTCGGCGTCGAGGTAGGCGGCCGCGTCCCGGCGGATCTGCGCCATCGCGGTCTGGGTCCGGCCGCGGGTGCTGAACAGCGACGCGAGGATCGTGATCAACAGCACCGCGATGATGACGACCAGCGACACCCCGGTGCTGATCTCCGCGACGTCCACCGGCTCGCCGCCGTTGATGAACGGCAGGTTGTTCTCGTGCAGCGCGTGCAGGATCAGCTTGGCGCCGATGAACGCCAGGATCGCGGCCAGCCCGAAGGACAGGTAGATCAGCCGGTCCAGCAGGCCGTCGAGCAGGAAGTACAACTGGCGCAGGCCGAGCAGGCTGAAGGCGGTCGCGGTGAACACGATGTAGACGTTCTGGGTCAGGCCGAAGATCGCCGGGATGGAGTCCAGCGCGAACAGCAGGTCGGTGCCGCCGATCGCCACCATCACCAGCATCATCGGGGTCAGCGCCCGCTTGCCGTTCTCGATCGTGAACAGCTTGTCACCGTCGTAGTAGTCCGTGGTCGGGAGTACTTTGCGGCTGAGCCTGACGACCACGTTCTGCGCGGAGTGCGACTCCTCGGTCTGCGGCTTGAGCATGTTGCCGGCGGTCAGCAGCAGTGCCACCCCGAACAGGTAGAACACCCAGGAGAAGGTGTTCAGCAGCGCCGAGCCGAGGAAGATGAACGCGGTGCGCGCGATCAGCGAGAAGACGATGCCGAACAGCAGCACCTTCTGCTGGTTCTCCCGCGGCACCCGGAAGCTGTTCATGATGATCAGGAAGACGAACAGGTTGTCGACCGAGAGCGCCTTCTCGGTGATGTAGCCCGCGAAGTACTCCGAGCCCATCGTCGGGCCGCCGATGACCAGCATGCCGAGTCCGAACAGCACCGCGATCCCGACGTACAAGCCGGACCAGATGGCGGCCTCCCTCAACTGGGGCGTGTGCGCGGTCCGGACGTGGAAGAAGTAGTCGAACAGCAGCAGTCCGACGATCGCCGCCACCGTCAGGATCCAGACCAGCGGGGAAACGGTCATAGTCTCGGTTCCGATCGCGAAGGGGTAGAAGGTGCGTCCGGGGTGACCCGCGCACTAGCCAACCATGAGCCCTCGGCGGCTGTCGCCGACCGTCTCGAACAAGGCGGCACCGGAGCGGTATTTGCCGAATAGGCATATTTGCACTTTAGGCAAATTTTGCTACGGTAGCTGGTATGGACACGGTCGGGCTGCGGGAGCGGAAGAAGCAGGAGACCCGGATCGCGCTGAGCTGGGCGGCGGTCCGGCTGGCGGTCGAGCGGGGTCTGGACAACGTGCGGGTCGAGGACATCGCCGCCGAGGCCGGGGTCTCGCTGCGGACCTTCCGGAACTACTTCTCCAACAAGGCCGAGGCGATCGCGGCCAGGCACGTCGATCGAACGCTGCGGATCGCGGAGGCGTTGCGCGCGCGTCCGGCCCGCGAACCGCTGTGGCCCGCTCTTCGGGGCGCGATCGAGACCCAGTTCGCGCTGGGTCAGGAAGGCCATGGCGGGATGGGCAAGCCGGATGAGCAATGGCTCGCCGGGATCCGGCTGATGCTGACCGAACCGGCACTGCAAGGCGAGATCGCCAAGGCGTCCGCGACCGCCGAGCAGGAGTTGGCGGACGCCATCGCCACCCGGACGGGCGCCGGCGGGATGTATCCGAGGCTGGTCGCTGCCGCAGTGGGCGCTGCTGTCGCGGTGGCGATGGGCGAGTGGCTGCGCGCCGATCCGCCGCTGCCCATGGCCGACCTGCTGAGTGACGCCCTCGATCAACTGCAGGCCGGTCTGCCGGAGCCCGGCTAGCCCATCCAGAGATCCACCCGGGAGGTGCCGTGTGCGCTGCCGGGGTGCTGAGTCACGCCCAATTGAGACTGGAAGGAACAGGCTGATGCTTACCGATGTCGTCATCGCGGGTGCCGGACCGAACGGACTGATGCTCGCCTGCGAGCTGAGTCTGGCCGGGGTCCACCCGATCGTGCTGGAGAGGCTGCCGGAGCGCAGCGAGGAGCCGCGAGCCAACGGGCTGGTCGGCCAGGTGGTCCGGATGCTCGACCGTCGCGGGGTGTACGAGCGCCTCAAGGGTGACCTCATGCCGCCGGCTCCGGTGCCGGCCTTCACCTTCGGCGCCTTGCCGCTGGAGCTGAGCGGGTTGGATGACAACCCGCTGTACATACTCGGCGTTCCGCAGCGCCGGATCGAAGAGGTGCTGCAGGAGCGGGCGCTCGAGCTCGGCGTCGAGATCCGTCGCGGGCACGAGCTGACGAACCTGTCTCAGACTCCCGAGGCCGTCACTGTCGAGGTGTCCGGCCCGGACGGTTCGTACGAGTTGCAGGCCCGCTATCTGGTCGGCGCCGATGGTGGTCGCAGTCTGACCCGCAAGCTCGCGGGGATCGACTTCCCGGGCGTCACGACCGACACCATGGTCTCCCGTACTGCGAACGCGGTGGTTCCGCCCGAGCTGGTGGATCCGGCGACGGGCGCGCTGGTGATACCGGAGTACGGGGTGATTCCGCCGTTCAGGCATCACCGGAACGAGCGTGGGATGTTCGTGTTCGCGGCGTTCCCCGGGCGGGCTCCGTTGGTGAGTACGGGGGAGTGGGATGCACCGGCTGACGGGCCTATGACGTTCGAGGAGTTGAGGGAGAGTGTGCGGCGGGTGCTCGGAGTAGACCTGCCGCTGGCGGTGCCTGAAGGGGACGGGCCGCACGTGCTGCGGCGGGTGGTCGGTGGGAACAGCCGGCTGGCCGCGCGGTTCCGGGAGGGGCGGGTGCTGCTCGTCGGCGATGCCGCGCACGTGCACTCGGCGATCGGCGGGCCCGGGCTCAATCTGGGGTTGCAGGACACGATCAACCTCGGCTGGAAGCTCGCCGCCGAGATCCAGGGGTGGGCGCCGGACGGGCTGCTCGACAGCTACGAGGCCGAGCGTCGGCCCGTCGGCGAGCGCGTGGTCATGCAGACGCAGGCCCAGTCCGCGCTGATCGCCCCGGGCAGCGAGGTCACCGCCCTCCGCAAACTCTTCCAGGAACTCCTCGCCAAGCCGGACAACGCCCGCCACATCGCCGCCCTGATGTCCGGCGCCGACATCCGGTACGCCGATGGTCCGCATCCGATGGTCGGCCAGTGGGCCCCCGACATGCTCCTCATGCCGACCGGTGGAGCCGATCCAGTCAGGCTGGCCGAGCTGACCCGGACCGCTCGTCCACTGCTATTCGACTTCACCCCGGATGCGGTGTTCGCCCGCCAGTTCGGTACTGATCGGGTCCAGACCATCACTGCTCAGCCGCAGACGTCCGGTCTGCCGATCGCGCTGCTACTCCGACCGGACGGGTATGTCGCGTGGGCTGCTGAGGTCGATGGGACCGAGGAGCGGGAAGCTTTGCGGATCGCGCTCGCGCGCTGGTTCGGAGTACAGGCTGGTCAGGCGCGGCCTTTGACCAGTGCGACGAGGTAGCGGCAGGGGTCGGCGGTGGGGTTGTTGAAGGTGCAGGGGGCCGGGGCGCCGAGTTGGAGGCAGTCGCCGGTGGTCAGTTGGTGGAGGACGGCGCCCTCCTGGAAGTGGAGTTCGCCTTCGAGAACCCAGATCTGCTGGTACTTGAAGATGTAGGCGTCGGCGGGATACGAGACCGAGGCGCCGGGCGGAAGCTCGACCTCGACCAGTTCGAGCGGTCCCTCGGTGGTGGGTGAGACGGCGCGGCGGCGGTAGCCGGTGGCCGGGTCGGTCCAGGTCGGCTGGTCCGCGGCTCGCCTCAGCAGGTCACCGGCGCCCTCGGCCCGCGCCACCAGTTCCGACAGGGTCAGGCCGAGCGCGCCGGAGAGGCGGCCGAGCAGTACGGCTGTGGGCTGGGCCTCGCCGCGTTCGATCTTGCCGATCATCGCGCGGGAGACGCCGGATCGCTCGGCCAGGGCGTTCACGGAGAGATCCTGGGCGACCCGGGCGGACTGGAGGGTGGCGGCGAGCGAGGCGGACAGCGGATCTTCCAACATGCTTGCCACTATAGGGGCAAGTCTGGCTACTATCGTAGTCATGAAGATCAGAGATGCCTCGGAACTCGACGCCGGGGCCTGTGCGGCGATCTACGCGCCCTACGTGGAGCAGACCGCGATCAGCTTCGAACTCGACCCACCGACCCCCGCCGAGATGGCCGAACGTATCGCCCGCTCGCTCGAGACGCACGCCTGGCTCGTCCTCGAGGACGAAGGCCGCGTCGTCGGCTACGCGTACGCCGGGCCGATGAAACCCCGAGCGGCGTACCGGTGGTCCTGCGAGGTCAGCATCTACCTGGAACTCGGCAGACGCCGCACCGGAGGCGGCCGGGCCCTCTACGAAGCCCTCTTCGAGCGCCTGACCGAACGCGGCTACCGCACCGCCGTCGCCGGCATGACCCTCCCGAACGACGCCAGCGTGGGCCTCCACGCCTCCCTGGGCTTCGAACCCATCGGCACCTACCGAAACATCGGCTGGAAACACAACACCTGGCACGACGTCGCCTGGTCCCAACGCCCCCTGGCCGCCCCCACCACCCCACCCACAGAACCCCATTAACGCGGTGCTCAGCCCGTACTTCCAGATTCCACTGGCGGTCTCACCGCGGAACTCAGCTTCAGCTCCTGAATGCACCTGTGCTGGGTGACGATGGACGACGTGACTGATGACCGCTCGCCTGCCGCAGCCGATTCGACCGGGAACGTGACTGTTCGGCGGGCTGTGGAAGCTGACGATGCGGCGCTGCTGGAGATCGAGCTGACCGCGTGGGACGGGTCGTCCGGTTTCCCCTCGCTCACCAGCGGCGAGCGGAGCCAGTTCTTCAATGAGCGCAGCGGACCCGACGCTCACCTGGTCGCCGAAGCCGATGGCGAGGTGCTCGGCTACCTCCGGCTGCAGGACAAGTACCCGTTCCCCGAGGGCAGCGGCGTACTGGCCATCAACGGCCTGGCCGTTGCCAACAACGCCCGGGGCCGCGGCGTCGGCTCCACCCTGCTCAAAGCCGCCACCGCCGAGGCCGGACGCCGCGGTGCCCGCAAGATCACCCTCCACGTCCACGCCACCAACGCCCCGGCCCGCCGTCTCTACGAGCGCCATGGCTACACCCTCGAAGGCACTCACCACCGCGAGTTCCAGATCGACGGCGAGTACGTCGACGCCCTGCATCTGGCCAAGTTCCTCTGACCCGTACGCCGACCCCACGCGGATCGGCTGGCCTCCGGGACACAAACAACCGGGTGGCTCCCCTGAGAACGTGGGGAGCCACCCGGTTTGGACGGGGGTACAGGGGTTACGGGTTGATGCCCCGGGCCTCGAGCCAGGGCTCGGGGTTGATGGCGGGGCCTCCGTTGGGGAGGACCTCGAAGTGGAGGTGGGGGCCGGTGGTGTTGCCGGTGACGCCGATGGCGCCGACCTTGGAGCCGGCCGAGACCGAGTCGCCGACGGAGACGTCGAACTCGGACATGTGGCTGTAGGAGGTCACCGTACCGTTGGCGTGGCGAACCTTAACCTGGCGGCCGTACGCACCCGCGAACTCGGCCTGGATCACCTTGCCGGCCATGACCGAGCGGACCGGCGTACCGATCGGGGCGGCGAAGTCGAGGCCGGTGTGGTTGGCGGCCCAGCGGCCGCCGGCTTGGCCGAAGCGCGCGGTCAGGTGGTAGCCGGTGGTCGGCAGGACGATCTTCGGAGCCGCCGCTGCCCTTGCGGCGGCTGCGGCCTTCGCCTTGGCGATCGCCGCGGCTTCCGCCTTGGCCTTGGCGATCGCCGCGGCCTTCGCGGCTGCGGCTGCCTTGACGGCCGCTGCCCGCTTCTGAGCGGCGAGAGCCTTGGAAGCCGCCAGGGCGAGGGCCCGGCGCTGGTTCAGGGTCGCGGTGGCAGCCAGCTTGGCGGCGCGGAGCCTCGCCTGCTCGGCCGCTTGGGCCTTGCGGGTGGCCTCCAGGGTCAGGTCGGTCCGCGACCCGTCCCGCGAGGTCTGCTGCTGGCGCTCGATCCGAGCGGTGGTGAGGGCGTTCTGCTGGGCAGAGGTGGCGCTGGTGGCCGCACCGGAGGGGGAGGAGTTGAGGGCGACAGCGCCCGTGCCCGCGGCTGCGGCCAGCGCGGCCGTCAGGCCGACGAGCTGCGCGGCCTGGCGGCCAGTGGGGCGACGGGTGAGGCGGTGCAGGGCCACCCGACGGGAGCCGGGCGAGCGGCGCGGTGTCGCGCGTTCTGCATCCGACACATCGTGGTGAGGGGACACGAGAGCCTTCCAGAGTCGAGTAGCCGCCAGGGTGTGCCCAAGCGGCTCATCGACCATAACGACGCCTTCACACGGTCCTCAAACGCGCAGTGCGACCAGATCACCCAAATCCGTGACAGACGGTGAAGGCCGGACTGCCCCGTGTTGCTACTCAGGCGTAAACAAGAGGCCGAGATAGTTCAATCCGAGCGTGACTGGGATCACGCGAGTCACGCCTGCCCAGCGGCCCTTTGAAGCGCTATAGGGCGTCTCGCCGCGATCAGTTCGCGGGGCGCGGTGAGCGCCACCGGCCGGTCCTCGACGCGTTCTCGGCCCCCGAGCGCTCTGCCTTCTGCCTAGCGCAGACGAGTCTTGAGTGGTCCCGCGGGCTGCCGTAGGACGGAGTCATGCGGATCGCGATTCTGGGCGGGACCCAGTTCATCGGCAGGGCCATCACCTCGCGGCTGGCGGGGGAGGGCCACGAGCTTCTGGTGGTTCATCGGGGCGAGCATGAGCCGGCTGATCTTCCTGACGTGCGGCACGCGCATGTGGATCGGCATGACGGCCCTGCTCTGCGCGAGGCAGTCGCCGGCTTCCAGGCGGAGGCTGCCGTCGACGTGTCCGGCATGAACGCCCGCGCGGCTGAGGCGGCGCTCGGTGCGTTCGGCCCGGGGGTGAAGTTGGTGGCGATCTCCAGCGGGGACGTCTACCGGGCCTATGACGCTCTTCATGCCGGGTGGACGAGCGACGCGCTGCCGTTGACGGAGGACTCGCCACTGCGCGAGCGGCGGTTCGTGGACGGACCGGAGTACGAGAACCTCGAGATGGAGGAGCGGTATCTGCCCCGCGGGGCCACTGTGCTCCGGCTCGGGGCGGTCCACGGGGAGCATGACTATCAGCGCCGGTTCGAGTTCGTACTGCGACGGGTGCGCGCCGGGCGGAAGCGGATCCCGGTGGGCTCCGGGCAGTTCCTCTTCAGCCGCGTGTACGTCGGGGACGTGGCGGCGGCCGTCTCCCTGGCCCTGGCGGGGGATCACCGGGGTGAGGCGTTCAACGTGGTCGAGCGGGCCACCGCGCCGTACCGGCTGTTCGCCGAGCAGATCCTGGTGGCGGCGGATGCGCCGGACGTGGAGCTCGTCCGGGTCTCCGACGAGAGGCTGCCGGCCGATCTCGAGCTCACCGGAGTGCTGAGTCAGCATCTGCTGATGGATCCGGGCAAGGCGCGGTCCGTGCTCGGCTGGGAGCCGGTGGATCCGGCCGCCGGCCTGCGGGAATCGGTGCGGTGGCACCTCGCGAATCCGCCGGCGGATGCCTCGGACGACTTCAGCGCGGACGACGCCGCGTTGGAGTGAGAAGCGGTGCCGAGCTGGTCCGGAAATTGGTCGGAAGCACTCCTGGGAACCGGTATGCTTCTCGGGTTGGTTGAGGGACCTTGCAAGGGGTGCCGCTCTCGATTTCACATCGGGGCAGCAGACCGTGTAATCTCTCTCCTCGGCCCGCCCCTTTAGCTCAGTCGGCAGAGCGTCTCCATGGTAAGGAGAAGGTCTACGGTTCGATTCCGTAAAGGGGCTCTGAGAAACGCTGCACCACCCGGTCCGCCAGGTGGGGTGACGGACTCTCTGGCGGGGTAGCTCAGGTGGTTAGAGCACACGGCTCATAATCGTGGTGTCGCGGGTTCGACTCCCGCCCCCGCTACCCACCACCATGTATTTCGAGAGCGCGATCACCCAAGTTGCGCGCTCCTGACAAGAAGAGGCAGTAGTGGCCAAGGCAAGCGACGTCCGCCCGAAGATCACGCTGGCGTGCACGGTATGCAAGGAGCGCAACTACATCACCAAGAAGAACCGGCGTAACGACCCGGATCGTCTTGAGCTGAAGAAGTACTGCGCCCGTTGCAACGACCACACCGACCACCGCGAGACCCGCTGACCTCAGCAGTCTTCCGGGAGGGCCGCTTCGAAACCCGAAGCGGCCCTTTCGCTGTGCCCTGAGGTCCCTTACGTCCGAAGAAGTGGAGTAAACCTCCCTCCACTTCTTCGGACGTAAGAGGATCAGACGGTGAGGATGGGTTTGCCGCCTTCGTAGGCGGTGAGGCGGTCGGCTCGCGGGGTCAGGCAGCAGGAGACGCAGACCGTGCCGCTCGCGGGTTGCCGCGCAGAACGCCATGGCCTTCCCGCGATCCCCCAGGTGTTCAGCTGAGTGGGTGGCGGCACTAGCCGTCATAGTCTGCCAGTAGGGTTACTGGATATGACGATCGACGCCACGATGGTCGGCCGGAGCTATGCGGCCGCCGAGTCCTACCAGGTCGGCCGGGAGAAGATCCGGGAGTTCGCCGACGCGATCGGGGACGCCAACCCGGCGTACCGGGGTGATGACGCGATCGCGCCGCCCACCTTCGCCTTCATGGTCGCCAACCCGGCGCTGTTGCGGTTGCTCGCCGACGACGAGCTCGGGCTGCGGCTGGACCGGATCGTGCACGGCGCGCAGAAGTTCAGCTACACCCGCCCGATCAAGGCCGGCGACGACATCGCCGCGACAGCTACCATCACCACCGTGCGCAAGGCCGGTGACGTCGAGGTGATCATGTACGAGACCGCGCTGACCACCGTCGACGGCGACCCGATCGCCACCTCCACGTCGACCATCTCGCACAACCGGGCGGACTCGTGAGCAGCGTCGAGGTCGGCACCGAGCTGCCGCCGCTGACCGTCACCCTGCGCCGCGAGGACCTGGTCCGGTACGCCGGCGCCAGCGGCGACTTCAACCCGATCCACTGGAACGACCGGATGGCCACGTCCCTCGGGCTGCCCGGCGTGATCGCGCACGGCATGCTCACGATGGCGTCGGCGGCCCGGGTGGTGACGGACTGGCTGGACGATCCCGCCGACCTGCTCGAGTACGGCGTACGGTTCACCAAGCCGGTGATCGTTCCGGACGACGACAAGGGCGCGACGATCACCTTCTCGGCCAAGGTGGACAAGGTCGCCGACGGCACCGCGGAGATCGACATCACCGCGCTCGCCGGCGAGGAGAAGGTCCTCGGCCGGGCCAGGGCGGTCGTGCGCGTCTCGTGAGTACTCCGCAGCCCCCGGCGGCACCGGCCGGCGACACCGCCACCGTCTCCTCCGACGTCCGGCTGGCGGACTTCACCACCCTCCGGATCGGCGGCCCCGCGGACCGGCTGGTCGAGGTGACCACCGAACCGGACCTGATCGACGCGATCCGCGAAGCGGATGCGGCGGCCCAGCCGGTGCTGCTGCTGTCCGGCGGGAGCAACGTGGTGATCGGTGATGAGGGTTTCCGCGGCACGGTGATCAAGATCGCCACCCGCGGGATCCGGGTCGACGCGGACGCGTGTTCCGGCGCGATGATCCACGTCGCCGCCGGCGAGGACTGGGACGTCGTCGTGCAGCGGGCGATCGCCGAGGAGTGGGTCGGCCTGGAGTCGATGTCCGGGATCCCCGGGCTGACCGGGTCGACGCCGGTGCAGAACGTGGGCGCCTATGGACACGAGGTGGCGGAGACGATCGCCTCCGTGCGGGTCTGGGACCGGATCGACAACGCCGTCCGGACGATCTTCGCCGCCGACTGCGGATTCACCTACCGGAACTCACGGTTCAAGGCCGACCCCTCGCGGTACGCCGTGCTGGAGGTTGCCTTCCAGCTTCCGCTCGGCGACCTGTCCGCACCGATCGGGTACGCCGAACTGGCCCGGGTGCTGGGCGTCGAGCCGGGCTCGCGAGCGCCGATGACCGAAGTACGGGAAGCCGTGCTCGGGTTGCGCCGCAGCAAGGGCATGGTGCTGGACGAGGCGGACCACGACACCTGGAGCGCCGGGTCCTTCTTCACGAACCCCCTGCTCGACACAGCGGCCGAAGTACCGGCGGGTGCGCTGCAGTGGCCCCAGCCGGACGGCCGCGTGAAGACCAGCGCGGCTTGGCTGATCGAGCACGCCGGCGTCGCCAAGGGCTACGCGATCGGCAACGCCGCCGTCTCCTCCAAGCACACCCTCGCCCTCACCAACCGCGGCAACGCCACCGCCAAGGAACTCCTGGCCCTGGCCACCCACGTCCGCACCCAGGTCCACCAGGCCTTCAACATCACCCTCATCAACGAACCAGTCCTGGTGAACTGCAGCCTCTAGCAGCACTCGGCCAGGGCGTTGGTGTCTGCTCGGCCGAGCGCCTGTGGTGGGGTCCGCACACCATGCCGGCACCTTGAACAAGAGGTGGGGACCTCGGACAGGAAATGGGGACCTCGGACAGGAAATGGGGACCGCGGGACAAGAAATAACGTGTCCGAGGTCCCGTTTCGGTGTCCCCACCCTCCACAACCATCGCTGCCACTGCGCGGCCGGGAGCGTCACCCAAGGGCTGTCCGAGTGCAGCTATGCGTACCGAGTGACAGGAAGTACCGCCTGTACTTCGGTACGCCGTGCGCGTGGTGCGGTGGGGCGTTGGCGGGACGAGGGGGTACCTCCTGTCGATCGGTACGGCGATGATCTCGCGTGAAAAAGATTTGCACAAGGGGTTGTTGAGCTGGGCTCATCTGGTTAATCTTTTGCTCGCTGGGCGGGGGTGAGGCGGGTGAGAGGAGAAAGTTGTGCGAGGAGATTTGTCGCGAAGGCGGTTCCTTGCCGGGGTGGGGGCGGTGGGCGCGAGCGCTCTGGTGGCGGGGTGTTCGGGGAGTGGTGGTGGGGGTGGTTCTGATGTTCTGCAGGTCTGGGGTGGGGTGCCGGCGGCGTCCGGGCCGGGGAAAGTGGTCGAGGCTTTCCAGCGGAAGTTTCCGCAGTACAAGGTGAACTACACGCGGTTCGTGAACGATGATCGCGGCAACCTGAAGCTGGACACCGCGCTGCAGGGTGGGCTCGACATCGACGTGTACTTCACCTACGCGTCCGCGTCGCTGGCGCTGCGGGCCGGATCGGGACTGGCGGCCGATCTGACCGATCGGGTGAAGGGCGATCCCGACCTCGCGTTGTTCCTCGACACCGAGCAGCCGCGCGCGTTCCTCGACCAAGGCCGGGTCAAGGCGCTGGCCACCGCTCGCGAGCCGTACTTCGTGCTGTTCAACGAGAAACTCCGCGAGCAGGCGGGCGTCGAGTTGCCGCACCAGTGGACGGTCGACGAGTACCGCGCCACCGCGAAGAAGCTGACCTCGGGCAGCACCGTCGGCGCCTACACGATCCCCGATATCGCCCGCATCTCCCTGGGCCCCAACTACTGGTACTCCGACGACAACGGCCGGTCGAACTTCGACAACCCGATCTTCGAGCAGGCCCTGGCGACCGGACGCGCGATGATCGACGAGGGCAGCGCGTTCCCCTGGAGCGAAGTACTGGCAAGGCATCTCGACGCCTACCAGCAGAACTCGTTCCTGAAGGCCGAGTTCAACCTCTGGTCGACGGCGCCGTTCAACCTGCGCTACCTGTACGACGCGAAGAAGTACCCGCACGACTTCAAGGTGTCCTTCGCGCCACCGCCGACAGTGCCCGGGGGTGGCGACTGGAACGGCGGCAGCTACAACAACTTCGTCATGATGAACCCGAAGTCCACCAAGACCGAGGCGGCCTGGCAGTTCATCAAGTTCTGGCTGACCGAGGGATCGGCGCCGATGCTTGCCGGTGGCAAGATCCCGACGCTCGGCAACGTCACGAACGACCAGTTGAGGGCCGGCATGCTCGGCAAGGAGCCGGACAAGTACTTCGACCTCGACTCCTTCCAGCGGGTCGTGCTCGACGCCGAACCGAAGCTCGCCACCGACACCAAGCTGGCCGGGTTCCCCGAGATCAACCTCGCCTACGGCCAGCAGCGCGATCTGTGCTGGCTGGGCGAGAAGTCGCCGGGCCCGGCGATCCGTGAGGTCTACCGGCTGGCCAACGCCGCCATCGCCCGTAATGAGGGGAGTGCCTGATGACTGTCGCGGCTCCGTCCGCTCCGGTGCAGACAGCCACCGGACAACCACCGGCAGAACAGCCCGGCCGCGGGATCAAACCCAGCGGCTGGACCGGCCTGGCCTTCATCGCGCCGAACCTGCTCGGCGTCATCGCCTTCACCCTGATCCCGTTGATCAGCGTGATCGCGCTCGCCTTCACCGACTGGAACCTGGTGTCCGGCCTCGGCGGGATCGAGTTCAACGGGCTGGACAACTTCATCGCGATCGCCCGCGACCCCGGCTTCTGGAACGCGGTCGGCCTGACTCTCCTGTACGTCGGGGTGAGCGTCCCGCTGACCGTCGTCCTCGGGCTGGCGCTCGGGACCGCCCTGAACCGCCCGCTGCCAGGCCGCGGCGTACTGCGGGCGATCTTCTTCCTCCCGTACATCGTCAACACGGTCGCGATCGGCATGACGTGGCTGATGCTGATGAACCCGAAGTCGGGCCTGGTCAACCAGACGCTCGACATCTTCGGCATCTCGCCCGGCTGGTTCGCTTCGTCGCACTGGGCGTTGCCGGCGCTGATCGTGATGGCGGTCTGGGGTGGCGTCGGCTACTGCTCGCTGATCTACCTGTCCGCGTTGCAGGACGCGCCCGGCCAACTCTACGAGGCGGCTGACATCGACGGCGCCGGGAGCTGGATGAAGTTCCGCGCGATCACCTGGCCATCGTTGCTCCCGACAACCATCTTCCTGGCGGTGACGCTGATCATCGGCGCCTCCCAGGGCTTCGGGCTGATCGCGCTGATCACCTCCGGTGGTCCGGGCGACTCCACCACCACCATCTCGTACTACATGTACCAGACGGGCTTCCAGTTCTACCGGTTCGGCTACGCGTCGGCGATCGGCCTGGTGACGTTCCTCGGCGTACTCGTGCTGACCTTGGTGACGTGGCGGGCCCAGCGAGGGAGGGCTCTTCATGACTAAGACGCCGAGGCAGCAGCAGGCGGCCAGGGCCAAGTGGTACTGGGGGATCCCGTTGTGGATCCTCGGGCTGGCCTTCCTCGCGCCGTTCGCCTGGATGCTGTCGACCTCGCTGAAGCAGGACGTCGACGCCTTCCAGGTCCCGATGCAATGGATCCCGGATCCGGCGCAGTGGGAGAACTTCAAGACCGTGCTGGTCGGCCCGGACTCCGTACTGCCGGCCTTCGGCCGCTCGGCGCTGGTTGCCCTACTCCGAGTGGCAGGGGAGCTGATCACCGCGACGATGGCCGGCTATGCGTTCGCCCGGATGTCGTTCCGCGGCCGGGACAAGCTCTTCCTGCTGTACCTCGCGACCGCGATCATCCCGGCCCAGTTGCTGCTCGTACCGCGTTTCATCTACTTCCAGAAGCTCGGCCTGTACGACACGCTGTGGGCGCTGATCCTGCCCGGCATGTTCACCGTGCTCGGCACCTTCCTGATGCGCCAGTTCTTCGTCAGCCAGCCGGGCGAGTTCGCCGAGGCGGCCCGGATGGACGGCGCGAGCGAGTGGCAGATCTTCTCCCGGATCTACCTGCCGCAGGCGGCGCCGGTGATCAGCGCGCTCGGCATCCTCGCCTTCGTCTGGTCCTGGAACGACTACGAGACGCCGCTGGTGCTGATCAGCAGCCCCGAGCAGTACACCTTGCCGCTCAGCCTGACCAACTTCGTCGACGAGCAGGGCTCGATCGCGCCCGGTCTGACGATGGCCGCCTCGGTGGTCTCGATCGTGCCGGTGCTGATCGTCTTCGTCGTCCTGCAACGCCGCTTCATCGCCGCCATGACCCATACCGGCATCAAGTGACCCGACATCAAGTGACCCCGGCTTCGCCAACGAGCCGGCGTCGAGTGAAGGAGCTTTCTTGAACGTCTCAGGTGTCTTCCCGGACCTCGCCCAGATCGGGGACTTCGGTCCACCGCGCAGCGAGCTCGGTGTCGGCTCGCTGATGCCCTGGAACGGCCTGCTCTACGTGCAGAACTACAACTCGCACAAGGCCGCGAGCGGTGGCGGGGTGAGCCTGCGCCGGATCGCTCCCGACTTCTCGATGGAGATCGTCGCGGAGACCCTCGGCGTGGACGGCACCTACACCAACCGGTTCGTGCACTTCCCGACGTCGAAGCTGGTGATCGGCCCGCACGTGATCGACGAGGACCACAAGATCACCACGATCCCCGAGCTCCAGCCGCTGCGGGTCTGCGGGACGGCCCGGCATCTCACCAAGCCGGACACCCACGTCTACGTGCTCGCGATGGAGGGCGAGCTGTTCGAGCTGGACCTGACCACCTACGAGTGCGTCCAGCTCTTCGACCTGAACGAGGTGCTCGGCACCGAAGGGGAGATGAAGGTCCACTACAAGGACTGCTACTCCAGCTTCGGCCGGCTCGTCGTCTGCTCCAACGAGTACGACGAGCAGGACTGGGCGGGCCACCGCTCGCAGGGCCGCCTCGCGGAGTACGACGGTCAGCAGTGGCGGGTGATCGCCGAGAAGCCGTTCACCGGCATCGGCGGCCGCCACGAGTTCGGCGGCACCATCTTCGCCACCGGGTGGGACCAGGCCTCGGCCATCCTCGAGGTGTTCACCGAGTCCGACCAGAAGTGGACCCGATACCGGCTGCCGAAGGCGTCGCACTGCTTCGATCACAAGTGGCAGACCGAGTGGCCGCGGATCCGCGAGGTCGAGCACGAGCGCCTGCTGATGGATCACCACGGCATGTTCTACGAGCTGTCGCCCTGGGCGTACGGCGGCAGGATCTGGGGAGTGCGGCCGATCTCGACGCATCTCTGGGTGCTCGGCGACTTCTGCTCCTGGCGCGGCATGCTCGTCGCCGGCGCCGACAACGCCTCCCCGAGTCACGGGCTCAACCCGACGACCGCGGAGCCGCAGTCCGGCCTGTGGTTCGGCAAGACCGACGACCTGTGGAACTTCGGCAAGCCGGCCGGTTGGGGTGGTCCCTGGTGGGAGTCCCCGGTCACCGCGGGGGAGCCGTCCGACCCGTACCTGATGACCGGCTTCGACAACAAGTGCCTGCACCTGGAGAACCTCGGCGACCAGCCGATGACCGTGACGGTCGAGATCGACTTCCACGGTCACGGCCGGTTCGGCGCCACCGAGGCGATCACGGTCGAGCCCGGCAAGATCCACACCCACGTCTTCCCGCCCGGGTTCAGCGCGCACTGGGTGCGGCTGGTCAGCGATGCCGACGGAGTTGCGAGTGCCCAGTTCATCTATACGTGATGATCGCGGGATGGGATCAGAGATGGACAGCGACAAACCCTCCCGGGCCGACACCCCGAGCCCCTTGCAGGTGGTCAGGCGAGCCCTGCCCGAGCTGAACGGCGCCATGCAACGGGTCGCCGATCACATCCTCGCCAACCCCGACGAGGTGGCGCGGGGATCGATCACCAAGCTGGCCGAGGCGGCGCAGACGTCCGCGGCCACGGTGACCCGGTTGTCGACGCACCTGGGCTTCGCCGGGTACCCGGCGCTCCGGGCCGCGATCGCGATGGAGATCGGCCGCGGCCTGGAAGCCGGCTGGACGAGCGACATCGGCCTGGCCATCGGTCCGGCCGATCCGCCCGAGCAGGTGCTCGGAGTACTGGCCAGCACGCAGGCCAACGCGCTCCGCAACGCGCTCGCGTCCATCGATCTACCGGCCGCCTCCCAGGTGGCGGACGCGATCGCGGGAGCCCGGCGGACCCATATCTACGGCGAGTGGGGCGACGCGATCCCGGCGCGCGAGCTCTATATCCGGCTGCTCCGGATCGGCATCCCGGTCTGGTTCTTCGACGGACCGCAGTCGGCGCAGATCGCGGCCGGGCTGCTCGGCGACGGTGACGTGGCGCTCGTGGTCTCGCGCTCCGGCACCGACCCGGCGACGCTCGAGTTCGTCCGCCGCTCGAAGGCCGAAGGCGCCCTCACGGTCGCCATCACCGGCGTCGCGGACTCACCGATCGGCGAGCTCGCCGAGATCTGTTTCGACACCGGTACTCCGGTGGGCGGCACCTGGACCGAGTTCTTCGCCGGGCGGGCCAGCGACACCCTCACCGCCGGGCTGCTCTTCGTCCTGGTCGCCCAGCGGATCCCCGACCACCTCACCGCGAACCACCCGAACGGACCGGGACAGCCGGTCGTGCACCCAGACCCTCCACCCCGAAGGTGATTGCATGCAGCAGCTCCACGTCCACTCCGATCTGACCGTCGTCGGCGGTGGCCTGGCCGGCGTCTGTGCCGCCATCGGCGCTGCCCGGCAAGGCAGTACCGTCGCCCTGATCCAGAACCGGCCGGTGCTCGGCGGCAACTCCTCCAGCGAGGTCCGGGTCTGGGTCTGCGGGGCCACTGCGCACGGCGTCCAGCACTACGCTCGCGAGACCGGGATCATGGGCGAGCTGTTCGTCGAGAACCAGTACCGCAACCCCGAGGGCAACCCGTACTACTGGGACCTCGTCGTACTGGAGGCCGTCCGGGCGGAGCCGAACATCACGCTCTACCTCAACACCGACGTCCGGACCATCGAGGCGTCCGGTCCGGCGGACGACCGAGTGATCGACTCGGTGACCGGCTGGCAGATGGGTTCGGAGAAGGAGATCCACTTCACCAGTCCGGTGTTCCTCGACTGCACGGGTGACGGGTTGGTCGGTCATCTGGCCGGCGCGGAGTACCGGACCGGGCGTGAGCCGCGCTCGAAGTACGGCGAATCGTGGGCGCCGGAGGTGCCCGACGGCAACACGCTCGGCAGCACGATCCTCTTCTACAGCAAGGACGCCGGGCACCCGGTGAAGTACGTGCCGCCGTCGTTCGCGAAGGACATCACCAAGACCTCGATCCCGGAACGCCGGGTGATCCGGACCGAGGCCAATGGCTGCGCCTACTGGTGGATCGAGTGGGGCGGCGAGCGGGACGTGGTCGACGACAACGAACTGATCCGCGACGAGCTCCAGGCCGTCGTCTACGGGATCTGGGACCACATCAAGAACTCCGGCCTGTACGATGCCGAGAACCTGACGCTCGAGTGGATCGGCTCGGTCCCGGGCAAGCGGGAGTATCGGCGGTTCCTTGGGGATCACGTGCTCACCCAGCACGAGGTCCTCGGGCAGGAGCTGTTCGAGGACCGGGTGGCCTTCGGCGGCTGGTCGATCGACCTGCATCCGCCGGGTGGCATGTACGCGACCGAGCGCGGTTCGAAGCACTGGCACCCGGACGGGAACTACCACATCCCGTTGCGGACGCTGTACTCGCGCAACGTGCGGAATCTGTGGATGGCCGGGCGCAACATCAGCGCGAGTCACGTGGCGTTCGGGACCACCCGGGTGATGGCGACGTGCGCAGTACTGGGTGAAGCGGCCGGGGTCGCGGCGGCGGTGGCGTCGCAGGCCGGGTTGACGCCGCGTGAGGTGGCCACTGAGCAGTTCGACCTGGTGCGGAACGCGTTGCACCGTGCGGACGCGTCCGTCCTCGGGGTGGAGGACGCGGATCCGGCGAACCTCGCGCTCACCGCTTCGGTGACGGCGTCGTCGAGCTTGCAGCGGATGGCTGTCGAGGTGTCCGCTGGGACTCGGGCCCTCGACACGGATCTGGCGATGGTGCTGCCGGTCGATCCTGCTCTCGATGGGCTGGAGTTGCTGGTCGATGCGACCGCGGCGACGACGTTCACGGTCGAGCTGCACGATCCGTTGAAGCCGCAGAACTACCTGCCGCTGCGGAAGCTCGCGGAGTGGACGGTCGAGGTCGTGGCCGGGGAGAAGCGGTGGGTTCGGATTCCCCTGCAGTGGCAGCCGGATCAGCCGCAGAACGCGGTCGTAGTACTGAAGGAGAACGCGGCGTTGTCCGTGCATGTGGCGGACTCGGCGCTGCCGGGGACGATCTGCTTCGCGCATCGGGACCCGGAGCCGGACGAGCAGTACACCGAGCAGTTCCGGGAGTGGAAGCACATCCTGCCGCGTGGGGGTCTGTGCTTCCGGCTTGGCGCGGAGACGGCCGCGTACTCGCCGGAGAAGATCGTCGGCGGCTTCGCACGTCCTTATGGCGGCCCGCAGATGTGGGTGTCGGAAGACCTGGCATGGGATCCGTCGCCGTCGGTCGAGCTGGCCTGGCCGGAGCCCGTCGAGATCGGGGAGGTGACGGTGATCCTGGACGACGATGTCGAGGAGGACCTGATCAACCTGCATCACCACCGGACGCCTTTCGACGTACTGCCGACGCTTGTGCGGGACTACGACGTACAGGTCGCCGATGCCGACGGCGAGTGGCAGACCGTTGCTTCGGTGACCGGCAATCGCCGACGTCGGAAGACGCATCGCCTGACTGCCCGGGCTGCGAAGTTGCGGGTGCTGGTCAGCGCGACGAACGGAGCAACGCGCGCTCATCTCATCTCTGTGCGTGCCTATGCCGCCTGATGCCGCCGCATTGTCGTCGACGTCGCGCTTCCGATCGGTTCCAGGTGGCAAAGCGCGGTGAAGGTAGCGGACCCAGACAGTCTTCTCATGGGCGGCTGAGCTGAGGAACCGCCAGGACCCGAAAGGCAGTTCGGCGATGATCTTGCCGGGTGGATCAGTTGGACGCGGGCGCACGCGTCGACAAGTTGCCGACGATGCTGTGTGTTGATGTCGACGCGGCGCCCGTTCCGAGTGCGGTACAGCGGAGCGAAGCTCAGCCAGTGCTCGACCCACGGCCCGGCCGTTGGCGGGTCTCGGTGGATCATCGGTGGTCCTCGGGCTGCTAGAGTTTGTGATGAAAGCCCCGGTGGACCGCTGACCTTGGTCATGTCGCCGGGGCTCTGACTTTTCCGGTTCCTTGTTCTGTTCTGGTTTGACGCCTGCGGGAAGTGGACCCGGCAGCCACCCGGGCGGTTGGTGAGCCGGGTTCTGCGCGTTCGGGTGGTCGCCGTCAGAGGCGCCAGGATTTGTTGTTGAGGTGCAGCCAGCGGAGGAAGTGTTTGGCTTGGCGTTGGGTGTTTAGGGGGCCGGTCAGGAGGTCTGCGGCGATCTGGGCCGGGGCTGCGGTGCGGAGGTTGGTGGGGCGGGTTCGGGCTCGGGTGAAGACGACGTCGGTTGCCGGCTCGGCGAGAAGGACGTAGGCGCGGGGGCCTGCGGGAGTGAGGTTCCAGGCTGCGGCGGCGGCGTTTGCGTCCGGGGTGTAGATCATCGCGGAGCGCGGGACGGTGCCGTCGGCCCAGTGAGCAGCGGCGAGTGGTCCGGTGACCGCATGGGGGATTCCCGCGGTGTGGATTCGGGTCAGCAGCGGTTCCAGGCCGCGGGGTGCATTCCAGCGGGTCAGGCGGCTGTTGCGGACGAAGCCGAGGTCGTCGGTCCAGCGACGGAGGAGCGGTACCCAGTCGGGTACGGCGATGGCGCCGGGTGAATGGCGCGCCACGAGACCCTCGGCCTCGAGCAGGTCGACGATCCGGTGGACCTGCGGGGTGGGGATCTTCGTGATCGAGACGAGGTCGCGAGTGGTCCAGAGGCCGTTGTAGTCAAGGAGAGCCCTGATGATCGCAGCCTCAGGATCACCCTGCAGCGTTCCCGCAGTACCTGGTTTCCGCCAAGGGTCGCGGTCGGTGCCGCGGTCGGAGATGAACAGGTCTGGGCGCAGTACGTTCAGCAGAACGTTGCCGGTGCAGTCGGCATAGGCGAGACCGGTCTCGATCAGGCGCCTGCGCACCGGGTCGGACAGGTGATCGGCGACGACCAGCCCAGGACGACCTGTCTCGTGCAGTTGGTTGCGGAGCCGCGGCACGTCCTGGACCTCGACGGTCTGGTGGATCGACAAGCGCAGCTCGACTGACAGACCTTCGGGCGAGGTCAGGATTGGTCCCGGCTCGATGCGCCAGCCGCTGGGCAGACGGTCCGCGAGCACGAGCAGGGCCCGAGCCCTCAGCTCGTCGGAGGTGGAAGCCTCATCCACGGCGATGGCCTTTCACTAGGGAGTCAGCTGGAGGGTGGTGACGGGGGTCCAGTGGTAGAGGCGGGGGGAGCGGGTGAGGGTGATGAGGGAGACGGACCCGAGGGTGGGGGTGGCCGTGTGGGCGGGGGTTTCGGCGAGCTGGGCGAGTAAGGGCGCGGCGGGGGCTGGGGTGGTGAAGTAGCCGAGGGTGATGTGGGGGTTGAGGGCGGGGAGTTCGGGGACCGCATCTGGGCCCCAGACGTCGGCGATGGCGGCGCGGATCGTGTTGCGGAGGCGTTGGAGCGGTTCGGCCGGGGTGACGGGCAGTTGCACGGTCTCCGGGTCCACCACGGCCGGGCCGATCGTCACGGCGAAAGGGGAGAAGCGCTCCAGCCGGCTCTCGGCGGCCTCGGTGATCGCCCGCAGCTCGCCCGGCTCCACCCGGTCCGCGAAGCCGACGCCCTGCAGGGTCAGGTGCAACCACTCGAGCGGCACCGGCGCGATCCCGGGCATCGACGCGACCACCGCCTCGTACGCCGAGAACAGGGTCGCGACGGAAGCGTCGTCGGCGAAGGTCAGGTGCCAGGTATAGAAGGAGCGGTCCTCACGCCAGCCGGGACGCAGGTACCAGTGGTCGCGGACTTCGTCGAACATCTCGGGGCTCCCGTCAGTCGAGCCGGCCGCGCGTGGTCGCGGGGCGGCGGGTGAACTCGCGGATGCCTTCGTGCATCGCGCGGGCCTTCGGTTCCTCGGCGTACCGCTCGGTCCTGGTGATCGCCGCAACCTCGCTGATCCGGTGGATCAACGGCCGGACGCGGTACTCCGTCGGGGTGGCGAGCACGGCGCCGAGTGCTTCCAGCGCGCCGTCCAGCACGCCGAGCTCGAGACGCGCCTTCACCTGCTGCAGGCGGACCATCCGCTCGGACCCGTAGTTACGCAGGGCATGCGGAGCCGCCTCGAACAGCGCGACCCCTTGGTCGGCATGGTCGAGCGTGTACTGCGCTTCGCCGAGTGCCAGGTGGGCGTCGGACCAGATCCCCTCGGCCCGTTCCGGAGTACAGAGGAAGGGGCCGCCGAGCTCGGTCTGGCCCGGCTTGATCCGGGTGTGCTTCGCGTTGTGCAGGGCGTCCCGTGCGTCGTCGATGCGGCCGCACCGGGCCAGATCCACCGCCGCCACGCTCGCGAGGAACAGCGCGGACGTGCCGGCGGCGTACTGGAGTCCGTCCTCGGCGTACCGCGCGGCGCGGG
Source organism: Kribbella sp. VKM Ac-2568 (assembly GCF_004345365.1). Classification (GTDB taxonomy): domain Bacteria; phylum Actinomycetota; class Actinomycetes; order Propionibacteriales; family Kribbellaceae; genus Kribbella; species Kribbella orskensis. The sequence goes on from NZ_SLVF01000001.1 coordinate 704,002, forward strand.
TGAAGTCGTCCTGCCAGAAGGCGGCCGTGTGCTGGGTCGCGCGCACCCAGGCGCGGAGCTCGTCGTTGCCGGCTGCTTCGGCGCACGCCCACGCGGTCCGGGTGTGGCTCTCCGCGATGTCCGGCCGGCCGAGGTCCACCGACATCCAGCCGAGCAGCGTGAGCGCCCAGCCGGCCGCGGCGTACAGGTCGCGCGTCTGGCTCGGTGGCTGCCGCCCGGCGAGCAGCCGGAACGCGCGGTCGCGGATCGCCCGGCAGCGCAGGAAGAGCGGCTTGGTGGGCACCTTGAGGTAGTTCTGCGCGATCCGGCGGATGTCCGCGTGCAGTTGCTCGACGGTGAGGTCGCCGACGTTCGACTCCTCCGCCAGCGCCAGCAGCGCGACCGACTCGTCGCCCGCGTCGACCACGTCGTCCTCGAGCCCGATCGTCGAGCAACTGGTCAGGTCCAGGTCGAGCTGACCGGCCGCGCCCGGCGGCGGGGCGAAGCCGATCTCGTTGTCGGTGGCAACGTTCAGGACGAACCGCAGCCCGGATCGGTACGCCGCGCCCGGCCAGCGCACCGCACCGCGTTCGAGCTTGGCGATGTAGTGCCCGTCCAGGTCGTACTGCGTATCGGTGGTCTCCCACAACCAGGTGCAGACGGCCTCCGCCAGCTCCGCGCGGGACATGTGTTCACCTGGTGCGCGGCGCGACGGGGTCCGCTCCCGCGCCGCCCGTAACAACCCGTTGGCCTCTGACATGGCCGCCACTGTAGGGGTCCGAACACGCTCCGCGACGCCCGAAAAGGCCCCTGTGGACGACTTGCCCCACGATGCCCCGAGATGCCCCGCGATGGCCCGGATCCCTGCCCCGCAAGAAGGTCTCCCCACACCACCCCTGGGTGCGCTATGGGGTCACACCCTAGGGTGACCGTGTGGCTGAAGAGGCGATCACTACGTTGCGTGCGGAGCTCCGGAGTTTTGGCCGGGCCGAGGAAGGCTTCGCGCTGCTGGAGACGTTTCTCGAGGTCGCGCTGCCGCGGTTGAGCGACACGGTGATCGACCCGCGCGGCCTGGTGCTGCCGAACGAGATGACCGACGACCGTGCGGTGGTGCAGGGGCTGATCGACGAGATCGCCGCCGACCGCGAGCCGGCGCGACGCCTGCTGACCGCTGCCGAGCGCTCCTATGACGTCGCGGACGAGCAGAGCCGGTGGGACTTCACCCGGCTCGCCTACTGCTCCGCCTCGGCCTCCGTCTGGAGCAAGGGCAGGCGCACCACGTACTTCGAGGTGGTACACCACGACCGAGCCACCTACTGGCTCCCGGCCAGCCTCAAGGCGGAGTACTTCGACCGCATCTCCACCAAGGGCTGGGCCGTCCCGGAGGCGTGGCTCCAGGCGATCCCCAAGCAGCCCAAGCCCTGGTGGAAGCGCGGGCGCTAGCCGATGGCCGGCAGCCGTTCGAGCGCCCTGGCGACGGATGCCTGGAGGTCGGCGTCGTCCCAGGCGCGGTCGGTCATCGAGCCGGACAGGTAGGCGTCGTACGCCGCCAGGTCCAGGTGACCGTGTCCGCACAGGGCGGTGAGGATGACCTTCTCCTCGCCGGACTCCTTGCAGCGCTGGGCTTCCTCGATCGTGGCGGCCAGCGCATGGGTCGGCTCCGGCGCCGGCACGATGCCCTCGGCCCGGGCGAACAGCACACCCGCGGCGAAGCACTCGGACTGCGCCTTGGCGATCGCCTCGATCTCGCCGGTCTCGTAGAGGTGACTGATCAGCGGGCTCATCCCGTGGTACCGCAGGCCGCCGGCGTGGATCGGGTCCGGGACGAAGTCGTGCCCGAGGGTGTGCATCTTCATCAGCGGCGTCATCCCGATCGTGTCGCCGAAGTCGTACGCGTAGGTGCCCTGGGTCAGCGACGGGCAGGCCTCCGGCTCCACCGCGCGCACCACCGGCGCCATCCGCCCGGCCCACTTCTCCCGCAGGAACGGGAACGCCAGGCCGCCGAAGTTCGAGCCGCCGCCGGTGCAGCCGACCAGCAGGTCCGGGGTCTCGCCGACCATCGAGAGCTGGATCAGGGCTTCCTCGCCGATGATCGTCTGGTGCAGCAGGACGTGGTTCAGCACGCTGCCGAGCGCGTAGTGGATGGTCGGGTCCTGCAGGGCCATCTCGACCGCCTCGCTGATCGCGATGCCCAGCGAGCCGGTGGAGTCGGGGTCCTCGGCCAGGATCTTGCGGCCGGCCTCGGTGAGCTCGGACGGGCTCGGGTGCACGGTCGCCCCGAAGACCTCCATCATCGTCCGCCGGTACGGCTTCTGGTCGTACGACGCCCGCACCTGCCAGACCTCGCACTCCAGCCCGTACTGCGCGCACGCGAACGCCAGGGCGGTTCCCCACTGGCCCGCGCCGGTCTCGGTGGTCAGCTTCCGGATCCCGGCCTTCGCGTTGTAGTAGGCCTGCGGGACCGCCGTGTTCGGCTTGTGCGAGCCGGCCGGGGAGACACCTTCGTACTTGTAGTAGATCCGCGCCGGCGTATCGAGCGCCTTCTCCAGCCGGTGCGCCCGGTAGAGCGGACTCGGCCGCCACAGCCGATACACGTCGAGCACCTCACCCGGGATGTCGACGTACTGGTCCTGTGACACCTCCTGCAGGATCAGATCCATCGGGAACAGCGGTGCCAGGTCCTCCGGCCCCACGGGCTGCCCGGTGCCGGGATGCAGCACGGGCGGCGGTGGCGTCGGCAGATCGTGCAGCACGTTGTACCAGCGGGTCGGCAGCTCGTCCTCGGGCAGCAAGATCTTGGTCGGCATCATCTCCGCAAAGTAAGGCCGCCCCCAGACCCCGCGCAATCCCCGTCCCCGCGCGATCGGGCGGGGTGAGGCCGGCTGGCGGCTAGTACGCGGGCTCTGGTGCGGGTGAAGGTGCGGGCTGGGTGACGCCGAGCCACGTGTCGATGTCGGTCAGAAGGAGCTTCTGTACCTCGGGCGGGGCCGTGGACGCGAGGACCGAGCCGCGCGCCAGACCCGCGAGTTCAGCGTCCGTGAATCCGTGCACGCTGCGGGCGGTCTCGTACTGCTCGGCGAGGCGGGAGCCGAACAGCAGCGGGTCGTCCGCTCCCAGCGCGATCCGTGCGCCCGCCCCGTACAGCTGTCGCAGCGGCACATCTTTCGCATGCGGGTAGACGCCGAGCGAGACGTTGGACGCCGGGCAGACCTCCAGGGCGACCTGGGCGTCGACCAGGCGCTTCAAGAGGTCCGGGTCCTCGACCGAGCGCACGCCGTGGCCGATCCGCCCCGCTCCGAGCTCGTCGAGGCACGTCCGCACCGTCGCCGGCCCGCACAGCTCGCCACCATGCGGAGTCGCCAGCAGCCCGGCGTTCCGCGCGATCCGGAAGGCCGGGGCGAACTCCGACGTCGTCCCGCGCCGCTCGTCGTTGGACAACCCGAACCCGACGACACCCCGTCCGACGTACTGCGCCGCGAGCCGGGCGAGGGTACGCGCGTCGAGCGGGTGACGGGTTCGGTTCGCCGCGATGACCACCTGTACTGCGATGCCGGTGGCCGCGGACGCGTCGCGGGCGGCGTCGAGCACCAGATCGGTGAAGTCGGTGATCCCGTGGAAGCGGTTCGAATAGCCGGACGGGTCGACCTGGATCTCGAGCCAGCGGGACCCGTCGGCGCGGTCGTCCTCGGCGGCCTCGCGGACCAGCCGGCGCACGTCGTCCTCGGTCCGCAGTACGGAGCGGGCGATGTCGTAGAGCCGCTGGAACCGGAACCAGCCGCGCTCGTCGGCCGCGGACAGCTCCGGCGGCCAGTCGGTGCGCAGGGCGTCGGGCAGCCGGACGCCGTGCTTGTCAGCCAGCTCGACCAGCGTCAGGTGCCGCATCGAGCCGGTGAAGTGCAGGTGCAGGTGGGTCTTCGGCAGCAGCCGCAGGTCCCGATCCGTCATCACAGAAGGTTACCGAGACAGAGCCCGACCCACGAAACCGGGCCGCCCGCGCCAAGCGGGCGGGGTGCAGGCGGGCGGTGCGCGCGAAGCGCGGCGAGGGCTGCGCGGGGCAGTGATGCGGGGAATGAGCCCGGGCGGGCGCGGCAGGGTTTCTGCTGCGCCCGCCCGGGGGTGATCAGGTGTTGGTCAGCTCAGGAGCTTGGCAATGCGGGAGACGCCTTCGGTGAGGTCCGCGTCGCCCAGGGCGTAGGACAGGCGCAGGTAGCCCGGGGCGCCGAACGCTTCGCCCGGGACGACCGCGACCTCGGCCTCGTCGAGGATGATGGCGGCGAGCTCGGCGGACGTGGTGGCGGTCCGGCCGTTGATCTCGCGGCCGAGCACACCCTTGACCGACGGATACGCGTAGAACGCGCCGGTCGGCTCCGGGCACTCGATGCCGGGGATCTCGTTCAGCATCTGCACCATCGTCCTGCGGCGCCGGTCGAAGGCGACCTTCATCTCGTCGACGGCGCTCAGGTCGCCGGTCAACGCGGCGATCGCGGCCCGCTGCGCGACGTTGCAGACGTTCGAGGTCTGGTGCGACTGCAGGTTCGTCGCGGCCTTGATGACGTCCTTCGGGCCGATCATCCAGCCGACCCGCCAGCCGGTCATCGCGTACGTCTTGGCGACCCCGTTCAGCACCACGGTCCGGTCCGCGAGCTCCGGTACGGCGACCGGCAGCGAGGTGGACCTGGTGTCGCCGTAGGTGAGGTGCTCGTAGATCTCGTCGGTGATCACCCAGAGGTCGTGCTCCAGCGCCCACTGGCCGATCGCCCGGACCGCCTCAGGGCTGTCCACCGCGCCGGTCGGGTTCGACGGCGAGCAGAACAGCAGCGCCTTCGTCTTCTCGGTCCGGGCCGCCTCGAGCTGATCGACGGTGACCAGGTAGTTCTGGCTCTCGTCCGCCAGCACCTCGACCGGCACGCCGCCGGCCAGCCGGATCGCCTCCGGGTAGGTGGTCCAGTACGGCGCCGGCAGCAGCACCTCGTCGCCCGGGTCGAGCAGCGTCGCGAAGGTGTTGTAGACGGCGTGCTTGCCGCCGTTGGTCACCAGGACCTGCGCGGCCTCGATCTCGTACCCCGAATCCCGCTTCGTCTTGTCGACGATCGCCTGCTTCAGCTCGGGCAACCCGCCGGCCGGGCTGTAGCGGTGGTTCTTCGGATCGCGGGCGGCCTCGACGGCTGCCTCGACGATGTAGTCCGGCGTCGGGAAGTCCGGTTCGCCGGCGCCGAAGCCGATCACCGGGCGGCCGGCCGCCTTCAGGGCCTTCGCCTTCGCGTCGACAGCGAGCGTGGCCGATTCACTGATTGCACCGATACGTGCGGAGATGCGGGAGACCATGGCTCCCATCCTGGCACTGCCGCCCGTGCGCTGACATCTGGGTATCACCTGCTGACCGTCCGTGCCTCTCCGCCCGCCGCAAGGTGGTGCCCCGGGGCTGATCGGAACTGTCGCGAGCCCCCTGGCGTTGGGTGCTGCGTGGAGACGGTATGGTTCTGCCCGCAGTACGACGTCCGGCCGGAAGTGCACGGGAGTTTGGCGCCGTGGCGGGGAGCCGGAGCGGCCTGGGGCTCAGTTCGACCAGGTGGCCCCGACCCCGTACACTCTTCTAGTCCGGGCGTAGATGGCCCTGACTCGGCATGCCCGAGATCAGGTCCAGCGGCGTTCGGAACTTTGCAGAGGGCACTAGCTCAACTGGCAGAGCATCGGTCTCCAAAACCGAAGGTTGGGGGTTCAAGTCCCTCGTGCCCTGCAAATCCTGACCGGCGAAGGGCCGGCCAGGCCGCCGCTAGCGAAAGAGGTAGGTCGTGACGGAGACGCGCACCCCGGCACCGTCCGGCGCCGGCAAGCCTGCGGAGAGCAAGTCGGGCAACCGCCTGCTGCGCTTCTACCGCCAGGTGGTCGCCGAGCTCCGCAAGGTCGTCTGGCCGACCCGCAAGCAGCTTTCCACCTACTTCGTGGTCGTCCTGACCTTCGTGGTGTTCGTCATCGCGATCGTGTCCGTGCTCGACCTCGCCTTCGGCTGGGCGATGTTCAAGATCTTCGGCTGATCCCGGCCGCCCCGAACCACCAGCCCGAGCTCACCGGTTCCACCACCCCGATGCACAGATGACGGAGTACAACGTGTCCGACCAGCGCGACGACGAGGTCCTCGACGTGGAGGACGAGTTCGACGTATCCGCTGACTCCGACGACGATCTCGACTTCGACTTCGACGACTCGGACGACGATGACGACGACGACCTGTTCAAGGCCGACGACGACGACCCGTTCGTGGAGCTCGACGTAGAGGCCTCCGTCGACGAGGACGATGACGACGTGCCGGTCGCCGCCGACAGCGAGTACTCCGCCGATGACGAGGCCGAGGACGGCCCGGCCGACACCGACGACTCCGAGGACGAGCCGGTGGTGGTCGTCGCGGCCGCCAGCGCCGCCGAGGACGACGAGGTGGTGACCGAGGCGGACATCGAGGACGCCACGGACGAGCTGGCCGCCGAGACCGCCGAGACCGCGCCGGACGACACCGCCGAGCCCGAGACCGAGCCCGACGAGGTCGTCTACGCCAGCGACGAAGCTCCCGAGGCCGTCGCGGACGAGGCCGCGGTCGAAGAAGTGGTCGCCGAGGAGGTCGAGCCGGAGGAGCCGGGCGACCCGCTGGAGGAGCTGCGCAGCACGCTGCGCTCCCAGATCGGCGACTGGTACGTGGTGCACACGTACTCAGGGATGGAGAACCGGGTCAAGGGCAACCTGGAGAACCGGATCAACTCCCTGAACATGGAGGACTACATCTTCGAGATCGTCGTGCCGACCGAAGAGGTCGCCGAGATCAAGAACGGGCAGCGCCGGATGGTCAAGCGCACCGTGCTCCCCGGCTACGTGCTGGTCCGGATGGACCTGACGGACGAGTCCTGGTCGACCGTGCGGCACACGCCGTCGGTGACCGGCTTCGTCGGGAACAGCCAGAAGCCCGTCCCGCTCAGCCTCGAAGAGGTCGAAAAGATGCTCGCTCCGGCCGTCGTGGCGGCGGCCGAGGCGGCGGCTGCCGAGACCGGTGCCGCACCCACCAAGACCGCGGCCAAGAAGAAGGTCGAGGTCGCCGACTTCGGTGTGGGCGACTCGGTCATGGTGGTCGACGGGCCGTTCGCGACCCTGCACGCCACGATCACGGAGATCAATGCCGACGCCCAGCGGATCAAGGCGCTGGTGGAGATCTTCGGCCGGGAGACCCCGGTGGAACTCAGCTTCAGCCAGATCCAGAAAGTCTAAGGACCCGAGAGAATGCCTCCCAAGAAGAAGATCGCTGCCCTCGTGAAGGTGCAGCTCCAGGCCGGTGCCGCGACGCCGGCCCCGCCGGTCGGTACCGCGCTCGGTCCGCACGGCGTCAACATCATGGAGTTCTGCAAGGCGTACAACGCCCAGACGGAGTCCATGCGCGGAAACGTCGTGCCGGTCGAGATCACCATCTACGAAGACCGCTCCTTCACCTTCATCACCAAGACGCCGCCGGCGCCGGAGATGATCAAGAAGGCCGCGGGCCTGCAGAAGGGTTCGGCCGTCCCGCAGAAGGACAAGGTCGGCAAGATCACCAAGGACCAGGTCCGCGAGATCGCCACCACCAAGATGCCGGACCTGAACGCCCGGGACATCGACGCCGCGATGAAGATCATCGAGGGCACCGCCCGCTCGATGGGTGTCGTCGTCGAGAAATAAGTCCCAGCGGCACCGTCGTTGGAACCTAAGCACCACCAGTACCCGTGGAAGGGCGAAGCGCCGCCCGTGACACCACATCCCAGAGAGGAACACTCATGACTCAGCGCAGCAAGAGCTACCGCGCCATCGCGGAGAAGATCGACTTCGACCACCTGTACACGCCGCTCGAGGCGATCAAGTTCGCCAAGCAGGGCGCGACCGGCAAGAAGTTCAACTCCACTATCGATGTCGCGATGCGCCTCGGGGTCGACCCCCGCAAGGCCGACCAGATGGTGCGCGGCACCGTCAACCTTCCGCACGGCACCGGCAAGACGGCACGGGTCCTCGTCTTCGCCACCGGTGAGAAGGCCGAGGCCGCCCGGGCCGCCGGCGCCGACTTCGTCGGCGACGACGACATGATCAAGAAGGTGACGGACGGCTGGCTCGACTTCGACGCCGTCGTCGCCACCCCCGACCTGATGGGCAAGGTCGGCCGGCTGGGCCGCGTGCTCGGCCCGCGTGGTCTGATGCCGAACCCGAAGACCGGTACGGTCACCCCGGACGTGACGAAGGCTGTCACCGACATCAAGGGCGGCAAGATCGAGTTCCGGGTCGACCGGCACGCGAACCTGCACTTCATCATCGGCAAGGTCTCCTTCGACGAGGCCCAGCTGGTGGAGAACTACAGCGCCGCGCTGGAGGAGATTCTCCGGCTGAAGCCCTCCAGCTCGAAGGGCCGCTACATCAAGAAGACCGTCTTCTCGACGACGATGGGTCCGGGCGTCCAGGTCGACCCGAACGCCACCCGCAACCTGCTCGAGGAGAACCCCGAGGCCTGAGCCTCGCGGTCTCGTAGCACCCGCAAGACAAACGAAAGGCCCCGGTCGGCGGACCGGGGCTTTTCGCTGTATCTACTGATACCCGCGTCCCCATCGCAACAGCGCGACCACGCGGTAGCCGCACCTGTGATCAACGATAGGACCGGACCGGATCAGGCGCTCCCGCAGTGGAGTCGCAGCGGCCGATCCGCCGTCTGTACGGTCCAACCGTCGGCGTGTGTCTCCAGAATGCTGCCCGGATCGGCGTCCACCGGGCTCTGTTCGGCGCTCTGCGGATCCGGCCGGGGATCGACCCGCCGCGACGGTACGGCGTACGTGGCGATCACTGTCCGCTGGCCGATGCCGGGGATTCGCGCCAAGGCCTGCGGCGAGGTGATGTTCAGTGCGGCGGTCTTGCGGCGGATGACGTCGGCCGGCTCGGTCAGGTCGAGAAGGTGTTCCTCGGGGGTGAAGAACGGGGCTTCGGTCGCCTCGGCCGGGTTCTGCCAGGCGCCGGGTTCACCTGCGACCGCGCGGGGGACTGCAGCGTCGAGACACTCGCTCAGCAGCTCCCTCCATGCGTTCAGCAAGGCAGGCCCGTTGAGATCCTCCGGGAGCGGCCGGGAGCATTGCGCCAGGATGTTGCCGGTGTCGAAGCCGGCCGCGGTCCGATGCACGCTGGCCGCGACCCGGTCGTCGCCCTCGTAGATCAGCCGGGCAGGGTTCGGTCCACGCCCGGCGGGGAGCGGCGACGGATGGCAGTTGATCGCGCCGAACTTGGGCACGTCGAGGATCTCCGGCGGGATCAGCCGCGGGAAGGCGGCCGAGATGACCAGGTCCGGGTGCAGGGAGTCGATCACCGGGGCAGCGATGGCGCGGAGCTTCCCGGTGACCAGCACGTTCTGGGTCTCCGGCAGCTGGACGACGAGCGGGTTCGCCGACCCGTCGTACCGGTGGGCGGCGCTCGGCGGCAGGGTGACGACGAGGACGATCTCGTGGCCGTGCCGGGCCGCCCAGTCGGCGACCAGGCGATAGCCGGGCAGGAACGCGTTCAGGCTGACGATGCGCAGGGGTCGATCGTTCACACCCTCCGGTACGGAGCCCGGACGGCGGTCGGATCGAAGCGTCTCAGCGGGCAATGAGATCCGGGGTCAGGTCCGAGATGCGCCGGCAACCGGACAGGCGGAGGGCGTGCTCGAACTCGGCGCCGAGTTCCCTGAGCAGGCGGGTGACGCCCGTGGAGCTGCCGACGCTCAACGCCCAGAGCGCCGGGCGGCCGACGAGGACCGCGCGGGCGCCGAGGGCCAGGGCCGCGAGCACGTGCTCTCCGCGCCGGATCCCGCCGTCGACGTAGATCTCGGCGCCGGTCCCGGCAAGGGCCTCCGCGACCTCGGGCAGAGCCTGCGCGGTCGAGATGGAGCCGTCGAGCTGACGACCACCGTGGTTCGAGACGATCACCCCGGCCGCCCCCGCGTCGACGCACCGCTTGGCATCGTCGCCGCGAAGTACACCCTTGACCAGGACCGGGAGGCCGGTGCGCTCGCCCAGCCAGCCGATCACGTCCGGGGTCAGGTCGTCCGCCTTCGCCAGGTCGTCGGCGGTGTAGTCGTTCGCGACCAGGTTCGCCAGCAGGTGGCCCGGCTGGATCACCTCCCAGACGGTCGGCCCGTCGTCCTCCTTGCGCCCGACCACCGGGGTGTCAGCCGTCAGCACGACGGCCCGTGCCCCGGCGGCGACCGCCGCGTCCAGGATCCGCACGGTCACCTCGCGGTTCTTCACCACGTAGATCTGCAGCCACCAGGCAGCACCGGCCGCGCCGATGTCGGCGAACGTCGTACCGGCGTTGCTGGAGACGCCCAGGACCGAGTTCGCCGCGGCGACGCCCGCCGACATGGCCGCCTCGCCGTCGGGGTCCGCCTGCCGCTGCATCGTGGTCGGAGCCACCAGCACCGGCAGGTCGACCGGCGTACCGAGCACTGTGGTCGAGATGTCCACGGTCGACACGTCGGTGAGCACGCGGGGACGGAAGCGGTACGAGCTCCAGGCCGCAACGGCCTCACCCACGCTGATCCCACCGGCGGATCCCTGCCGGAAATACCGGTGCAATGGCTCCGGCAGCTTCTCGGCGGCCGCCTCTTCCAGGCTGTCGATCCATCGCATAGGCCTGATCCTGCCATCCGTAAGGCGCTGTCGGAAGGCGCGTGCCGGAAGGTGGCCAGCCAGGTAAAAAGGTTGCCCAGCCAGGTAAAGTTGTTCTCGTGAAGCAGTACGAGCGGCGATTTCTCCGCCCCGGCCGGCACAGCGGTGCCGACGGGGTGAGCTGCTGCTGCGCTCTCTCCTGAGGTGACCGCGGCCGGTCGGGGTGTCTGTCCCCCTTGAACCCGCTGCTCCCTTGGAGAGAACTCCGATGTCTGTTCTGACCGCTGAAGAACTGAACAACACTCTTGCCCTGCGCGACCTGGCCGACCCGGCCCAGGGACCGCACGCGATCCAGCTGATCGTCGACCAGATCCGTACCGCGCTGGGCCACGCGTGGCCGTACACCGAGATCTGGAGCCGCCGAGATCATCCGGTCGTCTCACTCGCCGACAACTACGACAACCTCGGGTACGCCGCCGGGGCGGTCACCCGCGAGGCGCGGTACACGCGCTATGCCTCGGAAGGCGAAGTACTGCGCAGTCATACGTCGGCGATGATCCCGCCCGCGCTGCGTGAGCTCGCCGCGTCCGACTCGACCGACGTGCTGATGGTGTGCGCGGGGATCTGCTACCGGCGTGACTCCGTCGACTGGCAGCACACCGGTACGCCGCACCAGCTGGACCTGTGGCGGATCAGCCGCAACGTGACGCTCGGGGAGTCCGAGCTGGAGGAGATGATCGCCCGGCTGGTGGCCACTGTGCTGCCCGGGCAGACCTACCGGACAGTGCCGGCGGTCCACCCGTACACGACCCACGGCCGGCAGATCGACGTGTTGCTCGACGACCAGTGGATCGAGATCGGCGAGTGCGGGGTCGCGGCGCCTCACGTACTGCGCAAGGCCGGGCTCGACGAGAGCTGGACGGGCCTGGCGATGGGGCCCGGCCTGGACCGGTTGCTCATGCTGCGCAAGGGGATCCGGGACATCCGGTTGCTCCGGTCAACGGATCCTCGGGTGGCCGGGCAGATGCTCGACCTGCAGCCGTACAAGCCGGTCTCGGCGATGCCCGCCGTACGGCGTGATCTGTCGGTGGTGGTCGGGCCGGACGTCGACACCTCGGCGGAGGTGCTCGGCGACCGCGTCCGCAACGCCCTCGGCCCCGACGCGGACGCCGCGGAATCCGTCGAGGTCCGCGGCGAGACGTCGTACGACGACCTGCCGGAGGCGGCGCGAACCCGGCTGCAGCTCGAGCCGGGCCAACGCAACGTCCTGGTCAGGCTGATCCTCAGGCCACTGGACCGGACGCTCACCGACGCCGAGGCCAACCACCTCCGCGACGCGGTCTACACGGCTCTGCATGAGGGCCTGGTGCTCGAACTGATCGGGTAGCAAGTACCTCCGGGGCTGGTGGCCGAACACCAGCCCTGGAGGGATCAGCGCAACGCTGCGCAGAAGGTGGAGGCCTTGGCGGTGATGTCGGCCCAGCGGCCGGCTTCCACGTCAGCCGGTGACACCACGTCGGTCCCGGCGCTGACCGCCAGCGCGCCGGCGTCGAGGAACTGCCGGGCGTTGCCCGCGTTCACACCGCCGGACGGGACCAGCGGTACGCCGGGGAACGGCCCGCCGAGGTCCTTCAGGTACTTCGGTCCCAGGTGGTGCGCCGGGAAGATCTTCACCGCGTCTGAGCCGAGCGCGACCGCGGTCATCACCTCGGACGGGGTGAACGCGCCGAGCACGATCGGGATCCCCGCGTCGTGCGCGGCCGCCACGATCGCCGCCGCCTCGGGACCCTGCCCGGGCGTGACCAGGAACTGCGCGCCCGCGTCGACCGCGGCGCGAGCCTGCTCCGGGGTCTGCACGGTGCCGGCGCCCACCACGGCTCCGGTGTCACCGGACGCGGCGCGCTCGAGGTGCCGCGGCAGGTCCGGGGTGGTGAACGTCAGCTCGATCACATGGATGCCGCCGGCAACGAGCGCCGAGCACAGGTCCCGCGCGTCGTCGATCGCCGGCGCCCGTACGACGCTCAGCACGCGGTCGCTGCGGAGCAGATCCAGGGTGGTCATGCACTCTCTCCTCGGTTGGTTGCGGTACGGCGGATCGCGCGGCCGGGCAGTGCGTCGGTACGCCGGCCGTCGGCGATCACGGGGACGCCGCCGACCAGGACCCAGGGGATCCCTTCAGCCTGCCGCCGGGGGTTGTCGAAGGTCGCGGTGTCCCGCACCTTCGCCGGATCGAACAGCACCAGGTCAGCGTCGTATCCCTCGCGGACCAGCCCGCGATCGTTCAGCCGGAGCCGGCTTGCCGGACGGCCGGTCAGGTGGTGCACGCAGTCCTCGAGCTCGAGCACGCCCAGCTCGCGGACGTAGTGCGCGAGGTAGCGGGGGAAGGTGCCCCAGGCCCGGGGGTGCGGTTTGCCGCCGACCAGGATCGCGTCCGAACCACCGGTGTGGGTCGGGTGCTTCATGATCGCCTGCACGTTCTCCTCGTGGCCGATGTGCTGCAGGATCGTGGTCGCCAGGTTGTCCCGGATCAGCAGGTCGAAGAACACCCAGGACGGGGACTTGCCGATGCCGGCCGCGATCGCCGCGACGGTGTTGCCGACCGCGCCGCTCAGCGTCTGGTTCCGCACGCCGCTGATCTCGATGGTGTTCCAGTCCGTCACGCAGCCGTGGCTGCCGTCGGTGCCGACCTGCTCCAGCTCGTAGGCGATCCGCTCGCGATCAGCCGGGTCGGCGAGCCTGGCCAGCAACGCGTCCGGGCCACCTTCGGCGGTCCAGCTCGGCAGGATCGCCGACAAGGTGGTTGCCCCCGGCAAATAGGGGTAGGTGTCGGTGGTGATGTCGATGCCATCGGCCAGCGCCTCGTCGATCATCGCCAGCAGGTCGACGCCTCGACCTTTGTTCGGCTCGAAGTTCATCGTCGCGTGGGTGAGGTGGAGCGCGCAGCCGGAGGCCCGGGCCACCTCGACCATCTCGCCGTACGCCTCCAGCGCGCCCTTGCCGTATGACCGCTGGTGCGGGCTGTAGTAGCCGCCGTACTCCGCGACCACCCGGCACAGCTCGGTCAGCTCAGCGGTGTCGGCGAACATCCCGGGGGTGTACGTGAGCCCGCTGCTCATCCCGACGGCACCTTGCTCGAGGCCTTCGGCGAGCAGCCGCTTCATCTCCGCGAGCTCGGCGGAGGTGGCCGGGCGGTTGGCGGTGCCGACCACCATCATCCGCAGCGTGCCCTGCGGAACCAGGTACGCCGCGTTGCAGGCGATCCCCTGATCCAGCCGGTCGAGGTACCCGGCGACGCTGGACCAGGAGAAGTCGAAGTCGTCCGGCTCCCCGTTCCACCCGGCGATCTGGCGCCGTACGGCGGAACGGGTGGCGTCGTCGATCGGCGCGAACGACAGGCCGTCCTGACCGAGCACCTCCAGCGTGACGCCCTGGCTGACCTTCGCCAAGTGGTCCGGGTTCGCCAGGATCTGCAGGTCCGAGTGGGTGTGCATGTCGATGAAGCCGGGGGAGAGCACCAGGCCGTCGGCCGGGATGGTCCACCCGGCCGACGGCAGATCGTTGCCGACAGCCACGATCCGGCCGGCGTCGACGGCGACGTCGGCCCGCACCCCGGGCGCGCCGGTGCCGTCTACCACGGTCGCGCCGGTGATCAGCAGTTCGGTCATCAGGGGATCGCCGGCCGTCAGAAGAAGGTGCGGACCAGGTCGACCACGACCGGGTCGTCGGCGTCCGGGTCGTCGATGACCGGGATCAGCCCCCACTTGTCGAAGGCCGTGCACGGGTGCGACAGGCCGACCCGCAGCTCGTCCCCGATCACCAGCGGCGGTTCGCCGTCCGGGGAGAAGCGGAGGAACCCGTGCTGGTCGTTCAGCTTGGTCACCGTCATCCCGTCGACCGGCCGGGCGGAGTCCCCGGCGGTCCGCGGCCGGAGTACCTGCGGCTCGGGCATGCCCTCGTCGAAGGGCAGGTCGCGCTTGCCGGCGTCGAAGATCGCCAGCCCTGGTTCGGGTTGCGAGGTGATCCGGATCCAGCCGTGCATGGCCGGGATCAGCCGTTCGCCGTCGGTACGCGGTACCGAGCCGAGCGGCGAGACCTTCCGGTAGTACCCGTCGTCGTGCGCGATGTAGGCGCCGGACCGCAGCACCACCCGCGCCCCATTCTTGCCGAGCGGTGCGAGCACCTCTGCCACCTGCTCGAAGTACGCGCTGCCGCCGGCGCTGACCACCGGTACGACGTCAGCGTCGTACCGGTCCTGCTCCTGCAGGCTGGTGTGGACCGCGGCGAGGTCGCGGAGGTACGAGCGGACGTGTTCGAGCCCGGCCTCGTCAGCCCCGCGCGCGATCGCTCCTTCGTAGCCGGCCACCCCGGCCAGGCGCAGGGTCCGCGAGTCGGCGATCGCGTTGCCCACAGCGACTCCGGTCTCGACATCGCGCACACCGGTCCGGCCGCCGGCCCCACCGACCTCGACCAGTACGTCGAGGCGCCGGGCGTCGGGACCGATGTGGGCGGCGCGAGCGGCGTCCAGCAGTTCGACCGTCCGGACCGAGTCGGCCCAGACCATCACCTCGAAGTCCGGGTCGGCCGCGAGTTCGTCCGCGATCCACCGCAACTGCAGCGGGGAGATCACCGAGTTGGCGATCATCACCCGGCTCACTCCGTAGGACCGGGCGACCCCGAGCTGGAAGGCGTTCGCCAGTGTGATCGCCCAGGAGCCGGCCTCGAGCTGAGCTGCCCAGAGCGCCGGGGCCATCGTGGTCTTGCCGTGCGGCGCGAGGTCGACGCCGTGCTCGGCGCACCAGCGGGCGAGGGTGGCGACGTTGTGCTGCAGGCCAGGCGCGGACAGCGTGAGCAGGGGAGTCGGCAGATTGGACAGGCGTGGCTTGTCGGCCAGCACCTCGGCGACGGTCCGGCCCCAGAAGGACGGCGGCAACGCCTTGTCCTGCCAGCTGATCGGCTGGTCCGCCAGAGCGGCGACGGCGGCGGCATCGTACGAAGCTGACATGACGTCCTCTGCTGATCGATGATCGGTTTGTCAGGGCCAAGTCTGGGCCCAACTTACTCCGATTGCATATGACGCAACAGTCGTTGCGCATTCTGACGTCTCGGTTGTAGCATCGCGCCAGAACTCCGTCAACGCAGCGGTGAAAGGACACCCGATGGTCGACCTGGCACCGCGTGCGGTCTGCCTCGGTGAGGCGATGATCATGCTCGCCACCGAGACCGGTGCCCCGCTGGAGGATGCCGAGACGTTCCGGCGCTCCGTGGGCGGCGCCGAGTGCAACGTCGCCGGCGGGCTGGCTGCGCTGGACATCCCGACCGGCTGGATCTCGCGCGTCGGGGCCGACGGCTTCGGCCGCCACGTACTGCGCGACCTGCAGGTCCGTGGTGTGGAGGTCGGCGCAGTCGAGGAGGATCCGGTCCGGCCGACCGGGCTGTACGTGAAAGACAGTGTCGGCGGCCGCACCCGGATGCACTACTACCGCTCCGGCTCCGCAGCGTCGGCCATGGATGCGAACTTCCTCGATCGGCCGGCCGTGCGGAGCCGCTTGGCCGGCGCCGAACTCGTGCACACCACCGGGATCACCGCGGCCATCTCGACCACCTGCGCGGAGATGCTCGATCGCCTGGCTGCGTTGAAGGAGACCCAGGGCTTCACCTTGAGCGTCGACCTCAACTGGCGTCCTGCATTGTGGCGCGACGCCGATCCGGCTCCGCTGTGGCGACTGCTGCGCGCGGCCGACGTCGTACTGATCGGGGCGGACGAGGCGATGCTGTTCGCCGGGACCAGTGATCCCGCCAAGCTGCGCGAACTGCTCGGGCCTCGATCGACGATCGTGGTGAAGTCGGACGCGCACATCGCCCTCGCGTTGGAGCCGGATGGTCGTCGTACGGAGGTTCCGGCGCTCACTGTCGAGGTGGTGGAGCCAGTTGGGGCCGGGGATGCTTTCGCCGCCGGGTTCCTGGCTGGGACCTTGCAGGGCGTGCCGATGGAGCAGCGGCTGCGGCTGGGGCACCTGAGCGCCGCTGCGGTGCTGGCCGTCCGTCAGGACCACGCGGCTCCGCCTCCGCCCGCTGTCCGGCAGGCGTTGCTCGCCTGCCCGGACGAAGACTGGGCCGCGACACAGGTCGGTTCTGCCGGTATCAAATCTGCAGCCCTGGTGGGAGGTGCGGTGTGAGTCAGAGCCTGGCCAGAGCCCTGCAGATCCTGGCGAGCCTGGGAGAGGGCGACCGCTCGCTCGACCAGCTCGCAACAGAGTTGGACGTGCACAAGACGACAGTGCTGCGCCTGCTCCGCACGATGGAGGCCGAGCGCTTCGTCCGCCGCGACGAGTCGCACCGGTACCGGTTGGGCTCGCGGCTGTTCTCTTTGGCGGATGCGGCCCGCGAGCAACACGTAGTACGGGCTGTTGCCGCGCCGCACCTGCGGCAGCTCAATCAGAAGACCGGGCAGACCGTGCACCTGGCGGCGTATGAGAACGGGCAGGTCATCTACATCGACAAGCTCGACAGTGTGCAGTCGGTCCGGATGTACTCGCAGATCGGCGTCCCGGCGGCGCTGCACTGCACCGCGGTCGGCAAGGTCCTGCTGGCCGCTCAGCCGAAGCGGCAGCGCGAGGCTCTGCTGGCCAGCATCGACTATCACCAGTACACACCGAACACGATCTCCGGCCCGGACGAACTGCGCGACGAGCTGGACCGGGTCCGGGCACAGGGCTGGGCCCACGACCGGGCCGAGCACGAGTCCTTCATCAACTGCATCGGAGCGCCGATCGCCGACCGCTCCGGCCGGGTGGTGGGAGCCGTGTCCGTCTCGGTCCCCGACGTCCTGCTCAACTATGAGCAGGTGCTCGAGCTGCTGCCCGACCTGCTCGCCACCGCGGCGGCCATCGGCGCCGACTACACCAACTGATCGAGAGGAACTCCTATGACCGACAAGACCGTCATCTCCACCCCCGCCGCCCCCGCGCCGATGCCGGTGTTCTCCCAGGGAGTCCGCAAGGGCAACATCCTGCAGGTGTCCGGCCAGGGCTCGGTCGACCCGGAGAGCGGCCAGTTCGTCTTCGAAGGTGACGTGAAGGCGCAGACCACCCGGGTGCTGCAGAACGTCGAGGCGATCCTGAAGGCCGGCGGCGCCACCTTCGACGACGTCGTGATGCTGCGCGTCTACCTGACCACCCGCGACAACTTCGTCCCGATGAACGACGCGTACGCCGAGTTCGTCGGCACCCGTACTCCGAGCGGCGTGCTGCCGTCGCGGACCACCGTCTTCACCGGCCTCCCGCTCGAGCCCATGCTGGTCGAGATCGACGCCCTCGCGGTCCTGTCCTGACCCATCCGACCCGCGGGACCAGCGTCTCATCAGATAGTTGAGGATGGGACGATAGACCGGATGGCAGACCCCGTCAGTCTCTGGAAGATCGCTCCCTCGGTCTATCTGCCCGCGCTGCTGTACGGCATCGGCCAGGGGGCGATCGCTCCCGTTGTCGCTCTGTCCGCCCGCGACCTGGGTGCCTCGTTCGCGGGCGCCAGTCTGGTCGTCGCCGCGGCCGGCGTCGGCCAGGTGATCGGAGACATCCCCGCCGGTGCGCTCACCACGAGGATCGGCGAGCGCCGCGCGATGCTGCTCGCCACCGGCCTCGTCTCCGTCGCACTGGTCGCCTGCCTGGTCGTCCCGACCGTCTGGGGTTTCGCCGTCGCGATCGGCGCGACCGGCCTGGCCGGTGCAGTCTGGGGTCTCGCCCGGCAGGCCTACCTCAGCGAGGCCGTACCCCTGGAGATGCGGGCGCGGGCGCTGTCCACGCTCGGTGGCGTCCAGCGGATCGGGTCGTTCATCGGGCCGTTCCTAGGTGCCTTCGCGATGAAGTTCCTCGGCACCGACGGCGCCTACTGGGTCCATCTGGTCGCCGCGGCCCTCGCCTGCGTGGTGCTGCTCAGCCTCCCCGACCTCGAGTCCGTACGCCGGAGTCGCGCCGGCCGCCCGGTGGTCATGCAGTCCACCCGCGCCGTCATCCAAGAACACCTCCCTGTACTGCGGACGCTGGGAATCGGCGCCCTCCTCGTCGGCGCCGTCCGGGCGTCCCGGCAGGTGGTGATCCCGCTCTGGGCTGAGCACATCGGGCTGGATCCGCAGACGACGAGTCTGATCTTCGGGATCTCCGGGGCGGTCGACATGCTGCTCTTCTATCCGGCGGGTTCCGTGATGGACCGGTTCGGACGCAAGTGGGTCGCCGTACCGTCCATGCTCGTGCTCGGTCTCGCGCACCTGTTGCTGCCGTTGACGCACTCGGGTGCGGCGCTGACCGCGGTCGCGCTGCTGATGGGAATCGGCAACGGGCTCGGCGCCGGGGTGATCATGACGCTCGGCGCGGACGCGTCCCCGCCGGTCGGCAGGGCGCAGTTCCTCGGCGCCTTCCGCCTCTTCGCCGACACCGGCAACGGCGCCGGGCCGTTCCTCATCGCGGCGGTGACGGCTCTGTCCAGTCTGGCCCCGGCTGTACTGTTCATGGGGCTCACGGGTTGGGCCGCGGCCTTCGCCATGAGCCGCTGGATCCCGCCGCGTCCCCAGGCTCCGCAGTAGCGTTCCCCAGACGCTGTGGTAGCTGGCCCGGTAACCGATTTGGCGGCGGCGTCACGGCCGGTTACTCTTGAGGCTGCCGAAGACCGCTGGTCGTTGCTCCCGGAGCAACTGAAGGTCCCACAAGCTCGTGGGCGGCCCGCGCAGGTGACAAGTAAGTGAGAGTAGTTTCTTCACGCCCTTGCGCCTGCGCAGGGGCGTTTTCGATTTCTGCGGGTCCTGGCCGGTGCGGCAACGAAGCCCAACCCTGTGATTGCAGGGCGGAAGGAGACCCATGGCGAGGCCGGACAAGGCAGCCGCCGTCGCAGAGCTCACGGAGAACTTCAAGAGCTCTAACGGCGCCGTGCTGACCGAGTACCGCGGACTCACTGTGGCGCAGTTGCGGCAGTTGCGCACTACGCTCGGTGACGACGTGAACTACGCCGTGGTGAAGAACACGCTGACCCAGATCGCGGCCAAGGACGCGGGAGTGGAGTCGTTCGACTCGCTGCTGCAGGGTCCGTCGGCCATCGCCTTCATCAAGGGCGACCCGGTGGTCGCGGCCAAGGGGCTGCGTGACTTCGCCAAGGCCAATCCCCTTCTCGTCATCAAGGGCGGTGTGCTGGACGGCAAGGCACTCAGCTCCGACGAGATCAACAAGCTCGCTGACCTGGAGTCGCGTGAGGTTCTCCTCTCGAAGCTCGCAGGTGCGATGAAGGCGGCCCCGCAGCAAGCGGTGTCGCTGTTCGCTGCTCCGCTGTCGCAGGCCGCGCGCCTTTTCGCGGCGCTGCAGGACAAGCTGCCGGCCGGCGACGCCCCCGTGGCGGACGAGGCTCCGGCTGCGGAGGCCGTGCAGGACGCACCGGCCGACGCACCTGCCGAGGCGAGCACCGAGGAGACCGCGTCAGCCGACAGCTGACCCGTTCGAATCACGCAGGACCCCAGTCAGTAATCACCTAGCAACACACTTATCGGAAGGACCGCCAAAATGGCGAAGCTCAGCACCGAAGAGCTGCTCGGCCAGTTCAAGGACCTCACCCTGCTCGAGCTCTCTGAGTTCGTGAAGGCCTTCGAGGAGGAGTTCGGCGTGACCGCCGCCGCTCCCGTCGCAGTCGCCGCGGCCCCGGCCGCCGGTGGCGGCGCCACCGAGGAGACCGTCGAGCAGGACGAGTTCGACGTCGTTCTCGAGTCGGCCGGCGACAAGAAGATCCAGGTCATCAAGGAGGTGCGCGGCCTCACCAGCCTCGGCCTGAAGGAGGCCAAGGACCTCGTCGAGAGTGCGCCGAAGGCCATCCTGGAGAAGGTCGACAAGGCTGCCGCGGAGAAGGCCAAGGAGGCCCTCGAGGGCGCCGGCGCCACCGTCACCCTGAAGTGACCCGTGCGGCCCAGCCGCACATCCAGTAGTACCCGCGAAGGGCGGTCCCACCAGGGACCGCCCTTCGTCACGTCCGGCCGACTCACGGTCCGGCCGACTCACGGTCCGGCCGACTCACGGTCCGGCCGGCGTCGCGACGAGGGCCGGGGAGGCGGGCTCGCCGGCGCTCTCGCCACGAGGCTCGCCACCGGGCTCGGAACCAGGCGAGGAGACCGACCCAGGCTGCGGCCCAGAGCCAGCCGGCCAGCAGGTCGGACAGGTGGTGCCGGCCAAGCTCCAGCTGCGAGAGCCCGACAGCATCAGCACCGCAGCGCCCACGACCGCCAGCCGCCGAACAACCCGTCAGCACCCGGCCAATTCGCCTGCCGAGCGCAGGCGGCGTACAGCCACGGACACCTGGAACACCTCGCGGCGACCGAGGACGCCTCCTGGGGCCCTGAGGTGTCGGCCGCCGGTGCGGTTGTGGGGACCTGGGACACCTTGTGGGACCGGGGTCGTCTTCTGGGGGCGCGAGGTGCCGGCAGCCGGTGCGGTGGTGGGGACCTTGGACACCTTTTAGGGACTGGGGACAGGCTGTGTCGTGTCCGAGGTCCCGGTTTGGTGTCCGAGGTCCCACCTTGTGCACCGGGTGAGCGCCCGAGGTGCCGGGGGCTGCTCCAGCGGTGCACGAAATGCCGGTTCGGCGGGGTCCTCCGCCGCCGCGGCCCCGGCCGGGTGTCCGAGGGGCACTTTGTGCACCGGGTGAGTGTCGGGGGCGGCGGGATCTGCTCAGGCGGTGCACAAGGTGCCGGGTTTCGGGCAGCCCCAGGCCCAGCCCCAACCCCAGCCCCAGCCCCAACCCCAGCCCCAGCCTCAGCCCAGCCCCAGCCCCAGCCGTCCGGGGTCGAGGACCTGCCCGGCTTTGGACGAGGCAGCTCGTCGGGCTTGTGGGTGGAGGAGTGGGGCTTTGTCGCCACACCTCTCAGCCGAGCGGGCCCAGCTCACTGAGGTCACTCACAGCTCGCATGGCCCGCTCCACCAACCAACCGCCGATCAACCAATGGCCGGGTCAGACGCCGATTCGTTGCCAGGGGCCCCAGATGGCGAAGCTCAGGCCGCGGCTGGCCTGGATGTTGACGAACAGGGTGTGCCCGTCCGGGCTGAACGTCGAGCCGGCGAACTCGTCGCCGGACCGGTCCGCGCCGGTGCTGTCGGTGAGCCGGTTCAGGGCGATGTCCCAGAGTTGCCCGCCGCGGGACAGACCGCGCAGGTAGTTGTCCTCGGTGTTGTCCTCACAGAGCACCAGCGTGCCCCGCTTGCTGGTCGTCACGTTGTCCGGGAAGTCCAGCGTCGACCGGTTCGGCGACTGGTAGATCAGCTGCAGCTTCCTCGCCCGGGTGTGGTACGCCCAGATCTGGCCGAAGCCGTTGCCATAACCGCCGACCGGATCCGGTCCGGTCTCCGCGGCGCCACCACCCTGGGTCGAGCAGAAGTAGACGACATTGCGGTCGTAGACCTGACCCTCCAGCCGCGAGAAGTACGCCGCACCCTGCGCGCGGCCCTGATCACCGACATACACCAGGGCCTGGTCGTTGGTCGTCGGCGCGGTCTGGCCCGGCGTGTACGGGAACCGCGGCGCCGGGTCGTCGATGTCGACCCAGGTCACGTCGTACGTCGCCCGCTTCGGCTGCTCGGCGGCCAGGTTCAGGTTCGGACGGCCACGGACGGCGAGCATCTGCAGCCGGCCGCCGTCCTCGAGCCGGCCGCGCTTCATCGGATTCCGGCGCGGGAGATAGCGGTAGAACCCGGACGGGAAGGCGAAGTTGTCCTCGGTCAGGTAGAGGATCCCCGCCTTGGGGTCGAAGGCGACGGCCTCGTGGGCGAACCGGCCCGCCTGGGTGATCGGCTGCCGGTCCGACTGGCCGCCCGCCGGGACCTCGAAGACGAATCCGTGCGGCTTGGTCAGCGGCACGTTCGACGCCCCGGTGAAGTCCGGTCCGACGTCGGGACCGTTCACCGTCTCCTCGCAGGTGACCCAACTGCCCCACGGCATGATGCCGCCGCTGCAGTTCATCATCGTGCCGTTCAGGCTGGTGTACGCGTCGACCACTTGGCCGAACCGGGTCACCTCGACGGTCGTCGTACCGCTCTGCGCCTGAGTGTCGTACGGCGTCCCCGGGCCGAACGGGGCGCCCGGGTTGTTCACCTCGTGGTTGCGGACCAGCAGCACGTTGCCGTGGGCCGACGGGAACGCGCCCATGCCGTCGTGCCGGCCGGGCAGCCGGGTCCCGTCGGTCAGCACCACCGGGAACTCCGTGTCGTGGAACGACCGGTACGAGAACCCCTCCGGCAGGTGCAGCCGCACCTTGCCGTCACGCATGTCCGGGATCGCCCGCAGCGCCCGGAACGGCGCCTTGCCCTTCGGATCCGCCACCGCCTGCTGGGCCACGAATCCCTGGAACGGCCCGGCGGCGACGAGGCCGCCCGCGACCGCCATGCTTCCCCTGAGGAACGTCCGACGTTCGATGCTCATCTGTCCTCTCCCTCCCTGAGGGTCCTGCCGCCGACGCTAACTCTCGGCAAGCCTCACGGACAGCGCTGAGCGACCGCCGCGTCAGCCCAGCCAGACGTCGATGTCGCTCAGTGCTCGCACGATCACCGGACCGGGTGCGGCCGAGCTGACGAAGGAGGTCCGGGCAACGTCGGCGAGCGCTTCGTCCGACAGCCCGAGCACAGTCCGGCAGACCTCGTACTCCGCGACGAGATCCGAGCCGAACAGCAACGGGTCGTCCGCGTTGACCGAGCACCGCACGCCCGCATCCAACAACTGGGGCAGGGGGTGCTCCGCCAGCAGCCTCGACAAACGCCTCGGGCCCCGCGGCAGCCTCGTCACCGTCGATCCCGAACCCGACGACGCCGCGCCCGACCCGACTGACAGCCAACCGCGCGACCTCCTCAGCAGCGTCAGCCCCGAGTCCGCGGTTGGCAGCCACCACGACCCCGAATCCCACGCCGGTGGCGGTTCCCGCGGCCAGGCCGGCATCGAGGACCACGTCCAACCCGTCCGCGTCCGAGCCGAGCCGCCCACCGAGCAGACCCGGCCACATCGACGGCTCGATCCAGCGAACGCCCTGGTCAGCGGCATCCTCGACGATCTCGGTGATCAACCGCCGGACGTCCGCCTCGGTCCGCAGGCAGCCGGCCGCCGCGGAGATGGTCGCCATGAACGCGTCGAACGATCCGAAACTGGTCGGCAGCGGCGCCCGTACGCCGTACCGGGCGGCCAGTTCCGCCAGCGTGGAAGGGCGCATCGCGCCGTCCACATGCAGGTGGAGATGGGCTTTGGGCAAGGCCTTGAGATCTTTCACTCAACAGAGTCAAGCAATACCAGTACGCAGCCGGTGCGGTAGGTCCATCGTCGCCGCGGAGGACCGGCGTTCTAGGATCTCGGGCAGCCGCGGTGCGTGACCGGAGCGTGACTCATTGGTCATCGACACTTGACACACAGGGGTTACGGAAATAAGTGACTCGTGCGTAACCTAGGCAACCGCGCCCTCGTTGAACCGGCGAAAGCACGTCGGTCAGGGCTGCACAACGAACCCGTGAGGAGGACCGGTGGGCGTAGAAGTCCGCGTCGAGGGACTGACCAAGTCCTTCGGAAGTCAGCTGATCTGGGGCGACGTGTCCCTGACGCTGCCCGCCGGTGAGATCTGCGTGATGCTGGGCCCTTCCGGCACCGGGAAGTCCGTATTCCTGAAGACGTTGATCGGCCTGCTCAAGCCTGACAAGGGCCACGTGCACATCGAGGGCGTCGACATCGCCACCTGTTCGGAACGCAAGCTCTACGAGGTGCGCAAGCTGTTCGGCGTGCTGTTCCAGGACGGCGCGATGTTCGGCTCGATGAACCTCTACGACAATGTCGCCTTCCCGCTGCGCGAGCACACCCGCAAGTCCGAGTCCGAGATCCGCTCCATCGTAATGGAGAAGATGGAGATGGTCGGTCTGGTCGGCGCGGAGAAGAAGCTGCCCGGCGAGATCTCCGGCGGGATGCGCAAGCGGGCCGGCCTGGCCCGCGCGCTGGTGCTGGAGCCGGAGATCCTGCTCTTCGACGAGCCCGACTCGGGTCTCGACCCGGTCCGGACCGCGTTCTTGAACCAGCTGATCATCGACCTGAACGAGATGACCCAGGCGACCTGCCTGATCGTCACCCACGACATCAACACCGCCCGCACGGTGCCGGACAACATCGGCCTGCTGTACCACCGGCACCTGGCGATGTTCGGACCGCGCGAGATGCTGCTGTCCAGCGAGGAGCCGGTGGTCCGCCAGTTCCTGAACGCGCAGCGGGTCGGCCCGATCGGCATGTCCGAGGAGAAGGACGCCGACGAACTGGCCCGTGAGGCCGACCAGGAACTGCCGCCGCTGCCGCCGATCCCGGTGCAGCAGTTGCCGAGCAGCGGGATGATCCGGCCGACCCAGCGGCCGCCGGGACAGTGGTGTGCCGAGAACGGCGTGACACCTCCGCCGGGCAGCTTCGCCTCCGATGTGGTGGGGGCTACGTGACTGTTTCTGCGACCGCCCCGCTGAAGCACGCAGGATCTCTCTTCGCTTTCGCACTCGACACCGCCCGGGCCTCCGTCCGGCGGCCGTTCCAGCTGCGCGAGTTCCTGCAGCAGGCCTGGTTCGTCGCCAGCGTGACGATCATCCCGACCGCCCTGGTCGCGATCCCGTTCGGCGCGGTGATCGCGCTGCAGGTCGGCGGTCTGATCAAGCAGTTCGGCGCGCAGGCCTTCACGGGGTCGGCTGCCGTGCTGGCCGTGGTCCGGGAGGCGTCCCCGATCGCGACCGCGCTGCTGATCGCCGGCGCCGGGGGGTCCGCGATCTGCGCGGATCTCGGCGCCCGCAAGATCCGCGAGGAGCTCGACGCGATGATGGTGCTCGGCATCGACCCGATCCAGCGCCTCGTCGTACCGCGGGTGCTGGCCACCATGCTGGTCGCCTTCTTCCTGAACGGCTTCGTCAGCGTGGTCGGCGTGATGGGCGGCTACGTCTTCAACGTGGTCCTGCAGGACGGCACGCCCGGTAGTTATATAGCCTCCTTCACCGCGCTCGCCCACCTGCCGGACCTGTGGCAGGGCCAGGCGAAGGCGCTGGTGTTCGGTTTCATCGCCGCGGTGGTCGCGTCCTACAAGGGCGTCAACGCCGGCGGCGGTCCGAAGGGCGTCGGCGACGCGGTGAACCAGTCCGTCGTGATCACCTTCATGCTGCTGTTCGTCGCGAACTTCTCGATGACGGCGATCTACTTCCAGCTCGTCCCACCGAAGGGGGCCTGAGCATGTCAGCCCTCGTCGACACCCTGGTGAAGAAGCCGCTGCACTCGCTCGACCGGCTCGGTGAGCAGCTCGCCTTCTACCTCAAGGCGCTGGCCTGGTCCGGCAAGTCGATCACCCGCTACCGCAAGGAGATCCTGCGGCTGCTGGCCGAGGTGACGCTGGGCACCGGCGCCCTCGCGGTGATCGGCGGCACCGTCGGCGTGATCACCTTCCTGGCCTTCTTCACCGGCACCGAGGTCGGCCTGCAGGGGTACTCGGCCCTCAACCAGATCGGCACCTCCGCCTTCGCCGGCTTCGTCAGCGCCTACATCAACACCCGCGAGATCGGCCCGCTGATCGCCGGCATCGCGCTGGCCGCCACCGTCGGCTGCGGGTTCACCGCCCAGCTCGGTGCGATGCGGATCAGCGAGGAGATCGACGCGCTCGAGGTGATGGCGATCCCGTCGCTGCCGTTCCTGGTCACCACCCGGATCATCGCCGGCCTGATCGCCGTCGTCCCGCTGTACGTCGTCGGCCTGCTCGCCTCGTACTTCGCCACCCGGCTGACGGTGACCACGTTCTACGGGCAGAGCACCGGGACCTACGACCATTACTTCCACTTGTTCCTACCACCAGGGGACGTGCTCTGGTCGTTCGGCAAGGTGCTCGTCTTCGCGGTTCTGGTGATCCTGGTGCACTGCTACCACGGCTATCACGCGACCGGCGGTCCCGCCGGAGTCGGCGTCGCCGTCGGCCGCGCAGTACGGACTTCCATCGTCGTCATCAACGTCGTCGACCTGCTGCTCTCGATGGCCATCTGGGGTACCACGACCACGGTCAGGCTGGCGGGGTAGCGCGATGACCAGACGAGTACTCGGCACGGCCTTCATCGGGTTGCTCTGCTTCCTGCTCTGGCTCACCTACGCCTTCTACGCGAAGATCTTCACCGACACGGTCGACGTGAAGCTGCAGACCAGCCACATCGGCCTCCAGCTGAACCGGCACGCGGACGTGAAGCTGCGCGGCATCATCGTCGGCGAGGTGCGCAGCGTCGCCACCGACGGCGACACCGCCACCGTGGAGCTGGCGCTGAAGCCGGACCAGGTCAGGGAGATCTCCAGCCAGGTCAGCGCGCGGATCCTGCCGAAGACGCTGTTCGGCGAGAAGTACGTCGCCCTCGTGCCGCCGCAGGGCGGGCAAGGCCGGTCGATCCGGGCCGGCGACGTGATCTCGCGGGACAAGACGGCGGTCGGCATCGAGATCGAGAAGGTGCTGAACGACGCGCTCCCACTGCTGCAGGCGGTCGACCCGGCGGACCTGAACGCCACCCTGAACACGCTGGCCACGGCGCTGGAGGGACGCGGCTCCGAGATCGCCGAGACCCTCACTCAGCTGGACGGCTACCTGAAGAAGCTCAACCCCAGCGTGCCGAACCTGATCGCCGCGCTGACCAAACTGACCCAGGTGTCCCAGCTCTACGGCGACGTGACGCCGGACCTGGTCCGGGCCCTGCGCAACCTGACCATCACCGGCAACACCGTGGTGGAGAAGGAGCAGCAGCTGCAGAAGTTCTTCACCGACGTGCAGACGCTGTCGACCACCGGTGACACCTTCCTGAAGCAGAACGAGGACCGGGTGATCCGGCTCGGCGAGGTGAGCCGGCCGATCCTGGACCTGCTGGAGCGGTACTCCCCGGAGTTCCCCTGCTTCCTCAAGGTGATGACGGACACCGCGCCGATCCTGAACGACACGTTCCGCGACGGCGCCCTGCACATCAACCTCGAGCTGATCACGAACCAGCCCACGCCGTACCAGCCGAACGAGCTGCCGGCGTACCGGGACAAGCGCGGGCCCACCTGCGTCGGCAGGAACTACAGCCACCCGGGCGCGAAGCCGGGTCCCTACACGCAGCAGAACCCCGCGCCGTACCTCACCGGTGACGACGGCGTGATCGGCGACCACAACAAGGAGAGCCGCTTCCCGCTGAACCTGCAGCTGAACCGGGCGATGCCAGGGTTCGCGCTGGACACCGGCGGCGCGGGCACGCCCGCGGAGCAGAAGGTGATCGACTCCTTCGCCGGCCCCGCGATGGGCATCCCGGCGACCGACGTACCGGACCTGACCACCCTGATGATCGGCCCGCTCGTCCGCGGAGGCCAGGTGAACCTAAGGTGACCCTGCTGGACAAGAAGACCTCGATCGACACCGTGCGGCTGGCGATCTTCGTGGTGGTCACCACCATCGCGACCGCGCTGCTGGCCGTCACCATCGGCAACATCAGCTTCAACGCGACCACGAAGTACCGGGCCGTGTTCACCGACGTGGTCGGGCTGAACAAGGGCGACGACATCCGGATCGCCGGCGTTCGCGTGGGCCAGGTCGACAAGATCGCCATCTACCAGGACACGTTGGCGATGGTCACCTTCAGCGTCGACTCCGACCAGGTCGTCGACACCTCGACCCACGCGACGATGCGCTACCGGAACCTCGTCGGCAACCGCTACATCGCGCTCACTGAGGGCGTCGGCGGCGGCACCCGGATGAAGGGAGGAGGCCTCATCGACAAGGACCGTACTGCGCCCGCTCTCGACCTGTCGGTGCTCTTCAACGGGTTCAAGCCGCTCTTCACCGCGTTGACCCCGAAGGACGTGAACCAGTTCGCGTTCGAGGTGATCAAGGTGCTGCAGGGTGAGGGCGGCACGATCGAGAGCCTGCTCGCGCGGACCGCGTCGCTGACCACCACCCTGGCCGACGCGGACCAGGTGATCGGCGACCTGATCACCAACCTGACCTCTACGCTGCAGATCGTCTCGCAGCGGCAGCAGAACTTCTCCGCGCTGCTGGTGAACCTGCAGAAGTTCATCACCGGGCTGAGCCAGGACATCAACCCGATCCTCGGCTCGCTCGGCTCGATCAACTCGCTGAACACCAAGACGGCCGGCCTGCTGCAGCAGACCCGGGTGCCGCTGAAGGCGGACCTGGACCGGCTGCGCCAGGTGTCCACCACGCTCGACGACACCCAGGGCATCTGGGTCAAGACGCTGCAGAACATGCCCGGCAAGCTCGAGACGATGACCCGGACCGCCTCGTACGGCTCCTGGTTCAACTTCTACCTGTGCGGCTTCGACGGCAACGTCACCCTGCCGATCGGCACCCGCATCCCGGTCAGCTACGACAACAACTCGGCGAGGTGCGCCAAGTGAAACCCTTCAGGGAGCAGAACCAGGTCACCATCGGGGTGGTCGGGCTGACCGTGATCGGGCTGGTCATGCTGGCCGCGTTCAAGGCGCAGGACCTGCCGTTGATCGGCGGCGGCACGAAGTACTCCGCGCAGTTCTCCGAGGCCGGCGGACTGAAGCCGAACGACGAGATCCGGGTCGCCGGAGTTCGCGTCGGTCAGGTCCGCAAGGTCGATCTCGAAGGTACGCACGTCCGGGTCGACTTCGTCGTCGATCGCGGGGTCAAGCTGGGCGACAGGACCGGCGCCGAGATGAAGATCAAGACGCTGCTCGGGCAGAAGTACCTGAAGCTGAACCCGGCCGGTGACGGCGAGCTCAAGGAGGGCTCGGAGATCCCGCTGGACCGGACCGTCTCGGCGTACGACGTGGTCGACGCGTTCACCGATCTGGCCAACACGACCGAGCGGATCGACACCGTCCAGCTGGCGAAGGCCCTGGACACGTTGTCGGCGACCTTCAAGAACACCCCCGAAGAGGTGCAGGCCTCGCTGACCGGGCTGTCCCGGCTGTCCCGGAACGTTGCCAAGCGCGACGACGAGCTGAAGAAGCTCCTGCAGCACTCGGACGTGGTCACCA
This sequence comes from Kribbella sp. VKM Ac-2568, assembly GCF_004345365.1. GTDB lineage: Bacteria > Actinomycetota > Actinomycetes > Propionibacteriales > Kribbellaceae > Kribbella > Kribbella orskensis. The sequence continues at coordinate 733,647 of NZ_SLVF01000001.1, forward strand.
AGATCCTGGCCGACCGGAACCAGGAGCTGATCAAGCTGATGAAGGACGGCAACACCGTGTTCCAGGCGGTGCAGGCGCGGCGGGCGCTGATCCACCAGTTGCTGGTGTCGACGCAGAAGCTGTCCGCGCAGATCACCGCGCTGGTCCGGGAGAACCGCAAGGACCTGGCGCCCACGCTGCAGAAGGTGAACGCCGTCCTGGCCACCCTGCTGAAGAACCAGAACGCCCTCGATGCCAGCATCCGCGGCCTGGCGCCGTACGCCCGGGTCTTCACCAACACCCTCGGCACCGGCCCATGGTTCGACACCTACGTGCAGAACCTGGTCCCAGTCCCGGAGATCCCGCTGCCCGCCGTCTTCCCGCCCGGGTTGCCGCCGATCCTGGGAGGTGGCCGATGAGGCGACCGGGGCGGTGGGGTGGGGAAGGTGTCAAGATGGCCTCCTTCTCACGGTTGGTTGCGATCGGCGTCGTCCTGGTGGTGCTCGCCGTCAGCGCGATCTCGCTCTGGCCGCACCCCGAGCGCGTCTCCGCGACGGCGTACTTCCCGCGCGCGGTGAGCGTCTACCCCGGCTCGGACGTCCGGATCCTCGGGATCAAGGTCGGCGAGATCGAGAGCGTCACCCCGGCCGGTCGCGCTGTCCGGGTGAAGTTCTGGTGGGAGGCCAAGCACAAGGTGCCGGCCAACGCGAAGGCGGTGATTGCCTCGCCGTCGATCGTTGCCGACCGCTACATCCAGCTCACCCCGGCCTACTCCAAGGGCGACGTGATGGCCGACGGCGCGGAGATCCCGCTGGACCGGACCGCCGTACCGCTGGAGCTCGACCAGATCTACCAGAGCCTGAACGACCTGTCCGTCGCGCTCGGCCCGAAGGGAGCGAACGACCAGGGCGCCCTGTCGCGGCTGCTGGACGTCTCCGCGGCGAACCTGAACGGCCAGGGCAAGAAGCTGAACCAGACCATCACCGACGTGTCGACGCTGACCCAGACGCTGGCGGGCAACTCCAAGAACCTGTTCGCCACGATCCGGCAGTTGCAGACGTTCGTGTCCGCGCTGGCCGCGAACGACACCCTGGTGAAGCAGTTCAACACCAACTTCGCCGCCACCTCGACCACGCTGGCAGGTGAGCGCAAGGACCTCGCCGCGGCGCTGTCCACGCTGGCGACCGCGCTCGGTGAGGTGGCTGCGTTCGTGAAGGACAACCGCGGGCTGCTGAAGACGACCATCTCCGGTGCCACCGACGTCTCCCAGATCCTGGTCAAGGAGAAGGCCGCGCTGGCCGAGATCATCGACACCGCGCCACTCGGCCTGGGGAACCTGGCCCGCGTTTACAACCCGCAGTTCGGCACGCTGGACCAGCGGATCAACCTGGCCCAGCTGGACGACCCGGCGACCTTCATCTGCTCGCTGCTGCTGCAGGCCAACCAGCCGCTGTCCGCCTGTTCCGCGCTCAAGCCGGTCCTCGCCGCCCTGCCGAAGCTCCCGCTGCTCAGCGGCATCACAGGCTCCGGCGGCCCGGCCGGCACTCCGTGGGCTCCCGCCCCGAAGCCGAAGCTGCCGAGCCCGGACAACGTCGACGAGACCCTCGGCGGCCTGGTCCCGGGAGGTGCCCGATGAGGCGCCGTACCGCGGTAGTGGCCGGCGTGGTCGCGATGGGCACGGTGCTGACCGGGTGCGACTTCAGCATCTACTCCCTGCCGTTGCCGGGTGGCGCCAAGATCAAGGGCCCGTCGTACTCGATCACCGTCGAGTTCTCCGACGTGCTGGACCTGGTCCCGAAGTCGTCGGTGAAGGTGGATGACGTCACCGTCGGCACGGTCCAGAAGGTCTGGCTCGAGGGCTACGTCGCCAAGGTGAAGCTGAAGCTGCCGAAGAGCGTCGACCTGCCGGACAACTCCCGCGCGACGATCCGGCAGACCAGCCTGCTCGGCGAGAAGTTCGTCTCGCTGGCACCGCCGACCGGCGACGAGAAGCCGCGCGGCAAGCTGGAGAACGGCGAGCTGATCCCACTGTCGCGGACCACCAGCAACGTCGAGGTCGAGGAAGTGCTGTCGGCGCTCTCGCTGCTGCTGAACGGCGGCGGCGTGGCCCAGCTGCAGATCATCACCCAGGAGCTGAACAAGGCGCTGACCGGGAACGAGCCGGCCATCCGCAGCGTGCTGACCCAGCTGAACACCTTCGTCGGCACCCTGGACAAGAACAAGCAGCAGATCGTCACCGCGATCACCGCCGTGGATGCGCTGGCGAAGAAGCTGAACGCGCAGAAGGCGACCCTGGCGACCGCGATCGACTCGCTGCCGAAGTCGATCGCCACCCTGGACAAGCAGCGCGCCGCGCTGGTCAAGACGCTGCAGGCGCTGGCCAAACTGGGCAACACCGCGACCCGGGTGATCACCGCGTCGCAGAAGGACCTGGTGGCCAACCTGCAGTCTTTGTACCCGCTGCTGACCAAGCTGGCCGAGGCAGGGGAGAACCTGCCGAAGTCGCTGGAACTGCTGCTCACCTACCCGTTCCCGGATGCCGCGGCCAAGGCCGTCAAGGGTGACTTCACCAACCTGGACATCACCCTCGACGTCAACACCAAGAAGGCGCTGGAAGGCATCGTCGGGCTCAAGCTGCCGAACGTCGGGCCGAACGCGTTGCCGACCGGCAACGTCAGCCTCCCGCTGCACAACCCGCCGAAGTTGCCGTCGTTGCCGGTGCCGACCGGCGCCACGACGACCTGCATCACCCTGCTCGGCCTCCCGGTCTGTACGCCGAAGCTGAACCGCTCCGCGTTCGACCCGGAACTGGCGAAGGTCCTGATGCCGGGGGTGGCCAAGTGATCAGCAAGACGGTCCGGATCCAGCTGATGGTGTTCCTGCTGATCACCGTCGTCGGCGTCGCGTACGTCGGCGGCAAATACGCGCAGGTCGACCAGTTGCTCTTCGACGACGACTACACGGTGAGCGCCAGCTTCGCCGAGTCCGGCGGCATCTTCAGCGGTGCCGAGGTGACGTACCGCGGCCAGCCGGTCGGCCGGGTCGGCAAGCTCGAGCTGCTCTCGGACGGCGTCGAGGTCGACCTGGACATCGACAAGCGGGTGAAGATCCCGAACGACCTGGTCGCGGTGGTCGCGAACCGCTCCGCGATCGGCGAGCAGTACGTCGACCTGCAGCCGCGCCGCGACAACGGCCCGTACCTGCAGGACCGGTCCAAGATCGCCCGGCAGGACACCGCGATCCCGATCGACACCACCGAGCTGCTGCTGAATCTCGACCAGCTGGTGAACTCGGTCGACAAGAACAGCCTGAAGACCACCGTCAAGGAGCTCGGCGACGCGCTGCGCGGCAAGGGCAGCGACCTGCAGAAGATCATCGACAGCTCCGGGCTGCTGATCAACGACGCGGACGCGAACATCCTGCAGACGATCAAGCTGATCAACGACGGCAACACCGTGCTCGCCACCCAGGTGGCCAGCGGCGACGCGATCAAGACCTGGGCGAAGAACCTCGCGCTGCTGTCCGACACCCTGGTCAGCTCGGACGCGAACCTGCGCTCCGTGATCGACAACGGTTCGGCCGCCTCGCAGCAGGTGACCGCCCTGATCCAGGAGAACCGGGCGGACATCGCGGTGCTGCTCGGTAACCTCCTCACGGTGAACGAGATGACCGCGGTACGCCTGGACGCCGTCGAGCAGCTGCTGGTGGTGTACCCGGCGGTCGCGATGGGCGGTTACGTCGTACCGGCGAAGGACCCGGGGACCGGGCACTACGACGCGCACTTCGGCCTGGTGCTCGGCTTCAGCCCGCCTGCCTGCCGGGCCGGCTACAACGGCACCGACAGGCGGGTCCCGCAGGACACCACGAACAAGCCCGCCAACACCAAGGCCGGCTGTACTGCATCACCCGGGTCCGGCGTGAACGTCCGCGGCTCGCAGAACAAGCCGACCCCGTCGTCCCGTTCGGACGCGAACAGGATCGGCTACGGCGTCGGGTACGACCCCGCCACGGGAGCCGCCGGAGGCACCGGCGGCATGCCCGAGCTGGTGCTCGGCTCGACCGGCGGCCAGGAGGAACTGCTCGGCAAGGACTCCTGGAAAGCCCTGATTCTCGGACCGGTGAGCGGCAAGTGACTACTACATCCACCCTTCTGCCCGGCAAGACCGCAGGCGACGGCGACAACCACGACCCCGGCTCCGGCCGTAAGCGCTTGGTTGCGGTCTGGGCACTCAGCGTGCTGCTGCTGATCGCGCTCGTCGGCGCGATGCTGGCGATCTTCGCGATCCGCCGCCAGACCACCAGCGACGAGGACCGCGCGGCGGCGATGCAGGCGGCCCGCCAGTTGGCCCTCGACTTCACCACCTATGACTACAAGACCTGGGACGCGGACTCGAAGCGGGTGCTCGACGACGCCACCGGGCAGTTCAAGGAGGAGTTCGCGGCCGGCTCGAACTCGGTCAAGGCCGAGGTGCTGACCAACCAGGCGACCTCCAAGGGTGACGTGAAGGAGGCCGCGGTGGTCTCGAACGACAAGGACTCGGCCCAGGTGCTGGTGATCGTGAACGCCGTGGTGACGAACACCGCCAGCAAGGACGGCGTCGAGCGGCGCTACCGGATCAAGCTGGACATGGTCCGGGAGAAGGACCGCTGGCTGACCGCGGACTTCCAGGTGGTCGGCTGATGGCCCGCCGGATCGCCGGTCAGCGGCGCGGCACCGACCGCCGGACCGAGACCACCGAGGTGACTCAGGCCACACCAGACGCTCCCGAGGTGGTTTCGAAGCCTTCCCCGGAGGCTCCCGAAATTACTGAGAGTGAGCAAACGGAGGAAGTAAAGGCTTCCGAGACTGTTCGAAAGGACCCCGCTCCGGGCGGGCGGGTCACGCTGATCCTGTCGGCGGTCCTCGCCGTTCTGGTCGTGCTGATCCTGGCGCTCGGCGGCGTTCTCGGGATCAAGGCGCTGAAGGGCCGGGAGGCCGAGGACGCCCGCGGCCAGGCGGCGACGGCGGGCCGGAAGGCGGCCGAGACCGCGCTCAGCTACGACTACCGCACGCTGGACAAGAGTTTCGCGGCCGCCCGGGCGACCATGACACCGGACTTCGCGGCCAAGTTCGACGACACCGCCAAGGTGGCCGGCGAACTGGCCGCCAAGACCAAGGCCACCGTCCGCGCCGACGTCCGGGAGGTCGGCGTCCGGGACGGGGACGCGGACCGGGTCACGCTGATCATCTTCGTGAACCAGACCACCACCAGCACGATCACACAGGGTAAGCCCCGGGTCGACCTGAACCGGACGAGATTCACAATGGTCCGAAACGGGGATCAATGGCTGGTCCAGGAGATCGCCGGACTGTAGTCTCTTTGTGACTCCGGACAGGACGGACCGGGCGGCTCGCGGGTGCTCTACCCGTTGGAGAACCCGGGTCGATCCTTGACGGAGTGGGTGGTCCGACGGCATAGTGTCGGACCCCATTGGACAGGCTTGCCCTGATCGGGTAGCCTATTGCTTTGCGCTGCCTTTAACCCCACCCTGGTTCGGCTCAAAACTTGACTAGGGCGGTTCGGCGTGCGCTCCCAGCACCGAAGTGATTTCTGCGAGCCCGTGGAAGGACGCCCCTTGGTCGCCTCGCGCAACCCCCAGTCCGACAGCATTACCGACGTTTCCGGCTCCCGCCGCATCTCCTTCGCAAAGATTTCCGAGCCTCTCGAGGTTCCGGATCTGCTTGCGCTGCAGGTGGACAGTTTCGACTGGCTGGTCGGAAACGAAACCTGGCAGGCTCGAGTGGCCGCCGCCGAGGCGGAGGGACGGACCGATCTGTCCTCCCCGTCCGGCCTGGAGGAGATCTTCGAAGAGATCTCCCCGATCGAGGACTTCAGCGGCACCATGTCGCTGTCGTTCCGCGACCACCGGTTCGAGCCCCCGAAGAACACGGTCGACGAGTGCAAGGAGCGTGACGTCACCTACTCGGCGCCGCTGTTCGTCACCGCCGAGTTCATGAACAACGAGACCGGCGAGATCAAGAGCCAGACCGTCTTCATGGGTGACTTCCCGTTGATGACGCGCAAGGGCACGTTCGTGATCAACGGCACCGAGCGTGTCGTCGTGTCCCAGCTGGTTCGCTCGCCCGGTGTGTACTTCGAGCGCACGCCGGACAAGACGTCGGACAAGGACATCTTCACCGCCAAGATCATCCCGTCGCGCGGTGCGTGGCTGGAGTTCGAGGTCGACAAGCGCGACATGGTGGGCGTGCGGCTGGACCGCAAGCGCAAGCAGAACGTCACCGTGCTGCTCAAGGCGCTCGGCTGGACCGACGCGCAGATCCTCGAGGAGTTCGGCGAGTACGAGTCGATCCGCCTCACCCTGGAGAAGGACCACACTTCCGGGCAGGACGACGCGCTGCTCGACATCTACCGCAAGCTCCGTCCGGGCGAACCGCCGACGCGCGAGGCTGCCCAGGCACTGCTGGACAACTACTACTTCAACGGCAAGCGCTACGACCTGGCCAAGGTCGGCCGCTACAAGATCAACAAGAAGCTCGGCCGTGACGAGACTCACGACACCGCGGTTCTGACGATCAACGACATCGTCGCGACGATCAAGTACCTGGTCGCGCTGCACGAGGGCAAGACCGAGCTGGACGCGCCGCAGGGCGAGATCGTCGTCGAAGAGGACGACATCGACCACTTCGGCAACCGCCGTCTGCGCACGGTCGGCGAGCTGATCCAGAACCAGCTCCGTACCGGCCTGGCCCGGATGGAGCGGGTGGTCCGCGAGCGGATGACGACCCAGGACGTCGAGGCGATCACGCCGCAGACCCTGATCAACATCCGTCCCGTGGTGGCGGCGCTGAAGGAGTTCTTCGGCACCTCCCAGCTGTCCCAGTTCATGGACCAGACCAACCCGATCGCGGGTCTGACCCACAAGCGCCGCCTGTCGGCACTTGGCCCGGGTGGTCTGTCGCGTGAGCGGGCCGGCTTCGAGGTTCGTGACGTGCACCCGTCCCACTACGGCCGGATGTGCCCGATCGAGACCCCGGAAGGCCCGAACATCGGCCTGATCGGATCGCTGGCCACCTACGGCCGGGTGAACCCCTTCGGGTTCGTCGAGACGCCGTACCGCAAGGTCGTCGACGGCCGGGTCACCGACCAGGTCGACTACCTGACCGCGGACGAGGAGGACCGGTTCGTCATCGCCCAGGCCAACGCGGCGCTGAACGACGACGACTCGTTCGCCGAGGACCGGGTGCTGGTTCGCCGGCGCCACGGTGAGGTCGAGCTCGTGCTGGTCGACGACGTGGACTACATGGACGTCTCGCCGCGCCAGATGGTGTCGGTCGCGACGGCGATGATCCCGTTCCTCGAGCACGACGACGCCAACCGCGCCCTGATGGGCTCCAACATGCAGCGCCAGGCCGTTCCGCTGATCACCGCGGACGCCCCCCTGGTCGGTACCGGCATGGAGTTCCGCGGTGCGGTCGACGCCGGTGATGTGCTGGTGTCGGAGAAGGCTGGTGTGATCAAGGAGGTCTCGGCCGACCTGATCGAGGTCGCCGCCGACGACGGCACGTACCAGACCTACCGGCTGGCGAAGTTCCGCCGCTCGAACCAGGGCACCTGCATCAACCAGCGTCCGCTGGTCGACGCGGGGCAGCGGGTCGAGATCGGCTCGCCGCTGGCCGACGGTCCGTGCACCGACGAGGGCGAGATGGCCCTCGGCCGGAACCTGCTCGTGGCGTTCATGCCGTGGGAGGGTCACAACTACGAGGACGCGATCATCCTCAGCCAGCGCGTCGTGCAGCAGGACCTGCTGACCTCGATCCACATCGAGGAGCACGAGGTCGACGCCCGCGACACCAAGCTGGGCCCGGAGGAGATCACCCGCGACATCCCCAACGTCTCCGACGAGATGCTGGCGGACCTGGACGAGCGGGGCATCATCCGGATCGGCGCCGAGGTCACCACCGGTGACATCCTGGTCGGCAAGGTCACGCCCAAGGGTGAGACCGAGCTGACCCCGGAGGAGCGGCTGCTGCGCGCGATCTTCGGTGAGAAGGCCCGTGAGGTGCGCGACACCTCGCTGAAGGTGCCGCACGGTGAGAACGGAACCGTCATCGGGGTCCGCGTCTTCGACCGCGACAACGGCGACGAGCTGCCGCCGGGCGTGAACCAGCTGGTCCGCGTGTACGTCGCGCAGAAGCGCAAGATCTCCGTCGGTGACAAGCTCGCCGGACGCCACGGCAACAAGGGCGTCATCTCGAAGATCCTGCCGGTCGAGGACATGCCGTTCATGGAGGACGGCACCCAGGTCGACATCATCCTGAACCCGCTGGGCGTGCCCGGCCGGATGAACGTCGGTCAGGTGCTCGAGACCCACCTCGGCTGGGTTGCCAGCCGCGGCTGGAAGGTCGACCCGGACAGCAAGGAGGAGTGGGCCCAGCGGCTGATCAAGATCGGTGCCGGCGAAGCCGCTCCGTTCACGAACGTCGCCACCCCGGTCTTCGACGGCGCCAAGGAGGAGGAGGTCACCGGCCTGCTCGGCTCCACGCTGCCGAACCGCGACGGCGACCGGATGGTCGACAGCACCGGCAAGGCCCGGCTGTTCGACGGCCGCTCGGGTGAGCCTTTCCCGCAGCCGGTCGGCGTCGGCTACATGTACATGCTGAAGCTGCACCACCTGGTGGACGACAAGATCCACGCCCGCTCGACCGGTCCGTACTCGATGATCACGCAGCAGCCGCTGGGTGGTAAGGCGCAGTTCGGTGGTCAGCGGTTCGGCGAGATGGAGGTGTGGGCCCTGGAGGCCTACGGTGCCGCCTTCGCGCTGCAGGAGTTGCTCACCATCAAGTCCGACGACGTCGTCGGTCGCGTCAAGGTGTACGAAGCGATCGTCAAGGGCGAGAACATCCCGGAGCCGGGTATCCCGGAGTCCTTCAAGGTTCTGGTCAAGGAAATGCAGTCCCTGTGTCTCAATGTCGAGGTGCTCTCGTCCGACGGAAGCCGGGTCGAGATGCGCGACAGCGAAGAGGACGTCTTCCGCGCTGCGGAGGAACTGGGCATCGACCTGTCCCGGCGTGAGCCGAACAGCGTCGAGGAGGTCTGAGCGGGTTGCCGCTTGAGATCAACAACCAACTCACTCAGACCATCTTTACAATCGGGAGATAACACATCGTGCTCGACGTGAACTTCTTCGACGAGCTTCGGATCGGCCTGGCGACCGCGGATGAGATCCGCCAGTGGTCGCACGGCGAGGTCAAGAAGCCCGAGACGATCAACTACCGGACGCTCAAGCCCGAGCGTGACGGACTGTTCTGCGAGAAGATCTTCGGTCCCACCCGGGACTGGGAGTGCTACTGCGGTAAGTACAAGCGCGTTCGCTTCAAGGGCATCATCTGCGAGCGGTGTGGCGTCGAGGTCACCCGCTCCAAGGTGCGCCGTGAGCGGATGGGCCACATCGAGCTGGCCGCGCCGGTCACCCACATCTGGTACTTCAAGGGTGTCCCGTCGCGACTCGGCTACCTGCTCGACCTCGCCCCGAAGGACCTCGAGAAGGTCATCTACTTCGCGGCGTACATGATCACCGACGTCGACGACGAGGCGCGGCACCGCGACCTCTCGTCGCTGGAGGGCCGGACCGACGTCGAGCGCAAGCAGCTCGAGGGCCGGCGCGACAACGACATCGAGACGCGGATGAAGAAGCTCGAGGAGGACCTCGCCCAGCTCGAGGCCGAGGGCGCCAAGGCCGACGTCCGCCGCAAGGTGAAGGAAGGCGCCGAGCGTGAGGTCAAGCAGCTGCGCGATCGTGCGCAGCGCGAGATCGACCGCCTCGACGAGGTCTGGAGCCGGTTCAAGAACCTCAAGGTCCAGGACCTGGAGGGCGACGAGATCCTGTACCGCGCCATGAAGGAGCGGTTCGGCAAGTACTTCGAGGGCGCGATGGGTGCCGCCGCGATCCAGCGGCGCCTGGAGACCTTCGACCTCAAGGCCGAGGCGGACAGCCTGCGGGAGACCATCAAGACCGGTAAGGGCCAGCGCAAGACCCGTGCCCTGAAGCGGCTCAAGGTCGTCACCGCGTTCCTGGCCACCAACAACAGCCCGATGGGCATGGTGCTCGACTGCGTCCCGGTGATCCCGCCGGACCTGCGGCCGATGGTCCAGCTCGACGGTGGCCGGTTCGCCACCTCCGACCTGAACGACCTGTACCGCCGGGTGATCAACCGGAACAACCGGCTCAAGCGCCTGCTCGACCTGGGTGCGCCGGAGATCATCGTCAACAACGAGAAGCGGATGCTGCAGGAGGCTGTCGACGCGCTGTTCGACAACGGCCGTCGTGGCCGTCCGGTCACCGGCCCGGGCAACCGGCCGCTGAAGTCGCTGTCCGACATGCTCAAGGGCAAGCAGGGCCGGTTCCGTCAGAACCTGCTCGGCAAGCGCGTCGACTACTCCGGCCGTTCGGTCATCGTGGTCGGCCCGCAGCTGAAGCTGCACCAGTGCGGTCTGCCGAAGGCGATGGCGCTGGAGCTGTTCAAGCCGTTCGTGATGAAGCGGCTGGTCGACCTCAACCACGCGCAGAACATCAAGTCCGCCAAGCGGATGGTCGAGCGTCAGCGCGCCCAGGTCTGGGACGTGCTGGAAGAGGTCATCACCGAGCACCCCGTGCTGCTGAACCGCGCGCCTACCCTGCACCGGCTGGGTATCCAGGCGTTCGAGCCGCAGCTGATCGAGGGCAAGGCGATCCAGATCCACCCGCTCGTCTGCTCCGCGTTCAACGCGGACTTCGACGGTGACCAGATGGCGGTGCACCTGCCGCTGTCGGCCGAGGCCCAGGCCGAGGCGCGGATCCTGATGCTGTCGACGAACAACATCCTGAAGCCTGCTGACGGCCGTCCGGTCACGATGCCGACCCAGGACATGATCATCGGCATCTACTTCCTGACCATGCTGAAGGAAGGCGCCCTCGGTGAGGGTCGCGCGTTCAGCTCGGTGGCCGAGGCGCTGATGGCCTTCGACCGTGGCGAGCTCTCGCTGCAGGCGAAGATCACGCTGCGCCTGAACGAGGCCGGTACGCCGAAGGGCGCGCTGGAGCTGGCCGAGGGCGAGTTCTCGCTGGAGACGACGCTGGGTCGCGCCCTGTTCAACGAGGCGCTGCCGGCGGACTACACCTTCGTGGACACCGAGGTCGGCAAGAAGCAGCTGGGCTCGATCGTCAACGACCTGGCCGAGCGCTACTCCAAGGTCCAGGTGGCGAACTGCCTGGACGCGCTGAAGGACCTCGGTTTCCGCTGGGCCACCCGCTCGGGTGTCACGGTGTCGATCGACGACTTCAGCACGCCGCCGAGCAAGCCGGAGATCATGGCTCGCTACGAGTCGCAGGCCGAGAAGGTCCAGAAGCAGTTCGAGCGGGGTCTGATCACCTCGTCCGAGCGGCGCCAGGAGCTGATCGAGATCTGGACCGGCGCGAACGCCGAGGTCGGCAAGGCCATGGAGGAGAACTTCGCCAAGGCCAACCCGATCTGGATGATGGTCCACTCGGGTGCGCGAGGCAACATGATGCAGATCCGGCAGATCGCCGGTATGCGTGGTCTGGTGGCCAACCCGAAGGGCGAGATCATCGCCCGGCCGATCAAGTCCAACTTCCGCGAGGGCCTGTCGGTGGTCGAGTACTTCATCGCCACCCACGGTGCTCGTAAGGGTCTTGCCGACACCGCGCTGCGGACCGCCGACTCGGGGTACCTGACCCGTCGTCTGGTGGACGTCTCGCAGGACGTCATCATCCGCGAGGAGGACTGCGGCACCGAGCGCGGCCTGCCGAAGAAGATCGGCGAGCCGGGTCCGGACGGCAAGGTCGTGCACGCGGAGAACGTGGAGACCAGCGCCTACGCGCGCACCCTGGCGACCGACGTGTCGGACGCCAAGGGCAACGTGGTGCTGACCGCGGGCAGCGACCTGGGCGACGTGTCCATCGCCGCCCTGGTGGCCGCCGGGATCGAGGAGGTCAAGGTCCGCTCCGTGCTGACCTGTGACGCCAAGACCGGTACGTGTGCGAAGTGCTACGGCCGTTCGCTGGCGACCGGCAAGCCGGTCGACATCGGCGAGGCCGTCGGCATCATCGCGGCGCAGTCCATCGGTGAGCCGGGTACGCAGCTGACGATGCGGACCTTCCACACCGGTGGTGTCGCGGGTGATGACATCACCCACGGTCTGCCGCGTGTGGTCGAGCTCTTCGAGGCCCGCCAGCCCAAGGGCAAGGCGCCGATCTCGGAGGCGGCCGGCCGGATCTCGATCGAGGACACCGACAAGACCCGGAAGCTGGTGCTCACCCCGGACGACGGTTCCGAGGAGGTCGCCTACCCGGTGTCGAAGCGGACCCGTCTGCTTGTCGAGGAAGGTCAGCAGGTCGAGGTCGGTCAGCAGCTGACGCAGGGTACGCCGGACCCGCAGGAGGTTCTGCGGATCCTGGGTGTCCGCAAGGCGCAGGAGCACCTGGTGGACGAGGTCCAGGAGGTGTACCGGTCGCAGGGTGTGGCCATCCACGACAAGCACATCGAGATCATCGTCCGGCAGATGCTGCGCCGGGTCACGGTGATCGAGTCCGGCGAGGCGAACCTGCTGCCGGGCGAGCTGGCGGACCGCCTGATGTTCGAGGCGGAGAACCGTCGGGTGGTTGCCGAGGGCGGTACGCCGGCGTCCGGACGTCCGGTGCTGATGGGTATCACCAAGGCGTCGCTGGCGACCGAGTCGTGGCTGTCGGCCGCCTCCTTCCAGGAGACGACCCGCGTCCTCACCGAGGCCGCGATCCACGGCAAGTCCGACTCGCTGGTCGGTCTGAAGGAGAACGTCATCATCGGAAAGCTGATCCCGGCGGGTACCGGCATGGACCGTTACCGCAACATCCGGGTGGAGCCCACCGAGGAGGCGAAGGCCGCGATGTACTCGATGGTCGGCTACGAGTCGTACGACTACGACTTCGGCCCGTCCGCGGGTCAGTCGGTCCCGCTCGACGACTTCGACCTCGGTTCCTACCAGAACTGATTCGCAGTACGAGCAAACCGCCGAGGGCGGCACTCCCACCAGGGGGTGCCGCCCTCGCGGCGTTCTGGGGCACGATGAGTCATGGCCGAGAACAAGACCACCCGGACCGGCAACAGCGTCGAGGACTTCCTGGCGAGCGTGCCGGAGCCACGGCAGTCCGATGCCCGGGAGGTGGACGCGCTGCTGACCGAGGTGACCGGCCTGCCGGCGGCGCTGTGGGGGCCGTCGATCGTCGGCTACGGCCAGCGGCACCTGGTCTACGAGAGCGGCCGCGAGCTCGACTGGTTCGAGATCGGCTTCGCGCCGCGCAAGGCGTCGACCACCCTCTACCTCACCGAGGGCTTCGACGGGTACGACGAACTGCTGGGCCGGCTCGGCAAGCACACCACCGGCAAGTCCTGCCTCTACCTCAAACGCCTGGATGACATCGATCGCGACGTCCTGAAGGAACTCGTCACTCGCTCCGTCAGCCACCTCCGCGGGTCCTGACCCGGAGCTCGAGCCAGGCCTGCAGACGGGTACGGCGCGAGGCGCGGTTGCCGAGGGCAACTGGTCCCCGGAGCGGCGATCGGACGGTCTGGCTGGGAGTTCGGGATCGCGGCGGCGGGCGACACGCCGGGGGTGCGCGGACGGTTCCCGGGCGACGCGCGGGGCGGGCGTGGAAGTGTCGGCCGGATGCGCGAAGATGGCGCTCATGAAGGATCTCCCGGGGTATCTGCAGCCTTTCGTCCTGACGGTCGAAGGAGCCGCGGACCTGCGGATCGAGCGAGTCGGCGACCTCGACTTCTACCGGCCCGCGAGCACTGCCCGGACGGGAGCGATCCTGCTCGTCCACGGAGGTCCCGGGCCTGCCGATCTCGAGGTGCAGCCTCGCGACTGGCCGGTCTACCAGGGCTACGCCAAAGCCATCGCTCAGCGCGGCCTGGTGGCCGTCACGGTCGACCACAGCCTGATCCGTGGGTATGACCAGCTGACCGCCGCAGCGGACGACGTGGAGGCTGCCGTCGGCATCCTGCGGGCCGACCCGCAGGTAGACCAGGGCAAGGTCGGGCTGTGGTTCTTCTCCGGCTCCGGGCTGCTGGCCGGGGAGTGGCTGGACAGCCGGCCCGACTGGCTGCGCTGGATCGCCCTGACCTATCCCTGCGTCGCCACCCCGCCCGGTGTCGACGAACTGGTTTCCGCCGCCGAAGTGATCGGCAAACACAAGGACCTGCCGGTGCTGCTGACGAGGGTCGGCCGCGAGCGAGAAGCACTCGCCGGGCCGGTGGCGGAGTTCGTCTCCGCCGGTGGCGCCGCGCTGGACATCATCGACGTACCGAAAGGGCAACACGGCTTCGACATGCTCGACCACACCGAAGAGTCCCGCGCCGCGGTGACCAAGGCACTGGACTGGGCGATCGCGCACCTCGGCGAAGAACCCGCCGGCCAACTGCCGATCCCCGCAGTCACGACCACCTCCGACCCCATTCCCGCCACCACAATCCCGGCCCCGCCCCGTCAGCCGGCCACCAAGGTGGCAGCCACCCCGACCCCAGCCGCCAAGACCACCAAGCCCCGCACCCCGGCAGCACCCGCGACCCCGGCAACGCCCGCTGAGCCCGCCAGCCAGCCGGCCACCGCCGAAGCCGCAGCTGCCCAGGCCGCCCCGACCGAGGCCACCGCGACGACCAGCGCGCCTGCGCAAGCCGCTCCCGCGGCGGCTCCCGTGCCGCAGCAGGCGGATTCGCCGGCGGCTCGGGTGGTGGGGCGCGAGCACGCCGCCTACGAGGCGCACGATCTCGAGGCGTTCCTGGCGATGTACTCGCCGACGGCCCAGCTCCAGCTGGAGGACGGCACCGTGATGCGCGGCCGCCGGTCTCTCCGGGAGTACTACCAGCCTCGGTTCGACGCAGGCCAGTGCAAGACCGAGCTGGTGCAGCGGATGCTGGTCGGCGAGTGGGTGGTCGAGCGGTCGATCGTCCACGACTCCGACCGGGGCCCGACCCCGACCATCGGCCTGTACCGCGCACAGGACGGCCTGATCGTCGAAGTCAGGTTCCTTGCCTGACCCGACCTCATCCCCGGCCCCAGGCCGACCCGATCCGTCGGGCCGGCCCGGGGTCGCGGACTTCCTGGCGGAGTTCGAGCGGACCGCCGCCGAGCTGGCGGCCGCCTTCGCGGACCTCGACCCGGCCGCGACCGTGCCCTCCTGTCCCGGGTGGACCGTCGCCGACCTCGCCGCGCACATGGTCAGCGGCGAGCGCTGGGCAGCCTCGATCCTGCTGAGCGGCAAACGCCAGTCCGTTCCGGCCGTACTGCGAACCACCTCGTGGTCCGACCAGTACGCCGGGACCTCGGCCGCCCTGGCTGCTGCGATCCGCGCGGTGGACCCGGACGAGCCCTGCTGGAACTTCGCCCCGGTGGACCAGCGGGCGGGATTCTGGAGCCGCCGGCGGCTGCATGAGACCACGGTTCACCTGGCCGACGCGATCCAGGCCGGCGGGGGAGTAGCGGTAATACCTCCGGCCGTGGCGGCGGATGGCGTCGACGAGGTGTTCGGGGTGTTCCTGCCACGGATGCTGGCCAGGGGAGCCGCTCCAGCCGCGGAGACGCAACTCGGCGTACGGGCTGTCGACACCGGCCACGAGTGGACGCTCACCCCGTCAGAGCCCGGCGAGCCGCCTGCGATCGACCGGACCAAGGCAACCGGAGTCGCCGTCATCTCCGGCACGGCATCCGACCTGGATCTCTGCCTCTGGAAACGCCTCCCGGCGAGCACCCTCACCATCGAGGGCGACGCCACAGCAGCCCTCGCGTTCCTGGCCGGCCGAGCGACTCCCTAACTCATGACCCCGAGTGGGGTGGCCTTCCAGTCGGGGAAGACCTTCGTGGCCTGCGCGGCGGAGAGACCGAGGCGGCCCATCACCACTTCGGAGAGGACGTCGCGGTAGTCGTTGGTACCGGGGACGTCGCCCTGGTCGAGAACGGACGGGGCGAGACCTTCCCAGCGGCCGTGCACGCCGCCCTTGACGCCACCACCGAGGATCATCGTCACGCCGCCGTGGCCATGGTCCGCGCCGCTGTTGGCGTTCTGCTCGACCCGCCGGCCGAACTCGCTCATCGTGACCACGGTGGTCTTGTCGAGGTCCGGCCCGAGCTCCGCGGCGAAGGCGGCCAGCGCCGCGCCGACGGACTTCAGCGAGTTCGTCATGTCGCCGCCCTCGACCGTGCCGATGTCCGTGTGCATGTCCCAGCCACCGACGTCGATCGTCGCCACCCGCACGCCCGCCTTGGCCTTGATCAGCTGGGCCAGCGTCGCCAGGGAGTTGCCGAAGTCGCCGTCCGGGTAGCCACGCTCCTTGGCCGGCTTCTGCTCCTGCTTGCCATAGGCCTGGGCCTTCGCCGAGGCCCGGAGCGCGTCGAGACCCTGCACGCCCAGCGGGTGGTCGATCCCGGTGTAGAGGGTGGTCAACGCCGCCAGCGTCTGCGGTGCTACCCCGTCGATGCCCTTGACGCCGAAGTCCTTCAGCGAGGTGAGCACGATGGGGTTCGACGAGCCCAGCAGCGAACGGCTCATTCGGGCGCCGATGCCCAGCGCGCGGAACGTAGTACCGGGTCCTAGTTGCTGGAGGACGCGGTCGAGCCAGCCGGACTGCACCGTCGAGCCGGCCGCACCGCCGCGCTCCAGGCAGTCCTGGGCCTGGAAGTGGCTGCGGGTCAGGTCCGGGGTGGAGACCGCGGGAACGGCCGCGAACCGGCCCGCGCTGATGAGCGGCTGCAACGCCGCCAGCGAAGGGTGCAGTCCGAATCCGCGCTGCAGGTTGATCAGCGACCCGGCCCGTACTGCGATGCCTGGCCGCGCCTTCAGCAGGTTCGGGTCGTCGGCGGGCACCAGCACCGACAGACCATCCATGCCGCCCCGGAGGAACACCACGATCAAGGTGCCGGTGGGGCTCGCATTCGGGGCGGCCCAGGAGATCCGGGTGGTCACGAGCTGGCTGGCCATCGCGGCGACGCCCACCCCGAGACCGCCGGCCAGCAGGCGGCGCCGGGTGAAGCCGTGGCTCCACTGGTCTTCGCGGTCATCGGCGTCGGCGGTCACCGCGGCGGCCTGGGCTCGGAGCGCGGCGTCCTCCGCGGTCGGGCCGAGCTTCTGCCAGTCGGGGCAGTCCGGGTGCAGTGAGGCGAACTGGTCGGGGCGGCTCATGATCGCGGGGAACTCCTGCCGTAGTACAGAACGAGGTGAGCGAGGTCAGCGGGCCAGGAACTGCGGCGAGTCCAGCACCAGGGCGACGACGTGGCCGGCCTGCCACTCCATCCGGCCCTGGTCGACCCGGGCGGTGGACTTGGCGCCGACGAAGGTGGACAAGGCGGCGCGCTGCCGGGCGTTCGGGCGTTGCCCGATCAGACGCACGCCGAGCCGGTCGAACCAGGCGCGGTAGGTGTCGCCCTTCCGCGGCCGGAGGTCGGCGGGGAGCTTCTCCCGCTTCATGCCCTCCCACCAGCCGTGGGCGAGGGCGCGGTGCATCGACCAGCGGTCCAGCATCTGCCCGGCGGACGACCAGGCCGGAGCGACGTCCGGGTAGCCGTTGGGCGACGGCCAAGCCAGTGGTGCATGACCGAGGTTGTTCAGCTGCCAGTAGACGGCTTCCAGTCCCTTGCCCGTTGTCGGGCCGATCGGCAGATCCAACGCCCGGGCACTGCTGACCACGTCCTCGAGCGGACGCTTGGTCTTGCTGCCGAAGGAGTTCCAGAACTCGCTGCTACGGAAGAGCGTGATGAGCATCGGCAGGATGGCGGTGTTGTTGCGCAGGTACACCTGGGCGAGGCGGTTGACCAGGTCGGCCGGGGGAGAGTCGTCGACGAAGCGAACCACGAGCTTGCGGGCGATCGTCCGGGCGGTCGCGGGGTGGATGGCGAGGTAGTCGAGGTACCGGTCGCCGGTCGCGAGGCCGCCCTTGCCGGAGGCGTTCGAGGCGCTCCACCCGAGCACCTTGACCCGGCCGGTCCTGTGCCGGTCCGCCAGATACTCGAACTTGCCCTCATCCGTCGCGCCGCGCCCACTCAGTACATAGGCACTGTTGCGGACGTCCTTCTCCGTATAGCCCGACGAGACCCCGACCGTGTGCAACTCGAGCAGTTCGCGGCCGAGGTTCTCGTTGACGCTCTCGCGGTTCGACTGGTCGTTGTCGAGGTACCGCAGCATCGCCGGGTGCCGCATCGCCGCCTTCAGCATGGCGTTGTACCGCCCGAAGGCGTGCTTGCGGATCACCGAGACGGCGTACTGCGGGGCGACGTCCCAGCCGCGGTCGGACGGCGTCGAGACCATCAGGTGGTTGGCGAACACGTCCACCACCACCTCGAACAACTGGCGGCTGCCGAAGACCTGCCGGCCGAGCGTGGCCATCCCGGTGTCGAACATGGCCTCCCACGAGTAGTTCTCGATCGAGCGGCGGATCGTCGCGGGATCCGCGCCGGCCAGCGGGCGCGACCGCCAGGCCTGGTCACCCGCCGGGTCCTTGGCGGTCGGGGAGAGCTGGGCGGCGAGCCAGCGGTCGATGCCGAGCTTCTCGAGGTTCTTCACGTCCGACGGCCGGGGACCGAAGGTGACGCGGTTCAAGAGGTGCTGACGAGCCTGGGCGTCGGTCAGCGGGCCGCCCTTGGCGACCAGCAGGCTCGGCTCGGTCACGCCCGCCTTGGCCGCCGCGGCGAAGCCGGAGAACTGCTGGGGCTTGGCGGCATTCTTGGCGGGTGGTTTGGCCTGTCCGGCGACGAAGCTGGAGTCCCGGTCCTCCCCGTCGGCGGCGAGGCTCGGCTGCTGAGCAACCTTGGCCCGGGAGGACGGGGCCCCGGAGGGTGAAGGAGCGCCTGCGGCGAGAACGCGGTTGCGGAGGGTGTCGGGCCGGCTGATCACCTCGAGTGCCAGCCCGCCGGCGGCCAGCGTGCCGGCGACGGCACCGATGGCCGCCCGGCGGACCACCGGCGACGTGGTCCCTGGGGCGGCAGGACCCGGCGGCGGCGCTTGCGAGGGACGCGGTGGAGGAGGGACAGGGCGGTGATCCACGAAGTGCTCCCGGGCGCAGGGCGGTTCGGAACGATCCCCGTTACCAGGTCGTTACACCTGATTGGCGTGACTATGCCGCAGGACTCCAGGCGCGAACACAGACCGTCGCCGACATTTACCTGGATCAGACATTCGGTTTCCCGATCGCCGCGGACCGGCGGCGAGGATCGGCCTCCACAGGCGGTCGGGGCCTGGCTGGAACCACGTGGCGCGTCCGGTAGACTGACAATGCGGCTGCGTCCCATCTGCGCGCTCGGTCAGCTGTTTTGACCGTGCTTGAGGCAGCCGCTAGTCTTAACGATCGTGCCCGGGTCATCCTGGGCCGTCATGCGTGCCCCTCGTAGTTTCGGGACAGCGCGTGGAACGGGACTTCTGCCGACAGTCAGAAAGTTTATGACTCAGGCGCGCCCGTACCCATGCGACACACCCGACCGCGGGGGTCAGGCGCGCAGCAACCGACCGGACGACAGAAAGAGACCTACGCGGTGCCCACCATCCAGCAGTTGGTCCGCAAGGGCCGCCAGGACAAGGTGTCCAAGAACAAGACGCCGGCCCTGAAGGGTTCCCCTCAGCGTCGTGGTGTGTGCACGCGCGTCTACACGACCACTCCGAAGAAGCCGAACTCGGCGCTTCGCAAGGTCGCACGCGTCCGCCTCACCAGCGGCATCGAGGTCACCGCCTACATCCCGGGTGTCGGCCACAACCTGCAGGAGCACTCCATCGTGCTCGTGCGTGGCGGCCGTGTGAAGGACCTCCCCGGTGTCCGGTACAAGATCATCCGCGGTTCGCTCGACACCCAGGGTGTGAAGAACCGGAAGCAGGCTCGCAGCCGGTACGGCGCGAAGAAGGAGAAGAGCTAATGCCGCGCAAGGGTCCCGCCCCGAAGCGGCCGGTCATCATCGACCCGGTCTACAGTTCGCCGCTGGTCACCCAGTTGATCTCCAAGATCCTGGTGGACGGCAAGAAGCAGATCGCGCAGAGCATCGTCTACACGGCGCTCGAGGGCACCCGGACGAAGACCGGCACCGACCCGGTCATCACGCTCAAGCGCGCTCTGGACAACGTGAAGCCCAGCATCGAGGTGAAGAGCCGCCGCGTCGGTGGCGCCACCTACCAGGTGCCGATCGAGGTCAAGCCCGGTCGCTCGACCACGCTCGCCCTGCGCTGGCTCACGTCGTACTCCCGGGCGCGTCGCGAGAAGACCATGTCCGAGCGCCTGATGAACGAGATCCTGGACGCGTCCAACGGTCTCGGCGCGTCGGTGAAGCGTCGCGAGGACACGCACAAGATGGCCGAAGCCAACAAGGCTTTCGCCCACTACCGCTGGTGATCCGGGGTCCGATCCGGACCCCCGAGTTCACTCTTTTGAAGCACGACAGAAGCGAGAGGTAGACCACCGAGGTGGCCGTACAAATCACCACCGACCTGAGCATGGTGCGCAACATCGGCATCATGGCCCACATCGACGCCGGCAAGACGACGACGACCGAGCGGATCCTCTTCTACACCGGTATCACCTACAAGATCGGTGAGGTCCACGACGGCGCCGCCACGATGGACTGGATGGAGCAGGAGCAGGAGCGCGGCATCACGATCACGTCCGCCGCGACGACCTGCACCTGGAAAGACCACACCATCAACATCATCGACACCCCCGGGCACGTCGACTTCACCGTCGAGGTGGAGCGCTCGCTGCGCGTCCTCGACGGCGCCGTCGCGGTGTTCGACGGTGTCGCCGGTGTCGAGCCGCAGTCCGAGACCGTGTGGCGCCAGGCGGACCGGTACGGCGTACCGCGGATCTGCTTCGTCAACAAGCTGGACCGGACCGGCGCGGAGTTCATGCGCTGCGTCGACATGATCGTCGACCGGCTGGCCGCGGTGCCGCTGGTGCTGCAGCTGCCGATCGGCGCCGAGGCCGACTTCATCGGTGTCGTCGACCTGATCGGGATGCGCGCGCTGACCTGGCGCGGCGAGACCACGATGGGTGAGGACTACACCGTCGAGGAGATCCCGGCCACCCACACCGAGATCGCCGCCGAGTGGCGCGACAAGCTGATCGAGACGCTGGCCGAGGCCGACGACGAGATCATGGAGATGTACCTGGAGGGCGAGGACCCGACCCAGGAGCAGATCGTCGCCGGCATCCGGCGGGCCACCATCGCCAGCAAGCTGACCCCGGTGCTGACCGGTACGGCCTTCAAGAACAAGGGCGTCCAGCCCCTGCTCGACGCGATCAACGCCTTCCTGCCGAGCCCGCTCGACGTGCCCGACATCGAGGGCCACGACGTCAAGGACTCCTCGGTCGTCGTCACCCGCAAGCCGGACGACTCCGAGCCCTTCTCGGCGCTGGCGTACAAGATCGCGGCCGACCCGCACCTGGGCAAGCTGACCTTCATCCGGGTCTACTCGGGCAAGCTCGAGACCGGCACGCAGGTCCTGAATCCCACCAAGGGGCGCAAGGAGCGGATCGGCAAGATCTACCGGATGCACGCGAACAAGCGTGAGGAGATCGCGTCGGTCGGCGCCGGCCACATCGTCGCCGTGATGGGTCTGAAGGACACCACCACCGGTGAGACGCTGTCCGACCCGGCCAAGCCGATCATCCTGGAGTCGATGCAGTTCCCGGCTCCGGTCATCTCGGTCGCCATCGAGCCCAAGTCGAAGGCGGACCAGGAGAAGCTCGGCGTCGCGATCCAGCGCCTGGCCGACGAGGACCCGACCTTCCAGGTCCGGACCGACGAGGACACAGGCCAGACGATCATCGCCGGTATGGGTGAGCTCCACCTGGAGATCCTGGTCGACCGGATGAAGCGCGAGTTCCGCGTCGAGGCCAACGTCGGCAAGCCCCAGGTCGCCTACCGCGAGACGATCAAGAAGAAGGTCGAGAAGGTCGACTACACGCACAAGAAGCAGACCGGTGGTTCGGGTCAGTTCGCGCGCGTGATCATCGACATCGAGCCGACCAGCGCCGAGGCCGGTGGTGAGGGCGGGTACGAGTTCGTCAACGCCGTCACCGGTGGCCGCATCCCCCGGGAGTACATCCCGTCGGTGGACGAGGGCGCCCAGGAGGCGATGGAGTTCGGCGTACTGGCCGGCTACCCGATGGTGGACGTCAAGGTGACGCTGCGCGACGGCGCCTACCACGACGTCGACTCGTCCGAGCTCGCCTTCAAGATCGCCGGTTCGATGGCCTTCAAGGACGCCGCCCGCCGGGCGACGCCCGTCATCCTCGAGCCGATGTTCTCGGTCGAGGTCACCACGCCCGAGGACTACATGGGTGAAGTGATCGGCGACCTCAACTCACGCCGCGGCCAGATCCAGTCGATGGACGAGGGCCCCGGTGGCAGCCGGGTCGTGAAGGCCCTGGTGCCGTTGTCCGAGATGTTCGGGTATGTCGGTGACCTGCGGTCCAAGACCCAGGGCCGCGCGTCGTACTCGATGCAGTTCGATTCCTACGCCGAGGTTCCGAAGAACGTGGCGGAAGAGATCATCAAGAAGGCCCGCGGCGAGTAATCTCGCCCCGGACCAACCAACCCACAGCGCGTCGGCGTACGGCGTAAGTCAACATTTTCCAGGAGGGCCCCAGTGGCTAAGGCGAAGTTCGAGCGGACTAAGCCGCACGTCAACATCGGCACCATCGGTCACATCGACCACGGTAAGACCACTCTTACCGCGGCGATCACCAAGGTGCTGCACGACAAGTACCCGGACCTCAACGAGGCGTCGGCCTTCGACCAGATCGACAAGGCGCCGGAAGAGCGTCAGCGCGGTATCACCATCTCCATCGCGCACGTCGAGTACCAGACCGAGGCCCGGCACTACGCGCACGTCGACTGCCCGGGTCACGCGGACTACATCAAGAACATGATCACCGGTGCGGCCCAGATGGACGGTGCGATCCTGGTCGTCGCCGCCACCGACGGCCCGATGCCGCAGACGCGTGAGCACGTGCTGCTCGCCCGTCAGGTCGGCGTGCCGGCGATGGTGGTCGCCCTGAACAAGTGCGACATGGTCGACGACGAGGAGATCCTGGAGCTCGTCGAGCTCGAGGTCCGCGAGCTGCTCTCCGAGCAGGAGTTCGACGGCGACAACGCGCCGGTCGTGCACGTGGCGGCCCACCCGGCTCTGCAGGGTGACGCCAAGTGGGGCGAGTCGATCATGGAGCTGATGAACGCGGTCGACTCCTACATCCCGCAGCCGGAGCGCGAGATCGACAAGCCGTTCCTGATGCCGGTGGAGGACGTCTTCACCATCACCGGTCGTGGCACGGTCATCACCGGTCGTATCGAGCGGGGCGTCGTCAAGGTCAACGAGACCGTCGACCTGATCGGCATCCGCCCGGAGAAGCAGACCACCACGGTCACCGGTATCGAGATGTTCCGCAAGCTGCTCGACGAGGGCCAGGCCGGTGAGAACGTCGGTCTGCTGCTTCGTGGCACCAAGCGCGAGGACGTCGAGCGCGGCATGGTCGTCATCAAGCCGGGCACCACGACCCCGCACACCAACTTCGACGCGTCGGTCTACATCCTGTCGAAGGAGGAGGGCGGCCGTCACACGCCGTTCTTCCAGAACTACCGCCCGCAGTTCTACTTCCGCACCACGGACGTCACCGGCGTCGTCACGCTGCCCGAGGGCACCGAGATGGTCATGCCGGGCGACAACACCGACATGTCGGTCGAGCTGATCCAGCCGATCGCCATGGAAGAGGGCCTGAAGTTCGCGATCCGTGAGGGTGGCCGCACCGTCGGCGCCGGCCGGGTCACCAAGATCCTCAAGTAGTTCCCAGCAGTTCAGCGGTACCGCGAGCCGCCCATCCCCGACGAGGGGGTGGGCGGCTCTCGCGATTCGGGGCACCAGGACGAGGTTCGCAGTACCAGGGCGAGGAGTATGCAGAGATGACCTATCCGAAGGCGTCGGCCGGCGCTGCCGCGGCGAAGCTCACCGCGAGTCCTGACTTCCCCCGGATCGAGGAGGAGGTGCTGGCGTACTGGAAGACCGACGGCACCTTCCAGGCGTCGATCGACAACCGCCCGGCCGGTGCGAACGGCGAGAACGAGTTCGTCTTCTACGACGGCCCGCCGTTCGCGAACGGACTGCCGCACTACGGTCACCTGCTGACGGGGTACGCCAAGGACGTCATCCCGCGGTACCAGACGCTGCGTGGGCGCCGGGTGGAGCGCCGCTTCGGCTGGGACACCCACGGGCTGCCGGCCGAGCTGGAGGCCCAGCGGGTGCTCGGGCTGAAGACCAAGGCGGACATCCTGGCCCTGGGGATCGAGAAGTTCAACGAGGCCTGCCGGACCTCGGTGCTCAAGTACACCGGCGAGTGGCAGGCCTACGTCACCCGCCAGGCCCGCTGGGTCGATTTCGAGAACGACTACAAGACGCTCAACCGGGACTACATGGAATCGGTGATCTGGGCGTTCAAGACCTTGTACGACAAGGGCCTGGTGTACGAGGGACTGCGGGTCCTGCCGTACTGCTGGAACGACGAGACCCCGCTGTCGAACCACGAGCTGCGGATGGACGACGACGTCTACCAGCCGCGCCAGGACCCCTCCGTGACGGTCGCGGTGACGCTGGAGACGGGGGAGCGGCTGCTCGCCTGGACCACGACGCCCTGGACGCTGCCGAGCAACCTGGCGATGGCGGTCGGGCCGGATCTCGACTACGTCGTGGTCGAGGACGCCGAGGGCCGTCCGTCGATCCTCGCGGGGGCCCGGCTGGACGCGTACGCCACCGAGTTCGGCGCCGACGCCCGCGAGCGGATCACCCGGCGCCTCAAGGGCTCCGAGTTGATCGGGCTGCGCTACACGCCGCTCTTCCCGTTCTTCGCCGACACGGAGCTGTGGGGCACGGAGAACGCGTTCCAGGTGATCGCGGCCGACCACGTCACCACCGAGAACGGCAGCGGTGTCGTCCACATGGCGCCGGCGTACGGCGAGGAGGACCAGGCGGCCTGTGACGCCGTCGGCATCCCCACCCTGCTGACGGTCGACGAAGGAGCCCGCTTCACCTCCGTGGTGGCTCCCTACGAGGGGCTGTTCGTGTTCGAGGCGAACCGGCCGATCATCAACGACCTCAAGGCCGCCGGCGTGCTGGTCCACGAGGAGAGCTACGTCCACAGCTACCCGCACTGCTGGCGGTGCCGCAACCCGCTGATCTACAAGGCGGTGTCGAGCTGGTTCGTCGAGGTGACCCGGATCCGGGACCGGATGGTCGAGCTGAACGAGCAGATCACCTGGGTCCCCGAGCACGTGAAGCACGGCCAGTTCGGCAAGTGGCTGTCGAACGCGCGGGACTGGTCGATCAGCCGGAACCGCTTCTGGGGCAGCCCGATCCCGGTCTGGCGCTCCGACGACCCGGCCTACCCGCGGATCGACGTGTACGGCTCGGTCGCGGAGCTCGAGCGCGACTTCGGCGTACCGGTGGCTGATCTGCACCGGCCGTTCATCGACGACCTGACCAGGCCCAATCCGGACGACCCGACCGGCCGTTCGACCATGCGGCGGGTGCCGGACGTGCTGGACGTCTGGTTCGACTCGGGCTCGATGAGCTTCGCCCAGGTGCACTACCCGTTCGAGAACACCGACTGGTTCGAGCACCACTTCCCGGGCGACTTCATCGTCGAGTACATCGGCCAGACCCGCGGCTGGTTCTACACCATGCACATCCTGGCCACCGCGTTGTTCGACCGGCCGGCGTTCTCCTCCTGCGTCAGTCACGGGATCGTGCTCGGCAGCGACGGCCAGAAGATGAGCAAGTCGCTGCGCAACTATCCGGACGTGTCCGCGGTGTTCGAGCGCGACGGGGCCGACGCGATGCGCTGGTTCCTGATGTCGAGCCCGATCCTGCGCGGCGGCAACCTGATGGTCACCGAACAGGGCATCCGCGAGGGCGTCCGCCAGGTGATGATCCCGCTCTGGAACGCCTGGTACTTCTTCGCCCTGTATGCGAACGCCGCCAACGGCGGCACCGGGTACGACGCGACGTGGAGCACCGGGTCCGAAGTACTGCTGGACCGGTATCTGCTGGCGAAGACGCGGGCGTTCGTCGAGGACATCCAGGGCCGGCTCGACGCGCTGGAGATCTCGGCCGCCTGCGAGTCCGTCGCGGCGTACTTGGAGGTGCTGACCAACTGGTACATCCGGCGGTCGCGTGAGCGGTTCTGGGACGACGGGGACGTGTCCTTCGGTGACGCGGCGAACACCCTCTACACCGCCCTCGAGGTGGCCACCAGGGCGATTTCCCCGCTGCTGCCGCTGGCGGCCGAGGAGGTCTGGCGTGGGCTGACCGGTGGCCGGTCGGTCCATCTGACCGACTGGCCCGACGTCACGGACCTGCCGAGCGACCCGGCCCTGGTAGCCCAGATGGACCGGATCCGGGAGGTGTGCTCGGTCACCTCGGCGGTCCGGAAATCGACCGGGATCCGCGGCCGGCAGCCGCTGTGCAAGCTGACGGTGGCCACGACGGACGCCAAGGCGCTCAAGCCGTTGACCTCGATCGTCGCCGCCGAGGCCAACGTCCAGGAGGTCGTCCTGGTGGACTTGGCAGACGTCGACGACGAGCACGCGCCGGTCTCGCAGAAGTTGACCGTCAACGCCCGGGCCGCGGGTCCTCGGCTGGGACGGGATGTCCAGTCGGTGATCAAGGCGGCCAAGAGCGGGGACTGGTCCGTCGACGACGCGGGCGTCGTGACGGCTGGCGGGATCGACTTGCAGGAAGGCGAGTACACCCTCGAGACGACCCTTGCCGACCACAACGGTACGGAGGACGCGGCCGCGGGGGAGAGCCGCGCGAGCGGGCTGCTGGGCGACGGTGGATTCGTAGTACTGGACACCGCGATCACCCCCGAACTGGCCGCTGAGGGGGTCGCGCGGGACGTTATCCGGGCGGTCCAGCAGGCCAGGCGCGATGCGGGTCTCGACATCACTGACCGGATTCGGATCAGGCTGGCGACCGACGACGAGGACGTCCGCCAAGCGGTCGAGACGCACCGCGCCCTGATCATGAACGAGACCCTGGCGCTGGCGATCGACGAGGTCGCCGCCGCCGAATCAAGCGACCCAGTGCAGGTCGGCGACGGCCAGTCGCTCCAGATCCGGATCGAGAAGGCCTGAGCCGGAGCACGAGCGGGGAGGCGCCTCTGAGGGGTTAACCCCTCAGAGGCAGGGTTGCCCTTCAGGTTTCTCGATGGGCAACCCTGCAGCTCGGGGGTTGACCCCTCAAACGCTGACCGTTGGCAGGCACGGCGCGCCCGTTCAGGCGGCCTTCTGGACTGGATTTGTCTTCTCCCGCCGGTATCTGTCAGACTGGTTCGGTTGCTCCGGCGCGACCCGCGCTTGGGGCGGCTGTTTTGTGTGGTCCGTCGGGCGTAACACCGAGCCTGGGAACACGCAGCGCCGCTCTTTCTGGTGGGTCAGCCCGGCCTGGTGCAGTCAAGCCGGGTCCAACTAACTAACTCGAGATCAGTAACGTCATGCCTGCGACAGGCGCGACACACCCGACCTCGGGGGCCGTAGTTCGGTGGCGACCACGCCCACTCTCCGAGGGTGGGCGGAGGTTCAGAGAAGACGAAGAGAAGGACGAAGCGAAGCGATGGCGGGACAGAAGATCCGCATCCGGCTGAAGGCCTACGACCACGAGGTCATCGACAGCTCGGCGCGCAAGATTGTCGACACGGTGACGCGTACTGGTGCGAAGGTTGCTGGCCCGGTGCCGTTGCCGACGGAAAAGAACGTGTTCTGCGTCATCCGCTCGCCGCACAAGTACAAGGACAGCCGCGAGCACTTCGAGATGCGCACCCACAAGCGGCTCATCGACATCATCGACCCCACGCCGAAGACCGTCGACTCGCTGATGCGTCTCGACCTGCCGGCCGGTGTCGACATCGAGATCAAGCTCTGAGGGAAACGCGAAACCAATGAGCATTCAGAAGAACACGCGCGGTCTGCTGGGCACCAAGCTCGGCATGACCCAGACCTGGGACGAGAACAACCGGGTCGTCCCCGTCACCGTGATCCAGGCCGGCCCGTGCGTCGTCACCGAGGTGCGTACCTCGGACAGCCACGGCTACGACGGTGTCCAGATCGCCTTCGGCGACATCGACCCCCGCAAGGTGAACTCGCCGATGCGCGGCCACTTCGAGAAGGCCGGCGTGACCCCGCGCCGTCACCTGCTCGAGCTGCGGACCGCTGACGCCAGCGAGTACACCCTGGGCCAGGAGATCAAGGCCGAGGCCTTCGAGGCCGGAGAGATCGTCGACGTCTCCGCCACCAGCAAGGGCAAGGGCTTCGCCGGTGTGATGAAGCGCCATGGCTTCCACGGTCTTCGCGCCACCCACGGTGTGCACAAGAAGCACCGTTCGCCGGGCTCCATCGGCGGCTGCGCGACCCCGGGCCGGGTCTTCAAGGGCCTCAAGATGGCCGGCCGGATGGGCAACGAGAAGGTCACCACGCAGAACGTGACGGTCCACGCGATCGACGCGGAGCGCGGTCTGGTCCTGCTCAAGGGCGCCGTCCCCGGTCCCAAGGGCGGCCTCGTGCTGATCCGCAACGCCGCGAAGGGAGCTACCAAATGAGCACCGTTGACGTCGTCGTCGTGAAGGGCGACAAGGTCAGCAAGAAGGGCTCCGCGGAGCTCCCGGCCGAACTCTTCGACGTTCAGGTCAACATCCCGCTAATCCACCAGGTCGTCGTGGCACAGCTGGCCGCGGCCCGTCAGGGCACGCACAAGGTCAAGCGCCGTGGCGAGGTGTCCGGTGGTGGCGCCAAGCCGTACCGCCAGAAGGGCACCGGCCGCGCCCGTCAGGGCTCGACCCGCGCACCGCAGTTCACCGGTGGTGGCGTCGTGCACGGCCCCACGCCGCGCGACTACAGCCAGCGGACCCCGAAGAAGATGATCGCCGCCGCGCTCCGCGGTGCGCTCTCCGACCGGGCCCGAGACGGCCGCGTCCACGTGGTCGAGAAGTTCGTGGACGGCGACGCGCCCTCCACCAAGGCCGCGCGGAAGGTCCTCGCCGAGGTCACCGAGTACCTCAAGGTGCTGGTGGTCGTCGAGCGGACCGATGACGTGTCGCTGCTCAGCCTGCGCAACGTGCCGACCGTGCACCTGATCGCGGCCGACCAGCTGAACGCGTACGACGTGCTGTGCAACGACGCGGTGATCTTCACCAGCGCTTCGCTGGACGCCTTCGTCGCCGGTACGCCGAAGGGCAAGTCCGTCAAGGCCGTCGCAACGTCGACCGAGGCCGAGCAGGAGGTAGAAGCATGAGCCACGGAGTCAACAAGGACCCGCGGGACGTGCTGCTGCGGCCGGTCGTGAGCGAGAAGAGCTACGGCCTGCTGGACGAGCAGAAGTACACGTTCGAGGTCGCTCCGGACGCCAACAAGACCGAGATCAAGCTCGCGGTCGAGAAGGTGTTCAACGTCCGGGTCACTTCCGTCAACACGATCAACCGCAAGGGCAAGCGTCGCCGCACCCGTACGGGCTGGGGCAAGCGTCCTGACACCAAGCGAGCGATCGTCAGCCTCTCCGGCGACGACCGCATCGACATCTTCGGAGGCCAGTCGTAATGGGTATCCGCAAATACAAGCCGACGACGCCGGGCCGCCGTGGCTCGAGCGTGGCCGACTTCGTCGAGCTCACCCGTTCGACCCCTGAGAAGTCCCTGCTCCGCCCGCTGCCCAAGAAGGGCGGCCGGAACAACTCCGGCAAGATCACCACCCGGCACCACGGTGGCGGTCACAAGCGGGCGTACCGCCTGATCGACTTCAAGCGGTACGACAAGGACGGTGTGCCGGCCAAGGTCGCCGAGATCGAGTACGACCCGAACCGCACCGCGCGGATCGCGCTGCTGCACTACGTCGACGGCGAGAAGCGCTACATCCTCGCGCCGGCGAACCTGAAGCAGGGCACGATCGTCGAGAACGGCCCCGCGGCCGACATCAAGGTGGGCAACAACCTGCCGCTGCGCAACATCCCGGTCGGCTCGACGGTGCACGCCGTCGAGATGCGCCCGGGCGGTGGCGCCAAGATGGCCCGCTCCGCCGGTGCCAGCGTTCAGCTGGTCGCCAAGGAGGGCCGGATGGCCACCCTGCGGATGCCGTCCGGCGAGGTCCGGATGGTCGACGTGCGCTGCCGCGCCACCCTCGGTGAGGTCGGCAACGGCGAGCAGTCGAACATCAACTGGGGCAAGGCCGGCCGGATGCGCTGGAAGGGCAAGCGCCCGACCGTCCGTGGTGTCGCCATGAACCCGGTCGACCACCCGCACGGTGGTGGTGAGGGCAAGACCTCGGGTGGACGTCACCCGGTGTCCCCGTGGGGTCAGCCTGAGGGCCGCACCCGCACCCGCAAGGAAAGCGACCGCATGATCGTCCGGCGCCGCAAGGCCGGCAAGAAGCGCTGATAGGGAGCCGGACAGAGATGCCACGCAGCCTCAAGAAAGGCCCGTTCGTCGACCACCACCTGATGAAGAAGGTGGAGGTGCAGAACGAGAAGGGCACCCACAACGTCATCAAGACCTGGTCCCGCCGATCGATGATCGTGCCGGACATGATCGGCCACACGCTCGCGGTGCACGACGGTCGCAAGCACGTGCCGGTGTTCGTGACGGACGCGATGGTCGGGCACAAGCTCGGCGAGTTCGCCCCGACCCGGACGTTCAAGGGCCACGAGAAGGACGACCGCAAGGCACGGCGTCGCTGACCTCGGTCAGGACGAAGCGCAGAGCAACCGACGGAGAGATTCGAACATCATGAGCGTAATGGAGCGTAGGGCTGTCAGTGCCCGTCGCGAGAGCCTGCTGGGCGAGGAGCCCGGGGCCTTCGCGGTCGCGCGCTTCGTCCGCGTGACGCCGATGAAGGCGCGTCGCGTGGTCGACCTGGTGCGCGGCATGGGCGTCGACGACGCACTCGCCACTCTGAAGTTCGCCCCGCAGGCCGCTGCCGCGACCGTGTACAAGGTCGTCGACAGCGCCGCGGCGAACGCCGAGGGCACCGAGCACCTGAGCCGGGCCGAGCTGGTCGTGGTGAAGGCCTTCGTGGACGAGGGACCGACGCTGAAGCGTCACCGCCCGCGTGCACAGGGCCGGGCCACCCGGATCGACAAGCGGACCAGCCACATCACCGTGGTAGTGGGCCCGAAGGTCGAGGCGGAGCAGGCCGAAGCCAAGAAGGACGGCAAGAAGGCCGACGGCGCCAAGAAGGCCGCCGCGAAGAAGGCCGACGGCACCAAGAAGGTCGCCGCTGAGAAGAAGGGCAGGACCCGCTAGTGGGCCAGAAGGTTAACCCGCACGGGTTCCGACTCGGCATCAGCACGGACCACAAGAGTCGTTGGTACGCCGAGAAGCTGTACAAGGACTACGTGGGCGAGGACGTCAAGATCCGCCGCCTGCTGAGCAAGGGCATGGAGCGCGCCGGCATCTCCCGCGTGGAGATCGAGCGCACCCGTGACCGCGTCCGCGTCGACATCCACACCGCCCGTCCGGGCATCGTCATCGGTCGCCGCGGCGCCGAGGCGGACCGGATCCGGGGCAGCCTGGAGGAGCTCACCGGCAAGCAGGTGCAGCTGAACATCCTCGAGGTCAAGAACGCCGAGGTCGACGCGCAGCTGGTCGCCCAGGGTGTGGCCGAGCAGCTGTCCGGCCGCGTGGCGTTCCGCCGCGCGATGCGCAAGGCGATGCAGACCACCATGCGTGGCGGCGCCCTGGGCATCCGGATCCAGTGCTCCGGTCGGCTGGGTGGCGCCGAGATGTCGCGGTCGGAGTTCTACCGCGAGGGCCGGGTGCCGCTGCACACGCTTCGCGCTGACATCGACTACGGCTTCTACGAGGCCCGCACGACCTTCGGCCGGATCGGCGTGAAGGTCTGGATCTACAAGGGTGACGTCGCCGGCTCCCGCGCCGAGCGCGAGGCGCAGGCCGCTGCCCGCGCCGCCACTCAGCAGCGTGGCCGTCCGGCCCGCCGTGACGGTGGCGACCGCGGCGACCGTGGTGGCCGTGGCGGCGACCGTGGTGGCCGTCGTGACGACCGTCGCGACGGCGGCGCCCGTAACGAGGCCCCCAAGGCCGACGCAGCGCCGGCAGCCGACAAGCCGGCCGAGACGACCGGAACGGAGAGCTGAACCGTGCTCATCCCCCGCAAGGTCAAGCACCGCAAGCAGCACCACCCGAAGCGCTCCGGCGCTGCCAAGGGTGGCACCACGCTGGCGTTCGGTGACTTCGGCATCCAGGCCCTGGAGAGCCACTACGTCACCAACCGGCAGATCGAGTCCGCTCGTATCGCGATGACCCGGCACATCAAGCGTGGCGGAAAGGTCTGGATCAACATCTACCCGGACCGCCCGCTGACCAAGAAGCCGGCCGAGACCCGGATGGGTTCCGGTAAGGGTTCGCCCGAGTGGTGGATCGCCAACGTGAAGTCCGGTCGCGTGATGTTCGAGCTCTCGGGTGTGCCCGAGGACGTCGCCCGCGAGGCCATGCGCCGCGCGATCCACAAGTTGCCGATGAAGTGCCGCTTCATCACCCGAGAGGCAGGTGAGAACTGATGGCTACCCTGACCGCCGCCGAGCTGCGGAACCTGGGAAAGGACGAGCTTCTGGAGAAGCTCGGTAACGCCAAGGAGGAGCTGTTCAACCTCCGGTTCCAGGCTGCCACGGGTCAGCTGGAGTCCCACGGCCGGCTGCGCGCCGTCCGCAAGGACATCGCCCGCATCTACACGGTGCTGACCGAGCGGGCGCTCGGCATCACCGACGAGGTCGACGCCCCCGCGGCTGACGCCGCTGACGCCGAGGTCGAAACCGACGCTGTGTCAGATGAAGTGGCAGCGGACGACAGCGAGAAGGCCGGGAGCAAGGCATGACCGAGAACGCAGCGAAGGACGAGACCGTGAGCACGACCAAGGCGCGAGGTGCCCGCAAGACCCGTGAGGGTCTGGTGCTGAGCGACAAGATGGACAAGACCGTCACCGTCGAGGTCGAGGACCGGGTCAAGCACAAGCTGTACGGCAAGGTCATCCGTCGCACCAGCAAGCTCAAGGCCCACGACGAGCAGAACGCCGCCGGTATCGGCGACCGCGTCCTCCTGATGGAGACCCGGCCGCTCTCGGCGACGAAGCGCTGGCGCGTCGTGGAGATCCTCGAAAAGGCGAAGTGACAGACGTCGCCCCGCAGTACCCAATCGAAATCATTCGTTCCGCAAGGCTCACCACGGGTGAGAACCAGCGAGACAACCAGGAGATCAACAGATGATCCAGCAGGAGTCGCGACTGAAGGTCGCCGACAACACGGGTGCCAAGGAGATCTTGTGCATCCGCGTTCTCGGTGGCTCAGGTCGGCGCTACGCCGGTGTCGGTGACACGATCGTCGCCACCGTCAAGGACGCGATCCCGGGTGGTGGCGTCAAGAAGGGCGACGTCGTCAAGGCTGTCATCGTGCGCACCGTGAAGGAGCGCCGGCGTCCGGACGGCTCCTACATCCGGTTCGACGAGAACGCCGCGGTGATCCTGAAGGCCGACGGCGAGCCGCGCGGTACCCGTATCTTCGGGCCGGTCGGCCGCGAGCTGCGGGAGAAGCGCTTCATGAAGATCATCTCGCTCGCTCCGGAGGTGCTCTGAGATGGCGCAGGAGAAGGTGCGGCGCACGCTGCACGTCAAGAAGGGTGATCTCGTTCGCGTGATCGCCGGCAAGTCCAAGGGTCTCGAGGGCAAGATCATCTCGGTCCTGCCCGAGGTCGAGAAGGTCATCGTCGAAGGCGTCAACCGGGTCAAGAAGCACACCAAGGTGCAGCAGGCCCAGCGCGGCGGCACCACGGGTGGCATCGTCACCCAGGAAGCCCCGATCCACGTCTCCAACGTGATGCTACTCGTCGAGATCACCGACGCGGATGGCAAGAAGCAGAAGGTCACCACCCGCGTCGGCTACAACCGCGTCGAGGTGCAGAAGCGGCGCCCCGACGGTTCGACGTACACCGGGTTCCGCAGCGTGCGTATCTCACGCCGCACCGGCGAGGAGATCTGATGACGACCGCAGCCACCGAGGCGAAGACGCTGCCCCGGCTGAAGACCAAGTACCGCGACGAGATCGTCGGCAAGCTGCAGGACGAGTTCCACTTCGAGAACGTGATGCAGGTACCCGGACTCACCAAGATCGTGGTGAACATGGGTGTCGGCGAGGCGGCTCGCGACTCCAAGCTGATCGACGGCGCCATCAAGGACCTGGCCGCGATCACCGGCCAGAAGCCGTCGGTGACCAAGGCCCGCAAGTCGATCGCGCAGTTCAAGCTGCGTGAGGGCATGCCGATCGGCGCGCACGTCACGCTGCGCGGCGACCGGATGTGGGAGTTCCTGGACCGGCTGCTGGCGCTCGCGCTGCCCCGGATCCGCGACTTCCGCGGCCTGTCGGCCAAGCAGTTCGACGGCAACGGGAACTACACCTTCGGCCTGACCGAGCAGGTGATGTTCCACGAGATCAACCAGGACCGGATCGACCGGGTTCGCGGGATGGACATCACCGTGGTGACCACCGCCAAGAACGACGACGAGGGGCGCGCGCTGCTGCGGCAGCTCGGCTTCCCGTTCAAGGAGAACTGACGTGGCGAAGACAGCACTCAAGGTCAAGCAGGCCCGCAAGCCGAAGTTCGCGGTGCGTGGTTACACGCGCTGCCAGCGCTGCGGCCGGCCCAAGGCCGTCTTCCGCAAGTTCGGCCTGTGCCGGATCTGCCTGCGCGAGATGGCGCACCGGGGCGAGCTGCCCGGCGTGACGAAGTCCAGCTGGTGACGCAGTACCAAGTCCAGCTGGTGACCATCCGTACCACGGGCACCGTTTTTCTCTCCAACCACCATCTAGTCACCGTAGGTCGCCCGAAGGCGAAACCACGGCGGGAAAGAGGCCCCAGGCCATGACGATGACCGACCCGATCGCAGACATGTTGACACGTCTGCGCAACGCCAACCAGGCGTATCACGAGTCGACCCAGATGCCGTACAGCAAGATCAAGCAGGGCATCGCCGACATCCTCCAGCAGGAGGGCTACATCTCCTCCTACAAGGTCGAGGAGCCGAAGGAAGGCGCCGTCGGCAAGACCCTGATCGTCGATCTGAAGTTCGGCCCGAGCCGGGAGCGCTCCATCGCGGGCGTGCGCCGGATCAGCAAGCCCGGCCTGCGGGTGTACGCGAAGTCGACCAATCTGCCCAAGGTGCTCGGTGGCCTCGGCGTCGCGATCATCTCGACGTCGCAGGGACTCCTGACCGACCGGCAGGCCAAGAACAAGGGCGTTGGCGGGGAAGTCCTCGCCTACGTCTGGTGACGAAGAACCGGAAGGAGGACCACTCTCATGTCTCGCATCGGTAAGCTCCCGATCACGGTCCCGTCCGGCGTCGACGTCACGATCGACGGCCAGACGGTCACCGTGAAGGGTCCCAAGGGTCAGCTCTCGCACGTTGTTGCGGAGCCGATCGTGGTCAACCGCGACGAGGACGGCACGATCGCCGTCTCGCGTCCGGACGACCAGCGCAAGAGCAAGGAACTGCACGGCCTGTCCCGCACCCTGATCGCCAACCTGGTGACCGGCGTGACGGACGGCTACGAGAAGAAGCTCGAGATCGTCGGCGTCGGTTACCGCGTCCTGTCCAAGGGCCCGGGCACGCTGGAGTTCTCGCTCGGCTACAGCCACACCATCACGGTGGAGGCGCCGGACGGCATCACCTTCGCGGTGGAGACGCCGACCCGGTTCTCGGTGCAGGGAATCGACAAGCAGTCGGTCGGCGAGGTCGCCGCCAACATCCGCAAGCTGCGCAAGCCCGAGCCGTACAAGGGCAAGGGTGTGCGGTACGCGGGCGAGCAGGTGCGCCGCAAGGTCGGAAAGGCTGGTAAGTAACCATGGCGATCGGATTGCGTCACAACAAGCACTCCGCCAAGAAGACCTCCTCCCGGCTGCGTCGCCAGATCCGCGTCCGCAAGAAGGTCAACGGCACCCCCGACCGGCCGCGCCTGGTGGTCAGCAAGTCCTCGAAGCACCTGTTCGCTCAGGTCATCGACGACGTCGCCGGCGTCACCCTGGTCTCTGCTTCCACCATGGAGGCGGACCTGCGCGGTGCGGAGGCGAACAAGACCGACAAGGCCAAGACCGTGGGCGGCCTGATCGCCGACCGCGCCAAGGCAGCCGGCATCGACTCGGTCGTCTTCGACCGGGCCGGGAACAAGTACCACGGCCGTATCGCGGCCCTGGCCGACGCCGCCCGTGAGGGCGGCCTCGGCTTCTGACATGGCGACACAAAAGGAAGAAGGTAGTTCGAAATGAGCGGAGGCCAGCAGCGTCGCGGAGGCGGCGCCGGTGGTGAGCGCCGTAACCGCGACGGTGGTCGTGGTGCGGCAGCTGACAAGACCGCCTACATCGAGCGCGTGGTAGCCATCAACCGTGTCGCCAAGGTCGTGAAGGGTGGTCGTCGCTTCAGCTTCACCGCCCTCGTGGTCGTCGGCGACGGTGAAGGCACCGTCGGTGTTGGGTATGGCAAGGCCAAGGAGGTGCCCGCGGCGATCGCCAAGGGTGTCGAGGAGGCCAAGAAGGCATTCTTCAAGGTGCCGAGGATCCAGGGCACCATCCCGCACCCGGTCCAGGGCGAGAAGGCCGCAGGCGTTGTGATGCTGCGTCCGGCCGCTCCCGGTACCGGTGTGATCGCGGGTGGTTCGGCACGCGCGGTACTGGAGTGCGCCGGGATCCACGACATCCTGAGCAAGTCGCTGGGCTCGTCCAACGCCATCAACGTGGTTCACGCCACGGTCGAGGCGCTGCGTAGCCTGGAGACTCCGGAGGCCGTGGCGGCTCGCCGTGGTCTGCCGGTCGAGCACGTCGCCCCGGCGGCGCTGCTGAAGGCGCGGGCGGAGGTGGCTTCCTGATGGCTCGCCTGAAGGTGACCCAGACCCGTTCCGGCATCGGTGGCAAGCAGAACCAGCGCGACACGCTGCGGACCCTGGGCGTGAAGCGGATCGGCGACGTCGCCGTTCACGACGACCGCCCGGAGATCCGGGGCATGGTGCGTACGGTTCGCCACCTCATCACCGTTGAAGAGGTTGACTGACATGGCGCTCAAGGTTCACCACCTGCGTCCGGCGCCCGGCGCCAAGACCGCCAAGACCCGCGTGGGTCGTGGTGAGGGCAGCAAGGGTAAGACGGCCGGCCGCGGTACCAAGGGCAGCAAGGCCCGCAACAACATCCCCGAGAACTTCGAGGGTGGCCAGATGCCGCTGCACATGCGGCTGCCGAAGCTGAAAGGCTTCAAGAGCAGGAACCGAGTGGAGTTCCAGGTCGTTAACCTGGACAAGCTCGGACAGCTGTTCCCCGAAGGTGGCGAGGTCGGCGTGACCGACCTGGTCGCCAAGGGCGCGGTCCGCGACAGTCTCCCGGTGAAGGTGCTGGGCGACGGCGAGCTGACCGTTGCACTGCAGGTTTCGGTACACAAGTTCTCCAAGACCGCCAAGGACAAGATCCTTGCGGCCGGAGGATCAGCCACCGAGGTGTGAGTGCCAGGGCTCGTGCGAGCCAGCGTTTGTTATTGTCGCGCTGGAGTTCGGACGAGCCCTGGTTCGTCTCTTGCCCAGCTGCTTTGCTAGGCCCCTGCCCTGACCGGGCAAGGGAAACTTGTGGGAGGACAGGGTGTTAGGCGCCTTTGCCAACGCGTTCAAGACTCCGGACCTGCGCCGGAAGATCTTGTTCGTGCTCTTCATCGTCGTGATCTTCCGGATCGGCTCGGTCGTGCCGGCGCCTGGCGTCAACGTCAAGTCGCTGGACACCTGCCTCAATCAGGCGACCTCGGGTTCCAACGCGAACCTGTACAACCTGATCAACCTGTTCTCCGGTGGGGCGCTGCTGCAGCTCGCGATCTTCGCGCTCGGCATCATGCCGTACATCACCGCCAGCATCATCCTGCAGCTGCTCACCGTGGTCATCCCGCGGCTGGAGTCGCTGAAGAAGGAAGGCCAGGCGGGACAGGGCAAGATCACCCAGTACACCCGCTTCCTGACCGTCGGTCTGGCGATCCTGCAGGCGACCGCGTTCGTCGCGCTCGCCCGGACCCCCGGCCGGCTGTTCCAGGGCTGCAACGAGCCCCTGCTGCACAACGACGGCTGGTTCGCGGTCACCGTGATGGTGCTGACCATGACCGCCGGTACCGGCGTGGTGATGTGGCTCGGTGAGCTGATCACCGACCGCGGCGTCGGCAACGGCATGTCGATCCTGATCTTCACCCAGATCGTCGCCACCTTCCCGTCGCAGCTGTGGAGCATCCGCAAGCAGAAGGGCATCGGCACCTTCATCGTCGTGCTCGCCATCGGTCTGGTCATCATGGCCGCCGTCATCTTCATCGAGCAGGCGCAACGCCGGATCCCGGTCCAGTACGCCAAGCGCATGGTGGGCCGCAAGATGTTCGGCGGAACCTCCACCTACATCCCGCTGAAGGTGAACCAGGCCGGTGTGATCCCGGTCATCTTCGCCTCGAGTCTGCTCTATCTACCGGTGCTGGTCAGTCAGTTCCGGCAGGACGAAGGCTGGGCGCAGTGGATCCAGGGCAACCTGGTCAAGGGCGATCACCCGATCTACATGGTGACGTATGTCGCCCTGATCATCTTCTTCACGTACTTCTACGTCTCGATTACCTTCAATCCGAAGGAAGTTGCAGACAACATGAAGAAGTACGGCGGCTTCATCCCCGGGATCCGGGCGGGCCGGCCGACCGAGGAGTACCTCTCCTACGTCCTGTCCCGCATCACGCTGCCCGGCGCGATCTACCTCGCGGCGATCTCGATGATCCCGCTGATCGCACTGGTCCTGCTGAACGCCAGCCAGAACTTCCCGTTCGGCGGCACGTCGATCCTGATCATGGTCGGCGTCGGTCTCGACACGGTCAAGCAGATCGAGTCGCAGCTGCAGCAGCGTAATTACGAAGGGTTCCTGCGCTGATGAGAATGTTGCTGATGGGTCCGCCCGGAGCGGGTAAGGGGACGCAGGCAAAGGTGCTTGCGGACCGTCTCGGAATCCCGGCCGTATCCACCGGCGACATCTTCCGCGCGAACGTGAAGGACGAGACCGAGCTCGGTCTCGAGGCGAAGCGGTACATGGACGCGGGCAACTACGTCCCGGACGAGGTCACCAACGCAATGGTGCGGGACCGGCTGTCCGAGGCGGACGCGGGCGAGGGCTTCCTGCTGGACGGGTACCCGCGCACGTTGCCCCAGGTCGGCACTCTCGACGACATCCTGGCCGACCACGGCCACCAGTTGAACGCCGTGGTCGCGCTGGTCGCGGACACCGATGTGCTGGTGGACCGGATGCTTCGCCGGTCCAAGGTCGACGGCCGCTCGGACGACTCCGAAGAGGTCATCCGGCACCGCCAGGAGGTCTACGCCGCCGAGACCAAGCCGCTGCTGCGGGTCTACGCCCAGCGCGGCCTGCTGGTCGAGGTGGACGGCGTCGGCGAGATCGCCGAGGTCAGCGAGCGCGTGCTCGCCGCCCTCAAGACTCTGGATGGTTAGAACCGAGCTGTGATGTTCAAGGACCGCGGGATCGAGATCAAGAGCCGCGAGCAGATCCTGTCCATGCGTGCGGCCGGCCTGGTGGTCGGCCGCACCCTGGAACTGCTCCGCGCCGAGGTCCGGCCCGGTATCACCACCGGTGAGCTGGACGCGATCGCCGAGGACCACATCCGGTCCTCCGGCGCGACCCCCTCGTTCAAGGGCTACCACGGCTTCACCGGCTCCATCTGCGCGTCGGTGAACGAGGAGATCGTGCACGGCATCCCGGGCGACCGGGTGCTGGCCGAGGGCGACCTCATCTCGATCGACTGCGGCGCGATCGTGGACGGCTGGCACGGCGACGCCGCGATCACGGTGCCCGTCGGCGAGGTGGTTCCCGAACTGCTCGAGCTCGCGAAGGTGTGCGAGGAGTCGATGTGGCACGGGTTCGCCGCCGCTCGGCTGGGTGGCCGGCTGACCGACATCTCCGCCGCCGTCGAGCGCCACGTCCGCGCCAACTCGTCGTACGGGATCGTCGAGGACTTCGTCGGGCACGGGATCGGGTCGGCGATGCACCAGCCGCCGAACGTGCCGAACTACGGCAAGGCCGGCAAGGGGCCGAAGCTGATCGAGGGCCTGGCCCTGGCGGTCGAGCCGATGCTCACGCTGGGCCAGCAGGACAACCACACGCTCGAGGACGACTGGACGGTCGTCACCGACGACGGCACGGCCGCGGCGCACACCGAGCACACGTTCACGTTGACCCCGCAGGGTCCGTGGGTGCTGACCGCCCTGGACGGCGGCGAGGCCCGACTCAAGGAGCTCGGCGTCACCTTCGGCCCGCTGGCCGACTGAGACTGACCGGCGGCCCACTGGCTGACGGATAGCGGGGTCCGTCCATCGGGGGACGCCGTGCGCTCCCAGGCTGAGGCACACTTGGGACATGCCCAGTCAGTACCAGCCACACCAGCGCTTCACCGAGGCCGACCGCGACAAGATCGCGGGCCGGCTGCGGGACGCCTTTGCCGACGGTCGGCTGGACCAGCCCGAGTTCACCTCGCGGCTCGACCAGCTGTACGCCGTTCAGACGTACGGCGAGCTGGAACCGCTGGTGCGCGACCTACCGCCGGTCCGGACCTACCAGACCCCCGCGATGGTGCAGGACAGCAAGCCCGCTCCCGCCCCCGGTGAGTTCCCCGAGCGGAAGAAGAACAGCCAGCAGCAGCCGTCGCTGCGCCAGGCGGCCGGCGGCTTCACCGGCATCGTGATGATCAACGTGGTCATCTGGTTCGTCATCGGCGTCGCCAACGGTGGGAACTGGCCGCACTTCTGGCCGGTCTGGCTGCTCATCCCCTGGACGTTGATCGTCCTGGGCAACCTCGGAAAGCGCCGTTGACGGCGGCTCCGGTCGGTCGCCGCGCCCTACGGCCGCGGCTCAAGCCGGCCTGGGCGTGGCAACTGCGGCAGGGGTCCGCGCTCGTCTACGTGCTCTGGTTCGTCGTTGCGGTCCCGCTGGTGATCGTCGGCCTGCTCGTCGAACCGCGCTGGGTCGGCTGGATGATGCTGGCCTGGTTCCTGGTGTTGATCGTCTTCACCCTGGCCACCCGGCTGTCCGAGGCCAGGCTGAGACGGTCCTGGGAGGACGTCGTCGAGCAGATGGGCTGGCACTTCAACGCGGTCGATCCCGACCTGCCGGAGCGCTGGCCGTTCCCGCCGTTCAACGCTGACCCCGCGGCGGAGGTCGT
Organism: Kribbella sp. VKM Ac-2568; assembly: GCF_004345365.1. Taxonomy (GTDB): domain Bacteria; phylum Actinomycetota; class Actinomycetes; order Propionibacteriales; family Kribbellaceae; genus Kribbella; species Kribbella orskensis. The sequence continues at coordinate 774,944 of NZ_SLVF01000001.1, forward strand.
CGACGTCACGGCGGGTCGGCATCGCGGCCGGGAGTTCTGGACCGGCCGCTTCCGGCACAAGGTCCGGCGCCGCCAGCTCGGCTTCGACTTCCTCGACCTGGAGGTCGAGCGGCCGCTGCCGCCGCTGCAGGTGCTGCCCGCCTCACTGGCCCCCCTGGCTGCGGCCAGTCTGCTGCCGATCAATCTGTCCGTGGACGGGCTTCCCGAGCCGTACCAGTTGTTCAATGGCCGGGAAGACCTGGCCCTCGAGGTGCTCCACCCGCGGGCAGTCGAGGCCCTCACCCCTGTCCCGCCCTTCGGCTTCAGCTGCGAAGGCCGCCGCTTCGTCGTGGTTCTCGCCGCCTACCGCGACGCCAGTACTGCGCTGGCGCAGCTGGACGCCGCCTGCGACCTCCTGGACCTCATGCCCGAGCACGTCTGGCAGACCGGCGAGCAGTGGGCCGCCACCAGACCCCTCACCGACCAGACCTAGTTCGCCTGCTGATTCGCCTTCTGGAGCAGGCGAACCGTCACCGCGAGGTCCTCGTCGCCGTGCCCCCCGGCGACCGCCCGATCGAGCAACTCGCCCATCGGAGCCAGCAGCGCCGGATCCACCCCTTGAGCGACCGAGGCGTCGAGCAGGTTGACGAACCCGGCCGCCTGCATCGCCAGGTTCGAACCCGCCGCACCCGGCTCAGCGCCGTACTCGAGATCGTTGGCGATTCCGGTGATCGAGCCGAGCATGGCGGTGAGCCAGGGGATCAGCAGGTCGGCGGTGAAGGCGGTGGGGGAGACCTTCTCGCTGGAGACCAGCGCGAGGGCCTGCGCGGCGCCGCCGAACATCCCGTACATGCCACTGAGCAGCGCGAGATCCTGCAACGCCGCAAGCCCCGGATCGCTGCCCACATAGGTCGTCTTCGCGATCGCCGCAAGAGTCGTCTGGTGGCGGTCGAAGGCATCAGGTGCGCCGCTGTAGAGCACGAACGCCGCCGGTCCGCCGATCATCGCCGGCACCGCCATGATCCCGCCGTCCAGGTACTGCGCGCCGTGCCGCTGCGCCCACTCGCCGGTACTCCGGGCCTGGGCAGGCGTGCCGTTCGTCAGGTTCACCAGAGTCTTGCCTTGAAGCAGCGAGGTGTCCGCATCCAGCGGGGCAAGGGTGGTGTGGACGCTGGCGTAGTCCAGCAGGCAGGCGATCACCAGCGGGGCGGCCTGGACCGCCTCGGCCAGAGTGGTGGCGCGGGTGGCGTCGAGGTCGTCGAGTTCGGGGGAGCGGCCGGGGGTGCGGTTCCAGACGGTGGTCGGGTGGCCGGCGGCCAGGAACGCCCGGGCGAGGGCGGTCCCCATCGCGCCGAGGCCGAGAACGGTGACAGGAGTCTTCATGTGGTCCAGACTTGCCGAGGGGCTATAAAGTCGACAAGTACCTACTATTTAGTCAGGTACTCACCATTTGGTCAGTGAGGAGCTCCGGGCATGGTGGCAGCGACGCCGTACACGTGTGGGTTGGACGCGGCCGCGGACGTGATCGGCGGGAAGTGGAAGCCGCGCATCCTCTGGGCGCTGCACCACGGGCCGCGCCGGTTCGGGGAGCTCCGCAAGGACGTCGCCGGGGTGACCGAGAAGATGCTGATCCAGCAGCTCCGCGAGCTGGAGAGCCGTGACATCGTGCACCGCGAGGTCTTCCACCAGGTGCCGCCGAAGGTCGAGTACTCTCTGACCAAGCTCGGTGAATCGCTGAACCTGGCGTTGGCGCCGCTCGACGAGTGGGGAGCCGAGCACCTGGACGAGCTGGAACTCACCCGCGGCTGTTGACCGCTCACTCTCCGTCGCCAGGCGGGCGCTCCGGCCCGGAGTACCGAGGCCGGCGGAGGCCGATTGGGTTTCCGGACAGTAGGTGGCGTACACTCTTCCCTTGGCCCATTGTGGCCTCTGATCGTGCTGCCCGCGGCTGCTCGATGAGCGCATTCTGTGTGCCGTCGGGAGGGTGACATTCGTTCAGGGGTGCGGGCCGGTAGTACCACCCATTCAGTTGTCGTCTACAGAAGTGCGAGGACATGCCCAAAAAAGAGGGAGTCATCGAACTCGAGGGCACCATCGTTGAGGCCCTGCCGAACGCGATGTTCCGTGTTGAGCTGTCCAACGGGCACAAGGTGCTCGCGCACATCAGCGGCAAGATGAGGCAGCACTACATCCGGATCCTCCCCGAGGACCGGGTCGTCGTGGAGCTGTCGCCGTACGACCTCACCCGGGGTCGCATCGTCTACCGGTACAAGTAACCACCACATCACCTGTCGAAGAAAGAAGCTCGATGAAGGTCAATCCGAGCGTCAAGAAGATCTGCGACAAGTGCAAGGTGATCCGCCGTCACGGCCGGGTCATGGTGATCTGCGAGAACCCGCGGCACAAGCAGCGGCAAGGCTGATCCAGCCCCACCTCGAGCAGCACAGCACTTTCGCACCACAGCGCGCACGCTCGTCCAGCAAAGCAACAGGCTGGATGCTGCCCCCGGAACAGAGGCCGGGGCCTTGCCGGTGAAATCCCGAGAGATCGGGCAGAGCACCGAGGCGGGCAAGGACGCGGCGCGCCACCACACCTCTGCCGACGAAAGGAACACCGCCACATGGCACGCCTCGTAGGGGTCGACCTGCCGCGCGACAAGCGCATCGAGGTCGCTCTCACCTACATCTTCGGTGTAGGTCGTACTCGCGCCCTGAAGACGCTCGAAGCCACCGGGATCTCCGGTGACAAGCGCGTCCACGAACTGGGCGACGAAGAACTGGTCAAGCTCCGGGACTTCATCGAAGGCAACTACAAGATCGAAGGTGACCTCCGTCGCGAGGTGACCGCGGACATCCGCCGCAAGATCGAGATCGGGTCGTACCAGGGTCGCCGGCACCGCAGCGGCCTGCCGGTGCGTGGTCAGCGCACGCGGACCAACGCCCGCAGCCGTAAGGGTCGTCGCAAGGCGATCGCCGGCAAGAAGAAGAAGTGACCCGGATGATCCACTGCCTCGACCCGATTGTTGCCAACTCTGCCAGGAGTAACTGACTTATGCCTCCCAAGAGCCGCACAGCGGCCGGCGCGAAGAAGGTGCGCCGCAAGGAGAAGAAGAACGTGGCCGCCGGCCACGCGCACATCAAGAGCACGTTCAACAACACGATCGTGACGATCACCGACCCGACCGGCGCGGTCATCTCGTGGGCCTCCGCGGGCACCGTCGGCTTCAAGGGTTCGCGCAAGTCCACCCCGTTCGCCGCGCAGATGGCAGCCGAGGCTGCCGGCCGTCGCGCGATGGAGCACGGCATGCGCAAGATCGACGTCTTCGTCAAGGGTCCCGGCTCCGGCCGTGAGACCGCGATCCGTTCGCTGGGTGCCGTCGGCCTCGAGGTCGGCACCATCCAGGACGTCACCCCGACCGCCCACAACGGCTGCCGCCCTCCCAAGCGGCGCCGGGTCTGACCCAGAGAAAGGTAGGCAGCGAAAATGGCCCGTTACACCGGACCCATGACCAAGAAGTCGCGCCGTCTCGGGGTCGACCTCGTCGGTGGCGACAAGGCGTTCGAGCGTCGTCCGTACCCGCCGGGTATGCACGGCCGCGGCCGTCCCAAGGAGAGCGAGTACCTGCTTCAGCTCCGTGAGAAGCAGAAGGCCCGTTACGCCTACGGCGTGCTGGAGAAGCAGTTCAGCCTGTACTACAAGGAGGCCTCGCGGCGTCCTGGTAAGACCGGTGACAACCTGCTGATCATCCTCGAGTCCCGCCTCGACAACGTCGTGTACCGCGCCGGTCTGGCCCGGACCCGTCGTCAGGCGCGTCAGCTCGTCGTGCACGGTCACTTCACCGTGAACGGCATCAAGGTGAACATCCCGTCGTACCGGGTCTCGGCCCACGACGTGATCGACGTCCGGCCGAAGTCGGCCGAGATGACGCCGTTCATCATCGCCAGGGAGACCCACTCCGAGCGAGTGGTTCCGGCCTGGCTCGAGGCGCTGCCCGAGCGGCTGCGGATCCTCGTGCACCAGCTGCCCACTCGGGCACAGATCGACACCCAGGTCGCCGAGCACCTGATCGTCGAGCTCTACTCGAAGAACTGACGTACTCCGCCCGCCGTGGCTCGCGCCGCGGCGGGCGGGTCGTCACTCTTCGGTTCGCGACCTCAAATAGTGGTCGTCGCGGAACTAGAAGGAAGAACACACAGTGCTTATTGCGCAGCGTCCCACCCTGGCCGAAGAGGTCGTCGACGAGCACCGCTCGCGGTTCGTGATCGAGCCGCTGGAGCCGGGCTTCGGCTACACCCTCGGCAACTCCATCCGCCGTACCCTGCTGTCGTCCATCCCGGGCGCCGCCGTGACCAGCATCAAGGTCGACGGCGTGCTGCACGAGTTCTCGACGGTTGCCGGGGTCAAGGAAGACGCCACCCAGCTGATCCTGAACCTCAAGGACCTGGTCGTCTCCTCCGAGCACGACGAGCCGGTCACCATGTACCTGCGCAAGCAGGGCCCCGGTGACGTCACCGCCGCCGACATCGCGCCGCCGGCCGGCGTCGAGGTGCACAACCCGGACCTGAAGATCGCCACCCTGAACGAGAAGGGCCGGCTCGAGATGGAGCTGGTCGTCGAGCGGGGCCGCGGCTACGTGTCCGCGATCCAGAACAAGTCCGCCGACGCCGAGATCGGCCGGATGCCGGTCGACTCGATCTACTCGCCGGTCCTCAAGGTCACCTACAAGGTCGAGGCGACCCGTGTCGAGCAGCGCACCGACTTCGACCGTCTCGTCGTGGACGTCGAGACCAAGCCGTCGATGCTGCCCCGCGACGCCGTCGCGTCGGCCGGCAAGACGCTGGTCGAGCTGTTCGGCCTGGCCCGTGAGCTGAACGTCGAGGCCGAGGGCATCGACATCGGCCCGTCGCCGGTCGACGAGCAGATGGCGGCCGACTTGGCCCTGCCGGTCGAGGACCTGCAGCTGACCGTCCGGTCGTACAACTGCCTCAAGCGTGAGGGCATCCACACCGTGGGTGAGCTGATCTCGCGCAGCGAGCAGGACCTGCTGGACATCCGCAACTTCGGCTCGAAGTCGATCGACGAGGTCAAGCTGAAGCTGGCCGAGATGGGCCTGTCGCTGAAGGACTCGCCCCCCGGCTTCGACCTGCGCGCCGCTGCCGAGGCGTACGGCGACGACGCCGAGGACGAGGACGAGAGCTTCGCCGAGACCGAGCAGTACTGACAGTCCGGCCCTGCACCGCAAGGCCCATCCCAAGGTCCGACCCGGGCCTGAGATTTTCTGGAGTCAACAGAGATGCCTACCCCTACCAAGGGATCCCGCCTCGGCGGCAGCCCGGCGCACGAGAAGCTGATCCTCAGCAACCTCGCGACCTCGCTGTTCGAGCACGGCTCGATCACCACCACCGCGACCAAGGCCAAGCGCCTGCAGCCGCTGGCGGAGTCGATGATCACCAAGGCCAAGCGTGGTGACCTCAACTCGCGTCGTCAGGTGATGAAGCGGATCCGCGACAAGTCCGTCGTGCACGTGCTGTTCACCGAGATCGGTGAGCGGTTCGCGGACCGTCCGGGCGGTTACACCCGGATCACCAAGCTCGGCCCCCGCAAGGGCGACAACGCCCCCATGGTGAAGATCGAGCTGGTCGAGGCCCTGGCGGACTCGCCGAAGGCCAAGGCCGCCGCGAAGAAGGCCACCCCGGCCAAGAAGGCGACGGCGAAGAAGGCCGCCGCCGAGGACGAGGCGAAGACCGAGGAGGCCGAGGCTCCGGCCGAGGAGACCAAGGTCCAGGACGTCGTGGCCGCCAAGTACGAGGGCTCCGCGGCCCCGAACGAGGACGGCTCGGCGCCGGAGGGCTTCGACATCAAGGGCAACGAGAACTCGATGAAGTACCACACCACCGAGTCGCCCTGGTACGACCAGACCGAGGCTGAGGTCTGGTTCCAGACCGAAGAGGCCGCCGAGGCCGCCGGCTTCACCAAGGCCGGCGAGACCGAGGACAAGTAACACCTCGCAGTCGCTGTCAGCGCCTCTCCACTTTCGAGTGGAGGGGCGCTGCTGCGTTAGATTGCCCTGTGCGTTGGCGAATTGACCTGAGGTACGACGGCACCGGTTTTCACGGCTGGGCCCGTCAGACAGCCCTCAGGACCGTGCAGGAAACCCTCGAGGAAGCGCTGCGGACCGTACTGCGGCTCCCGGAGCCTCCGGTGGTTACCTGCGCCGGGAGAACTGACACAGGAGTCCATGCCCGTGGCCAGGTGGCCCATGTGGACCTGGACACCCCTGTGACCGCCAGAGACCTGTTCAGGCGGCTCAACGGCGTACTGCCGGAGGATGTGGCCGTTACGGCGGTAGGGGAGGCTCCGGAGGGCTTCGACGCCAGGTTCTCCGCTTTGTCCCGTCGGTACGTCTACCGCGTCTGTGACGACCCGGCAGGCTGGGACCCGCTGCGCCGCCAGGAGGTACTGCGGGTCGGCAGGCCGCTGGACGTGGGCCGAATGAACCAGGCTGCTTCCGAGTTACTGGGCGAGCACGATTTCGCCGCCTTCTGCAAGAAGCGCGAGGGGGCGAGCACCGTCAGAGCCCTGCTGGACTTCTCCTGGGCCCGGGTGGCTCCCGGCCTTCTGGAGGGCACAGTGATCGCCGATGCCTTCTGCCATTCGATGGTGCGGGCTCTGGTGGGCTCGATCATCCCGGTGGGCGACGGACGCCGTGAGGTGGACTGGCCCGCCAGTGTGCTCGCCGCGCGCGTGCGGGACTCGGCAGTGACAGTGCTGCCCGCGCACGGGCTCACCCTGGAAGAAGTGCGCTACCCAGCAGACGAAGAACTGGCCGCGCGGGCCGTGCAGTCCCGCCAGGTCAGGGGAGAGGTGTACCAGCGTGGCTGACCACTACTTCTCGGCGGAGCCCACCTCGGCCGACGTACGGCGTACGGTCGAGGCGCGGATCTGGGGGCGCGAGTACACCTTCACCACGGCGACCGGAGTCTTCTCCCGGGACCGCCTGGACCTCGGTACGTCGGTCCTGCTGCGCGAGGTGCAGCCACCCAGCGGCGGCGGGACGTACCTCGACCTCGGGACGGGGTACGGGCCGATCGCCTGCGCACTGGCCGTGGAGGCTCCGGAGGCCCAGGTGTGGGCGGTCGACGTGAACAACCGGGCGCTCGAGCTGACCGCCGAGAACGCGAAGGCCGCCGACGTCGCGGACCGGGTGCACCCGGCGCTGGTGGACGACGTACCGGCCGACCTGCGGTTCGACGAGATCTGGTCCAACCCGGCGATCCACATCGGCAAGCCCGAGCTGCACAGGATGCTGCTGCACTGGCTGGCCCGGCTTGCCCCCGGCGGCGTGGCATGGTTCGTCGTCGGCAAGAACCTGGGCGCGGACTCGCTGCAGCGATGGCTGACGGAGCAGGGGTACCCCTGCGAACGAACGGCCAGCGCGAAGGGTTTCAGGGTTCTGCGGGTGACTGCAACGAATGAGGCTCCAGCGCCGTCCTGAGGGTATGGAGGCAGCCTTGGCGGCAGCAGAGGCGCACACCGGCGCGATCGACTTCGAGCTGTGGGTGACGGAGAAGTCGGACGCGCTGCTGCGGTTCGCCTACATCCTCACCGGTGACGTCACGCTGGCCGAGGATGCGGTCCAGGACGCCCTCACGACGGCCTGTGCGCGCTGGGGCCGGGTCAGCCGGGCCGACGACCCCGAGGCGTACGTGAAGCGGATGGTGGTCAACGCGCACATCTCCTGGTGGCGCCGCTTCCGCCGCCGCGAGGCACCGGCCGCGGAGCCCACTCGAACAGCACCGGCCTCGCCGGATGGCACAGCCGCCCGGGCCGACGCGGAAGCCGTTTGGGCCCTCTGTGCGACCCTCCCGGACCGGCAACGCGCCGCGGTGGTGCTGCGCTTCTACGAGGAGCTCTCGTACGCCGAGATCGGAGTACTGCTGCATTGTGCGGAGGCGACAGCCAGATCGCACGTCCACCGGGCCCTGGGGGTCCTGAAGAACACGCTGAGCAGGGAAGGAGCCGAGGATGCCTGAACCGGAGTACGGGCCTGAGCAGGAACTCGGCCCCAAGATCGCCGACGCTCTCCAGACCAAGGCGCACACCGCCCGTGGGCTGCAGGCTCGCGGACTGGCTCAGGTGGCGCGTAAGCGGGTTCGCCGCCGCCGGCAGACGTTGATCGCTGGCTCGGCGGCTGTGGTGGTTGCCCTGTCGATCGGTGGTGTCTGGGGTGCCATCGGCGGTCCTTCGCCGGTCTCGACGAGCGCCGACAGCAGCAGCGCCGGGGGTGCGGGCGACGCTGACTCCAAGGAGGCGGCGCCGTCCTTGCCGGGTCCGGCCTGTCCGGAGCAACACCCGATCCTGACGGCCGGCAGTCACGAGGCAGTGCCGGCCGGTGTCGGCCTCGATGTGGAACTTCCGGTCTACGGGCTCCAGGCGTGCCGCTACCGGCTCCTGGCGGGCGACACGATGCTGCTGGGCGCGGCGACCTTCAACGCGACCACGGCCCAGCAGGTGGTCGACGCCATCAAGGTGCTCCCCGAGCGGAACCCGACGCTGCCCGTCTTCAAGTGCACGCCGGACACGGCCCGTCCGTCGGAGGCGATCGTCCTGCGCTTCGACACCAGGCTCGGCATCCGCGAGATCTGGGTCGGCTACGACGGCTGCTCCTCGGCCGGCTTCTTCACCGGCTCGCGCACCTTCGGCCTGTACGCCGCCCCCCTCAAACTCTTCATGACCGGCACGGTCCGCCCCACCGGCGGCACCTACCTCGACCACCTCAAGGGCTGGTAGCTACTCCAACGACTGCCCATGCCCCCGCCTGCTGTTCAGCTGCCGCACGTTGTCCGGTACCGCGCCGTCCCCGCCACTCGCCCGGAAGGACGCGTCAGGCGGCGTCTGCCCACCCAGAAACTTCCGCAGGTGGTCGACCTCAGGATCAGGGGCTGCCTGGTTGATCGCCTGGTCGCGGTGCCAGTCGCGGTAGTGATTCTCGATGCCGGTTGTTGAGGTGCTCAAGGCGATCACCGCGCGGCCGGCACTCTGGTGACCGGCGATGCTCTTGGCCACGTCGGACTGGAGTTCGCTGCCTTGCGCGGCTGCGACATCTGCCAGGTGTGGCCGCATCGCCTGGACCAGTTGGGTTCTGACCACCTCCCGATGTTCGGCGGGCATAACGTCGCCCAGCCGCTCGTCGATCACCATGTCGGCGACGGCTGCCCAGCGGTCGGTTCGGTCCGCCTGCTCGAGGCCTTCGCGTACCTGGCTCTGGGGCAGGCCGGAGACCGCTGCCGCACCGCGAATCAGTTCGTCGGACGCCGCTGTGTAGGCCGGATAGGAGTCGATCGACTCGGTGCTGAGCAGTCCCGGCTGCGCGCGGTCCATGCCGATGTCCTGGATCACGTCGTCGACGTTCTCGTGCGCCCAGGTCTCGGTCAGCCCTTCCTCCAGCGCCAGGGTGTCGGGGGAGTAGACCGGGGTCGCGCCGGGAGCACTGTCATCCCCGAGCGTGTTGCTCAGGTGCTTGGCCTCATGGACCACGGTGAGGACAGCATCCCGCGCATTGACCAGTTCGTCCTCGGTGAGCGGTCGGCCGGCGGTATAGGCCTGGGCGACCGGTTTGAGCACCCTGTCGACGTTGACAGTCATCCCACCGTCGTCCATGGCACTCCCGCCGGCGTTCGACCGCGTTTCCTCGTACAGCTCGCCGTTCCAGCGCGACGCGGTACCGGACAGCTTCTCCACCGACCGGACGACGCCGGCTACCCAGAGGTACTCGTTGCTGTTGGGTGGTACCGGTCGACCCGCGCTCATCCGGCCTAACTCTGCAGGTGGTCGATCAGCCGGACCAGCGGGCTGTTGAGCCTGCGGATCGCTCCGGCCTCGCGGACCGGCGCCTCGTCGGCGAGGGCGCCGATCTGCTCGATGGTCCGCTCGAGCTGAGGTATCCGGGTCCCGGCCGGTCCGTCGCCATTGATCGCCCGGGCGAACAGGACCTGGGCCTGCTGGAACTGCTCGCTGCTCGCCTTGGCGGGACCGGCGAGCAGGCGGGGCAGTTGGCCGGCGCGAAAGCGCGCGCGTTCGCGGCCGCGCTCGTCCTGGACTTGTTCCGCCAGGTTGCGCAGTCGCTCGCCCTCGGCCTGCACCACGTCGGGCGTGGCGCCCTTGAGGTCGGACAGCAGCCGCCTCATCTCGGCCTGGAAGGTCTCGTAGTCGACCGGCTCGTCGTTCATCGGGCTCCCTGTTCGCTCGGCGTAGACGATAACGGTTCGCGGTCGCACGGAGCGCCGGTCAGACTGGGGGTATGGGTCATGTGGATGTCGCCGGGATCGGGTTCGAGTTGCCGGACGGGCGGGTGTTGCTGGACGACATCACGTTCCGGGTCGGGGACGGGGCCAAGGTCGCGCTGGTCGGCGCGAACGGGTCCGGGAAGACCACGCTGACCAGGATCATCGCGGGCGACCTGAAGCCACACAGCGGGAGCATCGGGCGGTCCGGTGGGCTCGGCGTGATGCGGCAGTTCGTCGGGTCGGTGCGGGACGAGACCACCGTCCGCGACCTGCTGCTCGGTGTCGCGCCGGAGCGGATCCAGACGGCCGCCGCGAAGCTCGACCAGGCCGAGTTGGCGATGATGGAGGCCGACGACGAGAAGACCCAGTTGCGCTACGCCCACGCCGTCTCCGAGTGGGGCGAGGCCGGCGGGTACGACGCCGAGGTGCTGTGGGACGTCTGTACTACGGCCGCCCTCGGCATCTCCTTCGACAACTGCCGGTGGCGCGAGGTGAAGACGCTGTCGGGTGGTGAGCAGAAGCGGCTCGTGCTGGAGGCGCTGCTGCGCGGGCCGGACGAGGTACTGATGCTCGACGAGCCGGACAACTACCTCGACGTGCCCGGCAAGCGCTGGCTGGAGGAGCAGCTCAACGCCACCCAGAAGACGGTGCTCTACATCAGCCACGACCGTGAGCTGCTGGCCAACACCGCGACCCGGATCGTCACCGTCGAACTAGGGGCCGCGGGCAACACCGCGTGGACCCACGGCGGCGGTTTCCGGACGTACCACGCGGCCCGCGAGCACCGGTTCGAGCGGTTCGAGGAGCTCCGCAAGGTCTGGGACGACGAGCACGCCAAGCTGCGCGCGCAGATGCTGATGTACAAGCAGAAGGCGGCCTACAACTCCGACATGGCGTCACGCTACCGGGCGGCGCAGACCCGGTTGCGGAAGTTCGAGGAGGCCGGGCCGCCAGAGGCGATCCCGCGCGAGCAGAAGGTCAGCATGCGGCTGACCGGCGGCCGCACCGGCAAGCGCGCGGTCGTCTGCACCGGCGTCGAGCTGACCGGCCTGATGAAGCCGTTCGACCTCGAGGTCTGGTACGGCGAACGCGTGGCCGTCCTCGGCTCGAACGGCTCGGGCAAGTCGCACTTCCTGCGCCTGCTCGCGAACGGCGGTTCCGACCCGGACATCGAGCACCAGCCCGTCGGGGAGGTGGCGATCCCACCGGTCGCGCACACCGGCAACGCCAAGCTCGGTGCGCGCGTGCGGCCCGGGTGGTTCGCGCAGACGCACGAGCACCCGGAGTTGGTCGGCAAGACATTGCTGGAGATCCTGCATCGCGGTGACGACCACCGCGAGGGCATGGGCCGCGAGCTGGCCTCGCGAAAGCTGGATCGGTACGAGCTGGCCCACGCCGCCGAGCAGACCTTCGACAGCCTGTCGGGCGGTCAGCAGGCGCGGTTCCAGATCCTCCTGCTCGAGCTGTCCGGCGCCACGCTGCTGCTGCTCGACGAGCCAACCGACAACCTGGACGTGGAGTCGGCCGAGGCGCTGGAGGAGGGCCTGGACTCCTTCGACGGCACAGTGCTGGCCGTCACCCACGACCGCTGGTTCTCCCGCGGCTTCGACCGCTTCCTGGTCTTCGGCAGCGACGGCTCGGTCTACGAGTCCCCGGAGCCCGTTTGGGACGAGGGCCGAGTAGAGCGCGCTCGCTAGTCGCAGTACTGCGGCATGGGCTGCTCCCAGCTCGCTAGACGGGCTGGGGGCGGTCCACGCGGTACACGTAGTGAAGTGGGTCGTCGATGGGGTTGTCAGGCTCCATCGGGCCTTCGGCCACGCGGCGGAAGCCGGTCCGCTCCAGCGCCCGCCAGGACGGCCGATTGCCGGCCACCACCGCGACCATGATCGCGGCCGAGTCCGGGTACGCCGACCAGGTGTCCGCGACGATGGCCGCGATCATCGCGGTCCCGATGCCCTGACCCGTGAGCCCGGCCTCGCCGATCAGGTAGTCGATCGTCGCCGTCTCGGCCGGTACGTCGGTCAGCGCCTCGAACTCGGTCAGGTACTCCGGATAGTCGCGCAGCTTGCACCGCTGGATCAGGCCCACCGGGAGATCGTCCCGCAGTACCAGCAGGTCCTCCGACGGTTCACCGCCGTCGGCGCTCGTCCCGAAGTCGCGCTCGACGGCCTCCGGGCTCGTCTCGTGGTTCCACCAGCGCGCGACGTGCGGGTTCGCCAGCCACCCGGCCAGCAACGGGAACTCGGCACGGGTCAACCGGCGGAAGCTGTAGCTCATGTCCCCTCCTGACAGCTGCTGACGCCAAAACCATAGATCAACCGTCAGCCTCACGCGCTCTATTTGCTGGTACGGCGCCGGTAGTACCGCGCTTGGCGGGCTCGCTGGCCGCAGGAGGGATCGCAGAATCGCCGTCGCGGGTGGGTCTTCACGAAGAGCATCCGGCAGTCCGGACCGAGGCAGCGCACCACCTCGTCGGGTCCGGCTGCGAGGGTGATCGCGTCGGTGGCCAGCTCGGCCAGTAGGCGCGTCGTGCCCGTGGTCGACGAGTTCCCGACGGCGACTGGGGTCTCGCCGGCACTCCATTCCAACTGCAGCGAAGAGTGTGCCTGAGCAGCGCATTCGTTGAGGGCGGCGATCGACTCGTCGCCCGGGTGTTCTCTGTCGGCGAGCGCGGCGAGCACCCGGTGGACGTGATCCCGGAAGTCCCGCACCCGTCCCGCATCCCGAGTCGGCACGAAGACCGGCCGCGCGGGTTCCCCGCTCGCATCCACCTCGCCCTGGAGTTCGGCGTACGAGGTGAACCAGCCGTTGAGGAGTTCGGCCGAGGCCAGGTAGTCCAGGATCACGCCGCGGTCGTCGTACCGCGTGTTCGCGAATTCGACCACGAGCGGCTCGGTGCCCAGCAGTGGATACTCCACGCACTGACGATAACAAGAACCTCTTGCCGTCAGACGCTGAAGCACCAGCCCTGGCGATAGGCGGCCCAGTGCTCCGGCGTAGCGGTGAAGTCGACGTACAACGCCAGCCCGAAGTTCTCCCGTCCGGCCTTCCCGAGCCCCAGCCGAGCGCCGCGCACGGCAGCCGCCACCGTCTCCGCATGGCCCCAGTGCGACGGGTTGCTCTCCCAGTACGCCGGCAGTCCCATCAGCAGGTCCACGTTCGGGGGAGTGACCTCGAGTGCCAGCTCGGTCTGGCGAGCCACGTAACCGCCGTACAGGGACTCGGTCGGCATCGCGGTGTCGTACGACATCACCGCGACCTGCTCAACCCGCCGGGCGACCTCGCCGAAGTAGTCCTGCGACCACCACTTGCCGTGCCCGGCGATGGCGATCGTGGCCTTGTCCAGCCCCGGCGCCGGGCTGATCTGCGCGGTCGCCACCGACAGCGGAACGTCCCGGGCGGCCGTCACCGCGCGCACCTGGTCCAACAGCGCCAGGAACCCCTTCGAGCCCGACCACACCGGCTCCACGTCGAAGTGGATCCCGTCGAAGCCCTGGTCGAGCACCTGAGTGGAGGTGGTGGTCACCCGGTCGCGGACCGCCGGATCCTCGAGATCCATGCCGGGCTTCTTCTCCGGTTGCAGTACGTCGCCGAGCCACGCCTGGACCCGGATGTTCGGCATCGCCTGGTGCACGGCGTCGGTGAACCAGCGGGCCCTGGGGGAGACCTTTGCCAACGGCAACGTCCCGTCGTGCTCCATCGGCCCGGTGTGCACGTAGAGATCGCGGACCCCGGTGTCCTTGAGCAACGCGGCCAGCGACGCCACATCCGCCGCGGACTTCCTGCCGTCGACCCACGCATGCCCGAGCCAGACCGCGTCCTCGCCGCGCGTCCGGGCGTCCACCGACGGATCACCCGTGTACTCGAGCCGCAGCGACACCGCCAGCACCCCCAACGGCAACGGAATCACCAACACGAACGCCAGTACTGCGACCAGCAGCACCTTCCGCCGGCGCGACCACCCCCGCCACCTCGCCACGAACCCGCGCGGGCTGGCGCCGGGCGTCACGGAGTACGGCCCGGGCGCAGGCCGTCGTACAGGAGGGCGAGCATGCGGTCGCGGACGGGTGGCTCGAGGCCGACCGCGGTGGCGCCGCGGGATGCGCCGATCAGCAGCGCGTACACCTCTGGCAGGGCGGCGTCGGCGCGGACGTCTCCGCACTTCTGTGCGCGTTCGAGCAGTTCCCCGAAGGCCTCGCGCAGTCCCAGTCCAGCCTGCTTGGCGTCCTGGCCGACGGCTGACTTCGCAGCGCCGAGGGCCTCCGCGATGGCCAGCTTCGACGCGGATTCCGAGACCACCTGGCTGAAGAAACCGTAGAAGGCCGCGCCTGGATCGTCGTCACCCGCCAACTCGATCGCGCGATCGCGGAGCCGCTCCAGCCGCCGGGTGAGCACGGCCTCGAGCAGTTCGACCTTGGTGGGGAAGTGCCGGAAGACGGTGGCGATCCCGACGTCAGCGAGCTTGGCGACCTCGTCGGTGGACGCGGTCGGCGACTGCCCGAAAACTTCCTCGGCCGCGGACAGGATCCGGGCCCGGTTGTCCCTGGCATCGGCTCGCAACGGCCTCATCGCACTCCTCGCTCGTGGTCGGCAACGACAGCCTAGGAGACGCCGGCCAGCGCTCCCGGGTTGTAAACGGAGTTGCGACTCCATATATTCGGAGTCACAACTCCGTTTAATCTCGTGGAAGAGGACCAGATGACTCCGACAGATGTGTTCCTGCGGCTCGTGCACGGCGTCGCCGACCGCGACTTCGAGGCGCTACCCGTGCTGTACGCCGAACAGACCGACGTCCGCCACCCGATGTCGCCGTACGGGGACCACCCGCTGCTCAGCCGCGACGCCCTGCGCGAGCACTTCGGCGCGACCGGGCCGCGTGTCGGCGAGGTGGTGAAGTTCCAGCCCGCCAACCTCCGCATCCACGAGACGAGGGATCCGGAGGTGATCGTCGCGGAGTTCGACTACGCCGGCACCGTGATCGCGACGGGCGAGCCGTTCACCGTGCCCTGTGTCTTCGTACTCCGCGTCCGCGACGGCCTGATCGTCGAGTCGCGCGACTACATCGACCAACTCGCGATGGCGAGGGCCAGGGGCCAACTCGACGAGCTCCTCGCAGCCCTGAAACCGGCAAGCTGAATCCCTGGGAACCGTGCGCCGGGACCGCGGCGTCGTAGTCGCCAGAAGCGCACAGAACGGCCCCGGTTCGTGGCGAAGATGCCGGACCGGGGCCGTCCCCAATGCTCAAATGCTGAGCCTCTTCAGCGGTGCCGCGGCGAGCGCCTTGGCGGCGATCACCAGCCCGGCCGCGGCGAGCACGATGTCCTTGAACACGTACTGCGCCTCAAGCGTGGGCGTCCCCGGGAACAGGTCCCCGAAGAAAAGCACCAGCGGCGACATGATGCCGACCAGCGAGAAGCCGAGCACCAGCAGTCCGGTGCGCAGCAGCTTCCCGGTGACCAGCGTGATCCCGATGAAGCACTCCATCACCGCGGTGAGGAGCAGTGCGGACTGCCCGCTGATCACGCCGAGGGTGAGGGTGTCGATGGTCCGGATCACGAGCGCCTCCGCCGGGCTCGCGCCGGGGAAGAACTTCAGGATCCCGAAGGCGAGGAAGACCAGGCCCAGGCTGATCCGCAGGATGTCGATGCTCCGCCGGCCGAGCCAGCCGGTGATTCTGTTGCCTTTGACAAGTAACGCGTTCATGGTCGCTTTCTCCCGTTCGCAGCTGATGACCACTTCAGCGTCGCGGTTTCGGGCCCGTCACCGCGTCCGGCCGGCGACGGCACTGCGACTACCCCAGCCGCGGTATTACGCCGTACCGGGGACTCGCCCGTACGGCGTACCGGCCAGGGTTGCCCTGATGCCCACGGGAGCAGACGGTGGGAACGCGAACGGCCCCCCGACAGGTGTCGAGGGGCCGTGAAGGTGGAGCGGACGGGTCAGCGGTCGCCCATCGGGACGTACTGCGTGCCGCGCGCGCCGGTGTAGATCTGCTTCGGCCGGGCGATCTTCTGGTCGCTGTCGCCGAGGCTCTCCAGCCACTGCGCCAGCCAGCCCGACGTCCGCGGGATGGCGAACAGCACGGTGAACATCTCCGGCGGGAACTGCAGCGCCTCGTAGATCAGGCCCGAGTAGAAGTCGACGTTCGGGTAGAGCTTGCGGGAGACGAAGTACTCGTCCTCCAGCGCGATCTTCTCCAGCTCGACGGCGATCTTCAGCAGCGGGTTGATGCCCGTCACCTCGAACACGTCGTCGGCGGCCTTCTTGATGATCTTGGCGCGCGGGTCGTAGTTCTTGTAGACCCGGTGGCCGAAGCCCATCAGGCGCTCGTCGCCGTTCTTCACGCCCTCGATGAACGACGGCACGTTGTCGACCGTGCCGATCCGGCGCAGCATCTTCAGCACCGCCTCGTTGGCGCCGCCGTGCAGCGGGCCGTAGAGGGCGGCGATGCCGCCGGTGACCGCGCTGTACGGGTCGACCTGGGTCGAGCCGATGGCCCGGACGGCGTTGGTGGAGGCGTTCTGCTCGTGATCGGCGTGCAGGATGAACAGGATCTCCAGGGCGCGCACCAGCCGGTCGTCGGCGGCGTACTTCGGCTCGCTCATCTTGAAGAGCATCGAGAGGAAGTTCGCCGCGTAGCTGAGCTCGTTGTCCGGGTACACGTACGGCTTGCCCTGGGCGTGCCGGAACGCGAAGGCGCCGAGCGTCGGCATCTTGGCGATCAGCCGGCGGATCTGCAGCGCCCGCGACTCCTCGTCGAAGATGTTGCGCGACTCGGGGTAGAAGGTGGACAGCGCACCGACCGAGGCGAGCAGCATGCCCATCGGGTGCGCGTCGTAGCGGAAGCCCTGCATGAAGGTCTTCAGGTTCTCGTGCACGAACGTGTGATACGTCACGTCGTGCGTCCAGGCCTCGAACTCGGCCTTGTTCGGCAGCGAACCGTTCACCAGCAGGTACGCGACCTCGAGGTAGTTCGACTGCTCGGCGAGCTGCTCGATCGGGTATCCGCGGTACTCCAGGATGCCCTTGTCGCCGTCGATGAAGGTCACGGACGACCGGGTCGAGGCCGTGTTGACGAACCCGGGGTCGTAGGTCGCGAGACCCCCGTCGCCGTCGGTTGCGCTGATCTGCTTGAGGTCTGCGGCACGGATGGTGCCATCGGTGATGGCAAGGTCGTAGTCCTTGCCGGTCCGGTTGTCCCGGACGGTGAGCGACTGTTCGGTCACAATGCCCTCTTCGGAAGCTGGCGCCATCGCCTGGTGAGTGAGGGTTATCGTCGCCGGCGGGACGCGGATCGGACTGCAATCTTCACCGCTAAACTAGTGCGGTCCTCAGCCGCTTCCAAGCCGGGGTCCCCTGGTGGCCTGGGCTCACTTTGACCCCGGGGTGTCCGCGCCGGTATTCTGGGCTGCTGTTGTGCGTTCCTGGTCCTCGCCGGTGTGTTGCGGGCCCGCTCGCCGACGTACCAGTTCTGTTTTTGTCAACCTCTGAGAAACGAAGGTCAACGACCGTGCGCACGTACAGCCCGAAACCTGCTGACGTCACCCGTGAGTGGCATGTGATCGACGCCACCGACGTCGTGCTCGGTCGGCTCGCCGTCCAGATCGCCACCCTGCTGCGCGGCAAGCACAAGCCGACGTTCGCGCCGCACGTGGACGGCGGTGACTTCGTCGTCGTCATCAACGCCTCCAAGATCGCCCTGTCCGGCAACAAGCGGACCGACAAGCTGGCGTACCGCCACTCGGGTCACCCGGGTGGTCTGACGGCCACGCCGGTCGGCGAGATCCTCGAGAAGGATCCTCGCAAGGCCGTCGAGAAGGCTGTCTGGGGCATGCTGCCGAAGAACCGTCTCAGCCGGAAGCTGCTCAGCAAGCTGAAGGTGTACGCCGGTCCGGAGCACCCGCACACGGCTCAGCAGCCGAAGCCGTTCGAGATCACCCAGATCGCTCAGTAGTAGCGATCGACGAGCCAGGTAAACGAGGATTCCCAGCGTGAGCGACATCACCACCGAGACCGACGCCGAGTTCGACCCCGAGGTCCCCATCGACAGCGAGGGCCCGGTCGCCTACACCTCCGAGACGAACCCGAGCCCGGAGCAGCGTGCCGAGTCCGGCCGCGTCGCGGTGATCAACCCGGCCGGTGCCACCGGTCGCCGCAAGGAGGCCGTCGCTCGCGTCCGCCTCATCCCGGGGACGGGCAACATCACCGTCAACGGCAAGCCGATCGACGTCTACTTCCCGAACAAGGTTCACCAGCAGCACGTGAACGAGCCGTTCGTGGTCGCCGGTCTCGAGGGCTCCTACGACGTCATCGCCCGGATCAACGGCGGTGGCATCACCGGCCAGGCCGGTGCGCTGCAGCTGGGGATCGCCCGCTGCCTGAACGCCGCCGACGAGGAGGCGAACCGTCCGGGTCTGAAGAAGGCCGGTCTGCTCAGCCGCGACGCGCGGATCAAGGAGCGCAAGAAGGCCGGTCTCAAGAAGGCCCGTAAGGCTCCGCAGTACAGCAAGCGCTGATCACCTGATGTCGCGTTTGTTCGGCACGGACGGCGTCCGTGGCCTGGCGAACGTGGATCTCACCGCGGAGCTGGCTCTCGACCTCTCGGTCGCGGCCGCTCACGTACTCGGCGAGGCCGGTGCCTTCGAAGGGCACCGGCCACGCGCCGTTGTGGGCCGGGATCCTCGTGCCAGCGGTGAGTTCCTCGAAGCAGCGGTGTTGGCCGGTCTGGCCAGCGCCGGTGTCGATGTCGTCCGGCTCGGCGTGCTGCCGACCCCGGCCGTCGCCTACCTGACCGGTTCGACCGGTTCCGATCTCGGCGTGATGCTGTCCGCGAGCCACAACCCGATGCCCGACAACGGCATCAAGTTCCTGGCCCGCGGCGGGATCAAGCTCGACGACGTGATCGAGGACGCGATCGAGGCCCGGATGGGCGAGGAGTGGCAGCGCCCGACCGGTGCCAAGGTCGGCCGCGTGCTCGACGACGGGCAGGGATTCGAGACGTACGTCTCGCACCTGGTCCGCTCCGCGCCCAACCGCTTCGACGGCGTCAAGGTGGTCATCGACTGCGCCAACGGCGCGGCCTCGCTGACCGCCCCCGAAGCCCTCCGCCGGCTGGGCGCCGAGGTCATCACGTACTCCGCGGCTCCGGACGGGCTCAACATCAACCTCAACTGCGGTTCGACCCACATGGAGGGTCTGCGCCGCGAGGTGATCGGCCACGGCGCCGACCTCGGCATCGCCCTCGACGGCGACGCCGACCGCTGCCTGGCCGTGGACGCCGACGGCGAACTCGTCGACGGCGACCAGATCCTGGCCGTGCTCGCGCTGTCCATGCGCGACTCCGGCCGGCTGTCCAACGACACCGTCGTGGCGACCGTGATGAGCAACCTCGGCTTCGTCCAGGCGATGGTCCGGGAGCGGATCGCGGTCGAGCAGACCAAGGTCGGCGACCGGTACGTGCTGGAGGCGATGAAGGCCGGCGGCCACAAGCTCGGCGGCGAACAGTCGGGCCACGTGATCCTGTCCGACCACGCCACCACCGGCGACGGCACCCTGACCGCCGTCATGCTGCTGGCCCGGATCGCCCAGACCGGCAAGTCCCTGTCCGACCTGGCCGCCGTGATGACCCGCCTCCCGCAGGTCCTCGTCAACGTCCCCAACGTCGACAAGACCCGCGCCGGCACCGACCCCGAAGTACAGGCCGCCGTAGCAGCCGCCACCGCCCGCCTGGGCGAAACCGGCCGAGTTCTCCTCCGCCCCTCCGGCACGGAGCCCCTCGTCCGAGTCATGGTCGAAGCCGAGTCCTCAGACACCGCCCACGAGGTAGCCCACGACCTCGCCGGCGTCGTCGAAACCTCTTTGAAGCTCTGACCCAGCCGCCTCCCGGCGTAGCGTCCGCTAGCCGGGGGGTGGGGCGGTCGATCCGCCGATGTGGAGTTTGGCGGGGATCAGGTGGGGCGGGGGGAGTGGCGCGGCACCCTCGAGCTGTCGGATGAGCGCGTCGGTGCCGAGCGCGCCGAGCTCGGGGCCCGGCGTCCGCATCATGCTGAGCTCAGGATCCGACATCGCCGCCGTGTCCGGTGCCATCAGCAACGCCAGCACCGAGATGTCCGCCGGCACGCTGTGGCCGAGACGGTTCAGGCCGGAGATCACGCCCAGCGCGGAGTACTCGTTCAGGACCAGCACGGCTGTCGTCTCCGGGTGGTCGCGCACCAGCTGAGCGGCGGCGTCCTGCCCCGCGCGGGTCGCGTCGGCGCATTGCAGCACGATGGTCTCGAAGCCGTACTCCGCCGCGACCCGGCGATAGGCGGCCTCGGAGCGTACGTACGGCCCGTAGTTGTGGAATCGGGGGTCGGTCAGATCGCCTGAAACCAGGATCAGGCGGCGATGTCCCAAGCCATGCAGGTAGCCGACCGCGTTGTCGACGGTGGTCTCGAAGTCGATGTCGACGTGGGCCAGGCTCTCCAGTGTGGTGGTCCGGCCGATCAGCGCGAACGGCGTCCCGGTGCCCTGCAGGACCGCCACCCGCGGGTCGTCCAGCTGGACCTCCATCAGCACGACCCCGTCGACCAGTCCCTGCCCCACCAGTTCGGTCAGTTCGGTCCCGTCGTTCCCGACCGGCCAGAGCACCAGGTGGTAGTCCTGGTTGCGGGCCGCCTCGGCCGCGCTGGTCAGGAACTCCGCCGCGGAGAAGCCGAATCGGTGGTCGAGGGCCGGGTAGGCCATCGCGATGATGTGGGTACGGCGACTGGCCAGCGCGCGGGCCACCATGTTGCGGCGGAAGCCGAGCTCGGCCATCGCCAGCTCGATCCGTTCCCGGGTCGCCGGCGTCACCGGCTTGGTGTCGTTGAGCACGAAGGAGACAGTGGCGATCGACACGCCCGCCCGCTTCGCCACGTCCCGCATGGTCACCATCGGCCTGCCTTCACCCCGCTTTCGCATCCGCCTCACCCTGCCATGCCCGGGCCTGGAGGATCGATATCGGCCGGTTCCGAACTCTTGACAGCGGTGTGACGTAAGGCACATAGTCCCTGACTACGCGGCAAGTTAACCGCTTTGCCAGCCATTCCACAACTGAACGACGGCGATCTTCACACTGGCGGTTAAGCGCTTGACCAGCGCCGCACAGTGGCTCTCGCCGACTCACCCAAGGAGTGCAATGTCATGATCACCCAGCGGATCGCCGCAGTCGTGGCGGGTGCGACGGCCCTGTCGCTGGCCATCGCCGGTTGCGGCGACAGCGGCACCGACGCCTCGTCCTCGTCGGGCGGCAGCGTCAGCAGCCTCTCGATCCTCGACTACTACAACAACGACCCGGACAAGGCGCTGGTGCAGAAGGGGCTCGACTCCTGTGCGAGCAAGCTGGGCATCACCATCAAGCGCGAGACGGTGCCTGGTGACACCTTGATCGCGAAGGTGCTGCAGCAGGCCTCGTCGAAGACGCTGCCCGACGTGCTGATGCTGGACAACCCCGACGTCCAGCAGATCGCCGCGACCGGCGCGCTGGCGCCGCTGAACGACCTGGGCGTCAACGCCGACGGGTTCGCCAAGGGCATCGTCGACGCGACGTCGTACCAGGGCAAGCTGTACGGGCTGGCGCCGGTGGTGAACACGATCGCGCTGTTCTACAACAAGACCATGCTGGCCGACGCCGGTGTCCAGCCGCCCAAGACCTGGGAGGAGCTCAAGGCCGCGGCCCAGAAGCTGACCAAGCCGGGACGGTACGGGATGGCGTTCAACGCGAACGCGACGTACGAGGGCTCCTGGCAGTTCCTGCCGGCGATGTGGACCAACGGTGGCGACGAGACGAACCTGACCAGCCCCGATGTGGCCGAGGCGCTGCAGCTGTGGGTCGACCTGGTGAAGTCGGGATCGGCGTCGAAGAGCGTGATCAACTGGACCCAGGGCGACGTGAACGACCAGTTCATCGCCGGCAAGGCCGCGATGATGGTGAACGGCCCGTGGCAGATTCCGGCGCTGAACAAGGCCCCGAACGTGAAGTGGGACGTGGTCCAGTTCCCGGTGAACAAGACCGGCCAGACCCCGACCGCGCCGCTCGGCGGTGAGGCCTGGACGGTCCCGCTGAACAAGGACCAGGCCAAGCAGCAGAAGGCCGCCGACTTCGTGAAGTGCCTCAGCTCGGACGAGAACGAGCTGGCCTGGGCCAAGGCCCGGTTCACCGTTCCGACCCGGACCGCGCTGCTCGACCAGTACGTCAAGGACGTGCCGTCGATGAAGGCGTTCACCGAGCAGGTCGTGAACGCCCGGGCCCGGACCGGCAAGCTCGGCGAGAAGTGGCCCGAGGCCGCCAAGGTGATCTACCAGGCGATCGCGCTCGCACTGACCGGCAAGGCCTCTGCCCAGGACGCCTTCAAGCAGGCCTCCGGCGGCTGATCGATCGACAGGGAGACCGAAATGGTGCACGCACCGACGCTGACTCCCACCACGGAGAAGTCCGGTCCGGAGCCCGCCCGCAGGTCCCGGTGGCGACATCACCGGGGTGAGGATCTGACCAAGGTCTTGTTCGTGCTGCCGGCCGCGCTGGCGATGCTCGCGCTGTTCGGGTACCCGGTGCTGAAGAACCTGATGATGAGTCTGCAGGACTACGGCCTGCGGACCTTCTTCACCGGGCAGGCGCCCTGGGTCGGCCTGCGGAACTACACGGCGGTGGTGAAGGACCAGCTCTTCTCGCAGGCGATGGTGAACACGGCGTTGTTCACCATCGGCTCGATCGCCTTCCAGTTCGCGGCCGGACTGGCGCTGGCGCTGTTCTTCCGCCGGCGATTCCCGCTCGGCGGTCTCCTCCGGTCGCTGCTCCTGCTGCCCTGGTTGCTGCCGCTGATCGTGTCCAGCGCGACCTGGCGGTCGATCCTCGAGCAGGACAGCGGCATCCTGAACCGGACGTTGACCGGGCTCGGGATCATCGATGATCCGGTGCCCTGGCTCAACTCGCCCTCGGTGGCGCTGATCGCGGTGATCGGCGTGAACATCTGGATCGGCATCCCGTTCAACGTCACCCTGCTGTACGCCGGGCTGGCCGAGATCCCGGACGAGTTGTACGAGGCCGGCCAGCTGGATGGCGCCACCGGCTGGCGCGCGTTCCGCTACATCACCTGGCCGAACCTGCGGGCGGTGGCCAGCGTCCTGCTGGTGCTCGGGGTCGTCTACACGATCAAGGTGCTGGACATCATCCTCGGCCTGACCGGCGGCGGCCCGGCCAACGCCACCCAGACGCTGGCGACCCAGTCGTACGAGCGGTCGTTCATCGACTTCAAGTTCGGCGAGGGCGCGGCGCTGAGCAACATCCTGATCGCGATCTCGCTGGTCTTCGCGGTCCTCTACCTGCGCGCCACCCGGCGTGCGATCGACGAGTAAGGAGTACGCCGATGCCTGACACGAGCTTGCGTCGCGCTGTCTACACCGCGATCGGCGTACTGATCCTCTGCGTCATGCTCTTCCCGGTCTACTGGATGGTGAACGCCTCGCTGCAGCCGTCCGGGAACACCCTGACGGCCGGTTTCCTGCCGCTGGACCCGACCTTCGCCGGCTACCGGCGGGCGCTCAGCGAGCAGGGCCAGAACCTGGTCACCAGCGTGATCATCGCGGCCGGCACGGTGGTGCTCTGCCTGCTGGTCTCCGCACCGTGTGCCTATGCGCTGTCGCAGTTCCGGTCCCGCTGGGTCGGGATCGGGTTGCTGGCGATCCTGGTGTCCCAGATGATCCCGGGGATCGTCATCGCCAACGCGCTCTACACGGCCTACGAGCGGCTCGGGTTGCTGAACTCGATCCCGGGGCTGATCGTAGCCAACTGCAGCAGCGGGATCCCGTTCGCGATCCTGATCCTGCGCTCGTTCATGCTCTCGCTGCCACCGTCACTGGTGGAGGCCGCGCGGGTGGACGGCGCCGGACTGTTCCGGGCGTTCGTCGCCATCGTGTTGCCGATCAGCAAGAACTCCCTGATCACGGCCGGCCTGTTCACCTTCCTCTTCTCCTGGAGTGACTTCCTCTTCGCCCTCACGCTGACCACCAAGGGTGGCGTGCGGCCGGTCACGCTGGGGATCTACCAGTACTTGGGCACCCAGGTACAGAACTGGAACGCGGTGATGGCGACCGCCGTGCTGTCCGCGATCCCGGCGATCGTGTTGCTGGTCGCCGCGCAGAAGTACATCGCCGCCGGCGCCATCGGTGGCGCCGTCAAATGACCCTTCACACCAACCAAGGACTTCGAACATGACGCTTCGCGTACTCGTCTGGGGCGAGAACCGGCACGAGCAGGTCGAGCCGCACGTCGCCGAGATCTATCCCGACGGCATGCACTCGGCCATCGCCGCCGGGATCGCCGAGAACCTCGGTGACTCGGCCGTGGTCGGCACGACGACGCTCGACGAACCCGAGCACGGCCTGACCGAGGAGGTGCTGGCCGCGACCGACGTACTGGTCTGGTGGGGTCATGCCGCGCACGGCGAGGTCGACGACAAAGTGGTCGACCGGGTGTACCAGCACGTGCTGTCCGGGATGGGCCTGCTGGTGCTGCACTCCGGCCACTGGTCGAAGATCTTCGGCAAGCTGATGGGCACCACCTGCACGCTGCGGTGGCGCAGTGAGCAGGACCGCGAGCTGGTCTGGACGGTGAACCCGACGCACCCGATCGCCCGCGGCGTACCGCATCCGATCGTCATCGAGCAGCAGGAGATGTACGGCGAGTTCTTCGACATCCCGGTGCCGGACGAACTGGTCTTCGTCTCCACCTTCAGCGGCGGCGAGGTGTTCCGCTCGGGCTGCACGTTCCGCCGCGGCCACGGCAAGATCTTCTTCTTCTCGCCCGGTGACCAGGACTACCCGGTGTACCACCACAAGGATGTCCGCAAGGTGATCGCCAACGGCGTCCAGTGGGCCAAGACCGACCTGCCGGAACGGGCGCTGCCCACGCTGCTGCGGTACGAGATCGGTGAATTCTTCAACGGTCACGGGTACGCCGGGCCGATCGAGAGCCCCGCCGATGCCTGAACCCCTGCGGCTCCTCCAGGTCGGTGCGGGCGGGATGGGCCGGGCCTGGCTGCGCACCATCAAGCAGAACCCGGACGTCGTCCTGACCGGTCTGGTCGATCTCGACGTTCCACTGGCCCGGACGGCGGCCGATGAGCACGGGTACGCCGATGTCCCGGTGGCGGCATCGGTCGGTGAGCTGACCGAGCGGACGGGAGCGGAGGCGGTCATCGACGTGACCGTCCCGCTGGCTCATCCGGTCGTCAGCGTCGATGCCTTGCTGCGCGGCCTGCCGGTGCTGTGCGAGAAGCCGCTGGCCGAATCGGTGCGTGAGTGTCTGGCGATGGTGGCGGCCGCCGAGGTCAGCGGCAAGCTGCTGATGGTGTCGCAGTCCCGCCGGTACTTCCGGACCGAAGCGGCCTTTGAGCGGCAGCTGGCCGAGCTCGGCCCGGTCGGGTCGTTGTCCTGCGAGTTCTTCAAGGCGCCACGCTTCGGTGGCTTCCGGGAGCAGATGGCTGAGCCGTTGCTGGTCGACATGGCGATCCACCAGTTCGACCTGGCCCGCAAGCTGATCGGCGCGGAGCCGGTTTCGGTGTACTGCGACTCGTACAACCCGGCCTGGAGCTGGTTCGACGGGCACGCGGCCGCCGACGCGGTCTTCAGCTTCGACGGCGGAGCCAGGTTTGCCTTCACCGGAAGCTGGTGCGCGCCTGGGATGGAGACGTCGTGGAACGGCCGCTGGCGGGTCATCTCCGCGAACGGGACAGCGATCTGGGACGGCGACAGCGCCCCGGTCGCGGAGTTCGCCTCCGGCGAGGCGCTGCCGGCCACCCTCGGTGCGGAGCCGGAAGAGATCGCCGGCTCGCTGACCGAGTTCGTCCACGCGCTGCGCACCTCCACCACACCGCAAACAGAGGTGCACGCGAATGTCGTCAGCGTCGCCATGGTGGAGGCTGCGGTCCGATCGTCGGAGACCGGCGCACCGGTCCGGATCGCTGACGTCCTGACCGCAGCTCACGCCGAGGCGCTCGACACCGTCCCGCCCGGCCCCGTACTGGACGTACTGCGCTCCTGGCCGTCGGTCCAGAAGGTGGTGGGCCTCTACAAGGTCAGCTGAGCCGGGAGACCTGGTAGTGGGCGATTAGCCAGGCTTCGGGGGTTTGGCGGACGTACGGGTGCATGCCTTGGAAGGTGCATCGTCGGTGAAGTACGAGGCGACGAGCTTCGGGTCGTGAGCGGCTCCTATGGCCTCGGCCCGGGTGCGGACGGGGTGAGATACCGTCACGGGCGTGCTGCGTAGCTGGATGTTGGCCGGGTTGGTCTGCGTGTGCGGGCTGTTGGCAGCCGCTTCCCAGGTCGCCGCGGGCTCACCCGGCTCGGGAGTCGTCCTGGCGGTCGCCTTCTGCGCGCTGGCCGCTCTGATGTCGCCCCTGGCCTTCCCCAGGTCGATCACCGCGGCCGAGGCGCAGCACCGCAGTACCGACGACGGCAGAGCGATCATCTACTGGCGCCCGGGCTGCCAGTACTGCATCCGCCTACGACTGAAGCTCGGCCGTCTCGCGCGCCGGGCCTATTGGGTCAACATCTGGACCGACCCGGAGGCCGCAGCGGCCGTCCGGGCGATCACCGGCGGCAACGAAACCGTCCCCACGGTCGTCCACGCCGGCCACCCCCAGGTGAACCCCGACCCAGACCAGCTCCGCCGCCAACTCCTCGCCGACTGACGGCTGGCGACTGGCCGGTTCCATGAGCCTCTGCGGGCTGCAGAGGATCGCGGAGTGTAGTCGGGTGGGGTTGGTCGGCTGAGGTTCAAGTGATTGAACTGTGCTGGTTGTTGTCGGGGGTGTGCGGGGCGTGTTGGATGAGGTTGCGGTTTCCCCTTGACCGGGCTCGGTGGCGTGGGTAACTTTCGCGTGCGGGGGCACGGTTGTAATTCAATTACCTGAGGGGTCGGTCATGTCCGCCTTGCGCCGTTTTGCCGTTGCCAGCCTCACCGGGGTGAGCGCCGTTGCCGTCGTGGCTTCGCTGGCTCCCACCGCCGCTGTCAGTGCTCCACCGCCCGATCCTCGCGCCAAGGCGCCGGCGATCACCAATCTGCAGCAGGCCACCCAGGCGCTGCGGGGGATGACGCTGGAGGAGAAGATCGGGCAGATGTTCGTGCTGTTCGCCTACGGGCCGGACGCCGCGAAGCCTGATGCCCGGAACACCGCCCTGTACGGCGTGGCGACGCCCGCCGAGGTGGTCGCGAAGTACAAGCCGGGTGGGTGGATCTACTTCAACGCCCGGGACAACGTCACCAGCCCGACCCAGCTGGCGACGTACTCGAACCAGTTGCAGACCGCGGCCACCAACACCGGCCTGCGGATCCCGCTGACGATCGCCACCGACCAGGAGCAGGGCGTCGTGGTCCGGATCGGGCCGCCCGCAACCCAGTTCGGCGGCAACATGGCCCACGGCGCGTCCCGCAGTACCGCGGACGCCCGGACCGCGGCGGGGATCACCGGGCGTGAGCTGAAGGCGATGGGGATCAGGCAGGACTACGCGCCGGTCGCGGACGTCAACGTGAACGCACTGAACCCCGTCATCGGCGTCCGCTCGTTCTCCAGCGATCCCAAGCTGGTGAGCGACATGACGGTCGCGCAGGTCCAGGGGTACCAGAAGGACGCCGGGATCATGGCGACCGCGAAGCACTTCCCGGGCCACGGTGACACCCGGGACGACAGCCACACCTCGCTGCCGACGATCAACCACACCCTGCAGGAGTGGAACACGATCGACGCGCCGCCGTTCAAGGCCGCGATCAAGGCCGGCATCGACTCGATCATGACCGCGCACATCGTGGTGCCGTCGCTCGATCCGTCGGGTGACCCGGCGACGCTGAGCAAGCCGATCCTGACCGGTGTGCTGCGCGACCAACTCGGCTTCAAGGGTCTGATCATCACCGACGCGCTGGAGATGGCCGCGGTCCGGGCCAAGTACGGCGACGCCGAGGTGGCGGTCCGCGCGATCGAGGCCGGAGCCGACCAGATCCTGCTGCCGCCGGCGCCGGACGTGCAGTTCAACGCGGTCGTCAACGCGGTGAAGTCGGGCCGGATCAGCGAGCGCCAGATCAACGAGAGCCTGCTGCGGATCCTGCTGATGAAGCTGAAGAACGGCGTGCTCTTCCAGCCGTTCGTGGACCCGGCGAAGATCCCGAGCGTCGTCGGTACGCCGGCCAGCCTGGCCGCCGCGCAGAAGATCGTGGACAAGAGCATCACCCTGGTGAAGAACAACAACTCGACCCTGCCGCTCTCCAACACCCCGCGGAAGGTCCTCGTCACCGGTTGGGGCGTCGCCACGACGGCGTCGCTGGGCACCAGCCTCACGAACCGCGGCGCGACCACCACGGTCGCGCAGACCGGGGCGGCGCCGACCGACGCGGCGATCGCCGACGCGGTCGCGAAGGCGCAGGTCAATGACCTGACGGTCGTCCTGACCCAGAAGGCGTGGGACACGACGGTGACGGACAAGCTGGCCAAGCAGCAGAAGCTGGTCAAGGACCTGCTCGCCACCGGCAAGACCGTGATCGTCGTCGCCGTCCGCGACCCCTACGACATCGCATACTTCGACGACGCGCCGACGTACCTGGCCACCTACGGCTACCAGGGTGTCTCGATGGAGTCGCTGGCGAAGGTGCTCTACGGCGAGATCGCGCCGACGGGCAAGCTCCCGGTCGACATCCCGGTCGCCGGCCAGCCCACAACCCCGCTCTACCAGTTCGGCCATGGACTGACCTGGTGAGCCCGATCGAGTTCTCCCGTCGGCAGACTCTCGGCCTCGCGGCCGCGGCAGTAGTTGGTACTACGTTCGCGGCCGCGCCCGCCCAGGCGGCGTCCAACCGCTGGGTCCGGGAGACCCTGCGCAGGATGTCGCTCGAGCAGAAGGTCGGGCAGCTCTTCGTCAGCTACGTCTACGGCCCGACCGCGGACACGGCCGACCAGCGCAACACCAACCTGTACGGCGTGGCGACCCCGGCCGAGGTGGTACGCAAGTACCGCCTCGGCGGGGTGATCTACTTCGCCTGGACCGACTCGGTCGCCAACCCCGACCAGATCGCGCGGCTGTCGAACGGCCTGCAGAGCGCCTCCCTGGACAACCAGGGGATCCCGCTGCAGATCAGCACCGACCAGGAGCACGGCGTCGTGTTCCGGGTCGGTCCGCCGGCCACCCAGTTCCCCGGCGCGATGGCGCTCGGGGCGACCAGGTCCGCCACGAACGCGCGCACGGCCGGCGGCATCGGCGGACGCGAGCTCAAGGCCGTCGGCGTCAGCACCGACTTCGCGCCGGTCGCCGACGTCAACGTGAACCCGCTCAATCCGGTGATCGGCGTCCGCTCGTTCTCGAGCGACCCGCAACTGGTCGCGCAGCTGACGGCCGCGCAGGTCGCCGGCTACCAGCGCGACGGCCGGATCGTCTCCACCGCGAAGCACTTCCCGGGCCACGGTGACACCGCGACCGACAGCCACACCGGCATCCCGGTGATCAGCCACACCCGCGAGCAGTGGAACACCATCGACCGTCCGCCCTTCGAGGCGGCGATCCGGGCCGGCATCGAGTCGATCATGACGGCGCACATCGTCGTCCCGGCGCTCGATCCGTCCGGGGACCCAGCCACCCTGAGCAAGCCGATCCTGACCGGGATCCTGCGCGAGCAGCTCGGCTTCGACGGGGTGGTGATCACCGATTCCCTCGGCATGCAAGGCGTCCGGGACAAGTACGGCGACGCCGAGATCCCGCTGCGGGCGATCGAGGCCGGCGTCGACCAGCTCCTGATGCCGGTCGACCTGGATCTCGCGTACAACTCGGTCCTCAACGCCGTTCGCAGCGGCCGGATCAGCGAGCAGCGGATCGACCAGAGCCTCGAGCGGATCCTCAGTCTGAAGCTGAAGACCGGCGTCGTCGACCACCCGTACGTCGACCTCACCCGCGTCTCGAAGATCGTCGGTACGCCTGCCAACTACGCGGCGGCACAGCGCATCGCCGACCAGAGCACCACCCTGCTCAAGAACGACGCCGGCCTGCTGCCGCTGTCGCCCGCGTCCCGCAAGATCCTGGTCGCGGGCTACACACCGGCGGTCCTCGGCGCGGCGTTGCAGAAGCGCGGTGCGACCACCACGGTCAAGGACACCGGCGCCACTCCCACCGACGCCAAGATCGACGATGCGGTCGCGGCGTCCGCGGCGGCTGACCTGACGATCGTGCTCACCATGAAGGCGTGGGACACGGCCGTCACCGACAAGCAGGCCAAGCAGCAGAAGCTCGTCAACGCACTGCTCGCCACCGGCCGCCCGGTGATCGTTGTCGCTGTCCGCGACCCATACGACGTCGCGTACTTCGCCGCGGCACGGACCACCCTCGCCACGTACTCCTACGCGGCCGTCTCCCACGAAGCTCTCGCCAAGGTCCTGTACGGCGAGATCGCGCCGACGGGCAAGCTCCCGGTGGACATCCCGACCGCCGCGGATCCCACCCAGTCGCTGTATCCGTTCGGCCACGGCCTCACCTGGGACGCCAAGGAGACCCGCCTGACGGTGGCGTCGTACAACATCCACGCGGGGGCGGGCGAGGACAACGTCTTCGACCTGGACCGGACGGCGCTGGCGATCAAGGCGCTCGACGCGGACGTGGTCGGCCTCGAAGAGGTGGACGTGCACTGGGACGCGCGCAGCCAGTGGCGGGACACCATCGCGGAACTGGCGGAGAAGCTCGGCATGTACGCCGGGTTCGCGCCGATCTACGACCTGGATCCTCCGGCCGCCGGGCAGCCGCGCAGACAGTACGGCGTCGGGGTGCTCTCGCGATTCCCCTTACAACGTACAGAGAACCATCCGATCACCCGGCTCTCCACCCAGGACCCGAATCCCGTGCCCGCTCCGGCGCCGGGATTCCTGGAGGCCGAGCTCGACGTCCGCGGCCGCCGGGTGCACGTCTACGTCACGCACCTGGACTACCGGGCCGACCCGTCGGTCCGGCTCGCCCAGGTGGACGACACGGTGAAGATCCTGGCCCGGGACCGCAAGAAGGACCTGCAGATCCTGGTCGGCGACTTCAACGCCGAGCACGACGCGCCCGAGCTCGCCAAGCTCTGGGGGCGCCTCGACGACAGCTGGACCGAGGCCGCGGCGACCACTGGTGGTCCCTCGACCTATCCGGCCGTCACTCCGGTGAAGCGGATCGACTTCGTCACTGTGGGCGCGGGCTTCCGCGTCCAGCACGCCGCAGTACCTCCAGAATCAACGGCCAGTGATCACCGCCCCGTGGTGGCTGACCTGTACTTCCGCCCGTGACTACTTCCCCTGTGTGTCCTCGAAGGAGAATGCGATGAAGCGCCGCAGTCTGCTGGCTGGTGCGGGAGCACTCGCCGCCGCCCCGTTGATCGACGTCCAGGCCGCCGGCGCGGCCGAGCCGGCCAAGCAAGGCAGCAAGGTGACGACCGGCGCCCAGGCGCTGGCGAACGACGGATGGAAGGCACTCGCCGGGCAGAAGGTCGGGGTGATCAGCAACCCGACCGGCATCCTGGAGGACCTGAACCACATCGTCGACACCATGCACGCGTCCGGCAAGGTGAACGTGGTCGCGGTCTTCGGGCCCGAGCACGGCTTCCGCGGCAGCGCGCAGGCCGGCGGTTCCGAGGGCGACCACGTCGACCCGCGGACCGGGATCATGGTCTACGACGCGTACGGCGCGAACGCGGACAAGCTCGCCTCGCTCTACACGAAGTCGGGCGTCGAGACGGTCGTGTTCGACATCCAGGACGTCGGCTCGCGGTTCTACACCTACATCTGGACCATGTACGAGGCGATGATCGCCGCGGTCCGGACCGGCGCCAAGTTCGTCGTGCTGGACCGGCCGAACCCGGTCGGCGGCTACGCGCGCGGCCCGATGCTCAAGCCCGGCTACACCTCGGGCGTGGGCAAGGAGGAGATCATCCAGCAGCACGGCATGACCGTGGGCGAGCTGGCCCGGCTCTTCAACGCCGAGTACCTGCCGCTGGACGCGAACGGCGCCCGGCTCAAGGAGCTCCAGGTGATCCAGGTGAAGGGCTGGAAGCGGGACCAGCTGTACGCCGACACCGGACTGACCTGGGTGATGCCGAGCCCGAACATGCCGACGCCCGACACCGCGCTGCTCTACCCCGGCGCCTGCCTGTTCGAGGCGACCAACATGTCCGAAGGCCGCGGCACCACCCGGCCGTTCGAGCTGATCGGCGCGCCGTACGCCGACTACAAGTGGGCGCAGGCGCTGCAGACCAAGAACATCCCGGGCATCGCCTTCCGCGAGGCCTACTTCACGCCGTTCATCAGCAAGAACGCGAACGTGCTCTGCGGTGGAGTGCAGATCCAGATCACCGACCCGCACCGGGTCGAGGCGATCGTCGCCGCGACCCACATGATCGTCGAGGCCAAGAGGCTGTACCCGGGCTTCGCCTGGCGTACCGGTGACAACCCGCCCGGCCGGTGGATCGACCTGCTGACCGGCTCGGATCGCTTCCGCACCATGCTGGACGGCGGCGCCACCGCCGAGGCGATCATCGCCGCCTGGCGCAGCGAGACCGACGCCTGGACCGCCCGGCGCGCGAAGTACCTGCTGTACAAGGGAGATCACCGGTGAAACTGGTCAAGCCGATCGCGGTAGTGTCTACCCTGATGCTCACCGTGGCCACTCCTGCAGTTGCTTCAGGCAACAAGTCCGGGCGCTTCGACCAGCCGCACGACGGTTACGCGCCGAAGTCGACGCTGTTGCGCGACTCGACCCCCGCGAAGGCCGGTCTCGACCCTGCCCCGATCGATGCGGCGCTCGCCCAGGTCGCGGGCTGGACCCAGCCGAGCGGCACCGTCAAACCCCTGTACGCCGGGGCGGTGACGCTGCTCGGTCACGACGGCAAGGTCGTCACCAGGACGGCGACCGGGCTGGCGTTGAAGTACTCGGACGGCAGCGGGACCGAATTGCCCGCGGACCAGCAGATCCCGATGCGCACGGACACCATCTTCGACATGGCGTCGGTGTCGAAGCTGTTCACCTCGATCGTGGTGATGCAGCAGGTGGAGAAGGGCAAGATCGGGCTGGACACGCCGATCGCGACCTACGTGCCGGAGTTCGCGGAGAACGGCAAGGGCGCGATCACGGTCCGGCAGGCGCTCACCCACACCACCGGCCTGCCCGCGTGGTTGCCGTTGTGGAGCGCGCAGCCGGATCCGGCCTCCCGGATGCACATGGCGCTGACGGCGAAACCGACCAGCGCTCCCGGCACGACGTACCTGTACAGCGATCTGAACCTGATCTCCCTGGGCGAGGTCGCGGCCCGGGTGTCCGGCAAGACGCTCGACAAACTGGTCGCGGACGGGATCACCAAGCCGCTGCAGATGCGCGACACCGGCTACAACCCGGACGAGAAGAAGAAGCCGCGGATCGCCGCCACGGAGTACCAGACGGCGCCGCCGCGCGGCATGGTCTGGGGTTCGGTGCACGACGAGAACGCCTGGTCGCTCGGCGGCGTCGCCGGCCACGCGGGCGTGTTCTCGACCGCGGACGACCTGGCCGTGCTGGCGCAGACGTTCCTGAACGGCGGCAGCTACCGCGGGGCGCGGATCCTCAAGGAGGGCTCCGTGACCGCGATGATCACGAACTTCAACCAGGCCTTCCCGGGCAACGACCACGGGCTCGGCTTCGAGCTGAACCAGCGCTGGTACATGGGTGGTCTGTCCGCTCCCCGGACGGCCGGGCACACCGGGTACACCGGCACCTCGATCGTGATCGACTTCGACTCGCGCTCGTTCGCGATCCTGCTGACCAACCGGGTCCACCCGAGCCGCAACTGGGGCAGCAACAACCCGGCCCGGCGTGCCGTCGTACAGGGTCTGGCGCTCTCGCTAGGGGTCGGCCCGCGGCACGGCAAGGACGCGTGGTTCTCCGGCACCACGGACGCCAGTACGACGACGCTCGACGCGAAGGTCGCGGTACCGGCCGCCGGCGCGAAGCTGTCGTTCGACCTGTTCGTGGACACCGAGGAAACCGATCTCCTGTACCTGGAGAGCTCTACAGACGGGACTACCTGGACGAAGGTGCCCTTCACTGTCAGGGATCGGGGCACTGTGATCGACCGGGACGGCTCGATCAGCGGATCCGGCGACCGGCACTGGCACCAGGTGTCGGCCGACCTCGGCGCGGGCGACCAGACGCTGCGCTGGCGCTACACCTCCGACCCGCTGTACCAGGGCCGGGGAGTCTATGTGGACGGCGTCAAGGTCTCGTCGGGCGACCAGGTGCTGTTCGACGGAGAACGAACGCCTGAATCATTTATCGCCTCTGGTTGGAGACTTTCGCGTCGGTGACCCCGCTCGGTGCTTAATCGCCGTACGGTGGCGTCATGACTTCAGTTACCTCTCCAGGACCCACGGGGCCGCTGCTGGTCCGGGTCCGCGCGGTGATGCCCGCGCTGGCCCCGGCCGAGCAGCGGGTGGCGAACGCGGTCCTCGCGGACCCGGGCGGGGTGGCGGCGATGACGATCTCCGAACTGGCCGAGGTGGCGTCCACCTCGGAGACCACGGTCATCCGGTTCTGCAAGCAGATCGGCGTCCCCGGCTATCCGCAGCTCCGCCTGCAGTTGGCGGCCCAGTCGGCGCAGGAGAACATCCGGCCAGAGGTCGGCGGCGACATCGAGCCGGGGGACTCCCTGGCCGATGTCGTCGGCAAGGTCGCGTTCGCGGACGAAAGGGCGGTCCGCGAGACCGCTCAGCAGCTGGACGTCGACGCGTTGAGCAAGGTCGTCGCCGCGGTCGCGAAGGCGCCTCGGGTGGACCTGTACGGCGCCGCCGCGAGCTCGTTCGTGGCGCTCGACCTGCAGCAGAAGCTGCACCGGATCCGCCGGGTCGCCTTCGCCTGGTCGGACGTCCACGTGATGCTGACCAGCGCCGCCCTGCTCGGTGAGGACGACGTGGCGATCGGCATCTCGCACACCGGGACCACGATCGAGGTGGTCGAGGCGCTCGAGGAGGCGGCCAAGCACGGCGCCACCACCGTCGCGGTGACGAATTTCCCGCGCTCGCCGCTGGCCCGGACCGCAGATCTTGTGCTGACGACGGCCGCTCGCGAGACGACATACCGGTCCGGCGCGATGTCCAGCCGGATCGCGCAGCTGATGGTGGTCGACTGCTTGTTCATCGGGGTCGCACAGTCCGTGCTGCCGGACGCCCGGAAGGCGCTCGAGGAGACGGCGACCGCGGTCCGGGGTCACCGGCTGAAGAGCTCTGTCAATGATCAACAGAATTGAAAATCCTTCAGTAGAAAACTAACATCGTCTCTGTGATCACACCCACGGAGCAGCGCAACCCCAGGACGCTCGCGATCGATGCGGTGGGCACCACCGAGATCCTCCGGATGGTGAACGCGGAGGACGCCAGAGTCGCCGGCGCGGTCGGTGCGGTGATCCCGGAACTCGCGCAGGCCGTCGACGCCGGCGTGGCGGCGGTCCGGAACGGCGGCCGGGTGCATTACTTCGGCGCCGGCACCTCCGGTCGCCTGGCGGTGCTCGACGCGGCCGAACTGCTGCCGACCTTCCATGCCCCGGACGACCTGGTCGTCGCCCATCACGCAGGTGGCATGGAGGCGTTGCTCCGCGCGGTCGAGAACGTCGAGGACTCCGAGGAGGGCGGCGCCGCCGACGCGGCCTCCGTCACCGGGCACGACCTCGTCATCGGACTGGCCGCCTCCGGCAGTACGCCGTACGTCGCGGGCGCGTTGCGGGCGGCTCGGGCGGTCGGCGCGACCACGGTCCTGGTGACCTCTAACCCGTCCGCACCGCTGGCTCCGCTGGCCGACATCGTGATCGCCGCGGACACCGGGCCCGAGGTGATCGCGGGTTCCACCCGGCTGAAGGCGGGCACCGCGCAGAAACTGATCCTGAACAGCTTCTCCACCACGCTGATGATCAAGCTCGGCCGCACCTGGTCGAACCTGATGGTCGACATGGTCGCCACCAACCAGAAGCTCCGCGGCCGGATGCTCCGGATCCTGGCTGAGGCCACCGGCGCCGACGAGGCCGCCTGCTCCGCGGCGCTGGCCGAGGCCGACGGCGAGCTCAAACCGGCCCTGGTGCACCTTCTGACGGGCTCTCCCGTCGCCCAGGCCCGCGAGGCCCTGGAGCAGGCCGGCGGTCGCGTAGCCATCGCCCTGGGCCGCCTCAGCGCCCCTGCCTGAACCCGCTCCGCCAGACCCGGCCCACCTGTCCCACCTCGCCTCGCCCTGCCTCGCCGGGGCGGTGGGCGCCCGCCCAGATCGGGGCACTTTGCGGCCCGGTGGCGGGTTGTTCGGTCGATGGCGGCTTGTAGAGCCTGTTGAGGAATGGTGTTGGTTGGCGGAGGGCAGGGCTGGGTGGTCGGTGGGTGTCGGGTCCGTGGGCGGTTGCCCGGGGGGCTGTTAGGTGGTGCAGGTGGTGGTGCGGTGGAGTTTGAGGATGTTGGTGGCGGCGGCTGCGAGGTGGAGTTCG
>NZ_SLVF01000002.1 GCF_004345365.1 Kribbella sp. VKM Ac-2568
CACCCCCTACGACCCCACCCAACACCAAGCCCTCCAACGCCTCCTCAACCCCAACCAACACCAGGCGGCTTGACACAGGGCTTCTCTTGACGCACACCAGCCCGACCAGCACGATCACGCAGCCCGGGGACGCAACCACCTCCGCCTATGCCAAAGACGCAACCACCGCCTGCGCCACGGAAAACCCCTGGCGCTCGACCCGCTCGTCCCGTCCGCATGTACGACGAAGCCGCCGGGCTCCAGGTGGAGTCGGCGGCTTCGCGGTACGGCGTACAGGTCAGGCAGGAAGCGTGGTCTCGATCAGGGACGTGATCTCGTCCGACTCAGGGAGGGTTTGGGGGCGGAAGCGGGCTGCGACCGTGCCTTCGGGGGTCAGGAGGAACTTTTCGAAGTTCCACTGGACGTCGCCGGAGTTGCCTTCGGCGTCGGGGGTCTGGGTGAGCTCGGAGTAGAGGGGGTGGCGGTTGTCGCCGTTGACCTCGAGCTTGTCGAGCATCGGGAAGGTGACGCCGTAGGTGGTCGAGCAGAAGGTCTCGATCTCCTCGGCCGTTCCGGGCTCCTGGCCGCCGAACTGGTTGCAGGGCACGCCGAGCACGGTAAAGCCGCGGCTGGCGTAGCGCTTCTGCAGGTTCTCGAGGCCCTCGTACTGCGGGGTCAGGCCGCACTTGGAGGCGACGTTGACCACCAGGACGGCCTTGCCCTTGTAGTCGGACAGCGAGGTCTCCGCGCCGGACAGGGTGCGCAGCGGGATGTCGTACAGGCTCATGCAGATCCTTAGGAGGTAGGCAGACGGCGGGACAGGAAGGACTCGGTACGGCTCCACGCCAAGGCGGCGGCCTCTGGGTGGTGGAAGGCGGGCATCGGGTTGTCGAAGGCGTGGCCGGCACCGGGGTA
Organism: Kribbella sp. VKM Ac-2568; assembly: GCF_004345365.1. Classification (GTDB taxonomy): domain Bacteria; phylum Actinomycetota; class Actinomycetes; order Propionibacteriales; family Kribbellaceae; genus Kribbella; species Kribbella orskensis. The sequence continues at coordinate 895 of NZ_SLVF01000002.1, forward strand.
CCGGTAGATCTCGTTGTCGGGGCTGTCCACGGCCGCGACGATCTGGTCGACCGTGGCAGGGCTCAGGTAGTCGTCGGCGTCGCCGAAGTGGTGCAGGCTGACCGCGTCCACCTTCGGCGCGAGGTCCAGCAGGTTGGGCAGGGCGGAGCCGTAGTAGCTCACCAGGACGTCGGGCGAGGACGCGGCAGCGACGTTGAACCCCAGTCCTCCGCCGAAGCAGAACCCGACCACGCCGACAGCGGTCTCACGGCTGCGCAGGTAGTCCAGCGCCGCCACCGAGTCCGACACGGCCGCCGACCAGTCGAGCCGTCCCACGGCCTCAAGGGCGCGGTCGAACAGATCCGGGGCGTCCTCGTCCAGCGAGACGTCGTCCAGCCGCCAGTAGATCTCAGGCGCGACCACGTAGTAGCCGAGTGACGCCAGGTCCTCGGCCCGCTGCTTGATGTACTCCGAGACCCCGAAGATCTCCTGGAGCAGCAGCAGGCCCGGACCAGAGCCGCCGGCAGGTTCCCAGACGTGTGCCGGCATCAACCCCGTGCCGGTATCGATCTCCAAAGCCACAGAGTCGAGCCTACGTCGATCCGGCACCAGCAGTTACCTGGCGTCCACAGACTCCTTCCGGACTGTGCCGATGTCGGCCACAGGAGCAGGCTTGATGTCGGCCACAGGAGCAGGCTTGATGTCGGCAACAGGCGCCGGCATCCAGGCCTCGCACTCGGCGATCGCCGCGGTCAGCAGGTCGAACAGCCGCTCGTCCGGGTTCGACACGCAGGCCTGGGAGATGCCCTCGACCGCGCACGACACGGCTCGCGGCGCTGTCCGGCGGGCGAAGTCCGGCGTACCGCGGTGTGGTCGTGCGGTGAAGGCCCGGGCCCACTTGGTGGCCGCCGGGACCGAGTCCAGGGCTTCCTTGGACGCGGGCTCGAGGCTGTCGAAGGGACGGCCGTCCATCGCGGCCAGGTGCCGCTCCCCCACCAGCAGAGCCACAGCGAGGATGTACTGCCGCTCCTGTGACACAACTGGCAGCGCGTGCTGGATGCACACCGCCGTGACCCGCGGTACGACGTGCGGGTCGTCCGGGACCAGGCCGATCACCGAGGGGATCAGTGGAGCCAGCCGAGACCGGCCGGCGTCCGTCGTACAGTCGTTGACGTCGCGGGCCACGCCGGCCAGCAACTGGTGGGTGCAGGCCGGGTGATCCGACCACGGCTCGCCTGCCAGGTACGACGCGAACTCCATGAAGCAGGCGCCCTTGCGGGGATTCCGGTGTTTGCCCCGGGACAGAACCGGGACAGCGAGATCGAAATTGTTCATTGCGGCTCCAGAGAAGTCTCTCGTCCACTCAGCATGCGCCGGATCGCGCCGTGACGCCACGGGTTGCGGGAACTCGGCCCACCGCACCGGACCGAGTCCGCCGCCACAGGTCAGCGGGTCTGGTCGGTCGGCCGGATCAGGATCTCGTTGACGGCGACGTGATCGGGCTGGGTAAGCGCGTACAGAACTGCGCCGGCGATGTCCTCGGGCTGGAGGGTCCGCATGGACTCGGCCATGGTCTTGGCCATGGCCTGGATGGCGGGATCGGTGATGTGGCTGGCCAGCTCGGTCGAGACGAATCCAGGCTCGACGACGATGACGCGGACGCCCTGCGTAGTGACCTCCTGACGCAACGCCTCCGAGAAGGCGGTGATGCCGAACTTGGTGGCTGCGTACACGCCACTCGCGGCCGAGGACGCACGCCCCGAGGTCGAGGAGATCTGCACGACTGCGCCTTTGGACTCGAGTAGGTGCGGCAGCGCGGCATGGACCGCGTACATCGATCCGAGCAGGTTGGTCTCGACCATGCGCGTCCACTCCGTGGTGTCCGCGTCCAGGATCATGCCGCTGAGCATGACGCCTGCGTTGTTCACCAAGGCGTCGAGGGCGCCGAAACGCTCGATGGTCGCCGCGACCGCGTCCTGCACCGACTGCTGGTCGGTGACGTCCAGTTCGAGGACCAGTAGCTCGCTGGGAGCGTCCTCCGCCAGGGTCTTCAGCCGATCGGCCCGACGAGCCCCGACAGCCACCCGGGCCCCGGCCTCCGACAGGGCGAGCGCCGTGGCCTGACCGATGCCCGAGGACGCGCCGGTGACGAGAACGACCTTTCCTTCAAGGGTGTTGCTCACGTTCTTCCTTCCAGGAGTTCGATGAATCCAAAAGTGACCGATTGGTCATCTTCAGCGTACCACCTAACCTGACCGGCTGGTCATGTTAGGTGGTAGGCTTCACACCAGGGAGGAACGACAGATGAGCGAGAGGACAGCGACGCCAGGCCCGAGGGCGGACATGGTGCGCAACCGGCGCCTGCTGATCGGGGCTGCGACCGAGGCGTTCGCCGAGTGCGGAGTGGACGTATCGATGGGCGAGATCGCCCAGCGAGCCGGCGTCGCCAAAGGCACGGTGTTCCGGCATTTCGCCTCGAAGGAGGACCTGCTCGCGGCGATCACGCTGCAGTTGCTCGACCAGCTCATCGGCTCGGCAAACCGCCTGCTGGAGGCCGACGACGCAACCGAGGCGCTTCGGGAGTTCATGACCGCCGGCGTCGAGATGCTTGCTGCAGACCGCGCGTTCTGCGAGGTGGTCGGACGGCCGTCGCTGCAGAGTTCCGAGGTACGGAAGGCGATCGCACGCCTCGCCGACGTCGTAGAGGTACTCACGGCTCGGGCTCGTGAACAAGGCGCCATCCGCAGCGACATCACGGGAACGGACATCGTGCTGCTGCTCGGCGGCATCCACCAGACAGCGGCACCCGTGCTGGACACGCAGCCACAGATCTGGCGCCGGTACCTCGAACTGGCCTTCGACGGGCTCACCACCACCAACGCCCGAGAACTGCCGCATCGACCACCCGACCGCCTGCAACTCACCGACCCCCTGGGCTGACCTGATCTCCCGGTTGACCTGGACCTCCTGAGCTGACCTGATCTCTCGGGAGCTTGTGAGCAGTCGCACAGGCGCGCCGTCTTGGGGCGATGTGTTACCCACGGGTAGCATCGGGCTTGCTCCCAAGTCCTGGACCACAAGAGGAGGGCCTCGTGCCCCGTGAGATCCGCGATGTCGTGTTCGTCGACGGCGTTCGCACCCCGTTCGGCAAGGCCAAGGGCCAGTACGCCGAGACGCGCGCCGACGACCTGGTGATCAAGTGCATCCGTGAACTGCTGCGGCGGAACCCGTCGCTGCCCCCGGAGAAGGTGGACGAGGTCGCGATCGCGGCCACCACCCAGATCGGTGACCAGGGCCTGACCATCGGGCGGACCGCCGCCCTGCTGGCCGGTCTGCCGAACACCACCCCCGGCTACGCCATCGACCGGATGTGCGCGGGCGCCATGACCGCCGTCACCACCACCGCCGCCGGCATCGCGTTCGGCGCGTACGACGTGGTCGTGGCGGGCGGGGTCGAGCACATGGGCCGGCACCCGATGGGCGAGGGCGTCGACCCGAACCCGCGGATCATCTCCGAGAAGCTGGTGGACACCTCCGCGCTGGTGATGGGCTCGACCGCGGAGAACCTGCACGATCGGTTTCCCACCATCACCAAGCAGCGTGTGGATGCCTTCGCGGTCGCCTCCCAGGAGCGTGCCGCCAAGGCCTACGCGAACGACCTGATCCAGCCCGACCTGGTCCCGATCGCGACCCGTTCGGCTGAGCTCGGCTGGGGCTACGCGACCACCGACGAGCCGATGCGCCCGGGCACCACGATGGAGGACCTGGCCAAGCTGAAGACCCCGTTCCGCCCGCACGGTCGGGTGACGGCGGGCAACTCGGCCGGGATCAACGACGGCGCGACGGCGTGCCTGCTAACCTCCGCCGAGACGGCCGAGGAGCTCGGCCTGAAGCCGAAGATGAAGCTCGTCTCCTACAGCTTCGTCGGCGTCGAGCCCGAGGTGATGGGTATCGGCCCGGTCCCGGCGACCGAGAAGGCGCTGAAGCTGGCCGGCCTGACCATCGACGACATCCAGGCCTTCGAGGTGAACGAGGCGTTCGCGGTCCAGGTCCTGGCCTTCCTGGAGCACTACGGCATCGCCGACGACGACCCGCGCGTGAACCCGTACGGCGGCGCCATCGCGTACGGGCACCCGCTCGCCTCGTCCGGAGTACGGCTGATGAACCAACTGGCCAAGCAGTTCGAGCAGCGCCCCGACGTCCGCTACGGCCTGACCACGATGTGCGTCGGCCTCGGCATGGGCGGCACCGTGATCTGGGAGAACCCGAACTTCGAGGGGAACAAGGCATGAGTGACCTCCAGCAGCTGATCGATGCCGCTGTCGCGATCGAGACCGACGAGCTCGTCACGCTGGCGCCGAGCCGCGACGTGGTGCTGCCGAACAAGGCCGGCACGATGGCGCTGATCACCCTCGACAACGGGCATGACCACACCAAGCCGAACACCTTCGGGCCCAAGGGTCTGGCCGAGCTGAACAAGGCGATCGACGCGGCCCTGGCCCGCGAGGACGTCGTCGCCATCGGCGTCACCGGCAAGCCGTTCATCCTGGCCGCCGGCGCGGACCTGACCGGCGTACCGAAGCTGACCGATCGGGAGCAGGCGCTCGACCTGGGCCGGATCGGCCACGGCGTGATGCGCAAGCTACAGGACGGCGGCAAGCCTTCGTTCGCCTTCGTCAACGGTGTCGCGCTGGGCGGCGGTCTCGAGGTCGCGCTGCACGCGCAGTACCGGACCGTGTCGGTCGCGGCGGGGATGATCTCCACCCCCGAGGTCTTCCTCGGACTGATCCCGGGCTGGGGCGGCAACTTCCTGCTGCCGAACCTGATCGGCGCGGACAAGGCCGTCAAGGTCGTGGTGGAGAACGCCCTCAACCAGAACAAGATGCTCAGCGGCCCCGAGGCGGTGAAGTTCGGCATCGGCGACGTGCTGCTGGACTCCGCCGACTTCCTCGAGCAGTCGTTGCTGTGGGCGAGCAAGGTGCTGACGGGTGAGGTCACGGTCGAGCGGGCGGAGATCGACCGAAGCGACGCCTGGGACACAGCCGTTGCCCGAGGCAAGGGCTTTGCCGACCTCAAGGTGAGCGGCGCGGCGCCCGCGCCGTACCGGGCGCTGGAGCTGATCGCGGCGGCCAAGGACAGCGATCGCGATCGTGGGTTCGCGGCCGAGGACGAGGCGCTCGCCGATCTGATCATGAGCGAGGAGCTGCGCAGCGGCCTCTACGCCTTCGACCTGGTGAACAAGCGGGCCAAGCGTCCGGCCGGTGCGCCGGACAAGTCGCTCGCCCGCCCGGTCAGCAAGGTGGGCGTCGTCGGCGCCGGCCTGATGGCGGGCCAGCTCGCGCTGCTGTTCGTACGCCGCCTCGAGGTGCCCGTGGTGCTGACCGACCTCGACCAGGAGCGGGTGGATCGCGGCGTCGGCTACGTGCACGGCGAGATCGACAAGCTGCTCGGCAAGGGCCGGATCCGCCCAGACAAGGCAAACCAGCTGAAGGCGCTCGTCACCGGCTCGGTGGATCGCGCCGTCTTCGCGGACGCGGACGTCGTGATCGAGGCGGTGTTCGAGGAGCTCCAGCTGAAGAAGACGATCTTCGCCGACCTGGAGAAGATCGTCCGCCCGGACGCGATCCTGGCGACCAACACGTCCTCGCTGTCGATCACCGAGATGGCGGCCGACCTGGAACACCCTGAGCGCGTGGTCGGGTTCCACTTCTTCAACCCGGTCGCGGTGCTGCCGCTGCTGGAGGTCATCCGGGCCGACCAGACCGACGACGCGTCGCTGGCGACGGCGTTCGCGGTCGGCAAGACGCTGAAGAAGTCCTGTGTACTGGTCAAGGACGCCCCGGCTTTTGTGGTCAACCGGCTGCTCACTCGCTTCCTCGGCGAGGTCAGCGCCGCGGTGGACGAGGGTACGCCGATCCCGGCGGCCGACAAGGCGCTGTCGGCGCTCGGTCTGCCGATGCCGCCGTTCGTGCTGCTGCAGCTCGTCGGACTGCCGGTCGCGCTGCACGTCGCGGAGACGATGAACCGCGCCCACCCGGACCGGTTCGCGGTGTCCGAGAACCTCGCCAAGGTGGTTGCCGCAGGCAAGAGCTCGTTCTACGTCTGGAGCGCCGAGGGCAAGCCGTCGGTCGACCCCGAGGTCGAGGCGCTGGTGACCGTCGGGGACAAGCCGTCCACCGCCGAGGAGCTCCGCAGCCGGGTGCTCACCGCGCTGGCCGAGGAGATCCGGATCATGCTCGACGAGGGTGTCGTCGCGGAGGCGCAGGACATCGACCTCTGCCTGCTGCTCGGCGCCGGCTGGCCGTTCCACCTGGGCGGCATCACGCCGTACCTGGACCGCAGCGGCATCGCCGAGAAGGTCAACGGCCAGCGGTTCCTCCCCAAGGGCGTCGCCAGCCTCGCCTGACCAAGAACGTTCGCTGCCACCCATCCCGGCCCCGCTCCTCCTTCGCGACACTCGCGGAGGCGGGCGCGACCGGTCGGGTGACCCGTCGCTGTGGCGAGTGTCGTCGGAACGTCGACCGAGGGTGAGGTCTCCCGGCAGTGCGGGCGAGCGGCTGGATTAGTCCTTGAACTTCTTCACCGCGGCCGTTAGTTGGGCGGGAGTCTGGCCGGTGTGTTTTTTGATGATGGACGCGTACGTCGTTGGGCTGAGGTCGTGTAAGGCCAGGTCTGTGTAGAGGGCGGCCAGGCCCTTCTTGCCCAGCTTTGAGGCTAGGTATTCCGTGGCCCACCAGGCCTGGCCGTAGGAGCGGTCGCCGTTCTGGTCGAACTCGGCTTCGCCGGGCAGCACCTTCATCGAGGGCAGGTACTTCGTCCGGACGGTCCTGCGGTATGGGTCGATGGTCCAGTGGGGGTCGTCCTCGATCGCGTGGCTGCGGACGTATTCCGCGACACCTTCCACCAGCCAGATCGGGGTGCGGATCCCGATCGGCACGGTCGCCACGTGCGTCATCTCGTGCACCAGCAGGTCTTCCTCGAGGTCCTTGCGGACGGCCGGGTTGACCACGATCCGGCTGCCGACCGGGGCCACCGTCTTGAGCCCGAGCGGCTCGCCGTCGTACAGGGTGACCGCCTTCGCGGCGATCGTCCAGCCGGCTCCGGTGCCGGCGGTCCAGACTGTCGACAGCACCCGCGGCTCGGACATCGCGACCACCATGACGGCACCGTTCCACGGCCGCGGCCAGTGCCGGCGTACGCCCTCGACCGCGTCCTCGGAGACCTGCGCGATCTTCTGGCCGAGGGCGGCCTCGCGCTTGTCGACCACCACGACCACCTTGTCCTTGCGGACGACGGCGATCTCCTGGTAATCCCACGGCTGGCGGTGGCCGTCCTCGCTGAGCGTTTCGTCGATCGCGTCGTCCGCGACCAGGATCCACCGGCCGGCACGCTGGACGAAGGTGTAGCCGAGGTCGGTCTGCACCGGCTTCGGGTCGAGCCCGGTCAGCCGGTACCGCATCATCACCCGGGTCGAATACGTGGTCGGGCCGAACTTGGCCACCTGTGCCGGCGCCTCGCGCTCGTCGGCGACGAAGTACCGCAGGCTGGCGAACTGGAACTTCCGCAGGTTGGTGAACAGCAGCTTCTGCCTGGCCAGCAGCTTCGGCTGCTTGGGGTCGACCGCGACCAGGAAGCTCTTGAGGTCCCCCTTCACGACCGCCGTCGAACGCTGCCCCAGGATCGCGTCGAGCTGATGCTTGCGAACCGCCGGGTCCACTCCTGGTTTCCGGGCCGCGACCGCAGTACCGCCCGGCGCGACGCCCTGGTCAGATCTGTCCGCCACGACGAAGCCCGCGGTACCGACCAGCGCAAGCGCCGCAACTCCCGCCAGCAGCCGCCCCCGCTGGTTCACCATGTCCCGCACCCCTCGCCCGCCCCAGTCCAGCCGCTCGGATCCTACTCCAGCAAACCCTTCGACCGGCGCCACCCGGCTCTGCCAGGCTCTCCCCGTGACCAACCAGCCGACCCAGGAGCCGACCAGCGAGCCGATCGACGGACCCACGCCGTACGACGAACTGAACCGGCTGCTGGTGGAACTCACCGGAACCGCCCGGGAGATCCTCGGCGACAACTTCGCCGGGGCCTATCTGCAGGGCTCGTTCGCGCTCGGTGATGCCGATCTGCAGAGCGACTGCGACTTCCTGATCCCCGTGCATCGCCCGATCTCGGCGGACCAGGAGGCGGCTCTGCGCGCACTGCACGACGAGATCCCCACCAGGGAAGGCTTCTGGACACAGCATCTGGAGGGCTCGTACCCCGTGCTCGGCGAGCTGCGCACACTCGACGGGCTCGGGCGCGACTGGCTGTACATCGACCACGGCTGGCGGCAGATGCAGTGGTCGACCCACTGCAACACCGAGGTCGTCCGCTGGACCCTGCGCGAGTACGGCGTGACGCTGGCCGGGCCGGATCCGCGGAAACTGGTCGAGGTGGTGCCCGCCGAAGCCCTGCGCGAGCGGATGCGCGCCGACATCCCGCGGTTGCTCACGGACCTGGCGACCTGGATCTCCATCGAGATGGCCTGGGGGCAGCGGTACGCGGTGACGACGCTGTGCCGGATGCTCTACACGCTCGACACCGGCCGGGTGTGCTCGAAGAAGGCCGCGCTGCGCTGGGCCGCCGACGCCCTCGATCCCCGCTGGTCCGGGTTGTGCCTGCGGACGCTGGAAGGCCGCGCCCTCGGGTTCGATCCCGAGGACGCGGCCGAGCCGGCGGCCGTCGCCGAGACGATCGCCCTCGCGGAGTACGCGACGGCGATCGCCCGGCGGTCCGCGGGAGGGCGCTAGGCCCTGGTGCTCTCGCCGGTGCGTTCCGTCTCGCCCACCCGGCTCTTCCGATTGCCGTAGAGCGCGTAGACGATGAAGCCGAGCACCATCCAGATCGCGAACCGCAGCCAGGTCTCGATCGACAGGTTCAGCATCAGGTAGACGCAGATCACCGCGGACAGGATCGGGATCACCGGGTTGCCCGGCACCGTGAACGACCGCTGGATGTCCGGCCGGCGCTTGCGCAGCAGCGGCACCGCGATCGACACCAGGGTGAACGCGGCCAGCGTGCCGATGTTCACCATCTCCTCGAGCTTGCCGATCGGGGTCAGCCCGGCGACGATCGCCACCACCAGCCCGATACCGAGGGTCAGCCGGTACGGCGTACCGAACTTCGGGTGCGTCTTGCCGAGCTTGGACGGCATCAGGTGGTCGCGGCTCATCGCGAAGACGACGCGCGCGGCGCCGATCATCAAGGTGAGCACCACCGTGGTCAGACCCGCCACGGCACCCGCCGAGATCAGCGTCGCGAAGCCCGGCCTGCCGACCGAGCGGAACGCCTCCGCCAGCGCGGCCTCGCTGCTGATGTCCTTGTAGTTGACCATGCCGGTGATCACGATGCAGACCAGCACATACAGCACGGTGCAGATCGCCAGCGAGCCGAGGATGCCGCGCGGCAGGTCGCGCTGCGGGTTCTTGGCCTCCTCGGCCGTGGTCGCGACCACGTCGAACCCGATGAACGCGAAGAACACCAGCGAGGCGCCCGAGACCAGGCCCATCAGACCGAAGGTCGACGGGGTGAACCCGAACATCGCCTGGAACAACGGCGTCGTGATGGTGACGTCGCCGCTCTCGGCCGGCACGCTCGGCGGAATGAACGGGGTGAGGTTCTCCCCCTTGACGTAGAACAGGCCGGCGACGATCACGAAGAGCACCACGAACAACTTGACCGCGACCAGCACCAGGTTGACCCGCAGCGACTCCTTGATGCCGATCGTGGCCAGGATCGTCAGCACGATGATCAGCAGCATCGCCAGCACGTTGACGTTACTGTCCGGGCCGATCGAGTCCGGCCAGCCGAGACCGATCTCCTCCAGGAACAACGCCGCGTAGGTGGACCAGCCCTGCGCCACCACGCTTGCCCCGAGCATCAGCTCGAGCAGCAGGTCCCAGCCGATGATCCAGGCGAAGATCTCACCGAGGGAGAAGTAGGAGAACGTGTACGCCGAACCGGAGACCGGCACGGTCGAGGAGAACTCGGCGTAGCAGAGCGCGGCCAGTCCGCAGCAGATCGCGGCGAGCACGAACGACAGCGCGATGCTCGGGCCGGCGTAGGCCTGGGCCGCCCGGCCGGTCAGCGTGAAGATGCCGGCGCCGATGATGACGCCGATGCCGAAAACCGTCAGATCGAGGGCGGTCAGCCGCTTCTTGAGCTGGTACTCCGGTTCGTCGGTGTCCGCGATCGACTGCTCGATCGTCTTCTTCCGCAACAGACTCATCTGCACGCCTCCTCGAACTCGGACGGATCTAACCGAGCCTGCCCCTCTGACAGGGCGAGGTCAAACCGCCACTCAGCGTTGCGGTTCGTACTCCTTGAGATACATCCACAGCGACGCCTCGTTGAAACCGGTCCGGGTCAGCAGGATCCGGTCCCGGGACGCCTGGTCGGTGCCGTGCCGGGCGAGGTCCTCGTACAACTCCTCGACCGCGGGCAGTCCCAGCCGGCTGACCAGGAAGCGAACGGCCAGCCAGCTCACGCCGTACACGTCGGCGGTGTTCTGGTAGAAGCCGGCGTCCGACGGCAGCGCCAGCAACGCCGGCAGCGCGTCGTCGATGATCTCCTGCTCCCACTTGCCGACCTCGCCGGGCCCGCTGATCGCCTCGATCCCCCGCCAGGACACGTACTCCGCGGCGCCCTCCGCCAGCCAGAGCGGCTCGTACCCGCCGAGGTCCGCCGTGGCCACGTGGGTGATCTCGTGCGACAGCAGGATCTCGTCGACCCGGTCGCGCTCCTTGGGGTTGATCACGATGTATGCGCCGGCCACGGTGCCGTCGGCGGTGTCCTGGCCCGGCAGCGAGGAGAAGGTCGATCCGGCGCTCGCCGCCGACTCCACGTCCTCGTCGCTGAACCGGGCGTCGCGCACCTCGGTCTCGTCGAGCGCGGCGATCAGGACCGAACCCCGCCAGCGCCGCGGCCAGTACGCGGAGACCTCGGTGAGCGCTTCGGTGGCCTCGGCAACGATCGTCCGGCCGCGCTGGGTGTCACCCTTCTCGACCAGCACGAGCACCCGCGGGCCGCGGTGCACCTCGATCCGGCCGAGATCCCAGGCCTCCTGGTGAGCGCCGGGGCCGAGGTCCTTGTCGAGGTCGTCGTCATCGGCCAGGATCCACCGGCCGCCGCGGCTGACGTAGGTGTAGCCGAGCTCGGTGGTCACCGGGGTCAGGTCGACGTTGGTGATCTGGTAGCGCATCAGCACCCGGACCAGGTACGTCGAGGGGCCGTGCTCGCGCGCCGCGGCGGCGTCGAACCGCTCCTCGGCCTGGCTGTAGCCGATCTCCTGGAAGCCGATCTCGACCAGGTTCGCGAACAGCACCTTCTGGGCCTGCCGCAGTTTCGCGTTCGCCGGGTCGACGTCCTGCAGGAACAACCGCTCGTCGACGGTCCGGACCGCCTTGGCGCGGCGCAGCAGGATGGTGTCGATGGCGACCCGCCGGGCTGCGATCGCGGCGGCAGTCTTCGAGGGCGGCTTGGTGCCCTGGTTCGGCCGGGTGGTCGGCGGAGTGACGGTTGCCGTGGGCCGGCTGCGGGCATCATCCTGCCTCTGCTCGACCGCGTAGGCGACACCACCGGTCACCAAGGCCACGGCAACAACCAGGCCCAGCCAGCGGCGGGGCCCGTGGGGCGGGGCGCCAGCGCCGGGCGGGGCGGCGCTGGGTGGTGTCACACTCACGTCGGGTCGATTCCTCCGGTCCGCCCGTCTGTCACAGCCCGGCTACCCTACTCGCTTATGTGAGATCCACCACCGACACGCCGGGTACACAAGAATGCCCCGGTCAGGCCGCTTCTGCCCTGAGGGCCTGGAAAAGGGTTGCTTCGGTGATTCCGACATGTTCCAGCATGATCCTGTTGCGCTCCGCCTGGGTAGAGCCCAGCGCGGCCATCTCCTGGTAGAGGGTGCCGACCTCCGTTCCGCCGTACTTCGTGAACAGGTAGTCCACGGCGAGCCAGGACAACGGGTACGAGCTGGTCGAGTTCTGGAAGAAGAGGTTGTCGACGGGCAGCGACTTCGCCTTCGCCAGGTACTTGGTCCGGACCTCCCGGCGGTAGTTGTCCAGCGCCAGGTTCGTCGCGCCGTCCATCGGCAGGAACTCGACGTACGTCGCCGCCCCCTCGACCAGCCACCGCGGCGCATACGGCCCGTACGGCGCGGTCGCGACGTGGGTGAACTCGTGCGCCAGGGTGCGGGCGTCCACCCTGGACCGGTTGCGCGGGTTGATCACCACGTAGGAGTCGGCCCGCTCCCCCATCCCGCTGACCTCTCCCGGCAAGGTCCGGTAGACCCAGGTCGCCATCGCCAGCGCGTCCTCGGCGTTCTTCGGCAGGGTGTAGTCGGCACCGCGGACCACCTTGTCGTCGAGCGCGATCACCACGCCCGAGCCGGTCCAGCCGCTCGGCCAGCTCTTGCTGACCGCCTTCACCGCGCTTCCGGCCTTCGCGAGCAGGCTGTCCGCGAGCCTGGTCTGGCCGCGTTCGACCACGACGAGCACCCTTGGGGCGCGTTTGACCAGGACCTCCCCGATGTCCCAGGCCTCCTGGTGCGACCCGCGCGGCAGCAGATGGTCCAGGTCCGTGTCGGACACCAGCATCCAGCCGCCGTTCGGCTTCTCGGTGAAGGTGTAGCCGAGCATCGTCCGGACGGGCTGCGGGTCGATGCCCTTGATCTGGTACGCCATCGCCACCGCGACCAGATACGTCGACGGGCCGTACTTGTCGACCAGCGTCTGGTCGAACTGCTCGCGCAACTGCTCGTACCGCAGGCTCGCGAAACCGAACTGCCTCAGATTGCTGAAGAGCAGTTTCTGCCGGGCGACCAGGCTCTTGTTACCGGGGTCGACGTTGGCGAGGAACCCGGCCGGCTTGTTCAGCCGGACAGCCTCGGCACGAGCGGCGAGCACCTTCTCCACCCCTGCGGAGCGCGCGGCCAGGTCGAGGCTCGCAGTACTGCCGGGTCCGCTGGCTATCGCTTTGTCGGGGCGGTCAGAGGAGCCGGAAAGGTGCAGGGCCAGCCCACCTGCGGTGGCACCCGCAACAAGGACCAGCGACAGGAGCAGCGGCCAGAGGCGCCGTCGCCGCGGAGCCGCGGAGTGACGCGCCCGGCCGGGCTCAGGCGCTGCCCGGCCTGCCGCTCGCGGTGTCTGGCTCACTGGTGATCGCGTCCCCCTGATGCTTGGCGATCATCTCTATCACGTCCCGAGCCAGGCCCTGGCCCGTCAACCCGATGGCGGTCAGCACCGCGTCGCGCTTGGCGTGGTCGAGGAATTGCTGCGGGATCCCGAAGTCCCGGACCGGCGTGGTGACACCCGCGTCGCGCAGCGCCTGGCAGATCGCCGAGCCGCAGCCGCCGGCCCGGCCGTTGTCCTCGATCGTGACGACGTACTTGTGCTTGCCGGCCAGTTCGACCAGCTTCGGATCGACCGGCTTCACCCAGCGCGGGTCGACGACCGTGACGCCGAATCCCTGGTCCTGGAGCCGGGTGGCCACGTCCACCGCGGTGGCGGCCATCGAGCCGATCCCGACCAGCAGGACGTCGGCACCGGCGGTGACGCTCGTGCCGGTCTTCACGAGTACGTCGCAGTCCCCGACACGGTCGATCGCCTCGATGTCGGGGAACACCTCGCCCTTGGCGTACCGCAGTACGGTCGGGGCGTCCTCGACCTCGATCGCCTCGTTCAGCAGCTCCCGCAGCCGGGAGCCGTCGCGCGGCGCGGCCAGCCGGAGGCCGGGGACCAGCTGCAGCAGGGACATGTCCCACATGCCGTTGTGGCTGGCTCCGTCGTCACCGGTGACCCCGGCGCGATCGAGCACGAAGGTGACACCGCACTTGTGCAGCGCGACGTCCAGCAGCAACTGGTCGAAGGCGCGGTTCAGGAAGGTCGCGTACAGCCCGACGACCGGGTGCAGACCGCCCATCGCGAGACCCGCGGCGCTGGTGACGGCGTGCTGCTCGGCGATGCCGACGTCGAAGATGCGGTCCGGGAACTCCTGGGCGAACGGCGCGAGCCCGGTCGGGTGCAGCATCGCCGCGGTGATCGCGACCACGTCCGGCCGCCGGTGCCCGATCTCGACGAGCTCGTCGGCGAAGACCTCGGTCCACCCGCGCGGCTTGTTCTTCGGCCGGACCTGGTGGAAGTTGTCCTCCTCGTCCTGCTCGGCCGCCGCGTACCCGAAGCCCTTCTGGGTCACCGCGTGCACGATCACCGGGCCGCCGAACGCCTTCGCCTTGGTGAGCGCGTCCTCCATCGCCTGCCGATCGTGGCCGTCGACCGGCCCGACGTACTTCAGGCCGAGGTCCTCGAACATGCCCTGCGGGGCGAGCATGTCCTTCAGCCCCTTCTTCACCCCGTGGAGCACCTCGTACATCGGCGGGCCGACGTACGGCGTGCGGCCGAGGTTCTTCTTGATCAGGTCGAGGATCTTCTCGTACCGCGGGTTGGTGCGCAGGCTGGTCAGGTGGGTCGCGAGGCCGCCGACGGTCGGGCTGTACGAGCGCCCGTTGTCGTTCACGATGATGACCAGCTTCAGGTCCTTCGCGGCGGCGATGTTGTTCAGCGCCTCCCAGGCCATCCCGCCGGTGAGACCGCCGTCGCCGATCAGCGCGACGACGTGCCGGTCCTCACCGCGCAGCCTGTACGCCTTGGCCAGGCCGTCGGCGTACGACAGAGAGGTCGAGGCGTGGCTGTTCTCCACCACGTCGTGCTCGGACTCGGCCTGGCTCGGGTAGCCGGACAGGCCGCCCTGCTGGCGGAGCGAGTCGAACTGCGGCGCGCGGCCGGTGAGCAGCTTGTGCACGTAGGTCTGGTGACCGGTGTCGTAGACCAGCCGGTCACGCGGGGAGTCGAACACCCGGTGCATCGCCAGGGTGATCTCGACCATGCCCAGGTTCGGGCCCAGGTGGCCGCCGGTCCGCGAGACCGTCTCCACCAACACGTCACGGATCTCCGTGGCCAGCTCACGGAGCTGATGATCGGTCATCCCCCTGAGGTCCGCTGGTCCTCCGACCGCCTCCAGCACGCCCATCGAGCTCCTCCGCAGGTTGTCCTCGAATGCTTGAGTCTATGCACCTCCCCGTCCGTTTCCGAACGTGACCTGGCTCTCGGACGAATCTCACACTCCGGGACACCCTCGCGTGGAGCCTCGTCGCTCGTGATGTCGGCCTCACCTACAGTGATCGACATGGAGCCAGACCGGGGCCGGTGGGGTGGGCAAGCATGGAGATGGTGAGGACACTGTTCTGCAAGTACGACGGGCGCCCGCACCGGCTGCTGGAATCGATCAAGCTCGGCGAGGACGAGCACGGCCTCTGGGTCGGCTCGGTCCCCGGCTCCCGCGGCCAGCGCGCCGACGGCAGCTGGGTCTCCATCGACCACCACCGGGTTCGCCTCTACCCCCGCGGCGAATGGTGGAGCGCCCTCTTCAACGACGCTCCCCACCCGACCGAGGTGTACTGCGACATCACCATGCCCGCCGAGTTCGGCGTCGACTCGGTGACCACCGTCGACCTGGACCTGGACATCCGCCGGTACCGCGACGGCCGGGTCGAGGTCATGGACGAGGACGAGTTCGAGTCCCACCAGCAGCTCTACGCCTACCCACCCCAGGTGATCGCCGCGGCCCGCGCCTCCTGCGCCTGGGTGGTCGCCAACATAACCTCCACGGAACCCTTCATCACCACCTACAAGACCTACCTTGAGAGGCTCCGCTCCCTGGCGCTCACTTCGTGAGCTGCGGCCGCGATCTGCCGGACGAGGACAGCGGTCATGACTGCGGGTTGGCGCCCACCCGGTGGCACCATGAAGGCAGGCACGGGGCGGACCTGCTGAAGAGCTGAGGTGGCCGGAATGACCGAGCCAGATGGGCACTCGATGACACTGGGGCAGACGGACCTTCGTGTGTCGCGGCTCGGCATCGGGGCGATGGTCTGGGGTGACATGTCGACCGCACCGCGGTGGAATCCTGCTCGTAACGTCTACGGTCCGACCAGCACGGCCGAGGACCAACGAGCGGCGCTGGAGGTGAGCCTGGCCGCCGGCGTGAACTTCGTCGATACCGCGGCGATGTATGGCAAGGGGGCTTCCGAGCGCCGGGTGGGTGAGCTGACCACGGGGGAGGACGTGGTGGTGGCGACGAAGTTCCCGTTCGGATTCTTTTCCCGTGCCAGCAGCCTGCCGGCCATGCTGGAGGACAGCCTCGCCCGGCTGCAGCGGACGCGGATCGACCTCTATCAGGTCCATTTCCCCTTCCGGTGGATGTCCATCCCGACGTTGATGAACCTGATGGCAGACGCTGTCGAGGCGGGGAAGGTCCGCACCGTTGGTGTGAGCAACTACAGCGCCGAGCAGACGCGTACCGCGCACGCCGAACTCGCTCGGAGAGACTTGGTGCTCGCCTCCAACCAGGTGCAGTACTCGCTGCTGCACCGGGCCCCCGAGACTGACGGCGTACTCGGCGCGTGCCGGGAGTTGGGCATCACTCTCATCGCCTACATGCCGCTGGCCTCGGGTGCGCTGACCGGCAAGTACTCGGCCGCCACCCGACCGGCCGGATGGCGGCGCTACAGCGGCGCATTCCGCGACAAGAACCTGGTGAATCTGAAGCGAGTGGCCGATCTGCTCGGCGAAATCGGTGGCCGCCACGACAGGAGTCCCAGCCAGGTCGCCCTGCGGTGGCTGATCCAGCAGGACGGCGTGCTGCCCATTCCCGGCGCCAAGAACGCAACTCAGGCCGCCCAGAACGCCGGAGCACTCACCTTCACGCTGGACGACGAGGAAGTGGAAGCGCTCAGCCAAGCGACCATGGCGAACGGTCGGTGAGCTCGAGTAGCCCGATCGCGTCCAGCGCGATCCCTGTGCCGCGACCTAGCCGGTTGAGGGTCTGGCACATCCACAGGCAGTCCTTCGGCGCGGCAGTGCGCAGTCTTAGCTGGCGGGTCTGCATCAGAGCCATCCGCAGCGCGGTCAGCCGGCCGGTCTGGCGTTCGACCGTGGCGAAGTACAGCAGGCGCAGGTCGTCGCGGTACTGCTCGTAGCCGGCGATGCCTTCATAGTCGTCGATCAGGTCGCCGCAGCCGTAGAGCACGAGCCGGTCCCGATAGATCTCGATGGGCTGCGGATGGTGCGCGGAGTGTCCATGTACCAGGTCCACACCGCCGTCGACCAGCCGGTGAGCGAATCGGACCTGTCTGGGCGCGACGGCGTACGTCCAGTTGGGTCCCCAGTGGACCGAGGCGATGACAACGTCGCCGCGACGCTTCACCCGTGACACCTGCGCGGTGATCGCGGCCGCAGTGTCGTCGGACAGATCGGGAAGCAGGGAGATACCGGGACGGTTCGCACTCGCCGCCCAGCTCCTCGGTACGCCGCTCGACGTCGTGCCGAAGGAGAACACGACGACCCGCCCACCATCGCCCGGCACTATCACGGGCTGGGCTGCCTCCTTCGCATCCCGACCCGCGCCCGCGACTGAGATCCTTGCCCGGCTCAACACGTCGAGCGTCTCCTCGAGTCCGCTGATACCGAAATCGAGGACGTGGTTGTTGGCGAGCGAGCAGACGTCCGGCCGGGCAGCAGACAGGGCGGGCAGGTTGTCAGGGCTCATCCGGTAGTGGACGCCCTTGCCGGTGGCGAAGTGCTCGCTCCGGGTGACACTGGTCTCCAGGTTCACCAGCCGTACATCGGGCCGCAAGCGGTCGAGGATCACCAAGGCGTCTCCCCACGGCCAGGAATAGCCGACGGGCCGCGGGATCGGACCGTTCACGGCCTCTGCCAGCTCGACGTAGGTGCGGGCGTCGCGGACGGAGCGCTCACACAACGTCGGGTCGCCCGGATATGGAAGGATCTGGTCGACCCCTCGGCCGAGCATCACATCGCCGCCCAGGAACAGCGTCACAGTGCCGTCGAGCACAGTTCCTCTCTAGAATCCACCGTGCTGTCGTCGGGGGCTAAGAGAGCATGTGCGGGGCGTGGTCAGGCTCGTGTTCCCAGCGCAGCCGGCTCGAACCGAAGCCCGCGGCGTGGACGCCCTCGTGGCCGATCGGCCGACGGCAGTAGTAGTGCGGCGAATAGAGATCGCGGCAGGAATCCTGGTATCTGGTGTAGGCGAACTCGAGGTCGAGCCGGTTGTCACTGCTCATGAAAGTCGCTCTCGTGAAGATCTGCCCCCTCATCTGCAGTATGACCAGGCCATGGTTACCACCGTATTTCGCCGCGGTCACGAGTAAATCTCCAGCGCGACGGGAGCCGGGCTGGTGGCCCCGCTCCCGTCCTGACGGCTACTTGATCAGTCCGTGCGGGTCGAGCACGTACTTCCGAGCCGCTCCCTTGTCGAAGTCCGCGTACCCCTGTGGCGCCTGGTCCAGCGGTATGACCGTGGCGTTCACGTTCTTCGCGATCTGCGTGCGGTCGTTCAGGATCGCCATCATCAACTGGCGGTTGTAGCGCATGACGGGGCATTGCCCAGTCGTGAACGCCAGGGACTTCGCCCAGCCGAGGCCGAGCCGAATCGACAGCGAACCGGTCTTCGCGGCATCGTCACTCGCGCCGGGGTCTCCGGTGACGTAGAGCCCGGGGATGCCGACCGCACCACCGGCTCGCGTGACTTCCATGACCGTGTTGAGCACGGTCGCCGGCCGCTCCGACCCGGAGTCGCTGCCGTGGCCGTGGGCCTCGAAACCGACTGCGTCGACGGCACAGTCGACCTCCGGTTCACCGAGGATCTGTTCGACCTGGTCCCTCGGTTCACCTGCCGCGACGTCGACCGTCTCGCAGCCGAAGCTACGGGCCTGCTCCAGCCGTTCCTTCTGCAGGTCGCTGACGATGACGACCGCGGCGCCCAGCAGGAATGCCGAGGTGGCCGCGGCAAGACCGACCGGACCGGCCCCGGCGATGTAGACGGTGGAACCAGTCCCGACGCCGGCGGTGACGCAGCCGTGGTACCCGGTGGGGAAGATGTCCGACAACATCGCCAGGTCGCGGATCTTCGCGAGCGCCTGGTCCTTGTCCGGGAACTTCAGCAGATTCCAGTCGGCGTACGGCACCAGCGCGTACTCCGCCTGGCCGCCGACCCAGCCGCCCATGTCGACATACCCGTACGCCGAACCCGGCCGGTCCGGGTTCACGTTCAGGCAGACGCCGGTCTTGCCCTCCTTGCAGTTGATGCATCGTCCACACGCGATGTTGAACGGGACCGACACCAGGTCGCCGACCTTGATGAACTCGACGTCCCGGCCGACCTCCGCCACCTCACCGGTGATCTCATGGCCGAGAGCGAGTCCTGGTGGCGCCGTCGTCCGGCCGCGCACCATGTGCTGGTCGCTGCCGCAGATATTGCTGGCGACGACTTTGAGGATCGCCCCGTGCGGGACCTGCCGTCCCACGTTGGCGGGATTGACCCCTGGACCGTCCTTGAGTTCCAGGCTCGGGTAGTCGATCGTCTCGACCGCCACGTCCCCTGGTCCCTTGTAGATAACTGCCCTGTTGGCTGGCACGAGTAGTGCTCCTCTCCGCGGAAAGCTCCGTCGCTGAACGCTGTGGAGTCCTGCGATACGACCTGCTGCGATGTCCGATGGAGCAGCGGCATCACCAACTCATACATCCGAGTTCGACAGGCCTCGCTGTTTCGATCGCGGACCGCGACCGCGCTGTGGTTGAGCGATGCGGTCATCGCCTGCCCCGTACCAGGTGAGTCCCCACCCGACAGCGAACCCCTGCGTTGCAAAGGTCGGCGCCGTTCCGAGGGATTGATCCCGACGCTAGTCCCCGTCCACCGACCCCGTCAACGCACCGTCGTTCGCTATCCGGGTGCCCGAAACCCCAACTGATACTGGCTCCTTCGGAGACGGACCCGCCTCGAAGATGCGCTGCCACCACAGCGTCGAACCCGAGGTATGCGGGCCCCAGGAAGTCATGCAGAGGCGCTTGGTGAACCAGTCCCAGTACGCCGTTGAGCTCGGTGTCTTCGATCCGTACGTCGAGCGCCCAGCCGGGATTGCCGAGTGTCGCGATCCTGATCCCTTCGGAGTGTTCCCAGTCACCGTCGCAGTGGATCGCAAACCAATCGATCAGGAACTCGAGGGCACCTGATGTCATCGAGGAATCTCCCATGACTCAGCTTCGCTCCCTGACCCGCGCGGACTGAGGGTAAGGGAGCGATGGGCTACGAGCCGCAGGCGTCTTGGCCTGGGTAGTCTTCGCAGAGTTTGAATGAGCCGGCTACTCCGGCGTACAGGCGGAGGTCGTCGAGGCGGCCGGTGAAGGACTTGCCTGTTGTGCGGGCGGCGCCGACCACGGTGTTGCCGGCCCGGGGCGGGGTGGCCGTGTAGCGCTCGGACGAGCCGTCGGATGCGCGGAGGTCGACGGTCAGCCCCAGCTCGCCCGCGGGGTCGGACGCGCTGGCCGGCTTGCCGTCGTAGGAGCCGGCGAGCAGGTGCCAGCCGGCCACCGACTCCCGGTCGACGGTCGCGATCGCCACCGTCTCGGCGGCAGACGCTACGTCACCGCGGGCGAAGATCCACTGGCTGGTGAACTCGTCGACCGGCTTGTACTCCAGCCGCCAGGTGTCCTTCCCGGTCGTGCCCTGACGCGCGATCACCATCGGCTTGGCCGGATCGCCGATCTTCACCCTGGCCGCGACCGTGAAGCTCGTGCTGCCGTCGACCACGGAACGGTTCAGCGTCAACGACTCACGCGACCGGCCGGTCAGCTCCAGCACCCGCCCGTACTCCGGATCGTCGACGAAAGCGCCGGCCGGGCTGCCGAAGCCCGCGAGGGTGAGATCCGCTCCGCGCACTGCTTCCGCCGTCCGCCAGACGTGATCGGTGCCCTGGGCGGCGTCGTCCAACGGCCAGTACGCCGCGCCGCCGGATGCGATCCGGTCGTTGCCACTCGAGCCGATCCGGGGGTCGACGAGACCGGGGATCTCGTCGGCGACGAGCACGCGCTGCCAGAGGTTGATCTGGTCGAGCGAACCCGCGAACCAGCCGCTGAGCGCACCGGAGTACTTGCCCCGGCCGATCATCAGCGGACCGGCGGCCCGCCACGCGGGGGTCGTCGAGGAGGTCGTCGACTGCTGGAGCCGTCCGTTGACGAACAGCTGCAGCCGGCCGGTCGCGGCGTCGTACGTGCCGATCAGGTGAGCCCAGGCACCGTTGATCGGAGCTTCCTTGGAGGCTGCGCGGTACAGGGTCGGGTTCTTGGCGTCCGCGGAGCTGCGGGCGAAGACCCAGCGCCTGGCGGCCGCGTCGTAGAAGAGGGCGAAGGCGTTGCTGTCAGTACCGGTCACCGCGGCGACGACGCCCCGCTTGGTGCTGTTCGTCGGGCGCGCCCAAGCGGAGATGGTGAAGCTCTGGGACGTGTCGACCACCGCATCGCCGGCCTGCGCGAAGTCGTCCACGCCATCGAGCGCCACCGACCCGTTTACCCGGCCCTTGCCGTCGAATGCCGTGCCACCGCCGAGGTTGAGCGGATGCGTCAGGCCCGGGCCGTCTGCTGCCGTAATACCGGTGCCGTCGTCGAAGCCCCATGAACCGAGTGGTCCTGGCCGCGGCCCAACGTTGAACAGGAAGGACGCGGTCGTGCTGAACTGACCGAGCTCGTTGATGCTCTGAACGTCGAGCCTGTTCCAGCCCTGGTCCGGCGGCGCGAGCGTGATTGTGACGGTGTTCCCATCGATGGACTCGGCTCCCGTGCCGATGAAGCCGTACTGGTGCCGGACCACGTCGGGTGAGGTGGCGATGAAGGTGAAGGTGACCGACTCACCCAGTACTGCGGTCTCCGGGCAGACGGTCTGGTCGAGGCAGTTGGTGATCTCGGTGCCGTGGTAGGTCGCGGTGATCACCGGAGGCGTCGGCGGGACCGGCGGGTCGTCCAGCGTGGTCGCGGCGGCCTGGAGGCCAGTTGCTGTTGCGATTGCCAGCGCGACGGCTCCGATAGTTGCCGTTCGCCAATTCGACAGCCAAAGTCGCGGCGCTCCCCACCTGGTCATGCAGCCCTCCCGGACAGAGCCGTCCCAGGCTCCTGCAGCCGGGCGGCCGGATCATCCTTGGTCACCTGCGCGGGTGCGTCTAGAGAGATCCCAGAAGTTGCAGCAACGTGCAGAACCTGTAACGCCGAAAGAATTAGCGGCCGAGGAGCTTGTACGCCGCTTCGGTGGCGGTCTTCTGGGGCTTCCACCAAGTCGGGTTCGCGCGGTACCAGTCGATGGTCGCGGCCAGGGCGGTGTCGAAGTCCGGGTACGTCGGGGTCCAGCCGAGCTCGGTGCGCAGTTTGGTGGAGTCGTTGGAGTAGCGCAGGTCGTGGCCGGGCCGGTCGTCGACCAGGAGGTAGTCGTCCGCGGGGAGGTCCATCAGGGTGAGGATCTTCTCGACGATCTGGCGGTTGCTGCGTTCGTCGCCCGACCCGATCAGGTAGGTCTCGCCGATCCGGCCGTCGGCGATGATGCGGTGCACCGCGTCGTTGTGGTCGTCGACGTGGGTCCACTCGCGGACGTTCTCGCCGGTGCCGTACAGCTTCGGCTTGTCGCCGAGGAGGATGTTGGTGATCTGGCGCGGGATCAGCTTCTCGACGTGCTGGTACGGGCCGTAGTTGTTCGCGCAGTTCGACAGCGTCGCGGCCACGCCGTACGAGCGGACCCAGGCGCGCACCAGCAGGTCGGAGCTCGCCTTGCTCGCGGAGTACGGACTCGACGGGTCGTACGGCGTCTGCTCGGTGAACTGGTCCTCCGAGTCCAACGGCAGATCGCCGAACACCTCGTCGGTGGAGATGTGGTGGAACCGCTTCTCGTGCCGGCGGACCGCCTCGAGCAGGGTGAAGGTGCCGACGATGTTGGTGCGGATGAACGGCGACGGGTCGTTCAGCGAGTTGTCGACGTGCGACTCGGCGGCGAAGTGCACCACCAGCTCGGTACCGCGGACGAGGTCGTCGACCAGGTCGGCGTCGCAGATGTCACCGTGCACGAAGGTGATCCGCTCGGACACCGGATCGAGGTTGCGCCGGTTGCCGGCATAGGTCAGCTTGTCCAGCACGGTGAGCTCGACGTCCTCGTCACGGCGGACCGTGTCGTGCACGAAGTTCGCACCGATGAAGCCGGCTCCCCCGGTCACGAGCATGCGCCGCATGCGGTGAGGATATCCAGTACGGCGGTGACCGTCGCCGCCGGTACGGTGACGCCATGCGCAACGTCCGGGTGGTCTACCGCAAGTACGACGAGAGACTGCACTGGCACCAGTGGATGGAGTACCTGGGCGAGGACCAGTACGGTCTGTGGCTCGGTGCCCGGCCGAACTCCGTGTCGCAGCGCGGTTCCGAGCCCGAGGTGTCCCAGCCGCAGGCCTACGTCCAACTGTTCCCCCGGGATCGCTGGTTCACCGCGCTCTTCAACGACGAGCCGCGGTCGACCGAGATCTACGCCGACATCACCACGCCGGTGGAGTTCGGCGACGACGTCGTCACGATGGTGGATCTCGACCTCGACGTGATCCGGAAGCGCGACGGGCAGGTCATCGTGGACGACGAGGACGAGTTCGCCGAGCACCAGGTGCAGTTCGGCTACCCGCCCGAGGTGATCGCCCAGGCCCAGGCGACCTGCGACTGGCTCTTCACCGCGGTGACCACCGAGGAGCCGTTCCTCACGGTCTACAAGACCTACCTCGACAAGGTCCGCTGACCTTCACGGGTCGCGATGTTTCACGGGACCCGATGGAGGGTCAGCGCCGGGTTGGTGCCGACGCTCAGCGCGAAGAAGGCGCAAAGCTCGCGGACACGGCCGCCGATCAGCGGATCGCCCGGCCGCTGCTTGGCCACCCAGTCCAGGCCCGGCCACGAGGTCGACCAGCGCATCTATGACCCCCAGTGATCATGATGTTCCGGTGCGCACGCGCTGGACGACCTCGGTCCGGGAGAACAGATCACGCTCCCCACCCGTTCGCGGAGCCTGCGCTCCGCTGTGGGCGAACCAGGTCACGAGCGAGGTCGTCGCCTGCCAGACTGTGCCGGTGGATATCGCGATCGAGATCGTTGCCCTGGTTGCCGTGGTCGCGGCCGGTGCGGCGCTCGCCCGGCGGATCGGGATCTCGGCTCCCCTGCTCCTGGTCGTCGTCGGCATCGGGTTCTCGTACCTGCCGTTCGTACCGCGGGTCGAGCTCTCCCACGAGGTCGTGCTGGTCGGGTTCCTGCCCCCACTGCTGTACTCGGCGGCGATCAAGACCAGCCTGGTCGACTTCTCCAAGCACCGCCGGTCGATCGGCCTGCTGTCCGTCGGCCTGGTCGCCTTCACCACCGTCGGCGTCGGCCTGGTCGCCTACTGGTTGTTCAACGTGGGCGCCGAGGCCGATGGTCAGGAACGGCTCCCGCTCTGGGCCGCCTTCGCGATCGGCGCCGTCGTCGCTCCCCCGGACGCGGTCGCGGCCACGGCGATCGCGAAAAAGGTCGGACTCCCCCGCCGGGTGGTGACGATCCTCGAGGGCGAGAGCCTGGTGAACGACGCGACCGCGCTGGTCTGCCTGCGGACCGCGCTCGCGGCCGCCGCGGTGACGCCCACGGTCCTGGAGGTCGGTCTCGACTTCCTCCGCGCGGCCGGCGGCGGCGTACTGGTCGGCTTCCTCGTCGCGATCGTGCTGGCCAAGATCCGCAAACGATTCACTGATCCGGTGCTCGACACCACGCTCAGCATGACCGCTCCGTTCATCGCGTACGTCGCGGCCGAGAACCACTACGTGCATGCATCCGGGGTGCTCGCGGTCGTGGTGACCGGCCTGATCCTCGGGCACAAGGCGCCGATCATCCAGTCGGCCGCCTCCCGGATCTCCGAGCGGACCAACTGGCGCACCATCCAGTTCCTGCTCGAGAACGCCGTGTTCCTGCTGATCGGGCTGCAGACCCGCTGGATCCTGGACGATGTCTCGAGGAGCCCGTTGTCGGCCGGGACCATCGCGCTCGCCACCATCGGGGTC
Organism: Kribbella sp. VKM Ac-2568; assembly: GCF_004345365.1. Taxonomy (GTDB): domain Bacteria; phylum Actinomycetota; class Actinomycetes; order Propionibacteriales; family Kribbellaceae; genus Kribbella; species Kribbella orskensis. The sequence continues at coordinate 25,862 of NZ_SLVF01000002.1, forward strand.
TTCCTGGCGGTCGTGCTGCTCCGGCCGATCTGGGTCTTCCCGACGACCTACCTGTCCCGGCGGATCCTCGGCCGGTCCCGGCCCGGACCGGTGAGCTGGCAGAGCCTGGCGATCATCTCCTGGGCCGGGATGCGCGGCGTGGTCACCCTGGCGGCCGTGTTCATCCTTCCGGTGGACACGCCGCACCGTGAGGTTCTCGTCTTCATCGCCCTGATCGTCACCGCCGGGACGCTGCTGCTGCAGGGTTCGACGCTGCCCTGGCTGGTCCGCGTGATGCGGCTGCCGGGCCCCGATCCCGCCGAGGACGCGCTCCAGGAGGCGGCGGTCCTGCAGGGCGCGCACAAGGCGGGCGAGGAGGAACTCGACCGGATCGCCCGGCCGGACGACCCACCAGAGGTGATCGACCTGCTCCGGCAGCGCGGTGAGGCCCGCGCCCTGGCGGCCTGGGAGCGGCTGGGACGGCCCGAGACGGAGTACGAAACGCCCAGTGAGGCTTATCGTCGGCTCAGGACCGCGATGCTGCAGGCTGAGCGGGAACACATCCTGAAGGTCCGGGACGAGGGCCTCGTCGCCGACGAGGTGTTGCAACGGGCCCAGATCGCACTCGACATCGAGGAGTCCATCTTGGACCGGGCAGAGGCCGACGACGTCGGCGGACAGTCAGAGGACCTTCGCGTACCGCCGTCGCCGGCCGGCGCCTGCGAGCACTTGGAGAAGGCACCGATGGTGCTGACCCCCAACACGCCCGAGGGCTGCGAGGAGTGCCTCGTCGACGGCAGCACCTGGGTACACCTGCGGCTGTGTCTGGGGTGCGGCCACGTCGGCTGCTGTGACTCCTCGCAGGGGCGCCACGCCAGCAAGCACTTCTCCAGCGCCCAGCACCCGGTGATGCGGAGCTTCGAGCCGGGTGAGAACTGGCGCTGGTGCTTCGTGGACGAGAAGCTCGGCTGATGGCGGACTGCCTGTTCTGCTCGATCATCGCCGGCTCCACGCCCGCCCACATCGTGCTGGACACCCCCGAGGTGGTCGGCTTCCTGGACATCCGCCCGGTGTTCAAGGGCCACACCCTGCTGGTGCCGCGCGAGCACATCGCGACGATGGTGGAGATGCCCGACGAGCTCACTGTGCCGCTGTTCGGCGCCGCCCGCTCGATCGCGGCCGCGGTCCGTACGGCGTACTCCGCGCAGGGGTCGTTCGTCGCCGTGAACAACGTGGTCTCGCAGTCCGTACCGCACCTGCACGTCCACGTCGTACCGCGGACCAAGGGCGACGGCCTGCGCGGCTTCTTCTGGCCCCGCACCAAGTACGCCGACGACGCCGAGGCCGCGGAGTACGCGACGAAACTCCGCCAGGCACTGGAGGCGTAGCTCCTCAGGTCACCGGGCGGTCCAGGCGGGTCTCCAGTCGCTGGAGGGCACGCTCGACGGCGGCCCGGACCGCCTGGTCGGGGTCGTCCTGCAGCTCGACCACAGCCTCCGCATGCTCGAACTCGCCGGCCGCGCCGATCGCGCGTACTGCGGCCGCGCGGACGCGAGGCAGTTCGTGGTCGAGCATCGGCAGGAGTGAGTCGACCAGCTGGCCGAGCTCGCGTTGTGCGGTGATGCGGGCGACGTGTTCGCGGACTCGCCACGCCGGGTCGCCGGCCGCCACGAGCAACGCGTCGACCACGTCGTCGCGCCAGACGTAAAGGAAGGCCCGAGCAGCCCAGACGCGGACCCAGTAGAAGTTGACCGGGTCGAGCGACGCCCAGCCGCCGGCCGACGGCCCCGTGATCCACTTCAGCTTCGGCAGCAGCGGCCCGAACGCCTCCTCCGGCGAAACCTCGGTCGTCAGCAGTGCGACACACCAGTCGATCACCTCGTCGGTCCCGTGCTTCGCGCACGAACCGCGGATCACCTCCCGCGGATGCTCCCGTTCCTGGACGGCCATAGCTCAGTAAAGCGCGCCGGTCCGACAGTTTCCCAACCCCGGCCGAGGGAAGCGGGCCGCTCAGGCGATCGACCGGATGATCACGACGATCGAGGAGAGCGCGGCGAGGAGCAGCACCGCCTGGCGGAGCCGGGGGCCGTGCAGGCGCCGTTGCAGAGGAACCGCCAGCGCGAAGCCGATCGCCAGGCCCGGGATGAGCGACGCGCCGTACAGGAGTTGGTGGTGCGTGAGCTGCCCGCCGACGGCCAGCGCGGAAAGAGACACGATCGAGCCGACGAGGAAGAACGCGGCCAGGGTCGCCCGCAGGCGCGGCCCTTGCTCATGCTGCAGCACCAGCGCGGCAGGCGGCCCGCCGATCGACGCCGCCGTACCGGACACCCCGGCGACGGCTCCCGCCACGATCAAGCCTCGCCGACTCGGCCGCAGCTTGAGGCGCCAAGCAGTGAGAGCCACGGCCCCCAGCACAACCACCCCGACAACAGCTCCGATGGCCCGGGCCGGCACCCAGGCGAGCACGAGTACACCGAGCGGAGTGGTCGCGACCCGGGCACTCGTCAGCCAGCCGGCCTGACGCCACGCGACGTGCCGCCACTCGTGCGCCAGCGTCATGGAAGGCATCACCATGCCCAGCACGAGCATGGCTCCCGGCATCAGCGTCGGGTCGAGCAAGGCCACCACCGGCGCCGCCACCAGCGACAGCCCGAGCCCGAGCGTCCCCTGGACCATCGCGGCCACAATGACAGCGAAGCCGCCCAGCAGCAGGATGTGTAGATCCATGCTGCGGGCGGCCTCTCCGTCGGTATCAGCCTGTACGACGTACGCCGTACAGGGGCAGGGTCAGCTGGCGATCAGCGAGCGGAGCACGTACTGCAGGATGCCGCCGTTGCGGTAGTAGTCCGCCTCGCCCGGGGTGTCGATGCGCAGGACCGCGTCGAACTCCTTGACCGAACCGTCCGTGCCGGTGACCCTGACGTGCAGCGTGCGCGGGATCTCGCCGTCGTTCAGCGCCGTGACACCGGTGATGTCAAAGGTCTCCTCGCCGGTCAGGCCGAGGGACTCCGCGTTCTCGCCCTCGGGGTACTGCAGCGGCAGGACGCCCATGCCGATCAGGTTCGACCGGTGGATCCGCTCGAACGACTCGGTGATGACCGCCTTCGCGCCGAGCAGCGCCGTACCCTTCGCGGCCCAGTCGCGGGACGAGCCGGAGCCGTACTCCTTACCGGCCAGGATCACCAGCGGCGTACCGGCGGCGACATACGCCTCGGAGGCCTCGTAGATCGACGTGACGGGCGCGTCGTCCTTGGTGAAGTCGCGGGTGAAGCCGCCCTCGGTGCCCGGCGCGATCTGGTTGCGCAGCCGGATGTTGGCGAACGTGCCCCGGATCATCACCTCGTGGTTGCCGCGGCGCGAGCCGTAGGAGTTGAAGTCCTTGCGGTCCACGCCGTGCTCGGCCAGGTATTTGCCGGCCGGGCTGTCGGCCTTGATCGAACCGGCCGGGGAGATGTGGTCCGTGGTGACGGAGTCGCCGAGCTTGGCCAGCACCCGGGCGCCGGCGATGTCGGTGACCGGCGACGGCTCCTTCGCCATGCCGTCGAAGTACGGAGGCTTGCGCACGTACGTCGAGTCTGCGTCCCAGTCGAACGTCTTGCCCTCGGGCGTCGGCAGCGACTGCCAGCGCTCGTCACCGGCGAACACGTCGGCGTAGTCCTTGGTGAACATCTCCTTGTTGATCGAGGAGGCGATCACCTTCTCCACCTCGTCCGCGGCCGGCCAGATGTCCTTCAGGAACACGTCGTTGCCGTCCGTGTCCTGGCCCAGCGCGTCGGTCTCGAAGTCGAAGTCCATCGTGCCGGCCAGCGCGTAGGCGATCACCAGCGGCGGCGACGCGAGGTAGTTCATCTTCACGTCCGGGTTGATCCGGCCCTCGAAGTTGCGGTTGCCGGACAGCACCGAGACGACGGCCAGGTCGGCTTCCTGCACGCCCGCCGAGACCTCCTCGGGCAGCGGACCCGAGTTGCCGATGCAGGTGGTGCAGCCGTAGCCGACCAGGTGGAAGCCGAGCTTCTCCAGGTACGGCGTGACGCCGGCCTTATCGTAGTAGTCGGTGACGACCTTCGAGCCCGGCGCGAGCGACGTCTTCACCCAGGGCTTGCTCGACAGACCCTTGTCGACGGCGTTCTTCGCCAGCAGCGCGGCGGCGAGCATCACCGACGGGTTCGAGGTGTTGGTGCAGGAGGTGATGCTGGCGATCACGACGTGGCCGTGGTCGAGCTCGACCTCCTGGCCGTTCATGCTGATCTTCGTCTTCTTCGACGGACGGCCGTTGGCGCCGTGCGGCACGTGCGGCTCGTCGTTCACGTTGCCGTGACCGTTCGGCGCGTCGCTGGCTGGGAAGCTGCCGGTCTCCGACGGGTCGACGTCGAGCTCCTCGGTCGCGTAGTCGGTGAGCGCCCCGCGGAAGGCTTCCTTGGACTCGCTCAGCGCGACCCGGTCCTGCGGCCGCTTCGGGCCGGCGATCGACGGCACGACGGTGGACAGGTCGAGCTCGAGGTACTCCGAGAAGCGCGGCTCGACCGACTGGTCGTGCCACAGGCCCTGCTCCTTGGCGTATGCCTCGACCAGCGCGACGTCCTGGTCGGACCGACCGGTGAGACGCAGGTAGTCCAGGGTGACATCGTCGATCGGGAAGATCGCACAGGTGGAGCCGAACTCCGGGCTCATGTTGCCGATAGTGGCGCGGTTGGCCAGCGGCACCGCCGCGACGCCCTCGCCGTAGAACTCGACGAACTTGCCGACCACACCGTGCTTGCGCAGCTGCTGGGTGATGGTCAGGACGACGTCCGTCGCGGTCGCTCCGGCCGGCACCGAGCCGGACAGCTTGAAGCCGACCACCTTCGGGATCAGCATCGAGACGGGCTGGCCGAGCATGGCCGCCTCCGCCTCGATACCGCCGACGCCCCAGCCGAGCACGCCGAGGCCGTTCACCATCGTGGTGTGGCTGTCGGTGCCGACGCAGGTGTCCGGGTAGGCCACGCCGTCGCGGACCATCACGGTGCGCGCCAGGTGCTCGATGTTGACCTGGTGCACGATGCCGGTGCCGGGCGGGACGACCTTGAAGTCGTCGAAGGCGGTCTGGCCCCAGCGCAGGAACTGGTACCGCTCGCCGTTGCGCTGGTACTCGAACTCGACGTTGCGCTCAAAGGCGTCCGGGCGACCGAAGACATCGGTGATGACCGAGTGGTCGATGACGAGCTCAGCCGGAGCCAGCGGGTTGATCTTGGCCGGGTCGCCACCGAGCTCGGCGACCGCCTCGCGCATGGTGGCCAGGTCGACGACACACGGCACGCCGGTGAAGTCCTGCATGATCACCCGGGCCGGGGTGAACTGGATCTCGGTCTCGGGGGCCGCGTTCGGGTCCCAGCTGCCGAGCTTGGTGATGTGGTCGGCGGTGATGTTCGCGCCGTCCTCGGTGCGCAACAGGTTCTCGAGCAGCACCTTGAGGGAGTAGGGCAGCGTCTCCGCGCCCTCGATTCCCGCCAACCTGAAGATCTCGTACGACTGTCCGCTGACCTCGAGTGCACCCTTGGCACCGAAGCTGTCGACGCTGGCCATCAACCTGCTCCTCTATCCGGTCCTGTTCGCTGAAGCCATCCTGCCGAGCCGCCGGCCCGGCCGGGAGATCAGGCTGCCCTAACCTCCCGCCCCGCAAAGTCTCTCGACATCAAGATACACGACATCGAGTCATCACGTCGCACCAGGTTCACCGCATCACGCCCGCGTACTCCCGGCAACCCGCCACACCCGCCGAATTCGGTTGCCGGTGTACGGCGCGGGCTGCTGGACTGCTGGCCACCTTGAGCCGATCGGAGTACCAACGCCGTCTGGTCGCCACCTTTGTCCGCTGGACGTGGATGCGGGCGGCTCTGCACCGCGGCTGGTGGCTGGTCGCCGGCGTCTACCTGGTGTTCGACGCCGGCCTGACCGAGTCGGAGCTCGTGCTGATCGGCTCCGCGCAGGGGTTGTTCGCGCTGGTGAGCGAGGTGCCGGCCGGAGTACTCGCCGACACCATCAGCCGGAAGTGGTCGCTGGTGCTGTCGCAGGTGCTGATGGGCACGGCGATGCTGACCACCGGGCTGGTCACCTCGTTCCCGCTGCTGCTCGGGACGCAGGTGCTGTGGGGTTTGTCGTGGACGTTCGCGAGCGGTTCGGACATCGCCTGGATCACTGACGAGCTGGACCAGCCGGACCGGATCGCGGCAGTCCTGTCCCGGGCGGCCCGGGCTGAGCTGACCGGCGCGGCAGTGGGACTCCTCGGGATCGGGGCACTGGCGTGGGCGACCTGGCGCGACCTCGCGATCGTGCTCGCCGGGTCGGCCATGCTGCTGCTGGCGTTCTACGTCGGGTTCCGGTTCACCGAGGAGCGGTTCATGCCGACCCGCGACGCGCGGTGGTCGGCGTCGTGGACGATCTTCCGCCGCGGTCTCGCCCTGGTACGCCGGAGTCCGGAGATCTTGCGGATCTTCCTGGCCACGTTTCTGGTCAACGGGGCTGTCAACGCGGGCGGGCGTCTTGCGCCGAAGCAACTGGTTGAGCTGGGACTGCCCGAGCTTGATCCGATCGTCTGGTTCACGGCGCTCGGGTTCATGGCGCTCGTGGTCGGCGCCGCAGTGCTGCGGATGGTGGACAAGCGGCTCGACGGGCAGCACGCGCGCCACTCCTACGGTGTCTCCGCCGCTGTGGGGGCAGTTGGGATGGCGGTGCTCGCGTTCGCGCCCGGCGCGGTCTGCGGGAGTGTCGCGCTCGTGGTCGTCTCGGGGATCGCCGCGCCGCTGACCCGGCTGATCGCGACGATCTGGGTCAACGCGCGCACGACGAGCGAAGTACGGGCTACGACGCATTCGTTCCTCGCCCAGGCCGAGTACCTGGGCGCGGTCATCTGCGGGCTGTCGATCGCGCTGATTGCCGGCGTCGCCGGCCTGCCGCTCGCCCTCGCCGGGTCCGCCGCGCTGTACGCCGTGACCGGGGTACTGATGCGGCGGCCGGCGAGGGGCTGAGTCAGGAGACGTGCGGGAGGACCTCGGCGGCGATCAGGTCGAGGTGGTCGAGGTCCGCGAGATCCATGATCTGGACGTACTGCCGCTGCGAACCCGCCTCGGCGAACCGGCCCAGCCGGTCGACGACCTGCGCCGGAGTACCGGCGACGGCGTTCTCGATCAGCTCGTCAGCGTCACGGCCGATCGCCGCGGCGCGCTGCTTGACCTGCGCGTCGTCCTTGCCCACCACAACGGTGTGGGCGGTCGAGAGCGCCAGGGTCTGCGGGTCGCGCCCGATCGCCCGGCAGGCCTCCTGGACGCGATCGAAGAGCACCTGCGTCTCCTCGACCGACCGGAAACCCGCATTGAACTCGGCCGCGTACTTCGCCGCGAGGGCCGGCGTCCGCTTCTTGCCCGCGCCACCGACGATGACCGGCGGGTGCGGCTGCTGCACCGGCTTCGGCAGCGCCGGGGAGTCTTTCAGCTGGTAGTGCTTGCCGGCGAAGTCGTACTTCTCCCCCAGCGGCGTGTCCCACAGTCCGGTGATCAGCTCGAGCTGCTCGGTCAGCAGGTCGAACCGTCCCGGCGTATCCGGGAAGTCGAGGCCGTACGCCGCGTGCTCCGCCTCGTACCAGCCCGCGCCGAGGCCGAGCTCAGCGCGTCCGCCGCTCATCTGGTCCACCTGCGCGACCGAGATCGCGAGCACACCGGGGTTGCGGAAGGTGGCCGAGCTGACGAGGGTGCCGAGCTTGATCCGGCTCGTCTCGCGGGCGAGGCCGGCCAGCGTGATCCACGCGTCGGTCGGACCAGGGAGGCCGTCCTGGTCCCCCATCACCAGGTAGTGGTCGGAGCGGAAGAAGGCGTCGAAACCGCACTCCTCCGTCTTGCGCGCGACCGCCAGCAGGTCGTCGTACGAGGCGCCTTGCTGGGGTTCGGTGAAGATCCTGAGCAACATGCGGATAACGCTATCTCGCCGTCGTGTACAACTTCTCCAGGTATGACGGTTGCCAGTCCGGGCCGCGGTCGTTCAGCCGCCGGACCAGCCCGAGTACGTCGAGCCGCGGCTCCACCGGGTTGTCCCACCAGTCGGGCACCTGGTCGTACCACCGGTCGATCCGCACGGTCCGCCCGGCCGCATCGACGCGCGCGAACAGCCAGCCGCCCTGCTCCCTCTGCGACTCGGCCAGCCACAACTCCCCGAGCAACCCACTGAGCCGCTCAGCCCCGTACTGCGGGTCGTCGACGTCCGGCGGCTCGAGATCGAACCGGTAGGACGGCGCCGCCGGATCCAGTACCTGCACCTGGATCGTGAAGCCGGACGGCACGATCTTCGTCCGAACCCGGCACCACTCCCGCAAGGCCTTCAACGCCTCGGACTCCTTGGGCCGCGGGCGAGGACGCTCGTACTCAGCTCGCATGGCTTCCTCGATAGACCCAGGCTCAGCCTCGACCTCAGCCGCCTCACCCCCGACAACACCCAGCCCCGGAATATCCACGGCCGAACTCGCCGGCGGCGCCACCAACTCCTCCCGCCGCCCGGCAGCCTCCGCCCGCTCGGGGACCCCCTCAACCTCAACCTCAGACGCCCCGGCAACACCAAACTCCGGACCACGACCCGCTTCAAATGCCGCCTGCTCCGGGTCAGGAACCACCTCACGTTGCGCCTGGTGCAGGTCAGGAACCACCTCACGTTGCGCCCGGTGCAGGTCAGAAACCGCCCCACCCTTCGGCTTTGCCGCCCAGGCGGAGCCCGCCTCAGCCTCCGCCGCCTGCCCCGGGGTCTCCGCCCAGGCAGAGCCCGCCTCAGCCTCCGGCATCTGCTCCGGGTTTCCTGCCCAGACCGAGTCCGCCTGAGCCGGCTGCTCCGGGTCCACCACCCAGGCCGAGTCCACCTCAGGCGCCTGTTCCGGGTCTACCGCCCAAGCGGGGTCAGCCCCAGCCTCCGGCCCCCTTTGGGCGGAGACCTCCTGCTGCCAGGCCTCAACCTGCACTCCAGCTTCACCGGTCGGCCGGTCGTCGGCACCGGGTGCGAAGTCCTCTATCGGCCCGAACGGCTGCCGCTCCATGGTGTCGTCCAGCGCAGACCGCTGCCAGAGCGGACCTGCCTCCTCCGATCCCAAGCCGGCGTCGTGCACCGCATCCGGCTGCCGAGCATCCGGCTGCTCACGATCGAGCTGCTCGCGATCCAACTGTCCGCGATCGAACTGTTCACGATCGAGCTGTTCGCGACCGGCCTCCGGCTCGCCGGAATCGTCCGCGGCGAGATCCGAAGAGTCGTCCTGGATGGGTTCGAGCTGGGCCGTGATCTCGACTGCGGACTGCTCACCCCAACCACCATCAGCCTGGTCTCGGGGCGCTACAGCTTCCGGCGCCACGGCTTCCGGCGTGGTCGCTTCCGACGCCACGGCTTCCGGCGCAGGGGCTTCCGGCGCGACGGGCGGCTGCTGGTCGGGTTGCTCGGTTCGGCCGGGCTCGTGGAAGGGGCGAGGGCCGATCTGAACGGGCGCCGCGAGCGACCTGAGTGCGGCCAGTTGCTCGGCGTTGTAGCCGGTCATCGGCCGCAGGTCGTCCAGGTTGAACGGTTCCTCGACATCCCTCAGAGGAGCCTGTGACTGCCCCTCGGCAGCCCCCTGCGCGGCACCCGACGCGTCGGCCTGGTGATCGGGCGTGGAAGGAGCGTCGGCCGCGTACGGGGCGTTGGTCCGGGCAGGATCGTCGATCGCCTCGGCGGGTGCGACCGGCGCTGGCGCGGTGGAGGCCGGATCCTGGGCAGCGGGTGACGTCGGAGTTGGGCCGGGCGCCGGGGCCGTCGGAGTGGGGCTGGAGGCCGGGGGCGTCGGAGTTGGCCCAGGGGCCGGGGCCGTGGTGGGCGGCGGGAGGTCGGCGAGCTGGTCGGCGGTCCAGTCGGCGTCGCCGAGGATCTCGTCGTGGAAGAGCTGGCCGTCGAGCTCGTACGCGTACTCCCCCGGTTTCAATTCTTCTGGGGTGATGCTGCTGAAGCCGTTGGGTGGGAGGTCGCGGCTGGTGGGGCCGTCCGCGGTGGCGAAGGGTGACGGGCCGGAGGGGTAGTACTCGTCTTCTGCCGGGTCGCCGGAGTCCAAGTCGGCGTACAGTACCGCGGCGATCTCAGCCGTCGGGGCGTCTTCGGTGCTGTTCTCAACAGACTCGTCGCTAGAGGCCGCCTCGCCCGCGGAAGACTCATCAGCGGAAGGCGCGGCGTCCGTCGGGACGATGACGAGGTGTTCCTCGGTCGGCGGCTCCTCGGCCTGTTGCTGGGCGGCCTGTTGCTGAGCGGCCTGTTGCTGGGCGGCAAGGTAGGCGGCGACGTCCTCGACCCATTCGCCGTTGATCCAGGCACCGCCGACCCACTCGCGCTCAGCCGGCGGCTGCTGCCCACGCCTGGGTTGCTGAACAGGTTGCTCGTCGCTCACCTGCTGCGAGGCCGCAACCTGCTCGTCGTCTCCCGAATCCGGCAGTACGTCGAACGCGTCCGTCGGTCCGTCGTAGTCCGGCCGGTCGTCTCCCGAATCCGGCAGTACGTCGAAGGCGTCCGTCGGTCCGTCGTGGTCTGGCCGGTCGCCTTCCGAATCCGGCAGTACGTCGAACGCGTCTGTCGGTCCGTCGTAGTCCAGATGGTCGGGGATGTATTCCGCTTCGTCCGCCGGGACCGGGTCGACTACGCCGATGTCGTCCTCGACGATCGGTGTGGCGGCCGGCGGCCCGTCGTCGGTGGCGGCCGGCGGGGCGATGTCGTCCTCGACGATCGGGGTGGCGGCGGTGTCGTCGGTGAAAGGGGTGAACTCGCTGGTCGCGTCGTCGGCGGCGGACCAGGCCGACGGCTCGGACTGACTGTGCTGATCCGGTTGGGGCGACTGCTCGCGGGCATTCCAGTCCCGCGGCGCGTCGCGGCGTACGTCGGGGGTGTAGGTAGCAGCGGCGGGAGCATCGGCGAAGAGGCTGGCGTAGAAGTCCTCGCCCTCGCCCTCACCACCGACCCGCGGCGGCTCCGAGGACGGCAGCGGTCCAAGTGGTGCCGGCGTGCTCTGCGCGTAGGCCGTCGGATGGGACCGGGGCGGCTCGGCCGGCGGTTGAGGGCGCGGCTCAGCAGTCTCCGGCTCCGGGCCGACCAGGCCGAGGCGGACAAGCGCCTCGCCGTCGTCCTCATCCCGCTTCTTGCGTCGGAATCTCCGCTTGCGTCCGGTGACCCCGTAATCGTCCCCTCGAGGTGCCGGAGCCTCAGCCCCGTACTGCGACTGGGCCGGCGCCGGCCGAGTCGGCTCATACGTCGGCTCCGGCGTGTACTGCGGCTCGGGAGCGAACGGCGAATCCGGCCGGAACGGCAGCTCCGGGGTCAGTGGTTCCGGCGCGAACGGCTCGGCGCCTCCGAGGACCAGATTCGCGTCGTCGCCGATCGGCTGACCCGTGAACGGACTGATCCCCGGCGGGACGACAAAAAGCTCCTCGTCCTCCTCGTCGTCATCCGCCTCATACCCAGCAGCATCCGCCTCGTATCGGCCTGGGTCCGCTCCATACCGACCGGCATCCGCCTCGTACCGGCCTCCGTCCGGCACAGACCGAGCCGCGTCCGGCTCGTACCGACCGGCGTCCGGCTCGTACCGGCCCTCGTCCGGCTCGAACCGCGGCTCCGCCTGAGTCTCAGCAGCCGCAGGCGGTCCAGCCGGAACAACAGCAACGGGAGGAACCGCCGCAGAAGGAGCGGCAGCCGGACCCGCGGTACCGATCACAGGATCGGCAGCTGGCCCATTGAAATGCTCGGCCGCCACCAGGGCCGCCCGCAGATCCGGCTGCTGCGGCGACCTCGGCCCGACCCCGAGCCGGTCGAACAACTCCTGCAGCGCGTGCGGCGTGAGCCCGGTAGACCCCGCGGTACGAATCAGCCGGATCCCGATCGGCAGCAACTCGTCCAGGCCGCCGAGGTAATCAGCCCACTCGGCGGTCCACTCGATCAGCTCGCGTGCGGCTTCCTCGTCCGAGGTCACCCACTCCGCGATCGGCAGGAACCCGTCGTCCAGCGGCTGCCACGGATCCCCCGGATACGAGGCGCGAGCCCACGTCCCGTTGAAGCTACCGTAGACGAACCCCAGCTGCCCCGCCGCGATCCGCCGCTTGACCTCGGGTTGCCCGATCCAGTCCGGCGACCCGGCCAGTAGGTCGGCCTCGGCTGTCCGGCTGTGCTGGGTGTGGAACCCGAACAGCACCGCCCGGCCGCCCCCGAGCTTGACCATGCGCAGGTCGCTGCCGGTCTCGTCCTGGTGGTACCAGCCGTTCTCGTCGGCGTACCAGCGGCGGTCGAAGCCCGTCGCATGGGCGACCGCAGCCAGCGCGGTCCAGCGGGCGCGCAGCTCCTCCGGGTCGTCCAGGTCGACGAGCGGCATCGGGTCTCCTGCTCAGGTGCCAATCCAGCTCAGGCGGCCCCAACTGAGGGCCCGCTCCGGCTCCGGGGTCAGATCCAGGCCAGAACGGTACCCGAGACGCCGACGACCCACTAGTCAGGTCGTGGCTCGAGCACCGCCACGCACTCTATGTGATGCGTCATCCCGAACAAATCGAACGCCCGCAGCGAGCTGATGCCGTAGCCGAGCTCCCCGAAGGTCTTCAGGTCCCGGGCGAGCGCGGCCGGGTCGCACGCGACGTACGCGATCTTGCGCGGCGACAGCGCCGCGATCCGGCGTACGACGGCCTTGCCCGCGCCGGTGCGAGGCGGGTCGAGAACGACCAGGTCGACCGACTCCAGCCCCTGCCCGGCCGCGTTGTTGAGCACCTTGTCGACGTCGCCTTGCTCCAGCGTCACCGCGGGCAGATCGTGCAGGTTCCGCCGCGCGTTCTTGACGGCGTCCCGGTCCCCCTCGACAGCCAGTACTGCGCACCCCGCCTCGGCAAGGAACGCCGCGAACAACCCGACCCCGGAGTACAGGTCCAGCGCGGTCTCCCCCGCGACAGGCTCGAGCCCGGCCAGTACTGCGTCCACGAGCGTCGACGGAGCCGCCGGGTGAACCTGCCAGAAGCCACCGGCCTCCACCCGGAACCGCCGGTCGCGCACCACCTCGACGACACGTCCGGCCGAGTTCTCGTCGGTCAGGACGGCGGTCTTGCCCTCCGACGACACCACCGCCTGGACCGAGGAAGCCCCGGGCCACCGCTGGTCGAGCACCGGAGGGGTGTCCGGGTGGGCGATCAGGCACCGGTCGATCGGTACCAGGTCATGCGAGCGATGAGCGAACATCCCGGGCCGGCCGCCGACCACGGCGTACCGCATCCGGGTCCGCCAGCCGAGCCCGTCGTCGCCCGGTGACTCCATCACGACGTTGCGCTCGATCCCGCCGATCCGCCGCAGCGTGTCCGACACGACGGTCGCCTTCAGCCGGCGCTGCTCGACGATGTTCGCGTGCTGGAAGTCGCAACCGCCGCAACGCCCTGGCCCGGCGTACGGGCAGGGAGGTTCGATCCGGTGCGGCGACGGGGTGAGGACCTGTACTGCGTCCGCCCGCAGGTACTTCGCGTTCTGCTCGGTCACCCGGGCGTGCACCAGCTCCCCCGGCAACGCGTGCCGGACGAACACCACCTGGCCCTCGTAACGCGCGACGCAGTGCCCGCCGTGCGCTACCGGTCCCACCTCGAGCTCGAGTAGCGTCCCGACGATCTCTTCTGCCGTCACCGGTCTCCTGAACTCTTGCGCGCGCCGCGCCGTACCTGGCCGGCTACGCGTTCTTCACGGTCCTGCCGCTCCTCAGCCGCCTGCGAAGAGATCAGCTGGTACGGAACGGACGTAACCATCACACCAGGTGTGAACAAGAGCCGGCCCTTGAGCCGCAGTGCGCTCTGGTTGTGCAGGAGGTGCTCCCACCAGTGTCCGACCACGTATTCGGGGATGTAGACCATCACCACGTCCCGCGGCGACTGGCGCCGGATGTCGCGGACGTACTGCAGGATCGGCCGGGTGATCTCCCGGTACGGCGACGCCAGCCGCTTCAGCGGGATGGGGATGTCCCGGGCCTCCCACTCGGCCTGCAGCGTGTCCGATTCGTCCCTGTCGACGTCGACCGTGACTGCCTCGAGCACAGATGGTCGGGCAGCCTTGGCGAACGCCAGAGCTCGCAGCGTCGGCTTGTGCAACTTGGAGACGAGCACGATCGCGTGCACCCGGGCGGGCAGCATCAGCTGGTCGCTGGCGTCGACTGCCATCTCCCGGCCGACCGTGTCGTAGTGCCGGTGGATACCCTTCATCAGCACGAACAGCACGGCCATGGCGATGATCGCGATGTAGGCGCCGTGGGTGAACTTGGTGATCAGCACGATCACCAGCACGATGCCGGTCATGGTCAGGCCGACCGCGTTGATCGACCGGGACCGCATCATCTGCCGGCGCTTGCCGCTGTCGGTCTCGGTCTTCAGGTGCCGGGTCCAGTGCCGGATCATGCCGAACTGGCTGAGCGTGAACGAGACGAACACCCCGACGATGTACAGCTGGATCAGCTTCGTCACCTCGGCGTCGAACGCCACGATCAGGCCGATCGCGCAGAGCGCCAGCAGGATGATGCCGTTGCTGTAGGCGAGCCGGTCGCCGCGAGTGTGCAACTGCCGGGGCAGGTACCCGTCCTTGGCCAGGATCGAGGCCAGCACCGGGAACCCGTTGAAGGCGGTGTTCGCGGCCAGCACCAGGATCAGCATGGTCGCACCGATCACCAGGTAGAACCCGGGCGGGAAGTTGGAGAAGACCGAGTCGCCGATCTGGCCGATCACCGTCTTCTGGGTGTAGCTGTCGCCGACCGGTTCCCCGTTGAGAAGAAGCTGGGTCGCGGGATCCTCGGCGTACCGCAGCCTGATCTTGTCGGCCAGGAAGATGATGCTCATCAGCATCGTGACCGCGATCGTGCCGAGCAGCAGCAACGTGGTCGCCGCGTTCTTGCTCTTCGGCTTGCGGAACGCCGGTACGCCGTTGCTGATCGCCTCGACACCGGTCAGCGCGGCACACCCGGACGAGAAGGCCCGGGCCAGCAGGAAGGCCGCCGCGAGCCCGCTGAACACCTCGTGCCCGGGCTCGGGCCGGATGTCGAACTGGGCGCTGTCGGCCAGCGGCAGGTTTCCGGCGGTGAGCCGGATGACGCCCCAGATCGCCATCCCGATGATAGACGCCATGAAGATGTACGTCGGGACCGCGAACAGCGCGCCTGATTCCCGGACACCGCGCAGGTTCAACGCCGTCAGCACCACCACCAGCCCCACCGCCAGCGGGACCTCGTGGCCCGCCAGGAACGGCAGGGCCGACTTGGCGTTCTGCACCCCCGAGGAGATCGACACCGCGACCGTCAGCACGTAGTCGACCATCAGCGCGCTGGCCACGGTCAGGCCGGAGTTCGGACCGATGTTGACCGTGGCGACCTCGTAGTCGCCGCCGCCGGAGGGGTAGGCGTGCACGTTCTGCCGGTACGACGCGACCACGACGAGCATCACGAAGGCGACCAGCAGGCCGATCTTCCAGGAGAAGGAGTAGGCCGCCAGACCGGCCAGGGAGAGCGTCAGGAAGATCTCGTCCGGGGCGTAGGCGACGGACGACAGAGCGTCACTGGCGAACACCGGGAGTGCGATCTTCTTCGGAAGCAGCGTCTCGCCGAGCTGCGTACTGCGCAACTTACGTCCGATGAGGATGCGTTTGCCGATATCGCCTAGAGCGGGAGTCACACCGGTGATGTTAGAGGGATGCGAGGGCCGGTGTAGCGTCTATCCCTGCCGAACCCGATGCCAGCGGCCCCTGCGAGGGGCAAGGAGTGATCAACGGAGTGCACGTCGTCATCATGGGCTGCGGCCGCGTCGGGTCGACGCTCGCCCGCACGCTCGAGAAACGCGGCCACACGGTCGCCGTCATCGACCAGTCCGCAGACTCCTTCCGCCGCCTGAGCCCAAACTTCTCCGGCCGCACCATCACCGGCATGGGTTTCGACCGTGAGGTGCTGATCGACGCCGGCATCGAGGAGGCCGAGGCGTTCGCGGCCGTTTCGAACGGCGACAACTCCAACATCCTCGCCGCCCGGGTGGCGCGGGAGAACTTCGGCGTCGAGAACGTCGTCGCCCGGATCTACGACCCGGGCCGCGCCGAGGTCTACCAGCGGCTCGGCATCCCCACCGTCGGCACGGTGAAGTGGACCGTCGACCAGATGATGCGGCGGTTGCTGCCGAGCGGTTCGGAGCCCGAGTGGCGCGACCCGTCCGGCACCGTCCGGCTCGCCGAGGTGCACGTGCACTCCGGCTGGGTCGGCCGGCTCGCCCTGGACATCGACAAGGCCACCGGCGCCCGGGTCGCGTTCCTGACCCGGCTCGGCGAGGGTCTGCTGCCCAAGGCCGACACGGTCATCCAGGAGGGTGACCTGGTCCACGTCGTCATGCTCGAGCGGGACGCCGACACGATCGAGTCCCTGCTCGGCACCAAGCCTGAGGAGCTGTGATGCGGGTAGCCATCGCCGGCGCGGGGAACGTCGGGCGATCGATCGCGGCCGAACTGCTGGAGAACGGCCACGAGGTCCTGCTGATCGACAAGGACCCGCGCGCGATCAAGGCCGAGTCCGTACCGCGTGCCGAGTGGTTGCTCGCCGACGCCTGCGAACTGTCCTCACTGGAGGAGGCCGCGCTGCAGCGGTGCCAGGTGGCGATCGCGAGCACCGGTGACGACAAGACGAACCTGGTCGTGTCGCTGCTGGCCAAGACCGAGTTCGGCGTACCGCGGACCGTTGCCCGGGTCAACCACCCGAGGAACGAGTGGATGTTCAACGAGGCCTGGGGCGTGGACGTGTCCGTCTCCACCCCGCGGATCATGTCCGCACTGGTCGAGGAAGCCGTGTCCGTCGGCGACCTGGTTCGCCTCTTCACCTTCCGTCAGGGCGACGCGAACCTCGTCGAGCTCACCCTGCCCGAGGACTCCCCGATGATCGGCCTCCGTGTCGGCGACATCGACTGGCCGATCGACACCGCCCTGGTCACCATCATCCGCGAAGGCCGAGTCCTCCGCCCCGACCCCGACGGCACCCTCGAGCTCAACGACGAACTCCTCTTCGTAGCCGCCGACGAAACCGAAGAACAACTGGAAGACATGCTCTCCCCCCACCACCGCCGCCCCCAGTAACCCCACGCACCTCCCCCGTAGCCGGCTCCCACCCACCCGCAAGTCGCCGCTCCACCACCTCTGGGCGCGAATCCTGTTGCCGCTCAGCGAATGCCAGGTGTCGCGCGGTGGAGTGGGTGACCGCCCGGACGGGTTGCTCCGGCACGGCTGTCCCGATCGACAGGAAGATGTCGCTCGCACCGTCAACCTCCACACCTACCCAGACGGTAGAGGCTCGCAAAGCACGCAGTACTTCCTGTTCTTCCGTACGCCAGCACCCCATGGTGGAGCACCTGCTGTCGTCAGTGGCGAGCCAGGAGTCGCGTCCGGGGGTGGGAGGAGCGGCGCGCGATGCATGAGCACCCTAGGCAGTGCATGGACGGGGACCTCGGGCAGTTCTCGGGAGGCTCGGGCAGGGGTGAGGTGTCCGAGGTCTCGTGAAGGTGTCCGAGGTCCCCTTGCCTGCGCCGTGCTGCCCAGGGCTGCGGCGCAGGGGATTTGGAGGACGTGCTGGGTGAGGGAGAACCGCCACCCAGCACGTCCGAAGGGTCGCGGCCGCTCGGGCCGCGATGTCACCGCGTTTACTTCAGGCCGAAGGCCCTGGTGATCTGCTGGTTGATCGTGGAGCCTGAGCCGTCCTCTGCGTGGGTTCGCAGGGTGACGAAGGAGGCCGAGCGGGGCGCGTCGAGGCGGGTGGTCCAGCCGTTCGACGTGTGCTTCAGGGAAGCCTGCCGCCAGGTCTTGCCGTCGTCATACGAGACGTCGACCGATGGCTGGCGAAGGCCGTTCGTCGACGAGTCGACCGACCACTTCGGGGAGATGGTCAGGTCGTCGCGGCGACCGGCTCGGCCCGCTGCGTCGGTGTCGACCGCGTAGTCGAGCTGGATCAGCGACACCGGAGCCGCCTCGGCCAGAGCACCGGAGTTGAAGCCCCACTCGGTCCGGGTCGCGGTCGAGTACGGGTTCGGGAAGGTGCCGCGGGTGTTGTCCACCACCAGCCGATAAGGCAGGCGCTCGGGCTTGAGGCCGGTCACGCTCAGCTGGTCGCGGTCGGCCTCGGACACCAGCGTCGAGCCCTGGAAGAGGCTCACCTTCTGGGTGAGGTCGAAGTTGCCGAACGCAGTGCCGTAGTGGTCACCGCCAGAGCCCCAGCCGGGCGCAACGATGGCGAGACCATCCTCGAGCCGCATCGGTGAGAGGTCCTTGCTCAGCCGCGGGCGCTGGATCGGCCCGAACCACTGAACGGCCGTACGACTACCGGCCCGATAGGCGGTCCAGCCCGCGTCGGCCTGCTGGAGCTCCCGCACGATCTCCGCGTGCCCCTGGTACGGCACACCCGCGGTGACCCACTCGGTCCGCTCCCCCTGGGCAGCCGTCCCCCAGGTGTTCATCGAGGACTCCCAGTCGACGTTCCACACGTCGTACCGGTTCTCGGTCACCTGGCCCTGGCGGAAGTTCCGGTACGAGAGGTCGAGCCGGGCCAGGTCGCGCGAGCCCGGCCGGTACGACGGGTCGGCCGGCACCTGGTCCGAGAAGTGCGACACGTCGTACTGGTACGCCATCGCCGGATTCGACTCCACGGTCAGCGTGCGCTCGCCGTGCTCCAGCTGGGAGATCAGCTGCTCGCCCTCGTCGTGCGTCACGGCCGCGACCGTGATCGGCGGCGGGTTGGGCGCCCAGATCGAGTCGCCCCACGGCGACAGCTTGCCGATGCCGTCGTTCACGACCACCAGCAGCTTGGCGCCTGCGGCCGCGGCAGCAGTTGCCTGGTCCTCCAGCGAGACGCTGTCGTTGCGCCGTACTACGACCGCCTGGCCGCGCTTGTCGATCGTCTTGCTCGCGGCTGGGCCGCCGTCACCGGCGAACACAGCGTCGAGCTCCTGCTTCCCCTTGGGCAGCGGAGTCGCCGCCTGACGGACCCTCAGGTCAGGGAACGACAGGGACGAAGCGGCCAGGGTCAGAGCAGGCTGCTCCATCCGCCAGCGGGCGCCTGCGGTGAAGGTACCGTCGGTGACCTTTGCCGTCGGCAACACCCAGGCGCTGTCGTAGCTGGGATCCGGCCAGCGGGACGATCCGACCGAGAAGTCCCGGCCGAAGTCGCGATAGGTGTTCACCCGCACCTCACCCAGGCTGGTCGCTTGCGGAGTCACCACCTTCAGCTGCCGGGCCTTGCGCGCGTCGTACGTGACAGTCCGGTCCTTGTCGAGGTGGATGTCGAGCAACGTCAGTACTGCGAGGCCTCGCGACGACGGCCCGTTCGCACCTTGCACATCCGCGGTCAGCCAGGTCGTGTAGTCGCCAGGCGGAAGGCGAAGCTCGGTGCCGCTCTCCTCGACGGTGAACTGGCCGTACGAGCCCCGGCCGATCAGGATCGCGTCACCGGCCAGCGGGCGGCCGCTGCGGTCCTTGGCGTTCAGGGTGAGCTGGTAACGCTCGCCTTCTCGACCGATACCGATCATCGTGCTCAGCTGCAGGCCGTTGGCGCCGGTAGCGATCAGGCGACCGGACAGCTGCTTGTCCACCGGTGCGACATCCACCTTGGCGGTCAGAGTGACGTCGGCCGTCCCGTGCGCGGGCACGGTGACCTTGGGCGTCGACAGCGTGAACAGGACCGCCGGGGCATCGTTCACCTGAGTGGACAGGTCCAGCACGACAGGCGCATCACCGGTGTTCGTGTAGGTGACCACGCGGTCGACGGACTTGCCGGCCGCGACAGGCCAGCCGTAGAAGCCGGAGTACGCGCTCGACGTGGCGAACACGGACGCTTTGCTGGTCGCGGCGATGTCCAGCCGCCCGTTGCCGCCCTGATACGGGATGTACTGCGGCGTCGGCTTCGCAGTACTCACGATCGCGTTCTTGAGCTGCTGCCCGGTCCAGTCCGGGTGCTGCGCGGCCAGCAGGGCCACGGCTCCGGCGACGTGCGGCGTCGCCATCGAAGTACCGCTCATCAGCTGGTACGAGCCGGTGCCTTCGGCCGCGTACTGCGAACGCGCGGCGAGGATGTCGACGCCGGGCGCGGTGATGTCCGGCTTCAACCCGCCGTCGCCCACGCGTGGGCCCCAGCTGGAGAAGTCGGCGAGCTTGTCGGCGCCGTCCACGGCACCCACGGTCAGCGCCGCGTCGG
Source organism: Kribbella sp. VKM Ac-2568 (assembly GCF_004345365.1). Taxonomy (GTDB): domain Bacteria; phylum Actinomycetota; class Actinomycetes; order Propionibacteriales; family Kribbellaceae; genus Kribbella; species Kribbella orskensis. Next base: position 46,062 of record NZ_SLVF01000002.1, read on the forward strand.
CGACACCGGGCGCGGTCGCGGTGTAGTACCCCGGTCCGTAGTTGCCGGCGGCAACCGTGAAGAGAGCTCCGGTCTCAGCGGACAGCTCGTTCAGCGACTGGCTGATCGGGTCGGTGCCGTCGGTCGGTCCACCGCCGAGGCTCATGCTGACGACCTTGGCGTGCTGGTCGCGGGCGGCCCACTCCATCCCGGCGATGATCCAGGACTCCTGGCCGCTGCCCTCGTTGTCGAGCACCTTGCCGATGTGCAGCCGGGCGCCGGGCGCGACACCGCGCTCGACTCCGCCCGACGCGTCACCCGTGCCGGCGATGGTGGACGCGACGTGGGTGCCGTGTCCGTGCCGGTCAGTGACGTCCAGGTCCGGGACGAAGCTCGTCGACGCGGTCACCCGGTCGTCGAGGTCCGGGTGCTCGAGGTCGACGCCGGTGTCCAGTACTGCGACGTCCACGCCCTGCCCGGTGTTGCCGCCACGCCAGACCTCCGGCGCGCCGATCTGCGCCGTACTGTCGGCGAGGTCAGCCTTGAACTTGCCGTCCAGCCAGACCTTGGCGATACCACCGGTGAAGGTGGCCGCGCCAGTCGAGCGGGCGGTGCTCCCGGCAGTCAGTGAACGCCAGAAGTCAGCGGTGTCGTTGGTGCTGAGGGCGGCGCCCTGGATGCTGCTCAGGGTGCGTTGCTTGCGGGCGCCGTCCGGCACGGCCTGCTGGCGCGAGCGGGTGGCGGCGTCCGTGTAGGTGACGATCAACGGGAGGTCGCCGCGGTAGCCGTCGGCCAGCAACCGGGTCACGTTGAAAAGGTCCTCGTCCAGCAACTTCGCGGCGAGGTACCGGCTCGCGGAACGCGGGTAGACGTAGGTGTCGTCTCCCTTGACCCGCAGATCGTGGTCGGCCAGGCGACCGTCCGGACCAGTCACCGTGTAGTTGTTCTTGCCATCGGCGCCGACGGTGACCTTGACCTGGTCGCCGGTGATCAAGGTGATGGTCTGCGGCGCGACCTGGCCGGCAGCAGCCAGTACGTCGTACGAGCCGGGCGGGGCGGGTGGGGGCGACGCGGCGGCGGAACCGCCGGTCACGGACGCGGCAACGGCCAGGACAGCCGCCGAGAAGGCGGTCAGCCTCCGACCGCGGCCAGAGCGTGGTGTCACGGATGCCTCACAGGGTGTCGACGAAGGGTCGCGAAATCGTAGGCTTCCTTCACACCCGCAACTAACACTTTCCCCTGACCACTTTGGCCACGTCACTGTTGCGACACCGGTGGTGCCTGCCCCAGCCGGAACTGTTTCGGCCACCAAACAGGACGGCGATGGCAAGCTGAGGTGGGACGTGGCCTGATGGACCGCGCTGAGGACTGGGCGCAGTCGATCGGGGCTGCCTACCTCACGCTTGCCAGCCGCCGGGCGGGAACCTTCTACCAAGCCCTCGGCTACGAGGACTCCGCCACCTTTTACAAGAAGACGTTCGGCGAGCGCTGAGCTGTCGTCTGGCAGTTGAAGGTGGCGGAGTGCGGGTTTACTTCTTGTTGCCTCGGAGGAGGTGGGTTACGTGGTCTCGGGCTTCGTCCCATTTGTCGGGCGGGAGGGAGCCTCGGAGGACTGCGTAGGCGAGCCAGAGGGCCACGGCGTAGAGGGGGAGGCCCATGCCTACCTTTGCGATGCCCAGGGCGTTGAGGCTGCCGGTCAGGTAGAGCGGGACCTGGACGACCAGGCGGATGGCGAAGAGGCCGACGAAGACCAGGGTGGCTCGGCTGAAGCCTTTGAGCATGGCTGGGTCTTTGCGCCAGGCCGTGCCGGTCTGGGTGATGACTCCGTACAGCACGCCGAACAGCGGCCAGCGGAAGAGGACCGTCAGCAGGTAGAGGAGGCCGTAGCCGAGGTTGATCAGGAGGCCGGGGAGGTAGACGTCTTCGGCCCGGCCGCTGCGGTTCGCCACCCAGGCGGAGATGAGGACGCCGACGAAGCCGCCCGCCACGTTGCGGAGGGGCTGCTTGCGGACCAGCCGGAGCAGTGCGACCGCGGCACCGGAGACGACGGCGACGAGCAGGGCCAGCTTCAGGTTGTGGTCACTGGCGCCGTAGACGATCAGGAACGCGATCCACGGCAGGCCGATGTCGAGCAGCGCGCCCCAGCCACCGAGCGCCTGGAAGAAGTCCTTGTCCGTGGTCGCCGGCTTCGCGTCGGTCTTCGCGGACTCGGCCTCGTCAGCAGCGGCCTCCGACGCAGTACCCGAGCCAGCAGTACCCGAGGCCGCAGCACCTGAGGCATAAGGCGAACCGTCGCCGGCGGAAGAAGAGACGTCGGCATCCGGGCCCATCGCCTCAGCGGCTTCGAACTCGGGCTTGAGGATCTCGACGAGCTTCTCGTTCAGGTCCTCGTCGAGGTGGTCGCGGCGGCTGCCCTGGGTCGGGTCAGCCATGCGCGGCCGTCGGACGGAGCTCGTACTTCGGGTTGAACATCACCCGGTCCCCGTCCACGACACCGATCCGCCCGGACGCGATCAGCTCCGATCCGGGGTGGATGCCGGCGATCTTGCGCCGGCCGAGCCAGATCAGCTTGACCGTACCGGTGCCGTCGTACAGCTCGCCTTCCAGCGCCGGTACGCCGCCCCGCGGGCTGAAGGTGATCGTGCGCAGCGTGCCGTACAGCGTCACCATCTCCCGGTCGTGACAACCGGTGATGGACCGCGCGCCACAGTCGTGCGCGTAGTCCTGGAGCACCTCGGCGTCCTGCTGGTCGCGGTCACCCGCCAGCCCCTTGAACGCACGCTTCCACAACCCCGCGGGTTTCTCGCTACCCATGAGCACAGTCTAATCCGCTCGCGAACGTGCACGGCCGGTATCCGGACATGTCCCTCAGGCCTCTTCCTCGGCGGCCGGCTGGGCGCCCGGGGGCAGCCGCAGGGCCAGCGACTCGCGCGGCGCCATCGGCTCACTGCCGCGGACCACGATGACATTGCGGAGCGACTGCTCCATCGGCGGCGCGGCCTCGGGCTCGACCGCGGCGCGGCCCAGCACGGTGGCGCGCAGCAGCCAGCGCGGGCCGTCGACACCGATCACCCGGGAGGTCTGGCTGAAGATCTGGCCGTCCGGGTCCTCGACCGGGACCACCAGCACGAGCTCGGTACCGAACGGGCCGCCGGTCTCCGACGCGGTGCCGCCCATCCGGGTCGCCTCGGCGGCGATCTCGCGGCGTACCTCGGTCCAGATGCCGGAGGTCTTCGGTGCGGCGAAGGCGCGCAGCTCGAGCGCGGAGTCTTCCAGCACCAGCAGGATCGCCTGCACGTCACCGCTCTGCTCGTCGACCTGCAGCCGCAGCTCCATGCCCGGCATACCGGTGATCACCAGCGCACCCAGGTCGATCCGGTCCTCGGCCTCCAGCTCCGAGGCGTCCACCTCGCTGGAGTCGTACGGACCCGCGCTGCGGCCCTCCGGCGTACCGGCTTCCTCGGCGCCCTCATCTTCGACAGGGGCCTCGACCACGTCGTCGCTGCCGGCCGGGCCGGTCGCTTCGGTGTCGTCGTTCTTGGCCTTGCGGCGGAAGATCACTGCTCTTGCCTACTTCCTCGTTCGTCAGTCATCGCTACCGGGCCGGCTGATTCAGCCGCCGTAGTCTCGCGTATTCCGCAGGTCAACGGAGTGCACCTGATCAGCGTGTCACACCGCCGAAACCGCCGGTCGAGCCGTATCCACCCTCGCCACGGGCCGAGCCGGGCAGCCTCTCCACCTCGACGAACCGGGCCTTCTCGACCCGCTGGATCACCAGTTGCGCGATCCGGTCGCCGCGGCGCAGCGTGACCTCGGCGGAGGTGTCCAGGTTGATCAGGCAAACCCTGATCTCGCCACGGTATCCCGCGTCCACCGTGCCCGGCGCGTTGACGAGTGTGACGCCGTGTTTCGCGGCCAGACCCGAGCGTGGGTGGACGAAAGCGGCGTATCCGTCCTGCAGCGCGATGGCGATCCCGGTGCCGACCACGGCCCGCTCCCCCGGCTTCAGCGTGACGTCGCTGGTCGCGAGCAGGTCGGCGCCGGCGTCGCCGGGATGTGCGTACGCCGGGACGGGCAGGTCCGGGTCGAGCCGCTGGATCAGTACCTCGGTCATGGGTTCACCTCGTAGTCGTGGACCTTCTCAGCGGTCATGTCGGCGCCGTGCTCGATGAAATGCTCCGGCGGCACTACAACGAACACAGCTGTCGCCCGTAACGCCACACTTCCCTCGGGACCGCCCAGCCGCCCGACGGCCTTCGCGTACATCCGCCGTCCCTCGAAGCCGAGGCACTCCGCCCGCAGCGACAGCGTGGCTCCCACCGGCACCGGCCGGATGTAGTCGGTCTCGAGCCGCCCGGTAACCATCGGCCGGCGCAGCAACCAGGACAGACCACCAAGAGCCTCGTCGAGCGCCATCGCCAGTACGCCGCCATGCGCCAGGCCGGGGGCTCCCTGATGCTCCGCGGTCACGGTGAACTCACCAGTGATGGTCACGCCGGGCCCGGCCGTCGACACCAGCCGAAGCCCGGTCGGGTGGGAGGGCCCGCAGGCCACACAGTTCTCGTAGTGCGACGGCAGCACCGTGCCCGGCCCAGGAGCGTCGGGATGCCGCTCCGGCGGTTCCAGGTCGCGCTTCGGCGTCGCCGTACGCGTCGGTGGCTCGATCACGAGAGGCGACCCTACCGACGGACTCCGGCAGACCGCGTGCCAGGCTGGTCCTGTGGGTGACGCACGGGTTGACGCAGGGGCCGGCTACCGGGAGCGGCTGAGCGTGCCGGTTCGCTGGTGGATCATCGCGGCCGCCGCCGTCCTGACGCTGTTTGTCATCACCGCGGTCCCGGCCGGCAACATCGCCGGCTTCGCGGTCGCCGGAGTCGCCGCGGTCCTCCTACTGGTCCTGTTCATCCGGTACGGCGGTGCCGTGGTCGAGGTGGACGCCCAGCAGCTCCGGGCCGGCCGGGCCTCGATCGAGCGGACCTACCTGGGTCAGGCAGAGCCCTTGACCGGCGAGGACGCCAGGAACGCCTTCGGGCGCGACTGTGACCCCGCCGCCTACCTGGTACTGCGGAGCTACCTGCCCGGGGCGGTCCGGGTGAAGCTCACCGACCCGAGGGACCCAGCGCCGTACTGGTTGATCGCCACGAGGAACCCGGAGCGGCTGGCAGCCGCTCTGACGACCGACAGCGTGGCAAGATCCTGAGTATCGGGGATCAGTAGCTAGGAGGCTGTTGTGGTGGGAGCCAAGATCGGCTGGAAGCTCGTACTGATGGCATTCACAACCGTCGTGTCGCTGGTTGCCCACAGGGCGGTCACCACGGCCTGGAAGCTGGGCTCCGGAGGCGAGCCGCCGAAGGGCAACAAGGCCGGCTACGTCGAGGTGGTCACCTGGGCCGTGGCCAGCGGAGCCGCCGCGGCCGCCGCCAAGCGGTTCGCCGAGGACAGGGCAGCGCAGTACTGGCTGAAGTCCACCGGCAGCCTCCCGCCCGGCTACGAGAAGGAGGACTCGCTCACGAAGGCCCTGGAAACGCCCTAGACGAGGCCGAACTCCTGCTGGAGTGCCTGCGCGACCGGTCCACTCGGTCGGCCGCGTAGCTCGCCGTCGACGTACACGTCCACGAGGTCGTCGTAGACGGCCACCAACCCGGCTAGATCCCGGGCGTCCGACAACGGGTCCGGGTAGCTCCACATGAGGTTCTCGCGGCCCCCGGCCGAGAAGTAGATCGCCCGGCCTTTGTAGGCGCACGTGGTCCGCAATTCGCTCGGCTCCAGCTCCGCGACGACGTCCTCGCGCGGCAGGTAGAAGCGCGTCGGCAGGCTGGTCTCGAAAACGAAGGTCGGCCGCGAGCTCTCCGCCAGCACCACTCCGTCCAGCTCGATCCGGACCGTCCGGGAGCTCCGCCGGATATCCACCCGGTGATACGGCTCCCGTGGGTGCGAGAGGACAGGCTGATCCTCTTCCAGCCACTCGTCGAAGGCGTTGAAGTCCAGTACTACGTACTCCGCCAGCTCCGGGTCGTCCGGCCGGAACCCGGCGCCGGCCAGCCGGTCCTCCCCCACCAGCAGATCCACGCTCTGGCCGTCGCTCGAGTGCGCCGTGAACGGGATGCCGGGGTGCAGGATGCCGGGGTGCAGGATGCCGTCCGGCGCCGGCACAGCCTCACCCGAGGACCGGGCCAGGTCGACGCTCAGGTCAGCCACCGGTACGGCGTACGAGGGCACCACGCGCCGCGGCTCCCAGACCAGCGCGGCCCGGGTGGTGTCGGCGATCACCCGCCCGCCCTGCCGGACCCGGATCCGCATCTCGGTCGGCTCGTAGCGCAACAAGGACAATCCTTCGGACCAGAGGTCCCGCATCTTCGTACTCATAGTGCGAGATTAGGAGCTGACCGGCCTCGCGGACATCGGTAGAACCCGCTCCCGACTGCCTATCTTTCGGCTCTGAGTCTCCCGGAGCCGGACAACGTGGGCAGACATGACGACGGGACCGGCCCCGTGAAAGGGACGGTCCCGTGCAACCGGTACGGACTCAGCCGAGCAGGGCGAGAGTGCTGCCGTTCTCAGGCAGCGCAGTCGCGGCAGATCAGCTGACCGTTCTTGGTGTTCGCGAGCTGGCTACGGTGGTGAACCAGGAAGCAGCTCGAACAGGTGAACTCGTCGGCCTGGCGCGGGAGCACCCGCACCGCCAGCTCTTCGTGGCTCAGGTCGGCACCGGGCAGCTCGAAGCTCTCGGCGGCCTCGGCCTCGTCCTCGTCGACCTTGCCGGAGTTCTTGTCGTGACGGCGAGTCTTCAGTTCTTCGATCGACTCCTCGCTGGAGTCCTCGTCCGTCTTGCGCGGGGCGTCGTAATCAGTCGCCATGGTGTTTCCCTGCCCTCTTCGTACCCGTGGTGTTGCCTGCTGAGCCCTTGAACGGGTAAAGCGGCCGAGAAATTCCGTGCCGGAACTCCTGGTCCCCCGAAACCCTTGACAGACAGGCTGGCAGCGGCATCGACACCGCCCCCGAGGCAGGGATTGTGCCTTATGAAGGGCCCTTCGCGCGCGTCGGGGTCCACCTTCTGGCCCGCGTGTCGCAGATTGAGACAGCACCGAACAGTCGAATGCTCGTTACTGCGTACTACGCGCACTAACGAGCAGTTTCAGGATCTGAGCGGATTCGCCGCCGCGAGGGCATCGTGCAGCGGGCCGAACACCGCGGGGGTCGCGGCGATCGACATCTCGGGCGAAACAGGCGCTCCGTGCAGTCCGCCGATGGTTGCGCCTGCCTCGGAGGCGATCAGCGCGCCGGCTCCGTAGTCCCACGGGTTGAGGCCGCGCTCGTACACCGCGTCCAGCCGGCCGCAGGCGACGTAGCAGAGGTCGATCGCGCCGACCCCGATCCGCCGGATGTCGCGGACCTTGGTGATCAGGTGCTGCATAACTTCGGCCTGGACCTCGCGCCGGGTCGCGTCGTACCCGAAGCCGGTGCCGACCAGGGCCTTGCTCAGGTCCGGGCAGTCCGAGACTTGGATCGGACTGCCGTCCGCGAACGCCCCGCCACCCAGCGTCGCGGTGAACACCTCGCCCTTCGGTGCGTCGACGACGACCCCGGCCACGGTCCGGCCTTCGTACTCGACCGCGATCGAGACGGCGTACGTCGGGAGGTCGTACAGGTAGTTCACGGTGCCGTCGATCGGGTCGACCACCCAGCGCACGCCGCTCGAGCCGTTGACGTCGTCGCCCTCCTCGCCGAGGAACGAGTCGTCCGGCCGCGCCTCCAGCACCCGGGCCCGGATCAGCTCCTCGGACTCCCGGTCCACCGCGGTGACGATGTCGGTCGCGGTGCTCTTCGTGTCGGCCACCGTGATCGTGCCGCGGCGGCGCTCCACGATCAGGCCGGCCGCCTCGGTGGCCACCTCGACGGCCAGCTTCAGCAGGTCCTGGGGGTTCTCGGAGCTCATGCAGTTTCCTTAGGTGCCGATGCGGCGGTAGAGGCCTGGACGGCGTCGGGGGTGGTTGAGCCCGGGGCGGCGGGACGGCGGAGGGCTGGGCAGCAGTCGGGGCGGCAGTCGTCCCAGCCCGGACCGAGCTTGCCGACGCAGGGGCGCTCCGGCTGCTCGCCACGCTCCGCGGCGGCCCGCTCCAGCACCAGGTCCCGGAGCATCGTCACGAACCGCGGGTCGGTGCCAGGAGTGGCCGCGCGACCCATCGGGAGGTGCAGCTTGTCCGCGGTGGCGGCTGCCTCGGTATCGAGGTCGTAGATGACCTCCATGTGGTCGCTGACGAACCCGATCGGCACGATCGCGACACCGGGAACACCTGCGGCCGCCAGATCATCCAGGTGGTCGTTGATGTCCGGCTCGAGCCAGGGCACCTGGGGCGGACCCGAGCGGGAGCAGTAGACAAGGTCGGTCCGGCGCTCGACCCCTGTACGCCGCTGGAGCTCTGCGGTGATCTCCGCGGCCACGTCCTCGTGCCAGGTGGTGTAGCCGTTGCCGTCCGGACCACTGGTGGCGTTCATGGCGGTCGGGATGGAGTGCGTGACGTAGGCGATCGCGGAGCCCTCCGGCAGCCCGCTCAGCGCCTCGGCCGTGGACTCCACGAAAGAGCCGACGAAGCCGGGGTGGTTCGCGTAGTGGCGCAGCTTGTCGATCACCGGGGCACCCTCGACCTGCGCGGCCGCGTCGGCCAGGTTCTCCCGGTACTGCCGGCAGCCCGAGTACGACGGGTAGGCGGACGTGACGATCACCACAGCCCGCCGTACTCCGTCCGCGGTCATCTCGCGCAGGGTGTCGGTCAGGTACGGCGCCCAGTTGCGGTTGCCCCAGTAGAGCGGCAGGTCCAGGCCGAGCTCGTCGAAGGAGGCCCGCAGCGCGGCCAGCAGTTCGCGGTTCTGGTCGTTGATCGGGCTCTTGCCGCCGAACGCGTAGTAGTGCTCGCCTACTTCCTTCAGGCGCTCGTCCGGGATGCCCCGGCCGCGGGTCACGTTCTGCAGGAAGGGGAGCACATCCTCGGGCTTCTCCGGACCGCCGAAGGAGAGCAGCAGGACGGCGTCGTACGGGGTTGGGTCTGGCGACACTTCGACGGGCATACAACGATGTTCTCAGGCCGGGCAGATACGGTGTGCACGGTCCCCCATGCTGAAGCCCTACGTACACCTGATGCGCCGTCCCGGTGCCGGCGCCTTCTTCGCCGCCGGGATCGTCGGCCGTATGCCGATCTCGATGATCGGTCTGGGCATCGTCATCCTGATCGCCCAGGAGAAGGGCTCCTACGGCCTGGCCGGGGCGGTCTCGGGCGTCGCGGTGGTCGCCGGAGCGCTGACGGGCCCGATCCAGGGGCGGCTCGTCGACCGGTTCGGCCAGCGGCGGCTGCTGCTCGTCGGGACAGTGTTCTGCACGATCGGGCTGGCCGGCCTGCTGTTCGCAGTCAACGCGGACGCGCCGGCGTGGGTGCTCTACCTGATCTCGTTCGTTGCCGGCGGCACCCGCCCGCAGGTCGGCTCGTTCGTCCGGGCCCGGTGGACCCATCTGCTCGGCCGGGGCCGCGCGCTGCAGACCGCGTTCGCGCTCGAGGCGGTCGGCGACGAGGTCGTCTTCATCGTCGGCCCGGTCCTGGTCGCCGTCCTTGCCAACCAGGTCAGCCCGTACGCCGCACTGGGCGCCGCCGGGGCTCTCGGGCTCGCCGGCGGGATCTGGCTGGCCCTGCTCAAGGCATCCGACCCACCTGGGCGCGGGAGGTCCGACGGTGCCGAGAAGGCGCCGCTGCCGTGGCTCTCGCTGCTGCTGCTGAGCCTCATCGGCCTGGGCCTCGGGGCCACGCTGGGCAGCGCCGAGGTGGTCACGATCGCCTTCACCGCGGAGGTCGGGCAGCCGGACATGTCGGGCGTCGTACTGGCGGTCTGGGCATTCGGGAGTCTGCTCGCGGGGCTCTGGTACGGGTCGGTGCACTGGCGCGCGCCGGTCGAACGCCGGCTGCTGATCGGCACGATCGCCCTGGCCATCACGCTGTCGCCACTCCCCTGGGTCGGCAACATCGTCATGCTCGCCATCGTGCTCTTCGGCGCGGGTATGACGATCGCGCCGACGATGGTCGCGGTGACGGCGTGCGTGGAGGAATGGGTCCCGCCGCAGCGGCTGACCGAGGCGATCACCTGGACCGTCACCGGCATACTCCTCGGTGTTGCCCCCGGCAACGCGGCGGCCGGTCATGCGGTCGACCTCTGGGGCGCCTCGACGGCGTACTGGGTGCCGGTCATCATCGGCATCGCCTGCGCCCTGGTCGCGAGCGTCTCCGTCACCTTCGCCCGGCCCCGCACCCGCTTCGCCCACAACTGACCCCAGGCCGGAACGCTGGCGCTTGCTTCAACTGTGCCCGGTCCAGGGCGAGACTTGAGTCTCCAGCGAGGGGAGACGGAAGGGTGTGGTCGTGAACGACGACGAGCTGTACTCGATCGGGGAACTGGCGCGGCGGACCGGGGTCTCGGTCAAGACGATCCGGTTCTACTCCGACCGCGGGCTCGTGCCGCCGACCGACCGCAGCCCCGCCGGCTACCGCCGCTACGACCTCGCCGCCGTCGCCCGTCTCGACCTGATCCGCACCCTGCGCGAACTGGGACTCGACCTGACCACGGTCCGCCGGGTCCTGGATCACGAGATCGCGCTCTCCGAGGTCGCCGCGGCACACGCGGCCGCGCTCACGGTGCAGATCCGGACGTTGCGGTTGCGCCGGGCGATCCTCACCGCGGTGTCCGAGCGGGGCTCCACTCCGGAGGAGCTGAACCTGATGCACCGACTGGCCCGACTGTCCGAAGCCGAACGCGACCGGTTGATCGGGGACTTCCTCGACACCGTCTTCGGCGACGACCCCGACTTCGCCGCGATCCGGCGCACGCTGACCGCCGAGCTCCCCGACCACCCCACGACCGCCCAGCTCGAGGCCTGGGTGGAACTGGCCGAACTCTCCCAGGACCCTGGCTTCCGTTCCGCAGTACGGCAGATGGCTGAGGACTACAAGGCGGCTCGTGGGCCGGGGCGCGTGCCGCTGCGGCCGGGCCTGGTCGCCAGGATTCGCGAACAGGTTGATCCCGCGGTGCGGGCCGGGATCGACCCGCACTCCCCCGAGGCTGACGCCGTACTGCGGAGCCTGACGGCGGACTACGCGGCTGCGGTGGGCGCGGCTGATGACGACCACCTCCGAGCCCGTCTCGCGGAACTCCTGCAGACCGCGAACGACCCCCGCTGGGCGCAGTACCTGACTCTGCTGGCGACCATCAACGGCTGGGCCGCACCGGAGCCACTCGCGCCGATCTATGACTGGACGATCGAGGCGTTACTGCGTGCGGGGTAGCGGGGCGTTCCAGCCGCGGCGGATCGCGAGCAGCCGGATGACGAAGCAGACAGCGGCTGCGGCGATCGCGATCCAGGGAGCCGTGTAGCCGGCGGCATGGGCGGCGACCACGATGGTCGCGCCCAGGAAGGCGGGGGTCGCGTAGATCTCGCTCCGCAGTACGACCGGAACGCGGCCGGACAGGAGGTCGCGGATCACCCCGCCACCGATGCCGGCGATCGTCCCGACCATGGCCGCCGACAGCGGCGGCAGCCCGTAATCGAGGGCCTTGCGCGCACCGGTCACGCAGAAGAGGGCGAGCCCGGCCGCGTCGAAGATGTTCACCAGCCGCTCGACCCGCCCGATCCCGGGGTGCAGGAAGAAGGTGAGCAGCCCGGCCGCCACCGGTACGACGAGATACCGCCAGTCGACCAACGCGGCCGGCGGGGTCGCGCCGATCAGCACGTCCCGGATGAACCCGCCACCGAGCCCGGTCACCATCGCCAGGACCAGGATGCCGAAGACGTCCAGCCGCTTCCGTACGCCGACCAGCGCGCCGGTGATCCCGAAGACGAAGATGCCGACCAGGTCGAGCACACGCAGGGCCACGTCTCCATTCACCCTGGCACCGTAACCGGGTGACCCGCTGGGTCCGGGCAGGACCGCCGAAAACAAGGCGCACCAGTGGATCACCGGGCGCTAGGGTTCGCGGCATGACCGGTGCTCCGGACGTCGACTACACCGCCACCTCGGCCAGGCCGCCGTGGAGCGCTCTCCCGGAATCCCTGCGGCGCGCGCTGGCCGTTGCCCTGGGCACCGAGATCGCCGAGGCGGGACCTTCGGTCCGCTCGGGCTTCACCGGTGGATTCGCCGCGCCGCTCCTGCTGGCCGACGGCCGCCGGGTGTTCGCGAAGGCGTCGGGCGACTCGAACCACGCCTACACGGCGTACCGGCGGGAGGCGGAGATCGTGCCGCAGCTGCCGTCCGCAGTACGGGTGCCGAAGATCGTCGCGACCGCGCACGTCACCGAGGACGGCACCAACTGGTTCGCGGTCGCCTCGGAGCGCATCGAGGCGAGGATGCCGGGCCAGCCCTGGACCGCCGAGGACTTCCGCACCGTCACCGAGACCTGCGAGGTGATGGCCGCCGCCCTGACCCCGAGCCCGCTGGTCGACCTGGAGCTCTTCACCGACGACCTGGGACTCACCGCCCGGCTGGCGGCCGCGATCCTGGCCGGTACCGAGCCGATGCCCGCCGGCTTCCAGCCCTGGCTGGGCGACAAGCTGCAAGAACTGCAGAACCTGGTCGACCTCTACCCCACCGCCCTCGCGGGCACGTCGGCCGTCCACGGCGACATCCGCCCGGACAACCTCCTCATCGACCGCGACGGCCAGTGCTGGACGGTCGACTGGAACTGGCTCTCCCTGGGGCCGCCCTGGTTCGACTGGGTCGGCCTGCTTCCGCTCGCTCACCGCGACGGCATCGACACCCTCGCCGAGATCAAGGCGAGCCCGCTGACGGCCGACGTACCGGCCGAGCACCTCGATTGTCTGGCCGCCGGCATCGCCATCTACATGCTCGACAGGATCGACGCACCGCCACCGCCCGGCTGCACGCCCGAGCTCCGGCGCCACCAGCGCCTCTACGCCTGGTGGTTCCTCGAATGGCTTGCCGTCCGGCGCAACTGGAGCTGAGGAACTAACTTGGAGGTATGAGCAAAGGGCCCACCACCAGGTTCAAGGTCGAGGTGCAGGACGGCGCACGGACCTCGCGGCGCGAGGACGTCGTGGTGACCGAGGAGCCGCTCGAGCTGCGGTTGGAGTGGCCCGGGCGGCCGCCTGAGCCGCTGGTGGTGACGATGAGGACTCCCGGCTCCGACTTCGAGCTGGCCGCCGGCTTCTGCCTCGGCGAGGGCTTCGCCGTACGGCCCGGCGCGATCTCGACGGTCGCCTACTGCACGGACGTGAAGCTCACTCGCGACCAGCAGTTCAACACGGTCACCGTCAGCTTCGACGGGCCGCCCGACCGCGAACCACCCCAGCGGTACGGCGTCACCTCCGCCGCCTGCGGGGTGTGCGGCCAGCAGAGCCTCGACGAGCTCGCCGAGCGGAACTACGACCCGGTGGATCCGGTGGAGGTCCCGCTTGAAGTCGTACTGCGGTTGCCTGATCTGCTGCGGGAAGCCCAGCCGACGTTCGGACGGACCGGTGGGCTGCACGCGGCCGGGCTGTTCACCCCGGCCGGGGAGAAGGTGGTGGTGCGGGAGGACGTCGGCCGGCACAACGCGGTCGACAAGGTGGTCGGCTGGACCGTGCTGAACCAGCGCAGCCGGAAGGGCCTTGTCCTGGTCGTGAGCGGCCGGATGGGGTACGAGATCATCCAGAAAGCGGTTGCTGCGGGTCTCGGCATGATCGTCGCCGTCGGTGCGCCCTCCAGCCTCGCCGTCGACATGGCGCGGAGGTTCGAGGTCACCCTGGCCGGCTTCACCCGCGGCGAACGCTGCGTGATCTACAGCGCACCGGAACGCGTCCTGCGCTGACCCATCCGGCCATGCCTCGGCTCCGAACTTCCTCCGACCAGTTTCACCGAACGGGAGGATCCGGCCTTGTGAGCGAGGAGTCGACGGCCCTACCGTGGCCCGTCATGGTCGACCCAGAAGCCGGTACGCCGGCTGACCTGATGGCGCGCGTCGCCCGCGGGGACTCGGCCGCGTTCGCGCAGCTCTACGACCTGATGGCGCCGCGCGTCTACGGCCTGATCCGGCGGGTGCTGCGCAACCCGGCCCAGTCGGAGGAAGTGACCCAGGAAGTGATGGTCGAGGTCTGGCGCACCGCCACCCGGTACGACGCCGACCGTGGCTCGCTCACCTCGTGGATCCTCACCATGGCGCACCGCCGGGCGATCGACCGGGTCCGCTCCGAGCAGTCGTCCACCGACCGCGAGCAGGCGGTCGCGGCGGCCAGCTCGACCACGGAGTACGACGAGGTCGCCGAGACGGTGACCACGAACCTCGAGGTCGAACAGGTTCGGCACTGCCTTTCCGCGCTGACCGAGCTGCAGCGGGAGTCGGTGACGCTCGCCTACTACGGCGGATACTCGTACCGGGAAGTGGCGGAGTTGCTCGACGCCAAGCTCGCGACGATCAAAGCGCGGATGCGCGACGGCCTGATCCGGCTGCGCGACTGCCTGGGAGTGACGGGGAGGTGAGGGCCATGACGACACCGGAAGTGCACACGCTCACCGGACCCTACGTACTGAATGCACTGCCCGAGGACGAGCGGATCGGTTTCGAGGCACACCTCGCCGACTGCCAGTCCTGCAGCTCGGAGGTGGCAGAGCTCCGCGAAGCCGCCAACAAGCTCGGTACCGCGGTCGCCACCGAGCCGCCACCGGCGCTGAAGGCGCGAATCCTCGCCGAGATCGCCACCATCCGGCAACTCCACCCGCTCGTCAGGCAGGAGGAGCCCGTCGCCCCGCAGCCCCCGGCGGTCAAGAAGGGCTACACGCGCAGGTCGTTCTTCGGCCTGGCCGCGGCGGGCCTCGCCGTCGCCGGTGCCGGCGCAATCGCCATCGACCAGTACCGCGACAATTCGCGGACCACGAAGGAGAACGAGCAGCTCGCGGCTCTGCTGGCCGAGTCGGACGCCCAGATGGTGCGCGGCGACGTCAAGGGCGGCGGCAACGCCACCGTGGTGATGTCCCCGAGCAAGGACCGCGCGATCGTCCTCCTGCACGGCCTCCAGAAGCTGCCCAACGGCAAGACCTACCAACTCTGGCTGATGGACAAGTCCCGCACCATGCACTCCGCCGGCCTGGCCAGCGGCCAGGCAACGGACCAGGCCAAACTCATCCAGGGCGGCGTTGCCGACAAGATCTACTTCGGCCTAACCGTCGAAAACCTCCCCGGCTCCCCCACCCCGACTCTCCCCCCAGCCGCCCTCATCGCCATGGCCTGACCTAGGGCATAAGGCGAGGCCCCCGAATATAAGGGGGCATGCCTGATGTGGGTTCCTCATTGCCGCCAGATCGTGGAAGCAGACGGCGACCCTCGCCGTGAGGAGGAACCATGAAACACAGCTACGCCATCGTCGCCGTACCGGTGCTGGTCTGCGGCGCGGTCCTGGCCGGCACGACCCAGGCGTCGGCTCGGGAGATCGACCCCGAGTCCGACTACCGCGGGTCCATCGTGGTCGTCGAGCACCCGGGACCGACCAGACAGGTCCAGGTGGACGACAACGTCGCCGAGGCTCTGCAGACGGGCGCCGGAGCCGTTGGTGGCGCCGGACTGGTCATCGCGGGCCTCTGGCTGTACCGGCGACGTCATCCGGTGCTGGCTCACTGAAAGGGCGGCAGGACGGCCTTGGTCGAACTCAGCCACCAAGTCCGTCCGAGCCGTCCGCCCCGCCAGGCCCGCCCCGGCGTTCGGCCAAGGCGGCGACCTCCAGGCGGCTCGTCGTACCGGTCTTCTGCAGGATGTGGGAGACGTGCACGCTCACCGTCTTGTCGCTGATCACGAGTTCCCTCGCAATCTCGGTGTTGGACCGGCCGGCCACCAGGAACGCGAGGATCTCCCGCTCCCGCGCGGTCAAGGCCGCCAGCGGAGTGGCCGGTTTCACCAGTACGGCGACCGGCGCGCGAAGGCTGACCCGGCAACGCCGGGCGAGTGACTCGACGTTGTCCTGCAGGGGCTTCGCACCGAGCTCGACCGCGCAACGATGCGCGTCCCGCAGGAGGTCTCCGGCACCGGCCCCCGGCAGACCGGCTGCCACCATCGCTTCGGCACAGCGCCAGCGTGAGACAGCCTGATGCCAGGGTGCACCCGCTGTGCCACAGGCCTCGACTGCTCTGCGCCAGCGGTCGGGTTGATCCGGGTCGTCCCGGCAGCGTGCGACTTCGGCGAGGAAGAGTGCTTGATGCATCGCCTGGAAGTCCGAGTCCGGCCTACCTGTCGTGAAAGGCTCCCACGGCCAGCCATCGATCACCTCCTCGACCGCTGAGACGACCTCGGCGACGCCCGCCAGGTCACCGACATCCCGGGCCATCCGCGCGGACTCGGCGGCTGCGTGGGCGTAATGCGCCAGCAGGTAGTCATCCGCATCTGTGGGTGGTGCTCCGGGGACGGTGGTGACGCGGGTGCGCAGCCAGTCGAGTGCCTCTCGCGGTTTTCCTTCGGCCACGAGTACCTCGGCGCCGCCGATGGCGATGATCTGGCGGATCCCCGGGAACGTGTCGGAGATCAGCTCCCGGGCGCGGTCGAAATGCTGCCGGGCCTCCGGCAGCCTGCCGCGGCGCACGGCCAGCGATGCTGCGACGAGTCTGATCCCACCCCCGGCGATGCCTCGGCATCGAGCGGCGAGTGCCGACCTCAGGAGATCCTGGCACTCCTGCCACCGGCCGGCCTCCAGCAGGCCATCGGCTGCTAGAAAGGCCAGGAAGTAGCCGAACAGATCCCGACCGGGCGCCAGCATGTCGGCATGCCCTCGCAGCGCCACTTCCGTGGCCTCCGCCCGTCGGCCCAGACTCCGCAGAGCGTTCACCTGCCAGACGAACGCATCCAGCAGATCGACCATCGCCCCGCAGGAGCGCGCCAACTGCTCGGCCTCTTGGGCATCGGCAATCGCCAGCGTCGGCGATCCGAACGCGATGACGCTCGCTCGTTCAGCCAGAGCCTCCGCCAGTGCTCGCTCGGAGCCGGCTCCACGAGCGATCCGTACAGCCTCATCAGCATGAGCCAGTGCCTCGGGCCGACCACTCCAACTCTCGGCCGAGCCGAGCGCGGACAGAACTCGGGCACGTTCGGCACTGTCCGGGAAGGGAGTCGTCAGCTCGAGCGCTTCGTAGATGTCGGCGAAGACGGCCTCGATCGGCTCTGTCCGGTGCCAGCGCAGGATGCTCCGGTCGACCAGCAGATTCGCGGCCGGTAGAGGTTCGCGATCGCGGTCCACCAGCTTCAGCGCCCTGGTTAGTTGATCGATGGCAGCGTCCTCCCGCCCGACCCGCATGCAGACGGCGCCTGCCTGGAGGACGAGTTCGATGCGATCGGCGGCCGTTCCCCGGACAGCCGGTGAGACCTGCTCCCAGATCTCGCAAACGCGCTCCAACTGCATGGCCTGTTCGGCCGGGGCTCGCAGATTCGCCGCATGCTCGGCGGCGACGAGCGACCAGCGGTACGTGTCGTCGAGCTGCCCGGCTTGCTGGCTGTGGACCGCGAGGTCGGCCGCGTCTGCTTCCACCGCTACCGAGGTGGTCTCCAGCACTCGGAGATAGATGGCATGAATACGAGCTGCCTCGCCCGGCGGCAGACCGTCGTACAGGACGTCGGCGAGGAGCGGGTGGCGGAACCAGGACGGGTCGGCGGGGCCTGCTCGCAGTACGCCGCGCTGCTGAGCTTCGGTGAGGCATTCTGGCATCAGACTGACGTCGAACCCGTGCTCCGAGGCGACTGCTGCCAGGGTGGACAGAGGCGTCGGGCGACCGCCGACAGCGAGCACCCGGACCAACTGACGCGCGGGCCCCGACAGGCTGTGCCACGCGGCCAGCAGCGCATCGCGGAGGCGGGCCGGTACGGTCGCCGGAAGGGCGGACTGCTCGCCCGACAGATCCTCGACGAGCAACTCGGTGAGATACGGGTTGCCACCCGACCTGGCCTGCACCTGGGTCACGAGGTCGATGTCCGGGGCCTGCCCCAGCAGGTGCTCCAACTGGACCGCGGTCGCGGCCGGCTCCAGCCGCTCGAGCTGGATCTCCTCGAAGGACGGCATCCGTCGCATGTCCGCGAGCCAGCTGTGCAGCGGATGACCGTCGCCACGATCTTCGTCGCGACACGTGCCGAGAACGGTCAGCCGCTGGCCGCGGAAGCCGGTGATCAGGTAGGCAAGCACGTCCAGTGACGCCACGTCCGCCCAGTGCAGGTCGTCGACGACCAGGACCGTTCGATGATGCTCCGCGATCCGGTTGAGCACCAGGTCGATCAACGGGATCAGCCGGTCTGTCGCCGCGATCGGCGCCGTTCCCAGCATCGGCAGCAGGGTGCTCAGCTCGTCCACGCCGGCCAGCACCTCCGCGCGTTCGGCAGGGGCGGCCTGGGCGAGCCAGTTCTGCAGGACACCGATGATCGGCGCGTACGGGACCGAGGCGCCGCCGAAGTGGACGCAGGAGCCCCAGAGGACCAGGAGGTCGGAATCATTCGAGGTCTCGCGGACCAGGCGGGTCTTGCCGACGCCGGCCTCACCGTGGACGACCAGCGCGCACGGCTGTCCGTCTGCCGCGCGCCGGACCACGCGAGCGAGCAGATCCAGCTCGGCACCCCGCCCGGCAAGCCGATGATCAGGCCGTACCCCCACAGGCCTCACCGTTGCAGTCTCCACCCGCTTCTAGGCATCCGCCAGCAGGTTTCGCGCCTAGAGTCCCGTCCATGGATCACGAACTCCGGGCTGAGCTGATGCGGCGGGCGAAGGCTGATGGTGCGGCTGTGAAAGCGCTTCTTGCGGCAGCGGAGAGTTACCGGGATCTGCCGATCCTGAGGTCTGGGGCTCGGCCGGTCAGTCCTTGGCCGTACACGTTGCTCGAGTGGTCGCCGGTGGAGACTGCGCCGGGGCCGGTACGGCGGGTGGTTGAGGTGGTGCGGGGGAACGTGGCGTGGTTGCGGGAGGTTGTGGAGGACCGTGGGTGGCCGGGGCGGTCGGTGGTTGGGGTTGAGGGAGTGGATGCTGCGTGGCTGATCTTGCAGCACGCGGGGTCCGGCGTGCCGACGTTGGGGACGGTGGAGAACCTGGCGTTTCAGGCGGCGGTGGTGCCGTTGTTGAGTGAAGCCGTCGGGCTTGGTGAGGCTCATCCTCGGCAGCTGGCGCATGTGGTGGACTCGCTGTGCGAGCGGCGGGACGAGAGGCCGCAGTACGCCGTGCTGATGTCCGCCTATTCCATCCAGGACGGTCGCGCGGTGTTTCCAGCCGGATTCGATCACGTGGGGATCGAGCGGCGGCGGGCGGAGGTCGGGCTGATCTCACTGGCAGAGGAAGCACGGCGGCGGGCGGAGGGCGAAAGGTTCCTCCCGGCCGCGGGACACGCGCCGGAGCCCTGGCCGGAGACCTAGGACCGCCACCAAGGACGCTGGTGGCGGTCCGTGCGGTCAGCGCCTTTCAGGGGAATCGGCCAGCAGGGTGTCGATCTCGATCCTGGTCGAGTCGGACAGGGGGCCGATGGCGATCGCGGCCGCGTGCTCGGCCACCTGCTCCGGAGTACGGGCTCCGGGCAACGGGATGATCACCGGGTCCAGCGCCCAGACGTAGGCGAGCGCACCCTGGACGAGCGTCCTGCCGTCGGTGGTCAGGAGCTCCCGGACCGCATCCAGGCGACGGAGCCAGTCAGCCATGGCGTCGTCGTCGAAGTACGTCCACCACGGCGTATCCCGCCGTACGTCGTCCGCGGCCGGGCGGTTCGACAGGTCGTACTTGCCGGTCAGCAGACCCATCGCGAGCGGCGTCCGGGCGAGCACCGCGAAGTCCTGCTCGTGAGCGGCGGTGAGGACCTCGGCGTGGTGACCGAAGACGTTGATCTGCGTCTGCACGCTGACGGCGTCCGCCGACTTGCCGAAGGTCGCGATCATCGCCGGGTCGTCGACACTCGTGCCGAAGTTCTTGACCTTGCCATCGGCAACAAGTTGCTCCAGCGTCGCGACCACGTCCTCGGCCGCGGCCGGCGTGTCCACACCGCCGTGCAACTGGTACAGATCGATCGACTCGACGCCGAGCCGGCGCAGACTCCCCTCGCACGCGTCCCGGACGACGGCCGGCGTCACCTCCTGCGAGGTGGACTTGCGGGTCGTCTCGTCGAACCGGTTGCCGAACTTCGTCGCCACCACGATCTCGGCCCGCACGCTCTCGGGCAGTTGAGCCAGGGCCTTGCCGATCACCCGCTCGCTGTGGCCGGCGCCGTACACGTCGGCCGTGTCCAGCAGCCGGATGCCGGCGTCGACCGCGGTGTGGATCATCCGGATGCTGACCTCGTCGTCAACCTCGCCCCGGCCGGCCGGCCGGCCGTTGGACTCGAACGGTCCTCCGATCGCCCAGCATCCGACTCCCAGTGCGCTGGTACTCCGGCCGGTCCGTCCGAGCCGCCGTCCTGTCGTTGCTGCCATCATCTACTCCTCCATCCGCGGGCATGCGAAACCACGGCAGCACGCAAGCCCGTGTGCCTGATATTCGGTTCTCATCTCGGTCGGTCGCGAGGCGGCGGTTGTGCCCTCCTCGGCGACTCTCACTACCCCACCCTGCTACCTGGAGTGAACTCCAGGTCAACCCCAATTCCCCTACCCTCGTCAGATCCGCCTGACCAGCAGGAGGACTGCCGGGTCGAGGCCGAGGGTGCGCGGCAGTTCGATGTGGCTACGGCCGTTGCCCTTGAGGTTGCCTACAGCAACCAGGCCCGGTCTGCAGAGGTCACGACTAACGGGGTGCCGTCGCTGCTGATCCGAGCAGAGCCCAGCCAGTATGTTTCCGCCGAAAGGGCGACCGAGCTGGAGGCCTGCGGCTTCACCGTGAGGTCGATCGAAGGTGCCGGACACAGTGTCTGGTACGGACACTTCGAGGAGTTCATGGCCGCGCTCGACCCAACAACTGACAGCAACGGTTAGGCTCCACCACTATGTCCGACCTGATTCCCCTCACCAAGGGTGCGCACGGCTTTGGTGGACGTAGCGATTCCGCGTCATGAAGGACGGGTCTGGGAGGTCTACCAAGCCACCATTCTTGGGTGCACTCGTCTGGCTGCTCCCCGCGGCGACCTTGTACTGGGTACTGGCAGGCACGGGGGTGGGGAACGGCGACATCCTCCGCTACTCGGCCTACTTCGCGGGCTGTGTGGTGCTGCCGGGAGTGCTGCTGCTGCGAGCTTTCGCGCCGGGGCGGCGGACCTGGCCGGAGGACGTGGGCACCGGCATCGTCGTGGGGCTCTCCTACGAGCTGCTGGGGTGGGCCCTGTTCACGGCCGCTGGGACACAGCAGTGGTTGGTGGTGTGGCCTGCGGCGGTCCTGGTCGTCTTTGCCGCGGTACCGCGGTTACGGCGCTGCTGGCGGGCGCAGGACGCGCCGCGGCTGCCACTCGCCTGGGGCGCCACGCTTGCGCTCCTGCTGTCGGCGACGCTGCTGCTGTACTACGGGGGCACGGTCAGCGCCTCGCCGGTCCCGAAGTACGGCGGCGACTACTACCAGGACATGCTCTGGCACCTGAGCATCGTGCACGAGCTGGGCCGCTCCGTCCCGCCGGAGATTCCGCAGGTGGCGGGCGAGACGATGCAGTACCACTGGTTCGCCGACGCACACCTGGCGTCGGCCGCACAGATCGCCGGGATCGACCCCCGAATCGTGCTGTTCAGGCTGTGGTTCGCCCCGATCATCATCGGGCTCGTCCTCGCGGTGGCTGCACTCGCACGCCAGGTCAGCGGTGCCTGGTGGACCGCCCCGCTCGCGGTCGCCCTGACGACGATCGTCCAGCGGCTCGCGATCTGGAAGTTCGTCGGCGGCCTCGGGGCCTCACCACTCGTGTTCCTGAGCCCGTCCCAGTCCTTCGGGACGACGATCAGCGTCGGAGCCGCGGCACTGCTGATCGGCGCCCTGTACCGCGGTGCCCCGCGACGGTCCTGGGTGATCGTGCTGCTGGTCGTCTGCGTATCCGCCGGCTCCAAGCCCACCGCTGTGCCGCTGCTGCTCGGCGGAACCGGTCTGGCGGCGCTGTTCCTGCTGGTACGGAACAGGCGCATCCCCTGGCCGACCGTCGGCGTCGGCGTCGCACTGGTCGGTGTGACGGTGGCGTCGATGCTGACTGTGGCGGGCAGTACCGCGGGGACTCCGCTGCGCCTGTTCGGGGCCTTGCGGGCCTTCCCGGGATACACCGCTCTGACCGGTGACACCGCCGTTCCGGCGCCGGGTGGATGGATCGTCGAAGGGCTCCGCGACGACCAGCAGACGCTGACCTGGGCGATCGCGATCCTGGTGTCCGTCGTGGTGAGCAGGGCGGTGTGGGTCGTGGCGTTCCTGGGTCTGGCACAGCGCCGGACCCGTACCGATCCGGCGCAGTGGTGGCTGGTCGGCACGCTCATCGCCGCCATGCTCGGATTCCTGGTCGTCGACCATCCGGGCTTTGGCCAGTTCTACTTCCTCGGCAGCGCGCTGCCCTTCGCCGCCGTCGCCGCGGGCTACACGATCCACGGCGCGGTCACCGGACGTCGCCGCCCGGCCCGCCGGGTGATCATCGCCGGTGGCCTGCTGGCCGGTGCGGCGCTCGCTCTGGCGATCAAGGCGTTCGGCAACATCGACGCCCGGCCTGTCTCCCCGGCGGAGATCACGCGGGCGGTAACCGAGCCGATGCTGTGGCTTGCGGCGACGCTCGCGGTCGGGCTGGTCGGTTGGTTCGTCCTTCGCGCCGTCCGTCCCCAGGTCCGTGGCCTCGGCCTGGCCCTGCTGATGTGCGTCGCGGTCGGCCTCGCCCTGCCCAGCCGGCCCTGGTTGGAGTGGCGCAATGCGGCGGACGCGCTCACCGGGGAGGCCCCGCAGATCCCGGTCCCGGCGGTGCCGCTGTTCACCACGGACGAGATCCAGGCCGCGCTGTGGCTGGAGCGCAACGCGGGAGGGTACGACGTGGTCGTGACGAACACCGCCTGCCTGTCGCGACCACGTCGTCCGGCCTGTGACGCGCGTGGCTACCTGGTGAGCGGTGTCGGCGGTCACCGAACGCTGATGGAAGGCTGGGCCTACACGCAGCAATCGCTGGCCAACCAAGGCGGGACGAACGTCAACTACAGGCAGCTGCCGTCGCCCTGGCCCGACCGGGTGGAGCTGACGACGAAGGCACTCACGGCGCCGACGCCTGACCTGCTGGAGACCCTGCGCCGCGACTACGGTGTCCGTTGGGTCTTCGCGGACAAGCGGGCCGGCACGGTCGCCGAGCGCACGCTCGACCGGCTCGCCGACCGGCGGTACACCCGAGGGCAAATCATCATCTATAAGCTCAGGGACTGAACGAGTTCGTTGACTTAGCGTGTCCAGACACTGAAGCATGGTCCATCCCCGACCGAGGAGATACCCAATGGAGGGCCTGAAAAGCGTTCTCAGGCATGTGCCCGCCTACGTCCTGCTGCAGCGCATCGTCGGCGCCGACCGCTTGCGCTACCGCTGCATAGAGGAGATCCGGCCGGGTGAAACCGTCCTGGACGTCGGCTGCGGCCCTGCGTACTACTTCCCGCGGCTGCCCCAGCCGGTGAAATACCACGGGTTCGACACGGATGCGCCGTACATCGACTGGGCCGAGCAGCGCTTCGGCGGTGAGAACGCCAGCTTCCATTGCGGCATCTTCGACGAAGCCGCTGCACGGGCGCTGCCGCAGATCGACGTGGTGCTGCTGCTCGGGCTGCTGCATCACATGTCGGACGAGCAGTGCACAGAGCTGCTCAACCTGTCCGCGAGCGTGCTGAGTCCGGGCGGCCGGGTGATCAGCCTCGACACCTGCTTCGAGCCGACCCAGGGCCGGATCTCGCGGTGGATGTCGGAGAACGACCGCGGCGAGTATGTCCGGGAGCCGGCGGCGTTCGAGAAGCTCGCTCTGCAGTCGTTCGGCCAGGTCGAAGGCAAGGTCGTCAACGATGCCACCCATATTCCAGCGAGCTACTGGATGATGACGATGACGGCGCCGACCGGATCCTGGGCCGAATAAGGCCCTGGCCTCTCAGTGCCGGAAGGGCGGCCGCGCCGAGTGACGGGTGGGTCTGGTCAGGCCTCGAGCTTGATGAACGTCGCCTTGGGGACGTGTTCGTAGCGTTCGGGCATGCAGGTCAGGATGATCACCTGACCGTGGTCGCCGGCGCGGCCGAGGAGGGCGCCCATGTCGCGCAGGCGGCCCTTGTCGGACCACCCGAGGGCGTCGTCGAAGATCACCGGCACGCTGCTGTCACCGGTGCTCACCAGGTGGCTGATCGCGAGCCGGGTGATGATCGCCAACTGCTCATGCGCGCCGGTGGACAACGCCTCCACGCGCAGCCGGGCGCCGTCCAGTTCCCGCTCGGCAACAGCCAGATCGTCGTCCAGCCAGACCCGGAAGCTCGGCCCGTAGACGCTCCGCCCGAGCGCCTCGATCCTGTTCTGCAACGGCTCGGAGTATTTCGTCTGCGCCTCGGCCCGGTGACGCCCGAGCGTCTCGTAGACCCGCCTGGCAGCATCGGCCCGCCGCTTCAGGGACTCGTGCTCGGCCCGGATCGCGGCCAGGTCCAGCTCGGCGGAGTCCCGCCGGGTCGCAAGCCCGTCCCGTCCTGACTGCTCCAGCCGGCCCTCGGTCGTCCGCAGCGAGTCGCGCAGGACATCCCGCTCCCCCTGCAGCCGGGTCGCCACCGCCAGCGCGTCGGCCAACTCGCCGGCGACCTCGTCGGCCCCGACAGCATCCACCTGCTCCTGAACAGCCGTCAGCTCATCGAGCACTGACTCGACCTCTGCAGTCGCCTCGACCTCAGCGCTGTCGACGTCTTCGTCAGCCAGCACCGCCCGAGCGGCCTCCAGGGCCTCGACGGCAGCGGTCAGCCGCTCCCCCGCCAACTCGGCCCGCGCCCTCGCCTGCTGTGCCTCCGAGCGATCCTCGTCAGCCGCCTTGCGCGCCTGGGCCGCCGCGAACTCCGCGTCCGCGAGCAGCCGCTCCACCTCGGCCAGCTCGGACCGGGCGTCCTCCTGTCGGCGCTGCGCGACCGCGAGCTCGCCGACATCCATCGGCGCCGGTACCTCGAAGTCCTCGAAATCGAAGGCGTTCTCGTCCGGCTCGAACTGCTCGAACAGCGACATCTGCCCCGGCACGGCTTCGACCGCGGGCTGCTTGCTCTCGCGCTCCTCGGCCGGCTCCTCGCCCTCGACGATCCCGAGCCGCGCCGCCAGCAAAGCGATCCGCTCCGCCGGGTCGCCGCCCGCCGTCAGGGAGCGCTCGGTACGCCGGGCCTCCTGCAACTCGGCCGACGCCAGATCTCCCTTGCGCAACAACTCCCGCGCTGCCGGCAGATCCTTGACCCGCGCCTTCTTGAGCAGGTCCTTCTCGCGCCGGACCGCCTCGTCCACCAGAGCTCGCAGGGTCGCGGCCTCACCGCCGGCGCGGACCTTGACCTCCACCTGCCCCGGTACGCCGACCACCAGCTCACCAGACACCAGAAGCTCGATCTCGCCGTCTTCCGCGAGAGAGCCCGGCACCTTCTTCCCCGAACCCGCGTCCAGCCCGGTGCCCGACAACTCGACCGCCTCGGCACCGACCCGCCGTACCAGGACTTCCGGTACTCCGGCGGCGAGTGCGGCGCGGGCCTCGACCACCTTGGCGCGGGCGTCCTCCAGCTCGGCGACGATCGCGTCGTCGACCTTGATGCCGTCGAGCACGGTGCCTGCCGCCGCGATGCGAGCCCGTACGTCGACCAGCTCCGCCTGCTGACCCGTCAACCGATCGAGCTCGGCGCGATCCATCAGCAGCGAGACGAGTCGCTCCGCATCCTGGACCTGCGCGCGCCGCTCGTCCTTCAGCTCGACGACCTCGGCCAGCGCAGCTTCCGCCGCGTGCACGGTTTCCGCGGCCTTGCGCGCGACTGTCTCGGAATCGGTACGTCGCTCGGCCAATTCCGCATCGGCCTTGGTGAACCGCTCGACGTCGGCGAGCAGGCGTTCCCGTTCTAGGCGCGTGCGGGTGTGGTTCTCCAGCCGGGCGCGGGCGGTCTCCGCGCGGCTCCGGATCGAGTCCCGGCGGAGCAGGATCTCGTCAGTCGCCTTCTTGCGTTCGCGCAGGTCCTCGACCGACTTGAGGTGATCGCCGAGCCGGCTCGACAGGTCGTCCAGATCGAGGGCGAGACGCTCGGCCCGGCGGATGTCCGCGACCACCTCGTCCATCGCCTTCAACGCCTGCTCGGCGGCGAGCTCGGCCGTCGCCACCACGGCAGCGGACTTCGCGTACTCGCCGTGCGGGCGACCCCCTCGGGTCCAGTAGCGGAGGTACTCGTGCTC
Source organism: Kribbella sp. VKM Ac-2568 (assembly GCF_004345365.1). Lineage (GTDB taxonomy): Bacteria > Actinomycetota > Actinomycetes > Propionibacteriales > Kribbellaceae > Kribbella > Kribbella orskensis. The sequence continues at coordinate 72,352 of NZ_SLVF01000002.1, forward strand.
CACCGCGGTCACCAGGGGCATGGAGGCGCCGTCGACCGGCGTCCCGGATTCTGCTGTTACCGCGGTGATCAGGGGCTCCGCGTCGGCCGGCGTCGGCAGCACCAGGGACTGCCCTTGGCCGACCATCAACGTCTGCCAGAGCACGGGATCGACATTCTCGGCGAACAGCCGCTCGGCCTCGTTGTGCGCCTCGCGGCCGGTCCAGGTCTGGCGCCGGCCGTCCGAGTCGACGATGGACAGCTCGGTGGACCGGTTCTTCAGCCAGCGCTTGGTGTAGGCGAGCTCCCGACCGCCCAGCGTGAGCTCGACGGTCACCTCGGGGGCGACGTCCTGGCCGACCGGCTGGATGTCGCGGATCCGGGTCGACTTCGAGTCGTCCGGGAAGTCGAAGACCAGCGCGAACGCCTCGACCAGGCTGGACTTGCCGACCTCGTTGTCGCCGACCACCACGGTGGTCCCGATCGCGGGCAGGTCGACGGTACGGTCCTTGACGCCACGGAAGTTCCGCAGCGTCAGACTGTGCAGCCTCATCCCGCGTCCCGCGCCAGTCTGTGCATCAAGGTGAGGGCCGCGCCGGCACCCTCGTCACCGCCGGCCAGCGCCTGGCGCAACTCCTCCATCGCCGCCCGCGCAGGCCCGCTCAACTGCAACGCGTCCAGGTCGGCCGCGTCGGGAGCGGGCCGGACCGTCCAGAACTTGGCCCATCGCTCGACACTCGCGAAGACCTCGCCCTGCGCGTCGACCATCGCGTCGAGCCGGCTCAGCAACGGCAACGGCAACGACCCGTCCGCGGCCAGCCGGACGTAGGTCCGCTCCTTCTCCGGGAGCTCGGCGAACCAGTCCTCCAACGCCGTCAGCGACTCCTCGTCGTACAGCTCCGCGTGGTGCTCGACCATGTGCCAGGCGCCGACGCGAATCGATTCCACCTCGATCTCCTCGGCCGTCAGTGTCACCTTCAGCACGTTGCCCGGATGGGTCTCCTCGGGTGCGGTGACCTCCTGCGTCCCCGAGAACCAGATCCGGTCCGTCACCTCGGTGGTGGAATGCCGGTCGCCCAGCCCGATGTAGTGCAGCCGCCCGTCGGTCACCGCCGCCTCGAGAGACGTCTGGTCGATGGTCGGTACGTCGGACATCCCGCCGCTGAGGCTGGTCAGCTGCCCGTGCGCGAGCAGGATCCGCTTCGTTCCGGCCGGGGCCGGCGCGAGATCGGCGTACCCGGGGGCAGCGGGGTCGGACACCGGTCGCCGCGAGCGCCACGGGGCGCCGACGATCTCGACGCCCGGCACGATCTCCCGCGGCAGCGTGTCGGTCACGACCTTCACGTGCTCGGGCGCGTGGCCGAGCCACTGCGACGACGTCCAGAGCGAGCCCGGCTCGAGCGCGTCGTGGTTGCCCGGCAGCAGCACCACCGGTACCTCGATCCGCTTGAGCGCCTCACAGGCCCGCAGGATCGTTTGCCGCTCCACCTGGTTGTGCTCGAACACGTCCCCGGTCACCACCACGAAGGCCGCGCTGGTCTGCTTCGCCACCTCGCCGATCCGCATGACGGCGTCCAGTCGCGCCTGGGCCCACCGGGCCTGACCGTCCGGTCCCAGGAACCGGCGCATCATGCCCAGCTGCCAGTCGGAACTGTGCAGGAAGGTGATCGAGTCGTTCATCGCGGTGAGAACGCTAACCCGCCCCGCCGACAACCACCCAACCAACACACCCACAACCCCCGGGATGCCCGCCATCCGAACACTTTTTCGGACTCCCTGCGGTGAAATGCGGTTGAGGGTGAACCGCACGGCGGCAAGGATCGCGGGTATGGACCTCACTCTCGAGACCGCGCGGCTGGTACTGCGGCGGTTCACCGCGGGGGATGTCGAGGTGCTGGTGGAGCTGGATTCCGATCTCGAGGTGATGCGGTACCTGACCGGTCAGCCGACGCCCCGCGACGAGATCGAGCAGAAGGTGCTGCCGGGCATCCTCGCGACGTACGACACGCATCCCGGGCGCGGCACCTTCGCGGCACATGAGAAGTCGAGCGGCGCCTTCATCGGGTGGTTCGGGCTGCAACCGACGGGCGAGCAGCGTGTGGCAGGCGTCGGGTACCGGCTGAAGCGGTCTGCCTGGGGCAAGGGCTACGCGACCGAGGGCACTCGCGCATTGATCGACAAGGCCTTCACCGACCTCGACATCGAGCGGGTCGTCGCCGACACGATGGCCGTCAACACCAAGTCCCGGCGGGTGATGGTGAAGTCGGGGCTGCGGTTCGTCCGCGTCTTCCACGTGCACTTCGACGACCCTCTCCCCGGCACGGAGCACGGCGAGGTCGAGTACGCAGTCGACCGCGCGACCTGGGAGTCGACCGTGCGAGCTGGACCGCGCGACCTGGAAGGCGGCCTCCTGAGATGATGCGGTGTGCCTGACGACCAACGCCCGTACGCCGTGCTGGACATCGACGCGACCTTGTCCGACACCAGTCAGCGGGTCCACTTCCTGCAGAAGCGACCGAAGGACTGGGGCTCGTTCTTCGCGCACGCCAAGGACGACGCGGTGCTCGACGAGGGCCTGGCGGTCGCGACCACGCTGGCCGCGGACCACGAGATCGTCTACCTGAGCGGGCGGCCCGAGCGGCTGCGGCGGGACACCGTGAAGTGGTTCGAGGACAACGGCTTCCCCGAGGGCAAGTTGCTGATGCGCGGCAACAACGACCGCCGCCCCTCGGCCGTGATGAAGCTGGCCCGGTTGAGGACGCTCGCACAGGAGCGGCGGATCGCAGTACTGGTGGATGACGACGTCAAGGTCTGCGACGCGGCCGAGAAGGCCGGGTACACGGTGATGAGGGCGGACTGGGGACTCGATGCCGAGACCCAGCCCACCCTCTTCGAGGCCCAGGAGTCCGAGGGCCGCACCTGACCGGTCCTGCGTGCTCCGGTCCTGCGTGCTCCGGTACTGCGTGCTCCGGTACTGCGTGGTCCGGGCGGGACGTGCGCCGACGACCCGCCCGGGTGACTACTTGCTGAGGCCGAGGATCAGCGTGTTCGGGTACGGCGGGTAGGGCGGCAGGTAGAAGTTCTGCACCTTCGAGCCGTGCAGGAACGCGTTGCGCGCGTAGATCAGCGGCACCACCGGCGAGTCGGTCATGATCTGCTTGTCCAGCGCGGCCCACAGACCCGCCGCCTTGGTTCGGTCGGACTCGCCTGTCGCCGTCGCGATCGCGGCGTCCACCTCCGGGTTGGAGTAGCGCGACAGGTTGAACCCGCCGTTGCCGATCTCCGAGGACGCGAACAGCGGCTGGATGTTGCCGATCGCGCTCGGGAAGTCCGGCAGCCAGGGCGACACCGTCAGGTCGTAGTCACCCTTCGGCCCGGTGATCAGGTCGGTCAGCGCCTCCGCCTCGAGCGGCTTGATGGTGACGTTGATGCCGGCTCGCTTGAGACCCTGCTGGATCGCCTGCGCGACGCCGAGACCGCTCTCGTTGTCGGCCACCAGCAGCAGGTTGAGGTTGCTCACCCCGGCCGCCGCGAGCATCGACTTCGCCTTCGCCGGGTCACCCTGCGGCGGCGCCGGGAACATGTCGAACTTGGAGAAGCCCGGGATACCGGGGGTGATCAGCGTGGTGGCCAGCTCACCGCCGAACTCCGGACCGCCCTCGGCGACCTGGACCGCCTGCTTGTCGACGGCGTACTGGATCGCCTTGCGGACCTCGGGGTTGGCCAGCGCCGGGCGCTTGTTGTTCATCGCGAGGTACTGCAGCGCGCCGGACGGCGAGGTGGCCACCCGGGCCTTCACCGCCGGGTTGCCGGTGACCGTCGGGATCAGCGCGGCCGGGACCGACGTACCGGTGGTGGCGGAGAACTTGTCGTCGCCGGCGTCGGCGATCAGCCGCTGGTTGATCACGTCGCCCTGCAGGCCCATGTCGAGCACGATCGAGTCCGGCAGGCCGGTCCGCGCCGGATCGGTCGCCTTGTCCCAGGACGGGTTGCGCTCCAGCTCGAGCTTCGAGCCCGGCGAGTAGGTCTTCACCTGGTAGGGGCCGCTGGCAACGGGCTTCTCGCCGTAGTGCGCCGGGTCGGTGTCGGCCTTCTTCGGCACCGGCGAGAAGGCCGGCATGCTGACGATCCACGGCCAGTCGCCGAACGGCTTGTTCAGCTTGAAGACGATGGTGGACTCGTCCGGCGTCTCGATCGAGGGCAGCTCGCCGCCCTTGTACGGACCGGTGTACTTCTCGGCGCCGGCCAGCAGCGACTTGTGGTAGCCGAGGCCGCCGGACAGCTCGGGCGCGAAGGACCGCTCCACACCGTACTTGATGTCGGCGGCGACGATCGGCGAGCCGTCGGCGTACTTCAGACCGGGCTTGAGCTTGTACGTCCAGGTCTTGCCGCCGTCGGTCACCTGGCCGGTGTCGGTGGCCAGGTCCGGGACCAGCTCGGCCGCCTTGTCCGGCGAGGTCTTCCACGAGGTCAGGCCGCGCAGCACCAGGTGGATCGTGCTGGTGCCGAGGTTCTGGCTCTTCGCCGGGTCGAGGCTGATCTCCTTGCTCGTGCTGAGCAGGTGCAGTACGCCGCCGGCCTCGGCGGAAGAGGTGGTGCCGCCACCGGGGGTGGCTGTCTTGTCGTTGGCGTTGCAGGCAGTGATCGCCAGCAACAGTGCGGCCGCGACCGCGACCGCTCGGGTGGTGCGCTTCATGGTGTCCTCTCAGACAGTGGGGGGCTCGAGAGATCCGCGGGTGATTCCGGGAAGTAGCAGGCGACCCGGTGCTCGCCACCTGCGACGGGTTCCAGCACCGGCCGGACCGTCGCGCAGACGTCCTCGGCCTTGTAGCACCGGGTGCGGAACGGGCATCCGGAGGGCGGATCGATGGGCGTCGGCACGTCGCCGGTCAGCACGATCCGGTCGCGCTTGGCGCCCGGCTCAGGCACCGGTACGGCGGACAGCAGCGCGCGCGTGTACGGATGGGCGGGAGCCGAGTACACCTCGGCCGCCGGGCCCTCCTCCACGATCGTGCCGAGGTACATCACGGCGAGGCGGTTGGCGACCTGACGGACCACTGCGAGGTCGTGCGCGACCAGCACGTATGACAGCCCGAGGTCGTCGCGCAGATCGGCGAGCAGGTTCAGCACCTGCGCCTGGACGGAGACGTCGAGGGCGGACACCGGCTCGTCGCAGACCAGCAGGTCGGGCTTCACGGCCAGCGCGCGGGCGATCCCGATCCGCTGCCGCTGGCCACCCGAGAACTCGTGCGGATAGCGCTCCAGGTGTTCCTCGGACAGGCCGACCTGCCGGAGCAGTTCGACCAGTTGCGCGCGGGTCGGGCGGATCCCCTGGGCCCGGAACGGCGTGGTCAGGATGGTGCCGACGGACTGCCTTGGGTTCAACGATGCCTGCGGGTCCTGGAAGACCATCTGGATCTTGCGGCGGACCGGCCGGAGCTTGCGACCGCGGACCCGGGTGACGTCCTGGCCGCCGATCTCGACCGTGCCGGCCGTCGGGTCCAGGAGCCGCGTCGCCACCCTGGCCAACGTGGATTTGCCCGAGCCTGACTCACCGACCAGCCCGACGGTCTCGCCCCGGCGTACGACGAAATTCACACCGTCCACCGCCTTGACGGCACCGGCTTTGCGCCACGGTGCGCCGCGCAGACCGAAGTACTTCTTCACGTCCTTGAGGTGGAGCAGTTCGTCCGTGCTCACAGCATCACCTCCGGTCGGCGACCGAGGTGGCAGGCGGCTTCGTGGTACCCCTCGCCGGGGCGCGGAGTCAGCTCCGGGCGCTCGGTGATGCAGCGCTCTCCGACCAGGTGGGCGTACGCGCAGCGCGGCTGGAACGGGCAGCCGGTGGTGATCGAGCCGGGCGAGGGCGGACTTCCCGGGATCGTGGCGAGCCTGGGCCGCGGCGGCAAGTCCACCCGCGGCATCGCGCCGAGCAACCCGAGGCTGTACGGATGAGCCGCGCGGTGGAACAGGTCCTTCACGGAACCACGCTCGGCCGCACGCCCGGCGTACATGACCAGTACGTCGTCCGCGACCTCGGCGACCACTCCGAGATCGTGCGAGATCAGCACCAGAGCGGTCCCGAACTCCGCCTGCACGTCCTCCAGCAGCCGCATGATCTGGGCCTGCACGGTGACGTCGAGCGCGGTCGTCGGCTCGTCGGCGATCAGCACCTTCGGGTCGTTCACCAAAGCCATAGCAATCACGACCCGCTGCCGCATTCCCCCGGAGAACTCGTGCGGGTACGCCTTGGCGCGCTGCTCCGCGGACGGGATGCCGACCAGGTCGAGCATCCGCACCGCGCGCTTGAGCGCCTCCTTCTTGGAGACGTCGTGGTGCAGGCGGTACGCCTCGGCGACCTGCCAGCCGACCGAGTAGTACGGGTTGAGCGCCGAGAGCGCGTCCTGGAAGACCAGCGCGATGTCGTTGCCGCGGATCCTGCGGAGCTCCTCGCTCGACAGGCCGATCAGTTCGCGGCCGTCGAGCAGCACCTCGCCCGTCACCTCGGCGTTGGGCGGCAGCAGGCCCATCACCGCGGCCGAACTGACACTCTTGCCGGAGCCGGACTCGCCGACGATCGCGAGCGTCTTGCCCGGTGCGACGGAGAAGTCGATCCCGGAGACGGCCGGGACCAGCCCGCCCTCGGTCTTGAAGGTGACGTGCAGATCGGCGACCTCGAGAACGGGTCTTGGCGATCCGTTGTAGTGGGTGGCGCCTTGGTTGTTCGCGGTCTGGTCAGGCATGGCCCACCCTCGGGTCGAGCACACCGTGCACCACGTCCACCACCAGATTCGCGAGGATCACCAGGAAGGCCGAGAACAGCGTCACGCCGACCACCACCGCCACGTCCAGCTGACCGACGGCGCTGATCAGCAACTCGCCCAGGCCCTGCATGCTGAACACCTTCTCCGTCAGGATCGCACCGCCCAGCAGGGCGCCGAGATCCAGGCCGAAGATGGTCACGATCGGTACCAGCACGCCGCGCAGTCCGTGGACCGCCACCACCCGGCGCTCGCCCGCGCCTTTGGCCCGGGCGGTGGTGATGTGGTCGAGGTTCATCTCCTCGAGCATCTGCGCCCGGGTCAGCCGGATGTACGCCGCGGCCTGGATCGTGGCCAGCACCAACCACGGGGTGATCAGGTGCCAGGCCCAGTCGACCGGGCTCTCGGTCAGCGGCACGTACCCGTTGACCGGGACCATGTTGAGCCAGAACCCGAACACCAAGATCGCCAGCAGCCCGAGCAGGAACGACGGGGTCGCGATGCCGATGAGCGCGAACCCGACGGCCAGCCGGTCGAAGAGCTTGCCGCGTTTGAGCGCCGCGCCGACACCGAGCGTGACCCCGAGAAGCAGCCACAGCACCGCGGCCCCGATCGCGATGGACAGGGTGACAGGGAGCCGGTCGACGATCAGGGTGGTGACGGGACGAGCCAGCGGGAAGGAGTACCCGAAGCAGGGCGCGTTGCACTGGACCGCCGCGGCTCCCTCGCCGAAGGTCCGGCCTGCGAAGATCCCCTTCAGGAAGGCGAGGTACTGCTGGATCACGCTCTGGTCGAGTTGCATGAAGTGCCGCGCCTGCTCCAGCCGGTCCGGAGTACAGGGCTTGCCACAGGCCAGTCTCGCCGGGTCGGCCGGGAGCGCGTAGAAGATCAGATAGACGGCGAGGCTGAGCGCGAGCATGACCAGCACGGTCGCGAACAGCCTGCGGAGTACGAACCACAGCAGGTCGGGCATCAGTTGGCCCTCCGCAGCCGTACGTCGAAGGCATCGCGGACGCCGTCGCCGAGCAGGGTGAAGCCGAGCACCGCCAGGAAGAGCATGATGCCCGGGAAGACCATGAACCACGGGTCTGTGCCGGTGTAGACCCACACGATCGAGTCGGAGATCGAGCGGCCGAGACTCGGTGTCGGCGGTGGCACCCCGACACCCAGGAACGACAGCGCCGCCTCGGCGCCGATGTACCCCGGGATCGCCATCGTCGCGATCACCAGCACCGGGCCGAGCAGGTTCGGCAGCAGTTCACGGGTGATCACGTGCCAGCCGCTGGACCCGACCGACCGCGCCGCCTCGACGAACTCCCTGGTGGCCAGCGACCTGGCCTGCCCCCGGATCAGCCGCGCGAGGCCGGCCCAGCCGAACACGCTCAGCACCAGGATCAGCAGCAACCAGCGCGGGAACTCCGCCGGCACGATGATGCCCAGGGCAATCATGAAGACGAGTTGCGGGAACCCGAAGAGGAAGTCGAGCAGCCGGGACACCACCCCGTCGTACCAGCCGCCGAAGTACGCGGCACTGATCCCGACCAGCGTGCCGACCACCGTGGTGATCAAAGTGGCGACGATCGCGATCGCCAGCGACGTCCGCAGGCCGAGCACCACGATCGAGAACAGGTCCCGGCCGGTCAGCGGCTCCACCCCGAACCAGTGGTCCGCACTGACCCCGCCGAGCGCACCCTTCGGCGCTCCGCCCTTGGCCGGATCGAGCAGATCGATGTGGTAGGTATAGGGATCCTGGCCGGACAGCTTGACCAGCAACGGCGCGGCAACCGCGATCACGATCAACGCGGCCACCAGCCACGCGCCGAACCGGGCGCTGCGATCCCGGCGGACCCGGCGCAGGGCCTGCCGGGTCGGTGAGACGGCCGCGACGACCGAGGAACTCACGAGCACTCCTGACAACGATGGACTCGACTCCAGCCGAATGACGGTAGGCCAGAGTCTCCCACCATCCAGGTCCCATCTTGAATGATGAGAAAGTCACTCATTCCAGTGGGGTTTAGGTGTACTCCGTCGCCACTCCCACCCACCGCCCGGCCGCTCCTCCTCCGTCGTCGCTTACACCAGCTGGGGATCCGCATGCGTGATCACCTTGGGCAGGGCAATCACCATTTGATTCGTCGAGCGACCGGCAGAACCTTGAGAGGATCCGTGCCCAGGACAGCCGCTATCCAGGTGTCGGCGAAGCTCTGTGTGCGGTTGTAGCTGCACCTGGATCGTCGCGTCCGCCCGGGACACCACAGGCTGCGGGTGACGACCGCGATGGATGAGCCACCGCCGAGGGGCGGGAGCCACAGAGACCAGCCCCACGCGCGAACTCTGCAGGAACAGAACACCTGCTGCTGTCGGCGCGGCGCAGGAGCCGCGTCCGGGGTAGGCGACATCGACGGAGAGCGGCGCGGGCCCACAGGGCCCCAGCCCGGCAATACACGAGCACCCAGGGCGCCATATCCACGCGGAATCCACGCGGTGCTGGCCAGACCGGCGCAGATGCTCCGCGGCCGAGTCCGGACGCTCGGAAACGTGGCCGGCTGAATGTGTCGCCGTCGCCCAAAATGCTGGGAGCTCCGCACGCCTGCTCGGAGCTCCGCAAGCAACAGGCTCCAGGCAGGTGCCCCCAATAGCAGGCCGAGTATCGCCCGCCGATCGCGAAGGCTGCCGACGCCGAGCCCTGATGCTGACGGCGAGCGGACAACTGCGGTGGCACCATGCTGCCGCCGCGAACCGCGGGCACCGTGCTGCCGCCGCGAACCGCGGGCACCGTGCTGCCGCCGCGAACCGCGGGCACCGTGCTGCCGCCGCGAACCGCGGGCACCGTGCTGCCGCCGCGAACCGCGGGCACCGTGCTGCCGCTGCTGCGAAACTGCGTGGCACGGCGCTGCGCCGCGAACTGCGTGGCACGATGCCGCCGCTGCGAACCGCGTGGCACGGTGCTGCCGCCGCACTGTGCCACTGCAGCGCGAGCCCGTTCCGTAGGTCGACTGCGCACCCGCACCTCCACCTGCGGCAATTTGCAGCACCTACTGTCGCGCCACAGCCGCCTCGCCGGCGCGGCGGAGCGCGGTCGGTGATCTCCGCTGCCGCGACGGCGGCGCGCCCACCAGCCGGAGCCCTCCGGCCCGGAGTCACTCCCGCTGGGGGGCGCCTGCGACGGCTCGGCAGTTCAGTGCGGTTGCCAGCGAGGTCCTCACTGGGGTGGACAGACGAATCGTTGGCGGAATGCTGGTCCGTCCTCGGAAGGTAAGGACAGATCGTTCCACGGGCGGTGTCCGTCCTCCCGGAAGGTCGGTCCAGGTCGTTCCATGGGTCGAACCGTGTGGCAGTGTCCTCCGCGGTGACCCGCGCTGGATTACCACCCCCAACCTCGAGCGCCGGGGCTGGATCACCGACCCCCGACCTCAAGCCGGACGCCTCGATCATCCAGGTGGCCGCGTCCGAGATCTCGCTCGTCGGCAGTGCGCCCCTCCCGGTCATCGGTCGTGGTCGGTACCGAGTTGTTGGCATGGTGCAGTGCCCTGTGACCTGGGGCCGGGTCCTCGGTGGACGAGTGTGTTTGGCGGAGCCTGGGCGGTTCCGTGTCTGTCCACGGGTCGAACTGCGCGACTGCGCCATCCACGGCGGCTCCCGGCGGGTTGCCGGCGTGCTGCAGCGCCCGCTGACCTGGGGGCGGGTCGTCGGGTGGAGGGGTGTGGTTGCTGGAGCTTGGGTCGGGCGGGTCGGGATCTGCCCAGGGGTCGAACTGTGCCACCGCGGTGTTCCCGGTCCCGGTGCATGCCGGGTCGTGGGTGCGGTTCCGGACAGGGCCGGGCGACGCCGCAGCTCCGCTGTAGCTGCTGGTGGGGGTGCGGTAGCGGGTTCGGGTGGTGGTGGGGTTTGGTTCGGCCCAGGCGGGTCGGGCGACGGTGACCGTGCCGCCGTGGTGGAGGGTGATGGTCCAGTGGCCGTGGTGGGTGTCGATGTGGTGGCGGCGGCAGAGCAGGACCAGGTTGGTCAGGGCGGTGGGGCCGTTGTCGATCCAGGAGATCAGGTGGTGGGCGTCGCAGAAGATCGGCGGGGCCTTGCACACGACGCAGCCCTTGTCGCGGGCGTTCAGGGCGCGGCGCATGGCGCGGTTGACGAAGCGCTGGGCCATGGCGACGTCGAGCGGCTCGGAGTTCGCGCCGAGCACGATCGGGATGATCTGCGCCTCGCACGCCAACCGCCGGACCGCGCCCGCGGACAACCCTTCACCGTGCACCAGCGTCCCGACCGCATGGGCACCGGCGTCGGTCAGGTCTTTCAGGTCGATGGTGACCGTGACGTGTGCCTTCGGGCCGTACCCGGCCACCGCCGCAGCACGACTCGTGGCGGTGCCTCGGCCGGCGGTACCGGTCTCGGCGGCGCGCCCGGCGGCAGGTGCCTCGCCGGGACTGGTCGGGAGCTCGGCGGTCCCGGGCGCGCTGCCCGAGTCGGATGCTCCGGCCGTGTCAGCCGTGTCAGCCGTGTCAGCTGGGCCAGCTGCGGTGGCGGTGGTGATGGCGTTGGAGGCGACGTTGAGGACGTCGGTGAGGGCGTCGGCGCGGCGCTTGTCCGGTGAGCGCGGGTCCAGTTCACCGGTGACGGTCTTACGGGGCTTGGCACCGGACAGGATCAGGGACTGGAACAGTTCGGCGTTCTCGTTGGCCAGGTAGCCGCTGAACTTGACACCCCGGTCGGCGGGCCGCAGCCGCAACTCCTCCCGGGCGTGGGCCTTGTCCTCTTCCGGTGCCGGCCCGTCGGCGTCCAGCAGGTCGCGGACCCGGCGGGCCGCCTTGCGCAGTTCCGACGGACAGAAATGGCGGCCTAGGGCGACGAGTTGTTGTTCGGCCACGGCCAGGTCCTCGACCGCGACGGTCTTGGGCACGTTCTCCAGTTCGGACACGATCGCCGCGGCCTGCGCCGGAGACAACACCACTGCATCGGCTCCGGCCTCCACGCCCGGCTCACCACCCGGCTCGCCACCCGGGTCGCTGGCCGGGTCGCCGCCCGGGTCGCTGGCCGGCTCGTCGTCGTTGGCGTCTGCCGGGTCCCCGACGCCGGTGGCTGGCAGGGCGTTGGTGACGGCGGGGTACTTGCGCAGCGCCTTGGCCAGGGCCAGGTCGCGCTTGATCACGCCCGGGTCGAGGCGGTGCCGGAACGCCAGGAGGCGGGCGGTGTCGCCGGCGCCGAGGGTGGCGGCGTGACCAGAGGCGTCGTAGGCGGCCAGAACCTGCAGACGGTAGGTCTGCAACCGGGAGATCTCAGCCTGCAGGGCGTCGAGAGCCGCCAGCTGCTCGCTGTCACTCATCGACCACACCGGCCGCTCACCCAGAATCTCCATACCCCAGACCCTAGATGGCGGCTCGGACAGTTTCTGGTCCGGAAGGCCCTTATTTACAAGGGATTCCGAAGGTTGGCCGGAATTGTGCCGACACTCCGGATACAGACGAGTTGTCCACAACCCGACGCGAGCTGTGGACCTGGCGGGGACTGTGATGGGACGAATGAGTGCCAGAGCAGGACCTATGAATGTGTCAGGCACAAGCGGAAGCGAGGTGGACAAGGCTGGAAGGAGGCGAAGGCCGCTGGCGACGCGGACGGACGGCGCAGCAGGCGGCTCGAGACAGCGGGGCAGCAGTAGCGGGTGCGAGCCCACGGGTGCCGGAGGCGATCCGGATGTGAGGTGGAGATGAGTGGCGGGCGGGTGATCGGAGCGAGGGAGTCGCCCTGCCCCACCCCACCGGGCAGCCCGAAAGGGCCTCGAGCGGACCCGTGCCGAGGACTCCGCCCATCCACGCCTCGGTGAAGCTATGGATGTAGTTGGAGCCGCACACGGATGATCGCGAGCACCCGGGGACACCCGCGGCTGCGGGTGACGAGTGGCGACGCAGGAGCGACGTGGACACCCACCCCGGCGATAGGTGGAGGTCGGGGCGGAGCGCCTGTTCTGTTGGGGGCGACGTAGGAGCGGCGGGGGGTTACTCGGCGTCGATTAGTTCCCAGTGGCGGCGCTTGGGGAGTAGGCGGGTGGCTAGGAGGGCGGCTGCGGCGCCGAGGAGGACGCCGGGGATGATCCAGCGCCAGCCGGTGAGGGCTCCTTGTTCGGCTTTGACGGTGCCGGCGGGGGCGGCAGCGGGCTGGTCGACGGTGGCGGGTTGCTCGACCACCACCGGGCCGGACGGGTCGGTCTGGGGAGGGCCGGTGGGGCCGCCGCCCCAGCCGTTGTGATTGGGGTCCTTGTCCAGGAGTCCGAGGGAGCCGAGGACCTCGGTCAGGCGGGCGCCGTTGACCGAGCGGTGCCAGACCGGCTTTGCGTCCAGACCCTGGCCCGACATCCCCTTGTCCTCGGTGGTCGCGATCCACGGGCCGCCCGGCGCGTCCGGGTAGATGATGTCGAGGCGCCAGACCGACATGTCGTGGATCAGCCAGGTCGCCCGGATGAAGCCGCCGATCGATCGATCGTCACCGCCGGTCTCCGCGTTGGAGGGCACTCCCACGTCCAGCAGTTGCTGCAACTCGTTGTACTTCGGGTCCTCGTAGCCGGTGGCAACGACCTTGCCGATGCCCGGCGCGCTCAGCAGCACGCTCGTCGGCCCGCCGGCGTCGGCCGGCACGACTCCCACAGCCGCCGTCACCAGTACGGCGACGCCAAGCAGGACGGTACGGCGTACCCACGAGCGCATGTCAGTCTCCTTCATTCGACTGTCACTGGTACACCGCCGACGCGCCACGGGTTCCACACGAAGAACAGCTACCTGACAGCCGACACCGCGATCGCCGTCGCCCGCGCCTTGTCCGACAACCCCTCCAGCCGGAAGGTCAGCCCCTCGTACACCCACACCAAGGTAGGCCCGGCCACCCGCACGCGGACCTCGTTCCCGGCTTCGTCGTCCAGCACCAGCTCGTGCGGCGTGCTGAACCAGTAGCCGTCCACCACCTGCACGAACTCGAGATCCTGGTAGTACTTCTTGATGTACATCGGCGACAGCTGCGCCTTGAACTGCTCCAGCCGCACCACCCCGTCAGCGGTCTGCCAGCTCATCGCCACCATCCCCTTCGAGGCATCGACCATCGCCGGAGTCCCCAGCGCCTTGGGAACGATCGGCACGAAGCCGGCCCGGTCAGCCGCCTGCTGCAAGGTCAACTCACCCGCAGCGACAGGAGGTTCCGGCGCACTCGTAGGCCCGGTACCGACCGGCTGAGCCTGCACTCCCCCGATGTTGAGCCACTCGGCCACCGCAGCACGCACCGGCGGCGCAATGAGCGCCCCAGCGAGCAGAACCGCCAGCAGAGCCAGCAGCGCCCGCCACCGGCTCCGAACCACCTCAGCGAACGTACGACGTACAGGAGGCTCGGCAATCCGCTCCAGCACAGCAGCGGCCAGCCCGTCAGCAACAGGAGGTACTGCGGCGGTGCGCCCGAGCGCGCGGAGTTCGTCTGCCAGCTGCTCGTCGGTCATCGCTGCACCTCCTTGTCGGGTAGTTGGGTCCGCAGGCGTCCCAGTGCGCGGTGGAGCCGCGACTTCACCGTGCCGCGCGGCCAGCCGAGCACCGTCGCCGTCTCCTGCTCGTCCAGGTCCAGCAGGTAGCGGCACGTCACTACCAGCCGGTACTGCTCGGGCAGAGCCTTCAGCGCTTCCAACAGCTCGTCGCGGCGCTCGGTGGACAGAGCGTGGTCAGCCGGGTCCAGCACGAACTCCGGGAGTACGGACAGCTCCTCCCGGCGCGACCGGCGACTCCGCGACCGCACCAGGTTGCGCGTCTCGTTCGCGACGATGCGCAACAACCACGGACGGAAGGCGGAGCCGCTGCGGAAACTCCCGAGCGCGCGATACGCCTTGACGAAGGACTCCTGCACGACGTCGTCCGCCTCGGACCCAGCCCCGAGCAGTACCGCCGTACGTTTCGCCACCGGGGCATGACGGAGCACCAGCTCTCCGTACGCGGTGGAGTCCCCACCACGCACCCGAGCCAGGATCGCCGGTTCGTCGACCTCGCTGATTCCGCCTCCTGTCCGATCCGCTCATTGTCTCTACACCGCCGGTCACCGATCGGTTCCATCTCGTCGCTCACCCGCTGGGCCGATGTCATAAGGTCGGCAACGTGCCCGAAGTCGATGCGTCATTCCTCGCCCTGCCCCGCCACGAACTGGCCTCCGCCGCGCTGCAACGGGCGAAGGATCTCGGCGCCACGTTCGCCGAGTTCCGGCTGGAGCGGATCCGGTCGGAGTCCATCTCGCTGCGCGACGGCGTACTCGAGAGCGCCAGCGACGACGAGGACCTCGGTCTCGCCGTCCGGGTGATCCACGACGGCACCTGGGGGTTCGCCGCCGGGGTCGCGCTGTCGACCGACGAGGCCGTCCGGATCGCCGAGCAGGCCGTGCACCTCGCGCAGGTCTCGCGGCCGATCAACTCGGAGCCGATCGAGCTCGCCGACGAGCCCGTGTACGACGACGTCACCTGGGTCTCGGAGTACGAGATCGACCCGCTCAGTCTGCCGCGGGCCGAGAAGGTCGCTCTGCTCACCGACTACAGCAACCGCCTGCTCCAGGCAGAGGGCGTCTCACACGTCACGGCGCACGTCACGTCGGTGAACGAGTGCAAGTTCTACGCGAACTCCGAAGGCACCTCCACCACGCAGCAGCGCGTGCGGATCGGCCCTGATATCCAGGCGATCGCGGTGGACGCCGAGACCGGCCGCTTCGACTCGATGGCCAGTTGCGTCCCACCGGCCGGCCGCGGCTGGGAGTACATGACCGGTACCGGCTGGAACTGGGACGAGGAACTCGCCCAGATCCCCGGCTGGCTCGCGGAGAAGATGGCCGCGCCGAGCGTCGAGGCGGGCGCCTACGACCTGGTGATCGACCCGACCAACCTCTGGCTCACCATCCACGAGTCGATCGGCCACGCCACCGAGCTCGACCGCGCACTCGGTTACGAGGCCAACTACGCCGGCACCAGCTTCGCGACCCTCGACAAGCTCAACACCCTGAAGTACGGCTCGCCGGTCATGCACGTCACCGGCGACCGCATCGCCGAGCACGGCCTCTCGACCGTCGGGTACGACGACGAGGGTGTCGCCGGGCAGCAGTGGGACCTGGTCAAGGACGGCATCCTCGTCGGCTACCAGGTGGACCGCCGGATGGCGAAGGTGAACGAGGGCGTGCTCGGCACCAGCCGCTCCAACGGCTGCGCGTACGCCGACTCGGCCGGGCACATCCCGATCCAGCGAATGGCGAATGTGTCCCTGCAGCCGGTGCCAGACGGTCCCTCCACCGAGGAATTGATCGCCAAGGTGAAGAACGGCATTTACATCGTCGGCGACAAATCCTGGTCGATCGACATGCAGCGGTACAACTTCCAGTTCACCGGTCAGCGGTTCTACAAGATCACCGACGGCAAGCTCGACGGGCAACTGCGCGACGTCGCGTATCAGGCGACGACGACCGACTTCTGGGGGTCGATGGAGGCCGTCGGCGGACCGCAGACCTACGTCCTCGGAGGCGCGCTCAACTGCGGCAAAGCCCAGCCCGCCCAGTCCGGCGCCGTCACCCACGGTTGCCCGTCCGCGCTGTTCCGCGGCGTCCGCATTCTCAACACCACGCAGGAGGCCGGCCGGTGACGACCGTCATTCAGCTCACCCCGCAGGACACCATCGAGCGGGCCCTCGACCTGGCCGCCGCCGAGGGGGCCGACGGCTGCGTGGTCCTCGTCGCCGAGACCTCGAGCGCGAACCTGCGCTGGGCCAACAACACCCTCACCACGAACGGCGCGATGCGCGGCTCGAGCGTCACCGTGATCGCGACGGTCGGCGCGGGCGAGGGAACCGCTGCCGGAGTCGCCGGGCGCTCGTCGGCCACGGAGGCCGAGTTGCGCGACCTCGTCTCGGCAGCGGTCGCCGCCGCCCGCGCCGCCGGGCCGGCCGAGGACGCCCGCCCGCTGGTCGACGGCACCGTCAGCCCCGGCTGGGACGAGGAGCCCGACGAGACCTCGGTCAATGTCTACGAGAAATTCGCCCCCGCACTCGGTGAAGCGCTCTCCCGGGCCGGCAAGGAGAACCGCTGGCTCTACGGCTTCGCCGACCACGAAGTCATCACCCTGTACGTCGGGTCGTCGACGGGCCTGCGGTTGCGTCAAAGCCTGCCTCGGGGATTCGTGACGGCCACCGGCAAGTCGGGTGACCTCAGCCAGTCGGCCTGGGTGGGAGCCGCCACCCGCGACTTCAGCGACATCGACCCGCTCGCGATCGACGCGGAGCTCACCCGGCGGCTCGGCTGGGCCACTCGCACCATTGCGGTGGATGCCGGACGGCACCCCACGGTGCTCACCCCCGCCGCCGTGGCGGATCTCGCGACGTACGTCTATTGGCGGCTCGAAGGACGCGACGCCTATGAAGGGCGCAGCGTCTT
This sequence comes from Kribbella sp. VKM Ac-2568, assembly GCF_004345365.1. GTDB lineage: Bacteria > Actinomycetota > Actinomycetes > Propionibacteriales > Kribbellaceae > Kribbella > Kribbella orskensis. Next base: position 89,510 of record NZ_SLVF01000002.1, read on the forward strand.
CTCGAAGCCTTCGGGCGGGACCCGGATCGGTGACGTGCTGTCGCCGCACCCGGTCGGCCTCCGGTCCGACCCGCGCCTCGCAGGGCTGGAGAGCTTCCCGTTCGCGGTGGCGCGGTCGTCTGGTGGATCGTCGAGCGTCTTCGACAACGGGCTCACGCTGAGCGCGACGGATTGGATCCGCGGCGGCAAGCTCGAGAACCTGATGCAGAGCCGGTTCACGGCCGATCTCACGGGTGCGCCCGCGGTGACTCCGCCGATCGGCAACTACGTGCTGTCGGTGGACGGCGCGACCGGTTCTGTGGACGACCTGGTGGCCGGGCTCGACCGCGGCCTGCTGGTGACCTGCCTCTGGTACATCCGCGTGGTGGAACCGCAGACGCTGCTGCTCACCGGCCTGACCCGCGACGGGGTCTACCTGGTGGAGAACGGCGAGGTGACGGGCGCCGTGAACAACTTCCGCTTCAACGAGAGCCCGGTCGACCTGCTCGCCCGCTTCACCGCGGCCGGGGCCACCGTGCCGTCCTTCTCGCGCGAGTGGGGCGACGAGTTCTCCCGTACGGCGACGCCACCGCTGCTGGTGCCCGACTTCAACATGTCCAGCGTCAGCCAGGCCAACTGACCCTGGCTGGACGTGCAACGTCCCGCGGACCGGCGTCTCTCACCAAGTCCGCGGGACGTTCCGACATCGGGATCAGACGGTCGGGTAACCCGGCTCCGGCGGGTTGTACCCACCCGGGCCGCCGAAGCGCTCGGCCGCCTTCGGGTCCGGGCCGTACTGGTTGTCCCCGGCAACGCCCTCCTGGGCGGCGAAGACGATGTAGATGATCCACCCGACACAGGGGATCAGATTGATCAGCAGCCACCAGCCGCTACGACCGGTGTCGTGCATCCGCCGGACGCCGACAGCGATCGACGGGATCAGCACCGCCAGGCCGTAGATCGAGTTCAGCACACCCTGGTTGGCCGCGCCGTAGGTCGTCCCGATGATGTTGTCGATGATGCTCAGGATGATGCCGATGATCGCGTTGATCAGCACGAACATCCAGAACTCTTTGCGCCGAGCGCGACCGCTGAACTCGGCGTACTTCTTGATGACGTCCATGTACCACTGCATTGGTGTTTCTCCGATGGTCGAAGGTGAGACGCGGACCGAGCCTGTCGGAACCGGACGGAGGAGTCAATGCAACTTTTCGCTTTGGTGACCACACCGCAACACGGCACGCCGTAGCTGGACCGGACTTCAGCTCACCGGGTGCGGTTTCGCCTGGGTCACTCGCCACATTGTATGCGGGTCCTCGGTGTAGGCGTCGGCGCCGCGCAGTTCCCAGCGGTCGGCGAGTTCGTGCACCAGGTCGAGATCGAAGAACCGGCCGGCGAAGCCGTCCTTCGCATACAACCCGTCGCCGATAGCGCTGCATTTCCCGTAACCCCGGTCCTCGGTGGACCAGACTGTGTACACGAACAGCCCACCCGGCCGCAGTACCCGGCGGATCTCGTTCACCAGCGAACGCAGCTCCGCCCGGGAGAAGGCCATGTTCAGCAGGACATTCGCGTACACCGCGCCGACAGTAGCGTCCGCGGGGGGCAATGGATCCCGGACGTCGTGCAGCGCCGCCGTCACCCGGTCGTCCAGGCCGTCACGCTGCGCGTCCAGGCGGAGCTGGTGCAGGGCCGCCTCGCTGAAATCCGTGGCGTGCACGCTGAATCCCTGCCGGGCAAGGTAGAGCGCATCTCGCCCCTGGCCGGCGCCGAGTTCCAGCACGTCATCGATGCCTGCGGCACCGAACAGCTCGGCGGTCCAGCGGGCCGCTGTCGAGGGTTCCGGCCCGTGCAGGCTCGGATTCTGCTCGTAGGCCGTCTGCCATCGCTCTTGCTGAGCCCTTGCGAGCTCGACGTATCCAGTCTTCATCCTGCTCCCCGTGTTCGCCTCGCCGGTCTGGACGACCGGCAGACCCGCAGCAGCCTACGCGACGATTTGAGTAGACGTACTCAGGCGGCAGCTCGTTCCTCCTTCGATAGTGAAAGGGACCCTGAGGAGGACGAAGGATGAACGCCGACTCACCCACCTTCCGTTGCCCCGCCTGCCAGACCCTGCTCCATCTCGCCGTCGACCTCGACGCCACACCATCCCCTTCACCTCCTCTGCAGGCTTCACCTGCCCCACCTCCGGTCGCGCCGCATCCGCTCGTACGCCCGGGTCCGGTCGCGACCCCGCGTCCGGTGACGGTGCCCACTGCTTACCCTCCGCCACCAAGCCCGGCTCCTCCTTTGGCATCGCCGGGATCCACTGCTCCGCCGTTGCACCCTGTGGCACCCGCCGCCTATTCCGCGCCGCCCCCTCGCGGAGTACAGCCAGACCCGCAGGCCCCGATGCTGCCTATGCCTTCGCTGCCCCAGGCTCGTCGCTTACCGCCTGAACCTCCGAAGCCGCGCAGACCACGACACCGGTTGAGCCCGCAAGCAACGCTTCTGAGCCTCGGCGTACTCCTCCTGCTGGCCGCCGGCGTCACCTTCCTGGCCGTGACCTGGGACAGCCTCCCTGTCGCGGTCCAGGCGTCGATCATCGCCACCCTCGCCGCGATCGCCTTGGCCGGCGCCGTTCCCGCCAGCCGCCGCCGGCTCAACGGCACCGCCGAAGCCTTCGCCATCCTCGGGTGCGGCCTCCTCACCGTCGACCTGTACGGCGTCCGCGAACTCGGCCTGATCCCGCCCAGCGCGATCGACGGCCTCACGTACGCCGGTCTCGCCGCCGCGGTGGTTGCCGCAATCAACCTCCTGATGTCACGGTTCGCACCCAAGGTGATCACGTTCGGTGTCGCCGCCGTGATCGTCGGTCAACTCCCGCTGCCGCTGATCCTGGCCGACCGCGTCGACCTCGCTCCGTACCTGCTCGGCCTGCTCGCACAGGTCGTGATCACGGTGCTCTGGTCAGCCAAGGGAACCCGCGTCATCCGGATCACCGGCTCGATCTGCGCGGGTCTCGTCTACTCCGCCCTGCTCGGCATCGGCTCGGTCCGGGTCCTCCTCAGCCTGATCGCGATCCACTCCCCCAGCGACCGTCCCTCCTTCGACGACATCATCGGCGGATCCACGACAGCGCTCTCTCCGGTGCTCGCCACGACTGGAGTGGTCTGTTTCGCCGCCCTGACCGGAGTCGGCCTGCTCCGCAAGGTCACGCTCCCCCTTTCGCTCCCGCCCGCCTTCGGCGAGTGCCTCTGCGTCGCGGCCGCCGCGTTCACCGTCGCCACCTGCTTGCCTCAGCTTCCCGCCGCCGGTCGTTGGCTGACCACCGGCGCCGCGACACTGCTGGCAATCGCCGCACTCCTGCGACCCCGACGTACCGGCGTTCTCACGCCTGTACTGGAGACCGCCACGCTGGTTGTTGCCTCAGTCAACCTTCTAACCTGCCTGGCCCTCGAAGACCTTCGGCAACTGGGTCTGATCTCCGCCATCACCGCCGCCCTGTCACTACTCGCTGTCTGGCGCAAGCGGCTGCCCGCCCCGACCGCAGCCATCACCGCAAGCCTCGCGACCCAACTGGCGATCCTGCTGGTCCTGGCCGACGGCCTCATCAGCACCTGGACGAGTGCGATCACCCTCGCAGTAGTCGGCGGCTTCACCATCGCCCTCGCCTGCCTGCACGTCGGCCGACCACTGGAGCGCGCCCTCCTCGGCCCGGCCGCCTCAGCCGTCACCCTCGCAGAGCTCCTCATGCTGCTGGAGTTCCCCACCACGGGCACGGGCATCGTCCTCACCATCGCCGCGGCCCCCTTGGTCGCCTACGGCATGCGCCCAGCCCGTCGCAACGCTCTACTGCTCGCCGCCCTGCTCCTGATCCTCGCGAACACCGCGTTCGTCCTCGGCGCCGCCTCCACCACCATCGAGTGGTACACCGTCCCCCCGGCCCTCATCCTCCTGGCCATCGGTCTCCTAGGCTGGCGCGACCAACCCAGCTGGGTCTACCTAGGTCCCGGCCTCCTCCTCGGCCTGGTCCCCTCCGCCTTAGTTGCCAACAGCAACGAGGACTACCTCCGCACCACCTTCGTAGTAGCCACCGCAGTCACGATCATCCTGATCGGCGTCCGCTACACCCTCCAATCCCCCTTCATCATCGGCGCGGCAGTCCTCCTGAAAATCGCCCTCTGGCAACTCCTGGAGGTAGCCCCCCTGATCCCCCGCTGGATCACCCTCGCCACCGCCGGCCTAATCCTCCTGACCGTAGGCGCCACCTACGAACGCCGCCTCCAAAACGCCAAACAAGCCGCCCGCTGGATCACCGCCCTCCACTGACCCAGAGCGCCGACCATCGGAGTACGCCACTCCGAAACCTGTCACAGCACTCAGTTCTCCCGCATAATGGTCTCTACAGCGAACGCGCACCGGGGGGCGAATGGCCAACCGCGACGAATGGGATTCATCCGATGCTGTCGTCGTGATGCATGCGCTGGAGAAGATGCGCGCCCGCGACGGAATCACACATGCCAGGCTGCGGCGCCCAGGCGAAGAGGCCGGCCCGCTGCTCCGGATCGGCGCGATTCAACAAACAGCCGTTTTGCAGAGCATCGATCCGGCCGATGCCGCGTTGCAGATCATCTCCCTTTGTGTCGCGGAAATGCCCGATATGACGCACCGGATCGTTGCCGATGCCGTGTTGGGTCTAGGTGTCCTGAGAGACCAGTACCTACAGGATCACCTCGACGAAAGGATTCTCTATTCCTTGCGGTCAGACGCGCTCGGCAAGCGCCGGGCCTCGTTGCTGACTCATTGGCGCCGGCTGCATCTGGCGCTCGGCGCGCCAGCCACCGACCCGCCAAGCGACCGCACCCTTCGAGGATCCGTCGAGCCAGAGGTACTGCGAGACCTTGCTCGCCGGCTGATAGCCCTCGAAACCGCCTCGAGCGTTCCGGAAACGGTTCCCGGGGCAGAAACGACCGCCGCGGCTGCGAACGACCCATCGATACCCCCTGGCGGCCGCGTGATAGCGGTCGGAGCAGCCGTGATCGACGCGATCTTCCGCACCAGGCTCATCCCTCAGTACGAGACATCCACTCCGGCACAGGAGTTCTTGCTGGCGCCGGGAGGCAAGGGTCTCAGCCAGGCGGTGGCCGCGGCCCGACTCGGGCTCGACGTCGCGTTGGTGGCGGCCGTCGCGGACGATCAGTTCGGGCAGGAGATCGTTCAGCACCTGCGATCCCACAACGTCGACACGAGCCTGTTGAAAATGGTCCCCAATGCCCGCACTCCGGTCACGGGGGTCTTCGAACTGCCGCTGGGCGACAGTATCGCGGCATACTGGCGCAACGAGCAGCAGATCAACCTCACCGTCCGGGATGTCGACGACCGCTCGCGCCAGATCGGTGAGTGCGACATTCTGCTGGCGAGTTTCGAGACTCCTCGGGAGACCTTGGAGCGGACGCTGGATCTGACCCGGACCGGACGGCGCACCGGGCCGGCCGTCATCGTCACCCCGGGACAGCCTTATCCGGATGGAGGACTAGCCAGGCAGGCTCTGGCCCAGATCGACTACTTGGTGGCGCACACCTGGGAACTGGAGAAGCTCACTCCGTCGACGGACGAGCGCTTCGATCCCGACCGAGTGAGTGAGAATCTGCTTCATCGCGGTGTGAAGCACGTCTGCCTCCTCGGCAACGGCGGCGGCACCGTCTATTCCCAGACCGCGGAGCCGAAACGGCTGCCGACGCTCACCTCACACTTCAAGGAGTCGTCGACCACGCGCGACGCGTTCTGCGCAGCCCTCGCTGCCAAACTGGCCGAGGGCAAGTCTTTCACGCCGGCCGTTGCCAGATGGGTCACCGCTGCGATGGCCTGCGCCGCCGAGGACTACTCACGCTCCACCTCCATGCCGGACCGCGACCGCATCGAGCGCAAGCTCAGACTGACCAAGAAGGCACGCTGACTCGGAGCCCGCACTAACCCCGCCAATTGGCAGCCGGACGTGCCAATTGGCAGCGCAATTGGCTGGCAACCGGATTCCCGACTGATCCGCCCAGTGGAATGGCAGGGGCTACGGCACCGCGCGGCGACCAAAAAACCTCATTGACACCCAATTGCCGTGCTGTTCACTGAGATCAACAACACAGCAAGGCGATGGCCAGAGAACAATCTAACGCACATCGTCCAGAAAGCAAGGAATCTTCTGATGTGAGCAATGGAAGCGAGGGGATCCCCATGGCCGCCAATGACGCACTGGTGCTGATTCTGATGGTGACCGCAGCTGTCTTGATGATCTCGTTTTGGAAGCAGATCCTCATCCTGATGCTTCTTGCCCTCGTCACCGTCTTCTGCTTCGGCCTCTACAGCGTCGCCAGCAACATCCCGACCTGATCGTCGGACCGGCACAGTCGGACGTCCGCCACGACAAGCCCATCGGCGGACGTCCGACTCCCCGCCTCAACCGCTTCGTCCATACCGAGACCCGCCCCCGGATCCCCTGACATCGCGAGAACGAGGAGCAATGACCAATCGCAACGGAGCCGATTCACCCGACCTGCCAGCGTTGACGCAGGCACTGGAGAAGTTCCGCCGGCGCGAAGGCCTCACCCTCGCCCGGTTACAGGGAGATCAGAGCGAGGAAGGGGCGCGACTGCTCGGGCTGTCAGCGACGAAACGGCGTGCGAGCATCGACCGGTCAGGAGGCCCTGCTGCGGCGATCACGGTCGTGACCGAGTGCATCCGTGACGAGATGAGTGGCAGCCGGCAACTCGTAGCGGACGCGATCCTCGCGCTTGGCGTGTGCTCGCCGACGTATGCGGCGGCAGGTGTGTCCGCCGATTTGATCCAGGATCTGTCCGCAAGGTCATTGACGATCCGGCGCAGGGCGCTGGTCGCCAACTGGGACCTGCTGCACCGCGCGTTGGCCGCGGTCGCGGATCCTCGCCCAACCACTCGCGGCCTGCCGAGCGGTCTGGAAAGCGCAGCGCTACGAGAGCTCGCACAGCAACTGATTCGCCGTGAGGTGTATTCGGTCGGTTCCCGGACTGCTGCTGTGTCTCGGGATGAGTCGCGACCGGCAGAGTGTGCGTCCTCGAAGGCCCCAGGCAAACTGATCGTGGTAGGCGGCGCCGTCATGGACGCCACCTTTCGCACCAGGGCCTTGCCTGCTCCCGAGACCTCCAGCGAGGCTCACGGCTTCGAGCTGTCACCAGGCGGCAAGGGACTCACCCAGGCGGTTGCAGCCGCCCGCCTCGGGCTGGAAGTGTCCCTCGTCGCGGCAGTGGCCGACGACAGGTTCGGCCACGAAATCCTTGAGCACCTTTGTCGCGAAGGCGTTGACACGTCTTTGATCAAGGTGGTGGCCGGCGCGCGGACACCCTTCACGGGCGTCTTCGAGATGGAACTGGGCGACAGCATCGCGGCGAACTGGCGCAACGACTCGCAGGTGTCGCTCGATGCCAGGGACCTGGAGGCGCTCGCGCCGGTCCTGACCGCCTGTGACGCGATCCTGCTCACCTTCGAGGTACCGCGGGAGATCGCGGAGCGAACGCTCACCCTCGCCCGCGATGATCCCAAGTCAGCGCCGATCACGATCGTCACGCCTGGTCAGCCCTATCCCGGGACAGGTATCTCGCCGTCCTCGCTGGCACGGATCAACTATCTGGTGGCCCACGCGTGGGAACTAGGGCCTTACGCGCCGCCACGTCTGCGGAACTTCGACCCGGACCCTGTCGCAAGACATCTGCTGTCCAACGGAGTCGAGACCTTGTGTCTGGTGGTCGGCGGAGGATGCACGATCTACTCAGAGACTGCCCACGACACCATCAGCGTGCCCGCGTTCCCGGCGATCTACAAGGAGTCCTCGGCTGCCCGGGACGCCTTCTGCGCCGCACTCGCCACAGCGCTCATCGACAACGACCGCGCTTTCAACGGCAACGTCGCTCTCTGGGCGACCGCCGCTATGTCCTGCACGGTCGCCGACTTCCCTCTGTCGAACTCGCTGCCTGACCGCCGCCGGGTGGAGACCTTGCTCGAGCGCTCAGCCTTTCGCGTCGATCCGCAGACGGCGGCTCAGCGGCGAAGCCTGCGCTGATCGTCCGGTGCCACCTGCTCGGTCTCTCGGCGGACCCGGCAGCAGAAGATCAGCGAATCCAGGAGCCGGGCGCGGCTCTGTTCGACCACCGCACCATGACGGGCCGCCAACTCGGCGAGGTTGGCGGTTTCGAATCGCTGAAGCAACTGTCTTGGGCTCGCGTAGACGCGGTCCACATACAGGTAAGGCCGCGCCTGGATCGACATCCAGAGTTGCCAGTTCGCCGCCCGGTAGCTGGAGCCGTGAAAGCCGAGATTCGGGTCGACGGCGGTGCTCAGCAGGTCGACCTGGGCATCCAGTTGCCGGATGGCCGTACGTACCTTGGCCAGCAGAGAAGAGATCGCGTTGGGAGGCGCTACGTCGAAGGAGTACACCCTGGAGACGTCCCAGACATTGGCCTGTGGGACGCCGAACTGTGTCTCGACCTGACGCGCGACCCGCTTCCACTCGAGTGGTGAAACGCTGCACATGGTCACCGGCAGTCCGTGGATCGGATCGACGAGCGCATAGTTCAGCGAGCCCGACCTCGCGTTGCGTAGGTAGTGCAGCCGGCTGAAGATCGCCTCGGCAACCGGCGCCTCGAGCTCAACGAATCGCAGATCCCTCAGGGCGAACTTGTCCGTCGGGATCAGTTCCCGGATCGCCCTCTGGTCGATGCGAAGTCCCTCGGCCGAGCGTCGCAACTCGGTCTCGACCAGTCTTCGATTGATCTGACCGTTGAACTTGGCCACGCGGGGCAACTGCAGCAACGTCCGAACCGCGAGCGCGCGCGGCTCGACGTCATGTCTGACCGCCACCTCGGCCACCATGGCGACGAAGTGCGAATCAGACCTGCGGCACTCTTCGAGGGATAGCTGAGACGGCGCCTTCGGCATGTCTTGGACATGGCCGACAGGCGTGATGCTGGGGTTCAAGCTCGATGGCTCCTGTCTGCCCCGCGGCCGAACACTCGGCGGGCAAGCGCAGGTTCTTACGCTTAGGTGGACAGATCAGAGACGTCTTCGCGAAGAGCTTCCTTCAGGAGGATGAAGCGATCCCAAAAGCTCGGATCGGTGCTCAACTCATCCCGGGACAGACGGATGCGCGCCGCATAGTCGATCGACTCGTGGGTCATCAGGTCGGCGTGCGGCTCCCGGAGCACGGAGGCACGGTTCAGCCCTCGCACCTGGTCCCAGGTCACGTCGACGATCACCCGATCCGGGTCGTCGGCGCCCCCGACCTCGACCCAGCAATGCCGGGCTACGATCGGCGATCGGTCCTCGGCCGAGAGAACATCTCCGTAGCAGTAAGCGGCCTCAAGACCGTGATCTACCTGCAGTTTCTCGATCAGCCAGAACGAACTGACACCACATTGACCATGGGACGGGGCCGCGTCCACCGGACACTGCGCGCGGAAATCGCGGTGCATCGTGTCGGGCGACCAGCCCTTCGTCTCCAGCCGCTCTCGATACTCGTCCAGCGTGGACGACGGCATGGCCAGGATCTTCTCGCGCAGCGTGGTCTCGATGTCGGCAGGCGCGGAGGTTTCGGTTACCGACAACGGTTCTCCCGGTGAGATGCGATAGCTGGCACACGGATCAAGGGCAGGCGCCACCCATTGCCTTCGGCATCGGATCCCGCCCCTGAGAAACACATCCCCGAAAGCGGGCACGCTACTCCCGTCCGCACCTGGCAGTCCAGAGGTTGAATCGAGTTGGAGCCGAGGGCTTACCCGAGGCGCCCTTGTCGCACTGTGAGTAACGACACTAAGGGATAACGGTTACGAAAGCGACCAAGTGTCAGTTACGGACGCGAGGAGATCCGGCGACGAAATGGAGTGGGTTTGGCATCCGGCCTGTAACCGGGATCGGTGGCCGGATGCTGAGATCGGCATACCCGAGGGTCAGCCTGTAGCCGTTCAGCGGGTAACGGGCAAAGGTTTCGTCGAGGAGGCCGGTGGCGGCCAGGCGGTCGGCGTATTGGGGGTTGGTGTCGGCGTAGAGCTCTATCTCGCCACGGACCATGGCCCAGAGTTTGTCAGGAGCAACTAACCCTGAATCGGACAAGGTGTCGGCGAGGGGGTTCAAGACGCCGAGCAGGAGGGCGACGACCAGGTATTGGTGGAGGATGTGCCAGGGTTTTCGGGGGAGGACTCGGGTGTGGGAGTCCGGCTCTATGCCGCGGGCTTCTATGGGGGTGGTGGAGACATTGATGTCGTCGACGAGGTCTTGGACAACTAGGCGTGCGGGGAGGCCCGAGGGGCCGCAGATGATGGCCACGTTTTCGCCGTGGGGGTTCACGGTGATGCCGTAGTGGTGCATGAGGTGGAGCAGGGGACGCAGGAGTGTGGCTAGGAGGTCGCCGATCCAGACGGAGGCGTCTACACCTGTGCGGGCGATCATGGCTGCGACCAGGGGTTCGCCGGCGTTGTCGCGGTGCAGTACTGCGGCCAGGGGCGAGGCCGACTCACCGGGTCGGAGCCGCGGGTCCAGGGGGTCTCGCCAGATGCAGCCGAGGGTTTCGGTCCACTGGTAAGGGATTCCGGGCGCTGAGGACAGCTGGGGATATCGCACGGTCACGGAGGCGACCTCGCCCAGGAGTTCCGTGCCGAGCCGGCCGAATACCTCGTCGCGGTACCAGAGGCCGCGCAGCCACTGGGTGACCATCGGTGCGGCCAGAGTGCAGTGTTCGGGGATGCCGCGATAGACGGAGGTGTTCAGGATCTTCAGTGGCAGCTTCACCTGGTACCGCAGCGGCTGCGAGACGTTCACCATCGTCCGGATCGACTGCGTCGGCAGGTAGTCGTCCGGCCCCTCCCCCAGCACCACGATCTCCCCAGTGGCCAGCTCACGAGCCCACTGCGTCCCCACTACATGGTCGAGCTGCCACGGGTGACACGGCAACCAGACATACGAGTCGGGATCGACCAACCGGCTCCGGAAGTCCTCAAAAGCAGCAGCCAGTTCGCGACCGACGACCGCGTGCTCCGACAGGTCCGGCGTACCGCGGAACTCGGCGAGGCCGCGGCGTACGGCCAACCAGACAAGGCGAAGCGGCGTCCGGGCCTCCGGGGTGTAGCGCAGGCTGTCAGCCGCCGAGAACCCCAGGCGCCCCTTGTTGGCCACCAGCAACGGATGACCAGTCAGGTGACCTTCAAGCTCGCTGTGGTGAAGCTTGAGCAGCTCCGCATTCGGCAGAGCTCTCGAGGCCATCCGCACGTCGGCAGCCAGCGTGCTCGACAGTTCGGCGACATAGCCCGCCACCGTCTGACCAGACAGCCCCAATACGCCGGTCGCGTCCACCAAGAACTGCACCGGGTCCGTGGCCACCTCGCTCTCGTCGTTGCCGAGGATGCCCGCAGCGGTACGGCGTACCGAGGCTGGGTCGACTCGCCAGCTGCCGAAGGCGCCACGGATGGACGAGAAGGTGTAGGTCGCAGCACCGAGCTCCAGAACACCGTCGACAGGATGTAGCAGGTCCTCGGTGCAGAGCTGCGAGATCAGCTTGGCAAGCAGCTCCGAGGAGCAACGGGTCCAGCTCATCGGGGGAGGGAGAAGCTGGTAAAGGCGGTGGACTTGGGCAGCCGGAAGATCTCCCGCCCGGCGACGGCGTTGAGGATCGTCGCGTTGCGGATCGCCCCGATACCGAGGTCGGGGGCCGCTACGCCGTGGCTGTGCAGGTCCGCGTTCGCCACGAAGAGCCGGCCGCCCAGTGCATCGTCGGAGACGCCGACACTGTGGTCCCTGTTGATCACCCAGCGCCCGGCGGCGTCTCGGCGTACAAGCGGGTCTACCGACTTCAGGAAGGGCAGCGGGCGGTTGCTGTATCCAGTGGCGGCTACTACGGCGTCGCAGAGGTGCTCGAAAGTGCGACCGCTGTCCGTATGGCGCAGGGTCAGCTCGATGCCGTCTGCACGGGCTACAGCAGCCTCCACGGCGACAGCGCACTGCAGGTCGACCGAGGCCATCGGCGAGGCGTTGAGGTCGCGCTGGTAGAGCACGTCGTGGATCTCCTCCAGCGTGTCCGAGGAGATGCCCTTATAGTGCCGCCACTGCTCCTTGACCAGCCGGTCACGCGCCGGCTCCTCCAGTGCGTGGAAGTAGTCGACGTACGACGGGGTCGTCATCTCCAGCACCAACTTGGAGTAGTCCAGCGGCGCGAACGACTGAGTACGGGTCAACCAGCTCACGGCGGGTCCACCGGCGGCGTTGGCCCTCAACAAGTCCAGTGCGCACTCGGCCCCGGACTGGCCCGATCCGACCACAGTGACTCGTCCGGCCCGCAGCAGATCCTCCCGCCGGAACAGGTAGTCAGCGGAGTGCAGGAACCGCTCCGGAGGCAGCCCAGCCAGCGCAGCCGGTACCGCGGGCTCAGTGCCGACCCCGAGCACCAAGTGGCGGGCCTTCAACGACACAACCCGGTCGCCACGCTCGACGGACAGCACGAAGAACTCCCCGTCCCACACCACGTCAGCCACGTGATGCCCGAAGTGCAGGGAGTCCAGTTGCGTCGCGCACCACCGCAGATAGGCCTCGTACTCGCGGCGGGTCGGGTGGAACTTCTCCCGCACGTAGAACTGGTACAGCCGGTCGTTGTCCCGCAGGTACGACAGGAAGGACAGCGGATGCGCCGGCTCCACCAGGCTGACCAGGTCCGCCAGGAACGAAACCTGCAGCATCGCGTCGTCGAACATCAGCCCGCGATGCCAGGTGAACTCGGGCCGGCTGTCCAGCACCGCCAGGTTCACGTCGTCCAGGCTGTCGGCCAGCGCGGCCAGTCCCAGGTTGAACGGGCCACAGCCGATCGCGATCACGTCGTAAGGGACGGTAGTCATCTCTCAGCCTCCACAGTCCGGGTCCGGACCATCAGTAGTGCGGTTTTCTCGGGCAGCTGTAGCTCCCCTTGGGGTTCGAAGCCGGCCGCGGCGAACGCGCGGACCGACGGGGTGTTGCCGACGTCCGGTTCGGCGACCACCCGGTCGCAGCGGGGATCGGCCCGCAGCAGCGCGTCGGCGAGCGACCGGAGCAACCTGCGCCCGATCCCCCGGCCGACCCGGGTGGTGTCGCCGATGGCGATGTGGACGCCCCAGTCGTGCTCCTCGCACGCGTAGTACTCCGCGAGGCGGTCGTGCCGCACCCGGTAGAGCTCGACGTACGCGAGATCCTCACCGTCGAGCGCGGTCATGCAGGGGATCGAGTGCTCGCCCGCGGCCTGCTCCTCGAGCACCTCGACCCAGCGCTCGACCGCCCAGTCTTGCTGCCACCACCGCCAGATGTGCGGCTGCCTCATCCACACAGCGATAGCGGGCGCGTCCGCAGGCATGGCCGGGCGAAGGTCGAAGCCGTCGTCCAGGTGCAACGACCGTGGTGGGGTGGGCAAGGAATTCGACACTGCCGAGACCTCGCACCTCACAGCGCACCTAATTGGAGCGGGTTCGGGACCTCCAAATAGACCGACTGGGCGTCCAGCGGCGCCACCACCTCGTCGATCCCGCGTAGCCGGGTCATCATGTTCGCCTTGCAGGGCAGCCGGTCCGCGGACAGCCAGCGCTGCGCCAGGCGATCCCCGTCCGGCCCGGCCGCCTTCAGCGACGGCAGCGCCTCCGACAGCCGGTCGCGGACCACAGAGAGCAGCGTGCCCTCATCAGCGAGCCCGTCCATCGCCAGACACCCGACGACCGCCAGAGCCTGGTTATGGAGCAGGTAGTACGTCAGCCGGTCGTCGACGATCGCGTCCTCGACCACAGCCAGCGTGGAGCCCCTTAGCCCTGTGACAGCCAGCAGACCCCGCAGGTACGACGATGCGAGGTAGTACCCCTGGTTGTCCCGGTAGGCACCCCCAGCAACCCGCCCGTCGTCGTCGAGCCGGACCAGCGTGTTCTGCTGATGCGCCTCCAGCCCGATCCCCGTTTCGGCGTACAGGTGGAGCATCGGAACCAGCACCTGGTCTATGTACTCCGCTACCCACGCGGCCGCGCCACCTTCGCCATGCCCTGCCACGGCCGCGCCAAGCCGGCTGAGCTGGCCCGGCCGCGGTGCTACCAGCCCGGCGAGGCACGCATAGCTGTCGACGCCGGCAGGTACCTCCCGGACCGCCACATCAAGCCCGGTCGATGTCGGCCCGCCCTCGTCGAGCGCGACCCACGCCGGGTCCCGCACGATGGAGAACCGCGGATGGGCGGTCGCAGTATCGGCGTTGTACGCCGCATCGAGCAGCCGGTTGATCTCCAGGCCGCGGCGGAGCTCCGTCGGGGTCGACTCGCGCCGGGAGTTCGTGATGCGCAGCCCTAGCGACAGCTTCAGCATCACCGGCAGGTCCGGGTGGTAGACGGTCCGCAGGCTCGACGTCGGGTACCACCGGGCTCCGAGCGGCCCCAGCGGCTTCATCCGGCGCTCGGCGATCAGTGCGGCGACCCGTGGCCGCTTGACCACGTCCGCCGCCTGCCACGGATGCGCGGGGATCAGCACGCGCCCGGGAGTGGGCGTGATGCCGGCCAGCGCGGCCATCAGCTGCAGGGCGTCCAGTCCCTGCAGTGATGGCGCGCCGGCCACCTGGTCCGAGGAGACCAGTTCAGCGTCCACCTCGAACCAGTGCACCGCGAAACGGCCTCCCAGCTCCGGCGAGTACGCCGTGAGCTCGGCACCGCTCAATCCGTCCCGGCTCTTCGGAGCCGGGTGGTTCAGGTGGCCGAACAGCAACGCCTGCTCGGCCTCGAGAAAGCGGCCAGGGCCTCGCTCACCCTGGTCGCCGACGAACAGCTCGACGTTCCGCACCGACTCCGCGGTACGGGCCACGAGATCCTCGATCTCGGCCGGATCGGCATCGGCCGACAGCAACCGGACCAACTCCTCCGGCGCCGGCGCAACTCCATCCACCAGTACGTCGGTGAACAAGTGCAGACCGGTTCGCGAGGCGTGCTGAACGACGGCCGTCACCGTCGAGCCGCCGGCCGTCAGGGACAACTGGCCGGCGGAGACCGGCACAGAGGTCTCCCGGGTGTAGCACCTTAGGATCGCGTTCAGATGTGCCTCGACAGCCACTGAGGTAGGTCCAGCCGTTGAGCCTGGTGAAGTCACGCCGCTCCTTCTCCGCTTGCCGTCCGGTCCGACAGGACGTCGTGACCGGTGGCCACGACCTGGTCGAGCAGTTCCTCGATGTCCGTCGCGGTGGCATTCGGGTTCAGCAGCGTCAACTTCAACGCGACCGCCGCCGGACGGCCGCCGCGGGCCGGCACCTTCGTCCGGCCGATCAGCACCCGTCCCGACGTCAGCAACCGGCGCCGGACCTCACCCTGGACAGCGTCGAGCCAGTCATCGGTCAGCTCGGCCGCCGCCGGCTCCCGCCCCGCGACCCGGAACAGCACCGTGGTCAGGGTCACCGGCGCCAGCAACTCGAGGTTGCTGTCGGCAACGACCCGGGCAGCGGCGGCGTGTGCAAGCTCGTGACAGGTGTCGAGCATCTGGCCCAGTCCGGCCCGGCCGTATGCGGTCAGCGTGGTGGCGACTTTCACCGCGTCCGGCCGACGGGTCGTCTGCAGGCTGCGGCCGAGCAGCCCGTCCAGTCCGGAGTCGATGTCGTCGGCGGGGTTCAGGTAGTCCACCGACCGCCCGAAGGAGGCGAACCGGTTCCGGTCGGCGACCAGCAGCATGCTGGTGGCGGCCGGCTGCCAGCCGATCTTGTGCAGGTCCAGCGTCACCGAGTCCGCGCACGGCAACTCGACGACCAACGGAGCCAGCCGGTCGGAGAACAGGGCGCCGAACCCGTACGCCGCGTCCACGTGCACCCAGGCGCCGTACTGCCGCGCGAGCGCCGCGATCCCCTCGATCGGGTCGATCGAGCCGTAGTCCGTCGTACCGGCAGTGGCCACCACGGCGATCGGAGTACGGCCGGGCTTGGCGAGCTCGTCGGCGAGCACGTCCAGGCGCATCCGGAAGTCGTCGTCGGAGGCGATCGTGACGGCGGCGTCCTCCCCCAGGCCGAGCGCGGCACACGCTCGCTGCACGGAGAAGTGGGCCAACTCGGAACAGAACACCACCGGCTTCTGGAGCCCGTGCAGCCCGTGACGCCGTACGTCGATCCCGACCGCGGCGGCGGCGCTGTCCCGCGCGATCAGCACGGCCAGCAGGTTGGAGATCGAGCCGCCGGGCGTCAGTACTCCGTCGGCGACGGAGCCGAAGCCGGCCAGCCTCGCCAAAGACCGCACGACCCACTGCTCGATCGCCAGCGTGGCGGGGCCGGAGTCGTAGGTGTCCATCGAGGCGTTGCTCGCAGAGGCCAGCGCGTCGGCGTCGACCGCGACCTGGAGGACCGGCGGCTGCAGGTGGGCGGCGGCGTGCGGGTGGCTCAGGTCGATGCCGTACTCGTCCAGCAGAGTTGCGATCAGGTCGAGCGCCGCGGACTCGCCGATACCGGTGGACGGCACCCGTGCCGCGCCGAGTATCTCCGTAGTCCGCTGCAGCACCGCGGTCGGCAGCCCGGCCGGCAGCGGGCCACGGTCGCGATCCGCCACCGTCGACGCCAACGGCCAGCGCGGACAGGAGTCCTCCTCGACGAGCCGCTGATCGCGGCCGAAGGGACTGAGGGAGGCATCGGCAGGCAGAGGGCTAAGCGCAACAAGACGCGCCGGCAGCGGCATCCAGTTCTCCTGGGAAAGTTGTTGAGTAAGGCAAGCCTTACTAAGGCAGACCTAACTTACCTGCTCGGCTCCGCTCAGTGTCAACTGCCCCACCGTCTGTCACCACTGTGGTCATCGGCACACCACATTCAGGCCAGGTTCAGTACGGCGGGCGCAGGGTGAGCGGTGACAACCCCGATGGAAGGATCGCTCATCATGTTCGGCTGGATGGCGAAGGGTGCGGTGGTGACGGCGATGGCTGTCGTGGCGAGCTTGTTGCCGGCGGCGGACACGTCCGCACAGGTCGAGTGGGGATGCCGGTTGCCGGTGTTCGGTCCGGGCAACCAGTACCACCCCCGGATCAGGCCGAAGGACTTCAGCCCGAACGTGACGAATGCCTGGTTCCCGCTCCAGGTCGGGCGGACGCTGGTCTCCACCGGTGTCAAGGATGGCCGGAAGGCGTTGAACCTGGTCGTCACGACCTCGCGGACCAGGATGGTCGACGGTGTCCGGACCCGCGTCGTCGAGGACCGCCTGTACCTGAACAACGTGCTGCAAGAACGCACCAGCGACTACTACGCCCAGGACCGCTGCGGCAACGTCTGGTACTTCGGCGAGGACACCGCCGAGCTCGACAGCCGCGGCCGGGTCGTCAGCAGGGAGGGGTCGTTCCATGCCGGCGTGAACGGCGCGCAGCCGGGTGTGTTCATGCAGGCCCATCCACAAATCGGCCGGAAGTTCCGCCAGGAGTGGTCCCCGGGGCACGCCGAGGACGTGTTCTGGGTCATCGGCCGCAACGCATCCGTCACGGTTCCGTTCGGCACCTTCCGGCACGCGCTGCGGACCGCCGAGACCACCGCCCTCGAGCCAGACGTGCTGGACAACAAGTACTACGTCAGGGGCATCGGCCAGGTGGCTGAGCTGTCCATGTCGGGACCGCCGGAATCCCTGCGGCTGGTGGAGATCATTTCCTAGGCGCCGTACGGCGTCCTGGTGAGGACGAAGGTCGCGAGGTTGAGGTGGCTGACGGTGTCGCCGTCGCGGACCACGCGGAGCTTCTCGCCGGCGAAGTACCCGTCGCGACCGCGGTACAGGTCGGGGCCGAGCGGCGAGAAGCGGGAGGTCAGCGCGCCGGAGAGTTGGAGGATGCCGGCGGTCACGCTCATGGTCACCGGGGTGTTCCCCCAGTACCAATGCCCCAGCAACTCCTCGCCCTGCGACAGCTCCGGCTCCGGGATCCATTCCGCCGGCAGCACGGGCTCGTACGACGCGACGATGCGCAGCAGATCCAGCGGCACCGAGGCACAACGCCCGAACGTGCCGTTCCCGAGGGTGACAGCGCCGATCCGGCGGACCCGGTCCACGAACAGCCCGGCCATGAACCCGGGCATCGACCCGGTATGGCCGATGAAGAGGTTCGGGTCGTCCGCGTGCAGCCGAAGACCCAGCCCGTACGACGCGGCGAGGCCCTCGCGGGGATCCGAGGCGGTAGGCGACGCCATCTCCTCGATGGTGTCGCGGCTGAGTACTTCGTACCCCGGGTCGATCCAGAACTCCGCATACCGGGCGAGATCCTCGATCGTGCTCCAGAGCTGACCCGCCGGGGCCATCGCACCCGCGTCGTGAGCGGGTTCCTCCGAGAGCCGCCCGCTGAAGGGATGCACCGAGAACCCCTGGGCGGCAGGCGCCAGCGGGAAGTACGACGTACGGCGCATCTCGAGCGGGTTCAGGATCCGCTCGGTGACCAGCTCCATCCACGACGCACCGCGCAGCCGGGAGGCGATCTCGCCGAGCAGGGCGTAGCCGAGGTTCGAGTAGTGGTAGCGGCGATCGGGACGGCCCGCCGCCTGGGACTCGTCCATCGTCGCGGTCAACGTGTCGAACGAAACGCCCGGGTTGCGCTCCCACCAGTCGCCCTCGGGTTCGGCGTTCATGCCGCCCGAGTGCGAGAGCAGGTGCCGCAGCGTGAGATCACCGAACGCGATCCCGGGAAGGTGCTTGCCCACGGCATCGTTCAGCGCGAGCAATCCGTCGTCGCGGCACTGCATGATCAGCACCGCGGTCAGCGTCTTCGTGATCGACCCGATCCGGTACTGCACGTCCGGCCCGGGCTCGAGCCCACCCGCATCGGCGAACCGCCCGCGCGACCCGGTCCAGACCAGCTCGCCGTCCCGGACCACCCCGGCACTGATCGACGGCAACTTCCACTCACTCTGGGCCGCTGCCACCTCGGCGTACAAGGTGGCAGCGGTGTCAGAACGCAGGGTCACTCAAAGGCCTCCGGGGAAGGGCAGGAGCAGATCAGGTTGCGGTCGCCGTACGCGCCGTCGATGCGGCGGACCGGCGGCCAGTACTTCGTGGTCCGGTCGACGGACTGCGGGAACGCCGCCTCCTCGCGGGTGTAGGCGTGCTCCCACTTGTCGTTGATCACCGAGGACGCCGTGTGCGGCGCGTTCACCAGCGGGTTGTCGCCGGCCGGCCACTCCCCCGCCGCGACCCGGTCGATCTCGTGCTTGATCGCGATCATCGCGTCGCAGAAGCGATCCAGTTCCCCTAGATCTTCTGATTCCGTCGGCTCGACCATCAGCGTGCCCGGCACCGGGAACGACATCGTCGGCGCGTGGAACCCGTAGTCGATCAGCCGCTTCGCGACGTCGTCGACGGTGACACCGGTCTCCTTCGTCATCGGCCGCAGGTCGAGGATGCACTCGTGCGCGACCAGCCCGTTCTCGCCCGTGTAGAGCACCGGGAACGCGTTCTCGAGCCGCTTGGCCACGTAGTTGGCCGTCAGTACAGCGGCCTTGGTGGCCGAGGTCAGCCCTTCGGCCCCCATCATCCGGATGTACGCCCAGGAGATGGCCAGTACGCCGGCCGAGCCGAACGGCGCGGCGGAGATCGGACCGACACCGGAGTCCGGACCGGCCTGGTCCAGCAGTGGGTGGTTCGGCAGGTACGGCGCGAGGTGCTCCGCGACCGCGACCGGACCGACGCCGGGGCCACCGCCACCGTGCGGGATGCAGAACGTCTTGTGCAGGTTCAGGTGGCTCACGTCGCCGCCGAACTCGCCCGGCTTCGCGAGGCCGAGCAGGGCGTTCAGGTTCGCGCCGTCGACGTACACCTGGCCGCCGTTGTCGTGGACGATCCGGCAGACCTCGGTCACGCTCTCCTCGTACACGCCGTGCGTGGACGGGTAGGTGATCATGATCGCCGCGAGCTTGTCGGCGTGCTCCGCCGCCTTCGCCCGCAGGTCCTCCAGGTCGATCGTGCCGTCGTCGTTGCCCTTGACGACGACCACCTTCATGCCGGCCATCACCGCGGAGGCGGCGTTGGTGCCGTGCGCGCTCGCGGGGATCAGGCAGACGTTGCGGTCCTCGTTGCCCTGGGCGCGGTGGTAGCCGCGGATCGCGAGCAGCCCGGCGAGCTCGCCCTGCGACCCCGCGTTCGGCTGGATCGACACCTTCGCATAACCGGTCACCTCGGCCAGCCAGCGCTCCAGCTGACCGATCAGCTTCACGTACCCGGCGGCGTCCTCGATCGGCGCGAACGGGTGCACGTCGGCGAACTCGGGCCAGGTGACCGCTGCCATCTCGGTGGTCGCGTTCAGCTTCATCGTGCAGGAGCCGAGCGGGATCATGCCGCGGTCCAGCGCGTAGTCGTAGTCGGACAGCTTGCGCAGGTACCGCAGCATCGCCGTCTCGGACCGGTGCGTGTTGAACACCGGGTGCGTCAGGTACTCCGTGGTCCGGGCCACCTCGGCGGCCAGACCAGCGCCGCTCAGCGATACGTCGTACCGGACGCCGAAGGCGCGGCAGACCCGGCCGAGCGCGGTGGCGTCGGTCTTCTCGTCGCAGGAGATGCCGACGTGGTCCGCGTCCACCTGACGCAGCCAGATGCCGGTCTGGCGAGCCGCGTCCACGACGTCCGCCGCGCGACCGGGGACCCGGGCGAGCACCGTGTCGAAGAACTGCTCGTGGACGACCTCGACCCCGCCTGCGCGCAGCGACGCGGCGAGGCTGTCGGCGTGCTTGTGCACACGCTGCGCGATCGCCTCCAGCCCGTCCGGGCCGTGGTAGACCGCGTACATCGAGGCGACCACGGCGAGCAGGACCTGCGCGGTACAGATGTTCGAGGTCGCCTTCTCGCGACGGATGTGCTGCTCGCGCGTCTGCAGTGCCAGCCGGTACGCCGGGGCGCCGTCCGCGTCGACCGAGACGCCGACCAGGCGGCCGGGCAGGGAGCGCTCGAGACCCGCCCGGACCGACATGAAGCCGGCGTGCGGACCGCCGTAGAACAGCGGCACGCCGAAGCGCTGGGACGAGCCGATCACGATGTCCGCCCCGGCCTCCCCCGGTGCCTCCAGCAGCGTCAGCGCGAGGAGGTCGGACGCGACGGCGACCAGCGCCTCCCGCTCGTGCGCGGCGGCGACCAGCGGCTTCAGATCCCGTACGACGCCGCCGGAGCCCGGGTACTGCACCAGGAAGCCGAAGAAGTCACCCTCGGGCAGGCCGTCGGTGGTGTCAGCGACCACGACCTCGATGCCGAGCGCCTCCGCCCGGGTCTGGACGACGGCGATCGTCTGCGCGAAGCAGTCGGCGTCGACCAGGAAGCGGTTGCTCTTGCTCTTGCGGTTGGACCGGTGCGCCAGCGTCATCGCCTCGGCGGCGGCGGTGCCCTCGTCCAGCAGCGACGCGTTCGCGGTCGGCAGACCGGTCAGGTCGGACACCACGGTCTGGAAGTTCAGCAGCGCCTCGAGCCGGCCCTGCGAGATCTCGGGCTGGTACGGCGTGTAGGCCGTGTACCAGGCGGGGTTCTCCACCAGCCGGCGGACGATCACCGACGGGGTGAAGGTGCCGTAGTACCCCTGGCCGATCATGGAGGTGGCCACGTTGTTACGCGCGGCGAGCTGCCTCAGCTCGGTCAGGGCGTCCACCTCGGAGGCAGGTTCCGGCAGCCGGAGCGCCTCGGTGGAGCGGATCGACGCGGGCACGGCGGCATCCACCAGCGCGTCGACATCGGCGTACCCGAGGGTCTGGACCATCCGCGCGATCTCGTCCTGACGCGGACCGATGTGCCGGTCGGAGAACGCTGCCGAGATCTTCGGGGATTCATGCACAGTCATCTGAGAGGCTCCGTTGCTGACTATTGCCGGTGGCCTCCCCCTCTGTCACGCATGCACGCTCCAGAGTCGCCTGTGGCACCCGGTCCATGGGCCTGAGAGGTTCCGGGGAGGAATTGCCCCTTCGGCGCCCAGCTGCCGTGCCCGTGAAGGACGCGATCTGCTGGGACTCTCCCGAGTGCTGTGTACGGCGTCTCTGAGGTTACCAGGAACCCTCGAAAAGTTCGGGCAGCAGTCGCCCGGCAGCCGGCCGCGCGGCGTCCGCCTGCTGCTCGGTGGCGTACGTCATCGGCCAGCGGACCCGCGTGCCGACGTCCGCCCAGCCGCCGACCGCGGCCAGGAACTTGTCCAGCGCCGGGTTGGACAGACCTGCGCTCTGCAGCGGCGCGATGTGCTCCGCGAAGAATTCCCCGATCCGCCGCTCCAGGTCGAGCGCAGCCGCGGGATCCTTCAAGATCTGCTCGTACCACCGGACGGCACCGGCGGGCGACAGAGCAGCGATATTCGAGTAACTGCCATGCGCTCCCAGCCTGGTCATGCTCGCCAGGAAGTGCCCCCCACACACCGCGGAGATCTACCGAGGTGAGTGGCGCACTGAGTTTGGTCGGGGTCAGCCGGTCATGCGGGCGCGACGGCGGGCGGCGAGCTCGTCGCCGGCGTGGCCGTCGGAGTTGTCGGCGTGCGCGTCGAGACGCTCCGTCGGCAGCTCGGACAGCGATCCCTCGACCTCGCGCCAGACACCGCCGAGGGCGATACCGAAGACCCCTTGCCCGCCGGCCAGCAGATCGATCACCTCGTCGGGCGAAGTGCACATGTAGACCGACGCGCCGTCGCTCATCAGCGTGATCTGGGTCAGGTCATCGATTCCACGCTTGCTCAGGTGGGCGATCGCGCTGCGGATCTGCTGCAGCGAGATACCCGCGTCGAGCAGGCGCTTGATCACTTTCAGCAACAGCACGTCGCGGAAGCCGTACAACCGCTGGGTGCCGGAGCCGGTGGCCGGGCGCACGGATGGCGAAACCAGTCCGGTGCGAGCCCAGTAGTCGAGCTGACGGTAGGTGATACCGGCCGCGGCACACGCGGTCGGGCCGCGGAAACCGACGTCGTCGGGCATCGGCGACAGGTCGTCGTCGAAGAGCAGACCCTGGACGCCGGCGGTGGCTGCCGCCTCGGCATGTGCTTCGGACGTCGACTGCGCCGTCAGATCAGTGTCGCCGGTGCGTGTCACGCCTGAGCCTCCCTGGGTACCGACTGGAACGGATCACATCCGTGGAGTTACAAGACCCCACAACTCCTTCAAGGTAAGCCGCCGACCAGACCCGGTCAACGACAACCGCCCCGAGCCGGACGCGTGTCGCGCCCCCAACTCGAATCGTTACCTGTCCGACCTTGTACCAGCCCACCTCGAATACATCGTACGGCGAGCCCGCATCGCACCCTCGTACGTCGGCCGCTCGACCCAGGACGCGACTCTTCCGTCGCCCAGGCAGCCGATGTCAGTCGACTGCGGACGGCAACCAGGGAGGTACTCAGCTCTTGTCGAAGTCCTCAGGTGTGACGTGGTCGAGGAACTCGCGGAAGCGTTCTACTTCTTCCTCTTCGACTACCTCGTCGTCGTCGGTCTCGCTGTCCGGGACCGGGATGCCGGCCTCGGCCAGGATCTCTTCGGTGCAGAAGACCGGGGTACCGGTACGCAGCGCGAGGGCGATCGAGTCCGACGGGCGGGCGGAGATCTCGGTCTTGTCGTCGAAGACCAGGATCGCCTCGAAGACGCCGTCGGTCAGGTTCACGATCCGGACCTGGCTGAGGGTGTGGCCGAGCACCCGGATCGTCTCGGCGAACAGGTCGTGGGTCAGCGGGCGGGGTGGTTCCATCCCCTGCTGGGCGAAGGCGATCGCACTCGCCTCGGCCGCACCGATCCAGATCGGCAGGTACCGCTCGCCGCCGACCTCCCGGAGCAGCACGATCGGCTGACTCGAGGGCATCTCAACCCGGACTCCGACCACGTCGACTTCGCGCACACCTTCAGCCTACTCTGCGGGCCAGCCCCGGGCTGGCCCCCCAGCCAAGTCCCCGCCACCACAGGTCGAGAGCACCCGCGCAAGTACCCCGGACCACGAGCCGATGCGCCCCGGAGTACTGGCGCGGCGCTCACCGGAGCACGGGCGCGGCGCTCACCGGAGTACGGAGTGCGAACGCAGGGACGGAGTGCGGATCAGCGGGTGAGGCGGGAGCGGACCAGGGCGGCGTGCAGGCGGACGGCCAGCGCGGCGAGCTCCAGGGTCTTGTCGTCGCGGCGCGGCTGGACCACCTGCTCGATCAGGCCCACCTCCCGATCCGCGGCGGCTCGGAACGGCCGCAGGTGCCGCGGTTCCACCCCGTACTGCGCGAACTCGGCGGCCGCCTTCGCGATCAGGATCGCGTCGCCGTCGTAGTGGTTGCCCCGGGCCACCACCAGGTTGTGACTCTCCAACTGCTCGAGCAGTTCGGCGCTGATGTCCGCCGCCGCGCGCAACTCTTCGCGGGTGAGCTTCAGCTCGGTGCCATAGGTGGAGAAGTCCTCGGCGTCCGGCAGCCCGGCCGGTTGTGGCAGGTGCTCGGGCGCTGCGGGCCGTCCGCCCGGAGCGGGGGGACGGAGGCCGCGGTCCATCGCGCCCAGGTGTTCCTTGATCACCTTCAACGGAAGGTACTGGTCGCGCTGGGCGGTCAGGACGTAGCGCAGCCGCCCGAGGTCGGCGGCGCTGAACTTGCGGTAGCCGGACGCGGTCCGCGCCGGCGTCACCAGCCCCTCCGCCTCCAGGAAGCGGATCTTGGAGATGGTGACGTCGGCGAACTCGGTCTGCAGCAGCTGCAGCACCTCGCCGATGCTCCACCCCCCGACCGATGAGCCCCCGACCGATGAGCCCTCGATCGGTGAGTCGCCGACCGTTGCGTCAGGCTTGGCCACTGGCGTAGTAGACCAGACGGTACTTGCCGATCTGGACCTCGTCGCCGTTCGACAGCTGGAGCTCGTCGATCCGGTCCCGGTTCACGTAGGTGCCGTTCAGACTGCCGACGTCACGGACCTTCACGCCCATCCCGTCGCGGCGGAACTCCGCGTGCCGGCGCGACACCGTCACGTCGTCCAGGAAGATGTCGCTGTCGGGGTGGCGGCCCGCGGTGACGACGTCGACGTCCAGCAGGAACCGGCTGCCCGCGTTCGGGCCGCGCTGGACGATCAGCAGCGCGGAGCCGGCCGGCAGTGCGCCGACGGCGGCCTCGTCCTCGTCGGACAGTTGCACACCGGAGTCGAAGCGCTCGGTCTCGGGCTCGATGGTGATCGGGGTGAGCATCGCGGTGTCGGTCACGCCGGGTGCGGTGACCGGACGGTCCGCGCCAGGGAGCATCGTTCCGCACTGCGAGCAGAACTTGCTGCCCTCGGAGTTCTCGTGCCCGCACTGGTTGCAGAACGGCATGCTGTGATCCTCCCGATCGCCGGCGGTCCGGCGACGTTCTCAGTTGATCCCGTGTTGACAGTGTGACTGGCCCGGACAAAAGCCCGGACCTCAACCCTCTACCAGCGGTTGAGGTCCGACAAAACCTATCAGTCCTGGCTTGTCAGTTCTGCTCCAGCTGGCCCTGGTAGGTGTCGGCATCCATCAGCGCCGCCACCTCCTCGTCGTCCTCGACCTGGATGTCGAGCAGCCAGCCCTCGCCGTACGGGTCGGTGTTGACCAGATCCGGCTGGTCGGCCAGGGCCTCGTTGACGGCGGTGACGGTGCCGTTCACGGGGGCGAACAGGTCGCTCACGCTCTTGGTGGATTCCAGCTCGCCACAGGAGTCACCGGCCCGCACCGCGGCCCCGACCTCGGGCAGCTGCACGTACACGATGTCGCCGAGTGCGTCCTGCGCGAAGTCGGTGATGCCGACCCGCACCGGGCCCTCGCCGGCCTTCACCCATTCGTGCTCGGCCGTGTACTTCAGGTCTTCGGGGTACACCTCGGTCCTCTTTCGCTCAAGGGATACTGCTGGCTACTTCGTCGGGCTGGGCGCCGGGCGAGCGTAACGATGCTCGTCGGGCGCGTGCAAGGCGGTGATCTGCACGAGTGGCAGCTCGACCACCTCGGCCGTTCCGCCGATCTGCGGGCCGGTCACCTCACTGACCAGACCGCCGGGGAAGTTGGCCGCCTCGGCCAGGTTGTGGGACTCCCCGATCGCCTCGATCACGTACGGCGAACCGACCTTCTCGCCGTCCACCTTCACTCCGGGGGCATCGTCGATCAGGTCGGTGCTCGCGACCACCCGGACCGCGCCGTTGATCTGGATCGCCTCGGCGCCCGCGTCGCGCAGTTCCTCGATCGCGTCGAGCAGGTTGCTCGAGGTCATCTTGCCGTCCGGGTCGTTCAGGGTGATCCGCACGCCCGGGCCCTGCGCGGGCAGCGTGCCGGCCAGGATGCCGAGCACCCGAACCTGCTGCTCGGCCTGCTCGCGGGCGGTCTGCGCCTTGTCCGCGCTGGAGCTCAGAGTGTTCTTGCGGGCCTCGAGCTCGGTGATCTCGCTCTCCAGCCGGCGGGTGTTCTGGCCCAGGCCGTCCAGGATCGCGATCAGGTCCTCGCGGCGAGCGTTCTGGTAACCGTCGTCGGCCCGGTTCACCCGCACCTGGACGACCGCCACGCACGCCACCAGCGCGAGCACGACGGCGATGATCGCCTGCCCCCGGGACGGCTTGAACCCGGCCTTCAGCCGCCGCAACGCCAGGTTCGGCGTGCGCGGCCGCGGCATCGGCGTAGGAGCCGCCGGATGATCGGGAGACACCGCCTCCGGCGGCCGCGGCTCCTCCTCCGCAGGCTCAGACTTCTCCTGCGCGGTCGACTTCGCGGTCTCATCCGCCCGCGCCGGTTCTCCCGCCCCAGGTGCCGCAGCATGATGCGGCCGATGCTCGCCGGCCCCGCGGTCCCTGGCGCGCGCACTGTCTCCCGCATGGCGCGGCTTGCGCTTCGCGGCTGGCGAACCGGACTGTACTGCGGGCCCCGGCTCGGGCTCGGGCTTCGGCTGCGGGTCCGTCGGCTGACCGGCTTCCGCCTCCACGGCGTCTCCCGAAGTGCCCTCGAACGGTTCAGGCTTCAGATCGTCAGCACCCGGAGCTCCAGCCTTCGAGACATCGGGCGCCGGCTGCTCGGCCTTCGTCGGGTCGACCTCCGCCGGATCGACCTTCGTCTGCTCGGCCTTCGTCGGGCCGACCTCCGCCGGATCGACCTTCGTCTGCTCGACCTTCGTCTGCTCGACCTTCGTCTGCTCGACCTTCGTCGGGTCGGGCTTCGCCGGATCGGGCGTCGGCGGATCGGGCTTCGGGGGTTCCGGGGGCGGAATAGGGTCGTCGGTGCTCATGTCAGGCCCTGAAGATGTGGCGCCGGATGGCCGCCATGTTGGTGAAGATCCGGATGCCCAGGACGACGACCACACCGGTGGACAGCTGGGAGCCGACGCCCAGCTGGTCGCCCAGGTAGACGATCAGCGCCGCGATCAGCACGTTCGACACGAAGGACACGACGAACACCTTGTCGTCGAAGATCCCGTCCAGGAACGCCCGGAGCGCGCCGAAGACCGCGTCGAGCGCCGCCACCACCGCGATCGGCAGGTACGGCTGGGCCCACTCCGGCACATCGGGCGCGACGAGCAGACCGACGACCACGCCGATCACCAGCCCGAGTACGGCGATCATCTCTGCCCACCCACCTTCGCGTACCGCAGCGCGATGGTCGCATCGGCTGGCACCAGCAAGGAATCCTCCGTCGTGATCGTCATCCGGACACCGAAATTGCTGACCAGGTACTGCACCCACTGGCCACCCGAGCTCTGCGCGAACCGGGCCGGCATCGTGGCCTGATCCCCAATCGCGAGCACGGTGTACGGCGGGGTCAGCGAACTGTAGTCGACGGTGATGGCACTGCCCGCGCCACGGATGGCCGTCAGCGAGGTGAGCCGGTGCCCGTTCACCGAGATCGCCTCGGCGCCGGCCGTCCACAGACCGTTGACCAACTGCTGCAGATCGACGTCGAGCAGCCGGCCCTCCTTGTCGGAGGAGTCCTTCGCGTCGTCGATCACGGCCTTCAGTCCCGGGCCGGTCGCCGCCACGGCACCCGTCTGCAGTTCGAGGCCGTCGAGCCTCTGCTGCAGCGCCGCACCGTCGCTGGTGTTGCTCAGCCCGCCGGCCTGCAGACCTCGTACCTCGTCGGCCAGCTTGATCTGCTGGCCGCGCAGGTCGTTCAGCCGGGTGTCGGCCTGGCCGATCCGGGTGATCAGTTCGTTGCGCTGCTTCTCGGCCTCGGGGGCACCGCGGTAGTTCTGCGACGCGGCCACGGTCAGCAGGAAGCCCAGCACGGCCAGCGCGATCACCAGCAGGACCCGATGGCGCGACCTGTTCGGCTTGCCCCCTTGGGACGGCCGCGACCTGGCCGCGACGGCGTAGCCCTCGTCCAGGGGGTGGGCCATCAGGTTGTTGAGCAGCGACATGGACGCGTCGACGCGGCGCTGCCCCGGTGGGGACTGAGTCACGATCTACCCGGCCGGCCCACTGATCGGTTTCACCGTCTGGATGAGGTGACGCAGTTGTACGAAGTACAGAGCGCCGGCCCAGTAGTACAGAGCGGTGCCCCAGATCGCGAACGCCCAGCCGAACACCCGGGCCAGCACGTTCAGGGTGCTGTCGCCGTCGCCCAGCAGGAGCAGCGGGAACGCGTACAGCAGGCAGAAGGTCGCCGACTTGCCGAGGAAATGCACCGGCAGCGCGTTGAAGCCGCGGCGGTGCAGGGCCGGCAGGGTGAAGGTGAGCAGCAGGTCCCGCAGCGGCAGCGCGATCGCCAGCCACCACGGGATGATGTCGCGCAACGCGAGGCCGAGCACCGTCGCGAAGATGTAGAGCCGGTCCGCGACCGGGTCGAGCATCTGGCCGAGCCGGGTGGTCTGGTTCATCCGGCGGGCGATCTGGCCGTCGGCCCAGTCGGTGAACCCGGAGATCGCCAGCACCAGCAGGGCCCAGCCGTCCTCCTCCGGGCCGAGGATCAGCCACAGGAAGAGCGGCACACCCAGCAGCCGGATGAAGCTGAGTGCGTTCGGGATCGTCAGTACCCGGTCGGACACTTCCAAGTCCGGCACGCGACCCTCCCCCTGCTTCGAATCGGGCACCGCGAACCGTGCCCCTGTCCCGGTCGTTACTGTACTTGGGCCCACCAGCAGGTTTCGCCCCGGCCACACTAGGCCTGTACATATTCATTAGGCCCTGGTTTGTCCCTGACTAGGTGAACGCACTCCGAACAGCCGGACTACGCACGCTGCGCACCAGTGATCCGAAGGTATCCCGATCGAGATCTGGCAGCGCCCCACGGCCGCCCACCTGTACGCCGTACAGATCCCTGAGCCGTTCGTTGATGACATCGGCAACCACTTGTCGTGCGCTCTCCTGAAGAGCTCACGCGGGCCTCGTGGGGATCTATGGTGGGCGGAAGGTCGCTGAGGGGAGTGCGCGGGTGAAGTTCCTGATCTTGATCTATGGGAATCCGGAGTCCAGGGAGGTCTGGAACGGGATGTCCGAGGAGCAGCAGAAGGAAGCCATGGTGGGGTACGCCGGGCTGAGCGAGGCGCTGACCGCCAGCGGCGAGTTGATCGTGTCGCACTCGCTGGACGACCCGGCGGGGACGAAGCAGGTGCTGGTGCGGGACGGGAACGTGATGACCACCGACGGCCCGTTCGCCGAGGTGAAGGAGCAATTGGCCGGCTTCTACCTGGTCGAGTGCGACAGCATGGAACGCGCGATCGAGATCGTTCCGCAGATCCCCGAGGCCGAGTTCAGCCTGGTGGAGGTCCGCCCGATCCGAGACCTCAGCCACCTCACCTGATGCCACCTGCTGACCAGCCTTCCCCACCCCTACCTCCCACCGACCCGCCGTCCGCGGAGCAGACGGGAGCCGGTGGGGCCGACGCCGGGACTGAGCGGGCAGGCACTGGGCAGGCCGGCACCGGGCCGCAGGTTGTGGAGCAGCACGTGGAGCAGTTGCTGCGGGAGTTGGCGCCGCAGATCCTCGGTCCGTTGGTACGCCGGTACGGCGGGTTCGACACGTGCGAGGACGCCGTCCAGGAGGCGCTGCTGGCGGCATCGCAGCAATGGCCGGTGGACGGGCTGCCGGACAATCCGCGGAGCTGGCTGATCACCGTCGCGTCGCGGCGGCGGATCGAGATGCTCCGCAACGAGGCGGCCCGGCAACGCCGGGAAGAGACCCTCGCTTCTCTCGAGCCGGCCGAGCGCGCGCCGGTTGCTCAGGCAGACGACACGTTGACTCTGTTGTTCCTGTGCTGCCACCCGTCCCTCACTCCCCCGTCGCAGGTGGCTCTCACCCTGCGCGCCGTCGGCGGTCTCACCACTGGTGAGATCGCGCGCGCCTTCCTTGTACCGGAGTCGACGATCGGCCAACGGATCAGCCGGGCCAAGTCCAAGATCAAGGCGAGCGGCGCGGAGTTCCGCCTGCCGCCGCCCGAGGAGTTGTCCGATCGGCTGGCCGCGGTCCTGCATGTGCTCTACCTGATCTTCAACGAGGGCTACACCGCCAGCTCCGGCGAATCCCTGCACCGTGTCGAGCTGAGCGCGGAGGCGACCCGCCTGACCCGGCAGCTCCGCGACCGCCTGCCCTCCGAAGGCGAGGTCGCCGGCCTGCTCGCCCTGATGCTGCTGACCGACGCCCGCCGTCCCGCCCGTACTTCGCCCAGCGGCGCGCTCGTCCCGCTCCCTGAGCAGGACCGGACCCGCTGGGATCCCCAAGCCGTTGCCGAGGGCACCGATCTCATCACGGAGACGTTGCGCACGGCCCCGGTCGGTCCGTACCAGCTGCAGGCCGCGATCGCCGCAGTACACGATGAGGCCGCCAAGGCCGAGGACACCGACTGGCGCCAGATCGTCGTCCTCTACGAGTTGCTCGAGACGATGGCGCCCGGCCCGATGGTGACGCTGAATCGAATCGTCGCCGTCGCGATGGTCCACGGCCCTCAAGCCGGCCTCGACCGCCTGGAATCAGCAGCCGGCGAACCGGCCCTGAAAGACCATCACCGGGTCGCCGCCGTCCGGGCGCATCTCCTGGAACTGGCTGGAGACCTCGAAGCCGCCCGCGAGGCCTACCGCCAAGCCGCCGCCCTGACCCTCAGCCTCCCTGAACAGCGCTACCTCGAAACCCGCGCCGCCACCCTTTGAGGCAACCTGGTGCGCTCAGACTCGACGCGCGTTCTCGGAAGGGCGGGCCCAGGTCAGCTCAGCGACGATCGTGAGGGCCAAGGTGCCGTCGGCGGAGGCCCAGGGCCGGACGACTTCTTCGATGGCGGCGTCGAAGGCGGCCGACTCGTTGGAAGACATGTGTTCCCGAGCCAATGACGCGGTCGAGTGGAACTGCTCGATGTAGTCGGCGACGGACTGGCGGAACGGCACCGCGGTGCTGGTCGCCGATCCCGTCACCTCGAGAAGGCCTTGCTCACGGAGTGCGTCGACGACGCGGAAGGCCGGGTCGTAGCCGGGACTTCTCGAGTGGCGTTTGAGCACGGTGACCAGGTCCTCGCGCCACGGTACGTCGCGCGGTCCGTGCGTGATCACGGCGAGCTGCGCGTTCGGGGTCATCACCTTGGCCAGCCGGGCAATCGTCTCCTCCCCGCGCATCCAGTGCAGACTCGCGCCGGCGGTGACCAGGGCGTACGGACCTTGCAGCTCGGCCGTCTCCACCGCGTCGACGTACCAGCGCAGGTTCGGCTGATCGCCACCCGGCCGCTGTCGGCCCGCGTCGACCATCGCCGCCGAGATGTCGACGGCATCCACCCGCTCGACTCTCGCCGCGAGCGGTCTGGCGATCGCACCTTCTCCCGCCCCGATGTCGAGTACTACGCGTGGCTCGTCGACGATCAGCTCCTCCAGCCGATCGAACACGTCCTCCGGGTACGGGGGCCGATACCGGTACGCCGCCGCGACGCCCTCGTGCCGGAACGTGGCCCCCAGCTCAGGCTGATCCATGCCCTGATCCACCCTCTCTGATCAGAAACTGACCACACCCTCTCGCGCGTGATCAGAAAACCAGGCAACCCGGCGGGTCACGGCCAGGTCTGGGCGCGTTCAGCGAAGAGGTCTGGGTCGCTGTGGACCGGAATGACGCAGAGCAGGTGACCGCCCGGCGCCCGCAGCGTGTGGCAGCCCTGCCAGCTCGACACCTCGACAGCCCCGAGCCCCTCCAGCCTGGCGACCTCGGCGGCGACATCATCCGTCTCGATGTCGAGGTGATAGCGCGGCGCGTCATCCACCGCCTGCACCGCCAGCACGTACCCCGGCAACGCATCCTGCAGCGTGATGTACTGCGGCTCCCCCGGCGGGCTCTCGGCCCCCACCCCCAGCGCCGCCGACCAGAACGCCGCCGTCTCCGCAGCCTCGTCTTGCGGTGTATCTATCAAGAACGTGCTAACTCGACTCCGATGCATCCCCCGAATCTAGACACCCTCAAGCACCCCCACCACCCGTTTCCTAGCCGCCTGTTCGGCCTCCGAGCCGGCGGGAAATCGAGTTGTCCGGCTTCAGGCCGACCGTGAGTATGAGGCGGGTGAGCGAGGTACGCGCGGAGGGGACGGCGGAGTGGCTGGAGTTCGTGCTTCAGGAGTACCCGCTGGCCGCAGTACAGGCAGTGCGTTGGTGTCTCCGCGGCCTGCGACTCGGTAGCGTGACCGCCGTCGGCATCACCCCGGTACCAGAACCCGGACCTGGTCTCTGATCTCCTGCACGACGACGTCGACCGGGTTGGCGATGTTGATCGTCGCCGCCATGCTGACGAACATGATCGCGGAGACGACGTGCGCGAGCGTCGCGGCGTCGCCGGAGCTGATGCGCTCGTCTCGCCGTAGCACGTCGGCGATCGCGTTTTCGGTCTGCACGGTCAGGACGAGCGCGTCGCGGTGGTGGGGCTCCTCGGGGTCGCCGAAGACGATCTCCCGCAGGTAGGTCCGCCCGTTGTCGATCTGTTTGCGGTTGCACTCCACGACCGGGCGGACGATCGCCATCACCGCGTCGAGCACGTCGGGGATGCTCTCGGCCGCCGACCTGCCTTGTGCGAGCGCATCGGCGTAGGTGGAGTTCTGCACGAGCAGAAGGAGCTCGCCCTTGGTCTTGGCGTACAGAAACAGCGTGCCGGCACCGATGTCGGCCTTATCGGCGATCTCCTGGGTGGTGACCTCGTCGACGCCGCGCTCGGCGAAGAGCTCTCGGGCGGCGGCGGTGATGCGGTCGAGCTTCTGCTGCTTGTTCCGCTCGCGCCGTCCGACTGGTTGGGAGGCGAGTGGCATGGTGCCGTCCTTCTCTGCTGTGGGCTCCTGCTGAGTGGGCTCGAATGTGCCGGCGCTCATTCTTCCACGGCGACGAGGGGAGCCCTCGTGTCGCGGAGCTCCGGATAGAGCGCCTCGACCGGACCGCTCAGAGCTGCCTTGACCTGGGCGGTCAGCTCGTCGGCGATGACCTCGTACTCACCGGTCTCGACGGCGTCGTAGACCTTGGTCACGAGCTCCGTCGGCTGCATCTTGGGCCCGTCCGCGCGCGCGGCCATGCGGATCTCGACGTAGCCCATGTGCACACCCGTCACGTGGACGCCCCGGGGTGCGAGCTCAAGCCGCAGAGAGTTGGTGGCCGACCAGAGCGCTGACGTTCTTTCTGTTGTGGGGTCACCGCATGCGGGTGAGCGATGGCGCTATTGCTGGTAGTGCGGGAGGGCCGCGCCGTCTTTTACGAAGGTCAGCGCCTCGGACGCTTCGTAGGCGTGGACGGCGGAAGCAAAGGGAGCCAGCGCGTCGGACAGGCTCTCGATCTCAGGGCTTTTGAAGAAGGCCGCTCGCGCCGCCGGATCCGCGAAGCCCAGGATCAGCGACGCGTGGAACCGCTGGTCTGCCGGGTTGTCGTGCGCGACGTTCGGGGTGTCCCAGAGTTTCTCGATCCACGGCAGGAAAGTCTGGGTTCTGAGTTCCTTCAGCACGCCCGTGCCGACGAGAGCGCTGGTGAGTTCGATGATGTGCTTCCGGAAATCGACGGCACGTACGCCGTCCCGCCTCCTGAGGTAGATCAGGGCTCGGGCGCCGACGTGCTCGCCGGGCTCGCCCACCTCGTACCAGCGCGACGAGTTCGGTGGCCCGAGGTAAAGCAGCGTCCGCCGGAAGACGTTCACTTCGTCCTTGAACGCCAGCCGGGTCTGCTTCCGGCCCCGCAGCGGCGACAGTGCCGACTGGAACGTGATCTCCGCGACTCCGTCGATCTTGCGTTCGACGGGTATTTCCGTCTCGACGCCGCGGGTTGTCGGCCACAGCCCCGGGTTGACCCCGGCGAGGTGGATCTGCCGGTATTCCTGGAAGCCCTTGGTCGCCGAGATGATCTTCGAGTGCGGCCCCTTCCAGTAGCCCATCGGTGTTTCACGGGGCTGATCGGCGCGTACCCACAGCAGGATGGAGGACGCGAACTGCTTCCTCGGTTGGACCTGCGCTTTCGACAGTGACTTGCTCATATCACTCAATTCCTTTGTTGGTTCGGTTGCGGTGACGGTCAGCGGGCGAGGAAGTCGACGGCGACCGGGGCGAACCTGTCGTGGAACTGGAAGATGCCGCCGTGGCCGGAGTCGGGGTAGATGATCAGCTCCGAGCCCTTGATGCGGCGGTGCAGGTCTTCGGAGAGCACCGAGGGCACCATCCGGTCGTTGTCGCCGTTGGCGATGAGGGTGGGCTGAGTGATCGTCGACAGGTCGGCGGGGGCGGAGCGTCCCCATTTCTTGATCGCCTTGAGCTGGGTCTGGAACGCCCGTACTGCGATCGGCGCGTCGCGGTCCGTGGTGCGCTCCTCGAGGCGCTTCACGAACGCGCGGGCGGCAGGCTTGCCCGTGGCGTTGCGGTTGAAGAACAGGAACTCCTTCGGGTCCGACCGGGTCAGAGTCGCCCGCAGGATGTCGTAGTACGTCGTGCCGGCG
Source organism: Kribbella sp. VKM Ac-2568 (assembly GCF_004345365.1). GTDB lineage: Bacteria > Actinomycetota > Actinomycetes > Propionibacteriales > Kribbellaceae > Kribbella > Kribbella orskensis. Next base: position 124,258 of record NZ_SLVF01000002.1, read on the forward strand.
ACCTTGTCGATGTCCTTCCCACCCGAGGGGCCGGTGCCGGTGAGCACGAGCTTGCGGACCAGGCCGGGGTGCTTCACCACGAGAGCCTGGGCGACCATGCCGCCGAGGGAGAAGGAGAAGATGTCGATCTTGTCGAACCCGAGCGCCGTGATGAAGGTGTAGGCGTCGTCGGCCATCGCCTCGACGCTGTCGGGAACGCGCCCGGTCGAGGCTCCGACGCCCCGGTTGTCGAAGGCGATGACGTGGTGGTCCGCGGCGATGGGGTCGATGATCCGGGGGTCCCAGTTGTCGAGGGTCGCGGCGAGGTGAACGAAGAAGACCACAGGGATCCCGCCCTTCGGCCCCAGCTCGCGGTACGCGAAGGTGACGCCGTTGGCGTCGACCGTGCGGGCGGGCGCGTCCTTGTAGGCGGTGATGACGTTGTCGTTCGTGTTCATGATGTTCTCCTGTTTCCTGGTTCGTGCATGATGAGATGGGTTTGTGAGGTCCTGCTGATGACGGCCTTGCCGCGGATGCCGCCCTTTCCTAGCGACTGCACTGCCTGGATGGTTTGGTCGAAGTCGACGACCCGTCCGACGACGGGACGCAGTACGCCGCTGTCGACGAGCGCCGTGATCTGGCGAAGCTGGTCACCGCTGGCGCGCATGAAGAGGAACTCGTACTTCACGCCGAGGCGCCGGGCCTGGCGGCGGATGCCGCTGCTGAGGGCGGTCATCACCAGCCGGAGCACCGGGTTCGCGCCGAGCTCGCGGGCGAACGCCGAGTCGGGCGGCCCGGCGATCCCGATCGCCTTGCCGCCGGGTCGCAGCACGCGGAGCGACTTCTCGAGGTTCTTCCCGCCGATGCTGTCCAGCACCAGGTCGTACCCGTCGAGGAGCTGTTCGAAGTCCTGGCTGCGGTAGTCGATGACGAAGTCCGCCCCGAGCTCGCGCACGAAGTCGACGTTGCCGGTGCTGACCGTGGTGGCGACCGTGGCGCCGAGGTGCTTGGCGAGCTGGATCGCGATCGTCCCGACTCCGCCGGCGCCGGCGTGGATGAGGACCCGTTGCCCCGGCTGCAGGTTGCCCCGCTCGACGAGTGCCTGCCATGCGGTCAAGGCCACCAGCGGTAGCGAGGCCGCTTCCTCGAGGCTGACCGATGCCGGCTTGAGCGCCAGGTCGGCCTCGGCGACCGCGATGCGCTCCGCGAACGTTCCGATGCGGTCCTTGTCGGGCCGGGCATACACCTCGTCGCCGAACGCGAATCCCTGCACCTTCGCGCCGACGCCGATCACCGTTCCGGCGACGTCGTTGCCGAGGATCTGCGGCAGCTTGTACGGGAGGATCTGCTTGAACTCGCCCGCCCGGATCTTCTCGTCGAGCATGTTGAGCCCGGCAGCCTGGACCTCTACGAGCACGTCGTGATCTCCGACCACGGGCTCGGGGACATCCGCTAGCTGTAACGGCCCCTTGTACTGATTGACGACGAACGCTCGCATGACGACTTTCCTCCTCGTTCCGATGACTTGTTACATGAATCTGAGTTGACTCAATAATGAGTGGACTCAGTCTACTTGTCAAGGGAACTGTCAGGAGAGGCGGCCGACCGCCGGTCGCTGCGCGGGGTATGCGTCCCCGGCGGCGGCTCCGCAACCACGATCCGGGCACACAAATGCCGCCACCCCCGGGTGTGGAGTGACGGCATTCGCGGCTGCGGTACTTCGGGGTTGGTTCAGGTAGAGGGCGCCGCCACCCGCCGCACGCCTAGCGCGACCAGCAGGTTGCCGAACGCTATGTCCCTTGTGAGCGTCCGTCGGCGACACAGCCGCTTCAGTTGCTGCGCACCCCGATGGCGGACCGCCTTCAGCTGAACCCTGTGGTTAAGAGGTTGAGGAAGGTGACGCCGGCCGCGGTCGCGGGGCGCTGGCGGTGCGTCACGACTCCCCCGACCAGGACGCGACTGCCGTCGTCGGCGGTGGACAACTGGTTCGCGCGGAGGATGCCGTGCTCGTCCAAGGCGGCCCGGACGTGCCGGATCGGGTGGTCGTCCGGCGAGATCGTCAGCAGACCACGCCGCCCAGCAACCAACCGCAGGCAGGAGCCCCGGTGGTGAACCCGCAGCAGCCGGCAGCAGCCCGGGTGGGCCGACCGCAGGCGGCAGCGCGCTGAGAGGAGGCGGCGAGTGGGTCGACGGGCGCACAACAGCTGCCGCCGGGTTGGCAGGGAGCTGGGTTCAGTCATAGCTGGCCTCGGCCCACCAGTGGGTGTTGCGGACGGCGAAGAGCCAGGCCCGGCCGTCGGCGCCGACCAGTTGAAAGCGGGCCAGGCGGTTCTCGGCGTCCTCGTCCCACCAGCGCTCCTCCACCGGCCACGGACCCGCCCAGGCGGTGACCGGATGAAGCTTGTTGCTGTCGGCAACCTGTGGGGCCGGCTCGAAGCGGAAGGCGGCAGGCTCGCCGGACAGCACACCCCGGGCGCTCACGGTGACCTGGCGGCCGTCCGCGGCGAGGACCACCGCAGGTTGGGGTGTCGGGTAGACCGTGCTGGGCGCGGGGGTCGGCCAGCGGTTCGCAGTACCGGAGATCGCTCCGGGCCAAGGCATGTCCGGTGGGTTGGCCGGGACCGGGCGGTCGCCCCACGGGACCAGGGTCTGGCGCTCCAGGAAGCCCCGGCCGCCGCCGATCACCACCGAGGCGACACCGCCGTGGCCGAGCATGCTCTGCACCCGAGACAGCGCCCGGTGGATCCGTTCGTCCGGGCCGCCTCCCCAGAGTCCGTCGACGTGGGCGCCGACCGGGTCGACCTGCTCCGGGATCAACCGGATCCGGACCACCGGCGACGTCAGCTCGCTGGTGGCAGTGCCGCTGCCCTGCAACTGCCAGCGGACCCGGTCCACCAGATCGGCCGGGCTGAACCAGCGCGGGTGCAACCACTCCCGCTCGTGCACCCGGCCGGACTCGGTGCCGACCTCGACCCGCAGCGTGGTGCAGACCAGGCCGAGCGTGGTCAGCTGGCCGACCAGTTCGTCGGCGACCGCGCGGACCGCGAACGCGACCTGGTCGACCCGGTCCACCGGCGGCTCGAAGTCGAGCTTCCGGGCCAGCTCGGGTGGTGCCTGCCGGGCGACCACCGGGCGGTCGTCCTCCCCGCGGGCCAGCCGGTGCGCGAACGCGCCGTCCGGGCCGAACCTGGTCAGCACCTCGGTCGGGTGCAGCGCGGCGAAGGCGCCGAGCGACCGGAGGCCGAGCCGCCGGAGCAGATCGGTGAGGGTGGGTTGCTCGAGCGCGTCGACCGTCAACGGCGCCAGGAACTCCGCCGAGCCGCCGCCGGGGATCACCGCCACCCGGGTCACGGCCGAGCTCGCCCGGGCAGCCTGTTCGGCGGCGAACGGCCCGTCGGCGATCCCGACCCGCCCGCCCGGTACGTCGAACGTCTCGAGCCGGTCGAGCAACTTCTCCGCGGCGGCCGGCTCACTCCCGTAGAACCGGCTCGGCCCCCGCGCCTTCAGCGCACACATCCCCGGCCGGATCACCTGGATGCCCGGTGTAAGCGCCTCCAGACAGCCGATCACCGGATCGAAGGCGCGGGCGTCGATCACCGGGTCGTACTTCAGCACCACCAGATCCGGGCAGCGCGACTGAGCATCCCGAGCCCGCAGACCGCGTCGCACCCCTTCCGCCCGAGCAGCCGCCGAACTGGCCAGCACCCGCCCCTTGGCCAGTACTGCGACCGCCGCGTCCGGGGGATGCCCGGCCGCCGTGGCCGCCGCGGTCACCGGCCAGTCGGGGATCCAGACCACCATCGTCCGGGTGAGACTCCCGCTCATCAGCCCACCGCCTCCCACTGCGCAGCCTCCTCGATCGGCTCCCCGGCGCCACCCGAGAACCCGGCGCCACCCGGTCGCGCGGAAGCACCCAGGCCCAGGCCGAACCACTCGGACTCACCAGGCATGGCGGACTCGGTCGGTTCCACCGAGCGGATAGAGCCGTCGATGGCCGGCAGCCAGAGCTGGTGCTGCTTCGGACGCACGGCGGCGCCCCGGCCCGTCACCGCGACGGTCGCCTGCCTGCCGGTGAGATAGCCCTCGCCCAAGCCCAGGCCGGTCCAGCTGTTGCCCTGCACTTCCAGCCGGGCCTCGCTGCCCGGCCAGGAGCCGACCGCGATCAGCATCGCGCCACGTGTTCGCAGCCGGGCCGACAGCCGGGACGCCTCCCCCGATGTCACCTCGCCCGGCGGCCGGACCACCACCACGGTCAGCGCGTCGACCAGCGCCGCGACCACGCTGAGCCAGTCCCGCTCCGGGTCGGGCACCAGCACCAGCCGCTCGAGATCGACCCCGAGACCCTGGGCCGCCTCCGCGCCGAACGAGGGCATCCCGACCACCCCGCACCACGCCCCCTCGGCGGACGGCCCGGCCATCATCGCCATCACCAGCGCCGTGGATCCGCGCACGGAGTACACCGAACCGCCGCGCAGTACGGCACCGGACAGGAGGTCGGAGACGGCCGGCAGTGTGGGCAGCGCACGATCGACGCTCGCGGTGTCCAGCGCCTGCTGCACCCGCGTCTCGGTGGTCCGCGGCGCCGGCACGGTCCGCGCGAACGAAGCAGGACCTGAGCCTGAAACGAGGCGTGAACCTGAAGCTGAGGTCGAGGTCTCCTCCACCTCGAGCTCGACCTCCCGGAGCCGGGCTGCCTTCTGCTCCTTGGCCCGGGCCAGCAACGTCCGCGCCTGATCCAGCGCGGTCACCCGACCGCGCCCAGCACCTCCCGCACCCCGGCTCTGCCCAGCGTTGATCCCGCTCGCTCGACCGCGCTCAGGGTCCACCGCGCTCGCCCGGTCCCGCTCAGCCGGACGCGCAGGCAGCTCAGTCGCAGAAGTCCCCGTCACCCACCCATGTTCGAACACCTGTTCGACTCATGTCAATTCTTCCGAGCCGAACCAGGCCGAACTAGACCGACTTGATGATGAGCTCGTCGGTGACCCATTGTGCGACGTCGGCGGGATACGGCGCCGGCAGTCCGAGGACGATGTGCTGGAAGCCGGCGTCGATCGCTTCACCGATCGCTTCCCGGGTGGTGCTGGGCTCCTCGTAGGAGACCGGCAGGTGGATCGACCGGGTGATCGAGGCGGGGTCGCGACCGATCTCGGCGCAGTACCGGTCCAGCAGTGCGCTGCGGCGGATGACGTCGTCGATGTCGCCACCGGGAATGTTCCACGCGTCGGCGTGCTCAGCGGCCACGCGCAGTACGGCGGCCGAGCGGCCGCCGATGAGGATCGGCGGGTGGGGGCGCTGGACGGGTTTGGGGTTGCCGAACGCTCCGGTGAGGTGGAGGTAGGTGCCATCGAAGTCGAACGGCTCAGCCTCGGTCCACAACCGCCGGATCACCGTGCACGCTTCGGCGAGGCTGCCCACGGCGTGGGCGGAGTCATGGAAGGGCAGGCCGTGTGCTTCGTACTCACGCCGGGCCAGCGGGTGGCTGGGTCGTGAGCCTGCGCCGATTCCGAAGTCGAGCCGACCGCGGGAGACGATGTCGACGGTCGCGGCGATCTTGGCCAGCATCGCGGGCGGCCGGAAGCGGTTGCTCGTCACGAGTACGCCGAGACGCAGTCGTTGGGTCTGTGCGGCGAGTGCGGAGAGCAATGTCCACCCTTCGTACGTCGGTCCGCCCGGGTCGCCGCCGATCGGCATGAGGTGATCGAACAGCCACGCATGCTCGATCTCAGGGATGGCGTCCGCCTCGCGCCAGACCCGCAGTACGTCGTGGTAGTCGACTTGCATCGGGGCGGTCATGATCCCGAAACGAGTCCGGGGTGTTTGCGGCATGGGTGGTCCCTTCAGAGTGACGAGCGTTCAGCGACGGCGCAGGGACGCGTCGAGCAGGGCGGGTGGGGTGTCGAACTTCTCGTCCGCGGCGAGGTCGACCCCGGGAGCGACGATCGAATCGATCGCGTCGAGTACGTCGGCGGTGAGCACGATGTCCGCGGCGGCGAGTTGGGAGTGCAGGTGGTCCAGCGTGCGGGGACCGATGATCGCGCTGGTCACGGCCGGGTGCGCGGTGACGAATCCGAGCGCGAGCTGGATCATGGTCAGGCCCGCCTGGTCGGCGACCTTGGCCAGCTGCTCGACGGCATCGAGTCTGGCCCGGTTGGCGGGGATGGCGAGGTCGAAGCGTTCCGGCAGGACGTTCGAACGGCTGGTGGTGATTTCCCGGCCCTCGCGGATCGCCCCTGACAGCCAGCCCGAGGCCAACGGACTCCACGCCAGCACGCCGAGTCCGTACTGCTCGGTCACGGGCAGGACGTGGGTCTCGATCCCGCGCTGCAGGATCGAATAGCTAGGCTGTTCGGTGACATACCGACTCAGATGGTTCTCCCGGGCGGCCCACTCGGCCTGCACGATGCGATACGCGGGGAACGTCGACGAGCCGAAGTAGCGGATCTTTCCCGCGCGCTGCAGGTCTGTCAGCGCCGACAGCGTCTCCTCGTCGCTGGTGGCCGGGTCCCACCGATGGATCTGGTAGAGGTCAACATGGTCGACGCCCAGGCGGCGCAGGCTGTTGTCCAGTTCGGTGACCAGCCAGCGGCGAGAGCTGCCTCGGTGGTTGCGCTCGTCGCCCATCGGCATGTTCGCCTTCGTAGCCAGCACGATGTCGTCGCGGCGGCCGGCGATGGCCTTGCCGACCATCTCCTCCGACTCGCCCTGGCTGTATATGTCGGCGGTGTCGATGAGGTTGATCCCGCCTTCCAGGGCGGCGTCGACCATGGCGGTGGCCTCGTCCTGGGTGGTGCGCCCGATGCTGCCGAAGTTCATCGCGCCGAGCACGAGGGTGCTGACGTGCACACCGGTGCGGCCCAAGGTGCGGTACTGCATGACTGTTCCTCCAGGAAAGGTGGGGATTGGTCCCGGCTCCCCTGTTCTGGCATCCTGAACAAGCGGAGCGGTGTTCCGCTAACCAACATACGGAACGTTGTTCCGTTTGCCAAGTGCGGTGATGGAGGTAGTGGCGCAGTGGTCGACGTCGACAGCGGGTCAGGGTCGTCAGCCCCGCGGAAGCGGGCCGACGCCCGGCGGAACGAGCAGACACTGCTGGACGCGGCCGCCGCGGCTTTCGTCAGTTCCGGCGTCGATGTGCCCGTGCGCGACATCGCCGCCAAGGCCGGGGTCGGCGTCGGCACGATCTACCGCCACTTCCCGACGCGAGCCGATCTCATCGTTGCCGTCTACCGGCACCAAGTGGAGGCCTGCGCCGAGGCCGGTCCGACCCTGCTGGCGAGCAGCAGCACACCGCACGCCGCCCTCGCGAGTTGGATCGACCTCTTCGTCGACTTCCTGGTCACCAAGCACGGCCTCGCCGAGGCGCTGCAGTCCGACAATGCCGCATTCCAGACTCTGCACGCCTACTTCCTCGACCGCCTCGTCCCCGTGTGCGCCGAACTGCTCGACGCCGCAGCCAAGGCCGGCGAGATCCGCGCCGACGTGGAAGCCTTCGAACTGATGCGCGGCGTCGGCAACCTCTGCATCGGCGCAGCCAACAACTCCCGCTACGACGCCCGCCGCATGGTCACCCTCCTAATCGCCGGCCTACGCCTCCACTGAGGAGACTCCCCGCCCACGAGGTCGACCGCCCGCATGTGGTCCGGCTCATGTGGCGGAGTTCAGCCTGGTCGCGATCGATGGTGCGAAGCTCGAGCTGCCGAGCCTGACGAATGCCCTGGCCGGCGCGCGCAACGCCGTACCGGGTCTGAAGATCGGGATCGAGGAGTTCGAGGTACTGATCCGGACCGACGAGGTCGCGGTGGTCCAGTTCCTCGAGCGGCACTCGGTCGGTTCGCTGCGGCGGGTGACCGCGGTCCTGGTCCCGGATCCGTCCGCCCGGTACGGCGTGCGGTGGTCGAGCGTGCACGAGACGCCCGTTCTCCGAGCGCGGGGGACCTGCGAGAGTGGGGGTATGCCGAGAACGATTGCCACCAACACCAAGGTCGACACGGACGCGCTGCTGGAGTTCGTACGGCCGCGCCACCACATGCTGCTGATCACCCGCCGGGCCGACGGTACGCCGCAGGCCTCCCCGGTGTCGGGCGGTGTCGACGAGCAGGGCCGGATCGTCATCTCGTCGTACCCGGAGCGGGCCAAGAGCACCAACGTGAAGCGGGACGCGCACACCAGCGTCGTCGTCCTGTCCGACGACTGGAACGGCCCGTGGGTACAGGTCGACGGCGCCGGCGAGGTGATCGAACTCCCCGACGCGGTCGAGCCCCTGGTCGACTACTTCCGCTCGATCTCCGGCGAGCACCCCGACTGGGACGAGTACCGCGAGGCGATGGTCAAGCAGGGCAAGTGCCTCATCCGCATCACCCCCGAACGCTGGGGCCCAGTAGCCACCGGCGGCTTCCCCGCCCGCTTGGCCGACTGAGCAGTACTCCGGTACTCCGGTCCGCCGCGCTGAGGCGGTTCAGGTCTAGGAGGTCGTCGTACCGACAAATGCCGAGTGGCTCCAACCGGTGCGGCCTCGGGTGGATCTCGGCCACACAGGTTCAAGTGGTTGCGGCTCCGGGCCACCGGCAGGCCGTCGATGGCGGGTTGTTCGGCCACTGGCGCCTTACCCAGCCGCCAGCCAGCGAGCAACCCGCCAGCGGCCGAGCAACATGCCGCATCAGCCGCGAATCGGCGCCCCCCTTGTACCGAAGGAAGTAGTCGCCGCACACACCACCCCGGCAGGCAACCCACGCCTGGTACCTAAGCGACCGCGCAGGTACTACCTGTCACTCGGTACACCCAGCCCGGAAAGTCTCCCCGACCCGGCTCACACCTCTCCGCGGGAGCCCGCGAACCACCCGCATTCATGCCGGGACACAGCACCCGCACTCATACCGGCCGAACCCCCCGCACCCGATGTTCGCCCACTGCCTGCCGGAGCACGCCGGCGTACGGGGCGGAAGGTTCAGTCCTTGGTGTAGCGGCGGGCCATGGTTTCGGTGATGCGTTGCATGGCGCCTTCCAGGTGTTCTCGGAGGGCTGCTTCGGCGCCTGGTTCGTCGTGGGCCAGGCAGGCGTCGAGGATCGCCTGGTGTTCGCGGCGGGTCTGCTCGATGCGGGCCTTGGTCTGGCGGGAGCCGAAGCGGTAGCGCTCGCTGTTCTGCCAGACGGGCTCGATCGCGCGCGGGAGCCAGCGGGACCCGCCGGCGCGGTAGATCGCGAAGTGGAACTCGGTGTGCGCCTGCCGGGAGGCGATGATGTCGCCCACCTTGGACAGCCGGACGTGCTCGGCCAGGGCGGCCCGGGCCAGGGTCGCGTCTGCGTCGCTGAAGCGGGTCGCGGCGGCCCGGACCGCGAGGGTCTCCAGCGCGAGCCGGGTCTCGTGCGTGTCGCGCAGGTCTTCCATCGACAGCTCGCGCACCCAGGCGCCCTTGTGCGGCACGATCTCGACCAGCCCGAGCGCCTGCATCCGGCGGAGTCCCTCGCGGATCGGCATCTGGCTCATGTCCAGCCGCTTGGCGAGCTCCTCCAGCCGCAGCGCCGTACCGCTCGGGAGCTCGCCGGACAGGATGAGCTCGTGCAGTTCGGCGGCCGCTTCCTCCGCCAGCGTGCGCCGGCCGCTCGGTCCCCCGGGCGTGAGCTCGAGTCGTCGGGTCATGGGGTGTGGGTTACCTCTCTCCATCACAGTGCGCACGTACTGGAGCGGCCGCGGCAGTCCGGTGTCTGCGAGGTAACCGTAGCGGGGAGTTGGCGATCTGCGGCACTCCGACAACAGATTGCCCAACACCGCGTCACCCGAGGTCCTGGCACCCCGAACCCCTGGCACCCGAACCCCTGGCACCCGAAGCCGCGTCACGCGAACCTGCTCACGTCCAGCAGCACCCGCCGGTCGGCCGGACCGCTGACCAGCAGGTCCAGGGCGTCCTCGGCGTGCAGGGCCGGTACCACCTCGATCTCCGGCCGGATCTGCGCCGGCGTGATGTCGGCCAGCACCTGGGCGACGGTCCCCGGCTCGATCGTGGTGCGCTGCATGTTCACCGGCAGCACCCGCAGGTCGCGGCCGATCAGCTGGTGCAGGTCGAGGGTGGCGAACTCGCCGGCCGTGTAGCCGAGGGCAACGAGCCGTCCGCCCGGGGTGATGTGGCTCATCACGCCGCTGGTGACGGGGCCGCCCACGGTGTCGATCGCCGCGTTGCACCACGGCAGCTCGCGACCGACCTGACCCAGCTCGTCCACCCGGACGATCTGGTCGACCAGCCCCTGGATCGAGTCCACCGACTCCCCGGCGCGCGCCAGGCCGATCACCTTCATCGCCCCGGCGGAGCGCGCCACTGCCGCACACAGCCGGCCGACCAGCCCGGTGATCCCGGTGACTACGACGGTCTCGGCCTCGACGATCTGCCCGACCCGCCGTACTGCGGTGTGGGCGGTCAGCGCGGGCGCCAGCATCGCCACGGCGGCGGCCAGCTCCATGCCGTCGGGCAGCGGATGCACGGAAGCGTCCGGTACGACGGCCAGCTCGCCCCAGGTGCCAGGCCGGGAGACCCCGACTCCCCCGCCGCGGATCACCACCCTGGTGCCGACCGGGAACCGCTCCGAGCTGAGCACCACGCCGGAGCCTTCCGACCCGGGCGTGAACGGCGGCTGCAGCTGTTGCTGTGCCAGCTTGCCCGCGAGCACCGTGCGGTCCAGCTGGGTCACCGAGGCGTACCGCATCTCGACCAGCGTCTCGCCGGCCCCCGCCGACAGTTCGACCTCTTCGGCCTTCAACTGCTCGCCGGGGCCGTAACAGCGCAGCGCAGTGGCTCTCCGCCCGCTCATCCACCCACTCCACTCGTACGCATATCCCCCGCCTGGATTTGATATCTGATCACATGTCGGTCCTGCTTGAAAGGCCTTCTCACGCTGAAACGGCCCCCTTCTTCAGCGGCCGGGTGATCCGTTCGGACACCGTCGCCCGAGCAGCCGCCCGGCCTAGATCGATTCGTTCGCTGCCCATCGGGAAAGGCCAGTCACTTCCGGCCAGCACCCGATCGGATCCGAACGTCGCCCCCAGCAACGCCAGTACTGCGGTGTCGTGCACCAGGTCGTCCACGTAGAACTGCCGCAAGGCTTCTGCCACGGACAGCGACGGTGGTTCGATCCCTGGTCGTGCGGTGTCGATCCCCCGCTGCCAGCGCCCGGCCAGAGCCGCCGTCACGCCGCCACCGTGGCAGAGGCAGAACCGGATGCCGGGGAACCTCCCGGGGACGTCGGCAAAGACCAGTTCGGCCGCGGCAAGCCCTGTCTCGTAGGGATTGCCCAGCAGGTTCGACAAGTAGAAAGCCTCGAGCCGGCTGTCGTGGCTGTGGCTCGGGTGGATCAGGGTGAACGCCTCGAGGCGGTCCAGCTCCCGCCAGACGTGGTCCAGCGCGGTGAAGCCCGCAGTACCGAGGGCGAAGCCGCTGAAGACGCCCTCGTCGGCCAGCGCCGAGGCGACCTCCGGAGCTGCGGGGTCGAGCAGCGGGAGCTGGCCGAGCACGCGCAGCCGCGGAGTGGCGAGCTCGCGGAGCCCTTGGTTCACAAGGGAGGCCCACTCGACGCCCTGGTCGTAGCGGAACAGCGCAGGCGGCACAGACACCACTGCGCCGTCCAACTGCTGCTCGTCGATCCACTCCAGCAGCGCGGCCGGATTCGCCAGGCGCTGCAGCGGCAACCGCTCGCGCCCGTCGACCACCAGCGCGCCGCCTTCGACAGCCAGCCCGAAGGCACCATGATGCGCCGCCGCGAGCACCGTCGGCGGTATCAGGTGGGTGTGGACGTCCCAGCCAGCCATGTCAGCGAGCGTCCTCGTCGTTGTCATAGAAGGACGGCCGCTCCGGGTAGTGCGGCCCGTCGTAGATCTCCAGCAGGACAGAGGTCTCCTCCGCCAGCGTGGGTCCGTGCACCACGCCCTTGGGGTTCCAGTAGAAGCTGCCCTTGGTCAGGGTGGTCCCGGTCGGCAGGTACACGTACTGCCCGGACAGGCAGAACATGAACTGGTTCGACGCGTGCTGGTGGGCCGACGGGATCCCGGAGCCCTGCTCGAAGCGAACCAGCGCGATCGACGCCTCGGTCTCCTCGTCCCGCCAGAGCATCTTGTGGGACAACCCGGCCAGCGATTTCTCGGCCCAGTCCAGGTCCTCCGTCTGCAGCAACACCTCGCGCATGCGGTCGTCGAAGGCACTCATCAGTCCACCTCCCGAGGTACCGGCCGGCCGGTGATCCCGGTGTAGAGCTCTTCCGCCACACCGGGACCCATCGGGGCTACCGCCGCGATGTGCCCGTCGGGACGCACCAGTACTACGGTCTCGGCCGGTACGCCGTACCGGCTGGTTGCGATGCTGCCCGGGTCGAACAGCGAGCGGTCACGCAGGCCCGAGTCCAGCGGAGCGTCCCAGCGGGAGATCGCGTGGTGCTTCAGCGCCGGGGAGTCGTTCACGGGGATCTCCGGCCGCCGCCGTACGTCGGTGAAGTAGAGCGCGGCGAACGACTCGCGACAGAGCCCGTGGATCGTCTCCCGGCCCAGCGGACCGTGCAGCGCCAGGTCAGGAGCCCGGTCACCCGCCCGGACGGCGGGCGGCTCGGCGCTGGTCATCACCATCGACCAGTCCCCTTCACCGTCCACGTCCAGCCGTACTCCGAGCAGCGTCCGGGTGTAGGCGGTCGCCCAGTCGCTACCTGCCGCGGTCACCGCACCCCGCTGGTGCGACATGTACTTACGGGCCGCCTCGGCCATCTCGCCGGAGCCGTTGATGGCGACAGGTCGTTGCTCCTGCTCATAGCCGTCGAGCAGCGAGGGCTCGGCCCAGCCCCGCAGTACCCAGGCAAGCCGCCACGGAAGGTTCGACGCGTCCAGGGCACCGGTGTTGAGGCCGAGCGCCCACATCGGGGTGATCAGGTGCGCGGCGTCGCCCATCAGGAACACCTTGCGATCGGCGGACCAGTGGTCAGCCACCCGGTGGTGCACGTTGTAGACGACCGAGCCGACCAGCTCGATCCGATCCACCTCGCCGATGAACTGCTTGACCTTGACCAGCATGTCCTCGGCGCCGGGCTGCTCGGCCCCCTGCGCCAGCGGGAAGAGGAACCGCCAGCAGTCGGGCTGCCGGATCAGCACCATCCACTCGGACCGGTCCGCGAAGTAGGCCAGGTACGGGTAGTCGCGAGCGTTGGACACGTCCAGGTCCACCACGACGTCGATCAGCATGTACCGCTCGGGCAGCGTCTCGCCCGACACGGTCGCACCCAGCGCGTCACGGACCTTGCTCCGGCCGCCATCGCAGGCCAGCAAGTGCGACGCCTCGAGCTCCTGCACGCCGTCCGGGGTCTCGACCGTCAGCACGACGTGGTCGTCGACGAGCTCGAACGACTCCAACCGGTGCTCGGTCAGCACCGACCCACCGGCTCGCTCCAGCGCCGCGGCCAGGATCGGCTCCATGTGCTGCTGCGGCAGGTTGATGACGAAGGGGAACTGCGTGTCGTTCACGAGTTCGGCCAGCTGCACCGAGGCGCGCGGCGTGTTCGTGGCCCGGTCGATGTCGCCGATCTCGTCGATCCGCAGCGCCGCCGCCAGGATCTCCTCGACGCACCCGTACCGGTTCCAGATCTCCAGCGTCCGGGTCAGCGTCGTACCGGCCTTGGTGTCCGAGGAGAGCGTCGCGTCCTCCTCGAGCAGCACGAACGGTACGCCGTAGTGCGCAAGGCCGAGGGCCGTCGTCAGGCCGATCGGCCCGGCGCCCACGATGGCGACGGGTAGCTGGTGATCAGGCGACACTCAGCACTCCTCGAAGGTCTCTAGCCGGGCGAAAGCCCGTTCGCGGGTCAGCTGCGAACCGGTCATCGCAGCCGCGTCGGACAACAGGAACAGCAGTGGACCGACCACGTCCTCGGGATCGCCGATCCCGAGGGTGTCGCGCCAGTGCTCGAGGTCCGCGCCGATGTTCGCAGAGCGGAACTGCTCGGTGTCGATCACCCCCGGCGCGATCACGTTCACCCGGACCCGGTGCTCGGCCACCTCGGCGGCCAGGGTCCGGGCGAAAGCGCCGAGAGCGGCCTTGCTCGAGGCATACGCGGCAGCGCCCGGGAAGCCGGTCGAGGCCATCCCCGAGCTGAACACGATCACCGAGCCGCTGCGCCGGTCCACCATGTGCGGGACGACCGCCTGGCAGACCCAGACCACGCCGTCGAGGTTCACTTTCAGCGTCCGGGTCCATTCGGCCGGGTCGGTGTCGACCACCGACGCCCGGGGCTGCACTGCCGCGCCGGCGACCAGCCCGTCGATCCGCCCGTGCCGCTCGACCACGCTGCCGACGGCCTTGAGCACCGCCTCCCGGTCTGCGACGTCCACCTCGACGTACTCGACTCCGGGCACGCTCGCGCCAACCGAGATGTCGAACACGACCGCCGTACCGCCGCGCCGGGCGACCGCCGCGGCCAGGGCCGCGCCGATGCCGTGCGCGCCGCCGGTCACCACCACGACCTCGCCGGTCGCGTCGAAGCACACCTTCATGACGTCCCCTTCTGCCGGGAGGTCATCGTCTCGGTGATCCGCTGTACGGCGCCAGCCAGGTGGTTCCGGAGCGCCTGCTCGGCGGCGTCCGCGTCGCGGGCCACGCAGGCGTCGAGGATCGCCTGGTGCTCCTGCCGGTTCCGCTCGATCTGGAACGCGGTCTGCCGACTGCCGAACCGGTACCGCTCGCTGTTCTGCCAGACCGGCTCGATCGCCCGGGCCAGCCACTGCGAGCCGCCGGCCCGGTAGAGGGTGAAGTGGAAGTCCGCGTGTGCCTGTCGCGCGCCGACCGAGTCCTCGGACCGGGAGAGCAGGAGGAGCTCGCTCAGCGCCGCCTTCGCCTGCTGCGCGTCCGTCTCGCCGAAGTGCTCCGCGGCCGCCCGGACCGCCAGGCTCTCCAGCGCCAGCCGCGTCTCGTGGGTGTCGTGCAGGTCCTCGATCGACAGCTCGCGGACCCACGCACCGCGGTGCGGGATGATGTCGACCAGGCCGAGCGCCTCCAGCCGACGCAGGCCCTCCCGGACCGGCATCTGGCTCATGTCCAGCCGGTTCGCCAGCTCGACCAGCCGCAGCGGTGTGCCGCTCGGCAACTCCCCCGACAGGATCAGCTGGTGCAGCTCGGCCGCGGCCGTCTCGGCCAACGTACGGCGCCCGCCGCGTCCGCCGCCGGGCAGCAACTCCAGCCGGCCGCTCATGCGAGATCCTTGCGAACCAGCACGTTCCGCAGCTCGCCGAGCTTGTCCGACCGGGTGACGACCTCGTCGCCCTCGCGCAGGAACACCTGCGGCTCGCGGGCGTTGCCGATCCCGGCCGGCGTCCCGGTCAGCAGCAGATCCCCAGGCCGCAGGGTCATCCCGAAGGACAACTCGCTGATCAGGGTCGCTACGTCGTACGCCATCTGCTTGGTCGAGGCGTCCTGCATGACCTCGCCGTTCAGCAGGCACTGCAGCCGCACGTCCTGCGGATCGCCGAGCTCGTCGGCCGTCACGATCCACGGGCCGAGCGGCATCGTTTGGTCGATGTTCTTGCCCTTCAGCCACTGGCCGCCGTGCTGCCGCTGCAGGTCCCGTTGGGACACGTCGTTGGCCAGCGTGTAGCCCCAGACGTGGTCCAGCGCGTCCTCGACCGCGATGCTGCGACCGGCCTTGCCGATCACCAGCGCCATCTCCGCCTCGTAGTCCCACTTGGCCGAGATCGCCGGGTCGTACGCGATCTCGTCGTACGGGCCGATCACCACGTCCGGGCCCTTGGTGAAGAAGGTGGGGTGCTCGGGCCGATCGACGTCCTGGCCGTCGCGCTTGCCGCGGCTCTCCTCGAAGTGGTCCCAGTAGTTCCACCCGGTGCACAGCACGTCCCGGCGGAACCGCCGCAGCGGCGCCCGCAGTACGACGTCGGCCAGCGGCACCCTCGTCGCTCCGGCCAATTCGTCGCGCGCGGCATCCAGCCCAGAGGGTCCCGCCTCGATCACCGAGACCAGATCCGTCGCCGCCAGCAGGATGACGCCGTCCTGGTCCAGTAGGCCGACGCGCTCCCGCCCGGCGTGCTCCACGGTCACGAACTTCATCTCAGACCCACTCGACGCCGCGCACGGGATCCCCCACCCCGGGCATCACGGGATCACCGCGATCGCGCTGATCTCGATCAGGTAGTCCGGGTGCGCCAGCTTGCTGACCTCGACCATCGTCGAGGCCGGCAGCGGTTCGTGGAAGTACTGCGCGCGGACCTCGTGGATCTTGGCGAAGTCCTCCATGTTGCGGACGTACACGTCCACCCGGCAGACGTCGTCGAGCGTGCCGCCGGCCGCCTTGACCGCGGCCTGCACGTTCTCGCACACCTGCCGGGTCTGCTCGGTCACGTCGCCGACGCCGGCGATACTGCCGTCCGGCCGCCGCGCGGTCATCCCCGACACGAACACCAGCCGTCCGGTCGCCTCGATCGTGGTGGCCTGCGAGAACACCCCGTTCGGGGTCCGCAGCGCCTCACTCGTCAGTTGTTCCTTCGCCATCAGCCCAGCACCCCTCCCGTCGGGATGACGGCGCCGACCGCACGAGCGGCCTCCAGCAGTCCGTCCAGCCCCGACCTCTCGATCAGTACTCCGTGGCGCCGCTGGTGCTCGGCGCGCTCCGCCTCGATCTCCCCCGGCAGATGCAGCCGCTTCACCCCCGGCGCGGTGGCGCTCCCCCGGACCCGGTCCGCCAACGCCGACGACCGCTGCCGGAATCCCTCGGCGCCACCCAGCAACTCGGGGTCGATGGCAAGGAACAGGTGCGCGCAGTCGTTCGGCCGGTCCGGCTCGCGGTACAGCGGCCGCACCTGGTCACCCCAGCCACCACCGCTGAGCACCCCGGTCAGCACGTCGATCATCAGCGCCAGCCCGAACCCCTTGTGCCCGGCCGCCGGCAGCAACATCCCCAGTACCGCGGCCTCCGGATCCGTGGTCGGGAGTCCGGACGGATCGGTGGCCCAGGTCTCCGGGATCGGCCGCCCGGCCGACGCGGCCAGCCGGATCTTGCCCAGGGCAACAGCCGACAGCGCCATGTCGAGCACGATCTCCACGCCGGCCTCGGTCGGTACGGCGATCGCCAGCGGGTTGTTCCCGACGAGCCGCTCGGCCCCTCCTGGCGCCGGCATCAGCGGGGTTGTGTTCGACATCGCGATGCCGAGGCAGCC
Source organism: Kribbella sp. VKM Ac-2568 (assembly GCF_004345365.1). GTDB lineage: Bacteria > Actinomycetota > Actinomycetes > Propionibacteriales > Kribbellaceae > Kribbella > Kribbella orskensis. Next base: position 141,416 of record NZ_SLVF01000002.1, read on the forward strand.
CGCCTGGGCCGCCTGGGTGGCCCACCGGCTCGCGGCGCCGAAGTGGTGCGCATTGCGGACCGAGACCAGGCCGATCCCGTACCGGCCGGCCCGCTCGATCGCGTGTCCCATCGCCTGCGGGCTGGACAGCTGACCCATCCCGCCGCGCGCGTCCACGACGAGCGCCGCACCCGCGTCGTGGACGATGTCCAACTCGTGTTCCCGGGTCACCCCGCCCGCGTTCAGGCGTTCGACGTACATCGGCACGAGCATCACGCCGTGCGAGCTGACGCCGCGCAGGTCGGCCTCGACCAGGGCTGCGGCGATCCGCCCCGCGTCGGCCGGCTCGAACCCGAGCGCGGTGAAGACGGCCGAGACGGTCGCCTCCAGCCAGGCGGGCCGGACCAACACGCGGCGGTCGGCGTCGGAGGCCGCCCCGGAGGCTTGGGTCGTCACCGGGTCTCCTGTGCCCACGGCAACAACTTTTGCTCCAGCAGCACGAGGCCGTAGAACAAGATGATGCTCATGATGCTGAGCAACGTGATGGCCGCGAAGGCCAGCGCCGTGTCGGCACTCTGACCCGAGCTCGAGATCACATAGCCGAGGCCGGCCTGGGCGCCGACGAACTCGGCGATCACGGAACCGATCACCGCGAGCGAGATCGCCACCTTCAGCCCGGTGAAGATCTGCGGCATCGCGTAGGTCAGCCGCAGCTTGAAGTACTCCTGCGACCGGCTGGCGTTCAGCGAGCGGAGCAGCTCGACCAGCTCGACCGGGGTCGACTTCATCCCGGTCGCGGTCGAGATGACGATGGGGAAGAAACAGACCAGCAGCACCATCACGACCTTCGGGAACATCCCGAAGCCCATCCAGACCACCAGCAGCGGCGCGATCGCGATCTTCGGGATCGCGTTCACGCCCAGCAGCAGCGGGTAGACGAGCCGCTCGAGGACCGCCGACCGGACGATCAGCAAGGCGATCGGAACGCCGACGACGATCGCGAGCAGGAATCCCCCCATCGTCTCCAGCAGCGAGACGCCGGTCTCCTTCAACAGGTAGCCGGGCTGTTCGAGGAAGGTCTCGACGACGTCGAGCGGGGACGGCAGGAGGAACGGCTCGATCGTGAAGACGACCGTTGCCGCCCACCACAGCCCGATCGCGGCGATCAGCCCGACGACGGGCAGCAGCACGGCCGCCGTACGGGAGGTGGTGAGCCAGGATCCCCTGCTGCTCATCGCCGCGCCTCGGGGACGTCCACCTGGTCGTGCGGGCGCTCGGCGAGCAGACCGTGCAGGTGGCCGCTGATCTGCGCCACGTCGGCGAGGTGGGCGTTCTGGCCGAGGCTGCGCGGCCGCGGGATGTCGATCTCGACGATCTCGCGCAACCGGCCGGGCCGCGGCGTCAGCACTGCCACCCGATCGGCCAGCACGACGGCCTCCTCGATCGAGTGGGTGACGAAGACGATGGTGGTCGCGAGCTCCATCTGGATCCGCTGCAGCTCTGCGGAAAGCTCGGTCCGGGTGAGCGCGTCGAGAGCCGAGAACGGCTCGTCCATCAGCATCACCTTGGGGCTGCGGATCAGCGACCGGCACAGCGACACCCGCTGCTGCATCCCGCCGGACAACTCGTGCGGGAGCCGGCGCTCGAACCCCTTCAACCCGACCAGGTCGAGGAGTTCGTGCGCGCGGTCCCGGTACTGCGACTTACTGCGTTCGGAGTCGCCGCCGGAGATCTCCACCGGCAGCATCACGTTCGAGATGACCGACCGCCAGGGCAGCAGCGCCGGTCGCTGGAACATGAAGGAGACGTCCCGGCGAGGTCCGGTGACGGGTTCCCCCGCCACCTCGACCCCGCCGTACGTCGGTGGCAGCAGCCCCGCGATCAGCCGGAGCAGCGTGGACTTGCCGCAGCCGGACCGGCCGATCAACGTGACGAACTCGTTCTGCCGGACGTGCAGGTCGATCCCGTCGAGAGCCTGTACCCGGCCCCCGCGTCCCTCGAAGACCTGCCCCACACCGTCCAGCCGGATCATGCTCAGCCCTTCGGCGCCAGGTCGATGCTCACCACGTCGGCCGGAGTGACAGAGCCCTTGGTCACCTGCTCTGCGTCGACCAGGGAGTCGATGATGCTCTGGACGCGGGCCGGGTTGACCTCGCCCAGCGCGCCGTTGAAGCCGTCCGGCTTCACGTACGGCTTCATCAACTGCAGTTCCTCGGTCGCCACCTGAAGGTCCGTGTTCGGCACGTACTTCTTCAGGATCGCGGCCGCCCCGGCCGGGTCGTCGATGGTGTCCTGCAGACCCTTGAGCAGCGCCCCGGTGAACTTCTTCACCTGGTCCGGGTGCTCCTTGGCCAGATCGGTCCGGGTGACGATCGCGTTCCCGTACAGGTCCGGCAGCTTCTCGCCGTACGGCAGCACGACGGCCTTGCGCTTCTTGCTGTCGGCCTTCTCGACCAGCGGCACGCCGACGACGAACTGACCGATCCCGTCCACCCGGCCGGCCGCCAGCAGTGCCGGCAGACCCGGAGGCGGCGAAGGCACGAACTTGGTGTCCTTCGCCGGGATCCCGACGGCCTTCGCGTACAGCGGGAACATCACCGTGTTGGTCGACCCCGGCTGGTCACCGATCCGCTTGCCCGGCAGGTCCTGCGGGGTCTTGATGGAGCCACCCTCGAGCGCGACGATCGCGGCCAGCGACCGCTGGTGGACCATCCCGACCGTGGTCACCGGGAGCTTCTGCTTGCCCAGCGTGATCACGGTCGCGGTGAAGTCACCGATGCCGTAGTCGGCCTGGCCGCCGGCGACGAGCTTGAGCACGTCGACGGTGCCGCTGCCCGGGTTGATGGTGACGTCGAAACCGGCGTCCTTGAAATAGCCCTTTTCCTTCGCGACATAGGCATAGGCCTCGCGGCCGAAAGTGTTGAACGAAGTCAGGTAGCTGACCTTCGTCAGTGATTCGTCCCCGTTCTGGCTGCCCGTGTCGCTGTCATTGCACGCGCTGACTCCAGCGAGTGCCATAACCGCCACCAGGGCGACGGCCGAACGTCTGAACCTCATACTTGGACCTCTCATCTCCGATATTTGATCAAACATCAAATATGGAAGGGTGGTCAATCGGCCCTCGGGGACTTCACAGTGTCTTTACGTCACCGTCCGGATCCCCTCAGAACCCGATTGCCGCCCGTCCTGGAGCCGTTTCCCCATGCCTGTCCGCACTCGGACGGGCATCCCGCCCCGACCACAGACCGTACCGGTATGGACAGCAGATCGCGACGTTCCTGAGGACACAACGTGTTCGCCTTAGGACAAATTTGTGTAAACCGGCGGTGTTCTGTGATCTCCGTCATGCAGGCGCTCTCCTCCTCCTCCTGGGAACCGCACCAGCCTCGGAACACACCAGTACGCCGTACTCCGGGTTGGCGGTCATGCCGCAGAGGGAGAGGGCTCCCCCAGCCGAGGGAACGGTCCGGACCGTCGGGCTGACAGGATGAACGGGTGGCGAACGTGCTGGTGCGCGGGTCGACGTACCTGCGCTGGGTCTACCTGCTGCTGGGTGCTGCCCTGGTGCTGGCGTTCATCCTGGTCGACAGCGCGCTGGTCTCCCTGGTGCAGGAGCTCGGCCTTCCTGTAGTACTGACCGGGATCCTGATCGCCGTCGTGGTGGTCGCCCCGCCCGTCGTACTGGGTGGGCTGCCGGCCGTCCGCGAGGTGGAGGGCATCGCCGTCGAGTCGTTGCTCGGCGTCCGGTTCGACGAGCAGCCGCTCGGCCCGGCCCGGACTTGGGCCCAGCGCCGCCGGACCACCACCTGGTTCTGCCTGCACCTGGTCGCGGGTGGATTCGTCGGCGTGATCAGCACCTTCGTCTTCGGCGTCGGCGCGGTGTTGCTCGCGGCCCCTTTCCGCTCACCCGGCTCCCACGAGGTGGTCCCAGGTATCGACTACCAGGTCCGAGGCAACTGGACCGATCTCTGGATGCCGCTCGCCTCGATCGTCGCGATCGCCCTAGTCTTCGTCCTGTCCGCCGCGATCGGAGCACTGCTCGCCTACACGGCCCCGCGGGTGCTCGGCCCGACCCCGGCCGAGCGGATCGAACTGCTCGAGCGGCGTACCGCGACACTTGCCGAGCGCAACCGTCTCGCCCGCGAGCTGCACGACAGCGTCGGCCACGCGCTCAGCCTCGTCACGATCCAGGCGGCTGCCGCGCGGCGCGTGCTCGCAACCGATCCTGCCTTCGCCGAGACCGCGCTGGCTGCGATGGAGACCTCGGCCCGCGCCGCGCTCGCGGACCTCGACCACGTGCTCGGCCTGCTCCGTGATGACCGCCGACCGGGGTCGCAGACCGCGCCGCAGGCCACCCTCGGCAACCTGACCCGGCTCGTCGAGGCGACCCGCGCGGGTGGGATCTCCGTCGAGGTCAAACGCACCGGTGACCTCGACGAGTTGCCCGCGGCGGTGTCCCGCGAGGCGTACCGGATCGTCCAGGAAGGTCTCACCAACGCGATCCGGCACGCCGGCCGGCCCGCTGACGAACTCACGGTCGACCTGTCGATCAACCTCGACAAGACCGGCCTGCTGCTTGAGCTGACCAACCCGGTCAGCGGCACCTCGGACCACTCGGGCGGCGGACGGGGGCTGGCCGGCATCCGCGAGAGGGTCGCCGTACTGCGCGGCACCGTCGAGGCGGGCCTGGTCGCGGACCGATGGAGACTCGCGGTGACCCTGCCTGTCGCCGTCACGACGAAAGGATGACAGTGCAGATTTCGGTGGTCGTAGTGGACGACGAGCCCCTGATCCGGAGCGGCCTGCGCGCCATCATCGACGCGGAGCCCGACCTGTCCGTGGTCGGCGAGGCGGGCGACGGCGCGGAGGTGCTCCCGGTGGTGCGGCGGACCCGGCCGGACGTAGTACTGATGGACGTCCGGATGCCCGCGGTCGACGGCATCCAGGCCACCCGGCTGCTGCTCGACGGGCTCGACCCGGCGCCACGCGTGCTGGTCGTCACCACCTTCGAGAACGACGACTACGTGTACGACGCGCTGCGGGCCGGGGCCTCGGGGTTCCTGCTGAAGCGGACTCCCCCGGACGACATCATCGCGGCGATCCGCACGGTCGCGGGGAGCGAGTCACTGCTGTTCCCGGAGGCGATCAGGTCGCTGGCGCTGGCCCACGCGCCGACGGACCAGCAACCGAGCGGACTGGAGCAGTACCAGTTGACCGATCGGGAGCAGGAGGTGCTGCGGTTGATGGCTCGCGGGCTGTCGAACGCGGAGATCGCCGCCGAACTCATCCTCGGGGTCCAGACGATCAAGACCCACGTGGCGAACCTGCTCGCCAAACTAGGCGCCCGGGACCGCACCCAGGCAGTCATCCTGGCCTACGAATCCGGCTTCGTCCCCCTGCACTGAGTCCTGAGCAGGCCGTCTCGAGCAGCTCAGGCCGCGGCCTGAGCTGGTCTGGGGCGTGGCCAGGCGATCAGGTTTCGGTGATGTCGATGGACTCGTCGGCGAGCTCGCAGGCGTTGTGGATCGGGTCGACCGCGTCGGCCTTCACCGCCACCCGCTGGAGCAGCATCCGGAAGATCAGCCGCTCACCCTCGTCGAGGCTGCCCAGCACGTCCCGCTCCGCCGCGGACAGCCGGCGTTCCAGGTCGCACAGAGTCTCCTTGCCCTGGTCCGTCGGCACGATCAGCCGGGCCCGGCGATCGGCCGGATCCGGCTGGCGCAGTACCAGGCCGGTCTTCTCCAGGTCGTCCAGCAGGTAGGTCATCACCGTCCGGTCGACGCCCAGCTGCGCGGCCAGGTCGAGCTGCCGCTTCGGTCCCTCGGCGTTCGTCGTCGCCAGCACCTGGTAGCCGCGGGGACCACCCGGGACGTCGTCCAGCGCGGCCGCGGCGGCCTTGGCGTACCGGCGGAAGACCACACCGAGCGCCCAACCGAGGTCGGCCTCGACAGAAGTCGCGGTCGCTCCCCCGCCGCGCGACTCGAACACAGAACTGGTCATGAAACCCATCGTACGGGGTCTATGCCACGGGAAATACGATCTGGCTTGAATATGTTCTGCTAGACAGACTATCTTCGTGGAAGCTCATCACGAGCCTCGCCCGAACTGTTCCTGAGAGGAATCACATGACCACCCTCCTTCGCGTCGACGCCAGCATCCGGGTCGACGGATCCGTCAGCCGCGCGCTCGCCGACAGCGCCGAGGCCACCTGGAAGGCGGAGCACCCGGACGGCGTCGTGGTCCGTCGCGATCTGGGTAAGCACCCGATCCCGTCCGATGTCTGGCCGGCGGTCATCTCGGCCAACATGGGTCTCGACGGCGGCCCGGACGCGGACCGCGCTGAAACCGCCGCGGCAGTGGCCCTGGCCAACGAACTGTCGAGCGAACTGAAGAACGCGGACACCGTGCTGCTCGCGGTACCGCTGTACAACTACGGCCTCTCCCAGCACGTGAAGACCTGGATCGATCTGCTGCTGGCCGACACCGAACTGGTCAGCGGCCCCGGCCCGGTCCAGGGCAGGCCGATCATCTTCACCCTGGCCCGTGGCGGCGGCTACGGCCCCGGCACTCCCCGCGAGGGCTGGGACCACGCCACGCCGTACCTGGAGCGCGTCTTCGGCGACATGTTCGGCATGGACGTCCGCCAGGCCGTCGCCGAGCTCACGCTGGCTCCGGTCACCCCGGCGATGGCCGAGCTGATCGACCAGTCCAAGGTCTCGGAGGAAGAGGCCCACTCCTCCGCCATGGAGCACGCGGCCGACGTCGCCCGCGCCCTGACCGAAGCCGCCGCCTGACCGTCAGCCCCTGCTGACGTCGTCTGTCGCAGCGGTTGGGCTTGACGAGAGGTCTGACAGTGCCGTGCTCGAGCCGGCGCCGTTCAGGCAGCTCGCCAGGCCGACAGCGTGACCGACAGCGTGACTTCCACAGGATCAGGCAGTACTGCGATCCGCTCCGTCAGCTCACCCGGCTCCGTGTGCCGCGCACTCGGCGTCATGGCGACCAGCCGCTCCACCGCTGGATGATCCAGCCGCATCACGGTTTCGACGACCTCGCTGCCGGTCCTCTCGAACGACCCGGCCAGCGACTCCGTCAACCGCCGTTCCTTCTCCTCATCCACCCGCACCATCCCCAGTACTGCGACCAGCTCCGCCAGGTGCGCCTGGTTCGGCGTCACCACGAGCAGGGAGCCGCCAGGTGCCAGCACCCGCGCCATCTCCTCGGCGTTGCGCGGAGCGAACACATTGAGAATCACCTGCGCGGCGTCGTCCCGCAGCGGGATCTCCCGCCACGCGTCACAGATCACCGACCCCACGCGTGGATGAACCTTCGCCGCCCGTCGGGCCGCATACCTCGACACGTCCAGCGCCAGGCCCCAGCGCTCACTCCCGTCCCCCACCACGCCCGCCAAGTAATATCCGGTCCCAGCCCCTACCTCGACGATCAGTTCCCTGTCGCTCGCAGTACCGAGCTCGGACAGGCGTTGGGCGGTGTGTGTTCTGAGGGCGTTCAGGATGGGGGTGTAGTGGCCGGTGGACAGGAAGGTGGTGCGGGCTTCGATCATCGAGGCCGAGTCGCCCTCGATGCCGGTTGATGCTGAGGGCAACAGGTTGAGATAGCCCTGTTTCGCCAGGTCGTAGGAGTGCCCGCGTGGGCAGCTCGCGGTACGGGCGGTCAGTCCGAGGGGGTCGCCGCAGACGGGACAGCGCAGGGCGGAGACCAGGTCGGGGTGCACCCGGCGAGGTTATCCGTTGATGTCGCGGCTGGTCAGGCGTGCCCAGGCGGCCGCGTAGAAGACGGCCAGGTAGGCAGCCTGGATCCACAGGTTCCGCACGATCGCGTCCCAGTACGGCGGGTCGCGGAGCAGGTCGGCGAACGAGGTCCAGCCGTACATCAGCAGCCACGGGTGGATCACGTCGATCTGCGGGATCGCGCCGAGGATGCCGAGCACGATGAACGCGCCGAAGGTCGCCGCCATCGCGGCCAGCGGGGTCGAGGTCAGCGACGACACGAACAGGCCGATCCCTGCGAGCCCGAGCAGCGACAGCGCGATCAGGATCGCGATCCCGAAGGCGCGCAACAGGCCGTCGGCCAGCGACACCGTCGTACCGGACAGCAGGACGACGTCGCCCACCGGGAACAGCACCACGCCCGCGATCAGGCCGGACAGCCAGATCACCATCGTCGCGGTCAAGCAGAACACGGCCAGCGCGACCATTTTCGCCGCCAGCAGGCGGGAGCGTCCGGCCGGTGCGGTCAGCATGTTCCGCAGGGTGCCGAGGCTGGCCTCGCCTGCGAGCGACTCCCCCGACACGACCGTCACCGCGGTCGGCAGGAAGAACGGCAACGACAGCGCCAGGCTCGCGACGATCAGGAAGAACCCGTTGCCGGCCACCTGTCCGATGAAGCCCTCGGTACCGCCTTCTGAGCCGGACAACCTGATCGCCACTCCGACCAGTACCGGCACTCCCGCCAGCACAGCCAAGGTCACCCAGGTCCGCGCTCGGCCGAACACGAGATGCAACTCCGAAGCGAACAACGCCACCGCATGCCGCCCAGCACTCGGCCGCGCCGGAAGAGGGCGGGTCACAGTCGTGGCGGTTTCACTCGGCGACATCGAAGCCTTCTCCGGTCAGGGCTACGAAGGCGTCTTCGAGGCTCGGGTGTTGGAGCCCGAAGGCGTGGATGCGGACGTCGGCGGCGACGAGCGCTGCTGCGAGCTTGTCGATCGGAAGCTCGCCGGGATCACCTTCGACGACATCGTCCTGCCTGCGGACGTCGGTCAGGCCGAGACTGGTCAGTGTTTTCTCGGCCTGCTGCGGATCCGGAGTACGAACAACCAGGCGCGGCCTCAACTCGGAGCGGAGGTCGGCCATGGTGGACTGCCGGACGATCCGGCCCCGGCTCATCACCGCGGCGTGGGTGCAGAGCTGTTCGACCTCGGCCAGCAGGTGGGTCGAGGTGAAGATGGTGGTCCCGTCGCCGGCCAGTTCGCGGATCAGGTTGCGGACCTCACGGGTGCCCTGCGGGTCCAGACCGTTGGTCGGCTCGTCGAGCACCAGCAGCTCGCGCCGCTGCATCAACGCGACGGCAATCGCCAGGCGTTGACGCATGCCGAGCGAGTACGCCCGGACCTTCTTGCCTGAGGCGTTCGACAACCCGACCCGCTCGAGCGCCTCGCCCGCGCGGGCCTTCCGGGTGCGCGGATCGGCGGTGCGGTCGGCGGCATCGAAGCGGAGCAGATTCGCCTGCCCGGTCCAGAACGGGTAGAACGCCGGCCCTTCGACCAGCGCGCCCACGCGGGGAAGCACGGACAGCTGAGCCTTCGGCATCGGCTCCCCGAGCAACTGCACGGATCCCGAGGTCGGCGTGATCAGCCCCAGCAGCATCCGGATCGTCGTCGTCTTCCCCGACCCGTTCGGCCCCAGAAACCCGAAGATGCTCCCCGCCGGCACCTCCAGATCAATCGCATCCACAGCCACCTGCCCACCCCGGAACCGCTTGGTCAGCCCCCGAGTAACCACCGGCATCTCAACCCCGCCCGTCCCACCACCCGCCGCGACCAACCCAGCCGAGCCACCGGCCCGAGGCTCCCGCCCAGGACTCTCAGCACGCTCTGGTCGGGCAGTGCGTTCCGGTGGTGCAGCAGGTGCTCCTGCCGGTTGTGCAGGAGCTGCTCCCGCCACGCGACCGGCACCGGGAGAGGATTCGGCAGGAGCCGCGTTCGATGCACCGACCGACTCCCCGGCAGCAGCCGCGCTACCTGCGCCGGATGCCAGCTCGGAGTCGCCGGGGGCAGGGGTGTTGGCGCCCGTGGGGTCGGGTGTCATGGGTGAGAGGTCGGCGGGGTCAGCGGGGTGCCTTGGCGGCGGCTGCCTGGAGGGTGTCCGGGGTGACCAGGCCGATGAAGATCCGGCCGTCGTCGGTGATCAGGGCGCTGACCATCTTGGTGGTCAGGACCTTGCCCGAACCCCAGCTGCCGTGGACCGTCGGAGCCTTCGCCAGCAACTGGTCCAGCGGGCCGTTCCCAGCGACCGGCACCTGTCCACGCACCATCACCACGCTGTCCCAGCCCTGCCCGATCACCGTGGGGTGGTCGCGGCCGGACCGCTCCGGCTTGGTGGGAGTGCTCTTCTTCGGCGTCGCAGGCGGCGTCACCTGCTTGTCCGGCGCGGCAGGAACCGTCTTCTCCGTCACCTTCACACCCTTCGGCGGGGTGAACGCGAAGGTGCTCGCAGCCGGTACGTCGAACGACACCGACGAGAAGCCCAGCTGGACCGCCGGGTCCTTGCCGGTCCGCGGCATCACCGTCACCTGCAGCGGAATCCAGGTCTTCGAGTCGACCGCCAGCGTCACCGAGCCGACCGTGGTCTTGTCCGTCCGCGGGATCAGCCGCAGCTTGTACGCGTCGCGGCCGGCCACACTCTCCGTGCCGCTGACCTCGACCTTGGTGGACGGGTCGATCGCGGCGAGGAACTTCTTCGCGGCGGCCTGCGGGTCGTACGTCTCCTTCTCCGGGGCGACCTCCGGCTTGGCCGGGCGCGCGGGAAGGTTGATCTTGGCAGCCTCGCGCCGGGACGAGTCGTAGACCCAGGCGGTCTTGCCGTCGGTGGTGAGCACTCGCTCGGCCATGTCGTCGAGCACCGAGACGCGGGCCTTGTCCGGTCCGGCGAAGGCGACGCGCGCAGTGTGGTCACCGGTCAGCAGGTCGAGGAACTGGTTGGCCTCGGGTGCCATCCCGGGCAACGCCGGCAGACCAAGGTCCGTCGACGACGTCACGGTGCCGGACAGACCGTCCACCTTCGCGGTCTGCACCTTCGCGAGCAGGTCCTGCGCTGTGATCCCGGGCAGATCCGGAGAGGCGTCGGCGACGACCGGCCCGAGCGCCCCCACGCCTGCAACCACCGCGACTGCCGTGACCGGCACCAACCACCGTCGACTGCGCTGCGCTACACCCATGCTTATAAGACTCGCACTGCCGACACCGCGAACCAAGGCCCTCAGGGTCCGTTCACCCAAAAGAGTGACCCCGTACTACGACGTCCGCGGTACTCCGGACCAGCGGGGTACCGCGGACGTCGTGACAGTACGTAGCGGCGGCCAGATCAGCGTCTCTGCACCGTGATCAGCGGCTCACCAGGGGGTCAGCGGCTCTGGAGGGCGTCCAGGGCCACCGTCATCGCCGCCGCGGCCCGGAAATCGAGCCGCGGATCCGACACTTTGACGTGGTACCGGTCCCGCATCGAGATCTTCCGCTCGACCGACATCACATGCTGACCGGAGCTGCGGTCGGTGAAGTCGAAGTGGAAGATGAAGGGCAGCGGGATCTCCCCGACGAACGGGACGAAGTCCCAGATCCGCCGGACGATCGCGATGGTCTGGTTCCGCTCGGTGCCGTCCGCCTGGATGCCGTCCGTGGCGAGCTGCCAGCTGGACCGCAGCAGGCTTTTGCCGAACTCCTTCTTGAACCAGCCGATCGTCTGGCCGTTCGCGTCGAACACGTCGTACCCCGAGCCCAGGTCGAGCCGCTTGCGCGCCTTGAACGAGAACACCACCCGCGACTTGGTGTCGTCGGTGTAGAAGGTGACCTCTTCCTTGAACGCCATCCGCTTCTGCTGCGCGAACGCGAGCAGCGGCCCGTCGGTGCCGTCCGGGTTGGTGGCGATCAGCTCGTACTTGTTCGCCATCATCGTGATCCGCTGCATCATCGAGAACGCGGGCACGTACATGGGTGCTTGGCCTTGCGGTGGAACGGTCATGCGGAGGAGTGTGACACCTCTCCGAGTCCATCCGAACCCTTCACTGAGACTCCACACGCCAGTCCGCCCAGGAACACCCCGCGCGCGAGCCCTTCGGTGATCTCCGTGGGCTCTATGACTTCCACAACGATCTCGGAAACACCCTGCGGCGCCAGATCCCTCGCGACCTCGACACCAAGCTCCACAGCCTCGTCAGCAGTCCGCGCGGGCCGCCACAACACCCCGAAGTCAGCAGCCGGCTTCTCAGCCCCCACCCGTACTACGAGCCCGTCCGCCCGCCGCAAGTACTCCGCTCCGTCCGCGCCATCAACCACAGCCAGGTATACCGACTGCTCACCAGCTACAGCCCGTACTGCGGACCCGGCGCGCGCGGCGTCCTCGGCGATCACGGCTGAAGGTTGCTCGCCTGGTAGGCCGCGACTCCCCCATGCCTCCTGGTGCACGGCCCAAGAGAGTGGTCGCCGAGCAGCCCAGCCCGACCTCACCAACTCAGGCGTCCCGGCGAACTCCTCGACATGCCCGACACACAGGTAGCCCACCAACTCCACGTGCCCTGGCAGATCCAGGACCGCAGCCACCTCTCCGGGCTCGAAGAACGACACCCAGCCGACTCCCAGACCTTCAGCCCGCGCCGTGAGCCACAGGTTCTGAATCGCGATCGCCACCGAGAACCAGGTGGTGCGCGGGTCCGCGTGCCGGCCGAGCACGTGCCGGCCGCCGCGTCCTGCGTCGCAGGTGACGGCGATGTTCAGCGGTGTGTCGAGGATCGCCTCGATCTTCAGCCCGTCGAAGGCGGACCGCCGCCCAGCAGGCAGCGACGCCGCAAACGCGTCCCGCTGAGCCGTGGCCAGGTCGTGCACCTTCCGGCGAGTCGCGATGTCGCGGATCAGTACGAAGTCCCAGGGCTGGCTCAATCCCACACTCGGCGCGCGATGTGCCGACTCCAGCACTCTGGTGAGCAGGTCGTCCGCGATCGGCCGGTCAAGGAAGCCCCGCCGCACGTCACGTCGCTCGGCCAGCACCCGGTGCACGACATCGCGATCCCCCACCGCATAGCCCGGAGCAGCCGGCACCTGCTGCTCCGGGAGCCTCCCGACGGCCACTGTTGCTCGTGCGGACCGCTGCTTCGGTACGAGTAGTTCCGCGCCGCTCAGGATCACCGCGGCTTCGGCGACGCTCGTAGTACCGGCTAGTCGGTCGACGTGGTCGCTGGGAGTGGGCACGGGTTGTTGCGACAGCTCTAGTGCCGTTGCTGTGAACAGGGAGGCGCCTAGGGACGCGACTAGCCGCTGTAGACCCGGCTCAGCTTCGCGGCCGTCCACGGTGACCACCTGCGTGACGTCACGTGGCTCGAGCCCGGCCAGCGCGGCGTCCAGCAGGTCCCGGAGCTCCCTGTACGACGTACCGGTGCGCAGGCCGATCCCTACGACCAGGCTCACTTCTCCAACCCCGCATGAACCCGGGCCGCGGCCACGAACCTCGCCGGCACCTCAGGAGTCGCCGTCCAGTGCAGATGCAGGTACGACGCGTGGACGCGCCCGCGGCTGAGTCCTTCCTGCTTGCCGCCCGGGAGATACCAGGCGGAGGTCCAGTCGTGATCATCGTCGAGGTGCACAGCCGTGCGGTGGAACTCGTGACCGCGGACCCGGCGGCCCTCGTCGAAGAAGGCCGTGGTGTTCGCGGCGACAGCAGTGCGGTAGCCCAGCGCCAGGTTGCTTGTCATCTGTGCGGTTGCCGGCAGGACGCCTGTCATCTGGTGGCCATCGAGCTCCCGGCAGAGGTAGAGGAGTCCGGCGCACTCGGCGATGACCGGCAGCCCAGCGGCGACCTCGCTGGCGACCCGCTCACGGAGTACTGCGTTGTCGGACAGGGCCTCGGCATGCATCTCGGGGAACCCGCCGCCGAGGTAGAGCGCAGAAGTGGCCTCGGGCAAAGACTCGTGGAGCGGGTCGAAGGTCACCACTTCGGCACCGGCGGCGACTAGCAGCTCGGCCGTCTCGGTGTACCGGAACGAAAACACCGGCCCACCTGCCATCGCAATCACAGGGGGTCGCCCCTCCTGCGCCGGGGTCACTTCGGCTGATGGATCCCAGGCGGTGACCTCGATGGGGGCGGCAGCGCGTGCTGCGGCGACGAACGCCTGCAGGTCGACGCCTTGGCGGACTAGTTCCGCGGCGGCGTCGACTGCCGCTTCGGCCTGCTCCCGTTGTTCGTCCGCCGGGATCAGCCCGAGGTGGCGGCTCGGCACGGTCAGGCGGGTGTCGCGCCGCAGTACGCCCAGCACTGGTACACCGGTTGGGGCGACGCCTGCCCTCACCTCGGCCTCGTGCCGATCGGAGCCGACCTTGTTCAGGATCACTCCGACGATCCGCACGCCGGTGTCGAAGGCGACGAATCCCTGAACGACGGCTCCGACACTGCGACCTGCGGCAGAAGCGTCGACGACCAGCACGACAGGGGCTTCGAGCAACTTCGAGACGTGCGCGGTGGACGCGTAGCCCTCGGTGCCCAACGCACCGTCGTACAGGCCCATCACACCTTCGACCACGGCGATGTCCGCGCCGGCAGATCCGTGCGCGAACAGTGGAGCAACCCGCTCCTCGCCGGACAGCATCGGATCGAGGTTCCGCCCGGGCCGACCGGTCGCCACGGCATGGAAACCGGGGTCGATGTAGTCGGGTCCGACCTTGAACCCCGCGACAGTGTGACCAGCGCGCCGCAACGCCGCCATCAACCCGACGGCGACAGTGGTCTTCCCCGCACCAGAAGAAGGCGCGGCAACCACGATCCGCGGAAGCAGCCGCGCCGGGTCTGTCACCACTCGATGCCCTTCTGGCCCTTCTGGCCGGCGTCCATGGGGTGCTTGACCTTGGTCATCTCGGTGACCAGGTCGGCGGCTTCGAGCAGTCGTTGATCCGCGTTCCGGCCGGTGATCACGACGTACTGGTGACCCGGGCGGGAGGTCAGCGTCTCGACCACCTCGTCGACGTCGACCCAGCCCCACTTCATCGGGTAGGTGAACTCGTCCAGCACGTAGAGATCGTGCGTCTCGGCCGCGATCCGGCGCTGGATCTCGCGCCAGCCCTCGAGCGCGTCCGCGGCGTGGTCCTCCTCGGTGCCGGCCTTGCGCGACCAGCTCCAGCCCTCGCCCATCTTGTGCCACTCGACCGGCCCACCCTGACCGGTCGACTCGTGCACCTGCCCGAGCGCCTTGAACGCGCTCTCCTCGCCGACCTTCCACTTCGCGCTCTTGACGAACTGGAAGACCCCGATGTTCCAGCCCTGGTTCCAGCCGCGCAGCGCCATCCCGAAGGCCGCGGTCGACTTCCCCTTCATCTCCCCGGTGTGCACCATCAGCAGCGGCCGGTTGCGGCGCTGCCGGGTGGTCAGCCCGTCCTGCGGTACGACGCTCGGCTGTCCCTGTGGCATCAGGCGGCCCTCCGATCGGTGACGGCGCGCACCAGGTTGCCCGCGGCAACTTCGCCGAGATCGAGGTACTCCGCGCCGAGGTCGGCAGCCAGCTCCGCCGCGAGGCCCAGCCTGACTCCCCTGCGTGGCTCGCAGTCCACCACGACCGACGCGATTCCCTGCTGCCCGATCCAGCCGGCGGCCTGCCGCGCCTTGGCGAACGCCTGGTTCCCGGAGGTCGCCCGGCCGTCGGTGACGAGCACCAGCAAGGGCCGTCTGCGAGGGTCGCGGATCGCGGCGATTCGCAGTACCTCGGAGGCTTGCAGGAGGCCTTCGGCCAGCGGGGTGCGACCACCTGTCGGCAAGGATTCCAAGCGCCGTACTGCGGTCTCGACGCTGCCGGTCGGCGGCAGAGCGACGGTGGCGTCGGCGCCCGCGAAGGTGACCAGGCCGACAGTGTCGCGGCGTTGGTAGGCGTCGAGGAGCAGGGACACGATCGCGGTCTTTACCTCACCCATCCGCTTCTTCGTGCCCATCGAGCCGGAGGCGTCCACGCAGAACAACACGAGGTTGCCTTCGCGGCCTTCGCGGACTGCCAGCCGTACGTCGGAGGTCCGCACCGCGAGGCCCGGTCCGGAACGGCCGCGGGCGTACTGGTGCGGCGCGGCCGAGCGAATCGTCGCGAGCAGGTGCGGGCGACCGGACTCCCGGCCGACGCGAGCACGGTCGCCGACGACGCGGCCGACCTCGGTCATCGCCCGGGACCGGCGACCGGCGACACCGGCACCTGCGGCCTGGACGCTCAGCAGGCGGGCCTTGTAGGGCTCGGAACTCCCCGCGACCTGGCCGCTCGGAGCCGGACCGGGAGCGCTCTCCGCGTTCTCGTTCGGCTCTCCGGAGGGCTCAGCCTGCTCACCACTGTCGTTCTGGCCGCCGTCGTTCTGAACGTCGTCCGGGCTCCCGCCACCATCCGGGCCGCCACCATCGGGGTCGTCGTCGGGGTCTGGTTCGGGCGGGGTGCTGTCGGTGATCGCCTGCTCGAGTTGCTCGTCGTCCAGACCGGGGGCGTCGAAGGGGTTGCGGCGCTTGCGGTGCGGCAGCGCGAGCTTCGCCGCGGCGCGGACGTCCTCCACCTCGACCACGGTCCGGCCGAACCAGGCCGCGTGCGCGACCGCAGTACGGGCCGTGACCAGGTCTGCCCGCATGCCGTCCACGTCGAACGAGGCGCAGATCTCGGCGATCTGCCGGAGCGCGGAGTCAGTCAGGATCACGTCGGGCAGCAACGACTTCGCCTTCAGGATCCGCTCGGCCAGTTCGCGCTGCGCGCTGTCGTACCGGCGGACGAACGCGGCCGGATCCGCCTCGTAGGTCAGCCGCGCGCGCATCACCTCGACCCGTACCGCGGGGTCCCGGCTGGCGACCACGTCGACGGTCAGGCCGAACCGGTCGAGCAACTGCGGCCGGAGCTCGCCTTCCTCGGGGTTCATCGTGCCCACCAGCACGAACCGCGCCGGGTGGGTGATCGAGACCCCGTCCCGCTCGACGGTCGCCTGGCCCATCGCCGCGGCATCCAGCAGTACGTCGACCAGGTGGTCGTGCAGCAGGTTGACCTCGTCGACGTACAGGATTCCGCGATGCGCGGCGGCGAGCAGGCCGGGCTCGTAGACCGTGACACCCTCGGAGAGCGCTCGCTCGAGGTGCAACGACCCGAGCACCCGGTCCTCGGTGGCTCCAACAGGCAACTCGACCAGCCGCGCCGCACGAGAGATGCCGTCGGTGGTCGTGTGCGGGCCGTCGGGGCAATGGGGGTTTGGGGCGGTCGGGTCGCAGGAGAAGCGGCAGGCGTCCACCACCTCGACGGGCGGCAGGATTTCGGTCAGGGCACGGACAGCGGTCGACTTGGCCGTGCCCTTCTCACCGCGGATCAGCACCCCGCCGATCGCCGGCGACACCGCCGCCAGGATCAACGCGAGCTGCAGGTCCCGCATCCCGACAACAGCCGTGAACGGAAACCCCGTCGACACGGCGGAGCCCTGGATGGGGATGGGGTGGTTGGGTGGAGCTGACCGCATCGGCGGTGAATCCCTTCGTCCTGCGGGTGTCCACGCCCGCCTCGGCACCTGGCACGCCGGGATCGCGGAGAGCGCTCCCAGGCGGACGGCCGTGGATGTCCTGGCTTCCGGGCGCAATACCCGGTCACAGTGGCGGGACCGCCCCGGAATCCAGCCCTTGCGGGACTGTCACCGGTGTTCCTCCGCTGCCGTCCCGGCGATCATTCCACACCTGTCCGGTGGACCCGTCGGATGGAGATGATCAGCACATGAGAGAGCGCTTCCCGTGCGTCTGCTGCGGACACCTGACGATGAGCGATCAGGCCGGCAGTTTCGAGATCTGCCCGGTGTGCTTCTGGGAGGACGACCTGGTCCAACTACGCTGGCCGACCAGCGCCATCGGAGCAAATCGCGTCCCGCTGGTGGACCACCGACTTCTGGCGAACCGGTCAGCCCAACGGAAAGCCGGCGACGTAGTCAGATGCCGTTGAGGCGGTCTGTCAGGTAGTCGGCGGACGTGTCGTCGGGGATTTCGCGGATGCCTTGGATTCGGGTGATGGTTGCGTAGCCGGCAGCGAGGAGAGCCTCGTCGGTGTCGGGCTCCGGGGCTGCGGACCGGGGCTGGAGGATGATCATCGGCTCGCCGGTCGCCGCGGTCGTCCCGGCGATCTTCGAGCGGTCGATCGGTGCCAGCCGGGCCTGCTGAACACCCTTCAACTCGTCCAGCGGCCGATCCGGCACGTTGATCGTCACGACCGTGCCCGCAGGCTGCTCCACGAGCCACCCCAGCGCCTCGGCCGCCACCGTGCCCGCCGTCGCGAAGTACTCCGGTCGCTCGGAGTCGATGCTGACCGCGATCCCTGACATCCCCTGCGTCGCTCCGGTGAGCGCGGCGGCGACCGTGCCCGAGTGCAGGATCGGTACGCCGATGTTGTGGCCGCGGTTGATCCCCGAGACGACCACGTCCGGTGAGTCGCCGAAAGCCCCGACGCGCGCCAGTGTCACCGCCAGCGCGGGAGTCCCCGCGATGCCGATGTAGGTGATGCCGTCCTCGTCCTCGTGCACGGTCTTGATCGGCCGGCCGACCATCCCGGCGCGGGCCGATCCGACCCCGCTCTGGTCGTCCAGCGGCGCGACCACGACCACGTCATGGCCGAGCCGGGCGATCGCCGGCGCGAGCGCCCGGATCCCCGCCGCCTGGTAGCCGTCGTCGTTGGTGATCAGGACTCTCAGCCGCTCGGACGCCATACCGACACCCAATCACATCCGGGAAACCCGTTGCCCGGGTTGTCTCAGCCGCGATCCTCGATGTCACCTTCTGTTTCCAGGACGGCCGTTCGCAGGGTCTCCAGCGCTTCCTCCGAAGGCTCTGCCCACAAGCCGCGTTGCGCCGCCTCCAGCAGACGCTCCGCGATCCCGTGCCGGGCCCAGGGGTTGGATTTGCGGAAGAACTCCGCGATCTCCGGGTTCGCGACGTACTCCGTGGTGAGCGTCTCGTACATCCAGTCGTCCACCACGCCCGCGGTCGCGTCGTACCCGAAGAGGTAGTCGACCGTCGCGGCCATCTCGAACGCGCCCTTGTAGCCGTGCCGCTGCATCGCAGCCATCCAGCGCGGGTTCACCACCCGGGCCCGGAACACGCGCTTGGTCTCCTCCTCCAGCGTCCGGGTCTTCACTTGCGCCGGCACCGCGGAGTCGCCGATGTAGGCCTTCGGGTTCGACCCGGTCAGATGCCGGACCATCGCGACCATGCCGCCGTGGTACTGGAAGTAGTCGTCGGAGTCCATGATGTCGTGCTCGCGAGTGTCCGCGTTCTTGGCCGCCACCTGGATCCGGGCGTACGCGCGCTCCATCGACGGCCGGGCCTCGGCGCCGTCGAGGTCCTTGCCGTACGCGTAGCCGCCCCAGACGGCGTACACCTCGGCGAGTTCGGCGTCCGTGCGCCAGTTCCGCGCGTCCACCAGCGGCAGCAGGCCGGCGCCGTACGAGCCGGGCTTGGAGCCGAAGACCCGGGCCGTCGACGAGCGCAGGTCGTTGCCCTCAGCAACGTCAGCCTGGACGTGGGCGCGCAGGTAGTTGGCGGACTCGTCCTCGTCCAGCGCGGCCACCGTGCGGACCGCCTCGTCGAGCAGCGAGACCACGTGCGGGAACGCGTCCCGGAAGAACCCGGAGATCCGGATCGTCACGTCCACCCGCGGCCGGCCGAGCTCGTCCAGCGGTACGACCTCGAAGCCCTTCACCCGGCGCGAGGCCTCGTCCCAGACCGGACGGCAACCGAGCAGCCAGAGCACCTCTGCCAGGTCGTCGCCCTGCGTTCGCATCGCGGAGGTACCCCAGATGGTGAGACCGACGGACCGCGGCCACTCCCCTGTCTCCGACTTGTGCCGGGCCAGCAGCGAGTCCGCCAGCGCGACGCCGACATCCCACGCGTTGCGGCTCGGGATCGCCTTCGGGTCGACGGCGTAGAAGTTCCGCCCGGTCGGCAGGACGTTCACCAGACCTCGGGTCGGCGATCCCGACGGTCCGGCCTCGATGAACCTCCCGTCCAGGGCCCGCAGTACGTTCGTCAACTCGTCGCCGGTGCGGCCGAGTCGCGGCACGACCTCGTCGCAGGCGAACGTCAGCGAGGCCTCGACACCGACCGACGACCGGCCGAGCACCTCGGCGACCACGACCGGGACCTTCGCAACGTCCCAACTCAGCGTCTCCATACCGAGGACGAGCTTGCGCGCCACGGCCTCCAGCAGGTCGACGCCGTCGGCACCACTCACGGCCGGCAGATCCGCCAGCGTCGCGAGGTCGGCCAACTCCGGAACGACCTTGCCGGGATCGGCGAGCATCGCGGCCTCGTCCACGCCGAAGGACTCCCCCAGCGCGGCCCGCAGACCCTGCACCGCGCCGGACTTGCCGCCCCACATCTGCTGCGCGCGCAGTACCGCGAGCACGAGGTTGACGCGGGCCTCGCCGACCGGACCGCCACCGAGGATGTGCAGCCCGTCGCGGATCTGCACGTCCTTGATCTCACACAGGTAGCCGTCCAGGTGCAGGACGAACTCGTCGAACTCCTCGTCGTCCGGTTTCTCCGAGGTGTGCAGGTCGTGGTGCAACTGGGCCGCCTGGATCAACGTCCAGATCTGCGCTCGCAGCGTCGGCACCTTGTCCGGGTCGAGCGCGGACACGGTGGCGTACTCGTCCAGGAGGTACTCGAGCTTCGCCATGTCGCCGTACGTCTCGGCGCGGGCCATCGGCGGGACCAGGTGGTCGATGATCACCGCATGTCCCCGGCGCTTGGCCTGGGTGCCTTCACCCGGGTCGTTGACGATGAACGGGTAGATGAGCGGCAGGTTCCCCAGTACTGCGTCGGGCGCGCAGTCCGCCGCCATCCCGATGCCCTTGCCCGGCAGCCACTCCAGCGTCCCGTGCTTGCCCAGGTGCACCACCGCGTGCGCCCCGAACCCGCCGTCCGCCTCCGCGGCCTCCAGCCACCGGTACGCCGCGAGGTAGTGGTGCGAGGGCGCCATGTCCGGGTCGTGGTAGATCGCGACCGGGTTCTCCCCGAAACCCCGGGGCGGCTGGATCATCAGCACCACGTTGCCGAACCGCAGTGCGGCCAGCGCGATCGCCGGCTCCGGCCCGGACTGGTCCACGTACAGGGTCCCCGGGGCCTCGCCCCAGGCCTCGATCATGGCCGTCTGCAACGACTCAGGCGTCCGGCCGAACCAGCGGGCGTAGGTCGAGAGCGGGATCTTCGCGACCGCGTTCGCGAGTTGCTCGTCGGTCAGCCAGTCCACGTCGTGTCCGCCGGCCGCGATCAGCTGGTGGATCAGGCCGTCGGCCCCGTCCGCCCCCTGCAGCGACGCCAGGTCCAGGTCACCGAGGTCGTACCCGGCATCCTTCAACTGACCGAGCAGCACGACCGCCGAGGCCGGCGTGTCCAGTCCGACCGCGTTGCCGATCCGCGCGTGTTTGGTCGGGTACGACGACAGCACCAGTGCGAGCTTCTTGTCCGCCGGCCCGACGTGCCGCAGTTTCGCCTGGGCGACCGCGATCCCAGCCAGCCGGGTGCACCGCTCGAGGTCCGGCGCGTAACTGGCGATCCCCTCCGCGTCGTACGCCTTGAAGGAGAACGGGATGGTGATCAGGCGCCCGTCGAACTCCGGGATGGCGACCTGCGTCGCGGCATCCAGCGGACTGATCGCGGCATCGCTCTCCAGCCACTGCTCACGCGTCGACGTCAACGCGAGCCCTTGGATCAGGGGGACATCCAGCGACGCGAGTGCACCCGCGTCCCACGAGTCGTCACCACCCGCGCTCGCATCCGCCGCAACCGTGCCACCCGCCGCCAGCAGCGTGGTGACGAGTACATCGCACTCGCGGAGCAGGCCGAACAACTCGGCGTTCCCGGCGCTCGACGGATCCAGCCCGCGCAGCGTCCCGCAGTACACGGGCAGCGCCTGAGCGCCGGTGGCGTCGACGGCATCGGCCAGCGCATCGACGAAGGCGGTGTTGCCGGAGATCTCGTGCGCCCGGTAGTAGACGATCCCGACCACCGGCCGCTCGTCACGGCTGAACGTCCGGCCCGCCCGCACGCCGTACGTCGGCAACGCGCGCGGCGGGTCGAACTCGTCACCGGTCAGCAACAGGGTGTCCCGCAGAAAGCCGGCCAGATTCGCGAGGTTCTCCGAGCCACCTTCGCGGAGGTAGGCGAGCGCCTCCGTCACGGCGCCGGCGGGCACCGTCGACAGCGACATCAGTTCGGCGTCGGGAGCGGCCTCACCGCTGAGCACCACCACTGGGAGTCCCGAGGAGATGACGGCGTCGAGGCCCTCCTCCCAGGCGCGGCGACCGCCGAGCAGGCGGACCACTACGACCTCGACACCGTCGATCAGGGTGGGGATCTCCGCCAGGTCGACCCGGGCCGGGTTGGCGACCTTCCAACCGGCCGCCGCCTGTGACGCGGCGAGCAGATCGGTATCGGCGGTAGAGAGCAGCAAAAGGTTCGCGGGCACGCGCGACCGGTCCTTCCTCGGGGTGTCCACGCCCCAGGTGGCAGGTACGACGGCAGCAGTTCCTGACTCCCACGCAAGCGTGGTCACAGTGGCGGGACCGTCCCGGACTCACACCGGGTTCCTGCACAGCCGTCGATGACAACCGAGACTCTAACCGACCCCCGTGGTACCTCGACCCGCGCGGACGGACGGACGGGCCCTCTCACCTGCGAGCGTTTCAAACGGTGTTCGGCGTTGACCGTGGTTGAAGGGTTGGTGTAGGGCGGAGGGACAGGGTTTGTACTGCTGACGCCCTCCGGCTCAGTACGCAAAGTGGCTCTTCGGACTTGAGCGTGGTGAGGCGCTCGAGAGGCCACCGGGTGTGCTATTGCAATCTCGACCCGAGAGTCGTTGGCTACAGACCGTCGATACCACCTAGGGGGCGGTCTTGGGGGGCCTCGACGCGTCCTCGTTTGACGAGAAGGGTCGAGTGATGAAATCGAATCGAAGCTTGATTGGGGCTGTCGTCGCCCTGGTGTTGGTGCTCAGCACCTTGTCGATTCCGGCCCGGGGAGATCCCACCGGCAATGCCGTCACGGCGTGGAACCAGATCGCCGTGAGCACGCTCATCGGGCTGCCGGGGCCCGCAGGCGGAGCCCCGCCGGCCGCGCAGATACACGTGGGAATGGTTCAGGGAGCGGTCTATGACGCGGTCAACGCGATCGAGCCCAAGCATCACCGGCCGTACCTCCTGAACCGGCGCTTCTCCGCACGGGCCTCGAAGGACGCTGCCGTGGCAGCCGCGGCATATGGCGTCCTCCACAACATCGTCTCCACCGTGCCTAACCTCTCGGACACGGCCAGAGAAACGCTGCTGCAGTCGCTCGCCACGCAGTATGCGAACTCGCTCGCAGGGATTCCGAACCGGCCGTTCAAGACGCAGGGGATTGCTGCCGGGAACGCCGCAGCCGAGGCGATGATCGCGGCCCGCCAGGACGACGGCCGCTTCGGGCCCTCGCAGTGGGTGCCGAACACCGCCCCGGGGCACTGGTGGCCGCAAGTGAATCCAACCACCGGGCAACCGATCCTCGATCCCACGCCGTGGGTTGGCGGGGTGAAGCCCTTCGTCATGCAGACCTCCTCGCAGTTCCGCTCGCCCGGGCCGAACGCGCTCTCTAGTGCCGCCTGGGCCCAGGAATTCAACGAGGTCAAGGCGCTCGGAGCAGTGAACAGCGCAGTCCGAACACCCGAGCAGACCTACATCGCCCGTTGGTGGCAGAGCACGCCCGTCGCGAGCTGGAACGCTGTCGCGAGCGACCTCGTCGCACGAAACGGCCTCGACATCGCCGACAGCGCCCGCCTCTTCGCTATGGAGAACCTGAGCGGTGCCGACGCGGCGATCAACTGCTGGAACGACAAGTACCACTGGGACTTCTGGCGGCCGTGGAACGCAATCCCCCGGGCGGCGGAGGACGGCAACCCGGCGACGGAGCCAGAGGACGGTTGGACGGCGCTCATCACGGCGCCGTACCCCGAGCACCCGTCGGGGCATCTCTGCCTTGACGGTGCGCACACGCGCGTCTTGCAGATGTTCTTCGACGACGTGATCGACGGGGACTACCAGATCACCAGCATTTCCACGCTCCTTGGTCCGGCTGATCCCCGTACGCGCACCTTCGGCAGTTTCTCGCAGGCGCTCGCGGAGATCGTCGAGGCCCGGATCTGGGCGGGCCTGCACTACCGCACGGCAGACGTCCAAGGGGAGGCGCTCGGCCGGAACGTGGCCGACTACATGGCGGCGAACTACTTCCAGCCCGTCGGGCACGCACAATGAGAAAGCGTGGCTGGGGGGCCGGCACGAGCCGCTGCTCTCAGACCCTGACCGCGCGGTTCAGCGTGTCCCGCTGCACCCGGATCTTCCCGATCGCACAGATAAGGGGGACGAGCTCGTCGGTTGTCGTGCATGCATAACTGCGAAGAGTCCCTCAAGGGCGCTGACACCTACCTGTCAGCGCCCTTCGGGTTGTCTGCGTTGCAACACGCTCTTGGGATCACCGAGGAAGGTCGCGAGGTTCGTCGCGGAGGCTGGGAAGTAGTACTTCCGTCGCGGCCGCCGCTTCGGACGACGCCCTGCCGCGGATTCGCCCTGCTTGGCGGCGGTACGGCCGATGCGGCGATCTCCTGCTGGCGGACGAAGTACGACTATGCGTACTGGCGGCCGATCACGGCGATCCGGTTGGCCGACACCGACGGCAACCGGGCCACCAAACCTGATCCGGCTTGGGCGTCGCTGGTCCAGACGCCCCCGTACCCCGACTACGTCAGCGGGCACGCGTGTGCCACCGGCGCGGCCACCGAAACCTTTGGGAAGCTGTTCGGCAAGCAGTCGCTGGATCTCGTGGTGACCTCGACGGTGACCGGTATGACCCGGCACTTCAACAGCACCAAGGCACTCGACGCAGGGACCATGAACGCCCGGATCTGGCTCGGCCTGCACTTCCGCCGCGCCACGACCGACGGCAACGGCCTCGGGCACGCCGCAGCCAGTTGGATGATCAACCACGAACTCCAGCTCCGCTGACTCTCTGGCGCACTGGATGGGGTGACCACCCGGCCCTGCTCAGGGCCGGGACGCCGCCTTTGGCCACGTCCAGGCGTGGTGGATCACGAGCGCGAGCAGGATCGTCTCGATGGCGCTGCCGAGGATGTAGTAGTTCCACTCGCCGACGGCACTGCCGATGACGGTCAGACCGTAGCCTGCGGCAACGATCATGTTCACGACGCGGTTCGTGCGTGGGCGCATGACCAGCGTCAGGTAGACCATCAGGCTCGGGATGACGATGTAGAGCGTGGTGGAGAAGAGGAACGTCTGGTTGATGTCGAAGGCCGAGAGCTTCTCCGCCTCGAGGTCGGCCCGGACATCCGGTCGATAGAGCGAGAACAGATCGACGTACGCGAAGACGAACAGCATCGCGACCCACAGCGCCGAGATCCGCAACCTCGTGTCGATGCGCCCGGAATCGCTGTAGGTGATGGCACTGGACATGTCCGGTTGCCTCCTCGTCCGCATCAGCCTGTCAGCCACCTACCACCGACGCTAGTGAGCACCTGTAGCCCGGACTATCGGGAATCCGCTGACCACCCCCTGATTCATCGCAGCGCACACCACTGGGGCTGGCATAGGCGTCAGCAGCGCTGGTCGGTTGAAGCGTGGTCCGAGGGAAAGGTGTGCGGCGAGGGGAACACGAGGGGCGCCAGCACGCGTGCGGCCGCCTCAGCTCCGGCCGACGTCTCGGTGGCAAAGGCCTGGGTGATCAGGCTCTGCGTGGTCGAACTGATCTCGGCCCGGTGATTGTCGAAGAACTTACGGGCACCGGCGGACTTGCCGAGGAGGAGCGAACTGGCGATTGCCGCCGCTGCTGGATCGGCACCGGCCGCACCCGCCCATCCGATACATTCGCCTGCAGCCTGCGCGGCCTCAGAGCAATCGGCCGGCGGTTCTGCCGACGCCACCGCGTGACGAAGGTCGCGATTGCTGAACGCTGCGCCGGTCGCCGTCGTCGACTCAGTAGTCACTCATGGCCACAGACTGTCGGAATCTTGACCGACAATCCAGGGTCATCCGCCATGGTGGGCCAGCCTTGTATTGGGGCTCGTCGAAGGCGATCTGTCGCTGCGCGCGTAGGTGGGCGCGCATGGCGAGCGAGTATTTCGTCGTCCACTGCACGCGCCCACCCCTCGAACTGATATCGCTACCCCCACTCAGCGCGCAACTGTTCCCTGTCTCGTTCGATACGGGCGACGCTTGCGTACGCCGAGCCAGCCGCCTTCATCGAGCGGACGACGGAGGAGCCCAGGTGGGTGGGAGTGACGGATGGAGGAGCGAGCGTGGGGCGGACTACTAGTGACCCATCGCGTAATGGGCTGCCAGTAGGTCGGTTCCCCAGTCGTTGCGGAAGTCTCGCCAGACGGAGTGGATGTGGTTGGCGTCGTCCTGGGTGTTGTCGTACTCGGCCAGGAAGGTGGGGCCGGCGATCGAGTAGTAGTGGCCGGCTCCTGGTTCGGTTGCGCCGGCCCAGGCGAAGGTGAGGCGCTCGATGCCCTGCTGGGTGATGTCCTGCCAGGTTTGCAGGCCGATCGGGCCGGCCGCTCGTCCGATGTATTGGCCGATCAGGAGGCTGAAGATCTGCCGCTGTTCGGCGTTCAGCTCGCCGTACGGGAGGCCGCGGTGCAGCAACGACGGGTCGGCGACCGGGTCATGCCGGGTGAGCATGTCGTGGGGTGCCTCGGCCGAGACGAGGGCGATCTCTAGTTGGCTCGGCTCCAGCGCGTGCAGCAACTGGAACCCGAGGTCCTGCTCGGCGGCGAGGAATCGCCGGCCGGTCTGCGGTCCGGACAGCACCATCGCGGGGTTCGAGCCGAAGAACTGCGGGGTGAAGGAGATCGCGCCGTCCACGAACGTCAGGTGCAGCGCGATGTGGTGACCGTTGAGTCGCCAGGCCCACGGTTCCATCCCGGCCGGGTCGCCGAGGATCCGGAGGAAAAAGCGCTCCCCCACCGTGGTGCCGGCCCAGCCGCCGGTCTCCGCGACCGACGGCGGGTCGTCGAGCTCGCGCAGGATGATCTCGGCCGCCATCACTCCGTGCGCGTCGACCAGCGCACGCTCGCTGTACGCGAGCTCGAGCAGGCGCATCGCGAGCGCCTCCTGCGCCGCCGACAACTCTGCCAACTGCAGTCCCGGCCGGTCGCCCGGCAGGTAGGTCCAGTCCTGGTGGTCGGGGGTGTCAAAGGGCGCGGTGATCTTCGACCGCTGCGCAGGGTCGAGGCTCGCCAGTAGTTCCAGTGCGGCCTCACGCGACTGCTCTACAACCATGCGGATCGCTCCCGTTGGGTCGGTTCGTACTCAGTCCACTGCTCGAACGGCCGGTCCAGCTTGTAACGGTAGTCGGGTTGGCGCAGCAGCACCCGGGTCTCGGCGTTGTCCGGGTTGCGCAGCGTCTCGAAGAACCTCACCGACCAGTGGAACCAGCGCATGCAGAACAGCCGCATGGTCAGCCCGTGCGACACCAGCAGCACGTTGCGCGGCGAGTCGGGGGTGTCGAAGTCGCGGTGCATCGTCTCGAGAAAGGTCGACACCCGGTCGTACACGTCCGCGCCGGACTCCCCCGTGGTGAACCGGTAGAAGAAGTGCCCGAAGTCGTCCCGCAGCGCTTTCTGCGCCTCGATGTCCTCGGTGTCCTGGAAGTTCGCCCAGTCCTGCTCGCGCAGCCGCGGCTCTTCTCGGGTCTGGCCGATCAGGTCGTCCAGGCCGAGCGCGTCGAGCGTCTGCAGGGCCCGCTTGTACGGCGAGACGTAGACCCGGACGGGCTCGTTCTCGAACAGCGCGCGGAGTCGCTTCCCAGCCGCGGCCGACTGCTCCCAGCCGTGCTCGGTGAGCGGGATCGCGTGGTCCGGAACCCGTTCGAAGATCGACTTGTCCAGGTTCGCCTCGGACTCGCCATGCCGGATCAACGCGATCCGCATCGGCCGCTGACTCAGGTGCACACCCGTTCCTCTCCTTGCGTCCGAAGAACTGCTGAGACGTGTCGCCACTTCTTCCGACGCAACGCCAGGATCGCGGCGGTCGCGGCGGCGGCGTACGAGACGCGCCGGGCCAGTGCGGACGTACGGCGGATGTCCGCCACGGCCGGTGGGATTCCATCGCCCAGGGTGCCGCGGTCCTCCACCTCGTCCCCGTAGGTGTTGGTGCCGCCGAGGCGCAGGCCGAGCGCCCCCGCGAAGGCGGCCTCGACCGGTCCAGCATTTGGGCTCGGGTGCTTCGGGGCGTCGCGCTGCCAGATCCGCCAGACCTCCTGCGATCGGCCCGAGACCGCGCCGGTGAGCACCGCACACGCACGAGCCGGCAGCAGGTTGACCAGGTCGTCGAACCGAGCCGAGGCCCAGCCGAAGTTCCGGTACTTCGCCGACTTGTACCCGACCATCGCGTCCAGCGTGTTCGCCGCGCGGTAACCGAGCAGCCCGGGGATGCCGAGCAGGCCGCCCCACAGCAGCGGAGCCACGGTCGCGTCGGAGGTGTTCTCGGCCACCGACTCCACCGTCGCCCGGGCGAGCTCGTCCGCTTCCAGGTCGGTGGCGTCGCGGCTGCAGAGGTGTCCCAATCTCGCTCGCGCCTGGGGAAGCTCCTTCTCCTCCAGGAACCCGGCCATCACCTCGGCCTCGCGCTCCAGGCTCCGTCCGCCGAGCACCGCCCAGGTGGCAGCGGCCGTCAGCAGTGTCCGCGCGACGGGCCTGCCCTGCGTCAGCCGCTCGGCGACCACCCCTGCCGCTGTCGCCGACCCCACCAGCAGCACCGTGTACGCCGTACCGGCCGCGCGGGTGTCGTCGTACAGCCGGGTCTCGGTGCGAGCGGCGA
This sequence comes from Kribbella sp. VKM Ac-2568, assembly GCF_004345365.1. Classification (GTDB taxonomy): domain Bacteria; phylum Actinomycetota; class Actinomycetes; order Propionibacteriales; family Kribbellaceae; genus Kribbella; species Kribbella orskensis. The sequence continues at coordinate 170,010 of NZ_SLVF01000002.1, forward strand.
CCTGGCCGAATCCGGCCACCGGGTGGAACCGGCGCGGGTCGCCCAGCAGCCGGTCGGCAGCGAAACCGAGGAGGAGACCGAGTGTTCTGGACACTCCGGGAAGTCTGCCAGGCCTCGGCAAGATCCGCGTCGCACTGTCCACAGGCGTGAAGGCGTTGCGGCACTCGGGTGGGTGGTGTGGAAAAGTAACGATCATGGGAATTGCAGACCTCCTCGCCGGCGTCACGGGGCGGGGCGATATCGGCGTCTGGCTGGGCGGGCTCGACGGCCACGCGGTGTTCACGCATGACGCCGACCGGGCGCACTACTCGGCGAGCACGATGAAGTTGCCGGTGGCGCTGGCGATGATGCGCAAGGTCGACGCGGGTGAGCTCGCGCTCGACCAGCCGGTGACGGTGCACAACGACTTCGCGTCCGCGGCCGAAGGGCGGTTCGGGGTGAACTCGGCCGAGGACGAGGCGCCCGCGACCTGGGCCAAGCTGGGTGAGCAGGTGCCGCTCAGCTGGCTCGCCACCGAGATGATCACCAAGTCCAGCAACCTCGCGACCGATCTGGTGCTCGAGCTCACCGGGGTGGACGCCGCGAACGCCGTGCTGGCGGAGTACGGGTCGGGCGCGAGCGTGATCCGCCGCGGCATCGACGACACCGGCGCCCAGGCGGCGAAGATCAGCAACCTGATGAGCCCGGCGGACCTGGCCGCGGTACTGGTTGCGGTGGGCAATGACAAGAGCGCCTCGGGTGAGTACGTGCGCGACCTGCTGGCCGGCAACACCTGGAACGGCGAGATTCCGGCCGGAGTACCGGAGGGCACTCGGGTCGAGCACAAGAACGGCTGGGATCTGCGGATCCGGCACGACGGCGGCATCGTCCGGCCATCGGACGCGGAGCCCTTCGTGCTCGTCGTGTGCACGACCTCGGATCTGGCCGACCAGGACGCGCAGAAGCTGATCGCCGCCATCGCCGCGGAAGCCTGGGACCACCGGCACGACCTGGAGGCTGTCCAGTGAAGATCACCACCCACCTGGTCTCGGCGCCGCTGCACACGCCCTTCGTCACCGCCTTGCGGACGGCCACGCACGCCGACTCGCTGCTGGTCGAGATCAGCGACGGCTCGGTCAGCGGTTGGGGTGAATGCCCGCAGGTCTGGAAGGTGACCGGCGAATCGCTCGCCGGAGCCCAGGCCTGCGTCGAAGGTCCGCTCACAACAGCGCTGGGCGACCTCGGACCGGACGATCTCACCGAGGCGCTGCGCCGGGTCCAGGGCGCGGTCCAGGCGAACTTCGGCGCCAAGGCCGCGGTGGACATCGCCCTGCACGATCTGGCCGCGCGCCGTCGGGGGCAGACTCTGCACGGTTTCCTCGGGTCCACGGTCAGCGTGGTCCGGACGGACGTGACGCTTTCTGCCGGGGATCCGGAGGCCCTCGCGGCCGCCGGGGTGGCTCGGGTCGCCGACGGGTTCGACGTACTCAAGGTCAAGGTCGGCACCGGCAACGCTGCCGCCGACTTCGAGCGCGTCCGCCGGATCCGCGAAGCGATCGGGCCGGACCCGCGGCTGCGCCTGGACGCGAACCAGGGCTGGAACCGCCGCGACGCCGTCACCGCGATCCGGGCGCTCGAGGATGCCGGCTGCGACATCGAACTCGTCGAGCAACCGCTGCCGGCCCCCGACCTGGAGGGCATGGCCTGGGTCACCGACCGGGTCAGTACGCCGATCCTCGCCGACGAGTCCGTGTACGGCGTCCGGGACCTGGTCGCGGTGATCCGGCACGGCGCGGCGGACCTGGTGAACGTCAAGCTCGCCAAGTGCGGCGGACTCGGGCCAGCCCGGACCCTGCTGGAACTGGCCCGCGAGCACGGACTCGGGTCGATCGTCGGCTCGATGATGGAGAGCCACGTCGGCGTCGGAGCGGCCGCCGCGCTGGTCTCGGCGTACCCGACAACGACGGTCAACGACCTGGACGCGGCGTGGTGGCTGAAGGAGGCTCCGGTGACCGGCGGGATCCGCTACGAGGGCTCGACGATCCACCTGCCTACAGGCGCTGGACTGGGCGTGACAGGCTTGACCGCATGAAGCTAGTTGCTGCCAAAGTCCCGGTCAGCACCGTGTGGACCTCACCCGATGCGCCGCGTGACATCGATGCCCCTGCGACCGCCGCCCAGCCCGATGTGGCTGCCTGGGCCAAGTCCATGGACACCGAGACCCGCCTGGGCCTGCACGGCCGAACCCTGACCCAACTCCTGTACGCCGAGCCGGTACTGGTCCGCTCCGAACGGAACGGCTGGTCCGAGATCCTCGCGCCGTGGCAGCCGTCCTCCGTTGACGACCTCGGGTATCCCGGCTGGGTGCCATCGAGTCACCTGGGTGAGCTGCCGAGCAGCGCCACCTCGCCGGTGGCCGTGACCGTGCCGTCCGCCGAATTGTTCGCCGAGCCCGGATCGGGGCATCTGACCGACCTGTCGTTCGCGACCGTGCTCGCGTCGGTCGAGCAGGCCGACGGGTTCACCCGGGTGGCGCTGCCGGATGGTGAGCTCGGGTGGCTGGCGGGTTCCGCGCTCCGTGCGGTGGAGGCGCCGGCAACGGCCGAGGACCGGATCCGGTTGGGGTCGTTGTTCCTGGGGCTCGAGTACCTGTGGGGCGGGACCTCGACGTACGGGCTGGACTGTTCGGGGCTGATCCACGCGGTGAGCCGGGTGCTCGGTCAGCGGATCCCGCGGGACGCGCACGACCAGGCCGCCGCGCTGGAACAGATCCCGGTGGACGAGGCCAAGCCGGGCGACCTGTACTTTTTCGGCCGGCCGGGCAAGAAGATCCACCACGTCGGCTTCGTCTCCGCCGAAGGCATGCTGCACGCCTCGGAAACCGGCAAACGCCTCGAGAACGAACCCCTCCTCCCCGAGCGCCGAGAAACCCTGGTAGCCGCCGCACGCCTCTGACCCCGGCGTCCGCCCCCTCTGACAGACCAAGCGCCCGGTCCCCACGAGGGGGCCGGGCGCTTGTTGTTCAGGTGGTCAGGACTTTTTGGAGTCTGTTTGCTCGGGCTCCTGGATGCCTTCGATCTCGGCGCGGGTGGCTTCGTCGAGCTCGCCGCCTCCGGCCTGCGCGGCCAGCGTGTGGGAGTCGGTGGGCGAGACCTGCTCGGTCGCCGGGCTCGGGTCCGCAGAACTCTCGTCCGACTCGTCGTCGTCGGCGGGCCGGGCCGGCATGCTGCGGGACTTGCGCAGGCTCAGGATCGTGGTGATGCCGAGCGTGATGATGATGAAGCCGAGCGAGACCCAGATCGGGATCTCCGGCGCCCAGCTGATGTGCTCGCCGCCGTTGATGAACGGCAACTCGTTCTCGTGCATCGCGTGCAGCACCAACTTCACGCCGATGAAGGCGAGCACCACGGACAGGCCGAGCGACAGGTAGACCAGCCGGCGCAGCAGGTCGCCGAGCAGGAAGTACAGCTGGCGCAGACCCATCAGGGCGAACACGTTCGCGGTGAAGACCAGGAAGGGCTCCTGGGTCAGGCCGTAGATCGCCGGGATCGAGTCGAGCGCGAACAGCAGGTCGGTGGTGCCGAGCGCGATGATCACGATCGCCATCGGGGTGACGAGCCGCTTGCCGTTCTGCACCACGGTCAGCTTGACGCCGTTGTACTCGTCGGTGGCCTTCAGCCGGCGCTTGGCGAACCGGATGACCGCGTTCTCCTTGTAGTCCTCGTCGTCGTTCTCGCCCTGCCGGGCCAGGTGGACGGCGGTGTAGACCAGGAACGCGCCGAACAGGTAGAAGATCCAGGAGAACTGGTTGATCGCGGCCGCGCCGACGGCGATGAAGATGCCGCGGAAGAACAGCGCCAGGATGATGCCGACCAGCAGCGCTGTCTGCTGGTACTTCCTCGGCACCTGGAATCTGGCCATGATGATCAGGAAGATGAAGAGGTTGTCGACACTCAGGCTGTACTCCGTGAGCCAGCCGGCGAAGAACTCGCCCGCGTACTGCCCGCCGGAGAACACCCACACACCGAGGCCGAAGATGACCGCCAGCGACACGTAGAAGACGATCGCGGTGGCGGATTCCTTCGTGCTCGGCTCGTGCGGGCGGCGTCCGATGATGAACACATCGAAGGCCAGCAGGGCCAGCAGCAACCCGACGGTGATGTACCAGACATAGTCGGCAACGTGCACAGGAACCTCCGGAGCTCAGACGACAGTGGACTCCGAAGGTCTCTTCCGCCTGGCTCGATCAGTCGGGCCTGGCCGGCGGCACCGGGCGCGAGGGATGAACCCTTGACCGTGATGACGATACCGCCGCGAAAGGAATACTCCCCTTCAACTGGACCCATTCTGGCTGGTTGGTGTCCGAGTTTCCAAATCGGGGACGGCGATTCCGCTTGTCGGGATGATCACGTCCTGCGACGGGAATAACCTGTCTGCGTAGTCAGGTTGTGACGGGTGGCCGTCTGGATTTCGGCAGTTTCGCCACGATCGTCTGGTATGACGTGTCCACCAGCTCGAGGATCTCGTCGTCCGGAACCGCACCGCCGAGGCGCACGCTGTTCCACCCCGAGCGCCCGATGTAGGCGCTCTTCGTGACGTCCTCGGGATAGGTCCGGACGAGCTCGTCGGCCTCCTCGCGGTTGTTGCCGCACTTGATCCCGACGGACTCGCCCCCGCCGAGGAACGCGAAGATCTTGTCCCCGACCTTCGCCACCGTGTCCCCCTCCCACGGTTCGTCCTGCCACGCCCCGGGCTTCCCGAGACAGAACTCCAGCAACTCCTCCGAGGTCAGCCTCATGCGCTATTCCTTCCGTGCATCCCTGTGGTTCACGGCTTCGACGTTGTTACCGTCGGGGTCCCGGACGAAGACGCCGTAGTAGGTCTCGTGGTACTCCGGCCAGACGCGTGGTTCGTGCAGGATCTCGGCATTCAGCTCTCGAGCCACGGCGTAGACCTTGTCCACGGTTGCCCGGTCGGGAGCGGAGAAGGCGATGTGAATCTCTCGCTGGACACCGCCCTGCGCCTTCCCCAGCCAGAACCTCGGCATCCCGTCCGGTCCGGCTAGCCCGAGCACATCCCCGAAGTCCATCGCCACCGTGACTCCCAACGGCGCCAGCAACCGCTCGTAGAACGCTCTGCTCGCCGCCAGGTCGTCACACTGCACCGACACGTGATCCAGCATCAGCCTCCCCTTCCGTCCCCCGATGCCTATCACGTACTACGGACAATGGCTGAAGCTTCGCGTCAAACAGCGAGCCCCCACCGACGATGGGTCGGTGGGGGCTCGAGTACCGCTTGTCAGTTGGTGCAGGACCTACTTGGCGCCGGCGTTGACCATTTGACGGAGCTCCTTCTTCAGTTCGGAGATCTCGTCGCGGTAGCGGGCCGCGACCTCGAACTGGAGCTCGGCGGCCGCGTTGTGCATCTGGTCGGTGAGCTGCTGGATCAGGTCGGCCAGGTCGGACGACGGCAGACCGCCGGCCAGCTCCTTGGCCTTCTCCCCCGCCTTCGCCTTGCCACCACCGGGCACCGGAGCCTTGCCGCGGCTCTGGGTCCGCCCGCTGCCCAGCAGTTCGGCCGTGTCGGCGTCCTCGCGGGCGAGCATGTCGGTGATGTCCGCGATCCGCTTCCGCAACGGCTGCGGGTCCACCCCGTGCTCGGTGTTGTAGGCGACCTGCTTCGCGCGGCGGCGGTTCGTCTCGTCGATCGCCATCTCCATCGACCGGGTGATCTTGTCCGCGTACATGTACACGGCGCCCGACACGTTGCGGGCGGCACGACCGATCGTCTGGATCAGCGACCTTCCGGAGCGCAGGAAGCCTTCCTTGTCCGCGTCCAGGATCGCGACCAGCGACACCTCCGGCAGGTCGAGGCCCTCGCGCAGCAGGTTGATGCCGACCAGTACGTCGTACTCGCCCATCCGCAGCTCGCGGAGCAGTTCGACCCGGCGCAGGGTGTCCACCTCGCTGTGCAGATACCTGGTCCGGATCCCCATCTCCAGCAGGTAGTCGGTCAGGTCCTCGGACATCTTCTTGGTCAGTGTCGTGACGAGCACCCGCTCGTCCTTCTCTACCCGGAGCCGGATCTCGTGGATCAGATCGTCGATCTGGCCCTTGGTCGGCTTCACGATCACCTCGGGGTCGATCAGACCCGTCGGCCGGATGATCTGCTCGACGAAGCCGTCCGACTTGTCCTGCTCGTACTGCCCCGGGGTGGCGGACAGGTAGACCGTCTGGCCGATCCGCTCCAGGAACTCCTCCCAGCGCAGCGGCCGGTTGTCCATCGCCGACGGCAGTCGGAAGCCGTGCTCCACCAGGGTCCGCTTGCGGGACATGTCGCCCTCGTACATCCCGCCGATCTGCGGGACGGTGACGTGCGACTCGTCGATCACCAGCAGGAAGTCTTCCGGGAAGTAGTCGAGCAGACAGTGCGGCGCGGTACCGGCCTCGCGGCCGTCGGTGTGCCGGGAGTAGTTCTCGATCCCGGAGCAGGTGCCGATCTGGCGCATCATCTCGATGTCGTACGTCGTCCGCATCCGCAGCCGCTGCGCCTCCAGCAGCTGTCCGCCACGCTCCAGCTCGGCCAGCCGCTCCGCCAGCTCGGCCTCGATGCTGTTGATCGCGCGCTCCATCTTCTCGGGCGCGGTCACGTAGTGCGTCGCGGCGCCGATGTAGAGCTCGTCCTCCTCGCTCAGCACCTCGCCGGTCAGCGGGTGCAGCGTCATCAGCCGCTCGATCTCGTCGCCGAAGAACTCCACCCGGACGGCCAGCTCCTGGTACACCGGGAAGACCTCGAGCGTGTCGCCGCGGACCCGGAAGGTGCCGCGGGTGCCGGCCAGGTCGTTGCGCGCGTACTGCACGCCGACCAGCTTGCGGAGCAGGCCGTCGCGGTCGGTCTCGTCCCCGACCTTCACATGGATCATCCGGTTCAGGTACTCATCGGCGGAGCCCAGACCGTAGATGCAGGACACGGTGGCGACCACGACCACGTCGCGCCGGGTCAGCAGGGACCAGGTCGCGGAGTGCCGGAGCCGCTCGACCTCCTCGTTGATCGAGGAGTCCTTCTCGATGTAGGTGTCCGTCTGCGGGACGTACGCCTCGGGCTGGTAGTAGTCGTAGTACGAGACGAAGTACTCGACCGCGTTCTCGGGGAAGAAGTGCCGCAGCTCGTTCGCGAACTGGGCGGCGAGCGTCTTGTTCGGCTGCAGGATCAGCATCGGCCGCTGGATCTTCTCCGCGAGCCAGGCGATCGTCGCCGTCTTACCGGTACCGGTCGCGCCCAGCAGCACCACATCCTGCTCGCCCGCGTTGATCCGGCGCTCGAGCTCGGCGATGGCGGCCGGCTGGTCGCCGGCCGGGTCGAAGTCGGACACCACCTCGAGGGGGGCGACCATACGCTGGAGATCGGTGACCTGTCTCATGCCCTCCACCGTACGGCCCGCCGCGGACAGTTTCCCGTCCCCACCCCTCCGCCCCGGTCCGGCAGTTTCCCGTCCCCACCCCTCCGCCCCGGTCCGGCACTGCCCGAATTCCGCCCAGAGCTGAGCCGGAGCCAGGTCACCGGTCCGGACAGAGGTCGCCCAGCAGTGGTGAATGCGCTGGTCAGAAGCTCTTTTCCAGGGTCCGGTTCATGTAGACCAGCTCCTTCACCCGCCGGTTGTAGACGCTGACCTCCAGGCCGGCGTCCGACGCGGTGATCGTGCCGGACCCGTCCTGGTACGCCGACACGAACCCCCGGAACGGGATCAGCTTGCCGGTCGTGCTCCTCACGTTCGCCGAGTAGCTGAGCCAGTAGCAGGCCTTGAGCACCGGGTTCGTGCACTTCACCGGGTTGCCCTTGCTGATCCGGACGTCCTGCAGCGCGTTGGACTCGATGTCGACCAGGTGCTCGGCGAACGACTTGGCGGAGTCGTAGTTCTGCGTCTGGCGGACCCAGTAGTAGCCGTCGATGAACCCGCGCCGGCTGGCGTCCTGCAGGACGTAGTACTTGCCCGACATGGTCTTGTCCGCACCCGGCAGCCAACCCTTGGCCGGGGTGAACCAGACGCCACCGCCCACTTCGACCCCCGTGTCGTACCGGCCCTTGGTGATCTCCGGCTTGGTCGGCGTCGGTGGGGTGTAGAGCGTGCCGATCGGGTCCGGCGTGACGGAGTCCCCGGCGACGGGCGGAGCCTGCTTCTCGTCGCCACCGCCCGTGACGAGCAGGACCACGCCGACCGCGATCAGCAGTACGGCCATCACGGCGCCGCCCATCACGATCCACTGGGTACGGCTGGACTTCGCCGGCCGGAACTGCGGCGGCCCCATCGGGCCGGGACCCCAACCACCCTGGGCAGGCGGTTGCTGCGGAGGTCCGTACTGCTGACTCATGAGCGCCCCTCGCGGTGTGTCATGGGATGTAGGCGGGGTGGAACCAACTTCACAGGCTGTCGATGACCGACTGCTTCATCGGGACGACGTCGGCCTCGGCCTTCTGGGCGTAGTCGGAGCGGGTCCGGAAGTCCAGCGCGGTGACGATGCCGTCCTTGCGCCGGTAGGCCTCCGCCCAGCCCTGGATCTTGATGCCCTTGTCCGTGGAGGTGTAGGAGAGCGCGACGCACTCCACCAAGACGTCCTTCGGGCACGGCAGGTTCCGCACGGCGCCCAGGGCGGTGATGTCCTTCTGCGTCTCGCCCTCGATGATGCCGAGCACGTAGGCGTTCGCGGTGACGTTCTGCTTCTGCCGGACCCAGAGGAACGCCCGGGCCTCACTGTTCGGCGCGTACGTCGCCAGCTGCTTGCCCACGGTCTCCTTGGCGACCACGCTCCAGCCGTCGGCCGGTACCACGGACACCCCGAATTGGACCGCGATCGCGTTCGGCGGCGGCGTGTACGTCGAGGCCGGCGGCGTGGTCACCGAGGCGGTCGGCGTCGGCGTGGGATCCGCCGAGTCGTCTCCCCCGGTCAGCAGGACGAGCGCCACCGCGACCAGCGCCACCACGGCGATCCCGGCCACGATCGGGATCAGCAGCGTCGGGACGACCGGCTTCTTCTTCACCGGCTCGGGCCGGCGCAACGACGGCGGACCCACCTTCTCGCCCCACGGCGAACTGGTCTCCCGCGCAGGCCCCGAACCAGCCTGTACTCCGGTGTCGCCCGGCGCAGGTGCTCCTCCAAGCCCCGCGGTGGCACCGGCAGGTCCGGTACCACCAGGAGCGCCACCCGCTGCCGGACCGCCCTCGCCTGGACCCGTCGTACCGACGGCACCCGAGCCCGCAGGACCAGGGTCGGACCATGGCGAGGCGGGCTTCGGCGGAACCTCCAGGGACCACGGGGACGGCGGCAGCTCGGGCTCGGCGGTGGCAGCCGCTGCCGCCGCCTCAGCGTCGTCGGACTCCGTCTTGCGGACCCAGGGGTTGTCCGGGCCCTTGTCCCGCTTGGCGCTCACTGGCTCTTGACGACCGACTGCAGCATCGCGGTCGAGTCCTTCTGGATGCTGGCTGCTTTGTCCTTGCGGCCGTACACACGGATGATCGTCATCACGCCGTCGTTGCGCTCGACCACGCCGACGAACCCGATCACCGGGATGCTGCCGTTCTGGCTGGTCGACAACGCCTCGTAGCTCTGGGTGGTGACGATCTTGACGTCGGTCTTGTCGTCCGGACCCGGCTTGAGCTCCTTCGGCTCGTTCGCCTTGAAGGTGCTCGAGGTGACGGCCTTCTTCTCGATCTCCAGCAGCTTCGGCAGCACCGTGGTGGTCGTCTCGTCCGGGTTCGCCTTGAACGCGTTCACCATGAAGTAGGCCTCGCCCTGCTTCAGCAGGTAGACGCCGGTGAACTTGTCCAGGCTCTTGCGCAGGTAGCCCGGCTGGGGCTTCACGTAGACGCCCTCGGCGACCTCGATGCCCTCGTCGACGTTCGTGGTCGGCTCGCCACTGGGTTCGGTGCTCGGTTCACCGCTCGGCTGGCTCGTCGGCGCGCTGGTCGGCTCCGGGTTCGGCTGGACGTTGTCGTCGTCACCGCCTCCGAACACCAGCGCCAGTACGACACCGATGACCGCCACAGCGGCAAGACCGCCTCCTGCGAGCAGGAGGATCTTGTTGCCGCCCTTGCCACGGCTGCCGCCGTACTGCTGAGTGGGGTACTGCTGCTGCCCCGGGTACTGCTGGCCGCCGTATCCCTGCTGCTGCGGGTAGCTCGACTGCTGGCCGGGGTACTGCTGCTGGCCCGGGTACTGCTGCGGCGGAGGCCCCTGCTGGTACTGCGGAGGCCCCTGCTGGTACTGCGGCTGACCCTGGTACGGCGGCTGGCCCTGGTACGGCGGCTGGCCCTGCGGGGGTTGTCCCTGCGGCGGCTGTCCCTGGTACGGGGGTTGCTGCGGCTGGCCCTGGTACGGCGGCTGGCCCGGACCGGGCTGACCTGGCCGGCCGTAGCCCGGCTGGCCACCGTACGGCGGCTGTCCTGGCTGGCCGCCCTGGCCACCCTGGCCGCCTTGGCCGTACGGCGGTTGCTGGTTGCTCATGCCTGCGTCTCCCCAGTGATTCCGTCGAAGCCGGCGGCCGGCGCACTCCCTTGCAACGCCACCCCGCGCTCGGACTTCGGCACGGAGCGGACCGAGTTGCCACAGGCGGAGCAGAAGTCCGAGTTCGGCAGCAGCGGCATCTCGCAGCGCGAGCAGAACGCCAGCTCGCCGGAGGCGTGGTTCGAGCCGCCGCGCGCGGCCGACTCCAGGGCCGCCTCGAGCAGCCCCTTGTGCAGCACGGTGCGGACCAGAATGATCAACGCGCCGAGCAGCAGCAGACCCCAGACCACGCCGAGGATCGCGCCGAGGGTGGAGCCGTGACCGCCGACGAAGCCGAGCAGGTAGACGCCGCCCTGGAAGAGCGCGTTCACCACCATCGCCTGGATCAGGCCGGCCACCCAACGCGGGGTGAACCCGTCGTACTTCTCACCCAGCCCGGAGAACTCCGCGACCGCGAGGCCCGTCGCCGAGCCGTAGATCAGCGGCTTCACGAAGCCCTGCAGCAGAACCACGGAGATCCAGGTGCCGGCGCTACTGCCCGGACCGGCGAATCCGCCGCTGATCCAGCCCCAGTGCAGCACCAGCGTCTCGAAGCAGGCGTAACCCACGCCCGCCACGACGCCGAAGGTGAACCCGTCCATCAGATCGTCGTACCGCGGGCGCGAGGCCAGGTAGAGCGGGCCGATCTGGCGGATCAGCTCCGACACGACCGGGACGAGCAGCATCAGGATCAGCAGGTCACGTCCGGCCGGCCCGGCCGGGTTGCTGCCGATCGTGTCCGTGCTCAGGCCGATCTTGTCCGACCAGATCCAGGTGAACACCGCGGCCAGGACGCCGGTCAGCACGAACGCCGCGGCGACGACCGGTACCGGCTCGTCCTCCCACAGGTTCACGTCGTACAGGTAGAGGATGTAGACGATCGGAATGGCGAAGGCGGCCACCATGATCGCCACCGGCAGAGCGCCCAGCGCGGCCGTCACCACGGTCAGCAGCAGGGCAACGCCCAGTGCGACCTTGTAGGTGTACGGCTGGCGGCCGGCGCCTTGCGGCATGATCGTGGAGACGAGTTTGAACGAGGCCACCGGTTCATCCGGTCTGGCCGCGTACGCCTTCTTGCGCTGAGCATCCCCGGACTGCATGTCGTTGCCACAGTGATGGCAGAAGTGCGACACCTCGGGAACGTCAGAGCTACAGCGCGGACATTCCACGCCATCCTCCCAACGTTGGACTTGCGGACCGACGCGAGCGCGCGCCGAGGGGTGGTCAGGTCGGCCAGGCCTCAGCCGGACGAACCCGCACAGATTGTCGTACAGGTCGACCCGGATTCATCCTTTCTCGCCCGGGGGTCACCCTTTCGTGTCCGGACCGTGCCCTCAACCCGCCGTGTCCGGACCGTGTCCCGCCGATCCAGGACCCTCTTCCGCCGCCCGCGCCGAGAGCTCCCGCCAGACCTCGTCGACGCGCCGATCCAGGTCCTCGAGACTCCCCGAGTTCTCCACCACCACGTCAGCCACGGCCAGCCGCTCCTCACGCGACGCCTGACTCGCGATCCGCGCTTTCGCTTCCTCGTCAGCCATCCCGCGCGCACCCGTCAACCGCTCGAGCTGCACCTCCGCCGGTACGTCGACCACCAGCACCAGGTCGAACTTGTCCGCCTGCCCGGTCTCCACCAGCAAGGGAATGTCGTGCACCACAACGGCATCGTCAGGCGCCCCAGCCTCGATCTCAGCCGCCCGCGCCCGAACCCGAGGATGAACAATCGCCTCCAGCTTCCGCCGGGCCCCCTCATCCCCAAACACCATCCGCCCCACCGCCGGCCGATCCATCTCGCCCTCAGCCGTCAGCACATCCCCAAAGGCCGCCACCACCTCGGCAAGCCCGTCAGTGCCCCGCGCAACCACTTCCCGCGCCAACACGTCCGAATCGATCACCAGCGCCCCGCGCTCCCCCAACCGCGAGGACACAGCGCTCTTCCCGGCCCCGATCCCACCAGTCAACCCAACTCTCAACACGCCCAGAACCCTAGTCCCCCAACAGCAGAACCCCGGTAACAACACCAACCTCGAAAGCCAACCCACCCACCCGCATCCGCTCTTGCGAGGTAAGCCCAGGGGCACGTCTATAACCCCAGGCGGCATCGTAGTAACGGGCCATTCCACCACCCCACAGCAACCACCACCCCGCAGTACCGGATCACCCGAGAACCCCTCACGTCGTACAGTCGACCGGGTGTTTCCCAACGGCTTGTCAATGCTCTGGGAGTCGGTTGACGCCCGCCGGGCACTCCAGGAGAGGTTCGGCTTCCCGACCTTCGACGCGGCGGCCGAATGGCTGACTGCCGTGCTGGACGAGACCTGGGCAATCGGAGTAGAGACCTGCGACCGCATCGTCATCAGCGACCAGAACGCCATCGCCTGGGTCCACACTGACCACGGACACCTGGTCGTGAAGTGGTCCCGAGCCACAGCCCAGTTCGCGAAGTTCGCCACCACAGCGGAACTCCTGCATGAACTACACCAGCAGGGAATCCCCGTCGCGGCCCCGCTCACCGCCCTCACCGGCAAGCACCGTGAGGTAGTCGACGCCCCCGCTCGCCCGCTGTCCATGACAGTCCAACCGCACATCGACGGCACCTTGCTCGACATCGCCAACGACCAAGCGGTCTACGAAGCCGGCGTCACCCTGGCCGATCTCCATACCGCACTGGCTGAGCACAAGACCGGCCCACAAGACGACCCACAGCCCAAGCAGCGCCTCTTGAACTGGCTGGACTCAGCAGGCCCGGGCTCAGCACCAGAAGCCTCGGCCCACCTCGCAACACAGGTCGCCGCCCTGCCACCCCTCGATGTGCAACCACAGTTGATCCACAGCGACTACCGAGCCTCCAACATCGTGATGTCAGGTACCGAGGTGCTCGCCGTCCTGGACTTCGACGAGCTCGCGTGGAACTACTGCGTCCAAGACCTCGCGCAGACGTTGGTCGTCCTCGGCACCCACTTCACCAACTGGCAACCGACCCCGCCCGCGGTCCGCCGAACCTTCCTCGCCGGCTACGAGTCGATCCGCCCGCTCACCGACGCCGAGCACCAGTGGCTCGCAGCCCTGACCCTCCACCGCGCCATCCAGGCAATCCCACCCGGCGAAGACCCAGCCGGCTGGCGCAACGCCCTCTGACACCCGCCCACCAGAGTCCCCCGCACCTGCCAAATCCCGGCGTATCGCGACCACCCCCGCACCCAGTCGAGCCGCTACGCAGGCGCGGCGATCCCGGGGTGAGCGGCCGACGCAGGAGGCGCGATGCGGGCGTAGTACGGGCGAGACCCCCGCACCCAGTACGGGGATGCGGGGGTCTCGGGTACTGCTGGTACTGCGGGTGGATCAGCCCTGGCCGGTGAGCTTCTCGCGGAGGGCCTGCAGGGCCTCGTCGGAAGCGAGCGCACCCTCGACGGGGGCGTCGTCCTTCGGGGCGGCGGCGGAGGAGTACGTGGACGCCTCGCCTGCCTCGACGTCGGCCGTCTTGGCCTCTTCGATCTGCTTCTTGTGGGCCTCCCAGCGCGCGTGGGCCTCGGCGTACTGCCGCTCCCACTCCTCACGCTGCTTGTCGAAGCCCTCGAGCCACTCGCCCGTCTCCGGGTCGAAGCCGTCCGGGTAGACGTAGTTGCCCTGGTCGTCGTACGTCGCCGCCATGCCGTACAGCGTGGGGTCGAAGTCGTCGGAGACCGGGTCCAGCCCCTCGTTGGCCTGCTTCAGCGACAGCGAGATCCGGCGACGCTCGAGGTCGATGTCGATGATCTTGACCATCGTGTCGTCGTTGACCTGGACGACCTGCTCCGGGATCTCGACGTGACGCTCGGCCAGCTCGGAGATGTGCACCAGACCCTCGATGCCCTCCTCGACGCGGACGAACGCACCGAACGGAACCAGCTTGGTGACCTTGCCGGGCACGATCTGGCCCATCTGGTGGGTCCGGGCGAACTGCTGCCACGGGTCTTCCTGGGTCGCCTTCAGCGACAGCGAGACGCGCTCGCGGTCCATGTCGACGTCCAGCACCTCGACGGTGACCTCCTGGCCGACCTCGACGACCTCGGTCGGGTGGTCGATGTGCTTCCAGGACAGCTCGGAGACGTGCACCAGACCGTCGACGCCACCCAGGTCCACGAACGCACCGAAGTTGACGATCGAGGAGACGACACCCTTGCGGATCTGGCCCTTCTGCAGCTGGGTGAGGAAGTTCATCCGCACCTCGGACTGCGTCTGCTCCAGCCACGCACGGCGCGACAGGACCACGTTGTTGCGGTTCTTGTCGAGCTCGATGATCTTGGCCTCGATCTCCTGGCCGACGTACGGCTGGAGGTCGCGGACCCGGCGCATCTCGACCAGCGAGGCCGGCAGGAAGCCACGGAGGCCGATGTCCAGGATGAGTCCACCCTTGACGACCTCGATGACGGTGCCGGTGACGACGCCGTCCTCTTCCTTGATCTTCTCGATCGTGCCCCACGCCTTCTCGTACTGAGCGCGCTTCTTGGACAGGATCAGACGGCCTTCCTTGTCCTCCTTCTGGAGAACCAGGGCCTCGACGTGATCTCCGACGTTGACGACCTCGTTCGGGTCGACGTCGTGCTTGATCGACAGCTCGCGCGAGGGGATGACGCCTTCGGTCTTGTAACCGATGTCGAGGAGGACCTCGTCCCGGTCGACCTTGACGATGGTGCCCTCGACGATGTCGCCGTCGTTGAAGTACTTGATGGTCTGATCGATCGCCGCGAGGAAGTCTTCCTCCGACCCGATGTCATTGACCGCTACCTGCGGGGTGGTGCGTACTGCGGGGTCGAGAGGTGCCTCGATGCTGGCCGTCATGTGGTGGGTTGCTCCGTGGGCTGATGGTGTCGTACGGGTGCGCAAGGACCGTTGGATCGCACCCAACCGCTGGATTGCCTGAACAGGACAGATTCACCACCGACTGCTTGCGAGCACGAGCCTGCTCCGTCCGAGGTCGCGCGGGCCCATAGCGCATCTCACAGAATACGTGTACTGACTCGGGCACGGCAACCCGGGGCACCCGGTCCGAACCAGGCGCCCGCCGAGGTCTCCCGACGTAGCACTGCACTCAATGTACGACGTCCAGGTCGGGTCGGCCGCCCGCGAGGTCCCCCGTGTCGGCGATCCGGGTGATCAGGGTGTGCGCGGCGACCGCCACCGGGTTCGCCGGCCGCCGGGCCGCGAGGTCGATCAGGGCCCACAGATCCGCCGCGCGCCCCCGCTCCTCGAGCCGGTCCCCGAGGTCCGGACCGGTCTCCCGTACGACGCTGAGCACCGCCCTCCCGAGCACCGGGTCCTCACAGAAGCGGAGCAGGTTCCCCAGGTCCGTGTACGGCGATCCGGCGTGCGCGAACTCCCAGTCGATCAGCCCGGTGAGCTCCGCGGTGTCAGGGTCGACCAGCAGGTTCTTCGGGTTGAAGTCGCTGTGCACCAGGCAGATCCGTTCCACCCCGGTGTCGGCGAGGTCCTCCGCCCCGTCCAGCACGGAGTACAGGCTTTCCACCTGGTCGCGGGTGAGTCCCAGGTCCTCGACGTACCGGTCGAGCCACTGGGTCAGGCCGCCCGCGCCGAACGACTCGATCAGCAGGTCGCGGCCGACGAACTCCCCGAAGGTGAGGAGAGGCATGCCACTGAGGCGGACGAGCAATGCGCCGAGCTGCTCCCCCACCTTCTGGCGTTCCTTGTCCCCGGCGGTGTCGAGATACGTCTGCAGGTTGATCCCGGGCAGCCGCTCGGTCAGTACATAAGGAGGCGCCCCGTCGCCAGCTGGGTCAGGCATCGCGTCCAGCACTCGCGGCACCGGGAGCAGTCCCCGGACGAGCCGCAGCAACGAGACATCCACGGCCGCGCGCTCCGGATGCCGGACGTAGAGCCGGAGCACTGCATCCTCCCCGGCCGCGCTCACGGCGTAGGTCTCCCCGCCGTAGCCGCCGGTGAGCGGTACAGCGCTGGCAGCGAGAGCCTCGAAGTCATCCATGTCGCCGCATCCTTCCGCACATCGCCGACAACCATTTCCGCTACCTTAGTTGCGTAAATCGAACCGCACTCCTAAGCTCATTACGAAACCGAGGTAGCGGAAATGAGGAGCGATGGTCGGGCGAGGAAGACCGCGGGATGCCGGCGTCGAGCAGCGGGTGCTGGCCGCCGCGCTCAACGAGATCCGGCAAGGCGGGTACGCCGGACTCTCGGTCGACCGGGTCGCCGAGCAGGCGGGGGTGGCGAAGACGACGCTCTACCGCCGGTGGCCAAGCAAGGCCGAACTGGTGGTCGCGTTGATCACGAGCCTCCGGGAGGACGTCCCGTTCGAGCCGACCGACGACCCACGCCGCGACCTCACCGGCCTCGTCACCGCGATCGCGACCAACCTCGCCTCCACTCCGCCCGCACTGATCGCGGACTTGGCCGCGGCCGCCGCCCGCGAACCGCGCGTCGGCGAGAGCGTCAGAGCCCTCTGGGCCGAGCGCCATCGCGCTGTGACCGCCGTCGTCGCGAAGGCCCAGGACGCGGGCCTCGTCCTCGACCACGTCTCCCCTGCGGTCCTGGTCGACCAACTCGTCGGCCCGCTGTACTACCGGCTCCTCGTCACCGGCGAGCCACTCACCCCCGACTACGCGAGGAAGCTCGTCCGCAGCGTCCTCGGACCTGAGGAGTCCTGATGACCACCGCCACCGAGAACAAGAACAAGAAGAGCCCGGTACGCCGTCGCGTGCTCGCCGGCGTCGGCGCCTTCGCCGTCCTGCTCGCCGGGTACTGCGTCTACGCGATCGCCCACACGACCGTGCTCCACACCGAGATCGAGATCGACGCGACGCCCGACCAGGTCTGGCAGGTGCTCGCCGACCGCGACGCCTACCCCGAGTGGAACCCGTTCCTCGTGTCGTCGACGGGTGAGCTGAAGGTCGGCGCGAGGATCACCAACGTGCTCAAGGACACGAATGGCAAGGAGACGACCTTCACTCCGGAGCTGCTCGCGGTCGACCCGGGCAAGGAGCTGCGCTGGATCGGCAAGATCGGTTTCGGCGGCATCTTCGACGGCGAGCACTCGTTCCGGATCGAGCCCCTCGACGGCGGCCGGTCGAAGCTGATCCAGGAGGAGAGGTTCAACGGAGTCGCGGTCCCCTTCACGGTCGGCATGCTGAACGACACGATCAAGCCCCAGTTCCAGGCGATGAACCAGGCCCTCGCGGCCCGCGCCGCCGGCTGACGCCGCGCACCCCGAGCCTGCGGAGGCGCACCTGAGCCGGCGCCGGTGCAACTGCGCCGCCGGTTAGGGTGATGCGGTGGTGGAGCCGCGGCGGGTGGAGTTGAGCGAGCCGGAGACCTCGAGGGCCAGCCGGACCTACTGGGACTCGGCCGCCGGCGAGTACCTCGAGGAGCACGGCGCGTTCCTCGGCGACGACAAGTTCATCTGGTGTCCCGAGGGTGTGGACGAGGCAACCGCCCAGCTCCTCGGCCCGGTACGCGGCAAGCGCATCCTCGAGGTCGGCTGTGGTGCCGCCCAGTGCTCCCGATGGCTCGTCGGCCAAGGCGCCAACATAGTCGCCTTCGACATCTCCGTCGAACAACTCCGCATCGCGCACGAACTCGACCGCCGCACCGGCACCGCAGTACGGACTGTTGCCGCCAATGCGATGGCCGTTCCGTTCAAGGACGAAGCTTTCGACATCGTGTGCTCGGCGTTCGGCGCGCTGCCGTTCGTCGCCGACGCGGAGGCGGCACTCCGGGAGATCGCCCGGAGCTTGAAACCCGGCGGGCTACTCGTGTTCTCGGTCACGCACCCGATCCGGTGGAGCATGCCGGACGACCCGACACCGGCCGGCCTGCGGATCACCCAGTCGTACTTCGACCGCACGCCGTATGTCGAGGTGGACGACGACGGCACCGCGATCTACGCCGAGCACCATCGCACCACCGGCGACTGGGTCCGAGCGCTCACCGGCGCCGGCCTGGTCATCGACGATCTGCTCGAACCCGAATGGCCGGCCGGCCACGATCAGGTCTGGGGCGGCTGGGGACCAGACCGCGGCCGCCTGGTCCCAGGCACCGCGATCTGGTCGGCCCACAAGCCCTGAACAATCAAACCCTGAACCCGCCACAGACCCCTGAACGGGTCAGACGGATTCCGCCGGCTCTGAAGTGTCCGGCTCGGCGGTCCGCCGCGGACGGACCTGGAAGAACACGACCACGCCCAGCAATAGCAGTCCGATGATCAGCGAGACGAGTGGCACCCAGAAGCCGATCGCGTGCAACTGAGCGGCCTTCGCCTTGTAGCCGCCCTCGTCGACGCCGTTCTCCTTGGCGCCCTCGACGTTCTTCTTCACCGTGTCCGCGTCGTACTCGATCTGCACCTGGGTCGCGGTGACCTTCGCCTCGCCGTTGTAGCTGAGCGAGGCGAGCTGCTGCTCCCGGCCCTTGATGATCGCGCCGGTGACCGGCTCGATCCACAGCGTCCGGGTGTTCTGGTAGCTGCGCTGCACCTCGACCGAGTCCATCCCGGGCTCACCGACGAGCTTGCCCGGCACCTTCAGCGGCGTGGCGAGCGGCAGGTCCTGCTTCGGCACGTCCTGCTCGAAGCGGTACACGGTGAGACCGTTGAGCTTGGTCTCCTCCTTGAAGTCGATCGGGTACGCCTTGCGCGTGGTGGTGTCCCAGAACTGGTACCGCTTCTTCTCGGTGCCGAACGGGAACTTCAGCACCAGGCCCTGGTGTCCCTTGAAGAACGGGCTGTCCTCCTTAGGTGTCAGCCGGTCCTCCTTCCTCAGCGTGGTGGTGATGTACTCCCCGCTGTTGTCCTTCGAGGCGTCCGGGCTCCAGCGCACCGACTCGCCCGTGGTCGCGTCCAGCACGACCCGTTCCTGCACGAAGCTCAGCGGCGCCTTCGCGGTCTCACTCGCGGACTCGGGGAACTGGTAGTCCTTATCCGTGTCCGTCACCACGGCGGTGTCGAACACCACCACCTTGCGATTCAGTTCCTTGCTGATCTTCTCAGCCGCGACCACGTCGCCCCGGACGGTCCGGCGCGAGTACAGGTCGACGTTCTTCTCCGCCAGGTCCGCCACGCTGAAGATGGTGGCGTCCTTGCCCACCGACACCGTGTGCGCGACCTGGTCGGCAGGTGCGACGGCGAGCGTCGGATACGCGTAGAACTTCGCCAGCGCGGCTACGCCGACGAAGAAAATCCCCAGCGCGATCACCAGTGCACGACTGCGATTCCCCACAACAACCCCTCCCGGTCTGTCCGCGGGACGCTACCAGCGAGTAGGGACGCTTGAACAGAGAACGGGGGCGACAAAATCCGGCAGTGGCCGAACTGTCATATAGTCCGCCTCCATGAGGGGGATCTGGGGTACCGTCGCGCTGCTTCGCCGACCACCGGACCAGGCCGTACTGCGAGGCGTGGTGGTCGCCGTCGCGGTCGTGCAGGCTGGGGTGCTCGGCCTGCTGGCGCGACGTGGTTATTGGCTCAGCGACGACCTCGACTTCCTCGTGCAGGGCAGCCGTGGCTTCGCGCCGCGCGAGCTGCTGACCCCGGTGAACGACCACATCGCGCCGGGTCTGCGCTTCGTGTACGCCGGCTTCGCCGAGCTGGCTCCGCTGAACTGGGACGTGACCATCGCGTGGCGGATGATCATGCAGGCCTTGGCGATCACGCTGATGGGCCTCCTGCTGCTCAGGCTTCTCGGCTCCAGCTGGTGGGTCGTCACCGGAACTCTCCTCTACGCGTTGACCCCGCTGAGCATGCCCTCGTTCATGTCGTTGTCCAGCGGCGTGAACAACCTGCCCGCCCACGTCTTCGGCCTGTTGCTGCTGCACGCGACCCTCGACTGGTATTCCGGCCGCCGGCTCCGGGCGATTGCCTACGGCCCCCTTTCGTTGCTGATCTCCTTGGCCTGCTGGGAGAAGTCGGCCCTCATCCTCGTCACTGTCGTCGCCCTGGCGTTCTATCAGCGGACTGAGCCGCTCGGGCCGTGGTTGCGCCGGACGCTGCCGTACGCGGCCGCGCTACTGATGCCAGTAGTTGCCTTTGGCATCGTTTATCTGCGGCACGGCAATCCTTCGGCGGGCCGGCTGCCGTCACCGCGGCAACTGCTCGACCTGGCCGGCCACGCGTTCGCCGTACCGCTGGGTGCGCTGGTCGGTGGACCGTGGGGGTGGAACGCTTTCGGCACCCCGATGGGTCTGGCGACGCCGCCCGCGGCGGCCTTGTTTCTCGGTGGGCTCGTCGCGGCCTTCCTGCTGCTGACTGCCTGGCGCCGAGATCGGCGAGCGCTGCTGCTTTGGGGATCGGTCGTCGTCTACGTGCTGGTGACCCTGCTGGTGGTGTCCTACGGGCGGTTCAGGTTGTTCGGCGGCATCTTCACCGCGCACTACCACTACTGGTCGGATCTCTCGATCCCGCTGACGTTGGCCGTGGTGCTGACGGCGACCTCCGTCCGGCCGCGCCTTGTCTTCGCCCGCTTCGCGCCAGTGGCAGCGTTATGCTGCCTGCTCGCCTGGATCGCGGGGACTGTTGTGACGTACACCGGTTTCGCCGAGCAGTGGGCCAAGAACCCCGCCAAGCCGTACTTCGCGACCGTCCGGGCCGACCTCGATAGGTCCGGGCCGACGGCGAACCTGTGGGACACCAAGATGCCACCGACGATCGTCAGCCTGCTGTCGGCCGACATCAGGCTCTCGCTGATGCTGCGGATGACCGGCATCCCGTTCCAGTCGCAGGCCCCCGGCAGCGAGCCGTCCATCGTGGATGACACCGGCCGGCTCCGGCCGGCGACCCTGACCGTCTGGTCGCAGGCCGAACCGCCCAAGACCGGCAACGCCATCTGCGACCTGGTCGTGCGAGGGACGGAACCCGTGACGCTGCCGCTGCACTCGACCCCGGCCGAGGCTGCCAGCAGCAACTGGTACGCCAAGATCAGCTACTTCTCCAACCGGGAGAACCACGTGGTGGTCGAACTGCTCGACGACTACGGCTCCGTCGCCGCGATGCCGGCCGTCACCTGGCCGGCCGCGTTGCCGGGCACCATGTACTTCGGTCCGTCGGAACGCATCGGTGCCACCGCGGTGCGGCTGCGTTCGACGGATCCCGGGACGAACCTCTGCCTGGGCCACATCGAGATCGGACTGCCGCGGGTGAATGGATGAGACGGACCAGATTCCCCGCCCTCGACGGCCTGCGAGCGGTCGGCGCACTCGCGGTCCTTGGCACGCATATCGGCTTCCACAGCGGTGACGCGTTGACCGGCCCGTTCTCGGGGCTGCTGGCCCGGTTGGACGTCGGAGTGGCGATCTTCTTCGCGATCTCCGGGTTCCTGCTTTACCGGCCCTGGGTGGTCGCCTGGTTCGAGGAGACCGAGCCGCCCCTCGTCCTGCCGTACCTGCGCAATCGCGCCCTGCGGATCCTGCCCGCCCTGTGGGTCGTCGTACTGCTCGCCGCTCTCGTCGTACCGCACGACCGGGCAGTGTCGTGGGTGGTGTACCTGCGGCATGCCACGCTGACCCAGATCTACGCGCACGATCCACCTGCGGACGGGCTCACCCAGCTGTGGAGCCTGGCAACGGAGGTCGTGTTCTACCTGTTGCTGCCGATCCTGGCGATGCTGCTGACCGGCTACGACCGCCCGACTCGGCGCGGTGTGCGTTGGCGGCTCGCTGTCCTCGCAACGTTCACGCTGCTCGGCCCGGCCTGGATGGCCGGAGTCAACGCCGGCAAGCACGCGATCGCCGGGCTCTGGTTGCCCGGTTACCTCGGCTGGTTCGCAGTCGGTATGGCCCTCGCCCTGTGGCAGGTGGCTCGCAGCAGTGGGCGGCTCGGCCCGTCAGCGCTCGACACGCTGACCAAGCTGCCAGGTACGGTCTGGGCCGCCGCAGTCGCACTCCTCGTGATCGCGAGCACCCCGATAGCCGGTCCGTTCAGCCTGATAGCGCCGACTCCTGGGCAGGCCTTCACGAAGAGCCTTCTTTACACGGCGATCGCCGCGTGCGTGATCTTTCCCGCGGTCACCCCGACGGCCAGGACCGCCAAGGTCCTGGGTGGACGGGTCGGCCACATCGCCGGAGACATCTCGTACGGCGTGTTCCTCTACCACCTGATAGTGCTCAGC
This sequence comes from Kribbella sp. VKM Ac-2568, assembly GCF_004345365.1. Classification (GTDB taxonomy): domain Bacteria; phylum Actinomycetota; class Actinomycetes; order Propionibacteriales; family Kribbellaceae; genus Kribbella; species Kribbella orskensis. Next base: position 192,628 of record NZ_SLVF01000002.1, read on the forward strand.
CTGGTCGAGCGACTGATCGGGTTCGAGCTGTTCCACGGCCAGCTCGCGCTCTTGTTCTTCTCGACCCTGGCTGGGTCAGCCGCTCTCGCGGCCGTGAGCTACTACTGCCTGGAGCGGCCGATCATGCGCCGGGGCCGACGGGACAGAAGCTACGACGTCTCGCCGGTAGGCCTGGACAAGAGGGCCAGCGCGCAGCCGAACAGGACAGACGCCTGGACGACACCCGAGGTCAGCCCTGCTCCCCCGGCTGGCCAGGGCTGAACCACTGCGACCAGGGTCCCCGCCAGAACCGCGCCGGCCGTCACCGCGAGCACCGCGATCCGGCGGTCGGACAGGAACCACGAACACACTGCTGCGAGCATGACCGCTCCCAGGCCGATCCAGCCGGACATGAACGTGCCGGCGGCCAGGCCGAACACCACCGCAACCCACGGCCTGACTCTGCGTGCCTCCCGGAGCCGGTGGCCCGAGTACCTTGATCCACGGCGGAAAAACACCGCCAGGGCGAGCACGGCCAGCATGGCGACAAGACCGACCAGCAGGCCAGCCCGGTACGTACGGTCGGGCATGAACCGCGCAGTGACGACCTGCTCGGCTCCGGCAGGCAGCAGCCAGCCTTGTTGCCAGCCGCCGATCCGGATCGGCGCCAGCTTGTGCCCGGTGCCGTCGTACGCCACCCAGCCGTCGCTGTAGTTCTGGGCGACTGTCAGCACCGACTGCTCCTCGGCGGCCGGCACCTCGATGGTCAGCTCGGCGGGGTTGGGTCGCCATACCTCCACGTTCCTCACCGGCGTGGCAGCCGCCCTGGCGAGACCTGACCTGGTCAGCGTGAGCGCCACCGGCACGAAGCCGCCTCCGGCCAGCGCATCGACGTTGTGCCGCCCGGCCTGCAAGGGAACCGCCGTGTGCTCCCCGCAGGTGGTGAACGTCACCGGCCGACGCTGCAGGACGTCGCGCACGGTTGCCTTCACCTCGGTGTCAGCCGGGACGCCGTCCACTCGCAAAGCCGGGCCGAACCCGCAGTACGCGCCGGTGCGGGCGTCCGGATCCAACGCTCTCCGCAGGTCGTCCGCACCCAGGACCCGGATCTCGGACACGCCGACCGGCGCGGTCCGGGCAGCCCCGCTGGCCGAGTCGAAGTCGATCAGCGGCTTGGTCGAGGTGAAGAAGACCTCGATCGACCTGGCCGCACGGGCGGGGAACCTGACATATCCTTCCGGGTCCACCGTGAGCTCCACCGGAGCGGCACCGCCGAGCCGGACCGACACCCCGGTGGGCTGGGACGCGGCCAGGTACGGATCGGTGAGGAACTGCAACCCCTTGACTTTCCTTGCCCGAGGCAACCTCAAGGTCAGTCGCGGTCGCAGGTCGGTGACGTTCGCGACCCAGCCCGTGCCGAGATCGCGGTCCACCGCGGCACCGGGCCGACCCTCCGGCGCGGCCACCGCGCGGGACGAAGCATAGGCAGTGATGGCTCCTGGCGTGGCGAGCAGCCGGTCGAGTGCGGTCCCGTCCTTGGGAAGCGCGGTGCCCTGGAGCTGGTAGGACGCCGCCCCGGGCAGGTCCACACTGCGCAGGAGGCCCGTCGGTTCCTCGGAGTCCGAGGCGGTCGCCTGCCGGCACAACGGCCGGTTGTCCACGTGCAGGCAGGCCGATCGCCCGATCTCCTGGTTCCTGAACACCAGCGCGTCCGGCTGACGGGCCAGCCCCGACGGCACCGCCAGCCGGCTGACCGGAGTGAGACCGGGCACGGTCAGCTCGGCGATCGACACCCCGTTCGGATTCTTGCCATCCGTCACACCGACGCGGACCCGCAGTCGTTGGGTGTGACCGGGGGGCGTAGGGATGTTCTGCGCTTCGTTCGTGCCGGCCACCACGGTCGTCAACGAGCCGGCATCGGTCGTCACCTCCAGCGTCCGTACCGGCTCGGTAGTCGGCGCCGCCAGCGAGAACTGGATCTTCAGACCTTCCACCGAGCGCTGCGCCGAGAAGCTGAGCTCGAGCCACTCGCCACTGCTGCGGCCGAACGTGCCCGAGATCCAGCGGCTCGACGGGTCACCGTCGACGGCCGCGAACGGGCCGTTGCCCGGGCCGGTCCACAGCGTGGCGTTGGCGTCGCCCGCGGACGACGACGCCCGTACGTCGACCAGTCCGTCGGCCCACGTCCTCGTAGTACTGGGCGCGGCCGGGTCGACGACGTACCCGAGAGCTCGTCTGCGCAGCGTGCCAGGATCGGAGCCGGTCAGCACGGCCGAATAGTTGTCCGCCGCCCGGCCGACGGAGACCTCGCGACGCTGCATGCCGTCCGTCTGGACCAATGGGAGGTCCTTGAAGCGGCCGGCGGCGTCCGAGCTCGTCACGGCCTCGCGGTCCCCACCCAGCGCCGTCACGACACCCGGCACGTCCTCGGGAGCCCCGCGGACCTCCACCAACTGCGACTGCGGGACCAGGCGTGCCCCGGTCGTCGTGCCGACGTCGTAGATCTCCACGCTGGGGTACGGCAGCCGGGTACGCCCGTCGAGGGTCACCCCGGGTTGCTCCATGGTGCTGCCCGTGAGCGGGCCGAACGAGGCCACCCGTTTGATGGCGGACTCGGCCAGGCTTTCATGGACCGCGAGAGTCGGACTGACCTGAGCGTCGTACCGGAGGTCGTTCCGCACGACGACGTACCGGACGCCTGCCCGCGCGAGGGTTTGCTGCAGGGTCCTGTCACCGACACCCGTACCGAGTCGGCGCTCCACCTCGTCCAGCCAGCGCGTAGTACCGGCAGAGCCGAGCGGTACCGCGTCCCGCACGGCCATCGGGCGTTTCAGCAAAGCCTGGAAGGGCTCATCCTTCGTCGAGCCCCAGGTGAAGTCCGCGAAGGACGCGGCCGGTACAACGAGCACGCTGCCGCTCGTCTGCTGACTGTCGAGCCAGCGGGCCGCCTGACGCCAGTGCGCCGGGATCGCCTCGTATCCCTCGGTTCGCGGCAGCTGGGCGAAGATCGCAGGCGTGGCCACCGACACGACGAGGAAGGCGGCCAGCACCGGCACGATCCGGCGGTGAACTCCGGAGGCCGTCGCCCAACTGGTCAAGCGGGTGAGGGCGTGAGCCGCGGCGAGCATGAGCGGCAGGCGCACGACCAGCTCGAACTTGTGGGTGTTACGCAAGGCTGCGAGCGGCCCGTCGAGCAGCTCCTGCAGCTGAGGCGACAGAGGCGAACTGACGTGCCCAAGGGTCACCAGCAGCAGGCCGACGATCAGCGAAAGCTGGAGGAATCCCCGGTGCCTCAGCGATCCCATCGCCAGGCCGACCAGGCCCAGGAGGGCGACGGCTGCCGTCGTGAGGATCAGTGCGGGCTGCGTGACGTACAACCAGCCCGCCGGCCAGCTCGGGCCGCTGCCAGCGGACAGGAAATTGAGCCAGTGAGAGGTCCCGCGGAACGACTCGAAGACGCTGGCCGTGCCGGTGGTCACGCCGGCGTCCTCGATCCAGTCCAGGAACGGCGGGCTGTAGCGGCCCAGCAACATCAACGGGACCAGCCACCAGACGGAGACCGCCACCACGCACCCGAACCAGCCCATCGCAAGCTTCAGCGTCGACTTGTCCAGCCGCCGGGTGGCGATCCATAGCGCAGGAAGCACCAGCGTCGCACCGGTGGCCACTGCGTTCACTCCCCCGACCAAGGCGAAGGCAACAGCGGACCACCCCACCCGCCACCAACCGGAACGCGCCCGCGGAGTCACCAGTGGCAGCAGAACCCAGGGAGCCATCGCCATCGGCCAGACCTCGATCGACGTGATCGTCACCTCGCCGAGCATCCGCGGACTCAGCGCGTACAGCAGAGCGACCGTGAACCGCGCCCAAGGAGCGCCGTAGCCAAGAGCGCCACACAGCTTCCACACACCCAGGAAGGCCACACACATGACCAGCGACCACCACAGCCGCTGGGTGACCCAACCAGGCACGGACAGTGTGTCCAGGAACCAGTGGAACGGGCCCATCGGCAGCAGGTAGCCGTACGCCTGGTTCTGGAGTTGACCGAAGGCGCCCTGCGGATCCCACAGGTGCAGGGAGCGAGCCAGGAAGGCACCCGGTCCGGCGGTCAGGTCGAGCTTGGTGTCCGGCACGATCTTGCCGGGAGCCTGGTGGAAGCACAGGGCGATCAGGACGAGGCAGCCGAGCACCAGCCTCGCCCGCCAGACCACCCGCTCCCTATCGGCCGTCTTCATCGGCGCCGGAGCACCAGGACGAGGTTCCAGGTCGCGAACTCCCGCACCCCGGGAACAGCCAGTACGCCGTACGCCCAGCGCGGGTGGTAGCGCGGCAGGGCGGCCACCAGGTCGGCATCGGCGCAGGCGCGGGCCCAGCGGAGTCCTCCGGCCACGGTGATCGGGAAGAGCGATTCGCCGAACTTGTTCTTCGGCGGGTGGCCGTGGCGTCGTTCGTATCGCCGGGCGGCTCGATGACCGCCGAGGAAGTGCCAGGGGGCGGTCTCGTGACCGCCGTGCAGGCCCCACCAGCCCGTGTACGACAGGAAGATCGTGCCGCCGGGCCGGGTGACGCGAACCAGCTCGTCAGCCATCAGCCAGGGATCGGGGACATGCTCGAGCACGTTCGACGAGAAGCAGACGTCGACCTGGGCGTCCCCGACCGGCAGCGCCATCCCGCTGCCGAGGACCGTGCCCTCGACAGGTTCACCCCGGCCACTGAGTTCGCCGAGGTCGGAGTCGATCGCGTAGTACGTCGCACCCGCCTCGCGGAAGGCGTCGGCGAAGTACCCGGGGCCGCCGCCGACGTCGAGCATCCGCGCACCGCGTAGGTCGACGTACTCGGAGAGCTGGCCGACCGAGTCGTCGGCGAGCGTTCCGTAGAAGAGATCCGGGTCGGTCTGCTCCACCCCGAACGCCTTGAACAGGCGCAGGGCGCGGCCGAGGTCGGCGGTCCACCGGACGGCGGATAGGGGACTCGGAATCGCAGCGGACACACGCGGACCCTAACTGATTTCGCGACCTCTGGCGGACATCGTTACTCCCTGGTAACCTCGCGGGCTTATCCCCGGGGGCGGACCGAAGGCATTGAGTAGAGGGTGGGGCTTTGACGGTGCGCGAGCAGACCGTGCTGTTGCTGAACTGGCGGGACACGACGAACCCGGAAGGTGGTGGCTCCGAACGGTACGTGGAGGAGGTCGCCAGAGGCCTTGCGGAACTGGGCTGGTCGGTCACCATGCTGTGCGCGTCGTACCCGGGCAGTCCCCGGGACGCCCGCCGCCACGGCGTCCGCTACCTCTACCGCGGCAGCAAGGTGACCGTTTACCTGCGCGGCCTGCTGCACACCTGGCTGCACCGCCCGGACCGCGTGGTCGACGTGCAGAACGGCCTCCCATTCTTTACCCGCCTCGTACGTCGTACCGGGGTGGTCGTGCTCGTGCACCACGTCCACCACGAGCAGTGGCAGGTGGTGTACCCGGGCTGGAAGGGCCGGCTCGGCTGGTGGCTCGAGTCCCGGGCCGCTCCCCGGCTGTACCGCGACTGCCGGTACGTGACGGTGTCCTCGGCCTCACGGGACGAACTGGTCGCGCTCGGAGTGGATGCCGCACGCGTCGACGTAGTACACAACGGGACTGATCCGGCGCCGGCCCGGCAAACTCCACGGGACGCGCGGCCGACAGTGGTGTGCGTGGGGCGGATCGTGCCGCACAAGCAGATCGAGCACGCGGTCGACGCGATCGCCGAAGCTCGCGAGGTACTGCCCGAGGCCCGACTGGTGGTGGTCGGCTCTGGCTGGTGGGAAGACTCGTTGCGCGAGTACGTGGCCGAGCGCGCGCTGCAGGAGGCCGTGGAATTCCGGGGGCACGTGAGCGAGGCCGACAAGCACGCGGCGTACGACGAGGCGTGGGTGCTGGCGCTGCCGAGCCTCAAGGAGGGCTGGGGACTCGTGGTGGGCGAGGCGGCCGGGCACGGCGTACCGACGATCGCCTACCGCAGTGCTGGCGGCCCGACCGAGTCGGTGCAGGACGGGCGCACCGGACTGTTGGTGGACGACCCGGCCGAGTTCCGTGCGGCCATCACCGAGCTGCTGCAGGACCAGGCGGTCCGCCGCCGGCTGTCTGCCGAGGCCCTGGCCTGCGCGGGCAACTTCAACTGGTCGACCACCGTGCGAGGCATGGACCGCGTGCTGACCGGCCAGGTGGTCGAGGTCGCGAATGGTCCCGGAGCAGCCAAGAAGCCGGCCCGCGCTGACGCCGGCCGGCCTCTTGAGATCTAGGCCCCCGCTGCCGGGGGCTGGTGATCCGGTTACTTGTCCCCGTAGTTGACGATCGGAACGTCCGCCTGCCCCTGTGTCTGGCCGGCAGGTGGCGCCGGGTCGTCCTTGACCGACTGCACGACCCCCACGACGGCGGTGGTGGCAACGGCCAATCCGGCGAGTACTGCGATCGCAGCACCGATCAGTGTTCCCATGAAAGCGTGTCCCCTCCTCGACAAGTAAACCGGATGGTAACAACCGGCCAGTAACTTCGCTAGAGGGTGGAACGGGCCGTTGTCCGCCGGAAGATCGGAGCGAGTATCGCAGCAACCAGGATCGCGCCGGCGGCCGCCCAGGCCGCCAGGATGAGGACGACCGCCCACGGCCGAACCTCTTGTTCCGCAGGCGTTCCGGGGACCCGGTAGATCGTCACCGAAGGACCGCTGAACAGCTCGGTGACCTGCGGGACCAGCTCCCGAGGGGACGGACCGCCTGCTTCGCGATCGACCACCAGCCACCCCACGCCCTGCTCCAGCAACACCGGCGTCGGATCGGCGCCGGTGCGCGCGGCCGCCCTGAGCGCGGTCGCGATCGCCAGCGCCCGGGGGTCCTCGCCGGCCAGCCGATGCCCGCCGACGATCAACTCGTCCGGCACGATCGACGGCTTGCTGAAGTACCGCGGCATCGGGTCCAGCACCGGCCGGCGCCCGTTCCACCCCGGCGCCCGGTAGGACTCGAACGGCCACGGGATGAACTCCCCTGGCCTGGTGTCGCTCGCCAGCACTTGTCGCGCCTGCGCCCAATCGGCCGGGTAGTCGGACACCTTCATCCCACCGCCGCCGGCGAGCCCGGGCAACGCCGCGATCGGCATCAACGCCGCAGTCGCCCCGACCAACCACTTGAGCGGTACTACCCGCAGCAGCGCGGCCACGGCGGCTCCGAACCCCACTGCCTCGAGCAGCACCAACGGCCCGAGGTAGCGCTGGCCGTCGCGGAACAACCCGGCGCCCGGGACCACCTCGACCACCCGCGCGAAAGCGTCCGGGAAGAGCACGCCCGCCATACCGATAGCGACGGAGACGACAGCCGCTACGACGAGTGGCGCTGCCAGGCGATCCTGACGCCACCAGATGACTACACCGATGACGGAGACCAGCAGGATCGCGAAACCGAGCACCAGCGGGACCAGATCTCCGCGACTGGCCGGGACCACGTCGGCGTTCCAGACTCCACCGAGAGTCAGCAGAGTCGGCAGCACTCCCCCGTAGCCCTCGTCGCGCGCGGCGAAGGCGGAGACCGCCGCAGGGTCCGACGTCGCGGCCGAGGAGCGTGCCAGCCCGGCGACGAGCCACGGCGCGTTCAGGAGAGCCGCGCCCGCCAATGGCCACACGCGGCCACGTGCCGGCCAGAGGAGGATCAGGGCCGCCACCAGCAGTCCGGTCAACCCGCCCGAGGCCGTCAGCGCACACCCGGCTGAAGCCAGGAGGAACCCGGCCCAGCCCTCCCCGCGGCGAACCTTGAGCGCTGAACGGACCAGCCACGGCAGGGCGGCGTACCCGAGGAGTAGCGCCCAGGCACCCAGCCGCAGGCGCTCGGCGACGAACGGGTTCCAGACGTAGAGCGTCACCGCCGCGCAGCCTGCCAGCGGGCCACCGAGCCGTAGCTCCCTCCACAGCGCTGTCATCCCGAAGCCGGCCAGCAGCGGTACGGCGACCAGGACGACCTTGTCCAGGAACTGACCACCGGAGACCTCGTCGAGCAGCGCGACGAGCACATCGGAGGGCACGGCGCGCGGCAGTGCGGTTGTGACTCCGAACAGATCAAGCCGTAGCGTGAGGTCCGGCACGAACACCAGGTCGTAGCCGACCACGTATCCAGGAGCGAGCAGCGGCACGGTGATCAGTACGGTGAGCAGTACCGGCCAGACCCACGGCAAGAGCCGGGCCCGACGGGCGGATCCCCCCTCCACGCCTACCTCCTCGCAGTACTGTTCCAGCGAAACCTACCCGCGATCCGTTGAACCGCCAGCAGAACAGAAGCCGCATGACCTCTGAGACGACGCCCGGCCAGCCCCCCGCGCCGAAACTGACCTTTCTGGGCAGCGCGACCGTGGTGGCGGTCGGCATGGCCATCATGAACGTCGGCGCCTACGGTTTCACCTTGTTTGCCGTCCACAAGCTAGCGCCGGAGCAGTTCAGCGCGGTCATCGCTCTGCTCGGCCTGCTGCTGATCGGCAACGTGGTGCCGCTCGGGCTGCAGGCGTCCGGCGCCCGGCGGATCGCCACCCACACCGGGCCGGGCCAGGCCGAGCTGGCCGACTCGCTGCTGAAGGCGGGCCGTCGTGCCGCGCTCGGGCTGACCGCTGTGTGCCTGGTAGCCACTCCGCTGTTGATGTGGCTGCTGCACATCGATTCGCTGATCGCCGTCCTGCTCCTGGCGCCCACTCTCGGCTGCCTCAGCATCATGGGGTCCCAGCTGGGCGTGCTGCAGGGCGGCAAGAACTGGACCGAACTGGCAGCCCTGTACACCACTGTCGGAGTCGGGCGGTTCTTCTTCGGCGCCGGCGCTCTGGTGATCCACCCGACTCTCACCTCAGCCATGATCGGCGTTGCGCTCGGCGCCGCGGTACCACCGCTGCTGGGCACCTTCCTGCTGCGCGGCTCGACCGGCGGCACGCCGGAGCAGGTGAAGCAGGTACTGCGGGAGGCGGTGCACGGCACGCACACCCTGCTCGCCTTCTTCGCCATCGCCAACGTCGACGTGCTCCTGGCGCGCAGCCTGATGGACGGCCAGCACAGCGGGTACTACGCGGCCGGCGTGATCGTGGCGAAGGCGTGCCTGTTCCTGCCGCAGTTCGTCATCGTGATCGTGTTCCCCTCGCTGGCGAACTCCCCCGGCGACACCCTGCGACTTCGCCGGGCGATCCAGGCGGTGGCGGCGCTCGGTGTCTGCTGCGTGCTCGGCGCACTGCTGCTCCCCGACCTCGTGGTGACGGTGGCCGGTGGCAAGGAGAATTACGCCGCGCTCGGCTCGTACGCCTGGATCTTCGCCCTCGCCGGCTCCTCGTACGCCGTACTGCAACTGGTCGTGTACGCCGCGATCGCGCAGCAGGAGAAGCGCGCGGCGCTGGTGATCTGGATCGGCCTGGCCGCTCTGGTAGTGACCGCGCTGATCATCCTCGGGCTCGACATTGCCACCGGCATGACCGCAGTCAAGGTTCTCGCCGCGATGACCGCCACCTGCGCTCTGGCGCTGTCGGCCGCCCTCGCTGCTGGGCTGCACAAGCAGACGGCCGACAGCGACTGAGTCTCACCAGAGGCTGGACTCGGCGAACTTGCGCCCGCGTGTTCGCGGACGGTCATCACATAGGGTCGCGGTTATGGCGACTCCGGAGTTCATCCTCGAGCTGCGCAAGAAGATCGGGCACGACCTGCTCTGGCTGACCGGGATCACCGCGGTCGTGCTGGACGACGACGAGCGCGTCCTGCTGGTACGCCGGACCGACACCGGCCGCTGGTCGCTTTCTGCGGGCATTCTCGAGCCCGGCGAGCAACCCGCTCTCGGGCTGCTCCGGGAGATCGAGGAGGAGACTGCGGTCGAGTCCGAGATCGTCCGGCTGGTGAGTATCGAGGCGCTGCCGCCGTCGTCCTATCCGAACGGCGACCAGGTCCAGTTCCTGGATCTCTGCTTCCGCTGCCGGCCGATCCGCGGCGAGGCGCGCGTGAACGACGACGAGTCCCTGGAGGTCGCCTGGTACTCCCTCGACGACCTCCCGGAACTCACGGACCGCGAACTCACCTACCTCGCCAACGCACGCAAGGCCGACGAACCACCGCTGTTCGCCCGCTGACCGAGGTCAGCGAGCGGCAGGCGCGCTGCTTCGCGCAGGGCTCGGCTAGTGGGCGGCTTCGTGCCAGGTGCGGCCGACGCCGACGGAGACGTCCAGAGGGACGGCCATCTCGACGGCTGCGCCCATGTCGCGGCGGACCAGTTCCTCCAGCCCCTCGCGCTCCCCCGGGGCGATCTCGAAGACCAGTTCGTCGTGGACCTGCAGAAGCATGCGGGACTTCAGGCCGGAGGAGCGCAGTGACGCGTCAACCTTGAGCATCGCCATCTTGATCACGTCCGCGGCCGATCCCTGGATCGGGGCGTTCAGCGCCATCCGCTCGGCCATCTCGCGGCGCTGGCGGTTGTCGCTGGTCAGGTCCGGCAGGTAGCGCCGGCGGCCGAGGATGGTCTCGGTGTACCCGCTCTTGCTCGCCTCGCCGACGATGCTGCGCAGGTAGTCGCGGACGCCGCCGAAGCGCTCGAAGTACTCGTCCATCAGGCCTTTGGCCTCGTCCACGCCGATCTTCAGTTGCTGGCTCAGCCCGTACGCCGACAGCCCGTACGCCAGGCCGTAGTTCATCGCCTTGATCTTGGCGCGCATCTCCTGCGTCACCTCGGCGGGATCCACCGAGAAGACCCGCGCGGCGGTCACCGAGTGGAAGTCCATCCCGGAGTTGAAGGCGTCGATCAGGCCCTGGTCCTCCGACACGTGCGCCATGATCCGCATCTCGATCTGGCTGTAGTCGGCCGACATCAGCGCCTCGAAACCGTCGCCGACCATGAACGCCTCGCGGATCCGACGGCCCTCCTCGGTCCGGATCGGGATGTTCTGCAGGTTCGGGTCGGTCGAGCTGAGCCGCCCGGTCGCCGCGATCGTCTGGTTGAACGTGGTATGGATCCGCGCGTCCGTCGGGCTGATCGTCTTCAGCAGCCCCTCGACGGTCTGCCGCAGCCGCGTCGCGTCCCGGTGCGCGAGCAGGTACGCGAGGAACGGGTGCTCGGTCTTCTCGTACAGCGACTGCAGCGAGTCCGCGTCCGTGGTGTACCCGGTCTTGGTGCGCTTGGTCTTCGGCATCTGCAGCTCGTCGAACAGCACCACCTGCAGCTGCTTCGGCGAACCGAGGTTGATCTCCTTGCCGATCACCTCGTACGCCGCGGTCGCCGCCTCCCGGACGCCGGTCGCGAACCGCTCCTCGAGCTCTTCCAGGTACGGCCGGTCGACGGCGATCCCGTCCCGCTCCATCCCGGCGATCACGTCGATCAGCGGCAGCTCCACGTCCGCCAGCAACGCAGTACCGGCCTGCTTGTCCAACTCGGCGTCGAGGGTGTCGGCGAGGTCGGCGATCGCCCGCGCGCGCAGCATCGTCGCGTCCGCGGCCGGGCCGCCCTCGATGTCGTCGAAGCTGAGCTGGCCGTTGTCGGCCTCCTCGTTGCGCAGTTCCCGCCGCAGGTAACGCACCGTCAGGTCGGCGAGGTCGTACGACCGCTGGTCCGGGCGGACCAGGTACGCGCTCAGCTGGGTGTCCGAGGTGAGCCCGCCCAGCGTCCAGCCGCGCTCGAGGAAACCGAGCAGGGGGCCCTTCGCGTCCTGCAGCGCCTTCGGCTGCTCGGGATCCGCGAGCCAGGCCTGCCAGGCGGAGTCGTCGTCCGGCGTCATCGTGGTCGGGTCGAACCAGGCAGCGGCGCCGGTCGACGTGGCCAGTGCAAGGCCGGTGATCTCGCCGGTCCCCCGGCCCCAGCTGCCCTGCACCGCGACACCGGTCCGCGCGCCCGTGGAGACGTGCTCCTTGAGCCAGCCGGCGAGCTCGCCCGGCTTCAGCTGGGTGCCCTCGAGGTCGAACCCTTCCTCGATGGTCTCCTCGACCTGCTCGTGCTCGGCGACCAGCCGCTCGCGCAGTACGCGGAACTCCAGGCTGTCGAAGAGCGTGTGCACCTTGTCCCGGTCCCACGGGTGCCGGACCAGGTCGTCGACCGCCACGTCCAGGGTCAGGTCGCGAACCAGTTCGTTGATCTGGCGGTTCCGGATCACGTCGGACAGGTGCTCGCGCAGTGACTCCCCGGCCTTGCCCTTGATCTCGTTGACCCGGTCGATCACGTCGTTCAGCGAACCGAACTGGTTCAGCCACTTCGCCGCGGTCTTGTCGCCGACGCCCGGGACGCCGGGCAGGTTGTCGCTCTTCTCCCCCACCAGCGCGGCCAGATCCGGATACAACCGGGGCGGGATGCCGTACTTCGCCTCGACGGCCGCCGGGTCCATCCGGGCGATCTCGGAGACGCCGCGCTTGGGGTAGAGCACGGTGATGTTGTCGTTGATCAGCTGGAACGAGTCGCGGTCACCACTGCTGATCAGTACCTCGAAGCCCTGCTCGTCGGCCTGGGTGGCCAGGGTCGCGATGATGTCGTCGGCCTCCCACCCGTCGATCTCGGTGGTCGGGATGCGCAGCGCCTCCAGCACCTCCTTGACCAGCGAGACCTGTCCCTTGAACTCGTCCGGTGATTTCGACCGGCCGGCCTTGTACTCCGTGTACTGCTCGGAGCGGAAGGTCTTGCGGGACACGTCGAACGCCACGCAGATGTGCGTCGGCTGCTCGTCGCGCAGCATGTTGATCAGCATCGAGGTGAACCCGTACACCGCGTTGGTGTGCTGACCCGTGGTGGTGGAGAAGTTCTCCACCGGCAGCGCGAAGAACGCCCGGTAGGCGAGCGAGTGCCCGTCCAGCAGCAGGATCCGCGGCCGGCCGCCGGCGTCGCCGGTCACCGTGCCCGGGTCCTTGGTCATCGTCGAGGAGTCTGTTTCAGGAGCCACGTACCGACTCTAGTGGGTACCGCCGACAGTTCTGGCACGCGCACCGAGGGGCTCACGTAGTCTTCCAAACGACATGTCGTGCGAGCCCGGAGGAGACCCCTGTGAGTGACGAGAAGGCCGCGGCGGAGCTTCCGGCGGGGATGGCGACCGAGGGCACGCTGCTCGAGCTGATGGGCATCGTTGTCACCGAGGCGAGCCCCGAGCGGGTCGTCGCGACGATGCCGGTGAAGGGCAACGTCCAGCCGTACGGGCTGCTGCACGGCGGCGCCTCCTGCGTGCTCGCGGAGAGCCTCGGCTCCATCGGCTCGGCGCTGCACGCCGCCGGCTACGGCAAGGTCGCGGTGGGCGTCGACATCAACGCCACCCACCACCGCGCCGTCCGCGAAGGCGTCGTCACCGGCGTCGCCACCCCGATCTACCTCGGCCGCACGACCACGTCGTACGAGATCGTGATCACCGACGAGCGCGAGAAGCGGGTCTGCACCGCACGGATCACGTGCCAGCTGATTCAGGTTCCGCCGGGAGCCTGAGCTCCTCCAGCTTCTCGTAGGCCGGATCGTCGAACCCGTTCGCCCCGTACTGCGGACCGTCGTACTGCTGGTCCTCGTACTGCGCCTCGTCGTACGACGAATCCCGGTACGACGCGTCGGCGTACGACGGGTCCTCGACCAGCGGCGAGCGGGTCAACTGGGCCCGGCGGGCGATCACCGAGCGCCGCGACGAGAGCAGGCCGAACATGTTCGGCGCGTGCTCCGCGGCCAGGCGACGGCGAACGGTGTGGGTGCTCGCGAATCGCACCATCCCGGCCTGTCCTAGTCCCAACCGCGCAAGGAATCTGTTCGCTTCCCGCGCGACCGGCGGGGCGAGCACCGCCAGGTGCGGGCAATTCCCGTGCTCGGCCCACGCCGCGGCCTCCGCCATCAGGGCCTTGCCCAGGCCGTGCCGGCGGGCATGGTCGCTGACGTGCAGGTACTCCACCATCACGGTGGTCTCGTCGTGCAGCGGGCTGAGCGGCGTCTGCCGCAGATAAGCCATCCCGCCCAGCACGCCGTCGATCTCGCCGACGATGAGCCGGCCCGACGGATCGTCCCGATGTCTCGCCACCGCGGCCCGGGCGGACTCCGCGGACGGCGCCGCCAGCAGCCGGGCCTGGTGCCCGGTGCCGGTCGCCAGCTCACGCCAGAGCGTCACCAAAGTGTCGGCGTCGTCGGGACGGGCGTCGCGCACCTCGATGACTGGTGCCACGTCGGCCCCTCCTAGATTCTGATCCACCCCCGAGGTGAACAGAACGAGCCGATACGCTCATCCCCGCGCAACAGTAGGGCTTCCGGGGTCACTTGCAAAGCCATGACTCGCCCTCCACATGACCGCCCCACCGGCCGCCACGGCCGGCGATCGGAGACCAGGGTTTGTTCATCGGAATCGGCACCGTCGTCAACGTCGCGGCGGTCCTCGTCGGCTCGGTACTCGGCGTGCTCGTCGGCCATCGTTTGAGTCAGCGGACGCGTGACCTGGTCACCGACGCGCTCGGCCTGGTGACGCTGCTGATCGCGATCACCTCGGCCCTCGCGGTCGGCGACGAGGTGCTCAGCGCGGCGGTCGGCGACAGCGCTCCCGTACTGATCGTGCTGGGCGCGATGCTGATCGGCGGGATCATCGGTTCGATCCTGCGGATCGAGCAGCGGCTGGAGGGCTTCGGCGCCTGGATGCAGCACCGGTTCAGCGGAGGCGACAGCGAGAGCACCTTCGTCGAGGGGTTCGTCACCGCCTCGATGGTCTTCTGCGTGGGCCCGCTGACGTTCCTGGGCGCGCTGTCCGACGGTCTGGGCCGGGGTGCGGACCAGCTTCTCCTCAAGTCCGTGCTGGACGGTTTCGCGTCGATCGCCTTCGCTGCCTCGCTCGGCTGGGGCGTCGCGGCCTCTGCGATCGTTGTGCTCGTCATCCAGGGATTGATGACGGCGGTAGGCGCTCTGCTGGGCGACGTGCTCCCAGACGCCCACGTAACGGCCCTGGGGGCCACTGGGGGCCTGTTGCTGGTCGGTGTGGCTCTCCGCCTGCTGAAGATCAAGCAGATCGCCGTAGCGGACCTCCTGCCGGCACTGATCGTCGCTCCGCTGCTCGTCCAACTGCTTGTCGTGATCAGACGCTGACGGCAGGAGTTGTTGCCGCACGCAAGGAGCCCCGACCGGAAGCTGGTCGGGGCTCCTGCGTTGACGCTGTGGCTCAGTCCTCGCCGAGGTAGGCCTTGCGGACCTCGTCGTTGGTGAGCAGGTCGCGGCCGGTGCCGGACAGCACGATCTTGCCGACCTCCAGCACGTAGCCGAAGTCCGCCCGCTTCAGCGCGGCCTGGGCGTTCTGCTCGACCAGCAGGATCGTGGTGCCCTGCTTCTGCAGTTCGGTGACCGTCGACATGATCCGCTTCATCATGATCGGCGACAGCCCCATCGACGGCTCGTCCAGCATCATCAGCTTGGGCCGGCTCATCATCGCCCGGCCCATCGCCAGCATCTGCTGCTCACCACCGGAGAAGGTGCCGGCCGGCTGCTTGCGCCGCTCCCCCAGGATCGGGAACAGCTCGTACGCCGCGTCCAGGTCGGTCCGGACCGCCGAGTGGTCGTTGCGCGCGAACGCCCCGAGCAGCAGGTTCTCCTCGACCGACAGCCGTGGGAAGATCTTCCGGCCCTCCGGACAGTGCGCCAGCCCCATTGTGACGATGTCGTGGGCCGCCGCCTGTTCGATCCGCTGGCCCTGGAAGAGGATCTCGCCGTGGGTCGGCCGGAGCAGCCCGGAGATGGTCCGCAGCGTGGTCGTCTTGCCGGCGCCGTTCGTGCCGATCAGCGAGACGACCTGGCCCTGCTCCACCGAGAAGCTGATCTTCTTGACGGCGACGATCTTGCCGTAGGCAACTTCCAGGTCCTTGATCTCGAGCATCGCGGTCATGACTTGCCCTCCTCCTCGGCCACCGTGGTGTCCCGGACCTGGGCGGCCTCGTCCTCGTCCTCGTCCTCACCGGTGCCGATGTAGGCCTCGATCACGCGCGGGTCGGACTGCACCTCGCCGGGGGTTCCCTCGATGAGCGTCTCCCCGCGGACCAGGCAGAGCACCCGGTCGCACAGGTTGAAGATGAAGCGCATGTCGTGCTCGATCACCACCACCGACAACCCCGAGTCCCGGATCTTGAAGATCAGGTCACTGGCCTGCCGGGTCTCCTGCGGGTTCATACCGGCCGTCGGCTCGTCCAGCAGGATGAGCTTCGGTTCGGTGGCCAGCGCCCGGGCGATCTCGAGCCGCCGCTGGTCGCCGTACGGCATGTTCCGGGCCAGGTGCTCGGTCGACCGGCCGAGGCCGACGAAGTCCAGCAGTTCCTGCGCCCGGGTCCGGGTGGCCGCCTCCTCGCGCCGGAACTTCGGCCCGCGCAGCACCGACGTGAACGCGCCGGAGGAGGTCCGGCAGTACCGGCCCACCATCACGTTCTCCAGCGCCGTCATGTTGGCGAACAGCCGGATGTTCTGGAACGTCCGCGCCATCCCCGCCTGGACGACCGCCCGCGGCTTCGGCGGCAACGGAGTACCGGCGAAGCGGACCTGGCCGGCCGTCGGCTTGTAGAGACCGGTGAGGCAGTTGAAGAAGGTCGTCTTGCCGGCCCCGTTCGGGCCGATCAGACCGACGATCTCGCCCTCGTGGACGGTCAGGTTGACGTCGTTGACCGCCAGCAGACCACCGAATCGCATGGTCACCCCGGAAGCCTCCAGCACCGGTGCGCCGAAAACCGGCGCCGGCGTCGCAGTCGTGTCGGTGACGGTCATTTCGCCTCCTCGACCAGTTCGCTCTCGATGGCCACCGCGAGCTCCTCGTCCTCTTCGTGGAACTCGAGCTGCCGGCGTCTGCTCGCGACCAGACCCTCCGGCCGGAACCGCATCATCAGCACCAGCAGCAGACCGAACAGCAACAGCCGGTACTCCGAGAAGAACCGCAGCTTCTCCGGCAGCAGCTTCAGGATCGTCGCACCCAGCAGGACACCAGCGATGGTACCCATACCGCCCAGCACGATCGCCGCGAGCAGGAACGCCGACTCCAGGAAGATGAACTGGTCAGGGCTGACGGCAACGTCCTGGTGAGCCTTGATGGTGCCGGCCAGACCGGCCAGGAAGGCGCCGACCACGAAGGCCAGGATCTTCAGGCCGAAGACGTTGACGCCCATCGCCTCGGCGGCCTTCTCGTCCTCGCGGATGGCCACCCAGCCACGGCCGATCCGGCTGTCGTTCAGCCGGGCGAAGACCAGGATGACGAAGGCGAGCAGGAGCAGCAGCAGGAAGTAGTAGTTCGCGAACCGGCCCAGCTCGATCCCGGCGACGACGTGCGAGTCGCCGAAGTTGAAGCTGCCGATCTCCAGCTCCGGGATGCCCGGGATGCCGTTCGGGCCGTTGGTCAGCAGCGGGCCGTTGGTGCCGTCCAGGTTGAACATCGTCAACCGGAAGATCTCACCGAAGCCCAGCGTCACGATGGCCAGGTAGTCACCCGAGACCCGCAGGGTCGGCGAACCGATGATGAGACCCAGGGTGGCGGCCGTGCCGGCGCCGAGCAACATCACGACCAGGAACGGCGGGTGCCAGTCGATCGTCGCGAACGCCGAGGTCGACAGCATCGCGGCCACGTACGCGCCGGAGCCGAGGAAGGCGACATAGCCGAGGTCGAGCAGACCGGCCAGGCCGACCACGATGTTCAGGCCCATCGCGGTCGCCGCGAAGATCAGCACCTGGGTCGCGATCGACATGTTCGCGTCCGAGCCGTTCTGGGTGAACGGGAAGAAGAACGCCACCGCGAAGGCCGCCAGCGTCAGCACCTTCTTGTGCCGCTGCGCGACGTGCCCGAACCACCGCATCACGCCGGTCCGGAAGAGCACCGCGATCACCGCGGTGATGAAGACCAGGCAGAGCACGAACGCCCAGGCGTCCGTCAGGCCCAGCGCGTAAGCCGCGCCGAACAGGACCGCCGCCATCATCAGCGCGATGGCGAGGATCTCGGCCCAGCCGGGCAGCCTCGCCTGGCTGAGGTCCCGCAACTGCCGCAACGGCAGCATCCGCGAGCTGACCAGGAGCAGGATCGCGCCGACCGTGCTGATGTAGCCGCCCGGGTTGACGTTGATCAGGCCGTCGGACTCGACCGAGATCGCGATCAGCACCAGCACCATGTACAGCGTCAGCGTGAGGCCGAGCGCCCGCAGGCCGAGGGTGGCGTCGAGCCACTGGCCGAGCGGCTTCTTCAGCGGGCCCTTCTCCACCAGCAGCAGCACCAGACCGAGCACGGCCATGATGATCGCGAGGATCTGCAGCGAGCCCGGGTAGAAGTTGATCGACAGGTCGCCGAGGATCCCGCCGTCGAAGCTCCACGACAGGAACGATCCGATGATCACCAGCGCGACACCGGCCAGGCCGAGCGGCCAGGCCATCGTGTGCGCGCGGGTCGGAGTTGTCAGGTCGTCGCTCATGCGCGGTCCACCACCCTTGCTCCGAGAAGACCTTGCGGCCTGAAGACCAGGACCAGGATCAGGATGACGAATGCCCAGACGTCCTTCCAGGAACCACCACCGAACCGACCGGGGATGTACTGGGTGGCCATCGCCTCCACCACGCCGAGCACCAGGCCACCGACGACGGCGCCCGCGACGTTGCCGATCCCGCCCAGCACCGCGGCCGTGAACGCTTTCAGGCCGGCCAGGAAGCCCATCCGGAAGTCGATGTTGCTGTTCTGCAGGCCCTGCGAGACACCCGCGACCGCGGCCAGCACTGCGCCGAGCGCGAACGCGACAACGATGATCCGGTCGACGTTGATGCCCATCAGCCGGGCGGTGTCAGGATCCTGCGAGACCGCCTGCATACCGCGGCCGAGCCGGGTCCGGTTGATGAAATACCACAGCAGCACCGAGCAGATCGCCAGCGCCACGATCGTGAAGATCGCCGACCGCTGGATGGTGACGCCGCCAATGTCGAGCGCGGTCCCGGTGACCACGTCGATCTGCGGGAACGGGATCCGCTGCTTCGCGCTGGGCCAGTCCACCTTGTCGATGATGTCCTTGAAGATGAACCAGGACACCTCGAGCAGGACCGCCGTCACCACGGCGACCACGGCCATCGGGCGGACCAGTGCGCGGACACGTTCCGCCCCGCCGGTCAGGCGGGCAGCCAGCAGGCCGATCGCAGTACCGAGCACCAGGCCGC
Source organism: Kribbella sp. VKM Ac-2568 (assembly GCF_004345365.1). GTDB lineage: Bacteria > Actinomycetota > Actinomycetes > Propionibacteriales > Kribbellaceae > Kribbella > Kribbella orskensis. The sequence goes on from NZ_SLVF01000002.1 coordinate 211,708, forward strand.
CGACCACGATGCCGGCCGAGACCACGAACGAGAGGTCGCGTTCGGCCAGCCGGACGCCGATCCAGAGCACCAGTGGGACCGCGGCGGCCGTGAGCAGCGGGGACCGGTCACGCCACTTGGTGATCGGGTGGTTCAGCGGCACGTCCGTCATGCCGGCGCCGACCCAGTAGGCGATGGCGACCGCGAGGGCAGCCATCACCGGCACGGTCCAGCCCGGGCGCTCGTAGAACAGCCGCATGAACTCCTGCAGGAACACCGAGATGCCGATCGCGGTGATCAGCGGTGCCAGCCGTGGCGCGTTCCGCAGGGGACGATACGCGACACGTTCCATCGCCACGGCGGTTCCCACCGAGGCGATGATGGCGCCGATGATCATGATCGGCAGGATCCACACGCTGGTCTCGCCGTTGAAGAACAACAGGTACGTCGTCAGTGCGCCGAACGCACCGATCATGAAGACCTCGCCGTGGGCGAAGTTGATGAGCTGCACGATGCCGTAGACGACGGTGTACCCGACCGCGATCAGGGCGTACAGCGATCCGAGAGTCAGCCCGTTCACGAGCTGCTGGAAGAACTGGTCCACGTCGACCTCCCAACTGCCTCAGTAGTGGCGCGAAACGGGGGTGGAACGACATGGCGTCCCACCCCCGGGGTAATGCGGTCGAGCGTGATCAGTCCTCGAAGTTCTTGCTCTCCACGGTGGTCCACTTGCCGCCATCGACCTTGTAGACGGTCAGGACCTTGGAGGTCGTGTCGCCGTACTGGTCGAAGGCGACCTTACCGGTGACCCCGTCGAAGCTGACCTTGCCCAGGGCATCGACCGTCGCCTGACGCGCGGACTCGACGTCCTTGGCGTCCTTCAGCGACACCTTCAGGGCGTTGATGATCGAGTTCGCCGCGTCGTAGGAGTAACCGCCGTAGGCCGCGTAGGGGTCCTTGTAGCCGGCCGCGTTGTAGTCCGCGACGAACTTCTTCGCCGACTCGAGCGTGTCCACCGGCGCGCCGACCGAGGTGGCCAGGTCACCCTGGCTGGACTTGCCGCCCAGCGAGACGTACTTCGGGTCGTAGATGCCGTCGCCGCCCATCAGCGGGACGTTCAGGCCGGCGGCCTTCATCTGCTGCGAGAGCGGACCGGCCTGCGGGTACTCACCACCGTAGTAGAGAGCCTGCGGCGCGGACGGCTTGACCGCCGAGATGACGGCCTGGTAGTTCGAGTCGTCCGGGTTGATGGTCTCGGCCGCGGTGATCTGGCCGCCCAGCTTCTTGAACTCCTCGGTGAAGGTGCCGACCAGGCCCTGGCCGTAGGCCTTCTTGTCGTGGATGGTGGCGACCTTGGTGATCTTCGCCTTCTCGTACAGGTACCGCGCCGCGAACGGACCCTGGACCGCGTCCGTCGTGCAGGTCCGGAAGTACGTCGGGTACGGCCGCTTCGGGTCGGTCTGCCAGTTCGCACCCTTGGTCAGGCCGGGCCCGGTGTTGGCCGGCGACACCTGGACGATGTTCTTCGGCGCGAGCACCGGCTGGACCTGCTGGCTGACGCTGGTGTTCAGCGTGCCGACCACGCCGATCACGTTGGCGTCCGAGGACAACGCGGTGGCGGCGTTCTTGCCGACGTCTGGCTTGGCCTCGTCGTCCTTCGCGTCGACCTCGAGCTTCCAGCCCGGGATCGCGTTCGAGTCGTTGGCCTGCTTCACGGCCAACTCGACCGAGTGCTGGATGCCCAGACCCAGCGCGGACAGGTCTCCGGACAGAGGCGCGATCACGCCGATCTTGGCGGTCTTCGTCGAGCCCCCAGAGTCGCCGCCGGCGTTGTCGTCACTGCGTGAACCGCAGGCAGTCAGGGCCAACGACGCAACGATCAGCGACGCGCCGACCCGTACTACGGAACGCTGGTGCACTGTTCCTCCCATGTCTGGATAATCCGAGCAAACCCCCGGACTCCCGCGATTGCCGCGAGCATCCGCAGGTTAGACCTCCGGAAGCACTCCATGCGAACCGCACACTGCGTGTGTTGTGAGGTCGTTACCCCCGTAAGCAGCATGGGCACGAATGACAGCTGTACGACGCCGGTGCACACCGTGCGCCCTGAGCACAGAGTGATTCAGTCGTTACTGCCCGCCTCGTCAACGACCAACTCGGCGACCTGGCGCATGGAAACTCTTTTGTCCATGGCGGTTTTCTGGATCCACCGGAACGAGTCCGGCTCGGACAACCCGAACTTCGTCTGCAGCACGGACTTCGCGCGATCCACCAGTTTGCGCGTCTCCAGCCGCTCCGCGAGGTCCGCGACCTCACGCTCCAGCTCCGCGAGCTCGACGTACCGGGAGGCGGCGATCTCGATCGCGGGCAGCAGATCCGCCTTGGAGAACGGTTTCACCAGATAGGCCATCGCGCCCGCGTCCCGGGCCCGCTCGACCAGCTCACGCTGCGAGAACGCGGTCAGCATCAGCACCGGGGCGATCCGCTCGCCGGCGATCTTCTCCGCCGCGCTGAGCCCGTCCAGCTTGGGCATCTTCACGTCCAGGATGACCAGATCAGGCCGGTGCTCGGTCGCCAGCCGGATGGCCTCCTCCCCGTCCCCCGCCTGCCCGACGACGTCATACCCCTCTTCCGCCAGCATCTCGGCCAGGTCCATCCGGATCAGCGCCTCGTCCTCGGCGATCACCACTCGCTTCGCATTCACCCCGCCACCATATCGATCCCACCCCTCCCAGGGCCGGGCACGCTCAACCCTTGGCCCCACCCCGCTCAGCTCTTGGCCCCCACAAACCCATCCAGCGCCTCAACCCCCACTCGCTGACTCACCGCGACCATGTTCCGGCGCGATCGCCGCCACGGGATCTCCAGCAGATCCAGGGCAGCTGTCAGGATGCCGATGATGTCCTCGGACTCGTTGGCGAAGACATATCGCAAGTACTCGTAGCGCTTGATCTCCCCGCTCTTCAACTCCCGGGTCGTCCAGTTCGTGACGCGGCAACCATCAGAGTGGAACAAGCCGCGAAGCAACCGGTCGGGCTATCGGGCAACTATCTCCTGCTGCCAGTCGGCCACCTCGATCTTCCGCAGATGCTTCCTGCCTGGCCCGTGCTGCGGGAACAGACATGGCCAGCGCTTCCACCGCACCTCGATCCGTGTCGCATGGCCGCCACGCTTACACGGGCTGCCCGTCGGCTTGACCAACCGCATGGTGGCGGCGATTTCGTCTGGCAGCCTCGAGTACTTCGGATCGTTGGAGATGGACAGAACATAGACACTTCGGCGGGCCCTGGCGATGTGCCCATCACCCAGGTACCACCCCAACAGGTGCGCGTACGCCGACTCGTTCAGGTCTGCGTAGTCGCAGCGCGGACAAGGAGACGCCGGACACCCACTACCGAGTCGGGGAAGACCCTGCCGCTGGTAGAGCCGGCGCCACTTGCGGATGGTCTTGATCGCCACCCCGTGGATGTCGTCACACGGTCGCTGACGCCCTGGTCGGACATCCGCAACGCCGACTCGACGGTCTCCTGCGGGCTGAAGCGAGGCATAGCGCCACCTTGACCGTCGCCATCGACAATTTCCGATGGCGTCCGGATTTGCCAGGACCTCAAGAAAATAAGAAGATGTTCGCAGTCAGTGATGTTGTCCGAAGTGCAATGGGCCAGCGCGAAACGCCAGCCCATGGCGAACATCCGGCCAGCCAATGGGCTAGGATCTTCGGCGGAATGCCCTGGTAGCCCAATCGGCAGAGGCCATGCTCTCAAACAGCATCCAGTGTGGGTTCGAGTCCCACCCAGGGCACCAAACGGCCGGATTCTGTCGGTCGTCGCTGCGAGGCTTCCTTCATGTACGACGGGCCGACGCGGCGGGTGGCACTGGCTGCGATGGCGGCTGGCGAGAGTTTGAGTTCCATCAGCAGGCGCCTCGGCGTCAGCCGCGCCACTCTTCGTGACTGGCGGGACACCCTGCCTTCTGGATCCGCATCTGATTGCCCGCGGTGCGCCGGCGGTCCTTTGCCTGAGAGCCAGTACGCACATCTGCTCGGCCTCTACTTGGGCGATGGATGCCTCTCGGAGCACAAGAAGTGCGTCTACGCCCTGCGGATTGCCTGCGATAACAAGTACCCCGGGCTCATCGCCGAGGCCGAGGAGGCAATCCTCGCCGTGCATCCGAACCGGCCGGTCCATCGAGCCCGGGCCGTCGGTTGTGTCTCGGTCGTCTCGTACTGGAAGCACTGGCCGTGTCTGTTCCCCCAACACGGTGCCGGCCCCAAGCACACGCGGGCTATCGAACTGGCGGACTGGCAGCGGGAGATCGTGGTCGCCCATCCGGGGATGCTCCTCCGTGGGCTGTTTCACTCTGACGGTTGTCGCGTGGCCAACTGGACCACTAGAACCGTGGCCGGTCAGGTGAAGCGTTATGAATACCCGCGCTACATGTTCTCGAACGAGTCCGCGGACATCATGGGTCTTTGCCAATGGGCTCTCGGTCTGGTTGGAGTCCCCTGGCGGATGCCACGCCGCAACGCCTTGTCCGTCGCCAGGCGAGAGGCTGTCGCAACACTCGACCTGCACGTGGGGCCGAAGTTCTAGCGTCACCCGACTGGGAACGGACACTGGCCCGCCAGTCGTATCAGCTGGAGCGGGGCAGCCCTCCCGCTCGTGCGAGCCGGCCCCTCGCGCCGCCGCTCGTAGAAGCCAGGGGCGCGCCCGCTCATGCGATCCCGTCAAGTTGTGGGACACACGTTGTTGTGAGCCGCGACGGAAGAGCGGCGGGCCTGGGGTGGGTGGGCCGAGCGCCGACGGAGGAGGCGCGATGCGGGTCGGCGTACGACAGCAATCGCCGGACCCAAAGGAAGGGTCCGGCGATCGAGGGGGTTGGGTCAGGCGCGGTAGGCGGGGGCTGCGCCGGAGATGGCGTCGCCCATGCGGTGGACTCGGAGGGCGTTGGTAGAGCCAGGGATGCTGGGCGGGGAGCCGGCGACGATGACGACCAGGTCGCCCTTCTGGAGCTTGCCCAGTTCGAGGAGGCGCTGGTCTACCTGGCGGACCATCTCGTCGGTGTGGTCGACGGTCGGGACGATGTGGGTCTCGATGCCCCAGACCACGCTCAGCCAGGCGCTCACCGACGGTACCGGGGTGAAGGCGAGGACCGGGATCTCGGTGCGGTAGCGGGCCAGGCGGAGTGCGGTGTCACCGCTCTGGGTGAAGGCGACCAGGTACTTCGCCTCCATCCGCTCGGCCACGTCGGCGGCCGCCTTGGCGATCACGCCGCCCTTGGTGCGCGGCTCCCACTCGATCTCCTTGACCCGGCTCAGTCCGTGCTGCTCGGTGGACGCCACGATCCGGGCCATCGTCTTGACGGTCTCGATCGGGAACCGGCCGACGCTCGTCTCGCCGGACAGCATCACCGCGTCGGCGCCGTCGAGTACCGCGTTCGCCACGTCGGACGCCTCGGCCCGGGTCGGGCGCGGGGCGGAGATCATCGACTCCAGCATCTGGGTGGCGACGATCACCGGCTTCGCGTTCAGCCGGGCCTGGTCGATGATCAGCTTCTGGACCAGCGGGACCTCCTCCAGCGGGAGCTCAACGCCGAGGTCGCCGCGGGCGACCATGAAGCCGTCGAAGGCCTCGATGATCTCGTCCAGGTTGGCGACCGCCTGCGGCTTCTCGATCTTGGCGATCACCGGCACCCGGTGACCTTCCTCGTCCATGATCTTGTGCACCAGCTGGATGTCGGAGGCGTCCCGGACGAAGGACAGCGCGATCATGTCGGCCGGCAGGTGCAGGGCCCAGCGCAGGTCCTCCACGTCCTTCTCGGACAGTGCGGGCACGCTGACCGAGACACCGGGCAGGTTGATGCCCTTGTGGTTCGACACCGGCCCGCCGACGGTGACCCGGCAGACCACGTCGGTCTCGGTCACCTCCTCGGCGACCAGGGCGATCCGGCCGTCGTCGATCAGCAGCTGGTCACCCGGGTTGACGTCGCCCGGCAGACCGTCGTACGTCGTACCGCAGATGGTGACGTCACCCGGCACCTCCCGGGTGGTGATGGTGAAGCGCTCGCCGTAGGTCAGGGTGACCTTCCCCTCGGCGAACTCCGCCAGCCGGATCTTCGGGCCCTGCAGGTCGACGAGGATGCCGACGTTGTGGCCGGTCTCGGCCGCTGCAGTGCGGATCCGCTGGTAGATGCGCTCATGCTCGGCGTGGGCGCCGTGGCTCAAGTTCAGCCGAGCGACATCCATACCTGCTTGGACGAGTTCCAGGACGCGCTCGGGGGCGGCCGTAGCCGGGCCGAGCGTACAAACGATCTTTGCGCGACGCACGTCACAAAACCCTACTCCTACAAGACCACTCGACGATTGGTCCGCCCCACTACTGGACGGTCAACAGTTGGTGTCAGGAAGAGAGCGGCCGGTACGCCCCGACCGTCACCTCGCCGGTCAGCTCGACCGTGACGGTCTGCAGACCGATCGGCTGACCCTCCGAGTAGGTGATCAGAGTGACCTCGCCCGGACGCCGCAAGGTGTACCCGAGAGCGAACGCGTACGCCGCTCCGCCGGTGGTCCCGTTCGTGAAGGTGGTCACCGGCTTGCCGTCCACCACCTTCGTGTCCGGCCCGACCTGACGGTGCAGGTGACCCGAGAGCAGGAGGGTCGCGCAGCCCCGGTTGGCGGTGTCCGCGAACGACGCCGGATCGTGCACGACCATGGTGGAGATCCGCTTGTCCTCGGGTTGTTCGCAGGCCACGTCGGCCAGCCGCTCGGACTGCTCGGCGGTCGTCTCGTCGCCCGGGCTGTCGGCACTGCCGAGCCCGGTCCGGGTCGGATCACTGTCGCCCAGGAAGCGGATCCCTTCGACCTCGACGGGCTTGCTGTCGAGCACGGTGAACTTGTTCTTCCGCATCGCGTCCTCGATGTGGCCGCCGGCGTCGTGGTTGCCCGCGACCGAGACCACCTTGAGGTCCTTGAAGTGCTGCGCCAGCGAGTTGATGCTGAACACCTCCCAGGCCTGGCCCGAGGAGGAGTCGTCTCCGGCGTCGATCAGCACCTTCGCGCCGGCCACCTTGGCCACCTCCGCGGCGAACGGGTCCATCCCGATGTTGTCGTGCCGGTCCGAGACGAGCAGCGCGACGGTCTCCCCCGGGTTCGCCTGGTGGATCCGGCCGCCGACCCGGACGACCCGGTCGCGGAGTTGCCCGTAGAAGTCAGTCGACCGCTCGTACGTCTCGACCGCCGTACGGATCACTCCGATCCCGCCCGTGGTGGAGAAGCCGGAGGCGACCTCGACCGTCTTCAGGCGTTCGTCGAAGGACAGCTCGGGCAGCAGCGCGGACAGCGGTCGCCAGTCGGTCGGCGCGACCTCGGGGGCGCGCATCCGGCCGGGTCCGAAGATCGAGGCGATGGTGATCAGCATCGCGACCAGTACGACGACCGCCCGGTGCCGGACGCGTCGTTCGGAGCTGTGCAGCAGGACGAACAACTCGCGGCGCCGGCGTGGTCCGAGCATCGCCCAGACGGTGGCGACGACGACCGCGGCGAGCAGGCCGGAACCGGAGCCGGCGACCGCGTTGTCGACCGCCATCTCCCGGACCACCTCGCGGATCCTGGCGATCTCACCGTCCGGCTGGCTGGCGATCAGGGCGTCGCGGTTGAGCAGTTCGGTGAGGTTGTCGGCATCCGTCTCCTGGATGTCGATGTTGATGCCGAGGTCCGCGGGCAGGTCGGTCTTCAGCCGCAGCCGCGGGAGGACGGCACCGAGGTCCAGCGTGGCGTGACCGTCGAAGGTCGGCGAGACGGTCGCGGCGTGCGCGCCGATGGTGACGCGCTCGGAGTCGTTCGCGAAACCGAGCAGTCCGATGGTGGTCGAGACGACGAGCCAGAGCACAACCAACCCGGCCCACGGCGCCGCCTTGCGGAGCCGGGACCTCGTCACCAGCCGTCCAGACACGCGTCCCAACCTAGAGCCCTTGATCAAACGTCCGCACCATGGCGCGCGGCGCGACCCAAGCCTCCGGTACTGCGGACGCCTGCCGCACGCAGGCGTCCGTAGTACCGGTCAACTCAGACCACCAGTGGTCGGGCGGTTGGTGGGATCGGGGTGGGCAGGGTGGAGGAGCCGGTCAGATGGGTGTCTACGCCGGCGGCGCAGGAGCGGCCTTCGGCGATTGCCCAGACGATCAGGGACTGGCCTCGGCCGGCGTCGCCGCAGGCGAAGACGCCCTCTACCGACGTCTGGTAGGACTTGTCGCGCTTGACGTTGCCGCGCTCGTCCAGGTCCACGCCGAGCTGCTCGAGGAAGCCCTCCCGCTCGGGACCGAGGAAGCCCATCGCGAGCAGCACGAGCTGCGCCGGGATGGTCCGCTCCGAGCCCTCGACCGGGGTGAACCTGCCGTCGACGAGCTCGACCTCGATCAGGTCAAGGCCCGAGACGCTGCCGTCGGCATCGGCCACGAAGTTGTTCGTCGAGACGGCGTAGACCCGCTCGCCGCCCTCCTCGTGGGCCGAGGCGACCCGGTAGATCATCGGGTACGTCGGCCAGGGCTGTCCGGCCGGCCGCTCCTCCGAGGGGCGCGGCATGATCTCCAGCTGGGTGACGCTGCGGGCGCCCTGCCGGTGCGCCGTACCCAGGCAGTCGGCGCCGGTGTCACCGCCACCGATGATCACCACATCCTTGCCAGTGGCAACGATCTGGTCCTCGACCGTCTCCCCCAGCGCGACCTTGTTCGCCTGCGGCAGGTACTCCATCGCCTGGTGGATGCCGCCGAACTCGCGTCCCGGCACCGGCAGGTCCCGGGCCGCGGTGGCACCCGTCGCGATCACGACGGCGTCGTACCGCTGCTTGAGCTGGGTGCCGGTGACGTCCACGCCGACGTTGACACCGGACCGGAAGACGGTGCCCTCTTCCTTCATCTGCTGGATCCGTCGCTCGACCTGCGACTTCTCCATCTTGAACTCGGGGATGCCGAACCGCAGCAGCCCGCCGGGGGCCGAGGCCCGCTCGTACACGGCGACGGTGTGACCCGCCCGGGTCAGCTGCTGGGCGACGGCGAGACCGGCCGGGCCGGAGCCGACCACGGCGATCGTCTTGCCGGTCAGCCACTCCGGCGGCTGGGGCCGGACGTCGCCGGACTCCCAGGCCTTGTCGATGATCGCGACCTCGACGTTCTTGATCGTCACCGGCTCCTGGTTGATGCCCAGCACGCAAGCCGGCTCACACGGCGCCGGGCACAGCCGGCCGGTGAACTCGGGGAAGTTGTTCGTCGCGTGCAGCCGCTCGATCGCGCCGGTCCAGTCGTCGCGCCAGACCAGGTCGTTCCACTCCGGGATCAGGTTGCCCAGCGGGCAGCCGGAGTGGCAGAACGGGATGCCGCAGTCCATGCAGCGCCCGGCCTGCTTGGTGATGATCGGCAGCAGCGCCTTGCCGGCCCCACCGGGGTAGACCTCTTTCCAGTCCTGCTTGCGTTCCTCCACCGGGCGGCGCTCGGCGACCTCGCGCGGAGTGGTCAGGAATCCCTTCGGATCAGCCATCAGATGGCCTCCATCATCGCTCGCGTGGTGGCGTCCGCGTCCAGCCCGTCGCGCTCGGCGGCCGCCTTGGCCGCCAGCACCCGGGCGTAGTCGCGGGGCATCACCGTGGTGAACCTGGGGGCCGCCGCGGTCCAGTCGGCGAGCAGCTTGGCCGCCCGTTCCGAGCCGGTCTCCTCGTGGTGCCTGCGGACCAGGTCGTGCAACAGCTCGGACTCGTCCCCAGTGAGCGGGAGCAGGTCGACCAGCTCCGGGTTCACCAGGGTGCGGTCCAGGTCGAGCACGTGGGCCACGCCGCCCGACATGCCCGCTGCGAAGTTCCGGCCGACCGCGCCGATCACCACGACGCGACCACCCGTCATGTACTCGCAGGCGTGGTCGCCGACCGACTCGACCACGGCGGTGGCGCCGGAGTTCCGCACGCAGAACCGTTGCCCCACGCCACCGTTGATGAACAGCTCACCCGACGTCGCGCCGTATGCGATGACGTTGCCGGCGATGATCTGGTCGGCAGCGTCGAAGCGCGCGTGCCGGTCCGGCCGGATCACCACGCGGCCACCGGACAGGCCCTTGCCGACGTAGTCGTTGGCGTCACCCTCCAACCGGAGCGTCACCCCGCGCGGGACGAAGGCGGCGAACGAGTTGCCGGCCGACCCGGTGAAGGTCAGGTCGATCGTCTCGTCCGGCAGCCCCGCGGCCTTGTACCGCTTGGTGATCTCGTGGCCGAGCATGGTGCCGACGGTCCGGTTCACGTTCCGGATCGGTAGCTGCGCCCGGACCGGCTCGCCGTTCTCGAGCGCGGGTGCGCAGATCCGGATCAGCTCGTTGTCCAGCGCTTTGTCAAGCCCGTGGTCCTGCAGCACGGTCTGGTGCCGCGAAGCACCTTCCGGCAGCGAGGGCACGTGCAGCATCGGCGTCAGGTCGAGCCCGTCGGACTTCCAGTGGTCGACCGCGCGCTGGATGTCGAGCACGTCGGCGTGGCCGATCGCCTCGTCCAGCGACCGGAAACCCAGCTCCGCCAGGTACTCCCGGACCTCCTCGGCGATGAACTCGAAGAAGTTGACCACGAACTCGGGCTTCCCGGAGAACCGCTCACGCAGTACCGGGTTCTGCGTCGCGACGCCGACCGGGCAGGTGTCCAGGTGGCAGACGCGCATCATGATGCAGCCCGAGACCACCAGCGGAGCCGTGGCGAAGCCGTACTCCTCCGCGCCGAGCAGAGCCGCGATCACGACGTCCCGGCCGGTCTTGAGCTGGCCGTCGGTCTGAACGACGATCCGGTCCCGCAAACCGTTCAGCAGCAGGGTCTGCTGGGTCTCGGCGAGACCGAGCTCCCAGGGACCGCCCGCGTGCTTCAGCGACGTCAGCGGAGCCGCACCGGTACCGCCGTCGTGGCCGGAGATCAGTACGACGTCCGCGTGCGCCTTGCTGACGCCGGCGGCGATCGTGCCGACACCAACCTCCGAGACCAGCTTCACGTGAATCCGCGCGGACGGGTTCGCGTTCTTCAGGTCGTGGATCAGCTGGGCCAGATCCTCGATCGAGTAGATGTCGTGGTGCGGGGGCGGCGAGATCAGGCCGACGCCCGGGGTGGAGTGCCGCGTGCTCGCCACCCACGGGTACACCTTGTTCCCGGGCAGCTGACCACCCTCGCCGGGCTTCGCGCCCTGCGCCATCTTGATCTGGATGTCGTCGGAGTTCGTCAGGTACTCCGAGGTGACGCCGAACCGGCCGGACGCGACCTGCTTGATCGAGCTGCGCCGGGCCGGGTCGTGCAGCCGGTCGGAGTCCTCGCCGCCCTCACCGGTGTTCGACTTGCCGCCGAGCTGGTTCATCGCGATCGCCAGCGTGGTGTGCGCCTCGGCGCTGATCGAGCCGTAGCTCATCGCGCCGGTGGAGAACCGCTTGACGATCGCCGCCACCGGCTCGACCTCGTCGATCGGGATCGGGTCCCGGCCGGACTTGAACCCGAAGAGGCCGCGCAGCGTCATCAGCCGCTCGGACTGCTCGTCCACCCGGGCCGTGTACTGCTTGAAGATGTCGTACCGCCCGGTGCGGGTGGAGTGCTGCAGCCGGAACACCGTCTCCGGGTCGAACAGGTGCGGCTCGCCCTCGCGGCGCCACTGGTACTCGCCGCCGATCTCGAGCTTGCGGTGCGCGGCGACGATGCCGTCCGCCGGGTACGCCCGCAGGTGCCGGCGCCGGACCTCCTCGGCGATGACGTCCAGCCCGATCCCGCCGAGCTTGGACGACGTACCGGTGAAGTAGGCATCGACCAGGTCCGGCGACAGGCCGTTGGCCTCGAAGATCTGCGCACCGGTGTACGACGCGACGGTGGACACGCCCATCTTCGACATCACCTTGAGGACGCCCTTGCCGAGCGACTTCACCAGGTTCCGGACGGCCTGCTCCGGCTCGATCCCGGGCAGGTAGGTGCCGCGGCGGCAGAGGTCCTCGACGGACTCCAGCGCCAGGTACGGGTTGACCGCGGCCGCGCCGTAGCCCATCAGCAGGGCGACGTGGTGGACCTCACGCACGTCTCCTGCCTCGACGACCAGGCCGACCTGCGTGCGGGTCTTCTCCCTCACCAGGTGGTGATGAACCGCGGCGGTCAGCAGCAGCGACGGGATCGGCGCGTTCTCGGCGTTCGAATGCCGGTCGGACAGCACCAGGATGCGGGCGCCGTCCGCGATGGCCGCGTCGGCCTCCGTGCAGATCTCCTCGAGCCTGGCCTTCAGCGAGGCGCCGCCGCCCTCGACCTCGTAGACACCGCGCAACACGGTCGTCGCGAGGCCTGGGAGGTCGCCGTCCAGGTTGATGTGGCGCAGCTTGGCCAGCTCGTCGTTGGTGATCACCGGGAACGGCAGCACCACCTGACGGCAGGACGCCGGGCTCGGGTTGAGCAGATTCGCCTCGGGCCCCAGCGACGACGAAAGCGAGGTGACAAGCTCCTCGCGGATCGCGTCCAGCGGCGGGTTGGTGACTTGGGCGAACAACTGGGCGAAGTAGTCGAACAGCAGCCGCGGCCGGTCGCTCAGGACGGCGATCGGGGTGTCCGTGCCCATCGAGCCGATCGGCTCGGCGCCGGACTTCGCCATCGGGGTGAGCAGCACCCGCAGCTCTTCCTCGGTGTACCCGAACACCTGCTGGCGACGGGTCACCGAAGCGTGGCTGTGGACGACGTGCTCGCGCTCGTGCAGGTCCTCGAACCGGATCAGGCCCGCGTGCAGCCACTCGTCGTACGGGTGCTCGTCGGCCAGTGCCGACTTCACCTCGTGGTCGGTGATGATCCGGTGCGCGTCGACGTCGACCAGGAAGATCCGGCCCGGCTCGAGCCGGCCCTTCTGGGTCACGGTCGCCGGGTCGATGTCGAGCACCCCGGCCTCGGAAGCGAGAACGACGAGACCGTCCTCCGTCACCCAGTACCGCGAGGGGCGCAGGCCGTTCCGGTCGAGTACGGCGCCGACCTTGGTGCCGTCGGAGAACACCACCGAGGCGGGTCCGTCCCACGGCTCCATCAGGGTGGAGTGGAATTCGTAGAACGCGCGTCGCTTCGGATCCATCGTGGTGGCGTTCTCCCACGCCTCCGGGATCATCATCAGCATCGCGTGCGGCAACGAGCGGCCGCCCAGGTGCAGGAGCTCCAGCACCTCGTCGAACGACGCCGAGTCGGACGCGTCCGGAGTACAGATCGGGTAGATCTGCTCGAGGTCACCCGGGATCAGGTCGCTGGCGAGCAGCGCCTCGCGGGCCCGCATCCAGTTCCGGTTGCCCTGCACGGTGTTGATCTCGCCGTTGTGGGCGATGTACCGGTACGGGTGGGCCAGCGGCCAGGACGGGAACGTGTTGGTGGAGAACCGCGAGTGCACGACGCCGATCGCCGAGGCGAGGTCCGGGTCGGTCAGCTCGGGGAAGAACTTGTCCAGCTGGTCGGTCGTCAGCATCCCCTTGTAGGTGATGGTGCGGCCGGACAGCGACGGGAAGTAGGTCGCGGTCTCCCGCTCGGCCCGCTTGCGCAGCCGGAACGCCATCCGCTCCAGCGCCAGTCCCATCACCCGGCCGGCCTTGGCCGCCACGAACAGCTGGCGGAACACCGGCATCACCGAGCGCGCGGTGGCTCCGAGCAGCGCGGGATCGGTCGGCACGTCGCGCCAACCGAGCACCGTCAGGTTCTCCTCGGCGGCGAGCTCCTCGATCCGGGCGACGGCCTTGGCGGCGTCGTCGGCCTCCTGGGGAAGGAACGCGATACCCGTCGCATAGCTCCGCGGTACGGGCAGCTCGAAGTCGCACACCTTGCGGTAGAACGCGTCGGGGACCTGCAGCAGGATGCCGGCGCCATCGCCGGAATCGGGCTCGGCGCCGGAGGCGCCACGGTGTTCCAGATTGCGCAGGGCGGTCAAAGCCTTGGCCACGATGTCGTGGCTCGGTTCACCGGTGAGGGTTGCGACGAAGGCGACACCACACGCGTCGTGCTCGTGGCGTCCGTCGTACAGACCCTCGCTCGGCCTGTGCCTGATGAAAAAGGGGGGGCGACCAAACATTCAGGGGCTCCCGTCGTCCTACGGTCAACAACTGGCCGCGGGACAACACTGGCCCAAGCCGGGAGTCCCGAGACTACCTCATGACGCCCGACAGATGGACAGCCATTCCACCGTCACAACGCCTTTCACAATCCGCTGTCACGCCACGTGAGCAAGCGCTCACTCGTCTGTCTACCCATGGTGACAGCACCCCCTTCCCACCCACCAGACACGACCCCGAGAATTCACCCGTGACCTGGGGACCGAGGGACGGCTGGCAGCCGCTCACGTCCGGGACCGGGCAGGCGAATGGTGGCGTCTGGGTCACCGGCGAGGGCTGGGTGGTGAAGAGCGAATGGTCTCGGTAGGTGACGTCATCGAAGAGGCCTCCCGCCAGGCGGCATAGAAGGCTGCGACGCTAAATGCCTGGGCCTACCAGGGTGCCGACGAAGTAGGTGAGGGCTGCGGCGGCGCCGCCGAGGATCAGCTGGCGGAGGCCGGAGTACCACCAGGAGCGGGTGGTGACGCGGCTGACGACCGCGCCGCAGATGAAGAGCGCGGTGAGGGACATGATCAGCGCGGGCAGCACGTTCGAGGCGCCGAGCAGGTACGGCAGGACCGGGATGATCGCGCCGATCGCGAAGCAGACGAACGACGACGCCGCCGCGACCACCGGGGACGGCAGGTCGTTGGGGTCGAGGCCGAGCTCTTCGCGGACGTGCTCCTCGAGCGCCTGCTCGGGGTTCGCGTGGAACTGCTGGGCGACCTTGCTCGCCAGCTCCGGGTCGAGGCCCTTCGCCTCGTAGGTCTCGGCGAGCTCCAGCTCCTCGTCGCCGGGGTGGCGCTGGATCTCGCGCCGTTCGACCTCGATCTCGGCGCGGGCGAGCTCGCGCTGCGAGGCGACCGAGGTGTACTCCCCCGCCGCCATCGAGAACGCGCCCGCCGCCAGCCCCGCGAGCCCGGCCAGCACGATGAACTGCGACCCGGACTCGGTGCCGCCGTCCATGCCGGCGATCAGCGCGAAGTTCGAGACCAGCCCGTCCATCGCCCCGAACACCGCCGGCCGCAGCCAGCCACCCGTCACATCGCGATGCGTGTGGTCCCCGGAATGCTCCGCGGACACCTCCGGTCCGCCGGAAGTCGGCGGCGAGGTGGGGTCCTCGCCGCCGGCAGCAGGTACAACGGGGTCAGTCACGGGGCCTGTCAGTCGGGGATCCGGCTTCGACCTTGGCGTCCTTTTCGCCGCCGGGGGCGGCGGTGTCCGCGGACGGCTGGTCCGCGTCAGCCGGGACCGCCTCCTCGGAGGAAGGGGTCTCGGCCACGGTGTCCGCCGGTTCGTCGGCATCCGCCGCGGTGTCGGAGGGCTTGTCGCCGCCGGCCGCGGGACCGCCGGAGATGTCCTCCTGGCCGGGCTTCAGGCGGAGGCTGATGATGAAGTAGGCGACGGCGAGCACGAACATCACCATCGACACCCACACGTTCAGCCGGAGTCCGGCGAACTCGTTCACCGTGTCGATCCGCAGGTTCTCGATCCACGCCCGGCCCAGGGTGTAGCCGGCGACGTACAGGGCGAAGGCGCGGCCGTGGCCGAGCTTGTAGCGCCGGTCGACCAGGATCACCAGCGCGATCACACCGAGGTTCCAGATCGCTTCGTAGAGGAAGGTCGGGTGGAAGGTGGCGAAGTCCATGTAGCCCGGGGGCCGGTGCTCCGGGGCGATCTCCAGGCCCCAGGGCCGGTCCGTCGGCTTCCCGAACAGTTCCTGGTTGAAGTAGTTCCCGAACCGGCCGATCACCTGGGCCAGCGCGATCCCGGGCGCCATCGCGTCGGCGACGGCGAGGAACGGCACCTTGTGCCGGCGGCAGGCGATCCAGGCGCCGAGCGCGCCGAACGCGACCGCACCCCAGATACCGAGGCCGCCGTGCCAGATCTTCAGCGCGTCGATCGGGTGCTTGCCCTCGCCGAAGTACAGCTCGGCGTCGGTGATCACGTGGTAGATCCGGGCCCCGACCAGGCCGAACGGCACCGCCCACATGATGATGTCGGCGAGCACCTCAGCCGAGCCGCCGCGGGCGACCCAGCGTTTCCGGCCCAGCCAGTAACCGGCGAAGATGCCGAGCAGGATGCAGATGGCGTAGGCACGCAGCGGCAACGGGCCGAGGTGCCAGACGCCCTGGCTGGGACTGGGGATGAACGCCGGGATGATCACGGCGGGCAGCAGACTAGACATGGCAAGCAGGAACGCTACTCGACCGGCCCCACCGCGACCACCAACACGGGGTCACGATGGGGACTCGGTGCGTCAGTTCGTGGCCCCGACGGCCTTCTCCAGGCCCTCAGGAGTGAGCTGGTCGCCACTCAGCATCTTGTCGTTCACGAAGACTGTGGGAGTGCCTTCCACCTTGCGGTCGTTGGCCGCCTGGGCGATCGAGTCGAGCCAGCCCTTGTAGCTGTTGTCGTTGACCGCCGCCTCGAACTTCTGGTCGTCGATGCCGAGCTGCTTGCCCAGGTCGATCAGCTGGTCGGTGGTCCAGGCCTTGGAGAAGTCGCCGTACATGCCGTCGGCGTAGCTCAGTGCCTTGCCGTTCGCGGCGGCCGCGGCGAACGCGTTGGCAAGCCGGGGCGAGTCATCCGGGCTCACGAAAGCCAGCGGCCAGTAGGTCAGGGTGGCGGTGCCGTCCTCGACCAGCTTGTCGATGGTCGGGCCGGACTCCTCCTCGAAGTCCGCGCAGTGCGGGCAGCGGAAGTCGAGGTACAGGTCGATGTGCGACTTGGCGCCGGCCTTGCCGACCGTGACGCCCTTGCCGTTGGTGCCGGGTCCGGTGATCACCGCGGGCTCAGGCCCGCCGCTGGTGGTCACCTCGACCTTGGAGTGCTTGCGCCAGTAGTCGACACCGACCGCGGCGATGATGGCGAGCACCACCACGACCACGATGACGATGCCGGGCGAGATCCGCCGCTTCTGCTGCAGCAGCGGATTGACCGGGGGCTTGGGCTGGGTCTTGCTCACGACGCGGTTACTCCTGTCGACACGTGCGGATCCGATTCGAGCGCGAACTTGCTGCGCGGGCTGAACCACAGCCACCCCGCGAGCACCAGCAGACCGACGTCCCGCAGGATCTCCTGCAAGTACTTCGTCTGGCCGGGCGCGACCTGACCGCCGCCGCCGAAGCAGCCACAGTCGATCGCCAGACCACGAGCCCAGGCGGAGGACACCGCGGCGATGAACACCACCATGAAAACACCGGCCACCGCGGCGGCGGGCCGGACACCGTAACCGACGATCAACAGCAACCCGATCGCGATCTCCAGGAACGGCAGCACCAGCCCCACGATGCTGTCGAACCCGGACGGAAGCAGTTCGTAGGCCCGGACCGCCTGCGCGGCGACCTCCGGGTCGGTGACCTTGAGCGCGCCGGCCACCAGCATCACGCCGCCGAGCACCAGCCGGGCGAGCAGCGACACCCACGGGAACCAAGGTTGCTGCTTCACTGGTTCTCCTCGACGAGCTTGCCGAAGTCGTGCGCGAGGTCGCCGATCGCCGCGTTCGACAGCCACAGCACGGTGGCCTTGTCGTTCGCGCCGAAACCGAGCACCTGGGCGCCGTGGCCCACCTCGTACCCGCCGGAGGGCAGCTTCTTCATGCCCTCCACCGGGACGCCGACGGCCTTGGCGATGTCCTTGATCGAGGTCAGGTTGCCGGTCAGCCCGACGAACGACGGGTCGAACCGGTCCAGGTACTTGCGGATCACCGGTCCAGTGTCCCTCGCCGGATCAGTGGTGATGAACAGCAGTTGAACCTGGTCGCGCACCGACTCGTCCAGCTTGGTCAGCGCGGAGGCGACGTCGGCCATCACCGTCGGGCAGACGTCCGGGCAGTTCGTGTAGCCGAAGAACACCAGCGTGACCGGCTTCTTCGTCGACGTGACCAGGTTGAACTCGTTGCCCGAGGTGTCGGTCAGCGAGGTGGCCGGTAGCGAGTACGGCCGGTCCAGCGTTGCCCCGCGCAACCCGTTCGGGTCACCGGCCGGGGTGCGGATGATCGCCCCACCGGGGTTTTCGGCTGACTGCTTCGGCCCGCTGCTGCAGCCCACGAGGGCAAGCAGAGCCACCGCGGCGAAGAAAACAGCCGCGTTCCTGGTTCGA
Source organism: Kribbella sp. VKM Ac-2568 (assembly GCF_004345365.1). Lineage (GTDB taxonomy): Bacteria > Actinomycetota > Actinomycetes > Propionibacteriales > Kribbellaceae > Kribbella > Kribbella orskensis. The sequence goes on from NZ_SLVF01000002.1 coordinate 229,877, forward strand.
CTCACGGCGGTTCTAACGAGCGACGGGGGTGCTACGTTCCCGCCGGACCCCTTCAGCGAGGCTTTCCGTGAGCGATCTCACTCCCGCCGGACCGCCCGCGTTGAGCGCCTTCACGAACGCGGAGCCCACGATCACAGCATCCGCGTACGCCGCGACGTCCGCCGCCTGGTCCGCGTTGGAGACGCCGAGCCCGACCCCGACCGGGAGCCCGGTGGCCGCCTTCGTCCGGGCGACCAGCGGCGCGGCCAGGTCGGAGGCCTGGTCACGGGCACCGGTGACGCCCATCACGGCGGTCGCGTAGACGAATCCCCGGCAGGACGCCGTGGTGAGCCCGATCCGCGCGTCGGTGGACGACGGCGAGACCAGGAACACCTTGTCCAGTTCGTTCTTGTCGGCGGCGGCGATCCACTCGGCGCCTTCGTCCGGGATCAGGTCGGGCGTGATCAGGCCCGCTCCCCCGGCGGCGGCCAGATCCACCGCGAACCGGTCCACGCCGTACCGCTCGATCGGGTTCCAGTACGTCATCACCAGCACCGGCAAGTCGGCGTACGCAGCGACCTTCTCGACGGTGCCGAGCACGTCGCGGATCCGCAGCCCGCCGGCCAGCGCGATCTCGGCGGCGCGCTGGATCGTCACGCCGTCCATCACCGGGTCGCTGTACGGCAGCCCGATCTCGAGCACGTCCACACCGCCGTCGACCATCGCCTTGATCGCGTCCACGCCACCGTCGACGGTCGGGTAGCCGGCCGGCAGGTAGCCGACCAGCGCGGCCCGGCCCTCGTCGTTCGCCTTCCGGATCGCGGTGCCCGCGTTGCCCAGTTCGGTGCTCACGTCGCTCATGCCTTGCCGGTCCCGTCGATCAGGCCGAACCACTCGCCGGCCGTGTCCATGTCCTTGTCACCACGACCGGACAGGCACACCAGAATGGTTGCCTCGGGCCCCAGTTCCTTGGCGATCTCCAGCGTGCCGGCGATCGCGTGCGCCGACTCGATCGCCGGGATGATGCCCTCGGTGCGTGCGAGCAGCCGCAGCGACTCCATCGCCGCCGCGTCCGTCACCGGCCGGTACGTCGCCCGGCCGGTCTCCGCCAGCCAGGCGTGCTCCGGGCCGACGCCCGGGTAGTCCAGTCCGGCGGAGATCGAGTGCGACTCGATCGTCTGGCCGTCCTCGTCCTGCAGCAGGTACGACCGGGCGCCGTGCAACACGCCGACCTGGCCCGCGGTGATCGTCGCCGCGTGGCGGCCGGTCTCGTACCCGTCGCCGCCGGCCTCGATGCCGTACAGCTTCACCTCTGTGTCGGGGACGAAGGCGGCGAACAGACCGATCGCGTTCGAGCCACCACCGACGCAGGCGACGGCCGCATCCGGAAGCCGGCCGAGCAGCTCGAGCGACTGGGCCCGGGCCTCGTCACCGATCCCCCGGACGAAGTCGCGCACCATGGCCGGGAACGGGTGCCCGCCGGCCGCGGTACCGAGCAGGTAGTGGGTGTTGTCGACGCTGGCGACCCAGTCGCGCAGCGCCTCGTTGATCGCGTCCTTCAGCGTCCGGCTGCCGGTCTTGACCGGGATCACCTCGGCGCCGAGCAGCTTCATCCGGGCCACGTTCAGGGCCTGCCGCTCGGTGTCGACCTCACCCATGTAGACGACGCACTCGAGATCCAGGTAGGCGCACGCGGTCGCCGTGGCGACACCGTGCTGGCCGGCGCCGGTCTCGGCGATCACCCGGGTCTTGCCCATCCGCTTGGTGAGCAGCGCCTGGCCGAGCACGTTGCGGATCTTGTGCGCCCCGGTGTGGTTCAGGTCCTCGCGCTTCAGCAGCACCCGCGCCCCGACGATGTCCGACAGCCGGGTCGCGTCGTACAGCAGGCTCGGGGTGCCGGCGTACTCACGCAGCATCCGCTCGAACTCGTCGGTGAAGGTCTTGTCCGCCATCGCCTGCTGCCACGCGGTGGTCAGCTCGTCGAGCGGCGCGATCAGCGCCTCCGGCAGGAACCTGCCGCCGAAGCGGCCGAAGTGCCCGAGCTGGTCGGGCAGCACAGCAGTCATGTTCGCCTTCCAAAACCCCTGCTCACACAGGGGTTTCACGTCTCGGTGACGACCCCTTCGGCGGGGGCCGGCACGTCTCAGTGACGCTGCTGGATGGCGGGGTGCGATCCCGCAGCGACGAGATCGGCGACCGAGGCCCGCGGATCGCGGCCGGTCACCAGGGTTTCACCGACGAGGACGACATCGGCCCCGGCGCGCGCGAACTCGATTACATCATGCGGACCGCGAACGCCGGACTCCGCCACCCGGACCAGGTTGGTCGGGATCGACGGCGCGACCCGGGCGAAGGTGTTCCGGTCGACCTCGAGGGTCTTCAGGTTGCGGTTGTTGACGCCGATCAGCTGAGCGCCCGCGTCCACCGCCCGCAACGTCTCCTCCTCGTCGTGCACCTCCACCAGTGGGCACAACCCGATGGAGTGGGCCCGCTCGATCAGCGAGACCAGCGCCTCCTGCTCCAGCGCGGCCACCATCAGCAGCACCATGTCGGCGCCGGCCGCCCGGGCCTCCCAGAGCTGGTACGAGGACAGGATGAAGTCCTTGCGCAGCACCGGTACGTCGACCCGGCCGCGGACCGCGCGCAGGTCCTCCAGGCTGCCGCCGAAGCGGCGCTGCTCGGTCAGCACACTGATCGCCGCCGCACCACCCTCCGCGTACTCCGAGGCGAGCGCGGCGGGGTCGGCGATGTCGGCCAGGGCCCCCTTCGACGGGCTGGACCGCTTCACCTCGGCGATGATCGCAATCCCGTCACCGCGGAACACCGGCATCGGGTCCTTGGCGTCGGGCTTGCGCTGGGCTTCCAGCTTGAGGTCGTCCAGGCTGACCCGCGCCTGGCGCTCCGCCAGGTCCTCCCGGACCCCGGCGAGGATGTCGTCAAGCACAGTCATGATTGTGGTCCGTCCGTCAGTGGTGGTCGTTGGACCGTGCACCGAACCCGAGCAGCTGCATCACCTTGCCGACCAGTCCGCCCGCCACGGCGATCCCGACCGAGATCCAGAACAACACCCAGTTCGGCCCCATCACCATCGCGATGGCTCCGACAGTGAACCCGACCAGCACGATCGTCACGGCGGTCCAGGCCGCCGGAGTGCTGCCGTGCAGGCCGCCTGCGTGAGCTTCTTCGCTCTCGTAGTCCAGCGTTTGATCTGCGGTCGTATTGTCCATCGTTGGCGCCACTCCTCTTGTCGTCCCGTCCTATTGTGGCGGTAGCCCCCGACAATCAGATCGTCGGGTCCTCACCGGCATCGATCGCCTTCCACTGATCGGCCGGTGTGGCGGCCGGATCACGCTCGTACCGCAGTGTCGGGCGCCGCCATCGATGCGCCGTCAGCAGCGCGATCACCCCCGCCGCCAGCAGTGCCACCCCGCCCGCCAGAGCAAGCCAGGGCGCCGGTCCGGTGCTGAGCAGCACCCGGTCCGTCACCGCCTGACTGAGCTCTGGCCGGAGCCTACCGAGTTCCGCGGCATCCGGTCGCACCTGCACTGCCACCGCGATCGCGGCGACACCCATCAGCGCGACCAGGGCGGCCAGGACACGCCGGAGCGCAGTACCGGCGAGCTTGGTGACGATGACGGCCACCACGCCTGCCAGCGCCAGGGTCACCGGCGCGCGGGTCACGGCGTACCCGTTGAAGTTCACCACCGGCCGGCCGCTGCCGGGGTCCGCGATCGACCAGGTCAGGTAGGCCGACAGGCCGAGCAGCACGAGGGCCACCACCGCCAGCAGGTCAACCAGTCGTTGTGGTCGCATCAGACCTCGGAGAACGTGCCGGCGACGGCGATGGCGTTCAGGACGGCCGCTGCCTTCGTGCGGCACTCGGCGTCCTCGGAGGCCGGGTCCGAGTCCGCGACGATGCCCGCGCCCGCCTGCACGTACGCCGTCGTACCGCGCAGCACCGCGGTACGGATCGCGATGGCGGTGTCGGCGTCACCGGCGAAGTCGAGGTAACCGACCACGCCGCCGTAGACGCCGCGCCGGGTCATCTCCAGCTTGTCGATGATCTCCATCGCCCGCGGTTTCGGTGCTCCGGACAACGTTCCGGCCGGGAACGCGGCGGTGAGCGCGTCGAAGGCGGTCTTGCCCGCCTGCAGGTGCCCGGTGACCGTCGACTCCAGGTGCATCACGTGGCTGTAGCGGCGGACGTCCATGAAGTCCACCACCTCGACCGTGCCGGGCGCACAGACCCGGCCGACGTCGTTGCGGCCGAGGTCGACCAGCATCAGGTGCTCGGCGCGCTCCTTGGCGTCGGCCCGCAACTCCTCCTCCAGCGCCCGGTCCTCCTCCGGCGTCGCGCCGCGCGGACGGGTGCCGGCGATCGGGTGCAGGATCACCTTGGTGTCGGTAACCTTCACCAGCGCCTCGGGGCTGGACCCGACGATATCGAAGCCGTCCAGGCGGACCAGGTACATGTACGGGCTCGGGTTCGACCGGCGGAGCACCCGGTAGATGTCGAGCGCGCTCGCCGTCGTCTGCAGCTCGAACCGCTGCGAGACAACGATCTGGAACGCCTCGCCCGCCCGGATCTCCTCCTTGGCGGTCTCCACCGCCTCCCGGTACTCCGCGCTGGACCGCTGCCGGTGCGGGTCCGGCTGCGCCTGCCGGTTCGCGTGCACGACGTACGACGGGGTCGGCTGGGCGAGGTCCTTCTCCATCGCGTCCAGCCGGCGGACGGCGTCCGCGTAGGACTCGTCCACCCGTTCGTCGGAGTCGTCCCAGTTGACCGCGTTGGCGATCAGCCAGATCTCGCCCGTCTCGTGGTCCAGCGCGGCCAGGTCGGTGGCGAACAGGAAGGTCAGCTCGGGCAGGCCGAGGTCGTCGGTCGTTGTGTCCGGCAACTTCTCCAGCCGGCGAACCGCGTCGTACCCGAGGAAGCCGACCATGCCGCCGGTCAGCGGCGGCAGGTCGGGCAGCCGCGGCGTGTGCAGGATGTCCAGCGTCTCGCGCAGCGCCTTCAGCGGGTCGCCGGTCTGCGGCAGCCCGACCGGCGGGTGGCCGGACCAGACGGCCTCACCGTTGCGCTCGGTCAGGGTGGCGGCGCTGCGCACCCCGATGAACGAGTACCGCGACCAGACGCCGCCGTTCTCCGCGGACTCCAGCAGGAAGGTGCCCTCGCGCTCGGCGGCGAGCTTGCCGTAGACGCCGATCGGGGTCTCCGCGTCTGCCAGCAGCCGCCGCGTCACCGGGATGACCCGGCGGTCCTTCGCGTACTCGCGGAAGGTCTCGAGGTCGGGAGTGTTCACGCCTTGACCTCGAATTCGCCGTGCTCGAAGCAGCTCCGCGTCCCGGTGTGGCAGGCCGGGCCCTCCTGGTCGACCAGGACCAGCAGGGTGTCGGCGTCGCAGTCGACCAGGATCTGCTTCACGTGCTGACGGTTGCCGCTCGTCTCACCCTTCACCCAGTAGTCCTGGCGGCTGCGCGACCAGAAGGTGCTGCGGCCGGACTCGGCGGTCCGGCGGACGGCCTCGGCGTTCATCCAGCCGACCATCAGGACCTCACGGGTGTCGTACTGCTGCACGACGGCAGGGATCAGCCCGGCCGCGTCGAAGGTCAGCTCCTCGGTATCCACCACCCCATTGTCCCCGATCCCCTGTCACTGCCCGACCGCCCGGGGTCGGGTGGCCGCGGACCACCCCTGACGGCCCGGCGTCGGGTGGGCATGCGAGACGCCGCCGGGCCTGACAAAATGCCGGAATGACGAGTGTCGCCCGGGTGCGGACCCTGTTGCAGAACCATCCCCTGATCGACGGCCACAACGATCTCCCGATCGCCTTCTACGAGCTGTGCGGGTACGACCTCGACGCGTACGACCTGAGCGTCTCGGTGCCCAAGCTGAACACCGACCTGCCCCGGCTCCGGCTCGGTCAGGTCGCGGCCCAGTTCTGGTCGTTGTGGGTGCCGCAGGACGCCGACGCGGTCCGCCGGACGTTCGAGCAGATCGACTTCGTGCACCGGATGGTCGCGCGCTTCCCGGAGGCGCTCCAGCTCGCCGATACCGCTGATGACGTCGACATCGCGTTCAAGGAGCGCCGGATCGCCTCGCTGATGGGGATGGAGGGCGGCCACTCGATCGGTGAGTCGCTCGGCGTGCTGCGGATCATGCGCGAGCTCGGCGTCCGGTACATGACGCTCACGCACAACAACAACGTGTCCTGGGCCGACTCCGCCACCGATGACCCGGTGCTCGGCGGCATGAACGAGTTCGGCGAGGACGTGGTGAGGGAGATGAACCGGCTCGGCATGCTGGTCGACCTCTCGCACGTCTCCGCGGACACGATGCGGCACGCGCTGCGGGTGACCAGCGCGCCGGTCATCTTCAGCCACTCGTCCGCCCAGGCGGTCTGCGACCACCCGCGCAACGTGCCTGACGACGTGCTACAGACCCTGGCCGGCAACGACGGGGTGTGCATGGTGACGTTCGTGCCGGTCTTCGTCTCGCAGGCGTACGTCGACTGGGTGGCGGGGGCCCGCGAACTGGCGGGTGAGCTCGGCCTCGATCCGCTGGTGCCGGCCCAGCAGAAGAAGCTGAAGGAGGCGTACGGCGTACCGAAGCCGAAGATCACCCTCGACGACGTGGTGGCACACGTCGAACACGTCCGCGAGGTGGCCGGGATCGACCACATCGGGCTCGGCGGCGACTACGACGGCTGCCCGGAGTTCCCCGTCGGACTGCCGGACGTCGCGTCGTACCCGTCGCTCTTCTACGCCCTCGCCGATCGCGGCTGGAGCGACGACGAACTCGCGAAACTTGCCGGCGGCAACATCCTTCGAGTACTGCGCGCCGCCGACGAGGTCGCCGGGTAGGTTTCAGGCTTTCCGGACCTGGGCGCGGGTCTCGGGGAGGGGCTGGAATCCGGCCGTGCGGTAGGTGGCGACGGCGCCGACGTTGAAGGCGGGCGTGCAGACGAGGGCGCTGGACGAACCCAGGTCCCGGAGCGCGGCGGCCGCGGCGACGGTGATCGCCTTGCCGTGTCCGGCGCCGCGGAACTCGCGGTGCACCCCCAACGGCTCGATCAGCCCCGGCTTGCCGACTCCGGCCGACCACACGGTGACCGCGGCCACCGGGTCGCCCTGGCCGTTCCTCCCGACGAGACACCTGGCCTCGGCGTACGGCGTACCGGCGGCCATCGCGTGCCAGCGTTCGTCGGTGAAGGTGGAGCCGTCGAAGGACGCGCGCTGGACCGCGGTCCGCACGTGCGCCTGGTCCGGTCCGATCACCTCGACCGCCAGACCGGGATCCTCGATCGGCTCCGCGAGGTCACGCTCGAGCGGTACCCACGGCTCGTCGGCGTCCCACCCGTCCTTGAACAGCAGGTCGCGAGCCCGCGCACCCTCCGGAGCATCGACGTACACGGTCCCCTCGATCAGTACTCCGCGCGCGGGGTCCGAGCTGTCGTCGACGATCTGCTGGGCCAGCTCCGCGTCGTCGAACGCGCCCGGCGCCAGCGCGAGCCGCAACATGTCCGGCTCGTCGAGCAACCCGACCGCGAGGATCTCGTGGTCGCGCTTCCACACCCGCACGGCGTCCGCGGTCCGCTCGGCCCCGAACCGCCAGAACCACCCCAGATCCCCCGGATGCACCTGCACCGCCGCCCCGCCGTACTGCCACTCCCCCAGCTTCCCGGCAACCTCACCCAACCCGCCGACCCCCGGCACACCCAGCTCGATAGTCATACCCCCGATCACACACCACCCCACCGACAGCCCGCACCCGGGTTTCCCGCGAACCCCAGCCCCACCCCGCCGCCCGACGCCCCCCACACACACGCAGCCGCACACCCCTCGCCCGACGCCAACCCACGCCCGACCTCTCGCGCAGCCACCCCAACGACCCGCCGCGTCCACGCAGCTTGACAACGCCCGGCCCAAGCAGTCTGACGGGCGGAAAACACTCAGGTGGTGCACAAAGTGCTGGTCCGCCCCCAGGCTTCGTCGACCTTGTGCACGAGGTAAGTAGTCCTCGGCTCCGCTGCCGCGCGAACGGTGCACAAGGTCGCAGGGCCCTGGGCGGGCGACCGCGGCGGGCCGAGGTGGCCGGGCGAAGTAGCCGGGCGGGCTGCAGGCGGGGCCCGCGAGGTTGCCGGAGGAGGTCGCCGGGGCTGCCGTCGGAGGTGGCCGGGGCAGGCTGCAGGCGCGGAACTGGGTGCGGTGGTGCCGGTGGGCGGGGTGCCGGTGGGCGGGTGCGGGTGGTGGGGTTCGGGTTCCGGGCGGGGATGTTTGGGTGTCGGGGGAAGGGGCACGGGACGCGCTCACCGCAATCGATGCTAGGAGCAGCAGTGCTTACCCTGACAGAGAACGCCACCCTGGTGATCAAGAGCATCACGGGCGTCGAAGGCGCTCCCGAAGGCGCCGGCGTCCGGATCTCGCAGGAGAACCCGGCCGACCCCGCACTGGCGGTGACCACGACTGAGTCGCCGCTGCCGGGTGATCAGGTGGTCGAGGAGAGCGGCGCCCGGGTCTTCCTCGAGGAGAACGCCGCCAACGCACTCGACGACAAGATCCTCGACGCGGCCGTCGACGACAAGGGCGGTGTCGAGTTCCTGCTCGTACCGCAGCCGGGCGCCGGCCGCGAGAACGGCGCCGCGCCGACCGCGTAGTACCAGCTGGGTCAGCGGCCGATTGACGGATCGGTCCAGCAGACCGCACACGACAGGTCGACGGGCCGGGGGCCCCTTTCCTCCCCCGGCCCGTTAGACCTGTCCAGCTTCACTTCAGACTGCGGAGCGTTGGGCTATCCAGCTGGCGTGGAGGCGGGTGTAGACGCCTCCTGCCTGGACCAGGTCCGCATGCGGACCGCGCTCGATGATGCGGCCGTCGTCGAAGACCAGTACCTCGTCGGCGGCTTCCGCGGTCGACAACCGGTGGGCGATCGTCACGGACGTCCGCCCCGCCATCAACCGCTCCAGCGCGGCATTCACCCGTACTTCGGTCCCGGGATCCACGGCCGAGGTCGCCTCGTCGAGGACGAGCAGATCCGGGTCCGCGATGTTCGCCCGGACCAGCGCCACCAGCTGCCGTTCACCCGCCGACAGGGATTCCCCTCGCTGCCCGACCGGTGACTCCAGCCCGTCCGGCAGCGACTCCAGCCAATCGGTCAGCCCGAGATCCGCAAACGCGTCCAGCAACTGCGCGTCGGTCACCTCGGGACGTCCGAAGCGGACGTTCTCGGCGAGGGACGAGTCGAAGAGATACCCGTCCTGCGGCACCATGACGACCCGCTCCCGCAGCGAGGAGAACGAGATCTCCCGAGCGTTCACCCCGTCGAGTAGTACCGCGCCGGAGGTGGGATCCATCAGCCGGGTGAGCAGCTTGGCGAAGGTCGTCTTGCCCGAACCCGTCTCGCCGACCACCGCGACCCGCCGGTGCGGTTCCAGCCGGACGTCGACGTCCCGCAGTACGAGGTCGCCGTCGGGGTAGGCGAAGTTCACGTCGGCGAACTCGACCGTCACCGGGCCCCGCGCCTGGGTGACGCCGTCCTCGCCCGGGTCGACCACGTCGGCCGGGGTCGCGATCACGCCGAGCACGCGCCGCCAGCCGGCGAAGGCGCTCTGCGCGTCGGTGAGCACCTGGGTGGCGATCTGCACCGGGTCGGAGAACAGTGCGACCAGGAACATGAACGCGAGGATCTCGCCCAGCGTCGCCTTGCCGTCCACCCCGAGCAGCACGCCCGCGGTCAGCACGCCGGCGTTGGCCAGGCCGGCCGCCAGACCGCCGATGGAGAAGGTGATCCCGGTGATGGCCTGGGCGCGGGTCGCGGTCCGCCGGTAGTCCTCGATCGAGGCATCGATCCGGGCCTGGGTGCGCTGCTCGATCGCGTACGCGCGGACCACCTGGGCGCCGACGACCGGCTCGGCGATCGCGGACAGCATCTCGCCGACCTTAGCCCGGACCACGCCGTACGCCGCGGACATCTTCCGCTGCAGGTACTTCAGGCTGGCGAACAACGGCAGGAAGCAGATCAGCACGACCAGCGCGAGCTGCCAGGAGTAGAAGAACATCACCACGGTCGCGAGCAGCATCTGCCCGATGCTGACCAGGAAGATGAACCCGCCGAACTGCAGGAACTGCGACACCGTGTCCACGTCGGAGGTGACCCGGCTGACCAGCGCGCCGCGGCGCTCGGTGCTCTGGGTCAGCACCGGCAGGTCGTGCACGTGCCGGAACGCCTTGATCCGCATCGTCGCGAGCCCGCGCTCGGAGTTCTTCGCGAGCCGCACGGTGGTGAGGTACGACGCGACGCCGGTGATCAGCACGGCACCCACGCAGAGCAGGCACATCCACGCCACGAACCACATGTCCGGTCCGCCGGGACCCGACAGGCCCTTGTCGATCGTCTGCTGGACCGCGATCGGTACGACGATCCGCCCGGCCGTCATCGTCAGCGCGAGCAGCCCCGTGATCCCCCAGCCGCGGCCGAGCTCGGGTGAGACCCGGAGCCCCTGCTTGAGGGTCTCCAGACCGCCGGCGTCGTCGCCGTGGTCGAGCCGGGTGGCCTCTGCGGCGCTCACGCGGATGCTCCTTCTGCGTCGTAGGTGTCGAGATCGCGGTCCATATCTGCTTCCAGCGCGGCCTCTTCTTCACGCCGCGCCGCGTCCTTCTCGTAGGCGTCGACCAGGTCGCGGTAGGCGGCCGAGCGGGCCTGCAACTCCAGATGCGACCCCTGATCGGCGATCCGGCCGCCGTCGAGGAACAGCACCTCGTCCGCCAGCGCGATCGTCGCCTTGCGATACGCGATCACCAGCACGGTGGTCGCCGCCTCAGCCCCCTGTACGGCGGTCCGCAGCCCGGCCAGGATCCGCGCCTCGACCTGGGGATCCACCGCGCTGGTGGCGTCGTCCAGGATCAGCAACCGGGGTCGCCGTACCAGCGCTCGGGCCAGGGCGATCCGCTGCCGCTGGCCACCGGACAGCGTCGTACCGCGTTCGCCGACCTTGGTGTCGAGGCCGTGCGACAGGGACTTCACGAATCCGTCGCCCTGGGCGATCCGGAGCGAGTCCCACACGTCGTCGTCGGTGTAGTCGCCGCCGAGGGTGATGTTGCCGCGGATCGTGTCGTCGAAGAGGAAGGCGGTCTGCGCGACCAGCGCCACCGAGCCCGCGAGTTCGTCACGGGCCAGCGAGCGCAGGTCGTGGTCGTCGACCTTGACCGACCCTTCCTCGGGATCGATCAGCCGGGTGAGCAAGGTGGTCATCGTCGATTTCCCGGCGCCGGTCGGGCCGACGACCGCGACGGTCCGGCCCGGCTCGACGGTGAAGTCCACGCCGGCGAGCACGTCGCGGTCCGGCAGGTACCCGAACCGGACGTCCGACACCTCCAGCCGCGCGGCCGACGAGTGGGTTAGCTTCTCGGCGCCGTACTCCATCCCGCCCTCGGCCGTGATCACCCGCTGCACCCGGTCCCACCCGACGACAGAGCGCGGCAACTCCCCCAGCACCCAGCCGAGCGCCCGGATCGGGAACCCGATCAGCGTGAACAGGAACGCCACCTGCACCACGTCACCGGCCTCGGCCGCGCCCGAGCTGACCCGCCCGACTCCGACGAGCAGAACGGCCAGTACTCCGATGCGTGGCAGGCCCTCGATCACCGGGTCGAACGCGCCACGCGCCTTGTTCACCGCGATGTTCGCGTCGCGCAGCTCGTAGGTGGGCGCCCGGAAGCGCTCGGTCTCGGCGGCCTCGCGGCCCAGCGTCTTCACCACCAGCGCGCCGTCGAACGACTCGTGCGCGACCTCGGAGACGTCGGCCCGCAACTCCTGCGCTCGGGTGGCGAGCGGCTGCAGGGTCCGCTGGAAGATCACGTTCGCGACGAAGACGAGTGGGAACACCAGGCAACCGACCGCCGCAAGCCACGGGTCCGCCGCGAACATCGCGACGGTGGCGAAGACGAGCATCGCGATCACGCCGACCGCCATCGGCAGCGGGGCGATCGGGTACCAGGTCGACTCGACGTCCGCGTTCGCGTTGGACAGCAGTTCCCCGGTCGGGTGCTTGTGGTGCCACTCCAGCGGGAGCTTCAGGTACTGCCGGGTGACGCGCTGGCGGTACGTCGCCTGCAGCCGGAACTGCATCACGCCGGCGCCGATCCGGCGGCCGACCACGCCGATCGCGCGAAGCACGGCAATGCCGAGGAAGAGCGAGACCATCGACGCGATCGCGCCGAAGGTGGTGTCACCGCGCTCGAGCGCCGGCCGGATCACGTGATCCGTGGCCCAGCCCAGGGCCCATCCGTCGGCCACCGTCATCGCGCCGTACAGCACGCTCGCGAGCACCGAGAGCGCGAACACCCACGGCTCCTCCCAGATGGCGACGCGCAGAACGGCGAACCCGCGCCGGGTCACGCTGCCCTTGCTCGGGACTTTCGGCTGCGGCACGCAAACATCCTCAGAACGATGACGGAACTGTCAGGGGCGTAGCCAGCCACGAGGCTGACAACGAATGACATTCTGCCATTGGGTGGGGACAACTACGATCGAGTTGTGACCGACTACAGCAAGGTGGAACGACTCGCTCTGTGTGATCTGTTCGACCAGGTCGGGCCGGATCAGCCGACGCTCTGCGCGGGGTGGACGACGCACGATCTGGCGGTCCACCTGCATGTCCGGGAGGCCGATCCGGTGGCCGGTCCGGGGATCATGATCCCGGCGCTCGCGGACACCACCGAGCGGCGGATGGCGCAGGCGAAGGCGAAGTACTCCTTCACCGAGATCGTGGACAAGGTGCGCACCGGTCCGCCGACGTTCTCGATCTACTCGTTCCCCGGCCTGGGCCACAACCTGAACACCACGGAGTACCTCGTCCACCACGAGGACGTCCGCCGCGCGGTCCCGGACTTCACCGTCCGCGAGTTGCCCGCCGAGCAGCAGCAAGGTCTGTGGAAGCAACTCCGCCTCGCCGCGAAGTCGATGACCCGCAAGGCCCCGAGCGGCCTTGTACTGCGTCTCCCGGACGGCGCCGAGTCGGTCGCGAAGAAACCGACGGCGCGAGGCTCGGTCACCGTGACGGGTGAGCCGGTCGAGCTCGTGCTGTTCTGCTTCGGCCGCCAGGCGGTCGCCCAGGTCAAGCTCGACGGTGACGCGGAACTGGTCGAACGGCTCCGCAACACCTCATTCGGAGTCTGACGCCCTCGCTTCGGAGGGCCTGGCTTCGGAAGGCCTAGCTTCAGAGGGCCTAGCTTCGGAAGGCTTGGATTCGGAAGTCTCGGAGGTCTGCTCGGCTTCCTCCTCAGGACCGGCCCGGCGGGCGGCCGCAACCTTCCTGCGCTGGCGCTGCACCAGGCTGCTGACCGCCGTGACCAGGATCACCAGCAGGATCGCCGCGAGGACGCCCTGCCAAGGTTCGTCGAACAACGCGAACCCGAGCAGCCCGATCGCCATGTAAACCACCGCCCACAGCGACGAGGCGGCCAGGTCCACCACCGCGAACCGGCGCCAGGAGAACCCCGCGAGCCCGGCCGCGAGCAGCACCGGAACGCGTCCCCCCGGGATCAGCCGGGACGTCAGCAGCACAGAGACCTCGTGATGGCTCAACCGGACCCGCAGCGCGTCGAGCGAGGCGTTGTCGCGGAGCCAGCCGACCCTCTTGGCCAACCTCTCCCCGCCCAACCGGCAGGCGCCGTACACGATCAGGTCGCCGACGTATGCGCCGCCGGCCCCGGCGATCAGTACGCCGACCAGGCCGATGGGGTTGCTGTGGGAGGCCAATACCGCGCCCGCCGACACGGCCGCGCCGGTCGGCAGCACCGGGAGCACCGCGCCGAGCAGGACCGCCCCGGCGAGCACGCACAGGTACCAGAGGTCGAAGTGGGGGTCACCGCTCACGGCCGCACCACCTCGGCCGACTCTCCCGGGACGAGCAACTCCACGTTCACCGACGAGTCCACCTCGTGCATCGCAGCCTTGAACTTCTCCCCCGGCGGCAGGAACAACTCGGGCTTGAGCCAGTCGCACGCGATCGGCCAGAACGTCCCGAAGTGCACCGGTACGGCGACCCGTGCCCCGACGCGGCGGACCGCCTCGGCCGCGCCGACGGGATCCAGGTGGCCCGGACCCAGCGAGGGACCCCAGCCGCCCACCGGGACCAGCGCCAGATCCACCGGACCCGCCTCGGCGGCGAGGTCGTCGTACAGGTCGGTGTCGCCGGCGAACCAGACGCTCGGCGCGCCCTCGACCCGGAACCCGATCGCCGGCGCGCGGTACGAGGACCAGGGCAGCCGGCGTCCGTCGTGATGGGCGGACACCACGGTGAGGTCGAGGTTGCCGATCCGCACCTGGTTGCCCGGGGCAACCTCGATGCATCGGTCCGAGTACTCCGCTCCGCGCTCAGCGTGGATCAACCTGGCCGCACCCCGCGGTACGACGAGGGCCGCGTCGGGCGAGACCATGGGCAGCGACGTGAGGTGCAGGTGGTCCGCATGCATGTGGGACACCAGCACCGCGTCACACCGGCCGGCCTCGGGCGTCGGGGCCGGGCCGCGACGACGCCGCACGTGCGCGATCCGGGAGGTGAGCACGGGGTCCGTCAGCAGCCGCGTGCCGTTCTCCTCGATGGTGATGGTGCTGTGCCCCCACCAGGTGATCCGCACTTCGTCAGGCCTCCACGCTCGCGTCGGACGGTTCGGCGACACGTTCCGCGGTGACCTCGTCCGCTGCGGCCGGCTCACCGGTCTGGTCGGCCTGGTCGGTGCGCTGGCCGAGTTGTTCGAGCCAGCTGATCAGGAGTGCGTGTACCGCGTCGGAGCCTACGGGTGGCTCGTCGACGGCGAAGCGGCGCGGGTGCACCAGGACCGCCTCGGTCTGCCAGCCGCCGATCCCGCCGTGGCAGCCGACCAGTTCCTCGAACGCGGCCACCTCGTGGGTGAACTGGTCCAGCCGGCTGATCACCACGATGTCCCCGTTGTGCGGCATCTCCGCCTGCCGCAGCATCGACGCAGCGGCGTGCGGTCCGTACGCGGTGAGCGGGTCGACGCCCTCGATCCGCCCGGAGCGGAGTACGTGTACGCCGGCCCGGCCGATCGCCACCGGACCTTCGGCGATCGAGTCGACCACGACGAACCCGACGCCGGGATGCGTCGCCAGCCCCGGGATCAGCCGCGGGTGCTGAAGCTCGATCTCCTCCAGCGGGACCCGGCCCACGGTGGTGGCGAGGTAGATCAGCGCGAGATTGCCGGAGGAGGTGACCACCATCTGCTCGTCGGCGGCGACCGGCGGCTCGCAGTCGGCCGGCCCGAGCTCGACCTCGCCCCGGAGTGCCTTGCCGTGCAAGGCCTTGCGGGTGACCGAGCCGGCCACGCTGCGGCGCAGGCTCACCTCGGTCAGGAAGGCGTTCACCGGACCCCAGCCCTCGGAGCGCCCGGTGGCCGCCACCGGCTCCTTCGTGGTGTCGACCAGGTCGTCGACCACCTGGGTCAGCGTCCGTCCGTACCGCTGCAGGAAGGTGGAGCCCTGGCTCTGGCCGTGGTCCGACAGCACGACGATCTCGTACGCGTGCGGCAGCGTGTCGATGATCCGCTTGAGCGCGCCGAGCACCCGGTCCAGACCCTCGAGCGTCTGCATGGACTCCGGGCGGGTCGGGCCCGCGTGGTGGGCGACCTCGTCGTAATCGACGAAGTCGCAGTAGACCACCGGCGTGCCCTTGATCAGCTCGTCGGTGATCAGCGAGACGTTCAGGTCGCGCAGCAGCACGTTGGAGATGGCCCGAAGGAAGATGTACGAGCCGCCGCGGTTGACCCTCGGCACCAGGTTGCGCCTGCGCTGGCTGCGGGCCTGGTGGAGCTCCTTGACCATCTCTGCGACGCACAGCACCAGCCCGCGCGCCGCACCCTGCGGGCTGGAGAAGAACCGGACGTACCCGCGGCTGCGGCCGTCCGGCAGGGCCGCGCGGCTGAAGACCAACTCCGACTTCGGCGCGTCGCCGGACCAGTTGTTGCTGATACTGGCGCCGCCGTCGGCGAGCAGGCCACGGCCGGTCGACATCCGCGCCTCGATCTCGGCGGCGTCCCGGGACCGGTTCGTCACCATCACCCGGCCGGTGTCCTTCTCGTACCAGCGGAAGGCCGGGATCTGGCCGGAGCCGCCGTGCAGGATGCCCGCCTGGCTGGCCGGCGTGGTCGCCGGAACACCGGTGTGCCAGTCGACCATCGAGTGGCTGCCGTCGCGGATCCAGCCGCCGAGGTGCGGCAGGTTGCCCGACATCACCATCCAGTTCAGCAGCGGCGCCGACAGGCCGTCGAGCTGGATGATCAGCAGGCCGGTCTTCGGCGCCGCCTGGATCCGGCGGGCCCGGCGGCGGACCACCCGCATCACCTCGGAGACGTACGCGTCGTCACTGCCCGCGTACGCGACCCAGCCGACGAAGGCGCTGACCGAGGACATCACGATCGACACCAGCAGCGCCGCCTCGGGCCCGCCGTGCAGGTTGACCCCCGGATCGATGGTGACGCCGAGGTAGACCACCGCGAACTGGGACAGCAGCCCGCCGACGAGCACACCGATCGACCCGATCAAGATCGCGACCCCGGCCAGGATCCACCGCATCAACAGGCCGATCACCGCCAGGATGACCACCAGTCGCAGTACCGGCAGGGCGCCGTCGCTGCTGATCTGGGGCAGGGTCCAGAAGGTGATCACCAGCGAGATCAGCGACGCGAGGCCGCCCAGGAACATCGCCTGCAGGCCTCTGGTGGTACGGCGCAGGTCGAGCCAGACCGGCCGGGAATGTGGCCGGCGGTCGGCCGAGACCTGCTCTGGTGGTTTCGCCATCTGGTGTTCCAGACTCCCCGTTGCTGCGTCGATGCTGCTCCGAGCCTACGAGGCCCGGTCCACCCAGGCTGTACTGCGCCACGCAGCGGGCGGGGTGATCCCGGGTCATCCCCGACCCGGGACCGGGCCATCCCCGACGAGGCCGGACAGTGTGTTGGACCGAACTTTTCCATCGATTCACCTGACTGGCGAGAGGTGGCGTCCGGGGTCCGCGGAAAGTTGTGGTTCGCAATTGCTGGACCCCGGGGGCTCGGAGATGGAGACTCCGGGTGTGTGTAGTTGGTTTCCGCCCGATTCCAAGGAGTCACCGTGAAGTTTTTACCGAGAGTGGCCGCGTCGCCCCGTGGAGTGGTCGCTGTCGCCGCGGCCGTCGCCGCGACGGCCGGTCTGCTGACCCAGACCGGCCTGCCGACCCAGTCCGTCGGGGCGCCTGCCGCCGTGCAGGCCACTGGGCTGCAGCAGCAACTCGACGCGTTGCTGGCCGACCCGCGCTTCCAGGGGTCCCAGGTGGGGTTGGTGGTGCGCGACGCGACCACCGGCGAGACGCTCTACGACCGCAACGGGGGCACCCGGCTGCTGCCCGCGTCCAACACCAAGCTGTTCAGCTCGACCGCCGCCATGCACACCCTCGGCGCCGGGTTCCGCTTCCACACCGACGTGCTCACAACGGCTCCGGTCCGCGGCGGGAAGCTGCGCGGAGACCTTTACCTGAAGGGCTACGGCGACCCGACCTCGCTCGAGTCGGACTACGTCGCGCTGGCCAAGCAGGTCGCCAAGTCGGGCGTCCGGCGGATCGACGGCGACCTGATCGCCGACGACACCTACTTCGACAAGGTCCGGCTCGGTGACACCTGGTCCTGGGACGACGAGCCGTACTACTACTCGGCCCAGATCTCCGCGCTGACGCTCGCGCCCAACACCGACTACGACTCCGGTACGGCGATCGTGGACAGCCTGCCCGGCGCGACCGTCGGAGCGCCGGTGAAACTCGCCCTCGTCCCGGCCAACAGCGTGATCAAGCTGGTGAACACCGCGACCACCGGCGCGGCCGGCTCGGACAACACGCTCACCATCGAGCGCGACCACGGCACCAACGTCGTCCGGGTCACCGGCTCGGTCCCGGCCGACGACACCGACGGCCAGGAGTGGGTCACCGTCTGGGAGCCGACCCTGTACGCCGCCGACGTGTTCCGCCGCGCCCTGGCCGCGCAGGGAATCCAGGTCGACGGACACGTCCGCACCGCAGCGACCCCGGCCACCGCCAAGCAGTTGGCCCGGGACGAGTCGATGACGGTCGGCGAGCTGATGAACCCGTTCCTGAAGCTGTCGAACAACATGCACGCCGAGACCTTGGTCAAGGCGATGGGCGCGGTCGCCGAAGCAGACGGCAGCTGGTCCGCCGGTCTCGGGGTCGTCACCGACTACGCCAACAGCGTCGGCGTCGACACCAGCACGATCCGGCTGTCGGACGGCTCCGGCCTGTCCCGCAAGGTGAACGTGACCGCGAAGAGCGTCACCGACATCCTGATCGGCGTGCGGCAGGAGCCCTGGTTCCAGCAGTGGTACGACGCGTTGCCGATCGCGGGCAACCCCGACCGGTTCACCGGCGGCACCCTGCGCAGCCGGATGCGCAACACGCCGGCCGCGAACAATCTGCACGGCAAGACCGGGTCGCTCACCGGCGTCACCGCACTGTCGGGGTACGTCTCGACCAAAGACGGCCGCAAGCTGGTCTTCTCGATGATCAGCAACAACTACCTGGTCAGCCCCCGCTCGGTCGAGGACGCGGTCGGCGTCACCCTGGCCTCGTGGACCGACCAGGCCCCGGTCGCCGCGGTCAAGCCCGACACCAGCCGCAGCGCCCAGGTCGCCGAGGATGCCTGCGGCGGCAACGAGTGGGTCAAGGCCTGCTGATCAGCTAATGCGTTCGACAGTACGGCGGTCGTTCCCGAGGATGAGGGCATGACCGCCGTACTGCCCGATCGGTACTCCGTCCGTCCGATCCGACCGGAGGACGGCGATGTGGTCGCGGATCATGTCGCCGCGAACGACGTCCGGCTGATCGGCTTCTCGCAGTACAGCCGCGAGGGCATCGTCAGCCACCTGCGCGACCCGTTGATCGACCTGGCCGTGGACAGCTGGCTGGTGACTGCCGGCCCCGGCCTCGTCGGGACGGGCACCGTCGTACTCGACGGCGGGCGGGCGCAGATCGATCTCTCCTCGGCTGATCCACTGGTGGCCGGCTGGATGCTGGACCAGGCGATCGAGCGCGCCACCGACCATGCGCGGAGGACCGGCGACGAGGTTGCGATCAAGCTCGGCCTGCTCCGCGAGGATGAGCAGATGTCAGCGCTCGCGGCGGACCGCGGCCTCTTCATCCACACCACCGTCCAACGGATGACGATCCGGTACGCCGGGCCGCTGGAGCCGCCGGCGATTCCCGACGGCGTGGTGCTTCGGCGCGGCGCCCAGGACGAGCAGATCCGGCGAGCTGCACACCAGGTCATCACCGACTCGTTCGCCGACCAGCCGGGCTCGGTTCCCCGCCCGTACGACGACTGGGTGAAGCAGCGCGAGAGTCGTTCCACCTTCGACTGGTCCAAGCTGACCGTGCTCGAGCTCGCCGGCCGGCCCGTCGGCGTCCGGGAGTGCGACGACAACTACCTCACGACCGAGCACTGCGGCTACATCGGACGGCTCGGGGTCGTCACCGCGGCGCGCGGTCGCGGGCTGGCGAAGTACCTGCTGCGCGACGTGTTCGCCCTCGACTCGGCCGCGGGTCTCAGCGGCACGATCCTGCACGTCGACACGGGGAACCCGACCCCGGCCGTCGCGGTCTACGAGTCGGTCGGCATGCGGGCGGACATCGTCAACGACATCTGGCGAAAGGTCATCCCGGCCTAGAGTGATCGACGTCCTCGCCGGGGCGGTCGCGGTCCACCCCGGCGAGGAAGTCAGTTCAGGACGGCCCGGCTCCCCGTGCTCCCGGCCAGTACCGTTCGGTTGCCCACCTGCCGACGCAGATCCAGGCTGATCCGGAGGGGGCGCGTGCCCGGCTTCACGCAGAGCTGCGCCTCGGGCTGATCCGGCGCCACCGAGTACCGATAGGCCGCGATCCGGACCGTCGATGCGTCCTGCGACAGGATCCGCACCATCGTGTGCGGAACGCAGGAGTCGTCGGCGTTGCGCGGCGCTTCGACGATCAGCGTGCCGGCGTTCTCCGAGTCGACCTCGACTCGTGACACTCGGATCTCCTCCCCCAGCAGCATCACTGTGTTGCCGAACTTGAACTGCTTCGGCGGCGGCCCGTCGTCCAGCAGTCCCACCGCGGGCATCGTCGGGGTCGCCGGCGGTGTCGCCGGCTCCTCGGCCCGCGGTACGGACGCCGTCGCGACCACCGCGCCACCTACGAACAGCACCGCCGCCGCCGTTGCCACCAGACCACGCGTACGTCGCTGCCGGCGGACGGCCTGCTCGACGAACTCGAACGGCGGCGCCTCCCCAGGGGTCTGCTCGTCGACGTACTCGATCAACAGATCGGTCCGCAGTTCATGCATGATCAGGCACCTCCTCCTGGACCGCGAGCAACGGCGCGAGCGCCTGGCGCGCCCGGGCCAACCGCGATTTCACCGTGCCGGGTGGCAGCTCCAGCTCGTCCGCGATCTGCTCGATCGGCAGATCCATCACGTGATGCAGCACCACCACCGCGCGTTGCGCCGGGGTGATGCGGGCGAGTGCCGCCGCCACGTCGAGCGCGTCCCCGTCCGGCCCACGAACCTCCGCGGACCGGCCCATCAGCTTCGCCGCGGCCCGCGCGGCCACCTGCTGCCGCCGCAGCCGGCTCACCAGCGCCCGGACGGCGACCGCCCGGACCCACGCCTCCGGGTCGTCGTACCGGCGGATCTTGTCCCACCGGCCCAGCAGCTTCACGTAGGCGTCCTGCGCGATCTCCTCGGCGTCGGCGCGTGAGCCCCCGATGGACACCAGCAGCCCGATCAGCCGCGGCCAGGTACGGCGGTAGAGCGCCGCGACCTCCGCTGCCGGATCACCGTCGATGTCCCTCACACCCCTAACACGCGCTGCTCCCCGGCCCGGTTCCATCCATTTCCGGACCGATTTCAGCTCGGGTTCGACGAGCTGTGCTCAGCTGAGTGTGCCGTGCAACTGGGCGTACCGGCCATGGCGGGCGAGCAGGTCGTCGTGGCTGCCGCGCTCGACGATCCGGCCGTGGTCGAGCACCAGGATCTGGTCCGCGTTCCGCACGGTCGACAGCCGGTGCGCGATCGCGATCGTGGTCCGGTCCCGGGCCAGCTCGTCGATCGCGGCCTGGACGGCCCGCTCGGTCTCGTTGTCGAGCGCGCTGGTGGCCTCGTCGAGGATCAGGATCGGCGGGTTCCGCAGCAGCATCCGGGCGATCGCCAGCCGCTGACGTTCGCCGCCGGAGAAGCGGTACCCGCGAGCCCCGACCACCGTGTCGTACCCCTCGGGCAGCCCGACGATCAGCTCGTGGATCCGCGCCGCGCGGGCCGCCGCGATCACCTGGGCGTCGGTGGCCTCCGGCGCAGCGAACCGCAGGTTCTCCCGGACCGACTCGTGGAAGAGGTAGGTCTCCTGCGATACCAGCCCGACCGCGTCCGAGATCGCGGACAGCTTGAGATCGCGCAGATCCATGCCGTCGATGGTGATCCTCCCGAGCTGCGGGTCGTACAGCCTCGCGACGAGGTACGCGAGCGTCGTCTTGCCCGATCCCGTCTCCCCGACGAGCGCCGTCGTCGTACCGGATGGCACCACGAACTCGATGTCGGACAACGTCCACCCGCCGTCCTCGCCGTACCGGAAGCTCGCATTCTCGACCCGTACTTCGCCCCGCACCCGCGGCAGGCTGCGGGCGTCCGGCTTCTCCTGGATGTCCACCGGCAGATCGAGGACGTCGAAGATCCGGCCGAACAGGGCCATCGACGTGGAGGCGGCCGTGCCGAGTCCCTGCAGCGCGGTGGCGGGTGCGACCAGCCGGTTCAGCATCGTGGTGAACGCGACCACCGTGCCGATCGAGAACACCGCCGAGCCGTGCGCCAGCGTCAGCCCGGAGACGAGGTACACGATCGCCGGGATCATCGTCAGGCTGGCCCGGCGGCTCGAGTTCACCCACTTGCCGGTCATCGCCGCGGTCAGCTCGGTCGCGCTGAGGGCGCGGGACTCGGTGGCGAACCGGTCCGACAGTTCCCGCTGCCGCCCGAGCGTCTTCGCGAGCAGGACGCCGGCAACCGAGAGAGACTCCTCCACCAGCGCGGTGATCCCGGCGAGCTGCTTCTGCCGGCCGCGGGCGATCTGGCGCTGCTGCCGTCCGAGCCGGAAGGAGAAGGCGAGGAACAGCGGTACGACGATCAGGCAGACGGCCGCGAGCTTCCAGTTCATCACCAGCGCGGCGATCCCGACCGCGAGTGCCGCGACACCGTTCTGCACGACCGAGCTGGCCGTGTTGGTCACCACGTTGTCGACGCCGCCGATGTCGTTGGCGATCCTCGACTGGAGCTCGCCGGCCCGGGTCCGGGTGAAGAAGCCGAGCGACATCCGCTGCAGGTGGTCGTACACCCCGACGCGCAGGTCGTGCATCACGCCCTGACCGATCAGGTTCGACAGGCGGGTCGTGACAACACCCAGCACTGCCGCGATCGCCGCGGCGACGATCATGCCGCCGGCCAGCAGCACCACCAAGGAGGCGCTCCGCTGCGGCAACGCCTCGTCCACGATGTCGCGGACCAGGAACGGCGACGCCACTCCGGCCGCGCCTTGCGCCACCGACACTGCCAGCAGCACCACGATCGACCAGCGGTACGGCCGGAACAACCTCGCGACCCGGCGTACCGGTGCCTGGTCGGTGGTGGTGTCAGTGGTGAGAGTCGCCGTCGTCATCGCCTGTCCTCGGAGAGCCGTTCCAGCAGACCGGCGGCGATGACCAGGAGGTCGCGCTCCGCATCGGTCAACTGCTCGAGCGCACCGGCCAGCCAGATCTCCCGCGGGCGCATCTCAGCAGCCAGTACTTCGGTCCCGGCCGAGGTGATCTCGAGCAGCGACTGACGGCCGTCGTCGGGATCCGGGCGGCGCCGGATCCAGCCCTGCTCCTCCAGCGCGGCGAGCGTCCGGGACAGGGACTGCGGCTGGGTCAGCAGCCGGTCCGCCACCGCGCCCGGCGTGATCGCACCGGCCTTCTGGAGCTGCCGGAGCACCGCCGTCTGGCCAAGGCTGATCCCCCCGGCGCGCTCGGCCCGGGCCCTCGCCGCGAACAGCCCGGTGCCGGTCAGGATCCGGCGCGGGATGTCGAGCTCGCTGTCAGTGGTACGCATGGGTTAACCATAAGCACGATCGGCAAGTCTGCGCTTCCGGATTTTCCTACGCACTCGCTTACGACAGATGCGGCGTGGAGATGTGAGAGGTTACTCTCGAAGCATGTCTCTCAGAAATCCTTACGGTGATTTCGAGATCACCGATCCGCAGGCGATGCGGGCGCTGGCACATCCCGTCCGGCTGGCCGCCCTCAGCTATCTGCAGAAGAACGGCCCGGCCACCGCGACCCAGTTGTCGGAGCATGTCGGCGCCTCGCCGTCGGTGACCAGCTGGCACCTCCGCCACCTCGCGAACTTCGGCCTGGTCAGCGACGGACCGCCTCCCGAGGGCGTCGCCGACAAGCGTCAGCGCTGGTGGCAGGCCGTCGCCCGAGGGTTCCGGTTCGAGATGCCCGACACACCGGAAGGCGCCGAGGCTGGGCGGCTGCTGCGGGCGGAGCTGATCAGCCAGGCCCTGGACTACGCGCAGCAGTGGCTGGTGGAGAGCGAACCCCACCTCGATCCCCTGTGGAGCCGCACGGCCGGGTCCTCGAACACGCTGGTGAGCCTCACCCTCGCGGAGGCCGAGGCAGTGGAGAACGCGATCGAGGAACTGCTGGCGCCGTACGTCCAGCGCGCCGAACAAGACCGCCCGGCCGATGCCCACCCGGTCCGGATGATCCGCCTTTCTTTGCCTGAAGCAACCACTTGAGCTCCGCCGCCCCCCGTGAGGACAGCACCGTGAAGACACTGACTCCCACCAGCCTGTGGCGTGATCGCCAGTTCCGGACCTTCTGGTCCGCCCAGGGCGTCTCCGAGTTCGGCGACCGGATCAGCGAGCTCGCCCTGCCGCTGATCGCGGTCACCCTGCTGGACGCCTCCCCCAGTCAGGTCGGCTTCCTCACCGCCGCGGTCTGGCTGCCGAACCTCGCGTCGTTGTTCATCGGCACCTGGGTGGACAAGCGCCGGGACAAGCGCCCACTGATGATCGCGGCCGACCTGAGCCGGACGATCGTGCTGCTGTCTCTGCCCGCGGCGTACTGGCTGGACCTGCTGACGCTCGGCCAGCTGTACGCCGTCGCGATCCTGGCCGGGACCGCGCACGTGCTCTTCAACACCGCCTACGCGTCGTTCTTCGTGCGGCTGGTCTCGCGGGACCACTTCCTGGAGGCGAACAGCAAGCTCTCGGCGACCAGGTCGATCTCGTTCATGGGTGGTCCGGCGTTGGGCGGCCTGCTGGTGCAGTGGCTGAGCGCGCCGGTCGCGATCGTCGTGGACGCGCTGACCTTCGTGTTCTCGGCGGTGCAGGTGAGCCGGCTCAAGACGGCGCCCGCCGAGGCCGATGAGAGCGAGGATTCGTTGCTCCGCAGGGCCCGCGAGGGCATGAGGTATCTGCTGAGGCATCCGTACCTGCGCAGCAGCCTCGGGTGCGCGACGACGGTGAACTTCTTCAACCTGATCAGCACGGCACTGCTTGTCCTGTTCGCCAGCCGGAACCTGGACCTGTCGGCCGGCACGATCGGTATCGCCTTCGGCATCGGCGCGTCGGGTGGCCTGCTCGGAGCACTGGCTGCGACACCGTTGACGCGACTGCTCGGCGCGGGCCGGCTGATCGCACTCGGCGCGGTGATCTTCCCGGCCTCCATCGCCATCGCCGCCTTCGCCTCAGGCCCCGTCTGGGTTCGCGCCGGCGCCCTGGCCGCCGCCGAGTTCATCGGGGCGTTCGCGGTGATGTGCTTCGACGTCCCACTGAACTCCCTACAGGCCGCAGTAATCCACGAACACATGCGGAGCCGTGTCGCGGGGGCGTTCAGCAGCATCAACTACGGCGTACGCCCCCTCGGCGCCATAATCGGCGGCCTCCTAGGAACCTGGATCGGAGTCCGAGAAACCCTCCTGATCTCCGCGACCGGCGGCATCTTCGCCGTCCTCTGGCTGATCGGCTCCCCCATCCTCACCACCCGCGACCTAGAAGGCCTAGAACCGCCGCCTCTCGACTAACCGCGGCCCACCGACCGCAACCGATCCGCCCGATAGCAGGTCGTTCGACCAGTGGCGCCTTACAAGCCACCAGCCGCCGAACAACCAGCCAGTGGCCCAGCAACCCGCCCCCATCAGCCCCGAATCGGCGCAACCACCACCCACCGGGGCCGGAAACCCACCCCCGGGGCCCGCCGACGTACCGACGGACAGGAAGTAGTCGCCGCACCCATCGCCCCGGCAAGCACCCCACGCCTAGAACCTCCGCGACCACCCCAGTACTACCTGTCGGTCCGTACACCCGCCCCCGAAAACACCACCCCGGACCGGCTCAACCCTCCGTCGCCCGGTACACCCCACCCCGAAAGCACCACCCCGACCCGGCTCACACTCCTCCGCGGGATCCGCGTAGCTGCGTCCTTCCCTGGTCGGGATGGGGTGGGTCAAGAGTCGAAACTTGTTTCGATCCCGAAGGGACGCCGAAGGCGCTCTTGATGCACGCCATCCCGACTAGAACACTCACGCAGCGGAGACCGCGAACCACCTCGGCCTATGCCCGGTGGACCACCCGCCACTCACGCCCGCTGGACCACCCGCCACTCATGCCCGGCGGAACCACCGCACTCATGCCCGGCGGATCCACTTCCGACGCAAAACGCCCGCACGCGGTGCTCCCCCCGTGGGGAACACCGCCTGCGGTTTGCGTCGTCGCCGGGCCGTAGTACCGGAGTACCGGAGTACCGGAGTACCGGACTGAAGGCGTTGGTCAGTCCAGCTCGATCGGCTCGTCGAGCTTGGCGACGGTGCGGCGGAGCGGGACCTCTTTGATGAACAACACGGCGATCAGGCTGACCAGGGCACAGGCGGCCGCGATCAGGAAGATCCGCCCAGTCGCGTCGCCGTACGACTGACGCACCAGTTCGGCGAGCTGTGGCGGGAGATGGTTGACGTCCAGCAGGCTGGTGCCGTCCGAGCCGCCGTCCTGCAGCTTGGCCGCGGCCGCGGCTCCACCCGGTCCGGCGAGCACGCCCTGGATCAGCAGGTCCTTGACCCTGGTGGCGAGCACCGCGCCCAGGACCGAGACCCCGACGGCTCCACCCAGGCTCCGGAAGAACGAGACGGAGGCGCTGGAGGCGCCGATCTCACTCACGTCGACGGTGTTCTGCACAGCGAGGACCAGGTTCTGCATCATCATGCCCAGGCCCAGGCCCATCGAGAGCATGCCGGTGCCGACGTACCAGTACGGCGTGGTGTGGTCGATCGTGCCGAGCACGACCAGGCCGAGCACCAGCAGGATGCCGCCGGCGATCAGGTACCGCTTCCACTTGCCGAAGCGGGTGATCATCTGGCCCGAGCCGACCGACCCGAGGAACGAGCCGAGCATCATCGGGATGGTGAGCAGACCGGCCTCGGTCGGGCTGTAGCCGCGGGCGATCTGGAAGTACTGGCCGAGGAAGATCGCGCTGCCGAACATCGCGACACCGACCGCGAGGCTGGCCACGATCGCCAGTGCGGTGGTGCGCTCGCGGATGACCTTCAGCGGGACCAGC
This sequence comes from Kribbella sp. VKM Ac-2568, assembly GCF_004345365.1. Lineage (GTDB taxonomy): Bacteria > Actinomycetota > Actinomycetes > Propionibacteriales > Kribbellaceae > Kribbella > Kribbella orskensis. The sequence goes on from NZ_SLVF01000002.1 coordinate 256,525, forward strand.
GGCTCGGCGGCGCGGTTCTCGACCACGACGGCGAGGATGCCGAAGAGCAGCGTGCCGCCGACGAAGAGCGCGGACTGCCAGGAGAACCAGCCGAAGTCGTGACCGGCGAAGGTGACCCAGATCAGCGGCAGGCTGGCCGCGATGCTGATCATGATCGCGCCGAGGTAGTCGACCCGGACCTTGCGCTTGTTCAGCGGCAGGTGCAGATAGCGCTGCAGGATCACCAGGCTGACGATCGCCAGCGGGACACAGACGTAGAAACACCAGCGCCAGCCGAGCCACGAGGTGTCGACGATGACGCCGCCGAGCAAAGGACCGGACACGGTGGCAACGGCAATCACGGCACCCATGTAGCCGGAGTACCTGCCGCGGTCGCGGGGCGGGATCGCCGCACCGATGATCGCCTGGGCGAGTGCCATCAGGCCGCCCATCGCGAGGCCTTGCAGGACGCGAGCGCCGATCAGGAAGGGGACGTTGTGCGCCATACCCGCCAGGGCCGAACCGACCACGAACAAGGTGATGGCGAGCTGGACCAGGAGCTTCTTGCTCATCAGGTCGGAGAGCTTGCCCCAGATCGGGGTGGAGACCGTGGTGGCCAGCAGGCTCGCGGTCAGCACCCAGGTGTACTGGGTCTGCGAGCCCTCGAGGTCGGCGATGATCGTCGGCAGGGCGTTGCTGACGATCGTCGAGCTGAGCATCGCCGTGAACAGCGCGGCGAGCAGGCCGACCAGGATTTCGAGGATCTCGCGGTGGGTGAGTTCCGGGGCAGCGGGCGCTTGCAGCCGAGTCTCGGTGACAGTCATCAGTCTCCAGTCGAGAAGTTGGTGTGTCTCACGGACTCGGCGGCCTCGGTCACGGCGGCGGCGACGTGGCGCAGCGCTTGCGCGGCCGTTGCCATGTCGTCGTCGTCCCAGTCCCCGAGCGCGACTCGGAGCCGGTGGGCGAACCCGTCGTACAGCGCTTCCAGCCGGGCGCGGCCGGCGCCGCTGAGCGCGACCAGCGAGACGCGCGCATCCGCCGGATCCGGCCGACGGCTCACCAGGCCGTCGGCCTCCAGGGCGGACACCTGACGGCTCACCACAGAGGCGTCGACGCCGAGTTTCGCGGCGATCTCGCCGCCGCGCTGCTCGCCGTCCTTGGCCAGCACCTTGAGGACACTGGCGTCGGCACGCCGGAGGCCTGAGTCGGGCCAAAGGTGCCGGTGCTCGATACAACGCACGGCCCGGATCAGCGAACTGACCCCTTCGAGCAATTCCTGGGCCGGCGTATCCCGTTCCACCTCCGGGACAGAGGTTTGCTGAGCTAGTTGCATAACCCAACTATATGTTGATTAGTTGGTTTCTGCAACCATATGTCGCCGATGCAGCCAATGGTCACGCAGAGTGTCCATTTAGCGTATATTCGCCCGAGGGGTTCACTCAGCGGAAGCGGCGGCTACCATGCCACAAGGGGGCACGCCGCTGCGCGGAGCACCGAAGTCCAGGGGAGCGACTGAGGTGGGGCCATGAAGGCCACCATGATCGAACAGGACCGGTTCCAGCCGACCGTCTTCGGTGCCGTGCGCCGGTACCGTCTCATGGTCCTGCTCATCGCGCTGCTGACAGCCGCCGGTGCGGTGGCCTACACGGTCGTGGAGCCCGAGCTCTACCGGGCGAATGCCACCGTCACCGTGCCGCAGACCACGCAGACCCCGGGCGAGGCCCGCAGCCAGTACTTCGACAGCCAGGTGCTGCTGTTGCAGTCCCCGGAGGTCGCCGACCGCGCAAGCCGGATCGCCAACGCGGCACTGAACGCCCCCGTGCTGACGCCACAGGACTTCGCCGGCGAGAGCAAGGCGCTGGAGATCACGCCGCCGCAGGGCGCCCAACCCGGCGCCTTCGGGTCCAGCATCGTGGCCATCTCGTTCACCTGGCCCAACGCTCGCGTGGCCCAGGTCGGAGCCAACGCCGTTCTGCAGGCGTTCGACGACGCCCGGGTCGCCGCCATCACGGCCCAGGCCGAGGCCACCGTCGCCGGGATCGAGCGCGCCATCCGCGATCCCCGCACTCGCGGCCAGTTGATGGACCTGGTGAACCAGCGGACGCAGACGCTGTCCAATCTGGAGGTCGACCGGGCCAACCATCCAACTTTCGGGTCGGCGGTCGAACCGCTGGTGCCGGTCAACGGCAATGCCAAGCGGTCCGGCGCGATCGGACTCATGGTCGGTACGCTGCTCGCTGCCGGGCTTGCCTACGCCAGAGCCAGTCGCCGTCGGTGCCTGGAGGACCGGGACGACCCAGCCGCGATCTACGACGCCCCGCTCATCGGCGAGATCCCGTCGCCAGGGCTGGGCGGCTTTCTGTCCGCGGTGGGGCCGGCCGGGCCGCTGCCGGTGGCTGCTGATCCGCAGTCCCCCGCCGCCGAGGCGTTCCGGTTCACCGCGGGCTCCGTCGAGCGGATCCGGGCCGCCCGCGGCGACCGGCTGGCCGTCGTCTTCGTCTCCAGCGAGAGCGGGGCCGACCGCAGTACGGTCGTGGCGAACGTCGCGCTGGCCGTCGCCGAGAGCGGTACGCCGGTCATGGTGGTCGACGCCGACTCCAGCGAGGGGGTTCTGACCGCCCTGCTGCTGCCTGGCAGCCCGCAGGGCGACGGCTTCGACCAAGTGATCGCCGGGCGACGTCCCGTCCGGGACTGCATCGAGACCAGCCCGCTCAACGAGGATGTCACCGTGCTCCGGGCCGGCCGGATGTCCGGCGAGCGGACCACCGGTACGGCGTACGCGAGAGCTGTCGAGAAGATCATCGCCGAGGCGAAGCTGTCCTTCGACCTGGTCCTGATCGACAGCCCGCCGCTGCTGCAGGTAGCCGATGCCACCGATCTCGTCGACGACTCTGATGCCACGATCGTCGTGCTCGGCGCCGAAGAGTCCCTGCAGGACCATCTCACCATGGTCGAGCGGCTGGACCAGGTGGAGTCCGACGTCGTCGGTTACGTCTACCGCCGGGCGAGCCGGGGGCCGCTGTTCGTCCGGCGGCTGCGGGGCCGGATCGCCACACGCGTCGCTCGTCGGACCGGTCTGCCGTTCGTACCGTCGGCGCCGCTCTACACGTACCGGCGCCACAACAGCCTCCGATCGCCGGTACGCCGACCGCAGGGGTGAGGCGCGATGTCATTGTCGGCCGGCACTCCCGGTACCCGCGCAGGCGAGCTCCTCGGCGCGCCGTCGTCGGGCCGCCTCTTCGTCCTTTACGGCCGGTTGCTCGGTCCGCTGCTGGGCGGCTATCTCCTGTTCGACCGGGCCTTCGCGTATTTGCACCTGCCCGGCAGTCCGCTGTTCGTCGGTGAGATGGTTCTCGGCGTCGGCGCGGCCGCCGCGGTCGTGGCCACGCGGTACCTCAAGGCGCCGATCAGGGACGAGCCGATCCTGGCGCTCCTCGGCGCATTCGTGCTCTGGGGACTGGTCCGGATGCTGTCAGGGCTGGGCACGTACCACCTGGACGCCGTACGCGACGCCGCGCTCTGGTACTACTGCGTCTTCGCGTTCCTCATCGCGGCCGCGCTGGCGCGGTCGCCGGAACTCCTCGACCATCTGGTCGCCCAGCTGACCCGGCTGACGCCGTGGCTGCTGCTGTGGCTGCCGCTCGGACTCATCCTGGCTCCGCTGTCCAAGAGCGCTCCGACCGTGCCGTTCTCGACCGTGTCGGTTCTCTCACACAAATCCGGCAGCGCGGCGATCGCGGCGTTGCTGGTCCTGGGCTCCCTGTGGCTCCTACCCGATACCCGCACCGCTCGCAGCCGTGCGGGCTGGAGCCTCCTGGCCCTCCTCGTCATCGCGCTCGCGGCCACCCAGAACCGTGGCGGTCTGCTCGGCGTGATGGCGGGCGCAACAGTCGGACTGGCGTTCTTGCACAACCGCGCCGCCCTGGCCGCCCGCGCGATCCTGATCGTCGTCGTCGCGCTCGGGATGGCTTCGCTGCTGTCCCTGAAGATCCCGATGGCCGGCGTCCAGGGCCGGGAGTTCTCGGCGTCCCAGCTCGTCGCCAACGTCGTTAGCCTCGGCGGCAAGGAGTCGCCGGGCAACCTGGACGGCACGGTCCAGGGCCGGCAGCAGCTGTGGTCGCGCATCCTCGACAAGCAGATCGCGGACGGCCGTCTCGTCCACGGATCGGGCTTCGGCCAGAACCTGGCCACCGAGGTCGGCGTGTACGACGAGGGCAAGGAAAGCCTGCGGAGCCCGCACAACTCCCACCTGCACATCGTGGCCCGGATGGGCCTGGTCGGGATCTCACTGTGGATGGCCCTGTGGATCGGCTGGTACTGGCGGCTTGTCGCTGGCTGCCGGCGCCTCGCTCGGCAAGGGATGGTGTTCAGACGCCAGGTGGCTGTGCTTTCGCTGATGGTAGCGACCGCCGTGCTGGTCTCGTGCTTCTTCGATCCGCAGCTCGAAGGGCCGCAGGTGGCCGCGCTGCTGTGGACCGCCTTCGGGATCGGGGTGGCGGTGACGACGCGCAGGCCCTGGTACGCCGGTGGCAGTCCGTCGACCTCGGACCGGCCGTGAGCTCCCGGTCGCGCGGGCGCCGCTGGACCGCCGTCGTCTGCACCCTGATCGCGCTCGCGGCCGTGGCGTGGTCCTCGCGCGGCGCAGACCGGTCGAGTGAGTCCGGTTCGTCACCCCGCGCCGGGCTGACCGGTCAGGTCGGTCCGGTTCCGCGGTCCTGCGACGGCGTGCGGGTGCGACCGTCCGACAACCTGCAGCAGCTGATCGACGCCCAGGCGCCGGGTACGACGTACTGCCTGTCCGCCGGCACGTACCGGCTCGTCGAACCGCTGCGGCCGAAGGAGGGCACCTCGCTCATCGGTCTGCGGGGAGCGGTGATCAGCGGGTCCAAGGTGCTCACCGGCTGGCGGAAGAACGGCCCGGCGTGGTCGGCGACAGGCTTCCTGCCCGCGATTCCCGGTCAGCATGGAGAGTGCCTGGAGTCCGTACCGACCTGCGTCCTGACCGAGGACGTCTTTCTCGACAAGCGACGACTGGATCGGGTCGAGTCAAGGTCCGCGGTCGTCAGTGGAACCGTGTACGCCGACTACGCGACCAATACGATCACCATCCGCGACGACCCCCGGGTCCACCTGGTCGAGCAGGCGGTCGCGCCCGGCCTGATCCGGGCGCCGGTCGACGACGTCACCGTCGCGAACCTCGTGCTCGAGCAGGCGGCCAACGAGGCACAGGCCGCCGCCGTGGAGAGTCGCCAGGTCACGCCGCACCGGGTGGGCACCGGCTGGCGGATCCACCACAACGAGGTACGACTCAACCACGGCGCCGGTCTGGGCTTTGCCGACGACGCCGTCGTCACCGACAACTTCATCCACCACCAAGGGCAGCTGGGTTTCGGGGCCTGGGGCGTCGGCTCGACCGTGTCCAGCAACGAGATCGCCTTCAACGGGGTCGCGGGGTACTCACCGGAGTGGGAGGCGGGTGGCAGCAAGAGTTGGCTGACCGACCGCCACACCGTCACCCACAACTACGTCCACGACAACCGGGGTCCCGGACTTTGGACTGACGGCGGCAACATCCGGACGGAGTACGCGTACAACCGGATCACCGGGAACTGGGGAGCCGGCATCCAGCACGAGCTCAGCTACGACGCAGTCATCCGGTCCAACGAGATCACCGACAACGGCCGCCGGCACAAGGGCTGGGCCTGGGAGGCCGGGATCCAGATCCAGTCGTCGGGCGGCACCACGGGACCTGTGGAGATCGTGGGCAACACGGTCAGCGACAACGCCAACGGGATCGCACTGATCGACAGCGGCGACCGGGCCCACGACCAGCCGGCGCCGCACGGCCCGCACGTCGTCCGGAACGTCTGGGTCCACGACAACCGGATCGCCCTGGCGGCCGGTCAGACCACCGGCGCGGTGCAGGACGTGGGCGACAAGGCGATCTACTCCGGCAACCAGAACCGCTTCGAGGCCAACATCTACTACCTGCAGTCCCTGACCGAACCGCACTTCTCATGGAACGACACCGACCTGAACTGGGCCCAGTGGCGAGCCCTCGGCAACGGCAACGACCTCACCGGCCGAGCCGAGCTGAGGAAACGATAGACCCCCACGGACAGTGTCGAGCGTCAGCTGAGGTCGAGGTTGAGGCGAGCTAGGAGGCGGGCCAGGTCGGCCAGGTCGGGGGTGTCCCAGCGGTCGAGGATGGCGCGGAACTCGGTCTGGCGCTGGGCTCGCATGGCGCCGTAGCCCTCGGCGCCGGTGGCGGTGAGGCGGAGCAGGCGGGCGCGGCCGTCGTCGGGGTCGCCTACTCGCTCGATCAGGCCGAGGGTCTCCAGGTGGGTGAGGCCGCGGCTGACGGTGGACTTGTCCAGGCCGAGGGCCTGCGCCACATCAGAGGCCCGTACGCCGGGCCGGCCGCTCGCCGTACCGAGCTCGATCTGGGAGATCAGCGCATACCCGGCGGCGTCCATCTCCGGGTGGACCCGCCGGGCCAACAGCATCTGGGCCGAGCGGGCGCGGCGGAGCAGGATCGACAACTCCTGTTCGACATCCGCGATCAGCCGGGTGGTCTGTTCGGGACGGTGGGCCACCATCTTCCTCACCGGACCACGACGCCGGCATCGCGCAGCGCCTTCTTGACGTCGGCGATCCGAAGGTCGCCGAAGTGGAAGACGCTCGCGGCCAGTACGGCGTCCGCGCCCGCCTCGACCGCGGGCGGGAAGTGCTCGGGCAAGCCCGCTCCCCCGCTGGCGATCAGTGGTACGTCGACCACCGCCCGGACGGCCCGGATCAGCTCCAGGTCGAAGCCCTGTTTGGTGCCGTCGGCATCCATCGAGTTGAGCAGGATCTCCCCCGCGCCGAGCTCGGCGCCCTTGCGCACCCACTCGATCGCGTCCAGCCCGGCCGACTTGCGGCCGCCGTGGGTGGTCACCTCGAAACCGCTCGGCTGCTCCACGCTCCGACGGACGTCGAGGGACAGCACGAGCACCTGGTTGCCGAACCGGTGGGCGATCTCCTCGATCACGGCCGGCCGGGCGATCGCGCCGGTGTTGATGCCGACCTTGTCCGCACCTGCCCGCAGCAGCCGGTCCACGTCCGCGGCCTCGCGCACCCCGCCACCGACGGTGAGCGGAATGAACACCTGCTCGGCCGTCCGCCGGACCACGTCGTACGTCGTCTCGCGGGAGCCCGACGACGCGGTGATGTCGAGGAAGGTGAGCTCGTCGGCGCCCTCCGCGTCGTACAGCTTGGCCATCTCGACCGGGTCGCCGGCGTCGCGCAGGTCGACGAAGTTGACGCCCTTCACCACCCGCCCGGCATCGACGTCCAGGCAGGGGATCACACGCACGGCAAGGCTCACGCGGAAAGGGTACCGACTCCGGCCCAGCGCACCGTCCAGCCAGTCCGCGAAACCATTTCGTTCCACCAGGAACGCCGCGATGAGGATGCCGACAGCAGCCAGGTGTCGCCGCGAAGCAGGACCACGGCGACGCCGGATACGAAGCACTCGGTGTGGCTGTGTCCGAAGCGATCTCCGGACCCAACCAGCGCTGATCAGAGCAACAGCGCTCGTACGATCGGCCAAGCGATGAGCACACCGACGGCCGCCGCAGCCAGCAACACGAGTACATGCACAGGGTTGCGCTTGTACGCCGGGTCGACGCCGACCTCGCGGACCAGTTCCAGCGATCCGACGGTCTCCCGATGCTCCACCGGGAGACCGATCGCCGTGGTCACGGTGCGGAAGTCAGCGGACGACCAGAGCCAACGCGAGGCACAGATGCGAGTACCGTCGGCGGCGAGAATCAGCAGCGCACCGATCGGCGGCGACGACTTGACCCGGCCGATCGTGAGCACTCGCACCAGGTGCGCACGGTGCAGCACCTTCGGCGGTCCCCAGGCACTCGCCTGGTAGGCGACAGTGTCGGCATCGATCGAGAAGCAGGCGGCGCGAAAGGTGGCCCAGAACATCACGGCCAGCACGGCCACGAGTACGACGTACATGCCGAGGGCGACCGGCCAGCCCAGCGCCCAGGTCGCGAGCGAGGCGCACAGGACGGCGAGCAGCGCCAGGTACATGCCGGCCAGGATCCAGAACGGTCTGCCGGCCGAGGCGAACCTCGGCCGGACCACGGTCGGTGTCACTTCCAGGCGCGGTGCTTCTGCGCGGGCGTCTTGATCGGGGCGGTCGACTCCCAGACCCGGCGCCAGCGGGCGGCGTCGGGGCCCGACTGCGACGGCGAGGCGCCGGTGGCGACCCGGCGACGGGCCTCCCACCAGGTGGTCGCCTCCTCGTCGAGCAGTGCCGACACCGCGGCGGAGATCTTCGGCGCGAACTCGCGGGCGCTCTCCCCCTCGAGCGGGTAGAGCGGGTCGCCGTACCGGACGGCCACCGTCGGACGGCCTGGCACCGGCCAGCCGCGACCACGCGGCATCGCGGCGAACGAGCCCTTGATGCCGACCGGGATCACCGGTACGCCGTGCTCGACGGCGAGGTACGCCGCGCCCATCCGGAAGCGCTCCATCCACCCGTCGGGCGAACGGGTGCCTTCGGGGAAGACGACGACGTTCCAGCCGTCCGCGAGCAGGTCGCCCGGCGTCGCGCTGAGCTTGCCGCCGCGGCGCTCGATCGGGAACGTGTTGAACACGATCGCCGACGCGGTCGCCCGCCACCAGGTGTCGAAGAAGTAGTCGGCGGCCGCGGCGACGGCGGTCTTGCGGCGCATCGCGTCGGGCAGGGTGCACAGCACCAGCGGGGTGTCGAGGTGTGACGAGTGGTTCGCCACGATCAGCGCCGGGCCGTGCAGCTTCAGCAGCGAGTCGAGCCCGCTGACCTGCGGGTTGACCTCCCATCGCAGCACCGAGTTGAGGGCGCCTTTCTGCAGCACCTCGCGCAGCGCGATCGCGGCCGGCGTCCGGGCCCACTTGGTCGGGAAGACCGTGGACTCCTTCGGCAGCACGTACGGCTCGGCCGAGCGCGGCACCTGCGGACGACGGCCCCAGCGCCAGCCGCGGGCGACGACCTTCACGTCCCGCGCAGTGTCCCGGCTGAACTTGACCAGGTTCGTCCCCATCAGCGGACGTCCGCGAGCAGGTGGGGCGGGTTGTGCAGGTAGGTGATCGACGGCGACCGGCCGACCGAGTGGCTCACCATCTCCAGCGCGTCCTGCAGCGTCGAGGCGGACCGGAAGCCCATCCGCTCGACCGTCTTGCGGTTCGCGCCGACCCAGACGATGTCGCCGCAGTGGTCCAGCGCGTGGGAGATCCAGTACCACATGTAGAACGGGTGCACGCCGTGGTACGCGTACGAGGTCCGGTACAGGTGGATGTACCACGGGTCCTCGGCGTACTGCTTCTCGAACTTCGCCTCGATGGTGGCCGGGTCGGTCGACTCCGACAGCACCTCCTCGAAGAAGTCCACGTACGACGGGTGGTGCAACTGGCTGAACTCGTAGTCCACCGGGTGGTACAGGATGACCGCGCCGTCCTTGCGGACGATCGGGTTGCCCCGGTAGGAGTTGAAGTAGTAGCCGAGCCCCATGCAGGCGGCCAGGATCGGGTTCATCACCGAGTTCACGTTGTACGGGCCGACGAACGGCACGCCCATGATCGCGACGTCGGACTGACCCTGTACCTCGACCAAGTGCTGGCGGTGCACGTTCTCGATCGTCTTCTCGTGCACCGGCTCGATCGAGCCGGCGTGGATCCCGGTCAGGCCGTAGTTCGCCCGGACGTCGGTGAAGATCTTGTGCCGCATCTTGGCCGGGGCCAGGTCGAGCCCGCGCTTGGTGGCGAGCATCGAGGCCTGGTCCTTGATCGACCACTCCCACTCGCGCTTCTGCAGGAACTCCAGCGGGCCGCCGAAGATGTCGTTGTTCAGCGTGGTCTCGATCTGGAAGACCTTGACGTGCTCGGTCAGCACCGCGCCCATCCGCCAGGCCGAGTGGTGCATCTTCGAGGCCTTGTGGTCCATGAATGAACGCGAGTGGATCATCGTGTGGCTGTTGTGGTGGTGCTTCAGCGACTTGTACGACGCCAGCCCGATCGACGTCGACTTGTGGCCGCCGTCCATCGCCACCAGGTTCACGTTCACGTAGACCAGCAGGTCGGACTCGGCCGCCCGCTTGGAGATTTCGACGTCCTCGCCGTGCTTGGTCTGGCCCAGGTGGGTCAGGTTCGCGGTGTCCTCGGCGTCGAAGTTGTAGAGCTTGCCGTCGGGGAAGAACGACCGGAAGACCCGCTCGCCGACGATGTCGCGCAGCTCGTTCGGGGTCAGCCGGCGGTGCAGCGCGTTCGCCGAGATCAGCTCGACGTCGTCGACACCCGCGTCGGCGGCCATCGTCAGCACGGCCTCGATGATGCGCTGCCGGATGTCCGGCTTCTTCATCGGCGGCAGCGGCAGCGAGATGTCGTCGAACGCGATGGTCAGCCGCATCCCCGGCCGCAGCAGCTCCGGCAGCGGCTCGGACTCCAGCGGGTGCAGCAGCGCGTTCTGGATCGCCTCCTCGACGTCCCGCACGGCCGGCAGCGCCTCCGGCGGGTACACCACCCGGGTGCCGAGCGGGAACCGCTCCAGCAGGAAGCCCTCACCGTTGTGCACGAGCAGCGGCGGCGTCCGGTCGTCCACCTCAAGCACAAACCCTGGCCGAGACATGTCAGAACCTCTCTCGTCGTACGCTCAAAAACAGCTCGTCACGCGACCCTGCAGCCGGTCCGGTCATGACGCCCTCACATCGAAAGCCACCTTCACGGTGCCCAGCCGGCCGGCGGACTGCGCGTGGTCCAGCGCCTCACGCCACCGGTACAGCGGGTACCGCGCCCCGACGATCCCGTCCAGCGGGGCCTTCGCGGCCATCTCCAGCGCCGTCTCGAACGCGGGCCGGTCGTTCGGCTCCTCGCGGGACGACGCGTACGTGCCGGTCAGCTCCAACTCACGGAACCACACCGGCGACAGGTCCGCACCCGTCGACGGCATGCCGGACAGCACCACCCGCCCACCGGCCTTGGTGACCCGCAGCACGGTGTCGATCGAGTCCTTGCTGCCGACCGCGTCGACGGCGACGTCGACCCCGCCGAGCAGGAACTCCCGGCCCAGCTCCGGCTTCAGCCGGAAGGCACCGGTCGCTCGCCGTACGCCACGGAAGACCTCGTCGGGCGCGACCACGTCGCTGGCGCCGAAGGCCCGGGCCAGCTCACGCTGCTTCGCGTGCTTGGCGACCACGGTGATCCGGCCGGCCTGGGTGAGCTCGCGCAGCGCCAGGGTGGCGAACAACCCGACCGCGCCCGCACCGCTGACCAGCACGGACTGACCCGGCTCGACCTTCGCCTTGAGCGCGGTGTGGACGGCGCACGCCAGCGGCTCGGTGAGAACCGCCCGCTCGTCGGACAGCCCCTCCGGTACGGCGTACAGCTGGCTGCGGTGGGCGACCATCACGTTGCCCCAGCCACCACCGGTGTCATGGCAGAAGCCGGTCTGGAGTCCGGGGGCCACGTGGCCGACGGTGATCCGGTCGCAGCGGTTGGTGTGGCCGGACGCGCAACCCTCGCAGGGCTCGACGCCTCGGGCCGCGCAGGTGAGGACCGAGTCCATCACGACGCGGGTGCCCTTCGGCAGGTCCTCGCAGTCCTCGAGCAGCACGCCGACGATCTCGTGACCGGGGACGAACGGCATCGACACCATCGCGGAGAAGTACAGCTTGGTGTGGCCGGTGACCATGCCGAGGTCGGAGCCGCAGATACCGGACAGGATCGGGCGGATCTTCGCCCAGCCCGCCTTGTCCGACCTCGGCTCCTCGATCGTGACGAGCCGCAGCGGTGCCGCCGGGCCGGTCAGGATGCCGGGCATCCGGCTTCCCATCGCCCTCGCGGCCAGGTACTTGGCCGGCGACCGGTACATCTCGAGCGCGAGCATCATCGGGCGTTCACCCCGGGGATCTCCAGACGCGAGGAAGTGGCAGGGGTCTTCCAGTCGACGATCTGCCAGCGCGCGGCCCGGGCAGCCCGGAACAGCGACACGTCCGGCGAGACGGCGACGGGATTGCCGACGGTCGTCAGCATCGGCAGGTCCGAGTGGCTGTCGGCGTAGGCGTAGGACTTCGACAGGTCGATGTTCGTACCGCGCGCGCGGTGCTTGATCCACGCCGCCCGGGACTCACCGACCAGCGGCGGTCCGGACAGGAAGCCGGTGCAGCGACCGCGGTCGTCGACGGCCAGCTCGGCCGCGACGATCTCGTCGAACAACGGCTCCAGCGGCCGGGTCAGCGGCCGGACCGCGCCGGTGATCAGGATCGTGGTGTGACCGGCCGCCTTGTGCTCGCGGATCCGCCGGACGGCGGCGCCGCTCAGCCGCTCGAGCACGTGCTCGGCGAGGACCTCGTCGACGATCCGGTTCAGCTCGTCCAGGTCGGCGCCCTGGTAGCGCCGGTAGATCGTCCGCAGGAAGGTGCCGCGGTCCTTGCGCTCGGCCGCGATCAGCTTCGGCAGCTTGCGCAGCATCGAGCCGATCTCACCGACCCGCTGGTGGCTGTCGAGCTCCAGCAGCCGCATCCACAGGTAGGTCTCGATCACGTTCGAGGACAGCAGCGTGCCGTCCATGTCGAACGCGGCGATGATCTGGCTGCCGTCGTCGGAGGGCTGCACCTTCTTCAGCGTGCCCGCGGTCTCGGCGAGTGCCTTGTTCCGCTTCTTCCGGACGACGTCCAGCCGGCGCAGCGAGTCCGTCACGCTCGGGCAGTGCACTTCCTGCAGGTAGTGCTGCCAGTCCACGATCGAGGTGTCGCACCAGAACTTCTCCCGGTCGTCCCCCTCGAGCGCGTTGTGCAGGGCGAGCACGTTGTCGTCGATGAACTGCAGCTCGGCCTGCGCATACTCGGAGTACAGGTCCATGTAGCGGCGGAGGAAGTCGATCCGGCGCTTCTGCACGTCCAGCTCGCGGGCGTACTTCCGGGTCCGCTCGCCCCGCGGCACGTGCGTGATGATCTGGTCGGCGATCTTGTGGGCGCGCTCGCCGTAGCGGAGCATGCTCTCCACCGAGTCGCCGCCGGGGAACTTCCACACCGGCAGCCGGACCGCGCCCCGCTCGCCCAGGTCGAACGGGTGCTTGGAGAAGTACGCGCGCACTCCGGCGTACAGCTGCTCGAAGGTGAGCGGGTTCCGGGCGCCGGAGCTGACGTGGTAGTACTCCGGCTTCGACAGCTCGGGCTCGGTCGCCATCACCGCGCAGATCGCGCCGACGACGTGGTCCACCGGGATGATCTCGACCACCGAGTCGGGGCTGGCCGGGAACTCCGGCAGCTCGCCGCGGCCGTAGGCCAGGATCAGCGGCTCGGCCATCTTGAAGCCCTCGATCCAGCCCGGGTGCGGGCTCTGCACCGCGGACTCGATGATGGCCGGCCGGACGATCGAGGTGGGCAGCTTCGAGGCGAATTCCTCGACCACACGCTCGCCGAGTGCCTTGGTGAAGGTGTAACAGTCGGTCCAGCCGAGGCTGCGGGCCCGCTCGGTGCCGGTCTCGACCAGCTTCTTCGCGACCCACTCGGTACGGCGGCGCTCGGTGTCGGCCGCCGCGGTCAGGTGACCGGCCCGGCGGTGCAGCTTCTCCGACTCCTTCCGGAACTTGGTCAGCATCGCCGCGCTGCGGGAGGCTTCCTCGATCCGGGACTTCATCGCCATCCCGGCCTCGGCCTCGACCCGCCAGTCGACGGTGTGCTCAACGGATGCCTCGGGGATCGCGCCCCGGCGACGGCCCGCGGTGTAGGCGGTGGAGATGTGGACGTAGTGGATCCGGCGGTCGGTCCCGTCGCGGCTCTCGTCGATCCGCTCGAGCAGGCTCTTGGTGCCGAGCACGTTGGTGGTGAACGCCTCGTGGATCGGCGGGTCGAAGGAGACGTCGCCGGCGCAGTGCACCACGATGTCGAGATCCTTCGGCAGCGCCGGGACGTCGGACAGGTCGCCCTCGACCACCTCGACCCGCGCGGCGGTCAGCTCGTCCGCGTCGGCGTACGGGGTGCCCTCGCCGTAGAACGGCTGGAAGATGTCCTTCTTCAGCATCTGCGCCATCCGGGCGGTGCCGGTCATCGAACCCTTCGGGCGGATGATCGCGACCACCGTGGTGCCCGGCAGGTCGCCGAGGATGCGGTGCAGCAGGGCCTCACCGACGAATCCGGTGACGCCGGTGACCAGGACCTTCTTGCCAGCGAGCTGGTCGGCAAGACTCACTTGTCGCCTCCACGGGTGAGTTCGAGTGCCTCGGTCAGAGTGAACGCGCCGGCATACAGCGCCTTGCCGACGATGACGCCCTCGACGCCGTCGTCCACCAGGGTGCCGAGCGCGCGCAGGTCGTCCAGGCTGGAGACGCCACCTGAGGCGATGATCGGCTTGTCGGTCCGCGCGCACAGGTCGCGGTACAGGTCCAGGTTGGGCCCCTCGAGCATGCCGTCCTTGGTGACGTCGGTGACCACGTAGCGCTCGCAGCCGGCCTGTTCCAGCCGCTCGAGCACCTCGTAGAGGTCGCCGCCTTCCTTGGTCCAGCCGCGGGCGGCGAGGGTCCGGCCGCGCACGTCCAGGCCGATCGCGATCCGGTCGCCGTACTGGCTGATGATCCGGTCACACCACTCCGGGTCCTCCAGCGCGGCGGTGCCGATGTTGACCCGGCGCGCGCCGGTGGCCAGGGCGACGGCCAGGGAGTCGTCGTCGCGGATGCCACCGGACAACTCGACCTGCACATCCAGCTTGCCGGTCACCTCGGCGAGCAGTTCGCGGTTGCTGCCGCGACCGAAGGCGGCATCCAGGTCGACCAGGTGGATCCAGTCCGCGCCGGCCTCCTGCCAGGCCATCGCGGCGGTCAGCGGGTCGCCGTACGAGGTCTCGCTGCCGGCCTCTCCCTGCACCAGCCGCACAGCCTGCCCATCCGCCACGTCCACGGCAGGAAGCAGCACCAGGTTCTCTGACATGGCCCACACCCTAGATGCCCACACTTCGGGATTCGTAACCCGCTGCCCCGCTGAGTCGTTGAGATCGGATCTGTCGCAGCAATACCACTCGATCGCGTGGTCTTAACCAGCCGGGCGGTATCCGTAAGCTCTTCGGCATGACCACTGTGGCTGATCTCGAGCGGGACCCGCACGCTTTGCTGGCCAGGATACGGCCGGTCGGGTGGGTCGACGCGCTCGACGGCTGGGTGGTCACGAGTCGCGAACTGGCGATGCAGGTGATGCGGGATCCGGCCACTTTCACGGTGGACGACCCGCGCTTCTCGACCGCGCAGGTGGTGGGGCCGTCGATGCTGTCGCTGGACGACTCACCGCATGCCGCGCACCGGGCGCCCTTCGAGCATCCGTTCAGCCTGGCACAGACCCGCGCCAGGTTCACCACCTTCGTCGAGGAGGAGACCGACCGGCTGGTCTCTCTGATCGAACCCCTCGGGATCGCCGACCTCCGCCGTACGGTCGCGGGGCCGTTGTCCGTCGCGGTGGTCGCGCACTCGCTGGGCCTGGCGCAGACCGAGGCGGCGACGGTGCTGGAGTGGTATCAGGACATCTCGTCGTCGGTCAGCGGAGTGTCCGCGGGTCATCCGGTGACAGCTGAAGGTGCGGCGGCCTTCGCCAAGCTGCACGCACATGTTGCCGGGAGCATCGATCAGGCCGACTCGCTGATCGCCGAGGCGGCACGAGCCGGGCTGGGCACGGACGAGGTGGTGGCGAACGCCGCGGTACTGATGTTCGGCGGCATCGAGACCACCGAGGGCATGATCACCAACGCCCTCTGGCATCTGCTGACCAATCCGTCGCAGCTCGCACTGGTATTGGCTGACATGTCGCTGCTGCCCAACGCTGTGGAGGAATCGCTGCGGCTCGAGCCGGCCGCCGCTGTGGTCGATCGCTATGCCACCCGGGACGTCGAGTTGGCCGGCGCGTCGATCAAGCGCGGCGACCTCGTCACGGTGTCACTCGCCGGCGCCGGTCGCGACCCCGCGGTCTTCCCGGACCCCGATGTGTTCGACGTACGCCGGTCCAACGCCCGGCGTCACCTTGCGTTCGCGAGCGGGCCACACATCTGCCTCGGCATGCACCTCGCGCGATTGGAGGCCGTCACCGCCCTGACTGCCCTTCTGACCCGCCTGCCGGACCTGACCCTCGATCCGGGGTCTCCCCCGCCGCGCGGCCTGGTCTTCCGCAAGCCGACCGCCGTGGACGTCAGCTGGACGGTCGCCTGAGCACGAGCATCGCGGCCTCGTACGACGGAGTCAGCCGCTCTGGTTCCGCCTCGGCATCCTTCCTGAACGCCTCGAACCCGGCTTCGATCTCCTCCTCCGGCAGATGCTCGAACGTCGAGAGCGCCCGCACCCGCATCCGCTCGTACGCCGTACTGAAGGTGCGCGGGCCTTCCACGTCAAGCCAGACGGGTTGTTCGTCCGGTTGGAGGCCAGCCTGCTCGGCCAGTTCGCGAGTCTCGGCCAGCGACAGGTACATCCCGGCATCCACCGCTCGCGCCGAGGGGAAGTAGTCGTACCAGAAGAGATCCGGCATCTGATCGGCGAACTGGGTCCTCAGCAACACCACGCCGCCCGGCCTGATCACCCGGGCGAGCTCGCGCAGCGCCTGCGCCTGATCCCTGAAGTGATGGAACGCCAGATACACCAGCGCCACATCGCAAGAGGTGTCGTCGAGCGGAATCGCCTCGGCCGCACCATCGAGATAGGTGACATCCGGATGAGCGGCCCCGGCCACAGCCTGCCGGCGCATCTCCCCCGACGGCTCGACGCCGTACACAGGGCCGCCGAACGTCTCCGCCAACGCCGGCGTGAACCGCCCGATCCCACACCCCAGATCCAGCACTGTCAGCGGTCGCCGCTCCGGCACCTCCGCCGCGAACGCCCGCATCCACCCCTGCAGACTCTCCGCCGCCAACCCCCGCCCAGCCGCATAAACCCGATGCAACCGCCCGTCATAATCCACCATGCGGAGACCCTAGGCCCGGCCAGCGTCACCAGGCGACGACGGGCTCATGCTGACTGTCAGGCCCAGAGGACGTCGTAGCCCAGGCGGAGGATTAGGGCCGAGACGACTACCAGGAAGATGATGCGGACGAAGCGGCTGCCGCGGGCTACTGCGGTGCGGGCGCCGAGGAGGCCGCCGAGCATGTTGGCGAGGCCCATCGTCACGCCGAGGGCCCAGAGTGGGGCACCGCCGATGGTGAACACCGCGATCGCGGCGAGGTTGGTGGCGACGTTGGCGATCTTCGCCTTGGCGCTCGCGCGGAGGAAGTTGTAGCCCATCAACCCGACCAGCGCGAAGATCAGGAACGACCCGGTACCGGGCCCGACCGCGCCGTCGTAGAACCCGATCAGCGCACCGACCGCCCCCGCCGCCACGTAGTGTGCTCGCCCGTCGAAACGGAGCGCAGTACGGGCTCCCAGCGACGGCTTCATCGCGGTGTAGATGGCGACGGCGACCAGCAGCACGAGCACGATCGGCTTGAACCACGACATCGGGATCCTCGTCGCCACCAGCGCTCCGGCCGCCGACCCGAGGCCCGCCATGATCGCCAGCGGCAGCACCGTACGTCGGTCCGGGCGGACCTTGACGCCGAAGGTCACCGCGCTGGTCGCCGTACCGAACAGCGAGGAGATCTTGTTGGTGGACAGGATCTGGGCCGGCGAGGCGCCCGGCAGACCGAGCAGCATCGCGGGCAACTGGATCAACCCACCGCCGCCCACCACCGCGTCGATCCAACCGGCCGAGAACGCGGCCACCACCAGCAGTACGAGAGTCCACAGGGAGATGTCAGGCACGGCGGTACACGAGGGCAGAAGAGTCGATCACCGCCTCAGCATCCGGTAAGGCCATTGTTCCGCTCAACCATTACACGGGGGGAAGTGAGGCGAGACACAAGCCGCGACAGCGGCGAGGCGCAACGCGACCTCGGGGAGTGAGGGTGACAACCGCCGAGAGCGATGGAGGCGACGCGGGAGACAAACGCGCGGGGGCGATGGAACAGTGAGTGGATTGCCTCGTCGATCCTGCCTCCCGAGGGCGAGCAGCTCGCCACCGGCTGGGAACCGGACCTCTCCCCCGCCGACTCCGTCGTCCGCCAGACCTCGACGCCACCGCCGGCTTGACCCCAACGCTACGAGCCCGCTGAACGCGCGAAAGGGTGTGCCCCCAGCGGGGGCACACCCTTTCGGTTAGGTGGTCGGTCAGCCGCGGACTACCGAGACCAGGTGGTCCACGACGTCGGCGACCGGGATGTCGGTGCGGGTGTTGGAGCGGCGGTCTTTGACCTCGATGGTGCCGTCCGCGAGACCCTTGCCGACAACGGCGATGGTGGGCACGCCCAGGAGTTCGGCGTCCTTGAACTTGACGCCCGGGGAGACCTTCTCGCGGTCGTCGTAGAGCACCGTCAGACCGCGCGACTCCAGCTCGGCGGCGATCGAGGCGGCCTTCTCGAAGACCTCCGCATCCTTGCCGGTGGCAACCAGGTGGACGTCGGCCGGCGCGATCTCGCGCGGCCAGATCAGGCCGAGCTCGTCGTGGTTGCCCTCGGCGATGGCGGCGACCGCGCGGGTCACGCCGACGCCGTACGAGCCCATCGTGACGGTGACCAGCTTGCCGTTCTGGTCGAGCACCTTCAGGTCCAGGGCGTCGGCGTACTTCTTGCCGAGCTGGAAGATGTGCCCCATCTCGATACCGCGGGCGGCCTCGAGCGGACCCGAACCGTCGGGTGCCTCGTCACCGTCGCGCACCTCGGCGGCCTGGATCGTGCCGTCGGCGGTGAAGTCGCGGCCGTACACCAGGTTGATCACGTGGAAGCCGGCCTTGTCCGCGCCGGTCACCCAGGCGGAACCCTCGGCGACCCGCGGGTCGAGCAGGTACCGGATGCCGGAGGTGTTCTCCGAGCCGAGCACGCCCGGCCCGATGTAGCCCTTCGCGAGCGAGGGGAACTTCTCGAAGTCCGACTCCTCGAAGGCGACGACCTCGGCGGGCTCGACCTGCGCGCCGAGACGCTTCTCGTCGATCGCGCGGTCACCTGGTACGCCGATCGCCAGCGGCTCGCGCGTCCCGTCCGGGTTCACCAGCATCACGAGCACGTTCTTCAACGTGTCCGTGGCGGTCCACTCCCGGCCGTCCGCGCGGGTGTGCTTCGCGTTCAGCGCGTCCACCAGGGTGTCGATGGTCGGCGTGTCCGGGGTGTCGACCACCTCGGCGGCGGGAACGTCCGACGCGTCCGCCTTCGCCGCCTGCGGGACCACGACGGCCTCGACGTTCGCCGCGTAACCGCCCGGCGAGCGCACAAAGGTGTCCTCGCCGTTCTCCGCGATCGCGAGGAACTCCTCCGACGCCGAGCCGCCCATCGCACCCGACATAGCCTGCACGATCACGTAGTCGAAGCCGAGCCGGTCGAAGATGTTGATGTAGGCCTTGCGGTGCAGCTCGTACGACGCCTGCAGGCCCTCCTGGTCGACGTCGAACGAGTACGAGTCCTTCATCACGAACTCGCGCCCGCGCAGTACGCCGGCCCGCGGCCGCGCCTCGTCGCGGTACTTGTTCTGGATCTGGTAGATCGACAGCGGCAGATCCTTGTACGACGAGTACAGGTCCTTCACGACGAGGGTGAACATCTCCTCGTGCGTCGGGCCGAGCAGCATGTCCGCGCCCTTGCGGTCCTTCAGCCGGAAGATGTTCGGCCCGTACTCCGTCCAGCGGCCGGTGGCCTCGTAGGGCTCGCGGGGCAGCAGCGCCGGGAAGAGCAGTTCCTGCGCGCCGATCGCGTTCATCTCCTCCCGGACGATCCGCTCCACGTTGCGCAGCACCATCAGGCCCAGCGGCAGCCAGGTGTAGATGCCGGGCGCGTTGCGGCGGATGTAGCCGGCGCGGACGAGCAGTCGGTGGCTCGGGACCTCCGCGTCCGCCGGGTCCTCGCGAAGGGTGCGAAGGAACAGCGACGACATGCGCAGAATCACGGGAGTCTCCAAGCAGGACAGGTGTGAATGGAACTACTGACGGCAAAGAGGATATCCGGCCGCGACCAGTGCTCTCACCACATTTCCACAGGGTCGGCGCCGGTATCAGGCGCGGATCAGACGCGGATCAGGCGCGAGAGGTCTCGGGGGAGGCCTTCAGGGCGGCGCGGATGAGCGGGATCTGGAGCGGCAGGCGGGCGAACGCGATCGTCTTCGCGCGGGTCGATCCCTTGCGGTTCAGGTCGATGGCCATCTGGCAGTTCGCGGGGAAGACCGCCGTGAGCAGGGCGGCGCTGGCGAGGCCGGCGGCGCGGCGGGTGCGGGGGTGGAGGAGGCCGGCGGCGCAGGCGAGTTCGGCGACGCCGGAGGCGTAGACGAGGTCCTTCTTGCGCGGGAGTTGGTGCGGGACGATGCGTTCGAAGGGTTTGGGCTTCACGAAATGCAGTACGCCCATGACGGCGAAGAGCGCTGCCAGGCCGGTGGTGCTCCCGCTTCGTTCCGTCATGAGGTGGACTTTAGCTCAAGTTGTTACTGATCAGTACTGCGATGCGCGGGCGGCTGGGTGCCACGGTCGGTGGGATCGGTGGGTGATTGGGGAAGGGGCCGTAGGGGGTGGCGGCGGCTTGCGCGGCGTAGCGGAGGGCTGGCTTTTGTTGGGCCAGAAGGTTGAGGTCATGCAGGTGTAGGCGGGGAAGAAGCCGGCGCAGGGGGCCTGAGTCGGGGCCTATTTCGAAGGTGTAGGAGGGGACGCCGCGGCTGCCGTAGAGCCAGTCGTCCGTCGCGCCGGGGGCGAAGTAGCCGACACCGCCGTCACCAGTCGACACAGGAAAACCATTGAGCGCACCGATCTCCTTGCCCAGGGCAACCAGTGCGGTCTTCGGCTGGGCGGGGCGGCGCTGCGGGATCAGCCAACCTCACCAGCGGTCACCGCGCCATCACAGTGAGCGCTCAGCCTCAGAACAGGATCGTCGCGAACGTCTCGATCGTCCGGAACCCGACCCGCTCGTACGCCGACCGGGCCGGGATGTTGAAGGCGTTCACGTACAGCGTCACCACCGGGGAGATCCGCCGCGCGAGCTCGACCACCGCGGCCATTCCCGGCGCGGCCAGACCCTCGCCGCGGCGCGACGGATCCACCCACACACCCTGGATCTGGCAGACGCCGGACCCGACCGAACCGATCTCCGCCTTGAACACGACCTTGCCGTCATCGATCCGCGCGAACGCCCGGCCGGCCCGGATCAGCTCGGCCACCCGCGACCGGTAGAACGTCCCGTCGGGACCGGTCTGCGGCGGGACACCGACCTCCTCGGTGTACATCGCCACGCAGGCCGGATAGAGGATGGACAGCTCGACGGGCTCGACCGCGCGCACCAGCGGATCGGGCGCGATCGCGGGCCCGGTGTCGATCACCATGAACGGCTGGTCGTCACGGACCTCGCGGGCCGGACCCCACTGCGGTTCGAGCGCCGCCCATAGTTGCTCGACGGCACGCGCCGGTCCGAGGATCTGAAAGCAGTTCCGGCCCCGGCGAAGCGCATACGCCGCGAAGGCGCGCAGGGCGGCCTCCCCGGCGCCGACCGGAACCATGTTCCCGCCGGCATGGCAGAGGGCCTCCAGCTCGCCCTTCTCGACGTACCCCCAGACCTCCGCGCCGCGGCGCGGGTCGAGCCCGGAAGCCTGCACCAGGCTGTCCACGAAGACGTTGACGATCGGATCACGGGCGATGACGGCCCTCGCTGCTGACAGGTCGCGAGGACCCAGTACCCGTACGCCCACGGGGCAGAACCTAGCTGATCCCGCCCTCGGAGGCCTGTAATGGGTCGTGCGCCGCCGCAATTGCCCGCAACGGAGAGGTCCAGGCGACCAGGACCGCGAGGAAGCCGAGCAGCCCCATCGCGACCATGGCAGGCCGTACGCCGAGCTGACTGCCGAGCACACCGCCAAGGATTGACCCCAGCGTCCAGCCCACTCCCCAGGACAGCATCCGCCCGGCTGTGTTCACCCGGCCGAGCAACTGCTCCGGCGTCACCTGCTGGCGGTACGAGATCGCGTTGACGATCACCAGCACGTATGCCGAACCCCACGCCAGCAACGCAATCGCGGCCAATGGCCAGGTCGGCATCAGCGGGGTGACGATCCCGAGCACCGCGGAGACCGGGATCGCGTACAGCGTGATCGCGGCCGGCGGCAGCCGCTTCAGCAGCCGGGGCAGCCCGACCGCGGCCGCCAGTCCCCCGATCCCCCACGCGCCCCAGACCAACCCGAACCGCAGCCCCGAAGTACCGACGTGCAGCGCCCGGTCCAACCAAACCACCATCAACGCGACGAATCCGCCGCCGGCGAAAGACTGCAGGCTCCCCACGATCGTCATCGTCCGGACACCCGGATTCCGGACAAGGAACCGAAGCCCCTCGGCGATGTCCCTGAACACCACTCCCGGCCGCAGCGGCGCCTGCCCCTCCCGCTGCTCGGACATCGCCCGCACGATCCCCCGTACTGCGCTCGCCGACGCGACGAAGCTCAGGGCGTCGAGCGCGAGCAAGGTGGCCGGGTTGAGTACTGCGAGCACGAGCCCGGCCAGCGGCGGTACGAACAACTCGATCAGGCTCGACGCGGTCCACACCGCCGCGTTCGCCTGGGCGACGCGAGCCCGCCCGACCAGGACGGGCAGCGCGCCGAAGTTCGCGCCGTCGAAGAACGTGTAGACCATCTGCACGACGAACCCGACCACCAGCACCTGCGGCACGGTCAGGATGCCGAGCCAGTGCGCCAATGGGATGGAGCCGATCACGACCGCGTTGATCAGGTCCGCCGACACCATCACCCGCCGGCGGTTCCAGCGATCCGACAGCGCGCCCGCGAACAGCCCGGTCAGCAGGTACGGCGCTGCCTCCAGCGCGGTGACCAACGCGGTGAGGAAGGGCGAACCGCTCAGCCGGTAGACCAGCACGGGCAAGGCGACAGCCGTCACCATCGAACCGGTGATGGAGAGGGCCCGAGCCAGCCAGTACCGGCGGAAGTCCGGGTCGTCGCGCAATCTGTCGCTCACGGAGGTCATCCTGCGGCCTCAAGGGGACTGGAGGTCAAGGCTCATCCACATCAACTCGTCGCCCAGGTCCCTGGCCGGTGTCGTCCGGGGCGCTCCGAAGCCATGCTTGCGGTAGAAGCCGATCGCCGGCTCATTGGTGATCAGCACGTCCAGCAGGAGTTGCTCGGTCCCTGCCGGGAGAGCCGCGATCGCCCCGTCCAGCAACGCCTTGCCGACGCCCTTGCCTTGATACTGCGGCAGCACGTACAGCTTCCACATCACCCAGAAGCCCTCCTCCTGCCCGAGCGCGACCATCCCCACGACCTTTTCGTCGTCGAGGGCGATCAGGGTGATGCCTTGGCGGATGCCCCGGTCTACCGCCTCCGGGGACCACCAGGCGGCCAGCCCGTCGACGATGAACTCGGGCGACGCCAGGCCTTCGTACGCGACCGGCCAGGTCTTGAGACCGACCTCCCGTACGGCGTCGGCGTCGCCCGGCCAGGCGCGGCGTACTCGGATCACCCGCGGACTCGCACGATCAACCCGTCCGGGTCCACGACGGACAACCCGTCGGGCGCCCCCGTCGGCTCATACCCGGTCGCCACGAGCCGCCGTACGACCTCGTCCAAAGGCTCCGACGTGGAGAGCTCGAGCTGTACTCCGACCTCGGCCGCGGGTGGGTCGTAACGCACCAGCTCGGCGTTGTCGCCGCCAAGGGTCTGGAGGAAACGCTGCCAGGCGGCTTGATCCTGGACGGCCAGACGAGGGGTCACCGACCAGCGCGTGTCCGGATGGGCGTCGTGCAGCTTGTAGCCGTAGAGGTCCTTGCTGCGTTCGTCGATCCAGAGGGTGGTGTCGTCAGGCCCGAGGACCGAGAGGACCCGCCCATAGGCCTCGTCCCAGATGGCGACCTCCCGATAGCCGGCTGCTTCGAGCCGGCCCTTCAACTCGTCGATCTCATCGGCCTCGAAGGACAACCGGGTGTCCCTCGCCTTGGCGCCGGTGCTGCTGCTGGCGGCGTCGTGCAGCGCGACCATCCCGCGCCCCGCGACCATGTCGACCCAGCCGCCGCGCTCCGACTCGATCCGGGACCGCAGCCCCAAGGTCTCCAGGAACGCCCGCATCGCCGGTACGTCGGCGCTGAACCGCAGTGGTCGGACAACGATCTCGTTCATCCCTCGGCCTCTCCGTGCTCGTCCAGGTACTTCGTCAGGGCCTGCTCGACGAGGGCAGACAAGCTCGCGCCTTCGTCGATCGCCTTGTGCTTGACCCTTCGAATCAGGTCGGGCGGCAGGTAGACGTTGAACTGCGCCTTCTTGGCAGCTTCCTCGGTCATGGCTATGATGCTAGCAATCTAGGGAGCTACCAAGCAAGGAGCGATCCGATGACACTGCGCTTCGACCACCTCGGCCTGATCTCCGACACGGCGGAGAAGAACCAGGACCTGGCCGACTTCTTCTCTCGCGTGCTCGGCCTGGAGGTGTCGGGCGACGCCGCGGACGGCTATGCGGAGGTGAAGGCCGGCGCCATCACGATCGCGCTGCACCGCGGCGCGATGATCGACGACGTCACGCCACTCGGCGGCACCCTGCTGCAGTTCAGCAGCGACGACGTCCAAGCGGACATCGAGGCGATCCGCGCCCGCGGCGGCAAGATCGCCCTGGAGCCCACCACCACCGACTGGGGAACCACCTCCGCCTACGTCGCCGGGCCCCACGGAGTACTGGTCGAACTGTTCAGCGAGAACAGCTGAAGCTGGGCCGGCAGCGCGGTCTCGGCTGCCGGCCCAGCTTCCTCGCAGGTCTCGGGTCAGACGGCGGTGAGTAGGGCGTCGTCCAACTCCTTGAGGAGCTTGGCCTTCGGGCGGGCGCCGACAACGGACCAGATCAGCTCGCCGTGGTGGAACAGCATCAGGGTCGGCAGTGCCATCACGCGGTACCGCGCCGAGATGGACGGGTTCTCGTCGGAGTTCAGCTTCACCACGGAGAGCCGGTCCTTGCGCTCCTCCGCGATCTGGGCGAGCACCGGGACGATCTGGTGGCACGGCGGGCACCACTGGGCCCAGAAGTCCACCAGCACCGGCTTGTCCGCGCCCAGCACCACCTGGTCGAAGTTGGTCTCGTCGACAGATTGCAGATCGCTCATCGTGTCTCTCTCACTCTCGTTCTCCAGCTTTCGGCATCGGTGAGGAGATCGGTCAGCCGGGCCCGCAGATCGGTCAGTTCGTCAATCCGCCGGTCCACCTCGGCGATCCGGGTCCGGTAGGCCGTCAGCGAGGCCGGGCAGACGTCCGCCCGGTCGTTGCCGGCCCGCAGGCACTCGATGAACGGGTAGGTCTGCTCCGCGGTGAGTCCGAGCGACAGCAACGCCTTGATCTCGCGGACCACCAGCAGGTCCTCGCCGCTGTAGGTCCGGTAGCCGTTCGCTTCCCGGTGGGGCTTCAGCAGGCCCTGCGATTCGTAGTACCGCACTGCCTTGACTGTCACACCGGCCTCGGCCGCCAGGTCGCTGATATGCATTCCGCCTCCTCGACACCGACGCTAAACCCTGCCCTCAGGGTCAAGGTCAAGCCAGAATAGCCGGATGCTGCTCGGAAGCTTCGTCCATGACCCGGACCTCGACCTGACCGCGCCCACGCTGCAACGGACCTCGGTCCGCGGCGTGCTGTTCCGCGACGACCGCCTGCTCCTGCTGGCGTCGCGGCACGGCGACTACAAGTTCCCGGGCGGAGGTGTCGAGGGGCGGGAGTCGATCGCCGCGGCGTTGCAGCGCGAGTTCCTCGAGGAGTGCGGTCTGCCCGGCGTCGAGATCGGCCTGGCCATCGGGATCACCACGGAGTACCTGCGCGCGATCGAACCGGAGTACGAGGTGTTCAAGCAGACCTCGCACTACTTCTACTGCACATCCGACAGCGAGCCCAGCGAGCCTGAACTGGAGGGCTACGAAGCCGAACTCGAGTTGGAACCGCGCTGGGTCACAGTGTCGGAGGCGTTGGAGGCGAACCGAGCGGTCCGGGCGGGCGGCATCGGCGTCATGCGCTGGCTGGACCGCGAAATCCAGGTGCTGTCACACCTGGCCGACCTCTGAACGAACCCACTCCCCCAGCACCTTGGCGCTCGCGTCGACCAACGCGGGCCAATCCATCGCGGCCTCGTCGGCCGAGTCCGACACATGCTTCACCAGCCGAACCGGTACGCCGAACTCCCGGCAGGCGAACGCGACGCCGTACGCCTCCATGTCGACCAGATGCGCCCGCTCCGCCAGCCGCGCCTTGATCACCGGGTCGGTTACGAACACGTCCCCCGACGCGAGCACGGTCCCGTCGCCCCCGTCGACCTTCAGCGACTCCTGCGGGTCCAGCCCGATCGCCCGGACCGCTTCCGCGTTGATGTCGTGGTTGATCACCTCGCTCGGGAGGTAGAGCCCGGCCATCCCGTCGCGCAGCGCGCCCGTAGTACCGACGTTCAGCACCACCAGGTCAGTC
Organism: Kribbella sp. VKM Ac-2568; assembly: GCF_004345365.1. Lineage (GTDB taxonomy): Bacteria > Actinomycetota > Actinomycetes > Propionibacteriales > Kribbellaceae > Kribbella > Kribbella orskensis. The sequence continues at coordinate 282,985 of NZ_SLVF01000002.1, forward strand.
GTATCGCGCTCGGCCAGAGCCCGGGAGACGGCCACCGCGGCAGCCGTCTTACCGATCCCCGTCACGACGACAGGAATCCCCTCCGGCACGTATCGAGCTTCCGCCCGAATCGCACTGACAACCATGTACTCCGTCACGCGGCGAGGGTACCGGGCCTGAGTCAGCTGACTGTGACGGTGGGTTCGCCGCCGTCGACGGACTCGCCCATCTCCTCGGCGATGCGCATGGCCTCTTCGATCAGGGTCTCGACGATCTTGGACTCGGGGACCGTCTTGATCACCTCGCCCTTGACGAAGATCTGGCCCTTGCCGTTGCCCGAGGCAACACCCAGGTCGGCCTCACGCGCCTCGCCCGGACCGTTCACGACACAGCCCATCACGGCGACGCGGAGCGGGACCTCCATGCCCTCGAGCCCGGCGGTGACCTGCTCGGCCAGCGTGTAGACGTCGACCTGTGCGCGGCCGCACGACGGGCAGGAGACGATCTCGAGCTTGCGCTCGCGCAGGTTCAGCGACTGCAGGATCTGCAGGCCGACCTTGACCTCCTCGACCGGCGGCGCGGACAGCGAGACGCGGATCGTGTCGCCGATGCCCTTGGACAGCAGCGCGCCGAACGCGACGGACGACTTGATCGTGCCCTGGAACGCCGGTCCCGCCTCGGTGACACCGAGGTGCAGCGGCCAGTCGCCTCGCTCGGAGAGCAGTTCGTACGCCTTCACCATCACGACCGGGTCGTTGTGCTTGACCGAGATCTTGAAGTCGTGGAAGTCGTGCTCCTCGAACAGCGACGCCTCCCAGACGGCCGACTCGACGAGTGCTTCGGGCGTCGCCTTGCCGTACTTCTGCAGCAGTCGCGGGTCCAGCGAGCCGGCGTTGACGCCGATCCGGATCGAGGTGCCGTGGTCCTTCGCGGCGGCCGCGATCTCCTTGATCTGATCGTCGAACTTGCGGATGTTGCCCGGGTTCACCCGTACCGCGGCGCAGCCGGCTTCGATCGCGGCGAACACGTACTTCGGCTGGAAGTGGATGTCCGCGATCACCGGGATCTGCGAGTGCCTGGCGATCTCCGGCAGCGCGTCCGCGTCGTCCTGCGACGGGCAGGCGACCCGGACGATGTCGCAGCCGGCTGCGGTGAGCTCCGCGATCTGCTGCAGCGTCGTGTTCACGTCCGAGGTCAGCGTGGTCGTCATCGACTGCACGGACACCGGCGCGTCACCGCCGACCAGCACCTTGCCCACCTTGATCTGGCGGGTCTTGCGGCGTGGCGCGAGGGTCGGGGGAGGCAGCGCGGGCATGCCCAGGGAGATGCTCATGTGTCCTTTAACCGTTGTGAGTTATCCGTTGAAGAGCTTGATCGGGTTGACGATGTCGGCGATGACGAGCAGCACGCCCATCACCACGATGAAGCTGGCCGCCACGTAGGCGATCGGCAGCAGCTTGGCGACGTCGACGTACCCCGGGTCGGGCCGGCCGAACAGCTTGGCGAACCCACGCCGGATGCCTTCCCAGATGGCGCCGATCATGTGGCCGCCGTCCAGCGGCAGCAACGGGATGAAGTTGAACAGCGCCAGGAAGAGGTTCAGCGAGGCGAGCAGCGAGATCAGGAAGGCGATCCGCTCACCCCCGGTCAGCGAGTTGTTGGACGCGACCTCACCGGCGACCCGGCTGGCGCCGACGACGCTCATCGGGCTGTCCTGGTCGCGGTCGCCGCCGACGATCGACTTGGCGACGCCGACCAGCTTCTCCGGGAAGTTGCCGAGCGCCTTGACCGTGGCCACGGTCAGCTCGCCCATTTTGTCGACGACGAAGCCGAAGTCCTGCCGCTCGACCTTCTGCTCCGGGGAGACGCCGAGGAAGCCGACCGAGACGATCTTGTCGGAGCCTGCCTTCTCAACTACCTGGTTCAGGATGGTGTTGGTCTGCAGCGTGGTCTGCTGGCCGTTGCGCTCGACGACGATGACGGCGGGCTTGTCGGTGTTCGCCCGGATCAGCGGGGTCAGGTCGTCCCAGCTGCTGATCGTGGTCCCGTTGAAGGACTCGATCTTGTCGCCGACCTGGAACCCGGCCGCCTTGGCGGGCGACTCCTTGTCCGCCGGCTGACACTTGCGATCCGCGGACGCCTGATCGGCCGGAATCACGCAGTCCGTCACTGTGGCAACCGTGGTCTGCGGGACGTCGGTGCCGTACAGCATGAACAGGCCGGCGAACAGCCCGAACGCGATCGCGACGTTCACGAGCGGACCGGACGCCATCACGATCAGCTTCTTCCACCACACCTTCTGGTAGAACAGCCGGCCGTCGTCCGCCGGATCGATCGTCTCGTACTCCGCGCTGCGGGCGTTCTCCACCAGCGACTGGATCGGGCCGGTGTTGGCCTTGCGCACCTTGGTCGGATCCTGGCCCTTGGCCGGGGGCATCATCCCGATGATCCGGACGAAACCACCGGCGGGAATCAGCTTGAACCCGTACTCCGTCTCGCCGCGCTTGGTGGACCACACCGTCCGGCCGAAGCCGACGAAGAACTGGGTCACTTTCATGCCGAACGCCTTCGCGGGCAGCATGTGACCCATCTCATGCAGCGCCACCGACGCCAGGATGCCGATGACGAACAGCACGACGCCGATGAGTGTGAGGAGTGCGCTCATGCCTTGGTGGTCTCCTGGCCTCAGTCGTTTGCGGTGACAGTCAGTTCGCGGGCCCGGGCCCGCGCCCAGGCGTCCGCGGCGAGTACATCGTCGATGGACAGCTCCTCGTACGAGGGTACGTCGTGTTCGGTCACAACCCGGGCCACAGTGTCGACGATCCCCAGGAACGGCAGCCGCCCCTGCCGGAACGCCTCCACACAGACCTCGTTGGCGGCATTCAGTACCGCGGGCGCAGTGCCGCCGCGTTCCCCGGTCTCTCGGGCCAGCTGGACCGCGGGGAACGCCTCGTTGTCGAGCGGCTCGAACTCCCAGCTGGCGGCCGTGGTCCAGTCACACGCCGGCGCGGCGTCCGGAATCCGGTCGGGCCAGCCCAGGGCGAGGGCGATCGGCAGCCGCATGTCCGGCGGGGACGCCTGGACCACGGTCGAACCGTCCACGAACTCGACCATCGAGTGCACGATCGACTGCGGGTGCACGACGACGTCGATCCGGTCCATCGGGAGTCCGTAGAGCAGGTGGGCCTCGATCACCTCCAGCCCTTTGTTCACCAGGTTGGCGGAGTTGATCGTGATCACCGGGCCCATGTCCCAGGTCGGGTGGTTCATCGCCTGCTCGGGCGTCACGTCGGCCATCTCGGCCCGGCTCCGGCCGCGGAAGGGGCCGCCGCTCGCGGTCACCAGCAGACGGCGCACCTCATCGGCTGTGCCGCTGCGCAGGCACTGGGCGATCGCGGAGTGCTCGGAGTCGACCGGCACGATCTGGCCGGGCTTGACCCGCTTGACGACCAGCGGCCCGCCGATGACGAGGGATTCCTTGTTCGCCAGCGCAAGCGTCGTACCGGCGTCCAGCGCGGCCAGAGTCGGTTGCAGCCCGACAGATCCGGTGATGCCGTTGAGAACGACGTCACAGGCCAGCCCGGCCAGCTCGGTGGAGGCATCAGGGCCGGTGAGGATCTTGGGGATCCGGAACTCTCCCTGGGCGTAACCGCGGCGCTGCGCCTCCGCGTAGAAGGCGAGCTGGAGATCCTGCGCGACCGTGGCCCTGGCGACGCCGACGACCTCGACCTCGAACTCCAGCGCCTGCTGGGCCAGGAGGCCGACGTTGTCGCCGCCTGCGGAGATGGCAAGTACGCGGAACCGGTCGCGGTTGCGCCCGATCAGCTCCAGGGCCTGGGTCCCGACCGAGCCGGTCGAGCCGAGGATGACGACGGTTCGCGGATTCACGCGGCCATTGTTCCAGGTTCCGGACAGTTCTCGGAGACGGCAGGCGCAAGCGGATGACCAGGGTGCGGCGCTACCTTTGCCTCTATGAGTCTGGAACAGCCCCCGCCCGGCCATCGGGCATCCGACCGCGACCGCGAGCACGCCGCCTCGATGATCCAGGAGGCCCACAGCGACGGCCGGCTGGACTTCGAGGAGATGGACCAGCGGCTGACCCAGATCTATTCGGCCAAGACCCAGCTCGAGCTACGTACCGCGACCGCCGACCTGGTCCCGGTCGCGCACGGGGACGCCGCCGAGCTCACCATCCGCGCCAAGCACAGCTCCCAGAAGCGCGAGGGAGCGTGGACCGTGCCGGAGCGGATCATCGCCCTCCCCGAGCACTCGTCGGTGAAGCTCGACTTCACCGACGCCGTCGTGCGCTGGCCCGAGATCGAAGTCGAGGTGCGCCCGAAGCACAGCTCCGTCCTGATGATCGTTCCGGAGGGCTGGAGCGTCGACATCGACCAGATCGACATGGTCGGCAGCAGCTCCAAGAACACAGCCGGTACTCCGAAGGCCGGGGGCGTCCGCCTCCGCGTCACCGGCGAGGCCCGCTGGAGCAGCGTCGTCGTCCGCCACCCGCGCAAACGCCACTGGTGGTGGCCCTGGTACCGCAAGTAGAACCGCACCCCAGGTGTGAGGTCTTCCTCAGTCCCAAGCCCATCCGATGCGGATAGCGTGAGCTCATGACCGTTTCGCTGGATCTCGTGGATGTGGACTCGCTGCTCACCGAAGAGGAAGTCGCCATCAGGGCGACGGCCCGCCGGTTCGCGGACGAGCGGCTGCGGCCGCACCTGCCGGAGTGGTTCGAGTCGGCGACCATCCCCGCACGAGACTTGGCGAAGGAGCTTGGCGCCCTCGGGCTGCTCGGGATGCACCTGACCGGGTACGGCTGCGCCGGGCTCGGGCCTGTCGCCTACGGCCTGGCCTGTCTGGAGATCGAGGCGGCCGATTCCGGGATGCGGTCGCTCGTCAGCGTTCAGGGATCGCTCGCGATGTACGCGATCTGGAAGTACGGCAGTGAGGAGCAGAAGACCGAGTGGCTCCCCCGGATGGCCGCGGGTGAGGCGATCGGGTGCTTCGGGCTGACCGAGCCGGACTTCGGGTCCAACCCCGGCGGCATGCGGACGAACGCCCGGCGAGACGGCGACGACTGGGTGCTGAACGGCTCGAAAATGTGGATCACCAACGGCTCCGTGGCCGACGTGGCCGTCGTCTGGGCCAAGACGGATGACGGTGTGCGCGGGTTCGCCGTACCGACTGACACGCCTGGGTTCTCCGCGCCGGAGATCACCAGGAAGATGTCGCTGCGGGCGTCGGTGACCTCGGAGCTGATCCTGGCCGACGTCCGGCTGCCGGCGTCGGCGATGTTGCCGGAGGCCCGTGGTCTGTCCGGGCCGCTGGGCTGCCTGAACGAGGCGCGCTTCGGCATCATCTTCGGCGCGATGGGCGCGGCCCGCGACTGCCTGGAGACCGCGCTGGACTATGCGGCCGAGCGGCAGGTCTTCGACAAGCCACTCTCGGCGTACCAGTTGACCCAGGCGAAGTTCGCGGACATGGCGGTCGAGCTGAACAAGGGCATCCTGCTCGCGGTCCACCTCGGCCGGCTGAAGGAGAAGGGAACGCTACGCCCCGAGCAGGTCAGCGTCGGCAAGCTGAACAACGTCCGCGAGGCGATCGCGATCGCCCGCGAGTGCCGCACGATCCTGGCCGCGAACGGCATCAGCGGCGAGTACCCGGTGATGCGCCACGCGAACAACCTCGAGTCCGTCCTCACCTACGAAGGCACGTCCGAGGTCCACCAGTTGGTGATAGGCCAAGCCCTCACCGGCCAGGCCGCCTTCCGCTGATCCCGCTTCGTCGTGCTGACTGAGCCGCGAGTCGATCGCGGCGCGCTGCTCCGAGCCGTTCGTGAGTTGTATGGGCTGCACTTCGAGGAGTTGCAGTTCATTCCCCTGGGCTGGGTCTCGGCCGGCTACTCGGTGAACGCTGGAGACGAGCAGTACTTCCTCAAGTTGTGGCCTGGTGGTCGGGATGCGGCCGGCGCGGTGGCTCGGCTGCCGTTCGTGCGGGAGCTTCACGAAGCGGGCTTCCGAGCACGCCCCCCTATCCCGTGCCCACCCGAGCCGGGGAACTCTCCGGCTCGGTGCCGGCCGGAGTCGTCGCACTGTTCCCTTTCCTGCCGGGTACCACGCCTGCGAATTGGCCGAAGTGGCCCGATGCCGTCCTCGACGAGCTCGGCAGGGTTCTGGCGGCGCTCCACGCGGTCACGCCTTCGGTCGTGCTCCCCCGCGAACATTTCTCCCTGGTTGTCGTGGACGAGCTCCGGCTGCACCTGGGCGAGCGAATCGTTCGTTCCGAGCAGGCGGCCCTGATGGATCAGCTGGAACGGCTGGAGCGGTTGCAGTCCGCAGTACGCCGATTGCCGCAACGGTTCGTGGTGTGCCACGCGGACTTGGCCGGGGACAACCTGCTGGTCGACGAGCACGGACGCCTCAGCGCACTCGATTGGGACAGCGCGATGCTCGCGCCGGCGGAGTGCGACCTCGCTTTGCTGCTCCACGGCGAGCAGCCTGTCGACGGACACGTACTGCGCCGAGTGCTCGCCGTCTATCCAGTGGATACGCGACTCGAGGTGGACCTGTTCGCGTTCTTCCTGCTCCGCCGGTACGTCTCGGACTACACGGCGCGAGTGGTCCGCCTGCTGCACGGTTCCCCTGACACGGCCGACGCTGAGGAAGCCCGCGAGGGCATGCGCACCTGGGGATCCGCCCAGTGGGAGCGACTGGATGCCACCCTCTCGATCGCGCGCGATGCCCTCCAGGATCGCTGACCAATGCCTACGCACTCTGGCGGCTGGACGGTAGTGCATCCGGCGGGATCGGCCGCCGAGCCTCGCCCCGGCGTGCTCTGGAGTTGGCCAGTGCCCAGGCAGCCATCATTGGCACTGTGCCGGCCCCGGCGGACAGGACGCTGCTCAACGCGATGTCAAGTGGCAACCAGCCGAGCAGCAGAGCAGGAGCTAGCCATGGCCTGTACCCGTCACGAAGGAAGGCAACGCCGAGCAGCACCGAGCCGACCACCGCCAGCAGGAAGCCGGGCATGCCTGCCGCGATATAGGCGACGTCCAATCCGAGCCAGAAGAACCCGAAGAGTCCAAGGACCATCAGGGCCAGGCCGGGCAGTGTCAGCCGCCAACCCCACCGTTCCAAGCGCCGTGGATGGCGACTGCGCCAGACCTGAAGCGCGCTGAGAGCGGTCGCCGCGATCAGGACTGGCCACACCTTGCCGTAGGCCCGATAGACCGTGTCAGCGTCCGACCAGTCGAGCAGCGGCCGCAATGCTCGAGCAGCGGGCTCGGCCCACCACTGGACGACTCCACTCTCCAGGTCCTCCTTTCCGTCCGGTGTCGCGAACCGTGCCAGTGCGTGCAACGGCGCGAGAACGACACCGACTCCGGTGGGCACCCAGACCCACCAACTGGTTTGCCGCTGTTCAGGATTCATCTCTGCCTCCTCGGGACGCCTCATTTGCGGCGACCGTAAATCGAGTACTACGTCCGCGGCGTCGGCTCCCGGGTCGGTGCCTTCTCCATCTTTGGGTTGACCCGCCGCGCCGCGCGCGGATCTACCATCGAGGCGTGAGGTGGGGATACCCGCCGGCGCTGCGGCAGGCCGTAGTACCGGCGGCACTGGGCATCGTTGCGACCGTCGAGCTCCTGGCGCTCGATCTGCCGGGCGCGGCCGCGGCGCTGGTCATCGACTGGACCGCCTGCGCATTGCTGGTACTGCGCGGGCGGTTCCCGCTGGCCGCTTGCACCCTTGCGGGTCTCGTTCTACTCATCCCGGTGGGTGAGGTCGATGAGGCCGCCGCGCCGATCCTCATCCTCGCGCTGGCGACCATCACGATCGCCCGGCGGGTCGGTGGCGTGCTCGCGCTGACGCCGCTCGTGTTGTTCGTCGCCGCGCTGGCCTGGGGATATCTGCGTCTCGATCAACCGCTGGACGTCTCCGATCTGGTGTTCGTGTCGGCTATCGTCCTGCCGCCTTACGCGTTCGGCCGGCTGATGCGTTCACTCGACGCCCGGAACATGCGGCTGGCCGAACAGGCCGAGCTCCTCGTCAGGCATCAGGAGCTGGTACGGCGGGACGCGGCAGCGGCCGAGCGGGCCCGGATCGCGCGCGACCTGCACGACGTCATGGCCCACTCGGTGAGCGCGATGGTGGTGCAGGCCGCGGCTGCTCGCGACCTGCTGCGGAACGACGTATCGGGTGCCGAGGCCGCGATCGACGAAGTCACTGCCGTGGGGCGCGAGGCGCTCGGGGAGACCGGGAGGTTGCTGCGGCTGATTCGGGACACCGACGACGATGACGAACCTGCTGCACCGCTGGGACTCGACCGCCTGCAGGAACTCGTCGAGCGGTTCCGCCGGAGCGGGCTGCGGGTGGACCTCACCGTCGAAGGTCAGCTCGCTGCACTTCCGGCCGACGTCGACGTGTCGGGCTATCGGATCGTCCAGGAAGCGCTGACCAACGCACTCCGCTACGCCGCCGACCGGATCGCGTCGATGCGGATCACCCGCACGGCGACGGAGCTGCGGATCCGCGTCGAGAACCCGACCTCGGGTCCCGCGGACAGTGGCGGCGGACTGGGACTCCTCGGAATGGGCGAGCGAGTCGCCGTTCTCGGTGGTCGCCTCACCCACGGTCGCAGCGACGACGGCTGCTTCGTGCTGACCGCCGACCTGCCGCTCGTCCGATGAACAGCGTCGTGATCGCGGACGACCAGGACCTGGTGCGGTCCGGCCTGGCGCTGGTGCTGCAGGTCCGTGGTTTCAGCGTGGTCGCCGAAGCCGCGGATGGGAGGAAGGCGATCGAAGCTGTCCGGCGCACGGATGCGGACGTGGTGCTGATGGACATCCGGATGCCCGTTCTCGACGGAATCGGCGCGACCCGCGAGCTCGTGCGGCTCGGCTGCCGGACCAAGATCTTGATTCTGACCACGTACGACCTCGACGAGTACGTGTACTACGCGCTCCGGGCCGGCGCAGCCGGATTCCTGCTGAAGGCGACGCCACCTGATGTACTCGCCGCCGGCATCCGGACCGTGGCCGCGGGCGAGGCGTTGTTGGCGCCCAGCATCACCACCCGGCTGATCGAGGAGCACATCGGCAGACCACCCCCGGTGACGGGCTTGCCTCCAGGATTGGCATCCCTGACGGCGCGGGAAGTCGCTGTGCTCGCGGAGATCGCGCGTGGCCGGTCGAACGACGAGATCGCCTCGGTCCTGGTAGTCAGCGAGGCCACCGTCAAGACGCATGTCAACCACATCCTGGCCAAGCTCGATCTCCGCAATCGCGTCCAGGCGGTCGTCCTCGCCTATGAGACGGGCTTGGTCACACCTGGCCGCTGATGCTGATCGATGTCAGCGGTTTGAGCAGGTAGTCGCAGGGGTCTCGGTGGCTGCGGACGATGTTGCCGTCCGCGTCCTTCTCGGTCCACTCGTCCAGCACCTGGCCGTTGGTCCACTGCTCATAGCCCAGGCGTTCGTACAACCTGCGTGCGCCGGGATTGTCCAGCCCGACGGCCAGGCCGACGTACGCGCGGCCCCACTCCGCGGCGATGCCCTCAGCTGCGGCGACGATCGCAGTACCGATGCCTTGGCCTTGCACGTAGGCGTGCAGAGCGTTGATCTCGGCCGGCTCGTACTTCGCCTGGACCGCCGGGTACTTCGACTCGCGCAGCAGCATGGTGTGTCCGACGACGGCGCCGTCTCGGCGTGCGAGGAGGAAGAGGGCTTCACCGCGGACTTGCTGTGCCCAGCGTTCCCGGAGGTGTTCGCGAGCGGCCGGATGCTGCTCTGCCTCGATCAGCTGGTCCACGTCTGCACTGGTGGCCGGTCTGATGTCGTCCATCCACCGAACGTAACCGCTGAAGCCGCCTCGGGCCGGACCATTTACGGCGCGGGTGAGCTGGTTTAAGGCTGGCTGAAGAGTCCGGGCGACAGTGGCGGTACAGACCACGAAGGGGCGGGCGTGATGACGGATCGGAACAGGGAGTTGCTGGAACGGCTCTGGCCGATGGACGGGCAGTTGGCGCTGTCCGCCGAGGCCGAACACGAGATGCGCGCGGAGGACTACGTCCTGGAGATGCCGCAGTCCGGCGAACGCATCGTCGGCCGGGACACGATGCGGGCGATGCAGCAGGAGTACCCCAGCCCGCCCTCGATCCAGATCCAGCGCATCATCGGCTCCGGCGACCACTTCGTGGTGATGGGCCGCTCCGACTACAGCGGCGACATCTACTACGTCGCCAACATCGTCGAGTTCACCGACGGCCGCATCGCCAAAGAAACCCGCCTCTACGCCACCCCTTTTGACCCGCCACCCTGGCGAGCCAAATACACCGACCCCACCTAGAACTACTTGGCAACCTCGGTGGCGCGAGACTCCCGCACGACAGTGACGCGGATCTGCCCCGGGTAGGTCAGCTCCTCCTCGACCTGCTTGGCGATATCCCGAGCCATCACCTGAGCAGCGATGTCATCCACCGCATCCGGCATCACCATCACCCGGATCTCCCGCCCGGCCTGCATCGCGAACACCTTCTCCACTCCGTCGTGGTGCATCGCGATCTCCTCGAGCCGCTCGAGCCGCTGCACGTATGCCTCCAGCGACTCGCGCCGCGCCCCCGGCCGGCCGCCGCTGACGGCATCAGCCGCCTGCGTCAGTACCGCTTCGACCGTGCGCACCTCGACCTCGTTGTGGTGCGCCTCGATGCAGTGCACGACGTCGTCGTCCTCGCCGTACTTGCGGGCCAGATCCGCCCCGACGATCGCGTGGCTGCCCTCGGACTCGTGCGTGAGCGCCTTCCCGATGTCATGCAGGAACGCCCCACGCTTGCACCGCTTGACGTCCAGCCCGAGCTCGGCCGCCATCATCCCCGCGATGTGCGCCGACTCGATCAGGTGCTTCAACACGTTCTGCCCGTACGACGTCCGGTACCGCAGCAGGCCCATCGTCCGGATCAGCTCCGGGTGGAGATCCGTGATCCCCACGTCCGCCATCGCGTCCTCGGCGGCCCGCTCGCACAGCTCGGCCACCTCGCCCTTGCTGCGTTCGTAGATCTCCTCGATCCGGCTCGGGTGGATCCGCCCGTCGAGCACCAGCGAGTCCAGCGTCAGCCGCGCGGTCTCCCGCCGTACCGGGTCGAAGCAGGACAGCAGCACCGCTTCCGGGGTGTCGTCGATGATCAGGTTGACGCCGGTGGTCTGCTCGAAGGACCGGATGTTGCGCCCCTCGCGACCGATGATCCGGCCCTTCATGTCGTCGCTCGGCAGGTGCACCACGGAGACGACGGACTCGCTGGTCTGCTCGGACGCCAGCCGCTGCACCGCGCCGGTGATGATCTTGCGGGCCTTGATCTCACCCTCGTCCTGCGCCTGTCGTTCGATGTCGCGGACGATCGTGTGCGCGTGCCGCTTCGCCTCCGCCTCGATGGCGGCGACCAGCTCGGCCCTCGCCTGCTCGGTGGTGAGGTTCGCGACGCCCTCGAGGATCCGCCGGCGCTCCTCCTCGAGGTCGCGGATCTCGGCCTTGCGGCGATCCAGCTCGGCCAGCTGGGCGGTCAGCCCGGTCTGGCGTTCCTCGATGCTCCGGTGCTGCTCGTCGAGGCGCTCCTCGCGCTCGGTCAGCCGGTGTTCGCGCCGCTCCATCTCGAGCCGCTGCTCGCGCAGGTCGTCGCGGATCGACTGGGCCTCGGACTCGGCCTCGCGCCGTACGTCGGACGCCCGAAGCTCGGCCTCCCGCCGTACCTCGGACGCGCGGTCCTCGGCGCCACGCCGGATCTCCTCAGCGCGCTGCTCGGCCGCCTCGGCCCGGACCCGCAGTACGGCGGCCTCTTCCTCGGCCTGGCGGCGGACGAGCTCGGCGGCGGACTTGGCGCCGGAAGTGATGGTGGCTGCCTCGAGCTTCGCGTTCGCCTCGGCGGCGGTCGCGGCCGCGGTCGCATCGGCGACCTTGCGGCGGGACAGCGTGAAGCCGATCCAGGCAAGCAGGCCGACGATCAGCAACCCGATCAGGACGAGCCCGACTGATGCCGCCGTCGGCAGGGCCGCGAGTGACATCGGCGTCTCCCCTCTTCGAGTCGCGCCCGCGGGGCGTGACTTTGTCAACGTGGAAGGGATGCGCCACTGAGCGGTGGACAGACGGCCGGATGACGGTACGGCGAAACGCACCACCAGGTTCGGAGGTGCCTGATCCGTGGTGGCCGGTCCTGTCCCGTCCCACCCTGTCCAGTCCCACCCTGGACTGTTCGTCCCGGATGGTTCCGTCCTGGGATGGTTCCGTCCGTCAGGACAGTCCCGCCCGCACAGCGGATCCTTCGCTATCACGGTCCCGTTCGCGCCGGCGTGACCTGTCGACTGCGACTGGCCCGTCCGCCGCGGCGGTTCCGTCCCATCCGACGGCGATGAAGGTCGCCGTCGTCCGTTTCTTTAAGCTCGGTCGAGCGTTGGTCTCGCGTCATCGTCCGGCCCGTATCAGCCGGTGATCAACCGGCCCGCCGGTGCTATATCCGCCACCGTCAGGTGGAGTGATCCCTTACTGATTCCGAGGCTAGGCGCGCCCCACCACCCCGTCAACACGGACACCCACCCACCACCCCCCAACCTCACTCCACCCCGTAAACCCCCACTCACCCCCCGCACTCCCCCACCTCTACCCACCCCGGCACTCCCCATCTACCCCGCAGCGCCATCACCCCACCGCCCCCGGCACTCCCCCACCCGCCCGTCGCGCCCCGAGGAGGCGAGGTTGCGCGTCAGCGCGCGTGCATCAGCGCGGGGGCGCGCCGTGGCGGCGGGCAGGGCATGACAAAGCGGTGCCTGGCCAAGAACGTTGGCCAGGCACCGCTGTGGTCAGATCAACTGCGGGGGCCAGGGAGGCCGCCGCCACCTTCGCCTTCGACATCTCCGCCGGACCGGTCGACGTCCTCGCCAGTCCGCTCGACGTCGCCGCCCGAACGCTCGCCAGCTCCGCCGGTCCCCTCCACGTCTCCACCGGAACGCTCAACGTCTCCACCGGAACGTTCGACGTCTCCACCGGAACGTTCGGCTTGTGCGGTGGGGCTCTCGACATCGCCGCCAGATGGGTCGGCGACCTCGGGCAGACCTTCGCCGGTCGACATGTTGCCGCCGCCTCCCGGAGTACCGGCGGACGGGTCACCGTCCGAGGTACCGGTGGCTGTGCCGCCAGTTGCCGCGCCCTCGGTGCCTGAGCCCGCCGAACTGCTCGGCTGCTCCGACACATCTGGTGGAGTACCACCGACCACCCCACCGTCAGCCGGGTCCGAAGTACCGGACTCAGTGGTGTCGGAGTCGGCGGTGGAGTCCGTCGACTGGGTGGCGGCGCCCGGGGCGCCGTCGTCGGGGCCGGTCGCGGGGTCCACGGTCTCTGCGGTGGTCCCGGTCGACTGCTCGGATGCGGACGGTTGCTCAGGGGCGTCCTGGGTCGTACCGGAAGTCTGTGAAGCGTCGCCCGACTGCGACTCGACGTACTGGCCGACCTTCTGCTGGACCGTGTCGACCTTCTCCGAGTACTTGCCGCCGGTCTGCTTGTCGATCAAGTCACCGGCCTTATCCACGCCCGCTTTGATCTTGTCCGGGTTTTGCTTGACGACGTTCCGGAGCCAGTTCTTCGCCTGTTCCTGGAAATCGTTCATTGCACCCTCCGAGAGGTGTCAGGGGCGGATCGGACGAAAATCTCAGCCTACGGACCAGTCACAAACCCCGATCCCTACCTCGGATCAGACACCGTCAACCCCCACCCGTCAACGTCCCTCGCCGCCCACACCCCCGACTCCCTCCCCACCCGTACTCCCCCGCACCCCCAATTCACCACCCCAACCCCCTCCAATTCCCCCGCTCCGCACCCCCGTCAGCCTGCCCGCGCCCAGCCGCCCACGCCCCATCCACCGCTGCTCCCGGATGGTCGCGGACGCTGGCCGAGCTCAGCGTGGGCCGTTGCCACAGACCAGGAGTGCAGGTTGCTGGCTGGGCAGCACCGGGCCGGCGAGTGCGGGGTTGCCTGGCGCCTGGCGGACGGCTGGGGAGACAGAGTGAGGCGGTTATTCGACTTCTAGGCCGGAGTCGTTGAGGAGGGGGAGTTCTTCGTCGGTGGCGGCTAGTTCTTGTTTGACGATGGTCATGGCCAGGCCGCCGGGGTAGCCCTTGCGGGCGAGCATGCCGAGGAGGCGGCGCATGGCTACCTGGCGGTCGAGGGAGCGCATCGACCGGAGTTTGCGGCGGACCAGGGTCCGAGCGGTGGCTTCTTCCTGGTCCGGGTCGAGCTCGTCCAGGGCGTCGCGGGCGAGCTCGTCGTCGACGCCGCGGCGGCGGAGCTCCTGGGCGAGCGCGCGCTTGCCCAGGCCGCGGCCGCGGTGACGGGACTCCACCCAGGCGTTGGCGAAGGCGGCGTCGTTGATCAGGCCGACCTCGGTGAAGCGGTCCAGGACCGCCGCGGCAACCTCGTCCGGGATCTCCCGCTCGGCAAGGATGTCGGCCAGCTCAGCCCTGGTCCGCGGCTGGGCGGTCAGCTTGTCGAGCAGGATCGTCCGCGCGGCCGACTCGGGATCCGACGGCTTGTCGAGCTCCGAGTCGGCCGGTGTGGAGGGTTGCCCGGACCCGAACCGGCGACGCCGGCGCGGGCCCGGACGGGTGCTCTCAGAAGTCGACATCGACCTCGGCCACTGCAGCCTCGGCCGGCTGGTCCACCGCCGCGCCGATGCCCATCTTCTCCTTGATCTTCTTCTCCAGCTCGTTGGCCAGATCCGGGTTGTCGCGCAGGAAGTTCCGCGCGTTCTCCCGGCCCTGACCGAGCTGGTCGCTCTCGTAGGTGAACCAGGCGCCGGCCTTGCGGACGAAGCCCTGCTCCACGCCGAGGTCCAGCAGGCTGCCCTCACGGCTGATGCCCTGGCCGTAGATGATGTCGAACTCGGCCTGCTTGAACGGCGGAGCGACCTTGTTCTTCACGACCTTGACCCGGGTCCGGTTGCCGACGAAGTCGGTGCCGTCCTTGAGCGACTCGATCCGGCGCACGTCCAGCCGCACCGAGGCGTAGAACTTCAGCGCCTTACCACCGGTCGTCGTCTCCGGGGAGCCGAACATGACGCCGATCTTCTCGCGCAGCTGGTTGATGAAGATCGCGGTGGTGTTGGTACCGCTGACCGCACCGGTCATCTTGCGCAGCGCCTGGCTCATCAGCCGGGCCTGCAGACCGACGTGGCTGTCACCCATCTCGCCCTCGATCTCGGCCCGGGGCACCAGCGCGGCCACCGAGTCGATCACGACGATGTCGATCGCGCCGGAGCGGATCAGCATGTCGGCGATCTCCAGCGCCTGCTCACCGGAGTCCGGCTGCGAGACCAGCAGGGCGTCGGTGTCGACACCGAGCTTCTGCGCGTAGTCCGGGTCGAGCGCGTGCTCCGCGTCGATGAACGCCGCGATACCGCCGGCCCGCTGCGCGTTCGCGACCGCGTGCAGCGCCACCGTCGTCTTACCGGAGGACTCCGGGCCGTAGATCTCCACCACCCGGCCACGCGGCAGCCCACCGATCCCGAGCGCGATGTCGAGCGCGATCGAACCGGTCGGGATGACCTCGATCGGCGCCCGGCCCTGCTCGCCCAGCCGCATCACCGACCCCTTGCCGCATTGCCGCTCGATCTGCGTCAGCGCGGTCGCCAGAGCCTTCTCGCGATCGCCGGCCTTGCGCTCCGCACTCGCCGCTGCACCAGCCATGTGACTGCCACCTAACCCATCTACTATCGGGGCCGCTGTCCCAGCTGCCCGGAGGAATTCTTTGTCGCCAGAGACGGTATGGGTTACGTCGGACAGTTTTGGGTGCCGCGCTGAATCTGTGGACAACTCGGCCGATCCGACGAACTCGTACGAGACAAACTAACCCGAACACGTGTTCGAACCGCAACTGACACGCCGGAACCTGGCCCGGACACCCAGGCTGGACCGTCGACTGCCTACTCTGGCGCTCGTGACCGACCGCCCCGACGTCCCCGACTCCGCCGTCATCCTCACCCTCAGCAGGGTCGAGTTCGGCATCGACTCGGTGCTCGACTCACTCCGCACCCCGGACCCGTTCGGCATCCGCAGCATCCTCACCGAGTACTCCGCCCAGGAGCAGCCGAACCTGGCCGAGAAGGGCCTGATCCTGGCCATCGACGGGCTGCTGCGGATGCGGGTCCCCGGTCATACCGAGTGGCCGACCCTGCCACTGGCCGAGCGTTGCGGCTGGTGGGTGGAGCGGCTAGGCGGGTTCGCCGCGTTGGTCGCGGGCCTCCCCCGGCTCAGCGGAGCCGCCGCGGATGCCCTGCCGGTCAAGGACACCCTCGGCGCCGCAGTACAGGCCATGGTGGTCGGGGCCGTCTGCCGCGAGTACGGCGTGGAGGCGCATGCGGACCGCACCGCGGTGATCGCCCGGGTGCTGACGTCCCGGCCGATCACCCCTGACGAGGTGCTCAAGTACGACGACCCGACCACCGCGGGCAAGGATGTCGCGCAGCAACTGGGCCTGGGTGAGGAGTCCGAGGAGGTGGGGCTGCGCATGGGCGTCCGGCTGGTCTGGCGGATCAGCAAGCTGTTCGGCGGGCTCGGGGACGTCTTCGAGGACCGCCCGCGCGGCAGCATCGGCGCCAGGATGTTCGGCAAGCTCCCGGCGATCGGAGTGGTCGGCGGCTTCTTCGACGAGCGCAAGGGCATCCGGAACGCCGCGTACGCCGCCGCGGACCTCCTCAACAGCGGCTCGTTCCGGATAAGGCCTGTCTGAGGTCCACGCGCGCTGCGATGATCTACCCATGAGCGCGATCGCCATCGTCAGACCAGATGCCACCTGGGCCGCGCAGTACGACAAGACGGCGCAGGTGATCCACAACATCCTCGGGGACACCGCGCTGCGCATCGACCACATCGGCTCGACCGCGGTACCGGGACTGGCGGCCAAGGACGTCCTCGACATCCAGGCGACCGTCGTCAGCGAGACCGACCTGGACGACGCGGTGGAACTGCTGGTCGCCGCCGACTGGGAGGTGCGCCCGCCGCGCCGCGATCACCCCGTGCCGGGCCTGCCGAAGGACGAGCTCCAGTGGGTCAAGCGGCTGGTGATCGAGCCCATGTACCGCCGCCGGGTGAACCTGCACCTGCGAGTAGCGGGCCGCGCCAACCAGCGGTACGCCCTGCTGTTCCGGGACTATCTGCGAGCCCACCCGGACACCGCGGCGGCGTACGGGGAGTTCAAGAAGCGGGCGGCGAGTCTCCCGTTGGAGTCGGTGGGCGAGTACGCCGACCTGAAGGATCCCGTGTGCGACCTGATCTACCTGCCGGCCGAGGAATGGGCCGAACGCACCGGTTGGACCGTCTGAAGCTGACCTCCAGTCCCCAGGCGACCACGCGCGGACGGTAATCGCAGTACTACTCGGGGCTCGTTGACGCGTGCCGTGGTACACACCAGGCTTGACCAGGGGGGTGCGTCGAGGACGACCGGCGTACGACGGGCGGGCCGCTCCCCTAGGGGGCGTGATACGGAATGGCTGGATCAGGACGGCTCGCGGCGTTGCCTTGCGGCAAGGTGTCGAAGTGGATCGTGCTCGCGCTATGGATCGTCGCGATCGCGGTGTCCTTCGGCCCGGCAAGCAAGCTCACCGGTGCTCAGGAGAACGATGCTGTGTCCTGGTTGCCCGGCAATGCCGAGTCGACCGAGGTCCTGAAGGCCTCGGCGCAGTTCTCCTCGCCGGACGAGATCCCGGCCGTCCTCGTGTACGTGCGGGACAGCGGGATCACCCCGGCCGACCAGCAGGCGGTGGAGGCTCAGGTCGCCCAGTTCGGCCAGCTGCAGGACGTCGACCGCAAGGTGATCGGGCCGATTCCGTCCGAGGACAAGAAGGCCCTGCAGGTACTCGTGCCGATCAACGCCGGCTCAGGCGGCTGGGAAACGATCGGTGAGAGAGCCGACGACATCCGACGGATCGCGGCCGAGCGACCCGACGGACTGTCGTTCCACTTGACCGGACCTGGTGGATTCGCCGCGGACTCGCAGGAGGCCTTCGCCGGCATCGACGGCAAGCTCCTGTACTCCGCTGCGGCCGTGGTGATCATCATCCTGCTGCTCACCTACCGCAGCCCGGTGCTCTGGCTCCTGCCGCTGATCTCCGCCGGTGTCGCCCTGTTCGCCGCGCAAGCGGTGGTCTACCTGCTGGCGACCAAGGCAGACCTCACCGTCAACGCACAGAGCGCAGGCATCCTCACAGTGCTCGTGTTCGGCGCGGGGACGGACTATGCCCTGCTGCTGGTGGCTCGCTATCGAGAAGAACTGCGGCGGCATGAGGATCGGCATGAGGCGATGGCGTTCGCCTTGCACCGCTCGGGGCCGGCCATCATCGCCTCAGGCTCGACAGTCGTGGCCGGCATGCTTTGTCTGCTGCTGGCTTCCATGAACTCGACCCGTGGCCTCGGACCGGTCGCTGCTGTCGGCATCGTGGTCGCCTTGCTGGCCATGCTGACGCTGTTGCCCGCTCTGCTCGTCATCTCCGGCCGCTGGGTGTTCTGGCCGCTGCGGCCGACCTATGGATCCGACGACCACACCGAGACGAGCGTGTGGGGCAGGATCGGGCGGCGGATCGCAATAAGGCCACGGCTCACCTGGGTCGTCACCTCGCTGGCGCTTGGCGCCGCGTCTCTCGGCATGCTCACTCTCGACGCCAACGGGCTCACGAACGAGGAGTCCTTCACCGGTACTCCGGACTCGGTGGTCGGTGAGAAGGTCGTGGCGGAACACTTCCCGGCCGGCGCAGGCAATCCGCTGGTCGTGGTGAGCAACGCCGACAAGGCCGCGGAAGTCCGTACGGCGATGGAGTCGACGGCGGGAATCGCCTCGGTGGCCGAGCCGCGAACCGCCGGCGACCTGGCTTACCTCGAGGGCACGATGACGGATGCCGTCGACACTCAGGCGGCCAAGGACACCGTCGACCGGGTGCGAGCCGCCGTACACGCGGTTGACGGAGCCGATGCGCTCGCCGGTGGCGGAGCCGCGATCCTGCTGGACACGCAACGCGCGTCGAACCACGACAACAAGGTGATCATCCCGACCGTGCTGGGCGTGGTGCTGCTGATCCTCGCGCTGCTGCTGCGATCCCTGCTGGCCCCAGTCCTGCTGGTGGCTACGGTCGTGCTGTCCTTCGGAGCCGCCCTGGGCCTCAGCGCGTTGGTGTTCACCCACGTGCTCGGGTTCGGAGGCGCCGATCCCTCGCTGCCGTTGTTCGTCTTCGTCTTCCTGGTTGCCCTGGGCATCGACTACAACATCTTCCTGATGACCCGGGTGCACGAGGAGTCGAAGGTGTACGGAACCCGTCGCGGCGCGCTGATCGGCGTCGCCGCGACCGGTGGCGTGATCACTTCGGCCGGGCTGGTGCTGGCGGGCACGTTCGCGGTGCTGGCGACGATGCCCGTGGTGGCCTTCGCGGAGATCGGTTTCGCGGTCGCGCTCGGTGTCCTGCTGGACACGATCGTGGTCCGGTCGGTACTGGTGACGGCGCTCACCCTCGACATCGGCCGGCACATGTGGTGGCCGAGCAAGCTGGCCCAGAAGCGCGACCCGAAGCCGGGCGAGGAACTTCCCGAAGAAGAGCCCGAGCCCTCGCTCGCCGGTGGCTGATCTACTGGTTCAGCGCTCGCTGGCGGGGAGTTGGAGGTGGGCCCAGACGGCGCGCCAGACTGTTTTGGCGTGCTCGCCCTGGGCCAATGCCTCGGCGACCGTGCGGCCGCCGAGCTCACTCACCACCTGGGTCTCGGCCCAGGTCCGCGAGTAGGCAGGACCGAGATGGTGGTCCATCCGGTCCCAGAATTCCGTCAGTCTCATGCCTGCCCGTCATCGTCCGGCGGCTGGTTCCAGCCGCCCTGCTGTCCACTTTGCTGCCCGCCGTGCGGCGGCTGACCCCAACCACCCTGAGCCTGCCCACTCTGACCCTGCCCGCCCGGTCCCTGCCCAGGCTGCCCCTGCTGCGGCGGCTGTCCGCCCTGCGGAGGCGGTCCCTGGTGCGGAGGCTGCTGGTGTGGCGGGCCTTGCTGGGGCTGACCCCAACCGCCGCCCTGACCCTGCCCAGGCTGTCCACCCTGAGGCGGCCCTTGCGGCGGTCCCTGCTGCGGTTGCGGACCCCACTGGCCCGGCTGACCCTGCTGCGGCGGACCCTGCTGAGGTTGCCCAGGGTACTGCCCCGGCCCCGGCTGCCCGTACTGCTGTGGCGGCCCGTACGGCCCCTGCTCACCGTATCCACCCGGCTGCTGGCCATACGGCCCCTGCTGCCCGTACGGACCAGGCTGGCCCGGCTGGCCGCCGTACTGGGGTCCCCACTGGCCCGGCTGCGGCTGGCCCGGGTACTGCCCGTACTGACCTGGGTATTGCGCCTGGGCAGCGTTCCGGCGGCCGCGGAGTACGAAGTACGCCACAGCAGCGGCGGCCAACGCCACCAGCACGATGATCAGGATGATGGCCCAGAGCGGGAAACCGGCGCTCGAGTTCGACGTCAGGGAGACGTTGCCCAGCTTCTCCACGCTGTCGTACGTCGCGGTGCGGCCGCTCACCTGGGCGCCCGGGTCGTGCTCCAGGATCTTGCCCGGCATGGTGATCTTGAAGTTGATCACCGGCTGGCTGCCGGTCGGCATGCTGCCCAGGTTCATGTCCTTGACGCTGACCATGAACTTGTCGCCGTCCTTGCGGAAGCTCACGCCGTCGCCGGTCGAGCTGCCCATCTTGCTGAACGGCACCTTGTCGAAGGTGCACTCGGAACCGACGTACTTGTCGTCCTCGAAGGCTTTGCAGGTGACACCCTCGGTGTCCGACCCCTTGATCCCGTCCTCGACCTGCTGCCGGATCTTGTCCAGCGACTGCCCACTGGTCTGGACCAGTTGCTTGTCGATCCCGAGCGTCATGCTGCCCGAGACGGTCTCGTCGGTGTTCACCTCGAGGTCGGCATCCAGCTTCACGCAGCCGGTCAGAGCGAACAGACAGGCCACGACGACGAGTGCGGTACGCACGCGGTTCAGCATGTCTCCGATCATTCCAGAAGCAGGGGACAATGCTCTGTCCGGTGTCAGCCCTCCGAGAACTGTCGGTGGCACCCGGCAAGATGGGGATCGTGCAGAGACCCACCGCGTTCAGCCGCTTCTCGCCCGCCACCCGGGCGTGGTTCGGCGACGTCTTCGAGGCGGCCACCCCGGCCCAGCTCGAGGCGTGGGACGCCATCACCGCGGGCCGGGACGCGCTGGTGGTCGCCCCGACCGGTTCCGGCAAGACCCTGGCCGCCTTCCTCTGGGCGCTCGACCGGCTGGCCACCACTCCTCCTCCGACGGATCCGAAGCTGCGCTGCCGGGTGCTTTACGTGTCACCGCTGAAGGCTCTGGCGGTCGATGTCGAGCGCAACCTGCGAGCTCCGCTGATCGGAATCCGCGAGACCGCCCGGCGGCTCGGCGAGGCTCCGCTCGACGTGGAGGTCGCGGTGCGCTCCGGCGACACCCCGGCCAACGAACGCAGGCGCTTCGCCACGAAGCCGTCCGACGTACTGATCACCACTCCCGAGTCGCTGTTCCTGCTGCTCACCTCGCAAGCCCGCGAGTCGCTGAAGGGCGTCGAGACGGTGATCGTCGACGAGGTGCACGCGGTCGCCGGCACCAAGCGCGGCGCCCATCTCGCCCTCACCCTCGAGCGGCTCGATGCGCTGCTGCCCAAGCCGGCGCAGCGGATCGGCCTGTCCGCGACCGTCCGGCCGGTCGAGGAGGTCGCCCGCTTCCTCGGCGGCGAGCGGCCCGTCACGGTGGTCCAGCCCAAGTTCACCAAGCAGTGGGATCTCAGTGTCGTCGTGCCGGTCGAGGACATGGCCGAGCTCGCAAACACCGAGATCGAGGTCTCCGGCCCAGCCGCCGGGCCGCCTAAGCATGCCTCGATCTGGCCGCATGTCGAGGAGCATGTCTTCGACCTGATCTCGGCCCACCGCTCCACCATCGTCTTCTCCAACTCACGTCGCCTCGCTGAGCGGCTCACCGCACGGCTGAACGAGATCGCTGCCGAGCGGGCGGAGCTGGAGTTGCCTGACGCAGGCTCACCCGCGCAACTCATGGCTCAGTCGGGTGCGTCCCTCGCAGCACCGCCTTTGATCGCCCGGGCCCACCACGGCTCGGTCAGCAAGGAGCAGCGCGCGCTGATCGAGGCAGACCTGAAGTCCGGGCGACTGCCCTGCGTGGTCGCGACCAGCAGCCTCGAGCTCGGCATCGACATGGGCGCGGTCGACCTGGTGATCCAGGTCGAGGCGCCGCCGTCCGTGGCAAGCGGTCTGCAGCGGGTCGGCCGCGCCGGGCACCAGGTCGGCGCGACCTCGCGAGGTGTGCTGTTCCCGAAGTTCCGCGGCGACCTGGTCGACACGGCCGTGGTGGTCCAGCGGATGCGCGACGGCCTGATCGAGAGCCTGCACATCCCGGCCAACCCACTCGACGTACTCGCCCAGCAGATCGTCTCGATCGTTGCCCTCGACACCATCGATGTGGACGAGCTCTATGCCCTCGTACGCCGGTGCGCCCCGTTCGCCACGTTGCCGCGTTCGGCGTACGACGGGGTGCTCGACATGTTGTCCGGGCGCTATCCGTCGGACGAGTTCGCGGAGCTCCGGCCGCGGATCGTGTTCGACCGGGTCAGCGGCGAGATCTCCGGCCGGCCGGGGGCTCAGCGCCTGGCGGTGACCAGCGGCGGCACGATCCCCGACCGCGGCCTGTTCGGCGTCTTCCTGGTCGGCGAGTCCACCAACCACCGCGTCGGTGAGCTTGACGAGGAGATGGTCTACGAGTCGCGGGTCGGCGACGTCTTCACCCTGGGCGCGTCGAGCTGGCGGATCGAGGACATCACCCACGATCGGGTGCTGGTCTCACCGGCTCCCGGTCAACCAGGGCGGCTCCCGTTCTGGAAGGGCGATGCCGTCGGGCGTCCGGCCGAGCTGGGCGCTGCCACCGGCGCCTTCGTCCGGACGATGGCCTCGCTGCCACAAGCCAAGGCAGTCAAACGCGCACGCGACGCCGGCTTGGACGAGTACGCGGCAAACAACCTGGTCGCCTATCTCGCCGAGCAGCGCGAGGCCACCAGCCGGATCCCGGACGACATCACCATCCTGGTCGAGCGGTTCCGCGACGAGCTGGGCGACTGGCGCGTCTGCATCCACTCGCCGTACGGCGGTCAGGTGCACGGCCCCTGGGCTCTGGCGATCGCCGCCCGCCTGCGGGAGCGGTACGGGATGGACGCGCAGTCCGTCTCCGGTGACGACGGGATCGTGCTGCGCCTGCCGGAGACCGACGAGGCACCGCCGGGTGCGGATCTGGTGCTGTTCGACCCGGCCGAGATCGAGGATCTGGTCACCGCTGAGGTCGGCGGATCGGCCTTGTTCGCCGCGCGGTTCCGTGAGTGTGCGGCGCGGGCGCTGCTACTCCCCCGGCGCAATCCGGGCAAGCGATCCCCGCTGTGGCAGCAGCGTCAGCGGTCGGCGCAGCTCCTCAGCGTCGCCAGCAAGTACGGCTCGTTCCCGATCGTGCTCGAGACGCTGCGGGAAGTCCTGCAGGACGTGTATGACCTGACCGCGCTGAAGGATCTCCTGACCGGGATCGGCGAGCGCCGGATCTCCGTGGTCGAGGTCGAGACGCCCGAGGCCTCGCCGTTCGCGAAGTCTCTGCTGTTCGGCTACGTGGGCGCCTTCATGTATGAGGGCGACACCCCGCTCGCCGAGAAGCGCGCGGCCGCCCTCTCCCTGGACCAGGGGTTGCTGGCGGAGCTGCTGGGCCGGACCGAGCTGCGCGAACTCCTCGACGCAGAGGTCGTACTGCGCACCGAGGCCGAACTGCAGCGCCTGGCGGAAGACCGTCGAGCCCGCGATGCCGAAGGCCTGTTCGACGTACTACGGCTGGTCGGGCCGCTGTCGATCTCCGAGGCTTCGCAGCGTTGTGTGGACGGCTCGGACGCCGAGGCCTGGTTGACCGACCTTGCCGCTGCCCGGCGAGTGGTCCGTGTGCGGATCGCGGGCGAGCACCGCTGGGCCGTGGTGGAGGACGTCGCCCGGCTGCGCGACGCCCTCGGAGTACCGCTGCCTCCGGGTGTCGCCGAGGCTCACGCCGAATCTGTCGCGGATCCGCTGGGCGATCTGGTATCTCGTTATGCCCGCACACATGGCCCATTCCGCGCGATCGACCTTGCCACCCACCTCGGGATCGGCGTGGCTGTGGTGACGGATGCGCTGCGGCGGTTGGCGGCTGCCGGGCGGGTGGTCGAAGGCGAATTCCTGCCTGGCGGCATCGCGATGGAGTGGTGCGACTCGGAGATCCTCCGGCTGCTCCGCCGTCGTTCCCTCGCTGCGCTCCGCAAGGAGGTCGAGCCTGTCGATCCCGCCGCGCTGGCGCGCTTCCTGCCTGCCTGGCAGGGAATCACCAGCAGCCGCGGCCGTGGGTACGACGTGCTGCTGGGCGCCGTTGAGCAGCTGGCGGGTTGTGCTGTGCCCGCGTCGGCCCTGGAGTCGATCGTGTTGCCGTCACGCGTCCCCGGGTACCAGCCGTCCATGTTGGATGAGCTGACTGCGACGGGCGAGGTGGTTTGGGCGGGCTCGGGTTCGCTGCCGGGCACGGACGGCTGGGTCTCGTTGCATCTCGCGGACAACTGCGATCTGACGCTGCCCGATCCGGATCCCGCCTTCGAGCTTGGTGAGACCCACCAGGCTGTGCTCGACGCGCTGTCGGGCGGAGGGGCGTTCTTCTTCCGGCAACTGAGCGACGTGGTCGGCGCGAGTGCCGGCGTGGTCGATGACGAGACGCTGGTCGGTGTCCTCTGGGATCTGGTCTGGGCGGGGCACCTGACCAACGACACGCTGGCCCCGGTGCGCTCCCTGGTCGGCGGCGGCCGAGGCAGCCACCGAACCCGCCGTACTCCGCCCCGCCCGCGCCCGGGTCGTCCGACCCGGCCAGGGCGGCCCGCCATGCCATCGCGGAGTGGTCCGCCCACGGCAGGCGGCCGCTGGTCTCTGCTGCCTGAGCGGAACCCGGATGCCACCAGACGCGCTCATGCCGCGGCGGAGACACTGCTCGACCGCTACGGGATCGTCACTCGCGGCTCGGTGATCACCGAGCGGACGCCGGGTGGATTCGCCGCGGTCTACAAGGTGCTGAGCGCGTTCGAGGAGTCTGGACGCTGCCGTCGCGGGTACTTCGTGGCGGGGCTCGGTGCGGCGCAGTTCGCCTTGCCTGGCGCGGTGGATCGCTTGCGGGCGATGGCTGAGCTTCCGACCAGCGCGCCGAACTCCGCGGCCGGGAGGCGTAAGGAGGAGCCGGCGGCGCGGGCCGTAGTACTGGCTGCTTCCGATCCGGCGAATCCCTATGGTGCGGCGCTGCCGTGGCCCGAGCGGGAGAACGCGGGTGGTCATCGACCGGGGCGCAAGGCGGGCGCTCTGGTGATGCTCGTGGACGGGCGGCTGATCGTCTACGTCGAGCGCGGCGGGCGGACCGTGCTCAGCTTCACCGAAGACCCGGACCTGCTGCAGCCTGCTGTAGATGCGCTCGCGCTTGCGATCAGGGACGGCCATCTCGGCAAGCTCAGCGTCGAGACCGCGGACGGCGAGCAGGTGCGGCACACGGCCTTCGGGGATGCCCTGGCGAAGGCTGGGTTCCACGCGACGCCACGCGGACTGCGGCTCCGGGCCTGAGCCATGTCTGAGGGGGATTGAGCCGTGCCTGAAGGAGATACCGTCTGGCGCGCTTGCAAGCGTCTCAACGAGGCCCTGGGCGGTCGGGAGCTGACGCGGACCGACTTCCGGGTGCCGTCCCTGGCGACAGCCGACCTCGGCGGGAGCACGATGACGGAAGTCGTTGCGCGCGGCAAGCATCTCCTGATGCGGGTGTCGGATGGGCTGACGATCCACAGTCACCTCCGGATGGATGGCAGTTGGCATCTGTACCGCCCTGGTGAGTCCTGGAAGGGCGGCCCGGACTTCCAGATCAGGGTCGTGCTGGAGACCGCTGATTGGGTGGCCGTCGGGTATCGGCTGCCGGTGCTCGAACTCGTCGAGACGGAGAAGGAGGACACGGTGGTGGGGCACCTCGGCCCCGACCTGCTATCCCCCGATTTCGACCGGTCCCTCGCGATCGCCAACCTCGCCGCCGAACCCGAACGAACTATCAGTGAAGCATTGCTGGACCAGCGGAACCTGGCCGGGATCGGGAACTTCTATCGCACCGAGGTCTGCTTCCTCCTGGGGCTGCACCCGTGGCGCCCGGTGTCATCCGTGGATCTCGGTGCGGCGGTGGACCTCAGTCGCCGCCTGCTGAAGTCGAACCTGCGGCGCGCCGCTCAGGTGGCTACCGGCGTGGATCGTCCGGGTCAGCGGACCTGGGTCTTCGAGCGCGCCGGAAAGCAGTGCCGGCGGTGCGGGACGACGATCCAGACTGCCCACATCGGCGAGCCGCCCCAGGACCGCGTCAGCTACTGGTGCCCCACTTGCCAGCCTGAGCTCTGACCTCGGCTGCCCTGGCGTCTGTGGATAACCCCGCGGCACCGGCGAGATGACGGATATCTTCTCTGTCGAATCGAACATCTGTTCGACCTGAGGAGGAGAAGACCATGTGCGACGTGTGCGGCGGCATCACGAACGACGAGTACCTGCAGCGACTCGTGGACAGCATCCGGACGCACGGCTGGACCGTGCAGTTCATCGAGGGTGACGACCAACGGAATCCGGCCTTCGCCTACACGCTCGGGCTCAGCCTGCGGGGTCATCCGGAGTTCATCACGTTCAACTGCCGGCCGGAGTCCGTCCAAGGCGACCTCGGACCGCTCGTCCGGGCCGTGCTCGACGGGGAGCGCTTCGACGAGGGTGATGACCTGAGCCGGTTCTACCCGACTGGGCAGAAGCCGCAGTTGCTCCGCTTTCCCGACTCCACGACCCACCTCTATACGGCGAACGGGATGTTCAGACGCGCCGGAGATCCGCCGATCCAGGCGTTGCAGTTCGTCTGGCCGAGCAACATGGCCTGGATGGGCGGCAACCGATGAACCGCGCAGGAGAAGCCAAGCCGCAAGGCAGGCCCAGCGTCAGGCCGGACCGGCGGTCAGGCGCGGGCACTACCGCGAGTCAGGCCGTGAGCAATGCCGCGATTTAGGCGGCGGAGGCGACGACCTCGGTCTCGATGGTGGGATGAGCCAGCACCAGAGCCTCTTCGCGGGCCAGGTCCTCGCTCACCTCGGCGAAGATCGTCGACAAGGGAACTTCCAGCGCCATGCAGATGGCGGCGAGCAGCTCGCTCGAGGCTTCCTTCTGACCGCGCTCCACCTCGGAGAGATAGCCCAGGCTGACCCTTGCATCGGCGGACACCTCGCGCAGAGTGCGCCCCTGGCGCAGCCGCTTGCGCCGCAGGACGTCGCCCAGCAGGCCACGAACCAGCACCATGAGGTTTCTCCCTTCCGCCTGTCGGACCGAACCTACTCGCACCGTAGCCCGTCCGTGAGAACCAACGGTACCCGCTGCCGGGTCACTACTCCTCGCAATGTCCAGCTTCGGTGCGCCGTACCAGTCTGCCTTACCTGTCCCCATGCTGGTCTCAACACCCCGGTACGGCCAGATCTTCCGCCACGAGTTCTGCCGCCAGGTCCAGAACAGCTTCGACGCTGCCGCGGCGGATGGTTGCCCGGTCCCCACTCAGGGACAATTTTCGTACCTTTACAACGTCCGGACCGGCCGCCGCGACATAGACCGTGCCCGCCTCGATCCCGTCCTGCGGGTCCGGGCCGGCGACACCGGTCGTGGCCAGGCCGTAGGTGGCCCCGAGCCGCTCCCGTACGCCGGCTGCGAGGGCTGCTGCGGTGTCGGAGTGCACCGGGCCCACCTGGGCCAGCAGGTCCGTCGGAACGCCTGCGAGGGTCGCCTTCAAGTCCGTCGCGTAGACGACCACGCCGCCGCGGTAGATCGCGGAGATGCCCGGGATGTCCGTCAGCGCTGCGCCCACCAGGCCGCCGGTGAGCGACTCGGCCGTGGCGAGGGTCTCCCCGCGGTTCTTCACCAGTTCCACCAGCCGCTGTAGCGCGGTCCCGACGGCGTCCTGACCCCTGGGAGTGGGCGCTTCCTGACTCATGGAAGGGGGCGCTTCGCGGCGGCCCGGAGGCGGAGGGCTCGGCCGACGTAGTCGAGGCCAGTGACGATGGTGACGATCACGGCCGCGCCCATGAACACGACTGCCGTCCAGTGCAGAACGGCCACCGACTGCCACGGAAGGAGGTAGAGGCCGAGCGCGATCGCCTGGAGAACGGTCTTCAGCTTGCCGCCGCGGCTGGCGGGCATCACGCCGTGCCGTATCACCCAGAAGCGCAGCGCGGTGACGCCCCACTCACGGACCATCACAACGATGGTCACCCACCACGGCAGCTCGCCGAGGATGGACAGTCCGATGAACGCGGCTCCGGTGAGCGCCTTGTCGGCGATCGGGTCGGCGATCTTGCCGAAGTTGGTGACCATGTTCCACCGGCGCGCGATGTCGCCGTCGAACCGGTCGGTGACGATCGCCACTACGAACGCGGCGGTCGCGAGCAGCCGGGTCTCGGTGTCCTGGCCACCGTCGCGGAGCAGCAACCACACGAACAACGGCACCAGCACCAGTCGCAGAACCGTCAGCGCGTTCGCCACATTCCAGGCGCTCGGCGCGCTGAGCGGTCCGGAGGCGGCGTGCGGCACCGGATTCGTCGGCGGGATGGTCACGCGGTCAGGTTAGCTGCCGCGACGCCCTCTCGGGTGCCCACGTGCGCGGCGAATTCGGCGATCAGGTCGACACCCTCGGTTCCGACCACCTCGGCAGAGACCAGGTCGCCGATGGCCAGGCCGTCGGGAAGCCCGGTCAGCGTGGTCGAACCATCCACCTCCGGCCCCTGGTGGGCGGCACGGCCCTCGGCGGTGTCGCCGTCGATCGACTCGACCAGCACCTCGACCGTCTCGCCGATCCGGGACTCGGCGCGCGCGGAGGTCAGGTCCTCGGCGAGCCGGGTGACGCGATCCAGCCGGGCCGCGATGGTGTCCTCGTCCAGCTTGCCGTCGTACGTCTCCGCCTCGGTGCCGTCCTCGTCCGAGTACCCGAACACACCGATCGCGTCGAGTCCGGCGCGGGAAAGGAAGTCGCAGAGAATGTCCACGTCCTCCTCGGTCTCCCCCGGGAACCCGACGATCACGTTGCTGCGGATGCCGGCGGTCGGCGCCTGCGCGCGGACCTGCTCGATCAGTTCGAGGAACCGCTCCGCATCACCGAACCGGCGCATCCGCCGCAGCAGTGGTCCGGAGGCGTGCTGGAAGGAGAGATCGAAGTACGGCGCGACGCCCGGGGTGGACGCCATCGCCGTGATCAGCGTCGGTCGCATCTCGGCCGGCTGCAGGTACGACACGCGTACCCGGGTGAGGCCGGGGACCTCGGCGATCTCGGCGACGAGGGTCTCCAGCAGGCGGAGGTCGCCCAGGTCCTTGCCGTACGAGGTGGAGTTCTCCGAGACCAGGAAGACCTCGCGGACGCCGTTCTCGGCGAGCCAGTGCGCCTCGCCGAGTACCTCGGTGGGACGACGGGACACGAACGCGCCGCGGAAGGCGGGGATCGCGCAGAACGCACAACGACGATCGCACCCGGACGCGAGCTTCAGCGGGGCCATCGGGCCACCATCGAGCCGGCGACGCATGATCCGGGGTCCGCTCGCCGGCGCGGAGGCCAGGTCAGGCGCATCGATCGTCAACTCGCGGTCGGCCGCTTTCACGGTCCGCCCCTTGAGCTCCTTGCCGTCCACGCCGCCGTCGCCTGCGGCCTCGCCACCCACCAACGCCTCACGAGTGAGGTCGTCACCCGCTGGAGCGTTGACTGCGGTGGTGTCGTGGGGGTTGCCGTGACCGGGGAGGGCTACGCCGGTGGCGTTCGCGCGGTCGGCCGGGGCGAGTGGGAGGAGCTTGCGGCGGTCGCGCGGTACGTGCGACTGGTGCTTGGTGCCGGACAGGATCGAGCGGAGCCGCTCGGAGATGTCCGCGTAGTCGTCGAAGCCGAGCACGGCGTCCGTCTCGGGCAGCGCCTCGGCCAACTGCTCGCCGTACCGCTCGGCCAGGCAGCCGACGGCCACGACGGCCTGGGTCCGGCCGGATTCCTTGTAGTCGGAGGCGGCGAGCAGGGTGTCGACCGAGTCCTTCTTGGCGGCCTCGACGAACCCGCAGGTGTTCACCACCACGGTGTCCGCCTCGGCGGCGTCGTCGACGAGGCGGAAGCCGCCGGCCTCGAGCCGTCCGGCCAGTTCCTCGGAGTCGACATCGTTGCGGGCACAGCCCAGCGTGACCAGGGCGACGGTCGTGGGAGTCGTAGTCATCACTCCGAGTATGACTGCTGCACCCGACGCCTCGAAATCAGCCGCCCACGAAGAGCCAGGATCCCAACCCACCCATGTGAGGGGCGCGGACCCCGGACCGACTTACGCGAAAGGCACCGGACCCTGAACCACCCAGCGAACGCGCAGGTCCCACTCACCCGCGCGGACGGGTGCGGGATGGCGACCGGCCCTCGCCGAATCGTTAGTTCGGTCTGGTTAGTTTGCCGGTGGAGGTGATGGTGAAGCGTTTGGCGGGTGGGATGGACAACTTGTTGTTGATCAGGACGGTGATGTTGCCGCCGTTGACCAGGGAGACTCGCATTTCGCCTTTGTTGACGATGGTCTGGGTGGAGCCCGGGCCCAGCCGGCCTTGGAAGAGGCGGACGCCCCTGGAGTTCCGGACGGTGACGTAGGAGCCGTCGCCGCGGGCGGTGAGGGTGAGCTTGACGATGCCCGGCTTCACGACCGGCGGCTTGGCCGGGGGCTTGGGCTTCGCCGACGGCTTGACGGTCACCTTGGGAGCGGGCGTGGTGACGACCGGGGTCGGGGCGGTCTTGGAGGCGTTGGCCTCCACGTCGCTCGGGAGCGTGAAGAGGCGGACCATTCCCCAGCCCATCAGGCCGACCAGGATCGCGCCGAGGACCACGGCCCAGCGCGGACGTGCCGGGTGCAGGGTCGGTCGCCGGACCTGCGCGCGCTCGTCGCGGCGGCTGCGGTCGGCGTCGGGCTCCGGATGCGTCTCGTCGAACTTCGCCAGCAACACCTCGGCGTCGGTCTTGACCACGCGGGCGATCGCACGGATGTGGCCGCGGGCATAGAAATTGCCACCGCAGCGGGTGAAGTCGTCGGCTTCCATGGCGGCGAGCAGACCGGATCTGATCCGGGTCGAGGCACTCAACTGCTCGATCGTCATGTCAGCCCGTTCGCGGGCCGCCGTGAGCTCGCTGCCGATGCTCACGTCTCCACCGCCTCTCCACCGTCGTCGACAAGTTTGTTCAGATCCGCTGACACCACAGTCAACGGCCTTGGTCAGACGGGGTCACGCGGATGTCAGAGTTGTTCCCTGACCGGACACCTGGTGTCTGCCAGCAAGTGCAGCGCCTGAACCACTTCCCCGTTCGACGGCCGAGCCGTCAACCCGAACGGTACCGCGAGTGAGGTTCCCGTCAGGCGACGGTTGGCATCAGTCACCTTGCGACTGGCTTGCGACATCGCTCCGAGCACCGGCCCGGGGTCCAGCAGGTGTACCGCGATCCGCCCGTCGTCGAGCAGGTGCCGCCGTGGCAGGACGGTGACCTCCTCGATCTCTTCCCAGCGAGTACCGATCCATTCGTTGCGGATCCGCAACCGGATCCCGACCTCGTCGGCGACCAGTAGCGCCCCGACCGTCATCGCCCGGGCGCAGATCACCGCCAGTACGCCGAACGCCGCGGCCGCGATCCAGCGCAGTACACCGGTGGGGCTGCTCGAAGCGGAGGCGGCGAATCCGAGCGCGACCAGGACGGCGCCGAGGGCCAGGCCCCCGTGCACCTTCTGGGAGGCACGGATGGTGAACTCCGTGGCGACGGAATCCGGGTCGACAGCGTGCTGCTCAGACCGAGCCATCGCGGTATGGGCGGTCACGGGTCACTCTCCTCGCAATGTGGCGACGAAGTCCTCTAGGTCGTCAGGTTTCACCAGCACGTCCCGGGCCTTGGACCCTTCGCTCGGCCCGACCACACCCCGGCTCTCCAGGATGTCCATCAACCGGCCGGCCTTGGCAAAGCCGACCCGGAGCTTACGCTGCAGCATCGAGGTGGACCCGAACTGCGTGGAGACGATCAGCTCGGCCGCCTGCACCACCAGGTCGAGGTCGTCGCCGATCTCGTCGTCCAGATCCTTGCTCGGGCCGGCCACCGCGGTGACGTCCTCGCGGTACGTCGGCTGCAACTGCTCCTTGCAGTGCTCGACGACCGCGCGGATCTCGTTCTCGGTGACCCAAGAGCCCTGGATACGCATCGGCTTGCTCGCGCCCATCGGCAGGAACAGCCCGTCACCCTGTCCGACCAATTTCTCGGCCCCCGGCTGGTCCAGGATGACCCGGCTGTCGGCCAGCGACGAGGTGGCGAAGGCGAGCCGCGACGGCACGTTCGCCTTGATCAGACCGGTCACGACGTCGACCGAGGGCCGCTGCGTGGCCAGCACCAGGTGGATACCGGCGGCCCGGGCGAGCTGGGTGATCCGGACGATCGAGTCCTCGACGTCTCGCGGGGCGACCATCATCAGGTCGGCGAGCTCGTCGACGATCACCAGCAGATACGGGTACGGCGTGAGGACGCGCTCGCTGCCCGCGGGCGGCTTGACCTTGCCGCCGCGGACCGCTTTGTTGAAGTCATCGACATGCCGGAAGCCGAACGCCGCCAGGTCGTCGTAGCGCATGTCCATCTCGCGCACGACCCACTGCAGCGCCTCGGCGGCCTTCTTGGCGTTCGTGATGATCGGCGTGATCAGGTGCGGGATGCCCTCGTAGTTGTTCAGCTCGACCCGCTTGGGGTCGACCAGGATCATCCGCACCTCGTCCGGCGTCGAGCGCATCAGCACCGAGGTGATCAGCGAGTTGACGAAGGACGACTTGCCGGAGCCGGTCGCACCCGCGACCAGCAGGTGCGGCATCTTCGCCATGTTGGCGACGACGAACCCGCCCTCGACGTCCTTGCCGAGCCCGGCCACCATCGGGTGGTGGTCGTTGCGCGCGGTCGCCGACCGGATCACGTCGCCCAGGCTGACGATCTCCTTGTCGGTGTTCGGGATCTCGATGCCGATCGCGGACTTGCCCGGGATCGGCGACAGGATCCGGACGTCCGCGCTGGCCACCGCGTAGGCGATGTTCTTGCTCAGCGCGGTGACCTTCTCCACCTTGACCGCGGAGCCGAGCTCGACCTCGTACCGCGTGACGGTCGGGCCGCGGGTGTAGCCGGTGACCTGCGCGTCGATGCCGAACTGGTCGAACACCTCGGTCAGGCGGTCCACGACGACGTCCGACGCCTTCGTCCGCGCCTTGTGCACCGAACCGGGCCTCAGGATCTGGCCGTCCGGGAGCGTGTAGGTGATGTCGCCGGAGAGGCTGAGCTGCTCCACCCGCTGCGGGATCGGCGTGTGCGGCGGCGGCTCGGGAGCGGATTCCGCCTTCGAGGCGGCTGCGGCCTTCCAGGCCGGCTCGGCCTCGGTGTCGGCCGCCGCGTCGACGTCGTCGCCATCCTCCTCCGGCCCCACGGCGGCCTTCTTCCGGCCGCGCTTGGAGATCTCGCGGCCCTCGAGCACCGGCGAGTCGTACGGCTTGACGGAGGGCTCGCCGTCGTCGTCCAAAGCGGCTTTGGCGCGCCGCTCCTTGCGGGTGAGCCGCACGGTGTCGTCGGCCTGCGCCGTGACCGACGGAGCGTCGGCCGGGATCTCCGTCCGCCCGAGCAGCACGTCGAACGCGGCCCGCACCCGCAGCGGGATCGCGTAGATCGGAGTACCGGTGACGACCAGCGCGCCGAAGATCGCCAGCAGCACGAGCAGCGGCGCGGCGACGTACTCCGTGAGGAGGTCCGACAGGAGCGAGGAGACCACGTAGCCGATGGCGCCGCCTGCCTCCTTCAGGCTGCCGTCGGCCGGATTGCCGGGACGCGGCAGGCCGTTGGCGATGTGGACCAGTCCGAGCACGCCGAGCGACAACGAGGTCCAGCCGATCACCTGGCGCCCGGCGGGGCCGTTGCGGTCCGGGTGGCGCAGCGTCCGAAGCGCGACGAACAGGAGCATCAGCGGCACGGCCCAGCCGAGCATGCCGACGCTGCCGCCGACCACAGTGCGGACTCCGTTGCCGACGGCACCGGGCAGGTTCCACCAGATCGCGGCGGCGACGACCAGCGCGAGGCCGATCAGCGTGAGGCCCGCGCCGTCGCGGCGGTGGGCCGGGTCCAGGTCGCGGGCGCCGTGACCGATTCCGCGGACCATGCCACCGAGCAGGTGTGCGATCCCGATCCAGCACTTGATCAGCCCTCGCCCGAGGGCCAGCATGGCGGCCGCGAAAGGACCGGCGCCGCTCGACTTGGGCGCGGCCGTGCGCGCAGCGGTAGTACCACTGCGCTTCGCGCTCTGCCCACGTTTCTGGGCACCTGACGGACGGGAGCGTCCACCTGCCGCCGACCGGCCCGTACCGGGACTGTTGGCTGCCGACTTCCGCGCCCGCGCCGGGGAAGACGTGCGGGTCGCCATATCTAGCAGGCTACCCCGACTACCTCTCGAGTCACACGTGTCACACGCCGATCACACCGCCCCATCCGTAGGGTCACAACCCCGCCACCCGCTCCCGCTGAAGCCTCTTCAGGCCCAGCGCGTGCCAGATCAGCACATACCCGGCGAGTGCCAGGAGCACACCTGAGGCGGCCCCGGTCAGCAGCAGCCGCGCGACCGCTTCCCCGAGCAGCGGACCCTCGGCCCGGCCCACCTCCACAACTGGCGGCAGCTGCGGCC
Source organism: Kribbella sp. VKM Ac-2568 (assembly GCF_004345365.1). Lineage (GTDB taxonomy): Bacteria > Actinomycetota > Actinomycetes > Propionibacteriales > Kribbellaceae > Kribbella > Kribbella orskensis. The sequence goes on from NZ_SLVF01000002.1 coordinate 317,834, forward strand.
AGAAGGACCACCGCCACAAGTACGGCGTACCGGGCGGGTGCGGGGACGTAACGGCTGGAGTCGACCGGGCTGGGCGGGGTCTTGCGCCACCAGAAGTACAGCCAGATCGCGATGACCAGGACGCCGCCCACGCTGCTCAAGTACTGCAGCACACGGTTGAGGTCCCAGAACGGGGTGATGTCGGCGGTGAAGAACTTCCAGTTGTGCCGGACGAGGTACCCGTCGTAGTGCGTGAACGAGTCCCACAGCACGTGGGTGAACGCGCCGATCACCGTCGACACCACGATCCAGAACAGATCCACGAGGCTGGGGATCCGGAGGCGCACAGCAGGCGACGGCAATCGGCCGGCGAGGGCGGCGGGAGCCAGGGCGAGCAGCGGCCGCTTCACCAGCAAATGGAAGACCAGCAGGATGAGCAGAGCCAGCAGCGGGTCCAGCCAGAACGCAGCCGAGAACTCGTGCGTCCGCGTGATGGTGAGGTTCCCGTCGATGTACATGGTCGCGAACCGGTAGGCGGCACCGACGTACAGCAGATCCGGCGCGACCGCACCCGCCACCAGCGCCGACGCCACCAACGGGCCTCGCATCAACGGCAACACCGCGGCCGGATGCGCTAACGGAAAAGGCACCCGCCGCACATTAGTTGCCCAGGAGGTCTAAATCCTCAGGCGCCGGTGACACCGTCGATCTGTTCGCGTAGGAGGTCCGCGTGGCCGCAGTGCCGGGAGTATTCGCCGATCAGGTGGATGTAGATCATCCGGAGACTCGAGGGCTCGCCGCTGAAGGTGAAGCGGTCGTCCAGGGAGTGGCCCTCGGCGGCCTTGTCGGAGAGGGCCCATTCGGCGATCAGAGCCTCGTACTCCGACTGCGCCCGGCTGGCGTCGATCAGCTCGAAGTCCGCGTCCTTTCCGAGCTCCGGCGCGAACAGGGGCTCGGCCGGGTCGTCGCCGGCGAAGTGGATGCGGAACCAGATGCGCTCCACCTTCGTGGCGTGGCGGATCAGCCCGAGCAGCGAGAGGTTCGAGGGCGGCGCAGGCCGGACGGCCAACTGCTCGGCGGTCAGGCCAACGCACTTGTAGAGCAACGTCGTTCGGTAGAAGTCCAGGTAGCCGGCGAGCAACTCCCGCTCGGGTGCCACCAGCGAACCCTCGGGTCGCTCGATCTCAGGCGCGGTCCAGGTCATCCGCGCATCCTCCCCCGCCGACCGCCACCGCACCAACTGATTAGCCGGGATGGACCGGGGGCGCCCAGCCCGGACGCGGGATGAGGCAGAACGGGTGGCCGGCCGGGTCCTCGAACACATTGCCGGACAGCTTCCGGGCGCCCAGCGCCAGGACCTGCGGTTCGGCGGCCTGCACATCGTCGACCATCACGTCGAGATGGAACTGCTGCGGCCGCTCCGGATCCGGCCAGACCGGCCGCCGGTGATCCGACGCGAGCTGGAACGCCAGCCCCGAAGTCGTGTCGTTCACCGCGATCACCACCCAGTCGACGCTCTCGTAGGTGATCGGCAGCCCGGTCAGCTCCGAATAGAACCGCGCCAGCGCCGAAGGGTCCGGGCAGTCGAGCACCACATGGTGAAGTCGTCCGATCATGCCGCCATCATCGTCCAGACCCTAGCGTCCGAAGAAGTGCGGACCCGGGTCAGCAGTTCTTCGGACGTAAGGGCCAGGAGAGCCTTCCGGAAGATCGCTGTCTCACGATATGTCCGGCTATCCCATCTAATGAGATAGCTGCTGGCGCACGGACAAGGTCGTTGGTTACCGTCTTCGGCAGGTCATGAGTGCCAGCGCGAAGCCCCGGCTTGCTGGCCGGCAACCCTCCTCCGCGGTGGGGTGCCCCGGGTGAGGACCCGGCCGTTCGGATACCCCGAATCGGCAAGTGCGGACCACCCGGGAGCAGAACCATGTCGATCCTCTCCATCCTCGAGCCTGCCAACTCCGCCGCGAGCAGCCGTCCGGCCGTCGCGCGGCTCACCTCCGGCAGCATCCCCGCCACCGTCGCGGCCGACCTGCTCGTACCGCTGGCCGACGGCCGGGTGACGGACTACGCGAACTTCGACCACGGAGCCAGCGCGCCTTGTCTCGAGTCGGTCCGCGCGGCCGTCGAGGCAGCCCTCCCGTCGTACGCGTCGGTGCATCGTGGCAACGGGTACGCCTCCCGGATCACCACCCAGTGGTACGAGCGGGCGCGCAGCGAGGTCCACACCTTCGTCGGCGCCCGCAGCACAGACCAGGTGATCTTCACCCGGCAGACCACCGACGCCCTGAACCTGCTGGCCCGAGCGGTGCCGGCCGACGCGACCGTGATCGTCTTCGAGTCCGAGCACCACGCGGCTCTGCTCCCCTGGCCGGCCGAGCGCACCATCCGCCTCGCGGCTCCGACCTCCCAGACGGCAGCCGTGACTGCCGTCGCCGACGCACTCCGTACTGCGCCCGACGGCCCGCGCCTGGTCGTCCTCACCGGCGCCTCCAATGTCACCGGCGAGATCTTCCCGATCGAGGAGATCGCCGCTGTCGCCAAGGCCCACGGCGCGCGGGTCTGCCTCGACGCCGCCCAACTGGCGCCGCACCGCCCGGTGGACATCGAGGAGCTCGACGTCGACTGGGTCGCCCTGTCGGGCCACAAGCTCTACGCCCCGTACGGCGCGGGCGCCCTGATCGGCCGCGCCGACTGGCTGAACGCGGCCGACCCGTATCTGTACGGCGGTGGCGCCACCGCCGCCGTGACCCCCGAAGCCACCGTCTGGAACGAGGGTCCGGCGCGCCACGAAGGCGGCTCCCCCAACGTCATCGGCGCGATCGCCCTGGCCGCGGCCTGTGCCGCGATCAGCAAGCACCGCGAGGCCATCGAGCAGCACGAGCGCAGCCTGCTCGCCCGGCTTCGCACCGGCCTGGCGCAGATCCCCGGTGTAACGACGTACTCGATCTTCGGAGCCGAGGCGGACCGTGTCGGCACCGTCTGCTTCACCGTCGAGGGGGTCAGCTCAACCGTGGTCTCCGCGGCACTCTCGGCGGAGTACGGGATCGGCGTGCGGGACGGCAAGTTCTGCGCCCACCCGCTGGTCGGTCACCTGCTCGCCGAGTCCCCGGAGCACGGAACGGCCGTCCGCGCCAGCCTAGGCCTCGGTACCAGCCGCGAGCACGTCGATCGCCTCGTCACCGCGGTCCGCACCCTCGCCACCACCGGCCCGGCGTCGGAGTACGTCGAGTCCGCCCACGGCTGTCAGCCGGTAGGCGACCCCCGCGACCTCGAGGCCCCCCAGATCTGGTGACACACCCGCACCTGCCAACCGCCTGAGCCCGATCCACCGCTCGGAGAGACCCAGGCCTGGTAGGTGGCAGAAGCGTCCGGCAGCAGCCCTGCAAGGTGAGCGGCAAACGCCAAGCAGAACCAGCCACGCCGGACTATGAGCGAGTCACCCCGGACTAGCGAGCGTCGTACCGACGGCTCGTCAGCCAGGTCGCGATCTGGCTGCGGGAGTTGAAGCCGAGCTTGTCGAGGATGTGGACGACATGTGACTCCGCGGTCCGCCGGCTGATCACCAGGCGGAGCGCGATCTCCTTGTTTGTCAGTCCCTGCGCCACGAGCTCGGCCACCTCGTACTCCCTCTCACTCAGCGATCCTCTTCCGGGCCGGGCGGGAGCCACCGCGCCGTCGGCGTCTGCCTCGCGCCCCACGGCATAGACCATCGCTTGATGGAACTCCACGGACGCGGCCGTCCCGCGGTCGAAGGCCGCCTGGTAGCGGGAACTGCCGAGCGCGTTCAGCACGTCCCGCTCGCAGGCGTCATGGGCGTCGATCATTTTCAGCGAGCCCAGCAACCGGTGCCCACCGACCAGCGACCACACCTTGTTCGCCACTCCCAGAAGCTCGGCTGCGCGCTCGTGCCGCCCCGAAGCGGCGGTCGTCCAGCACAGCAGCTCGAGCGAGTTGATCGCGCCAAGGACATCGTTGAAGGCTTGCGCGAGCCTGATGGCCTGCGTCAGACCTTTGACCGCCTCGTCATGGTTGCCTTGCATCCAGTCCGCGAGCGCGGCGGCGAAGAGCAAGCTGCGGCGAGCGAACTGCTCGCCAGTGTCGTCGCAGCGCCCGAGAGCCCGGCGGGCGAGCGCCATGCCCTCGGCGAGATGCCCCTGCCAGAGCTCGGCCTGCGCGACGGCCGAGTAGAGCATCAGCACGAAGCTGCTCGGCTCCCCCAGGCCCTCGAGACGCCTGATCGACTCCTCGAAGAGCGGCGCCGACTTCTCGATCTCACCAGTCAGGAAGTAGTAGGAGCCGAGGAGAAACTTCGTGTGGCCGAGCATGTCTTCGTCCTGGTGCTTCCGCGCCCATGCGTCGGCCTCCTGGGCGTGGGAGTAGGTCGATGAGGCGTACCCCATCAGGCTCAGCGCGTACGCGGTGATGCCCAGCGCCGCAGCGCGGTCTCGGCTGGGCTCCGGGTTGAGCTCCAAGGCCTGTTCCAGCCAGAGCCTGCCCTCAGCCGGATGACCACAGAACAACCACTGGAAGTGCAGGGCGACAACCAGCCGCAGACCGATCGCCACCTGGTCCGGACTCCCCAGACTGAACTGCAGCGCTGCGCGGAGGTTGGCGTGCTCCTGCCTGGCTTGCGCGTACGTCTTGGTCTGAGCGGTGCTGCGGCGCCAGTCCCGGCTCCATCCCTCGGCAAGCCGCAGGTAGTGATCGCGGTGGCGGGCCCGTACCGCGTCCTCCTCCCCCGCCTCGCGGAGTCGTCGAAGTCCGTACTGGCGAATCGTCTCCAGAAGGTGGAAGCGTGCAGTCCCCTGCTCCGATTGCACGATCGACTTGTCCACCAAGTTGGCGAGCAACTCGAGCACGTCGAGTGGTGCGACGTCCCGACCTGAACAGACCTCCTCAGCCGCAGCGAGATCGAATCCTCCGGCGAAGACGGAGAGCCTGGCCCACAGTGTTCGCTCTGCCGGAGTGCACAGGGCGTGACTCCAGTCGATGGTCGCCGCCAGCGTGTGCCGCGCAGGACTTGACCTGCTTCCAGGAGCCAGCACCTTGTCGAGCCTGTCCAGCAAGGCGTCGACCGAGAGCACGCGTAGCCAAGCAGCGGCCAGTTCGACGGCCAGCGGGATCCCATCCAGCCGCCGGCAGACCTCGACGACCTGAGACCAGTTCTGCTCATCGACCGTGAAGCCGGCGGACGTCGCCACAGCTCGATCAGCGAACAACCTCACGACGTCCCGTTCGTGGGCGTCGGCCAGGTCGCGGACCTCACCGACGACGAGCGGCTGCACGGAGTACACATGTTCTCCCTCGACACCTAGGACGTGCCGGCTGGTCGCGAGCACGCGGATGCCGGGCGCGGCCGGCAGTAGCCGCCCGATGAGCACCGCACACGCCTCAGCGAGGTGCTCACAGTTGTCGAGCACCAGCAGCAGCGACCGGTCACCTAGGTACTCCGTCAGCCTGGCCGCCGGATCTTCGTCGGCGTCCCGCAACCCCAACGTCATCCCGATCGTCTTCGCCAACAGCCCGGGATCGTGCACAGCTGCGAGCTCAACGAGCCACACGCCGTCGGGAAAAGTCCGCTGAACCCGTACTGCGGTCCGCAGCGCGAGCCGGGTCTTGCCCACTCCACCCGGACCGGTCAGCGTGACTAGTCGGCTGGTGGCGAGCAGGGCCCGGACCTCCAGCAACTCCTGGCGTCGTCCGACGAAGCTGGTCAACTCCGCAGGCAGGGTTGTCATCCACCACCTCGCCGCGCTCCGCGATCAGATCCAGGTTGAATCTATTACAGAGCGGGCGAGCGGCGGTAGTGAACGCGACGGGATTCAGCCGAGCAGATGCTTCAGATCTGCAGCCGCGTGCCGGAACTCAGCCCGGGTGGACGGCAAGTCGTGGATCGGGTTGAGCAGCGCCATGTCGTGGATCTGGCCGACGTACTGGATCGAGATGACGTCGACGCCGGCCTCGTCGAGCTTGTGGCCGTAGGCCTGACCCTCGTCCCGCAGTACGTCGTTGCCCGAGGTGTGGATGATCGCCGGGGGCAGGCCCCCCAGCTGGTCCACCCGGGCCTGCAGCGGAGCGGCGTACGGGTTGTGGCGGGTGGCCTCGTCGGGCGCGTAGGTGTCCCAGCCGAACTTCATGAAGGCCGTCGGCAGGAACCGTCCGTCGGCGAACTCACGGTAGGAGTCCGTGTCGAAGCGCGCGTCCGTGGCCGGGTAGAGCAGCAACTGCGCCTTGATCTCGGGACCGTCGTGGTCTCGTGCGTAAAGCGTGAGCGCCGCGCTGAGGTTGCCCCCGACGCTGTTGCCCGCGACCGCCAGTCGGCTCGCGTCGAGACCGGCCGACCCGCCCTCGCGAGCCACCCACTGCAGCGCGGCGTACGCCTCCTCGAGCTGGGTCGGGAAAACCGCGTCCGGGATCGGCGTGTACTCGACGAAGACCACCGCGTACCCGGTTTCGACGACGAGGTCCCGGGTCAGCCGCTGGTGGTTGTCGAAGTCGCCCGCGATCCACACGCCACCGTGCAGGAACAGGATCACTGGCAGCGTCTCGGTGACCCCGCTCGGCCGCTGGATGTAGATCTTCGTCGTTGTGCCGTCGACCGAGATGTCCCGCTCCTCGACGTCGACGCCACTCAGGTCGACGGGCACGGTGGCCTGCAGGCCGCTGAGAGTGGCCCGGACCTCGTCGCCCGGCAGCAACCAGAAGGGATCCGGGTTCTTGTTCAGCACGGCCAGGAACTCGCGGACCCGTCGCTCGATCCTCGGGTCGGTGCCGGCGTCGGGAACCTCGAACGATGCGCTCATCTGACTTCTCCCTGCTCAGGTGGGACTGGTAGCTCGAGTCCACCACCGGTCCCACCGGCAGGCATCCGTCAGAATACTGACCCGCTACTGCGGTCGCAGACCTGTGTGATGCGCGGCGAACGCCAGTAGGTCGGCCCATTCCGAGGCGACCATGGCCGCGGGCTTACCGAAGCCGTGGCCGGTGTTGACCTCGATCCGGCTCAGCACTGGACGATCTCCGGCCTGCACGTGCTGCAGCGTCGCCATGAACTTGTGACTGTGCAGCGGCACCACCCGGTCGTCGTGGTCGCCGGTCACGACCAGCGTCGCCGGGTACGACGTACCGGCGCGCAGGTTGTGCAGCGGTGAGTAGGCGACCAGGTCCTCGAACTGTGCGGCGTCGTCCGGCAGCCCGAAGTCCGACGCCCACGCAGCACCCACGGTGAACAGGTGGAACCGCAGCATGTCCATCACGCCGACCCCGGGTAGTGCCACCGCGAACAGGTCCGGCCGCTGGGTCATCACCGCGCCCACCAGCAGGCCGCCGTTGCTGCGGCCGTGGATGGCGAGTTGCTGCGGCGTGGTCACCTTGGTCTTCTGCAGGTGCTCGCCGACCGCGATGAAGTCGTCGAAGACGTTTTGCTTGTTCGCCAGCCGCCCCTCGTCGTGCCAGGAACTGCCGTACTCGCCGCCGCCGCGCAGGTTGGTGATCACCAGTACGCCGCCGGCCGCGAGCCAGGCGGGCCACCCCGGCCGGTAATCGGCCAGCACCGGGATGCGGAAGCCGCCGTACCCCCACATGAGCGTGGGCCGCGGCTGGTCGAGGGTCAGGTCGGCCCGGCTGATCAGGAAATACGGCACCTCGCGGCCCGGTTCGACCCGTCGGGTGACGGTGATCTCCGGCGAGGTGAAGCCCGCGCCAGCCGGTACGAGCTCAGGCAGTGCGCGGAACTCACCCGAGACCGCGGAGACGACGTACGAGACTGTCGGGTCGGTGGTCGACGACAGGCCGACGAACACCTCGTCGTGCTTGGGTGACGCGTTCAGGCCGACGACTCCCCCACCAGGCACCGGCACCACCCGCGGATTGCCGCCGTCCAGGTCGTACAGCGAGAGCACTGGCTGCGCGTCGATCAGGGACAGCACGGCCAGACCGGCCGCGGTCCCGCGGACAGACTGCAGCGCGCCTTCGCCCTCGGGAATCAGGTCTGTGAAAGTGCCCTCCAGGTCCGAGGTCACCACCCGGCCCCGCGACGCGTCCCGGTCGGTCCGGAGGACGAGCCGGTCGCCGGACATGCGGACGAAGGCGGTCTCGTCGCGGAACTCGTCGATCACCTTGATCGGCTCGCCGAGCCCGCCGTCCGTGATCGGGTAGAGCCAGAGCCTGGTCGCCGGGTCCGTGCCCTCGCTGATCGTCACGACGAGGTAGCGGTCGTCGTCGGAGACCTCCGGCCCGATGAAGATCCGGTCGTTCTCCGGGAAGCTCAGGATCAGCTGGTCGTCCTCCTGCGGCGTCCCGACCTTGTGCAGCTTCAACTGGCCCCCGCCGAGCGCCTTCGTCTCGGTGCCCTCGCTGCGACCACTGGCCGGGTAGTGCAGGTACAGGTACGCCGAGGAGTCCGGCAGCCAGGTGGCCTCGCAGAACTTGGCCTGGGTGACCACGTCGTCCACCTCGGCGCCGGTGGCGACCTCCAGTAGCCGGAAGGTGATCCAGTCGCTACCGCTCTCGTTCACGCCGTACGCGAAGTACTGGCCGTCCGGGCTGACCGTGTAGCTGCCCAGGGAGTCGGTGCCGTCCTCGGAGAGCTTGTTCGGGTCGATGAGGACCCGGCCGCCGTCGAGCAGCCCCTGCAGGGAGTCGGCGACGGACACGACGTCCTGGGCCTGGGTGCCGTCGTTGCGGCCGACGAAGAACCAGCCGGACTCCTGAGCCGGTACGCCGGCCCGCGGGCGCGCCAGGATCGCGGTCATCGTCTGCTGGAACCACTCCCGCTCGGGGTAGCTCGACAGTTCGGTCTCGGTGGCCTCGTTCTGACGGCGGACCCAGTCCTTGGTCTCGGTGGAGTCGGGGTCCTCCAGCCAGCGGTACGGGTCGGCGATCTCACGGCCGTGCAGGGTGTCGACGACGCTCTCGTCGCGGCGGCTCTCGGGGTACTCGGAGGTCATGCCAGCCAACCTAGTACGCCGTACCGACTCCCTTCCGCCGGTTTTCCCTTGCAGGCGGCGACTGGGCGTCCCACTCACCGGACCTTCGGCGGGCGGCATCCCGCGCTAGGCGTCCGGACCGGTGAGTGGGCCGCTCCCCAGAGCCAGACCGGGGCGGTGGGGCGGGGAAAGAGTCAAATACAGTCAGTGCCGTCCGGCGGGGTTCAGGTCCTTGCGCCACAGGACCTCGCCGTAGAGGTTGCGCAGCGACGCGGTGAAGACCTCGGTGCGCGGGTCGATCTCGACGTGGCCGAAGAACTGGTTGCCGCCGCTCGGGGGCTGGCTCGGGAAGTCCGCCGCCTTCACGAACTCCACCTTCGGACCGAAGGTCGAGTCGAGCCCGTTCGGGCCGAAGGTGCCGGCGTTGACCGGACCGGCGACGAGTTCCCAGAACGGGTCGAAGTCGGTGAAGGCCGCGCGGGACGGGTCGTAGTGGTGTGCGGCGCAGTAGTGCACGTCCGCGGTCAGCCAGACCGTGTTCCGCACCTTGCGGCGCTTGAACTGGCTCAGCACCCAGGCGATCTCGTGCTCACGACCACCCGGCGCTCCGGCCAGACCGTTGGCGACCGCCTCGATCTCGTTGCCGTCCGGGACGAGCAGGCCGAGCGGCATGTCGCTGGCGATCACCTTCCAGGCAGCCTTCGACGCAGCGACCTCCCGCACCAGCCAAGCGGCCTGCTCCGCTCCCAGCATCGCGACCGGGCCGGCGACACCCGGGGCCGGGTTGGCGCCGCGGTAGGTCCGCATGTCCAGGCAGAACACGTCCAGCAGCGGGCCGTAGCTCACCTTGCGGTCGATCCGGTTCCGCCCGGCCGGGTGCGTCATCGGCAGGTACTCGAGGAACGCCTTGCGCGCCCCGCGCCGCGAGCACGTCGACCCGCTTCTCGGTGTACCGGTCGTCGGTCAGGATCTCGCCGGGGTACCAGTTGTTCAGGGTCTCGTGGTCGTCCCACTGGCTGACGATCGGCACGTCGGCGTACAGGTCCAGCACGTTCTGGTCGAGCAGGTTGTACTTGTAACGGCCGCGATACTCGGCCAGTGTCTCGGCGACCTTGGAGACCTCCTCGGTCACCACGTTCTTCCAGATGGTGCCGTCGGCAACCTTCAGCTCGGCCTCGATCGGGCCGTCGGCGTAGATGTTGTCGCCGGAGTGCAGGAAGAAGTCGGGCCGGGTCTGGTGCATCGCCTTGTACGCGACCATGCCGCCGATCTCGGGGTTGATGCCGTATCCCTGGCCGGCGGTGTCCCCGGTCCAGACGAAGCTCACCGGGCGGTTGCGGCCCGGAGTACTGAAGGAGCCTTCGGCGGTCTCGCCGACCCGGCCGGACGAGTCCTCGAAGCCGATCCGGTAGTCGTAGCGCTGGCCGGGCCGGAGTCCCTTCAGCGGCAACTGGGCGGTGAAGTCCTCGTCGGCCGAGGTGATCGGGCCCCGCAGCCGCACTGCCTTGTCGAACCGGCCATGGCTGGTCAGGTCGACGACGAGGCGGGCGCGGCGATCCGTCCGGGACCAGACGACGGCCGAGTTCGAGGTGACGTCGCCGCTGGCGATCCCGGACGGCAGGGCGGGCCGGGTACGGCGGACGAGGTTGGGGGCAGCGGCGGCGGTTGCGGCCGGTACGGCGACGGTGGCGCTCGCGGCGGCGGTGGCGGCCAGCAGCTGGCGGCGGCTCAGGTTCATGAAGCCGAAGGTGCTCTTCCAGGGTGACGGCAGGGTGACCTTCGAGCGAACTACCTGACAACTCAGCCAGGGTGTTCTCACCCTTGTGTGGGGACCGATGATGGAGGGAAGTCAGGGCCGAAAGGGAATGCCGGGGAATGAGCAGAGAACACCGCCTCACGCAGGTCTTCATCACGCTGGCCGACACCTTGGTCGCCGAGTTCGACCTGGTCGACTTCCTCGGCATGCTCGCCGAGGCGACGGTCGAGCTGCTCGACGTGGACGCGGCCGGCCTGATGCTGGCCGACGACCACGGCGTACTGCACGTGATGGCCTCCTCGGACGACCAGGCCGAACTGCTGGAGCTGTTCGAGCTGCAGCAGAACGAGGGACCGTGCCCGGAGTGCTTCCGGACCGGCGTACCGGTCGTCAACGTCGACCTGGCCGACTGGCCCGACTTCGCCTCGGCAGCGGCGGCCGGTGGTTATGTCTCCGCACATGCCCTGCCGCTGCGACTCCGCGGCCAGGTGATCGGCGCGATGAACCTGTTCCGGTCCAACCCGACTCCGCTCACCGAGGAGGACGCCGCGCTCGGGCAAGCCCTCGCCGACATGGCGACGATCGGCCTGCTGCACGAACGGGAGCTGCGCGGCCAGCAGGAGCTCGCCGGGCAGCTCCAGCACGCGCTGGACAGCCGCGTCGTGATCGAACAGGCCAAGGGGATGCTGGCCGAACGAGCCGGCGTGAGCCTGCCGGACGCCTTCACCGCAATGCGTTCGTACGCCCGGGGCCGGGGCTGCGGGCTGACTTCCGTGGCCCACGGTGTGCTCGACGGCACACTCCAAACTTCTGCACTGCTGACCCGCTGAGTTGCGCCCGATGGTCGGCCGTGGTTCCGTTGACGGTGTCAGCCACTTTCTCGTGGCGCTGCCCTGGACCCGGTAGCGCATCTCGACCGATGCACTCCCGGATGGGGCGTTCTCATTGTCACAGCTCGTCGCGGATGACAGACATCCGCAAGGCCCGCAGGCGCGGCACGCAAGTCTCTACACCGACCTCTCGCACACTGTGCGTGACCTTGGTCTGCTCCGGCGCCGCTACGGCTACTACTGGACCCGCATCGGGTTGGTACTGGCCGCGCTGGGCGGAATCATCACCGGCTTCATCCTCCTCGGCGACTCCTGGTTCCAGCTGCTGATGGCCGGCGCGCTCGCGGTCGTTCTCACCCAGGTCGCGTTCCTCAGCCACGACAGCGCACACCGGCAGATCTTCGACTCGGCCGCCTGGAACGACTGGACCGCCCGGCTGCTGTCCGGCGGACTCGCCGGGATGAGCGTCACCTGGTGGCGCAACAAGCACAGCAAGCACCACAACGCGCCCAACCAGCTGGGCAAGGACCCCGACATCGCGATCGGAGTGGTCGCCTTCACCCCTGACCACGTCGCCCGCCGTACCGGCCTGGTCAAGTGGCTCGGCGATCGGCAGGGCTGGCTTTTCTTCCCGCTGCTGACGCTGGAGGGGCTGAGCCTGCACGTGGCGAGCATCCGGCACCTCTTCCGGCGCGGGGCGACCCGGCTGGAGCGCATCGAGGCCGCGGTCGTCGTGTCCCGGATCGGCGGCTACATCGCCGCCCTCTACATCGTGCTGCCGATGGGCAAAGCCAGCGCCTTCCTCGGGCTGCAACTCGCCTTGTTCGGCGTCTTCCTGGGCGCCTCGTTCGCGCCGAACCACAAGGGCATGCCGCTGGTGCCGGCCACGATGAAGCTGGACTTCCTGCGCCGCCAGGTGCTGATGTCCCGCAACATCCGCGGCGGTGTGATGGTGGACTTCGCGATGGGCGGCCTCAACTACCAGATCGAGCACCACCTCTTCCCGAGCATGCCCAGGCCGACGCTGCGGAAGGTGCGGCCGATCGTTCGCGAGTACTGCCAGGTGCACGGCGTGAAGTACACCGAGGTCGGTCTGTTCGAGTCCTACCGGATCGTCATCGACTACCTGAACAACGTCGGGCTGAGGGCGCGCGACCCGTTCCAGTGCCCGCTCGCCGCCACGATGCGGAAGTAGCTCACCAACAGCGGGAGGACCGCGGTTATCGCGGTCCTCTGCGCTGTCGCCTTCAGCTCGAGGGCGGGATCTCGCCCGAGCCCCGGATCGTCAGCTTCACCGGCACCCGAACGGTCCGGCCCGGGCGATGCGGCTCGGGCAGGCGCTCGGTCATCAACTGGATCGCCGTACGGGCCATCACGTCGGCCGACTGAGCCACCGCGGTCAGCCCCGGGCTGAGCAGGTCCCCCAGCGCCAGGTCGTCGAACGACACGAGGGCGACCCGATCGCGGCGGCCCGCCATCCCCCGCAGTACCTCGGCGGTGGTCATGTTGTTCGCCGAGAGGATCGCGGTGGCCGGCTCCGGCCGGTCCAGTACTGCGGACAGGGTGATCCCGATGCCCTCGGTGGTCGGCTCGGACAGGTGGACCAGGTCCTCGTCGACGTCGATCCGGTGCCGGGCCATCGCCGCGCGGTAGGCGACGACCCGTTCGCGGGCGGTGAAGATCCGCTCGTCGTCACCGAGGTACGCGATCCGGCGGTGCCCCTGGCGGACCAGGTGGTCGATCGCCTGGTCGATGCCGCCGGCGTTGTCCGCCAGTACGGCGTCGGCCTCGATCCCGTGCGCCGGCCGGTCGATCGTGACCACGGCCATGCCCGCGTCCACGTGTGGAGCCAGGTAGTCCTGGGTCTCGCCGATCGGCGCCATGATGAGGGCGTCCGGGCGGCGGGCGACGAACTCGAGGCAGACGTCCCGCTCACGTTCCGGGTCCTCGTCGGTCAGGCCGATCATCACGACCGAGCCGCTGGACCGGGCCCACAGCTCGACCGCGCGGCCGAGGGAGGCGAAGAACGGGTCACCGATGTCCCGGATCACCACTGCGATGGTGCCGGTCTTGCCCCGGCGCAGCATCCGGGCGCTCTCGTTCGGCGTGTAGTTCAGCTCTTTGATCGCGGCCTGGACCTTCGCGGTCAGCTCCGGGCTGACGTTCGGCTCCTCGTTGACCACCCGGGAGACGGTCTTGAGCGCCACGCCCGCCCGGGCCGCGACCTCTTTCATGGTGGGCCGGCGCTGCCCGGCTCCATTGACACCAGTGAAACTCATGCCTGGCCCACCCTCTCGTTTAGGACTCCACGACGACCGGGATGATCATCGGCCGGCGACGATGCGTGTCGCTGACCCACTTGCCGACCACGCGGCGGATGACCTGCTGCAACTGGTACATGTCGTCCACCCCGCTCCCGATCGCCTTCTCGATCTCCGCCTCGATCTTCGGCCTCAGGTCGTCGAAGACGGTGTCGTCCTCGGCGAACCCGCGGGCCTGGATCTCCGGTCCGGCTGTCAGTTTGCCGGTGACAGAGTCCATCACGGCGATCACCGAGATGAAACCCTCGTCGCCGAGAATCCTGCGGTCCTTCAGCGACGTCTCGGTGATGTCGCCGACGGTCGACCCGTCCACGAACACGTACCCGCAGTCCACCTTGCCCGCGACAACGGCTTTGCGGTCGATCAGGTCGACCACCACCCCGTCCTCGACCACCACGACGTTCTCGGCCGGTACGCCGGTCTGCCGGGCGAGCTCCGCGTTCGCGTGCAGGTGCCGGATCTCCCCGTGCACCGGCATCACGTTGCGCGGCTTGACGATGTTGTAGCAGTACAGCAGTTCACCGGCGCTCGCGTGGCCCGACACGTGCACCAGCGCGTTGCCCTTGTGAATCACGTTCGCGCCGTGCCGGGTCAGCCCGTTGATCACCCGGAACACCGAGTTCTCGTTGCCCGGGATCAGCGACGACGCCAGGACGACGGTGTCGCCCCGCTGGATCTGTACTACATGGTGGTCGTTCGCGGCGATCCGCGACAGGGCCGACATCGGCTCACCCTGCGAGCCGGTGGAGACCAGCACCACCTGCTCCGGCGGGTAGTTGTCGAGCTCGCGCATGTCGATCAGGGTGTCGCCGGGGACGTTGAGGAAGCCCAGATCCCGGGCGACTCCCATGTTCCGCACCATCGAGCGGCCGACGTAGGCGACCTTGCGGTGGTGTTTCACGGCGGCGTCCATCACCTGCTGGACGCGGTGCACGTGGGAGGCGAAGCAGGCGACGATGATGCGCTGGTTCCTCGCCTTGCTGAACACCCCGTCGAGCACCGGCGCGATGTCGCGCTCGTGGGTGGTGAAACCGGGCACCTCGGAGTTGGTGGAGTCGACGCAGAACAGGTCGACGCCCTCCTCCCCGAGCCGGGCGAACGCGCGCAGGTCGGTGATCCGGTTGTCCAGCGGCAACTGGTCCATCTTGAAGTCTCCGGTGTGCAGCACCAGGCCGGCCGGGGTACGGATGGCGACCGCGAGCGCGTCCGGGATGGAGTGGTTGACCGCGATGAACTCGCACTCGAACGGGCCGAACCGCACCGTCTCGCCCTCGACCACGGTCTGCTGCGGCACGTTGCGGTGCCGGTGCTCCTTCAGCTTGCCCTCGAGCAGCGCCAGGGTGAGCTGCGAGCCGGCCACCGGGATGTCGCCGCGCTCGCGCAGCAGGTACGGCAGGCCGCCGATGTGGTCCTCGTGGCCGTGCGTCAGGACCACCGCCACGATGTCGTCCAAACGCTCCCGGATGGGCTGGAAATCCGGGAGGATCAGGTCGACACCGGGCTGGTTCTCGTCCGGGAAGAGCACGCCGCAGTCGACGATCAGCAGCTTGCCGTCGTACTCGAAGACCGTCATGTTCCGGCCGACCTCGCCGAGGCCGCCGAGCGGGATGACCCGCAGCGCGCCGGGCGCCAGTGGTGCCGGCGTGTCCAGATCCGGGTGGGGGTGACTCATGCAATCAGTCCTGCCGTCTTGAGATCGGTGGTGAGCCGGTCGACCTGCTCGGCGGTCGCCTCGATCAGCGGCGACCGCAGGGTCGCGTGCTCGATCACGCCGGCCAGCTTCAGTGCGGCCTTCACCATGATGGCGCCCTGGGTCCTCGTCATGATCGCCTCGACGGCGGGCACCAGCCGGCGATCGATCTGCTGTGCGGTGGCGAGATCGCCGGCGACGACGGCGTCGATCAGCTCGCGGTACTGCGGACTGGCCACGTGCGCGACCACACTCGCGATGCCGACGGCACCGATCGCCAGCCAGGCGAGGTTCAGCTCGTCGGCGCCGCAGTAGTAGGCCAGGTCGGAGTTGGCGAGCACCTTGGTGGTGCCGGCGACGTCGCCCTTGGCGTCCTTCACCGCGACGATCCGCGGGTGCTCGGCCAGCGCGAGCAGCGTCTCGGTGGTGATCGGGACACCGGCGCGGCCGGGAATGTCGTAGACCAGCACGGGCAGGCCGGTGGCGTCCGCGACCGCGGTGAAGTGCGCCTTGATGCCGTCCTGCGGGGGCTTGTTGTAGTACGGCGTGACGACCAGCAGGCCGTCCGCTCCCGCGGCCTCGGCAGCCTTCGCGGACTCCACGGTGTGCGCCGTGTTGTTCGACCCGACGCCCGCAAGCACCTTCGCGCGATCGCCGACCGCGGCCAGTACGGCGCGGACCAGCTCGACCTTCTCCTCGTCGCTGGTGGTCGGCGCCTCGCCGGTGGTGCCGTTGATGATCAGCGCGTCGTTCCCCTGGTCGACCAGCCCGGTCGCCACCTTCTGCGCAGCGTCGAGATCGAGCGAGCCGTCAGGCCGGAACGGGGTGATCATCGCCGTGGTCAACCGGCCGAATGGCAGGGCTGCTGAGGCGGGAGTTGTTGCTGAGGACATGGGGCTCAGATTACCGCTCCCACTGCCTCGAGAAATGAGTAGGCCTGGTGGCTGTCCGCTCGGGGGTCCGGGCAGCCACCAGGCTCACTCGTCCTATCGGGCGACCCCCCGCAGGCGTTACACATTTGTCCGAAAAAGTCCGGAAAAGTTTCTGGAACTACGTGTTGTGACGGAACGCTCACCATCCGTCGATCCTTCGCCGGATTTCGAGACTGGCATCGATTGCTCAGCCGCGCAAGGCCGACCGGCAAGACGACGGCACAGAGGTGTCAGCGTCAGGAATCTGCCATGCCGGATTCCGACAGCCCGAAGGCAAGACGGGATGGAGAACAGCTCGCCGGATCGATCGCGGAGGGAGCCCGGATCCCTGCTGGAGCAGGCTCGCGCGATGCTCGGCCCGGAGATCGTGGCCACCGCGACGGCCAACGCGCAGCGCCTCGGCCTGGAGGAGGCACCCGCCTCCACGGCCGCGATCCTCAAGGCGATCGATCCGGAGGACTACGCCTGCTCGCCCAACACTCCGCTCACGGATTGGGTGGCCGGCACCATCGCCGACTGGACCACGCTGGACAAGATCTTCGCGCTCGGCGCCACGCTGTCGAACCTGGCCGGCTACGGCAGCATGATCGCGACGCCCGCCAACTCGCCGTACGGGCTGAACGGTGAGTTCACCACCGCGGTGACGCACACCTTCCGCGACGTGAAGACGTTCTGGGACATCCAGTCCGGTGACATCAGGATCAAGCCGATGCACAGCGCGATCCTGGCCGACCGTTCGGCGCTCTACCGGGTGTTCCGGACGATCTACAACCGGTCCGACTTCGACTCGACGTACTTCGCGAACCTCTACGCCTCGTGGGCCGAGCAGCCGAAGTTCCGCAACCACCCGCTGCTCAGCCTGAACGCCTACGCGTTCACCGGCGTTGGCGATCCGAACCCCGCAGTGGCCGCTCTGCCGGACCAGATCGTGATGGGCGACGGCATCCTGCAGGCCTACCAGGCGATCGGACTCGGTGACGTGGCGCCGCAGGCGATCCTCTCGCACGAGTTCGGTCACCACGTCCAGTACGAGGACGGTCTGTTCGCGTCGGACCTGACCGGCCCCGAGGCGACTCGCCGGACCGAACTGATGGCCGATGGCTTCGGTGCCTACTTCCTGTCCCACTCGCGCGGCGCGAGCATGCAGTGGAAGCGGGTGCGACTCTTCGACCAGGTCTTCTACGGCATCGGCGACTGCAACTTCGCCGACCCCGGTCACCATGGCACCCCCAACCAGCGGCTGCGCACGGTCGAGTGGGCCTACAGCGTCGTGACCGGCGCGCCGAACCAGGGGCAGATCCTGCCCAGCCTGACCTTCGCCGGGCTCTTCGACGCCAAGCTGCCGGACCTGGTCGCTCCCGACGCCGGGAGTTGACCCCCCGATCCCTCGTGGGTGGCCGGGATTCGTGCCCCGCCTCCCAGCCACCCATGAGGTTCCACCCCTGGCGTGGTGTGCCGTGAGCTTCCTCCTCCGGCGCACCACGCCCGGCTAGTTGGCGCCGGCGATCCAGACCGAGGTGGTGGAGAGCAGTGCGGCCAGGAAGTCGCGGAGGACCTGGACGGCGCCGGGGAGCAGGAGAACGCTGCCGATGACCAGAGCCGGGGCGATGAGAAGGTTCTCGACCCAGCCGCCGGTGCGGAAGCGGAGGCCGCGGGGCAGGCGGATCTCGTACCACGTCTCGCCGCGGATCGGCAGCGGCCAGAGCCACGGACAACCTGACCGGGTGAGGCTGTCGCCGAGGCAGTGCACGAACATCCCGACGGCGACCGCGACACCGATCCAGCTACCGATCTCGGCGAGGCCGCCCTGCAGTGCCTGAGCAGCCGAGGTGCCGGGCAACCAGGTGCCTGCGAGAGTCCAGGCACCCGCGCCGACGACGACGGTCAGCACCCAGTCGCCGAGCACGTCCGCGGCGAGGATCAGGCCGAACAACGCGACGCCGAGTACTGCGCGCCAACCGCCGGCAGCACCGACGCTGGAGGTCAGGAAGCCCAGGGCGATGGCCGCGGCGAGGGTGTGACTCGCGTGCCGGTGTCGCCCGGTGCTGTCCTCGTCGCGCGGTCCCTTGGTGATCGCGTAGAGGAGACCCGAGAAGGCTCGCACCGCGCCCGACACGAACCCGGTGATCGGACCGAGCACCCGCGACGCGCTCGCGCCCGGGTGATCGAGGTCGGGGAGCAACGCGTACCCCGCGGTCGCGGTGGCGAACGGCACCACCTCGGCCACCGAGTGCAGGCCGACGAACGGCGCCACGGCCAGACCGGCACACCAACCGGACAACGCATGCGAACGCCCCATCACGGCGCCCCACCCCCTCAGTCCCTCACGTCGTGAGCGGCCGAGTATTTCAGCGAACTCCGACAGTTCCGGGGAGGCGCAACCGTCAGGCGTCGAAGTCGAGGGTGACCTTGTCGCTGGTCGGGTGGGACTGGCAGGTCAGCACGTAGCCGGCCCGGATCTCGTCGGGCTCGAGGGCCCAGTTGGTATCCATCCGCACGGTCCCCTCGACGACCTTGGCCCGGCAGGTCCCGCACACGCCGCCCTTGCAGGCGAACGGCGCATCGGTCCGTACTGCGAGGGTCGCGTCGAGCACCGCCTTCGCGTGCTCCCCCAGCGGGAACGTCGACCGGCGGCCGTCCAGGATGACCGTCACCTCGGCTGCGTCCTCGTCGGCCACGTTCTCCTCGACGCGGGCGACCGGCGCCTCGTCGCCGACGTGGAACAGTTCGGCATGCACGGTCTCCCGCGGCACGCCCTCGTCGAGCAGCACCTCCTGCGCGCCGACGACCATCGCGTACGGCCCGCAGAGGAACCACTCGTCGACGGACTTCACCGGCAGGATCGTGTCGATCATCCGGCGCAACCGATCGCTGTCGATCCGGCCGCTGAACAGTTCGACCTCGGTCGACTCCCGGGAGAGCACGTGCACCAGGTGGAGCCGCTCGGCGTACACGTCCTTGAGGTCGGCGAGGTCGTCCGCGAACATCACCGAACCGGCGGTGCGGTTGCCGTAGAGCAGGGTGACCCGGCTCTGCGGCTCGACGGCCAGGATGGTCGCGACCAGCGACAGCACCGGGGTGATCCCGCTGCCCGCGGCGACGAACGCGTAGTGCTTGGCGTTCGCCGGGTCCAGCGGGGTTCCGAACCGGCCGAGCGGGGTCATCACCTCGATCGTGTCCCCGACCTTCAGCCCACTGGCGGCGTACGACGAGAACTCGCCGCCGGGGATCCGCTTGACCGCGATCCGCAGTACGCCGGACCCGGCCCGCGAGCAGATCGAGTAGCTCCGCCGCACGTCGTCCCCCGGCCGCCGCACGGTCAGGTGCTGTCCCGCGGCGAACTCATACTCCGCCGCCAGATCGGCCGGCACGTCGAAGGTGATCGCGACCGAGTCGTCGGTGACCAGGTCGATCGCCTTCACCGTCAGGGAATGGAAGGTGGCCCGCCTACGGGTCATCGTCGTCATGTCAGATCGCCTTGAAGTGATCGAAGGGCTCTCGGCAGGAGTTGCAGCGCCAGAGCGACTTGCACGACGTGGAGCCGAAGCGACTCAACTCGGTCGTGTCGGGTGAACCGCACAGCGGGCAGCGAATGGTCAGACTCAGCGACACCGGTCCACCGACGGCACGCTTGCCGGTCGGTGGAGCGATCCCGTACTCCGTCAGCTTGGTCTTGCCTTCGTCGCTCATCCAGTCGGTGGTCCAGGCCGGCGACAACACCGTCTCGACCCGTCCCTCGACGCCCAGATGATTCAGGGTCAGCTCGACCTCGTGCCGGATCAGGTCCATCGCGGGACAGCCGGAGTACGTCGGGGTGATCGTCACGACCACCTCGCCACCCTCGTGCCGGACGCTGCGCAGTACGCCAAGATCCGCGATCGTCAGCACCGGCACCTCCGGATCCGCGACCTCGCCGACCGCCTCCCAGATCTGGGCGTCGCTGATCGCGGTGTCGCTCACCACGATGCTCCTGGATGCGAGCGCGCCACGTGCTGCAGCTCCGCGAGCAGGAAGCCGAAGTGCTCGGTATGCCGGCCCTCGCGACCACCGGAGTGCTGGTACGACGAAGTCGGCCGCGCGCAGGTGGATTCATCGATCACTTGGGTGACCCGACGCTCCCACTCGTCGTGCAGGGTGGACGGATCCACCGCGACCTCCAGGCGCTCCACGAGGGCGTCCGAGGTGAACAGCTCCGCCGTGTACGGCCACATCGTGTCGAGGCCGGCCTGCATACGCCGGTGGCTCTCCTCGGTGCCGTCGCCGAGGCGGAGAACCCACTGCGTCGCGTGGTCGACGTGGTACGCGACCTCCTTCACCGCCTTGCCGGCGACACCCGCGAGAGTCTCGTCAGCACACCCGCGCAGCTCCTCGTAGAGCAAGTGCTGGTACGTCGCGAAGTACAGGAGTCTGGCGATGCTCTGCGCGAAGTCGCCGTTGGGGAGCTCGCAGAGCTGCACGTTGAGGAAGTCACGCTCGTCGCGGAAGTAGGCAAGGTCGTCCTCGGAGCGACCCGCGCCCTCGACCTGCCCGGCGTACTGCAGCAGGGTGCGGGCCTGGCCGAGCTGGTCGAGCCCGATGTTGCCCAGGGCCACAT
Organism: Kribbella sp. VKM Ac-2568; assembly: GCF_004345365.1. Taxonomy (GTDB): domain Bacteria; phylum Actinomycetota; class Actinomycetes; order Propionibacteriales; family Kribbellaceae; genus Kribbella; species Kribbella orskensis. The sequence continues at coordinate 338,866 of NZ_SLVF01000002.1, forward strand.
CTTCCTCGAGCTGCGGAGCGGCCGCGATCCACTCTGCGGTCCGCTGCGCCGCGATCAGCGCGTCGTCCCCGAGCCGGAGCGTGTAGACGAAGAGGTCGTTCACAGGTGGTCGACGCCTTCCGGGACCTGGTAGAAGGTCGGGTGCCGGTAGACCTTGTCGCCGGCCGGGTCGAAGAACTCGTCCTTCTCGTCCGGGCTCGACGCGGTGATGTCGGTGGCCGGAACCACCCAGATCGAGACGCCCTCCTGACGGCGGGTGTAGACGTCGCGGGCGTTGCGCAGCGCCATCGTCGCGTCCGGCGCGTGCAGGCTGCCGACGTGCACGTGCGACAGGCCGCGCCTCGACCGGATGAAGACCTCCCACAGCGGCTCGATCATGCGGCACTCCCCTGCGCCTTGGCGGCCTGCTTCTCGGCATACGCCGCCGCTGCCTCGCGGACCCAGGCACCGTCCTCGTGCGCCTTGACGCGATGCGCGAGGCGCTGCTGGTTGCACGGACCGTTGCCCTTGACAACTTCGTAGAGCTCGGTGAAGTCCGGCTCGGTGAAGCTGTAGTGCCCGGTCTCCTCGTCGCAGGTCAGCCCCTCGTCCGGGACGCGGATGCCGAGGACGTCGGCCTGCGGGACGGTCATGTCCACGAACCGCTGCCGGAGCTCGTCGTTGCTGTGCCGCTTGATCCCCCACGCCATCGACTGCTCGGAGTGTGTCGAACTGGCGTCCGGCGGACCGAACATCATCAGGCTCGGCCACCACCAGCGGTTCAGCGCGTCCTGCGCCATCGCCTTCTGCGCCTCGGTGCCGTTGCACAGCGTGTGCAGGATCTCGAAGCCCTGCCGCTGGTGGAACGACTCCTCCTTGCAGACCCGGACCATGGCGCGCGCGTACGGTCCGTAGGAGCAGCGGCACAGCGGCACCTGGTTGACGATCGCGGCGCCGTCGACCAGCCAGCCGATCGCGCCGATGTCGGCCCAGGTGAGGGTCGGGTAGTTGAAGATGCTGGAGTACTTCTGCTTGCCGCTGTGGAGCAGGTCCAGCAGGTCGGCACGATCCACCCCGAGCGTCTCGGCGGCGGCGTACAGGTACAGGCCGTGGCCGGCCTCGTCCTGCACCTTCGCCATCAGGATCGCCTTCCGCCGCAGCGACGGGGCGCGGCTGATCCAGTTCCCCTCCGGCTGCATCCCGATGATCTCGGAGTGCGCGTGCTGGGCGATCTGCCGGATCAGCGTCTTGCGATACCCCTCGGGCATCGCATCCCGCGGCTCGATCCGCCCATCCGCCTCGATCGTCGCCTGAAAGCTGTCCATGCCCGCGAGCATAGCGCAGATGTGACACTTCCTCCCTCTCCCGACAAAAAGTGTCACAACTCGCCCGTACTCCGAACGCCGTCGCGGCCGAAGGGTGGTGGTAGCACCACCCGAAGAGGGGGCTCAGGGCGATAGGGAGCCAGGCGCCGGGACAGAAGGATGGAGGTAACAGTTCAGGGGTTCAACAGTTTGAGGGAGTGGTTGTCGTGGTGCAGGTGGCTGAGCGGGTCGGTGGGTGGCGGGGACCGGTCACGGGGCGGGAGCGGGCGTTGGCTCCGGACCTGATCCGGGGTGCGATGTTGTTGCTGATCGGGCTCGCGAACGCGGCCAACTTCGCGTTCGCCGGGCAGCCCGGACTGAACGGAGATCCGCACGGACTCGAGCGGATCCTCAACTTCCTCAAGACCACGCTGGTGGATGCGCGGGCCTATCCGGTGTTCGCGGTGATGTTCGGCTACGGGCTGGTCCAGCTCGCCCGGCGGCAACAGAACGCGGGCACCACCGCGAGCGGAGTACGGAAGATCCTGCTCAAGCGGAACGGCTGGCTCGTCGCCTTCGGCCTGGCCCACGCGACACTCTTGTACTTCGGTGACTTCCTCGGCGCCTACGGCATCGTCGGGATCCTCTGCACGCTGCTTCTGCTGAATCGGGGCGACAAATTCCACCAGATCATCCTGTGGATCTGGGGAGCCCAGGTCGTCTACACGATCGTCGCCGCCGGCCTGGCCGTGCTCGCCATCGCCAACACCTCCGGCCCGGCCCACGCGATGACCGACAGCCCGAACCCGTCCCTGGCCGCCACCAGCTACGGCGCCGGCCTGGTCGACCGGCTGCACGAGTACCCGCTGCACACCGCCACCGTGCTCGGCTTCATCGTCATCGTCTGGCTCGGCATCTGGGCAGCCCGCAAGCAAATGCTGGAGAACCCGCTGGCCCACCGCACCCTCCTGATCCGGGTTGCCGCGGCCTGCATGGGCATCACCGTTCTGGGTGGTCTGCCGCTCGCCCTTGTCTCGGCCGGCTGGCTGCACGTCGACGCTGCCGCGGTGGACGCGATGAGCTTCCTGCACAACATCAGCGGCCAGTTCGGCGGCCCGGGGTACATCGCACTGTTCGCCCTGCTGGTCGGCAAGCTCACCGCGAACCGCCGGCCGGACCAGCTGAGTCTGCCGATCACGGCGATCTCGGCGCTCGGTCAGCGTTCGATGAGCGGCTACCTGCTCCAGTCGATCGCCTGGATGCTGCTGCTGGCCCCCTTCACGCTGAACCTGGGTGACCGGCTCGGCAACACCGCCTTCACCGCCGCGGGTGCCGCGATCGCGGTCTGGACGATCTCGGTGATCGGCGCCTACCAGATGACGAAGCAGTCGTACCGCGGTCCGGCCGAGACTCTGCTCCGCCGCCTGACCTACTGAGAACCGGCCGACCTACTGAGACCGCGATCGGCAGGACACCTCCCCGACGGGTGTCCTGCCGATCGCCGTTGCCAGGCGCTTTGAAAGGATAGGTCGTATGAGCAGCGACTTCGGCGTACCGGAACCGGCCAACCTGTCCTCGATGGGCGCGTCGGAGGATCCGATCGCCGAGTCGAGTGTGCGGCTGGCATTGCCTGCCGAGGCCGACGCGATCGGCGAGATCCAGGTCGCCGCCTGGCGCCGCTCCTACGAGAACCTGCTCCCGCTCGACGTGCTCGCCGACCTCAACCCGGCCCAGTTCGCCGCCCAGTGGCGGGCCGCACTGCTCGCTCCAGGAGAGGCCCGCAACCGCGTCCTGGTCGCACTGGCAGGTCGCACGCTGGTCGGCTTCGCCGCGATCACCGCGTCGGACGATCCGGACGCCGACCCGCGCCACGACGCCCTCGTCGCCGAGCTGGCTGTCGACCCCGAGGCCACCCGCGCCGGGCACGGCTCGCGCCTACTGAATGCAGTGGTCGACACCATCCGCGCCGACGGCTTCAGCCGGGTCACCGTCTGGGTGAACTCCACCGACGACGTCCTCCGCGGCTTCTACACCGAGTCCGGCTGGGGCGCCGACGGCGCCCACCGCGAGCTCGACCTGTACGGCGACGGCTCCGTCCGCGTCAAGCAGATCCGGCTCCACACCGATCCCACTCCGGCCGACGACTGATCAGCTGCCAGCCTGCTCAGGCACCTTCGCACCCAGCAGCGCCAGGCAGTTGCTCCACAGGGCTTCGAGTCGCTGGGGGTCGTTGAAGAGCTTGGCGAACAACACCTGACCCTCGAGCTGGGCAACCACCGAGCGGGCCGCCTCGCGGTCGTCGGCCACGGTCACCTCGCCGCGCGCACGGGCATCGGCGATCACTAGCTCGACCAGATCCACCTGCTCGTCGAAGATCTCCTGCAGGCGTTTGCGGATTGGCTCGGCCTGGTTGCTCAGCTCCAGTGTCAGGTTGCCGAACAGACAACCCGAGACGGTGCCGCAGGTCTGCTGACCGGCCAGCTGAGCTGCCTCGGTCGCCTCGAACAGCTTCCGCAACCGCTGGAGCGGCTCCGCATCGCTCTGCAGGATCGCAGTCCAGTCGCGCCGCTGGTCTTCCCAGTGCCGGTCGATCACGGCCAGCCCCAGGGCTTCCTTGGACTCGAAGAAGTAGTAGAAGCTGCCCTTGGGCACGCCGGCCGCCTTGCAGATCTCGGCCACGCCGAGCGACGAGTACCCACGCACCTCGATCAGCGCCTGCGCCACCGAGAGGATCTTCTCCCGCGCATCACTTGTCCGTCCCATGTTGTCCAGTGTACGACCGGTCGTCTACTGTTTTAGCCGACCGGTCGGCTAGTTTCTGTTTCCGTTGAAGGAGAGTCGCGATGGGCAACCCGATGCACGACGTACTGGACCAGTGGAAGGCCGCGTTCGACGGCCACCAGCCCGAGGCCATGGCCGAACTGTTCACCACCGATGCGCTGTTCCAGGGCTTCGGCCCCGAGGTGATCGCCGGCCGGGACGCGGTCCGTGACTACTACGCCGCCGTCGCCGACAACCGCAGCGCGGAGGTCGACCTCCTGCACACCTACACGATCGGCGACCAGGCCGCCGGCGGCTTCGCGGACGTCACCTTCCGCGACCCGACCGGCTGGACCGCCCCGGTCCACCTGTCGCTGGTCCTTCAGTTCGACGAGGGCGCCTGGAAGATCCGGCAGTACCACGTGTCCCGGATCAGCACCGAGCACTGACGCGCTCCTCACCGACTCCGCGGTCGTCTGCGGCCGGCAGTTGATGCGGGAACCCAACCCGCAGCACTGCGGCCGCGACCGCCGCGGTGCTGACCACGACCGCCGCGAGGATCAGCGCCTGGTGGTAGCCGTTCCGGAGCAACGGGGTGACCACCAGCGGCCCGAGGATCTGGCCGACGGAGTACCCCGCGGTCAGCAGGGCCACCGCACGCGGGAACTGCAGGTGTGAGCCAGCCGCGAGGGCGATTGTGCCGATTCCCAGGAACGTCGCCCCGAACAGCGTCCGCGGACGTAGCCGCGTCACCGGCACATGGCCCTCGACTGCGGGCGACTCGGGACGCAGATTCCACGACAGGACGGCGAACACCACCGCCAGAGCGGCAGAGGCCAACCACGCGACTTGCCAGCTGGCGACTGAGCGAATGGCAAGCACGAGCAGTCCGGACAGGGCGATGCCGGCTCCTACTCCCCCGAACGCCCGGCCCGGCAGGTGCGCCGGATGGTCGCGCAGGTGGCTCAGCAGGGAGCTGACGACGCTGACGAAGGCAAGTGCACTCGCGGCTCCCGCCAGCAGCCGCAGCACGATCCAGAGCGCAGTCGAGTGGGTGGCGGCCATGCCCGCGAGCGTCGCAGCCATCAGGACGAGCGAGCCGCGCAGGACAGCCGACGAGCGAACGAGACCGGGCGCCAGCGTGCCTTTCACACCGTCCCAGGATGAACCGCATTTGATCTTTGTCGACCGGTCGTCTAGCTTCTTAGTAGACCGGTCGGCTAGTACCACAACTCCACTGAAGAAGGGTCCCTCATGAGCTCCACGCAAGGTCAGCAGGTCGCCGTCGTCACCGGCGCGTCCCGAGGCATCGGCGACGGTCTCGTCACCGCCTACCGCAAGCTCGGCTGGGCCGTCGTCGCCAACGCCCGCACCATCGCGCCGTCCGACGACGCCGACCTCGTCACCGTCCAGGGCGACATCGCCGATCCGGGGACTCCGGAGCGCGTGATCAGCGCGGCGATCGAGCGGTTCGGCCGCGTCGACACCCTGATCAACAACGCCGGCCTGTTCGTCGCGAAGCCGTTCACCGACTACACCGAGGAAGAGTTCGCCTCGCTGGTCGCGGTGAACCTGGCAGGCTTCTTCCGCGCCACCCAGCAAGTGGTGCCGCACATGCTCAGCCAGGGCACCGGCCACATCGTCAACATCACCACCAGCCTGGTCGACCACCCCAACTCCAACGTCCCCTCGGTGCTGGCGTCGCTGACCAAGGGTGGCCTGCAGGCCGCCACGAAGTCGCTGGCGATCGAGTACGCCGCCCGCGGCATCCGCTCCAACGCCGTCTCCCCCGGCATCATCAAGACTCCGATGCACCCGGTGGAGACCCACGAGTCGCTCGCCGGCCTCCACCCGGTCGGCCGGATGGGTGAACTCTCCGAGATCGTCGAAGCCGTCCTCTACCTGGAATCCGCCCAGTTCGTCACCGGCGAGATCCTCCACGTGGACGGCGGCCAAAGCGCCGGCCACTAGCCGCACCCGCTCATTCGCCCCTTCACCCGGCAGCCGTGCGCCAGCCGGGTGAAGGGGCGAACGTTCACCCCGGGCTCGCCAGGCTGAAGCGGCGGCGATAGTCGGTCGGCGTCAACCCGGTACGTCGCCTCAACTGAATCCGCAGGTTGGTCGCCGTGCCCAGTCCGCATTGCCGGGCCACCGCGTCCAGCCGGACCTCACCGGCTTCGAGCAACCGGCACGCCAGGGCGACGCGTTCGGCGGTGAGCCAGGCGAGCGGCGTTGTCCCGAGCTCGGCCTGAAAGCGCCGGTGCAACGTGGCCTGGCTCATCGACGCGTGTGCGGCGATGTCCGCGATCGTCAGTGGGCTCGCGAGTTCCGCCCGCACCCAGGCCAGTAGCGGAGCCAGCGAAGTATCGGCGACCGGCGGGACCGGCTGGTCGATGAACTGGCGCTGGCCTCCATCGCGATGCGCGGTGAAGACGAGTCGCCGGCTGACCGCGTTCGCCACCTCGGCACCGTGATCGCGGCGAATGATGTGCAGCCCGAGGTCCAGCGCCGCCGCGCTCCCGGCCGCTGTCAGAACGTTGCCGTCGTCAACGAACAAGACATCCGGCTCCAGCTTCACCGCGGGGAACATGCTGCTGAATAGCTCAGCCCATCGCCAGTGCGTGGTTGCCCGCCGCCCATCGAGTACGCCGGCTGCCGCGAGCGTGAAGGCACCCGTACAGAAGCTGACCAGCCGGGCCCCGCGCGCGGCAGCCCGTCGTACTGCGTCAAGCACCGCGGGCGACGGCGGCACCTCGGGATCCGGGCGGTTCGGCACGATCACCGTGTCCGCGGCGTCGACCTGATCGAGCCCGGCGACACCGGTCAGCGTGAAGAACCCCGTGGCCAGGCGGACCGCCGGCTCCGGCGTACAGAGGGTCAGGTCGTACCAGGTGCGGTCGAGCTCCGGGCGGCGCAGGCCGAACAACTCGGTCGCCACGCCCAGCTCGAACGGGTTCGAGCCGTGGTCGACGATCACCGCGACCCGGTGCGCCCGGTCGTGCGCCCGAGCGCGTCCACCGTCGTGCGAGGATTCTTTCGGCATACGCTATTCCTAGCACTCACGCCGACCGGGCGCACGCGGCGACGATGATCAGGTGAATACCGAACCTGTGGACCTGAACGCCGCCCTGAAGACCTTCGACGAGCTGTGGAGCCCGCGGATCGCGGCGCGGATCAACGACTACGACGTCCGCGTGACCCACGTCGCGGGCTCCTACGTCTGGCACGTGCACGACACCACGGACGAGTTCTTCCTGGTGCTGGACGGCCAGCTCAGCATCGCGCTGCGGGACCCGGACGAGCGCGTCGTCTCACTGACGCCGGGCTGTGTCTTCGTCGTACCCCGCGGCGTCTACCACCGGCCGTTCTCCGACGGCGGCGCCTCGATCGTGGTGATCGACCCGGCCGGCACTCCCACCACCGGCGACTCCCACGACCCGATCCCCGACCACATCAAGACCCACACCGGCACGCCCCTGGAGGACTGACCTCAGTCCTTCGCCCACTGCTCGATGGCAGCGAGGAGTTCGTCGGGCTTGGCGGTCTGCACGTGATGGCCCGCGCCCTCGACCGTCACGAGGGTGGCGTCCGGGAGCAGCTTCGCGGCGGCGGCCAGCGACTCTTGCGGGACCTTGCTCGTGGAGCCACCTCCGACGATCAAGGTAGGGACGGTGATCTTCGGCAGGTCCGCCCACCAGGCAGGATCCGGTTTCGCCTGCTGACCATAGAGCGCGATCAGCATCTCCCAATCGGCGACGAGCTCACCCTCCGGCTTCGGCGGGACCGTCCAGTCCCCGTCCCCGTCCGGCGGCGCCGCGTCGACGATGACCAGCCCGGTCAGGCGATCGACGTACCGCTCGGCGAAGAGCCACGAGACGCTCGCCCCCATCGAGTGGCCGCAGAGCAGGAACTTGCCGAGCCCGAGCCGATCGGCGAACTCCAGCAGGTCGTCCCGCATCTGTTCGAAGGAGTATGTCGGGGTCCACACGCTCTCGCCGTGACCCCGCAGGTCCAAGGCGATGATCCGCCGGGTCTTCGCCAGGGTCGGTGCCACCTGCTCCCAGGTCGAGGAACTCCACCCCATCCCGTGCACCAGCACCATCGGCGGAGCCCCCTCATCGCCGTACTCGACGTAGTGGAACTCCCCCGCTTCGAGCGAAACCTTCATCCGACCATCCCCTTCCGTCAGCAACAGGCACCCCAGCATCTACCCGCTCGGGGCCAGGGGATACGCAATTACCTGGGGTGCTGCCGGCGGCCGACGGCATAGGCGCGGGTGAGCCAGTCGATCACCTCGGCGTCGACCTCTGACGGGGCGCGAAGGCGGAAGGCGTGGAGGACGTTGCGCGGGGAGTAGACCTCGACCTTGGTGAAGCGGTCGCTGTCCAGGCGCTCGGCCAGTACTACGTGGCCGTCGAGCCAGTGGATCCGTGGGGTGAATGCGGCGAAGCTCATCCGTGCATGCAGGGCTATCCGCGTCTTCTCCGCCAGCACCTCCACCGGGCCCAACCCCTGCACCACCTCGACGATCTGGTCGAAGGTCTCCCGCACCGCCGGGTCCTTGCCGTGGAAGTGCGAAGCGAGGTCACCGAGCGCGCGGCAGGTGTGCGACTGGTTCCGGTTGGCGAACCTCCGGCCGCACCTCTCGCAGCTCCACAACTCGTCCATCACCCGCCTCATTCCACGGAGAACTCGTCCCCTCAGGATCGCGCATGGTCACCCTAGAACCGGCCGCCGACAGATTGGTGGGCACGCTCCGGACGAGCGCGCCCACCACCGGTCAGCGTTCCTCGACCAGTTCCATCCGTTCCTCTGTGGCGTCCTCGATCAGGGCGAACGCGGCCCCGGCCTGGGGCAGGGCGGGCGCGCCGGCCAGGGCGGTCTGGAGCGCCTCAGCGGACTCCCAGCGCCACAGGTCGAGCCAGGTGGTGTCGTCGACCTTGGCGAGACGGGTCTCGGTCAGGCCGGAGAACTGCGCGCGGACGGCGTCGATCAGGTCCGCCCGGGTCTTCAGCATCGCGTCGGCGTCCACCGACGGCTTCAGGCTGAATCGGGTCAGGCGCAGGATGGTCATCGCAAACTCCTTATAGTTGGACTCTAGTGAGTAACTCTAGAGATAGACTACAAACATGATCCAGGTCAAGAAGAGTGACGGACGCTCCGAGAAGGCACGGCTGACCCGCGGTAGGATCCTCGACGCGGCCGGCGAGCTGTTCGTGCGCGACGGGTACGGCGCGACCGCGCTGCAGGACATCGCCACGAAGGCGGGGTGCGCGGTGCAGACGATCTACTACAGCTTCGGGAACAAGCAGACAGTGCTGAAGGAGCTGGTGGACCGGACGATCGCGGGTGACGACGAGCCGGTCGCGACCCTGGACCGGCCGTGGTTCCGCGAGGCGCTGGCCGCGGAGACCGCCCAGGAGCAGCTGCGCCGGCACGTCACCGGTACCAGGGCGGTGCTCGAAAGAGTGGCGCCGATCATGAAGATGCTGGCGGCCGCCGCGTCGACGCATCCCGCGATCGGGGACCTCTGGCCGGACCAGCAGGAGGACCCGCGACTCACCGTGCAGACCGCGGCCGCGGCCGGCCTGCTGAGCAAGCCTGGCGCCCGCGCGGGAGTCACCGTCGAGCACGCCGCGGACGTGCTGTTCGGACTCCTCAGCCCCGAGCTCTACCTGCTCCTCGTGGACGAGCGCCACTGGACGCCCGCCCACTGGGAGAAATGGACCCTCGAGACCCTCCTCCACCAACTCTGCGGGACCTGATCACGGGTCGCTCCACTATCACTCGCAGCATCCCGCGACGGGCCGGGGGTGGTGCTCGACCGTCACACCCTGACATGACAGATTGCGATGGTCCGATTACGCTTGGCCATCCGTTGGAGGATGTATGAAGTTCCGTACCCTGGCCGTCGGCCTCGGTATCAGTGCTACGGCACTACTGCTGATCCCCGGCTCCGGGGCGACCGCCTCGGTCGAGGCCTCACAAGCACAACCGCGAGTGCAGCTGGGCCCGAACGAGGTGGCAAAGCGGTACCTCGACCAGACACCCGCCTGGAAGCGGTGCGGCGACCCGGAACTGCGCACGTACTGCGCGAAGATCGCCGCCCCGCGCGACTGGTCGAAGCAGTACGCCGGCAAGGACATCCAGCTCGCGATCAGCAAGGTCGCCCCGGCCAAGGGCAAGCCGAGCCGGGTCGTGTTCGGCAACCCGGGCGGCCCCGGCGCCGCGGGGCTCGGCATGGCGCCGTACCTGGCAAGCCAGAAGGAACTCGCCAAGGACCACCTCACCGTCGGGTTCGACCCGCGTGGCACCGGCGACAGCGACAACGTCATCTGCGAGGGCGCCCCGGGCTACACGATGGACGCGCGCGACCGCGACCCGTGGAACCTCGACCTGATCTCCGAGGCCTCCCGCCTCACCGGCCCGTACTGCGCCCGCCAGTCGCGCGGGCTGCTGCCGTACGTGAACACCGCGCAGACCGTGCAGGACATCGACCTGATCCGCCAGTTGCTCGGCTTCGACAAGATCGACTGGGTCGGCTACTCCGGCGGCACCTGGCTGGGCGCGTACTACCAGACCTACTTCCCCGAGCACGTCGGCCGCTTCGTGCTCGACTCGAACACCGACTTCACCCGGCCGTGGCTGGATACGTTCAGTGCACAGCCGCAGGGATTCGAGCGCCGATTCCGCGAGGATTTCGCGGGTTGGGCAGCGAAGTACGACGCGAAGCTGAAACTCGGAAGTTCTCCACGGCTGGTGATCAGGACCTACGAAAGACTCCGGGCGGATCTGAAAAAGCAGCCGGCGGTCGAGGAGTTCCTGGACGGGTCGGTGAAGATCAGTTACGACCAGAACGCCCTGGACAACATCGTCGCCGGGGATATGTATACAAAGATGGATTTCCCGTCACTGGCTCTCGACCTGGCATTTCTGCGTGATCTTTCAGCGGCTCAGAGTAAAGGCGGACCCCGCGCCGCGCAACGGAAAGTGGACGAACTCCCGCCGGCCCGCCAACGGCAACTCGTCGAGCGCGCGACCCGGCACACGGTCGGCCTGGCGCCGTTCGGTCTGCGGCAGTCCGGCCGGCCGTTGGCGGAGAGCGCCGAGAACGCGACCTTCACCGCGGTCACCTGCAACGACACCGCCTGGCCGCAGGGCCGCGAGGTCGGTGACCAGCTGGCCGCCCGGCTCGGACCGCACTATCCCCTGCTCGGCTGGGGCATGAACGAGAACCCCTGCTTCTACTGGGATCGGCCGCAGCTCGAGATGCCCGTCCCGACCGGCAAGGGACTGCCGACGACGCTGATGGTGCAGTCGGTGCACGACCCCGCCACCAACATCTCACTCGCCCGATCGGCGCACCGCCGGTACGCCGGGTCGCGGCTGCTCACGATCACCGGCGAGGGCGACCACGGCATCTACGGCGGCGTGAACAAGTGCGCCGACAAGATCGTCAACACCTTCCTCACCACCGGGAAGGCGCCGGCCAAGGACACCACCTGCGCGGGCGAAGGCATTCCGGCCCCGACCGCGCCGTATTCCACCGACTATGCGGCGGGCGCGCCACTGAGCCGCGTCGCCGGATTCACCAGGATGATCTCAGGTTATCTGCGCTAATTGGCAGTTCACGTCGTGAAATAACCGCACTTTCGACCCGAATTCCGGCACACAGGGAAAACGTCTGGTCACGATCGGCAAGGTCGTGACCGGGCTTTCGTTGTCAGTACGTCTTTGTCAGGGCATTGTCAGGGTTTCGTCCCTGTGCGACAGAGCGTGACCACGTCAACCTTGAGTCAGCGCGGGAGAACCAAGCGTCGACCGGGAGGGCTCGACGTGAGGGGAACATCGCCGACGAGGCTTCGGCCGGCTGTGGTGTGGGGGGACTGCCTGGGGGGTCAGACAGAGACACAGCCGGCCGGGACCCGTTCTCGCTTGTCCCAGCCCGCTCTCAGATCCCTCGCGGGGTACCTTCGATCCCCCAGGTCGTGGTGCCTCGCGAGGCCAGATTTGCCCGTACTCCGCGGCGGGGCGGCCCCGGAGTACGGGCATTCCCATGTCCGCGGTCGCCTACAGACAGTTAGCAGAGGCCGTCAAATGCCCCCGAATAGCTGGGGTGTCTCAGAGCCAGGTGGAGCGGTCGGACGCGTGAGTCGGGCCGGGGTAGCCGTCGGCGACAGCGGCCAGCGGGGCTAATCGGCCGGCGGACCAGGCGGCGCGGAAGGCCCGCCGGTCCAGGGACTGCTCGATCGCCTGGCGGGTCTCCAGATGGTCGGCCTTCTCGACCTCGGGCACGGGTGCCCCGATGACCTCGCGGATCCCGTCCGCGGCGCCCAGCAGGAAGGCGGCGTACTCCGTCCGGCTGCGCTGCCGGGCGACCGTCGCCAGCTCCTCCAGCACGCTCGCGGAACGCCAGCGGTCGCCCAGATCCCGGTGCTCGGCCAGGCTCTCATCGAGCAGGTGCACCGCACGCTCGGTGAAACCACGGCGGCGCTCCACGATGCCCAGCTGGTTCAGTGACCAGGCGATGCCTTCGCGGTACCCGAGCCGTTGGGACAGCGCCAGGCTCTCCTGCAGCAGGTCCTCGGCCTCGGTCAACTCACCGCTGTACTGCGAGATCGTGCCGAGGCTGATCAACGCCCAGGCGAGGCCTTCGCCGTCGCCGAGCAGGCGGAAGCTGTTCATCGCCTTGCGGCAGCGCCGGGCTCCGATCTCCAGGTCACCGCGGAGCCACGCGACGAACCCGAGGTGGTTGTGTGCCCAGGCCATCCCTGACCGGTCCCCCAGGCTCTCGAACAGGTCGTAGCTCTGGCAGTGCAGGTTCTCCGCGGTCACGTAGTCACCACGCTCCCGGGCGACCCCACCCAGACGCTGCATGACCAGCGCCGTACCGGCCGTGTCGTCGAGCTCCTTGTACTGCGCGAGGGCCGACTCGAGCCGGGTGGTCGCCACCTCGTACTCGCACTGCAGGAAGGCGAGCATGCCCGCGCCGAGCCAGACCTTCGCCCGGTACGACGCCAGCCCCGGGTCGGAGGCGTCCGGCAGCGCAAGGGCGCGTTCCAGCCATTCGCCGCCTTCGGCGTAGTGGCCGCGGAGGTAGCAGAACAACCAGAGACTTCCGGCCAGGCGGAGCGCTTCGCCGTTCGTGCCGGAGCGCAGCGACCAGGACATCGCGCTGCGGAGGTTGTCCAGCTCGCCGTCCAGCCGGTCGAGCCAGTCGGCCTGGTTCGCCCCGCGCAGGTGGGTCTCAGCCTCCTCGGCCAACGCCGTGTAGAACGCGGCATGGTGCCGGGCCATCTCCTCGTAGCGGCGGGAGGCCAGCAGCTGGTCCGCGGCGAACTCACGGATCACCGCGAGCATGTCGTACCGCGCGATGCCGCGGTCGCGGTTGACCCTGATCAGGGACTTGTCGACCAGCCGGCTGGTCAGGTCGAGCGCGCGGGCCCGCTCGAGGGGGCCTGGGCTGATGGTCCCGGTGAGGACGGCGGCGGCCGCGTTCAGCGTCCACCCGCCGACGAACACCGACAGCAGCGCGAACAACTCCCGCTCCGCAGGGGTCAGCAGCTCGTGGCTCCACTCGATCGCGCCGTACAGCGATTGCTGGCGAGGTCCGGCGGTGGTGTTCCCACCGGCCAGGATGCCGAACGAGCTCTCCAGCTCGGCAGCGAGCTCTTCCACGGTGAGCACGTTCGTCCGGGCGGCGGCCAGCTCGATCGCGAGCGGCAAACCTTCGAGCCTGCGGACCACCTGGGCGACCTGCTCCATCTGGTCGGCTGGGGTGTGGCCTCGTGCGGTCGCACGATCCACGAACAGCTTGACCGCCGGCGAGTTCTCCAGCTCGTCCTCGGTCACCGGCAGCGCCAGCGGCGGTACGACGAAAACGCTCTCGCCCGGGACTCTCATCAGTTCACGGCTCGACGCGAGCACCGACAGGTTCGGGCAGCGCTCCAGCAGGGTGGAACAGATCAGCGCGACGTCGGCGACGACATGCTCGCAGTTGTCCAGCACCAGCAGCAGACTCCGGGCGCCGACCTGGGCCGCGATCTCCTCGACCAGCCGGCCACCGTCGAGCGGGTGCAACCCGGTCGACGCGGCGATGGTCACCGCGACCGCGGCCGGATCCGAGACCGTTGCTAGCGGCACCCAGCAGATCCCGTCGTCGAACCTGTGGGCCACTCCCCCGGCGACCGCGAGCGCGAGGCGGGTCTTGCCGACACCGCCGGGTCCGCTCAGGGTCAGCAGCCGGGTGGCCCGCTCGCCGAGGAGTCGCCCGGCTTCGGCGAGCTCGGTGGCGCGGCCGACCAGTTCGTTCGCGGCAACGGGCGCCGGGCGCAGAGCGGCGCGCTGACCCGGGTCTGCGTCGCGGCGAGCAGCGGCGGTCAACTGGGCGCGATCGGGCGCGCCGAGCTTCAGAGCGTCTCCGAGCAGCCTCAGCGTGTGTGGCCTGGGCGCTCGACGACGACCCCGTTCCAGGGCCGCGATCGCGTCGACACTCAGGCCAGCGAGTTCGGCCAGCCCCTCTTGTGACAATCCGGCGTCGCGCCGGTGCCGGCGGAGCAGGTCACCGAAACCCGTTGGCTGGGCATCGTCCGAGCCGCGGCGAGACCCGTCTGATGGCAAAGGACGGCCCACCCAGTCTCCGACCTCGTGCGTGGCGGTCGCCACGCACCCCCTGAAGGTATCCCCTACCGCACCGCATTGTCAGGCGATCCGGTGGGGTTCCCAGCCAACTCCCAGGAAACTCCCGGCCGACTCGGAGCGCTAACGCCCGGCGTGCTGGGCGATCGCGGTCCGCATCGAGGCCCTCGCCCGCTTGCGATCACCCGCCGCGTCGTACGCCGTGGAGAGGCGGAACCAGACCCGCCAGTCGTCCGGCGCGGCCTCCGCCTCCTCCTTGTACTTCGTGAAGGCGGCGTCCGCCGCGGCCCGGTCGATCCGCCCGGACGGCCGCCTGGGGAGATCGTCGACGGGCAGGCCGCCGGACTCGCCGAGCTCCCGCGCGAGCGCCTCCGTCTGCCGTCCGAACTGGATCTCCCGCCAGACCAGGTACGCCCCGACCACCGGGATCACCAGGACGGCGATGCCGAGCCCGACGGCGACCGGATCACCCGTGCCGATCAGCAGGACTCCCCGCCAGCCGAGCAGCACGGCGTACGCGACGAAGACCACCGCGAGCACCACCGCGGAGCGTTTGGCCGTCATTCCTGACCCCGTCGTCTCAGGAGAGGTCGAGGAAGTGCTCAAGGCCCACGGTGAGGCCGGGCGTGCTGACGATCCGGCGAACGCCGAGCAGCACGCCCGCCATGAACGACTCGCGGTGCATCGAGTCGTGCCGGATCGTCAGGGTCTCGCCGATGTCGCCGAACAGCACCTCCTGGTGCGCGACCAGACCGCGCAACCGGATCCCGTGCACGTGGATCCCCTCGACGTCCGCGCCCCGCGCGCCCTCGAGCCCGGTCGTGGTGGCGTCCGGGATCGGCCCGGAATCCGCTTCCCGCCTGGCCTCGGCGATCAGCTCGGCGGTACGACGCGCCGTACCGGAGGGGGCATCCACCTTGTCGGGGTGGTGGAGCTCGATGATCTCGACGGATTCGTAGTACCGGGCGGCCTGGGCGGCGAACTGCATCATCAGCACGGCGCCGATGGAGAAGTTCGGGGCGATCAGTACTCCGACGCCGGGCTTGGCGTCGAGCTGAGCGCGCAGGGTGGCTAGGCGCTCCTCATCGAAACCGGTGGTGCCGACCACGGCGTGGATGCCGTGCTCGATGCACCAGGCAAGGTTGTCCATCACGACCTCGGGCCGGGTGAAGTCGACCACCACCTCGGCGCCGGCGTCGGTCAGTCCGGTCAGCTCATCGCCCTGGTCGAGCGCCGCGACCAGCTCGAGATCGCCCGCGGCCGCCACGGCCTGGCACGTCTGGGCGCCCATCTTCCCCTTGGCACCCAGCACCGCAACCTTGATCATCCGCACCCTTCCTCATCACCACCACCGGTCCCGCCAAGGATCTCACCCCGCTCCCGGCGGCAGCGATCAGGGAGTTCGCGGCCGCTGGGTGCTAGGCGGTGACGGGGGTTGTGTAGGTGGATTGGGCTTCTTCGGCGAAGTGGCAGGAGACGGTCTGGCCGGTGGGGATCTGGCGGAGTTCGGGGATGTCGGTGGAGCAACGGGCCTCGGCTCGGAGGCAGCGGGTGTGGAAGCGGCAACCCGACGGCGGACTCACCGGGGAGGGCGGGTCACCGGCCAGGACGATGCGCTTGCGGCCCTGGCGGGCGAGACCCGGCTCGGCCGAGAGCAACGCCTGCGTGTAGGGATGCGCCGGTACGTCGTACACCTCGTGGTGCTCGCCGAGTTCTGCCACCCGGCCGAGGTACATCACGGCGACCCGATCGGACACGTGCCGGACCACCGACAGGTCGTGGGCGACGAAGATGATGCTCAGGCCGAGCTCGCGCTGCAGCCGCATCAGCAGGTTCACCACCTGCGCCTGGACGGACAGGTCGAGCGCCGAGACGGGCTCGTCGCAGAGCAGCACGTCCGGGTTCAGCGCGATCGCCCGGGCGATGCCGATGCGCTGGCGCTGTCCGCCGGAGAACTGGTGCGGGAACCGCGTCTCGTCCTCGGCCCGGAGCCCGACCAGTTCCAGCAGTTCGCGGACCCGGGCCCGGATGTCCATGCCCTTCGAGACGTCCGGGTGCACCTCCAGCGGCTCCGCGACGATCTCGCCGACGCGCAGCCGCGGGTTGAGGCTGGAGTACGGGTCCTGGAAGACGACCTGGACGTTGCGGCGCCACTTGCGCAGGTCCTTGCCGTTCAGCTTGCTCACGTCGACCCCGCCGTACCGGACCTCGCCGGACGTCGGCTTCTCCAGCGCCGCGAGCAGTCGGACCAGGGTCGACTTGCCACAGCCGGACTCGCCGACTATGCCGAGCGACTCGCCCTTGCGCAGGACCAGGTCGACGCCGTCCACCGCCCGGACCAGCGTCTTCGTACCGAAGGAGAAGGCCGGACTGATGTCGTAGTGCTTCACCAGTTCCGTTGCCACCAGCAACTCTTCGCTCATCACACCGCCTCCTTCGCGGAAATCGTGGTACGCCGGATGCAGGCCGCGTCCCGGCCGGGGGCGACCGTCAGCAGCTTCGGCACCTCCAGCGCGCAGTCGTCGATCGCATGCGGGCACCTGGTCCGGAATGCGCAGCCCGACGGGATCGCCCGCAGCGACGGCGGCGTACCGGGGATGGTCGGCAGTTCCTGACCCTTCAGCTCGGCCGACGGCATCGAGCCCAGCAGCCCTTCTGTGTAAGGGTGAACGGGATAGTCCAGCGCTTCTGCGGTGGCGGCCCGCTCGACCACGTGGCCGGCATACATCACCACCACGTTGTCGGCGACGTCCGCCACCACTCCGAGGTCGTGCGTGATCAGCACGACGCCCATGTCGCGCTCGGCCTGCAACTCCTCGATCAGTTCCAGGATCTGCGCCTGCACGGTGACGTCGAGCGCAGTGGTCGGCTCGTCCGCGATCAGTACGTCGGGGTCGAGCGCGAGGGCCATCGCCAGCATCACCCGCTGCCGCATCCCGCCGGAGAACTCGTGCGGGTAGTCGCGCACCCGCTTGGCGGCGGCCGGGATCCGGACCTGGTCGAGCATCTCGGCCGCGCGCTTCATCGCGTCCTGCTTGGACAGGCCGCGATGCACCCGGTAGCACTCGGCGATCTGGGTGCCGACCGACTGGACCGGGTTCAGCGCGGACAGCGAGTCCTGGAAGACCATCGTGATCCGGTCGCCGACGATCTTGCGGCGTTCCTTCACCGGCATCGCGATCAGGTCCACCCCGCGGTACTCCGCGCTGCCGGACACGATCCGCCCGGGTGGCATCTCCAGGATCCCGGTCAGCGCCTGGGTGGAGACGCTCTTGCCGGAGCCGGACTCGCCCAGGATCGCCAGCGTCTCACCGGCCCGGACCTGCCAGGACACCCCGTCGACCGCGCGGACGGAGCCGTGCGGGGTGTCGAACTCGACGCTGAGGTTGTCCACCTTCAGCAGTACTTCACCGGTAGTCATCGCAGCAACTTCGGGTCGAGGGCGTCGCGGATCGAGTCGCCGATGATCATGAACGAGATCGTCATCGTCGAGATGAACAGCGCCGGCCAGAGGAACAGGTGGGGGGTGTCACGGTAGGACGCGGCGACACCGAACTGGCTGCCCCACGAGATCGACGGCGGTTGCAACCCGACCCCGAGGAACGTCAGCACGGCCTCCAGACCGACCAGACCGCCGACGCCGAGGGTGGTCATCGCCAGCAGCGGCGCCATCGCGTTGGGGAACACGTGCTTGCGCAGGATCCGCCAGGGTGGGACCCCGATGGATCGCGCCGCCAGCACGTACTCCCGGTTGCGCACCGAGAAGACCGTCGACCGCATCACCCGCATGCCTTGCGGCCACCAGGTCAGCAGGATGACGGCGACGATGATCCAGATGCTCCGGTTCGGCACCGAGTTCAGGATCACGATCAGCGCGATCAGCCCGGGCAGGGCGAACAGCACGTCGGCGGTCCGCGAGATCACGGTGTCGACCGCGCCCGGGAAGTATCCGGCCAGCAACCCCAGGATGCCCGCGACCACGAAGCCGCCGACACTGGCGACGACACTCACCAGCACGGACGGCCGGGCGCCGTAGATCACGTTGGCGAAGTAGTCGCAGCCCTGGATATCGAAGCCGAACGGGTGCCCGGGCTCCCGGCCGTGCTGACTCTTGCCGAGCTCGCAGAACCGCGGATCGACGGAGGTGAAGATCCGTGGGAAGGCGGCCATCACGAAGAAGGTCAGGACCAGCAGCACGCAGACCACGAACTGCGGTTTGCGCAGCAGCGCCCGCAGCAGTTCGCGGTTGGACAGGGTCCGGCCCTCGAGGTCCTGGGTCTCGGTCTCGAAGACCTGTTGCGTCTCAGACATTGCGTACCCTCGGATCGATCGCGCCGTAGACGATGTCGACCAGCAGGTTGATCAGGATGAACATCAGGAACGCCAACGTGGACAGCAGCACCACCACGCCACCTTCCTTCAGCTTGATCGCCTGGAACATGAACTGGCCGAGCCCGGGCAGGTTGAAGATGCTCTCGGCAAGGACCGCGCCGGCGAAGATGCCGGCGAAGTCGATGCCCATCAGGGTGACGACCGGGAGCAGCGCGTTCGGCAGCACGTGCCGCCAGAGGATCCGCTGCTCCCCCAGGCCCTTGGCCCGGCCCGTCTTGACGAAGTCGGCGTTAGCGGTGTCCACGATCGACGTTCTGGTCAGCCGCGCCATCCCGGCGAACCCGGTGATCGCGATGCAGACCGCCGGCAGCAGGTACGAGATCGGGTAGCCGTCGGCGACACCGGACACAGGCAGCCACTTGAGCTGTACGCCGAACACGTACTGCCCGGCGAAGTACAGGACCAGGCCCGGGACAGCCAGTACGACGAGCGTCGACAGCAGCAGCATCCGGTCGATCACGCCGTTGCGCCGGAAGCCGGCGTACAGCCCGAACAGGAGACCGGCGATCCACTGCAGCGCCAGGCTCAACGTGGCCAGCTTCAGTGTCACGGGGATCCGCAGCCTCAGCTGGTCGGCGATGTCGGCACCGGCGAACGTGCTGCCGAAGTGGCCGGTGAGGATGTCCTTCATCGACAGCAGGTACTGCACGATGAAGGGGTCGTCGAGGTGGAACTGGGCCCGCTTCGCCGCCAGCACGGCGGCCGGGATGGGCTTGTCACCGGCCAGTTCCCGCAGGGGGTCTCCGGGCATCGCGAAGACGAGCGCGAAGACCCCCAGCGTGACGATCAGGCCGATCGGGATGGCCGCCAGTACGCGGCGCAGGACGAACCGGGTCACTTGAACGTGGAGTAGAGCGCCTGGACACCGGTGTACTTCGAGACCCGCGGCTCGATCTTCGCCGAGTGCAGGTAGGCGTTCTGCTTGGCGTACAGCGGGATCAGCGGCATGTCCTCGAGCGCGATGTCCTCGGCCTGCTGGTACAGCTTGATCGCCTGCTCCTGGTCCGGCTCGGCGTCGCCCTGGGCCAGCACCTTGTCCAGCGCCGGGTTGTTGTAGCCGGCGAAGTTCGCGTCACCGGTGGACTTGAACATCGGGGTCAGGTAGTCCTCGATCGAGGGGTAGTCGTGACCCCAGCCGCTGAAGCGCAGGCCGTCGAGCTTGCGAGTGTCGGCCAGCTCGGTGATCTCCGAACCCTGCTTGCCGGTGTACTTCACCTCGAGGCCGAGGTTCTGCCGGATCATGTTGCCGATCGCCTCGGCGAAGATCTGGCCGGTCGCGGAGGTGGTGTTGTAGTTGATGTTCACCGGACCGGAGAAACCACCGGCCTCCTGGAGCAGCTGCTTGGCCTTGGCCGCGTCGAAGTCGCAGTACTTGCAGGCGTTGTCGCGGTAGCCGTTGATGTCCGGGCCGATCAGGCCCTTGCTCGGGGTGGACAGGCCGACCAGGTCGGCGAAGGCCTTGCGGTCGA
This sequence comes from Kribbella sp. VKM Ac-2568, assembly GCF_004345365.1. Lineage (GTDB taxonomy): Bacteria > Actinomycetota > Actinomycetes > Propionibacteriales > Kribbellaceae > Kribbella > Kribbella orskensis. Next base: position 359,408 of record NZ_SLVF01000002.1, read on the forward strand.
TCGCCATCGAGAAGGCGTGCCGCAGCTTGGGGTTCTTGAAGCGCGCGTCCCAGGCCGGGATCGTCAGGTAGTTGGCGCCGGAGCTCTCGGCCGTCACCCAACCGTCGGGGGCGTCGGTCTTGAACGTCTTCACCTTGGTCGGCGGCACGTCCACGAAGTCCACGGTGCCGGCCAGGAACTCGTTGTAGGCCGTATCCGCGTTCGGGATGTACCGGTAGGTGATGGAGTCGGCGTCCGGCGCGTTCGGGCCCTTGTAGCCGTCCCACTTGGCCAGCTTGATGTCCTCACCGGCGTTCCAGGTGCCGTCCAGCTTGTAGGCGCCGTTGCCGATGGGCTTGCGCTTGTAGGCGTCGGGGTTCTTCCGGACCTCCTCCGGCAGCGGCGCGAGCCCGAGGTACTGCAGGGTCAGGCCGAACTGCGAGAAGGGAACCTTGAGCTTGACCGAGAAGGTCATCTCGTCGATCTGCTTGAGGCCGCTCAGCGTCTTCACCGCGGTCGGCTTCGGGGTCGCGCCGTCGGGTGTCTCCGGGTTGAGCGCGTCGTAGCCCTCGACCTTGGAGAAGAAGCCGTTGTTCTTCCAGGCGGTGGAGCCCTGGGCGGTCAGGTTCCAGCTGTCCACGTAGTCCTTCGCGGTCAGCGGCTGGCCGTTCTGGAACGAGTTGCCGGGCTTCAGCTTGATCGTCCAGGTCTGGCTGGTCTTGTCCGGCGTGACGGACTCGGCCATCACGTTGACGGTCTTGCCACTGCTCGGATCGGTGGTGACCAGCGGCGCGAACATGGCCTGCGCGACCTGGATGCCGGGGCTGCCGTTCTCGTTCAGCGGGTTGATGTACTCCAGCGGGTCCGCCGCGATGGCGATCACCACACTCTTGGCGCCACCACCTCCGGCGTTGTCTCCACTGCTCTTGCCGTCACCACAGCTGCTGAGCACCAGGGCGAGGCCGAGTGTCACCCCCAGAACACCAGTCATACGTCGCACGGTCTGAACCAACTTCCTCGGCGGGAGGGCCGGTAGGCGGAATAGCCGCCATGTTGGCTGGTCGAAACTGCGCATGTCAACGTTGTCAGGGACAAAATGGACGCAAGTAACAAACGCGTTACCTTGGCGAGACGTCAGAGCACCCTGGGCCGACAAGGCAGGCTTCGGACACGATAACCACGTTTCCTGCCCAAGTCATCAGACGATCCACGCCTGAGGACGTTTGCTCACCAAAGTGGCGTTTGTGCACGCCGAGGGTCAGCCGGGTGGGATGTTCTGGTTCAGGTGGAACAGGTTGCCCGGGTCGTACTTCTGCTTGAGCGCTTTGAGCCGCTCGTACGCCGGGGCGCCGTACGCATCCCTGATCCGTGGCGTACCCTCGTCGCCGAGGAAGTTGACGTACACACCGGACTGGTGCGGTTCGAGCGCCCGCCAGCACTGCCGCACCCACTCGCGCTGCTCGGCGAAACCGTCCGGACCGGTCGTCGCGCCGACGAAGTTGAAGGTGTGCCCACTCGATCTGTCACCGAACGCGGACCCGGCCGCATCGACGCCACGGATCGCGCCGCCGAGCTGGAAGATCGGGTACGACGTCAACGGCGAGTCGATCGCCAGGCCGCGCTCCACCGCAATGTCGATCACCTCGTCGGAGAGCTCGGCGACGTCACAGGCCCGCATGTAGTACCAGCGTCCGTGCGGGAAGCCCGGGTCGAGCATCGCCTGGAGGGCGAGGTACGGCATCGGTGTGCACAGGTCCAGCAACGGCGGTCCGAAGGCCTTGAGCGGTGCCAGCACCCGCTCGCCGTCCTCGACGGGACCGGCGTAACACGCGATGACCATCACCACCGGGCGTCCGTGGTACTCGGCCGGAATCGCCGGCAGCGGCGGCACCCATCGATGGACGACCGCGGTGGTGAGCTCATCCGGCACCTCGGTGATCCAGTCCCGGTAGAAGCGCAGCAGCTCGGGCGACGATTCCATCGGCCACAGGACCGGGCCGGCCAGCACGATCGGACCGACCGGGTGCAGCCGGAACTCGAACTCGGTCACGATGCCGAAGTTGCCACCGCCACCGCGAACACCCCAGAACAGGTCCGCGTTGACGTCCTCGCTCGCGGTGACCAGCTCACCCTCGGCGGTGACCACGTCGACCGACTCCAGATTGTCGATGCTGAGCCCGTACTTGCGCATCAGCCAGCCGATCCCGCCGCCCAGGGTGAGACCGGCGACGCCGGTGTGGGTGACGATGCCGGAAGGCGTCGCCAGGCCGAAGGCCTGGGTCTCACGGTCGAGCTCACCGAGCAGGACGCCGGCCTGGGCCCGGGCCGTTCGCCGGACCGGATCGACGCGGATGCCCTTGAGCGGCGACAGGTCGATCACGATGCCGCCGTCGCAGCTCGAGTGACCGGGAAAGCTGTGCCCGCCGCCGCGGACCGCGACCGGCAGACCGGTCCGCCGGCCCAAGCCGATCGCGGCGCGGATGTCGGCGACGCCCGTGCAGCGGGCGATCAGCGCCGGATGCCGGTCGATCGAACCGTTCCAGACCTTTCGGCGCTCGTCGTACGCCGGATCACCGGGACCGACGAGCTCGCCGCGGAAGTCCGCCCGGAGGTCGTCGAGTGCCTGTGCGTCGAGGTGCACGTCCGGAGTGATTGTGCTCATCGCGGGCCCCCCTCCCTGCCGCCAGTCTGCTCCCGTCGCACAGGGCTGTCGAGGGCGCGCCGGACGGCAACAAGGCGGTCACAGAACGAAGGCTGAAGTGTCCTCGTCGAAGGGACCCATCACCGTGAGGGCCTGTTGGCCGGCATAGAGCTCGGCGGCGAGGTCTGCGACGTCGTCCAGGGTGACCGCGTCGATCCGGGCCAGGATGTCGTTCACGGTGGGCAGCTCGCCATAGACGAGCTCGGCCTTGGCGATCCGGGTCATCTTGGCGCCGGTGTCCTCCAGCCCCATCACCACCGAGCCGCGCATCTGGCCCTTGCCGCGAAGGAGCTCGTCGGGCGTGATCGTGCCCTTGGCGATCGTGGCCAGCTCGGCCCGGACCACCTCGAGCACCTCGGGCGCCTTCTTCGGCAGACAACCCGCGTAGACGCCCACCATGCCGGTGTCCGCGTAGGCAGAGCCGAAGGTGAAGACCGAGTACGCGAGACCACGCTTCTCCCGGACCTCCTGGAACAACCGCGAGGACATCCCGCCCCCGACGATGCCGTGCAGCACGCCGGCGACATACCGGCGCTCGTCGTTGCGGACCAGCCCGGGCATACCGAGCACGAGGTGCGCCTGCTCGACGTCCCGGTGGTGCACCCGCACTCCCCCGTACGTCGGGACGCGGCGCGCGGCACCTCGGCGTACGGGAGCGGGCTCGGCCTCAGCGGTGACCCAGTGGCGCTCGAACGCCTTGCGGACCAGCCTCACCACGTCGGTGTGCTCCACATTGCCCGCGACGGATACGACGATGTCGGCCGGCTGGTAGCGACGGCGGTACCAGCCGACCACCTGGCGACGGGTCAGGCCCGCCACCGACTCCGGCGTACCGGTGATGGAGCGGCCCAGCGGGGACTGGCCCCAGAGCTGCTCGGCGAAGAGGTCGTGGATGTGGTCCGACGTCTCGTCGGCATGCATCGCGATCTCTTCGTCGATCACGTCCCGCTCGCTCTCCACGTCCTCCTCGGTGAGCGTCGCCGAGGTGATCATGTCGCAGATGACGTCGACCGCGAGCGGCAGGTCGGAGTCGAGCACCCGGGCGTAGTAGCAGGTGTACTCCTTGCCGGTGAACGCGTTCATCTCGCCGCCGACGGCGTCCAGTGAGGCGGAGATCTCCAGCGCGTCGCGGCGCTCGGTGCCCTTGAACAGCAGGTGCTCGAGGAAGTGCGTGGCACCGGACAGCTGGACCGGCTCGTCCCGCGAGCCGACGCCGACCCAGACGCCGAAGGTGACCGAGCGGAAGCCCGGTACGGACTGGGAGAGCACGCGAAGCCCGGAGGGCAGGACGGTCCGTTTGACCGGACCGCCCGCCTCCGGGCTCAGCAGCGTGCTGGTGATCGCACGTGTCACTCGGCGGGAGCGACCTCTGCGTCGTCGGCCTTCTCGTCGGCCTTCTTGTCGGCATCTTCCTCGAGCACCGGGATCAGCGACAGCTTGCCGCGGTCGTCGATCTCGGCGATCTCGACCTGGAGCTTCTGGCCGACGGACAGGATGTCCTCGACGGCCTCCACCCGCTTGCCGCCGGCCAGGCCGCGCAGCTTCGAGATGTGCAGCAGACCGTCCTTGCCCGGGAGCAGGGAGATGAACGCACCGAAGTTGGTCGTCTTCACGACCGTGCCCAGGTAGCGCTCGCCCTTCTCCGGCATGGTCGGGTTGGCGATCGCGTTGATCATCGCGCGCGCCGCGTCGGCCGAGGGGCCGTCCGTCGCACCGATGTACACCGTGCCGTCGTCCTCGATGGAGATGTCGGCACCGGTCTCGTCGGTGATCTGGTTGATCATCTTGCCCTTCGGGCCGATGACCTCGCCGATCTTGTCGACCGGGACCTTCACCGAGATGACCCGCGGCGCGAACTCGCTCATCTCACCCGGGGCGTCGATGGCCTTGGCCATCACGTCGAGGATGGTCAGCCGCGCGTCCTTGGCCTGAGTCAGCGCCGCACCGAGCACGCTGGCCGGGATGCCGTCCAGCTTGGTGTCCAGCTGCAGGGCGGTGACGAAGTCCTTCGTGCCGGCGACCTTGAAGTCCATGTCGCCGAACGCGTCCTCCGCGCCCAGGATGTCGGTCAGCGCGACGTACTCCGTCTCGCCGTCGACCTCACCGGAGATGAGGCCCATCGCGATACCGGCGACCGGCGCCTTCAGCGGCACACCGGCGGACAGCAGCGACAGCGTCGAGGCGCAGACCGAGCCCATCGAGGTGGAGCCGTTCGAGCCGAGGGCCTCGGACACCTGGCGCAGCGCGTACGGGAAGTCCTCGCGCGACGGCAGCACGGGCACCAGGGCCCGCTCGGCCAGCGCGCCGTGACCGATCTCGCGGCGCTTCGGCGAACCCACCCGGCCGGTCTCACCGGTCGAGTACGGCGGGAAGTTGTAGTTGTGCATGTAGCGCTTGCGCGTCTCCGGGGAGAGCGTGTCGAGCTGCTGCTCCATCCGGAGCATGTTCAGCGTGGTGACACCCAGGATCTGGGTCTCGCCGCGCTCGAACAACGCCGAGCCGTGCACCCGCGGCAGCACCTTGACCTGCGCCTTGAGCGGGCGGATGTCGGCCAGGCCGCGGCCGTCGATGCGGACCTTGTCGGTCAGCACGCGCTTGCGGACCAGCTTCTTGGTGAGCGAGCGGAAGGCTGCGGACAGCTCCTTCTCACGACCCTCGAAGTCGGCGGCCAGCTTCTCGACCACGGCGGCCTTGACGGCGTCGGTGGCCTCCTCGCGGTCGTGCTTGCCCGCGATGGTGAGGGCCTGCGACAGCTCCTCGGTGGCAGCGGCCTCGACGGCGGCGAACGCGTCGTCCTGGTAGTCCGGGAAGAGCGGGAACTCGCCGGTCGGCTTGGACGCCTTGGCGGCCAGCTCGGACTGCGCCTCGACCAGGGTCTTGATGAAGGCCTTCGAGGCCTCCAGGCCCTGGGCCACGATCTCCTCGGTCGGCGCCTGCTTGCCGGCGGCGACGGCGTCGAAGGTGCCCGGGGTGGACTCGGCCTCGACCATCATGATCGCGACGTCACCGGTGTCGGTGACACGACCCGCGACCACCATGTCGAAGACGGCGTCCTCGAGCTCGGAGTGCGTCGGGAAGGCGACCCACTGCTTGTCGATCAGAGCGACGCGGGTGGCGCCGATCGGGCCCGAGAACGGCAGCCCGGCGATCTGGGTGGACATCGACGCGGCGTTGATCGCCAGCACGTCGTACAGCTTGTCCGGGTTCAGCGCCAGGACCGTGATGACGACCTGGATCTCGTTGCGCAGGCCGGAGACGAACGACGGCCGCAGCGGGCGGTCGATCAGCCGGCAGGTCAGGATGGCCTCCTCGGAAGGACGGCCCTCCCGGCGGAAGAACGAGCCCGGGATGCGGCCGGCGGCGTACATCCGCTCCTCGACGTCCACCGTCAACGGGAAGAAGTCGAACTGGTCCTTGGGCTTCTTGCTGGCCGTGGTGGCCGAGAGCACCATCGTGTCGCCGTCGAGGTAGGCGGCGGCGGAGCCGGCGGCCTGCTGGGCCAGACGGCCCGTCTCGAAGCGGATGGTGCGGGTGCCGAAGCTGCCGTTGTCGATGACGGCTTCAGCGAATTCTGCGCCCTCCATGGGCGCGTTTGTGGATCCCGACACGGGATACCCCTCTCTCGCTTGAGACGACTGCGAGGCGCGAGCTCCGGGGTGCCGGTCTTCGATCGAGGCCCGCGGGTGCCCATGGTTGGATGGCACCCCCGAAGGCCACTACCGAGGACCGGTCGTAGTCCCGACACGCGTTTCGCGTCGTCTCGTTGTCGTTGATTCTTCAGTTGTCCCGCGGCGCCCGGTGGTGGTTGCCACCGGGGACCGCAGATACGCGAGAAGCGGCCACCCGGATCCGGGGGCCGCTCCTCACGACGTCATCGGCGAAGGCCGAGCCGCTCGATCAGGGACCGGTAGCGGTTGATGTCCTTCTTCGCCAGGTAGTTCAGCAGCCGGCGGCGCTGACCGACGAGCAGCAGCAGGCCACGACGGCTGTGGTGGTCGTGCTTGTGCTCCTTGAGGTGCTCCGTCAGGTCGGCGATCCGGTGCGTGAGCAGCGCCACCTGGACCTCGGGGGAACCAGTGTCACCCTCGGTCAGGGCGTACTCACCGATGATCTTCTTCTTCGCTTCAGGATTAGCTGATGACACGGAGGTCCTCTCGATTTCCGTTGCGCGGCGCACCGGGGCTTGGGTCACCCGGGCACTCTCGATCCGCGGCCGTTCAGACGGCAGCGCCAAGAGTATCAGTCCGCGGACACGTCACCCTAATTCCCGGTAAGGAACTGGGCTCGTGTCCTCGACGTGAAGGCTACTCCTCGGCGAGAATCCGGCGGGCATTGTCGACGTCGGCCTTCATCTGGACCAGCAGGTCGTCGATGCTGTCGAAGCGGATCTGGCTGCCGCGCAACCGGGCGACGAAGTCCACCGCGATATTCGCGCCGTACAGCTCGAGGTCGTCGCGATCCAGCACGTACGACTCCACCCGCCGGTCCACCCCGTCGAAGGTGGGGTTGCTGCCCACGCTGATGGCCGCCGGCAACGGTTCGGAGTACTGCGGGGCGCCGGGTGCGGGCTCCAGCACGGTCAGCCAGCCGGCGTACACCCCGTCCAGCGGGACCGCGGCGCCTGCCAGGGCAGGGATGTTGGCGGTCGGGTAGCCCAGCTCGCGGCCGCGCTTGTCGCCTTCGACGACGGTCCCGGTGACCCGTAGCGGGCGTCCGAGCGCCGCCGCGGCGCCTTCGACGTCGCCCGCGGCGATCAGCTCACGGATGTGCGTCGACGACCACGGCTGGCTGTCTCCCGCGAGGGTCAGGCCCTCCACCTGGAACCCAGCCGCGGCACCCGCAGCGACGAGGGTGTCGACGTGGCCGGCGGCCTTGTGCCCGAAGCGGAAGTTCTCCCCAACCACGATCGCCTTGGCATGCAGGGTCCCCACCAGGACGCGGTCGATGAACTCCTGCGGCGACCAGGACGACACGTCCTTGTTGAAGGGCAGGATCAGCACGGCGTCGGCACCGGCCGCGCCGAGCAGTTCGGCCCGCTGATCGGGCTCGCTGATCATCGCGGGCGCCCGGTCCGGGCGCAGCACCACCATCGGGTGCGGGTCGAACGTCATCGCGACCACCGGCAGCCCACCCAGCTCGGCCGCTCGGGCCTTGGCGTGGGCGAGCACCTCCTGGTGGCCGCGGTGCACGCCGTCGAAGTTGCCGATGGTGACGACCGACGGACCGAACCCCGGGTCCACCTCGTCCAAACCGTGCCAGACACGCATGAGAGCAGGATTCCATGTCACGCGTCCGGTCGGAGCAACAGGTCCCCTGATCACCCCTTGTAATCATCTGGTCACCCAACCTAGAGTGGCCCGGCCCGGTGGCTCGTTCTCCCCCACGGCTGGCGGCTCAACCGGCTACTGCTACCTCACCGGTTCGTATGACTTCACGCATTGCAGGTGGTGGCGTTAGACGAGGGTGTCGGTGAGGGTGGTCAGGGCTTGGCCCAGGGGGAGGTTCACTCGGTGGGTGGCGTAGGGGTCGCCGCGGGTGTGGCCCTGGTTGATGATCAGGACGGGTTTTCCGGCCTTGGCGGCGTACCGGACGAAGCGGAAGCCGGACATGACGGTCAGGGAGGATCCGAGCACCAGTACGGCGTTCCCCTCGTCGATCAACTGGTAGCAGCGTTCGACGCGGGGCTTCGGGACGTTCTCGCCGAAGAAGACGACGTCTGGTTTGAGCAGCGGCGAACCACAGTTCGTGCAGTCGACCAGCCGGAAGTCCTTCACCACCTCGTCGGGTAGTTCGACATCACCGTCGGGATTGATCCGGGTCGCCTCTGCCTCGAACACCGGGTTGGCCGCCCGCAACCGGCGATCCAGCTCTTCGCGCGGACTTGTTGCGCGGCAGTTCAGACAGATCACCCGGTCGAGGTTCCCATGGAGTTCGATGACGTCACGCGCGCCGGCCGCGCCGTGCAGCCCGTCGACATTCTGGGTGATGACACCGTTGAGGAATCCGCGGGCTTGCAGTGCCGCGACCGCCCGGTGGCCGTCGTTCGGATCAGCTCGGGCGATCGTCCGCCAGCCGAGGTGACTCCGCGCCCAATACCTCTGACGGCCAGACTCGGTCCCCACGAAATCGCCGTACGTCATCGGCGTATGCGTCCGCAAGCTGCCGCTCTCGCCGCGGTAGTCCGGAATCCCGGACTCGGTGGAGATCCCAGCCCCGCTGAGAACCACCACACCTCCCTCGGCAACCACGTCTGCAACGGGAGCGATGTCCGTAGTGCCGGGTGCCAACGAGAGCACATCAGGCCCAGGAGACCAGGTCAGTGTGGGACGGGAACGCACACCTCAAGCGTACTGCGAAGCCCCACGCCCACCCCTGGGTCGCGGCTCCTCGTCACCGTGTCGACAACGCCGTCGGGCTAGGGCTGGTTGCTGGTTTCGAGGTGGTGCTTGGGAACGGCTACTCGTACTGCGGCGACAGCGTTGTCGCCCGGCACCTGGATTGCGCCGCGACTGACCCATTCGGTGATGTTGGCGACCATCCTGCCGACTGCCTGCTGTGACTGTGCGGACGGTGATGGCACCGTCCAGGTGGAGGGGCAGCGGGCTACGAGGAAGCAGCCGTACGCGAAGGTCGATCCGTTGAGGACGCGGGCACCCGAGGCGGCGGTGAACGTCGTTGTGTGCATGGGACGGGCCTGACCGCTTGTGCGGCAGATGCCGGTGCCGCTGGCGACGACGGTCAGGCCTGGCCGCCGATACAGATTCGAGTCGACGCGGTCGATCTCGCCCGCAACAAAGCCAGGCAGGCTGGTGCCCGGGGCGATTCCGTTGAATACCCAGCTCGTCCCCGTGATCAGGGTGTTGCCAGGGAGGCCACAGATGTATTCGGCCCCGAGATACGGCTGCGATGCGTACGCGTCGCCGAGATAGCGCCAGAGGGTCGAGTTGTAGCCGTCGGTGTACCGGTCGATGTCCCAGGCCCTCCGGCTGCCGTCAGTGAACCTGATCAAGCGGTACGCCGTGTTGGCGCCGAGGTTCGCCACGTTGACGCCACGGTTGATCGCCTGGCTCAGAGCGGCACGCATGCCCATCGAGAAGTACTCGTCGTGGCCGGGCAGGAAGATCGTCCCCGCGCGGTTGGGTAACTGACCCCCGAACTCGTCCAGGTCGTTGTTGGTCCAGTAGGTCACGTCCAGCCCTTTGGACTCGGCCCAGAACACCAGCCCCTGCTCGAGCGGCAGGTACTGCCCGGACCCCTGCCCCTCGGCATACGGGCGGTTGTAGGTGAGGCGGCCGGAACCGGTGGTCAGACCGCTGTAGAAGCTCACACCGCCGTACTTGTTGTAGGCCTCCCACGTCGCGTTCGCCTGCTGGATCAGCAGGTCGTGCTTCGTTCCGGTGTCGTCGCGGATCGTCAACGGCGCATAGGAGGCGGACGTACCGTCGCTGACCTTGATGAGATAGGTGCCCGGCACCCAGGCGGAATCGACAAGGATGCTCAGAGTCTTGGACCAGTGCGCCGCGGACGTCATCCGTAGCGGGTTGCCATTGGCGGTTCCGCCCGTCACCGGGGCCGGCTGAACGACGGTCGGAACGGCGTTCTGGCGCCAGATCTCACGGGCGCCAAGGCCTTGGTAGTAACCCATCCGATAGGCGACGACGCTGACCGGATTGCCGGAGGTCACCTTGAGGTCGACGGTGTCTCCGCAGGTGGCCGAGACCTCGGTGAGGTAGGCAGCCAGCGTGCCGTTCATCGAGGTCGGGATCACCCAGCCACCGGTTCCAGGCTTCGCGTTCTCCGCGGTCGTGGACGGCCAGGCGGTCGGACACCCGGCCGGGACAGGCGCGAAGCCGGCGACCGCTACCGGCGGCATCGCAGCTGGGGGCGCGATGAGCGCCAGCGTGCCGGAGCCGGACGACAGGAGCGTGCCCGTCGAGGTTCGGGCGGACATCGCGAGAGTCAGGATGCCGCCGTACTTGGACAGCACGACTCCGTAGATCGGGATGCTTAGCCGTGCACCGGCGGCGACGCTGATGGCAGCACGGGGAGTCCAGGTCGCGTAGCCGCTGGAGGTCGTCAGTGTCCCGTTCACACTCGTGACGGCGCCTCGGGCTCCCGCGGGCAACTGCATGCGGACCGCGGCCAGGATGCCTGCCCGGGTGACCGTGGCGGAGTAGTTCAGCGTCGTCGTTTGAGCAGGAATCGGGTTGCTGGCGGTGATGGCCACACTGGCGGAGTACGTCCGCAGGGGTGTCAGAGTGCCAGTGCCGGAGGACAGGATGGACCCGGTTGTGCCGGTCGCCTTGAAGCTGAGGGTCCAGGGTCCGCCGCTAGGTAGACGGAGGCCGTAGAGGGGGATGGCGAAACGGGCGCCGACGCCCACAACCACGGTCTTGCTAGGTCGCCATTTCAGTACTCCGGGCGACACGGTGCTCACGGTTCCGTTGACCGAAGTGATCCGGCCAGTCGAGCCGGAGGGTATCGACATGACAATGTCGCGCACCGTCCCGGCACGGGTCACCGTGGCCCGGTAGACCAAGGTCGTCGTGCCGTTCGAGGCCACGGAGGGTGTGATGGTCACGTTGGCGCCGGCTGCGGACGCAGATCCAGCAGCGAACGTCGTCATCATGGCCGACAGCAGGAGAACAACACTTGCCGACGCGATCAACCGACGGATCATGATCCCCCCAGGCATCCGACCGCTCAAAACACGTGAGAGCTGACTTCCCCCCACAGAAAGGTGACCAGACTGATCACCTTGCGAGCGTGACACGCAGTGAGGTCGGTGCGGAAGGCCGAGTCAGGTCACAGCTCGGGACCAACCCCGTCAGGGACCTCCCAGGACGTTCTCGTCGCCCAAGACCTCTAGCTGACGAAGACGGCTGTGGGTTTTGCCAGGGGGCCGTGGGGTTCATACAGGGCCAGGAAGGTGCCGGTTGGGTCGAACATGGCGGTTTGTTGGCCGGCTGTGAGTTTCAGGCCCGGCAGAGGACGCCCAGTACGGATGGCCGCGGCCTGTTCCGCGTCGGCGTCGAAGCGGGGGAACGTGTCGGCCGCGACGTCCGCGATCGGGAGCATCGTGAAGGACTCCCCCAGCTCTTCCAGCGTGTGCGCCGACGACAAGCCGAAAGCACCCACACGAGTACGCCGGAGCATCGTCAGGTGTCCGCCTATCCCAAGCTCTGCACCAAGATCGCGAGCAAGGGCTCGGATGTAGGTCCCGCTCGAGCAATCGACCGAGATGTCGACCTCGATACCCGAAGAACCGGGCCGGACGTCGACCACGTCGTACCGGCTGATGGTGACGCTGCGGGCCTTCAGCGCGACCTCTTCGCCCGCGCGGACCCGTTCGTACGCTCGCCGCCCGTCGACCTTGATCGCGGACACCTTCGACGGCACCTGCGAGATCTCCCCGCGGAAACCCGCCACAGCAGCCTCGATCGACTCGACTGTCACGGCGGCAAGGTCGTCGGCGGACGCCACCGGGCTGATCTCCCCCTCGGCGTCGTCCGTGCTGGACGAGGCGCCGAGGAGGATCGTCGCGTCGTACGACTTGTCCGCCAACTGAAGGTGGCCGAGGAGCCGCGTCGCGCGGTTCAGGCCGACCACCAGTACGCCGGTCGCCATCGGGTCGAGCGTGCCGGCGTGGCCGACCTTGCGGGTGCCGGCCAGCTTGCGGATCCTGGCCACCACCGTGTGCGAGGTCAGCCCCGCCGGTTTGTCGACGACGACGATGCCGTCGGCGACGGAGAAGTCCAGGTCACTCGTCGTCGGAGTCATCGTCCTCGCGGCGCTTGTACGGATCGGCGTCACCGGCCGGCTTGGCGCCCGAGGCGGCCTTGGCCACCTCGGCGTCGGCCGCCCGCGCCTTGGCCAGCAGTTCCTCGATCTGGCCGGCGGTCTCCGGGATGGCGTCCAGGTAGAACGCCAGGCTCGGCGCGCGCCGCAGGCCGAGGGCCTTGCCGACCTCGCTGCGGATCAGGCCACGGGCCGACTCGAGCGCGGCGGCGGTGGACGCCCGCTCCTGCTCTCCGCCGTACACCGTGTAGAAGACGCTCGCCTCGCTCAGATCCCCGGTCAGCTTGGCGTCCGTCACGGTGACGAAGCCGAGCCGCGGGTCCTTGACCCGGCGTTCCAGCAACTCCGCGACGAGTACCTGGATCCGGTCGGCCAGCTGCTTCGCCCTTGCTTCACCCATCAGGGCTCACTCCCTCGTGTTCCTGCTTGACGTCCATTCATGCGTAACGTCCGGAGCGACGGTGGTTGAGAAACCGCCACTCCGGACGTTACTAGGCTGTCCGGCGCCGGGGTCCGGGGACCTCGGCGCCGGGACCGATCAGCTGCGCGGCTTCTCGCGCAGTTCGAACGCCTCGACGACGTCACCGATCTTGATGTCGTTGTAGCCCTGGATCGTCAGACCACACTCGAAGCCCTCGCGGACCTCGGACGCGTCGTCCTTGAACCTCTTCAGCGACGACAGGTCGGCGTTGTCGACCACCACGGCGCCGTCCCGGATCAACCGGACCTTGGCGTTGCGGCGGATCGTGCCGGTGGTGACCCAGCAACCGGCGATGTTTCCGACCTTCGAGGAGCGGAAGATCTCGCGGATCTCCGCCTGGCCCAGCTGGACCTCTTCGTAGATCGGCTTGAGCATGCCCTTCAGGGCCGCCTCGATGTCGTCGATCGCCGCGTAGATGACCGAGTAGTACCGGACATCCACACCTTCGCGCTCGGCCAGATCCCCGGCCTTGCCCGCCGGCCGCACGTTGAAGCCGATGATGACGGCGTCCGACGCGATGGCCAGGTTGACGTCGTTCTCGTTGATCGCACCGACGCCGCGGTCGATGACGCGGAGGTTGACCTCGTCGCCGACCTCGATCCGCACCAGTGCGTCCTCGAGCGCTTCCACCGAACCGGACACGTCACCCTTGAGGATGAGCAGCAGCTCCTGGCTCTGGCCCTTCTCCATCGAGGCCATGAAGTCCTCGAGGGTACGACGGGCGCGCCGCTTGGCGTTGGCCGCCGCACGAGCCCGCGCCTCACGCTTCTCAGCGATCTGACGGGCCATCCGGTCGTCCTCGACCACCAGGAACTTGTCGCCGGCACCCGGCACCGCGGTCAGACCGAGCACGGTGACCGGACGGGAAGGGAGGGCCTCCTCGACGTTGTTGCCGTGCTCGTCGAGCATCGCCCGGACCCGGCCGTACGCCGGACCCGCCACCATCGAGTCGCCGACCCGGAGCGTGCCGCGCTGGACCAGCACGGTCGCGACCGGACCACGGCCCTTGTCGAGGTGCGCCTCGATCGCCAGACCCTGCGCCGGCATGTCCGGGTTGGCCCGGAGGTCCAGCGCCGCGTCCGCGGTCAGGATGACGCTCTCGAGCAGACCGTCGATGTTCAGCCGGGCCTTCGCCGAGATGTCCACGAACATGGTGTCGCCGCCGTACTCCTCGGGCACCAGGCCGTACTCGGTCAGCTGACCGCGCACCTTGGTCGGGTCCGCGTTCGGCACGTCGATCTTGTTCACCGCGACCACGATCGGGACGTTCGCCGCCCGGGCGTGGTTCAGCGCCTCGATCGTCTGCGGCATCACGCCGTCGTCGGCCGCGACCACCAGGATGACGATGTCGGTGGCCTGCGCACCACGGGCACGCATGGCGGTGAACGCCTCGTGACCGGGGGTGTCGACGAAGGTGATGGCGCGTTCCTTGCCGTCCACCTCGGTCGTCACCTGGTACGCACCGATGTGCTGGGTGATGCCACCGGCTTCCTTGGCCGCGACGTTCGCGTGCCGGACGGCGTCCAGCAGCTTCGTCTTACCGTGGTCGACGTGACCCATCACGGTCACCACCGGCGGACGGGAGGCCAGGTCGGCCTCGTCGCCCTCGTTCGACCCGAAGTCGATGTCGAACGACTCGAGCAGCTCGCGGTCCTCGTCCTCCGGGGACACGACCTGGACGTCGTAGTTCAGCTCGGTACCCAGCAGTTGCAGGGTCTCCTCGTTGACCGACTGGGTCGCGGTCACCATCTCGCCCAGGTGGAACAGCACCTGCACGAGCGATGCCGGGTCGACGCCGACCTTCTCGGCGAAGTCCGTCAGCGAGGCGCCACGAGCGAGCTTCACGACCTCGCCGTCACCGTGCTTGACGCGTACGCCGCCGACGGCCGGCGCCTGCATGTTGTCGAATTCCTGGCGCTTCGCGCGCTTGGACTTGCGACCACGACGGGCCGGACCGCCCGGACGCCCGAAGGCACCCTGCGTCCCGCCACGGCCCCGGTTGCCCGGGCCCGGACGACCGCCGCCACCACCGGGAGGACCGCTGGGTCCACCACCGGGACGGAAACCGCCGCCGCCACCGCCACCGCCGCCGCCACTGCGCGGACCGGCACCCGGTCCACCCGGACCGCCGCCCGGACGGCCACGGCCACCACCACCGGCGCCACCGCCACCACCGCCGCCGCCGGGCCCCGACGGACGGCCGGTGAAGGTACCGGCTGAGGACTTCGGCATCATCGCCGGGTTCGGACGCGGGGCGCCCGGAACACCACCGGACGGACGCGGCCGGTCGGACCCACCGCTGCGAGCCTGCGGCGGCCGCGGCGGCATACCCGCCGGGCTACCACCCTGGGCCGGGGCCGCCGGAGCGCCACCCGGACCCGGACGTGCGCCACCGCGCTGCATGCCCTGGGTCGAGCTGAAGGGGTTGTTGCCCGGACGCGGAGCGCCCGGACGACCGCCACCGGAACCCTGACCGCCGGGAGCACCCGGACGCGGGGAACCACCCGGACGAGGCGCACCCGGACGGGGCGCACCACCCGGACGCGGAGCGTTGCCCGGTACTCCGGGACGCGGCGCCGGACGGGCCGGGGACTCTGCCGCGGGCCGCGGCGCTGCCGGGCTCGGGGCGGACGGGGCCGGAGCGGCCGGGGCCTCGGCGGCCTTGGCCGCAGGCGCCTCGAACGCGGGAGCCGCCTTGGCCGTGGCCTCCACTGCCGGAGCAGGGGTGGCCTCGGGACGCGGACCCGGCTTGGGGCCGGGGCGCGGACCCGGACGGGCCGGGGACGGCGCCGGAGCGGGGGCCGAGGCGACCGGAGCGGCCTTCTCGGTCACCGTCGGCTCAGCCGCGACCGGAGCCGGGGTTGCTTCGGCGGCCGGCGCGGTGCGCTCGGCCTCCACCTTGGGTGCCGGTGCGGCCGGAGCAGGCGCTGCCGCCTTCTTCTCCACGACCGGCTCCGCCGGGGCGACCGGTGCGGTCGCCTGCGGCGCTGCTGATGTGCTTGCCGCGGCCTTCTTGGCCGCGCGCTTCTTCGGCGGGTTCTTCTCGAACTCTTCCGCCAACCGTCGAACGACGGGTGCCTCGATCGTCGAGGACGCCGATCGGACGAACTCTCCCATGTCGTTCAGCCTGGTCAGAACGACCTTGCTGGTAACTCCGAGCTCTTTCGCGAGCTCGTAGACCCGGACCTTTGCCACTACTCTCCCTCTGGTCCGAGCCTGGGGCGCGGACCGTTAGTTGACGTACATGCTCATCGCATTGCACTCATCGTTCGACACTCATCGAGTGGTCATGAGTCGATGACCCGCCTTCATGTCGTCGCGACGGCCTTCAAACCGCTGCGGGCGGCCGGGCGGCCGCACTTGTCCTGCTGTCGTGCTCCTGCTGCTCCACCTGTTCCCGCACAAGCGTCAGATCAAGCGGTCCCGGAACCTTGAAGGCCCGCGGGAACGCCTTGCGACGCTCGGCGAGGTCGAGACATCCGGTCACCGGGTGCAGATGCGCCCCACGGCCGGGTGCCCGATGAGCGGGATCCGGGAGGACACGTCCTCCAGAAACCGTCATCCGCAGCAAGCCGGTCGGACTGTCCCGTTTCCGACACCCGATACAGGTGCGCTCCCCAGGCTTGCCAGGGCGCGCGTCTGCAGTCACTGTCAGGTGATCCTCAGGGTGTGGTGACGACTCAGTCGACCGACCGAGAGATCAGTCTACCTTCTCGTCCCCACGAGTCACATCAGTATCCGGTCGGATGTCGATCCGCCAGCCCGTCAGCCGGGCCGCGAGGCGGGCATTCTGCCCCTCCTTGCCGATCGCCAGCGAGAGCTGGTAGTCGGGGACGACGACCCTGGCGGCGCGTGCCGCGGCGTCGACCACCTCTACTGATGAAACCTGCGCCGGGGACAACGCATTCCCGACGAAGGTGGCCGGATCGTCGCTGTAGTCGATGATGTCGATCTTCTCACCGTGCAGCTCGTGCATGATGTTGCGCACACGCTGGCCCATCGGGCCGATGCAGGCGCCCTTGCCGTTGACGGACGGGTTCAGCGTCCGGACGGCGATCTTGGTCCGGTGACCGGCCTCACGCGCGATCGCCATGATCTCGACGGTCCCGTCGGCGATCTCCGGTACTTCGAGCGCGAACAGCTTCTTCACCAGGTTCGGGTGGGTCCTGGAGACGGTGATCTGGGGGCCCTTGAAGCCCTTCCGGACGCCGACCACGTAGACCCGCAGCCGGGAGCCGTGCTCGTACTTCTCCCCCGGCACCTGCTCCGGGGCCGGCAGCACCGCCTCGATCTTGCCGAGGTCGACCATCACCGAGCGCGGGTCGCGGCCCTGCTGGATGACGCCGGAGAGGATGTCGCCCTCCTTGCCGGAGAACTCGCCGTACCGGACGTCGTCCTCGGCGTCGCGCAGCCGCTGCAGGATGACCTGCTTGGCCGTGGTGGCGGCGATCCGGCCGAAGTCGGCGGGCGTGTCGTCGAACTCGCGGGCGACCGTGCCGTCCTCGGCGAGCTCGCGGGCGTACACGGTGACATGCCCGGTCTTGCGGTCCAGCTCGACCCGCGCCTGCTGCTGAGCGCCCTCGGTCCGGTGGTAGGCCACCAGCAGGGCCTGCTCGATCGCCTCCACGACGATGTCGAAGGCGATGTCCTTCTCGCGTTCCAGGGACCGCAGCACGGCCATGTCGATGTCCATCAGTTCTCCTCCACCGTGCCGTCAGCGGCAGGTTCGTCGTTGCCGGCTGGCCGGTTGAACTCGATCTGGATCTTGGCCTTCGTCATGTCGGCGTAGGCGATCGTGCGCGGGCGGCCCTTGACGTCCAGCTCGGCAGCCTCGTCGGTGGCAGCCTTGATGCGGCCGGTCACCTTGCCGCCGGCCACGAGGGTGACCTCGACCAGGCGGGAGATGTTGCGCCGCCAGTGCCGGGGCAGCGTCAGCGGCCGGTCCACCCCGGGGCTGGACACCTCGAGGGTGTACGCGCCGTCACCCATCACGTCGTCCGCGTCGAGCGCCTTGGAGATCGCCCGGGTCACCTCGGCGACGTCGTCCAGGCTGATACCGCCGTCGCGGTCCACCAGCACGCGCAGCATCCGGCCCCTGCCGGGCGCCGGCGCGACGTCCGCGGCTTCCAGGTCGCAGCCGAACTGCTGGACGATCGGCCGCAGGAAGTTTTCGAGGCTCTCGGGGTCCGTGTGGTCAGTCCTTCGGCTCACAGGTAGACCTGCCTCTCTCTCCAGTTGTGCACCCGTAAAATTCCGCTCGGCGATCCGACCGAGGGCAGTAGCCCACCATATCTGGCCGGGAGCAGTGTCCGAGCCACTGGCTCCGGCCGGGATATCGTTTCGGCCGTGCCAGACGATCCCCTCCGCCTCTCGCGCCGGACCGCGCTCCGGACCGCAGCCCTCACCGCCGGTGCCGCGACCGTGTTGTCCACGGTGCTCACCGGCTGCGACGACGAGCCCGATCGGCCGGGCACGCGGGGGGCGGAGGAGGGTCTAGGCGGCACCTCCCAGCCGGCTCCGAGCACCGACCCCGCCGTGGTGGCAGCCCTGACCACGGCGGCCGTCCAGATCGCTCAGCTGGCCATGCGCTACAGCAACGTCGGCCTGGCCTTCCCCGCGGCGCGCGCCCAACTCTCTCCCGGTGTGAGGCTCCACGCCGCCCACCTGGCCAAGCTGAAGGAGGTCAGCGGAGCCGAGCCACCCCAGCCCGGCAAGCTGCCGGCACTGCCGAAGACCGCCTCGGCCGCCGTGGCCGACCTGGCAACCCGCGAGCAGAAGCTGGCCATCACCCATGCCGTCGCCGCCGCCAAGTTGTCTGGCACACCCGCTCGCCTGCTCGCGATGGTGGCCGCCTCCGAGAGTCAGCTGGCCGCGACCCTGACCAAGAAGAAGCAGGCCGCCCAGTGACCGAGAACGAGGCCCTCCAGGCAGCTCTGGCCGGAGAGCACGCTGCCCTGTACGGCGTGGGCGTGGCCGGCGGCAAGCTCAGCGGAGCACGCTTCCGGGCGGCGACGACCCTGTACGAGCAGCACCGCCGCCGACGCGACACCCTGACCGACCTGCTGCTCGAGTTCGGGGAGAAGCCGGCCGCCGCCGAACCGGCGTACGAGTTGCCGCGGGCTGTGACGAATGCCGCAACCGCGACCGCTCTCGTGCTGCTGATCGAGCAGCGACTGGCTGCGGTCTACGGCGACCTGGTCGAGTCGGCCGAGCAGGCGAAGGTCCGGACCTTCGCGATCCAGACACTGATAGCGACGGCGTCGGCCCAGCTCGGTTGGGGCGGCGCTCCGGTGGCCTTCCCCGGCCAGGTCTGAGGCAGCCCGAGGCTGCCCTGGCGCGGGACCGGTGCAGACCGGTATCCGTACGTGTCCGTCCGGACACGGAATGCTGATGTAACTGGGCAATAACGAAATATTTCCGGTGCGGTTACGGGTCTTCTGGAATTCGTTGCGTACTCCCCTTTACTCGGAGCGCTACCTTCCCTATATTTCCGGTCACGGAGACTGGGGGGTCGCCGGGCTTTCACCAGCGCCACAAGGGCTTTCGGCCGTTGCGGTGCCGGTGATGATCCAAGGCTGAATCAAAGCGTCTGTTCCGTACCTTCATTTGTTGCAAACAACTTCTTGAGCCGCGCCCTGGGCCGGCTACGGAGGGTAGTGAAGCATGCGTACATTCGACCTGATCACCGGCGAGAGCCTGTTTGTGAAAGATCTTCGGGTAGTCCGTTGGGAGCAGTACGGACTGGACCGCGATATGCCTTTCCAGGCGATGTGGTACTCCGTTCCACCCGGTTCGGAGAGCCCCATCGACCAACACCCCGAACTGGAACTGTCGATCGTCGTCGCGGGCACCGCGCACGTCCTGGTCGGCGGCGTCGTGCACGAGGTGACGACCGGCAACGCCTTCCTGCTGGGCAGCACCGAGGCCCACGTCGTGCAGAACCGATCGGCGGACGAGTTGCTGACCGTCTTCAGCGCCTACTGGATGCCCTTGGAGACCGAAGGCTCCGGGCCGGCACCGTCAGAGGAGGCCGACAGACCGGTCGAGGCCACGGCGGCCGCGCAATGAACGGTCCGGCGCATCCCGATCCGGTCACCGTCTTCACCTTCCCGCAACCGACCGCGAACGGTCCGCTGCACGTCGGCCACCTGTCCGGCCCGTACCTCGCGGCCGACATCGCCGCGCGGGCAGCACGGGCGCGGGGCGAGCGGGTCGTCGTCACCACCGGTCTGGACGTGCACCAGAACTACGTCCTGACCCGGGCGGAGCGCGAAGGTGTCGAGGTCGGCGTGATGCTGGCGGACTTCCGGGCAGACATCAAGGAGACCTACGAGCGCTCCCGGATCGGCTACGACCGGTTCAGCGATCCGCTCGAGGACGACCACGCGCCGATCATCCGGCAGCTGATGAACGAGCTCGTCGCCAGCGGCGCGGCGCCGCTGCGCGAGGTGACCCTGCACGCCTGTGCGGACTGCTCGCGGACCCTGCACGAGTCCTACCTGGCCGGTCTCTGCGGCGGATGCCAGGCGCCGGCGTCGGGTGGCGCCTGCGAGCAGTGCGGCGGCTTCACCTACGTCGACGGCATGGTCGATCCGGTCTGCGGCCGGTGTGGCGGCGAACCCCGCCCGTTCCAGGCGGTCGTCCCGGTCCTGCGGATGGAGGATCACCGCGCGACGCTGACCGACCTCTGGCTGAAGGCGGATCTGCCACCGGCGGTCCGGGCGCTGATCGACCGCCAGTTGGCGGCCGGCCTGCCCGAGATCGCCCTCGCCTACCCGACCAACTGGGGTATCGAGGGCGACGGACCGCTGGCCGGGCTGCGGATCGGCCCTTACACGGAGGTCGCGCTGACCGACCTCTACAACGTCGCCCGGGCGGTGGATCCGACCGCTACCGACCTGGCCGGCTACCGCGCCGCGCTCGGCCGGGTGGACCAGTTGTGGCACTTCCTCGGCCTCGACAATGCGTTCTGGTACGCCCTGTACTGGCAGGCGATGTGGGCGGCCGCGGGAATTGATCCATTACCTCTTTCCGGACTGGTGGTCAACGAGTTCTACACGCTGGACGGATTGAAGTTCTCGACCAGCCGGAATCACGCGGTCTGGGCGAACGAATTGCTCCGCGACGAGGACCCGGCGTTGGTCAGGCTCTTTCTCGCCTGGGATCGGCCGGACCGCTATCAGAGCGACTTCACCTGGAAAACCTTCCGGGCCTTCGCCGAACGGGTCGGGCCGATGCTGGACGGCACCCACCCCATCACGGACGCGCTCCATCCGGCTCTGGCCGAGGTCGAGCTGGCCCGTGGCGAGGACGCCTTGCGGCCGAGCGGATTCGACCCGTCGCTGGCCGTGCGGAGTCTGCTCAGCCTGCTGGCCGGCGGCGTACGGGAGACCGGCTCGCTGCGGGCGGCACTGACCGGGACGGGCGGCGAGTAGGCCGATGCGAGTCTGCGTCATCGGGGCCGGTATCGCCGGCACGCTCCTGGCCTGGCGTCTCAGCGCCTACCCGCGCGTCTCCGTCGACCTGGTGACGGGCGCACCCGGCTCGGACGCCACCGCTGTGTCCGGCGGCGGAGTACGTGCGTTCGAGACCCATCCCGAGCAGCGGCGGCTGGCGATCGAGAGCCTGGCCGAGTTGCTGGAATCCCCTGCCCTGCTGGAGCAAGCGGGGTACACAGAGACCGGCTGCACCTACCTGCTCGCCAAGCAGGCCGGGCTCGAGGCTGCAGTGGCCGAGGTGGAGGCGATCCACCCGGGCTCGGCCGAGATCGTTGACGCGGAGACCCTGCGCAGCCGCGGCTGGCACGGTCTGCCCGACGACACGGTCGGCGTACTGGAGAAGCGGGCCGGGTTCATCCGGCCGGACGAGCTGCGCAGCGCGGTGATCGAGCAGCTCAGCAGTGGCCGCAGCAGCAAGGTTGTGCCGGGCCCGGTCGTCGGGCTGGTCCCCCACCCCGACGGCTCGGTCAGCTGCCGTACTCCGGGCGACAGCAGCCGGTACGACGTCGTCGTGGTGGCCGCCGGTCCCTGGACGCCCGGGTTGCTCTCGGGCAACCAGCTGCCGGCCGAGCCGTACCGGACCAAGGCGATCCAGGTCGCCGTCTACAAGGTGGACGGCGCGCTGCCGACCATGTTCGTCGACGAGACCAGCGACCTGTACGGGCGGCCGACCGCCGACGGCGGGTTGTTGCTCGGCGTCGACACGCACCGCTGGTCGGTGCCACCCGGCAGCAGCCGGCCGATCCAGGACCTCGCCGACCATGCGGTCCGGATCGCCGGTGAGCGGCTGCCGCATCTCCGGCTGCTGGAGACCGCGAGGACGGTCAACAGCGCCGACTGTTATGCCGATCCGCCGGTACTGACCCTGTGGTCGGTGCTCGGCAGCACACATCGGCTCTTCACTTTCACCGGTGGGTCCGGCGGCAGCGTGAAAACCGCGCTGGCCGCGAGCCGGACGGCAGCGAGCGACCTGCTCGGGCCGCTTGTCACCGGAGGAAACACCCGTAACACCACTTCGCGGACGGAGAACAAGCGCATGACCATCACGGAACGAGCCATCGGCAGCCCGCCCAGGTTCCACACGATCGGCATCGGTGCCGGTCCCTCGAACCTGTCGCTGGCGGCCCTGTACAAGAACGTCACGACCGAGAAACTGGCCCTGTTCGACTCCCGCCCGGTGGCCGGCTGGCACACGCCGCTGCTCTACCCCGGGGTCCGGATGCAGACGGGCTGGATGAAGGACCTGGTGTCGCTGGTCGACCCGCGGCACGAGCTGACGTTCCTGAACTACCTGGTCACCTCCGGGCGGTTGTACGCGCTGATCAACTCCCAGTTCGACGCGCTGCCGCGGATCGAGTACGAGCGCTACCTGGCCTGGGCCACCGAGCGGCTCGGCGTGGTCAACTTCAGCTCCCGGGTCGACTCGATCTCGATCACCGACGACGGCTTCGAGGTCACCGTCGGCGGACAGCCCGCCGCGGTCTCCGAGCACCTGGTGCTCGGCCTCGGCACCCGGCCGGTCTGGCCTGAGTACGTCCGCGGTCTCCCGCAGGAGCAGGCCTTCATCGCCGACGAGCTCGGCGTCCGGCTGCCCCAGATGGACGCGTACAAGGCCGACCCGGTCGCCGTGGTCGGTGGCGGTCAGACCGGCCTCGAGTGCGTCCTGCGGCTGCTCGGCTCGGGCTTCACCGACATCCGCTGGATCGGCCGGAACCAGTGGTTCCGCAGCATCGACGACTCCCCGATGGCCAACGAGCTGTACCGGCCGTCGCACATCGAGTTCCTGCAGGGCCTCAACCGCGGCAAGCGCCGGGAGATGATCGTCGACTCCCGCTACAGCGGTGACGCCCTCACCCCGGGTGGCCTGAAGGCGCTCTACCAGGCCAACTACGACGGCCTGCTGACGCTCGGGCGGTTCCCGGTCACGCTGCTCCCCGGTCGCGACGTCACCTCGTCGGAGCTGCTGGACGACGGCCTGCTCCGGCTGCGCTGCACGACCCCCGAGACGCCGGAGGAGCACGACGTACGGCACGTGGTGGTGGCGGCCGGACGCGAGCACGTCCAGGCGCCGTTCGACGACGACCTGCGGGACCGGATCGACTACGACGACGACGGCGAGATGCTGGTCGAGCCGGACTACTCGGTCCGCTGGAAGGGCATGAACGGCCACAAGATCTACTCGTTCAACGCCAGCCGGTACAGCCACGGCCTGACCAACGCGGGCCTGACGCAGCTGCCGGTCCGGGCCGCGATCGTGCTGAACTCGATGTTCGACCGGGAGATCTACCCGATCTCCGACGAGCTCTGCGCGGTGAAGTGGTGACGGCCGTCGCCCCGGAGCCGCTCGCTCCGGACGTGGACGGCGTGTGGTTCCAGCTCGTCGTCGACGACCCCGCCGCGGGCGCGCCGTACGGGCAGTACCACCGCGAGGACGACCTGGTCTGGGCGGAGTTCTACGCCGGCGGCTCGCTGCGCAGCGGACGGCTGGTCGGGCACCTGCGCCCGGACGGCTCGTTCGACGCGGCGTACTGCCTGCTGACCGCCGCCGGTGACCTGGTCAGCGGCGAGTGCCACAGCGTCCCCGCGCTGGACGCCCGCGGCCGGATCCGGATCTCGGACCACTTCCGCCGCAGCGACGGCAGTACCGGTGTCACCTACATCGAGCAGATTCCAGCACCGGTCCGGGAGGCCTGAGATGAACCCCGACACTGAACGCCCGCACCTGCTCGTGGTGGCCACCGGGATGCGTCTGTTCCGCGAGTACATCCTGCGCTCCGTCGCCCCGAAGTACCGGATCCACATGTTCCTGCACGCGGAACCGACGTGGGAGAAGGAGTACATCGAGGGCTGGACCGTGCTGGAGACGACCCTCGACGCCGACCTGCTGGTCGCGTCCGCGAAAAAGCTGAACGACGAGCAGCCGATCGACGGCGTGCTCTGCTGGGACGAGGCACGCATCCTGCAGACCGCCCACGTGGCCGAAGCGCTCGGCCTGCCGGGTGGCGACGTCGCGATGATCAACCGCTGCCGGGACAAGCACCTCACCCGTACTGCGCTCGCCGAGCTCGGCGTACCGCAGCCGGAGTCGGTGCTCGTCGACACCGTGGACGACGCACTCGTCACCGCCGACAAGCTCGGCTACCCGGTGATCCTCAAGCCTCGCGCATTGGCCGCCAGCCTGGGCGTGGTCAAGGTGAACTCGCCCGAGGAGCTCAAGCACAACTGGGCCTTCGCGCACGACACCACCGTGCCGGAGGCGCCGCACTACGACGTCAAGGTGCTGGTCGAGGAGTTCGCCGACGGCTACGAGATCAGCATCGACTCGGCCGTGTTCCAGGGACAGGTGACGCCGTTCTGCCTGGCCCGCAAGGAGATCGGCTACCCGCCGTACGCGGAGGAGATCGGGCACTACGTCGACGCGGCCGACCCGCTGCTGGCCGACGAGCAGCTGATGCAGGTGCTCGTCAACGCGCATGCCGCGATCGCGTTCACCGACGGCGTCACGCACACCGAGATCATGATGACGGCCGACGGCCCGAAGGTGATCGAGATCAACGCCCGGATCGGCGGCGACATGATCCCGTACCTCGGGCTCCAGGCGACAGGCGCCGACCCGGGCCTGGCCGCCGCGGCGGTCGCCTGCGGCCGCTCCCCCGAGCTGGTCCCGGACCGCGCGATGGTCGGTGGCGTCCGCTTCTTCTACGTGGACGAGAACGACACCGTGCTGGAGTCGGTCGAGTTCGACCAGACCGACCTGCCCGCCACCATCGACCAGCTCACCGTGCTGATGGAGGCCGGGCAGACGACGAGCCCGCCGCCGGAAGGCACCCTTTGGGGCCGGATCGCCTACGCGACCGCAGTGGCCACCTCGGTGGACGACTGCCGGGCCGGCCTCGACGCGGCCGAGAAGGCTTTGCGTTGGTCCGGAAAGGTGAAAGAGCCAGAGGAGACCACGCCATGAGCTCCGCCACCGAAGAAGGCACGGGCATCTGGGAGACGATCCGCGATGCGCCGGTAGCGGTGAAGGCGCTGCTGGTCGGCGTCTTCGTGAACAAGCTCGGCTGGTTCCTGCAGGTCTTCCTGGTGCTCTTCCTGACCACCTCGAAGGGCTTCACCGACGTCCAGGCCGGTACCGCGCTGGGCATCTACGGCGGCGGGTCGGTGATCGGCCTGATCATCGGCGGTTCGCTGTCGGACAAGGTCGGGCCGCGGGCCGCGGTGATGATCAGCATGTTCGGCATGGCCGGCTTCGTGCTCGCCATCGCCTACGTGCCGAGCTACACCGCGGTCGTCGTGGTGGTCGCGCTCGCGGGTGCGGTCGGGCAGTTCTACCGGCCCGCGTCGGCGGCGTTGCTCACCGAGCTGACGCCGAAGAACCGCCAGGTGATGATCTTCGCGGTCTACCGGCTGGCGATGAACCTCGGCACCACCGCCGCACCGCTGATCGGTGCGGCCCTGGTCACCATCTCCTGGAACCTGCTGTTCATCGGCGAGGCGCTCGCCGCCCTGGCCTATGCCGTCGTCGCGATCGTCGCACTGCCGAAGCGGCGTCCGTCGGCTGCCGACACCGCGGCCGGCGTACAGGACGTGGACGCCGCCCAGCCGAGCGGCGGCTACCTCGCCGTACTCCGCGACTACAAGTACGTGTTGTTCCTGCTGTGCATGTTCATCAACGCCGCGATCTACATGCAGTACCTCGCGGTGCTTCCGCTGCACATGAAGGCGGACGGGTTGTCCACCTGGTGGTTCAGCGCGGTGGTCGCGCTGAACGGCTTCATCGTGATCACCTGCGAGTTGCTGGTGACCAAGGTGGTGCAGCACTGGCCGGCCCGGATCGTCGCGATCACCGGCTTCGTGCTGCTCGGCGGCGGGCTGGCGTTCTACGCGCTGCCCGGCGGGATCGCGATCTTCGTGATCGGCACTCTGCTGTGGACGCTGGCCGAGATCATCGGCGGCCCGACGATGTTCGCCTACCCGGGCATGGCCGCACCGCAACCACTGCTCGGCCGGTACGTCGGGTCCGCGCACGCGATGTTCGGACTCGGTTCCGCGCTCGGTCCGTTCCTCGGCGTCTGGCTGTGGAACACGTCCGGCACCCAGGTCTGGGTGTGGTGCGGCCTGGCCGGTGCGGTCGGCGTCGTGCTCGCGTACTTCGGGATGTCGAGCGGAACAGCCGCCACGGAAGAACCAGCAGTGGACATCACCCCGGCCGCAGAGCCGTTGCCGAGCGAAAGCTCGTAGGAGGACCTCATGACCAACTTGATACCTTCCCCGCCCCACCACCCCGGTCGATACACGATCATCGTGGACCCGCTGTCCACGGGGCAGGAATATCCAGCCGCTTTCAAGGAGGCCGGCCAGATCCCGGTCGCCGTACTGAGCGGGTCCGAACCACCGCCGGCGTACACGACGAGCTGGCACCCGGACGACTTCGAGCACGTGCATTACCTCACCGGCGACGTCGCCGCCTTGGCCGAGGAGCTCCGGGCCTACGACCCGCAGTACCTGGTGCCGGGTGCGGAGAGCGGCGTCGAGCTGTGCGACCAGCTGACCGAGATCCTGGTGCCCGGCACCGGCAACGAGCCATCACTTGCGAGCGCGCGCCGCGACAAGTGGGAGATGGCGCAGGCACTGTCGGCAGCCGGTGTACCGCGGCTGCGGCAGCTCCGTACGGCGGACCCGGCCGAGGCCGAGCGCTGGCTGAAGGAGAACGACCTGCTCGGCAAGCGGCTGGTGATCAAGCCGCCCAAGAGCGCCGCCGGTGACGAGGTGTACGTCGTCTTCGAGGACGGCGACTGGCGCGAACGGTTCGACCGGGTGCTCGGCCGGACCAACAAGATGGGTCTGGTCAACGACGCCGTGCTGATCCAGGAGTACGCCGAGGGCACGGAGTACCTGGTGGACAGCTACACCGTGGACGGCAAGCACTCGCTCGTCGACGTCTGCCGCTACACCAAGATCAGCCGCGGCGACAAGATCGGCATCTACCACCGGATCGACTTCCTCGCGGCGGACGATCCCGAAGTACTGGCGCTCTGGCCGTACACCCAGCAGGTCCTCGACGCCGTCGGCATCCGGGTCGGCTGCGGGCACGCCGAGGTGATGATGACGGCCGACGGTCCCCGGCTGATCGAGGTCGCCGCCAGGCCCGCGGGTGGCGGTCACCAGATGGTCAGCGAACTGGCCACCGGCGACAACCACATCAAGCGCACGGTCGCGCACCGCGTCCGCGGCGAGGTCCGGGACAGCTTCGACCTGGTCCAGCACCTGCGCGGCATCTTCATCTCCGCCTACCGCGACGGCTACTTCCGCAACCGCGACGTCTTCGACGGCGTCGAGAGCCTGAAATCGTTCCACTGGATGAAGATCCTGCACGAAGAGGAGGCGATCGTCCCCGAGACGGTCGACCTGTTCACCTGCCTGGCCTGGGTGATCCTGATCCACAGCGACGCCCAGACCCTGGACGACGACTACCGCCGAGTCCTGGAGATGGAGGCCGCGATAGTCATCGACGAACCGTAGGAACCGCCGGGTTCAGCCTTTGACCCCCCAGCTCAGCCGCTGACCTCCCGGCCAGACCTCTGCCCCGGGCACGGACGTCCCCCCAGACGCCCGTGCCCGGGCAGTTCCCTGTACTACGGTCATCCCCCACGCAGCTCCTCCGTCGCAGCTCGGCGACTGCGAGGTCCGGCCGCGACTTCCCGCTCCGCGGCCCCCTGGTCATGTCCACCTACGCCACCGGCCAATACCTCCTGGCCTCCGGCGCCACCGCCCGCAGTCAAGGGCCGAGCTCGTAGATCTTGATCTCGCCCTGCTGATAACGCAGTACCGCCAGTTCGTCCAGCTTCGCGGACACCGGTCCGTCGCGCTGGTCGGCGAAGATCCACCGTGCGCCGTACTGTGTGCGAGCCTCCTCCAGCAACTCTGCGGTCGGCGCCGTCAAGATCTGAAGGGTGAGCTGGACCCGGTCCGGCCACGGCGACGGCTGGAACATGTACCGCTTGCCGCCGGCCCCATCGGTAGCAAGCGCCTGCTGGGTGTACGCCCAGCCCTCCATCACGGTTCGCCTACCCGCGAGTCCGCTGACGAGATAGCCCCGCGCATCGCAACCGGCCTTCCGGGGACCGGCCGATTGGCACCAACTGCCGGTGACCACGACGTCCGTCGGCCTGGAGTTCGCCCCGAGCCACAACGCGGCCGCCTGCTCGTCCGGGTGGACCATCGCGTTCACCGCACGGTAGGTCCCGTCCGCCCGGATACCGAAGTACGAGCGGTTGGTCAGGGCCACAAGGGACAGCGCAGTCACCACGAGGACGGGTATCGCGACGCCGAGTCCCGGCTGTCTCACCCAGAGACGGTTGATCAGTAACCATCCGACGACCAGCAGCGCGGTCAGTACGGCGGCCACCAGCAGCGGTTGTGCCAGCGCCTCGACCTGAGCCGCTCTGGGGTCTGCGGACTGGCGCCTGGCTGGTTTCGTGGCCTCGTAGAACACGTATCCGAGCACGAGCGCGGACACGCTGACCACCGCGATGGTTCGGCGGCTGCGGCCTTCGAATGCGACAGCCACCAGCCAGGCCGCCGCCGCGGCCGCGAACGGCACGACGCTGCGCAGGAAGTACAGCTGGCCCGCCGAAGGGTGGTTGACCAACAGCATGCCCGCCCAAGCGCCGGTGAGGGCTCCGACCAGCAGCCAGGCGACTGGATCGCGTCTGGTCTTCCGGACCAGAAGCAAACCGAAACCGGCCAGCAGTCCGGCGGATGACAACAGGTGCAGCCCCAGCATGACCGCGACTCCGGCGATCGCTGTCTGGTCACCCGAGGTCAGCGACGGCGGCAGCAGGCCGCCGGTGCCTGGCGGCGAGGTGTCGCCGGTGATCACTTGGTAGTCCGGCCGGAACCTGGCGACGCCGAAGAACTGGAGCCCCGATCCACCGGTGCTCCCGGAGACGAAGCGCAAGGTACCGATCAGCGCGAGCAGCAGGATCACGCCCGCGCCGATCGAACGCCACGGCAGCTTCCGGTCCCGGATCAGCACGAACAGCGCGGCCAGTCCGACTCCGCCGAGCAGGATGGGCAGCACCGTCGGCTTCGATCCACCGCCGACGACCGCCAGCGCCGCGGCGAGCACCCAGGCGCCACGGGCGCCGCTGCGACGGAACAGGACGTCGATGAGGAAGATCGCCGCCGCGGCCCCGGTGACGATGCTGAAGGTCGTGGAAGGGCTGAGCAGACTCGCAGGAGTTGTCGGCAGGACAGCCAGTGCGGCCAGCACTCCGGTCCACCACACCTTGCTGACCTGCCGGGCCAGGCAGGCGGACACGAGCAGCACGACAACCGCCTGCGGCAACAGCCAGAGCCTGAACAACACCAGGGCTGGGGAGACACGAGTGATGTCCACCGCACCGGCCATGTCAGCGTTGGCGAACCAGTGATACTCCAGCGGTACACCGACAGCCTGCGGCCATTGCGGCGGCATCGACCGCATCAGCTCGTTCACCATCGACAGGTGGAACAGCAGATCCTGGTAGTAGTACGTACCGTTCGGTGGTGCCTTGTGATCCGCAAGCATGGTGAAAGTGGTGATGACGACCAGCGCCGTCGCGCAGATCGCCAGCCCCCAGGACCAGGCCACCGGCAGCGGAGCCGGCGCCGCGATCCGCCAGCATGGCCGCAACCGAGGCACCACCACGAAGGCAGCCAGAACGAGAATCGGCCAGGCCGGCAACCACGATTGCAGTCCCAGGGCCGTGAAGATCGCCCAGCCCAGCAGCTGCCAGACCATCCCGACCGCCGCACCGAGGCCGACGTCCTCGGCCCAGTTTCCGGTACTGCGCCACGCGAACCGGAGCACCAGGATGCCGGGCAGGACGACACAGCAGGCGAAATAGACGCAGTACTTGACGATGGGCGCAAGCGGCACGTCGATCGCGAGCAGCCCGCCGACGCCGGCCCCGACCGGAACCAGCCACGGAACCAGCCGGGCGATATTCGCCAGGCCGGACGCGCGAGGACGCGGGGCGACGGAAGGTTCCCTCGGCTCGGTCGCCGTCGCGCCCGATCGCTCCGCTGCGGTGTTCACCGGCCTATTTGAGCACGGGTAGGGGTGCCACCCGGCGGATCGTCGGCGCGCTACAGCATGAGGCTCGCCGAACGAGCTGGTGAGATCGGTTGAGATACAGTCCCTCGGGGCCCGAGCGACGGAGGGACGGTT
Organism: Kribbella sp. VKM Ac-2568; assembly: GCF_004345365.1. Lineage (GTDB taxonomy): Bacteria > Actinomycetota > Actinomycetes > Propionibacteriales > Kribbellaceae > Kribbella > Kribbella orskensis. The sequence goes on from NZ_SLVF01000002.1 coordinate 390,079, forward strand.
GGCGATGGCTGTGATCGATCGAGAGCCCTCTCTGGGGTTGTCGCTGCGGGTCTTGCCCTGGCTGCTCCCGCCGCTGGCCTCGGTGGTCGGACTGGCGATGATCGACGTGCCGCTCGGCGCTGTCGCCCGCTACGCCGCCTACTTCGTCTTCTGCGTTGCCCTTCCCGGCATCTTGCTGATGCGGGCGTTGTGGCGCAGTACCGGCAACTGGGCCGAGGACGTCGGGTTGGGGGCCGCGGTCGGCATTGCCTACCAGCTCGCGGGGTGGGCTCTGTTCACCTGGCTGGGCTGGCAGCAGGCTCTGGTCGTCTGGCCGGCGCTGGTCCTGCTGTGTTTCGCGCTGGTGCCGGGACTGCGGCAGCACTGGCGGATCGCCGAGCCCGAACCGATGCCGATGGCCTGGTCCTGGGGACTGTCGATCTGCCTGAGCCTGCTCGCGTTGGCGATCACGCTCGGCCTGATGGCGGATCACGTGCCACCACCTCGCGGCGTCTCGTACTATCCCGACCTGCTCTACCACCTGTCGATGGTGAACGAACTGCTCCGCAGCGTCCCGCCGCAACTGCCCCAGGTGGCCGGAGAGGCGTTGGACTACCACTGGTTCCCCAATGCCGACATCGCGGGCGCCGTCGACATCACCAGGCTCTCACCGATCCTGGTGCTGTACCGGTTGTGGATGCTGCCGGTGACGTTCGTCGCCGTACTGGCCGGAGCCGCGTTGGCCCGCCAGGTCAGCCGGGTGTGGTGGACCGGCCTCTTGGCCGCCGTGATCTTCGTCGTGCCGCACCTGGGTTTCCTGGTGCCTGCCTGGCCCCAGGTGGACCCGGTCGGCCCGGTGAGCTTGCTGAGTCCCTCGCAGACCTTGGCGACGTTGGCTGTCACCGCGGCTGCGTACTTCATCATCGCCGCGCTCTACCGCGACGGCGGCTGGGGTCTCTGGGTGCTCGCGGTCGCGATGGCGATCGTCGGCGGCGGATCGAAGCCGACGGTGCTGCCCATCCTGCTCGGCGGAGTCGGTCTGTCGGCGTTGTTCCTGCCGCTGAGGGACCGCCGGATCCCGTGGCGGTCCTTCCTGATCGGTGGACTGCTGGCGGCGATCGCGGTCGGGACGTTGCTCACGGTGGCCGGCAGCACCAGTGGATCGGGATTCCAGCTCTTCGCCATCGCGAAGTTCCAGCCCGGCTATCGCGGCTCCACCGGTGACGGATCGATGGCCGGCACGGGCGGCCTGCTGCTCCCGTCCCTGACCGGGGATCACCTCGCGGTGGCGGGAGCTGTGGTCACGCTCGCCGGGCTGGCTCTCGCGCATGCCGGTCTGCTGGCCGGCTTCGCGCTGGCCACGGTCAAGGCGGTACGGCGCGACCCGGTCGCGTGGTGGCTGATCGGCGCGCTGACCGCTTCCTGGCTGGGGCTGTCCTTGGTGGATCACCCTTCCGCGAGCGAGTACTACTTCCTCCGCTCCTGCTCACCGTTCGCGGCCGCAGCCGTCGCCTGGCTGGTCGCCGCCGGGGTAAAAGGTCGGAGCCGACGCACGATCCTGCGCGTAGGCCTGGCCGGGCTTGTGACTGGCACTGCGATCGCGGTGTGCGCGGACCTGGTCAGCGAACCCGCCACCGGGTCACGGGCCGCTCAGATCGAGGTACTGGCCCGACCTCTGCTGATTGCCGTCGGGCTCGCCGTACTCGTGCTGGTGGCATGGCGGCTCACGGCGCGCCTGCGGCCGGGCCTGACCGGCCTGGGTACGGCTTTCGCGGTTCTCGTCGTGATCGGGCTGCCGATCGGCACGACAGCGTCGGACGCCTGGTCGGCGCTTGACGACCCCGGCTCGGGGCGTTACGTGTCGGCGTTCTGGCGGGTCTACCCCGACGAGCTCGCCGCGGCCCGGTGGCTGGCCAAGAACTCCGGGCCGGACGATGTCGTGGTGTCCAACACCTTCTGCAGGCCGGCTGGTCCCCAGCGGCCCGGGTGCGACGCCCGGGGCTACATCGTGAGCGGCATCGCCGGTCGCCGCACGCTCCTGGAGGGCTGGGCCTATACGCAGCAGGCGATGGCGACGCACGGTGTGAACGGCCGGAAGTACACCGTCCAGCCCTCGCCGTGGCCCGACCGGCTGGACCTGACCAACCGGGTCCTCACCGCCCCGACCTCGCAACTGGTGGACCGGCTGCGATCGCAGTACGGCGTGCGCTGGATCTACGCCGACCTTCGCGACGGGCCGGTTTCGGCGAAACTGAACGACTTTGCCGTACTCCGCCACCAGGAATCCCGGGTGAGAATCTACGAACTTACCCGGCCGTGAAGATCCGGCCGGGTACTCACCGGTTCTAATCGACCGTTTGAAAGACAGTACTCCGGTGAGTATTTGCCAATAGCCTGCTATAAATCGTTGATGACAATCACAGATGGAGATCAGGAGCAGCTGACCGAGTCTCCTGAGTTCCTTCTGTTCTGCAGTACCGCATTCGAGTTCTGGCAGCGGAATCTGCTTCCCGGGGGCGAGCGGGTGATCCTGGTCGAAGCGATGAGCCAGGACATTCGCGTGACGCTGCGTAACCTGACGTTCGCGAACGCGTTGCGCCGGTTCCTCCCGGCCCGGCTGGTCGTCTTCACCGGCGCGGACGACGACTGGAACGAGATCCTCTGGACGTTCTTCGACGCCGAGGCGCTGGCGGCCATCTCGCACGCGTACGGCGCGGTCGACGTGATCGACATCCACGACCTGGTGGACAGCTGGCTCGACGATCCCGAGCGCGGCGATCTCCGGGTCGCCGGAAAAGACCTGCCGGTGTCCGGTTCGGGAATCGATCCGGCCGTGCTGGAGGAGTTCGTCCGCGCGACGGTCTGCCGGGTGCTCAAGGTTCCGCGCGTGACCGACGAGATCCGCGCCGGTGCGAAATACGCCGGGATCCGCGAGCGCAGCGCGCAGTTCTCGGACATCTACGACGCCCTCTTCGCCGGCCTGGACCCGGTCGCCCTGGTGACCAGCCACGTCGACTACAACCACTGGGGCCTGGCGGTCGAGACGGCCACCCGCTTCAACGTGCCCACGGTGCACGTCCAGAGCACCGGCACCTTCAAGGCGTACGCGCTCTTCCCCGAGACCCGGCGCGGTACCGCGACCTTCCGGGCCGAGCTCACCCCGCAGATCGCCGAGTTCTACGAGCAGTACGTCTGGTCGAACCGGGATCGGTTGCGGTCCGGCGCCGAGTTGTCGGCCTGGCGGCTGAAGGGCAACTGGGGCAAGCCGTCGTGGTGGCGTGGTGGCGCGATGTCGGCGATCGAGCTGCAGACGCCCGAGGACCGGCTGTCGGTGCGCGAGCACGCGCTGGCCAGATTCGGCTTCGACCCCGACAAGCCGGTGGTAGCGGTGTACAACCACGCCATCTCCGACGCGCCCCGCACGAACGTCGAGCTCTTCGACGACCTGGCCGCCTGGTACGAGGCGACGGCGGACTTCGCGGTCAAGCGTGACGACGTGAACTGGCTGTTCATCGACCACCCGAATCAGTACCTGTACGACGCGACCGGGTTCTTCGACAGTCTGAAGGAGCGGCACGCCGATTCGCCGCTGGTCTTCCTCCCCAGTCTCGAGCTGAGCAAGAACGTGATGTGGAGTCTGGTCGATCTGGGCATCACGGTCCGCGGCAGCATCAGCAACGAGCTTCCCGCGTTCGGCATCCCGGCCCTCCAGGCCGGCTGGTCGGAGTGGAGCCAGTGCGGGTTCACCATCGTGGCCAAGGACGCCGACGACTACTGGAACCGGCTGGCCGAGTCGATCGAGAGCCTGCTGCACGGGCGCCCGCTGCTCACCGAGGAGCAGATCGAGCGGGCCCGGCTGTGGGGGTGGTTCTACCGCGGCGGAACGGACGTCTCGACCCAACTGGTTCAGCACTGGGAAATGGGCCGGACGGAGCATCTCCTGCTCTCCGTCAGGGTGGCGATGCAGCACGTCGAGGCAGACGCCGACCCGGCCTTCACCGCCGTCCGCAGGATGTGGGCCCGCAAGGATCCCTTCCTGACCCGCATCGACATGAGGTTGCCGGCCGAGGAGTTCGGCTTGGCGCTGGGTGGAGTGGGTGAGCTGTGATCAGGACCTTCACCACGCCGCGTTTCCAGACCGCTTTCGATCGGGTGGTCGAGCCGCTGGCGCTGCCCGGAAGAGTGAGCTCGGGGGCGGCGCCTGAGCTCACCACGGTCGACCAGTTCGTCCGTGGCACGGCCGTGATCGGCCGCTTCATCGCCTCGCCGGGACTGCTCGGTGTCAAGGTGCGACCGACCGGCCGTCCCGTCCGGGTCACCGCGCACTTCCGCTACGACAGCATGTCGCTCGACTGGTGGGAAGAACGCATCACGACGCCGGGTCCCGTCCGGGGTGCCGGCGCACCTCGACTGCTCCTGGTGCGTTCGCAGGGCAAGACCCGCGGCGCAACACTGCTGGTCCGGCCGGCGGCGGACTTCCGCAGGGCAGCGACCGGGGTCGTCAGCTTCGACCTGCAGCCGGAGGAGTTGACCGCGGAAGGGCTGTTCGTCTTCGAGATGGACAGCGTCGACAAGGACCGGCCGGAGTGGGCGCCGGCCGTCCCGTCCGGTTCGGTCGGCATCATGATGGAAGCGATCGAGTTCGCAGAGGTGCAGGGCGATCGGAAGATCGGGCTGGTCTCCACCGGCACCCTGCCCCTCGACCCGGACAGCGACACGCTGACGCTTCGAGCCGGGTACTTCGTAGCCAATCCGACCGGCCGGGACGAGCCGCGGCGCTGGATCGCCGGGGCAACTCTGGTCGAACCGCTGGTGCCGGGCCCCCGGACCAAGGTCGCGCCGGTCGTCGAGCCGGTCGAAAGCCGGCCGAGTACGTCGCGCGGCATCAAGCGGAAGGTCATGCGGAGGATCAAGCGTGCCGCCCGCTGGGTCGTCCCGGTGGCTGCCGCTCCGGCGGCGAGGAGAGTGAGCAGGCGGGCGGCGGCTCTCGAGCACAGGGTTCTGCGAGCTGCCCGGAGGCGGATGCCCGGCCGTTCCGCGCCCCCGGTAAGCGTCGCCCCTCCGGCTCCGGCACCGCCGCCGGGGCCGCCGCCCAACCTCCTCGCCGACGTGATGTTCGACCTGGTCAGCCGGAAGCTCGTCCGGGTGGAGCTGGCCGGGATCGAATCCGGCGCGACGCCCGGTGTGCAGGTGCGTGCACGTGCCGGTGCGGAGATCGAGATCGTCACCGACGGTCCGCTGCGGACCCCGGCGCTGATCCGGCTGTCGATCGACCCATCGGTCCTGCGTGAACTGCCGGGCGTCGACGACAAGACAGTGCGCTGGGAGCTCGTCGTCCAATCCGAGTCCTGATGGTCGCCGAGTACCGGCCGCAGCTCGAAGGCGATGGGGACAAGAACGGTGCGCTGCTCCGCGGTCTGTTCGGCGAGTCCGAACCCGGCCGCGTGGTCCTGCCTGCAGGCTCCTACCCGATCACCGGAGGGCTGATACTCACCGATCGGTGGTCACTTTCCGGTTCCGGTACGACGCTGTGGCGGGCGGAGGCCGAGGAGTCGCCGCTGATCCATGTCCTCGGATCAGGCGTATCGGTCGCCGACCTCACCCTCGAGCTTCCGGACGCCTCGCCGGGTCCACACGACGGGGCCGCCTGGACTGCCGTCACGATCGGCCAGTACTTCTACACCGAGAAGCCGGAATGGATCGAACGGATCACCGTCGAGCGGGTGGTGGTCCGGCGTACCGGCCGATGTGCGGCGAACAACATCACCCTGATCGGGGCCGTCCGGGACGCACGCTTCGCGGATCTCGAGGTACGGGGAGGAGGCACAGCCTTCATCGCGCACTGGGGTGCCGTCGGTGCCGGGGTCAGCGACATCACCGGGCACTCCCTGCACCCTCACCACTTCCAGGTCGTCGGCCTGCGGGTGTACGACGCGTTCGAGGCCTTCTGTCTCAGCTCGGTGCACGACGTCGAGGTGCGGGACGTCCAGTGCGAGCGAGTCGAGATCGGCTTCCGGTTGCTGCCCGGGGACAACACCGATCGCTACCACGAGAAGGGTGCCGACTCGGGGATCAACCAACGCCTCTTGATCCAGCACTGTGACATCGGCTGGTGCGGCGACCTCTACGCGATCCGGGTCGCAGGCTGGGGCCGGAGCGAGGTCGACGGAGCCGTCACCACCCGTACGTACGTCGACCTCCGCGTCCACGACGTGACGATCCGCCCCCTGCCGATCGTCGTCGACGGCCGCCCACCCCGTCAGGGCCGCCGCCCGACCGTGGTCGAGAACGCCGGCTTGGTAGACCTCACCGAGGTCCGCGTCCTGCCGTAACCGAGCCCCTGCCACTCAGCCGACTTCGGCGTTGATCTCCTCGCCCTTCGCCTCGGCCTTCCCGAGGAGGTTGCTGCCGTTTCCCTGAGCTTCGAAGCCGCACTGGCTCGCCCGGTTGAACGTTCGCTCGTTGGCTGTGCCGGTCACTGCGCCGCCCGCGTCACTGACCTTGATAGCCGCATCCCAGCACTTCGCGCCCTTTTCGAAGGTCTGGCATGCCTGCTTGACCATCGCGTGCACCGGCTGCAGGCGGTCGCCAGGGGATCCGATTCGGATGAGCTCACGATTGCAGCTGCGTAGGGCGGTCGCATACGACTTCATCTTCGCGCGCGTGAGGTAGACGGTCCCCGTTTCCATGAAGGCCTTGTCGATCGTCTTGTGCAGCGACGTGACCGCCTTGAGCCAGACAAGCTCCTCTGCGGTCATGGACGGGACCGTGGTGGCCGTCGGCGCCGCGCTCGTGGTGGCAGGCGCGGACACGGCCGGCGACACGGGGGGCGGCGTGGTGCTCGTCGAGGCGACCTTGTCGGCGCACCCGCCCAGAAGCAGGACGAGGAGGACCATGGCGGCGAAGCGGCCGGCGGACAAAATGGTGTTGTTTTGCATGCGGACAGCCCTTCAGCGCTGCAAACGCGGCAAGGGTCGCATGCCCCGCGACTTGCTCTGGTCGGCGAGTGGCGCGAGCCAGGCAGTGGACGTCGCCGCTGCTGCCGCGATGTCCGTGGGGCGACGCATCCTGCCCGACCGGTGGGTGTAGCACCGGTGGGGACAGCAGCTCCCTTACGTCGCGGTCCGCAGTCCTCAATCGGCACGCTACGCCTTGTCCTGCCATCGAGATAGAGGCATCGGGGAATGCACCCACCCGCGAGCCGCGACGCAGGAGCGGCGGGCCACGGGTGGGTGGGAGCGGCGACGGAGGAGTTGCGTGGGCAGGGGTTTTACCGGCGGCGGCGCCAGGGGCCTGTGATGGCGTAGGTGATGCCTGGGGTGTAGACGTTGAAGAACATGGTGCGGCCGTCGGCGGAGAAGCCGGCGCCGGCCAGTTCGCCGTACTCCGGGGCTTCTGGCGTGCCGTTGTTGACCCGGTTCCTGGCGAACTTGAAGACTTCGCCGTCCTCGGTGGTGCCGAGGATGTGCTGGTCGCCGAGGCCGTCCTCGCACATCATCAGACCGCCGTACGGCGACATCGTGATGTTGTCGGGGGCATCGAACTCGGGGTTGTCGGAGCCGGGCGTCGGGCGGGTGAAGATGACCTCGAGGCGGAGCGTGCGCTTGCGCGGGTCGTACTTCCAGACCTGGCCGTCGTGGTTCTGCTGGGGGCCGAGCTCGGTCCGCGCGAACGACGACACGAAGTACACGCAGCGGTCGCGCGTGCCCCACCAACAGCCTTCGAGCTTGTACCCGCCGGTGATCGGCTTCGCGTAATCCTGGGCCCGGACCGACTCGCTCGTCGCCAGCGGATCCGGGACCTTCACCCACTCGACGTTGCCCAGTACCGTGCCGGCTTCCTGGAACACGGACAGGTCCGGCGTACCGGCGATGCTCATCGCCTGTAGTTCGCCACCGGCGCGCAGGCTGCCCCAGCCGCCGCGTGGGCGGTTCGGCAGGAAGCGGTAGAAGCCGCCGAGCGGGGCGACGAAGGCGTCCTCGGTCTCGTAGACGATGCCGGTGGACGGGTCGATCGCGACCGCCTCGTGCTGGAACCGCCCCATCTCCTTGAGCGGGAAGGGGTGGTTGTTGCGCCGGTCGTCATACGGGTCGACCTCGAAGATGAAGCCGTGGTCCTTGGTGTAGCCGCTCTGCCCGGCCTTGAGCTCGGTCTCCTCGCAGGTGAGCCAGGTGCGCCACGGGGTGATGCCGCCCGAGCAGTTGATCGCCGAGCCGCCGAGGCTGACGAACTCCTTGGTCGCGTTGTTGTGCCGGTCCACGACCAGCGTGCTGGTGCCACCCGCGCCCGCGGGGTCGTAGGTCCGCTCCGGCGGGGCGACCACCTTGATCGTCGCGGTCGGGCTGCACTCGTGGTTCCGGACGAGCCGGTTGCCGCCGTGGCTGTCCGGGAAGGTGCCCATCCCGTCGAACCGGCTGGGCGTCTGCAACCCGTCCGGCCGAACCGTGCCCTCGCGGGACAGCACGTTGTACTTGAACCCGCGTGGCAGGTCGAGCATGCCTTTCGGGTCCTCGATCAGCGGGCCGTACCCGATCTTCGGGCCCGAGGTGCCGAGCGCCGGTTGAGCGGTGTACAGCGCTTCGACCGAGCCTGCCACGCTGACGGCAACACCCGCTGCGGCCGCACGGGCGACGAACTGCCGCCGGGACAGGGGATTCGACTGCGGTTCCACGGACACGAGGGGGCCTCCTTGGGCGGGAAGAAACTGCCGACCCCTGTGAACGTATGGTGAACAGCCGTCAACGACAAGGTGAACCGCGCGTCGCGCCGCACCCGGATCCTCGACCGTAGCGCGGCCCACACGCGACGTGTCGCGCGCAGACCACCCGGTCCACGCGCGACACGAACACCCACTACCTATTGGTAGCAGGGCTTGCTGAACTCGTACTTCTCGGCTGTCTTGCCGGTGAAGAAGTCCTTCTCGACCGCCACCCCGGTCGGCGACGGAGCATCCACCTTGGAGATCAGGCTCTGCCGGAAGACCCGGTCGTTCGGTTCTCCGCCGTACTTGCCGGCGTCGGCGGGCAGCATGCCCTCGTAGTCGACCGTGGTCAGGGACTTCACCGCGGCCAGCAGCCCGGCCCGGGTCAGGTCCTTGCTCTCGACCGCCTTCTCCAGCGCGGCTTTCATCGGGTACGACCAGACCCAGCCGGCCGTGTACCCGTCACTCGGCGCGGCCTTGAACGCGGCCTCCCCCAGGGTCTCGCGCAACGCCTTGTGGCCCGGGGTGTCCGTCCCGTACGGACCCCAAGGTGCCGACTGCAGGTAGAGCGCCGTCAGCGCGGGCCCGGCCGGACTCTTCAGCAGGGCCGGGTTCCAGGTCGGGCTGGTGCCGATGAACTTGCCCTTGTACCCCGCCTGGGCCGCGCCGCCGACGATGGTCGCCGCCTCGGTCGGACCGGTGGTGAGGATGACCATGTCCGGCTTGGCCGCCACCAGTTTGGTGATCGCCGCGCCCTGGTTCTCCTGCCCCGGCGCGGTCGGGATGTCGGTGAACGTCATCCCGTTCGCCTCGGCCGCGATCTTCGTACCGGCGGCCGCGTCGTCGCCGTAGTCGCCCGGGAAGTGCACCGCCGCGACGGTCTTCGCCTTCAGCGTCTCCGCGCCGTAGTCGACCGAGTTCATCGACTCGAAGCAGTAGTTGGTGCCCGACTCGAGGATCACGTCCTCGAACGCCCAGGCCGACGTCCACGAGGCCGGTACCGCGATCACGTTGCTCGCCTTCAGGTCCGCGAGGATCGCCGCGGTGGGTGGCGAGCCGAGGGTCTGCGCGAGGCCGAGCACGTTCGGCTTGATCTCGGAGTACACCTCGTTGTGGATCTGCGGGTTGTACTTGTTGTCCTTGGTGTACTTCGTGATGTCGACCTCGTACCCACCGATGCCGCCGGCCGTGTTGACCCGCTTCCAGAACGCCTTCTGGCCTTCCGTGACCGGCACCCCCAGCGCCTTGAACGGGCCTTCGGTCAGGTCCGAGATGACGCCGAGGTAGATACAGCCCTTCGCCTGGTCGACCGCGCTCGGACAGGGGTCCGCGGTGACGCCGACGTCGAACTTGACGCCCTCGCTGCCCTGCTGTGTCTCGGGCGCGTCGTTCCGGCACCCGGCGACGGCCAGTACGGCGGCCACCAGGCCCACCGCGACCGTCCTGCGACTTCTGCTCATCGCTCTTCCTCCTCAGGCTTCTCCCCGACGGACCCCAGCGGTCAGTGCGAGAACGGCCACGACTTCCAGTAGGTACGGATGCGGATCCAGATCCCGAACAGCCCTCGCGGTTCGAAGATCAGGAAGCCGATGATCAACAGGCCGTAGAGGATCGTCTCGACCTGGAAGACCGTGATGCCCCCGGACGTCGAACTGCTGCTGATGAACGGCAGCACGGCCGGCAGCTCGCGGGTGACCCGCGGCAACAGCGTGATGAACAACGCGCCCAGCACCGATCCCGAGATGGTGGCGACGCCGCCGACCAGGATCATCGCGATGTACTGCACCGACAGCGCGAGGTTGAACGACCCCGGCTCGACGAAGCCGATCATCACGTACAACAACGCCCCCGCGACGCCGGCGTAGAACGACGACACCGCGAAGGCGATCATCTTGTACCGCGTCACGTCGACGCCGATCACCTCGGCGGCCAGATCGCGGTCCCGTACCGCGGCCAGCGCCCGGCCGATCCGCGACCGGACCAGATTCCGCGCCAGCACCCCGAAGATCACCAGCAGCACGAACATCAACAGGTACAGCTTCTGCGCCTTCGTGAAGAACTCGCCGTCGACAGCGAACTGGATGCCGAACAACTCCGGTACCGCGGCCGGCCGCCCGACCCCCACTCCCCCAGTGAGATCCCCCCAGTGCTTGAACAGGTGCTCGCCGATGAAGACGAGCCCGAGCGTCACGACGGCCAGGTACAACCCGCGCAGCCGGGCCGCCAGCGGCGCGACGATCAGTCCGGCGAGTCCCGCGACCAGGCCGGACGCGAGCAACCAGATCGGGAACGAGGTGATCCCGAACCCGATCAGCCGGGTGCTGTCCGGATCACCCGACAACGTCGCCGCCGTATAGGCCCCGAGCCCGAGGAAGAACGCGTGCCCCAGGGACACCTGGCCGGCGTACCCGGTGACGAGGTTGAGGCCGATGGCGCCGATCGCGGCGACGAACGCGGTGGCCAGGACGGCGAGCAGGTCGTCCTCGAGCATGAACGGCAGCAGTACTGCGACCAGCGCCAGGACGAGGGTCCACCAGCGCTTGGCGGGGGTGTTCAGCAACGCCATGTCCTGCGCGTACGACAGGTAGAGCTGAGGTCTGCCGAGCCGGGTGCTGCTCATATCCGCTCCACCTCCCGGGTGCCGAAGAGGCCGTACGGTCTGACCAGCAGGACGAGCAGCATCAGCAGGTACGGCACGACCAGGAAGAAGTCGCCGCCGAAGACCGGGCTTAGGTCGCCGCCGTAGTTGCCGACCAGCGCCTCGACCACGCCGATCGCGAGCCCGGCGATCACCGCGCCGCCGAGCGAGTCCAGGCCGCCCAGGATGATCACCGGCAACGCCTTCAACGCGGTCAGCCAGAGGTTCTGCTCCAGCCCGATGCCGGTCGACAGGAACACCCCGGCCAGGCCGGCGAGCATCGCCGCGAGCGCCCACGACAGCGAGAACACCCGGCCGACGGACACGCCCTGGGCCTGCGCGACCTCCTGGTCCGACGACGCCGCCCGCATCGCGAGTCCGGTGCGGGACCAGCGGTAGAAGGCGAACAGCGCGGCGACCACCACCAGCGTGGTGACCAGAGTGGCGAGGTGCCGTTGGTCAACGGTCACCCCGAGCAGCTTCACCTGCTTCAGGCCCCAAGGGTCGCCCATCTGCCGGATGTCCAGGCCGATGAAGGAGTTCACCACCGTACGGATCACGATGTCGACGCCGAGCGTGATGATCGCGATCACGAACACCGGCTTGCCGATCATCGGCCGCAGCGCCACCCGTTCGACCCCCGCGCCGAGCAACGCGGTGAGCAGCAGCGCGACCACGACGGCCAGGAAGAAGTTCAGCTCGAGCACCAGGTAGCTGACGAGCACGCCGCCGGTCATCATGAAGGCCGGCTGGGCGAAGCTGATCACCCGCATGGACTTGTAGATGATCACGAAACCCAACGCGAGCAGGGCGTAGATCGAGCCGTTGCCCAGACCGCGGACCACCGTGGCGACGAACTCGTTCACCGCACACCTCCGCGGTACATCGACTCGACGAGATCGGCGAAGGCGTTCGTGACGGCGCTCCGCTTCACCTTCTGGGTCGCGGTCAGCTCACCGTCCTCGTGCTCCAGCAGCTTCGGCAGCAGCCGGAACGTCTTCACCTGCTCGACCGTCGCGAACCGCTCGTTGACCTCGTCGACCACTCCCTGCACGAGCGCGACCACCTCCGCCTTCGAGGACAGATCCCGGTATGTCGAGTACGGCAGCCGGTGCAGTTGCGCCCAGTGGCCGACGGTGTCCGGCTCGATCCCGATCAGCGCGGACAGGTACTTGCGCCGGTCGCCGATCACCACCGCCTCCTTGACGTACGGCGAGGCCTTCAGCGCGTTCTCGATCTCGGACGGGGCGATGTTCTTGCCGCCCGCGGTGATGATCAGGTCCTTCATCCGGTCGGTGATCCGCAGATGGGTGCCGTCGACCCACTCCCCCACGTCGCCGGTGTGCAACCAGCCGTCCGGGTCGATCATCCGCTCGGTCGCCTCCGGGTCCTGCCAGTACCCCGCGAAGGTGCCCGGGTGCCGGGTCAGGATCTCGCCGGTGGTCTCGTCGATCCGCAGTTCCACCCCCTCGTGCCGTTCGCCGACGGTGCCGACCTTCACCCGGCCCGGGCGGTTCGCCGTCGCCACCGCGGTGTTCTCGGTCATCCCGTACACCTCGTGCATCGGCAGCCCCAGACCCATGAAGAACCGCAGCACCTCGGGCGCGATCGGCGCCGCCCCGGACGCGGCGTACCGGACCTTGCGCAGGCCGATCCGGTCGAGCAGCGCGCGGTAGCAGACGACGTACCCGATCGCGTGGACAAGCCGGGAGGACGCGGTGTGCCGGCCGCCGTTGGCGGCGAGGGTGTCGCCGATCCAGTCGGCACGGCGCAGCCAGTAGCCGCCGACGCGGCGCTTCAGCGGGCCGGCCGAGGCGATCCGGATCTGGACGCCGGCCGCGATCTTCTCCCAGATCCTCGGCACGCCGAAGAGGATCGTCGGCTGCACCTCGTGCAGGTTGGGAGCGACGGTCTCGATCGACTCGGCGAAGTGCACGCAGACGCCCGCACCCGCGCCGAACCAGCAACTGAAGACCCGCTCGGCGACGTGGCACAACGGCAGGTAGGACAACACGCTGTCCTTGGACGACGGCGGCGGCGCGGTGAACCCGCCGCGTTCGACCAGTTCCTGGATGGCGAAGTCCACGTTGGCGACCGTGAGCATCACGCCTTTCGGCGGCCCGGTGGTCCCCGAGGTGTAGACCAGCGTCGCGACGTCGTCCGGGCGGACCTGGCGCATCCGCTCGTCCACAGCATCCGGGTGCACCTCGAGGTGCTCTTTGCCGAGGGCAAGGAAATCGGGCCAGGCCAGCAGCCGTGGGTCGTCGTACCGATGGCGGATGCCGCGTGGCTCCAGGTAGACGATGTGTTCCAGGTCCGGCAGTTCGTCGGCGACCGCGAGCGCCTTGTCCACCTGCTCCTGGTCCTCGGCGATCAGCACCCGCGTCCCCGAGTGGCGCAGCAGATAGGCGACCTCCGCGACCGGGTTCGTCGGGTAGAGACCGACCGTGACCGCGCGGACCGCGACCGCACCGACGTCGGTGTAGAGCCACTCCCGGCGGTTCTCCGAGTGGATCGCCACCCGGTCGCCCGCTTCCATGCCCAGGGCAAGCAACGCGTGCCCGACCAGCTCAGCGGTCTGCCAGTACTGCGACCAGCTGACCTGCTGCCACAGGCCGAGGTCCTTCTCCCGCAGGGCGATCACGTCCGGGGTCGCGGTGGCGCGGTCCCGCACCCGGGCGGCGATCGTCGACAACCGGACTCCCGCGGTGACCGTGCTCATGCGCGCTCGCCGCCGGCATGCCGCACGCCCGCCTGGTCCACGATCTTGTGCTCCTCGCCCAGGTAGGCGCGCACCACGTCGGGATCGGTCGCCACCTCCCGGGGCCGGCCGGTCCGGATCGGCCGGCCGAAGTCGACCACCATGATCCGGTCGGCCAGGTCCATCACCAGACCCATGTCGTGCTCCACCATCACCATCGGCAGGCCGAGCTCGTCGCGGATGTCGAGGATGAACCGCGCCATGTCCTCGGTCTCCTCCAGGTTCATCCCGGCGACCGGCTCGTCCAGCAGCAGCAACTTCGGCTCCGAGGCGAGCGCCCGGCCCAGTTCCACCCTCTTCTGGACGCCGTACGGGAGCAGGCCGACCGGCATCCGCCGCCACTGGGCGAGCTCGAGGAAGTCGACGATCTCCTCGACCGCCACCCGGTTCGCGAGTTCGTTGCGGCGGGCCTTGCCGAGCCAGGCGAACGCGGCCAGCACGCCGTACGGGTGGTGGTGATGGCGGCCGAGCATCAGGTTGTCGAGCACGGTCAGGTTCGAGAACAGCTCGATGTTCTGGAAGGTCCGGGCGATGCCGAGCCGCGCGATCGCGTGCGGCTTGCGCCCGATCAACTCCTCGTCGCCGAACCGCACCGAGCCCCGCTGCGGCCGGTACACCCCGGACAGCACGTTGAAGATCGAGGTCTTGCCCGCGCCGTTCGGGCCGATCACCGCGAAGAGTTCGCCGGGATCGACGGTGAAGCTGACGCCGTTGAGCGCGGTCACGCCGGAGAACCCCAGCAGCACGTCGTCGAAGGTGAGCACCGGTCGGGCCGCCGGGCGGGTGGACTCCGGCCGGGTCTCGGTCGCGGTCATGACAACCACCGCTTCCGGCGCCGGTAGTGCTTCACGTCGCGGAACGACCTGGAGGCGCCCTCGGCCCCGAGGCCGAGATAGAACTCCCGGACGTCGCCGTCGGCGAGCAGGTCGGCGGCCGGCTTGTCCATCACCATCGCGCCGTTCTCCAGCACGTAACCGTGTTCGGCGATCGCCAGCGCCATCGCGGCGTTCTGCTCGACCAGCAGCACGGTGGTGCCGGCCGCGTTGATGTCGACGATCACGTCCCGGATCTGCTGCACCACCATCGGCGCCAGCCCGAGACTCGGCTCGTCCATCAGCAGGTACCGCGGGTCGGACATCAGGGCGCGCCCGATCGCCAGCATCTGCTGCTCACCACCGGACAGGTAGCCGGCGATCTTGCGCCGCCGGTCGGCCAGCACCGGGAACAACTGGTAGGTCCGGTCCAGGTTGACCTTCAGCGAGCGCGGCTTGACGTGCCCGCCGACCCGCAGGTTCTCCTCGACCGTGAGCTCGGTGAAGATCCGCCGGCCTTCCATCACCTGTTTGATGCCCAGGGCAGCGATCCGGCTGGGGTCCAGGTCGTGGATCGGTTCGCCGTCGAGCGTGATCGCGCCGCGGCTCACCTCGCCGCCGTGCACGTCGAGCAGCCCCGAGATGGCGCGCAGCAGCGTGGACTTGCCTGCCCCGTTGGCCCCCAGCAGGGCGACGATCCGCCCCTGCGGGACCTCGAGGCTGACTCCGCGCAGCACCAGCATCACATCGTCGTAGACGACCTCGAGATTCGTCGCTGCCAGCACGTCCGGCCTCCTGGATCCCCGAAGGTTCCAACCGTCCTGGCGAGTGAGTGTGACAGCACCGATGTCATCTGCGGAAGACCTCCGGCCCGGAAATCGGACGCCGGTCGCCAAAACGTGATCGTGACCGGAAACGCTGCCTGACAACGCATTCCCGCTCAGTCAGGAGCAAACTACGGCAACGCCGTGGTACAGGAGGTCAGCGCGAGCGACTCGGGCTGCGATGCGCTGCTGATCGTCCGGGCGGGGGGAGGTTCCGGCACGGACGATCAGTCAGGCTGGTGGAATGGGTGCTGAACTCGGTCTGGGACTGACCAGCCTTTTCGTGGTCGCGCTGGTGGCGGCCGTGACGCCGGTGCTCGTCGGGTTGCTGAGCCGGTTCCGGGTTCCTCAGGTCGTGGTGCTCATTCTCGGCGGTGTGGTCGTCGGGCCGGAGGTGCTCGATCTGGCCGACCCGGACAGCATCGAGCTGCTCGCGAACGTCGGTCTGGGGTTCTTGTTCCTGCTGGCGGGCTACGAGCTGGAGCTGGCGGTCTTCCGGCAGCGGGCCGGCAAGCTCGCCATCGTCGGCTGGGTGGTCACTGTGGCGGTGGCCGGTGCGGTCGTCGGGGGGCTCGCGGCGCTGGGCCTCGTGAAGGCGTTCGTGCCGGTCGCGCTCGGTCTGACCACGACGGCGCTGGGAACTCTGCTGCCGATCCTGCGGGACAACAACATGCTGCGCGGGGCGTTCGGCCCCTTCGTCCTCGCCGCGGGGGCGGTCGGGGAGTTCCTGCCCGTCGTGGCGATCGCGATCTTCCTCGGGTCGAACGGCCGGTTCATCGGGCTCATCTCCCTGCTCGCGATGGGCCTCCTCGGGCTGCTGCTGAGTCTGGCGCCCAGGCTGGGTCGTGGCGGCCGGATCGCGCGGATCCTGTCGGAGGGAGAGCACGCGACCTCGCAGACCACGCTGCGGTGGACGGTCGCGATGTTGCTGCTCCTGCTCGTCGTCGCCAACGATTTCGGGCTCGACGTCGTCCTGGGCGCCTTCGTGGCGGGCGTCGTCCTGCGTCGATGGGCACCCGGGAACGTCGAGGCGCTGGACCACAAGCTCGATGCCGTCGGCTACGGCTTCTTCATCCCCATCTTCTTCGTCTCGTCGGGGATGGGGGTCGACGTGCGCTCCATCGTCGAAGCCCCCGCGCGGCTGTTCCTGTTCTTCCTCCTGCTGCTGGTCGCCCGCGGCCTCCCGACGCTGCTGGTGTACCGCACCGCACTCCCCCGGGCGAGACGGTTCGAACTCGTCTTCATCGTGTCGACGGCGTTGCCGCTGCTCGTCGCTCTCAGCGAGATCGGACTCGAGACCGGCCACATGCTCCCGGAGAACGCGGCCGCGCTGGTGGGCGCGGGCGTCCTGTCCGTGCTGGTGTACCCGGCGATCGCGGTCGCCATCGACCGCAGAATCGCCCGCAGCCCCGACGCACTCGACGAGACCGGGCCCTAGGGCGCGCGCCAGTCAGGACGCGGGGTCAGGACGCCGGCCGGATCGCCGGTCAGGTTGCCGCCGCATCCGCCTGGCGGCGCGCGGCCGCGACGTCGGGCGCGGTGTGCCGCCCGCCGGCCTTCGCCTGATCCAGCGCGGCGTTCAGGGTGATGGCCGCATCGATCAGCGCCAGGTGCGTGAACGCCTGCGGGAAGTTGCCGAGCTGCTCGCCGGTCGAGCCGATCTCCTCGGAGTACAAGCCCACGTGGTTGGCGTAGGTGAGCATCTTCTCGAAGATGAGCCGGGCCTCCTCGAGGCGGCCGGCCCGGGCCAGCGCGTCGACGTAGTTGAAGGTACAGAGCGAGAACGTGCCCTCGTCGCCGGCCAGCCCGTCCGGCGAAGCGGCCGGGTTGTAGCGGTAGACCAGACTGTCGACCACGAGTTCGGCGTCCATCGCGTCCAGCGTGGACAGCCACATCGGGTCGTCGGGTGTGATCATGCCGACCGTTGCCATCCGCAACATCGACGAGTCGAGGACGGTGTCGTCGTAGTGCTGCACGAAGGCTCCGACCTTCTCGTTCCAGCCGCGTTGCATCACCTGGTTGTAGATCGTGTCCCGGCTGTTGGCCCAGCGGTCCACCGCCCCCGGCCGGCCATGCTCCGCGGCCATGCGGATCGCCCGGTCGAAGGCGACCCAGCTCATCACCCGGCCATAGGTGAAGTCCTTCTGCCCGCCGCGCGTCTCCCAGATCCCCTCACCCGGCAGGTCCCAGTTGTCGGTCAGCCAGTCGACGATGCCACGCAGCGCGATCCAGCCGTGGTGGCCGAGCTCGATTCCGTGCTGGTCCGCGAAGTAGATGCTGTCCAGCGCCTCGCCGAAGATGTCCATCTGCCGCTGGTCCGAGGCGCCGTTGCCGATCCGCACCGGCCGGGACCCTCGGTAGCCCTCGAGATGCTCGAGCGATTCCTCGACCAGGTCGGACGAACCGTCCACCCGGTACATGATGTTGAGCGGACCGCCTTTCCCCGTGGTCTTCTCCTGGACGCGGTCCCGCAACCACGCGCAGAACTCGGCCGCCTCCTCGGTGAAGCCCATGCCGAGCAGTGCGTACACGGAGAACGAGGCGTCCCGCACCCAGGTGTAGCGGTAGTCCCAGTTGCGCTCGCCGCCGACCTGTTCGGGCAACCCGGCAGTGGGTGCGGCCACCAGCGCGCCGGTCGGCGCGTATGTCATCAGTTTCAGTGTGATCGCCGAGCGCTGCAGCATCTCCCGCCACCGGCCGGTGTACGTCGACTTGGACAGCCACTCACGCCAGAAGGTCGTGGCGTCCTCGAACATCGCCGTGAACTCCGCGACCCCGATCTCTCGCGGTGGACCCTCGGCCGCCGACTCCAGTACCAGCCCCCGGACGTCCCCGGTTGTCATCGCGTAGTCGACGTGGATGTCGCCGCCGTCCACCCGCACCTGCGCCAGCCGCTCGTCACCCGGCTCACGGACCGCGTGCAGCGTCAGGCTCAGGTCCTCGGTCACGAAGACCGCCCCTTGCTCGACCAGCTGCGTCTCGTGCTCCTTGCGGCCGTAGTCGAACCGGGGCGCGATGTCCACCTCGAAGTTGATCTGCCCCCGCACGCACCGCATCATCCGCAGGATCCGGTGGTTCGCGGTGGGCTGCTTGCCGGCCGGCGGCATGAAGTCGACGACCTCGCCGACGCCGTCCTCGGTCATGAACCGGGTGATCAGGATCGCGGTGTCCGGGAAGTACAGCTGCCGGCTCGTGACGCCGGTGCCGGTCGCCCGGGCCCGGAAGTAGCCGCCGCGCTCCTGGTCGAGCAGCGCCGCGAAGACGCTCGGCGAGTCGAACCGTGGACAGCAGAACCAGTCGATGGATCCGTCCATGGTCACCAGCGCGGCGGTCTGCAGGTCGCCGATCAACCCGTGGTCGGCGATGGGTGGGTAGTCGCTCATGATGGGTCTTCTCCTCTTCGGTTGCGATAGAGGTCGGCGCCACCGGGTGCGACCTGCTGCATCGTGAAGGCTCGTTCGCGCCGGGTCTCCCGGCTGAAGGCGATCGCCCAGCTGAGCACCGCCCCGAACCGGTTGCGGTAACCGGTCAGGAAGGCAAGGTGGATGCCGAGCCAGGCCAGCCAGCCGATCCGGCCGCTCAGGTGCACCCGGCTGACCGATACGACAGCCTGACCGCGCGCGATGTAGGCCGCGGAGCCCAGATCGCGGTACCGGAACGGCTTCGGCGGATCGGTCTTCCCGTCCACCTCGTCCCTGATCCGCTTCGCCGCGTAGTACCCGGTCTGCATCGCCACCTCGCCGACACCCGGAAGGTCGTCGAGGCTCATCACGTCACCGACCACCGAGATCTCCGGGTGGCCGGGCAGGGTGAGGTCAGGCTGGACCTTGATCCGTCCGGCCCTGTCCTGCTCCGCGCCCGCGGCCTTCGCGAGCTGGTCGGCGACCGGCTGCGCCGCCACCCCGGCGGCCCACAGCACGGTTCCCACCTCGTACGGCGTACTCGCGCCGTCGGGTCCCCGGACCACCAACCCGTTCTGGTCCACGTTGGTGACGATCGAGCCGAGGTGGAGCTCGACGCCGAGGTCGGTCAGCGCTGCGGCGGCCTTGGCGGACAGCTTCGGGCCGAACGGCTTGAGCGGCGCGTCGCCTCCGTCGAAGAGCAGCACCTTGGCCTCGGTGGGATCGATGTCGTGGAACTGCTTGCTCAGCGTCGACGTGGCCAGCTCACGGATCTGCCCGGCCAGCTCGACCCCCGTCGGGCCGGCGCCCACCAGAGCGAACGAGAGCCACCGCCGGCGCTCCTCGGGATCGGTGGCCGACTGGGCCATCTCGAACGCGCCGAAGACCCGGCGCCGGATCAGCAGCGCATCGGCCAGGGTCTTCATCCCGGGTGCGAACGCGGCGAACTCGTCATGCCCGAAGTACGACTGCCGCACGCCGGCGGCCAGGATCAGGTCGTCGTACGGGAACTCGAGCTCGCCGCCGGTCGGCCGCAGCGCGTGGACGATGCGGGCCTGGACGTCGAAACCGGTCACCTCGGCGAGCACGCAGTCGACGTTGGCGTGCTTGCGCAGGATCGCCCGCAGCGGCATCGCGACCTGGCCCTCGGACAGCACCCCGGTGGCGCACTGGTACAGCAGAGGCTGGAACAGGTGGTGGGTGGCGCGGTCCACGAGGGTGACCTGCACCCGTCGGCGCCGGAACGCGCGCGCCGCGAACAGACCGGCGAAGCCTCCACCCACGATCACCACCCGGCGAGGCTCCGATCGATCCTCCGCGCTGCTCCTGGTCCGCTGTCTCATGCGACCGGCCTCCTGGATCATCCGGCCGGGTCGTGCCAGATCACGCCGTGCGGTAGCAGGGCGTCGGCCTCCTTCGGCCCCCAACTGCCCCTGGCGTACGGGACGACCGGGACGACGTCACCGAGCACCGGCTCGACCACTCGCCAGGCGGCCTCGACCGTGTCTTGCGCGGCGAAGAGCGCCTGCCTGCCTTGGAGCGCCGCCCCGATCAGCCGGTCATACGGTCGCTGGTCGGATCCCGGCAGCTCGGCGAAGGTGAGGTCCTCGGCCTGCGCGGTCCAGCCGGCGCCGGGCTTCTTGCCGGTGAGGGTGAGCCCGACCTCGCTCTCCGGCCAGATCCGGAACCGCAACTGGTTCGCGCCGGCGGACCCCGCGAGCCCGAAGATGTCCTGCGGTGGGCGGCGGAACCGGACCGCCACCTCGGTCGCGGTGACCGGCATGCACTTCCCGGCCCGGATCGCGATCGGTACGCCGGCCCAGCGCCAGGTGTCGAGGGCGAGCCGGACCGCGACGTAGCTCTCGGTCCGCGACTGAGGATCGACGCCGGCGACGTCCAGATAGCCGTCGTACTGCCCGAGCACCGTGTCCTCGGCGGTGAGAGGGCGCAGTGACTTGATGACCGCGGTCTTCTGAGATCGCCAGGCGGCGTCGTCGAGATGGCCCGGCGGGTCGGCCAGCACGCTCGCGAGCACCTGCAGCATGTGGTTCTGGAGGACGTCGCGGATCGCCCCGGTGCGGTCGTAGAAGCTGCCTCGGTCGGACACGTCGAAGCTCTCCGCCATGGTGATCTGGATGCTCTCCACGTGATCGCGGTTGAGCAGCGGTTCGAGCACCGAGTTGGCGAAGCGGGCGAACAGCACGTTCTCCAACGGGTCCAGGCCGAGCCAGTGGTCCACCCGGTAGATGGCGTCCTCGGGGAAGACCTCGTTCATGGTCGCGTTGAGCTTCTGGGCGCTGGCCAGGTCGGTGCCGAACGGCTTCTCGACCATCACCCGGGCCCCGTCGGCCTTGCCCGCGGTCGCGATGCCCTTGGCGATCCGGCCGAACAGCGGCGGCGGCACCTCGAGGTAGAACAGCGCCCGGCCACCGGTTCCGACCTTGTCGGCCATCGCCGCGTACGTCGCGTCGTCGCCGAGGTCACCGTCGACGTACTGCAGCAGCCCCAGCATCTTGGCCGCCGCCGGACTGCTCGTATCCATCCCGTTGTCCCGCAGCGACGCGGCGGCGTACTCGCGGAATTGCTCGAGTCCCCAGCCGCTCTTGGCCACCCCGACGATCGGTACGTCGAGCACGCCCCGGTCGACCAGGCCGACCAGGGCAGGGAAGGTCTCCAGCTTTGCGAGGTCACCGGTCGCTCCGAAGATGACCAGTGCGTCCATGTCGGCGGTTGGCATAGAGGTTCTCCTAATCAGTCCGGGTCGGCTGGGCTCAGCGGAGCCGGTCGAGGATGTGGTCGCCTACCCGGAGCGCGTTCGCGATCGCGGTCAGCGAAGGGTTCACGGCGCCGATGCTCGGGAAGAAGCTGGTGTCGACGACGTAGAGGTTGTCGAGGTCGTGGGCCTTGCAGTTCACGTCGAGCGCCGAGCTCGCCGGGTCGTCGCCGAACCGCACGGTGCCGGCCTGGTGCGCGGTGGCGCCGATGGGCATCCCCTTGTGCAGGTAGATGCTGTTGTCGAGCAACTTGTGCTCGTGCATCCCGAGGTCGCCGAGCATGTTCTGCAACTTGTGCCTGAGCCGGTTGACCCCCTCGACGTTGTTCTTCTCGTCGAGGGCCAGCTGGATCGAGCCGTCCTTGCGTACGGTGACGCGGTTGTCCGGCAGCGGAAGGTCCTCGCCGCACAGCCAGAAGTCGACGGCATGGTGGGCGATCGTCTCGAACGGCATGTTCGGTGAGACCTTGCCGGCCCAGCGCGGCGCGCCGCTGCGGACCTGCTCGGCGTCGGACTTGCCCAGCATCTGGATCCCGCCGAGCGGGTAGTCCCAGTCGTCGTCCCCGAGGTACCAGTCGTTCATCGCCAGGGTCTTCTGGAACCGGGTCGGGTTCGGCTCCTTCGACACCGCCATCAGCGCGAGGTTGTTGTGCCGCAGGTAGTGCCGGCCGACGACGTCCGAGCTGTTCGCGAGACCCTGCGCGTGGCGGTCGTTCGCCGACTTCAGCAGTAGTACGGCGGAATTGACCGCGCCGCAGGCGACGACCACGACGTCCGCGCTGAACTGGACGGTCGACCCGTCGATCTCGGTCACGACCTGCGAGACGGTCCGTCCGGTGGGATCGGTGTCGAGCCGCACCACGTGGGCGTTCGTCACCATCGAGACGTTCTCGTGCCTCAGCGCCGGGTCGACACAGATCACCTGCGCGTCCGACTTCGCCTGGATCAGGCACGGGAACCCGTCCACCCGGTCGCACCGGATGCAGACGCTGTCCCGGGTCGCCCGGCCCTCCTCGTCCTGGATGAGATCGACGCCGATCGGCAGATGGAACGGATGCAGCCCCTGCTTGTCCAGGTCGTCGCTCAACTGCTGGATCCGGGGCTCGTGCTCGACCGGCGGGAAGCGGTACGGCGCACTGGCCGGACCCTCGGTGGGGTCCTCGCCGTGACGGCCGTGGACCCGGTAGAGGTGCTCGGCCTCGGTGTAGTACGGCTCGAAGTCCTCGTACCGCAGCGGCCAGGCGGGCGAGACGCCACCGTGGTGCCGCAGCTCGCCGAAGTCCTGCGGCCGCAACCGGAACAGGGCCGCGCCGTAGAACTTGGTGTTGCCCCCGACGTAGTAGTTGATCTCCGGCGGGAACTCGTGGCCATGCTCGTCGTACCAGAACTCCGGCGCGCGGTACCGGCCCTGCACGAACACCGCCGTGGAGTCCCAGTTCTCGCGTTCTCGCGGCAGATAGTCGCCGCGTTCGAGCAGGAGGACCCGCTTGCCGGACGGCGCCAGCCGATGGGCCAGTGTGCCGCCACCCGCGCCGGTGCCGATGATGATCACGTCGTAGTGCTGATCGCCAGCCATCTCTCCACCCTTCGTCGAGTTCGGCCTGGAGTCGTCATCCACGGTGGATGACCTCACCTAAGTACTCAGGCGATGACGGAAAACGAAGTACGACCAGGCCTGGTAGAGCAGCACCAGAGGAAAGAAGATCAGCGCGACAACGCTCATCACCTTGAGCGCGTAGTCGGCCGACGCCGCGTTGGCCACGGTGAGGCTGTTCGCGGGATCCGTGCTGGACACCAGGACCTGCGGGTAGAGGGCGGCGAAGAGTCCCGCCACGGCACACGCCATCGCCGTCGCCGACAGCAGGAACGCGGAACTGTCGCGTTCCCGATGCACGGCCCCGATGGATACGAGCAGGGCCACCGGTGCGACTACGAGAGGCAGGATCGGCGCCCAGCCGTGGTCGGCAACGACCAGGGTCCAGACCGCGAAGGCCGCGACCACGACGAGACCCACCCAGCCGATCAGGCGAGCGGCGCGGTGCGCTCGCTCACGGAGCTCACCGGTAGTCCTGATCCCGAGGAACGTCGCTCCGTTGACAAGGCAGAGCACCACCAGCGTCACCCCGGTCCACAGGCCGAACGGCGTGAAGAGATCCCAGAACGACCCGGTGAACTCGCCGTCCGCGTCGATCGGAAGGCCCGCGACCAGGTCACCGAGCGCGATCCCGAGAACGAGCGGCGCCACCAGGCTGCCGGTCATCAGGGTGCCGCTCCACAGCCGGCGCCAGCCCGGACCGTCGACCTTGCCGCGGAACTCGAAGGACACGCCGCGGATGATCAGCGCCACCAGCAGCAGCAGGACGGCGAGATAGCTCGCCGAGAACCAGCTGGCGTACCAGTCGGGGAACGCGGCAAAGATTCCCGCACCGCCGACGACCAGCCAGACCTCGTTGCCGTCCCAGAACGGGCCGATCGTGTTGATCGCCACCCGGCGCTCCCGGTCGGTCCGGCCGAGGACCCGGTGCAGCATCCCGACGCCGAAGTCGAAGCCCTCCAGGACGAAGAAGCCGGTCCACAGGATCGCGATGATCACGAACCACAGCTCGGGTAGTCCCACGGCTGCCTCCCGGAACGCTCGCTAATAGGTGATCGCCGGCGTCGGGGGATCGCCCGCGGGCTCGTCGTCGGCGTGCTCGAGCTCGAGGCCGCGCCGCGCGTAGCGCAGCATCAGGAAGAGGTAGACGATCCCGATCAGCACGTAGACCACCACCAGCGCCCCGATGCTGATCGCCAGTTCGGTCGTGCTGACCGAGGTGGACACGCCGTCCGCCGTCTTCATGAGTCCCTGGACGATCCACGGCTGGCGCCCGTTCTCGGTCAGCATCCAGCCGGCCGTGTTCATCAGGACCGGCGCCAGCACCGACCAGGTCGCCACAAAGAGGAACACGCGCGACACCGCGAGCTTCCGGCGGTACAGCAGCCACGCGCCCCAGAGCGCGAGCAGCGCGATCAGACTGCCGAGGTAGGCCATCACCCGCATCGACCAGTACTGCACGAACACGTTCGGCACGTAGTTGCCATCGCCGTACCTCTGGACGTCGGCGGCCTGCAGTTCGTTGAGCCCTTCCACCTGGCCGTTCCACGTGCCCGTGGCGAGCAGGGACAGCAGATGGGGAACTTCGAGCAGCTGGGTCGGGGTCTCGTCGTTCCTGCCGCCGCCGATCTGGAACAGCGAGAACGAGCAGGGCTGACAGGTCTCCCACTGTGCCTCGGCCGCCGAGATCTTCATCGGCTGGTACTCCGCCTCGACCACACCGAGGTGGCTGCCCACCCCCAGCGCCAGGATCGAGACCGGGACGAGGACGACGATCGCGAGTTTGACCGAGCTGTGGAAGAGCTCGCCGTGCTCGCGGCGCCTGAGTTGCCACGCGGACACTGCCAGCATCAACACTGCTCCGGTCAGTAGCGAAGCCAGGATCACGTGGACATAGCCCCAGACGAACACGGGGTTGGTGAACAGGTCCCCGATCGAGCTGAGCTCTGGCCTCCCGGTCTGGGCGTTGGTGGTGTAGCCCACCGGGTGCTGCATCCACGAGTTCGCGGCCATGATGAACGCCGCCGAGAGCGACGCGCCGATCGCAACCAGCCAGATCGTGGCGAGGTGGACCCGCCGAGGCAGCACGTTCCAGCCGAAGATCCACAACCCCAGGAAGGTCGACTCCAGGAAGAACGCCGCCAGCCCTTCCATCGCCAGCGGCGCGCCGAAGACGTCGCCAACGAACCGTGAGTACGCCGACCAGTTCATGCCGAACTGGAACTCCTGCACCAGCCCGGTGACGACCCCGACGGCGATGTTGATCAACAGCAGTGTCCCGAAGAACCGGGTCAGCCGCCTGTGGTCGGGGTCGCCCGATCGGTACCACTGGGTGTGCAGGATCGCCACCAGGAACGCCAGCCCGATCGTCACCGGGACGAAGACGAAGTGGTAGATGGTGGTGGTGGCGAACTGGATACGCGCCAGGTCGGTCGGGTCCATCGCAGACCTCTCCTCGGGCTGATCACCCCTCGTCGGAAGAGTTCGTCCTTTCTGGCAGCCTCGACCAGGGTCGGCGGTCAGCGCATCATTCAGAACGGATGAGGTGCCCTTGCTCCCTGTTCCAGATCCGGGAGTACGCCCCGCCGGCCGCGACCAGGTCCGCGTGTGTGCCCGACTCCACCACCCGCCCGGCCTCCAGCAGCAGGATCCGGTCGACGGTCTGCAGGCCGCTCAGCCGGTGGGTGATCAGCAGGGTGGTGCGCCCGGAGGCAGCGGCCAGCAGGTTCGCGGTCAGCGCGCCGGCGGCCCCAGGGTCGAGGTGCTCGGTCGGCTCGTCGAGGATGAGCACCGGAAAGTCCCCCAGCAGGGCGCGAGCGACGACGAGCCGCTGCCGCTGGCCGCCGGAGAGCCGGGCGCCGTGCTCGCCGACTTCGGTCGCCAGGCCGTTCGGTAGACCGTCGACCCAGGCCAGCAGCCCGACCTCCGCCAGCGCGGCCCGGAACTCGGCCTCGGTCGCGTCCGGCCGCCCCAGCCGGAGATTCTCGCCGATCGTGCGGTCGAAGACGTGTGCGTCCTGCCCGGCCAGGCCGACCACCCGGCGAAGAGCGTCGGATTCCAGGTCGCCGAGACAGACCCCGTTCAGCGACGCCGTACCGGACTCGAGTTCGAGGAACCGCATCAGGACGGCGGCCAGCGTGGACTTGCCTGCTCCGCTGGGTCCGACCACCGCGACGCTGTCGCCGGGAGCCAGATCCAGGTCGATCCCGTCCAGCGCGAGCCGTCCGGACGGGTAGCGGGCGCGCACGCCGCGCAGGCGGATCGAGTACGGCGCGGCCGGCAGCGGCACCGGATCCGTGGGCTCGCTGACCGGGTCGTCGACAGCCAGGAGGGCATCGACCCGTTCCTGGCAACGGCGTACCCGCTCGAACGTCGCGAAGGCCTGCGGGAGGCCGGTCACCAGCTCGAAGGAAGCCAAGGAGACGAGGACGACGACCGTGAGCAGGACACCGGGAAGCCGGCCGTTGTCGACGGCAACGATTCCGGCCGCGAGCACACCCCAGACGCACAGCCCCGCGAGCAGTGTGGTGAGCCCCGAGCCGGTCCCAGCGGTGCGAGCAGCCGCCCGGGCCACCCTGGCCAGCTCGGCATCGGCTCGACCGGCTCGTAGCAACTGCGTCTTCGCGGCACCGAAGGCGATCAGGTCGGGCGCGCCCTGGACCAGGTCGACCACGGCAGTCGACAGCTCGCCTCGCGTCTCGGCCTGGCGCGCTTCGGACCGTCGCACCAACTGCCGGGCCAGGACGGGAACGGCAGTCGCGCAGAGCAGCGCGGCGACCAGGACGACCACGCCGGCGGTCGGTACCAAGGTCCCGACCAGGGCGATCGTCAACCCGGCGGAGGCGACGAAGACGACGTACGGCGAGATCACGCGCAGCAGCAGATCCTGCAGTGAATCCACGTCGTCGACGAAACGGGCCATCAGGTCACCGCTCCGGAAAGCCGGCAGGCCGGCCGGGGCGAGACGCTCGAGTCTGGCGTAGACCTTCATCCGTACCTCAGCCAGGACGCGGAACGCCGCATCATGTCCGACCAGGCGCTCGGCGTACCGGAGCAGCCCGCGACTGATTCCGAAGAACCTCACCCCGACCACAGCGAGTCCGAGCGCCGCCATGTTCGGGTGTTCGGAGGCGCGGGCGATCAGCCAGCCGGCGGTCGCCGCGAGACCGAGGCCGGCGGCGGCGCCACCCGCCCCGAGCAGGCTGGCCGCAGCCAGCCGGGCCGTCAGTCTGGAAGTCATCGGTAGCCCACCGAGGTCGCGTGTTCCAGCCGGATCTCCGTGTCCGCCAACGTGACCAGACCCGGTCGGTGCGCGGCGATCAGCGCGGTGCGGCCGACGGTCAGGCGGGCGACCGCTGCGAGCACCGACGCCTCGGTGTCCCCGTCCAGGTTGGCCGTCGGCTCGTCCAGCAGGAGCAGCGGCGCATCCATCAGGAACGCCCGGGCCAGCGCGAGGCGCTGCCTCTCCCCCGCGGACAGGCCGGCGCCGCGCTCGCCCAGTGGCGTCGCGAGCCCGTGCGGCAACCGCTCGGTCATCTGCGCCAGCCCGGCGTCGTGAACCGCTCGCAGTACGTCCTCCTCAGCAGCGTCCGGCCTGCCGAGCCTGACGTTGTCGGCCAGGCTCGCGGCCAGCAGGTAAGGCCGCTGCGGGACCCAGGCCACATTCCGGCGCCAGAGGTCGAGATCGAGCTCGGCGAGGTCCACCCCGCAGACGGTCACCTGTCCGGAGTCCACGCCGACGAAGCCCAGCAGCACCGCGATCAGGGTCGACTTGCCACAGCCGCTCGGACCGGTCAAGGCCACCACCTCACCCGGGCGGACCGACAGGCTGACCCGGTCGAGCGCGGGTCCGGCCCGGTCCGGATAGCTCACGCACACCTCGTCCACCCGCAGATCCACGGCCGGGTAGCACAGGAGACCGGCGCCGGTATCGCCGGCCGGAAGCGGGCTGTCCAGGACCGTGAACACCTGGTCCGCCGCGGCGGCACCATCCGCGCTGGCGTGAAAGCTCGCGCCCAGAGTGCGCAGCGGGAGGTAGGCCTCAGGAGCGAGGATGAGCACGAACAAGCCGGTCGAGAGGTCGAGATCGCCGCTGACGAGCCTGATTCCGACAGCCACCGCGACCACCGCCACCGACAACGACGCGAGCAGCTCCAACACCAGGGAGGACAGGAAGGCCACTCGGAGTGTGCCCATCGTCTCCTCGCGGAAGTCGTCCGTCGTACGACGGACCAGGTCTGCCTGGGCGCGCGCCCGCCCGAACACCTTGAGCGTCGTCAGTCCGGCGATGCTGTCGAGGAAGTGGCCGCCCAGCCGCTGCAGGGCGACAAGACGCTTGGCCGCCTGGGCCCTGGCACCGGCACCGACGACCGCCATCAGCAGTGGGATCAGGGGAACCGTGGCGGCGATGATCGCCGCTGCCACGATGTCCTGCGTCACTGCCGCGGTGATGACTGCGGTAGGGATGACGACCGCCAATACCAGTTGCGGCAGGTAGCGGGTGAAGTAGCCGTCGAGCGCATCGAGGCCGCGGGTACCCAGTGCCTCGAGCTCAGCGGTGCGGTGCCCGGCGAGCCAGGCCGGGCCCAGTGCGACGACGTGCCGCAGCAGGGCCATCCGCAGCTCCGCCTTGGCCTGGGTGCCGGCCCGGTGCGCCATCAGCTCGGCCAACCAGGCGAGCACGGCACGGGCGATGACGACGCCGAGCAGGATCAGCAGCGGGCCGCGCAACTCGTCGAGGCCCGCGCCGTCCTGGAAGGACGCGGAGAGCAGCCCCGCAAGCAGCCAGGCTTGCGCGACGACCAGGGCCGCGGTCGCGACCCCGAGGGCGGCGGACCGCAGCAACAGCGCGCGGACCGCCGATGTCCGCGCGATGAGTCGCCGATCAACGGCTGGCATCGGACGTCTCGCCGGGCCGGGTGGTGCCGAGGCCCTGCCGGTCGCTCATCCTCGCCAGCGCCCGCTCGAACGGGTCGGCGAACGCCGCGTCGGTTGCCCGGTCCAGGGCATCGAGCTGAAATTGCACGGCCGCCCGGCGTGCGGGCAGGACTCCGGCCCGCAGATCCTCGAGCATGGCGCGCAACCGCCGGCAGATCTGCGGGGAGGTGGCGCCGTACTGGCGGATCTCGGTCACCCCGATGTCGAGATACTCCGCCCAGCCGCGGGTCCGGACGACCAGGCGGACCCGGCCGTCGGCGTCGAGGGCGGTCCCCCGGAAGGCGCGGTCGGAAGACCCGATCCCGAGCAGGAGGGCGTCGATGTGGTTGATCACCTGGGTTGCCGTGGTGGGGTCGTTGACCGCCGGGGACAGCGCGCGGATGGCGATGTCGACCAGAATGCGCAGGGCGAAGGCCGGGTCCTGGTCGATCGTGCGCTCACGGCCCAGCGAGATCATCCCGCCCAGACGGCGCAGGTCGGTCTCGCTCGCCGCCCCGTGAACCTCCATCAGCACGCTCCCCACGGTGACGAAGTCACCGATCGTGTGCGGTACGACGCAGACCTGGCCGCGAGCCGCCGCGAACCGGACGAGGCCCGCGATGTCGATGGCCTGGATGGCGCCCGACCTAGGCGCCATCACCCGTTCGTCCGGCGCGCCGCGCCCGACCCCCTGATCGCCCGACCCGGCGGCCGTGGTGAGGCGATCCTCGCCGGCTTCGACCGCAAGACCGGCCTGTGCCATCGCAGCCGCGACGGCGACCGGCCGGAGCGCGTGCACGAATCGGTCGAAGTACAGCAGCAGGAGGATCAGGTCGGCAGCGACGGCCAGCCCGACCAGGGTGATACCCAGATCGGGTACGGAGTCGGACTCCACATGGCGCAGCAGGGCGAAGGCGAAGGTGAACGTGGCCGTGAACGCCGCGAGGACGAGCTTCTGCAGCCGATCCCGGTACCACAGCCGCATGAAGCGTGGCGACAGAGTGCCGGTCGCCATCTGCACGACCAGCACGCCGATCGTGACCACGAAGCCGATCAGCCCGACCATCGCGGCCGCGGCGGCCGACAACACGGCGTTCGCGGTGTCCTCGGAGTACGACCACCCCGGCGGCAAGGCGATCCGGCCCTCGAGCCACAGGTCGACGTCGGCCAGCACCGCACCGATCACGCCACCGATCAGCGGCACCACCCACAGGCTCTGCCGGACGAACTGGTGGGCCCGGAAGCCCGCGGTCCAGGACATCACGGGTCGCCGGCCGCCCGTTCCGTGGTGCTGCTGATCCCGCCCATCGCCGGCCACCCCTCGATCACGACGACATGACTTGCCGCCGCAACCCATCCCACACCCGGGCGCCCGGAGCCGTCCTCACCCCCTCCGCATGAGGCGGAGGCCGTTCGCCCGAGCCGCCCTCAGAGCGAGCGGACCCAGTTGGCCAGCAGATCGGCGCCGGCGTCGCCGGACTTCTCCGGGTGGAACTGGGTGGCGCTGAGCGGGCCGTTCTCCACCGCCGCCACGAACCGGTCGCCGCCGTATGACGTCCAGGTGACCGCCGGGGCCACCGAGGCTCGGGTGTCCTTCAGCTCCCACTCGCGGACGCCGTAGGAGTGGACGAAGTAGAACCGCTCCTTGTCGATGCCCTCGAACAGCTTGCTGCCGGACGGTACGTCGACCGTGTTCCAGCCCATGTGCGGAACCGGCTCGTCACCGTTCGGCTGGAGCCGCTCCACCACCCCGGGCCACTGGTGGCAGCCCTCGCTCTCGACCCCGTGCTCGATGCCTTTGCCGAAGAGGATCTGCATACCGACGCAGATCCCGAGCACGGGCCGCCCGCCGGTCAGCCGGCGATCCACCAGGACGTCGCCGCGCACCGCGCGCAGGCCCGTCATACAGGCTTCGAAGGCGCCGACGCCGGGCACCAGCAGGCCGTCCGCGTCGAGCGCCTGCTGGAAGTCCGCGGTGACGGTGACGTCCGCGCCGACCCGCTGCAACGCACGCTCGCCGGAGCGGATGTTGCCCGAGCCGTAGTCGAGCAGGACGACCTTCTTGCTCACAGGGCGCCCTTGGTGGAGGGGATGCCCGGCTGCCGCGGGTCGAGCTCGGCCGCGGCCCGGAGCGCCCGCGCGAAGGCCTTGAACTGGGCCTCGACGATGTGGTGCGGGTCGCGGCCGGACAGCACCCGGATGTGGATGCAGATCGCGGCGTTGAACGCGAGCGTCTCGAAGACGTGCTGGGTCAGCGAACCGGCGTAGTCGCCGCCGATGATCGCGTAGACCTGGCCGTCGGGCTCACCGGTGTGCACGCAGTACGGCCGGCCGGACAGGTCGACCGTGCAGTGCACGAGCGCCTCGTCCAGCGGAACGGTCGCGTCGCCGAACCGCCTGATCCCGCGCTTGTCCCCCAGCGCTTCCTTCAAAGCCTGGCCGATGCCGATCGCGGTGTCCTCAACGGTGTGGTGCGCGTCGGTCTCCAGATCGCCGACCGTGTTCACGTGCAGGTCGAGCAGCGCGTGCTTGGCCAGCGCGTTGAGCATGTGGTCGTAGAAGCCGACCCCCGTGGAGATGTCCGCCCGTCCGGTGCCGTCCAGGTCGAGCTCGACCAGCACCTTGGACTCGCTGGTCTCGCGATCGATCCGGCCTGTCCTGCTCATGTCTGCCTTCCCACGTCTGTCTTCAGAACTCTTTCCAGCGAGGCGCGGAACGCCGCCATCTCGGCGCCGGTGCCGATCGACACCCGCAGCCAGCCGGCCGGCCCGGTCTCCCGGATCAGCACGCCGTCGTCCAGCAGCGACTGCCAGACCGCGTGCCGGTCGGCGAAGGTGCCGAACAGCACGAAGTTCGCGTCGGAGTCCACCGCCCGCAGGCCCTGGGCCCGCAGCCAGTCGACCGTCTCGTCGCGCTCGGTGCGGAGCTGCTCGACCCGGCCGAGCAGCTCGTCGGAGTGCCGCAGCGCCGCCCGGGCGACCGCCTGCGTCACGGCCGACAGGTGGTAGGGCAGCCGGACGATCCGCAGCGCGTCCACGAGTTGCTTGCTGGCGGCAAGATAACCGACCCGCGCCCCGGCCAGCGCGAACGCCTTCGAGGTGGTCCGAGCCACCGCCAGGTTGGGGTACGACGGCAACAACGTGACCGCGCTCGGCGTACCGGCCCGGCGGAACTCGGCGTACGCCTCGTCCACCACCAGGACCGCCCCCATCGCGGAGGTCCGGGCGGCGACCGCCTCGACCAGCTGGATCGGCAGCGCGGTACCGGTGGGGTTGTTCGGTGACGCCAGCAGTACTACGGACGGCCTGTGCCGGGAGATCGCGGCGAGGGCCTTGCTCTGGTCCAGGGTGAAGTCCTCGGACCGGCGACCGGTGACCCAGGCCGTGTTCGTGTCCCGCGCATACTCCGGATACATCGAGTACGTCGGCGCGAACGAGAGCGCAGTACGGCCTGGACCGCCGAAGGCCTGCAGCAGGTGCAGCATCACCTCGTTGGACCCGTTGGCGACCCACACCTGCTCGGCGGTGAGCTGCGCGTCCGATTCACGCCCCAGGTACGCCGCGAGGTCGGCCCGCAGGTCGAGGAACTCGCGGTCCGGGTACCGGTTCAGGCCGCGCGCGGCCTCCGCCACGGACGCGGTGATGTCCGCGACGGTCGCCTCGCTCGGCGGGTACGGGTTCTCGTTGACGTTGAGCAGGACGGGGACGTCCAGCTGCGGCGCGCCGTACGGTTCGAAGCTCTTCAGCTCGTCGCGCAGCGGCAGCCCGTCGAAGCGGCCCATCAGTCCTCATCCCGGAAGCGAACGGACACGGCCGAGCCGTGGGCCGGCAGGTCCTCGGCGTGCGCGAGCGCGACCACGTGCCCGGCGACCTGCTGCAGCGCCTCGCGCGAGTAGTTCACGACGTGCATCGCCTTCAGGAAGCTGCGCACGGACAGGCCGGACGAGTGGCACGCGCAGCCTGCCGTCGGGAGGACGTGGTTCGACCCCGCGCAGTAGTCGCCCAGCGACACCGGTGACCAGCCGCCGATGAAGATCGCGCCGGCGTTGTTGATCAGCCCGGCTCGCTCCTCGGCGTCCACCGTCTGGATCTCGAGGTGCTCGGCCGCATACGCGTCCACCACCGCGGTGCCCTGCTCCAGGTCGTCGACCAGTACTACGGCCGACTGCTGCCCGGCGAGGGCTTCCTCCACCCGCTCCCGGTGCCTCGTCCGCGCGACCTGCACGCCGAGCTCGGCCTCCACCGCGGCGGCAAGCGTCTCGCTGGGGGTGACGAGCACACTGGCCGCCATCGGGTCGTGCTCGGCCTGGCTGATCAGGTCCGCGGCGACGTGCGCGGCGTTCGCGCTGTCGTCGGCCAGCACGGCGATCTCGGTCGGGCCGGCCTCGGAGTCGATGCCGACCTCGCCCAGCAGGAACCGCTTGGCCGCGACGACGTAGATGTTGCCCGGACCGGTGATCAGGTTGACCTTGCGGCAGCCCTCGAAGCCGTACGCGAACCCGGCGATCGCCTGGGCGCCACCCATCGCGTAGACCTCGTCGATGCCAAGCATCGCGCAGACCGCGAGCACGGTCGGGTGTGGCAGACCGCCGAACTCCTTCTGGGGCGGCGAGGCCACCGCGAGTGACGGAACCCCCGCCACCTGAGCCGGTACGACGTTCATCACCACGCTGGACGCGAGCGGCGCGCGGCCGCCCGGGACGTACAGCCCGACGCGCTGCACCGGGACCAGCCGCTGGGTCACCCGGCCACCCGGCGCGGGCTGGGACTCGACGTCCCCGCCGCGCTCGTCCTCGCTGACCTCGCGCACCCGCCGGATCGACTCCTCGAACGCGCTGCGCACCTCGGGGTCGAGCTCCTCCAGCGCGGTCTTCAACGCCTCGGCCGGGACCCGGAGGTCCTCCACCCGCACATGGTCGAACTTCTCGCCGTACTCCCTGATCGCCTCGAGGCCCCGATGACGGACGTCCAGGCAAATGGGTCGGACGACGTCGAGGGCGGCCTCGACGTCGAATACGGCTCGGGGGACCAGGGCTTGGAGGTTGAGCACCTCTCCGGCTGCCACTCGGCCCCGCAGGTCGACGCGGCGAATCATGGGGCTCAGTCTAGTGGTCGCCTCCCCCGGTCCCCGCGCGCCGTCTGCTGCACGGACGGTGACCGCGGGCGGTTGCCATTAGGCTCGACGGCATGGACTCCCGCCTGCCGCTCCTCACTGTCGAGACAGTGATCTTCCCAGGGCTGGTGCTCCCGATCCCCGTCACCGACGTCCAGGGGCGGTCGGTGATCCGCGACCTGGTCGAGAACGGCGGCGAACTCGTCTGCGGAGCGGTGGCGGTCCGGGACGGCTACGAGCTCGGCGACCGGGTGTTCCGCTCGCTCTACGGCACCGGCTGCGCCGCGACCATCTCCGAGATCTCCCTGGACCCGGGCGACGACGGCCCGGTCGAGGTCACCCTGACCGGCAACCGCCGCTTCAAGGTCGCCGAGCTCGACAGCGGCGGCGACTACCTGGTCGCCGACGTCGAATTCCTCGACGAGGAACCCGGCGACGACCCCCTCGGTACTGCGACCGTGGCGGTCCAGCGCTTTCGTCGATACGCCGCGGCGGTGACCGAGATCTCCCAGCCCGGCCTGCACATCGAGTCACTGCCGGACGATCCGACCACCCTCTCGTACCTGATGTCGGCCGCGATGACGCTCGTCACTCCCGACCGCCAGAAGCTCCTCGAGTCCACCGACACCACCACCCGCCTGGCTCAGCTTGTCGGCCTCCTGGATTCCGAGCTCGCCGCGATCACAGCCCTCCCGTCCCTCCCCGCCACGGACCTCCCCTGGTCCGACATGTCCCCGAACTGACCGGCTCGACCGGTCCCCTCCGCCGACTGGTGGTTAAGTGAATCCCAGAGCGGTATGGTTCTGGTATGAGTAAGCAGATCACTGTGCGGTTGCCGGACGAGCTGGTCGAGTTCATGGACCGGCTCGTCGACGACAACAAGGCATCCAGCCGGGCCTCCGTGGTGGCCCGGGCGATGGAGCGCGAGCGCCGCCGGGAACTGGCTGCCCGGGACGCCGCGATTCTGGCCGAGTACGGCGAGCCGTCCGACCTCGACGGACTCGCGAGCTACGCCGGCGGTACTGCGCTGTCCGACCTCGACTGATGCGGCCGCTGCACGTCGCCCGGCTGGACAAGCCCCGGCCCGTGGTGGTCCTGACCCGTGAGCTGATCCGGCCACGGCTGAGGAACGTCACCGTCGCCCCGATCACCAGCACGATCCGCGGCCTGTCGACCGAAGTACTGGTCGGCACCCAGAACGGCCTCGACCACCCGAGCGCGATCAGCTGCGACAACCTCCAGACCATCCCGAAGCTCCAGCTCGGCCGCCTGATCGGCTACCTCCTCCCCGACCAGGAGATCCTGCTGACCGAGGCGATCACCCTCGCCTTCGACCTCGAATCAGTCCTCTGAGGGTTCACGGCCGAGCCGAGTGGAACGCGTGAGCGCGCATGTCAGGAACCGGGACCTCGGCCACGATGCTGGGGGCGGGGACAAGCAATAGCCTGTCCCAGGTGCCTTGAGGGTGTGCGAGGTGCCGACTCCCGCCCGGGCCGAGCTGGGTGATGGTGTGCTCCGCTGCTCGCGGACCGTAGATAGTGGTGCTCGAGTAGCTCAGCCGAGCTTCGTGACGTCTCGTACTGCGCCCTTGTCCGCGCTGGTGGCCATCGCGGCGTAGGCGCGGAGGGCGGCCGAGACCTTGCGGTCGCGGGCCTTCGGCGCGTAGACGCCGTTCAGGGCCTCGCGCCGCGCGTCGAGCTCCTCGTCAGGGACGAGCAGGTCGATCGAGCGGTTCGGGATGTCGATGCGGATCTGGTCGCCGTCCCGGACCAGGGCGATCGTGCCGCCCGAGGCCGCCTCCGGGGAGGCGTGGCCGATCGACAGCCCCGAAGTACCGCCGGAGAAGCGGCCGTCGGTGACGAGCGCGCACACCTTGCCCAGGCCGCGGCCCTTCAGGAACGACGTCGGGTAGAGCATCTCCTGCATGCCCGGGCCGCCCTTGGGACCCTCGTAGCGGATCACCACCACGTCACCGGGCTTGACCGCCTTGGCGAGGATCTTCTCGACCGCCTCTTCCTGCGACTCACAGACGACCGCCGGCCCCTCGAAGGTCCAGATCGACTCGTCGACGCCCGCCGTCTTCACCACGCAGCCGTCGACCGCCAGATTGCCCTTGAGGACCGCCAGGCCGCCGTCGACGGAGTACGCGTGCTCGTGGTCGCGGATGCAGCCGCCGGCAGCGTCCGTGTCGAGGGCGTCCCAGCGCTCGGACTGGGAGAACGCCGTTGCCGACCGCTTGCAGCCAGGCGCAGCGTGCCAGAGCTCGACAGCCTCGGCGGAAGGCGAACCGCCGCGCAGGTCCCAGTTCTTCAGCCACTCGTCGATCGAGGCGCTGTGCACCGTGTGGATGTCCTCGTTCAGCAGCCCAGCCCGGTACAGCTCACCCAGGATGGCGGGGATGCCGCCTGCCCGGTGCACGTCCTCCATGTAGTAGGTGCCGCCCGGTGCCACGTTCGGCGCGACCTTCGCCAGGCAGGGCACGCGACGCGAGACGTCGTTGATGTCGTCCAGGTCGAAGTCGACCTCGGCCTCCTGGGCCGCGGCGAGCAGGTGCAGGATCGTGTTGGTCGAACCGCCCATCGCGATGTCCAGCGCCATCGCGTTCTCGAACGCGGCGCGCGAGGCGACCGTCCGGGGCAGCACGGTGGCGTCGTCCTGCTCGTAGTACCGCTTGGTGATCTCGACGACGGTCCGGCCCGCGTTCTCGTACAGCGCCTTGCGGGCGGTGTGGGTGGCGAGCACCGAGCCGTTACCCGGCAGCGACAGGCCGATCGCCTCGGTCAGGCAGTTCATCGAGTTGGCGGTGAACATGCCGGAGCAGGAACCGCAGGTCGGGCAGGCGTTCTCCTCGATCCGCAGGATGTCCGCGTCGGAGACGTTCTCGTTCACGGCCTCCGACATCGCGTCGATCAGGTCGAGCTTGCGCACGGTGCCGTCGACCAGGGTGGCCCGGCCGGCCTCCATCGGGCCGCCGGAGACGAACACGGTCGGGATGTTCAGCCGCAGCGCGGCCATCAGCATGCCCGGGGTGATCTTGTCGCAGTTGGAGATGCAGATCAGCGCGTCGGCGCAATGCGCCTCGACCATGTACTCGACCGAGTCGGCGATCAGGTCCCGCGACGGCAGGCTGTAGAGCATCCCGCCGTGGCCCATCGCGATGCCGTCGTCGACCGCGATCGTGTTGAACTCGCGGGCGATCCCGCCCGCCGCGTGGATCGCCTCGGAGACGATCCGGCCGACCGGCTGCAGGTGCGTGTGCCCGGGGACGAACTCGGTGAAGCTGTTTGCCACGGCGATGATCGGCTTGCCGAAGTCCTCCCTGGCGACGCCGGAGGCCTGCATGAGGGCGCGGGCGCCCGCCATGTTGCGGCCGTGGGTGACAGTGCGGGACCTCAGTTCAGGCACGACGATCTCTCCAGGTTGTTCCGGTGCGGCGGCTTCCGTCCACCTTGCATGGTGCCACCTCGCGTCCAGATACCGGTACTCCGGTCCCGCATCGCGGTCGTCACCTGAGCGGCCGCGGCCGCTTGGCCTGCTCCTGTCGGCGGAGGGATCTAGCCTGAGCAGATGGAGTCCGGGTTCGAGTTCCACGCCCGCGCGGCCGTGCCGGCGCTGCGGCCGTATCTGGGCGCCCTGATCGGTTACGCGTACGTCGACGAGCCGCCGGAGGTGCACCGGGGACTCCCCTCGCAGTACCTGACGATCGTGATCAGCCTGGACGAGCCGGTCGGGGTGGCCTGGCCCGGTGCTCCGGTGGACAAGTTCGACACTCTCGTCGGCGGGCTGCACTCGACGGCCGTGCGGATCGGCGAGTCCCCCAACGTCGCCGGCATCCAGCTCGCACTGACTCCGGCGGGTTCGCGGGCGCTGCTCGGTATCCCACCGGGTGAGCTCGCCTCGATCGTGATCCACCTCGACGAAGTGCTCGGCCGACCAGCGCAGGAGCTCAACGAGCAACTGCGCGAGAGGACGAGTTGGGAGCAACGGTTCGACCTGGTCGAGCGGTTACTGCTGGAGAACTGGCGCGACGAGCCCGTGCCCGAGCCGAGGGCCGAGCTCGGCTGGGCCTGGCGACGGTTGTGCGAGACGGCGGGCGGCGTCGGAGTACAGGAGTTGGCGACGGAGGTCGGGTGGAGCCGGCGGCATCTGACCGAGCGGTTCCGCGCGGAGTACGGGTTAGCGCCCAAGGTCACTGCGCGAGTGTTGCGGTTCGAGCAGGCCGTCAACCGGCTGAAGCAGCGACCCACGACCAGGCTGGCCGATCTCGCGGCAGACCTCGGGTATGCCGACCAGGCACACCTGACCCGTGAGTGGCACTCGATCGCCGGGTGCTCGCCGCGGCAGTGGATGACCGAGGAACTCCCATTCGTCCAAGACAGGAACGAGGACCCGCTGCCAGAGTCGGAGGCATGAACGCAACCGTGAACGAGACGCAGAAACAAGCCCAGCAAGGAACTGCGATCGGCGTCTGGCCGACGTTGATCTACCGGGACGGGCAGGCCGCGCTGAAGTTCCTCACCGAGGGCCTGGGCTTCACCCTGGTCGCCTCGTACGCCGGGGCCGCCGAGGGGTCGATCGCCCATGCCGAGCTGGCCTGGCCGGTCGGTGGTGGGGTGATGGTCAGCTCGGTCGACCGCAACGCCGAGCCGAACGAGTTCGACGCGTTCGTCGACCAGAAGTCCTCGGTGTATCTGGTGCACGACGATCCCGACGCGGTGTTCCCGAAGGCGATGGCCGCTGGCGCGACCGTGGTCCGGGAGATGCGCGAGGAGGACTACGGCTCGCGCGGGTTCAGTGTGGCGGATCCGGAGGGCAACGTGTGGAGTATCGGCACGTATCGCGGCGAGATCGGCGCGTCGTCCACAGGGGCCCGGCAGTGATTGGGCAATCTCCGTAGAATCGCCGGGTGACCGAGACGAGCCAGCCACTGGACGACACCGCGAGCGAGGCCCTGGAGGTCCTCCACCGCGTGTTCGGGTATGCCTCGTTCCGTGGGGAGCAACGGGACATCATCGAGACCGTCGTCGGCGGCGGTGACGCCCTGGTGCTGATGCCGACCGGTGGCGGCAAGTCCTTGTGCTACCAGATCCCGGCGCTCGTCCGGCCCGGCGTCGGCGTGGTGATCTCGCCGCTGATCGCGCTGATGCAGGATCAGGTGGACGCGTTGCGAGCGCTCGGCGTCCGCGCCGGATTCCTCAACTCCACCCAGGACTACGAGCAGCGCCGCGAGGTCGAGCAGGCCTTCCTGTCCGGCGAGCTCGACCTGCTCTACCTGGCCCCCGAGCGGCTCCGGGTTGAGTCGACGACGCGGTTGCTCGACCAGGGCAAGATCTCGTTGTTCGCGATCGACGAGGCGCACTGCGTCTCCCAGTGGGGTCACGACTTCCGGCCCGACTACCTGATGCTCTCGGCGTTGCACGAGCGCTGGCCCGACGTACCGCGGATCGCGCTGACCGCGACCGCGACCGAGGCGACGCACCGCGAGATCGCCACCCGGCTGAACCTGACCGACGCCAAGCACTTCGTGGCCAGCTTCGACCGGCCGAACATCCAGTACCGGATCGTCTCGAAGGACAATCCGCAGCGGCAGTTGCTCGACCTGCTGCGCACCGAGCACGCGGGTGACGCCGGCATCGTCTACTGCCTGTCCCGCAACAGCGTCGAGAAGACCGCGGTCTTCCTGACCCAGAACGGGATCGAGGCCGTGCCGTACCACGCCGGCCTGGACAGTCGGACCCGCGCGAAGAACCAGTCCCGCTTCCTCCGCGAGGACGGGCTCGTCGTGGTGGCGACGATCGCCTTCGGCATGGGCATCGACAAGCCCGACGTGCGGTTCGTCGCCCACCTGGACCTGCCGAAGTCGGTCGAGGGGTACTACCAGGAGACCGGGCGCGCGGGACGCGACGGGCTTCCGTCGACCGCCTGGCTGGCGTACGGCCTGCAGGACGTGGTGCAGCAGCGCAAGATGATCGACACGTCCGAGGGCGACGCCGCGCACCGCCGGCGGCTCGGCACCCACCTCGACGCGATGCTCGCGCTGTGCGAGACCGTGCAGTGCCGCCGCGAGCAACTCCTGGCGTACTTCGGCCAGAAGGGCGAGCCCTGCGGCAACTGCGACACCTGCCTGATTCCACCGGAGTCCTGGGACGGCACGATCCCGGCGCAGAAGCTGCTCTCGGCCGTCTACCGGCTGCAGCACGAGCGCAACCAGAAGTTCGGCGCCGGCCAGGTGATCGACATCCTGCTCGGCAAGACGACGCCGAAGGTGACCCAGTTCCGGCACGACGACCTGTCCGTCTTCGGGATCGGCACCGAGTTGAAGGACACCGAGTGGCGTGGCGTGGTCCGCCAGTTGCTCGCGCAAGGATTGCTCGCGGTGGAAGGCGACTACGGCACGCTGCTGCTCACCGAGGACAGCGCCGAGGTGCTCGGGCGACGCCGCGAGGTGATGATGCGCCGGGAGCCCGAGCGGGCGCTGAGGTCTTCCCGGTCCAGCAGTGGCGGCAAGAAGAAGGCTGCGGTGGACCTCTCCGCCGAAGCCACCCAGGTGTTCGAGCGCCTGCGCACCTGGCGGGCGGCCGTCGCCAAGGAGCAGGGCATTCCGGCGTACGTGATCTTCCACGACGCGACGCTGCGGCAGATCGCCACCGACCTCCCCGGCACCCTGGCCGAACTCGGCAAGATCAGCGGCGTCGGGGAGAACAAGCTCGCCAAGTACGGCGAAGGTGTGCTCGAGGCGCTAGCCGCCTAGCAGCGGCTGGATCGCGGCGAGGAGTTCGGAGACCACCGTGTCCGAGTTCTTGTTGCCGTCGGCAAGCAGAACG
Source organism: Kribbella sp. VKM Ac-2568 (assembly GCF_004345365.1). GTDB lineage: Bacteria > Actinomycetota > Actinomycetes > Propionibacteriales > Kribbellaceae > Kribbella > Kribbella orskensis. Next base: position 431,414 of record NZ_SLVF01000002.1, read on the forward strand.
GCGACGGCGACCTTCTTCTCCGGCTCGCACCATCGCCTGATGGTGACGCGTGCCGGGGTCATGTCGACCGCGTAACTGTCGGATCCGGTGGCTAGCGTGACGGGCATGAATGATCTGCGAGAGCTGCATCGCCGGGTGATGGACGTCTCGACCTCAGTGGTCGCCCAGGTCCGGCCGGATCAGCTCGGCCTGCGCACGCCCTGCTCGGAGTGGGACCTCGGACAACTGCTGGCTCACATGATCGGCCAGAACCACGGGTTCGCCGCGGTAGCGGACGGCGAGACGAGCGACCGCTCGGTCTGGGCGGACCGGCCGGTCGTGCACGACCCGGCCAAGGAGTACGCGGCGTCGGCAGAGCGGGTGGTGTCGGCCTTCGCTGCGGACGACCTGGACGACCGGGAGTTCTGGCTGCCGGAGATCCGCGGCGGCGTGACGCTGCCCGCCGAAACCGGGGTCAGCTTCCACTTCATCGACTACGTGGTGCACAGCTGGGACGTGGCCCGCGCGATCGACGTACCGGTGTCCTTCGACGACGACGTTCTGGCGGCCGCGCTGCCGATCGCCGAAGCCGTGCCCGACGGCGCCAACCGCACAACACCCGGCGCGGCGTTCCAGCCCGGCCTCGCGGTCAGCACACCGGAGACCTTCGACCGCGTACTCGCCCTGCTCGGGAGATCATCGGCCTGGACGCCCTAACTCTTCAGCACCCTGATCGCGATGTCGGCGAAGTCTTGTACGGCCTTGGACCGGCGAGTCGCGGTCCAGGCCAGGCAGACGTGGTTCGGGCCGAGGTCGTCGACAGGAACGCTGACCACGTCAGGACGGGTGTAGAAGCTCGCCGTGGACAGCGGGAGGATCGAGATACCGTTGCCTGCAGCAACGTGTTCGAGCTTCTCCTCGACGTTGTGAAGGGTCGGCACGGGGCGGGGCCGGCCGTCGCGCAGCTCGCTGGCGATGTCCCGCCACTCCGGTACAGCGTCCGGATGCTGCAGCAGGTGCTCATCGGCCAGATCGCTGATCTCGATCGACGGTTTGCCGGCCAGCCGATGGTCCGCCGGCAGCATCGCCACCCGGGGCTCGTCGAACAGCGGGCGGACGGTCAGCCCCTGCTGGTCGATCGGCAGCCGCACGATGCTCACGTCGGCCCTGCCGTCGTGCAGCACCTCGACCTGGTCGTCCCAGGTGGTGCGAAGCAGCTCGATCGTCAGCCCGGGATGCTGTGCGGTGAACGCCCGCACTGCCGCGGTGACGGTGATCCCGGGCATGAAACCGATGGTGAACGTCTTCGGGCCGCGGGCCGCTCGCACCACCCGGCGCCTCGCCGCTTCCGCCGAGGCGAGCAACGGCCGCGCGTCCTCGAGCAGTTGGCGCCCGGCCCAGGTCAGCTCGGTGGCCCGCTTGGTCCGCACGAACAACTGGACCTTGAGCTCGTCCTCCAGGGCCCGGATCTGCCGCGACAACACCGGCTGGGCGATGTGCAACCGCTCGGCCGCCCGCCCGAAGTGCAACTCCTCGGCCACGGCGACGAAGTACCGGACCTTCCGCAGATCGACGTCCACGCCACCTCCCTGATACCCCCAGGGTATGACAGCGCTCGGAGCGGGTCTTGGACGCAGGCCCCCTGACCGAGCACAGTGGACGGGGGACAGCGAAAGGAGCGACGACGTGTCGCGCATTCTGATCACCGGTTCCGCCGACGGCCTGGGTCTGATGGCGGCTGGACGGCTGCTGGACGAGGGCCACGAGGTCGTCCTCCATGCCCGCAACGAGTCCCGGGCCCGCGATACCCGGGCCGCCCTCCCCGGTGCGAGCGGGGTGCTGACCGGCGACGTCTCGAGCATCGCTGAGACGAAGGACCTGGCCCGCCAGGCGAACGCGTCCGGGCGGTTCGACGTCGTCATCCACAACGTCGCGGTCGGGTATCGCGAGCCGCGCATCGAGACGGTGGACGGCCTCGAGCACGTCTTCGCGATCAACGTGCTCGCCCCGTACCTGCTCACCGCGCTGATCGATCGCCCCAGCCGCCTGGTCTACCTCAGCTCGGGGATGCATCTCGGCGGCGAGCTCGCCCTCGACGACCTGCAGTGGGTACGCCGTCGCTGGAACGGATCTCAGGCCTACTCGGACTCCAAGCTGTACGACGTGATCCTGGCCTTCGCGGTCGCCCGCCTCTGGCCCGACGTCTCCTCGAACGCCGTCGACCCCGGCTGGGTCGCCACCAAGATGGGTGGCGCGGGCGCCCCGGGCGACCTGTCCCAGGGCCCCGAAACCCAGGTCTGGCTGGCAACCACCCCGGACCCACCCACGGGCGACTACTTCTACCACCTCCACCCCTACCGCCATGACAGCGCCGCCGCAGATCCCGACGTCCAAACCGACTTCCTCAGGGCCTGCGAGGAGCTCACCGGGGTCGAGCTCACCGCCTGAGCTCACTCCTCGACCAGGTAGAGCTGGTTCTGGTCGGGGTCGCGGAAGGTGAACATGGGCGGGACGCCCGGCCAGACGAGCAGGTCGTCGGTGGAGACGCCGGAGGCGGTGAGGGTGGCGTGGGTGGTGGCGGCGTCGGGGGTGACCAGGCGGATGCCTGTGTCGGTGCCGGCGGGGCTGGTGTCGGATGCCGGGACCAGGGCCAGGTTGGTGGTAGCTCCGGCTGGGGCGACGACGATCCAGCGACCGCCGAGTTCCGGGAGCGGGGCGTCCATGTGCTTCTCGAACCCCAAGGTGCCGACGTAGAAGTCGACGGCCCGGTCCTGGTCGGTGACCGGGATCGCGATGGTGCGGATGTCGGTGACGTGGTTCATCTCTGCTTCTCCTTGTCCGAAGTGCTTTCACTCCTAGGTAGAAGCTGCCCGGCCCGCTTCGACATCGCCGGGTGATGAGTTTTCCCGGGCTCCCTCGTCTCAAGAACCATGGCCGGGAAGGCCCCGGTCGTTCGAGGAGGTAGACCCATGGCGAAGGTGCTGTATCACGTGACGATGTCGCTCGACGGATTCATCGCCGGTCCCGGCCACACGATGGACTGGCTCCGCAAGGCGGATCTCGGCCCGCAGAGCGAAGGGATGGCAGTGCCCGAGACTCTCGGCGCGGCACTCGCCGGACGCAACGGATACGAGCTCGGTCGCCAGGCCGGCGGCGAGTTGTACGGCGGTGTCTACCGCGGGCCGATCTTCATCCTCACCCACCGCCCGCCCACAGACGAGACGAACCCCGCCTACACCTTTCTCAGCGGCGACATCACCGACGCCGTCAGGACGGCACTCGCAGCCGCCAAGGGCAAAGACCTGCTCGTCCTGGGAGGCACCGTCGCCGAGCAGTGCTTGCAGTCCGGTTTGCTCGACGAGATCTTCGTCCACGTCGCCCCCATCCTCCTGGGCGACGGGATCCCGATCTTCCGCAGCTCGAACCTGACCGTGGATCTCGACCCGATCAGCAACACCCAGGAAGGCCGCAGCACGAACCTCCGCTACGCGGTACGACGCTGACGTGGACGACGAAAGACCCGGACGGCTGTGCGGCAGCCGTCCGGGTCCCTGTTTGCTACTTGGTCGTGCGGTTTGCCACTTGGTCGTGCGGTTTGCTACTTGGCGACCACGCGGAGCGTGAAGTCGGCCTCACCGTCGCCCGTGACGCGGACGGAGTAGCCGGCCGAGCGCAGCGCGTCGTAGTCCTTGTTCGAGCTGACCCGGTCGCTGAGCGACTTGACCGCCTCGAAGTCGACGTAGCCGACCATCACGGCACCCGAGCTGTCCGGCACGGCCTGCTTGAAGCTCTCGGTCTGGCCGAGGTTGCCGCCCCGCAGGACCTGGTCGGCGTACGCCTTGTCAGTGGCGATCACCAGGGTGTCGCCGTCCTTGGCCTTCTCGATCGGGATGTTGACCGACGAGCGGGTGCGGATCAGGTTGTTCACCTTGTCCACGACCGCCTCGGCCTTACCCGGGTCGGTCTCCATCCGGGCGGCGATCTTCGGGCCGTTCGAGGTTTCCTTGTCCACCGCGACGGCGACGTTCTTGCCCAGCAGCGGCTTCAGGTCGTCCGGCAGCACCAGCCCGGTCTCCGCGGTGAACTGCTTCGTCAGCTCGCCGAGGTTCAGCCCGGACGAGGACTTCTCCAGCTGGGTCCAGATCGTGCCGACCAGGTTCGCGCCGTCGGACAGCGCGAGCGCGCCGGCGGTCGTGTCGGGCAGTTTGCCGATCAGGTCACCGGCGTCGGACGCGTTGACCTTGATGCTCTGGTCGCCGTGCACGACGCCCTTCAGCTCGACGTACTGCGAGTCGAACCGCAGCGCCGCGGCCGCGCTCCCCTCGGGCAGCGCCGCCCGCTGGTCGTCGGTCAGCCGCTTGCCCGCGGCCAGCGCGATGCCCTTGGTGTCGGCCCAGAAGGAGGCGAAGCCCTGCTCGCCGAGGTCGGACATGTCCTTGCTGAACTTCGCGTTCTCCGACAGTGGGCTGTCCTTGCTGGCGGCAACCGCCGCGTCGACCGTCGGCTGGTCGTCGGACAGGATCACGTAGCCGTTGCTGAACGCCCGGCCCGGCTTGTCCTTCTCGTCCGCGAACAGCTTGTCCAGACCCTGGGTGGCCTTGCCCTCGTCCTTCACCTGGACCGCGACCACGGCGTCCGGCTCCTCGCCGTCCTTGCCCGGGACCGCGGCAAGACCGGCCCGGTCACCGAGCCACGGCTTGATGTCCTTGTCGAAGTCGACGTCGGCCAGGTCGTCGCCGGCGTCCTTCTTGATCAGCTCGAACAGCTTCTGACGCAGGTCGTCCTGGTCGCTGTTGAGGCCGATCTTCTCCTTCGCGGACGGGAACTTCATCAGGTACCGCAGCGCGGCCACCTTCTGACCGGCCGACGGGTTCAGGTCGATCCGGGCGTAGGCGACGGCGTTGCCCGGCAGCACCGCGGCCGGCTGGTCACCGCCGGCCAACCGCCCGTAGGCGAAGACCGCGCCGCCACCGATGACCGCGAGCACCGCCACGATGGCGACCAGCGGGATCAGCTTGCCGCGCTTCCTCTTCGGCTCCGGCTGCCACTGCTGCGCCTGCGGGAAACCCCCGTACGGCGGCTGGCCGCCCGGCGGGTAGCCACCCTGCTCGTAGCCACCCTGCTCGTAGCCACCCTGCTGGTAGCCGCCGGCCTGGTAGTTGCCGGGGGCACCCTGCTGGTAACCGCCCTGCTGCTGGCTGTTCTGCGGGTAGTCGGGCGAACCAGGCTGCGGCCACAACGACCCCGGCCCCTGCTGCGGCCCCTGCTGCGGCTGGTACTGCCCCGGCTGTCCCTGGCCCCCTGGGTACTGACCCGGTTGGCCCTGGCCCGGGTAGCCCGGACCCTGCGGTGGGCCGCCGTACGGGCCCTGTGGTCCGCCGGCCGCGCCTTGGTGGCGCTCGCCCGACGGCGGATTGGTGTAGTCGGACATGATTCCCCTCGCGTTGCCGATGGCCTCACCACCGGACGGGACAGGCTATTGCACCTGCGGCGAGGTTTGTGACGCGGCAGATGACGAACTGGTTGCAACCGGTTCTGCCCGCCAAGTGGTAGCGGCGATTATTGCCGCTGCGAGGGCCGCTCCGACCAGCCAGGAGGCCAGCGGAGTCCAAGTGTGCAGTTCCAGCGGCGCCGCGAGCAGGTCACCCGGCTTGGATGCCTCCAGCCGCGGCTGCAGCGGATCGTGCCCCAGCAGCATGCCGACGCCCCAGGCGATGCCCGCGCCGAGCGCCGAGCCGAGCACGACGATCCCGACCGCCCACGGACCGTAGTTGCGCAACCACCAGAAGACAGCGGCCCCGAGCACCAGCCCGGCCAGGAAGCCGATCACCGTGAAGGTGCCGTCCGGGCCGAAGATCTTGGTCATCTGCTCTTCGCCGAGCGACCCACCACGGTCGTCCACCGTGTACTGCGCGAGCGGGGCGAACTGCTGCCACGCCCAACCGGCCACCACTCCAGCGACCAGGAACACCGCGATCGTCACGGCGATCGCCTTGCTCCACGGCATCTTCGGATCCGGCAACACCGGCGTCGCCTGCCCATGCTGCGGATGCTGGGTGTAGCCGAACGGCTGCTGGTACGGCTGTGGTTGCTGCTGACCTGGCTGAGTCACGTCGCCAGTGTGGCTCATTCCTGCAACTCCCGCCCCACCGCCCTGGTCAGGCAAAGGACCATCGCTCACCACTGCCTCAGCTGGCCAGGCAGGACGGGCCGAGCAGCGCCTTCAGGTCTGCCATCAGCGACGAGGTCGGGGTGACCCGGAACCGGTCGCCGATCCGCATCACCGTCGTTTTCTGCCGGGCCTGGAGCCGCAGCTGCACCTCGGTCATGCCCGGGTGCGACTGCAGCACGTCGCGGAGCTGCTCGACCAGTGGCGGCGTACAGCGGTTGACCGGCATGGTGATCACCACCGGCCCGCTCGGGCCCTCGGTCAGGTCGGGCACGGTGACGTCGGAGCCGCTCAGCTCCACCCGGTCGTCGCGGCGGCGCAGCCGGCCCTTCATCAGGATGATCGCGTCGTTGGTGAGCAGGTGCGCGGCCAGCTGGTACGCCGAGGAGAACATCATCACCTCGATCGAACCTTCGAGGTCCTCGATGGTGACGATCGCATAGATGTCACCGCGCTTGTTCACCTTGCGCTGCACCGCGGTGACGAGACCCCCGATCGTGACCTGGGTGCCGTCGGGGCGGTCCTCGTCGGCGAGCAGCTGACCGATGGTGCAGTCGGTGCCGTTGGTGAGCACGTGCTCGACGCCGAACAGCGGGTGGTCCGAGACGTACAGCCCGAGCATGTCGCGCTCGTGCGCGAGCTTGGTCGCCTTGTCCCACTCCTCGATCTCGGGCACCGTCACGGTGAGCCGGCTGTTGCCCTCGCCCTCGTCGGAGTCGTCGCCCATCGAGAACAGGTCGAACTGGCCGTGCGCCTCGTTCCGCTTGAGGTCGATCGCCTCGTCCACCGCCTGCTCGTGCACGGCGACGACGGCCCGGCGGGCGTGCCCCATCGAGTCGAACGAGCCGGCCTTGGCCAGCGACTCGATCACGCGCTTGTTGCAGACCGGCAGCGGCACCTTGTCGATGAAGTCGACGAAGTCGGTGAACCTGCCCTCGGACTCCCGCGCGCCGACGATCTCGGCCACCACGTTGACGCCGACGTTGCGGATCGCGGACAGGCCGAAGCGGATGTCGGTGCCGACCGGGGTGAAGTTCGAGTCCGACTCGTTCACGTCCGGCGGCAGCACCTTGATGCCCATCCGGCGGCACTCGTTCAGGTAGATGGCCATCTTGTCCTTGTCGTCCTTCACGGACGTCAGAACAGCGGCCATGTACTCCGCGGGGTAGTTCGCCTTCAGATAGGCGGTCCAGTACGAGACCAGCCCGTACGCCGCGGAGTGCGCCTTGTTGAACGCGTAGTCGGAGAACGGGACCAGGACGTCCCACAGCGCCTTGATCGAGGCGGCGCTGAAGCCGTGGTCCTTCATCCCGGCCTCGAAGCCTACGTACTCGGCGTCGAGTACTTCCTTCTTCTTCTTGCCCATCGCCTTGCGGAGCAGGTCCGCCTTGCCCAGGCTGTAGCCGGCCAGCTCCTGGGCGATCTTCAGCACCTGCTCCTGGTAGACGATCAGCCCGTACGTCGGGCCCAGGATCGGCTCCAGCGCCGTCTCCAACTCGGGGTGCAGGTAGGTGATCTCCTGCTGCCCGTTCTTGCGCAGCGCGTAGTTGGTGTGCGAGTTCGCACCCATCGGGCCGGGCCGGTAGAGCGCGCCGACCGCGGAGATGTCCTCGAAGCTGTCGGGCTTCATCAGCCGCAGCAGCGCCCGCATCGGCCCGCCGTCGAACTGGAAGACGCCGAGCGTGTCGCCCCGGCCCAGCAGCTCGAACGTCGCCTTGTCGTCGAGGGTGTTGCCCAGCCCGTCCAGGTCGACGGTGAAGCCGTGCGCGGCCTCGATGTTCTTGATCGCGTCGTCCATGATCGTCAGGTTGCGCAGGCCGAGGAAGTCCATCTTGACCAGGCCGAGCGTCTCGCAGCTCGGGTAGTCGAACTGGGTGATGACCTGGCCGTCCTGGTCGCGGCGCATGATCGGGATCAGGTCGATCAGCGGCTCGCTGGACATGATCACGCCGGCCGCGTGCACGCCCCACTGGCGCTTCAGGTTCTCCAGCCCGCGCGCGGTGTCGACGATCTTGCGCACGTCCTGGTCGGACTCGTACAGCTGGCGGAACTCGCCGGCCTCGGAGTACCGCTTGTGCTGCGGGTCGAAGATGCCGGACAGCGGCACGTCCTTGCCCATCACCGCGGGCGGCATCGCCTTGGTGATCCGGTCCCCCATCGCGAACGGGTAATCCAGCACCCGGCCGGCGTCCTTGATCGCCTGCTTGGCCTTGATCGTGCCGTAGGTGACGATCATCGCGACCCGGTCGTCGCCGTACTTCTCGGTGACGTAGCGGATCACCTCGGGGCGGCGACGGTCGTCGAAGTCGATGTCGAAGTCGGGCATCGACATGCGTTCCGGGTTCAGGAACCGCTCGAAGATCAGACCGTGGCGCAGCGGGTCCAGGTCGGTGATGCGCATCGCGTAAGCGCACATCGAGCCGGCACCCGAACCACGGCCGGGGCCGACCCGGATGCCGTTGTTCTTCGCCCAGTTGATGAAGTCCGCGACGACCAGGAAGTAGCCCGCGTAGCCCTTCGAGACGATGACCTCGATCTCGTACTCGGCTTGCTTGCGGACGTTGTCCGGGACGCCTTCCGGGTAGCGCTTGTGCAGACCCGTCTCCACCTCGGCGACGAACCAGGACTCCTCGTTGTGACCCTCGGGGCAGGGGAAGCGCGGCATGAACCGGCCCTCGCCCTCGGTGAAGGACACGTCGCACTGCTCCGCGATCAGCAGCGTGTTGTCACACGCCTCGGGCAGTTCCTTCCAGACCTCGCGCATCTCCGCGGCGGTCTTCACATAGAACTCGTTCGCGTCGAACTTGAACCGGTTCGGATCCGACAGCGTCGAGCCGGACTGGACGCAGAGCAGCGCCGCGTGCGCGACCGAGTCCTCGGGCTTGGTGTAGTGCAGGTCGTTCGTCGCGACGAGCGGCAGGCCGAGCTCGCGGGCCAGCTTCAGCAGGTCCTGCTGGATGTCGCGCTCGATGCCGAGCCCGTGGTCCATCAGCTCGCAGTAGTAGTTCTCCGCGCCGAAGATGTCGCGGAACTCGGCGGCCGCCTCGACGGCCTCCTTGTACTGCCCGAGCCGGAGTCTGGTCTGCACCTCGCCCGACGGGCAGCCGGTCGTCGCGATCAGGCCCTTGCCGTAGGTCTGCAGCAGTTCGCGGTCCATCCTGGGCTTGAAGTAGTAGCCCTCGAGGCTGGCCAGCGATGACATCCTGAACAGGTTGTGCATGCCGCTGGTGTTCTTCGCCAGCAGCGTCATGTGGGTGTACGCACCGCTACCGGACACATCGTCGCGACCGGAGTTCGCGTCGCCCCACTTGACCCGCTTTCGCTCGCTGCGGTGCGTGTGCGGCGTCAAGTACGCCTCGACGCCGATGATCGGCTTGACGTCGTACTTCTGGGCCGTCTTCCAGAACTCGTAGGCCCCGAAGACGTAGCCGTGGTCGGTGGTCGCGATCGCCGGCATGCCCATCTCCTGGGCGGTTTTGAACAACTCGTCGATCCGCGCGGCGCCGTCCAGCATGGAGTACTCGGTGTGCACGTGTAGATGCACGAAACTGTCGCTGGACGCCATGTCTTCGCAGACCTCCCAGAGGCGTGAGTGAGCGGGACTGACACAGCCTATGTGGGCCCACCGACAGTCCTTGAGTCGGCTCACCGACGCGTCCTCGGCCGCCCGATATCCGGTCGTGGACGACACCACTTCACACCACTTCGCGGCTCTCCCCGGCGACCACGAGGGCCTGCCCGTCCCGCAGCTTCAGATGCCGTACGCCGGTACGCTCGTACAGCTCGGCGATCTTCTCCACCAGCTCCGTCTCCGGGTGTCCCGGGGAGTTCAGGTGCGGGACGATCGCCTCGTCGAGCACGCCGAGGCCCTCCCAGATCACCTCGCCCTCGACCTGGGTCACGTCGTCGCAGAGCTCCAGCCCGCGCAGACTCGGGGCCAGCACACACGGCCCGGCGCTGTAGCCGGCGTAGACGAGCTCCCCCGAGCGGATCAGGTCCGGCAGGAACTTGTCGGCTCCGCTGCGGGCCAGGGCGACCCGGAGCACGAAGACGTTCCCGCCGCGCACCCACAGTCCGTCGTACTGCGTGAGCCCGGCGCGCAGGTCGGAGTCGCCGCGAGCGCCACCGGCGGAGTACGAGCGGAGGTCGACCTCCACGGGGCGCAGCCCGAGCTCGGTCAGCCATTCGATCTCCGCGGCCACCTTCTCCCGGCGGAGAGCGGGGTCTTCGGCGTCGATCGCGTTGCAGATCACCGCTACCCGTCCGGAGGCGGGCAGCAGCGCGACGAGCCGCTCCGGGTGGTCGCCCAAGCGGAAGGACGAGAGGTAGAGCTTCATGGGCTTACTGGGTGGCGGCCAGTTGGTCGAGGGCCTGGTCGAGGTCTGCCGGGTACTCCGAGGTGTACTCGACGTACTCGCCGGAGCCCGGGTGGTTGAAGCCGAGGCGCATGGCGTGGAGCCACTGGCGGGAGAGCTGGAGGCGCTCGGCGAGCACCGGGTCGGCGCCGTACGTGAGGTCGCCGCAGCACGGGTGCCCGATCGCGGACATGTGGACGCGGATCTGGTGCGTCCGGCCGGTCTCCAGGGTGATCTCGAGCAGCGTCGCGAACCGGAAGGCCTCGAGTGTCTCGTAGTGCGTCACGCTCGGCTTGCCGCCCGCGACGACGCCGAACTTGTAGTCGTGGTTCGGGTGCCGGTCGATCGGCGCGTCCACCGTGCCGGTGAACGGATCCGGGTGGCCCTGCACGAGCGCGTGGTAGATCTTCTTGACCGTGCGCTCCTTGAAGGCGCGCTTCAGCACGGTGTAGCTGTACTCCGTCTTGGCGACCACCATGAGGCCCGAAGTACCGACGTCCAGCCGGTGCACGATGCCCTTGCGCTCCGCGGCGCCGCTGGTCGAGATGGAGAAGCCTGCGCCTGCCAGGTGCCCGATCACGGTCGGCCCGGTCCAGCCCGGCGACGGGTGCGCGGCCACGCCGACCGGCTTGTCGACGACGATGATCTCGTCGTCGTCGTGCACGATCCGCAGGTTGTCGACGGTCTCCGGTACGACGGTGATCTCGCCGGGCGGCGGGGGCAGTTCCACGTCGAGCATCACGCCGGCAGTCACCCGCGCGGACTTCAGCGCCGGGGATCCGTCCATCTGGACCAGCCCGGACTCGATCAGCTCGGCGGCCTTGGTCCGGGAGACGCCGAACAACCGCGACAGCGCGGCGTCGAGGCGCTCACCGGCGAGGCCGTCAGGCACCATCACCGTGCGAGAGTCGCCGCTCACTTCTTACCCACGTCCTTGGTGCCGTCGAGCTTGATCCCGCGCAGGGTCTGGATCACCAGCAGGATCGCGGCCGAGGTGACGGCCATGTCGGCGACGTTGAAGATCGCCCAGTGCGGGGTCTGCAGGAAGTCGACCACGTGACCGTGGAACGGCGACGGCTCGCGGAAGATCCGGTCGGTGATGTTGCCGACCGCGCCGCCGAACAGGAAGCCGAACGCGACCGCCCAGCCGATCGAGCCGAGTCGCCGGGACAACCAGACGACGCCGACCGCGACGATGATCTGGACCGCGCTGATCACCGGGGTGAAGTCGGACCCCAGGCTGAACGCGGCCCCGGGATTGCGGATCAGGTTGAACTTGAGCAGCGACCCGATCACATTCACCGGCTCCCCCGGCGTCAGATGCTGCAACGCCAGCGCCTTGGTCAGCTGATCAAGCCCAAGCACCAGCAACCCGACAACAGCGAACACCACCATCAACCGCCACGACGGCGGCTTGCGGCCGCCGCCGTTCTCGTCAGCGGAGGTGGTGTCGTCCGGAGGCGGGGACGACGGAGAACCGGCCGACTCGAGGTCGGCCGGTTCGGTCTGGGGGTCAGCTGACGCGTCCCCTGGCAGGTGGGACGGTTCTGATTCGCTCAGCGGCGTTCTTCGCGTTCTTTGCATGACACGCACAGTGTCGCACGCGGGAACGCCTGCAACCGCCCCTTGCCGATCGCCTTGCCGCAGCTCTCGCAGACGCCGTAGGTGCCGTCGTCGATCCGGGACAGCGCCCGCTCGATCTGGTCCAGCATGTCGCGGGCGTTGTTCGCCAAGGACATCTCGTGGTCCCGCTCGAGGGTGGTCGAGCCGACGTCGGCCTGGTCGTTGCCGGCCCCGTCGCCACCGTCGCGGAGCAGACCGACGATCTCCTGCTCGGCGTCGCGGATCTCTTCCTTCAGGTGCACCGCGTCCGCCTCGAGCTCACCGCGCAGCTCTTCCATCTCGGCCGCGGTCCAGGGAGTCTCGCCCTCCTTGACGGTGAGCGTCTCGGCCTTCTTCACGGGCGACTTGGGCGGCGCCGTGGCCGGGGTGCGGTTCTCGTTCGTCTTCATAGCCACCCTCTTCGTCGATGTCTGCTTGGCAGGGGTCTTCTTCGCCGCGGTCTTCTTGACCGGAGCTTCAGTGGAATTCGCGGCGCTCTTCTCGGCCGCGGCTTTTCGTCTGGGGGCGGACTTCTTCGGAGCCGATGTAGCCATGGTCGACTACCCCCTGCCTTCGTCGGAGACTGAAGCGGACTGGTCGCAAGACAGTAGGACACGCGAGGGCCGCGTGCCAGCCCGACGCGCAGACCGTGGACATACGGTAGTCGGTCCTTCAAGCCCGCTCGATGTTCCGCGCGTCACAGCCACATGTCGGACAACGTTCAGGCAAGCAATTGCTTCAGTTTCGGCCCGATCTCAGCCTCACTTCCCGCCACTTCGAGCAGCTTGTCCCGGCTGGTCGCTCCGCGTACCAGCGTCACCGCGGAGCGTCTCACCCCCAGTGCCTCCGCCACCGCCTGCAGAACAGCCTTCGTCGCCTGTCCCTCCACCGCGCGGGCCGCCACCGCGACCACCAGGGCCGCACCCGAGGGTCCGTCATACCGGCCCCCGACGGCGGTCCGGGACGCGCCCGGTTTCACCCGCACGAGAATTCTCATGGACGAATTCTCTCCTGACCACCGATTAACGATTCGTAGTCGCGTGGTGCGGAGTCGTACACTTTCCCAACGCGACCGCAAGGCCTTGATGGGGCTATCACCCCGGAGCCGCCGGAAGAACAGTCCGCCAGGACCCAGTAGAACCGGCAGCGACGCGCAATGAAGTGGGTGATCGCAACCAGGTCACCAAGAAGGGTGGTACCGCGGAGCCCGGCGACAGCGCCGGCGCCTCGTCCCTTCGTCCAGCAGGCAACTGGCTCGACGAAGGACGCAGGAAATGGCGGAGAACCCCAGCACCCCGTGGCGGCAGGTCCCGGCTCAGGTCGATCTGCCCGCGATCGAGCGGGAGATGCTCGGCTACTGGGACGACAACGACACGTTCGCCAAGAGCCTCGAGCAGTCGGCCGGCGGCACCCCCTGGACCTTCTACGAGGGCCCGCCGACCGCGAACGGACATCCCGGCACCCACCACATCGAGGCCCGCGTCTTCAAGGACGTGTTCCCGCGCTACCGGACCATGAAAGGTCACTGGGTCGAGCGCAAGGCCGGGTGGGACTGCCACGGACTCCCGGTCGAGGTGGCGGTCGAGAAGGAGCTCGGCTTCAACGGCAAGAAGGACATCGAGGCGTACGGCATCGCGGAGTTCAACGCGAAGTGCCGGGAGTCGGTGCTCCGGCACGTCGACGAGTTCGCCGAGCTGACCACCCGGATGGGCTACTGGGTGGATCTGGAGCACCCGTACCGGACGATGGACCCGCAGTACGTCGAGTCCGTCTGGTGGTCGCTCAAGCAGATCCACGACAAGGGCCAACTGGTCGAGGACTACCGGATCACGCCGTACTGCCCGCGCTGCGGTACCGGCCTGTCCGACCACGAGCTCGCCCAGGGGTACGAGACGGTCGTCGACCCGTCGGTCTACGTCCGCTTCCCGCTGACCTCGGGCCCGTTCGCGGGCAAGGCCTCCCTACTGGTCTGGACCACCACCCCGTGGACGCTGGTCTCCAACACGGCCGTCGCCGTGCACCCGGACGTCACCTACGTGGTCGCGACCGACGGGAACGAGTCGCTGGTCGTGGCGGAGCCGCTGCTCAGCGCACTGGGCGAGGCCTGGGCGGTCACCGAGCGGTTCTCCGGCCGGGAGATGGAGCACTGGGCCTACCAGCGCCCGTTCGACCTGGTGGAGTTCCCCGAACCGGCGCACTACGTCGTACTGGCTGAATACGTGACCACCGAGGACGGCACCGGTCTGGTGCACCAGTCCCCCGCGTTCGGCGCCGACGACCTCCAGGTCGCCCGGGCCTACAACCTGCCGGTGGTGAACCCGGTGGAGTCGGACGGCCACTTCGCCGCCGACGTACCGCTGGTGGGCGGGCAGTTCTTCAAGAAGGCCGACGAGGACCTGGTGAAGGACCTGCAGGAGCGCGGCGTCCTCTTCAGGCACGTGCCGTACGAGCACCCGTACCCGCACTGCTGGCGGTGCCACACCCCGGTCATGTACTACGCGCTGCCGTCCTGGTACATCCGCACCACCCAGGTGAAGGACGCGCTGCTGCGGGAGAACGAGAAGACCAACTGGTTCCCCGAGTCGGTGAAGTGGGGCCGGTACGGCGACTGGCTGCGCAACAACATCGACTGGGCCGTCTCCCGCTCCAGGTACTGGGGTACTCCGCTGCCGATCTGGCGCTGCGCCGAGGACCACCAGGTCTGCGTCGGGTCGCTCGCCGAGCTGAGCGAGCTGGCCGGACGCGACGTCAGCTCAACCGATCCGCACCGGCCGTACGTCGACGACATCACCTTCGCCTGCCCGACCTGCGGCGAGGAGTCGCGCCGGGTCGCCGAGGTCATCGACGCCTGGTACGACTCGGGCTCGATGCCGTTCGCGCAGTGGGGCTACCCGTGGGTCGAGGGGTCGAAGGAGCGGTTCGACCAGGCCTTCCCGGCGGACTTCATCTCAGAGGCGATCGACCAGACGCGCGGCTGGTTCTACACGCTGATGGCGATCGGCACCCTGGTGTTCGACGAGTCGTCGTACCGCAACGTCGTCTGCCTCGGGCACATCATGGCCGAGGACGGCCGGAAGATGTCCAAGCACCTGGGCAACATCCTCGAGCCGATCCCGCTGATGGACAACCACAGCGCGGACGCGGTGCGCTGGTTCATGGCCTGCTCCGGCTCGCCGTGGAAGGCGCGCGGCATCGGGCCGAACGTGCTCAACGAGATCGTCCGCAAGGTGCTGCTGACGTACTGGAACACGGTCGCCTTCCACGCGCTCTACGCCCGGCTCGCCGACTGGTCGCCGACGGCCGAGGCGCCGCCGGTCGCGGAGCGGTCCGTGCTCGACCGCTGGCTGGTCAGCGAGACGAACCGGCTGGTTCGCGACACCGACGAGGCCTACGCGTCCTTCGACACCCAGAAGCTCGGCGCGCTGATCGGCCAGTTCGTCGACGTGCTGTCGAACTGGTACGTCCGCCGGTCGCGCCGCCGTTTCTGGGCGGGTGACGCCGGCGCTCTGGCGACACTGCACGAGACGCTGGACGTGCTCACCCGGGTGATGTCGCCGCTCACCCCGTTCGTCACCGAGCGGGTCTGGCAGGACGTCTTCCGCCCGGTTACCCCGGGTCTGCCCGAGTCGGTCCACCTGACCGCGTTCCCGACGTACGACGAGGGCCTGATCGACGACACGCTGGCGACGCACGTCTCGATGGCCCGGCGGGTAGTCGAGCTGGGCCGGTCGGCCCGGGCCGAGGCGAAGGTCCGCACTCGGCAGCCGCTCGGTCGCGCGCTGGTCGGGTCGGCCGCGATCGCGGATCTCGACGACGAACTGCTGAAGGAGATCGCGGAAGAGCTGAACGTCGGCTCGGTCGAACCGCTGTCCTCGGCCGGCGCCGACCTCGTCGAGTACTCCGCGAAGGGCAACTTCCGCGAGCTCGGCAAGCGGTTCGCCAAGCAGACGCCGGTGGTCGCGGCCGCGATCGCCGCTGCGGACGCCGCCGGACTGGCCGCCTCACTCAAGGCCTCCGGTACTGCGACCGTGGTGGTCGACGGCGAGAACATCGAGGTCGGCGCGGACGAGGTGCTGCTGTCGGAGCGCCCGCGTGAGGGCTGGTCCGTGGTCAACGAGCAAGGTGAGACGGTCGCGCTCGACCTGGAGGTGACGCCGGAGCTCAAGCAGGCCGGTCTCGCCCGGGAGGTCGTCCGGACCCTGCAGGAGGCCCGCAAGAACGCCGGCCTGGAGGTCTCGGACCGGATCATCGTCTGGCTGTCCGCGTCGGGTGAGCTGGCCAATGCGCTCGGCAACCACGCCGACGAGATCGCCCGCGAGGTGCTGGCCACCGAGCTGACCCAGTCGGCGCCCTCGGCAACGGACGAGCTCAGCACCGGCTCCGACGAGGAGCTCGGCCTCAGCTACTGGCTGACCAAGGCCTGAGCCAAACCTGCGCACAGCAGGAGGCCTTCAGCGCGGCGGGGAAACCCGTCGCGCTCGAAGGCTGTGCGTGGCGGACTGCCACGCGGAGTGGGTCGGCGATGTGGCGACCCGGCTGCGGATCACCGACGTCGACACCCTCGGCGGACGGAAAGCCCCGCTCACCTGGCCGTGGTATCCGGCGGCCGATGGGGACCCAACGTCACGAAGGGGCGACAGTCAGTCAGATTTGTCCAGACATGACGAAGAGGCGGTGCTGCCGGATTAGCACCGCCTCTGTCAGAGGCCAGACAAACTGGAGCGCAGGTGGTTCTTAAACGCCGTGGCCGTGAGCCTGGGCGCGAGCCTCCGGGCGGAAGCCGTTGCGCGGGCTCAACGTGTCATCGCCGTTGCCGAGTGCCTTCAGCTGCTCGGTGAAGTACGTCTTCAGCCGGCTGCGGTACTCGCGCTCGTAAGCGTGCAGGTCGTCGATGGTGCGCTCGAGCTGACCCTTCTGCTTCTCCAGCGTGCCCAGCATCTGCGCGCGACGCTCGGCGATCTCGCCGTCCAGCTTCTCGGCGCGGGCACGGGCCTCGCCGGTCATCCGGTCGGCCTTGCCGCGAGCCTCGTTCTCCAGGCGCTCGGCCTTGGCGCGGGCCTCACCGATGATCTTGTCGGCGGTGTCCTTCGCCTCCTGGACCAGGTCGTCGGAGTGCTTCGTGGCCATCTCCAGCAGCCGCACAGCGGAGCTGGAGGCGTCGCCGACGGTTCCTGCTGCCGCAGCAGCACCCGCGGTCGCAACAGCGGGCGCGACGACTGGCGGTGGCTTCTCCTCCGGCTTCTCCACGACGACTGGGGCCGGCTTGGGCTGTTGCACGACGGGAGGCAGGGCGGCGGTCTGGTCGACCACCGGGCGGTCCTGCCCACTGCCGGCACGCTGAGCCGCCGCAAGCTTCGCGCGCAGCTCCTCGTTCTCGGCGAGAAGTCGCTCGAGCTCAGCTTCGACCTCGTCGAGGAAGGAGTCGACCTCAGTGACGTCGTAGCCCTCCCGCAATCGGACGGGCGTGAACTGCTTCGAGCGGACGTCATCCGGCGTCAGCGGCATCTTTCACCTCGTTTGTCTGTGTCTTGGCGGAGTCCCCGTGGCCTAGACCTCGGCGACTCAGTAGATCACGTTATCGCTTCGTTGTGTTCTGGCGGAATCCGGGCGGGCGATAACGGTCCCCGTGTCCCCGTTTCTCGGGTCTGCTCCTACCCAGGTGTGCGCGTCCTCACGCTTGTGATCACAGTGACCTGATCGCAGTCGAGTTGATCGACATCGCCAGCGAGACGAGCACGAACAGCATCAGCATCGACAGGTCGATCCGGATGCCACCCGCGCCGATCGGCGGCAGGATCCGCCGCAGCGGCCGCAGGAACGGGTCGGTGACCGAGTAGATCAGCTCGAACAGCAGCAGCATCGGGCCCTTCGGGTGCCACTGCGGCGCGAACATGACGATCAGACTGAGCACGAACCTCGCCACCAACATCAGGAAGAAGGCGAGCAGCACCCAACTGAGAACACTGAGGACGAGCAGGAGAGCAGTCATAGTCAGACAAGAGTGTAGAAGACCGGGGGTAACCGGGCGTCAGCTCTGGTTGTAGAACCCGTCCGCCGCGATCTTCTCCTTCTCCTCCGCGGCCAGCGTCACGTTCGGCGGGCAGACCAGGAACACCTTGGTGGTGATCCGCTCGATCGACCCACGGCAGCAGAAGATCAGGCCGGCCGCGAAGTCCACCAGACGCTTGGCGTCCGCGTGGTCCATCTCGGTCAGGTTCATGATGACGGGTGTGCCGTCGCGGAAGTGCTCACCGATCACGCGCGCCTCGTTGTAGCTGCGCGGGTGCACGGTGGTGATGCGGGCCAACTCGGTAACCTCCGGGGAAGCTGTGACGCCACGTCGATCCGGGAACTTGCTGACCGTGCCGACCTGCTCCTCGGAGCTGCTGCTCCGGGCGGGCACCGGCTCGGTCTCGTGGGACTCCCCGTCGACGGCTTCGTCCACGTAGTCGTCGTAGCCGTCGTCGTACTCGTCGTCGTAGCGCGCGTTGTAGCGCTCGCCGTCCTCGACCAAGCCGAGGTACACACCCATCTTGCGCAACGCGCCGCTCATGGCCCTCCAGCCCCTCGGTCCAGTCCTGTTCAACGACAACGCGAGCGGGTCGAAAACCTGCTCGATGTCGACACTAGCCCAGAGGAGGACGCGTACCGAGTAATGCGCGCCCGAGCCGAACGTGTGTCGCTCCGTGCCTGATCGCGGCTTCGAGATCGCCGCTCATGCCCGCCGAGATGCAGTCCGCGCCGGCGTGTTCGGAGCGTAGCCGCGATGCTACGGATTCCAGTCCGGCGAACGCCTCGTCCGGGTCCGACCCGAGCGGCGCCACCGCCATCACGCCGCCCAGTTCCAGCCCGTCCGCCCCCGCGACCTCCGCCGCCAACGCCGGTACGTCGTCCGGCACCACGCCGCCCCGGCTCATCCCGGTCGCAGCGTCCGCGGATCCGTACGCCGCGAGGCTCACCTGCAGCAGGCAGCGCAGCGTCTTCCCCTCCTCCACAGCCGCCCGGGACAACGCCTTCACCAGCGACGACCGGTCGACCGAGTGCACGACGGCCGCGCACCGAACCACCGAGCGGGCCTTGTTCGACTGCAACTGCCCGACGAAGTGCCAGGTGACGTCCTGGCAGTCCGGAGCCTTGACCTTCAGCTCCTGCTCGCGGTTCTCCCCCAGGTCATGCACTCCCAGCGCCGCCAGAGCCCGTACGTCGCTGATCGGGAACGTTTTGGTGATCGCGACCAGGGTCACCGCGTCCTCGGCCCTCCCAGCGGCCACACAGGCCGTCTGGATCCGCTTCCGCACGGCCCGAAGGTTGTCCCGCAGCTGGTTCTCCCGGTCCACGGCGTCCGCGGGGGTCACGGCGTCGGTCACGGAGCCAGCCTGACGAGGCCGGCCAGCCGGCCGCTGACGGGACCCTCGCGCCGGTAGGAGTACAGGTCGTCCGACTCGATGGTGCATTTCGTCGCGTCGATGACGGCACACCCCAGCTCGTTCAGCTGCGCCACAACCCCTGCGGCCACGTCGATGGACGGTGTCCCCCAGCTCGTCTCGGCGTACGACGCGGGCACGCGCTCGGCGACCTCGGCGCGCATCTCCTCGGGGACCTCGTAACAGCGGCCGCAGGCGTACGGCCCGAGCACGGCGGTGACCTGCTCGGCCCCGAGCGCCCGCATCGCTTCCACCGTCGCCGGGACGACACCGAAGTACAGGCCGCGGCGGCCGGAGTGGGCGGCGCCGATGACTCCGTTGACGCGGTCGGCGAGCAGTACCGGCAGGCAGTCGGCCGCGCGGACGCAGAGAACCACATCGGTCCGGGTGGTCACCAGCGCGTCGGCGATCGGGTTCGGCTGGACCGGGAGCTCGTCGCCGGGCCGGACGACGTGGACATCGCGTCCATGCACCTGACTGACCCGGATCACCGCCGTCGGGTCGACCTCGAAGGCGCCGGCCAACCGGCGGAAGTTCTCCGCGATCGCGTCCGCCTCGTCCCCCGCGGCACTGCCCAGATTCAGCTCGCCGTACGGCGATTTGCTGGCTCCCCCGTAGCGATCGGTGAAGGCGAAGCGGACACCATCGAGAACCTCGTCGTAGCCGAACACACCCGAAGGTTATCCAGCGACGGCAACCAGTCCTGCGGCCGCCCGCGCTTCGTCGGTGACCTCGCGGCGGCCGGGGGCTGCCGGTAGTGCGATCACGTGCTCGAGCGCCCGTCGATACGCCTCTGCGAAGGCGGACTCAGCGTCCACCTCGACCTCGGGAGAGATGCCGACTCCTTCCCAGTTCGTTCCGGAGATCGGATTGAGCGCGCGCTGGATCGGCACAGACGCCTCCAGGTGCGGGTGGACGGTGAAACCCTCGCGCGGGTGAGCGCCGCCCCGGGTGCGCTCGCCGACCACCACCGCACGACCCAACTGCTGAAGGTTGTAGGTCAACTCCTCGGCGCCGGAGAACGTGGTCGAGCTGGTAAGCACCCAGATCGGCTTGGTGCCGCCGAAGCGGGGCCCACTCACCGGAACCGTCCAGTGCTGCCGGACCGCTCCGGTGGACGGCGTGACCAGGTCGTTCAAGTGCACCGGTTCGCCGTCCAAGAGATAGCTGCACACCAGCGCGACCATCTCCGGCGATCCACCGCGGCATCCGCGCAGATCCAGCAGCAGCGCGTCGGTGCCCCACAGCAGCGTCATGGCTCCGGCCAGCGCGGCACCGGCGTACTTCGGGTCGTACAGCGTCGGCTTGATCGCCAGCACGCCGATATTTCCGGCCAGACGTTCGGCCCGGGCCATCCCGGCGGCGGTCAACTCGACATGGCGGACCCAGGCGGCTTCCTCGGCGACCGGGTCCTCGTCCTCTTCGAACAGTTCGTCGATGTGGTGGATCAGGCGCAGATGCTTGTCCCCGTTACCCACCTGGAGATCGGCCGTCACCTGCTCGGCGAGCCGTACCGGCTCGGTGACCTCGTCGTACCGGCCGGCCACCTGGGCGGCGATCAACCTGTCGGCCACCGCCTGGCCGACGTCGGGAAACACATAGTGCTCGCGGATCAAGGCCGCGACCTGATCGATGACTGCCTTGATCTCGTCTGTGCGCATGGCGGTCAGTGAAGCACCGCCAGGACCAGGCGTCTCCCGAATTACCTCCCGGTCACCCGGGAGGCCGGAACTACTTCAGCCGGAACTACTTCAGGAAGTCGGGGATGTCCAGGTCGTCGTCATCGTTGTCGGGCTTGCGCGGCTGACGCTGCGGGGCCGGCTGCGACGACGGCGAGTTCGACGGGCCCGTGGTCGGCCAGGTGTGCTGCGTCGGTGCCGACGGCGTCGGGGTCGGCGGGTGCGGGACCGGCGGCTGGTTGGACTGCGGCTGCGCGGTCCGGACCGGCTCGCCCGCCTGCGGACGAGCCGAGTGGGTGGTCCCGCGGTTCTGATCCGTGTTCGGCACCGGAACCGTGTCGTCCGTCACCGGCGTACCGGCCGGCGGCTGGTAAGACTGTTGCGTGGCCGAGCCGGCGTCGGGCTGCCCACCTTGCGGCTGTGCGCCGGCCTGGCTCGCGGTCGGCGGCGTGCCGTACGGCGGCGGCTGGCTGGGCGCCTGCTGATCGGGTGGGGTGGTTGCCTCAGCCTCGGCCGGGGTCGAGCGCGGCACCCCCTGGGTAGCCACGTCACCACCGGCGGCGGGCAGGCGACTCTGCGGACGGGCGCTGTTCATCGCCTGCTCGCGGCGCTTCGGCATCCCGCCGTCGAAGCCGGCCGCGATCACCGTCACCCGCACCTCGTCACCGAGGGCGTCGTCGATGACCGCGCCGAAGATGATGTTCGCGTCGGTGTGCGCGGACTCCGAGACGAGCTGGGCCGCCTCGTTGATCTCGAACAGGCCGAGGTCGGAGCCGCCCGCGATCGACAGCAACACGCCGTGCGCGCCCTCGATGCTTGCCTCCAGCAACGGCGAGGAGATGGCCGCCTCGGCAGCCGCGACCGCGCGGTCCTCACCCCGGGACGAGCCGATACCCATCAGCGCGGAGCCGGCGTTGGACATGACCGCCTTCACGTCGGCGAAGTCCACGTTGATCAGGCCGGGGGTGGTGATCAGGTCGGTGATGCCGGAAACACCCTGCAGCAGCACCTGGTCGGCCTGCTTGAAGGCGTCCAGAACGGAGACGGCGCGGTCGGAGATCGTCAGCAGGCGGTCGTTCGGGATGACGATCAGGGTGTCGACCTCTTCACGGAGGGCGGCGATACCGTCCTCCGCCTGGGTCGCCCGGCGCTTGCCCTCGAACGAGAACGGCCGGGTCACCACACCGATCGTCAGCGCTCCGAGGGAGCGCGCGATGCGGGACACCACCGGCGCGCCACCGGTGCCGGTGCCGCCGCCCTCGCCCGCGGTGACGAAGACCATGTCGGCGCCCTTGAGCGCCTCCTCGATCTCCTCCGCGTGGTCCTCGGCGGCCTTCTGGCCGATGGCGGGGTTCGCACCGGCGCCGAGTCCGCGGGTCTCCTCGCGGCCGATGTCGAGCTTGACGTCCGCGTCGCTCATCAACAGAGCCTGCGCGTCCGTGTTGATGGCGATGAACTCAACGCCCTTCAGACCGTGCTCGATCATCCGGTTCACGGCGTTGACGCCGCCTCCGCCGATGCCGACGACCTTGATGAGTGCCAAATAGTTCTGCGGTGCCGCCACGTCCGCGCCTCTCGCCTCGTTCTGTTCCCGTTATGGCCGGTTGGCCGTCCGAGCTGCGCCTGCCTCGGACCCTTCCGTACACCGATCCCCGTTGTCCGGCAGCCGGAAAAGCCTGAACCTCAAGTGGATGGTTAGAGTTATCTCAACGGTAGATTGATTCGAACGCTACGGGACCCGATCCGGCAATGTCCACGCGCCTCGCCGCCGGTCCCACGATGAGTGCCGTTGTGTCGGCAGTCACTTCTTTTCGCCTTTGGTGACAGGAAGATCGGGCGCCGACACGTCGTAGACCTTCGCCTCCCGGCGCATCAGCACGCTCAGTACTTCGGCCTTGCGCGCGCTGTCATCGGAGCTGCCCCAGACGACCTTCACCGTGGAGCCGAGGTTGAGGGTGATCGAATCCGGCGAGGCGGCCGAGATCGACTCCACCTCCGACCGCAGCTTCACCGGCAGCGCGGCCGAGACCGTCACCACCGAGCGGATCGTGACGTCGCGCCGGCTGCCGACCACCAGGGCCTCGGGCAGTCCCTCCGGCCTGGCCGGCACGGTCTTGAACGCGACCCCGGTGGCGTCGACCAGCTCGAAGTTGCTGCCGTCCGTCACCACCACGACCGGCACCCTCTCGGTCACCACGATCTTCAGCTGGTTCGGCCAGGCCCGGGTGACCTGCGCGTCCGCCACCGCCTGGATGGTCCGCACCCGCTCGGCGATCGCGGCCAGGTCGACCTTCACCAGCGGCGTTCCGGTCGGCGCCTCGGCCACCTGGGTGATCGTTGCCACCGGCACCGTATCGGCGCCGGACACCTTCACCCCGGAGACGGCGAACACGGACGAGAAGTAGAACAACCAGACGGTGATTCCGCCGAGCACCACGACCAGGCCGCCGACCGTCCAGGGCAGCCAGCCGCGCCATCGCACCAACCGCTGCCGGCGCGCGAACCGCTGCTGTGCCCGGGCCAGGTCAGTGCTCTGGCTCATCCCCCGCTCACCACCGGCTCACTCCGCGGCCGCCGCCTGGGCAGCCGCCCGCTCGGCCAGCAGGCCGACCACCTCGGGCCCGATCAGCGTCACGTCGCCCGCACCGAGGGTGACCACCAGGTCGCCCGGCTCGGCGATGTCCGCGACCAGCCGCGGTACAGCGGACCAGGACGGCTCGAACCGAACCTGGTCCGGCTTGAGCGGCACGTGGTTCGCGATCAGCGCACCGGTGACGCCCGGCTCGGGGTCTTCCCGGGCCGCGAAGATGTCCATCACCACGACCTCGTCGGCGAGCGCGAGAGCCTCGGAGAACTGGGTCGCGAAGATCCTGGTGCGGCTGAACAGGTGCGGCTGGAAGCACGCGATCACGCGGCCCTCGCCCGCCACCGTGCGGGCCGCCGTCAGGTCGACGGCAAGCTCGGTCGGGTGGTGCGCGTAGGAGTCGAAGACCCGGACGCCGTCCTCCAGGCCCTTGAACTCGAACCGCCGGCCGGTCCCGGTGAAGGACGCGAGGCCCTCGGCCAGGTCGGCCGCGGAGAAGCCCAGGCCGAGTCCGACGGTGAGGGCGGCCGCCGCGTTCAATGCGTTGTGCTTGCCCGCCTGCTGCAGGTTGACCACCGGAAGCTTGCGGCCGTGGAACACCGGCACGAACGACTGGGTCGCCCCGGTCGCGGTGATCTCGGTGACCCGGGTGTCCGCGTCCGCCGACTCGCCGTACGTGCGGACGTCGATGCCGCGGGCGCGGGCGAACTCGGCCAGCCGGCGCGCGCCCGGGTCGTCGAAGCAGATCACCATGAACCCGCCGGGGATGACCCGGTCGCAGAACTGCTCGAACGCGAGCCGGTAGCTGGCCTCGTCGCCGTAGTTGTCCAGGTGGTCCGGCTCCACCGACGTGACGATCGACACCTCGGGGCTGTAGGTCAGGAAGGAACGGTCGGACTCGTCGGCCTCGGCCACGAACAAGTCGCCGCTGCCGTCGTGCGCGTTCGAGCCTGACTCGTTCAGGTTGCCACCGATCGCGTACGACGGGTCGGCGGCGCAGTGCTGCAGCGCGACGGTCAGCATCGAGGTGGTGGTGGTCTTGCCGTGCGTACCGGCCACGGCGATCGTCCGCCGGCCGACCATCACCGACGCGAGCGCGGCGGCCCGGGGCAGGATCGGGATGCCGGCCTCGCGGGCGGCAACCACCTCAGGATTGGTCTCCCGGATCGCGGTCGAGACGACGACGGTGTCCGCCTCGGCGACGTGCTCCGCGGCATGACCGACCCAGCAGGTCGCGCCGAGGGCGCGGAGCGCGGCGAGCACCCTGCCGTCCTTGGCGTCCGAGCCGGAGACCTCGATCCCGCGGGCGGCCATGATCCGGGCGATGCCCGACATCCCGGCGCCGCCGATACCGATGAAGTGGACCTTGCCCAGCTTCTCCGCGGGCAGATTCGTGTCAGGTGCGGTGACGATCACGAAGCAGACCTCACCACATCGAGGATGATGCGCGCCAACCGGTCGTCGGCGTCGGTGCGGATCACGCCCTGGGCTGCGGTGGACATGGCTGTCAGACGCCCGCGGTCGTGCAGAAGTTGCGGAACCGTCGCGCGAACCCAGTCCGGCGTCACCGCGGCGTTGTCGACGACCAGCCCGCCGCCCGCATCGACCACTGGCTTGGCGTTCAGCACCTGCTCACCGTTACCGTGCGGCAACGGAACGTAGATGGCCGGCAGTCCGACGCCCGACACCTCGGTGACCGTGTTCGACCCCGCCCTGCACACCACCAGGTCGGCGGCGGCGTAGGCGTAGTCCATCCGGTCAACGTAGGACAGCACCCTGTACGGGTACGGGCCGCCCTGCGCGACCTCGAGCGAGTTCTTCGGCCCGATCGCGTGCAGCACCTGGATCCCGGCGGCCTGCAGATCGCCGGCCGCGCCGGCGAACGCCTCGTTCAGCCGCTGCGCGCCCTGCGAACCACCCGTGATGAACAGGGTCGGCGCGTCCGGGTCCAGCCCGAAGAACTGCCTGGCCTCGGCCCGCAGAGCCGCCCGGTCCAGCGTGGAGATGGCCCGGCGGATCGGCAGCCCGACGTACTGGGCGTGGGGCAGGTCCGTGCCGGGGAAGGAGGTGATGACGTTCTGGGTGCAGTAGCGGGCGGCGAACTTGTTCGCGATGCCCGGTACGGCGTTGCCCTCGTGCACGACGATCGGCGTCTTGCGGCGCCACGCGGCGACGTACGCCGGGGTCGAGACGTAGCCGCCGAAACCGACCAGGACGTCGGCCTTGGCCTCGTCCAGCACCTTGCGGGCGGCGTTCACCGAGCCGAGCATCCTGCCCGGTACCGCGAACAGCGCGGGCGTCGGCTTGCGCGGCAGCGGGACGGGCGGGATCAGCTCCAGCCGGTACCCGGCCTCGGGGACCACGCGGGTCTCGAGACCGCGCTCGGTACCGAGAGCGAGGATCTCGACCGTCGGGTCGATCCGGCGCAGGGCGTCGGCGGTGGCGATCAGGGGTGAGGTATGGCCGGCGCTACCGCCGCCGGCCAGGACGATGCTGGGCACAGCTTTCAACGCTCCCGCGTGTTCTCACGGCCGGTTCGGCCAGGTGTGCGCCACGAAGACATCCACCCGAACCGAGGCCGCCGGGTCTCCTTCAGGGCGGCCTGCGCGCCGGGCTCCGCCTTCGCGAAGGACAGCAGCATGCCGATCGCGATCAGCGTCGGCAGCAGTGCGGACCCACCGTACGACAAGAGCGGCAGCGGGATACCCACGATGGGTAGCAGTCCGATCACGGCGCCGAGGTTGACCAGCGTCTGGGCCATCAGCCAGACGGTGATTCCGGCACTCGCGTAGCGGACGAACGGGTCCGTGTTCCGGGTCGCGATCCGGACCCCGACGTAGGCCAGGGTGAGGAACAGCGCGAGCACGGTGAGCGAGCCGATCAGGCCGAGCTCCTCACCGATCACCGAGAAGATGAAGTCGGTGTGCGCCTCGGGCAGGTTGCCCCACTTCTGCCGGCTGTTGCCGATCCCCACGCCCCACCAGCCACCGGTGGAGAGCGCGTAGAACGAGTGGTACGCCTGCCAGCCCACGCCGGCCGGGTCGGACAGCGGGTTGGTGAAGTTCATCAGCCGGTCCATCCGGTGCTGCGCCGTGCTGACGAAGTACGCGGCGATCGTGCCGACCACCACGATGGTGGCGACGAACAGCCGGGTCGGCGCGCCGACCACCCAGATCATCCCGATCATCACGGCCATCAGCACCAGCGCGGTGCCGAGGTCGTGCTGGCCGACGATCAGCGCGATCACCAGGCCGCAGACCGGCACCATCGGCACCAGCAGGTGCTTCCACTGGGTCAGCAGCTTCTGCTTGCGGGCGTAGAGGTCCGCGCACCACATCACCAGCGCCAGCTTGGCGAACTCGCTCGGCTGGATCTGCAGCGGACCGCCGAGGTTCAGCCAGTTCGTGTTGCCCTTCACGCCGACGCCGAGTCCCGGCACGTAGGTGAGGACGAGCAGGAACACCGACCCCAGCAGCGCGACGTATGCGAGCATCCGGAAGTGCCGCGGCGTCATCCTGGAGGCGACGTAGGCCATCGGCAGGCCGACGCCGACCCAGATCAGCTGGCGGTAGAAGATCGTGTAGCTGTTGCCGTTGGCGCGCAGCGACAGCACGCTCGACGCGGACAGCACCATCAGCAGCCCGAGCACCAGCAGCAGACCGGTCGCGCCGAGCAGGATGTGGTACGACGTCAGCGGGCGGTCCAGCACGTCCCGGATCGCTGCCAGCCAGGGGCGCTCGGTGCTCGAGCCCGGCCGGTCCTTCGACTGACCGGTGTTCGGCTGATCCGTGATCGTCGTCATGCGATCACCTCCGGATCAGTGGTCGCCCAGCCGGTGTACGGCTTGCGCGAAGGCGTCTCCGCGGGCTCCATAGTTGGCGAACATGTCCCAGGATGCGCAGCCGGGCGCGAGCAGCACGGTGTCACCCACCCGAGCCAGCTTCGTCGCCTCCCCCACCACGATCTCCATGGCTCCAGTGTCGGTTGCCGCCACGATGATCACCGGCACATCCGGCGCGTGTCGGGCAAGTGCTTCGGCGATCACCTGCTTGTCCTGGCCGAGCAGCACGACACCCCGCAACCGGTCCTTCGCCGCGGTCACCAGTTCGTCGAAGGTGGCACCCTTCGCCTGCCCGCCGGCGATCCAGACGACGTGCTCGTAGGCGAGCAGCGAAGCCTGCGCCGCATGCGGATTGGTCGCCTTCGAGTCGTCGACATAGTTGACCCCGGCAACTTCGGCCACGTGCGCGATCCGGTGCGCGTCGGGCCGGAACGCCCGCAGCCCTTCCCGCACCGCCGACGCCGGTACGCCGTACGCCCGGGCCAGGGCGGCTGCCGCGAGCGCGTTCGCCACGTTGTGCGGGGCAGGCGGGGTGATGTCCTCGATGGTGGCCAGCTCGAGGGCGGAGGAGGCCCGCTGCTCGACGAACGCGCGATCGACGAGGAGCTCGTCCACCAGGCCGACCATCGAGATGGCGGGCGTGCCGAGGGTGAAGCCGATCGCCCGGCAGCCCTCGATCACGTCGGCGTCCATCACCAGTTGCTCGGTCGCCGGGTCGGCCACGTTGTAGACGCAGGCCACCTGGCAGTTCTGGTAGATCCGGCCCTTGTCCTTGGCATAGGCATCCATCGAACCGTGCCAGTCGACGTGATCCGGCGCGAGGTTCAGCACGGCCGCGGAGTGCGCGGACATCGAGTGCGTGAAGTGCAGCTGGTAGCTGGACAGCTCGACCGCGATCACGTCGTACGGCTGGGGGTCCATCACCACCTCGAGCAGCGGCAGCCCGACGTTGCCGGCGGCAACCGCCCGCTTGCCGGCCGCGGTCAGGATCGACGTAAGCATCTGGACCGTGGTGGTCTTGCCGTTGGTCCCGGTGACGCACAGCCAAGGGGCGGCGTTGGCGGGATCACGGAGCCGCCAGGCCAACTCGATCTCGCTCCAGATCGGGAGGTCCCGCTCAGCCGCGGCTGCCAGCAGCGGGGCGTGCGGCGGGATGCCCGGCGAGGTGACCACCACGTCCACGTCGGCCGGCAGCTCGGCGGTGCTGCCCGGGCCCAGCGTGATGGTCGCGCCGAGGGTCTCGAGGATCTGCGCCTTCTCGCGCAGCGCCTCGTTGTCCCGGTCGTCGAGGACCGTGACGTACTCCGCGCCCACTTGCAGCAGCGAGTCCGCGCACGCGTAGCCCGCCGTACCGAAGCCGAGGACGACGAACCGGGTGGTCGCCCAGCCCTTGCCGTTCCGGTCCTGCAGGTCTGTCATCCGGCCACCCATTCCGCGTAGAACAAGCCGAGCCCGGTGGCGACGCACAGGCCGGAGATGATCCAGAACCGGATCACCACGTTGACCTGTTCCCAGCCGAGCATCTCGAAGTGGTGCTGCAGGGGCGCCATCCGGAACAGCCGTTTGCCCACGCCGGAGGTGTGCTTGGTGATCTTGAACCACCCGACCTGCAGGATCACCGAGGCGGTGATGATGACGAACAGGCCGCCGAGCAGCAGGACCAGCAGCTCGGTCCGGGTCATCACGCCGAAGCCGGCCACCGCGCCGCCGAGCGACAGCGAACCCGTGTCGCCCATGAAGATCTTGGCCGGCGACGCGTTCCACCACAGGAAGCCGAACAGCGCGCCGGTCAGCGCCGCCGCCACGACGGCGAGGTCGTGCGGATCTCGTACTTCGTAACACTTGGAGCCCGGTGCCGTCGCGCAGCTCTGGTTGAACTGCCAGATGCAGATCAGCGTGTAGGCGCCGAACACCATCATCGAGGCACCCGTGGCCAGGCCGTCCAGACCGTCGGCCAGGTTGACGCCGTTCGACATACCGGCGATCAGCAGCAGGATCCAGATCACCACGAGCACCGGCGCCAGGTGCAGCCACGGGATGTCGCGGATGAACGAGATGAACGGCGAGGCCGGGCTCTGACCGCGGTCGTCCGGGAACTGCAGCGCCAGAACAGCGAACGCGACCGCGACCACCGTCTGGCCGGCCAGCTTCGCCTTGCTGCGCAGGCCGAGGCTGCGCTGCCGGACGATCTTGATGAAGTCGTCCAGGAAGCCGACCGCTCCCATCCCCGCGAACAGGAACAACACCAGCAGCGCCGAGGCGCTCGGCGGGGTCATCGTGAACAGCTTCGCCGCGAAGTACCCGACGATGGCCGCGATGATGAACACCGCGCCGCCCATCGTGGGCGTGCCGCGCTTGGTGTGGTGCGAGGTCGGTCCGTCGTCGCGGATCAGCTGGCCGTAGCCGCGCCTGGCCAGCAGGTTGATCGCCAAGCGCGTGCCGAGCAGCGTGAGCGCCATCGACACCGCGCCCGCGAGCAGGATGGAGATCACTGCGAGTCCTCCTCGAGCAGGGCGTCAGCCAGCCGTCTCAGGCCGGCCGCCTTCGACGACTTCACCAGGACCAGGTCTCCGGGCCGCAGTTCCGCGCGGAGCAGTCGCAGCGCGTCGTCGATGGTCTCCACGAAGGCTGACTCGTTGCCCCAGGATCCTTCCAGCGACGCGCCCAGGTGGATCGGCCGGGCTCCCTCGCCGACCGCGACCAGGCGGTTCACATCCAGCCGGACGGCCAGTCGGCCCACCGCGTCGTGCTCCTCCCTGCTGGTCTCGCCGAGTTCGAGCATCTCGCCGAGAACGGCCCAGGTCCGGGCGCCCCGGCTCCGGCCGATGGCGACCAGCGACTTGAGCGCGGCCCGAACCGAGTCCGGATTCGCGTTGTAGGCGTCGTTGATCACAGTCACGTCGTCGGACCGCCGGGTGACCTCCATCCGCGCGCTGGACACCAGGGTGGCGGCGTTGAGGCCGTCGGCGATCTGCTGCGGGGTGAGGCCCAGCGCCCGCGCCACGGTCGCGGCGGCGAGCGCGTTCGCCACGTGGTGCTCGCCGACCAGCTGCAGCTGAACGAGGTGCTGCTCCCCGTCGAGCTGCAGCGTGAAGGCCGCTCGCCCGTCGCCGTCCAGCTTCGGCTCACCCGCTCGTACGTCGGCCGCGGGCGCCTCGCCGAAGGTCATCACCGTCTGCTCGGTCCGGCTCGCCATCGCGGCGACCCGGGGGTCATCGGCGTTCAGTACCGCGGTCCCACCGGGCACGACCGCCTCGATCAGCTCGCCCTTGGCGACGGCGATCGCGTCCTGGCTGCCGAACTCGCCGATGTGCGAGTGGCCCACATTGAGCACCAGGCCGACCTTCGGCGGAGTGATCCGGCACAGGTAGGTGATGTCGCCGACGTGCCGGGCGCCCATCTCCGCGACCAGGTACCGGGTGTTCTCGTCCGCCTGCAGCGCGGTCAGCGGGTGGCCGAGCTCGTTGTTGAACGATCCGACCGGCGCGACCGTCTGGCCGTACGGCTGGAGCAGCTGAGCGATCAGATCCTTGGTGCTGGTCTTGCCCTGCGATCCGGTCAGCCCGATCACGGTCAGGTCCGGCAGGCGGCCGATCACGTACTTCGCCAGGTCGCCGAGCGCGGTTTGCACGTCGCCCACCACGATGCACGGGCTGCCATCGATCGGCCGCGCGGTGATCGAAGCGGTCGCACCGGCCTCGGCCACGGCGGCCACGTAGTCGTGCCCGTCGACATGCTCGCCCGGAAGCGCGACGAACAGGCCGCCCGGCTCGATCTTGCGGGAGTCGATCACCACAGCGGCGTCGACGACTGCCGCCGGATCGACGCCGGCGAGCTCACCGCCCACCGCTTCGGCGAGCTGGCCGCAACTGAGTGGGATCACAGTGCTGTCTCCTGGGTCGCCGCCATCAACTGGCGCACGGTCTCGCGGTCGTCGAACGGGTGGATCACGCCGCCGACGTCCTGTCCTGTCTCGTGGCCCTTGCCGAGCACCACCACGGTGTCTCCCGGGCCGGCCAGCTCGATCGCGGCGGCGATCGCCTGCCGGCGGTCGCCCACTTCGCGCAGATCCACGTCCGGCACCGCCGCCCGCGCGCCGTCGATCGCCGCGGCGCGGATCGCCGCCGGGTCCTCGCTACGCGGGTTGTCGTCGGTCACGATCACCACATCCGCCGCCCGGGCCGCCGCGGCACCCATCGCGGGCCGCTTGCCCGGATCACGGTCTCCGCCGCAGCCCACCACCGCGAACAACCGGCCCTTGGTCGCCGTCCGTGCGGCGACGAGCGCCAACTCGACGGCGTCCGGCGTGTGGGCGTAGTCGACGATCACGGACAGGCCGTCGGCGCGGGAGAAGGTCTCCATCCGCCCCGGCACCGCCGCGTGCTGCAGCCCCGCGGCGATCGCGTCGGCCGGTACGTCGAGCTGCCGCAGCATCGCCACCGCCAGCAGCGCGTTCGCCACGTTGAAGTCGCCGGGCAGCCCGATCTCGACGGTCAGTGACCCCGACGGCCCCTGGATGTCGAGGACGGCGCTGCCGTGCTCCGACTGGTGTGTCCCGCTGACGGTCCAGTCGGCGTCACCGATGGTCGACACCGTGACGAGCGGAACCACCGTCTGGTTGGCGAGACGGCGGCCGTACTCGTCGTCGATGTTCACGACGGCCAGGTCGCACCGCTCGGGAGTGAACAGCGACGCCTTGGCGGCGAAGTACTCCTCGAAGGTCTTGTGGAAGTCCAGGTGGTCCTGGGTCAGGTTGGTGAACCCGGCCACCGCGAAGCGCGCGCCGTCCACCCGGCCCATCGCCAGCGCGTGGCTGGACACCTCCATCGCGCAGGAGGCGACGGCCTTCTCCCGCATCACCGCGAACAACGCCTGCAGATCGGTGGCTTCCGGCGTGGTCCGGACACTCTTCACCACCTCGTCGCCGATCCGCGTCTCGATCGTGCCGATCAGCGCGGTCCGGCCGACGTTCCGCAGTACCGAGTCGAGCAGGTAACTGGTGGTGGTCTTGCCGTTGGTGCCGGTGACGCCCAGCAGGCGCAGTTCCTTCGTCGGCTCGCCGTAGATCTTCGAGGCGACCGCGCCGAGCACCTCGCGTGGCTTGGCCACGACCAGCACGGGCAGGCCGGTGGCTCGTGCCCGCTCCTCGCCGGTCGGGTCGGT
Organism: Kribbella sp. VKM Ac-2568; assembly: GCF_004345365.1. Taxonomy (GTDB): domain Bacteria; phylum Actinomycetota; class Actinomycetes; order Propionibacteriales; family Kribbellaceae; genus Kribbella; species Kribbella orskensis. Next base: position 464,210 of record NZ_SLVF01000002.1, read on the forward strand.
GAGGATGGCGACCGCTCCCGCGGCGTGCGCGTTGGCGGAGAAGCCCGCTCCGTGCGTGATCGCGCCCGGCAGCGCGGCGTACAGGTCTCCCGGCAGGATCGAGCGGGAGTCGAGCGACACGCCGGTCACTGAGACGTCAGAGATGCCCGTCGGGGCGTGGGCTCCGGCGGTTCGGGCTAGCTCGGCAAGGCCGACAGGTACGGTCCGCTGAGGCCTGATCGCCGCAACGGCTCCGCCTGCGGCGGTTGGGGTGGACACGGGCCCAGAGGCTACCGCTCCGGGCCTTGTCATACCTACCTGACCCAGCGTCACCAGGTCAGCGGCACGACGGGCTGCTTCGCACCGGTCGGCGGGACGACGTACTTCTGCAAGGCGTAACTCATCACATCGCGGAACACCGGGCCTCCTTGACCACCACCGCTGCGCCCGTTCGTCGGGTTCTGCAGTACGACGTACGTAACGAAGCGCGGGTTGTCGGCCGGAGCGAATCCGGCGAAAGAAGTCGCCCACTTGCGGTAGCAGCCGCAGGCCGAGTCCACTTCCTGCGCAGTACCGGTCTTGCCGGCCACGCGGTAGCCGTCGATCGCGGCCTTGGTCGCCGTACCGCCCTTGGCGGTGACGGCCTCCATCATCATCGAGACCTGCTTGGCCGCGGAGTCGCTGACCACCCGGCGCGGCGGCGCGGCCGGGTTCGGGATCGTGGTGCCGTTGCCGTCGACGTAGTTCTTCACCAGCTTGGGCGGCATGTAGACCCCACCGTTGGCGACCGCGTTAACGGCGGCCGTCATCTGTACCGCGTTCGCGGACAGGCCCTGGCCGAACGCCACGTTCGACCGGGTCAGTTCGGTCCACTCGTCACCCGGGGGCATCAGGCCGCGGCTCTCGCCGGGGAAGTTCAGCCCGGTCGGCTCGCCGAAGCCGAAATCCTTCAGGTAGTGCACGAACTCCGGGATCCGCATCTGCTGCGACGCGATGATGGTGCCGACGTTCGACGACTTGGCGATCACGCCGGCGATGGTGAGGTTCAGCGTGCCGTGGTCGAAGTGGTCCCGGATCGTCCGCCGCTGCACGGAGATGCTGCCGGGCACCTTGAGCTTGGTGTCCAGCGAGATCTTGCCGGCGTCGGCCAGCGCGGCCATCGTGACCACCTTCTGCACGCTGCCCGGCTCGTAGACCTGCTCGAGCGCGGGGTTCTTCAGCGCCCCTGCCTTGACCGGCTTGTTCGGGTCGTAGGTCGGGTAGTTGGCCATCGCGAGCACCTCACCGGACTTGACGTCCATGGTGACCACCGTGCCGGACGCCGCCTTGTACTGCTTGACCGCCTGCTCGATCCGCTTCTCCGCGAACCACTGCAGGTCGGCGTCCAGGGTGAGCTGCGCGGTGACGCCCGGCTTCGGCTCCTCGACGGTGTGGTCGGCGTTCGGGATTTTGTTGCCCTTGGCATCCACCTCGTACATCGCCTTGCCGTCCTGTCCGGACAGCTTGTCGTTCAGGCCGTACTCGAGCCCGGCCAGACCCTTGCCCTCGGCACCGACGATGCCGACCACGTTCGCGGCGATGGTGCCGTTCGGGTGGCTGCGGATCGGGTCGGACTCGGTGTAGAGGCCGGCCAGCAGCGGCGCCTTCTGCTCCTTCGGCAGACCCTGGTTCGCCTCGTTGATCTTGACGTTGCGGGCCTTGAGCTCGGCCTCGATCTGGTTCCACGTCTGCGGGCTGACCTGGTGCGCGAGCAGCACGTAGCGGCCCTTGCGGGTCAGGTCGGCCAGCAGCTTGGGGTACGACGTACCGGCGATCTTGCCCGCCAGCAGCGACGCCAACTGAGGAGCGGCCGCGGTCGTCTGGGTCGGGTCGGCGGTGATCGCCACCGCGTCCTCCGACACCGACAGCGGTACGCCGTTGCGGTCCAGGATCGCGCCACGGGACGCGTGCAGCACGAAGGGCTTGGTGTTCTCCTTCGTCGCCGCCAGCGCGTACGAGTCGGGGTCGACACCCTGCAGCAGGATCAGCCGGCCCGCGAACAGCGACAGCACGAACGCCATCACGCCGAAGGTCACCCGCAGCCGCAGCGCGGGACGACCGAGCTTCAGCGTCCGCGGCGGACGCTTCGGCCTCGGCTCGCGCGGGGGCCGCCTGTTCTGCGGCGGACGCTTCCTGGGCGGCTGCCCCCCGGTACGGCGCGGCGCGGCGCGGCCGTTGCCTGCCGCAACAGCCGCGACCTTCCGTGGGCGTCCCGGAGCGGCCTTCTTCGCCGCGGCCTTCCTCGGGGCGGCGGCCTTCCTCGGATCCGCGGCCTTCCTCGGGGCCGCAGTCTTCCGTGGGTCAGCAGCCTTCCTCGAGTCGGCAGACTTCCGCGGGTCGGCGGTCTTTCGCGGGGCGGCGATCTTCCGTGGGTCGGCAGCGGACGGCCGGCGTGCGGCTGTCTTGCGCGGGTCGGCTGCGTCGCGTGAGGCGGCCGTCTTGCGAGGGCCGTTCGGGTTCCTGCGGGGCTCACCTGCGCGGCTTGCGGACTTGCGAGGCTCTCCCGTGGCCTTGCGCGGTCCGTCAGCACGCGGTGCTGTCTTCCTGGGGGCTGCCGTACCATCGGCCGCCTTCCGGGGGACGCGGGGTGCTTCCCCGCGCGGCTCCCCGGTGCGCCTCCGCGGCTCCCCCTTTGCAGGTTCGCCGGTGCGACCGGGACGCTGCGCATTGGAGCGCCCGCTCTCCGTAGCGGCCGGACGGCGAGGGGAGGCCCGCCGCAGCGGGTCGCCCCGCTCCGGATCACCGCCACGTCTGCGTGGCGGCTCGTTGCCCCGTCGCTCCGTCATCCGATCAGCCCCCGGTCGCTGTGTTGGCGCGTGCCCCTGTCGTGGTGCCTGATGTCGTCGTTCCCGATGGTGCGCCTGGTGTCGCGGGCGGCTTGGTCGCCGGCGGCTTCGTCGTGGTGTTGGCCGGCGGCTTGGTGGTGGTACTGGCCGGTGGCTTGTTCGCGCGGTTGGCGGTCCCAGTGTTGGGCGTGGTGGTGTTGCCCGCGGGCGGTTTCGTGGTGCCGGTGGCGGGCGGCTTGGGCGTGACGGCCGGCGGCTTCGGGACCACCGGTGTGGACGGAGTCGCGCCGGTCGGCGTCCCCGGGCCGAACATCGCCGTACCGGTGCCGGCCTTGCCCTCGGCGGGAACACCGAGCACCTGCCCGTCGGACAGCCGCAGGAAGACCGGGTTCGGGTTCGGCACCATGCCCATCTTCAGGGCGCGATCGGCCAGGTTCTGCGGCGACTCGAGCGTGCGGACCTGGCGCTCCAGCTGCTCCTGCTGGTCGCGCAACTGGTCCGCCTGCTGGTTCAGGCTGGTCACCTGGAACGTGCCGCGCTGCAGCTCGGTGTTGAGCAGCAGCAGGCCGACCAGGCCGGCCGCGAGCAGCGACAGCACGAAGATGACGAACGGCATCCGCGGCGGCCGGAACGGCGCGCCGTAGACCACCCTGAGCTTCGGCTCCGCCTTCGCGGCCGGCGCCGGCGTGACCCGCGCCTTGGACGGGCTGAACACTGTGCTCATCAGGCCACCAAGCCCTTCTCGCGAACGCGTTCGGCCGCCCGCACCCGGACCGAGGCGGAGCGCGGGTTCTCCGCGAGCTCTTCCTCGGTGGGCCGCTCGGCTCCACGGGTCAGCAGCTTGAGGTAGGGCTCGTGACCGGCCGGAATCACCGGCAGGTCATCGGGCACGTCGGACTTGGTGCCGGCCGCCAACGTCTGCTTGGCGATCCGGTCCTCCAGCGAGTGGTAGCTCATCACCACGATCCGGCCGTGCAGCGCGAGCGCCGCGACGGCCGAGGGCAGCGCGCGCCGCAGTACCTCGAGCTCGCCGTTGACCTCGATCCGCAGCGCTTGGAAGGTCCGCTTGGCCGGGTGCCCCCCGGTCCGGCGGGCCGCCTGCGGGATCGCGTCGCGGACCAGCTCGGACAGCCGGGCGCTGTTGGTGAACGGCTCGGTCTCGCGCGCCTTGACGATCCGGTCCGCGATCCGCCGGGAGAACTTCTCCTCGCCGTACTGGAACAGGATCCGGGCCAGGTCGGCCGCGCTGTAGGTGTTCAGGATGTCCGCGGCCGTGGTCGGGGCGGTGCTGTCCATCCGCATGTCGAGCGGCGCGTCCTGCGCGTAGGCGAAGCCGCGGTCCGCCTCGTCCAGCTGCATGGAGGAAACACCGAGGTCGAAGAGGATCCCGTCGATCGCGGGGATGTCCAGGCGCTCGAGCACCTGCGGCAGCTCGTCGTACACGGCGTGCACGAATGTGGTGCGCTCGGCGTACGGCGCTAGGCGCTCGCCGGCCAGGCGGAGTGCTTCGGGGTCGCGGTCGAGCCCGACCAGGTGGGCCTCCGGGCAGGTCCGCAGGAAGGCCTCGGAGTGACCGCCGAGCCCCAGGGTGGCGTCGACGAGGACGGCACCGGGGTGCGCGAGGGCGGGAGCGAGGAGGGCAACGACGCGGTCGAGCATCACCGGGACGTGGCGCGAGGAGGGCTCGGGAGTCGGCATGGCGTCAGCCCACCGAACCCTTCGCACCGCGCTCAGCACCGTCCATCTCGACCCTTCTATCGCCGCGGGAGCGACCCTGCCCCCGCGGGTTCTCTTGCACTGCGTCCTGCTGGTGACCGGTTCCGGGCCCGGTGTGCGGCGGGCCTGGATCCGGCTGGGTGGTGCCGGGTGGTGCCGGGTGGTGCCGGGTGGTGCCGGGTGGTGCTGGGCGGGCTGAGCGTCCGTCGCGGTGGAGCGGTGCGTCGTCCGGTCAGATCGCGGGTACGCCTTCCGGGGAAGTACCTGTCGTCTTGGCGCCGGGGAAGTGACGCCAAGGCCGGAGGTCGGAAGTCGGACCCGTGATCTCACCGGACGCTCTCCGGCTCTGCTCGCGGGCAGCTTCTAGAAGATGCCGGGCAGTACCTCCTCGGACAGGTCGGCGAATGCCTGCTCCTGCTCCGCGGAGTACCTGTTCCAGTTCTCCGTGTTCCAGATCTCCACCCTGTTCATCGCCCCGATCACGACGCAATCGCGATCCAGTCCGGCGTAATCGCGCAGCATCGGCGGGATGGTGACCCGGCCCTGCTTGTCCGGCACCTCGTTCGAGGCGCCGGCGAACAACATCCGCAGGTAGTCCCGCGCACCCTTGTTGGTGATCGGGGCCTGCTTCAACTGCTCTGTCAGTTGGACGAACTCCACTTCAGGCCACACGAACAGCGACCGCTCCTGTCCGCGCGTGATCACCAGACCCTCCGCAAGTTCGTCGCGGAACTTCGCCGGCAGGAACAGCCGGCCCTTGTCGTCGAGCTTGGGGAAGTGAGTTCCGAGGAACACGCTCCACCTCCCCGTTGCGGACCCTCCGACTCAGGTCGAGCTTGTCGTCTACCATTTCAGTACCACTGCGCTCCACCTTACTCCACTTTGCCCCACCGTCAACCAAATCCGCCCCGTTTCGCTCCGCCGTACGCTGGAGGTCACAGATCAGCAACAACGGGTGAGGGCCATTTCGATGAACGCCGAAACGACTGGTAACGAAACGCGCGGAGATCTAGGCCGGACCCCGGACCCAGGTGAGAATGAGTCGGCCATCAACCAATGGGGAGGACCAAGGGTGAGCACCACCGCGACCAGCTCGGCCATGGATTTCGACGAGCTGACAGAGGTGGCGGGACGGGTCCGCCGAGCCATCGAGACAGTGATCGAGGGCAAACCCGACGTGGTCGAAGTAGCCGTGACCGTGCTGCTGGCCGAAGGACATCTACTGATCGAGGACGTGCCGGGCGTCGGTAAGACGATGCTCGCGAAGGCGCTGGCCCGGTCGATCGACTGCACTGTCCGGCGGATCCAGTTCACGCCGGACCTGCTGCCGTCGGACATCACCGGCGTGTCGGTCTTCAACCAGGAGGTCCGCGACTTCGAGTTCAAGCCGGGCGCGGTGTTCGCGAACATCGTCGTCGGTGACGAGATCAACCGTGCCTCGCCGAAGACGCAGGCCGCGCTGCTGGAGTCGATGGAGGAGCGCCAGGTCACCGTCGACACCACGACGTACCAGCTCGAGGCGCCGTTCATGGTGATCGCGACGCAGAACCCGATCGAGATGGAGGGCACCTATCCCCTCCCCGAGGCCCAGCGCGACCGCTTCATGGCCCGGCTCTCGATGGGGTACCCCGAGCCGGCCGCCGAGCTGCGGATGCTCGACGGGCACGCCGCCAACGAGCCCCTCGATAATCTCCAGCCGGTGACCGACGGGCAGGAGATCCTGCGCCTGGTGAAGACCGTGCACTCGGTGCACGTGTCCGAGTCGGTCAAGGAGTACGCCGTGGCGCTGGTCGGCGCCACCAGACGGTCGCAGGAGTTGCGGCTGGGCGCGAGCCCACGAGCCACGCTGCACCTGATCCGGGCCGCCCGGGCCGCGGCGGCGCTGGACTCGCGCGAGTTCGTGCTCCCGGACGACATCCAGGAGCTCGCCGTACCGGTGCTGGCTCACCGCGTCCTGCCGGCCGCAGAGGCCCACCTCGGTGGGCGGAGCGCCGCCGACATCATCTCCGGGCTGGTGGCCTCGGTGCCGCTGCCCCGCACTCGTCGGGACTGAGACATGCGGCAGGCACTGCGCGGACTGACCACCCGGGGACGGGCATTCGTCGCAGCCGGGATCACCGCTTCGTTGTGTGCGCTCCTGCTCGGCCAGAAGGACCTGCTGCGGGTCGGCATCCTGCTGGTGGCCCTGCCGATCATCGCGGCACTGGTCGTCGGCCGGACCCGGCTGCGGCTGCAGGTCCGGCGCAGCCTCACGCCGGACCAGGTCTCGGTGGGCAGCCAGGCGACCGTCGAGCTGGCCCTCAGCAACCAGGGCCGGATGCCCGCCGGGCTGTTGCTGCTGGAGGACCGCATTCCTTATGTACTGGGACACCGGCCGCGGTTCGTGGTCGACCGCGTCAGCCCCAACTGGCGGCGTACGGTCTCCTACCCGGTGAAGTCCGACGTCCGCGGGCTGTTCCAGGTCGGGCCGTTGATGCTGACGGTCGCGGACCCCTTCGGGCTCGTGGAGACCAGCAGGACGTTCACCCGCAGCCAGCACCTGCTGGTCACGCCGCGGGTGTTCAAGCTGCCCGAAGTACGGCTCGGCGCCGACCGCGCGGGGTCCGGTGAGAACCGGCCGCGGGCGATCGCCTCCGCGGGTGAGGAGGACGCCACTGTTCGCGAGTACCGCGACGGCGACGACCTGCGCCGGGTGCACTGGCGGTCGACGGCGCGGCGTGGCTCGTTGATGGTCCGCCGGGAGGAGCAGCCCTGGCAGAGCCGGTGCTTGATCTTCCTGGACGCGCGGACCATCTCCCACCACGGGCACGGGCCGTCGTCCAGCCTCGAGTGGGCCGTCAGCGCGGCCGCCTCGGTCGGCGCGGACCGGATCCGCCGCGGCTACGCGACCACCCTGCTCGGGGGGCCGACCACGCTCTCCGCGATCAGCCACCGCAGCTCGACCGCGGTGCACCAGCCGCTCACCACCCAGCAGTTGCTGACCGAGTGCGCGACGGTGGAGGAGCACAAGTACGCCGAGATCGGTCCGCTGCTGACCGTCGACCGGCACTACCAGGAGCCGAGTCTGGTGGTCGCGATCGTCGGCGCCTGCGGCTCCGAGGACATCACCTCGCTGAACCGCTGGCGGACCAGCCAGGCGACCGGGGTCGCGCTCTTGCTCGATGCGGCAAGCTGGGCAGTAGGTGCGGAGGGAACCGAGAAGTCGGCCCGGCTGACCGCTCAGACCGACGCCACCGAGAACGAGCTGCGCCGCAACGGCTGGCGGGTCGCCAGAGTGCAGCGCGGTGACCATCTCCCGACCGTGTGGTCCACCCTGGGACTGCGGAGCGGAAGGATCGCATGACCGGCCACGTCAGGATCTCCCTCGCCGCCTGGGTAGCGACCGTGCTGGGCGCCCTGGTGCTCACGCCGGTCTTCTCCGGACCGTTCCTGTTCATCAGCGCGTTCCTCTGTGGCGCCGTCACCGGCACTGGGATCCTGCTGCAGAACTGGCGTGCCCCCCGGTTCGTCGTACCGGTCGTGCAACTGGCCGTCCTGGTCGAGCTGATCTCCTTCTTCTTCCTGCGGGACACGCTGAAGTTCGGGCTGTTCCCGTGGAAGGAGACGGTGCTCGAGTTCAACGACCAGATGGTCAACGCGATGGACTCGATCAACCGCTTCAGCGCGCCGCTGCCTCCGGACTCCCACCTGACATTGTTCGCCGCCTCCGTGATCGCGGCCGCCGGGCTGCTGATCCACCTGGTCGCCGTACAGCTCAAGCAGGCGGCTTGGGCGGGCCTGCTGTTGCTGACCATGTACACGGTGCCTGCCGCGACCGTGCACGGCGGACTGCCGGCGCTGCTGTTCATCCCGCCGGCCGTCGGCTACATCGTGCTCCTGTCGGCCGAGGGCCGGACCAGGCTCAGCCGTTGGGGTCGCCGGATCTCCGGGGTCTCACACCTCGACGCGTCCGAGCCCATCGAGGCCTCGGCGCTCGGGCAGGCCGGCCGCCGGATCGGCCTGACCGTGGTCGCCCTTGCCACCCTGCTTCCGGCCCTGCTCCCCGCACTGCCCGAAGGTGTGGTCGGGAACGGACTGGCCGGTGGTGGAGCCGGCGGCGGTATCGGCGCCTCCATCACGACGGCCGACCCGATGCTCGACATGGGCAAGAACCTGAAGCGCGGCGACAACGTGACCGCGCTGACCTACACGGGCAAGCCGACCTACCTGCGACTCACCTCGCTCGACCTCTTCGACGGCCGGACCTGGCGGCTCTCCCCGCGCCAGGAGGGCCAGAAGATCACCAACTCGCCGCTGAGCCCCCCGCCCGGTTTCGCCGGCGACCTCGGCAAGCTGGGGCAGACGAAGATGAAGATCGAGGTGACCCGGAACTTCCGGTCCCAGTTCGCGCCGGTGCCGTATCCGCTGCGGACGATCTCGCTGAAGAACCGGTGGCGCTTCGACACCAGCTCGCTGGACGTCGTCTCCGCGAACGGGCAGGTCGTCGGCGGGCAGAAGTACGAGCTCAGCTACTACGAGCTGGCGCCGACCGCCCAGCAGCTGAACGACGCCGTCAACGGCACCGCGCCGGACCAGTTCACCAGCTCGGTCCCGAGCCGGACGCCCAAGAGCATCCGGAATCTGGCGAGCCGGGTCACGCAGGGCTCGAATGGCAACCACTTCCAGGAAGCGGCCATGCTGCAGGAGTGGTTCCGGACCAGCGGCGGATTCACCTACAGCACGGCGGCCAGCAGCGAGAGCGGGATGCGCGCGCTGGAAGCCTTCCTGACGGACAACAAGACCGGGTACTGCGAGCAGTTCGCGACCGGCATGGCGCTGATGGCCCGCATCCTCGGCATCCCTGCCCGGGTCGGCATCGGCTTCCTGCCCGGCCAGCCCGCCAAGGACAACCAGAACGTCGTGAAGATGCACGACATGCACGCGTGGCCCGAGCTGTACTTCCAGGGCTACGGCTGGATCCGCTTCGAGCCGACGCCGTCGGCCCGGGTGGCGACTCCCCCGACCTGGACGAACGCCGTACCGCCAGGCACCAACACGCCGAGCATCTCGCCGAGCACCGGACCGGTGAGCCCGGGCCAGAGCGAGGACCCAGGCATCAGCAAGCCAGTCAACCCGCGCGAGCTGCCGGAGGACAACGGCATCGGCGTGATCGACACCGGCAACTGGTGGACCAACGGCGGCGGTAAGGCGATCGGCCTGGGCGTCGGCGCGATCGCGCTGCTGTGCATCCCCTGGCTGATCCGTAGTCTGACCCGCCGCCGCCGGTTCGCCCGCCCACCGGGACGCATCGGGGTCGAGGGCCTGTGGGCCGAGGTTCGCGACACGTCGCGCGACCTGGGACTCGACTGGTCCGAGATCGCCACGCCGCGGCAACTCGGCACCTGGCTGACCACTAAGCTCCCCGCCGAGAACCATGCCCAGGCGCTGAAACTGGCCCGAGGCGTCGAGTCCATCCGGTACGCCGGCCAGGCCGACGCGGAGGTGGACCTCCGCACCGAGGCTGCCGCGGTCCGCAAGGCACTGTGGAGCCAGGCCAAGCTCTCCCGCCGCTGGCGAGCCCGGATCCTGCCGCCCTCGTGGCGCTGGTACCTCAACCGAGGCAGCGCCGAGGCCTCCGACCTCCTCGACGAGTTCGACCTCCTCCTAGCCCGCATCCGCTCCGCGATACTCCCCCGCCGAGCCCACTAACCAACCGCAAAGCAGCCCCGCTCCACCCGAGCGGGGCTGCTCCTTTCTCGGACCGCAAGGCGCGAGGCGGGACCCGCGGCTCAGGCGCGAGGCGGGACCCGCCGCTCAGGTGCGAGGCAGAGGCCGTGGCCGGGCTCGAGGAGTTGGCGCGCCGCCTGGGCGCGAGGAGGTGACGTGCGGCCTGGGTGCGAGGCCAGGTCGGCTCACCCACTCGTGTCGGCATCCAACGGGACCGGTCGCGTCGGCCTCAGGGACGCAGCAGTCACCGGCAGGCGCCTCGGAGGCTCAGCCCGGCGGCGTCGCTGCGTGTCGGAGTACCGCGGGGATCAGAACCACGTCCGCCCACGCTGCGTGGCGGAGTACTGGGGGAAACAGAACCACACCCTGCGCCGGGGCGTGGATGTGGTTCGGGTGATGCTCAGGTCAGGCTGCGGGGCGGCTCAGAGGTCCTCGTCGCGGCGACGCCGCCAACGGTCTTCCATCCGCTCCATGAAGCTGCCGGACGACTCGTGTCTGGTTCTGTGCCGCTTGGACGGTGGCGGAGGCGGCGGCATGTCATCGCCGTCACTCGTACCGCTCAGGCGCTTCATGCTCAGCGCCGCGATGTACAGACAGGCAACCATCACGACGAAGCCGATGACTCCGATGATGGTGTTGGGAATGATCGCGCCGGCCATCAAAATACCGATGCCCAGCACAAATCCAACGCCGGCAAGCACTGCCCGGCGCTTGTAATACAAGCGCACATTTGTTCCTCGCATGGCGGAGACGAACTTCGGGTCTTCCGCAGCGAGGGCACGTTCGAGCTGCTCGAACTGGCGCTGCTCTTCTTCCGAGAGGGGCACCGTCGATCCCTCCATGGTGAGCGCGATCTCGATAGGCCGAGTCCAGTCTAGGCCGCCCATGCGGTCCACGAAACCCTGACCGCCTGTCCCGCGCGTCACGGTCGCACAACTCCACCCCGTAACCACCCCTCCCTACCGCCCAAACCCCCAATTCCCACCGCTCCCCGCTCCCCGAACCCCACCACCTCGGCGTGTCGCCCCACCCCCCTCCAACCACAGCCAGTAACCACCTGCCCACCAAGCCCGACTGCAACCCACCATCACCTCCCCACAACAGCCCCCAGCCCCTGCACCCGCCGGCCGCCACCCAGCCACCACTACCAACGCCAGGGCGCAGGTGGGGGTCGCGGGTGGCGAGACGGCTGCGACGAGCTTGAGTTTGGCGCGCCGAGGTGGCGAGTAGATCGGGCGTATCGCCGGCGGCCAGCGACTGCGGCAGCGTCGTACTCCGCACTTCGTGACCGCGGTGAAGCTCTCGTCGGACGGATGAGTGCTCGCGATGGCTGATTGTGCAGGCGGTGGGGGGCCAGGAGGCGGCCGGGAAGTCCGCTGGAGTGAGCTCGCCTGGAGTGCGCTTGGCGAGCGGTTTGGCGGGTTAGCGGGTGGCGAGGATGTGGAGTTGGGGGGCTAGGGCTCGGAAGGCGGGGTGTTGGCTGGCGGCGCGTTCCAGTTCGGCGAGGGCTTCTGGGGCACCTGGTTCGGAGTCGACGAAGGCCGAGGGGACGAGGTCGGCGAAGGTGCGGACTCCGTGCACGGTGTGGACCATGAAGCCGGCTTCTGCCAGCTGGGCGGCGATGCCGGCTTCGTCGAAGCGGCGGGGCATGGGGTCGTTCGGGCCCCAGCGGCCGTCGGCGTCCTGGAGTGCGACGCGTGCCTCGGTGAGGTGACCTGCGAGGGCGCGAGCCAGGACCACAGCGTTGCGCTGGGCAACCAACAGGCTGAGGACGCCGCCTTCTCGCAGTACGGAGGCCATCGCCTGGAGCGCCTGGGCGGGATCGTCGACGACCTCGAGAACCCCATGGCACAAGACGGCATCGGCACTCGAATCCCCCGCCAGCCCAGGGAGTTCATTGGCATCACCCTGGACACCACGGACGAGCTTGCTCACGCCTTCGTCACTCGCGCGCCGCTCCAACGACGCCAGTGCATCCGGACTGGGATCAATGACGGTGACGCGGTGACCCTCGACTGCCAGCGGTACGGCGAATCCGCCGGTTCCACCGCCGAGGTCGACGATGTCGAGACCTGCTCCGGGATCGGTACGCCCCCTGCCGGCAAGTGCCACGCGCAGGGCCTCGGCGACCAGCGCCGTACGCACCGAGCGGCGACGTCGGTCGACCATCGTGAATGCCCTCCTCGGCTACGGATCCGCTGCGGGCAACACCCTACTTCCCACCAACCCCAACTCCCCCACCCACCAACCCGTCCCACCAGGTCGCTTCCCCAGCAACTGACACGGACGCAGGTTGGAGGGCGGACGGGGCCCGTGGGCTAGCTGGCCTGCATCCAAGGCTGGGCAAGGACTGATTGAGGGTTGGAGGAGGCGGGGAGGACGGACTGGGTGGTCAGGTGGAGGCTGGATTCGACCAGGGCGTAGAAGGTTTCTACGGCTCGGACCAGGTCATCGGCTTCGCGGATGGTGACTGCTCGCTCCAGGCCTGCTTCCGCGGCCGCGCGTTGGGTGGCGCCGGCGGCGAAGAAGGTCGCCCATTCGCCGAACTCGGGGGCCACCTCGGCCAGCAGCACCCAGGCGTTGCGCTGGACGCGGCGACGCGGGCCGGAACGGACCGGGCGTGCGCGGACCGCGAGGACCGCGGCGGCGACTCGCAGGGCGGCGACGTGGGCGCTCGAATAGCGGATCAGGTGGTCGTCGGTCTCCCGCGCCTCGGCCAGCGCCAGCCGGGCCCGGGAAAGATCGCGGCTGGCCGAACCAGCGGCCGCCGGTGCAACCGGTGAAACTGTCATCGGTCAGTCACCCTCTCCAATTGCCAGCGTCCGGAGTCGGGGTCGTGCGCGAGATCGAACATCTCCCGCCGACCGTGCCGGCCGCACCCCGCCTCCACTCGGTAGACCGCCCGCTGCGGCCCCCAATCTGCATCCAACACACCGACGGCCGCGGATGATCCCGCGGCGGCCGAGGATCCCGCCACTGCCGGAGCGACACCGACACCGGAACCGATCACGCCGCGCTCCCACCAGGCCGCCGTCTCCACCCAATGGGCTTCAACCGCACAGACCCGCCACAACCGCCCGCGCCACAGGAACTGCTCTGGAGTCTGGATGCCGTCCACGACGCCTGAACGCACCTCAACGGCTTCGTCGAACTCCCACATGCTCCATCGCCTCCTGTGTGCAAACTTCTTCCCCTGGTCAGCGGCCCGGTGGGTGGACGCAAGGTGGGGGTCGAGGTCCACCTCGGCGCCCGGCCCACCGGGACCACCGGTTTCCGATGCGGCCGCAACTCCGCACCGGAGTCCTCCAGCTGCTCTGATCGCCCGCAGCCGGTCTCCCGACGATTCCGACTGGGCGGCAATCGAACATCTGTTCGAACACTTGAAGCCTAACCTTGCCCGCCGACAATCGTCAACGGGCCGTAAGCCCGGGACGACCCACCGCGGGCGGTCCTGCCGCCAGACTGGTCGCACCGACCGAATCGAGGCGAGGAGACCGATGCCGACGCCGAGCCGACGCGCCGTCGCCGTGACAGTGGTGGCGGTAGCCGCCGTGGTCGCAGCCGTCGCGCTGCCGCTCTTCCAGCCGTGGCGGCTCTTCACCGACACGGTGGTCGACGAAGCGCTGCCTGGCGCCGATCCGATCTCCATGACCACATCCTCTGCGGCGCCACCGACAATTTCCGGCGACCGGAGCGGCACCCCCTCCAGCGGAGCGACACAGGCACCTGGCAAGTCCCAGTCCCGAGGACCCGAACGCCTCTCCACCGGCCGCTTCATCACCCATGAGCACGACACCCAGGGCACCGCGTCGATCGTCCGGCTGGCTGACGGCAGCCGGGTCCTGCGACTGGAAGGCCTCGACACCTCCGACGGCCCCGACCTCGAGGTCTGGCTCAGCGACGCCCCCGTACTGGAGGGCAAGGCCGGCTGGCACGTGTTCGACGACGGCCGGTATCGCAGTCTCGGCCAACTCAAGGGCAATCGCGGCAACCAGAACTACCCGATCCCCGCATCCGTCGAGCTCGCCGATTTCACCAGCGTCTCGATCTGGTGCAACCGCTTCAACGTCTCCTTCGGCGCCGCGAAACTCCTGCAGGTTTGAGGAAACCACACCCCGACTGTGCGGAAAACCGGATGTGATCGGCCGACCGCGCGAATTAGTGTCGACCCATGGCAACAGACAGCGACTTCGTCTCCGCGAGAGACCTCAGCGCCGGGTTCCACGACGAGGTGGTCCGTCCGTTGCTGGCCGGAATCCCTTACGCTGCAGGCTTGCTGGGCTGGGGCTCCGACGTTCTCGGTTACGACACAGCGCGTTCCACGGACCACGCCTGGGGTCCGCGCCTCCACGTCTTCGTCGACGAGGAGCAGATCCCCCGCGTCGCCAAGCTGATCGAGGACGGCCTCCCCGAGCAGTACCGCGGTCATCCCGTCCGCTTCGGCTGGGACACCCAGCAGCCGATCCACCACGTCACCATCACCACCGTCGAGGCCTGGCTGAAGGACGACCTGGGCATCGAAAACGGCGTCGACAGCGGCATGACCACGGAAGACTGGCTGATCACCCCACAGCAGAAACTGCTCGGCGTCGTCGCCGGCCCCGTGTACGCCGACGACGGCCGCCTGCAGCCGATCCGCGAGGCCCTGAGGTGGTACCCGGACGACGTCTGGACCTGGATGCTCGCTTGCCAGTGGTCCCGGATCGCGCAGGAAGAGGCGTTCGTCCAGCGCACCGCGGAAGTCGGCGACCACCTCGGCTCGCGGGTCGTCGCCGCACGCCTGGTTCGCGACGTGATGCGACTCGCCCTGCTGATGGCGCGGACCTACGCGCCGTACACGAAATGGCTCGGTACTGCGTTCGCCGGGCTCGACCACAGCGATGGGCTGGACCGCGACCTGGAGGCGACCCTTGCCGCCGACACCCTGGCGGATCGCGAACGCGCGCTGGTCTCGGCATACGAGAAGGTCGCGCGGAGGCACAACGACCTCGGGCTCACCGAGCCGCTGGACCCACTGCCCAGGCAGTTCTTCGATCGCCCGGCGCAGGTGATCGGCGCGGACCGGTTCGTCGAGGCGTGTCTGGCGAAGGTGCGGGATCCCCGGGTGAAGGAGCTCGGGCTGGTCGGGTCGATCGACCAGTTCGCGGACAACACGGACGTCGTCAGCAACCCGGCCGCGTACCGAAGACTGATCAAGTTCTACGAGAAGTAGGGTTCCAGCGTGAGTAAGCATCCCAATGTCCAGCGGGTCGCCGACGCCCTGGCGGCAGCCGGCGCCACCGGCGAGATCAAGATCCTCGACGAGGCAGTCCCGACCGCGGCGGCCGCGGCGGCGGAGCTCGGCTGCGAGGTCGGCGCGATCGCGAACAGCCTGATCTTCGACGGCGATGGTTCGCCCGTGCTGATCCTCACCTCAGGCGCGCACCGGGTGGACACCGCGAAGCTCGCGGCGGAGCTCGGCATCGCCAAGCTGCGCCGGGCGACGCCGGAGTTCGTCAAGGAGCACACCGGCCAGTCGATCGGCGGGGTCGCGCCGGTCGGGCACCCGCACCAGGTGCGGACGCTGGTCGACACGGCGCTCGAGCAGTACGGCGAGGTCTGGGCCGCGGCTGGGATCCCTCACTCGGTCTTCCCGACGACCTACAAGGAACTCCTGGACCTCACGAACGGCACGCCGGTCACCGTCAACTGACGAATCCCGCCGGGAGCAACTGGCCAATCGAGTCGGGAGCGATGAGTTGGGCGTGTGCCGGGAGTCTTACCTGTCGATCGCAACCGATGACAGGAGACCCGCATGGCTGTGCAGCAGACCTCTCAACCGCTCGACACCGAGTTCACCGCGGCACTGGAGAAGGACGGGGCGTTCGCGACGTTCCTGACCGTGCCGGACTCGGCTGAGCTGCTCGGAACCCGTCGGGCCGTCAAGGTGAGCGGGACGATCGATGGGCATCCGTTCGCCGCTACCTTGATGCCGTCCGGGAACGGGCCGCACTGGTTGCCGCTGAAGATCGCCCTCTGCAAGCTGATCGGCAAGAGCCAGGCCGGCGAAGAGGTCAAGGTGCACCTCCAGCAAAGGCGCACCTGAGCTCCTGAGTGGCACTAGAAGTACTCGGCCAGGAGGCTGGTGGCACCTCGGGCTCGGGCGACAGTTGCGGCTGGTGCGAGGGCTTGAAAGTCGGGCCGTGGGTCTACTCGGGAATCGGGTCGGGGCGTAGGTGGGGTTAGTAGTTGATCGAGCGGACGGCCACCACTCAGCAACCTCGCCCCGGCAGCTCACGGCCCGGCGGCGTGCCTGAGGATCGGGCGTGGTTGTGAGTGCCGGATGCCCGGCCCGACCGACCAGCACGCCCACCCGCGGTGCCTCCTCGGACGGGCGCCCGTGGTGGGTCCGAACATCGTCCGGGGACCTCGGACAAGAAATATCGTGTCCCCGGTGCCAGTTGGGTGTCCGCGGTCCCGGTTGGGCGTCCGCGGTGCCGGTTGGGTGTCCCCACCCCCCACATCCACCGCTGGCACCCTTCGGCCGGGGCGTCGCCGAGGGCTGGGCGGCGCTGGAGCTAGAGGTCGAGGACTTCGGCGATCTGTCTGCGGACGAAGGAGCGGGCCAGTTGGCCGCGTCGCAGGCGCCAGAGTGGGGAGGGTAGCGCCAGCGCGGCGTACCGGCCGAGAGCTGGATGCCCCGTGAGCGAGGCGCCCTCGGCGGGTGCGGCGCCCTGGGTGGGTGCGGCGCCCTGGGTGGGTGCGGCGCCCTGGGTGGGTGCGGTGGTGGGCTGCGTGGGTGTGGGGCGCTTGGTGGGTGGGGTGGCGCGGGTGGGAGGGCCGTAGCGGCGGTGGTGGATGTCGGTGACTACCGAGGCGGGGGCGCCTAGGGATGGGAGTAGGGATAGGGCTGCTTGTTTGGTGATTAGGTGGCCGGTGGTGAGGGTTACGCCGGCTCGGGCGACTGTGATCAGGCCTAGGTCTACCCAGATGTCGGTGTACCAGGGGGTGAGCTTTCGGGTGGCCGGATACCAGAAGTGTTCGAGGTCGTCGCGGATGAAGGCGGCCAGTTCCTCGTCGGTGGTTGCCGGCAGCAAGGAAGATGGTGGCGGGCCGAAGAGGCTCCGGTCGCCGAGTGCCAGCTCGCGGCGGGTCACCGCGCCCACCGGGCGATCGAAGTACCGCTGCTGCGCCCAGGTTGGATGGCGAAGCGAAGCATCGGCCAGTTGGTCGACCTGCATGTAGCTGCAGTGCAGCTTCTCCGCCAGCGGATGCGTCTTCTCGAGCGACCGATGAAGTTCGCACAGCGCCTCGGGATCCACGATCGGCCCGTCCAGTACAGCGACCAGATCGAAGTCGCTCCGCCCGACCTGGAAGTCGCCGAGGGCAAGAGATCCGTGCACCCACACAGCACGAACCGGCAAAAGCCCGCACACAGAAGCGACGAAGCCGTCCAGCAGGAGCTGGACGGCTTCGTCTGAGGTCATGCGGTGGATGCTAGACGGCCGGGCGCAGATCCACATCGGCCGCGCGGACGTAAGCCATCCGGTGGCCGAACCAGATCTGGTAGTACCGGTCCTTGCCGAGCACCTGCACGTGGTCCGTCGGCGGCTGCCCGTCGAAGGTCGTCGCGCGGTAGTAGTCCGTCTCGATGGACGCGTCGCTCACCGGGTAGGCCTGACCCTCACCGATCGTGTACTGCAGCGGCGTGACCGTCTGATAAGGAATACCAGCCGGGTAAGCGGACTGCTCCGGGTAAGCCCGACCGTAGACCGGCACCGACGTCCTGCCCGCCTTCGGCTTCACCACAAGACCAGGCTTGGCAAACGCATCCGGCGTACCAGCAGGGCTCTTGAACCAACCCTTGGCGCCCAGGTACCAGACGGCCACCCAGTCACCCGACCGCTCAGCCACCACGTACTGCGAACCGGCGGCGGCGCGTGCTCCGATGTCCGACACCTGCGTGGTGCTGGCACTCGAACCAGGCCGCAGCCCGAGGTCCTTCACCAGCGGAGCAGCGTCGTCCGGCGCCTGCCGGAGGTAGACGAAGTTCGTGCCCTGCGGAGCGCAGGTGCCGTCGGCGTTGCAGTTGGTCACGACCTGCACGTTGTCGGCGAAGCCGGGCTTGATCGTGACGATCGAGCCGGCCTTGACCGGGAAGACGTTGTGGCCGTAGATCGGCGCGCCCAGCAGGTCGAAGTAGTGCTCCCAGTCCCAGTACGGTCCCGGATCCCAGTGCATCCCCGCGACGGTGGACGGGATCGTGCCCGGCACCTGGTCGTGGCCGATGATGTGCGCTCGGTCCAGCGGGATGTCGTTCTTGGCCGCCAGGTAGCGGACCAGCTTGGCCGAGTTGCGGTAGAGCGACTCGGTGAACCAGGTCGCGCCCTGGGCCGCGAAGCCCTCGTGCTCGATCCCGATGCTGTGCATGTTCACGTACCAGTTGCCGGCGTGCCAGGCGACGTCGTTGGCCTTCACGTGCTGCCAGACATGCCCGTCGGACGACCGCATCGTGTACTGCCACGACACGTACGTCGGGTCCTGCACCAGGTTCAGCGTGCCCTGCCAGCCACCCTCGGTGTCGTGGATGACGATGTAGTCGATCTTGCCGGTCTTCGGCCGGTTCGCGAGGTCGTGGTTGCCGTAGTCACCAGGAGTGGTGACATGGTAGGGAGCCGGCAGCCACTCGCAGGTGATCGTCGTGGGGCACTCCGTCGCCCCGGCGGCCTTGGTTCCGGCCGGCAGCGGGGTACGAGCGAGTTGTGACTTGGCCGGTGTCACCTGCAGCGCGGGCATCACGATCTGCTGGCCGGTGTTGGTGGTCCGGGCCGCTCCGCGCGCCATGATCGCGTAGACGTCGTCGGCGAAGGCGGAGGCGCTCGTCTTGTCCGCAGCCCCGGCGTACGAGCTGATCGCGCCGTACCAGTCGGCCGCGGACGTGCTCGCGCCGACGGGCAGCTTGAGCGAGCGCTGGTACTCGGCGAGCAGTGCGGCGCCACCGGCGATGTTGGTGGCGGTGTCGTTCCGCAGCGCGGCCGGGTCGAGTCCGGTCAGCTCGGAAGCCTTGTAGAGGGTGCGCAGCGACTCGCCCTTGGCGACCTTCTCGCCGCCCGACAGGTCGACCGCTTCGGCGGGGTCGACAGCGGTGAGGTGCATCGGTCCGTAACCGCCCGACGTGCTCGCCTTGCCCTGGTGGTCGTCCCACCTGGTCTCGGCATAAGAGACAGCCAGCAGTACGGACTCCGGTACGCCGTACTGCTGCGAGGCCGCCTTGAAGGCGCCGGCAGCGACGGCGGACGCAGGTCCGGGAGTGGAGGCGACCGCCGCGGGCGGACCGCCGGACGACACGCCGGTCACGGTCATGGGCAGCGCTACCGCTGCCAGTGCGGCGAGAATCTTCGAACGACGACGCATGTTGGTTCTCCCTGACCCTGATGGGAAGGCCGGTCACTCAGACCGGCAACCTGATCACTTTGGGTCGTGGAGACTTGGATGTCAACGGTTAACCAAAACTGGGGTCGAGCGGTTCGATTCTGACCACAGGCGGCGTTCTATCGGGGAAGCGACAGAGGGTTACGGAGCAGGACCATGGAAGCGTTGCCGTTGGCGTTCACGACGGGCTGGGCGAGCGGCATCAACGCCTACGCCTGCGTGCTGATCCTCGGCCTGCTCGGCCGCTTCGGCGGCGTCGACGAGGTCCCGGTGGGGCTGACCGGCAACGCCGTGCTGATCGCGGCCGGCGCCTTGTTCGTCTTCGAGTTCGTCGCCGACAAGACCGGGAGCAGTGCCGTCTGATGGCTCGCGTGATCGTCATCGGGGCCGGCCTCGCCGGTCTCGCCACCGCCGTACGGCTGGCCAAGCTCGGGCACCAGGTCACGATCTGCGAGGAGAGTGACCGGCTCGGCGGCGCGCTCGGCCGGGTCGAGGCCGACGGCTTCTGCTGGGACGCCGGAGCAGCCAGTACTACGCTGCCGGCCGCGCTCCGCGACCTGTTCCGCAAGAGCGGGCGGCCGATCGAGAGCCTGGTGCACCTGGAGCCCATCACCGAACCGCGGCGGCACCTGTTCGGCGACGGGTCGATCCTCGACCTACCGGTCGGCGACCGCGCCCCCCAGGCGGAGGCGTGGACCGATCTGGCCGGGGAGAAGGCCGCGCAGCGGTGGACCTCGCTCGTCGACGGATACGGCGAGACCTGGCAGATCCTCCGCAAGACCTCGCTCGAACCACCCCTGCAGGACCGCCTCCCACTCAAGGCGATCCACGCGCTCAAGCCCTGGCAGTCACTGCAGCGCGTCGCCCAGCGGAGCCTCGACGACGAGCGGGCACGCGCAGTACTGCGGTACTACGCGACGCAGCACGGGTCCGACCCGAAGCTCACGCCCGGGTATATCGGCGTGTGGTCGTACCTCGAGCGCACCTTCGGCCGGTGGACCGTCCAGGGCGGGTTCGGCGTCCTCGCCGACGCCCTGGCGCAACGGGCCAGCGAGCGCAAGATCGACATCCACACGAGCGCCGAGGTGGTCGCCGTGACCACCGACAGTGGCAGGGTGACCGGTGTGAGGCTCGCGGACGGCACCGAACTGCCTGCCGAGATCATGGTCAGCGATATCGACCCGCGGGACCTCTACGGCCAACTGGTGGACGACCCGGCCGCCAAGAAGGTCCGCCGTAAGGTTCTGTCGACCCACCAGGCGCAGGCCGCTTACGTCGTCCACCTGGGCCTGAGAGACCCCGTACCCGACCTGCCGTTCGAGACGGTGCTGCATGGCAGCCCGACCGTGGTGGTCCGCACCGGCGGCCAGGCCCCGGCAGGACACCAGGCCTGGTCGGTTCTGGTCCACGGCTACCCCACTGACGACGTACTGGACCTCCTGGTCGCTCGTGGCCTGCACATCCGGGACAAGGTGGTCTCCAGGCAGACCTCAGCCTCCTGGCTGGCCGGGGTGGCCTGGGAGGGCTACAGGACCGCCCGGCGACGCGCGGCGAACGTTTCCCCGGTCAAGGGCCTGTACTGCGTGGGCGCGGGCGCTCACCCGGGCACAGGAGTCCCGGCGACCACCCTGGGCGCGGCGATCGTCGCGGACGCGGTCGGAAAAGCCTGACCGGCCTGGGGTCGGCGAACCCGGCGCACTAGGATTGATCGTTCATGTGTTCCGTGTCGGGGCCAACTCGAAGGTGGGCAGGCCCGGCAGTAGAGAGGACCCCGGTGGATCAATCCCCCACGTCGACCCATCTCGAGAACGTCGAACGGGCTGAGCTCGAAGCCGAGCAGCAGCACGTCGACCGGGTGTACACAAGGGTCGCCGAAGCCGCTCGATCCGCCTCCCGGATCGCGGTCGAAGGGCATCAGCGCGGTCAGGCGCAGAACGTCGGCCGGGTCCGTGACGAGGAGCAGACCGGCCTCTACGAGCGGGACGTGCTGGTGTTCGCCGCCGCCCGCCGGATTGCCGAGCTGGATGCGGAGCACGAGGGCCTGGTCTTCGGCCGGCTCGACTCCGACCAGGGCGACGACAACGAGCCCGCCGCGACCGCCGAGGACCTGGAGAAGCTGTACGTGGGGCGGATCGGCGTCCGCGACGCGGAGTACGAGCCGCTGGTGATCGACTGGCGTGCCCCGGCCGCCGAGCCGTTCTACCGGGCCACCTCGACCGACCGGCTCGGCGTCGTACGGCGCCGGGTGCTGCGCAACAAGGGTCCCCGGATCGTCGGCATCGAGGACGACTTGCTGGCGCCGGAGCGGGCTCCCGAGGACCTGCCGGTGATGGGTGAGGGCGCGCTGATGGCCTCACTGTCCCGCGCGCGTGGCCACACGATGCGCGACATCGTCGCCACCATCCAGGCCGAGCAGGACAAGGCGATCCGCGCACCTGCCCGCGGCGTCACCGTCATCGGTGGTGGCCCGGGCACCGGCAAGACCGTGGTCGCGCTGCACCGCGCGGCCTACCTGCTGTACTCCGACCGCAGGCGGTTCGAGCGCGGCGGCGTGCTCGTGGTCGGTCCGTCGGCGGCCTTCATGGCCTACATCGAGCGGGTGCTCCCCAGCCTCGGCGAGAACACCGTCTCCCTCCGGGCCGTCGGCGAGCTCGTCGACGGCGTCCGGGCCACCGCTGTGGACGAGGCGGAGGTCGCGGCGATCAAAGGCTCCCTGCGGATGCGCGGCCTCCTCTCCCGAGCCGCACGCGACCGGGTGCCCAGCGCTCCGACCACCCTGCGAGTCTTCGTCGGCGGCTCCACCATCGAGCTGGACGCGAACCAGCTCGACAACGTCCGCCGCAACGCGCTGCGCCGTACTCCGCGCAACAAGGCCGGCTCGGAGGCTCGCAAGGCGCTCGTCGCCGCACTGTGGACCCGCTTCCCCGACGACCTGCGCAACGGCGTGTACGGCGACCGCGAGTCGTTCGGGGACATCGTCACGGACCTGCCGGCCTTCAAGACGTTCTTCGCGTCCTGGTGGCCCGTCCTCACCCCCGGCGCCGTACTGCGCTGGCTGGGCGACCCCAGGCGCGCGCAGCGGTGGTCCCGGGGCGACTTCACCCCGGCCGAGATCGACCAGCTGGCGACGGCTGTTCGCGGTACGGACGAGTTCACCATCGCGGACGTAGCACTGCTGGACGAGCTGGCCAACGTGCTCGGGCGGCCGCCCGTCCAGGAAGCCGGCAAGGACGAGGAGTTCGACTGGCTCGAGGGCCTGTCGGACGGCGTGAACGAGGTGCTGACCACCTCGGAGCGCCGCGCGCGGGCGACTGCAGCCGCGGAGGCCGACGAGCCCGACGAGTACGCGCACGTGCTCGTCGACGAGGCGCAGGACCTCTCCCCCATGCAGTGGCGAATGGTGACCCGGCGGGGGCCGCAGGCGAGCTGGACGATCGTGGGCGACCCGGCGCAGAGCTCCTGGCCCGACCCGGACGAGGCCCGCGCGGCGATGGACTCGATGCTGTCGCACCTGCAGCGGCACACGTTCCGGCTGTCGACGAACTACCGGAACTCGGCCGAGATCTACTCCTTCGCCGGTGAGGTGATCCGCCGCCAGATCCCGGACGCGGACCTGCCGGACGCGGTACGGCGTACCGGGGTGGAGCCGGAGCACCGGATCTTCGACGCGGGCAAGGTGGCCGAGGCCGCGGCCGACGCGGCGGGCGAGCTGCTGCAACTGGTGGAGGGAACCGTCGGGGTGATCGTGCCGCCGAAACTCCGGCCGGCGATCGACCCGGCGCTCGCCGACCTCGGTGACCCGCGGGTGGTTGCCCTGAGCCCCCTCGAGTCCAAGGGCCTCGAGTACGACGCTGTCGTGGTGGTCGAGCCCGACCGGATCGTCAGCGACACGCTCGGTGGCGTCCGCGCCCTCTACGTCGTCCTGACCCGCGCCACCCAGCGGATGATCACCGTCAACAGCACCACCCACTGGCTTCCCCAGTAAGGGGCGCTAGCCGCGCGGGATGACGTAGTCGACGAGGTCGGCGTCGTCGGCGGCCAGGTCCGACCAGCGGGTGGTGTGGTGCAGTACGGCCAGGCCGCTGGTCGGGTACTTCCGGGTGAGCTCGACCCGCTGGGGGCTCGTGCCGTCCAGCGTGAGCTCGTCGGCCAGCCAGGGGACGCCCGGCCCGTGGCCGACCAGGATCACGGTGCGGACCTCGGCCGGCACGTCGTGGAGGACGTCGAGGAGTTCGTCGGTGTCCGCGCTGTAGATGCGCCGGTCGTACCAGACGTCCGTCGCGGTCACGCCGGCCGCGGCGGCGTATTCCCAGGTCTCGCGGGTGCGGGTCGACGGCGAGCAGAGCACCAGGTCCGGCTCGATGCCCTGGGCAACGAGATAGCGGCCGGCCGCGGCGGCGTCGGCGCGGCCGCGGTCCGCGAGCGGCCGGTCCAGGTCGGGCATCGTCTCGGGCGGCACCGCCTTGGCGTGCCGGAGCAGCACCAGGGTGCGGTCGATCAGCAGGTCCGACGGGTCAGCCATCGGCTCAGGATAGAGCGTCGAACGCCCCGATGGGTGCGGTGAAGGTCAGACCACGGCGGACTGGAGGTTGCGGAAGACCTGGCGCGTCGCCGTCGACCGGTTCAGCGTGATGAAGTGGATGCCCGGCGCGCCGCCGGCGAGCAGCTTGTCGGACAGCTCGGTGGCGATCTCGATGCCGACGGCACGGACCGCCGCGGGGTCCTCGGCGACCGCGTTCAGCCGGTCGGTCACCGGCTTCGGCAGCGCCATGCCGGTCAGCTCGGCCATCCGCTCGATCTGCTTGATGTTCGTGACCGGCATGACACCCGGCAGGACCGGCATGTCGCAGCCGAGCGTGGCCGCCCGGTCGATCAGCCGGAAGTAGTCGTCCGCGCCGAAGAACATCTGGGTGATCGCGTAGTCCGCGCCGGCCGCGGCCTTGGCCGCGAGCACCTGGGCGTCGGCCTCGAGGTCGGCCGCCTCGGGATGCTTGTCGGGGAACGCCGCCACGCCGACACAGAAGTCGCCGAGCGACCGGACCAGCTCGACCAGTTCCACCGCGTGGTTCAGGCCTTCGGGATGCGCTACCCAGGGCTGCGAAGGCCCGCCCTTGGGATCACCGCGCAGCGCCAGGATGTTGCGGACGCCCGATCCGGCGTAGGCGCCGATCACGGACCTCAGCTCGTCGCGCGAGTGCGAGACGCAGGTGAGATGCCCGAGCGGGGTGAGCGAGGTGTCCTGCGCGACCCGCTCGGTGACCCGGATGGTGCCGTCGCGCGTGGTCCCGCCCGCGCCGTACGTGATCGAGACGAAGGTGGGCCGGAGCTGCTCGATCTCGCGGATCGACCGCCACAGCACCTCCTCGGCCTCGGGCGTCTTCGGTGGGAAGAACTCGAAGGAGAAGGAAGGTTGCCCGGTCGAGAGCAGCTCACGGATCGTCGGCCTGCTGCCGGGACGCGTGGACGGGAGACCGGTTGCCATTCGCCAAGACTACCGGGGCGTGGGCCTGCGCGCTCCGACCGACTACCCTCCGAGACGTGTATGCCGACGCGGACATCCCGACCGAGATCCAGCGCGCCCTGACCAGCTTCCTGGACATCCAGCAGGAACGGCTCGCGGCCATCGGGCCTGAGCTGACCGAGCAGGTCCAGGCCGCGCGCGACGCGACCAGTGGCGGCAAGCGGCTGCGGCCGTCCTTCTGCTACTGGGGTTTCCGGGCCGCCGGCGGCGATCCCGACCTGCCGATCCTGAAGGCCGCCGCCAGCCTGGAGATGCTGCACGTCAGCGCCCTGGTGCACGACGACGTGATGGACTCCTCGGACGTACGCCGCGGGGCGCCCGCGGCGCACCGGCGGTTCGAAGCGCTGCAGCGGGCCTGGTCCGAGGCCAGCGGCAAGGGCGGGGATCCCGTCGGGTTCGGGATCGGCGCGGCCATCCTGCTGGGTGACCTCTGCCTGATCTGGGCCGACGAGATGATGCACACCTCCGGGTTCGACGCGGCCGCGCTCGCGAGTGCCTCCAAGTTCTTCGACGCGGTGCGGGTCGAGGTGACGGCCGGGCAGTACCTCGACCTGGTCGCCCAGGCATCCGGCGAGGCGGACATGGACCGGGCGCTGCGGGTGCTCCGGTACAAGTCGGCCACCTACACGGTCGAGCGCCCGCTGCACATCGGTGCCGCGCTCGGTGGTGGCGGGCAGCACCTGGTCGACTCGCTGTCGGCGTACGGGCTGCCGCTGGGAGAGGCGTTCCAGTTGCGCGACGACCTGCTCGGGGTCTTCGGCGATCCCACCGTGACGGGCAAGCCCGCCGGCGACGACCTACGCGAAGGCAAGCGCACCGTGCTCACCGCGTACGCCGTCGAGCACGCCTCCGAGGTCCAGTTGACCGAGTTCGACCGGCTCTTCGGCCGGGCGGACCTCGACGACGACGAGATCCAGTTGCTGCGCGAGATCCTGCAGGACAGCCGCGCGGTCCAGGCCTGCGAGAACCTGATCACCGAGCGCACCGAGGACGCCCTGGACGCGCTCGAGCGGTCACCGATCGACGACGAGACCTCGCGCAAGGCGCTGGCCGACCTCGCCATCGCCGCGACCTCCAGGCACGTCTAAGAGGCCGTCGCTAGGAGGCCTTCGCCATCAGGGCGATCAGCCGGAGGAGATCCGCGGACACCTCCGGCTCGCCGAGCACGATCAGCTTGAGCGTGGCGCGGTCCTCGTCGTACGCCGCCTCGACCCGCAGGTGGCCGATGCCGCCCTGGTTGAGGGACGCCATCACATGGGTGGTGATCCGGTCCGCGCCTGCCCGGTCGATCGCGTCCACCTGGACGATGCTCGACACCTCGACGTGCCGTTCCCGGGAGTCGGCGCCGGACACCGCCGCGCTGACGCCGGTGAAGGCCTCCAGATCCTCGCGGGAGATCCGGTACTGCTTGCCGATCCGCACCGCCTTCAGGCGCCCGGCGCGGACGTAGTTCCGGATCGTCCGCACGTGCAGACCGAGCCGCTCCGCCACCTGCTCGACCGAGTACAACTCCTGTGCCACTAGATCCCGCTCGCCTTCCTTAGAATTCCCTATAAATGACTCGATAGGGATGTTTAAGGTACTTTACAGCCATGACTACGCTGCCTGTCGCCTACACCGCCGGCAAAGTCGTGCGCGACGACCGGGCCGCCGTCGACCTGATCGCCGAGGCGCACTACGAGCACCAGGCCGAATGGGTGCTGCTGCCGGTCGACCTGTTGCCACCCGACTTCTTCCGGCTCCAGACCGGTGTGGCCGGCGCGATCGCGCAGAAGTTCGTCAACTACCGGATGCACCTCGCGATCGTCGGAGACGTGTCGGCCCACGAGGACGTCAGCGAGGCGTTCCGCGACTGGGTCCGGGAGGCGAACGACGGCCGCAACCTCTGGTTCGTGCCTGATCTGGCGACCTTCGACGAGCGGCTAGATTCTCGGTATGGCGGAGGAAGTGTCGGCGCAGGCGCCTGAGCTGGCCCGGCCCCACGTCATCAGGCAGGACTGGCGCGATCTTTCCTTCCTGCACTGGGCTGTCGATCCCCAGGAGATCGCCCGGTTCTTCCCGCCCGGCACAGGGCCGGACACTTTCGACGGACTGACCTACGTCGGTCTGGTGCCGTTCAGGATGGTCGACAGTGGACTCCTGCAAGGACCGCCGGTCCCCTGGCTCGGCACGTTCCTGGAGACAAACATCCGGCTCTACTCGGTCGACACCACTGGTCGCCGGGGCGTGGTGTTCCTCAGCCTGGACGCCGATCGCGCGGCGGTGGTGGCGGCAGCCCGCAGTACCTTCGGGCTCCCCTACCGCTGGGCCCGGATGCGCCACGAGCAGCGAGGCGACCTTCACACCTACACGTCGACGCTGCGCTGGCCCGGTACGACCGCCAGCAGCACCGTCGTCACGCGGATAGGCCGCAGGCTGGAACCAGGGCCGCTCGAGCACTTCCTGACCGCCCGCTGGGGCCTGCACGTGGCCCGGGCACGCCGCACCTGGTACCTGCCGAACGAACACCCCGCCTGGGTACTGCGTGAGGCCGCGCTGGAGCGGTTCGAGGACAACGGCCTGCTCGCCTCTGTCGGACTGGGCGAGCTCAGCAAGCGCCCACCCGATCACCTGGCCTTCAGCGACGGCGTACCGGCCCGCTTCGGCCGCCCAACCCTCGCCTCGACGCCTAGACCACCGGTACTGCGCTGACGAGGTCCGGAACGTCGTTGGCTTCGCGGAGGAAGACTCGGAGCTGGCCTGACTCGCTGGCGTCCTCGGCGAAGATCTGGAAGGCCACGTCGACCGTCTCGTGGTCGTGGCCGAGCAATTCGCGCAAGCCGTCCCACAGCACCACCTCTGGCTCGCCGGTGGACCTGTCGCTCAGCGAGTCGGCCAGAGCGTCCCAGTTCCGGTCGATCAAGCTCAGCGTCTACTGCGCTTCGTTGGGAAGACCGGCCACGGCCACCACGACGAGGCCGCTGTCCGGGTCGGTGCTTGGCGCGCTGGTGGCCGGCTTACTGGCACTGCAGCCGAACAGTGCCGCGGCGAGGGTGATCACCAGCATCGCGATCACCACGGCGGCGATGATCCGCGCCACCTTCGGGTTGTTCATCATCCGGCACCTCGCAGCCGCCTGCTGAACTCCCCGGCCGCCGCTGCCGGGTCGTCCGCCTCGGTGATGGCCCGTACGACAACCACCCGCTCCGCGCCGGCCTCGATCACCTGGTCGAGCCGGCCGAGGTCGATCCCGCCGATGGCGAACCAGGGCTTCACCGGCTGCCGGCTGGCGGCGTACGAGACGAGTTCCAGGCCTGCGGCGCTCCGGCCGGGCTTGGTCGGGGTCTCCCAGGTCGGGCCGACACAGAAGTAGTCCGAGCCCTGCTCGGCGACAGCGGCGTTCACCTGGCTGAAGGTGTGGGTCGAGCGGCCGATCACCGGCTCGTGCCCGGTGATCGCACGGGCGGCCTGGACCGGGAGGTCGCGCTGACCGAGGTGCAGCACATCGGCTCCTACGGTGAAGGCGATGTCGGCGCGGTCGTTGACGGCCAGGAGCTTGCCGTGGCGCTTGCAAGCGTCGGCGAACACCTCGAGCGCGGCCAGTTCGTCCGCTGCCTCGAGGTCCTTCTGGCGGAGTTGCACGATGTCGACGCCACCGCTCAAAGCGGCATCGAGGAACTGCTCGAGGTCGGCCTGCTTCTCCCGTGCGTCAGTGCACAGGTAGAGCCGGGCGTCGGCCAGTCGGTCACGCAATCCTGCGTCGGCGGTGTGCTCAGTCACACCGCCCAGCCTGCCATGGAAGACCGGCCGTACTGTTGGCGCATGGCTGAGAAATCCTCCGATGTCGTGATCATCGGCGCCGGACTGATCGGTCTGGCCACCGCCTGGCGACTCGCGGCAGACGGTATCCAGGTGACGGTATGCGACCCGACACCCGGCAGTCAGACCTCCTCGGTCGCGGCCGGCATGCTCGCTCCCGTCACCGAGGTCGAGTACGGCGAGGACGCCCTGCTGGCGCTGAATCTGGCCGGCGTCGCGGCTTGGCCCTCCTTCGCGGAGGAGCTCGAAGCCCTGACCGGCCAGTCCGCCGGGCTCAACCGCACCGGCACCCTCTCAGTCGCGTACGACGTCGACGACGCGGCGGCACTCCATCGGCTCGCGGACTACCAGCGCCGGCTCGGACTCGACGTCGAGGAGCTCTCCGGCCGCGAAGCGCGCAAGCGGGAACCGCTACTGGCCGCAGGTGTCTCCGGTGGCGTCTGGGTGCCCGGCGACCACTCGGTGGACAACCGCCAGGCCGTGGCCACCCTCCTGCGCGCGACTGAGCTAGTAGGCGTCAACTTCATCCGCCAGCGAGTCGCCCGCGTCCTCACCTCCGGTACTGCGGCCGTCGGGGTGCAGTTGGAAGACGGCCAATCGCTGATGGCGGACCAGATCGTTGCAGCGGCTGGTCCCTGGTCGTCGCAGCTGGAAGGGATCCCGCAAGAGCTCCGCGTGCCGGTCCGGCCGCTCAAGGGCGAGATCCTGCGCCTGCGAGTACCCGAGGCATACCGTCCTGCCCTGCACCACACAGTGCGGGCGACCGCCCGAGGGTTCTCCGTCTACCTGGTACCCCGGCCGGGTGGCGAGCTCGTGGTCGGCGCCACCACGTCCGAGCTCGGCTACGACACCCGCGTCCTGGCCGGCGGGGTGTTCGCCCTGCTGCGTGATGCGCGGATGGTCCTGCCCATCACGGACGAGCTGGAACTCGTGGAGGCGGTGGCGGGCCTTCGCCCGGCCACACCGGACAACGCGCCGATCCTGGGCGACTCCGGGCTCGACGGTCTTCTGTGGGCCACCGGGCACTATCGCAACGGAGTACTGCTGACTCCGATCACCGCCCAGTTGATAGCCGAAACCATTCGAACCGGGGCACTTCCAGAGTTGGCACAGCCGTTCCTGGCCGCCAGATTCGGTCCTGCCCAGCATGCGGATGCCCGGCGTGCGGACACCGGCGACGAGATGCCTAAGGTAGCCAAGTGAGTGAGGACAGCGGTGTGAACGTGCTCGTGAACGGCAACAGCGAGCAGATCGCGGCAGGTACCACTGTTGCCGAGGTGGTCGACCGCTGGGCCCGCAGCCCGATCGGTGTGGCTGTCGCGGTGAACGAGGCGGTGGTGACCCGTGCCGACTGGACCGGGACCACGCTGGGCGAAGGCGACCGGGTGGAGATCCTCACCGCGGTCCAGGGCGGTTGAGGAGATTCGATGAGTGACGACACCCTGGTGATCGCGGGACGCGAACTGACCTCCCGGCTGGTGATGGGAACTGGCGGCGCGCCGAGCCTCGAAGTACTGGAGGAAGCGCTGATCGCATCCGGGACACAGCTCACCACCGTGGCGCTGCGACGGCTCGACCCGAGCCAGCAGGGTTCCGTCCTCGACGTACTGCGCAAGCACGGCATCGCGGTGCTGCCGAACACCGCCGGGTGTTTCACCGCCGGCGAGGCCGTCCTGACGGCTCGCCTGGCCCGTGAAGCCCTGGAGACGGACCTGATCAAGCTGGAGGTCGTTGCCGACGACCACACCCTGCTGCCCGACCCGGTCGAACTCCTGGACGCGGCGGAGACCCTGGTCGCGGACGGCTTCTCGGTCCTCGCCTACACGAACGACGACCCGATCCTCGCCCGCCGGCTGGAGCAGGCGGGCTGTGTCGCGGTGATGCCGCTCGGCTCGCCGATCGGTTCGGGCCTGGGCATACGCAACCCGCACAACATCAGCATGATCGTCGACGCCGCCAAGGTGCCGATCGTGCTCGACGCCGGGATCGGGACCGCCAGCGATGCCGCGCTGGCGATGGAGCTCGGCTGTGACGCCGTCCTCCTCGCCAGCGCTGTCACCCGGGCCGAGCGCCCCGCGCTGATGGCCGCCGCGATGCGGGACGCCGTCACCGCCGGCCGGAACGCTCGTCTGGCCGGCCGGATCCCCCGGCGTCACCACACCGCCCAGGCCTCGTCCCCACTGGAGGGCCGCGCCTCGTTCTGACCCGGTCCATCCCGGCCTCAGTTGCCCAGGGCACCAGTTGCCGGGAGCAAATGACTGGGCCGGAAGGCTCGCAGCTCAACGGTTTCCGCGCGCAGCCGAACGTCCAGCGCGCTGAGATTGTGAACCACAACCGTGTAGTTCAGCGTTGAATTGTAAACATTGGATCACAGCCGTAACAACTGACCCCCGCGCCCCTGTTGTCACATCTGTACCACCACTTACCGTCAGGGGACGTTCACACGGGGAGATGGATGATGAGCTACACGGACGCCCGACCGCCCGAACCCGAGCACGACGTCCAGGACCACCAACCGCCCAGCCGACCTCGCAGTAGGCGCCGCACCGTCGTCCAGGTGCTGACCGGGATCGCGGTCCCGGTCATCGCCGCCGGAGTGATCACCGCCGGCTCGCCGGGCTTCGGCCACTACAAGGTGAAGAACGGTGACACGCTCAGCCACATCGCCGCGCGGTACGGCACGACCGTCAAGGCGCTGGTCGCGCTGAACAGCCTGCCCGGCAACGGCAACGCCATCTTTGCCGGTGAGACGCTGAGGCTTCCGGGCAAGGCATCGAAGGGCAAGGCGAAGCCGACGACGGCCAAGCGCTCGCAGCTCGGCCGGGTCACCTACGTGGTCAAGCCGGGTGACACGATCAGCAAGGTCGCCAAGCGGTACAAGTGCTCCCAAGCCAACCTACTGGCGGCCAACGGGCTGAAGGCGACCGATCACATCTATGCGGGCAAGCCCTTGCAGGTGCCGGTCAAGCTCAAGCCGAAGCCGGTCACGAAGAGGCCGGTGGCCAAGAAGAAGTCAAAGGACAACACCTTCGCGGGCCGCACGTACGCCGACCACGTGGTCGCCGCGGCGAACCGGAACCGGGCCACGCTGAAGAAGCGGAAGCTGCCGACCCGCGGGCAGATGCGGACGCTGATCATCTCCACCTCGAAGCGGTACGGCGTCGACCCGGAGCTCGCGTTGGCCATCTCGTGGCAGGAGTCCGGCTGGAAGCAGCGGGTGGTCTCCCCCGCCAATGCCGTCGGAGCGATGCAGGTGATCCCGTCCACCGGCCAGTTCGCGTCCAGCATCGTCGGGCGCAGCCTCGACCTGCTGAAACCGCAGGACAACGTGACCGCCGGGGTCGTGCTGCTCAGCCGGCTGACCGCCGCGGCCAAGCTCGACATCGCCGTGGCCGGCTACTACCAGGGACTCGGCGGGGTCCGCCGTAACGGAATGTACCCGGACACGAAGCTCTACGTGACGAACGTGCTGCGGCTCAAGGCGCAGCTCGAGAAGGGCTGGAATCCGGCCGCCTGAGCGTGTGATGCACCGTGACCGAGGGTGGTCCCGGCGCGGCGACGAAGCCACCGCCTGACCCCTTATTTACACTCTCAGAGCAGACAGGCTTCGAGAGGCGGCTCACCGCACGTGACGGATGACGTAGACACCCAGGTCGGCGACCGCCTTGTCGGGCGAGTGCTCGACGGACGCTACCGCGTGGGTGCGCGCGTCGCCAAGGGCGGCATGGCGACCGTTTACGAGGCGCTGGACATGCGGCTGGACCGCCTCGTCGCGCTCAAGGTGATGCACCTCGGCCTCGGTGACGACGCCGAGTTCGGCCGCCGGTTCGTGGCCGAGGCCCGGGCGGCCGCGCGGCTGTCGCACCCGAACGTCGTCGCCGTGTTCGACCAGGGTGACGACAACGGGACGCTGTTCCTCGCGATGGAGTACGTGCCCGGTCGCACCCTGCGTGACGTCATCCGCCAGCAGGCTCCGCTGTCGCCCGCCCGGGCGCTGGCCCTGCTCGCGCCGGTGTTGTCGGCGCTGTCGGCCGCGCACGACGCGGGCATCGTGCACCGCGACATCAAGCCGGAGAACGTGCTGATCTCGAACGACGGCACCGTGAAGGTCGCCGACTTCGGGCTCGCCCGGGCCGTCACCACGACCGGCAACACGGCCACCCAGGGACTCCTGATGGGCACGGTGTCCTACCTGGCGCCCGAGCTCGTCACGGACGGCAGCGCGGACGCCCGCTCCGACGTGTACTCGGCCGGCATCCTGCTCTACGAGCTCCTCACCGGCAGCAAGCCGCACACCGGCGACACCCCGATCCAGGTCGCGTACGCGCACGTCCACGCCGATGTGCCGCCGCCCTCGCAGCTCTGCCCGGGCATCCCGCCGTACGTCGACGCGCTGGTGCAGCGGGCTACCGCACGGGACCGGGATCTGCGGCCGGCGGACGCCCGGGTGTTCAGCCGCCAGGTGCACCGGGTCCGCAGCGCGCTCGAGGAAGGGCTGCCGGACGACCCGGAGCTCACCGGCGACCTGACCGTGCCGATCCAGCAGATGCGCCAGGACAACGGGTACGACGACGGCTACTCCCGCGACAACGGGTACTTCGATCCACCGCGCAACGACACCATCGTCGTACCGTTCGAGCCGCCCCAGCAGCCACAGCCGGCGACGCGGCTGAACCAGGGGCCGCCGCAGCGACCGCAGCCGCAGCGACGGCGGAAGGGCCGCGGGCTGATCGCGCTGATCGCCGTGCTGGCGCTCGCAATCGGCGTCGGCTCGGCCGCCTGGTACTACGGCGTCCACCGCTACACGTCTACCCCTGAACTGCTGAGGCTGACCGCCACGCAGGCGAACGCCAAGGCGGCCGAGGTCGGGCTGACCACGACCCTGTCGAACCAGGACTTCTCGGAGGACGTGCCGAGGGGCCAGGTGATGGGCACCGACCCGGAGCCAGGAGCCAGGATCCGCAAGGAAGGCGAGATCGGGCTCACCGTCTCCAAGGGCCCCGAGCGGTACCGCGTGCCGCAGCTCGCGGGGCTCGACCAGGAGGCGGCCAAGCGTGCGCTCGGGTCGATCAAGCTCGTCACCGGGCAGATCACCGAGAACTACAACGAGACCGTGCCGGCCGGGCGGGTGGTCACCTTCACGCCGAAGTTCGACACGGTGGTGAAGCCCGGTGCCGCGGTCAACCTCTGGGTCAGCCTGGGCAAGCGGCCGATCGACGTGCCGAACACGGTCGGCAATCAGGCCAAGGAAGCCAGCCGGGCGCTGAGGAAGGCCGGGTTCGTGGTGGTCCGCACGGATCAGACCGACGAGAAGATCCCCGAGGGCCAGGTGATCAGCCAGACCCCGAGCAGCGGCACGTTGTTCGCCAGGGACAAGGTGCGGCTGGTCGTCTCGAAGGGCCCGGCGGAGCGCGAGGTACCGAACGTGCGGAGCAAGGGGCTCGCGGAGGCGCAGAAGATCCTCACCGAGGCGGGGTTCCAGGTGAAGGTCGAGCAGGCGCCGTACCATCTAGGGCTGAACCTGGTGGCCGGTCAGAACCCGGGCGCGGGCAAGAAGGCGAAGCCCGGCAGCACGGTGATCGTCACCATCGTCTGATCCGACCTCCTGATCGGGCTCCCGGTGTCTACCGGCCGGAGGACTTCGGGCCTAGGCTGAACGACCTGGAGGTGATCGGAGATGCATGCCGAGATCGGTGACCGCTTGCACGTCCGGGGCCGGAAGGTCGGCGACCACGACCGGCTCGGCGAGGTACTCGAAGTCCGCGGCGAGAACGGCGCCCCGCCCTACCTGATCCGGTTCGAGGACGGCCATGAATCGCTGGTGTTCCCGGGCCCCGACTGTGTGGTGGAGCACCAGACGACCTGATCCTGTCAGGTGTCTGAGAAGCTTTGCGGGTGACTCACCCCCGCATCGCCGTACTGGCCCTGCTCGCGGTGGCCGCGGCTTGGGGTTCGACGTTCTTCCTGACCAAGGATCTGCTCACGCGGATGGACGTCGCCGACTACCTGGCGCTGCGGTTCGCGATCGCGTCGATCGCCCTGATCGTCATCCATCCGCCCGCGATCTCCCGGCTGAGCCGGTTGGATCGCGGCCGGGGCGTCGCCCTCGGCGTCACCTACGGCATCGCGCAACTGGTCCAGACCGAGGGCCTGCGGCACACCTCGGCCAGCGTCTCCGGCTTCGTCACCGGCATGTACGTCGTGTTCACCCCGCTCCTGGCAGCGGTGATTCTGAGGCACAGGATCGGACGCTGGGCCTGGGTGGCGGTGGCCCTCGCGACGGTAGGCCTGGGCGTCTTGTCCTTGAACGGCTTCAGCATGGGCACGGGTGAGCTCCTCACCCTCGCCTCCGCGGGTCTCTACGCGCTGCACATCATCGGTCTCGGTGCCTGGTCGACTCCCTCGAACGCCTTCGGCCTGTCCGCCCTGCAGATGGTGGTGATCACGGTCGTCTGTGCGATCGGCGCGCTCCCGGGCGGCTTCACCCTGCCCAGCGGTGGTGGCGACTGGCTCCGGGTGATCTACATGGCGCTGATCGCCGGAGCACTCGCGCTGATCGTGCAGACCTGGGCCCAGGCGCACCTGACCCCGACCCGGGCCGCGATCGCGATGACGATGGAACCCGTCTTCGCCTCCGGGTTCGCCGTACTGTTCGGATCGGAGAGTGTGACCGCGAGGATGCTGATCGGCGGCGCACTGGTGATGTCGGCGATGTACCTGGTCGAACTGGCCCCACGCCGCAAGATCGAGGCCGAGGTCCAGCACCTCGTCCAGTAGCAGGAGAGGGCCGGACATGCGGGACGACAGCGCACGGCGGGTGAAGTGGTTCCCGCGCGCCGTGATCGCCGTCCTGCTCGCCTTCCTGGCGGTCGGCACGCTCTCGAACCTCGAGCGCAACCCGCAACCGCAGCTCGTCGCCGAAGGCGTCCCCGGGCGTCAGATGCCGGCCACCGGTGTGCCGTACGACCTGGTGCGGCATGCGCTGGCTGATCTGGACGCGCTGACTCTGCCGGACGGCGCGACCCTGGCCGGCTGGGACGGACCCTGGCGGTACGTCTGGCCGCGGGACGCGTCGTTCGTCGCCGCCGCCCGCTGCTCGGTCAAGCAGTACTCCGAGGCCGGCCGGGTGCTGGGATTCCTCGACCGGATCAGGCCGACCGCCGGCCGGTGGGGCGCCCGGTACTCCGCACCGGAGGGCGGCGAGCTCCAGGACGGGCGGGAACCCCAGCTCGACGGATCCGGATGGGTGCTCTGGGCAACGTGGTTCTGTGCCGACGGGCTGGATCTGACGAAGTACTGGCCGATGGTGAAGGAGTCCGGCGACCAGATCGTCGCCGAGCTCGGTCCGGACGACCTGCCGGCGGCATCGCCGGACTACTGGGAGCGGCCCGAGTCCAAGGTGACCTTGGGCACCATCGCTCCCCTGCTGACCGGCCTTCGCTCCGGCGTGGCGATCGCCGGCAAGCTGGGCCACCCGAACGAGGTCAGCATCTGGCAGAACGCGCTGGACAGGTTGTCAGCGGCGACCGATCGGCGCTTCGGGCCGGACTACCCGCGGACTCCGGCCGAGGCCGTGAGCTTCGTCGAGCCCGGCGTCGAGCCGATCGGCCTCGAAGGTGGAGCAGACGCGATCGTGACCGTCCTCGGCCCACCGTTCGCGCCGCCACGTGAATCGGTGACGGCGGCGATCGAGCACGCTCATCGGGTGCTGACCCAGCCCAACGGCGGTGTCACCCCGGGCGAGCAGTGGCGCACGGACGGCGTGGCCTGGACGCCCCAGACTGCGCTGTTCGCGTTGAGCGCGGCGGCCCGGGGCGACCGCAGTACCGCGCAAGCGTTGCTTGCCTGGCTGGACGAGCACCGGACTCCCATCGGAGCCCTGCCGGAGAAGGTGAACCGCGACCTCTCACCCGCCGGCGAGGCCCCGCTGGCTTGGACCACCTCGCTGGTGATCCTCACCGCCTCCGCTTTGAACCACCCGCTGCCCATCCCTTAGCGAATCAGCAGATCTCCATCACGTCGTGGGTCGGCGCTTCCGGCCTGGTCGTGCTCGTCGCCGTGGAGTAGAAGAACGCGGTCGAGGCGATGTCGTCCTGCAACGGCAGGTAGCGACCACCCGACCGCCAGCCGAGCGCCTGGACGTCCACCCGCAGCTTGGTCCGGAAGCGGATCGGGTCGGGCAGGTGGAACCGGTACATCCCGAACCGCTGCTGGCTCTGGTACAGCCCGTCCGGGCGGATCACCTGCGGCAGGCCGAGGTACGGCGTACTGAACTCGGTGTAGCCGCCGCGGTCCGGGCCGAGGTCGAAGTTCCAGGCGCCGCCGAAGTAGTCCTCGGTGCCGGTGCCGCAGATCGTCGGGAACTCCTCGTCGTCATCAAGGTAGAACTTCACCTCGCCCTCGCCCCACCAGCCGGTGCTGTTCACTCCCCACGCGAGGTACGTCCCGACGTAGTGCCCGGGACCCTCCACACCGTCGAGCAACGTGTGCACGGTCTTGGCGGGCAGCGGGTTGCTCCGCCGCCACTGCGTGTGCAGGTACGCCGATCCCTCGGGCACCTCGCCGAGCCAGTAGTCGACCTGGAAGTAGACGATCACCGCCTCGTCGTGGGTGTTCTCCAGCGTCAACTGGGCCTGCGAGCGGAACGGCATCTCCCAGTAGCAGTTGAAGCCGCCGTTCGGGTTCACGGCGACCGGCAGCGCGTTCACCTGCGCGAAGCGGCCCCAGCCGGAGCAGAAGAAGTCGCCCACCGGTGCCTCGATCGCGGGCGCCTCGTCCCCGTCCCAGTGGCCGCGCAGCACCAGGCGGCGCCAGTGGTCGGTGTGGGTGGTCAGCCAGATGTGGCTGATGCAGCCCGGGCCGGCGATGTCGGCCAGGGTCACGGTGTCGCCCGCGGCGATCTCGATGGAAGGCGACACTTTCCAGCCGAGGCCGAGATCACGCGCCGCGCGGGCACCGGTCCCCTCGGTCCGTCGGCCGCCCTGACCGGGCTCCCCGGTCGGGTTCTCGGCGCTGATGGAGCGGGTCTGGACGTCGACGACCGCGCTGATTCCGGACAGGTTCCCAAGAGTCATGCGGGAGAGCCTAGGTTCCACGACGGCCGGATTGGTGGATTGGAAATCGATTTCTCACCTGGTGGTCAAACTCGCAGGCTGCAATTCCGACGCAAGGAGTAAAGCGGCTAGCAGGAGCGGATCTTGGCCTGGGTGCCGTTGCTGAAGGAGAGGCAGGCCCACGGGCGGCCCTGGTCCTTCTTCGGGCGGACGATCAGCGGATAGGCGGCGGCGCCACGGACCTCGGGCGTCCGCTCGGTCTTGAGCGAGCCGACCGCGCCGCCCCGCGCCTCGGCCGCGGCCCGCACATCCTCCACCGACACCACGCTCCGGGCGTCCTTGGTCGCCGCGGCGGTCGCGTCATCGGCGACCAACAGCGCGAAGTCGATCTCCGGCGGGCTCGACCAGGTCGTCGACGTCACCGGGAACACCAGGCCGAACATCAGCACGCCGACGAACCCGATGATCGGCCGGGCCTTCCGCCCACTTCGGTCAGCTAGCACCGCGACGCAGCCCAACGCCAGCAGCAAGGTGATCCCTCGCAGGACCCAGTGCCGGTCAAGTCGGCTGTCGACTGCGAGTGCGGCGGCGATCGCGATCACCACGCAGGCCACGCCCGCGATGCCCGCGCGGAGGCCGGGCGACACAGATTTCATGGCGCTGACCTTAGAGCGCGGCCGTTCGTCGCAGCGAACCAGCCGTTCGCCGACCAACCGACGCGACAGTCTCAACAGGCCTCGACGCTACTGGCAGATTCGGCTCCGTCCCACCGCCCCTAGGGATTGGATCCACTGTGAACCACCACGACGACATCGAGCGCCCCAATTCGTGGAGCGTTTCCCGACGCCGCGCCCTCCAACTCACCGGCGGCCTGGCCGCCGCCGGAACCCTGCCCGTCACCTCAGCCACCGCCGGCCCTCGCAGTACCGAAGCCAGTACTGAAGCCGGTACTGCGAACGCCGCGCAGGCCACCTTGACCGAGGGGACCAACCTCATGGTCGCCGTCTCCCCGGACGGCAAGTGGCTCGCCTTCGACCTGGTGACCGCGATCTGGGTGACGCCCGCCGCGGGCGGCTCGTCCAAGCGCCTCACCGACGATCTGCAGGACGCCACCCGGCCGCGATGGTCGCCGGACGGACAGCAGCTCGTGTTCCAGTCCTACCGCGACGGCAACTTCCACCTCTGGTCGATCCACCCGGACGGCACCGGGCTGCGCCAGCTGACCACCGGGCGCTACGACCACCGCGAGCCGCACTTCACGCCGGACGGACGATCCCTGGTCTTCTCCTCGGATCGCGGCGGCAACGGCAG
This sequence comes from Kribbella sp. VKM Ac-2568, assembly GCF_004345365.1. GTDB lineage: Bacteria > Actinomycetota > Actinomycetes > Propionibacteriales > Kribbellaceae > Kribbella > Kribbella orskensis. The sequence goes on from NZ_SLVF01000002.1 coordinate 503,530, forward strand.
CTACGGGATCCACCGGCTGGACCTCGGCACCGGCGCGATCGTCGCACTCACTGACGACCCGACCGAGGAGGCGGAGCCGGCAGTGTCCCCAGACGGCAGGAAGATCGCGTTCACCACCGACACCACCGCGATCATCGAGCTCGACCTGACCACCGGCCAGCGGCGTACCGCGGTTGCGGCCAAGGCTGGGACCACCGTCTTCGGACCGGCCTACTCCCCCAGCGGTCAACTGGCCTACGTCCGGCTCGGCGGTCCGACTGTCGATCTGGTGATCGGCGGCACCGCGGTGACCAGCGGCAAGGATGTCTTCGCCGTGCCGCCTTCGTGGTCCTCGGCCGAGGAGATCTTCTACACCGCGGACGGCAAGGTGCTGAAACATCACGTCGGCGGCGCACACACCGTCGTCGCGTTCACCGCCGTAGTACCAGTGACTTCGCGACGACCGCGGCCGAAGCCGCGGGATCTCGACTCGACGAAGCGCCGCCCGGTGTACGGCATCGCGAGTCCGACGGTCTCGCCGGACGGCCGGTGGCTCGCGTTCCGCGCGCTCAACGCGCTGTGGCTCGCGGCAACGAGTGGACGGGGGCAACCACGCAAGCTCGTTGCCGACGGCTACTTCAACTCGGATCCGGACTTCTCGCCGGACGGCAAGAAGTTGCTCTACGCAAGCGATAGGGACGGTACCGCCGACCTGTGGCTGCACGACCGCGCCACCGGCGCCGATACCAAGCTCTCCTCGTTGCCCGGGGCACAGACCGCGCCGCGGTTCTCACCGGACGGCCGGCAGGTCGCGTACCAGGACCAGGACGGCATCGCCTGGGTGCTCGACCTCGGCTCGGGTGAGGTCCGCCAACTCACCCCGACGCTGTTCCAGCCGGGCCGGGTGAGCTGGTCGGCCGACGGCCGCACGATCGTGCTCGCCGCGGTGAAGCCGTTCTCGAAGCGCTTCCGCGAAGGCACCAGCCAACTGCTGTATGTCGACGTCGCGAGCACCGCCTTCGAGTACGTCGAGCCGATGCCGTTCAGGTCGCTGGCCACCCGGGGCGACGACGGGCCTGTGTTCTCCCCCGACGGCAAGTGGCTCGCCTTCGTCGTCGAAAGCCTCCTGTACGTCGCTCCGGTGGATCGGCGCGGCCGGTTCACCGGGAAGCCCAGGGCGGTCACGTCCGAGGTGACGGACTCGCCGGTCTGGCAAGACGAACGGACGCTGCTCTACCTGCACAACGGGCAGGTGCGCCGTATCGACCTGCACGGAGCACGGCCGAAGACCGTGAAGGTCGACCTGCAGTGGCAGCGGGCGTCGGTGAACCAGCACGTGACCATTCACGCCGGAGCACTCTGGGATGGACGGGCGAAGGACCTGCGCGAGGACGTCGACGTCGTACTCGATGGAGGCAGGATCGCGGCGGTCCGGCCGCACAGCGGCAAGGCGGACATCGATGCGTCCGGGCTGACGGTGATGCCCGGGCTGATCGACGCGCACAACCACTGGCACCTGCGGGGCCGCGCGTGGGGTGCCCGACAGGGCAACCTCTGGCTGTCCTACGGGATCACGAGTACGCGCTCTCCCGGCGATCCCGTCTACCAGATGCAGGAGACGCGGGAAGCGCTCTCGCACGGGTCTCTGCTCGGCCCGCGGTACTTCGCCACCGGCGAGGCGATCGACGGGTCGCGGGTCTACTACAACTTCATGCGGCCGACGCTGTCCCTCGAGCAACTCGCGCTCGAGCTCGACCGGGTCGAAGGGCTCGCCTACGACCTGGTGAAGACCTACGTCCGGCTGCCGATCGAGTACCAGCGCCGGGCGATCGCGGCGGTGCATCGCCTCGGCCTGCAGTTGTCGTCGCACTACCTCTACCCGGCCGAGCATCTCGGCATGGATGGCATGGAGCACACCGGCGCCACCAACCGCCTCGGCTACTCGCACACCGTCAGCAGACTCGGCCGGGCCTATGCCGACGTGATCACGCTCTTCACGAAGGCCGGACTGTCCGTCACGCCCACGCTGTTCACCTCGACGATGGTGCACGTGGACGACCCGTCCCTGCTCAACGACCCGCGGACCACGACGCTCTACCCGTCGTGGGAGTACACCGCCCTCAAGACGGAGGTGGACACGGCCGCGGGACCGGCCGGCGCGACCACCCGAACCCAACTCGCGGGCAACGTCGACATGGTGCTGCGGATCCACCGAGGTGGTGGGCTGGTGATCGCCGGCACGGACGCCCCCTTGGACAACGTCGCCGTCTCGCTGCACGCCAACCTCCGCGCGATGGTGGGTGGCGGCTTCACCCCGTACGAAGCGCTCACCACGGCTACTCGCAATCCGGCGAAGTGGCTGAACGTCGAGGACCAACTCGGCGTCGTCCGGCCCGGGGCGCAGGCGGATCTGTCGTTCGTGCGGGGCAACCCGCTGGCGGACATCCGCAACGCGGCCGCGGTACAGCAGGTGATGGTCGCCGGCAGACTCCACACCGTCGAAGAGCTCCTTGCCCCGTTCGCCGGAAAGACCACGTCCGCTCCCGCGGTCCTGGCCGCGAAAGCACCCGTTCCACTCACTCGCGACCAAGCACACGCACACGATTCGGAGTACTGGTGGCACGAGCCGGAGTGGCTGCACCGACTCTGCTGTGAGGGGTGACCGCTAGGGTCGAGAGAGTGGGCGATCTCCGGATTTCGACGGCGAGCACAGCCGACCTCTTGACCCTGCGGCAGTGGGCCGCCGACGAGGGATGGAACCCAGGGCAGACCGACGTCCTGGCCTTCGCGGCGGCCGATCCCGCCGGGTACCTCGTCGGCCGGTTGGACGGTGAATTGGTTGCCTCATGCTCTGGCGTTCGGTACGGCACGGACTACGGCTTCCTCGGGTTCTACCTCGTCCGGCCGGACCGGCGTGGGCTGGGCTTCGGCCTCCGCCTGTGGCAGGCGGTGATGGAACTGCTCGCCGGGCGGACCGTCGGCCTCGACGGCGTCGTCGACCAGCAGGACAACTACCGGAAGTCGGGGTTCCGGCGAGCCTTGACGCATGTCCGGTATGCCGGGGTGCCCGCAGCCGAGGCTGGCTCCAGTGACGTCGAGTTAGTCGACGGGCGGTCGGTGCCGTTCCGGGAGTTGGCCGCCTACGATCGGCGGTTCTTTCCTGCTGAGCGGGACACGTTCCTGTCGCTGTGGGTGGGCCTGCCCGGTCATACGTCGCTCGCGGCTTTGCGCGACGGCCACGTGGTGGGCTTCGGGGTGCTCCGGGCGGCTGAGTCGGGGATGCGGATCGGCCCGCTCTACGCGGCTTCGGATGAGGTCGCGCTGGCGCTGGTGAGCGGTCTCGCCTCGGGTGTCGAGGTGGCGATCGATGTTCCTGACGTCAATCGGAAGGCGATCAAGCTGGTCGAGGGGCTCAGGTTCGAACCGGTCTTCGAGTGCGCCCGGATGTACGCGGGACCGGCTCCGGTTGTCGACCAGGACGGCATCTTCGGGACCACGACGTTCGAGCTTGGCTAGCCTCCGGCCGCTGTTCCGGCTGCGCGGAGGAGATTCTGCGCGAGGGTGTGCATGGCGTCGCGGAGTTCGGGTGGGTTGACCACCTGGAAGCGGACTGGGATTCCCGCAATTCGGTAGGCGTACCAGTCTGGCTCGTCGGTGCTGCCGAGGAGGCGGGTGTGGGTGGCGTCCACCTCCTCCAGGCGGCCGAGGTTGCGGCCCACCCATCGCTCGACGTCGGTGATCGGCGCGTCGATGAGGACGTCGACCTGGTACTTCCAGCCCTCTGAGAAGTGCTCCAGGATCGCCCGGAACGGGTCGAGGTCTGCCGGTGGGGTGAACGTGTCCGGCAGGACGTCGATCGTGCTGACGCGGTCGACCCGTAGGACGCGACGGGCGTTCTTCGGGTGGGACCAGCAGAGGAGATACCAGCGGCCGTGGCGGATCGACACGGCCCAAGGGTCGACCTCCATCGTCAGGTCGTCGTCTCCGCGCCGGTAGCCGAGTCGCAGCCGGTGCCGGTTGACGCACGCCTGGACGAGCGCAGCCGTGGTCTCCGGGTCGGGATAAGGGGTCTCGTCGGCTCTGGGCCTCGCGATCAACTGACGGATCGCCTCGGCCGATTCGGCGACGGCGGTCGGCAGGACCCGGATGATCTTGTCGAGCGCGCTCCCCGCCGGATCGGCCGGATCCGACGCCCGGTGGTGTCCCTCGAGCGCCGCCATCATCAACCCGAGCGCCTCGGCCGTGGAGAACATCAGCGGCGGCAGCCGGAACCCCCGGCCGACACGATACCCGCCGTACCGGCCGGGGGTGGACTCGATCGGGATACCCGCCTCGCGCAGGATCCCGACGTACCGGCGGGCCGCTCTGTCGGTGACCCCGAGCCGCCGGCCCAACCGCTCGCCGGTGACGCCCGGGTTGTTCTGGATCAACTCGAGCGCCAGCAACGCCTTGGCGGTGGGGCTCGTCTCGTCCACGATCACTAGTAAACCCGCATTCCCGGAAGGCAATCGTCCGCGTTCGATACTAGGCAGGACGCTGTGGACCGGCGAGTCGCCGAGTCTGCGTCGCATTCCTGATCGACATGATCGAGGAGTACGGGCGCCACGCGGGCCATGCCGATCTGATCCGCGAGGCGGTGGACGGGCTGACCGGAGAGGAACCGCCACGATGACCACCAGCCAGGAGCTGATCGACGACAAGCTCACGTTCAGGCCGGCGAACGAGGCGACCTGGGAGGAACTGCAGGCTGTCTTCGGCACCAGTGATGCCGGGCAGTGCCACTGCCAGCGGTTCAAGGCGCCCGGCTGGATGTGGCAGACGACCACCGACGCGGAACGCGCCGCCTCGCTGCGCGAACAGACCAACTGCGACAACCCCGACGCCCGGACGACGAGCGGCATCCTCGCCTATCTCGACGACGAACCAGTCGGCTGGTGCGCGGTCGAGCCACGGACGGCGTACCCGAAGTACTTCGGGCGGACCCGCGTTCCGTGGGCCGGCCGGAACGAGGACAAGGAGGACGACACCGTATGGGTCGTCTCGTGTCTCGTCACCCGGGTGGGCTACCGCCGCCGCGGAGTCACCTACGGCCTGGCCCGGGCCACCATCGACTTCGCCCGTGACCGCGGCGCCAAGGCGCTGGAGGCGTACCCGATGATGCCGCAGGCGGGCAAGGACGTGACCTGGGGCGAGCTGCACGTCGGCAGCTACAGCGTCTTCGAGGAGGCCGGCTTTACCGAGGTCAGCCATCCGACGCTCAGACGGCATGTGATGCGGATCGACTTCTAGAAGGGCGTTGGCTAGAAGGGCAGCTTGGGTTGCGGCGGCGCGTGGGTCGGGTCGACGCCATCGAAGAGGCCGCTGACGGACTCGCCCTCGTGAATGCGCTTGATCGCCTCGGCGAACAGGCCCGAGACCGAGCTGACCTGCAGCTCGGGGAAACCGTCCGGCCGCGGCACGGTGTCGGTGCTGATCACCTCGGTGATCGACGGGTGCGACCGCAGCCGCTCGACCGCCTTGCCCGCGAACAGGCCGTGCGTGGTCGCCACCGCCGCCTGCGTGCAGCCGATATCCTTCAGCCGGTCGAGCAGCTCGATGATCGACCCACCGGTGGCGATCTCGTCGTCCAGGATGATCGCCCGCTTGCCGGCCACGTCGCCGACGATCGCATCGATCACGACCCGGTCGTCGGACAACCGCTGCTTGCTACCTGCCGCCACCGGCAGCCCGAGCAGCCGCGCGAACTGGGTCGCGGTCTTGGCGTTGCCCAGGTCAGGGCTGACCACGACCGTGTTCGTGAGGTCCGTACCGCGGAAGTGCTCAGCCAGTACGCCGATCGCCGTCAGGTGGTCCACCGGCACCGAGAAGAACCCATGCACCTGCGGCGCGTGCAACGTCATCGTCAGCACCCGGTCGACCCCGGCCGCGACCAGCAGATCCGCGACGAGCCGGCCGCCGATCGAGATCCGCGAGGCGTCCTTCTTGTCGGATCTCGCGTAGGCGTAATGCGGCATCACCGCGGTGATCTGTGCGGCCGACGCACCGCGCGCCGCATCGATCATCAGGAGCAGCTCCATCAGGTGCTCCTGCGTCGGCGGAACCAGCGGCTGGACGATGTACACGTCACGCTGGCGGCAATTCACCTGCAACTGAACCTGTAAGCAGTCATTGCTGAACCGATGGATCTCCACCGGTGACAGCCGCACGCCGAGATCGCGACAGATCTGCTCGGCAAGACTGGAATGGGCACTTCCGCTGAACACGACGATCTCTCGCACGGCTCTCCCCGAACGCTCCGACCCGACAACCGCAGCCTATCTCGCGGCAGTCGGTGGGCTGATCGGCAGGTGGGCCCGGGTCTCCGCACCGCGAGGGGACGTGTCGAGAACGCCGCGTCCAGGGCGCCGCCGGCAACACGGCCATCCGTGGAAGGTGCGTTTCAGGGGGCCAATGCGGGGGTTAGCATGACCCGCACACGAGCCTGGAACACCCAGCCTCAGACGGCGGTTGGGGGTATGGGGGTGGCGGTCGAGACTGCGGTATCCGCTCCGCTCTTGCTTTCGTTCGTCTGCGCCACTGCCTGGGTCACTTTGTTCGGTCGACCGGTCCTGGTCGTCGACGGCGCCGGTGTGTCACTCGGCCGGAAGCACCTCGGCTGGCAGGAGATCCAATCTATCGAAGCGACCGGAGGTCTGGGCGTGCGGCGTCGGCGTCCCTCCGATCCACGTCGGCCGGTAGACGCGTCCGTCGACTGGTTTGGCGGCTTCACGATTGTCCCGATCGCGAAACCCAGGAAACGACAGATCTTCGTGGGAAGCCATCAGGTCAAGGAGCTGAGAGGCCTCGCGACCTGGTTGGAGGCGCTTCGGCAAGTTCAGTCGGCAAGCGACCGGTCACGCTGAAAATCGGCGCATTGCCACCCAACACGCCGACTCAGAAGCATCCACATCAACCGCGCGACGTTCAACCGTCCAGCACGACCGCGGCGAGTTCTCGTGCGACCCGGGCGGGGTGCTGATGATTCTGGGTGGCGCCCATGACCAGTGTTCCCTCGATCAGCAGGTGCAGTTGCTCCGCAGCGTGCTCGGGCCGGGCATGACCGAGGGCCTCGAGCTCCCGGACCAGCAGGGCACGGATCCGCCCCCGGTACGCATCCGTCTCGGCATGAGCCGGATGGTCCTGATCCGCGAAGGCAAGGTCGATCGCAAGGTACCGGCAGCCGCGGAAGTCCGCGTTCGACACAAGCTCGTCCAGCCGGTCGAACAGTGCCAGGAGCCGGCCTCGGGGCGAATCACCGTCGCCCAGAGCGCTCTCGTACCACGCCAGATCCTCATCGGCGGTACGACGTAGAACAGCGGCCACCAGGCCGTCCTTGCCGCCGAAGTGCTCGTAGAGCGACCTACGGGCGACGTTCGCCTCCTCCAGCAGGGCGCTCACGCCGACCGAGCCGCCACGCGAGTACAGGAGATTCTCGGCAGCGAGGAGCAGTCGCTCCCGAGGCCCCGCGGTCTCGGCCTTCGCATTCATACTCGGCTCTCTCCTTGCCAGTAGATCGATCGGTCTATATGGTACCGGGTAGACCAATCAGTCTACTCCTGGAGGATCCTCGAAATGACTGCACCGGACGCTCCTTCGACCACTGAGACCGCCGAAACCATCCGCCTGTTCAACGACGCTTTCCGGCGCCGCGACACCGAGGCGGTGGCCGCACTGGTCCACGACGAGTGCCTGATGGTGTCTGCGCAACCGGCACCGGACGGCACCGCGTATGTCGGAAAGGAGGCGTGCGTGAACTTCTGGGCGGAGCTGATGGCCGACGAGACCAGCACCTTCGAGGTCGACCACGTGTTCTCCGACGGCGCCTGGGCAACGGTCCGGTGGCGCTACCGCTTCGGACCCACGGACGCAGAATCAGTGCTCGGCGTAAACGTAACCCGCGTGAGCGGCGGACGCGTCATCGAGCAACTCGGCTACACCAAAGTGCCCGGCGGGCTCCCACTCCCGGAGTGAGGGCGCGGTCTGAGCACACCGGAACGAATACGCGCCGCCATGGTCTTGGCTTCGGTGGCCGAGTACGACATCGCCGACGTGCGGTCCTTGCTCGACAGGACGTGACGCCGGTTCTCCGTCGGCTTCCGTCTCTGCTCAGCTCGCGGCCTGCGTGCCACGATGGGGAGGCGACGTCAACTGGAGGAAGGAGGCGAGGTTGTCCGAGCGATCAGGAAACCTCGCTGACGATCCGTTCGGCGGTCGGCAGCCGACCAGTCACGAACGCATGACGGGACTGCCCTGGGATGCGTCGTACCAGGACGGCCCTGCACCTTGGGATGTTGACCGGCCGCAGCCCGCAATAGTGCGGTTGGCAGCCCAAGGCGTATTCGCCGGAACGGTGCTCGATGCGGGCTGCGGGACCGGCGAGAACGCCCTTCACGTCGCCTCGCTGGGATTCTCGGTTCTGGGCGTTGACGTCGCTGAGACGGCATTGACGATGGCCCGAGCGAAGGCCCACGACCGTGGGATCGAGACTGAGTTCGCCGCGGCCGACGCGCTCCACTTGGAGCGTTTGGGACGCCGGTTCGAGACGGTGCTGGACTGCGGCCTGTTCCACGCCTTCAACAGCGACGAGCGCCCTGCATACGTAACGAGTCTCGCGTCAGTGACCGAGCACGATGGAAGCCTGTACGTGCTGTGCTTCAGCGACGAAGGTCTCGACACCGGCCCGCACCCCGTCACCCAGGAAGACCTGACAACGGCCTTCAACCCCAGCACTGGCTGGAATGTCGCCGCCATCGAACCAGCCCGAGTCCAGACCAGATTCCACGACGACAACGGCGCACCAGCCTGGCTCGCGACAATCAACCGGATCTAGACACAGCGGAACTTGCCGGGGCGGACTACTGGAGAAGGCGGGCGATGGTTTCCGCCGCCTTGCGGCAGTCGCTCGCTGAGGCGTCCAGGTGGGTGACCAGGCGGAGTTGGGTGGCGTCTACTCCGCCGATCAGGACTCCCTGGGTTTTGGCGGTTTCGATGACCTCGGCGACTGACTTGCCGGTGGTTACGATGTCGGCGACGACGATATTCGTCTCCACCTGGTCCGGCTTGACCGAGCCCGGCGCGGCGTCTGCCAGCAGCTCGGCGATCTGCTGGGCGTGGGCGTGGTCCTCGGCGAGGCGCTCCACGTTGTTCCGTACTGCGTAGAGACCCGCGGCCGCCAGTACGCCGGCCTGCCGCCACCCTGCCCCGAGGCGCTTCCGCCAGACCCGGGCCTCCTTGATCAGCTCCGCAGAGCCGACCAGCACCGACCCGACAGGAGCCCCCAGCCCCTTAGACAAGCAAACACTCGCAGCCGCCGCGCGAGACGCATAGGCAGAAAGCGGTACTCCGGACGCCACCGACGCGTTCCACAGCCGAGCACCGTCCAGGTGGAGCGGCAGCCCGATCGTGTCGAGCTCGTCGGCCAATGCGTCGTACGAGGTCTGGATCGTGCCACCGCCGAAGTTGTGCGTGTTCTCGACGGACACAGCGGACGTCGTCACGAAGTACGGGCCGAGGTCGGGGGCGATCAGGCCGCGGATCTGGTCCAGGTCGATCTGGCCGCCCGGCGCGCTCCAGGTGCGGGTGGTGATGCCGCTGATCGCGGCGTGGGCGCCCAGCTCGGCGCGGGCGATGTGCGCGCTTGCCTCGCAGAGCACCTCGGTGCCCGGAGCCGCCAGGGCGCGGACGCCGAGGATGTTGGCCAGCGAGCCGGTCACCGTGAACAGCCCGGCCTCGTGCCCGAGCAGCGCGGCGATCTCGTTCTCGAGCTCGGTGACGGTGGGGTCCTCGCCGTACACGTCGTCGCCGACCGGGGCGCTGGTCATCGCGGCCAGCATCCCCGCCGAGGGCTTGGTGACGGTGTCCGAGCGGAGGTCGATCATGCCCGGGCGCTCCGGAGGCGCTCGGCCACCAGGAAGGCGAGCTCGAGCGACTGGTGCCGGTTCAGCCGTGGGTCGCAGGCCGTCTCGTACCGGTTCACCAGATCTTCCGCGACCAGTGCCTCGCCGCCGCCGAGGCACTCGGTGACATCGTCGCCGGTGAGCTCGATGTGCATGCCGCCCGGCCAGGTGCCGACCTGCCCGTGCACGTCGAAGAAGCCCTCCACCTCGTTGATCACGTCGTCGAAGTTGCGGGTCTTGTAGCCGTTCGGGGTCTCGTAGGTGTTGCCGTGCATCGGGTCGCAGACCCAGGCGATCGGCGAGCCGTGGTCGCGGACGGCCTCCAGCAGCGGCGGCAGCCCGTCGCGGATCTTGCCCGCGCCCATCCGGGTGATGAAGGTCAGCCGGCCCTCGATGCCCTTCGGGTTCAGCTTGTCGATCAGCTCCCGGATGTACTCCGGAGTCGTGGTAGGGCCGATCTTCACGCCCAGCGGGTTGGTCAGCGACGCCAGGAACTCCACGTGCGCGCCGTCCAGCTGCCGGGTCCGCTCCCCCACCCAGAGCAGGTGGCCGGACACGTCGTACGGCTGCTCGGTGCGGGAGTCGATCCGGGTCAGGGCGTGCTCGTACTCGAGGATGAGCGCCTCGTGCGACGCGTAGAAGTCGACGGTGTGGAACTCCTCCGAGTTCGCCCCGCAGGCCCGCATGAAGGCCAGCGCCCGCTCGATCTCACCCGCCAGCTGCTCGTACTTCTGCCCGACCGGGGAGGACTTCACGAAGTCGGTGTTCCAGGCGTGCACCTGGTGCAGGTCGGCGTACCCACCGGTGGTGAACGCGCGGGTCAGGTTCAGCGTGGCGGCGGCCGCGTTGTAGACGCCGCGCAGCCGCTCCGGGTCCGGGATCCGCGACTCCTCGGTGAACTCCAGCCCGTTGACCGCGTCACCCCGGTACGACGGGAGGGTGACGCCGTCGCGGGTCTCCTCGCCGGAGCTACGGGGCTTCGCGTACTGACCGGCGATCCGGCCGACCTTCACCACCGGCACGCTCGCGGCGTACTGGAGTACCACGGCCATCTGCAGCAGCACCCGGAGCTTGGCCCGGATGTTCTCGGCGGTCACTCCTTCGAAGGTCTCGGCGCAGTCCCCGCCCTGCAGCAGGAACGCCTCGCCGCGCGCGACGGCCCCGATCTTGGTGGTCAGGTCGTCGCACTCACCGGCGAAGACCAGCGGCGGCAACTTCCTCAGCTGCCCGATCACCTGGTCCAGCGCCACCGGGTCCGGCCACTCGGGCTGCTGCAGCGGCTTCAGCCCCCGCAGCTCCTCGAGACTCGGAACCCCGGGCACGACCCCCGCACTCAACGTGGCAAATTGCATGGCCCAACCCTATTCCAGCCGTCCCCACGCCTGCGTTCCCGTCTCACCCAGCCAGCGAGCTGGGGTCCGGGGGTACGTCGACCGCCTGGCTGCGGAGGACCGTCAGGGGGATGGTTTCGAGGGACCGGGCGTGGGTGGAGGCCAGGACCACCGGAGCGGCGGCGCCCGCGTGGTACGCCTGCAGCCAGCGGGCGGCGACCACGCACCAGCGGTCCCCCGGCTTGAGCCCCGCGAAGCCGAACTCGGGCCGCGGGGTGACCAGGTCGTTGCCGACCGAGCTCTGGTGGGCGAGGAACTCCGTGGTCATCACCGCGCAGACCGTGTGGCTGCCGAGGTCCTCGGGGCCGGTGGTGCAGCAGCCGTCGCGGAAGAACCCGGTGATCGGGTCGGTGCCGCACTCCTCCAACGGCTCGCCGAGCACGTTCAGATCGGTCTCCACCGGAGCGGTCAGGAGGCCTTGGTGTCGCCGAGGCGGGGCTTGATGTGGTCGTCGACGGACTCGCCGGCCTTGATGAGCTCCTTGGCCTTCTCGGCGTACATGTCGACGTACTCCTGGCCGGACAGCTCCATCAGCGCGTACATGATCTCGTCCGTGACCGAGCGCAGCACGAACCGGTCGCGCTCCATCCCCTCGTAGCGAGAGAAGTCCAGCGGCTTGCCGATCGAGACGCCGGGGCGGACCAGGCGCGGCAGCCGCCGGCCGGGCTCGCGGATCAGCCACTGCGGCCAGACCGTGCCGGGCGGGTTCAGCTTCTCGGTGTCGATCATCGCGACCGGGATGACCGGCACGCCGGCCACGATCGCCATCCGGGCGACGCCGGTCTTGCCCTTGTAGAGCCGGCCGTCCGGTGAACGGGTGCCCTCGGGGTAGATGCCGAAGAGCTCGCCCTTCTGGAGGATCTCCAGACCGGTGTTCAGCGCGGCCAGCGAGGCCCGGCCGCCGGACCGGTCGATGGGGATCTGCCCGACCGAGCGGAAGAAGGTGGCCACCAGCCGGCCCTTCAGCCCGGGCGCGGTGAAGTACTCCGACTTGGCCGGGAAGACGATCTGCCGGGGCACCGCGACCGGCAGGAACACCGAGTCGCAGAAGGCCAGGTGATTGCTGACCAGCAGGGCCGGCCCTGACGAGGGAATGTTCTCCAGCCCCTCGACCCTGGGACGGAAGAGGAGCTTCGTAATCGGTCCGACGAAGAACCGCCTGAGGAACAGGTACAGCAACGCCTTCACCTCCGTCACTCGGCCGACACCCTACGTTCCACTCTCCTCCTCGGGCAACGTCACCGCCAGGAATACGCGGGTAGCACTCTGTGTTGGCATCCGGTTGCAGACTGGGTGCGACGTCGGTCACGAGACCCGAACGACACCCGCGCCGGGGTGGGCGGGTGGCTCCGCGGCTGCGACCATTGGCGTCTCAGGATGTCCGCGACCGTCTAGGAGTACCCGTGCCAGTGCAAGCTCATGCGGAAGAGTTCCGCAGCCCAGGATCCGGTGAGAACGCCGCCACCGGGGTCCTGCTGAGCCACGGCTTCACCGGATCACCGCGGGCGATGCGCCCCTTCGCCGAGCACCTCGCCACCGAGGGGTACGGCGTCGCCGTACCGCGGCTGCCCGGGCACGGCACGCACTGGCGGGAGATGAACACCACCCGCTGGCAGGACTGGTACGCCGTCCTCGACAACGAGCTCGAGCGGCTCCGCAAGGAGCACGACCGGGTGTTCGTCGCCGGGCTGTCGATGGGTGGCTGCCTGACCCTGCGGCTGGCCGAGGAGCACGGCGCCGACATCGCCGGGCTGATCCTGGTCAACCCGTCCGTGCGCACTGACGACAAGCGGCTGGTGCTGCTCCCGGTGCTGCAGCGGCTGGTCCCGTCCTTCCCGGGCATCTCGAACGACATCAAGAAACCCGGTGTGGACGAGGGCGCCTACGACCGGATGCCGCTGCGCGCGCTCCACTCGCTGTCGCAGCTCTGGCAGCTCACCCGCGACGATCTGGGCAAGGTGACGCAGCCGGTTCTTCTGTTCCGCAGTACTGTCGATCACGTCGTGGAGCCGAGCTCGGGCCGGACGGTGCTGGCGTCGATCTCGTCCCGCGACGTGACCGAGACCCTGCTCGAGGACAGCTATCACGTGGCCACTCTGGACAACGACGCCCCGCGCATCTTCGCCGACTCGACGGCCTTCATCCGGCGGGTCGGTACCGATGCGTGACAACGGCCTGACCGCTTCGGCCTACACCTCGCTGGGAGGGATCGATCCCCTCGTCGCCGAGCCCGTCCTCGCCGCGCTGGCCGAGGCCGGCATCGCCGCGTACGCCGGTGCGCCGGGCGAGCCCGGTCCGTCGGCCTCCGAGGCTCCGGCCGAGCCCGCCGGTGAAGGTAAGTCAACCGCCGAGACCCCGAGCCCGGCGCCCGCGAAGGCGGATGAGGCCGCGGTGAAGATCCCGGCCGGCTTCGAGGAGATCTTCGTCGCATCCGGCGCCGAGGAGCAGGCGCGCGCGGTGATCGAACGCAGTACCGAGGACGCCGAGTGGGCGTCGCTGGTCGAGCAGTTCAACGCGCCGTCCGCGCCGGGTCACGACGCGGACCCGGTACCGCAGTGGCCGGCCAGCGAGGAGGTGGACGAGAACTCCTACGAGCCGCTGATCGACGTACCGTCCGGGCTGATCGTCGGCGACACCGACGAGGACCCGCCCGAGGAACCGCCGGCCCGCCGGACCGAGGACCCGCACGACCACTACGTCCCGCCGGAACCGCCGCGCGGACCGAAGCTGGACTGGATCAGCCGGGCCGCCTGGCTCGGCCTGCTCGGCGGACCGGTGCTGCTGATTCTGGCCGCGCTGCTGGACTTCGGCACCGGCCGGATCACCACCATCGCGGTGGTCGGCTTCATCGCCGGCTTCCTCACCCTGGTGATCCGGATGAAGGACCGCCTTCCACCAGATGACACGCCTGACGACGGCGCGATCGTCTGACGCTAGAGTTCGGATCGTCGGACAATCCGACGAGCTGAGGCGGAGGAGGCACCTGTGCAGGTCACCGAGACGGTGGAGATCACCGGCCACCTGATGGACTCCGGGCTGCTGTCCCGCGTCCTGGACGACATCCGCGGGTACGGCGGTGAGTACACGCTGGACCGGTTCGACCTGGGCTACGACAAGGACGACCCGTCGACGGTCCGGATGACGGTCGGCGCCGAGGACGAGGAAGCCCTGCAGCGACTGCTGATGCGGATCCAGACCAAGGGCGCGAACCTGGTCGATCCGGGCACGCCGGAGATCTCCGAGGTGACCCAGGACGGCGTATTCCCGGACGGCTTCTACTCCACCACGAACCTGCCGACCAGCGTCCGGCTGAGCGGCCACTGGGTGCAGGTGCGGAACCCGGAGATGGACTGCGGCCTGCTGGTCGAGGGCGAATCGGTCCGGACCATCCCGATGTCCGAGGTGAAGGCCGGGATGAAGATCATCTCGAGCGCGCAGGGCGTCAAGGTCACTCCCCCACTGGTCGCGAACACCGAGGAGTCGTTCGGCTTCATGGAGTCGGACGTGTCCAGCGAGAAGCCGCAGCGGGTGCTCGTCATGCAGGTCGCCGACGGCATGCGCGAGGCCAAGGCGAACGGCCAGAAGGTGCTCTGGGTCGGCGGGCCCGGCATCGTCCACACCGGCGCCGCGCCGGCCATGGTCGCCCTGGTCGAGGCCGGGTACGTCGACGTGCTGTTCGCCGGGAACGCCCTCGCGACGCACGACATCGAGTCGTCGCTCTACGGCACGTCGCTGGGCGTCGACCTGGCCCGCGGTCGTGGGGTGGAGCACGGTCACGAGCACCACATCCGCGCGATCAACACGATCCGCAAGGCCGGCTCGATCGCCGAGGCCGTCGACAAGGGCGTCCTGACCTCGGGCGTGATGCACTCGCTGGTGAAGAACGGGAAGAGCTTCGTGCTGGTCGGCTCGGTGCGCGACGACGGCCCCCTGCCGGACGTCTACACCGACGTGCTGGAGGGGCAGCGCGCCATGCGGGCCGAACTGCCAGGCGTCGGCTACTGCCTGATGGCGGCGACCATGCTCCACTCGGTTGCCACCGGCAACATCCTGCCGGCCTCCATCCCGCTCACCTGCGTTGACATCAACCCGGCGACCGTGACGAAGCTGGCCGACCGCGGCTCCTCCCAGGCCCGCGGCATCGTCACCGACGTCGGCCTGTTCATCGAGCACCTCGCCCGGGAACTGGCCCCCGACTACTCAGGAGACAGCAAGTAGCTCCCTGCCGGGCCAAACTGTCGGCGGTCTGGTCCAGGCTGGGGTCATGGCACTGAGAACGAAGGCGCACTGGTTCGGCGTCGCGCTCAACTCGCCGGACCCACAGAAGCTGGGCCGCTTCTACCAGCGGTTGCTCGGCTGGACGCTGTATGCCGACGAGCCCAACTGGGTGACCCTGGCACCAACCAAGGAGGCGGGTTACAACCTGGCCTTCCAGCGCGAAGAGCTCTACGAGAGACCCGTGTGGCCCGCCGAGGAGGGCAAGCCGCAGATGTCGATCCACCTCGACCTCGAGGTGGACGACCTGGACGAGGCGGTCGCGCACGCGGTCGAGGCCGGCCCCGAACTGGCGTCGTACCAGCCTCAGAAGGATGTGCGGGTGATGCTCGACCCGGACGGGCACCCGTTCTGCCTGTACGTCGACTAGCCGCGTGTGGGGCTGGTTACGGCGACGCGGACCGGCAGCGGGCAGGATGTCGGTATGACCGAACTGGTGCACCTGAGTGTCGACGAGGGCGTTGCGACGATCACGCTGGACTCGCCGCACAACAAGAACACGCTCTCCCAGCAGCTGACCAGTGAGCTCCTCGCTCATCTGGCGGCGGCTGATGCCGACGAAGCGGTGCGAGTGGTCGTGATCCGCTCCGCGCTCGACGTGTTCTGCTCGGGTGCCGACCTGTCCGAGGCGACCACGGTCGGGATGGGCGTAGGCGCCCAGCGGATGGTGGATGTGCAGCGAGCGATCGTGGCGAACTCCAAGCCCGTGGTGGCTCGCGTGGCCGGGCCTGTGCGTGCCGGTGGGATCGGGATTGTCGCGGCCGCGGACATCAGCGTCGCCGGTGAGAGTTCCACCTTTGCCCTGACCGAGGTCCGGCTCGGGCTCGCCGCCGCCACGATCTCCCTCACCGTGATCCCGCGGCTGACCGATCGCGCCGCGTCCCTGACGTTCCTGACCGGTGACGGATTCGACGGCGCCGAGGCGGCCCGGCTGGGGCTGGTCACCCGCGCTGTCCCGGACGACGACCTGGACGCCGCGCTGGCCGCAGTACTGAAGTCACTGCTCAAGGGTGTGCCGCAGGGCCTCAGGGAGACGAAGAAGCTGCTCAATCGGAAGCTCCTCGCCGACATCGATGCCCGCGGCACCGATCTGGCCGAGCTCTCCGCCGGCCTGTTCGGCTCCCCCGCCGCCCAGGAAGCGATGCTGGCCTTCTTGAACCGAAAGAAGGGTTAGCCCGCGCGCCAGCCGCCGTTGCTGGTGAGGAGCTGGCTGTTGATCCAGCCGCCCTCGGGTGAGCAGAGGAAGGCCACCAGATTCGCCGTGTCGGCGGGTTGGCCGGGCCTCTTCAGCGGGTTCTCGGCGGCGAACTGCTCGACCATCTCGGGCGTCATCCAGCCGGTGTCGATCGGGCCCGGATTGATCACGTTCGCGGTGATGCCGAGGTGGCTGAGCTCCTGACCCGCCGCCAGAGTGATCCGATCCAGCGCGCCCTTGCTCGCGCCGTACGGCAGGTTGTGCACCGTGTGGTCGCTGGTGAGCGCCACGATCCGGCCGTCCCCGTACGGCGCGGCGTACTGCTCGGCGAATGCCTTGATCAGCAGCCAGCCGGCCCGGGCGTTCACCGCGAAGTGCCGGTCGAAGCTCTCGATCGTGGTGTCGAGGATCCCGCTGTCCACGGACTCGCAGTGCGACATCACCAGCGCCTGCACGGGTCCCAGTGCCTCGTTGGTCGCGCGGAACACCTCGGTCGGCGCGGCGGTGTCCTCGAAGTCGCCCTCGACCGCGAACACCCGCGCGCCGTGCTTCTCGAGCACCTCGGTGATCTCGTCCCGGGCGGCCGTGTCCTGGCCCCAAGGCATCCGGTCGTCGTACCGGCTCAGGTAGGTGAACGCGACGTCCCACCCGGTCGCCGCCAGCCGCTCCGCGATCCCGGCCCCGATGCCGACCCGGCGTCCCACTCCGGTCACCAGCACAACCGGCCTCTTCAGCTCGCTCATCCCGCCATCCTGCCGCCGGAATCCCCAGCACACAAAGGGTTTTGCGGTAACCGATTGCGGGACGATCTACTACCGCCTGCGGGCCACCGGACATCGGGAGCGCTGGCGTGAGGCCGTCAGTGATCCGCTGTTGGAGTTTCAGCCGGGCTGATCTCGAGCAGCATCGGCAGGTGGTCCGAGCCCGCGGCCAGGTCGTCGCGGGTGACACCTTCGACCGAGCCGAGCGGGATCACCTGACCGTCGAGGCCCGGGGAGAGCAGCGCGCCGTCGATCCGCTTGACGGGGTTGTTCGAGTGGTACGTCGGCCCGGCGTCGGCGCCGAGATCGGTCAATCCCTCAGCAGCAAGGCGTTCCCAGACCGGGCCGTCCGGTTCCTCGTTGAGGTCGCCGACGAGGAGGTAGGGCAGGTTGAAGGAGTTGCAACCCTTCAGCACCTGCTCGAGCTCGTGCCGGCGGCCCCGGATGTGCAGTCCGAGGTGACACACGACCATCGCGAGATCCACGCCGCCGAGAGTGACCCGGCCGCCGACCGCGCCACCCGGGAGCTGGGTGGCGATCAGCCGGAGCCGTCGGCGTACGAACGGCCGCCAGACCCGCCAGTTCAGGGGATCCGCCAGCTCGGTGCCATCGGCAACCAGGATCGCGTTGCGCGCGGACGCCGCGACGTACCGGAGGCCGAACGTCGCCGCCATCGCCTCGCGCTTGCGCCTGGTCCCCCACCACGTCGGCGCCTCCTGGATCAGCGCGACATCGGGCGCGCAGGCGCGAACCACCCGGGCCAGCGCGTCGCGATCATCACCCCAGCGGTGCACGTTGTACGACAGCACCCGCAGCGACGGGCCCGCTGTCATACCTCAGTCTCGTCTTGCAACTCCCGCTCGGGATCCGGCGCCGCAGTACGCATCCCGGTACGGCGGCCGACCGACTTGCGCGCAGCCCGCTCCAGCCGGGTGGACCGGCCGCTGCGGGCTGCGGTCTTCGCCGTCACCGCGGTCGTCTTGACCCGCACCCGCCGCAGCCAGGTGGCCTCTTCGCGCGCGAGGTCCGCGGCCCCGACCATGCCGGCCTCCGGACCCAGTACGGCACGCACGATCCGCGCCTCCGGGCGGAATCCACGTCCGGTCAGCGTGCGCTTGAACGCCTCGCGGGCGGGAGCGAGCAGCAACTCGCCGGCGTCGGAGACACCGCCACCGATGACGAACGTGCCGGGGTCGAGCGCGGCGGCGAGGTTCGCCAGGCCGATGCCCAGCCAGCGGCCGACATCCTCGAGCAGTTCGACCGCGACCGGGTCGCCGTCCTTCGCCAGCTCGGTCACCATCGGCCCGTTGATCTTGCGGGGATCACCGTCCGCGGCGCGGAGCAGGTTGTGCGCGACCGGGGAGCCGGACAGGGCCAACTC
The DNA here is from genome assembly GCF_004345365.1 of Kribbella sp. VKM Ac-2568. Lineage (GTDB taxonomy): Bacteria > Actinomycetota > Actinomycetes > Propionibacteriales > Kribbellaceae > Kribbella > Kribbella orskensis. Next base: position 522,447 of record NZ_SLVF01000002.1, read on the forward strand.
CCGCGCCTCGCGGGTCAGCGCGTTGCCCGAGGCGTACTGCTCCCAGCAGCCGCGGTTGCCGCACTCGCACCGATGTCCGCCGGGCACGACCTGCATGTGCCCGAACTCGCCGGCGATGCCGAACTTGCCCCGCTGCAGGGCGCCGTCGTTGAGGATCGCGCCGCCGATCCCGGTACCGAGTGTGACGCAGACCAGGTGACTCTCCCCCTGGCCGCCGCCGAAGCGCCACTCCGACCAGGCCGCCGCGTTCGCGTCGTTCTCGACCACCACGGGCAGCCCGAGGCGGCGTTCGACCGCGTCGCGCAGCGGCTCGTGCCGCCAGGCGAGATGCGGGGCGAACAGCACGGACGACCGGGTGCCGTCGACGAACCCGGCCGCGCCGATCCCGACCGCGATCACGTCGTGCCGCGACTCCAGGTCGTGCACGATCTCGGCGATCGCGTCCTCGGTCTCCCTGGGGTCCTTCGTCGGGGTGTCCCGGCGCAACCGGTCCAGGATGTTGCCCTCCGGGTCGACCACTCCGGCGGCCACCTTGGTGCCACCGATGTCGATCCCGATCGTCAACGCCTGCGTCAGAGCCATCGACCCTCCTAACGGCCGGCCGGCCGACGGGCCAGGTCCGCGGCGCCGATGATGCCGGCGTCGTTACCCAGTTCCGCCAGGCCGAAGCTGGGGTGCGGCCGGTTCGCCTTGGCCGGCAGGTTCTTCTCGAACGCGACCTGCGCCGACTTCAACAGTAGTTCCTTCGCCGCGCTGACCCCGCCGCCGATCACGATCGTGCTCGGGTCGAACAGCGTCGCGATGCTCGCCAGGCCCTCCCCCAGCCAGCGGCCGAGGTCGTCCAGCAGCTCGACCGCACACGGGTCGCCGGCCGCCGCGGCCTCGGTGATCATCGGGCCGGTCAGCTCCGCCGAGTCAGTGATCCCGCAGACGCTCAGCATCTGCGCCGCGGCCAGCGAACCGGACTCCGCCTGCGCCCTGGCCTCGCGGACCAGCGCTCGGCCGGAGGCGTACTGCTCCCAGCAGCCGCGCCCGCCACAGCCGCAGCGATGCCCGCCGGGCACCACCCGCATGTGCCCGAGCTCGGCCGCCACACCATGCGCGCCACGCAGCAGCTCACCCTCGATCACGACGCCGCCGCCGATCCCGGTACCGACCGTCACGCAGACCATGTGTTCGACGTTCTTCGCGGCGCCGAAGGCGAACTCACCCCAGGCAGCCGCGTTCGCGTCGTTCTCCACCACGACCGGCACCTTCAGTACTTCGCTGACGCGCCGGCCGAGCGGCTCGTCCCGCCAGGCGAGGTTCGGGGCGAACAGCACCGTCGAGCGGTCCGAGGAGACGAACCCGGCGGCGCCGATCCCGACCGCCTCGACCTCGTGCTCCTTGATCAGCTCGGCGGCCGCGTCGCAGATCGCCTGTGCGGTCTCGTCGGTGGAGTCCGCCGGGGTGTCGCGTTGCGCGCGGGCGCCGATCTTGCCGTCCGCTCCCACCACGCCGGCGGCGATCTTCGTACCGCCGACGTCGATGCCGATGCTCAGTCCCATGGTTCGGGGTCCTCACTCACGTCGATCCTGTCCACCCGGGACCGGGCGGGCCGTTCCGTGTCCTGTGTTCGGGCTGTTTGCGCCTCCGCGTCCGCACGGGCCTGTCGCGCAGCCTCCGCGGCGGCCTCCAGCAACGACCGGACCGATCCGAGCACCCCGGCGGCCGCCATCGACAGCTGCTCGATCGTCTCCGGGCTGGTGTGGCGCACCTTCGCGATCAGCTGGCAGACGGGACACCACTGGCACTCGGCCGCACCACAGCGCGCCGTACCGTGCCCATCCTGTACTCCGGGTCCGGGCGCGGCCGGCTCGTCCGCGTCGGGCTCCTCCGGCGGCGGCGGCGCGGGGTCCTGCTGGCGTGCGGCCTGCTGGAGGACGGCGAACAGCTTCGCGGCCTCCTCGGCAACGGTTCCCACCGGCTCCTTGCTCACCTGGTTCCCTCCGTGATCGCGGCCGGACCGGGATCGAACTGCTGGCTCATCTGTTCCCGGATCTCCTGCGCCAATCCCTCCTGCACCAACCCCTGCTGGGCCAGCCCCTGCGCTGACTCCAGCGGGCCAGTCATGATCGGCAGTTCGGAGGGCTTCGGCAACGGCTCGCGCGGCGCGAACCGCACCTGCAAACGTCCGTCCTCCAGTCGCGCCCCGGCGACGACGCCCCGAGCCAGCGCGGCCGGCAGCGGCAGCACCCGGCGGTACGAGCCGACCGTGATGATCAGTTCGTCGCCGTGCCGGGCCAGCTCCAGGTCACTCGCGGATGCCAGCGGCAACGGCATGGTCAGAGTGTAGGTCCGGCCGTCGGTGTCGATGTGGCGATCCACCCACAGCGAGGTCTCGTCGGTGGCCCGCGCGAACGGGTCGTCCTTGCCGTACATCTCCACGGCGAAGGCCGCGAGCTCCTCGACGCCGACCGGCTCGCAGGCGCGGTACGGCGACTCCCAGATCGGCAGTGGGCGGAACGAGTCGGCGACGTCCTCGAGGATCCCGCGCTGGGCCGCGACCCACTGCCGCCGCCAGTTGTCGGCACCGGCCGCCGGGAACACCCGGTTCGCGACGACCCCGTCCACGCGGTAGCCGTACAGGGACAGGGTTGTGAGCGAGCGGCGCGCCTCGGCGACCACGACCGCCTCGGGCGTGAGCACGAGCCGCACGGAGGCGTCGGGACCGGCCAGCAGCGCGCGGATGTCGGCCAGGTCCCGGTGCAACCGGCGCAGGGCGTCGAACACGTTGTCGTCCGGCATCGGGATGCCGGCGGCCTTGCTCAGCAACGGCCGGAACGTGCGGACCACCTTGCGCTCGACGTTGAAGATCCGGTCCATGTACCAGTTCAGCGCCTCCGGCAGCGCGAGCAGCCGCAGCGTCTCGGCGGTCGGCGCGCAGTCGACCACGACCACGTCCCAGCGGCCGGACCGGACGTGGTCGCGCACCTCGAGCAGCGCGAGGACCTCCTCCGCGCCCGGCAGCACGGTCAGCTCCTCGGCCTCGATCGGGTCGACCCCGACCACGTGCAGGACCGAGCGCAGGTACGCCTGGATGTCGCCCCAGGAGCGCTCGAACCGGCGCTGCGCGTCGATCTGCTGGACGAACAGCAGGTCGTCGATCTCGGTCGGCTCCTGGCCGACGGCGCTGTCGAACGCGTCCGACAGCGAGTGCGCGGCATCGGTGGACAGCACCAGCGTGCGCAGGCCACGTAGCGCGGCGAGCGTGGCGGTGCCGGCCGCGGACGTGGTCTTTCCCACGCCGCCTTTACCTGTGTACAGCAGGACCCGGGTCACGGGTCAGGACTCGACGCGCTTCTTGAGCCCCTTCAGGGCGGTGTCGATGATGACCTTCTCGGCCTTGCGCTTGAGCATCCCGATCATCGGGATGGCCACGTCGACGGCGAGCCGGTACGTCACCTCGGTGCCCTGGTCGCCCAGGTCGCGCAGGACATAGGCGCCGTCCATGCCTTTCACCATCTTGGCCTGGACGAGCGTCCAGGTGACCTCGTTGCGGGACCACACGTAGTCCAGCGTGTACTCGTCGGAGATCGCCCCGGCATCCACCTTGAACCGCACCTGTTTCGGCCGGCCGGCCTCGTCGGTGGACAGCACCTCGGTCTCGCGCATCGAGTCGGCCCACTCCGGATACGCCTCGAAGTCCGCGATCACCGCCATGATCGCCTTCGGGGTCGCGTTCACGACGATGGTCGAGGTGGTCTGCTCTGCCATCGATTCACCTCTCCGTTGCCGGGACTTGGAAGGGGCGCCGCCGCCCTCCCCGGAGACTATCGCGGGTTCCCAGCCGGACCTGCGCTCGCCCGCGGCGCGGCCTCGCTCGACTTCGTCCTTGAACCGCCAGATGTTGTCCCGGTACCGCGCGACGTACTGCTCCTGCAGCTTCGTGAGCCCCCGGCGGCCGGTCCGGCGTACCGGGTCGACCCGGAGGTACCAGTGCACCACCACGCCGTCGCGGACCTGCTCGAGCCACCACTCCGCAGTACCGATCGCGGCGCCGGTGACGGCCCACCGGACGCCCTCCAGGCCGCGGCGCTCCGACGGGGTCATGGTCAACTCGGGCCACCACTCGCGCCAGAGGGTGTCCTCACCGAGACGATCCGCGACGTAGGCTGGATCAGCAACGACCAAGTCGTCGCAACTGATGTCGAGCGATGGCATAGCTAGTTCCCTGGGTCACACTCATCTGGCTACTTCCGGGTAGGTGACTGTAGCGTGCGCCGGAGTCGACTATTCGTGACCGACTGAGGAGACGCGGAATGCGTGAATACACCACCCCCGCTGTGATCGAGCCACCGACCACCGGCAGCCTGAGCGATCCCGTCTGGGCGAACGCGTCCTCCCATCCTGACACCGCGGTCTTCAGCCGCCGGGTCGACGGCGGCTGGCTGGACATCTCGGCGGCCGAGTTCGCCCGCCAGGTGAGCGGGGTGGCGAAGGGCCTGATCGCAGCCGGGGTGAGGCACGGCGACCGGGTCGCGCTGCTGAGCGCCACGCGGTACGAGTGGACCCTGATCGACTACGCGATCTGGAGCATCGGCGCGGCCACCGTGCCGATCTACGAGACCTCCTCCGCGTCCCAGGTCCAGTGGATCCTGACCGACTCCGAGGCCGTCGTCGCGATCGTCGAGAACGCCGCGCACGGCGCCGTCGTCGAGTCCGCCCGGGCCGAGGCGCCTTCGCTGCAAGAGGTCTGGCAGATCGAGTCCGGCGCGGTCGACGAGCTCACCGTGCTCGGCCAGGACATCGCCGACGCCGAACTGGACAAGCGCCGTACCGCCGTGGTCCCTGGTGACCTCGCGACGCTGATCTACACGTCCGGCACCACCGGCCGCCCCAAGGGCTGCAAGCTCAGCCATGCGAACTTCATGGACGAGCTCGGCACCGCTGTGAAGGTGCTGCCCGGCCTGTTCAAGCTGACAGGCGCCTCCACTCTGCTGTTCCTGCCGCTGGCGCACGTGTTCGCCCGGATCATCCAGGTCGGCTGCGTGATGATGCGGGTCAAGGTCGGCCACACCGCGGACGTGAAGAACCTGGTAGCGGACCTCGGCGAGTTCAAGCCGACCTTCATCCTCAGCGTGCCGCGCGTCTTCGAGAAGGTGTTCAACACCGCCAGCCAGACCGCGCACGCGGCCGGCAAGGGCAAGATCTTCGACGCCGCCGCGGAGACCGCGATCGCCTACTCCCAGGCGCTGGACAAGGGCGGTCCGAGCTTCGGCCTGAAGGCCAAGCACACCCTGTTCGACAAGCTCGTCTACGCCAAGCTCCGCAACGTCCTTGGCGGCCAGGTCGACTACGCCGTCTCCGGTGGCGCCCCCCTCGGCGACCGCCTCGGCCACTTCTTCCGCGGCATCGGCGTACCGGTCCTGGAGGGCTACGGCCTCACCGAGACCACCGCCGCCCTGGCCGTGAACCTGCCCGACGACATCCGCATCGGCACCGTCGGCAAGCCCCTGCCCGGCGTCACCGTCGGCGTCGCCGAGGACGGCGAGCTCTGCTTCAAGGGCGGCCAAGTGATGCTCGGCTACTGGAAGAACGACGAGGCCACCGCTGCCGCGATCGACGCCGACGGCTGGTTCCACACCGGCGACCTGGGCGAGTTCGACGTCGACGGCTTCATCAAGATCACCGGCCGCAAGAAGGAGATCCTGGTGACGGCCGGCGGCAAGAACGTTGCCCCCGCCGTACTGGAGGACCGCATCCGCCTGCACCCCCTGGTCAGCCAGTGCATGGTCGTCGGCGACGGCAAGGCCTTCATCGCCGCCCTCGTCACCATCGACCCCGAGACCATCGGCGCCTGGGCCACCAAGAACGGCAAGCCCAACGACATGTCCACCCTGGCGACCGACAAGGACCTGATCGCCGAGATCCAGTCCGCCATCGACGACGCCAACACCGCGGTATCAAAGGCCGAAGGCATCAAGAAGTTCACCATCCTGGAAACCGACTGGACCCAGGAGAACGGCGAACTCTCCCTCAAACTCTCCCTCCGCCGCCACATCGTCATGGAAAAACACAAGGCCGACGTAGAAGCCCTGTACCAGAAGTAACAGCTGGTACTTCGGCCCGCTTCGCGACGCCTGCGCCGCCGCTCGACCCACCCATCCGTGAGCCGCAGGCTCGAGCCCGGGTGACCGAATCACGTCGCTGTCGGACGCGCTGCCTCTGAACAGGGACGTCGAGGGGGACGTCCTTGCTCCGACGTTGCATGTGACAGCCCAGTTCTGGGTGGTGGCCATGCGACGGAAGAGGCTCGTGATGAAGGGTCCGGCGGAGCGGGTTTTGCGGACGTACTTGGTGCTCGTTGTGGTGTCGACGAGTGCTTCGTCGATGATCTGGGGGATCAATACGCTCTTCCTGCTTGATGCCGGGTTGAGTGTTGGTGAGGCGTTTGCGGCCAATGCGTTCTTCACCGCGGGGATGGTGCTGTTCGAGGTGCCCACGGGGGTTGTGGCTGACACCGTGGGGCGACGTGTGTCGTATCTGCTGGGGGCCGCGACGTTGGTGGGGGCGACGTTGTTGTATCTGCTTCTCTGGCAGACGCAGGCGCCGTTTGCCGCCTGGGCTGGGGCGTCAGTGTTGTTGGGGCTGGGGTTCACGTTCTTCAGCGGCGCCACTGAGGCGTGGCTCGTGGATGGGTTGAACGCCACTGGATACGAGGGGTCCCTGGAGGCGGCGTTTGCCAAGGGGCAGGTTGCCGGTGGGGTCGCGATGATGGGTGGGACGGTCGCTGGTGGGGTGTTGGCTCAGACGACCAACCTCGGGGCCCCGTACGTCGTGCGGGCGGTGTTGCTGGCGCTCACCTTCGTGGTGGCGTGGCGGGCTATGCACGATGTCGGGTTCGAGCCGAAGCCGCGGGTTTCGGTGACTGCCGAGATGCGCGGGATTCTGCGGGCGTCCATGCGTCACGGACTGGGCAATCCGCCGGTGCGGTGGTTGATGCTCGCCGCTCCCTTCGCCGCGGGCGTCAGCGGGTACGGGTTCTACGCCGCGCAGCCGTACCTGCTCGAGCTCTACGGCAGCAGCGACTCGTACGCGGTTGCCGGGCTGGCCGCCGCACTCGTCGCCGGGGCACAGATCGCCGGTGGCACCTCGGCATCGCTGGTGAGCCGGGCGTTCCGGCGGCGTACTTCGGTGCTGCTGATCACCTCTGTGATCATCGCGGTGTCGCTGGTGCTGATCGGGCTGGTGTCGAACTTCTGGGCGGCGCTCGTGCTGCTGGCGATCTGGGCGACCATGTTCGCGGCCGCCATGCCGGTCAGGCAGGCATTCCTCAACGGCCTGATCCCGTCGGCCCAGCGCGCGACGGTACTGTCCTCGGACAACCTGCTCGCCTCTGGCGGTGGCGTCGTCATCCAGCCCGCGCTCGGCAAGGCCGCCGACGTGTGGGGCTTCGGCCCGGCGTACGTCGTCGGCGCCGGCATCCAGTTGCTCGTCCTGCCGTTCATCCTCCTGGCCCGACGCGAACGGGCGATCACGGATGCACCGCCCGACGCCGAGGTGAAGACGACCGCAGACGAGCAGGTCCTCACCCCGGCCTGACCGTCAGGTCGCCGGTGGCAGTCCAACTGGCCAGCATCGCGAGGCGTTCGGCGGTCGGCGAGTCCGGGGCGGCGAGGTATGTGATCAGGGTCTGTTCGTTGTCCTGGGCAATGGCCAGCCTCTCGTAGGTGAGCTCGAGCGAGCCGACCAGCGGGTGGTTGAGGCGTTTCCGGCCCAGGGTCTTCTCCTTGACCGTGTGGTCGGCCCACAACGCGCGGAACTCGGGGCTGTTGATGCTCAGGTCCCCCACCAGCTCCGCGAGCCAGCGGTCGTGCGGGTGGCGCGCGGTCTGGACCCGGAGCTCGGCGGTCACGGTCTCGGCATCAGCCGCCCAGTCGGGAAAGAAATCGCGTGACGCCGGGTCGAGGAAGAACTTGCGGGCGCGGTCCCGAGTCCGCGGGTCCTCGGTGAGGCTGAACACAGCGTTGCCGAGGGCATTCGCCGTGACGATCACCATCCGGTAGTCGACAACGATCGCGGGGACGTCTCGCAGGCTGTCGAGCAACTGGTGCACGCTGGCACGGATCATCGGCCGCGGCCCGGCATCACTGCGCTGAGGCCGGGCGAGGTCGTGCAGGTACGCGTGCTCGGTGCTGGTGAGCCGCAGCGCGCGACTGATCGCGTCCAGCACCGCGTCCGAGACCTGCCGACCGCGCCCCTGCTCCAGCCGGGTGTAGTAGTCGCTGCTCACCCCGGCGAGCTGCGCCACCTCCTCGCGCCGCAGGCCGGGGACGCGTCGCTGTCCGTGCTGCACCAGACCGACATCGCCAGGATTGAGGCGAGCGCGCCGGGACCGGAGGAAGTCGCCGAGCTGAGCATTCACCCTTCCACCGTATGCCCGGCCGCCCAACTCAGCCTGGCCCTGCCAGACCTACTCGCGTCCAGCCGAGGTGAACCTCATGTCGGCATAACGGTTGCCCGCCACGCTGTCCGCGATCGGTTCGAGCTGCGCCAACTCCTCGTCGGTCAGCGTGATGAGCGCGCCGCGCGCGTTCTCGACCACCCGCGCGCTGCTGCGCGTACCAGGGATCGGTACGACGGGAAGACCGAACACCCGTTCCTGCGCGTGCAACCAGGCGAGCGCGATCTGCGCAAGCGTCGCACCACGAGCAGCGGCAATAGCCCGCAGCGGGACCAGCAGATCGTGGTTGGCCGTGTCGTTGCCTTCAGAGAACCGCGGCATGCTCCGGCGTACGTCGTCGCTCTCGAGGTGATCCGCCGAGGGCACCGCGCCAGTGAGGACGCCGCGGCCCAACGGCGAGTACGGCACGAGCGCTGTACCGAGCTCGGCGGCCGCGGGCGCGACCTGGGTCTCGATGTCGCGGCTGAACAGTGACCACTCCGACTGCACAGCAGCGATCGGATGTACTGCGTACGCCGCGCGCAGCTCATCGGCGGTCACCTCGCTCAACCCCAGATACCGCACCTTGCCGGCCTGGACGAGCTCGGCCATGGTGGCGACGGTCTCCTCGATCGGCACCTTCACGTCGCGGCGGTGCATGTAGTACAGGTCGATGTGGTCGACACCAAGCCGGCGCAGGCTGGCATCGGCGGCGGCGCGGATCGACGCCGGGTCGTTCACGATGCCTCGCGCGTGATCAGCGAGGCCGAACTTCGTCGCGATCACCACCTCGTCGTGGTGCGCAGCCAGGAACGGCGCGAGGAACTGCTCGTTCGCGCCGTCGCCGTACGCGTCCGCCGTGTCGAAGAGCGTGATCCCGACCGCCAGCGCCTGTTCGAGCGTCGCCCGCGCGGCGGCCTCGTCGGTCGGCCCGTAGTACCCGGTGTTGATCGCCATCGCGCCGAAACCCTGCCGGCCCACCACCGGTCCGTCCGTGCCCAGACGGACCTTGCCCAGTTCCCAATCAGTCATGCGACCGAGCCTCGCGCAGCCCGCCGCACCGAACCAGGCCACCTTCAACCTAGGTCCAGCAGAACCAGCCAGCGCTCAGACCGCCAGCGTCTTCGGGGCACCCAAGGTGAGCCAGGTCAGCGAGTCGCGGACATCGGTGGGAGCCGCGGCGAACGCCTTCACGATGGTGTCGCGACCTTGGGTGAAGTGGCTCCAGCCCTCGTAGTGGACGGGGATGACGGTGTGCGGCCGGAGGAGTTCGCAGAGTTCGACACCCTCCGGCCCGGACATCGTGTAGCGGAGCGGCCCGGTGACGTTGAACTGGACCGCGCCGAGGTGAAGCAACACCGTGCCCACGTTCACGCGGCTGGCGACCTCGCGCACACCGGAGTACAGGACTGTGTCGCCGGAGATCCACAGGGCGCCGTGTTGCTGGCCGGGCCAGCGGAGGGCGAAGCCCGTGACCTCACCGGTGATCGGGCGGCTCAGCGGAGGGCCGTGCCGACAAGGCGTGGCGGTGATCTCGAGTGTGGGCAGGCCGGGCTTCTCCAGCGAGTGGGTCGCCCAGGGCGAAAGGCCCACGGCGCTACCGCCGAGCCGACGCCCGCCTGCCACGGTGGTCACGACAGCACCAACACCAGGCAACAGAGCCCGACCCGCATCGTCGAGGTTGTCGGCGTGGTGGTCATGGGTGAGCAGTACTGCGTCGACCGGCAGCAGGTCCGCCGCAGGTACGGCCGGTCCGGCCACCTTGGTGGAGGCCGAACCCCAGCCGAACGAGTACCGGCGACCTGGCGGGTCGAAGGTCGGGTCTGTGAGGAGACTCCAACCCTCGACCTCGATCAGGGTGGTCGGGCCGCCGATGTGGGTGATCCGGACGTCGGTCACGGCTTGTCGGTCGCCGCGTGACTCAGGGCCCAGTCGAGGACCTCGTCCGCGATCGACTCCCAGCCGGCCTGCGCGGGCAGCAGGTGCGCGTACCCCTCGTACAGCTTCACCTCGGTCACGGTGTCCGACTTGTAGTGCTTGGCGTTCGAGCGCTGTACCTCGGGCGGCATGATGTGGTCCTCGGAGCCGGAGACGAACAGCAGCGGCGCACGGTGGTCGTTGTGGTAGTCGACCCAGGTGTCCTGGTGCCCGGGCTGGAAGTTCGCCAGCACGCTCCCCCACAGGATGCCGCCGTTCGCCGGGATCGCGTACCGCTCGTACAGCGCCTTCGAATCCTCGTCGGTGAAGGTGTTGGTGAACGCGTACTTGAACTCCTCCAGCGACAACGGGATCGCCTTGTGCCGGTTCGCCGGGTTCTTCAGCACCGGGCGGGTCGACTTCACCTGCGACAGCGGTACGACGCGGACGCCTTCCGTCGGCGCCGAGTTCATCGCCACGCCGGCCGCGCCGAAGCCGTGGTCGAGCAGGATCTGGGTGAACGCGCCGCCCGCCGAGTGACCGATGATGACCGGCGGCGAGGGCAGTTCCCGGATCACCGACTCGAGGTGCTCGATGATCTTCGGCACGGTCAGCTTGAGGATCGGCGTCGGGTCGGCGTTCAGCGACTCGACTTCCACCTCGAACCCCGGGTACCCGGGCGCGAGCACCCGGAAGCCGCGCTCCTCGTAGTGCTTGACCCAGTTCTCCCAGCTTCGCGGCGTCATCCAGAAGCCGTGCACCAAGACGATCGTGTCGGGAGCGGCCATGATCAGAATCCCTTTCGGTCAGGACGGCGTGTGTCGGTGAGGTACGGCATCAGGAGGTCCTCCTGGCAGCGGCGATGATGAGGTCGGTCGTCGGGCCGGGCTTCGAGATCATCGCGACGTGCGACGCCTTCACCTCGACGATGTGGGCGCCGGCCCGCTTCGCCATGAAGCGCTGTGCGGCCGGCGGGATGACCTGGTCGTTCGCGGCCACGAGGGTCCACGACGGGATCGTCTTCCACGCCGGTACGCCGGAGGGCTGCTGCAGCGTGCCCAGATCGGCCGGGCGCTGGGAGACCGCCATCACGGCGGCGGTGGACGCGGACACGTCGGCCGCGAACACCTTCCGGAACAGCGAGAGCTTGATGTAGCCGTCGGCACCACCCGGGTACGGCCGGATGTCCAGCGCGTCCGGGGTCAACTGGCTGCCGGGGAACTGCCCGGACAGGCCGCCGACGGTGTCACCCAGATCCGGTGCGAAGGCGGCGATGTAGACCAGCGCCTTCACGTTCTGGTTGCCTGTGGCCGCGTTGGTCAGCACGAACCCGCCGTACGAGTGTCCGACGAGCACGATCGGGCCCTTCACCGTCGCGAGAACGCTGCGCAGGTACGCCGAGTCGGGGTCGACGCCGCGGAGCGGGTTCGCGGGGGCCAGGACCGGGTAGCCCTTGCGCTGGAGATTGCGGATCACGTCGTTCCAGCCGGAGGCGTCGGCGAAGGCGCCGTGCACGAGCACGATGGTCGGTTTCGGGCCGTGCTGCGAGACCGCGGACGCGGATCCGGCGATGCCGAAGATGATGGCGACCGCGAGGAGGAGGTGGGCTAGACGTCGTTTGCGCAGGAACATGTTTCTCCTTCGAGCAAGGGAACGTGACGGGCCCCAGACACCGTGGGCGCAAACGTAGCCAGCGGAAAGCAGCGCGACATAGGATCTGACTGCACGGTTCCGGGCTGCTGGTGCACAGTCCGCCTACCCCCTGAAGCGGAGGCTGGCGATGGCGGTCATCCTCGACACGACCGACCTGCCGCCCCAGGATCGCGCCGAGGCTTTCTACGCGGCGATGATGTCCGCGAGCGTCCCGTCACGGGTGGAGCACGAGGACCGGCACGGCGATGTCCATGCCCGGATGGACTTCTGGCAGCTCGGCGCACCGGATCTGTTCCGCAACGAAGGCTCCGGCATCCGGCTGGTCCGCACCACCAAGCACGTGCAGCTCGGAGCGCCCGAACGTCTCGCGCTCGCAGTACAGGTGGTGGGGACCGGGGCCTTCGGTCAGGACGGGCACCAGCAGCGCGTGCACACCGGTGAGTTGATGCTCGTCGACCTGACCTCTCCTTACGAATTCGCTTGGAGTGGTCACGGAGCGTCGCTTGCCTTCCAGATCGACTACAGCGATCTCGGGCTGAGTGTCGAGACCATACGAGCCGCGGCCGCTCGGCTGCCCAGCAGTCCGGTGTATGAACTGGTGCTCCATCACCTCGGCGGGCTGCCACCGATCAGTGACGCACTGCAAGGCACTCGGTCCGGACCGATGCTCGGCGCCGCGACCACCAATCTCGTCCGGGCTCTGCTCGCCTCGGCGGCCGACGACGACAGACACCATCGTCCGGCGATGGCCGACGTCCTCTTCACGCGGATCACCTGGTACGTACGCCAGCACCTGGCCGATCCGGATCTCACGCCGGCGCGGGTGGCGTCGGAGCACTACATCTCGCTGAGGTACCTCTACAAGCTGTTCGCCAGCCACCACCTCAGTTTCGAGCAGTGGCTCATCAACGAACGCCTCGAGGGCGCCCGCCGCCAACTCACGTCTCCCAGCGCCCGGCACCTGCCGATCGCCGCGATAGCCGCCCGCTGGGGTTTCGCGGACCCCGGTCACTTCACCCGCCGCTTCCGCCACGCCTACGGCATGACCCCACGAGACTGGCGGCAGTCAGGAGGGGAAATCGCCGGCGCGGAGTAGCGCGCTGGGCAGGGGTTTGTCGAGTTGTTGTTGGAGCCAGGCGGCTGCGGCGATGGTCTGAGTCAGGTCGAGCCCGGTGGTTCGGCCCATGCGGTTGAAGAGATAGACGAGGTCTTCCGTGGCGACGTTGCCGGTGGCTGCCGGGGCGAACGGGCAGCCACCGGCACCGCCGATGCTGGCGTCGAGCGTTGTCACGCCAGCCTGTACTGCGGCCACGGCGTTGGCGACGCCGGTATTGCGGGTGTCGTGCAGGTGAAGCCGCAGCGGCAGGTCGCCCGCGAGCTTGGCGGCCAAAGCCACGCGCTCGGTGATGTCGGAGGGCACGGCAACCCCGATGGTGTCGGCGAGGGCGAGCTCATCCGGCCCCGCGTCGACCACACGCTGGAGGACCTCGCCCAGCCGGTCCAGCAATACCTCGCCCTCGAACGGGCAGCCGAACGACGCGCCGATGGTCACCGTCGAGAACACCCCTGCCGCTCGCGCCGCCTGCACCAGGGAGGCCGCGGTGTCACAGGCCTCGGCTGTCGTCATCCCCTGGTTGCGTCCGCAGAACGTGTCCGTGGCGACCACCACAATGTCGATCTCGTCCACCCGGCCGGCGAGTGCACGATCCAGCCCGCGCTGATTCATCACCAGCCCGGCGTACCGCACCCCGTCGTACCGCGGGACCGCGGCCATCAGCTCATCCGCGTCCGCCAGCTGGGGAACCTTGCGTGGGTTGACGAAACTCGTCACCTCCACCCGCCGCGCGCCCGCGCGAACAGCTCGCTCGATCAGCTCGATCTTCGCAGCGGTGGACAGGATCGCCGACTCGTTCTGCAGTCCGTCCCTCGGCGAGACCTCGACGATCTCGATCACCGGTCCTCCTTCAGATAGGAGATCGCCGCCGCCTCGCTCACGACCTCGGCGTACTTCGCCTGCAGGTCGTACAGGTTCGCCTCGTGCGGCCCCGGCGCGCGATCGCCGACTGCCTCGCGAACCACCAGCGGGATGAAGCCGTGCTGGATCGCGTCGACCGCAGTTGCCCGGATGCAACCACTCGTGCTGACCCCGACGAGCACCACCGTGTCGATGCCTTGGGCAAGCAAGGTGGACGCGAGCGACGTACCGAAGAACGCGCTCGCGTACTGCTTGACCAGCACCAGCTCGACTGCTGTCGGCGCCACCTCCGGCATCAGCTCGCCCAGCTTGCCGCCACCGTCGAAGAGCTCCCTCAGCGCCGGGACCTTGCGGACGAAAACGCCGCCGTCGACCCCGTCCGGCCCATAGGCGACCCGCGTATGAACCACCGGTACTCCGTGCGCCCTCGCCGCGCCGATCACCCGACCGGCCGCGTCCAGACAGGCGGAGGGCGGCAGGCACAACGGACTGGCCTCGTCGAAGTACGCCCGCATCAGGTCTACCGCCAGCACAGCCGGCCGGGCCCCGGGAGCCAGCCGACCCCCGAAGCCCTCATCGATCCCGCTCACAGCGCTTTCACCGGGCCACCGGTGGACGGGGCGCGGGCAGCCCGGTCTCCTCCAGGCTCCGCTCGAGAATCGTCTCGATCGATGGCCCCATGTCGAAGGTCGGCAACGGATCCGGCCGCCCAGCCCTGTACTCCGCCCGCAGGGTCTCCGTCGCCTCGGTGTCCACGGCGCCGACCTCGTCGCACACCACGCCGTACCGACGCGCACCCTCAGCAGTCAGGAGACCCCGAAGGACCTCGAGCCCGACCAACTCCGGGTCGCGAGCGAGCGGATCACCCCAACCGCCGCCACCCCAGGTCACGAAGTGCAGCAGGTCGCCTGGCGCCACCGGCACGTCGTGCACCTTGCTGCCGAGCATCTCCTTGCTGCCGTCGGCGTGCTCGATCCACTTGCGGCTCCGCGCACCCGGCTCACCGCCGTTGACTCCCCAGGGATACGTGAGCCACCGGTCGTCGTGGATCGCGATCGTCCCCGCCTCGAGGAATCGGTAGGCCACGTCGACCCCGTTCCCGCCGCGATGCAGGCCCGCGCCGCCGGTGTCCGCGATGGTCTCCCACCGTTCGATCCGCAGCGGGTAGTACGACTCGAGGTACTCGCACGGGATGTTGACGAACGATGGCCACAGCGAGTGTCCGTCCGGCCCGTCGCCCACCGGCCGGCCGGGGATCCCGCCGAACCCGATCGAGTACAGCTGGAACCACTCCCCCTTCCGCTCACCCGGGCCGTATGTACCGGAGTACATGAAGTGCGGAGAGGAGGAGAAGCCGGCGGCGTTGAGCAACCCGGGGTTCGTCTGGCCGAGCAGTCCGCCGAAGAGGTCGAAGACGCGCCCGATGCCGTGGTTGCGCGCGTTCAGCGCGGCGGGGAACTTCGGCTTCCAGAACGACTCGTCGGGGATCCGTACGTCGACCAGCGGGTAGAAGCCGTCGTTCCAGAGGATCTGCGGATCGGCGACGGTGATCATGTAGATCCCGAAGAACATCCGGACCAGGTTCTCGTTGATGTAGTAGTTGATCGGGCCCTGTGCCTGCGGGCTGCTGCCGGTGAAGTCGAGCAGCACCTTCTCCCCGGTCCGGGTCAGGCTGAGCTTCAGCTCGTACGGCCCGTACCCGAGGCCGTCGTCGCAGATGTAGTCGGTGAACGAGATCGTCTCGCCGTCCTTGAACACCATCTCGAGCAGCGTCTTCATCGCGCGGTAGTTGCGCTCCAGCAACTGGTCGAGCGCCGAGTTGTACGTGTCGACGCCGAACCGCGCGCACATCTCCTGCACCCGGCGGGACGCAGTACGGCAGGCCGCGACGATGCCGTGCAGGTCTGCGCGGTTCCAATCCGGCTTGCGCACCTGGTTGAGGATGATCCGCAGCGCGTCCTCGTCCAGCACGCCCTTCTTGTAGAGCTTGAAGGGCGGGATCACCACGCCTTCCTCGTAGATCGTGCGGGCGTCGGTCGGCATCGACGCGGGTGACTTCCCGCCTACGTCGGACATGTGCCCGAACATCGCCGACCAGCCCACGATCCGTCCGTCGACGTAGATCGGCATCACCACCAGCCAGTCGTTGGCGTGGCTGATCGCGGCTCCACAGGAGTAGGGATCGGACGTCAGGAGGACGTCGCCCTCCTCGATGTCGCCGCTGAAGTTCTCCAGGAAGTCCGGGATGGACAGCCCGAACTGGCCGACCATCATCTTGCCCTCAGGGTTGGCGATCAGCGGGAACTCGTCGTGCTGCTCGCGGATGCCGGGCGACAGTGCGGTACGGAACAGCACTTCGTCCATCTCGTACCGCGCGTTGCGCAGCGCGTTCTCGATCAGGTCGAGGGTGACCACGTCGACGGCGACGGACTTCAGCGGGTCGGTCGCGGTCTCGATCAGGCGTGCCATGGGTCAGCTCTCCCTGGAGTCGGGGTGGTCGACGGGACGGATCAGGAGGCTGCCGCTGCGATGCACGGTGGCCGCGTGACCGGGCAGTACCAAGGTGGTGGAGTCCATCTCGGTGACGATCGCCGGGCCGGTGACGACGTTGCCCGCGCGCAGCAACGCCCGGTCGTAGATACCGGCCGTCATCTCGGCGCCTTCGACCCAGATGCTGCTGTGAGTCCGGAGTGCGTGCACCGGATCCTTGTCTCCGGCCTCCAACTCGGGCGCCGCGACCTCCGGCTTCGGGCCGTGCGCAGTTGCCCTGGCGGTGACCAGTTCCTGCTCGGCTTCTAGGACGAAGGAGAACAACCGCTGGTGCTCCGCGTCGAAGGCTGCCCGCAGCTCCGCAACGCCGGAGCCGTTGCCGTCGAACGTGTCGAGGTCCACCGGGACCGGGATCTCGAAGCCCTGGCCGTGGTAGCGCAGGTCGACGGAGTAGACGATCCGTTGGTCCTCCTCGGCGACGTCCTGCTCGGCGAGGGTGGCCCGTGCCCTGGCGGCGAGGTCGGTGAGGAGTTCCCGAAGGCTGTCGTCGGTGAGCTCGCTGAACCGACGTACCAAGGTCCGGACCGCCTCGTCCCGCAGGGTTGGTCGTCGCGTCGCCGTAAGCACAGAGGACACCGGGTGAGGGAGGGATGATGACCGGCCAGGCCCCGGTCAGCTTGCCGAGAGCGTTGGCGTGCAGCGGTCCGGCTCCACCGAACGCGACGAGTGCGAAGTCGCGGGGGTCGAAGCCCTGTTGCACCGACACCAGTCGCAGCGCCCCGAACATGTTCTCGTTGACGATGTCGACGATGCCCGCCGCCGCGGCCTCCACCGACTCCAGCGCGGTCGCGTCGGCGATCGGCTTCACCGCGGCTCGCGCAGCCTCGCGATCCAGCGTGATCTCACCACCGGCCAGCTCGGTCGGCAGATACCCGAGTACTACGTTCGCGTCGGTGACCGTCGGCTGAGTACCACCCGCCGCGTACGCCGCGGGGCCGGGTGATGCGCCCGCCGATTGGGGGCCGACCCGGAGAGCCTGGGTGAGCTGCGGGACGTGGGCGATCGATCCACCCCCGGCTCCTACGGTTCGCACGTCGACCGAAGTGGCCCGGACCTTGAGGTCCCCGACCGTAGTCTCCCGGCCGACTCTCGGCGTCAATCCCTGCACCAGGGCAACGTCGGTCGACGTACCGCCCATGTCGAAGGTCAGGAAGTCCGGGTAGCCGGCCTGTTCCGCCACCCAGGTCGCGCCGGTCACTCCACCGGCAGGCCCCGACAACAGCAGGTTGACCGGGCTGTCGGCTGCGACGGCCGCGGAGACGAGACCACCGTCGCTGCGAAGGATGCACAACCGTCCGTCCACACCCGACTTGCGCAGCTGAGCTTCCAGGTTCGCGACATAGCGGGCGACCTGCGGCTGCACTGCTGCGTTCGCCACTGTGGTGATGGTGCGCTCGTACTCGCGCAACTCGGGCAGCACCGAGGACGACAGCGACACCGATACGTCCGGCAGCTCCTCGGCGGCCAGCTCGCCAACTCGGTGCTCGTGGTCGGGGTTCGTGTAGGAGTTGATCAGGCTGACGCTCAGGGCCTCGATCCCGCGCCGCTTAAGCGTCCGCAACTTCGCCCGAACGTCGTCCTCGTCGAGCTCGGCGACCACGTCGCCCTGAGCACCGATCCGGCCGCGCACCTCGACGGTGTCCTCGAGCGCGGCGAGCGGCTCGGGCTTGGGCCAGATGATCCAGCCGGCCAGGCCGCCGGGGACGAACGACCGCGCGATCTGCAGGACCTGTCGGAAGCCGTCGGTGGTGACCAGTCCGACCCGCGCGCCCTTGCCTTCGAGGATCGCGTTCGTGGCGACCGTCGTACCGTGGAACACCTCGCCGATCTCGGACATCGGGACGCCGGCCGCGGTACACGCGCGCTCGATGCCCCGCAGTACTCCGATCGACTGGTCCTCGGGGGTGGACGAGGTCTTGGCCCGGTACGTCTGCCCGGTGTCCTCGTCGATCAACAGAATGTCGGTGAACGTCCCCCCGACGTCCACGCCGAGCCGGTAGGTCATGGGTGTCCCTCCTCAGATGACACCGGCTGAGCGCAGCGACGTCATCGCGTCATCGCCGAGCCCGAGCAGGTCGCGGTAGATCTCTTCGTTGTGCTCGCCGAGGGCCGGGCCGACGTGCCGAACCCGGCCCGGGCTGTCGGAGAGCTTGGGAACGACGTTGTGCATGGCGAACTCCCCCAGCTCCGGGTGGGTCAGCCGGACGATCGCCTCGCGCGCGGCGAAGTGCGGGTCGGTGAGCATGTCCCTGGCCCGGAAGATGCGGCCCGCCGGTACGCCGTGGGTGTTGAGCTTGTCGAGCAGTTCGTCGGCCTTCACCGTGCTGCTCCACTCGGCGATCAGGCCGTCCAGCTCCTCCATCGAGCTGCCGCGGGCGCCGTGCGTGGCGTACCGGTCGTCGGCCGCCAGCTCCGGCCGTTCCATCGCCTCGGCCAACCGGCGGAACACCGTGTCCTGGTTCGCGGCGATCAGCACCATCTCGCCGTCGGCGGTCGGGTAGACGTTGCTCGGGGCAACGTTCGGCAGGGTGGTGCCGGTGCGCTCGCGCTGGTAGCCGGCGACCTGGTACTCCGGAACGAGCGACTCCATCATCGCCAGCACGGCCTCGTAGATCGCCGAGTCGACGACCTGGCCGCGGCCCGTGCGACCGCGCTGATGGAGTGCCACGAGCGTGCCGAGGCAGGCGAAGGTGGCAGCCAGGGAGTCGCCCAACGAGATCCCGGCGCGGGCCGGAGGGCGGTCGGGATCGCCTGTGACGTAACGGATGCCGCCCATCGCCTCGCCGATCGAGCCGTAGCCGGCGCGCGACGAGTAGGGCCCGGTCTGGCCGAATCCGCTGACGCGGGTGACGATCAGGCCGGGGTTGAGCTCCCACAGTTGCTCGGGAGCCAGGCCCCATCTTTCCAGGGTGCCGGGGCGGAAGTTCTCGATGAGCACGTCGGCGGTGGAGATCAGTCGGCGTACCAGGTCCTGCCCTTGCTCGGTGCGCAGGTCGGCGGTGACGGACTTCTTGTTCCGGGCAACCACCGGCCACCACAGGGACTTGCCGTACGGCCGCTCGCGTCCCCACTGCCGCATCGGGTCTCCGCGCTCCGGGTCCTCGACCTTGATCACCTCGGCGCCGAAGTCCCCGAGCAACTGACCGCAGAACGGCCCGGCCAGCAACTGGCCGAGCTCCACGACTCGGATGTCGTCCAGGGGCAACGCGTCGGTCATCAATCCTCGATCCATCCACAAAGTTGCATACGATTCGCGGTATTGGTGGTGAACCTAGGTCGCGTTTCGCGCTTGTGTCAACGGATTGTCCACATTGATTGCATGCAACTCTGGTGAATTGGTACCGTGACCAACACCATGAGCGACCGCACCCCAGCCCCGCGTGAAGCCGACAACGGCCACGCCGCCGACGAGGCCTACAGCCTGATCCGCGAGCAGATCCTGTCCGGCCGGCGCGAGGGCGGCGACTGGCTCCGCGAGGGCGAACTGGCCGAATCCATCGGAGTCAGCCGTACTCCGGTCCGCGAGGCGCTCCGCCGGCTCACTGCCGAGGGTCTCGTGCGATACGAGCGGAACCGCGGAGTACAGGTCCAGGCCTGGAGCGTCCGCGACCTCGACGAGATCTTCAGCCTCCGATCCGTCCTCGAGCCATGGGGCTGCCGCCTCGCAGCCACCGCGGGCCTCGTCGACGTGGTGGTCCTCGACGACCTGGCCAACCGGATGGACGAGATCGCGCCGGGCGGCCGCCCGAAGGATGTGGACAAGCTCACCGACCTGAACAACCAGTTCCACCGCACGATCCTCGAAGCCGCCGACAACAGCCGCCTGACCGCCGTGATCTCCTCGGTCATCCAGGTCCCCCTCGTCTGGCGAACCTTCACCCACTACACCCCCGAGGCCCTCCAACGCAGCCTCGCCCACCACCACGAACTGGTAGCAGCCCTAGCCGCCGCCGACCCCGACTGGTCCGAATCAGTAATGCGAAGCCACGTCCGAGCCGCCTGGCACTCCCTTATTCCCCAAGACGATCCCTCACTCCCCTGACCCCTTGCCTGCATCAAGGAAACCCGCTCGCCCGCCCACAGCCCGCGCAGTACAACGCTGTTGCGGCCCTCGGCACAACGCCGCTCGCCGGCGCTGGCCGTCACCGGCGGCGCGTACGGCGCCAAGTTCGGCACGGCGGGCGGCCAAGATCGTCGACGAGGCCGACTCGCTGCCGGCGTTCTACGATTGCCCGGCCGAGCACTGGATGCACCTGCGCACGACCAAGGAGCCGCGACATGAACGGCGGGAGCGACACCACAGAGGAAGTACCTGACGAGCATCTGCGGTTCGCTCGCTATCTGCAGGAACTGGCCGACGTCCTCCCCGAGGACGAAGGCGGCCTGGTGGAGATGGTTCTTCGTGACCCGGACAGGACGATGGCTCAGTCGGCGGTCATCCGCCATCTGGACCGACGAGCAGCGCAGTTGCTTGCGGACGCCACCTTCCCTGACTGGCGCCGTGCCATGTCCACCGTGATCGTAGACAGAGAGTTCCTGGTCCACCGGCTGCGGGAATGGACGTTGCTGAGGTCGATCGCGATCGACGATTCCTGGAGACCAGAGGATCTTGTCGCTGCCTCCGATTGGTTCCAGCGCACAGCAGCGCAGATGCTGACGTCGCCTGCTGCTCTGTGCCTGCTCGCTGACGAGGGAAGAACGCGCCGCGTTCGTGCTGCCGCCAACCGCCGACTGGCCGAACAGCACCGATTGCCGGCCCCCGTTGATCCACAGATCTTGACGATCCCATCAGCCGAGCCCGGCACCTAACTGCTGCACTCAGGTCCACGACTCAGCTGTGCTCCGAATGCGGGACCAAACCCCGTCTGTACTCAGCAGCGCTCCTAATCGGGCTCTTCGGAGTTGAGCGTGGGTGAGCCGTTCGTCACTGTCGGCGTGGCGTAGGCGGGGAAGGCGCCGCCACCAGCCCCTGGCCGCAGCCCGGACCGCGAACCCCGAACGGTTCACCACCGCCGCGACACCGGCCGTCCTCAACCTTCCCGACGCAGCCTGGATCAACCCGCCCATCCACGAAACCCAACAAAACAAGACAGTCCAACAGACCGCCGCGTAACTCCCGCTGGCCTCAACCACCGTGACAAGTTCCGATCAGACCGCTTGCGAGTGGGAGCAGGACTAGCTGAGCGCGGGTGCCGAGCCTGAGCGTCCGCATGATGTGTGCGCGGTGCGTGTCGACCGCTCGCCGCGAGATGTAGAGATGCTTGCTGCTCTCCTGGTTCGTGTAACCGGGCGCGAGCAGATAGAGAACGTCGCGCCCGCGCTCGCGCTCACTGATCGGTTCGAGCGCCGGCTGCCCATCCGCGATGACGAACTGCGCTCCCAGATCGGGATCGACGTAGCGTTCGCCGGAGGCGACCTGGCGGACCGCCTTGATCAACACGGTGTCAGACGTTTGCTTGGGCACATGACCGCGCGCACCGGCGGTGATCGCCTGCCGTACCGACGTCGGTTGGGTGCGCGACGAAACGACCAAGACCTTCGGCGCCGGGGACACTCTCAGCAGGTCCGGAATGATGTCGGAGCCATTCCTCCGTGGCAGGACCAGATCGAGCAAGACCACGTCGGGCTGCAAGGCATGTGTCTTGATGACCGCCTGCTCGGCGGTTCCGGCTTCGCCGACGGGCACGATCACCGTCTTCGTGCCCAAGCCGCAGGCGCAGCGACGAACGGAAGCGCCCGTGGTCGTCGACGAGGAGGAGGACGCGGATCATCGGTCGACCTGGGTGAGGACAAGTACGGCGCGCGTTCCACCGCTGGCTCGCGGCTTGAGCTCCAGCACGCCGCCGAACCGGGCGACCAGGCGACGGCACAAGGAGAGGCCAAGGTGACCACCGGTCGCGTAGCGATCGGTCGACCCGAGCCCGACGCCGTCGTCATCGACTACGAGCACACGCCGATCCCCGCGAGCAACCGCCGAGACAAAGATGCGGCCTGCGCCCGCCGCGACGGCGTTCGCCAGCAGGTTCCGCAGCACGATACGAAGGGCAGCCGGCGAGATCGGGAACTCGCCGGTCACTGTTGTGATGACCTCAGCGTGAATATCTCCAAGGTCGGCGGCGGCCTGTCGCACACAGTCGGCTCCCTGTGCTGCGCCACCATCAGCTCGATCGGCGCGCGTCGCCGCGAGGATCGAGTCGACGATCTCTAGCGCCCGCGTCAAGACCTTGCGCGGTTCGTCGCTCATCAGGACGGATAGGAGCGAAGACTTCACGTCGTGCGCAACGAGTGCCGCAAAATCCTCGAGCGCCTCATTCTTTCGAGCAAGCCGGGCGGCATGCTCCGCAAGCTGCTCCGCAGCCAAGCGGTCGTGCACGCCCTGCCGTCCGGAGAACGTAACGTCACGACCCTCGCCCCAGACCGTGTAGTAGCCCTCCGTGCCATCTTTCGCAGCTGTCGTGCTCATGACATGGGTTCTCATTCTTCTCTGGAGCGACCCGTGCGGTGCGCTGATGTGACAACCCTCGCGCAGATCGGCGCGCGTCGTCCCCGGGGAGACCCGGGTCGACTCCCCTGGTTGAGCCCAGGGACGTGCTCCGGTGAGACCGGGTAGTGAGTGGATCCAACTGTCGGGCATCGCGGGTTAGCGGCTGATCCTGGAGGTGCCGGCTGTCGCTCGCAATGGATCAGCTCGGGGTCGAAGCGCGCTTGTGGTCACTGCAGAGCGACGGCGGGACCACCGACCGTATCCAGCATGAGGCGATCGAGCGGCTTGCTCGCACCCGCATGCGTGTGGACCGGCCCGCACGCACCTGATCTACCGCGAATGCCTGCATCAGTGCAGCGTGGACTGGCACCTGGGCAATGGCCTCACCAAGCCAGGTCTCCCGTCGGCGGTGGCGTGGTGTTCTTCGCCCACGTCGGCTACTTCATCTTCGGCGTGATCACGGCGAGGGTACTGATGCGGGGCGAGCCTCAGCAGCAGGACTACGACTCCGTCGTCGGCGCACCAGCCTGAAGCGCACGCCGCACGAGGTGACAGCGTGGAGCGGCGGGACCCAGCACTCGGGCGCGCTGGTGCCGATCCAAGTTGTCGCCCGGATGCTGTCCGGCCGCGGCTTCGACGTCGCCGTCCAGCGCGACCGATCCGCCTGTCACTACCGATCCACGACTGGACGGGAGGCATCAGTGTGGTCCGCGAGTGGGTGGGTTCCGGTGTGGTCGACGCGGAATTTGAAGCCGTGCTTGGTTGTCCATTCCAGGGCGCCGTCGTCCAGGCGGTGGACGCGCCAGCCGCCGTGGGTCTTGACCCGGTGGCTGTAGCGCCGTAGCGGGGTGAGGTTGTCGGTACCGGTCTGCCCCGGTGGCCCGGTGGCGTTGAAGTCGAACGGCGCGATGTGGTCGAGATCGACGCTGTCGGTGGTCTCGGCGGCGCCGAACACGAACTGCTCGACCGGATGGGTGAGCTTGACCCGCTCCCGGATCCGGCGAGGGATCTCGTAGGCGTCGACGCTGAGTTTGTCGTTCAGATCGATGACCGGCTTGACGACGATCTGGTCGTGGCCGAGCAACTCCTCCAGCCGGGCCGCGAAGACGGGACCGAAGCGCTCGACCCGCGCGACCCCGCCGCCGGCCAGCAGCGTCTGGTCGGTGAGGTGCACGTAGAGCGTCGTCCGGGCAGGCCTGCGCCCGGTGACACCGCCACCCCGGTCGCTGTAGGCGCCTTGTTTGATCGCCGCCAGCTTCCTCGCGACCTCCTGGCGCGCAGCACCGCCCAGCCCTGCACCGTCGCCTGCCGGTTCAGGGGTCTCCGCGCAGCGGTCGTCCGCTGGTCCTGGCTCAGGTAGACCAGCCGAACAGAACAGGCGGTCGTGGACCGGGTCATCGGGGTGCGGCGGATCCCGATCAGCCTCGTCATGCTCGCCAGGCTCATCAACAACAACCCATCCCGTCGCCCCATCCTCCCCACCACCCGCAACATCACCGGTCTCGTCGGCCAACGGGACAGGGAGGTCGGCGGGTTGCCACTGCGCGGTGTGGTCGGCGGTACCTGGAGCGGGGTTCGCCGCGACACCCGTGCCGGCCTTATCTGGTCCTGTCTTTGCTGAAGCAGGCGCGGTGGTCGCGACCGCTTCGGCATTGGGGGCGGTGGTGGTTGGGGTGAGGTGGTGGGCGACGGTGAGGAGTTCGTTGGTGAGCGCGGGGTCGGCGATGATGCCGATCGCCTTGGCCTTGCGTCGCGGCAGGCTGTCGGTGTCGCCGAGCTGGGCCAGGGCGTCGGCGATCTGGCGGATGGTCGCCTTGAAGTGGATGACGTCGCCGGTGGCCGCACGCACATACAAAGTGGTGGTGCCATGGTCATCGGTACGACCCGCCCAGACGCCGCGCTCCTTGGCCCTGGCCTCGCCAGCAGCGCGAGCCGCGTCCGGGTCGGCCTGCTGGACAGCCGCCCTGACGATCTTCTCCAGCCGCACCGGCGTCACGGTATCGATCATCCCCGCGACCCGACGGTCCACGATCGCGGCGGCCTCCACCGACAGCGCCAGACAGGCAGTGGCAATAGTGCGGGCCTTCCAGGGCTCGCCGTGACCACCCTTGACCTGAGCCCAGATGCGCGGCAGCCGGTGGCGCAAAGCGAGGGACTGGCCGATGAAAACGGCAGCCGAACCCGCCGAGCGGCCGATCATCGCCCCGAACTCGGCGGCCGCGAACTCGGCGATCGCCGGACAGCCCGCACCGCCATACACGACACCGCGTTCACCACCCGCCAACGACACCCGGCCGGGGACCGTCGCGGGGTCGGGATGCAGGTCGGCGAAGTGCTGCGCCAGCTCGACGAGTCGAACCTCGGCCTGCGTGCGCAGCTCATGCACCTCGGCGGCCCAGACCAGCGTCTCGGTCGCATCCAGGTCAGCCACATCCTCGTCGAACATGCGTTCGACACTACCCTGAGTGATGCATCGCTTGCAAGTTGGCCAACCCCTCGATTCTCCTTATCCACAAGGGAAACTTCGCAACCGGAAGTGGGAGCGACTGATGTATTCCTACTAGTAGACGCACTGTGAGTAGCGAGCTGCCGCGCGATCTCCAGACAGGAGGGATTTGAGAAGAATTGCCTGGAAAAGTGCTCATTGGGTGAGCACTTCTGCGGGTGATGATGGTGTTCACCGAGGTGGAAACACCGCCTCGAGACCGATTCAGGGAGTGCCGATGTTCCGAGGATTCGCCACCATCAGCTTCTACGCCGACGACCTCGCCGCCGCGCGCGACTGGTACACCGAACTGCTGGGACAGAAGCCGTACTACGCGTTCCCGGCCGCGCCCGCCACCCCGGCGTACATGGAGTTCCGGGTGGGGGACGATGGCGACGAGCTCGGGTTCATCGACCGCAAGTACGCCCCGCCCGGCGCATCGAACGCCCCCGGCGGCGCGGTGATGCACTGGCACGTCGACGACCTCGCCGGCACCTTCGAGAAGCTCCTCGCGATGGGCGCCAAGGAGTACCTTCCGATCACCTCCCACGGCGACAGCGACTTCACCACCGCCTCCGTCGTCGACCCCTTCGGCAACGTCCTAGGCATCATGCACAACCCCCACTACCTAGAAATCCTCGCCGCCCGCGAATCGGCCGCGACGGGCCTACTCTACGGCCGCCGCCGAGGACACCCCGAGTCCGCCGCCAGCTGACGGTTCAGCCCGGGTATGGCGGGGGTCAAGCGAGGTATGCCACGTAGTCCGGGTCCTTGGGGTTCGACAGGACGTGGGTGACCCAGGCCTGGCGTTCTGTGTCGACGGCCAGGAGTTCCCAGGCGCAGGCGGTCGGGCCGTCGGGTGGGACGAGGGTGAAGGTTGTTGTGCCGAGGTCGGCGCGGAGGGTGCGGAGATAGAGGATGTCGAGTTCCCACCAGCCGAGGATTCCCCACAGCGCCTCGGTGCCGGAGTGGACGATCAGGAAGGCCATCCCCTGGCGCCGCTCGGTGGTGGCCGGTTGAGGCAACTGCTTCACGGCAGCGTCGAGCGCGGCGTCCAAGGCACTGCCGGCGGGTAGTTCGTCGCCAGCGGTGATGCCGATCAGTTTCACCTTCCACCTGGCAGCTTCCCGGACACCCAGCGACTCGGTCGGCCGAGGTTCGTACGCCGGCATCGGCAAGGGCTTGCTCATACGTGCTTCCTTTCGGCATCTGCTTCCTCAGGTCGAGCTGACATCCTCTCCCGGTCAGCGGCTCACGCCCCGGGACCGGCGACTAGGGTTCGGGGTATGCCGAGCCTCGAGGATATTCGTACCGCTGCCGCTCAACTCCGGGGACGGATCCATCGGACGCCGATGGTCGAGTCGTCCGCGCTCGAGGGGATCTTCGGCGGCCGGCTGACGTTGAAGGCGGAGCTGTTCCAGAAGACCGGGAGCTTCAAGGTCCGCGGGCTGCTGAACAAGACGCTGAAGCTGACCCCGGAGGAACGCGAGCGCGGCGTGATCACCGTCTCGGCGGGCAACGCGGCCGGGGCGCTCGCCTGGGCGGCGCGCGACGCCGGAGTACCGGCGACCGTCGTGATGGCGAAGACCGCCGTACCCGCGAAGATCGAGGCAGCCCGCGCGTACGGCGCTCAGGTGGAACTCGTCGAAGGCGATCTGATGGGCGCCTACGAGTCGATCCGGGACGAGCGGAAGCTGACCGGCGTGCACCCGTTCGACGACCTCGACGTGATCACCGGCCACGGCAGCCTCGGCCTCGAACTGCTCGAGGACCGCCCCGAGATCGCCACCGTGCTCGTTCCGGTCGGCGGTGGCGGGCTGATCTCTGGCGTCGCGCTCGCGGTCAAGCTCCTGAAGCCGGCCATCCGCGTGATCGGCATCGAGCCCGAGACCGCAGACGTGGTCAGCCGCAGCCTCGAAGCCGGCGAACCGCAGAAGCTCCCCACCGCCAGGAGCGTCGCCGACGGCCTCGCCGCCCCGGTCTGCGGCACCCACAACTACGCCGTCATCACGCAGTACGTCGATGAGGTGGTCCGCGTCAGCGAGGACGCGATCATCGAGGCCACCCGGCTCGTCATGTCCCGCACCAAACTGGCCCTCGAACCAGCCGCGGCGGCCCCCTTCGCAGCCCTGCTGGAAGGCAAGGTCGAACTCCACGGCCTCACCGCCAGCGTCGTCAGCGGCGGCAACCTCGACGTCGCGAAACTGGTCCTCTGAGCGTTCGGCCGCTCGCGCCCCGACCAGTCGACGGGACCCTTCATCAGGCCGGCGGCTCACCAGCTGGGTGCTCACCAGCTCGGTGCTTACCAGCCGGGTGCTCACCAGCCGCGTGCTGACCGTCGGGCGTTTCATCGGGTGGGTCGTGGGCCACGTGGAGGTTGGTGCTTGGTCGGGCCGCCGGTCTGTACTGGCGGTAGTGGCGGCCGGTGGGACTGATCCAGGTGTAGGTGTTGTCCGTATTGTGCCGGATGGACCAGTTGCCTTCATGCTTGAGGCGATGGTGGTGTCGACACAGGCAGTGCAGGTTGTCAGCGGTGGTCCTGCCACCGGCGGCGAACGCGACCCGGTGATCGAGGTCGGCGAATTCAGCCGGCCGGTTGCAGCCGGGAAACTGGCAGACCCGATCCCGCCACCGGACATACCTGTCCGCCGCGGCCGACGGCGCATACAAATCGGGATCACCCGGCGGCGGCTCATCAGTCACCCGCAACTCAACCCGCGAACCGCCCAGCCCGCTGAACGAGTCTTGCCCGCTGAGCGAGTCTCCCGCCGACTGCGAGTCCCGGGTGCTGAACGACTCTGCGGCGGGATGCCGACCCTCCGGGGTGACCGAGTCGCCGGCGGGATGCGGGGGCTGGTGGAACGCCGGGCGCCGTCGCCTCCCGGTGGGGGTCGTTGGCAGATCGGGGAGCAACGTATCGCGGATGGCTTTGATGAGGTGCTTGCGCAATGAACCTTGCGGGATCGGTCCCTGCCCGTCGACCTCGCCGCCGGTGCTGACCTGCCCGGTGAGCACCGCGCGCAGTTCGGCGCCGGTGGCATGAATGACCACTACCGCATCGGCGCCCGCAGCGGTCTCGTCCAACTCCCGCCCACCAGCCTCGTCACCAAACTGATCGGCGGAGCCATCGCGATGGTCAACGGGACCGACGCGGTGGTCAGTGGGACCGGCGCTGTGGTGGTCGGCGCAACCGGCGCAGTGGTGGTCAGCGGGATCGTGGTGATGGTCGGCGCGACCGGTGCAATGGTGGTCAGCGGGATCGTGGTGGTCGGCCGGGTTGGCGTGGTCGGCTGAAGAATCCGTGGTACTGGCGGCGGGCTTCTTGGAGCGTGGGAGGAGGCGGGCCAGGGCTACGTCGGCGCGGAGCTGATCCATGGTGCGCGTGTCGCCGTCGCGGCGGAGGCGGACGGCGGCGCGGGACAGGCTGGTCATGACAGCGGCTGCGTCGACAGCGTCCTGGTTGTGGATCAGCTCGGCGGTTCCGAAGTCGGTGCTCACCATGCGCACCGAACGTTCATCGCGCGCCTGCTGATGAGCCTTCTCGGTCGAGGCCGGGTTGCGCCGGGCGGCCTCGCGCCGGGCGAGCTGCTTGATGCTTTGCAGCGGATGGTTGCGGGCCCAGTCCAGCACCGCCGCCTCCGCCGCACGAACGTCTTCGAGGTCATCAAGGACCGACAACTCGGCGACGATCGTGAAAGCGGCACGTTCGGTCAGGACGCCCTCGACCAGCGCGTGGTGGGTGGCGGGAAAGTTGTGGACCAGTTCCCACGACGAGTGGATGCGCCTGGTTGCCGCTGATCGATGCAGATTCAGCGCCAGCCCGATCTCATCGGACACCGAGCGCAGATCCCCACCATGCCAACGGCGTTCGCCCGCCGCCGCGACCCGGTCACCGGGCTCAGGATGCCGGTGTCCGAGATCAGCCGACACACCACGGACCGAGTCGTCGAAGGACGCGACCGCCTCAGCCTTCAGCCCGGCAAGCCGCGCCTCGAGCCGGCCGATGGCTTCGACACGATCCAGCCAGCCCCCGTCGGTCAATCGCGACGTGTCCTGGAAGACCACAGCCTCATACAGCAACGAGCCCTGGTTGTGGTCGTCCTCCTCGTCGAACCGCGACAATCCACCATGGCGGTCATAAGCCCGCGCCCGGCGCCGCGACATCGCGACAAGCTCCTGGAACCTCGTCTCCACATCCTCAGCCGCCGCCCCAGGTGCACCCCGAGGCGCTGGTGGAGCCGCAGCCAGGGACAACGGCGAGCGCCCGGCCGGCTGCTGCGACGGACGCAGCACGTCGCCTACCGGCTCACTGATCGGACACTCACTCATAAATCGAGTATATGTTCGAATACTCTCCGCGATCAAGCCAGGCCGTCCGAGGCCCTCATCGCCTCGCGCCGGTTGCTAGCTGGGCTAGACGTGGGCTGGGTCTAGTTTTCGGGGTGGTAGGTCGGAGACGACGCCGTCGCCGGGGTCGTCGACCAGGCCGCCTTGGCGGACTGGGTCGTGCTCTGGCAGGAGGATGTCGCGGGCGACCACCAGCATCAGCCAGAGGGTGCCGGCCATCCGCAGGATCACGGACAGCCAGTAGATCCGGTCCGGCTGATCTGGTGATCCGGGGGCGAGGAACTGGGCGAGATGGAGCCAGACCATCATCCAGTAGAAGGTCTCGCAGGCCTGCCAGATCAGCCAGTCCCGCAGCTTCGGCCGGGCCAGCGCGACCAGCGGCAGCAGCCAGAGCACGTACTGCGGTGAGTACACCTTGTTCACCAGCAGGAACGCGGCGACCACCAGGAACGCCAGTTGCGCGAAGCGCGGCGGCTTCGGCGCCATCAGTCCGAGAATCGCGATCGAGAGGCAGAGCCCGGAGAAGATCACGATGTTGAGCTGGTTGACGTCGGCGACCTCGTGCTTGGCCAGCTTCAGCACGTACCAGATCGAGCCGTAGTCGCTCTCGCGCTCGTCGTTGAAGACCCAGAACGACAGCCACTCGTTCTTGGCCAGCAGGTAGATCGGCGCGTTCACCAGCCCCCAGGTGACGACTCCCGCGAGTGCCGCCACGAACCACTGCCAGAGCTTGCGCCCGCGCAGACAGATGATCAGCAACGGCCCGAGCAGCAGGAACGGGTAGAACTTCGCCGCGGTACCTAGGCCGAGCAGGATTCCGAACCAGACCGGTTTGCCCCGGGACCACGCGTACATCGCGCCGGCTGTGAGCACCACCGCGAAGAGATCCCAGTTGATCGTCGAGGTGAACGCCAGCACCGGCGCCGCCGCGACGTACAGGGCGACGAGGGGCTGACCGCGGGCCCCGCCCGGGCGGCGTGCGACGCCGCGCGCGGTGGCTGCCGTCAAGCCGACCAGGATGAGCGCGCAGACGAAGAGCATCGCGACGTTCACGACGAAGAAGACGCCGGCGGTGTCGCGCTTCTGCTCGACCGTCAGGTCCTGCTTCGGGTCGCCGGTGATCAGCCAGGTGATCTGAGCCGCGACCTCCATGAAGCCACCGGTCAGCACCGGGTACTCCAGCACCGGGTAGTTGCCAGTGTCCAGGAACGGCCGGTTGCCCTCGGCGAAACCGCGCTCCTGGTACAGGTAGCCGATGTCGGAGTAGCACAGCGCCTTGAACGGCCGCCAGCTCTGCCGGTCCCAGCCCGCCTCCATACAGGGCGCCTTCTGCAGCACCCCGAGCGCGAAGGTGATCGTGCAGACGGCCAGCACGATCCGCAGCGGCGTCCACCAGGACGAACTGATCCGGGCGAACCGCCCGGTCGGACCGCCGAGGCCCACGGTCAGGCCGGCGACGGCCGGGTCGACCTCGGCCGGCCGGGCCTGCGAGTCCTGGGCACTTGGTGGCGTCACGGGGGCCATCGTCTCCTATCCGCTCCGCCGCCCTGGCAGGCGGCGCCCGCCAGGTTACCCAGGATGTCCACCCGCGTGCCTCATCCCCGCCCATCCGCGTGCCACGAACCACCGGCGAGCAAGCGCTTCACCGCGTACTTCGGGCAGCGGTGGGTGTCTGGAGTCGTTGGTGAACGCGGTACCGGAAGGTGTCGAACCGGGCGGTGCCGGCGTCGTCGGTGGGAGCGGTGCTGAACAGGGCGATTCGGGCGCCTCGGCAGTCCGACCATGAGGCCGTGTCGGTGTTTCCGAGCGGATCGAAGGTCCTGCCGTCGAGACTGTAGGCGTAGGTGACGTAGTCGCGCTCGTCGACGACCAGCTGCAGCCAGAGTGGGCCAGGCACCGCGACCAGGCGAGCTCGCCACCAGCCAGGCTCGTCCGTCCTCGTCCCACAGCGGACACGGGTCTTCCCAGCCGGTCTCGTCGCTCAGTCGGTGCAGATGCGACCAAGGACCGGCCGGATGCTCGGCGGTGGTCACGAAGATGCCCTCGTCGAGTGTCGTGAAGTGCAGCCAGTACCGGCCGCGATGGTGACGAAGGCTCCCGGCGTAGATGCCGACGTTGTACCTCTCCATCCGGTCCGAGCGGTACTCCGGCCCCAGCACGCCGATGTCCGGTACAGCGGCGCCGACGTGTCGCCACGAGACCAGGTCTCGCGAGTGCAGGATCGCCATCCCTGGCGAGTACTGGAAGGTCGACGTGATCATCCAGTAGTCCTCACCGACCCTGATCACGTCAGGATCGGAGTAGTCGCCCGGAAGGACTGGATTGGTATAGGAGGACCGGCCGGCCGGCCGGCGTCCGGCCGGTCCGGTCCATTACTTGGGGACCTTGTCGTAGGCGGTCTGCTGGATCTCCGGGTAGCGCTTCAGGCCGAGGCCGTCGAGGCCCTTGACGTAGCTGTCCCAGTCCTTCGAGAGGTCCTTGGAGCCGGTGATGAACTGCAGCGCGTTCTGCTGGACGTAGTTCTCGATGTTCGTCTGCAGGGTCGCCACCTCGCTGCCGAGGGACGGGTCGATCCACACCTTCCAGTACGGGTAGACCTGCGCCTTGTCCTCCTTGCCGTCGTACAGCTTGGTCGCCTCGAACAGCCGGCGCTCGTAGCCCGCCTGGTTGCAGATGTCGGTGTTGATCGACTCGGCGGCCCGGAAGTCCGCGGTGTTGTTGTACTGCGCGATCGCCTGCCACGCGGTGTTCGGCGGCTTCGCGCCCGCCTTCTGCGGGATCTGCCGGTAGAGCGGCTTGACCGACTTGTCGAGCGCCACCTCACCAGGCTGCGGCTTCGCCCAGGTCTTGCCCTCGGTGCCGAACATCCCGTTGATCTCACCCTCGGAGGTGAACAGGTAGTCGAGCATCTTGATCGACTGGATCTGCACCTCGGGGCTCGCCTTGTTGGTCAGCGCGAAGGTGGCGCCGGGCACGCTCGGGAAGTTGTACGCCGAGAAGTTCGAGCCGTTCGGCCCGGTCAGCGGCGCCACGCGTCGTACTGCTTGTCCCGGCCGTCGGGCTGGCCGAAGGTGACGAAGATGCCGGGGTGCAGCACGGTCGCCGAACCGAGGATGACGGTGCCGGTCTTGTCACCCTGCTGCTGCAGCGCGTCCGCGTTCTGGGTGAAGGCGCCCTTGTCGATCAGGCCCTCCTTGTAGAGCGAGTTCAGGTAGGCAAGCCCTTCGCGCCAGCCGTCCTTGTTCGCCTGCAGGTCCACCTTGCCGTCCCGCAGTACCAGGGCCGAGTTGTTGTTGCCGCTGGTGCCCTGCGGGTCGTAGATGAAGGCGTTCATGAAGTACGGGATCAGCGAGTCGCGGACGTCCGCGCTGAGCCACCTCCTACCTCACCCTCTGGCACCGCCAACCCGGCCCGGCGACGATCACCTTCGCGTTGGACGGCGAGGTCGCTGACTTCTTCCCCGACGAACCGGATGGCTGGACCTACACCCGGACCGAAGGCCGGCTGACCGTTTCCACCACCGTCCCGGAGCCCTCCGCCCGCGTCATCACCACCACGACTGTCAAGCGGTGATTGCTTCCAGGATGGACATGCGGCTGTTGGTGTCGAGGACGCGGTTCAAGCGGAGACCCGCCGCGGTGAAGAGAGCGGCGTACTCCGTTTCGGTGCGCTCCCGGCCACCGGGCAGAACGAGCATGTTGAGGTCGGAGAAGGCCGCGAGGACCTCCTGACCGGTTCTGCCGAGGATGAGTTCGACGACCAGTACTACGCCGCCGGGGTTGAGCGACGCGGTACAGGTGCGGAGGATCTCCACGCAGCGGTCGTCCGGCCAGTCGTGCAGGATCGACTTCAGCAGGTAGGCATCCGCGGGCGGCACACTCTCGAAGAAGCTGCCGGCGACCGAGGACCACCGCGACTCCAGCGCCGGAGACCTCGGCTTGGTGGCGACTACGTGGGACAGGTCGAAGACCGTGCCGCTGAGGTGCTCGTACGCCGTCAGCACCGCCTCCAGCAGGATGCCTTGGCCTCCGCCGATGTCGACAACACTGCTCCGCCCGGAGAAGTCGTACGCCGCGGCCACCGCGGCGGCGACGGACGAGGTGAGCGCGGCCATGTTGTCGTTGAAGATCGCGTTGTGCTCCGGCTGACCCTGCCGATGGGTCCACACGTCGTACCCGTGCAAGGCCTCGAACGCGTTCTCACCCGTCCGCACGCTGTGACCGAGCTGGCCCCACGCCGCCCAGAGCGCCGGGTCCTGCAGAGTCCGGGCCAGCGGACGCAGACTCCCCGCCACGTTCGACCGCAGGCCCGCGCCGACAGCTGTGTTGCTGTAGGCACCATCGTGCTCGGCGTAGACACCGACAGCGACGAGTGCTCGCAGCAACCGTCGCAGTGTGTCCTCGTCCGCGCCGACCGCCTTCGCCAGGTCGGCAGCAGTGCGTGGCTCGCGGGCCAGCTCGTCGGACAGCCCGAGCTCGGCAGCGACGCTGAGCGCCGCGGAGGTACGAAAACCAGTGACCATCGACTGCAACGTCGCAAGGGAGTCCATGGCCCGATCATCCGCTCAATCGGGAGCTGGCGATAGACACCAGCCGGCCGACCACACCCCGTGGGGAGTGGCCGGCCGTGGTGTAGTGACGCAGCGGTGGGTCAGGCTGCCGGGGGCATCAGGACGGAGTCGATCAGGTAGACCGTCGCGTTGGCGGTCTTCACCCCACCACAGATCACCTTGGCGTTGTTGACCATCAGGTTGTCCCCCGAACCAGTCACCGTGACCGCCTGCTTCTCCACCGTGGTCTGACTCCCCACCACCGCCTCCGGCGTCAGCTGACCCGGCACCACGTGATAGGTCAGGATCTTGGTCAGCAACGCGTCATCGGTCTTCAACGTGTTCACCGTCGCCGCCGGGATCTTCGCGAACGCCGAGTCCACCGGCGCGAACACCGTGAACTCACCACCGTTCAACGTCGACACCAGATCGACCTTCGGGTTCAGCTTGCCCGACACCGCCGCCACCAGCGTCGTCAGCAACGGATTCCCCGACGCCGCGGTCGCCACCGGCGCCGCCGCCATCCCATCCACCGAACCAGCACCAGTCGGGTTCGCCTTCGCATAATCGGCACACCCCGGACCAACCAGACCCGCCGCGTTATCCATCGACGGAGACATACTCGGCGTCTCAGCCGGCGCCGACGACGACGCACCGGTCGACGGGCTACCGCTGGACGTGTCATCGCTTCCACCACACGCGGCGGTGACGAAGAGCAGGGACAGCGCGGATGCGACGATGCCTGCGCGCACGAGGTTCTTGGACATGACGAACTCTTTCTCTGGGGGAACGATTCGGTCGATGCCGCGTTGCTCGCGACTGACATCGGTACTTCGGCGCCGCGGTGCGCCCGGATGGGCGCGAAGCCGGACTTCTTCTCCAGAGAACCGCCGGGGAGTGTGTCGTCTCACTCCCCGGCGGTTCTTCGTTGCCCAGGGCATGCTTGTCCATGGCATGCCCTGTCCCCAGCTACCGAGGCCAGGACACCTCGGTGACCACTCCCCCGCTGACCTCCACCGTCAGCCGCACCGGCCCGTCAGGCCGGACGTACAGCTCGTAACTCCCCTCGGGAACCTCGAAGAAGACCGCCGAGTGCACTAGCTCGCCGTCGGGCGAGGGCCGCGGCACGACCGCCACATGAGGGAACGCGTCTCCATGCCCGTGACCATGTCCGTGCTCGTGCCCGTGCTCGTGTCCGTGCTCGTGTCCGTGCTCCTGCCGGCCGGTCGGGCGCAGCTCGATCTCCGCCCCGTCCAGTCCGGGCGGCATCGCGATGACCAGGGCGCCGATGTCGCCGCCGATGTCCAGGAGCACCGATGATCCCTTGCCCGCATGGGGATTCTCCACCGCGTTCATGACGCTGCCGGGATGCCCGGCCTGGACTGGGAGCCACCCGCCGGCGTCCCGAGGTACGGGAACGACGTCAGGTAGTCGGAGTTCGTGTTCGACGTACCGTCCTTGATCGCACCGGCGGCGGCGTCCGGCTTGTAGGCCTTGTCCACCAGCGGGATGGTCAGTCCGGCGATCGCGCGCAGCTCGACGGTCACGACATCGTCGAAAACCCTGCGTCCGTTGGGGAATCCGGCCGCGTCGCCCGCCACCAGACCGAGCGGGTTCGGCGACTTGGCCGGCGGTACGGCGACGTTGAGCCGCAGCATGTCCGCCTGCACCGGACCGGTGAAGTTCTGGAACCCCGGTACCACGCCCTTCGGGATCCCGGTCAGCAGGATCGCCGCGAGATCGGCGCGGGGCTTCTTGTAGGCGGCGAGGTTCGGGAACACGCCCGGGTACAGCACCGGGAGCAGCCCGCCGAGCTCGGGCTTCGTGACGTACTTGGCGAAACGCTTGTCCTCGGCGGGCGCCAGGCTGTTCCACTTGTCCTTCTCGGCCATCGGCACGATGACCTCGTTGAACAGCGGGTTGCCCAGCCGCGAGACCTGCTTGTACGGACCGTGCCCGGCCGGCACGCCACCGACGAGAATCCTGGACTGCCGGCGACTCGCGGACGCGTAGACCCCGATCACCGACTTCGGGTCGAGCACGTCCTTGGGCCTCTTGCCATCCCTGGTCAGGTCCGTGATCGGGATCTGCAGCGCGATGGTGTGCACGTTCGACCCCTGCAGGCCGTTCACGCCCATCGCCGCGGCCGACGGGATCAGGTGCGCCATCTGGAACGGGCGCAGCGTGGCGAGGTCGAAGATGCTGCCCAGGTCGGCGAAGAACCCGTCCGCCCGCTGGCCCGCGAACACCTTGCGGTTGGTGCCGAAGGTGTAGATCGCCTGACGGCCGAGCCTGGCGTAGTTCGGCGTACTGCGCACGCCGACGTTGACCGGGGGCGCCCCCAGGTTGCGGGCGAGCACGCGGGCCCGGCCGTTCTCCACCCGGGTCACCGAGTAGTACTGCGGCCGGTTCCAGCTCTTGTCCTTGATCGAGGTGATCGGCCCGGTGTTGTACAGGAAGGTCTTCCTGTTCCGGATCTCGGCGTGGAAGCGGAACTGGTAGCTGATGTCCGCCCGGCCGGTACCCGAGTTGGAGATGTGGATCTGGTAGAGCACGTCGTCGCCGAACTCGTAGAAGTTCGGCCCGCCGTACGGGTTCTGGAACGGGATGAAGTTGGCGATCAGGGTCACCGTGTCCGGCTTGTCCGGGCTGACGAACGCGTAGACGTCGGTGTTGTCGGCGACCGGGTCCTTCGAGATCTCCGGTGCTTCGCGGTGCGAAGACATGACAATTCCTCCAGTGCGGGATCGAGTACGAAGTGGTTGACGGTCAGCCGGTCACGCCGGCGAGGCGGGCGGCGAGCTCGCGATCGGTCACCAGGACCTCGCGCTCGCCGACCATGATCGCCATCCGTCCGGCCTTGACGTCCTTGACGTGCACGACGAACGACTCCGCGTTCGTCAGGTCCGCCGCCTCCAGCTGGGTCGCCGCGTCGGCGGACCGCTCACCGAACACCTTCGGTACGGCGAACGCGCCGGCCGCGCCGACCGCCGCGGCGGTTCCCGCGCCCGCGAACACCAGGAATCCGCGCCGTGTTGCGTCACTCATGACTGTTTCCTTCCCCTGTCTTCCCCGTGGCCCCGACGCCGGCGACTGCCGCCGCGTCCACCCCGCATTCGGCGCCCACCCCTGGAGTGGATGGGTGCGAATTTCTGGGCGCCGACCGGCCGGGGGTCCGTCAGAGGTCGGACAGGGCGGGGATGCGGTGGCCGGGCGGGGTGAAGGCGGCCAGGACCGTGGCGGTGATGCAGTCGGCGGCCTGGTCGGTGGCCAGGCGGCCGGCGTTGATCTCGTCGGCGGCGTTGTGCATGACGCTGTGCATCGTGCCGACCAGCCAACTGGTGGGCAGATCGCTGCGGAACACGCCTTCGGCCTGACCTCGCTCGATCAGGTGCTGCACTCGCTGCATCGGCTCTTCGTGCAGCGACCGGATCCGGCCGGGCGGCAGCACGCTCTGAGCAGCCAGCAGTAGCGACCGGAACCGGTCCACCAACTGCCAGCTGGACTCGACCAGCCGAGCCAGCGCCAGCCGCGGGTCCCCGCTCAGGTCGACCGCCTCGAGAGCGTCATGCCCGTCCTCGATCGCGTGGGCGAATGCCGCGTCGACCAGGTCGGCCCGGGACGGGAAATGGCCGTACAGCGTGACCCGTCCGACGCCCGCGGCCTTGGCGATCTCGCTGACGCTGGCGTCCGGGTTGCGGCTCAGGCTCTCGGTCGCCGCATCCAGGATCGCGGCGATGCTGCGCTGCGCGTCCGCTCGCTTGGCCGGCGCCTTCGACTGCGTCACCACGAAAACTCCTCTTGTCGAACACCACTGTACGGGTTACGGTACAGGAACTAACTCGAACACTTATGTTCAACTTAATCGATTCGGGAGGGACCGGCATGTCCGGAGAAACCAGCGGCGGTCACCAGACGACCGCCGCGGACCCGCGGCGGTGGCGCCTGCTCACGCTGCTCGGGGTCGCGCAATTCATGCTCATCCTCGATGTCACCGTGGTGGCCATCGCGCTGCCGCACATCGGTGAGGATCTCGGCCTGGCGCGGGACACGCTGACCTGGGTGGTGAGCGCCTACACGCTGATGTTCGGCGGCCTGATGCTGCTCGGCGGCCGGGCGGCGGACCTGTTCGGCTCCCGCCGGATCGTGCTGACCGGCCTGGTGGTCTTCGTCGCTGCCTCGCTGGTCACCGGGCTGGCCAACGGCGCCGAGATGCTGATCGGCGGGCGGATCGCCCAGGGCATCGGCGCCGCGCTCCTGTCCCCCGCCGCCCTGTCGGTGGTTACCAAGACCTTCCAGGGCGAGGAACGGAACAAGGCGCTCGGCATCTGGTCCGCCCTGGGCGGCGGCGGCGCCGCGATCGGAGTACTGCTCGGTGGTGTCCTCACCGCCGGACCGGGCTGGCAGTGGGTCTTCTACATCAACGTGCCGATCGGCGTGGTCGTCCTGATCGCACTGAGCCGGACGCTGCCCGCCGACCAGCCGGGACCGAGCACCGCCCGCCTCGACTTCCCGGGCGCGCTCCTCGTCACCGCCGGCACCGGCACCGCGATCTACGCGCTGATCAACGCCGGCGACCGTGGCTGGCTCAGCGTCGCCACCCTTGGCACGCTGGCCGTGGCCGCCGTTCTGTACGCCGGGTTCGTCGCGCTGCAGCGCGTCGTGGCGTCACCGCTGATGGATGTCCGGATCCTGACCAGGCGACCCGTCGCCGCGGGCACCTTCCTGATCCTGGTCGCCACCGCGCTGATGATCGCGGTCTTCTTCCTCGGCTCCTTCTACCTGCAACACCTCAAGGGGTACGGCGCGCTGCGCACCGGGCTGCTCTTCCTGCCGGTGGCGCTTGCCACGATCGTCGGAGCACAGTCGGCCGCCCAGGTCATCGGCCGCACCGGCCCCCGGCCGGTCGCACTCATCGGACTGGCGATCGCCGCGATCGGCACCGCGCTCCCCGCGTTCTGGGACAGCTCGGTCACGGTCGTGGTCGGGATCAGCGTCGCCGCCGCGGGGATCGGCGCCTCCTTCGTCGCGGCCTCCACGACCGCGTTGTCGCAGGTCGCTCATCATGAGGCCGGGCTGGCATCGGGGATCTTGAGCACCTTCCACGAGTTCGGCGCCGCGCTAGGTGTTGCCGCGGTGTCGAGCATCGCGGCCGCGAGTATCGCCGGCACCAGCAGCACCGGATTCACCCGCGGCTTCACCTTTGCCGCGATCACCGCCGCCGCGTCCGCAGTACTGGCGCTGTTCGTCGTACCGGCGGCGAAGCCGATGGCGAACGCCCTGCGTCACGCGCACTGACCCGATCACCAGGAGACGGAGAGATGAACGCTGCAACCAGCCTCAGCGTCCGCCGCGCGAGCCGCCAGGACGCGGAACTCGTCAGGACGATGGTCCGTGAACTCGCGGACCACCAGGACCAGGGCGAGCACGTCACGATCACCGTCGAGCGGTGGCGTGAACTGCTCGGCGACGACGCCGTGATCGTCCTCGTCGCCGAGCAGAAGGGACAGGCCGTGGGCTACGTGTCCGCGTTCCGCAGGCCGCACCTGTGGAGCGGCGAGGACATCCTCGCACTCGACGACCTGTACGTCCGGAGCGACTTCCGGGACGCCGGCGTGGGCCGCGAACTGATGCTCGAGCTGGCCCGTCACGCACAGCCCGAGCGACTCACCATCAGCTGGGGCATGCAACCCGAGAACGTCCACGGCCAGCGCTTCTACGCCCGCCTGGGCGCCGCCCTCCGCCCGAAGGTCGTCGCCGCCTGGAACGCCACGGCGTACACGCAGGCTCTGAGGGACTGAAATTCTCCTCCGGGGGTGTCGATCTCAGCCGGGTTGGCGCATCGGTGTAGTAACAGTGGAACCTGACGAGCGGGTCCACGGCTGATGATCGAGAGGTGGCAGTGGTGGGGAAATACCTGGTGATGATCTACGACAACGAGGCGAAGTGGGCCGAGGCCGGCCCTCCGGCGGAGGAGGCGAACCACCTGCGGCACCAGGAGTTCGCGCAGGCGAACGGGGCGGCTCTACGGGGTGGCGCGCAGCTCGGCGGGAGCGACTCGGCGACCTCCATCCGGTCCGACGGGAACGGCGGCTTCGTGGTCACCGACGGCACCTTCGTCGAGACCAAGGAGGTGATGGGCGGGTACTACATCATCGAGGCCGCCGACATGGACGAGGCACTGGCGATCGCGAAGCAGGTGCCCTCGCCGATGGGCGGGGTCGAAGTACGCCCGATCATCAACTGAGATGACTCTGACACCGGCGGAGGTCGCCAGCGCGATCGAACAGGCTCACCACCAGGAGTGGGCCTACGTGCTGGCGGCCACCGCACGGGTCGCCGCGGACCTGGATCTCGCAGAGGATTGTGTCCAGGACGCCTACGCCAAGGCTCTCGTGCACTGGCAGGCTGAGGGCATCCCCCGGCGCCCCGGAGCCTGGCTGACCACCGTCGCCACCCGCCGGGCCCTCGAGCAGCGGCGGCGATCGGCGGTGCTCGAACGCAAGCTCCCCCTCCTCGTGCCCGACCCGGTCGACAACGATCCGCAGGACGGCGGCACCGGCATGTTCCCGGACGACCGGTTGCGACTCGTCTTCACCTGCTGCCACCCGGCGCTCTCGCAGGAGAGCCAGGTCGCGCTCACCCTGAAGCTGGTGTGCGGGCTCTCGTCGGCCGAGATCGCCAAGGCCTTCCTGGTCAAGGAGGCCACTCTGCAGGCGCGGATCACCCGCGCGAAACAGAAGATCGCCAAGACCCGCATCCCGTACCACGTACCGCGCGTGGGCGAGCTCCCCGAGCGGATCGACGCCGTCCTCGACGTGGTCCATCTGGTCTACTCCGTGGGCAGCACCGCCAAGTTCGGGGATCAGCTGAGTCGGCCCGATCTCGCCCGGCGGGGTCTCGACCTGGCGCGGATGGTTCATCTCCTGCTCCCGGACAGCGCCGAGGCCTCGGCATTGCTCGGTCACCTGCTGCTGACCCAGTCGCGGGAAGCCGCACGGGTGGACGACGCCGGCCGGTTGGTCCTGATGCAGGACCAGGATCGCTCACAGTGGGATGGCGAGTTGATTGCCGAGGGCCTCGAATTGGTCGAGGTGGCACTCGGACAGCCACCGGTCGGCCGGTTCGGCCTGCTGGCTGCGATCGGCGCAGTACATGCCGAGGCTCGGCGGTGGGAGGAGACCGACTGGGACCAGATCCTCGGGCTCTACGACCTCCTGCTTGCGCGCTGGCCATCCCCGGTCGTCGCCCTCAATCGAGCTGTGGCAGTCAGCTATGCCGATAGTCCCGAGGCTGCCCTCGAGGTGGTGCGAGAGCTGATCGAGGATCCGGCGCTGGCCACGTATCCCTATCTCGCTGCGACTCACGCGGACCTGCTACGCCGTACGGGTCAGTGGCAGGCGGCGCTCACGGCGTACGAGGAGGCTCTGACCTTCACCGACAACGCGGTGGAGGCCGCCTACCTCAATCAACGGCTCGACGAGCTGCGCAGCCGGTGACGAACAGGCCCCGACCGCTGGAGCGGTCGGGGCCTGCGAAAGTGAAGAATCAGGGCACCCGGGTGAGCCACTCCCGCGTCCCGAACTTGGACGTGACTCGTCGCCGGGCCTCGGTGAGGGTCTCCTCGTCGAGCGTCGACTCGCTCAGCCCGTACCGCCCGGCGAACGATCCGACCAGCCGCTCGATCACCGCGGCCCGCTCCAGCCCAGTCTGGCTGCGCAGGGGGTCCACCCGCTTGTTCGCGCTCGTGGTGCCCTTGTCCGACAGCTTCTCGCGGCCGATCCGCAGTACCTCGAGCATCTTCGCGGCGTCCATGTCGTAGGCCATCGTGACGTGATGCAGGACCGCGCCGCCGGCGAACCGCTTCTGCGCGGCGCCGGCGATCTTGCCCGCCGGCGAGGTGATGTCGTTGATCGGCTGGTACGTCGCGGCGATGCCGAGGTCGTTCAGCGCGCCGACCACCCAGTCGTCGAGGAACGCGTAGGACTCGACGAAGGACAGCCCGGACACCAGCGACTCCGGGACGTACAGCGAATAGGTGATGGTGTTGCCCGGCTCGACGAACATCGCGCCGCCACCGCTGATCCGGCGTACGACCGTGACGTCGTGCTTCGCGGCGCCGTCCAGGTCGACCTCGTTCGCGAGGGACTGGAAGCTGCCGATGATGACCGCGTTCGAGGCCCACTCCCAGATCCGCAGCGTCGGCGGCCGCTCCCCCGAACCGACCTGCTCGGCCAGTACTTCGTCGAGCGCCATCTGCAGCGCGGGCTCCCGCGGTACGTCGTGCACGAACTCCCAGGCGTGGTCCTGCCACCCGGTCGCACCGGTCAGCGCCCGCCGTACCGCGACCGCCACCGCCTCCGGGGAGAACCCGATCATCTCGACGCCATCACCCAGCACCGCCCGGACCCGCGCGGCGATCTGCGCCACCGGCAGTTCGATCGGCAACCCGGCCAGGGCGCCGTTGATCCGCTCCAGCGCGTCATCCGGCTCGAGGAAGAAGTCCCCACTGAGCTGAGCCCGCCGCACCACCCCGTCCACGACGTCCAGATCCGCTACGACGAGCTTCCCGCCAGGCACCTTGTATTCACCATGCACGACTGTTGACAACCTCCCGGCCGGCGGGGATGTTCCCGGACAGTTCCAGCGACCGCTCCCTCGAACGCCTCCGGAGACTGGCTCATCACTGTCCCGTCGAGTCCTGCCGGTGGTCGCCCTCGAGGGCCTCCACCGCGCCGAGCAGGCTCCGAAGACTTGCCTCCTCACGGTCGATGTCGGTCGGATCGAACAACCACTCCGAGGGCGGTACGACGACGTCGTCCGCCGGCGCGCTCGACTCGGCCTGCTCGAGCTCTGTCTCGACCTCCACCTCGAGCTCGTGCAGGAACGGGCTCTTGTCGGACTGGGCACTCATGTCTTCTCCAAGGGTCGTTGATCGGGCGCTTCCGTCAGCTGGCTACCACCCGATGCCAGCTAAGACAGGGCACCTGGCCAACTTGTGACAGGTCCCCGAGGACTCACGGCGATCGTTGCCTGAGCGCTCAATCGTCGGATCCTGTCCGGCCGTTCCGCGTGGTCGTGAAACGTTGACGGCCGTTTCTCCGATACTCACCTTTGAGAGGGGGAATGATGAGACGACGTCACCACCAGCGCAGCCGGCGGCCGAAGCAACAGCTCGAGTCCGACGTCGTCGCGACACGCCTGCTCTGGCTACTCGCAGTCATCAGACGCGGCCCCACTCCCCACCACGACGCAGAACTCGCCGACGATCAACTGCTGGATCAACTCACCACCCCGTCCCCCGGCAAAGACAACCCCACCCGCTGCCGCCTCCCCCGTTAGTTGCCTCCACCAACTGACGCACCTTCAGCGCCGGGGTCGAGGCCGGGACCGGCCGGCGTCGGGCGTGTACGGTCGCAAGAGTGCTGGTCGGACGAGAGCCTGAGAGCGCTCAGCTGGCCGAACTGGTTGAGCAGGCCCGGCACGGCTCCGCCCGCAGCCTGGTGGTTCACGGCGAGCCAGGCGTCGGTAAGACGGCCTTGCTCGAGGACCTTCTCGGGAACGTCGGCGACGCGCTGACTCTGCGTACGCAGGGATTGGAAGCCGAAGCGCCGCTGGCGTTCGCGGCGCTGCATCGGCTTCTGCTTCCGGTGATGCGACTGCGCGAGATTCTCCCGGGTCCTCAGTCCCGAGCCCTGCGGGTCGCGTTCGGTGAAGAGGAAGGGCCCGCGGTGGAGCCCTTCATGGTTGCGGTGGCGACGCTGTCGATGCTGACTGCGGCAGCGGAGGAACGTCTGGTGCTCTGCATGGTCGACG
This sequence comes from Kribbella sp. VKM Ac-2568, assembly GCF_004345365.1. Taxonomy (GTDB): domain Bacteria; phylum Actinomycetota; class Actinomycetes; order Propionibacteriales; family Kribbellaceae; genus Kribbella; species Kribbella orskensis. The sequence continues at coordinate 566,648 of NZ_SLVF01000002.1, forward strand.
ACGCGCACTGGCTCGATTCAGGGACCGCGGACGCGCTGCTCTTCGCCGCGCGGAGGCTGGGCGCCGACCGTGTACTCATGGTGTTCTCGGCCCGCGAGGGGGTACCGACCCCTTTCAGCCCTGCCGGGATCCAGGACCTGACGCTGGCGGGGCTGGAGCCATCGGCGGCTCGTGCGTTGCTGGACGAGCGAGGTGACCTCAGCCGCAGCGAAGAGGTCACCCAGCGACTCATCGCCGAGACGGACGGTAACCCTCTTGCTCTGCTGGAGTTGCCGACGAAGCTCAGCCAGGCCGAGCTCGAGGGGTCCTCGCCGCTGCCTGCTCAGCTCCATCTCACTACTCGTGTCGAGCAGAGCTTCGTTGATCGCTGCCGGCGACTTCCGCCGGCGGTGCAGTCTGTGATGTTGCTGGTGTCCGCCGACGACAGCGCCGACCTCGCGATGGTCAGACGCGCGGCGGCATACCTGGGTGCTGGTCACGAGGAGCTGGATGAGGCCAGGACGTCGGGGCTGCTCGTCCTGGACGAGACCACGGTCCGGGTCCGGCATCCGCTCGTGCGTTCGGCGATCTACCAGGCCGCTGCCACCGCGGAGAGGCGGCGGGTCCACCGTGCCCTCGCCGCTGCGCTTGACGGGGTCGGTGACCAGGACCGAGCGGCGTGGCATCGGGCCGGCGCGGCTGAGGGTCCTGACGAGGAACTGGCAGCCGCGCTGGAGCTCTCCGGATCACGCGCAGAGCGTCGCGGTGGGTACGGCGCAGCCCTGGCTGCCTTCCAACGCGCCTCGACCCTGACCGCCCACGAGCCGCGGCGAGCTGAGCTGACCTTCGCAGCCGCACGCAATGCCTGGGCGAGCGGGCAAACAGGTCTGTCGCGCACCCTGCTGTCAGCAGCTGGAACTGCCGCGACCGACCCCGTCATCCGCAGCGACATCGCCCGGCTGCGAGGCCGGATCGAGGTCAACATCGGGTCGGCGAAGGATGCGCACCGCATCTTCATCGAAGCCGCCGAGGCAGTCTGCGCGGTCGACCCGCTGCGAGCTCTCGAGCTGAGCGTGGCGGCCGCCACCCTGCGCGCCTATGGCGCCGACAGCGGCGCCGCCCTGAGCATGAACGACCTGCTGACCGCGCAGGTCGGCGAGGACAGCCCGCGGACGCTCTGCCTCAAACAGCTCCTGCCGGCCATGACCCAGGCCGCTGACAAGAACTGGGCTGCGGCGATCGTGTCCCTGCGGGTCGCGCTCGACGCGGGCGCTCCCGTCGACGACCTCGACCTCCTGGGCAACCTGGGCAACGCGGCGCTTCAACTGGGGCACGACAGCGGGGCCCAGCGGTTCTACGAGCTGATGCTGTCCCGAGCCCGAGAACGCGGTGCCTTGATGGCAGTGGTCTACGCCCTGCAACGGCTCTGCTTCAGCCACCTCGTCCGAGGCGACCTGGCCGCCGTGCGCGGCGCGGCTGAAGAAGCTCGCGGGCTCGGCGTCAGCATGAACCAGCCGGCACTGACGGCAGCTCCCCTGGCCTGGCTGACGTTGCTCGCGGCCGTCCAGGTGCGGGATGACTACGACACTCTGCTCGGCGAACTTGACGACATCGTCGCCACGCAGCCGCTCGGCATCCTGACCGACCCGGTCCACGACCTCACGCGTTGGGCCAAGGGGACGAGGGCCGCCGCGACCGGGGACACCTTCGGCGCAGCTCATCACCTAGGTCGATTCCGGCTGCCGGTCCTGGCCCGGATGGCCGCGATGGAGCGCATCGACGCTGCGGTCCGGGCCGGCGAGAACGGCCTTGCCCGCGCGTGGGTGGAGGATCTGGCCGGGTACGCCGAGGCCACCGGTTGGCCGTGGGCGCTCGCAGCGGTTGCCTACGGCAAAGCGATGACCGCCGAAGCCGGAAGGGAAGAGGAGCAGTTCCAGCTCGCCCTCTCCTGGCACACCCGCTCGGGACGCCCGTACGCCGAGGCTCGCACCCACCTGGCCTACGGGGAGTGGCTGCGGCGTTCGCAACGTCGCGTCGAGGCACGGCGACACCTCCGGCAGGCTCTCGAGGTCTTCCGCGACCTGCGCGCCGAAACCCTCGTCAGCCGTGCGACCCAGGAGCTCCGGGCGTCGGGCGAGACTGCCCGCAAGCGTGACCCGTCCACGCTGGTCAGGCTCACCCCGATGGAACTCAAGGTCGCCCAGCTCGTCACTTCGGGTCTGTCCAACAAAGACGTCGCCGCCCAGTGCTGGGTCTCTCCCCGGACGGTGGCGTTCCACCTGCGCAACGTCTTCGCCAAGGCCGGCGTCACCTCACGCGGTGAACTGGCCCGGCTCGACCTCGGCTAGCACCTACCCGGCAGAACCCGGTCATTTGACCGGGGTGAGCAGCCGCGTTCCGGTCCACGCTCGACAGCAGTGCACCACTCCACTGCGAGAGCGAGACCGTCATGAGCATCCAGATCCAGGCAGCTGCCCCGACATCCGACACCGAGGTACCGACTACGCCCCGAAGAGGGCGCATCGGCCGCATCATCGCCGGGTCGCTCCTTGCCGGAGCCACCATCGCGCTCGCCCTCACCCTGGGCGTCTTCGCCGGCGCGACCGAAAGCATCATCACCGGGTCGATCCTCCTCGCCTTCGGGATCGGCTGGGGTCTGCTGGCGACCCTGTCGGTGCGACTGACAACCCAACCGCAGCGCTGGGCCGGACTGCCCGCAGCAGCGATGACAGCATCCGGTCTATTACTCCTGGCGTTTCAGCCCGGGCACGCTGTCCTGACCACCGTCGGCTGGGTCTGGCCAGTACTGGTTCTGGTGCTCGCCGTCTGGATGCACAGCCGGATGCGGCGTGCCCTGTCCGGTCGCGGACGCCGGCTGCTGACGCCGGTGATGGCCGTTCTCGCGCTCGCCTCCATCGGGGCGACCTACGAGAACATCACCGTTCTACAGAACGACACCACCTATCCCGCCACCGGGCGGACCTTCGAGGTCGCCGGACACCGACTGCACCTGGACTGCCGGGGCAGCGGCGGTCCCACTGTGGTGCTGTTCAACGGTCTCGGCGGCGTCTCAGCCTCCTGGGCCCGGATCACCGGCGACGTGGCCCGCACCGGTCGTGTATGCGCATATGACCGTGCCGGCCAGGGTTGGAGCGAAGATGCCGAGCATCCCCAGGACGGCGTGACAGCCGCCACGGATCTCCACACGCTGCTGGCCAAGGCAGGCGAGCACGGACCGTACCTGCTCGTCGGTCACTCGATCGGCGGTACCTACTCAATGACCTACGCAGCCCGCTACCCCGACCAGGTCGCCGGTCTCGTGCTCCTGGACAGCTCCAGCCCCGAGCAGTTCACCCGGATGCCCGACTACCCCGGCCAGTACGCGGTCATGCGGCGCATCACCGCGCTGACGCCGACCCTCGCGCGTCTCGGTCTGAGCCGAGTAGTCGCTGTCGCCAGTCCTTCCCACCTGCCCGCTGAGGCAGCCGACCGAGTGCGGGCCGTGACCGCGAACGCCCACGCTGCCCGGAACATGCGCGACGAGGTGTCCATGCTTCATCAGGTATTCGCTCAGGCCGGGGCGCTCACCACCCTTCACGACCTGCCGCTGGCCGTCGTCACCGCGTCGGAGACGCTCAAGGACACCGGCTGGGCCGCGGCCCAGGATCAACTAGCAACCCTCTCCGGCAACCGCATGCACCAGGTCGTCGAGGCGTCCCACCTCGGACTGCTGGAGGACGAACCCGCAGCGGCGGAGTCGACGCGCGCGATCACCGAGGTCATCTCCGCCATCCGCACCGGATCCCACCTGGAGTCGAAATGACCACCCATCAGGAAAGTCCTGTCCAGGTCGTCGAGGAGAACAGCACGAAGAAGTCCTGGGCCGTGCTCGGCGTCGCACTGGTCGCGCAGATCCTGGTCGTCCTGGACATCTCGGTCGTGAACACCGCCCTGCCCTCGATCGGCCGCTCGCTGCACCTCGGCGGCGGGGACCTCCAGTGGTTGGTCACGGCGTACCTGATGATGTCCGGCGGCGGCCTGCTGCTCGGCGGACGCGTCGCTGACCTACTGTCTCGTCGTACTGTCTTCCTGACCGGCCTCGGCCTGTTCACCGTCGCTTCCCTGGTCAGTGGGTTCGCGAGCAACGGCGGCGAGCTCATCGCGGCCCGGTCGGTGCAAGGTCTGAGCGCAGCGCTGCTCACTCCGTCCGCGCTGTCGCTGATCATGACCACGTACGCCGGTGCGCAGCGCAAGGCGGCACTCGCTCTCTGGGGCGCAGTCGGCAGTCTCGGAGTCGCTGCGGGCGTACTCGTCGGCGGAGCCATCACGACGTGGTCCAGCTGGGAGTTCATCTTCTGGGTCAACGGCCCCATCGGGCTCGTCGCTCTCCTCGTGGGCCGCCGGATCCTCGCAAAGGACAGGGCCGAGCGCCCCTCGCTGCGTGACTTCGACCTCCCGGGCGCCCTCGCGGTACTCGGTGGACTCGCCGCTCTGGTCTACGGCCTTGGTGGCACCGAGAAGCACGGATGGTGGTCCCTGCAGACGACAGCGGCCTTCGGTCTGTCGTTCCTCCTGCTGGTGACCTTCCTGAAGATCGAGCAGCGTGCCGCCCAGCCCCTGTTCCCGCCGCACGTCAGGAAGCTCAACACCTTGGTGTCCGGAACCGCCGTGATGCTCGGCGTCACCGGGATCCTGGTCGGCACCGTCTTCCTGACATCGATCTTCCTGCAGACCGTGCTCGGTTACTCCGCCCTGCGGACCGGCATCTCGTTCCTGCCGTTCGCCCTCTCCATCACGGCGGGCACCGTCGTCGCCAAGCACCTGTTGAACCACGCGTCACCGCGCACAATCTCGACCGCGGGTCTTGTCCTCACCATCGGTGCGGCTCTGATGCTGTCAACCGCCACCAGCGACGCGCGGTACGGCGTCGACATCCTCCCAGGACTGGTCATCCTCGGTCTCGGGGTCGGCATGGTGTTCGTGCCCGTCTCGGTGGTTTCCATGGCAGGCATCCCGGCCTCCCACGCAGGTGTCGCGTCGGGGTTCCTGATGACCGGCCACGAGATCGGTGCCGCCCTCGGCGTCGCCATCCTCTCCGCGGTCGCCAGCACGGCCGGCACGCTCACGACGGCGGCAGGCGCCGCCGACGCGTTCTCCCGCGGATTCGTCGGTGCCGCCACGATGGGGACCCTGGTCGCAGTCTTCGCGATGCTCCGGATGCCGAAGACCCGAGGCACGGGCGGTGGCGGTCACCTGCACATGCACTGACGTCGCTGCCCACTGTCCTGAAAGAGGTCGCGTCAGCGTCCGGCCGCCTCTTTCATCGCCTTCATCTCGTGGCCATGGACGGTGAGGGCCCAGATCACCAGGATGTCGACGGCGATCATGATGGTCGACCAGATCGGGTACGCCGCGAGGAACGCGATGTTGACCACGATGCTGAGGACGGACAGGACTACGCCGACGATCCGGCCCCACAGCCTGCCGTTGAGGAGCGCGACACCGCCGACCAGGACCACCAGGCTGAGGATCAGGTGCGTCCAGCCCCAGACGGTGTAGTCGAGGTGGATGGTCAGGCCGCTCTTGCCGACCACGTAGTACTCGTCGTCGAACAGGGCGATGAATCCCTGGAAGGCGTGGAAGAGGCCCAGGACGATCATCATCACGCCGGCGAACAGGATCCAGCCGACCCACGGGCTGGTCCAGGGCGTCGGGGTCAGTTCCCCACCCGGCGTGGACGCCTGGTGCCTCGCCGTCGGCGGATGCAGGTCCGACATGGTGGTCTCCTCGTCGAGTCACCGAGGCAGCCGCCGTCCTGGCCCCCTCGTGGCCGTCACGCTCTGTCCGATGATCCGCATCGCCGCCCCACCTGTCCTCACCCATAGCGGGGGAACCGGTAATTGCGTTGCGTGCGCCGGGCGCGGCTACATAGCGTGCACGGCGTGGCCGAGGATCCTTACCGCGACGAGCGGCTTGTACAGCTGTACGACCTGGACAATGCCGCCGGGGACGATCACGTGTACTACCGCGCCCTCGCCGACGAGATCGAGGCGAAGAAGATCCTCGACTTCGGCTGCGGTACCGGGCTGCTGACCCGAACCTTCGCACGAACCGGGCGCGTGGTCATCGGAGTCGACCCGAGCCCGACGATGCTGGGTTACGCACGCAAGCAACCCGGGGCAGAAGCCGTCACCTGGATCGACGGTGACGCATCCGCCGTCGACGGCACCGGCGACATGGACCTGGTGGTGAGTAGCGGCAACACGATGATGCACCTCAGCCCCGAGACCTACCCGTCGGTGCTCGGCTCGCTGTCCGGCGCGCTGCGCCCCGGCGGAGTGATCAGCTTCGAAAGCCGCAACCCGGCAGCCCGCGCGTGGGAGCAGTGGACCCGCGACGCGACGTACTCCGAACGCGACACCCCGGCCGGTCACCTCCGCGAGTGGATCGACGTCACCGAGTCGGACCACGGCCGCGTGGTCTTCGACGCGCACAACGTCTTCCCGGACGGGAGCGACGCCGTCTACACCACCACCCTGTACTTCCGGACAGCTTCGGAGATCACCGCCGATCTCGAGCACGCCGGATTCACCGACATCGCCGTACACGGCGGCTGGCACCACGAGCCGCCGCTCGGCAACTCCCGGCTCCTCGTCGTCCGGGCCACGAAGCGGTAAGGCTTGATGTTCTGGTTGATCCGGAAGGGGTTGTTCGGGTCGTCGCGGCGCTTGAGCTGCACCAGGCGGGCGGGCGGCCGACCGCCGGGCACCTGGCGTCGAAGGGATCCCGCCCTGCCCTGACCACCAACCGTCTGTTGATGGTGAAGGTCAGCTGCCACTCCTCTCAATGACCTCGGTACTGCACAGGTGGCGGAGGCAGTTCCCGGTCGACCAACCTGCGACGCGAGGTCGCGACGACGTGCAGCACTGTTCCGATGATCATCAGCAGAAGGCCGACAGCGTTAGTCACACCACCGACCGCCGCCGTCAGGGAGCCGATGAAATCCGTTGATGGAGCGGACGGATCCAACGGCGCGTCGACGATCAGCTCGAAGAAGCTGTAGCCACCGGCATAAGCGATTCCCAGCCCGATCGCGAAAAGGGCGAGCCCCGTCCAGACCAGCCGGCGTGCCTTCGTCCGCGCTGCCGCGATCTCGCGGAAGAAGCTCTCCCGTACCTCGATGACGTACTGCGAAAGGTCGTACTGATCCCGCCCGGCATTGTCGAGCTCGTCCGCCCACTGGTCCCTGATGTCGTAGCGGACCGCCTGAGGCGTCGGCACCTCGCCTTGATACCGGAGCCGAAGACCGGCGAAGGCGACCGTGTCACCATGATGGAGCTCGCGAGGGCCGGTGATGGCGATATTGTTGACGAACGTGCCACCGCTCGAACCGAGGTCCTCGACGTAGTCCAGGCCACCTCGCCGCCAGAGCACCGCGTGCGTGCGACTCACGTGGACGTCGGAGAACCGCACGTCACAGGTCGGCAGCCGGCCCACCGTGAGGCTGTTCCCGATCAGGCTGATCCGCCGCCCTTGATCCGCCCCGGCGCTCTCCACGACGAGGTACGTCGGTCTCGTTGTCGACGGCTGCGTCATCACGGCTCCACGGGGCAGTACGAAGGCCCTCGCCGCGGCACTCCCCCAAAGTCAGGAAACCACCAGCAATTCACCCCGGCAAGGGGCGTCAAGGGGGGTCGCTGTATTTCCTGTCCGGGTCGGGGCTCCTCAGGTTAGGGCCCGAAGCCGAGGGAGACGACGATGGCGACGACGTACAAGATCCATCCGGCGATCGGAATCGCGCGGGTCGGCAACAGCCCGGACGAGTTCTTCGTCGGACCGGAGCGCGTCGGGGAGATACCGGACCCTCCGGGCGGCTTCAAGGACAACCAGTGCCGGGTCAAGCGGCAGGCCGCTCGCTTCCGGATCTTCGCCCACCACGATGACGGCAGCGTCGAGGAGATCGACGACGACAGCGCCGACATCTCGTGGACGGTTCACCTGGTCAACGCGAAGGCAGCCCACCCGGATCGCGGCAACAGCGAACCGGCCGGCGACCTCACCATCGACCCCGGCCAACGCACCCTGACCGGACCCGACCAGCGCCTGCTCTTCGACAACGGATCCATCCACTTCTCCGGCGAAGCGGTCGTCACGGTGCCACTCGGTGAGATCCGCAGCGATGACGCGAACCACCTGCTGGTGCTGGGTGGGCACGGGACCGCCGCATCACCCGCGGGGAACGTGATCGGTAGCTTCTGGGGGAACGAAGGCTGGTACGACGACGTGTCCGATGGCCCGGTGACCGCCTCGATCACCCTCCGGGCGGACAACTCGTCGCCGGTGGTCGAGGGCGCCCGGGTCATCGTCGCGCCGCCGAAGTTCGCGCCGCACCAGGACAGCCCGACGACCCTGTACGACCGCGTCCTGCAGAGGATGGTCGACCTGGGCCTGCTTGCCGCGCCGACCACGACGTCGTACACGCGCGACGTCTATCCGATCCTGCAACGAGCCCGGGACATGCGTTGGGTCGAGGGGATCTTCGGGGCCCACTCGTGGCCCGATCCCGTCACCGCCCAGCCTCTCGTCGACGCGATCTTCTCGCGGCTCCGGCCGTCCGGGGACATGCCCGCGCTGAACGGGGGCGACTCGGTGCTCACGCCGACCCAGCTGGCGCACCTGCAACGCTGGCAGGCGGGCATCTACGCGGCGGACTGGGTCGGCGTACCGGAGCCGGAGAGCGACCTGACTCCCGACGGCCTGGACCGAGCGGCCCTCGAAGCGTGCGTGGGCGGAGCCTTCTTCCCGGGGATCGAAGCCGGCGGGCTCTCCGCGGGTGATCGTCCGATCATCGAACTCCCGTATGCCGAGGCGTTCCGGCTGGCGTCGGGGATCGCCGCCGGCACTGTCAGTCAGGCCATGGCGCTGCCCTGGCAGGCCGACTTCAGGGCGTGCGGCGACAACTGGTGGCCGGTGCCTCGCCCGAACGACGTCATCGCTCAGGACTCCGGCAGCCCGGCCCGCTGGGATCGCGACGTCGCCAGCATGGACGACATGGTCGCCTTGTGGCACACCCTCGGCTTCGTCGTACAGCAGGGAGCTGAGCACGTCGAGGTCGAGCATTGCGACGAGGCGTCGATCACCCTGCTCACGCCGAGCCTGCGGTTCATCGACGTGCCACAGGGGCCGATGGGCATGGTGCGCGAGGCGGCCCTCGCCATTTCGTTCGAGGTGGTCTCCCCCGGCTCCGCGGTCACCCTCGACTACGCACCCGGCGGAGCACCGGCCCATCCGCAACTCATCGCTGCCACGACCTCGGTGACCGTCGGCCCCACCGCGCCCAACGCCGTGGCAACCGCGCGGCTGTGGATCATCTACCGGACCGGGGTCGCGCCGTCCGCCATCCCGCCTCAGACGTTGACCGTGCGCGAGGCGGCGTCCGGGCAGACGTGGCAGGTGACGGTCGACGGCAACACCGTCGCACGGAAGACGGCGGCGACCGCACTGGTACTGGATCGCTCCGGCAGCATGAGCGAGGACCGCGGCGACGGGCAGAGCAAGCACGCGTCGCTCCAGCAGGCGGCGAACATCTTCGTCGACCTCATGCTGGAAGGCGACGGCGTCGGCATCGTCCGCTACAACCAGGACGCCCAGCCGCTGCAGTCCGTGCTCCCGCTCGGGCCGGGAGGGCTGGGAGACCTCAACCGGGGCGCCACCCACGACGTGATCAACAGCAATGCCCTGGACCCACAGGGCGCGACCTCCATCGGCGACGGCATCTTCGAAGGAAGGGCGCTACTCACCGCGGCTCCGCCGTTCGACGTCAAGTCGCTGGTCGTGCTCACCGACGGGATCGAGAACAGCCCACGCGCCATCTCCGACGTTGCCGGCCAGATCAACGAGCAGACGTACGCCGTCGGTCTCGGCCAGCCGCAGAACATCAGCGTGCCCGCCCTGCAGACGGTGTCCGGCAACAACGGCGGCTTCCTGCTCGTGACCGGCGCGATCACGGGTGACAACCGGTTCCTGCTGCAGAAGTACTTCCTGCAGGTGCTTGCCGGGATCAGCAATGCCGAGGTGGTCCTCGACCCTGACGGCGAGCTCACCCGGGGCGCGGTACACCGCATCCCGTTCCAGCTCTGCGATGCCGACTCCGGCGTCGAGGTCGTGTTGCTCACGTCCCGGCCCGATGCCGTCGACTTCCGCCTGCAGACGCCCAACGGGTTGCTCATCGAGCCGTGGCGGGCACAGCTCGAGCCTGCGATGCGGTACGAGACCGGCGCGGGGGTGGCCTACTACCGGATCGCGCTTCCGATCCAGTTGCGGCCCAACCGCTTCGACCAGGCCGGCACCTGGCACGCGCTGCTGACCATCGGCCGACCGCACACCGAACCGACTCCGGACGACTCGGACGGGGCCGACCTCTCGATTCTGAGGGGACGCGCCAGCGGCAGGGAACGGCCGGCCCGGCCGCAGCGGCGACCGTTCGAGTTCGAGCGGGCGTTCGCGGTCGCGCAGGAGACGAACCAGCCGACCTCCGTGCCGGAGCTCGCCGCCGACGAGGGCGCAACCGGACGGCGTGGCTTGCCGTACAGCCTGGTGGTGCACTCGTACTCGAACGTTTCTCTCCGGGCCACCGCAAACCAACGGTCGTACGAGCCAGGCGCCCACGTGGCTGTCAGCGCCACGCTGACCCAGTCGGGCGTGCCAGTAGACGGAGACCCGTACGTCTGGGCGGAGGTCACCCGCCCGGACCGGTCTGTCGCCACGCTGACACTCAATCCGACCGGACCCGGGGAGTTCGCGGGGAGCTTCGGCACCACCGCGCCCGGCGTCTACCGGGTGCGGGTCCGCGCCCGCGGACGCACCCGTCTGGGGCGACCGTTCACTCGGGAACGCACCGTCACCGCGGCGGTCTGGCGTGGCGGCGACGACAGCGGCTCCACCGGTGGTCAGGGCGGCGGCCAGCTCGACGATGCGCTCTGCAAGCTGCTGTCCTGCTTGCTGAAGGACGGGGTCTTCGACGAGAAGCTGTTGCGCAAGCTCGGCATCGACCTGGACAAGGCCCGCGAGTGCCTTCAGGACTGCGGCTGCGGCCATCACGAGAAAGGCTGACCGTGCCCGCGATGTACGACGTGGTCGTCGTCGGCGGTGGTCCGGCCGGTACTGCGACCGCTCTGCGGCTGGCATCGACGGGCAGGTCGGTGGCACTGCTGGAACGCAGCCGCTTCGACCGCCCCAGGGTCGGCGAGACGCTTGCCCCGGCCGTCCAACCCCTGCTGCGTGAGCTGGGCGTCTGGGATCGGTACTGCGCGCTGCGGCCGCTGCCCTCCTGGGGCACGCGGAGCATCTGGGACGACCCGGAACCGGCCGCGCAGTCGCACCTGGCCAGCGGTTACTCCAGCGGCTGGCACGTCGACCGCCGCGCCTTCGACCGGATGCTCGCGGACGCAGCCGCCGACGCCGGCACCGACGTACTGATGGGCACGTCACTCGTGGACTGCCGGTACGACGGCGCTGCCTGGGACGTGGCCTGCTCCGGCGAGCGCCGACTGGTCGCGCGGCTGGTGGTCGATGCCACCGGCCGATCGGCTGTCCTGGGCCGCTCGCTGGGCGCGCGACGCCTCGCCTTCGACCGGCTCGTCGGGATCACCGCGCAGTGGCATGGAGTCAAGGTGACCGACGAGCAGTACCTGCTGGTCGAAGCGGCTGCGGACGGCTGGTGGTACACAGCGCCGCTGCCCGGGGACGCAATGGTCGGGATGCTCATGACCGACGCCGACCTGTGCCGCCGCGACCGTCTGGCCTCCGCCGGACCGTGGCACGACCGCCTCTGGGCAACGACCGCCACGGCAGAACGCGTCGGTCCCCGGTCGGCATCATCGGCACTGCTGGTCTACCCGGCCGCGAGCCGGCGCACGACCCGCCTGCACGACGTCCGACCATGGCTCGCGGTCGGCGACGCGGCCCTGTCCGTCGACCCGATCTCCGGCAGCGGAGTACTAAGAGCGCTACGAACTGCCGCTGGTGCAGCAGACACGCTGATTGGCGTACTCGACAGGCCTGGCGACGTCGCGACATTGATCACGCAGTACGAATCGGCGCGCGACACCGAATGCACCACCTATCTCATCGACCGCGCCCATTACTACAACGCCGTACGCCGCTATCCCACCCCGTTCTGGAACCGGCGCAAGCTCCACGCTGCAGCCTGATCTGGCGCGAAGGTGTCAGTCGACGGGTCCGACCGCGCGACTAGGTGTCACCTCGACGACGAGGTGTTTGGTGACGGGCTGGTCGCTTTGGGTGCTGTAGTCGGCGATGCCGCAGAGGGCGTTCAGTTCTGGCATGTAGCCGGCTGCGCAGCCGGGTGGGACCTCGTAGCGGACGGCTCGGTAGCCGTGCACCGTGCGCTTCGTGCCGTCCTTCAAGAAGCTTGTGATGTCGACCAGGTCGAACTCCTCGAGGCCGCGGTCACGCAGGTCGTTCTCGTTCATGAAGACGACGGTGCGCAGGCCCTTTAGCCCGCGGTACCGGTCGTCGTTGGAGTAGATCGTGGTGTTGAACTGGTCGTGCGAACGGACCGTCGCAAGCGTCAGGCGGCCCTCACCCGGATCGACGTCGTCCGGCAGCGCCGCCAGGGAGAACTCGACGCGGCCAGAGGGAGTCCGGAAGTCACGCTCGCGGGCCGGCTGGTGGATACGGAAGCCGTGCGGGCCGCGGGCACGCGTGTTGAAGTCCTCGAACCCGGGCAGCACCTGCGCCATCGTGTCGCGGATGCGGTCGTAGTCGTCGGCGTAGCTCTGCCACGGCGTCCCGCTCTCCGGCAGCGTGGCCTGGGCCAGGCCGGCCAGGATCGCGCACTCGGAGCGGAGCTGCGGCGAGCCGGGTTCCTTCATCCCGTACGAGATGTGCACCATCGACATCGAGTCCTCGACGGTGATCCCCTGGACGCCGCCCGCCTGCACGTCCCTGTCGGTGCGGCCGAGGCAGGGAAGAATCAGCGCCCTCCCGCCGTGCACGATGTGGCTGCGGTTTGAGCTTCGTGCTCACCTGCACGGTGAGCTCGCACTTCCGGAGCGCCTCGAAGGTGTACGGGAGATCAGGGCTGGCGAGGGCGAAGTTGCCGCCGAGGGCGACGAACACCTTCACGTCGCCGCTCTGCATCGCCTCGATCGTCCCCACCGTGCCCAGTCCTGCTTCGCGCGGCGGGTCGATCCCGCAGACCTCGGCCAGCCGATCGAGGAACGCCTGGTCCGGGCGGTTGTTGATCCCGCAGGTGCGGTTGCCCTGCACGTTGCTGTGCCCGCGGACCGGACAAGGTCCCGCACCCGGCCGGCCGAGGTTGCCGCGCAGGAGCAGCAGGTTGACGACCTCGCGCACCGTGTCGACGCCGTGCTCGTGCTGCGTGAGGCCGAGGCACCACGCGATGATGACGCGCTTCGTCGCCAGGTACGAGTCGGCGAGCGTGCGGATGCCGGCCTCGTCCACGCCGGCATCGCGGACCAGGTCCGCCCAGGCGGTGGCCTCGACCTGCGCGCGGTACTCGTCGATGCCGTGGGTGTACTGCTCGATGAACTCGTGGTCGAGAACGTCTGGATCCTGCTCGGCCGCCTCGAAGACGGCCTTGGCGACGCCGCGCAGCAGGGCGAGGTCTCCGCCGATCCGCACCTGCACGTTCATCGTTCCGGTCGAGGTCGCGTGGAACGTCGCCAGGTGGGCGAACTCGTGCGGGATGATCGTCCGCCGCGAGCCCGCTTCGATCAGCGGATTGATGTGGACGAGCTGGGCGCCGCGCCGGTCGGCCTCGGCCAGCCAGGTCAGCATCCGCGGCGCGTTCGTCGCGGCGTTGTCGGCCATCAGCCAGATCGCGTCCGCGATCTCCCAGTCGTGCAGATCGACGGTGCCCTTGCCGCTCCCGATCGCCGCGGTCAGCGCCCGGCCGCTCGCCTCGTGGCACATGTTCGAGCAGTCCGGAAGGTTGTTCGTGCCGAACTCGCGCACCCACAGCTGGTACAGGAAGGTCGCCTCATTGCTGAGCCGCCCGGAGGTGTAGAACGCGGCCTGATCCGGAGTCTCCAACTGCCGCAGGGTTCCGCCGACCAGCGCGAATGCCTCATCCCAGGAGATCGGTTCGTACTTGTCGGTCGCCGGGTTGTAGCTCATCGGTTCCGCGAGCCGTCCGACCGCTTCCAGGTCGTAGTCGCTCCACTCGGCCAGCTCGGCGACGGTGTGACCGGCGAAGAACTCGCGGTCGGCCTTCGCGGGAGCGAGTTCCCAGGTGGCGTGCTTGACCCCGTTCTCACAGATGTCGAGGTGGAGCCCGTGCGGATCGTCCGGCCACGCGCAGCCCGGGCAGTCGAAGCCACCGTCCTCCTGGTTCATCACGAAGAGCGCCCGGAAGCCCTCCATCGGCTCCCCCGCCCGCTCGAGCACCTTCCCGACACTGCGTGCCGCACCCCACCCCGCAGCGGGGTGGTGGTAGTCGTGGCATGAATAGTCACCGCCAGGCGCGGGCCCCCGCCCGAGCGCAGGCTCCCCCGGTACTGCGCCAAGCATCCGCTGTTGCGCGTCATGCCTCTCGTGAGGTGGCGATGCCATTGCTCCTCCGTCCGCCCGGCCCAGGTACTACTACTAGCAAGGCTTTCCGAGACCAAGTCGTCAAGGGCGGATGACGCTGAGTGCCTCGCGGGCGATCTGCCATTCCTCGTTGGTAGGGACGACCAGGACGGTCACGGCGCTGTCGTCAGTGGAGACGACGCGAGCCTTGTCTGACGAGGCGGTGTTGCGTTCGTCGTCGATCTGGATGCCGAGGCGTTCGAGGCCCTCGAGTGAGGCGGCACGTGCCTCTGCGGCGTTCTGGCCTACTCCCGCAGTGAAGACGATCGCATCGACGGTCCCCAGTACGGCGTAGTACGCCCCGACGTACTTCTTGATCCGGTGGCAATAGACGTCGAAGGCCAACTGTGCTCGGCCGTCGCCGGCCGCCCGCCGCTTCGACAGCTCGCGGAAGTCGTTCTCGCCGCTCATGCCTTTCAACCCGGATTCGTAGTTGAGCAGACGGTCGATCTTGTCCAGGGGCAGGCCGAGCTCGCGGGACAGGTGCCCGTGAATCGCCGGGTCCAGGTCGCCGGACCGCGTTCCCATCACCAGGCCTTCGAGCGGGGTCATCCCCATCGAGGTGTCGACCGACTTGCCACCACGCACCGCCGTGGCGGAACAACCGTTGCCCAGGTGGAGCACGATGAGGTTCACGTCCGCCGGATCACGCCCGAGCAAGCGTGCGGCCTCCCCGGAGACGAACGCGTGCGAGGTGCCGTGAAAGCCGTACCGCCTGATCCCGTGCTCCTTCAGCCACTCGTGGGGAACCGCATACGTGTAAGCCTCCGGTTCGAGGGTCTGGTGGAAGGCCGTGTCGAACACCGCCACCTGCGGCAGGTCGGGGAAGAGCCGGCGAGCCACTCGCATGCCCTCGAGGTTGGCCGGGTTGTGGAGCGGGGCCAGCGGCACGAGTTCGGTGACCTTCGTGATCAGCTCGTCGTCGACGAGGACCGGGTCGGCGAACCACGATCCGCCGTGCACGACTCGGTGGCCCACGGCAACGATGTCGAGATCGTCGAGGGAAGGGCCCTGCGTCTCGAAGGCGTTGATCGCCGCCTTCAGCGCGTCCTCGTGGGACGAGATCGACAGCGCAGTACTGGTCTCGCCGCTCGGGCCGCGGTGCATCTGGTGGCCCTCCGACTCACCGATGCGCTCGATGAGACCGACCGCGGCAGCCTCCCCGGACGCGGCGTCGACCAGGCTGTACTTCAGGGAAGAGGATCCCGCGTTGATCACCAGCACGTGATCGCTCATCGGTGGGTCCTCCCCGCGCTCATTGCCGCCGTCGCCGATTCCTGCTGCGCCTGGATGGCGGTGATCGCGACCGTGTTGATGATGTCTCGCACCGTTGCCCCTCGGGAGAGGTCGTTCACCGGTTTCTGCAGGCCTTGCAGTACCGGCCCGACAGCGACCGCGTTGGCAGATCGCTGCACCGCCTTGTAGGTGTTGTTGCCGGTATTGAGGTCGGGGAAGATGAACACCGTCGCCCGGCCTGCCACCGGCGAACCAGGCAGCTTGGTCTTCGCCACGGCGGCGTCGATCGCGGCGTCGTACTGGATCGGCCCCTCCACCAGCAATTCGGGCGCGCGCTCTCTGATGATCCCGGTTGCCTTGGACACCTTCTCCACGTCCGTGCCCGTGCCGGAGGCGCCGGTGGAGTACGACAGCATCGCGACCCGCGGCTCGATGCCGAAAGCCGCCGCGGTCGCCGCGGAGGAGATCGCGATGTCGGCTAGCTGCTCGGCGGTCGGGTCGGGGTTCACCGCGCAGTCGCCGTACACGAGGACCTGGTTCTCCAGACACATGAAGAACACCGACGACACCACGGACACCCCGGGCAGCGTTTTCACCACCTCGAGAGCCGGCCGGATCGTGTGCGCGGTGGTGTGGACGGCACCCGACACCATGCCGTCGGCCAGCCCGAGCTTCACCATCATCGTGCCGAAGTAGGACACGTCCCTGACCACGTCGCGAGCCCGGTCGAGGTCGACGCCACGGTGCTGACGGAGCCGGTGGTACTCCTGGGCGAACCGCTCCCGCAGTACCTCGTCGCCGTCCGGGCTGACGATCTGCGCCGCCGAGATTTCCACACCGAGGGCTGCCGCCTTCGCGCTGATCGCGATCGGATCCCCGAGGAGGGTCAGCCGCGCCACGCCGCGGCGCAGGAGCGCGTCCGCCGCCCGCAGGATCCGCTCCTCCTCACCCTCCGGCAGGACGATGTGCTTCAGGTCGGCCAGCGCCTCGTCGATCACCTGGTGCTCGAACATCAGCGGGGTCACCGCGCTACTCCGCGCCACCGCGAGTCGATCCAGCAGCGCGGCGCCGTCGACGTACCGATCGAACAGCGCGAGCGCCATGTCCACCTTGCGCGGAGAGTCCTTGGTGACTCGGCCTCGTACTGCGGTCAGCGCGGTGGAGGCCGCATGCGTGCCCAGGTCGGTCTCGATGATGGGCAGGGTGACCCCGACGCCCTCGATCAGCCGCCGAACCTGGTCCGGCAGTGCGAACCCGCCGTTGAGGAAGATCGCCGACACCTGCGGGAAGTTCTGCGAGGCATGCGCCATCAGTACGCCGACGACCACCTCCGGGCGGTCCGCCGCGGTGACCACGGCCGCCCCTTCGAACAGCCGATCGAGCACGTTGGGCATGGTCATGGCGGCTATCACCAGCCCACTGACTTCACGGGACAGCAACTGCGGGTCACCGCTCAGCAACTGCCCGGCAACCGCTGGCATCAGGTCCGCGACCGAGGGTGCGCTGAGCAGCGGCTCCTCAGGGATGGCGTACGCCGGGACGCCCGCGCCCGCCAGTACGGCGGTGGTCGGCGCGAGCTGATCCTCGTCGACGCGGTTGGCGATCACCGCGAACAACGAGCCGTGGTTGGCCGCCAGCTCGGCAGAGGCCAGCTCGGTCAACGTGTGCAGCTCCTCCGGAGTACGGCCGGAACCGTTCAGCACGAGCAGCACGGGCGCACCCAGATTGGCGGCGATCCTTGCGTTGTAGGCGAACTCCGTCGGCGTGCCCACGTCGGTGTAGTCGCTGCCCAGGATGAGCACCGGGTCACCCCGGTCGGCCACATCACGGTAGCGCTGCACGATGCGGTCCAGCGCGGCATCGGGATCCCGGTGCACCTCGTCGTAGGTGACTCCGACACTTTCGTCGTACGACAGCGGGACGGCGTCGTGGGAGGTGAGGAGATCCAGCACGTAGTCGCGCCCCCCGTACTGCGCCGTGTCCGGCCGCACGATGGGCCGAAACACAGCCACCCGCTCGACCCGCCGCGACAACTGCTCCAGCACCCCCAGAGCCACAGTGGACTTCCCGGTGTAACCCTCCACCGACGCGATGTACACGCTGCTACCCATGGACGAACCCTAACCAGTCGCACACTCGCATCGGTGTCAGTCGCGCTCCCCCGGTTCTGGCACGGCGCGCTCACGGCTGCCCGGTACCGGCGTGTCATCCGCGCTGCTCGGCGCCACCGGCATCGAGATGACCATGGTGAGACCTCCGCCAGGCGTTTCCTCCGGTTCCACGCTGCCGTGCATCGCCTCGGCGAGCCCGCGGGCGAGTGCCAGCCCGAGTCCGGCGCCGACGGTGTTGTCGGTGTCGCCGAGCCGCTGGAACGGCGCGAAGACCCGGTCCCGTTCAGCGGCCGGGATCCCCGGACCGCGATCGATGACCCGGATCTCGACGACCTCCCCGAGCGCGCTGCCGGTCACCAGCGGCGGCCCGCCGGGAGGCGAGTAGCGCACGGCATTGGCCAGCAGATTCGCGAGCACCCGCTCCAGCAGGACCGGATCCGCCGCCACCAGCGGAAGCGTGGGCGGAATGTCCACCGTCACCTTGACGGCATCGTCACCGAGTCCGGCCATCACCACCGGCACGATCTCGTCGATCGCCACCGACCGCGTGAAGACCGGGAGCACGCCGGCTTGCAGGCGGCTCAGGTCGAGCAGGTCATCGACCAGTCGGCTCAGGCGGTCAAGTGACTCGTCGGCCGTCACGAGCAACTCGTCCTGCTCGTCATCGGTCCAGTCGACGTCGGAACTCCGGAGGCTGGTGACAGCTGCCTTGGCCGACGCGAGCGGTGACCGCAGGTCGTGGCTGACAGCGCGCAGCAACGCCGTACGCAGTTTGTCCGCCGCTGCGAGCGGCTTGGCTTCCGCGGCCTCTTCGGTCAGCCGACCACGATCGACGAGTGCGGCAGCGTGCGCCGCGAAGGCACCGACCAGTCGGCGCTCGTCAGCAGCCAGCGACCGACCTCGCAGGACCAGCACCAGGTCGTCTCGAGCGGGAACCACGACGTCACCGTCCTCGGGCCGCACGCTGGTCGTGGTGCCGGCGGAAGCGATCGGTCGCCAACTCTCGGTGAGCTCGTCGGTCTCGAGCCGTTCCAGCAGGACCGCACTCTCCACTCCGAAGGCCTCCCGGACTCGCTCCAGCAACGCAGGCAGGGCCGTCTGTCCACGCAGCACCGTGCCCGCCAACGTGGCCAGGGTCTGCGACTCGGCCGCCGACCTCGCTGCCTGCCGGGTCCTACGCGCGGCCCGGTCGACCACCGAGCTGACCAAGGCGGCCACCAGCACGAAGATCGCCAGTGCCAGTACGTCGTTGGCGTCGGCGATAGTGAAGGTGCCGGTCGGCGGGGTGAAGAAGTAGTTCAGCACCAGCGAGCCTGCTACTGCCGTGAGCAAGGCGGGCCAGAGCCCTCCGACGAGCGCCACGACAACCACGCCGAGCAGGAAGGCCAATACGTTGCTGGTCAGGTTCAGCGTGTCGCCGCCGAGTCCGAGCACCAGCGCCAGCAGCGGCGGCAGCCCGACCGCAAGCACGAACCCGTAAGCCTGCCTCCGGCGCGAGAGGCTTCCGCGCAGTCGCGGCAACCGGCCCCGGCCCATCTCCGAATGCCGGACGATGTGGACGTCGATGTCGCCGGACTCGCGGATCGCGCTTGCCCCGATGCCCGGCCCGAACAGCGCGGAGAACCAGGACCGGCGGCTGCCGCCCAGCACCAACTGCGTCGCGTTCTCCGCCCGGGCGAACGACAACAGCGCGACCGGGACGTCCTCGCCCACCACCTGGTGGTAGGTACCGCCCAGGCTCTCCACCAACTGCCGTTGCTGGGCGAGCCGGCCCGGATCCGCCCCGGTCAGTCCGTCCGAGCGGGTGACGTGAACGGCGAGCAGATCGCCGCCGGAGGAACGGGCGGCGATCCGGGCGGCACGCCGGATCAGGGTCTCGCCTTCGGGTCCGCCGGTGAGCGCGACGACGACCCGCTCGCGCGCCTCCCAGGTGGAGTCGATCTCGTGCTGTGAACGGTACTGCTGCAACCCCACGTCGACGCGGTCCGCCAGCCACAACAGCGCGAGTTCCCGCAGAGCGGAAAGGTTGCCGACCCGGAAGTAGTTGCCCAGGGCAGCATCGACCTTGTCGGCGCCATAGATGTTGCCGTGCGCCATTCGGCGGCGTAGCGCCTCCGGGGTCATGTCGACCAGCTCGATCTGGTCGGCCGCACGGACCACCCGGTCCGGCACGGTCTCGCGCTGTGGCACGCCGGTGATCTTCTCGACCACGTCGTTGATCGACTCGAGGTGCTGGATGTTCACCGTGGAGATCACGTTGATGCCCGCGCCGAGCAGTTCGTCGATGTCCTCCCAGCGCTTCGCGTGCCGGCTGCCGGGCACGTTGCTGTGGGCGAGCTCGTCGATCAGCGCGACCTCGGGCCGCCGGGCGAGCAGCGCATCCAGGTCCAGCTCGGTGAAGCTCGCGCCGCGGTGGTCCAGGATGCGCCGCGGCACGACTTCCAATCCGGCCAGCAGCGCGGCCGTGTGTGACCGGCCGTGGGTTTCCACGAAACCGACCACCACGTCCGTACCGCGCTCCTCCCGCCGCATTCCTTCCTCGAGCATCTTGTAGGTCTTGCCCACGCCAGGTGCGGCGCCAAGGTAGATCCTCAGATGCCCGCGACCGCTGCTCATGTACCCATCGTGGCTCAATTCAGGCAGGCGAGATCACGATTGAGCGTGACCACATTGACGGTCGGCTTCCCGAGGAACCCGAGCGTGCGCCCGCTGGAAATCACCGACGCCCGCGGCTTATTCCAAACCGCACCTCGTGAGCGCTTGCTACGCCTGCACCGTTGCTCAGCCGATCCCCGGGCTCGGGCGGTCACGATGTGTGCACACCTGCCGCGGCGGCCTACACGGGCACACGGGATCGACCAGGGAGTTTCCCTGGTTCGACGCATGGTCAAGCCGACGAGGCTGGATGTGACCCAAGCTGAACGCGAACCAACACGAGGAGAAGCCGAATGCCATGAGCGAGTCAATCGCCTACCCGCCGGCCGGGGCGACAGCCCGAGACCGGACCCACACCCTGTTCGCGCAGACGATGTGGTACGTCGCGCTCACCGCCGGCCTGTTCGCGCTCGGCGCCTACCTGGGCCGCGACCTCGTCGGCGGAGTCGGCATCGTCGCGTTCATCGCCGCCTTCGCCAGCCTGATCGGCATGCAGTTCGCGGTCCGCAAGTCGCTCAACCTGACCGTCGGACTCCTCGCCGCCTTCGGCCTGCTGATGGGTCTGGCCACCGCACCGACACTCGCGTACTACGCCAGCGCGGATCCGCAGGCCCTCTGGCAGGCAGGTGGCGCGACCGCATTGTTCATCGGAGGCTTCGGAGCAGCCGGCTACGCCACCCGGCGCGACCTGACCGCGATCGCACGAATCGGGTCCTGGGCTCTGGTGGCCCTGGTCGTCTTCGGCATCGTGCTGATCTTCGTGCAGATTCCCGGCGGCGCTCTGATCTACTCGATTCTCGGACTGGTGATCTTCGCCGGCCTGACGATGGTCGATTTCCAGCGGCTGCGGCAGTCGACGGACATCAACTCCGCGCCGCTGATGGCCGCGTCGATCTTTCTCGACATCCTGAACGTATTCCTCTTCTTCCTGCAGCTCTTCTCCCGCCGGGAGGCCTGAGCGGTGGCCTTGGGTGAGGGCAAAGACAGGTTGCCCCTGAAGTCCTATGTTGGGCGGAGGGCGCGAACTCGGACGCGCGTGCACTGATCAGCGGAGCCGACCATGAGTGAGCAGGACCAGACCCCGCCCCAGCAGAACTCGCCCGGCCGCGACGGTCGCACCGACGGCCGGCGGCCGGGCAATCAGCCGTGGCGCGCGGAAGGCCTGCCGCCGAGCGCCGGGAAACCACCTCGCCGGCCGCGGTGGCTTCGGTTCGCGGCGTTCATCGCCGGCGGCTACCTGCTGCTGTTCCTGCTGACCACGATGCAGGACCAGATGTCGGGCGGAACGGAGACCGTCGCCTACACAGAGTTCACGATCCAGGTCGAGAAGGGCAACGTCGCCGAGGTGTTCTCCCGCGGCGACACCATCCAGGGCACGCTCAAGAACGCGGCAACCGTCCCGGGCAAGAGCGACGCGACGTACACGAAATTCACCACTGAACGACCGACGTTCGCCACGGACGATCTGTTCGGCGCGTTGGAGAAGAGCGGAGCCACCGTGCGGGCCACTCCGGTCACCCAGCAGCGAGGGGTGCTCTGGAACCTGCTGATCTCCTTCGCGCCGATCCTGTTGCTGGTCGGCTTCTACCTCTGGCTGTTCAGGCGGCAACAACGTGCGGCCGCGGGCGGGCTGAGCGGCCTTCTCGGTGGAGGTCAGAAGAAGCCGATAGATCCCGAGAGCGTCCGAACCACCTTCGACGACGTCGCCGGCATCGATGAGGTCAAGACAGAGATCGCGGAGATCGTCGATTATCTGAAGGACCCCGACAAGTATCGGCGGCTCGGCGCCCGCGCTCCGAAGGGTGTCCTGCTCGCCGGCGCACCCGGTACGGGCAAGACCCTGCTCGCCAGGGCCACCGCCGGCGAGGCGCGAGTGCCCTTCTTCTCGGCCAGCGCCTCGGAGTTCATCGAAGCGATCGTCGGCGTGGGCGCGAGCCGGGTCCGCGACCTGTTCGGCGAGGCACGAAAGGTCGCGCCGGCGATCATCTTCATCGATGAGATCGACACCATCGGCCGCGCTCGGGGCGGTGCGCGCTCGTTCGGTGGTCACGATGAGGGAGAGCAGACGCTCAACCAGATCCTCACCGAGATGGACGGCTTCTCCGGCACCGAGGGCGTCATCGTCCTGGCCGCCACCAACCGCGCGGACGTGCTCGACCCGGCCCTGCTGCGGGCCGGCCGGTTCGACCGCACCATCACGGTCCACGCCCCCGATCAGAAGGGCCGGGAAGAGATCCTCCGGGTCCACGCGCGGGGCAAACCGCTCGGGCCGGACGTCGACCTGGCCGCGCTCTCGCGATCCACCCCCGGCATGACCGGCGCAGACCTCGCCAATCTGATGAACGAGGCAGCCCTGGCGGCCGCGCGCCAGAACCGGTCGCAGATCGGGCAGCATGACCTCACTGACTCGCTGGAGAAGATCCAGCTCGGTACTGCGCGCAACGTGGTGATGGGAGAGGAAGAGCGTCGCCGTACGGCCTACCACGAAGGCGGGCACGCTCTCCTCGGCATCATCCAGGTCGGCGCCGACCCGGTCCGCAAGGTCTCGATCATCCCCCGCGGTCGCGCGCTCGGTGTCACGCTCTCCACGCCGGAGATGGATCGGTACGGCTACGACGCCGATTACCTGCGCGGGCGCATCATCGGCGCCCTCGGTGGGATGGCGGCCGAGCAGGAAGTTCTCGGCGTAGTGACCACTGGCGCCGAGAGCGACCTGGAGAGCGCGACGAGGATCGCTCGCTCGATGGTCGGCCGCTGGGGCATGTCCAAGGCTGTCGGCCCGGTCTCCGTCCTGCCTGCCGACGGCGACCCACGGCTGGGCGGCGCCTCCGAGGAACTCCTCAACACCGTCGATGAAGAAGTCCGGCGACTGATCGACGAGTGCTACCAGGAGGCCAGGCGACTGCTGCGCGAGAACCGCGATCGCCTGGACGCCATCGCCGAACAACTCCTCGAGCACGAATCACTCGACGAGACAGACGTGTACGCCGCGGCCGGCGTCCCCCACAACGCCAAGACCTGACCACGTGCGGGCCGCGAGTAGGCTCGGAAAACACACCACCAGCGACGTCGGATCAATGGAGGTAACGATGACTGAAGAACCCTTCGAAACGTCGGAGGAAGTTCACCGCGACCGGCGCGAGCACGGCGGCATGCCGCTGCACCCGGACGAAGACGATCTCGCCCGCCGCACCGAGCAGGAGCGGGTTGAGGCTGGTGTTGACGACTACGACCCCGATGACGTCCCACCGGCCACCGATGAACCCGCGCCGGACGATCTGACCGACACAGAGGAGTACCGAGAAGAACAGGCGGAGATCAAACGCGAGACGGAGGAGAGCGAGCTCTACCCGTTGACCGAACGACACCCGTTCCCACCCAGCCACTACGACAAGTCCTGATCGGCCGGAGAGACAGAAGCCCCTGGCCGGCGGTGGAGCCGGCCAGGGGTCTCCTCTGTGATCCAGCTAGGTCAGCCGTCGTTCTCCGCTGACGGGATGAGGGCGCCCGGCACATTCTCCGGTGCGACGATCTTGTCCTCGCCGGGGTACGGCTTGGTCCAGTCGTGCGCCTCGTACCAGCTGAGGTGGTTCATCTGGGCGGGGTTGGCGAAGTCGGCCCTGGCGTCGGGGCCGGTGAGCCGCTGCTGCGACTTCCAGCTGTCCCACTTCGCCGCGACATCCTGCTGGTCCGCAGGCACGGTCGCCTTCGGAGCAGCCGCCGCCAGCGGGTTCTGGGCCGCCGGAACGTCAGCGCCGCAGGAAGGCAGTGCCGTCAGACCCGCGGTCAGCGAGGTTCGGTTGGGCAGTGCGGTGAACGGCCGGTAGTCGGGCGTCTTGGTGAACGCCCCGGCCATCGGGGTGGCCGCGCTGTCCTTCTGGTTCATCGGCTTGATCCCGAGCATCTGCTCGATGGTCCGGATCATCGTGATCTGCGAGTAGTAGTGGCTGTCGACCGCGCCGCGCTGGGCCCAGGGGCTGATGATCTGGATCGGGGCCCGGTGGCCGTCGATGTGGTCCAGACCAGCCTGGGAGTCGTCCTCGACGACGAAGATCGCCGAGTCCTTCCAGTACTTGCTGTGCGAGATCGTGTCGACCATCTTGCCGACCGCGAGGTCGTTGTCGGCGACCTGGGCGGCTCCGTTCGGCGGACCACCGGTGTGGTCGCTGGAGAGCCAGAACATGTTCAGGTTCGCCGGACCGTTCTTCTGGAAGTCCTGCTTCCAGATCTCGTACCGGTAGATGTCCGGTACCGCGGTGTCGAACTTCGGGAAGCCGTGCACCGACACGTCGTTGAGCGACGGGATCGGCGATGACGAGATCAGCGGGTAGGCGGTGTTCGCGCCGGTCGCCGCCATGTTCTTGGTGTCGCAGTACAGGTTCTGCCAGCTCGCGCCGGCCGGCTTGGTCAGGAACTGCTGGAACTCACCGAAGTCGCGCACGGTCTTCCCGGCGTCCTGCGCACCGCTCCAGATGGTGCCGGTCCGCTGGTGGCCGAGAGCGTCGTCCTCGGTGTCGTAGCTGCGCAGGTACTCACCGGCCGAGGATTCGGTGTACTCCGGGTTGTCGGCCTGCATCAGCCAGTTGTGCCCCTCGGCCGAGTTCGTTCCGATGTCGTAGGTGTTGTCGTACAGCCCGAACTGCTTGGTCAGCGCGTGCTGGTTCGGCGTCACGTTCTCTCCGTACTGCGCCAGCGCCGGGTCGCCGTTGCCCTCGGAG
This sequence comes from Kribbella sp. VKM Ac-2568, assembly GCF_004345365.1. Taxonomy (GTDB): domain Bacteria; phylum Actinomycetota; class Actinomycetes; order Propionibacteriales; family Kribbellaceae; genus Kribbella; species Kribbella orskensis. The sequence goes on from NZ_SLVF01000002.1 coordinate 591,963, forward strand.
ATGTCGCCGAAGAGCTGGTCGTAGGTCCGGTTCTCCTTGACGATCAGGAACACGTGCTTGATCGTCGACGGGTCGCCGAGCCGCTGCGGGACCGGTACCGGCTTCTTGTTGCCCTTGTCCTTGGCAACCTCGACCGAGTTCTTGGTCCAGCCGTTCTGCTGGAAGACCTTGGCCGTGCCGGCACGGATGGCGTGGTCGTCCGGCAGCTTGAACCGCTGCAGGCTCGACGTCGTGTCGTGGGTGCCGTGCCCGGCGGCCGTCGTCGGGCGGCGGGCATCGATTCCACGAGTGTTCGACACCAGTACGTCGTCGCCGACGGTGGTGATCTCCGCGGGGAAGTAGTCCGTCGGCAGCAGGCCGACATAGCTGACCGGCTCCAGCGGGTTCTGGTAGCGGTAGACGGCGACCGCGTTCGCGCGGCCGAGCGTCACCAGCAGGTGACCGTCATCCGTCAGCGTCACCCCGTCGGGCTCGTAGCCCACCGACGCCTCCGGCCACGGGCGGGTGGCGATGGTCTGGACGACCTTGTTCTTGGCGGTGTCGATGACGGAGACGTCGTTGGTCGCCGTGTTCGTGACGAACAGCGCGCCGTTCTTCGCGTACAGAGCGGTCGGGTGCAGCCCGACGTCGATGCTCGTGACGGCGGCGGCGGAGTTCGCCAGGTCGATGACGCTGACCGTGCCGGTGGTGGTGGCACCGGTCGACGGGTTGGCCGGGACCTGGGTGTTGTACGAGTTCATCGTGGTGTCGCCCGGCTTCGCCGGACGCCCGCCCTCGTTGCTGACATAGAGCTTGTCGCCGACCTTGATCAGGTCGCGCGGGGCGTTGCCCACGGTCCAGCTCTGCTGGATGGCGCCGGTCGCCGCGTTGATGGCGACGACGCGGTTCTGGCCGTTGACCGCGGAGTACACGGTGGAGCCGTCGGGCGAGAACACCGCCTCACCCACCAGCGCGTGCTTGGGCCCGTCCGCCGCGATCGAGACGAAGGTCGGGTTGGCGACGGTGCCGTCCGGGTTCACGGTGAACCTGCGGTAACCGTCGGTCTGGCCCAGCCACAGCTGCGAACCGTCGGGTGAGTACGTCGGGCCTTCCTGGCCGATGTCGTTGCCAGGGATGCGCAGATTCGCGGCGGCGTTGTTGCCGACCAGCTGCTGCACCTTCCAGGTCTTCAGGTCGACGATGCCCAGTGCCATCCCACCGTCGGTGACCGAGGCCGCTACGTGGGTGCCGTCCGGGCTGAGCGAGGACGACATGATCTTGCCGTTGTTGATGACGAGGCGCTGACCGATCGGGTTGACGTACTGGTCGCCGGAGACGACCAGACCCTTGTCAGTGGTCTGTCCGACCTGGTCGGTCCCGAACATGCGCGTCGAGGCGAATGCGATTCCGGAGCCGGTGGCTACCACGGCGACAGCGGTGGTACCTGCTGTGATCCGTGATACGCGGCGTCCGATGCGTCGGCCGAGCAGGCCTGATTGGCCCTCCTCGTCACGCCGGCGGCGGCGTGTTACCTGCATGGATTACTCCTTCGGAGTGGCGGAGAGCAGTTCGAGCTTGGCGTCGAACTGCCAAAGCGGGTTCGGTGCGTCGCCTTGCGGCGTGCGCACCAGGAAGAAGCCGTTCACTTCCTTCGGTCCGTCGCCGTCGGCGACGTACCGCCCGTCAGGGGTGACGTCGAGCTGGTAGACGGCCGTCCCCGCGGCCTCGACGTCAGGGAGATGCCAGGTCACGACGCAGCGCCAGTCGTTACCTGCGCCCTGGGCGGCGACCTGGTCGCCGCCCTTCGTGCACGCCGCCGTGGCCTTCAACTGCGCCTCGGTGACGTCGGGCCGGTTGAGCTGCTTGGTCTGCAGGCGGTAGAGGTGGGCGAAGGCCGTGGCGACCGACTGCTGCACCTTCTCCTGCTCGATCCCGGAGCCGGTGGCCCCGGTCGCCGGGGTGACGACACCGATGGAGACGCCGAGCAGTACGACCAGCGGCAGGAGACCGCCAGTGAGCGCACGCCGGCCCGCGCCGTCATCAGTCAGGTTGGTGAAGTCGCGCCGCACGAACAACCGGTAGGCCAAGGCTGTCGCGGCCACGGCCCAGACCAGGCTCACCCCGATACCGATCAGGAGCGGGCCGAGCTGCGCCGGGCTGGTGAACAAACCGCTCCACGCGGTGAAGGCGTAGCCGGGCAGAGCGAGGCGTACGGCGACCGGTATCGGCAGCATCTGGGCGAGCTGCATCGTGAGCGCGACGATCGCGGGCAGCAGGAGTCCCATCGGTGACCGCCCCAGCGCGACGGACCCGAGCAGTCCGATGGCGGCGAGGGCCAGAGTCGGGGCGAGGACGCAGACCCAGGCGAGCAGGACCTTGCCCGCGGCGTCCGCCGGTGTCAGCAGGTGGCCGTCGAGGCCGATCAGCGGATGGTTGCCGATCGCAATGAGCCCACCGACCGTGCTGGAGATCGCCAGTCCGGCCACGAGCAGCACGATGACGGTGAGGCTGGCCAGTGCCTTCGCCGCGAAGATCCGGCGGGGCGACCGGACCGCCACCAGCAGGTGGCGCCAGGTGCCGAGCCGATCCTCGGAGGCGAACGCGTCACCGGCGACCAACGAGGTCAGCAGTGGAAGCGCCCAGGTGCCCGAGAACCCGAGCACCACCACCGGTCCGGCCCAGGCCGTGGCGTGCATCCAGCGACCGAAGAGGGTGTCGACGGGGAGCGAGCCCTGTTGACTCACCGCGGCGACGAACAGCGCCGGCGCGATCCAGCAGACGAGAACCAGCAAGCGGACCCGCCACTGCGAGATCATCTTGACCAGCTCGAAGCGGTACCCGCGCGCGACCGACACCCGGCCGGCAGTGGGAACGTCAGTAACGGCGACGGTCGCGGTCATCGGTTCGACTCCTGCTGCTCGGTGAGGGCGAGGAACGCGGCTTCGAGCGGCGACACCACGGGTGCGAGCTCGCGCACCGCGATGCCCGCCTGCACCAGCCGCACCACCAATTCGTCGAGGGCCGGCACCATCGCGTGCACCACGAACACCGCGGCGTTCTGACCGATGTCGTCGGCGACGCGTACTCCGGCCGTTTCGCCCGCCACCCGGCGGGCGGCCTCTGGGTCGGAGGTGAGGAGCCGGTAGCCGAGCTCATCGGTCTCGGCGGCCAACTTGCTCAGCGGGCCGGAGAAGACGACCCGCCCGGTGGCGAGGATGGTGACCTCGGAGCACAGCGCCTCGAGGTCGTCCATCCGGTGGCTGGAGAGCACCACGGAGGTTCCGTCGGCCGCGAGCCGGGTGAGGACGCCGTGGACGTGCTTCTTGCCGGCCGGATCGAGCCCGTTGGACGGTTCGTCGAGCACCAGCAACCGGGGCTTGGTGAGTAGGGCCGCGGCGAGCCCGAGGCGTTGGCGCATGCCGAGGGAGAAGCCGCGGACCCGATCGTCGGCGACATCGGTGAGCCCGACCTCACCGAGCACATCGTCGATCCCCGCCGTCCGCGCTTCGCGACCACGCAACGCCGCCAGCGCGGCGAGGTTCTGCCTGGCCGTGAGCGAGGGGTACAGGCCGGGACCGTCGACGAAACCCGTCACACCGTCGGGAGCGGCGAGCGCGCGCCCGACCGGCGTACCCAGGATCTCGAGGGTGCCACTGTCGGCGACAGCCAGACCCAGCAGCAGCCCGAGCAGGGTCGTCTTTCCTGCGCCGTTCGGTCCGACCAACCCGTGGATCTGCCCTTGCGGCACGTCCAGTTCGATGCCGTCGAGCGCGATCACCTCGCCGAAGGACTTGACGACTCCACGAGCCCTGACGGCGACGGATTCGTCCATCCGACCGAGGCCTGCGACCGAGGTCGCGGGCAGACTTTTCTTCATCAAGCGCACTCCGAAGGGGCGGAACAATGTGGCGGGCTGCCTGGCAACGTTGTCACCAACTTCCCGCCGGGTCAGTACCCAGCGGGTGACCCGAAGGTGAACACTTGTTAACCCCGCTGGCGCACAGCGAGGTCACCCACCCAGGACGTCAGGCAGTGAGTTCGGAGAGGTCTGCGAGGGTGCCTCGCATGACGTCGGCCAGGTCCGCGTCTTCCGGTCCGGTGACCCAGCGCTCGAATGCCACTCGGAAGACCGCGATGCCGGTCTCTGCCGCGAGCGACGCGGTGTCCGGCTCGACACCTCGCTGCCGCAAAGCCTCGGTGAACGCCGTGACGAGCGATGCCATCTTGATGAACTCGCGCTCGCGGAGTTCGGGCGTCGCCGCGATGACGGCCTGCCGACGCCGGGAGTGGTCCCGGCGGTCGGCGAACAACTCGGCCGCCGCGAGCAGCGCGATCGTGATGGCATCCATCGGTTCCGCGTCCCGAGGCGCGCCGGTCAGGGCGTCGACCATGCGCCGCTGGAGTTCCTCGGAGCCGGCGAAGAGCACCTCGCGCTTGTCCACGAAGTGGCGGAAGAACGTCCGCGCGGTCACGCCGGCCCGGTCCGCGATGTCGGCGACGGTCGTGCCGTCGAAGCCCTGCTCGGCGTACAGCGCCATCGCCGCTTCACGCAGCCGGCCGGCCGCATCCGGTTCCCAACGCCCCATGCCGCCTGATCCTACTTGATGTCATCGAGTGACATCGGAGGTGTAGCATCGGTGATGTCACTCAATGACATCACTGAAGGGAACAGCTTCATGCGCGTTTTCATCACCGGGGCCTCCGGCCACGTCGGCTCCGCCCTCGTCCCGGAACTCCTCCACCACGGGCACTCGGTCGTCGGCCTGGCCCGCTCCGACGCGGCCGCCGAACGCATCACCGGCTGGGGCGGCGAGGTTGTCCGCGGCGACCTCGATGACCTCGACGGCCTGTATGCCGCGGCTCGTGCGGCCGACGGCGTCGTCCACCTCGCGTTCCGGCACGACGCCATGCAGGCCGGCGACAGGTCCGGCGCGGCCGAAACCGATCTGGCCGCACTGCGGGCGATCGCCGACGCCCTCGCCGGCTCGGACAAGCCACTCGTCGGTACGTCGGGAACGGGGTTGCTCGCCCACACCTCGCTGGACCGGACCGGGACGGAGGAGGACTTCCTGCCCAGCGGCTACCGCATCGACGCGGAGAACTTCGTCATCGGCCTGGCGGACAAGGGCATTCGATCCTCGGTCGTGCGACTGCCGCCGATCACCCACAGCACGCTCGACCACCAGGGCTTCGCGCCGTCGCTCATCACCTTCGCCCGGCAGCACGGCGTGTCGACGTACGTCGGCGACGGCTCCAACCGCTGGCCGTCCGTCCACACCCTCGACGCCGCGCGGCTGTACCGGCTCGCGCTCGAGTCCGCCCCGGCCGGCACGCGCCTGCACGCCGTCGGCGACGAGGGGATCGAGTTCCGCCGCATCGCCGAGGCCATCGGAGCGGGTCTCGAGCTGCCTGTTCGCTCGGTCGACGCGGAACAGGCGGCCGAGTACGTCGGCTTCCTGGCTTCGTTCGTTGCCCTGGACAACCCGACGTCAGCGACCAGGACTCGCGAGCTGCTCGACTGGCAGCCGACGCACCTGGGACTGCTCGCCGACCTGGCCGACGGGCACTACTTCCGCACGGCGAACTGACGAGTGAAGCAGCCGGTCAGGTTTCGGGTTCGAGGAGATGGCGGTAGGTCATGAAGGCGGTTCGGAGTTCCTTGTAGCCGACGCGGTCGAACAGCACGGTCATGGTGGTGCCGTCGTAACGCTCGACCAGGCCGGACCCGAAGGTGGGGTGCTTGACTCGGCTGCCGACCGGGAACGGCTGATCGGGAGCCGGTGCGGCCGTGTGGCCGTTCAAGTCGTTGTCGCAGTTGCCGCAGGGACCTTCGTACTGCTCTCCGAAGTAGTTGAGCAGCCATTCGCGCCGACAGCCACCGTGCTCGGCGTAGGCAGCCATCATCTCGACCCTGGAGCGGGCGACCTCGCGACGGTCGTGCTCGACCGCCGATGCGGCTGCGACGGCCTTCTCGACATCAGTTCGCGCTTTCAGACGGAAGCGGTGCCCGACGATGACCACCCTGGCATCCGTCAACCGGCCGAGTGCGCGTTCGACCCTGGCCGGGCTGAGCCCGCTGGTGGCGGCCAGCTCGGCGATGTCCGCGGGGTGGTGCTCGTCGATCGCGGTGGCGACGGCGAGAAGGTCCTCGTCACTGACGCCACCTGAGGCGAAGAACCGGTTGAGTCCCAGGTTCGCGTGGCGGTAGAACAGTTCGATGTCGGCCGGCTCGCCGTCGCGGCCCGCACGTCCGATCTCCTGGTAGTACGCATCGATCGAGCCAGGAGCTTCGGCGTGGCTGACCCAACGGATGCCCGGCTTGTCGATCCCCATCCCGAACGCGATGGTGGCGACGACGACCCGGTACCGATCGGCGAGGAAACCGTCCTGTACTTCGCGGCGTTGCCGGGCGGACAGGCCCGCGTGATACGCCTGTGCGGAGACGCCTGCAGTTTCGAGCTCAGCGGCCAGATCCTCGGCATGGCGATGCGTCGCGACGTAGACGACACCCGGTCCGCGCGAGGACCGGACATGACTCAGCAGGCGGCGGCCCTTGGTCTCCTCGTCGGCGAACGTGAACACCGAGAGGTTGAGATTAGGCCGATCGAACCCGCCGACCACCACGGACGGGGCGCGCATCTCGAGCCGGTGGATGATCTCCTTCCGGACCGGTGGGGCCGCGGTGGCAGTCAGCGCGAGGATCGGCGGGCGGCCCATAGCGCGGATGGCCGCGGCCAGTCGCAGATAGTCAGGCCGGAAGTCCTGTCCCCACTCGCTGACCAGGTGGGCCTCGTCCACGGCCACCAGATGCGGCCGGGACGACGCCAGCAGTTCGAGTACAGCCGCGTGGGTGAGCTGCTCCGGCGACATGAGCACGAATCCCGGACGCCGCTGCGTCAGCATCTCGTGGGCCACGCGTTGCCCAGCGTGGTCGCTGGCGTTCAACTCGGCAACTTCAACACCTGCTGGATGCTCGGACAGCGCCCGCAACTGATCGCGTTGCAGAGCCACCAGCGGGCTGACCACAACCGTCAATCCACCCAACGCCAACCCGGCGAGTTGATAGATCGCAGTCTTGCCAGTTCCGGTCGCAAGGACGGCAAGCGTGTCCTGACCCTCGAGCACCGCCCGTACCGACTCGCCCTGGCCTGGGCGCAACGCGTCGAAACCGAGCCGATCGCGAGCAAGCGCGGCGATCTCCGAGAACCCCAGCATCCGTTCATCATCCTTCGCCATCGCCCGACCCTCACTCGTTCGTGTTCGAGGCTACGAGGAGTGGGACGAGCTGTTCCTCGGGGGTCAGCGAGCCGTGGTGACCGACGAAGCGGCTCAGGCGGGCTTCGAGCTTCGATCGGACCACCACCGTCGATCCCTGCGCAGCGACCACGACGTCGCCGATGCGTGGGCGCACGGTGTCGGCGACGCGCGGCCCGAACCAGCCCTGGCCGATCGCCTCGTCGCGACGCAGCACCACGGCTCTGGTGCCGAGGTGCTCGCGCCACCTTTCGACCACGTCGTCCAGCGCACCGGCTTCGGTGTAGAGGTGGCGGACCCGGGCCTCACCGCCCAGCATCCGTACGCCGTAGCGCAGCTCCGGCTCCGCGTCGAAGTCGACCCGGTCGTGGTCCGCCGCGGCGACCATTCCGTGGTCGGCGGTGACCAGCAGCACGCCGTCCTTCGGAAGCCCGGCCGCGATCGTTGCCGCGACCTGGTCGACGACGCTCAACTGGTGGCACCACGCGTCGCTCCCCGGTCCGTAACCGTGGCCGAGCCCGTCGAGATCCGCGTGGTAGGCGTAGCAGAGGATCCGCTCGTGCTCGCGCAGAGCTCGCAGTACCTGGCTGATCAGGTCGCCGAGTGCGTAGGCACTCCGGAACTGTCCGCCACGCAGTACGGCGCGGGTGAGTCCGCTGCCTTCGAGGTCACGCGGGACGACCAGCTGAACCGGCACCCCCGCATCACCAGCCCGCTCGAAAATGGTCCGGTGTGGCTGGATCTGCTCGGGTACGAGCCGATCGCGGAGGTCGATCGGACGTCCTTCAGCCTGCCGGTGCCAGCCCAGCGCGTTGAGGAGTTCACCGTCGACGGCGAACGAGTAACCCACCACCCCGTGCTCGCCGGCCAGCCGTCCGGTACCGAGCGTCGCGAGGCTCGTCGCTGTCGTCGCAGGGAACCCCGCCACGATCGGCTCGCAATCCTTTGCCAGCGAGGAGAGGAACGGCGCGTCGGCGGCATGCGCTCTGAGGAGCTGCCAGCCCAGTCCGTCGACCAGCAGCAGGCACACCCTGGGCGCGGCAGGCAGACCGAGTACATCGGTCATGCCGGGTACACCCAGCGCGGCCAGCACGGACGGCCCGACGTCAGCCAGTGTCATCGGTCGTTCTTCGGAGATCTTGATAGGCCACCGCCATCCCATTGCTCGCTCAGCTCGCTTTGCCGGCGAGACCAGCCGTACCTGCGAGAGTAACTTTGGCTACCCGGCCTAGGAGGCTTCCATGACCAGTGGAATGACATCAGCGGGTGAGCGGGTCGCCCCGGAGGAGCACCTGCGCCAGGCCGACGCCGTGCTGGGCGCGATCATCGACCAGGTCATCGAAGACAACGGCGGCCCGGTGACGACGGCCCCCGACCCGGCGCTCCCGGCCGATCCGAACATGCCGACCGACCACTACGGCGTCCTCTTGCGCGCCATCGTCAGCCAGAACATCTCGAACCTCGCCTCGCGCGCGATCTACCAGCGACTGCGGGAGCGCTTCGGCGGCAATCCCCCGACGCCGGAGGAGATCCTTGCGGCGGATCCCGACGAGCTGCGGCTGGCCGCCGGGCTCTCGAAAGCCAAGACGGCCTCCCTCCGCTCGCTGGCCGAACACATCGTCAGCGGTGAACTCGACCTCGAACGCGTGCACTTGCTACCAGACGAGGAAGTGGTCGCACAGCTCGTCGCGGTGAAGGGCATCGGCACCTGGACCGCCGACATCTTCCTGATCTTCCACCTGAACCGCCCCGACGTCCTGGCCTCCGGCGACCTCGAGATCCGCCGTGCAGTCGAGCGACAGTACGGCCTCCCCGGCCTGCCACGCCCCACCGAGGTAGAACGGATCGCAGAACCCTGGCGCCCCCACCGCACACTCGCCTGCCTCTACCTCTGGCAATGGAAGGAAACCTCCAGACCGGCCTAGCGGCGTGCTGCTTCGGAACCGGGTCTTGCCGCCGGAGTCAGGAGAGGCGATCGGTGCCCGTCCTCGACCATCAGCGACGTGCACTTCGACCTCCTGATGATGCCGGCGCCACCGCTGCGGCGCCCACGCCGGCGGCGATGAACATCCTTGACCGAGGCAACTACAGCGACATCGGCGCTGGGAGCAGATCGGCCGGGCATTGCGTGCTTGCCCAGATGGCGGCAGTCTGCTGCGGGTGGAGCCTCAATTGGCGGCCGGATGGGAGCGGGCCCGCCGTCTCCCGCTCGCGGCGGAGATCGCGCTGTCGTTCGCAGCGGGCGCCGGGACCTTCACCCTGTCGGCGTTGGTTCTCGCGGGTGTCGACGCTCCCGTCGTCGCCGGCCTCCTGGGCATTGTCTACCTGCTCGTCGTGATCGCGATCGCCCGGTTCGCGAGTATCGCCTACGCGGTCCCGGTGGGGATGGCGGGCATGCTCGCCTTCGACTGGTTCTACCTGCCCCCGACGCACCCGCTCGAGTTCCCGGATTCCGTCAACTTGCTGGATCTGGTCGTCTACCTGGCGGTATCAGTCCTGTTGGGCGGCCTGGCGGCACATGCGGCTCGCCGCGCGGCCGCTGCGGAGCGTGCCCGAGGTGAGATCGCTGACGAGCAGGCCGGCCTTCGGCGCGTTGCGACGCTGGTCGCCCGCGGAGCGGCACCGGCCGAGACATTCGGCTTCGTGGCCGCGGAGATCGGCCACTTGTACGACGCGGAGGTCACGGTCGTGCTCCGGTACGAGTCGGATCGCACCGGCACCGTCGTCGGACTGTGGAGCGTGCCGGGCGCGGAGTTTCCCCATGCTGCACGGTTGCGATTGGAGGGTGCCGGCGCGGCGGCGATGGTGGTGGAGACCGGCCGGCCGGTGCGCACGGAGCGGTTCGAGGGCACGGAGGGTTCGATCGCACACTGCTTTGCGCAGCTCGGTGCCCGGTCGGGGGTAGGCGCGCCGATCACCGTCGACGGTCGGCTGTGGGGCGCCGTGGTGGCCGCTACGACCCGGCCGGATGGGTTGCCGGTCGGCAGCGAGGAGCACATCGCTGCCTTCACGGAACTGGTGGCGACCGCGATCTCCAACGCCCAGGCGCACCAGGATCTCCGTCTGCTGGCCGACGAACAGGCCGCGCTGCGGCGGGTGGCGACGCTCGTTGCCAAGGAGTCGTCGCCGACGGAGGTGTTCGCCAAGGTCGCCGAAGAAGCGGCGGGGGTGTTCGGCGAGGTCGACTGCGCGCTGCTCCATGACGAAGGCGACGGGACCGCGAACGTGGTCGCTGTCGGTGGCGTCGGCATGGCCGCCCGCTACCGGGTCGGCACCCGGCTACCGGTCGACGGCGACGGCGTCGCGGCGCTGGTGCTCCGGGAGGGACGGGCACGCCGGATCGACGACTACTCCTCAGCCCCCGGTGCTGTCGCTGCCGGCGCGCGTGAGCGGGGAATCGGCTCGGCGGTCGGCTGTCCGGTCGTGGTCGGTGAGCGTCGATGGGGCGCGATCGTCGTGGCGAGGCCCGAACCCGAGCCGCTCCCGCCGGAGACCGAGGCGCGGATCGCGCAGTTCGCGGACCTGGTGGCCACGGCCATCGCCAACACCGAGGCACGCGCGGAGGTAGCGCGGCTGGCCGAGGAGCAGGCAGCGCTGCGAAGGGTGGCGACGCTCGTCGCCGAAGGCGCGGCGCCCCCCGTGGTCTTCGACGCCGTGGCCGGGGAGATGGGGAGCCTGCTGGACGCCGATCACCTCCTGGTGTGTCGCTACGAGCCCGGCATCGAACTCACCGTCCTTGCGCATCGCGGCTCGAGCGCTGAGGAGGTGCCGCCAGGTGTGCGGATCAGCCACGAGGGTGACAGCGTGGAGGCGGTGGTGCGGCGGTCCGGGCGTTCCGCCCGGATGGAGAACTACGAGGGAGCGCGCGGAATGATCGCCGAACTGGCCCGCGCCGCAGGCCTGCGGGTGGCCGTCGGAGCGCCGATCGTCGTGGACGGCCGGCTCTGGGGAGTCGTCTCGGCGGGCTGGAACTGGGAGCACTCGCCGCCGGCCGACACCGAGCAACGGATGGCTCTCTTCGCCCAGTTGGTCGACACCGCCATCGCGAACGCCGACAGCCGCGCTGAGCTGATCGCCTCCCGCGCGCGCCTGGTCGCGGCAGCGGACGACGCCCGCAGGCGCTTCGAGCGCGACCTCCACGACGGCGTGCAGCAACGCCTGGTCTCGCTTGCACTGGACCTGCAGGGCGCGGAGGCGATCACACCCTCCGACAACGACCTGCTCGCCGCACAGCTGGCGCGGATCAACCAGGGGCTTGTGGGCGCCCTCGACGAACTGCGGGATCTGTCGCGCGGCATTCACCCGGCGATCCTGTCCGAGGGTGGTCTGACGCCGGCTCTGAAGGCGCTTGCCCGGCGGTCGGCGGTGCCGGTGCAGCTCGACCTGGCGATTGACGAGCGGCTCGGAGACCACGTCGAGGTCGCGGCGTTCTACGTCGTCTCCGAAGCGCTCACCAATGCCGCGAAGCACGCGCGGGCCTCGGCAGTCGAGGTCAGTGCCCAGGTGGACGACGGCATCCTGCGGCTGACGATCGGTGACGATGGCGTGGGTGGAGCGGATCCAGCGCGGGGATCGGGGCTGACCGGGCTGACAGACCGTGTCACGGCGCTCGGCGGCACGATCGGCATCGCGAGCCCACCCACCAGGGGCACGTCGCTGCGCGTAGAACTCCCGATCGTGAGCCGATAGCCCTCGATGTCATGCCGCCGGTGGCCGGCCGCGCTGACAGGACTGCAGAAGGCGGAATGAGGTCGGTCAGATCGCTCATTGTGCACCAGCTAGCAGGGGTGCGGACCCCCCTCCTGGCCAGCACTGCGAATGGCGGCTGGTGGTAATGCCGACCGGACACCGGACCGCCGATGCTGGTCAGTGTGGACAACGGACTGCAACCTTGGTCAACGGGATCAGCTTCGCCCTCGCCCAGTTATCCGGACATCGCCGACGGTGGCCTTCGATGATGCCTGAGGCAACGACCAGGCCCGTCTGGCTGAGGATCTGGCAGTCCGCTCGACAGGCGTCGGAGCTGCCGTCCGTCGTGGCGATGCACACGGCCGTGGAGATGCACATCGCCCGCAAGGCAGGCGTCGCGTTGACCATCGGGCAACTCCGCCGGGCCGGCGTCTACACGGTGAGGTACGACGAGGAGAGCGACCGCCAGCTGTACGAGGTGTTCGCACCGTTCGGCATCCCCTATCAGGAGGCGACCCGATGATCTGGACGAGCACGGAAACGGACAGCGCCGTAATCAAAGGAGTGATGATCCATGTCTGAGTCAGAATCCGTGGACGCCGGAATGGCCGGCACGATCGATCTGGGCGGAGACCTGACGGTCAACCGGCTCGGCTTCGGTGCCATGCGGATCACCGGTGCCGGGATCTGGGGTCCGCCCAGCGACCGCGACGAGGCGAAGGCGGTACTGCGCCGAGCGGTCGAGCGCGGCGTCAACTTCATCGACACCGCCGACTCCTACGGGCCTCACGTCAGCGAGGAGCTCATCGGCGAGACCCTCTACCCGTACCCGGACGACCTGGTGATCGCGACCAAGGGCGGCCTCGAGCGCACCGGGCCGGGACAATGGCCCACCAACGGCCGGCCGGAGCACCTGATCGAGGCCTGCGAGGGAAGTCTGCGCCGACTCAAGCTCGAACAGATTCCGCTCTACCAGTTCCACCGGCCCGACCCGGACGTGCCACTGGAGGACTCGATCGGTGCTCTCGTGACCCTCAAGGAACAGGGCAAGATCCGGCACATCGGGCTGTCCAACGTCACCGAGGACCAGCTGCGGCGCGCACAGCGACTGACCCCGATCGCATCGATCCAGAACCGCTACAACGTCGACGACCGCCAGTCGGAGTCGCTGGCCGACCTCTGCGAGCAGGAGCAGCTCGTGTTCCTGCCCTGGGCGCCGATCCAGGATCTCGACAACAACCAGCCCGTGCAGGCGCTGGCCCAGCGTTACAGCGCTCAGCCCCGCCAGATCGTGCTCGCGTGGCTGCTGGCGCGGTCGCCGTCCATCCTGCCGATCCCGGGCACCGGATCGGTGTCACACCTGGAGGACAACCTCGCCGCCGTGTCGATCAAGCTGACCCCGGCCGAGGTCGCCTCCGTGACCGGCGACGCCGCCTGAGTCACAGCGAACCGAGGGTTGGATCGGTGTGCGGTGTCACGGCGAGCGGCCATTCGCCGTACCGGCTGGCGGTAAATCGCGGTCGTCAGCGGACCTGGCGGCGCTTCTTCCGGATGCGGAGAAGGACGAGGACGGCCGCAGCCAAGGCGATCAGGACCAGCGGCGCATAGGTGAGAGCGCGAGCCAACGCTGCCAGGGAGGCAGAGAAGGCGTAGCCGAGCAGTACGCAGCCCGCACCCCAGGCCACGGCGCCGGCAACATTCCACGGCAGGAACTTGCGCAGGTACGGCATCCGGGCCATGCCTGCCATGCCCGGCATCAGTGCTCGCAGGCCCGCGGTGAATCGGCCGAGCAGTACCGCCCGTCCGCCGTACCGGCGAAGGAAGTCATCGGCTCGCCGCCACCGATCGTCGCCGACCCGGCCACCCAGCCGGGACGCGCGCAACCTCGGGCCAAGTCGGCGACCGACCTCGTAGCCCAGGCTGTCGCCGAGAGCAGCCGAGCCGACCGCGACCGCCACCATCGGCCACAGGGCGATCCAGCCCTGGTGGGCAGCGAATCCGGCCACCACCAGCGCCGTCTCGCCGGGGAGCACCAGCCCGACCATCACCGCGGCCTCGGCAAAGGCGAGACCGCCGGCGATGACGTAGAACCACGCCCCGAGCTGTCCGCCGAGTTGCTGCAGGAATCCGAGCATCGTCAGGTGCTCCGCAGCCGACACCGGCTGCGCGAGGGCATGGTGGTCGTGGCCGAGGCCACCAACGGCGACGACGTCATCCGTCGACCGGAGGGGCATCCTCGCCATCCCTGGCCAGGAATCGGCTGGGATCGCCTGCGGCGCTGGCGCTCTCTCCCAGCCAGGTTTTGAGCCCGACGGGGTCGCGTCGTTCGAGCTCGTCCAGATAGAGCTGCCGGGCTTCGACGATGCGCAGTCGAGCGGCCGCCGTGGTCGCGTCCCGGAGGGTCTTGTAGCTGTCCTGCCACTGCCGGCACAACTCCGCCGTAGTGAGGCTGCCGTGGTGCCTGCCTGGAATGTGCCCCAGCCGGCGACCACACCAGCGCATCGCGGCTGGTGACGTGACACCGAGGACCACCACCAAACCTGGAGCAGCGGCGCCCAGGAGGACGACATCGCCTGCGAACGCGACGATCGCTGAGATCACCGCGACGGCGATGACAGCAGATCTCCCCGATCTGGCCGAGATCGCGGACGCGGCCGTGTGCGACCAAGCAGTGCCGGCCACGGACACTCCGATGAGGGTGGCGACGAAGAGTAGGGGAAGCATCCCGCCGGCCGGCACGAGGAACACTCCCGCCACGAAGCCCAGTACACCGACCAAGCCGGACAACGCGCCCCACAAGAGCCTGTACGCCGCAACGAGGCGGTAGACGCCCAAGCTCATCTCAATCTCCGCGGGGGGAGCCAACTGCCCCGCGATCGAGGGCCGGCGCCGCGGCCGTTGCCTCCAGCATCATCTTCACCATGCAGCTCGCACCTCTCGAAGTCTCATCGTCCCGACCGTGCCGTCCCAGGCTCGGGGAAGCAGGTGGTGGAGCGGCGGACCCGGCGCCGAGGGGTGAGTACTCAAGACACCGGGTCCGCCGGTCTATGCCGCCTCAGCCACTGATGCGACCGCCGGCGCCAGCTGGTACCACGCGGCACTGTTCGGCGGGAGCTTGTCCTCGGCCTCGTGGTGGCTCGCCAGCAGCAGCTCACCGTCCACCGGCGCGGAGACAACCCGCGACGAGCAGTTGACGACGCAGCCGAAGCCGTCGCCGCGGGTGAAGGCCAGCACGCCCGGTTCCGTCCGCAACCACCGGAACTCGCTCGAGGCAAGGGCAGGAAGTCGCCGCCGCAACGCGAGTGCTTCGCGGTAGAGGTGCAGCATCGACTCGCCCGAGCACAGCTGCCGGTCCACGGCGTGGTCAGCGAACCAGTCGGGCTGCGGCAGCCACGCGTCGGCGGGTGAGAATCCGAAGCTGTGCTGGGACGTGGCCCACGGCAACGGGACCCGGCAGCCGTCTCGGCCGCGTCGAGCGCCCTGGGTGCGGTGGAACATCGGGTCGGCCAGTAGCTCGACCGGGAGATCCGTGACCTCTGGCAGGCCGAGTTCCTCGCCTTGGTAGACGTACGCCGCGCCCGGCAGTGCGAGCATCAGCAAGGCGGCCGCCCGGGCCCGGACGGTACCGAGATCGACATCGCCGGCGTCGAGGCCAGGAGCGCCGCCGCCGTACCGGGTCACCGACCGGGGCATGTCGTGGTTGTTCAGCACCCAGGCGACCGACGAGTCCGAGCCGGCGATCGTGCCCAGGCCGCGATCCACCACGTCGTACAGGATCTGGTCGTCCCAAGTAGCGCGCAGGAACTCGAAGTAGAAGCTCTGGTGCAGTTCGCCCGGGCGTTGGTACAGCGCGAGCTGTTCGGCGTCCAGTACGCCGACTTCGCCGATCAGCACCCGTTCGCGGCCGGTCAGTACGGAGTATCCCTCGGCGATGGCCCGCCACCGGCGCCACACCTGGTGCACCTCGGGCTGGTTCCACGCGTAAGGATTGAGCGGGTCGCCGGTGAGCTCGTCGTCCATGGCGTTCTCGTGGTCGGGCAGCCCGTCGGCCTTGTGGAGCCCGTGGGCCACGTCGATCCGGATCCCGTCCACGCCGCGCTCGAACCAGAACCGCAGTACCTGGTCGAAGTACGCCGCGACGTCCGGGTGCCGCCAGTTGAAGTCGGCCTGCTCGGGCGCGAAGCTGTGCAGGTACCACTGGCCCGGTGTCCCGTCCGGTTCGGTGACGCGCTGCCAGGCTGATCCGCCGAAGATGGAGCGCCAGTTGTTCGGCGGCAGGTCGCCGTACTCCCCCTTACCGTCGGCGAAGTGGAACCGCTCGCGTTCCGGGCTGCCCGGACCGGCGGCCAGCGCCGCGGCGAACCAGGGATGCTCGATCGAGCAGTGGTTCGGGACGATGTCGATGACCACCCTGAGGTCGAGCCGGTGCGCGTCGACGACCAGTTGGTCGAAGGACTCGAGCGTGCCGTACTCGGGCTGCACCCCGAAGTAGTCGGACACGTCGTACCCATGGTCGTACTGCGGTGACGGGTAGAACGGGTTGAGCCAGATGCCGTCGACGCCGAGGCTCCGCAGATACGGCAGCCTGGCGCGGACACCGGCCAGGTCACCGATGCCGTCGCCATCGGAGTCCTGGAAGCTTCGCAGGTAGATCTGGTACACCACCGCACTCCCCCACCAGCCAGGTCGGAGCCAGGTGCTTGCCGTGGTGGGCAACGCGACGCTGTCGACGCCGAGTCCGGCCGCGTCTCGCAAGACTGCCGTCGCCTTGTATGCCATGGACCATCACTCCCTCGGCCGCCAGCTGCGCGGCCATCCTGAAGCAACCATCGCCTGGCAGATCGCTCAGGTCTTCACCACCAGCGCCCAACCCCGCTTCCTGCTAGCCGGAATCCCGGGGCCCCGTCAGCCGGGCTTCGCCGGGAGTTCGAGGACGAAGCGGGCGCCGCCTCCGGGGCGGTCCTCGACCCGGATCGTCCCGTTGTGCCACGCCACATGCCTGGCCACGATCGAGAGACCAAGACCGATCCCGCCGGCCCCGGCGTCCTGAGCCGGTCGCCCACCGGAACCACCACGGCAGAACCGCTCGAAGATCCGGTCCCGGTCGGCGACCGGTACGCCGGGCCCCGCGTCGTCGAACTGGACGATGACACCAAGGCCGCCCGCCTCGACGGACACGCGTACGCAACCACCACCGTGGCCTTCGGCGTTCTCGACGAGGTTCGCGACCACTCGCTCGAGCCTGCGTTTGTCGGCCCTCAGGGTGAGGGCTGCCGCATCGGCGGAAACCTCCGTGACCGGGCGACCAGCGGCGGTGTCGGCCGCGACCCTGATCAGGTCGGCGATGCGTACGGTATCCCGGCTGCCCTCGTCTTCCCCGTCATCGCGGGAGATCTCCAGCAGGTCGACCACCAGCCGCCGGAACCGCTCGAGGTCCTCGCCGAGCAACTCGACCGGTTCGCGCACGGCAGCGGGCAGCTCGTCTCGATGGTTGTGGATCAGTTCCATCGAGTTCAGCATGGTCGTCAGCGGGGTCCGCAGCTCGTGGCTGATGTCCGCGGCGAACCGAGCGTCAGCAGTCACCACGTGCTCGAGGCTGCAGACCGATCGCATCATCGGAGCATCGCGCGGCAGGCGTGGTGCTGTCGTCGACGTGAGCACCCAGCCGATGACCTGCTGGCCGGTATCCCGACCCGCCCACTAGCTGGAATCGCCGCGCTCACACCGGATGGCGCCGAGCCGGAGGCCGGTCAGCGCTGACCCGCTGCGGGTCTCATGGCTCCTCGGGCTGAAAGACCGCATCGAGACGCTGGGCGGCACCTTCTCCCTGGACAGCCCGCCGGGCGGCGGCACGTCGATGTGCTGCGAGCTTCCGGCCTCGGCTTCCGGCTAGCCGGGGGTGGGAACGACCGCTGGCAGTGACGACGGGAACCAGTCGCTTCGCGAAGCTGGAAGCACTTTCCGGATTTCCTCGCGGAGGCGAAGATGGCGACAACAACCACTGGAACCACCCGGCGGCTTCCAGGCCGGCGCGTGCTTCGCTGGCTGCCGGCTGCCCTGCTGGGCGTCGGAATGCTGACCGCGTGCTCGTCGCCCGACCCGTACCAAAGCCTTCCGCAGGGCGGCGTCGACGCCACCAGCGGCGCGATCGTCGTGACGGACCTCTGGGTGCAGGGCCCGCAGGGCCTTACCGAGGGCACCGACGCGCCGTTGCGGCTCACCTTGACCAACGAGTCTCCGACCGTGGCCGACACCCTCGTCGGGGTCTCCACCCCGATCGCCGAGCACACCGCGCTGGTCAGCTCCGGGCAGGCCGTCAAGACCATCGCGATCCCGGCCGGGGCCCAGGTCGATCTCGAACGGCAGAACGGCGTCGTACTCGAACACGTACGGCGTAACCTGCGCGCCGGCGAGTGGTTCCCGATCACGCTCACGTTCGCCAACGCCGGCCCGGTGACCACCCAGGCCTGCGCCGGCCCCCTCGCGGCAACCTCGTAGCTTCAGCTCCCCAGGGGCCAGCGACGTCGGCACCCAGCTCCTCGCCTACCGCAAGTACAACTCCAGCCTCACAGGCACCATCGAATCACGACATCTCCCTGGCAGACTCCTCCACGAACTCGGCGAGCTCGCGGTCGAAGCGGGGCTGGTCCTCGCTGAACGGCATGTGACCCACACCGTCGTACCAGGACGGTCTGGCGGTCTTGCAGACGTCGAGGACGTGCTCGGCCATCGAGGGCAGCACGATCGTGTCGGAGCGTCCGTGTGTCACCAGCACGGGCACGGAAAGCCTGGACAGTACGTCGTCGCCGTCGATCTCGCGCGAGATCAACGCCCCCCTGACCTCGGGGGGAACGACCATGTTCCAACCCAGGGCAGCGCTCCAGTCGTCCGGCGCGAGCGGCTCGACGGTGCAGACCCCGAGAAAGCGTCTGATGGCGGCGATGTTCGTGGCCAGGTCGGGCAGGCTCGCGTCCGGTGCGTTCTCGAGGAAACCGGGGCCGATGTGGTCGAAGGTGGGGGGCGTCAGCATGACGGCGCCCCCGACCAGGTTGACGCCACCGATCCGGTCCTCGCCGTACGCCCGGACGTAGTCGGTGACGATGAACCCGCCGTAGGACCAGGCGACCAGTACCGGTCGGTCCAGGCCCAACTGATCGATGACCGCGGCGAGGTCGTCCGCCCACAACTGCGGGTCGCGATAGCTTTCAGGGTCCATCGGCTTCTCAGACATGCCGTGACCCCGGTTGTCGAACGCGACGAGGCGAAACTCCTGCGCGAGCCGGCCCTCCATCTGCCGCGCCCAGCACACGTGACTGGCCGACCATCCGTGAATGAAGAGGACCGGACGCCCTTGCCGGTTCCCCCACTCCCGGGCGTGCAGCCTGACACCTCCCCCGCCCCGGACGTCGTACGTCGCTGACGGCTCGGCGAGAACCGCCGATGCCCTGTCAGGCATGACCATGTGCTCCATCGAATGCCTCCCTGGAACTGCCCGGGACCCCGGGCGCTTGTCCTGATAGCTGTGAAGGTAGGCAGCGGCAGGAGTCGCCGGCATCGGAGCCAGCACGCAAACCCGTTGAGGCGGGCTGGCGGTCTACACGCAGCGGCGACCGGCCGGATCAGGGACGCCGCAACGTCTCGGAGAACCTGGCCGCCGCGGCCGCGCGTCCCGCTTTGCCGGAGACATGCAATTTGACGTAGGTGTTCGTCAGATGACGCTCTACAGTGCGGACGCTGAGACTCAGACTCTCCGCAATCGCCTCGTTGGTCAGTCCTGCCGCGACGAGTGCGAGGACCTCCAGCTCCCGCGGGCTGAGCTCCTCGACTCCGACTCCGACTCCGGGCCGAGTGGTTGCCCGTTCGGTCCCCAGGAAGGCGCGAAGCTCCGAGACGAAGCTCGCCCACGCGGGTTCATCCGACAGCAGGATGTGGTTCGCCGACTCCAGGACGACCAGCCGCGCTCCGGGTACCAGGGTGGCGAGCAGCCGACCCTCGTCGACCGGAACTACCCGGTCCCCCAGTGCGTGCACGACCAGCGTCTTTGTCTTCACCTGCGCCGCGAGCTCGACCACGTTGAGGGGGCCGCGCGCGTGGTACAGACGGACCGCGGTCGCCGCCGATGTGGACTGTCGCTGCAGGTCGTCGTACCACCCCATCTGCTCCGCCGTGGCGGCCGGGAGGAACAGCATGCTGAACAGGTGGCGGAAGGTGGGATCGGGATTGGTCCAGCCGGCGGAGATCGCCGCGACCAGCGCGTCCTGCAGCCTTCGCTCGCTTGCACCTCGGAGTGTCCGGCCGCGCGCGTAGCCCCCGTAGAGGACGAGGTGCGTGAGCCGCTCGGGATGACGGGCAGCGTATGCGACCGCGACAGCCGCACCGGTCGAGACGCCGAGCAGCGCGAACCGGTCGACACCCGCAGCGTCGACCACGCTCTCGAGGTCGGCCACCCAGGCATCGAGCGAAATGTCGTCGACATCGCGATCCGAGAGCCCGCATCCACGCTCGTCGTAGCGGACCAGCGTGTGACCGTCCCCGAGCGCTTCGAGCCAGTGGCGCCACACCGGGCTCTCCCAGTCGAACTCCAGGTGGGTCATCCAGGTCGCCACCCTCACGATCGGCGGACCGTCACCGTGAACCGCATACGCCAGCTTCACCGCATCCGGCGCCGCACAGTAGCCGACCTTCTGGCTCACCTGCTGATCGTACCGACCTTGCGCCCTCCGCGCGCCGAGCCGAACCAGCCGGTCCAAGCACGCACTATCGGTAGCCGCGCTTGAGTAGGTACTTGGCTCCTGCGTCGAAGCCCTCGGGGGTGAGCACCTCGAAGCCGAAGGCGTCGGCTAGCCGGTCGGTCGTGTTGAACGCGGCGCAGACCGCCAGCGAGTCCTTGACCTGCTGGGGTGAAACGCCGGCGGCCAGCACTTCCCGCATGTCCTCGGCGCCTAGTTTTCCTTCGGCGGTCAGCTTGCCGAGCATCCGCAGCGTTGCCCGGAGCGGCTCCTCGACGGGGGCCGATTCCAGGTCGGCCAGTACCGCCGCGACCCGTGGCCCGTCCTGGTACGCCTGCGTTGCGGTCGCGGTGTGCGCGCCGATGCAGAACGCGCTCTCGTTCAGCTTGGACACGTACGCCGCCATCAGCTCCCGGTCGCCTACCGACCAGGCGGATGGCCCGCGCATCGCCTCGTGGGTGAACGCCTTGGCCTGGGCGCCGTAGAAATCGGGCCGGTAGAAGACCAGCTTGGCGGCGTCTGGCACCGGGTGCCCGGAGAACAGCCGGATGAGCGCGAAGAGCAGCTTGGTCGAGGGACGGTAGCCGCGGTCGAGGATGTCAAGTCGCATTGTCCGGCCTCTCGTCGACGGTTGCTTCGGCCAGGGCCGCCAGTCCAGCTTCATACATCCGGGTGGACTGACCGACCGCAGCGCAGATCACCAGCTCGAAAAGCTGGTCCTCGCTGAAGCCCGACGCCTTTGCCGCAGCGAAGTCCGCCTCGGTGACCTGCGTCGGCCTCGTGGCGACCTTGCCGATCAGCGCGTCCACCGGCGGGGAAAGGCCCTCGTTGCTGAAGGCACGGGCTCGCTGCTGCGCCGATGCCCTGCCCTCTCCGTTCAAGACGCGATCCACCAGGGCTCGGTGCGCTGCCCGCAACTTGTCGTTATCCGGCACGGCGTCCTCCGCCTCCTCTGCAGCTCGGCTATCTGCCGTCATCTGTACGACGATCGGCGCGCCGCCGAATACGACACGCGGCCGAAGAAAAGAACTGACTCCGCATTCTCCCGGAAACTCGGCGGGCGGGCTGTCGCATCCGGTCGCGCACCGATCGTCTCCCCAATGAACCAGCCACAATGACACCAGGAGGTGACGCGCGTGAAGTACGTGCTGATGTTTGTCGACACCGAGGAATACGCCAAGGAGCTCGAGGCGCTGAGCCCCGCCGAGCTGGAAGACGTCTATCAACGGGTCAACCAGTGGTTCATCGACCACGCGGCCAAGATCCGCAACAGCGGCAGCAAGCTCCAGGGCGCTTCGTCGGCGACCACCGTACGGCTTGACGGGCCCGAACCGGTCACCACCGACGGCCCGTTCATGGAGGGCAAGGAGGTCATCTCCGGTTTCACCGAGATCGAGGTCGAGAATCTCGACGAGGCACTGCGGATGGTGAAGACCTGGCCCGCGTGCCCTGTGGTCGAGATCCGCCCCGTGGAGTCATGAACGCAGATCCCGCTGCCGACGAGCTGGCCCGCGTGGTCCGCGAACATGCGGGCCAGCTCGCCGCCTCCCTGGTATCGCTGCTGGGCGACTTCTCCGCCGCCGAGGATCTCGTCCAGGACGCCATCGAGATCGCGCTGAAGCGCTGGCCCGAAGAGGGGATCCCCGACCGGCCCGACGGCTGGCTGTTCACCGTGGCTCGCCGCCGCGGCCTCGACGTACTCCGCCGGCAGCAGAACTACCGCTCCAAACTCGCCCAGCTGCAATGGCCGATCCACCGCGCCCCGGACGACCGGCTCCGGCTCATCTTCACCTGCTGCCACCCCGCACTCGCTCGCGAGGCCCAGATCGCGCTCACTCTCCGAGTGGTCTGCGGCCTCACCACCGCACAGGTCGCCGCAGCGTTCCTCGTCCCGGAATCAACCGTGGCGCAACGCATCACCAGAGCCAAACGCAAGATCGCCGACGCCGGAATCCCCTACCGCATCCCTCGCGACGACGAGTTGGCCGAGCGACTCGGCGAAGTACTGACTGTCATCTACCTGCTCTTCAACGAGGGCTACCTGTCCAGCACCAGCGACCGAGCACATTCCCGGGACCTGGTCGACGACGCCGAGTGGCTCACCGCGCTCCTCGTCGGCCTGCTCCCCAACGAGCCCGAGGCTTCCGGACTCCTGTCTCTGATCCGCCTGCACCGAGCTCGCGTTGCCGGGCGATTCACTTCGGACGGACAACTCGTCCTTCTGCAGGACCAGGACCGAAGCAAGTGGGACCACCGCGCCATCGCCGACGCCACAGCTCTACTAACCCGTACGGCGCGCCGCCACCGCTCGCCCGGGCCCTACCAACTCCAGGCCGCGATCGCCGCCTGCCACTGTGAAGCCGTCACCTGGGCCGACACCGACTGGCGGCAAATCCTCGTCCTGTACGACATGTTGCTCCACCTTCAGCCGACCCCGGTCACCAAGCTGCAGCGTGCCGTTGCCGCCCGCTACGTGTACGGCGCACAAGCTGCCCTGGCAGAACTCGACGACCTCCAGGCCGCTCTGAAGAACTATCCACTCTTCCACGCGACTCGAGCTGAATTCCTCCGCGCCGACGGCAGGACCGCGGCAGCCCACGAAGCCGACAAAGAGGCCATCAAGCTGACCAGCAACCCAGCTCAGCTCGACATCCTCCACGATCGCCTAGCGGCCTACTGAGCCCGGCTGCACCCGCTCGCGGCCGGCCATCGCCGCGCCCGATGGTCCCGCGCTACCCGCGATCAGCTCTCTTGTACCGGGTGATCGTGGGTTGCCGGATAGGCGTGCACCACAGCCGTACGGAGGCGCGGCACCGCATGGGTCAGCTCGTGTTCGGCGTCGTGGGCCAGGCGGTGAGCCTCGGTGCTGTCGCGAGCGTCGACGACCAGGTCGACATCGGCGTGGAGTTCGTGGCCGATCCAGCGCATCCGGACCCGCCGTACCGAGCGGACTCCGGGCAGGGCGGCGAGGGCACTTTCGGCGGTGTCCACGGTGGCCGGGTCGACGGCGTCCATCAGCCTGCGGAACACGTCGCGGCCTGCCGTGCGCAACACGGCGAGGATGGCGATGGTGATGACGAGGCCGATCAGTGGGTCCGCGAGCGGGAAGCCTGCGGCGACTCCTGCCGCGCCGAGCACGACGGCGAGCGATGTCATGCCGTCGGTGCGAGCGTGGAGCCCGTCGGCGACGAGTGCCGCCGAGCCGATCTTGCGGCCGATCCGGATCCGGTAGACCGCAACCGCTTCGTTGCCGGCGAAACCGATCACGCCGGCGGCGGCAACCCAGCCGAGGTTGTGGACCGGAACCGGGTCGATGAGCCGGCGGATCGATTCCCACCCGGCGAGCAGGGCGGACAGCCCGATCATCGCGACCACGAACAGGCCGGCCAGGTCCTCGGCCCGGCCGTAGCCGTAGGTGTAGCGGCGGGTCGCGGCACGCCGGCCGAGGACGAACGCGATCCACAACGGCAGCGCCGTGAACGCGTCGGACAGGTTGTGCACCGTGTCGGCCAGGAGAGCGACCGATCCTGACACCGCGACGACCATCAACTGCAGGCCGGCGGTGAGCGCGAGCGCCAGCAAGCTGACCTTCACGGCCCGGATCCCGGCCGCGCTGGACTCGATCGCGCTGTCGATCGAGTCCGCGGCGTCATGAGAGTGCGGCCGCACCGTGTCGCGGATCAGCTGCCACCAGCCGCCGGTGGCTTCATGCTCATGACCATGGCCATGGCCATGGCCGGCATCGTGGCGGTGCTCTTGAGCTCTCTGATGGGTCATTGCGCAGTCTGCCCACTGGCGTTGGTGATGTCGCGGCCCGGGTGGAGCTGGGCCAGTTCCTCGTCGCCGAGGTGGTGAGCGGGGACTCCGGGTCCTGCGTGTTCGGCGTTGTAGACAGCGTCCGCGACCAGCCGGCCGACGTGATCGTTCTCCAGCCGGTAGAAGACCTGAGTTCCTTCGCGCCGGGTCCGTACCAGTCGGGCCATCCGTAGCTTGGCCAGGTGCTGCGACACCGACGGCGCCGGTTTCCCCACCCGGGTCGCCAACTCGTTGACCGGCAACTCCTCGCCCGTCAACGCCCACAACACCTGGATCCGCGTCGCATCGGCCAGCATTCGGAACACCTCGACCGCCAGGTCCACCTGATCGTCGGGGAGCCGCCGCTGACAACCTCCACTATCTGCACGCATACGCAGATAATAGACCTTTAGCCGGCCTTCGGCGCTGGAGAGGCCGGCTCAGCGCCGTCGTCCCGCGGTGGAGATCGGCAACGTAACGCGTGATACATATCGTCATGTGACGGCCGAGGGGCGGGTCCTGCACGACAGTCCGAGCGGCGAGCGATGACCAATCCCGCTGCACCGAGCACGGCCGCACGCGAGATGTGGCCGCTGTATGCGGCCGGGTTCACGACAGCGTTCGGCGCGCACGCGGTGGCAGCCAACCTGGGCGCCTTCTCCGACGACGCGGTGAAGTCGCTGCTGACGCTCGGGTTCCTACTCGCGTTGTACGACGGCGCCGAGGTACTGCTGAAACCGGTCTTCGGCACCATCGCCGACCGGATCGGTGCCCGGCCGGTACTGCTGGCCGGCCTGGTCGGATTCGCAGTCGCCTCCGGGCTGTATGTGGTGGCCGACAGCCCTGGGTGGCTGTGGGTCGCGCGGCTCGGGCAAGGGGCGGCGGCGTCGGCGTTCTCGCCGTCAGCCTCCGCCTTGGTGGCGCGGCTGAATCCGGCGGCCAAGCACGGCCGCGCGTTCGGCAGTTACGGGTTCTACAAGAGCATCGGCTACACCCTCGGGCCGCTGCTCGGCGGTGGGCTGGTGTGGCTGGGTGGATTCCGGTTGCTGTTCGCGGTGATGACCGTCCTCGCGTTGGCGGTGGCCGGCTGGGCACTGCTCGCAGTACCGGCGGTGCCGCCGCTGCCCCGGACCCGGCAGACTGTGATCGATTTGGCCCGCCGGGTCACCGATCCGCTGTTTCTGCGGCCGACCGCTGCGCTGGCCGGGGCCACCGCGGCACTATCGGTCGGTGTTGGGTTCCTGCCGGTGACCGGCGCGGCAGCAGGGCTGGGCACTGTCGCCACCGGCGCAGCCGTGTCCGTGCTAGCCGCTACCGCCGCGCTGGTCCAGCCCCGCGCCGGTCGCGCCCTGGACGCCGGGCGGATCACCGCGCGCGGCGGCCTGACAGTAGGCCTGCTCATAGCCGCGACCGGTCTGGGCTGTGCCACCCTGCCGGGGATCGTCGGCGTCCTGCTTGCTGCAGTGTTGATCGGGATCGGAACAGGGCTGATCACGCCGCTGGGCTTCGCGGCCCTGGCCGCCTCCACGCCGCCGGCGCGTCTCGGTCAGACGATGGGGACCGCCGAGCTCGGGCGGGAACTCGGCGACGCGGGCGGGCCGCTCCTGGTCGCGGGCGTCGCCACCGCGGCGACTCTCACCTACGGCTACGCCGCACTCGCGATCGTGCTCGCCGCCGGACCGGTTCTCAGCCTGGTTCTGGCGTTCGCGAGGCGCCCCCGCGTCTAAGGATGCATCCGGCGGACGACCTCAGCCGCGAGCCGCCGTACACGGTGGGGGTCGCGGATGCCGTCGATCTCCAGGATCAAGCCGTCGGCGATGGTGAACGCCATGATCGACACCGGACGGTCGTTCCTGACTGTGACCACTCCCGGGAGACCGTTGACCAGGACCGGGTGGAGGTCGGCGCCGCGAGCGCGTCGTGCTTGCTTCGCGACTGTCGCCGCGCCCCGGTACTGCGCAGGTGGCCGGTTGGGGCCGTAGTCGGCTCGGAACACCACCTCGGGGTGGAGGAGCTCGACGAGTGCATCGAAGTCTCCGGCGTTCGCGGCCGCGTAGAACGCGTCGACGACCTGGCGCTGCCGGACGGGATCCTGGTCCGGGGCGGGAAGGTCGACGCCGCGGACTCGTCGGCGGGCGCGGCTGGCCAACTGTCGCGCAGCCACTGAGCTGCGGCCGACGAGTGGGGCGATCTCGTCGAAGGGCAGGTCGAACATGTCGTGCAGCACGAACGCCAGCCGCTCGGCCGGGGTGAGCGAGTCAAGGACCACGAGCAGCGCGAGACCCACCGACTCGGCGAGCACGACCTCCTCCTCGGGGTCGACGCCGGCCGCTGAGATGACCGGGTCCGGCAGCGGCCTGGCGAGGGTGTCAACGAGATCCTCGCGCCGGCGTGCACGCGACCGCAGCCTGTGGAGCGACTCCCGGGCGACAACCGTGGTCAGCCAGCCGCCGAGGTTGTCGATCTGTCCGGCGTCGGCCCGGCTGAGGCGCAGCCAGGCGTCCTGGACGGCGTCCTCGGCCTCGGCGACCGAGCCCAGCATGCGGTACGCCACCGCCCGCAGCCGCGGGCGCTGCTCCTCGAACCGGTCGGCGAGCCACTCGCTTTCGTCCACAGTCACACCTTCCCCCTGATCGGGCTCATCCAGGGTGAGCCCGCCGAGAGGCGGTTTGTGACCACATACTCGGGGCAAGGCCTGCCCCCGTGGACGAGCCGAGCAAAGCGGAAGGAGATAGCGATGTCCGACAACCAACAGAACCTGGTTGGAGTGCGCTACATGGTCAACGACGTCGAGTCCTCGCTCGATTTCTACACGCGCCACCTCGGGTTCACGCTCAGAATGAATGCCGCGCCGGCCTTCGCCGACGTAGTCAGGGGCAATCTGCGGCTGCTTCTGAGCGGGCCAACGAGCTCAGCCGGCCGAGCGATGCCGGACGGCACCGTCCCCGGCCCAGGCGGGTGGAACCGTATCCACCTCACTGTGAGCGACCTCGCGGCCGAAGTAGATCGTCTCCGTACCGCGGGCGTCGACTTCCGCAACGACATCGTCACCGGCCCGGGCGGACAGCAGATCCTGCTGGAAGATCCATCCGGCAACGTCGTGGAGCTGTTCCAACAGGCCCGCGACTGATCGCCGATCGGCCACTTCCTCCCAGCCCACACCCGTACTCGCGCTCACAGGCTGACTCCGTAGCTGGGTCCAGGGTTGACGATGGGATCATGCGAACCACCGAGCCGGCCGACCAGGCCGGAGTGAACCCCGAGACGCTGAGCTACGACGATCGCCGCGGCCGGCCAACCAGCCGGCGGCACCCCGTGAAGACTGAGCGCCTGACGGACCCGTGCTCTGCCGCTGAATCCACCGCAGCACCAACACACCGGCGCTGCCGGCTGATGGCCGGCGTGCTCCCACGGGCCCGTAGCGTCCATGAATCCCCTTGATCGTTCGCCGCCGGGTCGCGATCCCTTCACCGCCGGCGGGTGCGGGCATATGGTCCGGCCGAGGGGTCTTTGTGCCCGCCCGCAACAATCTCTACGGAGCGTTGCCATGAGAACTGCACGCACAGGGAGGGGGCTCCTGGCCATCGGTGTGGTGACGACCACCGTTCTCGCCATGACCATGGGCTCAGGCGCCAATGCCGCCGGCTCGCTGCCGAAGGCCGACCCGGACGCGCCCGCGGTCCAGGCCGAACCGAGCCAGCGAGAGACGAAGGGCTTCTACGACGCGCGCACGCCGAGCGCGCGTGCGACGTACGCACAAGCCGCCAAGACGATGGCCAAGGAGGGCGCTGCCGCGGAGAAGTTCCGCGACTCGCTGGGCCCGCAGGGCATCGTCTCGGTGGACCCGGCGACCGGTACTCCGAAGCAGGTCGCCAAGCTCAACGGGTTCCTCACCGGACCGAGCAGCAAGCCGCCGGCGCGGATCGTCTTCGACTACATCCGGGCGCATCCCGAGATCTTCCGGCTGACCGAGAACGACCTGCGGACGCTGCGGCTGCGCAAGGACTACCGCGACGTGGCCGGGTCCCACCACCTCTCCTGGGAGCAGTGGGTGAACGGCACCCCGCTCTTCGGCAACGGCATCATCGGGCACGTCACCAAGCGCGGTGAGCTGATCGCCATCATGGGCTCGCCGGTGCCGGGTCTGGCCGGGCTCGCCGCCCGGGCAGGTGCCGCTTCGGTGACCGCGGACAGCGCCCGCGCGGCTGCTGCCAAGGACGTCGGCGGCAAGGCGGCCGCGACCAGCGCGAAGACCGTCGCCGACGGTAAGAAGTGGGGCAACGGCGATTACGCCAAGCGGGTCTGGTTCTACACACAGGCCGGGCTGCGCATGGGCTGGGCGACCTACACCCAGGCCGGCGGCACGTTGATCTACAGCCATGTGATCGACGCGTCGACCGGCAGTGTCCTGTACCGCCGGCCGCTGGTCGACCACGCCAACGGCGATGGCCTGGTGACGGACTACTACCCAGGCGCGGCCAAGGGCGGCACCCAGCGGAAGGTCAACTTCTTCAAGGCCGGTTACCTGCAGAAGGGCGCCCAGACGCTCCAGGACGGTACATCGGTCAACGCGTTCGCCGACATCAACGACGACGACCTGGCCAACACCGGTGAGACCGTCAAGGTGCCCGGCACGAGGACCACCGCGGAGTACCGGCTGGTGCCGTTCGCGAGCAACCCACAGTGCTCGCCCGCCTTCGTCTGCACCTGGGACCCGGCGACCGCGAACTCCTGGCGGACGAACCTGAACCAGGACGTGACCCAGGCGTTCTACCTTGCCAGCAACTTCCACGACTACCTGCGGCGGTCGCCGATCGGGTTCACCGCCGCGGCGGGAAACTTCGAGACCACGGGCAGCGACCCGGTGCTGCTGAACGCGATCGACGGCGCGAACACCCTCAACGGCCTGCCCGACGGCGGCCACGTCGACAACGCGAACATGAACACTCCGCCGGACGGCACCTCGCCGACCATGCAGATGTACCTGTTCCACAACCCGGCCAACCCGGACGACCGGTTCGTGCCGACCAGTTCGGCGAACGACGCGAGCATCCTGTACCACGAGTACACCCACGGTCTGTCCAACCGGCTCGTGGTCGATGCCTCCGGCAACTCCACGCTGAACAGCGTGCAGGCCGGCGGCATGGGCGAGGGCTGGAGCGACTTCTACGCGATGGACAACCTGGTCGCCAAGGGCTTCCAGCCGAACAGCGGCCGGCGCGACGGCGAGGTCCGGGAAGGCACGTACACCGTGGCCGGCGGGCTGTTCCGCAAGGAGGCGATGGACTGCCGGGTCGGTTCGACCGCCTCGACCTGTGTCGCGCTCGACGGTACCCAGGGCGGTTACACCTTCGCCGACTTCCCGAACCTGGGCCTGCGTGGGCCTGAGGTGCACGACATCGGCGAGTTCTGGGCACAGGTGCTCTGGGACGTCCGGGAACGCTTCGGTCACACCAGGACGATCTCGCTGGTGACCCGGGCGATGGAGCTGTCCCCGCCCGACCCGTCGCTGCTGGACATGCGCAACGCGATCCTGCAGGCCGACCAGGTCGTCAACCGTGGCAAGGATGTCGCCACTCTCTGGCGGATCTTCGCGGCCCGCGGCATGGGCTGGTTCGCCGGCGTCGTCGACGCCGCCGATACGGTCCCGGCGGAGGACTTCCACGTGCCGCCGACCGGTGCCGGGGCCACCCTGCAGGGCACGGTGACGGACAAGCTCACCGGCGCGCCGGTACCGAACGCGCTGGTGTTCATCGCCGGGCACGACTCCGGCTACTCCGGTGACTACTCCGACGTGACCGATGCCCAGGGCAAGTACTTGATCGACGGAGTGCTGCCGGGGACGTACCCGAAGCTGGTCGTGGCCGGCGGTCCCTACGAGATCCTGAACCAGGCTGTCACGGTCGCGCCCGGCGGTTCGACGGTCAACTTCGCACCACGCCGTGACTGGGCGGCCGCTGCCGGTGGAGGTTCGATCACGGCCTTCAACGGTCCGGACTTCGCGCCGGCCTGCACACCGCCGTACGCGATCGACCTGTCCCAGGGCACCGGCTGGGGCAGCACCACGGGCGACAACCAGGGCACGCCGACGAACACCCCGATCCCGAAGTTCATCGTGGTGGCGCTGCCGTCGACCGTGAACATCACCACCTTCGCGGTCGACCCGACGCAGACCTGCGGCGATCCTGGCAGCGCGGCCACCGGCGGTTTCCGGATCGAGACGTCAGCCGACGGTACGACCTGGGCCACCGCGGCCGAGGGCACCTTCGGCGCGGCCAACCGCGGCCGGTACAACGAGGTCACGCCGACCGGCGCCACCGCCGGCGTGAAGTTCGTCAAGTTCTGGATGCTCAGCCCACAGGTCCCGGACATCACCAACAACTGCCCGAACGGCCCGTTCGCCGGCTGCCAGTTCATGGACATGATGGAACTGGAGGTCTTCGGTACCCAGTAGCCAGCTGCTCGGGGCCGGGAACCTCGGGTTCCCGGCCCCGATCCACGCTGCAGATCTCGCCACGACACGGATGACTACAGATGGTCACCCAGTGGATTGAGTAACGGCTCTATCGCTCACGGAGCGTGTCGCGTTACAGACCTTGCAACAAGCTGCAAATGACGTGCGCGCCTTGACCGCAAGGCTTGCTTTCCGGTGTCTGTCGGCCTCACAGTTCCCCCTCGTGAGGAAACGCTTGAGCGCCGTGAAGCCCAACCGGCGCCAGATTCTGCTGACCGGAGCGGTGGCCGTGGCCGGCACCACCGGCGCCATCGTCGCCGCCAGCCACAGCGACGCCGCCGACAGCGGCCCCTACGGCTCCGGAGTCATCGCGAACTGGCTGGTCCTCAGCAAAGCGATCTCGCCCGAGACCATCATCAAGACCGTCATCGCCAAGGACGGCGTCTTCATGTTCGGCGACAGCATCGCCGTCCAGGACGGAAAGTCCCTCGCCATCCGCCTCGCCGGCCGCACCGGCGACAGCCTGGCCGTCCACAACTGGTCCGGCCGCCCCACCACCCAAGCCGTCGACGCTCTCCAGGACTGGGCCACCAAGTACGGCATGCCACGCCGGATCCTGATGGCCACCGGCACCAACGACGTCTTCAACCCACCCGTCGTCACCGCCCAGATCAACCGCACGATGAGCATCGTCGGCCCGAACCGGACTGTGGTCTGGGTCAACACCCAGATGTGCCGGACCGCCAGGACAGCAGCGATGCAAATCGCCGATCAGCGCAACAGCGCCTGGATCAACCTCCAGCTCGCCGACGCGCAACGCAGATACCCCAACCTGCGAATCGTCCACTGGGCCGAATACCTCGCCGCCAAACCCACCCGCCTCACCGCGTACCTCAGCGATGGTGTCCACACCACCGTCCCGTACGGCCAAGACGCCCGCAACGAACTCATCACCCAAGCCCTCGCCGCCGCCAAACTCGCACTACCCCAGGCAAAGTCGAGCAAGTGATCTGACCGCCGACACCGCGGATCGGCGTGTCAGCTTCGGCGGAAGGGGCGAACGCGGCCGGCGAGGGCTGCCAGGCCGAGGAGAGTGGGGACTGCGAGCGCGACCGGGAGTGCACCGGCCGTGTCGAGGGTCTGTCGGGCGGACACGGTCAGATGAACTGGTGGCCCGGCGACCAGCGAGCCGTTCTGGGGAATCAAGACGATGTAGAGGGCGAAGTGCCCAGGGTTGACTGCCTGGACCTCCCAGTCGAGTTGGGTCTCCGCGCCCGGAGGGACCGGCTTGGTGACCTCTGACGTCCAGTCCTCGAGGTCGACGTACACGCCGTCGAGGCTGGCGACGTTGAGGTGGGCGATCGCCGGCTCCTTCAGCTCCCCGGTGACGACCGATTCCAGCGACAGCGTCTGACCCGTGACGGCGGTCAGGCTGCTCTGGTTCATCGTGATGACGGGCGCTGGTGGTGCGGGTGGGACCGCGAGCAGCACGGTGGCGATGAGATTGAGCGGATTCATTCGGACCCCACTCCTGCGGTCAGCTTGACGATGCGAGGACCGATCACGATCAGCAGGGCGCAGACCAGCACAGCCAGGACGGCCGGCGCGACCAGATAGCTGAGGTCGTGCGTCCAGGTGCGACGGCCGACCAGGACCTGGGAGACGTAGTGCAGTGCCGACCCGATCGGGTTGATGCGGACCAGTAGTTCACCGAAGCCTGTTCTCGGCAACGCGGGGATCTGCGTCGGGGCGAACAGCACCAACAACAGCAGCAGACTGACCACCAGACTGGTCTTGTTCGAGTTCGTCAGGGCGCTGATCAACAACCCCAGGCCGGCCAGGCCCAAGGCCACCAACGTCCCGACGCACAAAGCCAGTACTGCGGCTTGCCCCGTCGCCGCGACACCGCGTCCGAGCACCCACAGGTAGGGAATGGCGACGACCAAACAGGCCAACCACAGGGTCGTGGCCGCGACCAGCTTTCCGCCTACGATCCCCCGCCGTGAGACCGGCGTCAGGAGCAGCGCCTCGAAGGTACCGCGTTCGCGTTCACCGCTGATCGCGTCCGCACTGACCACCAGCGTGAGCAGCACACCGACCGACAGAGCCACCTGCACGGTGAGGTTGACGGCCTCCCGCTGCTCGAGGAAGTTCATTGCGCGGTTCGTGGCCGCCAGGTAGGTCATCGCGCTGAGCAGCAGGCTGTACGCGAACACGAGCAGCGGACCGCGTCCCCCGATCCAGAGGTCCCGGCTCTCCTGTTCGGCGACCACCAGCCAGCGGCTGCCCGGCGTACGGGTGTCGTCGAGCTTCATCGGTCGCTCCCCTCGGTGAGGCTGAGGAACGCATCGTTCAGGCTCTCCGCACCGACGGCCGCCTTGACCTCGGAGACCGTACCGGCGGCGCGAAGCCTGCCGCGATCCAGGATCAGGAGACTGCTGCACACCTGTTCGACCTCCGCCAGGGTGTGCGTGGACAAGACCACGGTGGCGCCACGTTCCCCGGCGATCAGAGCGACCGTGTTGAGGATTTCGCGTTGGCCGGCGGGGTCCAGCCCGAGAGTCGGCTCATCGAGGAACACGACGGTAGGGTCGTTGATCAAGGCCCGCGCGATGCCCAGTCTCTGCTTCATCCCGCGGCTGTAGGTCGAGATCAAGGCGCCGGCCCGATCACCGAGACCGACCTCCTTCAGCAAGCGTTGGGCGGCCATCGCGGACTCGGACCGACTCCGGCCGAACAACCTCGCGGCGTACCTCAGGTACGCCGTGCCGCTCTGGCGCGCGGGATAGCCGGCGCTCTCGGGGAGAACACCGATGCGCGCCCGGATCCTCGCCGGCTCCCGGTCGGGTATCCCCGCCACAGTGAACGAACCGGCGGACGGCCGGAGGATCGTGGTGAGCAACCGGATTGTGGTCGTCTTCCCCGCGCCGTTGGGTCCGAGCAAACCGACGATGTCACCCTGCTCGGCCACGAAGCTCAGGCCCTCTACGGCGCTGCGCGGGCCGTAGCGTCTGCTCAGGCCGACTGCTTCGAGTGTGGGCATGGCCCGACGGTAGGACGACGGTCCTGAACCCCGGCTGAACGCCGGATTCAGCCCGCGTTCAGCGAGAATGGGTCAGGATCGCCGCAGAGGAGGTGCGGGATGCGGGCGCTCGTGGTCGAGGACGAACTGCGGCTCGCCGCCGGTCTGCGCAACGGCCTCGAGGCGGAGGGCTTCGCCGTCGACGTGGCGCTCACCGGCACCGACGGACTCTGGCTGGCCCGCGAGCACAGCTACGACGTCCTGCTGCTGGATCTGATGCTGCCGGAGATCGACGGGTTCGAGATCTGCTCCACGCTGCGGACCGAACGCATCTGGACCCCGATCCTGATGCTGACGGCACGCGACGCGGACACCGACCAGGTCAAGGCACTCGACACCGGCGCGGACGACTATCTGACCAAGCCCTTCTCGTACGCCGTACTGGTCGCGAGGCTGCGAGCGCTGGTACGCCGAGGCGCTGTCGCACGGCCGGTCATCCTCGAGGCCGGCGATCTGCGGGTGGACCCAGCGGGCAGGCGGGCCTGGCGAGGCGAGGCCGAGCTGAACCTGACCACGCGTGAGCTGTCGGTGCTGGAATTCCTGATTCGCCGCCAGGGCGTGACGGTGTCGAAGCGGACGATCCTCGAACACGTCTGGGACTACGACTTCGAGGGCGATCCCAACATCGTCGAGGTCTACGTACGGCGCCTCCGCAACAAGATCGACCGGCCATTCGGGCGATCGTCCATCGCGACACTGCGAGGCTCGGGCTACCGGCTGGCGGCCGATGGCGGATAGGGGGCGATGGCAATGACGGTGCGAGTCCGGGTGACTCTTGCCGCGATACTCGTTGTCGGGCTGGCGCTGGTGGCTGGTGCCCTGATTCTGGTCGCACTGCTCGGGTCAGTGCTGACCGATCAGGTCTGTGCAGATGCCCGGGAGAGTGCGACACAACTGAGCCTTGCCGCACCGCAGGAAGTGCGGGCCTCTGGCACCGAGTTGGTGCAGCTGGTCGACCGATCCGGGGCAGTCATGGGCGCATCGGGAACACAGCGGCTCGCGGATCCAGGCACCCGATGCGTTGCGGTCGAGCCACCTGGGTACTCCGAGGACTTCGTCTTCGCCGCCGCCTCGATGCCGCAGGCGGACGGAGTACAGGTGATCGTGGGTCGGCCGCTGGTCGACGTCCTGGATTCCACCCGGTTCGTGCGGCGGGTCCTGCTGGTCGGGCTGCCGGTGATGCTAGCTGTCGTCGGGGGCGTCACGTGGATCGTGACCGGCCGGATGCTCGCACCGGTGTCGGCGATCCGGCGCGAGGTCGAGGAGATCTCCGCCGCCGAACTGCACCGCCGGGTGCCGGCGGTCCACAGCCGGGACGAGATCGGCAGACTGGCCGCGACGATGAACCGGATGCTCGACCGGCTCCAACAGGCACGGGACAGCCAACGACGGTTCGTCTCCGACGCCTCACACGAACTCCGCTCCCCCATCGCGTCCATCCGCCAGCACACCGAGGTCGCGCTCGCACACCCGGACCGATCCTCACTGGAAGAACTGGCCGGCACCGTGCTCGCCGAGGACCTCCGGATCCAGTGCCTGGTCGACGACTTACTGCTGCTGGCTCGCGCCGACGAACAGAACTTCTCCCTGCCGAGTTCTCCCGTAGACCTCGACGACCTGGTCCTGGCCGAGGCCTGTCGGTTGCGCACGGCCACGACCCTCACCGTCGACACGTCGGCGGTCTCCGCCGGTCAGATCCTCGGCGACGAGAACTCGCTCCGCCGGATGATCCGCAACCTCGGGGACAACGCGGCCCGCTACGCCCGCCACCGGATCACCCTCACCCTGACCGAAACCGCCGACCAGGCGGTCCTCACGATCTCCGACGACGGACCCGGCATCCCCGTGGCCGATCGCGAACGGATCTTCGAGCGATTCGTCCGGCTCACCACAGCCCGCGACCGGGCGGACGGCGGAACCGGCCTCGGCCTGGCCATCGTCGCCGAAGTCGTCCGCCTACACGGCGGCACCGTCCAAGCCCGCAACCATCCTTCCGCCGGCGCCGAGTTCGAGATCCGACTGCCTAGCGCGGCCACACATCTCAAGCCGCTGCCCTGATGCCGGCGGGCCCGGCCTCAATGGTCGTGATCGTGGTCGTGGTCATGGTCCGGCGGTTCGATCGGCTCGGGGTCGTCGACGAACAGATTCCCCGGGACGCCCGGCAGCTTCGGCCGGCGTACGACCGGCGTGCTCAGCTCGGGGATCGCCGCCCGCGCCTGCTCAGTCAGCTCCGCCACCAACTCCCGCCTTTCCTCCGGGTCGTCGACGGAGACCTCATCCGGCTCGGGTTCGGTGGTCGGCTGGTCGGGCGACGCCGCCGCCGCGAGTGCGTCGCGCAAGGCCTTGAGATCAAACCCGGCGCGGCTCAAGCGCTCCCGAACGGCAGCCGATCCGGGCAGCCTGCCCACCAGGTCGCGCAATCCGCCCAAGTCCTCCTGGCCGTCCCCATCCTTGCCGTCGAGCTCCGGCTCCCACGGCTTGTCACCGCCCTCCCAGACGCCGGCGGTCAGCACCTTCTCCCGGGAGAACGTCCCGTTGCCGGGACTGCGGCCGACGGCACGCAGCAGGAACTGGTACTGGCCGGCGAGCCTCAGCTGATAGTCCAGCGCGTACCTGCCCTCCCCGACTTCGGCAAGCTCCAGTTCCGCCGTCGACCCGTCGGGCATCCGGATCTCGACCCAGACCTTCGCCGCTGCGGTCAGTGGCAGGTCGTACTCCCTCAGCGATGCCACGATCGCGGCATCGGCACCTGGAACGAAGCTCTTCTGCAGCAGCGCCGCATCCAGGCGGAGGTTCGAGTAGGTGTGGACCGACAGGTTGTACGGCACGGGCTGAGCCGCCCACTCGCGCAGCGCGCGCAGGAACGCCTGGATGGCCCGGTCGTCGCCCTCTTCCTCGAGTTCCTCCAGGACCTCCTGCGGGTCACGCAGCCGCAAGATCGCCTCCCAGCTGCCTCGGTGAGATCCAGCGGGGTCGGCGGTCAGCGCGGGCAACAACAGCCGGAAGTAGGCCACGTCCGGATCCACCACATAGCTGACGTTCGGTTCGGCGGCTGAGCTGTCACGAGTGATGACCGCGCCGCTCGGTGTGGTCAGGGTGAAGTCCAGCAACTGCGGCACCGGACACAGCGCCACGATGTCGACCGACAGGTCAGCCTCGGTCAGCGAGAACGAGTTGGTCTGCGCGCCCTGGTTCCACAGCAACTGGCCCGCTGGATCGACCACGGTCTGATTCAGCGTGGCGTCCTTGAGGATCTGGATGAAGTACTTGGCGAGCGTGAAACGCTCGGCGGCATTGTTCATTGCGCCGGTGATCAGCAGGTATCCGCCGCTGTTGCCGGAGAGTTGGCTGAGCACCGGAGCACTCACCTGGCTGGGCAGGCCGAACCCGATGGCGAAGGTCGTCTGGTTGACCGTGCCGGGAGGCAACGAGCCCACCAGCGG
Source organism: Kribbella sp. VKM Ac-2568 (assembly GCF_004345365.1). Lineage (GTDB taxonomy): Bacteria > Actinomycetota > Actinomycetes > Propionibacteriales > Kribbellaceae > Kribbella > Kribbella orskensis. Next base: position 629,388 of record NZ_SLVF01000002.1, read on the forward strand.
AGCAGTGTTCTCGTTGCCATCGGTCAGAACCAGCACTGCCTTGTTCGGGTGGCTCGCACCTGGACCGTTGACCAGCGCAGTGCCGACCATGAGGCCGGCCCCGATGCTGGTCGCCCCGCGCGGATCCAGGTCGGGTCCAGTCAGCACAGTGCCCAGCCCCGCGGCCTTCGGTGACATCGTCAGGATCGCGTCCGCGACGTGGTCGAACCGGGCGATACCGATCTCGTCGTCGTCGTGCATCAGACTGTGCAGCACGCCTGTCGCGCTCTTCAGCAGCACGTTCTTGGTGAGGCCGCCGGTCACGACATCAGCCATGCTGCCAGAGCGGTCCAGCACCAGCGCGATCGAGCTGCTGGTGGTGACGATGCTGCTGGCCACCAGCTCGACGTGGAACGTACCGACCACGAACGCATCGCCGGGACTCGCCGCGTAGTAGCCCTCCTCGTCGATGACCGCCGCCTGCAGGTCGAGCGCTGCCACCTGCACATTCGCACCGACCGCGTGGAAGCGCACCTCCACCTCGAGCGTCTCGAAGTCATTGGCCCGCTGGGGAATCACCAGGAAGTCGGGGCCGCCGACGACGCTGAAGTTGCCGGTCGGTGACGCTGTCAGGCCGAAGTACACCGGCCGGCAGCTGCGAACCCGGAACCGGATCTTGCGACCGACTGTGAGCCCGGCCGGTACGTCGGTGAACCCGACCGCTGGGCCTGACTCCAGCACGATGTCCGGCAGGTCGGTGTCGTACCAGGTGATCGACTTGTGGTCCAGCAGGTCGATCGGCCGGTCCAGGGTGGCGCCGCCGAAATACTCGGCGAGGCTGTCCATGTGGTCGCTCAGCCGCTTGAGGTGGGTGTGCCCGGCGGGTAGTGGCTGAGTGTCGAGCGGTAGGTAACGCGCTACGGCTGGGTATTTCTGCATCCAGACCGCCCAGAGCTCGTCCTCCTTGGCGTGGTTGAGGAAGAACACCGGGTCATTCGGCGACGTGCCGGGGAGCATGGATCCGCCGACCCACACGTGCACCCGGTTGTGGGTGTTCGATCCCGGCTGCGGTCCGACCCAGCCCTCGACCAGATTCCGGAAGCTGTCACTGCCCGGCGTGGTTCGGTTCCATGGCGCGGCGTCGTAGGTGGTCTCGGTCAGAGCACCGCTCACCGCGGCTTCGACCGGCAGGACAGCCGCCCCGACGCCGAGCTCGCGCTGGAGCGAGGACAAGTTCGCGACGTGCTGGGGATTGTTGTCGTACGCGTCCGCGATCGCCAGATTCCATCCGTTGGCCTTTGCGAAGACGCCGTCGGCGACCACAGCGCCGGCGCCGGTCCCGTTGCCGCCGAGGAACTCGGTGAAGAACGGGTAGCCGCTGTCGGCCGGCGCCTTGTCGACGCTCCAGTTCCAGTAGGGCAGGCAGATGGTCGGGTCGCCCGAGACGGCCCGCAGATCCTGCTCGAAGCGCCGTAGGAACTCGCGGTGCCACGGGAAGAACATCGGTCCGCGGTGACCGGGGTGCGGCCCCGGGTCATTGCCCGGGTGTCCGGCCATCGACTGCTGGTGGACGTAGACGTAGTCGTCGTACCGATTCGCCTGGGTGTGTGGCGGCGCAAGCTGGCTGGGCGCCGCCTTCAGAGCGACCACGGCGTTGCGGAACCGCATCAGTTCGGTGGCCGGCCTGTCGGCCGGTGAGGCGGCGTTGTACTCCTCGATCAACTTCCTGACATTCCTGCGGCAATACACAACTCAGTCCCCCTGTTATCAGCAGCAGCCCTCGACGCGCAGCGGCCGACGGCCGCCTGCGCCTTGGACGAGACTCTGCGATGTCGATCGTTCCGCAGCCCCCTCTACCACCAGGAACCAGCGCAACATTCGGGCCATGACGTGTCAATACGCCACGAATCCGGGTTCCGTCCTGGTTCACGATCCCGTCAGCGATGTGGAGCGTTCGCCGTGGATCGCGACGCCGGCGACAACGAGTACCACGCCGAGGACCTCCTTGGCGTTGGGAATCTGGGTCAGAACCACGACGCCTATGACGGTCGCGGTAGCTGGAAGCAGCGACACCATCAGGGCGTAAGTGGCACGCGGCAGACGGGCCATCGCCAGCTGGTCACTCACGTAAGGGATGACCGAGGAACAGACTCCCACGCCGGCAGCCGCCACCAGCGCAGCCGGGTCCGCGAAAGCGGGTGCCGCCGCCGCGATCCCGATCGGCAGGGCAACGACGGCAGCGATCAGCATCGACAACCCCAGGCCGTCGATACCGGATACCTGATCACTTCGCGCTACGCGGTGTCCAAGCACGATGTACAACGCGAACAGCACCGCGTTGGCGGCGGCGAAAGCGAGCCCCAGCGGCTCGTCGACCAGCTGTACGTCGCTGACCAGGTAGACCCCGCCGACCGCACAGACCAGGGCCGTGACGTTCCGCCGGGTTCGGGCCGCCAGAGCAGCCAGGAATACGACAGGCAAGAACTCGATCGCGGCCACCGTCCCCAGCGGCAGCCGGTCCAAGGCGAGGTAGAACACGCTGTTCATGACCGCCAGCACGGCCGCCCAGCCGACCAGCAACCGGCGGGTGGACCAACCAAGGCGCCGCCATACACGCCACGGCCGGCGCCAGACCGCGAATACAGCAGCGGCCGTCGCGATCCGCAACCACGCAACGCCGAGCACATCAATCCGGACGAACAGCAGCACCGCGAACGCCGGTCCCAGATAGTGGAAGACGGCACTGACGACGAAGTAGGCATGCGGCGGCACCCGACGCGCAGCCCCCGACGTCGAGGGTGTATTGCGATCGCGCGCTACTGACTTCGGCACGCCTCCATTCTCGGAAGAGCCACCTGGGCAACACCATGCAGAAACGAAACCGGATAGGCCTCCCAGATGCCCTATCAGGCACCTGAACCTTCCCGCAGGCTTCGGAACCGAAAGATCGAACCCGCGAGCGTCCTCCAGCCGCAGCTTGGCCTGGTCGCGGAAGAGTTCGTGTTCGGGGAGTTCGCCGCGAACGGTGGAGACGAGGAAGCCGTAACGGAGAAGACCGTTCAGGAAAGGCAGGACAGGCACGGTGAGCAACTGGCGGAACACGTCGTCCCCGAGGTATTGGAACACCCCAGAGTCCGGCGCCGCTGGCCGAGCTGCTCGTCGAGGGGAAGGCCGACGCCCGCCTGGCTGCCACTCCGTCGGTGCTGGAGGCAACGATCGAGCGCACCATGCTCCGCCGTCTTGTCCGGCTGGTCGAAGCGAGCCGCGTACCCACTGGAGGGCGAGCTGGGCCAGGGACTGGCCGCGCTGCTGGGCGATCTCGTTGAGCGCGGTCGCCCGCTCGCGGTACAAGTCGTCGATCTGATCGGGCGAGAGGAAGCTGCTGTTCGCGGCTCGAGCACTCGCCGGGATGGTTCCGTCGAGGTACTTGTCGGTCAGCAGGCCCTGAGCCAAGGGGCTGTAGGCAACGAGTCCGAAGCCGTCCTCGGCCGCCAACTTGAGCAGCCCGGTGTGCTCGGGCCCGCGGTCGAAGATCGAGTACCGCGGCTGGTGCACCAGCAGAGGCACCCCGGCCCCGCGCAGCAGCTCGGCCACGTCGTGCGCGCGCTCGGTCGGATAGTTGGACACGCCGACGTACAGAGCCTTGCCTTCTGGACCGCGCTCACCAGCGCGCCGACCGTCTCCTCCACCGGGGTGGAGAGGTCAGGTCGGTGGTGGTAGAAGATGTCGACGTAGTCGGTGCCGAGGTCGCGCAGGCTGTGCTCGAGTGAGACCAGCAGCGACTTGCGCGAACCACCTTTCAGGTAAGGGCTCGGACCGATCGGGTTGCCGGCCTTGGTCGTCAGGATCAGCTCGTCGCGGTAGGGCGCCAGGTCCGAGCGCAGTACGCGTCCGAAGACCTTCTCCGCGCCCCGGCGCGGAGGACCGTACCGATTGGCGTTGTCGAAGTGCGTGACGCCCAGGTCGAAGGCGTGCAGCAGGATCTCGCGCTGCGTCTCGAACGGGTAGTCGGTGCCGAACTTCTGCCACAGCCCCAGCGACAACGCAGGCAGGTCGAGCCCGGAGTTCCCGGTCCGCCGATACTCCAACCGCTCGTACCGGTCGTCAACGGCGCGGTAGGCAGTCCCCCGACTCAGCCGGCCTGGCGCCGTTGGTGGTCGGTCAGATAGGGAAATGGGTTGCCGGATGCTCGTGCGCCCGACGCCAGCCAGGCAGCGACTCCCTCCGGAGATCGCTGATGGAGCTCGTCGAGGTACTTCTGCCGCTGCTCGACGATCGAGAGGCGCTCCACCGCCGACCGAGCCTCCTCCAGCAGGAGGAAGCTCCGGCGCCACGCGAGACACAAGGCGTCATCGTCGAGAGACTTGAGCTCTCCCATCGGCGCCGCCGCAGAGCTGTTCGGGGAGGGCTGGCCCGACGGTTCAGAGAGGTCAGGTATCGCCGACTGCGGCTCTACCCCGGGACGGTTGTCCCGAGCGAGCCGTCGAGCCCGAACGAGCGACGTGAGAGCAGGCGTGGTCCCAACCAGCATCAGCACGACCAGGACGCCGGCCAGTTGGCAGACCACGACCAGGCCCACGGCGGCCGGTGCGATCAGCCCGGCGGCGAGCGCGACACGAGCGATCCTGCGCACCGCGCGCCGCCCCTCCTCTGCCCAGATGGAGGTGGCGACAATGGCTGCCGACACGGCGACAAAGATCATGCTGGTGAGAGCCCACTGCAGACCCCAGTTGGTGATCACGCAGAAGAGTCCGGCCGCGGTGGCCAGATAGATACACCACGACCGCACGCGTCGGCTCACGCGGGAGGTATCGGGATCAGTCCCATCATTGCCATCTGACCGCGTCGTCTCACTCACGTTCTCAATCCCTACTCCGAGCTCAGAGCGTCAGGATGCACCGAACCGGCAGCGTCCGGCCTCCCCCCTGCGGGGTGAAACCGCGCCGAGGAATGTCCGAGGTGGCCGCTAGCCTCGCGGAATGGCGCTTCGGTTGCGGCTCGGCCTGGTGTTTCATCCGACCATGCCTCCGGAGGCGGTGAGGCGTGACAGCACTGTCCGTGACCGAGCGTGTTCGGGTCGGGATCGGTCTGCTGCCTGTTCCGCTGCGCAACGTCACCCAAGCGGCGATGGAGATAGCCACGATCGACCGGTTGTTCCCGGGGCGGTTCGTGGCCGGCATCGGGCACGGCGTCCAGACCTGGATGGAGCAGGCCGGAGTGGCCGGGGCGAGATCGCTCGCCGCGGGGTGACCGCGGTCGCTGTCCGGCCCTGCCGAGACGAGCCGGATTTCGACGCGTTTGCCCACTTCCTCGGCCAGGAGGTCCGCCCACTACTGTCCTGACGATGGCCGGATCAGGGCTTCGTGCTGTTCGATGCCGGCGGGGAGGCCGAACGCGGCGACGTGGTGGGCTCCGACGAAGGCGTTGCTCTCTACGATCCTGCCGTTCTCGATCGTGAGGACGTCGACGACCAACGCCTCGTACCGATCGGTGCCGGGGCGACGGAGATAGCAGATCAGGGCGGGCCGGCCGTTGGCAGCGGACGGGAACGTGCGCCAGTCCAGAGGCCTCCCCAGGAATTCGGCCGCTGCGTCGATCCCGGCGACCGGTGGGTCCGGCGGCATGGTGATGCGCACGTCTTCGGCCAGCAACTCCCGGAAGCTCGTGGGATCGGTAGCCGCGGCAAAGCGACGGAGGATTTCCTCGTCCTCGCTGGTCAGCACCGGCCTGCGCCATTCACGGGAATCACCTGGCGCATAGTGACGAAGGGTCTTCCGGGCACGCTGGATCAGGCTGTTCACGGCAGGCACCTCGAGGCCGAGACCGTCGGCGATCTCGGCCGGTGTCCAGCCGGAGACGTCACGCAGTACGAACGCCGCCCGCTGTCGTGGCGGCAGATACATCAGCGCGGCGATCAGCGCGAGTTCGACGGTCTCCCGTGCCACCAGCTCTGATGGCGGGTCCTCGCCCAGCAGCGCGTCGGGATAGGGGCCGATATCGGTGCACCACTCCATCGGGTCACCGACCGGTACTGTCCGTCGCGCCGCAGCCTTGCGGGTATCGAGGTAGACATTGGTGGCGATCCGGTAGAGCCAGGTCCTGATCGATGCCCTGCCCTCGTACTGCGTACGGGAGCGCCAGCCGCGCAGGAAGGTCTCCTGGACCAGGTCGTCCGCGTCCGCGACGTTCCCGGCGAGCCGGTAGCAGTGCGCATGCAACGGACGCCGGTGCTCCTCGAACGCGTCCCGGAACCACACCTCGTCCGCGGTGCTCGTCATGCGTTCAGGTCCTCCCGGATCATGGTGGTCGTCACCGTACCTACGCCGTACCGGACGCCGTCGCGAAGAAAGTGCGATGACGATTCGCCGGGTCGCTCGTCGATATTCATAACACCCAGCGAGCCTGCACCGGCTCAGACCGACGAGGAGAACCCATGACCGGAGCGACCGCATCGCCGCCGATCGTCGACCGTGAGACCTGGAGCCGTGAACGCCGGGCCCTCCTCGCCCGGGAGAAGGCCCACACCCGTGAGGGAGACGCGATCGCGGCGGCCCGGCGCCGGCTACCGATGGCCGAGGTCGACGCCTCGGCCACGCTGGTCGGCCAGAACGGGCCGGTATCGTTCCTGGACGTTTTCGACGGCCGCGACCAACTCATCGCGTACAAGCACATGTGGCACCACGGCGCGGGAATCGAAGGCCAGTGCGAGGGCTGCACCGCGAGCATCGTCGACGTGCACGACGTCAGCTACCTGAACCATCGCGGGGTGTCCTTCGCGGTCTTCTGCGAGGGGCCGTGGGAGGAGATCGCGCCGTTCCGCGAGTTCATGGGCTACACCTTGCCGTGGTACTCGATGCTCGGGGTTGAAGATCGCGGCGTCGGCGCCGGGCTGATCGACGAACCGGGCTACCTCGCCTGCTACCTGCGTGACGGCGACCGGGTGTTCCTCACCAACGAGACGATCGGTCGCGGCGTCGAAACGGCGATGCTGCAGGCCCACCTGCTCGATCTGACGGTCTACGGCCGTCAAGAGGACTGGGAGGACTCACCGGCCGGCTGGCCGCAGGATCGGACCGGCACCTGGTGGGAGAAAGACGGCCGCCCCGTCCCGCAATGGACCAGACCGGGCGCCGCACCGTGCGACGAATCCACCGGCGCACCAGGTGGACACTGCTGCGAATGAGGTACGTCGAGCAGATAACTCTCGGGAGGTAGTGGCCCCTGGGTCAGCCGGGTTGGCGGCGCTGGCGGTCGGCCAGGTAGGGAAATGGGTTGCCGGATGCTCGTGCGCCGGACGCCAGCCAGGCGGCGATTCCCTCCGGAGATCGCTGCTGGAGCTCGTCGAGGTACTTCTGCCGCTGTTCGACGATGGAGAGGCGCGCTGCCGCCGACCGGGCCTCCTCCAGCAGGAGGAAGCTCCGGCGCCACGCCAGGCACAAGGCGTCATCGTCGAGAGAACTGAGCTCCCGCACCGGCTCCGCCGAAGAGCTTTTCAGAGAGGGTTGGCCCCACGGTGCGGGCAGGTCAGGTGTCGCCGACGACTCCGGCTGTACCACGGGAAGACTGCCCCGCGCGAGCCGTCGAGCCCGAACGAGCGACGTGAGAGCAGGCGTGGTCCCAGCCAACATCAGCACGACCAGGACGCCGGCCAGCTTGCAGACCACGACCAGACCCAAGGCCGCAGGTGCGATCAGCCCGGCCGCGAACGCGACACGAGCAATCCTCGGCACCGCGCGCCGCCCGTCCTCTGCCCAGACCGTGGCGGCGACAAGAGCCGCCGACACTGCAACAAGGCTCACGCTGGTGAGAGCCCACTGCAGACCCCAGGTGGTGATCGCGCAGAAGAGTCCGGCCGCGGTGGCCAGATAGATACACCACGACCGGACGCGCCGTCTCATGCCGCGGGAGGTGTCGGGACCAGTCCCATCAGTGCCATCTGACCGCGTCGTCTCACTCACGTTCTCAGTCCCCTACTCCGAGCCCAGAGCGTCAGGATGCACCGAACCGGCAGCCTCTGGCCTCACCCATCCGGGATGAAACCGGCCGGCCTCGGCCAGGGCCATGCTGCGTCCAGACGTTCTACGAGGTTGGGGCTGTAGCTGCCCTACTTCGCCTACTTCGCTCCCCGGCATCGAGTTCCGAAGCCAAGACTCGTAGGTCCCAGGCGGCGGTGCCGCGCCAGTTGAGCCTGAAGGCGGCAGCCATCAGCTCGTCGGGGTCGAAGGTGTGTCCTGCTCGGCGCAACTCCAGGAGCCCATCGGTCACCAGGGACCGGTCGCAGGGGTGCGTCAGGCCGGTACCGCTGTTGATCAGGTCGGTGAATGTCTCCATGGCTGCCCAGACGTCGGGATCATCGACGACTCGGTCCGGCACGGGGATGACAGCGCCCGCGAGCCGCTCGGGCCGGAACGCGCTGATCCAGGCCTTCAGGCCGGGGTGCGCGCCGACCACGACGATGGCTGTCGCCTGCCTGATCTCCTCCGCCTCCGCCAAGGACTTCAGATCCGGCGTACAGATGACAACCGGACCGGGGACGACGCGGACCGTCCCCACGCTCAGATTCACCCCGGCCCACTGCCCCTGAGCCCGGGCGAGCGCCCATCCGAGAGCGGCGACGACACCATCCGCGAGACGGACCGAGGAGGCCACATAGGCGCGATCGAGCTGGCGCACCTCTTCGATCATCATCAGTCGCTCGCTCACTTGCTCTCATCGTTTCCCGGTTCAGGCTCGACGGCGATCCATTCGGTCGGTGCCGACGTCGTCGCGTCCGGAACTCGGCGAATCTCGACGACTTCGATGCCCAGGGCCCGGAGTCGTGACAGCAGGCCATAGAGGGCCGACTGATCCGGGATGCCGTAGACGATGGTGTTCACCTGATCGACCGCCAGTGTCACGACGTGCAAGTCTCGAAGGTCTTGCTCCGGTACGGCGCCCGCCACGCGCAGCTCGTACGTCGTATCGACCATCGAACCCACTCCGTCCCAACGTGTGCGTCGACGGTCGCAAGGACGACGTGACGCGGCTTCATCCCGGTGGGGTGAACTGCCTGGCACGATCCGGGCCGGCTGGACATATCGAGGTCGCACCGTCTCGAAATGTCTGGCTATCGGATGGGAACACTGGTCTTAATGGCGAATCCGTGGTGTCGTCTTAGTGCGGCTTCACTGTTGGCCCCTCCCCGAAGCGATCGGTGTCGCCGCGTCGCTAGGAGGGCACGTGCCAGGCGATCCGCAAGCAAGAGGAGTGGAACCAGAACGTAGTAGACCGTGGGTACCGGTCGAAGAAGGTCTGCTGGGATCCGCAGCCCGGATCTCGCCGATCCCACCAGGAACAGTGTTGCGGCGACGTCTTATCGAGCTTGTCAGTCAGGGGGTTCAGCGGCCGCTCACCGTGGTCAGTGCGCCGGCGGGATTCGGCAAGACGATGCTGCTGGAGTCGTGGGAAGCGCTGTCCAAGGGCCCGGACCTGATCAGCTGGATCGCGCTGAACGCCACCACCGATCAGCCTGCGGCCCTGCTGGAATCCGTCGTCGACGGCCTGCATCGCAGGAGCGCAACCCTGTCCGACGAACCGGTGCTGTTCGCACCCGAAGACCAACCAGGACAACCGACTCCCACGCATCTGGCCGTGGTCGAGCAGCAGCAGCTGGTCCTCGTGGTCGACTGCGGCGATCTCACGGTCACCCCTGCGTTCGGGCAGACCCTCCATCGCCTCGTCCACGGCAACGCAGGACGAGTACGCATCGTGCTCCTGACGAGATCGGACCCACCTGTCCCCCTGCACCTCTACCGGCTGGCGGGCACCGTTGCCGAGATTCGCGCTGCCGATCTGGTCTTCACGACGGAAGAGGCCGGCGAGCTGATGCGGCTGCAGAACCTCGACCTGGCGCCCACGGATCTCGCAGTGCTCCTGGAGCGGACCGACGGCTGGCCCGCGGGCCTGATGTTCGCAGCCTTGACCCTGGCCGGGAAGACCGACCCGGCACGGGCCATCCGGGAATTCCGCGGCGACACCGGGAACGTCTCGGCCTACCTCATGTCGGAGGTCCTCGACGCACAGCCGACGGCACTGCGGGAGTTCCTGCTCCGGACCTGCATCGTGGACGAGGTCCGACCGGCCCTGGCCAAAGCGCTGACAGGGCGCCCCTGTGACCGTCGCTCGCTGGAATTCATCGCCCACGGCAACTCTTTCATCCAACCCATTCCCGGGACCGATGAGTCCTACAGCTACCAGTCGCTGTTCCGCGAGTTCCTCCGCGCCCAACTGTTGTTCGAGCGGCCGACCCTCGCTCTGGCCCTGCACCACACCGCAGCCACCTGGTTCGCGCAGAACGGTCAGCGGCTCGAGGCGATCCAGCACGCCATCACGGCTCGGCGGTGGCGCGATGCAGCCCGCTACCTGGTGGAAGATCTCGACTTCGCGGGACTCCTGGTCGGGCGCCAACGCCGGCTGCTGACAACGTTGTTCGCCGGCCTGCCCGATGACCTGGAGGGCGCCGAGGCCGCGATCGTGAGAGCGACCAGCGCGCTCGCCGAGTTCGACGTCGCCCGCTCGACGTCGGAGCTCCGCAGAGCACGCGACTGGCTGGACCATGACGTCTCCACCCCGGCCCGGGCATCCGAGCTCGCGATCACGGTGCTGCAGGCGGTCTGCGCGAGCCTCGGAACGGACGTCAACGCCGGGCTGGACGCCGTACTGGCTGCCGAGGCCGCGCTGCGGGCAGCATCCGGGGAACCGGTCATCGCTCGCCCGGACCTGAGGCTGCTCATGGCCGGGTGCAAAGGCCGCGTCCTGCTCCAGCGCGGAGACTTCCCGGCCGCGCTGGCGGCCTTCACCGAAGGCGTCGCCATTGCAGAAACGGTGGGGGTGCACGAGGCGCTGGCCGATTTCCTGGGGATGTCCGCCCTGGTGGAGGCGGTCTGGGGACACCTTCGACGAGCCTCCGAGCTCGCCGCGCACGCGACCGCACTGGCGGAATCAGGCGCGCAGCCCGACGAGCCGCAGTCGGCCATCGTGGCGCAGGCCTGGATCAGTACCGACCGGGGTGAGCTGACCGAGGCCCAGGATCTGGTGCATCGCGCCGCTGAAGCAGCGCCGACCCACGACGCCCACGTCCTCGCCGCCGCGCTGGCTCTGATCAGGGCCAGACTGCTCCGGGGCGGAGGCGAGACCGACCTCGCCGGTGCCGAACTGCGGGCCGCGAGCAACAGCTACGGCAGCCGGCACGACGGCTGGCTCAACCAGTCCCTGATCGTCGACGAGGCCAAGACGCTGGTCGCGCAGCATCTGCCCCGCGAGGCCATCAAGGTGATCGAGCACTCCCCGGGACGCGACCAGGTCGGATCGCTCCTGGTACTGCGGCGAGCTGCCATCGAGGCCGGCGAGCGAAAGCCCCCTCTGCCCCGAGCTGCCACGCACCGCACCGTCCCGCTCGAAACGCAAGTGGACAGCTGGCTGGTCCAAGCCGCGGAATCACTCAGGACCGGCGACTCCGGCCGCGGCGGGCTCTGCCTGGAGCGTGCCCTACGGCTGGCTGCCCCCGAGCAACTGCGCCGTCCGTTCACAGAGGCGGCTCCGTCGGTACAACGGCTGCTCCAGCCCACTGGTGAGCTCGTGACGCGGCACCCATGGCTCCGCGCACCAGATCACCTACGCGCCCACGACCGAGCGATCGGACGCTCAGGTCATCAGCTGGGCCATGCGCCGGCCGACGTGGCTCGGGTTGTTCCCCTCACATGCAAGGAGCACGAGGTCCTGGAGTACCTGGCCGACCTGCTGACCACCGAGGAGATCGCCGCCACCATGTACGTCTCGGTCAACACGGTCCGCAGCCACGTCCGGAGCATCCTTCGCAAACTGAGCGCATCACGCCGCAACGAGGCCGTCCGCCGGGCGTGGGAGCTCGGGCTCCTGCCCGCACGCCAACCAGGTCTGACGCAGTAATCGCCAAGCCTCGGACATCACTCGTGCCGAGGGCGCGATCCGCACCATCGATGCGTCTTCGGTCGCTCTCATCGAAGCCGGCCATAGCCTTGCCGGCAGGGTTCTCACCGAACCTGGTGCGACTGTGTCCATGACCGCTGACGAGAACGGAGCTGTTCGTGAGTGAGAGTGCCAAGCCCATCCTGTCCGACGACGTGGCGCAAGCTCTGACCGAAGGTCGTGCGGTCGTCGCGCTGGAGTCGACGATCTTCTCGACTCTCGGGCTGCCCGCCCCCGCGAACGCCGATGCACTCGAACTCTGCAAGCAAGCAGTCCTCGACCAGGGCGCCACACCGGCTGTGGCCGCGATCCTCGACGGCCGGCCACACGTCGGCCTCTCCTCAGACGAAGAGAAGAGAGTGCTGCAGGGCACGCGGAAGGTCGCAGAGCGCGATCTGTCGGTGGCGCAAGCGCAAGGATGGGATGTCGGCGTGACCACGGTCTCGGCCACGGTGGCGCTGGCCCACGCAGCGGGCATCTCGGTCTTCGCCACCGGCGGCATCGGAGGCGTCCATCGCGGATCAGAACTCAGCGGGGACATCTCGGCTGACCTCGACGCCATCGCCAACCACCCGGTCATCACCGTCTGCGCCGGCGCCAAGGCGTTCCTCGACCTGCCGCGAACACTGGAGTACCTCGAGACCGTCGGCGTCCCGGTCCTCGGCTGGCAGCACGACTGGTTCCCGGCCTTCTATACGCGGTCGAGTGGTTTGCCGATTCCTCACCGAGTCGACGACGAGCGAGTGGTCTGCGACGTTCTCCGCCTCCGCGCGCGGCCGGCCACCGGAGTCCTGCTGACCGTACCGATCCCCGTCGACGACGAGATCCCGGAGTCGCGAATCAACGCCGTACTCACCGCCGCGTTGGACTCGAGTGCTCGTGCGGGGGTCACCGGTCCAGCCGTCACGCCGTACGTCCTCGAACGGATCGAGAAGGAAACAGACGGGCAGAGCGTCCCCGCGAACCTCGCGCTAGCCCGCAACAACGCCGCCATCGCAGCCCGGGTGGCCGTCGCACTCGCGTCCCCCGCAGTCTGACGCAGGTGTTCGCGCGGACGATCGATCGAGCCGACGGACGCGCGGTTGATCTTGCGTGAGTTCGACGACGGTCGTTTGGCAGCTGGGTCGGGACCTCTGTCCATAGCGAGCCCGGTGACGTCATCGCAGGCTTGAGGTAGGAGGAGGTGGGGTCTGATGAGATTGAGGACAAGAGATGTCTTCGCGAGCATTCTGCTCGTCCTGGTCGCCATCCCGTACGTCGGCTACCTCGTCAACGGTGAGATGCCCTTCGTCAAGGATGCAAGGGGAATGTCGGCCGTCGGCCTGGTCCTCGCCACTGTGGCATTCCTGGTGGTGTGGCGCGGCGACCGTCAGAACAAGGTCTGGTGGTTCACTGCTTTGGTTACGACGTCCCTGGCGCTTGGAGTGGTGGCTCTGGCTCTCGCCGAGACGGCCGCGGCGGAGGCGATGTTGGGAGTCTTCATGGCCTCGATCCTGGTCGTCTGGGCGGTCGAAATGATCGATCGTGCGATCAATGGGGACGGTCTGAGATCCGCCACGCCACCACGACACGGGTGAGCCAGGATGAGGTTGAGGCGCAGGGATCAGCTGGCCACCGCTGGCATGCTCGAGATGCGGGACCGGCGGGCGCACCTCGCGGTCGCCGACGAAAGAACGCAAGGGAGATCTCTGATGACCAGGAAGGTTCTCGTGGTCTATGCCACCAAGGCGGGGGCGACCGCAGGCATCGCCACTGCTATCGGCGCCGAGCTCCGCAGGGGCGGGCACGAGGTCGATGTCTGCGAGGCCACTGGGGTTGGCCCCATTGCCAAGTACGACGTTGTCATCGTCGGAAGTGCGATCTACATGAGGCGTTGGCGTCCGGAGGCGGTCGACTTCCTCCGCAAGCACGTCCACGAACTGCGGGACCGCCAGGTGTGGTTGTTCCACAGTGGCCCGGTCGGACCGGACAAGGACCAGGCTCAGGCGATGCCGCGGAAGGTCGCACGGCTTGCCCGGAAGATCGGCGCTACTCCTGCGACCACGTTCGCCGGACGACTCGAACCGGAGACCGCGAAGGGCTTCCTCGCCAAGCACATCGCCCAGGGCAACCTGGCCGCGGATTCCCGCGAGTGGTTGCGGATCGCTGACTGGGCGAACGACATCAGCAGTGCGATCTCAGCTGTCGAACACACTCCTTAGCACCCAGTTCCAGATCGCATCGATCCGGTCGAGCCGCAGCAGCACGAGGAACGCCACCCGGTTCTGAGGCCGAAGTCTGGCCAGGCAGGGACTTTCGGCCCTGGGGCCCCGTTCGTCTCGGACGGACCGTAGAAGTGCGGCGACGATCGAGAGGCGGCTCTGCAATGACGAACAGGTCCGTGGTGGTAGCCATCGACGGCTCGGCGACCGCCGAGCGAGCGATCAGCTGGGCGGCCGCTGAAGCCGCGTCGCTGGGGACTTCGCTGCGCCTCGTCCATGCCTTCGCCTGGCCGTTGGCCGCGGTACCGCGGTGCCGAAGGGAGATCGACCCCGGCCTGGCCGAGGTCGCGGACCTGGTGATCAGTCGATCCCGCGAGATCGCGCAGGAGCTCGAGCCGGACCTGGACGTCGAGGCCGGCCGGATACCAGGCTTCCTGACGCCTGTGATGATCGAGGAGTCCCGGCACGCTCAACTGCTGGTGATCGGCAGCAGAGGGCTGACCGGAGCGCCCGGGACGATGACCTGCTCGACAGCGCTCGATCTCGCAGCCGCCGCCTACTGCCCGATCGTTGTGATCTGCCCCGACCACGGCCGTCGTGCCGGTGGTCCCGTGGTTGTCGGCCAGGACGGCTCCCCCGCCAGTACTGCGGCGTTGGCGCTGGGCACGGACTATGCGGAGCGGCACCACGCAGTACTACGGGTCGTCAACGACTGCAGGCCTGCCGAGGAACTGCTACGGCAATCCGCCGAAGCACAACTGATCGTCCTCGGCGCACGTGGCTGCGGTGGTTTCGAGGGACAACTGCTCGGCTCCGTGAGCCAGACGGTGTTGCATCAGGCGAGCTGCCCGGTGGCCGTCATGCCCACTGCGGCGATCAATCGGCAGATACCTGTCGGCGGACCACAGCCACTGGGCATCTTGAGTGCCGCAGCAGACTTTGGCTGACGGATCCGAGCAGCAGGCCGGTCACCCCGCCGCGTCCGCGTGAGCCGACGACCAGGAGCGACGTGTCATCGGTCAGCTCGGCCAACGCCGTGGCTGGGCGGCCTTCGATGACCTTGGTACGCACCGCCACCCCCGGATACTTGTCCGCGTAGGTACTGATGTTCTCGACCAACCAGTCCTGCAACAGCGCGCGCATCTCCGTGATCGGGGCGTCATGCCGCTCCTGCGGCTGCCAGCAGTAGGCCACAGTCAGCGGTGCGTCGTGGCGAGCCGCCTGCTCGAAGGCAAAGGCGACCGCATCCTCGGAGTCCGCGGAACCATCCATACCGACCAGGATCGGGCCGTTCCTCGCTTCACCGCGGACGACTACTACCGGGCAGGCCGCCTTGGCGGTCACGGTGCTGGCGACGGATCCCAGTACCGCTGCCGTCAGCTTGTTGTCGAACTTCGTGCCGACAACCACCATCTGAGCGTCGGCCGCTTCCGTGAGGATCGCGTCGACCGCACCCTCGTGCACCAGCCAGCCGGATCCCGCCTGGTAGCCGAGCCGGTCGCGGACGAATTCGACCGC
Organism: Kribbella sp. VKM Ac-2568; assembly: GCF_004345365.1. Taxonomy (GTDB): domain Bacteria; phylum Actinomycetota; class Actinomycetes; order Propionibacteriales; family Kribbellaceae; genus Kribbella; species Kribbella orskensis. Next base: position 645,071 of record NZ_SLVF01000002.1, read on the forward strand.
CGCATCCAGCTCCGCCTGGTACTGATCGACGGGTGGCTCGGGGATGGATCCCTCAGCAGTCGCGGGCCATTCGCTCGCCTGGTTCAGGTAGGCACGCACCACTCGTACTGCGAGCCCTCCGGCCCGTGCCGCCTCGACGGCCCAGCGCAGCGCGATCTGGCTCTCCGATGTCCCGTCGACACCCACCACGACGCGCTTCGACGACTCCTGCATCACGTCAGCTCCCTCATCGATTCGGCATTTCCCGGCACCCCCACCATGCCAAGCCGATCGCCGTTTGGGCAGGGTCGTGCTACCTCGATCGCCGGGGACCTTCGGCCGGCTCGTTGGCCACGACGACGCCACCGAAGACGGCCAGCCCGTGCACGTTCAGGATCGGCGCATCGGCCGGCAGCACCTTGTCCCCGCGGGTTCGGTCGTCGAACCCGCCGAAGATCGGCTTGCCGGACAGCGCCAGCCGCCATCGCTTCGGGACCAGGACCTCCACGCCGCCGAAGACAGCGACGGTGTCGACGGTCGCCTCGTCGTCGATGTGAGCCTCCCGCAGGTCCAGAGTGACCGCGCCGAACACCGCCGTCGCATCGGCCCTGGTCAGATGCTGGGAGACATCCTTGGTTCTGGTCTCCCCGAACAGCGCGACCGAGCTGCCCTCGCGGGCGCGGGCGCCGTACTTCCGGCAGAGACCGAACCCCAGGGCAATTCCGAGGATGACGCTCCAGGCGAGGACGATCGGACGTAATCGCTTCATGGCTGACTCCTTCAGAGGCGTTCGGGGAACATCTCGATCGCGCCGCTCGGGCACTCGGCCGCACACAATCCGCAGCCCTTGCAGAAGTCGAGATCGATCTCGTACCGGCCCTGGCCGAGCTTGATCACGGCGTTGTCGGGGCACACGCTGAAGCAGTTGTCGCACTCGAGACAGTTGCCGCACGACAGGCAGCGCCGAGCCTCGAACAACGCCGTCGACGCATCCAGCCCACCGGTCACCTCGTCGAAGGTGGTGATCCGCCGAGCGAGATCCAGTCTGGGCCGCACGGTGGCCGGCGCGTCCGCGTAGTACCAGGTGTTCAACCGGTCGTAGGTGGCGAGCTCATGACGGGCGGCCCGCTCGTCCGCAGTACCGCGGAGCCAGGCGTCGATGCTGCGCGCCGCCTTCTTGCCGTGACCGATGGCGACTGTGACTGTGCGGTCGGACGGCACCATGTCGCCGCCGGCGAACAAGCCTGGATGCCCGGTCATCAGGTCCTTGCCCACCTGTACGACACCGTCGGCGATCGTCACGTCCTCGAGGTTCTCGACCAGGGTGAGATCGGACAGCTGGCCGAGTGCGAGCACGACCGAGTCGGCGGCGAGTTCCTCGAACTCTCCGGTCGGCTGGGGGAAGCCTGTTTCGTCGAGCTTCATCTTCTCGATCTTGATCTGTCCGGCCCCGGCGTAGGCGATGGTCGACAGCCAGCGCATCCGGATGCCCTCCTCCAGAGCCTCCTTCACCTCGAGGTCGTGCGCGGGCATCCGGTCCCTGGTCCGCCGGTAGACCACCACAGCGTCGGTGGCGCCGAGGCGACGTGCTGTCCGGGCCACGTCCAGCGCGGTGTTGCCGCCGCCGTACACAGCCACCCGGCGGCCGAGCAGTGGCTGCTCGCCTTCCTCGAGGCCCGCCAGGACGGACACCGCGTCGAGGATGTGCGCGGAGTCGCCGGCCGGGATGTCTGCACGCCGGCCGACGTGAGCGCCGACAGCGAGGAACACAGCGTCGAAGGACGACAGCGCGACCTCGAGATCGGTGACGGTGGTGCCCAGCTCGAGCCGCACGCCCAGGTCGACGATCCGCTGGACCTCCGCATCGACCACGTCGCGTGGCAACCGGTACGCCGGGATGCCGTACCGCATCATGCCGCCCGCCTCCGGGCAACTGTCGCGAACAGTGACCTGATGCCCGAGCAGGGTGAGGTGATAGGCGACGGCCAGTCCCGACGGCCCGGCGCCGACGACCAGCACCTGCTTGCCGGTCGGCTCGGCCTCCACCGGCACGGTCCAACCCTGCTTGATCGCCTCGTCGCCCAGGAACCTTTCGACCGAGTTGATGCCGACGGCCTCGTCCAGGGTGGCCCGGTTGCAGGCGGTCTCACAGGGCCGGTAGCAGACCCGGCCCATGATCGCGGGGAACGGATTGTCCGCCATGATCTGACGCCACGCGGCCTCGTAACCGGCCTCCTCGGCATGATGCAGCCACTGCTGGATGTTCTCGCCGGCAGGGCAGGCGTCGTTGCACGGCGGCAACCGGTCGACGTACGCCGGCACCTCGGTACGCCACGAACCCGTCTTGTTCGCCAGACTCGATCCGACGTCGAGCGTGATCGCGAACGGGAGCGGACCATGTTTGCTTGCCTCAGACATCTAACTCACCCCTCCATCGATCGACACCGCGGGTCGACCAGGCCGAAACTGCGGACGTTGCGGTCGGCCTCGGCCTGGATCCTGGCGATGACGTCCTCACGGGGCGCCGCGCCGAACAGATGGGCGTACCGGCCCTGCGGCTCGAGATAGTCGGACACCGGCCTGCGCCTGCGGATCTTCGAGACACCGACCACCTCGCCGTCCTCGGCCTCGAACACCGGGAAGATGCCGGTCTCGGTGGCCAGGCGGGCGATCTGGATGGTCTGGTTCGACGCGGTCCGCCAGCCCAACGGGCACGGGACCAGCACATGCAGGTACCGCGCGCCGCGGAACTCCATGGCGCGTTTCGCCTTGTACTCCAGGTCGCGAAGGTCGGCCACCGTCGCGGTCGCGACGTACGGGATCCGGTGTGCCATCGCGATCAGCGGCAGGCTCTTGCCCTGACCGAAGTTGTTGCCCGGCTCGGGACCCACCGCAGGGGTGGTCGTGGTCGCAGCAGCGTGTGGGGTGGCTCCCGAGCGCTGGACGCCGGTGTTCATGTAGCCGCCGTTGTCGTAGCAGATGTAGAGCACGTCGTCGTTGCGCTCGAACATCCCTGACAAGCAGGCGAGGCCGATGTCGACCGTGCCGCCGTCACCGCCCTGCCCGACGACCCGTACGCCGGTACGGCCCTTGGCCTTGAGCGCGGCGGCGACACCGGTTGCGACAGCGGGCGCGTTGCCGAAGAGGGAGTGCAGCCATGGCACCTGCCAGGCTGTCTCCGGGTACGGCGTGGAGAACACCTCCAGGCAGCCGGTCGCGTTGACCGCGACCATCTGGTTGCCGGTGGCGCGCATCACCGCGTCGAGGGCATACCTCGCGCCGAGCGCCTCACCGCAACCCTGGCACGCGCGGTGCCCGGAGTTGAGCGAGTTCGTGCGCTGCGCGTCTGCCTGGACCGAACCCTGATCGGGATCCAGCAGTCGGTTGCCGGCCGCGTAGCTGCCGATCTGGTAGAACCTGACGCGTTGCTGTGTCATGGCCTTGTCCTCTCAGCCGATCCGCGATCCGACTGCGCCGAGGTCGCGCAGCAGGTTCTCTGCCGCAGGCCCCGAGCGACGGGTCGCCCTGGTCCGCTGGAGTTCGCGCTCGACCAGCTCGCGGTTGAGGTCGAGGAACGTCAGCGGTTCCAGCCGATCGGCGACCGCATCGGCGAAGAGCCTCCGCAGCGACGCCTTGGTGATCGCCCGCCCGCCGAGACCGGCGATGACGGTGTAGCCGTGCAGCGAGATACCCGACAGCGCCATCCTCACGTTGGCCGCCACGATCCCGCCGATACCGACGGCGAGAGCCCGCTCCAGTACGACGACCCGCCGCGCGCCGGCCAGCGCAGTACGAACCGCATCCAGGGGGAAGGGCCGGAACGAGGTCAACCCCAGGGCGCCGATCTTCACTCCCTCGTCGCGCAGTTCGTCGACGGTGTCCTTGATCGTTCCGAGCACCGAACCGAGGGCAACCACGATGGTCTCGGCGTCTTCACACCGGTACGGACGGACCAGTCCGCCGGACTCGCGCCCGAACGCCACCCGGAAGCCCGCGGCGACGGCGGGGATCAACTCCAGGGCCTGCATCTGCTTGTCGTGGGCCAGATAACGCACCTCGGTGAACGCGTCCGGTCCCACCATGGCGCCGATGGAGATCGGGTCGTCCGGATCGAGCAGTTGCCGCGGTTCGTACGGCGGCAGGAACGCGTCCACCTGCTCCGCCGACGGTACGTCGACCCGCTCGACCGCGTGGGTGAGGACGAACCCGTCCATGCACACCATCACCGGCAAGGACAGCTCCTCCGCGATCCTGAACGCCTGGATGTGGAGATCCAGCGCCTCCTGGTTCGTCTCGGCGTACAGCTGGATCCAGCCCGAGTCACGCTGCGACATCGAGTCGCTGTGGTCGTTCCAGATGTTGATCGGCGCTCCGATCGCACGATTGGCCACCGTCATCACGATCGGCAGGCCCAGTCCGGACGCGTTGTAGAGCGGCTCCGCCATGTAGAGCAGACCTTGACTCGCTGTCGCGGTGTAGGAGCGGGCGCCGGTCGCGGAGGCACCGATCGCCACCGACATCGCGGCGAACTCCGACTCCACGTTGACGAACTCGCACGGCGCCAGCTCACCGGACTTCACCAGCGAGCTGAGCGCCTCGACGATGTGGGTCTGCGGCGAGATCGGATAGGCGCAGATCACCTCGGGCCGGCAGAGCGCGACCGCCTCCGCCACCCCACGCGAACCTTCAATTTGTTTGAGCACGAGCCGGCTCTCCGATCTGTGAACGGACCTGGTGATACGCCGCGGTGGCCGCGGCGACGTTGCCAGCGGCAACGGTCCCGGTGAATCGTTCCTCGATGGCCCGCAGCACGGACGTGAGCTGTACCTGACCGGTGAGCGCCGCGAAGGCTCCCAGCAGTACTGCGCCCGGCAGTGGGCGACCCAGGTGCGTCAAGGCGAGCTCGGTGGCGGGCACGGTCACGACGCGGTCCGAGCCCAACTGCTGGACGAAGGCCCCCAGGCCCAGCTCTGTCAGACTGCGCGAGGTGTTGATCAGCAGATAGCCGCCCGGATCCAGGCCTTCGAAGACATCGACCTGGTGCAGCAGCGTCGCGTCCTGGATGATCACGGCATCGGGACGGGCAACCGGTTCGTGGGTCCGGATCGGACGGTCGTCGATCCGGCAGAAGCCGACGACAGGCGCGCCGGTGCGCTCGGACCCGAACGTCGGGAACGCCTGCGCCTGTCCTCCTTCGGCGAAAGCGGCGACTGACAGGAGCTCGGCGGTGGTCACCACCCCCTGACCGCCGCGCCCGTGGACTCGAACCTGGAACATGGCTTCTCCTCGATCCTCAGACAGTGCGCCGGCCGACGTGATCCTGCGGCTGGGTGCCGTCAGTGGGCTCGTTCGCCACCGTGACCCCACCGAAGATGGCGATCGCGTCGACGTTGAGGACCGGCGCGTCAGGTGGCAGGAAGCCGCCGGCCCGCGTCTTGTCGTCGAACCCGCCCAGGAACGGCGTACCGGTCATCGAGACCCGCCAGCCACGCGGTACCAGGATGTCGACGCCGCCGAACAGCGCGAAGGCGTCCACCGTCGCCGCGTCGTCGATCCGGGCCTCCCGCAGATCGAGGGTGACCCCGCCGAACACGGCTGTCGCATCGGCCTTCTTCAGGTGCTCGGAGCGATCTGTCACCTTCGTGCCGCCGAACATCGCGAACGAACTGTTGTCCCGGTCGCGCGGATTGCTGTAGCTGCGGCTCAGGCCGAACAACACAGCCAGGCCCAGCACGACGAGCAGGGCAGGGCCGAACAGATTGTCGTTCGTCCACGACTGCTGGTCCGCGAGCAGCACGAAGCCGAACGCGACGATGATCAACGGTCCGACGGAAACCCGGCGCCGGCCGAACATCGCCACCACGCCCAGCCCGATCACGGCGATCGGCCACCAATCGGCCACCCCACCGGTGCCGACCCCGGTCGCTTCAAGGATCCCGATCACACCCAGGGCCAGCAGAACCAGCCCGATCCACATCCGTACAGGTGTCATGACGAACTCCTTCCCTTCCCCTCCACGCTCCCGCCGCCCTCGCACCCTCGGCAGGGCCGAAGGTCCCGACCCACACAGTCCGGCCGACTCGGGACTTCCGGCCCTACGCGGTCCCGGCCTCGAAGTACAGCTTGGTGATGAGTTGCGGAGGTGACCTGCCATGGCGCAAGCCAGTGTTCGGAGGCTGGTACTGCGCGCCGGTCTGCTGTTCGCGGCCGGCTGCGTCCTTCTTGCCGTCGGAGTCGGGGTCGGCGTGCCGTATCTGGACAAGGCCGGGCTTCATCCCGTCACGGTCGTGGGCCTCGCCGTCCTGGCGACCGGTCTCGTATCGGTCGGCATCGGCGGCACCACCCTGGTGCGAGCGACCCGGAGCTGGCGCCGTGTCCTGGTACTACCTGCTCTGCTGGCCGCTCTGGTCATCGCGCTGCTGTCGCTCGGTCAGGCTGTTGCTGCCACGAACGTGCCACCGACAGCGGTCGGGACGACCACTCCGGCTGATCGTGGCCTGCCCTTCAGCGAAGTCAGGTTCGCAACTACCGATGGGCTCGCCCTCGCCGGTTGGTACATCCCGTCGAGGAACCGCGCCGCCGTCGTACTGCTGCACGGGGCGGGATCAACCAGATCGAACGTCCTCGAGCATGCCGTCGTGCTGGCGCGCCACGGGTACGGCGTACTCCTCTTCGATGCCCGGGGCCACGGTCGCAGCGAAGGCCGCGCGATGGACTTCGGCTGGTACGGCGACCAGGACGTCAGCGCGGCTGTGTCCTTCCTCCAGGCCCAGCCGGCCGTGAACGACGAGTTGATCGCCGCCCTCGGTCTGTCCATGGGAGGTGAGGAGGCGATCGGCGCCGCTGCTCATGATCAGCGGATCCGGGCTGTCGTCGCCGAGGGTGCGACCAACCGGGTCAGCGCCGACAAGGCCTGGTTGTCGGACGAGTTCGGCTGGCGCGGCACACTGCAGGAAGGTATGGACCGGCTGACCTACGGCATCACCGACCTCCTCACCGCCGCTGATCAACCGATCGCACTGCGCGACGCCGTCGCGGCATCCGCGCCCCGCTCGGTTCTGCTCATAGCCGGTGGCGACCGAGCCGACGAGGGCCACGCGAACCACTACATCCAGTCCGCCTCCCCCGCCACGGTCGACCTGTGGATCGTCCCCGGCACCGGGCACACGGCCGCGCTCGACACCCACCCCGCCCAGTGGGAGCACCGCGTCACCGCCTACCTCGCCGACGCCCTCCACCTCGACGAGCAGGACGGTCTGCGCTGACCGAGGGACGTTCGGCCCGGTGGCTGGAGGCGGATGGCTCTGCTCCTGGACGGTCTCGATCCGGTGTGATGGGTATCCGCGTACACACACCCGGAGGCGACCCATGATGATCGAGAACGAGCGGACCGGCAGGGGTCCCGACGTGACCGGCGGTGACCTGGCCCGACGGGTTCGGCGGCGCCGTGGCGCGCTCGGTCTGAGTCGCGAGGAGGTGGCGACCCGGGCGCGGATGGAGCCGACCTACCTGGATCGTGTCGAGAGCGCGCCGGTGGCGATGACGGCGGGTGCGCTGATCCGGTTGGCTGACGCGCTCGACACCAGCGTCAGCGATCTGCTGGGGTCGCAGCCGAGCCGTCCTCCGGGCCACGGCCGCGCCGCGTTGCACCCGCTCCTGGACGACATGCGGGAGCAGGAGTGCCTGCAGCTGGTCGAGGCTGGTGGCGTCGGGCGGGTCGCCTTCGAGCTCGCCGGCCGGCTGAGCGTCGTACCGGTCAACTTCGCGATCCACGATGGTTCAGTGGTCTTCCGTACTGCGCCGACGACGGCGATCGGGCGTTACGGCACCGGCCCGGTGGCCTTCGAGATCGACCGGATCGACGAAGGCATGCACGAGGGCTGGAGCGTCCTGATCTCAGGAACGGCCAGGCAGGCCGGGCCCGAGGAGTCAGAGAAGCTGCGCGAAGCACTGACCGTCGAGCCGTGGGCCGGCGGAGAGCGTGAGGTCTACATCGTGATCACACCGGAGCAGATCCGTGGACACCGCATCCGCGCGTGGTGAAGGTCCGGCCTGGCTCAGGACCTTCGACCCTGGTGCATCACCCAGCCGATCGGCAAGCCTGGTAGATCTGATGACGACTCACTCAGCGCGGCGGACGTCCCTTGGTGCGTTCGACCGCGTAGACGGCCGCCTCGGTGCGGCGCTCCACCCCCAACTTGCGGAGCAGCCCGGACACGTAGTTCTTCACCGTCTTCTCCGCCAGGAACATGAGCTGCGCGATCTGCCGGTTGGTCTTGCCCTCGGCGATCAGGTCGAGGATCTTGCGTTCCTGCTCGGTCAGCGACTTGTACCGGGGGTCGTCGTCCTCCTCGGCCGGATGCCGCAGCCGCTCCAGTACCGCGGTCGTCATCGCGGGGTCGAGCAACGACTCCCCCGCCGCCAGCCGCCGTACGGCGCCGACCAGGTCGGTACCGCTCACCTGCTTCAGCAGATAGCCGGACGCGCCGGCCATGATCGAGGTGAACAGAGCCTCGTCGTCGGAGAACGACGTCAGCATCAGGCACGCGGGCGGCTCGTCCATGGCCGACCGGATGTCCCGGCAGACCGTGATCCCATCGCCGTCGGGCAACCTCACGTCGAGCACGGCCACGTTCGGTCGCAGAGCGGGGATCCGCGCGATCGCGTGCGCCGCTGTCGCCGCTTCGCCGACCACTTCGACGTCCGGCTCGTCCTCCAGCAGCTGTCGCAACCCACGGCGGACCAACTCGTGGTCGTCGAGCAAGAACACCTTGATCGTCATCTCGTGTCGCTCCCGGGGTCGCGGCCTGTGCTGGAGCCCAGACTAGACCGCAACTTCGTTCGGAAGGGGGAGCGATGACTCCCACACCGCGCCGTTTCGACCACAGCGGGCTGCAGATCCTCGACGACGGCGAGTCGCTGGAGCTGCTCTCTTCCGTGCCGATCGGTCGTCTCGTCTTCACCAAGGGCGGGCTGCCCGCGGTACGGCTGGTGAACTTCGTGCTGGACGGAGACTCGCTCATCTTCGCGACGGCCGACGGCGACAAGTACCGCGCTGCCGAGCGCGGTGACGTGGTCGCCTTCGAGGTGGACGCGGTGGACGAGGACAGGCATCTGGGCTGGACCGTGACGGCCGCCGGGCACCTCTCGGTGATCGATCCCGACGAGGCGGAGTCGCTCAGGCACGGGCTTCCGCTCCGTCCTTGGGCGCCACAGCACGACAGCTACCTGATCCGCCTCGGCATCGAGACATTGGAGGGACGCCGCCTGGTCCCCTGGGCCCAGCGCCCCCACGACCAGGCCGCCGGGAAAGGGGCGGGGTGAGCTCCGGCGGCTGAGCGGGAGGATCCACCGCAAGCGATCTCGCCCCACCCGCTCAACGGGAGGTCACAGATCGAGTTCGTGCTCGCGGAGGCGGGCGCGGGCGTCGTCGAACTGTTCGCGGTCGATCTCTCCCGTCGCGTACCGTCGCTCCAGGATGTCCAGCGGTGACGGCAGTGGCCGGGCCGCAGGTCGCCTGGACCTGATGAGGTGCACGCCGAATGCGAGTGCGGCCGCCACTGCCAGGGACCAGATGGACAGGGCCAGGAAGATCCACAGGGCGTCCTGGCCCCCGCCGTTCATCATCATGTCGCCCTCCGCGGCTGTACTGCGGGGTCGGTCGAACCCGTCCCACGGGGTTCGAAGCGGGCCGCCAGACTCGCACCCCAGGCGCGAGCACGATCGAGCTCGCCTTCACTCAACGGCCCCGCCGAGTCCTCGACGTAGAAACTGACCGATTCCGCGACCACTCCGACACCTCGCCGGCGCAGTACCTTGGCGGCGGCCTTGGCCGCTGAGCCGGGCAGCTTCCGGACTTTGGTGACGCGGGTGTCGAAGGTCGCGAAGATCGCCGTCCCGTCGTCGGGAAGCAACCGGTCGAGCCATTCGCGGATACCGACCTGGCTCGGCATCACCACTGTCCCTTGTGCCGATGCGCTTTCCCGCGTGCCCGGACGGCTCATGCTGAAGGCATGCGTCGGCCCACCGACGACGAGCAGATCGAGACTGTCGGGCAGCACCTCGGGGGCCCGATCGACCCTGACCACCTCCGCCTCGACCTTCGATCGAAGCCCTTCGCCGATCGCCTCGGCCACCTGCTCGGTATTGCCGAACATCGACTCGTACACGACCAGTGCCTGTGCATTCTCGGACATGACTACCCCTTGGAGGTCTGGTGATGGAATTCGGCGGACTCGGTCCGGCTGACGCGCAACCGGCGGACCACCGTCGGGCCGATGGCGACCCAGATCGGGATCAGCAGCCAGATCCGGCCGCTGGTGATGTCGTAGTCGGCCAGCAGCACCGACCACGGCTTGTTCTCGACGAAGTGGCCGAGACCGAACTCGAACAGCAAGGTGGTCACGAGGGTTGCTCCTTCAACTGGCCCGACTCCTGCCGGCCGAATTCCTGCCGGAAGGCTTCTACCGCGGTCGGCAGCGTCATGTAGACCCGGTCATCGCCGAGGCGCTCGAGGAAGCCCGCGGCAACGAGGTCGTCGCGAAGGTCCTGCTTGACCCTGGCCAGGGCGAGGACGATCCCTCGCCCGGCGAGCTCTTCGCGCAACGCGTCCAGGGCGTCCACCGCGGTGATGTCGACCTCGACGTTCGCCTCGGTGTTCAGCAGCAGCCAGCGGACCGGCTCGGGCGAGCTGTCGACCGCCGCCAGCGCCCGGCGGCGGAAGTCCTCGGCGTTCGCGAAGAAGAGCGGCGAGTCGTACCGATAGACGACGAGCCCCGGCACCGGGTGCGCCTCCGGATAGTCGTCCACGTCGTGCATACCGGCGATCCCTGGAACGATGCCGAGGATCCCATCGTGCGGGCGGGCCACCCGGCGGAACAGGTCCAGGACTGAGAGAGCCACCGCCACCAGTACGCCGTACAGAACGCCAAGCGTGACGACGCCGACGCAAGTTGCCAGGGCGAGGATCAACTCGCTCCGGCGGAACCGGCCGATCCGCCGGAACTCGGCGAGATCCACCAGTCGTAGAGCGGCGTAGACAACCAGGGCACCGAGGGCAGCGGTCGGGAACGTCGACAGCAACGGGCCGGCGACGAGCAGGGTGAGGATCACCATCGCGAGGGTCACCAGCGAGTACACCTGGCTCTTCGCTCCGGCCGCCGCTGCCACTGCCGTCCGGCTGCCGCTGCTGCTGACCGGAAATCCCTGGAGCGCTCCGGCGGTGAGGTTTGCAGTGCCGAGGGCAAGGAGTTCGGCGTCTGCGTCGATGCGCTCCTGATGCTTCGCGGCGAAGGCGCGTCCAGTCAGCACTGTGTCGGTGTAACCGACGAGCGCCACGCCCAACGCCGGCAGGATGAGCATCCGAAGGTCGGCGAGGCCGACCCCGGGCAGCATCGGGGCCGGCAGTCCTGAGGGAACGGTGCCGATCACGGCAACTCCGTGATCGTCCAGGCCGGCGAGAGCGGTGACCACAGCCGCAAGCGCCATCACCAGCAGCGGTGCGGGAAGTTGTGGTTTCCAGTGTGCCGATGCCAGCAACAGTGCGAGGACGACAGCTGACAGTACGACGGTCGGCAGGTGCCAGGAGCCGATCTGGCGAGCGGCGTCCAGCAACTCGGCAGGCGGGCTGTCCCCTTCGACAGCGGTGCCGGTCATCCGGCCGAGTTGCCCGGCGATCATGAGCACCGCGATGCCCGCGAGATAACCGACCAGCACCGGTCTCGACAGGAGGTCGGCGAGGAACCCGAGCCTGACCAGCCAGGCCACGAGGCAGATGACTCCCACCATCAGCGCCAGCGCTGATGCCAGCACCACGTAGCGCTTCGGATCTCCACCGGCCACCGCACCGACGGTGCTGGCCGTCATCAGTGCCGTCGTGGACTCAGGACCGACGGACAACAGTCGGGAGGACCCCAGCACGGCGTACACGGCCAGCGGCCCGAGGACTGCCCACAGACCGGTCACCGCCGGCAGCCCCGCCAGCTGGGCATAAGCCATGGCCTGCGGAACCAAGTAGGCGGCCACCGTCACGCCGGCGATCACGTCGGCACGTAGCCAGCTCGGCTGGTAGTTCCGCAGGCCGTTGAGGCCAGGCGCGATCATGGGCGATCAGTACGTCGGTACTACGACGTCGGTGGCAGGGTGGACCTGGCGAGCACGCTGATCGCGTTCCTTCGCGGTCACGTGATGCGGCACGATCGCGACCGGACAAGCCATCGCGGCAACAGCACGACGCGTGACGGGATCGCCGACCGGCAACAGCCCAGCGCGGGCACCAAGGACGACCAGGCCGACCTCGGCGCCTTCGTGCACCAGCGCCTCCACCACCGGGCGGGCGGTCAGGAAGCGAGTCACCTTGACCTGGGGGTATTCGTCAGTCCAGCCTGCCAGCGTTTCGGAGACGGTCAGGTCCGCCCGCCGGACCCAGGAGTTCTCGACCCCGGCGCGGTCCGGGTCGTGCCGCGGTGCGTGCTGTGCGTGCACCACGGTCAGGTCGCCCTCGCGGTCCGCGGCGGTCCGGAAGGCGAACTCGACCGCCTCCAGCGACAGCGGCGTCCCATCGATGCCTACGGCAACCCTTCGGTCGATCACGGATGGTTTCCAGGTCAGCGGGACGACGATCACCGGGCAGCCGGTTCGTGCGGTCAGGAAGATGTTGCCCTGCGCGGCGACGAGCCGGTGCGGGCCCCGGGTGCGGCTTCGGCCGACCACGAGAAGACGAGCATGCCGGGCGACCTGCGGCAGGACCTTCAGCCGCGACCCTTCCTCCGACACCGCCGTGACCGCCAAGCCGTAGCCGTAGTGATGCCGCACGTGCGCGACGGCCACCCGGAGGCTCGCGTCGGCGAACTCCGCGGGAGGCTTCGGCTGGTAGCCCGGCGTCATCGCGTTGAACGAGCTGTGCGCCTGATACGGCGCGGCGATCACCAGCTCGGCGCCCGAACGGATCGCCTCCAGCGCGGCGTAGTCCACGATGTGGAGCGCTTCGGCGCTGCCGTCGACCTCGACCACCACCGGTCCAGTCCTTGCCCAGGTACCCATGTCGATCCTCCAGTTCTCTTACCTGGAGCGTCTCGCGCGGCCGCGGCGCGGCGTCAGTGCCGTCGGGCATCGCTAGACAGGACCGACGACAGCAGCCCACGGGACCTTCGGCCCGCGGCCCGAATACGCTGGTCACTCCCAGCGATCAAGCCCAGTTCCCAACCGCTCATCGCCGCCGTACGGTAGGTCGCATGGATGGACGAGCAGGGGATCACGCAGGGTCGTGGGACGAAGGTGCCCTCGAGTTCGACGGGCTGTCCAGAGTCCGGCTCGACGCCCTGCTGCAGGAGCTGCTCGGCCGGGTCGACGAGATCATGGACTCCCAGGAGCGTCTGCGCGCCCTGCTGGACGCGGTCATCGGCATCGGCGCCGACCTGGACCTGAACAGCACGCTCGACCGCATCGTCACGGCCGCGTGTGACCTGGTCGGCGCGCGCTACGGCGCTCTCGGAGTGGTCGGCCCCGACGGCAAGCGGCTCGTTCGCTTCATCACCCATGGCGTCACCGCCGAGCAGATCGCCGCGATCGGTCCGTACCCTGAAGGTCACGGCATCCTCGGTCTGCTGATCGACCACCCGACGCCCTTGCGGCTGACCGATCTCGCCAAGCACCCGCGATCGTTCGGCTTCCCGCCCAACCACCCTCCGATGGGCAGCTTCCTCGGTGTTCCGATCCGTACCCGCGACCATGCCTTCGGCAACCTGTACCTGACCGAGAAGGCGGAGGGCGCCGCTTTCACCGAGGACGACGAACGGACCGTGGCCGCACTCGCGACCGCGGCCGGCGTCGTGATCGACAACGCCCGGCTGTACGCCGACACCGAGCGCCGCCGTCGCTGGCACGAGGTGACCGCCGAGATCACCCAGCTGATGCTGACCGACTTCGATCCCCAGCAGGCGCTGCAACTCATCGCGACCCGGGCACGCGAGGTGTCCGGCTCGGTTCTCGGTGCCGTCCTGCTGCTGGGCGACGGCGAGCTCGTCATCGAGGTGATCGACGGACCGCCGGGCTTCACGCAGTACATCGGCCGCCGGATTCCCGCCGACTGGCCGATCCTGAGCGACGTCCTGAACGGCGACGAGCAGGTGGTGGTCGAGAACCTGGCACAGCTCGCCAAAGAGACCGGCCAGCTCAGCGATGTGCCCGAGCTCGAGGAACTGGGCCGCACGATTCTCGCGCCGCTCCCCGCGGGGCCGCGCAGTACGGGCGGGATCCTGATGGTGGCGGCGGCCCAGGGGACCGTTCTGGGAGTGACCGTCGGGACCGACCTGGTCCGGATGTTCGCCAACCAGGCGACGCTGGCTCTGGACCGCGCACAAGCGCAGCGGGATCAATCCGTGCTGGCGGTGCTGGAGGATCGCGACCGGATCGCCAGGGATCTGCACGACCTGGTCATCCAGCGGCTGTTCGCCACCGGTCTGCAGCTGCAGGGCATGCACAGGATGGTTCGGCCGGAGGTTCAGCAGCGGATCAGCCGGGCGGTCGAGGACATCGACGCCACCATCCGCGACCTGCGGGCGGCGATCTTCGAGCTGCACCACCAGCCCGACAAGAAGTCGTTCCGGGCGGACGTCCAGGCGCTGGTCGAGGAGTACACCTCGGCGCTCGGATTCCGTCCCGAGCTGAGCTGCACCGGTCCGCTCGACAGCACCGTGCCGGCCTCCGTGCGACCGCAGATCCTGGCCGCGATCCGGGAATCGTTGTCGAACGTGGTCCGCCACGCCCAGGCCTCGACCGTCAAGGTCGAGGTGATGGTCACCGGTCAGGACGTCACCGCACGCGTCTCCGACGACGGGATCGGCATCAGCTCCACGGACCGGCGAAGCGGCCTGCGCAATCTGGAGGAACGCGCGGCCGCACTAGGTGGTGCCGTGCGGCTGGAGCCCAACCAGCCGCACGGCACCGTGCTGGAGTTGCGCGCGCCCCTCATCAACGCGCCCTCCAGCTGATCAGGCATCGTCCGTCGACACTGGGACGACCGTCACCGGACAGGTCGCGTGCTGCAAGACCCCCCGGGCTACCGACCCGAGCAGTGCGGTGGCGAAATGCCGCCGCCGACGGTGGCCGACCACGACGAGCTGCGCATCGGCCGACTCCGCGGCCGCGACGATGCCATCCACCGGGTGACCGCGTCTGACCTCCACCTCAATCTCGATCTCCGGGTACTTCTGCCGCCACTGGTCCGCGATCGTGTCGCAGTGACGCCGTGCGGTCTGGTTCCACTCGTCGCTGACGCCGGCGACGTTCATCGCGTCCCAGCTGTAGATGGACGGCAGATCCCACACGTGAACCATTCGCACCGGCGCGTGCCGTTCGGTCGCCGCAGTCAGCGCGAATTCGATCGCCGCGCCCGGCTCCCCCGAGTCGTCCAGTGCGACGACGACCGGTCCGCAGTGATCGCCGGACTTCCACCCCTCCGGCACGACGACGACGGGAACCGTGGCTTGGATCGCCGCGGCCTCCGAGGTCGAACCGATCAGCAGCCGCTTGAACTTGCCCATCCCCCGCCGGCCGACGACCAGCAGCTCGCCCTTGGCGGCCAGCTCGGTCAATGTCGTAGCCGGTGGGCCGACCACCAGGTCGGCGCCGTGATCCAGGAGGTCGTCCTGGCTCTTCATCTTCTGCTGGACCTCTTGGACCAGGTCCGTGGCGGCGTCATCGATGACGGTGGGTTGCCAGTACGGCGAGTGCCTCAGCTTCTCCTCGATCACGTGCACCGCCCGGAGCGGGACCCTGCGGAACAGAGATTCCTGCAGAGCCCACTCCAGTGCACCCGTGTCACGCCAGGAGCCGTCGACGCCTACGTGGATGACGGGTTCTCTGCTCATGGTGTCACCGCAGCCAGGGGTACTGACGGACGATGGACAGCCGCGACCACTGCTGACCGAATCCCCAGACGTTGCCGGCAGCAACGAGTGCGAGAGTGATCAGGGTGATGGCGCCGATGATGTGGTCGTCGAGCACCGGGTTGTTCTCCGGAGGCAGGACGGCACTCCACATCATCAGGTAGAGCACGGTGCCGGAGACGGCCGCGATGCGCATCCCGATCCCGAAGGTGAGGGCGAGGCCGATGCCGACCAGCGCGATCATGAACAGCGGGGTGACCCAGAAGTCGCCGACCAGGGAGTGGTAGAAGTCCTCGAACGGGCCGGCTGCTCCCTTGCCGAGGAATCCTGCCGTCGGGTCGCCGCCATCGATCCAGCCCTTGCCGGACGGGGTCGCGTAGCCGAGACCGAACACCTTGTCCACGAAGGCCCACAGGAACGTCAGGCCGTATGCGATCCGGAGAACTGCCAGCGCACGACCGGCGGCCGTGCTGATCCGCGGCTGCAGATCGCGGTCGGGCTCCATCACAGGAGTCGGAACGTTGCGCCGCTGCGGTGTGGTGGTCATGGTCTTTCCTTTCGTTTGAGGTGTCACCTTGATGCTGGTGCCGCGAGGCAGCCGAGCGGCAGAGCCTGTGGTCACGTGCGGAGGTGCCGAACGGCCCCTGTGATCGGGACCGATGCCTGCTGCGGGTCAGAGGCGGATCCCTGAGGCTGGGAGTGCGGCAGCTGTTGCCGCCCTAGCAGGTCGAGGAGGCCCCCCATGAACGACGACCAGCTGTCCATGGAAGAGATCGATGTCCTGCTCAAGGCCGCGGTGGCGGCACCGAGCATGCACAACACACAGCCGTGGCGCTTCGAGGTGAACGGTCACGTGATCGACGTGTTCGTGGACGGCTCCCGTTCGTTGCCGGCCGAGGATCCCACCGGTCGGGCGATGCGAATCGCTACCGGTGCCGCGACGCTCAACCTGCGCTGCGCCGCCGCTTCGATGGGCTACACCAGCTGGTTCGGCCTCGCGCCGGATCGGAACGACCCCGACCTGGTTGCGCGTATCGTCCTCGCGCCGACTGACGACCCGGACAAGGATCTTCTCGGCCTGTCGACTCAGATCCCCCGCCGGCACACCAGCCGCGAGCCGCTCCGGCCTGTGCAGCTGACCAGCGCCGACCAGGTCAGCTTGAGCCGGGCAGCGATGGCAGAGGGAGCCGAGCTCAGCTGGCTGCCGGCGCCCGGCGTCAAGGCCGTGCTGGACCTGCTGCTCGACACCGACCTCCGCGAGATCGGCGACTGGCACCGCCGCGCCGAACGCGCCCACTGGGTGGGCGGCGATCGAACGGCGGACGGCATACCGAGCTCTGTGCTCGGGCCCCGATCCAGCAGCTATCCATCGCCGGTACGCGATATGGCCACCCGGCCCGCGGATCAGACCCGGCCCACCACCAGGTTCGAGACCGAACCTGCGCTGGCCGTGCTGTCCACCGGTGGAGACACCCGGGCTGACCAGGTAGCCGCCGGCATCGCGCTCGAGCGGGTCCTGCTGACCGCGACCCGCGATGGCCTGAAGGCCTCCTTCCTGAACCAGCCGCTCGAGTTCGACGATCTTCGCCGGACCGTTCAGCAGACCACCGGCAAGCCGGGTTTCGCCCAGATGGTGATCCGCTTCGGACACAGCACGGTGACCGCCACGACGCCGCGGCGCCCGGTCGAGGCCGTTGTTCACACCCGGACCGAGGAGCCCTGATGACCGACATCCGTGTCCTGCAGGCAGAGATCGCGCGCTGGGAGAAGGATCTTGCCGCTCTCGAGGAAGAGCGCACGGCCGAGGGGTGGACCGAACCGGAGAGACTGCTCTTCACCGTACAGCGCACGATCGGGACCTATCGCCGCCAGGTTCTCCCCCGGATCACCGCCGAGCGTGCCCTGATGCTGCCCGCCATGCCGGACAGCCGGGCGGCCGAGGCGTTGACCGAATACAGCGCGATCGTCGCCGACGAGATCAATCAGCTCGTCGATCGGCTCGATGAGCTCAGAAGGGAGCTGGTCCGCTTCGGCCAGACCGCTCAGCTCCAGCTCCAGGCAACGGAGACGCTCGCGGGCCTGCGCGCGCTGGGCCGGGTGGTCCTTCGCTTCGGCCAGGAGGTCGAGATCCCGAGCCTGATGGCGCGGCTGACGCCCGAGCAGTCCGATCAGCTGACCACGGCCGTCCACGCGTACGAGAAGGACCTCCGATGACGAGCGCGGAGCCGCCCGAAACCGTGTACGTCGTTCACGGCGAGGCCGATGCCAGGCAGGCTCTGGTCGACCGCATCAGCACCGAGCTCGACTGGCTCGCAGTCGCGCCACAGCACCTGGAAAGAGTCGGATCATGGTAATTCATCGCGAACCTCTGCTCACCGCGGACGAGGTCGGCATCCTGGTCAGTTCCGCCGCCACCGCGCCGTCGATGCACAACACCCAGCCATGGCGCTTCGAGGTCAGCGGCCGGGTCGTGGACGTGATCCTCGACGAGGACCGTTCCCTGCCCGCCGAGGACCAGGCCGGCCGGATGATCCTGATCGGGCTCGGCGCGGCGACCTTCAACCTGCGGGTGGCCGCGGCGATGCTCGGCCACGACACCACCTTCGCCACCCGTCCGGATCCCGATCGGCCCGAGATCGTCGCCCGGGTGTTCCTGGGCGTACGACAGTCGCCGATGCCACCGCTGGGCTCTCTCTACGGCGAGCTGCGGCGTCGGCACACCTATCGCGGACCGATGGTCGCGATCGATGTCCAGGCGCGAGTTCTGTCACTGATCAGTAGTGCGGCCCGGGCCGAGGGGGCCGACCTGTGCTGGCTGGACCCCAGCTCCACCAGGGACTTGGTACAGATCCTGCGGGAGGCCGACGAGCTCGACCTGCACGACGAGGACCGGCTGACCGAGCGAGGCCGCTGGATCGGCGGCGACCGCTTGGAGGACGGGGTGCCCGAGAGTGCACTCGGGCCGATTCCCGCCAAGCCGGCGGCGTTCCGCGACCTCTCCGCGGGCTTCGACGACCCGCAGCGCAGTGTCGGCGTCTTCGAGCTCGAGCCGAGGATCGCGGTCCTCAACACCGGGGAGAACCGGCCGTCCGAATGGCTGCGCGCGGGGATGGCACTGCAACACGCGCTCCTGACGGCGACGTCGTACGGTCTGGTCGCGTCGTTCCTCAACCAAGCACTGGAGTACGCCGACCTGAGGTCACGCGTTCAGAGCCTGGTCGACCGGAACGCCCGGCCGCAGATGATCATCCGGATCGGCTTCCCCGCCATGATGGGTGCGGCTACCCCCCGGAGACCCTGGCAGCAGACCTTGGCGGAATGGGAGTGACACAGGCGGGCGACTTCTCGTTCACTGCTGGTGGCGGGTCCCCGAACGCTTCTCACCACTGCCTCTTCGGTCCGGGTCGAGGACGACCGGCCCGCCGGGAAACGGGCTTCCGTCTTGATGACGGCGGATCTCGTGGCCTCGGCCACTGTCTGGTGTCCCGTTCCCGGCGAGCCGGTCGGCTCCTCTGCACTTCCAGCATCGGGCGGGACCCATCGGATGTTCAGGGCCGAAGGTCCCGAACTCGTGGGACGGTGGACCGAGAGCATCCAGGCCCTGCGCGAGGTGACCTTGGGCCCTGGAGCGGATCCGCGACGGCCACCAGAGTCGAACCATGAAGAACTCTCCGACCCCTGGACCGGTGACGCTGAGACCTTCACCGACTGCCCGGCGAACCGCCCTGGTGACCGAGACGCTGGCGTACCTGGGCGGCGTCGTGGTCCTGGTCGGCGCGGGCCTGATCGCCGCGCGGTACTGGCCCGACCTGCACGAGACCACTCGGCTCGGCATCGCCGGCGTGGCCGCCGCCGTACTGCTCTGCGCCGCGCTCGCAGTACCCACCGACAAGCCCGCGGGCCGTCGGATGAGGACAGTGATCTGGCTGCTCTCGACCGCCGCGGCAAGCCTGTTCTTCGGACTCCTCGGCGGTGAGGTACTCGGCTGGCGCGCCATCGACACCACCCTGCTCATCGGCGTCGGCACCGCCTTGTACTCCGCGGCGCTGTGGCTCTGGAGTGGGCGCGCTGCGGCACTGCAACTAGCCTTCCTCACGGCGACGCTGGTCAGCGCGGGAGCGATCGGTGCCCACCTCGAACAGCCGTACTGGCCCGGCCTGGCGGTCTGGTTCGCAGCGCTGGAGTGGCTCCTGCTGGGGCACAGCGAGATCGTGCCCTCCCGCCGACCGACGCAGGTGGCAGCATCCATCGGTCTCCTCGTGGGCATCGGCCTGACGCTGCCGCAGGACATCGGCATCCTGCTGGGCCTGGCCACCATCGCCGGCTTGCTCATCTACGCGGTCCAGATCTGGGACCTGCTGCTGATCCTGATCGGCATTGCCGGTGCTCTGCAGATCCTGCCCATCGCGGTCACCCAGTGGTTCCCCGGTCGGCCGGCCGCACCGATCGCGTTGCTGATCGGGGGCGCCGCCCTGGTCGGCGCCGCGATCGCGATAGCTCGCACATCCGACGCCCGGCCCTCAGACGCCGGATCCGGAGAAAGTCCGACGATCGATGCCGGCCGGTACGACGCCGTGGTGTTCGACCTGGACGCGGTCGTCACCGACGACGGCAGGCATACCTTCCCAGAAACCCTCGCCCTGATCGATCGGCTCACCGCCGCGGGCCTGACGTACGCGGTGACCTCAGCGAGCAGCACAGCTGCCGAGGTTCTGATCGCCGCGGGCCTGCAGGATCTCTTCGACATCCGTGTGGACGGCCGCGTCGCCGAGGAGCTGGGCCTCCCGGAGAAACCGGATCCCGCGGTGCCCCTGGTCGCTGCACACCGCCTCGGGGTCACCCCGTTGCGGACGGTCGTGGTGGAGATCGGGCCGGCCGGCGTCGAGGCGGGCCGGAACGGTGGTTTCGGCCTCGTGATCGGGGTGGACCGTTCGGGCCAAGCCGCCGGGCTCGCTGGGCACGGAGCGGACCTGGTCGTCCGAGACCTCGCCGAGATCGCTGTCACCCCTGACCGCGAGCCGGCCCGATGAACGAGTGGATGCTGCGCTTCGACGACTACGACCCGGCCGACGAGCGCCGACGCGAGGCTCTGTGCACGGTCGGCAACGGGTACTTCGCCACCCGCGGCGCCTGGGCCGGTTCCCGGGCCAGTGACCATCACTACCCGGGCAGCTATGTCGCCGGCCTGTACAACCGGCTCTGCGACGGGATCGACGGCCGCACGGTCGAGAACGAGAGTCTCGTCAACGTCCCCGACTGGCTGCCGCTCGAGGTCGCGATCGACGACGGCGAGTGGCTCACCCCGGACAACTCGCAGGTGCTCGACCACCAGCTGGAGCTCGACCTGCGCCGCGGCGTGCTGACCCGGCGTTTCCGCCTTCGCGTTGCCCAGGGCAACATCGTTGCCGGGGTCGAACGACGATTGGTGAGCATGGCCGATGCCCACCTGGCAGCTCAGAGCCTCGCCGTCACCGCCGAGAACTGGTCCGGAGTACTACGGATCCGGACCGGCGTGGACGGCTCGGTCACCAACGGCGGCGTCGACCGGTACCAGAAGCTGTCCGGCCGGCATCTCGTGGAGATCGAGCCTGCCGCGCAAGACGGAGCGACCGCACTTGTGGTCGCCAGGACGAGTCAATCGTCCGTGCGCATCGCGGTCGCCAATCGCACTGCCGTCTTCCACAACGGAACACCTTGTGAGGGCGGGTGGACGAACTCGGTCGACGCCACGACGGCGTACCACGAGGTCGC
This sequence comes from Kribbella sp. VKM Ac-2568, assembly GCF_004345365.1. Classification (GTDB taxonomy): domain Bacteria; phylum Actinomycetota; class Actinomycetes; order Propionibacteriales; family Kribbellaceae; genus Kribbella; species Kribbella orskensis. Next base: position 666,688 of record NZ_SLVF01000002.1, read on the forward strand.
TGTCGCGGTACAACCCGGTGACGTCGTCAGTGCTGACAAAGTCGCGGTCATCCACACGTCGAGGGATGTGGCGATCTCGGAACCGCTTCAGGCATGCCTTGCCGCCCTGCCCGACCTACCCGCGTTCGACCGACTTCTCGAGCCGCATGTCCTCGCCTGGTCCCACCTGTGGCGGAAATTCGCGCTCGACCTGGAGGAACCTGCCGACGGCACGCCGGCGGCAGTGCGGCTGAACCTGTTCCATCTGCTGCAGTCCGTGTCGCCGCACAGCGCGGACACCGACGCCGGCGTACCGGCCCGCGGTCTGCACGGAGAGGCTTATCGGGGCCACGTCTTCTGGGACGAGCTGTTCGTCTTTCCCGTTCTGACCTTGCGGATGCCGGCCTTGACCCGGGCACTGCTGCGTTATCGGCACCGCCGCCTCCCGGCCGCGCGCCGGGCGGCCGCAGCGGCCGGCCTCCCCGGCGCCATGTATCCGTGGCAGTCCGGCAGCGACGGCCGCGAGGAGAGCCAGACCCTGCACCAGAACCCGCTGTCAGGACGCTGGACTCGTGACGCCACCTACCTGCAGCGCCATGTGGGCCTGGCCGTCGCCTACACCATGTGGCAGTACGTCGAGGCGACCGGCGACGAGGAGTTCCTCGCCGAGCACGGCGCCGAGGTCATCCTCGAGGTGGCCAGGTTCTTCGCCGGTCTCGCGAGTTACGACCAGGCTCGGGACCGCTATGTGATCAAGGGAGTCGTCGGGCCCGACGAATTCCACACCGGGTATCCCGAGCGGCCCGACGCGGGCATCGACAACAATGCCTACACCAACGTCATGGCGGTGTGGCTGTTCCGCCGTGCGGCCGAGGTGCTCGAGCGACTGCCCGGCCGGCGGCGGACGGAGCTCACCGAGTCGATCGGGCTGCGGCCGCAGGAACTGAGCCGGTGGGAGGAGCTCACCCGGCGGATGTACGTACCGTTCCACGACGGCGTGATCAGCCAGTTCGAGGGCTACGCCGACCTCGACGAACTCGACTGGGACCGCTACCGCCGCAAGTACGGCGATCTCCGGCGGCTGGACCGGATCCTCGAGGCCGAGGGACTTGCGGTGACGGCCTACCAGGTGTCGAAGCAGGCCGACGTGCTGATGTTGCTGTACCTGCTGCCTCGCCAGGAACTGTACGAACTGCTGGCCACGCTCGGGTATCCGACCAGGGCCGACACGATCCGCCGGACCGTGAGGTACTACCTCCCCCGCACCTGCCACGGCTCCTCGCTCAGTGCCGTCGTCCATGCCTGGGGTCTCACCTCGCTCAACGCCGACCGGGCACTGGAGTTCCTGGCGCAAGCGCTGCACAGCGATTCCGGCGATCCAGCTCAGACCGGGACGACCGCGGAGGGGATCCACCTGGCCGCGATGGCCGGCAGCGTCGATCTGGTCCAGCGATGCTTCACCGGCCTCACCCTGTCCGGTGACGAGCTGAGATTCGCGCCACGGTGGCCGGTCAGCCTGGGCCGGATGCGGATGAATCTGCGGTACCGCGGGCATCACCTCACCGTGCGGGTCTCGGCCGACGGTCTCGCCGTCTCCGCCGACGCCGGCAGCGCCGATCCGATCAGGGTGCGCTGCCACGGCACGACGAAATCTCTGGCCGCCGGCCGGACCGTGGAGTGGCCGGCGCGCTGAGGCCCGAAGGGCCCGCGACGACGGGACCAACAGCCCTGCCCCGCGTGGCGGCGTGGAGACACAGTCGGAGTAGATCATCCAGCTCCGAGGAGGAACCATGTCGTCACAGACCGCCCCGGTAGTCGTCGGGTACGACGGCTCGCAGGGAAGCACCGCAGCGTTGCGCTGGGCCACGGCCGAAGCCGTTCGCGAGCACGCGCCGCTGCGAATCGTCGAGGCCTTCGAGCTGGAGGTCGTGAGCCGCCCCTCGCCCGGAAAGGTCGTACCACTGGCGGCGCTCAGGAGCGTACGTGAGCGCGGACTCGAAGCGTTGGCGGATGGCATCCGGCTGCAGTACCCCCGGCTCGACGTACAGACCCTGCTGCTCGAGGGCACTCCGGCCGCATCCCTGATCGAGGAGACGGCGCAGGCACGGCTGGTCGTGCTGGGCACCCGCGGCCTCGGCGGGTTCAGCGGGGCCGTCCTCGGTTCGGTAGCCGTCCAGGTCAGCGCCCACGCGCACAGCCCGGTCGTGATCGTGCCTGCGGACCCGCGGCCGAGCGCGCACACCACACCCACCGTGGTCCTCGGTGTCGACGGCTCGAAGGTGTCCGCGCGGGCGACCGACTTCGCGTTCGAGCAGGCCGAGGCGTTCGGCGCCCGCCTGGTGGTGGTGCACGCCTGGCGCAGCCCGTTCTCGACCTACGAGCACGGCAAGGGCGAGCTCGTGTTCGACAAGGCCGAAGTGCGGAAGGCGGCCGAGCTCCTGGTCGCCGAAGCGCTCGCAGGACCGCTCGCGGACTATCCCGACACCGAGGTCGACGTCCGGCTCGTCCCGGGCCACCCCGCCCGCGCGCTCCTGCAGGCCGCCGAAGGCGCGGACCTGGTAGTGGTGGGCTCACGCGGTCGGGGCGGTTTCACCGGCCTGCTGCTGGGCTCCACCGGCCAGCACGTCCTGCACCACGCCCCCTGCCCGGTGGCCATCGTCCGCTGACCGATCCGCTGCGCTGCACCGCTCAGGCAACAAGCCGGCGGTGCAGCCGAGCGGACGCAGCCACCAGCAGCCCGGCCGCGAAGAGCACGAGCACGGAAAGCGGTACGGCGATGTCGCCGACGGTCCCATCCTTGGACAGCACGGTGATCCAGGCATCCACAGCCCAAGCGTGCGGCGTGACGTGACCGAGAGCGCGGACACCGGCGGGCACGATCTCGAGCGGCCCCGACCCCCGACGGACCGACTGGCCGGCCGGCGATCACGCAGCCGCCGTGGTCGGCCCGCAGGAGGCCGCAGACCAGCCTGATCGTGGTGGTCTTCCCCGCCCCGTTGGGACCGAGCAGGCCGTAGGTCTCGCCCGGCGCCACCGTGAAGCTGACGTCGTCCACTGCCACCCGATCCCCGAACCGCTTCTCCAGCCCGGTGACAGTCAGCACCTGCTCGGTCGCGACCAAGACCGGGCGCGCCTGGTTCGCCAGTGTCATCTCGGTCCCCTCACATTCGTCCGACAGTTCCAGCGTCACTGTCCGGCTAGGCAGCCAACCAGGGCTCTAGGACTCTTCGGGTGGAGGCCTTCGGACCTAGGCCGCCAGGCTGATTCAGGAGTCGGGACCTTTGGCCCTGCTGGGAGACGGACCGAGGCTGTGTGCTGGAAGCGTCGGACAGAGGAGACGAACTCATGCACACGGCCCTGATTGAGACCCGGACTCTCGCTGCACAACCCACCGCCGTTCGGCGCGCAGTACTTGAATCCACGAAGCTGACCGATTGGCTGCCCGTCGCTCTGGTCGAGATCGCCGAGGCCCTTCGCCTCCGCGGGAACGCACCGAACGGCTTCCCGTTCGCCCGGTACCACTCGACGACCACCGGCCTGATTGCGGTCGAAGCCGGTTTCCCGATGCCGACGCGGGTGCTGACCGATGGCCTCGTGCAGGCTTCCAGCCTCCTCGCCGGGCCTGTCGCGGTAACGATGTACGTCGGCCCGTACGACCGGATCGGCACCGCGCACGACCTGGTCCGCGACTGGCTCCGCCGGCGCGGCGCCTCTCCTGATACCGAAGGCTGGGAGGTCTACCACCACCCGCCGATCGGGGACCCCGACAACTGGCGCACCGAGATCGTGCAGCCTTATCGGCTGACTACCCCAACAACACGTCGCTGATCGGGCGCCGCGGTGTTGGTGGGACCGGCGGGCCGTACCCGAAGCGAATGACAGATTGGGGGCGCGTCCAGCTCCCGAGCGGATCGTGGACGAGCCAGCGCAAGGTGTCGTGCTCGATGGCCTGGTTGAGCAGCGAGGTGGACAGTCCGTTCGCCGTTGCCTCCAGCAACACTCGCTGCATCGCCTGACCGGCTCGCAACCACTCCGCCGGACCATCCCGGCGAGTCGCCAGGATGGCCAGCTGCGGCTCCTCCTCGAACGTCGCCATCGGCCGGCCCGAGTCGGCCGGCGTCGCTGCCATCTCCCTGGCCGGCGAGTCCGGCGACGTGGCCCGCGGGCCCAGGGCGGTCGACGGGATCCCGTCCACCGTCCGGTCGCCACCCACCCACAGCCTCCGTTCCTCGGAACGAGCGGCGTTCCGATCATCCTCGAGATCCGCGTCGTTCGTGGCCAGGTACAACCATTTCAGCCGGGCGCGGTCGCCGATCCACTGCAGCTCGGCCCCTTCGAGCCTCGAGCTGAGGTCGAGCAGTCGCCGCACCTCGTCCGGTACTCGCCGATCCTGATACGGCTGCCGGTTCGTCCGCCGCACCTGCAAGTACGGCGCCAACCGGTAGAGCTCCTCGGTCTCCGCCCCTGCCCCGACGAGCTCGACCTCCGCGACCAGATCCGGTCGCGCGCGATCGAGGACGCTCCGCACCTCGCTGCCGTAAGCCAGGTGGGCCGCCTCGACCCGGAGGTTGAAGACGGCCGCACCCAGGGACACGTGGAGCATCCGGCGATCCGGATCCTCCGCGGGCAGCTCCCGCGCACGGTCACGATGGACCTCGATCACGCAGCCGTCGAAGCGGAACCTCCACGGCTGCGTGTTGTGCATCGAGGGCGCCGCGACGGCTGCCCGGAGCAGCTCGTCACGGTCACGCCGCGTCGGTGGCAGCATGGCCTCAGGCCTCGAGGTCCTTGGACTCGTCGCTGAACAGAGCCACCTTCAACGCGCCGGTCTCGCCGGCCCGCGAGAACACGTCGTACGCGTCCTGCATCTCGTCGAGGCCGTAGCGGTGGGTGATCAGACCCGGCATCGCCAGCCGGCCGGCGGCCAGCATCGACAGCAGCCGGGGCGTGGTGGAGGTGTCCACCAGACCGGTCGTGATGGTGACATCCTTGATCCAGAGCTCCTCCAGGTGCAGCGTTGCCGGCGCACCATGGACACCCACGTTCGCCACCCGGCCACACGGCCGGATCACCTGGGCGCACAGCTCGAAGGTCGCGGGCACGCCGACCGCCTCGATCGCCACGTCAGCGCCGAGACCACCGGTCAGATCCTTGATCGTGGCGACGACGTCGTCATCCGGCCCGAACACCAGATCCGCACCGTGATCCAGCGCAGCCTTCTGACGCGCCGGAGCGGAGTCGATCACGATCACGCTGGACGGACTGAAGAGCTTGCTGGTCGTGATCGCCGCGAGTCCGATCGGTCCGGCACCGACGATGACGACGGTGTCGCCCGGTGAGACCTGGCCGGCCAGGGTGCCGACCTCGTACGACGTCGGCAGGATGTCGGCCAGCAACAGCGCCGACTCGTTGCTCACGTTGTCCGGCAACTTGTAGACCGACCGGTCGGCGAACGGCACCCGGACCTGCTCGGCCTGGGTTCCGTCGATCAGGTGCCCGAGGATCCAGCCACCGCCGCCGAGACATTGACCGTAGCGGCCCTGCCGGCAGTACTCGCACCGGCCGCAGGAGGTGATGCAAGAGATCAGCACCCGGTCACCGGGCGTGACGCCACGGACGCCGTCACCGACCTCGGTGATGGTACCGACGGCCTCGTGGCCGAGAATCCGGCCGTGCTCGACGGTCGGTACGTCGCCCTTCAGGATGTGCAGGTCTGTGCCGCAGATGGTGACGGCATCGACGCGCACGATCGCGTCCTCGGGGTCCTGGATCACCGGGTCGGGCATCTCTCGCCAGCTCCGCTGTCCGGGTCCGTTGTAGACAAGCGCCTTCATGGTCGGTCGACCTCCATGGCTCGAAGTTCTCTGTCCCCTCGACCCTCCGTCACCGGGCAGCCGCCGGGCAGGGCAGAAACGCACTTCCTGGGCGGGACCTTCGTCGGGTCCGCGAGGGTCGTTGCACCCTGGCGGCACGTCCGCACCGGCGACTGGACTGGACAGAGAACTGCTTAGCGAGAGGTTCCTGCCATGTGCGCACAACACCGCCCGACGATCGTGGTCGGGATCGACGAATCACGGGACGGCCTGCTCGCACTCGACTGGGCGGTCGATCTCGCCGCACGCCGCGGCTGGACGATCCGCGCGATCCATGTCCTCGACGAGACCCGGCCCACTCATCCGCTGCCGGCCACCTCCGGCCCTGACGACGGCACCGAGGCCCTGGAGGACGCGGCCGACGAGCTCGAGCGGCTGGGCTTCACCGACGCGACGCTGGACCTCCGCCTCGGCCATCCCGCCGAGATCCTGCTGGCGGCATCCACCGACGCCGCACTCCTGGTGATCGGGCGGCGCGGCGCCGGTGGGTTCGCCGAACTGGTCGTCGGCTCCGTCTCGCAGGTCTGTGCCGCCTGCGCCCAGACCGCGCTGGTCGTCGTACCGGACACCTGGAAGCCGGGCGAGCACGAGTTCGGACTCGTCGCGGTGGGCGTGGACGGATCTCCTTCCGGCCAGGCAGCTCTCGGCTTCGCGTTCGAGGCGGCCGCCGAGCGCGGGGCCGAACTGCTGCTGATCCACGTACCCGACGTGCCCGAGTCGTTCCCCCGGCCTGGTCTGTGGACCGACCCGGACGACGCCCCCTGGCACCGCGACGCTCGAAGGCTGGTCGGCGAAGCCCTGGCGGGCTGGCCCGACAAGCACCCCGACGTCGTCTTCCGGACCCACTACGACCCGGGCCACCCGGTGCAGGTCCTCGCCAAGCAGTCCGAGTACGCCGACCTGGTGGTCGTCGGCGGGCTCGGCCGTTCGGAGTTCACTCCGCTGCGTCTCGGGTCGGTCTCCCGCGGCCTGCTTCACCACACTGCCTGCCCGGTCGCCATCGTGCACAGCGAGGTGACGGTGTGACCGTCACCGCGCCCATGGCGCGGGCCGGCTCCGGACTGTCGGAGTCACAGGCTGTCAGCTCGCTCGAGCAGCACGGACCGAATGCGATCCCGGAGGTTCCGCCGGCCGGCCCGTTGGTGCGAATCATCGCCCAACTCAAGGACCCGATGATCCTGCTGCTCCTCGGCGCAGCCGTCCTCACCGCGACTCTGCGGGACTTCACCGACCTCACGGTGATCCTCGTGGTGGTCACGCTGAACACCGCCGTCGGTGTGATCCAGGAACTGCGGGCCGAGCACGCCCTGGCAGCCTTGCGCCGGCTTGGTCGTGCTGCGGATCAGCGAAGGTGGCGGGAGTACCAGTCCGGCTCGGCGGTCGCGGGGGTGAGGTGGACCTTGACGTCGACCGCGAAAGCTCCGGTCGGCGCGGCGATCAGCGGATTGATGTCGAGCTCTGCGATCTCGGGGACGGATTCGGCCAGCCAGGCGATCCGGTGCAGGACATCCAGTACCGCGGGTTCGTCGGCCGGGGCGGCTCCGCGATAGCCGGCGAGCAACGGGGCACACCGCAGCGAACGAACCATCTCCCCCGCGTCCAGGTCCGTCAGAGGAAGGCCGCGCCAGCGGCGATCGGCGAGCAGATCGGTGAGAACTCCGCCACTGCCGGTCATCAGAACGGGACCGAAGAGGGGATCGCGGACCAGACCCGCCACCAGCTCCACACCGGGAGCCGCCATGGCCTGCACGATCATGTGGGTGTCGCCTACTGCCAGCGTGATCTCGCGATAGGCCTGCTCGAGCTCCTCCGCGTCGGGGATGCCGATCCGGACCCCGCCGACATCCGTCTTGTGCACAACACCGGGTGCGGCGGTCTTCAGGACCAGCGGGTAGCCGACTCGCTCGCCGGCAGCCAGTACCGCTTCGAGACCAGAAGCGGCCAAGGCCGGCACCACTGCTATCCCCGCGCACTGCATGAGTTGCTCGGCGTGCTTCGCGTCGAGCCAACCGTCGTCACTCTGCCGAGCCAGGAAGTGCCGGACGATCGCCCGTGCGCCGTCGAAGTCGACTCCGGAGATCGCCGGGACGATTCCCTGGGGACGAGTGCGCCACTCGGAGTACCTCATCGCGTGGCCCAGCGCCCGGACAGCTGTCTCCGGGAAGGGAAACACCGGCAGCGCGGAGCCATCCGCGAGCACGATCTGCGGCTCGGCGTTCGGCGCACCGAGGCAGGTGACCACCACGGGGATGGTCGAGTCCGCAGCAGCCCTGGCGATCGCGGCGTACGTCTCGCCGACATCACCGGCGCGGGTTGCCGCGTAGGTCACCAGCACGGCGTCCGCCTCGCCGCTCTCGAGGATGACGCGGATGGCGTGCTCGAGGATGGCGGGCGTCGCCGCGGCGCCGAGGTCGACCGGGTTCCCCGCGCCCACCGCTCCGGTGTCATCGGTCAACTCCGCCGCCGTCACCGCGCTGAACTCCGGTACGTCGATGTCCAGCGCGCTGGCCGCGTCTGCGGCCAGCACTCCTGCGCCGCCCGCGTTGCCGACGATCGCCAGGCGGCCGCCGCGCGGGAGCGGGCGGCCGGACAGAACCCGCGCGGCGTCGACCAGTTCTTCCAGGGTCTCCATCCGCAGCACCCCCGACTGCGCGAACAACGCGTCGACGGCGGTGTCGGGAGTCGCTGCCGCGGCGGTGTGCGAGGCACCCGCCCGGCGGCCACCGCTCGACCTGCCACCCTTCACCACCAGCACTGGCTTGGTCCGTCCCACCAGCCGGGCCAGCCGGCCGAACTTGCGCGGATTGCCGAACGACTCCAGGTAGAGACCGATCACGTCGGTGTGCGGTTCGTGCCACCAGTGCAGCAGCAGGTCGTTGCCACTGACATCGACTTTGTTGCCCAGGGAGACGAACTCGGAGATGCCCAGCCCGGCACGGCTGGCGTGGTCGAGCACCGCGATCCCGACGGCGCCCGACTGCGCGGCCAGGGCGAGCGAACCGGGCAACGGACGGACGTTGGCGAAAGTGGCGTCGAGCCTGATCTCCGGTGCCGTGTTCACGATGCCCAGACAGTTGGGGCCGATCAGCCTCAAGCTGTGGCGCCGGGCAAGCTTCAGCAGGTCGCGCTGGGCCTGCCGCCCATCAGCCCCGAGTTCGGAGAACCCCGACGTCAGGATCACCGCGCCGCCCACACCCGCGAGACCGCAGGCCTCCACGACCGCTGGTACGGCCGCGGACGGAACGGCGATGACCGCCAGATCCACCGGCCCCGGAACGTCCGCGATCGACGGGTAGGCGGGGGTCTCACCGATCCGGTCCGCGTGCGGATTGACCGCGAAGAGGTGCCCGGTGAACTCGCCATCGACGAGATTCATCAGAACCTCGTGCCCGATCCCGCCGGCCTCGCGACCGGCGCCGATCACCGCCACGGAGCGTGGAGCGAGCAGCGGCTTCAAGGAGCGCTCCTCTGCGGCGCGTTCCCGCTCGGCCATCCGGTCCAGGGTGCGAGCGGCGTAGGCGGTGTCCATCGACAACTCGACCAATCCACTGCCCAGTTGGTGAACCTCGGTGAAGCCCGAATCCATGAAGACCCGCAGCATGGGGCCGTTCTCGGCGAGTGTGTCCGCGTGCAGATGGCGAATGCCCCGTTCACGGGCGACGGCGGCCAACTGCTCCAGCAGCAGCGTGCCGATCCCGCGTCCGTGCACCGCGTCGTCGACCAGGAAGGCCATCTCCGCCTCGTCCGTGCGCATCGGTTCGTAGCTGGCCACACCGACGACCTCACCGTCGACCTCGGCCACCAGGGCGACATGCCCGTCCAGTGGATCGGCAGTCGTCAGATGATGCGTGTGCTGGTCGGCCGCATAGCGACTCAGGGCGAAGAACCGCAGGTAGATCGTGCGGTCCGAGACCCGGTGGTTGAGCTCGTCGAGCGCCTGCTCGTCATCCGCCCGCACCGGACGGATGTGTACGACGGAGCCGTCAGCAGCGAGGGTGTCCCACCCGGCGACCGCGGCCGTAGTGCCGGTCGCGAACTGGTGGTCACCACCGGCAACGTGCTCGGTGTGCTCGGACGTGGTCATCTTCGGTCGTCCTCTCGGACTCGGGGTTATCCGGCCACCCCCAGTTCAGCCTGTGAGAGGCCTCCTCAGGCAGGGCCGGAGGGACATCCAGCGCCGGACCTTCGGCCCTGTTTGCCGCGGGTGCCCGCTCGTACGTTCAGGCTGAGGCTCAGTGACGATCCCGCGAGAGGAGCCGGTGATGGATGCCGCGATCAGGACCGAGGGGCTGTCGAAGAACTACCGATCGCATCGCGCCCTGCGCGAACTGAACCTGGAGGTTCCCCGCGGCGTCGTGTTCGGGTACCTGGGTCCGAACGGCGCGGGCAAGACCACCACGATCCGGATCCTGGCTGGGCTCATCTCCCCCACCTCGGGCACCGCGACAGTGCTGGGCAACGACGTGGTCGACCGCTGCGAGGACGTTCAGCGTCACCTCGGCTACCTGCCGGGTGAATTCGTCGGCTATCCGGACCTGACCGGCGCCCAGTACCTGCGGTACCTGGCCCATCTGCGCGGTGGCGTCGACTGGTCCGAGGTCGAACGGCTGGCGAAGCGGTTCGAGCTGGATCTGGGCAAGCGGTTCAAGACGCTGTCCCACGGCAACAAGCAGAAGCTCGGCATCGTCCAGGCGTTCATGCACCGGCCGGAACTGCTGATCCTCGACGAACCGACCTCAGGTCTGGACCCGATCATGCAGCGCGAGTTCCTGGCCCTGCTGCGGGAGACCCGGGCCGACGGCCGGACCGTCTTCCTGTCCTCGCACATCCTGTCGGACGTCGAGGCTGTCGCCGACACAGTCGCCATCCTCCGCAGCGGTGAACTGGTCATCACCCAGTCCGTCGACGCGCTGCGAGAGCAGGCGTTGCGCCGGCTGGAGCTGACCTTCTCCGGCCCACCGCCGGTCGACCAGCTCAAGCGGGCAGCTGGTGTCCAGGAGATCAACTGGGACGGCAGCGGCACCGTCCAGGTGGAGGTCGCCGGCTCAACCGCCGAGCTGCTCCGGATCGCCGCACCTCACCAGATCATCAACGTGATCAGCCACGACGCCGACCTGGAAGCGATCTTCCTCGACTACTACACAGCAAGGAGCTGAGTTCGGTGTTCCGCAACGTGTTCTGGAAGACACTGTACGACCAGCGCCGAGGCCTGGCCGGCTGGTCCGCGGCCATCCTGATCCTGGTCGGCCTCGAGTCCGCCCTCTGGCCGTCGATGCGCGAGATGACCGATCTGCAGGAGATCTACTCCAAGCTCCCCGAGGAACTCGGCAAGCTCTTCGATCTGCAGTCGATGACGACCGGACCGGGGTTCCTGAACGCCGAGCTGTTCACCTTGCTTCTTCCGGCGCTGTTCCTGGTCTATGGCATCGGGCACGGTGCGAAGTCGGTTGCGGGCGAGGAGGAGGACGGGACCCTCGACCTGCTCCTGGTCATGCCTATCACCGGTGCAAGGATCGTGGTGCAGAAGGCATTGGCGCTGTTCACCTGCCTGTTCACGCTCGGACTGGCCTTGTTCGTCGCCACCACCAGCATGAGTCTCGTCTTCGACGTCGGCATCAGTGCCGGCCAGGCGGCCAGCGGCTCACTGGCCATGACCCTGCTCGGCGCGGAGTACGGCGCTCTCGCCCTGGCCGTCGGCGCGATCTTCGGCCGGAGGTCGACCGCCATCGGTGTCGCGTCGGCGGCGGCCACAGCCGCCTACGTGCTGTATGCGGCCGGGCTCATGGTCGACGCTGTCGAGCCGTGGCGACCGCTGTCCCCCTTCGACCAGGCCCTGACCGGCGGACCACTCGGAGCCGGGCTGCCCGCGGCCTACCTCTGGCTGGTCGGCGGCGCCGCGGCGCTGGTCCTGATCGCCATGCCGGCCCTCGACGGCCGCGACATCGCTGCCCACAACTAGTTCTGGATGGGAATCATGAGCACGCTCACCGACACCGTACCGAAGCCCATCACCCCGGGTGCCGAGATGGACGCCCTTGCCCGCTTCCACCGCGACGTGCGCTGGGACGGCGTGATCAGAGCCGGCGGCATGGGCCCGGGCAGTCCCCGGATGACAGCAACGGGTCACGGACATCACCGATCCATCCAGGACGGCCGCTGGATCATGGGCGACTACGAGCAGGACCAGTACCTGCCGAACGGCACCTTCGTGCTGCGCTGGCAGTTGCACTGGGTGGCGGGCTGGGATCCGGCCGCCCAGGAGTACCGGGCCACCATCGCCGACTGCTACGGGCACACCGACGTGCTCCGTGGCTGGATCGACGGAGATCTGCTGACCTTCCAGACCATCGACGACCACGCGCCGGTCCGCATCCGCCTCTTCTGGCACGTGGAACAACCCGACCGCATCATCTGGCGCAACGAGGTCTCCGTGCACCAAGGTCCCTTCGAACTCATCGAACGCTACGTCTGCCGGCCAATCGACCAGGGCTCCGGCTGATCGAGGACTTTCGGCCCTGCTCCCGCGGGCTGTTCACGACCAGGCTGGAGCTGGAGGGAACTCATATGACCACGATGCCGCAGACCGACCGCTACGTCTTCGACTTTGCCGAGGGCAACAAGGACCTGAAGGACCTGCTGGGAGGCAAGGGCGCCAACCTTGCCGAGATGACCCGGCTCGGGCTACCGGTCCCACCTGGCTTCACCATCGCGACCACGGCGTGCCGGACCTACCTGAGCACCGGAGACGCACCCACTGGGCTGAGCCAGGAGATCGGCGAACACCTGAACAGGCTGGAACAAGTGATCGGCCGGAAGCTGGGTGATCCCGATGACCCGCTGCTGGTATCCGTACGATCCGGCGGGAAGTTCTCGATGCCCGGGATGATGGAGACGATCCTCGACATCGGGCTGAACGACCAGTCTGTCCAGGGCCTGGCGAAACGCTCCGGCGACGACCACTTCGCTTGGGACTCGTATCGACGGCTGCTGCAGATGTACGCCCGCACCGTGCTCGAAGTACCCGACGAGCTGCTGCAAGCCGCCCTCTCACCCGGCTACGCCGAGTGGGGCGTCAGCACGCCCGAGCAACTGCCGGCCGCTGCCATCGAACGAGCCTGCGGCGCGCTGCAGGAGGTCATCGCCGAGTACTCCGGCCGCCCGTTCCCACAGGATCCGCTGGAGCAGCTGGACCTCGCCGTACGCGCGGTCTTCCGCTCGTGGGCAACGCCGCGGGCCACGCTCTACCGGCGGCAGGAGCACATCCCCGATGATCTCGGCACTGCAGTCAACGTGATGGGCATGGTCTTCGGCAACCGCGGCCTGGACAGCGGCACTGGCGTGGCCTTCACCCGCGATCCGGGCTCGGGAGAGCCTGGCGTCTACGGCGACTACCTCCAGGATGCCCAGGGCGAGGATGTCGTGGCCGGCGTCCGCAACACCGTCCCCCTCGCCGAGCTGGAGTCGATCGACCCGCGCAGCTACGCGCAACTGCTGACGGCCATGGCGACGCTCGAGCAGCACTACCGCGACCTGTGCGACATCGAGTTCACCATCGAGCACGGCCGGCTGTGGATCCTGCAGACGCGGGTGGGAAAGCGCACCGCCGCGGCCGCGTTCCGCATCGCCGTCCAGCTCGTCGACGAAGGCGTCATCACGCTCGACGACGCACTCATGCGTGTCACCGGCGACCAGCTCGGTCGGCTGATGTTCCCGCGCTTCGACAGCCGGCACGACGTCCCGGTCATCGCACGCGGTGTCGGCGCCTCGCCCGGCGCGGCGGTGGGGGTTGCGGCCTTCGACTCGGTGGCGGCTCAGCGGCTGGCGAGCTCGGGGCGAAATGTGATCCTGGTCCGGCGCGAGACCAGCCCCGACGATCTGCCGGGCATGGTCGCGTCCACCGGGATCCTGACCACTCGCGGCGGGAAGACCTCCCATGCCGCCGTCGTTGCCCGCGGCATGGGTAAGACCTGCGTCTGCGGCGTCGACAGCCTGGTCGTCGATCCCGTCGCACGCCGCGCGGTGGCACCGGGCGATGTGGTCATCGAGGAAGGCGACGTGCTGTCGCTGGACGGGCTGACGGGCTTCGTGTACCGCGGCGACGTCCCCGTCGTCGCATCGCCGGTGGTCGAGTACTTCGAGGGCCGCGTCGCTCTGGCCGACGCGGACGACCTGGTTCGCGCCGTCGACCGTGTGCTCCGGCACGCGGACGTTCGCCGTACGCTCGGTGTGCACGCCAACGCGGACACTCCGGGGGATGCGCAACGCGCACGTCGGTTCGGTGCCGAGGGCATCGGTTTGTGCCGTACCGAGCACATGTTCCTCGGCGATCGCCGGCGGCTGGTCGAACGGCTCATCCTGGCCGAGGGCCCGACGGAGCAGGAGGCGGCTTTCGACGAGCTGCTGCCGCTGCAGCGCGCTGACTTCGTCGGGATCTTCCAGGCGATGGACGGCCTGCCGGTGACCGTCCGGCTGATCGACCCGCCACTGCATGAGTTCCTCCCCGACTTCACCGAGTTGTCCGTCCAGGTCGCCCTCGACCGGGCAGCGGGCCGACCCGATGAGGAGGCGGAACGACTGCTGGCCGCAGTACGCCGGACGCACGAGAGCAACCCGATGCTCGGCCTGCGCGGAGTTCGGCTCGGCATCGCCATTCCTGGACTCTTCGCCATGCAGACGCGCGCGATCGCGGAGGCGGCCGCGATCGTGACAGCGGAAGGCGGGACGGTCCGGCCCGAGATCATGGTGCCGCTGGTGGCAAGTGAGCAGGAGATGCGCCTGGTACGGCATGAGATCGAGAGCGTGCTGGCCAAGGTTGCCGAGGAGACCGGCGGCGCCGTCCCAGCGCGCATCGGGACCATGATCGAGGTGCCCCGCGCAGCTCTCCAGGCAGGTCCGATCGCCCGCTGCGCCGACTTCTTCTCCTTCGGCACGAACGACCTCACCCAGCTGACCTGGGCCTTCAGTCGCGACGACGTCGAGGCATCCTTCTTCCCCCGCTACCTCGACGCGGATGTGTTCGCTGTCTCGCCGTTCGAGTCGCTGGACCGCACGGGCGTCGGCCGACTGGTCCAGCTCGCTGTGGAAGAGGGCCGGAATGCCAATCCGGACCTGCTGATCGGGGTTTGCGGCGAGCACGGCGGCGACCCGGACTCCATCGACTTCTTCGCGGCAGCCGGCCTGGACTACGTGTCCTGCTCACCGTTCCGGATCCCCGTCGCACGACTGGAAGCCGGCCGCGCAGCCACCTCGGCAGGCACCACCACAAGTGACACCCGCTGAGGCAGCCATCAAGCCAGGAGGCGCAGTCACCACCAGTAGGCGACTGCGCCTCGATGTGACACCGTCTGCGCCATCCAGATCAGCAAGTCGGGTGGATGGCTGGGGTCAGGGTCCCGACCCCACACTGCCGAAGGTCCCTCAACCGCGGGACTCATGCCCACTGTGCTGGTCGTCGCCGGCTGGCGATGCTTGAACCGCCCGGACGATGCGGGTGGCTTTGGTGGCGCACGCCGGGAGGCGTGGGTGGAACGGATGCGGAGGAATCGGGATGACGATCAAGGTGTTCCTGCTCGACGACCACGAGGTGGTCCGGCTCGGACTGCGCCAACTGCTCGAGAGTGAACCCGACATCGAGGTCATCGGTGATACCGGGACCGCCGCCGGTGCGACCGTGCAGATCCCCGCTCTGCAACCCGACGTGGCAGTCCTGGACGTCAGGCTCCCGGACGGCGACGGCGTCACCGTCTGCCGGGACATCCGGTCTGCCATGGACAACCCGCCGGCCTGCCTGATGCTCACGTCATTCTCCGACGACGAGGCGTTGTTCACCGCGATCATGGCCGGAGCGGCCGGCTACCTGCTCAAGCAGGTCAGCGGAACCGACCTGGTCGGCGCGGTACGACGCCTGGCGACCGGTGAGTCGCTGCTCGATCCGGCGCTGACGATGGCCGTGCTGGAACGACTGCGGAATCCGGTCGAGGACGAGGACCCGCTCTACAAGTCGCTCACCGAGCAGGAGCGCAGGATTCTCGACCTGATCGCCGAGGGCAAGACCAACCGGCAGATCGCCCAGGTCATGTTCCTGGCCGAGAAAACCGTCAAGAACTACGTGTCGGGACTCCTGCGCAAGCTGAACCTGGAACGGCGCACCGAGGCCGCGGTCTACGCCATCGAGCGGACCAGGACCATTCACCCGCGTTGACCCCGGATGCGGCGGAGCTTCTTGGCGATGGCATCCACTGTGAGAACGGACCTACGGCCCGGCCGAACGGACCTTCGGCCCTGGTAACGCCGCTGTCGTGACCGGCAGGGTTGAACAACACGTGGCGATCCCGAGGAGCGAATATGCATCAGATCACCGACAAGCCGCTGACGGCCGACGAGGTCCTGGATCTCGACGCCTATTGGCGTGCGGCGAACTACTTGTCCGTCGGACAGATCTACCTACTGAGCAACGCACTGCTGACCGAACCGCTACGGCCGGAGCACATCAAGCCCAGACTGCTGGGCCACTGGGGCACCACCCCCGGCCTCAACATGCTCTACGCGCACCTCAACCGGGCGATCAAGCAACGCGACCTGAACATGATGTACGTGATCGGGCCCGGGCACGGTGGTCCGGCGATCGCCGCGAACACCTGGCTCGAAGGCAGCTACAGCGACACCTACCCCGACGTACCGCGGGACGAGCACGGGATGAACCACCTGTTCCGCCAGTTCTCCTTCCCCGGCGGTATCCCGAGTCACGTGGCTCCCGAGCTGCCCGGCTCCATCCACGAGGGCGGTGAACTCGGCTACTCCCTCAGCCACGCGTACGGCGCCGTCCTGGACAACCCGGATCTGGTGGTCGCGTGCGTGGTCGGTGACGGTGAAGCCGAGACCGGTCCGCTGGCGGC
This sequence comes from Kribbella sp. VKM Ac-2568, assembly GCF_004345365.1. GTDB lineage: Bacteria > Actinomycetota > Actinomycetes > Propionibacteriales > Kribbellaceae > Kribbella > Kribbella orskensis. Next base: position 683,435 of record NZ_SLVF01000002.1, read on the forward strand.
GTCCTGGCATTCGAACAAGTTCATCGACCCGCGGACCGACGGCGCCGTGCTGCCGATCCTGCACCTCAACGGCTACAAGATCGCCAACCCGACGATCCTCGCCCGGATCGGCGACGCCGAGCTCACCAGCCTCCTCGAGGGCTACGGCTACCGGCCGTACCTGGTTGACGGCTCCGATCCCGAACTCGTCCACCAGGCTCTCGCGGCGACGCTCGACCAGGTGCTCGACGAGATCGCCGAGATCCAGGCCGAGGCCAACGCCGAACCGGATGCTCCCCGACCGACCTGGCCGATGATCGTACTGCGCACGCCGAAGGGCTGGACTGGTCCGCGGACGGTCGACGGAGTTCAGGTCGAGGGCACGTGGCGTGCGCACCAGGTGCCGCTGTCAGGTGTTCGTACCTCCCCAGAACACCTTGCGATGCTGGAGGACTGGCTTCGCGGCTACCGGCCGGAAGAACTCTTCGACGAAGCCGGTCGGCCGACTCCCCAACTGCTTGACCAGGTTCCCGAAGGTCAGCATCGGATGGGCTCCAACCTGCACGCGAACGGTGGCCTGCTCTCGCGTGACCTCGAACTACCGAGGCTCACCGAGTACGCAGTCGACGTACCGCATCCCGGCAGCGGCCCGCACGAGCCCACCCGAGTGCTCGGCACCTATCTGCGCGACGTGATGCGCGCCAACGAGTCCCAGCGGAACTTCCGCGTCTTCGGACCTGACGAGACGGCCTCAAACCGGCTCGACGCGCTGTACGACGTGACGAACAAGGCCTGGAACGCGGAGGTGTTGCCTACCGACGAGCACCTCGCGGTGGACGGCCGGGTGATGGAGATCCTCAGCGAACACACCTGCCAGGGCTGGCTCGAGGGCTACCTGCTCACCGGACGGCACGGCTGGTTCTCCTGCTACGAGGCCTTCGTGCACCTGGTCGACTCGATGGTCAACCAGCACGCCAAATGGCTGAAGGTGACCCGCAAGCTGTCCTGGCGCCGGCCGATCCCGTCGCTCAACTATCTGCTCACCTCGCACGTGTGGCGACAGGACCACAACGGCTTCTCCCACCAGGATCCCGGCTTCATCGACCATGTGGTGAACAAGAAGGCAGAGGTGATCCGCGTCTACCTGCCGCCGGACACCAACACCCTGCTCTCGACCGCCGCGCACTGCCTGGCCAGCCACGACTACATCAACGTCATCGTCGCCGGAAAGAGCCCGCAGGAGGACTGGCTGGACCTGGAGTCCGCCGAGCTGCACTGCGCGCGCGGGCTCGGTGTCTGGAACTGGGCCAGCAACGACGACGGCGACCCCGACGTCGTGATGGCGTGCGCCGGTGACGTCCCCACGCTCGAGACGCTCGCCGCTGTCAGCCTGCTCCGGGAACACCTGCCCTCGTTGAAGATCCGGGTCGTGAACGTGGTCGACCTCATGCGGCTGCAACCGGCCGCGGAACACCCGCACGGCCTGCCTGACGCGGAGTTCGACGCCCTCTTCACCACCGACAAGCCGATCATCTTCGCCTACCACGGCTACCCGTGGCTGATCCACCGCCTGACCTACCGACGCAACAACCACGACAACCTGCACGTCCGCGGCTACAAGGAGGAGGGCACGACCACCACGCCCTTCGACATGGTGGTCCGCAACGACCTCGACCGGTTCCACCTCGCCATCGACGTGATCGACCGGGTGCCCGGGCTGGGGCAGCGCGCAGTACAGGTCCGGCAGTGGCTGACCGACCAGCGAACCAGGCACCACGCCTACATCCTCGAGCACGGCGACGACCTGCCCGAGATCCGCAACTGGCAGTGGCCGCTCCAGGACGGCGCCGTGTCATGACCACCCCGAAGCCCACGATCGTCGTTGGGTACGACGGCTCCCCCACCAGCGAGACGGCTGCGCACTGGGCGGCCGACGAGGCGGAACGCACGCGCGCGAGGATGCGTCTGGTCCACGTGCTCGCACTGCCGGTCGTGAGCAGCCCGATGAGGCCCCCGGTCACGCTACAGAACGAACAACTGCGGCTCGCCGCCGAGCAACTGCTCGACCAGACGGGCCGACGGATCCGTTCAGCACACCCCGGCCTGGACATCGACGTGGCGGTGGAGTTCGGCGGCACCGCGGCGATCTTGTTGCAGGAGGCAACCGAAGCCGCGCTGGTCGTGCTCGGGTCCCGAGGCCTGGGCGAGTTACGGGATCTGACGGCGGGCTCGGTATCGGCGCACGTGGTCACCCACGCCCACTGCCCGGTCGTCGTCATCCCGCCCCGGTGGGATTCCGACCATGCCGGCGGGATCGTCGTCGGGGTCGATGGTTCGGAGATCTCCGCAGCAGCCGTCGATTTCGCCTTCGGGCAGGCCCAGGCACGCAGTACGACGCTCACCGCGGTGCTGGCCTGGCATGACCCGGTCCGCACCGGTCCGGGCGACATGCTTCCATCGGTCTACGACCCGGACGCCTTGGAGCAAGAGGCGGCCGCCGTGCTGGCGGAATCGGTCGCGGGTCACGCGGAGAGGTACCCCGACGTATCCGTGAAGCAGGAACTCGTCCGCGGCCACGCCGACGACGTACTGATCGACGCCGGGCGCTCGGCCGAACTGCTGGTCGTCGGTTCCAGGGGCCGGGGCGCCTTCCGCGGGTTGCTCCTGGGCTCAACCAGCCGGTCGCTGGTGCACCACGCGCCCTGCCCGGTGGCGGTCGTTCGCTGACTGGCCGAACTGCCGGAGCGATCGGGACCTTCGCCTCTGCAGCGCGGGTCGGGCGGCGGTGGATCGTGAAAGTGACAAGGAGGAGAAGGCGATGACAGAGTCGCGAGTAGTGGCAGGCATCGACGGATCGCCGGCTGCCGAGACCGCGATCAGATGGGCGGCAGCGGAGGCCGCGTCCCGCGGTACCGGACTACGGCTGGTGCATGCATTCATCTGGCCCGAGTTCCCTGTACCGCTGGGTCCGAGCGACGTGGCGCCCGGACTACGGGCAGCGGCGGACAAGATCGTCCGGGAGTCGGTCGAGCTCGCACGGAAGGTCGAACCCGGGATCGAGGTCGTCGGAACGCGCGAGGACGGCTTCCCGTCGCCTGTTCTGATCAGGGCCTCGCAGCACGCGGACGTCGTGGTGATCGGCAGCCGGGGTCTGGGCATCGCCCTGGGAGCGCTGGTCGGCTCGACCGGTCTGGACCTCGCTGCCAACGCGCACTGCCCGGTCATCGTCGTTCGCCCCGATCAACCGACCTACACCGGCGACCGTGTCCTGATCGGGTACGACGGATCGTCGCCGAGCTCGGTCGCCCTCGATTTCGGCCTGGACTACGCGAGCCGGCACGGCCTGCGAGTACGGGTCGTGGCAGCGCAACCCGTCCACAGCGAGCAGCATCGTGTCACCCGGGAAGACCTGGACGCCGACGTCCGAGGACGACCGGGAGGACTGGATGCCGAGATCATCCGCGTCGACGGACATCCCGCCGAGCAGTTGCTCCGGCTCTCCGCCGACGCCCGGCTGATCGTGCTCGGCTCGAGAGGCCGGGGTGGATTCGCCGGCATGTTGCTCGGCTCGGTCAGCCAGACGGTTCTGCACCACGCCGTCTGCCCCGTCGCCGTGATCCCGGCGGCCGCGATCGGAGGATGATCTCGATGACGACCACCTCAGGCCAGAAGGTGCAACCCGAGTCCGCCTTGGTCTGGCGGGCCATCCACCTCGGCTTCGTCGCCATGTTCGGCCTCGGCGCCTTCGTGCACATCAGCTTTGCCCTGTGGAACCAGGACAGCTACCGGCCGTTCGCCGATGGCGCCCTGTTCGAGTGGGTCTACGACGGCTGGCAGAACATCTTCATGGCCGACCCCCGGCTGTGGGCGCTGCTCCTCGGCGCCGGCGAACTCCTGATCGCCGCGTTGCTGATCTTCGCCCGACGGCTCGGCTATCTCGCCGTGATCGCGTTCCACCTCGCGCTGATGCCGTTCGGCTGGGGCTTCTGGCTGTGGTGCGTCCCCGCCCTCGCGTTCGCGGTACCGGCCGCCGTCCACACCTTCCGCACCGAACGGAGCGCGCGGCCCGGGTGACCCGGGTCTTTGGACTCTGCCGGGTGGCTGTTGCCGGGCGCATCGTTGGAGCACAAGGACCATCGAGCAGGACGAGGTGAGGAAGATGTTGATCCGGGAGCTGATGACGGCACCAGCGGTCACCGTGAACGACGAGACGTCGATCGCGGCGGCACTGCAACTACTGGACGCCGAGAAGATCACCGCAATGCCGGTGGTGGACCGCAAGGGATTCCTCGTCGGCCTCGTCAGCGAGGCGGACCTCGTCGGCGACGCCGAGCTGATCGAGGACCGGGTGCCGATCGCCGCCGTGCGGACCACCGGCTCGTCACCGGCCCGGCGGGTCGCCGAGGTGATGACACATCTCGTCGTCAGCGTCGATCCCGAGGACGACCTCGAGGTCGCCATCGACCTGATGCGGACCACCATGATGAAGAGCCTGCCGGTGGTCCAGCACCGCAAGGTGGTCGGCATGCTCAGCCGCAGCGACATCATCCACCTGCTGGCCGGCCGCGACCAGCGGATCCGGGACGACGTCGCCGACCTGCTGCTCGCCGAGAACCAGGACTGGCAGGTCGAGGTCCACGACGGCATCGTGACGGTCACCGGCCCGTCCGACCCGCACGAGCGCAGGCTCGCCGAAGTCCTGGCCGGCACCGTCCGCGGCGTCGTCGCGATCCGGATCAGCCAGCGAATCAGCTGACCGCGGCCACCAGAGATCCCGATCCTCGGCTGTGAGCCAGGTCTGACAACGCCCGATCAATGCGTTCGAACGGTACGACGGTGGTGTGCGCGGCGACGGGCAGCCGCGCCACCAGCCGGAACAGCTCTTCGCCGTCGAGTCTGGTGTTGGCGGTCACGCTCCGCAGGTCGCGCTCGCGGAACAGGTCCCGATCGTAGTTCAGCACCGGCACGTCGCTGAGATGGATCCCCGCGACCGCCACCGTGCCGCCAGGCTTCAGCGCCTGCAACGCCAGCGGCACCAGTTCCCCGGCCGGCGCGAACACGATCGCGGAGTCGAGTGGCAGCGGCGGGACGTCCTGGGCTGCGCCGACGAACGCGACACCGAACTCGCGGGCCAGCCGTTGGTTGGCCTCTCCCCTGGTCAGAACGCAGATCTCCGCGCCTTGGGCGGCCGCCAGCTGGGCGGTCAGGTGAGCACTCGAGCCGAACCCGTACAGACCCAACCTGCCACCAGGCGGCAGGGCGGCCCGCACCAGTGCTCGATAGCCGATGATTCCGGCGCAGAGGAACGGCGCCAGCTCCTCGGGCGGGCGGTCCGCGTCGAGCCGGTAGGCAAAGTCCTGCGGGACGGTCGTGTAAGGGGCGAAGCCGCCGTCGGCATCCCAGCCGGTGTACGTCGAGCGCGGGCAGAGGTTCTCCGCCCCTCGCCGGCAGAACTCGCACGAACCACAGGTACTCCGCAGCCAGGCGATCCCGATCCGGTCGCCGATCTCGAACCTCTCCGCGGCGGAACCACGGGCCACGACGTCGCCGACCACCTGATGGCCCGGTACGACGTCAGGCCCGCGTGGGACCAGGTCCCCTTCGCACAGGTGCAGGTCCGTCCGGCAGATCCCGCAAGCCAGCACCCGGACCAGCACCTCCCCCGGCCCGGCCGCCGGCACCGCCCGCTCGATCAGGCGCAGCGGTCCCTCGTCGATCGGACCAGGTCGGCCAACGGCCCACACCTCCATCTGTTCGCTCACCTGTCGACCATCTCAGAACAGCCGCGTGGACGGCAGAGGCCGGTGGGCCTTTCGGCGGCCGATCCGGGACCCGGGCCCCTGCCGGAGACCGCTCAGACCGAGCAGCCTTGAACTGGACCGGTTCGCCGGATCGCCGTGAAAGGAGCCGTGATGATCGTATGGGGCACCAATGGCTCGCCGGTCACCACGGGCGGCTGAGCGGGCGGCCCTACCTCCTCCGCGCCCAGCACGGCCGGCGCGCAGAGGCCCGACCGCTCTTGCCTATCTGCGGAGCGCGGCGGGACTACTGGTGCTGATCGCGGTGGTGGACTACTTCGTCCTTCCGACGCTCGCGGGCGCGCGACAGTCGCTGCACCTGCTCGGTGAGGTCAGGCCCTCGTGGGTTGCCCTGGGCATCCTTCTGGAGGCGGCGAGTCTGGTCTGCTACTCGCTGTTCACCCGCAGCGTCCTGCGCAGCAGCCCGCTGCGCTTCGGCTGGATCCTCCGCTCGGACCTGACCGGCTTCGGTGTGAGCCATGTCGTACCGGGCGGAGGCGCCACCGCGACGGCGCTGCGGTTCCGGCTGCTGGTCTCAGGCGGGGCAAGCGTCGACGACGTGACCGCCGCGATCGCCGCCGAGGGTGTCGGCGCCTCGCTGTCACTCGCAGTCTTGCTCTGGGTGACCCTGATCCCGGCGGTGTTGCTCTTCGGGCCGACCGCCCTCTACCTGATCGTCCTGCTGGTCGGTGCCCTGATAGCACTCTGTGCGGTGGTCGCGATCCGGGAACGGTCCCGACTGGCCCGACCGGCCAAGCGCCTCCTGCGATTCGTGCTGCACCGGCTGCCCCGCAGGCTTCAACCCCATGTGCAGGCGACCGCCGACCAATTGAGGGACCTGCTGACAGACCGGGACGTGCGATCAGCGTTCGCCCTCTGGCCGACAGCCAGCTGGCTACTCGACGCGGCCGCTCTGTGGGTCTTCCTGGCCGCCTACGGACACGTGATGGATCCGATCGCCCTCTTGCTCGCCTACTGCATCGCCAGCCTGCTGGCCGTCCTGCCGATCACTCCGGGCGGGCTCGGCATCATCGAAGGCGTCCTGATCCCGTGGCTGCTCGGCTTCGGAGTCCCGGCCGGTGTCGCCGTACTGGGCGTCGTGTCCTGGCGGCTGATCCAGTTCTGGGCGCCGATCCCCGTCGCCGGTCTCTGTTACCTGTCGCTACGAACCCCGGGCTGGCGGAACAGAGTCCCCGGCCGGACCCAGCCTCCCAGGTGACCAACTTCGGGCGCGGACCGTCACGGCGACCGCTTCAGCGATCACCGCGAGCCAGACCGTCAACCCGAGCAGGATCCAGCCGAGGTTCGGATCGAGCGCATGGTGCATCATGCTGATCGCCTCATCCTTCGGCGGATGGGACCAAGCACCGGCCGGAGCTCCCGGCCCAGGTCCACACCCCACTGCTGCGCCCGAGCCAGCTCGTGCTCCTCGATCGAGCCGGTGGTGTCGTCGACGAAGAAGGTTGCCGGCGGCACCATCACCCTGAAGTCCCGGCGGCGCAGGAGTTTGGCCGCGAACCGAGCGGCCGAGCCGGGCAGCCGGCGGACTCTGGTGATGCGGGTGTCGAAGGTGGCTGAGATCGTCGCGGTCGTGCGGTCCGGGAGGGCGCCGAGCCACTCCCGGATGCCGGTGTCCACCGGCATCACGACATCGTCGCGGGTGAAGGCATCGGCACGGGTCGACGGCCGGCTCATGCTGAAGGCGTGGGTCGGTCCGCCGACGACGAGTAGCCGCACATCAGGGGCTATCTCGGCCGGCGCCCGGTCGACACGAACCAGCTCGGTCTCCATGACGGTGCTGAGCCCGTCCCGGATCGCCGCAGCGACCTTCCAGGTGTTGCCGAACATCGATTCATAGACGATGAGGGCCTGTGGCGTTCCAGACATGATCGGCTCCTGGTCTCACGGCGTCACGGCATGGGGGTCGCGTGGCTCGTGGACGACGGCGACGGGGTCTCCTCGGCAGCCGCGATCAGGCCGGCGACAGGGCGCAGGCACGGTGATCACCTTGGCGGTCATCACGTCGGACACCGTCAGCTGATGCCTCATCGATCCTCCTCGAAGCTGTGGTCGTCAGTGGCTCGAGTGGGCGGCGAGGATCTCCTTGAGGGAGTCCACGAAGCGCAACGAGTCGTCGTACGGGCGCTGCCACACGTTGCGGCCGAAGATCAGACCGAGGCCGCCGGCGTCCATCGCCTGCCTGGCCTTGCTGAGCATCGCGTCGTCACCGGCCTTCTCACCGCCGGAGACCAGGACCAGGGTGCGGTTCGCCGAGCGGACGACCGCGTCGATCGCCTGCTGGGAGGTGAAGTCGGCCTGGTACGCCGGTTTCACGCCGCTGGTCTTCTCCGGGTGCGGGAAGTTGACCTTGACCACGTCCGCACCGAGCTCGCTCGCGACGCGGGCCGCGTAGTCGACGGCGTAGAACGAGTCCTTGCCACCCTTGGCCGCGATCGCGGCACCACGGGGGTAGGCCCAGACGATCAGGGGCATCCCGAGTCGCTCTGCGTCCGCACGCACCTTCCGGTACTGCGCGAAGTCGGCCTCCTGGGCCGGCGATCCGACGTACAGGGTGTAGCCGACCGCGTCGGCGCCGAGGCGGACGGCGTCCTCGACAGTCGCGTGCACCGGCGACAGCGCCTCGACGTCGGACGGGATGTCGGTCTTGCCGTTCAGCTTCAGGATCAGCGGCACCTCGCCGGCGTAGTCCCAGTAGAACTTCTCGGCCAGGCCGATCTGGATCGCGATCCCGTTGAAGCCCCCGGCCACGGCCAGCTTGACGATGTACGCCGGGTCGGAGGCCTGGGGGTTCGCGAAGAAGTCGCGCGGACCGTGCTCGAGACCCTGGTCGTAGGGCAGGAAGAAGGCTGAGCCGTTGCGCAGCCCATGGTCGAAAAGGATGCGCCGCAGGCGTGTCTTCTTGCCGCTGTTCAGTCCGAGCTCACGCAAGGAGGGCCGGGTCTGCATGATCGTCACCTCCGGTTCGAGCGCGGCGAACGCGCCCTTGGGGTCAGATGAAAAGGAGTTGGGCGCCGTCGGTCATCTCGATGAAGTCCGAGGCGCTGATGATGGCCTCGACGTCGTCGTACAGGTCGGACTCGTCGAGTTGCATCATGTCCGCGGACATCCGGCAGGCCCACAGATGTCCACCCGAGGCGACGATCTGCTCGAGGAACTCAGGTACGCCGGGCACACCCACGTCGTGGATCTGCTTCTTCATCTGATGCGTGGCCATCGCAGTCATCCCTGGGAGGCCGCCGAGCCCCTGCGGCAGATGGGTGGCGGTGTTGCCGAGCATCGTGAACTTCAGGTCGTTCATCCGCGACTTGGTGATCATGTCGAAGCCCCAGAAAGTGAAGAAGAGGTGCGTCTCCACCCCCTCGCCCAGCGCGGCGTTCGCGAGGATCAGACCCGGGTAGGCCATGTCGAGATTGCCCTTCGAGCAGATGATGGCCAGCTTGCGGCCCTCGGTTGCCGAGTCACCGAAGTCGGGGACGATGGCGGGCGCGTTGTCGATCGTGGTCATGGCGGTCCTCCTCAGACACAGCCGCGGGGCTTGGGCAGGCCGGCGACGTAGGCCATCTTCTTGGCCGGCTTACCGGGAAACAGGACGAACAACTGCTTGATCGGAATGCCCGCAAGCGTCGACACACGGCGCAGCGTGGCGGTCTCGCCGCGCTGCGGGTAGTCGGCCCGCAGGAAGCTGATCGCCTTCCAGTGCGCGTCGGTGAGCTCGATGCCGATCTGCGCGGCGAGTTGTGCGGCCAGCTCTTCGGTCCACTCGCCGTACTGGGTCAGGAAGCCTTCGGCATCGACATGGACCTCAGCGGGTCCGATGGTGACCACGGGCATGATCAGATCTCCTTGTCTGGTTGCTTCTTGCCGGTCATCGACAGGTGCGTCGGGACCGGCAGCCGGCGTCCGGGCAGCAGCACGTGCCAGTAGATCCATCGGAACGCCAGCTTTCCCCAGTGGTTGCGGGCGTTCTCCCGCAACAGCCCGAGCGGACCGACGACCGGCAACGGGAAGCTGCCGGGGAGCGGCTCGGTGTCGTAGTTGAAGTCGATCAGCAGGCCTTTGCCGTCGCCGGATTCGACGAAGCAGTTCGCGTGCCCGTCGAAGCTGCCGGTCATCGGGTGACCCTCGACGTACTGGCAGAAGTTGCCGGTGAAGATCTCCGCGGCGAAGTGCGCCACCGACCCCGCCTTGGAGATCGGCAGGTCGGCCGCGTCGCCGAGCACGAAGATGTCGGGGTACGCGGTCGACTGGAACGTGTGCTTGTCCACCGGGACGTAGTTGAGTTCGTCGCCCAGCCCGGACCTCGCAATGAAGTCGGCGCCCATGTTCAGTGGCACGGTCACCAGCAGGTCGAACTCGATCTCACGCTCGTCGTAGGAGACCAGCATCTTGCGCTCGGAGTCGATGCGCTCGACCAGGAAGTCCGCTTCGACGGCGATCTTCCGCTCGTCCAGCATGTCCCCCAGCCGCGCCGAGGCGATCGGTTTGGTGAAGGCGCCCGACAGCGGTGTCGCGTAGACGATCTCGACCTGGTCCCGCATCCCGCGGGAGCGGAAGTACGCCTCCGCCAGGAAGGTGAACTCCAGTGGCGCCACCGGACACTTGATCGGCTGATCGACGATGTGCACGACGAGCCGGCCACCGGTGAAGTCGCGCAACGCGTCCGCCAGCGCGACCGAGCCCTCGTAGCTGTAGAAGTCGAAGATGCTCTTGCGCCACTCCGCTCCGAGCATCCCCGGGGTCTGGTCCGGCCGCGGACTGGTGCCGGTAGCAACTACCAGGTAGTCGTAACCGACTGCCGTTCCGTCGCCGAGCCGAACCGTCTTCGCGACCGGGTCGATCCGCTCGATCTCGCCCGTCAGGAACTGGATGCCGGAGCGCAGCAGGCGACGGCGTGACCTGGTCAGCTGCGCGGGCCGGTAGACGCCGAAAGGCACGAACAGCAGCCCGGGCTGGTAGAGATGGACGTCATCGCGATCGACGACCGTGATCTGCCATTCCCGTAGCGGCAACCTGCGGCGCAGCTTGTTCGCCACCATCATCCCCGCTGTCCCGGCTCCAAGAATCACCAGACGCTTCATCGACGAGTCCCTTCTCGACCCAGCAGGCACGTCAGACCCTGCCTAGCACCTGATCGATCGTCTCGGCCGCAAAGTCCAGATCGGTCATCGGCCGGGCGACCACACAGAGATCCACCGACAGCTGGTCGATGTCTCGTACCTCGCGGTAGATGATGGCTCGGTCGTTGTACAGCGACGCCCAGCACCGTTTGCAGGCAGCCAGCAAGGCCTGCAGGCCGGTCACGTGAAGGAAAACCTCCTGTGGGCCGGTGAAGAACTCGTCGAGCGGCTCGTCGGCCGCCGTACCGCTGACCTGCAGCTCTACGTCGGCGCCGCCGAGCTTCTGGTAGGCCTCCTCGATGGCCGCGACGACTCCGGGTGGTATTTCCGCCTCGCAGAAGGCCGTACGGATGACTGCTCCGACAGCGACGATGTCGGCGCCCTCGCGCAGGCGACGGATCTGCGTCGCCACGAGCGGTCGAAGTCTGGCGGACCTGACGAACTCCCGGTAGGCCGGCGCGGAGGTCGCGAAACCCCTTCCGTCGTCCGACCAGGTGATGTGCGGCGAATCGATCATGATGACAGCTCCTCCGTCCGATTCTCAGAGACCGCGAGCCACGATCTCGGTCAGGTCGAGCAGCCGGCTGGTGTAGCCCCATTCGTTGTCGTACCAGCCGAAGACCTTGACGATGTTCCCGTTCGCCTGGGTGAGGGGCGCGTCGAAGATGCAGGACGCCGGGTCGCCGATGATGTCGCGGGAGACGATCGGATCCTCGTTGTAGCGCAGCAGGCCTTTCAGGTAACCCGACGCCGCGTCGGCGAAGGCCTGGTTGACCTGTTCGGCCGTCGCCTGCTCGGCCAGCTCGACGACCAGGTCGGTGAGCGACCCGTCCTCGACCGGCACGCGGACCGCGACACCGTCGATCTTGCCGGCCATCTCCGGGATCACCAGGCCGACGGCCTTGGCCGCGCCGGTGCTCGTCGGGATGAGGTTCACCGCGCCCGACCGTCCACGGCGCAGATCCTTGTGCGGCGAGTCCAGCATCACCTGGTCGTTGGTGTAGCTGTGGATGGTGGTCATCAGTCCGTGTTCGATCCCGAAGGTCCGATGCAGCACGGACACCATCGGCGCCACGCAGTTGGTGGTGCAGGAAGCGTTCGAGATGATGTCGTGCTCGGCGGGGTCGTAGGTCTCGTCGTTCACGCCGAGCACGAGCGTCGCGTCCACGCCCTTGCCAGGTGACGAGAGGACCACCTTGCGAGCGCCGGCGGCCAGATGCGCGGCAGCGGCCTCGCGGGTGCGGAACCGGCCCGTCGACTCGATCACGATGTCGACTCCTACACTCCGCCAGTCCAGCGCCGCCGGGTCCCGCTCAGCAGTCACCCGGATGGTCCTGCCACCGATGGTGAAGCTGTCGTCGGTGTGGCCGACCCGCTCCCTCAGTACGCCGTATGTCGAGTCGTACTGCAGCAGGTTCGCCAGGGTGGCCGTGTCGGTGATGTCGTTGATCGCGACCACCTCGATCGTGGTCGACTCCCGCTCGAGCACAGCCCGCAGGAAGTCCCGCCCGATCCGCCCGAACCCGTTGATCCCCACTTTGACAGTCATCTCTGGTCTCCTCAGCAACAATGTCTTCTGACTGGACGGGACACCGCGAGGCGTCCTGCCTGCCTTCATTCCAGACCGCAATCGATCGCCGGATCAGGGCCGAAGGTCCCGGCTCCGCGGGCATTGGCCCCGCAGCCGGTCAGTACCGCGTTCGGCTCCAGCGCGGGGCCCGAAGTCCTGCTGGATCGGGCCGCTCGGCCACCTCCCGCCGCGTCTTTCCCATCGGCCCGAGGACTGAGGACCTTCGGCTCTGCTGACGCCTGCCGCCGAGGCGTGTTCTGAAGCCATCCAGCACGAACGGGAGGACGAGATGGGTATCGAACAGCCCGAGACCCGAACGGCTGTAGTGCAGCCGACCGCGGTCCGGCGCGCGACACTCGCCCAGGCGGAACTGGTCAACTGGTTCGCCGAGGCCTACGGGGAGATCGCCGCCTACCTGGGCCTGCACGGCTTGACGCCGAAGGGTCACCCCTTCGCCCGCTACCACGTCCGTGCCGACGGACGGTTCGACGTCGAGGCCGGCTTCCCGATCGCCGGAAGGATCGCCGGCGACTGCTCTGTGCAGCCTTCGACACTGCCCGGCGGCGAGTTGGCGGTGGTGTGGTACGTGGGTCCTTACGACCAGGTGGGCAAGGCCTACGCCGCCCTCGCGGACTGGATCAGCAGCCAGGGCGGCGAGACCGACGGCGAGGCCTGGGAGATCTACTACGAGCCGCCGACCGGAGATCCGTCCCACTGGCGCACCGAAGTGGTGCAGCCGTACCACCTGGTCAGCAGCGACGGCTGATCGAGGCAGTCGTTACAGCTCGACCGAGCCGGAAGAGGGCAGACTCATGTCAGTGGAGCTGGGCGGAGCAAGGCGCCGGCGGGTCGCGCGCGAGGTCGTGCTCATCCTCACCGGCATCGCGCTCTAATTCGGCGTCCGCGGCCTGATCGCCACGCGGGTCGACCTCGCGTACCACAACGCCGAACGCACACGGTTTCTGACCGGCTACGGCTTCGTCGACACCGTCACCCAAGAGACATCGGCCTACCGCGTGCCACAACCACCCGCGTTCGTCAATCAGTACGCCGCCGTGCCCAGCCTGCACTTCGGCTGGAACCTCCTGGCGGGCATCGCCTGGGCGAACCTCGCCGGTCACTGGATCGCCCGGCTGTTCGGCTGGCTGATGCCGCCGGCGATGCTCGCCTCGATCGTGCTGACCGCGAACCACTACCTGCTCGACGGCATAGCCGGCGGCGTCATCGCCCTGTTGGCCCTGCTTGCAGCGACCTGGCTGGCCCGACGACCGACTGCCATCCCGCCCAACGACCCGGACGAGCGAGGACTTTCGCCCCTGCTGCCGCCTCCGCCGACGGCTTGTCCTGAAGACATCCCAGCCTTACCGGCCCGCGGGAATGAACGATGGGTTCAGAGGGAGGATCATCATGAGGAACTATCCGATCCGGATCGAGGGCAACCTCGACCCGTCCGTCAGCCGTGGGCTCTGGCTGGTCAAGTGGTTGCTGGCGATACCGCACTACATCGTGCTCGCCTTCCTCTGGCTCGCGTTCGGGGTACTGAGCATCGTGGCGTTCTTCGCGATCCTCTTCACCGGTCGCTACCCCCGGCCGATCTTCACCTTCACCACAGGCGTGCTGCGGTGGAGTTGGCGGGTCGCGTTCTACGCGTACGGCGTCCTCGGCACGGACCGGTATCCCCCGTTCACGCTGGACGACGTACCGGACTACCCGGCGAGACTTCACGTCGACTATCCACCGCAACTGTCCCGGGGACTCGTCCTGGTGAAGTGGTTGCTGGCAGTACCGCATCTCCTCGTGGCTGCCATCCTCCTGGGCGGCGGGCCGTACCTGAGCTACCACATCGGTGACTCGACCTGGTCCTTCGAGGGCGGCGGGCTGATCGGGCTGCTCGTGCTGATCGCCGGTTTCATCCTGCTGTTCACCGGTCGCTACCCCCGCGATCTGTTCGACCTCGTCGTCGGCCTGAACCGCTGGGTCTGCCGGGTCGCCGGCTACTTCTTCCTGATGACCGACGAGTACCCGCCGTTCCGGCTGGACGCCGGCAGTGGGAGGGGTGAGGACGAGCGGCTGATCGATTCCACGGACAGTCCTCGACCGACCGCGACACTCGAGCACGGCCAACCAGACCCCGCACCCGTAGTCCCGGCCCGGCCTGTCGCCCCGAGCCCTGCCACTCCCTCGGCCCACCGCTGGACGGCTGGACGAGTGATCAGTGTCGTCGCCGGAGCAGTTCTCGTCCTCGCCGGCCTGGTTGCCTTGCCGGCCGGCGGGACGGCGCTCTGGTTCGACCAGGCGGGCCGCGACTCCGGTGGCTACGTCAGTACGGACCTCCAACAGTTCTCCAGCCCGGGGTACGCCCTCACCACCGAGACAGGTGCCCTGCGCTTCGACGGACCCGGCTGGGTGATGAACCGGGTGCTCGGCGAGGTACGGCTCACTGGTACCAGCGCGACGGACGCCCCGCTGTTCATCGGGATCGCGGCTGACCGGGACGTCTCGGCGTACCTGTCGACCGTCGAGCACAGCGTGGTGTCGCGCGTCGCCGGGCGTCGAGTCGAGCCGGTGTACCGCCAGTACGCCGGTCAGGCGCCGGCCCAGTTGCCCAGCGCGGAACAGTTCTGGGTAGCCAGCACCGCGGGCACTGGTACTCAGACCCTCGACTGGCGACCGCGAGCGGGAGACTGGAGCGTCGTGGTCCTGAACGCGGACGGGAGTCGCGTGGTACGGGCCGATCTCGCGGTCGGCGCCACGGTGCCCTGGCTGGACGACTTGGCCTTCTCCCTCATCGGATTCGGGCTGATCTTCCTCCTCGCGGGCGCCCTGCTCATCTCCCTGGCGCTGCGTACCTCGCACGGAGGTACTGTCCCCCCGTCGGCGCCTCTGCCCGACACGCACGCCGGAGCAGCACGATGAGCGCACCGGACCCCACCCTGCAGCAGGTTCAACTGCGAAGAGTGAGGTCAGCGATCGTCCTCCCAGCCGCGACGGGGTGAGTGGCTGGCGATCCGGTCATCCCTGCTGCGGTAGACGATGTAGGGCCTCGTCAGGTAGCCGACCGGCGCGCTGAAGACATGGACGAGGCGGGTGAACGGCCAGAGGGCGAAGAGGGCGATCGCGGCCAGCCCGTGCAGCTGGAAGCTGAGCGGTGCCTCCGCCATCAGCTCGGGATGCAGGTCGAAACGGAAGATGCCGCGGAACCAGACCGACACCCCGTCCCGGTAGTCGTAGTGACCGAAGATGTTGGCGACCACGGTGTTCACCAGTCCCAGCACGATCACCGTGGCGAGGAACAGGTACATCACCTTGTCCATCCTGGTCGTCGCGGAGAAGACCGGTCCAACCGTCCGCCGTCGGTAGATCAGGATCGCCAGGCCGACCACCGTGCCGAAGCCGGCGATCGCGCCGATCGACACGGCCAGGAAGTGGTAGAGCCCCTCGGAGATCCCGACCGCCTCGGTCCAGCTCTTCGGGATGCCGAGGCCCATCACATGGCCGAGGAAGACGGCCAGGATGCCGAAGTGGAACAGCGGACTACCCCAGCGCAGGAGCCTGTCCTCGTACAGCTGTGAGGAGCGTGTGGTCCACCCGAACTTGTCGTACCGGTACCGCCAGAAATGCCCGACCACGAACACCGTGAGGCAGATGTAGGGGAAGACCACCCACAGGATCTCGTTCATCGACGACCTCCCGGGAACGAGGGCATCGGCAACGCCTGTGGCGATCCGGGCGGCCGCGTGGCCGGGTCGAAAGCAGGAGTGGCGTACGGCGTCAGGCCGACCTCTTCCTGCGGAGGACCTTCAGCCGCGAGCCGCCTGATAGCGGCCGACTCATCACCTCTCAGAGGCGGAAGGGTGGCAGTCACTGATTGCACCGCACCGAACCAGCGAGAGTCCGCATCCCCCAGCGCCAGCCTCAGCAACTCGAGCCCGGCACGATGATCGAGCAGGAGATTCCATCCGAGCCGCTGGTCGACTGTGGCGGCGTACTCGAGCACCACGCAGAGATGGTCGGGCAGTTCGGTGTCGTCCAGGATGAATCCTGATCGCAGGTAGGTCTGTTTGAAGCGGAGGAGGGCGACTCCGCGACGCCTGGTGTCCCCGTGCGCGAAGTACGTCAGGAAGAGGTTGTGACGACGCCGGGTGTCGAAGGTGTCGACGTATTCCTCCTGCGCCGTCGACAAGGTTCCGGACTCCAGCCGACCGATGCATGCACGCAGGGGATCCCCCACCGTGCCGGCCAGAGTCTCAGAGAGACGACGCAGCATTCCCAGCCGGGCCAGCAAGCTCTCGTCCGGGTATTCGAGTAACAGCGAGGCGGTCTGCCACCCGATGGCGAGCTGCTCGCCGGGCAATGCCGGTGCCGGATGCTTGCCGCTCATCGCTGATCAGCCTCCGACTCCGAATCGTCCGGTTTGGGTGGGAAGAGACCACTCGGCGCTCCGCGGCCGTCCCAGTTCAGCAGATTCACCCGCGCTCCCTTGCCCGCTGGGGCAGCCGCCGTGTCCGCCGTCTGGCGGTCTTGCAGCATGTGGAAGTTCTCGACAGCAATCGGAGTAGTCCCTCCAGAGCCTTCACCGAACGGTCCGGACCCACCCATTCCCGGGCCGCCTTCGTAGTCGAGCGAGCACTCCGTGGCGAGCTCCTCCAGCGAGTGCGCCTGCTCCGCGTGAGCCGGCGGGATCACGTAGCGCTCGTCGTACTTCGCCAGCGCCAGCAGGCGGAACATGTCGTACAGCTCCTCCTCGCTCATCCCGACCGCCTGCGGAATCGTCGGGTCCGGATCGCGCCCGAGGTTGATGTCGCGCATGTACGAACGCATCGCGGCCAGCTTGCGCAGTACCAGGTCGACCGGCGCGACATCGCCGGCCGTGAACAGCTCCGCCAGGTACTCGATCGGGATCCGCAGGGCATCGATCGCCGCGAACAGGTTGCCCCGGTCCTCGGGATCCTCGCCGGTCTCCTTGATCACGTCCACGACGGGCGACAGCGGCGGGATGTACCAGACCATCGGCATCGTGCGGTACTCCGGATGCAAAGGCAGCGCGACCTTGTACCGGTTGATCAACGCGTAGACAGGCGACCGCTGAGCCGCCTCCACCCAGTCGTGAGGGATGCCGGCCCGTTCGGCCTCTCGCCGTACTGCGGGGTCGGACGGATCGAGGAACACCTCGCGCTGCGCCTCGTACAGTCCCTGCTCGTCAGTCGTCGAGGCGGCTTCCAGCACCTTGTCCGCGTCGTACAGCACCAGCCCGATGTAGCGCAGCCGGCCGACGCAGGTCTCGGAGCAGACGGTCGGAAGCCCCACTTCGACGCGTGGGAAGCAGAACGTGCACTTCTCCGCTTTGCCGGTCCGGTGGTTGAAGTACACCTTCTTGTAGGGGCAACCCGAGATGCACATCCGCCAGCCACGGCAACGGTCCTGGTCCACCAGAACGATGCCGTCCTCCGACCGCTTGTAGATCGCGCCGCTCGGGCAGGACGCGGCGCAGGACGGGTTCAGGCAGTGCTCGCAGATCCGCGGCAGGTAGAACATGAAGGTCTGCTCGAACTCGAACCTGACCTTGTCGCCCACCTTCTTCAGGATCGGGTCGCGTTCCGCGGTGGCCGCCGAGCCGCCCAGGTCGTCGTCCCAGTTCGCCGACCAGGTCACCTTCATGTCCTGGCCGGAGATCAACGACTTGGGCCGGGCCACCGGGGTGTGTTCCTGTGCCGGGGCGTCGGTCAAGGTCGAGTAGTCGTAGGTCCAGGGCTCGTAGTAGTCCTGGATCGACGGCATCTTGGGATTGGAGAAGATGGTCAGCAGCTTCCTGAGCCGCCCACCGCCCTTGAGCGTCAGGCGGCCGCGCCGGTTGAGCTGCCAGCCGCCCTTCCAGGTCTCCTGGTCCTCGTAGGTGCGCGGATACCCCTGCCCCGGCCGGGTCTCGACGTTGTTGAACCACACGTACTCCGTGCCGCTGCGGTTGGTCCAGGCTTGCTTGCAGGTGACCGAGCAGGTGTGACACCCGATGCACTTGTCGAGGTTCATCACCATCGCCATCTGTGCCATCACTCGCATCAGTACTGCACCTCCTGTGACCGCTTGCGAATGACAGTGACCTCGTCGCGCTGGTTGCCGGTCGGGCCGAGGTAGTTGAAGGCGAAGGACAGTTGCGCATAGCCCCCAACCAGATGAGTCGGCTTGATCAGCAGCCGGGTCAACGAGTTGTGGATGCCGCCGCGCTTCTTCGAGGCCTCCGCGATCGGAACGTCGATCAGCCGGTCCTGGGCGTGATGCATGTAGACGGTGCCCTCCGGCATCCGGTGGGACACGATCGCCCGGGCCACCACCACACCGTTGCGGTTGATCGCCTCGATCCAGTCGTTGTCCACGACACCGACCTTGGCCGCGTCCTGGTCACTCATCCAGATGGTCTGACCACCGCGGGACAGCGACAGCATGAAGAGGTTGTCCTGGTACTCGGAGTGGATCGACCACTTGCTGTGCGGGGTGAGATAGCGAACGGTCACGCCGTGCTCTGTGACGGAGCCGATCTCCGGTTCGGCGAACAGCGCACCCATGTCCAGCGGTGGACGGTAGACCGGGAGATTCTCGCCGAGCTCGGCGATCAAGTCGTGGTCGAGGAAGAAGTGCTGCCTGCCGGTCAGGGTGTGCCACGGTTTGAGGCGTTCGACGTTGATCGTGAAGGGCGAGTAGCGTCGCCCACCGGTCTCGGACCCGGACCACTCCGGCGAGGTGATGACCGGGGTCGGCGCTGCCTGGGTGTCGGCGAAGGTGATCCGCTTGCCCTCGTGCTCTGCTGCCAGATCGTGCAGCGGTTTGCCGACCCTCTTCTCCAGTGTCTTGAAGCCCTCGGTGGCGAGCTGACCGTTCGTCGTACCGGACAACGCCAGGATCGCCTCGCAGGCGTGCACATCGCGTCTCAGTGACGGCCGGCCGTCACCGGGGCCGCCGCGGACGGCCCCGTTCTTCGCCCGCAGGTAGTCGACGGAATCCTTCACGTCGTAGGTGACGCCCTTGGTCGTCGCGCCGAGCTTCTCCATCAGCGGTCCGAGGGCCGACATCTTGGCCGCGACGGCGCCATAGTCCCGTTCGACCTCGATCAGCTTCGGCATCGTGACCCCTGGCACCGGCTCACACTCGCCGGCTTTCCAGTCCCGGACGACGCCGTGCGGATTCGCCATCTCGTCAGGAGTGTCGTGCAGCAGCGGTACGGCGACCACGTCGTACCGGGTGCCGAGGTGCTCGGCGGCGAGCTCGCTGAACTTCTCCGCGATCGTCTGCCAGGCGTCCCAGTCGGTCCGGGTCTGCCAAGGTGGCGCGATCGCCGGGTTGAACGAGTGGATGAACGGATGCATGTCGGTGGTGTTCAGGTCGTGCTTCTCGTACCACGTCGCCGCGGGCAGCACGACATCGGAGAAGAGCGTCGTACTCGTCTGCCGGAAGTCCAGCGTCAGGAGCAGGTCCAGCTTTCCCTCCGGTGCCTGCTCGTGCCAGTCGATCTCGCTCGGCCGACGACCCTCGGGCGCCTCGCCGGCCCGCAGCGACGACCCTGCCCCGAGCAGATGCTTCAGGAAGTACTCGTTGCCCTTGGCCGAGGAGCCGAGCAGATTCGCCCGCCAGATCGCCAGGATCCGCGGGAAGTTCTCCGGTGAGTCGGGATCCTCGCAGGCGAAGCGGAGGTCACCCGACTTCAGCTGGTCCACCACATGGTCGGCCACCGGCCGACCGGACGCGCGCGCTTCATCCGCAAGCTCGTGCGGATTCCTGTTGAACGTCGGGTACGACGGCATCCAGCCCAGCCGCGCGCTCAGGGCGATCAGATCCGCGGTCGTCTTCCCCGCGAGCCGTCCCTCCCCTGTCTTGGCGGCCAGCGTGTCCGCCCCGAAGTGGTCATAGCGGAACTGATCCGTATGCAGGTACCAGTACGCCGTCTGGATCATCTGCCGCGGTGGGCGTGACCAGTCCAGCCCGGACGCCAGCTGAGCCCAGCCGGTCACCGGCCGGCACTTCTCCTGGCCGACGTAGTGCGCCCAACCGCCGCCGTTCACGCCTTGGCAACCGGTCAGCGTGGTGAGGGCGAGGAACGCCCGGTAGATCGTGTCGGAATGGAACCAATGGTTCGTGCCGGCCCCCATGATGATCATCGACCGGCCGTTGGAGTCCTCCGCGTTCTGAGCGAACTCGCGGGCGATCCGGGCCGCCGCGGACGCCGGCACACCGGTGATGCGCTCCTGCCAGGCCGGCGTGTACGGCGCGGTCGCGTCGTCGTATGACGTTGGCCAGTCCCCGGGGAGTCCTGACCTAGCGACGCCGTACTGCGCGAGCATCAGGTCGTACACGGTCGTCACGAGGCGTCCGCCCACGCGGCGCGCCGGAACGCCACGCGCCACGTCCCCGGCCGAGCCGTCGGCGGTGTCGAAACGCGGCAACCGGACGAGTACGGCGTCCGCCTCGTCACCGGCCATCGTCAGGGCGGGATCGACCTCCCCCAGATCCAGGTTCCAGCTGCCCGCTCCGGACGGCCCGAAGCGGTGACCGAGCGAACCGTTCGGCACCACGGGAAGGCCCGTCCGGGAGTCCATCACGACAGTCCTGAAGTGTGCGTTCTCCTCGCCCTCGAAGGCGGGAAGGTCGGCTGCGGTGAGGAACTTGCCCGGCTGGTAGGTGCCGCCGCCGTCTTCGTCGAGCTGGATCAGATACGGCAGATCCGTGTACGCCTTGCCGTACGCCGTGAAGTACGGCGTCTGCCGGTCGACGAAGAACTCCTTCAGGATCACGTGTCCCATCGCCATCGCCAGAGCGCCGTCGGTTCCAGGTGCCGCCGGCAACCACTCGTCGGCGAACTTCACGTTGTCCGCATAATCGGGGGCGACGGCAACGACCTTCTGGCCGCGGTACCGCGCCTCGGCCATCCAGTGCGCGTCCGGCGTCCGGGTGACCGGCAGGTTGGACCCCCACATGATCAGGTAACCCGCGTCCCACCAGTCCCCCGACTCCGGGACATCCGTCTGGTCGCCGAAGACCTGCGGCGACGCGACCGGCAGATCGGCGTACCAGTCGTAGAACGACAGCATCGTGCCGCCGATCAGCGAGGTGAACCGGGCTCCGGAGGCGTGCGAGACCATCGACATCGCCGGAATCGGCGAGAACCCGGCGATCCGGTCCGGTCCCCACTTCTTCAGCGTGTGGACGTAGGCGGCGGCCACCATCTCGGTCGCTTCGTCCCAGCTCGCCCGCACCAGTCCGCCCTTGCCACGAGCAGCCTTGTACTGGGCCGCGCGGGCCGGGTTGTCGACGATGTGCGCCCAGGCGGCCACCGGATCACCGTGCTGCGACTTGGCCTCCCGGTACATCTGCAGCAGCACACCCCGGATGTAGGGGTAGCGGATCCGCGTCGGCGAGTAGGTGTACCAGGAGAACGCCGCGCCACGAGGGCAACCGCGCGGCTCGTACTCCGGTTTGTCCGGGCCCACCGACGGATAGTCGGTCTGCTGGGTCTCCCAGGTGATGATGCCGTCCTTGACGTACACCTTCCAGGAGCAGGAGCCGGTGCAGTTCACGCCATGGGTCGACCGCACCACCTTGTCGTGGCTCCATCGATCCCGGTAGAAGTCGTCGGCGCCGCGCCCTCCCTGCTTGTGCAGCGTCCGCAGATCGTCCGAGACCACCCCCTTGGTGAAGTAGCGGCGGGTGCGGACGAGTGCCTCGCTCAGCCCTCCGTCCAGACCGATCTCGCTGTCGCGCCGGTTCGGGTCCGGACGATCCCCAGTACTCATTCATTGTCCTTCGCTGGTCGGGTACCGCTATGCGTGGTGGAGGGCGTCCTGAGTGGCGCGGTTCGCCGTGTTCCTCACAATCGTCAGGGTGAGCAGCAGCGTCAAGGCCGCGGTGACCGAGAGCAACACGAGGCCGATGCCGTACGAGTCGGTGCGTCCGTAGACGTAGCCCATGATCAGCGGCGGGACGAACCCGCCGAGACCCCCGGCGGCGCCGACGAGGCCGGTCACTCCGCCGACCCGCGACGGATCGGTGACCTTGGCAACGAGTGCGAACGTCGCTCCGCTGCCGGCTCCGAGTGCTGCCGCCATCGCCAGGAACGCCACTGTGCCCACGTGCTCGAGCAGCGGGGTGGTTGCTGCGACGGCCGCGCCCGCGACGACGACCGAGTACGAGGCGGCCAGCACCGGGACGGGTCCGAGCCGGTCGGACAACCATCCACCCAGCGGGCGCATCAGCACCGCCACCACGACGAAGCCTGCCATCCTGTTGGCCGCGTCCGCGGCATCCAGTCCGTAGGCCGTCTTCAAGTACGACGGCAGGTAGACGGAGAAGGCGACGTATCCGCCGAATGCGACCGCGTACAGGATGCAGGCCTGCCAGCTGATCGGGAGCTTCGCATTGGCGACGAGTCGGGTAAGCAACGAACCAGCCGGCTGGGTCCGGCCGGGCGCGTCCCGAAGGAGCAACCAGGCAGCGACCGCGTAGAGCGCCAAGGCCAGGGCCGTGAGAAGGAACGGCGTTTGATGGCCCACCTTGCTGTACAGCTTGACCGTGGTCAGCGCGCTGATGGCCGTACCACCCATCCCCGCACCGAAGATGCCGATCGCCAGCCCACGGCGCTCAGGCGGGAACCAGGCGTTCACGAACGGCACACCCACAGCGAACGCGGTACCGCCGATGCCGAGGAAGAAGCCGCCCAGCAGCAATGCGCCGAACGAGCGCAGACCGACGTATCCGATGAACAGGATCGGGATGATCGTGGCCGCCGAAACCAGCGGGAACATCACCCGTCCGCCGAACCGGTCCGTCAGTGCCCCGACCGGGATCCGGCCGAGCGACCCCACCAGGACGGGCACAGCCACCAGAAGCGCCACGTCGGACTCCGACAGAGTCCCCAGCGTCCCCTCGGTCCGGAACAGCGGGCCGAGCGGGCTGAGCAGCGCCCACGCCCAGAAGTTCAGCGCGAATCCGAGGGTGGCGAGAGCCAGCATCAGCCAGGGCGATCTGGTAGCAGGTGGTGCGGAACCAATACCGTCGCCGGCCCCGGCGACACTCGCTCGACTCACGCTCATCGTTTTCCTCCGGTCGCCTGCGGTCGTTCTGATCTGCCGTAGACCGATCTGTCCCAGCATCTGGCATTTCCGCATCGGCCGGGAGGGCCCAGAGGTCCTGGACCGGAATGCCCAAGGTCCCGGGTCGCCGGGACCGATGCCTCCTGTACCGCCGGTGCCGTGGCGTCGACGCTGGTGACCAGGTCATCGAGTCCGCGAGTTCCAGGAGCATCCGTGCGCGAGCAGAAGCTTTCCCGGCACCAGATCGACGTCCTGGTCGGATCCGCCATCGCGGCGCCGAGCATGCACAACACGCAGCCCTGGCGGTTCGGGATCGACGGCCCGGACATCGAGGTCTTTCTGGATCGATCACGAGCGCTGCCGGCCGAGGACCCGACGGGGCGAGCGTTGCTGATCGCGGCCGGCGCAGCGGTCTTCAACCTCAGATGTGCGGCCGCGTCTCTGGGCTTCGACAGCTGGTACCGCCTGGCCCCGGTACCCGAGGAGCCCGATCTGGTCGCCCGGATCATCGTCGCACCCACAGCGACACCGGACCCCGACCTCGCCGCGCTCCACCCGCAGGTCAGCCGACGTCATACCAGCCGTGAACCCGGGCGTCCGGCTGCTCTGACCGCGGAGGCCCGCGCCAGCTTGATCCACGCCGCACTGAGTGAGGGTGCCGACCTCTCCTGGCTGGCTCCGCAGGGCGCTCAGGACGCCTTGAGATCAGGTGCGACCGCCCTCCTCCACGGCTGGGCGGACCACGCGCGGACGGCCGAACGCGCGCGCTGGATCGGGGGCGAACGCAAAGAGGACGGCATCCCCATCAGCGCTCTCGGACCTCGTCCGACCGTCTTCCCTCCGCCGGTGCGGGACCTCGGCGCCGGCCTACCCGGACGCGGCAGGTCCCGGAAGACCTTCGAGGACGATCCGGTGCTCGCCGTGCTGTCGACCGCCGCAGACGGGGCGGTTGACCGGTTGGTGGCGGGAATGGCGCTCGAGCGCGTCCTGCTCACGGTCACCCAGAATGACGTCCAGGCATCGTTCCTCAACCAGGCCCTGGAGTACGACGACTCGCGCTCCGCGGTGCAGCAACTCACCGGCAGGCCGGGCTTCGCCCAGATGGTGATCCGTTTCAGCAACAGCCCGATCAGCGCCACCACTCCAAGGCGCACCATCGCCGACGTCCTCGCCCCCGATTCCTGAAACAGGTCCGACGCCCGGGAAACCGGGACCAAAGTCACCGGCGTAGCCCGATCACCTACATCGTGTCCCAGTTCACCAGCGAAGTGAGCGTCTACGACGTACACCACAACAACGGGAACTGGTACGACACCGGCTTCATACTCGGCGTCGCGACCGCGTTCTCGGGCGCTGGCAGGGCCGCCGCTCGCCGCCACCCCCGGCCGGCGAGCGAACTGATCCGTACTGTCCAGAATGCGGCAGCCGGGAACCGCGGCTATCGTCTGATAGATCGGGCAGCCCGCAGGGCAGGAGGCCTTACATGGATTTGGGCCGAGGGCCGGTCGCACAGACACAGTGGCTCGTGCGAACGATCGTCGCCAGCCGCACCGTCCGGATCACAGCACTCCTCGCCGCGGTCGGACTCTCGCTGTGGAACGTCGACCGCGTTCCACACACCTCGGTCCTGCCTGCGATGGCCGGCTTGCTGCCGTTCGCCGTCGGCAAGTACTTGTTGTGCCCCTTGCGCTGGCACGCGCTGTCGAGAAGCGGCCGCTCGCGGCGCTGGCACCTCCGTGCTTATGCGGAGAGCGAGGTCCTCGGACTCGTCTCACCTTGGCACGCCGGCGCGGATCTGTGGCGGATCCACCGGCTGGAGCGCATCGGAGCACGGCGTCCGGCAGCTGTCTCCGAGGTCGCGCTCGATCGATTCGTCGGCGCCGTCGGGCTGGTGGTCGCCGTCGCGGTCTGTGGCGTGGCGATGCCCCGGGCCGTGCTCGCGGTCGCGCTGGGCGCCGCCGCTGTAGTCCTCGCGGCCGCCCTCGTCGTGAACCGCCGGCGGCCGGGCCTGGCCGGCCGCTGGCCGTGGCCGTCCCCAAAGATCTTCGCGATGGGTGTCCTGCTGTCGATCGGCTATCAGCTCACCATCCTCGGGTTGCTGATCGGGGCGATCAACGCGGTCGGCGACTCGGTGTCGGCGATGCAACTCGTCGCCATCTTCGGGGCCAGCCAGCTCGCCGGCGTGCTGCCCGGCGTCCAGGGGGCAAGTCCACGAGAGGGTGCTCTTGTCGCCGGTCTGGCCTCCATCGGTGTCTCGTGGACGGCCGCCTTCGGCGCGGTGGCGTTGACCGCGTTGCTCTATTGGATCCCGGCCCTGCTCCTGGGAGGCGGCGCGCTGCTCCTGCGGTGGCGTGGATGGTTCACCGAGCCGCAACCGGGTACTACGTGACCCGCTTCCGGGTCGTCGTCGCGCACCGGGCCGGCAATGACCTCGGCTCGCTGCGGGACGCACTGGACGCAGGCGCCGATCTCGTCGAGGCCGACGTCCACGCGTCCGGGGGCGCCTGGAGATACGGCATCTGAAATCACTCGGACCGCGGTGGCTCTGGGATGAGGGGAGGTTCGTCCGCCGCCGCGACACACCATTGCTCGAGCTCACAGAACTGCTGACGGCACTCGACGGCGACCCCCGGCTCCTGCTCGACCTGAAGGGAATCCATCCCCTTCTCGCCGGCAGACTCGCAGCCGCACTACGCGAGGCGCTGCCGAACGGCACAGTGACCGTATGCACGCAGCATTGGTGGATGCTCGAGGCGTTCCGCGAGTTGCCGCAGGTACGGCTCGTGCTGTCAGCGGGCAGCCGTCGCGGACTGCACCGGCTGCGAAGACGTCTCCGCACATTCCCGGCGTACGGAGCGTGCGTCCACCGCCGGTTGCTCACTCCAGAGATCGTCACCGAACTCCGTCACGGCGCCGAGTTCGTCTTCACCTGGCCGGTGGACACCGAAGACGCGCTCCGGCACGCAACCCACCTCGCCGTGGACGGCGTAATCGGAAAGAACCTGCCCCTACTCGGCACCGCCGACTGACTCCGGCCTCCACTGCCGCACGGCTGGGGCCGACCCGGCAGTGCGGTTCAGGCCAGGGCGAGGAAGAGTTTCTCCAGTTTGGCCACGTCGATGTCGCTGTCCTCGTCGGCGAGACAGCGCTGCAGGCCGGTGGCGACGATGGCGTAGCCGGAGCGGGACAGCGCCTTGTTCACGGCGGCGAGCTGGGTGAGGACCGATTCGCAGTCGGCCCCCTCCTCCATCATCCGGATCACGCTGGCCAGGTGCCCGTTCGCGCGCTTCATCCGGGTGATGATCGCCTTCATCTCGGTGGGTTCGAGGTCCATCGGTGTCCTGCCTTCTGATCGGGTCGCGCCGGGCGGCGCATCCCCCCAGGGGGATATGCTACCTTGATCGGCATCCCCCCGGGGGGATCAGAGATTCGACGTGCCGTAGCCAGGGAGGACTCATCGATGCGAGAGCCGGACAACGACGCCACCGTCGTGGGCATCCGCGAGTTGTGCGAGCACGGGCCCGTGGAGGAGGCGACCCGCCGCCCACCGGGACCGGAGCTGACCGTCCGCACCTTGGAGACTCCCTCGCTGGGTGACCGCAGCTACCTCGTTCACGATGGCGAGGTGGCGTTCGTCGTCGACCCCCAGCGCGACGTCGACCGGATCCTGACGATCCTCGACAGCGACGAGGTCCGGCTGACCCACGTCTTCGAGACACACATCCACAACGACTACGTCACCGGCGGCTTGGCGCTGGCGCGAGCCACCGGAGCGCAGTACCTGGTCAACGCCGACGACGAGGTCTCCTTCGACCGCACCCCGATCCGCGACGGCGAGACCGTCGAGGTCGGCCAACGCATGCGTGTGCGGGCGATCCACACGCCCGGCCACACCTTCACCCACCTGTCCTACGCGCTGACGGACGCCGGGCGGGGCAACGAGCCGATCGGGGTCTTCACCGGCGGGTCACTGCTGTACGGCGCGACCGGGCGCCCCGACCTGCTGGGCGCAGAGAACACCGATGCACTGGTGCGCCACCAGCATGCCTCGGCCCACCGGCTGGCCGAAGCGCTTCCCGACGGGACCGGGGTGTACCCGACCCACGGCTTCGGCTCCTTCTGCTCCGCCACCCAGTCCAACGCCACCGAGTCCACGATCGGGCAGGAGAGACGGACAAACCCGGTCCTGACGCAGGACGAGGAGACCTATGTCCGCGAACTGCTCGACGGTCTGGGCGCCTGGCCCGCCTACTACATCCACATGGGCCCGGCCAACGCCGCGGGCCCCGCAGCCCCCGACCTGGGCCCACCCGAGCATGCCGATGCCACCGAGCTCCGCCGCCGGATCGAAGCCGGCGAGTGGGTCGTCGACCTGCGCAACCGCATCGCGTTCGCAGCCGGCCACGCTCGCGGCACCCTCAACTTCGGACTCGACGGCGCTTTCTCGACCTACCTCGGCTGGCTGATCGAGTGGGGCACGCCGGTGACCTTGCTCGGAGAGACTGCCGGCGACGTCGCCCAGGCGCAGCGTGAACTGGTCCGCATCGGTGTCGACCGGCCGGCGGCACACGCCACCGGCGGCCCGGAGCGGTGGGCCACCGGCCCACAGGCGGCGTTCCCGACCGGCACTTTCGCCGACCTCGAGCAGGTCCGTCACCACCGCGACGTCGTCGTCCTGGACGTCCGCCGCACAGACGAGCATCGCTCCGCGCGGATCTCGGGTGCGGTCAACATCCCGATCCACGAACTGCCGCGCCGGCTGAACGAGGTCCCCGCCGGCGAGGTGTGGGTGCACTGCGCCGCCGGCTACCGCGCCTCGATCGCCGCGTCGTTCCTCGACGCCACCGGACGCACTCTCGTCGCGATCGACGACGACTTCCAGAACGCCGAGCAAGCCGGACTCCAGTTGCTGCGACCCGAGGCCTGACCAGCTCCGCCAAGCCCTGAACGAATCCCTGAAACAGGAGAAACACCGTGTGCCGAGCTGTCATCTGCAGGACCTGCGCCAAGACCACCTGGGCCGGTTGCGGCCAGCACGTCGGACAGGTCAAGGCAATGGTCCCCGCCGACCAGTGGTGTCCCGGACACCCCAGGACCGAACGTCAGGGCAGCCTGCTCCGCAAGCTCTTCGGCCGCTGACAGCGTCAGCGGCAACGGCTGTCGCCGGGTCCCGGACGGTCAGGCTGGAGCTCGCGGACGACGGCTGGTTGCCGGAGGCAACCACGCAGTACCGCCTGCCGGCAGCGGATGTCGTCCACACCGGTCAGGCTCGCCAGCAGGGTCTGGCCGGCCGCTGCTCGGGGTCGTAGCCGAGCCGTACTTCGCCGCGATCGTGGCCGCACGCCTCAGCTGTGCAGACGGACGTGCTCCTTGGTGATCTGCTCGATGTCGCCGGCCGCGGCGTGGATCAACTCGTGGGACAGATTCGACAGCGCCCGCGCCACCGCGAGTTCGTCGCCGATCTCCGCGACCTCCGCGTCGTCCGGGTGCCGGTGTGCGGTGCCCCGTCCGACCAGGTGCGTCTCGTCGTTCGTGTGCAGCCGAGCCTCCGCATGGGTGATCCGCTCGTCCTCGTGCTCGTCGATGAAGATCTCGACGTTCCAGCGTCTGGTCGCAGTCATGGTCCTCGGCCTTTCTCGCTCGACAGACCTACTTCTTGCCATCGTCGGCCACCGCGGCGATCCGGCCTAGGGCCATCCGGTCCACAACACCAGGGAACTTCAGCCCTTTTCGCCGCCCGCCGGGTCCGGTCGCCGCCGCGTCACTCACCCGCAGCAGGGGTCGAAGGTCCCGCTTCGCAGGGACCGATCGGCCGGTGCGGGCCGCAACGGCCAGGCACATGCTCGAAGTAGACAGATCCGATTGGAGGTGGGGTCATGCTTCAGCGAGGATCGAAGGTCGTGCCAGTGCCCTGGGTCCGGCGGCTCGTCATGGACGCCGGCCGGGCGGCACACCGGCGGCACGCCGTCCACGGCCTGTTCGAGGTCGATGTGACCACGGCCCGCGAGGCGCTGCGCCGCCATCGGTCCGCTACCGGTGAGGAACTGTCCTTCACCGCGTTCGTGATCGCCTGCGTGGGACGCTCGGTGGCCGCCGAGCCGGCAGTCCAGGCGTATCGCGATCTCCACGGCCGGGAGGTCATCTTCGACCAAGTCGACATCGGCCTCCCGATCGAGGCCACTCTGGACGGGGTTCCGTTCGCCTTCACCCACGTGATCCGCGACGCCGGCCGACGCTCGGTACGGGACATTCACCGCGAGATCCGTGCGGTCAAGGCCGACCCGAAGCGAAGCCCCTCGGTCCGCAAGGCTGCCTGGGCACGCGCCTACCTGCTCCTGCCGGGGATCGTGCGCACCGGGTTGCTCGGGGCCCTTCACCGGCTGCCGGAACGCCAGCGCGCTCTGGCCGGCACCGTAGGTGTCACCGCCGTCGGCATGTTCGGCGCGGGTGGCGGGTGGGGCATCGCCTTCCAGTTGCACACCCTCGGCATCGTCATCGGCGGCATCACCGTTCGGCCCGCGCTGCGCGCGGGGCAGTTGGTCGAACGAGAGTGGCTGCAGCTGACCGTCAGCGTCGACCACGACATCGTCGACGGCGCGCCGACCGCGCGGTTCGTCAGCCGGCTGCGCAGCCTCCTCACCTTCGCCGACGGATTGCCGGCCGCTCCACCACCAGCCGCGTCAACGGAAGCGGGAGGACAGATCCATGAGTGACATCGACAAAGCTCGCGCCCAGCGAGAAGCGCTGGCGAACGTGGCCGGTCGGCGCACCGCACGCCTGCTCGCCGTACTGCCGGCCGAACACGACGAGGACCTGGCACCAGGAGATGCGCAGCGAGGTGCCCGACCGGGATCTTCCCTGGCCGGGCACCTGGGTTGAGAGCGCTACGGTGTGTGCTCGACCTTGATGGTCCGCGCCTCGGCCGTCATCGCCGTGATCGGCACCCTCACCTCGAGGATCCCGGCCGCGTACTTCGCCTCGACCTTGGCTTCGTCCGCGCCGTCGGGCAACAGCACCCGCCGGGTCAGCGAACCGTAGTGGAACTCCGAGCGAGCACCGTCGTGCTCCTCCTGCTGACGAGTCGCCGTGATGGTCATCATGCCGTTCGCGACCTCGACCTTGATGTCCTTCGCGGGGTCGAGCCCGGGCAGCTCCGCCCGGACGACGTACGCGTTGTCGTCGGCGAACTCCTCGATCCGGACACCGCGCATCGCTGCCGGCCAGGTGAACAGGCTCGGCAGGCTATCGGCCCAGTCGAACAGGTCGGCGAACTGACGCCGGCTGTCCTTGTGCTCCAACGAGGTCATCGTTTCCCCTTTCCGTAGTTCTTCCTTCACCTCCACAGCACTGCGGCGCACGGGCTCGCAGAAGGGGCGTAGGGACCGGGTGGCAGGGACCTTCGACCCTGATCGGCAACCTGTCCACCAACAGAGGACTGGCAGGTCTGACAGCCCAGGACTTGAGGGACCTACGCCTCTGCTGTCCCAATCTCCGTCAAGTGATGCTTGAGGTCGAAGGCGCGTCACCGGGCGAGCGCCGTTGGTGGACTACATGGGTACGGTCGTGGTGCCATCAGGCCGGCGAGCCGGCTGCTCGACCAAGCCGAAGCCGAACAGCTCGGCGCCCGACTGTTCGGGCCGCTACTGGCTCCCACGACTGTTCCGGAGGCTGCCCAGCAGGCCTAGCGTGGGGGAATCTCACCAAGGAGGTTGGTCATCGTGTTGACACGAGCACCACGCCTACGCCTCTCGGGGCATGGCGAACGACTCCGGCTCCGACTCCACGACCGCTGGCGGCCAGCACCGCTGGAGACCCTGCGCGAGTGCTGCCGAGCAACTACCGCCGTCGACAAGGCTCTCGGCGAGGCAATCCGCAGCGCCCGCACGGCAGGCGCCTCATGGCAAGAGATCGGCCGCGCACTCGGTGCCACCGACAATGCCCAGACACAACAAGAAGTCATCGATGCGCTCGCGGACCAGAAGCGCGCGGTCTGGCGACGATTCTGGACCTAGAGGCGGCGGCCCCTTCTGGGTGATCGCCGTGAGCATGGCGATCCTGACCGCGTTCTCCACCGCACCGAGCCCTGTCGTCGATCACCATCACAGTCGTGTACGCCGTGTTCGCCGCCGGGATCGTGGCAAGCCTGCTCCTCCTGGGCCATCTGTCGGACCGGTACGGGCGACGGACCGCGCTCATCCCCGCTCTGCTGACGGGTCTGGTGGCTGCACTGATGTTCGCCACGTCCACCCGGCGGCCTCCTGAGGTCAGGCCACTGCCCACACCCCGGCCCCGCGACCGCCCGCAACGGCGAAGGGTCGACGGCCCGGTCATCGTCATGGTCGGCGATCGCGGCACTGAGGTGCATGCGCTGGACTGAGCGTCACCGTTGCGTCGCACCGGTCCTGGGTGCAAGCCTGACATGTTGGGCGACGCCTACCGATGAGGTCCGGGCTGGTGGGCGGTCGGGGCTCCCGGGCGACGGCAGGGTGGGCATGGCGGATTGTGAACTGCGCGGCCGGCGGCGCGAAAGTGCCGTGTTGATTGGGTTGCTCAACGCCGCACGGACGGGTCAGAGCGAGGTCCTGGTGCTTCGTGGTGAGGCCGGAGTCGGCAAGTCGGCGCTGCTGGAGTCGCTGGTGGGACGCAGCCACTCGTTCCAGGTCGCTCGGACTGTCGGGATCGAGTCCGAGATGGAGCTCGCCTTCTCCGGACTTCATCAGCTGTGCCAGCCGTTCCTGGACCGGCTCGACCGCCTTCCGCGTCCGCAGCACGATGCGCTGGGTACTGCGTTCGGCCTCGAGGTCGGGCCGGTTCCGGACCGATTCCTCGTCGGGCTGGCCGTCCTGAACTTGCTGTCCGAGGCAGCCGGGCATCAGCCGGTTCTGTGCATCGTCGACGACGCCCAGTGGCTCGACCGGGTGTCCGCTCAGGTCCTTGCGTTCGTCGCCCGGCGCCTGGCGGCCGAGTCGGTGGTGATGATCTTCGCCGTACGCCCTGCTGAGGACCACGAGTTCGCCGGACTGCACGAGCTCGAGGTCCGCGGCTTGGACGACGCGGACGCCCGGGCGCTGCTGGACTCAGTACTCCCAGGACCGGTCGATCCGCGAGTCCGGGACCGCATCGTGGCCGAGACACGCGGCAACCCGCTGGCCCTGCTCGAATTGCCGCGAGCGTGGAGCGTGACGGAGCTCGCGGACGGCGATACTGCGGGGACGCTGTCCAGCCGGATCGAAGGGGGCTTCGTACGGCGTCTCGAAGCGTTGCCGGCCGATACCCGGCTGCTCCTGCTGACGGCGGCTGCGGAGCCACTAGGTGACGCCAGTCTGCTCTGGCGAGCGGCCGAGCGGTTGGGCCTCGGCGCTGACCCGGCCGCAGGCGCGATCGAGTCGGGACTGATCACCTTCGGTCAGCACATCCGGTTCCGGCATCCGCTGGTGCGGTCGGCGGCGTACCGGATGGCCTCGGTCCAGGACCGGCAGGCCGTGCACCAGGCACTGGCGGACGTGACAGATCCGGACAAGTCTCCGGACCGGCGTGCCTGGCACCGCGCCCAGGCGACAGCGCTGCCGGACGAGGAGGTCGCTGCAGAGCTCGAGAGATCGGCCCGTAGGGCCCAGGGCTGCGGTGGCTTGAGCGCGGCATCCGACTATCTCGAACGCTCTGCGGAGCTGACGCCTGAGCCGCACCGCCGGGCCGCGCGGGCGCTGACCGCAGCGGCGGCCAAACGTGGAGCCGGCGCGCTCGATGCGGCCCTGAGCTTGCTCAGCGGAGTAGCTGCCGGTCCGTCGGACGCGCTGCGGGCCGCCGAGGTCGATCGGTTGCGCGGAGAGATCGCCTTCGACCAGGGGCGCGCACGCGACGCTGCTCGCTTGCTGCTCAGCGCTGCCAGGCAGCTCGATCCGCACGACCCGGCTCGGGCGCGGGTGACCTATCTGGAGGCGATGTCAGCCGCGATGTGGGCCAGCGGGCCCGGGGCGCCAGGGATCTTGGCCACGGCAGCAGCTGCGACCCCGCCCCCAGCCGACGCAGACCCACCGGCCGACCTGCTGCTTCAGGCGCTCGCCGTGCGCTTCACCCGCGGGTATTCAGCCGCGGCACCGCACCTGACCAAGGCCCTCGCTCGGGCCCGCGAGACGGACATCGGCGCCGATGACGTCGGCAGCTGGCTCTGGCTCGCCGGCAACCGGGCCAGCGGCATTGTCGCTATCGAGCTGTGGGACTTCGACACCGCTCTCGAACTCGCGCTCCGGCAGGATCGGATGGCTCGAGAGACGGGTGCGCTCGTACAGCTGCAGTTCGCGCTCAACTTCCGCGCCGACCTCCAGTGCCTCACCGGCGACCTGTCCGCGGTGGCGGGCCTCGTCGAGGAGGAGCGGCAGATCGCGGCAGCGACCGGCAACCCCCAGGTCAGGTACGGCGGGCTGCTCCTCGAAGCCTTGCGGGGCAACGAGATGGCGGCGAACGAGCTGATCGACGCCACCACCAGCGAGGCAGCGGAACACAACCAGGGCCGGATGGCGGCCTTCGCGACGTACGCGAAATCCGTTCTGCACAACGGTCTCGGCCGGTACGACGTCGCGCGGGACGCGGCGCGGCAGGTGTTCGACCAGGACATCGTCGGGTATGGCGTCCTGGTCATCGGTGAACTGGCCGAGGCGGCGTCCCGGACCGGCGACACCAAGCTCGTCGAGGCCGCACTCGGCTGGCTGGCCGAGCGCACCGCGGCCACCCCGACCGAGTGGGGCCACGGCATCGAGGCGCGGGTCCGGGCGCTGCTCGGCGCGGACGAGGACGCCTACCGTCAGTCGATCGAGCACCTCGGCCGGACCGGTCTCCGCGTCCAGACGGCCCGCGCCCATCTCCTGTACGGCGAGTGGCTTCGGCGCGAGGGACGACGTGTGGATGCCCGCGAGGAGTTGCGAACAGCCCACGAACAGCTCGGCGAGATGGGACTCGAGGCCTTTGCCGAGCGTGCCCGCCACGAACTACTCGCCACGGGTGAGACGGTCCGCAAACGTTCGCCCGAGACGCTCAACGACCTCACCGCGCAGGAGGCACAGATCGCCGGGCTGGCCCGCGACGGGCTGACGAACGCCGAGATCGCGGCACAGCTGTACGTCAGTCCCCGCACCGTGGAGTGGCACCTGCGCAAGACATTCTCCAAGCTCGGCATCACCTCACGCCGGCAGCTCCGCGGCGCGCTTGCCCGCTCCGCCTGAGGCACACCAGGGTGTTCCACGGACGCGACGACCGTGGCTGGAGCTGTACCTGCGCGCTGAGGATTACTGTGGCATCACCTTGAAGGGGGGTGGGGATGCCAGCGCTCGACGCCTTCTCGCATGTCTCGCTCACCGTCACCGATCCGGAGCGTAGTGCCGATTTCTACAACCGGGTGCTCGGCACCGAGACGATGTTCTCGTCCGCGGGTGACACCGGAAGGCTGATCATCGTCGCCCGTCCCGGTGTGATGATCGCGCTGTGCGGTCATCCCGGTACGACGGACCAGAGCTTCGACCCGATCCGGATCGGGCTGGACCACTTCGCGTTCCAGGTCCCGTCGCGGTCCGAGCTGGAAGCCTGGCACGCCGGCCTTGTCGCCGAGGGCGTGACCTGCTCGGAGATCGAGGTGAGTCCCTTCGGACTGCACCTCAACCTCAAGGATCCGGACAACATCGCGATCGAGCTCTTCGTATCCGAGCCGGCCTGACACCCAGGCGAGCCGGCCGGAGCCTGATGCTCCGGCCGGCTCGCTCTCCGAGATGTTCAGCGGGCGGCTCGCTCGATCACCTTGGTCACCGCCAGCGGCTGCGACACTGCGACCAGGTGGGAAGCGCCGGCGATCTCCACCTTCGTCGCGCCGGCCCGGGTGGCCATGAACCGCTCGGCGGCGGGGGCGATCGCCTTGTCCCCGGTAGGGATGACGGCGTACTTCGGGAGTGCCGCAGGAGCACTCTTCTCCACCGGCTCCGAGAAGGCCGAGGCCGCCACCGGCCGCTGGGCGGCGAGGAAGACTGCCCCCTGACGGGCCGGGATGTCCGCGCCCGAGGACCGGGCCGGCTGTCGCCGGATTCAGCGCAAGGTCTACCCCACCCGGGTAGCTGATCACGGTGGTGATGTCGCCGAGCTCGCTGCCAGGGAACTGCGAGTTCAGCGCGCCCAGCGTCTCGCCGGCCTCGGGGATGAACGCGGCCACGTAGACCAGCGACTTCACCCCAGGCGTGCCCGCCAACTCGCTGACCAGGGCGCCGCCGTACGAGTGACCGACCAGCACCTTCGGTCCGGGGATGTTCGCGAGGACGCCGCTGAGGTACGACGTATCGGACGCGATCCCCCGCAGTGGCACGGCGGGAGCCACGACGTTGTAGCCGTCACTCTGGAGCCGGCTGGTCACCCCGGACCAGCTGGAGCCATCGGCGTACGCCCCATGCAGCAGGACGATCGTCGGCTTCTCGGTGGCCTGTCCGGACTGGGCTGCCTGCGCGGTGGTCGCGCCCGCCAGCAGCAGTCCCGCACCCAGCCCCGCGAGGAGAAGGCTTCTTGCCTTGAGCATCAGTCTGTTCATTGTCCTCACACCTCTACCTGGTTCGTCGTGACAGCTGGAATGTTGCGGGCTTCGATCGCCCGGACGGTGTTGTCGAAGGCGGTGCCCAGGACGCGCTTGCCGAAGAGAGCGAAGACGAACGCGAGCAGGCGGCCCTTGACGTTCTTGCCGTCACGCACGATGACGACATCGATCTCGGTCGCGCCGTCGGCCCGCCGCTTGAGGGTGTAGATGTAGCCGGACTGACCGCCCCAGACACTGGAGTCGGTGGTCGTGAGAACGATGTGGCTCGGGTCGGACCAGTCGTAGCGCAGGCGCTCCCAGACACCGCCCGAGCCCTCGGTGACGTCGGCGTACCCAGGTCCCAGGTCGTGCACCCTCAGGTAATCGTCGTGGCTGTTGGCGAACAGCTTCGAGCGGCCGGGCCCGAAGTCCGTGAGCCCGGCAATGAACTGCTCGGGCGTCGAAGTTGTCACCTCGGTGAGGCGAATCGTGGTCATGCGTTTTCCAATCCTTGAAGGGGTTCCGCTGCTACCACTTTCCGTCGGCAGTTGACGCGTCACCCCAGTGGAAAACACTGGTTCATCGCCCGGTGTGGAGACTCACCGCCCGCCTTCAGGCCAGGGTTGGTCACGCCTTGGCAACGGGCGGGTTGTCCGAATCTCGGTGTGGGCCCGCTAGGTCAGTGCAATGAGCGCAGCTCATCGTCGTTTTCCGACGCCGAGCGCGGCTTGGGCGAGCAGGTACAGCTCCTGCTCGCCAACGGCGTCTCGGTGATCGGCGGCCCTGGCGGCGTCAGAATCGCTAGTGCGCGGGGATGAAGGTGGTCGTACCGACTGCTTCCTCGGCGCGAATGATGTGCATGAGGGCGTTGATCAAGGCCAAATGGGTGAACGCCTGCGGAAAGTTGCCGAGGTGGCGTCCGCTGAGCGGGTCGATCTCCTCGGCGTAGAGGCCTAGCGGGCTCGCGTAGGACAGGAGCTTCTCGCAGAGCGCGGTGGCCTCGTCCAGTTCGCCGATCTCGACGAGCGCAGACACCAGCCAGAACGAGCAGATCGTGAACGTTCCCTCAGCACCGTGCATCCCGTCGTCGGTCTCCGAGACGCGGTAGCGCAGCACCATGCCGTCTTCTGTGAGTTCGTCGGCAACAGCTCGCACGGTGGCGCGAACCCGCGGATCGTCAGCCGGCAGGAACCGCAGCAACGGGACGAGCAACAGTGCGGCATCGAGGGTGGTGGCGCCGTACCGCTGGACGAAAACTCCTCTGTCGTCGACACCGTGGGTGCAGATGTCCTTGCGGATTTCATCGGCGACCGCCTGCCAATCATCGGCGAACCCAGGCTCGTCGTGCAGCCGGGCCAACTTGGCACCACGATCCATCGCCACCCAGCACATCAGCTTGGACGAGGTGAAGTGCTGCGGTTCTCCGCGTGATTCCCAGATCCCCTGGTCGGGCTCGCGCCAGTGCTTCGACGCCGCCTCTGCCTGCCGCTTGAGGAACGGCCACAGGCTTTCAGTCACCTGGTCGCGCGATCTGGCATGCAGATACACCGAATCGAGTATGGCTCCCCACACGTCGTGCTGGCGCTGGAGGTAGGCGGCATTGCCGACCCGGATCGGTCTCGCGCCTTCGTAGCCGGTCAAGTGATCCAGTGTCTGCTCGGGCAGCTCGCGTTCGCCTCCGATGCCGTACATGATCTGGATGTCCTGATCGCAGTCACACATCTCGGTGAGGAACGAGAAGAAGTCGTTCGCCTCGCGATCGAGTCCGAGTGTGTAAAGCCCCCAGAGAGTGAAGGTCGAGTCACGGACCCACGAGTATCGATAGTCCCAATTCCGCTCACCGGATGGCGTCTCGGGCAGGGATGTCGTCGCGGCGGCGAGCAGTGCCCCGGTGGGAGCGAAGGTGAGTCCTTTCAAGGTGAGTGCGCTGCGCACCAGATAGCTGCTCCACGGGTGATCCGGAAACACACCGACGTTGATCCATTGCCGCCAGTACTCGGCCGTTCGCCCCATCCTCTCGAGGGCTTCCACCCAGGTCCGCGGCGGCGGCAGATCCGACCACGAGAGCGCCACGAACGCCGAATCGCCCTGCGACATCCGAGTCCGGGCCTGGGCCGTGCGGCCCTCCAGACCGAGGCGTAGATCGGTAGTCAGCTTCAGAGTGACATCGTGATCCTGGTCAGGGCGGTTTGCCACCGCCGCGCCGTAATCGGAACCGTCATACCGCCAACTTGCTTCTCGACGGCCATATCCGAACATCGGTTCGCACACCATCGAGAGATCCACAGCGCCGCTGACGCATTTGACGGTCCTTAGCAAACAGTGTTCGGCGTCGTAATCGGTCGGTGTGCGGCGATGAGTCCGGGACCGCTCGGAGACGTTGTGCCACGGACCCTTGAGCAGGGCATCACGGACGATCAGCCAGCCGGTCGGTGACTTCCAGGTCGTTTCGAGCATCAGGCTGCCTGGCAGATACCGGCGTGCAGCGGGCACCTGTACGCCGTACGGACCGAGCCTGAAGCTTCCCGCGGCGCGGTCGAGAATTGCCCCGAACACACTCGGTGAGTCGTGTCGCGGCAGGCACATCCACTCCACCGCACCGCTGGGTGCTATCAGGCAGTTGGACTCGCAATCCGACAGGAAGGCGTAATCCGCAATCGGCGGGTGTGCGCTTCGACGCGGACCTTGATGCAGGTGACCGGAACTCGCAAGGGTGCGCGCCAGGGACTCAGGCAAGGTCACTCCCCCTTCTCCGTTGCACGGATCTCATCCGCCGCCCCAACCATCATGACCGAGAACCCTCGTAGTGACGCCAGTCAGAACGGACAAGCGGCCCAGGCAGGTGGTTGATGGCCACCCACAGCCCAAGACGAGTGGCGTCCGACGCGGCGAAAGGACCTGCGCTTGGCGCCTGCCCATGCATTCAGGCTTTGAGCGTCTCGAGCTCGGTCGACGCTGGCTCGAGGTAGGGACTTACGTTGAGCAGTGCCCGGGCGACATAGTCATCCTTCTCGCCGACGGGGGCGACGTAGTACATGGCGTCTTTGGCAACTTCGAGGCTGTGGAGGCGGGCGATGGTCCAGGTGGCGAGGTACGTCGACGCCAGGCAGCCGCCGGCAGTGGCGAGGTTGCCGCGGGCGAAGAACGGTTGATTGAGTACATCGACGCCAGCCGCCACGACCCACGGCTTGGAAACGAGATCCGTGCAGGCCGGCACGTCACTCAGGTGCCCGAGCTTGGCCAGGACCAACGTGCCGGAACACTGTGCGGCCAACAGTTGCCGGGTGGGGTCGAGCCGGCGCAAGGAATTCATGATGGCGGGATTCTCGACCACTTCGCGGGTCTTCCTGCCACTGCCGACGATGACGGCGTCAGCGGTGCAGGCCTCATCGAGATCGATCATGGCGTCGATGGTGACGCCGTTCATCGAACGCACCCGCGGCGCCGGGCTGGCGATAGAGACCCGCCAGCCGGGTGCGCTGACGCGGTTGAGAATGCCGAGGGCGATGAGGGAGTCGAGTTCGTTGTAGCCGTCGAAGGTCAGGATCGCGGTGTGCATGACAGGCTCCTTCCGGTTTGTAACGCAGGCTAGCGCCGCCAATGCATGACGATCGAAGAATTGTCATGCATACAATGGCGCGGTGAGGACGCCGAAGTACAAGGGCGTGGTCGATTCGCTGGCGGCGCAGATCCGCGCCGGGCGGTGGCCCGCCGGCCACCGCCTACCCACCCATCGCAAGCTCGCCGCGGACGAGGGAATCGCGGTCGTGACGGCTTCCCGGGTGTACGCCGAGCTGGAAGCGATGGGGCTGGTCAGCTCCGAGCAGGGCCGGGGCACGTTCGTGCGTGACCTCGCTGCCGCGTCCGGCGAGGAGATCGATCAACGGGCGGTGGCCGTCGACGCCATCGATCTGAGCTTCAACTCGCCCTCGGTTCCCGGCCAGGCCGATCTGCTACGCCAGGCGTTGCGCGACCTCGCCGGGGAGGGCGACCTCGATGCGCTCCTGCGCTATCAGCCACATCGTGGGCGCGTTCAGGACCGGGCTGCGGTCGCCCGTCACCTGCGCCGGCGGGGACTTGACGTCGGCCGCGAAAGAGTCTTGATCGTCAATGGCGCCCAGCACGGTCTCGCGGTGACGGCGATGGCCCTGTTTCAGCCGGGCGACGTGGTCGCGGTGGACGCTGTCACCTATCCCGGGTTCATCGTTCTCGCGCGCACGCTGGGGCTGGAGTTGTCCCCCCTGCCGGTGACCGAGGCCGGGCCCGATCTCGATGCGCTCGAACAGTTGTGCCGACGACGCCGGGTCCGCGCCGTCTATGCGATGCCGACCCTGCACAACCCGCTCGGCTGGGTGCACGACGACTCCCAGCGCGCGCGGCTCGTCTCGATCGCCAACCGGTACGGCGTTTCGATCATCGAAGATGCCTCGTATGCCTACCTCGTCGAGGACGCTCCACCGCCGCTGGCGATGCTTGCCCCCGACCTCACCGTCTATGTGTCAGGACTGTCGAAGAACGTGGCGACCGGTTTGCGGATCGGCTTCATCGCCGCACCCGCGGCACTCGTGCCGGCGCTCGAGCGCGTCATCCGGGCAACCACTTGGCACACCCCAGGCCTGACAGCAGCGATCGCCTGCCGGTGGCTGGACGATGGCACCGTCGACCGCCTCGAAGCGCAGAAGCGGAACGACGCCCGCCTTCGGCAGTCCATCGCCTCGGAGGTACTGGCCGGGTTGCCTTGTATCGGACATCCGTCGTCGTACTTCCTGTGGCTGCCCCTGGCGCGGGACGCGCGCCCGGACCGGATCGCGGCAGCTCTGGCCGGAAGACGGGTCGCGGTCTCGACCGCCGAACCATTCGCAGCGACGCCCACGGTGCCGCAGGCCCTCCGACTGGCGCTCGGCTCGGTCGGAATCTCCGACCTCCGTCATGCCCTCCACGCAGTCCGACAGGAAACCGACCGCGATCCCTTCAGCTGACAACGACGCAACCGAGCGGTCCACCACAGTCGCGTACGTCGATACGCCGACCAAACGGGACCCGTGCCTGCGGGTGGACGCCGAACGGGTCGCGGTGCCGCCTATCTGATCTTCGCCAGCATCCAGAATGTGGCTCCCGTGCCCGCGCCGTAGGCGAGGTGAGCGCTGAGGTCCCAGGCCAAGGTCGTGGCGTCGTACTCCCAGATCGGCTTGTAGAGCCCTGCGGCCGGCAGGGCGACGTAGTCGCTGGCGAACACGACGGCGCCGAAGGGCACGCCGTACAGGGGATGTGGCGTCCGCAGCGATCCGGCCAGGATTCCGTAGGCCGCGCCCGCTGCCGATCCATAGCCCCAGTGAGCGATGGTGCTGATGAGCCAGGCGGAACGGTCGGGGAGATCGCGCTGGGTGAATCCCTCGATCACGCGCCTGACTACCTGCCCTGGGTCAGGGGCCGTCTCCCAGTTCTCGACCGGCGCGAACTCCCAGGCCGCCGGGCTCTTGGTGCCGCCTGACCGGCGGTATTTCTTGTAGTGGACAGCGTCTAGGCAGGCGGTCCCTACGGCCCCGGCCAGCAGCCCGACTACCACCGCCGCGAGCGGAGTCATCGGGTTCCTTCGCACACGCATGTTCGGTCTCCCTTCATGATCAGGGCGCCAGCCAGGCGACGTGCGGCCGCGGACCAGCGCCTCAGTGCCGATCCGCAGACGGACTCGAGCGCGGCACAACCTCAGTAAGTGGCTGGTGGTTAGCACCTGCGGCGCTCGGCCTTCTCTGCGGCGAGGCCTTGGCACCAAGTCGGTGACAGCCCAATTGTCGTCGGTGACCGGGAAGCTGAGAAGGGGACATCTGGCGCTCTCTCCTTTCGTGTTTGGGCGACCGGAACGCCTTAGGCGTCGATAGTGGCGATGTTCCTGTGCGGCGTCGGATCTCTTGTCTGTCAAGTGGGCATCGATGCGGTCGCCGAGGTCTAGCTCGAGCGACCCACAGGTCTGCAGGCCCTATGCGACCAGGCTTGCCAACGCGGGCCTCCGCGTTTGTGTTCGCCTACGCCGTGGGCTGGCATCTGCCACCGCTGGCGGTGCTCATTCGCCTGCTGGCCGGTGGTGTCGCCCACTCGCGAGTGCCCACCGGTGTGAACTTCCCGGGCGAGTGGCGATGGCGCCATTCTTGGAGCCGGAATGGCGGCGATGGCCGGAGCGGGGTGCGACGGGAGTTTCAAGCAAGCCAGGGGAACCCGTGAGACTCGGCTGACTACTCGGTCGGGGACAAGGGTTGCGTAGCAGTTCGACGTGATCTGGGGGAAGGGATCCGGGCTGCCGGCGAAGCGCCCGGATGGCGAACGGAGATCCGGACGCGCAGTGCCGCAGGGCGGACGGCGAATTCCAGTGGGGCAACAAGCTCGACTGCCTCGCCATCGGTGCCGGCATGCACAGTGGTTGGGGCTTGGACCTCCAGGTGAGGAGCGCTCCAGGCTCGCCCCGGAGGGTGCTGCCTCTCGTCTGGCGTGTCGAGCACCAGGATCCCCAGTTGACCGCTGGCGAGCGTCGGTCGAGTACCAAGACCGGGACCGTTCAACGCATACGGATTGTTGGAGACCAGCAACACAGCAAGCCGTGCATGCTCTCGTCCGGTATCGTCGACAAGGCGCAGCGCCGGCATTTGCCCACTAGGACCAAGCACCCTGCGCGCCGTCTCCGCCAAGGTGCGGACCTTCGTGTCGCGATACCTGGCCTGCTGGACGGCCTCTCCGTAGATGCCGAGGGAGACGTTGTTCAGGAAGATCCGGCCGTTCACTTCGCCCACGTCGATCAGGCGCTCCACCCCATCAGTGAACGCGTCAAGAGCCCCGGGCACGTCCTGCCGGTCCACACCGAGGTCCATCGCAAAATGGTTCCGGGTTCCGGCTGGGATGCAGACGAAGGGCAGCCCATGCGCCGCGGCGACTGCTGCTACGTCCGCGAGCGACCCGTCGCCGCCCGCCATCCCGAGCGCATCCGCACCATCGGCCACGACCTCCAGGACGCGTGTCCTCAGGTCGTCGCCGGAGCCGAGGGTCACTGCTTCGACCCCGCGCTCGCGTGCCTGCTCGACGACCCCGCTGCGGGTCGCCGCGCCGTTACCTGACCTGGGGTTGACGAACAGCACAGGCCGTCGAGGAGGCTCGACCGGGCGCCAGCCACGGCTGATCAGCGTCGAGAGCCGCGGGGCAGGATGCCGTGGACGGTTCATGCCGCTGCTCCCCTCATAGCGGCTCTCATGATCGTTCTCCATTTCGACCCTACGCCGGGGACGCCATGGATTCCGGCCGAAACCATCGTCGGTTTCTCCCCAGCGTGATCTGGTCGGCAACCCGGTTCTCCCGGTTCTCCCGGCGCTTGCTGCGCTCGCGGTAGGGCGGTCATGCGACTAGCCGGTCCGCCTGCTTGCCGACCTCGCGCAGCGTGAAGCCGGCGAAGATCTCGGTCACCCCGCGGCTGATTGCCCACACTCCGACCAGTGTCACCAGCGCTACCAGCGAGCGATCCCAAGAGCGGGCTGCCCACACCCCCAGCACCAACTCGGAGATGCCGAGCAGCAGCCCGGTCCACCACCACGACAGCTTGGTGCCGGCTAGCGCAACGACGATGTGGATGGCGCCAAAGACGATCAGGTACCAGGCGACCATGATCGACACGACGTAGAGAGTGATGGCTGGCCAGACGAAGGTGACGATGCCGGCGGCCACGCCCAGGATCCCGCCCACGAAGGACAGCCAACGCATCGTCGGTTCACGGCTGGCCACCACGAGCTGCGTGATGCCGCCGAACATGAAGGCCACACCAACGAACGTTGCCAGCGCGACCAGACTGCCCACCTTGTACGACAGCACGAACATGCCGAACCCGATCCATAGTGCCCCCAGGGCCACGATCCACCACCAGGCCGCCGACGCGTCCCGGGAGCCGGCCCGGATCGTGTCGCGCAGCGGATCCGGGGTCTTCAGATCATTAGTCATTTGCAAACTTCCTTTGGTTGGTGCCGCCGCGGGCAGGTCGTTAACCATTCCTGCCCGCGACGGCGGGCGTGATGTCAGGAGGACTGCGGCTTGCGGACCATCAGTCCGGCTGGGGGACTACGAGTTGTCTTCGGCCTTGGCGAGCTGGTCGGCGTAGGCACGGGCGTGGATTGCGTCGAGGATGGTCAGTTGCGCGTTCTCGACCGCCCAGTTGGCGAAGTCGAGAGATTCGGCCGCGTCGGCGTCTGCCCAGTCCGCGTCCTTCGCGGCGACCTTGGCGTCGACGTGGCGGGCCCGCTGGTCGACGTTCGCCTTGACGTCGCTCATCTTGGCCGCGGTGTCAGCCTTCAGTTGCGCCCATTTCGCCTGAGCACTGCCGGCGGCCTGCGAGACCTCCTGCCGTGCGTTCTGGACCGACTGATCGAGGTCGGCCTGAGCCCGATCGATGCGCTCCTTGAGCTGTGCCTCGGATTCGGTCGCGGCCGTCTGCACCGCCGACCTGGCCGTCGCGACCCGCTTCTGCAGGTCATCCAGTCGCGTGGAGAAGTTCGTGTGCTGAGTCATGCGCTACCACCTGTCTTAGATTCCGGCCCGGCAAGGGCCACCTGTTATGCATCTACAACACTGACGATATCGTCAGTGTTGTAGGTCAGCAAGACCTCACGGCGAAAATGTGACGAAATCTTCAGTCTGCTGCCTCGAGAAGAGCGGCCGTCAGTTGTGAGAGAGCCGCCTGCGGAAGCCCTTCCGAAGCACCATCACTTGCGCGCGGCACTGACCGTCCGGCCGCGAACTCGCTCATCTGGCCAGCGGACCCTCCGACAAC
Source organism: Kribbella sp. VKM Ac-2568 (assembly GCF_004345365.1). Classification (GTDB taxonomy): domain Bacteria; phylum Actinomycetota; class Actinomycetes; order Propionibacteriales; family Kribbellaceae; genus Kribbella; species Kribbella orskensis. The sequence continues at coordinate 728,339 of NZ_SLVF01000002.1, forward strand.
CGGGGTATGCGCGAATGCGACCACACCTGCGGCTTGCCGGATGCGCAGATGATTGAAGGACGGCTCGCTGCGCGCGCGCGATCAGATCCATCGAGAAATGACGACCAAAGCACGGCCGGCGCCATAACCGATCCGCGTTCCGCACCCAGGACACCCAAACCCGGCCCTGCTCAGCCATCCCCACCGACGTCAAGGTCGAGCGGATGCGGCTGCCGCGGGACGCGCTGCTGGTCGGTTCTCGCCAACCGCTGGGCAGAAGCGATCTGTCAGGCCGCTGAGCCGTTGCCGGGAGCGGCGTCGATCTCCGGCAGCGGGAGCGTGCAGATCCGCCGTGCCGATCGCCGCGGTACGCCGAACATGCGCAGCAGGTCCTCGGTCACCCGGTCGGTAGTCTCCTCGACGTCGCGGTTCGGCTGGTCGTGCAGCAGGTGACCGAGGGCGAGCAGCGCTCCGGCAGTCATCGTGACGGCTACGTCGAGGTCCTCGACGTCGAAGCGACCGGCATCCACGGCGGCCGCGATGTCCCGCCGGACGCGTGGTGCCAGGCCGTTGTCGGCGCTGAGCAACCGCATCATGTTGTTGAGAAGGACGCGGCTGAGTTCCGGCTCCCTGCGGTGCAGCCGCCCAGTGAGCCGGAAGCTGCAGGCGAACACCTCCGCGGGATCCTCGATGTCAGCCGTCAGGTTGTCGAGCAGCTGGCCGTAGGCGTCCATCACTGCCTCGACAGCTGCCTCGAACAGTTGCTCCTTGGTCTCGAAGTGGTTGTAGAAGGAGCCCAGCCCGACGTCGGCGGCCTGGGTGATCTCCAGGATCGGCACGTTCGTCCTGCCCTCGGCGATGAGCGTCTGCGCAGCCCGGATGAGAGCCGCTCGCGTCTGGGCCTTGCGACGGCCCAGGCGGTTGGTCTGCTGCGTGGGTGCGTTGCTCAAGGCCGCTCCTCTGCGTCTTCGTCTCGGCTTGCCTGCACCCATCCTAGCGTGACCAGTCAGAAATGACGAAAACCTCAAAGCCCTCTTGACTGAGCATATACTCATAAGTGACGATTCCGTCATTCGATCAGCTGAGGAGCAGCGATGAGCGGTCACCACGGGACTCACAACGACCTGCACAGCGAGCATGGCGCGCTGCCCGCCGAGCACCCGGGACGCGCAAAGAACCCCGTCATCAAGGTGCTCGACCTGGCCTGGCTCGAGTTCATCAAGCCCGACCTGGCCGCCTCTGAGCGCTTCGCGCACGCGTTCGGGTTCACCACCGTGAGCCGTACGGCGGACGAGCTGCAGCTACGCGGGACCGATTCCGGCGCGCCCTGTGTGGTCGTCCGGCGCGGCCCACGCTCGAGGTATCTCGGTGCGGCCTTCCGGGCCGCGGACTCCGCCGACGTGGTGCGGCTCGCCGACGCCACCGGGACGAAGGTCGAGAAGCTGCCTGAGCATCTGGGCGGGGTCACCGCGGACCTGATCGACCCGGGTGGGGTCATGGTCCGGGTTGTCGCCGACACCCACGAGCTCCCGACACTGCCGCCGCAGCCGACGCAGGTGTTCAACTGGGGGCACGATGTGCGTCGCGCCAACACCACGCAGCGCCCGCCGCATGCCCCCGCGAAGATCCAGCGGTTGGGCCACGTCGTGCTCCAGACAACGAGGTACATCGAGTCCCTGAACTGGTACCTGGAGCACCTCGGTCTCATCGTCAGCGACTTCAAGTACTTCGAGGGGCAGCGCGAGCGTGGCCCCACGATGAGCTTCATCCGCTGTGACCGCGGCATGACTCCCACTGACCACCACACGCTGGCGATGATGCTCGGTCCCAGTAACCGGTACGTGCATTCGGCGTACCAGGTGGGCGACCTCGACGCGATGGCCGCCGGTGGAGAGTACCTCCGCGAGCTCGGCTTCTACCGCTCTTGGGGGATCGGTCGTCACATCGAGGGTAGCCAGATCTTCGACTACTGGCGCGACCCGGACGGGCTCCTGGTCGAGCACTTCGCGGACGGTGACCTGTTCGACTGCACCCTGGAGCCTGGTTGGTCGCCGATGACGGCGTCCGGGCTGGCCCAGTGGGGACCGCAGGCCACCAAGGACTTCCTGGGTCTCACACCAGGGCGAGACGCGTTGCGCGAGCTGATCTGGATGGCTCGCTCGCTGCGCGAAGACAACGAGTTCGACCTGACCCGCCTCCGCGGCCTCCTGAAAGTGACGAGTTCATGAGCATCACGATCCTTCGCACGCCCGACGCCTGGTGGGTCCGCACTCCCGGCGGCGCCGCACGCATCGACACCGACGCAACGACCACCAGTGGGCTGCTCGCGGAGCCCCAGCAGATCGAGGCCGCCCGGGCGAGCAAGGACACGGCCGACCCGGCCACCCTCGACCTGGTGTCCCCGGTGACGGCCCCCTGCCGGGTGGTGGCGCAGATGACGAACTTCGCCAGCCATGTGAAGGACTCAGGGCTCGACCTGGACACCATCCCGCTGACGTTCTTCCGCAAGACGTCGGGGTCGCTCAGCGGCCCGTTCGACGACATCGTCCGCCCCGGTCACGTGCGCTACCTGGATTACGAGGTCGAGATCGGCCTGGTGATCGGCCGGGAGTTGCCGGTGGGCACGCAGGTCACCGCAGACAACTGGACCTCGTTCGTGGCCGGCCTGGTGGTGACCAACGACGTCTCCGCCCGAGACGTGCAGCTGCCGAAGACCCAGTTCTTCGAGTCCAAGTCGTACCCGACCTTCACGCCGGTCGGGCCGTCGCTGGTCCTGCTCGACGACGACGAGCTCAAGAGGTTCGGAGATCTGCGCCTGCGCCTCTGGGTCAACGGCGAGCTGCGCCAGGACTCGGTGGTCGACGACGACATGATCTACTCGCCGCTCGAGGCCCTGCAGGCGCTGAGCCGGTTCCAGCGGCTGGACGCCGGTGACCTGCTCCTCACCGGGACCCCGGAAGGCACCGCCCTCAGCGCACCGCCGAAGCCGGTCGAGATGATCGCCGCGTTCCTGCCCCCCGCGCTGAAATGGAAGATCTTCTTCCAGCGGCAGGCCCAGAACCCCAAGTACCTCAAGCACGGCGACGTCGTCGAGGTCGCCATCGGCACCGACGACGGTGCGATCGACCTCGGTCGGCAGCGCACCGTCGTGAGGACCCCCTGATGCGCGACCTGCTCTGGCCGACGTACGACGGGCCCGGCGACGTCGCTGCGATCGAGACCGTGCCACTCGCCGACCGCGGCCTCCCGGGCACGACGTACGAGCTCCTCGTCCGGGCCGCCGGCCTCTGGCCGGACCGCGTCGCCCTGTCCGTGCTCCCGAACGGCGAACGGTGGGAGCACCCGGCGGAGCGAACGTACGCCGAGCTGCTTATGGACGTGCATCGCTACGCCAACGTGCTCCACATGCTCGGGGTGCGTCGAAGCGACGGGGTCGCCCTCCTTGCCCCGAACTGCGACGAGCTCGTCACCGCGATCCTGGCCGCCCAGCTCGCCGGGATAGCGGCGCCGATCAACACCGGGCTCTCCGGGGAGCACACCGCCCAACTCCTGCGCAGGTCGGGCGCCCGGGTCCTTGTGGCTTCCGGACCCGAGCTCGCGCCGGAGGTGTGGGAGAGTGCCCGGGAGCTCGCCGTCGAGGCCGGGATGGAAGCCCTCCTCGCACTGGGCCCGAAGCGGGACGGCCAGGCCGAGGCGGAGCTGCAGCCGATAGACGTCGTCCGCGTCGGCGACCTGTCCGCCCTCGCGGCGGAGCAGCCGCACGACGCCTTCGTGGGTGAAACCCCCTCGGCCACCGACCTCGCCGCTCTCTTCCACACCGGCGGCACGACCGGCACGCCGAAACTCGCCGCCCACAACCACGCCAACGAGGTCAGCGACGCCTGGATGATCGCTGTCAACAGCCTGTTGCACGACGACGCAGTGGTGTTCGCGGCGCTGCCGCTCTTCCACGTCAACGCACTCGTCGTCACCGTTCTGGCCCCGCTGTTCAGGGGCCTCCAGGTCATCTGGGCAGGCCCCGAGGGCTACCGCGACCAAGCGCTCTACACGCACTTCTGGAAACTCGTCGAGCGCTACGGGGTCACCACGATGAGCGCCGTGCCCACCGTGTACTCCGTCCTGGCCGGCTATCCCGTCGACGCCGACATCAGCAGCCTCCGCTTCGCCGTCGTCGGCGCTTCGCCCCTTCCTCAGTCGGTTCGGGACGGCTTTGAATCCGCTACCGGCATCCGGCTGGTCGAGGGCTACGGCCTCACCGAGGCCACGTGCGTCAGCGCACTGAGCTTTCCCCACCATCCACGTCTCGGGTCCGTCGGCCAGCGCCTGCCGTACCAGCAGGTGAAGGCCGTCCAGGTCACCGCCGACGGTGAGTGGGTCGACCTGCCTGCCGGTCAGGTCGGCGTGCTCGTCATCAGTGGACCGACCGTGTTCCGCGGCTACGTCACAGGCAGGACTCCCGACGTGCGTGTGCTGGACGGCATGGGCAAGCTGCGCGACGGCTGGCTGGACACCGGGGATCTTGCCTGGGTCGACCCGGACGGCTTCATCCACCTCGCCGGCCGAGCCAAAGACCTGATCATCCGCGGCGGTCACAACATCGACCCGGCGGTCATCGAGAGCGTGCTGCTGGCACACCCGGCGGTCACGGCCGCGCAGGCAGTGGGTCGTCCGGACCCGCACGCCGGCGAGGTGCCGGTCGCGTTCGTCACGCTCGCCCCGGGCACCAGCGCGACCCCCGAAGAACTACGTGCCTGGGCCGGCGACCACGTGCCCGAGCAGGCGGCGGCGCCCAAGGCCGTCACCGTGCTGGACGCACTCCCCGTCACCCTCGTGGGCAAGCCGTTCAAACCCGCCCTGCGCGCCGAGGCCACCCGAGAGGCCATCGCCGACGCGCTCCGCGACATCCCCTCGGTCAACGGAGTCCGAGCAACGGTCGCGGACGGCGCGGTCCTCGTCGTCGTCGGCCTGGCCCACGGCGCCGAGGAGACCTCAGTCAGGAAAACACTCGACCGCTTCGCCATCACCTGGAGATTGGAACTGTCATGAACCCCACATCGATTCTTGCGGGCATCCTCGTCGTAGCCTTCGCGGCCCTCGGCTCGGCCAAGCTCGCCGCCGTACCCGCCATGCGTGCAAAGGCCGAACACGTCGGCTTCAGCGTCGCGGCCTACCGACGGATCGGCCTTCTCGAGGTCGTCGCCGTCGTCGGCCTTCTCGTCGGCGCGTTCGTCCCGGTGATCGGTGCCCTGGCCGCCGCGGGACTCCTGATGCTCCTTGGTGGGGCAGTCGTGGCACACCTGCGCAACGGCGACCGCCTGCGCGAGATCGCACCGGCCGTCGTCCTCAGCCTGGTGACCCTCAGCTTCCTGCTTCTCGTGGTCGCAGACCTGCGATGAACCGTTCTCAGCAGACCAGCGCCGACCCGATTCCCGTCGTCATCGTGGGGGCCGGCCCCGTCGGCCTCGCCGCCGCCACCCTTCTCGGGCAGTACGGCGTCGACTGCCTCGTCCTGGACCGCTGGGACGGCGTCTACCCCCAGCCGCGGGCCGTCCACCTCGACGACGAGACCTATCGGATCCTCGCGCGACTCGGCATAGCCAAGCAGTTCGCAGCCGTGTCCCGGCCCACTCGCGGACTGCGGCTGATCGACCGGAACCACCGGGTGTTCGCGGTGTTCGACCGGGCCGACGACTACCGCCGGCACGGGCACCCCAAGGCCAACATGTTCGACCAGCCCGCGCTCGAGCACCTGATGCGCACCAACCTCAAGGACCAGACCACAGTCAGCCTGCGCGGGGACGTCGAAGTCACCGACGTTGCCCAGGACGGCCGGAGTCGGGTCCGGGTGGACTTTACCGACCGGCTCACCGGCGAGCACGAGTCCGTGCTGGCCACCTACGTCCTGGGCTGTGACGGAGCCAACAGCGTGGTGCGCACGGCGATCGGCTCGACGATGGAGGACCTCAAGTTCGAGCAGCGCTGGCTTGTGGTCGACGTGGCCGGCACGGTCGAGCTCGACCAGTGGGAAGGCGTACACCAGGTCTGCGACCACGAGCGCGCGGCGACGTACATGCGCATCAGCGACGCCCGCTACCGCTGGGAGTTCCGGCTGCTGGCCGGCGAGACCGCCGCCGACTTCGACTCCATTGGAGCCCTCGAGCCCCTCATCGGACCGTGGGTCGAGGGCATCGCCGGCGACCAGCTCGAGCTGGTGCGCGTCGCGGAGTACACCTTCCGGGCCCAGTTGGCGGACCGCTGGCGACACGGCAATGTGTTCCTCCTCGGCGACGCCGCCCACCTGACGCCACCCTTCATCGGACAGGGGTTGTGCGCTGGACTCCGCGACTCGATGAACCTCAGCTGGAAGATCGCGGGCGTCCTCTCCCGAGACCTGCCCGAGTCGATGCTCGACACCTACGAGGTGGAGCGCAAACCACACGCCCGGGCCCTCATCCAGCTCGCAAAGCTCATCGGCGTCTCCATGACTCAGGGGGGTAGGGCGGGCGGCCTGCTCCGCCGGGCTATCGCCCCGCGGCTGCACTGGGTCCCTGGCCTCCGCGCTCGCCTTCTCGACGGCGAGACACCCCCGCTGCGCCGGTCCGATCTGGTGGATCGACGTAGGCTCCGCAAGTCTCTCAACGGGCGGCTGTGCCCGAACGCGCCCCTGACGAATGGCATCCGATACGACGACGTGACCCGTGGCGGGTTCGTGTTCGTGAGCCGCGTACAGCTCTCACCCGAGCAGCGGGCGGTGCTGGCATGCCGCGGGACGGAGGTGCTCGAGGTGGCACCCGACTCAGCCCTAGACAAGTGGCTCGCACACGGCAAGGCTGCGGCCGCACTAGTACGACCGGACTTCACGGTGCTGCGGGCCGGCCGCGACGTCGCTTCGCTATGCGAAGCAACACCGAGGTTCCTGGTTGCCTGACGAACGCATCCGCCGCGAAACGGCAGCTGGCGGCTACGCGCTATTCGCGGCCGACCCAGGTGGCGACGCACGCCTCATTGCCCTCGGCGTCGGCCAGGACCCACCACATCGGCGCGTGCGCGTCGGAGACCAGGTGGCCGCCCGCGGCCAGGGCGGCGGAGATGCGGGCCTCGGCCTGATCATGGGGGACGGCGACATCGAGGTGCATGCGGTTGCGCTGTGGGCGGGCCGCATTCATTTGCTGCAACCCGAAGCCCGGGCCGCGGCGCAACGGGTCGAACAGGTAGTCGTCGCCGATCTGGCGGTAGCCGAGCAGCGCCCGCCAGAACGGCAGCACGTCCGCGCCGACTAGTGCGTCAAGAGTGACGTTGACGAGCTGCACGGCGGTCGGGTCGGCGGGAATGTCCAGTTCCTTGGCGGCGGCAGATATCCGCCGGGCCAGCGCGATGTCGCGCCGCCCGAGGGACACCGTGACGCCGGCGGACCGTAGGTCGACACTGAGGTACTCCTGCTCGGCTCCCCCGGCGAGCCGGCCGATCTCATCGACGAACGCGATGCCCTTGGCCAGCGAGCCGGTCCGAAAATGGCCCGAGGCCACGTGGTAGAGGGAGCGCCAGTCCTCGACATCGTCGGCCGCGTGGAACTGCCCGGCCGTGATCTGCTCGGTCATGCCGGCGAACCTAACATCGGCGGCGCGATGGATGCCCGCGCGGGCAAGCGTCGGGACAGCACCCCACAGGGCCGGCATCCGGGTCGGTCAGACACTGACAAGGCGAGGATCCGCACGCTGACCCGGACCTGCCAGCCTGAGATGAACTCTTCGGACTCGGGGTTGCGCCATCGCGCCCGACCGCGCAACGGTAGAAATATAACCTGACCGCCGCCCGCCTGAAGCTCGGCTACCTGGTCTGACCCGTCAGCCATCTCGAGACCCAGCTGTTGCAGCGACGGCGTATCTGCACGCCTTGTCCCGGCCGAAGGCGAGCGCAGCTCGGGTGGCGGGCCATGAGCGTGCGCCGGCCTCGATTGAGCGGATCATCGGGCGGTGGCCAGTGCAATGAAGCAGACCGCGACTGGACTGGCGAGCACCAGAAAGGGCGTCGTGCACGCATTGTGACTGTGCCATTTCGCGCAGCCGCGCCTTGGGCGACTCTGACACCTCGGCCCAACGGTCGCCCCACCGTGCTCGCGTCCAGGGTGATCACCAGTAGGCGCCACAGATGCGATGAACGCGATACGGCACGACCGTCGATGGTATGACTACGAACCAGATGACCTTGGCGAACCCCAAGCGGATAAGGCTCGTCGACCACGCCGACGTTGCTCGCCTCACCGCCGTTCAAAATCCACTGACGAACCTCGTCGGTCGGCTGGCCACCGTGCCGGGCCTCGTCCGGCCCGGCATCGCGCACTGGGACATGAAGACGCGTCTCCCCCTTCACCCGCTCTCCAACGAGAACGCGTACGGCGACCCGCAGTTGCTGCGCGACCTCGCCGTACCAGGTGAAGCCTTCGCCCATCGGCTCGGCGTGGACGTCATCGTCGGCGCCGAGACCGGTGGCATCCCGCTGGCCACCGCCGTCGCGCTGGCCGGCGACCTTCCGTTCGCGTTCGTCCGCAAGCCCGGTTACGTGGGGCACGAGGACCACGAACCACGCGTCCGCGGAGCGGCAGTCGCTGGCCAGCGAGTGCTGCTCGTCGACGACGCGGTCTCATCGGGCAGGGCGCTCGAAGCCTTCGCAGACGAGCTCCAGAGCGAAGGCGCGAGCCTCGTCGGCGTCTTCGCGCTCGTCGACATGCGCGACGTTGCTACTTCGGTGGCTCCGATCGCCGTGACGCTTCCGATCGAGTCCATCGCGACCTACCTCGAGGTACTCACGGCAGCCACCGATCACGGCATACTCGACCCGGCAACCCACCAGCTCGCCGTCGATGCCCTCGTCAACCACTGGCCCAACGACGACCCCCGCTGGACGCTCCTGAACCAAGCTGCCTGACGGCAAGCCACTCGGCTACGCCACCACAGCCCACCGGAGCCCAAGGGCAAACCGTCGGCACCGCGTGGGCCGCCACCCCGCGGCTGCGCGGGCAGCGGCCGACGACGGGATCGGTCAGCTTCCTAGCCGAGCCACGGAGGTGATTTGACTGCAACCTCGTCCGATCCGCCCAGGCCTCCCTTGCGGGGACATTGCGGCGCAGAATGGGATCCGAGATAGTGACGAACGCGCTGAAGGCGATGATCATCATGCGCAAACTGCTCGTGACCGCCGCGGCGGTCTGTGCCGCCGTCGGAGCGAAGATCGGCATCGACAAGCTGCGGCGATCCAGCCGAGCCGAGAGCACCATCGCGGACCTGCGCCGCCGAGGCCGTCATCTGGCCGGCCAGGCGAAGGGCGTGGCCTACCACGCGCTGCGGCGCCACCCGGACGCCAACGTCGACGACGCGACGCTGGCCGACCGCGTGCGCTCCAGCATCGGGCCGTTGGAGAAGCGGCTCCACGTGCCACGGGTGCACGTCACGGTCGAGAACGGCACCGTGATCCTGCACGGCGAAGTCCCCAACAACGAGGCGGAAGCCGAGATCGTCAAGGCCGTCGACGGCATCGCCGGAGTCCGCGATGTGCGGTCGCACCTCACCCGCACCCCCACCTGACACCGCCGCCGCCCAGGCCGCCGGCGTCGTGAACAAGCGAGGCCTGAGCACTGTCGAGCAGCGCAGTGCTCGGATGGCAGGGGTACCGGGCTACGCACGACCAGTCGGCGGGTCGAATGTCAAGGAAGGCCAGCCAGAGCAAGCTAATACCGACCATCGCATTACAGGTTGCTCCACCCACTCTGGGTTGTCGCCAGCGCACCAGCCGGGCCGAACGGCTGTCAGGACTGTCGTTTCTTGGCATGCTCCGACTCGTCTCATTGACAGAGCATGTCGCGTCACGAACCGAGCCACGCCGCGACGAGCTGTGTCGCATCAGGCCAGAGCTTTCCTGAACCGACAAGCATTCACCGGGACCGGCAGGAACCAAACGGAGGATTGAGTGAGAAGGAGATCAGGAGCCAGCCTCAGGAACCGCCCACATGATGTCGGCACCAACTGGTGGTCACGGTTGCTAGCGGAAGTCTCGTGAGTTGGTTTTGGCCGCGAGTGAGAGGCGTTCGAGGCGGTCGGCGACGAGGTTGACGACGCCTTTGGCGCGTTCGACGCGGCCGCGGATGATGAGGGCGTTGGAGTCGCGCGCGATGCGGGCGTACTTGTTCCAGCAGCCGACGGAGATGACGACGTTGATCATGCCGGTTTCGTCTTCGAGGTTCATGAAGGTGACCCCGGACGCGGTGGCGGGGCGTTGCCGGTGGGTGACTACGCCGGCAGCCCTGACGCGGGTCCCGTCTTCGGCTTCGCGCAGTTGCTCGGCGGACAGGATTCCGGCCGCGGCCAACATTGGGCGGACTTCTTCGATCGGGTGTTTGCCGGTCGTGATGGAGGTGGCCCACAGGTCGGCCATGACGACCTCGACGTCGGTCATCCCGGGCAGCATCGGCGGCGGCCCGGCCGCGGTGACCCCGGCGAGCTGGCCGGGGCGTTCCTCGGCCGCGCGGCCGGCCTCCCAGATCGCCTGCCGGCGGGTAAGACCGAAGCAGTCGAAGACTCCGGCAGTGGCCAGTGCCTCGACCTGGGGCGCGGTCAGCCCGGTGCGGCGGACGAGATCTGCCATGCTCGCGTACGGACCGTTGGTGGTGCGTTCGGCAACGATCTGTTCGGCGATCTTGTCGCCGATCTTCTTGACCTCGGCGAGGCCGAGCCGGACGGCGTACTGGCCGTCGCGGCGGTGGGTGGTGCTGTCGAACTTGGCGTGCTCGTCGAACTCCCCCACCGGCAGCTGCGGATCATCCAAACAATGAGGGTTCCCGGTCGGAGCCGCTGTGAGGTCGTCGCCGTCGAGTTCCTCGAGTTCGGCGTAGACGCCGGACAGGTGCAGGTCGGGGCGGCGGACCGTGACGCCGTGGCGGCGGGCGTCGGCGACCAGGGACTGGGGCGAGTAGAACCCCATCGGCTGCGCCCGCAGCAGCGCGGCGAGGAACGCGGCCGGGTAGTGCAGCCGGAACCAGGTGGAGGAGTAGACGAGGAGGGCAAAGCTGATCGAGTGGGACTCGGCGAACCCGAAGTTCGCGAACGCCTCGATCCGCGCGTAGATGTCGTCGGCCGCGGCGCCGGTGAGTCCGTGGGCGGCCATTCCGTCGTAGAGCTGTTGTTTGAGGGAGGAGATCTTCTCGATGCCGCGTTTGGAGCCCATCGCCCGGCGCAACAGGTCGGCCTCGTCGCCGTTGATGCCGCCGATCGCCATCGCCATCTGCATCAACTGCTCCTGAAACAACGGCACCCCCTTGGTCCGCTCCAGCACCGGCTCCAACGCGGGGTGGGGGTAGGTGACGGGCTCCTCGCCGTTCTTGCGGCGGATGAACGGATGCACCGCGTCGCCTTGGATCGGACCGGGCCGGATCAACGCGATCTCGATCACCAGGTCGTAGAACCGCCGCGGACGCAACCGCGGCAACGTGGCCATCTGGGCGCGCGACTCGACCTGGAACACACCGACGGAGTCGGCGTTGCACAGCTGGTCGTAGACGCCGGGTTCTTCCTTGGGGATGGTGTGCAATTCCCAGGACTCGCCGAGCTTCTCGCGGACGGTGTCGATCGTGTACTGGAGTGCGGCGAGCATGCCGAGGCCGAGGAGGTCGAACTTCACCAGCCCCATGTAGGCGCAGTCGTCCTTGTCCCACTGCAGCACGGTCCGGTTCTCCATCCGGGCATGCTCGATCGGCACCACCTCCCCCACCGGCCGCTCCGTCAACACCATCCCACCCGAATGGATCCCCAAGTGCCGCGGGAACTTCAACAGGTCCTCGGCCATCGCCACCACCGGCCCGGGAATATCGTGATCATCAGAGCTGACCTGGCCGCCCCAGGAATCGACCTGCTTGGACCAGGCATCCTGCTGGCCGACCGAGTACCCGAGCGCCTTGGCCATGTCCCGCACCGCCGAGCGGGGCCGGTAGCTGATCACGTTCGCGACCTGCGCCGCGTTGCGCCGGCCGTACTTCTGATAGACCCACTGGATGACTTCCTCGCGGCGGTCGGAGTCGAAGTCCACGTCGATGTCCGGCTCCTCCTCCCGGGTCGAGGCCAGGAACCGCTCGAACGGCAACTCATACAAGATCGCGTCCACAGCGGTCACCCCAAGTGTGTAGACGACCGCCGAGTTCGCCGCCGACCCGCGGCCCTGGCACAGGATGCCTTTGGAGCGGGCGAACGCGACGATGTCGTGCACGATCAGGAAGTACCCCGGGAAGTCGCGGGCCTCGATCACCGCGAGCTCCTTTTCCAGCCTCTCGTAGGCGTCCGGGCGTTCGTCGCGGGTGCCATACCGTTCGGCGGCGCCCTCCATCACCAGGTGCCGCAACCAGCTCATGGGTGTGTGGCCGGGCGGGACCTCCTGTTTGGGCAGCTTCGGCTTGGCCTTGCGCAGGTTGAACGCGAGCTGGTCGGCCAGCTCCACCGACCGCGCCACCGCGCCGGGGAAGCTGCGGAACAGTTGGGCCATCTCCGCACCCGAATGCAGGAACGCGTTCGGGCCTGCCGGGAGCCACCCGTCCATCTCGTCCAGCGACCTGCGCGCCCGCACCGCCGCCAGCGCGGCGGCGAGCTTGTGCCTCTTGGGTGCCGCGTAGTGAACGTTGCCGGTAGCCACCGTCGGCAATCCGGCGGAACGGGCGAGGTCGGCCAGGGCGTGGTTGATCGTGGAGTCGACCGGGTTGCGGTGGTCGATCAGCTCGACCACGACCCGGCCCTTGCCGAACAACGCCGTCAACCGGTCCAGCTCCTTGCCCGCAGCATCGGCGTCGTACCCGGTTGCGTGGGGGCTGGCCAACGCCTGGCGGACGAGACCTTTGCGGCAGCCGGTCAGGATCACCCAATGATCGCGGCCGCGGGCGGCCAGGTCCTCGAGGTCGTAAACCGGTCGGCCCTTCTCCCCGCCCGCCAGGTGCGCCTCGGTGATCGCCCCGGACAACCGGTGATACCCCTCCTGACCCTCCGCCAGCACGAGGAGGTGGCTGCCTTCGGGGTCGGCGACACCGTTCTGCGGATGTGTCAACCCCATCGACAACTCCGCACCGAACACGGTGGTCATCTCGTAGGCGGCGGCGGTCTCGGCCAGCCTGGCGACCCCGTAGAACCCGTCATGATCAGTCAGCCCGATCGCGTGCAGCCCGAGCCGGACGGCCTCCTCCACCAGCTCCTCCGGTGACGACGCCCCGTCGAGGAAGCTGAAGTTGGAGTGCGCGTGCAACTCGGCGTACGGCGTCACCGGCCCGTCCGGCGGCTGAGCCTTCTCGTACTCCGGCGGCGCGTACGGCGCCCGGTGCTGCGACCACGCCGGACTGTCACCACCGTCGGCCTCGACCGGCCGGCCACCATGACCGTCCGGGCGGGACCGGTCAGACAGCGTCCGTTCCAGCTCCGACCACGGAATCGGCGGGTTGTTGTAGCCCACCGTGACCACCTCGCTCCCCGTACCAGGCGGCACTGTCCAGCCACCCAGACCCCAGTAGAACATACTTTCGATTGATGGCATCCTGTGGTCATGTTCGGACGATTCAAGGTGCGCCCAGACACCGAAACCGGCCAGTACGGCGTGTGGGACGGCGCCAGCAACGGCTGGCGAGGCCGCGGCCTCCCCGAAGCCGCCGCACACCAACTCGCAGCCGATCTGGAACTGCAATACGACGCCCACGGCCCACGCGACGCAGCCACCGTACGACGGCTCGAGGCACCGCAAGAGGTCGACCGGGCCACCTGGGAGCCCGGCGGACTGCTCGACGCGTGGGTCTTCAGCCGCCGCGACGGCGAATGGATCGGCCGCGTCCGCAACGCCGACGGCACCATCAACTGGCTACGCAGTACCGAACTCCGCATCCATCAAGCGCCAACCGGCTGACCGCTGAACGAGGATGCGTGTTTCTGTCGGTGCCGCCGGTGATCATCGAAATGCAGCGCGGGTGATTGGTGGCGAGGCTGATGGCAAGGAATCAGCAGATAGTCAGACTGTCCGGAGGACCCGGTAACGGCCAGGTGTTCTACGCCGACGACTGGCAAGAACGCCGCCGCGCCGCCGAGCGCATGGGCCGATCACCAGACGACGTGCGCGGGTGGGCACTTGGATACCGCCCGGAGCGACCCGGCTCGGAGATCTGGGTCTGGATCGGCGACCGGTGACCACGCCGGCCCTCGCCGGAGACAGCCAACGCTAGCCAAGCGCGTACCTTCACCCGGCAACGCGGCGGCTCAGGGCTTCGAGCCGGTGCGGCGCTCCAAGGCTTCGATGATGGTCGGGCAGACGTCGATCTCGTAGAGCCTTTCGATGCTCTGCATCCCGCCCGGGCTCTCCGCGTTGATCTCCACCACCTTGTCGCCGATCACATCGATGCCGACGAAGTACATGCCATCGGCCACGAGTTTCTTGCTCATCGCCTCGACGATGCCGCGTTCCGCGTCACCGATCTCGAGAGGGATCGAGCGTCCGCCCTTGCTGATGTTGGCCCGCGGGTCGTTACCCGTGGGCACTCGCCGGAAGGCGGCCGGTTTCCCGTCGCGCTCGAGGATCTGTCCCTCGAGCAGGAAGATCCGGGCATCGCCGTCCTCGCCGCCGTCGACGAACTCTTGGACGATCGCGTAGCCGTCCTGTAGCACCGCCTCGGTCATCTGGGCGAGGTTCGCTTCGCTCTCGTCCTCGATCATGAACACGTTCCGGCCTTTGGCTCCGTACAGAGGCTTGACGACGCAGTGTCCGACCTTGCCGGCGAACCGTTCGATCGCTTCCGGGTCGCGCGTCACCAGCGATCGGGGGCGGATCTTCTCGGGGAACTCCTCCAGGTAGAGCTTGCTCGTTGCGCGTGTGAGCGACCTCGGATCGTTCACCACCGTCACGCCTCGTGCCTGGAGCATCTGGCCGAAAACCACACCCAGTGGACTTGCCCACGGCCGCTCCTGCAGATCGTCGATCGATTCGTTGCGGAGGAACAAGGCGTCGAGGTCGTCCATGACGATCCGTTCGGCGTCGCGCTCCTTGATGCGCTTCATGAAGGCCTCGAGCGTGTCGTCTTTCTCGAACTCTGCGGCATGAGCCCGGGCCACCAGTTGCCCGTCGCTTTCCCCGAGCTCGACGTCTCCGACCCCGACATACCAAACCTCATGCCCGCGCTGGGCCGCGGCCCTGGCCAGCCGCGTAGTCGTGTACTCGTCTACCTCGGTGGCGACGTCGTTGACGAAGAAGGCAAGCCTCATGCCGACACACCTCCTTCGTACAGGTCCGTGACCGACGCGCCCGCGCGCAGTCTGTCGAGGCGCTCCTGAGCACCGGGCACGTCCAGCCAGCGTGGACGGACCCATGGTGCTTCGAGCACCTCGCGGTCGAGCAGGTCCTGGATCAACGGGATGTGGTCCAACGCCAGCTTGCCGACGAACAGGACGTCGAGGCTGCTGCCCTCTGCGAGGGTTTCGAGGATGCGCGTGATCCCGCGCAGGTAGATCGCGTCCTTCACAGAGCCGCCGCCGACGACGACCCGGATGGCGATGGACCAAGCGGTCCTCGTCGGTATCCGATGTTCTGCCCGTAACGATTCGAAGATCTCCAGGAATTCGGCGCCGTCGAGCATCTTGCCGACGGCAACAACCCTCGCCGCGAGCACGCGGAGACGCCGCGGGTCCAACCCGCCGGTCAGGTACTCCGCGAGCACGGCAAGGCCCTCTTGGGTCTCGTCGTAACCAGGCAGTCCGATCGTCAGCAGCGTCAGGGGTTGCCTGGCGCCGTTGTGGTAAGTGACGACATGGGTGCCGACCTCGTGGTGCAGCAACGGCTCGACGCGGTCCGCCCTGATAGTGGCGGCTTCTGGGATGAGCAGCCGACCGAACGACACCATCAGTTCGGAGATGTCGTCGCGCACGTCGATGTCTGCCGGGAAGTCCGGATACACGGCGCGGTATCGATCGAACTCCGCGCGAGCCGCCTCCGCGAACGCGCCAGCTGTGACGCTCCGGGTGCTGGGAGCTTGAGCGGGGATGGTCTCGAGCAGCTCCTCCGCGGCGGACGCGAGAGGCTGGGCGACTCCTCCGTACAGTTGCAGCGACCCGTACACGAAACGTGAAGTGTCGCGATCCTCCAAGGCTGTGATCTGTCGTGCTATCTCGTCTCGCTTCGCCCGGAAGAGTGTGTGCAGCGCAGGGTCGGTCACGTTCTCGACCTCGAGGCTGTAGAGGTCACGTCGCACCATGTCCGGCTCGAATTCCAGCGGTCTGAGCCGGAGCGTAGGGGCCGTCCCGAAGTCACCCCGCTCGAAGTCCGTCCAGGCCTCTGCTGCATTGACCGGCGTGATGTTGAGCAGCAGGTTCAAGCTGCGCTCGATCTCGGTGAGGCGGGCGTCGATATCGAGAGCAGGCGCAAGCTGCTCGGTCGGTGAGGTCATCTCACAGCGGTACCCACCAGCCTCTACAAACAACCTAGGCGCAGTTCAGGCGGAGTCCATGACCTGCTGGTGCTTCCACCTAGTCGCCACGGTGCGCGCCCGGGCCGCGACTCGGCGTGTCGTCAGCCATGCCGACCCACCCCTAGTGATGAGTTGTCGCGCCCGCACCCGTCATACCTACGACCGGACACGATGAGACGGAAGGATGACGTGATGAGTGCGGACACGCGGCTGGAGGAGCTGGGCGTGAGCGGTCTGGGCGAGAGCGGGCTGGGCGAGAGCGGGCTGGGCGAGAGCGGGCTGGGCGAGGTCGACGAGCCGGCGTTCTCGGGGCTGGCGGAGCGGCACCGGCGGGAGCTGCACGTGCACTGCTACCGGATGCTCGGGTCGTTTGAGGACGCCGAGGACACCGTGCAGGAGACGTTCCTCCGTGCCTGGCGGCGGCGGGAGACCTTCGAGGGGCGGTCGACGTTCCGGGCCTGGCTGTACCGGATCGCCACCAACGCCTGCCTGGACCTGCTCGCCAAGTGCCGCCCGGAGCCCGCGACCGGCGGCGAGGTGCTGTGGCTGCAGCCGTACCCGGACCGGCTGCTCGACGAGCTGCCCGCGGGCGACGCGGACGAGCCGGAGACCGTCGCCGTCGCGCGAGAGACGATCGAGCTGGCCTACGTGGTCGCAGTCCAGCACCTCGCGCCGCGCCCGCGGGCCGTGCTGATCCTGCGGGACGTGCTCGGCTGGCCGGCGAAGGACGTCGCGGAGCTCCTCGGGGACTCCGTCAACTCCGTGAACAGCGCGCTGCAGCGGGCCCGCGCCGGCATGCGGGAGCACCTGCCCGCCGAGCGGCAGGACTGGACCGGAGGCGAGGAGGACGCCGGGACGCGCGAGCTGGTGCGCCGCTATACCGACGCCAGCGTGGCCACGGACGTCGACGGGCTCGCCGCACTGCTGCGGGACGACGTCCGCTGCTCGATGCCGCCCACGCCGGGCCTGTACGTCGGCCGCGAAGCGGTGGTGAACGACTGGGTCGAGAGCGGCTTCCAGGACCTGAAGCACCTGCGCGCCGTCCTCACCTCCGTGAACCGGCAGCCCGCCGTCGCCTTCTACCTCTGGCGGAAGCAGGAGGGCGCGTACCTGCCGCTGACGATCGACGTCCTGCGCGTCACCGGCGGGGCGATCGCAGAGATCATCACGTTCCACGCCGACCAGTTCCCACGACTCGGGCTGCCGGAGCGCCTGCCGGCGGACGGCATCGAGTAGTCCCGGTGTGGACGCTCGCGCTGCGCGGTGGCGAGCGTGTCGCGGTGATCGCGGCGGAGTGGTGCGACGCGTTCGGCGTCGTCACCCGCGGACGGGTGCAGCTGGAGCTGCGCGACGGCGAGCCCGGGCCGGTCCTCGGACGCGACGCCGGGTTCTGGCTCCGCGGCACCGGCGTCCGCGCCCTGCGGAACCCCGGCCGTCGCACGGCGAGGGTGCGCATCGTCACCCTCAAGGCCAGGACCGTCACATGCCAGTCAACACACCCCGTACGCCAGTTACCGAATGATGGAGGAACGACATGAACAGCATGAATGACACCGGGGCCGTCGCAGGCCCGGCATCGGGCCAGACCAGCCACACCCACCGGCTCCGCGGGCTCGCCGGCACCGGCTTGATTGCCACGCTCGCAGCGATGGTCGCCACCACCCTCGCCGCTGCGCTTGCCCAGGCCGTTGGCGTCGACTTCGAGGTCCCCGATGGTGGCGAGACGATCCCGTTGTCCGGGTTCGCCGTGGTGACCGGCTTCTTCTCGGTCGTGGGTATCGTCATTGCCGTCGCTCTTCTTCGTTGGAGCGCTCGCCCCGCCAAGCGATTCGTGTGGACGGCAGTGTCGCTGACCGCGATCTCGTTCGTCCCGCCCCTCCTCGCCGGGGCAAACACCGCCACCACCACCGCCCTCCTCGGGCTACACCTCGTCGCTGCGACGGTGATGATCCCCACCCTGGCGCTGAGCCTCCGCACCCGGAGCGATTGACGATCCCGCAACGGGACAACGCGCGGCGCAAGGGCATGCGCGAGCGTCGCTGCTCGGCCTTCGATGCCGGCGGCATCAGAGTCCGCCTCGCCGGGTTGTGGTTACGCAGCCGGCACCGACAGTTGGAAGACCGACCAGCAGTCCACCGGCTGGAAGTCGAGCATTGCGTTGACCGCCCGCATGTGCGTGTTCTCCTCGGCGTTCCACGCGTCGATGACGCGCAGCGCCGGCTCGTGTGCCCGTGTGTACGCATGGTTGGCCGACTTCACGATCAGACCGAGACGCCTACCTCGGTGGGCCGGCTCGACGATCGTGACCCGCTGCCGCGCGTGAGTGTCGTCGTTCGCCTCGAACGACAGCTTGGTGCGGGCGACGATCTGGCCGGTCGCGTCGTGCCGGGCCGCCGTCGAGTAGGAGCGGTGGCCGCGACCCAGTTCGGTCGCCTCCTGGCCGCGTACCCGGGCGGCGTCGTACAACTCCTGCTCGACCGCCAGGTCACCGGTGGGGGCGTCGAGCATAAGCCGGCTCTGCAGCGCGGCGACATCCTCGACGATCTCTTCGGGTACTGCGTCGCGCCACTGCACCAGCGAGTACCCGTCCGCGTGGGTCCACGCCTCGGCGAGCGTCGCCTCGTCGCCCCCCGAATGGTCGGCGATCTGGCACCGGGACCTGATGCTGGTCACGCCGGGCTGGTGAGCGCGGTTGGTGAGGTAGCGGTAGCCGGCCTCGTCGCGGGCAACGCCGCCGGGCACTGCCCGAACCGTCTGGATCTCGATCACGCTCCGGTGGTGCCGTCGGGCGGCCGCGTAGACCTCCTCCAGCAGCCTGGTGCCGATGCCGCGGCGCCGGTGCTGCGGGTGCACGATCAGCTCCAGGTAGACCATGCTCAGGTTTTCCGCCTGGGGCAGCAGGTACGACGCGGCACCGACCACCCGGTCGCCGTCCCAGGCCAGCAGCGCCTCTTCGGTCAATGTGGGCCACGGGTGCTCGAACCGGGCCGTGTGTTCCTGTCGGCTGGGTGTGGGGAAGTCGGGCAGGTCGTGGCGGGTGACTGCGACCATCAGGTCGTACCACTGGCCCATCGCCACGGAGTGGGCCGGATCGAGCTGAGTGATGGTCATGCCCGCATCGTCCGGCGGGCGTGACCTACCAGCAATTGAATTACTTCACCATGACGACATCACGAATGGTCGACCAGGTCGTCCGCGGCGACGAACAGCAGCTGGATCTCGTCGTAGGTCAGTGGCCGGTGTCCGGGTGCGGTGTCTTGGTTGTGCGATCGAGCGGCGTCGTCGCCCAGAAGGCTGTCAGGCGTCAGGCGCGGGTTGCCAGGCATACGGCGGAGACACGCGGTGCGCGATGGCGGCCGCCTCGATCCGGTTCGGCACGCCGAGCTTGCGCAGGATGTGCGAGACGTGGACGCCGGCCGTTCTGACGCTGATGACGAGTTCCGCGGCGATCTCACGGTTGGTGTAGCCCCGAGCGAGAAGAGCGAGAACGTCTGCTTCACGCGGGCTTAGGCCGAGGGTCTCCTCCGGGCGCTGCCTTCTGTTGGACGGCTCGGCCGCCGGCGGCGCGAGCTCGAGCCGTGCCCGTTCCGCGAGTAGCTTCAGCTCGCGTAGCAGAGGCTTTGCTCCACTGCGGGCTGCGAAGGCATACGCGTCCATGAGCGGCGCGCTCGCCTCGCGGCGGGAGGCGCCGGCAGCGACCAGAGCCTCGCCTTCGCGCCAGCGGCAGTAGGCGGAGAGCGGCGGGCGTTCGAGCCGATCCCAGGCGGCTGCGGCCGCCGACCACGGGTCGGGCTGGGCGATGTCGTGGGCGCGGTTGTATTCGGCCTCGGCCAGGGCGAGCCAGCCGGCGGCGTTCGGTGTAACCGCTGAGGCCTCGGCGGCCTCGCGGCGAGCGAGGGCGATGAGCTTGCGTGCCCGGGCGAGCCAGCCCTCGCACGCGTCCGCATCATGTCGGGCGCGTGCGAGGGCTGACAGCTCTGCCTGTGCGCGGAGCCCTTTAGCGCAGAACCAGACCCGGAGCTGGGCGGCCTCACCGGAGCACGCCCCGGCCAGGCCGTCGCGCACAGCCTGGTCGGCCTCCGTCCACCGGCGCTGCCACAGCGCGAGCTCTGCGAGATAGACGTCGTAGATCCCCTGCCCGCGGTCCTCGCGCAGCGTAGCGAGCGCGGCGTTGAGGTGTGAGCGTGCGGCCTCGAAGTCGCCGCGGCCGACCTCGAGGTCGGCGCGCAGCATGAGGAGCATGTAGGGGAAGCTCGCGGTCGTCGCGCGCAGCGCGGCCGCGCTGAGGCTGTCGGCTTTGTCCCACTCGCCGATGGCGAGCAGAGCCTCGATGGAGTTCGCGACGAGCGGGACGCTGTCGATCCCGTACCGGCGCATCAGCTCGAGCCCCGCGTTCCCCAGTCGCGCCGACTCCTGGGGCCGGCCCAGCATCGTCAGTGCGTCGGTGAGATTCACGTACGCCCGGTCCAGGCCGATGTGATCGCCGATCTCCTCGGCGAGCTGCAGGGCCTGACGAAGATGGGTGAGACCTTCCTCCCCGCGGCCGAGGTAGGCGAGGTCGCCCCCGAGCACGGTGAGCGCTCGGACCTCGGCGTCGCCTCCGCCGACACCCTGAGCGAGCGCGAGCGCGTGCTCGCCGATCGGGAGCGACTCCGCGTGGCGCCAGGCCACCATCAGCCCGCCGGCGAGTGATCCCAGCGCGTACGCGCGCTCCGCTGAGGGCAGCTCCGGCGGCACGAGCTCGACCGCGCGCTCCAACGCGGCGAGTCCGGCGTGGTCATTGCCGGTCTCGTGGAGGTACTCGCCGAGGCGCACTTGGAGGAGCGACGCACGGTGCGGGTCTTCCGTGCCGATGAGCTCGATCGCCCGCTGGGCGAGCTCGACCGCGCGCGGGGCGGAACCGACTTGGCTGGCGAGCTCTGCTGTCCAGGCGCAGAGTTCGACAATGCTGAGTCCGGCGAGCTCGGCCGGGGCCGGCACCGTATGCCACAGGGCGAGCGCCCGCTCGAGATGCGTGTGAGCCTCCGCGAGGCCGAAGACCGCCTCCGCTTGGCGTGCAGCGTCCACGGACGTGGCGAGCGCCTCCGCGCTGCGACCCGCCGCCTCCCAATGCGGCGCGAGCTCCGCCGGCGTCGCAGCTCCGCTGCGTGCGAGCTCGGCGGCCAGCTTCGCGTGGAGCTCCTCGCGCTCGCCGGGCAGGATTGTCGCGTAGATCGCCTCCGCGAGCAGGGCGTGGCGGAAGCGGAAGCTGCCGGTGGCCTGGTCGGCGACGAGAACAGCGTGCTCGACTGCCTCTCGGAGCGAGTCATGCACGTCGTGCTCCGGGCGCGCAGCGAGTGCGCTGAGCAGCGGGTAGCCGACGTCGCGTCCGGCAGCCGCGGCCAGGCGCAGCAGGGTCTGCGTCGGAGGGTCGAGCTGTGCGACCCTCTGCAACAGCAGGTCGCGCAGTCCGTGCGGGAGCACACCGTTCTGGTCGCCGGACGCGGAGAGAAGCTCTTCTGCGAAGAAAGGATTGCCTTCGGAGCGGGTGACGATCGCATCCGTCAGCGCCGCCGGCTGGGTAGCCTCGGCGCGGGCCGCGAGCAGCGCCCCCAACTCCTCGGGCCCGAGCGGACCAAGCTCCAGCACGAGCGCCGAGCCCGAGCGCCGGACCGCCGCCGCAACCCGGCGCATCCGCTCAGCCGAGGAGAGCTCGTCCGCGCGGTAGGTCGCAAGCAGCAGGACCGGCCGGTCGTCGAGGTTGTGGGCGAGGAAGACGACGAGATCCAGCGTCGAGGCATCAGCCCAGTGCAAATCCTCGAGCATGAGCAGCACCGGTGCGGCAGCCGCGCGCTCGCTGAGCAGGGCGAGCGTCTCCTCGAAGACCCGCAGTTGCGAGCCCACCATCGGCCCCTCCACCCGCGGAAGCTCTGCGAACGGCCGCAGGGCCTCGACGAACGGCTGGTACGGAAGTTCGGTGCCGACGAGATCGATCGAACGCCCGAGAAGGACCTCGAATCCTGCGTCGCGGGCGCGCGCCGCGAACTCGGACGCCAGCCGGGTCTTGCCGATGCCCGCGTCCCCACTGACGAGCGCGGTCGTGCCGCTCCCCGCCCGCGCCGCGTCGAGGACGCGCTCGAGCTGCCCGAGCTCGCGTACACGTCCGACGAACACCCCTCTCACGAGAGCCCCCATCCAGGCAGTATCGCGCCGCCGGCACCGGCGCGGAAGGCTCTCGTACGCATCCCGCGGCCGGTAGATACGTAGCCGGACGCGGAGGATAAGTCTCCCCGGCCGATGCGCCGCCGGCTTCTCCCCGGTGACGATCCTGTTGATCCGACAGACACAAGGGGGACGGAGACATGACAGCGATCACACAGCCCGCGTCGCTTGAGCAGAAGCCGATCGGGCCGACGAAGATCCACACGGTACAAGGCGGCGGCGGCCTGCGGCTGCACGTCCGCGAGTGGGGCAGGGCGGACGGGCCGCCGATCCTGTTCCTTCACGGCTTGTCGCAAAGTCACCTCTGCTGGGCCAAGCAGTACCAGAGCGCGCTGGCCGACGAATTTCGGCTCGCGGCCTGCGACCTGCGCGGCCACGGGATGTCGGAGGCCCCCCTCGAACCGGAGCACTACACCGACGGCGAACTGTGGGCTGACGACGTGGCGGCGATCATCGAGCACCTGCGTCTCGACCGGGCCGTGCTGGTGGGCTGGTCGTACGGCGGCTTCATCATCTGCGATTACCTGCGCGCCCACGGCCAGCACCGGGTCGCCGCCATTGACTTCGTCGGCGGGGCCGTCAATATGGGCGGGAGGGCGTTCGGCACTCTGATCGGCCCCGGCTTCCTCGACCATTTCGCCGACGCCATTGCAGACGACCTGCCGACCAACATCCGAGCCATGCGCGCGCTGGTCAAAGCCTGGCCGGCCAAGCCTTTCCCGCCCGACGACCTCGAGACCCTGCTGTGCTCCAGCATGACTGTGCCCGCACGAATCCGCGCAAATCTCGCGGCGCGCGAGATCGACGGTGACGACGTGCTGCGCACCCTTGAGGTACCCCTGCTGGTCACCCACGGCCGAGCGGACACCGTCGTGCTTCCAGCGATGGCCGAGCACGTCCTCGCCGTCTGCCCGACCGCCGAGCCCTCCTGGTACGAAGGCGTCGGCCACACCCCGCACCTCGAGGAGCCGGAGCGCTTCAACCGCGAACTGGCCGCCCTGACCCGCCGCGTCTCCGCGTAGGGCCCGACTCGAAAGGTCGAACTGGCCGACCCCAACGGTGCCCGACAGTTGTCGTGCAGAGCCAGTCCACCCCAATTGCTGTCGACCTCGCTGAGGATGTCCATCCGGCAAGCCGAACACGATTGACCCCTACAGAATCAACCTTCACCCAGTCGCGGCGGCCCGGCTGGTATCTCGTCGACGCGCCCTTGACCACAAGTCCTTCGACACCGCTGGATTTGAAGGCGTCCAGCCACTCGCGGGCCTCATCGACCTCCGCGGTGACCGTAGACACCTGCGGCGGCGGCACCCAGCTCGCGGCCAGCGACTCCAGCCGCTGCCGGCGGATCGTCCAACGCATCGGCCGGACATCGACGTCGCCTACGGCCAGTACGTCGAACGCGACGAACGACGCCGGCTGCGTGGGCGCCAAGCGCCGACGGACGGTGGTCGCGGTGTTGACCATCCGTTGCTGCAACGCGTCGAAGTCGAGGCGGTCGCCTGTCCTCACAACCAACTCGCTGTGCAGGACACAATCGGTGGTCAGCTGGGCTCCCAGAGCTGCCTGGACATCAGGGAACTTCGCGGTGAACTCCTTGCCGTTGCGCGACCAGGGCCGAACCTCACCACCGCCGGACAACTCCGGCGCGGCTAGTTGACTGAACTCTTCAGTGCGCCGATTGGCGCCTTAGGTGGTGGCTGGAGAGGTGTGCCGGTGATTGCCGATGTGGGTCGTGTGGCGGAGTTCGGGGTGGGGCTGCGATGCGGGTGCTGTTCCCGAAGCTTGAGCACGCTGCGGCGTCCGGTTTTCTCCGCGACCAGGCGGCTTCGGACTGCTCGCCTGCGACGCTGCGCAGCTGCGCCTTCGACCTGCTGCGCTGGTTTCGGTTCCTCCACGGCCGCTGGACGCCGTGGGATGTCACCCGTCCATCGGCTGACCGACAGCCAGGCGTTCCGCTCGGGTCCTGGCCGCCGTGCTCGGCAGCTCGAGTAACCGGACCTTGACTCTGTAGTTGGGTCCGGGGTTGAGGATGGGGCATGCGAACCAGCGAGCTGGCCGGCAAGGCTGGACGCGATCGACCATCACCAGGAGGGGACCCGATGAAGCTCGAAGTTCTGCACGTCCCGGACTGCCCGAACCTGCCACCGATGTTGGAACGGCTCACCGAAGCCACCGACCTGCCGGTCGCCACCCGCGTCATCGACAACGACACCGACGCCGAACGCTTCGGTATGGCCGGTTCCCCGACCCTGCTGATCGACGGGGTGGACCCGTTCACCACGGGAGGGGACTGCGGGTGCGGGGTGTCGTGCCGTCTGTACCGCGACGTGGCCGGCCGGATTGTTCCCGCACCGTCGATCGCGCAACTGCGCGACTCGCTCACCGCGGCCAGCCAGCCGACGGCACTCGGCGAAGTGCTGAGCGCCTGGCGGACCCGTGCTTTGCCGCTGGATCCGGTCGAGAAGGCCGTGCACCAGGCGATCCTGCGGTCCTTCGGCACCACAGGTCATCCACCCGCGGCCGTCGACCTCGATCCGGCCGCGGCCGGGGGTGAGCGGAGTACGGGTGAGGTGCTGAAGACTTTGCACAAGGTCGACGCGATCCGCCTGGCCCCGGACGGGCAGATCGCGGTCGCCTACCCCTTCTCCGCCACACCGACCCGGCACCGGGTCCGGATCGGCGACCAGGTCGACGCCTACGCGATGTGCGCGATCGACGCGCTCGGCATCGCCGCCATGCTCGGCCGCGACACCCGGATCGAGTCCGTCGACGTGACGACCGGCCAGCCGATCACCGTCACGACGACCGGAGGGCGCACCGGTTGGGAACCGGCAGGGGCGGTGGTGTTCATCGGTGCTGACGCCGGCGGTGGCCCATCGGCCGACTGCTGCTGCGACTACCTCAACTTCTTCACCGACCAGGATTCCGCCGAAGCCTGGACCAGAAGCAACCCGGGAATTCCCGGGCAGATCCTCACCCAGACGCAGGCCGAGGACCTCGGAACCCGCCTGTTCCAGCCCCTACTCGCGGACTGACCAGGTTGCAGGCTAGGGCAGGTGCCGATCGATCCGCTGCAGCACCGTCCCAACGACTGGTAGGCGATGCCAACCGCGGCTGATCACCCACTCCCGCGCTCCGCGTACTCCGACCCGCAGCCTCGCGGCCGGCGATATGCGGAGCTCGTCCTCGCGCTCGGCAGCCCTCCGTTGCAGATAGCGGGCGCACCCCAGACAGACGCCGACCTCAGGGTGTGTCCCCAGCCGCACCAGGTCGCGCTCGTCGAACTCGCCACCGCAGCACCAACACGCCGGCGCTGTCGGCTGAAACGTCTCCTCAGCAGCGGTCACACCGCCATCATCCGCCCACCCGGACCGCTGCGGCTACCAGCCGACCAGCGTCCACGTGGATCGACGACTCTTCGATCGTCAACCAGCGGTCGTGCGGCGGTAACAGAGCACAGCAGCGGGGACGGTGATCACCAGCAGCCCGACGATCCAGGCGAGTGCCTGCCACACGTGCTCGGCAGTCGGGCCGCCGAGGACGAGGGCGCGAAGTCCGTCGACCGAGACGGTGACCGGGTTGACCTTCGCGAACGCTTCCAGCCAGCCGGGCATAGTGGCGACCGGGACGAACGTGGAGCTGGTGAACACCAAGACGATGACCGGCATCAGACCGGCCAGTCCGGCCGTCTCGGCGTCGTGGACGAGCAGGCCGACCATGGCGTTGATCCAGGAGAACGCGACACCGATCAGCAATGCCAACCCGATCACCCCTATCGCCGCCGCGACGCCTGCGTGGAAGCGGAAACCGATCGCGTACCCCACACCGGTCATCAGCAGCAGGACGAAAAGGTTCCGCACGGCGTCGGCCACAGTCCGCCCGGCCAGAACCGCGGACCGGGTCATTGGCAGCGCCCGGAAACGGTCGATCATGCCGGTGGCCAGATCATCGGCGATCGCCACGCCGGTCTGGGAGGCGCCGAACGCAATCGCCAGCACGAAGATCCCCGGTAGTAGGAAGTCGACGTATTTGTCCACCCCTGGCGGGTGAATCGCGCCGCCGAACACGTAGGTGAACAGCAACACGAACAGCACGGGTTGCACGGTGGCGAACACGATCAAGGTCGGCACCCGTACCAGCCGCCGCAGGTTCCGGCCGGTGATTACGGCTACGTCACCGAGCAGCCATCGCAGCCCTCGCACGGTCGCAACGTCTGTCGCGGTGGGATCGGATGGTTGCTTGGCGGACGCCGCCGGCTCAGTCGTCACCGCTGGCTCCCGATCTCCGCACTATCCGAGCCGGCCCCTGCGATCGCTGACTGGCCGGTGAGGGCCAAGAACACGTCGTCGAGTGACGGTCGGCGCAGCGCCACATCGGTCACCCGCAGGCCACCGGCCGCCAGCCGGGCGACCGCTTGACCAAGCACACCTGGACCGTCCGCGACTGGCAGCACCACCCGGCCGTCGCCGGTGTCAACGACCGGTGGGCCGGAGCCAAGGTCTGCGACGGTTGCGGCCAGGGCGGCCGGGTCGACGCCCGGCGCCGGCCGCAGCTCGAGGCGGTTGCCACCCACCTGCGCCTTCAGCTCGTCCGACGTCCCGGATGCGATGACCCGACCGGTGTCGATGACCACGATGCGATCGGCGAGCTGGTCGGCTTCCTCCAGGTATTGGGTGGTGAGCAGAACCGCCGTGCCCTGCTCGGTCAGCGCGGTGATCGTCTGCCACAACCCGATCCGGCCGCGCGGATCCAGGCCGGTGGTCGGCTCGTCCAGGAACAGCACCGACGGGCGGGCGACCAGGCTGGCCGCGACATCCAACCGGCGCCGCATGCCGCCGGAATAGCCACGCAGAACCCGATCCGCCGCGGCGGCCAGGTCGAAGGTGTCCAGCAATTCGCCAGCGCGACGACGGGCAACGATGCGGTTCAGGCCGGACAGCCTTCCGATCATCTGCAGGTTCTCCCGGCCGGTCAGATATGGATCGACCGCTGCGTACTGGCCCGACAGGCCGATCCGTCGCCGCACAGCTGCCGCCTGCCTGACCACGTCCAACCCCGCGACTCGTGCGCTACCGGCATCGGGGTGCAGCAGGGTCGTCAGGATCCGGACCACGGTGGTCTTACCGGCACCGTTCGGACCGAGCAGCCCCAGCACCGAACCAGCCGGAACATCCAGATCGACTCCGCCCAGTGCCTCGACAACTCCGAACCGTTTCACGAGTCCCTCGGCCAGGATCGCAGGCTCGCTCATCACGCCACCACCCATAGCTAGGATTACTACCTATCCGCTTGTTGTAGGATAACTACTTATGAGGGCGGATGCGCAAGCGTTGAAAGGTCACCTCGACGTCCTGCTGCTGGCCACCTTGAACGACGGGCCCCAGCACGGCTACGCCATCAAGGAGGCTTTGCGCGACGGCAGCGGCGGCCGGTTCGACCTGCCCACCGGTACCGTCTATCCGGCGCTGCACCGGCTCGAACGGGCCGGGCTGATCAGCGGATCCTGGTCTGTCGTCGACGGACGCCGACGTCGCAGCTACCAACTCACCGCCGAAGGCCACAAGAAACTGGCGGGCGAGCGCGCCAACTGGCGCGAGTTCGCCACCGCAGTCACGACACTCTTGGAACCAGGCCCATGGCCGACCGCGACCTGATCCAGGGGTACCTCGCCGACCTTGCTCGGCGCCTCCCCGCCGAGGCGGTCGAGGAGCTCGCCGACGGCCTGGAAGAGACATTCCAGCACCAACTACGACGCGGCAACTCCCCCACGGAGGCAGCTCAAGTCGCCATCGCAGAATTCGGCCAGCCAGCACAGGTCACAGCAGCCTTCGCTCATCAATCCTCAGGCCGACGCACCTCGATCGCACTGCTGGCCACCGCTCCAATGTTCGCAGGCCTGTGGGGCACGACGCTGATCACTGCACATGCCTGGAACTGGCAGATCGCCCCCGGCGCTGCAGTCGCCTTCGGGGCCACCCTGCTCACCGTGGCGGCAACTCTGGGGATCGTCGCCCGGAGCAACAACCCCAAAACAGCCCGGCTGACCGGACCTGCGAGCATCGCTCTGATACTGCTAGACCTCGGCATGCTCGCCACAGTCGCGACCGCCGCGCCGGCGGTGACATGGGCAATGGCCCTGGCGGTGCCAGCAAGCTTGCTTCGCGTCGTCCTGACAGGACGCAACCTCCCGCGCCTGTTCGCCCGGTAACACCCGTCGACATCGCTGAATCGCGCCAGCCGTGAGTTCCGCGCCGGGTCGCAGCAACTTGCTTGACAAGGTTCAGTGAAGGAACCCGTCCCACTTCAACTCGAACCGGGAACCACCAGGCATCGCGTGCTCCCCGGGCACTTGTTCGACGGCCCGGGCCGGCGGTAGCTTGCAGTGGACCGTGACACCGCCCGAGGAGGTGAGACCCATGAACGCTGTATCGATGTGGGTGCTCCCCCTTCCCGTCACGGTCGGGCGATTGACGTAGGTGTCGCCGGGAGCGCCTCGACAACTTGGCACTCCCGAAGGGCAACACCTATGCACTCTCCGCAGTTCACCGCCGAGCCGTCGTCGAACGATACGGTCGAGCGCGATTTCACCGCGGTCGACGTCCCCGGACTCCGGTTGTCGGCCTCCGGCGCCGATCGCGCGCCCGTCATGTTCGACGTGATCATTGCCGGGTGCGGGCCGACTGGCGCGATGCTGGCCGCCGAACTACGGCTACACGATGTGCGGGTACTCGTTCTGGAGAAGGAATCCGAGCCCGTGTCGTTCGTCCGCATAGTCGGTCTGCATATTCGCAGTATCGAGCTGATGGCGATGCGCGGACTGCTGGATCGCCTTCTCGAACGCGGGAGACGGCGTCCGGCCGGCGGATTCTTTGCCGCCATCACCAAACCCGCGCCCGAGGGCCTCGATTCCGCGCACGCCTATTTGCTGGGCATCCCGCAGCCGGTCATCGTTCACCTGCTCGAAGAACATGCGATCGAACTGGGTGCGCAGGTCCGGCGCGGTTGTGCGGTGGCCGATTTCGAGCAGGACGACGAGGGTGTGACCGTCGAGCTGGCCGACGGGGAACAGCTGCGATCGCGCTATCTCGTCGGCTGTGACGGCGGGCGCAGTACGGTGCGTAGACTGCTCGGCGTCGGCTTCCCCGGTGAGCCCTCGCGAACCGAGACGCTGATGGGCGAGATGGAAGTGGGTGTGCCGCAGGAGGAGATCGCCGCCAAGGTGACCGAAGTCCGCGAGACCAGCAAGATTTTCAGTCTCGGGCCCTTCGGCGAAGGGCTCTATCGGGTCGTAGTCCCCGTAGCGGGAGTCAGCGAGGCTGCAGTCAGCAAGGATGGCGCGGAACCGCCCACCCTCGAGGATTTCAAACAGCAGTTGCGCGCCATCGCCGGAACCGATTTCGGCGTGCACTCCCCGCGCTGGTTGTCCCGCTTCGGGGATGCCACCCGGCTGGCCGAGCGTTATCGGGTCGGTCGGGTGCTGCTGGCCGGCGATGCGGCGCACATCCATCCACCCACCGGCGGTCAGGGCCTCAATCTGGGCGTTCAGGACGCGTTCAACCTCGGCTGGAAACTGGCAGCACAGATCCGCGGCTGGGCGCCGGAAACATTGCTGGACACCTACCAGGCCGAACGTCATCCGGTCGCCGAGGACGTGCTGGACAACACCCGCGCCCAGATGGAACTGCTGTCCACCGAACCGGGCCCGCAGGCCGTGCGCAGGCTGCTCACCGAACTGATGGACTTCGACGAGGTGAACCGCCATCTGATCGAGAAGATCACCGCGATCGGCATCCGCTACGACTTCGGCACAGGCCCCGACCTGCTCGGCCGCCGCCTGCGCGACATCGACGTGAAACAGGGCCACCTCTACGGTCTGCTGCATCGCGGCCGCGGCCTGCTGCTGGACCGCACCGAACGTCTGACCGTCGGCGGCTGGTCAGACCGGGTCGATTACCTCGCGGATCCCACTGCGGTACTGGATGTTCCGTGCGTCCTGCTACGCCCCGACGGCCACGTGGCCTGGATCGGCGACGATCAGCAGGACCTGGACGACCACCTCTCCCGCTGGTTCGGCAAGCCCGGCAACTGATTTCGCCTGAGCAACGAAAAGGCCCGTGAGGAGGATCGAACGGCCAACAGCGACGGACCATCGGAAGGCTGGAGGCAGCATCAGCCGTGGTGCTCTGGCGCCAGGGTCGGCCTGCGAGGAGGGTTAGCCACCGAGTGACGACCGGAAGACGGCGGAAGAGCACCGCGGCGGTCACGCCCCGCCGGGCATGCCGTACTGGCCGGGCAGGTGTTCGACCGCCCGTGCCAGCGCCAACCCGACCGGCCCGAGTAGATCGGGCGCCAGCTTGCCCACGGTCTCAGTGTTGCTATAGGCAAGCTTCGGTCCAGCCAGACACCTACTGGGGCATGCCCTTTGTAGGTGCGGACTTCCCGCCTCGTCAGACCCCGTAGCGCAGAAGGACCACGCCATTGTCGAATGAGGTGGCCTCGACCAGCTTCAGGTTCCGTCGATCTTCGAAGAGGTGTGTTCCCTTGCCGCGGGACGACGGGCAGACCAGCATCCGGACCTCGTCTACGACGCCGGCGTCCAGCAGGGAGCGCATGAGTGTCAAGCTCCCCCACAACCAGATGTCCTTGCCGCTCTGCTCCTTGAGCTCCCGGACGGTAGCGGCCGGGTCACGCGTCACGGTCGCGGCCGGAAAGTCGCTCCACGGCGCGTCATGCAGCGTCGACGAGGCGACGAACTTGGTGAGGTTGTTGAGCTTCTTGCCGTACTCGCCCTGCTCGTCGGCGGACGGCCAGACGTCCTTGGACTGGTTGTAGGTATTGGCGCCGAGAATCATCGTGTCGACCGAGTCGATGAAGCCCATCACGCTGTTCTTGAAGGGGTCGTCAGTGATTTCGTCGTCGAACGGTTCCCCCGACACGAAGCTGAGGCCACCGTCCTCCTCCGCGGCGATGTTGTCGACGGTAATCCACTGCTGAACTATGAGTTTTCGCATGGCTGTCCTTCCGCTACGTGGCGATGGTGCGGCCACGCCGGCCGCATCTACCTCTGAGACGGAGCCGCCACGCCGGTCTCGACATCCCGGCCACATCTTGTCGAGAAATTTCGGCGGAGGCGCTGGAGCACCAACCACGCGTCCTGTTGCCCCCTGGCACGTCACGGTTGACAGGTTCAGTGAAGGAACACCACGAGGTGGACGTCGGTGGTGGGATCGAACTGGCGGGCGCGCAGGCCCGCGGTGATGCCGGCGTCGCTGCCGCCGATGATCACCAGCCGCATCGCGGTTCTCCTTCGGAGGCGGCTCGCGGGTTCAGGCGGTTTGGAGTTCGGCGATGAGTTTTTCGACGCGGCCGCGGATGTCGTCGCGGACCTGGCGGACGACCTCGATGGGCTGGCCGGCGGGGTCGGTGAGTTCCCAGTCCTCGTAGCGCTTGCCCGGGAACACCGGGCAGGCGTCGCCGCAGCCCATCGTGACGATTACGTCGCTGGTGCGGGCGGTGTCGTACTCGAGCAACTGCGGGATGGCGCCGGTGATGTCGATGCCTACTTCGCGCATCGCTTCGACGGCGGTGGGGTTGATCTGGTCGCCGGGCGCAGATCCGGCCGAGCGGACCTCGACGGTGTCGCCGGCCAGGTGCCGCAGCCAACCGGCGGCCATCTGGGATCGGCCGGCGTTGTGGACGCAGACGAACAGGACGACAGGCATGCTCATTTGGCTACTCCAGAGGTTGTGGCGTCGGCGCGTGGGGTGACGATCTCGTCGGCGGCTTGCCCGGCTTCGGGGTACAGGACGGCGAGCAGTCCGACGCCGACGATGGCACCGAAAAGTTGCGCAACGACGAACCCAGGCAGGGATCCGGGCGCGATCCCGGCGAAGGTATCGCTGAAGGCGCGGCCGATGCTGACGGCCGGATTGGCGAACGAGGTCGACGAGGTGAACCAGTACGCCGATCCGATGTAGGCGCCGACGGCAACAGGTGCGAGCGCGGCTCGACCGGACCAGGCCAGCGCGAAGATCAAGAGGACGAGTCCTGCGGTCGCGACCACCTCACCCAGCCACAGGTGGCCGGAGCTGCGGTCGGTGGTCGACCACGACACGGCGGCCTTGGCGTACATCAGGTTGGCGAGCACGGCTCCCGCTACGCCGCCGACGATCTGAGCCGGGATGTACGCCGCAAGGTCGCGCGGCGTCAGCCCAGTGCCGGTCCGTTGCCCTAGCCACCAGTCGACAGCTGAGACGACCGGGTTGAAGTGCGCGCCGGAAACAGGTCCGAGCATGAGGATCAGTACTGCGAGGCCGAGCGCGGTCGCGAAGGCGTTCTCCAGCAGCTGCAACCCCACATCGCCGGGCGACAGTGCCGACGCCGCGATTCCTGAGCCGACCACGACGGTGACCAGCAGACCGGTACCGACGGCCTCGGCGACCACCCGTCGCCACAGCGGCGCGGCGCTGCTCACTGGCGGCCCAGGTGGGCAGCGGGGACGGACAGCTCGTTCAGGAGCACGCGGAAACCTCGTCGGTCCATGGCTTCGGGTATTCGGTCGAGATGTCGATGCCGCGTTCGGCCATCGCGGCGACCGCGGACGGGTTGATCTCGACGCCCGGCTCGGAACCGCCCGACCACGCGATGGCGGCGTCACCGGCCAGATGCTCGAAGAACCCGAGTGCCATCTGGCTGCGGCCGGCGTTGTGCACGCACAGGAACAGGACGACCGGGCGGCCGTCGTCGCCGTGGCCTTCGACCCTGGCAAGCGCGGTCAGGCGCTGGCGGGCGAACCGTTCGGCCAGCAGAGGAAGGAAGTTGGGCACCGTGCTGCCGGTGGCGAACTGGTCGTAACTGGAGTGCAGGAACCGTTCGATCGTCTCGGTGCCGTAGATGCTGGAGAACTCCTCGCCGAGCCTTCGGGACGCGGTACGCAGAGCGAGGTGCTGGTCGATGGACAGATCTTCTCGGTGATGCCCGGCGACTTCGGTCATGGTCGGCTCCTGGGAGTTTCGGTCGCCTCGGTGGGCGAAAGTACGGGCGCCAGCCGGTCGATCCGGTCGGCGATCTCGTCGTAGGCGGCCTCGAACGCCGCATCGGTACCGACAGCCGCCGGATCCGGCACCGACCAGTGCAGCCGCGGCCGGGCGCCCGCTGGGAGGTGCTCGTAAGCGATGTCGCACACCGCGATGACCAGGTCGTCCCGCTCCACCACGTCGCCGACGTGAGCGGTGCGCCAAGCAGCGGGGTCCAACCCGTGCTTGCGGGCCACCCGCACGGCCCGGGGGTGTGGCTTGGCCGCGGGCTGAGTTCCGGCCGACGCACCGGGGATGTGACTGCGCCGCGACCAGATCGAGGCGGCCAACTGCGAGCGGGCGGAGTTCTGCGTGCAGACGAACACCACCCGCGGTACCGCGGTCAGAGACGGCGTGACCACTGCTTCCAGCGCCTCGTTCACCAGCCGCACATAGGTCCGACGTCGATCCCCCTCGGACCGGGAGCGCGCGACCAGGCCCGCGTCCTCCAGGACCTTCAAGTGATGGGCGACGAGATTGGTCGGCATGTCCAGCACCGCACCCAACTCACCGGGAGCGGCGTCCCCGGCAACGAGCGTGTCGACGATCGCCAGACGCGCCGGATCGCCGAGCGCGGCGTGGACCCGGGCCCGCTCCGTCAACGAAACTAGCTCAGTGTTCATTGACTCAATGATCACTGAGGCATCGACGGACGTCAACCCAGCCGGAACACCTCAAGCCGACCCTGGAGCATCAACAGTGACCTAGGTCTCCATCACGGCACGGAGCATGGCTCGTTTGCCGGCCCACGCCGAGTAGAGCGTCTGCACGGCCACATCGGCCCGCTCAGCGATCCGGGCACCGGTTGCTCCGGCATACCCACGCTCGGCGAACTCTTCCGTGGCGGCAGCCAGGGCGCGCCGTCGTGTTTCACGGCGCACCGACGAGGGCAAGCCCGCCCGCCTCCTGAGGCTGGGCAGCACGAGTGCTGTCTAGGCCGGTGGGTGGCGGGATTGGCTTTGGGGGCGGGTGTTGGTCAGGCCGTCGGTGACGGTGGTGAGCAGGGTGAGGGCTGCGTCGAGGTGGGTGTCGTCGTGGCCGGCGGCTTCGCTGACGGCGGTTGCCCACTCGTGTCTCACGAGGGCGTAGTTGCTGCGACCGTGTTCGGTCGGGCTGACGGTCACGCCGCGGCCGTCGATCTGGTTGGCTTGACGCTGGATGAGGCCCTTTTGCTCGAGACCGCGCAGCGTCGCGGAGAGGTTTGTGCGCTGGAGTCCTGTGGCGGTGGCGATCTGGCTGGGGGCGGCGGGGTCGCCCTGGAGGAGGTAACGCATCACCATGCCTTCGGACTGGGTCAAACCGACTGCCTGCGCGTCGATGTAGCCGCGGTACTGGAGCTCCCGGCTGATGATCAGCGCCAGATCGGCGAGGTCGGCCCAGCTGTCCTCGGCGGCTGATCGGCGCGCCTGCCGAGGGCTGCGCCGCGGCGATGGGTTCTTCGTCACGCCGCCAGCATAGATGATTGCCGGCTCATAGTTATGTGTACATACTGATGATCTAATAGTTATGCCCTCATAATCATCTGGAGCAAGCAATGGCCGTCACTCTTTCCGCGCGGCAGGCCGGGTCGACCTCGCCGCGTGCGGTTGCCCTGTCCGGTGGGCTTCACCCGGTAGGTGTGTTCTTCCTGCTCGCCGGCGCGTTCCTGCCGATCATGGATTTCTTCATCACCAACGTCGCGCTGCCGAGCATCGATGCCTCGCTGCACGCCTCGGCATCCGAACTGGAGTTGGTGATCGCCGGGTACGGCGTCGCCTATGCCGCCTTGCTGGTCCTGGGTGGCCGGCTGGGCGACCGCTTAGGACGCCACCGCGTCTTCCTGGCCGCGCTCGTCGGCTTCGTCGTGGCCTCGGCGGTGTGTGGCTTCGCCCCGACCGTCGGAGTCCTGATCGCCGCCCGCATCGTGCAAGGTGCGACCGCGGCGCTGCTCGTCCCGCAGGTGCTCGCGACCTTCCACCACACACTCGAGCACGAGCGTAAGGCACGTGCCCTGGCCCTGTACGGCGCGACGTCCGGCATCGCCGCCGTCGTCGGGCAGTTGGTGGGCGGGCTGCTGGTCGGCGCCGACATCGCCGGCACGTCCTGGCGACCGATCTTCCTGGTCAACGTGCCCATCGGCCTGGTGGTCCTCCTGGTGGCGACCCGGATCGTGCCCGACACTCGCTCGGACCACCCGGTCGGCATCGACCTGCCTGGCACCGTGCTGTTCGCCGCGACGCTCACCGCCGTACTGGTCCCTCTCACCGAAGGCCACTCACTGGGCTGGCCGTGGTGGACCTGGGCCATGATCGCGGTCGCGGTCGTCCTTGGCGCCGTCACCTTCCTGGTAGAGCGGAGCGCCGAGCAACGCGGTGAGATCCCGCTGCTGCCGCCGTCGCTGCTGCGCCTGCCGTCGATGTCCCGCGGGCTGGTGATGGTGTTCGCGTTCAGCATCGGCTTCGGCGCGTTCATGTTCGTCTTCGCCCTGACCGTCCAGGATGGTCTGCATGTCGATGCTCTCCATGGGGGTCTGGCCATCTTGCCGATGGCGGTGCTGTTCTTCCTAGGCTCTGTGTTCGCACCACGGGTGATCGGCCGCTTCGGGCGGGCCGCGTTGTCGGGTGGCGCGGTCCTCCAGCTCGCCGGCCTCGCCGCACTCGTGGTCGTTGTCGTCAGCGACTGGCCACACGTCAGTCTCTGGGCCATGGCTGTCCCACTCGCCCTGGCCGGTGCCGGACAGTCGATGCTGTTCGCCGGGCTGTTCCGCAGTGTGCTGGCCGATGTCCCGACCCATCTCGGCGGCGTCGGCAGCGGCGTACTGATCACCCTGCAACAGAGTGGCCTCGCGCTCGGCGTGGCCACTCTCGGCACCCTCTACCTCACCCGGGCAGAGCACAGCACGGCCCACGCCTTCGCCACCGTCGAAGGCGTGCAAATGGGCATCATCGCCCTGCTCGCCATCGGCGTCGCCGCGCTGTCGCGGTTCACCGCGGCCGCTTCCGACGCGCCATTGCTCGACGCCTGAGAGGTCGGCACGACCACCATCCACACCTCGTCATCTCGGCCGCTCGATCGTACGCAATGAACATCAGTCGATCCTTGAACTGATCGATCATGTAGCCGTTGTGCGTGACCTTCGCCAGGCCCGCGTCAAGCAGAACCTCCATGCCAGCCCCGCCCAGAACGCGGTAACGTCCGAAAGGGTGCGTCGGCGGCGCGCGCGGAGAAGGATTGGGGATCGCCATGACCAACCGTCCACGCACGACCGGGATGGATGACGGGGACACGTCACGACCGCAGCCGGATTCGAGCGCGAGTGCACGCGACGGGGTGCGGCTCGCGGTGGTCGTGGGCGCGCTCGGTGTGGTGTTCGGCGACATCGGAACCAGCCCGATCTACACCCTGCAGACGGTGTTCAATCCCAGCGATCCGCATCCCGTCCCGGTCAGCTCGGAGAACGTGTACGGAGTGGTCTCGCTGATCTTCTGGTCGGTGATGATCATCGTCACGGTCACCTACGTGCTGTTGGCCATGCGTGCTGACAACGACGGTGAGGGCGGCATCATGGCCCTGATCACGCTCTTGCGCCGGCTGGGCACGCAGCGGGGCGGGCGCACCGCGGTCGTGTTGGCTGCGCTGGGAATCTTCGGCGCCTCGCTGTTCTTCGGCGACAGCATGATCACACCGGCGATCTCCGTCCTGTCAGCCGTCGAAGGCCTCAAGGTCGTCGAGCCCTCACTCGCGCAGTTCGTCGTACCGATCACCGCGGTGATCATCGTTTTGCTGTTCGCCGTACAGCGTCGGGGCACGGCGGCCGTGGGACGCGTGTTCGGACCGATCATGATCGCCTGGTTCGTGGTCATCGGCGCGAACGGCATCAGCGGTATCGCCGAACACCCGGGCATCCTCAAGGCGCTCTCCCCCACGTACGCGCTGGGCTTTCTGACCGGCCACTTCAGCATCGCTTTCTTTTCCTTGGCGGCGATCGTCCTTGCGGTCACCGGCGCCGAAGCTCTGTACGCCGACATGGGGCACTTCGGCCGTCGGGCGATCACCCGTGCCTGGCTCGCGCTCGTGTTCCCGGCCTGCGTTCTCAGCTACCTCGGTCAGGGAGCATCGATCCTCGAGGATCCGGCCAACATCAGCAGCCCGTTCTTCCTGCTCATTCCCGACTGGGGACGCCTGCCGCTCGTCATACTGGCCACTGCCGCAACCGTGATCGCCTCTCAGGCCGTCATCACCGGCGCCTACTCGGTAGCGTCCCAAGCCGCCCAGCTCGGCTACCTCCCCCGGCTCCGGATCGCGCACACCTCGGAGTCGACAGCCGGTCAGATCTACGTGCCCTGGATCAACTGGGTCCTGATGATCTCGGTGCTGACCCTCATCTTCGCCTTCCGCAGTTCCGCGGCACTCGCCTACGCATTCGGCATGG
This sequence comes from Kribbella sp. VKM Ac-2568, assembly GCF_004345365.1. GTDB lineage: Bacteria > Actinomycetota > Actinomycetes > Propionibacteriales > Kribbellaceae > Kribbella > Kribbella orskensis. The sequence goes on from NZ_SLVF01000002.1 coordinate 766,473, forward strand.
CGGTGACAGGAACCATCACCATCACAACCCTGCTGTTCTTCTACGTCGCGCGGCGCCGATGGCACCTGAGCCCTTGGTTGATAGGCATCAGCGCGGCGCTACTGCTGTCCGTGGACCTGCTGTTCGTCGCGGCGAACCTGACCAAGCTCATCCACGGCGCCTGGCTTCCACTCCTGATCGCGATCACCGCATTCACCGTCATGACGACCTGGCAGCGCGGCCGCGCGATCGTCACCACCGAACGCGAGCGGCGCGAGGGCCCACTCGGCGACTTCATCGGCCAACTGCGCGAACGGCAACTACCCGCGCAACAAGTCCCCGGTACGGCGGTCTTCCTGAATCGCGGCGGCCAAACCACACCGCTGGCCCTGCGCGCCAACGTCGAGAACAACCACGTCCGGCACGAGCAGGTCGTCATCCTCGCGATCGAGACCGAGCCCGTACCGCGCATCGGCACGGACCGGCGGATCGTCGTGGACGACCTCGGGTACCGCGACGACGGCATCATCCACGTCACCGCCCGGTTCGGCTACATGGAAACTCCCGCCGTACCGATCACCTTGGCGCTGCTCGACCCGGAGGCGACCGAGGGCGAGCTCCAGCTCGATCGAGCCTCCTACTTCCTGTCCAAGATCGAGCTCCGGCGCGGCGATAACCCGACCATGGCGTCGTGGCGTAAACGCCTCTTCATCGCCACCTCCTACATCACCGCCGACGCCGCCGAGCACTTCGGTCTCCCCCGCGACCGCACCGTCATCATCGGCTCATACATCGACGTCTAGCCAGGACCATCCGCCTCACCACCTGGCCGCCCGGACGCCGAGGCGAGCTATTCCTACGAAGGCACCGCGAGATGAACACGCACGTCGTCGGCCGCTCCGTCACGGCCGCTCGGCCTCGTCTGGCCGATCAGTTCGGCGCGTCGTCTTCTGAGAAGCCGGCGGCTGCGAGCAGGCGGCGGAGGCCGACCACCGCCTCGATCTCCGTGTCCTTGTCTGAGGGGATGTCGAAGAAGCCGGTCTCGGACCCGACCGTGACTTCGACCTTGCCGTCGTGGCGGCGCTCGACGGTGCCGACAGCCTCCAGCAACGACACCACGTCGTGCCACTCGATGTTGTGGCTCACGGGATGCTGGAAGATCTTGCGCAGCGTCGTGCGGTGGTGGCTGGTGAGGTGCTCAGATCCTGGGTCCGACGTCATCGCGACTCCTCGTCATCAATGGCCAGCGTACGCCTGGCGCCCCGGTCGCTTGGACCCGACAACAGCGCGATCGACACCTGCGAAATCTGCTCCCGTCCGCCGTGGTCGCTATGGAATGTCGGATCAGCCGTGGTGTCCGGTCAGACCTCGGACGCGCATCACGACGCCGGCGTGGTCGGACGGCCACAGCCCGGTCGTCGGGTCGCGCGGGTCGCCGTCACGGCCGGTCACCTGGCCACGGTCGGTGCTGAGCGCCTCCCCGTCCGCCGTACGACCGAACACCATGTCGATGCGGTGCGTCCACGATCCCGGAACCGCCTCGTCCACCGTCTCGTTCAGGCCGGAGGTGTCGCCGGCATCGAAGCCGGGCAAGTCCGCGGGCCGACCGGAGTCCTTCCACAAGTCGGTGTAGCCGCCGGCGCCAGTGATCAATTCGTACGCCGCCCTGTGCGGCACATGGTCGATCGGCTTGATCGAGCTGTTCACCGGGTCGGAATTGCAGTCGCAGACGAACACCGTGCCCCGATCCGGCGACGTGGCCTCGGCGACCAACTCGCCGGCCTGCGCCAACGCGATGTCGGAACTGAACGCCTCGAGGTGCGTATTCACGAACCGGAACCGCTGCCCGCCCGCCCGCACGTCGACCCACTGATAGCCGCGGTCGAAGTCGAAATCCACCCCGGCAACACCGACCTGCAGATTCACGGCATACACGTCCTGA
>NZ_SLVF01000003.1 GCF_004345365.1 Kribbella sp. VKM Ac-2568
GCCTTACCTTGGCGCGTCCCCGATCCCCAGCGAACAAGCAGAACAACGGTCAAAAGCACCTCTTGACCGGCCCCGCTCCTTCAGGGATGACCTGCAACGAGATCAAACGCCTGTTCAACACCTTCATCACCGCATCGATATGCGACCTGCGACACCGACTGCGCTGGTCCACCTGGAGACGCCGCCACCAACACCGCGCCCGACACAGCCACTACCAGCGCCGACAAGCCATCCCAGGATGACCATCACGAACTACGGCTGTCGTACTAGAGACGATCGTGCTCTGCGGATCTCGGTGCACCACTGCGAGATGGTCAACGGGCATGACGTCTCGGTCCATTCGGCGATGAGATGCGCTTTCACCACAATTGGGTGCACAACTTCACCGACGATGGCCTGATCGTGGCGGGCGTTCCCGGGACCAGGAACGCGCGGATCTACCAGAACGTGATCACCCAGTGCCTGACGGCACTAAGCTTCTCAGGCAACGCTGTCGGACAGATTTATATCTTCCGCAATCTGTTCGATAGCCGGCTGCCAACGTTGGGGACCCGGCCTGGTAACGATGGTCCACTGCGCCAGGGCCGCTTCCACAAAGAGGGCACGGCCGAAGGCCCGTTCGACCTGTTCCATAACACCTGCATCGTGCTCGACGCGGGAGGCATCGGCACCGCACTGGAGGACATTGCCGCCGCCGGTTTCGGCCACTACAGATCACTGGTCGGCGCGGATCGGCGCAGGGCATACAACAACATCTTCGTCGCGGTGTTTTCGAAACCGAATGAGGCCAAGGCGATTGCGTTCCTTCCGCCGAGCGGCTTCGCCGGACCGACGGACGGGAACACCTACCACCGGTTCGGCTCAGGACCGGCCCCGAATTTCAGGGTTCCGACCGCTGGCTCGGCCTCCAAGCCGCACCAAGAGCTCAGCGACTACATTCTGGCCGAATCGCCGCAGGAACAGAGCCGCCAGTCGACCGATCCGTTGTTCAAGTCATTCGACGAGACCGGTACGCCACAACCTGGCGACGACCTACGGCTCGAGAGCGGAAGTCCCGCTCACGACAGCGCCGTCACGACGAGCTCGCATGGATAGACATCGAGGCAGGCGGGTTCTGGTTTCTCCCGTCCCGCGACCGAGGCTGCAACCGGCACGGGGTGGACCGCATGCGGGTGGGCGTCGACGGCCGCCGCGAGTTCCCACACCTCGCCTAGCCTCGTGTAGCCCGCGCCTCGCAGAGGCCACGTCCCGCGGCTCGTGTCGGATGCCTCAGACGCCAGCCCTAGCGCGAGCCGGGTCCTGCCAGAGCCGGGTCGTGCAAGGAAGACCAGTTTTCCTTTTGCCGAGACGAAATCCCAGGTGCCCGGCGCCCAGCAGGTCCGCTTCAGACCGCGAGCGCGGTCGAAGTCGAACTCCTGCAACGACTCGCGGGCCCCGGAACCTGGCTGCGCCAACCCCCACCGTGGGGATCCCGGCCGACACCCGCGTTGCAGGCAGGTGCCCAAGCAGTCGGATTGGATGGGCGACACTGTCGTTCAGCCCTTGCTGAGTTCCAAAGGACGTCGTGTACAGAACTTGTCAGTACGCCCGGGCTATCGCATGTATCTCGACTCCTGTCCGTTCCGAATGCCGTTGCACGGATCTGCCAATCGGCGCATGCTGATTGTGTTGAAAGCGGCGGGGGACGTCATGACTGTCACAGTGACCAGATTGCAGCTGACCGTGCCACCGGTTGTGTTGGCCAGGTCGTTGGCAGCTGGGGACGAGGGCAGTCGCCGCGGGCGCCGGTGGGCGGACCCTTTCGTTCCGCATCTGCATTCGATCCACCGATGAGCGCGGTTTAGCGCTGGTACAGGGACCTGGACATCCTCGAATGGGGCAGACGTCGAAGCAACGAAGGCGCGTGGCCGCCGTCGCGGTCGTCGTGGGCCTTGCAATTCTGGGCGCTATCTACCTTGTCCGAGTCGCGACCACCGACCCAGCGAACTCCGACGCGGCTAACGGAGATTCCGCGTCGACGACCCCGTCCACCCAATCGTCAGATAAACCCGGCAGCGAGCCGACAACCGCGTCGATCCCACCAACGGCGCCCACCGGCACACCCCCTAGCCCATCTGGTTCTCGTCCGACCACGCACACGCTTTCCGGTCCCCCGACAACCGGCACATCCTCGCCGAAGGCCCAGTCCCCGACCAGGCCCCCGTCGACGCCAAGGGTACGCATCGGGGGGCCCACCCTGAACAATGACTGGCCATCCGGTTGCGCGATCATGTACCTTGCCGCGCCCGGATTGACCGCGACGGTGGTGCGGATCAGTGTCTCTGACCCGTCGGGCCCGTCGCCCACCCCCAGCCCGAGCTCGACCCCGATCTCGGTACACCAACTCGGATATGTCCCGGTCCATTGTGGCACCCCCGGTCAGGGCGAGCCGATCGGCACGGCGGATGGTTGCACGCCCAGATTCGTCTTCACTGACACGCAGACCTGCGGCATAGCTCCGCGGATCGACACCCCGACAGCGTCAGGCGACTACACCGCAATCGTTTCCTTCAGGCTATTCACGCTTTGTAGGCAAGCTTTAGTGACACCCTGCTCGGAGATAAAAAACCCGCACGTGCCCTCGGCTAACCGCCCTGTCGCTGCCGAGTGGATCGTGCAGTGTCAACTTACCGCATACGTCGACGAGGAGGGGTTCATCACCGGCCCCCAGGGCTTGTCGTGCGAGGCGGAGTAACGATGGCGCCCATACCTCCTGACAAGCCCCATGGGCCCGCGGTTCCTGATACCGCACACACGCAAAAGACTCCAAGCGGCCAATCCGCGGAATCGGCCATGGCGGGCTCCGGCTCAATATCCGCCACGAAGCGGTCGGCAGCCTCCACGTCGGCCCCGCAACAGGCACCCGGCGCCGCGCCGACGGAGCGACATCCGTCTGCCGAGCCCAATATCACCAACTGGTCCGACAAGGTAAAGGGCCTGCTCGCGATCGCGCCGCCGGTAACCTTGATCACCGCGCTCCTGCTGTGGTACGGATACGTCGCGACGCTGCAACGTTTCCGTTATTTCGGCGTCGACCTTGACTTGACCGGGCTGTCGAATCAATCGCTGCTATTGTACGGCGCCGAGACAGTCTACCCAGTCGCTGCCCTTCTCCTGCTGGCGCTGCTCGGTGTGACTGGGTTACACCTCGCGGTCCGCTGGCTCCTCGAGTCGCCACACCATCTCTTTGTTCGCACACTCGCCGCGATCTGCGCGACCGGCGGCGTGCTGCTCATTGCCCGGGCGCTGATCGGCATGCTCCGTCCCGTAGTGGCCGAGACGGAGACGCCGGGAGTCACGCCGCTGTCCCTGGCCGTCGGAGCACCGCTGCTGGTCTATGGCGGATGGATGGCCCGCCGAGTCGCCGTGCAGGCTGCGGGTAACCGGGAGCCATCCTGGTGGACGGGATCGTTCGCTGCCCGCATGGAGGGGATCGCCATCGTCATCGCTGTCGGAGTACTGGCGACCGGCCTGTTTTGGACGGCCAACACCTTTGCCGCCGCCTACGGCACCGGCCGGGCCGAGTTCGACGCCGCGAACCTGCACCGGCGGCCACAGGTCGCGCTGTTCACCCGCGACGCCCTACCCGTCATTCCCGCCGGCGTGACGTGCAACGATCTCGGACAAGGCGTGAAGCATCGCTACGAGTACAACGGGCTACGCCTGCTCCTGGCATCCGATGACCGTCTGTTCCTCGTCCCGGGCGCGTGGACTGCCGATGCCAGCACACTTGTCGTGCCGTATGACGACAGTATTCGTCTGGTGCTCTTCCCGAACTCTCCGCGCTCCGGGGTCCAGCGGACCAGATGCTAGTGCCTCATCCAGAAAGGTTGGGGTCGTAACTCGTATCGGGTTGACCGGTTCAGCGGTGGGTGTGGAGGCTTGCTGTCGGAGGTGGACCCGGCCCAGCCGGTCCAGCGAGCCTAGTGGGAGAACGGCGAGCTGGATGTCAAGGTCCGCGACAACGGCGAGTGGCTCGGCCGCGTCCGCGACAAGGACGGCCGCGTCACCTGGATCCCCGGCACCGACCTCCGACCGCTTTGACGGGCCCAGAGTGGTCCGCGCGGCCACCACCACGTTGAAACTGGTGCAGTCGGGCCGACAAACAAACAGACGATCTCCTAATTCGTTGGTCGCCGGTTCGAATACTTCCGGGCGCGCCCTCCTGACCAGAGAAGGTCCTAAACACACGGCTGTCATGAAGCCCGACTCCGCGGTTGTCGCGGTCGAACTGCTGGACTCCGCATCAGTCGGGACGCGCGTAATGCGCCTCGACCCCACACCCAGCGCTCCTGCTCGTCCGGTGCGGCGTCTGGTTCGGGCGCTGGCACAAAGTGACCGCGACGCCGACAATCGCGGTACGTGTTCACGACGGGTAAGTCCTTGACCGAGTTACGACGGCAGCGGATCGTCATTGGTGGGGTGACCGCGCACAGAGGAGGCGTTAAGTGAGTGAGCGCGGCGAACCACTGCAGATAGCGGAAAGCTAGTAAAGATGAGGTCGTGGTCGGCCTTGCGGCGGGACCAAATGCAGATCCTGCGGCCTCCCCATGCTTCGCGACACCGCAGGCAAGGTGAACGGCCCTCACCGCGACTGCGCGTAATGCGCGTTTATCCGCGGGTCGCCTGGCATTGACGCTGGGTCGGTCAGAGGTTTTGGAATCAGAGACGCCGAATGCGCTAGGTCGCCTAGAGCTCTGGGAGTTTCGCATGTCGATTGTCGTGAGTCCCGACGGACTCGTTGAGAACGAGGGCACGGCGGCGAGTCCGTGGTCACTCGAGACCGGTCTAACGCAACTGGCCAATGGCGAGGATGTCCTCTACCTCCGCGGCGGCATCTATGTTGGGCCGCTCTTCGTCCACAACCTTACCGGCAAGGTGATCTGCTCGTATCCGGGCGAGCACGCCATCATCGACGGGACCCTGAAGGACTTCCGGGACGCCCCCAACGACCTGTGGGATCCCGTCGTCGGCACAGATTCCGACGAGTATGTCTCCAAGGATTCCTACGACCACGACAACAACAACACCGCCCATGGCTCCTTCCTCGACCGCGTCCCACACACCCGCCTCATCACACACCAGTTCCTCGAGGACCTGCAGTCCGAGAACGAGAAGTGTGGCCGTATGCCTGTCGACCAGGCCGTCGACGGCCCGCAGCCGGCCGATGATGCGACTACCCGCCGCCCTTGGGTCTATATGGGCCCTGGCATCTTTCAGGATGACGATGGGTTCATCCACGTCCGACTTTCACCCACCCACAACAACGTGGCCTGCTTCCCGGACTATGACGGCGAGACCGACCCACGCAACGTGCCGCTGGCGATCTGGACCTTGGCGCAGGGGGTGCTGCGCATCGTCGGGTGCGCTGCAGTGCAAGTGTGCGACATCACCGTGCGGCACGGCGACGCCGGTGTCGTCATCGAGGACTGTAACGACGTCCGTCTCGACCATGTGGAGATTCTTGCCGGACCCCAGGGTATCCGGCTCAGCGGGAAATGCGTCGGGACCGTGATCACCCACTGCCTGATCGACGGCGGGCTGCCGCCGTGGTATTTCCGCAGTGACCGGAAAGACGAGTTCAAGCTGCTTTCCGACGATCCTCACAGCAAGGGGCACGCGCCCGGTGAGAACACGACGAGAAGCCTGCTGGCAGGAAACAAGCAGCTTCAAGGAACCAAGATTTCCTTCTGCGAGTTCATCAATGGTCACGACAACGCCCTCTTCGGCAACGGCGTCGAGTTCTCACGGAACTGGGTGAAGAACATGAACGACGACGCCATCATCATCGATACCGAGAACGCTGCGGAGCATCACATCTTCGGCAACGTGATCGAGCAATGTCAGACCGCCATCAGCTCCGGCAGTAAGAATGCCGCCAGCACCGATACGCTCGTGTACCGCAATCTCATCGATCTCAGACACCCCTTCACCAAGTCACGCCCACGGCCGCCCGGAACGGTCGACGGTGACGGCGAGCCGTCACCCGAACCGGAATTCAACAACGGGGACATACTCGCAACCGGCACGATATACAAGAGCCAACATCCCGATGGACCGCTAGCCATCTTCCAGAACACGATCGTCGTGAAAGACCGAGATTCCGCATCGTCATTCGGCTTCTTTCGCGGCTACCAGGGCGAAGCGAGCCTCCGCAGCTACAACAACGTCTTCGTCGCGGTGAACACCATCCCAAACTCAGACAAGCCAATCGGATTCCTGCCCGATCCAAACCTGCCCGCCGAGACGAACGGCAACGCGTACTACCGCGCCGGTCAATACATCGATGGCCACCTACTACACCATCCGAAGTACGCCGTCGAAGACGGACCGACAACAATCATCAGACCGGCAACAGACTTCGCATCACTGGCCGAACTGCGCGGCGATCCACCATTCGACAAGAGCCTCATCTTCGCCGACACCGAACTTACTCACCCGCCTGGCTACGAGAAAAACGGGATCGACAGCGATCCAAGATTCCGCGACTTCGATCCCGCCCAGGCCGGTCCGGCTGGCGCCGACGACATGAGGCTCGCTAGCGACAGCCCAGCCCTCCACGCTGGAGTGGTGCTACCCGTCGATCTGCGCGATGCCGACGGTGCTCCAGGGGACGAACAGCCGGATATTGGGTTTCTACCGTACGGCTCGCCACCCCTGGCGGTCGGCGTCGACGGACGACGAACCTTCCCTCGTACGGGTTCCTCGCCAGCCGTTCCCGACTAGATGTGCTTCGGCCCGCGGCCATGGTCGCGACACGGTTTTCGGATGGGACGCGCTAGCGGTGCGACACTCCGCAGACCCGCGTGACACGGTTCGTGACGCGAACTCGCGTCAACCAGTGCTGGATAAGGCGCTCAGCGGTGTTCGCGGCGATGCTGGTGACGCCTGGAGAGGGCAGAGTTTACGGCCTCGCGCAGCCTTTTAATCCGCGGGTTGTCGGTTCGAGTCCGACGGGGCCCACAGTGAAGAAGTGGCCTCTGACCTGCGCAAACAGGTCGGAGGCCACAACCACATCCGGCGCTCCACTGGTGGTCGTGGGATCAAACGTGGTGCGAATTCGCCTAAGATCAGGCCCTTGCAGGTCCTTGGACAACTCGATCAGGTGCTCAAGGGATCGGCCTAGCCGGTCCAGCCTGGTGATCACCAACTGGCCGCCATTGCGGTTGGCCGACAGCTAGGCACGGTCCACTTCCGGCCGCCGTGCCAGCTTCCCGGACGCCTTGTCAACGAACACCTCATCGCAGCCGGCCCCGCGGAGCGCGTCGTGCTTGGGCCTCAGGGTGACCACAACTACGCTCAGCTACTTTTCACTTGGTCGCACCGACCCGATTGGAGGGTCAGCGAAGACGACCAGGCTGCCGGGAAACCCAGCGCTTCGGATGTGCACCCGCCGACACCGTGCGGATCAGCCGAGGATCGCGCGTACGTCTCGGGGTCCTGCTGCAGTCAGGGCACGGTGTACCAGCTCGGCGTCTGCGGCACGGTCGATCTGACGGACGGCCTGCTTCACGACAGCGACGGAGGACGGTGCCACGCTGAGTTCGCGGACGCCGAGTGCCACCAGTAGTGGAGTCGCCGCTTCGTCGGCCGCCAGCTCGCCGCAGACGGCGACCAGGCAGCGGCCTTCGGCGGCCCGGCAGACAGCGCGGATCAGGTGCAGCACGCCAGGGTCGAGCGGGTCGCCCAGCGAGGCGACCGACGGGTTTCCCCGCTCGGCGGCCACGGTATACTGGGTGAGGTCGTTGGTGCCGACGCTGAAGAAGTCGACGTGCGGCGCGAAGGCGTCTGCTTTGAGGGCGGCGGCCGGGACTTCGACCATGATCCCGACTTGCAGTCCCGCCGGCCGGCCGCGGCCAGCGAGCTGGATCGCAAGGTCGAGGCGATGCCGCGCGTCCGCGAGCTCGTCGACGGTGCTCACCATCGGGAACATCACGCTGACAGGCGTCTCGTAGGCTACCGCGACGATTGCACGGAGCTGGTCGTCGAGGAGGTCGCGCTGGGCCAGCGCCAGCCGGATGCCACGCATACCCAGGAAGGGATTGGCCTCGGGCGGCTGGGGTGCGTACGGAAGCGGCTTGTCGCCTCCGATGTCGAGGGTCCGCAGGGTCAGGCGTTCTCCGCCGAGTGCGTCGGCCAGCGACCGGTACACCTCGATCTGTTCCTCGGTCGTGGGTGGTTGGTGCCGGCCGAGGTACAGGAACTCGGTGCGGACCAGACCGGCGAGTTCGGCACCGTTGTCCGCGGCTGCGCGCGCGTCCGGGACGGATCCGAGGTTGGCGCCGACGAGGACCTCGACCCCGTCGCGCGTGACGGCCGGCGAGAAGGCTCCCGCCCTCGCCAGCGCGGTCTTCGCCCGTGCCTGCTGGTCGGCGGCGTCGAGCTCACGAAGCGTCTCCTCGCTGGGGTCGACGAAGACCCGTCCCGTCGTACCGTCAAGGGCAACGGTCGTACCGGGTGGTACGTCCAGCACAGCTGGTCCGGCAGCGACCACGGTGGGGATGGCGCGGGACCGGGCCAGGATCGCGCTGTGGCTTGTCGGGCTCCCCGCGGCCATGACGATGCCCGTCACTCGCGAGGTGTCCAGGTCGGCCACCTGGGCCGGGACCAGGTCATCGACGATCAGCACGCCCTCGCCCTCGATGCGGATCGCCGGCGCGCCGGTTAGGGCACGCGCTACCTGCTGCCCGACCGCGTGAACGTCGAGGGCGCGGGCCCGCAGATACTCGTCCGAGACGCCCGCGAACTCCGCCTCGACGGACGCGATCGCGTCGATCCAGGCGCGCGGTGCCGCCTGGCCTGCCGCGATGCGGGCGCGAACGTCATCGAGGAGATCGGTGTCGTCGATGAGCATGAGGTGGGCATCGAAGATGGCCGCCTCGCCTTCGCCACCCTCGCGTGCGGCCGCGACCCGGATCCGCTGTATCTCGCGTCGAACCTCGGCGATCGCGGCCCGGACGCGTCGCCACTCGGTCGGACTGTCGCCAGGGACCTCGTCCGGGATCTCGACGTCGGCTGCCCGCATCGAGACAGCCGGACCGATGGCGATGCCGGGCGAGGCCGGCATCGGTGTCCCGTGCGCGCGATGTCCGGCGGATCTCTGAGGTGCGGCTGCGCTGGTCGGGTCTTGCTCGTCGAAACGACGATTGGCGAGTGCGAGGACGTGATTCAGGGCCTCCTGCGCTTGGCTGCCCGTTGCGGCCACTTCCACCCGATGGCCGCAGAGCGCACCCAGGGTGGCGACCCGGGACAGGCTGGTGGCGGGAACGGGGCCCGCCCCGGTGTCGAGATTGCGTAGCTCGATCCGGGCGTCGAACAGACGGGACTCCTGGACCAGCCGGGCGGCGGGTCGCGCGTGCAGGCCGTGCCGGTTGGCGATCTTCACAATCGCCGTGCATGTCGGCGTCTGGTTGCTGGTGTCCGCGGATAGCCCGTTGGCGGCCGAGAGCTCAGCCACGATCGATAGGCCCGGCGGGGGCGCGGCCACATGTCCCTGCTTGGCGGCCAGCGACCCGACCGCCTCCGCCGCGACCTCCGAGGGGGTCGCGCCGCCCGCCGCGGCGACGGCAGCCACGACGAGCCCCTCCACGAGCGGGGCCGCGCACAGGACCGCACGCTCCCGGACATCGGGGTCGACCATGTCCAGCGCCATCTCAGCGGAAAGAACCGCGCTACCGAGGTCCATCAGCACCACGACGCCCGCACCGTCATCGGCCGCCTCGATCGCCTTGACGATCGCGGTCGCGTCGGTCCCGAACGTCGTCGCGTCCAAGCCGGCGGCCACCGCGATCCGGACCTCGGAGCCGTGCAGCATCTCTGCCGCGAGCGACACCGCAGCCTCGGCCAGGGCCCGGCTGTGGGACACGACCACCAGGCCCGTCACTGCGACACGTCCCCGGACAGCGCCCGTGCCGCGGTGGAGATCAGCAGCGCGACCGACGTTGCGCCCGGGTCCTGGTGTCCCACGCTGCGCTCGCCGAGGTAGGACGCCCGACCCTTCCGCGCCAGCATCGGGATCGTGGCGTTGCGCCCGGCGTCGGCCGCCGCGGTCGCGAGCGACAACGCGTGGCCCAGGTCGTTCCCCGCCGCGACGGCGTGGTCCAACGCGTCGCAGGCGGGCGAGAGTGCGTCGTACATCGTCTTGTCCCCGGCCTGTGCACGTCCGCGGGCCACGACACCGTCCAGGCCGGCGCGCAGAGCCGCGGCGAACGCCGGCGCGTCGAGCGAGTCGGCGCCGCCCGCACTGCCTGCCATCCGGAGGAACAGAGAGCCGTACAACGGGCCGCTGGCACCTCCGACCGAGCTCACGAGCGTCATCCCCATCGTCTTCAGTAGGGTTCGCGGCGAGAGTGCGGCGTCACCGGCGAGGGCAGATACCGCGGCCGATGTCCCCCGGTCGAGGTTGGCGCCGTGGTCGGCGTCACCGATCGCGGCGTCGAGCCGGGTGAGGAGGTCCCGGTTGCGGGCGACCTCCGCCGCGAACAGGCTCAGCCAGGATCGGATCGCCTCGGCGTCGACCACCGCGCGCACCTCTGGTACCGGCGGCGCGCTCACAGGCCCCACCGCAGGGCCGGAGTCCGCACCGGGGCGTCCCACAGCCGCAGCATCTCGTCGTCGAGCTTGAGAAGTGTGACCGAGCAACCGGCCATGTCCAGGCTGGTGATGTAGCTCCCGACGAGCGACCGGGTCACCGTAACTCCTGCCTTCGCCAGCAGCCGGTCGACCTCGTGGTACATCAGGTAGAGCTCGATCAGCGGCGTGCCACCCATGCCGTTGACGAAGGCAAGGACGCCGTCGCCGGAGAACTCGAGGTCGTCCAGGATCGGATCGACGAGCATCCGGGCCATCTCGGCCGCGGGCGCGAGCGGCACGCGTGTCCGGCCGGGTTCTCCATGGATCCCGATGCCGACCTCGATCTGGTCGTCCGGCAGATCGAAGGTGGGTTTCCCTGCCGCGGGCACCGTGCAGGACGTCAGAGCCAGGCCCATGCTCCGGCCGGCGGCGTTCACCCGCCGGGCAACGGCGGCGACGTCGGACAGGCTCCGCTCCGCCTCCGCGGCCGCACCCGCGATCTTCTCGACCAGGACGGTTACGCCGACGCCGCGGCGACCCACGGTGTACAGGCTGTCCTGTACCGCGACGTCGTCATCGGTCACCACGGCCACGACCTCGGCGCCACCGGTCGCGCCGGCCATCTCGGCGGCCATCTCGAAGTTCATCACGTCGCCGGTGTAGTTCTTCACGATGTGCAGCACGCCGGCTCCACCGTCAACACCGTTCGTCGCGGCCGTGATCTGGTCGGGGACCGGCGAGGTGAAGACCTCGCCGCAGGCGGCGGCGTCGAGCATCCCGTGACCGACGAAGCCTCCGTGCAGGGGCTCGTGCCCGGAACCACCTCCGGAGACAAGGCCGACCTTTCCCGGCCGCGGCGCATCGCCACGGAAGATCACCTTGTGCTCGTGGTCGACCCGCAGTTCCGGATGGGCGGCGTCGACACCGAGCAGTGACTCGGACAGGACGTTGGCTGGGTCATTGATGAGTTTCTTCACGGGACTGGCTCCTCGTGCTGGTCGAGCTTCGGGTGGAGGTGGGAGGTCAGGCGCGACTGGTGGGCTCGGCCAGCCGGGGCGCCGGTGCCGTGCTGTCGGGGGACTCGACGACCTCGTCGACACCCTTGACGAGGGCTTGGTAGAGCAGTGCTGCCAGCGCTCCGGCGAGGAGTTCGGCGACGACGTAGACCGGCAGTTGCTCCCACTTCACCGTGCCTCCCGCCAGTTGCAGGACGAACATCGGGCCGAAGGTGCGAGCCGGGTTGATGGAGGCGCCCGTGGCCGGGGCGACCGGGATGATGGCCGCGAAGACCACCAGGCCGATGGCCACGCCCGCGAACCCGGCCGGCGCCTTTCGGTGGATCACGCCGAGCACGGTGAACACGAGGATGAACGTCCCGACGAACTCCGCGGCGAACGCCTGCGGCACACCGACCGTGTCGGCGTACGACGCGACGCCGAGGCCCACGTCGCTCGCTTTGTCACCGAGTACAGCGATGATGGCCGCGGCTCCGATCGTCGCGCCGACGACCTGCGCGCCGAGGTAGGCGGGCACCTGCCTCCACGGGAACTTCCTCGTCACGGCGAGGCCCAGCGTGACGGCGGGGTTGATGTGGTTGCCGCTGACGTGACCCAACGCGTAGACGGTCGCCACGACGATGGTCCCGAACGCGAGCGAGATCATCCCGAGGTCGGCCATGGTGAACGGGGCGTCGCCGTTGACGATGAGGGTCGCAGGAACCGACCCGACGCCGATGAAGACGAGAAACGCGGTTCCGATGACCTCGGAGGCGATCTTCTGGGGAGTGGACGGTTCGCTCATGGCATCTCCTCCACCGAGCGCCCCGGCGGGCCTCGGCATGTTTTGGAATACCATTCGATAATGTCGAATGATGGTCGAAGGTACGCTTCTGTTTCACACCGCGCAATACCTTGCGCCGACCCGATCTGAGCCCGCTTGGAGAGTGACGAGTTGATCCAGTCCGTCGACCGTGCGCTGCGCATCCTCACCGTGCTCCAGGGCGGTCACCGGCTCAGCCTCGGCGAGATCGCTCAGCGCCTCGACCTTCCACCGTCCACCGTCCACGGCATCGTGCGCACTCTTCTCGTCCACCGCATGATCGTGCAGGAGCACGACTCGGGTCAGTACCGCCTCGGCCCGGCCGTGCTCACCCTGGGCAACGTCTACCTCGACACACTCGAGCTGCGGTCTCGCGTCGCGCCCTGGGCCGAGGATCTCGCCCGCCGCTCTGGTCTCGCCGTGCGCACCGCCGTGGCCATGGCCGAGGACGTCGTGGTGGTGCACCACGAGCCCCGACCTGACGGTTCGCGCCAGATGCCTGAGGTCGGCATCGTGATTCCTGCCCATGCGTCCGCGCTGGGCAAGGCGATCCTCGCCTTCGACGAGGAGGCCGCGGAAGGGCTCCTCGACGGAGGAGTCCTCGGCAGCATGACCGGCGAGACGATGACCGATGCCCGCGCGCTCCGCAAGCAGCTCGACCAGGTTCGCGTGACCGGCATCGCCGAGGAGGTCGAGGAGGCCGTGCTCGGGGAGTGCGGCCTCGCGGCCGTTCTCAGCGACAGGCTCGGGGGCGCGGTGGGTGCGATGGGCCTTGTCGCCCCGACCAGCGACTGGCCAGTCGCGGCCAGCGTCGTCGCCAGCCTGCGGACTGCCGCACGGTCGGTCTCGCGGGAGCTCGGTGCCACGTCCTGGCCGCCGGTCGGCCACGCGCCCCGGGCCTCGGAGATGGGTACCCGGCGCCGGCGTCCGCGGCCGGCCTGACGCGGCCCGGTCCGCGTGGCTCGCGGGGGTGCACGATGAAGTCATGCAGGACACCGCCGGTGTCACTCGCGCCGGCAGTCGGGGCCGGTCGGGGCGGATCCACTCGCTCGGCGACTGGCTGCTGGTCGCGGCGGTGGCCTTTTTCCACCTGCTCAACCCGCGGATCGGTCCCGGCGAGCCGTAGCAGCGGACGTCGATCCTGCTGGGCGCGGTCTGGCTTGGTCTCGTGCTCGTTCAAAGTGTGCCGTTGCTTTTTGGCGACGAAGGCGTCCGGCGGTGGTGCTCGTGGTGGTTTCGGCCGCCTGGGTCGTTGCCTAGGTGGTGTTCGGGCCGTCGGCACCGTTGCGATCATCTAACCCAGCTGACGAATGTCGGACGTTCCCTTGAACTCAAGGCGAACCTTCCCCAGACCGCTGAACCACAGGTCCAGCTCGGCGTCCCGGTCGAAGCTGCCGGCCGTTTCGACCGAGAACGCCTGAATCTTGCAATCGGCAGTGAGGTGAAGTCCCGCTTCTTGCCAGTGATCCCCTGCACGTTGCCCGCAATCACGCGCTTGTCGGTGAAGACCACGAAGTCCCGCACCGCCTTGAAACAGGACACGAGCTGCTCCCCGGGAATCAGCAGTGGCGCCACCATCGGACCGAGTTCGCCAGGTTTGGCGGGATTGAGCTTGAAGACGGAGCCGTTCGCGAAGTCGATCGCCGCACCAAGTAACTACACCCTGCACGTCGCGCGGCCGCGGCGCGCTTCATGAGTCGACCTGCTTCCCTGCCTGCCAGTCGCTCTCGGCTGGTCTGTTGCCAGCGGCGCACTCAGCAACATCCTTGAGCGACTGCGTTCGAAGCGAGAGTATTCACGGGACAAAGTGATGCGGACGGAGCAGTGCCAGCGTGGCGGCTGCGGGGCCCGCCGACCGCCGCGTGACACGGTTCGTGACGCGAACTGGAGTCAACTGGCGCTGGACAAGGTGGCCAGCGGGGTCGCTGGCGATACTAGTGACACCGTGAGGGGGCAGATGACACGCCGACGCGCAGCCTTTTGATCCGCGGGTTGTCGGTTCGAGTCCGACGGGGCCTACGGTGAAGAAGTGGCTCATAACGCGGTCGAACGGTCGCAAGAAGCGCGACCTGGGGAGCATCGACGAGCTACCCAGCGGCGCCTTCAGAGTGCGCGTATACGCAGGCATCGACCTCGTCGCCAAACGTCGACACGACCTGACAGAGACGATCCCGGTCGGCCCTGACGCCGAGAAGCTGGCCAAGCAAGCAAAGGTCAACCTGCTCAACCAGCTGTACGAGCGGCGCACCCCCGGACGAAGGCCACGGCCAACCAGCTGCTCGATCGCTACCTCGGTGCAGCAGACCTCGAGTTCAACACGCTCCGCCGGGCAGTCCGATGGAAATGGGTCACGACAAACCCCGTCGCCGACGCCGAACCACCAGCCGCCCCGAAGGGCACCCCCGACGCGTGCGCGAGCTGAAGCCGTCGATGGACGACGGGCGTGCCGGACCACGCCGTGCCAATCTCGTGCCGCCTTCTCGCACGTGCCGGTTGGTTCGGAAGTTCCGCGTACCGAGCCGGAGGCTAAAGCCAGATGTACTCCTCGGCGACGGCGCCGTCGCGCCATTTCGCTATGGTCACCATCCGGCCCCCGCCTTCGAACTCGCCGACCACGCAGGTCCACTCTCCGGAGCCGAAGCTGATCGGGTGGGAGGCGACCTGGATCGGCGTGCCACCGGTGGACTCGACCAGCGCCTCCATAGCCGCAATGTGCTCCTGGATACCACGGGTGGGCGGTTGCCCTTTGACTTCCACAAGCACGTCGTCGGTGTGGCAGCGGGCGAACACGCCATGCCAGTCGGCTCGGTTCCATCCGTTGAAGTCGAGTTCATTCATGCCCTGGAGGTTGCTGGTTACCTCGTCGTCCGCCATGGCCGAGGCCTCCTTCCGAGACCAGTCGCATCACCTGTATTTCACCGTATGCGGAACTGACCGTGTCGGTCGAGCGTCCGCGCTTGCTACGTTGCCGCCATGACCAGGTGGGCCGCGGGGCGGGCGTGAAGGCGGTCGTCTACGACCGGTACGGGTCCCCCGATGTGCTGCAGGTCGAGGGCGTCCCGGTACCCTCGCCCGCCGCCGGCCAGGTGCGGGTGAAGATCGCCGCGACCTCGGTCAACCTCAGCGACTGGGAGTGCCTGCGCGGCTCGCCCGCGTACGCGCGGATCGGCGGGCTGCGTGTCCCGGCTCGCCGGACGCTCGGATCGGACATCGCCGGCCTGGTCGACGACGTCGGGGAAAGGGTGACCCGGTTCCGACCCGGAGACGAGGTGTACGGCGACAACCTCAGGCTGATGGGTGGCTTCGCGGAGTACGCGCTCGCGCCGGAGTCCGCGCTCGCCCACAAGCCGGCCCAGCTCACGTTCGCTGAGGCGTCGACGATCCCGCAGGCGGGCGCTATCGCCCTGCAGGGCACGGATAGGGCCGCGCCGGGTCGCCGGGTGCTGATCAACGGCGCCGGCGGAGGGTCGGGCTCGTTCGCGATCCAGCTCGCCAAGCGGCTCGGTGCCCACGTCACCGGTGTCGACAACGCCGCCAAGCTGGACTTCATGCGGTCGGTCGGCGCGGACGAGGTGATCGACTACCGCGGGGACGACTTCACCCGAGCCGCGCAGCCGTACGACCTGATCCTCGACCTGGTCGCGCATCGTTCGGTGTTCGCCTACCGGCGTGCGCTGGCGCCCGGCGGCACCTATCGATGCGTAGGCGGGTCGGTACCCACGCTGCTACGCGTGCTCACCCTCGGCTGGCTGGTTGGGCGGCTCACCAGTCGCGCAATCGGGATCCTCGCCGTCAAGGAGGGTCCGGCCCATTTCGAGCCGCTGGCCGCCCTCTGCGTCACCGGGGAAATAGGGATCCATATCCACCGCACCTTCACGCTCGAGGAGGTTCCCGCAGCGCTTGCTCACGTCGGCGAGGGACGCGCCCTCGGCAAAGTGGTTGTCGACCTCTCCTGACGCAATTCGAACGCGTCCGTGCCCCGACGCCTTGCCCGCACCCCCGCTCATCGGCATGATCGCGATTCACTGTCAGCGGCTAGATCCGTGTGTTCTCACCGGTGAATCCAACTCGCAGCTCTGCGGCGAGCTGGCCAGCTCGCCGCGGTCTATGCGAGGTCATCGGCTGCGGTGTTGAGGCGGGTAATCTCCGCTTGGTCCAGCGTCACGCTCGGCGCTGCCAGGAGCTCGTCGAGCTGCGCAAGGGAGGTGGCCGAGGCCAACGGTGCCGTGACGGTCGGTTGGTGCATCAGCCAGGCCAGAGCGATGGTGGCGGACCGGACGCGATGGTCGTGGGCGATCGCGTCGATGGTGTCGAGCAGGCGAAGTCCCTCGGGCGTGAGCAGAGGTCGCACGCCGGCTCCCCTGGCCCGGTCCTCGGTGTCAGCCTCGGTGCGGTACTTCCCCGACAGGAATCCGCCACCGAGGGCCCGGTATGGAAGCACCGCAAGACCGGCCTCGCTCGCAAGCGAGGCGAACTCCCCCTCGAACGGCTGCCGATGAACCAGGCTGTAGTGCGGTTGGAGCACAACCGGTGCGGCGAAGCCGCTGCTGCCAGCCGCGTCGATCCACTCACGGACGGCATCTGCGGTGAAGTTCGAGAGTCCGACGGCCCGGATCTTGCCGGCCTGGACCAGAGCGTCGAACGCTGCCGCGCTCTCCTCGATCGGCGTCCGGTCGTCCTGGTAGTGCGCGAAGTACAGGTCGATGTAGTCGGTGCCAAGTCGACGCAGCGACGCTTCGACCGCGGCGGCCACGGTGGTCGCGGACAGTCCCTCGAAACTCGGGTGGTTGCCGCCCTTCGTCGATACGACCACCTGGTCGCGGTTCTTTCGGTCCCGCATCCAGGCTCCAACGATGGCCTCCGATGCTCCGTCGGAGTAGGTGTCGGCGGTGTCGACCAGCACGCCTCCGGCTTCGGTGAACGCGTCGAGAACTCGATGGGATGCGGCGGCGTCGGTGGTGCGGCCGAACGTGTTGCCCCCCAGCCCGACCGGCACTGCGAGGCGGTCACCCCACCGACGCCGCGGTGTGAGACCGACGAGCTGGGTCGGCGCTGGGGGTCGAGTCACGAGTGGTCCTCCTGATGCGTTGACGGAGAAGGAAGCCAAGCAGACGGCGCCGACAGAGCCGATCCTCGGGGCCGGGTTCACATTTCGGCACGCCCGAGCGAACGGATCGCGGCAGAGTCGTGCGACGGTTCAGGCCCGCGCGTCGGCGACCAGCGCTTCGAGGACTCGCCCGTGCAGCAGTTCGTACTGCTCGCGGTGACGGTGCGGAGCGTCCGGTGGTCGAGCGACCACCCTGCCCAGCCGCCCACGACCTCCTCATCCGGCCGAAACTGGTTCGCGGTGAGGTCCACTTCCGAACCGTCCGGTAGCCGGTGCCAGTAGTGGTGATCGACCTGGACGTCGCCCACGTGGACCTCGCCGACGATCAGGGCACCGCCCAGGATGTCCTGCGCGACCAGCGCCGTCATGCCGCACTGGTCGCGCGCTGGGTTCTGGGGAGTCCATTCCTCCCGGCTGTCCGGGTAGCAGGTGTCGGCGCCCCAGGGCGGATCGGAACTACGGACGAAGCTCATCAGCGGTGATCGCCATACCCGAACCGTCCCACCTGCCGCTGACACACCTACGCTGGAGAACCGAAGGCCTCCTTTTGGTCGACCGTCCTCCGGCCAGCCCTCGACGACCACTGTGTCAAGGTCGAACCTTCGTGCCGGGACCGAGTTTCAGGAGACGACGCACGAAGTACGTCGGCATCGCGATGATCTGAGGCGGTGGCGTACTGGTCCCACGTCCGGATGGGCGTGGGACCAGTGTCGCCTCTACTCAGGCGTGCGCCCGATCAGTGGTGCGAGTGCATGCAGATCGAGGCCGGGTTGCTGGTCTTGCAGGCATTGTCACGGAACACGATGTTCTTGCCAGACCCGTCCCAGAGGATGTCCAGGTCGTTTTTCTTGAAGAAGTTGCGCACGACCGCGACGTTCTCCGGGGCGTCCGAGCCGGCCAGCGCACCGTTGAGGACCGCGACGCCCGCTGACGGGATGTCACCGGGCTTGGACGCGTCGTTGCCGATGATCTTGTTGCCCTTCACCAGCACGTGGTCGGCACCGAGCACGACGACGCCGTTGCCGGACAGAGCCGGTACCTCGGGCGGCTCGGCCGGGCAGAACCGGTCGTTGTCGGTGAGCAGGTTGCCGACCAGGGACCATGCGCCGCCCGGACGGTTGACCCCCTCCGGAGTGGTGCCGTTCGGCCCGGTGTCGAGAACCAGGGCACCGATGCAGTTGGCCCGCATCACGTTGTGGGTCACCAGGCCATGCCGTGAGTCGCGCATGAACATGCCGAACGCCCAGCCCTTCATCAGGTTGTGCGCCACGTACGCCTTCGCGTTGTCGGTGTCGCCGACATACAGGCCCGCCTCGCCGCCGTTGCCGAGCTCGGTGTTGTGGGTGAAGACGATGCCCGTGGACTCGAAGGCTGCCGCGCCGTACTCACCGTGCCTCAGCCCGGTGTGATGCGACACCTCGAACCCGCGCTTGGCTTCGAACGCCAGCACGCCGATGCCCGGGTGGCCGTCCGTGGTGAGGTTGCTGACCCTGGACTTGCGGTCCGGACCCGCGAAGGCGAAGCCCGAGACCTCGTCCGGTGTCTCCCAGCAGGCGGTCTTCGTGAACTTCTTGGGTGGTTTGACGACCGTACGGCCCTGGCCGGCACCGATGATCGTGAGTCCCTTGCCGACGACGCAGACCGCGTCGTAGTACACGCCCTTCTTCAACTTGATGGTGTCGCCTGAGCGGGCCTTGTCGACCACCTTCTGGATCGAGTGGCCCGGTTTCACCACCCAGGTGCGCGAGTGGTGCTTCCCGGTGGCTGACGCCGTCCCCGCGCTCGCGACGATCAGCCCGAGGATGGCGACCAACGTGACGACCAGGCGCCGACCTGCTCGACCCGCTCGGACGCTACCGCGCGAGCTGCGACCTGTTCCTGCTGAAGCATTCGACCACGGCTGAAAGCGCATGGTCCCTCCCTGTGCCTCGATGGGCATGGTGGCCGACCAGGCCCGAGCCCGGTGACCGCAGACGGATAGCCGCTTTGCGAACAGGTGGCGACCCCCGCCATCACCCGGCCATCGAGGTCGGGCGGAAGGGCGGGCACGGCCTACGCGTAGAAAGGCTGCAGTGTGCAGCCGAACAGTCCGACCCCCAACACCGCGCAACAGCTACCCGCCCCACCGGCGACACTACGCAGGGAGGGCGCAAAGTCAAGCCCTGAAGGGATTCCAGCCCGATGCGGTCGATGCGCAATGGATGTGAGTGACTCTGTGCTGGCGCTGCACCGGCAGGCAGTCACCCCGCTCGACGCGTCCCGGCACGTCAACCGGATCCTCGCCATCGACCCGGAGCCTAAGAAGCGCTTCATTTAGGCGCGTCAGTCGTTTGGTGTTCGTCATCAACGGCCAGCTGCGATTCCCTTGACCATCTGAGGCTCGGCTGCCACGGTTAAGTTGACCGGTCTGGGGACACGGTGGGCCTCGGTCATCGAGGGTGTGGGGACGGCCGGTCGCCGCGGTGTGGGGACAGTCAGATGGCAAGTCGTCAGGTCTGCGTGTGGTGGACAGCGGTCTCGGTGATGCTCCTAGTCGGCTGCGGGTCCGATCCCGGAGCCGGCGCGCCGGCTACTCGATTCCCGACGAGTGGGGCGACAGCCAGTGTGACGGTTCACGGGCCGCAGCCGATCGAGGTCCAGTACCTGCAGAAGTTCGACACCGACGAGGGCGGACCACAGGTGACGCGTTACCACCTGATCACCGACGGCGGCACCAAGGTTCGGCTCAAGATTTCGATCTACGGGGATCCGGAGGCCACGGTTGTCGGCGAGGAGTACCTCACAACCTGGGATGGCAATCGCGTTTTGGTGTTCTCTCAGTCGAACGAGCCGCCGTACACCGTCTACGAGGCTCCGGGTGAGCACCCGGACGAGGTTCAGCGTGTGATGTCCTGGGCCGGCTTCATCTGGTCAACAGCACAGTCCTCAGGATGTACCGATCTCAAGACCACGAAGACCATCATCGGCCGGACCGCGGCCGGATATCGGTGTGTGGAGCCGAGTCCCGAGCCGGGTGCCCCCGCCACGAGTGAGGTCTGGTTCGATCAGGCCACCGGTATCATGCTGCAGCATCCACTCATGGTGGCAGAGAAACTGGTGCTCGACCCCGCGATCACGGCGACGACGTTTTCGACCGAACCACCGCCTGGCGCGCGGTCGACAGTCGTCGCGGCCGAGCACCCGGCGTCCGGGAAGTCCAAGCAAGCACCCGACTTCACACTGGAGTTGGTCAAAGGCGGTCGGATCGGACTGAAGGATCTTGTCGGCCAACCGTTCGTACTCGCGTTCTTCCCGTCTGACCTGGCCTTTGACGAGAGCGGTGATGCGTTCCCCGGCCACCGGGAAGCGCTGCTAAAACTGCAAACCCTGAGTGACAACGGCACGAAGCCGCGGGTGCTCGCAGTCCAGGAGGGGAGCCTGGGAAAGCCCGGGTACCCACTGGCTGTCCCCGGCCTCACACTCCCCCTCGCCCACGAAGACACCCCGACTGTGAACGGCCTCTTCGCGCTGGCGAGTTTTGCCTTCGTTGGCGCTGACAGCACAATCGTTGCCTCCTACAACCGCGTGCCGACCGAGCAGGAACTGACCCAGAGCCTCGCCGCCCTCCGGTGAATGGCCTGCGCATGGAACGAAGATGAGGCTGGCCGAGTCACCTGGAGTCGAAACCGGCCGAACTGGTGATGGCTGGGTATAGCTGGAGGGGCGCATGTCGGAAGGATGCGGCGGGTTCCTAAACCGCGCGTCCGCTGCTGAGCGGATGCCAGTGCACAGCTTTAGCTGCCACCTCCGCTCCAGCAATGCTGTGCCGTCGGCCGGCGCTAGGGCCGGTCAAGGAGGAAGGTCTGCATCGGGCCCTTTCCCTTGACCTCGATGGTGCCGCGTGGACGTGCGGCGAACTCCGGGCCGAGGGCGGCGGCCACCCGTCCCGTGACCTGGATCTCGCCGGGGAGGCCGTGGGACTCCATCCGGCTCGCAGTGTTCACGGTGTCGCCCCAGAGGTCGTAGATGAACTTGCGCCGGCCGATCACGCCGGCCACCACCGGTCCCGAGTCGATTCCTATCCGGACCGCGAGCCAGTCCTGCCCGGGCTGGGCTGCGATCCGAGCAACCTCGTCGCGCAGCGCGAGTGCGGTACGGGCGACCGCTGCGAGGTGGTCCGGCCGCGGCTTCGGTAGGCCGCCGACCAGCATGTACGCATCGCCGATCGTCTTGATCTTCTCGACCCCCTCGGCGTCGGCGATCCGGTCGAACGCGGAAAACACCTGGTCCAGCAGCTTCACGACGTCCACCGCCGCCATCACCGCCGATCGCGCCGTGAAGCCGACGATGTCGGCGAAGAGCACGCTCACCGCGTCGTAGTGTTCCGCGATCACCCCTGGCTCTGTCTTGAGGCGCTCGGCGATCGGCTCCGGTAGCACGTTGAGCAGGAGCCGCTCCGAACGCTCCCGCTCGGCCCGGAGGTCCCGATGGGCTCGTTCCCGCTGCTCCACGAAGTAGCTGAGCATCACGT
The DNA here is from genome assembly GCF_004345365.1 of Kribbella sp. VKM Ac-2568. GTDB lineage: Bacteria > Actinomycetota > Actinomycetes > Propionibacteriales > Kribbellaceae > Kribbella > Kribbella orskensis. Next base: position 22,047 of record NZ_SLVF01000003.1, read on the forward strand.
ACGCGCTCACCATGACGCCCGCGATGTTCAGTACCAAGAACGTGACCACAAAGCCGGGTGGCAGCGCCGACGGGGATTGTGCGAGTCGGGAATCGACCAGTGCGAGCGCGGCCAACTCGACGAAGAACGCCGCCAGCCACGGCACGGAGCGCCGGATACCGAGCAACGCGAGCGCCGCCAGCGGTGTGAACATCGCCCAGAGGATCATCGCGCTCGAGGCCACGAAGCCGCCGAGCGAGACGTGCAGCAAAGCCGGCAGCACCAGGAACGCCAGCAGCTGCGTGTTGCGGAACGTGGAGAAACGCCGCGTCCGGGCCAGGACGGCCAGCCCGATGACGGTGATCACCTGGTAGAAGCCTGGGATCGCCGCCGAGACCGGGTCGCCGTACGCGAGGTACGTGGTCACCCAGATCGTGGAGATCGCCGTGATCAGCAGCGACGAGAAGATGAGCGTGCCCTGTCGGAGCCGCTCGTCGTGGGTGTCCTCCGGCCGAGCGCCGATATCGGCCAGCCGCTCCAACCCGCGGACGATAGCCCGCCCCGGGCCACGCCCGTGGACGCCAGCCTGGAGCCAGGACCCGGTCACCTGAGGATCGTATGCGCGCAATCCCCAGGCGCCATCCTCCGAACAGGCTCTTCGGCGCCGACGCGAACCGCGGCGCCCCGCCCTTTCAGCCCCGGCATGGCGTTCGCTCGCCTTCTCCCACGCGGGGTCATTGACCTGGGTGAATGCTCCTGAGTTGACGGTGCGCTGGGCTTCGCTGCGGGGTGTCCCGATGCGACGAATGCGTCGCGCGATGCTAGGCACAGAACGGTATCGTCGCCGGATGGCGGGTAAGGGACTCCGGGGCAGGCTGGGCAATGCCGCGGGCGCGTTCACCAGCAACGCCCGAAACCCCAACCTGCGGCGCGCCCAGCTCAGCTTCCTCGGAGCCTGGACGGCGGAGTGGGCGTTCACCGTGGGGCTCGGGATCGTGGCTTACCGGGACGGTGGTGCGACAGCCGTCGGGCTGGTGGGGCTCCTTCGAATGGCCCCGTCCGCGATGCTGACCCCCCTGTTGTCGCCGCTGGCCGACAAGGGCCGCAGGGAGCGCGTACTGATCCTGGTCTCCGTACTGCGTGGTGTCGTCACGGGTGCGGCTGCGGTCGTCGTGGGCGTGGGCGGACCGCTGCAGATCGTGTATGTGTTGGCGGTGTTGTCGACCATCGCTGCCACGCTCTACCGACCCGCGCACTCCGCATTACTCCCGTCGCTCTGCCACAGCGGATACGAGCTCGCCAGCGCCAATGTGGTCCGTGGGCTGCTGGACGCCGCCGCGACGTTCATAGGTCCGCTACTGGCGGCGTTGCTGCTGCAGTTCACCGGCGTGACCGTTGTGTTCGCTGTTGCTGCGGGCGCCTCGTTGTGGGCTGCAGCCTTGCTGTTGCGGCTGAACTACGACGCACCTCCGCGGCCATCTGCCCCGAGAGAGACCAACTGGATGAGGTCAGCCGTCGAAGGCATTCGAGTCGTCAGCCGGAGCCGCGACCTTGCACTCATCATGGGCCTTGCAGCGGCGCAGTCATTCACCCGAGGGGCGCTGACCGTACTCAACGTGGTGGTCGCCATCGAACTGCTGCGGACCGGCGAACCGGGCGTGGGCATCCTCACCGCTGCCATCGGGGCGGGTGCAGTCCTAGGTTCACTGGGCGCGTCGTTGCTGGTCGGCACTCGTCGCCTCGGCGCGTGGTTCGCCGTTGGGGTGGCCCTCTGGGGTATGCCGGTCACGCTGATCGGCGTCTTCCCACAACAGGTCGCGGCGTTGGGCCTGCTGGCCTGTGTCGGCGTCGGGAACTCGCTGATCGATCTCGGAGGTTTCACGCTCCTGGCCAGACTAGCTCCGGACGAAGTGCTGGCGCGGGTCTTCGGGGTGCTGGAGAGCTTGGTCGCCCTGTCCATCGGGGTCGGAGCGCTCGTCGCCTCGCTCGTGGTCGACGGGGCCGGCGTACGTCCTGCGCTCGTGACTGTCGGTCTGCTATGTCCGGTCCTTGCCGTGGCGTCATGGCAGCGGCTGCGAGGAATGGACCGGTCCATCGGCGTGCGAGATGACGACATCGACTTGTTGCACAGGGTGGCCATGTTGAACGTCCTGCCCTTGCCCGCCATCGAGCAGCTCGCTCGCGGCCTGGAACCGGTGGACGTGCCCGCTGGTCACGTCGTCTTCCATCAGGGCGACGTCGGGGACAACTACTTCGTGATCGAGTCGGGCGAGGCCGATGTGATCGGGGACGGAAAGGTCGTGGCAACGCTCGGTCCGGGGCTGGGGTTCGGAGAGATCGCCCTGCTCCGGCGGATCCGCCGGACCGCCACCGTGCGAGCCACCAGCGAGCTCCGACTGAAGGCGCTGCGCTCCGACCGCTTCCTCCCAGTCGTGCTCGGCTACACGCCGAGCGCCCGCGAGGCGGGGGTGGTGGTTGACTCGATGCTCGACCGCTTCACGCCCCGTGACGACCCTGAACAACCGCCTCAATAGCCGGAGCTCAGATTCCCGCGGGCCGGTCCAGGAGCTTCCCTATGCGGTTCGACTACACCTCGATAGTCCGGGGTGTTGGTACGGTCTTGTATGACGTCTGGGCGTTCGCTTCTCCTTATCGCCGACATCGGCGGCTACACCGAGTACATGCGATCCCATCGAATGAGCCTTGCTCATGCCGAGGTCAACACCGCGCGGCTTCTGGAGAAGGTGATCGATGCCGTGCCCGACTTCGACCTGATCGAAATCGAAGGCGACGCAGCCTTTCTCGCTCGTCAGGCCGACACGTTGGACAGTGACGCAACGGTCGCCCTGACTCTCCAGGCCGCAATGGCCATGCACCGGGCGTTCCACCTCGAGCGGCACTATGTCGCGACCAACCTGTGCCCGTGCAACAGTTGCACCCAGGCGAACAACCTGAAGCTCAAGTTCGTCGCGCACATCGGCGAGGTCGCCACCCAGACCATCAGGCAGCGGCGCAAGCTCGTCGGGATCGACGTCATCCTCGTCCATCGGCTGCTGAAGAACCCTGTCAAGGTTCCCGAGTACCTGCTCCTGTCCGATGAGCTCTACCACACCGCAAACACCCCGATGCCTGGTCCCGCGCACGAGGTGTCTCAGGACCTCGAAGGGATCGGCCCGGTTCGGGCGTACTTCGTGAACTTGGCGGGCGTCCCGGGTGCACTCCCTCCCCTGCCGAAACCATCCTTGCTCGGACGCGTCGGGAGGACCTTCGCCGTCGCCGGCTCCGGCCTGCCGCACATGCTGGGCCTACGCCGCCGACGTCGTACCGCCTCCGCTTTCTGACGTCTGCCGAGTGGGTGGCCGATCCACAGGTGCAGGTCAAACCTACGAGAAGATTCGATGGTAATCGTGGCGCACAACACCTCAGTGAACGCTTCCAGCCGGCAGCCTCCGCGTGTGTTGGGAATCTTCGCCCATCCCGATGACGAGACCCTTTGCGCCGGCGGCACTTTCGCCAAGTACGCGAGTGCCGGCGCCGAGGTCCGCGTGGTCTCGCTTACCAAGGGCGGAGCCGGCCAGATCAGGGACGCGAGCGTGGCGACCCGGGCGACCTTGAGAGCAGTTCGGGAGAAGGAACTCGATGCGGCAGGAAAGGAGCTCGGGCTCACCGAGACGAGATGTCTCGAGTATCCAGATGGCGGGCTCTCCGAAATCGACAGTCAGATCCTGGTCGAACTCGCGTCGGAGCTGCTCAGCGAGATCGATCCCGATGTGGTGATCACGTTCGGTCCTGACGGATTCTCCGGTCATCCAGACCACATAGCAGTAGGAGCAGCGGTCACCGCGGCCTGCTACGAAAGGCGATCCGCCACATCGATCCGACTCTTCCATTGCCATCCGCCGCGAAGCAGGATGCTACTGCGCAACCGCCTGGCTGAATGGGTCGTCGAGCTGGCAACCCGCTTCAAAGGCACGAAGGACTTCGTGCGCGCACTGTGGGTCTTCTCGCGAGAGGCGACCGCGCTCGGATATGCGGGCGATTTCGTCAATGTCGAATGGTTTCCATCCGGCTCCTACCTCATCGAACAGGGCGAGGCCGCGACGATGATGTACTTCCTTCTGTCCGGTCAGGTGGAGATCCGGCGAGAGGGCGAGGACGGTCGTGTGCGAGTGGTCGACCGGTCGGGCCCGGGGGAGTTCATCGGAGAAGAGGGCATCGCCACAGGCCGGCCCCGCAACGCGCATGTGGTTGCCCTGGATGACGTCACAAGCCTGACATTCTTAGCATCTGACCCCGTCCCCATCGACGGATCTGCGGAGCAGGCCCAGCTTGTCGTGACCAGATCGCTTCCGTCAGGCGATCAGATCGACGCCAGAGTGAGCACGTGCATCGACGTCTCCGACTTCGTCGGCCACAAGATCCGCGCCGCGGCCGCACATCGCTCTCAGTATCCGATCGATCCGAGCATGTTCGCCGATCCGATCCTCCGAGAGATGTTCGGCGTTGAGTACTTCATCCAGGTCTTGCCGGAGCGGGAGCTCCACACTTCGCTCCTCGACGAGTAGGCCAGAGCACCCCCACGACGTCGTGTCCGCGAGCGCGCTAAAGCTCCGCTGTCACGTCGTCGAACAAGGCAGTTGAGAAGTACCGCTCCATACGGTCTGGCAGAATTGTGCCCACGTGGTGCCCGGGGCCAAGGCGGGCGGCAAGCCGCCGCGCTGCGGCGATGTTGAGCCCGCTCGACGGGCCAATGCCCAAGCCGCGACGACCGAACTCGCGCGCCGTAGCCATTGCCTCCGGCTCCGGGACGAGCACCGGGTCCTCGAGTCCAACGGCGTCAGGGTCGATGAGCCGGCTCATGCCCTCGACGATGCCCGGTATTCCCCCGACGACCTCTGGGTCGCCCTCCGCAGTGAACGTCGCAGTCGGCATCGCTCGAGCGATGATCGTGTCGTATCCGTGATCCCGCAGCGCGTGCGCCACGCCCATCAACGTGCCGCCAGTGCCTACACCGGCGACAAAGCCGTCAAGCCGAACGCCGACCTGTTGGATGAGCTCGGGCCCGGTCGAGTGCTGATGCGCGAACACGTTGCGCGGATTCTCGAACTGCCGGGCGGCGTACAGGTCCGCCTCTGTGCCTGAGTCGTGGAGCAATGCAGCGATCGCTCCATCCATGCCCTGCCCAGCAGGCGTGAGAACCACGTCGCCACCGAGCCGGCGGATCATCAAGACCCGCTCTCCGCTGACTGTTTTGGGCATGTACGCCCGAAACGGCACACCGACGGTGGCGCAGACCATGCTCAACGCGATCGAGGTCGACCCGCTCGACGCCTCAACCACGACGGTGGAGGGAGACACTTCGCCCGATGCGATCGCATACGCGACGATGTTCGTCGCCATCCGATCCTTGGTGCATCCGCTGGGCAGCAGGTAGTCGAGCTTCAACCAGAGAGTGCATCCGCTCCGCACATCCTCGAACGGGATGGTTGGAGTTTCGAGTGGGAGCCGCAACAGCCATGACGCGCGCTCGATGAACCTCGATTGACTTCGACCCATCACCGCCTCCTGTCGACCCATGATCCCAACCCTGATCCTTCACGGGACTGAGGCCACTCGAGGGCGAGCATCCGCGGATGCTCACCCTCCTGGCAGGGATTCTGACGTTCTCGACGCGACGGATCCGCGAGCCAGGAGCGAACTCGCGACTTGAACGGTAACAGCACGGTCCGAGTGCAGGTGGGACGCGGTGGCGACCAGGCCGTGGCGCACGTCAGGCTGCACACGTTGGGCGCGTTCGCGGACCGGCTCGGCCCCGGTGATGTCCACGCAGCGATCCACACGAATCCGAATCACCCTCAACCGACGCCCAAGAGCACGAAGCCGGTCAGTAGACGCAACGTCCATCTCATGAAGGATCAGAGCTAAGGTGGTGCCTAACGACCCTGCCCTCGCGTCCTGGGATCGTTCTCGCCGATCCCATCGACACTCAGGGAGAACGCGCTTGAATGCGGAGCGACCAGCAGCGATTCGAGACGTGTGCCCGTTTCGACTCGTCGTTGACGAGGACATGGACCAACTCATCCGAGAGACCACGATGAGCGACGCGGCAGCCGGCTCGACGCTCTTTGAAGAAGGCGACCCAGCAGACGGCGTCGCAGCCATTCTCGAAGGAAGTGTCGAGGTCCTCAAACAGGGCCGGGTCCTCGCGACGCTCGGCCCCGGGTCGGTTCTCGGCGAGCTCTCGGTGTTCGTGCCATCCGCCTCTCGCACTGCTACAGCCAGAGCGAACTCTCCGGTGCGAATGATCAAGTGGCGTGCGGACGATGTCCAAGGTCGTCTCGCCCGCCACGAACGCCTCGCAACGGCAATCGTGGCCGATATGGCTTTCGTGCTCGCGGAACGGCTGGACCGGCGCACGCAGGATGTCGTCTCGCTGCTCAAAGCCGCCGGGACACGCCTACCGGTGTCAGAGCTGGAGCGTTTTCGCAGCCGTGCCGTGGAGTAGCCTGCCGCCGGCCCTCGGTTGATCGCCGCAGGCTTGCGCGTCGTGTGTGCACGGTTGAACAGTCGTCGTCGCGGCGGATCCATAAGGTCGACTGCTGTTAGCAGTCATGGCGGCGACGATGGCCCGTCCGGGTGAGAGGGCCTACGCGCAAATCAGTTTGCCTGTCGGCGACGTTCGAAAATGAGGCCATAGCGACGCTCGAAGACGACTCCGCCCAGACAGATGGCGCGGAGGTGTCGGCTCTTGAGGGTCAGCTTCGAACCAGCGGGACGCCGTAGAGCACCAGGTTATGGGTGTAGCGGCGCGCTGAGTGGTTGTACGAGCCGATGCACGTCACCAGCGCCATCCGGGGCTTTGAGGCGCCGCGGAAAAGGTCGGTGGGCAGTTGTTCCCGCCGGTAGATCCGGCGAGCCACAATTCGGTACCGGCGGACGCTTCCATCCCCGGCTGTCACCGTAACTTTGGCGCCGACCGGCACGTCCCACAGCGCGGCGAACACCCCGCGCCCGTGGCGGGCGGTGTCCACGTGGCCGACGAGCAGCACGGTGCCACCCGCCGAGCCCGGCGCCGCGCCCGCCGCCCACCAGCCCACGTTGGTCGGCGACTTCGGCACCTGCAGCAAGCCGTCGCGACCGGTCGCGACCGGCACCACAGGGGCATCCACGAAGCCGGGCAGAGTTAGCCGGATCGGCGGAATGGCGGCTTCCCGTTCCGGCGCCGAAGGGCTGCCTTCGGGAACATGTCCGGTATCACCGGGCGGCCCTCCGAAGATCAGGGCGATCCCTATTGCCAACGCTGAAAGACCGAGGAGGCGTCGCCGCGCCCGGGGTGGCTTGCTGGCGAGGAGGAGCACGCCGAGGCCGAGCAGGACCCATGCTGTCTGCGAGCGTAGCCGCTGGGCGTCGGCCATCTGGCCGCCGTCGCCAGTGGGCACTAGGGGGTGGTCGGTCCCGACGCGACAGGTACCTTCCACCATGTGCAGATGCATCTGGATCACGCTCTGGGCGCCTTGAGCCACTGACTTGACGGCAGGCTCGCTGCCTTTCGCCAGCTCGCCTTTGATAAGGGTCAGGTACTGCCCGTGCTCCTCCCGCTGCAACGCCAGCCAGGCGGCGTCGTACCCAGATGTCCCGATTTTGGCCGTGACGGCGTCGAGCTTCTGACGCTGCGCCAGCGAAGGTAGTGGGACTAGCCCGTAGCCGAGTTGGCTAGCGGCCTCGAGCTCCTGCGCGGCCAGCTTGCGATGGTCGCGTTCCAGCAGCGCGCCCACGCGCCGCACGCATGAACTCCGGCCATGGGCCTGAGCGTCCTCAGCGGCCTGAACGATCGTCAGATTGATCTGGTGGGCATCGTTGAGGTAGCTGATATCTGTTTGCGTCGTAATCGCGATCGCCGCCTGCGCCGTTCCCAGCAATCCTGCCACGACAAGAAGCAGAAACGCCGACATGCGGGCAACCACCACTTGTGGGGGCGGAGCCGAGCCTTCGTCCTGCCGCCGAGGCACGCTTACCTCCCTGCGCTCAGACATCGGCGCTTGGTTCGGCGCAGCGCAATTGGCGGGATCACGACACGTTATCTGCCGCAATCCGCCCGGCTCGAGGCCCGATTCGACCGGTGGCCGCCGACACCTCCAGCGTCATTCGTCGTTACCGATGACACTAAAGGGGTGGACTCCCCGGGTCCACCCCGTGTTCGACCTGCTTAGGCGTGGCGAGGTTTCACCGGTTGCAGGCACCCATAACACTCCTACGGCCAGCTACTTGGCGGCGCCGAAGGCCTGTCGACTGTGGGCAGGGACTCGACCTCGGTCACCCACACCGGTCGTCACCTGTGGCAAGCAGCCCGGGAACCGCGGGCATCACGATCTAAGGCTGGAGTACCGGTGGGCAACAACTCGCCGGCGCTGTGGAAGCGCCGGCACGACCCGAGGCGTGGGTGGCGGAGCAGTGCCCGCTACGGGCAGCCGGCGGGTCGAGTTGGATCATCTTGGGGAAGGCTCGACTCGGGTGCGGAGGCGGAGGAGACTGCTGGTTGAGGGGAGGGGTCGTAATGATCGGAGCGCTCCTGTTGGGTCTGTGCTGTGGGGTTCTGGCGCGCATGCTTGTTCCGCGGGATGCCTTTCGGCATATGAGTGGGCCGATGTCTTGGCTTGTGTCGGTTGGGCTCGGGTTGCTTGGGGCCGTGGTCGGGTATCTGATTTTCACCGTTGGGTTCGGGATTGGGGACACCGACATCTTTGACTGGGGTGGGGTTCTGAGCGCTTTGATCGGGACGATCATCGTGCTGCCGATCGCGACTTGGATCCTGCGGCGTACCTCTCGCCAGCCGAACTGAGTTCCGCCGCACCGCCTGACCTGCACGAACGACGCGGAGTTCAGCCGACACGTCATCGGCGAGGCACGTCGCCGCAGGCGCTCGTGCTCGGCTCGGTGCTGGATGGCATCCCAGAGTCCTCGTGTTCGGCTGACCTCGCATGGTGGGGTCGGCCTGCTGCTACTTGCCGGTCTGGTGCGCATGGTCCTGCGGGATCCGTGCACGACCGTGGCGAAGTCAGCGGTGGTCGTTGCGTCTCATGCGGTCGAGGATTTGCTGAAGGGACATCGTGTTGAAGACCGGTACCGGCTGTGAGGGTGAAGCGGGCACGTGGTTGCCGCTTGTCTATCGCGGCGACGGGGCCTGGATTGGGGTGATGCCTGGCGGGCAGGTCGGCGTTGGAGTGGAGAGCGAAGGTCGAGCGACGTTGCGGGATTCGGGTTACGTCCCGCTGTGGCCTTTCATGGAGCGTGGCCTCTCCGAGTATGTCCGCGAGTTGTCTCGCGTTTGGGTTCAACTCGAAGGTAGAGGGTTTGCAGGGCCGGGCGCCGTCGTCGAGTTGACCGTCAGTTCGGCTTGGGCTTCGGGACGCCTGTACTGGAAGCGGCTCGCGGCCTCATGGGTCGTGGAGATGGCTGATCGGTCGATATTCAGTCTGGAACTTCTGCGCGACATCCTCGACAAGATGATCGGATCGGATGCCTTGTCGGCAGAGCTACGCGAGAGTCTGAGACACGCTTCGTTCAAGCTCGCCGGTCCTGGGGATGACACCGACTCTGCGGGCAATTGACGCCTTATGTGCCATGCAACCGGCGGCGTGGAAGATGCCGCGGTCTCACAACTGCGTAGGCCCCGACGACGTACTCGGTGACGGCTTGGTGCCGCTGCGCGGCCGAGCGTGGGCGGCGGGGTGTCACAAGAGTGGGGTGGTGCTCGGTCTATTACGAGAGGCGGCCGTCAGGGGCCGGCTTCGGCTCTGACTTCGGTTGTGGCGTGGGCGTAGGTCCTCGGCATGGGTTGGCTTGGGGGGTGCTGGGTGTTGGGGTCGCCGATTCGACGGACAGGACAGATCATGAGCAGTTCTCGGAGTTTCGCAGTTCATGCGAGGAGACGGCCCGCTGGGGTGGCGGTTCTTCTTGCTGCAGTTGCCCTTGTGATGGTGAGCCTCAGCTCGGCGGAGAGTGCGGCTCAGGGGAGTCGGTCGGGGAAGCCGACTGTCGTGCTCGTGCATGGGGCCTGGGCGGACGCTTCCAGCTGGAATGACGTTATTGAGAAGCTCCAGGACGAGGGGTATACGGTTCGGGCGGTAGCCAATCCGCTGCGGTCGCTGTCGGGCGACGCTGCGTACGTGAAGGCCATTCTGGAGACACTGACGGGACCGATCGTCCTCGTTGGACACTCCTACGGCGGGGCCGTGATCAGCAACGCGGCCACGGGAAATCCGAACGTCAAGGCGCTCGTCTATGTCGACGCCTTCGCGCCCGACACAGGCGAGTCCGCGACAGCGCTCGCGGGGCCGGACTCCGCGCTCTCAGCCGACCCGACGACCATCTTCGACTTCGTTCCCGCCACCCTTCCGCCCACCGCGGACACCGACATCTACCTCAAGAGGTCGACCGTCTTCGCATCCTTCGCGAACGGGCTGAGTTCCGATGACAAGGCAATCCTGACTGCTTCCCAGCGACCGGCCACGGTCGGGGCACTCAACGAGCCGTCCGGAACTCCCGCCTGGCGGACGATCCCGTCCTGGTACCTCCTCGGCACCGAGGACAAGATCATCCCGCCCAGCGTCCAACGGTTCATGGCCGAAAGAGCCGGCTCCACCATCACCGAGTTCGACGAAGGACACGTCGGCCTGATGACGGACCCCAAGACCGTCGTCCGAGTCATCGAGCAGGCCGCGAAGAGCATTCGCTAGCAGACAGGTCGAGGACCTCAACGTCCAGCCAGGGCATCGAACCACCACGGCTCGGTGCCCTGGAGGAGGACGGCCTTTGACAGGTTGCCGGTGCGAGTGTGCGGCGTATCGTCAACATCGGGAGGTGGGGGTGTGATGGGGACGTTGCGGGTTGCGGCTGTTCAGGCGGCTTATGTGCTGATGGATCGGGAGGGCACGCTCGCCAAGGTGGAGGAGGTGTTGGCGGGGGCGGAGGTGCGGGGGGCTGATTTGGTGGTGTTTCCGGAGGTGTTTGTGCCGGGGACTCCTGTGTGGATTGATGCTGTTCCTATTTGGGATGGGGACGAGCAGTGGTTTGCGATGCTGGCTGAGCACGCTGTGGTGGTGCCCAGTGAGGCGACTGAGCGGTTGGGGGCTGCGGCTCGGGAAGCTGGCGTGTACTTGGTGATCGGGGTCAATGAGCGGGAAGCCACCGGAAGCACTATTTACAACACATTGTTGTACTTCGATGCTGAGGGCAAGCTTCTTGGGAAGCATCGGAAGTTGATGCCTACCGGGTCGGAGCGGACCGTTTGGGGGATGGGAGACGGGTCGACGCTTGACACCTACGCGACACCGTTCGGGCGGATCGGCGGGTTGATCTGCTGGGAGAACTACATGCCGTTGGCTCGGTTCTTCCTTTATTCGCTGGGGGTTGACGTGTGGGTGGCGCCGACGTTGGCCACGGGTGACGGCTGGATCGCGACTATGCGCCACATTGCGCGCGAGGGGCGCTGCTACGTGATCGGGGCCAATCCGTGTCTTCGCGTTGACCAGATCCCGGCGGACTTCCCGGATCGGGAGCGGGTGTGGCGGATCAACCCGGATGATCCTGAGTGGGTGGAGCCCGGTAACACGGTGATCGTCGGGCCCAATGGCGAGATCCTTGCTGGGCCTGCGAGGCACGGGGAGACGGTGCTGTTCGCCGATCTGGATCTCAGCAAGGTCCGGTCGTCGCGGCGGCTGTTCGACCCGGTTGGTCATTACCACCGGCCCGATGTGTTCCGGCTCGCCGTCGACACGGCGCCGCGGCCCGTTGTCACCCAGTTGCGCAACGAACTCCCCGGTAACTGACAACGACACAGGGCTTGGCAAACTGGGGATGAGCGTCGCGCTCATCCCCAGTTGCCAAGCCGGAAGGTCAGTGGTGGTGGCCCAGTTGGGCTCTGATCTCACCTCCGGGGAACGATGAGCTGTGCACGTTGACGTAGGTCGTGCCGTTGCGGATCGCCTTGACGAAGTCGTTGTACTGGCCGGCGGTCAGGCTCTGGTTGGCTGGGCCGATGACGTCGGCGGCCTTGATCGTGCCGGTCACGGTTGCCGGGGCCGCGGGGCACAACTGCGTGCCGACCGGGCCGTTGCCCAGGTTGGTGCAGAGGAACACGCTGATCCCGCCGCTCTGGGCTTTCCCACCGAAGTGGATGTGAGCCTGCTGGACCGTGCCCTCCAAGCTGGTGTAGCTGAGCTGGTAGGTGATCTGCTGCAGGCGGTCGTCGATCTTGGCCTGGAAGCGACCCGTGCCGTTGGTCGAGATCGGGAGCGGATCCTCCTCGTACCCGGTCAACTGCTCCCGCAGCATGTTCGGCGAAGTACCCGAGGAATCACTGCCGGCAGTCGCCACACTGCCCGTCGCTGTCACCGCCATTCCGATTCCGATGGCTACAGCCACCACACGTGCTCGTCTTGCCATCGTCGGTTTCCTCCCTGAGAGAGACGTCAATGTGTGATCGTCGTCACACTCCGAGGCGAATGGCAAGAGCTCGCGCGAGTACTGCGGATGCGCTACCCCGGGGTGGGTCGCTCGGGCGGTCGACCACTGACGTGTGTCACCTCCAGAGGCGACTGACCTCACAGCGGCGATCGGAGTGCCATGGAGGCGGAAGCTGTCCCGGCCGATCGAGGAGGGCCACCATGGCGCGTCAGACCGCGGACCTCGAGGACGAGTTCGAGACCGAGTACGAGTCCGAATTCGAAACGGAGGACGAGTCCGAGTGGGAGGACGAGTGGGAAGAGGAGTCCGAGTACGAGGAGGAGTACGAGGACGAGTCCGAGGAGTTCTTCCCCGGCCTGGGCGGAGTCGTCAACGCGATCGGCGGCATGCTCGGTGAGGAAGAGTACGAGTGGGAGGACGAAGGCGAGGACGAGTACGAGGACGAGGCGTTCCTCGGACTGCTCGGACCCATCGCGAAGATCGCCGGCGGCCTGCTCGGCGGCGGAGGCGGTGATAGCGAGTACGAAGACGAGTACGAGTACGAGGAAGAGGCGGAAGCCGAGGCCGAGGAGTTCTTCAAGAGGCTGAAGGGCGCCTTCCGCAAGGCCGCACCGTTCCTCAAGAGGCTGGCCAAGACGGCCGGCCCGCTCGTCGCGACCGCCATCGGAGGCCCTGCCGCGGGCGCTGTCGCCCGAGCGGTCACGTCCCAGCTCGAGGGCGAGTTCGAGGAGGAACTCGAGGTCGAGTTCGAGGAGATGGCGCGGACGCCGCTGGTCGCCTCGCAGACCTTCGCCGAGTACCTGGCGGGCCAGGCCGCGGCCACGGAGTCCGAGTCCGAAGCCGAGGCGCTCGGCGGCGCGGCGGCGTACGCCGCGATCAATCCCGGCGACCGGCGCGAACTCGAGCGACTGCTGCCGCATCTCCTGCGCGGCGCCGCCACGCTCACCCGGATGCTGCACGGCAACCGCAGTACGCGCCCGGCTGTAAGGCTGGTCCCTGGCATCGCAGACGGCGCGGCTCGGACGGTCGCGAAGCGGATCGCCGCTGGTGAGCCGGTTGGGCCGGTCGAGCTCGGACAGGTGATGGGCGCCGCAGCGACGCAGGCGCTGACGCCAGGCAGCGCGCGACAGGCCGTACTGCGCCGGCACGCGCGGGGTCTCGCCCGTAGCCGGCGGCGGTACCACGGTCCGGGTCGCCGCGGCTACGGGCGCCGTACGGGAATGCGCCGCCCGGGGACCACCGGCAGCCGGTACGGCGCGCGCCGGGCGACCGTACGGCGTCAGCCCGTCCGCAGCCGCACTGTCGGCAGCGGCCGGGTGCCTCGGCCGAAGCCCGGGTTCGTGCGCATCACCACCCCGCTGCGGGTTCCGCCCAAGGCCGGTCGGCCGGCTCGCGTGGTTCGAGTGGTCAGCGACGTCCGGGTTCCCCGTGGCGCGGTCCCGGCCGGACGGCCGAGCGCCGCCGGCCGCCGCAGATAGCCGACGCCCACCCAGAGCGCGACCCACCCAGGCGCCACCCCAGATGTTGCCCGCACCCCGCAGGCAACCCGACGCTCACCCCGAGCGCTGTCGCCCCGCAGGCCAGCTAGGCACCAACCAATCCGCCGCCGGCGGCCGCAGAGACCAGCGCCCACCAGCAGATCGACGTCCGAACCGAGTGGAGGGACGACCATGGCGTCCGTACTGAACCGCAACTACCCCGCGATCCAGGGCGAGTTCGAACTGGAGGACGAGTTCGAGACCGAGGAGGAGTTCGAGTTCGAGGACGAATTCGAAGCCGAGGACGAGAGCGAGTTCGAGGCGGAGGACGAGGACGAGGACTTCCTCGGCGCGATCGGCGGCATCGGCAAGGCGCTCGGCGGCCTGCTCGGTGGCGGCGACGGCGAGTACGAGGTGGAGTTCGAGTTCGAGGTCGAGGCGGAGACCGAGGAAGAGTCGGAGGAGGAGTACGAGGACGAGGCGTTCGTCAATCCCGTACGGCGGATCTACCCCGAGGCCGAGTTGATGGCCTACCTCTCGACGAAGGCGGCGCAGACCCAGAGCGAGGCCGAGGCCGAGGCATTCCTCGGCGCGCTGGTTCCGATCGCGTCCAAGCTCATCCCCCGGGCCGCGGGAGTCCTGGCCCGCAACGCCCCGGCGCTCATCCGCGGTACTTCGGCGCTGGGTCGCCGGCTGCGGCGCAACCCGGCGACGCGCAAGTACGTCACGGCGATGCCGGTGATCCTGCAGCGGACGGCGCAGAGCCTGGCGGACCAGGCCGCCTCGGGCCGGCCGATCTCGGCGAGCTCGGCAGTCTCGACGATGACCCGGATCGCGGGCCGGATGCTGCGTACGCCGCCCGAGCGGGACCGCGCCGTACGTGCGGTGAACACGTTCAACCGCCGGTACCGCCGGCGCGGTCGCAGGCCGTCCCCTGGTGCCACCTCACCTCGCCGACGGCGTCGGCCAGCCCCCTCTCGGGCCGCTCGGCGTTCTGTGCGGCGCTGACGACCAGCTGATCCGGGATCTCGGAGGGAGGGACGATGCCGTACCTGACGGACCTCGCGGGCGTCGCCCGCAAGACCAACCTCGAGGTGATCGAGGTACCCGGCTGGGAGACCCGGGGACGCGGCGAGATGAGCGACGTCCGCGCGGTGGTCTGCCACCACACGGCGACGCTGAACCGCACGGCGGACATGCCCTCGCTCGACATCCTGATCAACGGGCGGCCGGACCTCGCCGGACCACTCTCGCACTTCGGGCTCTCCCGCTCCGGGAAGGTCTACGTCATCGCCGCCGGTCGCTGCAACCACGCCGGGGCGGTGCAGAACCCGTCGTGGGGCAACAGCCACTCGATCGGTATCGAGGCGGAGGCGACCGGCACCGACGCGACCTGGCCCGAAGTACAGCTGGCCGCCTTCGCCCAGCTCTGCAGGGTCCTCATCGACCACTTCGGGCTCAGTGTGTCGGCCGTCCTCGGCCACAAGGACGTCGCCGACCCGCCCGGCCGGAAGATCGACCCCAACTTCGACATGCCCGCGTTCCGGGCACGGATCAGTGCGCTCAGCGGTACGCCGGCCCCGGCGCCGACTCCCACTCCTGTACCGACTCCGGCTCCGGCGCCCGCCCCGGCTCCGGCGCCGTCGTCGTCCTGGCTGTCCTGGCCGTCCTGGCTCCCGTCGATGCCGTGGTACGAGGGCGAGTCGATGAATGGCGCGGGTGCCGCCACACCGGTCGTGCGGCCGGGCAAGCCGCGCGCCGATCAGGACGTGCTCCCGGTCTACCTCTCCGGCCAGGCACTCAACGTGCGCCGGCATCTGAACGCGCTGCGCGACTTCCGGCGGGACGAGTTCGGCTCCCAGCCGGCGCGGCCGAGCGAGGGTCATGTGCAGGCGGTGAACGCGCTGCTGGCGACGCTGCGCGGACCGCTGAAGACCGTCGTCGAGCGGCTCGACCGCGCCTCGGATGCCGCCCAGACGCGGCCCTCCGAATCCCGGGTGGGCATCGCGATGGAGCTCAAGACCCAGGCACACGATCTGGTCCGCGCCACCGAACGCGTGTGGGACTTCTACTTCGAACTGTTCGGGCAGCGGCAGGGCGCGTTCGGCGAGTGGCTCGACGCCTGCGATCGGATCACGCTCGACTGCTACCAGCACGTGTTCATGCATCTGGGCAACGAGCGCAGCATCCCGTCGCCGCCACCGTTCTGCTACATGCGGACCGGCTTCTCACCGGCGACGTTCCGGCGCGGCATCCCGCTGCGCCGGCTCGGTCGGCAGGTCAACCCGTTCCCGCTCGTCCAACTCCCCTACCACCGGCTGGTCAACCCCTGGACGATGGGCGCGATCCTGCACGAGGTCAGCCACAACCTGCAGAACGAGTTGCAGCTCGAGCAGGCAGTCCCCTCGTCGATCGCGAGCCGGCTGCGCGAGGCCGGCATCCCGGAACCGGTGGCCTCGGTATGGGTCCGCTGGAACCGCGAGATCTTCGGCGACATGGTCGGCTGCCTTCTGGGTGGTGAAGCATTCGTCGCCTCACTGATGGACGTGATCGGCCGTACTTCGGCGCAGAGCCTGGGGTACTCGCCGCGCAGCGTGCACCCCACGCCGTACCTGCGCACCTTCCTGTCGTGCGAGCTGTTGCGCCGGATGGGGTTCCCGGAACGCGCCGCGGAGTACCGGCGGGCGTGGTCGCAGCTGTATCCGTCGCCACGCGAAGGGGCGCTGCCGCCGAAGCTGCTCGCCACGGCCGACCGCACGATCCCCGCGGTAGTCGAGGCCGTCTGCTACACGCGCTTCAACGGCCTGGGCGGCAAGGCGCTGCGCGACGTGATCTTCTTCGAGCCACGGCACCAGTCGATGATCGAGGAGGCGGGGCGCCGGCTCGCGAAGGGCGTCGACCCGGGCGTCGTACCGGAGCGGTTCCTCATCGGCGCGGTGCGCTCCGCGCTCGACCAGGGGCGGGCGGAGCCCGAGCGGCTGATGCGCAACTTCTACGTCCAACTGGCCAGGAGGTGACGGCCATGACCGTCGACGACAGCCGCGCGGGGTTGCATCGGGCCGTACAGGAACTCTGGCTCGCGGTGGCCGAGCTCGTCCTCAGCACCAACGACGACCAGCCGGAGGAGAGCGATCTCGCCTCCGCCGAGCACGTCGCGCAGTTGGCCGTAGAGATCCAGGGCCGGCTCGCGGAGGCACTCGACGTGTTCGTCGGCAGCCCGCCGGCCACCACGGAGGGCGTACTGCGGGAACTGTGCGACCTCGAGCGGCTCGTCCGCGAGGCCGGACTCATCTACTGGCGAGACCTCCGCGCGCACGACCCCGTCTACCAACTGCGCGGCTCCACCCGACGGCGGAGCGGCGCCTGGCCCTCGTGGTGGTCCGGCGTCGAGCAGAGCCTCGAACGCTGCGAGGAACCACTCGTCGCAGCCGGCGAAGCGGTCGGTGCCGCGCTGCATGAACTCGTGACCTCACCGCCCACCGAAACGACCAGGACGAACACCTCCAGGAGGTCGTCGTGACGAAAGACAAGAAGCAGCCAGGGCTCCCGGTCGTCGAGGTCGACCAGGCCTTCCCGCTGATGACGACGGACGGGGTGTCCCGCGCGTCGACCTCGACCGGGATCACAGGCGACCAGGGGCCGGCGGTCAGCGCGGCGATCCGGGACGTGCTGGGCTGGCGGCCCCGCGTCCAGGACCCCAAGGCGTTCACGGCCGCCCTGTCGGCGTCCTTCGAACTGTCGACCTTCGAGGACCACGTCATCGCCAAGTACGTACCGCGCGGCGTCGCAGTACAGGCCGACCTCGGCGGCGTCACCGGCGGCCAGGCATCCCTGTATCTGCGGGCCAAAGCCGCCCACGAGCAGATCACCCGGATGCTGGACAGCCTGCAGCCACTGCGAACGGACGCCGACCCGCAGGACTGCGAAGCGTACCGCGGCCTCGTCCGCGACTCGGTCCGCCGGATCGTCCTGGAACTGGGTCGCGAGGGCGGCCCGCGGGTCCCGCTGGTCGACTCCGCCTTCTCCGTACTGACCGGCTACCAGGCAACACCTTCGACGACCACGTCAGCCCCGTCGCCGCCTGCCAGCCGTCCGACGCTCGCTAACATCCTGCAACCGGCGGTTTCGTTCGGGAGCACCAACGGGCTGTTGGGCCAGGTGCCGACCGCTACAGCTGAGATCGATCCGGACAGCGTGCCCGGCCAACTCGGCGCCCTTCGCGACCGTTTCGGCCTGGACGACGACCACGTGAACACTGTGGACGAAGAGAAACAGCGGACGAGCTTCTGGACGCTGGTCGAACTCATCACCGACCTGCAGCGCTCGTGGGACACCCGGCGGCTGGACTTCACCCTCGGCGCCGGAAACGGCTTCCTGGGCACGGATCTCGTGCAGATCAGCCGGCTGCTCGCGGCGGCTTCGGAACAGGTCGACGAGTTCGAGGCAGTGCTCGACTCCGTACTCGTCTCCTCTGCCGAGCGGCAGACCGTCGTACTCGACCGGGGTACCGGGCTCACGCTCGACGACCTCGTGCAGTGGCTGCGGGTCTTCTTCACCGAGGACGGCCCGAACATCATCCGCGACACGGGCCGCGACGGACTCGTCTCGTCGTTCACCCCGACGGCAGCCGCGCTGCTGCTCACCTTGCGCGACAAGCTCGTACGCCGACTAGTCCCGTGCGGCGGTCCTTCGTGCGCCAGCGGCTGCCACTGCGGCTCGCGCGGCAAGGTCACGTGCATCCCACTGGGTTGCTGCACGCCGCTTCCTCCTGGCCTGTACGCGGGCCGGGTCAAGATCGCGGTGTCCACGCTCTGCGGGCTGGTGGAACGCCTTACCGCCAAGGCGCTCCGCATCGGCCGCTTCGCCGGCGCGGTGCTGCTGGATCTGTCTGTCGTGCCGTACGACGCCGCCTCGCATGCCGTTGGCGAGGTCGCCGGCGATGAGGACTTCGTGCGGGTCGAGGTACGAGGGCTGCATCTGCGCCCGAACTACATCCCGGCCTTCATTGCCCAAGGGGGCAACCCAGCGAACTTCGGATCGCTGGTGCTGCCGCTGCAAGGCAGCGCGAGCGCGGACGACGATCACATCTCGGGCATCTTCCAGGTGGCCGCGCTGCCGGATCCGCTCAAGGACTTGCTCCTGGGTACCCGCGGCGTGCTGATGGCTGCGAGCGAGGTACCGCTGGCGATCGTCGACGGCGAGCTGGGGCGCTTGGTTCAGGGCCCGACCGTGACAACGTGGCCGCACCTGAAGCCGGCGGGCGAGGTCGACGACGAGGGTGGTCCGGACGACTGGGAGGAGATCCCGCCGAACCAGCGGTTCGTTCCGCAGTCCCCGTTCGACCCCGTGGATCCCGAGATCGAGGACGAGTGCCTCGCCGACTGCGGCGAGGACTGCGCGGGGTGCGAGTGCGGCTGCCATGCTCTGAAGGTCGCCCGTTCGGGCGTCAGGCGATTGCGCGGGATCCTCACCGACGACGACGTGCGTGCCAGGGCTGGCGAGGTCCGCGACGACCTGCAGCGATCACGCGCCGACACGGTTCAGGGCCTGCTGTCGGTGTTGGAAGGCGACAGACTGACCGGCCTCGTCGACGCTGTGATCGCTGCCGACGGGCGACACGCCGAGAGGAAACAAGCCGAGATCCGCGCCGCCCGCGCCGAGGCCGAAGCAGACGAAGCCGTCAGGGCGGCGGAGGCTCGCGCGGCCGCCGCATGGGACGCGGCTGAACGGGCGAGGTCGGCTCAGGCTGACTTGGTCGCCCGCAGGGAGGAACTGCGCCGCGGACGAGCCGTCACGACTCCAGGAACACCTGTCGGGGAGCCGACGCCGTACGAGCAGGCGCAGTTCGAGCGGGAGCAGTTCGAGCGGGAGCAGTTCGAGCAGGGGCAGTACGAGCCGGGGCCGCACGAAGAGGCGTACCAGGTCGACGAAGAGTCGTTCCCGGTCGAGCCGACCGAGCCCGATCAGGGCGACGAGGTCGAAGAAGTCGAAGAGATCGTCGTCGAGGAGCCGGTCGTCTCCCCCAGGTCCGAGGCAGAGCTGGCCGCGCTGGGACGGCTGCGGGAGTTGGTCGACGAACAGAGCGGCAGGCTGGAGGCGCGGGTCAAGCAGATCCAGGATTCCGCGGAGGTCCGGCGTCTCGTCGTCGCCGTCTTGCGTGCGGACGAGAAGGAGCAGTGACATGCTTTCCGAGCGGGATTATCAGGATCTGCTGGATCGGATGCAGGCGTTGCGGAGTCAGGTTTCCGAGCGGCTGTCGGGGAGCCTGGTCTCGAATCCGGCGCTGGCCGAGGAGATCAATCGGCAGCTGGAGGATCTGGTCACCGCGGCGCGGGAGGCGGATGCGAGTGGGCCGATGCCGCCGGACCGGGGGCTGGCCGAATTGGTCGGTGTGGGGCCGGAGGCTGCGCAGAAGTTCGGTGACGTCAAGATCCCGCAGGGCGTCGTGGAGTACGACGAGAACGTCAACTCCGAGCGCGTTGTCGCCGTCGGGGATCTCTACTACATCTACCAGCACGAGCGGATCGGCGTGTTCAAGGTCGTGCAGAAGCTCAAGGAACTGTTCGAGGGCGGCGCGATCCGGCTGTCCGGCGGCGAGGGCGCGTACAAGCTCTACCAGTTCGACCGCCGTGACGTACTGCGGTACACCCGGAACGACCGGGTCGCCGCCTACCGCCGGGTGCTCGGCTACGGCCGCGGCCTCGGCGCCGGGCAGAGCCGGCCGAACACCGACTTCCACATGCTGTTCTCGCATTTCGTCAACCAGGTAACGCTGTTCTGGCGGGACAAGCGGATCAGCGACGTGATCCGGGAGCGGGCGCTGGACCCGAGCTTCGGATCGATCGCGGTGGTCCGCCGGGCCGGGCTCGACCTGCGGAACAACCTGAAGTTCACCTCGTACGGTCACCTGAACGTGCTGCGGGTCGAGGTCATGCAACTCCTGGAGGAGTGCTTCGGGATCCTCGGGTCGGAGGACGTCAAGGACCTGTTCGGCGCGGCCAACGCGTGGGACGTGGTCGACGAGGTCCTGATCCGGTACTTCGACGTACGGCTGCAGAGCAGTCCACGCCAGCGGATGGCGGTCAACGGGCGCGAGGTACTGCGCTGGCTGTCCGGCAACCACGTGATGGAGACCGGCCGCGGCCAGTTCGAGGCGCTGCTGATGGAGATCGCGGAACCGGCCGAGGAGTGGCTGACATCGGCACAGGCGATGAGCCTCGCCAAGCGCACTGGCACCGACCGCGTCATGCCGTGGGAACAGATGGGTCAAGCAGGCGTCGCCGCGCGGTACAGCGAGCGGTCGCCCGCGCAGATGCCACCGGCCGCACGAGCCGGCGGGCCGATCTACCCGCGCCGGAACGGCCTGGGCACGTACCGCGGCGGGCAGGGCGGCGTCCCCGCTCGGCCGCGCCGGTGAGAGGTGTTGCCGCCCGCGGTGCTCGGCACCGCCCGGCGGTGGCGCTCCGACCGGCTGGCCGAACTGCGGGCCTGGCTCGCGATCCCATCGGTGAGTGGAGACCCGGCGCGGGCGGCTGACGTCGCCCGCGCGGCTCGGTGGGTCGCGTCGTGGCAGCGTGCCCACGGCGCGAGGGTGGAGGTCGTGCCGACCAGCCGCGGGCGGGACGTAGTACTGGGTCATTGGGCTGCACCGCCGGGCGCGCCGCTTCTGGTGATCTACGGCCACTACGACGTGCAGCCCGCCGGGTCGGGGTGGTCGTCCGACCCGTTCACGCCGGTGGTTCGGGATGGCGTGCTTTATGCCCGGGGTGCCGGCGACGACAAGGGACAGCTGTTCGCGCACCTCTGTGCGCTGGACGCCTGGCGGCAGGCCGGGGTCCCGCCGATGCGGGTGCTCGTGATCGCGGAGGGAGCCGAAGAGGTGGGAAGCCCCGGGTTTGAAGCAGTACTGCGCAGGCTCGCTCGGCGAGTGAGGCCGCGGGCTGTGGTCGTGTCGGACACCGAGCGGGCCGCCGACGGCGCGCCCACCGTGACCGTCAGCCAGCGCGGTCACCTGGTCGGCCGGCTTGAGGTCGATACCGGTGGACCGGACGTGCACCCGGGCCGGCTCGGTGGCGCCGTCGTCGACCCCAGCCTGGTCCTGGCCGAGGCCCTGCTGGTACTGCGCGACGACCTACTCCCCCAACTCGACACCAACCCGGCGCAGGACCTCGGCGCCCACCTCGCGCAGTACAACGGCGCCCGCGCGGCGCAGTACGTCGAGGTGCGCACGGACGCGGCCGTCGCGAGGGCTGCAGGGGGTCGGGCCATGATCGGGGCCGGGCTGGATGAGCGGATCACCCTGCGCGGCGCGCTCGACGTCACCCGGCTCACCACCGAGGCGCGGGGTGGCGCAGTACCGGCCCGGAGTGCGGCGCGGATCGACCTCCGGCTGCCGCCACGAGCGGACCCGGCCGCCGTACTGCGCCGCGCGCGTCGGTTGCTCGACGGGCTCGCTCCCCCCGGGACCACTTTGCGACTCCGTGTCGCCGCAACCACCCCGGGAGTGGCAACGATGCCGGATGCAGCTATCCGACGAGCTGCCGATGAAGCGTGTGTGGTTGGTTTTGGGCGAGCACCGACGTATGTGCGGTCCGGCGGGACCGTGCCCGCAGTGGGCATGATGGCTCGCGCCTTCGGGATTCGCCCACTGCTGTTGGGGTTTGGGACCCCCGACGGCAACGCGCACGGACCGGACGAGGCGATGGATCTGCGCGGCTGGGCGGCCGCTGTGGACACTTCCGCGGCATTTCTTTTCACATTTGCCCGGCAAATTCGCGCCGGTCCTGTTTCCGCGGGGCTCCAAAGAGATCACCATGAGGAGAGCCGACGGATTCGCTCCGGCGCTCTCTCGGCGCGCATCGAGGGGGATGAGTGATGAGTGCGACAGCTGTGCCGATGTCAGCCCGGCGAGACGGCCCCAAAGCCGACCCGCCACCAGGACCGCCTCGAGCCCGTACCACGGAGCCCGCGCACATGGCGGTCCTGAGACAGCACATCGTCGCGGCACTGCGAGCGATGCTCGATCAGGTCGAGCTTCGCGCCATCACCGCGAGAACGACCGAGAACGGTGTCTCCGTGATGCTGGAGCACGACAACGTCCGGTGCGTACTCGTCGTCTCCCCGCAGGTACCCCGACATTCGCTCAGCCCGCGGGAGCTGCAGATCGCCCAGCTGGTCGCGGACGGCGCCACCAACCGCGCCATCGCCACCTCGCTCGACATCAGCCCCTGGACCGTGTCGACGCACATGCGCCGCATCTTCGCGAAGCTCGACGTTTGCAGCCGGGCCGAGATGGTGGCCCAGTTCTTCGGCGGCGGCGAACCAGGCCGGCCGACAATTCCGGGGCGGCGCGACTCTCTCGATTAGCGGGTGCCGGTGATGACCAGCATTTCGCAGGGGCCGGTGAAGCCTGTGGGGGTTCGAACTGAGTTAGTTCGGTGGTGATCTCGTGCCAGGCTGCTGCGCGGTCTGAGTCGTCGAGGCGGGAAAGCATTTGGCGGAGGGCGCCGAAGGATTCGCGTTCGAAGCGGACACAGTCGGCGGCGGTCGGGAGGCGGACCGGCGAGGGGACCGTGGTCACGGTGATGTCGTGGAAGCCCGCTGCGGAGAAAGCCTTCTCGGCGACGCCTGGGCTGCCGAGGCTGAAGGGCCCTGGCTGACCGGGCGCCGGTGCGGGGAGTTCCGCCCGGCGGCGGATGATGCCTACCGGGATCGAGAAGAACCCGTTGCGGTCGGGAGTGGAGTACACGACCGCCGAGAACCTGCCGCCGGGGCGGAGTGCTCGATGGATGCCGGTCAGCGCGGCCTGCCGATCCGGGAAGTAGATCAGGCCGACCCGGGAGATCGCAGCGTCGAAGCTGCCTTCTTCGAGCTCGAACAGGTCCTCGCCGTCGGCCTCCAACGTCTGCACCGTCGAAAGGCCTGCCTCGGACGCGACGCGAGCGGCGTACTCGAGGATGGCCGGCGAGATGTCGGTGGCCAGCACGCGGCCGGCCGGCCCGACCAGTCGCGCGGCGGCGAGCGTCTGCCCACCTGCTCCGGCAGCGACATCGAGAACGCGGTCACCGTCGCCGATACCGGCGGCGCGGAGCATGGCAGCGGTCGCTTCACCGAGCCAGTCCTCGATCGTCGGCCCCCATCGGTGCCAGGCCTCCGCGGCCTCCTCCCACTGTGCGCGGGTGGTCCGCTTGAACACGATCGGGTCGAAGCTGATGGTCATGGTGTCCCCTCCGTCTGATGAGGGTTCCAATGCATCACCGGGCCGAGGTGCTTCCTAGTACAGGTTCTGGACTCAGCTGGTACAACTCCTGGACCTGGCCGCACAATGAGCCATGCGAGACTACGGGCAGTACTGTCCGGTCGCACTGGCGAGCGCGGTACTGGCGGACCGGTGGATGCCGCTGATCGTGCGCGAGCTGGTGCTCGGCAGCCGGCGGTTCAACGACATCGATCGCGGGCTCCCCGGCATCTCGCGGACGCTGCTCAAGCAGCGCCTCCACCACCTGGAGCGCAAGGGTGTGCTGCAGCGAGTCCCGGTCGCGCGCGGCCACGAGTACCAACTGACCCCGGCCGGCCGCGACCTCGAAGGCGTGATCATGGCCATCGGCGAGTGGGCGGTGCGATGGATGTTCACCGAACCGCAGCCGAGCGAGGTCGATCCGATCACGCTGACCTGGTGGATGTCGCGCCGGGTCAACCGTGACGAACTGCCCGTGAAGCGGGTCAACATCGAGTTCGACTACCGCGGTGACGATCCGACCCGGATCTGGATCATCCTCGACCGGCAGGAAGCATCCGTCTGCACGGAGCATCCCGGGTTCACCTCGGACGTCGTCGTGACCACTGAACCCGTCGACCTCATGCGGGTCTTCTCAGGCATCATCACCCTGACCCAGGCCACCGCCGATGGCACCGTCGCCCTCGCCGGTCCCCCAAGCCTGCTGCGCGCCCTTCCCACCTGGTTCCTGTGGAGCCCGTTCGCTCCCGCCGTACGAGAACGGATCGGCTAGGCCTGGTGGCTCTTTTCCCTGCGACGACTCTCTCGCGGGGTAGCTTCGATTTCGTACTGCGGCGCGCCGGCTAGAGGGAGGACAGCGAGATGAGTCAGGTAGACGTCAGTGAACTCGTCATCCGTCGCCAGGACGGGCGGGAGGACGGAGAGGACTGGACCGAGAACTACGAGGAACTACCGGGAGCGGCCGGGATCTCGATCATTCTCGAGTCGACCTCGAAGGAGGGCGTCGGCCCTCGGCTGCACCGCCACCCGTACGCGGAGACCTTCATCATCCGGAAGGGCTCGGCCAACTTCACCATCGGCGACGAACGCGTCCTGGGCACCGCCGGCCAGATCCTGGTCGTCCCGGCCGGCGTAGCCCACAAGTTCGCCACCGGCCCCGGAGGCTACGAAGCCGTCCACATCCACGCCAACTCCCGCTTCGAAACCGAGTGGCTGGAGTAGCCGCCGGCCCACCGAAGGCTTTCCCCATCACTGTCTGTCACCGAAGGTCACGGTAGGTCAGGCACCGGCCGGACTGCCGCCACTTCGTCGATGTCGAGGCCGCGGTCGATGCCGTGCGGGCGGACCTGCTGACCTGGTTCGAGCTTCAGGACCACGCCGTCGAGGGAGACCTCGACCTTGTCTGGCTCGAAGGACACCAGGTCAGACACTCGGTCGACCTCCGTGTAGGCGTCGCGGTACGACCAGGCCGCGCGACCCGCAGTACCGACGTCGTAGTAGTCGGCGAGTCCCTTGTACGGGCAGAACGTCTGACCGCTGACGGCAGTCAGCGCGTCGCCGGCGATGTCAGCTCGCGGCACATACCACCGCGGCGCGAAGCCCGACTCGTAGAGCACCACCGGCCGCGTCGTGTCCGCCACCACCTGCCCACCGGCCCGTACTACGAGGTGGCGCGAGGTCTGCCGGATGTCGATCCGGTGATAGGCGTCCGCGGCATGTCCGAGGATGCGCTCGTCCTCTTCGTAGAAGCCGTCCATCGCCCGCCAGGCGAAGGCGACCCGTCCTGCCAGTTCACCGGCGTGCGCGGGGAGGTCGACGTGCTCCCAGGCGGCGCGTTCCGCTTGGCGGTCGTCGAGGCCCACCGTGAACCACGCGGTGGCACCGAGGTCACGGTGCCGGGTCTGCCGGTCGCCGCCGGACAGCGCGTCCAGCCGGATGTCCTTCCGTGGGAAGTAGGCCACCGGGTAGCGGCCGGGCTCGTGCAGGAGCAGCACATCCTCGCTGTCGGCGATCCACTCGCCGGCGAACTTCACCCGCATCCGGCGCCGCAGGCGCTCGGCGTACAGCAGCCGCTCGGGCAGCGGCTCGGGTGTGAGGAACCTTCCCACCGCGCCGCCGCTCAGCGGACCTTGTTGCCAGGACAGACCCATGATCGTTCTCCTTCACCAGAAGCTCTAACGGATAAAAGGACAGTAAAATCATTAGTCAATCTTTGGCAAGGCGTTGTGTTCGCCGTCTCCTAATGCCTAAAGTGACCTCATGACCATGAGTCCGAGTGTCGATGACCTGCTGGCGGCCGGCTTCGCGATGGGCGGGGAGCGGCTGGTGGCGATCGATCTGGTCGACACGCTGATGCTGGCGGTCGACCCGCCTGTCGACCTGCTCGAGTCGCCCGACCAGCAGGCGGCGTGGTGGCAGCTGCAGGCACCCAGGCTGCCGGCCGGGCCGATGCCCGAGGAAACGGCCGTCCGCAGGCTGCGCGCCGCGATCCGCGACGTCCTGGACGCGCGGCTCGAACAGCGGAGCCCAGCGCGGAGCTCGATCGACGACATCAACGCCGCTTCGGCGGCGGCGCCTTCGAGCCTGCGCCTGCTACCGGAAGGCGAGGTCGAGACGCGCTGGCACACGGAGTACGGCGGGAACGCGGCGCTGGCGGCGATCGCCCGCGAGGTGATCGAGCTGATGGGTGACGCCGAGCGGCTGAGCACGTTGCGCAGGTGCGCGAATCCCAACTGCTCCATGCTCTTCCTGGCTGAGCGCTCGCGCCGGCAGTGGTGTATCGGGAGCGTCTGTGGGAACAGGACCAGGGTTGCCCGGCACTACGAGAAGACGAGGCGGTGATGAGCGCCATCGGGTTCCACGAGGGCGAGCTGAGCGTGCAGCGCAAGGCCGGCGTCTCGCACGACGCGGCCAGGCTGGAAGGGATGTTGCGGCCCGCGCTGCTCGAAGGTGGCGCGAAGAAGTTCCTGGCCCAGCGCGAGTTCGTGGCGATCACCGCGCGGGACGCGGACGGCCGGATGTGGACGACGGCGCTGACCGGCCAACCGGGCTTCCTCGACGCCGCGGGCACGACGTTGACCGTGCACACGGCGCCGGGCACGGGCGATCCGTTGTACGGACTTCCCGCTCACCAGCAGGTCGGAGTGCTCGTCATCGAACTGGCGATCCGCCGGCGGGTGCGGATCAACGGCGAGCTCGTCAGGTCCGCGAGCGACGAGCTCGAGATCGCCGCGGAACAGGCATACGGGAACTGCCCTCAATACATCCACCCGCACACGATCACGCAGCCCGCTTCCGGCCTCCCAGTGGTGACCGACGGGACGCTTGGCGAAATGGAGACCGCACTGATCGAGTCGGCGGACACCTTCTTCCTCGGCACCTCGCACCCCACGCGTGGCGCCGACACGTCGCACAAGGGTGGCGAGCCGGGGTTCGTGCGGATCGACGGCGCGGACCTGTGGTGGCCGGACTTCCCGGGCAACAACATGTTCAACAGCCTGGGCAATATCGCTGTTGATCCGACCACCTCGCTGCTCTTCCTCGACTTCGGGACCGGTACCGCGCTGCATCTCTCCGGCACCGCGACCCTCCAATGGGACGCCCCGGGTGAGACCGGCCGGGCGGTCCGCTTCCACCCGACCCGCGCCGTGTTGAACAGTTGGGGCTGATGATGGCGACACTTCGCTCACTCAACGTCGGAATGCCGAAGGACGTCGACTGGCACGGCCGGACCGTGCACACCGGGATCTGGAAGGCACCGGTCGACGGGCCGCGGATGGTCCGCCGTCTCAACATCGACGGCGACGGCCAGGGCGACCTGAACGGGCACGGCGGCGAGATGCGGGCGGTCCTCGTCTACGAGCTCGATTCGTACGACTACTGGCAGCGGCATTTCGGCCGCGACGACTTCAGCTACGGCCAGTTCGGCGAGAACTTCACGGTCGACGGGCTGCCGGACGACGAGGTCTGCGTCGGCGATCGGTACCGGATCGGTGAGGCCGAGTTCGAGGTCACCCAGCCGCGCGTCACCTGCTACCGGGTCGGGATGCGGATGGGCGAGCCCGAGCTGCCCTCGCTGCTGGTGGCGCATCGCCGCCCAGGCTTCTACCTGCGTGTCATCAAAGAGGGCCGCGTACAGGCGGGCGACGAGATCGTCCGCACGCGGGTCGGCCCGGAAGAGCTGTCGGTCGCGGACATCGATGCTCTCCTCTATCTCCCCGACCGCGACGAGGCCAAGCTCCGCGCCAGCCTCAACATCCCCGCCCTCAGCCCCGGCTGGCAACAATCCTTCCGCGAACTGGTGGAAGCGCTCGAGACCGGTACGCCGACCGCCGACGGCCGGAACGCCAGCCCGTACTCCGAGCCGCAGCCCGGCCCGTCCTCCGGGGCGGCCGAGGTCGACGGCCAGGCGGCTGGCGTGGTCGCCGACTGGCCGGGATTCCGTCCGCTCACGGTGAGCGCGGTGACCCGCGAGAGCGACACGGTCCGCTCGATCTACCTCGAGTCCGCAGACGGGGAGCCGCTGCCGGCCGCGCGTCCCGGGCAGTTCTTGGTGATCCGTTTCGGTGACCAGGGCATCCGGAGCTACTCGCTCTCCTCGGCGCCCGGCTCATCGACGTACCGGATCAGCGTCAAGCGCGAGGGTGTGGTGAGCACCTACATCCACGAGCACCTGACTGCGGGGATGACGGTCGAAGCGGCCGCACCGCGCGGGGAGTTCGTGCTGACTGAAGAGCCCGGGCCGGTAGTACTGGTCTCGGCGGGGATCGGCATCACGCCGGTCATGGCGATGCTCCACCGACTCGCGGACGAGCGGAGTCGACGGTCTGTCTGGTGGATCCACATCGCGCGAAGCCCGGAGCAGCAGGCGTTCGCGACAGAGGCTGCTGGGCTGATCGGATCGCTGACGGACGTCCATCCGCAGGTCTTCTTCACGGCAGGCGGCCATCGGCCGGGCAGGGAACAACTCGCCCGGTTGGGGATCCCGCGGGGCGCGTCGGCGTATGTCTGTGGACCAGCCGGATTCATGGAGGAGATGCGTGTGCTGCTCACCGACCTCGGAGTCAGCGAGGTCCGAACGGAGTTGTTCGGGGCGCTCCCCTCGATCAACCCGGGTCTGACGGATGCTCGCGAGGTACAGCCTCATCCGCCCGTAGGCGAGCCGGGGACCGGGCCTCTCATCACCTTCTCGCGTAGCGGTCTGTCGGTGCCGTGGTCGGATCAGCACTCGTCGCTTTTGGAACTCGCGGACGCGTGCGACGTACCGACGCGGTGGTCCTGCCGGACGGGCGTCTGTCACACCTGCGTGACCCCGTTGATCTCCGGCGAGGTCAGCTATCGGCCGCAACCGCTGGAACCTCCGGCCGTCGGCGAGGTGCTGCCCTGTTGCGCACGCCCCACCGGCGACCTGGTGCTCGATCTCTGAGCTCCAACTGGCGTTTTACTTCGCGATCTCCCAGACGTGGCCGGCCGGGTCGGCGAAGGCCGCGGTGCGGATGCCCCACGGCCGGTCCATCGGGCCGTTCACGAACTCGACGCCGCGGCTGGTGAGTTCGGCGTGCAGGGCGTCGACGTCCTCCACCTCGACGGTGAGCTGGAACCTTCGGCCTGCGTCGGCGCCACCGACCGGGGCGGGCGCGATCAACTCGGGCGCCGAGGCGACGTCCAGCAGGTTCACCATCAGGTCGCCGAACTTGAAGACCGCCGAAGCGTCGTCCTCGTACGCCACCGGCAGCCCGAACGTCTCCCGGTAGAACTGTTTGCAGCCCGCCAGATCCTCCACGAACAACGTGATCGCGGTTACGCCTCGCGGCCACCCACCCTGCTCAGTCATCACTGTCTCCTCTTCCGCCGGCTATCGCTTGCGCAAGCCACGTCGGAACGGGCCTGGCGACCTCGACATTCTGCCCCGGCGGCCGCGAGGCATGATGGAAGCGTGAGTGACGAACTGACGCCGGACCTGGCCGCGACCATCGAGGAGGCGTTCGCCCGGCGGGACCGGTCGAACATGCAGCCGACGATCGACTTCTTCGAGAACCTGCTGGCCGAGCATCCCGGCAACCCGTACGTGCTGTACGAGGTGGGCGGTTCGTACGACACCGCCGGCCAGGAGGAGAAGGCCATCGGGTACTACGAGCAGGCACTCCCGGGGCTCAGTGGTGAGACCAAGCGGAAGTGCCTGCTGCAGTACGGGAGCACGCTGCGCAACCTCGACCGGTTCGACGAGTCGCTCGAGGTGTTCAAGCAGGCGTGCAAGGAGTTCCCGGAGTCGGACTCGCTGCGCGTGTTCAAGGCGCTGACCCTGCAGGCGTCCGGCCGCGGGGACAAGGCACTCGCCACGCTGCTGCTACTCGTTGCCGACCGCATCGACACCGCCGAGATCAAGCGCTATGAGGCAGCGATCCGCGGCAACGCCGAATACCTCGCGACCCGCGAACCCTGAGACCAGCAATCCGGGCCATCGCTGCAGCCGGCCAGGACGCTGGTGGCGCCCCCGGCCGAGTGGTGCCGACGGCGGTGGTTGTGGCAGCAGCGGCGGTTGTGGTGGCGGCAGCGGTGGTTGTGGGGGTGGGGACACCAAGCCGGGAACTCGGACACGTTATTCCCTGTCCGAAGTCCCCGTTCCCTGTCCGGGGTCCCCGTTCCCAGTCCGGGGTCCCATTTCCTGTCCGGGGTCCCCGTGCCCTGTCCGAGGCCCCGGTTCCCTGTCCGGGGTCCCCGTTCCCTGTCCGGGTCCCTGTTTCTTGTCCGAGGTCCCCGGATGGTGGTCGGACTCACCACAAGCGCTCGGCCGAGCAGACACCCCGACGGGCTGACGGCTGGTGGGTGGCCCGCACCGCCAGCACTCACCAACTACGCCCGGCCCTCTGGCGCGCCGCCTGGCGACGGCGGGCTCGTGAGCAATCGGCGAGGTTGCTGAGTGGTGGCGGTCCGCTGGATCACCCAGCCTGCGCCGGCGGCGGCGTCAGGCTCGGTAGTGGAGGCCGACTGCTCCGTGCTCGAGGGTGGTCGTCTCGGCGAGACGCCACTTCGACTCGGGCAGGTCGTCGGTAAGAGGCGGAGCCCGCCGCCCAGGATCGTCGGCACAACAGCAACCCGGAGGTCGTCGACGAGCCCCGCGCGGAGCAGCGCCTGGATGATGCTGGCGCTGTTGATCGCGAGGATGTCGCGGCCGGGCGCCGCCTTCAACTCCCGCACGGTCCCTTCCAGATCGTCCGAGACCCGGGAGTTCTCCCACTTCGTGTCCGCCAGCGTCCGCGAGAACACCACCTTCTCCACGGAATCGAGCCACTGACCGAGCGCCCGGGTCCGGTCGTCCGTCGCTGGATCGCGGGTGATCCCCGGCCAGACCGAGAAGAATCCCTCGTAATTCGTCCGCCCGAGCAGCGCCGTGTCAGCGCCGCGCCAGATCGACTCGAAGTACGCGAGGGTCTGTTCCTGCATCGCGTGCTCGTACAGCCAGGTGTCGTGCTCCGGTCCTTGTGGTCCGCTGGTGTACCCGTCCAGCGAAAGGCTCGTCCACGCGACCAGCCGGCGTCCTGCTGTCTTGTCAGGCATGACTCAATCCCCGTCTCTCGACACCGTGTACGTCGGAGTCGGTTCGGGTTTCTCGACACGCCAGTGCCCTGCGACGCAGGGCACTGGCGTGTAGCGCTTGAGTCAGCAGGCGCAGGCGATGCCGGTGGGCGCGGTGAGCGGGTCTGACGGCCGTCGGGTGATGCCTTCGGACGTCTCGACGGGCAGACCTTCGCGGGTCCAGTACTCGAACCCGCCGATCATCTCCTTGACGGGATAACCCAGCTTCGCGAACTCGAGCGCCGCCCTGGTCCCGCCATTGCACCCAGGACCCCAGCAATACGTCACCACCGCAGTACCAGCCGGTACTACGGACGCGGCGCGGGCGGCGACCTCGTTGGTCGGCAGGTGGATCGCTCCGGCTACGTGGCCCTGGTCCCAGCTCTCCTGGCTGCGGCTGTCCACCAGCACCCAGCCGACGACACCGGCCCCGATGTCGGCAGCGACGTCGGACGGGTCGGTCTCGAACGCCAGACGTCCGGCGAAGTGCGCGATCGCCTGGTCCTGGGCGGCAGCCAGGGTGTTCAGAACTGTCGACATACTCGGATCTCCTTCACGGTCAGGTCGGAGATCCCAGCCTCACGGAGCGCACCCCGACACCACCAGTGGCAGAAATGACCTACTACAACAAAATCATGCCAATGCTGGCTGGGCCTCGGCACTCGGCGAAAGCGATCGCCAGAGGACGGCCGCCGCATAACTCCGGTACGGCGCCCACGGAACCGCGAGCGCCTCGACTTCCTTGACACCGGGCAACTGCGCCAGACCCCAGGCCTTCTCCACCGCGCGGCGAATCCCGACGTCACCCGCGGGCAGGATGTCCGTCCGGTGCAACTGGGCGAGCAGAAACATCTGCGCCGACCACAAGCCGATCCCCCGGACCGCCGTCAACGCCGCGATCGCCTCGGCGTCGTCGAGCCCGGTCATGTTCTCCAGGTCGATCCTGCCGTCGGCCTGACGCTGCGCGAGATCCAGCAGGTATGACGCCTTCGCGCGGGACAACCCGCACTCGCGGAGCTGGTCCGGAGTCAACGCCAGCAGCGATTCCGGGACCACCTTGCCGCCGGCAGCGGCGAGGACTCGGTCGAAGAGGACGAAGGCGACCTTCGTGGAGATCTGCTGACCGACGATGTGCAGCACCATCGCGGCGAAGTTGCTCGCCTCCATCCGCTCGTCGGACCACCCGAACGGGTCGACCTCGCCGTACTCCTCGATCAGTCGGGCAAGCACCGGCTCACGCTTGGCCAACTGTTCGTACGCAGCCGTCACCTGGATTGTCATGTCGGATCTCCGGCTCGGGAGCGGCGGCGACGGACGAGAGGGCCGAGGTCCTCGGTCTTGATGGCGGCGCGGGCGCGTGCCACCTTGATCGCCGTGGTCAGGGTGTCGACGTCGTATGCGCCGTAGTGGCGTTGCCCGTTGATGAAGAAGGTGGGCGTCCCGGAGACGCCGCTGAGGTCCGCCGTCTCGATGTCCCGCGCGACCCGGCCGGCCGCAACGTGCCGCTTCACGTCCTCATGGAGTCGGTCGCGGTCCAGGCCCAACTCTTCCGCATAGCCCATCAGGTCGGCCGGCTGGAGGTTCTCCTGGTTCGCGAGCAGCACATCGTGCATCTCCCAGAACTTGCCTTGCGTCCCCGCGGCCTCGGCCACCTCCGCAGCGATCTGCGCGCGGGGGTGGACGTCGACCAGCGGGAGATGGCGCCACACGTAACGGAGGTCGTCGTCGTGCAGCAGGTCCCGCACCACGGGCTCCGCCATACCGCAGTACGGGCACTCGAAGTCGCCGTACTCGACCAGGGTCACCGAGGCGGACTCAGGGCCGCGGATGTGGTCGAGCTCGGGATCGACCGGATCGCTGAGATCGACGAGTTGCTCGGCATCACCGAGCATGGCGACAGCTTTGCGGGCCGGCGAGAGCAGTGCGGCGGCGCGGAACACGATCCAGGTCACGAACGACGCCACGACCACGGCCGACAGCAGGCCCAGCTTCGCCTCGATCAAGGCAGCACCCTCGAAGGCCAAAGTTGCTATCAGCAACGAGACGGTGAACCCGATGCCGGCGATCGTGCCGCTGCCGACGACCGCGGCCCAGCCGACGCCCGGGCTGAGCCGGCCACCGCTGAAGCGGGTCAGCAGCCAGGACGCGGCCGTCACCGCGATCGGCTTGCCCACCACGTAGCCGACCAGGATGCCGAGGGTGATCGGCGAGGTGTAGGCCGTTGCCAGGAATCCCATGTCGATGGTGATGCCCGCGTTCGCCAGGCCGAACAGCGGGACGATCAGGTAGCTCGTCCACGGATGGTAGAAGTGCTGCAGTCTTGCGTTCGGCGAGAGCGTCGAGGTCAGGCCGACCGTCGCCGACCGGGCCAGCTCGGGGGTCGGCTGCTCGCGGAAGAGCCGGAACAACCCGGTCGCCTGCTCGAGCTCGTCGCGCCCGGGCGAGTACGCCGAGGCGGTCAGGCCGATCGCCAGCCCGGCGACCACCGGATCGACGCCGCTGGTCAGCAGCGCGGCCCAGGTGATGATGCCGAAGACGACGTAAAATCCGGCCTGCTTGACCCGCAGCAGCGCCGCGACGAGGAGACCACCGAAGGCCAGCAGCGCGACCAGCAGCGGCATGAGTTCGATGTTCTCGCTGTAGACGATCGCGATCACCAGCAGCGCGATCAGGTCGTCGACGACGAACACGGTCAGCAGGAAGACCCGGACCCGATCCGGCACTCCACGGCCGACGAGCGCGAGCAGGCCGAGCGCCAGCGCGGTGTCCGTGGACATCGCGACACCCCAGCCGTGCGCGCCCTCGCCGCCGTGGTTGAAGGCCAGGTAGATCAGCACCGGCGCGATCATGCCGGAGACGCCCGCCACCACTGGCAGGACGAACCGGCGCCGCTCCCGCAGGTCGCCGAGGTCGAACTCCCGCCGCGCCTCCAGGCCGACCACCAGGAAGAACAGCGTCATCAGCCCGCTGTTGATCCACTCCTGCAGGTCAAGGCTCAGCTCGCGATGCCCGAGACTGATCGAGAGATCGGTGTGCCAGAACGACTCGTACGACCCCGGCGCGACGTTCGCCCAGAGCAGCGCCAGCACGATCGCGGCCGCGAGCACCCCCGAGCTTCCCGACTCGGTCTGCAGGAACGCCCGCAACGGAGCCGCGAACTCCCGCGTCCGGGTCCAACTAGTCCGCCCAGTCAACCCAGAGAAGTCAGCCATTCCGTCCCCACCGCCCGCCGGACTCAGGGGCCGCCGCGGCAGGGTCGTCCGAGGCTGCTTCGGCGGAGGTGGAGTCAGGTGAGGTCGGGAGGGCGGACGCCGCGTCTGCGGGGGCCGGCCGGGCCGACCTCGGGTCGGCGGCGGGCCCCCCGGCGGACGTTCGGTTGGTGCGGACTGAGGCTGGGTCGGTGGCGAAGGACTCGATGTAGGTGAGGGTGGAGTCGAGGGCGGTTGCCAGGGGTGCTGGGTCGCGTTTGGTCTGGGTCAGCAACAGGCCTCCTTGCAGGGTGGCGAGCAAGGTCGTCGCCAGCTTCTCTGGGTCGGCCTCCGGGCGGAGGTCACCTCGGTCGTACATCGCCTGCAGGCCTTCTCGCAGTACGCCTTCCCACCGGTCGAAACCACTCGCCAACTGCTGTCGCGTATCCCCGTCCGATTCCACCAGTTCCCCGGCGAGCGAACCGAAGTCGCACCCGCCGGTGCACCCGCGCTCGATCTGCCGCTGGACGTGCAGGTCGGCCCAGTGCCGCAGGTCGGCGAAGCTGTCGAGCCTGCCCATCTCCGGCTGCCGGTGCAGCCGGACCACGACGTCGGCCTGGTGACCCACGACGTCGATCACCAGCCGTCGCTTGTCATGGAAATAGTGCGCCATCTGCGAGCCGCTCACCCCGGCGGCCTTGCGGACGTCCTCGATGCTGGTGCCGGCCACGCCGTACTCGAAGATCAGGTCGGCGGCCGCGCTGACGATCCGCTCCTTGGTCGCGCGCCCCTTCTTGGTCAGCCGCGCCGCCTCGACAGTCTCGGTCATGGCGCCAGCCTACCCGCAAAACTGGGATCGACAACCCAAAACAACAGGGCTACGCTCAGGGGCATGACAGCAGGCGACTACATCGCGCGGATCGTCGACGTGCCCGATCACGGCATCCGGCTCGAGCCGGCTCCGGACTCGACCACCCCCGGGCAGGCTAACGAGGTCAACCTGCTCGGCCTGGCAGTCGCGCTCGCCCTGGGCAGCGCCGGATACCACCATCACCCGGAGCCGCGCGATCCCGAGCTGCAGACGCTCGACGCCCTGCTGGCGGGCGAGGTGACGATGCCCTGGCTGAGCGAGACCCCGGCCGGCGAGACCACCTACATCGTCTGCGAGTCCGCCTCGACCGGCGCCCCGAAATGCCGCGTGGAGCAACGCCGGCTCTAGCATCCCGCAGGACTTCGTACTACGCCTGAACCCCGCTCCACCGCCCGCGTGGACCAGCACCCGCCTCCTCCCCCTCGGACTCGCCGACGGGAAGGCCGGCGGGGGTTGGATCACGAGACGGACACGGTGGGGGTGGATCGGCTAACGCAAAGGCGGGGCGAGGTTGCATGATGTCCGCTGAAGGATCACTCCAGCCACGGGGTGCCCTGACGGTGACGTATGTCTGGAGCTCCCGGTATGGCTGATTTCCACCTTGCCGCGCCGACCTCGGCCGACGCCTTCGCGCGGCTCGCGATCGAATTGCACGACGCCCCCTCGGTCGAGGAGACGGTCGATGCCGTCGTCCAGTTCGCGCTGCAAGCCCTGACCTGTACGTACGCGGGAATAGCCCTCAACGTCCGGGGACCGCGGGCCGAGATCGCGGCGGTCACGGACCCCGTCGTCGGCGATGTCTACCACCTCCAGATCAGCACCGAGAACGGCCCGCTGGTGACCGCGATGAAGCAACGCACGCCGATCCTGGTCAGGGACACCGCCACGGACGACCGGTGGCCGCAGTGGGCCGCGAAGGTCTCCTCGCTCGGCGTACGCAGCGTGCTGGACGTCCCCCTGACCACAGGCGACGGCTCCCGCGCCGCGATCGGCGTACTGGGGTTGTACAGCCCCAAGGCGGACGCGTTCGACGAGGACGACGAGGCGATCGCCCACATCCTCGCCCGGCACGCCTCGGTCGCGGTGGCGTCCGCGCGGCACGAGGAGTCGATGGCGAAGGCGGTCGACGCCCGCAAGCTGGTCGGACTGGCGATGGGCATCCTGATGGAGCGCTTCGACGTGGACGACGACCGCGCCTTCGCCATCCTCAAGCGCTACTCCCAGGACACCAACACCAAACTCCGGGACGTGGCCCAGCAACTCGTCGACACCCGCAAACTCCCCCACTGACCCCGCCCGGGCCGGAGGTCTCGATCGGGCCGGAGGGCGCGGCGTAAGCTCAACGCGATGTCGTCGGGGGAAGGAGACCCGGGTGGGCGCAGGCGCCTGGCAGCCGCTGACCGGGCCGTCGCACCAACTTGCCCTGGAGATCCTGCTCGACGGACCGCTCTCGCGGGCTGAGCTCGCGCGGCGGGTCGACCTGTCGGCCGGAAGCCTCACCCGGCTGACCAAGCCGATGCTCGAGTCCGGCCTGCTCGTCGAGGTGTCCGGCGGCCCCACCGATCCCCGCGTCGGACGCCCTTCCCAGCCGCTCGACATCGTGCCCGCCTCGCACCACTTCGTCGGCGTGAAGCTCACCGCGGACGCCGCGCTCGGTGTCGTGACAACCCTTCGGGCCGAGGTGATCGCGACCGAGGAGCGACCGCTGCCGGACCATTCCCCCGAGGTCGTCGCGGACGTGGTCGTCGAGCTCGAGCGATCGCTCGCAGCCGGAGTCCCCGGCATCACCGGGCTCGGCGTCAGCCTGGGCGGTCACATCACCAGTGCCGGCGACGTCCTGCGGGGTGATTTCCTCGCGTGGTTCGACGTACCGTTCCGGCGGCTGCTCGCCGAGCGGACCGACGCCCAGGTGGTCGTGTCGAACGACGTCACCGCGGTGACCGAGGCGATCCACTGGTTCGGCGCGGGGCGCGGGGTGAGCCGCTTCTGTCTGCTCACGATCGGCGCCGGGATCGGGTACGGCCTGGTCGTCCACGACAAACTCGTCGACACCACCGACGTCGGACTCGGCCTGGTCGGACACGTCCAGGTCGATCCGGACGGGCCGCTGTGCGATCGCGGCCACCGCGGCTGCGCGAGCGCGATGCTCACCACCGAAGCCATCACCAGTCAGGTCGGTACGGCGCTGGGCCGCCGCGTCGAGTACGACGAATGCCTCGACCTCGCCAAGGACGGCGTACCGGAGGCGCGCCGGGTGATCAGCACCGCCGGGCACGCGTTGGGCCGGCTGATCGCGGCGGCGACCAACTTCACCATGCCCGAGGCAGTGATGCTCGGCGGCGAGGGAGTCCGGCTCGCTTCGGTCGCCCACGAACAGGTGCTCGCCGGCATCCGGTCCGACCGCCACCCCGAGGCCGCCATCCCGCCCCTCGTCCTGCAGGACCCCACCTTCGCCCAGTGGGCCCGCGGCGCCGCCGTCATCGCCATCCAGACCTTCGTCCTCGGTCGCTGAAATTTGTAACTGACTATCTCGGAATAAACAGTTACGATCGTCCTCATGGATGAGCTTGGTCTGGTGAAGGACTTGGTACGGCGGTGGGAGCGGGGCTGGGGTCTGTGCCGGGGGCTTCCGAAGGCGACCACTCGAACGGCGGATGACGCGCTGGAGGTTGTCCTGGGGTTGCCGGGCCGGGAGTGGGAGTTGTTCCTGGTGGACGGAGGCGACGGGGTGGTTCGGGCGCTTGCCGAGGAGGTACTGGGTTCTCCGGGGTGGCTGACGGTTACCACCCAGCGGGCCGATGAGGTTGCGGCGTTGCTCGAGCAGGCCGGGCTCGAGGTCTTCGCCGAGCGGAAGTTGCTGATGTCGATCGACCTGCGGAACCAGGCGACGCCGGCCGCACCACCCGCGGAGTACAGGCAGGAGATGAGCGGCGACGGAGCGGTTCGGTCTGCGCAGCTGCTCGACGCGCAGGGCAACGTCGCGGCGCGGGGAATGGTGGCGGTGGTGGGGACGGACGCGGTGATGCATGACATCCACACAGATCCAGGGCATCGGCGGCGCGGGCTCGGCAGTGTGGTGATGGGGACGCTCGGCCGTCACGCGATCCAGCGAGGCGCTACCACTGGCTTGCTGATGGCGACCGTGGACGGCGCCCACCTGTACCGACGCCTCGGCTGGGCGCCGGAAGCGACGATGGTGACAGCCACCAATCGCCCGGCAGCAAACAGCAGGTCAACAGCCGCCTAGAGGAATCAGGCTCCGCGGGCGCGGAAGGCGGCCACCTTGGTGCGGTTCTGGCACGCCGTGGAGCAGAAGCGCTGGGTGTGGTTGCGGGTGGCGTCCAGGAAGAGGTTGTCGCAGCGCTCGGCGGTGCAGGCTCGGAGGAGTTGGTGATCGGAGCTGCCGAGAAGCATCGCGGCAGCGGTGGTGAATTCGGCGAGCCAGCCGGTGGCCTCCGAGACTGCGGGTGCGGAGAAATGCAAATGCCATGGCGAGCCCTTTTGCCGCAGTAGTTGCGGTGCCGCTCTGGTCGCCTGTAGTAGCTCGTTCAACTCCTGCGCGCTCTCGTCGACCGAACCGTCCGCCAGCAGGTTCAGCGCGCGATACAGCCGCTTCCCGCCCTCGGCGAACTCCGCGAGCGCCGCGTCGCCGACAACCACCGCCCGGTTCGTGGTCAGCCGGAGCGCCGCCTCGACCACCCCGGCGTCACCCGCGAGCTGCCGACGTCCCTGGCTCCACTCGGCGCCGAAGCTGTTCGCCAACGCGATCGCGGCCGCCAGCGATGCCTCCAGGTGCTCGGTCGCGTCCACCCGCACAGTATCGCTGACGTCCCCTGGCCGATCCGCCCGCCGGTCCGCGCGCGTAGTGCCCTGTGCGAAGGGATGAGGGGAGGCGCGGGTGGAGTCCTTCGAAAGGACCAGACGGCACGAGGTCGCCTGCTACCAGGGTCGTACACGTGTGGCGGGCAACATCCGACCGCGCACCGATGTGCCGGACCGTTGCCGGAAACAACAATGACGGACATGAATCTGGTCCAGAGTCCGGCACGGAGCTGCGTGGGGTTGGCAGAGGCCGTCGTCGACCTGTCCGTTGTCAGGGACAACGTACAAACCATCCACAAACACCTCCGGCCGGGCACCGAGGTGCTCGCCGTGGTCAAGGCCGACGCCTTCGGCCACGGAGCCGTCCAAGTCGCTCGGGCAGCCGTCGAGGCCGGAGCCACCTGGCTGGGCGTCGCCCGAGCTGACGAGGCCCTCCAACTCCGAGCAGCAGGGTTGACCGTCCCGATCCTCACCTGGCTGTACGACGCGACCGAGCTGCTGCTCCTCGCCGACATCGACGTGAGCGTGTCCACTGTCGCCGAGCTGCATCAGGTGGTCTCGGCGCCGAACGTTCACAACGTCCAGCTCAAGCTGGACACCGGGCTGCATCGCGGCGGCAGCACCCCGGACCAGTGGATAGAGCTCACGCGCGCGGCCGCGCACTACGAGGCGCTCGGCGCGGTCCGCGTGCGTGGCATCTGGTCCCACCTCTCGCACGGCGACGACCTCGACGCCTCGCACAGCCGCCGCCAGCTCGAGCTCCTGCGCACCGGCGTCTCTCTCGCCCGGCGGGCCGGCCTCGCGCCCGAGGTCGTGCACCTGGCGAACTCCTCCGGCGCGATCACCCTGGACGCCCCCGACTGCAATCTGGTCCGGATCGGCGCGGCCCTGTTCGGCATCGACGAGGTCGACGCCGGCGTCCGCCCACCGATGCGACTGGTGACCAAGGTCGCGCAGGTACGGCGAATCCGTGCCGGCGAAGGCGTTTCCTACGGTCACGACTACGTGGCGCCCCGCGACACCACGATCGCGCTGATCCCGCTCGGCTACGCGGACGGGATCCCACGGGTCGCCGCGGGCCAGGCGAATGTGC
Organism: Kribbella sp. VKM Ac-2568; assembly: GCF_004345365.1. Taxonomy (GTDB): domain Bacteria; phylum Actinomycetota; class Actinomycetes; order Propionibacteriales; family Kribbellaceae; genus Kribbella; species Kribbella orskensis. The sequence goes on from NZ_SLVF01000003.1 coordinate 62,755, forward strand.
TCTGCCGGGGCATGCGGATGCCGGTGCTCGGTCGGATCACGATGGACCAGATCGTCGTGGACGCGGGCCAGCTGCCCATCGAGCCAGGCGAACCGGTGACCGTCTTCGGTGACGGCTCGGACGGTGAGCCGACGGCCGCGGACTGGGCCGACTGGGCCGGAACCATCCCCCACGAGATCTACTGCGGCCTCGGACCCCGGGTGCCGCGACGCTACGTCGAAGGAGTGCAGCGGTGAAGGTGGTCGTGATCAGTGGCGGCGCGAGCCCGGAGCACGAGGTGTCACTCGCCAGCGGGCAAGGGATCGCCATTGCCGCCACCACCCTGGGGCACGACGTCGTCCCGCTCGTGATCGATGCCGAGGGCAACTGGCAGGACGGGCAGCACGAGGCGATCGCGCTGATGCAGGACGCCGACGTCGTGGTACCGGCGCTGCATGGCGAAGGCGGCGAGGACGGTGTCATCCAGGGATTCCTTCAGCAGTTGGCCATCCGGTACGTCGGAAGCGGTGTAGGGGCGAGTGCCGTCGGGCTCGACAAACACCTGACCAAGGCCGTCCTCAGGGCGCACGACATCCAGGTCACACCGGGAATCACCCTCCGTGGCGAGGAACTGCGTGACCCCGAGTCCGCCATGCAGCAACTGGAGGCGGCTGGGCTCGACTTTCCGGTGTTCGTCAAACCCGGCAGCGGTGGTTCGAGCTTCGGGGTCACCCGCGCGACGGACCTCCCCTCACTCGCAACCGCACTGGCCGAGGCGGCGGCGCTGGACCCGAATGTCCTGGTGGAGCAGGAGATGCGCGGCCGCGAGATCGACCTGGCGGTGATGGCATTTCCCCGACGGCCGGGTCGAGGTGGCGCCCGCGCTGGAGATCCACCCGGACCCGGACCAGCCGTTCTTCAACGCGACCGCCAAGTACGACAACGCGGCCACCCACTTCGTCGTACCGGCACCGCTGGAGAGCACGCTGGCCGAGCGACTCCGGCGTACTGCGGTTGAGGTGTTCGAGACGCTCGGGTGCTCCGGACTCGCGCGGGTGGACTTCTTCGTGCCGGCCGACGGGGAGCCGGTGGTCAACGAGATCAACACGTTCCCCGGGTTCACCCCGACCTCGCAGTTCCCGCGGATGTGGGCGGCCGCCGGGCTCTCCTACACCGACGTCGTCCAGAACCTGCTCGAGACGGCGGTGCGGAAGGGATGACCGTGTTGTTGAGCGACGACCGGATCACCCGCATCCCCGCGATCGAGACCGGTGATCCCCTGGTGGATCTCTGCACCTACGGCATCTCCGCCAACGGCCTCCAGTGGGTCCGCCAAGGTCTGGCGGACCGGCTGGTCGTGGCGAACAGCTTCCTGCCGGTGGGAGTCCGGCTGCACGTGGTCGAAGGGCTGCGCGCGATCGAGATCCAGCGGGAGATCTACGACGGCTACAAGGCGGAGATCCACCGGCTGAACCCGGGGATCTCCGATGCCGAGGCGCATGTGCTCGCCAGCCGGTTCGTGTCGCCGGTCGAGGTCGCGCCGCACGTGGCCGGTGCCGCGGTCGACCTGATGCTGATCGGCGAGCACGGGCCGTTCGACCTCGGGACTCCGATCGACGCTACTCCCGAGCAGAGCAACGGCGCCTGCTTCTTCGACGCTACCAACATCAGCCGCGAGGCTCGGACGAACCGCGCGCTGCTGGCCGACGTACTCACGGCTTCCGGGCTGGTGAACTACCCGACCGAGTGGTGGCACTGGTCCTTCGGTGACCGCTACTGGGCCTACCTCGAACAGCGCGACCACGCCCTGTTCGGCCCGGCGACCGCGCCACAGCTGTCAACCTCCGCCTGAGCCTCACCCGCACGCGGCCAGGAAATAGCACGGAAAAGACTCTGGCATTCGGCAAGGAGAATGCGCACTAATTGTCCCCACGGTGATTCCCGGGAATTGATAGAAGCCGCCTATCACGTCATAGGCAGGTTTGCTTTGACCTGTGGGTAATGCCCCGGGACAGTCGTTGTATGACGTCCGAGGTCATCACCCCCGCCCCCGTCCCGGCTCCCGGGCGCGCTGATCGCGTCCGCGAGCTCGCCACCGAGCTGCGCGGTCTGCGCGGCGCGCTGATCCCGATCCTGCACGCTGTCCAGGAGGATCTCGGGTACGTCGACCAGACCGACATCCCGGTGATCGCCGACGTGCTGAATCTCGCGGTCGCCGAGGTGCACGGCGTGGTCACCTTCTACAAGGATTTCCGCCGCGAACCCGCGGGCCGGACCACCGTACGGATCTGCCAGGCGGAGGCCTGCCGCTCCGTCGGAGCCGAGGCACTCGCCGAGCACGCGAAGCGGCGTACCGGGGTCGGCTTCGGGGAGACCACGTACGACGGCCGGGTGACCGTGGACGAGGTGTTCTGTCTCGGCAACTGTGCTCTCGGCCCGGCCGTCCAGGTCGGCGACAAACTGCATGGCCGGGTCACGCCGGCCCGGCTGGACGCGATCCTCGGGGAGGCACGATGACGTTCTCCGCAACGCCGATCGACGGCAGCATCAAGGTCTTCGTACCGCGGGACGCGGCCGCGCGATCCGTTGGGGCCGACGAGGTCGCCGAGCGGATCGAGGCGGCAGCCAAGGCAACCGGTCACCAGATCGAGGTGGTCCGCAACGGCTCCCGCGGCATGCTGTGGCTCGAACCACTCGTCGAGGTGGAGACGCCGCACGGCCGGGTGGGCTACGGCCCGGTCGCACCCGAGGACGTGGACGGGCTCGTCGCGGCCGGGATGCTCGACGGCGCCGCGCTCACCGTCGGCGCCTACCTCGGCGTGGTCGAAGAACTGCCCTGGATGAAGCGCCAGCAGCGGCTCACCTTCGCCCGGGTCGGCGTGATCGATCCGCGCTCGGCGGACGACCACGCGGAGTACGAGGGCAACGCGGGGCTGCGTAAGGCGCTGAGCATGACACCGGCCGAGGTGGTCGAGGAGGTGGTCGACTCCGGTCTCCGCGGTCGCGGTGGCGCCGGGTTCCCGACCGGGATCAAGTGGCGCACGGTGCTCGGCGCGGCGTCCGATCTGAAGTTCGTCTGCTGCAACGCGGACGAGGGCGACTCCGGCACCTTCGCGGACCGGATGCTGATCGAAGGCGACCCGTTCACCCTGATCGAGGGCATGACGATCGCGGCGTACGCCGTCGGGGCCGGCGAAGGCTACGTGTACCTGCGGTCGGAGTACCCGGATGCGGTGGAGACGCTGAACGCGGCGATCCGGACAGCCCGGGACCTCGGCTGGCTCGGGAAGAACATCCTCGGCTCAGACCTGGACTTCGACCTGCACGTGCGGGTCGGAGCCGGGGCCTACATCTGCGGCGAAGAGACCTCGATGCTGGAGAGCCTCGAAGGCAAGCGCGGCATGGTCCGGGCGAAACCCCCGATCCCCGCGCTGGAAGGGCTTTTCGGCCGCCCGACGGTAGTGAACAACGTGTTGTCGCTGGCAACGATCCCGACGATCCTGGCGAACGGCGCGGCGACGTACGCGGGCTACGGGATGGGCCGGTCGCTCGGCACCAACGTCTTCCAGCTCGGCGGCAACGTGGCCCGGGGCGGGATCGTCGAGACCGCGTTCGGCATCACCCTCGGCGAACTCGTCAACGACCTCGGCGGCGGAACGGCCAGCGGGAGACCGACCCGGGCCGTCCAGGTGGGTGGGCCACTGGGGGCCTATCTGCCGGTCGAGCTGTTCGACCTGCCGATGGACTACGAGGCGTTCGCGGCCGTCGGCGCGATGGTCGGGCACGGCGGCATCGTGGTGTTCGACGAGACCGTGGACATGTCCGCGATGGCCCGGTTCGCCTTCGAGTTCTGCGCCGAGGAGTCCTGCGGCAAGTGCACGCCGTGCCGGGTCGGCGCGGTCCGCGGGGTCGAGACGATCGACCGGATCCGCAACGGCGAGGACCGGAAGAAGAACCTGGTGCTGCTCGACGACCTGTGCGACCTGATGACCGACGGCTCGCTCTGCGCGATGGGTGGGCTGACACCGCTGCCGGTGCGCAGCGCCGTCCGCCACTTCGGAAAGGACTTCGGCTCTTGAACGAGCGAAGCGAGTTCATCATCAAATACAGCCCCCGTCGCGCCTCATCCGCGCCCGGAGCGAAGCGAGGACGTGGATGAGTTTGCTCAAGGAACCCGACTTCGGTACGCCGGCCCGCGACGGCGAGGCGACCGTCGAGCTGACCATCGACGGGGTGAGCGTCACCGTTCCACCTGGTACCTCGGTGATGCGCGCCGCCAAGCACGCAGGGCTCGACATCCCCAAGCTCTGCGCCACCGACAACCTCGAGGCGTTCGGATCCTGCCGGCTGTGCATCGTCGAGATCGACGGCGCCCGCGGTACGCCTGCCTCCTGTACTACGCCCGTCGCGCCCGGGATGGTGGTCCGCACCCAGAACGAGAAGCTGGGCAAGCTCCGCCGCGGCGTGATGGAGCTCTACATCTCCGACCACCCGCTCGACTGCCTCACCTGCTCCGCCAACGGCGACTGCGAACTTCAGGACATGGCCGGCGTCACCGGGCTTCGCGAGGTCCGGTACGGCTCGGGTGTCGAGGCCGGCGCGAACCACCTGGACGCCCCGACCGACAGTTCCAATCCGTACTTCGACTTCGACGCCTCCAAGTGCATCGCGTGCTCGCGGTGTGTCCGGGCCTGCGACGAGGTCCAGGGCACGCTGGCTCTCACCATCGAGGGCCGCGGCTTCGACTCCAAGGTCGCCGCAGGCGCGGGTGTCTCCTTCATGGAGTCGGACTGCGTCTCTTGCGGCGCCTGCGTCCAGGCCTGCCCGACCGCAACCCTGCAGGAGAAGACGGTCATCGAGCTCGGCATGCCGACGCGCTCGGTGATCACCACCTGCGCGTACTGCGGCGTCGGTTGCTCGTTCAAGGCGGAACTCCGTGGCGACGAACTGGTACGGATGGTGCCGTACAAGGACGGCGGCGCGAACGAAGGCCACTCGTGCGTGAAGGGCCGGTTCGCGTTCGGGTACGCGAGCCACCCGGACCGGGTGATGGAGCCGATGGTGCGCGACGCGATCACCGACCCGTGGCGGAAGGTCTCCTGGGAAGAGGCGATCGGCTTCACGGCTCGCCGGTTGCGGGAGATCCAGGCGAACTACGGGCAGGGGTCGATCGGCGCGATCACCTCCTCGCGGACGACGAACGAAGAGGTCTACGTCGTGCAGAAGATGGTGCGCGCCGTCTTCGGCAACAACAACGTCGACACCTGCGCGCGGGTCTGCCACTCGCCCACGGGGTACGGGTTGAAGCAGACCTTCGGCGAATCGGCCGGCACCCAGGACTTCAGCTCGGTGGACCACGCCGACGTCATCCTGGTGATCGGCGCGAACCCGACCGACGCGCACCCGGTGTTCGGCTCGCGGATGAAGAAGCGGCTCCGTCAGGGCGCGAAGCTGATCGTGATCGACCCGCGCCAGATCGACCTGGTCCGGTCACCGCACATCGAGGCGGCCCACCACCTGTCGCTGGCTCCGGGCACGAACGTCGCCATCGTCAACGCGCTCTCCCACGTGATCGTGACCGAGGGACTGGTCGACCGCGCGTTCGTCGAGGAGCGGTGCGAGGACTTCGACCAGTGGGAGACGTTCATCTCGGGCCCCGAGCACAGCCCCGAGGCAGTCGCCGAGCTGACCGGAGTACCGGCCGAGGAGGTGCGGGCCGCCGCGCGGCTCTACGCGACGGGTGGCAACGGCGCGATCTACTACGGACTCGGTGTCACGGAGCACAGCCAGGGTTCGACCACGGTGATGGGCATGGCGAACCTCGCGATGGCCACGGGCAACATCGGCCGTGCCGGCGTCGGCGTGAATCCGCTGCGCGGCCAGAACAACGTGCAGGGCTCCTGCGACATGGGCTCGTTCCCGCACGAGCTGCCGGGCTATCGGCACGTGTCCGACGACGACGTCCGCGACGTCTACGAGAAGCTGTGGGGGACGCCGCTGCTGAACGAGCCGGGGCTGCGGATCCCGAACATGTTCGACTCCGCGATCGACGGCTCCTTCCGGGCGCTGTTCGTGCAGGGTGAGGACATCGCCCAGTCCGATCCGAACACCGCGCACGTGTTCGCCGCGCTCGGCGCGCTCGAACTGCTCGTCGTCCAGGACCTGTTCGAGAACGAGACCGCGAAGTGGGCGCACGTACTGCTGCCCGGCACCTCGTTCCTGGAGAAGGACGGCACCTTCACCAACGCCGAACGCCGGATCAACCGGGTCCGGCCGGTGATGTCGCCGCAGACCGGCAAGCACGAGTGGGAGATCATCTGCGAGATCTCCCAGGCGATGGGCTACCCGATGCACTACGACTCGGCCGCCCAGATCATGGACGAGATCGCCATCACCACGCCGACGTTCGCCGGGGTGTCGTTCGACCACCTGGACAAGGTCGGCTCGGTGCAGTGGCCGTGCAACCTCGAGGCTCCGAACGGGACGCCGATCATGCACACCGACGAGTTCACCCGGGGCAAGGGCCGGTTCATGGAGACCGTGTACGTGCCGACGACCGAGCGGTCGACGCGGAAGTACCCGCTGATTCTGACCACCGGGCGGATCCTGTCGCAGTACAACGTCGGCGCGCAGACGCGGCGTACGGCGAACGTCGCCTGGCATCCCGAGGACATCCTCGAGCTGCATCCGCACGACGCGGAGGTCCGCGGCATCGAGGACGGCTCAACCGTCGCGCTGTCGAGCCGGGTCGGGCGGACCACGCTGCGGGCGAAGTTGTCGGAGCGGATGCCGGTCGGGGTCTGCTACACCACGTTCCACCACCCGGTGACCGGGGCGAACGTGATCACCACGGACAACTCGGACTGGGCGACGAACTGCCCGGAGTACAAGGTGACCGCGGTCCAGGTGGATCTGCTAGTGGAGCCGGTGAACGCGCAGGCCGCCGAGAACCTCGAGCCTGCCGTGGTGGGCCACTGATGAGCGCGACAGGACTCCCGCCGCACGTCCGGCTGGCCAACGAGATCGCCCGCCAGTTCGCGCACCGGGAGCCGGCCGACGCGGCAACCCGGATCGCCAACCACATCAAGGCGGTCTGGGATCCCCGGATGAAGGCGGCGCTCATCTCTCACGTGGACTCGGGCGGCGAAGACCTCGATCCGGTCGCTGCTCTCGCGGCTGAACAGCTCCGCCCTGTCGAAGCCCGAGGAGCCCAGTAGTGCAGACTGCAGGGATGCGTCGTCACGCCACGTCGGCGCTCCCCTGGGATGCCGCCCGAGCACTCGCCCACGCTGCTGCGACACCATTGGCACCCTGCTCGCTTCCACTGGCCGATGCTGTCGGCAGCGTGCTCGCGACCCCACTGGTCGCCCCGTCCGCAGTGCCACCGGTGGACCGCTCCGCCATGGACGGGTACGCCGTCTGTGGTTCCGGTCCGTGGCGGGTGGTTGGCGTGGTGAAGGCGGCCTCGGGTCTGGTGAGGCCGCTGGAGGACGGACATGCCTGCACCATCGTCACCGGTGCCGCTGTCCCGGCGGGCACCACCGCGGTCCTGCCAGACGAGGAAGCTGTCGTGTCGGCAGCCGGGCAGGCCGGGATGGTCGCGGGGCAGGTTTCCCCCGGCAGGCACATCCGGCGGGCCGGCGAGGAGTGTGCGGCCGGCGAGACGTTGTTGCCTGCAGGCGTGGTGGTGGAGCCGCAGGTGCTCGGGTTGGCGGCTACTCTCGGGCTCGACCGGCTGACCGTGAATCCCAAGCCCCTGGTCGCTTCCCTGGTCACGGGCGACGAGCTGGTTCATCGGGGTCCATCCGGGCCTGGCCGGGTGCGTGATGCGATCGGCCCGATGCTCCCCGGCCTCATCAGCCGTGCCGGCGCCACTGCTGCTCCGGTAGTGCACCTGCCGGACTCCCGCACAGCACTGGTCGACGCCCTGAGGAACACTGACGCGCACCTGATCCTGGTGTCTGGTTCGTCCGCGTCCGGCCCGGCCGATCACCTGCGGGCCGCGTTGGCCGCGCTCGGAGCCGAGTTGATCATCGACGGAGTCGCCTGCCGACCGGGGCATCCGCAGGCGCTCGCCCGCTTCGACGACGGCCGGCTGGTGCTCGGGCTGCCGGGGAATCCCCTTGCTGCGTTGACCGCGTTCCTCACTCTGGGAGTAGCCGCGCTGCATCGCCTCCGGGGCCAAGGCCTGCCGACTCTCCCGGTGGCTCCGGTACCTGGTGGGTTGGCGTGTCACCCGCACAGCACTCGGCTGGTTCCCGTCCGGGTGGGCCCGCAGGGCGTAGTACCGGTCGGGCATGGTGGGTCGGCGATGCTGCGAGGTGCGGCAGGAGCGGACGCGTTGGCCGTGGTCGATCCAGGCCCGGCCGAGGCGATCGCGGCGCGGCTGTTGCCGCTCGATCCGGGAGCGCGGCCATGGGGCGTCTGATCGCACGCAAGCCGGTACTGCGGCTCGGGCCCGCCGGCGAACGCACGCGGCCGGACTCGATCGCGGTCGAGGAACCGCTTGAACTGCGGGTCGACGGACGACCGCTCGCCGTCACGATGCGAACGCCCGGACACGACGTGGAACTCGCCCACGGCTTCCTGCACACCGAGGGCGTCATCGGCAGCCCCGACGACATCCGCGACGCGCGGTACTGCGATTCGCGGGACGACGAGGGCCGGAATACCTACAACGTGCTGGACCTCGGCCTGGCACCCGGCGTGCCTTCTCCCACGGTCGGAGTCGAGCGGAACTTCTACACGACCTCGTCCTGCGGCGTGTGCGGCAAAGCCTCGCTGGACGCCGTCCGGGTGAAGACCCGCTTCTCCCCGGCAGACGACCCCGTACGAGTCCCGCTGGAGGTGCTTGCTGGGCTGCCGGACGCGCTTCGGGAGCGGCAGCAGGTGTTCGACCGCACCGGCGGGCTGCACGCGGCCGGCCTGTTCACGGCGGACGGCGAACTGCTGGTGGTCCGCGAAGACGTCGGTCGCCACAACGCCGTGGACAAGGTGGTCGGCTGGGCCCTTCTGAACGGGCGCATCCCCGCCCGTGGCTGTGTGCTCGTGGTCTCCGGCCGCACGTCGTTCGAGCTGGCCCAGAAAGCCGTGATGGCAGGCATCCCGGTGCTGGGCGCCGTCTCCGCCCCCTCGTCCCTGGCTGTCGAACTAGCCGACGAGTGCGGCCTGACGCTGGCCGGCTTCATCCGCAACGGCTCCCTGAACGTCTACGCCCACCCCGACCGCATCACGGTTCCGGCCCGGGTCTAGCCATCCGCCGATCTAGCTTCCGCTGAGGCCGGAGGTGCGGGCGCGGACGATGGCTTCGGCGCGAGTGGTCACCTGGAGCTTGGCGAAGATGCTGGTGATGTGGTTGCCGACGGTGGCGGTGGCCAGGCTGAGCCGGGTGGCGATGGCGGCGTTGCCGAGGCCGTCGGCGATCAGGCCGAGGACCTCGCGTTCGCGTGGAGTCAGTTCGGGGAAGAGGGTCTCGTCCGTGCGTGGACTGGACAGGTAGGCGAGCGTCCGACGGGCGACACCAGGTCCGAAGATCGCCTCTCCCTCGGCGACGGCCGCGATCGCGCGCACCACGGTGTCGCCGACCGCACCCTTCAGCACATACCCGCGAGCACCTGCCCGCATCGCAGCGAAGACCGACTCGTCGTCGTCGAACATTGTCAGCATCAGTACGGCGACGTCCGGCGCGACCCGGCCGATCTCACGAGTCGCCTCGATCCCGCTCAGGTCAGGCATCTGGATGTCCATCACCAGAACATCCGGCTTCAGCGTCACCGCCGCCCGGACCGCCTCCGCACCGGTCGCCGCGGTACCGACCAGCTCGTACCCGTCGCGGCCGGACAGCAACGCGCCCAGCCCTTCCCGGATGATGCCGTGGTCATCGGCAACCACGATGCGGATCGTCATGACCCTGCTCCCGTCTCGACCCCGGCCGCTCGCCCTGTCTCGCCTTTCCCTGCCGCTGGTGAGCCTGTCCTCGGTTGCGCGGTCGCCGGTGACGGTAGCGGCAGGGATACCCGGACCTGACCGCCGGTGCGGTCGTAGCGGATCTCGCTCGCACCACCGAGTTCCGCCGTACGCTCGCGGATCGAGGTCAGTCCGACGCCCGGCTGCCAACTCTCCTCGGCATTGACGCCGTTGTCCCGCACCTCCAGCCGAAGAGCGGTCTCCTCCACGGTGAGCGTGACGACCGCGCGAGTGGCTGTGGAATGCCGTATCACGTTGGTGAGCGCCTCGGTGACGATGCGATACGCGGCCACCTCGACCGCCGCGGTAAGGTCCTCGATCGCGGTCGGCGCCTCCACGTTGACCGTGAGAGCCCCATCGCCGGCCAGCACCGCGGCGTGCTCGCGAAGTGCACCGACCAGCCCCATCCCGTCCAGCACCGGTGGCCGCAGGTCGTAGGCGAGCCGGCGGATCTCCTCGATCGCACTGATGGTCTGATCCCTCAAGGTCTCCAGCAGTTCGGCGCTCCGGGCTCGGTCGGCCTCGAGCAGGCGCAGCGCCGCATCGGCATTGAGGACCACCCCGGTGAGCACCGGCCCGAGCCCGTCGTGCAGATCCCGGCGAATCCGGCGGCGTTCCTCCTCACGGCCGGTGATGACCCGCTGCCGCGAGAACTGGAGCTCATCTGCGAGCCGTCCTGCCTGCACAGCAACTGTCAATGGAGCGGCCAGCAACGACAGCACCCGCTCGTCCGCCGGGTCGAGGCGATGCTCGCCAGACCGCAGCCCGACCACCAGTTCGCCGATCCGCTCCTCACCCGAGTGCAACCTGATCGCCTGTCGAGCAGCCGGCAGTTCCCCGTAGCCGGCGACCCGATGCTCGTCGACCACCAGGACCGCTGCCGGGAAGTGCATCACCCGGCAGAGCGCCGCCAGTACTCCGTTCAGCCCGGCGCCGGCCGCAGTACCGGTCCCGACCTCGCCGAGTCGCTCACCGATCGCGGCGATCGCGCGCACCGGATCGCGCCGGACGCCGTAGAACGCCCGATGGATCAAGCGCTGCAACCACAGCCGGACCGGGTTGAACGCCAGCGCGATCAGCAAGGTGGCCAGCACCGACGACCCGAGCGACACCTGGCGTCGTACGGCCTGATCCAGCAGGGTCACCAAGCCCAGGTACGCACCGATCACCCCGCCGGTGAGCAGCAGATAGAGCAGAGACCGGGAGATCACCAGACGAATGTCGAGAACCTGGTGGCGCAGTACGGCGATCGTGATCGACAAGGGGATCAGGACGATCGGCAGGATTCCCAGCAGCAGGGACTCGGTCCGCAGTACGGCCTCGAGGGTGAACGCGGTGACCACCACGACCATCGCCATCAGGAGCCACAGCATCCTGCGGCGGACCACGTCGCTGCCTCGGCGATAGGTGACTACCAGAGCCGCGAACGCGCCCAGGTAGCTGGCGACGAGGCCGACCTCCCAAATGACGTGCAGCCACATCGGCTGACCTGTCCAGGGACTAGCCGGATAGGCCTGAATGCCCAGCTCGGCAGGCATTCCGCCCTTGCGATCGAGGATGCCGGCCGCGGTCAGGAGGAGCGTGTTCGCCACCAGCAGGCCGACGAACCAGCGCCACCGGCGACTCGGCAGCTGCCCTTCGGGGAACAGCACCAGCGTCAGCGGGATGAACAACGCCAGCGCCCAGTTCCAGCCGAACCCGTTCACGACCGTCGCGAGTACCCGCCAGTCCCAGGAGTCGTCGGCGGCCCAGGCGAGCACCGCCATACCGGTCCCGGTGAACGCGTAGAAGCAGCCGCCGAGCAGGAGGCTCCACCCGATCAGGTTGCGCGGACGGTAGTAGGCGATCGGCCAGCCGGCCACGGCCAGGGCCAGACCGCTGATCGTGTTGCTGACGACCAGCAGGTCCAGCAGCCGTGACCAGGGCAATCCGGACAGCATCGAGGCGATGACGGTCAGTACAGCCTCCGCGAGCACCACCCCGAGCAGCACGGTGGCCACCACGCTGCGGCGGCGGTCGTACTGCGCTCCGGGGTCTGCGGTCACGTCCTCATCATCAAGACATCAGGCCACACCCGCATAGGGGCCTGCCCCCAGGTGAGCCAGGAAATTCTCACGAGTCCCGGTGAAGCAGCGGCCTGCGAACCAGGGGACCGCCGGCCGGACGCTGAAGCCGCAAGCAACCACCGATGCGAGGAGTTCTCATGTCGACCACCCGTTCCGAGGCGACCGCCGTGACCAGGAAACCGCTCCGAGACGTGCGCGGATTCTGGCGGATCCTGCTCGCGGTCATCGCGCCGCTGCCGATGCTGTCGAACGGCATCTACTACCTGCTCAGCCCGACCGAGGGCAACGCGCCGTTCGAGCAGAACGTCGCCGCGGCGATCGCCCACGGCGACCGGATGTCGGCGCTGGAGTGGATCCAGATGCCGTTCGTGACCCTGCTGATCCCGGCCGCGTTCGCCGTGGCCTGGGTGGCGCGACGCGGCGCGCCGAGGCTCACCACCGCCGGCGCACTGATCGCTCTGACCGGTTTCTGCGCGGGCTTCGGCAACCTGCCCGGCACCGTGTCGTTGGCGAACCTCACGGTCAGGGAAGGCCTGGACCCGGGGACGGTGTCGAAGCTGTCCACCGCGCTGGAGGAGCACCCGATCATGCAACTGTCCGGGCTGCTGTTCATCCTCGGGATCACGTTCGGGCTGCTGCTGCTCGGGATCGCGTTGTGGCGCAGCCGGGTCGCGCCGGCCTGGATGGGGATCGCGCTGGCGATCGGTGGCTTCACTCACCCGTTCCTGGGCAACCACGTGATCGCGGGGATCGGCCTGCTGGTGGCGGCCGTCGGCTTCACCGGTGCGACCTACGCGCTGCTCCGGATGCGCAACGACGACTTCGACCTGCCGGCGAAGTGAAAGCCCGCAGACCTCAGACGCCTTGGCCGGCCTGGCCTCAGACTGCCTGGCCGGCCTCGTCGGCTGGGGTCTGCGGCAGGGTGGAAGGTGCCACCCAGAGGCATTCAGCGGTACCGCGGGCCAGGTGCTCCGTATAGACCTCGACCTTGTGGCTGATCACGTTCAGGCACTCGGTGAGTTCCTGGATCTGGGCGGTGACGGACTCCTGGTGGCTGCGCAGCAGGGCCAGTCGATCCTGCTCGTTGCCGGGGCCCTGCCGGACCAGATCGGTGTACCGGCGGATGGTGTCGAGCGGCATCCCGGACGAGCGGAACTTGATGCACATGTCCAGCCACTCCACGTCGTCCTCGCTGTAGACGCGGCGGCCGTTGGACTCGCGGCGGACCGGATCCGCGAGGATGCCCTCCCGCTCGTAGAAGCGCAGCGCGTGCACGCTCAACCCAGTGCGCTCGGCGACCTGTCCGATACTCAGACCTGCGGTGACCTGTGACATGCCGGCCACCCTAACCCGCAGGCTAGAGCTGGCTTTAGATGTTTTTCAGGGCGTTCAGCGCCAGGTTGACGTCCGCGATGGTCGAGTAGATGTGGAACGACGCCCGCAGCCTGCCACCCCGTACCGCGGCCCGGACGCCGGCGGCCGCGAAGGCTTCCTCGGCGCCGGGGATGTCCGCGCTGACGATCGCCGAGTCGCCCGGCGGCATTCCGAGTCCGGCGCGGAACTCGTTCGCCAGGTCCACGTTGTGGCGGTTGATCACGCCCACGCCGATCTGCTCGATCAACTCGAGAGCGGGAGCCGCCCCGACGAAGCTGAACCAGGCCGGCGACTGGTCGAACCTGCGGGCGCTACGAGCCAGGTCCATCTGCGTCCCGTAGTACGAGGTGTGGACGTTCTCACCGGCGTACCAGCCGGCTTCGAGCGGGCGGCAGCGCTCCTGCAGGCGTGGCGAGAGGTACCCGAGGGTGGCGCCACGCGGCGACATCAACCACTTGTACGTGTGGGCGATCAGCGCGTCCACACCACTCACGTCGAGTGGCAACCACCCGGCCGCCTGGCTGGCGTCGACCACCAGGATCGCGCCCACTTCCTTGCTGGCAGCAACCACTGCCGCGAGGTCGAGCACGGTGCCGGTGGAGGACTGGACCGCGCTCACGGCGACCAGGTCGATCCCCGGCCGGATCGCCTCGACGAACTTGTCCGTCGCGGCCGCGATCACCTCGACACCCCGATCGCCGTGCACCATCCACGGGTAGACGTTCGAGCTGAACTCGACCTCGTCGACGAGCACCTTCGTCCCGTCCGGCAGGGCGGCCGCGATCGGCGCGATCGCCGCGGAGACGGTGCTGCCGACGAAGACGTCCGCCGCGTCGGCGCCCACCAGCCGGGCGAAGGATTCGCGCGACCGGGTCGTCGACTCGTCCCACGGCTCCCAGCTGGTGGCTCCGACCCGCCAGTCGCTGAGCACCGTCTGCAGCGCCTCCCAGCCGGGCTTGGGCGGGAGCCCGTACGATGCGGTGTTCAGCCACCCCGGCTGCGGGTCCCAGAGCTGCGAGAAAGATTCGGCCACGGCGGTCATCCGTGCACTCCCTTGCTTGCGTACTGTCGGACCAGACCATTCGACCACGGGAGTGTGGATGCGGTTTCCGAGGGACGTACCGGTACTGACCGACCAGGGGATCCGGCTGGGCGCGCCGCGGCTGGAAGACGTCGAGGCGATGGTGGAGATGTACCGCGACCCGGACACGCAGTACTGGGAGGGCAGTCCGCCCGACTACGACCGCGACGAAGCCGAGCGAGGTGTCACCGAGCGGATCCCGAAGGGCTGGCGGGAGAGCACTCGCCGAACCTGGGTGATCGAGTACGGCGGTCAGTACGCCGGGGCGATCACGCTGAGCGGCGGGGAGGGCGTTGGCTCGGTGGGGTTCACCAGCCACCCGGCTTACCGCGGCAAGGGGCTCGCCACGCGCGCGGTCCGGCTGGTCCTCGCCCATGCCTTCGACGACCTCGGCTGGCACCGGGTCACCTGGGGCGCCTTCGTCGGCAACTGGGCAGCCCGCAAGGTCGCCTGGCGGACGGGATTCCGCGACTTCTTCACGACGCACGGCGCCGGGCCGGCCGACGGCGAACGCCGCGACGAGTGGATCGCGTCGATCGGCCGGGACGACGAGCGCGAGCCGCAGAACCACTGGTGGCAGGTGCCGGTGATCGAGACCGAGCGCTTCCGGCTGCGTGAGTACCGGGACAGCGATGTGGAGCGCGCGGCCGAGATGAGCAACGACGAGCGCACCCTGCACTGGCTCGCGGGCCTCCCGAAGCCGTTCGGCCGGGAGGACGCTGAGCAGTACCTCGCGCGCGGTCGGGAGGGCCAGGCCAGCGGCGAACGGGTGGGCTGGGTGGTGGCGGATCCCGACACCGACGAGCTACTCGGCGACGTGGGCGTGTTCGGCATGCACAGCAGGTCCGACCGGACCAGCGGCGAGATCGGCTACAGCGCGCATCCCGAGGCGAGAGGCCGCGGTCTGATCACAGCCGCCGTGGGCCGGGTGATCGAGCAGGCGTTCCTGCCGATCGACGAGGGCGGACTAGGGCGACGGCGGCTGGAAATCCGTGCGGCCAAAGGGAATTCGGCCTCGATTCAAGTTGCCGAGGCCAACGGCTTCACCCGGGTGGGGGTGCTCCGGGCCGCGGATCACCGACGAGACGGGAGCTACGACGACCTGGTGGTCTTCGACCTGCTGATCAGCGACCGCGGCTGAGGGTCGGCAAGAGCTCGGCGCGGACACGGTCTTCTACTTCACCACCCGTTTGCCTTGTGGGCTGATCGCGTGCCAGGTTCCCTTGACGCCCTCGCCCAGCACGTCACCGGGCTTGGTGTCCTTGGCGAACCGGTACAGCGGCCAGCCGCCGAGTGTCGCCTGCACATCCTTGTCCGGGCGGACGACCGTGCCGACCCTGGCCTCGCTCACGCCGGCACCGGCGAGCACCCCCGCCTTGGTGACGTAGACCGGCTTCCAGGCAGCCAGGCAGGTCTTGCTCACGCAGACGGACCTCGGTGGATCGGTGCTGTCGAGGACGGACAGATAGAGGGTGAACCCGTCTGCGTCGACCGCTGTCGGGCCGAGCTTCGTAGTACCGGCTTTGATCACCACAGGACCTGCAGGCTGGTCTGCCGGAGTGGCAGGTACGGACGGCTTCGGTGTAGCTGAGGGTTTGGCTGTCGGCGGCGGTTGACTGGCTGCGGGAGCCGGAGCCGGAGCCGGAGCCGGTGCAGGCGCCGGTGCCGGGGCTGTCGTGGCGACGTTGCCGACGGCCGGGCTCAGTGCGGCCACGGCGACGGTCGCGCCGATCACCCAGAGCATCGTGGGCAGACTCTTCAACATGGCGAACCCCTAAGCCTGGAAGACCGCGCCGTCGCGCTGCTGCACCGCGACCGGGGGCAACGGGTCCTTGGCCGGCCCAGCCACCCGTTCACCCGTCCCGGCGTCGAACTTGCTGCCGTGGCACGGGCAGTCGATCGTGCCCCCGCCCACGCCGGTCACCACGCAGCCCTGATGCGTGCAGATCGCCGAGAACGCCGAGACCTTGCCGCTCGCGTCCTTGGTCAGCACCACGTTCTGTTCCTTCAGGATGACCCCGCCGCCCGCCGGGATGTCCGCCAACTGCGCGAGCGGAGGTTTGCCCGGATCGGCGCTTGCCGTCCCCTGTGAGGCAGGCGCCGATCCGGCCGGCGAGGGCGGAGCAGACGTGGCGGGCTGGGCGGGTTGGCTGGGCGGGGTGCTCGCGGCCGGCGGAGCCGCCTGCTGCACGATGCACCCGGTCAGTACTGCGGTCGTGGCGGCGCCTCCGGCCAGCAGGACTGTTCGGCGTTCCACCACGCTCTTGTTTTCGGTCATAGGTCTAGCTCCTGTTCGCGAGGAAGGTGTCAGTCAGCGCAGCGGAACGCCGGGTTGGGCGAAGTACCAGAGCGCGGCTGTTGCCCAGGCTCCGACCAGCAGGGCGAACAACAGTCCGCCGGCGATCGGCAGTGCCCAGCCCGGCATCCGGTTGGCCCGTAGCGCGAGCATCTTGGTCGTGAACGCCCCGTAGAAGGCACACCCGAACAAGGAGTGCAGTGTGGTCCGGGTGTCGAAGGTGCTGAACCCCAAGCTCCACAGGCAGTGGTAGGCCACCGGCAGTGTCGCGACGAACGCCACGGCACCACTCCACCGGTGCGCCTGCGACAACGCCGGAGGCGCCTTCCGCTTGACCGGCAGCCGCCCGTACATCCACATGGCCGACACCACCTGGAAGATCCCCAGTGCCACGGCCGCAGTACCCAGCCAGGCCTTCATCGGTGTCAGCCCGGTGAAGCCGACCAGCAGGGCCAGCGGCCTCCCTGTCGGAGTGTGCGTCCGCCCGTAGTACCCCAGCGACAAGGACACCAACGCACCCACCACCGCGAACACCAGGAGCAACGCGATCCCCTTGCGTGCGGGACCCTTGCCCGCAGTACCGGCCGGGTCCTGGCCCGTCGAGCCCTGACCCGGCGGCTCTGTCGCCAGGCCCCCGGTCGCGTCCACGTCCGCATTCATGGCGGTTCCACCCCTCCGCAGCGACAACTTGTTGAGCCCTATACGTGGCTCATTACCCCTCGGTTCAACGCCCCCAGGTCCAGCTTCCGCCGCGTGTCCCCTTCCTCGGCTCCCACTCTGGCGGCTCCACCCACCCCCGGCAACCACCCAGCCACCCTTTCCTCGGGCAGATCCGGAGCCCGCGCATCTACAGCCGGCGACCGCGGGATCACCCCTGGAAGTGGCCCCGACGAGGTCGATCCGTTCCGGGGATTCGCTGCGACAGTGAGGGTATGGGGACGCCGACGGACTCGGAACTGCTGCGGGACATCGCCGCAGGGGACGAGGCCGCGCTGCGGATGCTCTACGAAAGGCACGCCGGCTGGCTGTTGCTCCGGCTGAACCGGCGCTGCGGCAACAGCGAACTGGTGGCCGGCGCGCTGCAGGACACGTTCGTCGCGGTGTGGCAGTCGGCCGGTCGCTGGCGGGGTGAAGGCGAGGTGGCGGCGTGGCTCTGGGGGATCTCGATCCGCCGCCTCGTCTCCGCGCTCCGCGGTCGTCCGGCCGCCGATCCGCTCGGCGACGACGTGGTCGACGCCGCCTCGCCGCTGGTCCAGAGCGCCGAGGACGAACTACTGCTCGGCGTCGAGTACGGCGACGTCGGCCGGGCCCTGCGGTCATTGCCGCCGGAGCTCCGGGCGACAGTTCAGGCGACCGTGATCGACGGTCTCAGCACCAAGGAGGCGGCCAAGTTGCTCGGACTTCCCCAAGGCACCGTGAAGAGCCGCCTCCGGGTGGCGAAGGTTCGGCTACGGCGAAGTCTGATGCCGGCCCGGGACGGGAGGATCTGATGGCCACCGGATGGCACCTCAGCCCTGAACTGCTCGGCCGGTACGCCGCCGGCACGCTCGACCTCGGTCCACAAGCGGCGGTCGAGGCCCACATCATCGTCTGCCCGGACTGCCTCGGACTTGCCTCGGCGGCCGCGCCGCGCGACACCCTCGACCAGGTCTGGCAAGGCGTGGTGACCGCGACAGCGCGGCCGACGATGCCGTGGCCGCTCCGCTTTCTGCAGCGCCTCGGGCTGGCGGAGACGGACGCCGTGATCCTCCGTGCGTCCAGCTCGCTCTATCGTCCGTGGCTGCTCTCGGTTGTCGGCGCGTTCGTGTTCGGCGTGGCCGGAAGCATGCTGCCGGCCGCGGAACAGCGAGCCTTCTACCTGTTGATCGCTCCGTTGCTACCGGCAATCACCGTGGCGGCTGCCTACGACTCGACCGATCCGATCCGTGAGCTCGCGGTGGCGACTCCGTACAGCAAGCTCCGGATCGCCCTGCTGCGCACGGTTTTCGCCGTCGCGGTCGCCCTGCCCGTCGTACTGGTCGGCGGGCTCGTGCTGCCTTTCGTGGGTGCCGAGGCGTTCGCCTGGTTGCTGCCGGCCCTGACTCTGACCCTGCTCGCTCTCACCCTGCTGACCTGGTGGACCGCCACCGCAGCTGCCGGGACCGTGGCCGCAGTCTGGCTACTGGTCGTCGTCCTGCTCCGGACGGCCGACCAGCTCGCAGCGGTCGACACCCCCGTTGCCCAACTGGCCTTCGCTACCGCAGCCCTCCTGGCGCTGGCCGTACTCACCATCCGCATCACCTCGTACCACGCACCAGGAGGCTACACATGAGCGACCGCATCGCCGTCCTCGACGGCGTCACCAAGTCCTACGGCAGCGCTGAGGCGCTGCACCCAACCGACCTCGAGTTCGGCTCCGGCGTGATCGGCCTGCTCGGCCCGAACGGCGCCGGCAAGTCCACCATGCTGCGACTGCTGGCCACCGCGATGCCGCCCACCGCGGGCCGGATCGTGGTCGGCGGCCACGAGGTCACCGGCAGTGTCTCCGAACGCACCGCCGCGCGCCGCAGGCTGAGCTACCTGCCCCAGGAGGTCGGCATCCCCCGCCGGATGACCACCTTCGCCTTCCTCGACTACATCGCCGTACTGAAGGAGTGGAAGGACCGTGAGGCCAGGCACCGCGAGGTGATCCGAGTGCTCGGCCTGGTCAACCTCGAGGACCGCCGCACCAAGCGGGTGTCAGCGCTGTCCGGTGGTCAGCGCCGCCGGCTCGCCCTGGCGCAGGCACTGATGGGCGATCCCGACCTGATCATCCTGGACGAACCGACCACCGGACTCGACCCCGAGCAACGCGCCTCCCTGCGCGGCATCCTCTCGTCGTACTCCGAGCGCGGATCCGTGCTGCTGGCGACCCACCAGACCGAGGACGTCTCGGCGCTGTGCGACCGGGTGATCATCCTCGACGAGGGGCGGATCCGCTTCGACGGAACGGTTCCCGACCTGGTCGCTCTCGCGGACGGCCAGGTCTGGGTCGGCGCCGAGGCGAACTCCGGGGCCCTGTCGTCCTGGCGCACCGGCAACGGCGAGATCCGTTCACTCGGCGGCGTGCCGGCGCCCGGCAGTCGCCTCGCGGATCCAGCGGTGGAGGACGCCTATCTGCTGGTCCGCAACACCACTGACGCCGACACGTCTGCCGCCGGCAGCACCGGCGCCGGCGCGAGCAGGATCGGAGAGGGACGATGAGTGCCGTCAGTGTTCCGCTGCGGACCGCGGCGGGGGAATCGATGCTCGCTCAACTCGCCCGGAAGGAGATCGGCCGGTACCTGCGACACCCGCTGTTCGGGGTCGGCGTCGTACTCGTCGCGCTGACCTCGATCGGCGAACCCGACGGCAACATGTCCTCGCTGGGCAACGTGATCGCTCCCGCCGCCGGACTGGGCGTGATCGGGTTGCTGGTGATGGCCTCGCTCACCCGCGGCTCCGACCAGATCGCCGAGTCCGCCGGCACCGTGGTGGTCGGCGAACGCACCCGCACCCTCGGACTGGTCGCCGCTCTGATCGTCCCGTTCACCGCCGGCCTGATCTGGCTGGCCTGGGCGATCTGGGCGTACCAGCACTGGCCACCGGCCCCGAACGGCGCACCTTTCGGTGCCGTGGGCAACGACTGGGCCTACGCGAACCTGGTCGCTCTCGGCCTGCTGCCGTCCCTCGGCGGCCCGATCCTCGGCCTGATCATCGGCCGCTGGGTGCCGCGCCGCGGTGCCGCTCCGCTGTTCGCAGTACTGCTGGTCGCCGAAACCATCATCATGCAAGGCATTTTCGAGCCGCTGCGCTATCTCCGCCCGATCGCGCCCTGGGTGTACTTCGGCGGCCCGACCGGCATCCCCGAGGACCCCGACCGCACCGTGATCATGACCGGCTCACCCCAGTGGTACTCCGTATATCTGATCGCTTTGTGCGCTCTGGGCGTCGTCATCGCACTCCTGCACGACCGCGAGCAGCCCCGGAGGAAGCTGGTGATAGCCCTGGCGGTGCTCACCGTCGTCGCCGTGGTGACCTGCACGCTCGCCATCACCACCGGCGTCCAGGAAACGATGATCAACCCGCTGCCTTCAGGCCGGCCATGACCTCGTACGCCGCCCGCGCCGTGCCCTGGGGCCTCCTCGGCACCGGCGCGGGCTTGATGGTCGGGCTGCTTCTCCTCGTCGAGTACCGCCCGTACACGCTGTGGCCGCTCCAGGGAACCGCCGTCGGCCTGCTCGCCGGGATGGCGGTCTGGTGCTACCAAGAACCGGCCGCGGTGCTCGTCGACACGCTGCCCCGCGGCCTGGCCTGGCGAACCACCGCGCGCTCGGCCGGAGCAGTCGGTCTGCTGGCGATCTGGCTGGTGGCGGTGAAGGAGACTCGCACTGGCTACTTCGGCCACACCGCCGACGTCGCCTGGCAAGGGGTCGCCGCCATGATCGCAGCCACCGGCTTCATGACTTGGCGCCGCTCGCGCGGGTCCACCGGCCCGGCCGCAGCCGCCTCCGCGGGCATCGTGGCGGTCGCCCTCTTCATCGCCCTGGCGAGACCCTTCGCCGAGCAGATCCCCCTCTTCCCCTACACCGCCGACGACGACTGGACCACCAGCCGGATCCTGTGGACGGGCCTCGGCCTGGCCGGGGTGGGAATCCCCTTGCTCCTCCGCGCGAACCGACCCGCACCACCCCGCAGTACCGGTGCTTGACCTAGACAGCGGTCTAGCTCCTAAGTTCGGGACCCCACGACCTGAACCTAGGAGCCACACCCATGCGCTACCGCACACTCGGCGGGACCGGTATCGAGGTGAGCGTGCACTGCCTCGGCACGATGATGTTCGGCGCGGTCGGCAACCCCGACCACACCGACAGCGCCCGGATCATTCACGCCGCCCTCGACCAGGGCATCAACTTCGTCGACACCGCCGACATGTACTCCGCCGGCGAGTCCGAGCAGATCGTCGGCAAGGCCCTCGAGGGCCGGCGTGACGACGTCGTGCTCGCCACCAAGGTGCACTTCGCGATGGGCGAGGGCCCGAACCGCGGCGGCAACTCGCGGCGCTGGATCACCCACGAGGTCGAGCAGAGCCTGCGCCGCCTGGACACCGACTGGATCGACCTCTACCAGGTGCACCGGCCGGACCACACCACCGACATCGAGGAAACCCTGTCGGTGCTGACGGATCTGGTCAGCCAGGGCAAGATCCGCGCCTTCGGCTGCTCGACCTTCCCGGCCGAGGAGATCGTCGAGGCGTACCACGTGTCCGAGCGCCGCGGCCTCGGCAAGTTCCGCACCGAGCAGCCGCCGTACTCGCTGATCTCCCGGGGCATCGAGCGCTCGCTGCTGCCGACCTGCCGGCGGCTGGGGATGGGGGTGCTGACCTGGAGCCCGCTCGCGTCGGGATTCCTGTCCGGCAAGGTGCGCAAGGACCAGCCCGTCGACCTCACCACCGGCCGCGCCGCACTGACGCCGTTCCGCTTCGACCCGTCCATCCCGTCCAACGCGGCCAAGTTCGACGCCCTCGAGCAACTGGTAGAAGTTGCCGACGGCATCGGTTGCTCGTTGCCCGAACTCGCGCTCGCCTTCGTCGTCTCGCACCCGGCGGTCACCTCGGTGATCAGCGGCCCCCGCACGATGGAGCAGCTCGAAGGTCTCCTCAAGCGAGCCGACCTCACCCTCGACGACGAGACCCTCGACCGCATCGACGAGATCGTCCCCCCCGGCACCGACCTCTACCACCCCGACGGCGCCTGGCAACCCGCCAGCCTCACAGACCCCACGAACCGCCGCCGCCGCCCCCTCGCGGACCGCTCCGCCGCCTAACCCCGTACTCCGGCGCGGCTCCGCCCGCTCGATGGCAGGTTGTTCGACCGATAGCGCCTAACAGAGCCGCCAGCGGCCGAACAGCCCGCCAGCCGACCCCCGCGCAACCGCCAGTGGGCTCCTACTTCGCTGTCTGGAGGGTGGACCAGGTGGCGGGGTCGATTGCGCCGTTGGCTGTCAATCCGCCCGCCGGTAGATCTTGGCGACCAGGTCGTGCAACGTCGCGCGCTCGGCCGCCGATAGCGGCGCAAGGGTTGTCTTCTCGACCTCCTGTACGACGGATCGCCCGGTGGCGAGTGCTCGGCGGCCCTTGGTGGTCAAGGTGATCTGGTAGCGCCGGCGGTCGGCTGGATCGCGGTCGCGGGCCACCAGGCGGTCCTCGATCAGCTCGTCCATCAGCCGGACCATGTCGCTCGGGTCGATCCCCAGCCTCGCTGCGAGCGCGTGCTGCGCGGTGGGCCCGTGGTCGTCGAGCTCCGCCAGCGCGGCGAACTGCCACAGCGTGATCCCCGGCTTGTGCGCCAGCCGCTCCGCGATCACCCGGCGCCCCGCGACGGCCACCTTGTGCAGCACGAAGGTGGTGATCCCCGCGAGGGTCGACTCGTTCATCGGCTTATTGTAGGCTCGAACCAATCGTTGGTAATCCCCCACTATCTTTCGGAGCTGGAGATGGACGCGCTCTACCCGCGGCTGCTGGTCCGCGATTTCCCTGCCACCGTGGAGTTCTACCGCGGCGTACTGGACGAGCTGTTCGGCGTACAGCCGGTCAAGGTGATCGCCGAGGCCAGCTATGCGAACTGGGATCTCGAGGGACAGGCAGGGCTGGTCCTCTTCGGCCGGTCGATGATCGCCGGCACGGTCGGGACGGACTCGTTGCCTGCCGAGGCACCGGCCCAGGACAAGGCGATGCTGGTCTTCAGGGTCGCGGACGTCGACGCGGCGACGAAGACCTTCGAGAAGTTCGGCGCCAAGCTCGTGACGGAGCCGCAGGACCGGCCGCTGTGGGGACCGAACCTGCGCACCGCGCACCTCCGCGACCCCGAAGGCACCCTGCTCGAGCTGCAGTCCTACTGAGTGACCAGGCTGTCAGCGGGGAGCCGGCGGGTCTCGGTGAGGAGGAGAGCGACCTCGTGAAGCCTGACGTTGTGCTTCTGCGAGTAGCGGCGCAGTACGCCGAACGCCTGCCGGCCGTCGATCCCGAACCGCTCCATCAGGATTCCCTGCGCCTGGCCGACCAGCTTGTGCGCGTCGGCGGCCTGCCAGAGCGAGGCCTGGTCCTGCGCACTGGCCACAGCGACCGAGGCGTGCCGGGCCAGCACGTTCGCGACTTCCTCGTCCGCAGGCTGGAAGGCGTGCGGCCGCCGGTCGAACAACTGCAGGACTCCGAGCGTGCCGCCGTTCACGGCGAGCCGCACGGTCAGCACGCTGCGCAGCCCCAGTTGGGCGGTCCCGGTCGACCACGCCGGCCAGCGGATCTCCTGGCAGCTGTCGGGCACCAGCAGGAACTCGGCACCGTCGGCGATCATCGCGTACGCCGGACCGACACCGATGTCGAGTTGCAGCTGGTCCGAGAGCTCGATCAGCGGGTCGGTCGCCGCGGCCGTCCGCAGGATGCCGTTGTCGCCGGCCAGCACCAGCCCGGCGTACCCGCAGCCGACGGCCCTCAGAGCGAACTGCAACACGGCCTCGACCGTTTCGGTGACCCCGTGCTCACCGTGCAGTTCCTGAGCCAGCCGGGCGAAGGCCTCGGCAGTCGCACTGTCATCCCGCATTTCCGCGTACCTTTCTCGCCCTGCTCCGGCCCTCATGATGCCCCCGCGACCCCTCTGGCGAACAACTTCCTGCCGGCCGAACTTATGCATCACGCTCGGTGATGCCACGACTCCGGACTTTTCGATCGGGATCGCCGGGGAACCGGACGAACGACCTTTCCCGATCGAGAGAAGAAGATGAGATAGATGGAATTACCGCAGTCCATCCGTAATGCCGGCGAGCCGTGGACCGACCGGGACCTGGCCCGCCTCGAGGAACTCGCGGCCGAGAACATCCCGCCGTCGGTGATCGGCCTCCGGCTGGGCCGGCCGGAAGAGGCCATCCAGTACAAGGCCACCCAGGTCGGCATCACCCTCAGCCCGGACAACAGACCGCCGTACGGCCTCTAGCGCCGTCGAAGGGCGTTGATCCGGCGATTGGCGGCGGGACGCGGTTAACTGGTGGGGCAGGAACCCGAGCGCACCCGCCGAGGGCGCCGGGCCGGCCGGAGGAGGACCACCGATGAGCTTCGACAGACCTGGCATTCCGCACCCCGGGCGCCCTGGGAACGAGCCCGATATCGACGAGCTCTTCCAGGAGGAAGGCGTCGAGCTGGACAAGGACGGCGACCTGGACGGCCTGGACCACCCGGGCGCCAAGTCGGCCGGCCCCCAACCGTACGTACCGCGTCACCCGGTCCACGAGGAACCGCCCAGCGCCGAAGACTGATCTGCCGGGACGCTGGTTTGGACTACCGTGTGCTGATCACCGATCCACCGATCACCGGTGGGTCGGTCATCGGCGGATCCCTGGTCGACGGATCCGTCGTCGGCGGACGCGGAGGTGGCACGGCGTGGCTGTGACGATGCGGGATGTCGCGCTGCATGCCGGGGTGTCACCGAAGACGGTCTCGAACGTGATGAACGGGTATCCGTACATCCGCGAGGCGACCCGGCTGAAGGTGCTCGCCTCGATCGACGCCCTCGGCTACCAGATGAACCTGTCTGCCCGGAACCTGAAGTCCGGCCGGACCGGCATCATCGGCCTCGCCGTGCCCGAGCTGAGCCTGCCGTACTTCGCCGAGCTCGCCGACGCCGTCATCGACGCGGCCGAGGAGCACGGGCTGACGGTGATGATCGAGCAGACCGGCGCCGACCGGCAACGCGAGCTGGCGGCGCTCGCCCGGCCGCGCGGCCACCTGGTCGACGGGTTGCTCTTCAGCCCGCTCGGCCTCGGCCACGACGACGCGGAGCACCTGCGCGTCTCGACCCCGATGGTGCTGCTCGGCGAACGGATCTTCCACGGGCCGGTGGACCACGTGATGATCGACAACGTCACCGGCACCCGCGCCGCGGTCCAGCACCTGATCGAGCTGGGCCGGCGCCGCATCGCCGTGATCGGCACCCACCCCGGCGAGGTCGTCGGCACCGCCGTGATCCGGTACGACGCGGCGGCGAGCGCGATGACGGAGGCCGGCCTCGAACCGCTGCCGCAGCTCGCCGTACCGGCCGGTCCCTGGCATCGGGCCAACGGTGCGATGGCGATGGAGAACCTGCTGGCCACGGGCGAGAAGTTCGACGCCGTGCTGGGATTGAACGACACTCTCGCGCTCGGCGCCATCCGGGTACTGACCAAGCAAGGGATCCGGATCCCCGACGACGTGGCGGTGGTCGGCTTCGACGACATCGACGAGGCCCGGTACAGCACGCCGACGCTGACCACGGTCGACCCGGGCCGCGCCCAGATCGCCACCACCGCGGTCGAACTCCTGGTCGACCGGATGAACGGCGACGACTCCGACCACCGCGAAATCGTCGCCCCCTACGAGCTCCACCGCCGCGAATCCACCCTCGGCTGACACCCGGACCGCCACCACTCACCAAGCCGGCCCGGTCGGGCTCCACCGGGTGCGCCCGCGGGGAAACGGTTGCACGCGCGGGTTGGTGAGTGGTGGCGGTCCGCAACCCACCGACCGGCGAGGTCTTGACGGTCTTCGAGCGGCCGGGCATCATCCTTCTACACCGATGTAGAACCACGCACCGGAGCTCCTGACCAGGGAGCCGGTCCGGCGCTGGAGCCTGCTCTCGCACGTGATCCATCACCGCCCCACCCGTGATCCACCACCGCCAGGAGGACACGCAGATGACATCGATCAAGCCGTCCCGTCGCAGCCTGCTCGCCGGCACGCTCGGCCTGGCCGGCGGCCTCGCGCTCTCGGGTTGCGGCAGTCTCGGCCGCGACGCCCGGGTGCGGGAATGGAACCTGTTCGGCGGTGGTGACGGCGCCCGGCTGCTGCAGATCCACGACAAGTTCGTTGCCGAGCACAAGGACATCGCGTTCGAGGCGCACACGCTCGCCTGGGGTCCGCCGTTCTACACCAAGCTCGCGATGTCCGCGGCCGGTGGACGGGCCCCGGAGGTCGCGACCCTGCACCTGTCGCGCCTGAAGGGGTTCAGCCCGACCACGATGCTCGACCCGATCCCGGTCGACCTGCTCGCCAAGGCCGGCATCACCGAGCAGGACTTTCTGCCCGAGACCTGGAAGCGCTGCCTGGTCGACGGCACCCTGTACGCCGTACCGCTGGACCAGCATCCGTTCGTCCTCTACTACAACCTGGAGATCTGCAAGAAGGCCGGACTGCTCGGGCCGGACAACCGGATCAAACCGGTCAAGGGTGTCGACGCGTTCCTCGAGATGCTCCAGGCGGTCAAGGAGACGACCGGCAAGTTCGCCGCGTCGGTCGAGACGACCAACCCGTGGCGCCTGTGGTGGACCCTGTACGGCCAACTCGAAGGCGAGTTCTTCGACGAGACCGGCACGCGATTGGTCCTCGACGACGCGAAGGCGCTGGAAGCCTTGCAGTTGATGGGGAAACTCGCCGCCGACGGGTTGACGCCGAAGTCCTCCGACTATCCGTCGCTGGTCGCGCAGTTCACCAACGGCGACGCCGGGCTGAGCTTCAACGGGGAGTGGGAGGTCACCACCTACCAGACCGCGAAGATGCCGTTCAGCATGGCGCCGTTCCCGGTCGTGTACGAAGTCCCGAAGTACGCCGGCGACGCGCACACGTTCGTGATGCCGCACCAGGCCTCGAGGAACTCCGACGACACCGCGGCCACGGCCGAGTACATCGCCTGGATGCTCAAGCACAGCGCCGAATGGGCGGCGGGCGGCCACATCCCGGCGTACCAGCCGGTGGTCGCGAGCCAGGAGTACCTGAACCTCAAGCCGCAGGCCGAGTACCGCTCGGTCGCGCCGGACGTGCTGTTCGACCCGGACGCGTGGTTCAGCGGCTCGGGTGCGCAGTTGCAGAACGAAGCGGGGGCTGCTTTCGCGGGGGTCTTCTCGGGCCGGACGACGCCACGCCAGGCGCTCGACCAGTTCAAGGCCGCCACCCAGAAGCTGCTCGACACCCCCTCCCCGGTCTGACAGGAGTGACCCGATGGCCGTGCAGACACCGACCCGAGACCAAACCGGTACGCCGGACGCCGAGCGCCGGGCCCGCCCACCCGGCAACGGGAAGCCGTTCACGGAGAAGTGGGGCGGGTTGTTCTTCGTCGCGCCGTTCGGCGTGCTGTTCGCGTTCTTCCTGCTCTGGCCGACGTTCTCCGGCCTCTGGAACAGCTTCTTCAACACCAGTCTCGCCGGGGTGAAGCAGGAGTTCCTCGGCCTGCAGAACTGGCGCGACATGTTCGGCGATCCCGCGGTCTGGGACTCGCTGAAGAACACCCTCGTCTTCACCGCGATGAGCACGCCGCCGCTGGTGATCATCGCCCTGGTGATGGCTCTGCTCGCCAACCGCAAAGGGCTGCTCGGCTGGCTGCTGAGATTCTCGTACTTCGCGCCGTTCGTGCTGCCGGCGACGGTGGTCACGCTGATCTGGGTGTGGATCTACCAGCCCGGCTTCGGCCTGGTCAACGGGCTGCTCACCGCCGGCGGGTTCGCGGAGATCGACTGGCTGAACGACGAGAACCGGGCGATGCTGGCCGTTGTGATCACCACGGTCTGGTGGACCGTGGGGTTCAACTTCCTGCTCTACCTCGCCGCTCTGCAAGGGATCCCCGACCAGGTCTACGAGGCCGCCGCGATCGACGGCGCGAACGGCCGGCAGAAGCTCTTCCGGATCACCCTGCCGCTGATGAGCCGGACCACCGGCCTGATCGTCGTGCTGCAACTGGTCGCGTCGCTGAAGATCTTCGACCAGATCTACCTGATGACCGACGGTGGTCCGAACTACGCGACCCGGCCGATCATCCAGTACATCTACGAGAGCGGCTTCACCAGCTACCGGATCGGCTACGCGTCCGCGATCTCGTACATGTTCTTCGTCGTCATCGTGATCGTCTCGGTGGCCCAGTTCAAGCTGTTCTCCAGCCGCAAGGAGGCCGGCCGATGACCACTCTCGCGTTGCCCCGGGCAACAAAACCCAACAAGGCCGGCGGACCGGTGGAGCCTCGGTTCACCTACCCGAAGGTCGCGATCGCCGTCGGCGCGGTGCTGCTGGCGATCCTCTGGCTGGTCCCGTTGCTGTGGGCCATCGACACATCGCTGAAGCCGGAGCCGGAGACGACCCGGACGCCGATCACCTGGTTGCCGACGGCACCCAGCGCCGAAGCGTACCGGCTGGTGCTCGACCAGGGCTCGATCCTGCGCTGGTTCCTGAACAGCACGATCGTGGCGGTCCTGGTGACCGCCCTGACCCTGCTGGTCTCCGTCCTCGCCGCCTACGGCTTCTCCCGTACTACGTTCCCCGGGCGGCGGGTGCTGTTCGGTCTGCTGATCGCGGGGATCCTGGTGCCGCCGCAGGTGCTGATCGTGCCGCTGTTCCAGGAGATGACCAGCCTCGGCCTGGTAGACACCTACTGGGGTGTGGTGCTGCCGCAGGTGGTCGCGCCGGTGATGGTGTTCGTGCTGAAGAAGTTCTTCGACGGCGTCTCGCGGGACTACGAGGACGCGGCCCGGGTGGACGGTGCGACCCGGCTGCGGATCGTCTGGTCGGTGATGGTGCCGATGTCGCGCCCGATCCTCGTCGCCGTCGGCATCTTCACCTTCATCGGCGCCTGGAACAACTTCCTCTGGCCGTTCATCGTGACCACCGACCCGTCGATGATGACGATCCCGGTCGGCCTCGCCAACGTGCAGGGCTCCTACGGCCTGCGCTACGCCCAGATCATGGCCTCGGCCGTCCTGGGCGGACTCCCGCTGCTCGTCGTCTATGCCCTCTTCCAACGCCACGTGGTCCGCGGTGTCGGCGATGCCGGCATCAAGGGCTGAACTCTTCCCAGAAGACACCGACAGGAGCCACCTCGTGACCTCTGCCTCACTCGTCCTCGACCCCGCCTTCACCGTCGCCCCGGTCAACCGCCGGACCTTCGGCACCTTCGTGGAACACATGGGCCGCTGCGTCTACACCGGGATCTACGAGCCCGGCCACGCGACCGCCGACGAGGACGGCTTCCGCAATGACGTGCTGGAGCTGACCCGCGAGCTCGGCGTCTCCCTGGTCCGGTACCCCGGCGGCAACTTCGTCTCCGGTTATCGCTGGGAGGACGGCGTCGGACCACGGGAGGACCGGCCCCGGCGGCTCGAGCTCGCCTGGCACAGCATCGAGACGAACCAGTTCGGCCTCGACGGGTTCGTCCGCTGGTGCGCCAAGGCCGGGGTCGAGCCGATGATGGCGATCAACCTCGGCACGCGCGGCGTACAGGAGGCGCTCGACCTGCAGGAGTACGCGAACCACCCGGGTGGCACCGCGTGGTCCGACCTGCGCGCCGAACATGGCGCCGGTTCGCCGTACGGGATCAAGATGTGGTGCCTGGGCAACGAGCTGGACGGGCCGTGGCAGATCGGGCACAAGACCGCGGCCGAGTACGGGCGGCTCGCGGCAGAGACCGCCCGGGCGATGCGGATGGTCGAGCCCGACCTGGAACTCGTGGCCTGCGGCTCCTCCGGCTCCGGGATGCCGACCTTCGGCAGCTGGGAGCGTGAGGTGCTCCGCGAGTGCTACGACCTGGTCGACCACATCTCCTGCCACGCGTACTACGGCGACGACGGCGGTGACGTGGCGTCGTTCCTGGCGTCGGCCGTGGACATGGATCGCTTCATCGACTCGGTGGTCGCGAGCGCGGACCACGTCGGCGCGGAGCTGAAGAGCCGCAAGCGGATCGACATCTCCTTCGACGAGTGGAACGTCTGGTACAAGGACCGCTCGCGGCTGACCGACGGCCCGGGCGACCAGTGGGAGGTGGCGCCGCGGCGGATCGAGGACGAGTACAACCTCACTGATGCGGTTGTCGTCGGCAACCTGCTGATCTCGTTGCTCCGGCACAGCGACCGGGTGACTGTTGCTTGCCTCGCGCAACTGGCGAACGTGATCGCCCCGATCATGACCGAGCCCGACGGCCCGGCCTGGCGCCAGCCCACCTTCCACCCCTTCGCGATCACGTCCCGCCTCGCCGCCGGCTCCGTACTGCGGGTCGAGACGTCCTCGCCGCTCGTCTCCACCGAGAAGTTCGGGGAGGTCCCGGCCGTCGACGCGGTCGCGACGTACGACGAGGGCAAGCTCGCGGTCTTCCTGGTCAACCGCTCGGTGGACGAAGCAGTCGAGGTCACCGTGGACACCAGCCGAACGCCGGTCACCGAGGTACTGGAAGCGCTGAGCATGTACGGCGACGACCGGCTGGCCGTGAACTCCGCCGAACACCCCGACCGGGTGACCCCGCGGCCGAACGAGTCGGTGAAGCTGGAAGACGGGACCTTGACCGTCACCCTGCCACCGATCTCGTGGACCGCGCTGAGCCTGGGGTGACCTGAGTCCGGGCCGCCCCGCCGGACTCCACGTTCAGCCAGTGGCGAACGAGGATCGCGGGGCGGCCCCCGCGGTGCGACACTCGCGGCGTGACCACCCAGTCCGGCGCCACCCAGTCCGACCTCACCGACACGTCACGGATCGAGGCGTTCAGCGACGGCGTCTTCGCGATCGCGATCACCTTGCTCGTGCTCGAGCTGCACGTTCCCGAGCTGGAGCCCGGTGAGGAGCTCTGGCCCGCGCTGCTGCACGAGTGGCCGCAGTTCGCCGCCTACCTGACCAGCTTCGCGATCATCGGCATCATGTGGGTCAACCACCACTCGATGTTCCGGCAGATCCAGCGGGCCGACCGCGGGTTGATGTTCCTGAATCTGGGGTTGTTGCTCTGGACTGCGCTGCTGCCCTTCCCGACCAGCCTGTTCGCCGAGTAC
This sequence comes from Kribbella sp. VKM Ac-2568, assembly GCF_004345365.1. GTDB lineage: Bacteria > Actinomycetota > Actinomycetes > Propionibacteriales > Kribbellaceae > Kribbella > Kribbella orskensis. The sequence goes on from NZ_SLVF01000003.1 coordinate 94,331, forward strand.
CTGCAGGACGACTCGTTCAACGCGCACGTCGCGGCGGCCGTCTACAGCACCAACCTCACGCTGGCCGCGATCGCCTTCAGCAGCATGTGGTGGTACGTGCTGCGAAACCATCTCGTCGACCACGACCTGAACCGTTCGCAGCTGCGCCGGTCCGTACTGCGGTACTCGGTGGGCACGGTCCTCTACGCCGCCGCGATCGGGTTGTCCTTCATCTCCGCGCCGTTGACCTTGCTGGTGCAGTTCCTGCTCGCCGTGTACTACGGCTTCGAGCAGCTCCGCGCTCGCGGTTGACCTCGTCACCGTGGCCCGGGCCTCGCCGGGATCGCTACGCCGGGTCAGCAGGAGTTCCTTGAGGATTCCTTCTGAGTGCCTTGCCAGTGGGCTCCCCGCCCGGGGAGCCTGAGGGGGCTGGTTCCAGTGCCTGCGGTGGGGAGACGTCATGTTCGACTACGACCTGGTGGTGATCGGTTCGGGTCCCGGTGGGCAGAAGGCTGCGATCGCGGGGGCCAAACTGGGGCGCAAGGTCGCGGTGGTCGAGCGCGGCTCGATGCTCGGCGGCGTCTGCGTGAACACCGGGACCATTCCGTCGAAGACCCTGCGCGAGGCCGTGCTATACCTGACCGGCATGGCCCTGCGCGACCTGTACGGCGCGAGCTACCGGGTGAAGTCCGACATCACCATCGCCGACCTGATGGCCCGGACCCAGCACGTCGTGGGCCGGGAGGTCGAGGTGGTGCGTGCGCAACTCCTGCGCAACCATGTCGAGCTCCTGCAGGGCACGGCGAGTTTCCTCGATCCGCACACGGTCAGGGTGATCGGGACCGGCCGCGGCGAGTCCAGCACGATCACCGCGGACAAGGTGGTGATCGCGACCGGGACCAGGCCCGCGCGGCCGCCGGAGATCGAGTTCGACGACCAGTACGTGCTCGACTCCGACGCCATCCTCAAGCTGGAGAAGGTGCCGACCTCGATGGTGGTGGTCGGCGCCGGCGTGATCGGGATCGAGTACGCGTCGATGTTCGCCGCGCTCGGCACCCGGGTGACGGTGGTGGAGAAGCGCGACCGGATGCTGGAGTTCTGCGACCCCGAGGTGGTCGAGTCGCTCAAGTTCCACCTGCGCGACCAGGCGGTCACCTTCCGGTTCGGCGAGGAGGTCGAGCGGGTCGAGGTCTCCGCGCGCGGCACAGTGACATCACTCGCCAGCGGCAAACGGATCCCCGCGGAGATGGTGATGTACTCCGCCGGCCGCCAGGGCGTCACCGACGAGCTGAACCTGACCGCCGCCGGCCTCGAGGCGGATTCCCGCGGCCGGATCAAGGTGGACGAGCACTACCGGACCACCGTCGAGCACATCTACGCGGTCGGCGATGTAATCGGATTCCCCGCGCTCGCCGCGAACAGCATGGACCAGGGCCGCCTCGCGGCGTACCACGCCTTCGGCGAACCGGCGCGCGAGCTGGCCGGGCTGCAGCCGATCGGCATCTACACGATCCCCGAAGTCTCCTACTGCGGCGCCACCGAGGAGGAGCTGACTCGCTCCTCGGTCCCGTACGAGGTCGGCGTCTCCCGCTACCGCGAACTCGCCCGCGGCCAGATCCTGGGCGACACGTACGGCATGCTCAAGCTCCTGGTCTCCACCGAGGACCGCACCCTGCTCGGCGTCCACGTCTTCGGCACCAACGCCACCGACCTGGTCCACATCGGCCAGGCCATCATGGGCTGCGGCGGCACCGTCGACTACCTCGTCGACACCGTCCTCAACTACCCCACCCTCTCCGAGGCCTACAAGGTCGCCGCCCTGGACGTAACCAACAAAATCCGAGCCCTGGAGGCCTTTGGTTCTTAGCGCGTCCGGCTGAAGTGGGTGACCTGTACTCCGGGGGCGATGGTGGTCCGGCCGGTCTCGGTGTAGCCGCGGGAGAGGTAGAGGGTGGTGGCTGGGTGGTTGGCGCTGCCTGTGGAGACGAGGGAGGTGGGACGGGGTTCGAGCTCGTCCAGGTGGTCGAGGAGGGCGCGGCCGTGACCTCGGCGGGCGTGGGCCGGGTCGACCACGAGACGGCTGATCTCGACCGTCGACTCGTCGGGGAACTCGTAGGCGACGGCCGCGACCAGGGTGTCGCCGTCGTAGCGGCCGAGCCAGTGCTCGGTGGACGCCATCAGCCCGTCCAGGTCCTCCTGCAGCGGCGGGATGCCGTCGAAGCCGATCAGTTCCGCCTCGACCGCGTACGCCAGGTGCTGCACGACGAGCACCCGCTTGGCGGTCTCGGGATCGGCCAGGTCGAGCACACGAATCATCCCGCCACGCTAACGCCCACTCCCACCCACCGCCCACCAATTACCTCCGCACAGTCGGACCGCGCCGGCAACCGCAGTACAGCTCGGGCCGATGCGCGGTACGGGTCAGGCGGCTCGCCAGTAGCCGAGGGAGTGGATTCGGGTTTTGGGGATCGCCAGTTCTTTGAGGGCGTAGGAGGTGAGGGCGCGGGTATTGGCGGTGTCGCAGGCGATCCAGACGAAGGTGTTGGCGGCGTCTTCGATCAGGTCGGGCAGGGTCGCCTTGACCTCGGTGACCAGTTGGCCGTCCTTGCGCGAGACCGTGCGGAGGTCGTCATGCTCCGGGTCCAGGCGCAGCGGCAGTTCGTGGTCGGAGTCGTGTACGCCGGTCGACTCCAGCATGCCGCCGTCGGTGATGTGCACCCGCCGGTAGCGCTCGGTGACCTGCTCGGCGCCCGTCACGGTGAACACGAAGTCCTTGCCGCCGAACAGCTTGAGAACCACACCCTCCCAACCACGCCCCACTGCTGCCTCCTCCTGGATGATTGCCTCGTTGCGGCGGAAGTATCCGACCTAGAAGTTAGCGCAGCCTAACCTAACTGAAAGCAGGATGACGAGAGTGAACGCCAAGGTCTTCAGGGACGCCTGGGGTGTACCGCACTTGAGGGCCGGCGACCCGCTCGCACTCGCCTATCTCCAGGGCCGCAACGCGGCGGCCGACCGTGCCTGGCAGATCGAGCTGGAGCGACGCCGCTTCCTCGGCACCAGTGCCACCTTCCTCGGACCCGAAGCGCTCGGCTGGGACGTGTTCGCGCGTCAGGCCCGCCTCGACGACACGGCGCAACGCTGCTACCAGAACCTCGACGACGACACCCGCGAGTGGATCTCGGCGTACGTGGCAGGCGTGAACCACGGTCTGCCAGGCGGCGCTCGGCGGGCGCCCGAGTTCGCCGCCACGGGGCTCACCCTGCAGGAGTGGGAGCCGTGGGCGCCGGTCGGGATCTGGCTGGCCGTGCACGTGCTGTTCGCCGGGTTCCCGACCAAGCTCTGGCGCGAGCACGTCGTCCGCCACCTCGGCGATGCGGCGATCGACCTCTTCAACTCCGAAGGCCCGCGTACTGCGGGCAGCAACGGCTGGCTCATCTCCGGCGACCGCACCGCGACCGGTACTCCGATCGTCGCGGGCGACCCGCATCGCTACATCGAGAGCCCGGGCGTCTACCAGCAACTCCGGCTGGCCTGCCCGGAGTACGACGTCGTCGGTCTGGCGGTTCCGGGCATCCCCGGGATGGCGCACTTCGGGCACACCGGCGGCGTGGCCTGGGCGATCACCAACGCGATGGCGGACTACCAGGACCTGTTCAACGAGCAACTCCGGCGGACCGGATCGGGCAGCGAGTCCGGGGTCGAGGCGCTCGGGCCGGATGGCTGGCAGCGGGCGACGCGGCACACCGAGGTGGTCGAGGTCTCGGGGGCCGAGTCCGTGGAGATCGAGGTGATCGAGACCGACCGCGGCCCGGTGATCATCGGCGGACCCGGCCAGAGCCAGGCGATCAGTCTGCGGTATCCGCCGCGGGTGACCGGACGCATCGGTTTCGAGACGCTCCCCGCGTTGCTCAAGGCAACCACTGTCGCCGACGTGGACGCGGCCTTCGATCCCTGGATGGAGCCCGTCAACGTCGTGATGGCGGCCGACACCTCCGGCGGACTCCTGCACCGGACCGCCGGGGTGGTGCCACGACGCCACCCGGACAACTGGCAACGCGTCGTACCGGCCTGGGAAGCGGATCACCAGTGGCAGGGCTGGCACGAGCCCATGCCGCGCGCCGAGGTCGACGGTGTCGCGGTGATGGCGAACGCGCGCGAGTTGGCCGAGCCGCTGGGCGTGGACTTCGCCGCACCGTTCCGATCTCGGCGGATCAGGCAACTACTCGACGAAAGGTCCGACTGGACCGTTGCCGAGATGCCTTCGATCCACAGCGACACCTGGCTCGGATCGGCGGGACTGATCCTGGATCTCCTGGCAGCGTTGGAAGAACTGTCGCCGGAGGCAACCGCCTTGCGCGAGCAGTTGCTCGCCTGGGATCGCCGGATGGATGCCTCCAGCAACGTTGCCTCCAGCTACGCGGCAGTCCGGAAGGCGCTCATCCGCCGGCTGGCCGAGCACCCCAGACTTGCCGTCCTCGACGAGGATGTCGACTGCTCCGAGCTCTTCCTGCCGTGGCTCGACACGCTGACCCACACGTCGTTCGCGCTGGAGAATCTGCTCACCACCGACCTGCTGCCGGACGTCAACGTCATCTGGCTGATCAAGGAGGCGCTCGAGGAGGTGGCATCCCGCAAACTCCGAGGACCTTGGGGAGACACTCACCACCTCGCTCCGCTGCATGCGCTGAGAGGGCCGGTGTTCGCCGCGGACGAGGAGAGCTTCGAGCTGGCGTTGTCCGGCGACCACCACTGCGTGATGTCCACCTCGAGCATGCCGGGGTTCACCGACGTCTGCATCAGAGCGGCTGCCGCCCGTTATGCGTGGGACCTCGGCGACCGCTCCGCCAGTCAGTGGATCGTGCCGCTCGGCGCGTCCGGAGTACTGGGGGATCCGCACCATCACGACCAGTTGCCGCTCTGGTTGCGCGGCGAACTCGCAGCGATCGAGACCGACTGGGACAAGCTCACCGCCGAGGACGATACGTTCGAGCAGGTGGTGGACGGCTTCGGCACGGTCCGCGTCGTACCGGTTGAACCGCAGCGGGACCTCGACCTGATTCACAGCTGGGTCTCCGCCGAACGCGCCCGTTTCTGGGGAATGACCGGCAAGTCGCGCGACGAGGTGCTCGGCATCTACGAGTTCCTCGACTCGTTACCCACCCACCACGTCTACCTGGTCCACCTGGATGATCAGCCGGTCGCGTTGTTCCAGACCTATGACCCGCAGGCGGATCCTGTCGGCGAGGTGTACGACGTACGGGTGGGCGACATCGGCTCGCACCTGCTCATTGCCCCGGGCGACTGGCGTCGGGGCTTCACCGAGGATCTGCTGGGAGTCCTCGGGTCCTTCCTGTTGAACCACCTCGGACATCCGCGGCTGGTGGCCGAACCCGATGCGCGCAACGACAAGGCCGTTGCCCGGCTGAAGCGAACCGGCTTCACCCTCGGCGCGCAGGTCGCCATCGCCCAGCACGACGGATCGACGAAGCAGGCGCAACTCGGCTTCATGACCAGGGAGGTCTTCAACCGCTTCATGGCGAGGGAGTAACCGCACGCCCGGTCCTCTGATGTCATCAAAATGTCATCGCGGACACGGATCACTGCGGGAGCGGGAGATCGCCACCATAGTGGCCGCCGTCGGCGACTGAGGCTTGTGAAGCGCGCAGCGCTGCGCCCGGGTGCGGGTGGCTACCCGGGCGCGGCTCTGGCTACGAATAGGAGTCGTCGGGTGCGAGTTCCGTCGGCGGTCAGGTCTGGCGGGACTGGCCGGCTCGGGGGTCGCGGGCTTGGCGGCTGGTCAGCTGAGGACCTTGTCGTCCTTGCTGGTGGTGTGATCGCGGCCGGCGGCTCGCCGCTCGGTCTGCTGGTGGTCCGTGGTCCGTGGCGCTGGGCAGACCGGGCCACGACGGATCGGGCCGCCACCCAGCCTCCTGCTCTTCCACTGCTTCTCTTCGTAGTCGTAGTAGGTGTCGACGCCTCCGACTGTCATCGATCTCCTCCCGGTCTTCCCCCCGGCTACTACCCCTGCTGGCTCTCAACAGTCCGTCACTGGGGGCCACTCGCACAAGCGATTCTTCAACTACCCTCCGACAAACGGACTCTTCGACCGGTATTCGTCCGCTTTGTCCAGGCTTTTTGATGGCAAAGGCATTCCGGCCAGATTACGGCGGACTTTCTTCACAACGCGGAAGAACTCAGGAGGCGAAAACGCCCACCCCGTGCCCGGCAATCCGGACACCCTCGGTGACGATCTCGGCCGCGCCGAACGCCATCACCTGGTACGCCGGTACGCCGTCCAGCGGCACCACCAGCTCGGCCGGATCGAGGTTCACCACCACTCGCAGCGCCCCTCGGCGGACCACCAACCACGAGCCGTCCCCGTCGTACGAGATCTCCGCCGACGCCAAACGATCCTCGCGCAGGTCCTCGCTCCGGGCCCGCAGCGCCAGCAGATCGCGGTACCAGGCAAGCAGTTCGCGATGCGGCGGCTCGTCGACCTCGGCCCAGTCCAGCACCGAGCTCCGCCAGGTCGCCGGGTCCTGCGGGTCGGGGATGTCCTCGGCGTCCCATCCGTACGCCGCGAACTCGCGGCGACGGCCGGTCCGGACGGCCTCGGCCAGTTCGGGCTCGCCGTGATCCGTGAAGTACCGCCACGGCGTGGAGGCTCCCCACTCCTCGCCCATGAACAGCATCGGCGTGTACGGCGAGGTGAGCACCAGCGCGGCGCCGATCGCCAACTGGCCGGGGGTGAGGTGCGGCCGGTCGCCGAGCGCGCGGTTGCCGACCTGGTCGTGGTTCGAGGTGTAGACGAGGAATTCCCCGCCGCGATGCCGCCCGGGATCCACCGGCCGGCCCCAGTCCTTGCCGCGGAAGGTCGAGTACGACCCGTCGTGCAGGAACACCTCGCGCAGCGTCTTCGCGAAGACCGCCGGCTCGCCGAAGTCCACGTAGTACCCGGCTCGCTCCCCGGTCAGCAGGGTGTGCAGCGCGTGGTGGAAGTCGTCGCTCCACTGCGCGGTCATCCCGAGCCCGCCCTCGGCCACCGGCTCGACCATGCGCGGGTCGTTCAGATCCGACTCGGCCACCAACCCCAACGGGCGCCCGAGTGAAGCCGACAGTGCAGCCGTCTCCTCGGACAGCTGAGCCAGCAGGTGCTTCGGGCTGTCATCAGCCAACGCGTGTACTGCGTCCAGGCGCAACGCGTCGAGGTGGAACTCCCGGAACCAGCGCAGAGCGTTGTTGCAGATCCACCGGCGCACCTCAAAGCTGCCAGTGTCGTCGAGGTTCACCGCCGGGCCCCAAGGCGTGGTGTGCCGGGAGGTGAAGTACGGGCCGAACGAGCCCAGGTAGTTCCCGCTCGGGCCGAGGTGGTTGTAGACCACGTCCAGGCACACCGCCAGCCCCACCGAGTGGCAACGATCCACAAACCCCTGCAGCGCTTCCGGCCCGCCGTAGGGCTCGTGCACCGCGTAGAGGTCGACGCCGTCGTACCCCCAGCCGTGGCGACCGGGGAACGCAGCGACCGGCATCAGCGACACCATCTCGACGCCCAGCGCGACCAGGTAGTCCAGGTGACCGGCGGCGGCTTCAAGCGTGCCTTCGGGAGTGAACGTGCCGATGTGCAGCTCATAGAACACCGAGCCCCGCGCATCCCGGCCGGCCCAGCCGCCGTCACTCCAGTCATGCAGCCCGGTATCGAAGACCCTGCTGGAGCCATGCACGCCGTCCGGCTGCCAGGGGCTCCGCGGATCGGGCATCGGCTCACTGCCGTCAACAGAGAACGCGTAGTCCGTCCCGTGGCCGGCTTCGGGCACCTCGAGCTCCCACCACCCGCCGTCGTCGGTCTCCGCCATCTTCAGAGCCCCGCTGCGCAACACCAGCGAGACGGCAGAAGCGTTTGGGGCCCAGACGGTAAAGGTGTGCATCCATCAACTCCTGGTCAGCAGCGCGACTGGGAGATCCGCAAGCAGGTCGTGGATCCGAGCCGCTCCACTACCCACGGACCGGCCGGTCAACACGTCCCGCCAATCACCCTCGGGCAGCACGACCGTGCTGTCACCCCAACCGCCCAAGCGATGCAGTGCCACCGGCAGCCGCGTTGCGATCGTCACCACCGAGTCTCCCCGGGCGAAGGCGATAGCGTGACCACTGGAGGTCGGCAGCGGCGTATAGCTCCCGGCGAAGGCTTCGGGTTGCTGCCGACGCAACCGCAGAGCCCTCGAGGTCACCAGCAGCTTCTCGTCGGACAGTCCGTCCGGTTTGGCGCCGTCGTCCAGCCGGGTCAGCCGCTCGATCCGCCGCAGGTAATCGACCGTCCGCCGGTTGTCGGGATCCACCAGGGACAGGTCGACGAATTCGCTGCCCTGGTAGACGTCCGGAACCCCCGGCATCGTCAGCTGGACGAGCTTCTGCCCGAGCGTCGCCGCCCGGACGAACTCCGCCTGCGCGTCGGCGAATCGGCGTACGGAATCCAGCAGGCTCTTGTCGGCCAGTACTGCGGTCGCGAAGGCGGCGACGGACTCCTCGTACTCCGAGTCCGGCGAGGTCCAGCTGGTGTGCCGCTTCGCCTCGCGGATCGCCTTCTGCAGGTAGGCCTGCAGCCGGTCCTCGGCGAGCGGGCCGTGGTCCCAGGTGCCGAACAGCGTCTGCCACAGCAGGTACTCCGTGCTGCCGTCGAGCGCAGTGTCCCGGTAGTCCGCGGACAGCGCGCGCCAGTGCCGGACGGCCTCCGTCCAGGCTCCCGGCTGTTCCGACAAGACAGCCAGCCGGGCGCGGACGTCCTCGGAGCGCTTGGTGTCGTGCGTGGAGAGCGTGGTCATGGTGCGCGGCCAGCGATCGTTCAGCCGGGCCGCGTAGGCGTGGAACTCCTCCGGCGACACCCCGAAGTGCTCCGGGTCGCCGCCGACCTCGTTGAGCGCCGTGAGCCGGAACCACCGGTAGAAGGCGGTGTCCTCGATCCCCTTCGCCATCACCGGGCCGCAGGTCTGCTGGAACCGCACGATCAGCTCGTGCCGCGCGTCCTCGTCGATCCGGCTCGCAGTACCGGCTTCGCGGCCGAGCAGGAGGTCCCGGACCAGCTCGAGCGTGTCCTGCAGCTCCTCGTCCAGGTGACGCCGGGCGAGCTCGGTGGCATGCTCCATCGCCACCACCGCGGTGTGGTCCGGCTGCTCACCCGGTACTACGTACGCGCGGTACCGGTCGAAGTTCACCAGCAGCTCGACAACCACCTCGTGGAAGGCCCTGCGGGTGTGGTCGCGCAGCCGCACGTCGTCCTGGCAGATCCGGGCCAGGAGCTCCACGAGCCGGTGGACCTCGGCGTACTGGCCGTGCTTCACCACCTCGCGCTTGGCCTGCTCCACGGCGGGGGCGAAGTCGGCCGGCTCGCCGGTGAGTTCCGAGTGGAACGCGGACAGCGGCGCCGCCCCCGACGGGTCGACGAACAGGCCGCCGACACGCAGGAGGGCGTCGTACCCGGTGGTGCCGGCGCAGGGCCAGTCGGCGGGCAGCTCCTCCTCGCCCTCGAGGATCTTCTCCACCACGACCCAGGCACCACCCGTTCGCTCGGCCAGCCGGCGTAGGTAGCCGCGCGGATCGGCGAGACCGTCCGGGTGGTCGATGCGGAACCCGTTGAGCTTTCCTTCGTGCAGCAAGGAGAACAACAATGCGTGGGTGGCCTCGAAGACCTCCTGGTTCTCCACCCGGACGGCGGCCAGCGTGTCCACGTCGAAGAAGCGGCGGTAGTTCAGCTCCTCGTCGGCGACCCGCCAGTGCGCCAGGCGGTACCACTGCTCGGTGACGAGTTCCGCGATCGGCAGGTTCTCCGTGCCCGGTCGCAGCGGGAACTCGTGGTCGTAGTACCGCAGCACGTCGCCGTCGACCGACAGCTCGCCGTCCGCGAGCACCTTGCCGATGCGGTGGCCGAGCACCGCCATCAGCAGCGGCTGGTTCCCCGCGCCCCAGTCGACGTCGAACCACTCCGCATAAGGCGAGCTCGGCCCGTCCCGCAGTACGGACCACAGCGCCTTGTTGAGCCGCGCGGGCGTCGGCACCGCGACATGGTTCGGTACTACGTCCGCGATCGCGCCCATCCGGTGATCCGCGAGCTTGGCGGCGAGTCGCTCGAACGCGGGACGCCCGCCCGCCGCGTGCGACAACCTACTGTGGTCGACCACGTCGTACCCGTGGGTGGAACCGGGCGCGGCCTGCAGGATCGGGGACAGGTAGGCGTGCGAGACCCCCAGGCTGTGCAGGTACGAGACAGCCTCGGCTGCGTCGTCGAACCCGAACCCGGCATGTAACTGCAGCCGGTACGTCGCCTGCGGGACCGCGGTCATCCGGTCGCCTGACGGGGGCGGGTGAGGACCAGCATGCCGTGGGCCTCGATCCGGATGGTGCTCGCCGCGGGGTGGTCCTCCTCGTTGGCACGGCCGGTCGGCCTGATGGTGTCCACCACCACGGACCAGGCGTCGCCGTACTCCTTGGTGGGCAGCAGGAAGTCCTGCGGCTCGTAGTTGCTGTTCAGCAGGATCAGGAACGAGTCGTCCACCACCGGCTCTCCGCGCGGATCCGGCTCCGAGATGGCGTCACCGTTGAGGAACACGGCCACCGCGCGGGCGTCGTCCCGGCTCCAGTCGCCGTCCTGCATCTCCTGGCCGTCGGGGGTGAACCAGACCAGATCGCCCAGCCCGTCGACCCCCGTGTCGCCGTGGAAGAACCGGCGGCGCCGCAGTACCGGGTGCTCGTTGCGCAACCGGACCAGTTCGCCGGTGAACTCCAGCAGGTCCTGCTGCTCCTCCGTAAGGTCCCAGTTCACCCAGGCGAGCTCGTTGTCCTGGCAGTAGACGTTGTTGTTGCCGCTCTGCGTGCGGCCGAGCTCGTCGCCGTGGGCGAGCATCGGGACACCCTGCGAGATCAGCAAGGTAGCCAGGAAGTTGCGCTGCTGCTTGGACCGCAGCGCACGCACGGCGGGATCGTCGGTCTCACCCTCGGCACCGCAGTTCCAGGAGCGGTTGTGGCTCTCGCCGTCGTTGCCGCCCTCGCCGTTGGCCTCGTTGTGCTTCTCGTTGTAGGAGACCAGGTCGCGCAGGGTGAAGCCGTCGTGGGCGGTGACGAAGTTGATGCTCGCCAGCGGGCGGCGGCTGTCGTCGCGGTACAGGTCCGACGAGCCGGTCAGCCGGGAGCCGAACTCGGCCAGCGTGTACTTCTCGCCACGCCAGAAGTCGCGCACGGTGTCGCGGTACTTGCCGTTCCACTCGGTCCACAGCGGCGGGAAGTTGCCCACCTGGTAGCCGCCGTCGCCGACGTCCCACGGCTCGGCGATCAGCTTCACCTGGCTCACCACCGGATCCTGCTGGACCAGGTCGAAGAACGCCGACAGCCGGTCCACCTCATGGAACTGGCGGGCCAGTGTGGACGCCAGATCGAACCGGAATCCGTCCACGTGCATCTCGGTGACCCAGTAGCGCAGCGAGTCCATGATCAGCTGCAGCACGTGCGGGTGCCGCATCAGCAGGCTGTTCCCCGTGCCGGTGGTGTCGTAGTAGTGCGTCTTGTCCGAGTCCACCAGCCGGTAGTACGCCGCGTTGTCGATGCCCTTGAACGACAGCGTCGGGCCGAACTCGTTGCCCTCGGCAGTGTGGTTGTAGACGACGTCGAGGATCACCTCGATGTCGGCCTCGTGCAGCGCCTGGACCATCGTCTTGAACTCGGTCACCTGCTGGCCCCGGCCACCCAGCGACGAGTAGGCGTTGTGCGGGGAGAAGAAGCCGATCGTGTTGTAGCCCCAGTAGTTCGACAGGTTCCGCTCCTGCAGGTGCCCGTCCTGGGCGAACTGGTGCACCGGCATCAGCTCGATCGCGGTCACCCCGAGCTCCTTGAGGTGCTCGATGATCGCCGGGTGCCCGATCCCGGCGTACGTGCCGCGGATCTCCTCCGGCAGCGCCGGGTGGGTCTTGGTCAGGCCCTTGACGTGCGCCTCGTAGATCACCGTCTCGTGGTACGCGTGACCCGGCGGGCGGTCGTTGCCCCAGTCGAAGAACGGGTTGGTGACGACCGAGAGCATGGTGTGCTCGCGGTTGTCCATCGTGTTCAGCTCAGTGGGCTTGGCGAACCGGTAGCTGAACAGCGACTCGTCGCCGTCCACCTGCCCGTCGATGGCCTTCGCGTACGGGTCCAGCAGCAGCTTGGACGGGTTGCACCGGTACCCCTCGGCGGGGTTGTAAGGCCCGTGCACGCGATACCCGTACCGCTGCCCGGGCTGCACCGCCGGCAGGTACGCGTGCCACACGAACCCGTCAACCTCGGTAAGCTGGACGAGCTGCTCGGAACCGTCGTCACCGATCAGCGCAAGGTCGACACGCTCAGCAACCTCCGAGAACACCGCGAAGTTCGTACCGGAGCCGTCATACGTGGCTCCGAGTGGATAGGGACGACCAGGCCATTTCTGCACTCGACGACGGTACCCACCCCTACCCCCACCCGAAGAACGGTGGGGTGATCTGCCCCCGCAAGTTAACCCAGCCGAGACCAACTCCCGCCTCCCGAACGCCGCGTCACCCCGAACCCGAAGCTGCTAGCCTCCCCCGATGGGTTACTGGGGTTATCTCGTAGCAGCCAAGAGCGACGTACCGCTGGACTCGCTGCCAGAACTGTCCATCTTCGGCGACGACTACGCCCGGGTCGAACCGCTGCAGGACGGCTGGCAAGTAGCTTGGATCGCCGGCGCCGAGGACGACCCGCTGACTGGCGCCGTCCACCTCGCCAAGGCGACCGGCAGCCCGGTGCTCGCTGCCCTCATCCTCGACAGCGATTGCGGCCCCGTCGCCGCCGCCACGCCCGCGGGCGCGACCTGGCAAGCCACCCTCGCCAAGTCCATGGCCGTCAACAGCTACGAAATGCCCGACGACGGCATCACCCCATCGGCGGCCGCAGCCTCCTTCGCCCTCTGGACCCAAGCAGCCGGCCTCCCCGCTGACCAACCCCTGAGCACCCAAGCCCTCGATCCCGACGCCAAAGCCCCCGAACGCCTGTTCACCCTCCTACTCCAAGCAACATCCATCACCAACCGCTAACCCCAGCCACCGCTTCTGGTCTCAAACGGCCGTACCAAGGCCGTGTGACAGCAGTTCCAGATCGATCAGAAGTCCACCGACCATCTCCGGATCGGTGATGATCTCGGCTCCGTCAGGACCGACCGCATCCAGGATCGAATCCAGCCTCTCCAGGTCATCCCGCTGCAAGCGACGAAGAAACCCGAGGTCGGACGCGTCGAGCAGACATCCCAGTCCTCTATCGAGGCCGAACCCGGGCAAGCCGTCGGCGTCGTCCTCCGGTGCCTGTTCCCCGGCTCTCAACCCGAGCTCCCAACTCCGGACGTCGGCATCGCCCAACTCGGCCTTCACCGCCGTCGGCCGGCCTATCGGCGGCGGCACCCGCTGATTCGACGACTCGTCCCAGTGCACGACGGAAAGAGATCCGCCAAACCCCGGGCCGCGCGACCACCGTGAACGGCTATATCTCCTCCGCATCATCCTGAACCCAGTCAGCCGGGTCCCGAACAACAAGCCTCCCGCTGGGAACTACCAGATCCCGAACTCGGACCACATCCAGCCGCGAGATCCGACCACCCACCCACCGATGCCGAGCCCCTTCCGCGAACAACGCCCCAACATCAGGCCCGGACAACTCCATCAGTCAGCACTACTCCTCTCAGTCATGTCCTTGAGAACCGACAATGCGATCGACTCGCTGGTCGGCGTCATCGGCTATGGCAGTGGCCCGCGAGACTCCGCGAGGTCGCACAGGACGGAGATGAGCCGGCCGCGCCGGTGGGCCAGTACCGGCTGACCGCCGGGCTGGACCGAGGAGACGACGAACTCGCCCCCTCGGCTTCCGACGCGATGAAGCCCAGCAGGTTGGACATCGACCTCGAGATCACCACCTTCCGATCCTCGTCACGACCGAAGTTGATGACCTGACCAGGAACACCACCCGGTCATGGAGCGAGATCCGGACCCAGGTAGTTCGCCCCATGCTCTCCTTCAAAATCGGCAACCACCCGGCCGCCGAGTACACATAAACTGCAATATCACTAAACGTTACCTCGGCTCCATTGACCCCAACGTTTGCCAGAACCTGAACCGGCCCCTTCGACGAATCGAAAGGCCGTTTCAGGGGCTTTGAGCTCCCCTGACCTTGATGATCGACTCGTCGGCGTCCCGCCGCAACGTGTATGTCTTGGCAGACTCGACGCATCACTACCGTGACTTGCACCCAGCGGCTTGAAGCAACTCGGCACTCTGGCGGACGCACCGGAAGAGGGCGACGACTCCGAGGAGCCGCCGCCCTCCGCTGACGTTCCCGCGAGCGCTGCCGTCAGACGGCGTTACGCAGTACCCCGGTCATCCATGTCCACGGGCATGTTGGCCGCAGTCACTACGCCAGAGAACGAAAGCTCCACCACAACTCGGTCACTGGGAGAATAGATCCAGAATTCTGGAACGGATTCCGTGATGTCCGACAGGTGAGTGACGGTGAATTCGAGTCCCATCTCCACAGTCGGAACCGCCAAGCTCCCCCAGAAGAAGATCAGGCTGCCAGCATTCGGGGTAGCGTGCTGGATTGCGGTGCTCAGCTCGACCGAATCCGAGTCCATCGAGCTGAGCACCAACCCATCAGGCACCGGGCCCCACTCGATCGTGCCGTCGGGGTTGCGCGGGTAACGGCTGAGGCTTTCACGCTCGTACCGGAGGTGCTGATCCAGGTTCAGCAACGCTACGCCTGGCCGCCCAACCCAAGTCAGCCGTCGATCACTCTGCTGATCCGCACGAACCACTCGAACCATAGACCGAGGCAGAAGGTCCGGCCTGGTTCCGTACACACCGACGAGTGTCACGAATTACCGCCTAGCATTCTCGCGAAATCGTCTTTTAGTTGTAGCGCGGTCGCTGGACACGCTCGCCCCATGGCCGGCGAATCAGATTTGGTCACATTCCCTCGCGCGCAGTCCGCCAAGAATGAAAACGGCTCCAAGTCACCAATAGCTGATGATACACACGTTGCAGGTTCGTCGAGAAATCGAAGGCCAATCGATTCAGCATAGATTCAATAGTGGCGTGATCTTCATATTCAGTATCCGGTGACGGACGCCACGAGGTCCTGGATTGACAGCGCAATTCATACGACTCCCCCATTCGCCTGAAAATGACAGTCCGCTCGATCCCTTGCGAATAGAATCAACCTCACCCACGCCATTCGATTCCAAACCAGCTATGAGATCCGGCACCTGCTCAATAAATGTCGCCATGTCGTAGGACACGTCGAAACCCCAATCCGCACTACCAAATCCTGCGATGTGAAACCTGCAACCTGCATCAGACAGGATGCGACAGGCTTGCATCACCAGGTAGTCGTAATCGTGGTCATCCTCCAGTGGCTCGGATGCCAGCGGCGGAGCGATCGAACCCGAAGGGGCAAGAAAGGTGAAACTGGAACGACATATCCTATCCATCCGTCCGAGGGCGAGTAGCCGTAGTGGAGCGGATGTTGCCGAAGATCCAGCCCCCAGGGATGGATCTTCTGGCGACCAACTTCCCCCCACAAACTGTTATCCATGAGTAGCCGCGTAGCACTGACCGACCCATCCTGACGGATTCCGCCTCAGATCGACTCCTACCTGCGCGGCATCCCTCGATGAACCAGATCCACCGCCTTGTCGACTCTTCCGGCGTCCGGCTCCTCACCGAAGCACCTACTCAGCCCCACTTTCACCAGCGCCTCTATTTCCTTTCGCGAGAGAACGCCAAGATCACCGTTCACGCGATCGGCGATTACGATGATCTCCCTTACGACATCCCCGTATTCATCGGAGTTCCCCGGGTAAACCACCTCCAAAGGATCGGCATGCTCGAGAGCATCCGTCAACAGCGAGTACGTCTCTGGAAATCGATGCTTCAGGATCTGTCGCACGAAATGGATCTCATCGGCGGATTCAAGTGTCCAGAAAGGTTGTCGATAGTTCACCATCTCGCCTCGAGTAGCCGTAGCGGAGCGGATGTTGCCGAAGGTCCAGCACCCAAGGATGGATCTTCCGTGCCTGGTACCTGTCATGGCGATCCGCGGAGGATTTCCAGTTTATCCATGGGAAAGGAGACGCCACGCCACGCTTTAGAATAAGCGTCACCGCTCCCGCATTCTACCAATACATCCTCAGCCATGAGCAATGATTGGCGAACAAAGTGGCCGACATTGATCCGACCGTGCCACCGCAGGCTGCGCCGCTCCAGCGATGGCGCTCGGATTCCATATCGCCAAAATGAACGATCTGCAGATACACTTTCGTTTCCGCACCTGCGAAGAACAAGCAGGTGGCTCCCGGTTCGGCGGGCAGGAAAGCAATTGCCGAGCTTGATCCCATCTGCAGGTCAATGGCTGCCTGCAATACGGAACCGAGACCATCGCCGATGTAGGTCGTGTGTATCTCGACAGTTTCTTGTGGGAAGCTCCAAGCAAAGGTCGCCGAGCCAGGCGGGCCCATCTGCCAGCGCAGCGTAAATTCATCCATCGCCATTACCTTGGATAGGCAGTACGGAGAGATCCGTCAGGATTGATCACCACGCCAGATAGTCAGGGAAGATCTCTTCGAGGTAGCCCGGAAACGCCACGCAGGTCAGCGGTTCGTTCGGTACGGACACCCCGTTCCACCCTTGACCGTCGTGGTGATCAGGACTCGAGCTCATGACACGGTCGGACAGCCGACGATGTCACACAGCAGCCCTGCAGGGTACAGCCCGGTCTTTCGGGTTCGCAGCGGTGTCCGTTGGCGAAGTACTCCATCGCAGGTTTGGAGACCAGAGTGCCGTTGGACTTCTTCCCGATCTGTGCGGCGACCAGGCCGTCGAGGAAGTCGAAGTCGACAGCGAAGCCACGCGAAACTATCGGATGACGGCGTACTGCGCTGGCGCGAGCGCGCTGGTCAGGTCTTCCAGCCGGAAGCGGGGAATGGCCAATCGGGGTCGGCCCACCGAGCAGGGCCTGCGATTGCGAGCCGGCTGACGATGTTGAGCAGGCGATCGTGACCGGCCAAGCGCCTCGGCCCATGGGCGAGCAGCCAGGTGGTCAGGTCGCGGAGCTTTTCTTCCTTGCGGTCAATGGTTGGCCAGGGCAGGTCGTCTGACAGCAGGGTGAGGCCCCACTCATCGACCAACTCGGCGAGACGCTGGGTGGCCAAGGGGTGGTCGAGCGTCTCCCAGATCGCGAGCCAAGGGTTGACTCTGCCCGCCGCCTCAGTGCAGAGGGCAAACGCTTCGTGGGCCGGCGGAGCGACCGCTGAGGTGAGACAGTGCGCCCACCACGCCTCCAGAAAGGTGCGAACGGCTGCTGCTTGGTCGGCAGGCCATAGCTGCCAGTTGCCCCTGGCGATCGAGTCGCCCAGTTGCGGCAGGTCGTAATCGTCGACGCAACCGTCGGCCATCGCGGCGGCGAGCTGGGGCAGCACACGGCGCAGTACGGATGCTTGGTCGTCCCAGTCCGGGGCCCACATGGTACGGCTTAGCAGGTCAGGGTCCAGCTCGACGTCGGGAACCTTGAGGCTGGCTAGCTCCCCCTCGCTGCCCCAGTGGCATTCGCACTGGACCTCGTCGGCATCAGCGGTCATCCCACGGAAGGTGCTGGTCAGGCGGTCCAGCGCCTCGTCCAAAGCCGACGGATCCGATGGGTCGGTCATGGAGGTCAGCCTCTCAGACTGCCGATCTCTTCCAATCTTCACCTGCTCGGACCATCCACGCGCGCCACCCGAGCCAAGCCAGAAGCCCCTCCGTACTCGACCAGCAAGTTGCTTCCCACCTCACTCGAACGACGGCGCCTGCGTGTTCATCCACTCCCGGTATCAGCCTCGGCCACACCAGGCGTATCTCTGAGAACCGACAATGCGGCCGCTTCGCTACTCGGCGGACGCCTCAGTAACACCCTCATCAGGTCACTTGCGGCTCGTTGGCCACCGCCTACCAGGCCGATTTCGTCTCGAAGGAAGCCATCACAAAGAACCGCTGCGGCGTCTGCCAGGACCACGGCAAAGAGCTTGCTCAAGTCGACGCCGCGTTCGCCGGGCGCAAAGGTCAGCGACCACCGATCGGCGAACTCGTCGCTCAAGCTCGTGGCCTCTACTACTGAACTGTCTCGACAACAGCCAGTCTTCAGAGGCCACGAGCCCCCACCCCGCAGGCAGAGACCGCGTGTCGTGCCCGGTCAAGATCGAAGAGCCATCAATCCTGCCTGCGCAGCGTCCTTTGATGAACCAGATCCACCGCGATTTCGACTCGTCCGGCGTCTGGCTCCTCACCGAAACACCTACTCAGGCCCTCCTTCACCAAAGCATCTATTTCTTCTCGCGAGAGTAGGCCAAGATCACCGTTCGCGTGGTCAGCCATCACGATGATCTCCCTAACCACATCCCCGTACTCATCTGGGTTCCCCGGGTAAACCACCTCCAAGGGATCCGCTTGCTCGAGAGAATCGGTCAACAGTGAATACATCTCTGGAAATCGACGCTTTAGTATCTGCCGCGCGAAGTGAATCTCATCGGCGGACTCAAGTATCCAGAAAGGTTTTCGATAGTTCATCTCGCCTCAAGTACCGTCTTCAGAACTGCGTTGCCATTGCCCTTGATCTGATAGACCGCGTAGGCCTCCCGTCCGAACGGAACAAGCACCCTGCCTGGATTGGTGTCGGGGATTGCTTCGGGTTTGTCGACGCCGGTGAAGCGGTCGTCGTCGTTCTTGCCGTACGCCGTGTAGCCGTAGGTGGAGCGGGTGTCGCCGGCCTCGGAGGTCAGCGTCTCGACATCGCTGTGCGGGTTGTAGCCGTAATACGAGTCCTCCGAGCCACCGTCCGGCTTGAACTTCACTCGCGACAGCCGCGAACCCCACGGCGAGTACTGGTAGGAGGCCGTGACCTGGCCGGCCACCTCCTCGGACAGCACCTCACCCGACAGGCCCAGGTAGTTGTACTCCGTGGTCTTGGAGCCTTCGACCTTCGAGCTGGTCCGGTCGAGGGCGTCGAAGCTGGTCTCCGTCGTCATCGTGGTGCCGCTGTCCTGCAGCTGGCGGTGCTTGACGATCCGGTCGTAGCCGTCGTAGGTGTTCCGCTCGATCACCTTGCCCGCCGACGACACCTGCGACAGGCGACCGAACGGGTCATAGGTGTACGACGCCGTCGAACCGCTACTGGATGCCGTCAGCAACCGGTTCCGGTCGTAGCTGTTCGAGAGTCCTCCCTCAGGCGCTCACCTATCGGTAGATAGACGCGTCTTCGTATACCAGCCGTATCCTTCTACGCGTGGATGGCGCAGGGGGCTTATGCGGCACACCAACAGGTAGGACTGGCGCCAACGACTTGAAGACTCGCATCACCGCCTCATCGTCGTACTCTTCGAATGTCTCGGTCGCTTTCAACAATGCGCCGCTCCGTAGCGAGCGCACCTCGACAAAAGCGCCCGAAGCCTCCAGTGCGCTCGATCCACCGAGCCGCTTGACAAGCGCAGACGGACACACGGTCACCCATGAGTAACCACGCAACACCGCCTCGCTCTGTGCCAGTGCGTCGCGACGCTGCCTGCGAAGCAAAGCCTCCAACGCGGTCAGACTCCCTGAGTTGTCGGACGCGATGTTTCCGAACGATGGTGCGGCGTTATGGCAAAACTCTGCAACCAGTTCCACCAACCCCTGCTGCCCTTCAATGGGTATCGCTGCGTCGTCGGCAACCCGATACGACGCTGTAATCTCGAACTCCACCCACTCCGGCGCCTCGTCAAACACTTCAATTTCCACCCGAGCAGACGTGCAATCCCCGCACGCGATCTCAAGCGATAGATCGTCCACGAGCCATGTCGCCCGCTCTCCACGCGATCGCAGCGACGCCAGCAGTTTTTCGAAATTCGACCCAGACAGGTCGATCGTCGAAGCAGCTCGCGCAAGTGGCGGAACGCGACCAACCGTGGCTAGCATCCACTCCTTACCCTCCTCCACCCGGCGGAGGAGATCGCTGAATAGCCGTGAACGCGGCTCATCCAGCCACCAGCGGGCCAATTCCTCAAACTTGGCGTCGTCGCCGACGTTCACATCGACATGGGCCTTGATCTTCCGCATCTGCCAGTGTTCACGATCCGGAGGAATCTGCGGCCAATCATGTCCGCGCTGCACAGTATGTTCCTTTCATAAGCACCAGCATCAAACTCACCGCCCTGTCAGCATCGCCGGCTGTCAGTGACTCGGCAGACACCACGGCACGTCGCCGACTCTCCACAAGGATCACTCAGCCTGCTCATCCGCGCCTCCAGGGTGATGCACTGCCTGACGAAGCTCGCAATCGGTTCGAGGAATCAGTTAACAGCACAAACCGGAGTAGGTAGAACACAGGCCCCAGTGAGTAGGAGAGTTCCTACGAACGTGTCGATCTCCCTAGTCAGGTCCGGTGGGGTAGGGATGATCAAGTTCCTCCCGCTCTGGTCCTCCTCTTTCTCACTAGACTCGGCGTTCGGCTCGATCGTCGGCCCAGCCGGCTCTTTCGGCCGTGACCCCATGCCGTAATAGCGCATCCCGTTGGGTTCCTGGTCCTTGCCCTCGGACCACACCCGGCCGGGCCACCCCCCTGCGGACACGAAATCCTTCGCATCGAGGTACTCGCCGTACAGAACTTGAGCATCTGGGTGCATCTTTCGAAGTTGCTCAATGTAGCGCTTCAGTTGTGGTGGCCCCTCGTCCTGCCCTTCTCGTCTGCGGGCTTGACCTCCCAGACATAGATTGTTCCTGCGTCCTTGCCCGTGCCTGTCAGGATCAGATCTGCGGTTCCATCCTTGCCACTGTTATCCTTCTTCCCGCCGATCACGTTGTTCGCCTTGCGGTCGCCTTTACCGAGGTCCATTGTTACATCACCTTGAAAGTCATTCTCAGCTTGCCATTTCTTGACCGCGACAGCGCTCGCGACCAGAGCGGCGTTATGTGGTGACAAGGGCTTCAGAGGATTGCCGTCGTCGTCGATGGCGTAGTGGCCGTCGATCTCTACGCCGGTGATGGGGTTGCCGCCGGCGAAGGCGTAGCGGTTGCTGGTCCAGGGGTCGGTGCCGAGGTTGGGGTCCGCGAGGGCGCCGTTGTAGGTGTCGCGGGTGAGGAAGCGGTTGAGGCCTGGGGAGTAGTCGCGGAAGCCCATGTCGTAGGACTCCGATGACTGGTCCCAGCGTTTCGCGTTGAAGCGGTAGACGTTGTACGGGTCTTTGCCCGGATTTTGGGCTTCGGGCTTGTCGACGCCGGTGAAGCGGTCGTCGTCGTTCTTGCCGTATGCCGTGTAGCCGTACGTCGAGCGGGTGTCCCCGGCGTCCGAAGTCAGGGTTTCTACGTCGCTGTGCGGGTTGTAGCCGTAGAACGAGTCCTCGGAGGTGCCGTCTGCCTTGAACTTGACCTGCGACAGGCGCGAGCCCCACGGGGAGTACTGGTACGACGCGGTGATCTCGCCGGCCACCTCCTCGGACAGGACCTCGCCCCGACAGACCGAGATAGGAGTAGTCCGTGGTCTTCGTGCCCTCGACCTTCGAACTGGCGCGGTCGAGTGCGTCGAAGCTGGTGTCGGTCGTCTTGGTGGTGCCGTCATCCTGCAACTGGCGGTGCTTGATGATCCGGTCGTAGCCGTCGTAGGTGTTGCGCTCGATCACCTTGCCGCCAGCCGACACCTGCGACAGGCGACCGAACGGGTCATACGTGTACGACGCCGTCGCACCATCCGTCGTCGCGGTCAGCAGCCGGTTGCGGTCGTAGGAGTAGCTCGTGGACTGACCGGCCACCGTCTGGGCGACCACGTTGCCCGCCGGGTCGTGGGTGTAGGACTCCGTCGACAGCACGGCCGTGCCGGCCGCGTCCTTCTTCTCCACCTTCGCGATCCGGTTGTCGGTCTCAAGTGCCAGAAGAGTCAGCCGCCCGATTTGATCGCTGGTCGAGGCTCGTTCCTTCAGCTGAGCGGGAACTACCCGTACCGAAGAAACACCTCGTCTGGGACCGGCTCTCCGTCGACATCGAATAGCAACGGGCTGGGGTTGCTGCCGTGGCGCTGATCGCGGGAAGCGAACATGCTCAACGCCACGACATAAGCCGAAGAAGGCCCCCCATCGAGCATGAAGATTCGAAGGCCGTTCCCGCCAAGGACTTCGGCACCGCAGTCAGCAGCGACGCTAGCCGCCTCCTCGGAACTCGCCTCGCGGACGGTGAGGTTCTGCAACTTCGAAACAAGCTTCACCGCCACCACTCCCTTGAAGAGGACGTCAACGCGGTCCGCGAATAGGTCGCCCTTCGGACTCCGGAGAAGCAGGGACTGGTGGGTCGACACGAATTGATTCAGGAAGAACGGGCGGTCGAAAACAGCTGGCAACGCCCGGTCTTCGATCGTTGGCATCTCAAGCATCAGATGTGCCCCTATCCGAACGGGTTGGGGACGACGTTCCCCCCACGATAGAAGGTCGTCCTACCCCAAGCACCCGCCTTGTCGAGTGGAGGGATGTCGACCAAAGTCCAACGCGCAAAACGGGTCCGACACCGCGAACCGAACTGGCGAGTCGTCCGGTATGCCGATGACTTTGTCGTGTTGGTGAACGGTGAGCGTGATCACGTCGAGGGCTTGCGCGAACAGATCGCCGATGTGCTCGCACCAATCGGTCTGAACCTCTCGGAGGAGAAGACCCGGATAGTGCACATGGGCGAGGGGCTCGACTTCCTCGGGTTCCACATCCAGTGGCGCCGCAAACAAGGAGCCAGCAAGTGGCACGTCTACACCTTCATCGCCGACCGGCCCCGTTGCGGTCCATGGAGGCGAAGATTCGTGCCCTGACCCCCAGAACGTCGCAGTGGGACCTACAGGCCCTGCTGATCCGGATCAACCAGATCACGCGCGGCTGGTCCAACTACTTCAAGCACGCCATCGCGCAACGCGCCTTCGAACACCTCCACCGGTTCACCTGGTGGCGGATCGCGCGGATGATGCGAACCCGGCACCGCTGGAGGTGGAAGGACGTCCGTCGCTGGCTCACCGACCCCACCGGACGGTGGCGCTCAATCAGCGCGGACGGGATCGAACTGTTCAACCCCGCCACGATCCCGATCCGTCGGTATCGCTACCGGGGCAACACCATCCCCAGCCCCTGGGCCGACGCTGCCTGAACCAGCCCGATGGCAGAGACCATGGAGAGCCCGTTGCGGTGAGAGCCGCACGGCGGGTTCGGCGAGCGGCCTGGGGAAACGGACCGCGAGAAATCGCGACACCGCGCCCCAGGCCGACTCAACCACGTCGAGCAGTCGTTCCGGATGTCCAAGACCGACCTGCGTGCACGGCCGATGTTCGCCCGCACCCGCGACGCGATCGAGGCCCACCTGACCATCGTGTTCACCGCGCTGGCAGTGTCCCGCACCGTGCAGAACCGAACCGGCCTATCGCTGCGACGGTTCCTGCGCACCCTCAAGCCACTTCGCTCAGCCACCGTCGAGATCAATAGCGTCATCACCACGATCCCGCCCGCCCTCAGCCCCGACCAACAGGCGATCCTCGACGCACTGGATCGCCCGATCCCAAGGCACTAACCCGATTGACCCAACTCGGGCCTGACGAAGCTCGCAATCGGTTCGAAGAATCAGTTAACAGGACAAACCGGAGTAGGTAGAACACAGGCCCAGTGAGTAGGAGAGTTCCTACGAACGTGTCGATCTCCCTAGCCCGGTGCTTTCACGGCTGTTGGTGCTGATGCTGTGTTGGTGAACTGAAAGATGCTCCTGACCATCGACGATGTGTTTGTCTAGGACCATGTCGTGCGGAGCCGAGGAGCACCTTCCAGGTGATGAAGACTACCGGGTTGTATCCGCGTGTTCGGGTTGACGCTGCCGGATCGGGGGTTCCCCTCACCTTGAAGTTCCAGGTCTCGTTGATCACTGGAACAGGAGGTGAACCTCGGGAATCGGTCCTGTCGCTGGCCCGTACGTCGCGCGACGTGCCGGCGCCACCTCACACCCGCACAACGCCCAGCATTCACGATCCTCCGGCCGAGCCGTTCCGATAGGTTTCGATCATCTCCAGAAGGCGCAGGAGCGCGCCGCGATACAGCTGATCGTCCTTGGTCCCCGCTGGCTCCCCTGACGAAATCTTGGACACCTCGGACTCGGCAGCGGATCTCAGCGCCTCGAGCATGTCAGCAGCCAACTGCTGTTCCCGCAGCTCAAGTACCACGAGATTGTTGGCAAGCCCGACCTGCAGCCAGTACGTCACATCAGAGCGAGGGCCGGCATGGACAGAGGCCTCCTCCACCAGCGCCTCGAAGATCCACCCGGAGACCATCCAGCTGTGGCGCGAGTCAAATGAGATTCCCCCCGACATCAGAACCCCACCCTCACTATTTGCTGCTGGACCGCCGTCGGAAGTCGGTTACATAATTTGAAACCAATTCAACCTGAGGGGGCGCGTAACCAGTCATATCTATCACCGTGAAGTCATTTCCCTTACGGAGGTGATGATCAATCGATCGAAGGAAGTCAGTTTCCTTGAAGTAGACAGCCTTTGTGCCATCACCCATCGCATCATAGGTTCTGCCGAGATCGTCGAGGAAGTCGGCACCTTCGTGCGGGCTGGCGGAGAACGTTCGCCCCGAGTACTCGGAGCGTCCGGCCAGACGGCCGACAGTTGCTTGCTCCGAGGGCCGGATCGATCCGATCGAGGGATCGATCGAGGCACCAGACGAGGCCGAACCGCTGGTCTCGTTGAAGAGTCGACCCCAGTCGTTCCCGAAGCGACTCGCGCCGGTCGAGGCAACTGCTGTGCCGGCTGCGCTGATGGCGACTCCGCCGACCACGGCGACTGCCCCTGCCGGACACAGAAGGCCGGTGCCGCAAACGGTCACGCCACCACCCGTGAGACTACCGCCCGCGGCGGCGACCACCGCGCCGAGCCCCATCCAGCCAATGTCTTTCAAGACATTGCCGAACGCCTCGCGATTGATGTCGATGTCCCCGCCAGAGTCTGGGTGATCCTGTAGCCAATCTGCCGGCGACTGATCAGGCTCTGTTTGCGAGGTCTGACCGGTGGTAGCAGTCGATCCGCTGCCGGCGGTTCGGTGCGCTTCCATGCCGCATCTCGACTCGTCTTCGGCCACGAAACAGTGGCCGTCGAGTTCGATGCCGGTGATGGGGTTGCCGCCGGCGAAGGCGTAGCGGTTGCTGGTCCAGGGGTCGGGACCAAGGTTGAGGTCGGCCGTGGCGCCGTTGTAGGCGTCGCGGGTGAGGAAGCGGTTCAGGCCTGGGGAGTAGTCGCGGAAGCCCATGTCGTAGGACTCGGAGGACTGGTCCCAGCGTTTGGCGTTGAAGCGGTAGACGTTGTAAGGCTCCTTGCCCGGGTTTTGGGCTTCGGGCTTGTCTGCACCGGTGAAGCGGTCGTCGTCGTTCTTGCCGTAGGCGGTGTAGCCGTAGGTGGAGCGGGTGTCGCCGCCCTCGGAGGTCAGCGTCTCGACGTCGCTGTGCGGGTTGTAGCCGTAGTAGGAGTCCTCAGTGGTGCCGTCGGTCTTGAACTTCACCTGCGACAGCCGCGAACCCCAGGGCGAGTACTGGTAGGACGCGGTGACTTGGCCGGCTACCTCTTCCGACAGCACCTCACCGGACAGGCCGAGGTAGGAATAGTTAGTTGTCTTGGTGCCTTCGACCTTCGAACTGGTGCGGTCCAGGGCGTCAAAGCTGGTGTCGGTCGTCTTGGTGGTGCCGTCGTCCTGCAGTTGGCGGTGCTTGATAATGCGGTCGTAGCCGTCGTAGGTGTTGCGCTCGATCACCTTGCCGCCGGCCGACACCTGCGACAGCCGACCGAACGGGTCATACGTGTACGACGCCGTCGAGCCTCCGGTGGTCGCGGTCAGCAGGCGGTTGCGGTCGTAGGAGTAGCTCGTCGACTGACCGGCCACCGTCTGCGCGACCACGTTGCCGGCCGGGTCGTGCGTATACGACTCCGTCGACAGCACGGTCGCCCCGGCCGCGTCCTTCTTCTCCACCTTCGCGATCCGGTCGAGTGGGTCGAAGGTGTAGGCGAATACGTTCTCCAGATACGCCGCGTGGTTGTCGGCGTTCTGAACCTTCGCGGTGTCCTTGATCCGGTCACCGTTGGGCGAATACTCCATCGCGTGCTGCGAGACCAGCGTGCCGTTGGACTTCTTCTCGATCTGGGACGAGACCAGTCCGTCGAGGTAGTAGTCGGAGTCGACGGTGTTGCCGTTGGCCTTGGTCTCCACATCGGTCTCACCGCGGGCCGTGTGGGTGTAGCCCGCGATCTTCGGCGCGGTGTCCGTGGACGACTTGCCGTTCTTCACCTCGTCGACCAGGTCCCGGACATCGTAGGTGTACGACGAGAACTGGTCGTCCTTGTTCGCCGCATCGTCAAAGGACCGGGTGACCGGCGCGCCGTTCTCGTTGTAGGTGTACGTCGTGGTCTTGAGCAGCGCGGTGCCCTTCTTCTCCTCGACCTTCGCCACCTGGTTCAGCCCGCTGTAACTGACGAGGTAGTCGCTGACCTTGGCGCCCGGCTGCGTGTCAGTGATCTGCAGCAGGTTGCCGTTGGTGTCGTAGGTGTAAGTGAAGTCCTTCTTCTCCGCGTCCGCCTCACCCGTGTTGTCCCGGACCACCTTCACCGCGTCGGCGACAACCGTCCCGGTGGTGGCCGGTGTCAGCGAGACTGAGCCTGTGGTCGCCTCGGCGAAGGTGTATTGGCCGACGCTCACCCAGGTACCAGCGCCTGTCGTCTGGTTGACCGGCTTGCTGACAGGAGCACCGCCAGTACTGACCGAGTACGGCGCCGCGGTGGACGCCCCCGTCACGGCCGGGTACCGGACGTAGACGGTGTACTTCCCGTCGGCCGGCACGTTATAGGGAGAGACGCCGAGGAATGGTGCAGCTTCATCCACGCTCGCCAACGCGCCGCGCGGCCGGTGGTCGACGGCGTCGTTGGCGGTCCGCGTGTGGTGGTAACCGGGCGGCTTACGCTCGGTCGTAGTGGTCGCATATAACGACGGGGAGGTGCTGGCTGTCGTAGGCGTAGATCTGCGCGGCGGAGAGCGGGGCGGCGGACGCAGTCAGACCATGCAGGGGGCTGGCCCCGCCGACGATCAGGCTGGACCAGCACCACCACCACCACCACCAAGCGGCGGATCAGGAGGAACCACGGCAGGCTCCTCGAGTTGGCCGCGCGCATTCAACGCTCTCCGTCGCCAGAGTGCTCGACGAGCTCGACCCAGGCCGGATCAACAGCCCCCGCAAAGAGGGTCCGGCCGCCGGCGTCGACGACCTCAATCTCGTACGCCAAGTACGGATCGCGGTGCACCTCTAGAACGACCGCCAGGGCGCCTTCTGGCACGCCATGCTCCGGAAGCCCTGCGGGGATCCTCACCGTGTCGAACTGCTCGATGTGCTCGGTCATCGCACCATCAGGGTATTCAGACTTGGAGTGGTCGATCCCGGCGTGTAGATCCAGCCAGTCCGAACGACGCCAGACCCAGCGGGTCCCGTGACAGGAATGTCCACTGTGAACCGAGTACCCCACTTATCGACATTTCCAGGAATGGGGGTGTTCTCCATGACTCCCTGACGAAGTTGAGCCATGAGGTCGTCGGCGTTAGAACGATTGAAACCCAGGGCTGACTCGAACACGCGCGCCTTGTTACCACCGACGGGATGGTTGGGGTTGAGGGCGTACTCGGTGAGCTTCCTCGGGTCGATGTGCGCGCGGTTCGCGCCGATCAGCCGATGGGCCCCGGCGGCTTCGTCCGCGTATTTGAGGGCTTGGAGCGCCTTGGCGAGTTTTCCGAGCTTGCCAAACGGGAAAAGCATCATTCCGGTCATGCCGCAGGCCCTGGCGTCGTGCTCGTAGGCACAGTCTGCGGCATCCGTGGTGCCTGAGAGATCGGCGAACAGTTCGATGGCTTCGTCCACGCCGGCTCTGTCGGCCTCTTCGGCTCCGAGCTTGAACCCGACGATGGTTGGGTTGATGCCCATCTGGGCCATCATGATGGCCTGTTGCTGTGGGCTCGCTCCTGCCGGAAGGCCCATCGATTGGTTGATCTCTTGACCAACATTGTTCGGAACCGGAGTGGTGCTGCCACCGGTCGTGGTCGGTGATGTGATCGTCGGCGTCTCGTGGGGTTCGAACCGATCGCTGGCTTTCTCGATGGCGTAGTGGCCGTCGATTTCTACGCCGGTGATGGGGTTGCCGCCGGCGAAGGCGTAGCGGTTGCTGGTCCAGGGGTCGGTGCCGAGGTTGAGGTCGGCCGTGGCGCCGGTGTAGGCGTCGCGGGTGAGGAAGCGGTTCAGGCCTGGGGAGTAGTCGCGGAAGCCCATGTCGTAGGACTCGGAGGACTGGTCCCAGCGTTTGGCGTTGAAGCGGTAGACGTTGTAAGGCTCCTTGCCCGGGTTTTGGGCTTCGGGCTTGTCTGCACCGGTGAAGCGGTCGTCGTCGTTCTTGCCGTAGGCGGTGTAGCCGTAGGTGGAGCGGGTGTCGCCGCCCTCGGAGGTCAGCGTCTCGACGTCGCTGTGCGGGTTGTAGCCGTAGTAGGAGTCCTCAGTGGTGCCGTCGGTCTTGAACTTCACCTGCGACAGCCGCGAACCCCAGGGCGAGTACTGGTAGGACGCGGTGACTTGGCCGGCTACCTCTTCCGACAGCACCTCACCGGACAGGCCGAGGTAGGAATAGTTAGTTGTCTTGGTGCCTTCGACCTTCGAACTGGTGCGGTCCAGGGCGTCAAAGCTGGTGTCGGTCGTCTTGGTGGTGCCGTCGTCCTGCAGTTGGCGGTGCTTGATAATGCGGTCGTAGCCGTCGTAGGTGTTGCGCTCGATCACCTTGCCGCCGGCCGACACCTGCGACAGCCGACCGAACGGGTCATACGTGTACGACGCCGTCGAGCCTCCGGTGGTCGCGGTCAGCAGGCGGTTGCGGTCGTAGGAGTAGCTCGTCGACTGACCGGCCACCGTCTGCGCGACCACGTTGCCGGCCGGGTCGTGCGTATACGACTCCGTCGACAGCACGGTCGCCCCGGCCGCGTCCTTCTTCTCCACCTTCGCGATCCGGTCGAGTGGGTCGAAGGTGTAGGCGAATACGTTCTCCAGATACGCCGCGTGGTTGTCGGCGTTCTGAACCTTCGCGGTGTCCTTGATCCGGTCACCGTTGGGCGAATACTCCATCGCGTGCTGCGAGACCAGCGTGCCGTTGGACTTCTTCTCGATCTGGGACGAGACCAGTCCGTCGAGGTAGTAGTCGGAGTCGACGGTGTTGCCGTTGGCCTTGGTCTCCACATCGGTCTCACCGCGGGCCGTGTGGGTGTAGCCCGCGATCTTCGGCGCGGTGTCCGTGGACGACTTGCCGTTCTTCACCTCGTCGACCAGGTCCCGGACATCGTAGGTGTACGACGAGAACTGGTCGTCCTTGTTCGCCGCATCGTCAAAGGACCGGGTGACCGGCGCGCCGTTCTCGTTGTAGGTGTACGTCGTGGTCTTGAGCAGCGCGGTGCCCTTCTTCTCCTCGACCTTCGCCACCTGGTTCAGCCCGCTGTAACTGACGAGGTAGTCGCTGACCTTGGCGCCCGGCTGCGTGTCAGTGATCTGCAGCAGGTTGCCGTTGGTGTCGTAGGTGTAAGTGAAGTCCTTCTTCTCCGCGTCCGCCTCACCCGTGTTGTCCCGGACCACCTTCACCGCGTCAGCGGCAACCGTGCCAGTGGTGGCCGGAGCGAGGGACACCGAGCCCGTGGTCTCCTCCGCGAAGGTGTATTGGCCAAGGCCCACCCAGGTACCAGCGCCTGTCGTCTGGTTGACCGACTTGCTGACAGGAGCACCGCCAGTACTGACCGAGTACGGCGCCGCGGTGGACGCCCCAGCCACGGCCGGGTACCGGACGTAGACGGTGTACTTGCCGTCGGCCGGCACGTTCAACTTCCACGTGTACTTGTCCGTGCTCCCGGTCGCCGCAGCATGCGTCCGGTAATTCGTCCCCTGGAAGCCAGTACCACTCGATGACAACGCCCACGTGCCGGCGACGTCCACATCACCGGTGTCGGAGTTGTCCACCAGCGACACGTCCAACCCGACCGGTACGCCGTCGTCGCTGCGGGACTTCAGCTTCCCATCGGGAAAGAAGTTCCACGCCATCGTGCGAGAGGACGAACCGCCCGCGCTCGTCAGCGTCCGAGCGGTCTGCTGACCGAGATCGTTGTAGCCGTAGGTCGCGGCGATGTCCCACGGGTCCGTGCTGGACTTCACCCAGCCGTTGTCGAAGTAGCTGTACGACGTGTCGTTGCGGACCGTCTGCCCCTCGGAGGCCGGGGCGCTGACCTTGGTCACGTTGCCGATCTCGTCGTACGTCATCACCGTCTTGTCCGGCGTGTTGTACCGCGCGTCGTCCTTGTCGTAGGGCGACACCTTCTCCTTCGGCCGGTTCAGCGCGTCGTACACGGTGACCTGGGCGAAGTCGTCCGGATCGTCGGTCGTCTCGACCCCGCGCGGACTGATCACCTTGGTCTGGTTGCCGACCTGGTCGTACTCCACCTGCGTGGTCCGGTACACCACGTTGCCGGAGGCATCCTTGGTGTGCGGAGCCTTGACCTGGATCGCCTTGCCCCGCTCATCCAGCGTGACCAGTGTCTTGTTGCCATCCGCATCCGTCGTACTGATCACGTTGCCGTCGCGGTCGTACTCCGTCGAGGTGCTCTTGCCCAGGGCATCGGTCGCCGTCTTCGGGCGGTGCGCCTTGTCGTAGGTGGACTTCGAAGTGAAGTCGTCCGGGTCGGTCGACTTGGACTTGCGCGGGTCGACCACCGTCACGACGTTGCCGACGTTGTCGTAGGAGTAGCTGATCTTGTCGTTCTGCGCGTTCGTGACCGACAGAAGCTGGTACACCGGGTCGTAGGAGTAGGAGGTGACGAAGTCCGTCGTGTCCGGGGTGAGCGATCCCTTGGGCTCGGTCTGCCGGAGCAGGTTGCCGACGACGTCGTACTCGTACTTCGTCTCGCGGTCCGGGTCCGTCGTCAGATCCTTCGGCGCCTTCGACGAGATCAACTGGTCCGCGTCGTCGTAGGCGTTGGTGCTGATCGCGCCGTTCGGGGCGGTCGCCTGCGTGACGTTGTCGTTGGCGTCGTACAACGGCGCCGGCGTGGTGATGTAGAGGTTCGCCTGCTGGTCCTTCGGAACCTTGCTGGTCAGCGGCCTGCCGAACAGGTCGTAGGTGTAGGTGCTCGTCTTGATCTTGGCGTCGGTAACAGTCAGTACATTGCCGCGGACGTCATAGGTGAAGTCAGTCGACTTCGTCAGCGGGTCGGTGATCTTCGTCGGGTAGCCCGTGTCGTGGTACAGCGAGTACGTCGTCGTGTTGTTGTTGGCGTCGGTCGAGGTCTTGAGCTGACCGAGCGGGTCGTAGGTGTACTTCGTGACGTAGTCGTCGGCCGTCGCGGTGGCGTTGCCCTTGGGGTCGGTCACCGAGGTGAGGTTGCCGAGCGGGTCGTAGCCGAAGGTCCAGGTTCGTCCCTCGGGGCTGACCTTGCGGATCAGCTCGCCGTAGAAACCGTTGCCGCCGACGTTGTAACTCAGGACCGTGCCAGGCGTCCCGTTGGCGTTGGCCTCGGCATCCTTGATCGTCAGCGGAAAGCCGGTCTTCGGGTCATAGGTCCAAGTGCTACGGGCTCCGTTGGCTTCCTCCAACTGGGTGACGTTGTGGTCGTCGTCCCAGCTGAGCTTGGTGGTCTCGTTCTTGGCATTGGTCGTCTGGACGGGCCGCCCGAAGCTGTCGGTCACGTACTTCGTGGCGCGCGGCGTCGCATCAGTGACTGTGGTCTCCACGGTCGATCCGGCGGCGGGGACGTAGCCGAACGTCGTCGTCTTGCCGAGCCGGTCGGTCAGCTTCTCGAGCTTCCACTTGTCCTTGGGATCGGTGGTCGCCTCGAAGTACGACAGGTTGGTGGACTTGCCCCGCGGGTCGGTGATCCGGACCAGCTTGGTGTTCTTGTTGGTGTTGGTGGCGTCATAGACGAACTTGAACGTCTTCGCCGCGGTCGTTCCGGCGCCGTCCACCATCTCGGCCATCAGGCCCTTGTCGGAGTAGGTGAACGTCACCTTCCGGCCCGAGATGTCGGTGATGGACTCGACCTGGTCGATGATCTTCGGGTTCGTCAGGTTCGTCGCGGCCGCCTTTACGCCTGCGTCGTTGATGTAGCTGTACGCCTGGCCCTTCTCGAAGTAGTCGAGCGTGAGCGTACGGCGCCCGGCCGCGTCGGTGATGTAGTCCAGGAACTTGACCGGCTTGTTGGCACTCTTGCGCTCCTCGTAGGTGAAGCGCGTCTCGTTGCCGTTCTTGTCCTTGATCACCGACTGGAAACCCTGGTCGTCGAAGAAGAACTGGGTGCGGTCCGGCCGGGTCAACACCCAGGCACGGTTCACCGAGGTCTTGTTGTCCGGCGGGTCCGCAACCTTCTGCAGGTACAGATGCACGCCCTTGGGGTGGTCGTAGTCCCACTTGGTCTCATCGGTCGTGCCGTGCTTATTCAGCGCGAAAGTGTGACTGGTGCCGTCCCCGTCGGTCAGAGTGATGTCGGTCGGCCACTTCTGACCCCGCGGGTGGAAATCGAGCGCCGACCCGAGGCGGTTCAACGTGGAGGTCGACAACGACCAGCCGAAGCCCATCGAGGACGCCGACGTGTCCAGGCTGTTGTAGGTCATCCGCACGAACGTGGACGCGCCACGACTCGGGTTCGACAGCGCGTTGTAGCCGAAGGCAACGTTTCCGGTGGCCAGGTTCACCATCGCCGACGAGCCGGCGCCGGTGTTCTTCCCGGCGTACTGGTAGAACTTCTCCAGCCCCAACTGGTCCGACGTCGGGTCCTCGACGGCGGCGTTCTGGTCGAGCGTGCCGACCCCGCCGGTGGTCTTCGATAGCCAGGCACCTGTCACCTTGTTGCGCAGGTCCCACTCGAGGACGAAGTCCTCCCGCTTGTTGCTCGGATCACCGGCGACCGGGCTCTTCACCTGGGCGCTCACCTTGACCGCAGCACCGGGCGCGAGGTCGGCCGGCAGCGCGGTGTCCAGACGGTTCGCCGCGGAGGTCACCTCGGTGCCGTCCGGGAGCGTCCAGTGGTACGACAGCGCGTAGTCCGACGATTTCAGCGCGAACGCCTGCGTGTTCGTGACCGTCACGTCGACCGGGTACTGCGCCGCGGGCTGCTGCCGCTGCGGCGTCTTCGGCGCGTGGTACGCCGACTCCGGGGTCTTCGTCAGGTAGGTGACCTTCAGCAGCGGCCGGAGCAGCGGCTCGGCAGCCTCGGCGCTGAGGAACAGCCCGTGTCCGGTGGTGGTCTCCGTGGCCTGCTTGACCAGGAAGCCATGCTCACTGCCGGGAGTGTTCACCCAGTTCTGCACGGCCGTCTTGGCCTGCCACCAGTGCCAGGTCGGGTCCGGTCCCATGTTCGCGGACGGCACGTAGTCCAGGGATGCGCCGAAGGAGCCGCCGGCAGTGGTCCACGCGGTGGTCGAGTTGATCTTCTGCCACGTCGTCGATGACTCGGTGAAGGTCTGGTTCAACGCGTGGGCGTTGAGCTGGGCCGCGCCTCCTTCGTAGTGCGCCTTCCACAGTCCGAGCTTGGCGTCGAGGATCGTGGAGCCTGCCGGGATGGAGGAGCTGACCGTCCCGAAGTTCACCACGGCCCGGGTCTTGCCGTACGTCGCGTTGTTGCCGACCTCGAGCCAGGCCTTGCCCTCGATCTTGTCCAGATTCGTCGCGAACTGGACGCTCGACAACGTCGAGTCGGTCGCGTTCTGGAAGTACTTCACCACCTGGCCGGCCTTCGGCAGGCGCGCGAGTTGCGTCGCCGACGGTGTCAGCCCGCCGTCCTTCGTCTTGACCGCGACCTGGTAGTAGTACCCGTCGCCTTCGTCCGACGTGTCGTCGGCCGGAGTCGGCTCCGCACTGGTGTCGACGAAGGTCGTCGTTCCGGTCGCGACCGGCGCGACCAGGGTGTCGGCGGTCGGCGTGAAGTTCTGGAAGATGCTGCGGTGTACCTGGTACTCGACGATGTCGTCGGCCGTGCTGGTGCTCGGGTCTGCGTACGCGCTCCAGTTCAGCGTGGCGCCGGTCGCGGCGATCGTCGTCGGCGTGCTGAGGGTGACTCCGGGCCGTCCGTAGGTGATGACGAGCTTGGGACGGTTGGCGTGCCGATGCACGTCCGAGCCGTTGTACGCGTACTCGCTGGCCTGATAGACCGGTCCGCCCCGTCCGAGGGTCTCGTCCGTCGCCTTGACCACGAGGCCGTTGTTCGGGTTGCCGTCGAGCCAGTACTGCACCGCGTTGCGGACGCTGAACGCGTGCCACACGCTGCTCTCGCCGGCATCCTTCGTGTCGTAGGCGCGCTTGATCAGCCGCATCGTGTCGGCGGTCGTGACCTTGCCCGCGACGTCGCCCATCGTGATCCGGTAGCCGCCGCCCACGTTGAACGGCAGCGAGCCGAGGGCCTTCAGAACATTCCCAGTTCCTTGCGTCTGATCGACCGTGTAGTTCGACGTTCCCCCGCCGTGCAGGACGCTGTACGGCGTGTTTGTCGCGCGATCGGCGCCCTGCAGATATCCCGCATAGACGTCGTAGGAGCCGGTCTCGGTGACGTCGGGCATCCAGGTGAACGACGAACCGGTGGCCGCGTCGTTCTGGTACTTGTACCCGCCGCCGTCCGCGAGGGCCGACGTGCCGGAGAGCCAGGCGCCGACCATCGAGGTCTTGGTGGTGTGGCTGTCGTCGACGTACGCCATGTTGTAGCTCAGGCTGCCCAGGGTGGTGTTGACGGTCGAGTTCCAGTTCACCGTCGACTCGGTCCAGGCCGAAGCACCCAGGCGGGCCTCCAACTGGACAGCGTTCGCGTTGGTCTCGAACGACTGGTCAAAGTAGAGCTTGAGCTGCGCGGAGTCGACCGTGGTCCCCGGCGGCACGCTCGAGATGTCGAACTTCAGCAGGCTCCGGCGCTTGGCCGAGGCGGTCGTACCGGCGTACAGACCGGTGATGCCGCCGTAGTTGGTGGTCGGCGCGCCGGAGTCGACCATCGCGTCCTGCGCCTGGTCCGGCGCCGGCTCCACCGCGATCGTCGGGTCGATCACCACCGGGAACTGCCGGTCGGCGCTGTTCAGCCAGCCCGCGTCCGCGCGCACGGTGATGTCGATGTTCGCTCCGCGCTGGGTGACGGTCTGCGTCACCTTGTCGCTGAAAGCCTTCCCGTACGGCGACGCCGCGTCGTCGCGGGCATCGGTCATGAACGGCCGCGGCATCGTGAACAGCGGCCGGCCGACCCCGCTCTGCGGGGAGAACACGATCGAGCCGTCCGGCTGCTGCGCGGCCTTCACGCCGGCCAGCTTCAGACTGAACCGGTACGTCGGATCGGCCGGCGCCGACGCCAGGACGATGCTCTCCTTCAGCTGGTCCGGCCCGACCTGGTAGACCAGATCGGCATCGCCGAACACGTCCGGGTAGGTGACCGTGTCGCCGGAGACCTTCGGCGACAAAGCCTTCGAGCCGTCCGGAGCGCCCAGGGTCAGTCCACGGCCGTCGAGGTCGAACCGGACGAGCTGGTCGGCCCGATTGCCGAAGAAGCTGCGGAAGCTGTTGGTCTCGTTGGCGAGGCCGAACCCTGCCGCCCGGCTGGCCTTCACCGTGGTGTCGATCGGCTGCAGCGTGCCGTCCGCGGCCTGGAAGTTGACCGGCTCGCTGGACAGCTCCGCTTCCGTCCGGCCGTCTGCCAGCTGGAACACCTTGCTGGTCGGCGTCCTGCGGGCGGTGAGCTCCTTCACCCGTCGGCCGTCCCTCTTGACGGGCGACGGAGCCTGCTCGTTGCTGGCGACCCCGGCGGGCAGGACGGAGTTCAGCTCGGGGTTCGGTTGATTCGACTGGCTGCGCCAGCCCTGCAGGTCAGCGGCGGCCGATGGTTTC
The DNA here is from genome assembly GCF_004345365.1 of Kribbella sp. VKM Ac-2568. Classification (GTDB taxonomy): domain Bacteria; phylum Actinomycetota; class Actinomycetes; order Propionibacteriales; family Kribbellaceae; genus Kribbella; species Kribbella orskensis. The sequence continues at coordinate 130,304 of NZ_SLVF01000003.1, forward strand.
GGCGGCTTCGCCGGGACCGCGAAGGCCTGGACCTGCAGGCCTGACAAGAGCAGCGCGGTGGTGACGGACAGAGGGACGAGAACACGGCGGACGCGCGACATGGGCGGGGGGCTCCTTCGTGCTACCCGGGGCGCCTCACGGTGAGTCACCGAACCCCGGATCCAAGGCATTTCGACTCGGGGGCGGCCGAGCGCAGAGGAGCGTGGTTCATGGATCGGGGATGCGCCAGACCTACTCCGCGGTCATGTCACAACCTGCAACTTTGTAACGTTCCAAGCGTTTTCCCGATCGCGCGCGCCGGATCCCTGCAATCGATGGCAGATCGGACGGTGCGCCAGAGAAGCTGGCGGCAGGAGGTGTGGTGGCCATGGGGCCGGAACACGTTCGGTGCAAGAGCTTTGACTGTGTGTAACGGACTGCGAGGTGGGCTCTGGGGCGAGTAGGATCCCGCGCTTGTGAAGCCCTTCCCCGCCCGGAAGCCGGTTTTCGTGGACTCGTCCGGGCATCGTCATCGCAAGATTCGTCGACTCGGGCTCGTAGTCGCCATCCCGGCGGTCGGGTATCTGGTGCTGCTGGCCAGCAGCGTGCTGGGCGGACCACAGGTCGATACGCCGTTGATCCCGCTGCCGGAGGCCGGCAAGCAGCAGCCCGCTCCCAAGGTCAAGACCACCCAGCAACCGGCGGAAACCCCCGAGCCCGGCGATCCGGTCAGTACTTCGGACACGACCCTGCGCCCGGTCACCGAAGAGTCGACCACTCCCTCACCTGGTGACCTGCCGTCGAGCGGGCCTACGTCCTCGGCTCCCACTGCCACCCCGACAACCGGCACCAGCACGACGCCGACCACCAGCACCAGCACCAGCACCAGCCCGAGCACCACCCCGACGGTCACACCTGTGACGCCGAGCGGAACACCCGCGCATGGTAAGCCCACCGAGCCGCCGCCCGGACGCACCAAGACCCCCGGCAAGCCGTGAGCCGCGCCCGCAGAGCACGGCAGGTACCACTTCGGACCCACTGGGTCATGCTCACGGTGCTCCTGGTCTGCCTGTCAGGCGCGCTGATGTTGCACGGGTACACAAATCACCTCTACGGCACAGCACCTGACGGCGAGACGGCCGCCACGGGACCGCACGACGCAGTACCGGCTGCCATCGCGAAGGGCGGTCCGGTGATCGATGCCGGTACCGCGACGGCGCGCTCGGCACGGCCCAAGCCGCGGACGATCGCGATCACCTTCGACGACGGCCCGGATCCGGTCTGGACCCCGAAGGTGCTCGACCTACTGAAAGCCCAGAAGGTCAAGGCGACCTTCTTCGTGATCGGCACCCAGGTCGCCGCGCATCCCGAGCTGACCCGCCGCATTATTGCCGAAGGCCACCAAATCGGCCTGCACACCTTCACCCACGCGAACCTCAGCACCATCCCGGCCTGGCGGCGGTCCCTCGAACTGCGGCAGAGCCAGTTGATCCTGGCAGGCGCGACCGGAGTCAGTACGCCGCTGCTGCGGCCGCCGTACTCGTCCGAGCCGAGCGCTCTCACCAACGCCGACTGGTCGTCGATCGAGTGGTCGCGGGACGCCGGGTACCTGACGGTGCTGAGCACGCAGGACAGCGAGGACTGGCGTCGCCCCGGCACGGCACAGGTGATCGCGAACTCCACGCCCAAGGGCACGGCCGGCCAGGTGCTGCTGATGCACGACGCGGGCGGTGACCGCACCCAGACGCTGGCCGCCCTGCAGAAGCTGATCCCCACCCTCAAGGCCCGTGGCTTCCGGTTCGCCACCGTGAGCGACACCGTGGCTCTGCCGCAGCCCGTCCATTCGGTCGGTGCGGTGGAACGCGGCCGCGGGATCGCCGTGATCGGCGCGATGCGGCTGAGCGATGGCACACTCGGTGTGCTCGGCTGGCTCCTGTACGCCGCGGGCGCGTTGAGCGTGTTGCGTGCGGTGACTACCGTGATCGCCGCGAAGCGGCACGCGCGCGAGCGGTACTGGTCGTGGGGCGAGCCGGTCACTGAACCGGTCACGGTGATCGTGCCGGCCTACAACGAGTCAGCCGGGATCGAGGCGGCCGTGCGGTCACTGGTCGCCTCGGATCATCCGGTCGAGGTGATCGTCGTGGACGACGGCTCGAGCGACGGAACCGCGGACGTGGTCGAGTCGCTTCGTCTCCCCGGCGTCCAGGTGATCAGGCAGCAGAACGCGGGGAAACCGGCCGCGTTGAACACCGGCCTGCAGGCGGCGTCGTACGAACTCGTGGTGATGGTCGACGGCGACACCGTCTTCGAGGAGGACGCGGTCCGGATGCTGGTCCAGCCGTTTGCCGACCCGTCCGTCGGGGCAGTCTCCGGTAACGCGAAGGTCGGCAACCGCAAGGGCCTGCTGGGCCGCTGGCAGCACATCGAGTACGTGGTCGGCTTCAACCTGGACCGCCGGTTGTTCGACCTCGCCGAGTGCATGCCGACCGTGCCTGGTGCGGTCGGCGGGTTCCGGCGGAGCGCGCTGCAGCGCATCGGCGGGCTGAGCGACGTGACGCTGGCGGAGGACACCGACCTGACCATGGCGTTGTGCCGTGACGGCTGGAGGGTCGTCTACGAAGAGCGGGCTCGTGCCTGGACCGAGGCGCCGGCCAGCCTGGGCGCACTGTGGCGGCAGCGGTACCGATGGTGCTACGGCACGCTGCAGGCGATGTGGAAGCACCGTGGCGCCTGGGTCCAGCGAGGACAGGCCGGCAAGCTCGGTCGGCGAGGACTGACCTACCTCCTGCTCTTCCAGGTACTGCTCCCGCTGCTCGCGCCGGTCGTGGACGTGTTCGCGCTCTACGGACTCGTCTTCCTCAACCCGCTGCGGGTAGGTCTGGTCTGGGCCGGCTTCATGGCTCTGCAGCTCGGAATGGGTCTGTACGCCTTCCGCCTGGACGGCGAGAAGCCCGGCCCGCTGTGGAGTCTGCCGCTGCAGCAGTTCGTCTACCGGCAACTGATGTACCTGGTGGTCATCCAGTCGGTCTTCACCGCACTGGCAGGCTCGCGCCTGCGCTGGCAGCGGATGGAGCGCTACGGGAGCCTCGCCGTCCCACCTGCGTCCGCTGACGCCACCCGCTGAGGGCGGCGACCGCAGGCGGCGGGACGGCTGCGGCAGGGCGGCGGCCGAAGGATTTCCCTGGTTCCGGGGCTTTTACCGGCTGATCGCTTCCGGATCAGGGGATCCGCTCGCATGATTCCGGGCAACCGGCCGCCCGCCCTGCGGCCCGACCTCAGGAGCGCGTCCCATGCGATCTTTCACTCCCCGTCCCCGCGCGCTGGCGGTGCTGCTGGCCGGCACCGCGCTCGCCTTCAGCCCACTCGGTGGGTCAGCGACTGCCAAACTGCCCGTCGACCAACCGGCCGGCGTAGCCGACTGCTTCACTCCGAGCGGAGCCTCCGCCAAGGGCGGTCATGGACCTGACACCCGCGACATCTCCGCCGCCGAGCAGAAGGCGATCGAGGCCCGCACCGCCCAGCTGCTCAAGGCCAAGGCGGCGCGCGGCGTCGGAGTACCGAAGGGTGCTCTCGCTGCCGCGACCGTGCCCGTCTACATCCACGTGATGCGCGACGCGGCCGGCAACGGCGACGTCACGGACACGCAGATCGCCCAGCAGATCGCGGTGCTGAACACGACGTTCGGCGGCCAGGAGTCGTCGGCGGCGGCCAACACCGGCTTCACCTTCTCGCTGGCCGGCACCTTCCGTTACAACAACAACCAGTGGCACCAGGACAAGCAGAGCTCGACCTACCGCAAGCAGACCCGCAAGGGCGGCAAGAACGCTCTCAACATCTGGCTGGTCGACTTCGCCTACCTGGGCATCGCGACCTTCCCGTGGGACTACGCGCGGCAGCCCGGCATCGACGGGATCCGGGTGCAGTACACCTCGCTGCCCGGCGGTTCGGCGACGAACTACAACCTCGGTGAGACCGCCACGCACGAGGCCGGCCACTGGTTCGGGCTCTACCACACGTTCCAGGGCGGTTGCACGGCCACGAACGACGAGGTCGCCGACACCCCGGCCCAGAGCAGCCCGACCAACGGCTGCCCCACCGGTCGTGACTCGTGCTCACTGCCGGGTCTGGACCCGATCCACAACTACATGGACTACTCCTACGACTCCTGCTACAACCAGTTCACTCCGAACCAGAGCACCCGGATCAGCAGCATGTGGACGGCGTACCGCGCCTGACGAACTCTGGTACCGCCCCGGACCGCGTCGCGGGGCGGTACCAGATACCAGCCGTCAGAGGATGTAGCGGTCGCCCGGATGCACGACCCGGAGCCAGCAGCAGCCGTACGGCGCGACCGGGTGGCGGAGGGTGCCGTCGTTGTCGATCGGAGTGGTCTTGCCGGTCAGCAGGTCCGCGACCTGTACGCCGACGCCGGTGCCCGACACCGCGAGGGTGACCTCGGCTTGCTGGTCCGAGAAGTTGTGCAGCGCGATCACCGTGCCGCCCTCGTAGTCCGACCGCTGCGCGAAGACCGACGGCGACTCGTGGTCCAGGATCGTGTACTTCCCCCAGGACAGCTCCGGGCACTCGCGGTACCGCTGAGCCAGCAGCTTGATCCAGTTCAGCAGCGAGTCCGGGTCGCGCCGCTGGTCCGCCACGTTCACGTGCTCCGGCGACAGGTCGCCCTCGACCACCGGACCGGCCAGCTTGTCCGGATCGGCCGTCGAGAACCCGCCGTTGGCATCCCTGGTCCACTGCATCGGAGTCCGTACCGCGTTGCGGCCCTCCGCCGCCAGGTTCTCCCCCATGCCGATCTCCTCGCCGTAGAAGAGCACCGGCGTACCGGGCAGGGAGAACAGCAGGCTGTAGACCATCTTGATCCGGTTCAGGTCGTTGCCGAGCATCGGCGGCAGGCGGCGGCGCAACCCGCGGCCGTAGAGCTGCATGTCCTCGTCCGGTCCGAAGGCGGCGAACACCTCCTGCCGCTCCTCGTCGCTGAGCTTGTCCAGCGTCAGCTCATCGTGGTTCCGCACGAAGGTGCCCCACTGCGCCTCCTCCGGCGGATCGGGCCGCTCACGCAGCGACTTGATCAGCTCGGCCGGCTCGGAGCGCGCCAGCGACAGGTACAGCTTCTGCATGCCGATGAAGTCGAAGCACATCGTCAGCTCGTCGCCGTCCTCGTCACCGAAGAACTGGCGGGTGTCCTTGTACGGTAGGTTCACCTCACCGAGCAGCACCGCCTGGCCGTCGCGCCGGTTCATGAAGGCGCGCAAGTCGCGCAGGTAGTCGTGCGGGTCGGGCAGGTTCGCCGCGTCCATCGCGCCCTTGGTCTCCAGCAGGAACGGCACCGCGTCGACCCGGAACCCGGACAGCCCGAGCTGCAGCCAGAACCCGATGATCCGCATGATCTCTTCGCGGACCTCGGGGTTGGCGATGTCGAGATCCGGCTGGTGCTTGTAGAACTGGTGCAGGTAGTACTGCCCGGCCTGCTCGTCGTACTGCCACAGGCTGGTCTCCTGGTCCGGGAACACGATCCCCTGGTCGGCGTCCGCCGGCGGCTCGTCCCGCCAGACGTACCAGTCCCGGTACGGCGACTGCCGCGACGCCCGGGCGCTCTGGAACCACGGGTGCTGGTCGGACGTGTGGTTCACCACCAGGTCCGCGATCACCCGGATGCCGCGGTCCTGCGCGAGCGTGACCAGCTCGACCAGGTCGCCGTGCGTGCCGAGCCGCGAGTCGACCCCGTAGAAGTCGGTGATGTCGTAGCCGTCGTCGCGATCCGGCGTCGGGTAGAACGGCATCAGCCAAAGGCAGGTGACGCCTAGCTCGGCCAGGTGGTCGATCCGCTGCGACAACCCGCGGATGTCACCCCGGCCGTCCCCGTCGGTGTCGAAGAAGGTCTCGATGTCGAGGCAGTAGATGATCGCGTTCTTCCACCAGACGTCGGCGGTCTCGGTCAGCCTCACGGGCGGGTCACCTCCAACTGGGGCAGCACTTTCGCGCCGAACATGTCGATGAACTCCGACTGCTCCTGGCCGACGTGGTGCACGTAGACCCCGTCGAACCCGAGCGCGGCGTACGAGTTGAGCCACTCCGCGTGGCGGCCGGGGTCGGACGAGATCCGGACGGCCTGGTGCATCGCCTCGGGGCGGACGTGCTCTCCCGCCTGGTCGAACGTCTCGGCGGTCTCGGTGTCCCAGCAGAACGGTGGCGCGAAGACGTTGGTCCGCCACTGGTCGTGCGCGATTCGCAGCGCCTCGTCCTCGTCGGCGGCGTAACTGACGTGCACCTGCAGGTTCACCTTGCCGCGTCCGCCGTTGTCCTTGTACGCCGCGATCACCTTGCGCAGGTGATCTTCCTCGGCAGCCACCGTGATCAGCCCATCGGCCCAGCCGGCGCACCACTCGGCCGTCTTGGTGGAGACCGCAGCGGCGAACAGCGGGGGTGGTTCCGCCGGCCTTGTCCAGAGGCGTGCGCGATCGACCGTGACCAGGCCGTCGTGGCTCACTTCCTCGCCCTGCAGGAGTTTTCGCATCACCTCGACGCACTCCTCGAGGCGCTGGTTGCGCTTCTCCTTGCGCGGCCAGCCGCCACCGGTGATGTGCTCGTTGCTCGCCTCGCCGGTGCCGAGCGCAGCCCAGAAGCGGCCCGGGTACATCGACCCCAGCGTGCCGATCGCCTGCGCGATGATCGCCGGGTGGTACCGCTGGCCAGGCGCGTTCACGACGCCGAAGGACAACCCGGTCGCCTGCAGGGCGGCGCCGAGCCACGACCAGGCGAAGCCGGACTCGCCCTGTCTCACGCTCCACGGGCTGAAGTGATCCGAACACATCGCCGCCGTGAAACCTGCTTGCTCGGCCCGCACCACCGCTTGTAGCAGGTCGGCGGGTGGGACCTGTTCGTGCGAGGCATGGAAGCCGTAGACAGTCATACCTCCCCGTGCCCCTCCCAGCGCCCAGCTACACGCTGCCTTCTTGCGAGGGAGCCGTTTCACCCGCCGGAGGGAGCCCTCCGTCGAGTTGCTCGCTGACGCTGGTCTCCATGAACTCACTGGTCGGAACGGCCCGTCGCTGGCCTGACTGGGCGCCGCGAGCGGCCCAACTCTGGTCAGTCCTCTACGGCGCCCTCGCGCTGCACTGGTTGCTCGGCGGACGCGCCGGCTTCCCCATAGCCAACGTCCAGGGCGATCCGCCTGGCGGCTCCATCACCGCGGCTGTGGTGGCCGCTGTGTTACTGCTCGGCTGCGTCGCAGGAATCCTCTCGGCTCAGTCCTCGTCACCTGGTGCGACTGCCGCCCAGGTCATCGCGACCGGCACAGCCGCCGTCGGCACCTTCGGACTGGCTCTCAGTGGCGTTGGAATCATCGCGTCCGGCAAGGTCGAACGACCACTCGCGCTGGTCGCCCAACTCGCCGCGCTCATCGGAGCCCTGTTGCTCTTCGCGACGACTCGGGTGCAGTCGCGCCGCCGACGATCACGCTGCCCGCGCTGCGGTGGCTGTCACCCTCTGGCCCTACGCCCCGCCGCACCACTCGTCCGGGCCCGCTCGGGCCGCGCACCCACCCGCACCCTGCGTACGGCGTACCTGCTCCTGCTCGGCTTGTTGCCATGGGCAACCGTGAAGGTGGTCTGGGGATTCGGCGGCGACGCCCTCGGCGTGACGTCCTCGGAGTGGCGCACCTCGATGGACGATAGCGACCTGTCCGCCCTCAGCCGCCTACTGGAACGCCTCGGCCTCGACATCACCGTCATGGCCGCCCTCGTAGGCGTTCTCCTGGTCCACACCCTCCTCCACCGCTGGGGCCTCCACCTCCCGCGCTGGCTCCTCCTGCTGCCCGCGTGGGTCGGCGGAGTAAGCCTCACCCTGTACGGCGTCCCGCTAACCGTCTGGGGCTCTCTGACATTAGTGGGGGTGACTCCACCCTCAGCCACCCCGGGCCCATTCACACAAACCGGCCTAGCCTGGATGATCCTCTTCGGCGGCCTAGCCTTCACCACCCTGGGCACATCCCTAACCCTCGCAGCCCGCTCCTACCACCGCAGAACCCAACCCACCTGCGTCTGAGGTCAGCGCTGGGAGTTGGTGTTGGACTGGTCTACCAGGGCTGTGGCTACGGTGCGGAGTTTGGTGTTGCGGGTTTGGGAGAGGCGGACGAGGAAGGCGAAGGCTCGGTCGGAGTCGACCTGGTAGCGCTCCATCACGATGCCGACGGCCTGGCCGATCACGTTGCGGGTGGCGAGCGCCTCGGTCATGGTCTGGTCCTGCCGGGCCCAGCCCATCGCGACCGCGATCTGGCCGGCGAACATGCTGCCCAGCTGGATCGAGTCCTGGTCGATCGAGTTCGGTTCGAGGGCGTAGAGGTTGAGCGCGCCGCGGACGTGCGGTTCGGCGCGGAACTGGAAGGCGACCTGCGAGCCGAAGCCGAGCGCCGCCGCCTTCGGGCCGAAGTCCGGCCAGCGCGGGTCGGCCGCCAGGTCGTTCACCGCGACGATCGGGTCGTCCAGCGCCGCGTCCAGGCAGGGACCCTCGCCGAGCTCGTACTGCAGGTGGTCGGCGCGGGTGACCAGCAGGCCGGTCGGGGCCAGGGTCTTGATCTCCCGGTCCTTGGTGGTGATCGAGATGCTCGCCTCGACGATGCCGGGGATCGTGTCCGCCACACTGCGGGTGATCAGTTCCAGGGTCTCGTCCAGGTCCATCGGCGACTGTAGTGCCGCTGCCACCTCGGACATCACCTCAGCGACCTCGAGATGCAGAGACTTCGATTCCGTCATAACGCAGCTCCTCGGGAGAAGCCGATCCCCCCGGGGTCTCGGCACGCCTTGGGCCCACCGTGGTACCCGCCACCAGTGTGCATCAGACGCCGAAGGAAAGTGCTGCACAGCCAGGACCCCGGACAGAGGGCGACCCCGGCGCTGTGAAACTCAACGCCGGGGCCTGGAGCTTGCAGACCCTCGAGTGCCGACAACCTCGTGCCTCCCAGGTGCCCTTACCGACCAGTCCTATTCACGCCTCGCCGCGCGAGGTCGCACGAGCCGCCCGGCCACGCCTCAACAAGGCGTGAGTCCCGTCACAGAAGGGCTTCAGTGCGGACCGGTCGCAGCGGCACAGGGCGATCGTGCCGCGCCGCGGATCGATCTGTTCGCCGTTCTCGTCCTGCAGTTCGAAGTCGCCGCGGACCAGCAGCGGCCCGTCCGGATAGGCCCGGATCACCGTCGGATCTGTCATGGGCCGACTGGTACCCAGCAGGGAATCGCCGGTTTTGATCCGGGTACCGGACGGCCCGACCCCTCGAAGGAGCAGTAACCATGCTTTTACCCCCGGCTCGAGGCCCCTTGAGCGCCTGGCTGATCGGCCACCTCACCGGCCGGCGTGAGCCCGTGCCGCAACCGATCACCACGGCCGAGCCCTGGTCGGACGAGGACCTCCAACTCGCCCTGTGGTGCTGCTACGAGCTGAGCTACCGCGGCTTCGACGACACCCCTCCGGACGCGGAGTGGGATCTGCGCGTGCTCGAGTTCCGCGCCCGGCTCGAAGAGCCCTGGACCCAGTGGTTGCGCGCGACCTGCACCCCGTCGGTGACCACCGCCCCGGCATCCCGGCAACTGCGCGAGTTGATCGACGCCGACACCGGCCCCGCGCTGGCGGCGTACCTGCATCGGCATGCCGAGCTCGGCCAGTTCCGCGAGTTCGTCCGGAACCGATCGGTGTATCAGCTGAAGGAGGCCGACCCGCACAGCTTCGGCATCCCCCGCCTGGACGGCGCGACCAAGGCGGCACTGGTGGAGATCCAGGCCGACGAGTACGGCGGCGGTCGGCCCGCGCGAATGCACGCCGAACTGTTCCGTACGACGATGCGCTGGCTGGGGCTCGACGACAGCTACGGCCGCTACGTCCCCGAAGTACCGGCGGTGACGCTGGCGATCTCGAACGTGATGTCGCTCTTCGCCCTGCACAGCCGCTGGACCGGCGCCCTGCTCGGGCACCTCGCGGCGCTCGAGATGACCTCCACCCTGCCCAACCGCCGGTACGCCGCGGGCGCCGCACGGCTCGGCGCCACCGAGGAGCAGGCGGCGTACTTCACCGAGCACGTCGAGGCGGACGCTGTGCACGAGCAGATCGCGGCCCACGACCTGTGTGACAGCTACGTCCTGGACCACCCGGGAAGCACTGCCGACATCCTCTTCGGGGCTCAGTGCTCGCTGACTCTCGACAACCTCTTCGCCGACCATCTGCTCAAGAGCTGGGGTGTGACCGAGACCCACCAGAGGGCCGCCAGCTGAGTCACTTACCGCGTTCGGGTGAGCACCGTGGAGTAGGTTCTCGACATACTCAGTCGTGCTGCTGCCGCCGCGAAAACTCTGACCGCGCAACTGCGCTGATGCCTAGTGGACGGCCATCGACCGTCCTAGAGTCGGACTGCCTGGGGACCACGCCGCTGCAGATCCAAGGGGCAGGACATGAAGCGAATCACGGCAGTTCGAGCCGCCATTGTCGCACTGATGCTGGTCATAACCGTGGGCGCCACACCCGCCGCGGTTTCCTCCCCTCCCCCTTCGCCGGCCGCCCCGGTCGAGGACTGCGGCCACACCGACGCCACGAGTACCACGCTTCTCGGCCGCGGTGGTCAGCGTGAACCCGACCTGGGCGAGGTGCACGAAGACCTGCCGGCGAGCGCGGTCAACAAGGCCTCGAAGAAGTTCAGTGCGACCGTGCCGGTCTACTTCCACGTCATCACCGACGGCGCCGCCGGTTCCCTGACGGCCGCCCAGATCGCGGCACAGATCGCAGTACTCAACGCGACCTTCGCGGGCGCCGAGGGTGGTGCGCGGACCGGCTTCAGCTTCACGCTGGCCGGCGTCACCCGCACCGACAACGCAGCCTGGTTCGCCACGAATCCCGGCGGCACGAGAACAGCATGAAGCGTGCGCTGCATCAAGGCGGCCCGAACGCGCTGAACCTTTACACGACCACCGCCGGCGACTACCTCGGCTGGGCCTATCTGCCCGACATCGTGACGAAACCCGGCAGGGCCTTCCTCGACGGCGTCGTCATCGACTGGGAGTCGCTCCCGGGTGTGTCGACCACCTACGCGGGCCGCTACGACCAGGGCGAGACCGCGACCCACGAGGTGGGTCACTGGCTCAACCTCGAGCACACCTTCTTCGGCGGCTGCAACGCCAAGGGCGACTTCGTCGACGACACCCCGGCCCAGAAGGTGCCGACCAACGGCTGTCCGGAGGGCAAGGACACCTGCCGCCAGCCCGGACTCGACCCGATCCACAACTACATGGACTACTCCTACGACACCTGCTACACCCAGTTCACCCCGGGCCAGGCCCAGCGCATGGGCGACGCCTGGCTCCTGTACCGCGCGGTCTAGGCGAACCATCGCCGACACCCGGGCGGCGGAGGTTCGTTAACCGGAAACAATCCTCTACAGATCGGCGTCAATCCCTCACCGCACGGATACAGCCAGGAAACACTTTGTTCTTACCTTTCTAGGCAGCTACCCCACCCGCCTAGTGAGGAGTGCAAATGGCCCAGACCCGACGGCAATTTCTGCAGCAGGTCGGTATCGCCGGTGGTGCCGGTGTGCTGTATTCGACGATGGGAGCCCTCGGGCTCAGCGCCGCGGCCGAGACGCCCGCGTTCGCCGCGCCGACCCGCAACGACCTGAACGGTCGCAGCAAGAAGCATGTGGTGATCCTCGGCGCCGGGATCGCCGGCCTGACCTCGGCGTACGAGCTGGGCAAGGCCGGGTACAAGGTGACCCTCCTGGAGGCCCGTCAGCGCCCGGGCGGCCGGAACTGGACGGTCCGCGGCGGCACCCAGGAGACGGACCTGAAGGGCACCACCCAGCGCGCGAAGTTCTCGCCCGGCCAGTACATGAACGCCGGCCCCGGCCGGATCCCGCAACACCACGTCACGCTCGACTACTGCCGCGAGCTCGGCGTCGCGATCGAGCCGTTCGTGAACCAGAACGCCGACGCGTACCTGTACCGCGAAGGCACCACATCCCTTTCCAACAAGGCGATCCGGCATCGCACGGCCAAGGCCGACGTCTACGGCTACGTGTCCGAGCTGCTCGCCAAGGCCACGGACCAGGGCGCCCTCGACAGCACCCTGACCGCCGCCGACAAGGACGCGGTGATCGGCTTCCTGCGCAGCTTCGGGGCCATCGGCACCAAGACCGACGGCTTCGCCTACACCGGCACCGACGGCCGCCGCGGCTACCAGGTCGAGCCCGGCGCCGGGCTCGAGGGCGGCACCACGGCCTCGCCGTACGCGCTCAGCGACGTGTTCGCCAGCGGCGTCGGCAACTACTTCTCGTTCGAGTTCGGCCGGGACCAGGCGATGATGATGTTCCAGCCGGTCGGCGGGATGGACCGGATCCCGTACGCGTTCGAGAAGGCGATCGGCCGGGAGAAGTTCGTGTACGGCGCCAAGGTGCTCGGGCTGCGCAACACCTCCGACGGTGTCGAGGTGGTCTACAGCACGGGATCCCGGCCGCGGGAACTCAAGGCCGACTACGCGATCTGCGCGCTGCCGCCGCACATCGCCGCCACGGTGCCGTCCAACCTGCCCACCGACATCATCGCCGCGCTGCAGTACGCCCGGCCGACGAACGCCGGCAAGCTCGGCATCGAGTACTCCCGCCGCTGGTGGGAGCTCGACCACCGGATCTACGGCGGCATCACCAACAGCAACCTCGACCTGGTGAACACCTGGTACCCGTCCACCGGGTTCCACGGTGACCGCGGCACCCTCATCGGCTACTACAACACCGGCGCCAACGCTACCGCGTACGGCGCTCTCAGCCCGGCCGCCCGGTTCGAGCGAGCCATTGCCCAGGGCACCAAGATCCACGGCGACGTGTACTCCGAGGACATCGCGGCCTCGTTCTCGGTGGACTGGGCCAACACGGAGTACTCTCGCGGTTCGTGGGTCGGCTGGCCCTCGCAGACCGACGGCAGGTACGCGAAGCTCCTCGATGCCACCGGCAACATCTACTTCGCAGGCGACCACCTCAGCCACACCATCGCCTGGCAACACGGCGCGATCGTCTCCGCCCGGGCGACCGTGACCTCCCTGCACAGCCGGGTGATGACCCGATGAAGCGGAAACTCCTGACCGGCATCGCGGTCATCGCCCTCTCGTTCACCACTGGAGCGGCCGGAGCGACCACAGCCGCCGGCTGGTGGGACCGGCCGAAGCCCCCGCAGCCCGGCACCGTAGTACCGGCTCTGCCTGCTGGGCAGGCTAATCCGATGATCGCCAACGGGGTCGGCATCGGCGCAAGCACGCCCATCTACAAGACCAGCGGCCTCGGCCCGAGCGCCCTGAACGCCGGAGCGCCCGCCGGCAGCGAGGCGGCGTACATCGACACAGTCGTCTTCCCTGGCGGCACTCTGCCGGCCGGCGTCACCATCACCGAGGCGCAAGGCATCAACGCGTTGCGTCGCATCGGCGAGAACCTCGAAGCGGCCGGCCTGTCGTACGAGGACGTCTACACGATGCGCGTCTTCCTGCAGAACCCCGCAGGCGCCGCCACCGCGGACTTCGCCGGCTGGAACCGCGCCTACCGCCAGTACTTCGCCAACACCGACCTCACCACCGGCAAGTTCGTTCCCGTCCCTCTGGGCACGGCGGCGCCCGCCAAGCCCTTCTACGTCAACAAATCCCGCCCGTCCCGCTTCGCCCTCGAGATCGAGAACCTCCCCGTCAACGGCTGGCTCGTAGAGGTAGAAGTAGACGCCGCCTACCCCAAGCGCTGACCACTCCGGCGTCATACGCACCACGTGGAGCGGTTACAGGACCGCCCCACGTGGTGCAACCTCGACGGCGGAGACGCCCCGCGCATAGAGCACCATGAGCCGGTCGCCATGTCTGCACCGGAGCAGACCGTCGTTGTCGGCAAGCGCTGCAACAGCATGCTCGACGACCTCGTCATCATCCGAGGAGCCGGATTCCTCGTAGGTGACATCCAGGTGATCGCCGCTGATGAGCCGGACACGCAACACGATGCCTTTCATGCCCGCAGCGTAGGCGTGTCGGTCACCAACCGCCATCCACACGCCGCTAGGCAGCACGGGCGGCGGAGAAGGCAGCTAACACGGCCTCGGGCTGCTCGAAGGCGGGGTCGTCCGCGGCGTCTTCGATGACGTGCAAGGGCCATCCGTAGCGGAGGCTTGCCCGCTGGGCCACGTCCAACGGAGTCTGGCGGTCATGGCGCCCCCAGATGAGGGTCGTGGGCACCGAGATCCTCGCCAACTGCTCCTCCGGTATGGCGCGCCACGCCAGCCCGGGCATCATGCCTCGGAGCGCGGCCTTCTGGTCGGGTGAGTTGGCGCCCTCGAGGGCACACGTCATGAGCGGCTGCCAGAGCGGACCAAGCTGGTCCCGCAGACTGTTCATGTCGACGAAGCAGTGCCGGAAGAACCGGTCACGGCTGCCGGCCGTCGGTCGCGCGAGGAAGTTGATCAACGTGAGCGTGAACAGCGGCGATGGCCGGAGTCGACGCAGGCCGAACGTGTCGACCAGGACAAGCCCACGGAGCTTCTCGCCGTGAGCGACGGCGAATCGCGCACCGATGGCACCACCGAGCAGGTGACCCGCCAGGTCAGGAGGCGATGGGCACGTCTGCTCGATCAGTTCTCCAAGCCACGCGAGCACCCGGTCTACGTCGAGTGGCGCGTCCCCCACCCGAGAAGCGCCATGGCCCGGCAGGTCGGGAACGATCACTCGATTGGTCTTCACAAGCTCCGGAACCACCCGAAGCCAGGTGAAGGCGAACTCCCCAGGTCCATGCAGCAGGACGATCGGCGGCCCATCACCCCCGGTCAGCACCGCGGTCGAGATACCGGCCAGCATCAGTCGTCGCGCTGTCACCGGGGTCGCCGCCAGCAACTGGTCCCGGGCCCGGTCGCCGTCACCTGCGCGATCTCTCTTCTCTACCTCGGGTTTGCTCATGGCGATGGCCTCCCAGCAGAACGTCCAGGCCCCGACGCTAGGCCGAGCCGCGACGTGAGCGCATCCGAAGGAATGCCCATTTCAGCCAGACCCGGATGGGTAAGCCTGTGTAGAGCCTGATGCTGCAGCCTGCGGGCGGTTGACCGTGCTTGCGTTCCCGGGGAGAGTCGTGAGCGGATTGAGGTGGTGGGCCGATGGACCACAAGACCGCTCAGGGCTGGCTCGACCGGTACGTCGAGGCGTGGCTGTCCTACGATCCGGGCGACATCTCCGGACTGTTCAGCGAGGACGTCCAGTACCGCTACCACCCGTATGACGAGCCGATCGTCGGCCGAGCCGCCGTCGTCGCATCCTGGCTCGGGGAGGGCGAGTCGGACAACGCCTCCACGCGCGACGCACCCGGCACCTACGAGGCGGAGTACTCCCCGGTCGCGGTTGACGGTGATGCCGTGGTGGCCACCGGCGTTTCGCAGTACCGCGGGGTGCCTGGCGGGCCGGTCGTCAAGGCCTACGAGAACTGCTTCGTGATGCGCTTCGACGGCGCAGGACGCTGCCGTGAGTTCACCGAGTACTTCCTCCGCCGCCCCTGAACGATCCGCGGCATCAACCACCTCAGGATGGTCGGACCCGTCCGGGTAGAACGTTGACAGTGTCATATGACAGTGTCATGATCCGCAGATGGAACTGTGGACGCTTGCGGAATTGGCGGAACGGGTGGAAGCGGCGCTGGCCGACTACCCGGGCCAGGTCAATGGCCGGGTGCGTGCCGTTCCGGACGGGCGGGCGATCCGCTGGTACACCACCATCGGCCTGGTCGACCGGCCGGCCGAGATGCGCGGCCGCACCGCTCTCTACAGCCGCCGCCATCTGCTGCAGTTGGTCGCGATCAAACGACGGCAGGCGCAGGGACACACGCTGGCGCAGATCCAGGCCGAGCTGGCCGGCGCGACCGACGAGTCCTTGCAGCCGATCGCCGCTCTCATCGCCGACCCGCCCCAGCCCACTGCCGACGCTCTCCGACCCTCCCGATCCCGCTTCTGGACCGATCGACCGACGCCAACCCCGGAGCCGGCGGCAGCCGAGTTGGTCACCGCGATCCGGATTGCCGACGGCGTCACCGTGGTGCTCGATCATGCGGCCACCACCACCCCGGATATCACACGACTGGCCGCTGCCGCCGCTCCGCTGCTCGCCGAACTGGCCCGGCAGCGGCTGCTCACCCGACCGTCAGGAGACGAGACATGACCGTTCTACCCACTGTCGGCCCGGCTGAACTGCGGGACGACGCCGACGCCGGCCTGGGCGCGCTGCAGACCGAGCGAGGAAACCTGCCGCTGGAGCGGATCGACGTCCACGCCACCATCACCGGTCTGGTCGCCCGGACGGTGCTGACCCAGGACTTCCACAACCCGCATGACGTTCCGCTGGAGGCGACGTACATCTTCCCGCTGCCCGACCGGGCCGCGGTGACCGGTCTGCGGATGACAGCCGACGACAGAACCGTCGATGCTGAGCTACAGGAGCGTGCCGAGGCCCGTGCGACGTACGACGCGGCGCTGGCGGCGGGCCAGCGGGCGTCGATCGCCGAGGAGGAGCGGCCCGATGTATTCACCCTCCGGGTAGGGAACATCGTGCCCGGCGAGCGGGTGACAGTGCGGCTGACACTGGTCGGCCCGCTCCCGTACGAGGACGGCGAGGCGACGTACCGGCTGCCGCTGGTGGTCGCGCCGCGCTACATCCCGGGAGCACTGCTGCCCGCGCGCAGTGTCGGCGACGGGGTGGTACCGGATACCGACGCGGTACCGGACGCCTCCCGGATCACCCCGCCGATCTTGTTGCCCGGCTTCCCCAATCCGGTCCGGTTGAGCATCCGGGCCGACGTGGACCCGGCCGGGTTGCCATTGCACGGCATCCGGTCCAGCCTGCACGCGATCGGCACGGAGACCGGCGACCGGATGACCAGTGTCGCGATCAACCCGGGCGAGCGCGTGGACCGGGACTTCATCCTGAGGCTGGCGTACGGCGAGGCCGAGGTGACCGCCACCACCTTCACGGTCGAGCCGGACCAGGACGATGAGGGAACGTTCGAGCTGACCGTGCTGCCACCGCTCGAGGCCACCGTGCCGCGACCCCGGGACGTCGTACTGGTCCTGGATCGTTCCGGCAGCATGAGCGGCTGGAAGATGGTCGCGGCCCGGCGGGCGGCCGCGCGGATCGTGGACACGTTGACGGCTGCCGACCGATTCGCCGTGCTGACCTTCGACACTGTGGTCGAACGGCCGGCCGGGCTGCCGGAAGGTTTGTCCGACGGCACCGACCGGCACCGGTTCCGCGCCGTCGAGCACCTGGCCGGAGTGACCGCCCGGGGCGGCACCGAACTGCTCGCGCCGCTCCGGGAGGCGGCCGCGTTGCTGAGCACCGACGGCGAGCAGGACCGCGTCCTCGTCCTCGTGACCGACGGACAGGTCGGCAACGAGGACCAGATCCTGTCGGAGCTTGGCGCGACACTGGGCGGCCTGCGGATCCACACGGTCGGCATCGACCGGGCCGTGAACGCGGGCTTCCTCGGCCGGCTGGCCGGTCTCGGCGGCGGCCGCTGCGAACTCGTCGAGAGCGAGGAACGCCTGGACGAGGCACTGGACCGGATCCACCGCCGGATCGGTACTCCGTTGCTCACCAACCTCGCGCTGTCGGTCGACGGGTTCACGTTGCTGGACGACTCCATCAGCCCGGCGCGGATGCCCGACGCCTTCGCCGGTGTCCCACTGGTACTGCGCGGGCGGTATCGCGGTTCGACCGAGAACGCCGTCGCTCAGTTGCACGGCATCACCGCCGCGGGCGAGAAGTGGCAGGTGACGGTGCCGGCGGTCCGAGCGGAGGGCGCTCTCGCCGCGGTGTGGGCGCGCAGCCATCTGCGCGACCTCGAGGACCGGTACGCCGCCGGAGCCGGCGACTCACAGGCGCTGGAACACAGGATCGTCGCGGTGTCTCTGCGGCACCACGTGCTGTGCCGGTTCACCGCACTCGTGGCCGTGGACTCCCGGGTCGTCGCGGAAGGTGGTCCGCAACACCGCGTGGTCCAGCCCGTCGAACTGCCTTCTGGCTGGGACGCCCAACAGTTCTCGGGCCTCCAGTTCGCCGGCCCTGCCGCCGCCCGCCCGGCGGGTGACGCGGCGATGCCGTTGTCCAGGTCGCTGTCGTCCGCGCCGCTGTCGTCCGCACCGCCTTCGTACGCGGCGCCAGCGGGCCACGCGCTCGGGGCACGTAGGGCGCGGGCCGGCGGAGTCCGCCTCGGAATGGCAGCCCAGGGGGGACGGGATCTCGACAAGGACCTGTTGGCCGCCGCACAGGCGCAGGCTGCCGCCGAGGCGCAACTGCTCCGGAACGCCGGTACACCGCCGACACCGGAACGGCTGACCATCCTGTCCGACCTGGCCAGCCGCCTCGACGCCCTGATCAAGTACGTCGGACCGCAGGCCGACCCGCTGCGCGAACTCGTCACCGCCCTCGCGGCCTGCGAAGGCCCGACCCCACCCCGCGGCGCCGAACTGGACGCCCTGTGGCAGCAGGCCCTGGACGTCCTGGACACGTTCGCCGGTACACGGTCGACCTCGCGCACCTTCTGGAAGCGCCGTTGAACCACCCCAACGGTCAGTGGTTGCCAGCAGCAACGACCCCCGTGACACCCGGCATGTCGACGTCTTGCTACGGCTCTTCTGAGAGTTCGTCCTGCAATGCGTCAACAAGCCCGCTGTATTCAACCCAATCCTTGTGCTCGGCGTAGAAGTGTTCCAGCTCGTGCCCTGTCAGCCGCTGAATCACTTCACCGCTGTAGTGGAACTCGGACGGGAAGCCCTTGGGTGCGAGTGGTGCTGGCAGGAACTCAGCCGAGGTTGTTGGCGGGATCCTCGGTGTCCCGGACGTCGCGGCGGACAAGCGCGTATCGGCGTGCCTGTCCGGTGGAGTCTTCCAGGGTCAGCACCGTCACCTCGCGGCTGAGCGCGTCGGTGCCCCGTCCCACCCGTGCGGTCATGACGAGCGGCTCGCCTTGCCCGTACTCCTCGACCTTCGCGGGCTGGCGGTTCTGCCGGAACAGATAGTGGGTGACGCGGATGTGGATGGCGCCGGCAGGGTGTTGTTCCCAGGTGAAGCGTTCCGTTTCGGTGGCCAGCGCGTTGGCGTGTTCGAACCAGCCGGTCCCTCGGGCCAGGAAGGCGACGCGAAGTCCTTCCATCGCCCCCATGTAGAGCACATCGTCGGCCCACAGACCGAGCAGGGACGAATCGTTTGCGTCGGTGGGGCCGGATGTCACGGTGGCGGACCCCCAGGAGAGCAGGCGGGCGTCCAGGCGCCAGAGGTAACCCCGCCCGTAGGGGCCGTTCTCCAGGTCGCGTTCCAGCACACGAGGCAGATCGTGGGCTATTTCTTGCGAGCGTGACGCCGCGGCCATCGCCATGGTGGCGACGGTGTCGACATCGCCGGTGAAGGCGACGCAGGTGCGCAGGATCTCGCTCAGACTGCCGCTGGTAGGCGTTGTGATCGCGGTGAGGGCCGCTCGAACGCTCATCCAGCCGCGTGCGCCTACCTTGCCGCGCCAGGGTCGCGACCAGCCGCCGGCACCACCACTCGATAGCAACTGGTGGTCGACCCAACGTGCCACCTCTGCCACCGGCCCCAGTTCGAAGTGGCAATAGTGCACTGCCAGCGCGGCGGCCTGCGCGGCCTCGATGCCGGCCGGCGTATCGTGCGTTACGCGAGCCTGTACGGCGGCGTGGTGCAGCACGTCGGACACCGTCGGCAGCAGGCCAATAGGGCCGGCCCGCATGGCCGCACCGCTCTTGTCGCTGTCCGGATTGATCCGGAACAACAACTCCTCGCCATCACCCACCTCGCGCAGCAGCCGGTAGAAGCCGTCGGCGTACCCCTCGCGCTGATCTCGTTTGAAGACGCGGACGAACTGGTCGGCCAGCCGCTGTGCGGTCCACGGGCCACCCGAAATCAGCAGTTCGGTGATGGCGATGGTCATCTGCGTGTCGTCGGTGTACGCGCCCGGACGAACACTTGAGTGGGCTGGATGCTGGACGTATCCCTCCAAGGTGTTGTGGGTTGCCACGAATCCCGGATCCGCATACTCGAACCCAGCCCCATAGGCGTCACCGACAGCCAGTTCGACCAGCACCGCACCCTCCCACCTGCTCACCAAAGACCATCGTGGACCAAGCTCTTCACGATCGAGCACTACGCGGACAACGTCTGGGACCAGGACGAGGTTCGCGCCGTAGCTGGCTTCACGGTCGACGAGTTCGCGTCGCTGAGGCGAACGCGGAACGACGCGCTACGTGTCGTACTCCAGTCCGTCCCAGGGTTCGTAGTACGCGATGAAGTCCCCCGGCTCGATGTTGATGGAGTACACGCCGTCAAACTGATCGCCCAGCCAGCCAAAGGTCACACCCTCGACCTCCGCGGCGAACGGCTCGACCTCGATCGGCTCCAGGACGTACTCGCCGAGCTCGGCCAGCCGAGAAGCGACGAGCCCGTCCGCACTGGCCGGACCTGCCTGACCTGGGGGAAGCCCTGCAGGACGAGCAACCTTGTCGACTCTCACCTCGTCGAACGTGCCGTCGGCCTTCCACAGGAACAGCCCGACATAGGCCGACCTTGGATCGAACAGTTCATCGCTCAGGAAGAACTTACGTCCGTCCTCGGCGGTTCCGGCGTAGGGCACGTGATAGTCGTCAGGAACGATCGTGAAACGTGCGGGTGCTTGGTCCATGGCAACTCCTTCACCTGGGGTCTGCCGGCGTCGACGCACACCCGGCCTGTGCGGCGAACAGTGAAGGCGCGACCGTGCACAGCAGGACGGGACGCAGTGGGAAGCGAGGCACGGCTCGCCTCGCCCGCGGCGCCAACATCGACTGAATCACGGCGCACAACCTATGGCCGACGCCGTCCCTCTGAACCCATTCTCGGACCACCGTTACCAGACCGTCTCCTCCCCTGACTGGGATGGACCCAACGACGCGCGCTCTCTGCTACCGACGGCCGCCCAATCTGGGCGGCCGTCGGGTTGTTGTGGCTACGGCTCGGACGGGCGGCCTACCCAGCACCGATTGACAGCATCCCCGACGGGTCGCACGCTGCAGGAGGCGGTGTCAGGCTGAGGGGAGGCGGCATGCGGTACGGGGTCTATCTGCCTAACCAGGGGGCGTTTGCCGAGGTGGGCGTGCTCGTGGAGTTGGCGCGGGCGGCTGAGGAGGCTGGGTGGGACGGGGTCTTCATCTGGGACGAACTGTTGCCGTTGCATGCCCACAACGACGCGGTACGGGCCGTGCTCGGCGAATCCGATGATGCGGCTGACGCGATGGTGGCGCTGACCGCGGTGGCGGCCGCGACCGAGCGGATTCGGCTTGGCGCTCTCGTGACTGCGGTGGCTCGCCTGAGGCCGGAGGCTTTTGCGCGACAGGCGGTGACGCTCGACCGGTTGTCGGGCGGTCGGCTGGTGGTCGGGGTTGGCCTGGGCCACCCGGACGATCAGTTCACCGCGTTCGGGATGGAAGGGGATCTCCGCACCCGCGCGGCGATGGTGGACGAGTTCCTCGATCTGGTGAACCGGCTGTGGAGTGGTGAAGCGGTGGAGTTCAACGGCAAGTACTACGCCTGTCACGGCGTCGCGATGGCACCGGCATCGGTGCAACGTCCACGGATCCCGATCTGGATCGGCGCCGGCGGCTCGTACCGCGCACCCAGGAGGCGGGCGGCTCGCTGGGACGGGTTCGCGCCTGCGAGTGAGCAATGGCCTGTCGAGGTGATCCCACCCGAGACGTATGCGGAGATCGCCGAAGATCTCCGAGCCGCCGGAGCACCCACGTCGCAGTACGACCTGGTGCTGATCGGGAACGCCGACGCGACCGAGCCGACGCCCGCCACGGTCCCGCAGTACGAGCGATCAGGCGTCACCTGGCTCCTCGTGCAGGCGCTGACCGTTGCCGATGCCAGGGCCCGCATTCTCGCCGGACCGCCTGGTGGCGGGGTGGGACCGGCAGGTTCAGACTGACCGTATGAGTGAGCCGATTCGCGTGTTCAGGCCGGGTGATCTGGTGGCGGCAGACCCGACCTCGGGGATGCTGCGGAGCCGGGCGTTCGAACTTCCGATCCTGTGGGCCGGCCGCGTCGAGACCGCTCCGGGCGCGATCTCCGGATGGCACCACCACGACCTCAACGAATCGAGCCTGTACGTCGTGTCGGGCGTCCTCCGGCTCGAGTTCGAAGGCAGCGACGACTACCTCGACGCGGTCGCCGGCGACTTCGTCCACGTCCCCGCCTACACCGTGCACCGCGAGAGCAACCCCACCGACGAGCCCTCCATCGCCATCATCGCCCGGGCCGGCGGCGGCATCCCCACCGTGAACGTGGACCCGCCGCCGACCCGCTTCAGCTGATCAGGGCATCTGCTCGTAGGCCGGGAGGGTGAGGAAGTCGATGTAGTCGTCGGCCAGGGCTACCTCGAGGAAGGTCTTGCGGGCCTCGGCGTAGCTGCCCGGGTCGTCCAGTTTGGCGATCTCCTCGTCGGCGATCCGGGTGACGAGGTCGCCGGTGACGGTGGTGCCGGTGTCGAGGACGACCTTGTTGTGGCGCCACTGCCAGATCTGCGAGCGGGAGATCTCGGCGGTCGCGGCGTCCTCCATCAGGTTGAAGATGCCGACCGCGCCGGTGCCCTCGAGCCAGGCGGCGAGGTACTGGATCGCGACGCTGACGTTGTTCCGCAGCCCCGCCTCGGTCACCTCGCCCGGCGTCGACGCCACGTCCAGCAACTGCTCCGCGGTGACGTCGACGTCTTCGCGGAGCTTGCCGAGCTGGTTGGCCTCGGAGCCCAGCACCGAGGTGAAGACCGTCTTGCAGATGTCGACCATGCCCGGGTGCGCGACCCAGGAACCGTCGAACCCGTCACCGGCCTCGCGCGTCTTGTCCGCCTCCACCTTCGTGAACGCCTGCTCGTTCACCGCCGGGTCCTTGCTCGGGATGAACGCCGCCATCCCACCGATCGCGTGCGCCCCGCGCTTGTGGCACGTACGGACCAGCAGTTCGGTGTAGGCCCGCATGAACGGCACCGTCATCGTCACCGAGTTCCGGTCCGGCAACTGGAAGTCCGTACCCCGGGTCCGGTACGTCTTGATCACGCTGAACATGAAGTCCCAGCGCCCCGCGTTCAGCCCGGCCGAGTGCTCGTGCAGCTCGTACAGGATCTCCTCCATCTCGAAGGCTGCCGGGTACGTCTCGATCAGCACGGTCGCCCGGATCGTGCCGCGCGGGATGCCGAGGAACTCCTGCGCCAGCACGAACGCGTCGTTCCAGAGCCGCGCCTCGAGGTGCGACTCCAGCTTCGGCAGGTAGAAGTACGGCCCCTGCCCGCGGCCGAGCTGCAACTGCCCGCTCGCCGCCAGGTAGAGCGCGAAGTCGACGAGCGAACCCGACGTCACCTCGCCGTCCACGAGCAGGTGCTTCTCCGGTAGGTGCCAGCCGCGCGGCCGGACCACGATGGTCGCGAGCTCCTCGTCCGGCTTCAGCTGGTACGACTTGCCCGCCTCGCTGGTGAAGTCGATCTTCCGGGTGATCGCGTCGAGCAGGTTCAGCTGACCGCCGACCACGTTGTCCCAGGTCGGCGTGTTCGCGTCCTCCTGGTCCGCGAGCCACACCTTGGCGCCGGAGTTCAGCGCGTTGATCGTCATCTTCCGGTCGGTCGGCCCGGTGATCTCCACCCGCCGGTCCACCAGCCCCGGCGCCGGGTCGGCCACCCGCCAGGACGGGTCGTCCCGGACGCTCGCGGTCTCCGGCAGGAAGCCGAGCGAACCACCCGCGGCGATCTCGGCGACCCGCTCCCGCCGCTTGTCGAGCAGCTCCAGCCTCCGGCCGTTCAGCTCCCGGTGCAGCAACCCGATCAGTTCCAGAGCCCGCTCGCTCAGGATCTCGTCGTACCGCTCGTGCATCGGTCCAAGGATGTCGACTGACACAGACAGCTCCTGTCTCGGGTGGTGTCCCACCTGCTCAGCTCAGAACCACGACTTCGTGATCGGTCACGCGCGCTACTTCGACCGTAATCCAGCCGTCCTCGACGCTCACCTCGGCCTCCCCGCCGGCGACCAGGAGTTCGGCACACTCGCGCTCGAACGGCACCTCCCGCGACCGCGACCTCGGCTTCCGCGCCGCGCTCGCGGAGGCCGGGGTGTCGATCAAGGAGCGAAACGTGATCAGCACCGGGGTCTCGCACGACCACGGTCATGCCGCGGCGGTGCAATTGCTCTCGGCGGAGCAGCCGCCGACTGCGATCTACACGGTGACCGACCTGCTCGCGTTCGGGCTGCTCGACGGCGGCCGCGCCCTGGGCGTCAAGGTCCCCGAGGACGTCTGGGTGATCGGGTTCGACAACACCGACCTGGCCTCCTGGGAGGCGTTCGACCTCACGTCCGTGAACCAGCCGATCCACGCGATCGTCGAGCAGGGCATCGACCTACTCCGCCGCCGGATCGGCGATCCGGCGGCAGAGGCCACCATCATCAATCTGCCGTGCCCGCTGGTGGTCCGTGGCTCGACGGCCAACACCGTCATCGGCTGAAACTCCGTGGCGGTAACGCGCCCGGCAAGGGACGGCGGCACCCGCGTCCCGGGGTACGGATTATGAATTTCTTGTTTCGGCGCAGGCCCGGGAGATCGTCGAGGAGGAAGGCATCACCGTGATCGGCTGCTCAGCGATCCTGCAGCAGTGGCAGGACCTCGCGTAGCACGGCCGCGTGCTCCTCGGGCTTGGCCAGGCCCATGTTCATCGTGTTCACGCACAGGTGGGTGGCGCCGAGCTCGCGCCAGCCGTCGACGAACGCCGGCCACTCCTTCTCGGGCACCGCGCCGAGACTCAGGCGGGCCTCGATCCCGACCTCAGCGGGGTCCCGCCCGGCCTCGACCGCGGATGCGCGGATCAACTCGACCTGGGCACGGGCTTTCCCATCCGGCGGGCTCTGCGGCATCCACCCGTCACCGATCCGCCCGGTACGCCGGAGTACGGCCTCGGCACTTCCGCCGAACCAGACCGGGATGTTCCGGCGCGGCGGCAGCGGGTTGAGCCCGGCCTCGACGACCTGGTGGAAGCGACCCTCGTAGCTGATCACCGGCTCGGCCCAGAGCTTGCGCAGTACGTCGACCTGCTCGGTGAGGCGAGCGCCGCGCTGCTCGAAGGGGACGCCGAGCGACTGGTACTCGACCTCGTTCCAGCCGATGCCGACGCCGAGCCGGAGGCGGCCACCGCTGAGCACATCGACCTCGGCGGCCTGCTTCGCGACGAGCGCGGTCTGCCGTTGCGGCAGCACGAGCACACCGGTGACGAGCTCGAGCGAGGTGGTGATGGCGGCGAAGTACCCGAACAGGACGAAAACCTCATGGAACAAGGACTTGTCGGTGTATCCCTTCCAGCCCGGGCGGTTCGCCGGGCTGGCACCGAGCACGTGGTCGTAGGCGAGGGCATGGGTGTAACCGGCGCTCTCGACGGTCAGGGCCCAGTCGCGGACCACCGCCGGATCCGGACCGATCTCCAACTGCGGGAAGACGGCACCGATCCTCATGCGCTCACTCCTGTCAGCAACGTGATCAACCCTTCCACTGCCTGCTCGAACGGTTGCTCGGAGTCCGCGGCCCGCGCCAGCACGTAACCTCCCTGGAGTACGGCGGCAATGGTCGCCGCCGTCCTGGTGGCGTCCAGCGCGGCCGGGTACTCGCCCGTCTTCTTGCCCTCGGCAATGATCTCGGCGAGCCGGGTGCGGAGCCACTGGAAGGTCTCGTCGATCGGGGCGCGGAGGGCTGGATCGGCGATCACGTCGGGGTCGGAGGTCAGCCGGCCCATCCGGCAGCCCCTGAGCACCGCCCGGTCGCGCTCGAGGTACCGGGTGATCCGGTCGGTCGCCGTACCGCCGCTGCTGAACTGCTCCTCGGCGGCCGCGCGCAACTCGGCGCCGGACCGCTCGATCGCCGCCCTGGCGAGGTCGGCCTTGCCGCTGAAGTGGTGGTACATGCTGCCCTGGCCGGCCTCCGCGGCGAGCTGGATCGCCTTCGGGCTGGTGCCGACGTAACCCCGTTCCCAGAGCAGTTCCTGGGTGCTCCGGATCAACCTTTCCGCTGTCTCCACGCCGCTACTGTACCCACTCGTAGGTACAGCAAATTCGCGATTTTTGTTACCGGCTGATTTCGGTCTGTTGTCCAGCAGGGGGCGATCGGGTGACCTGCCACCGGGGTGGCGGGGCTCGCGACCCGGCCGGACCTGACCCCGGCTGGTCCCAACAGATAGTCTCGGCCACCATGAACACCAGGGTCGCTATCGCCGTCATCACCTTTCGGCGACCCGACCTGCTCAAGTGCCTGCTCGACAGCCTGCTGGCCCAGGAACTTCCGGAGGACTCCGGCTACCAGGTGCGCATCATCGTGGTCGACAACGACGACGAGGGCTCGGCGGGCGAGGTGATCGCACTCGCCGCCAAGGACGGCCGTTTCCCGGTCCAGGCGGCCGCCGAACCCGAGCCCGGCATCCCGTTCGCCCGGGAGAAGTCGGTCCAGCTCGCCTGGGACGACGACGCGCTGATCTTCGTGGACGACGACGAGGAGGCCCCGCCCGGCTGGCTGGCCGCCCTGCTGGACGCGTGGGAGACGACCGGCGCCGATGTGGTCACCGGCCCGGTGAAGGGCATCCTGCCCGAGGGCGCGCCGTCCTGGAACCGGTACAGCGACGTGCACGACTCGACCGGGCGGCACCAGACCGGCGAGGCGCTGAACAAGGCGTACACGAACAACACCCTGGTCGCGCGGCACGTCTACCACTCGGTGACGCCGAGCTTCCACCCCGCCTTCCGCTACACCGGGTCGAGCGACCTGCACTTCTTCCTCCGGGTGCACCGGGCCGGGTTCCGGATCGTCTGGTGCGAGCAGGCCCGGATCGAGGAGAACGTGCCGCCCGCACGCACCACCCTGCGCTGGCTGATTCGCCGCGCCTTCCGCTCCGGTAGCGGCGACACCATCAGCCGGCTGCTGATCCGGCCGGGCGCCGGTGGCTACGCGCTGGTGCTGGCCTATTCTTTGGCCCGGATCGTGTCGGCCGCCGGTTTCGGCCTCGCCGGTCTGGTGCTGCTCCGCAAGGCGTACCTGCTGAAGGCTCTCCGCCGGTTCTTCTCGGGGATCGGCAGCCTTGCGGGGATAGTAGGGATCAACCACGACGAGTACCGGGAGCGGCACCATCCTGACGGTGACGACGCTGTGCCAGGCGATCTGGAAGCTGGAGCGGGAACTGGACCTGCTGACCTGGCAGATCAACGGCGCGCACCCGTGGCCGATCATCCGGATGCGCGTCTTCCATGAGCTGACCAGGCGCAGTGGGCTGCACGGCAACCCGCACCCGGTCCGCCGTACCCGGGCCGACCAGGCACGACTCGTCGGCCGGCACGTCGCGGGCACGGTCACCCGCAACCCGTTCCTCGCCCGCGGGCCGTTCGACGCCCTGGTGGTCCCGCACCCGCGGAAACCGGGCGGTGTCGAGATCTACACCGACCAGCTGCGCGCCGCCCTCGGGGACTCGGCGCTGGTGATCGACTCCGGCATCAACGGGACCCCGCTGGCCGGCAGCCGCAACCTCGACTTCTTCACCTCGGCGTCGGGGGCGATCCCCAGCCGCTCGGTCGACGCGCGGTGCCGCGAGATCGCCGACGCCCTTGAGGGCCTGACCGGGGTCAAGGTGCCGATCGGGGCGCTCGTCGCCCGCGAGCTCCCGAAGCACACCCGGCTCCGCGCGCTCTACCGGTCGCTGCTCAGGCGCCGGCGGATCAAGACCGTGTACGTCGTGGTCGCCTACTTCCACCAGCACATCGTCGGTGCCGCGCGTGATCTCGGGATTCGGGTGGTCGAACTCCAGCACGGCGCGATCAGCCCGTTCCACCTCGGCTACAGCTACCCGGGCCGGCCGGTGGTGGCGGACCAGCCGGACGAGCTGTGGACCTTCGGCTCGTACTGGTCCGAGGTGGCCGAACTGCCGGCCGGGATGCGGACCGAGGTGGTCGGGGCGTCGTTCATCCAGCCGCTCTCGGAGGAGCAACTGGCGGCGAAGGATCCCCAGCGGGTGGTGTTCCTGTCGCAAGGGACGATCGGGCCGCTGCTGCTCGAGTACGCCGTCGCGGTGGCGGAGGCCCGGCCCGAGCTCGAGGTGATCTTCCACCTCCATCCGAGCGAGCGCTCCGGCGACTACCCTGCGCCCTCGTCGGTGCGGGTCTCGTCGGAGGACATCCTCGACCTGTTGGCGTCGGCCACCTACCAGGTCGGGGTGGCGACCACCGCGCTCTTCGAGGGCATGGTGCTCGGGTGCCGGACCGGCGTGGCGGATCTGCCGGGGCACGAATACCTCGACCCGGCGATCGGGCGCGGTGACGCCGTGCTGGTGCCGAGCCCCGAGGCCCTGGTGACCGGGCTGGCCACCTTGCCCCGTACCGCGCACCCCACGGCGTACTACGCGCCCTTCGCGCTGCCGCTCTGACGTCAGCCGTTCGGGGCCCGCAGTACGGGCAGGGCTGCGCAGTACGGGCTGGTGCGGCGGGTTAGGGCGTACGGCCGATGAAGCCCAGGAGGCGGTCCTGCAGCGGGGCGTCGGCCGGTACCACGACCTCCGGGCCGAAGACCTCGATGCCTGGGCCGAAGGCGTCCGGGGTGCGGTACATCTCGATCACCTCGGATGGGATCGAGGAGTTGCTCGACCACAACCGCTCGACGTCGCCGGGGTCCATGGTCTCGTCCTGGCCGGTCGCCCGGGCCAGGTCCCAGCCGTGCAGGACCAGGTCGTCGCTGATCACCTGATCGATGTGCGCCTCGGTCGTCATCCGGCCGGCCGGGGTGTCGGACTCCTGCTTCGCGAGCGCCGGATCGTCCAGCACCGCCTCGACCGCGGCCCGCGCCGCCTGGAACGCCGCCAGCGGGTCCTCCTGCACGGTGGTGGCTCGGTCGAGGGATCGGCCGGCCGGCATCAGCATGTAGCCGTGCATCCCGACGATGTGGTCGACCACATCACGCGCCGTCCACTTCTCGCACGGTGACTGGTCGCCCCACTGCTCCGGCCGCACCGCGGCGACCTTCTGCTCGAACGCCTCCGCCCGGCGGCGATAGCGCTCCGCGATCTCTTCCATCTCGCCCTCCCCCTTGCACTCGGCACCCGGCGCTCGGTCGGCCGCCGTGGCGACGAGTATGCACCTCCGCTCGGACAGTCTGAAGGCACCGCGAGGGCCGGAGTGGCCGCGGCACGATCCGGGCGATCTCCCTCGGCGTGAACCACGCGGACGTCGCGGCCCGCTTCCTCCGCGAGACGGGCCCGTCCGGCCCGGACTGCATCCTGCTCGCCGGTCGCTACACCCTGCTCGACCAGACCGGCGCCGACGAACTCCTCCCGCTCTGCCACGACCTCGGCGTCGCAGTACTGGCCGCCGGCGTCTTCCAGGGTGGCGTGCTCGCCGACTCCTCCGACGGAGCCCCGCACGGCTATAGCACGGTCCCCAGCGCACTTGCTGCGCGCATCAGCGGACTACGCACGCTCTGCCGCCAGTACGACGTACCGCTGCTGGCCGCCGCGATGCAGTTCCCGCTCGCACACCCATCCGTCCCAGCCGTGGTCGTCGGCGCCCGGAGCCCGGCCGAGATCTCCGAGGTGGCGTCCCTGCTCGACGAGGAGATCCCGGCCGATTTCTGGTCGGCGCTCGAGCGGGAAGGCTTGATCGCCGCGAGCGCGTGGGCCGGTGTACCGAGCCCGGTCTCGGTACGGTCGGTCGGCGGGTGGGCTGGCTGATGACCGGCCGGACTGGTTACGGTCAGGGTCTGGCGACCGGAGGGTGGACCGATGCGGTTCATGTTGATGCACAAGTCCAACGAGGGGCTCGAGGCGGGCCAGCCACCTGACCCCGACATGCTGGCGCGCGCCGACGCGGTCCTCGAGGAGATGCGCCAGGCCGGCGTCCTGCTCACCGCCGAGGGCCTGCTCCCGAGCTCCCGCGGCGCCAGAGTCGCCTTCCCGGAGGGCAAGGAGGCCCGAGTCATCGACGGCCCCTTCACCGAGACGAAGGAACTCGTCGCCGGCGTCTCGATCATCCGCGTCGACTCCAAGGACGAAGCCGTCCGCTGGGCCCTCCGCTTCGCCGCCGCCGACCCCGGCACCGAAATAAACATCTTCGAAATAGCCGACTGACCGGCCCGCCGATGCGACCAGCCCGGGAAGCCGGGTCTGCGGCCGGTGGAGGTCACCCCGGCGGACGTCCCAGGCGGAGCGTCAGGGCCAGAGCAGCCGCGGCGGTCAGACAGATGGCGGCGGTGGCGAGGATCAGCGAGCGGTAGCCGACGGTGGTGGCGATGACGGCGGCGCCGAGAGGGGCGGTCGCTCGGGCGATGGTGGTGGGCGTGCTGAGGATGCCCGCGATGGTCGCGTAGTTCTGGTCGCCGTACCGGTCGAGCAGGATCGCAGGGATCGCGATCGAGGCAACGCCGAAGCCCAGACCGAACAGCACCAGACAGCCGGCCGCACCGGCGACGGTCCGGCCGATGAACGGCAGCAGCCCGATCGCAGCAGCTTGCAAGGCGATGATGACCGCCGTGATCGACGCTATGCGCAACCACCGCTGCAACACCGTCGTAAGCACCCGGCCGGTGACCGACAACAGCCCGAGCAGGCCCGTGAGGCTCGCGGCGACCGTGGCCGAATGTCCGAGCCTGGTGAGAAACACGACCAGGTGAACCGCCACGATCGCGAGCGCCGCACCGTGCAGGACGAAGGCGAACGCGAGCAGCCAGAAGCCGACGTCGCGGAGCACCCGGCCCGGCGAACCACTCCGGCGCTCTCGTCCGGCAACCGGCCGCGTACCGCGCAACGCGACCGCGTGCAGCGGAACGGTGACCACGGCAACGATCAGCGCGAGCACGACCAACGCGCCACGCCAGCCGTAGGCGTGGACGAGCAGTCCGGTCAGCGGGATGAAGATCGAACTGGCGAAGCCGGCGACCAGGGTGACGCCCAGCAACGCGTTGGTCCGCTTCCCCGCAGCGGTGACCGCGACGATCACGGCGAACGCCGGCTGGTACAACACCATGGCCGATGCGGCGCCGACAGCGACGAACACCCCATAGAGCGCGACAGCCGTCTGAACCTGCGACCACCCCAGCACCGCCGCGGCACCGAGCAGTGAACCCGCGGTCATCAGAGCATGTCCACCGTGACGATCCAGCCAGCGGCCGACGGGTATCGCCAGTGCCGCGCTCACCAGTACTGCGAGGGTCAGCGCGCCCGTGACCGTCGGCGCGGAGATCCCGAGGTCAGTGCTCATCGGCTCGAGCAGCACGCTGAACGCGTAGTACAGGACGCCGTAGCCGATGGTGGTGCTGACGGCCAGCGCGGCAACCACGTCAGACCGCGAACCGCCGCGGCGACCACCTGTCCCGGCAGAACCGGTGTCGGTGACCGTCGCGGCGGTGCGGAGCATCAGTTGCAGCAGCCCTTTTGGTTGGTGGGCTCGGAGTCGACGATTGTGAGGAGGCCGCCAGCGATGCCGGTGGCAAGGCCTCGGTTGGCTGGGACGGCCAGGTCAACTGCCTGCGGCGCGGGACCGCAGCAGCCTCCGGTGGACGCGGAGTCGCTGTCGCCGTAGGCGAGGTTCGAGGAGCAGACGCCGGTTTCGGGGAGGGCTAGTTGGACGTCGCGCGCGGCGGCCCAGTCGCCGGCGAGGGCAGCTACCACTGAGCGGGCTTGCTCGTAGCCGGTGGCGAGGAGGAACGTCGGGGCGCGGCCGTACGACTTCGCGCCGATCGCGTAGTAGCCCGGCTCCGGGTGGGCGAGCTCGTCGGCACCGTGCGGCGGGACCGTGCCGCAGGAGTGCTGATTCGGGTCGATCAGCGGCGCCAGCGCCCGCGTAGACCCGAGGATCGGATCCAGGTCGAGCCGCAACTCCCCGACGACCCCGTGATCAGGACGGAACCCGGTCGAGTTCACGACTGTGTCAGCGACGACTCTCCGGTCGCCCGCGGCAAGTTCGACCCGGCCGTCGGCGGTCTTCGCGACGGCCTCGATCCGGAAGCTGCTGACCAGTTCGACCCGGCCCGAGCGGACGAGCTTGTGGAGGCGGGAGCCGAGGGCGCCTCGAGCCGGGAGTTCGTCGGCGTCGCCGCCGCCGTAGGTGCGCGCTTGGTCGGCGCCGCGGACCACCCAGACCACTTCGGTACCGGGGACCTGTTCGGCCAGTTCGCCGAGATCCAGCAGCGTCGTCGCGGCCGAGTGCCCCGCGCCGACGACCGCAGTACGGCGGCCGGCGAAGCGCTCGCGGTCACGGCCCAGCACGTCGGGAAGCGCGCGGGAGATCGACCCCGCAGCGTCATCCTCGCCGCGCGCGGGAATGCCTGAGCCGCCGAGCACGTTCGGGCGGCGCCAGGTGCCGGCTGCGTCGACCACCGCCGAGGCGAGGAGTTCGGCGCCATCCGCCAGCCGGACTAGGAACGGCGCCTCCTCGCGGCCCGCAGTACGGATGCGGTCGAAGCCGAGGCGGGTCACGGCGACCACGGGCGCGTTGTAGCGGATCTTGTCGGTCAGCGGCGCGGTCTTCGCCAACGGCGCGAGGTAGGAGTCGATCAGGTCGCCGCCCGTTGGCAGGGTGTCGGGATCGGGCGCGTTCCAGCCACCCGCCTGTTCGAGCAGCCGCCGAGCGGCCGAGTCGATGTCGTAGCGCCAAGGACTGAAGAGCTTGACGTGCCGCCACTCGTCGATCGCGGCGGCGACGCCCGGACCGGACTCCAGCACCACGAAGTCGAGGCCGCGTTCGACCAGGTGAGACGCCGCGGCCAGGCCGATCGGGCCCGCGCCGATGACGACAACAGGCAGGCCGTGGAGGTCGGCCGGCACCTGCGTCCCGTGTGATTCCGGGTGGGTGACACTCATGAGTTCGTCTCCAAGCTGGGGCGTCGGCGGCAGCAGATTCGGCGCCCTGAAATAGATGGTCATCGAAACAACGAGACCAACCTTGCCTCTTGAATAGACAGCTGTCAAGATAGACGCATGTCTAAACAACCGGCGCCCAGCGGGCTCGTGGCCGACCTCGTGGACGATGCCGGCGGTTGCTGTACGCCGATCAGCGAATCCGCGCTCGACCCGGCCCAGGCGATCGAGGGCGCGACCGTCTTCAAGGCGCTCTCCGACCCGATCCGGCTTCGGCTGATGTCGATCATCGCCTCGGCCGGCGACGAGCTCTGCGTCTGCGACATCACCCCGCGATTCGACGTCAGCGGCCCGACGATCTCCCACCACCTGCGCGTACTGCGCGAGGCCGGCCTGGTCGACTGCGAGCGCCGTGGCACCTGGGTCTACTACTGGCCGATCCCCGACCGCCTCCAGTGGCTCTCCAGCCTTCTGGCCACCCCCGTGAACACCCCGGAAGAGTCCAGAGTGATCAGAAGGTCTCGCTGACACCTTCTTCTGCGGTGACGAGAGCATCGATCGCGGCGAAGAAGCGAGCGATGCCGGGGAGGTTGCCGCCCTTGGCACGAGAGGCGGCGAAGTCCTCGGGCGTCGCCCACTCGACGATGTCCAGCCACTCGCCGTCCGGCAGGCGCACCAACTGCGCGCGGATGAACCCGGTCCGGTCGGCCTCGAAGTCCTGCAGCATGCCCGGCCGCGAGGCGAGCAGTTCGTCGGTCTTCTCGGCCGCCACCTTGAACCGGGTCAGTTCGATCGTGCTCATCGCCATCTCCACTAGTCATCGATCCTGATAGTCACTATTGATGACTATATCCTGCACCAGTGATCAGGAGTTGGGAAGGGCGAGGTGCAGCAGTGGGTAGGGCTTGCCGAGGCCGTCCAGGGCTGAGCGCCCGACCTGGTGGAAGCCCTCGTGCAGGTAGAAGCCGACCGCCTGCGGGTTCTGCTCGTTGACGTCGACGGTGGTCGCGCCGAAGACGGAGACAGCGTGCTGGAGCAGC
This sequence comes from Kribbella sp. VKM Ac-2568, assembly GCF_004345365.1. GTDB lineage: Bacteria > Actinomycetota > Actinomycetes > Propionibacteriales > Kribbellaceae > Kribbella > Kribbella orskensis. The sequence continues at coordinate 164,261 of NZ_SLVF01000003.1, forward strand.
AGCCTCCCGCCGCCCTGACCGCGGACGGCCGGATCGAGGAACAGCATCTCGACCTTGTCCCCCTCCACCCCGACGAAGCCGACCAGCAGATCGTCGTCGTCCCGCAGTACGGCGAGGTGCTGGATCTCGCCGAAGGAGGCGTGCACCAACGGACGGAACAGCGCGATATCCGCATCGGTGACGAAATCGTGCGTCGCCCGGACCGACGCCTCCCACACCAGCGTCGCCCGGTCGTGCTCGTCGTCCCGGATCTGCGTAACCCTCACCACAACCCCCTGATCAGCCCTCCCCGCGACGGTAGAACGGCAGCCCGGGTCGCGCGACCGGATTAGCTCTCCAGGTTGGTGGCGGCCCAGCCGGCGATGTCGTCGCGGCGGATCGCGGCGGCCATCAGGTCGGGAAAGAGATCGGGGGTGCAGGCGAAGGTCGGGATGCCCAGGTCGGCGAAGGCGGCCGCGTTGTCGGCATCGTAGGACGGGGTGCCCGAGTCGGCGAGGGCGAGCAACGCGATCAGCTGGACCCCGGAATCCACCAGGGAACGAGCCCGGCGGAGCAACTCCTCCCGCGAGCCACCTTCGTACAGGTCGCTCACCAGCACCATCACCGTCTCCGCCGGGCGACTGACCAGACCCTCGCAGTACGCCAGGGCGCGGTTGATGTCGGTACCGCCGCCGAGCTGGGTGCCGAAGAGGACGTCGACCGGGTCGTCCAGTTCCTCGGTCAGATCCACCACCGCGGTGTCGAAGACGACCAGGCTGGTCCGCAGTGCCCGCATCGACCCCAGTACTGCGCCGAACAGGCTCGCGTACACGACCGACTCCGCCATCGACCCCGACTGGTCGATCGCCAGCACCACATCGCGTTGCACGCTGTGGTTGCGGCGGGCATAGCCAACCAGCCGGTCCGGCACGATCGTGCCGAGCGAGGGCGAGAAGTGCTTCAGGTTGGCGCGGATCGTCCGGTCCCAGTCGATGTCGGAGTGACGCGGCCGCCCGGTCCGGCCGGCTCGGTCGAGCGCACCGGTCACGGCTGCCCGGGTCCGCTCGGCCAGGCGTTCCTCGAGCTCGACCACCACTCGGCGGACGACGTCGCGGGCGGTGTGCTTGGTCTCCTCCGGCATCACCTCGTTCAGGGCCAGCAAGGTGCTGACGAGATGGACATCGGGCTCGACAGCGTTGAGGAGCTCGGGCTCCATCAGCATCCGGGTGATGCCGAGCCGCTCGACCGCGTCACGCTGCATCACCTGAACGACCGTGCTCGGGAAGTAGGTCCGGATGTCGCCCAGCCAACGAGCCACCCGCGGCGCCGACGAACCCAGTCCGGCCGATCGCTTGGTCCCCGGCTCGCCCCGCTCCGCGTCGTACAAAGCAGCCAGGGCGGCGTCGACGGATCTGTCGGCGGCGGACAACGTTGTACCGGTCTCCGGGTCGGCCTCGCTGCCGAGCACCATCCGCCAGCGGCGCATGCGTTCGTCGTCGGACACGGTCACACCCCCAGCAATCGCGCCACGACGGGTAAGACGGATGCTGCCAGCAACGAATCCAGTTCGTTGTCATCAGCAACCACCATGGCGGCCGGATCAGCTAGGGCGCGGGCTCGGTCTCCGATCGACCGGCGCTCCGGCGAGGCGAAGGTCCCGAAGGTACGCCGGAGCAGCGGCAACGCCTCCAGGAACGCGTCGTCGGGGATCGCGGTCAGCCAGGAGTCCACCAACGCCAGCAGGCGTTCGTCGTGCACCAGCAACAGGCCACCACCGGCCAGGAATCCCTCGACATAGCCGGCGGCATCGGCGGTCGGAGTACCAGGAGAGAGCGCCCGGCCCAACCGGAGCGCGACCTCGGCAGCATCCAGTCGCGAGGTGTCGAGCATCAACCGGGTCAGCCGTCCGGCGATCAACGGCGGAACGGACGACCGCCCGCTCAGTCCTTCCAGCGTCGCCAACCACTCGAGGCGGACGGCCTCATCGAGCAAGGCGGTCGCATCCTGCACCCCGTCGATCAGTTCGAGCACCGACGCCGCGGCCTCGGGATCCAACCCGTGCACGGTCCGCCCGAGCCCGGCGCACACCCGGGAGACCATCCGGCCGGCGACCAACCCCAGTCCTTCGGTAGAGCTTCCACGCACGTCGCCATACCGAGCGGATCGCGCCAACGCGGGCAGCGCCGCCATCAGGTGACCGACATCGGCATCCTTCGCCGCCCTGGTGTCGACGCCCTGCAGCAGAGCCGGCAACGCCTCGGCCAGGTCAGCGAGCAGCGACCGCTCCAGCGCAGACGTCACCTCGGCCAACGTCGACGACTCGTCGGCGACGCGCAGCATCACCGTCGTCGCAGCACCGAGCACGGTTGTCCCATGGGCGCCGGCGGCCACGAGATCGACCTCCAGACCGGGATCCCAGCTGAGCGTCCAGGTCTCCCGGAACGTGCCCTGGTTGCGCCGTTCGTCCGCGGTCGGCACGCCCCAGTCGATGCCGAGAATCCGTAACCGGTGCAGCAACCTCGACTTCTCCAGGTCGTTCGGCTTCCGCAGGTCGAGCTCCACCACGCGTTCGGCGGCGTCCCGCTTCAATCGCAACCGCCTGGCCTGCGCGGCAAGGTCCGCCGCCACCGGCGCTTGCGGAGTATCACCCGGTACTGCGCCGAGCAACTCGCCCACCACAGCCTCACGAGTGACCAGGTCGAGCAGGACGTCGTTGCCGCCGCACATCACCGCCCGGGTGGCCTCCGTGACCTCGCTCAACCCGGCGAGTGGTCGCTCCCGCAGAGCAGCCAGGGTTTCCGCCAACCGGACCGCCTCGATCACGTGAGCACTCGACACCGGGAGGTCCTCGGCCCGCAGTACGCGCGCGACCTTGCCGAGCCAGCGCGCGGTGATCTGGTCGGGCGCCGTGAACAGATGGTGGTACCAGCCGGGCGAGGTGACGCCGGCGCCGTACCCGCTGGCGCTCGCGAGCCGGCCGTGCGTCCACGGCACCCAGGTGCAGGCGACCTTGCGCTTGGGCAGTCCCTTGAGAATGCGCGCGTCATGAGTTGCCGGGGGCAACGGTGCTTGCAGAGCGGGCACATGCCAGGCGCCGCACACCACGGCGATCCGCTCGAACCCCTCCCGCAGTGCCTTGCGCAGAACCGTGCGCATGTAGGCCTCGCGCTGCGCCTCGCGACCGGTCGCCGTCTCGTCCCGGCGCAGCTCCCCCATCGCCTCCGCGATCACCGTGAACGGCTCAGCCCCGTCGCGCCGATGCTCGATCACGTCGTCCCACCAGCGCTCGGGATCGTCGTACCCACCGGCCGCGGCCAGCGTCGCCAGCGGATCCGCCGACAGCCCCCGCCGCTCCGAGCGATCCAGGCTGCCGAACTGGTACGCCGCCGGCAGATCGCAGAACCGCACCGGTACTCCGGCCGCCAGCGCGTGCCGGATCGCCTGCCATTCGGGGCTGAACACCGCGAACGGCCAGAAGGCGGCGCGGGTCGAATCGTCCACCGCATAAGCGAGCAGCGCCACCGGCGGCACCATCTCCTCCGACGCTGCGAGCTCCACCACCTTGTCGGCCTCGGGCGGTCCCTCGATCAGTACGACGTCAGGCTGCAACTCCGTCAGGGCAGCCGCCAGCGCCCGGGCCGAACCCGGTCCGTGGTGCCTGATCCCGAAGAGGTGAACGGTCATCCGGTGATGTCCCTGCAGGCCCGGTAGAAGTCGGCCCAGCCGTCGCGCTCGCGGACCACCGTCTCCAGGTACTCCGACCAGACCACGCGATCCGCCGAGGGATCCTTGACCACGGCTCCGAGGATGCCGCCTGCCACGTCGTTCGAGCGCAGTACGCCGTCGCCGAAGTGCGCGGCGAGGGCGAGACCGCCGGTCACCACGCTGATCGCCTCCGCGGTGGACAACGTGCCGGACGGCGACTTCACCGCGGTCCGGCCATCCTCGGTCCGCCCGGCGCGGAGCTCGCGGAACACCGTGACCACGCGGCGGATCTCGTCCAGCGCGTCGTCCTGCCGCGGCAGTTCGAGCGACGACCCGAGCTGCGCGACCCGGCGCGACACGATCTCCACCTCGTCCTCGGCAGAGTCCGGCAACGGCAGCACCACGGTGTTGAAGCGACGCCGGAGCGCGCTCGACAGTTCGTTCACACCCTTGTCGCGGTCATTGCTGGTGGCAATGACATTGAATCCCTTGCGGGCCTGGACCTCCGTGCCCAGCTCGGAGATCGGCAGCGCCTTCTCGGACAGGATCGTGATCAGCGCGTCCTGGACGTCGGACGGCATCCGGGTCAGCTCCTCGATCCGGGCGATCTTCGCGTCCGCCATCGCCCGGAACACCGGACTCGGCACCAGCGCCGCCTCACTGGGACCCTGGGCTATCAACTGCGCGTAGTTCCAGCCGTAGCGAATCGCCTCCTCGGCGGTGCCCGCGGTCCCCTGCACCAGCAAGGTGGAATCCCCGCTGATGGCCGCCGCGAGGTGCTCGCTGACCCACGTCTTCGCAGTACCCGGTACACCGAGCAGCAGCAGTGCGCGATCCGTCGCCAACGTCGCGACGGCGACCTCCACGAGGCGCCGCGGTCCCACGTACTTCGGCGTGATCTCCATGTCTCCCGCCTTGCCACCCAGGAGATACGTCACCACCGCGGCCGGGGACATCCGCCAGGCAGGCGGCCGCGGCCGGTCGTCCGCGGCGATCAGCGCGGCCAGCTCCGCCGCGTACTCGTCCTCGGCATGCGGGCGCAGGACTGCAGGGCTCACGGTCATGACAGCTCCTCGTACATCTCACGACGGAAGATCAGGGTCTCGACAAGGCGCCGCCGCCAGGTGTCTTCGTCACCGGTCGGCTCACGAGTGATCGGATGGTTCAGCACGTCGGCCGGTACCGCGCGCGCGGCGATGCTCGCCAGCCGGGCCCAACTGCGGGCCGGCCCCACCTTCGCCAGGTGGTCGAGGACGAAGATCGCCAGCGGCGCCGGCCACGGCACAGGCAGTCCGCCGACCAGGTCCGCGAGGTCGATCCTTGCCCGCAGCAACTCGATGGCGGACACCCACTCCTGCGGTGGCAGGATCCGCAGCAGCTCGGCGGTCCGGTTGTCCGTCGCGGCGTTCGTGGTGAGCAAGGCGCGCGCCCAGTCGGCTGATCGCTCGCGCACGGCCGCCTCCGCCCAGGCGATCTGAAGGACCTCCGGGGCACACCCCTCGACCGGCATCCCGAGCTGCTCGAGCTTGGAGGCGGACAACGGCGCGGCGGCAAGGATCTGCCGGAACCACCAGGCCCGTTTGCCAAGCCCTTCATGCGGTTGCGGGTCGATTCCGTCACGCAACATCGACGGGTCCACCTTGGTCGGCAAGCTGACCGCGATGACCCCCTGGCTGACCGTCAAGTGGGACCACACCCGCTGCGCCATGCGCTCGCCGTACTGCGAACCGGGGATCCGCGCAAGTAGCGTCGCCGCGGCCCGGCGTACCTCCTTCGAGCGGTCGTCGAGGGCGGCCTCGCAGAACTCCTCGTCGGCCGGCGACAACTGCTCTGCCAGCAGCCCGAGGAAGTCCAGCCGGGTAGCCGCGGGTTCGGTCGGCCAGACCTCCTGGAGCGCCTCGAGCGCAGCAGCGGGATCGCGGCGACGCAACGAGCGCAACCAGCTCCGCCGCTGCAGGGCGTTGCCATGCGTCCAGATCGCGATAGCGTTGCCCTCGACAACCGCATCGTGCAGGAATCGCCAATCTGGGTTCAGATCCGCGAGCCAGCTCGCCCGCCGCCCGGCCGCCGCGATCACCAACGGCCGGTACTCCGCGCGGTTGCGCGCGTAGTCGGCCAGTGCGGGAAGCTGCTCGGGCGGGACACCCCAACCTCGCTCGTTTGCCGCACGCAACCACTCACCGAGTGCGGCGGTCTGGAAACCGGTGAGCATCGCGGCGAGTCTGCGGATCGCCACGGGTCTGGGGAGGGGACGGTCTTCCCCCACCGCAGGCTCGAGCGGCGTGAGGCCTTCGAGCGGCGTGCGGCCGGCTCTCTTGTAGAGGGTCGCCAGCGCGGCGGCATCGAGTAGCCCACCTTCGCCCAACTGCTCCTGGATCTTCTCCGGCAACTCCTCGAACCGCGGCGGCCGCCGCTCGGTCCCGAGCAACGCCGAACTGACCAAGCCATCCCAGCCCCTCATGACAGGATCACCGGCCGATCGCCGTCCCAGCACGTCATCGGCTTGAACCCGGCGCGGTTCCACTCGCCGGCCACCGTCACCGGATCACCAGCCGAGACCGCGAGCAGCTTCCACAGATCCACCCCCGGCAGAACCTCCAGCGCGTCACCCGCCTGGTCCACGAGCGCCCAGTTCTCGCCGTTCTTCGCCGGACGCACAGCTGCCAGGACGAGTGGCCAGCGCTCGTTCCACGGATCCGCCGCCAGCGACTCGACGTACGACGCCAGCGCCTGCTTCGCGTTCAGGCCACCCGGCCTCGGGGACGGCAGGCGGGGTGCCGTCTGAGTGAGAAGTGCCCGCATCGGCAGTGCGCCCGGGTAGAACGACAGCACGCCGGGGACGAGCTCGCCCGGTCGGGCCGGAAGGGGATCCAGTTGCCGCCCGGCCGGCGCGAAGTTGAGGATCAGCGCGAGCCTGCCGGTGGTGACCCCGCGCAACCACAAGCGCCGTACGGTCAGGCGGTCGTCCGGCTCGATCACCCGGCCGAGGACGAGCCAGTCGTCCTCGACCTTCTCCCCTTCGGCGAGTACCCGGGCGGTCTCGACGGTCCAGCCGATCCTCGACTGCACAGTGTCGGCCAAGGTGGGTGGCAGCTCGCCGAGCCTGCCGTGGGCGGACACCACCAGGTGGATGAGGGACAGCTCCTCCAGCAGTTCGCCGGGCCAGCCGTGGCCGCGCCCGACCACCCCGGCGGCTCGGCGTACGGCTCCTGCCACGCCAGGCGCCTGCGCATCGACCATGCGCGCAGCCAGCCGGCTCAGCTCGGAGTACCCACGCTGCTCGAATCCGCTCAGCCCTCGGTGTACTTGGTCGTCCAGCCAGCTCTGCAGCTCGGACATGCCCGCGGAGACCCGATCAGCTCGCCGGGATGCCCGCTGCTGGGCCGCCAACGGATCGGCGACCTCACCCGGCTTCTTCTCAGCCCGCTCCGCGGACCGCTCGGACCGATCGGCTCGCTCGGCCAGCCAGCTGGACACCCAGTCAGGCTCTTCAGCCGGCCGTACCTCGCCAGTCGCCCACAGCAACAGCAAACCAAGAGCGTGCTTGCAGGGAAACTTCCGACTGGGACACGAGCACTTGAAAGCAGGGCCGGCCAGTTCCACCACCGTCTGATACGGCTGCTTCCCGCTCCCCTGGCACAACCCCCAGACCGCCTGCGCCGAAGCCCCGGCCCCAGCCCACTTGGCGCCCCGAGCCTGCCCCTCCCCAGCCTTGACGGAAGCAGCATCGGGCGCCAGCCCCAACACCCGCTCCAGTTCCCAAGCCACCCCGAGAGCATGCCACCTGTCGCCGACAGCTCAACTCCCGAGCCGGTCGCTAGTGCCCTACTCCTCGACTGCATCGAGTTCGGCGAGCGCCGGCGGATCGCGCCTTCCTCCGCACGAGCGGTCGCCAGCAGTTCGTCGGCCTCGGCCTTCGCCACCTCGCGCAGGTGGTCCCGCCGTGCGCTGACTCGCGCTATTCGCATTCGCAATAGCATGTATGTGATGACTTTCAATGATTCGTCCCTGCCGCCGGTCCTGCCGGAGGATGCCGCGTCCCTCGTGGCCGCGGTGACGGGTTCGGTTCTGCTGCCGGGCGACGCCGGATACGACGACGAACGCGCCGTTTTCAACCTGAATCACGACCTGGTACCCGCGGTGATCGTGGTGGCGGAGAGCACGGCCGATGTCCGGGCCGCCGTCGCCTTCGCGGCAGGGCAGTACCGGCCGGTCCTGGTGAAGACCACCGGCCACCAGATGGTCGGCCCCGCGCACGGCGCCGTCGTCATCGCGACCCACCGGATGAATGACGTGGCCATCGACGCGGTCGGCCGCACGGCCCGGGTCGGCGCCGGAGCGAGATGGGCAGAGGTCGTCAAGAAGGCTGCCGAGGCTGGGCTGGCTCCGCTGAACGGGTCGAATCCCACGGTGGGAGTCTCCGGTTACACCCTGGGCGGCGGGCTCAGCCCGACCCTCGGCCGCTCCCACGGCTACGCCGCCGACCATGTCCGCTCGCTTGACGTGGTGACCGCGGACGGCGAACTGCGCCATGTCAACGCGCAGTCCGAACCCGACCTGTTCTGGGCGCTGCGCGGCGGCAAGGGCAACTTCGGCGTGGTCACCGCGCTTGAATTCGACCTGTTCCCGGTGCCCCGCCTCTACGGCGGCGGCATCTACTTCCCCGGTGAGCGTACGGCCGACGTGCTGCGCGCCTGGACCGCCTGGCACCCGGGCACGCCGGAGACCATGATCTCGTCGTTCGCCGTACTGCGGCTACGAGCGCTGCCCCAACTGCCCGAGTCCCTGCACGGGGAGTTCGTGGTGCACCTGCGGATCGCCTACAACGGCACGGCCGCGGACGGCGAGCGTATGGTGGCGCCGCTTCGGGCGGTAGCTCCGGCACTCCTGGACACCGTGGCGGACATGCCGTACACGAAGGTCGCGTCGATCCACAACGAGTCGACCGAACCAGTGCCCTACTACGAACGGAGCATCATGCTACGGGAGTTCCCCGCAGATGCACTGGACAAGCTGGTGGAACTCGCCGGCCCGGACTCCGCAAACACCCTGACGATGGTTGAACTGCGTGCCCTGGGCGGGGCGTGGGACCGGGAGCCGGCGGTGCCCAACGCCGTGGCGACCAGGGGTCTGCCGTACGTCCTGCTGGGCGTCGCGGGCGGTCCGGTGTCGGAGGAACAGCAACTCAAGGAGTCGGTCGCGGTGCTGCTCGACGGTATGGAGCCCTGGCGGGGCGACCGACGGCTGGTGAACAACCTCGCGCCGGACGAGGCAGCCGACGCCGCCGCGATCTACGGCCCAGAGCGCTACAAGCGCCTGGCGGCCGTCAAGAAGACCTACGACCCGACGAACATGTTCCGGATCAACCACAACGTGGCGCCGGCCGCCTGAGCGGACACTGGCAGCCGGGCAGAGCCGGACGTGATCGTTTCGTCGATCATCGAGTGCGTCCTTTCTCAGCCCCCACTGACGTTCCTCACCGTAGGGACGGAGGATGACAATTCGCTGACTCAGCGCGAGGATCGCGCGCGGTATCCCTTCAGGACGGGAGTTTCCGGGTCTCGATCAGCCGCTGGGCGACGTCGCGGAGCTTGATGTTGTTGTCCTGCGAGTAGCGGCGCAGGACCGCGAACGCCTGGTCGCCGTCGATGCCGAAGCGCTCCATCAGGATGCCCTGGGCCTGGCCGATCAGCTTGCGCGCGTCGATCGCGTGCCACAGCGAGGCTTCCTGGCGCGCGTTCGACAACGCCACCGAGGCGTGCCGGGCGAGGATGTGCGCGACCGCGTCGTCGTCCGCGTCGAACGCGTGAGGCTCCGTGTTGAACAGTTGCAGCACACCCAGCGTCGAGCCGCTGGTATGTAGCCGGACGGTAAGCACACTCCGCAGACCGAGCGCCGCGGCCTTCGGACCCCAGACCGGCCAGCGATCGTCGCTCTCGGTGTCGGCGATCACGACGGTGTCGCGGTTCGCGAGCACAGCAAGCGAAGGGCCCTCGCCGCAGTCGAGCTGGAGCTGGTCGGACTGTTCGACGAGCGGATCGGTGACGGCGATGGTTTCGAAGTGCCGCCCGCGCTGCGCCAGGGCCACGCCCGCATGGGTGCAGCTGACCGCTTGCAACGCGAACTGGACGACCGCCTCGACGGTCTCGGTGAGACCCGTCTCCTCGTGCAGCTCGACCGCCAGCCGGGCGAAGACGTCCGCGACGTCCGCTCCGTCATCACTCACGTCCACCAAGCCACCTCTCGTCCGCATCGCTTCTGCAGGCAGGCTGACCGCCGCTTCCGATTATGGTCGCTCAGCCCGTGGCTTTCACGTCAACTCGTTGCGCTCTCAGGCATCGACCCGCGCCGGCAGCAGCCGTACCGCGTTCTCTGTGGTCCTGGCTCTCCAGCCGTCAGCCGCGGGTGACGCGTCCAGGGCCGCCACCTGCTCCGCGATCGCCTCGTTCGGGGTGAAACCGTAGTCGCTGCCGTAGAGCAGGCGGTCCGCCCTTGCGACTGCTTCGAGGATCGGCAGTTGCCCCGGCACCGGCGTACCGGCCACGTCGTACCAGAGCTTCCGCAACTGGGAACTGACGGCGGGCACCTCGTCCACCGAGGCGGTGGAGTAGGTGTGCCGGAAGAGATCCAGGCGATCACCGAGCAGCGGCAGTACGTCGCCTGCGTGGGTGACGACGAACCGCACGTTCGGGTAGCGGGTGAAGATCCCGGTCAGCGCCAGATCGGCCACCGCGCGGGCCTCGTCGAAGAGGAACTCGATCATCGGCCGGGGGCGGTCCAGCGCGACCTGTCGCCACTGTGGAGGCGAGGTCGGGTGCAGGAAGACGACTGCGGACCGCGCGTCCAGCTCGCGCCAGAGGCGATCCCAGGACGGATCCCCCGGGTACTGCCCGCCCGCGTTGCTCATCAGTACGACGCCGTCGGCGTGCAGGCTGTCGTAGGCGTATTCGAGCTCCACCAGCGCGCCGTCCACGTCCGGGAGAGGCAGGCCGGCGAAGAACCCGAATCTGCCCGGGTGGTCCTTGCCCAGCTCGGCGGCCGCCTCGTTCATCCGGCGGGCCAGCACTTGGGCCCGGAAGTCGTCCCCGAAGTGCACGCCCGGGGACGACACCGAGAGCACCGACTTGGTGATCCCGGTGTCGTCCATCAGGTCGAGCTGCCGACGGACGTTCCACTCCGGCCACCCCGGCATCCCGTCCGGGCGGAGGTGTCCGGCCCGCTCCGCCGCCGCGACGTACTCCGGCAGCAGGAAGTGGGCGTGGACGTCGATCGTCGGTTTCATGGTCACGCCGTCGGGTGCAGCAGGTCGTCCAGCTCGACCCGGCGGAGGAACTCGGTCCGGACCCGGTCGGCCACCGCGTTCACCACGGCCGCGCCGTCGTCGGAGGGGTCGATGTGGACCCGGAACGGCCGCTTGCCCTTCTCGGTGTCGACCACGGTCACGATCGCCGTCGCCACCTCGGCAACGTCGGCCCACTCCGGCTCCAGCTCCCGCAGCTTCTGCGCGACCTGGTCCATCAGCCCGGCGTACCGGGTCTCGTAGGCCGCGACGATGTCCGCGTCGGCCGGCTTACCGCTGTGCGCGAAGTGGTTCGTGCCGTGGGTGAAGGAACCCGGGACGACGATCGTGCTCTCGATGCCGAACCGCGCCACCTCCAGCGCGTAGCTGACCGCCAGCGCATCCATGGCCGCCTTCGCCGCGAAGTACGGAGCCAGGTACGGCGGAGTGCCGCCGCGGGTGCTGGAGCTGCCTACCCACAGGAGGAGGCCGTCGTGCTGTTCACGGAGATGCGGGAGAGCGGCGCGGTTGAGGCGCTGCGTGCCGAGCACGTTCGTGTCGTACAGGTCGGCCAGCTGCTCCGGGGTGAAGGCCTCGGCCGGACCGGTGACCATGTGGCCGGCGTTGTGGATCAGGACGTCGAGCTTGCCCTGCTCCGCGAGCACCGTCTGCACTGCCTGCCGGGTGGACTCGTCGGAGCTGACGTCGAGCTCCACCGTGCGGAGGTTGACGTTGTGCTCGTCGGAGTACTGCTTGGCGTCGGCCGCGGCAGCCGCGTTCCGGCCGGCGACGTCGCGCATCCCGGCGTACACGGTGTGGCCGGCGTCGGCCAAGGCGTGCGCGGTGAGGGCGCCGAAGCCACTGGAAGCACCGCTGATCAGGATCGTCTTGCTCATCTCAGGTCTCCATTTCTCGGGAATCTGGCATCAGGGTGTCCGGCGGTGGACGCCGCCCAGGTTTTCGGAGGATGTGAGCCGGCCACGGTTCGCCGGTGGGCCAGGCGGCCAGGCCGCCGGGGTGGTTCGAGGCGACGAGGGTCAGGCGGCCGAGCCGCCGTTGGCGTAGATGACCTGGCCGTTGATCCAGCGGGCCGGGCCGGCCAGGAAGGCGACGATCTCGGAGATGTCCTCGGGCTGGCCCAGGCGCTCCAGCGGCGGCTCGGCGGCGATCCGGTCGATCAGCTCCTGCGGCTTGCCTTCGAAGAACAGCGCGGTCGCGGTCGGGCCGGGGGCCACGGCGTTGACGGTGATGTCGCGGCCGCGGAGCTCGCGGGCCAGGATCAGCGTGATCGCCTCGACGCCACCCTTGGTCGCGGCGTAGGCCGAGTAGTTCGGCCGGGCGAGCTTGGTGAGCGAGCTGGAGATGTTGATGATCGAGCCGCCGTTGCGCAGCCGGCGGGCGGCCTGCTGGTCGACCACGAAGGTGCCGCGCAGGTTGGTCCGGACGACACTGTCGAAGACCGCGAGGTCGAGGTCCACCAGCGGCGCCAGCGGCATGATGCCGGCCGCGTGGACGATGACGTCCACCCCGCCGAAGGCTTCCTCGGTCTGGTCGAACAGACTCGCCACCGCGGTCTCGTCGGCGACGTCGGCCCGGACCGCGATCGCCCGGCCGCCCGCCTGCTCGACCTCCTTCACCGCTTCCTCGGCCTCGGCCTGGTTGCTGGCGTAGTTGATCACGACCGCGTAGCCGTCGCGGCCCAGTCGGGTCGCCGTCTCGCGGCCGATGCCCCGGGAACCGCCGGTCACGATCGCGACCCGCTCGGTGGTGGTGTCGTTCTGCGTCATCGCCCTTTGCTCCTTCAGATCAGGTGCTGCGTTTCTTGCTGACACCTAGATCCTGCTCCGGGCGATGCATCAAGTCCAACGACTCAAGTCGATGGATGGATCAGTTCTGGTGATCCATCAGATCGCGGCCCAGCTCGGTCCCCTCGGGGTGCCGGAGATGCGCGGTGACCAGACCGAGGAGCGCGCGCAGGGCGGCGGTCGGTTTCCGCTTCCGCAGCGTCGCCATGTAGAGCGACCACTGGAAGGTGTGGTCCGAGATCGGCACCGCACGGATCCCCTCCATCCCGGCCACCGCGTAGCCGGGCAGGATGCCGAGGCCGACGCCGTGCTGGACGAACTGGACGCCGTTGTCGATGCCGAGCGCCTCCACCACGACCTGCCGCTCGATCCCGGCCGCCTCGAACTTCTGGTCGATCAGCGTCCTGGTGCCGAAGCCCGGCGGGAAGTCCACGAACGCCTCATCCGCGAGCTCGACGAGGGTGATCGACCGGCGCCGGGCCAGCCTGTGACCAGTAGGAATGGCCAGCACCTGCGGCACGCGGAGCAGTTCCCAGGCCGTCAGCTCCCTCGGCACACTCCCCTCGGCGACCCCGAGGAACCCGACGTCGATGTCCCCGTTGCGCAGCCCGACGACGACCCCCGCCGATCCCTCGGGCTCGACTCGCAGTTGCAGCTCGACGTTCTGGTGGCGCCGGCGGAACTCCCCGGCCGCCGCCGGCAGGTCGATCAACCCGAGCCCGGGCAGCAGCCCGACCCGTACCGACCCACGCATCCCCGCGCCCAACTCGTCGACGACATCACGCGCACCCTGGACCGCGTCCATCACCGCGAGCGCCTCGGGCAACAGCGCAGTACCGGCTTCGGTCAGGACGACGCGCTGGGCACTTCGTTCGAACAGGGTCACCTTCAGATCCCGCTCCAGCGAGGCGATCGCCGCACTCACCGCGCTCTGCACCACATGCAGCCGCCGCGCCGCGAGCGTGAAACTCCGCTCGTGCGCCACCGCTACGAAGTACTCCAGTTGCCGCAACTCCACCCCCAGAGTCTGGCATCCCCTCACCGCATGGAGGCCAGTACTGCGGACCGGGCGGCGGCGACGGGTTTACCGACTGAGGAGGTCGCGGAGGGACTTGGCGACGTCTGCGGGTGATTCCTCGGCCATGAAGTGGCCAGTGGTGACAGTGGAATGGTGGAGATCGGGAGACCAGGCCCTCCAGAGGGCGACGGCGTCGAAGCCGAGGGCGGAACCCCAGTCCTGCTGGAGAACGGTCACCGGCATCCGCAACTGGTTGCCCGAGGCACGGTCTGCCTGGTCGTGCTCGACGTCGATCCCGGCGGAGGCGCGGTAGTCGGCGACGATCGACGGTACGGCGTTGTGGCAGGCCTCCAGGTAGGCGGCGCGGATGTCGGCCGGGATCGCCTGCGGGTCGTTCGTCCAGAGGTCGAGGAAGTAGCCGAAGAACAGATCTGGGCTCGCTGCGATCAACTGCTCGGGCAGACCGGCCGGCTGGGCCATCAGGTAGAGGTGGAAGGCAACGGACGCGGTGACGCCGTGGAGCGCGTCCCACATGTCCAGCGTCGGCAGCACGTCCAGACTGGCAAGGTGGGTGATCGCGTCCGGGTGGTCGAGCCCGGCCCGGAAGGCGACCAGTGCGCCGCGATCGTGCCCTGCCAGGGCGAACCGTTCGTGCCCCAACGCCCGGGCGAGGGTGACCACATCGGCCGCCATCGTGCGCTTGGAGTAGACGCTTCCGTCGGTCTCTGCGGGCTTGTCGCTGGCGCCGTAGCCGCGCAGATCCGGGCAGATCACGGTGTGGTCGGCGGCCAGGTCGGCGGCGACGTGCCGCCACATCAGGTGCGTCTGCGGGAAGCCGTGCAGCAGCATGATCGGACTGCCAGTGCCGCCGACGGCCGCGCGCAGGGAGACTCCGTCCGCGACGCTGACGCGCTGGTAGTCGAAGCCGGGGATCGTCGGTGCCATGGTGTTCGGTTTCCTTTCGTCGGGGTCACCTCAGAGCCTGCCGCGCGCCGATGAGCATCCGATGAGCACGGCGATACCGTGACCCGGGAGACCGCGGAGAGAGGTGATCACGGGGTGCAGGTCGAGTTCGGAGTACTCGGGCCGGTGACGGCCTGGGCGGCCGACGGCAGCGCGATCGCCTTGAAGGGGCCACAGCACCGCGCGGTACTCGCCCGGCTGATCGTCGCCCGCGGCCGCGTCGTACCGGTCGAGGTCCTGGTCGACGACCTCTGGGTCAGCCCGCCGGCCGGAGCGGTGAGCGCGGTCCGCACCTTTGTGTCCGCACTTCGCCGCGCGCTGGAACCCGACCGACCAGCCCGTACTCCGGCCGAACTGCTGGTCACCGAAGGCCCGGGCTATGCGTTGCGGGCCAAGCCGTGGGAGGTGGACTCTTGGCGCTTCGAGCAGGTGATGGAGGCGACGGCCGAGATGCCGCCGCGGGACATGCTCATCCGGCTCGAGGAGGCACTGGGCTGGTGGCGTGGACCCGCGTACGCCGAGTTCGCCGACGCTCCGTGGACCCACGCGGAGCGGTCCCGCCTGGCGGAGGTCCGCCTGCTCGCGGTCGAACGGCAGGCCGAGGCGAGGCTGGCGCTGGGTCTCGACGCTGAGGCGATACCGGACCTGGACGCGCATGTGGCCGAACACCCGTGGCGTGAGGACGCCTGGCGCCTGCTGGCACTCGCGCTGTATCGCTCGGACCGCCAGGGCGACGCGCTCGCCGTACTGCGGAGGGCGCGGGCGTTGCTCGTCGAGCAGCTGGGGGTGGATCCCGGCCCGGCACTGCGCCGGCTCGAGACGGACATCCTCAACCAGGCGGATCACCTCGATCCAGGAGCTGGTGGAGCCGCCGGGCAGGTGTGGGCGCAGGCCACGGCGGCGTACGACCGGGCCGTGGCCTCTGGCGCCCGTGCGCGGCTGGAGTCGACCGTCGGGCTGCTGCGCAATCTCGCGGTGACGGGTGGCGGCGGCTTGGAGGCGGCTCGCGAGCACCGCCTGGCGGCCGTCAAAGCAGCGGAGGAACTGGGCGATGTCGAACTCACCGCTCGCGTCATCGGCGCCTACGACGTCCCGGCCATCTGGACCCGCTCGGACGACCAGAACCAAGCGAACCAACTCGTCGCAGCGGCCGAACGGGCGCTGACCGCGCTCCCGCCCGACGGCCACGAGGCTGCCCGCTCCCGCCTGCTGGCCACTATCGCCATCGAGTCCCGTGGTGTGAGCGCGGAGCGTGGTGGTGAGGCGGCTCGGGAGGCGGTGCGATTGGCTCGGCAGTTGGAGGACCCGGCACTGCTGGCTTTCGCGCTGAATGGGCTGTTTATGCAGAGCTTCCACCGCGCGGGACTCGCGCCCGAGCGGGATGCGATCGGCGAGGAGTTGATCGCGTTGTCCGCCCGGCACGGGCTGGTGACCTACGAGGTCCTCGGCCACCTCGTCCGCCTGCAGGCCCGCAGCGCTGCGGGGGACTTCGCCGGCGCCGACGAGCACGCCGCAGCGGCCGACCGGCTCGCGGAGCGGCATGAGCTTCCACTGGTCGGCGTGTTCACCCAGTGGTACCGCGCCCTCCGCCTCGCCGTGTTCGACCAGCCCGGCGCGGAGGCGGCGTACCGGGAGGCCGCAGTACTGCTGGATGGCTCGGGCATGCCGGGGCTGGAGCGGGGACTCCTGCCCCTCGCGCTGCTGTCCCTGAACGGATCACCCGCAGGCGAGGAATGGGGACCGTACGAGCCGTGGGTGCGGCCGCTGGCGCTCCTGGCTGAGGGTCGTCGCGCCGAGGCCGCGGCGGCTCTGGAAGAGACTCCGGATCCACCTGGAGATCTGTTGCTCGAGGCAATGTGGTGCCTGACCGCCCGGGCAGCGATTGCGCTAGGCAACCGTCGGGTCATGCAGCGGGCCTCGGCCGCTCTCGGCCCCGCGGCAACGGAACTCGCAGGCGCGGGTAGCGGCTTAGTTGCCTTCGGCCCGGTATCGCGACAGCTCGACGAACTGGCCCTCGCATTGCGCTGAGGTAGCCGCGCGCGCAACACAACCCGAAAGCGCATTCCCCGGCCACGACTACGAACTGCACGTCGTTTACTGAGCCGGCAACAACTTGACGCTCTGAGAGCGACCCCCGGACCGGCCCTGGCCTGATCACCCAGGGCCCTCCGGCCATGTCCGGGAAAGCCGGTGAAGGATGTCAAGGACCGTCTGGAGGCTCCGACCTACTCCTGACAGATGCCTCTCTGCACAGTAAGGACAACCCATGAGCGACAACCTTCAGGACCGGGTCCAGCACGCCATCGACGAGTTGGCCGCGTCCGGAGCCGAGATCGGCCTGCAGGTCGCGGTCTACCACCAGGGCGAACTCGTCGTCGACGCCGTCGCGGGCGCGGCTGACCGGGATACGGGCCGGCCGGTCACCTCGGACACGCTCTTCTACGCCGCCTCGACCGGCAAGGCAGCCACCGCGACGGTGGCGAACGTGCTGGTCGACCGCGGCGTCCTCGAGTACGACGCGCCCATCGCGGACGTCTGGCCGGAGTTCGCCGCGCACGGCAAGGACAAGGCCACCCTGCGGCACGTGCTGACCCACTCCATCGGGCTGCCGGCGATCCCGCTGACCACCACGATCGAGGACCTGACGAACTGGACCACGATGACCGAGGCGCTGGCGGACTCGGAGCTGTGGTGGGAGCCGGGCACCAAGATGACGTACCACGCGCAGACCTTCGGCTTCCTGGTCGGCGAACTGGTACGCCGGGCCGCCGGCAAGCCGATCTCCCAGGTCCTCCGCGAGGAGATCACCGAGCCCCTCGGCATCGCGGACGAGGTGTACTTCGGCGTACCGGCGAGCGAGTTGCCCCGGGTCGCCACGCTGCACGAGGCCGACGGGATCGAGGAGATGATGGCGATGGTGGGTCAGCTGTTCGCCAAGGTCGCCCCCGCCGCGGTGATGCCGACGGCCGACTTCGCCAACCGCCCGGACGTGCTGATGGCGGACCTACCCTCCGGCGGCACGCTGACCGCCCGCGGCATCGCGAAGCTGTACGCCGCGCTGCTCGGCGAGGTGGACGGGGTTCGGTTGGTCGGCCCGGAGCGGTTCGCGCAGATCTCCAGCCCGGCGCTGGTCGCGAACGACGAGTTCATGGGCAACCCGGCCACCTGGGCCCTCGGCTACCCGATCGGCCGGCTCGGCTCCACCGCCGAGGAAACTCCCACGGTCTTCGGCGTCCCAGGCATGGGTGGCAGCGCCGCCTGGGCCGACCACGCCACCGGCACCACCTTCGCCCTCACCAAGAACCACTTCAACCCGACCCAGGCCGACGCCGCCATCCAGCTCGGCACCCTCGTAGCCGATTCCTTCGCCAGGTAGAGCCCGGCGCAAAGCACACCACCACATGCGCGGGGTGCGTGCGCGGGTGTCAGGGGGTGCGGACGGACTGCTGGTCTACCCAGACGAGGTGGCCGTGGTGGCTGACGAGGACCTCGCCGCTGCGGCGGGCGAGGGCTTGACCGGCGATCCAGCGGCCGCCGATGTGGACCTGGACGGCTTCCGGCCGCGTCGTGTCCGGCCGCGGGGAAGTGGCAACAGGCATGGCACCAGCATTCTGAGCAGGGGCGGCAACGGATTTGCGACGTCGTGCAGCGGGTTTGGTGTGGTGATGCAGATCGGCCATAGTCGTCCTCGGCAGAAACCGCAGTCGTCGGCGCATCCAACGCCGGCTGGCTGCTCAACCAAAGGCCACCCTACAACCGGTGACCAGTGCTGACCCAGCGGTATCTCGAACTGTCCGATCCTCGGAAGCGGATCCCGGCTGGAGCCCCCTGTCTTCACCCCTTGAACGACAACGGTTAACCCCAGACCCCTTGCAGACATGGCGGTTCGGGCTTGGCGGTTCGAGGTCTGATCGGCGGGTACCGGGGCGGCGACGGTCCGTGAGAGCGCGGATCGACGGTGAAGGAGGCAGTGATGAGCACCAATCCGATTCCGCCGGTGTCGCCGATGGGTCCGGGCAGCGATCCGGAGAACCCTGATCTGGTCGATCCCGGCCTCGGCAACCCCGATATCGGTACCCGGCCGGGCGACGACAGCCCGCTGACCGTGCCCGAACCGGAGCCCGACGCCGACGAGGACCCGAACGAGCAGCTTCCTCGCGAGTGACCTACCGATCGAATCCTCAACCGGACAACAACTTTCGAACCTGTCTGAATTCAGTTGTAGACGGGGACCTGCTGGAGGGCCCAGCCGTTGCCGTCGGGGTCTTCGAAGAAGACGAAGCTGCCCCAGGGCATCTCCTGGACCTCGGTGACCTCGACGCCACGCCCGACCAGCTCCGCGCGGGCGGCCGCCACGTCGGCCACCACGATCTGCAGACCGCGAACGGAGCCCGGCTCCGCCTGCGGCATACCGGTGCCGATGGCAATCGAACAGGCCGAGCCCGGCGGGGTCAGCTGGACGAACCGGAGTTCGTCGGTGACCTTGTGGTCGTGGTCGGCGTTGAAGCCGATCTTCTCGGTGTAGAACGCCTTCGCCCGGTCCACGTCCGACACCGGCACCGACACCAGCTCGAGCTTCCAGTCCATAGTTCCCCTCCAGGAGTTCGCCTCCCCGCAACCTAACCCGCCACAGTGCCACCAGAAGCCAACGCCCACCACCCCCCAGAAGCCACTGCGAATCCACCTGCGGGTACCGGTGGAACCTGTGCGGTTGCTTGGCGTGACGGTCCGTGGGTACCGGGGCGGCATCGCAGTGAACAGCCGGCATCCGGGAGACACCATGACGACGCATCCACGGGCCGTCCGGGAGGACGGTCACCAGGCCGGACAGGACGAGCACATCGGCGCCCTGGTGGCCCAGCTCAGCACTGACGTGAGCCGGTTGGTTCGTGACGAGCTCCAACTGGCCAAGGCCGAGCTGAAGGGCCATCAGCCGGAAGGGAAGGTCAGAGCATGACCACCACGCAGACGAATACCAAGCTGAGCGAGACCGAGGCGTTGCGCGAAGACCTGGAACTCACCCGGCAGCACCCGAAGGCCGCAGCGGCCGTCGGAGGGGTCGCGACACTCGCCGTCGGCGCGACGGCTTGGATCATGGGACGGAGCAAATGAGTAGCAACAAAGCAGTGAAACTCGCCTACCGCCCGTTCGGCCTGATCTCCGGCATCGCCGGCGGCCTGGTCGCGGGCGCGATCTTCAAGCAGGTCTGGCGCCGGATCAGCGACAAGGACGACGCCCCCGACGCGCTGCAGTCCGAGTATCCCTGGCGCGAGCTCCTGCTCGCCGCCGCACTCCAAGGAGCCGTGTACGCCGTCGTCAAGGCAGCGATCGACCGCGGCGGCGCCGTGGCCTTTGAACGCTGGACCGGCGAATGGCCGGGCAGCTGACGCCCACAGAACCACAGCAACACCCCTAGGCTGATCCCCGGCCCCTCCACCCCCCTTAGGCCGGGGATCAGTCCGTCCGGGCGCATGAAACGGCACTTCAGGGGCACTTGAAGGGTGCAAGTACTGGTTGCCCAAGGCCCCGGCGTTGAGCAGACTGCGCCGGGGTCGCACCGGTATCAGGCCGGGCGGCTCAAGGGGTGACATCAGGTCTGCGGGTCTCGTCGAGCAGGTCGTCCACCATCGCCTGAGCACTCAGCCCGCGCAGCGCGATCAGCAGCGCGTCGTTTCCGCGCCGCCAGACCACCCCGGCTCGTTCGAAGCCGGATCGCCGCAGCAGGGCGAGGTGCCACTCCTCCGGTTCGAGCAGATCGCCAGACCAATGCGCGAACACCTCGCGCCTCACCTCCCACCAACCCTCGTACCGCGGATCGGCGTAGGCGCGTTCGTACCACTCGTCACAGCTCTCCACCCCGGTCCCGAAGGTCTCCCGCAGGAAGTCCGCGTGCAACCCGTCCGCCGCGTCCCGCAGTACGGGATCGGCCAGCGGCAGGTGGTCCGCGTTGGCGAACAACCCGCCGGGCCGGAGTAACCGCGCGACGCCGGCATAGACCCCGGACAGCGCGCACGGCGGCAACCAGTGCATCGCCGTCGCAGTCAGTACTGCGTCGAACTCCCCGCCGAGGTCCTTCCACCACTCGGCCTCGGCGAGTTGCCGCGTCACCACCTCGACCCGCGCATCCCCCGCGAAGACGTCGCGAGCGAGTTCCAGCAGCAGCGGATCGATGTCAAGGGCAACTACCTCGGCCGAGGGGAACCGGTCGAGCACCCGGCGGCTGATCGACCCCGGACCACAGGCCAGGTCGAGAACCCGCAAGCGCGAAGCAGTCACAGCGGATTCACTCAAACGCTCGATGTAATCCAGCATCAGCGCGAAGCGGAGCTCGCGGTCAGGCGCGTGAACACTCTGCTGCTGCTCCCAGCTGGACCGCAGCTCCCCAGGCGATGTCGTCATAGGAATCACGTTCCGTGCGCTCAGGCCTCGACGTCCAAGACAGAGTCGCACTACGGTCACAACTTCTGGTTATCACCGCAGGTGGGGAAGGTCCTGAAAGGCATGGACGTCGATTTACGGTTGGTGCGGTACTTCCTGGTGATGGCGGAGGAACTGCACTTCACCGCGGCAGCGCGCAGGCTCTACGTGTCACAGCCGGCGCTCAGCAACCAGATCCGTCGGCTGGAGGCGCAGCTCGGAGCCCAGCTCTTCAACCGGTCACCGCGCGGCGTGACTCTGACCGCGGCAGGCGACGCTTTCCTGCCGCACGCCCAGGGCGCGCTCGCCGCGATCAGGTCGGGTGTCGCCGAGGCAACCGCCGCGGCCGGTCGGGACCAGGTGCTCCGCATCGACGTCCTGCACACGGATCTGGTCACGCCGCGCGCGGTGCTCGCCCGGCTCCGGGAACGGCTGCCCGGGTTCCGCCTCGAGGTCAGCAGCCGCGGCAGCCGCGATCAGGAGAAGCGCCTGCTCACCGGCGAGCTCGACCTCGCCCTGTGCGGCTCCACGGCCGCCTGCCCGGACGGCGTCATGCAGCGGGTCATCCGCCGCGAGGCTCTGGGAGTCGCGCTGCCGAGGAACCACCCGCTCGCGACGTCGGACGCGGTCGCAGTACGGGAGTTGACGAACGAGACGCACTATCTCCCGCGCGACGACTTCGCTCCCGAGTGGAACGAGTTCATCCTGGCTTGCTGCCGTACTGCGGGATTCGCGCCGCGGCGGCACCCCGCGAGCACGGACGGGACGAGCTCCGCGCTGGAGCTCGTGCGAGCCGGCGAGTGCGTCGCGCTCGGGTTGCTTTCCACGCCATTCCCCGACGGGGTCGTGGTCAAACCTCTCGCGGCCGGCGTCCCGCCGTACGGGTGGTCGCTGCGCTGGCGTGACTCTTCGCGCGTTCCGGCCGCGGCCCTGGCCGCGCTCCGGTCGCTCGACTAGCTCCACTCTCCGTCACCAGGACACGGGCCTTCAAGCTTGCTTCTGTCAGGTGACGGACAGTGGCGACGCCGGATACCGGACTGCGCCTGGCGGGCGGGTTTCGTCAACCAAGGCGGTGTTTCCGGCGCGTCTTGACCCTGCGAGTTAGTCTCGTTCGGAGGTCGGATGCATAACTTCCCAATCCATGGGGTAGGAATGACCTCACAGATATTGACCGCGGTCCAGACATGTGCCGCGCCGTGACTAACAGTCGCGAGGTCAAGAATCATGGTTACCGTACTTGCACGCACCACCGTCGACGAGCAGACTGCAGCAACCGATCCGAAGCAGCGCCGCGACCACGCCACCCGCTCCCTTCTCGAGCGGCGAGCCGGCAGCACAGACGAAACACTCCGGCAGTCTCTGCTGGAGCAGGCGATCGAGCTCAACCTCGGCATCGCCCACAGCATCGCGAGCCGGTTCCGCGGCCGCGGTGTCGAAGCCGACGACCTTGACCAGGTCGCCTACCTCGGGTTGCTCAAAGCGGCCCGGAGCTACCGCCCCGACACGGAGACGCCGTTCCTGGCGTACGCCGTACCGACCATCCGCGGCGAGGTGAAACGGTACTTCCGCGACTGCTCGTGGACCGTTCGCATCCCGCGCAGACTGCAGGAACTGCAGGGTTCGATCGCCTCCGTGCGGCCGCAACTCGTGCAGGATCTGCAGCGCGATCCCACCCTCGAGGAGCTCGCCGCGGAGCTCGGCACCACCGCGTCCGAGGTCGAGGCCGCGATCGCGGCGGACGGCTGCTTCTCCGTGCTGTCGCTGGACCGTCCCGTCGACGGTGAGTCGACCGCCAGCCTGGCCGACACGATCGCGGACGAGGAGGACAGCGCGTTCGAGCAGACCGAGGCGGTCGCCGTGCTCGAGCCGGTGCTGAACGAGCTCGCCCCGCGCGAACGCAGGATCCTCGAACTGCGCTTCGTCGAGGGTCACACCCAGGCCGACATCGGCGCCGAGATCGGCGTCAGCCAGATGCAGGTCTCCCGCCTGCTGCGCGGCATTCTCGACCGCCTGCGCGACCAGATCGAGCCCCCCGCCGCTGCCGCGGCCTGATCCCCTCCCGATCAGCCCGGTAGCGCCCTCCCCCGCGGTGGTCCGCCGTAAGCTTGACTCAGCGGACCACCAGCGGAGGAGCAGGCACACTAGATGCCAACGGCACCGATCTTTGTGGTCCAGCTGCACGACGCGCGCAGGCTGCACTACGACGTCCGGCTCGAGGTGGACGGCGTGCTGAAGTCGTGGGCGGTGCCGCGCGGGCCGTCGCTGGACCCGACCGTCAAGAGACTGGCGGTCCCGACCGGCGACCACTCGATCGAGTACGCCGAGTACGAGGGCGTCATCGCCGGCAGCGTGTACGGCAGTGGCGCGGTGATCGTCTGGGACGCCGGCGTCTACCAGAACCAGACCAGCGACAAGCGGGGCAAGCCGGTGTCTCCGGCCGACGCGATCGAGGGCGGCCATTTCCGGTTCCGGTTGCAGGGCGTCAAGCTGAGTGGCTCCTGGGCCTTCACCCGCACCGGACGTGACGGCGACTGGCTGCTGGTGAAGGTCCGCGACGACGCCGCGAATCCCTCGCTCGACCTCACCAGCGCCGAACCACAGTCGATCCTCAGCGGCCTCACCATCGAGGAGATGGCTGCCACGAAGGACTGATCGGTCAGGCCAGGCCGAGCCGGATCAGGGCTGTCACCGCGATGCCGCCCGCGACCGCGAGCAGCATCGGCACCTTGACCAGGAACAGACCTCCCGCAGTACCGACTCCAACCAACTGGGTCCAGTCGAGTTCACTCCAGCCCTCACCCCCGAGCTCGGTGACGATCAGCCCTGCCAGCAGCACCGGCGCCGTCAACGCGGTCATCCTGATCGCCGTCGGCGGCAACTTGCGCTTGCCGATCACCAGCGGCGCACTCGCCTTCATCAACCAGCTGATCACCGTCACGGCCAGCACCGAGAGCCACAATTTCATGCCGTCTCACCATCCTCCGGGAGTACGCCGAGCAGCGCGGCGGCGGTTGCTCCGAGCAGCGCATAGCCAGGGCTGGTCACGAAGAGCAGAGCCCCAGCGATGGCTCCGCCGAGCAAACCTGCGACGAGTGCGCGCCTGGACCGCCTGAGCTCGTCCAGCGCCAGCAGCAGGAAGAACGCCGGGAACGCGACGTCGATCCCCAACTTGTGCATGAGGTCCGGCGAGGGCGAGGTCAGGGCGCCGATCGCGGTACCGCTCACCCAGAGCAGCCACTGCGGCACGCTCGCACCGATCAGCCGAGCCACGTCGAAGCCACCATCGTTGCGGTGGGCAACGACAAACGAGGCGTCCACTAGGGCCTGCGCCTGCAGCGCCCGGGAGAACCGACTGCCCTGCAGGCTGTTGTTGAGCGCCACGCTCATCACCAGGTACCGGGCGTTGATCAGCGTCGCGGACGTGATCGCGGCCAGGGCGGAGCCAGTGGCCAGCGTCGTCAGCAGGGTGAACTGGGCCGACCCGGAGAACGCGAACATCGAGAAGAGCACCGGCAGCGCGAATCCCCAGCCCCGCGCCTGTGCCTCGGCTCCGAAGCTGAGAGCGAGCACGAAGGCAGCACTGCCGGGGCCGATGCCCAGCCGCATCCCGTCGATGAACTCCGCTCTCCGGTCGCCGGAGGCGGCTCCGCCGAACATGCTGGACACCGCCCGGCTCATGACTGCACCGCGCGGACTCGCTGGTAGTGGCGCTTGGCTCTGGCCCGGTTGCCGCAATCCCGCGAACTGCACCAGCGCCGCGAGCCGTTCTTGCTGCGATCCATGAACAGCCAGCCACAGTCGTCGTCCTGGCATTCACGGAGCCGGCTGAGATCCTCATGCTCCAGCAATCTCGCCGCTGACAGCGCCAGCGTCGCGGGCAGGTCGTCCGTCGTCCAATCGAGAGGCCGAACCCCCGTCGGCTTCGCCCGGGACAACGCATCAACCAGCAACTCTTGCAAGGCCTCCAGCTCGACCTCTGCGGGCGCCTCGCCCCGCGCCAATGGGAGAGCCACCAGGTACGCCGTCTCGCGCACCCTGGTGACGTCTTCCAGCTTCGTGTACCTGGGCGCGCTCAGCCCGACCGCCGCACACCAGTCGTCCAAGGCTGCCGGGGTGGACAGCCGGTCGATCCACCGGGAGTCGTCGAGCCGCCACGAGACCGTGTTCAGCAGGTCCAGCAGCAGCTGTCCGCCGATCAGTTCGGGCAGGTAGCCCATTGGGCATCACCTCACCCCTAACAAGCTAAAGCTGTTTTGCTCGTTAGGCAATGCCGGGCGCGCCTGAATCCCGCGACTCACCAACCGTCGAGGTGAAGGACCTCGTCGACGGACTGGCGCGCGGCCGGCTTGAAGGTGTCGCCGGTGTAGTACGCGGTCGGGATCAGCACGGACTGCCGGATGTGCTCCGGCAACCCGAGCAACTCCGAGATCTCCTGCTCATAGGTCAGGTGCAGCGTGGTCCAGGCCGTGCCCAGGCCGCGCGCCCGCGCCGCGAGGCAGTAACTCCACGCGGACGGGAGGATCGAGCCCCAGGTGCCGGCCTGGTTGACCGCGCCCAGCGACCTCACCTGCAGGCACGGGATGACCAGGACCGGAACCTCGCCCATCCGCTCACCCAGGTACTCGACACTCGACCCCACCCGCTGCTGGACCGGCGCCCGGTCCGGGTCGTCGGCGTACAGGCGGCCGGCCGCACCCGAGGACTTCAGGTACGCCGCGACCGAGCGGCCGTAGTACTCACCGATCGCCGCCCGCTTCTCCGGGTCCGTGATCACCAGCCAGTGCCACGTCTGCCGGTTGCTGCCGGAGGGAGCCTGGAGTGCGATCTCGATGCACTCGCGGATCACCTCCGGCGGCACCGGCCGCTCGAGGTCGAGCCGCTTGCGGACGGTCCTGGTGGTGGTGAGCAGTTCGTCGGGGGTCAGGTCGAGTGTCGTCACCCGGGTAGTCTGTCAGGCCGTTTGCGGCGTTCTCTGTGGTCAGCAGACATACATGCTGTTCGGGTGCACCTTCTCGCAGTACCGGACATGCAGGTGGTTGTCGTGCGCGGGCCACTCGGCGGTCAGGCCCTCGCTGATCAAGGTCGGGTCGTTGAACCAGATGAACTTGACGTGGCCGGGGGCGGCCGCACGGATCGCCTGAACCAGTTGCCGGGTCGCGACCCGGTCGTACGTCGTGGACTGCCAGGTGATCCGGCCGGCGGTGCACTGCGCGTTGTCGGTGCGGATCGGCCAGATGTCGATGTCCATGCCGCTCTCGTGACTGCCGTGACCGGGGATGTCGCCGCCGTGCTCGAACCCGGCGTCGCCGTACCCGACCTTGCCCTGGTTCGTGCTGCCGAAGGAGCGAGTGCCCTGCTCCAGTTGAGCAATGGCGGCAGCGGCGGCCCAGTTGGCGGCGGTCCCGTTGCCGTCCGGGTCCTGGTCGCAGAGGTTCGCGTTGAAGTCCGGGTAGTCGTAGTGCCAGGTGAGGTTGCGCCAGGTGATCGGGCCGACGATGCCGTCCGCGCCGATGCCCGCGTGCGACTGGAACGACACCACCGCGTCGCGGACCGCAGGATTGAAGACGCCGTCGACGGGGAGGGTGAGGCGGCGCTTCGCGTTGAGCTCGACCTGGAGCGCCTTCACGGCCGCGTTGTTGTCGCCGGAGCGGATCGTCGGGACCAGCGCACCCCAGGTCTGCGGACCGACGATGCCGTCCGAGCCGAGGCCCTTGGCGGTCTGGAAGGCCTTCGCGGCGGCCACCGTGGAGGCGCCGAAGACTCCGTCCGCGGCCGTTGACTGGCCGTTGTGCTGCAGCAGGTACTGGATCGCCAGTACGTCGGCGCCGCGGTTTCCGCTGCTCTGGGTCGGGAAGAACGCGTTCGCGTACGCCTGCGCGGTACCGGGGATGAGGCCGGCCAGGAGGATCGCGGCCAGCAGGGCCGGTCCGATGCGTTTGAGGGAGGGCACGGTTGTCTCCATTCGGGGCGGTGAGCGGCTGATCTCCGTGAGTGACTGTCCTCTGCGCGCCACTTTCGGGGAGAAACTTCCTATCCGCAAGGTTTCACCCTCCCGTTCGGGCAATTCACCGGCCGATCAGCGGCACCACGGGAAAGGTGTGGTCCTGCCAGATCAGGCGGGAGGTCTCCTCCGGGTAGGCGGTGACGACCGAGTGGGCATCGAAGATCTGGGTGAGGCGTTTCTCGGTGTCGTAGGCAGGCCAGCCGGGGTCGCCGTGGGCGGCGAACGTTGTCCATGCGGTGCGCATCTCCGCCGACAGCGTTTCTGCTTCGGGGGATGGGCTTTCGCCGATGAGCATGGCGGTCTGGCCGCTGTCCAGGTTGCCGAACACGAGCGGCACGTCGAGGCCATGGCAGGCGCCGAGGACGCCGCCCATGCCCGGGGCCGGCCAGGTCAGCTCGTAGACGTGGACCCGGCCGCCGCCGGCGGTCTGTGCCTGGGCGAGGTGCAAGGAGGGCATGCGGAACAGCCAGTCCGAATGGACCAGTTCGTAGAGTTCGTCAGGGCCCGCGTCCGGAAACGCGTCCCGGTAGCGGCGTTCCCCGTCCGAGCCGGGGGCGAAGACACGCAGGGCGGCGGCCGCCTGCTCCTGCGTCACCTCGCCGAGCAGGCTGCCGAGGGCGGTGAACAGCCGCTGCTCGTCGCGTGTGTGGCCGACCAGCAGGTCGATGTCCCGGTCGGCGCCGTCGGCGACTGCCCGCCATGGGATGACCGGCAGGACGTCACCGTCGACGACCGGGGCGAACAGGATCGACCGGTGCGCCACCTGGCCCCACCGCGGCGCCCGCTCGGTCATCGTGGCGGCGACCGCGTCACCAGCGACGACCAGCAGCGCCGGATCCACCGTGGCCAGCTCCGCCACTGTGGGGCGCAACCCCAGCTCACCGGCGCAGGCAGTGGCGATGTCGGCGGCGAGCTCCGTCGAGAAGAACGTGCCCGGCACACTCTGTGCGATGGCCCGGCGGAACAGCCCGGCCGCCCGCGGCATCGCCAGCAGGGCGGCGATCGAGCCGGCGCCCGCCGACTCGCCGAAGACGGTGACCCGGCCCGGGTCCCCGCCGAAGACCTGGATGTTGTCGTGCACCCACTCAAGCGCGGCGATCTGGTCGAGCAGCCCCCGGTTGGACGGCGCCCCCTCGATCTGCGCGAAGCCTTCGACACCGACGCGGTAGTTGAACGTCACCACGACGACGCCGCCGTCCCGCGCGAGGCGGCGACCGTCAAGTTCGGGACTGCTGGACTTGCCGATCGTGTAGGCGCCGCCGTGGACCCACACCATGACCGGAAGTTTCGCGTCCGGGTCGGGATCGGGCGACCAGACATTGACCGTCAGCCAGTCGTCGCCCGCAGCGCCCCCCGACAGCTCGTCCCTGCCGAACACTTCGGGCTGAGGGGGCGGCGGACCGTACGACACGGCCGCCCGTACCCCGTTCCAGCCTCGTACCGGCCGCGGTGCGGCAAAGCGGAGTTCGCCGACCGGCGCCTCGGCGAACGGGATGCCACGGAACACCGCCACGCCGGCCTCACGCCTGCCACGCAGTACCCCGGCTGCCGTACGGACTTCAGACAGCGTCATGGTTCCCTTCCGGGTTCCGTCTGAGCGGCTACGAGGGCACAGGGACATACTCCTGGCCCAGGGCACCGCCGATTCTTCCGCCGCGACGAGATGCGTGCCAGCCATTTTCATGAGGGTCGGCTCCAGCTGAGCCCACAGCTCGTCCTGCTCGGCTCGCCAGCAGGCATGACGATGCCGTCGGCGCGGATGATGCCGTCGGCAATGATTCTGCTCGCGCTGGACTCGACGGATCCCGCGAGCCGGCCCTGCGCCGGATGGAACTGGCTACTCGAACGGCTTGGGGTCGCCGGCGCCGATCCGGACGATCTCGGGGACGTCGGAGGAGAAGTCGATCACCGTGGTCGGCTCGGTGCCGCAGTCGCCGGAGTCGATCACCGCGTCGATCTGGTGGTCGAGCAGTTCCTTGATCTCCCAGCCCTGCGTCATCGGCTCCTCCTCGTCCGGCATCAGCAGCGTGCTGGACAGCAGCGGCTCGCCGAGCTCCTCGAGCAGCGCCTGGGTGACGACGTGGTCGGGGATCCGGACACCGACCGTTTTCTTCTTCGGGTGCAGCAGCCGGCGCGGCACCTCCTTGGTCGCGGGCAGGATGAACGTGTAGCTGCCCGGCGTGGCCGCCTTGATCGAGCGGAACACCGCGTTGCTGATGTGCACGAACTGCCCGAGCTGCGCGAAGTCCTGGCACACCAGCGTGAAGTGGTGCCGGTCGTCGAGGTGCCGGATGGTCCGGATCCGGTCGATCCCGTCCTTGTTCCCCAACTGCACCCCGAGCGCGAAGCAGGAGTCCGTCGGATACGCGATCAGCCCGTCGTTGCGAATCAGGTCGACAACCTGCCCGATCGCACGCTTCTGCGGATTCTCCGGATGCACATCGAAATACCTCGCCATCCCCCGAGCCTAGTGCCCACTCCACCCACACCCCGGATCGCCCGCGCCCGGCTGCGACAAAGGAGTCGGTGGGATCTTCTCCCGCAGTACTAGCGGTTGTTGAGGAGCTTCAGGGCTGTGGTGAAGGCGGGGTCTTGGTGGTGGGTGATGTCTGCGGGGGTGAAGACGGGGCGGTGGAGGTCGGGCGGGATGCCGGGGCCGTCGTAGGTTTGCCAGGTGCGGGTGCGGAACTCCTCGTTCGGGAGGATGTACTGCCAGCCGTTGGGGAGGGTCCGGACCAGGACGTCGGAGAAGACACCCTGGGTGTTCTCGCCGATGCGGACCGGGCGGGGCGAGCGGTTCATCATCGCCTGGGTGAAGGTTTCGCCGGCGCTCATCTGGGAGCCGCCGGTGAGCATTGCGATCGGACCCGTGTACTTCGTACCGCGTGACGGGTGCACCGTGATCGGCTGCGGGGTGGTGAAGGCGGCCGGGTCGTCCGGGTCGTTGCGGGCGCGCTTGGAGTAGGCGAAGAACGGGCTGTCCGTCAGCCGCGAGGCGAAGTCGAGCGCTAGCTGGTCCGAGCCGCCGCCGTTGATCCGCAGGTCGACGATGAGCCCACGCAACTTCCCGGGACCACTGGTCCGGTCCTTCGTCAGGATCCGGTCGAGCGTCCGGTTCAGCGTGTTCAGCTCGGCGTTGTAGTCCGGGATGTTGCCGAAGCCGAGGAACGCGATCACCCGCAGATAGCCGATCCGCCCCGGCACGTCGGCGTACCCGATCCGGTCGTTCGCGTAGGAGGTGAACTTCACGCCCTTCAACGCGGTCTGCTCGATGTACGGCCGGATCCGCGCCTCGAGTTCCTCGTCCGGCAGCGTGGTCCCCGGGCGGACGCCGGCGAACTGCATCCCCGACGGCGTACGGATCCCCGTGTGCGCGTCACCCAGCGCCTTGATCATCGCCGACAGCAGACCGAACAACGCCTCCTCCGACATGTCCGCCTTCACCAACGGCCGGTACTGCGCGCGTACCGCGTCCCAGTCGATCCCCTTAGCCCGGAAGAACGGGTAGTTCTCGGCGTAGTCGGTCCAGAACTGGTCGAACACCGCGAGCGGACCCGTTGGCCCGGGCACGGTGCATCGGGCAGGCAGTCTCTTCAACGAGTTCAGGCGCTTCTCACCAACGTTCCCCTCGACGTGCAACACCGCACGACCCCGAGTCGGCCGGACGGTGAAGGCCTGCTCGCCTTCAGCGGTGAACCGACTGCCGTCCCGCACGAACTCGCCGGCCGGCGTACAGCTGATCCTGGTGGTCGAGTAGAGCCGGGCCGAACCGTTGTCGATAGCAACGATCGTGCCGTAGCCGTCGGTCTGCCAGATCCCGTCGATCGACGTCGCGGCGGTGGCCGCGAGGGGAGCCGACAGCGGGGCCGCGACGAGACCGACAGCGACCCCGACGGCGAGCAACGACCTGCGTGTGGGGCGGAGGCTGTGAAAGTCCATGCCGACAACTCTCGCCGCGGCGAGCTGCCCCAGACAGGGAGCGACCACCCCACGAGGGGGTGGACCTAGGTCTACCGCGCCAGCCCCATCGGCTCAGCCGACACCACGAGGTTCTGCTCATAACCGCCGCGCGCCCGGTCGTACGCACCGGTGCAGGTGATCAGCACCAGCCGGTGATCACCCGTCTGGTCGAAGGCGCCGCTCTCGGTCGCCAGCGCGTTCTTCGGCACCGACACCACCGAGTTCACCTTGTACGATGCGCTGTGGCCGTCGCCGCGCAGTACGACGACCTCGTCGGCCTTGACCTTCAGGAGCCGGGCGAAATACCCGATCCCGTCGGTCGCGGAGTCGACATGACCCGCCAGCACCACCGAGCCGAACGGGTCGCCGGCCTCCGCGCCGCCGTCCCACCAGCCCACCCGCCGGACACGCTCCGGCACGACCAACTGCCCGTCCACAGTGCTCGCCGGCAGGACCGGCGCATGCGAGCCCCCGGGCAGGACCACCTCGGTCGGGACGAAGCGGATCCGCTGGCTCGCGGCAGGCGTACCGACGCGGCCAGGCAGCACGGACGGCGACACCGACTCCACAGGAGCCGGCGTGCCGCCGTCCGCGCCGGGACTCGGGACTGCTCCGCTGCTCTGCGTGGCACACCCCTCCAGGACCACGCAGAACAGGAGTAGTCCGAGCAAGTACTTCGTCAGCGACGGACCGCCTTCCGGACGGTGACTGTCAACAGCAAACCAAGCGCGACCAGCAGAGCCGCCAGCGGCCACGGCGACTGCGAGTCCTGGCCGTCCATCAGGCCGGCCGCCTGTCCACCGGTCCCGGTGTTCACCATGCCCGGCTTGTCACTGCCGGTAGCGGGCAGTTTGAGCGTCGCCACCGCGACGTTCATGGTTTTCGAGGCCGGTTCGCCGACCGCGTACACCCGGGTCAGCTCGCCGGCCTTGACCGGCAACGGGAGCGGACCGAGAACAACCGGGCTATTCGCACCGGTGGGGACGATCTCGACCTGATAGGTGGCGGCCGGAACCACCACGCTGAGCGATTCCCCGTTGGCCACGTTCGAGAACAGCACCTTGCCGTTCACCTTGATGTCAGCCGGTCCGACCGCGGCCGTGTGAGCCACCCGCAGGGACGCCTTGTCCTTGGGGACGGCAGTCAGTTTGTTGGCGTAGGTGGTGATCACCGGAGCCGCCGTCGGCGATGCCGGGCGGTGGATGACCACGTCGGAGTTGCTGTTGGCACCTACTGTGACCTGCCGCTCGACCAGGACTTTCCCCCCGCCCCGCGCGGTGATCTTGCGACTGCCGGCGGCCAGCTTCAGCGGACCGACGACCGCCGTCGCCTTGACCCCGCCGGCCACGGCCTTGCCGTCGACGAGGATGTCGATCGTCTGTCCGGGCAGCCCCTGGACGAAGTAGACGGAACCGTTGCCCGCGGCATGCGCCGGCACCGTGACCAGGCCGCCGAAGCCGGCGACAGTCACCGCCAGCGCCAGCGAAATCACCCTGCGATAATGCGGACCTCGAATTCTCGAAATCGACGTCCTGATATTCCCCAGAGTCCCATTAACCGTTCGAGATTGGCCGGATACGCTCTGTCCCCGCATTTTCCCCACCCCTTCGGAAATGCCCCCGTAATTGCCTCACAGGGCTAATTCCGGCGTATCGTATGCCCAAGTCGATCCGGCCACCAGAGGAAGTGGCCGGGTCCTTTGGGGGCGATGTCGCATGTCCACAGGAAGACCCCTGGCGGGCACGGTGCTGGCGGCCGTCACGCTGGCACTGGGGCTGGCCGCTTGTTCTCCGGATCTCGCCGGCAGCCCGACCGCGCCCAGTCCCGGTCCGCTGCCCAGTGGAGGCGGTGCCGGACCCGTGGTCGCGCCGCCGACCTCCGAGGGCCCCGGCCTGACCGCGCCCGGCATCCGGCTGTCCGCGGTACCGAAGGGCGACGGGTCTTTCGACGTCACCGAAGAGGTGATGCTGCGCGACGCGACCAGCACCCTGCACCTGCGCCTGCCCCAGACGGGCGAGCGGCTGGTGGGGATGATGACGAAGACCAAACCGGTCGCGAGCAGCCTGCAGGTCACCGCCGACGACGAACTCGTGGCGGTGGACGACCCCAAGGTCACCCAGGCCCGCGACCTGCAACTGGTCGAGCCCGCCACCAAGCTGATACTGACCTACCGGCTCTCCGGCTCGACCGTGCGCAGCATCCCGTCGGAGGCCGGGCGCGCGTCCTCCGCGCTCAGCCCGCTCACCGCCGGGACCGACGGCACCCTGCCGACGAACATCGTGGTGTCCGGCGACGGCCTGCTCAACGTGGTCTGCCCGCAACTGACCGAGACCCGCTGCGCGGTCGGCGAGCCACCCGGCATGGGCGTCCAGCAAGGCCTTCCCGCCGACCGGGCGCTCGCAGTACTGCAACTGAACCTTCCGATGCAGCCATAGCCGGAGCGATCGGCTGGGTCCTCCGGGAGCGGTTGTGGCCCTAGTCTGTCGTCATGGTCGCCGCACAACCTGAGGATCGGATCGCCTTCGGTACCGCCCGGGCCAGGTGGGTGCTGGCCGCGACGGCGCTCGGCTCCGGGATGGCGTTCCTGGACGGCACGGTGGTCAACGTCGCGCTGCCGAAGATCGGCGAGGACCTCAACGCCGACATCTCCGGACTCCAGTGGATCGTCAACGGATACATGCTGATGCTGTCGTCGCTGATCCTGCTCAGCGGCTCGCTCGGCGACCGGCTCGGACGGCGGCGGACCTTCGTCGCCGGCGTGATCTGGTTCGCGCTGGCCTCGCTGATCTGCGCGGTGGCGCCGAACCTCGAAGTGATGATCGCGGGCCGGATCCTGCAGGGCATCGGCGGCGCCCTGCTGACCCCCGGCAGCCTGGCCATCCTGCAGACCAGCTTCCAGCACTCCGATCGGGCCAAGGCGGTCGGCGCCTGGTCCGGTCTGACCTCGGTCGCCGCGGCCATCGGCCCGTTCGTCGGCGGCTACCTGGTCGACAGCGGCTCGTGGCGGCTGATCTTCCTGCTCAACCTGCCGCTGGCGCTCGCCACCGTCCTGATCACGATGCGCCACGTCCCGGAGAGCCGCGACGAGGCGGCGACCGGCAAACTCGACCTCGCCGGCGCCGCGCTGGCCACGATCGGCCTCGCCGGGCTGACGTTCGGCCTGATCAGCGCGGGCGATCGCAGCTTCGGTGATCCGGTGGTGATCTCGGCCCTGGCGATCGGGGTCGCCGGGCTGGCGGCGTTCGTCGAGGTCGAGCGGCGCAGTTCGCACCCGATGCTGCCGCCCGGCATCTTCGCCAACATCCGCTTCACCGGCGCCAACCTCGTCACCGTCGCCGTGTACGGCTCACTGGGCACCGCGACCTTCCTGCTGGTCGTCTACCTGCAGACGGCACTCGGCTACTCGGCGCTCGAGGCCGGCGCGTCGTTGTTGCCGATGACGCTGCTGATGCTGGGTCTGTCGACCTACGCGGGCGGGCTTTCCGAGCGGATCGGCGCGAGGATCCCGATGACGATCGGGCCGCTCCTGATGGCCGCGGGCTTCCTGCTGATGATGCGGGTCACTCCGGGCGCCGACTACCTCACCGCGGTACTGCCGTCGGTGGTGGTGCTCGGCCTCGGTCTGGTGTCCACGGTCGCACCGTTGACCGCGACCGTGCTCTCTTCGGTCGAGGACCACCATGCCGGGATCGCATCCGGCGTGAACAACGCGGTCGCCCGGTCCGCCCAGCTGATGGCGGTCGCGGCGATCCCGCTGGCGGCCGGGATCACCGGCGACTCCTACCGCGATCCGGTGGCCTTCGACCAGGGATTCCAGATGGCGATGTGGATCTCGGCGGCGCTCGCGGCCGCGGGCGCGGCAGTGGCCTGGGTGACGTTGCGACAGCCGCAGCCGACGCCCCGCGTCCCCGAGCAGGTCAACCGCCGGCACTGCTCGCTGGACGCGCCGCCGCTGGCCAACAGCCCTTCGACTACTGCGTCACGGTGAAGGTCCGCACCGCGACCAGGTGGAACTGGCCGAGCTTCACCAACTGGATCGGCACGATGTCGGTAGCCGGCCAGGACCTCCCGACCAACCGATGGCAGAGATGGCAGCGGTGGTTGGGTTGGTTGTGGGGGGTGGGACACCAAGACGGGACCTCGGACAGGTTATTCCTTGTCCGAGGCCCCCATTTCCTGCCCGAGCCCCCCTTTCCTGTCCGAGGCCCCCATTTCCTGGCCGAGGTCCCCATTTTCTGTCCGAGGTCCGCCGAATCGGCTACAGCCGTCACTGCTCCGGCCGACGTGTCACCAACGTCGTGGCCTCTGTCTAGCGCTGGATCTTGCGGGGAAGGGAGCGGTAGTGCTTGCGGCTTTCGGGTGGGAGGTGTTCTACGGCGTAGGAGAGCATGGTGCGGGGCATGGCGGGCGCGTAGGTGTCGAGGAAGGTGAGCAGGGCTTCCGGGGAGACTCGTTTGCCGGCCTCGCGGAGCATCCAGCCGGAGGCTTTGTGGATCAGGTCTTCGGGATCGTCGAGGACCAAGGCGGCCAGGGCGAAGGTGTCGTCGGTCTCGCCGGCCGTGATCAGCCGGTGGGTGGAGACCAGAGCGATCCGGCGTTCCCACAGGTCGGGTGAGGCGATCAGGTCGTAGAGGATCGTGCGGGGCTTGTCCAGGAGGTAGGCACCGACGATCTGCGCGGCACTGCAGTCCACGAGGTCCCAGTTGTTCACGAACGCGGTGTTGCGGAGGTACAGGTCGTAGATCGCGGCCAGCTCCGCCGGGTTCGCAGTACGGGGCTTGAGGGCTAGCGAGGCACGGTCCGCCAGCAGGCACAGGATTGCCAGCCGGTGTTCGTGGACCGGGCTGGCGAGAGCCTGTTCCAGATCCTCGAGCGGCAACCCCGCGCGGACGAAGGGCTTGATGAGCGGGCGGAGGGACGAGAGTTTGACGCCGATCATCTGGTCGCCATGGCCGTAGCCGCCGGGGCCCAGTTGGAAGTAGCGCGCCAGGACTTCGGCGACCGCCGGATCCGCCGCGTCGTCGATCGCCTGCAGCAGTTCGCCGACGGCGTTCAGATCAGCAGCCCTCCGGTGACGCGAATGTTCTGGCCGGTGATCCAGCGGCTGTCGGGGCCGGCCAGGAACGCGACCACGTCGGCGATGTCGGCCGGTTCGCCGACACGTCCGAGGGCGGTGATGCCGACGAGCATGTCGGCCGCCTCCGGCGGGTTCGAGTCGCGGAACATGTCCGTCTCGGTGGCGCCGGGAGACACGCAGTTGACCGTGATCCCGCGCGGACCGAGCTCCCGGGCGGCGACGGCGGCGAACTGCTCGAGCGACGCCTTGCTCGCGGCGTACAGGGAGATCCCGGGGCCGGGCATCGCGGTGTTGAGGTGGAGATGTTGATCACCCGCCCTCCGTCCCGCAGTACCGGGCCGGCCTTCTGCAGCGCGAAGAACGGACCCTTCACGTTGGTGGCCATCATCCGGTCGTACTCCGCTTCGGTGACGTCCGCGATCGGGGTCACCATGGCGCTGGCCGCGTTGCACACGAGGATGTCCAGGCCGCCCGTCGATTCGCAGGCGGTGTCGAAGACCTCGGACAGCGCGGAGAGGTCGGCCTGGTCGGCTTGCACCGCGACGGCCTGTCCACCGGCTTCCTTGACCGAGGCGACGACCTCGTCCGCGGCCTGCTCATTGGACGCATAGGTGAAGGTGACTGTCGCGCCGTCGGCGGCGAGGCGGCGGACGATGGCTGCACCGATGCCGCGCGATCCGCCGGTGACGAGTGCTGCCTTGCCGTCCAGTACGCCCATCACAACTCCTTCAGTAGCTGCCTCATCGTCGCGATCTCCTTGGTCTGGGTGACGCTGACCTCCTCCGCGGTCTCGCCGACCCGGAGGTCCGAGCCGTTCTCGAGCTGCGCACCGCTCATCGTCACCGCGCCCTCATGATGCTTGATCATCAGGTTCAGGAACAGGGCGTCGAAGGCCGTCCCGGTCGCCTTCCGCAGCGCCGCGAGCTGGACCTGAGTCGCCATCCCGGGCATGTCGCTGTGATCCAGGTGCTGGACGTGCTCGAGGTTCGGCGGGGTCTGGCCGCGGGCGGTGAGCATCTGCCGCATCGCCTCGATCTCGGGCTTCTGGCCGACCCGGATCCGCTCGGCCAATGACCTGACCTTCGGGTTCGCCCCCGAGGTCCGGGCCCACTCGGCCATCTGCAGGGCCTGGGTGTGGTGGACTATTGCAGCAAACGTTCTACGTCACGCTCCGGGGTCACTGCGGTGACAACCGTTGTGGCCTCGGAGCCTTCGGGCATACGGTTGCCCTCAGGGCTGTTTTCCACCACGCCAGG
Organism: Kribbella sp. VKM Ac-2568; assembly: GCF_004345365.1. Classification (GTDB taxonomy): domain Bacteria; phylum Actinomycetota; class Actinomycetes; order Propionibacteriales; family Kribbellaceae; genus Kribbella; species Kribbella orskensis. Next base: position 201,724 of record NZ_SLVF01000003.1, read on the forward strand.
ACCGCCCGGCGTCCGCGAGAGACACCCCGGGGGAGAGACGCGTGACCAGCCAGCCCGAATCAAACGACGGGGGCATGATCCGGACCACGTTCAGCACAGTCACCGAGGTATTGGAGAACGGCGTCCTGCTGGTCCGGCTGTCCGGCGAGATCGACATCGCGACCACAGAGTTCGCCGCCGAGGCGATCCGCGCGGCCATCGCGCCACCCACCCGTCTGGTCCTGATCGACGTCTCCGCGGTGACGTTCTGCAGTTCCGCGGGACTCGGCAATCTGGTCGAGGCCCGCACCCTGGCCGGCCGGCACGGTATCGACCTCGCCCTGGTCGGGGTCGGACGTCCGGTGGACCGGCCACTCGCCGTCACCGGACTTGGCGGCCAGTTCCGGATTTTCTCCTCGGCCGAGGAAGCGCTGCGCGAGCGTTGACCCGCGGATCTCTCCGAGCCCGGTGAAATCGTTGCCAGAGCGTCACGATCGGCCCGGCGCTCCTCGATCGACCGATCCTGCCCCTACGATGACGGCGTGACTGGGGAATCCCGGAGCCAACCAAGCCGGCCCACCGTGCAGGACGTGGCCCGGGAAGCCGGCGTTTCCGCTTCCACGGTGTCGCGAGCGCTGCACACCCGCGGTTACGCCTCCCGCGAGGTGCGTGAGCGGGTCCAGGAGGTAGCCCAGCGGCTGGGCTACGTTCCGAACCACATGGCCCGGAACCTGCGCAGCCGCACCTCCACCGCCATCGGCGTGCTGATCTCCGACCTGCGCAACCCCTTCTACGCCGATCTCGCCGCCGGGATCGAGGAAGTACTGCGGTCCGAGGGCTACCAGATGATCCTGGTGAACGACAACGGTGACCCCGAAGAGGAGATGCACGCGGCCGAGACCCTGCTGGCCATGCAGGTCGCCGGGGTGATCGTGACCCCGGTAGCAGCGGGCTGCCCGAAGATGCTCTCGGAGAACGGGATCCACGTGGTCTGCGCCGACCGGCAACTCGGCCGGGCGGGCAGCGACGCGGTACTGAGTGACAACAAACTCGGCGCCCGCGAGCTCACCGAGCACCTGCTCGGCTTCGGCCATGAGCGGATCGGCCTGCTGATCGACGAGACGAAGTGGTCCACCGGCGCGGGCCGGCTCGCCGGATTCCGGGCAGCGTACGAGGCGGCCGGAATCGAGCTCGACGAGAACCTGATCGTCTACACCAGCTTCGACGCCGAGGCGGCCCGCCAGACCACCAGCGAACTCCTCGACCAGCAGCACGTCACCGCGATCCTGTCCGCGAACAACGTGCTCGCCCAGGGCGCACTGGCGGAATTGAAGGCTCGCAGGCTGAAAATCCCGCAGCGGATCAGCCTCGCGGCGTACGACGACGTGCCATGGATGTCACTGGTCCAGCCCGGAATCACCACCGTGGACCAGCACACAGTGGATCTGGGCCGTAGCTGTGCGCAACTCCTCCTGGCCAGGATTCGGGACGAACTTCCCGCTAGACGGCGCGTAATCAGGGTCGCGCCACGCCTTGTTATCCGCGGATCCACCGGACCCGCTCCCAGAAAGTGAATTTCTGGCGTACCACCGGCCTATGACACAACTTCAAGTAGACCGAGTGATCGCCAGGCAGCTCGACCGTCACGCCGAGGTCGCCTACGCGATGCACAGCCAACTGGACGCGATCCAAGCGGTCGCCGACGAGCTCATCCGCCGCCTCGAATCCGGCGGTGTCCTCTACACCTACGGCAACGGCGGATCCGCCGCCGACGCCCAGCACCTGGTCGGCGAACTCATCGGCCGGTATCTCCGTCAGCGCCGTCCCCTGGCCGCGGTGGCGCTCGTCGGGGACGCGGCGGTGGTGAGCTGCATCGCCAACGACTACGGGTACGACGACGTGTTCTCGCGCCAGGTGGAGGCCTTGGCCCGGCCGGCGGACATGGTGATCGGCTTCACCACCTCCGGGACCTCCCCGACGGTGGTGAAGGGGCTCGCCGCGGCGCGGTCGGCCGGCGCCTGCTCCGTGGCGTTCACCTCGACCCGCGGGATCGCCCTGGCGGCGGCGGCCGACCTCGCGATCGTCGTACCGGCCGAGGAGACGGCCCGGATCCAGGAGATGCACCTGGTCGCGCTGCACCTCGTCAGCGAGCTGGTCGACCAGTGGGCCGCCGCCTGCTGAACCCCACCCTCCCCACGGCCCGGGCGCTCTCCACCGCGACCGGGCCGTCCGACGTACCGGCCGGTCTGGCATCCTTGGGCCCTCGCGCCTTGTCCGGCGCGGACCGGTTGATGCGATAGCGTCCTAGTGCGCCGCGCCGGTCGTACTCCGAGTGATTGCGGAGTCCAGGTGCGTGCATCGCGAGGCGGAGAAGCGTCCTCGATGCGGAGCATCGTGGACGTTTCTCCAACGCCGCGAGGTGCGTGCCTGGGCACCGCAAGCCGGAGTACGACCGGCGCGGCGCACTGAGTCCCCCCGAAGAAGGAAAGTTCATGGGTGAGAGTGCCAAGATCGTCGTTGTCGTGCCGACCTACAACGAGCGGGAGAACCTGCCCGTGCTGGCCGGTCTGCTGTCCGACCTGAAGGTGCCGGGCCTGCAGATGCTGGTGGTCGACGACAACTCCCCGGACGGCACCGGCGACGTGGCCGACCAACTGGCCAAGGAGTCGCCCGACCAGGTCGGCGTACTGCACCGTACCGAGAAGGACGGCCTTGGCCGCGCCTACATCGCCGGAATCGGCCGCGCGCTGTCCGAGGACGCCGACATCGTGATCCAGATGGACGCGGACCTGTCCCACCCCGCCTCGGTGATCCCGACCATGGTCGACACCCTCCGTACGACGGACGCGGCCGTGGTGATCGGCTCGCGGTACGTCGCTGGTGGTTCCGCCGCGGCCGAGTGGGCCTGGCACCGGCGGCTGCTGTCAGCCTTCGCGAACGTCTACGTGAACACGATCCTGCGGCTGCACGTGAAGGACGCCACCGCCGGCTTCAAGGCGTGGAAGGCCGAGACGCTGCGCAAGATCGACGTCGCCACGATCCAGAGCAACGGGTACTCGTTCCAGGTCGAGATGAACTACCGGACCGTCCGGCAGGGGATGCGGATCGCCGAGGTGCCGATCCGGTTCGAGGAGCGCACGGTGGGCGCGTCCAAGATGAGCCTGAAGGTGCAACTCGAGTCCGCCCTGATGCCCTGGAAACTCCGCTTCAAGCGCTCCTGACTCAGATCGACCGGGCCACTGACCCGGTCATCTGCCGGACCTCGGCGCGCACGGTGTCGAGGTCCTGAACATAGGCCGCGAAGCAGATGCTGACGCTCACGTCGTTGACCGTCGGCGCGCCACGCAGCCGCAGGCACTCGCCGGCGAGCGAGTAGACCAGGTAGTCCTCGGTGCGCCGCCCGGTGAAGCTGATCCGGGCTGCCTCCACGACGTTGAGGTTGGGCGGCGGTACGGACGCCACCCGCCCGTACCGGACGTCGCGCAGGTCCTGCGTCTCGGCGAACGCATCCACGTCCGGGCGCAGTAGCGGTAGCGAGGTGACCGGGTTCGTCACCACGTAGAACCTAGCCTCGGCGCCTCGCTCGAAGGAAGTGACCCGGATACCGAGGTGGTCGTAGGTCTGCTTCGTCCAGCCTCTGGCGATCTGCACGAAGACGCCTTGTTCGACCGGCGTACCGACATCGAGGTCCGGCTCGCGGCGAGGGTCCGGGAGGGGATCACTTCGGCGGGGGTGGGTGTTGCCCGGACCGCCACCGGTTGGGCGGAGGTGTCCGTCTGCCGGACCAGGACGCCGGCCCCGGCGAAGAGCCCTACGACCAGCACGAGCAGGCCGAGGGCGAGCAGCGCGATCCTGGTGTTGCTGATGGAATCTCCGGGCCGCCGGTACTCCGGTTGCCGGTTCTCTGTTTGCCGGTCGGGTGGTTCGTGCATCAGATGGACCGCGCGACCGAGGCGAGCATGCGGCTGGCGTCGCGGTACGCGGCCGCGGTGTCGTCCTTGCGGGCCTCGACGCAGACCGCCACGGTGACGTTGTGGATCGACTCGACGCCGGTCATCGTCGTACACCGGCCGGCGACCGAGAACGTCGCGCCGCTCTGCTTGAACCGTCCCGTGAACGACACCTGGGCCTGGCTGCCGATATTCGAGTTGACCGGCTTGAGCGTCTTCACCTTCCCGCTCTGCACGCCGACCAGCTTGTCGGCTGTCTTCACCATCCCGACCATGGCCGGCGCCGCGGCGGCCGCCGGGTAACCGACCGGGGAGACGACGACGTACGCGACGCCCCGGCCCTGCGCCGCGAGCGTCATCGAGTACTTCGTCGTGTGGAGCTTCCGCCATCCCTTCGCGGGATCGACGTACACGTCGTCGTACACCTCCAGCCCCTTGTCGACGTCCTTCACCGTGCGGCGCTTCTCCGGCGGGGTCGGCGAGGGCAGCGGCTCACTGGGCGGCTCGGTGGGCTCGGTCGTATCTGTGGGTTCGTCGGACGGCGTCGGCGTCGGCTCTGCCGAGGAGAGACCGTCGGTGAAAGAGCCGGTGGGCGCCGGAGCCGCGGCATCGTCCCCACTCCCACGGCTCGCGACCAACACACCCGCCCCGCCGATCAACGCCACCACCAGGGCGATCGCCCCAGCCAACAGCCATGACCCTCTCCTCCGCACCGGAGGCACGCCCACGAACCCCTGCGCATCCCCGTAGCCAGGCGGCGGCCCGTACTGCGGTCCGTACTGCGGAGGCCCAGGCACCGGCTCGTACTGCGGAGCCCCCGGTGGAGGACCGTACTGGGAGGGTCCGGGAGGCGGACCATGCGGCGCAGCGCCGGGCGGAGGTCCGTACTGCGGGTGTCCCGGCGGAGGTCCGTACTGCGGAGGTCCGTACTGCTCGGGTGGGGGCAGGGGTGTTTGGTCGCTCACGGTGGAGGCCTCATCGGATCGGCGCGGGTCGAACGCGTCGGTCCCCGGTTCCGACCGGCAGAGGTTATAACACGCGAGACCCCGCTGCTCCCCGACACCGGAGGATTGCAGCAACTGACATCGCTCAGCCGTAGCCGAGGTCGTGCAGGCGGGCGTCGTCGATGCCGAAGTGGTGCGCGATCTCGTGCACCACTGTGATGTTCACCTCGTCGACGACCTCCTCGACGGTCTCGCAGATCTCGAGCGTCGGGTTGCGGTAGATGGTGATCCGATCCGGCAGCACGCCGCCGTAGTAGTTCCCGCGCTCGGTCAGCGGGATGCCCTCGTAGATGCCGAGCAGGTGCGGGTCGCTGTCCGGGGCGTCGTCCTCCACGAACACGGCCACGTTGTCGATCAGTGCCGCCAGCTCAGGCGGAACCTGGTCCAGCGCCTCGGACACCAGCACCTCGAAATCAGCCCGGCTCATCTCGATCACCCGGCCAGCGTAGGCAGGTCGGAGTACAAGCCTGTCATTCCGCACCGCCGCGACAGGTTCCTGACTTGCCGGTTTCTGACACGGTGAGATCTCGTAGCGAACGCTACCCCCGCGAATACTGACGGCCATCGGTCGCGTCCCGGCGGCCGGCTCTTCCGTCCCCCGGTTCCAGGAGAGATCAGTATGAGAAAGCGCACGTTCTGGGCATCCGCGGTCACCACCGCAGCCCTCGCCCTCGGGTTGGCCACCGCGCCGCTCCCAGCCGCCGCCGTACCGACCGTGGCGACCGTCGCCGCGGCGCCTAGCGCCTCCGGCCCGCAGAACCTCTCCCCCGAGGTCCAGCAGATCGTGGATGCCCTGCCCGCTCTGCGCGAGCGCGCCGCCGCCGTCAGGGTCAAGCTCGGACTCGAGAGCAACGCGGTGCAGGACGCGCTGATCGAGGCGATCGACCCGACCCAGTACGACTGCCCCGCCGCCAACCCGCCGGTGGTCGACGCGATCCTGCCGGACACCACTGGCTGGACGTTCGAGCAGCGGCTCGCAGTACTGCACGTGCTGCTGTTCAACATGGCGCTCGTGGACGCCGCCTACCTCCCGCAGACCGGGCCGTTCACGTACGGGGCGCACGGCGAGTTCACGAACCAGGCCAACCGCACCTTCCGCGATCTGAAGGGCTTCTGGGACATTCCGTCCGGCGACATCCAGATGGTGCCGGCCCACGGCCGCTCGATGCTGGACGCCGAGGTCAACTACCGGGTCTTCACCGTCGTCTACGGCCTCAACCCGGCGCAGTCCAGAGTCTCGGCAGACCTCGTCGCCAAGGAGCTCAACAGCGCCGCCCTCGGGTACGGCGACCTGCCGGTGTTCACGTTCAACGCGTACGCGACGTCGGGCGGCGAAGACCTCGGCAGCTACGGCACAGCACCGAAGCGGATCGCCCTGGGCGACGGCGTCTTCGACGGCTTCGCGAAGGTGGGACTCGGCGACGTGGCGCCGCAGGCCATCCTGGCGCACGAGTTCGGCCACCACATCCAGTTCGCCGACGACCTGATGCGGACGGACCTGCCGGGCCCCGAGGCTTCGCGCTGGGCGGAGCTGATGGCGGACGCGTTCAGCTCGTACTTCCTCACCCACGCCCGCGGCGCCTCGATGCAGTGGAAGCGCGTCCAGCTGTTCGGGCAGATGTTCTACCAGCTCGGCGACTGCGGCTTCTCCGCGGAAGGCCACCACGGCACACCGAACCAGCGGATGGGTACGGCGCTTTGGGCCTACGGCCTGGCGGCCAGCGCTCGCCCGCAGGGCCACATCCTCCCGGCGATGTCGTTCTACCAGCTGTTCGCCACCCAGTACTCCCAGCTGATCGCCCCGGACGCGGCCAACTGATCACCCCCTGATCACGTGGTGCGCCGGCCCCCTCCCCCGGCGCACCACGTGGTCAGGCCGTCTTTCGCGTTGCTCCACCCCGACCTTCGCGCTCCTCCCCGCCCCGTCTTTCGCGTTGCTCCACCCCGACCTTCGCGCTCCTCCCCGCCCCGTCTTTCGCGTTGCCAGGAACTCGTTTTGGAGCCTGGGCCGGTCTCCTCTATGCTTACGGCTGTCCCTGGAGCTTCGGCTCCCGCGGGTCCGAGTCCCCATCGTCTAGTGGCCTAGGACGCTGCCCTTTCAAGGCGGTAACGCGGGTTCGAATCCCGTTGGGGATACGGTCGAAAGACCGATGTCAGCACCGCTCGAACGATGGTGTAACATCATCGAGCAATCTGGCCCAGTAGCGCAGTTGGTTAGCGTGCCGCCCTGTCACGGCGGAGGTCGCGGGTTCGAGTCCCGTCTGGGTCGCCAGGAGAGTGGCGGCGGGTGTCAACACACACCGCCGCCAATTTTCTCTCCCGGTCAGGTAGCTCAGCTGGTAGAGCGTCCGCCTGAAAAGCGGAAGGTCGGCGGTTCGAGACCGCCCCTGACCACCCTTCTGACCTGCGGTTTCTCAGTCTGAGAACCGCCGATCCTCCCGCTAGTCCAGCAACAGGTCCAGGAACGCCCCCATCCGGCGAGCAGGACCGCCAGCTTGTCGAGGGCCCTCCGCTGGTCCTCCAGCGACGCGTGAGCGTAGATCGTCATCGTCACGTGCACGTCAGCGTGCCCGACGATCGCCTGGACGATGTGCGGCGGCACTCCGAGCAGCAGGAGCAGCGTCACGCAACTGTGGCGGAGGTCACGGAAGCGCATCTCCCCCAGCTCGCCTCATCCGATGACAGAGAGAATCTGATCGCAGAAGTTGTCGTTGGTGAGGTCGTCCTTGCCGGGATCCTTGACCTCCCGCGCGGAGATGAACTCGTCGTCCGAGGGGTCCGTCGGTGTGCCGCCGTCGTCGACCAGGATCTCGGTCCAGAGGCCACCGCTGTCCTGGAAGACCAGCTTGCCGTCGGAGTCGTACCACTTGTCGCCACCGGTCGGGGCGACCAGGATCGTCAGGGTGCCGTCGCCGTTGTCCGTCACTCTCCTGTCCTTGTCGGCCGAGTTGAACACGTTGGTGATCTGGTTGCCGTTCGCCAGGTTGGTGAACGTGGCGGTGCCGTGGCTGGCCGCCTGGGAGTAGACGAGTCCCTCTGGGCCCTTCGCGTGCAGCACGAAGTTCCCCTCGACCTGGAAGTCGATCTGGACGGTGATGCCCGCACCGCAGAAGTCCTCTTCCACGTCGGTGCTGGAGTCTGTGAAGTGCTCGTGCTCCAGCGTTTCGGCCGCGGCCGGGCCGGCCAGGCCCGCCGATGTCGCCAGTGCGAGCAGAACGGCTCCGCTGGCGATCGCTGCTCTGCGCTTCAGTTCCATGGAACTGCCTCCCCTTTTCCCCGAATGTCTTGATGTCGTGGCGTGGACCGCATTGCTCGCGTCCGTGCCTGTACGGCGGCGGTTGCGGAGCCAGTGGCCGAGGGTGATGAGGCCGAAGCCGACGGCGTAGATGGTGCTGGTGAAGGCCAGGTAGCCGAAGGAGCCCTTGGTCGGGTCGGCGGGGAAGGCCTCAGTGGAGCCTTTGACCCACTCCATCATCAGGGTGGCTGTCTGGAAGGTGAAGACCTGCGCGAACAGGATCGCGTAGATCAGGTGGGCGGCCAGCCGATTGCGGACCAGGAGTCCGAGTGGCAAGGCGACGAGAATAGTCAGAATGGCGATCATGGAGATCCCTCCGGAGTTTGGTGGAGACTCCAAGGTCACCTGCCGACGTCGTCCGGCGCATCGAGGTCTGCCCTGATCCGACGGTCCGTACTGGCACTGATCACCGGATGGGCGAATCCAGTGGACAATGCGGGTATGAGCCCCAGGTTCGGGTCGATCTGGCTCGCGACCGCCGTATGCGCCGCTGCCGGACTGGTCCTTGCCCTGAGCGCGCTCCACCCGGCCGGCGACGGATGGCCGACGACCGTCTATCTGCTGGCGCTGGTACCTCTCGCGCTGGCCTGGCTACTCGCAGTACGTGCGCCTGCTTCACCTGTCGGCGCGGCAGTGGCTTGGCTGGCCGCGTCCCTGCTCGTCATCCCCGCGCTCAATGCCTGGGGCCAGATGTCCTGGTCTGCAGCGGGCTTCGCCAATGCGCTGAGCGCGGTCGGCTGGCCGTGGCAGCTCACCGGCTTTCTGGCGCTGCTGCTGGTCTTCCCGGACGGGTTGCTCGCCGGTCGCCGCTGGATGGTCATCGCCGTCGGCGTCCCGGTGTCGGCCCTCGTTGTCGGCGTGGCGATGACCGTCACGATGGACTACGGCGAGCCCCACGCCTTCACGGCTCCCGTGCTTGTGCCGGAGCCGATCGCGATGCCGCTGATGATCGGTGCGCTGACGTTCCTCCTGGCCGTGGTAGTTGCCTGCAGCATCAGTATCGTACTGCGCTACCGGCGCGGGAACGAGCGGACGAAGCAACAGTTGCGCTGGCTGATCCTGGCGACCGGTGCCGTGGTGGCCTTGATGGTGGCCAGCTGGATCGTCAACTCCTTCGGATTGATCGGCGAGGCGGCCTATGGGGCTTTCCTGCTGGGCATTCTGGTCCTCGTCCCGGCCGCCGTCGCCATCGCGGTACTACGGTACGACCTGTTCGAGATCGACCGGATCCTGAGCGACTCGGTGGCCTGGGTGCTGACGACGCTGATCGCCGCCGCGCTGCTGGCGGGTGGTGTCGTTCTCACCGGGTACCTGGCCGGGCGGGACTCCGTGATCGGGCTGACCGGCTCGGTGTTCCTGGTCGCTGTCCTGGTGCTGCCCTTGTATCGAAGGATTCATGGCGCGGTCGGAAAGGTGCTCGACCGCGACCGGACGGTTCTGGTCGCGCAGATCGAGCGATTCGTCATGCGGGTGCGTGATGGATCGGCCGAGCCCGAGGAGGTCGAGCAAGTGCTGAGGTCCGCGGTCCGGGATCCCCAGCTGACCTTGCTGCTGGCCGATCCCGCCGGGACCGGGCTGGTGGATCTGACGGGCACCGGGCAGGTGGCGGGCGGCGACTGGGTCAGGGTGCCGCTGCGGACCGCCAGTGCGGACATCGGCGTCATCCTGGTTCGTCCCGGCTCGATGCGCCGCCTGCGCCGGGCGAAGCTGGCCGCGTCGGCCGCGCGGTTGCCGATCGAGGTCAGCCGGCTCCGGATCGGGCTGCGGCGGGCACTGACCGAGGTGGACGAGAGCCGTCGCCGCCTGGTCTCGGCCACGATCGACGAACGCCGCCGGCTGGAACGCGACCTGCACGACGGCGCCCAGCAGCAACTTGTTGCCATCGGCATGCAGTTGCGGGCTGCGCAGTACCGGCTGCGGCCGGACGACCCGGTCTCCGGCGATCTCGACCTCGCCGTCGAACGGCTGGAGGCCACGGTCGCCGAGCTCCGCCGACTTGCCCACGGCGTGCGGCCCGCCAGCCTCGACGACGGCCTTCCGGCCGCGCTGGCCCGGCTCGGCGCCAAGTGCCCGTTGCCGGTCGACTTCGTCGTCGAGGAGACGACAAGCTCCGAGGTCGTCACAGTGACCGCGTACTTCGTGGTCGCGGAGGCGATGGCGAACGTCCTCAAGCATGCACGCGCATCCCGGATCGGCATCACCGTCGAACGTCAGGGCGACCGCCTGCACGTCGCGGTGATCGACGACGGGATCGGCGGCGTCCCGGCCGACGCCGGTCTGACCGCCTTGCGGGATCGCGTCGGTTCCGTCGGCGGCCGTCTGACTGTGATCTGTGGACCAACGGGCGGTACGACGGTCGAGGCGGTGCTGCCGTGCGCGTCCTGATCGCGGAGGACTCGGCGCTGTTCCGGGAAGGCCTCGCCGGGTTGCTGACCGCCGCGGGGCACGAGGTGGTGGCGTCCCTGGCCGGCGCGGACGGCCTGGTCGACGCGGTCATTGAGCACGAGCCCTCGGTCGCGGTGATCGATGTGCGGATGCCGCCGACGATGACCGACGACGGAGCAGACGCGGCCCGCGAGATCCGGCGGCGTCGACCGGAGCAGCCGATCGTGTTGCTGTCGCAGCATCTCGAGACCCGGCACTCCGTGCAGTTGGTGTCGACCGGGGCGTTCGGATATCTGCTCAAGGATCGGGTGCTCCGGGTCGAGGACTTCCTCGACGCTCTCGAACGGGTCGCCTCCGGTGGTTCTGCGCTCGACCCGGCCGTCGTCTCGGCGCTGCTCGCTCCCCGGCGATCGGAGCTGGAACCCTTGTCACCAAGGGAACTGGAGGTACTCGGTCTGGTCGCCGAGGGGCACTCGAACGCCGCGATCGCCGGCAAGCTCTTCGTCACCGACCGCACGGTCGAGAGTCACCTGCGCTCGATCTTCCAGAAGCTGGCGCTCGACGAATCGGCGGCCACGCATCGCCGGGTGCATGCGGTGCTCACCTATTTACGGGCCTCAGGCAACGCCTAGGACCCTGTCCCGCAACCGCTCCAGGCGTACTGCGGCGGTTCCGCGGTAGGCGGAGCGCTGTACTGCGGCCAACGGGCCGGCGTGTTCGAACGAGTGAGTGACCACCCGTCCTCGAGCAGCTACTCACCGCGCTCACGGAAGCACCGGAACCTACCAGCTCATCTCGATCCGGCCCGGCGTGATCGCGGTGTACTCCAGCCAACCACTCAGGCCGGGGCGAGCCGGCAGTGTGTACCGCACGCCGACAGCGGGGGTGGCAGGACCGTCGAAGCTGAGGAAAGCCTCGTTCCACAACGGCAGAGCGAGCGGGTTGAGCAGTACGTCGGCAGGTGATCCGTTGATGGCGAGACTCGCTTGTTCCATGGGTTCAGCCCTCCTGGGCAGCACGCCGCCGAGCCAGAGCCTGTCCCGCGGAAAAGGCATTTGCGACCGCGTGCAGTGTGGTGATGGTCTCGTCCACCGGTTGTCCGGCGACCAGTTGATCGATGGCGTCGTGCAGTGCGTCCTCGGCCACGACGATGCGTTTGCTGAGCGCTTTGCCCTCAGCGGTCAGGCTCAGCGCCAGGTAGCGCCGGTCGTCCGGATCGGTGTCTCGTTGGACCAGCCCTTGGCTGACCAGGCGATCCACCAGTCGGCTGGGGCTGTTACCGGTCTCGCAGACGAGCATCCCGCCGAGTGCGCTCAGGGTGAGCGGCCCGTGATCGCGAGCACCAGCCCCAACTCGGCATCGGTCTGCGCCGAACCGGTGTGCTCAACCCCACCACGACGCCAGGCACCTTGGACACGATCTGCACCGCGACCGCCCCGGACGCGGTCCAAACCCTCCGCACAAACCGCGACGCCACGCAAGCAGGCTATCCAAGCAGCGTTCTTAGTAACCAAAACAGCCCGACCTCAGCGACAAAGACGCAGGTCACCGGCCTGCCGACCGTCAAGTCACCACGGCGTGGCACGAGTCAGGTCAGACGTGTCGGCTTCCAGCACGTCCATGCCATACGCCTAGTCGGGCTACCGGCAGGCAGAGCCGGTCCTCCCCTGCCCGGAGCCGGTTCCGTGACGAGCCTGGCCGTCTCCACGCAGCCGCTGACCACGCGCGCGGGCAGATTCCGACGGCCGCCAACACAAGGCCTACATCCGGAATCAGAGCCCGATCGTGAGCCAAGTCAGGTGGCACGGCATCCATCACTTCCGTCTGCTCCAGCCGCCACGAGCCGAATTGCAGAGGGCTGGAACATACGGGAGGCAGGGCGGGCGGTGTAGCAGTCAGTGCAGCAACATGTCGCTACAGCCGCCGCCCTGGGCAGGCGTCGAGCACCGACTAGTGCGCTCGGCAACAGAGCCGAGTGCGACATTCCAGCGACCTGAAAAGCGGAAGGTCGGCGGTTCGAGACCGCCCCTGACCACCCTTTCTAAGCGTGAATCCGGCCCTCCTGGGCCGACCGCCATTGCCCGTGAGTCCCCCTCAGCGACCATCCCTTGTCGCACGGATATCGCACGCGCTGGTTCGTGTCTCTGGGCCTCACGCGTCCTGCCTTGCAAAGGCAGTTCAGCTTCTCGGTGCAGCTGAGCGGCGAAGAGCAAGCGCTGGACGTGGGTGAGTCCTCCCCGTGAGTGACCGGCTGGGCCCGTTGTCGCCTACCCATTAGGGCACGTGGAGGGCACGCGCACCGTCACCCAGACCATCGGCCCTCCCATTGCGAGTCCGATTGCCTGAGCGGACGCAGGCACACCCTGGCCCATGAGCACTGGCCTCGCGGGCTTTGGTGACTGCGCCGCCGTGGGATGATCCGGTCCAGGTCGGGGCGGGTAGAAGGGAACGGCATGGCGCTGGAGAAGAGCCGGGCGAGTCGACCGCCGCGCTGGGTTCGGATCGTACTTGGCGCGGTCGCGGTGATTTGGGCCCTGGGGCTGATCACCGCGGACGAACCGAGCGACGTCGTGTTTAGGGTCTTTTTCTGCGGAAGCCTGGGGCTCCAAGCGGTCGCACCGCGCGGGTTGTACGACGGCCGGTTCAACGCTTGGTTGCGAGCTCACCCGGTCGTGAACGCAGGGCTGACTATTCTGCTGCTCGGAACCGCGCTCTACGTGGGATTGTCCATCTTCCTCGCCGACTGGCTCGGCGTGGTGATCGCGCTACCGCTGGCGGCCGGCGCCGCCGCCTGGGCCGCCTACCGGGCCCGTTCCGTCGAGCAAACGACCTAGCGTGGCCGGCGACGACCTACTCATTACGAGGCCGTTCACCTAAGCCCGAACCACGCGACGACCCTCGACCGTGGGCAATGATCGTGCTCACTGGTCAGGGGTCGTTGACGGCTGTTCAGGGCCCTTCGGGGGCACCGCAGGGGCACGGTTTTCTATACGGTGATCAGGCTCGACCGTACCTGTTTCACTTGGCTGGCCTACCTCCATCGCCAGGGCATCCGCCTCAATCTGCCGCTCGACTTCCGTCTCGGCCGCCTTGATCAGACGCCGCCTCTTGATGAATCGCATGCTCGGCGTCTGGAGGGGATGTCAAACCATTCTTGAACAGGCTGCTGCGTGGACGGTCGCGGACCTGAGTGGGACGATTGCGCCATGGCAGACGGACCTGCCGGCCGGTTGTCGGACGTGGGTGAGCACGGGTTGGAGCTCCGCAAGGAAGCCTTGACCATGGCCCTTTATGTGCGATCTGCCTGATGGCCTCCTTGATCGCGATACCGGAGAGCGCCGTCGAGCACACCAACGTGTGGGGACTCGTCTGGGGGATCACGCTCGGCCTCGCGATCGCGCACTGGTTCGCCTTCCGTGTCTCGGCACGGATGGCAGGGGCTGGCGAGGTCCGCTCTTCCGATGTCGAATTGGCTGGTGCCCAGCTGGTCGGCGCGGCCGGCGTCGCAGTGGTGGTCACCGTTGGTGTGCTCCTGCTGCCCGACTCCGTGGAACTCGAGGGCGCCGAGTTCCTCCTCGCCGCCTTGATCTCCCTAATCGGGTTCGCCGTAGCTCGAGGCGCTGGCGCGTCCCTCTTCCGGGCCGTGGTGTACTCGCTCGCCGTGCTTGTGTGCGCGGTCATCATTGCCGCCCTGAAGAACCTGCTGGCCGGGCACTGACGGGACCTCCCTGCCGATCGTTGCGGGTCGCAGCGAAGGGCAACCGCGCCACCCGAAGGCGCGAACGCTCATCTGGGCGTGGTGGGCGCTCCGGCCGATCCTTTGGGGTCGAGGGTTTGCTGGATCTGCTCCAGCCTCAAGGTGATCTCCGCGAGCTGGGCAGCCAACTGCTCGATACCCACCGCCTCCGCGGTCTCGGAGTCAGCGATCCGCTCCTGGCGCGCCCGCTCCACGAAGCTGGAGGTGATCACCGCGGTCACGATCGTCACGAACGCGATCGCCTCCAGCAGGAACAGCGCCCCCACCAACCGCCCAGCCGTGTTCTCGGGGGTCACGTCGCCGTACCCGACCGTGGTCACCGTCTGCAACGCCCACCACAGCCCCCTACCCAGGTCCGGGAACTCCTCCGGATCAACCACGGTGATCAGCACGCCGCCGACCAGCACACTCACCAGCGTTGCGGCCACGATCACCGCCATCGCCTTGCGCACCGACAGCGGGTCGCGCCGGAACGCGTCGAACCGGCGCATCACCAACAAACGAGCCATGACGCCCGCTCCTTCCTGGAACGCAATAACCACGATCGTCCCACCGCTAACCGGCAATGGCATCGGCGGGAAACCCGGTCAAGTTCGATGTGGTTCTCGGCGACATGACCACCACGCCGCGGCAGGTAGCGAACGACGGGTCCGCACCCTCCAATGCCCGTCCGCTCATCGTCAGATCCGTGCGTTGGTCGCTCCTCAGGTGGTCTGCAGGGCTCCTAGGCCTGTCGCACGTCAGCTGGCCGACATACATCCCGGATCTGTTGGCGGATCACTGCTAGCCAAGCGGATGGCGGACTGGTCGAGGCCGTCACTGCGTCCGTCGATCAGTCGTCGCGGCTATCGATCTCGGCAGCCCAGCCGTTGAAGTCCGGCATCGCTCGGTCATCAGTTTGCGTCAGCGTGCTTCGCTGATGTGGATCAAGATCACGCTGTGCGAACTCGAAGCCGTCCTCGATCCACTGCTCCAACTCGTCGTCGCTCTCGACCGCTGTCTGACTGTTAGCAACCCAGCCGCAACCTTCCACGTCTACGAATCGCACGTACCCGTTGATGTCTCGCGAGGCGGTGTAGATGCGGGCGATGACCTCAACGCTATGCCGGCGCGACGGTTCCGACCAGCTGCGCGCGTCGTCGCTGACCCTCTTGATTCGGGCCTTGGAAATTGCGTCAGTGAGAGTGACTCGACCCATCAACATCCCGGGCCGCTTCGCTACGTCAGCCCAGTACTCGCGCTCACTTATGCCGCTGAGATCCATGCGTCCAGTTTCCGCGACGGGTCCAGCAACACCGGCCGCCCGCGGCAACCGCCGTACGACGGTAAGCAGTGCGTCAGCAACGTAGCTGCCACCGACGACGGGGCGCGCTGTCGAACTGAAAGCGAAGGTCGGTGGTTCGAGACGGCCCCTGACCACACTTCGTACCTGCGGTATCTCTCTGAGAACCGCCGAGCCTTCTGGTAGGACCGTAACCTCCTGTCCGGCTGTGCCGCAGATCGTGCAACCACCTCGCCCAGCCAGGCTGTCTCCTGCGATCGGTATCGGAGCCGGCCAAGGTTGTCCGGTTCGATCGGTGTACAGGACGCGCGGCCGGGCGTTTGCTGGAGTGAGGACCACCGGCGGATGTCTGCCGCGGTGATCGTGCAATGGCAGAAGATGCCACTGGGGGTGGAATCAACACGGGCAGAGGCGCTTGGATCGCGCACTGCTCGGGAGGGGTACTCATACTGCCGGGCTTCGGTGCGACCGAACGCGTCCTGCCGCCCGGACAGAAGCAAGAATCGAGGGGACCAATGCGTAGATTCGCACTGGTGGTCGGGATCGTCGTCGCGCTCGGACTGGGCGGAGCGCCGTCGGCCGTTGCGGCTGAACCTGGCGTCAACCACTTCACCATCACGGAGTCGTTCACGGACGGCGACTTCTGCGGGACCGGTCAGGCGGTGGACGTCTCGATCTCCATCAGGGGAACGGAGTTCCTCTCACCCAACCAGCCGGTCGGCTACCGCAATGTCAGCCAGGGCAACGTCGTCTACACAAACCCGCTGAACGACACCACCGTCATCCGGCACTTCGCCGGGCCCGTCTCCGACACGATCATCTCGGGTGACCCGCAGGGTGTAAACACGCACGAGCTCATCGTCAGCGGGCTTTCCGGACAGCTCCGCACGGCCGACGGCAGCGTCCTGCTGGGAGCGGGCTACATCGTCTTCCATGAGGTCTTCAACGGCGAGGAGTTCGTCAGCAGAGAGATCATCGTCAACAGGGGACCTCACCCCAACCTCGAGAGCGACCTCGCCCTGTTCTGCGACGTCGTGACGGACGCATTGGGGCTGAGCTAGCAGCTGCCCTGGATCCGACGTCGTGGCTGGAGGAGTGACCACGACGTCGGATCCGGCCGGAACCTTCCGAATCGGACGTCAGCACCGTTCCGCCCGGGCCGCGGCGACCGGCGCTCGCCAGCGCACGTGCCTGTCAGCCGCTTCAGTGTTGTTGTGACGACCACCGTCTGACGGCAATACGGGCGAGATGCTGCGCGAGGGGCCAAGATCACACCAGCGGCGGCTCTCCAAGATCCTGCAGGTGCTGGGTCTCGTTCAGAGACACAACCTGATGGCTGAAGTGGGTGTCGTTGCGGAGGAGGGTGGTGATACCGCCTGAAGTCAGAGGAAAGAAGACCCGGTCTGTCGACGTCATCGGCATGCCGATCCAGGCAGCAATCAGATAGCTCGATGCGGACCCGTGAGACACCACTATCTGGTTCGCGACTGGTCGACGGAGGATGTCATCGAGGGCCGGGTACAGGCGTTCGACCAATGCCATTCGTGTCTCCGCACCAACTGGTCCGTCGTGGTGGCCGAGTCGATCGCCGTACTCCGGAAGTGGGATGCGGCGCTCGGCGAGCCACGCTTGGGGGCGCCCGTCAGCCTCACCGTTGGACCTCTCGCGAAGCCGCGCATCAGTCTGAACCTCGACGAAGAACCTCCGAGCAATTCGCTCTGCCGCTTGGCTGGCTCGACTCAGATCAGAGGAGTAGACCTCGACCGGCTGCAGTCCGATCCTGCTCACCAGGACCTCGGCGATGCGTTCGGCCTGCAGGCGCCCACGGGCTGTCAGATCTGAGTCGTGCCAGCCTCCAACGATGCCGTCAACGTGATGCTGTGCCTCGGGATGCGTGACGAGGTAGATGTGTCTCATTACCCTCCTTCGACCCACCTTTGCAGGCTCAGAGCCTCTCACGCTCTGCACGGGTCCCACCTGGGTCCGTCAGAGATGACAAGCCTTCCCATGGTGACGGTGGAGGAGTGACCGCAACCAGGACACCAACACCCACCGCTAGTGGGCGTCAGGACCCGACGGAAGGACGTGCTGGCAACGGTTCTGTCTAGCCTCCCGGGGGCCGCTGTCGAACTGAAAAGCGGAAGGCCGGCGGTTCGGGACCGCCCCTGACCACCCTTGTTTAGCGGGGATTCCGGCGATCACGACATCCCGCCACTCCCCCTGAATCACCGCAAATCACCGCTAGATGTTGCACGTTGGTTGCACGCCGCCCGTCCTCTTCCCACCCAGGGATCGAGGGCGGGTTTGTCGTTGGTCACCTGCATGTTGGCGGCCATCGGAATCTGCCCGCTCGCGGCCACCAGGTCTCGAGCGCAGTGATGACGAAGAGTGAGCGGTCGGTGGGTCCTTCCCACCTTGGGAGTCCCAGGTGTCGCTGTCGGCCAGGTTTGTCGACTCGATTCCCGATGCCAGTCCCACGACATCGACTGCTCGAAGCTTCACACTCGAGCCAGGCGCGCACCTAGTACTCCACGACGAACATGCAATCCCTGACCCACCTCATCACGGATGGCAGGAACGTCTCGAAGCCGGTGGACAGCGTGACCCGCACCAGCCGTGAGCACCCGACAACCAGGAAACTGACCCCAATGGCCGAGCAGCAGATCGACCCGTACGACCAGCAGACTCTCGACCTCCTCGTTGCCGCTGGCGTCGAGGAAACCCTGGTCGAGCGGGTGAACCGTGTAGCAAAGGAAGCCGCAGCCTGGAAGGCGCGGGCCACCGAACAGCGGGAAACCCCGGCGGAAATAGTGATACCGCCGCCACTCTGCCTCCACGACACCGGCAGCACCCAGTACTGGAGCTGGCCATTCCAAATCGGCGACTGGCGTTATCGGGTCATCAACAAGGAGAAGCGCGGGTCGCGCTACGCCTACGACGTACACATCTGGTGGGGCGACAGTGGATGGGTGTTCGTCGTCCAGGTCGACGCCAACTCCCCAGACGAGGGCGGATTCGTGGATGCCCTCGAGGTCGCCAACACGATCCTCTTCGAAGGGCCCGCATGGGAAGACAGGTCATGAGCACTCACTACGAATGCATGGCCGCGCACGACACGTAGCCGCACCTGGCCGCCAACACCTGCACAGGCTCAGAGCTTGCGTCATCCCGGAGTCGTGAGGCCCCCGCCGGAGGCAATGCTCTTGGCTCTGTAGAAAGAGGCCACCGTCGGTGCTGGTACCAGATCGCAGCCGCGCTCACTGCTGCGGCGACCCAAGGAAACCAGAGCCCAGCCTTCGAGCAGGAGCCGGGTGTGCACGATGGCGATCTCGTCGTCTCCCATCGGACCGCCCGGTTGGTAACTCGCTCGCACGGAGCGCCCTCGTTCGACGAAGCCATCAAGCGTGACGATGTCCTTCACGATCGTCCCGTCGTCGCTCGCCCACCGACCCGAGTTGGTGCATGCGCAAGCGAGCAAAGGGCTCGCTCATCGGATGGATTTCGAGGTATGGGTGCCCCTATAAGGCTGCTTTTCCGCCCGCCGCGGAAACGGATCAGTACGTGGTCAGGCCGGCACTCAAGGCGACGGTGCGGGCCGCTGCCTGGGTGTCGAAGCCCTTGACGATCAGCCAGAGCGCCAGGGCGATCTCCTGCAGACCCAAAGGCGCCTCCAGCACGACCTGCGGAGTGGAGAGCGGCTCGAGCCCGTACATGACCAGCAGTCCCGCGGTCAGGTACGCCGCGGCGCCAGCGAGGCCCCACAAGGACAGCCACCGGGGGACGAGGCGGGAACGGAAGAACGCGGTGTTGAGGACGAGTGCGCCGATGCTGAACACGGCGGCGTCCAGGATCGCGTGCCCAGCCCAGTCCCGCTGCGCCAGCACCAGGTCGCCGAGCGCCGCGTACGGAGTGCCGTCGGCTGCGGCGACGGACTCCTCACTTACGGTGATCAGGGCCAACAGCCCGGCCCCGCCGAGGATGTAGATCACGGCCTCGAGCGCTCGAGCCACGACGTAGCCCATCGCGAGGCGCTCGGTGTGTCGGCGGAGCACCGGGTCGATCACGACTGCGATCGACACCACCGCGATGCCCATGATGAGCTGAAGCAGCACTCCGGTGGCCAGCCGATCCGAGTGTGCAGATACTGCGCTCAGGTCGTGGTCGCCGCCCACGCGGACTCTTGCAGGGGCAGCCCGATCAGGCCTGCGATGGTGGCTAGGAGGAACAAGGTTCCGACGACCCGCGACGTTGCTCGATCCGTCATTGATCTCTCCTTCGCGACGGGGCCGGCCGCATCTCCATGGTTCTCGCCAATAACCACGTTCCTTGGGCCCGGCCGACGACTCCAGCCTCACTCGCGCGGCTGCCGGCGCACAGAGCATTTGGTCCTGTTCTGCCCGGCCGCCAGCGCCCGCGCGAGGATCGTACGGAGCGCTTGCGCGGCGGAAAGACGCAGGTCGTCAGGCGCGCGGATCGCGGCATGACAGAGCGGAACTGCGGCTAGGAGTTCATCACCTGCCAGTCACCCGGGATGCGGTCCATCAATCGATACAGGTCTTCCTTGGTCCGGCCGAGTGCCCATAGCCAGTCGCCGGCGTCGCTTCGAACCACCGCCTCTGGACGTCCGCACCACCTGACAAGAGGCTCGCCCTCCACAGCGGCCCAGAAGCGGTGCGGCGGGATTCCAAGGGCCGCGAGCTGCTCAAGTGCGCCGAGGGCTTGCGGTGTCGGGTCGAGGCTGGCGGTTGTGTGTTCCTGAGCAGAACATCGCCCCGCTGAGCACACCCTCCAGCACATGGATCGAGAGCCCGCTCTGGAATGGCTCCCAGCGGGGCATGCCCGTGGTCATGTAGTTCCTGATGACCACTGCGGGATCCGCGTCCGGTCCCACCCGGTAGCCCCACTCGACGCAGCCTTGCTGCTCGGTCCTGAACGTGACGACCGCGTCCTCGTCGATCGTCAGGTTCTCGAGAGGCACGATCGGGTCCTGCTGGAACAGCCGTCTGCCGGAGACGACCGCCAACTCGAGCCATGTAGAGAGCAGAGCCCACCCCGCCGCCTACGGATGACGCAAGCGGATCTCCGCCCCGGGCGAGGAGGTACGCCGTGACGTCAACGTGAAGTGGCACGCCCGTCTGAGTGTGTCCATCAAGTTCGACCTCGACCGCATGTTGGAGCAAGGTCATACCCCGTCGATCTCTTCGGCGTCGACACCGCCATCAAGCAGCTCCCGCAGCCTCGGTAGGTCCTCGTTCTCGACGGCAAGGTGTGCAGGTGTCATCGTCATTCCTCTGGTCGCCCCCGGAAGTGGTATCTGCCTAACTAACACACCTGGACGACGTTCGCCGCGGCAATCGCGGCTGGTCGGACGCCCGTCCCGACAGCGGCATGTGAGTGCGTTTCGGGGGGACGCCCGCCGGTCCCGAATCCGGACCCGAAGGGCGTCGCAACTCGCGCTGGACGGAGACACCTGACAAAGTGAACAGATGCTGAATCAGGTGGCCGACGGCGTCTGGGTCCGGCAGAGCGAGTGGGTCTGGAGCAATGCGATCGTGGTGCGCGGCGAGGGTGGGTTGATCCTGGTCGATCCCGGCATCGACGGTTCCGATCTGAACCAGCTCGCCGATGACGTGGACCGGCTCGGCATTCCGGTGGCCGCCGGGTTCTCCACCCATCCCCACTGGGACCACCTGCTCTGGCATTCCCGTTTCGGCGACGTGCCGCGCTACGCCACCCCTGGCGGCGCCCAGGCTGCCAGTGAAGCCCGAGAGCGGGCGCAGCAGATGGCGGCGGAGAGCGCGTCGGGCATCCCTCTCGAGCTGATCGGGCTCCTCTCCCCGCTGCCCGCGGACGGGGGACCCGTGCCGGGCGAGATCGTCGAGCATCAGGCGCACGCCATCGGCCACGCCGCGGTCCTCCTCGCCGACCGTGGCGTCCTGCTCGCCGGCGACATGCTCTCCGACGTCCTGATCCCGCTCCTCGACCCTCGCCGCCCCGATCAGGTGGGCGCATATGAGACGGCACTCGACCGGCTCGGTGAGGCTGCCCGGCACGTCGATGTCCTGGTCCCCGGCCACGGGGCCGTTGCCGAGGGTCCCAAGGTGGCGGCCCGCCTTGCAGCCGATCATTCCTACATCGACGCGCTGCGGCGAGGAGAGGAACCGGTCGACGCGCGTCTGGGTCAAGACTGGCTCTCCGGCCCCCACCAGTCGAACCTGGAGCAGGCCCGACACTCATCCAGATGAACTTCGGCGTCATCGCGCTCATGGTCGCCACCCGGTGGGCCTCCGATCGGCGGCGACGAAGGCACCCTCTACTGACGACCCCTCATCGGCATGACAGTGCGCGGAACGCGGCATGAGAGTGCGTCATTGTTGGGTGCCTGACTTGGGTCACGTTCGGGCAGGCGTGCGCCGGGCAGCGCGCTGACCTGCAGGTTTGCGATGAGCTGGTCGCGAACTTGCGCACTAATCGGGGCGCGATTCCCCTGATCAAGGCCGATCACCGCTATCGTCGACAGTTGCTCCAGGCAACCATCAGATGCAGCCGGGTCGCCCTCAACCGGGTGTCAGGCGAGCCGCTCCATGTCCGAGGCCGACGCACATTCGCAGCAACCGACGTTCGAGGCGTGCGAGCGTGCCAGGATCGTCGACATCTCCGAAGGTACGCAGCAGATCCAGCAACTCAGCGTCGCCCGCCGCCGGCTCGGAAAGACGTCAGCCGAGCCGAGCTGATCAGCAGGTCAGCGCACATTCCTGAGGTTCGGCATACGACGGTATCGTCGTCGGCTGGCGATCATCGAATAGGCTGTGGCGGAGCCTGCTCCGCCACAGCCTTGTAAACCATGGACCGCGTACCGGCTGATCCATGCTCAACGTGTCGGCGAACCGGTTGCTCTCGGCGTACCGATCGGTGACGGTGATCCGCCCGGTCCGGGGGGGCCCAACTGCTTGCGAACTAGCTGTCCACCGGGTTGGGGGATCAGGTAGACACTCTCCCCACAGTCGCAGTCCTTGCCGCTGGGGCGTCTGAGAGCGAGACCAGTCAAGACGTAGGAGCCGCGCCGCCTGCCATCGCCAAAGGCCTCGAATGTGACTGATGAGTGGTCGTAGATCGCGCTGCCGCTGACTGCTATGGCTTCCTGATTCGGTTGAAGGACCGAGACGTCACCACACTCACCGTCTAGGCACACTCGGACCGAGTCCACGGCAGGTCTCAACGACGACACCTCGATTTGGGCTGGCGGTGCGCACGGGCTGCAGCTGACCGTGTTCGCGCATGCTGCGACGACGGCCACCAGCCCGACACTTACCGCCAGCCTCCATCTATTCCTCATCTGCGGGGAACACTCTCGACGGACCGCAGCCGCCAGTAGCTCTCCTTCAGAGCCAGAGGCGCTGGCGTGGCTGGGAGGATCGACACCATCTCCGAGGCCTGTGGTGCGCTGGCGCTCGGGATGAGGCAGGGCGACCACGCCGAGTACAGCGTTCCGTTGAATGCCTTGACGCAGAACTGATGAGCGCGAGCCCCGTCCCAGATCAGCAAGTCGACACGCTCCGTGGTTCTTCCGACGATGGGCAGGAAGAGATCATGGTAGGCCTCACCCTGCCACCAATTACGCATTTGCACGACGTAGCCGGCGGCGCCATTGACGGGCGACCATGCCAGCAAGGCCGAGAAGTCGTTATCTGGAGCGACAGTTGCCGTGAAGTTCTGCGGGACGGTCGGCGTACCGCTGCCCGGAATCGCCGGCATTGCTCCACTCGGTAGGCCGTCTCCGGCCGCATTTACAGAAGCGACGGCGATGTTGTACCGGTGTCCCGGGATCAGACCAGTGAGGCGGAGGGTCGTTCCTGTCGTCGTGCGGCTAGAGATCCAGGCATCAGGGTCGAAGTCATCTCGCCAGTAGACGATGTAGGAGGCGACAGTGTCGCTGTAATCACCGGTGGGCGGTACCCAGCCGAGATCGATGTACGAATCGCCGGGCAGCACGCTCGTCACGTTCGGACCGTTGGCGGTCTTCGGATTCGCGACCGCGGACGCGATGTCCGACAGCGGGCTTTCGTAATCGCCGTGTGCGGTCGAGACTTTGAACTCGTAGGTATGCGTCTTGAAAACCCAGCTGATCTTCCAGCGGTCAGCCGGGAGGGCTGCTGCTGTTCGTTCCCAGGCGCCGTTCATGGTGGCGTTTCGCTGGTACAGCCAGTACCCGCTCGCCCGAAACACGTATGTCCTGGAGGTCGACCTGGCCAAGGAGGTCATAGGGGTCTGGAGTGAGTGGCGAGATGGTGCAGTGCCGACTTCGGACGAGCCACGCAGGCGGTCATCTTCTATGGGGAGCACGACTCGTATCAGCCTCTCGCGTAGTTCGCTCCTAGCATCCGCACATCGGCTGCTTGTTCCGGCCAGGATGGCTCCTGAGACATCGACGAAGTTAGCCTTGGCTTGTGGCGAACGGGCATCGCGTCGAGGTAGACGGGCTCTCCAAGTCTTTCGGCGACGTCCGGGCGGTCGATGCGCTCTCCTTCACCGCTGAGCCGGGTGAGATCACCGCGTTCCTCGGGCCGAATGGCGCGGGCAAGACCACGACGCTGCGGATGTTGCTCGGGTTGGTCGAGCCGACCGGCGGTACGGCGACCATCGGCGGCACGGCGTACGCAGATCTCGCCCGTCCGGCGAACGTCGTCGGGGCCGCACTCGAGGCCAGCAGCTTCCACCCGGGTCGCAGCGGCCGCGACCACCTGCGGGTCTACTGCGCCGTGAATGGCTATGCCGACATCCGCGCCGACGAGGTGCTGGCGTTGGTCGGCCTGACGGACGCAGCCCGCAGGCAGGTCCGTGGCTACTCGCTCGGCATGCGGCAGCGCCTCGGTCTGGCGACGACGCTTCTCGGCGACCCGGGCGTGCTGGTGCTCGACGAGCCGGCCAACGGGCTGGATCCGGCGGGCATCGCCTGGCTGCGAGGGTTCCTGAAGCGGCTCGCCGGCGAGGGTCGCACGATGCTGGTCTCCAGCCACGCCCTGTCGGAGGTACAGCAGATCGCCGACCGGGTGGTGATCATCGACCAGGGCCGCCTGGTCCGTGAGGGGAGGCTCGGCGAGCTCACCGCCGGTGGCCGGGTCTTCGTCGCGACTCCCGATGCGGAGCGCTTCGCCCATGTCCTGGAGGCGGCTGGGGCAGCCGTGAGCAGGGACTCCGGGTACACGTTGGAGACGAGCGGCCTGAGCGCGCGGGACGTCGGCCGTCTCGCCTTCGAGCACCGGGTGGAGCTGCACGCCCTCGAGACCCGGCAGAACGGCCTCGAGCAGATCTTCTTCTCGCTCACCGGCGTGGAGGAGCAACCGTGACCGCGCTCGTCCGAGCCGAGCTCCGCAAGCTCACGACCACCAGGCTCTGGCTGTGGATGCTGGTCCTCGGCCTGGCCATGGTCGGAGGCACCACGAGCGCCGCGATCGGTTTCGCCGAGCCGGGTCGGCTCGGCCTCGACACCGCTCCCGGGCAACGCACCGTCTTCGCGCAGGCCACCGCGACGCTGGTCGTCGTCGGGATCCTCGGCATCATCGCGGTCACCGGCGAGTTCGCGCACCAGACGGCCACGCCGACGTTCCTGGCGACGCCTCGCCGAGGGCGGGTGGTCGTCGCGAAGCTCGTCACCTACGCCGTGGCGGGGCTCGGGTACGCCGCGGCCTGCACCGTCGTCCTCCTCGCGGTGGCTTTCCCGTGGTTCGCCGCCAAGCACGTCGACATCGTGCTCTCCGGCGCCGACCTCGCCCGGACCCTCGGCGGGGTTGGCATCGAGGTGGCGCTGTACGCCGTGCTCGGGGTCGCCGTGGGCTGCCTGATGCGCAACCAGATCGCAGCGATCGTGGGGTTCGTCGTCTACATCTTCGTCGTAGGCCCGATCCTGAGCGGGGTCGAGGCCACCTCCGAGGTGGCGCAGTACCTGCCCTACCAGGCCGGCAACGCGCTGGGCCGGCTCACTTCCTCGGTCGACGCGGCGATGCTTGGCCAGGCCGCGGGCGGGCTGGTGCTGCTTGCCTGGGCGCTCGCCTTTGCCACTCTGGGCACCCGCGTGGCCATCCGCCGCGATATCACATAGCGAAACCGGTATGCGTGGCCGCAGCAAGAATGGGGGAACAGAGCGATCAGCCGCGCACGCTCTTCGGCAGGGTCACGCCTTCGCTATCTGCGGCATGTCAGTGCGTCGAAGACCCGACCTCTCCGTACGGATCAATCGCCGCCGAGGGCTCGGCTTGTGCGAGAGGCTGCAGCGCGCACTCGGGCAGACGGGTCACTCCGGAGCTCATCGACTTGCTCGGACGCTGCCTGCAGACAATGGCGGGCAACCACCTTCAGAGCCATCTCCCGCACCCGCCACACGTCATCATGAAGCGCCTTCAAAACTGCTGGGCGGGCCGAGTCGTCCCAGGCGTACAACAGTCCCGCGCGGCCCACACACGCAGCCAGTACGGCGGACCGGAAGGTTCGCCGGTGCGGACCCAGTCCGCAGGGGGTCCGCCGAGTGCCAGGACCAGGTCGTCGTCTGCCAGCTTTCCGTTCAGCAGGTCGACGCAACCGGCGACGACTGACGCGGCGCCGCGCCGAGTGCATTCCTCTTGGACGCCCTGCTGTGGCGTCTTGGCCCAATGAGATGACCTACCCATCTCACCAATCTACGGCGAGGTGACTGACCCGGCACGGCACATCGGTGCGAGCGGATCGCGGCAGAAGAGGACGTCAGTGCCGGTGACACTCCCCGGGTCAAGAAATTAGGGCTTAAGGAATCTGCACAGTTCATTAGTGAAGGTGGCGAACGCGGGCTCGTCTGCCTGCAGGATGTGGTTGGAGCTGTCGAGTGCGACGAGCCGACTACCGGATATCGATGCGTGGAGGTCCTCGGCTTCGGTGAAGGCGAACGCGTGGTCTCGGCGGCTGTGGAGGATCAAGGTTGGTAGGTGGACGCTGAGGGCTGCTTCGCCGGCGTCGAGGTCGCAGAAGGCGCGCCAGAGCTGGAATGCGTTCTCTGCCGAGGTGGAGCGGCGTTGGAGCTCATCGAACGCCCGCCACATGTACAGCGGCCCGTCGGGGAGGAATTTCGCGTCATAGATCTGCCTGAACCCCGGCTGGTCGGATCCCCAGGACAGTCGGATCAGTTCACCCAGCGCGGCCATCGATCGCCGTTCGGTCTGGCTGGCTCTTGCCCACATGGCTCGCGTGCAGGTTCCGTAGACGATCAGGTGGCTGACTCGCTCCGGATGCCGGGCAGCGTAGGTGAGGGCGATCGGCGCGCCTTGTGAGATGCCGAGCAGGGGAAATCGTTCCAGGCCCAAGGTGTCGACGACCGTCTCAAGGTCGTGAACCCAGGCATCCAGCGTGAACGAGGAGACGTCCACAGCCCAGTCGGACAGCCCACACCCGCGCTCGTCGTATCGGACGAGAAGCCGCCCTTCTGACAGCGCGCGCCACCAGTGCGACCAGACGGGGCTCGCCCAGTCATAGTCCAAATGAGTCATCCAGTTGGCCGCCTTGACCAGCGGAGGCCCCTGTCCGCTGGTGGCGTAGGCGAGTCGGACGCCGTCGGAGGTGCGACAGAAGTGCACCATCTGCTTGGCGAGTCCGGCGTGTCGGGGCGCTGCAGGTTGCGCTGGGACCGGCGCGGTGACCGGCGTGTCGAGGACCTGAGCGCGCAAGTGGTAGGCCTCCGGGCTCGGGCCGATGCCCAGCTCGTCCTTAAGCGTCTGCTCGAGTAGGTTCAGCTGCCGCACCGCTCCGGCACGGTCCCCCGCAGCCAACAGCCCCTGCGCGACTCCCAGGTGGGCCTGCTCGTCAGTCGGGTCCATCATGACCAGTTCCGCCCAGCGCCCGGCCCGGCGAAGCAGCTCGCGGTGCAGCAACTCGGCTCGCTGGCGAGGCTGAAATGCCCAGGGGGCATACCGATCGTCGGGCAGCAGATCGCCCGTCCAGGCAGTGAGGGCTGCGTCCACGGCCTGCGGCCCGTCGTCGGCCAGCGCGGCCGACGCGGCGGACTCGAAACTATGCACGTCCACGGTCACGATGCGCGCGTCGAACAGTGTCACCATTTCGTTCCGTAGGGTCACACAGTCGGTCGCGCCGGTGGCTCTGCGCGCGTAGTGCGCGGCCTTGTGCAGCTGGTTGGCCGCTTCATGCAAGGGAAGCGTCGGCCAGAGTGCGTCCATGATCTGCTCGCGATGCATCCGACGGCTCGGGGCCAGCGCGAGCATCTTCACCACCGCAGCGGCGCTGCGACGCTGGAAGTGGACCTGATCGACGATCCGACCATCGACCTCCACGCTGAAGGTGCCCATCAGGCGCACCAGCACCGACATAAGTTCAGGCTAGCCCCGACGGTCAATCGCCGCCAGAACCCTCTGCAATCGGGATATCCGAAAGATCACCGGCATAGCCCGTCCGAGTGGACGTCCTGTCATCGGCAGTTCCGCGCCTTTACTCTCGGCGGCAGAGCGAGCGTTCTTCCGCAGCCTCAGACCACGCAAGAAACGGCCCCTCAGTGGCGAACGATGCGCGCGTACTGCCCGCACACGTCCACTGAAGGGCCGCTCCTGCAAGCCTACTCCGCAGTCGCCGGATCCACGACCGTACCTAGACACGAACGGGTGCTTGCGCGGGTCAGCGCTGGCGTAGCCCGTCGAGGAGAAGGTCTGTGACTTCGGGTCCGCCTTCCGCGACGACCGAGCCCTCCCCTAAGCCGATGTCTTCGGCATCCAGCGCAAGCCCGTGCCCGTTGGAGTCGGTCGGTGCTCAAACCCCGGCTGTGCTGCCTTGGTTCACGTGGTGGGGAGGAGGCGTAGCCGCGGAATGGTTCTGTGCCCCCGCGGTGCCCCCGATCCGCTCGGTGTTCCAGTCAGGTATGCGATGCAGCATGGTGCTGATGACGGTTCTGGCCTTCCATGCGGGCAAGGGCGGCATCGAGGCAGAAGTGCACCCCGCGGCCGAAGGCGACATGGTGGTCCGTCCCAGCGACGAAGGGGCCTCTGTGAGCGATCGGTACGACGGTCCGCAAACGGTTCGGGCTGGACCTCGATCGGACCCGGACGGGTGATCGTGCGGATGACGTCGAGGGGGCGCCGCGCCTTCAGCCGGCGTCGCCCGTGCTACCGGCTGACGTGTCACCCTGTTCGACGGTGCTCGAGATGGTGCGGCTACCGCCGGTCGCATGGGTGATCTCGACCCGGCGTGGCTGACTCCGCGGCGACGCCGGGATGGTCACGTGCAGGACACCGTCGGCGTAGTCGGCGGTGAGGTTCTGCGAGTCCACGCCCTCGCCGAGGGAGAGTTGCCGGGCGAACGAGCCCTGGGATCGCTCGGCGACTATGACCTGCTGGCTATCGCGGTAGGGCGGGGTGCGCTCGGCCTGGATCGTCAAGGCGCCGGAGTCGACGGTCACCTCGATGCTCTCAGGGTCGACGCCGGGCAGGTCGGCCTCGACGTGGTAGCTGCCGTCCTCGCCGCGGTAGACGTCCAGTGGCATCCCGAGGGGGCCGCGCGTCCCGCTTACTGCCATCGACATGAGCCGGTCGAGCTCCCGGGCAGGGTCACGGAACGGCTCAAACCTGAACACGGACATCGCTGGCCCCTCCTCGTGAGGTGTCGGCTCGGGGACCACATACCGCCTCGGGCGACGCTGTCTCTCTCGGGACATAGTAGTCCTCCTGGGACTCCGCATTCATGGCTCTCGGCCTCGGATGTCAGGAACGGCGAGGCTCTGTGCAGCACCTCGACAACCCAAGGGCAGGCGGAGTCCCCTCAAGCACCACCTCCGGCGCCGGTCGGCACCTCCTTGGGCAGAACCGACGTGTCGTTGGCGGACCGGACCGCCTCCAGTTGCTCGCCGTCCCTACACACGCCTGCGCTTCTACCGGATCTCGGCTGCGTGCGTTGGCCCTGCGTCCCAGGTGGTCGCCACGCTGCTAGCCCGTCGCGAATCAGTTGGCGGACGTGTGTCGCGGATCTGCTGGCGGATCACAGTCCAGGAGACGGGTGGTGTCGCCGCGGTCAGCGAGTTCGTCGTGGGCGGTTTTCACATCGGCCGGCATCGGCTGCGGGATGGCGAAGCCGCGGCGTGCGAAGACGTCGATGCGCTGGGTGTCGCCAACGAGCGTGTTGAGCACGCGGTCTGCGTCCCCGATGGTCTGGACGTACTCGGCCAAGGGCAGCGGCAGAGACGCGCAGATCGGATCCACCTCGGGGCCAGATCTTGCGACAAGTCGCGTAGGCGCGGCGCTGTTGGTACGGCCGGGAGATCAGAACGACGGTCTTGGGGAAGATGCCTCGTTCGGCCAGGGCAGCACGCGTGAGGACGATGTTCTCCCGGTGTTGGTCGCCTAGAGGTCTGCGGTGTAGTCCGCGACACCAAGGTCGTGACTGCCGAGGCCCGACACCAACATCGGCTGGCCGCAGCTCCTGGTGCAAGTCGTGGTAGTCCCACAACACCCGGGTAGCTTCGAGTACGTCGCCGGGAATGGTCGCGGTCGGGCTCATTCGGGGATCGTGAACGTGTAGGACCACGAGAATCGACTGGCGGCGTGGACACCGCGCGCGAACTCGACGACGCGGCCTGTGCTGGTCATCGTGATGCGCTGCAGGATCATGACCGGTTCGCCAGCCGAGAGTTCCAGAGTCGAGACCGCCCCTGACCACACCTCTCTCACCTGCGGTTTCTTCCGCAGGCGCGAAGGCCGATCACATTGCTTTGCCCCGAGGGTTCCAGGCTGGCTGTACGCAGCCGATTCTGCCCGGTACCGCGACCAGTGACAGCCGGCAACCTCACGCGCCACCGTTCACCGCCGGGCCATGCGCGCACAGCGACGGAGGCGCCGGCTCCACCAGGGGATGTCCTGCAGCAGTCGAAATCCCATTGGGCGAGGGCTTCGGCGAGGCGCTGGTCGGCCAGCGGATGACGGATCGCCTCCCACGAGGCAAGCCAGGGGCCGCCGCGTACAAGTGGCTGGCGAAAGGCGGCGTCCGCGGACGCCTGGTGCTGGTGCCCTAGGCCGAGGCAGGAAGCTCCGGCGTGATCAGGCCCAGCCCGAGGGCGATCATGATCGCGTTCGCGCGATTGACGGCGCCCAGCTTCTCGTACACGCGGGAAACATAGGTCTTGGCCGTCGAGAGACTGACAAACATCGCGCCGGCAATCTCAGGCACAGAACGACCGGTGGCCAGGAGGGACAGGACCTCTTGCTCGCGCGGGCTGAGCGCCAGACCAACCGCCATCGGACCACTGACAGACTGCCCACCGACGGGCTGCACGCCGGCGACCTGGCCGCGACGGGCCAACGCGTGCATCAGGCCGGTCGCGGTGAAGGAAGCGGCCGCCACGGCGGCGTGCCGGATCGCCCCGAGGACTTCGGTGTTCGGCGCGGTCTTGTCGACGAAAGCCGAGACACCGGTCTCGAGCGCCCTGAACAGTACGTCGTCCTCCGCCTGGGCCGTGAGTACGACAATGCCGAGCTCGGCGTACCGGTCGCGGAGTTCACGGGCGAACTGGAGGCCGTCCGCGTCAGGCAGAGCTACATCCAGGACCACGACGTCCGGCCGGGCGGACTCGACCAGTGCCGGCGCCTCCGCGGCGAGGCCGCATTCGCCGACGACGGTGATGTCGGCGTCAATGCTGACGAGCTTCATGAGTCCGTACCTGGTCAGTGTGTGGCCGTCGATGACGACGACCTTGATCGAGCTCTGCATTGCTTGCCCCCGCCGGACTCTTCTGTGGCCCCCAGCCGGAGATGAATAAATGTCACTTACTGAACCGATGATCGGCAGCCACCTACAGTCCGTTACGGAATCCGGATGGGTGCTTTTCGCCGAAACAATTGAACACTTGGTGACAAAATTCCAGAAACACCGGCGCCGAGCGAGCCGGCCACGACGGCCGCGTGCCCTTAGTACGGCGGGATTCCACCCATCAGGCGACGGCCAGGATGGCCACCAATGCGCCGCCGAGCATGAACGGGCCGAAGCTCATGCTGTGCTGGAGGCTGATCCGGCGTGCGATCAGCAGCACGAGGCTCACGACACCCATCAGGACGAAGCCCAGGGACGCCCCGACGAGCAGAGTCGGCCAGCCCAGCCAGCCGAGCGCGATGCCGATTCCGCCGGCGAGCTTGACGTCCCCGCCACCGAGCTGCCCCCGGCTCAACACCGCCAGTACCAAGTAACCGCCACCGAGCACCAGTCCGCCCAGCAGTGCGCGCAGCAGGTACGACGGATGCCCGTCGACCGCCGTCACGAGTCCGAACAGCGCAATCAGACCCGGGTACAGCAGCAGAGTCAACCGGTTGGGTAACCGCTGGACCGCGATGTCGATGGCGGCCAACGCGACCCCCAGCGCGCCGATGAAGGCGAACGGGGCCGCATCCGGAAGACCGGCGAACCGCCACAGCAGCAGGGCAATCACCGCAGCGGTCACCAGCTCGAGGACGAACGGAACGCCGAACCAGCCACGACACTGCGTACACCGGATCGCGAAACGTCCGCTGACCCCTGTCCCGCAGCGCGCGCAGCTGGTGGGGGCCGGCTCGCCGGAAGCTACCGACAGCCGGAAGACCGTGCTGCGCAGCAGCAGTCCGGCAACGAAGCCAATGATGCCCCCGGCAACTGTCCACGCGATGTCCATGCCCGCCAAGGTACGGCGCACCTGGCGTGCGAAGGAACCACGTCACCGCAGAACCGACCGACCGGAGCCGCGAAGCCGGCTGACCGGCCGACGGTGTCAGCCGAACGACCGACAGGCCTGTCATCTCCTGTCGGTCGGTCGGCGGGTGGTCTCCGCCGTTGTCGGTCGATCGTCTTTCGCTATCTGGCCGGTTGACCGATGCCGGGCCGGACCGGCGATCCCGCACTGTTTCGGTACCGATCGGCAGGTCGCCGTTCGATCAACGGGTGGGGTCCCACACCCGCCACCAACTGGAGGAGTTCCCATGCTCAACAACCTGCTCACCTACGTGCAGACCGCCGTTCAGCAGACGCGTCGCGACGAGCGCGGCGCCACCATGATCGAGTACGGCCTGATGGTCGCGCTGATCGCCATGATCGTGGTTCCCGCGCTGCTGATCCTGGGCCCGGCCATTGTCGGCCTGTTCACCGACGTCGCCGGCAACCTCTGACCGATCGAGCGATCTGCCGATCCACTCCGTTCGATCGCGGGGGGGTGGTGCGGCCCGGCCGGACGGCCGGGCCGCCGCTGCCCCCGCCCAGGTGGGAGTTCCGATGCTCAGTCTCGCGGGGTTCGTCAAAGCCCTTGCCGGCAAGGTGATGCGCGACGATCGCGGCGCGAACCTGATCGAGTACGGCCTGCTGGCAACGCTGATCGTGCTCGTCGTCCTACCCATTGTCATCATCCTCGGCCCCTTGGTCGCCGCTTTGTATACCGGCGTCATCGGGGCCTTCTGACCGATCTTCACGAACCGGGAGAGCTCATGTATCCGAGACGAGGGCATCGCGGCGGGGAAACTCACCACGGCCGCGTATCTCGCATCCGGCCAGCGGCATGGGTACGCCGCATGCTGCCCTCGTCGGTACATGGGGGCAGCGGCGCGGACCGCGGCGCCACCGCTGTCGAGTTCGCGCTTCTGCTTCCCCTGCTGCTGCTGATCGTGATGGGCATCATCGACTTCGGCCGGATGCTCAACGCACAGCAGACGCTCACCCAAGCCGCGCGCGAAGGCGCTCGGCTCGTCGCACTCGCACAGCCGAATGTGGCGAGTCGCACGCAGGCTGCCGCATCCGGGCTGAGCCCCGTGGGCGTGTCGATCCAGTCGGCCTGCCCGGTCGGCGCCGGCCCAGGCATCAACGGCGCCGTGCAAACCAGCTTTACCTTTCAGTTCACGCCGGGCCTCGGATATCTTGTCGGCTTTTTCGGTGGCACCGGCCTGAGCGGCCAGACCACGTTGTCCGCCCGGGGAGTCATGCCATGCGAAACCTGATCCCACCAATCGTCCGTCCGATGATGCGGCTGCTCGGCGCCGACGACCGAGGTGCCTTCGGCGTCCTGGTCGGCATGCTGCTCGGGACCGGCGTACTGCTCGGCATGGCCGCTCTGACCGTCGATGTCGGACGGCTGTACCAGGAGCGTGCCGAGTTGCAGAACGGCGCCGACGCCGGCTCGCTCGCCGTCGCGAAGAGCTGCGTCGCCGGCGCGGCGTGCACACCCGGTACGGCGGCCACCTATGCGAACCTCAACGCCAAAGACGGTGTGTCGGCGGTGACCCTGGTCTGCGGCCACGACGTCAAAGGTGGTCTGTCGGGTTGCCCCGGGTCCACGGGAACCATGGTCGACTGCCCGAGCGCACCGGAAGCTGGGACGAACTATGTCGATGTGCACACCGCGACGAGGACCTCAGGCGGCTCCTCGCTGTTGCCGCCGGTGTTCGCCCGCGCGTTGACCGGCAACGCCGGCTACCAAGGCAGTACGGTCCACGCCTGTGCTCGCGCGATGTGGGGACCGGCAGTCAAGAGCTCGCAATCGCTGGCGATGACGCTCTCGATGTGCGCCTGGACCCAGGCAACGGGCGGCACTCCCCCTACCTTCGGCGTCGACACGAGGATCTTCGTGCGAGACGCACCCAGCGCGCCCAC
The DNA here is from genome assembly GCF_004345365.1 of Kribbella sp. VKM Ac-2568. Lineage (GTDB taxonomy): Bacteria > Actinomycetota > Actinomycetes > Propionibacteriales > Kribbellaceae > Kribbella > Kribbella orskensis. Next base: position 235,994 of record NZ_SLVF01000003.1, read on the forward strand.
GTGTGCGGGCCTCAGCGCACCCGGTGAGTTCGGCTGGCTGGACGACATCGGCGGGTGCACAGCAGCGATCGACCTCACGCAGAGCGGATACGCCGCGGGGAGCGATCCGGGCAAGAACATCACCAAAGCGTGTGGGGACGCGTTGACGTCGTACGTCGCGAGCGGGACACCGATCTTCATCCCGATCTTCGACACGTCGACCGGTTCGGGCAGCGGCGCGACGTATCACCTGGTCGGACTGGCCGCCTTCATCCTCACCGGATACGCGAACATGAACCCCCTCAAGGACGCCATCCCGTCGCCGTTCACGAAGGGTTCGTGCCCGAACGGGGCAACCACTCCGTCCTGCATCTACGGACATTTCACCCAGGCCCTGGTGCCTGTGTCCACCACCGTCGGCACCGGCACGTACTTCGGCGCCACGGCCGTCAAGCTCGCCGGCTAGTACCGCCAGCAGAAGAGAGAGAACCATGAAACGTCGAGTTTTGACCATCGTGCTGGCGGTCGCGCTGGCCGCACTCGGGACAGCCGCCGTGCTGGTGTACGTCGATCGCGCGGACGCCCGCGCGGTCGCCGGACAGCAAGCGGTGACCGTCCTCGTTGTAGGCAAGGCGATTCCGTCCGGAACCTCCGCCGCTGACGCGAAGGCATCACTGCACCAGGAGACGTTGCCGGCCTCGTCGGTGTCGGCGGACGCCGTCACGGAGATCACGCCAGCGCAGGCGTCGCTCGTCACGTCGTCCGACCTCAGCCCGGGCCAGCTGCTCCTGAAGTCGATGCTGGTGACGGCCGCACAGGCCACCGGCGGACTGGCGATTCCCGAAGGCAAGGTGGCCGTCACTATCACGCTCTGCAGCCCAGAAGCGGTTGCCGGCAACGTGAAGGCCGGGTCGGACGTCGCCGTCTTCGGTACGGTCGTCGCCGGCAGCACCGGCGATGTCAGCGCGCAGCCGAACTGCACCGGCCAGCACAAGCAACAGGGCGGCGGCAAGGCCGTCGCCAAGACCGCGGTCGTCATCCCGAAGGTGCGCGTGATCGCGATCGGCCCGGCCACGTCCCGTACGCCGCAAGACGATGCCAAGACCAGCGACAGCTCCTTCTCGCAGGGCGCCGCGTCGGCGCAGAACGACCTGACGCTGGTGACCTTCGCCGCGAATCAGATTGACGCCGAGCGCCTGATTCAGCTGTCCCAGACCTCGCTGCCGTACCTGGCACTGCTCGGTCCGTCCGCCCAGGTCAAGGTCCAAGACCACGACGAGCCGCTGTTCCCGGTGGCGCCGAAGACCACGAAGAAGTGAGGGCACCGCGATGACCATCCTTTGCCAGCCGGCCGCCGCGCCGCACGACCTGATCTCGAACCTCGGTGGGGACGTGCGGTCGGTCGACGACCTCGACGCCGCGCTCCGCGCCTTGAACCACGACCCCGCCGAGGATCTCGTCGTGGTCGGACCCGAAGCCGACGCCGGGGACGCTCTGCGGTTCGCCGCGGAGCTGCGGTTGGAGCGACCGGCCACCGGCCTGATCCTGGTCCGCGAGCACGTGGACGTCGCGCTGCTCACGGAGGCACTTCGAGCCGGGGTGCGGGAAGTGGTTGCCGCCGGCGACACCGTGGCACTGGTTGCCGCGTGCGAGCGCTCGCGGACGCTGTCGGGCCGGGTGCGTGTCAACGACGAGCCGGAACCGGTACACCAGGGCAAGATCGTTACGGTGTTCGCGGCCAAGGGCGGGTGTGGCAAGACCACCATTGCGATCAACCTGGCCGCGGCGCTGTCCGCGGGCGACGGCAACCGAGTCTGCTTGGTGGACCTTGATCTCTCGTTCGGTGACGTGGCGATCAGCGTTCAGCTCGACCCGGTCCGCACGATCAGCGACGCCTTGCCGATGGCCGGCCATCTCGACACGACAGGTGCGGTCTCGCTGCTCACGTCGTACCGGCCGGGGCTGGACATGCTGCTGGCGCCGGTGACCCCCGGAGATGCGGAGAAGATTCCCGCCGCGCTGGTCGGCGAGCTGCTCACGGTACTGCGTGGGATGTTCGACTTCGTCGTGGTCGATACGCCGGCGCAGTTCAGCGAGCACGTGCTCACCGCGATGGACGTCTCCGATCACCATGTCCTGCTGACCACGCCGGACACACCAGCACTGAAGAACCTGCGGATCACGCTGGACATGCTCGACCTGCTGTCCTACTCGCGCGACATCCGCTCAGTGGTGCTCAATCGCTCCGATTCGAAGGTCGGACTGACCTCGGGCGATGTCGAGCGCGTGGTCCGCAGTGCCGTCAACGGGCACGTGCCGTCGAGCCGCAACGTCCCGATCTCGATCAACAAGGGCACCCCGATCGTGATCGCGACCCCGGCTCATCCGGTCAGCCAGGCAATCACCCGGTTCGCCCACGAACGTCTGCTCAACCGGCCGGTTGCGGCGAGGTCCAGGGCGTTCGCACGCCGTGCTGCGGGGAGGCGATCATGACCCTGTCCGAACGATTGGCCCGGCGTCAGGCACCCCCTGGGCAACAGCCCCAGACGGTCTCCTCGAGTTCACCGAGTCCGCAGGCGCCGGCCGACGTACCGCGCCGTGCGGCACGGAACGCGGACCCGTTCGCCGGCGTGAAGCGCAGCGTGCACCAGGGTCTGCTGGAGAGCCTGGGGCCCAAGCTGTACGACGCTCACCTCGACCAGCACGAGCTCGAACAGCAGGTCACGCAAACCCTGCAGGCAGTACTGCAGCGCGACGACACCCCGATGACCGCAGCCGACCGTGCGCGCGTCGCGCAGGAGGTCGCCGACGAGATCCTCGGCCACGGCCCGCTCGAGCCCTATCTGCGCGATGCCGGCGTTTCCGAGATCATGGTCAACGGCCACGACCAGATCTACGTCGAACGCGACGGGCGGTTGCTCCCGGTCGACGCGGCGTTCACCGATGAGAGCCACCTACGTCGCACCATCGACAAGATCGTCTCCAGAGTCGGCCGCCGGGTCGACGACGCCAGCCCGATGGTGGATGCGCGTCTGCCCGACGGCAGCCGGGTGAACGCCGTCGTACCGCCGATCGCGCTGGACGGGTCACTGCTCACGATCCGGAAGTTCGCCGCCGACCCCTTCACGGTCGACGATCTGATCTCGTTCGGCACGCTGACCGGGCCGGTCGCGGAACTGCTGCAGGCGTGTGTGCGGGGCCGGTTGAACGTCCTGATCGGCGGCGGCACCGGCTCCGGCAAGACGACGACGCTGAACGTGCTGTCGTCGTTCATTCCCGATGACGAACGCATCGTCACGATCGAGGACGCCGCCGAGCTACAGCTGCGGCAGGAGCACGTACTGCGGCTCGAGTCGCGTCCGGCGAACGTGGAGAAGCGCGGCGAGATCGCGATCCGCGAACTGGTGCGCAACTCCCTGCGGATGCGCCCCGACCGCATCATCATCGGTGAGGTCCGCGACGGCGCCGCGCTGGACATGTTGCAAGCCATGAACACGGGCCACGACGGCTCGATCACGACCGTGCACTCCAACGCGCCACGCGACTCGCTGTCCCGGCTGGAGACCATGGTGCTGATGGCCGGCGTCGACCTGCCGCAGCGGGCGATCCGCGAGCAGATGTCCTCCGCGCTCGACCTCATCGTCCACCAGGCCCGCCTCAAGGACGGGACACGTCGCATCACGCACATCACCGAGGTCACCGGCATGGAGGGTGAGGTCATCACCCTCCAGGACGTGTTCCAGTTCGACTTCCACGCGGGCGTCGACGAGCACGGCAGTTTCCGCGGCGCGCTGCGGTCGACCGGCCTGCGCCCGGGCTTCCTCGATCGGCTCGCTGATCGCGGCGTCTATCTGCCGCCGCGGATGTTCGGCTTGGAAGAGGTCTCCCGATGACGATCGCGCGACGCATCCGATGGCTGGGTGCCGTGACCCTCGGCTTGGCAGTGGTTGTGCCGGGAGTCGCGCACGCGGACGGCGATCCGTCGGCACGGATCGACTCTGTGCAGGTCAGCCAAGGCCATGCCAGCTTCGTGCTCACGACCGCCAACGTGTCAGGAAAGCTGGACTCGAAGTCGGTGCGCGTCCAGGTCGGCAGCACCTCACTGCCGGCACGGGTGACGCCGGTGAGCAGCACGACCGTGACAGCAGCTCCGCCGCGCGCGGTGGTCATCGCGCTGGACACCAGTGGCTCGATGGCCGGCTCGGGGCTTGCTGCGGCGCGTCAGGCCGCGCTGAGCTACCTCGCCAGCCTGCCGAACGACGTCAAGGCGGGCCTGCTCACCTTCTCCGACCGGCCTCGTCTCGCGGTCACGCCGACGACGAACCGCACCCTGGTTCGTAACGCCTTGGCTCACGTGCAGGCCACAGGCGACACAGCGTTGTACGACGCTGTCCGCGCAGCCGTCGCCACGCTCGATGCCGCCCGCCTCGGCTCGTCAGCCCAGCGCAGGCTGGTCGTGCTGTCGGACGGTGTCGACACGTCCAGCAAGGCGAATCTCACGTCGGTGACCAGGCAGCTCGCGGCGGATCGCGTCCCGGCTGACGTCGTCGCATTCCGGTACGGCAGCGGTGACGCATCCGCGGCACAGGAGATCGCGTCGGCTGCGGGCGGACGGATACTGACCGCGCAGAACGCCAGTGAGCTGACGGCAGCCTTCGCTGCCGTGGCGCGGAACTTCACTGCGCGCGCCGAGGTCGACGTCACTGTGCCCGACGCATTGGCCGGCCGCAGCGTCATGTTGCGGGTCGCCATCGGTTCGGTCAGCGCCAAGACCATGGTGACCTTTGCCGCGGTCACTCTGCCAACTCCTCCACCGGCGCCGACGAACGCCGTACAGCCGGCTCGGTCGCACCAGACCATCTGGTCATGGCAGCTTCTCGCGCTGCTGGCCGGCGTCTTCTTGATCGTGGTGCTCGCCGTCGTACTACTGCGCTGGCAGGGCTCCCGGGAAGACACTGCGCGTCGGTTGGTCCAGAAGGTCAGCCAGTACGGACCTCGCCGCGACGAGCACCACACCGGTGAGGTGGAGGGCGCTTCCGCGCGGACCGCGGTCGGACTCGTCGCCCAGGTCCTGCGGTCCAGTGGCGTCGAACAAGGACTTGCCAAGCGGCTCGATCTCGCGGACGTGAAGCGCAAGCCCGCCGAGTGGGCGTTGCTGGTCCTCTGCGGCAGTGCGGCGCTGGGGGTCGCACTGATGCTCGCAGGCGTCAACGGGCTGCTGAGTTTGCCGATCGGACTTCTCGTCGGATGGCTCGCCCAACATGTCTTCCTCAACATCCGCATCGGGCGCCGCCGCGCGGCCTTCGGCGAACAACTCCCCGATGTGCTTCAGCTGATCGTCGGATCGCTTCGCTCCGGGTTCTCGCTGGCGCAGGCCATCGATGCCGCCGTACGCGACGGCACGCAACCGGCCGCGAGTGAGTTCTCCCGGGCACTCGCGGAGACCAGGATCGGTGTCGATCTCGAGGACGGTCTCACCCACGTTGCGGACCGGATGCATTGCGAGGACCTGCGCTGGGTCGTGATGGCCACCCGGATCCAACGGGAGGTCGGCGGCAACCTGGCCGAGGTACTGACGAACACCGTCGACACCATGCGCGAACGCGCACAGACCCGCCGCCACGTCCGGGCGCTCAGTGCCGAAGGGCGGCTGTCCGGCTACATCATCGTCAGTCTGCCGATTGCGCTCGGTGCGTGGCTGACGTTGAGCAAACCGCAGTACATGAGCCCGCTGTTCACCACACCGATCGGCGTCATGATGGTCGCCACCTGCGTCGGGCTCATCATCGTGGGCGCGTTCTGGATCCGCGTCTTGATCAAGGTGGAGGCATGAGATGAACCCGACCGTGCTCTTGATCGCGGGAGTCGCCGCGCTCGGCCTCGCCATCGTCATGGCAGTCATCAGCATCACCGCGCGAACTGCCCAAGGTGGCGTGGCCCGGGCACTCGCCACGATCGACAGTCACTACACGCGGCACGCACCGGTGGAGGTCGAGCCGAAGCGCGATCCGTTCGCCGCACTGCCAGGCTGGCTGCGCGGAGTCGCCGTACGCCTGTCGCCCTCGGGCATCAGTACGACGCTGCAGCGCCGGCTCGACCTGGCCGGCAACCCGTCGGGGTTGACGCCCGACCGAGTCCTGGCGGCAAAGGGCCTCGGGCTGTTCATTCTGGGCAGCCTGGGCGGCCTGTACGGGCTTCGGACGATCGGCCTGCTCATCGTGGGCGCTGCCGTGGCGGCGGCCGTCGGCTTCTTCCTGCCCGACGTCCTGCTGTACAACGCCGGGATCAAGCGACAGGAAAAGATCCAGAAGGCCTTGCCCGACGCGCTCGACCTGCTCACGGTCTGCGTCGAGGCCGGGCTCGGATTCGACGCGGCGCTGGCGCAGGTCGCTCGTAACACCACTGGCCCGCTGGCTGCGGAGTTCTCCCGGGTGCTGCAGGAGATCCAGATCGGCAAGTCGCGCTCGCAGGCTCTGCGCGCGATGACGGACCGGACGACTGTGCCCGGGCTGCGGTCGTTCGTGTCCGCGCTCGTGCAGGCCGGCGAGCTGGGCATCACCATCGCCGACGTACTGCGTGAACAGGCGAAGGAGATGCGGCTGCGGCGCAGGCAACGTGCCGAGGAGAAGGCGCAGAAGGTGCCGGTGAAAATCCTGTTCCCGCTGGTGTTCTGCCTGTTCCCGTCCATGTTCGTCGTCATCATCGGCCCAGGCGTGATCAGCATCATCAACGTCTTCTTCGGGAATTAGACGATGGCCTCGACCCCTTCTAGCTCGGGGGGTCGAGGCCATCCTGCCGATCGAACCAGCGTCGCGTCAGATGTGGGCGCGTGGCGACTCCTTCAGATCGCAGTGGCTAGCCGTTGATGAACACGTAGTCGGCCTGGTACGGGACGTTGACGAGTGGCGTGGCGTGCGGGTCGCAGGTGCCGGTCGGCGCGACGCCGCCGACTGTGTTGAGGCGAAGCACCTCGACGGCGTTCGACAGCAGTCCGGAGGAGTCGCCGATCTGGGTGGCGTCGAGGTCCAGCTCGGCGATGTTGCCCGCGCCGTTGGCGTTCTTGGTGACGACCTTGCCGGTGACAGCGCTGCCGTCGGCTGCCTGCCACTGCGGCGGGCCGGCGGCCGGCTGGACGAAGGTGTGGTGGATGCCGCCGGTGAGGCGTGCCTCGACGTTGTTCTGGGTGAAGGCGAAGGAGCCGTCGAATTGCACGGTGCAGGCGTAGATCTGGCTGCCAAAGACCACCGACTCCTGCACTGCGGCCACTCCGGTCGTGCTGACCGCGTGACTGAGCTGGTGTAGCTGGGCACGTACAGCGCCGTTCGGGAACTCGTTGGTGCGCAGGTCGGTGTAGAAGCCGTTCGGGTCGGACCTCAATGCGGCAAGCACGGTCGGGTCGGTGACGGTGACGCTACCGGTGGCGAAGCTACCCGATGGACGGCTCGTGGTGAACAGAGGCACGACGACAGGGCCGTCCGCTCCTCGACCGGCGGCGTGGATGGCTGCCTCGGTCGGGGTGGCGATTCCGCGCCATGACACCGAATAGCTGAGCGTGTTGCCCTGAATGCCGATGAGTTCCAGCGCCCGCCCGTCCGGATCGCCGCCCGTCACCTCGTTGCGGCCCTCCAGGCTCGCGATCAGGACGGCGGGGGCTGCGGTCGGGTCGCCGGGCACGGTGATCCCCGCCGGCGGTGTCGCCTGGCTGTTCGCTGACGCCGCGCTGATGGCGAGTGTGGCGGATGCGGCAGTCGCGAGGAGAGCGGCGCCGATGCCGCGGGCCAGGCGGCGTTTTGTGCTGCTAGACATGACGATTGTCCTTCCGGATCTGCGGCCGACGCTTGTGCACGGCCCACGTCAGGTAGTACGGCGATTTGCCGGCCGGCGCCCAACCGAAACCTGAGGCAAAGCTCACAGCCGCCTAGGTGAACCGAACCGATGCCGCACACGTACCGCGCGGGGGCCTGATGGCGAAGGATGAGACCGTCGAGGCGGGCTTCGACGCGGCGATGGTTGCCGCCATCACCGGCCTCAAGTCCGCACCCGCCTCACCCACGAGGTGACCTAGAGCTTGATGCGGCCGGTTTCGTAGGCCCACATGGCGATCTCGACCCGGTTCCGGGCACCCACCTTGCCCATCACGCTGGTCAGGTGAGTCTTCACGGTGCTGAGGCTGATGTGCAGCTCCGCGGCGATCTCGGCGTTGGTCCGGCCGGTGGCCGCGGCGATCAGGACCTGTTCCTCGCGAGTGGTGAGCGGATCGACCGGTTGGACTGGTGTGCGGCCCTTCGGTGGTTCGGAGAACGCGGCCAGCAGCCGTGCGGTGATCTTCGGCGCGATCAATGCATCACCGTTGGCGGCGGCGTGGATCGCCTGGACCAGCAGGTCGGGGCCGGCATCCTTGAGCAGGAATCCACGCGCGCCGGCCTTCAGAGCGCCGTACACATACTCGTCGAGATCGAAGGTGGTGATCACCACGATCGCCAGTGGGTCGTCGACATCGGGCCCGGCGAGCTCGCGGGTCGCCGCGATCCCGTCCAGGCCGGGCATCCTGATGTCGAGCAGGCACACATCGGGCCGCAGCCGGCGGGCGAACTGGACTGCTTCCAGACCGTCGGCCGCCTGACCGACCACCTCGATACCGGGTTGCGCATCGAGGATCATCGCGAGTCCCGTCCGGACGAGATCCTGATCGTCGGCGACGAGTACGCGGATCGTCATCGGCCGACCGCCGTTCGCGGCAGAACCACGTCGACGGACCAGCCCCGGTCCGAATCGGGTCCCGCGGCGAACGTGCCGCCAAGTAGCGTGGCCCGCTCGGTCATCCCGACCAAGCCGTACCCGAGCGGGTTCCGGGGCGCCGAGGTGGCCTCTCCATCGTCGCGGACGGTCAGACGCACGGAGTCGTCGTACGACGTCAGCCGAACGTCGATGCGAGTTGCCTGCCGAGCGTGCCGTACGGCGTTCGTGATCGACTCCTGCGCGATGCGATAGATCGCGGCGCCGACCGCTGGTCCGAGGTCGTCGAGGTCGCCCGACACCTCGACCTCGACCCGCGGCCGGTCCCCGACGCTCCGGGCGAGCCGCTCCAGGTCGGCCACTCCCGGTTGTGGAGCCAGCGCCGCCGTTCCGTCATCGCGCAGTACGCCGACCATCGTCCGCATCTCGGCGAGAGTACGCGTGCCCTCGGCCTCGATGATGGCGAGCGCATCGACCGCGGCTTCGGGGCGGGTGGCCGCGACGGCTCGGCCGGCCTGGGCCCGGATGACGATGGCCGAGACGTGATGAGCGACCGTGTCGTGCAGCTCCCGGGCCAACTGCTCGCGCTCCCGGAGTCGCACCTGGTCCAGCTCGCGGACCCGGGCGGACCACCAATAGCGGACCGCGGCCCCGACTGTCGCCGGGAACAGCAGGAACATGCTGCCGGCGGCAGCTTCGCCGTACCCGGTGAAGTCACTGATGATTCCGAGCACCAGCGCCACCAGGATGAACGCCAGGCCGATGAGGATCTCGCGGCCGGATCCCCAGCGAACGAGTGAGTACGGCAGCAACACCACGCAGATCATCGTGTACAGGCCGAAGGTCGCTTCTCCACTGATCAGGGCTACGAGGTTGACCACGATCAGGGCGCCGAACACGGCGGCCACCACGGCCAGCGGGTAGATACGACGCCACAGGAGAGCGCACACGGTTGCCACGGCGAGCACCAGTGCGACGGGCCTCCAGACCACGTCCTCACGGAGAACGCCTTCGAGAACGACCGCCGTCAGCAGGCCGGCGACGAGCACCCAGTCGCGCCACACCCGCTTGGGTGGGTCGGGTGCTCGCGGCTCGGCCAGCAGCGAGCGGACGGCGTTTCTCACCATGCCCACAGCGTAGGGACTCCGGGCGCCGAGCGGATCGGCTCAAAGTACGGTACGCGACCCGGCTGATCGGCCGAGGGAAGTCCGTCTCATCGCCTGAGGTGGGGGCTGGCCCCTCGGCCACACGATGAGTCCAACTCTCGCTGAAGGGATCCATGATGAGGTCGAATCTGTACAGACTGGGCCGGTACGCCGCACGTCGGCCCTGGGTGGTGATCGGGGCGTGGTTGGTGGTGGCGGCGCTCGTGGTCGCGGCATCCGGCGCCTTCGGCAAGAAACTCGAGGAATCGTTCGGAGCACCTGGTGTCGACTCGCAGTACGCGACCGATCTGCTGTCGGCCGCGGGAGCGGATCAGGCCGGGCTGACCGCGCAGGTGGTCGTGACTCCGCTCGACGAGCAGGCGACGCTCAACGCACCCGAGCTGCGGGCTGCGCTGACGCAGATCCGCTCGACTGCGGCTTCGTTGCCACACGTGCTGGGGGCGGACGATCCCGTCATCTCGCCCGACGGCCGGGTCGGACTCGTCCGGCTTCAGTACCCGGTGCTCGACAAGCTCGAGCCGAGCGACCTCGAGCAGCTCAAGACCCTGACGGCGGTGGAATCGCCGCTGCGGATCGAGCTGGGCGGGGATCTTTTCTATGCGTTCGAGGAAGCCCAGGCGGGTCTCGGCGAGGCGTTCGGGCTGATCGCCGCGATGGTCATCCTGCTGCTCGCGTTCGGATCGATCATCGCGATGGGGCTGCCGGTCGGAATGGCTGTGTTCGGCCTCGCGCTGGCGGTCAGCTCGCTGTCCTTGGTCACCTATCTCATCGATCTGCCCAGTTGGGCGCCCGTACTCGGCAGCATGATCGGGCTCGGCGTGGGCATCGACTACGCGCTGATCATCGTCACCCGGCACCGCGAGAACCTGACCCGCGGGATGGATGTCGAGGAGTCGGTCGGGCGTGCTGTCTCCACGGCCGGGCAGGCTGTGCTCTTCGCCGGCGGCACAGTGGTGATCGCGATCCTCGGGCTGGTGGTGGCCGGCGTACCGTTCATGACCGCCGGTGGGATTGCCATCTCGCTGATCGTGCTGACCATGGTGCTCGCTTCGCTCACCTTGCTGCCCGCGTTCTTGGGTCTGGCCGGGCACTGGATCAACCGCCTTCGGGTACGGCGGGTGCAGGCCTCCCCTGGTTCGGGTTGGCAGCGGTGGGCGGGGCACGTGTCCAAGCACGCCGCCGCGTACGCCGTCGGCGCCACCGTCCTGCTGCTGGCGTTGGCCGCACCCGTGCTCGCACTCCGCGTCGGTACGCCCGATGACGGCGCGCTTCCCGTGCAACGCACCGAGCGCCGGGCGTACGACCTGGTTGCCGCGGGATTCGGTGCCGGTAGCAACGGTCCGCTGGTGATCGCCGTCGACGTCTCTCGAGATCCGAGGGTCGTACAACCCCTGTTCAACGCCGTCCGGGCCGATCGTGGCATCGCGTCGGTCGCACCTCCTCAGGTGAATACCGCGGCGGGCGTCGCGACGTTGATCGCCGTACCGACGACCGGACCACAGGACGATGCCACGATGACAACGGTCGAGCGGCTTCGCGCGGAGGTCTTCCCCTCGGTACTGCGGGACAGTCCGGCGAAGGCCCATGTCGGTGGTCAGACGGCGACCCTGGCGGATGTGGGTGCGAAGGTCAACGATCGGCTGCCGTGGTTCATCGGCGCGGTGATCCTGTTGTCCGTCGTGCTTCTCACGGTGGTCTTCCGGTCGGTCGTCGTACCACTGAAGGCCGCTGTGATGAACCTGCTCAGCATCGGCGCGTCCTTCGGCGTCATGGTGATGATCTTCCAGTGGGGTTGGGCCGCGGACCTGATCGGACTGGAGTCGACCATCCCGATCCTCCCGTTCATCCCGATGTTCATGTTCGCCGTGGTGTTCGGGCTGTCGATGGACTATGAGGTCTTCCTGCTCACCCGGATCCGGGAGGAGTACGTCCGGACTGGTGACAACACCGCCTCGACCATCCACGGCATCACCACCACCGGCCGCGTGATCACCTCGGCAGCGCTCATCATGATCGCGGTCTTCGTCAGCTTCTCCCTTGCCGACGACCCAACGGCCAAGATGTTCGGCCTGGGCCTGGCCACTGCCGTCCTCATCGATGCGACCATCGTGCGCCTGGTTCTCGTACCGGCCTTGATGATGCTGTTGGGCGACGCGAACTGGTGGATGCCTGCCTGGCTCAACCGGCGGTTGGTGACCGGCGTCGGCGTCATAGGCGACCGCAACCGGGACCGCATTGGCCGGCGACGGCGACCAACCGGACCCACTGGAGAGTCCAACCGGGCAATGGTGCTTCCTGACAGCGCGGGGACCGCGGTCGAACCGAAAAGCGGAAGGTCGGCAGTTCCAGACCGCCCCTGACCACCCTTTCTTGAGCGTGGATCTCGGTCTGAGATCCGCCGAACCTCCTGCGAGTACCGCAGTCCTACCCGGCAATCAGCTCCGCGAGCTGATCGAGCGCCTTCCGCTGGTCTTCCAGGGATGCATGGTCGTAGATCGTCATCGTGACGTGGATGTCGGCATGGCCCACGATCGCCTCAACGATGTGCGGCGGCGCGCCGAGCCGCAGCTGGCCCGGCCGTCATCGGTGCTGCGGCATTGCCGTCAAGCATTCAGGCTGGGGGCCTTGCGGGCAAGGAGGTAGCCCTGTGTGGTCTTCTCCGTGCCCTCACGCTCGCGTACTGCCGTCATCGACAGCTCGAAGCCTGCTTCGCGCAGCAGCTCGACGACCTCGTCCGGTTGCTGTCGGTAGAAGTCGAGGGAGACAGACGTTCCCAAGAACTCGCTGTACTGGCTCCGCTCGTCGCCGATTTGGAAGGTCAGCAGCAACAGCCCGCCTGGCGCGAGCACCCGGTGAAACTCAGCGAAAACCTGCGGTCGCTGCTCCCACGGGATGTGGATGATCGAGTAGTAGGCAAGCAGTCCGCCGAGTGAGGTGTCCGCCAGATCCAGCGCCAGCATCGACCCCTCCTCGAACCGCAACTGCGGGTAGGTCCGACGGGCCAGCGCCAGCATCCCGGGCGACAGGTCGATGCCGAACGCGTCCAGCCCCAGCCCGGAAAGCAGGATCGTCACCCGACCCGGCCCGCAGCCGACATCGGCGACGGGTCCGTTGCCGCCGGCTCGCACCAGCTCTGCGAAAGCGGCGAACAGCGCTCGGTCGAGGGGCCTGTCGTCCAGACCTGAGGCCACCACGTCGGCGTGCTCGTCGGCCAGTGCGTCGTAGGAGTCCCGCGTAGCGGCGACAAAAGCTGCATCCGTCACGGCCACGGAGACTAGACGACACCGCCGACACACTGACCCCGGATCCGCGCACCGAGGTACCGCCGAGCCCGCTCGGCGGGGCCTACCGGACAACGGCGCAGCCACGTGCCCAGGACACTGCTGTCGAACTGATAAGCGGAAGGTCGGCGGTTCGAGACCGCCCCTGACCACCCTTATTTGAGCGGGGATCCCGGCGATAGCGATATCCCGCCACTCCCCCTCAAACACCGCTAGATGTTGCACGTTGGTTGCACGCACGCCCGTCCTCTTCCCGCCAAGGGATCGAGGGCGGGTTTGTCGTTGGTGCATCTACACAGAGTCAGTGCCTGCGTCCCCATCCAGATAGGCCGGCCGATTCGACCGTCTTCCCGGAGTCGTGAGGCGCTCGCCGGACGCAATGTCGGTGGAGGCTGGCAGGGTGCTGCGAGTGACGGAGACGGTGGTTCCCAAACTGCACCAGTGGACGATCGAGGCGCGGGAGTACGCGCGGCAGGAGACGCGGCGCGGGAAGCGGCATGCCTACCAGGAGCTGGTGCCGGAGCGTACCGCGCTGGTGGTGGTCGACATGGTCTCGTTCTTCGTCGCGGAAGGGGACTACGAGCGCGGCATCGTGCCGAACATCCAGGAGCTTGCCGGCACCCTGCGCGACCTGGGTGGGACAGTCGCGTGGATGTTGCCGGGACGAACCGAGATCACCGCGGTGACAGAGGAGTTCCTCGGGGCAGACGTGGCGAAGATGTTCAGCGAATCGGGCGGCACCGGGCCGCTGCGGGACCGGGTCTGGCGCGAGTTCGACGTACAAGACGAAGACCTGATCGTGGAGAAGACGGCAGCGAGCGCCTTCTTCCCAGGCCGCTGCGATCTACCGGACCTGCTCGAGGCGCGTGGCATCGACACCGTCCTGATCACCGGCACCGTGGCGAACGTCTGCTGCGAGTCCACCGCCCGCGACGCCAGCACCCTCGGCTACCGCGTCCTGATGGTCGCCGACGCAAACGCCGCCCGCCGCGACCAGGACCTCAACGCCACCCTCCACACCGTCTACCGCACCTTCGGCGACGTCCGCCCCACCGCCGAAGTGCTCACCCTCCTCACTTCCTGAAATCCCACCCGTTGGGCTCTGGTGAAGAACTCCGAGGGCGGGGCTGGCCGGTGAACGGCCGGAGGGCGCATGCGCACGGCCGGGGCACGCGCCGAAGGCGCGCCCTTGATCCATATGAGGTCAACTCGGCAGAAGGCGAGTCAGCCGGTGTCCTCTGACGGCTGATGCTTGACAGTCGTGTGCCAGCTGATGGTTGTCATCGGCATGACCGCCCGGAACGCGGCTACGAGCGGATGCCCTGCCGCGCGTCTGCGGTCTATCGGTTGAGGACATCGGCGAACCGCCTGGGCGGCTCACAACGTCGGACCCCGCACATCGACGAGTCGTATGTAACCTTGCGGATACGTACCCGAGCCGTTACGTTAGGGCTATGGATGCGGTGCTGCACGCGTTGGCGGACGAGAGCCGGCGAACGCTCCTGGGCATCCTGCGCGATCATCCGGCGAGCGCGGGAGAGTTGGCCGAGGCGATCCCGATCGCTCGTCCGGGCGTGTCCCGGCATCTGCGGGTGCTGCGGGAGGCCGGACTGGTCGACGTACGCCGGGAGGCGCAGCGCCGGATCTACAGCCTCCGTCCGGAGGCGCTCATCGAGGTGGACGAGTGGCTCGCGGAGTACCGCGTGCTCTGGCAGAGCCGGCTCGACGCCCTTCATACAGAGATCGCTCGAGGGAAGAAGGCGCGAACGTGAACATCATCGGGACGATGCGGGCGCTTGACGAGACCCGCGGCGCGGTGCGTGTCGAGGACATCTACGACACGGACATCGACGACCTGTGGGAGGCATGTACGACACCGGAGCGGCTCGCGCGCTGGCTCGCTGAAGTCTCGGGCGACCTGCGGGTGGGCGGCACGATCCATGCTGTCTTCACCAGCACCTGGACCGGTCCGGGGCGGGTCGAGGTGTGCGACGGACCGCATCATCTGCTCCTCACGATGGAGCCGGGCACGGACGATGAGTCTCAGATGGAGGCATGGCTGACCGAGGAGGGATCGCAGACCAGGCTGGTGGTCGAGGAGCGTGGACTGCCGGTGGACAAGTTGTACTTGCACGGGGCCGGGTGGCAGGCGCATCTGGAGGATCTGGGGCGGTCGCTGGCAGAGGACACCGGGGCCCACCCCGAGCGCTGGACGGAGCAGACTCCGGCACCGGCGTGGCGCCGGCGCTGGGACGAGTTGTCCCCGGCTTACGAAGCGATGGAGATCGAGTGATGTCCGACGAGATCAGACTCAGCGTGACCACGGTGAACGCGCCCGACGCGCTCGCCCTTGCGATTTTCTACGCCGAGCTCACCGGCGGCGTCACGAAGGGGAGCGAGCACTGGGCGACCGTCTCCGGGCCGAACGGCTTCATCGCCTTCCAGCAGGTCGACGATTTCTGCCCACCGGTGTGGCCCGGCGCCGACGTACCCATGCAGATGCACCTCGACTTCTTCGTCGACGACCTCGAGGCAACCGGAGCCCGCGCAGTCGCTGCTGGCGCCACCCGGCTCGACTTCCAGCCGAACTCCGACCACTGCTTGGTGTACGCCGACCCGGCCGGCCATCCCTTCTGCCTGTCCACCTGGGACGGGCCGCACGTGGACGACGAGCCCGACGAGTAGGCGCAGACAGCACGAGGGCTCACCACACAGTGATCTGCATGAGCGCGCACCGGACAGCGGCAAATCCGGACGTGCCGAATTAGTCGTAGGTAAAGCCGGCTAGGGCGCGTCGCAAAATCCGGGCTCGTGGCCGTATTGAGCGGATGAAGAGGGTTTGGGTCAGCCTGGGGCGAGGAGGCAGAACTCGTTGCCTTCCGGGTCGGCCAGAACCGTCCACGGGACGTCGCTCTGGCCTAGGTCGATGGCGGTGGCGCCGAGAGTCCGCAGTCTGGCCGCCTCTGCCTCTAGGTCGTCAGCTGGGTATGGGCGGAGGTCGAGATGGACTCGGTTCCACACGGTCTTCACGTCGGGTGTGCGGAGGAACTGCAGATATGGGCCGACGCCCTTGGCGGAGCGCAGTACCGCGTTGTGGTCGGTCACCTTGTACAGGGTCCAGTCCATCGCCTTGCCCCAGAAGCGGGCCATGGCTCGCGGATCCGTGCAGTCGACCACTACCGTGGCGATCGGGCCGGTGTCTTGGTAGAGCGAGTCCAGCACGCAGAACTCGTTGCCCTCTGGGTCGGCCATGACCGTCCATGGGACGTCGCCCTGGCCTACGTTGGCGGGTGTTGCGCCGAGATCCTTCAGGCGCGTGACCACCTCCGCCTGATGGGCCGCCGAGGTGGTGGCGAGGTCGACGTGCACGCGGTTCTTCACCGTCTTGGGTTCCGGGGAGGCGATGAGGTCGAGGCAGACGGCGACGGGGTCGGGGTAGACGAAGCCGTCGGGTTCGAGGTTGGTCACGCCGGGTCCCTCGCTGGAGACTCTCCAGCCGAGCGCCTCCGCCCAGAAACCGCCCAGCGCGGAGTCGTCCCGAGCCTTCATGTTGATTTGAACAAGCCGCGTTGCCATGCCGACGATGCTAGCGGCAGTCTGGCACATCAAGATCAGCCGTACTGATCTCGGCATGAGCCCGGATCGCGGCAGATCCGGACGTTCGGTGTGCGCCCACTCGCGACGGGATGATGCCGGCCGTCGGTGTGGTTGCGCTCTCGCCGAGATGCTCCATTGTCGTGGTCGCAGACGCATCGGTAGTGCCGTAGGAGTGCTTGAAAGGCGTTGTCAGTTTCAGGGAAATGACACTGTGACTTTTCTGCCGAACCATTGCTAGGTGTATAGGCGGCTCTCAGCCGCGTGCCCGCAGCTCGTTGACCCGCTGGAGCATCGTGAGGTGTCCTGCCCGGCCAAGATCGTTGAGAAGTGCCTCGGCCCTCGCTGTCAGATCGACGTCGTCGACATCGAGAGCAGCGGCAAGCACGGCAGGTGCGTTCTCGATCAAGTCGTAACGCTCGAAGTCGCCTTCACCCGACTTCAACAACGCAGCGAGGACACCGAATGCAGCGCGGGGGTCAGCCTGCGCAGCTTCCGCGATCTGCTCGCCAATCATCCCGCGCCCGTCGAACCCGGGAACCTGGCTGGCAACGACCAATCTCGGCATCCACCACGTCGGTGAGAACTGACCGCACCTCACCCACCAGTAGAAGCCGCTTAGCTCACGCGACTGGTCCTCCGAGCCCTCAACCGCGTTCGCCCGCCAGTCCCAGATAGCCCGGGCGCGAGCAAGAAACTCTTCCGGGGCCTTCTCGTGCAGGAGCATCCACCCGAGGTGGCCGAGCACTGTGGAGCGAGCGGCCACATCGACGCGCGCGTAGTACGCGAGAAGCAACGTGTCGTCGAGCTCGATCTCTCCGCGCGCAGCGAGCAACGTGAGGTGGTCACCCAGCGACTCCGTCGCCGACCGGTGTGACTCATATCCGACTTTGACCGGCTCATCGTTTGCAAGGCGGTCCAGCCACTGCGCTAGCCACGGACGGAGGAGGTCGAGCAAGAACGCCGAAGGGGTGTACGCCGCGAGGACGGTCGACATAACGACGCTGGTGTAGTCGCCATCCCCCTCGAATAGCCGAGCCAGACGCTCGCGAGTCCAGGCCGAGTTGCTCCAGGCCAACGAACTGAGAGCCTCGCCGTAAACGGCAGCGACGGTCAGACTCGAGTCCCGCTCCGATCCGAGCCGCCCATCAAGTACGTCCAATGCTGCCTTGTTGACCTCGGGGACAGACGTACCCCGCTCATCCATTCCACTGCTGAACCGGGCGAGGCGTGCGGCGACACGCAGGGCATTTGGGCGGACGGTATTCATCGAGAGGGTGAGCGGGTCCATGTTGGACCCGCCGTACTCGGCCTCGTGTTCCGGAGTCGGATCGGGGTCGAGTGACAGTGCAGAGACGATCCGAACCACATCGGGCCAAGCGTCAACATCGACGACGGGCTTCGTGTCGCCACCGGCTGACAGGCCGCCCAGGAGCATCGACAACAACGAGTCGTGCACCGATGCGAGATCGGACCCCCGACCATGAATGTCGCCATCGATTGCCTCGGCCGGCTGCATCTCTACCAGCGAGGCGCCCAATCGCACCAAGGACGCCCACGGAAACTCCGCCCCCGAGTCGGCGATCTCGCGGAACGCGTTAAACAGCGCCGCGATGTAGCGAAGGTCCGTGTCGGCGAAGATACCCGCCGCCTTCGCATACTCGATAGGTCGAGCCTTTACGTCTTGCATGAGTGCGAACGTCACGCCGCCGTAAGTGGGCCCATGGAAGACCCGCTCCACCGGCTCGCTCCACGACCGCAGGAAGGCGACGACCTCCGGGAGGCTCCATGAAGCGATGTCGTCGACCTCACCCGGCGCCTTCTCGCCAACCCCGGAGCTAACGAACCTCGGGAAGTCGGTGTGCTCCCACTCACCGAACTCCGCTTGCAGATCCGTCAGACGAGCAACAGCGGCCTCAGGCATATCCGTTGCGATGGAGCTCAAGATTCGCATCTGCCAGACGCGCCGACGCTCGTCGACAGCCTCCTGCGGTACGTCAGTCTCCGGGAACCGCCACGAAAGCCATCCCCTGATCTCGTCGTCCGTGGCAGTCGGGCCGTCGAGCACAGTCCGCGTCCAGGCGGCGGCGACATCACTCGCCGCAACCGGCAACACGCGCCTTGCGAACTCTGCGTACTCGTGGCGGTAGTCGACATCGAGGTATTGCTCATCACCGAGGACATCAGCGGCAAGCGACTGCGCACTATCCAGGCCCAGGCCAACTGCAACCGTGATGAGGTGGATGCCAACGCGACGTAGGAGCGGCTGGCGGCTCTCCATGAGAGGTCGGACCACATCGACTACCGGCAGTCCGTCGGCGAGCGCACGGATCGCAGCATCACGAAGGGCGTCGACTAGACCGTTCCCGACATCATCGAAGTGGTTGTTCTGTTCGTGAGCGGTGATCGAAGGACGCCAAACGTAACTACGGTCGGTTTCAACCGCGCCTGAGTCGTCGCCAGCCGCTTCGAGACCTCGCGCAAGTACCTGATAACGCTGGAGCCACCGCTGAAGCTCGGCGAGCCATCTCGCACCAAGCGGCGCCATCGCAATCGACACCGAGGCAAGCGTCTCGCTATAGGCGAAATCATCGATCCCTACAACTACGCGGCCCTCTCCAAAGCCAACCGCCTTTCCATCAGTGCCGGTCGCCTCGCGCGGACCAAAGGCGCAGGACGCGAGATGCAGCGCCTGCTTCCACTTGCCGTCCGTCATGAGTGCCTCCATGATTCGGACGATCTCCTGCGGCGGCACCAAGCGGCTACGATCGGTGCTCAGGTACTCGCCAACAATCTTGCTCAGCTTGGCTGCGTTCTCGCCATCGAGCCGGGCGGTGGCTGACACGACCATGCGTCGAGCAAAGGGGTCTTCCGTGGTTGCCATCCTGACGAGGATCGGCGTGACCTTCGACGGGACAAATTCAGCCATCCGGACGAGGTACTCACCCTCGGACCACACTTTCGATCTGAGGTTGCCCTCGGCGTCCTCGAACGGCGCGGGCACATCGTCGAACGCACCGAGCTTGTCCAGCGGTTCCACCCACAACGGATTCTGCAATCCCTGGTAGAAGAGTCGCCGATGCTGCTCGTCGGCACCGAGCACGAGCAGGGCGTCCGCCACCTGCTGCTTCGTGGGTGCCTCGTAGCCGAGGTCGTCGTCGGCACGCACTACGCGTCGCCCCTCTTTCGGTTAGCTGCCACGAGCATTGTCTCAACTGCGGCGAGGCTCTTGAAGAACTGCTCGACGCGCGCACGCAGGACGATCTCGACTCGCTCGAAATGCGCCAACGCCGCTCCATGTGCAGGCAGCGCACGGACAGGCCGGCTGAGGTGGACGTAACCCATGAAGAAGCTCTGCGTTCTCGCGAATGTAGCGATGTTGGCGTGATTCTCGGTGACGATCCCGGTCACAAGCGCGCCGCGCACCTTCCGCGCGTTGCGCGACCCCTCGACATCGGCGACGACGTAGGCGGCCGCGGCAACGACCAGCGCGTCGGGAACAGTTCGCCGCACAAGCGCCTTCGGCTGCTGCGGTTCGGCCGTGTCATCGGCAACGGCCGCCGCCTCCTCGGCCGCACCCAACTCGTCGAGGTGCTCACCCCAGACTCGCGATAGCTCACGACCGGCGGCTGATGTGTCCGAACGCGGCGGCAGCCCGTCTATCCCGAGGATGTGCGGCAGCGCACCACAGATCTCGCGGACACAGTGCGCAACGGTTACGAGCCTCGGCATCGACCACCCCGCGGGGTCCATGCCATCCACGGCCATTTCGTACAACCCGCCGATAGTTGCATCTTGCTTGAGCAGCGCGGCACGCAGTGATTGCCGCTCCGGCGTCCAAATCCCCGTCAGAGGAGGGTCCGGCTCGCGCGGTTGCTGTGGCTCGCGCGCGGGCTTACCTAATGGGGACGCAGGTGGCAGCTCGGCCGTGCCGGGTTCAACCACGCCGCGTACCTCCTATCGGACCGCCCGGATCGCGAGCACCGGATGGTGGGCTATTTGGCCCGAACTGAGCAGGCCCCACCGCCAGTGACTACTGGACGACATCCTGCCACGGTTTTCCAAGTCGTTCGGATGCGTTCGGACCGGGCCCAGCTCACTCCTTGTTGCCCTGGAACGACCGTGCTCGAGGGGTGGAGACCGCTTGCGGGGTCGACCGATCTCCGCCGGCCTGTCCCTGCAAATGGCTGAGCTTCACTCCCTGGGAGCCCGCGACTCCAGTGTCCGCTCTCTCTTGTCGCGGCTGGGAGCATTCTTCCCAGACGCGCCACCTAGGTCCGCAAGTCTCCGACGCAATCGGGTCATGTTCGACGACGCGTCAATCTGGGCGAAGTGGGGCGCCCATGGTGGGCGCTGCGACGCACGCTCATCGGCATGTCCGTGCGGATGGCGGCTGTGAGCGTTGCGGCTAAGGCGTAGGTTTATCTGCTCATGGCTGTCGCAAGCAGTGGCCCTGCGTGCTCCTCGACGAGAGGTACCCATTCCGGCCAGTCCAATGTCCGACCAAGGAGGCGTATTGCAGTCCAGTACTCGATCATGCTGTCAGTGGACTGCAGCAATCGCTCAATCCAGGCGAAGACATCGCGCAGGGCAGCCGGGTCGCCAATGGCGTGGGGCATCACATCGTGGCGGAACACCCAGTCGACGCGCCCCGCGGGATCTGCGCCGGCGTCGGCCTCAAGAGCGCCGGCTGCCTGCGGAAAGGTCCTTAGGAACTCCTCTTCGATGTTGCCGCTTGTGAGGAGCACGCCGACACGCTAGCTCAGGTCGGAGTCCACTCGTCGTGAGTGCACCGGACAGCGGCAGATGAGTGCGTCGCCGACTGGACCGCGCGCCTGGTTGGCGCACACCTGCGACCCGGGTAGAAACCTGTCATGCCAGATTCGGTGAGCAAGTCCGCTGCCCCAGTCGCTGACTACGACAGTTTCGCGGCCGCGTACTCGGCCAGTAACGAGAGCAACCTCTTCAATGCTTACTACGCGCGTCCGGAGATGATTCGTCTCGCCGGGGACGTCGCGGGCCTGGAGATTCTCGACGCCGGATGCGGGTCAGGCCCCTTGATGGAAGCTCTGCGTAGCAAGGATGCGGTCGTGTCGGGCTTCGACCTGAGCCCCGCGATGGTCGAACTCGCCCGCCAAAGGCTCGGCGAGGACGCGGACGTGAGAGTCGCAGACCTTGGTGCGCCCCTGTCCTATCCCGACGACGCGTTCGACCTCGTCGTCGCATCGCTGTCCCTGCACTACGTCAAGGACTGGGCCGCGGCACTGGCCGAGCTGCGGCGTGTGCTCAAACCCGGCGGTCGGCTCATCGGCTCGATCATCCACCCCACGGTCTACGCGATTGTGTACCCCGAGGCCGACTACTTCGCGCTCACGCAGTACTCCGAGGACTACGACTTCGGCGAAGGGACCGTGTGGATGACCTACTGGCACCGACCCCTGCAGGACGTCATCAACACGTTCATCGATGCGGGGTTCGGCATCAAGACGGTCACTGAGCCGCCGCCCGCGGCCAACACCCCAGCGGAACTGCTGCCCACCGCGGACGGTCGCTCATTTATCTGCTTCCTGTTCTTCGAGCTGGAAGCGCGCCTCCCCTGACTGGAACGGACCCAACAATGGGGGCTCTCTTCAGTTGCGCGATGTCCCGGTATGGAGCGCACTCTCATCGGCATGGCCGCGCTTCACTCTCGGCGGCATGAGAGTGCGTTCGCGTCTAGTGTGTCGCCATGGTCGCCCAGATTCCGATCTCAGTCGCTGTGCTTGTGCGCGACGGTCTTGTGCTCCTGGTGCATCGCCATCCATCGCGTCGGTGGTATCCCGACTGCTGGAGCTTCTCCGCCGGCGGGCATGTCGAGTCAGGCGAGTTGCCTCACCAGGCCGTCAGTCGGGAATGCCTCGAAGAACTCGGTGTCCACGTCCACGACCCCCTGCCCATTCCCGTGACGGTCAGCGACCCCACCCTCGACGTGCACGCGTTCCTCGTCACGCGCTGGGACGGGGAACCTGTCAACGCCGCACCCGAGGAGCACGACGATCTTCGCTGGTTCCGGCCCAGCGATCTCGCAGAGTTGAAGATGGCCCACCCGGAGAGCCTGTCGAGCCTCCTGCGCGCCGTCCAGGTCGCAACCGGTTAGCCGCTACGAACCGTCCGCTCATCGGCAGTTGAGGATGTTGTGGGAACTGGAACCTTGGGGTCGTGCCGATCCAAGAGATCGCCCAGTTGGGCGAGGCGTCGCTGCACCTGCTGAGGAGCCCGACCTGGCACGATGCGAGAACGTCCTCGGGCTCCAGGCCCAGACCGCCACAACACCGTTACCATGCAGGCGGAGGTAGAGCCTCATGCCCTGGTCGGCGTTCCTCAGACCCGCGCACGCAGCGATCAACCCGGTTGCGTTGCGGCTGGCGGGTCGAGCAGGCTCCCTTGCCGTCTTGGTGCACACGGGGCGGCGAACCGGGCGCACGTACCGCACTCCCGTCCGCGCCTTCAGACGCGGACACTGGGTCGCCGTCGGGGCCAACTTCGGCGCGGACTCCCAGTGGGTGAAGAACGTGGTTGACGCGGGCGACTGCGAGATGCTGCTCAGACACGACCTGCTGCACCTCGCGCGACCCAAGGTCGTGCCACTCGACAGCCTGCCTCCAGTATTTCCACGTTGGTACGCGTTCGGACTACGTCATTTCGTGCGCACCCGCGAGTGCCTGCTCCTGGAGGTCGAGGAACAGCACTGACCGGTTCGAGGAGCCTGGGAGCCTGAAGAGATCTTGGCGAAACTCATTTACCCACCCCAGGAACGCCATGACAGAAAGTTGGCCAAGAGTAGCCGCACGGGGCCGCGAGCGCTAACCCCGTTCGCGCATTGCGTTTGCGGGTTGCCGACCATCGGAAGCCTCGCGCTGGCTCATCTGTGCTTCCTAATCTAAGAACCGCCGATCCTCCCGCATGGACCGCAATGCCTACCCGGCGACCAGTTCCGCAAGTTGATCGGGCGCCTTCCGCTGGTCTAGTAGGGTCTGCGCCGCGCCCGCCGGCGCGCTCATCTGCTGGAGGAATTGGCGAGCAATGTGAGTCCGCGCCGTAGTGCTCGCAGCGGTTCAGGCCACCAACAGGTCGCCGCAGAAAGAACGGATGGCGCGGTTGACCGTCTCGGGCCGCTCCCAGGGCATGAAGTGTCCAGCGCCGTTGACCCAGAACGGACCGACCGCTTCGGGGAAGGCGAGCGCGCACCGCTGCTCGATGTGGTCGCCTATCGTCGCCTGGTCGGTGCCGATGAGCACCAGGGCTCGCTGCCGGACCGGCCGGTCGATCATTTCCGGCGCCGACAGCGGCCGGGTGCCCATGACGACCTCGTAGTCGGCGAAGGCGGCACGCAGCCGGCCCGCGTCCCCGTAGGGCTCGGTCAGGAAGGCCAAGTCCTCCTCGTCAAAGGCATCGGGCGGAGACCACAGGCGGTGCCCGTAGAACTCACCCACATAACCCCTCCGCCGCTCGGGCGTGTCCAACTCGGCGACCAAGGCGTCGGCGTGGTGTCCCTGGCGGCGCTGGTACTCGAAGACGGCGGGCTTGGGCCGGGTCGGCGGGATACCCGCCGCTGCGAACGCCTCACCCAGATCGGGCATGGAGTCGTCCAGGATCACCAGGCGGTCCACCCACTCGGGGTGGCGGTTGGCCATGTCGATGGCGACCATTGCGCCCAGATCGTGCCCGGCGACGACTACGCGCTCCCAACCGAGCATGTCGAACAGGCCGGTCAGATCGGCATTGAACGCGTTGAGGTCGTAGAAGTCGTCCGGGGCGAAGTCGGAGTCGCCGTAGCCGCGCAGATCCGGCGCGACGACGTCGAACCCCGCCTCGGCGAGCGGGACGAGGTTGTGCGACCAGATGCGGCTCGTACAGGGGAATCCGTGGATGAGCAGAAGCGGTACGCCGCCATCCCCACGACGCCGCACCGCCAGGCGGTGTCCCTGGCGGACTTCGATCATCACGGGCGCAACGACGTCAGCAGGAAGGGCCATGCACCTGGTTTACACGATCACCCAGTCGAGCGAGCACCGCGGTCGCGGTCGCCTTGGTCCCCCACCACCGGCAGCACCCCGGCAGGTGCTGCATATCGAACCGTTCCCGGACCGGGCTTCCGGGCCGCCGCGCCTGGGAGCGGTGGCCGAGCGTATGGCATACCCGCTCGCATGACTACCAGCGCGACCTGCGCGCGCTGCTGGAAACTGACGGCGCATACACCCTGGAACGTGACGGCGCCTTCACCATCGCCCGCGTCGCCAGCTGCAGCGTGCTGAAGGCGATAGCCGACGACGTCCTGGCGCAGGGGCTCGGCGTGGTCATCGACAGCCCATGCTTCTACGACGAGTTACTGGCGGCCGGGCAGGCGCTCGCGGCCAAGCACGGGGTGGCTTACCGCTACATCGAGTGCGTCACAGAGGACATCGGCCTGCTTGACACACGCTTGCGGTCCCGGCCTGCACTGCGCAGCCAGCGGCCGTCCGTCGACGAGCTGCTGTCGAACTGAAATGCGGAAGGTCGGCGGTTCGAGACCGCGGCTTGCAGGTCGTGCTGCTGGTTTGATCAGGTCGAGTTCTGGTAATCGGCTACCACCTGGTCAATGGCATGCTGACCGGCAGCCGCAAGGACAGGGTTGGTCTTGCGATAGACGCGCACCGCCCCCAACCCGGCACTGAGCGCCCAGCCACGGCCTCGGCCCCAGGTCGCATCGTCAACTTCCGCAGCTGCACGGAACAACTCACGGCTCCGAGCAGTCAACAAGGTCCAGGCCGGAATCATGTCGGTCGCCGGATCGCCAAGACCTAGCAGGCCGAAGTCGATGACTGCTGCCAATCGACCGAGCACGGCGAGCAGGTTAGAGGGAAACAGATCGCCGTGGATCCATACCAGCGGGCGGTTCCAGACGGGAGCAGCAAGGGCCGACTCCCAGACCGCGACCGCCGCATCCCCATCGAGATTGCCTTCTTCGCTCAACTGTCGGATGGTGACGCGAACCACGTCGTCGTCACGGGAGTCGACCGGAGTTGCCCGCGGTGATACCGGCGCGGCAGCGGTGTCGATGCGCCGGAGTGCAGCGATGAACTCGCCAAGCCGGCTGGCCACGTCGCAGAGGTCCACGTCCGTCCGGGCGGCCAGATCTTCGCCAGCCAACCACCGATACACCGACCAGGGATAGGGGAACTCGCCTTCAGGGATGCCGGCGGCGAGCGGCACTGGGATGGACAACGGCAACTGTGGAGCGAGTCGCGGCAGCCACCGTTGCTCTCTGGCCACCGTGGCGGCGGCTCCGTCTCGGCGCGGCAGGCGTACAGCCATCGCATCGCCCAGCCGGTAGATCGCGTTGTCAGTACCAGCCGAGCTGACCTTCGCTATTGGCAGGTGCGCCCAGTCCGGAAACTGGCTAGTGATCAGCCCGCTTACCAGAGTCTGGCTGATATCGATCTCCTCGGGATTCATCTTGGGCGCCACGACATGAGCACCTTTCGTTCGAACTAGCGGGCTCGGTTCAAGGGGACGCTACTCAACACACACCACCCGAGCTGCCCTGCCTCCCTGGACCTGTTCCACGACAGACAGACCGAGCGTTCGGCCGGCAGGCCGCATGGGCCCTCGCCCAGCTGCCTGGACCGGCGCTCGGGTCATCGATGAACTGCCGCTGCGCATGTACGACGAGGGCGATCGCGGCGCGACCTGACATCCCACCTTGGCTTCGGGAAGTCCTGGTGGTGTGCGACTTCGTCACCCACCTGCAGATGGAAGGATTCCTGGGCTGGTGGGAGAACGCGGCATCGGACGACCTCCGGCTCGTCGCTGATGCCCTCCGGTCCATTGGGATGCCGAACGATGCTCGGCTGCTTGAGGAGGCAGCCACGGTGCTCGCCCCAAGTCAGCTCGATGCGGACAGGCCCTTCGAGATCGGATCCGTGTCCAGTTTCGCCGAGCGACACCCGCCGTGACTCCTCAGCACTACGAGCGGATTCACGACATAGAGAGCCGCAGCGGCCTCGCAGGCCGCGCACTGAGAGTCTCGTCCAGATGAAGCTGAAGACCTGGGCTGACACCGTCCGCCGAGTTGAGGCGGGAATGTCCCCAACGGCTTGGGCCTGTCCTTGCTGCAACGTCGAACTTCCGGCCCCTTGGTTTCTTCGGGGGATCAGGTTGCGGGCTCGGCTGACTGGGCCCGGGAGAGTCGGATCAGGCGGGCGCCGAGAACTGCGATCCAGAGGAACAGCACCGTCACGAATACCCGCTGCAGCAGTCCGTTCCACGAGCCTGCGACACCGGTGATGAACAGAACCAGCAACACGAGACCCAGGACCGCGGTGATGAGGGAGTAGGTACGCAGGTCGCGCCACGACTGGTCGCCGCGGAAGGCACGGGCGAACACCAGTGCTGCGGCCACAAGGGCGAGGAACACCACGAGACTGACCAGGTCGTGGGTGGCGTGGTGCCAAGACGCGTCGCCGGCGTCGACGCGGTCGGCGCACGTTTCTAGCTGGCTGCTGCAGTCGTTGCGGGCCAGGCCGGCGACGATGATGCCGACGCCGGCGACTGCAACGAGGATCGAGCCGACCGTCGCGGGCCTGCCGTTCAACGCGCCTGCAAGTCCGACCCCGAGCGCGACGATCCCGGCGCCGAGCAGCAGGAAACCCGTGATCATGATCCACGCGTTCTGGGCGTCTAAAGCCGCTAGCGCGCTGATGTCCTCCCGCCGGACGCTGTACTCGTCCTGCAGTACAGCCCCAACAATCCACGCGATGGTGAAAGCGATCGGGCCGATCACGGCAACCCGGCCCAACAACAGACGGGTATCCACACTCGTCATGCACCGAACGCTACGCGACTCTCATCCCCACGCCGGCTCTTCGGAGAAGTCACTTCCCGGACCAGCCGGCTTCTCAATCTGAGAACCGCCGACCTTCCCCCTGTCCAGCACCGTGGCTATCTAGCGAGCAGTATCTCTCGCGAGCCACGCCAGCATGCGGCCTTGGGACCAGCAGCGGCCGATGGCCTCGGCGTGCTGAGCCGATCCGTCGAGTACCGCCAGGCCGATCATGCTGTGGCCGGAGGCGCGGCGATCGCCGAGTGTCGGGATCGCGGGCGCGACTCCGACTCCTTCCGCTGACACCCACGCCACCGCCCGGCCGGCCGCCGCTTCGTCGAGGCGGTGCAGGAAGCGCAGGCGGCTCTCGAGGGGGAACTGCGACAGTGCCCAGGTCGTGGTGACCACAGGCAGGGCGTCTGCGGGCACATGCGCGAAGGCATCGGGCAGCACCTCGACGGCGTCACCTTGCAACAGCAGCGGAGGGTCCGTCGCTGCCAACGCCATCTCCGCTTCGAGCCTCGCGACCCGCTCCTGCTGATCCGGCCACAGGCAGGCGCGCAGCCATCGGGCGTCATCCGCGTCGGTCACGTCGACCGGATCGAGGTCGATGCCGACCCGGGCGACGACCTCGGGCATTGCCCTCGTCGGAATGGGCCGGTCTCCCACGATCGAAGACGACAGTTGCACGGGAGACGACGGGTCGCCCAGCGATTGTCCGTTGCTGTACGTGATGCCGACGCGATCGACATTGAGATTGAGCCCAGCCGAACAGCCCACGTCGATCATCCCGATCGCATTCGCGCCTACCCGGCGCGCCGCCTCGGCAATGGCCGGGTACAGCACTGCGCAGCGTCCGGTCTCGTTGGACCGCACCTTCCGGTGTACGGCGATGGCCACGACCGAGTCGGTCATTCGTTGCAGCGTGTCGATCGCCGCGCCCGCGGCAGCGTCGCCGTCCGCAGCGGCATAGGCCGCGGCAAGCGCCGGGGCGCGTCCGGCGAGGGCGAGGTCGTGCAGCGCGGCGAGGATCACCGTGGGGTGTCGCTTGCGGGCCGGCGCCGCCTCGATGGCGCGCAGCGCCTCGTCGGACTCACTCAGGGCGACAGCGACGCGCGCGTACAGCGGCGAGGTTTCGGCGGCGTCGACCTCACCGAAGTGCCGGTAGGCCTGAGCGAGCGTGCGGGCCCTACCCACGGGGTACGGAGCTTCCTTCAATCGGCTCTGGCATCCCGGCGATTCTAGCCATTGGAACGACCCTTTACTGGCACAGGAGCGCCGAGAAGATCCTCGACCGACTCGCCTGCTATTGCCACTCCCCCAACAAATAGCGCGCTCCAACCTGACAGGACACTAGGTGGCCTCAGGCAATCGGTCCAGCAACATGCTGCGCCACACGCCGCAGCGGCTCGACGTCGAACCCTACCCAGCAGCGGCCGGCGCATGTCAGGAGAAGTAACGCTGTCGCGCTAAGAAGCCGAGGTCGGCAGTTCGTGACCGCCCCTGACCACCTTCTGACGTGCAGGTTTGTCGTGTCTGCCGCCGCTATTGACCGCATAGCTGTAACAACGGAGCTTCCGGGACGGCGGACGGTCTAGATCATCGGACCCTTCGGTGCGAGCCAATGCGACCGCGGTACCGGTTCCTCGATCGCCTGACCGTGATCCTCACGGGTTCGGAAAGCGACGCCTGCTATCGACTCCTACGGCCAGCGGTTGGCCGAGGTTCCCGTAGCAGCCCATGTCCGGCAGTGGGCGCGCGAAGTCCGGCAGCCAGGACATCGAGAGCGGATCTAGTTCATCCAGGCTGTCCGGCAGCGTGACGCCGTGCTTCTGACCGGGACTGCCCTCGGACAGGCGTAGGTCGTCGTGATCCTCATCGGATGTCCCAACGGGCTGCCACGAGCGGAACTCCGGGTCCACGTCGATGCTCTCGTGCTCGTAGCCCGGCGGGTACTGCACCTTGCTCAGTTCGAACTGCGGGCTCCCGCGATATATGTCGAGCGAGTTGTAATCGTGCCCGGGGAACAAGCCGATCGGGGGTTCCGTATCGTTGGGGTCCGGGAACGCATTGATGTGGAACATCGGCGGGGTCCACGGCGGAAGGTGACCGGTGCGGAAGTAGCAGTTTCCGTCCGTCGGTCCTGGGAACAGCTCACTCGGAATGAACGCGACGGGCCTGTCGGTGAAACCCTCCGGGGTGACCGCGACGAACACGTTGTTGAAGGACCGCAGTCGCCCGATCGCGTGGTGGCCGTAGTGGTTGAATGCAGCGTTCGTAAGGCCCGTCCCCGCTGGCATGATGGCGCCTGCCGCCAGCGTGACGGCGGTGTTGTGGAACAGGTCGAGAGGGCCGTCGACGTTGTTGCTCTTGTAGAAGGCGCCCTGCCGCCAGACGTCCTGGTCTCCCTCATATCGGCGCCGAACGCCCGCCGTCGGTTGGCGCAGGTCAATGAGGTTGCGGTAGACCGAACACTGCCCACTGACGTGGTTTTGGTTGCCGTAGCTGATCGCCATCAGGCATTTGGTGATGACGTTCTGCCAGACTCGGGCGTCGACCGTCGGCGCGACCGCGTTCAGTGCAATCGCGTCGTCGTTGAGGTTGTGCACCCAGTTGTGGTGGAAGCGCATCCCTGCTCCGAACATGTACAGGTCATGGCCGTCCACGAACTCACAGTGGTGGACCTGCGTATCGGTATTGCTCCCCTGACCCGAAAGGATCACAGAACTGGTGTGCTTACCCAGCTCGTTGCGCACCCGCTGTCCGTTGTCCATGAAGCAGTACTCGTTCTTACGGTCGCCGCGGAACAGCCAGGTCGGCCAGCCGCCACGGACCTCACAATGACGGAACTCCGTGCGTGCGTTTCCATCGCCCAGACGAATGGCCCGGCTGGCGGCGAGGACCCGGACGTGGTCGAACACAACGTCGTTGGTATCCCTGAGGACGACAGTGTTCTCACCACCGAACCGGAGCATCACATCCGTGACCTTGATGAAGGCCGAGTCGGTGATCCGGAGGGCGGTGTCCTGGCCCGCCGACAGCGCTAGCCTGACCTCGCCGGGGTCCGTCTCACCGACATACTCGGCCAATCCTTCGATGCCGTTCGATGTGTGGGACAACCGAATGTGTACCCGGCGCGAGGTTTCGTCGAAGTAGATCCCGGGTCCCATGTACACCCAGGGACGCCGCTCCGGCCCGTCGCCGACTGGCTCGTCGCCGCCCTCCGGCTCCTCATCCGCTAACTGGTCCTCGCTGGTCTGGTCGTCCTGATCAGACTCGGCCAGGTCCTTACAAGGCACGACCTCCGGACCGGGCCGGGGGTCGGCAGCCGAGATCTTGGCGAAGGTCGTGTTTTGAGCGCGAAGATCCTCCAACCGTGAATAGGTGACGAGTCGGGTGTAGGGAACACGGTCGATGAACGCCCCGCGAGCCACCGACTCGGCGTGCTCATCGGCCATTGTCCGCGGATAGGAGACGTTCGAGATGAACTCGCCTGGGTGCTCCGGTACCGGGGACCATTGCTCGTTGCCAACCTCGCGGAACTCGGCAACCGAGCCGTCGATGGACGCCTGCTCACCCGGATGCGAGCGGATCACCAAGGGTCGCCACGGCAGACCCTTGTATCCGGAGACCTCGACATTCTCCACATATGTTCCGCCACGAAGATGAAGTCGCCCGCCACCCGCCCTGGGAAGTGCGGCGAGGCCACCGGCGACCGTCCGTTTCGGGAGCGCAAACGTGCCCGGGTTGTCGTCATTTCCGAACGGGCTGACATAAACCTTCGGACCGAACAGCAGATCCTCGATCCACGACGGCAGCGCCACAGCGCACCCCCTCACCGCACCGGAGTCGCCCGACGCACCGAGTGCGACGTGACTTCCCCTTCTCTCGATAGTGCGCGAGCATCCAGACCCAGGCAAGGGCGAGACCACGCAGTCCTCGCTCGCCCTCCGGTGCGTCTATTGGTGTATACCTCACCTCATCCTCGTCCAACCGCCTCTATGCCCGCGACGTTCCCAATCAATGAACAACCAACAGCTTGTTTGGCGCTTTCATCGTGGTGTTGGCGCTCTTCTTCGGCCACGCTCACGAGCACGGACGAGCCGGCGCAATCCGGGTCGTGGTCGGCCAGTATCTGGGATTTGCCGCCATCCTTGCTGCCTCGATCGTCGGTGCGTTGGGTGCCGGTCTGCTGCCCGAATCGGTCATCCCGTATCTGGGTCTTCTGCCGCTGTACCTCGGTCTGCGCGCGGGCTGGTCTGCATGGCGCGAGCGCGGTCACCACGACCAGGCCGAGGACAAAGCCAAGCCGACCGCGGCCCGAGCACCTGGCAGGTCGCCGCGGTGACGTTCGCCAACGGTGGCGACAACATCGGGGTCTACGTGCCGGTCTTCGCAGTGGCGGGCGTGGACGGCATGGCCGTGTACGTGGTGGTCTTCCTGATCGGCGTCGCAGTCTGGTGTGCCGCCGGTCGGTACTTCGCTACCCGCCCGGTGATCGCACGTGCGCTGTCTCGGTGGGGCTACATCGTGTTGCCGGCCGTGCTGATCGGCATCGGCCTACTCATCTTGATCGAAGGCCACGCGTTCGGCCTCTGACCATGTGATCAGTCATCGCGATCCACGGCCCACGAAGAAGCGCGCCACCAAATCCCAGTCGGCGGACATCGGAGGCTTTGGACCCATGCCATCATTTGGGAGGGCGGTCGAGTGTGAGCCTGACGCCGGTGGCGGCGCTGATGACAGCGCGGTCTCCGAGCGGCGCGGCCAGGGTGACGACCGCGGCTTTCCTCAGCAGGACGTCCGGGCAGCCAGTACCGGCCGGCACCGGACCGTGGCTCCCTCCGATGACCACCAGGTCCTCGAACTCGATGACGTGAGCTCGAAGGTCGGCCTCACAGGCCCCATGGTTGAGGGTGAAGGTAAGCGTGCGGTCGTCGATCCGGTTGAGGCTCGCGCCTTGGAGGAGGCCGGGCTCCAGCTCGGCGAGCCCGGGCGGTGGGACCGGCTCAACTCGAGGCTTGAGTACATCTTTGGAGACTGCGACGACGACGATCGGTCTCGACAAGCCTTTCGCAGTGAAGGACCAGGCGGGCACGGTCGCAGTACCGCTGCTCGTGACCACCTCGGCTGTTCCCAAGGAAGCGCGGGTGATCGTGAGCTTGCACGACGATGCCGGTATACCTCTGCAGTTGCTGCGAGTGGTTCCGATCTCTCCAGTCAGGGCAGGCTGGGCGTCGAGGACGCTGACTGGAAGGCTCGATCCGTCCGCGAAATCGATGCGGGAGGTCCCGCCTGATCCGAGTTGAACCCCCGGTGCGACGGAGACCTGACCGGCCGTCCACGCGAGCTTCTGCTCGGTGGTGTCGAATGCAAGGCCCGGTGTCCGCGATGAGTACAGGAAGATCCCTGAAGGCGGCTTCGGGATCCCCGCAGCCCGTACAGCTTCGGCCACGGCGCGCGCCCGGTCGAGAAATGCCGGAGTCGCAGGAGCCGACGGAATCATCGTCGGAACCGCCGCGCCGGGGCTTGCTGGTCCGGAGGCCCGGGGCGCGGTCGGCCCGGCGATAGGCGTTGTGTTACTCACTCCAGCGGTTGGCAGTGCCTCGGTCCCACACGCCGACAGGGCGAAACCGATGAGAACGACAACAGGACCCCAGTACGCACGAGACCGCGTGCCGCGGTTGATGGGCATCATGCTTGAGACACGCAAGTCCTGGCGAAATCGTTGCCTCGGCCGTCCTGGGCCGAGTATCCGCTCGCCCCGGGCGAGTCCGTCGACATCGAGGAAGAGCAACGGACGCGGCGCAGTACCTGGCACGACTGCACGATGGCGGCTCAACTCTCCCGCGTTCTTGGACGAACCTGGGCTAGGGCCAGGTGGTCATGAACTGGTCCGTTACCGCGACCTGCCAGACGTGGCCGTCTGGATCGGCGAAGGCACCATCGTACCCCCACGTCTGCTCGCCGGGCTGTCGGATGATCACGGCTCCTGCCGTTGCAGCACGTGTGATCAAGTCATCTACGTCCGCGCTTGTCGGCAGGCTGAGAGCGAGGATGCACTCGCTTTGACCGGCCGGCGCCTGGTCACGTCCGCTGAGTACCCAACCGAAGCCTCCCGTAGGGATCAGCATGACCCGAACGCTGTCGCCGAGAATGAGGCGCAGAGGCTCGGGTACGCCGTCGTCCGCGGGCTCCCCGGGTACGGCGAATCCGAGTCCGGAACGGTAGAACGCGTAGGACCTCTGGCGGTCTGCGATCGGCAGGGCAATCGTCACGGTTGTTTGTTCGTAGCTCATGTAGTCGGCACCAACTTCACATACTTCACCTCAGCCGTGGCCGTTCCGTATTGCATAGCCTGTCCCTTCTCGCACTGTTGTCGTTCGGCCTAACCGGACGGACGCACCGACCTCACCGGCCGCGGCGCGCTCGTGGCGCACGTCCACGCCTCGCTTTCCGCCCGCTACCCCTACGACGAACCAGAAAGCCGGATCCGGACAGCGCGCGCGAAACTCATCAGCCGTGTGGCCCTCTTGGCGTTACGGTGCGAGGTTAGCCCTTCGAGTCGTGGGCGGGAACGGCCAGTTTGGGTCGTCCCAGCGGGTGGGGCTGGGGATCGCCAAGAGTCGCAGGACGCGGCGCAGTACCGACGCGTGGTCGTCCCAGTCGGGAGCCTGCCAGGTACGGCGCAACAGATCCGGCTCGAGCTCGACACCCGGAACCTTCAGGCTGGCAAGTTCCTCCGCACTTCCCCAGTGGCAGGGCGACAGCTCGGTACGTGGGGGTTGCCCACGTACCGAGCTGAGGTTGTAGGTCGGATCGGTGTCTCAGAGGATGGTGAGGCCGATGGTGCCTGGGGCCAGGTTGCGGCTGTTGACGGTGTCGTTGCCGGCGCGCGTGTCCACGATCAGTTGGTCGGTGGATTCTGCGTGGGTGATCCGGACGTCCGGCTTCAGACCGTTGACGTTCACGGTGCCTCTGGACCCGGAGACGCGGATGAAGTCCCGGCCGGCTGTACCGTTGACGGTCACCGAATCGATCGCGCCGTCGC
Organism: Kribbella sp. VKM Ac-2568; assembly: GCF_004345365.1. Lineage (GTDB taxonomy): Bacteria > Actinomycetota > Actinomycetes > Propionibacteriales > Kribbellaceae > Kribbella > Kribbella orskensis. The sequence continues at coordinate 270,641 of NZ_SLVF01000003.1, forward strand.
CACCGCCGGTCTGGCTGCCGAGATCGACGTCGACCTTGCGGACGTCGGTACCGCGCAGGTCGCCGATCGTGGTGGAGTCAGCGCCTCCCAGCGCCTTGAGCACGACCCGCTCGACGTCATCGGTGTCCATCACGATGTTGCCGAGGTCGCGGGTGAACCGCAGCCGCGCCCCGTTGGCAGTGGCGGCGAACTTCTCCGCACCATCGCTTCCGTTGAAGAGCATCTTGTCGGTACCGCGGCCGCCCTCGATCACGTCGCTGCCGTCGCCCGGATCCCAGGTGAACGCATCGTCTCCGTTGCCCAGCAATGCTGTGTCGGTACCACGGTTGCCGTCGACGCGGTCGTTGCCATTGCCGGTACGGAACAGCTCGTTGCCGCTGCCACCGGATACGACGTCATCGCCATCACCCGTGTCCACGACCGTGAACGGCTGGGTCAGCGTGCCGAAGTCGATCCGTACGTCGTCGTCGCCGCGCCGGCTGTTCACCAGCATCTGGCCGAAGTCGGCGAGCTTGACCGTTTCGTCTGCGTGGCCGTCGTTTCCGAAGTCGACCTCGAGCACGGTGGGATCGGCCGCAGGTACCCGGAGTGCGATGTTGTCGGCATGATTGGTGCCTGTGACAATCAACTGCCGGTTGTCGATCTGCACGGTCCCCCTCGGCGCGGTCGCGGCGGCTGGACCAGCCAGACTGAAGGCGATGCCGGTGGCGATGGCGGCCACTGCGGCCGAGCTGAGGCCCCGCCGAAGTCGAATTGCGTGATTCATGATGTGGTTCCTCCTTGTCGGTCACGGTTGCTGCCGGTTCCCCCGCGCACCGTGCTCGGTTGTCCTGTGCCCACCGACACGGCCCCGGCCCGCGATCGGTTCAACCGATCCCGAGAAATGTGCAACTGACCGCGCGCAGCAGAGGAACCCTTCAGCTTGTCCAGCAAAGCGGCTAAGTAGTGGACACAACTGTCACCGGTGAGCCGCCTGCCGTTGAGAAGTCAAACCGTGTCGGACTTCGCTTCTCGCTCTGCGAGGAACTCGTCAAGTAGTTCGAAGAGCACCTTGATGACTTGCTGCTCCTCGTCCGCGGGAAGCTCCCATCGTTGCCACCCGTCGGGCAACGCGATGTGGCGGACCTGACCCTGCCATCCGCGGTTACAGTCGCGGACTTGACGATGCGTGGCGAGGCCTCTGCTTATGGTGACGGCATGAGCATCGAGTCTGAAGTTCTTGAGGTCTCCGTCGGTTGGGATGCTGCGCTCGTGCGCAACGATGCCGAGGCGGTTGGCGCAGTCATGGACGATGGGTGGGTTTACGTCGGATCTACAGGCGCTACGCCGAAGGCCGACATCGTTGGCTGGATTGCGTCCGGGCAGTTGGCTCACCACACGATGGAGACCGTTGGAGACGCACGAGTCGTTTCGTACGGCGACTCCGTCATCGTCACCGCGCGGAAGCAGAGCTCCGGCACCTGGGACGGGGTTGCCTACACGGCGGACGAGTGGATCAGCGAGGTGTACGTGCGGAGTGACGGCCGTTGGCTCTGCGTGCTCAGCCACAAGTGTCCGGTAGAGGTGTAGCGCCTGCTGTGGAAGGGCGAGCTCGACAGCAGGCCGCGGCTGAGATCAGGAGTTTGTGAGTATGACGAGTTGCTGGGTTGCTCGGGTCATTGCGACATAGCGGTCGACAGCTCCTTCGATGCCCTGGCCGAACGTCTCTGGGTCGATGAGGACGACCAGGTCGAACTCGAGCCCCTTCGACAGCTCCGGGGTGAGCGACCGGACACGCGCAGTTGCCTCCAACCTGGCATCCTCAAGGCCATTCGCGCTGATGACGCAGGCGATCCCGTCGGCATGCTCGGCAAGCCAGGCGTCGAGGATCGAGCTCAGATCCGAGGTAGATCCGTGGACGACCGGTACGTCGCTGCTGCGGATGGAGGTCGGCACGTTGGCGTCTGGGAGCACGGCCCGGATGACAGGCTCGGCTTCCGCCATGACCTCCGCCGGCGTCCGGTAGTTCATGCTCAGGGACGCCAGGTTGATCCGGTCGAGCCCGATCCGCTCGAGCCGCTCCTGCCAGGACTCCGTGAACCCGTGCCTGGCTTGGGCGCGATCCCCGACGATGGTGAAGCTTCGAGACGGGCAGCGGAGCAGCAACATCTGCCACTCCGCGTCGGTCAGTTCCTGCGCCTCGTCCACGACGATGTGCGCAAACGGGCCGGCCAGCAGGTCTGGGTCCGCGGTGGGCAGTGCGGTCTCGTCGACCAGGGCTTCCTGCAGATCCTGCCCGCGCAGCATCGGCACCCAGCCTTCGTTGTCGTCATCGGCCTGCAGAATGTTGTCGATGACATCGGCCATGCGTTCGCGTTCGGCTGCGGCGGCGGCCTTCTGCCGACGCTTCCGGCGGGAGGCCTCCGGGTCGCCGAGTCGCTGCCGCGCCGCGTCCAGGAGCGGCAGGTCGGACACCGTCCACGCCTGGGGGTCCGCGCGCTGCAGCTTCTTGATCTCCTCAGCGCTGAGCCAGGGAGCGCACATGCGCAGGTAGGCGGGCACCGACCAGAGATCGCCGACGAGATCGGTCGGTTCGATCAGCGGCCAAGCCTTGCCGAAGGCATCGACCAGTTCCTCGTTCTGCTCAAGGGATCTGCGCACCAGGTCGACCGAGACGTCGTCGTCTTCGTACTCCTCCTCGTGCTTGTCCAGCAGGATCGTGAGCAGCTCCTCCCAGACCTGGTCGCGAGCCTCGTTGTGCGGAGTAGTGGAGTCTGCTGATCCGAACGCCTCGGCCCAATCAGCAGGGCTGAGCCAGATGTCGGACCAATGGGTCTCGACCGTCATCCCCTTGGTGGGCGCCTCTTCGTACAGCCTGACGGCCGGTTCGATCGCCTTCACCATGTCCGCGGACGACTTGAGCAGGGCCACACTCGGGTCGAGCTCGTCCGGCGCCGAGACACCCTCGGGGAGAAAGTCCCGCAGGGTGCAGGTCAGCACGCCCTCCTCTCCGAGGCTGGGGAGAACGTCGGCGACGTAGGCCAAGTAGGGCTGGTGCGGACCGACGAACAGTACGCCGCCCCGGCGGTGACCCAGGCGCGGATCGGAGTACAGGAGGTAGGCGGTGCGGTGCAGGGCGACGACGGTCTTCCCCGTACCCGGACCGCCGTCGACGACGAGAGCGCCGCGCGAACCAGCGCGGATGATGGCGTCCTGATCCGCCTGGATGGTGCCGAGCACGTCCCGCATCTGGGGCGACCGGCTGCTTCCCAGGCTGGCGATGAAGGCGGACTGGTCGTCGAGCGCCGCGTGGTGCCCTTCGAACCCGTCCGAGGTGAACACCTCGTCCCAGTAGTCGCTGATCCGGCCGCGGGTCCAGCGATACCTGCGGCGGCTTGCCAGCCCCATCGGGTTGGCGTGGGTCGCTCCGAAGAACGGCTCGGCCGCGGGAGAGCGCCAGTCGATCAGCAGGCGACGACCCGTACTGTCCGTGAGGCCGAGCCGTCCGACGTACACGGGCTCGGGGTTGTCCGCGCTGACGATGTGTCCGAGGCACAGGTCCAAACCGAAGCGACGCAGGGCGCGCAAGCGAGCGGTCAGCCGGTGGATCTCCAGGTCTCGATCCAACGCCTCCTGGCCGCTGCCGCCAGGCGCCTTGCGGGCCGTATCGAGACGGTCGGACAGGTCGGCGATCGACTGCTCGAGGCTCTCCGCGATCGCGGCGAAGTGCTGCTCGTCCCCGGCGATCAGCGCCGGGTCGGCCTTGGGGGCGAGGTGGTCGGGAAGGTCGAACGTGCTGGTGGTCTGGGGGTTCACTTCAGCAGCTCCGATCGAGCAGCAGCTTCGCTGCCACCGTTGTGCCGTCGGTTCGGATCGTGCCGGCCACGGCGGTCGCCCGTACGCCGGTCTCGGAGGCCAGGGCCGTCTTGAGGGCGACCGACAGGGACTCGAAGGTCGGAGTCGGACCGTCGTGTGCAACGCCGATGCCCAGGTCAGCCACGCGGCCGGCCCAGTACGGCTGGTCCGTCGCCTGGGGTACCACCACCTGAGGTACGCCGGCCCGGGTGGCGGTTGTCGTAGTACCCGCGCCGCCGTGGTGTACGACGGCGGCCACTCGGCGGAACAGCGCCTGCTGGTTGACCTCGTCGACGGCGAAGCAGTCGTCCTGATCGTCGATCAGGGCCAGGTCTGCCCAGCCGCGCTTGACGAGTGCACGGCGTCCCTGAGCGCGGATCGCCCCGATGGCCACCTCGGCGGCGTCCGTCGAGGCATGCATGGGCATGCTGCCGAAGCCGACGTACACCGGTGGTTCGCCAGCGTCCAGGAACGCCACCAGCTCGTCCGACAGCGGGCGTTCGTCCGGCAGGATCCACGCGCCGGTCTGTACGACGTCGAGGTCCGCCGGCTCCTGCCACGGGTCCAGGATCGGGTCCGTCGCCAGCCACGGCTGGTCGCCGATGACGTAGTCGCGAACGTTGTCCACCGGCGGCAGGCCGATCGACGCCCGGTTGGTGTCGAGCGCCTCACCGAACAGCACATTGTTGCTCTGGGCATCCAGTTCCCACAGCACCCGGTTGTCGGTCACGTCCGGCGGGAACGGCCGGCCCCGATACGCCAGCGGCGCGTGGTACGGCGATGGCAGGGTGAGCTGCTGGAAGGTCACGTACACGGAGCGGATGCCGAGTTTCTCGGCCACCGACAGCGCGCCGGCCGCGGCCGGCATCATGCCGGTCGCCACCAATGCATCGCATCCCTCGGCCGCCGCGGCGACCGCGACGAACTGGTCGGCGATCAACTCGGCCGCGCGCTGCGGCATGGATGACGGCGGCGGCGCCGCTCTGGTCAGCGCTCGCGCCGACTGACCGACCGGCACCATCGGCACACCGACCCCGGCCAGCAACTCCGCGAAGTCCGGCGGCGCGCACACCCGCACCTCCGCGCCGCGCGCCCGCAACTGCACCGCGAGAGCCACCACCGGTTCGACGTCCCCGCGTGACCCGTACGTCGACAACAACATCCGCATTTTTCGCGATCCCCGTTTCGTCGATTCTGGCTTCGGTCGACGATTCTGCGGCACGAACAGGGCCTTGCGGCAAGTCCCCCCGTGCGCTATAAGTTAGAAGTGGCAAGGAGTGGATACTCTCCTTGCCTTTCTCTTTGCCTTCCCCTGGTCAGGTGCAGATGGCCTTGTCCAGGAACGCGTTGACGGCGTCGTCGGAGTTGCCGCTGAAGTTAGGCGTGAGTGCGACCGTGGCCTGGCGGTGGCCGTCTCGGCCTTCGTGCTGACAGCAGCTGCGATGTCGTAGTCATTTCGCTCCGCCCTCCTCATAACTGGTCGGTTCGAGCATGATCACCGGGATGTCGCGATGGGACGCGCGGCTGCGGTAGTGCGCCCAGCCCGGATAGATGTCGAGGCCGCGCTGGAAGTAGCGCTCCCGCTCGGCACCGGCCAGCTCGCGTGCCGTCATCGCGACGCTCCGGCTGCCGACTCGTACGGCGGCGTGTCCGTAAGCGCGCAGGTTGTAGTACCAGGCCGGGTTGTGCCGCTGCGCGGAACACGACGTGGTCGACGCGATGCAGCCATCGCGCACAGATCCAGGCCCCCACGCGGGTTGCGACCACCCGCCGGACAACCCGCCGCAGCAAACCAGCATCGCGATAGCTGTCCACCATCACGGCCTCGATTCGATGATGCGGAACTTGCCGGCGGCGTCGCGACCCTCCTCGATTCGCGGTACCAACCGCACGTCAAGCTGCATGCCCTCGACGCCGAGCGCGGCGAGCTTTGCACCTAGCCGCTCAGTGATGGCAGCGACGGCGGGCTCGGGCGCGGCATCCGCGCGCAGCGTCGCCGAGACGGTCAACTTCGTTCCCTCGTGGAGGATCCGGTACTGCGCGAGGTCGGCGACCGTGGCCATGGCGCTCCGCAGCGCGAGCGGGTGGACGGCAACTTTGCCGCCACCGGCGGTAGGGAGATGGAGGATGTCATCGCTGCGCCCGTCGAGTGCACTCAGTACGGCGAAGGGCCGGCCGCATGGGCAGGGTTCCTCCGCCGCTGTCGCGAGATCGGTGACGACGTACCGGATCAGCGGAAGCGTGCGATTGACGAGGTTGGTGACGAGCAGTCGGTGGCCGCGCTGTCCGGCCGGCACCGGGCGATTGTTGCCGTCGACAACCTCGACGATCGCCAGATCCTCGAACAGGTGCACACCCGTGTGCTGGGAGCAGTGCGCGCCGAGCATCGGCACCTCCGTCGTGCCGTAGATCTGGTACCACGGCACGTCCCACACGGCTCGGACCGCGCGGACCGTCTCGTCGGTGTGGGTCTCACCCGAGGAGACGATCGTCGTCGGATCGATCCGCAGGCGACCGGCGGCACGTTCCGTCGCCAGCAACCCGAGCACAGACGGGTAGCTGTAGAGGAACTCGGGCTGAAACGCGTTGAGTCGCTGGACCAGCACTTCGATCGGCGCCGTCGCGTCGAGCCGGAGTACGCGGTGGACACCGAAGTCGAGACTGCGAGACATCCGATACGTCACGTGCACCGAACTCGCCGCAGCAACCGTGGCCACCCGCCTTCGCGGGAGGTGGGGGCGCAACCCCATGTACTCGTTGGATCGCAACAGGCCGGCCAGGAACGTCCGCCACTCGTCGGGATCGGCGACGAAGATGCCCCTCCGGCCAGTGCTGCCGGCGGTCGCAACCACCCGGTACTGCCCGAGGTACAGGTCGTCTGTCGCCAGCCCGGCCAGGTGTGCCTCGAGGTCGGTCAGCCGCAAGCGTTGGTCGGTGACGATGTCATCGAAGTGATCCATCAGCGTTGCCTTGTCGATGACCGGCAACTGATCCAGCGAAACCTCGTCGTCGAGGCCGGCGTACAGCTTGCGATAGAACGGCGACTGCTCCTTGGCATGACGTATGAGCTCGGCAAGCCGGGTGCGCTGGTGTTCCTGCAATTGCTCGCGGCTCCAGCCGTCGCGGCTGAGCAGCTCGCGGGAGCGGGGGAAGGCGACGGCCACGTCGGCCAACTGCCTCAAGGTGCTCATCGCGATAGACCCTTCATGATGAATGCGGCCAGGTCGGCGAACCGTTCGTCGGACACCCCGTCGGGATGCGCGAGCCGCTCGAGTGTCAGCCCGTTGGCGAGCGCGGCGGCGGCCATGGCGACCTCGTCGGTACTCAGCACGAGACGCTCCCCCGTACGCGCGAGCATCTCGTCGAGCATCCCGGCGATGGCCTGCTTCAGCGAGTCGTGGCGCTCGGCGAACTGCTTGCGGAGCTCCGGGTCGCGGGCTGCGTGCGCCCAGAACTCGATGACCAGCGGCGACCAGCCGCTGTCGTTGCCGCTGACCGTCGCGAACTGCCGGGCGAGTTGTTCGGCATGCTCGGCCGCGGTCGTCGCCGAGGCAACCACAGCCTCCATCCCGCGGATCCGCTCGGCCAGGTGAGCGTCGAGCACGGCGAGGAAGAGGTCGGCCTTGCCACGGAACGCCGAGTACAGAGCACCGGTGGAGAAGCCCGCCTCCGCGGCGACATCGGCGACGCTCGCAGCGTGATACCCGCGCTCCAGGAACACCCGCCGGGCCGCGTCGACAAGGTCAGCGCGCGTCCGAGCCTTGCTCTCCGCCCGAGTCAGCCGTGCTTTCATATAGTGACGTTATTCAGAGAACGTCGTTATGTCAACGCTCCGTCTGGACGCACTTCAGCACGGGGGATGGAAGTCCTCGGGCCAGGTGGTTCTGTTGCAGGTCAGGGCGGCCAGCTTGGTGTGGGTCAGGTCGGCGTCGGCCAGGTCGGTGTTGGTCAGGTTTGCGCCGGTGAGGTCTGCCCGGGTCAGTTGCGCGCCTATCAGATATGCCCCGGTGAGATTCACTTCGCGCAGGTTGGCGCCGGTCAGGTCCGTGGCGAACAGTTGCGCGCCTTCCAGCGCCGCGAACTCCAGGGTGGCGTTGGTCAGCTTCGCTTTCGCCAGGTTCGCGGAGGTCAAGGTCGTCAGGAACAGGTTCGCGCCGGTCAGGTTCGCGTTGGCCAGATTCGTGTCGGTCAGATCCGCGCGGTACAGGTCCACGCGAGACAGGTCCGCGTCGGTCAGGTCCGCGCTACGCAGTACGACCGATCTGAGGTCGAAGCCGGAGAAGTCGACGCCCTGGAGCAGCACCGTCGGCAACTCGGTGCCGTTCTGGTCGGTACCGCGCGGTCGTGGCTGTTCGACCAGAACCTTCAACGCGGCAAGGACATCGTCGGGCGGAGTCTGAACGGATTGGAGCCCTTGTGGGTGTGGTGCCTGAGCTGCTTGTTCGCGGACGAATCCGCTGAGGACTTCGGAGATGGCGCGCTGATCACCTGGCGATTCCCGCATCAGACGGGCGAACGAATGCACCGCCCCCAGGCGTACCGCGATCGTGTCCGCCCCTAGCTGTTCGACGGAGCGCGAGAGTCGCTCAGATGTCTGCGCGACCTGGGTTTGACGTTCCTGCTCAGTTGACTGCCGGACCGCCTGGCCGAAGAAGACCAGACCACCGAACAACGCGAGAAGCAGCACGACAGCACCGGCGACGGCCGCGCGAACGGGCCACGGGCTCTGAGACGCGCCTGCGGATGGCGAGCGCTGGCCTGCGGTTCGAGATCCGCTACGGCGGGCCACGGCGGCTCCGATGAAGCAAGCGCCGGCAGCGACATACCGGCGCTGGTGTAGGACCCTTCCATCGTCTCAACGATGTCAATCAGGACCGCGCTTTTCGGTAGGCTCAGCGGGCGAAGCGGCTGTCGTGCGGGTGGGAGATCCGTAGTGGGTGAGTGGGGTGAGGTAGGGCTCGGCGTACTGCGGGCCGCGGCTGCGGAGGCTCCTCGGGAGGCTGGGGTTTACCTGTTTCTCGGTGAGCGCGGCGAGGTTCTCTACGTGGGGAAGGCCGGGGAGCTGAGGCAGCGGCTTCGGCAGCATGCGGGGGTGAGGGTGCCTGGGTCGGGGCTGGATGAGCGGTACGACCTTGTCCGGCGAGTGGTGTGGGAGGTCGCTGTCGACGAGGCGGCTGCGGTCTGGCGGGAGGCGGAGTTGATCTTCGCGCTTCGGCCGCCCTTCAACGCCAACACCGGGCTCCGTGGGGCCGCCGCGGTCGGGATGGACCCGCGGGCGCCGTACGTCGTGGTGCGTGAGCTGGCGCCGGGGACGCTCGGCTTCAGCTTGGAGCCTGCTGTTCCTTCGATCGGGAAGGCGTATGGGTGCTTTCCTCATCTGGGCAAGGGCGTCGCGTCCCGGCTCGGGATCGCTTGCAGTGATGGGTACACCGCGCTTTTGCGACTTCTCTGGGCGGCCGCAGGCGAGGGCAGCCATACGCCCGCTTCGATCACGAAGTCTGCACCCGAGTCATTCACGGTGGCGGTTTCGGCGGAGGTGCGGGATGGGCTGCACCGGTTCCTCTCGGGAACGAGGGCTCGGCTGGCTGAGGAGCTACTCGAGGCTGCGGGCCGTCGGCCGGCGTTCATGCAGCCCGCGCTACGGCGTGACAAGGAGGCCGCGCTTCAGTTCTTCGCCGGCGGGCCGCAGCTCGTGCGAGCACGTCGACTGCGTCACGGCGTACGGGCCCGAGTCCTCGACGTCGAGACCTACCGGAGTCTTGTGCGGCACGAGATCAGCCCGGTGATCAATGGATGACTCTCACTTCGGTCGCCTTGATGGTGAAGTACGCCGAATCCGCCTCCGGGAAATGTTGGAAGGCCCACTGTCCTGACATCACTGACTCCAGGACCCATTTGGTGCCCTCGAGCGGCTTGTCTGGTTCGGCGATCTTCCGGTCTTGAAGGACCAGCGTCGTACTGCCTCTGGTGATCGTGAGGAGGTCGCCCTCGAGCTTCCAGGTCGGCTTGTCCAGCAGCAGCCGTTTGAGCCACTCTTCCTGGGCAGCCCTGGCGGGGTCGCAGCCGATCTCGGTGCCGCCGAAACCGTTCATGACGCCCGCTGAAAGCCTCGACGTCGCATCTCAGCAGCGTATTCGAGATCGAGCCTGGATACTGGGCCGATGCAGATCAGTCGACGGATGATCGTGTTGGACGCCGCGGATCTCGAGGCGGAGAGTGCGTTCTGGGCCGGGCTCCTGGGTGGGACGGTGATGGCGAGCGACCGGTGGCACAACATCTGGGTCGATGGGGAGTGGCAGCTCGGCGTACAGCTTGCGCCTGACCACGTGCAGCCCGAGTGGCCCGACGGAACCCCGCAGCAGATCCACTTCGACCTCTACATCGACGACCTCGACGCGGCCCATGACGAAGTGATCGGGTTGGGCGGCAGGCTGTTGAAGGCTGCCGAAGATCGCAGCGCGGTGTCAGGCGCACAGGTGTACGCCGACCCGGCCGGCCACCCTTTCTGCCTGTGCTGGCTCCCGCCGCAGCCGGGCGATCGATTGAGTGGCCATGCCGGATGAGATTGGGCATCGCGGTGGGAGGCGGTTGACCGCTATCGTCCGGGCGTGGTGAATGTCCTGGCTGGGGTGCGTCCGGGGAGTGTGGCCGGCGCGGAAGCGGTCGCATACGAGGTTGCGCTGGAAGGCGCCAGTCAGCTGATCGGCTTCTATGCCGGGTTGATCGCGGGCCAGGAAGCCGCCGCTGAGCCGGACACGGAAGCGATGGCAGGCTGGCGAGCGGAGCAGCGAGCGTGGGCTGTACGGCGACGGGAGTTGACGCCGCACGATGCCCGGGAGATCGCCGCCATCCACATCGCGGGCGAGGATCTGCTCGCGGATCCGTCTGACCAGGATAACGAGCAAGAAGGGCCCAGTACTGCGCATCGCGCGGCAGCTGCCCTGGCCGCCAACACACTGCGAATGCAGGTGCTCGAGGAGACCGAGAGCGAGCGGATCTTCCGGGACCGGATCGCCCCAGTCGAGCTGACCGGGACGTCGCAGATCCAGCCGGTGGTCGTGATCGTCGCTGGTCAACCCGGAGACGGCAAGGCGGCGATCACCGCGCTCGTGCAGGACGTGCTGAACAACCGCGGCCGGTCGGTGACGATCAGCCCGGACCGCTACGAGCCGCACCATCCCAGCTTCCACGCGCTGATGGCCGAAGAACCACGGCTGGTCGGCGGCGCCGACGAGGACGCCATGAGGTGGACGACGAGGGCGGCGGCGTACGCCCGCTCGCAGCGCTTCGACGTCGTGCTGGAGTCGGTACTGCGAGATCCGGAGGCCTTCGCGGAGCAGGGTCGGCAATTCAAGGCGGCCGGATACCAGGTCGAGGTGGCACTGGTCGCGGTGCATGAGGCGGCCAGCCGGTTCGGAGTACTGGATCGCCACCTCCGCGCGCTGGAGGTGTTCGGTTATGGCCGGCTCGCGGAGACCGAGGTGCATGATGCTTGCTATCAAGGGGTACTGCGCGGGGCCGAGGTGGTCGATCGCGACGAGTTCGCCGACCGAGTCGCCGTACTCCGTCCCGACGGGCGGCTGGTCTACCGCAACCAGCGAATCGCCGGCGGCGGATGGCAGCAGCCGCCAAGTACGGCCGAGGCGATCAACTGGGAGCGGGGCCGTCCGTGGACGGTCGCCGAGTCACGGCTCTTCCTCGACGCGGTGCTGGAGTTCCAGCAGATCGGTCTCTCCGCGCCCATCCCGTGGATCCGGAGCGAGGCGATCGAAGGAGCGAGAACGGCCAACACGCTGGCAGCACCGCGGCTCCATCCGGACGCCGTCACGCTCCACATCGCGACAGCCGGAGTGTCCAGACCGGACGCCTGAGCAGAGGTGATCGCCAAGCAGAGCAGACGTCCGGCCCGACACTCGGGAAAACAGCAGGATCGCTAGACGTCGTTCTCGTTGCCCTTCCTGCGCTCGCGACCTCTGAAGTCTCCGATGACCCGCCCCTTAGGGTCGACGACCTTGTCGCCCTTCATACCGCCGCCGGACCCAGCCGCACGCTTGGCCTTGCGACCCGACATCCAGCCACCGTTCTCGGGGTCCTGCTTGACCTCTGACTTCTTCCTGAATGCCATGAGCCTTCATCTCCTCCGGGTGTCCTGAAACGAAGTCCCCGTGGTCCTGCAAACGCCATACCGGATGCTATTGGCGAAGAGGCTCATCCACCATCCGCCGAGATGAGTGGAGACGGCCGGCGTGGTTCGCAGGAGCAGGCCGTGTTCCGCGATCTGGGAGTTACGGGTCGCCGCTTTGCGGTGCGAGTGAATTACGAGACTTGTCAGGGTCGATGCTCTGGGCAACTAATTGGCTGTTCGACGATGGGTAGCTGGCGGACAGCGGTGGGTAGTAGTTGGGCCTAACCCTTATCGGGTGGGGTTTTCGCTGGCATGCTGGCGCCGACACGGGGCACAGGTAGAACAAAGGTCGCTGGCGGGGGACGCGCAGCGGCACGACCCTTGGGGGGTTTCTACATGGCCAAGCATCGGGCGGTCCATGCCGCGAGTCGATGGTTGCCTGGCGTTGCCATGGCCGCGGTGGCGGTGGTGGTCGGCATGCTGATGCTGCGGCCCGATGACCAGAGCCCTCCACAGAGCGGGGAAACTCCAGCTCCAGGTGTGGCCACAGCTCCGGGTGTGACCGCGACATCACCTGCTGGATCGTGTACTGCGCTGCGGGCGGTTGCCGCCACCTCGTTCCGGCCGATGCTCGACAGCGTCGCCTCGAAGTTGCTGCAGGGGCCGGACTGCGTGCGCCTCGCCACGACGTACTCCGACGGCCGGGCCGCAGCAGCTGCCGTGGCGAAAGCTCAAGCCCACGTGTGGATCCCGGACGACCCTTCCTGGTCGTCTGCCGCTGCTGAGGTCAAGCTGGCGAAGGACACCGCTGGCGCGGGTACCGTGCTCGCGACCAGCCCGCTGTACATGGTGAGCGACGCAGCCACCGGTGCGCGGTTGCGACGGGCCGGTGGTTCGTGGATGGCGCTTGCGAACCTGGTGGACGCCCGGACGGTGCGGCTCGTCGTACGGGATCCTGCTGGGTCAGGTGACGGCCTTGTCGGTACTGGGGCCGTGGCGGAGGCTGTCTGGGAGGCCCAGGACATGGACGCGTCTGCGCTGTGGCTGTCCCGGGCACGTGGCAGCACTCGCACTGTGACAGCTTCCAGCGAAGTACTGCGGACCAAGGCCGGCGAGGTCGGTCTAGTACCCGAGTACGCGTTGGCGGGAGCGCCTGTGCCGGGCCGGAGCGCCCTGCCGGGACGTGACTTCGCAGCCATGCTCCGCTACACCTGGCAGCCCACCGCAACAGGACTTGCGGACCCCAAGAGTGTGGCTGGCCTGAAGCGCCTGCAGGCGGCGCTCAGCGGAGACGACGCCGCAGAGGCCCGTGCCATGGCGCATCTACGCGACGCCAACGGTACTGCGACGCCGAACGCCGGCCTGCTCACGACGAACCTCGCGAAGGCTCTGCCTGTCCTGGGTGGTCACCACGTCGATCACGTCTTCGCCACGTGGTACGCGCAGGACCGGCGTACCGATGCGCTCATCGTGGTCGATGTGTCCGGCTCGATGGCGAAACCCGCACCCGGCTCGACCACTCCCCTGATCGGGTTGGTGCGCGAGGGTGTGCGATCGCTGGGTGGCATGCTGCCCGACGATGCGCGGCTGGGCCTGTGGGAATTCGGCGTGAGACTCCAGGGCACCAGCGATCATCGCGAACTACTCCGTGAGGCGATGCTGAGCCCCGGTCAGCGGCGGGCACTGACCACCGCGCTGAACACCATGAACGCGAGACCCACGGGGACCGGCCTCCACGACACGATCCTGGCCGCGTACACCAGCGCGCGCGACCGCTACCGGCCCGGAGTACCGAACCAGGTGATGGTCTTCACCGACGGCCGCAACCAGGACGATCCCGGCGGAGCCTCCGCAGGCCAGCTGTCCACGAGACTCCAAGCGGCACAAGACCCCAAGCGCCCGGTCCAACTCAGCGTGGTGGCCTTCGGCGACCGCCAAGCAGCCGAAGTAGTCGGCAAAGCCATCGAACCCATCGGCGGCTACGTAGACCTCCTGACCACCCCCGACCAGGTCGCCGCAGTCTTCATCCACGTAGCCGCCGGCGGCCTCCACCACTAACCGTCAGGCACGCGAGGCGGGGCGAATCAGCGGTGAGAGTTCTGGCGGATGGGGATGGTGACTTGGAGGGTGGTGCCGGTGGGGGTGGGGAGGATGGTGATGGTGCCGCCGTGGCGTTCTGTGATTATGCGTTGGGCTATGTCGAGGCCTAGGCCGGTGCCTTTGCCGACGTCCTTGGTGGTGTAGAAGGCTTCGAAGGCTCGGGCTGCTACCTCGGGGGACATGCCGGGACCGGTATCGGTGATCAGGACGATGACGTCGGTGCCTTCGGCGCGGGTGGCGATGTGGATCTTGCCGACACCGTCCATGGCGTCGACGGCGTTGTCGATCAGGTTGGTCCAGACCTGGTTGAGCTCACCTGCGTACGCCTCGATCCGTGGGAGTTCGCCATAATCGCGGACCACTTCGACGCCGTCGCGGAGTTTGTGGCCGAGCATCACCAGGGTGCTCTCCAGCCCGGCCTCCACATCCGTGGGCTGGAGTGAGCCGCGGTCCATCTGCGAGTACGACCGAACGGCCGCGACCAGGTCGGAGATGCGCCGGGTCGAGACCTTCACCTCGGACAGCAAGGTCGCTGTGGCAATGGTGCTCGCCACCCATTCCAGCCCAGGCTCGAGGTTGTCCACATCGAGCACGGCCGCAGCGCGTTCACACCAGGCGAGGTCGACGCCGGCAGCTGCCAGCGGTTGCGCGATCATCCAGTCCCGCTCCACCCCGTGGCGCGCGAGCCAGATCGCGATCGCGTTCTCCTGGTCGGCGATGTCGAGTGGATCGAGTCCGACGGCCTGGGGCTTGATCTCCCGGCGCAGCTTGTCGAGTGCGGCCAACTGCGTCGCCGAGATCTCTCCCTGCGCCAGCCGGTCGAGCGAGGTGATCAGCGTCTGGCAGGCGCCCTCGAGCGAGTCTGCCGCACGCGCCGCGGCAGCTGCTGGGTTGTTGATCTCGTGCGCGAGCCCGGCCGCGAGAGTTCCGAGTGTGACCAGGGACTGGCGCTGCCGAACGGTCGCCTCGATGGACCGTGCTGTGCCATACACACCTTGGATGAGATGTCCTCCGAGCGGGAACCACGAGTCAGTCAGCTCACGCAACACCTGTGCCGGCACCCGCAGTACTCGCCCTTCGAAGACCCCACGACCAGTCGCGAGGTAGACACCGCGCTCATCCCAGGCTCTGAACCCACCTGCCCAGCGACCCGGCACGTCCATCCGCCCGACGACCGAGTCCTCACGGCCGACGTGCCGCACGAGGTCGAGAGCGCCGTCGACCAGCACCCACCAGTATTCCGCGTGCTCACCCTCGCGGAACAGCTCGACGCCCGGTTCGATCGGTACTTCGGTGCCGCCCTCGATCAGCTGCCCGAGCTGTAGGTCGTCCAGCCCGTGGAAAAGGCCGAGTCCACGGAGATCGTCGACGCGCATGATCACACCATCGCCAGGTAGCGGTGCACGAGGTACACCGACATCGCGCCCTCGCCCACGGCGGAGGCGACCCGTTTCATCGAATCGAGCCGTACGTCGCCGGCCGCGAAAACCCCAGGCACACTGGACTCCAGGGCGAAAGGTGCCCTGGGCAACCGCCAGGCATCCCGCAGCAACAGATCCTGGCCCGTCACCACGAACCCCTTGTCGTCCCGCATCACGTCAGGGCCCAGCCAGTCGGTCCGGGGCGACGCGCCCACGAAGACGAACAGCCAACTCGTCTCCACCTCCTCGACCCGGCCAGAATCCCGGTCGGTCAGCGTGAGCGCCTCCAGGTGACCCTCGCCACGACACCCCACCACCTCGCTGCGGCATCGCACCTGGATGTTCGGCATGGAGGCGATCTTGTCGATCAGGTAGCGCGACATCGTGTCCTCGAGCGTCGAGCCACGGACCAGCAGTACGACGCGCTTCGCATAGCGCGCGAGGTTGAGCGCCGCCTGCCCGGCCGAGTTGGCGCCACCGACGAGGTAGACGTCATCCCCCTCGCACTGGCCGGCATCACTCGCACTCACGCCGTAGTACACGCCGCGACCGGTGAGCTCCTCGAGCCCCGGCGCGACCAGCCGCCGATAGGAGACACCGGTCGCCACGATGAGCGCGCGAGCCTCGATCTCCCCAGTGCCCTCGAAGAGCACGGCATGCACCGGCCCTCGGTTCTCGAAGCCGACCACCGGGCGGGCGAGCACCATCTCCGCGCCGAACCGGGAGACCTGGGCGACGGCCCGTTGGGTGAGATCGGAGCCGGTCAGCCCGCGTGGGAACCCGAGGTAGTTCTCGATCGACGCACTCTGCCCGGCCTGTCCCCCGGGCGCCTCACGCTCCACGATGACGGTGCTCAGCCCTTCGGACGCCGCGTACACGGCAGCCGCCAGCCCCGCCGGACCACCGCCGACGATGCACACGTCGTACAAGGGCTGCTCGGCCCTGGTCCGCAGACCGAGTGCGCCCGCGAGATCGAGCGTCGTCGGCGACCGGAGCGTGTCCCCCTCGGGCAGCAGCACCAGAGGCAGATCACCCGCCGCCGCCTCGGCGAGGCCGGTCAACCGCTGCGCCTCGGGATCACGCTCGACGTCGTACCAGTGGTACGGCACGTAATTGCGGGCCAGGAACGTCTTGACCTCGTGGCTGCGGTCGGACCAGCGGTTGCCGACCACCCGTACGTCGGACGTGTGGTCCGGGTTCGCCTGCCGCCAGTCGTCGAGCAGGTCGTCGATGACCGGGAAGAGCCGGTCCTCGGGCGGATCCCAGGGCTTGAGCAGGTAGTAGTCGAGGCCGATGTCGTTGATCGCCTTGATCGCGACGTCGGTGTCGGCGTACGCGGTGAGTAGCAGGTACTTCGCACCGGGTGCGTGGGTCTGCGCCTGCTCCAGCATCTCGATGCCGGTCATCTCCGGCATCCGCTGGTCTGCAGCGATGAGCGCGACCGGCTGGTTACGCAGGGCGAGTTTGGTCAGCACAGCCAGTGCCTGCGCACCGGAGTTCGCCCGCACGATGAGGTAGTCGTCCCCGTAACGGTTGCGCAGGTCCCGCGAGATCGCGGCAGACACCATGGGATCGTCGTCGACGGTCAGGATGGTGGGTTTGCTCATCTAGCCAGCCTTCGGGCCCGCCTCTTCGCCGCCCCCACAGGAAGCTCGAGGAATCCAGTGAACCAGCCTGGCCAGCGTAACCGCGGCTCCGGCGGCTCGGATAGGTTTCGAGCTATGCCACGTACTCTTCGCCCGGGTCAGCGAGCAGAGCTCTTCGTCATCGACGTCGGGACCGGCGAGCAGCGGCTCGTCCTCAGTTCGACGGAATTGTTGTTCGAGGCGCCCAACTGGAGTCCGGACAGTGACTGGCTGATCATCAATGGTGACGGCCGGCTGTTCCGCATCCCCGTTGCCGGAGGCACCGAGCTCGAGGAGATCGACCTCGGCGGCGTGCCGGCGATCAACAACGACCACGTGCTCAGCCCCGACGGCCGGACTATCTACGTCTCCGCCGAGGACGGCCACCTGTACGCCGTACCGCTGGCGGGCGGAGCTCCGCGCCGGGTGAGCAACGACCGTGGGCAACAGTTCCACCACTATCTGCACGGGATCTCGCCGGACGGGAGCACGCTGGCCTACATCGGGCTGGAGGCTCTGCCCGACGGTAGGCGGATCACCAACGTGTGGACGATCCCGGCCGCCGGTGGATCGGACACCCAGATCACCGACGACGAGTACGCCGACGACGGGTCGGAGTACAGCGCGGACGGGAAGTGGATCTACTTCAACTCCGAGCGGGCGTCGTCCGTGCCGGGTCATGCGCAGCTGTTCAGGATCTCGGGCGGCACGCTCGAGCAGCTCACCCACGACGAGCGGGTCAACTGGTTCCCGCACCAGGCGCCCGACGGATCGGTCGTCGCCTATGTCAGCTTCCCGCCGGGCACGCTCGGGCATCCCGCCGATGTGGAGGACGTCCGGCTGAGGCTGCTCGACGCCGACGGCCGGATCCGGGAGTTGGTGACGCTGTTCGGCGGTCAGGGGACCATGAACGTTCCGAGCTGGTCCCCTGACAGCACTCGGTTCGCCTACGTCGCCTATCCACTGAGCTAGGGAACTAGGAACGGGCGGCGGCCGCCGGCTGGTTCGCCAGGAACGTCTCCCAGGTCACGTGGCCGGTTGCGTGGTCCGGGGTCAGGTTGGCCCCTGCACGGAAGGCCTTCGCGGCCTTGCCCGGCAGCCGGATCGGCAGCACCGGGCGACGCTTGCCGACGGTCTGCAGGTAGTCGCGGATCAGGTCGGCCATCGGGTAGATCCGCGGTCCGCCGATCTCGGCGACCAGGCCCGCGGGCTCGCCCAGCGCGAGCTCGACAAGCCGGTCGGCCACCTCCGCCGCCGCGATCGGCTGAGCGCTGGTGCCGGTCGGCATCGGGAGCACCGGCAGCTTCGCCATTCCCTGGGCCATCAGCAGGATCAGCTCGTGGAACTGGGTGGCCCGCAGCGTCGTCCAGGGCAGCCCGGACTCGGCGATGATCTTCTCCGCCGCCATCTTCGCGCCGACGTAGCCGAACATCGTCCGGTCGATCCCGCTGGCGATCGGCGTCCGCTCGGCGCCGACGACCGAGATGTTCACGATGTGCGGCGACGTGCCGGCCTTCTTGATCGCCTTGACCAGGTTGCGCGCCTTGTCGTCGTCGCCCTTGGAGCTGCCCGCGCAGTGCACGATGACCTCGACGCCCGCGAGCGCCGCCTCGGCCCCTTCGCCGGTGGCCAGGTCGGCGGCGTAGTACTCGATGCCGTCGGCAACATCCTTGGCGTGCCTGCTGAGCACCCGTACGTCGCGACCGGCGTCCCGGAGCCGGGCGACCACGAGCCGCCCGAGTGTTCCCGTACCGCCGGTGACCAGGATGGGTGATGTCATCACACGACCTCTTTCGTCCGTCTGCTGGAGAATCCGTCTCTGCTTGGCCGACGGATCGACTCGGGCGAATGTGACTGGCGACCTGGTATGCCGTGGGTCACACCTCTTACCCCGGGGTCACACGGTGAGCGAGCGGGCCGGGCGGAAGCCGAGGTCGTCCAGTCGGGAGGTCGGGTGGGTCCGGCGGCGGACCGACGCGCGGCAGCTCCACGGCTCGTCGAACCACCCGCCGCCGCGCAGTACGCGATAGGTGCCGTAGACCTCGGGGTCGTAGAAGTCCCAGCACCACTCCCACACGTTGCCGAGCATGTCGTAGAGACCCCAGGCGTTGGGCAGCTTGCCCTGTACTTCGTGGATCCGCTCGTCCGAGTTGCCGCGATACCAGGCGATCTCGTCGAGCTCGCCGTACCGCGCGGCCGTCGTACCGGCTCGGCAGGCGTGTTCCCACTCGGCCTCGGTCGGCAGGCGGTAGCCGTCGGCAGCCTGCTCCCACTCGGTGGTCTCGCCCTCGATGCGGTAGGCCGGAGTGAGACCTTCGCTCTGCGACAGCGCGTTGCAGAAGCGGACCGCATCCAGCCACGGCATGCTCTCAACCGGCAGATACCCGCCGACCGCAGTGCTCGGCCGCTCACCGAGGACCTGCTCGTACTGCGCTTGCGTCACCGGCGCGGCGGCGAGTTCGTACGGCGCGAGGTCAACCGCCCAGGTCCGCTGGGTCCGCCGGTCGGAGAGGGTCACCCGGCCCGACGGGATGGCGATCATCTCGGGTGTTCCGGTGGGGTCCATGGGCTGGCGATCCTACCGACGACTCCACACTGCGCCGGCGATATTCGCTGGGCGTGAGACCGGACAACGTGCGGAAGCGGCGGGCGAAGTACGTGGGGTCGGGCCAGCCGACCGTGGCGCCGACGCGCGCGACCGGTAGCTGCGTGCGAGTCAGCAGCGCGGCAGCGTGCTCGGAGCGGACGCGGGCGAGGAAGTCCAGCGGGGAGAGACCGACCGACCTGCGGAACAGCCGGCCGAGGTAGGCCGGATCGAGGCTCACGGCCTTGGCCAACTCATCCAACCGCCACGGCTGGGCGGGCTCGGCTTCGATCCGGGCAATGCAATCGGTAACCGCAGGATGAACGAACGCCTCACCACCCGCCGAGCCGTGGGCACCGCCTGCACTCCGCCCCGGCCCGCTGCCCCGCTCTCCACTCCTGCTCCGCCGCTCGTGGGCGTCCCGGGCGTCCGCCAGAACGCCGAGGACGGTGACCAGGCGGCCGAGTACGCGGCCCGGGGTACGGCCGGTGAGGTTCAGGTCGGTGATCGCGGCGATCGCCTCCGTCGCCGCAGCCGCGCCGACGGATGCCACGTGGACGCCGTGTGCTCCGGCCGCGACGGGATCGGTCCAGAGCAGCCGACGGAACATCGGGATGTCCCGCAGCGCCGCGAACTCGGCACGCAGGGCCTGGGTGGAGATGCAGCAGTTGGCCACCGTCAGCTCGACGCACCCCGTGAAGGAGTGCCACGCGCCGGGCCGCAGCACGATCACCTCGCCGTGCCGCAGCCGTCGCTCGCCTCGACTAGTCAGGTGGCGACCTCGCCCCGGCCCGACAACGGCGATCTCGACGAAGTCATGGGTGTGCGCGGCGACGTCGGCGCTCAACTCGTGGATCCCACCGAACACCGGCCGCCCGTCGAACAACGCGTGCTCGTGCAGAGTCTCCGGCATGTCGTGATCGTACGAGTGCTTGCCGCGATCGGCCTAGCCTCTGGCCGCGATCGCCGAGCAGTCTGGATTCATGGAGAAAACAGCATCCCTGGCCACGGAGTCCGATCTCGACAGCGCCGGCCGTATCCCGGGCGAGCTCGTCGATTCCTACCGGCAGAACGGATTCGTCCGAGTCCGTGGCGTCCTGCAGCCGGAGGAGGTCGAGCACTTCCGCGGCGCTGCGGCGGCGTACCTGGAACAGCACCGGGCCGAGAGCCTCGAGAAAGGCGGGGTCTTCAGCCAGCTCGTCAACGTCTGGCAGCGTGACGAGACCATCCGGGAGCTCACCCTGCACCCGGGACTGGCCGCGGTGGCCGAGCAACTGGCAGGCATCCCGCTGCGGATCTGGCACGACCAGATGCTGGTGAAGGAGCCGCACAACAACGCGGCGACCGAGTTCCATCAGGACCGCCCGTACTGGCCGCACGCGAACGACCGGCAGTCCCTGTCGGCATGGATCGCGCTGGTCGACGTACCGCCGGAGCGCGGCTGCATGACCTTCCTCCCCGGCACCCAGAACCGCACAGGCCTCCGCCCGCAAGACCTCCACTCCGAGGACGACCTCTTCGAAGTAGACCCCTCACTCCGCTGGCTCCCCCGCGTGACGGTCCCCCTCCGCGCCGGCGACTGCACCTTCCACAACAGCTACACCGGCCATATGGCCCTACCCAACACCACCGACCTGGCCCGCCTGGCCCACGTCAACATCTACATGGACGCCAACACCACCTACAACAACACCCCCCACGTCATCACCGACCCCCTCAACCTGCCCCCCAACGCCCCCCTCAACGCCCCCACCTTCCCGCGACCCGCCAGTGACCGGGGCTGTGGACAAACGACGGCAGACCGAGTCGCCCACGGGGTAGCCTGAGGCTATGACTGCTCAGCCGTTACATGGGTCACCGGATGATCCGGCGGAGATCCTGCGCGCGCTGCCGGAGCAGTGGCACGAGCAGTTCTTGAGCGAATATCACAGTGCGCTCGAGGCCGCGCATGAAGTCTGGCGGTTCCAGCAGTTGCGCGAAGTACTGCACATCTGGCATCTCCGGGCCGTCGCCTACTCGAATCCAGCTTTCGAAGAGGCTGCTCAGGCCGTCCGTGAGAACCGCACCGATGAGTTCGTGCCTGCCGATCACGTCCTTCCCGGCTGGGCCGATCGGCAGTGACCTACCGCGTGGAGTTCCACGCGTCCGCACTGGCACAGCTGCAAGGACTTCCGCCGACGGCTTTCGACGCCTTGGTCGACCGGGTCAGCAAGCTGGTGGACGCTCCCTGGGAGGCACAGCCCCTCTACCTCGACCAGCCGAGTTCCGTCAGAGTTTGTTCGGTGAGTTCGGTCTGCTGTCCTTCCATGTCGACGACCAGAACAGCGTGCTGAGGATCTTCGACGTGACCTGGGTCGGCTGAGCCGCCGTCAGAGGCCCAACACCTGCGGGTTGTCCACTTCCCGGGGCAAGGCGTGGTGAGATTGGGTATGGGTGAATTGGTGCGGAAGGGGTTCGGGCTGCCTGAGGGGGTGTTGGGGCGGGTCGGCGGGTGGTTGATGGTTCGGGGGAACGGGCCGATCGAGAAGCACCTGGTGAAGCTGGCGGGGTTGCAGTCGAAGGAGCATGTGGTGGTGCTCGGGCCCGGGCCTGGAGTGGGCCTGCGGGCGGCGGCGAAGTACAGCGGGATCGTGGTGGGGATCGATCCTTCGGACACGATGTTGCTGGCCGCGCGGGAGCGGTGCTCCGACCTGGTGGAGATCGGGAAGGTGCAACTCGTCCGCGGGGCTGCCGGCGACACGCACCAGCCGGAGCAGTCGGCGAGCGTGGTCCTGTCGGTCAACAACGTGCAGCTCTGGGAGGACCGGCCGGCCGCGTACGCCGAGATCCGCCGCATCCTGAAGCCGAACGGCCGGCTGCTCATCGCCGTCCATCAGAAGTGGGCACCCACCAACCTCGCCACCGAACTCACCACAGCAGGCTTCACCAACGTCACCTCAACCACGTGGGACCCACCCGGCCGCCTGGCCTCCACCGCCGCGATCTACACAGCCAACCGTTAAACCAATCCGCAGCGATCCGATCAGCCGTCTCAATCCCCATCCGCGGTTGGCCATGCAGCCTTTCCCAGAAGGCTGAGCTCACCATGCGAGCCTGCGTCGCCCGTACTGCGAGATCGCGGTCGACCTCGGCGATCGTCGCGGCGTCGAAGGCGGCCGTCCCCGCGTAGCCCTTGGGGTCGATCGCCAACCAGGGTTCACGATCCGAGCGCAGCGCGTTGGCGAAATGCAGATCCCCATGCATCAAGGTCGCGGTGTCATCAACACCGAAAGCCCGCGGTCGACCGGCACGATCAGGTCGACCTGCCCGTGCGTCCACGGACCCTCCACCATGCAGGACCAGAGGGACAGGTAGCGCTCGACAAGGCCTGGCAGCGCAGCGATCCAGGAACGACCGACGCTGCCTTCGCGCTCGATGATGGTCGAGGCGAAGGCAGCGGGGATCATCCGCCCACTCTAGGCAGGCTCGGCAGGTCAAGTGCTCTAGGAGGACCCGCAGAAAGCGCAGGCCAGCTGGCCCGGGGGTTCAGGCAGCGACGGCGGCTTCGGTGATGGTTTCGGCGTCGGGCTGCAGTTGCGGCGACGCGAGAGTCAGGAACACGTTGGCTGCGGCGAAGCCGGCGGCGACCACGAGGCCTCGCTGGAAGCCGTCCACCAGAGCCTGTTGCTGGGCGACTCCGTGCGCCAGAGCGTCCGTAGTACGGGTGATCGACAGCGTGGTCACGATCGCGAGACCGAGCGCGCCACCCACCTGGTACATCGCGTTGACGACACCGGACGCTGCGCCGGCCTCGTGGTGCTCGACCTCGGAGACCGCGGTGATCTGCCCGGGCACGCCGACTCCGATGATGCCGAAGCCGAAGATGATCAGCCCAGGCAGCAACTGGCTCGCGTAGCTACCCGTCGCGTCAGCCTGCGACAGCAGCAACAACCCCACAACACTGAGCACTGCTCCCGTCAACTGCACAGTTCGGGTGCCGACCCGCTGGACCATTTGCGACGCGATCGCCGCGCCGAGGATCGCCGCGCCACCCATCGGCAGGAAGTGCACGCCCGCCTCGAGCGCCGAGTCACCGCGCACCTGCTGCAGGTAGATCGCGGTCAGGAAGAACATGGAGAGGAACCCCGCGCCGTTCAGCGCCAGCGAACCACTGGACACACTGAGCGCCCGTGATCGGAACAACCGCAGCGGAACCAGCGGAGCCTTCGACCGCGCCTCCACCATCACGAAGGCAGCCAGCAGAACCACACCGCCAACCAGGAAGGTCATCACCTCGGCCGAACCCCACCCCTTCGGCTCCGACCGCACTACGCCGTACACGACCGACAGCAGACCTGCGGTCCCGAGTACTGCGCCCGCGGTGTCGAAGGCGCGGTTGCCGTTCTGACCGTGCCGGGTATCGCGGACGAAGACCGGGATGACCGCGACCAGGGCGATCACGATCGGCACGTTGACGAAGAAGACCCACTGCCAGCTGAGCGAATCCACCAGCAGGCCGCCGGCCACGACGCCGAGGGTGCCGCCGAGTCCGGCGAGACCACCCCAGACACCCATCGCGATGTTCCGCTCGCGCCCGTGGGCGAAGGTGACCGTCAGGATCGCCAGCGCCGCCGGTGACAGCAGAGCACCGCCGAGACCTTGTACTGCGCGGGCGCCGATCAGGAATTCCGGCGAGTTCGAGAGGCCCGCGATCAGCGAGGTGGCGCCGAACAGCAGCAGGCCGGCGATGAACACCCGGCGGGGGCCGAGCAGGTCCGCCATCCGGCCGCCCAGCAGCAGGAAGCCGCCGAACAACAGGGTGTACGCGTTGATCACCCACTGCAGGGAGTCGGGGGAGAAGTTGAGGTCCGCCTGGATCTCAGGCAGCGCGACGTTCACGATCGTCACGTCGAGCACCACGATGAACTGCGCTAGGGCCAACACCGCGAGTGTCGCCCAGGGACTGCGTCGCATGACTACCTCACAGGAGATCTGTCTACGTTGTATGTATACGCCGTATGCGTACCTAGTACACGCTAGGTCTACGTTGTAAACTTGTCAACGTGGCGACGATCAGCAAGGAGACCGCTAAGCGGCTCGACCCGGACAAGCTCGCGGCGACCGCGCTGGAGATCGCCGATGCCGAAGGCCTGGACGCGGTCACCATCCGGCGGCTGGCCCAGCTCCACGACGTCACCCCGATGGCGCTCTACCGGCACTTCAGCGACAAGAACGACCTGCTCGCCGCGATCGGCGACCGGCTGCTGGCCGACATCCGGCTGCCGGAGCCGAACGACGACCGCTGGGATCTCCAGCTCCGGGCCGTCCTGACCGCCTTCGTCGACGCGCTCCGACCGCATCCGAAGGCGGCCGACCTGACGCTGTACCGGATCCTGGTGTCCGAGGCGGGCCTGGCGATGGCCGAGCGGACGATGGAACTGCTCACCTCGGGCGGCTTCTCCGTCGACGACGCGGCCGAGGTGGGCCGGCAGTCGCTGTGCTCGCTGATCACCCTGGTGACGACCGAGCCGGGCGCGAACGAGGACACGGATCCGATCGCCCGGGAGGACGCACTCCGGGTCAAGCGCGCGGCTCTGGCAGCCTTGCCCCCTAGGCGCTACCCGCTGATCTCTGCCGCCGCGGATACCCTGATCTGCCCGTCCTCGACAGATCGCTACTACTCGCTGGGGATGGACCTGGTCGTGGCCGGCATCCGCGGAGTACTGACCGATCTGCAAGAGGAGAAGAAGTAGTGGTCGTCAGCACTGTCACCTACCTGGAGATGACCAGCGCGGACGAGATCGTGCCGGCGCGACTTCCCGAAGAACCCCTGGAGATCAGGCGGGTCGAGGAGATCTCCCCTGAGTTCAGCCGCTTCCTCTACGCATCGGTGGGCGGCGACTGGCACTGGACCGAGAAGCTGACCTGGACCTGGTCCCGCTGGGTCGAGCACCTCAGCCGACCCGGTTTCGAGACCTGGGTGGCCTGGGTCGGCGGTACGCCCGCCGGCTACATCGCGCTGAAGGCGGACGGCACCGAGGTCGAGGTGGAGAACTTCGGACTGCTGCCGGGGTTCATCGGCCGCGGAATCGGCGGCCACCTTCTCACCGCGGGGCTGCTACACGCCTGGACGATGCCCGACCGTCACCCCGAACTCGAACCGGTCACCCGCGTCTGGCTGCACACCAACACCCTCGACGGCCCCTACGCCCTGGCAAACTACGAGGCCCGCGGCCTCCGCCAGTACAAGTCGGTCGACGAGGAACGCCCGGACGCCGACGGCCCACCACCCGGCCCCTGGCCCGGCGCCGAACGCCCATAGTTCCCCAGCCACAGTTGGCGGCCACAGTTCGCCGGCCACCGAAGCATCACGGGCTTAGCGTTGCGGCCATGAGCAGAGAAGAACTTCGGCAGCGCTACCTGGAGATCAACGGTGTCCACCCGATGAGCCGGGCCGACGACGCCTATGTGACAAGGCAATTCAGGGTTCTCGAGGAGCTCTGCGCTGAGCAGGGTCGTGACGTCGAGGCGGTCCGGCGCCTCATGCTCGACGGCGAACTGCCGATGCCGGGCTACCTCCGCTCGGACGGCGCCGAGATGGTCCCGGCCGACCTGTTCGCACTCGCGGACGAGCACGGCGAAGGCCTCCGTGAGTGGTTCGTCGGCCAGTGGTCTGACGTTGCCGCCGGCAACGAAGAGTGGGACTCATACCTGAGCGGGCAGTACGTCTGCCTGCATTCGGTGACGCCGACCACCATCCAGCGCAAGGACCAACTGATGCGGGCCATCGACGCGACGACCAATCCGGCCGACCTGAAGCCCCTCGTCGACGAACTGGACGAACTCGAGCCCGAGTTCGCCGCCTACGACCGGCTGCGCTTCGACGGCCCGGTCTCCCGCGACACCCACATCACCGCGGTCCGGGCTCGGCTCCATTCATCCGCGCTCAACGGGATCGAGTCGATCAAGAAGAACGCCGCCGACGCGAACGTCGACGACCAGACCTCCTGAAGCGGCGTCACCCGAACCGGCAGGACCTCCCAGCGGAGCTCCTGCCGGTTCCGTCGTTCAGAGACCGACCTCGAAGACGACCGGCCGTACTTCGACGCCGAGTCCCTCGATGCTCGCGTCCGGGATCATCGCCGCCAGCTCGTGGGCCCGCTCGGGGGTCGCGCAGTCCAGCAGGTAGTAGCCGGCCAGGAACTCCTTGGCCTCCAGGAACGGCCCGTCCGTCACCGCGGGCACGCCGTCGCGAACCTTCACCACCGCCGTCTTGGCCGGCTCGGCCAGCGCGACCGTGCTGTGGAACTCGCCCGACTCCTTCACCAGAGCCATGAACTTCTCGTGGCCGCTGAAGATCGCCTGCTGCTCGTCCTCGCTCAGCGCCGCCAGCACGTCGGGATTGATGTTCAGGACCAGTAGGTATTTCACGATGTCTCCTTAGCCGTCGGCTCCCGGTTCGGGAACCTCTCGTCATCAGTACGGAGCCGACTCCGCGCCCTTGACATCGCGATGCTACGAAGATCGCCGGGCCAAGTAGCGTCTGCGTATGGCTGAGCTGACTCTCGACGACATCCGCGCCGCGGCGGAGCGGATCGCAGGCACCGCACACCGTACGCCCGTCCTCACCTCGCGCACCCTGAACGACCGGGTCGGCGCCGAGGTCTTCCTCAAGGCGGAGAACTTCCAGCGGATCGGGGCGTTCAAGTTCCGCGGCGCGTTCAACGCGATCAGCCGGCTGACCGAGGACCAACTGGCACGCGGCGTCGCGGCGTACTCGTCCGGGAACCACGCCCAGGCGGTCGCGCTGGCAGCGCGGCTGGCCGGCACCAGCGCGGTGATCCTGATGCCGACGGACGCGCCGCCGACGAAGATGGCCGCCACCCGCGGGTACGGCGCCGAGGTGGTCACCTACGACCGGTATGCCCAGGACCGGGCGGCTCTTGCCCAGCAGCTCGCGGTCGAGCGCGGCCTGACGCTGATTCCGCCGTACGACCACTACGACGTGATGGCCGGGCAAGGCACGGTCGCGCTGGAGCTGATCGAGGAGGTCGGGCCGCTCGGCGCGCTGCTCGTCCCAATCGGAGGCGGTGGGCTGATCGCCGGCTGCGCGACGGCCGCCACCGCCCTGTCCCCGGGGATCCGGGTGATCGGGGTCGAGCCGGCCGCGGGTGACGACACCGCCCGATCGCTCGCCGCCGGCAAGCGGATCGAGATCGCCGTACCGCGGACGATCGCCGACGGCCAGGCGATCGCCACCCCTGGCGAGCTGACCTTCGCGGTGAACAAGGAACTGGTGGACAGCGTCGAACTGGTCAGCGACGACGAGATCCGGGCGGCGATGGCGTTCGCGTTCGAGCGGCTGAAGATCGTCGTCGAGCCGAGTGGCGCGAGTGCCCTGGCCGCGCTGCTGAACGGCCGGATGAAGGCGCTCCCGGACCGCGTCGGCGTGGTGATCTCAGGCGGGAACGTGGGCCTCGAGCGGTTCCTCGAACTGCTCGGCCGGGGCTGAACTCGGGGAGCCTGCGTACGCACTGTGCCCGTTGTCACACAGAGCCACCGGTCGATGTGACCGAGGTCACACGAATCCGTTACGCGCCCGCCTGAGGCACGCTCAGACGCGCTCAGGACACCACCTGTTCACCACAGGTCCCTGAGCCGTCAGGGACCCGTTCAGCCGCTTTCCGGAGGGTCTCTGTCGATCTGAGGGTTTGCGTCGTGATCGTTCTGTTATACAGTCGTCGGCGGTTCGACAAATACAACGAGCCGCATGTGTGTCAACGCCGAGCCCTGCCAGGCCCACATGCTCCCCTCGAACAACCAAGGCAGGGGTGGGGGACCCAGGAGGTTGGGTCTCGACCGTGAGTGGTCGGAACCCTGGGGTGAAGTCCGCGGGAGCGGACCGGGCTATTGACTCTCCGCCCGAACCCGACAGCTAACTCCGCAGGCGTCGGGAGACAACCATGCCCGTCACTGCCGGACGGACAGCGCTGCCTGCTGTCGTCAGTCACTCCAGCGAGTCCAGTACGAGGCCCTTTGGGCGCACTCGGGGTAAGCACCGCAAAGCCAGCAAGTCCGTGGCCGCACCGCGTACCGCGGCCGCAGTCCTCTCGGTCGGCCTCACCGTCGGAGGTGGAGCCGCGATCACCGTGGCCACCGCACCGCAGGCCGCATCCGCCAGCACCACCAAGGCCCTCACCGCCGGTCAGGTCCGGGGTAACGCGCCGATCTCCAGCCGGCCGCTGATCCGGTTCCGGGACTCCGGCAAGACCGTCAAGTACATCCAGAAGGTCCTGCGCATTCGCCAGGACGGCTGGTTCGGCAACTCCACAGTCGCGGCGCTGGTCAAGTTCCAGAGGTCGTGGGGCCTCCGGCCGACCGGCTACATGGACAAGCTGACGTGGGGTCGGCTGACCTGGGCCTACAACCACAAGCGCTTCTACGGCCCGTACGGGACGACCGCCGCGAAGGCGTCGACCTTCCAGGCCAGGGTGCTGCGTGAGGCCGCGAAGCTGAAGGGCACGCCGTACCGCTACGGCGGCACCACTCCGAGGGGCTTCGACTGCTCGGGCTACACCGGCTACGTCTACAAGAAGGCCGGCAAGAAGCTGCCCCGCACGTCGCGTGCGCAGTACAGCGCGACCAAGCACCTGAGCCGCAAGGCTGCCAAGCCGGGAGACCTCGTCTTCTTCAAGAGCGGTGGCGGCAGCGTGTACCACGTCGGCATCTACGCCGGTGGCAACATGTTGTGGCACGCCTCGAAGCCGGGTCGCCCGGTCGCGAAGGCCAAGATCTGGACCAGCAGGGTGGCCTTCGGCCGCCGCTGATGCTCCAGCCCGTCAGCGTCCACCTCCCCCCGGCGGACGCTGACCTGAAACCGGTCGCGCGCCGTCAACCCCCACCCCCCTCCGACGGTGCGCGACCGGTTCACTCCTCTGCCGGAACCGCCAGCGCGTTTCCCGGCGCTGTCAGGCCCGCGAGCGCTGGCTCCGGGCCTGTTTCAGTTGTCCAGCAGGCCGGCGTCGTGCGCCAGGATCGCGACCTGCACCCGGTTGGTGGCGTCCAGCTTCACCAGCACCCGCGAGACGTGCGCCTTCACGGTCGCCTCGCTCATGAACAGCTCCCGGCCGATGTCGGCGTTGGACAACCCGCGCGCGACCGCGCCCAGCACCTCCCGCTCCCGATCGGTCAGCATGGTCAGCCGTTCGCGGGCGGTCCGCTGCCGATCCGTCCGCGGGTCGGCCGCGAAGTGCCCGATCAACCGCCGAGTCACCGCTGGGGACAGCATCGCGTCCCCCGCCGCCACGACGCGGACCGCCTGCACCAACTCCCGCGGCGGGGTGTCCTTCAGCAGGAAGCCGCTCGCCCCCGCCTGCAGCGCGCGGAACACGTAGTCGTCCAGGTCGAACGTGGTCAGTACGACGACCTTCGGCGGATCCGGCAGCGCCTGGACCTCCCGGGTCGCGGCCAGTCCGTCCAGCCGCGGCATCCGGATGTCCATCAGCACCACGTCCGGCCGGTGCTGGCGAACCATCGCGGCCGCATCCGCGCCGTCGTCGGCCTCGGCAACCACCTCGAGGTCGTCGGCCGACTCCAGGATCATCTTCAGTCCCGCCCGGACCAGCGCCTCGTCGTCCACGATCAGCAGCCGCGTCATCGTTGTCCTTCTTTGCCGTCGGACCAGGGCAGCCAGGCCTCGACCCGCCAGCCGCCGTCCTGGGTCGGTCCGACCGCCAGCCGCCCGCCGGACAAGGTCACTCGCTCCCTCAGACCGACCAGGCCCGCGCCGGATCCGGGCAACAGTGAATCAGCCGCCACCGGCCGGACGTTCGTCACCCGCACCGTCACGCCCGCCCCGGCCGCGCCCTTGACCACCACTTCGGTCCAGACCCCGCGCGCGTGCTTGTGCACGTTGGTCAAGGCCTCCTGCACGATCCGGTACACCGTGCGCCCCACGGAAGCCGGTACGTCGTCGGGCAACGTCAGCTCGCTCGTCACGTTCACCCCGGCCGCCCGCGACGCCTCGACGAGCCGGACCAGGTCCGCAGCCCGCGGTACCGGGGAGAGGTCGGCGCCGTCGAGGCTCTGATCGGTCCGCAGTACGCCGAGCACCTCGCGCAGGTCTTCCATCGCCTGCCGGGCGGTCTCGCGGATAAGTCCCGCTGAACTCTCCACCTTCTCCGGGCCGACGGCCGGGTTCACCTCGAGTCCACCGGCGTGCAGCGCGATCAGCGACACCTTGTGGGCGAGAACGTCGTGCATCTCCTGCGCGATCCGCGCCCGCTCGCCCAGCCGGGCCTGTTCCGCCCGGAGCTCCCGCTCGGCCTCGGCGCGTTCGGCCCGGTCCCGCAACGAGACCATCAGGTCGCGCCGGGCGCCGATGTACGCCCCGACCGCGACCCACGTCCCGATCAGGAACGGTCCGGTGAACAGCAGCACGAAGAGATCGGTGTTGTTGGACCAGCTGCCGACGACATAGGCGACGTAGGCGGCCGCGCTCAGGATAGCGAGCGCGGCGTCCCGGCGGCGGATCGCCAGGGTCAGCAGCGCGAGGCCCATCGGAACGAAGATCTGCCCGACACCGAGCGCCAGTACCGCGATGACCGTGACGGTCACCGGATAGCGCCGGCGCCACCACAGGGCCAGCGACGCGACGATGCCGACGGAGAGGACGAACCAGTCCCGGGCGTCCCAGCCCGCACGGCCGGAGGCGGACTGCGCCACGATGGTGAGCAGGCTGAAGCCGATGAACATCAGGTCGCGGATGCGCGGCGCGCGCCGGATGAACCAGGCGTACCAGCGCCGCAACCGTCCCATTGCGTCAGCGTAGTTGCCCCCGACCCTGACTTTCGTCCCTCTTCCGGTGGGGGTCGGGCCAGGATCCTGACGACTTTCGTAGGGGGTCGGAGCAGCCGGTCGGTCGATGCGCGGAGGGGGTCGCGAACGGAAGAGTTGCGGCCATGATCACCGTCGAGAACCTCAGCAAGCGATATGGCAGCACCACGGCCGTCCACGACGTGTCCTTCACCGTCGAGCCAGGCAGCATCACCGGATTCCTCGGCCCGAACGGCGCCGGCAAGTCCACCACCCTGCGCATGCTGACGGGCCTCACTCCACCCACCTCGGGCCGCGCGACCATCACCGGCAAGAAGTACGCCGAACTGCCGAACCCCGGGCGAGTCGTCGGGGTCATGCTGGACGCGGCCGCTCAGCACCCGGGCCGCACTGGCCGGGAGACGCTGCTGCTCAACGCCGGTCTGCTCGGCGTCCCGAACAGCCGCGCGGACGAGATGCTGGAGGCCGTCGGGCTCACCTCGGCCGCGAAGCGCCGCGTCGGGCAGTACTCCCTGGGCATGCGGCAGCGCCTCGGCATCGCGAGCGCCCTGCTCGGCGACCCCGCGGTACTGATCCTGGACGAGCCGGCCAACGGTATGGACCCCGAGGGCATCCGGTGGATGCGCGGTCTGCTGCAGGACTTCGCGTCGCGCGGCGGCACCGTCATCCTGTCCAGCCACCTGCTGGGCGAGGTCCAGGCGACGGTGGACCAGCTGGTCGTCATCGGGGGTGGCCGGATCGTCGCCAACGGCTCGCTGGAGGAGCTGCTCGCCGGGAGCGGCACGCTCGTCCGCGGGCTCGACCCGATCGGCCTGAACGAGGCGCTGACCGCCGCCGGTCTCGGCCTCGAGCCGCTGCAGGACGGCGCGCTGCGGGTCGACGCCACCGCCGAGCAGGTCGGCCGTGCGGCCGCTGCTGCCGGACAGATCCTCCTCGAACTGCGCGAGAGCGACGGCGCCGGTCTGGAGGAGCTGTTCTTCCAGCTCACCAGCCCGACCGCGGTCGCCGCCTGATCACCTTCTTCTTCCTGCTACCTCCTGGAGCTCATCACCATGGCAGTCACTGAAATCACCTCCCCGGCCGCGACCGCGGCCCCGGGCAAGCACCGGGCGGCCGTCGCCACCTCGTTGCCGCCCGCCCGAGGCCAGTCGTTCCTCAAGCTCGTCACGACCGAGCTGCGCAAGTCCGTCGACACCCGGAGCGGCCGGGTGCTGATCCTGGCCATCCTGGCGCTGGCCGTCGCCGCCCTGACCTGGCAGCTCACTCACATGGAATCCGGTCAGCAGGCCTTCGACAGCTACCTGGCGGCCGCCTCCACCGGTGTCCAGCTGTTGCTGCCGGTGATCGGCGTGATGGCGATGACGAGCGAGTGGACCCAGCGGACCGCGCTGACCACCTTCACGCTGTCGCCCCGCCGGGTCCGGGTCCAGCTGGCCAAGTTCGTCTCGGCGATCGTGCTCAGCGTCGTCGTGCTGACCGCGACCACCGTGCTCGCGCTGGCCGCCACCGCCATCGGTGGTGCCACCGGCGGCGACGGAGCGACGTACGCCGGGCTGGGCGGTTCGCTGGCCGGGGCCTACCTGACCACCGCGCTGAACGTCGTGATGGGTGCCGCCTTCGGTGCGGTGATCGCCCAGACCGCGGTCGCGATCCTGGTCTTCTTCGTCGCCCCGACCGCCTGGGCGCTGGCCGGCCCGGCGCTGTTCAAGGCCAACGCCGACTGGCTGGACGTGTTCGGCGCCTTCGGCCGGATCGCCGAGCGTGATCTGCACGGGATGGTGCCCGAGACGCTGACCGCGATCGGGGTCTGGATCGTGCTGCCGACCATCGCCGGACTGTGGGCAAGCTCACGTCGCGAGGCGAAGTAACACCGCTAAAGGCGGCAAAGACGCGGAGGGCCTGGCCGATTTGAGGGGATCGGACAGGCCTTCCGGCCTGTCATCGGACCTCTCGGTGCATCCAGTCAGGGGGCGGTGCGTGTGTCTGTCCCCTGGTCCGGGTAACCTAGAACCACGATTACTGACGACTGATCCGTGGGCGCCACGCTGCGTACCCGGTTGACTTGTGCGAGGGGGTCGACGCTATGGGGCGCGGCCGTGCAAAGGCCAAGCAGACGAAGGTCGCACGCGACCTGAAGTACCGCACCTGGGACACCGACTTGGACCAGCTCAAGCGTGAGCTGTCCGGCGGCGACGAGGGCGGCAGCCGATCTGCGAACGGCAACAACGACACAGACGCCGGCGATGACGCCGACGACTACCACCCCCGTCGGTAAAGCTGCAGCAGCACTCAGGATGATCTGCTCACGCACCTAGGTGCGTGAGCAGATCGCCCGTGCTCGGCCGACGAGTTTCACCACACGGCACTACAGGTGATGTTTGCTTGCCTTTTTGCCGGCAGCAGAACTCAGCACGACGTCGGAGGAATCTCAGGTCCTGATCTGAGGTTCCTCCGACGTCGCGCGCGAGCTGCCTTCGTCCTGCCCGACAGCGGCCCGCGTGGCTGTGCCGTGGCTGGGCCTTAGTGCGCGTAGTCGCCCTGGAGTTCCACGCCGGTCCGGCCGTCGGCCGCGGTGACCTCACCGCACACCCACGCCGGGATCTCCCGCTCGGCCAGTACTGCGATCGCCCGGTCGGCCGCGGCCGGGTCGAGCACCGCGACCATGCCGACGCCCATGTTCAGCGTCTTCTCCAGCTCGAGCAGCGGCACATCGCCGAGCAGCCCGACCAGTCCGAAGATCGGCGCCGGTGTCCAGCTGGACCGGTCGATCCGAACAGCCAGGTCGTCCGGGACGACCCGGGCCAGGTTCGCGGCGAACCCACCGCCGGTGATGTGCGACATCGCGTGCAGCGGCTTGTCGTCGTTCCCGTTCAGCTCCTGGATCAGCTCCAGGCAGTGCTTGGCGTAGACCCGGGTCGGGATCAGCAGGGTGTCGCCGAGGGTGCCGCCCAGCTCGGGAACCTCCCGGTCGAGCTCCCAGCGGGCCCGGTCGAAGAAGACGTGCCGGACCAGGGAGTACCCGTTCGAGTGCAGCCCTGACGAGGCCATCGCGACCACCACGTCGCCCGCCCTGACCCGCTCGGCGCCGAGGAGTTCGTCGGCCTCCACGACACCCGTCGAGGCGCCGGCCACGTCGTACTCGTCGGGCTTCAGCAGGCCGGGGTGCTCGGCCGTCTCGCCGCCGACGAGGGCGGTGCCGGCTTCGACGCAGGCCTCGGCGATGCCCTTGACGATCTGCGCGATCGTCTCCGGGACCACCTTGCCGGTGCAGATGTAGTCGGTCATGAACAGCGGCTCGGCGCCGCAGACCACCAGGTCGTCGACGACCATGCCGACCAGGTCGAAGCCGATCGTGTCGTGCCGGTCCATCTTCTGGGCGATCGCGACCTTGGTCCCGACTCCGTCGGTGGACGTCGCCAGCAACGGCCGCCGGTACGCCGTCAGCGCGGTGGCGTCGAACAGCCCGGCGAATCCGCCGAGGCCGCCCACCACCTCGGGGCGGGTCGCCTTGGCCACCCACTCCTTCATCAGCTCGACGGCCCGGTCACCGGCCTCGATGTCGACTCCCGCGGCGGCGTAGCTGGCGCCCTGGCTCACGATGTTTCTCCTTGGGTCAGAGCCGGCTCCTGAAGAGCCGGCTGGCCGGGGCCGACTGCTCGGGCCCCGAACTGCTTAGGGCCGGGCCAGCGCGTCCGCGGCGCCGGCGCCGCCGGAGACCGTGGCGAGCCCGTCGACGTCGGTGCTGACCGGGAGCTCGAGCAGGTGCTTGCCCAGGTGCTCCGGGTTCGGCAGGGCGACCGGGTAGACGCCGTCGAAGCAGGCCCGGCAGAGCTTGTCCTTCGGCACCGTGGTGGCCTCGATCAGCCCGTCCAGGCTGACGTAGCCGAGCGAGTCCGCACCGATCGAGCGGCAGATCTCCTCGGTGTTCAGGCCGTTCGCGATCAGCTCGGCCCGGCTGGCGAAGTCGATGCCGTAGAAGCACGGCCACTTCACCGGCGGCGAGGAGATCCGGACGTGGATCTCGGCCGCGCCGGACTCGCGCAGCATCCGGATCACCGCGCGCTGGGTGTTGCCGCGCACGATCGAGTCGTCCACGACCACCAGCCGCTTGCCCTCGATCACCTCGCGCAGCGGGTTCAGCTTCAGCCGGATGCCGAGCTGGCGGATGGTCTGGCTCGGCTGGATGAAGGTCCGGCCGACGTAGGCGTTCTTGACCAGGCCGGAGCCGTAGGGGATGCCCGACTCCTCGGCGTACCCGATCGCGCCCGGCGTGCCGGACTCCGGGGTCGCGATGACCAGGTCGGCCTCGACCGGGTGCTCGCGGGCGAGCCGGCGGCCGACCTCGACCCGGGTGGAGTGGATCCGCTGGCCGGAGATCTGGGTGTCCGGGCGGGCCAGGTAGACGAACTCGAACAGGCAGCCCTTGGGGTCCGCCTCGGCGAACCGGGTGGAGCGCAGGCCCTCCTCGTCGATCGCGACGATCTCGCCCGGCTCGACCTCCCGGATGAAGCTGGCGCCGACGATGTCCAGGGCGGCGGTCTCGCTGGCGATCACCCAGCCGCGTTCCAGCCGGCCGAGCACCAGCGGGCGGATCCCCTGCGGGTCGCGAGCGGCGTACAGGGTGGTCTCGTCCATGAAGATCAGGCTGTAGGCGCCCTTGACCTTCGGGAGCACCTTGGCGGCCGCCTCCTCGATGGTGAGGTCCGGGTACCCGGCGAGCATCGAGGTGAGGATGTCGGTGTCCGAGGAGGCGCCGTGCTTGGCGTTCGCCTTGGCGTGCTCGACCTCGAGGTCCAGCCCCAGGTCGAGGTCGTCGCTGCCGTCGAGCGTGGCGGCCAGCTCACCGGTGTTGGTGAGGTTGCCGTTGTGCCCGAGCGCGATCGAGCCGGTCGCGGTCGACCGGAACGTCGGCTGGGCGTTGGCCCAGACGCTCGATCCGGTCGTCGAGTACCGGCAGTGGCCGACCGCGATGTGCCCCCGCAGGGACGCCAGGGTGGCCTCGTCGAATGCCTGGCTGACCAGACCCATGTCCTTGTAGACCAGGATCTGGCTGCCGTTGCTGACCGCGATGCCAGCCGACTCCTGCCCCCGGTGCTGCAGAGCGTAGAGCCCGAAATAGGTGAGTTTGGCGACCTCTTCCCCCGGTGCCCAGACCCCGAAGACGCCACAAGCGTCCTGCGGGCCTAGATCCTGCGGGTCAAGATCATGAGTGAGCCGACCATCGCCACGAGCCACGCGGCACAGTCTACGGGACCGTTACGGCGCTCCTCGCCGCGCTACCGGCCGCGGGCTACCAACACGTCATCGCGGGACAGTGATCGGATGCCGGCTGATCGGCGGACTGGGTGACGGTCCCGGCACCGAACGGAATCACGGTGAGAGCGGCCACCATCAGGCCGCCGGCGACTACTTTTAGCCACTTCTTGATCACGACACGTTCCTCCGAATAATGTGAACCACCCAAACAAGCGCTCAATGTCGACGCACTCTGTATATGGTCGGTTCCAAACAAGCGCTGAAGGAGTGAACAGCCGTGCTGGAACCGCTAGGTGTGGACGAAGCCACCTTTGCGGTCTACCACGCCCTCTTAAGCCATCCAGACAGTACGCCGGAGCAGATTTCCGCGCGACTGAATTCGCCGCTCGATGAAGTCCTCCAGGTCATGGAGCACCTGCGGAAGCTCGACCTGCTGGTGCCGACCTGGACCGACCCCGACTCCGAGCACGCGGTGCACCCGCGGGTCGGCCTGTCCGGGCTGGTCGAGCGCCGTCGCGGCGAGCTGACCACGCAGCTCAACGCGCTCCGCCAGGCGGAATCGTCGGCGGAGGTGATCGCCGAGCAGTACAACGAGCTGCTCACCTCGCGCAGCAGCGGCGACGTCGAGGTGCTGAAGGGCCGGGCGAACGCGTCCCGCCGGATCGAAGAGCTGGGCATGAAGGCCAAGGACACCTTCTGGGGCATGGTGCCGGCCCACATCGACGACACCATCCACCCGGTCGAGGGCTCCCCGGACATGCCGCTGCTCGAGCGCGGCCTGAAGATGCGCACCATCTACCTGCAGAGCATGACGGTGTCCAAGCCCGGCTTCGACTACGCGGCGACGTTGCACCGGATGGGCGGCGAGGTGCGCGCCACCCCGACCCTGCCGATGCGGCTGCTCATCTTCGACCAGGAGATCGCCATCATGGCGATGGACCCGGAGAACCCGACGGCCGGCGCGGTGATCCACCGCAGCCCCGCAGTCGTCTCGGTCGCGCTCGCCCTCTTCGATTCGTACTGGTCCCGCGCCACGGAACTGTTCGCTCCCGAGGACCGCGACAACAACACCCCGCTGTCCCCGCACGAGGCCGAGGTACTGCGCCTGCTGGCCGGCGGCGCCAAGGACGAGCAGGTCGCCCGCCTCCTCGGCATCTCACTGCGCACGGCCCGCCGCATCACCGCCAACCTCTCCGAGCGCCTGGACGCCACCAGCCGCTTCGAGTTGGGTGTAGCCGCCGCAAAACGCGGCTGGGTCTGAGCTTCGCCGAATTCCCTGAATTACTGGAAATGCGGTCGTAGTAAATGTGAAGAATGCAGCTGCTATTCATTCTGCTGGGTGGCCCCTCCTGCCGGCACGACGCGACTGACTTTCGACCGCCGGGCGACCACGCAGAAGCCGCTTCGAGCTTCTGCGGGAAACGCGGAAATCGCGGCACAGATCGATGGGCCGGCGCCCGGAACGCCGAAACGTCCAGCAGGGATGGGGTTGCGCCGCATCCTCCGCTCGGCGGACTAGACCACTTCAGGTCCGAGGTGGCCACTTGGTGGGATTGGTGGCCAGAAGATGCCAAAAGCTTGAGATTTCGCCAGATATCTGCTTGTTGGGTGTTCCATTCGGTTCATCAGTGCCGCACGGACAACGACGGAGGAGGAACGTTGTCATCGGCCACTTTCGGGCAGCACAAAGCGATCGAAAGGTCGGAGCGGTGCATTGTCCGACGGATTAGTGCTTGTAACACGACTGTCGGCTGAAGTGACCTGCCGGTCAGGTGACTGTGATGACAACGGAGTCTGGCGTGCTCCAGTGAGGGTGGCGAGCGGGCCGTCGCGGGTGATCTCGGCGCCGGGGGCATCGATCTCACCGGTGGTTCGGATCACCGCCCGGGCGGGCTCGCCCCGCTGCTTTGAGGGTCAGGGTGTCGGAGGACTCGGCCTTGCGAAGACCTCGCCACCGCCGGAGACCGGTTGCAGCACACCGACCCGGACCTCGGCCTTGGCGGGCGCCCAGGAGGACGCTCGGACTGATGGGAAGTACTCGGCCGTGCCGTTGACGAGAGCGCCCGAGGCCAGGCCAAGGGCGTCGGCCAGGAGCGTGCAGTGAGTGCCGTCGGTGTCGCGGGAAGGGAGAGCACCGACCAGCAACTCCAGCGACGTCAGCGGCTGGTCGGCATCGTGCACGGCGGCCATGAAAGCGTTGCCCACATAGAGATCCGCGACATTCTCGACGGTCAGATCACCCCTCCACCTCATCCAGCACGCGGAGGCCCCCTACACCCAGGAACTCCTGGACGCGATCCCCAACCCCGGTCACACGTTCTTGACGGCGGCGAGGAGTTTGGTGAGGGAGTCTCGGGCGTCGCCGAAGAGGAGGGTGGTTCGGGGGTCGTAGAGGAGTTCGTTCTCGATGCCGGCGAATCCTGGGCGCATGGAGCGCTTGAGGAAGATGACGCGCTGGGCCTCGTCGGCGTTCAGGATGGGCATGCCGTAGATCGGGGCGCTCGGGGAGTTGCGGGCGGCCGGGTTGACCACGTCGTTGGCGCCGACCACGAGGGCCACGTCGGCGGACTTGAAGTCGCCGTTGATCTCGTCCATCTCGCGCAACTGGTCGTACGGGACCTGGGCCTCGGCGAGCAGGACGTTCATGTGGCCGGGCATCCGGCCCGCGACCGGGTGGATCGCGTAGTCGACCTTCACACCCCGGCCCTGCAACTCCTCGACCAGGTCGCGGAGGGTGTGCTGGGCCTGGGCGACGGCGAGGCCGTAGCCGGGGACGATGATCACGCGCTGGGCGTATCCCAGCAGGATCGCCACGTCCTCGGCGCCACCGGAGATCACCGGGCGCTCGGAGGCGGTCCCGGCACCCAGGGTGGAGCCGCCGCGGACCGCGCCGAACAGGATGTTGAAGACCGAGCGGCCCATCGCGTCGGCCATCAGCTTGGTCAGCAACGTACCGGCCGCGCCGACCAGGGTTCCGGCGATCAGCAGCAGGCTGTTGCCGAGCACGTAGCCACCCGCGGCCACGGTCAGACCGGTGAACGCGTTCAGCAGCGAGATGACGATCGGTACGTCGGCCCCGCCGACGGGCAGCACCAGCATCACACCGACGGCCAGTCCGACCAGGCAGAGGAGGACGCCGACCCACACGCGCGGGTCGGAGACGAGCCACGCCGACAGCGCGATGCCACCGAGCAGGCCCGCCACGAAGAGCACGGGGAGCCCCGGGAAGGTGACCGGGCGGGTGGTCATCAGTTCCTGCAGCTTGGCGAACGTCACCACCGAGCCGGAGAAGCTGATCGCGCCGACCAGGATGGTGAAGGCGGTCGCGATGGCGGCGATGGTCTGGCCGTCGCGCACCTCGCCGAGCTCGATCAAGGCGACCAGAGCGGCCGCGCCACCACCGACACCGTTGAAGAGCGCCACCAGTTGCGGCATGTGGGTCATCTGCACCCGGCGCGAACCGACCACCCCGGCGACCGTGCCGATCAGCAGGGCGATCAGGATCGGCACCAGGTGATCGGGCTTGTAGGCGACGAACGTGATCACCACGGCGAGGGCGGCGCCGGCCGCGCCGAGCAGGTTGCCGGTCCGGGCGCTGCGCGGTGACGACAACGCCTTCAGCGCGACGATGAAGCAGACCGCCGAGATCAGGTAACCGATCTGGGCCCAGGTTGCGATCACTTGTGCAGCTCCTTCTTGCGACCCGCCGGACCGCGGAACATCTGCAGCATCCGGTCGGTGACGACGAAACCGCCCACCATGTTCACGGTCGCCAGCACGACGGCCAGCAGGCCGACCGCCACGACCAGCGCGGAATCCGCCTGGCCGGTGACGATGATCGCGCCGACCAGGATGACGCCGTGGATCGCGTTCGCGCCGGACATCAGCGGGGTGTGCAGGGTCGAGCTGACCTTGCTGATCACCTCGACGCCGACGAAGGCCGCGAGCACGAAGATCGTCAGCAAAGCGATGGTCTCGGTCATGCCATCGGTCCTTCCAGCAACTCGCGGGTCGGCTCGTGCAGCACGCTGCCGTCGTGGGTGACGCAGCAGCCGCGGACGATCTCGTCGTTGAAGTCCGGGGCGAACTCGGCATCCCGGGTCATCAGGGTGATCAGGTTCGCGATGTTCTGCCCGTACAGCCGGCTGGCCGGTCCGGCCATCTGGCTGGGCACGTTCGCGCCACCCCAGACCAGCGCGTTGCCGATCATCAGCTCGGTCCCGGCCACCGAGCCCTCGACGTTGCCGCCGGACTCCGAGGCCAGGTCGACCACGACCGAGCCGGGTTTCATCTGCTCGACCATGGCCCGCGACACCAGGATCGGCGCGGTCCGCCCGGGCACCGCCGCCGTGGTGATCAGCGCGTCCGCGCCCGCGACGTACGGCGCGAGCAGGTCGCGCTGCAACTGGGCCCGCTCCTCGGTCATCTCGCGGGCGTAGCCGCCCGGTCCGTCCAGGGTGCCGAGCTCCAGCTCGATCGGCTGGGCGCCCATCGAGGCGATCTCCTCGGCCGCGGCGGTGCGCACGTCGTACGCCTTCACGACCGCGCCGAGACGCTTGGCGGTGGCGATCGCCTGCAGACCGGCGACGCCCGCGCCCAGGACGAGCACCTGGGCGGGCGGCACCGTGCCGGCGGCGGTCATGTTCAGCGGGAAGAACCTGGGCAGGCGTTCCGCCGCGACGATCGCCGCGCGGTACCCGGCGACCAGGGCCTGGGAGGATAGCGCGTCCATCGACTGGGCCCGGGAGATCCGCGGGATCAGCTCCATCGCGAACGCGGTCAGCTTGGCCCGGGTCGCGGCCCGGATCACGTCCGGCGGGTTCGTCGGCAGGAACGACATCAGCGCCGTACCGGCGTGCAGCCGTTGCAGGCGTTCCCGTTCCAGCGGCTGCACCGACGCCACCACGGTGGCCGCGTGGTCGGCACCCCAGGCCACCTCGGCCCCCGCGTCGCGGTAGGCGTCGTCGGAATACAGCGCGCGCTCGCCGGCCGCGGGTTCGACCGCGACCTCGTAGCCGAGCTGGACGAGTTTCACGACTTGTTCCGGCACCAGCGCCACGCGGCGCTCCGCCGGTCTGGTCTCTCGCACTACTGCGATCTTCACTCGCCGAAACCTATGCCAAACCCTGGGTGCCCGGAAAGCCCGGTCCCACCGATCATGCCAAGTTCTGAAGAAGATGCGCCTCGGCCAGGCAGACCTTGGCGAACTCCTCCAGGTGCAGGCCTTCGTCGATGCCGTGCGCGCGGGTATCCGGATCCTCCACCCCGGTGACCAGTACGGCGGCCTGCGGGAAGGCCTGCTGGAACTCCGCGATGAAGGGGATCGAGCCGCCCATCCCGGTGTCGACGGGCTCCACGCCCCAGGCCGCGGCGAAGGCGGACCGGGCCGCGTCGTACGCGCCACCGCGGGCGTTGATGCTGCACGGCTGGCCGAGATCGCCATCCGTGACGGTGACCTGGGCGCCCCACGGGGCGTTCTGCTCGAGGTGGTTGCGCAGGGCCTCCATCGCCTTGACCGCGTCGTCACCCGGCGCCACCCGCAGGCTCACCTTCGCCCGGGCGACCGGTACGAGGGTGTTGCTCGCGTCGGCGACGCGCGGCGCGTCGATGGCCAGTACCGCGATCGCCGGGCGGGTCCACAGCCGGTCGACCAGCGTGCCGGTGCCGATCAGCCGGACGGAGTCCAGCACGCTCGACTCGGCCCGGAACCGGTCCTCCGGGTAGTCCAGGTCGGCCGCGCGGGTCGCGTGCAGCCCGTCGACGGCGACGTCACCGTTGTCCGTGTGCAGGGTCGCGAGCAGGCGGCACAGAGCCGACAGCGCGTCCGGCACGGCACCACCGAACAGGCCCGAGTGCACCGCGTGCTTGAGCGTCCGCACCTCGACGTAGCAGTCGACCAGGCCGCGCAGGGACACGGTCAGCGCCGGCTGGCCGATCGCCCAGTTGCCGGAGTCGGCGATCACGATCGCGTCGGAGGTCAGGTCGTCGGCGTACTCGTCCAGCAGCGCCAGCAGGGTCGGCGAGCCGATCTCCTCCTCGCCCTCCACGAAGACCGTCACGCCGACCGGCAGATCGTTGCCGAAGGCCCGTACGGCGGCGAGGTGGGCGGCGATGCCGGCCTTGTCGTCGGCGGCGCCGCGGGCGTACAGCCGGCCGTCCCGCTCGGTCGGCTCGAACGGCTGCGAGGTCCACTCGTCCAGCGCGCCGGTCGGCTGCACGTCGTGGTGCGCGTAGAGCAGTACCGTCGGCTTGCCCTCCGGGGCCGGCTTCTTGGCGATCACGGCGGGCGCGCCCTCACCGGCCCGGACGATCTTCACCGAGAAGCCCTCGGCCTCGAACAGGGCGGCGGTCGCCTCGGCGGACCGCTGGACGTCGGCCGCGCGGGCCGGGTCGGCGCTGACCGAGGGAATCCGGATGAGGTCCTCGAGGTCGGCGCGGACGGAGGGCAGTACGCGGTCGATCGCCGCAGACAAGTCAGACATGCGCCCTACGGTACGGCGGTCCCGCTCGAGACCCCATGCCGGTCAAAAGGAGGGGCAGTAAGGATCTTACGGTTTAGGGT
This sequence comes from Kribbella sp. VKM Ac-2568, assembly GCF_004345365.1. Taxonomy (GTDB): domain Bacteria; phylum Actinomycetota; class Actinomycetes; order Propionibacteriales; family Kribbellaceae; genus Kribbella; species Kribbella orskensis. The sequence goes on from NZ_SLVF01000003.1 coordinate 313,962, forward strand.
AGGCATCCCGAAGGTTATCGCCCGAACCCGAGAGGATCTCATGGCCCGCCCCCTAGCCATCCTGACCGCCTTCATCAGCACCGCCGCGGCGCTCACCACCGTCAGCGCACCGAGTACCGCACCGGCGCCGACTCCCAGATCTACGGCATCGACCCGGCCACCGGCGCCACCGTCGGCGTGGTCGCCATCGCGGAGTCACACGTCGGGGGAATCACCACCAGCAAGGGATGGGCCTTCGTCTCCGGCGCCGGCACCTCCATCCGCAAGTACCGGCTGACCGAGCTCCGCGACGCAATGAAGGCCGCCGGTACGCCGTACCTGACGCAGGTGGGCACCGCCCGCGAGGTGGCGTCGGCGTCCTTCCTGAGCAGCTACGGCGACTCCCTGTGGTCCGGCTCCTTCAATGACACCGGCCGCGGCACGATGTACGAGTACAAGATCGCCGACGACGGCACCCTGACCACGGTCGCCGGCGCCTGGGAGGTGCCGACCAAGACGCAGGGCCTGATGATCACGGCGAAACACTTCGTCTACAGCACGTCGTACGGACGCGGGAACCGGAGCAACCTGTACGTCGTACGCCGGGGTCAGAAGGATCTCGACGCGGCCCAGCTGAGCTGCTTCCGCGCGCCGAGCATGACCGAGGGCATCACCGAGTACAACGGCACCGCGTACCTCGTCTACGAGTCCGGCTCCCACCTCTACGCCTCGGACCCCGCCACCCTCAACGTCATCCCCCGCCTCCACAAGGCGTCGGTGATGTCGCTGACCTCGCTGGTGCCGTAGTACCTACTGATACTTCGCGGAGTTGAGGACGTCGTCGCGCTCCGGGTCCAGGGCTCGCACCTGGACTCGGAGCATCTCCGTCTGTGAGAGCTTCGAGTAGCGCTCCACCACGCCGCAGTCGTAGGCGATGGTCACGGACGGCCTTTTGTCGACCTCTTCGGTAACCGCGCCTGTCGGCTTGCACCCCTGGGGAGCTGTGACGGTCTGCACCGTGGGCAGGGTCGACATCGGCAGCACGCCCATGAACACACCGTAGGCGCCGTTGTTCGCCTGCCAGCCGGCGGAGTCGGGGCTGACCAGCAGCGCCTTCGAGCCGTCCGCCGCCTTGGTCGACTTCTCATCCCAGTCCCGCGGCACCTGCACCGACAGCCGCCCAGAGTCGTCGGTGACTGTCACCGGGCGGCTCAGAACCAAGGCATAGCCGCCCAAGCCCCCAACTGCGGCCAGGACCACCGCTGCGAGCACGGCAATCACGCGGGCCCGGGTGAAGCGGCGGGGTTCGGGGGCCACCTCGGTGGGCGGGACGGCGGCGATGGTCGCGACGTTGGCCGGCGAGGGGGCGGTCTCCTGGTCGACGGCAACCGGACTCGCGGGGGCGGAAAGCTCTTCGGCGGGGACCAGATTGGCGGGGATCTCGCCGGTGGTGTGGGCCTCGCGGAGGGCGTTGAGGAAGCTGTCGAGGTCTGGCCAGCGCTTGTCCCGGTCCGGCTCGAGGGCCCGCCGGACCACCACGTCGATCGCGTCCGAGACGTCCGCGCGCAGTGTGGTCATCGACGGCGGCGGGGCGTCGATCCGCATCACCGCGCCGAGGCTGATCACGCCGTGCGGCGCCTGGCCGGTGAAGGCCGCGTAGGCGACCGCGCCGAGGGAGTACAGGTCGGCGCGCTGGTCCAGCCGGTCGCCCATCACCTGCTCGGGCGCGACGTACGCCGGAGTACCGCCCGGCATCGTCAACTGGGACACGGTTTCCAGGGACTTGCCCAGGCCGAGGTCGCCGAGCATCGCGCGATCACCGGCCGGGTCGGTGCGGAACAACACGTTCGCGGGTTTCACGTCGCGGTGCAGGACGCCGCGGGCGTGTAGCTGCTTGAGCCCGCTGCCCACCTGGGTGATCACGTCGACGGCCTCGTCGATCTCCAGCGGCCCGGCCTTGATCCGGTCCGCGAGCGACCCGCCGTCGGCGTACGTGAGGACCAGGTACGGGCGGCCGTCCTCGGTCTCGCCGATGTCGTGCACGCCGACCACGTGCGGCGAGTCGACCCGGCGCAGGAACCGGCCCTCGGCCAGGAACCGGCGGCGGACGTCGTCCTCGTCGATCCAGTTGTCGGACAGGATCTTGACCGCGACATCGGCGTCCAACTGCTCGTCCCGGGCCAGCCAGACGGTCGCGAAACCACCAGCACCCACCCGGCGGACCAGGGAGTACCGGCCGATCCGCGGTGGCTGGTCCATGCCCGCATTATGCTCGATCGCTCCTGCGACCGGGTCGCCGGAGCGGGGCAACGAGACGGAAACGCGGCTCGTGACGAACAAATCGGGGCCGGCCGTCGTCCCATCGCCGACGGGGACGAATCGATGGGACGACCGAACGTGAAGCACAAGAACGGTGCGCTTGCCGTCGGCGTGGCGGCAGCCGCGGTACTGGCAGTGGTCAGCGGTGGCGCCTTGGCGGCCCAGCGCGGCCCTGCTACGGGCGGTACAGGTGCCGCGCCGCTGCCGGCCGGGCCGTCCCCGACCGCCTCGTCACCCAAACCCTCAGCCACTCCCAGCTCCACGCCGAGCACCAAGCCCAAGCCGACGCCGACGCCGTCCCGACCGGGGATCCCGGCCACGGTGACCATCGATCTCGCCAAGTTGCAGCTCGGGCGGGCACCTCAGCAGCCGTACCTCGAGGGCCGGGTGGTGAAGGGCGGGCCCGGCACCGACCACACCATCCCGGGCAAGCAGAACATCCTGCAAGCACTGCAATTCGGGACCCAGCTCGTCGCACTGCTGGAGGTCGGTGAGGGCGGCAGCGAACTCGTCACCGTGGACACGAACGCCGGCCATCCCGGGTTCGGTCCCGTGCGGATCCCGGACGTCGCGAGCCTGGTGGGCTCCCTGGATGTGACCGAGTACGCGTTCGCGACCGCGCCCCAGAACCCAGACCACACCCGGGCCAGGGGCAGCGCCGTCTACTGGTCGAACAGTCTCCCGCTGCCGGACGAGAAGGAGTTGCCATCGCGGAAGCTGGAGCGGCCGAACGACTGGGGCTCGACTGTGCTCGCGGTCGTCGGAGACACCGTGTACTTCGCTTCCGACACGGACCCGAACGGGATCACCTCGGCTCTGAACGAGTGGAACTCCAAGTCCGGCAAGGTGACCCGGCTGCGCAGCTTCAAGTCCCCGTTCCGCGTCGACTACCAGGGCCGGACCGGCGTCGACCAGATCGCCGGGGCGGCCCAGACCTTCTGCTCGGCGCTCAGGGAAGTGGACAACGGCAAGCAGTTCTGGCGGACCTGTGAGTACGCACTGAACGGTTTCACGCCCGACGGCCGGACCGTCTACGCGACCCCGGACTTCCGGGCCGGCGGCTCGGACCCATTCACCGCCGCGCTGGACGCCCGGACGGGTGAGCTGCGGCGGAAGTGGGTCGGGGCGCTGTTCCTGCACGCGCTGGCCGAGGACGACGACCACCTGCTGATGGTCGCCGACAATGGCGAGGGGACGAAGAGCGCGATCATCCGGTGCAGCATCACCACCGGCGGCTGCGAGCTCGCGACGCCGCTGACCAAGATCCGGCGGTACGACCTACGGCTGTTAGGAGCTCAGGCATGAGGCAGAAGAACGGCCGGCTGATCGTGCTGGTCGCGGCGGTCGCGGTCGCGGCTGTCGCCCTGGGCGGGGTGTTCGCCTACCAGCAGGGGCCTCGCGGGAACGACTCCGCTGCGGCTCCGCTGTTCGCACCGACCAGCCCGGCCACCCCTACTCCCAGCCGGACGCCGACGCCGTCAGTCACCCCGTCGACGACGCCGTCCCGGACGCCGTCCGCACCCCAGACGACGTCCACCGGCCCGACCAGGATCAAGCTGAACCTCGCGAAGCTCCCCAAGGGCCGCGCACCCCAGATCCCGTACCTGGTCGGCCGCGAGGTCCGCGGCGGTGCCGGCGATCCGACCAAGATCCCCGGCAGCGGCAACATCCACGCGATCGCCCGGCTCGGCAGCAGAGTGCTGGCCGTGGTCTCCAAAGGCAACGGCACGGAACTGGTCAAGATCGACTACGGCGCGGTCGAGCGGGTCCCGGATGTGACCGACCTGGTCTCCACCGACGACCAGACCGCGGTCGCCTATGCGGCCACGCGGACCACGGAAGGTGGCGGCGCGCTCAGGGGCGGCATCGTCTACGCCGAGACGATTGAGTCGGTGAAGTCACTCCAACTGCCGAACAGCTGGGACGTCTACCCCCTCGCCTACCGGAACGGCAAGGTCTACTTCCGGGCGTCAGCCACCGAGACCGGCAGCAACTGGAACCTGTACGAGTGGACGCCGGGCGCCGCGAAGGCGACCGAGATCACGACGGTGAAATCACCGACGGCTCTGTCGGACGACGGCCGGGTCGCCGCGTCGATCGGACTGCTCAACGACAGCGGCACCTGCTCCGACGTCACCCTCGTCGCGACCGGCAAGAAGCTCTGGCGGACCTGCGAGAACCAGCTGTCCGCCTTCACGCCGGACGGCGCCACGGCGATCGGCCGCCCGTCGTACCTCGACGGGTACTGCGACACCACCGTCGCCGCCCTGGATGCCAGCACCGGACGACTGATCCGCGAATGGAGTAGCTGCTTCCACCAGAGCGAGGCCGAGGACGACCAGCACTTCCTGATCATCGCCGACGCGAGCGACGGTGGCGGCGAGGACGGGTACGGCAGGCGGGCGATCATCCGCTGCGACATCAGCACCGGCGCGTGCGAGCTGGCGACGCCGCTGTCCAGCACCAGCTCACTGAGGATCGGCGACTGACGGCGTCTGCCAGCAGCTAACTGGCAGCCCCTCGCGCCCAGCAGGCGGGAGACTGCCTATATGGAACGGATTGTGGTGCTGGCGGATGTGCACGGGGTGTTGCCTGCTTTGAAGGCGGTGCTCGGGGAGGCCGACGTCGCGGGCGCGGATGTGATCGTGCTGGCCGGGGATATCGCCAGTGGGCCGTTGCCGGTGGAGACGTTGGATCTGCTGGTGGGGCTGGGGGAACGGGCGGTCTGGGTTCGGGGGAACGCGGACCGGGAATTGGTGGCGATGGCTCGGGGGGAGTTCCGCGGGGAGGCGCCGGACGAGGTGAGTCCGTGGGCGGCCGGGGAGTTGCGGGCGGATCAGGTCGAGCTGCTGGACGAGTTGCCGGCCAGCGTCACGATCGGGGACACGCTGTTCTGCCATGCGACTCCTCGCGACGACGAGGAGATGGTGCTGGTGGACAGCCCGATCTCGCGGTGGGCGGACGTCCTAAGCGGCGTACCGGAGGAAGTCAGGACCATCGTGTGCGGACATACGCACATGCCGTTCGCCCGGCAGGTCGATCGGCGGTTGGTGGTCAACGCCGGCAGCGTCGGGATGCCGTACGGCGCCCCCGGAGCCAGCTGGGCTCTGCTGACGGCCGACGGCGTCGAGCTCAGGCGCACTCACTTTGACACGGCAGCCGCCACGCAGCAGCTTGCCAAGCAGTCGTCGTACCCAGGGATCGAGACCTGGATGGACGAGTACCTCCGCTCCAACTACTCCGACACCGACGCCCTCGCCGCGTTCAGGCCGCGCTCGAAGGGCTGACCGGCTACCGTCGGGGCATGTTCGCGCGGCGTCGGAAGCACTTCGGAACTCCGGCCGACAAGGCGACGTATGCGACCCTGCATACCGCCTCGCTGGCCACGCCGAGCCTGCGCGAAGGACTCACCCCGGCCGCGGCGGGCAAGGCCAGCAAGCACCTTCGCGACCTCCTCGGTACCGCGGCCATCGCCATCTGCGACTCCTCCGGCGTACTGGCCTGGGACGGCGTCGGCGGTCCGTACGAGAGCAACCACCGCCGCGACGCCAAGGCGATCGCCGCCGTCACCCTGCGAACCGGCCGTACCGCGGTGCTCGGCCCGCACGACGTCGCCTGCGGTGACCCGCAATGCCCCGTCCGTACTGCGGTGGTGGCTCCGATCGTGACGGAGGATCACGTGGTGGCCGTGCTGGTCGCCTACAGCCCACGTTCCTCGGCCGCACTCGTCCGGGCCACCGAGGAGGTGGCTCGCTGGGTCTCCGGCCAGGTGGAGCTCGCCGAGCTGAACAAGGAGCGCACCCGCGCGATGGAGGCCGAGCTGAGGGCGCTCCGGGCGCAGATCAGCCCGCACTTCATCTACAACGCGCTGGCCGCGATCGCCTCCTTCGTCCGGACCGATCCCGAGCGGGCCCGGGAGCTCCTGCTCGAGTTCGCCGACTTCTCCCGCTACGCCCTGCGCCGGGGCGGGGAGTTCACCACGCTGTCGGACGAGCTCCGCAACGTCGAGCGGTACCTCGTGCTGGAGCAGGCGCGCTTCGGCGAACGCCTCAAGGTGTCGCTGCTGATCGCGCCCGAGGTGCTGTCGGTCGCGATCCCCTTCCTCGTGGTCCAGCCGCTGGTGGAGAACGCGGTACGGCACGGTCTGGACGGCACCACCGGCATCGGGCGGATCACCATCCGGGCGCAGGACCGCGGGCTGGAGGCGGAGATCAGCGTCGAGGACGACGGTGCCGGCAGCGATCCCGAGGTGATCCGCGCGGCGCTGGCCGGCGAGTCCGCGGGCGACTCCGTCGGCCTCGGCAACGTCGACGCCCGGTTGCGGCAGGTCTACGGCGACGACTACGGCCTGGTGGTCGAGACCGCGCCCGAGGCAGGCACAAAGGTCAGCTTCCGGGTCCCCAAATACTCCTCAGGGGTGCACGCATCCGCTTAGTCTGTCGGCCATGACCGACTCTCCGCTCCGGGTTCTCGTCGCTGACGACGAGGAGCCCGCGCTGGCCGAGCTGGTCTATCTGTTGTCGCAGGACAAACGGATCGGCGAGATCCGGACCGCGTCGAACGGACCCGACGCGCTGAAGATCCTGCAGGCGGCCGACCTCGACGTGGTGTTCTGCGACATCAAGATGCCCGGGCTGGACGGCATCGACCTGGCCCGGGTGCTGTCGAAGTTCGCCAGCCGCCCGCAGATCGTCTTCGTCACCGCGTACGACGAGCACGCGGTCGCCGCCTTCGACCTGGACGCGACGGACTACGTGATGAAGCCGGTCCGGGCCGAGCGCCTGACCGAGGCCGTACGCCGGGTCGTCAACGCGGGGACTCCGACCGCGACGCAGCCGCAGGACGACTCCGACGACGAGACGATCCCGGTCGAGCTGGCCGGCGTCACCCGGTTCGTCCAGCGCTCGACCGTCCGGTACGTCGAGGCGCAGGGTGACTACGCGCGACTCCACACCGGCCAGAACTCGCACCTGGTCCGGGTCCCGCTCAGCACCCTGGAGGAACGCTGGCGCGACGCGGGCTTCACCCGGATCCACCGCAGCACCCTGGTCGCTCTCGCCCACGTGGACGAGATGCGGGTGGACGGCGGCCGCTGCGCGGTCCGGGTCGGCGACGACTGGCTGCCGGTCAGCCGCCGGCACACCCGCGAACTGCGCGACCTGCTGGTCCGCTCGACCTCGCTGCGCGGATGAAGCAGACCGGATGAGTACGCCGGACGCGCCGCGGCGGATCCGGGTGACGAGCCCGCGGACCAGCGCGGCGCGGCGTTCGACCAGCCACACCGGCACCCGGGAGATCGACGAGCAGACCCGCGTCGGCGAGGTCTACATGCACTCGCTGATCCAGTCCCAGCTCCGGCTCGCGCTGGCGGTGATCCTCGGAGCCGCGGTCATGCTGGGCGGTCTGCCGCTGCTCTTCTGGCTGGTTCCGGCCACTCGGACGTTCTCCGTCGTCGGCCTGCCGCTGCCCTGGCTCCTGCTCGGCGTGGTCGTCTACCCGGTGGTATACGTCGCCGCCCGCGTCTACACCCGCAACGCCGAACGGATCGAAGCCGAGTTCACCGAGTTCGTGGGACGGAAATAGATGTCCCCGGCAATGAGTCTGACGGCGATCGGGCTGGTGATCGCCGCGACGATCGGGATCGGCCTGTTCGGTCTCCGGATCTCTCGCACCACGAGCGACTTCTACGTCGCCAGCCGGGCCGTCACCCCACGCTGGAACGCCTCCGCGATCAGCGGCGAATACTTGTCGGCGGCATCTTTCCTCGGCGTCGCCGGACTGGTGCTGGTGAACGGCGCCGACATGCTCTGGTTCTCGGTCGGCTACACCGTCGGCTACCTGATGCTGCTGGTGCTGATCGCGGCACCGCTGCGCAGATCCGGCGCCTACACGTTGCCCGACTTCGCTGAGACCCGCTTCGAGTCCGCGGTGGTCCGGCGGATCTGCTCGTTCCTGGTGGTCGGCATCGGCACGCTCTACCTGCTGCCTCAGTTGCGTGGCGCCGGACTGACCCTCCGCACGGTGACCGGCGCCCCGTCCTCGGTCGGTGCGGCCGTGGTCGCGGTGATCGTGGTGATCAACGTCGCCGCCGGCGGGATGCGCTCGATCACCTTCGTCCAGGCGTTCCAGTACTGGCTGAAGCTGACCGCCCTGGCCGCGCCGATCTTCGTCATCCTGATCGCCTGGCGCTCGTCGGAGCACCCGGTCGGCCTGCTGGACTCCCTGCACGGCGCCGGGGCCGAGTGGGCCGAGCCACTGTCCACCGCGGGCGGCCGCGACCACCCGCTCTATGCGACGTACTCGTTGCTCCTGGCCCTTTGTTTCGGGACGATGGGCCTGCCGCACGTGCTGGTCCGGTTCTACACGAACCCGGACGGACGAGCCGCCCGCCGTACGACGGTGGTCGTGCTGGCGTTGCTCGGCGCGTTCTACCTCTTCCCCCCGATGTACGCCGTACTGGGGCGGAGCTTCGCGCCGGACTTGATCGGTGCGGGCGCGGACACGGTGGTTCTCGAGCTGCCGGGGAGGATTTTCCCTGGCACAGTAGGGGATCTGCTGGGTGCGCTCGTGGCTGCCGGTGCGTTCGCGGCGTTCCTGTCGACCTCGTCCGGGTTGACCGTCGCCATCGCGGGCGTGATCGACCAGGACCTGTTGCGCGGCAGGTTGAACCGGGTGACCGGCGGGGACTACCTGGCCGTCAACGGCTTCCGGATCGCCGCTCTGCTGGCGATCGCACTTCCTTATCTGGCGTTCGAGCTGACCGGGAGGTTGAGCCTGGCCGACACGGTCGGGCTCGCGTTCGCGGTGGCGGCGTCGACCTTCTGCCCGTTGCTGGTGCTCGGTATCTGGTGGCGCCGGATGTCGACGGTAGGCGCCGCGGCCGGGCTGCTGGTCGGCGGGGTCGCGGCGATCACCGCGGTGCTGGTGAACGTGATCGGGCCACCCAGCGGTGGCTGGCCGAAGGCTCTGTTCGGGCAACCGGCGGCCTGGACGATGCCGCTGGCCTTCCTCACCATGATCGTCGTCTCCAGGCTCACCCCGCAGCGGATCCCGGCCGGCACCGCCCGCAGTCTGGTCCGCCTGCACACCCCCGAAGCCGTCGACGTCGACCGCAGCTTCCCCCAGCCCTGACGTTTGTCCGCAGGAAGCCGTTCGTCGTGCGGTTCCGACCGCTCGTCGCACGGGTGGGACCCGCCGACCGAGGGGTGACGGCCGCTGGGCGCAGGGTCCGCGCGGGAGGTGTCGGAGCCGGAGTGACGTGGCGCACAGTACGGGCAGCAACGCCCCTGCGCCGGACTCCGCCCGGCCCGAATCCCGTCTGGAGGTCACCGCGATGAGCGAAACCCGCCGCGCGGACGGCGACCCTGAACTGACGACGTACCGAGATGTCCAGCTGTCACCGGACTTCTCCGAGCTGCGTCGCCGCTTCCGGCGCTTCGTGTTCCCGATGACCGGCCTGTTCCTGGCCTGGTACTTCCTCTACGTCCTGCTCGCCGCCTACGCCCCCGACTTCATGTCGCACAAGGTCGCCGGCAACATCAACGTCGCGCTGCTGTTCGGGCTCGGCCAGTTCGTCTCGACCTTCGCGATCACGATGATCTACGTCCGCTGGGCCGACAAGGAGATCGACCCCGCCGCCGAGAAGATGCGGCACCTGATCGAGGGAGAACACCAGTGAGCGCGCCAATGATGTTGCCGCTGGCAACCGAGATCGGCAACCCGACGGTCAACATCGCGATCTTCGCGCTGTTCGTGGTGGCCACCCTGGCGATCGTGATCCGGGCCTCCCGGAACAACCGGACCGCGGCCGACTACTACGCCGGCGGCCGGTCGTTCACCGGCCCGCAGAACGGCATCGCGATCGCGGGCGACTACCTGTCCGCCGCGTCCTTCCTGGGCATCGCCGGCGCGATCGCGCTGAACGGCTACGACGGCTTCCTCTACTCGATCGGCTTCCTGGTCGCCTGGCTGGTTGCCCTGCTGCTGGTCGCCGAACTGATCCGGAACACCGGCCGCTTCACGATGGCCGACGTACTGTCCTTCCGGCTGAAGCAGCGCCCGGTCCGGATGGCCGCGGCGATCTCGACCCTGGTCGTCAGCTTCTTCTACCTGCTGGCCCAGATGGCCGGCGCCGGTGGTCTGGTCGCGCTGCTGCTCGGCATCTCGGGCCGCGCCGGTCAGAGCCTGGTGATCGCGGTGGTCGGCCTGCTGATGGTCACCTACGTGCTCGTCGGCGGCATGAAGGGCACCACCTGGGTCCAGATCGTCAAGGCGGTGCTGCTCGTCATCGGCGCCGGCATCATGACGCTGTGGGTGCTCGCGAAGTACGCCTTCAACCTTTCCGACCTGCTCGGTGCCGCGGTCGACAAGAGCCCGGCCGCCGGCGAGAAGCTGCTCAACCCGGGCCTGCAGTACGGCGCGACCGGGATCAGCAAGCTCGACTTCATCTCGCTCGCGCTGGCCCTGGTGCTCGGCACCGCCGGTCTGCCGCACGTGCTGATGCGCTTCTACACGGTCCCCTCCTCCAAGGAGGCCCGGCGCAGTGTCTCGTGGGCGATCTGGATCATCGGCATCTTCTACCTGTTCACCCTCGTGCTCGGGTACGGCGCGGCCGCGCTGGTGGGACCCGACGCGATCCGGGCGGCTCCCGGCAAGGCGAACTCGGCCGCCCCGCTGCTGGCGTACGAACTGGGTGGTGAGCTCCTGCTCGGGGTGATCTCCGCGGTCGCCTTCGCCACGATCCTCGCGGTGGTGGCCGGCCTGACGATCACGGCGAGCGCGTCGTTCGCCCACGACATCTACGGCCAGGTGATCAAGAAGGGCCAGGTCAGCGGCGACGGCGAGGTCCGGGTCGCCCGGATCACCGTACTGGTGATCGGTGTGGTCGCGATCATCGGCGGCATCTTCGCCAACGGCCAGAACATCGCGTTCCTGGTCGCCCTGGCCTTCGCGGTCGCGGCGAGCGCGAACCTGCCGACCATCCTCTACTCACTGTTCTGGCGGCGCTTCAACACCCGCGGCGCGCTCTGGAGCATCTACGGCGGCCTGTCCTCCGCGATCATCCTGATCGCGTTCTCCCCGGTCGTCTCCGGCAAGGTCGACGCCAAGACCGGCGCCAGCCTGTCGATGATCACCGACACCAGCATCGACTTCCACTGGTTCCCGCTGGACAACCCGGGAATCGTCTCGATCCCGCTCGCCTTCGTGCTCGGCATCGTCGGCACGCTGACCAGCAAGGAAGGCACGAACATCGACAAGTTCGCCGAGATGGAGGTCCGCTCCCTGACCGGCGCGGGCGCCGAGAAGGCGGTCCAGCACTAGTCCAGCTCACCGAGACCTGCCAGGCAGGCCCTGCTGCGTTCTTGCGAACCTGCCTGACAGCACCACTTCCGCCCTCCGCGACGGGCCCGGCAAACCAGCCGGGCCCGTCCGGCGTTCCACCCCAAATCGGATAGCCGCCGGGCAGGCGGCCGCGGGCGGGTGGTCAGCCGACGTGGAGGCTGGGCCAGAGTTCGAGGAACTGCCAGTACGAAGTCTCGCCGCGATGCTCCTCGGCCGCGTGCAGCCGCCCGAAGGTGAACGCGTTACCGCCATCCAGGTGGACCTGTACCGCGAGCTGCCTGAGCAGCTCCCTCGCGACCACGCTGTCCTGGTGCTCGCCGAGCACTTCCTGCACCTGTTCGGCCCGCGCGGCGAGCTCGCTCGCCTTCGAGCCGAGCACCGGTTCGGCCGACTCCGCGGCGTACCGGAGTCGCTTGGCGGCCTTGCGGACCTCGTGCAGCTCGTGATCCCGCTCGGTGATGTCCTCGGCGCTCTCCACCCGGCGGACCGCCTTCCGCATCCGCTTCCAGTCGTGCTTCAGCAGCTCGGGGAGTTGCTTGGCCGCCTTGCGCGGTGACTCCTCGGTGAGCGGCGGCTGGGTGAGCAGCTCATCGAGGGTGTCGAGCAGCCGGAAGTATCGCTCGCTCTCGAGAGCCGCCAGCGCCTGCACCCGGGCTGCCTTGTAGACGCCCCGCAGGTGGTCGTCGATGGTGCCGGCGACGCGGCCCATCACCAGCTCAACCGGTTGCGCGTCGACCGCAGTATCGAAGTGCTCGCGCAGTACTTCGGCGTCGCGTGCGCCGCCGAGCTCACCGGCGAACCATTTCAGCTCCTCGCGGATCAGGTCTCCCGCCTCGCGATCCACCACCGGCCGGTACGTCGCGAGGGCGGACCGCAGCCGCCGCGTCGCCACCCGCATCTTGTGCACCGAGTCGGGCAGGTCCCGCCGTACTTCGGGGTCGCGCAGGTAGATCGCCTTCACCTGCGCCGCGGCGTACGCGTGGAACAGGTCGGCCGTGACCGGCTTGGCAGGAAGCTCCCAGGAGTCGGGAGCGGGAACGCGATCGCCGAGCGCGCGGGCCAGCTTGCTCGGGCCGGACGCGGGCGAGGCACCGGCTGCGAGCAGCAAGGGCGTCGCGGCTTCCAGCAGCTCCTGCTCGCCGTTGACCAGCTCGACCTCCCACTCGCGCCAGCTCTCGGTGACGTCGTCGACGGTCGAGGTCACCTCGTCGTCGCTCACCTCGGCGAGGACCTCGCCGTCGGCGTCGAGCAACCGGTGCACGATCCGGCGGGTAGCAAGCGTCACCACCGGCACCAGCTCGTTGTCGCGGACGTGCACCCGGACCGTGCGCACCACCTGGATCGGCACCTTCCGGACCGCCCGGCCGAGCGGGTGGCGGATCTCCAGCCGTTCGCCCGACGAGATCGGCAGCTTCACGTGCCAGCCGTCGTCCTCACCACCGGTACGCCGGCGCAAGGTCACCTTCGCCGCGGCGAGATCGAAAGCCTCGGTGTCGAAGTACACCGCCTCCAGCTGCAGCTCGACCGGCGGCGCGACACTCGCGACTCCGGGCAACTCGTGCAGCGCGGGCAGGGTCGCGTGCTCGTCGACGTCGTACTTGCTCTCGATCTCAACCTGCTCAGTCGGCGACATGTCCCTTGTCTACCAGTCGCGACCAATCGGTCCTACCCCGATGCGTGTCAAGATTCCCGACCGGCGGCAGCCCTCAGTTCATCCAACAGACGCTCAAGGTCCCGGTCCTGTTCACCGGTCCGTCGGGTCACCGGGTCCTTCGGACAGGGCTGGCGGCGGCGGTTCCACTCCAGCCCCGCGACGACCAACACCAGCACGACGATCAGCCACATGGTCCGGCTCCTCCCGGGACGAGGCCGACAGCCTTGAAGAACGTGTAGTGGAAGGTGCCACCGGGCTCGGCCGATCGCTCCAGGGCACGGATCCCTTGCTCCCACTGCGCCGGTGTCCGCAGTCCGGCGGCGAGCGCGCGCTCCCGGACCGACTCGACCATCGCGATGAACGTCTTCCGGGTGAACCCGTCGACCAGGTGCGGCAGCGTCTCGTCGGCGTACACGGTGCACGGCCAGGCTCGGACGTCGTCGTAGCCGGCGCCCGCGAGCAGCGGCTGTAACTGCCGTCCGATCAGGGCGTCACCGCCGACCAGTGCCTGCAAGTCGGTCAGGCAGTCGATGAGCGCCTGCGCGTCGTCGCTGCGCGGGTGGAAGAACGCCGAACCGTGGTCGCCCTCGATCACCGTGATCGAGCCGCCCGGCCGCACCAGCCTCCGCAGTACGGCGAGCGCCTGCTGGGGTTCGGGGAGATGCTCGAGCACGAAGCAGACGAAGAGGTGGTCGAACGATCGGTCCTCGAACGGCAGCTCCAGCAGGTCGCCGTGGTGCCACTCGACTCGTGCACCCGGCGCCTCAGCGGCAACCCGGGCCTTGGCGAGCGCCAGCGACTCCTCGGAGATGTCGACCGAGACAAGATCGATCCCCGGGCTGCCGGTGACCAGTTGCACGGTCTGCGCGCCGACACCGCAGCCGACCTCGAGCACCCGGCTGCCCGCCGGATACCTGGTGCTGCCGTGCAGCGAGTCGGCCAGAGTCCTCGCCTGGTCGGTGAGCCGGCGCGTCTCGTCGGCGGTGTACCCGTGCACGTAGTCAGTTCCCATAAGCCCAAGGTGCCGCCACAATGGTCCGGTGAACAGGTCCAATCAAGCCAAGATTGGTAGGTCCATACCTGGCGAGACCGTCCCTCAGCCGCCTGGCGCGGACTTCCTCCAACTGCGTCCGGAGGATGCGCCGGCAGGCGGGCTGGCCGACTGGCTGGCCGAGCGTTTCCGCGCGGCGATCTCCGACGGGCGGCTACCGATCGGCAGCCGCCTCCCTGCCACCCGCGTGCTGGCCGTCGAGCTCCAGATCTCCCGCGGCGTCGTCACCGAGGCCTACCAACGCCTGACCGAGGACGGCCACGTCGCCGGTCGGGGTCGCGGGGGGACGGTTGTGGTCGCCGCCCCGATCAGCACCTCCCGCACCGACTCCGACAGCACCTCCGGCGCTCCCGCCGGCTCCAGTACGGCGTCCGCCACCTCCCGCGGCCGCACCAGACCGACTGATGGTGTTGTTCCGGAGCCTGGGCTGGAGGTGTTCGACGCGATGCGGGCGCTCCCCGCACGGATCGACCTCACGCCCGGGGTGCCTGATCTGGCCGCGTTCCCGCGCGCCGCCTGGCTCAAGGCCGAGCGGGCAGTCCTCACCGACCTCTCCGCCTCAGCCTTCGGCTACGGAAACCCAGCCGGTACTCCGGAACTGCGGCTGGCCGTCGCGAACTGGATCGCGCGCAACCGCGGCATCAAGGCCGACCCGGCTGACCTCATCATCGTGGCGGGCGTCTCCCAGGCCCTGAGCCTGGTCTCACAGGTGCTGCAGAACGACGGCATCCACGAGATCGCCGTCGAGGACCCCGGTTCACTCGGGTCCCGGTTGCACCTGCAGGCCTGGGGAATGCGGACCCCACCCATCCCGGTCGACTCTGATGGACTCCGGGTGGACGCCCTCCGCGAGAGCGGTGCACGGGCCGTGGTGGTCACACCCGCACACCAGTTCCCGACGGGCGTCGTACTGGACGGTGAGCGGCGGCGGGAGCTCATGCAGTGGGCAACCGAGGGCGGGGTGATCCTGGAGGACGACTACGACGCGGAGCACCGGTACGACCGGCCGCCGGTTCCCGCTCTGCGGGCAATGCTGACCGATCGCGTCATCTATGCGGGCAGCCTCTCGAAGATCCTCGCCCCGGCCCTGCGGATCGGCTGGATGCTGCCGCCGGCGCAGTACCGGGGAGCCCTGGTCGGCGCGAAACGCCTTGCGGATCTGGGCAATGCGACCCTGCCACAGTTGGTGATCGCCCACTTGATGGCGTCCGGCGAGCTGGAACGCCAGCTGCGCTTCGTCCGCAGGCGCCACCGGCAGCGCCGTGACGCCATGATCGATGCCATCAGCAACCACATCCCCGGCGCCACCGTGCACGGCGCCGCCGCCGGGCTGCACCTCACCATCACGTTCGACGACCAGCAGCTCGACGACCGCCGGCTGGCCTCGGCGACCCTGGACCTCGGCGTGAAGACCGAGCCACTGTCCTGGCACTACCAGGAACCCCGTTCTCCAGGCCTGGTACTCGGCTACGCCGCCCGCACTCCTACCGAGATCACCGAGGCGATCGCCACCATCGCCGAAGTACTGCGCTGACGCCGCGGCGGGTCAGGGCTCGATCAGGCCGGCGCGGATGGCGTAGCGGGTCAGCTCGGTGCGGTCGCGCATGCCGAGTTTCTGCAGGATGTTGGCGCGATGCCGCTCGACCGTCTTGGGACTGATGGTCAGCGCGTTGGCGATCTCCCTGGAGGAGTGGCCTTCCGCGATCAGCTTGACCACCTCGTCCTCGCGCGGGGTGAGCACCTGACCCGGCAGCCGTTCGCCCCGGCGTACCCGTTCGAGGTAGTCACGCACCAGCGTGCTCATCACGCCCGGGTAGAGGAAGGACTCACCCCGGGCGGCCGCGCGGCAGGCGTCCACCAGGTCGCGGTCGGCGACGGACTTCAGCACGTACCCCGAGGCCCCCGCCTTCAGCGCGGCGAAGAAGTACTGCTCGTTGTCGTACATCGACAGCATCAGGATGCGCGGTGGCTCGCGCCGCCGGGACAGTTCCAGGGCGGCCTGCAACCCGGTCATCCGGGGCATCGCCACATCGAGAACCGCCAGATCGACAGGCGTAGTACGAGCGATCTCCACTGCCTCGGCACCGTCGCCGGCCTCGGCCACCACGGTCAGGTCGGGCTCGTTGTCGAGGATCAGCCGGACGCCCCGGCGGACGAGCGCGTGATCGTCGGCGAGCAGGATCCGGATCACGAGAGCTCCTCCGCCGCGACGAGCAACCGGACCGCAGTACCCCGACCGGGCCGGTCGTCGACCTGGAGCTCGCCACCGATCAGCAAAGCTCTCTCCCGCATCCCGCGAATGCCCGTGCCCTCCTCGGCTCCTCGCAGACCGCGGCCGTTGTCCTCGATGCCCAGCACCAGGTGCGAGCCCTGGCGGCGCAGCGACAGCTCGACCAGATCAGCTCCGGAATGTCGCGCCACGTTGGTCAAGGCCTCCTGAGCGACTCGGTAGATCACCAGCTCGGTCTCCGGAGCAACCGGCGGCAAGCCGGGCGAGAAGACCCGGCGGACGTGCATCCCGCGCGCGGAGAACTCCGTCGCCAACGCGGCCAGCGCGTTGTGCAGCCCCAGATCCTCCAGTACTCCGGGCCGCAGCCGCCGGGCCACTTCGCGGACCTCGTCCAACCCGGCGCGGGTGGTCTCCTGGACCAGCGTGATCTCGTCCAGCAGCTCCTCGGGAGCCCGGTCGGCCAGCCGCTTCAGGCCGAGCAGAACCGCGGTGAGGCTCTGGCCGATCTCGTCGTGCAGTTCCTGGGCGATCCGGTGCCGCTCGGCCTCCTGGGCGGCCAGTGCCTTCGCGTTGCTGGTTCCTCGCTCGATCTCCAGCCGGGTCAGCATCGCGTTGAAACTCTTGACGAGCTTCGCCACCGTCCCGCTGCCGTCCTCGGGCAGCCGCTGGCCCGGACGCTGCAGGTCGACCTGCTCCATCAGCCGGATCAACCGGTCCAGCGGCGCCAGGCTGGTGCGCAGCAGGAGCGAGTTCAGCACCACGATGCCGGCGAGCCCGAGCAGCAGCACGATCGCCTCGGACACCAGCACGCGGGCGGAGACCGTGACCGGCAGCAACGCGAGCGCAACTGTCGCGGTCACCAGTACCAGCCCGTTGATCAGGCAGACCCGCCAGTACAGGGGCATTCCCATTCCCGAGCTCACCGTTCCACCCTCACCCACGCCGATCGGACTGTCCACGCATCCAGCCGAAGTTGGGGTGCAGCACTCATACCCCCACACCACCCTGCCGACACAGACTGGTCCTGCGACGGACGGCCGGCAGACGTGGGGTTCGCCGACCGTCCGCCGCACCAGCAACCCCCACCGCCGACGGCACCCGTCGCGTCGGCACCCGAGGAGCCGGCCATGCCCTCCACCCCAGGCACCACAGCCACAACCACAGGCACAGCCACAGGCACGGGCCCAGACGCCGCAGCGGCACAGGTCGCGGCGGTCCTCCCGCCCGATGGAGGCTGGCGATGGGTGGTTGCCGGAGTCATCGTGCTGGCCGTCCTGGCGGTTCTGGCCGTCCGGACGACTCCGAGCGGCTGCTGGCTGGTCGTCAGCCGGTTCGGGCGGGTTGTTCGGGTGGCGGACTCCGGTCTCGTCCTGCGGTTGCCATTCATCGAGCGCTGCAACTCCCTTCCTCGGACCTCGCTGCACCTGCCGATCACAGTGTCCGCCCGCACGCGGGACGCAGTACCGGTTCATCTGCTCGCGACCGCGGTCGTGCGGATCGTGGACCCGGCCGTCGCCGCCGGCTGCGCGGACCCGGTCGGCTCCGCGGCGGGCACGGTCCAGACCGCGCTCGCTCAGCTGATCTCCCGTGTCGAGACTGCAGACCTGCTGGCATTCCGGACGAAACCTGTCACGGAGGAGTCCAGTCGGCTGTCCGCCGAGTTCGGCCTGGCCGTGGACATGATCGTTGTCGACGGCATCGAAACCGAGCTCACCCCTGGATTGCTGGGCCTGGCGCCGACTCATACGAAGTACCGCAACCAGACGTAGACCCAAGCCATCGAGATACTGAGGGCCGTCACCACGATGCCGTACCGGGTGAACTGCCAGAAGGTGATGTGGTGCCCGGTCCGCGAAGCGATGCCCAGGGCAACCACATTCGCGCTGGCGGCCACCGCCGTCCCGTTGCCGCCGAAGTCCGCGCCGAGGGCGAAGGCCCACCACAGCGACTGCCCGGTGTCCGGATCCGGTGCCTCGGCGACCACGCCCTCCACCACCGGCGTCATCGCCGCGACGTATGGGATGTTGTCGAAGAAGGCCCCCAGTACTCCGGAGCCGAACAGCAGCGCGGTCGCCGCGACCAGGTAGTTGTCGCCGACCTGGGCGACCGCCCAGTGACCGATCTCGGAGATGACTCCGGTGTGCACGAGTCCGGCCACCATCACGAACAGGCCCATGAAGAAGACCAGGGTCGACCACTCGACCTCGCGCAGTACGTCGGGCACGTCGACCCCGGAGACCAGCACCATCGCGCCGGCGCCGACCAGGGCGACGATGGACGGCTCCAGATGCAACACCGAGTGCAGGGCGAATCCGACCACCACCAGGGCCAGTACGACGAGGCAGCGCGCCAATAGCCGGCCGTCCTTGATCGCCCGGCGCTCCTGCAGCGCGAGCACCGCCGCCACCTGCTCGGGGTTGTAGCGGAACGAGCGGCGGAACAGCAGCCGGGTGAGCAGGACGAAGGCCACGAAGACGATCACCACGATCGGCGCCATGTGCACCAGGAAGTCGTTGAACGTCAGGCCCGCCCGGCTGCCGATGATGATGTTCGGCGGATCGCCGATCAGGGTCGCGGCACCACCGATGTTCGAGGCGAGCACCTCGGCGATCAGGTACGGCTGGGCCGGGATCCGGAGCCGGTCGCAGACCACCACGGTGACCGGCGCGACCAGCATGATCGTGGTGACGTTGTCCAGGAACGGCGAGGCGATCGCGGTGATCACCATCAGCATCACCATCAGGCGGTAGGGCTCGCCGCGGGACCGCTTCGCCGCCCAGATGCCGAGGTAGTCGAACACCCCGGTCTGCTTGATGATGCCGACGATGATCATCATGCCGAGCAGCAGGAAGATGACGTTCCAGTCGATCCCCTCGTGCTCGGAGTAGAACACCTCGGCGCCCGGGGCGAGCCCGAGCAGCACCATCGCGGCGGCCGCGATCAGCACGACCTTGACCTTGTTCGCCTTCTCGGTGGCGATGAAGAAGAACGCCAGCGCGAAGATCGCCAGCGCGAGAGCCTGTCTCACCGGGTCACCCCGGCGGCGGCTCGCCGGGCCCGGTGACCGCGAGACTGGTCAGCAGCCGCTCCAGCGTGATCGTCCCCGTCAGTACGCCGTCCGGCCCGACCACGGCCACCAACGGGCTGCGCAGTCGCGCCATCACGGCGGCGATCTCCAGCAGGGTGGCATCGGCGGAGACCGTGGCCGGCCTGAGCGGCTGGCGCGGCAGGCAGTCGCCGACGGACAGTCCACCCAACTCCCGCCAGAAGGAGTCCGCCCGAGCCTCGTCGACCGTGCGGGCCAGCATCGGGTCCTCCTGGAACGACCCGGGGATCGCGAGCCGCAGTACCTGCGAACCTGGGAGCACCGCGGTCGGCCGGGAGTCCGCGTCGACCACGATCAGCCCGGGCAGCCGTCCGACGGCCATCATCCGGACCGCCTTCGCCACCGGGTCCGCGCTGGTCACGGTCGGGAGACTGACAGCGATATCACCAGCCTGCATGGCACCGTCCCGTCGTTCCGAGGCGGGCCTCGCCGGGACCCCGGCCGTGACCGTCGGAGAGACTCCCATGTCGCGCACCTCACCTCTGCACTGGAGCTCGGCCGCCTCACATCGACGAGGCGGCTTGTCCAGAAAGTCTTGCTGCGCGAGAGCTGCGGCTGAATGGGTTCCAGCACCCATCTCCCCGGGTGCCGGGGAGCTGCGGGGCCGCGAGGTCAGCGGGTGTAGAGCGGGGATATCGCGAGGGTGAAGGCGATCAGGTCGTCCTTGTCGGCCTTGCCGGGCGGCAGGGGGACGAGGTCGATGATCTTGTCGGTGCCGACGCGGATGATGCCGCGGCCGGAGGCGGTGTCGACGTAGCCCTCGTCGCCCAGCGGGACGGACTCCGAGGTCGCGGCCTTGCGGGCTGGCGCGATCACCTTCTCGGCGTCCGCGACCCGCCGGACGCTGGTGTAGAGCACGCCGGTCGCGGTGATCCAGCCGCACACCAGGTCACCCGCGTCGGTCTCGCTGTCCCGGCGGATCATCGCCGGTGCGCTGAGCACCTTGTCCGCCCTGGACGAGCCACGCTCGCACTCCTCTCGGGTGATCAGCGGCGACGCCTCCGGCAGGCCGGGCGCCTGCTGCAGCGCGTCCTGCCCCAGTACTACGTACTTCGCGACCGTGGCGGGTGGTCCGCTGATCTTCAGGAGCTTCCCGTCCAGCAGGAACACCACGAACCGGCTCGTGCCGAACCCACCCTGTCCCAGCGTGACGGGCTTCGCCGGCTCCGCCTTGGTGGCGTCGTAGGCCTTCCGCGCCGCGGCAAGAGTCGCCGGGGTCGCGGGGAGCACGGAGATGCCGACCCGCAGTACCGGGCCGCTGGGGCTCGTGCTGAGGCCCAGTTGGCACACGTCGTACGTCGGGAGGCCGAACTCGGCCGGGACGCCCTTCGGCTGGATCTGGACCACCGGCACGGCGAGAGTCTTCTGCACGAGCGTCTGGTCCATCCGCACGCACAGGGTGTCCGCGACCTTGGACGTCGGCGGCCCGCTCGGCGTCTGCGAGGGGGTCTCGGATGGCGTCTCGGTAGGCGTAGTGCTGACGGGCACCAACGGCGGCACGTTCGGCGCATCCTCAGCCCCCGAGCCCCCGCAACCGGCCAGGACGAGCACGCCCGCGACGACGAAGGCAACCGGACGGATACGCATGGTGACCCAGACTAGCCGCCGGGTGTTACTCGCGGCTTTCGAGGAATTCCTTGGTCTTGGCGATGGCGAAGCCCCAGCCTTGGCTCACCGTGGGCTCCGGTGGGATCGCCACCTCGTCGGGATTGGTCAGGACGTCGAGCAGCACGGGCCCCGGCGTCGCGAGCGCCCGCTTAACGGCCTCGTCCACCTCGCCCGGCGCGGTCACCCGGATCCCGGTCAGGCCCATCGCCACGGCGACAGCCGCGAAGTCCGGGTTCTGCAACTTCGTCCCGTACTCCGGGAGGCCGACCTGCTCCATCTCCAGCTTCACCATGCCGAGGCGCTCGTTGTCGAACACCACCAGCTTCACCGGCAGCTCGTAGGAGACCGCGGTGATCAGGTCGCCCAGCAGCATCGACAGCCCGCCGTCACCGCAGAACGCGATCACCTGGCGGTCCCGGTCCACCGCGGCCAGGCCGAGCGCCTGCGGCATCGCGTTCGCCATCGAGCCGAGGTTGTACGACCCCACCAGCCGCCGGTCGCCCCGCAGCCGGAGGAACCGCGCGAGCCACACCGTCGACATCCCGGTGTCGCTGGTGAAGACCGCGTCGTCCGCCGCGTGCCGGTCGATCGCCGCCGCGAGCAGTTCGGGCCGGATCCGCGCGTCCGGGTTGTCCACCTTGCGGCGCAGCAAACCCTTCGGCTTCCGGTCGAACTTCGGGTCGGTGAACTGCTGCTGCCGCTCCCGCCAGGCGGAGTACGACGCTCTGGCCTTGTCCAGGTGGCTCGTGTCGGTCTTCTGGTGGAGCAACGGCAACAGCTGGGCGAGCGTCGGGCGCGCGTGCCCGGCCAGCCCGTGGTCGACCGCGACCCGCCGGCCGATGTGCTCACCGCGCAGGTCCAACTGGATGACGGTCTTCCCGGCCGGCAGGAACTCGCGGTACGGGAAGTCGGTGCCGACCAGGAACAGCGCGTCGCAACCGTCGAACGCCACCTTGCTCGCGTGATTGCCGAGCAGGCCGGACTGACCGACCTCCTGCGGCACCTGCTCCTCGAAGCCCTCCTTTGCCTTCAGCGTGAGCACCACCGGCGCTGCCAGCCTGGTCGCCAGCTGCTGCACCTCGGTGAGCGCCTCACGGGCGCCGATCCCGACCAGCAGCGTGACCTTCTCAGCCGCGTTCAGCGCCGCCGCGGCCTGCTCGAGCGCGGCCGGGTCGGGAACGGTGTGCGACGCCGGCTCGAGGAACTTCGGCACCGGCGTGCCGCTCGGTACTTCGAGGCCACCGACGTCGCCAGGGATCGACAGGACGGCGACCCCGCGCTCGGTCAGGGCGGCGTTCACAGCCTGCTCGATCAACGCGGGCGCCTGCTCGGGGGTGGTGATGGTCTGCCGGTAGACGGCGACGTCCGCGAACAGGGCGTCATTGTCGACCTCCTGGAAGAAGTCGCTGCCGATCTCCTCGCGGGGGACCTGGCCGCAGATCGCGAGCACCGGGACGCCGGACTTCGCCGCGTCGTACAGGCCGTTGAGCAGGTGGATCGCGCCCGGTCCGACCGTCCCCATGCAGACCCCGAGCCGGCCCGTCAGCGTCGCCTGGGCGCCGGCTGCGAAGGCTCCGGCCTCCTCGTGCCGGACGCCGATCCACTCGACGCGGTCCTCGCGGCGGATGGCGTCGGTGACTGGGTTCAAGGCGTCGCCGACGACACCCCAGACGGTGGTGACGCCATGATCGGCCAGCGATTCGACGAGCAACTCAGCGATGGTGGTCATGCCGCTCCTTGGAGCCGAGGGTCTGTTTCGACGCTACCCCGACGCCTGTACCCCGGTTCGGAGATCGCGCTCACGGACGGCGTGCTCGTCGGTGCGCGAGTCGTACCGCCAGAACTCGCGCAGCCAGACCGAGGTGCCGATCACGCCGGCGACGCAGAGGATGCCGCCGCTGACGATCGCCGTACGGACGCCGGCGAGGTCCGCGACCAGGCCGGAGCGGGCCTGACCGCCGAGCGGGCCGAGCGAGTAGCCGAGCATCTCGATGCCGGCCAGCCGCCCGCGCATCTCGTCCGGGATGGTCTGATTCCAGATCACCGAGCGGAACAGCACCGAGACCATGTCCGCGCCACCCGCCACCGCGAAGAAGGCGATCGCGAACCAGATGTTCGGCGCCAGCCCGGCGATCCCGACCGCGGCACCCCAGGTCATGGTGGCGATCACCACCGCCCGGCCCTGGTGGTGCACCCGTTTGGCCCAGCCACTGGTCAAGCTGGCAGCCATCGCGCCGATCGCCTCGGCGCTGTAGAGCAGGCCGAGCAGTTTCGGTTCCTTCAGTACCTCGGTGGCGAACGCGGGGAACAGCACGATCGGCATCGCCAGGAACATGCCGACCATGTCGACCAGGTAGGTGGCGAGCAGATCCTTGCGGCGGAACGCGTAGACGATCCCGTCGCCGATCCCCCGCAGGCTGGGCGGCGTACTGTGCTCGCTCGCCTTGTAGGAGCCGAGCCGCAGGTACAGGGCGGTCGCGATGATCAGCCCGGTCAGCTCGACCCCGAACGCCCAGGTCACGCCGACTGTCCCGACCAGTACGCCGCCCAGCGCAGGCCCGGCGAGCTGGCCGATCTGCATCGTCAGCGAGGTCAGCGCCACCGCCGCGGCCATCTCCTCGTGCTTCACCACCCGCGGGAACAACGCCTCCCGGCTGGGTCGCTGCAGCGAGGTGGCGATCGCGTTCAGCGCGCCGCAGACGTAGATCAGCCAGACCTGCGGGTTGTCGAGCAGTGAGTTGCCGAGCATCAACGCGCAGATCAGGGCCTGCGCGATCCCGGTCGCGATCAGCATCTTCCGGCGATCCACGTGATCGGCCAGCGCCCCGCCGTACAGGCCGAAGACGACCAGCGGCGCGATCGTCACCAGGCCCATCGCGCCGACCGCGAAGTTCGAGCCGGTCAGCTGGTAGAGCTGGAACGGCAGCGCCACGTAGCCGACCATGCCGCCGAGGAAGAACACCGACCCGGCGACCACCAGGATGCGGAAGTCGCGGGAACCGTGCCACGGGGTCAGATCGACGCGGAGCCGGGCCAGCCTGGCGCGGAAAGTGGTTGCCACCGGCCCATGGTGACACCGGCGTCCCGGCGGGACGAACCTGTTTTACCCCTTGGTTACCGCTGTGGTCGTCCCGTTGGTCATCTGGGCAGCAGTGGGAGCAGGCCGCTGAGGTCGGTGCGTTCGCCGCTGGCGCGAACCTTGCCGGTCGCGCGGGCCTCGGTCCAGCCGATCCGGCCCAGCGCCAGGTCGATCCACAGCTCGGCCGGCAGCTCCACCACTGCGCCGGGGGTGCCGCGGGTGTGCCGGGGTCCCTCGATGCACTGCACAGCGCCGTACGGCGGTACTCGCACCTCCACCGCGTGGCCCGGAGCCTTGGCCACCAGGAGCTTCAGCAGACCCTTCACCAGCAGCTTGAGGTCGGCCCGTCCGGCTTCGCCGGCGTCGTACCGGCGCAGTGCCGCTTCCAGTGCCTGGTCAGGGGTTTCGTCCTTCTCCACGACGGGCCAGCGTACGCCGCGCCTGCTATTGCAGAGGTTTCAGCGTCTGTTCGGGATCTGGTTTCGCCGACGCCCCCTTCGTACCTGATAATCAGATGGCGACCGAGAGAACGGAAGCGGAGGTCGGATGCTCACGCCCAGGCACCAGGCGCTGCTGGCGACACTGGCGGGAATGACCGTCGGTGTGGCCGTCTTCGGCACGGTTCTGGCGATCAACAACGCATCCAGCCCGGACACCCCCGCCGGCATCGTGCAGCCCTCGCCGACGCCGAAGCCCTCCGCGACGGACGGCCTGCAGCCCGGTTCGCTGCAGTTCACGGCGGCCAGCTTCGGCTCCGACCAGGCCCCGATCACCTCCGAGGTGCCGGCGGGGTGGAAGAGCACCCAGGGCGGCCTCCGCCCGCGGTACGCCGATCCGACCGGCGTCTGGCAGATCCGCTTCGACGCCCGCGGCAGCAAGCAGTCGCCGGACAAGCAGGTGGACGCCCGCGTCCGGAGCATCGACGAGAAGGACCTCAAGGTGATCAGCCGCGACGGCGGGACGCTGATCTACACCTACGTGGACAAGACCCGCGGTCCCCGGATGGGCCTGTCCCGCTGGCTCCCGGCCGACGACGGCAAGCGCTCCGCGATCGAGATCACCGTCGGTGGCCGCCCCCAGGACGAAGCCGGCCTCCGCGCAGTCCTCGACCACGCCACCGACACCCTCCAACTCCCCACCAACAACGACAACCGCCCGAGCTAGCAGGTCGTTCACCTGGAGCGTGGTGCGAGCTGCGGGGTCAGCAGTTCAGGTCGGCGGTGGGGGCGGTGCCTTTCAGGAGGTAGGTTTCCACGGCGTTGTCGACGCAGGCGTTGCCCTCGTTGTAGCCGGTGTGGCCGTCGCCGTCGCGGGTGATCAGCACGCCGCTCTCCAGCTGCCCGGCCAGCCCGACCGCCCACGCGTACGGCGTCGCCGGGTCGCGGGTGGTCCCGACGACCACGATCGGCTTGGCGCCGGGTGCCTTGATGGCGTGCGGCCTGTCCTCCGGCTTCACCGGCCAGTTGGCACAGGCCAGCGATCCCCAGAGCAGGAACGACCCGAACCGCGGCGAGGCCGCCTGGTACGCCGCCTCCTGCGACTTCGCCTGGGCGACCGAGCCGATGTCGGGGCGATCGACGCAGTTCACCGCGTAGATCACCTCGTTGGCGTTGTTCGAGTACCCGCGCGGGGTGCGATCGGTGTACTCGTCGGCCAGGGCGAGCAGCCGGGCGCCCTTCCCGGCCAGCCCGTCGAGCACCGCATCCTCGAGCCGCGGCCAGTAGTCCTTGAGATACAGGGGATAGATCACGCCCAGCACGACCATCGCCTGGGTCACCTCGCGCTTGCCATCACCCGGAAGCGGGTTGGCGTCGCTGTCGTCGAGCAGCTTGTCGACCTTGGCGAGCACCTCGGCCTTGCTGCTGCCGAGCCGGCAGGAACGCTGCGCGCAGTCCTCCGCAAACGCCTCCAGCGCGGTGTCGAACCCCTTGGCCTGAGCCATGTTGTTCGACTCGGACGACTTCGACGGGTCCACCGCGCCATCCAGCACGAGCCGGCCGACGTTCTTCGGGAAGAGCTCCGCGTAGGTCGCGCCGAGCAAGGTGCCGTAGGACATGCCGAGGTAGTAAAGCTCGGAGTCGCCGACGATGCCTCGCAGTACGTCGATGTCGCGGGCGGCGTCCTTGGTCGAGACGTGCGGCAGCAGCTCGCCTGAGCGCTGCTCACAGCCGTCGGCCAGTGTCTTGGCCTCGGTGTTCAGCTGGTTGATCTCGGCTTCGTTGTCGGGGCTGCCGTCCGCGGCGATGAACTGGTCCAGCTGCTCGGTGTCGAGGCAGCGGACCGGCGTCGACTCGCCGACTCCGCGCGGGTCCCAGCCGATCACGTCGAACTTCCGCAGCAGCGGCGCGCCCAGGACGAACCCGGCCGCGGCCGCGAACTCCTGACCGGAGGCGCCCGGACCGCCCGGGTTGATGAAGAGCGTGCCGATCTTGCCGGTGCGGTCCCGGGCCGGCACCTTGCGGGCGCGCAGCTCGATCGTCTTGCCGGAGGGGTTCTCGTAGTCGAGCGGCACGGTGATGGTCGCGCACTGGTTGCCCGAGCCGCAGCGCTCCCAGTTGGGCTGCTGCTGGTAGAACTTCTCGAGCCCCACGGGGATCGGTCCGGCCGGCCCCTTGGTCGAGGTGCCGCCCGGCTGCGTACGGCCCCCACCGTCGGCGTCCTGCGCCCGGCCGGCCACACCACAGCCCGCGGTCAGGAGCGCCAGGGCTGCCAGCACTGCTGTTGTCCTGCGCGTCTTCACTGCGAGCCGTCTCCCGTACCGTCGCCTGCTCCTGCATCCCGTTCATCTCCGGCACCCGCCGCAGCATCCGGAGCCGGCGCTGCGTCCTCGTGGCCCACCCGCCGACGCCTGCGGGGCTTCCGCCTGCGAGTGGTCGGGCTCACCTGGTCCGGCTCCGGCGTATCCAGCTGTGCCGGCTCAGCAGCTTCTGCCGAGTCTGCAACCGGTTCGGAGATCTCCGGGGAGTCTGGCAGGCGCTGGGGGTCCTGGAGGTCCACCGGCAGCGGCGCGTCGGGGGTAGTGGTGGACGAGGCCTCGTACTGCTGGCGCGGTGAGCACACGTCGGCCCGGCTGCAGGCACACCTGCGTCCGGAGGCGGCCAGTCGGACCACGACCGTGTCGCTCGGCACGTTGTGTCCGACGACCACGCCGTCCCCCGCCGGCGTCTCGACCGCAGTACCGGTGGCCGGAGCCTTCGCGTTGAACTCCTGGTACAGCGGGTGCTCGTACTTCAGGCAGCACATCAGCCGCCCGCAGGCTCCGGAGATCTTCAGCGGGTTGAGCGGCAGGTCCTGGTCCTTCGCCATCCGGACGCTCACCGGCTCGAAGTCCTTCAGGAAGGTCGCGCAGCACAGGTCGCGACCACACGGCCCGATTCCGCCCTGCAGGCGGGCCTCGTCGCGGGCGCCGACCTGGCGCAGCTCGATCCGGGCCCGCAGACCGCGGGCGAGATCGCGGACCAGGTCGCGGAAGTCCACCCGGTGCGGTGCGGAGAAGTACACGATGACCAACTGGTCGACGTCCGCGCGCCGGTCCACGAAGTCGATGCCGACCACCTTCATCGGCAGGCCGTGCTCGCGGATCAGCCGCTTCGCGGTCAGCCGGGCGTCGGCCCGGCGCTGCCGGTTCTGCTCGTCGCGGTCCAGGTCGGCCGTGGTCGCGACGCCCTCACACTGCGGCAGCCCACCGATCTCCTCCGTGACGTACTGCGGCGCCCAGACGCACTCGGCGACCTCCGGCCCGTCGTCGGTCGGGACCAGCACTTTGTCCCCGACCCGCGGTCTGTGCGGGCCGGGGTCCAGGTAGTACAGCCGCCCGTACCGCTCGAACGACACTGCCATCACCATGCCCACGCCGTCAGCCTACGTGGCGATCAGAGCGTGATCATCGTTTCGTGCCTCTGACGCTGCCGTCGAGCTGGTCGCCGTCCGGGCCGTAGGCGATGCAGAGCACCTTCCGGTCGCCCTCGTCCCAGCTCGCGGAGTCGGGATACCAGAAGTCGGAGTCCAGGCGGGATTTGCCGATCTCGATGCCGACATAGGACAGGAAGGCCTTGTCACAGGCCGCCTCGGACGCCTTCACGACCGCGGACTCACCGGGCCACGGCCGGGCCGGGAGCGTCTCGACCGCGAACATCTCGGCATCGTGCGGCTCGAGGCACACCTCGCGCTCGACCTCGTCGTCGGAACCGACCTCGTCGAAGCACTCCCCGACCGCGAGCTCGTCGACGTACGTCGCCGGCACGGACGAGGTGGGCGGCGGCGCTCCGTAGTACTCCTCGCCGCTGCCGGTCGAGTCGATCGCGAACACGATCACGAGCATGATGGCCCAGCCCGTGGTGACGAGGCTGCCGATCACCAGCCCGGCGACAGCCTGCCCGGTACCGCTCTCCCGGCGCTTCTTGATCTGGACCAGGGCGGCGATGCCCAGCCCGATCGCGATCGGCGCGGTGATGCCGAAGAACAGCCCGGCCAGACCGGTGACCAGCGCGGCGATCGCGAGCGCGTTCGTCTTGTCCTGCAAGGCGCCCGGATACCCATAGCCGTATCCGTACGCAGGCGGATACACGGGTTGCTGCGGGTAGGGCTGCCAGTTCGGCGAAGGCTGCTGCCCGTACGGCGAGCCCTGAGGCGCCGGCTGATACGGCGAGCCCTGCGGCTGGTACGGCGACTGATGCTGAGGTTGCTGGTACGCCGAGGGCTGCTGGTACGGCTGGTAGGGCGAGGGCTGCTGGTAGGGCGAGGGCTGTGGGTAGGACGGCTGGGCGGGCGGCTGCGGGCGTCCGTACGTGGGGAAGTCGCGGGGTGTGTCCTGCGGCCGGATGTCCTGCGGCCGGTTCTGCTCAGGCCGGTTCTGCTCAGGCCGGTACTGGTCCGGACCGGATGGCGGTTGGCTCACGGCTGCTCCCCCCAGGGGCTCTGCGTCGGATGGTGTTCGAGTGGTTGCGACGCAGGCTCTAGCGCTGGGATCCGCGCATGGTGCCGGTCAGTTGTTTGCCGGGTTGTCCGACCATGCACAAGACGTTGCCGTCAGCAACGGCACGATCTTCCAGCACGACGTAGTACATGTCCAGGTCCGAGGTCTCGAAGGACTTGCCGATGAACGTCACGAAGGCGGCCGCGCACTGCAGGGTGGCGACCTGGCCCTTCTGCTCGCTGGACATCCCGGTCAGCGTCGCGCGGACCTTCGCGAACGCCTCACCGCTGTGCAGCGCGCCGCAGTCGGCGATCCGGACCACCCGAGGAGTCTGGGCCTCCAGGTCCGCGTCGAAGCACTGCGCCACCTGGACCTCGCTGATCACGGTGGTCCGGCCGATGCCCGCGCGCTGTTCGCCGTACAGGTTGAGGCCCACCGCGACCCCGATCGCGATCAGCCAGCACCCGCTGATCACCAGCGCGCTGATCGCCAGCGTGCGTCCCCGCGCCCCGGACTTGCGGATCCGCGGCAGCGCGATGAACGCCAGCACCGCGGCAACCGGCACGAGCCCCGGCAGGCTGAACACGAACGCCGCCACGGCATAACGATCCAGCCGACGTTGTGCTGGGGTCGGCACGCCCTCCAGCCAGGACTCGGCCGGCGGAAGCGGGTTCCGACCGGGCTGGATCGGGGAGGGCGGTTGGGTCATCCAGATCCTTCAGCATCAAACAAATGAATACGCCCGGGTTCCGTTTCACCCGGTCACCCACACATCGCAACGCCCACTACCTTCGTTACATCCCAGTCCGCAACCCAGACGCGTGTCTCACCCGTCGAACACCACTCAACAATCCCCTGAACACCCCGTGCGCGCCCCCGCAGAACCCGCTACCGCCCTGCCCTGAGAAGGCCCCAACTTCAACCGGTACCGCGGGTCACCACTCCCACTACCGAGAGAGACAGCTCACACCCTCATCCCACTGCCCGGCACCACTTCCAAGGACCCGTGAAGCCAACCCAAGCCTCCACAGCGGTCCATCATCCTCGAACGGAACGGCGCCGAATCAGCCTTCGAAGAGGGCGATTGTCATGGCTTCGAGGGCTAGGAGGGGGGCTACGTTGCCTTCGATTGCTTCGCGGCAGCCGGTGAGGGCGTCGATGCGGCGGATCGTCTGCTCCGGGCTTGTGCGGCCGGCCAGTTGCTCGATGTCCTTGCGCAGTTCGGCGTTGATCAGCTCGGACCCCGCGCCGGTCTGCAGCACCAGCACGTCGCGGTAGAGCGCCATCATGTCGACCAGCGACCGGTCGAGCACGTCGCGTTCCCAGCGCTTGGCCCGGGCCTTCTGCTGGTCCTCGAGCTCCTTCAGCGCCGCAGCGGTCTCTCGCGGCTTCGCGCCCTTCGTCCCCATCCCCAGCGCCTGCTCGAGCTCGGCCCGCTCCTGCTCGTCGACCTTCGCCGCACTCGCCTTGGACTCCGTCTTCGCGGCGTCGACCAGTCGCTGGGCCGCGTTCAGGCAGGCCCCGATGTCGCGCAGCTCGAACGGCACCTCGAGCACCTTGCTCCGGCGACTGCGGACCTCCCCGTCACGCGCCAGCGCCTTCGCCCGGCCGATGTGCCCCTGCGCCGCCCGGGCAGCGAACCCCGCGAGCTCGGGTTCGACACCGTTCTTCCGGGTCAGCATCTCGGCGACCGCTCCGACCGGCGGCGTCCGCAGTACCAGCAGGCGGCAGCGCGACCGGATCGTCGGTACGACGTCCTCGACCGTCGGCGCGCACAACACCCAGACAGTGCGCGGCGACGGCTCCTCGATGCTCTTCAGCAGGGCATCCGCGGCCTGCTCGGTGAGGCGGTCCGCATCCTCGACCACCATCACCTGCCAGCGACCCTGCGTGGGCCTCATCGCCGCCCGCCGGACCAACTCGCGGATCTCGCTCACCCGGATCGACAGCAACTCGGTCCGGATCAGCGACACGTCCGGGTGCGCCCCGTTGAGCGCAGTACGGCAGACCGCGCACTCACCGCAGCCCTGGTTCTCGCACTGCAACGCCGCGGCAAAGGCCCGACCCGCGTTGGACCGACCGGATCCAGGAGGACCAGTGATCAGCCAGGCATGCGTCATACCGGCCGTCGCCGCACCGCTCGCGCCCTGCAGCCGTGCAGTGGCCCCGTCGACAGCCTTCCTCAGTACTGCGACCGCGGGCTCCTGCCCGACCAGGTCGTCCCAAACAGTCATAGCCCCACCTTCGGCAGCATCGGCAGCAAGCGGGCCTGGATCTGCGCGGCGAGCTGCTCGCGGTCCAGGGTCGCGTCGAGGACCAGGTAGTGCTGCGGCTCGGTGGCCGCCAGGTCGAGGAACGCGGCCCGGACCCGCTCGTGGAAGTCGGCGGACTGTCCCTCGATCCGGTCCCGCTCCTCGAACCGCCCGAGCCCGCTCTTCGGCGGCAGGTCCAGCAGGATCGTCAGGTTGGGCCGGAGGTCCTCCGTGGCCCAACGGTTCACCCGCTCGACGTCGGTGAGGTCGAGGTCCCGGCCGGATCCCTGGTATGCGAGCGCCGAGTCGACGTACCTGTCGGTGATCACGACGGCGCCGGCCTTCAGCGCGGGCTTGATCACCGAGTCCACGTGCTCGGCCTTGTCCGCCGCGTAGAGCAGCGCCTCGGCGCGGTGCGAGATGTCGCCGGTGGCGGGATCGAGCACGATCTGCCGCAGCGTCTTGCCGAGGTCGGTCGCGCCCGGTTCGCGGGTGAGCAGGACCTGCTGGCCCTGGTCCTTCAGCCACTTCACCAGCAGCGCGGACTGGGTTGACTTGCCCGCGCCCTCACCGCCTTCGAGCGCGATGAACAGGCCGGTGGTCGGATACACACCGGTAGTCTTGCCGAAGCTGCGCCGCACGTCTCGCCAGAACGGCACCCCCGGCCGGTCGTCCATCTGTCGCCAGGCGACCAGCCCGATCACGGTGGCGAGCACCGCCGCGATCAACATCGTCATCGCGGCGCCGTTGTAGGTGATGGATTTGTCGCCCACCGAAACTGTGCGCCGGCCGATCGCGCCCGCGACGAACGGAGCCACCGCCAGCGTGACCGCGAGCACGGTCCGGACCGCGGACTGGACGAACGCGAATGTCCGCCCGCGCACGTTGTCCGGTACTTCGAGCCCGAGCAGCGTGTAGCCCGAGACCCAGGAAGCTCCCGCGCAGAAGCCGAGCGCGATCGCGATCATCGTGGCGATCTCGATCTGCTGGATCAGCGCGAGCCCGGCCAGCCCGATCCCCGAGCCGACCAGTCCCGCGGCGAAGAGGCGCCGGCGGGAGAGGCCGGAGAACAACCGCGGCGCGAAGCCCATGCCGAGCGCGAGACCACCGAAGACCGCACCGAACAGCACGCCGTAACCAGGATCACCCGCGTCCAGGTCCTCGACGTACGTGCGACCGAGCCCGATCACTACCGCGCCGGCCGCGAATGCGCCGGAGATCCCGACGACCAGGCCGCGGACGACCGGAGTACCGGTGACGTAGGACCAGCCCTCGACCATCGTCCGCCAAATCGTGGGGTGTTCCTCGTGGTCGTGGCTGCCGGCCCTGCCGATCTCCGCGACCGAGACGATCGCCAGGCCGGAGATGAGGAACGTGGCCGCGTTCACGTACACGGCCAGGTTGATGGAGAAGAAGTCGCCGAACCCTCGCGTGACCAGCGTGATCGCCGTGAAGATGACCGCCGCCGGCAGCGCCGATCCGTACGTCGTGATCAGGCTGAGCTGGTTGGCCGCCTCCAGCCGGTGCCGCGGCACCAGGTTCGGCACGCTCGCGTCCTTCGCCGGCCCCCAGATCAGGCTCACGATCTCGATCAGCACGGTGGCAACCAGCACCCAGGTCAACGTGCCGACGATCGGAATACTGACGAAGAAGGCGGCCCGGATCAGGTCGCCGACGATCATCGTCCAGCGCCGGTCCAGCCGATCCGCGACCCAGCCGGCCACAGGACCCATCACCAGGGCCGGCAGAACCCTCAGGAACAGCACGCCGCCGATGGCGAAGTTGGCCGCCTGATAGTCGTCACCCGCGAACGCCTTCGCCATCGCGGTCAGCGCCAGCAGCCCGATCCAGTCCCCCAGACTGGACAACCCGAACGCGATCCAAAGCCGCCGGAACGCCCGAATCCGCAACACCGCGCGCAGATCATGCGCCGGTGCAGGATCAGTCAAGGGGTCATACACCTCCGGCACGCGACAAAGCCTAGTCGGGCGGTAGGACAGTCCCCACGCCACTCCTCCGTCGCCCTTCCCACCCACCCACGGTCGCTCCTCCTCCGTCGCCGCTCACTGACGGCTACGAGGTGCTCGTAATCGGTTGCGAGCTGGGGCGACCGTCTAGCCCACACCGTTCCTCCGTCACAGCTCTCACCCACCCCAGGCCGCGGCTCCTCCCTCGCCGCTCGTTGACCG
Source organism: Kribbella sp. VKM Ac-2568 (assembly GCF_004345365.1). Classification (GTDB taxonomy): domain Bacteria; phylum Actinomycetota; class Actinomycetes; order Propionibacteriales; family Kribbellaceae; genus Kribbella; species Kribbella orskensis. The sequence continues at coordinate 347,686 of NZ_SLVF01000003.1, forward strand.
CTCCGCGGTCTGCTGGTCATCAGCGGATCGGGGATTCTTCTGCCCACGCAGCTCCTGCGTCGTGGCTCCCGCCCACCCCGCAATGCGGCTCCTCCTGCGCGCCTCTGGGAAGACGTGTTCGGCACAGTGCTCTGGTGTCCGACGCGCACCCGTCGCCGCGACCGGACTCACCGGTGCGTGGTCATGGAATCTGCTACGGTTGGTAGCGAAGTAGGAGTGGGACTTGGTCCTGCTGGTTCGCAGCCAGGCACTCCACAGAAGCGCGGTGACCCAGGTTCGAGTCCTGGCCCCTCCAGTCGGAGGATGTAGCTCAATAGGAAGAGCCCCGCTTTTATTATCAGGCGGCCCGCGTTGCGAGGCCGCCTGACCTGTACCTGGCCTAATCCCTCGCGATCGCGTCTGCCAAGAGGGCATCGGTCAACCGCAGCGGTCCGTAATGAAAACGCGCGAACCCTCGTGCTTTCCGCAGAAGCTTCTCGCCTTTGAGATCCGGGTGCTCTGTGCGCACGTCCTCGATGAGAAGATCCGCCCAGATCTCCGGCGCCAGCGCCACCTGCAAAAGGCAGTTCGCCTCCCTGGCCAGAGACTTGGTGACCGCAAGACTGAGGATCAACTCCGGGTGGCCGAACTGGATTCGAGCGTTGAGTTGCAGATCCTTCAGTGTTCGACCTGTCAGCTTGACCCAACCCGCTTCGGTAGAGGCGGTCCAAGTAGCGATGTGATCGATGAGGGGCCTGCTGGCACGGCTACCGTCGTGAATCATGCAGTTCCGCATCAGCCGCAACGTGTCCAACTGGGCGAGACTGTCGGGATTGAACGCGCCACCCGTGGCGTCTGCGATACCGGCGTGCTGCCTGGCCAATGCTCCCTTCGCCGCGGCAGCTCGCGCCCGGCTGCAGCAGCCACCGCGCACTAGGAGATCCAGGCAGGTCTTCAGATAATCCTCGTGCAGAGCAAGCGAGTACGGGACGCTCATCGCCCCCAGGTGCGCATCGGCAGCATCGAGAATCTGGCGGGCGTCTTCGGTCGTTAGGTTGAACCGCCTGATGTGCCGAACCCGAGGAAACACCTCGGGCAGAAGTCGCTCGGAACCTGCCGTCAACTGCAGCAGGTGTGAGGCCAGTTGAGCCCCAGCCAGGAGACCCATCATCGCGTTGCTGGCTTCGATCCGCTTGGCTTCATACGTTCGGTAATCAGCGAACCGAACCACCGCGTTGACCACGTTTCCCCCTCAATATTCCGGAGAAACCGTAGAACATTCCGTGCGCCGAAGCTAAACGGTCGTACTTGCCTGTGGGTAGACAGGAAGTCAACGGAGATTACAGGTCCACCCAAGCCGCGTCTGATGGTCTCGACTTGCCCATAGACCGGCTCACGGGTCGTCCGGCTGGCTGCCGGGTTCACTTCCCTAGGGCTATTGCCAGGGCTGCGGCCAACTCTAGCCACTCCCCGTGACCGCACGCGCCAATAGTCGCGAGCGTGTGGTCTAGGAAGTCACCCCTGCCCAAAGGCGAGTGCCTCGGGCAGGGGCGCACCACCAGCACCATCGTCTGAGCCGCGACGCAGGAGCGGCGGCCCTGGGTGGGTGGGAGCGGCGACGGAGGAGCGGCGAGGGCCGTCCGCCGTACCTAGATCTTCGTGAACCTCACCGACAGGGCGGCCGGGGCGGTTGTCAGTTTGTACTGGTCGGCGAGGGCCGGGCCGCAGGAGTTGGAGCCGATGCCGGCCTGAGCGAGGTCGAGGGTGACGTACGTGGTGTTACCTGCGACCAGGTCGGGGGCGTGCTTGGCGGACTCCAGGGCCGCGGTGGTCCAGTTGCGGACTGTTAGGCCGAACAGGGTGGGGGCCGCCTCGATGCGGAGGGGACCAACCGCTGCCCAGCGGGTGTCGATGTGGTGGCCGTTTTCCTGGGGGCGGACGTAGGGGGTCTGGAGCTCGTCAACGGAGGCGGAGTACTTGCCTACGGCCGCGGCGGCGCGGGTGTCGACGTACGCCTCTCCTGGGCCAGTGCCGAACCACTCGACCGCGTCTACACCTGGTAGCTCGAAGGTGATGCCTAGGCGCGGCAGTGTTGCCGGGTACTGACCTTCGGGCTCGATGGAGAGGTCCAGGCCGAGTGAGCCGTCCGCGATGTGGGTGAAGCGCCAGGTGGCCACTAGACCCCACTGGAGCGCGGGCGGCGCAGTACGGGTGACTACCTCCCAGGCGCCGTCGTGGACGCCTTCGGAGACAACCCGGTGCTGCACGCGGTGCAGGCCGGCCTCTTTCCAGGCGTCTGCGACTCCAGGGATCGCGTCGTTGTCCGTTGGAGCGCGCCAGACGTCCAGCCGCAGGTTCCGGATCGGCAGTTCGCCCAGGCTGATGCCTGCAGCGGTTGCAGTACCGCCCTCACCCACTGCCTCGGCCTTGGCGTGCCGGGCCTCGCCACTGACCCCAGTAGCTTCAGCAGCTCCGCCGGCGTGACGTGGCTGGTCAGCAGTCGGTACGTCGAGCCGCACCTGGCCCCAGGCGACCCGGTGACCGGCCTCGGCCCAGGAAGTTCCTTCGGTCAGCTCAGCCGTCACGGTCAACCAGGTGTCCGGCAGTCCGGCCTTCTGCTGCTCGGCGATGCCCGGGGGTAGCTCTACCGAGACAGTCTCGCCCGGCGCGATCGCAGGTACCGGGAGATTCCCGCTACCGACCTGCTCGCCGCCGGCCTCAGTGACGATCTGGAAGGTCAGGTGGCCCGTGTCGATCACCTCGTAGCGGTTGGTGATGCTGATGCCGCCATTGCCGTCCGCGGTGATCACCAGCGGCTCGATCACCTTCGTGTACTCGAGCATGCCGGGTGACGGCGTACGGTCCGGGAACAGCAGCCCGTCGCAGACGAAGTTGCCGTCGTGGATCTCCTCGCCGAAGTCCCCGCCGTACGCGTAGAACTCCTGGCCGACCACCGAGGTCCGCAGGCCGTGGTCGATCCACTCCCAGATGAAACCGCCCTGGCAGCGCGGGTACTTCTCGAACAGCGCGCGGTAGTCCGACAGCCCGCCCGGCCCGTTGCCCATCGCGTGCCCGTATTCGCACAGGATGAACGGCAACCCCCGGTACGCCGAGGGGTCCTCGCCGATTGCGGTGACGCCCTCAGGTGAGGTGTACATCTGCGAGTAGATGTCGACGAACTCCGCTTGCGTGTCCCGCTCGTAGTGCACCGGCCGGGACGGATCCCGGTCGTGCGCGAACTCGTACATCGCGCGCAGGTTGTCGCCCATCCCGCACTCGTTGCCGAGCGACCAGATCACGATGCTCGGGTGGTTCTTGTCCCGCTCGACCATCCGGCGCATCCGCTCGACCAGGTCATCCTGCCAGCGCGGGTCCATCACCGGGTTCGGCAGCGCGGGCGGCTCCGGCTCGTACCCGAACCCGTGCGTCTCCAGGTCGCACTCGTCCACCACGTACAGCCCGTACTCGTCGCACAGGTCGAGGAAGTGCGGGTGCGGCGGGTAGTGGCTGGTCCGGACCGCGTTGATCCCGGCCCGCTTCATCAGCAGTACGTCGTCGAGCATGTCCTGCTCGGTCAGGGCGCGGCCGCGATCCGGGTGGAACTCGTGCCGGTTGACCCCGTTGAAGAGCACCCGGTTGCCGTTCACGGTGAGCACGCCGTCCGCGATCGCGACCGTGCGGAACCCGATCCGCAACCGGACCTCACCACCCTCGCTCCGCAGTACTGCGTCGTACAGGTGCGGGCTCTCGGCGCTCCACGGCTCGACCTCAGGCACCGGAGTCTCGAAGCCGGTCGGGAACTCCAGCCCGAGCTCCGGTACGACGACGGTGCCGGCCACGTCCGAGTCGACCTTCAGCGTGCCGGTGCCGTCCACATAGGACGCGTGCACGAAGACGTCGGTCGGAGCGGACGGCTTGAGCGCGAGCAGGTTCACCTCGCGGAAGATCCCGGACAGCCACCACATGTCCTGGTCCTCGACGTAGCTGCCCGCCGACCACTGGTGCACCCGGACGGCGATCCGGATCTCCTTGCCAGGGGCAACCAGTTCGGTGAGGTCGAATTCGCTCGGCAGCCGCGAGCCGGAGGACCAGCCGACCAGGTTGCCGTCGACGTGGACGGCGAACCGCGAGTCGACTCCCTCGAACCGCAGCACCACCCGCGACCCGTCCCAGTCCGCCGGGACCGTCACGGTGCGCACGTAGTCCCCGGTCGGGTTCGCCGTCGGCACGTGCGGCGGCTCCAGCGGGAAGGGATAGACGATGTTCGTGTACGCTGGGGCGCCGTACCCGCTCAGCTGCCAGTGACCGGGCACGGTGATCGTGTCCCAGGCCGACGTATCCGGGTCCTTCAGGTCGTCCGGCGCATCGGCCAGACTCGGCGAGAGCCGGAAGCTCCAGTCGCCGCTCAGGGAGATCCGGGCGGAATCATCGTCCAGCCGCGCCCGCGGGGGCAGCACACCAGCACCGGGCGCGAAGTCTTCGACGTAACTGTGGTCATGGGTCACAGACATCGACCCTACGACCGATCCGTTCACGAATCCACACCGATGAACAGATATGGACAGTCCTTCGTACTGCGAAAGAAGCCCCAAACTGCTCCTCCGTCGCGGCTCAGCTACGCCGCGGTGGCGCGAACGGCAGCGGTATCTGCGAGTCCGCAACGGCATCGTCCCGCCCCTTGCGACCTCGGCGACACACCGCAGCAGCAATACCCCCGTCCCGGCTACGACCGGCAGTGGTGATCGGCCTGGGCCAGCCTCGACGAGCAGATCCTCACGTACGGGGAGTCGGTCACCTGTTCACCTTGGCCGCCGGCACCACCACGGTCAAGGAAATCTGGATCGGCAGCTTCAGCGATGCGCTGTGATCGGCCTGGCAAGCAGAAACCCCTCGAGCATGCTCCAGGGGTTTCTGAAATACCGGAGTGTCCGTGGGTAGCTGGCTCGAACCGGATCTGTTGCTCCAGCCAGAAGACGGCGGGTTGCAACGCCCCAATCGATAGGCCGATCGCTGCTCGGTTGTACTCGGTGAGGGTGTCCAGGGCCGCATGAGCACAGATCGCCAAGCCAGCTGCACGCGGGGCCCGTCGAGTGGTCTCCCCCAGCGGGTGTCTCAGGCGTGTAGGCGAGGCGCGCCACCGCGGGTTCATGAGCCGCGACGAAAGAGCGGGAGCGAGGGGTGGGAGGGAGCGAGCGACGGAGGAGCTGCGTGGGAAGGAACTATCCCGCGCAGTTGCGGCAGAGGCCGACCAGCGCGACCTGCTCCGGGGCCAGCTGGAAGCCGAGTTCGCGGGATAGCTTCCGGCGCACCGGATCCAGGATGTCGCCGGCCACGTCGACCACCGTGCCGCACTCGCTGCAGCGGAGGTGGAGGTGACGCGGCGCCAGCTCGCCTGCCAGGTGGTACGTCGTCCCGGCGCGCCCCAGGTGCACATGGGTGACCAGGCCGAACTCACCCAACGCGTCGAGCGCACGATAGACCGTCGCGCGGTGGATGCCTGGCCGCAGCTGCTCGGCTCGCTCACCGATCTGCTCCGCGCTCAGGTGCTCCTCGGTGCTCGCCAGCACCTCCACGACGGCGAGCCTGGCCGGGGTGACCCGCTCGCCTCGTTCGCGGAGCCGTTGCGCGGTGACCTCGGCCGGGCCCTTCGCAGTACCGGACATCAGGACTTCTTGGCCGCGGTTTTCTTCGCCGTCGTCTTCTTGGCAGCGGCCTTCTTCGTCGGGGTCTTCTTGGCCGCCGCCTTCTTGGTGGCGGTCTTCTTCGCCGTCGTCTTCTTCGCCGCCTTCTTGGCGATCTTCTTCACCGGTCCGCGGGCCCGCTTGTCGGCGAGCAGTTCGGCCGCGCGCAGCAGGGAGATCGTCTCGACCGAGTCGTCCTTGCGGAGCGTCGCGTTCGTCTCGCCATCGGTGACGTACGGGCCGAAGCGGCCCTCCTTCACCACCACCGGCTGACCGGATTCCGGGTCCTCGCCCAGCTCCTTCAGCGGCGGCGCCGCGGCGCGGCGGCCGCGCTGCTTCGGCTCGGCGTAGATCTTCAGCGCTTCCTCGAGGGTGATGTCGAACATCTGGTCCTCGGTCTGCAGCGACCGCGAGTCGGTGCCCTTCTTCAGGTACGGCCCGTAGCGGCCGTTCTGCGCGGTGATCTCGTCCCCGGACTCCGGGTCCTTACCGACCACCCGCGGCAGCGACAGCAGCTTCAGCGCGTCGTCGAGCGTGACCGAGTCGAGCGACATCGACTTGAGCAGCGAACCGGTCCGCGGCTTGGCGGACTTCGGCGCGTCCTCGGGCAGCACCTCGGTCACGTACGGCCCGAACCGGCCGGCCTTCGCGACCACCTTGAGACCGGTGTCCGGCGTCTGGCCGAGCTCCAGCTCGACCCCAGAGGGCTGGCTGAGCAGTTCGCGGGCGCGCTCGACGGTCAGCTCGTCCGGCGGCAGGTCCTCCGGAACGTTGGCGCGCTGCTCGTCCTTGTCCTCGACGTACGGGCCGTAGCGGCCGACGCGGACCACGATCCCGCTGCCGTCGGAGCCGACCGGGAAGGTCGACATTTCCCGGGCATCGATGTCACCGAGATCACTGACCATCGACTGCAGGCCCTCGATGCCGTCGTCTCCGAAGTAGAACCGGCCCAGCACGCCTTCGCGCTGCAGATTCCCGGCCGCGACGTCGTCGAGCACGTCCTCCATCGACGCGGTGAACGCGTAGTCCACCAGCCGCGTGAAGTGCTCCTCCAGCAGCCGGACCACCGCGAAGGCCAGCCACGCCGGAACCAGCGCGTTGCCCTTCTTGTAGACGTAGCCGCGAGCCTGGATGGTGCCCAGGATCGACGCGTACGTCGACGGGCGGCCGATCTCGCGCTCTTCCAGCTGGGCGATCAGCGTGGCCTCGGTGAAGCGGGCCGGCGGCTTCGTCTCGTGACCGGAGGCGAGCACCTCGGTCGCGGGCAGTACGTCGCCCTCGCTCACGTCCGGGATCTGCGTCTCGCGGTCGTCGGTCTCCGCGGACGGGTCGTCCGCGCCCTCGACGTACGCCTTCAGGAAGCCGTGGAAGGTGATCACCCGGCCGGACGACGTGAACTCGCAGTTCTCGCCCGACGAGGCCTTGGCGTCGATCTTGATCGAGACGCTGTTGCCGACCGCGTCCTTCATCTGCGACGCGACCGTCCGCATCCAGATCAGCTCGTAGAGCCGGTACTCCGCGCCGCTCAGCCCGGTCTGCGCCGGCGTCTGGAAGTGCTCGCCGGCCGGCCGGATCGCCTCGTGCGCCTCCTGAGCGTTCTTCACCTTCGAGGTGTAGACCCGCGGCTTGTCCGGCAGGTACGACGCGCCGTACAGCTCGCGGACCTGCGCCCGGGCCGCGGTGATCGCGGTGTCGGACAGCGTCACCGAGTCGGTACGCATATAGGTGATGTTGCCGTTCTCGTACAGCCGCTGCGCGATCTGCATCGTCTGCGAGGCGGACATGTTGAGCTTGCGCCCTGCCTCCTGCTGCAGCGTGGTGGTCCGGAACGGCGCGTACGGCTTGCGGGTGTACGGCTTGGACTCGATCGAACGGACGGTGAAGGAGGAGTCCCGCAGCGCGGCGGCCAGCGCGGTGGCGGTCGACTCGTCCAGGTGGACGGTGTTCCCGCTCTTCAGCTCACCGGTCGAGGCGAAGTCACGCCCCTGTGCGACCCGACGACTGTCCACCGAGACCAGCCGGGACGGGAACAGCCGCGGCGTCTTGCCCTCGCCGGCGTCCAGGGTGGCGTCCAGGTCCCAGTACGAGGCGCTACGGAACGCGATCCGCTCGCGCTCCCGGTCGACCACCATCCGGATCGCGACCGACTGGACCCGGCCCGCCGACAGCTTCGGCATGACCTTCTTCCAGAGCACCGGTGAGACCTCGTAGCCGTACAGCCGGTCCAGGATCCGCCGGGCCTCCTGGGCGTCGACGAGCGCGTCGTTGATGTCGCGCGCACTCCCGACCGCGTCCTGGATCGCCTTCGGCGTGATCTCGTGGAAGACCATCCGCTTGACCGGGATCTTCGGCTTCAGCTCGTCCAGCAGGTGCCACGCGATGGCCTCGCCCTCGCGGTCCTCATCTGTGGCGAGGTAGAGCTCGTCGGCGTCCTTGAGCAGGTCCTTCAGCTTGCGGATCTGCGCCTTCTTGTCCGCCGGTACGACGTACAGCGGGTCGAAGTGGTCCTCGATGTTGACCCCGAGCCGCGCCCAGGGCAGGCCCTTGTACTTGGCCGGGATCTCGTCGGCGCCCTTCGGCAGGTCCCGGATGTGGCCGAAGCTCGACTCCACCACGTACCCGGACCCCAGGAAGCCGGCGATCATCCGCGCCTTCTTCGGCGACTCGACGATCACCAGCCGTCGTCCGGTCGACGTCGCCGCCGACCCGGGTGCTGCCTTGGTCCCAGATGCCCCTGCCACTGCGCTCCTTGCTCTTGCCACTCTCGTCCTGCCCCACAACGTCTGCGGCCGGACCGCCCATTCCCCAGGCAGACCTTTGACACAGACCGACCCGTCCGAGGACAGAGTACGGCCGACAGCAACGCATTTCTCAACGCACGGTAACCGCTCGGAGCGTCGAGACCCTCATCAGAGTTTCAGAAAGTGGTCACCAACCCCGTCTCCCGCGCGTCGCGCGCGCCCCGCCGGACGCCCGAAATCCACCCCCGTTTCCCGCGCTCGCGGTCCGGCCGCGGACCGGGGTGTGAGATGCACCTCGGCCCGCGGAAACCTGGTCACCGAACGATCTTCACGTCCGGATACCTCGGGGACTCCTTCACCAGCAGTCGCTGCGGGCGCCCCTTCAGGAACTGGTCGAAGTATGCGCCGAGATACGCCCGCTGCGCAGCCACATTCCGCTCCGGGTCCATTCAGCGGACGAACTCCACGTCCGGATATCTCGGCGACTCCTTCACCAGCAGTCGCTGCGGACGCCCCTTCAGGAACTGGTCGAAATACGCACCGAGGTAGGCACGCTGCGCGGCCACGCTCCGGTCCGGGTCGACGTTGCCGAGCAGCGCCTCGACCTCCGCCGCCGGCACGCCGTACGCCTTCGCCGCGCCAGGGACCGCGAACTGGAAGTCCGCGAAGGCCCCGTGAGTCCCCTCGGGTAGCCGCAGGTCGAGCTTCCAGCCTCGCTGGTGCTGCCAGAAGCTGACCCAGGACCGGTCCTCGTACGGCGAGCCGGGCTGCGGCAGGTGGGTGTGGTGCTGGCTTGCGAACAGCAGGAAGGGACGATCCAGCCCTTGCTTGGCCACCTCGCTCAGCTCGAGGTCCGGGTGGCCGTACTGCAGCGTGCCGTCCAGGTTCACGCCCGCATCGATCCGACGGTCTACCAGCATCGTCTCTGCGGCAGCGAAGCCACCCAGCGAGTAGCCGAACATCCCGGTCCGGCGTAGATCGAGCGCGCGCCCCAGCCCCTTCGGCAGGCGACGGTGGTCGGAGTCAGGGTTGGCACCCGCCTCGAGCCGCTGGAGGTTGTCCAGCACGAACCGGGTGTCGGCGACCCGGACCGCCGTGGCGGGCTTGATGACGTCCTGCGAGTTCGGCATGGCGGCGGGCGCCACTCGACCGCCTGGGAACTCCACCGGCGCCTCGCCTGTGTGGTCCATCGTCACCACCACATAGCCCCGGCTGACCAGGTCCTCGACGTGGTTCGTGCCCATCAACCGCGAAGTCCCCATGCCCGGGGAGTACAGGATCACCGGGTGCCGGCCGAGGGAGGGAACACCCGTCCGCGCGTGCGTCGGCGTACCGGCGTAGTCGATCTGCCCCGGCTTCAGCCCGATCACAGCGCCCACCTGGTCGGCCAGCGGCACCGCAGCATGTGGGGGCGCGTACGGAGCGCGTGGACCACGAGCGCCGGGCATTGCCGGGTACCAGACGCTGATCATCAGCTCGCGCTTTCGGCCGGGCACCCATGGGTCCACTCGGGAGTTGTCGACCAGGTGCAGCTCGGTAGTCCCGATCCGATACGGCCCCGTCGGCTCCGGCAACACCAGCCGGTACGCCGTGGGCGCCGCGGTGGTTGATGCCGGCGGCGACGCACCGGCGGTCTGTGGAACGGCGGTGGCTGTCACCCCGGCAGCAAGCAGAGCGAGCAAGGTACGGCGTTTGACTGTGGTCATCCCCCGACCCTGCCCGCCGCTGCTGCAGGCACGGATCACCCGGGAGAGGGACCAACACCCTCCTCAAGATGGATTCAGCGGACGAACGTCATCTCGGGGAGGTCCGGCGACTCCTCGCGAAGCCGCCCCCCACCGCCGACGCGGAGCCACCGTGTGATGGAGACCCGTCTCGACTTCATGACGACCACTCGGCGACGGATCGGGTCCGATCTAGTGACAAAGCCCGACCTTGTGAGTTATCAATAGCGCAATCCTGTTCATAGATGCGTGAAGTGAGGCACTCGTGAGCATCTTTGTCCGCGTTAAACGTTCAGCCCTTCTCACTGGAACATCCCTGGCTCTGGTCGCGGGTGCCTTGGTCAACGCAGTCGGCGCGGGACCCGCTGCCGCCGGCTCCACCGAGGCCTCTGCCGGCGACACCTCCCTCGGCGCGGTGACCGCCTTCGCCGCCGAGACAGCGCAGTACACGCTGACCGCCGGGACCGCGAAGGTCCGCGTGGTCTTCCTCAAGGACGACGTGTTCCGGATCTGGCTCGCGCCGGACGGCACCTTCACCGACCCGGCCAACACCCCGCCGACCGACCCGACCGCCCCGGCGTCGAACATCGTCACCAAGACCGACTACGCGAAGCCGAAGACGTCCTGGCGCGACCGGGGCAGCTACTACTCGCTCAAGACGGGCGCCATCGAGGTACGGGCGAACAAGTCGCCGCTGCGCTTCTCGCTGTACCGGGCGAACGGGCAGCAGATCTGGTCCGAGACGGCTCCGCTGTCCTGGAACGACACCTCCACCACCCAGTCCCTGAGCCGCGGGGCGAACGAGCAGTACTTCGGCGGCGGGATGCAGAACGGCCGCTTCTCGCACCGCGACCAGACCATCACGGTCGCCCGCGACTTCAACTGGGAGGACGGCGGCAACCCGAACGCCTCTCCGTACTACATGAGCACCGCCGGCTACGGCGTACTGCGGAACACGTTCGCGCCGGGCAGTTACAGCTTCGCCGACCCCGTCGTCGCCAAGCACGACGAGAAGCGGTTCGACGCGTACTACTTCGTCGGCGATCTCAAGACCTCGCTGGACCGCTACACGGAGCTGAGCGGCCGCCCGTTCATGCCTCCGATCTACGGCCTCGAGTACGGCGACTCCGACTGCTACAACCGCGGGCACTACGCCACCGACCCGGATACCAGCAACGACTGGAAGGTCCACCCGGAGAAGGTGACGACGCTGGACGCGGTCAAGGTGGCGCAGAAGTTCCGCGACGAGGACATGCCCGGCGGCTGGATGCTGGTCAACGACGACTACGGCTGCGGGTACTCCGACGACACCGACTCCGAGCAGGTCGACGGCACCTGGTGGGGCAAGCGGGAGATCCCCGCGCTCAAGCAGACCGGCGACGAACTGCGCCAGCGGAACATCCAGATGGGCCTGTGGACGCAGTCGTCCCTCGACCGGCAGCCGGCCGAGGTGGGCGAGGCCGGAGTCCGGGTGCGCAAGCTGGACGTCGCCTGGGTCGGCCCGGGCTACCGGTACGCGCTCAGCGCCTGCGACACCGCGCATGACGGCATCGAGCAGTACAGCAACGCCCGCGGCTACGCCTGGATGGTCGAGGGCTGGGCGGGTGCGCAGCGGTGCGCGGTGCAGTGGACCGGCGACCACAGCGGCTCCCTCGACGCGATCAAGTGGCAGATCCCGGCCATCACCGGTTCCGGCAACTCCGGGATCGCCTACAGCGCGGGTGACGTCGACGGCATCTTCGGCGGCTCCCCGACCAGCTACACCCGGGACCTGCAGTGGAAGGTGTTCAACCCGGCCTTCATGACGATGTCCGGCTGGGCGACCCCGGCGTACAAGCAGCCGTGGACGTACGGCGAGCCGTACACCTCGATCAACCGCAAGTACCTCAAGCTGCGCGAGCGCCTGCTCCCGTACTTCTACTCGTACGCCGCCGAGGCGCACCGTACCGGTGCTCCGCTGAACCGCTCGCTGGTGCTGGAGTACCCGGACGACCCGAAGACCTGGGACGACACCACGAAGTACGAGTTCCTGGCCGGCAAGGAGTTCCTGGTGGCGCCGATGTGGGGCGCCGACGAGGTGAAGAGCGGCATCTACCTGCCCAAGGGCAACTGGGTGGACTACTGGACCGGCAAGGTCTACCAGGGCCCGACGACCGTCAACGGGTACCACGCGAAGCTCGACACGCTGCCCTTGTTCGTCAAGGCCGGCGCGGTGGTCCCGATGTGGAAGAGCGGCATCAACTCGGCCGCGGAGCAGGGCTTCGGCGACCGGCTCACCGTCGACGTCTACCCCCAGGGCAAGTCGTCCTTCTCGCTCTACGAGGACGACCGCGTCACCCGTGACTACAAGTTGGACAAGTCCGCCAGCCAACTGCTGGAGGTCGCGGCACCCGTCTCGGCTCGCGGCGACGTCACCGTCAAGATCGGCGCCAGCCGCGGTTCGTACGCGGGCAAGCCAGGCGCCCGCCCGTACGAGCTGACCGTCCACACCGGCACCGCACCGCGCGACGTCACCGTGGACGGGAGCAAGCTCACCAAGCTGGTCAGCAAGAACGCGTACCTCGCGGCCTCCACCGGCTGGTACTACGAGAACGGCGTGGTGCTGGTGAAGACGGCATCGCTGTCGACCTCTCGTGATGCCACCGTGCGACTGGACGACACCACCTCGGTCGGCGGCGGCAAGGCGGTCTCCGACACCTTCGGCACCCCCGAGCTCTCCTCGCCGTCCCTGTGGAACGCCCCGGGCCAGGCCACCGAGGTCACCGCCACCTTCAAGAACGCCGGTACGACGGCGATGCGCGACGTACGGCTGGCTCTCGACCTGCCGGACGGGTGGACGGCCACTGGTTCGAGCACCTTCGCCAAGGTCGACCCGGGTAAGACGGTCAGCACCAAGCTGGCGGTGACCCCCGCCGCTGCGGTGAAACCGGCCAGTTTCACTCTGCGGCTGGACGCGTCGTACAAGGTGGACGACGCCGCGTACACCAACAGCACGGTGGCCACGGCACAGTTGCCCTACGCATCCTTGTCGCAGGCGGCGAACGTCGTCGGCGTGAGCGACGCGTCGAGCTTTGCCCAGGGCAACTTCGACGGATCGGGCAACAGCTTCAACGGCGAGGCCCTCGCCGCGGCGGGCTACACGCCGGGCGCGAAGGTCACCGTGCAGGACGCCGAGTTCACCTGGCCCACGGGTGCTCCGGGAACGCCGAACCTGGTGAAGAACCAGCCGGCCCCGATCCTCGTCTCCGGCACCGGTTCTCACCTTGCCCTGCTGGGCGCGGGAGCGAGCCTGAACGCCAAGGGGAGCGTCACCGTCATCTACACCGATGGGTCCGAGTCGCAGGCTCCGTTCCAGTTGCCGAACTGGTGTTGCCAGGACCCGACCACCGGCGGCGCGAAGCTCGCGGTCTCGGTGAAGGGCCGGTACACACCGGCCGGTCTGGCCAACACCACAACGGATTACCGGGTCTTCTACACCGCTGTAGCACTGGATCCGGGCAAGACGGTGAAGGCGATCAAGCTGCCCGGCGGCGGCCTCGGGTTCTTCGCCGCGACCATCGCGGACAAGCCGCTACCGCCGGCACCCACCGGACAGCCCTGGGTGAGCGACCTGGAGTGGATCGACTCGAGCAACGGCTGGGGACCGGTCGAGCGGGACAAGAGCAACGGCGAGGACGGCGCCGGTGACGGCGGCCCACTCACGCTGGACGGCACGCAGTACGCCAAGGGGCTCGGTACCCACGCGCCGTCGTTAGTCAGCGTCCGGCTCGGTGGCAACTGTTCGGCCTTCACCGCGAAGGTCGGGGTGGACGACGAGATGGAGGATCGTGGCAAGGTGAGCTTCAAGGTCGCCGTCGACGGTGTGGCGAAGTACACATCGGATCTGCTCACCGGAACGTCGCCCACGGTGCCTGTCACGGTTGATGTGACAGGTGGTCAGCTACTGACGTTGCAGGTGACCGACGCCGGCGACGGTGTCACCAGCGACCACGCCGACTGGGCGGACGCCCGCCTAACCTGCGGGAGCAACTGACACATCCGACTTTCGGCTGGACTTTCCCTGAGCACCCCCGGAACCCACCTGATCGCCGTCCCAGGGGACGGTACAGGTGGGTTCCGGTGGTAACCCGCCCCTCGTCCATGACAGGGTCTGACCTGGCAGGACCATGGCCCCCTCCCATGGTGGTGCCAACGCCACTGCGGAAGTAGTGCCAACACCATCAGATCTGGTCCCCGGGGCGACTACTTTCGAAGTAGGGATGCAGCCGTCGGGGCAGCTGTTCAGAGAGGGCGCGTGGGAGTCATGGTTGCGACATATGTGAAGAGATGGGTCGGCAGCCGGGTCTTGAGCAGAACCACCCGCAAAGGTGGTCTCAATCTGTCGAAGATGCGGATCGTCCCCCGCCAGCTCTCGATGCCGCTGCGCCGCGAAGGCCTGGACCCGACCCCGGAACTGGGCGAGGTCCGTGAGACCGAGCCGGTCCACAAACTGGCCCACCTGTTCGGGCTGAACGTCTGGGTGGTCAGCGGCCACGCCGAGGCCAAGGCGGTGCTCGCGGACACCACGAACTTCAGCAACGACATCCGGCCGCTGGTCGGCTCGGACCCGAGCAAGCCGTCCGAGGGGATCGGCGGCCTCGGCTTCACCGATCCGCCGGACCACACCCGGCTGCGCAAGCTCCTCACCCCCGAGTTCACCAAGCGCCGGCTGGCCCGGCTGGAACCGGCGATCGAGAAGATCGTCAACGACCAGCTCGACCTGATGGAGGCCAAGGGCCCGGTCGTCGACATCGTCGCGGACTTCGCCTTCAACGTTCCGTTCCTGCTGATCGCCGACCTGCTCGGCGTCGAGGAGTCCGACCGGGACAGGTTCCGGGCCCTGGGTCCGGCCCGCTTCGACCTCTCCGGCGGCGGGATCGGCGTCTTCGGCTCGGCCAGCGAGTCGCGCGAATTCCTTTTCGAGATCGTCGGCAAGCAGCGCCAGAACCCCGGCGACGGCCTGATCGGCTCGATCATCCGCGAGCACGGCGACGGGATCGACGACATCGAGCTCGGTGGGCTCGCTGACGGCGTCTTCCTCGGCGGCTACGAGACCTCGGCCAGCATGCTGGCCCTCGGCACCCTGGTACTGATGCGCGACCCGGAGAACTTCGCCCGGATCCGCAACGAGCCGGGCGCGGTGGACGCGATCGTCGAAGAACTCCTGCGGTACCTGACGGTCGTCCAGGTCGCCTTCCCGCGGTTCGCCAAGCACGACCAGGACCTTTTCGGCCAGCAGGTCAAGAAGGGCGACCTGGTCGCCGTCTCGCTGTCCGGCGCGGACCGGGACAAGGAGGTGTTCGGGCTGGACGCGGAGTCCTTCTACCCGCAGCGAGCACCTGCCGCGCACCTCGCGTTCGGGCATGGCATGCACCGCTGCGTCGGCGCCGAGCTAGCCCGGATGGAACTGCGAGCCGCCTTCACCGCCCTGGCACACCGCTTTCCGGACCTGTCCCTCGCTGTCTCTGAGGACCAACTGCGATTCCGTGACTTCTCCATCGTCTACGGAGTCGAGTCACTCCCGGTCCAGCTCCGCGCCGCCGAAACCCAGCAGGCAGCCGGCTGATCCGACGAGGCTTGTACGTCGGTCCGCACGGGCCGACGTACTCCCTTCCTTCGTCGCTCGCTCGTGGCCTGCTCCGACTCACCCCTGGTCGTCTGCTCCTCCGTCGCCTGCTCAAAACGCCCGCGGTGGTTGCTGCACACATCTGGGATGTCCCGCCGCTGTGGTGTCCGCTCAGACGTTCCCCGACGCATCTCTCGGATGCAAAGCCCGTCGAGCGGATAGTCCTGCCAGGGCGATCCAAATGGCGTGATCCGTGCAAGGTGGCGATGGCGGCCGGTGTGTACGACCTCCTAACGCCGGCCGACCGGTTTCCAGCCGTCGACACCTGCCTGGTGGGATCGGAGTACAGACGCCCCGATCTGGCGGAATACCGCGCGCGAATACGCCGAGGAATTTCTGGGCGAGCCGGAGTCTGACGGTACTCGCAGCCAACCAATCGACCATCAACCTGAGCCCGTCGATCAGGGGATGTGGGATTCGCGGGGAGAGATCACCCCGACGCCGTCCCATCGCTTCCAGTCGTAGGTTGCGATTCGGGGATGCCCGGATGCTTTACCCAGCAGCGGCTGGCTGATCCGGCGGTTCTCGTCCAGGGTTCCTTGTCCTGACAATAGTACCGACGACCACGCTGAGCGGAGTACTGGTGATCAGGCCGTGACAGCGGGGCCCTCCGCGACCACAATGGGCGGTCCGACCCGAACAGCGGGTGACGGACGGGAGGGGCGGGGATGGACGCGGGGCAGCTGACCGCACGCATCGCCGCCGCGATGACGCTGGCCCAATCAGGCGGACACGCGGTCGCGGCGGACCAGATCGACGTGATCCGCGCCGAGCTCGGCGGCGTGCCCAGCTACGAGCTGGCGGCCGCGGAGTACGTCCGCGGCGTGGCTGCGCACCATGCCAGCGACGCCGACGAGGCGCTGGCGGCGGTGGATGAGTGCCTCGCCGTGGCCCGCGCGATCGACGAGCCGGGCTGGGAAGCGAACGCCTTGCCGATCCGGATCATCAACCTGGCCCGGAGCGGACGCGGTGGCGACACCGTGAACGACATGGTCGCCGCCGAGCACGCGCTCAAACGAACCACTGATCCCGGCCTGCGCGGCTGGGCCCACACCGGACTCGGATATGCGTACGACGTACTGCGGCTGTTCGAGCTGTGCATCCCGCACTACGAGAGCGCCACCGGGATTGACGCCGACGTGCTCGAGCTCGCGGAGTCGCCCGCGATCGACCGGCTCAACCTCGCGGAGACCTACCTGCGCTGGGCCCACGAGCTCGAGCGGCTCGGCGACCCGGCGTACGAGGCGGAGATCGAGGAAAGACTTGCCTCGGCGGCTTACTGGGCCAGCGAAGCGGCGCTGGTGGTCGTCGACGACGAGAGCCAGGAGTACTGGCGGTTGAGCGCGCGTCTATGGCTCGCCGCGGCAGTGACCGCCGGGGATCCCGCAGCAGCCGTTGAGGAGTTGGAGGACTGCCGCGATCAGATCAGCAAGCTCGGCGAGACCGAGCGGCTGGCGATCGCCGGCGCCTACCTGGCAAGGGCTTTGGCGGCACAGGGCAAGTTGGACCAGGCAAGGGCTGCCGCCGAACGCGCGGCCGACGACCTGATCCCGCTGGCCGATCCGGCGACCCAGATCCTTGTCCTGCAAACGAGATCGGAGCTGGCGGCGGCCAACGGCGAGTTCGGTGCCGCCACCGGCTTGGCCTATGCGCGCTCGGTGGCCCGTGGCTGGTGGAAGGAACGCCAGCGCGCGCTGAACGCAGTACGGCATGCGCTGGTCGTGCATGATCTGTCGGCGCGTCATGATGCCGAATGGCACGCGGCACGGCAGGATCCTCTGACCGGCATCGGCAACCGCCGGGCGATGGACGAGCGATTGACGGCTGCGCGGGACTCCCAGCGGGCGGTGACATTGCTGGCCATCGACGTCGACGACCTGAAGGTGGTCAACGACACCTACGGGCATGCCTGTGGGGACGAATTGCTGCAACTAGTGGCAAACCTGCTGGTGGAACAGGCGCGAGCGACCGATGCCGTGATTCGATCGGGAGGGGACGAGTTCTTCGTGGTGCTGGATCAGCTGGACGCGGAGGGCGGCGCCCAACTGGCCGAGCGGGTCCGAGCCGCCGTCGCGATCGTCGCGGGGACGACGGCGAAACCGTGGCTGCGCGGATTGAGCCTGAGCATCGGGTACGCCGCGACCGCGGAAGGGGTACCGGTGGAACTCCTGGTCCCGGTGGCGGACCACCGGTTGTACGAAGACAAGCGCCGAGTCAGGTGAGGGTCGGCGGCAGGGGAGGTCGGGTGCGCGAGACGTCGGGCGTGACCGCGCGGATAGCCGCGGCGATGACCCGCGCCCAGTCCGGTCACCCGGCCGAGGCCGCGGCGGACGTCCGCCGGCTGCTGGCTGAGCTCGGCCCCGACCCGAGCAGCGAACGCGCCGCCGCCGAGTACGTCCGCGCGGTCGCCGCACACCACGGCATGGACGCCGAGGAGGCCCTGGACGCCGTCGACGGCTGCATCCGGGTGGCTCGCGCGATCGAGGAACCAGGCTGGGAGGCCAACGCCCTCGCGGTCCGCATCGTCACTCTGATCCGCACCGGTGAGGGTGGTGACTCCGTCGCCGACCTGGTCGCTGCCGAGAACGCGCTCGCCCGCACGCGCGACCCCGGCCTGCTGAGCTGGGGCAACACAGGTCTGGGTTACGCCTACGACCTGCTGCGGCTGTTCGAGTTGTGCATCCCGCACTTCGAACTCGCCGCCGAGGCCGATGCGGATCCGCTCGGCCTGCCCGAGTCCCCCGTGATCAACCGGCTGAACCTGGCGGAGTCCAACCTCCGCTGGGCGCACGAGATGGAGCGGCTGGGCGACTCGTCGCACGACGGGGAGATCCGGCGGCGACGGCTCGAGGCCAAGCGGTGGGCCGCCGAGGCGAACGAGGTGATCGTCCGGGCCCGCCTGATCGGCTACTGGCCGATGACCGGACGGATGTGGCTCGCGGCCAGCGAGTACGACGTCAATCCCGGCGGGGCCGCGGTCATCCTCAAGGACTGCCGCGACCAGTTGGCGAAGCTGGGTGCTCTCGAGGTCGCAGCGATCGCGGGGGCCTATCTGGCCAAGGCCTATGCCGCGATGGGTCAACTCGACGACGCGATGGAAGCCGCCGAACGGGCGAACACCGACCTGCCCCCCACTTCCGATCCGCCGGTCGAGGCGCTGGTGCGGCACACCGCCGTACAGATCATCGCGGACTCCGGCGACACCGGCGCGGCCTCCGGCCTGCAGTACGCCCGCGCCATCACCCGCGGCTGGTGGGCCGAACGCCTCCGCGGCCTGTACGCCGTACGCAGCGCGCTGGCCACCCACGACCTCTCCATCCGGCATGACGCCGAGTGGCGGGCCGCTCGGGAAGATCCGCTGACCGGCGTGGGGAACCGCCGTGCGCTGGACGAGCGGATGGCGGCCGCACTCGACTCGGGTCGCTCCGTCGCAGTGCTCGCGATCGACGTGGACAACCTGAAAGTGGTCAACGACAGCCACGGTCACGCCTGCGGCGACGAGGTACTCCGCCGGGTCGCGCACCTGCTGACCGAGCAGTGCCGCGCCGAGGATGTGGTCGCCCGCGCCGGTGGCGATGAGTTCGTGGTGGTGCTGGACAACCCGGACGAGCGTGGCGCGCGGGAACTGGTCGAGCGGATCAGAGCCGCTGCCGAGCGGGTCGCCACGGACGCGGAGGAGCCGTGGTTCGCGATGCTCCGGCTGAGCATCGGCCACGCCGCCACCACGGACGGAACCGCGGTCGCGGACCTCCTCACCGAAGCGGACCGCCTCATGTACGCCGAGAAGCGCCACCGTCGTGCGGGTGGACTGCCTCGCCAGTAGTCCTGCTGGCTCGGGGTCACGCCATCGTCAAGAACCCTTCTACGGCGAGGTTTCTGATCTGAGGCAGGTACTCCGTGTGGACCTCCTCGACCGGGCGATCCAGCAGCTCGGCCAATGCGTTGAGGATCTGCCCGACGCTCAGGTCTCCGTCACACGCACCCACGAACCCGGCGAGCACGGTGTCCGCCTGCTCGGCCCGGCGCATCCCTCGCTGTCTCCGCAGCACGATCGTCGCCGGGTCTTCGGCACCTGGCTGCCCCGCGGTCTCCTGAACCACGTCGTCCGCCGTCGTCAGGTAGAGCGGGGTCAGATCCGCCGGCAGCCCTTCGGTTCGCTCGAACCTGTCGAGCACGTGCGGCCCGATCGGCTGCTCGATCTCGAACGGCCACTCCTCCGCGAGCGTGCTCCCCTCGACGTTGTGGAGGTTGATCCAACCCATGCCGATCGACTCCACCTGCTGTTCGTCGAGCCACCGCAGCCAAGCGTCGTACCGGCTCGTGTACTCCGGTCGTCCCTGCAGGCCCGCGTCGCGCAACCACAGCTCGACGTACTCGGCGGGGTCGAGCTGCTCGCGTTGGACCGCCCAGCTCGAGCGGTCACCTGTCCAGCTCGCGATCCGGTCTCGCCAGTCCTGGCCGCGCACACAGGTCCAGTTCGCGAGCAACTGACACCAGCCGCCGTCCGTCAAGTGTCTCGGTGCCTGCCGAACGAGCTGCTCGACCACGGCATCGCCCGCGAAACCCGTCTCGCGATAGGTCAACCGCCCGTCACTCGGCGGCGCGATCACGTACGGCGGGTTGCTGACGATCAGGTCGAACCTCTCCTCTCGGACCGGCTCGTAGAGGCTGCCGTCGCGGACGTCGAGGTCGATCCTGTTCAGCGCGGCGGTCCAGCGCGTGAGCTGGAGGGCTCGCGGGTTCACATCGGTCGCGACGATGTGGCCGACCCGGTCGGCGAGGTGCAGAGCCTGGATGCCGCAGCCGGTGCCGATGTCGAGCGCCTTCTCGGCCTTGATCGGCACGGTCAGCTTGACCAGACTCAGGCTCGCGGGCGCTATGCCGAGCACGTAGTCGGGCCGCATCGGCTCTCGCCGGCCATCCAGCCCGGGCGTGAGATCCGCGACCACCCACGACTGCCGGTCGTCCTCCGCATACGGTCGCAGATCGATCGCCGCACTGATCTCGTCGCCCCGCGGCGTCAAGATGCCCAGGGCAAGCAGATCGTCGTCGATGCCGTGGAATGCCTTCGCGGTCAGTGATTTCGGCACCGGGCGCTGGAGCAGGAACAGCCGGATCATGATGTCGAGCGGGTCGCCGCCGGTGGTGCGCTGATGGGCCAGGGTCGTCTCGTTGCGCGCGAGCGCGTTGTTGGCCTGGGCACCCAGCCGCGCGGCGACACCTTCCACGGTGTAGCCCGCCGTCTCGAAGGCGTCCCGGAGCCGCTCGACCAGGGAACCACTCAGCTGTTGCTCGTCCATGACCCCATCCTCGCAGGCCGCCGGAACCAGCCCGGAAGTTTTCCACAGGTTCCGGATCTGCCCGTTGCGAGGGGTCGAATCCTGACAGGATCTCAGGCATCAGACGTCAGCAAATGAAGGGGAATCGCGATGATGATGCGAACGGGGGTCGTCCTGGCCGCGGGGTTGGTGCTCGTGACCGGGTGCGGGGCATCAGGGCTGCAGACCGGCGCCGGGACGGTCGAGAAGAAGACCACCGAGGCGTTCCTGACCACGGTCGAGTCCGACTGGCACCAACGAGTAGACACCGAGCCGAACAAGAACCTCAGTGCGGACGGCCGCTGCTACTTCGTGACCGGTGCCGACGGCAACCAATCGCTGGGGACCGTAGCCTGCGGCCCCCTCCGCCGCCTCGGTACTGCGGAGCGCCAGGTCTGGGACCTCGTCCGGATCACCACCACCGGTGGCGACAAGCCCGGCCTGGAAGTCCCTGAGAACGAGCCCTGGAAGCAGTCCCAGCTTCGCCCGGACAGCAGTTCCTTGTGGCGACCGGACGACATGGTGACCGACGACAACGCCGACAACCTGGCTGCTCCTCCTGCACCAGCGGCGACCTCGGGCCTGATCACCGTCACCGCGAAGAGCGAGACCTTAGAGCCGAAGCCGGCCTCGGACAAGCTCGTCTTGCCCGACGGCACCGTGACTATCAAGGGACTCGCCGCACCGGAGACCATCGGCAGTGGCACGGAGGTGAAGGCGCCAGCCTCCGGTGAGAAGTTCATCGCCGCGATCTTCAGCACGAGCCCGACCATCGACCCGCTGACGGAGCGCCCAGGCTTCGACGCGAACGCGTCCGGGACAACCGCCACCACCAAGTGGACCGTGACGGTCGGCGGCGAGCAGCGCCCGGTCGACGTACTGCCGCGCGGCGACGCCTCCGCGATGACCGGCGACCAGATGCTGCTCGTCTCAGTCCCCAAGGAGACCCCTGACGTCCTGTTGACGGCGACCAGTGGTTCAGTCGTCCAGTCACTGTCACTGACCACCGGCAAGCGGACCACCGACACGGCGGCCACCTACTACCGCGCCGGGACCCTCACCGACCTGAACAAGTCCCTGCCGAACACCCCTGGCGACCAAGGCCGCGACTTCACCAGCACCTTCTCGCTCGCCTTGCAGAAGGCTGTCCTGGCTCCCTGGGATCCCACCCGCGGCTGGGCGCCGCAGGGCAAGGCGTGGGTCAGGGTGCAACTCGCCTCGACCCTCAAGTACGAGTCCATCCAGTACCAGATCGACTGGACCGCCCCGTTCCTGACCGCCACCGCAGACGGCCGGCCAGTCCCCGCCGCTCCCGGCAAGCCAGACTTCGACATCCTCACCCTCGAGGTCCCAGCCCACACCAAGGTCGTACAACTCACGGCCACCGCCCACTTGAAGTTCGCCGCCAAGAGCTACGCCCTCAGCGCCACCCCCAAGTCCGGCACAGTCACCTACCCACCCCTCACCGCCACCGCCACCTTCCGCTGACCCACCCAAAGTGGCTCGGTCGGTGGAGATGCCGATCGAGCCGCAGGTCAGGTCGTTGGTGCTCCATAGCGCAGTCCGTCGACCAGGAGGCGGACGAGACGGTCCGCACGTTCCTTCGAACCAGGCGAGCCAACCGACAGGCTGAATCCGCCCAGCGCACCAGCAACGTCGTCGCCACCATGCTCCCCGGACACCGCCCGACCCCCGAAGATCCAGCTAGGCATTGCCCTGTAGCGTTTGCGACACATATTCTCCTACGTGAAACGATCATTACAAGGAGGCTCGATGTCGACGGCCACCGTGAAGCCTGAGGAGGTCGGGATGTCCTCGGCCGGGCTGGAGAACGTCACCTGCCTCGTACGCCGGTACGTCGACCAGGGCCGGTACGCCGGGACGGTCAGCGTGGTCGCGCGGCGGGGCGAGGTGGTGCACTTCGAGGCCAACGGATTGATGGACGTCGAGCGTGGTCAGGCGATGCGCCCGGACACGATCTTCCGGATCTACTCGATGACCAAGCCCATCGTCAGCGTCGGGTTGATGCTCCTGTACGAGCAGGGCCTGTTCCAGCTCAACGACCCGGTATCGGCCTATCTGCCGGAGCTGGCAGACCTCAAGGTCTTCGCCGGCGGCGACGCGGACCGCTTCGAAGTACGGGAGCCTGCTCGGCCGATGACGGTCCGGGATCTGCTGATGCACACGTCCGGCCTCGCCGCGCTCAACGGGAAGAACCCGGTCGGCGAGCTCTACCGTCGAGCAGGCCTCACCGGCATGGACTCCACCGCCTCCCTGGCCGAACTACCGCGTCAACTCGCCGAACTCCCGCTGCAGGCCGATCCCGGCTCGCGCTGGATCTACGGCATTTCCACCGACCTGGTCGGCCTGCTCTGCGAGGTGATCAGCGGGCAACCACTCGACCAGTACCTCCAGGACCGCCTCTTCGACCCCCTCGGCATGATCGACACCGGCTTCTCGGTCCCCGAACCAAACATCCACCGCCTCGCCGCCGCCTACACGTACGCCGAACCCGGTGGGCAGCAGTCCCGCGCCTTCGCGCTGGCGGATGATCCCTGGACCAGTGACTACACGAGGCCGCGGAGCTTTCTGTCGGGGGTTGCGGGGCTGGTGTCGACCGCGGGTGACTATCTGCGGTTCTGTCGGATGCTGGCGGGCGGCGGCTCCGTGGACGGGGTTCGGGTGATAGGCCCGCGGACCTTGCAGTTCATGACCGCCAACCACCTGCCCGACGGCCGCGATCTCGCCTCGATGGCCGACTTCGGTGGCGAGACGCGTCGCGAGGGCCAGGGATTCGGTCTCGGCTTCGGCGTATTGCTCGACCAGACCGTGGCCCAAACGATCGGCACCAAAGGCGAGTACTTCTGGGGCGGCGCAGCCTCGACCGCCTTCTGGGTGTCGCCGGCGGACGACCTGATCACGATCTTCCTGACCCAACTCCGCCCCTCAGCCACGTACCCGATCCGCCGCGAACTCCGCGCCGCCGTCTACGCCTCCCTCACCGACTGAGTACGCCGTGGAGCAGGTGATCACCGACGACGGGTGTGCCCTCTGGAGTCGCGTCAGCGGGACGGGTCCACCGGTGGTGCTCGTGCACGGCGGACCCGGCTGGTGGGACGTGTTCGACGACCTGGCGCTGATGCTGGCCGACGACTTCACCGTCTACCAGTGGGATCAGCGCGGCGCGGGCCGATCGGATCGCCGCGGCCCCTACACGCTCGCGCGATTCGTGGCCGACCTCGAGACGATCCGCCACCACACCGGCGAGGAGAAGGTGCACCTGCTCGGCCATTCCTGGGGCGCCGTCCTCGCCCTCGAGTACACCCAGGCGCACCCGGATCGAGTCGACCGCCTCCTCCTCGTCTCCAGCGTCGGCCTGGACGGACCACCTCCGTCGTACCGGCAGCGCGTTGCGGAGATCCTCGCGGCGGAGCCCTGCGAGGACGAGTGGCTAGCGCGGATCTCCACTGGATTCGCCGATCGCTCCACCGCACTCAGCCAAGCGCGCCAGCTCAACACCCCCAGATTCGAGCCGAACAAGGTATGCGCCGAGGCCCTCCTCGCCGAAGTACGGGCATTGCCCGACCGCATCACGCCCTGCTGCAAGGTCACCTCGCCGACGCTGATCATTCACGGCGCTCGCGACCTCCGACCGCCAGCCGTCACCGACTCCCTGCTGGTTGCCCTACCGAACGCCCAGCGCGCCATCCTCCCCGACGCAGCCCACTACCCGTGGCTCGAAAACCCGGAGCGCTTCCGACGACTCACCCGCGCCTTCCTACTCCGACAGGCTGCCTACGGCGCAACGGCGGTTGAGTAGAGGACCGTGCCGGACTCTACGAACGCCTCCGGCGAGAGCTTGCTCAACTCCCTCTCGGCAGCCACCAAGCACTCTGTACGCCGATCCGCCGCCAGCAGGTCGATCCGCCGAGCCATCGCCCCGATCACCTGCGAGTGAGCCAGAAACTCGGCAGCAGTCGGCTGGTGATGAAACCGCTCGACCGTGATCTCAACAGACACGAATCCAGCGTCCTGCAAGGCGATCCGGAGCTCCGCCGGATCCGACGTGGTGTCGTTCGACGGCATCTGGGGCGAGGGATCAGGCGGCGCCTGAAAATCGTCGATCACCCGCACCCACACGTCGTACGCCGGATGCGGGTCGTGCCCGGACCAGGTGACCGCCGCGAAGGAACCACTCGGCACCAGCGTCCGGCGTACCTCGGCAAGGGCCGCAGGTAGATCGGGGATATGGAAGAGGACGAACGGCATCACCACGGCGTCGAGGACTCCGGCGCGGAACGGCAACGCCTGTGCGTCGGCGACCACCCGGTCGAACCGAGCCGGCGCCTGCCTGAGCATCGCCTCGGTCAGATCAGCCCCGATCACCTCGGCCTGCGGCGCGAGGGCGGCGAGATGCGACAGCAGACGACCCGGACCACACCCCACCTCGGCCACCCGTCGCGCCTGTTCGAGCGACAACCGATCCGCCACCGCCCGAGCGTGCACCGCGAGCACGTCGGCCCACTTCCCGTCGTACGTCGTCGCGACGCGGCTGTAGTTGTCCCGGATCGAAGCCGTACTCATGCCGGTCAGAAGTAGTACGGCGTGACGGTCTGGAAGAACTCGACCAGGCGGGCCTTGACCACGTCGCGATGGGGAACCTCGGTGCGCGGGTTGTCATCGTCCAGGTGTACGCCGTGGTCGAGCATCAGGTAGACGACGCGCAGGGTGCGGAGGGTGTTCGACATCTCCGCGGGAATGCCGTCGGGATACCCGCCGGCGCGGCCCGCGGCTGCGGCCCGGATCGCGGGATCGAGCCAGGCGGTCGCTTCCTCCTCGGCCAGATCAGAGCGAGTCAGCGCGACCGAGAGGGCATACCCCAGCCGATCGTCCTCCAGATCCCGGAAGACGTGCTCAGTCGGCGTCAGGAGCCGCCCGATGCCCAGCCGGAGCATCTCCACCGGCTCGACGGCAGGCATCCGCGCCAGGGCTGCCAGCAGGTCACCCCCGTGCGCCACGGCGTGCAACCAGCCCAGCTTGGGGTCGAACCCGCGCAGGTCCTCCTCGGCGACGTACCAGCGCTCGAAGGGCGGCACCCAGTTCGGCTCGAAGACCCCGGCGGACACGATCGAGTCCAGGATCAACGGCGCGAACGTCCGGGCCTGGATCTCCTCGTCGGCGAACCGGGCGACCATCTCGTCGCCGAGCGAGCGCAACTGGTCGGCACTGAGTACGCCGGTGCCGATCCAGGTGGCCAGCGTCGCGTACGCCTGGCCGTCGCGGACCAGTGGGTCGGGCGACCGGAGCAGCACCGAGAGTTCGGCGATGAGATCGCTGAGCGGACGATCGGTCGGTACGGCGAAGCCGTCGGCGCGGACCTGCGCCCAGTCGGTCATGCGCGGCAGGCTAACAAAGAGAACGGCCCGTGGGACATCTGAGAAAACCAGATGTTCCACGGGCCGTGGCGGCCAGGACCCCTCAGCCCGGCCGGACCCAGCACCGCCGAGCCGCAAGGCGACCCGGCGGCCGTTCGTCAGGCGTCGCGCTTGCTGGCGGTGATCAGGGCGATCACCAGGATGCCGATGCTCCAGGCCGCGAAGTACGCCATCGCCCACCACGGTGACAGCGCGGTGCTGGCGCCGGCGGCGTCGGCACCGGCCAGGCCCATGTCCTGGCCACCGTTGAGGAACTGGTTCGCGTTGGTGAACGGCGTCCACTTCTGCAGGTCGTCGCCGATCTTCGGGATCAGCGGCAGCAGGCTCTCGACCAGCAGCGGCCACAGGATCAGGATCGCGATCGCACCGGCGCTCTGCCGGATCAGGATGCCGACCGCGACCGCGAAGATCGCGGCGAAGCCGTAGACCAGGCCCTGACCGAACATCAGCCGCCACTCGGCCGCGGTGTCGATCTTCATGTCCGCGCCGCTGGCGAGCAGGCTGCCGATCGCCCAGGAGCCCCAGGAGGCGACCAGGCCTACGACAGCGGCCAGCGTGGCGACCACGATGGTCTTGTTGAGCAGCAGGGCCGCACGCTGCGGAACGGCCTGGAAGCTGGTCCGGATGGTGCCGAACCGGTACTCGGTGGTGACGGCCAGCGCGGCCATCACCATGATGACCATCTGCCCGAGGCCGACGCCGAACTGCGTCATGGCCGGGGTCACCCGCAACTCGTCCGGCCCGGACGCGAAGCCGGTGGCCAGGGCGGCCAGGCCGATGGACAGCACGGCGGCGACGATCATGCACCACCACGGCGACCGGGTGGAGAAGAGCTTGATGCGCTCGACGGTGATCAGCGACATGTCAGTTGTCCTCCTTCGGCCCGGCGGCCACCTCGACGCCGGAGACCGGCGGAACCGCGGCGACGTCCGTGACAGCGGCGATCTCGTCATGTGCGTGGTAGTCGACCGAGTCACCGGTCATCTGCATGAAGGCGGCCTCCAGCGAGCCGCGCTGCAGCGTCAGTTCGTGCAGCACGATGCCCTCAGCGGCGGCGGTCTCACCGATCTTGTCGGTGGTCACTTCACCCTCGACGAACAGCACCTTGCCCTGGTCCTCGACGTCCTCGATCCGGGTCACCAGGCTCTGCTGCTGCAGGATGCCCTGCAGCTGGTCGAGCTGCGGGCTGCGCACCTTGACGGTGGTGCCGCTGGCGCGGTCGACGAACTCGTTGGTCGAGCTCTGCGCGATCAGCTTGCCGCGCCCGATCACGATCAGTTCCTCGGCGGTCAGCGCCATCTCGGAGAGCAGGTGGCTGGAGACCAGCACGGTCCGGCCCTCACCGGCCAGCCGGTGCATGAAAGTCCGGATCCAGACGATGCCCTCGGGGTCGAGGCCGTTCACCGGCTCGTCGAAGAGCAGGATCTCCGGGTCGCCGAGCAGGGCGCCGGCGATGCCCAGCCGCTGCGACATGCCGAGCGAGTAGGCACCCGCGCGCTTGTTCGCGACGGAGGTCAGGCCGACCATCTCGAGCGCCTTGTCGACGCTGTCCTTGGGAAGCTTGTTGGAGGCCGCCATCCAGGCCAGGTGAGCGCGGGCCGAGCGGTTCGGGTGCACCCACTTGGCGTCCAGCAGGGCGCCGATCTTGGTCAGCGGCTGCCGCAGGTCGCGGTAGCGCTGCCCGTCGATCCGGACGTCACCGGCGGTCGGGGTGTCGAGCCCCAGGATCATCCGCATCGTGGTCGACTTGCCGGCCCCGTTCGGGCCCAGGAAGCCGGTCACCTTGCCGGGTTTGACCTCGAAGGACAGGTTGTCAACGGCAACGGTTGCGCCGTATCGCTTGGTGAGGCCTTTTGCCTCGATCATCGCCGTACTCCTCGTTCGGTGGCGCGCCAGTATGTCCTCGGGCGGGCTGTGTCTACCCCAGTATCAAGGTCGGTCCGGGTCAAAGCATCGAACCCGGGGCGGATCCGCAGTGTCCACCTGTGGATGGATTCTGCCGTCCGTGATCGTGCTGATGCCATCGGTTAACCCCCTGACCCGTCCCCCACGATCCCTCACCGGCGGGACGGGTACATCCGACCAAAGTCGACGGCCGATCGACGAATGACCACGCCGGCAACAGTTCCGGAGTACGGCGGAGACTCAGGGAAACCGCTTGTCCGGCAGTGATCTGGTGGTCACTGTCAGCTGATGGTCGCCACCTTGTGCGGACAAGACGAAGGGCCCGCCGGAGTGATCCGGCGGGCCCTCGCTTCAAATGTTCAAGCAGTCGTTCGATCCTGGCCATCAGGCCGTGGGCCGATCAGGCTGCGGCGTTCACCTCGGCCGGGGTGTCGGAGATGACCGACTCCCGGCGCTTGGAGACCACCACGGCCACGACGATGATCAGCAGCGCGGCGACCGCGATGATGATCCGCAGCGGCGTGTTGGTGTCCTCGCCGATGCTGGACATGCCCACGACGGCCGGTGCGATCAGCACGGAGACCAGGTTCATCACCTTGATCAGCGGGTTGATGGCCGGGCCGGCGGTGTCCTTGAACGGGTCGCCCACGGTGTCACCGATGATGGTGGCCTCGTGCGCCGGCGAACCCTTGCCGCCGTGGTTGCCGTCCTCGACCAGCTTCTTCGCGTTGTCCCAGGCGCCACCGGAGTTGGCCAGGAAGACGGCCATCAGGGTGCCGGTGGCGATCGCGCCGGCCAGGTAGCCGGCCAGCGCCGAGGCGCCCAGACCGAAGCCGACCGCGATCGGGGCCGCGAGCGCGAGCAGACCGGGGGTGGCCAGCTCACGCAGCGAGTCGCGGGTGCAGATGTCGACGACCTTGCCGTACTCCGGCTTGCCGGTGCCGTCCATGATCCCGGGGATGTCGCGGAACTGGCGACGCACCTCGTAGACGACCGCACCGGCGGCGCGGCCGACGGCGTTGATCGCGAGCCCGGAGAACATGAACACGACGGCCGCACCGATGATCAGGCCGACCAGGGTGGACGGGTCGAAGACGAGCGCGTCCGCGTTGAACGCGGCGTCCCCGGCGTCGTTCAGCACCGAGTAGATCGAGTCGGTGTAGGACCCGAACAGCGCGGTCGCCGCGAGCACCGCGGTGGCGATCGCGATGCCCTTGGTGATGGCCTTGGTGGTGTTGCCGACGGCGTCCAGCTCGGTCAGGATCTGGGCCGCCTCGCCGTCCACGTCGCCGGACATCTCGGCGATGCCCTGCGCGTTGTCGGAGACCGGGCCGAAGGTGTCCATCGCGACGATGACGCCGACGGTGGTGAGCAGACCACAACCGGCCAGCGCGATCGCGAACAGCGCGACCACACCGGAACCACCGACCAGGAAGGCGCCGTACACGGCGGCGGCGATCACCAGCGCGGTGTAGACGGCGGACTCGAAGCCGACCGAGATACCCGACAGGATCACGGTCGCGGCGCCGGTCAGCGAGGTCTTGCCGACGTCCTGGACCGGCTTGTCCTCGGTACCGGTGAAGTAGCCGGTCAGCGCCAGGATGATCGCTGCCAGCACGATGCCGATGATCACCGAGACGGTGGCGATGACCCGGGGGTCACCGTCGTTGGCCGCGATCGCCTCGGTGGCACCCGTCAGGTCGCCGAAGTTGGCCGGCAGGTAGACGAAGGCGGCGATCGTACAGAGCACCGCGGAGATCAGCGCCGAGATGTAGAAGGCCCGGTTGATCGTGCGCAGGCCGTTCTCGCCGGCCCGCGGCTTGGTCAGGTAGACACCGATCACCGCGGTGACGGCGCCGAGGGCCGGCACGATCAGCGGGAAGATCAGGCCCTGCTCACCGAAGGCGGCCTTGCCCAGGATCAGCGAGGCGACCAGCATGACGGCGTACGACTCGAACAGGTCCGCGGCCATACCGGCGCAGTCACCGACGTTGTCGCCCACGTTGTCGGCGATGGTCGCCGCGTTGCGGGGGTCGTCCTCGGGGATGTTCTGCTCGACCTTGCCGACCAGGTCGGCGCCGACGTCGGCGGCCTTGGTGAAGATACCGCCGCCGACCCGCATGAACATGGCGAGCATGGCGGCACCGAAGCCGAAGCCTTCGAGCACGGTCGGGGCGTCACCCTTGAAGAGCAGCACCACCAGGGCGGCACCGAAGAGGCCGAGCCCCACGGTGAACATCCCGACGGTCCCACCGGTCCGGAACGCCACCCGCATGGCGGGTTCGCGGCCCTCGTCCCGCGCGGCGGCGGCGACCCGGACGTTGGCCCGGGTCGCGAGCCACATGCCCAGGTAGCCGATGGTGGCGGAGAAGCCCGCGCCGACCAGGAAGAAGACCGAGCGGAAGATCTTCAGCGTGGTCTCGTTGCCGTCGCCGTGCACCGGCAACAGGAACAGCAGCAGGAAAGCCACCACGGCGAAGACCGACAGTGTCTTGAACTGCCGGGACAAATAGGCCGCGGCGCCTTCCTGAACCGCCAAAGCGATGGTCTTCATGTTCTCGGTGCCATCGTTCGCGGCAAGCACCTGACCGCGGAACACCATCGCGATGGCGACCGCGAAGATCGCGATCACTCCGACGATGATGACCAGCGTGGTGTTGCTCGACGAAAGATCCACCGCTTGTACAGCAAGCAGCGCGGACATCCGTCCTCCTTGTTGGCAACCCTCAGGGCTGAACGGCCCCCGTACTGCCGCATCCATAGGGTTGAGAATTACGACACAGCGCCAATGGCCTGACGCGGTGGGTCACTCTAACGGGTATCCGACCAGACCTGACGACAGGGTGGTCTACGCCATACCCACGTCAGACGGCAAACCTGGCACCGGATTCGTTCTCCACCCCGTCACCCCGCTCACCGTCAGTGATCCTCAGGACACCTTTTCGCTCCGCCTCAGATCGCCGAGGCGACGTCGGGGTGGATCTCGAAGACCTTTGTCAGGCCGGTGATCCGGAAGATCTTGAGCAGCCGTTCCTGGGTACAGACCAGCGACAGCGAGCCGTCGTGGGTCCGCACCCGTTTGAGTCCGCCGACCAGCACACCGAGCGCGGTGGAATCCAGGAACTCCACCCTTTCAAGGTCCACGACGAGGTGGTACTGCCCCGCGTCGACCAACGAGACGATGGTCTCGCGGAGCTTCGGTGCGGTGTAGACGTCGATCTCCCCACCCACCTCGACGACGGTGCGCCCACCCTCCGTGCGCGTCGTCAGCGACAGATCCACTTCGGCCTCCGATCCCGTGAACTGTTGCATTCAACCATGTACGGACCGTGAGAAGGGCCGTGTGCGAAAACTCTTTCATTCCGGCTCTCCCCGCGTCGACCCACCTGGTGAAAAAGACCTGTGCATCCGCATTCGCACACGCGTTCCGCATCCGGCCGTGCACTCTCAGCCCGCGCGAAGACATCCCTTGTCCTAGGGAACTACTAGGGTCGAAGGCATGAGTGAGGCGGCGTTGGTGCTGAAGCGGCTCGCTGCCGGACCGGGCCGCGGCGAGCGGCTCACGCACGTGGAGTCGGTGCCCCCGCGACTGGGCCAGACCGGAACCTGGCCACGCTGGGTGCCGGAGGAAGTGCTCGGTCAACTGGCGGATGCCGGCATCTCCGCGCCATGGAGTCACCAGGTGGCTACGGCCGAGGCCGCCTACAGCGGGAAGCACGTCGTCGTGGCCACCGGTACTGCGTCCGGCAAGTCCCTCGGCTACCTGCTGCCTGCCTTCGCCACGTTGAGCATCGCCCAGACGGCATCACCTCACCGGCGTACGGCGTCGGTCTTGTACTTGTCGCCCACCAAGGCCCTGGCGCACGACCAGTTACGCGCGGTCTCGGCGTACTCCGTGCCCGGGTTGCGGCCCACAACGCTCGACGGGGATTCGGAGCGCACCGAGCGGGACTGGGCCCGCGACTACGCCACCTACGTGCTGAGCAACCCGGACATGCTGCATCGCTCCGTGCTGCCGAACCACCAGCGCTGGGCCCGCTTCCTGGGCTGCCTGCAGTACGTCGTGGTCGACGAGTGTCACCACTATCGAGGTGTGTTCGGCGCACACGTGGCCGGCGTACTGCGTCGGCTCCGGCGGGTCTGCGCGCAGTACGGCGCGCATCCGATCTTCGTGTGCGCGTCTGCCACCGTCGCGGAGCCTTCGGTGTCCGGGGAGCGCCTGACGGGCTTGCCGATGGTCGAGGTCATCGAGGACGGCTCACCCCGCGGCGGCATCTCCTTCGGCCTCTGGGAGCCCCCGCTGACCGCCCTGCACGGCGAGAACGGAGCCCCTGTACGCCGGTCCGCGACGGCTGAAGTGGCCGACCTGCTGACGGATCTGGTGGTGTCCGGGGTCAGGACCGTGGCATTCGTCCGGTCCAGGCGCGGGGCGGAGACCGTCGCCATGACAGCGAGGGACAACCTCACCGAGGTGGATCCGGCGTTGGCCGAGCAAGTGTCGGCGTACCGGGCCGGTTATCTGCCGGAGGAACGGCGGCGGCTCGAGGCGATGCTGCAGAGCGGGGAGCTCACAGGCGTCGCTGCGACCAATGCCCTGGAGTTGGGGATCGATATCGCCGGGCTGGACGCAGTACTGCTGTCCGGCTGGCCCGGCACGCGGGCATCGCTGTGGCAGCAGGCGGGACGAGCCGGGCGGTCGGGTGGCGACGCGCTGGCCTTGTTCGTGGCTCGCGACGATCCGCTGGACACCTATCTCGTCCGGCATCCACAGGCGATCTTCGGTCAGCCTGTCGAGGCGACGGTGTTCAACCCCGAGAACCCTTACGTGCTCGGCCCCCAGCTCTGTGCCGCGGCACAGGAGCTGCCACTGACTCCCGCGGACTACGAGATCTTCGGCGCCACCACGGAGAACGTGATCGGCCAGTTGGTCCGGCAGGGGTTGCTGAGGGAGCGACCGCACGGCTGGTTCTGGACCAGGCGCGATCGGGCCGTCGACGCGATCGACATCCGCTCGGCCGGCGGCAAGACCGTGCAGATCGTGGAAGACCAGACCGGGCGTCTGCTCGGCACGGTCGATGGCGGCTCCGCCCACGCGAGCGTGCACGCCGGCGCGGTCTATGTGCATGCCGGCGAGTCCTACCTGGTCCGCTCCCTCGACCTCGAGAACCACGCCGCGATCGTCGAGCAGGCCTCACCGGACTACACCACTTTCGCACGGGACGTCACCGAGATCAGCATCCTGGCCACCGAGGACACCCGGCGGTGGGGTGCCGCGGAACTGTCGCGCGGGTGGGTGCAGGTGACGAACCAGGTGATCTCGTTCCAGCGCAAGCAACTCGTCACCGGCGACGTGCTCGACGAGCAGCCGCTGGATCTCCCGGAACGCACCCTGCGCACCAAGGCGGTCTGGTGGACCATGCCGGACTCCCAGGTCGCCGAGCTCGGCCTGGACGACGTACCGGGGGCCGCGCACGCCGCCGAGCACGCCTCGATCGGCCTGCTGCCACTGTTCGCCACCTGCGACCGCTGGGACATCGGCGGCGTCTCCACCGCCAAGCACGCGGACACCGGCTGCCTGACCGTTTTCGTGTACGACGGGCACCCGGGCGGCGCCGGCTTCGCCGAACACGGGTACGCCGCGGCACGCGAGTGGTTGACCGCGACAGGTGAGGCGATTGCACACTGTGAGTGCATGGACGGGTGCCCGTCGTGCGTACAGTCACCCAAATGTGGGAACGGGAACAGTCCCCTCGACAAGGGCGGCGCGGTCGCGCTGCTCACCGCATTACTTGCACGCGAGGCCTGAACGCTCCAGCACCCCGTGGTGACTGGAAGAAAGGCAGCAAATCATGGTGGTCCTCGGAATCGTCCTGATCGTCCTGGCCGTCCTCCTCGGCCTGGGCGTCTCGGTCTCCTCCAGCGACTCGACCACGATGTCCGTCTTCGGAGTCGACTTCGGCATGGTGGTACCGACCCTGTTCTTCATCGGTGCGGCAGCCGGCGTGGCTCTCGTGATCGGACTGTGGTTGACGAAGAAGGGACTCGGCCGCGGCTACCGCCGCCACAAGGAGGTCAAGGAACTCCGCCAGCAGGTCGCCGCCGCTCCGGCCACGGAGACCGAACCCACCACCGCCTCCTCGCCCACCGCCGCGACAGCCGACTCTGCGACGGCCGGCCCTGCGACGGCCGGCGAGACCGCGGATGATCCGGACAGCCGGACGGTCGAGATCGGCTCCGACGAGCAGGTGGCGAGCGGCCCGACGGAGGCCGAGCGACTGGCGGGCGAGCGGCATAACGTTGCCGACGGCACCGATACCAAGCAGCCGCACTGATCCGTCGCAGACAGCTACACCAGAACCGTCGGGACGGTCGCAACTGAGTCCGTCCCACCTTCCCGGGGAGCGAGATCGCTTCCCGGGAAGGAGGACAAGCTTCCAGGTAAGACAGCGCCGGGACCCACATCACCGTCGTATATTGCAGTATCTCGATCGGCGCACAGCCGCCGCACAGCCGCGGCACAACGAACTCCCAGCCAGATTTCGATGCCTTGAGCAACGGTTTGCCGCTCGCAATTAGTTGCCATTGGCATCAACGTCCCTAGGTTGGCCATAACCACCACCGACCCTCCCGTGCATTACTGGTCGTGGTGTCAACGTCGCGTTGAGTCACTATCGGCCATCCGGGTCACACCACCTCCTCATGGGGGATCGACCCGCGCGATGCCCCACGCGCAAGGGGACTGGTCGCGGTTCCCGGGCGACCCGGCGAACTCCTCGCGTCGGGGTCCAAACGCCGTCGATCACCGCCGGAGCCTCACCACCAGCAGTGCCAGTGGCAGTAGTGGTGGCAGTGACCGAGAAGGTCGTGGAGCAGTTCGCCAAGCATGTCCGTCACCTCCGATCCAGTGATCCGATCGGCTTTGACGCTACCTGACACCGTGACGGTATGTGCCTAGTCAGCTACTCTTTGTGATCCAAGCGCGAGAGAGCTTTGACTCTTTCGCAATGTTTGCCGCCTGCATCCAATTTGACGGCACCGGGACGTTTCCGGGAAGTAGCCGAGGGCAACCAGGAGTGGGCGCGACGACCCAGAGTACCGGACCGGCGACCCGCAGTACGGATGGCTGGTAGGAAATTGACAACGTTTTCTGCTCCGCTGTTAAAAAGTCTTCACATAGTCAGCTCCGAGTGCCAAGGTGTACCGGCACTGGCTGCACTGACCCCCCGCAAGGAGCCCCCTGATGCGACGTATCTCGCGCTTGTCCCGGCTGGCCGTTCTCGGCTCCGCCGCCACCGTCCTGCTGACCGGCTGTCTCGGGTCGTCGGACTCCGGCTCCGAGGACACCGACGCGAACCGCAACGCCGACGCCAAGAAGGTCGAGCTCGTGATCGGCGCCAACTCCGTGAAGGGCGGCAAGAACAGCGCCGGCGCGGAGTTCACCCAGGACGTGCTGATCCCGAAGTTCGTCGAGGCACAGAAGGCCAAGGGCGTCGACGTCACCGTGAAGTTCGAGGGTGACGGGTCCGACGACGAGGTCTACAAGCAGAAGCTGGCGCTGAGCCTGTCGAACAAGGCCGGCCCGGACCTGATCAGCGTGGACGGCATCTGGGTCGGCGAGTTCGCCCAGGCCGGCTACATCAAGCCCCTCACCGACACCGTCGGCGACACGGCCAAGGTGGACGACTGGGACGGCTGGAAGCAGATCCAGGACTCCGTCCAGCAGCTCGGCATGTTCGAGGGCAAGCGGTACGGCGTCCCGGCTGGTACGGACGGCCGGGTGCTCTACTTCAACAAGAAGCTCTTCCAGCAGGCCGGGCTCCCGGCCGACTGGCAGCCCAAGTCCTGGGACGAGATCATCAGCGCGGGCCAGGCCCTGAAGAAGCTGCAGGGCGTCACCCCGATCCAGATCAACGCCGGTACGGCGATGGGCGAGGCGACCACCATGCAGGGCATCCTGCCGCTGCTGGTGGGCACCGGTGCGACCATCAACACCGACGGCAAGTGGCTGGGCGACAGCCCGCAGATCCGGCAGGTGCTGGACTTCTACAAGCAGGTCTACGGCAGTGGCCTGGGCGACCCGGTGCTGCAGCGTGAGGCCAAGGGCCGGGACAAGTCGTTCGCCGAGTTCGCCGCGAACAAGATCGGCATCCTGCTCGAGGGCGACTACTTCTGGCGCAGCGTGGTGGAGCCGAAGGACGGCGTCGCCAAGATGGCGGACCGCGACACCGCGGTCGGCTACGCGCTGATCCCGGCCGGCAAGGCCGGCGGCGGGGTGAAGGGCCAGGACTTCGTCTCGATGTCCGGCGGCGGCGCGACCGCGATCAACCCGAACACCAAGTTCCCCCAGCAGGCCTGGGAGTTGCTGCAGTTCATGAACTCGGCCGAGATGGTCAAGGCCTCCCTGAACGGCGCCGCCAAGATCACCCAACGCAGCGACGTCAACTCCGAGGTGCTGGCTGGCGACCCGATGCTGAACTTCATCGCCACCAAGGTGCTGCCGGTCACGCAGTACCGGCCGGGCCTGGCGGAGTACCCGAAGATCTCCGCGGCGCTGCAGCAGGCCACGGCGGACGTGGTCGGCGGTAAGACCACCGAGGCAGCCGCGAAGAGCTACCAGACCGCCGTCGAGGCTGCTGCCGGCAGCAAGGACAAGGTCTCCAGCAACTGATGGCGACCACGACCGAACCCGCGCCGGTGCAGCCGGCGCGGGTACGCGGTCCGGCCCAGGACGTCGCGGGGCTCGGGATCTCCCGGGCCCTCGGCTTCGTCGCGCCGGCCCTGCTGCTGATCGGGGCCTTCCTGGTCTTCCCGGCGGTCTGGACGATCTACATCGGCATCACGAACTACCGGTTGACCGGTGTCGAGGCCGTCTCCCCGTCGATCGTCGGGCTGTCGAACTACACCAAGGCCCTCAACGACGCGCTGTTCCACAACGCGCTCTGGCTCACGTGTCTGTTCGTCCTCGGCTCGGCCGTCATCGGGCAGAACATCCTCGGCTTCGCGCTGGCGTGGACGATGCGCCGCGCCCGCCCGGCGGTCCGGCGTACGGTCGAGGCGCTCGTACTGCTGGCCTGGATCCTGCCCTCGACGGTGGTCGCCTACCTGTGGATCGCGTTCTTCGACCGGGACACGGGCACGCTGAACAGCATCCTGGGGACGCAGGGCACGGCCTGGCTGATCGACTACCCGATGGTCTGCCTGGTGCTCTTCAACACCTGGCGGGGTACCGCGTTCTCGATGATGCTCTACTCGTCCGCGCTGCAGGCGGTGCCACCGTCGCAGCTGGAGTCGGCCCGGATGTTCGGGGCGTCGGGCTGGCAGACGGTGCGGGACGTGGTGTTCCCGCACATCCGCGGTCACGTGCTCACGAACACGCTCCTGATCTCGCTGTGGACCGCGAACGACTTCTCGCCGTTCCTGCTCACCAAGGGCGGACCGAACCACGAGTCCGAGACGGTGCCGGTCTACATCTACAACGTCGCGCTGCAGGGTGGTGAGCTCGGCTACTCGTCGGCGATCTCGTTCCTGCTGCTGATCGCGAACCTGCTGGTGGCACTGCTCTACCTGCGGCTGCTGAGGAGGCGCTCGTGACTCCGGCCTATGTCGTCCGCCGGATCGGCTTCTACGTCCTGATCTGCGCGATCACGCTGTTCTTCGCGGTACCTATGCTGTGGCTCGCGTCGGCTCCTTTCGACGCCTCCCCGGGCCTGGGTGTGCACTGGCCCGACTGGACGCTGGACAACTTCCGCGAGACGCTCGCGCATCCGTATGCGATGCACTCGATGGTGAACTCGCTGCTGATCTGCGTCACCACCGCCGTCGCCGTGACGGCCTTCGCCGCGCTGGCCAGCTACGCGCTCTCGCGGGTCCGGCTCCCGGGCCGGGACGCCTTGCTGTACGGGCTGTTGCTGCTGTCGTCGGTGGTCACCGGTACTGCGGCGATGGTGCCGATCTTCGTGATGATGTTCCAGCTGGGGCTGATCGACTCGCGGTTCGGTGTCGCGCTGGTGATGACCGGTGGCCTGTTGCCGGCGGCGATCTTCATCCTGAAGGACTTCGTCGACGCGGTGCCGAAGTCGTACGAGGAGTCGGCGCGGGTGTTCGGCGCCTCGACCGGCCAGATCCTGCGGGACGTGGTGCTGCCGGTCGCGCGGCCGGGGCTGGCGACGATCCTGGTCTGGGCGTTCGTGAACTCGTGGGGCAACTTCCTGGTGCCCTTCCTGCTGATCCGGTCGATCGAGAAGCAGCCGGGCGCGGTACTGCTGCAGACCTTCACCGACGAGGGCGGCAGCGCCAACCTCTCCGTGATCCCGGTCTTCTCGCTGCTGTTCTCGATCCCGGTCGTTGTGCTGTACCTGTTGGTGAACTCGCGCTACGGGTTCCGCTTTCACGGAGGGATCAAAAGTTGAGTCACGGAGTGATGCTGAATCAAGGAGTGATGAGGGGCTGATGGCGGGCATCGACATCGAAGGCCTGGCGACTGTCTACCCGAACGGCGTCCGCGCCGTCGACGGGCTGGACCTGACCGTGGCCCACGGCGAGTTCTTCGCCCTGCTCGGTCCGTCCGGGTGCGGGAAGACGACGCTGCTGCGCACGATCGCGGGACTGGAGCCCGCGAGCGAGGGCACGGTACGGATCGACTCCGCGGACGTGACTCGCCTCGAACCGGGCAAGCGCGGCGTGGCGATGGTCTTCCAGGACTACGCCTTGTTCCCGCACATGACCGTGTCGGAGAACATCACCTACCCGCTGAAGGTACGCCGGGTCGCGCCCGCGACGCGTACGGCGGTCGCGGAGCGGACCTCAGGTGAACTCTCCTTGCAGGGCTTACTCGAACGCAGGCCCGGGCAGCTCTCCGGCGGTCAGCAGCAACGGGTCGCGCTGGCCCGGGCGATCGCGTCCAAGGGCAAGGTGCTGCTGCTCGACGAGCCGCTGTCCAACCTCGACGCGCGGTTGCGACTGGAGGCCAGGACGTTCCTGAAGAAGCTGCAGAAGGACCTGGGCATCACCACGGTCTTCGTCACCCACGACCAGGCCGAGGCGCTCGCACTGGCTGACCGGATCGCGGTGATGCAGTCCGGCAAGCTCCGTCAACTGGGCAGCCCGCGCGAGGTCTTCGCCCGGCCGGCGAACACCTTCGTGGCGAACTTCATCGGATCCACGCCGATGAACCTGCTGACCGGTTCGGTCGCTTCCGGTGGCTCCGTGTCGATCGCCGGCGGATCGTTGCCTGCGGCTACTGGTTCCGTGCCGGTCGGTGCGGAGGTGACGGTCGGTGTGCGGCCGGAGTACCTGACGCTGTCGATCGGGGACGTGTCCGGTCCGTCGATCCGCGGCTCGGTGGTGGTCGCGGAGAACCTGGGGACGCAGTCCTTGGTCAGCGTCGAGTGCGATGGAACGCTGATCGGGGTCACGGTGCCTGAGGAGGACGAGCCGGATCCGGGTGCGACTGTGGTGCTGACCGCTTCCGAGTCCCGGGTGCTGCTCTACGACAAGGAGTCGGGCGAACTGCTGGCTCGGCAGCCTGCCCCGGTCGGTTGATGGTCTGCTGATGGCTGTCACGACTTACCGGCAACGCTGGACTCTCGATGACCGGGCTGCTTCGGTCTGGCATTCGCTGCCGGTCGACATCCCGCCGGGCTGCGACGGCCTGTCCGTCACCCTGACCGTGCCCGACGTCGAGGGCGCGGTGATCGACCTCGGCTGCGAAGGTGCCGGTGGCTGGCGTGGTTGGTCCGGAGGTGCTCGGCGGTCCTTCGCGATCACCCCTACTGCGGCCACTCCCGGCTACCTCGCCGGTGAGCTCGAAGCGGGTGTCTGGTGGGTGGTGATCGGCCTGCACCGGGTGCCCGTCGAAGGCGTCGAACTCGTCGTCGAGGCGGCCACTGGTCCTGTGTCGGTGATCCCCGGGCTTGCCGAGTACGCCGCGGCGACGGCTGCTGTCGGCGTACCGGCTCGTCCGCCGCGGCGGGAACTTCCGGCCGCGGATGGGCTTCGGTGGGTGGCGGGTGACTTCCACGCGCACTCGTTGCACTCCGACGGGTCGACCCCGATCGCGAACCTCGCCGCGCTCGGGGTGTCGGCTGGTCTTGATGTCCTGGCGATCACCGACCACAACACCGAGGCGCATCACCTGGAGCTGCCTGGACTGAGTCGCCAGTTCGGCATCGGGCTCATCCCGGGGCAGGAGGTGACGACGGAGTCGGGGCACGCGAACGCGTTTGGCGCCATCGGCGTGATCGACTTCCGCCGCCCGGCGTCCACCTGGGTCTCGGAGGTCGCCCGGCGCGGCGGCCTGCTCTCGATCAACCACCCGCTCGGCGGCGACTGCTCCTGGCGGCAGCCACTGTCCGAGCGCCCCGCGCTGGCCGAGATCTGGCACTGCTCCTGGCTCGACCGTCGCTGGGGCGGTCCCGTCGCCTGGTGGGAAGCCTGGGGCCTCTCCAACACCATTCCCATCGGCGGCAGCGACTGGCACAACCCCACCTCCCTGACCCCGCCCGGCACCCCGACCACCTGGATCGCCATCGACGCCGCCGCCGAAGGCCCCGACGAACTCCCCACCGCAGTACTGGAAGGCCTGGCCGCTGGTCGCACTGCCATCTCCGCCGGCTACAACGGCCCGGTCGTCCTCCGCAACGCGGACGAGTTCGTAGTTCTGGGCGCCCCCAACACCGTCCTCATCACCCCGGAAGGCACCCGCCACCCCATCCGCACCTCCCACGAAACCCTCCCCGCCCACACCCCCGGCGGCCACGTCCTCGTCGACCACACGGGCACCTTCATCTCCATCGCCAACTAACCGAGTTTGTTGTGATGGCAGGGCGGGTTGGCGGTTCGGGCGGGGTGGGTGGTGGGTGGGTCGCGATCTGGTCGCAATCTGGTAGAGATACCGCGTTGATGTGGACGGGGCGAGTTTGGGGGCTTCATGATCTGGAACCGAAGTCCTGCTCACTCCTCCCGGACGCACTTCCCCGGCGCCCGGACGGACACCCCGGAGGCTCATTTGCCCGACCGCATCCGGCTGCTGCTGGTCGATGACCAGATCCTCAGCCGAGGCGTCCTCAGAAG
Organism: Kribbella sp. VKM Ac-2568; assembly: GCF_004345365.1. Lineage (GTDB taxonomy): Bacteria > Actinomycetota > Actinomycetes > Propionibacteriales > Kribbellaceae > Kribbella > Kribbella orskensis. Next base: position 389,205 of record NZ_SLVF01000003.1, read on the forward strand.
CGGTCTGGAACGCGAGCGGGATCTGGAGATCGTCGCCGAACTCAAGCGCACCGACGACGTCGTGACCGCCGCCAAGCGGCACCGCGCGAACGTGGCGCTGCTCGACGCCGGCGGTCCCGGGTACGACAGCATCAACGTCACCACCGAACTCCGCACCTCGATGCCGGAGTGCCGCGTAGTCATGCTCACCACCTATGGCCGGCCGGTTCACCTCCGCCGCGGCCTCGAAGCCGGCGCGAAGGGCTTCGCCCTCAAGGGCAGTCCCGCGCCGCAACTCGCCGACGCCGTACGCCGCGTCCACCTCGGCCTCCGTGTCGTCGACGCAAACCTGGCCGCGGAGACCCTGCAGTACGCCGACACACCCCTGAACGAGGGCGAGACGCGAACCCTCCGCGCAGCTCGCGAAGGTGGTTCTGTCGCACTCATGGCCAGAAAGCTGGACGTCTCCGAACGCGTGGTCCGAACCCGCCTCTGGTCCGCCATCGGCAAAACGGGAGCCCGAACCAGAGCCGACGCCATCTCCATTGCCGAACGCAACGGCTGGCTCCTCGACTGACCTGCCAGCGCCTCTTGCTCGTAATGCTCCTGCGTACCGTGCCCCGGGGAAGGTGGAGACTGAGGGGGTGACGGGTGACGAGGGTCGGCTGGTTGTGGTGGATGCCGCGAACGTAGTGGGGTCGCGGCCCGATGGGTGGTGGCGTGATCGTGCTGGAGCCGCGCGGAGACTACTGCAGAAACTGACCGTTCTTCCGTTCCGGCTCGAGGTACCGGTCGAGGTGACTGTGGTGCTCGAGGGTGCGGCACGAGCCGCGGTCGAGAGTGACAAGCCTGACCTCCAGGGTGTGCGCGTGGTGTTGGCCGACGGATCTGGAGACGACGCGATCGTCGGGGTGGTGGCAGCGGCTGTCGAAGAGGACAACAACCGCCAGATCACCGTCGTCACCGCCGACCGCGGCCTCCGCGAGCGAGTCGAGGCCTACGGCGCCACCACAGTCGGCCCCCGCTGGCTCTGGGACCGCATCGAGTCGTAGTTCGCCGAGATCTCCACGGACTCGGCCCCGGCGACCTCGATTCGAGCCCGACGTGTGGACCGGCGATGGGGGCGTTCAGGGCGTGCCGATCGGGCCTGCTCGTGCAGGCCTGGTGAGGGTCGGTGTGCCGAGCGCGCCTAGTCGTAGTTGTACGCCGACCACTACCGAGACGGTTTCGCCTTCTACCTCGCACCTCTTCAACTCCACCCGGTGGTTGGTTGCGATCCGTTGTGCCGTCTCACAGGGGTCATCCCCCGATTGCAGCGCTTGGGCAGCACTCAAGCCAACCAGGTCGGCGGCCGAGGCTGCTCGATGAATTCCTACCGAGATTCCTGCCCAGAGAACTCCTACCGCTCCCGCTCCGAGCAGCACCATCGCGATGCCGAGCGCCAAGATCGTCCCGCTGCCGCGCTCGTCCCTGCTCCGTCTCCGCTTACCGAAGGCATCCGGCCGCGCCTTCATTGCCCGACCGTCATCTGTTCGGGCTGGGCACCCGGCTCGGTCTGGGTGCCGGGCTCGGTCTGAACCGTGGCCTCCGCTCTCACCGGGATCTCCAGGAGACCGCCTACTACAGGCAAGCGGAGGTGGGGTTTCGAGGTGACGAGGACGTGGACCTCGGCGTCTTGCTGGGTGATCGTGACAGTGGAATCGGGTGGTGCGGCGCGTTGACCCAACTGTTGGGCTGACCCGAGTGGTTCGCCTCTGGCTGTTGCGCGGGCGGCGTCCCGGGCTGCGTCGATGCAGCGGATGTTGGCCGTCACCACGCCGACCATCGAGAGGCCGAGAATCATGACGCCCACCAGCACCGGCAGGAGGATCGCGACCTCGGCAGTCACCGTGCCGTGGTCACCCCGGCGCCGTCGTACGCGGGGAGGCCGGACAGCTCGGTCCGGCGTACGGGAGTTGGTCGGGTGGTCGGCTGTGCGCATGGCGTGGCTCCTCGAGGATCGTGGGTCCACCGCGCCGGCCGCGGCGTTGAGGGGGATGCCGCGGCCGGAGCGAGGAGGGTGGTCAGATCTGGACGCCGTCGATACCGGCGGACTTGAGGGCGTAGTTGATGATTGCCTTGAGCAATGACATCACCGTGCTCGACTTGAGCAGCGCGATGAGGATGCCACTGAAACCGCAGGCCGCCACGATGCTCACCGCGTACTCCGCGGTGGCGGCTCCGCGTTCGTCGGGGTTGCGGAAGCGGCGGACGGCTACCAGCGCCTTGGACATGTCGAACCTCCTGATCTGCCGCCGGCTGATCCGGACGGCTTACTAGAAAGGTGCCGTCGCCAAAGCCCTTGTAGAAAAGGAGTTTTCAACCTGGGGACAACTAGCGCCGCCCGCCCATCGACGTCAGCCTCGCCAGCTGATCAGCGGAGAGCCGGAGCTGCGCGGCTGCCACGTTCTCGGTCAGGTGCGCCTCCGACTTCGTCCCCGGGATAGGAACCACGACCGGCGAGCGATGCAACAGCCAGGCCAGCGACACCTGGGCCGGAGTCGCGTCCAGTTCAGCCGCCATCTCAGCCAGTTCCACAGAGGTTGCGTGACTGCCGTTGGCGATCGGAAACCAAGGAATAAAGGCGATTCCCTCTTGCGTGCAATAGTCGAGAACGGACTCATGCTCCCGATCAGTCAGGTTGTACCGGTTCTGCACGCTGACTACGTCGATCATCCGGCGCGCCTCCTCCAACTGCTCTACGGTCACCTCCGACAAGCCGAGGTGCCGGACCCTGCCCTCCTGCCGAAGCTGCGCCAAGGCGCCGAGCTGATCCGCGAGAGGAACCGCCGGATCGATCCGATGCAGTTGCAACAAGTCGATCCGCTCGATCTTCAGCCGTCGCAGTGACAGCTCAGCAGCTTGCCGCAGGTACTCCGGGCGACCTACCGGCTTCCACTCGCCCGGCGAAGGGCGGGTGTGCCCGATCTTGGTCGCGATCACCAGGTCTTCGGCGTACGGATGTAGTGCTTCGGCGAGGAGTTCCTCGTTGGCGCCGATACCGTAGGCGTCGGCGGTGTCGATGAAAGTGACGCCGAGCTCGACGGCTCGCCGCGCCACCTGGACCGCCTGGGTGCGGTCTGGTTCCGGCCGGTAGCCCGTGAGCCGCATGGCGCCGAACCCCAACCTGCGAACGGTTAACTCGCCGATCTTCAGTGTCGCTTCAATGGTCATCTGACTGCTCCATCTCTCCAGCGCCATCCGCGCACGACGCCCCGCCATGCTCGGGCCGATCGGAGAGTGACTCGAAATGATTTAGTCTGAGCTGAATCGACTCTGGACGGGCAGATGCTGACGATCACGTTCACGGTGGAGGATCTGGCGCGGACGAGACTGGCTGTGTCGCCGTTGTGGGAGACGGTGGCGAGCATCCGCCTTCTGAAGACTCCGCGCGCACAGACCTTCCACCAGGAGTGGGCGCGCACGACGAAGGATCGGATCGCCCGGGCCGGGGTCGAGCTCGAGTTGCTCTTCGATCTCATCGATCCGGGCGCCTGGTACCTGGCGGACTTCCTCACACCGCCGCCGCAGAGCGCAGTACCGGATCTCGCCACCGATCTGAGTGCGATGAGGCGGGTGCCGGCCGAGCAGGTCCGCGCCGATCTCGATGTTCTTGCCTATGCGCGGACGCATCCCATCGGGTCGCTCGAGGAAGCGTCGGTACCGCGCCGGCTCCGATCGGCGCGAGCGGAAGATCTGCCGACCGAGGCAGTTGCCGACCTCTACGCGGATCCGGACGCCGGGATGAGTCGCCTGGCCGACCAGGTCGAGGCGTACTGGGAGTTGGCGATGGCTTCGCATTGGGGAAGGATCCGCGCGCTGCTCGAAGGGGATGTGCTCTATCGCGGGCGGCGGCTGGGACAGGCAGGTCCCGCCGGGCTGTTCGAGGATCTCGCCGAGTCCGTCAAATGGCGCGACGGGGCTCTGCACATCAAGCATCGCCGCTTCAAGGGGCTGCGGAATCTCTCGGGCGAGGGGTTGTTGTTGACGCCGTCCGCCTTCGTCTGGCCGATGGTGTACTCGAGCACAATCCCGCCGTGGCAGCCCACGCTCACCTATCCGGCCCGTGGTGTCGCCACGCTGTGGAACGACTCTTCGAGAACCGCCTCAGCCGGCGTCAGCGCAGTACTGGGTCGATCTCGGGCGGAGTTGCTCTCTCAGCTGGACACGCCTCGATCGACTACTGAGCTGGCCCGGCGTACGGGGCTGACCGCAGGCGGGGTGTCGCAGCACCTGGGCGCGCTCCGATCGGGCGGCCTCGTCACTCCTCACCGCGTCGGGCGAGTGGTGCTCTACGCGCGAACCTCTGTGGCGGAGGCCCTGCTCGAGGCCGCCGATCAACCCGAGTCTGGCTAGCGAGCCTCCAGGATCGCCAGATCCCGTACTGCGAAGCGGTGGTGCTCGCACTCTTCATCCATGACCACTGCGAGGCACTCCCAGACGGGGCGGTCCTCCTCGGGATAACCGGGCGCCGGGGTGCGGGTGCAGATGCGGCCGAGGTCCGAATCGGTGAGATCGGTGAGGATTCCGCGGATCATGGACATGCGGTCGGCGCGCGCTGCCATCACCTCGTCGTACGACGGGCGCGCGTCGACCTCCATGCCGAGGGCGGCCGCGTCCGTGGGGTTGTAGGCGGTCTGCGGGAGGGCGAGTCGGTGGTACGGCAACTCCTGGTCGAGGATCGTCCGGCTGGCCCAGGAGTCCGTGATGAAGACAAGGTGGCGCATCGTCTCGACAAAGGACCACTCGTCGTCGACCCGTTCGTGACGGGCCTCTTCGGGTAAGCGTTCGGCTCGGGCGACCGTGGCGGTCCAGAGGCCCTCGACGGTCTCCCACATCGCGCGGAAGTCGTCGGCTGTGCGCACCTGCTCCAACTGCACCCGCTCGGGGTGCCGCCGCGCGAACTCGGTGGCGACGTACTCGGTGACGTCCACGCCGTTGATGACGAGGTTGTCGATGTAGCCGGAGATGTCGACGCCGACGAGCCAGGAGTCGACGATCTTGACCTGACTCAGGTCGCAGTCGACGAACCTTGCGCCGCTGAGGTCGGTGACGGTGAACTTCGCGCCGCGGAATGCGTCGGGCTGGTCGTCGGCGTGATACCCGGCCGACCACCGGTGGGGACCGTACTGAGCTGCCATCGCGCCATTCTCACGGATCAGTCAGCCGGCGACAACAACCCGGACAACCTTCGCCAGGTCTTGCAGCTGGAAATTCGTTGCTTCAGGCAAAGAGATCGAGGATGCCGGCGAGGGAGCCGGCGATGGTGGGGACGATGCCGAGGACCACGAAAGCGGGGAGGAAGCAGAGGCCCAGTGGTACGACGGAGCGGGACTCGACCGCTCGGGCTTGTTCTTCGGCGGACCAGCGGCGGGCTTGGCGGGTGTCGTCGGCTTGACGTTCGAGGGTCTTGGCGAGGGGTGCGCCTGAACGGAGTGCCCGTTGGGTTGTGCGGGCGAAGGTGGCGCAGGCTGGTTCGGCGATGAGGCAGGACCAGGCGTCGATCGGGTCGGCGCCGAGGTTGAGGTGGTGCTCGACTTCATTGAAGAGGTTGGCGAGTGGGCCGCCTAGAGCAGTGCCGACTATGCCGATCGCGGCCTGTGGTGGGCGACCGGCTCGCAGGCAGGCGGCGAGGAGATCCACTGCCAGTGGTAGTTCGGCGACTATGCGAGCCGTGCGCTGTCGAGCTGCGGCCGGTTCCAGGCGGCTCAGGGCGATGGGGATGCCGACGAAGGCAACGGGCGCTAGCAGCATTCCCCACGGGATGCCGAGCAGGAGAAGCAGCCCTGCCGACGCTGCTGTTGCCGCCGCCCGATGCATCCGTCGGGTCTTGGGCGGCACTTGCTTCGCCTTGAGGAGGCCCGGCAGTTGCCAGTCGGAGAGGACCGTACGCCTTCTGCCGAGCCGTCGAGGTCCTGGACGGCCGGGCAAGAGGAACGCGACTGCGACTGCCGCCGCAAGCGCCGGCATTAGCAGGCTTGGCTCTCGCATGATCAGAACTCCCAAGGACAGTCGACACGGGTGGGTAGCCGGATGGTCTGGTGCGGGCGGGCTAGGGGGTGGCTTTGGTGGTGAGGGTGGTGGTCCAGTGGAGGCCTAGGGCGGTTAGGAGGAGGCCGGTTAGGAGGCAGAGGTAGCCGAGGGGGGTGGTCAGGAGGAAGGCGAGGGGGTGGGCGCCGATCGCGTAGCCGAGGGCTGTGCCGAAGAGGGGGAGGGCGGCTAGGAGGCGGGCGGTTGCTCGGGTGCCGGCCAGGTTGGCGGTGATTTGACGACGGATGGCTTCGTCGGCTCGGAGGGAGTCGGCGAGGCGTTCGGTGATCAGGGCGAAGGCGGCGCCGGATTCTTCGGCTACTCGCCAGGCGGCGGAGAGGGCCTTTAGGCCTTCTGCTCCTGGAGATTCGGCGGCTAGCTCCAGAGCGGCTGGTACGTCGCCGCCCAGTTTGGCAGCGGCTGAGGCGACTTGTAGATCTGGGCAGATGGTGGCGGCGGCTTCCAAGGCGTCGGCGGGTGGACGGCCCGCGGTTAGGTCTGCGGAGAGGACGTCGCACGCTTCGATGACTGCCGCTCGTCTGCTCGTGGTGGCTCTTTGGCGGGCTTGACGTGCGCGTTGGGTGAGTATCAGGGCGAGGACTGCGGCAATGGCGACTGTCGAGATGATGATCGATGGCCCCGCCGATGCGGCCAGGAAGATGCCGATGGCGACTAGTGCCGCGATGATGATCAAGCGGCGCCCGGCGGTTCGGGTGAGGTCGGGGGCGCCGATCGAGAGCACCTTGCGGCGTTCGATCACGCTGTCGCCGAGGGTGTTGGGTTTGGGAGTGGCATTCAGGCGGTGGATTCCTCGGGTGGGGTTGGAGAAGGTGGCCACGGCAGCTAGGAAGGCCAGCAGACTGGCCATCACTGGCATCAGGCTGCTCCGGGGAGGAGGTTGGGGTTGTGGAGTTTCAGGGTGTTGTCGGGGAGGAATTCGACGGCGGGGACGGTGGTGGCTTGGCCGTTGGGGAGGCGGGTGATTGTTCGGATCTCGGCGACTCGGCGTTGGCCGTCGGGGGTGCGGATCAGGTGGATGACCGCTTGCAAGGCAGACGAGATCTGGCTGTGGAGGGCGTCGCGGGTCAGGCCGGCCAGGGCGCCTAGAGCTTCCAGGCGGGCTGGTACGTCGGATGCGGAGTTCGCGTGGACTGTGCCGCAGCCGCCCTCGTGGCCGGTGTTCAACGCGCTGAGGAGGTCGACCACCTCCGCGCCTCGAACCTCGCCGACCACCAGGCGGTCAGGGCGCATTCGCAGGGCCTGGCGGACCAGGTCTCGCAACGTGATCTCGCCAGTGCCTTCGACATTGGGCGGACGGGCTTCCAGGCGGACCACGTGCGGGTGTTCGGGGCGGAGCTCGCTCGCGTCTTCGACCAGGACCAGCCGTTCAGAGGTGCTCACCAAGGACAGCAGGGAATTCAACAAAGTTGTCTTGCCTGTGCCGGTGCCTCCACTGATCAAGAAGGCGAGTCGGGCATCAAGCAAGTCCCGCAGTACACCTACGCCAGCAGGAGGAAGCGACCCGCAGGCGACCAGGTCTTCCAGGCCGAAGACCTTGCGCGAAGGGACCCGCAGAGACAGGCAGGTCCCTGGCGCCGCTACCGGTGAGAGAACGGCGTGGAACCGAGTCCCGTCGGCCAGGCGGACGTCCACGTAGGGAGTTGCGTCGTCCAGGCGGCGGCCGGCTGCGGCCGCGAGGCGGGTGGCCAGGCGTCTGACTGCTGACTCGTCGCCGGTTCGAAGGGCGATCCGTTCGAGGCCGGAGCCGCGGTCGACGTAGACCTCGTTCGGGCCGTTGACGAGGATGTCGGTGATTCCTGGTTCCGAGAGGAGTCCGTCGAGTGGACCGGCACCAAGAGCCTCACGCCGTAGGGCAGCTACGACAGCCAGCACGGTGGAGTCGCCAAAGACCGCGCCATCCACTCGGAGGGCAGCGGCGACCCGTGCCGGGGTTGGCTCGGATCCCTGTGCAGCAAGGGTTCCACGGACTCGTTCGAGGAGATCGACAGGGACGCTCGCCCCGCCATCGAGCCACTTCATGCTGCCATCAATCCGTAGAGCCCGAACAGATCGAGCAGCTCCGACGCAGCTCGGCCGAGAGCTCCCCGTGGCCGTGGATCGAAGCGGCCCTGATCCATCACCGTCGGCAGGTCTTTCTCGACACTCAGCTTCGCCGCCAGCGGTAGCGACAAGTGATCCGCGACATCGATCGCCGACAGGCCGTTGAGTCCAGGCTCGCGCGCGACAACTCGCAGGTCGTTAGCAACCTCGCGAAGCGGCGCGACCAAACGAGCCGCCGCGGCGCAAGAACGTACGTCGCGAGGCACCACCACCAGCGTGGCGGTCGCGCGGACGAACGCTTCCTCAGCGGCGGGATCAGGTCGGCGAGGAAGGTCCACGACGACCAGATCACTGCTGCGTTGGGCCGCGCCAAGCACGGAACGCATGGCCTCGGGCGGCAGGGCGGCGACATCACCTCGATCCCACGACAGCACCGCGAGTCCGTCGATCAGCGGGAGTGCGGAACGGAGAGCCGCCGCGCTCACCCGGCCCGCCGCGTTGAGCAGCCCGGGCCATCGCGTACCGAGACCGCTCTCGCTTCCCAAGACGAGATCGATCCCGCCACCCAGTGGATCTCCATCGATCAGCATCGTCCGAAGACCACGCCTGCTCGAGGTCACCGCGACGGCCGATGCCAAGGTCGTCGCGCCTGCTCCCCCACACCCGCCGACGAAGGCGAGGGTGACGGCAGTGCGGACACCACCGTCCAGAGCGTCCGCGAACTTGTCGCCCAGAGCGCCCTCCGTATCGGGCAACAGGAACACTCCCTCGGCGCCGATCGCGAGCGCGCGCCGATAGACCTCGCCGTCGTCGGGATCCACGCCGGCCACGACGACACCTGAGCGGCGTACCGGTTGGGTACGGCCTAGGGGTTCGACCAGGTCCTGGCCGACGACCACGAGCGAGGTGGACTGCCAGTTGCGGCGTAGGCCCAGCAGGTCGCGCTCCACTCGCGGAACGACCTCGGCCGCGGCGGCGAGCCGCAGGAGGTCGTCGAGCAACAACTCGTCGGCGGTGGCCAACAGGACGGCAGAGCCCGGGCCCGCAGCGGCTGACGACGCGGACGACCAGGAGGGCAAGGAGGACGACGGAGAGGAAGGCGGCGAAGGCGAAGAGGAAATGTTGTCCATGCCGGAGAAAGTGCCGTTGTTTTGGGCGCCGGCAGTGACGAGCCCAAGACCTGTGGAGAACTGTCGGATATCCGTCAGGAGCGGCAATCCGCCATCGCGACCCGGCGACCTCAGCGCGGTGAAGGGCTACGGTTCGTTTCGAAGCGTCCTTAACTAAGTTTTCTTCCGGAACGCTCCGAACTCGTCCACTCGTGGACACCAGCTGGACAACCGTGCACTGCTCAGCTCCTACCGGAGGACCGCCCAATGAGTCGAATGCGCACCCTCGCCGCAGCGGCCGGAGTCGCCGCCACCGCCCTGATAGCCGTCGCCGGCATCTCCGTCGCCGCCGGACCACCAGACAAAGTCCAAGCCGCGCCCGCAGCCACCAGCGGTGGCGTGAAGACGGCCTACTTCACCCAGTGGGGCATCTACGCGAACGGCTTCTACCCGAAGAACATGATCACCACCGGGATGGCGAGCAAGCTCGACTTCCTGAACTACGCCTTCGCGAACATCCACCCGACGAGTCACACCTGCTTCATGGCGAACAAGGCCGCCTCGCAGGACGAGAACAACCCGAACGCCGGTGACGGCGCGGGTGACGCGTTCGCGGACTACGGCAAGTCGTACGGCGCGGACATCAGCGTCGACGGTGTCGGTGACGTCTGGAACCAGCCGATCCAGGGCAACTTCAACCAGCTGAAGAAGCTGAAGGCGAGGTACCCGAACCTCAAGATCCTGATCTCGATCGGCGGCTGGACCTACTCGAAGTACTTCTCCGACGCGGCCTCCACCGATGCCAAGCGCAAGACCTTCGTCAGCTCCTGCGTGACCATGTTCCTCAAGGGCGACCTGCCGATGGTCGACGGCTTCGGCGGTCCCGGCAGCGCGGCCGGCATCTTCGACGGCATCGACATCGACTGGGAGTACCCGGGCTCGCCGAACGGCCACGTCGGCAACCACTACAGCCCCGCGGACAAACAGAACTTCACCCTGCTGCTGGCCGAGCTCCGCGCCCAGCTCGATGCCTACGGCAACAGCGTCGGCCGGCGGATGTGGCTGACCGCGGCCACTCCGGCCGGGCAGGACAAGATCGCCACGATCGAGACGAACAAGATCGGCCAGTACCTCGACTACAACAACGTGATGACGTACGACATGCACGGCGGCTGGGACGCCACCGGGCCGACGAACTTCCAGGACCCGCTCTACCAGGCGCCGAACGACCCGAGTACGCCGATCCCGCCCGGTACTGCGAAGTACTCCGTCGACGGCGCGGTGAAGGCCTGGACCACCGGTGATCCGACGTACGGCATCCCCGGCGGCTTCCCGGCGAACAAGATGACCATCGGGTATCCCTTCTACTACAGGGGATGGAAGGGTGTTCCAGCCACGGCCAACGGCAAGTACCAGACGGCCACCGGGCCGGCGGACGGCCATGCATTGAGTGGCAACGTGCCGGGCGTCTCCTTCTACAAGGAGCTCACCGGCTTCGTCGACAACCCGTCCTCGACATTCTTCGACGACGCCACCAAGTCGTCATGGTTCTACAGCGGCGGCACCTTCTGGACCGGGGACAACGCCCGCTCGATCAAGGAGAAGGCCGACTACCAGCACTGCAACGGCCTGGCCGGCGCGATGATGTACTCCCTCGAGGCGCTGGACACGAACGCGACCCTGTTCAACGCGGTCGTCAACTCGGTCAACGCGGAGACCCCCGGCTGCAGCGGCCCTCCGCCGACCACCCCGCCCACCACACCGCCGACGACGCCTCCCACAACGCCGCCGACCACCCCGCCCACCACTCCTCCCACGACACCCCCGACCACGCCGCCGACCACCCCGCCGACGGCGACCCCGTGGGCGCCCAACACGGCGTACGCGACCGGCTCGCTGGTGTCCTACAACGGCGTCACCTACCGGTGCATCCAGGGCCACACCTCGCTGACCGGCTGGGAACCGCCGAACGTCCCCGCGCTCTGGGGACGAGTCTGATCACGTACCGCCCACTGATCGGAGCAACATGAAACGCAAGCACATGACGGTCGCGCTGGCCGCGATCGCAGCAGTAGTGGCATCCGTGCTCATCGCACCCGCGGCCCAGGCCGCCCCGGTGAGCGCGGCATTCACCAAGGTGTCCGACTGGGGTAGCGGCTTCGAGGGTAAGGTGACCGTCACCAACGGCACCACCAGCCCGCTCAGCACCTGGTCGATCGCACTGGACTTCCCGTCCGGCTACACGATCAGCAGCTCCTGGGACGCCCAGCGGACCAGCAGCGGCCTCACCCACACCTTCACTCCGCCCAGCTGGGCCGGACCGCTCGCACCCGGCGCCAGCGTCACCTTCGGCTTCAACGGCAACCCGGGCAACTTCCCGGGCATCGCCGCCTGCCGCTTGAACGGCGGCTCCTGCAGTGGCGGTGGAGGCGGCACAGTGCCCGGTGCACCTAGCGGACTCACCGGTACTTCGACCGCCTCGTCCGTGAGCCTCTCCTGGTCGGCAGCGAGCGGAGCCACCAGCTACAACGTCTACCGCAACGGTACGAAGGTGGGCACCCCGACGGGTACGTCGTACACGGACTCCGGGCTGACCGCGAACACGGCGTACAGCTACCAGGTCAGCGGCTCGAACAGTGCGGGGGAAGGCGCCAAGAGCGGCTCCGTCTCCGTCACGACCAAGACCGGTGGCGGCGGCGATCCCGTCGGCACCCGCCGGGCCGCGCCGTACCTCTACATGGGCTGGGGCGATCCGCCGAACCCGGCGACGGTGATGAACGCCACCGGCATCAAGTGGTTCACGATGGCCTTCATCCTGTCGTCGGGCGGCTGCAACCCGGCCTGGGACGGCGCACGTCCTCTGCAGGGCAGCGCCGACGCCAACGCGATCGCGGCGATCCGAGCGGCCGGCGGCGACATCGTGCCGTCGATCGGCGGCTGGAGCGGCAACAAGCTCGGCCCGAACTGCAGCACGCCGGAAGCACTGGCCGGCGCGTACCAGCAGGTGATCAACGCCTACAACCTGAAGGCGATCGACGTCGACATCGAGAACTCCGACGAGTTCGAGAACGAGGTCGTCCAGGACCGCATCCTGAACGCGCTGAAGATCGTCAAGCAGAACAACCCCGGCATCCAGACGATCCTGACGTTCGGCACCTCGACCACCGGCCCGAACTACTACGGCAACCGGCTGATCGAGCGGTCGGCGGCACTCGGCGCGAACGTCGACATCTTCACGCTGATGCCGTTCGACTTCGGCAGCGGCAACATCTACAACGACACGGTCGGCGCGTCCCAGGGCCTGAACAACAAGCTGAAGGCCGTCTTCGGCTGGACCACCGCGCAGGCCTACGCCCACCAGGGCATCTCCGGCATGAACGGCCTGTCCGACCAGCAGGAGCTGACCACCACGGCAACCTGGCAGAACATCACCAACTGGGCCAAGAGCAACGGACTCGCCCGGCTGGCGTTCTGGTCGGTGAACCGTGACCGCGGCTGCGCCGGTGGCGGCGTGGTCTCCAACTGCAGCGGTATCGCCCAGCCCGACTGGGAGTTCACCCGCATCACCGCCGGCTTCTGACCGGCACGGCGGGCGGGGACCCCGAGTCCCCGCCCGCCGTCGCCTTCCACTCCAGGCCTCGACCATCGCGAACCGGCAGTACTGCGATGCGCGCCCTGCCGGACGTGATCAGCTCGGCAAAGCCTGCACGAAAGAGCGGAAGCGTTCGGCTGCCGGCGAGAGTTCCCCTCGCAACCGCCAGCTGAGGCCGATGTCACGGCGTGCGTCGACGCCCTCCAGGTTGACGGGAGTCGCGCCGCTGTCGGGATTCCGGACCGCGCCGGCCGGAAGGATGGCGACCCCAAGACCGGCCCCGACCAGGCGATCGATCGTCGTGAGGTCGGTCGACTCGAAGGCGACGTGCGGCGTGAAGCCGGCAGCCCGGCACAGATCGTCCGTGATGCGGCGAAACCCGAAGTCCGAGCGGACGGCAACGAAGGGTTCGTCGGCAGCCGCCGACAGGCTGACGCGTTCCGTCCCCGCCAACGGATGCCCAGCCGGCACGTAGAGACACAGCCGCTGGCGCTCGAGCAGACGCCAGCCGAACCTGTCCCGCGGCGGCCTCGGCCCGGTGATGGCCAGCTCGGCCTCCCCTGACTCCAGGTCGCGAACGATGTCGTGAGACGGCTCCTCCCGCAGCGCGAAGCGAACCCGGGGCGCGGTCGAGCGGAACGCCTTAAGCAGATCTGGCACCACCCCGGTGGCAACGGAGTGCAGGAAGGCGAGCCGCACCGTCCCGGCGTCAGGATCGAGCAGAGCGTCGATCCGCTGACGGGCGGTGTCGACCGCGGCTGTGCTCGCCCGAGCCGCCTCGAGTACGACCCGGCCGTAGGGATTGAGCCGCAGCCCTCGGTGCTCGCGCTCGAACAACCGGGCGCCGAAGGCGTCCTCGACCCGGCGGAGTGCTCGCGACAACGTCGGCTGGCTGGTCCCGAGCGTGGCGGCCGCATCCGTCAGGTGCTCGGTCTCCGCAAGCACCACGAACCACCGCAGGTCTTCGACATGCATACGGGAATCGTATCGATCACCGCCGATCCCGACATTTTACGTATGCCAGAACATCTGGCACCGTCGAACGCATGCAGACACTGCCGGAGGCGACAGCCGTGCAGACCGGCTACCGCCCAGGTGAGGCCGGCTACCGGAGGCTCTCGGTGGCTCTGTTCGCCGCAGGCCTGGCGACCTTCGCCATGCTCTACAGCACCCAGCCGCTCCTGCCCGAGCTGGCCCGCGTCTTCCAGGTCTCCCCCAGCCAGAGCGCCTTCAGTGTCTCCTTGGCCACACTCGGCCTGGGACTGGCATTGCTCGTCGCCGGCCCTGTCTCAGAGGTCCTCGGCCGCACCAAGCTGATGCGCTGGTCCGTGGGAGTAGCAGCAGCCATCGCTGTGCTCTGCACCCTCGCGCCTAACTGGACGACCCTCCTGGCACTGCGGGGTGTCCAGGGGATCGCACTGGCCGGACTGCCGGCTGTAGCCATGGCCTATCTCCGGGAAGAGGTCCACGCCGACAGCCACGCCCGAGCGAGTGGCCTCTACATCGCCGGAACCGCAGTGGGAGGTATGACCGGTCGCCTGGTGGCCGGCGGCCTCGCTGACCTGGGCGGCTGGCGTGCCGCGCTCGGTGGTATCGCCCTACTCGGCGTGATCTGCGCAGTACTCGTGGTCTTCCTCCTCCCGGACTCCCGGAACTTCATCCGGGCAACACCGAACCGGCAGACCATCAGAGTCCTCAAAGACCCCGCGCTGCTCGCCCTCTACGGCATAGCCGCCACAGCCATGGGCGCGTTCGTCGCCATCTACAACGCGACCGGCTTCCGGCTGGCGGGAGCGCCGTACGGGCTGGGGCCCGGGTTGGCAGGGCTCGTCTTCGCTGTCTATTTGGTGGGGTCGGCGTCCTCGGCGACGGCGGGTCGGCTGGCCGACAGCTTCGGCCGCCGCGCGGTCGTGCCCATCGGATGCCTGGTGACGCTGGCAGGCGTCGCGATCACTCTCGCCGAGCCGTTGTCCATCGTGATCCTCGGCCTCGCGGTGATGACGGCCGGCTTCTTCGCGGTCCACGGCGTAGCGAGTGGCTGGGTCGCGGTCCGCGCCCACGCGGGTGGCGGAGGTACCGGCCAGGCCGCGAGCCTCTACCTGTTCGCCTACTACCTCGGCTCCTCGGTCTTCGGCGGCCTCGCCGGTACTGCGTGGACGCACGCCGCCTGGCCGGGTGTAGCCGCAGAGGCGGGTGCCCTTCTCCTCGTCACCCTCGTCCTGGCTCTCCTGCTGCGCCGGGTTCCGAGCCGCGCGGCCGACAGCCCTTCCCACCGGGGTGCACCTTCCCAGCGAAGTGCTCGTTCCCAGCCGGGTGCGAAACTGGCCGGGTGACGAAAGCAACCGAAGCAGCGGACGCACTCGGCCTGGCCTACGAGGTCACCAAGCACGGCCGGGTGAACTCGCTCGAGGAGGCGGCGGCCGCCCGCGGGATCGAACCGGCCAAGCTGATCAAAACCATCGTCGTGCGGCTGGCCGACGACGACTACCGGTTCATCCTCGTCCCCGGCGACCGTGAGATCGCCTGGCCGAAGCTCCGCGCACTGCTCGGCGTCAACCGCATCTCGATGCCCGACGCCAACACCGCCCTCGACGTGACCGGCTACGTCCGCGGCACGATCACCCCGCTCGGCAGCACCAACGCCTGGCCGGTGATCGCCGACGAGCGCATCACCGGCACTATCTCGATCGGCGGCGGCGACCACGGCGTCGGCATGACCGTGGACGCCCCGTCCCTGACCAAGGCGCTCAACGCCACGGTCGCGGACGTCACCGAATAGCCACACTCAAACAAGCAGTCCTCGCTGTCCCGCCCGCAGGCCGGCCTGGAAGCGGGTGGTGGCATCGAGGGCCTTCAGGATTCGTTGCATTCGTCGCTCGACAGTCCGCTGCGCGACCCCGAGCCGGCGGCCGATCGCCTGGTCGGTCAAGCCTGCGGCCGCCAGTGCCAGCAACTGCTGGTCCTCGAAGCTCAAAGGACCCTCCGACGACGAAGGCGACAGCGAGGTCGCCTGCTGCCACAACAGCTCGAACAACCGCAGCAGTGCGTCCAACAGGCTCGACGGCCCGAGCTCGATCAGCTCCTGCCCGGTCTGCACCAACCCGGTACGCCGGTCCGCGACCACCAGCTTCAACGGCACACCACGGAGCATCCGGCAACGGGGACCCGCAGTACGGGCTGCTGCGATCTCCTCCGGCTCTACGAGTGAGGCCATGTCGTAGATCGTCCGATAGGTCACGCCGTAAGCCCGGCGAGGTTCGATCGGCAACACCACGAACGGCGGCTTGTCGAGCACCAGTACTTCGCTCTGCGCGGTCTGCTGAGCCTGGTAGAACCGCTGGGCCATCGCCTGCGGCCCACGGATCACGGTGAACGGCCCGGCCTCCCGCTTGGAACGGAACTCCTCTGTGAGTACCGCGGCGTTCAGCCGGGCCTGGACGATCCCCTCCTGCTTGCGCAGCGCCAGCAGCTCCACCGCAGCCTCGGGGACCGCCGGGGTGTACCGGGCCGGGCGTCCCGACGTACGGGAGGCCAGGCCCAGCGACAGGAGTGATCTCAGATGCCGGGTCACCCGTGCCGTGGCCCAGCCCGTGTCTGCGACCAGGTCGGTCGCGGTGGCTTCCGGCCGGGCCAGAAGCACCCGGTAGAGCTGCTCGTCCTCTGAGCAGACACCGAGTGCTTCCAGCACCGGAGCGGGGCGGTAGTTGTGCACGACCCGAGTCGCGATCAGGGCAAGGAGTGCACGTGGGAACCGACCTGGTTGGAGAACTGGTTCCCGTTCAGGGCGTCCCAGTTGGTCGACCAGGTCATCGCGCCGCGCAGCGTCGGCCAGGTGGTGCTCGGCTTGAAGCTGCCGCAGTTGGTGCCCTTGGTGAGGCAGTCCAGCGCGTTGTTGACGATCGCCGGCGACACGTAGCCGCTCCCGGCGCCACGGCTGGACGCCGGCAGACCGAGGCCGACCTGGTCCGGCCGGAGCCCGCCCTGCAGCATGATGCAGGCCTGCGCGGTGATGAAGTCGACCGTGCCCTGGGAGTACACCTGCCCGTTGCAGCCGTTCATCGAGCCGGAGTTGTAGTACTGCACGTTGACCACGGTCAGGATGTCCTTGATCGCCAGCGCCAACTTGAAGTACTCGAACGACGGGCTCTGCATGTCGATCGTCTGCGGCGCCATCGCGATCACCAGACCGCTGCCGAAGCTGCTCCGCAGGCTCTGCAGCGCCTGACCCATGTACTGCGCGTTGACGCCGTTCTCCAGGTCGATGTCGATCCCGTCGAACCCGTACTCACGCAGTACCGACAGGGCGCTGCTGGCGAAGTTGGCGGCGGCAGTGGCGTTGGCGACGCTGATCGTGCCGTTCTGGCCGCCGACGGACAGGATGACCTTCTTGCCGGCCGCCTTCTTGGCCGCGATGTCGGCCTTGAAGTCGGCGGCGGTGTAACCACCCAGCCGGCTCGACAGAGTCGGGTCGAGAGTGAAGGTGATCGCGCCCTGACGGCTCGGGTCGGCATCGGCGAAGGCGACCGCGATGAGGTCGTAGTCGGCCTGCACGTCCCGGATCCGCTGCACCGTCGCGCCGTTGTCGAAGTTCTGCCAGTAGCCGGTCAGGATGTGCTTCGGCAGGTTGCCCGGCGGCGGAGTGGTCGGGCCGCTGGAGGTGGTGCCGGACACCGTCGCGCCGTACGGGGAGCAGTTGCCGGCCGTGTCGCAGGCCCGCACTTTGAAGCTGTACGTCGTACTCGGGCTGAGGCCGGTCGCGGTCCAGCTGGTCACGTTGCCGACGTTCTGCGGCGCGTCGGAGCCGCGGACCACGTCGTACCGGGCGACGCCGTTCGCGTCCGAGGCGGCCGACCAGTTGAGCTGCAGCGAGTTGGAGGTCGGGCCACCTACGGTGAGACCGCCGGGTGTCGTCGGCGCCGTGGTGTCCGGCGGCGGCCCGCTCCCGCCCGGCCCGTCCAGTACTACGTCGTCCGCCTGGTATGCCGGGAGCCCGTACCAGCCGTGCAGGTAGATCGTCACGGTGCTGGCCGAGGCACTCGTGGTGAACGTGGTGGTCAGCTGGGCCCAGCCGGTGCTCGAGGTCCAGGTGCTCGTCCCGCCGTCGGCGCCGAGGTAGACGTTCGAGCCCTTCACCCAGGCCGACAGCGTGTACGTCGAGCTGGGGCGGACCGAGACGGACTGGCTGCAGCGGGCGTTGTCACTGGAGGTAGGGCTCCCCTGCAGCGCGTAGGTCCCGGTATGAGCCGAACCACTGACGGCGGCGCCGGATCCGGCCGAGCAGGACCAGCCGGCCGGCGAGCCGGTCTCGAAGGTCCCGTTGGAGACGAGGTTGGTCGCCGCCGAGCCGGCGCTGGGCACCAGCACCACGGCCGCGAGGGCGAGGACGAACGCGAGCAGGACGGGGATGACCGCGGAGTGGGGGCGGTGGATTCGCGGGTTCATGAGACACAAAGTGTGACCGAGCGACTACATTGTCAAGACCCTACATAAAGTGGGAACGCTCTCACGCTCAGGGAAAGTGAAAAATGCACAGCAATCTGACGTTCGTGGAGCTGGTGGGAGCCACAGAACGGCGGAAGAAGGCGCAGGTGTGCCCGAAGACGGGCACGACCTGGAGGAGGCACGACCTGGAGGAGGAAAGGCGACGGCCCCCGGCGGGGGGGTGACCGGGGGCCGTCTTCGGCCACGGGCTCGGGGGGAGGAGCCGGGGGCCGATCAGGAGGCGACAGTCTGCCACTGTCGAGAGGTATCTACCCCCCGATACCGGAAGTCACACATCTCAATTTAATTGCAAACTGAGTGCCTGACGGCCATGCGCCTAGACCCCGGTGAAGGGGCTTTCGGCCAGTGTCACTGTCACACTGCTCAACAGTCTAACGGGAGACCAGGCCACACGAAAGCCCGGGGCCCTCGGCGTTTCGCCGACCGACCTATGCTCGACCTCATGACGCCCCTGGGGACGCCGCGCGTGGCCGCCTTCTTCGACCTGGACAAGACCGTCATCGCGCGATCCAGCACCCTCGCCTTCTCCCGGCCGTTCTACGCCGGTGGGCTGATCAACCGGCGGACGGTGCTGCGCAGCGCCTACGCCCAGTTCGTCTACCTGCTCGGCGGCGCGGACCACGACCAGATGGAGCGGATGCGCGAGTACCTGTCCGCTATGTGCACAGGCTGGGACGTGCAGACGGTCCGCGCGATCGTCGCCGACACCCTGCACCACATCGTCGAGCCGATGATCTACGACGAGGCGGTGACGCTGATCGAGCAGCACCACGCGGCCGGCCGGGACGTGGTGATCGTGTCCTCATCCGGCTCCGAGGTGGTCGAGCCGATCGGCGAGATGCTCGGCGCCGACAAGGTGATCGCCACCCGGATGGTCGTTGCTGACGGCAAGTACACCGGCGAGATCGAGCAGTACGCCTACGGCCCGCACAAGGCGACCGCGATCACCGCGCTGGCGGCCGCGGAAGGCTATGACCTGAAGGGTTCCTACGCCTACTCCGACTCGATCACCGACGAGCCGATGCTGGCCGCGGTCGGTCATCCGTTCGCTGTGAACCCCGATCGCGCGTTGCGCCGGCTGGCGATCTCGCGCGACTGGCCGGTGCTCGACTTCACCAGACCAGTGGCGCTGGCCGAGCGCACCCGCTTCCACGAGGTCCGCCGGCCGGCCGTCGCGGCGACCGCTCTCGGCGCCGGACTGGCCGCCGCCGGAGTGCTCCTGTACGCCGCCCGCCGGCGCGCGCGACAGGACGAAAACTGAGGCCGCCTCCGTTCTTCTCGGCTTCATGAACGTCGCGCAAACCCTTCCCAGGAAGGGCTTGAGAGAGTACAAAGGAACCACAACGGACCTTCGGGTCCCGTAGAGATTGCACGGAATCCAGGTACCCACGCGGCGACCAGCCCATCCCAAACGGGCAGCGTGACCTCAGGCCTGGTCCTGAGGCGGCAGACAGGTGCACGCCTGGTAACCCGGGTGACGTGCGAGCAACGGCGCTCTCGTTCAGAGGGCGCCGTCGCATGTGCCAGGGCTTTGCTCGGACGTTGCGGACTCCCGTTGCTGCGTTAGTCGATTGCGTCACGGGCGGAAATGTTGAGCGGTGAACGTTCCGCTCCCAGCGCGACGACTTCACAACTGCGCAGTAGCCAGTCCCGGACACCGACCAGGCCGCGCCCGGCGTAGTCCCGCAGGCCTTGCGGATAACTACCGGCCAGTTCGAAGTGCCCCACCTCCGGCACCGTGACCGCGACCGGATCGATGCCCCGGGCAACCAAAAGAACGCGTTCCGCCGCACGGGCGACCAATCCGTTCGCGACCGGGAACGGGCGTAGTACGGCGAGTTCCGCGTGCACGATGGCGGCGACCACGATGCCCGGCGCTTTCGTCGGCTGGGTCAAGGCCTTGGCCAGACCGCTCAGGCGCTCCCACATCTCGTCCGCCGGCGGCGCCGGGGGAAGTCCCGGGATGTCGTCCGGTAGCGGTTCACGACTGGTCCGCAAGTGGCCCAACTGGTCCGGCGTGCCGAGTTCCACCGCCGCCAACTGGTGCAGTCTGGTCCAGACCTGTATCGGTGCCGTGTCCACCTGGGGCGCCAGGCTCATCAGTTCACTCGTCATCCGGACCGCGCCGACCGCGTGCGGGTCCGAGGCACCACGCCGTACCTCCTCCAGCGTCGCCGGGCTGCCGGCCAGGGCGGCGGAGGCGTGGGCGCCGCGGAGCAGGGCCTCCGCGGTCATGTCGGAGCCGACCTTGCGCAGGCCGCGGTCGCGGAGCAGCACGTCGACCGCGTCCCGGGCGGCCCGGGCCGCCGATGCGACCCCTTCGAGACCGGCCAGTGGTTCGAAGACGTCGGCAGGCGTTTGACTCATGACGGGCAGCCTAGTGTTTGCGGACGAGGCGGTGAGCCTCTGGAGCAGAGCCCTAGGATGCAGTCTCATGGCCGCCAGCACCGACTCCGCCGGGGTCCCGACATTCAGCATCGTGGTCCCGTGTCACAACTCACGGGCCTGGCTGCGACCGTGCCTGGCCTCGCTGCTGGGTCAGTCGTTCACCGACTTCGAGATCATCGGGGTGGACGACGCCAGTCCGGACGGCTGCGGCCGGATCCTGGACGAGTACGCCGCGGCCGATCCCCGGGTGCGGGTGCTGCACCTGAGCGAGAACGTCGGCCTCGGACTGGCCCGGAACGCCGGGCTCAAGGAATGCCGCGGCGACTACGTGCTGTTCCTGGACGCGGACGACCTCTACCTGCCCGGCTCGCTGGAGGCGATCGCCGCCCGGATCGAGGCGACCGGCCGGCCGGACATCGTGATGTTCGACTACGAGCGGATCTTCTGGGACGGCAAGGTGGTCCGCAACCAGCGGCACGACGCGTTCGCCCGGGAGGGTGAGGGCGTCTTCACCGCGATGGAGCGGCCGGTGTTCCTGACCTTCCTCGAGGTGGTCTGGAACAAGGCGTGCCGGCGCGACTTCCTCACGCTGCACGGCTTCGTCTTCACCGCCGGGTTCTACGAGGACGCGCCCTGGACCTACTCCACGATGCTGACCGCCGAGCGGATCGCGACGCTGGACCGGGTCGTCGTGCACTACCGGCAGCACCGGACCGGCGGGAACATCCATGCCACCCCGACCCGCCAGCAGTTCGACATCTTCGACCAGTACGACCGGGTGCACGCGTTCATCACGTCCGACCCGGACCTGGCCGGCTGGCGGCGGTTCGCCTTCGACCGGTCGCTGGACCACATCCTCGCCGTGCTCGCCAAGCCCGAGCGGATCGGCCCCGAGGACCGGGCCGAGTTCTTCCACGCCGCGGCCGCGTTCGCCAAGCGCTGGAAGCCCGAGGGGTACGTCGTCGACCGGACCCGCCGCGGTTTCCGGCGGTGGCAGCTCGTGCACGACGACTACGCGACGTACTGCACGCTGAAGTTCAGCGCCAAGGTGCTGAACGTGCCGAGTCCCCGCAAGGCCGTCGACAAACTGCTGCACCGGGGTGACCTGGATCCGAACCTGGCCCTGTACTGCGCGTACTGGTTCAAGCAATACGCCTGCAACCCGCGGGCGATCTACGAGAAGGCGGCCGAGCTGGCCCCGCAGCTCCGCGGGGTCTGGGTGATCGACGCCGACCACGTGGCCGCGATCCCGGAGGGTGTGGAGTACGTCGTGGCCGGCTCCCCGGCGTACGAGAAGCTGGTGGGGAGGGCGACGTACTTCATCAGCAACATGAACCTGCCGGAGGAACTGGAGAAGCGGGACGGGCAGATCCACATCCAGACGCAGCACGGCACGCCGCTGAAAACGATGGGCACCGACCTGAGGCACTACCCGATGGCGGCGAAGGACCTCGACCTCGAGGAGCTGATGCGCCAGGTCGACCGCTGGGACTACAACCTGTCCTCGAACCGGTACTCGTCGGAGATCTGGGAGCGCACCTACCCGGCGGAGTTCGAGGAGCTCGAGTACGGCTTCCCGCGCAACGACCGGCTGGTCAACGCGACCCTGGAGGACATCCGGGCGATCCGCGCGTCGTTCGGGTTCGACGACTCCCACCTGGTGGTGATGTACGCGCCGACCTTCCGCGACGGCGTCGACTCGGTCCGTACTCCGACCGGCCTGGTCGATCTCGGCGGCGACGGGATCCACCTGGACCTGGATCGGCTGGCTGCGGCGGCCGGGGACCACGGGCGGGTGCTGGTCCGGACGCACTACTCGCTGTCGAAGCACCCGACGGCGAAGTCCGACCGGGTGGTCGACGCGTCCGACTACCCGCGGGTCGAGGACCTGATGCTGGCGGCCGACGTGCTGATCTCGGACTACTCCTCGATCAGCTTCGACTACGCGAACCTGGACCGGCCGATCGTGCTGCTCGTCGACGACCTGGGCACCTACGACAACACCCGCGGCACGTATTTCGACATTACCGAGTTCCCGCCGGGGCTGGTCGCGAGGTCACCCGAGGAGTTGTTCGCGGCCGTGCAGACGGGAGCGTTCGCGAAGGCGGAGGCGGCCAAGCACCGGCAGTTGTTCCGGGAGAAGTTCTGCGAGTTCGACGACGGGCGCGCGGCCGAACGCGTGGTCCGCCGGGTCTTCCTCGGCGAGACAGACCTGCCGCCGATCGTCCCGCTCGCCGACCGGCACCCGGCACCCTCACCGCATCAGCTGTAGAAAGCAGCGCTTGCAGAGAACGATTGGGTTGCCGGGCAAGACGATCGGTCGTGCATAATGGGCGCATGTCGACGAGCCCGGTGATCGTGAGCGCCTTGCGCGATCGCTCCGGCCTGCGACGACGAAGCACTGTCTGAACACCTCAGCCTGTTCCAGTGTTTCGTTCTAAGGACCCTTGTCATGTCCGCTGTTCTGCCTGTCCTTGCCTTCCGGCTGTCCACCGCCGTCGCTGATGCCTTCGGCACGCAGTACGGCGGGCTCGATCCCGAGTTGCGGGCGGCGACCAAACCCGAGTTCGGCCACTTCCAGACCAACCTCGCGCTGCGGCTCGCCAAGTCGCTCGGGCAACCGCCGCGCGCGATCGCCGAGCAACTCGTCGCTGCACTGGACCTGGGCGACCTCTGCGAGCCGCCGTCCATCGCCGGCCCGGGCTTCGTCAACCTGACACTGCTGCCTGCCGTGCTGGCGGCCGGCGTGAACGAGCCCGAGCGGTTCCCGTCGAGCGGCAAGCGGGTGGTCGTCGACTACTCGCAGCCCAACGTGGCCAAGCAGATGCACGTCGGCCACCTGCGGTCGACCGTCATCGGCGACGCCCTGTGCAACGTACTGCGGTACGTCGGGGACGAGGTGATCCGGCAGAACCACGTCGGCGACTGGGGCACCCAGTTCGGCATGCTGGTCGAGCAGGTCCTGTTCGAGGGCCTGGTGGTGGAGTCCCTCGACATCGCGGGGCTGCAACTGCTCTACCAACGGGGCCGGAAGCATTTCGATGCCGACAGCAACTTCGCGGACCAGTCGCGGGCCCGGGTGGTGCTGCTGCAGTCCGGTGATCCGCTCACACTGGAGATCTGGCGGCAGATGGTCGAGGTCTCGCTGATCGAGTTCGACCGGATCTACGCCAAGCTCGGGTCGCCGCTGACCCGGTCTGACGTGGTCGGCGAGAGTGCTTACAACGACCAATTGCCAGGGATCGTGGCCGATCTCGCGGCCGCCGGGCTGCTGACGGAGTCCGGCGGCGCACAGTGCGCGTTCCTGCCGGGATTCACCGGCCGGGACGGCTCTCCGCTGCCGGTGATCGTGCAGAAGTCCGACGGCGGCTTCGGTTACAGCGCGACGGATCTCGCGGCCGTCCGGCACCGGGTCGCCGACCTGCACGCCGACCGCATCATCTACGTGGTCGACCATCGGCAGGGTCTGCACTTCCAGCAGATTTTCGCACTCTGCCGGGCGGCCGGATGGCTGCCGGAGACAACACCGGCCGAACATGTCGCGTTCGGGACCGTGCTCGGCAAGGACGGGAAACCTTTCAAGACAAGAGATGGCGACACCGTCCGGCTCGCCTCGCTGCTCGACGGCGCGGTCAACCGGGCGCGCGCACTCCTGGATGAGCGGGACGCTCCGATGAGCGACTTGACCCGCGCTGAGGTCGCCGAGGCGGTCGGGGTCGGCGCGATCAAGTACGCGGACCTCTCGAACGACCGGATCAACGACTACGTCTTCGACCTGGACCGGATGGTCGCCATGACCGGCAACACCGGGCCATACCTGCAGTACGCGCACGCCCGGCTGACGCGGATCCTCGCCAAGACGGATGAGACCCCGGGGATCGTGACTGTCCTCGAGGAGCCGGCCGAGCAGCGGCTGGCGTTGCTTCTGGCCGGCTTCGGCGACAGCGTCGTACAGGTGGCTGAGACGTTGCAGCCGCATCGGCTGTGCACCTATCTGTACGAGGTTGCCAGTGCGTTGTCGGCGTTCTACGAGACGTGTCCGGTGCTGACCAGTGCGGGTGAGGTGCGGACCAGCCGGATCGCGTTGTGCGCCGCGACCCGGCGGGTGTTGCAGGATGGTCTGGGGCTGCTCGGCATCGCGGCACCCGACGCCATGTGACCAAGAAGCTCTGTCTACGGAGGTAGCCGATGTTGCCCTGGTCCGCTGATCTCGCCGGCCGTTTCGACCAGCAGGTGTTCGACAGCGCGCTGCTGCGGGGCAACCCGCTCGGCGATCCGCACGAGCGGCCGGTGCTGGTCTACCTTCCGCCCGGGTACGACGAGTCGGACCGGCGGTACCCCGCGATCTACGTGGCGATGGGGTACACCGGTCACCTCGGCATGTGGTTCAACCGGAGCCCGTTCCGGCAGCCGTACCCGGAGTTGCTGGACGCGTTGTTCGCCGAGGGTGACGTGCCGCCGGCGATCGTGGTGTTCGTCGACGCGTGGACCAGGTTCGGCGGCAGCCAGTACCTCGACTCCCCCGGGACCGGGCAGTACCACTCGTACCTGTGCGACGAGATCGTGCCGTGGGTCGACTCGCAGTACCGGACGATCGCGGACCGGGATCACCGGGCCATCACGGGCAAGTCGAGCGGCGGGTATGCCGCGATGGTGACGCCGCTGCTCCGGCCAGACGTGTTCGGCGCGCTCGCGACCCATGCCGGTGACGCCTTGTTCGGCGTCTGCTACCAGCCCGAGTTCCCCGTCCGTGCCCGAGAGCTGCGCGACTTGTACGACGGGTCGTACGAGAAGTTCTTCGCCAGCTTCGAGAGCCGGGCGGGGCAGACCACGAGCCAGGACCTGCACCTGCTGGAGATGTACGGGTACTCCGCGGCGTATTCGTCCGAGCTGGACGGCACCGTGCTGCTCCCGTACGACGAGCTGGGCCAGCTGATCCCCGAGGTGTGGGAGCGCTGGATGAGCCGGGATCCGGTGGCGATGGTGGAGCAGCCGCCGTACGCGGAGGCCTTGCGGTCGATGCGCGCCGTGTGGATCGACGCGGGCAGGCAGGACGAGTACTTCCTCGACCTCGGGGCGACCGCGTTCCACCGGGCCGCGCTGGACGTCGGCGTACCGGAGGAGCGGCTGCACTTCGAGTTGTTCGAGGGGAAGCACGGCGGGATCGAGTACCGCTACCCGCTCGCTGTCGAGTGGCTCTGCCGCCAGCTCGGCTGATCGGCCTGCCCGGCTAATTGGGATGCCTGGCGGCGGTTCCCGCTCTACCGTTGCCGACATGGGCACTTTCGAGGGGTGGCCGGCCGGCATCGAGGCGCGGCCGATCGACAAAGCGGACGCGGGGGCGTGGGCCGAACTGCTGGCGGCCAAGGAGAAGGTCGACCAGGAAGGCGAGAACTACGACGCCGACGACCTGGTCGAGGAGCTCAGCGATCCGAAGCTGGACGCCGAGAAGGACACCATCGGACTCTGGGCCGACGGCACCATGGTCGGGTACGGAGCGGTGCGGTGGCGGGCGAACGTGATCGACGTCGACCGGGTCGGGACCGAGGGGACCGTGCATCCCGAGTGGCGTGGCCGTGGACTCGGGGCGGCGCTGCTGCCCTGGATCATCCGCCGGGCCGGCGAGGTGCACGCCGAGCGGCATCCGGAGGTCGACGGTGAGATCAACACCGGCGCGATCAGCACGAACGTCGGCGCCCACGACCTGCTGACCTCGCACGGCTTCGAGGAGTGCCGGTACTTCTTCCACATGCAGCGCACCTTCGACGCTCCTGTCCCCGAGGTGACCGTGCCGGAGGGCTTGAAGGTGGTGGCGTACGACCCGTCGTACGACCAAAGGCTGATGGATGCCCACAACGAGGCGTTCATGGACCACTGGGGATCGACGCCGAAGGACGAGGAGACCTGGAAGGTGTGGTTCACCGGGTCGCGCGCATTCCGGGGCGATGTCTGCCGCCTGGTCGTCGACGGCGACAAGATCGTCGCGTACGCCCTCGGCTACGAGTACGTCGCGGACACCGAGGCGACGGGTATCCGCGAGATCTACGTCGGCCAGGTCGGCACGCTCCGGTCCCACCGGGGTCGCGGACTCGCCCGGCTGGCGCTGGCTGAGCTGATGACCGAGTCCCAGCGGACCGGATACCAGCGAGCCTCGCTGGGCGTGGACGCCGACAACCCGACCGGCGCGCTCGGTCTCTACGAACGGCTCGGCTTCACCCAGGTCAGCAAGACCATCTCGTACCGCCTGCCGCTGAACTGACCTGCCGGCAACAGCTCAACCGAGCAGCGGGCCCAGCCGACAAGCCGACCTCAACCGAGCAGGCGGCCGAGTTCGGCGACGAGGTCGCGGGCCCGCGCGATCTCGTCACCGGCCGGTGGTTCCTCAGCGGGGCGCGCGCCGGCCGGGTCGAGCGACAGCAGTTCGGCGCCCTCGGTGACGTCGATGTCGAAGACGACCTTGTCGGCGCGGTGCCAGGTGGTGAACCACTCCAGCGGGTTGCCGTGCTGGTCGCCGGTCTCTCCCTCGAGCAGCAGCAACGGTGCCCCCGGCGGGACCTCGAGGGCGACGGCCAGCCGCTCGTCCGCCGCGACGGCCCGCACCTGCCTGCGGCCGCTGACCGCCCGCAGACCGAACTTGGTACTGAGCAGCTTGTGCAGCGAAGCGTCGGTCAGCTCGGCTGCCGTCAGGTCGGGCACCCGCGCCCGGGGCAGCCAGGTCCGAACGTAAGACAGCGGTTCGCCGTCGATCGATCGCAACCGTTCCAGCCGCAGGGTCTCGCGGGTGCGCAGGTACGCCTGCGCCTCCGGCGGCGGCACTTCGCGTTCGATGGCGTCGATCCGCGTGCTCAGCCGCCGGCCGGTGCGAGCGAACTGGTCGAACATGCCGGTCGCCCGCTGCACCAACCGGCGGTGCTCCGGCTGCGGCGCGACGATGCTCGGCCGGCCCTGGTGCCGGTGGACGAGGCCGTCCTCGGCGAGCCGGGCGATTGCCTGCCGCACCACGCTGCGGGAGACGCCGAACCGCTGCTGGAGATCGGACTCGCTGGGCAGCGCCGCGCCCGGAGGCAGGTCGTGGCCCAGGATCTCCCGCCGCAGCGACTCGACGATCTGCAGATAGAGCGGCGCCGCGGCGGATCGGTCGAGGTCAGAGCTTTCGGCGTTCACGGCGTCAGACTAGTTAGTGGCGGTAGCCTCGTCGGCTTGGCGGGCGGTTTCCCAGACCGCGGACCAGCCAGGGGCCAGTTCTGCGGCGCGGCGGGTGGCGAGCACCAGGCTGGCCTCGCGGGCGATGCCCTGGCCCGCGATGTCGAACGCCGTACCGTGATCGACCGACACCCGGACGACCGGCAGGCCGACGGTGATGTTCACCCCCTCGTCGCCGTACACCGCCTTGAACGGCGCGTGGCCCTGGTCGTGGTAGCAGACGATCACCAGGTTCCACTTGCCGTTCACCGCCTGCGGGATCAGCGCGTCGGCGGGCAGCGGGCCATGGGCGTTCAGGCCGGCCGCGCGAGCCGCTTCGACCGCGGGCGCCAGGATGTCGGCGTCCTCGTCACCGAAGATGCGGTTCTCCCCCGCGTGCGGGTTGAGTCCGGCGACGCCGATCCGCTCGTCCGGCCGGCCGAGGGCGCGGGCGAACGAACCGACCAGCCGCAGCACGTTGTCGGTGCGCTCCCGGGTCACGTTCTCGATCGCCTGCCGCAGCGACACGTGGGTGGTGAGGTGGAAGAAGTACAGGTCTCCCGCCGACAGCACGAGACTGAAGTTGCGGACCCCGAACTCGTGCGCCAGCAGTTCGGTGTGTCCCGGCCAGGGGTGGCCACCCGCGTGCATCGCGGCCTTGTTCAGCGGCGCGGTGACAATGCCGTCGACAAGGCCGTCCCGGGCCAGGGCGCAGGCACGGATGACGAACCGGGCGGCGCCGTCGCCGGCTGCCGGGCTGATCTCTCCCCAGGGCACGTCGCCGAGTGAGGGCCCGTCCTGGATCAGCTCGATGGTGCCCGGCTCATTGCGCGCTTCGGCCGGGCTGTCGATGACCCGGACCAGGCCGGGGTCCCCACCGACCACCTCGACCCCGCGCCGGACCGCGTCGGCGTCACCGATCACGACCGGACGGCAGATCTCGCGGAGCTCGTCATGCCCGAGCAGGGTGCGGGCGGTGGTCTCCGGGCCGATGCCGGCGGCGTCGCCGATCGTCAGTGCCAGGGTGGGGATGGTCATGCACGGCTCCTTCGGGGATCGAGAGGGCTGGATCGAACGGCCTCGGCCGCGCGGATCAGGATGTCGTCGGTGCCGAAACCGCCGGCCTTGGTCGCGACCGGCAGACCTGCGTCCGGACCACCGGTGAGGTAGCCGAGCGGGACGCCGTCAGCGACCTCGCCGCTCAGCCGGATGCCGGTTGCGGACAAGGCGGTGAGCACCGCCAGCGCTCCGTCACCGCCTGCCAGGACGAGCCCGGCAGGACGGAGGGTGCTCACCAGCCGGGAAGCGAGCTCACCCAGCCGGTCGGCAACCACGGATGGGGCAGCGGTCGCGCCTTCGGCGGCCGGGCCCATCAGCACCAGTACTCCGAAGTCGTCCACGGCCGCGTCGGACACGATCGAGCGGACGAAGTCCTCCCAGGCACCGGCGTCGCACAAGGTGGCCGCATCCGGTTGGATCCGGCGGGCGCCAGCCGCGGCGAGCAGTTCGGCCTGACCACGGGAGGCGTCATGCAGAGAGCTCACCACGACCAGGACAGGACCCCTGGGCAACGGCCGCCACCGGCGCGCGAGGTGAGCCGCCAGCCCGGCCGACCCGACCGCGACCGCCTGGTTGCCTAGAGCAAGCACCGCGCGGGCCACCCGATCCAGGTCGGCCTCGTCCCGCGCATCCACCACCAGGACTGGACCGTGTCCGCGCAGAGAGGCGGCCAGTTCCGCGTCGTCCGCTCGAGGATCGAGCTCGACCAGCGGTGCGTCGAGGAGCGTCGGGACATGACTCTCCCGGACCGGCGTGACCGGGTCGCGGCCGACCGCGGTCTGTGCCACCGGTACGCCGTGCACGAGCAGGATCCCGTCGACCATGGTGCGGCCGACCGCCGGGAACGCCGGGCAGACCACGGCGACGACGTCACCCCCACGCGCCGCGACCACCGCGTCCGTCATCGCCCGGACCGGCCCACGCAGCGTGGAGTCGATCTTGAGGTAGACCGCTGCTCCGCCTTCGTCGAAAATCACCTTGTCGAGCGCAGTCCGGACGGCGTCCGCAGCTGCGGCCGGCTCGAGGGCCCGCGAGTCGGTGGTGATGGCAACGACCTCGGCCTCGCTCGGCCCACCGGGCCCGACCTGCAGTTCAGCCGTCCAACCGGCCCGATCGAACTGGCCCGCCGTATCGGCCGCCCCCGTGAGGTCGTCAGCCAGGACGACGACCCGAGAGGTCATGCGACACCTTCTTCGACCAGCGGGCGTGGAGTGGATGCTTGCAGTCCACCTTCGCGCCGCAACACGAACGCCGCAACTGTGGGCGCCAGCAGTGCGGTGACGAGCACGGCGGCGGCCACCTGGGCGATCGCCGAGTCGAGGTACGGCTCGAACGAGGAGTCTGCCGCGACCACGATCGCCGGAGTCGCTACCGCGTTGCCGGCCGTTGTTCCGGCAGCGAACCCGATACCGGACTTCGGGCCGCGCTTCAGGATGAAGCGGTACGCCAGGTACAGCAGGCCGCCGGTGAACAGCACCACTCCCGCGCCGATGAACAGTCCGGCAAAACCACCGGTGGCGATGTCCTTGATGTTGATCCCGGCACCGAGGGCGAAGGCGAAGAACGGGATCACGATGTTCGGCACCGGCTCGACCGCCTTGCGCCAGTCCTGGTCGACGTTGCCGACGAGCACCCCGAGCAGGAAGGGCACGACCGCCGCGACCAGCGTGATCAGCGGGACGTCGCCGAGCCCGGAGGCGCCGATGAACAGCAGCACCAGGAACGGGCCGTCGTCGAACGCGCTGGCGATGTACGCCCCGCGGTCGCGCTCATCGCCGTACTGGCCGGCGAACGCCAGCCACAGGCCACCGTTGCTGTTCGCGAAGCAGGTGATCAGCGCGAGGATCGAGATACCCCAGAAGCCGTCGATCCCTACCTGGGTGCCGAGCAGCACGACCAGTCCGGCCGGGATCAGGGTCTTGAACACCAGGACCACGACGGTGTGGCTGGCGACGCCTGCAGCGCCGGACCGGATGTCCACCTGGGTGCCGGTGGCGAAGATCAGCAGCGCGATCAGCGGCAGCGCGCCATCGCTGAACAGGGCGGTGGTGAAACTCCCGATCTCCAGCGTGCCCGGGGCGAACGTCCCGATCAGCGACCCGAGGATCAGCGGGATGAGCATCAGTCCGCCCGGGATCCGCTGCATGGTGGCGAACATCGGGAAGCGTGTCTTTCTGGTGCCGTTCACGCGGCATCTCCTCGTCTCGACGCCCCCCGGCGTAACTTGTACGGACAACTTGTCCGCACAGGATTACACGGCGATTTCACCGCTGTAAACCCCCTCCGCGCGAAATGAGACGGCTGAGACGCGCGGCCTCACCAGACGCGTCGAACCCCCCGCCACCTGATGACGGGGGGTTCGTGACGGCGGCTCGGCGAGGTCAGCCGATGGACTCCACCGGGATCTCCGGCTCGACCACCGGGGCAGTGGCGGGCGCTGGGCGCTTGGCCCACGGGCGGACGCCGAGGACGATCACCGCGAGGGTCAGCGCGGCGTAGATCGCCGAGCCGATGAACGCGGCGTGCACGCCGTCGGTCAGCACCTCACGAGCGTGCTCGACCGGGTTCGCGGCGGACGCCGTCGAGTTGCGGCTCGCAGTACCGAAGATGGTGACCAGGATGCCGAGGCCGAGGGCGCCTCCGACCTGCTGCAGCACGTTGAGCATGCCCGAGGCGGCACCCGCGTCCTCCGGCTGGACGCCGGCGAGCGCACGACCGGTCAGCGGGATGAAGATCATCCCGGCGCCCAGGCCGAACAGCAGTAGCGGGCCGACCACTCCACTGAGGTAGCTGGTGTCGATCGTGGCGCGGGTCAACCAGAGCATGCCGAGCAGCACCGAGATCGAGCCGGTGATCATCAGCCGGCCACCGTCGATCCGGCCCAGCAGCCGCGGTACCACCCGCGACGAGGTGAACAGCAGACCCGTCAGCGGCAGGAAGGCCAGACCCGCGGCCAGCGGGCTGAAGCCGAGCACGCCCTGCATGTACTGGGTCAGGAAGAAGAACATCCCGAACATCGTCCCGACCACCAGCAGCATGGTCAGGTACGCCGCGACGCGGTCCCGGTTGCCGAACAACCGCAGCGGCACGATCGGGTGGCTCACCCGGCGCTCGATCAGCACGAACGCCACCAGCAGGACCAGGCCCGCCGCGAAGGCGCCGAGCACCTCGGGCGACGTCCAGCCGACCTCGGCGACGCGGATGAAACCGTAGACGAGCGAGGTGATGCCCAGCGTGGAGGTGAGCGCGCCGGCGACGTCGAACTTGCCGGTCTCGGGCGGCGTCTCGCTCAGTACCTGCCGGGCGGCCAGTACCAGGCCGATGCCGATCGGCACGTTGATGAACAGGCCCCAGCGCCAGGACACCCAGTCGGTGAGCATGCCGCCGACCACCAGGCCGACGCTCGCACCACCGGACGAGACCAGGCTGTAGAGACCCAGTGCCTTCAGCCGCTCCGGACCTTCCTTGAAGGTGAGCATCAGCAGGGTCAGCGCGGCCGGAGCCGCGATCGCGCCGCCGATGCCCTGCAGGACGCGGGCGCCGAGCAGAAGTTCGGCGGACGGGGCGAGACCACCGAGCAGCGAGGCCGCGGTGAACACGCTCACGCCGGTGATGAAGACCCGGCGACGGCCGAGCAGGTCACCGGCCCGCGCGCCGAGCAGCAGGAGACCTCCGAAAGCGAGGGCATAGGCGTTCTGCACCCAGGACAGGCTGGACGGACTGAAGTCGAGCGCGTGCTGGATCTTGGGCATCGCGATGTTCACCACGGTGCCGTCGAGGATGACCATCAACTGGGTGATCAGGATGACTGCGAGGACTACTCCCGGCCGCCGCGCGGGCGTGCCGGTGTCGGCGCCGGACGGCGCCGCGGATGTTGCCGCCATAGTGTGACTTGCTCCTTACCCCTAAGGGGCTAGAGTGGAATCAGAATGAAGTGGAGCGCTCCTCCGGATACGATACGGAGGCTACCTCCGCTTTTTCAAGCGATTTTCAGGATGACTTTCCGTGACGGCTGCGAGGAGGCCGGAATGATGTCGACACCGTTGCCGACCACGCGGCCGGCCCGCGCCGACGCGCGGCGGAACTACGACCTGCTGGTGTCGGCCGCGCGAGAGGC
Source organism: Kribbella sp. VKM Ac-2568 (assembly GCF_004345365.1). GTDB lineage: Bacteria > Actinomycetota > Actinomycetes > Propionibacteriales > Kribbellaceae > Kribbella > Kribbella orskensis. Next base: position 422,263 of record NZ_SLVF01000003.1, read on the forward strand.
GTTCGCCGAGCACGGGACGGATACCTCGCTCGAGGAGATCGCCCGCCGGGCGGGTGTCGGCATCGGCACGCTGTACCGGCGCTTCCCGAACCGGACCGCCCTGCTCGAGGCGGTCTACGTGGACGAGATCCAGTCCGTCTGCGATCGCGCCTACGGTTACGCCGAGAAGCTCGGGCCGTACGACGCGCTCGCGGCCTGGCTGCGCAGCTTCGTCGGCTACAGCATCTCGAAGAAGAGCCTGGCCGGTGAGCTGACAGTTGCTCTGGGCAAGGACTCCGAGTTTTTCACCGCCTGCAAGGTGAATGTGCGCGAGGCTGGTGAGCTGCTGCTGAACGCGGCCAAGAAAGAGGGCACGGTCCGCGAGGAGCTGCAGCTGATGGACATCCTGCGGCTGGTCGGCGGTATCACCATGGGCCGCGACATGGACCGCGACCAGGCCGAGCGCCTGCTCGAGATCGTCCTCGCCGGCCTGAAGCCGACCGCCGACGAGTCGCCTAGTCCAGCTTGATCGGGATGAGGGCGTCCAGGAACGGGGCGGTGGCGTCCTTCTCGGTGTAGACCAGCTGGTCCTTCGGCAGCGGCCACGGGACGGCGATCTCCGGGTCGAACAGGTTCAGCGCGATGCGCTCCGAGTCCGGCGTCCAGTGCGCGTTCAGCAGGTAGGTGTAGATCGTGTGCGGCTCGAGCGTGCAGAAGGCGTGCCCGCAGCCGCGCGGCAGGTAGACCCCTTGGGCCGGCGTCAGCTCGAACGTCTCCAGCCGCCCGAAGCCCGGGCCTTCGCGCAGGTCGACGATCGCGCTGAACAGCCGTCCGGCGGCCGGGGAGATGTACCGGTCCCAGGGTTCGGCGTGGATGCCGCGGGTGATGCCGACGTCGGCGGTGTAGGCGATGTTGTTCTGGACGAACTCCACCGCCGGCAGCCCGAGCTGCTCCAGCTTCGCCCGCTGGAAGCTCTCCTTGAACCAGCCGTCGCCGTCCTCGATTACCTCGAGCTCGAAATGCAGCAGGCCCGGGATCGTGGTCTCGCTGAGCTGCGGTCCGGTCACGGCCGCCAACCCTAGCGGGCCTTGCGGCCATCTCCGCGCGGGTCTGGCGGCACCCGGACTAGCGGGGAACCTGGCGGCGGGTTTCGAGGTGGGCCAGGTCGGCTGCGGTCAGGCCCGCGGCCCAGCCGGCGCCATTGGTGATCCTGGTCCGCCGGACCACCGTGTCCGGGAACAGCTTCGTGAACAATGCGTCCACCTGCTCCTCCCGCTTGCTCAGCACAGGCAGCAATCGCCCCGCGTCCACCTCCGGTACGGCGGCCTGCGTGGCCTCCGTGGTCCTCTGCAGCCGCTCGCCGATCCGCTGGGCATAGGCCATCAGGAACGACTGCCGGAACGAGCGCGTGCGGGACTCGCCGCGATGACCAACGTGCTTCCCTGCCTCCAGCATGGCCCGACTCGCCTGTACCAGCAGGGAAGTCGCGAGCAGTTCGGTCAGCTGGAGGTCCAGCTCGGCGCCGACGATCGTGACCACGGCGAGCTGCTCCATCGAGACAGTGCGGCATCGGTTCGCGCTCGCCACAGCGCCGACCAGTTGCGCTTTCGCCGACACATAAGGGGTTTCCACCCAGATCCGCCGCGCACCCGAATCGTCCGGGAGATCCAGCTCGGGATCCGCGTCCACCAGGGCCCGGTCGAGCGAGAACTTCGCCATCAACTCCTGGGCCTTCGCGGACAGCGCCTCCGCCTCCTCGGGGAAGTCGGTCCCCTCGGCCTTCGCGAGCAACGCCCGGATCCGCGCCAGCACCTTCCCACTCGACGCCGGCACTGCGGACGCGGCGCGCGCCGACACCGGAGTACCGGGGAGTGGGAACAGGCGGGCTAGACCTGGGAGGGTCTGGAGGAATCCGGCCAAGGCTAGGGTGGTGTGCAGGGCGAGGTAGCGGCCGAGTCGCTGGTCCGCGGCCCAACCGGTCAGGTCCAGCGCCGACTCCGGTCGTTTCACCCCGAGATCGGCCAACTGGTCCAGCCAGCGCGGGTCGATCGCCGAGTCGGGGTAGGCCCGGTGCTCGGAAGCGATCACCGCCAGCAGCAGCGGTTCGACGCCCGGCTCGAGCTTGCGGCGCGCGTGCTGGACCACATCGGCCGGGGTCCAACCGCGCTCCCAGGCCGAGCGGATCAACCCGTGCAGGAAAATGTGCAGGCAGCGATCCACCTGAGCCTGGTCGCGCTCGTCATACCCGCCGAGGCGCGCCAGATAGCCGTCGGCGCGACCGTCGTCGAGCGCGACGGCGGCTGCGGCGGACGGCAGCATCTGCAGGATCTCCTGATCGCTCACCCGGCAAAGTCTGACATCCGGACCCAACCCACCGCCCGCCGCAACCTCAGTCCTGTGGATAACGGTCGATCGGGAGCCCGAAAGCAGGGAACAGCGCCGGCTGGTGGAACGCCAGGACGGACGCCACCCCCGCCTTGGTGAGGGTGAGCACCTGCAGGGAGTGACCGTGGAATCCTCCGTCGCGCCCGCGGGCGTACATCGCGAAAGCGGGCTGCCCGTTCGCCGCCGTCTCCACCAGGATCCGCTTCCCCTCCCCCGGCGGAAGCTTCACCTCGAGCAACCGCAGGACATCCACCCGGCCGCTGAACCAGGTCGGGATCGGTGGCATCTCCCACCGGGTGTCCTGAGTCAGCAGCCCTTCCAGCGCGACCAGATCCGCCTGCTCGAAGGCTTTGGCGTACTGGTCGAGCAGCGCACGGCGTACGGGCTCGTCCGGTTCGCTGAAATCGTCCTCGGCGGGTGAGAGTCGGGCAAGCTCTGTACGCGCCCGCTGGAGCGAGCTGTTCACGGCAGCGGTCGTCGTCTCCAGCAGCCCGGCAACCTCAGACGCCTGCCAGGCGAGGACATCCCGCAGGATCAGTACTGCGCGCTGCCGCGGCGGCAGGTGCTGCAGCGCGGCCACCATCGCCAGCCGAAGGCTCTGCCGGGTCCCGACCACGGCAGCCGGGTCCAGCAGGTCCGGGAACGGTTCGAGCCAGCTGACCTCGAGCGCCTGTGTCTCGATCTCGTCAGGGTCGTTGCCGGGAGCACCTAGCGCGGACGGGACCAGCCGGCGACTGCTGTGCTGCAAGGCGTTCAGGCAGACCCTGGTGGCGATCCGGTAGAGCCAGGTCCGGACCGACGACCGCTGCTCGAAGTCCGCGAACCCCCGCCAAGCGCGCAGGTATGTCTCCTGCACGGCGTCCTCGGCGTCGTGCAGCGAGCCGAGCATCCGGTAGCAGTGCGCGACCAGCTCACCGCGGTACTGCGCGAACTCGTCCTCCAGGTTCATCCCAGCTCCTCGACCGGCTCCTGCCGGGTGACCACCGACTCGGTACTGCGCCGTCCGGTACTGCGCCGCGCGCTGATCCCGAGTCCGGCTGCAGCCCCGACCAACGACAGTACGCCGCACACAGCCAGGGCTCGGGTGAATCCCGTACTGAACGACTCGTAGCCACCGGCGGCGGCGAACACGGCTGCCAGCACGGCCACTCCGACGACGCCTCCGAGCTGACGCATCATGCTGTAGATGCCTGAGGCGATCCCGACGGCCTCACGCGGCAGTGCACCGATGCTGGCGCTCTGCGTTGCCGGCATCGCCATGGACACGCCGCAACCGGCTACTACCAGCGGCAGCACGAGGTCGGAGTACTGGACTGTGTTCTTGCTGACTTCGCTGATCCAGAACATCCCGACTGCTTGCAGAGCCAGTCCCGCCACGACGAACGGGCGCTCGCCCAAGCGGTCGACCAGTCGGCCTGCAATGGGTGCGACGAGGAAGAGGGTCGCTGTCCAGGGCAGGAGCTGCAAGCCGGCCTTGAGAGGGCCCGAGCCGAAGGTGACCTGCATGTACTGGGCCAGGAAGAACACCGCGCCGAACAACGCGGCAGTGAGGAAGAAGCCGGCGCTGTTACCGGCCGAGAAGGGCCTGGAGCGGAAGAACTCCAGCGGAACCATCGGGTGCTCCGACCGGGCCTCCCAGACCAGGAATCCCACCAGCAGAAGGACTCCCAGGGTGAACGAGGCGAGCACCTCCGGGCTGGTCCAGCCCGCGACGGCGCCGCGGACGACGCCCCAGACGAGGCCGAGTACCGCCAGGGTGATCAGGGTGGCGCCGCCCAGATCGAGCCGGCGGGCGACACCTCTGCTCTCGGGGATGCGACGGAGTACGAACGGGATGGCGAGGACGCCGACCGGCACGTTGATCCAGAAGATCCACTGCCAGGCGAGGCCTTCCGTGACCGCGCCCCCGACCATCGGGCCGCCGAGGACCGCGAGGCCCGTGACGCCGCTGAAGATGCCGATCGCCCAACCGCGTCGCTCGGGTGGGAACGCCGCGCCGAGCAGGCCCATCGCCAGCGGCATCACAACGGCAGCGCCGATGCCCTGGACAGTGCGGGCTGCGATCAGCCACGGCACCGAGGTGGCGAGCGCGCAGCCGACCGACGCGATCGAGAAGAGCGCGAGGCCGGCCGCGAACGTCCGCCGCCGTCCCCAGCGGTCACCGATCGCGGCCGCCGTCATCAGCAACATCGCGAAGCTGAGGCTGTACGCGTTCACCGTCCACTCGAGCTGCTCGATCGACGCGTCGAGGTCCTGCCGGATCGTGGTCAAGGCGGCCGCCACCACCAGCACGTCGAGCGCGACCATCACCGAACCGAGCGAGGTCAACGCCAGTACCCAGCGCTGCTCGGTGGTCGTTCTTTCCTTCATCAGTGGTCCTCCAGAGATTTCGCTGTCACTGGTACTGACAGCGGCGGAGGACGGAACTCATCGCTGCGATGAGTTCCGGTGCCGGTCGCGGTCTGAAGAAGTGAGAGCACTTCCTTCGGAGGAGAACCATGAACGCAGCAGTGATCCGCTACCGGACCAAGCCGGAAGCCGCCGACGAGAACCAGCGGCTGATCGAGAGCGTCTTCGGCGAACTGGCCCTGAAGACCCCACCCGGCCTCACCTACACCGCCTTCCGCCTGGCCGACGGTGTCACCTTCGTCCACGTCGTCAACGGCGAGGGCGTCTCCGACCTGGCCGCCTTCCAGGAGTTCCAGCGCACCTTGCCCGACCGCCTCGAGATCGCCCCCGCCCGCGAGGAGGCCACCGTCGTCGGCACGTACATCGCCGAGGTGCTCGTCTAAGGTACGGTTCAAAAGTAGTCATAGCGGTTGCGGCGACTGGTCCGCTTCGCGACGAACGGAAGACCGATCCTGCCGGGGCCTACGGTGCGTTTCGGGCTCGCTGGACAGCAGGTGTTGTCGTACGTCGATCGTATTGTCGGCGCATGGTATTTACGTCGCCTGTGGAGCGGGCCATGCCGAATCGTCTGGCTGACGAGCGCGAAGCGCTGACCCAGCAGCTCGACTTCCACCGCGCCACCCTGCTTCGCAAGCTGGAAGGTCTCGATGGCGAGCCGCTGCGCCGGCCGATGACGGCGTCTGGACTCAGCCTGCTGGGGTTGGTGAAGCACCTGGCCGAGACGGAGCATGGCTGGTTCCTCAAGATCTACGGAGGGTTGCCCGAGCCAGATCTGTTCTCGACCGACAATGACCCAGATGCGGAGTTTCGCGTCGATCCCGATGAGACGGCCGACACCCTGGTCGGGCAGTACCTACGGACCTGCGAGCGGGCCCGGGCGGTCGTGGCCGCCGGCGGGCTCGACGACGTGGTCACGACGCCGTGGGGCGCGGAGGTCAACTTGCGGGCGATCCTGGTCCATATGGTCCAGGAGACCGCGCGGCACAATGGTCACGCCGACATCATCCGAGAGGCGATCGACGGCACAACAGGCCATTGAAGGCGGTCTCACAACTGGGTCAGAGACACTCGTTGATCGCGACTGTGTGGAGTATCGCGACTGTGTGGAGTGTGGCCTGATCCCGGTGGAGTGTGGCCTGATCCCGCACGGCGAGTTGGTCGTATCGCGTCGCGATGGCGCGTGGCGTTTGAGCCGGTTTGATACCGCACTTGCGCCCTTCGGCAGCAGCGGGTCCAGCACCGCCCATTGCGCGTCGGTTAGGTCGAACCGCCTCGTCAGCGGTGTGGTGGCCACGAGGTCTCCGTGCTGATGATCGTCTTGGTCGACAACCCATCTACCGGGTAGGTCACCGCCGACGACAACCACACCTGGATCTGCCAGCCATGCCTTGAAGACTCCAACGCCCAGCTCCAGTGGAACGTCGTGTCAGCCCCGACCGACCGGTAAGTGCCCTCACCGACTTTCGAAACACGGCGCAGCCCTCGTCGGACAATCCTGTGGTTTCGCAGGTACTTGCCGTCGCCGAGTCCGTGCGCCGTGCGGCTATGGCGGCGGACAGCCCACCGAGCCCGGGGACCTCGGACTTGGTGGGCGGTCAGCCCGGTCGGGCACAGGGTGGTTCTCCGTGGCGGCTTGTGGTCGGGATGGTGGGAGCTCGCCATGGCTTTGATTGGGGCAGCCAACCGGGACCACCGTCGGCGCCGGCGGCGATGGGCGAGCTGGTCGCATTGGCCGTTTGCATGTCCCGTGGATCGTGGTCGCCCCACGGATCGAACCGTACGGCCGTGTCGTCCGTGGCGGTCCGCGCCAGGTCGCCAGGTGTTGGCGTGTTGGTGCCGGTTCCCGAGCAGGGTGGATCGGTGTCACCCCAAGGATCGAACTGAGCGACTGCGCCAGTCGCGGCGGTGGTGCGTGGCGGCTGGTGGGCGCTGTTTCGGGCATGGCTGGGCAGCAGCCCGCGGCCGCCGTAGCTGCTGCTGGCGGGTGTACTGCTCGCAAGACTGTGGATGGGTCTGCGGTAGCGGGTTCTGGTGGTGGTGGGGCCGGGTTCGGCCCAGGCGGGTCTGGCGACGGTGACGGTGCCGTGGTGGAAGGTGATGGTCCAGTGGCGGTGGTGGGTGTCGATGTGGTGGCGGCGGCAGAGCAGGACCAGGTTGGTCAGGGCGGTGGGGCCGTTGTCGATCCAGGAGATCAGGTGGTGGGCGTCGCAGAAGATCGGCGGGGCTTTGCACACGACGCAGCCTTTGTCGCGGGCGTTCAGGGCGCGGCGGATGGCGCGGTTGACGAAGCGTTGGGCCATGGCGACGTCGAGGGGTTCGGAGTTCGCGCCGAGCACGATCGGGATGATCTGCGCCTCGCACGCCAGCCGGCGGATCGCGCCCGCGGACAGTCCCTCGCCGTGGACCAGGGTGCCGACCGCGTGGGCTCCGGCGTCGGTGAGGTCTTTGAGGTCGATGGTGATCGTGATGTGTGCTTTCGGGCCGTGCCCGGCCTCCGCCGCGGCGCCACTCGCGGCGGCACGAGTCTGGGTGGCGCTGCCGGCCGCCGCTGGCGTGCCGTTGCCGCTGGGCGATCCGGCGGTCTCGGCATCGTCCAGGGTTGCTCCGGCCGGGTCGGCCGGATCGGCTGGATCTGCCGGGGTGGCGGTGGTGATGGCGTTGGAGGCGACGTTGAGGACGTCGGTGAGGGCGTCGGCGCGGCGCTTGTCCGGTGAGCGCGGGTCCAACTCGCCGGTGACGGTCTTACGGGGCTTCGAACCGGACAGGATCAGGGACTGGAACAGTTCGGCGTTCTCGTTGGCCAGGTAGCCGCTGAACTTCACACCCCGGTCCGCGGGCCGCAGCCGCAACTCTTCCCGGGCATAGGCCTTGTCCTCTTCCGGTGCCGGGCCGTCGGCGTCCAGCAGGTCGCGGACCCGGCGGGCCGCCTTGCGCAGTTCCGACGGACAGAAATGGCGGCCCAGGGCGACTAGCTGTTGTTCGGCCACGGCCAGGTCCTCGACCGCGACGGTCTTGGGCACGTTCTCCAGTTCGGCCACGATCGCCGCGGCCTGCGCCGGAGACAACACCACTGCATCGGCTCCGGCCTCCCCGCCCGGCTCACCACCCGGGTCGCTGGCCGGCTCGTCGTCGTTGGCGTCTGCCGGATCCCCGACGCCGGTGGCTGGCAGGGCGTTGGTGATGGCGGGGTACTTGCGCAGCGCCTTGGCCAGGGCCAGGTCACGCTTGATCACGCCCGGGTCCAGGCGGTGCCGGAACGCCAGCAGCCTCGCGGTGTCGCCGGCGCCGAGGGTCGCGGCGTGACCGGTCGCGTCGTAGGCGGCCAGGACCTGCAGACGGTAGGTCTGCAACCGGGAGATCTCGGCCTGCAGCGCGTCGAGAGTCGACAGCTGCTCGCTGTCACTCATCGACCACACCGGCCGCTCACCCAAGATCTCCATACCCCAGACCCTAGACACCCCCTCCGACAGTTTCTGTGCCGGAAGGCCCTTATTTGTAAGGGATTCCGAAGATTGACCGAAACTCGACGCAGGCATCGGATTCGGTCAGCTTGTCCACAACCACCTGCAGCTGTGGACGTGGGCGAGAAGGATTTCCGACCATGCGCCGATCGCTAGCTCGTGGGGTTGGCAGTGAGGTTGACGCGCAGGCGATCGCGTGACGTTCCTACTGTGCGCCGTTGATTTGATCTGTAGGGCGTTCGTTGCGGGTCAGGCAGGTGGACCGGCTGCCAGGCGGTCGCGGATCTGTCGCATGCGCTCGGTGGAGTTGTGCGGCATGTCCCAGCGGGTCTCCAGCCACCAGGTCGCGCCCACCTCCGCCCACGGCCTGACCTCGGCTGCCGCAGCCTCCCGGTCGTCTGCCGGCGTCTCGCCCTCGGCGACCACGTCCAGGCCGGGGGCAGCGCCGCGCTCGTCCAGCCACGAACGCAGGGACCGCATCTCCTCAGGCGAGGCTTCCCCCTGGTACTGCGGCAGCACCCCGTCGCAGCGCAGTACTCGCCGCATCGACTTGGGTCGCGGCCATGCACCCACCACCCAGATCGGGATCCGCTCCTGCACGGGCCGGCCCACCTGGGTGAGGTCATCGCGAGCGCACTCGTAGTCGTAGTGCTTGCCGTGATAGCTCAGCCCGCCGGCCCACAACTCCCGGATCAGGTCGATGCCCTCGTCCATCATCGAAGCCCGCGTCCTGAGATCGAGCTCTTCGCCGGTCAGCGGCAGATCCGTGTCGACAGCGCCCAACCCGACCGCCAGGATCGCCCGTCCACCGGACAGTTGGTCAAGCGTCACCACCTGACTGGCCACCTTCCAGGGCCGCCGCCACGGCAACGGAGTCAGCATCGTGCCGAGCTTGATCCGCTCAGTCCGCGCCGCCATCGCCGACAACAGACCCCAGGCATCGACTCCATAGGCCGCCTCCCACACGAAGACCCCGTCCCACCCCGCCTCCTCGGCCAGCACGGCCTGCTCCAACTGCTCCACCGCAGTACCGCCCGGCAGGATCACCCCATATCTCATGCCCCGTTCCTACTCCTCCCCACGGACATTTCGGGCTGCGCAGTGGGCGTCAGGGCAGGGGTGGATTTAAGGCTGGCTGAAGGGGATGGTGGCAGAGTGTGGCGATACGGGCATTTTGTGCACGGACAGTGACAGGATGAACGGGGTGGATGACATGACGCAGACCGCTGGGACCGGGGTCGACGAGTTACGAGGGAGCATCGGGGGCGCGGTGTTCGCGCCGGACGATGCCGGGTACGACGATGCGCGGCGGGTCTGGAACGCGGACATCGACCGGCGGCCGGCGGTGATCGTCAGCTGCCGGACGGCCGAGGAAGTGCGCGCGGCGATCGCATTCGCCACCACGACCGGGCTGGAGATCGCGGTGCGGGGTGGTGCGCACAATCCGACCGGCGCGGCGAGTGTCGACGACGGGCTGGTGATCGACCTCAGCGGAATGAACCAGGTGACGGTGGACCCGGCGGCCAAGCGGGCCAAGGTCGGCGGCGGGGCGTTGCTGGCGGATCTTGACGCGGCCACCCAGGCGCACGGGCTCGCGGTACCGGCGGGCATGATCAGCCACACCGGCGTCGGAGGCCTCACCCTGGGCGGCGGGATGGGCTGGCTGACGCGACTCGGCGGGCTCAGCATCGACGACCTCGTCTCGGCGCGGGTGGTCACCGCGGACGGGCGGATCCTGCGCGCCGCCGAGGACGAGCACCCCGAACTCTTCTGGGCGCTGCGCGGTGGCGGCGGCAACTTCGGCGTGGTGACGGAGTTCGAGTTCCGCCTGTACGACGTGGGGCCGCTCGTCCAGTACGGGTTGCTCTTCTTCGGGCTGGAGCAGGGGCCGGAGATGTTCCGGCTGGCGCGCGAGGTGATTCCGACCCTGTCGCGCGAGTTCAACGTGGTGCTCGGCGGGCTGAACGCGCCGCCCGCGCCGTTCGTGCCGGAGGAGTTCCACTTCCGGCCGGGGTACGTGATGGTCGTCACGGGCCTCGGGTCGCCCGCGGCCCACGCGGAGGTGCTCGACCGGGTGAGGTCCGCGTTGCCACCGCTGTTCGAGTTCGCCACGCCGATGCCGTACGTCGCGCTGCAGCAACTCCTGGACGAGTCGCAGCGCTGGGGGCAGCACGTCTACGAGAAGAGCAGCTTCCTCGACGACCTGACGGACGAGGTGATCGAGGTCATCACCGAGCACGTGCCGGTCAAGACGTCACCCACGTCGGTGAACCTGTTCTACCGGCTGGACGAGGCGTTCTCGGAGCCGGACGACGACGCGACGGCCTTCGGCGGCGGCCGGACGCCGCGGTACGCGTGCTTCGTCATCGGGGTCTGCCAGGACCCGGAGTCGTTGCCGGCCGAGCAGGCGTGGGTGCGCTCGTTCTGGGAGGCGCTCACTCCACACGCGATCAGCACGGGCGGATACGTCAACGCGCTGGGCGACACGGACCAGGATCGCGTGCGGGCGTCGTACGGGAAGAAGTACGAGCGGCTGGCCCAGGTGAAGGCGGAGTACGACCCGGGCAACGTGTTCCACCTGAACGCGAACATCAAGCCCGCTTAGCGATCCGGCGCAGCGGTGCCTGCCGCGACGGCGTCGCCTCAGATGGAGGCGGCGCCGTCGAGCACCAGGACCTGGCCGTTGATGTTGGTGTTGTCGAGCAGCAGCATCCGGACCACCGGGACGACCTCGTCCGGCTCGGTCAGGTGACCGGTCGGGGTCCGGCGGACGATCTGGTCGAGCTGGGTCTGACCGAGCACCGCCGACATGTCCGAGGCGAAGAAGCCGGGCGCGACCGAGTTCGCCAGCACCCGGCCGCCCAGCTCACGCGCCAGTGACCTGGTGGCCGAGTCCATGCCGCCCTTCGTCGCGGAGTACGCGACCAGGCCGGGGAAGCCACGCTGGGCGCAGATCGAGGTGATGTTGACGATCCGGCCCTTGAGGCTCTTGGCCAGCAAACGGCGCAGTACGAACCGGGTCAGCACCAGCGGCGAGGTCAGGTTCGTCTGGATGATGTGGGCGAGTTGGTCGGCCGAGGTGTGCACGTGCAGCGAGTCCTGGCCGATGGCCGCGTTGTTGACCAGGCCGTCGATCGGGCCGAGTTTCTCCTCGACCTCCTTGACGAACGCCTGGGTCGCCTTGGCGTCGTTCACGTCGACCGAGCCGACGTGCACCTGGTCCGGGTACTTCTCGGCCAGCGCGGTCAGTTCCGGCGTCACCGTCCGGGCGAACGCGGCCACCTTCACGCCGTTGCCGACCAGGTCGCTGACGATCGCCAGCCCGAGACCCCGGGAACCACCCGAGACGAGCACCACCGACGACGGCGGGACCAGAGGGGATTCAGACATCGCTCTTCAACGTCTCCTTCTGCGGGATCGCGTCCAGGAACTTGATCCGCCGCGGTATGCCGTAGTCCGGCAGGCGGTTCGAACACCACTGGACCAGATCGGCGTCAGTGATCGGGCCGAGGTCGGGGCTCGTCACCACCTCGGCGGCGACCATCCGGCCGACGAGCGGGGCCTTGCGGGCGAAGACCCGGGCCCAGGCGACGGCCGGGTGGCCCATCAGCACATTGCGGACCAGGCCGGCCGAGACCTTGGACCCGCCGACGTTGATCTCGTCGCTGTCCAGCCGTCCGGTGATCAGCACGCGATCGTCGACGAACTCGACCCGGTCACCGGTCCGGACGGCTCCGTCGAGACCCGCGCCGTGGTGCGGTGAGGTGATGATCAGTTCGTCCTTGTCCACCGAGAGGAACGGCCGCTCGGACTCGGGATCGGGCTCGCGATCCAGCCAGGCCCGGGGGAACCCAGCCTTGCCGTCGTGCACCACGATCGACGCGCCGACCTCGGAGGACGCGTAGATCCAGGAGATCCGCGCCTGCGGGAAGATCTCCCGCAGCCGGTCCAGGATCGCCTGGTCCACCGGCTCGCCGCCGAGGGTGATCTGCTCCAGCGGCACCTTGGCGAGCGCCTCGGTGTCGCGGTAGATGGTCTGCCGCCAGAAGGTCGGCGTTCCCGAGGCCGCGGTGACGCCGTGCTCCGCGGCGATCAGCGGCCACGTCTCCAGCTCGGACGGCTCGATCACGACCAGACCCTGGTCCGCCTGGGTCAGCGAGATCGTCACCACCTGCCACCAGGCGTAGGTGCCCGGGGCGTAGGGGAGCAACCAGGTGCGCGGTTGCTGCTGAGTGGTCACGGTGGTCAGGGACTCGAGGGTGTGACCGATCCGCTTCGGCCGTCCGGTCGAGCCGGAGGTGAGCAGCCAGACGCGGCCGGACTCCTCCACCCGCTTGAGTTTCGCCGGGGTCACCGAGTGCTCGTCGCCCTTGGCGATCACCACCGCGAAACCGGACTCGCCGAGCTCCTCGCGCATGCTCAGATCCACCCGCGAGCCGGTCGCGACCAGCAGTTCGGTGCCGTGCACGGCGTGGTGCCGGACCGCCGCCAGCGCGTCGGCCCCGTTGTCCACCAGCACTGCGGCCGGCGACGGCAGCTGGGGCAGTTTGTGCAGGGTCCTCCAGGTCACCGTCCGGCCACCGGCGACGACGGTGTTGTCGTCGCCGATCAGGGCGGTGCTACGGCGCCGGGCGGTCACGCCGACTGGAGCTGCTCGATGAAGTCCAGCACGTCGCCGACCTTGGCGATCTGGCGCAGCCCGGGGGCATCGAAGTTCAGCTCGTCGCCGATCTCGTCCTCGACCCGCAGGGCCAGCTCGGAGAAGTCCAGCGACCGGAAGCCGATCTCCCGCAGGTCGGCGCTGTCTTCGGCCGGCAAGGTCTTGCCCTGCGCCTTCATCACCGCTCCCATCAGGTCCCGGATCTGCTCCCGCGTCAACTCAGCCATGACCACAGAGCCTAGGGCATGGCTGTTCATCCCCTGCAGTCGCGAGCAGGAGGTGTTCGACACGGTCGCTCCGTGTGCTGGAGTGACGACAGCGATGCGGCGTGGTCGGACGGGTCCGCCGCATGGTCTACGGGACTTCCGGGGACGCGTCGCGGACACGGTCGGGGAGGTCGCGGTGGCGGGACAGCCGGCGGCGGACCCGTTTGACCCGGTCCCGGATCTCCCAGCCGATCAGCGCGATCATCGGAGTGGCTGCGGCGAGCGCGGCGAGCAGGATCTCCTCGACCGGCAGACCGGCGATGTGCTGGGCCGACATGAGGACCTCCCGTGCGCTGCGTGACGGACCGGGGGGAGTTTGCCTACTCAGTGTAGGCGGGAGTGCCCGTGGGGTAAACGGCTAATACACTGGGCCCCGATTTGCCATCAGCAGGGACTTTCCGTCGTCCGGGGCCCTCTTTCCGTGTGCAAGGACGCGACTCGAGAGGAACGGGATGACGAGACCGGGACGCGGGCCGCGCCTTGCCGCGATGGCGAGCCTGCCCGTGCTGCCGCTGGCCTGGTTCCTCGCCCTGCGGGACCTCCCGAGCTGGATGTCCGCGGCGTACCTCGGCTACCTGCTGATCGTGATCGCCATCCCGGGCACGGTCTTCTGGCGACGGCTCACCGGTGGCACCGGCTGGTTCACGGTCGACGCGGTGCTCGGGACGACGTTCGGCCTGGCCGTCGAAGCCCTGCTCTACCCGCTCGGCAGATGGGTCGACATCCCGCTGATCGTCCTGGTGATGCCGGCACTGGCCAGCGGCATGTACCGCGGACTGCCGCGCCGCCGCCTCCCCGATCGGCCGACCCCGTGGTGGGCGATCGCCGGAGTGATGGTGTCGGTCGGAGTCGCCGCCGCGTGGTTCGGGCGGGTCGGCTCCCGCCTGATCCCCTTGGACGGCCCGGCCGCGCTCCGCCCGGACTCGGACGCGCAGTACAACCTGTCCATCGCGGCCGAGCTGACCCATCATTTCCCGCCGGAGATCCCGTATGCCTCCGGGCGGCCGCTCACCAGTCATTGGGGCGCGTTCGACCACATCGCGTCCGTGCACTGGACCACCAGCATCGAGCTCGACGTACTGACCTTCCGTATCGTGCCGTTAGCCCTGCTGCTCCTAGCGGTCCTCGCTGCGGCTGCGGTCGGCATGGTGCTCACTGGGCGCGCCGTCGCCGCACCGATCGCGGCGGGCCTCACAGTGGCCGCTGGTGACCTTGCTGGGTGGCCGTGGGCCATCACTGGGCGGCTGTACAACGACAGCCCGTTCTCCCTGGGCCAACTGACCAGCCCGTCGCAGGCGTTCTCCACAGTCCTTGTGCTGCCTCTGATCGCTGTCACGGCCCTGCTGCTGCGCAGGAAGCCCGGACAGACACGACTGCAGCTCGCCGGGCTGTTCGTGGCCGCGGGGATCCTGATCGCGGCGCTGGCCACCGCCAAGGCCTCAGCACTGCCCGTGTACGGCGCTGGACTCGCTGCGGCTTGGGTCTACCTGACAGTGCGCGCCGGACGGCTCAACCTGCGTTCTCTGGTGCTCGCGGCAGCGGTGGCGGGCTCCTACTTGTTCGTGTTCTTCGTGGCCTTGCGCGGCACTCCGTCGATGGTGACCTTCGAGCCGGCCAAGACCTTCCGCCACCTGCTCGACGAGATGACGACCGAGCGGACCACTGCTGCCCTGGTCGTGGTTGCGGTCGTCGTGTCGATCGGCTGGCTGATGCCTGCCGCCGGCGCTCTCCTGATCCGGCGACGTCTCCCCCGCGACCCGATGCCCGTGATGCTGCTGGTCTCCCTGCTCAGCGCTGTCGTCGCGACCGGCCTGCTCTACGACGACGGCCAGGCGCAGTTGTTCTTCATCCGCAGCGGCTTCATCTACGGCGTTCTGCTCGCCACCTGGGGCCTGGGCTCACTCGACCGCCGCCAGTACTACGTCGCCGCGCCGGCGCTGCTGATCGGAGTCGCCGCGATCTACTGGGGCCGCTATCGCTCCGAGGACTCCTGCGGCGGCCCGGACTGCCTTGCGCAGCCCCTGGCGGTTGCGCTCGTCACCGCGGCGGTCGGCGTCGGTGTGCTCGGGCTGCTCGTCCGTGGAGCGCGCCGGACCTGGGCGGTAATCGCGGTCGCGGTCGCTCTGGGTATGACCGTGTCCCCGACCTTGGCCTCCCTGCAGGACTTCGCCACACCCCCGCTGACGACGTACGAGTCGGTGGCGCCGGGTGGGATCGAGGCGGCCCGGTTCATTCGCCGGAACTCCGGGCCGAACGACCTGATCGCGACCAACATCCACTGCCGTGACGCCGGTGCGGAGAAGTGCCTGACCGGGTCGTACTGGATCCCCGGATACGCCGAGCGGCGCGTGCTGGTCGAGGGCTGGGCCTACACGACCAGAGTGGACGACACCTACACCAAGGACGAGCGGGTCCAGGGAGCCTTCTGGGACCAGGAGATGCGCCGGCTCAACGACGAGGCGTTCACCGCGCCGACCCGGGAGATCCTGGAGACGCTGCGGACGAAGTACGGCGTGCAGTGGTTGCTCGCCGACAAGCGCGTCGGCGTGCCGTCGGAGGACTTGGAGCGTCTGACGGAGCTCCGGTTCGAGTACGGCACCGTCCGGGTCTACCAGCTCTTCCCGCCGCCGACCGGCAACCCGACCCCGACACCGACCGGGTTCCCGAGCGGGTCGCCGTCCGGCTTCCCGTCGCAGACGCCGGGCGGGTCGCCGTCGCAGCCGCCGGGCGGGTTCCCGACACAGACGCCGGGCGGCTTTCCGACCCAGACGCCTGGCGGTTTCCCGTCGACGCCGGGTGGGTTCCCCAGTCAGCCCCAGGTCGGTTACCCCTCGCAGACGCCATCGCCCGGGTTCACCCCGCCGACTCCGCCTTCCAGTGGGAGCTTCTGATCAGCCCACGCTGATCGTCGGGATCGGCAGGCTCTGGTTCCAGGTGCGGTCGAGGGCGGTCACGGAGTACAGGTAGTGATGCCCCTTGACCGCGGTGGTGTCGACGTACGTCTGCTGGCCTCCGGTCGACCGCAGCGTCGCGATCAGGTTGCGCGCGTCGTTGTCCGCGCACCAATCACCCGCCGTCAGGTCCCGCCGGTAGACCGCGTACGACGTGGTCTCGGCCGAGGTGGCCCGCCACTGCAGCCGCACGCCGGTGCTGGTCCTGTCGGAGCGCAGCGAACGCACCGGCAGCGGCGCACGGGAGTCCAGCGAGGGCATCGCCGGGATCAATGCCGGCCGTGTATACCAGTTGCTGTTCAGCAGACTGGTCGCTCCGAGCCGGTCGGCACGCACGTCCTTGGCGGAGAAGTAGATGTCGCCCTTGACCTCGGGAATCGTGGCGTTGAAGGCCAGGTGGTCGCTCAGCTCGGCCGGGTCGGACCAGTCCGGCGACTGCGTCGAGGTGCCGACCTTGTACGTCGCCTGGCCGATGTAGAGGTGGACGTCGGTGCCGCGGACCTGCTCCGCCCACCACGGCACGATCTTGTTGTAGTCCGCCGGAGCGAAGCCGCCGGCCCAGTAGACCTGCGGCACGATGTAGTCGATCCACTCCTCGCGCACCCAGCGGCGGGTGTCCGCGGCGAGGTCGTCGTACGTCTGGACCCCTGCGGTCGTGTCGGAGCCGAGCGGGTCGGTCGCGGCGTTCCGCCAGACGGCGAAGGGCGAGATGCCGAACTTCACCCACGGCTTGGCCGCCTTGATCCGGTGCTGCAGTTCCTGGATCAGCAGGTTGATGTTGTTCCGCCGCCACTCGGCCACCGTCGGGAAGGCCGCCCCGTACTGCGCGTAGGTGGCCGCGTCGTCGAAGACCTGGCCCGCCACCGGGTACGGGTAGAAGTAGTCGTCGAAGTGCACGCCGTCCAGGTCGTAGCCCGACACCGCGTCCATGATCGCGTCCTCGACGAGCTTGCGCGCCGCGGGGATACCCGGGTTGTAGTAGAGCTTGCCGCCGTAGGTGACGACCCAGTCCGGGTGCTGGCGAGCCGGGTGCTCCGGGACCAGGGCGTTGAGGTCGGTGCCCATCGAGAGCCGGTACGGGTTGAACCAGCCGTGCAGTTCGAGGTTCCGCTTGTGCGCCTCGGCCACGGCGAAGGCGAGCGGGTCGTAGCCGGGGTTCCCGCCCTGCTGACCGGTGAGGTACCGCGACCACGGCTCGACCTTGGACGGCCAGAACGCGTCCGCTGTCGGCCGGATCTGGAGTACTACGGTGTTGTGGCGCTGCCGGACGGCGTCGTCGAGCCAGCCGATCAGTTCGGCCTGCTGCTGCGCCGCGGTGAGCCCGGTCCGTGAGGGCCAGTCGATGTTGACCACCGACGACACCCAGGTCGCGCGGAACTGCCTCAACGGAGTACTGGGGTCGGGGGCACAGGACGAGTCTGCCTGCACCGGCGACGCGCCGGCCGCAGTACTGGGCAGGGTGCTGGTGAGCAGGGCTGCCGCCACCCCGAGAACGCCGACGATCCGCCAGACTCTCATGTCACTCTCCGACTGATTCGTGGATGAAGTCGAAAAATAGTTACACAGTTGGGCCGTGCGTAGAAGGGGTCGGTACGGTTGGCACATGCTGCGCACGGCGACTGACCACGACGTCGACCTCATCCGGACCCTGCGCAACCAGCAGGCCAACCGCGAGGTGAGCGTCAACTCGCACGAGATCTCCCCTGACGAGCACGCCGGCTGGTGGGCCAAGACGAGCGTCGACCCGACCCGGCGGGTGCTGGTCTACGAACGCGCCGGCACCGTCGCCGGGGTGGTGAACTTCTTCGACCTGGAGCTCGACGCGGCACCGCGGACCGGGGCCTGGGGATTCTTCCTCGACGCCGACGGACTGGCCGAGCGGGGTGAGACGCTGCCTGCCTGGATCGAGGTGATGAAGGAAGCCACCGGGTACGCGTTCGACGAGCTCGGCCTCGACGAGCTGACCGGCGAGGTGCTCGAGCGCAACACCGTGGTCCGGCAGATGAACCAGCGGTTCCGCTTCACCGAGGGCGAGCCGCAGACCCGGTACGCCGATGGTCGCGAGATCACCGTGCTGCCGATCAGCCTTCACAAAGACAACCGGCGCAAGCCGAAGGGAAACTCATGAGTGCCAGCAAGACCATCGACTTCGGCGGTGTCCCGGTCGGACCGGAGCACCAGCCGTTCGTGATCGCGGAGATGTCGGGCAACCACAACGGCGACCTCGAGCGGGCCAAGGACATCGTCCGCGCGATGGCGGACACCGGGGTGCAGGCGCTCAAGCTGCAGACCTACACCGCCGACACGATCACCCTGGACGTCGATCTGCCCGCCTTCCGGCTGCCGTCGGAGCACGAACTGTGGGGCGGCGCCCGGTTGTACGACCTGTACGACGAGGCCCACACGCCGTGGGAGTGGCACGAGCCGCTGTTCGAGCTGGCGAACTCGCTCGGCATGCTCGGGTTCTCGTCGCCGTTCGACCCGACGGCGATCGACTTCCTGGAGAAGCTGCACGTCCCGGCGTACAAGGTCGCGTCGAACGAGATCGGCGACCTGCCGCTGGTCCGCGCGATGGCCGAGACCGGTAAGCCGATCATCATCTCCACCGGCTCCGCGACGTTGACCGACATCGACGCGGCGGTCCGCGCGGCCCGCTCCACCGGCAACGAGCAGATCGTCGTGCTCTCGTGCACGGCGAGCTACCCGGCCCCGGCCGACCAGTCCAACCTCCGCGGCATCCCCGTACTGCGGGACGCGCTCGGCGTGCAGATCGGCCTGTCGGACCACACGATGGGCATCGGCGCGTCGATCGCGGCGGTGGCGCTCGGCGCGACGGTGATCGAGAAGCACGTGACGCTGTCCCGCGCGGACGGCGGCGTCGACTCCGCGTTCTCGCTGGAACCGGCGGAGATGAAGCTCCTGGTCGAAGGCACCAAGGTCGCCCAGCAGGCCCTCGGCGAGCCGCTGATCGGCCCGAAGCAGGCCGAGCAGAACGTACTGCGCTTCCGCCGCTCCCTCTACATCACCCGCGATGTCAAGGCCGGCGAGAAGGTTGCCCCCGACAACGTCCGCTCCGTCCGCCCGGCCGGCGGCCTCCCCCCGGACGCCTTCACCTCCGTCGAAGGCCGCCCCTTCCGCACCGACGCCCCCGCCGGCACCCCCCTCACCTGGGACGTCCTCTAACCCCCTCCACCGCCCCTCCGCCCTCCAGGAAGGTTTGTTGTGCTGGTTTCCGTCGTGGTGCCTTGTTATCGGTCGGGTGCCACGTTGCCGCGCTTGGTGGATGAGCTGAACCAGGTGTTGCCGGGGGTTACGGCCGGGTTCGAGATCGTGCTGGTGGTGGACGGGAGTCCGGACGACACCTGGCAGGTCGCGAGTGAACTGGCGAACAAGTACCCGGAGACGCGGGCTCTGCGGCTCGCGCGGAACTACGGGCAGCACAACGCGTTGATCGCCGGCGTCCGCAACGCGCGGTACGAGGTGGTCGTGACGATGGACGACGACCTGCAGCACCCCGCCGACCAGGTGCCGGTGCTGCTGCGTGCGCTGACCGACGACATCGACCTCGTGTACGGCGTACCGGCGGACGAGGAGCACGGGCTGGTCCGGAGCTTCTCGTCCCGGCTGGTCAAGGCGGCGATGGCGTCGACCATGTCAGTGCGCAACGCCAGATCCATCAGCGCTTTCCGGGCTTTCCGAACCTTCCTGCGGGACGGGTTCGACGGGCTCGACGGGCCGCACGCTTCAGTGGACGTGGCGTTGTCGTGGTCGACCACCAGGATCGCGCAGACCACGGTCCGGATGGAGGAGCGAACCGACGGGCAGTCGAACTACACGACCTGGATGCTGATGAAGCACGCGCTCGCGCTGATCACCGGGTACTCCGTGGAGCCGCTGCGGCTGGTCGGCTATCTCGGCTTCATCTGCGCGGTGTTCGGCGTCGGGTTGTTCGGGGTGATCATCTACAAGTACGCCAGCGGCGCGACCACGGTCGCGGGGTTCACCACGATCGCGTCCATGGTCGCGCTGTTCTCCGGCGCCCAGATGCTCGCGCTCGGCGTCCTCGGCGAGTACGTCGGCCGGCTGCACTCGGGCTCGATGGGCCGGCCGACCTACGTGATCCGGGAACGCACCGATGTGGACGCCCACCCGGACATCAAGAGTGAGGGCGTCTGACCCGATGGAGTACCTGCTGTTCCCCGGGCGGCACCACGTCCTGACGCGGTTCCAGGCCGAGTTCCTGCAGGCGACAGCTCAGGGCGCCACGATCGTCTGGGCGGTGACGTCCTCGAACCACCACACCACCAAGCGGAACCCGGTGCCGTTCGACCGGCGCGAGGCGGCGATCGAGCGCTTCAGCGTCGCGACCGGGATCCGTTCGCTGGTGGTCGGCGTCACCGACACGCACGCGACCGACGACTTCGCCGACGTGACGATCAAGGCCGTCGAGGCCGGCACGGACGACGAGGTCCAGCTGGATCCGGGCAACACCGTCGTGGCCTGCTCGACCCCCGAGGTCGCCAAGCTGTACGAGTGGCTCGGCTACTCGGTGATCGGCGTCGAGCCGCCCGACGAGCCCAGACCCTGGGACGTGCTGCTACTGATTGCCGCAGGCAACGACACCTGGCGGGAGCTCGCGCATCCGGCGACGGCCGACGTCTTCGACCGGTACCGGCTCGACGCGCAGATCCAGCGCTGCGTGAACGACCCGGTGGTCGGCGACGATGGCGGGCTCACCACCACCCGCGACTACAAGACCTACGCGGACGCCTTCGAGACCGCCGCCGACCGCAAGTGGCAGCAGATCAAGGTCTTCGTCCGCCCCGGGCGGATCCTCGACATCGGCTGCGCGACCGGCGCCACCCTGCAACTGGTGGACGCGGACCCGCGGTTCCACGAGTCCGACCTGATCGGCGTCGAGGTCGCCCGGCACCTGTACGCCGAGTGTGTGCACAAGAAGGAGCAAGGGCTCTTCCAGAACCCGAACGTGTACTTCTACCAGCGCAACATGCTCGGCTCCGCCGTCTTCCCGGCCCGCTCGATCGACACCACCCTGACGCTCGCGCTGACCCATGAGATCTGGTCGTACGCCGACGGATCGCGCCCGGCGACGGTGCAACGCTTCGCCGACAGTTTGTTCGCGCACACCGCGCCGGACGGGGTCTGGGTGAACTCGGACGTGTGCGGACCGGCCGAGCCCGACCGGCCCGTAGTACTGGAGCTCGACGACAGCGACGGCGCCAATCCGGCCGACGTGACCGACCTCGAGGCGCTCGCCGATCCGGCGGCGTACGTGAGCGCGCTGTCGACCAGGGCGAGGTTCTTCCAGTTCGCGCACAACTTCCGGCGGAACGCGTCCGTGCCCTTCGAGTACTCCGCACGCGACGGCAAGCTGGTACTCCGGCTCGCGGACGCGATGGAC
The DNA here is from genome assembly GCF_004345365.1 of Kribbella sp. VKM Ac-2568. Taxonomy (GTDB): domain Bacteria; phylum Actinomycetota; class Actinomycetes; order Propionibacteriales; family Kribbellaceae; genus Kribbella; species Kribbella orskensis. Next base: position 443,796 of record NZ_SLVF01000003.1, read on the forward strand.
TTCCTGACCCGCAAGGACTACGTCGACAACTGGCTGAGCGAGACCCACGAGCAGTTCTGCGGGCTCGACTTCACCGGCTGGTGCGGGATCGCGAAGCAGGCGGGCTTCACCATCGACCCAGCGTCGAAGCCGTGGCGCAACGACTGGGTGATCGCCAACCGGATTGCGCCGGTCGCCTCTCTCACCAGCCCCGACGGGACGCCCGTCGAGTGGCCTGACACCCACCAACTGCTGATCGCCCGCCGCTGACTCGCGTCCGAAAGACCCCGAGGCGGATCTTCGGACGCGCACGGTCAGCCGAGGCGGTTGCGGACGATTCGCTTGAGGCGGCGCTTCAGCTTGCCGGCGAACTTGCGCGGATTGCGGATCGTCGCCACCTTGCGCACCACGGTGACGGCCGCGAAGGCGCGCGAGCTGCGCAGCCTGGCGCGCTCCGCGTTCACCTTCTGCACCTGCAGCCGCATCTCCCGGAGCCGGTTCTCGCGCGTCTTCAGCGCCTTGTCCCGGAACCCGAGCGTCCGCTCCAGCCCGAAGATCTGCCCCTTCAGCTCGAACACTTCCTGCTGCGCCCGCTCAGCATCAGCAAGGGCCGTCCGCACGTCGGGCGTCTGCGAGGCATCGGCCGGAATCCCCAGCGCAGAAGCCAGAGCCTCCGCCAACTCCTTGCCCCGGGCAACTTGTGCGCCGGAGGCCGGCGGAGTCTCCGGCTTCGTCGCGGCGACCGGAGCCGGCGCCTCGACACCGGACATCCCCAGCCACGCGGACACCAGGTCGTCCCCGACCATCCACGGCGGCCACGGGTGACGCCGGTGCCCACCGATCAACCGATCGTGGAACCGCCACCACGCGGCCGCCAACACATCCACGGCGCTCTCGTCACCAGCAGTCACCCACGGCGAGACGCCGGCCGCGAAGCCATCCCCATCCACCACCACGTCATCCCACCGCAGCACCAGCCGCGCCGAGTCCTGTGCCCGAGCCCACTCACCGAGCCGAGCAGCCAACGCCCGGAACCCCGGCACATCCTCAGCAGCAGCAAACCGAAGCAGCTGAGTCTCCACAGTGATCCCACCCGGCACACTCCCGGGGACAGCCCCTAGGTCGAACACCACCGGCGCTGCCGCGGCGGGAGCGTCACCAGAGGCGGCGCGGGCTGCGGCAAAGTCGGCTTCCTCGCCTGCCGCGGCGCCGAGTTCCCGCTGGTCGGTGGTGATGGACCAACCTGCTGCGGCGGTGTCGGCGGTGAGGACGGTGGTGTGGCCCGAGGTTTGGGCGTAGATGGGGTGGCGGGCCGGGGTGGTGGTGAGGGCCAGCCACGAGGGGGCGGTGGAGGCGAGGAGGCCGGCCCGAGCGGCCGCGGTGGCGCCTTCGGCGATCGGGGCCAGCAGCGGTACTGCGACCGCGGCGGTCTCCAGGGCTTCCAGCGCCAGGCGGGCTGGTAGTTCGCCCGGCCGGGTGGCGGCGGCCGTGTCCGAGGCGAGCAACGTCAGGACCGCGTCCTTGGCGGAGAAGGCCGCGTAGGCGTGGGCCCCGGCGAAGCCCACTCGCGACAGCTCGGCAAGGAGCTGGTCGGCGGATACCGGCCGAGTGGGGTCGTCGTGGAGCGGTCGCCAGTCGTCGTCGGCGTGGCGGTCCTGGGGTAGGCGGCGATCCAGCAGATTGGTGAGGGAGAACTCGTTCTCCAGTCCGAGAACGACGACCGCTGAAGGCGACGCGACCGCGGCCAAGGCGTCCAGGCGGGCCGACCAGTTCAGGTCGTCGCTGTCATAGCCGAGGACACGATCGAGACCGTCGGCGGCAACCACGACCTCGAAGGCGGCAGGCTCCATCCCGTCCAGCGCGCCCGCGATGACCTGCAGGTCGTCGCCGAAGCGCTCGGCCAGCGAGTTGGCGTCCGAGACCGACCGGACCAGCATGGTCGCCTTCGCCGACTTGGCGACGACGACCTCGATCAGGTCGGCGCTGTGCGGCCCGACGATGAGGGTGCGTGCCCCAGAAGGCAGGACGTCGTCCAGCAGTGCTCGCAGCACCGGTCCCTGGACGGCCCCGCGCTTGCCTTCGTAGTCGCTCCACGGCTGCATCTCACCGCGAACCACATCGACGGCCAGCTGGTTGTCAGACACGCTCTCTCCAATCGAACAGCATCCGCAGTTCCGCGGGCGGCAGCATCCAGGGCACGCCCAGTTCCAGGTCCGTGGTCGCGCGGGCGGCGGCCAGGTCGATCTCCTTGCCGAGCATCTCCGGCCACAGCCTGGCGATCCGGCTCTGCCCGCCGAACAGCGGGTTCTCGCCCTCCATCTCCATCGGATCGCCGTACACGGCGGGCTCGCAGCCCGCGGCGATGCCGTAGAAGATGGCGGTCGACAGCCGGTTCGCGGCCACCCGCTTGTGCTTGCGGAGCTCGGTGAGCTGCTTGTAGAGGAACCGTGGGTCCGTGCCCTCGTACGAGAAGCCCCGGCGGCCGAACGACACGACCCGGAACCCGGCGTCCTCGTACGACTTCCGGATCTCCGGCCGCTCGTACTCCGTGTAGTACAGGCTGAAGGTGACCGGGCCGGGCTCGGTCTCGCGGATCTCGTCGATCAGGCGCTTGTGGTCGCCTTGGATCTTGCCGCCCTCCCAGCCGTGGAAGAGGAACCAGAGCGTGCCTTCGCGCTCCTCCTCCGGTACGGCGCCGAGCTCCGGCTCCAGGTCGAGCAGGTAGAGCCAGGGCGCGCCGATGCTGTGGTAGTTCCGCCGGCCGAGCGCGTGCCCACGGCGGCGCGGCGCGTCACTCCAGGTGAACCGCCAGGCGCCGTCGAAGAACTCGTGCACCGGGTTCCAGCCGTCGGCGATGTTCCAGCCGTGCTGCAGGTAGCCGCGCAGTCGGGGCGGAGCCTGGTCGTCGAGACCGGCGTACCGGGCCAGGATGTGCGCTTGCCCGTAGTAGTGGTTGTGGTGATGCATCAGCGGACCTCGACGTGAAGTGTGCCTGCGTGCGGACGGATACCGGCGACATGGCCGCCCTGCTCGACCTCGATCGGCAACCGGCTGGCAAGGAACGGCTCACACTGCACGGCCTGGGCCGAGCCGTCCGCCGCCGTGGCGAAGAGCACCCAGTCTGCCAAGCTGGCCAAGGGATCCACGGAGTGCGCGACCACCTCGTCCGGGATCAGCTCGGACAACCCGACCGAGGCCACCCACTCCCCGGACGCCGAGACGGTACTGCGGCACGCGACGTCCACGTGCTCGTCGGAGTCCTCCAGGAACCGCCGCCAGCTGAACGCGGCCCCGCCGGTCAACAACCCGGCGATCCGCAGTTCATTGCTCTCAGCAACAACCTCGGCCTGCTGGGCGACCACCCGGGCCGGGCCTTCGTGCAGGTTCACGTACCCACCGGTGGATCGGGTCAGCGTGACCAGGCGACCCTGGTCCAGGTGGCTCACCGCCTGGTCGCCGGCGGTCCAGAGCAGCAACCTCTCGTCGCCGCCGGAGCCGAGCATCCGGAAGGCCCAGGTGGTCCGCTGGGTGAACGGGTCATCGGGGCTGGTCTCGGCGACGATCGGGCCGAACGGGATCCGCACGCTGAAGTCCCGCCCGGACCACTCGAGCGGGAGCACCTGGCCCAGGCCGGACAGCGGCCGGGTCACCTGCAGCCGCGGATCCTCCAGGTCGGCCGGCACCCGCCCCCGCAGTACCAGCGCGTCGGAGGTCTGCTCGGCCGAGGTGATGCGGCACGGGTCGACCATCTTCCGCAGTACGAAGGCGCCGTCCGCGCCGGGACCGGGCTGGACCCAGGTGGTCTCGTCGATCCAGTTGCCCGGCGGCCAGCCGGGACTGCCCGCACGCTGACCGCGGAGCTTGCCGTGCTCCCGCAGCCGCCCGGACTTCATCCATACTGCGAAATGCGCCGGGGCCGCCGTGTCCGCGAGTTTCGCCAGCAGGCGGCGGTCGAGGCGCACCTCGAACCCGACCAGGGCGGAGTCACCATGCGAGTCCGTCGCGGCGTACCGACGGACAGGCAGCGGGATACGGTTCCCCGCGACGACCAGCGCGATCCGCAGGCTGGACGACGCGGTGGTCTCCAGGTGCCGGATCTCGGCGGTCCCGTGCAGCGACAGCACGTCGTCCTGCCAGGCGACCCGCTGCACGGTCGTCGCCAGCGTCAAGTCCTTCTTCGGCAGTTGGTAGAGGGTCCGCGGTACGGCGGTGTTCGGCTCGTGCACGCCCGGGTAGTTGTGCTCGAACTGCCACCGCCTACCGGCCTTCGGGATGGCGCGGGCGCCACCGCTGAGGCCACCCTCGTTGCGGAAGTGCGCCAGCCGGCGCAGCAGGTCCACGTCGCCGGCGCGGAGCGCGGAGTGCTGGATCCGGTCGTAGCTGTGCGCGCGGACCAGGACCGAGTTGTCCAGCCGTTCCAGCAACCGGCAGGCCAGCCGGACCAGGTTCTGCTCCTCCGCGGGCGGCACCGCGCCGAACGCCATCACCAGCGTCAGCATGTCGATCTGGGTGAAGTGCGAGTGCACCCGGCGCCGGATCTCGCCCAGTCCCTGGTACCCGCCGCTGTCGATCAGGTCCATCACCAGTTCGGCGGAGCGGACCCGGTCCTCCAGGTTGCCGAACTGGAACTTCTGCTGGGTGATCGACTCGCCCGACTCCCGCTCCCGCCAGTAGTAGACGGGGGCGGCCAGCGCGTCCACGGTGACCGCGTCCAGGTGCGCCTTCAGCGTGACCGGGTAGTCCTCGTACCGGATCGCGGGGAACTCGTAGCCGTACTCGTCCCAGAAGGAGCGCCGGTAGACCTTGTTCCAGACCATCCGGTCCAGGACCAGGTCGGGCGACTCCAGCACGTGGCCGGCCTTCCGGTCCTTCGCGAACGGCAGTCGGTGGATCCACGACGGCCGAACCCCGGCGCTGTTGTTGAAGCGCCGCGCGTTCCCGCCGGCGAAGGACGACCCTGTCTCGTCCAGCGACCGGACCAGCCGCTCGAACCCGTGCCGGCTGACCAGGTCGTCGCTGTCGACGAAGGTCAGGTACTCGCCCTGGGCGTGCCGGACCCCGGTGTTGCGGGCCGGGCCCAGGCCCTGGTTCTCCTGCTCGACGATCCGGAACCGGGAGTCGCGGGAACACAGGTCCTTGGCGATCGCCGCGCTGTCGTCCGGGGATCCGTCGTCGACGAGGATCGCCTCGAAATCCGTCCAGGTCTGCCGGGCGATCGAATCGAGGCAGTCCCCGATGTAGTCGCCGACGTTGTAGAAAGGCACAACCACGCTCAGCCGCGGCGTCACAACTGTGTATCTCCTCGGCTCAGTCGATTTCGGTCAATGATGCTAGCAGTCGGTCTCTGGCTACTGACGGGCCGCCAGGGGTAGGTCCGGCCCGACCAGATGGACCGTCAGCAGCGTGTGGATCGGCTCGAACCCATAACGCGCCCAAGCTCTTTGTACCCCGGTGTTGTGGCCCTGAGTGGAAATGACGAGCCGACGGGAGGTTGCGGCATCCTCAACGGCCGCGAGCAGGTGCCCGTACCGGCCACGGCCCTGCTCGGCCGGAACCACGCCGGCCAGCTCGATCTCGGTCCACGACCGCTGCTGGTCCACCGTGGCCAGAGCGAGCACCCGCCGGTCCGGGCCTCGCAGTACGACCGCGCCCTGGTCCTCGACGCTGCGCCGGGCCCACTCCTGGTACCCCGCGAGCGCCTGGGCCGGTGCGAACAGCGGGTTGGCGCAGTAGTGGTTCCCGTAGTCGCCGAAGATGTCGCCGACCAGGTCGTCGACCAGATCGTCGTCGACCGCCTGCTCGTGCGTCGCGGCGAACCCGGCCAGCGGCGCCGGGCGACGGCCCTTGCCCACAGGGAGTGACCAGTAGACGAGGCTGTCCGCGAGCAGCGCCGTCCGCGGACCACTCGCCAGCGCCGCGAACCAGGAGACCTCCCGGGCCGGGTAGCGCAGGATCACCACGTCGGCCGTCGACTTGTCGACTGCGGCGAGCACCTCCGGCAGCGGCGTACCGGCTGAGGCCGAGATCGAGATCCGGTCGACGGCGACGCCGAACCGCCGTGACTCGTAGTCACCTGGCCGCATCGTCAGCTCGCCCGCCTCGAGGGCGTCGTACCAGCTCATGCCGGACCGCACGAGTAGGAGCGCACTCCGTCGATCACTCGGTTCTGCTCCTCCTCGGTGAGCTGGCTGTACAGCGGCAGCCGGACCAACGAGCCGCTGACCCGGTCGGTGACGGCGCAGCCACCCGGCCCGACCCGGCCGTACTTCTCGCCCGCCGGGGACGAGTGCAGCGGCACGTAGTGGAACGGCGCGCTGACGTTGCGCTCGCGCAGGTGCGCGATCAGGCCCTGCTGGTGCTCGTGGGACGGCATCAGCAGGTAGTACAGGTGCGCGGGGTGCACGCAGCCCGCGGGAACGGTCGGTACGCCGACGCCGTGCGACCCGGCCCACTCGGCCAGCGCCTCGTCGTACCGCTGCCAGCTCGCCAGCCGCGGCGTGTGGATCTCGTCGAAGTGCTCCAACTGGGCGGTCAGGAACGCGGCGAGCGGATCGGCCGGGAGATAGCTGGACCCGATGTCCACCCAGCGGTATTTGTCGACCTGGCCTCGGAAGAACTGGGCGCGGTTGGTGCCCTTCTCCCGGATCACCTCGGCCCGAGCGAGCAGGTCGCCGTCGTTGACGACCAGTGCGCCACCCTCGCCGCAGTGCACGTTCTTGGTGCCGTGGAAGGACTGCGTCGCCATCAGCCCGAGCGAGCCGAGCGGGCGGCCGTGGTACGAGCCGCCGAGGCCGTGCGCGTTGTCCTCGATCACCGGCAGCCCGTACTTCGCGGCGATCGCGAGCACCTCGTCCATCGCTGCGGCGACCCCGGCGTAGTGCACCACCACGATCGCCTTGGTCCGCTCGGTGATCGCGGCCTCGATCTGCGTCTCGTCGAGGTTCAGCGTGTCCGGCCGGATGTCCACGAACACCGGTACGGCGCCGCGCAGCGCGTAGGCGTTCGCGGTGGAGACGAAGGTGAACGACGGCATGATCACCTCGTCCCCCGGCTCCAGGTCGAGCAGCAGCGCGGTCATCTCCAGCGCGTGCGTGCACGACGTGGTCAGCAGCGAGCCGACGCCACCGGTGAGTTTGGTGATCAGGTCCGTCGCCCGGGCGGTGAACGGGCCGTCGCCGGAGACCGCGGCCGAGGAGAAGGACTGGTTCACGTAGACGAGCTCGTCACCCGCCACGTATGCCTTGACGAACGGGATCGGCGACAGGTCCGGCATAGGCAGGCAGCCTACCTTTGCTCCGGCGACTGCCCGTCGATCGCCTCCGCGTAACTGTGGTGCCCGGGATCCTCCAGGCTGTCGTAACCCACCAGGAACTGCGGCCGACGCTGACTCGACTGGAACAGCCTCGCCACGTACTCACCCAGCAGACCCAGGCAGAGCAGCTGGATCGCGCCGATGATGCCGACCGCCAGCACGGTCGAGGTCCAGCCCGGAACGCTGTTGCCCGACAGCTTGACCACCAGCGCCCCGACCACGAACAACCCGCACAGCAGCCCACCCAGCAGCCCGAGCCAGGTGGCCAGCCGGAGCGGAGCGGCCGAGAACGCCGTCACGCTGTCGAAGGCCAGCCGGAACATCTTCGACCAGTTGTACTTCGTCACGCCTGCCGCCCGCTCGGCGCGAACGTACTTCACCTCCGCGCTCGGGAACCCCAGCCACGGGATCACCAGCCGGAACACCCGGCCGTCCTCGGGGAGCCCGTTGACGGCATCCACCACGCGGCGCGACACCAGCCGGAAGTCGCCGGCGTCGAACGGGATCTCCATGCCCACCAGGCGACACATCAGCCGGTAGTACATGCGAGCCGTGGTCCGCTTGGGCCAGGAGTCACTCGACCGGTCCGAGCGCACGCCGTACACGACGTCGACGTCCTTCTCCCGCGCGGTGGCGAGCAGCTCGGCGATCGCCTCGGGGGGATCCTGCAGGTCGGCGTCGATGGTGACCAGGTAGTCACCGCGAGCGCGCCGGAACCCCGCGGACAGGGCGGCCTGGTGACCGGAGTTCCGGAGCAGGCGGACGAGCCGGAGTTGCGGCCAGGTGCCGGTCGCCTCGCGGAGCAGGGTGGCCGTGCCGTCGCGGCTGCCGTCGTCGACGACCAGCACCTCGTAGCTGATCCCCAGCCCGTCGAGGAGCGGGTGCATCCGCTCGAAGAAGATCGGCAGCACGTCTTCCTCGTCGTACATCGGCACGACGACGGACAGCACCGGGTGACTGGTTGGCATGCGGACCTCCTGCGGTGAGATTACTCGGCGCGGGGCCTAGCACGGATACTCTGCCTCCGTGTCAACCGTGACCGGCATCGCGCCCAGCCGCCCAGGCGCCCCGGAGCGGGAGACGAACCGGCCGTCCTGGCGGCCCGTCGTCCCGCACCTGGTCAAGGCCGCCGCCGGCCTCGCGGTGGCCTGGCTGGCGATCTGGCTGATGGCCGGGCACGCGTCCGCCGACAGCATCGTGTCGCTGCTGCGATTCTGGATCTTCGGCATCACTCTGCCAGGCGTGATCCTGTGGCGGCTGGCCAGCCCGTTCCGGCACAACCTGATCGAGGACTTCGCCGCCGGCTCCCTGGTGGGCGTCGCGGTGCTCGTGCTCGTTTACATGGCCGTCGCGCCGATCGGCCTGCAGCAGTGGGCCTGGCTGTGGGCCGCGCCCGTGGTGATCGCCGCTGTCTGTGTGCCGTCGTGGCGTCCGCGCATCCTCAGCCGGGTCGAGCGGCCGGTGAGCCCTCTGACCGCCTGGCTGGTCGCCTTGGCCTTGGCTCTGCCTTTGTACGGGATCGGGCGTTACCGGAACCTCGTGCCCGCCCCGTACACAGATGCGCGGTCCAACTCGCCCGACATGGCGTTCCACCAGGCCCTGGCGGCCAGCGCGAGGACCGACTTCCCCCTGCAAGCGCCGTACGTGCAGGGCGAGCAGATGGACTACCACTACTTCTGGCACCAGTTCACGGCCGCGGTGTCGTGGGCGACCGGGATCAACCTGACCGATCTGGTCTACACGATCGGCTGGGTGCCGCTGCTGCTCGCTGGGACCGCGCTGATCTTCGCGCTGACCGACCGGCTGGCTCCAGGCTCGCGGTTTGCCGGTCCGCTGGCGATCGCGGTCGCATCGGTCGGCGGCACGGTGAATGCGTACCCGTCGGTGACTCTGCCGGCCGAGGGCCTCATCACCTACGTCTGGGGCAGCCCGACGCAGAACCTCGGCAGCGCGCTGATCGTGCTGCTCGCGTTGATCGGCATCGACCTGCTGAGGGGCCGGAGTGGACCCGGGACCTGGGTCCTGTTCGTCGTGATCGCCGCAGCGGCCTCGGGGTCGAAGGCGACCGTGCTGCCGCTGATCATCTGCGGCCTCGCGCTGGTCGTCTTCGTCCGGCTCTGCTACGGCCGGTTCGCCAAGGCCGCGCTGCTCACGGCGGCTGTCCTGGGCGGGTTGTTCGCAGCCTCGATCGTCGTCGTCTTCGGCATGCACTCGTCCGGGCTGGCGGTGAAACCGTGGATCACCTTCGCCAAGGTCGGCGTCTATCCGCTCGTCGCGGACTCCCTGCCCGCCGGCCAACTCGACCACAGCGCGATGTGGATCACCGCGATCACCACCTGCCTCGGCCTGGTCCTCGGCTCGGCCGGCCTGCTCGTCCTCACCGGTACGGCGGCCCGCTGGTTCCGCGATCCCGGGATGATCTTCCTGGTCGGAATCTCCATCGCCGGGTTCTCCGGGATGGTGCTGACGGATCAGCCCGGCACGAGCCAGTTGTACTTCCACCGCACCGCCGTACCGATCATCGCGGCGCTGGCCGCGGCGGGTGCCTGGATGCTGGTGTTCTGGTTCGCCGACCGGCGGTCGGACCTCGCTGTGCTCGCGTCGATCCTGGGTGGCATCGGCGCGACCGCACTGGCTCGCGCGATCGTCAACGCACTGCCGTCGGATGGCAAGCCCTTCCGCAAGCCGGACGGATCCCTGGCCGGGCTGATCAGCCCGTGGTTGTGGACGATCTTCCTTCTCGCCCTGGTGGCTGTGCTCGTCACCGTGGTGTGGAAGCGGGTCGCCAAGCGCAGGGGTCGTCCGACCCGGATCGCGATGGCGTCCTTCGTGCTCGCCGGGATGGGCGCGAGCCTGTTCTTGCCGCTCCAGGCGATGACCGACTACGCGCCCGTGTCGCTGGCCCCGCAGACGGACAAGCAACTGCTCGGCCCGAGCCGGAGCCAGACCGCCGCAGCCCTCTGGCTGAAGGACCACGCCGCCCCGGGTGACCTGATCGCGACCAACGCGCACTGCGCGATGAAGAACACCAACGGCTGCGACGCCCGGCACTTCTGGATCTCCGCGCTGACCGAGCGGCACGTGCTGCTGGAGGGCTGGGCATACACGAACACCCTCAACGACCTGGTCGCCGGCACCGGGATGGGCCCGAACGGGTTGCCGTTCTGGGACCAGACGAGACTCGAGGAGAACGACCGCGCATTCATCTCCCCGAGCCGCGACAACCTGCGGGTGCTGCGGGAGAAGTACGGCGTCCGCTGGCTCTACGCGGACCCCACCCAGACGATCCTGTCGCCCAACCTCGGCGCCTTCGCCACGCTGCGCTTCAAAGCCTCCGACGCGCTCGTCTACGAACTCCCTGAATGAACCCACCGGGCCGGCACCGTGTCGCCCCAGCTCAAGCAGTTCGTGCGGCTCCGGCACGCCACGCTCGACGCCACCATCTACGAGATCAGGTGAAACAGGGCGTCGGCGACCCGGACCCGGCCCTGCCCGTCCACCAGCTTCCAGCCGGCCTCGGCGATCCGTGCGCGTTCCACCGGGTCCGTCAGGAGTGGCCGGAGTACGGCGGCCGCGGCTGCTGGGTCCGCCTTCAGGTCTGAGAGCACTCCGACTCCGACAGCCGCGCCGGTGGCGACTGCCCGCTCATAGCCCATCTCCTGGTTGTCCACCACGCACACGAGGCCTGCCGTCGCTCCGAGGCACATCAACTCCCAGGTCGACGTACCGGACGCGCTGACCACCAGGTCCGAGGCCACCACGGCTCTGGCGAGCTGGGAGGTCGGGCCGATCACCTCGACCCGCTGGCCAGGGTTCAGCGGTACTGCGGTGATCGCCTCGGCCAGGTCCTCGTCCGGAGCCACCACGAGGGCCTCGAACGGCACCCCCGTCGCCGCGAGGGCCGCCGCGACGTACGGCCCGGCGCCGTACGCGTCGGTGCCCCCGAAGAACGCGAACACCTTCGGTACGTCGTACCGGCGCGGCTCGGGTGGATCGACCGGACGGAGGGTGAGGATCTCGTCACGCAGCAGCACGTAGTCCAGCCCGGCGAGCCGGATCGCACCCTCGGGGAGCTCCGGCTGGTCCAGCTCGGAGCCAAGATTCTGGTCCACGAACACGTCGGCCTCGGCGCCGCGGAAGTCCCCGTCGATGATCGCGAGGGTGGGGATGCCGGACCTGCGCACTCCGGTGAACACCTCGCCCGGCAGGTCGTACGAGTCGAAGACGACGGCATCCAGCTCGAGTCGCCCGAACAGCTCCACGTGCTCCTCGGCGGTCCGGACGGCAGGCTCCACCGGGATGCCCCGGGCCAGGATCTGATCGTTCGCCCAGGGCACGGTGTGGCTGTCGCAGACGAAGACCACTTCGGCCCCGCGCAGCCGCAATTCCTCGGCCAGCGCCAGGCCCCGCATCACGTGTCCGATGCCCCGTCTGGGCCCCACATCACACCTGACTCCGACCCGCCTCTGTCCAGTCACGCACCAGACCGTATCCGGTTCGCTGGGGGGCCCAGCTAAGGTATCCACTTGCGTGGCATGCTCGCGCGGTCCGGAAACGCACTAAGAAGGGTCACCCGACGTGTCCATCCTCACCGGCTCAGACATCCTCGTCACCGGAGGCACTGGGTCCTTCGGCAAGGCGTTCATCCGGTTCGCCCTCGATCAGCTCGACCCGCGGCGGATCATCGTCTTCAGCCGCGACGAGCTGAAGCAGTGGGAGGTCCGGCAGTACTTCGGCGACGACCCGCGACTGCGGTTCTTCATCGGCGACGTGCGCGACCGGGCCCGGCTGAACCGGGCGATGCACAAGGTCGACTACGTGGTGCACGCGGCCGCGCTGAAACAGGTCGACACCGCGGAGTACAACCCGTGGGAGTTCGTCCAGACCAACGTGGTCGGCTCACAGAACGTGATCGAGTCGTCCATCGACTCGGGCGTCAAGAAGGTCGTCGCGCTGTCCACCGACAAGGCCTCCAGCCCGATCAACCTGTACGGCGCGACCAAGCTGACCGCCGACAAGCTCTTCATCACCGGGAACCACTACGCGGCCGCCTACGACACCCGCTTCAGCGTGGTCCGGTACGGCAACGTGATGGGCAGCCGCGGCTCGATCATCCCGAAGTTCCGGGCCCTGCACGCGGCCGGCCAGTCGCTGCCGATCACCGACCTGCGCTGCACCCGGTTCCTGATCACGCTGCCGGAGGCGGTCGAGTTCGTCGTCGACTCGTTCGAGCAGATGATGGGCGGCGAGCTGTACGTGCCGCGGATCCCGTCGATGAAGGTCACCGACCTGGCCCAGGCGATCGCGCCGGGCGCGAAGATGCACGACATGGGGCTGCGGCCGGGCGAGAAGCTGCACGAGGAGATGATCAGCCCGGAGGAGGGCCGCCGCGCGCTCGCGATCGGCAACCGCTACGTGCTGCAGCCGGACCTGGCGACCTGGGGCTACACCCCGCCGCCGCACGGCACCCCGGTGCCCGACGGCTTCCACTACGCCTCCGACACCAACGACCAGTGGTACACGATCGACGAGATCCGCAAGATCCTAGAGAGCGATGTCTGATCCGATGCTTCCCTACGGCCGCCAGTCGATCTCGGCGGAGGACATCGAGGCGGTCACCGCCGTCCTCCGCGGCGACTGGCTCACCACCGGACCCGCCGTCACCGCGTTCGAGAACGCGGTCTCCGAGCTGACCGGCGGCCACCGCGCGGTCAGCTGCACGTCGGGCACCGCCGCCCTGCACATGGCGTACGCCGGGCTCGGCGTCGGCCCCGGCGACGAGATCGTGACCACGCCGATGACGTTCGTCGCGACCGCGTCCTGCGCCGCGATCCTCGGCGCGAAGGTGGTCTTCGCCGACGTCGAGGAGGACACCGCGCTGCTCGACCCGGCGGCCGTCGAGGCGGCCGTCACCGAGCGCACGAAGGTCGTCGCGGCCGTCGACTATGCCGGCCACCCGGCGGACTACGACGCCCTGCAGCCGATCGCGGACTCGGTCGGCGCCAGGACGCTCGACGACGCCGCGCACTCGGTCGGCGGCTTCTACCGCGGCCGCCCGGTCGGCGACCTGGCCGACGTCACCACCCTGTCGTTCTTCCCGACCAAGAACCTGACCACCGGCGAGGGTGGCGCCGTCGTCGCCAAGGACCCGGCGGTCGGGCAGAAGGCGCACGAGTTCCACTTCATCGGGCTGGTCCGGGACCCCGAGCGGTTCGAGATCACCGACGAGGGTCCCTGGCACCAGGAAGTCCACGAGTTCGGCGTGAACTACCGCCTGACCGACATCGCCTGCGCGCTAGGGCTGTCCCAGCTGCGCAGGCTCACGGCGTTCAAGAAGCGCCGGGCCGAGATCACCGCGCGGTACAACGAGGCCCTGAGCGACGTCGACGGCCTCCGTACTCCGCCCCAGCGCGCGGACGTGGACCCGGCCTGGCACCTCTACCCGGTCCGCGTTCTCGGCGGTCGCCGGCGCGAGATCTTCGAAGGCCTGCGGGCGGCCGAGATCGGCGTCCAGGTGAACTACATCCCGGTCTACTGGCATCCCGTGTTCGCGAAACAGGGCTATCAGCGCGGCATGTGCCCGAATGCGGAGCAGTACTACCGCGAGGAGATCTCGCTGCCGATGTTCCCGGACCTGACCGACTCCGATGTCGACCGGGTGGTCGACACGCTGACGAAGCTGGTCCGGTGACGGGCCTGGTCATGGTCGGGGCCGAGATGCTCAACTGGTCCGACCTCACTCCTCGCGACGGGCGTCCCGCGACCGGCGGTCGTGTTCCAGCGGCTCTGCTGGAAGCCGTGCTGAAGCCGACGGACTCCGTACTGGTGGCCGGTCCGCACACGCTCGAACTGCTCAAGCAGGTCGTCGGCGCGACCGCTTCCGTGGACGCGCTGGTCCGATCCGCTCCGGATGCGGAAGAGATCGCCGCACTGATCCCGGGTCGGGTCTACTGCGGGGCCCTCGATCGCTTCAGCTCCGAGGACACGTACGACGTGATCGTCGCGCTGGACGGGTTGCATCGGCTGGTGGGACCTGACACGCCGGTGCTGACCTGGGCCGACGCACTCGCTGCCCTGCAGGCGCGGCTGGCTCCCGAGGGCCGGCTGTTGCTCGCGGCCGAGAACTCCTTCGGCATCGAGCGCTTGATCCAGCCGAACCTGGCCACCGTCCCGGGCGACCAGGCCTGGCCCCGCGACCTCTTCGGCAGCGTCGAACCGCCGGCCGGGCTGAAGGCTGTCCACGCCGCCGTCGGCACGTCCGCGACGACGTACGCCGTCTATCCGGACCTGGCGGACCCCTCGGTCGCGCTGACCGAGACCGATACTCCGCTGGCGGGCGTGACGATCAGCCGAGCGGTCGCGTCGCGATACGCCGGCCCGATGATGACCGATCCGTATCGCCTGATGCAGGACGCGATCGCCGCCGGCCTCGGCACGGAACTGGCCCCGGGCTGGTACTTCGTGATCGGCGCCACCGACGTGCCTGACGTTTTGCCCGCTGATGCCGTGCCGACCGGCTCCGGCATCCTGCTGGAGGAATACCTCCTCGATGCCTTGCGGGTCGACGACCAGGCGGCGATCCGGCGTACGGTGCCCGGCTACGTGTCGTGGTTGCTGGCGCAGGACACCCAGACCGCCTCGATCTCGTCGGCGGACAACGTGATCGTCGACGGTGCGTCGTACCAGGTGTTCGGGGAGGGTGAGCCGGTCGCGGGTCGCGGCGAGGCGCTCGTGATCTCGCAGTTGGCTCGCTTCGTGCGGCGCTCACTGGAAGCGGGGTCGAGGCAGTCGTGGACGGTCGGCGAGAGCACCCGCGGCCTGACCGCGCTGTTCGCGTCGATGGCCGGAATCACCTTGACAGAGGCACTCTGGGCATCCGTTGCCCCAGGCAATAAGCAGCCGGAGCCGGTCGGGAGTGTGGAGCAGCTCGCCACCATCGCCCGTCTCACCAAGGAGCTGTCCGAGGCGGCCACGCAGGCCATCTACTTCGAGCGTCAGCTGAGCAGCATCCGACGGTCGCGTCCGTACCGGATCGGTATCGCGGTGATGAACCCGGCGAAGGTGGTCGTCAGACGGGCCCGCCGCAGGGTCCGCCGGGTCCGCCGCAGGGTGGGTCGCTGATGCACCACGCGAACCACTTCTACGGCCACGCCCACGTGATGGCCTCGTACGCCGGGCTGCCCGGCGCGCCGGGGATCTGGGGCTACCTGCAGCACGGCTGGAACATCCTCGACGGGTTCGCGTTCGGCACCGCCTTCGTCGACGGGATGCCGAAGTTCGTCTGGTCCGACAGCGTCCGGCGGCGCGGCTGGTCGATGGGGCTGCGCAACTACTCGGTGATCGGCGCCACCTGGCTCTACCTGCTGAAGGTGCACCCGGAGCTGGCCAGCCCGGCGAAAGATGCCGCCGGCACCATCTTCTACCCGTTCCACGGCTGGGAAGGCCAGCACGTGCTGGGCGATCATGGCCGGATCGTTGCCTCGATCAACGAGCACGAGAAGGGCCCGGTCACCGTCTGCCTGTACTGGAACGAGTACGAGAACCCGGCCATCCGGCAGGTCTACGAGCGGGCCGGCTTCCGGGTGATCACCCACGGGTACCGCGGGCTGCACTGGCTCGGCACGGACACGAACTTCCTGCTGAAGCAGCTCCGCGAGGTCCGCAAACACCGTCGCGTCGCCTCCAACCGGCTCAGCTCGGCCGTGCTGTACGGCGCCTCCCTGGGCCTCCAGCCCGGCGTGTACGGCGACCCGATGCTGCTGGAGAACGAGCATCCGTCCTTCGGCGGCCAGGCCCGGATCAAGCGGCTGTGGCCCGAGATGAACCAGCCGTACGTGCCGCTCGACCTGGCCCGGGCGTTCACCGACACCGAGCTCGGGGTCGAGCACCTGGCCGGTCCGGCGGAGATCCGTGAGTTGTTCAGGTGGACCACGCTGAAGGCGGTTTCGTGAAGATCGGCATCATCACCCAGGCCCGCGCGACGAGCACCAGGCTGCCCGCCAAGGTCCTGCTGACCGCGGGCAAGCGGACGTTCCTCGAGCACCACCTGGACCGGCTGACCCGGACCGGGCTTCCGGTGATCGTGGCAACCACCACGAACGCCGACGACGACCCGATCGTGGGGCTGGCCGGCGAGGCCGGGGTCCCGGTTTTCCGTGGCAGCGAGCTGGACGTGCTCTCCCGGTTCGCCGGCGCGGCCCGCGAACACGAGCTGGACGCGGTCGTCCGGGTCACCTCGGACTGCCCGCTGATCGACGCGGAGGTCGTTGCCGCGGGCGTCGATCGGTACCGCGCGGAGAACGACGAGAACCTGTACGTGTCGAACTGCCTCGAGCGGACCTACCCGCGCGGCATGGACTACGAGGTGTTCTCGGTCCCGCAGCTGCTCCGGGCCGAGGCCCAGGCCACCCTGCAGGCCGACCGCGAGCACGTCACGTCCTACCTGCACCAGAACCGCGGCGGGGACGTCCGGCTGCTCAACCTCCCGTGGCAGGGCGGCGGCTCGCAGTACCGGCTGACGCTGGACACCGAGGATGACCGGCTGCTGCTGACCACGATGATCGAGGACTACGCCGCGACCACGCTGAACTGCGCCGATCTGGTCGAGATCATGGCCGCGCACCCCGAGCTCGCCGCGCTCAACGCGCACATCGAACAGAAGAAGCTCGGCGAGTAACGCCCCGCAAGGCGGTGGCTACGGCATGATTTGCTGTGATGACCACCGATGACTCAGGTCCTGATGCCGGTCGCGCGCGATCCTTCGGCGCCGTCGCCGCCGCGTACGACGCGGGCCGGCCGACGTTTCCTGCCGACGCGCTGACCTGGATCCTGGGTCCCGGCCGGCTCCAGATCCTCGATCTCGGGGCAGGGACCGGCAAGCTGAGCAAGGTCGCCGCGTCTCTCGGGCACGACGTGGTCGCCGTCGATCCGTCCGAGGAGATGCTCGCGCTGTGCCGGCGCGTTCCCGGCGTCGACACGATGGTCGGAGCCGCCGAGTCCATCCCGCTCGCGCACGGCTCGGTCGACGCGGTGCTCGTCGGACAGGCCTTCCACTGGTTCGACCACGCCCGCGCCCTGCCCGAGATCGCCCGGGTACTGCGGCCGCACGGCGTGCTGGGACTGCTCTGGAACAACCACGACACCGTCGTCCCCTGGGTCCGGCGGCTGCACCGGGCGATCATCGGCGAGGACTTCCTGGCCGGGAACGACGAGTTCGACCCGATGCCGATCCTGCTCCAGTCGGACCTGTTCTCGATGGTGGAGACGGCCCGGTTCCGGCACTGGCACGACCTGGACCGCAACGGGCTGCGGCAACTCGCCCAGTCGCACTCGCGGGTCGCCGTCCTGACCGAGTCCCGGCGGGAGTCGGTACTGGAGCAGATCGACGCGATCTACGACAGCACCGCGAGGCCGCCGGAGCCGTTGCGCGTGCCCTACTTCACCAACTGCTACCGCACCCGCCCCAGCGACCTCGCGAACTACCGCCGCACCCTGGACGCGCCCCTCGCACCACCGCTGTGACCTGAAACGGTTTGGTTGCATTCGGTCACAAATGCTCGACAAGC
Source organism: Kribbella sp. VKM Ac-2568 (assembly GCF_004345365.1). Lineage (GTDB taxonomy): Bacteria > Actinomycetota > Actinomycetes > Propionibacteriales > Kribbellaceae > Kribbella > Kribbella orskensis. The sequence goes on from NZ_SLVF01000003.1 coordinate 461,652, forward strand.
GGCTAACGTGCACCTGTTCGCCTTCCGACCGAAGGGTGCAGTGCAGATGTCTGAGGAAGTAGTGCACGACCGCGAGGCTCGTGCGTATGAGGCCGTGCACGAGGCGCGCGACTTCCAGGAGCTGAAACGCCGGTACAAGAACTTCGTGGTGCCCTGGACCATCGCGTTCATGACCTGGTACCTCCTGTACGTCGCCTGCTGCAACTGGGCGCGTGACTTCATGAGTCATCAGGTGATCGGGCACATCAACGTGGCGCTGATCTTCGGGCTGCTCCAGTTCGTCTCGACCTTCATGATCGCGGCCCTCTACGGCCGGTTTGCGAACCGGAGGCTGGATCCGCTCGCCAGCGGGCTGAACGCCAAGTACAAGAGGGAGCGCCGCCGGTGACCAGTCTTCTCGTCCCGCTCGCGGACGCCGAGCCGGGCAACCAGGCCCTCACCATCTCGCTGTTCACCGCGGTCGTCGCCATCACGCTCTACATCACCTGGTGGGCGTCCCGGCAGAACAAGACGACCGCCGACTACTACGCCGGCGGCCGCAACTTCAGCGGCTCCCAGAACGGCCTGGCCGTGGCCGGCGACTACATGTCCGCCGCCTCCTTCCTCGGCATCTCCGGCCAGATCGCGCTCTACGGGTACGACGGCTTCCTGTACTCGATCGGCTTCCTGGTCGCCTGGCTGGTCGCCCTGCTGCTGGTCGCCGAGCTGCTGCGGAACTCCGGCCGGTTCACCATGGCCGACCAGCTCGCCTTCCGGATGCGGCAGCGGCCGGTCCGGACCGCCGCCGCGACCTCGACGATCGTGGTCTCGATCTTCTACCTGCTGGCCCAGATGGTCGGCGCCGGTACGCTCGTCGGCCTGTTGCTCGGCGTCACGGGCGACACCCTGAAGGCCGGCGTGATCGTGCTGGTCGGCGCGCTGATGATCATCTACGTGACCATCGGCGGCATGAGGGGCACCACCTGGGTGCAGATCGTGAAGGCCGTGCTGCTGATGAGCGGCACTCTGGTCATCACGTTCCTGGTGCTGCTGAAGTTCCACTTCAACCCGTCCGAGCTGCTCGGCGCGGCCGCCGAAAAGTCCGGCAAGGGCGAGGCGTTCCTGCAGCCGGGCCTGCTCTACGGCAAGGACCTCGTCGGCCAGATCGACTTCCTGTCGCTGGGCCTCGCGCTCGTCCTCGGCACCGCGGGTCTGCCGCACATCCTGATCCGCTTCTACACCGTGCCGGACTCCAGGGCGGCCCGGAGGTCCGTGCAGTGGGCGATCGGGCTGATCGGCGCCTTCTACCTGATGACGCTGGCCCTCGGGTTCGGCGCCGCGGCACTGCTCGACACCGGCAAGGACAGCGCGGTGGCCGCCTCGAAGGGCAACACCGCGTCGGTGCTGCTGGCCGAGGTCGTCGGCGGTGGCTCCGGCTCGATCGGCGGCGCGATCCTGCTCGCGCTGATCGCGGCCGTCGCCTTCGCCACCATCCTGGCGGTGGTCGCGGGCCTGACGCTGACCTCGGCGTCGTCGTTCGCGCACGACCTGTACGTCAATGTCATTGCCAAGGGCAAGGTCACCGAGAAGGAGGAGATCCGGGTGGCCCGGTTCGCCGCGATCGGCATCGGCGCGATCTCGATCGGGCTGGCCATCCCGGCGCAGAAGCTGAACATCGCGTTCCTGGTCGCGCTCGCCTTCGCGGTCGCGGCTTCGGCGAACCTGCCGGCCCTGCTGTACAACCTGTTCTGGAAGCGGTTCAACACCTCCGGCGCGGTCTGGAGCATCTACGGCGGCCTGATCTCCGCCGTGGTGCTGGTGATCTTCTCGCCGGTCGTCTCGGGCTCGCCGACGTCGATGATCACCGACGCGGACTTCTCCTGGTTCCCGCTGTCCAACCCGGGCATCGTCTCGATCCCGCTCGGCTTCCTGCTCGGCGTGGTCGGCACCTACCTGGGCAGGGACAAGTCCAGCGCGAACCGCTACAACGAGCTCTCCGTCCGCGCCCTGACCGGCGCCGGCGCGGAGGTTGCCTCGAAGCACTGACCGATCCTCTGCCAGACCCTGTACGGCGCACGCTCTGTCGAGGCGTGCGCCGTCTCAGGGAGAGGAGGAGGCACCGGCCGGTCGCGCTAGTTGGCAGCGGGCGTCGGGCCGATGCGGAAGAGCTTGGCGAAGCGGGCCAGCGCGGCAACGGACCCGTTTGTGCTGACGATGCCCGCCCCGAGGGCCGCCTTGGCATCGAGTTCCCCGTTCAGCAACGGGCTCAGCGGCGCGTAGGCCTCGATCGCGAGATCCGCGTCCGGGAGCGGACCGGGCGCTGCCTCCAGTGATTCCCCATCGACGATCGCGTGCACGACCACCTCGCCGAACCGCAACTCGTACGTCGCCTTGGCGTCCCCCGGCTCGAAGGTGGACCGTAACGCCATCACCAGCGTCTCCGCCGTGGCGATCTCGCCCGGCCTGAGCTCACCGAGCGACCGCGCACCCCAACGGCCCAGGGCGAGCACCACCTGGTCGAGATCGGCGCCGTACGGGGTGAGCTCGTAGACGATCGCGCCGGACGGCCTGGGCTGGACCCGGCGGGTGACGATGCCTGCCTGCTCGAGCTCCTTCAGCCGGGTGGCGAGCACGTTCGTGGGGATCTTCGGCAGCCCGGCGCGCAGATCCGTGTACCGCTTGGGCGCGACCAGCAGGTCCCGGATGATCAGCAGCGCCCAGCGCTCCCCGACGAGTTCCAGCGCGCGGGCGACCCCGCAGTACTGGCCGTACGTCTTTGTCGTCATATTGCCTACTCTACTTGACAGATCATACTTGCTTTTATGAAGCTTACTACATGACAACAATGACGAAGCAACAGCGCGAAGAGTTTCTGGCCGACACCCACGTGGGCGTCCTGAGCGTGGCGGGCGACGCCGGGCAGGCGCCGACCAGTGTGCCGACGTTCTACGCCTACGAGCCGGGCGGCGAGATCACCATGTTCACCGGCACCCAGCGGCGGGCGCCGAAGCGGATCGAGCGGATCAAGGAGGCCGGCGTGGTGACGCTGGTCGTCCAGCGGGAGGCGATGCCGCCGGCGTACGTGACCGTCGAGGCGGAACTCGTCGCGGTCGCTCCGCCCACGCCCGAGCAGATGCTGAGGATCGCGCGGCGCTACCTGCCCGAGGAGCACGCCCAGGGTTACGTCCAGGGAGAACTCGGCGACCCGGAGAACATCGTCATCCTGCTCACCTTCCGGCCGGTCCGCTGGTTCAGCTCGGACACCTCGACCGATTGACCGTCATGAACCGTTGACGCTCGCATAGCGGTGCCGTAACGCTGAGTCAGCGCTGCGCAAGAATTTGGCAAAACTTGAGTAACTTCTAGAGTATCTCTGCAATTTGCCAGATCCTGCTCACCTGGAACGCCTCGACCCGACAACGTCGGCGTCACGGCGTACGACCTCTACGCCAACAGCGAGCCGCGGACCAGCGTCGCCGGCAACGTCCTCACCTACACCGACAACCAGCCGGCCAGCGTCTCGGTCAGCTACTTCGTCCGCGCGAAGGATGCCGTCGGCAACCAGTCGCCGAACAGCAACACCGTCACCCGCGCCGGCAGCACCGGCCCGGGCAGCAACCTCGCGCTCGGCAAGCCGATCACGGCATCCGGGTTCGTGCACACCTTCGTCGCGATCAACGGGAACGACGACAACGTGCAGACCTACTGGGAGGGCAACGGCAACCCCGCCACCCTGACCACCGAGCTCGGCTCGAACGCCGACCTCAGCTCGATCGTGATCCGGCTCAACCCGGACTCTGCCTGGGGCAACCGCACCCAGACGTTCTCGATCCTGGGTCGCGAGCAGCGCGCGACCGCCTTCACCACGATCACCGCCTCCGCGTCGTACAACTTCAGCCGTTCCCCGGCATCTGGATCTACTCCGCCACCAAGGTCTTCCAGGGCATCCGGCTGAACGACGTCGACATCGTCGATCCGACGTACAGCGGGATCATGTTCCAGACCGACTACGTGGGTGGGCAACGACTCTTCCCGATCGCCGACACCGTCCTCACCAACATCTCCATCTCCGGCGCCCGCAAATCCGGCGACGCCTTCGATGCCAGATCCGGCTTCGGCATCTGGGCGAACGAACTCCCCGAACCCGGCGAAGGCCCAGCCGCCGGCACCGCCACCTTCAACAACCTGACCCTCACCAACAACGCAGTAGACATCCGCAACACGACAACGACGTCACGATCGTCCGCAACTGACGACGTAGAACAGAACGGCCACCGAGGTCCAAACCCTTCGGCGGCCGTTTCTCTGCGCAAGACCCCGCTCGTCCACCGTCCGGTAGGCTGCCGAATCCACTTCCAGGGGACTTTGCTGCCCCAAGGCATCAGCAAATCTACCCCCGCTCCACCTGCTCAGACAGGCCTTTCAGAATCTGCCCCGAACTGCCCCGAACTGCCCCGACCAGCTGGCCCAACCCTCAAGGAAACAAGGCCTTCAGTGTGCAAGGCTCGGGCTTTGCAGTCGGGTCCGCCTGGGGGAAGAGCAATGCCAGTCCACGTGTTCGTCGACGAGAACAAGTCCCGCGGTCTGACTCTGGCGGCGGCCCATGTTCCCGCCGACGAAGTCGCAGTCAACCGCAAAGCCCTTCGCAGCCTCCTCTTGCCGGGGCAGGAACGCTTGCACTTCAACAACGAAACTCATGCCCGGCGACAGCGAATCATCGAGGTGATCAAGGGCTTTCACCTGATGGTGGATCTGTATCGGGCAGACACCGACACCTTGGCGGCTCGACATCTGTGCCTGCAGGGGATCGTGCGGGATATCGCACCGACCGCCGAGCGCCTCGTGATCGAGCGAGACGAATCCATCCTTGCCCAGGATCGCCGCCTGCTCCATGAGGCGCGGGATCGGTTCGGTTGTTTCGACACGCTGCGGTGGGACCTACTGGTGCCCAAAGCGGATCCGCTGTTGTGGGTTCCTGATGCCGTCGTGTGGAGTTGGGTGCGCGGCGGGCGGTGGCGGCAGGCGGTGGCGCCGTTCTGCCAACTGAGGCAGGTCTGAAGCGCAAGACCCGGCTCACCCACCGTCCGGTAGGCTGCCGGGTCCACTTCCAAGGGACTCTCCTGTCCCGAGGCACTTCGTACTTTACCCCGCTCGATCCTGCCCAGGCACGCCTTTTGGAAATCTGCCCTGGGCTGCCCCGCAATGCCCCGCCTTCGCTAGCCGGATGGCCTAGAGGCCGTCGGCCATTTTCGAGAGCACTGCACCGGCGGACAGGACCAGCGTGCGCTCTTCGGGGGTCAGGCGGTCGAGGAGCTTGGCGAGGTCTTCGGCTGCGTGGCGACCGGCGGCGCTGACCATCTCCGCGCCCGCCGGTGTCAGCACGACCACGGTGGCCCGTCCGTCGAGGGTGTCCTGTTCCCGGCGTACCAGGCCGGCCGTCTCCAGCCCGGCGACGGTCGTCGTCGCGGTCGGCTGGGAGCACGGCACCCGCGCGGCGATCGTGCCGATCCTGATGGGCTGCTCGTCGGCGATCAGCAGGAGCGCGATGAACTGGGTCGGGTGCAGTGCGGTGGCCGTGCCGTTGCGGCGCAGGTGTCGCACGACTCGGTGCATGCCGACCAGCAGTTGCAGCGTTTCCTGCTCGATCCTGACCATCTCCCTCCACGCCGGATGCGCAATCCTGGCACACCATCCGGCGTGGAAGGAGATCTCGCCGCCAAGCGGCCGGGATGTCCGGAGCTCCCGCGCGTGCGAGATCAACGCGCGCAGGTACGCCGCGCCCCGGGGGTGTGTGCGGATACGCGCTCTTCTTGCGTTCGGCAACGGATTCCGGCAGTACGTCGCGGGCGGCCGCGCGGAGCAGGCTCTACTCCTTGCCGTCGAAGGTCTTCAGCGACCACGGCGTGTTGTAGACGGACAAGCGGGCCCAGAGTGATCACCTCATGCAGGCGCGATACCCAGGAGAGCATGGTGGTGTCGCGGCTCGTCGATCTCGTCGATCTCGTCGATCAGGGCTAGCGCGAGGTCGGCGTATGAGATCCGGCTGTCGGCGGACGCCGGTGCGACGCGGTAGGTCCCGGTGCGCTCGGGATTCTCGTGGTCGAAGTCGCCGGCCGGGGCGATCGATACCCAGTCCAGGTCGGAGTTCGCGAACACCTCGAGCGCGGCCGCGTGGGCGAGGTAGAAGCCCCGGTACTCCTGGGGATAGTCCGGTGTATCCATCAGCGGTGTTCCGTCGTCGGTGGCGAGGAGCGAGGCCAGGCCAACCCAGACCAGCGGTGACACCCCTGCCTTGGCGAGACCGTTCACCAACGCAGTGGCCGCCTTCGGGTAGAACTCGGCCGGATCCGTCCCGCCGTCGTACACGGCCGCGATGACGGCGTCCTGCCCGGCGGCGAGTTCGGCGATCCGCTCGGCATCCGTGACGTCGGCGGCGACACCGTCCAACTCGGCGTACCTGCCGGGGTTGCGCATCGCGGCTGTGACCTCGTGACCGCGGCGACTCGCCTCCTCGACGGCCGCCCGGCCTGCTCGCCCACCTGCGCCGAACACCAGTACCTTGCTCATCTCATCCCCTTTGGTCGGTTGCTGCGGCCGACCGTAGGCGGAGACCTGGTTACCACCCGGATACTCACTACGCTGTCCGGATGGAACCGTTGCGGCCGGACATGTTCGACGAGATCTGCCCGTCCTCGCTGAACCCGATCCGCTTCGGCGGTGACAAGTGGGCGGGTCTGGTGATCCGCTGCCTGGAAGACGGCCCCCGCCGGTACTCCGAACTCCGGGTGCCGCTGCACCGGGTCACCCCGAAGGTGCTGACCCAGTCCCTGCGCTCGCTGGAGCGGGACGGACTCGTCCGGCGCACGGAGTACGCCGTACCGGTGCGGCGGGTCGTCTATGAGCTGACGCCGCTCGGGCGGAGCATGCTCGAGCCGATGCGGATCGCCTGCGAGTGGGCTGCCGACCACTGGGACGAACTCCTGGACGCCCGCGAAGCCTGATCGTGGGGGTGGCCAACAGATGGCTAGACTCGCGGAGTGGCGGATGACGAACTGGCCCCGAGCGCGTTGCTGAAGACGCCGAGCTGGCTGCTCACGCAGAGCGCGATGCACGCCCAGCGGATCGTGGGAGAGGCCTTCGCCGCGGGGAACGCCCGCGGGTACCACTACCGTCTGCTGGCGACCCTGGCAGAGTTCGGACCCGCGAGCCAGGCGTCACTCGGCCGGCGTACCGGCATCGACCGCAGCGACGTAGTGGCCGCGATCAACGAACTCACCGCGGACGGCTACGTCGAACGCTCCCCCGACCCCGAAGACGGCCGCCGCAACATCATCACCATCACCCCCGCCGGCCGCCGGCAGCACAGCCGGCTGGACGACCTCGTCAAAGAAGCCCAATCCACCATCTTCGCCCCGCTCTCTCCCGCGGAACGCGACCAACTGACAGCCCTACTGGCGAAGGTCCTGGGCCACCACACGGGAAGCTGAGCCGATCCGATCGCTGGTAGGTCTGTTGGTAGTGCTCCTCAGTAGATCCGAAAATTTTGAAGATCTTAAGAACGGATAGACCGGCAGCTCGAGCACGCGGGGGTGATCAAGGAGTTCAGTGACAGGAAGCGGAATCGGCTGTGGCAGGCGGCTGAGGTGTTGTCCGCTCTGGACGGGTTCGCTGCCGGGACCGGCCGGCGAGGCTAGACCGAGTCACCACGCGGTGGGGAGTTGAGCGCGGAGGGACCGCTGGGTACGGCGGACGCGGCGTTCGCGGGCGTGGACGCGGCGGCGGGCGGCGCGGGAGATCTTGCGGGGCGCCTCGGCCTGGTCCGTCGGGATGGACGGGTACTGCGCGGTCGCGGCTTGCATCACGAGTTCTCCTCTGTCTCGCCGGCGGACAAGTGCTCCGATGCGGCGCGGGGCGGCCTGGTTTCCGCTGTGATCCTGTTCACGAAGGGGGCCGTTCGGCGCAGATCGGGGGCGGCTGGGCGATGCACCAGTACCGCGGGTGGTCCGGCGTTGGTAGAAAGGGGACCGGAGCGCCCGGGCGTTCCGTTGTCTTGCAGCTCTCAACGAGGAGTCCGCGACGTGACCAGTTCCGAGTCCAACCAGTCCGATGCGCTGTCGAACCTGATGCACGAGGAGCGCCGGTTCGAGCCCCCCGCCGAGCTCGCGGCGAACGCGAACGTGAAGGCGGACGCGTACGAGGCGGCCGAGGCAGATTTCGAGGGCTTCTGGGCGGAGCAGGCGAAGCGGCTCAGCTGGGCCGTCGAGCCGACCCAGACGCTGGACTGGAGCAACCCGCCCTTCGCCAAGTGGTACGCCGACGGCAAGCTGAACGCGGCGTACAACTGCGTCGACCGGCACGTGGAGAACGGCCTCGGCGACAAGGTCGCGTACTACTTCGAGGGCGAGCCCGGCGACACCCGCGAGATCACCTACGCCCAACTGAAGGATGAGGTCAGCAAGGCGGCCAACGCGCTGCTCGAGCTGAACGTCCAGGCCGGTGACGTGGTCGCCATCTACATGCCGATGATCCCCGAGACCGTGGTCGCGATGCTCGCCTGCGCCCGGATCGGTGCCCCGCACACGGTCATCTTCGGCGGTTTCTCCGCGGACGCGCTCAAGGGCCGCATCCTGGACTGCGACGCCCGCGTCGTGATCACCTCCGACGGCGGCTACCGCCGGGGCGCTCCGGCCGCGTTGAAACCGGCCGTCGATGCCGCGCTGGTCGACTGCCCGGACGTGCGCAACGTGCTCGTGGTGAAGCGCACCGGCCAGGAGACCCCGATGGTCGAGGACCGCGACCTGTGGTGGGAGGACTTCGTCGGCAAGCAGTCGCCCGAGCACACGCCTGAGGCGTTCGACGCCGAGCACCCGCTGTACGTCATGTACACCTCCGGCAGCACCGGCAAGCCGAAGGGCATCCTGCACACGACCGGCGGCTACCTGGTGGGCACGGCGTACACGCAGTGGGCTGTCTTCGACCTCAAGCCCGACACCGACATCTACTGGACCGCGGCCGACATCGGCTGGGTCACCGGCCACAGCTACATCGTGTACGGCGCGCTCGCGAACGCGACCACCTCGGTGCTCTACGAAGGCACCCCGGACACCCCGCACCAGGGCCGCTGGTGGGAGATCATCCAGAAGTACAAGGTCTCCATCCTGTACTGCGCTCCGACCGCGATCCGCACCTTCATGAAGTGGGGCAAGGAGATCCCGGAGAAGTTCGACCTGTCGACGCTGCGGGTGATCGGGTCGGTCGGCGAGCCGATCAACCCCGAGGCCTACATCTGGTACCGGGAGAACATCGGCGGCAACAAGGCGCCGGTGGTCGACACCTGGTGGCAGACCGAGACCGGCATGCACATGATCTCCCCGCTGCCCGGTGTCACCGCCGGCAAGCCGGGCGCCGCGATGAAGGCGATCCCGGGCGTCTCGGCCGAGGTGGTCGACGACGCGGGCAAGCCGGTGCCGAACGGCTCCGGCGGCTACCTGGTGCTGACCAAACCGTGGCCGGCCATGCTGCGCACCCTGTGGGGCGACGACGAGCGCTTCAAGGAGACGTACTGGTCGCGCTTCCCCGGCATGTACTTCGCGGGCGACGGCGCCAAGAAGGACGAGGACGGCGACCTGTGGCTGCTCGGCCGGGTCGACGACGTGATGAACGTGTCGGGCCACCGGCTGTCCACCACCGAGATCGAGTCCGCCCTGGTCTCCCACCCGAAGGTCGCCGAGGCCGCCGTCGTGGGCGCCTCCGACCCGACCACCGGTCAGGCGATCGCGGCCTTCGTCATCCTCCGCTCGGAGGCCGGTGACGGCGGCCCGGACGTGGTCCAGGAACTCCGCAACCACGTCGCCAAGGAGATCGGCCCGATCGCCAAGCCCCGCCAGATCATGGTCGTCGCCGAACTCCCCAAGACCCGCTCCGGCAAGATCATGCGCCGCCTCCTCCGCGACGTGGCCGAGAACCGCGAGGTAGGCGACGTCACCACCCTCGCCGACTCCACCGTCATGGACCTGATCAGGACCAACCTCGCCTCCGGCAAGTCCGACGAGGACTAACCCTCAGCTCCACGAAGACAGCCTGTACTCCGGTCCCGGAGTACAGGCTGTTTCGGGTTTCGAGACACGGTCGAGTGGGACTATCTGGGGATGACTGCCGTGATCGCGATCGTGCATGCCGGGCTTGCCGCTGCCTGGGTGGGCGGGATGGCGTACTCCCTCTTCGTCGTGCAGCCGAAGCTGAAGAGGTTCTTCGGCCCGGACGAGGACAGTCGCGAGGCGCTCACCGCAGTCATTGCCTCAGGCAACAGATGGAAGGTCATCGGCCTGATCGCGGCGATCGCCGCCACCGGCGGCATCCTCCTCCTGCTGGACCACCAACACTGGTGGCTGCACGCCCTCAAGGCAGTCCTGTTGCTAGCAGCAACCGCCATCTTCTGGTACGTCTCCTGGCGCCACTGGCCCCGCCGGGTCTTCGCCACCTCCACGGAACGCCCCACCCTCCAGCGCCAACTAATAGTCCTGGCCACCACCATGCTCGCCCTAGCCGGCACCGCCTTCGCCCTCGGTGTCGCATCCGTGTACCTGTGACCGGAAGTGGTCTACCGGAGATCTGCGGATGACCGTTCCCAAGCCTCTTGAGCCAGTAGGTTCGAGGCATGGGTGGAGCTGAGCGGTATCTGACCGAGGCGTTGGCGGTGGCTGCGCGGGCTGCAGAGACGCAGTTGGCGGCCGTGCGTGAAGCGGCGGAGGTCGCCCGGGCGACGTCGTGCTGAGACGTACCGCGCAGCAGGTACGCGTGAGTTGATCACGCAGCTGCGTGCGGCAGGGTCACGTGGCGCGGTAGGCGATGGTTATTTCGTAGCGGTCGGAGCGGTAGACGGAGCGGCCGAACTCGATGACTTCCCCTGAGGCGGTGCGGGGCGCCGAGGTGATGATGAGGCACGGGGTGGTGGCGTCGATGCCGAGGAGCTCGCAGTCGGACTTGTCCGGTGGGGCGGCGATGATCGAGGCGGAGACCATGCCCAGCGTGACGCCCCAGCGCGAGGAGAGCGAGTCGTACAGGGAGACCTCGCTCAGGTCGAGCTCGTCGAGGCCCGGGTAGCGCGACAGGGACAGGGACGTTCGCTCGATCGCCATCGGCTCGCCGTCGGCCGTGCGGAGGCGGACCAGGTGCAGCACCGGAGTGCCGACTGGTTCTTCCAGCTCCGCGGCCAGCGCCTCATCGGCGGTGCTGATGCGGTGCTCGAGCACCTTGCCGCCCGGCACGATCCCGCGGGCGCGCATGTCCTCGCTGAACGACGAGGTGAGCATCCGGGCCGGGCGTGGCTCGGCGACGAAAGTGCCGCCACCGGGCCGGCGGGCGGCGAGGCCTTCGGCAACGACCCGGTCCACCTCCTGGCGGACTGTCATCCGGGCGACCCCGAACCGCTCGGCCAGCACTCGCTCGGACGGCAGCACGGTGCCGGCCGAGAGGTTGCGGGTGAGGGTCTGGAGGATCTCGCGGATCTGGTCACCCTTCGGCCGGTCGCTGCGGAGCTCGGTGGGGAGCTCGGCGAGGTCGCCGGGGTTGTTCCTTGGGCGGGCCATGGCGTCAGTATCCCTGGGAATGTGCCCGGCAAACCGGTTACCGGGGGTCGCGAGCCGACAAAAGCGTGCTCCTGGTCGATCGAACTGAACCGTGAGCCCGACAGTACTGTCCGGCTCCCCAGCACGGCCAGCAACCATCTAATCAAGGCTGGGTACTTTTGACGACATGAGCCGCGCAGAGGTGGTCAAAGAGAGTACTTCCACGGGTGAATGGAAGCGCCAGGGCAACCGGTTCACCGACCGGATCAGCCGCGATTCCACCTCGGCACCCGGCGACGGGCCCGACGATCAGGGTCGCTGGCCGGTCGAGCCGGGCCGGTACCGGCTGGTGGTGAGCCTCGCCTGCCCGTGGGCCCACCGCGCCCTGATCGTGCGCGGGTTGCTCGGCCTGGAGGACGCGATCAGCCTCGCGATCGTCGACCCGATCCGCGACGAGAAGGGCTGGCGGTTCACCCTCGACCCGAACGACCGGGATCCGGTGCTCGGGATCAGCTACCTGTCCGAGGCGTACCTCGGCACCGATCCGGAGTACGAGGGGCGGGTGACGGTGCCGACGATCGTGGACACCGTGACCGGGCTCGTCGTCACGAACGACTTCCCGCAGATCACCCTGGACCTCTCGACCGAGTGGGTGAACTTCCACCGGCCGGACGCGCCGCGGCTGATCCCGGACCGGCGCGACGAGATGGACCAGCTGATCGCGGAGATCTACACGGATGTGAACAACGGCGTCTACCGGTGCGGCTTCGCGAAGAGCCAGGAGGCGTACGAGGCGGCGTACGACGCTCTGTTCGCCCGGCTCGACGTGCTCGAGCAGCGGCTGGCGGATCGTGACTACCTGCTCGGGGACACCCTCAGCGAGGCCGACATCCGGTTGTTCACCACGCTGGTCCGCTTCGACGCGGTCTACCACGGGCACTTCAAGTGCAACCGGTCGAAGCTGACCGAGCAGCCGAACCTGTGGGCGTACGCGCGCCGGCTCTACCAGTCACCCGGCTTCGGCGAGACGGTGGACTTCGACCAGATCAAGCGGCACTACTACGGCACCCACGACACCATCAACCCGAACGGCATCATCCCCAAGGGCCCCGACCCCCGCGTCTGGACCGACTGACTCAGCGCCCCAACGACCCGAGCGCAGCCTGTACTCCGGTACGCAGCGTCGCCCGTGATGCCCCCGAACGAGACCGAAGGTTGACGCCGTAGGCGAGCAGCGTGAGCATCTCGGCCGTCGCGTCGAGGTCGAGCCCAGGCCTGAGCTGTTCCTTGCCCCGAGCAACCTCCAGGGCGTGCGCGAAGGCTGCGCTCAGCCCCGCGTGATGCTGGTCCAGCACGGCCCGGGTGGCGTCGGACGGCTCCTCGGTGTGCGCGTTCGAGACCAGGCAACCCCAGCCTGCGTGCTCGCCTGAGCAGCGCAGCCGGAGCAGGCGCTCGAAGAAGTCCGCGATCGCCGGCAGCCCCCGATCGTCCGCGGCGAGCCGGTCGAACATCGGCCGCGACCGCTGGTCGAGATACCGCTGCAGCGCGGCCAGGTAGAGGTCCTCCTTGCCACCGAAGGAGCTGTACAGACTCGAACGGCTGAGCCCGGTCGCGCCGACGATGTCCTGGATCCCGGTCGCCGCCACCCCTCGCCGCCAGAACAACCGCTCCACCACGGCCAGCGCCTCGGCCGTGTCGAAGTGTTTGACATCCGGCACCTGATCCCCCTTATCTTGGAACGACTGGTCCAAGATAAGGGGTGTGCCGCGATGACCGCAATCCGACCCGAGGTTCTGGTGCTGGACGTGAACGAGACGCTGTCCGACATGGAGTCGTTGCGGACGCGCTTCGAGGGCGCCGGCCTGCCCGGTGACAGCCTGGACACCTGGTTCGCCGCCACCTTGCGGGACGGGTTCGCACTGACGGCGGCCGGCTCGTACGGCGCTTTCCGGACGATCGGCGCCGACGTCCTGAGATCGATGCTGGCCGGCGCGGGGCTCGCTTCGGACGAGGCGACGATCGGCGGCGTGCTCTCCGGATTCGGCGAACTGCAGGTCTATCCCGATGTCGCGCCCGGGCTGCGGCGGATCCAGGACCTGGGCGTGCGGCTCGTCACCCTGACCAACGGGGCCGCGGCGATGTCCGAGCGGATGTTCGCCGAGGCAGGCGTCCTCCCGCTGCTCGAGCACCGCCTGGACGTCGAATCCCCCGGCCGATGGAAGCCACACCCCGCGGCGTACCAGTACGCCGCTGAGGTCTGCGGCGTCGAGGTGGAGCGGATGGCGCTGGTCGCGGTGCATCCGTGGGACATCGACGGAGCCCGGAGGGCTGGGTTGCAGGGGTTCTACCTGGACCGGCGCGCCACGCCGTACCCGGAGGCATTTCTTGCGCCTGATCTGGTGGTTCCGGATCTCCTGGCGCTCGCGAAGGCGTTGGAGGCTCGATAGAATCGCGGGCAGAGCCGACCGCTGGGCGCGGGCGGCTTGGTGTGCCGGGAAGTCTGGTCGGCGGCTGGACCAAAGACGCCCGAGCGAAGGGGGCCGCCCGTGCGGTTGCTGCAGAAACGACGAGCCTTCCCACGCATCCTGGGGTCCGAGCGCGCCTTCCTCGCGGACACGTTGCGCGCCGAGACCACCGGCGGCCTGGTGCTCGTCGGCGCCGCGGTCATCGCGTTGATCTGGGCGAACACTCCTTGGCAGGACGAGTACCACCACCTCCGCGACGCGCAGCTCGGGCCGCTGACGGTCGAGCAGTGGGCGACGGATGGCGCGCTGACCCTGTTCTTCTACCTGGCCGGGGTGGAGCTCAAGCGCGAGCTCGTCGTCGGCACGCTGTCGAAGCTCAGCGAGGCCGTCGTGCCGGTGGTCGCGGCGATCTGCGGGATGGCGGTGCCGGCGCTGATCTACCTGGTGATCAACCTGACCGCGGACGGCGGCAAGCCGCACGGCTGGGCGGTGCCGACGGCAACGGATATCGCGTTCGCCCTTGCGGTGCTGGCGATCGTGGGATCTTCGTTGCCCAGCGCACTCAGGGCGTTCCTGCTCACCCTCGCGGTGGTCGACGACTTCGGCGCGATCCTGGTGATCGCCGTGTTCTTCTCCCACGGTCTCAATCTGCTCGCCCTGCTCGCCTCGCTGGCCCTGATCGCCGCGTTCGCCGTGCTGCAGCGCTTCCGGTTCCGTACTCCGTTCCTGTACGTGCCGGTCGTTCTCGGGGCCTGGTGGTTCATGCACGAATCGGGCATCCACGCGACGATCGCCGGGGTCGCGCTCGGGCTCGTCACCCGGGTGCTGCCGGACGAAGGTGAGGCGAGGTCCCCGGCCGAGCGGCTGGAGCATCGGTTGAGGCCGTGGTCTGCCGGGGTCGCAGTACCGGTGTTCGCGTTGTTCGCGGCCGGGGTCACGCTGAGCCGGGAAGCGCTGCGGGAGATGCTCACGGACCCGGTCGCGATCGGGGTGGTCTGCGGGCTGTTGTTCGGCAAGATCATCGGGGTGTTCGGCGGGTCCTGGCTGACCGCGCGCTTCACCCGGGCGGAGCTGAACTCGGACCTTTCCTGGCGCGACGTCGGCGCGGTCTCGGTGCTGGCCGGGATTGGATTCACCGTCGCGCTGCTGATCGCCCAGCTCGCCTTCGGCGACGACACCGCCCAGATCGAGCGGGCCAAGGCGGCCGTCCTGATCGCGTCGCTGCTGGCCGCGCTGATCGCCGCGGTGCTGCTCTTCCACCGCAACCGCGCGTACGCCGACGATTGAGGCGTGGGGACAGGCTAGTGTCGGGTCACCGAACCGCGGAAGGAGTGCCATGTCGATGGGGCAGACCGAGGATGAGCCCACTGTCGGGCAACTCGTCGCCAATGCCAGCCGGGACCTGTCCAACCTGGTTCGCAGCGAGATCGAGCTGGCCAAGGCCGAGCTGAAGTCCACCGCCGTCGCGGCTGGGACTGGCGCGGGGCTGTTCGGCGGTGCCGTGTTCCTGGCACTGCTGGCGGTCATCCTGCTGTCCATCGCGCTGGCGTACCTGCTGACCGCGCTCGGGTTGCACCCGGCGCTGTCGTTCCTGATCGTTGCCGTGTTCTACCTGTTGATCGCGGCCGCGCTGATCCTGATCGGCAGGCGGCAACTCCGCAAGGCGAAGGGCCCGCAGCGCGCGATCGAGACCTCGAAGGAGTCGGTCGAGGCGCTGAAGGCGATCGGGAAGGGCGACTAGGACGTGTCTGTCAGCTACGTCCTAGTGGTTTGAGTCCCGCGGGGGTCTCCGACCTGCTCGTCGACGGACCTTGGTCGCACTCGCTCGTCGCGGCCAACGGAGCACGGTTCCACGTCGCCGAGTGCGGAGCGGCAGACGATCCACTGGTCCTGTTCCTGCACGGCTTCCCCGAGTTCTGGTGGGCCTGGCGTCACCAGTTGCCCGTGATCGCCGCGGCCGGCTATCGCGCTGTCGCGATGGACCTGCGCGGCTACGGCGCGAGCGACAAGACGCCACGCGGGTACGACCCCTTCACCGCAGCCGCCGACATCTCCGGGGTCATCAGGTCGCTCGGAGCCGGCGATGCGGTGATCGTCGGACATGGCTGGGGTGGGTTCGCCGCGTGGTCCGCGGCAGTGCTCGTACCCAAGCAGGTCCGAGGCGTGGCCGCCGTGTCGGCACCACACCCGTTGATGCTGATGCGGTCGGGCCAGCTGAAGTCCGTGGCGCACGCGGGATGGTTCCAGCTGCCGATCCTGCCGGAGCGCCGACTGCTCGCCCACGACGGCATCCACATCGAGCAGATGCTCCGGGCGTGGTCCGCCCCCGGCGGCAGCTTCCCCGATGCCGAGGCCTCGCGCCGCTATCGGGCCGCACTCCAGGTCTGGCCCGCGCCGCACTGCGCCTTGGAGTACCACCGGTGGTTCTTGCGGTCCCGCCTGCGCCCCGACGGCCGCCGGTACTCCGCTCGCATGCGGACGCCGATCGCAGTACCGGTGCTGCAGGTCCATGGAGCGATGGACGGCGCCGTGAACGCGACGAGCATGACCACCCCGGCGGGGCTGGTCGAAGGTCCGCTGCGTCACCAGGTGCTGACCAGTGCAGGGCATTTCCCGCACGAGGAAACGCCCGAGCTGCTCAACGCGCTACTGCTGGACTGGCTTGCTTCCCTTGGGGAGTAGGCCGGTATCGACCAGCCGACGGGCGACCTCGCGCAGCTTGACGTTGTTGTCCTGCGAGTAGCGCTGCAGTACTGCGAACGCGCGGTCGCCGTCGAGGCCGAACCGTTCCATCAGGATCCCCTGCGCCTGCCCGATCAGCTTGCGCGCGTCGATCGCCTGCCAGAGGGTCTCCTCCTGCCGGGCGGTCCCGACCGCGACGGACGCGTGCCTGGCCAGGATGTGGGCGACGGCGATGTCGTCGTCATCGAAGGCGAACGGATCGCTGTTGAACAGCTCCAGCACCCCGACGGTCTTGTCATGCGCCTGCAACCGGACCGCCAGCACGGTCCGCAGTCCGAGATCGGCGACGGCGCCCGACCACAAGGGCCAGCGATGGTCCGACGCGAGGTCCGGCACCACGACCACGGCCTCGCGGTCTGCCACGATCGCCTGGGCCGGCCCTTGACCCAGCTCGAGCTGCAGCAGGTCGGCCTTCTCGACGGCCGGATCGGTGGTCGTCCCGAGATCGAGCCGCCCACTCCGCCCGGCGAGCAGGATGCCGGCCTGGGTGCAGTTGACCGCATTCAATGCGAACCGCGCGACGGCGTCGATCGTCTCCTCGACCCCGTCCTCCTGATGCAGCTCCAAGGCCAACCGCGCGAACGCCGCAGCGGTCTCGACCGTGTGCTCGGTCATGCTCGCGGCCACCTCCGGGATCTCCGCTGGTCCGCGCGGGGCGACGCGGATATCTATGTTGACGAGGACAGATTTTCGGCAGTGATGCCTGCAGGAAAATTGTCGCTATAACTGCCCAATAGTCAAGCCATCAGAGCAAGGAATTCTCAGACAGGCGGGCAGACAACTGACAGTGAGCAACCGAGCCTTTTCCAGCGACGGTCGTGCTCACCTCATCAGGAGCGAAAGTCGCGTCCTGGGAGTCAGGTGCAGCTACGGGTGGAGACTTCCTGGGTGGCCCGGGCACCGGTGGCGGCGTCGTCGGCCACCTGCTCCGCCGTCAGCACGTAGCCGGTGCGGTTGTCCTCGACCGACGCTGCGAAGACCACGCCGTACACCTTGCCCTTCGACGAGAGCAGCGGACCGCCGGAGTTGCCCGGGCGGACCTGGGCCCAGATCGAGAAGGCCCGCCGGGTCACCGTCTTGTCGCCGTAGATGTCCGGACCGCGGAGGCGCTCCTCGGACCGGATCCGAGCCGGCTCGGAGTCGAACGGCCCGTTCTCCGGGTAGCCGAGCACGACCGCCGCCGCGTCCGCCTTGCCCTCCGGATCGAAGCTCAGCGGCTTGATGTTCAGCTCAGGCACGTAGATCACGGCGACGTCCACGCTGGGGTCGAACAGGACGACGGTCCCGCTGTAGGAGCGGCCGTTGACCTCCACCTTCGGGTTGCTGACGCCGGCCACCACGTGCGCGTTCGTCATCACCCGCTGCGGGGCGTAGACGAACCCGCTGCCCTCCAGGCCACGGGAACAGTTGGCGACACCGGTGATCTTGGCGATCCGGCTGTACGCGTCGCGCACCGGAGGCTGCCGGGCGATCGTGCTGTCCGGCGGCTGGGTCTCGCGGATCCGCTCCGGCACGAACGGGTCGAGGAACCGCGGGAACAGGTCGGTGTTGACCACGTCGTTGAACGCCTGCAGCGCCCGATCAGCACCACCCGGCAGTGCCTCGTCGACCTTCGCCAGCACCTGCGAACCACGCACCGCCGAGGTGACGCTCGGGATCCGCGCACCGCTGACCGCCACGCCGAGCACCCACGACACGACCAGCACCGAGACTGCAGCCAGGGCGGCGCCACCCAGCGCGTCGACGGCCTTCACCGGTTTCCAGGAGATTCGGTTGCGCAACTTGGAGCCGAGCAGCGCCCCGACCGTCCGCCCGATCGACGCCAGGAGGACCACCAGGACCAGGGCGGCGAAGGACACCTCGACGCTGGGCGAGAAGTTGTCCAGCACCCGCGGTACGCCGTACACGCCGACCGCCGCACCCGCGAGCAGGCCGAGCGTCGCGCAGGCACCGAGGACGAACCCCTCGATGTATCCGGAGATCGCCACGAGTCCGGTGATCACCAGCAGCGCGATATCGAGACCGCTCACTCCACACCCTCCGGACGCCCCAGATCGTGCTCGATGGCCGTCAGCCGTCGCACATCCTCCGACCGCCGGCCCTCACTCCGCCAGGCCGCCTCGACCAGTCGGTCGGGCAACGGTACGACGTTGGCCGGGTCCCAGTCCCGCGCCCAGCCGCCGAGCGTCAGCAATTTGTCGAGCAGACCGGCGGTGAAGCCCCAGATGTAGAGGTCACCGATGGTGAACGCGGGACCGGTGAAACCAGAGGGATGGAGGCAGCTGATCCGGTTGGCCGGGTCGGTCAGCGCCGCGATGGACACTCGGTGCACCGAGGCCACCTCGGCGGGATCGACCACCGCGACCGGCGAGGGCTCGCGCCACCAGCCCAGCACCGGCGCCACCCCGAAGTTGCTCACCGGCACCCAGAGCGACGGCCACACGGCGAACACCTCGACCCCGGCCGGGTTCAGGCCGGTCTCTTCCTCCGCCTCGCGCAGCGCGGTCCGGATCATCCCGTCGACGCCGGTGCCATCGCCCTCGTCGGCCCGGCCGCCCGGGAACGCCATCTGCCCAGCATGCGATCGCAACGTCCAGGACCGCTCGGTCAGCAACACGTCCGGGCCGTTGCCACCGGCATCATCATCGTTGCCATCAGCAAGCAGGATCAGTACTGCGGACTGCCGGATCTCCGGGTCGTCCGGCGGGACGAAGCGGGACAGTTCCTCCGGGTCGACCTGCTTGGACGCCATCGCCAGCGTGTGCAGCCAGCCCGGCAGCTCCACGTCGAACGTCGCGCTGGTCCTCACCAGGTCACCCCCAGCTTCTCCCGCACCAACTGGTCCAGCTGCTGCTGCGAGGTCAGCTCGCCGCGATGGACGTAGACGACCGCGCCCTCCTGGTCGACAAAAGCGGTCAACGGCGGCCCGGCGATCTTGAGCGCCTGCTGGGTCGCCTTCTCGTCGTCGACGACGTGCGGGTAGTCCCACTGCTGCTCGGTCGCGAACTTCACCGCGAGCTCGGGCCGCGGATCGGCGTAGTCGATGCCGAGCAACTGGAGCTTGCCCCCGGCCTTCTTCTTCAGCTCGGCCAGGTAGGGAGCCTCCTTGCGGCACGGACCGCACCACTGCGCCCACACGTTGACCACCATGGGTCCGCGCAGAGCCGACAGCCGCACGTCCGGGCCGTGGCCGAGGCAGGGCAGGCTGATGTCGGGTAGCGCGTTCGCCACCGGCGGCCGCGACGGAACACTCGGACAGGCGGCCAACTTGTCGGCGCCGGCGATGCTCCGGCTCTGCGACCCGCCGCTCGAGGGCTGGTTCCCAGCCCCGTTCTGCTCCGACCCACAGGCCGCCAGCAACCCCATCACAACCACCACCGCAAGCACCCACACATGCGCTCCACCACGCGCCGTGCGCTGCAGCACCGCACGGGGCTGCTCCGCACGGGGCTGCACCGCGCCACTGGCCGCCGCCCGGGAGTCCGCCCCAAGCGCCTTCCAGCGCGGCACTGCGGCTGTGCGCGCGGCGCGGCGGAGCGCAGTACGGGGCGATGGGAGGGTCACGCGGGGACCTTCACCAGCCTCGCGGCGAGCTCCGGGTCGGTCGGGCCGGTGCCGTAGGACGGGCACCACTGGGCGATCGGGCAGGCGCCGCAGGCCGGCTTCTTGGCGTGGCAGCGGCGACGGCCGTGGAAGATCAGCCGGTGCGACAACATCGTCCAGTCCTTCTTCGGGAACAGGTCGCCGATGATGTGCTCGACCTTGACCGGGTCGGTCTCCTCGGTCCAGCCGAACCGGCGGACCAGCCGGCCGAAGTGGGTGTCGACGGTGATGCCGGGTACCCCGAAGGCGTTGCCGAGCACCACGTTCGCCGTCTTCCGGCCGGTGCCCGGGAGCTTGACGAGCTCCTCCATCTTGGCCGGCACGATCCCGTCGTAGTCGTCGACCAGGGCCTGGCCGAGCTTCATCAGGCTGTTGGTCTTGGCCCGGAAGAACCCGGTCGGCTTGAGGATCGCCTCCAGCTCCTCGCGGTCGGCCTCCGCGTACGCCCTGGCGTCGGGATACCTCGCGAACAGCGTCGGGGTGATCTTGTTGACCGTCACGTCCGTGGTCTGGGCCGACAGGATGGTGGCGACCAGGAGCTCGAGCGGGGTGGTGAAGTCCAGCTCAGTGTGAGCGTCCGGATAGGTCTCGGTGAGCACCTTGTGCATCTTCCGGGCCCGGCGGACGAGCTGGGTGTGGGTCTCATCGGTGAAGACCGGGGCCTTCCGGGGCAGTTTCACCGGCACCGACGGGGTGGTTCCGAGGGACGCCTGAACTGGCGCCGCGACACGCTGGGTGGGCATGCAGGCCAGCCTACGTGGCGGTCCCGACACCCGAGGGGCTACGGTTTTGGGGCGACCGGGTGTAAACAGCCCGGTGCCGAGGGGGCTCGCAGCCCCTTCGAAGGCTTGTGGTCAAAGGTCCGAGGAGGCCCATTCGTGGACGCCGCAGTGCTCCGACAGGCACCGCTGTTCAGTCAGCTCGACGACGAGGCAGCCGAAGCGCTGACCGCCTCGATGACGGAGAGCAGGCTGCGCCGCGGCCAGGTGCTGTTCCACGAGGGCGATTCCGGCGACCGGCTGTTCGTCGTCGTCGAGGGCAAGGTCAAGCTCGGCCGCACCTCCGCGGACGGCCGGGAGAACCTGATCGCCGTGCTCGGCCCCGGCCAGATGTTCGGCGAGCTGTCGCTGTTCGACCCGGGACCGCGCTCCGCCACGGTCACGGCAGTCACCGACGCCTCGATGATGTCGCTGACCCACGACGAGCTGCTCCGCTGGCTGGCCGGCCGTCCCGAGGTGGCCCGCGGCCTGCTCCTGCAGCTCGCGTCCCGCCTCCGCAAGGTCTCCGACGTGGTGGCCGACCTGGTCTTCTCCGACGTACCGGGCCGCGTGGCCAAGGCCCTGCTCGATCTGGCCAGCCGCTTCGGCCGGACCGCCGACGACGGCGTCCACGTCCACCACGACCTCACCCAGGAGGAGCTCGCCCAGCTGGTCGGCGCCTCCCGCGAAACCGTCAACAAGGCCCTGGCCGACTT
Organism: Kribbella sp. VKM Ac-2568; assembly: GCF_004345365.1. Lineage (GTDB taxonomy): Bacteria > Actinomycetota > Actinomycetes > Propionibacteriales > Kribbellaceae > Kribbella > Kribbella orskensis. The sequence continues at coordinate 483,482 of NZ_SLVF01000003.1, forward strand.
CGCCTCCCGAGGCTGGGTCCGCCTCGAACCCCGCTCCGTAGTACTTCTGGACGTAGAGCGCCTCCAACGCCGCGCCCGCTAGCCGTCTGAGGGGTTAACCCCTCAGACGGTGGGTTGCACCCTCGGAATCTCGCGGGGCAACCCACCCGCTTGAGGGTCAACCCCGGAGGATTCCTCAGGCAGCAGGACGGGCACGGGCGAAGGCCCGTCGGATTCGTACTGCGACGTCGGTCGGCCGCGCGAGATCTGCCCAGGTGAACCGGACGACCTCGAGACCGAGTGCGCGCAGGCGGTCCTCCCTGACCTTCTCCTGAACGAGGACCTCCCGGGATCCGCCCGCATACTTCACCAGTCCATCGAACTCGACGACGGTGCGGTGGTCCGGGAAGTAGAAGTCGACGCGCGCGATGAACCCGTCGGAGTCCTCGAACTCCGCCTGCAGCATCGGCGTTGGGAAACCCTGGTTGTGGAGGAGCACTCGTAGACGCGACTCTCCGACCGATTCGGACAGCGGGTCGGCAAAGGAGAGAGCCGCTCTCGCCGTGGCGCTTCCCGGCCAGAACTCGATTCTGTCGAGCATCTGAAGCACCGCCTCAGCACTCAGGTGGTGCGCACGGAGTACGGCATCGGCACTCACCACGATCGCCTCGAACGACGTCGTACACGCGGTTTCGGCCAAGGCGCGCGGTACGGTCGTGGCCGTCAAACCCTCGACCTCCGTCAGTTCGGTCGCCGGTAGCTTGCCCCGATGGTGGCGGACCCCGGCGATCAGACCACCACGGCGTCCGTCCAGCCGGCTGATCTGCACCTCGCCCAGGCCCACACCCCATAGCGGTACTCCGTGCAGCACCAGCGCCGAGTGGTGGCTGAGAGCAACCGTCCCCGGACGCATCGAGTTCGCGACCGCGTAGGCGAGTTGCCGGTGTCGCCACGTCTCACGATCCCACGGAGCAAGGTGGCCCAGGTCCACTCGCTCGGCGTACTGGCCGTAGCGAACCTTCTGCCAGCGACCGTCACCGAGGCGCTCCCGCAGTTGCTCGCGGGTGTACCCGCAACTGAAGGCCTGTGCGCGGCTGAACACCCCGCCCTGTCCCGCCGCGATCACCTTCAACCTGGGATTCACCTCCCAAGCATCGCCCGGTCGTCACCCCCGCCGCTCGCCTCACACCGCCACCTGTGGATAAGCGCCCTCTGAAGGGTTAACCCCGCAGCGTCTGGGGTGCCCCCTGAGATTCTGCCGGGGCAACCCGTCCTTTGAGGGGTTAACCCCTCAAAGGACGTTCGGGAGAGCCGGGGGTGCACCCCTCGGAGGCGTTCCGCGCTGCGGGGGTTTAACCCGTCAGAGGGCGTTGAGGTAGTCGAGTTGGGCTCGGACTGAGCGTTCGGCGGCGGGCCAGAGGGGACGGGGGACGTCGGCGTAGACGTGGGCGACGATGGCTTCTGGGGTGGTGTGGCCGGTGGCTACGGCTTCGCGGACTTGAGTCAGGCGTTCGTGGCGGTGTTCCAGGTAGAAGGTGAGGACGGCGCCGGGGTCGTCGATGACCGGGCCGTGGCCTGGGAGTAGGCGGTCTACGCCGGCTGGGGAGTTGGCGAAGGCGCGGAGGCTTTCCAGGGATTCGAGGTAGGGGCCGAGGGCACCGTCCGGATGGGCGACCACCGACGTGCCGCGGCCGAGCACGGTGTCGCCGGTCAGCAGGGACCCGTCCTGCGGGAGCCAGAAGCAGACCGAGTCCATCGTGTGGCCGGGCGTCGGCAGTACTTCGATCCGCAACTCGCCCGAGGTGATCACGTCTCCCTCGGCGAGCCCGTGCGCGTGGTCGGTCGGGATCCGGAACGCCGGATCCACCGACCGCACCGCGCTGTTGGCCCGCTGCGCGAACCACGCGGCGCCCTCGGAGTGGTCGAAGTGCCCGTGCGTCAGCAGCACCATCGACACAGTGCACCCGTACTGCGCGACTGCGTCGAGCACGGCGCGGAGGTGTTCCTCGAGCATCGGCCCGGGGTCCACCACGACGGCGGTGTCGGACTCGGGTGCCCGGAGGATCCAGGTGTTCGTGCCGTCCAGGGTCATCGGGCCGGGGTTGGCCGCGAGGACGCGAGACGCGTACGGCGTGACTGCCTCGACTGTCATGTGGTCTCCAGGTAGGCCTGGTCGTTCTCCACCCGCACGGTCGGGAGGATCGGCCGGACCTCGCGCTCGGTGGAGGCCGCCAGCACGTCGGCGACAGCGTCGTACGGGATCAGGTCGCGGCAGCACAGGTACGTCGGCGGGAGCATCAGCATCTCGCCGGCCTCCACCGCGTTGACCGCGTCCGCCGGGCGGAGCCACGCGACCTGGTCGGACTCGCTCGTCACGTCCCGGGTCACTTGGCCCGCGGGGAGCGCGGCGACGAAGAACCTGGTGTCGTAGCGCCGCGGCTCGAACTCGGGGGTGATCCAGTGCGCCCAGACGCCGAGCAGGTCGGCTCGCAGTACGAGACCGCGGCGGTGCAGGAAGTCGGCGAAGCCGAGCTCGCGGGACTCCAGCGCGACCCGGTCCGCCTCCCAGTCGTCACCGGTGGTGTCGCCGACGACGGATTCGGTCGATGGGCCGGCCAGGAGTACGCCGGACTCCTCAAAGGTCTCCCGTACTGCGGCCGCGACGTACGCGGCGGCGGTCTCCGCGGAACACCCGAGCCGCTCCCCGAACCACTTGGGCGACGGCCCAGACCACGAATCCGCGATCGAGGAATCGGTCGGGTCCACCCGGCCGCCTGGGAACACGGTCATCCCCGCAGCAAACGCCATCGATTGCTGCCGCCGGAGCAGATAGACCTCAGGTCCTTCGGATGCGTCCCGGAGCAGGATCACTGTCGAAGCAGGCCGCGGCTCAAGCGCCACCCGCCCTTCCCGCACAAACGACAGCGCCTCAGCCGCCATCCGCCCGGAGAGCAACTGCGCCTTCAGATCCCGAACCATCTCCACCTCCACCTCGAAGAACCTCCGCCAGCCGCCCGGCGCTCAACCGCACGCCATGCCCCTTGCCGCCCCACCCTTCGGGCGGAGCACCCGCGAGGTACCTCAGGCCGGTGGACGCGCCTGACGGCTGCCAGCGGAACCTCCGGCCGGCGAACAACTGCACCCGGCGCCCCCTGGCGCCCGCCCTCCGGGCGGACAACAGGAGAAGGAGTGCCGGGCGGGTGACCCGCCCGGCGGCGCCGCCTCGGTGGTGCGCTGCCGCCTGGTGGGTGGGAGCCGGGGTGGGTCAGGCGACCTCGACGATTAGTTCGACCTCTACTGGGGCGTCCAGGGGGAGGACGGGGACGCCTACGGCGCTGCGGGCGTGTTGGCCGGCTTCGGCGAAGACGTGGCCGAGGAGCTCGGAGGCGCCGTTGGCGATCTGGGGCTGGCCGGTGAAGTCGGGGGTCGAGGCGACGAAGGCGACCACCTTGACGATCCGGGTGATGTTCGCCAGGTCGCCGATCTCGGACTTGATCGCGGCCAGGGCGTTGAGCGCACACTGCTGGGCGCACTCGACCGCCACCTCGGCGCTGACACCGTCGCCGTTCTTGCCGGTGGCGATCAGGGCTCCCTCACGCAGCGGCAGCTGTCCGGACGTGTAGACCAGGTTGCCGGTGCGCACCACGGGCACGTACGCGGCGACCGGCTTGGCGACCTCGGGCAGCTTCAGGCCGAGCTCGGCCAGCTTCTCCTCCGGGTGGCTCATGACTCGGTGATCTCCCGCTTCAGGTAGGCGACCAGCGTCTCCGGGTTGGGCCCCTGGATGACCTGGACCAACTCCCAGCCGTCCTGCCCGAAGTTGTCGAGGATCTCCTTGGTCGAGTGGACCAGGAGTGGCGCGGTGAAGTACTCGAACTTCTTCATAGCTGGACTCTAACGGGCGGCTCTCGAAGTGTGACGTGGCCTACGCCCTACGCTGGAGGTCATGGCGAGGCTGCATGTGGTCACCGGCAAGGGCGGGACCGGCAAGACGACGGTGGCTGCTGCCATGGCGCTCGCGCTGGCCGACCAGGGCAAGCGGATCCTGCTGGTCGAGGTCGAGGGCCGCCAGGGGCTCGCGCAGCTCTTCGACGTACCGCCGCTCCCGTACGTCGAACGCCGGATCGCGGTAGGACCGGCCGGGGGCGAGGTGTTCGCGCTGGCGGTGGACGCCGAGGCCGCCCTGCTGGAGTACCTGGACATGTACTACCACCTCGGCCGGGCCGGGAAGGCGCTCGACAAGGTAGGCGCCGTCGACTTCGTCACCACCATCGCTCCGGGCCTGCGGGACGTGCTGCTGACCGGCAAGGTCTACGAGGCCACACGGCGCAAGTCGCACGGCCGCCTCGCGTACGACGCCGTCGTACTGGACGCGCCCCCCACCGGCCGGATCGGGCCGTTCCTGAACGTGAACCAGGAGGTGGCCGGCCTGGCCAAGGTCGGACCGATCCGCAACCAGGCGGACGCGATCATGGGCATGCTGCGCTCCGACGTGACCCGGGTCCACCTGGTCACGCTGCTGGAGGAGATGCCGGTCCAGGAGACCCTCGACGCGGTGGAACAGCTGGAGCAGCTGGACCTGAGGATCGGGTCGATCGTGGTGAACATGGTGCGCAACAGCCCGCTCGACGACGACGCGCTCGCCCTTGCGGTGAAGGAGAAACTCCCCGCCGTCGAGCTGACCCGCGGGCTCCGGGCGGCCGGTTTCACGGCCACCAAGAACATGGTCGCCGCCTTGACGAAAGAGGCGCGCGACCACGCCGTACGGGTCGGGCTGGAACGGGAGAACCGCGACCGGATCGATGCCCTGGGCAAGAAGGTGACCGAGGTGGCGTTGCTGCCGGACGGGATCGACCACGGCGCCCTGTTCGACCTGGCCGAGGAGCTGCGCTCGTGAGCACGCTGGACCTGGACGCGCTGATCGACGACCCCGGGACGCGCATCATCGTCACCTGCGGCTCCGGTGGCGTCGGCAAGACGACGACAGCCGCCGCCCTCGGTCTGCGCGCCGCCGAGCGCGGGCGGAAGGTCGTCGTACTGACCATCGACCCGGCGCGCAGGCTGGCCCAGTCGCTCGGCCTGACCGAGCTGGACAACACGCCTCGCGCCGTCGCCGACGCGGACCCGGCGAACGGCGGCCGCCTCGACGCGATGATGCTGGACATGAAGCGCACCTTCGACGAGGTGGTGCTCGCGCACGCCACCCCCGAGAAGGCCGAGCAGATCCTGGCGAACCCCTTCTACGTCGCGCTGTCGTCGTCGTTCGCGGGGACGCAGGAGTACATGGCGATGGAGAAGCTCGGCCAGCTACACAAGCAGGCCGAACGCACCGGCGACTGGGACCTGATCGTGGTCGACACTCCTCCGTCGAGGTCGGCGCTGGACTTCCTGGATGCTCCGGAGCGGCTGGCCTCTCTGCTGGAGGGGCGGTTCCTGCGGCTGCTGCTGGCACCCGCTCGGGGACCGCTGCGGCTGATGTCGGCGGGGGTGAACCTGGCGATGTCGGTGATGAACAAGGTGCTCGGCGCGCAGGTGCTGACCGACGTGCAGACGTTCGCGGCCGCGTTCGACACGCTGTTCGGCGGGTTCCGGGAGCGGGCCGACCAGACGGTCGCACTGCTGCGGGAGCCGCACACCGCCTTCCTGGTGGTGGCCTCACCGCAGAACGACGCCCTGCGCGAGGCGTCCTACTTCACCGAGCGGCTGCGCGAGGAGCAGATGCCGCTGGCCGGCGTCGTGCTGAACCGGGTGACCACCACCCACGTCCCCGATCTGTCGGCCGAGCAGTCCATGGCCGCGGCCGAGAAGCTCGAGACCGCCGGCAAGTCCGAACTGACCGCGGCCGTCCTGCGGCTGCACGCCGACAAGATGCAGCAGGTGGTCAGCGACCGGAAACGCGCCGACCGGTTCCGCCGCGGCCACCGCGCGATCGCGACCGTCGACGTCCCGGCCCTGCCCGACGACGTCCACGACCTCACCGGCCTGCGCACCATCGGCGATCTCCTCACCGCCTGACACCCCCTCCGCCCACGGCACCGCCCACCAGATCGCTCCGTCACCGCGCTCTCACGGGCGGAAACCGGACGGTTCTGGGCTGGTTTTCACTCTCAGCGAACGCTCGACAGGCCCGGGAATGACCTGGTGGGGACTGTGGTTGAGCCTGTCAGACTCAATCTTCAACAGAGGGTGTGACAGCGTGACAGAGACGTTGAACCTTCCCGTTCTCCCGCTAGACGACATCGTGGTGCTGCCTGGAATGGTCGTGCCGGTGCGCCTTGCGGACTCCGAGGCGCGCGCTGCCATCGACGCCGCGCAGGCCTCGGGCCAGGACCAGGTACTGCTGGTGCCGCGCCTGGACGGGAAATATGCGAAGGCCGGAACGCTCGGTGAGATCGAGCAGATCGGCCGGTTGCCGGGCGGCGCCCAGGCAGCCGTGATCCGGGGTACCGCCCGGGTCCTGATCGGCGCGGGGACCACCGGTCCCGGCGCGGCCCTGTGGGTCGGCGCGACCGTGCTGGACGAAACCACTGACAACAAGTCCGCCGAGCTCGCTCGTGACTACAAGGCCCTGGTGACCACGGTGCTGGAGCGCCGCGAAGCCTGGCAGGTCATCGACTCGGTGAAGCAGGTGAACAACCCCGCGGAGCTGGCCGACCTGGCCGGTTACGCGTCGTACCTGAACAACGAGCAGAAGAGCTGGCTGCTGGAGACCCCTGACGTCTCCGAGCGGCTGACCAAGCTGGTCGGCTGGGTGAAGGACCACCTGGCGGAGCTCGAGGTCTCCGAGACGATCCAGAAGGACGTCCAGGAGGGCATGGAGAAGCAGCAGCGGGAGTTCCTGCTGCGCCAGCAGATGGCCGCCATCCGCAAGGAACTGGCCGAGCTGGATGGCAAGGCCGAGTCCGAGGAAGAGGACTACCGCGCCCGCGTCGAGGCTGCCGACCTGCCCGAGCACGTCCAGAAGGCCGCGCTCGCCGAGGTCGACAAGCTGGAGCGTACGGCGGAGCAGTCCCCCGAGGTCGGCTGGATCCGGACCTGGCTGGACACCGTCCTGGAGATGCCGTGGAACGAGCGGACCGAGGACGGCTACGACCTCCGTGAGGCGCGCGCCATCCTGGACGCCGACCACGCTGGTCTGGACGACGTGAAGGAACGCATCACCGAGTACCTGGCCGTACGCCGCCGCAGGGCGGATCGTGGCCTCGGGGTGGTCGGCGGGCGCCGCAGTGGCGCAGTACTGGCCCTGGTCGGTCCTCCTGGCGTCGGCAAGACCTCGCTGGGTGAGTCCGTGGCGCGTGCGATGGGCCGGAAGTTCGTCCGGGTCGCCCTGGGTGGCGTCCGGGACGAGGCCGAGATCCGCGGTCACCGCCGCACGTACGTCGGGGCGCTGCCCGGGCGGATCGTGCGTGCGATCACCGAGGCGGGTTCGATGAACCCGGTGGTGCTGCTGGACGAGATCGACAAGGTGGGTGCGGACTACCGGGGTGACCCGACGGCCGCGCTGCTGGAGGTCCTCGACCCGGCGCAGAACCACACCTTCCGGGACCACTACCTGGAGGTCGAGCTCGACCTGTCCGACGTGGTCTTCCTGGCCACGGCGAACGTGCTCGACTCGATCCCGGCGCCGCTGCTGGACCGGATGGAACTGGTGCAGCTCGACGGCTACACCGAGGACGAGAAGGTCACCATCGCCCGCGACCACCTGCTCCCGCGTCAGCTGGACCGGGCCGGTCTGTCGGCCGAGGAGGTCACCATCGAGGACTCGGCGCTGCGGCTGCTGGCCGGCGAGTACACCCGAGAGGCCGGAGTACGGCAGCTCGAGCGTTCGATCGCCCGGGTGCTGCGCAAGGTGACGGCGAAGCTCGCCCTGGGCGAGGACCTGGGGTCTGTGACCATCGGCGCCGGGGAGCTGAAGAGCTACCTGGGTTCGCCGAAGTTCACGCCGGAATCGGGCGAGCGTACGGCGCTGCCGGGTGTTGCGACCGGGCTGGCTGTGACGGGTGCCGGTGGTGACGTGCTCTTCATCGAGGCGTCGCTGGCCGACAAGGAGACCGGCCCGACCGGAGTCACGTTGACGGGGCAGCTCGGCGACGTGATGAAGGAGTCGGCGCAGATCGCCCTGTCGTACCTGCGGTCGCACGGTGCGGAACTGGGTCTGCCGGTGAGCGATCTCGCCGAGCGGAACACCCACATCCACGTACCGGCGGGCGCAGTCCCGAAGGATGGACCGTCAGCCGGTGTCACGATGACGACGGCGCTCGCGTCGCTGCTGTCGGGACGGCCGGTGCGCTCCGAGGTCGCGATGACCGGTGAGGTGTCGCTGACCGGCCGGGTGCTGCCGATCGGTGGGGTGAAGCAGAAGCTGCTCGCCGCCCACCGGGCCGGTCTGACCACCATCCTCATCCCGGCCCGGAACGAGCCGGATCTGGAGGATGTGCCCGAGTCGGTGCTGGCGGAGCTGACGGTTCACCCCGTGAGCGACGTCCGGCAGGTGCTCGACCTGGCCCTCGAACCGGCCCAGGTGGACGCCCGGCAGTTCGCCGCCTGACGCGGAACACGTAGTACCGGGAACGGCCGGATCACCCTCGTGGTGGTCCGGCCGTTCGGCATTTCGGGCCTTGAACAGACGTCCGGAACTAGGCTCCGGTTGACGTGACATAAAACACATCCGAGGAGTTGGCGTGGCTCCCTGATCACGTAGGCTCTTGTCCCATGCGCGCAAGGGATAAGGGCGATCGGGGCGTCGTCCAGTCAGTGGTCCTGTTCCTGGGGGTGAGCGTTCTCTCGGGCGCTCTGGCAGCCGGTCTGGCGATTCCGTTCGCCGGCCTGGCAGGCTTCAGCACCGAGAAGACGGCAGAGACACTGCAGGACCTGCCACAGGAGCTGAAGACCGTCCCACTGGCCCGGAACAGCAAGATCGTCGCCGCCGACGGCTCGCTGGTCGCCAACCTCTACGAGCAGAACCGGGTGCCGGTCAAGCTGTCCCAGATCAACCCGATCATGCGCAAGGCGATCGTCGCGATCGAGGACGACCGGTTCTACGAGCACGGCGCGCTCGACGCCAAGGGCACGCTGCGCGCCCTGCTCCGCAACCAGACCGAGGGCGCGGTCCAGCAGGGTGGCTCCAGCATCACCCAGCAGTACGTGAAGCTGAGCCTGATCGAGAAGGCGAACGCCGCCAACGACCCCGAGGCCATCCAGGCCGCGACGGCGGAGACCTACCAGCGCAAGGTCGCCGAACTCCGGTACGCGGTCGCCGTCGAGAAGGAGTTCTCCAAGGACGAGATCCTGGAGAAGTACCTGAACCTCGCGAACTTCGGCGACGGCACGTACGGCGTCGAGGCCGCGGCCCGGCACTACTTCTCCACCAGCGCGGCGAAGCTGACCCTGCCGCAGGCCGCGATGCTGGCCGGTCTGGTGAAGAACCCCACCGGCTACGACCCGACCAACAACAAGAAGCGCGCCAAGGACCGGCGCGACGTCGTCCTGCGGCGCATGCAGGAACTGAACGTCATCTCGGCCAAGCAGGCCACCGACGCGATCAAGACCCCGGTCATCAACCCGGCCAAGATCCAGCCGGTCCCGAACGGCTGCGCCAACTCGAAGTACCCGTTCTACTGCGAGTACATCGTCTCCAAGCTGCTGGAGAACCCGGCCTTCGGCAAGACGGCCAAGGCCCGCGACCACTACATCAAGACCGCCGGCATCCTGGTCAAGACCTCCCTCGACCCGAGGATCCAGGCCGCCGCGCAGAAGTCGATCAACGAGCACTCGAAGCCGACCGACCAGGCGATCGCGGCGGTCACGATGATCGAGCCGGGCACGGGTGTCGTCAAGGCGATGGCGCAGAGCCGGCCGTACGGCGCCGGCAAGAACCACACCGCGTACAACTACAACGTGGAGAAGTCCTACGCGGGCGGCTACGGCGGGTTCCAGAACGGTTCGACGATGAAGGCGTTCACCATCGCCGCCGCGATCCAGCAGGGCTTCCCGCTCAACCACCGGATCCAGTCCCCGCCGACGATCAACCTCAGCGGCAAGAAGTTCAGCACCTGCACCGGGACGACGTCGGACCCCGACTACAACCCGAGCAACTCGACCGAGGCCCACGGCGACCTGACCATGATCGACGCCGCGCGCGCGTCGACCAACACCTACTTCCTGCAGCTCTCGCAGCAGGTGGGTCTGTGCCCGATCGCGACGGTCGCGGCCGCTCTGGGCATGCATGACGCGCAGACCGGGCAGCCGCTCAAGCAGGTCGTGTCCATGACGCTCGGCGTCGACACGGTGACCCCGCTGATGCTCGCCAACGCCTACGCGACGTTCGCTGCTCGCGGCCTGTACTGCACGCCGCTGCTGATCACCTCGGTGACCAGCTACAACGGCAAGCCGATCAAGACGCCCCCGCCGAGCTGCAAGCAGGCGATCGATCCCGCGGTCGCGGATGGCGTGAACGCCGTGCTGCACCAGGTGATGGAGCCGGGCGGCACCGGTGGACGGCTGAAGTTCGGCCCCAGCGACCTGGCCGGCAAGACCGGAACGATCAACGCCAACCTGGCCGTCTGGTTCGCGGGCTACTCCTCGAAGATGGCCGCCGCCTCGGTGGTGGCGGACGCGCAGCCGCCGTACAAGAACCTGATCGGCCAGACGCTCGACGGCAAGAAGATGAGCGACGCCTCGGGTTCCGGTACCGCCGGACCGGTCTGGCAGACCGCGATGGAAGGCGCTCTGAAGGGTCTCCCGACGACCCGCTTCACCGCGCCGAACGACAAGACCATGCGTGGCGACGTGAAGGATCTGCCGTTCGTCAACGGCAAGAGCCCGCAGGAGGCCGTCGGCATCCTGCAGCAAGCGGGCTTCCAGGCGGAGATCGCGCCGGGCCTGGTGGACTCGGAAGAAGCCGCGGGGACAGTCGCCTACACCAGCCCGCGGCAGCGCGACGGAGCCCCTGAGGGGTCGAAGGTGCTGATCTACATCTCCAACGGGAGCAAGGGTGGTGGGCAGCCGCCCAACCCGCCGAACACACCTCCGACCATCGGCAAGCCGCCGCCACAGATCCCGAACTGTCCGCCTTGGCACCCGAAGTACCCGAAGTGCGGCAGGTAGCGAACTGAGAAAGGGGCCTCGTCCGGTCGGACGAGGCCCCTTTCGCTGTCAGCAGGAGTAGGCGTCAGGCGCCGAGCTGGCGCTTCACCTCGGCGGAGACGGTGCCGCCGTCGGCCTTGCCCTTGACCTTGGGCTGCAGGGCGCCCATCACCTTGCCGATGCCGCGCGGACCGAGCTCGGCGGCTCCGGTGGCGGCGATGGTCTCGGTGACGAGGGCCGCGATCTCCTCGGCGGTCAGCTGCTCCGGCAGGTACTCGGCGAGGATGTCCGCCTCCGCCTGCTCCTTGTCCGCCAGCTCTTCACGGCCGGCCTCCCGGTACGCCGTGACGGACTCGCGGCGCTTCTTCGCCTCGGCCGTCAGCACGTCGAGGACCTCCGCGTCGGACAGTTCGCGGGCCTCCTTGCCGGCCACCTCCGCCTTCGTCACGGCCGTGAGCGCCATCCGCAGGGTCGACTTGCGGATCTCGTCGCGCGCCTTCAGGGCCGCGGTCATGTCGTCGTGCAGGCGCTGCTTCATCTCGGAGTTGGACATGCCCACGATTGTGGCAGGCTGGTGAAATGAGTTTCCGGGGGCTTGCCGCCACGACCTTGAAGACCGCTGCCGTCGTCACCGGCGTGGGCGCCGCCTGCGTCGCCTACGCCGCGGGCGTGGAGGTGCGCTGGTTCGCCCTGCGCAGGGTGACGATGCCGGTGCTGCCGGTGGGCACCACACCGGTCAAGGTGCTGCACCTGTCCGACCTGCACCTGATGCCCACCCAGGAGAAGAAGATCCGCTGGGTGCAGGAGCTCGCCGGGCTGGAGCCCGACCTGGTCGTGAACACCGGAGACAACCTGGCCCACCCCGACTCGGTGGCCCCGCTGCTGCGTGCGCACGGCGACCTGCTCGACCTTCCGGGTGTGTTCGTCTTCGGCTCCAACGACTACTGGAAGCCGCACTTCAAGAACCCGGGCAAGTACCTGCTACCGGCCCACAAGCAGCGCCACAAGCCGCACGGCCCGGACCTCCCCTTCGAGGAGCTGCGCGCCGGCTTCACCCGGGCCGGCTGGCTCGACCTGAACAACGCGCGCTCGACCCTCAAGGTGAACGGCCTGCGCCTGGACTTCGCCGGCACTGACGACCCGCACATCAAGAGGGACCGGTACGACGAGATCGCCGGCGAGGCGGACCCGGCGGCGGACCTGTCGATCGGAGTCACCCACGCGCCGTACCAGCGAGTGCTGAACGGCTTCACCGGCGACGGGTATCCGTTGATCCTTGCCGGGCACACCCATGGCGGACAGCTCGCGGTGCCGATCTACGGAGCGCTGGTGACGAACTGCGACCTGGACACCTCCCGGGTGAAGGGAATGACCACCTGGGGCTACGAAGGACGCCAGTCCGCGTTGCACGTCTCGGCCGGGCTCGGCACCTCGCCGTACGCGCCGGTGCGGTTCGCCTGCAGGCCGGAAGCGACGTTGCTCACGCTCGTTCCGCGGGTCACCGGGGTCGATGGATAACCCGATTTCGTCCCAGCGGTGGGCGCATGTAAGCTAACGCCGAATTCGGGCTGTGGCGCAGCTTGGTAGCGCGCGTCGTTCGGGACGACGAGGTCGCAGGTTCAAATCCTGTCAGCCCGACCACCGATCAGGGCCGGTCACTCATCAGTGACCGGCCCTGATTGTTTTCTGTCTCACGCCACTGCAGCGAGTGGTCCCCAGAAGTAGCCGAAGTTCTCCGTCGGCCCGGCCATGAACCGCTGGCTCAGCACCACGCCGATCAGGTCGCGCGACGGATCGGTGTAGGCGCTCGTGCCGGCGCCACCGGTCCAGCCGTAGCGACCGACCGCGGTCCACGGTTCGGTCACCGCGGTGTCGACCGCGACGCCCAGCCCCCACGACCAGGCCGGCCCGGCCATCTCAGTCGTCCCGGCCCGCTGCTCGGCCGTCAACTGGTCCCGGGTCAACTCCTCGCGCGACTCCCGCGAGATCAACCGGTCGTCCGCGAGCGCGCCGAGGAACGTCAGGTAGTCCTCGACCGTCGAAACCAGCCCGCCACCGAAGCTCTCGAACTGCGGCGGCGCGGCGAACGCTTCGTCGTACTCCTCGAAGACCTCCACCCCGTCCGCCGTCGGCCGGTACGACGTGGGCAGGTGCGCCCCGTCTGCCTGGAAACTCGTGGCCGTCAACCCGAGTGGATCCGCGACCCGTTCCTTCAGTACTGCGTGCAGCGGGGCTCCGGCGACTCGGCCGATCAGCACGGACAGCACGTCGATCCCCGTGTGGTACATCCAGCGAGTCCCCGGCTGATAGGCGAGCGGGACCGCCGCAAGTCGGGCCATGTACTCGTCGGCGGAGAACGCCTGCGGCATCGGCCCGTTCCCGACAGCAGCGAACTCCTTGGCCACGGGGACGTCGGTGAAGAAGGCGCCCAGGCCGAGCGTCATCGTCAGCAGGTGCCGGACGGTGATCGGCCGGTCCGCCGGCACTGTCTGGTCCACCTCAGCCTCAGGTGAAACGAGCACGCGCGGCTCGGCGATCTCCGGCAACCACTCGGCCACCGGGTCGTCCAGGCCGAAGAGCCCGTCTTCCACCATCGACAGGGCAACGACGGCTCCGACGGGTTTGCTCAGCGAGGCGATCCGGAACCGCGTCCCCGTCCGCATCGGCTCACTCGACCCGAAGGCGAGCGACCCGGTCGCGAAGTACTCGGTCTCGCCCTGGTGCCGGACGCCGGCCACGATCCCGGGCGCCCAGCCGGCCGCGACCTGGTCCTCCAGCGAACGCCAGACCGGAGCGAACTTCGACATGCTTCCCCATCTCCTCATCGAGTGCTGCCTTCGTCGAGTGCTGCCACCGTAGGACGCCATCGGGGCCGACCTAGGCTGTAGGGCGTGAGTGGCATGGAGCGGGTAGATCTCGGTGAGGTCGACTACGAGGTCGCGGGCAAGGACATGAAGACCTGGGTCGAGGAGCGGATCGCGGGTGAGGCCGAGGACAGGTTGTTCCTGCTGAGCCATCCACCGGTGATCACCTACGGCCCCCGGACCTCGCTGGACGACCTGCCGGCCGAGACCGCGGCGATCCCGACGGTGGCGGTCGACCGGGGCGGCTTCGCGACGTACCACGGACCGGGCCAACTGGTCGGCTATCTGGTGATCGACCTGAAGCAGCGCGGGCCGGTGGACATCGTGCGCTGGGTGGAGAACGGACTGATCGAGGCGCTCGGGTCGCTCGGTTTCCCGTTGGTCCGCCGCGACACCCCGAAGGGTGCGAGCAGCCTGGTCGGGGTGTGGACGGAGGACCACCGCAAGCTCTGTTCGATCGGGATGCGGATCCGCCGCGGCGTCACCAGTCATGGCTTCTCGATCAACCTCGACCCTGACATGAACGTCTTTCACACGTTCACGACGTGTGGGCTGCACGACGTGACGATGGTCTCCCTGGCCGAACTGGCGGCCGAGCTCGGCGTACCGGTGCCCACCGACGCCGTACTGCGCGATGCCGTTGCGCGGGCACTGGGCGCTTCCTGACGGACGGTGGCGCGGCGGTCGGTGGTTTGTCGGTAGCCTGCCGCAATGGGTGACGAGCGAGTCGAGTCTGAGGAGCCGGAGGGCGAGGTCGGTCCGGGCATGCCCGATGACCTCGAGGAGCTGCTCGAACAGGCCGACGAGGAAGCCGCGGAAGAGGCCGACGAGGGGCGTTTCGACGCGCCGCCGTTGCCGCCGCTGCTGATCCTCGCGGTGGTCGGACTGCTGGCCGGATTCGTCACAGTGGCGCTGGTCTGGCTGAGCGAGCAGGGCTGCGACCGGGTCCGGGACTCGCCGAACTGCGGCACGATGGGCTTCCCGCTGCTGGTGCTGACCGTGGTCGTGACGATCGTGCTGGCCGCTGTCACGCTGACCCGGCTGGCGATGCCGCGCCCGAAGCTGGTCGCCTTCCTCGGGGTCGCGTTCATGCTGCTGATCGTGCTGGCCTTCCTGTCGGACGACCTCTTCTCCACCTGGACCTTGCTTGTCGTCCCGGTGCTGACCGCAGTCACCTTCCTCGTCGCACACCTGATCGCCGGATGGTTGGAGCGAGCCGATGTCTGAACTCCCCCGCTACCAGTGCCACCGCGCCGGCGCCACGCCGTCGCTCGACGGCACGCTGACTCACCCCGCCTGGGCCGATGCGCCCTGGACGACCGACTTCGTCGACATCCGCGGCGACCAGCCCACGCCCCGGTACCGGACCCGGGCGAAGCTGCTGTACGACGACGAGTACTTGTACGTCGGCGCGCAACTGGAGGAACCGCACGTCTGGTCCACGATGGCCGAGCGCAACACCATGCTGTTCGAGGAGAACAACTTCGAGCTGTTCCTCGACCCGGACGGCGACGGCCTGAACTACTACGAGTTCGAGATCAACCCGCTCGGCACGATCTGGGAACTCACCCTGCCCAAGCCGTACTCCGAGGGCGGCGTGGCGGTGGACCCGACGAACCTGCCGGGCCTGCGGACCGCAGTACAGGTGGACGGGACGCTGAACGACCCGTCGGACACGGACAACGGGTGGTCGGTGGAGTTCGCGCTGCCGTGGACCGACCTCGCGACGTACAACCAGGGTCAGACGCCACCGCGGCCCGGTGACGAGTGGCGGATGAACCTGATGCGGATCGAGTGGGACCACGAGGTCGTGGACGGCGGGTACCGCAAGGGGAGCCAACAGGACTTCTGGGTCTGGTCGCCGCAGTACGTGGTCGACATGCACAAGCCGGCCCACTGGGGCGTGCTCGAGTTCACCGCGTCCTGATCGGCCGGCTCGAGAGGTTCGGCCGCTCAGAGTGACCCCCGCCCGGGCGGCGATCCGGGGCGAGGTGACAATGAGTCATATGGCCGAGGATCTTCGCGCCCGGCGCGCGGCGCACCTGCTCGACTTGGTGCACCGTGCGGACCGGCGCCTGCGCGGGCCGGACCAGTTGCGCTGGGCAACATTGCTGCGGGCCGAGACCGGCGGCCTGGACTCGGCGATCCGCTGGTCCGCCGAACACGATCCCCCGCTCGGCCTGCGACTGGTGGCCGGGCTGTCGACGTACTGGTGGATGCATGGTCTGCGCGGTGACGCCGCGAGGTCCGCGCGCTGCGTGCTGACTGCGCTCGGGCCGCGGGTGCCGGACGGGCTCAGCGAGGAGTACCTGCTCGCAGTACTGCTGGCTGCCGGTCAGCAGGATGACTCCGGGTTCGATCTGGCTGAGCATGTCGAGCAGGCCGCGCTGGTCGTGCAGAGCCTGGACGAGCCGTTCACGCACCCAGTGACCTTGCTGCTGTGGTCGATCGTGTTCGGGCCATTCGTCGCGCCGGGCCAGGTCGCTGACGTGCTCGCGCGGAACACGACCAGCCTCGACCCGTGGGCGCTGGCAGTTATCGAGCTTTGCGCCGGATACCCCCGGCTGACCGGCAGCGACCCTGACATGTCCGAGAAGGCCCTGCAGGAGGCTCTGGCGCAGTTCCGGCTGATAGGAGACCGGTGGGGCGTCTCACTGGCTCTGAGCGCCCTTGCGGAGCTCGCGGCCTGGTCGGGGCAGTTGGGGCAGTGCCAGGAGCTCACCGGCCAGGCTCTGGCCGTCACGGAGGAGCTCGGAGCTGACGAGGACTCCTCGCTGCTGCTGTGCCGTCGCGCCGACCTACACCTGCGCCTGGGTGAGCTGCTTGCTGCCCGCAGGGACTACCAGCGCGCACTGCAGCTCGGGAACGCGGCGGAGACGTGCGCGGCCGCACGGATCGGCCTCGCCAGAGCAGCCCGGTACGGCGGGGATCTCCCTGCGGCCAGGGAGTTCGCGCTGGCGGCGCTGGAAGGGTGTCCCGACAGCGGTGAGCTGGCCCGGGCCGAGGCCCTCGGCGAACTCGAGGCGATCGCCACGGCCGAAGGTGATCCTGTGGCACCGGCCACACCTGGCGGCTCTCGCCGGATAACCGGGCGCTGGTTAGAGTCGGGCTGACCCAGCCCAGAGGTGCAACGGAGCAGCCTGATGGACAAGACGTACGACTCGCCGCAGGCCGCGGTCTACGACATCGGCGACGGCGCGAGCCTCGCGGTCGGCGGCTTCGGGCTGTGCGGAAACCCGATGCAGCTGATCAGTGCGATCCACGACAAGGGCGTGAGCGGCCTCAGTGTCGTCTCGAACAACTGCGGCGTCGACGACTGGGGTCTCGGCATCCTGCTCGCGGACAAGCGGATCGCCAAGATGACCTCGTCGTACGTCGGGGAGAACAAGGAGTTCGCCCGGCAGTTCCTGTCCGGCGAGCTGGAGGTCGAGCTGACCCCGCAGGGCACGCTGGCCGAGAAGCTCCGCGCGGGTGGCTGCGGAATCGCCGCCTTCTTCACGCTGGCGGGCGTCGGCACCCAGGTCGCGGACGGCGGGCTGCCGCAGAAGTACAACGAGGACGGCTCGGTCGCGAAGGCCTCGGAGCCGAAGGAGACCCGGGAGATCAACGGCACGACGTATGTGCTGGAGGAGTCGATCACCACCGACTTCGGCCTGGTGCACGCGCTGAAGGGGGACACCCACGGCAACCTGGTGTTCGACCGCAGCGCGCGCAACTTCAACCCGCTGGCCGCGATGGCCGGCCGGGTCACCATCGCGCAGGTCGAGGAGCTGGTCCAGCCTGGTGAGCTGAACCCCGACGAGATCCATCTGCCCGGCGTCTACGTCCAGCGAGTCGTTGCCGTAGGCAAGGACATCGAGAAGCGGATCGAGAAGCGCACTGTACAACCTAGGGAAGCCTATGAGGCGGCCCGCGAGAAGCTGGAGGCCTGAGATGCCACTCACCCGTGAGCAGATGGCAGCCCGCGCCGCCGCGGAACTCGAGGACGGCTCGTACGTGAACCTGGGCATCGGCCTGCCGACCCTGGTACCCAACTACATCCCGGACGGCGTCACCGTCGTGCTGCAGAGCGAGAACGGCATCCTCGGCGTCGGGCCGTACCCGGTCGAGGGCGAGGAGGACCCGGACCTGATCAACGCAGGCAAGGAGACCGTCACGACGTTGCCGGGCGCGTCCTACTTCGACTCGTCGCTGTCCTTCGGGATGATCCGCGGCGGCGCCATCGACGCGGCCATCCTGGGCGCGATGCAGGTGTCGGCCACCGGCGACCTGTCGAACTGGATGATCCCCGGCAAGATGGTCAAGGGCATGGGCGGCGCGATGGACCTCGTGCACGGCGCCAAGAAGGTGATCGTGCTGATGGAGCATGTCGCAAAGGACGGCTCGCACAAGATCCTGCAGGAGTGCGACCTGCCCTACACCGGCCGCGGCGTGGTCAACCGGATCATCACCGACCTCGCGGTCCTCGACGTGACGGACGACGGCCTGCGGCTCGTGGAACTCGCCGACGGCGTCACCTTCGACGAGCTCCAGGAGAAGACCGGAGCCCCGATCAAGCAATGAACCGCGCATCGTCCGGGTGCTTCGGCGGGCTCCGTCGATCACCCGGCCGGTCGCCTGGCCGGCCACGCTTCCGGCTGCTCTTCCGGGTTGCGCTGCCGACCGCGAACAGTACGCGCGTCGTGACCATGTGTTGACCTTCCCGCCTGAGCCCTTCCGCGCGGTGCCCTCGAAGGCCACCCTTGACCCCTGTCGGTTGTCGGCCTCGGTGAGGATGGAATGCATGGACCTGGATGTCTTCGTGATCGGCGGCGTGGGAATCGACACCATCGTGCGAGTGCCGGGGCTGCCGCTGCCCCCCGAGGAGACGGTCCACGTCCAGCCGGTTCGGTCCTACATCGGCCACACCGGCCACGGCGTCGTACTCGGCTGTCACCAGCTCGGCCTCGCCACTGGACTCGCCGATGTCATCGGTGATGATCCCGAGGGCGCGCGGATCCGCTCGGCGTACGCGGACCTCGGCCTGCCGCTGGCGGTCGCGATCCACCCGAGCGGCACCCGCCGATCGGTCAACCTGGTCGGCCCGGACGGCCGCCGCCTCTCCCTGTACGACGGCCGGCAGCCGTGGGGCCTACGGGTGGACCCGAACCTCTGGCGCGGCAACGTCGCCCGGGCCCGGCACGTGCACGTGTCGATCATGGATTTCGCGCGCTGGGCTCTCCCGGACGTGCTGGCGGCCAACTGCACGGTGTCCACCGACCTGCACGACTGGGACGGCGAGAACGAGTACCACCGGGACTTCGCGCAGGCGGCGGACGTGGTCTTCGTGTCGACCAGTGCCCTGCGGGACAAGGCGATCGACTGGATCTTCGCGAGCGGCCGGGCCCAGGTGGTGGTCGCGATGGCCGGCTCCGAAGGCAGCTACCTGTACGTCCGTGACGGGGAGCCGGTGCACATTCGCCCAGTACACATCCCGGGCCGTCCGGTCGTCGACACGAACGGCGCCGGGGACGCCTACGTGTCGGCCTTCCTCACCACCTGGCTGGACGGCAGGAGCTACCAGGAGGCGGCCGAGGCGGGCTCCATCGCCGGCGCCTGGGCCTGCGGCTCCCCCGGCACTCACACCGACCTGATCACCGCCGAACAACTGATGCTGCTGCGCGTATAACTGTCAGAGGTGTGCTGGGTCGAGCGTGCGGCTGACGCCTCGCACGACGTCGGCGAAGAGTTCCAGCGACTTCGACGGCGGCTCGTCGCGATGGGCGAGCATCACCGCCGCGTAGTCATCGGCGAGCGGCACGAAGACGACGCCGCCGTTGCGCAAACTCCTTGTGGACAAGGGCAATCGCGTCACCCCGAGGCCGGCGGCCACCAGCGCGAGCAGGTTCTGCGGACTGGTTCCCCGCTGCACGACGCGGGGAACGTAACCCGCCCGCGCGAAGGCCCGGTCGTACTCCCGGTGCCATGGCGGCCAGGAACTCCTGGCCGTCAACAACCAGGATTCGTCGGCCAGCTCGGCCAGGGCGATTTCGTCGCGAGCGGCCAGCGGATGCCCTTCCGGCAGCACCGCCGCGACCGGCTCGTCCAGCAGATGCTCCGTCGCCAGGTCGTCGACCAGAGGTGGTCGCGTCAGGCCCGCGTCGAACTCGCCGTTCCGCAGACCGGCCACCAGCTTGGCGATCGACACCTCCTGCGCCTGCAGGTCGACAGCCGGATGCCGCTCGCGGAACGCCCGCACGACCGGCGGCATCAAGTAGTTCGCGACGGAGCTGAGGAAACCCACCCGGAGCGGGCCGATCTCACCCGACGCGGCCTGCCGCACCAGTGCGGTGACCCGATCCGCCTCGGCCAGGAGCTTGCGGGCTTCGGGCAGCAACACCCTGCCGACCACCGTCAGCCGGACCCCGCGAGACGTGCGCTCGAGCAACGCCGCGCCGTACTGGGCCTCCAACTGGCGCAACTGCTGGGACAGGGATTGCTGCGCGATGTGCAACCGTCCCGCCGCCTGGGTCAGACTGCCCTCTTCGACGATCGCGACGAACGACCGCAACAGGCGGAGTTCGGGAGTCACGCCTCGATCCTGCCACAGTCTGTGGCTGTGGCAGGTCAGCCGATTACTGTTTCCGCACGGCAGCCGGCCGAACCTACGGTCGAGCCATGTCATCAATCACTGAAGGCCGGGTCTGGCTGATCACCGGCTGCTCCTCCGGCTTCGGCCGCGCCATCGCCGACGCCGCCCTCGCTGCTGGCGACCGCGTGGTGGCCTCCGCCCGCAACCTGCGAACCCTCGAAGAACTCGCCCGTACTGCGCCCGACCGCGTGCACGTGGTCGGCCTCGACGTCACCCGGCAGGCCGACATCGACGCCGCCGTGGCGTCTACTCTCGACCGGTTCGGGCGGATCGACGTACTCGTGAACAACGCCGGCTACGGCTCGGTCGGCGCGGTGGAGGAGATCGTCGAGGCCGACCTGCGCGCCCTGATGGACACGATGTTCTTCGGAGCGGTCGCCCTCACTCAGGCGGTCCTCCCCGTACTGCGATCCCAGGGCAGCGGCACGATCGTCCAGCTCAGCTCGCAGGGTGGCCAGCTGTCACCGCCCGGTTTCGGCGCCTACTGCTCGGCCAAGTTCGCGCTGGAAGCGATGACGGAGTCGCTGGCCGCCGAGATCACCCCGCTCGGCTTGCGGGCGTTGATCGTCGAGCCGGGCGCATTCCGCACCGAGTTCGGCGGCAGTCGACTCCACCACTCGCCCGAGAACCCGGCGTACGCCGAGACCGTGGGCCCGACGCGAGCCATGATCGACAGCGCCGACGGCACCCAGCCGGGCGATCCGGCCAAGGCCGCGGCGGCGATCCTCACCGCCCTCGACGCCGACAACCCGCCGCTCAGGCTGGCGCTCGGGAACGATGCCGTCGACAACATCCGCGTGAAGCACGCGCAGCTCGCCGACGACCTGAACACCTGGGAGAAGCTCTCCCGCTCGACCGACCTCTGAGCCGGGGTCAGCCGCGGGTCAGAGGTGGATACAGGGTGGTGGCCGGCCCACGGCGGAAGAGTTGCGCGGGCCGGCCGCCGTCGCGCGTAGTGGTGGCGCCGAGCGGGATGACGAAGCCGTCGGTCTTGGTCGCCTTGCGGTGGAAGTTGCGCGGGTCGAGCGAGACGCCCCAGACGGCCTCGTAGATTCCCCGCAGTTCCGAGATGGTGAACTCGTGGGCGCAGAACGCGGTGGCCAGGGATGAGTACTCCAGCTTCGCCCGCGCTCTTTCGACCGCATCCGTGAGGATCCGGTAGTGGTCGAACGCGAGCCGCTTCGGGTCCTCCAGCACATCGGCGACCGGCACCCACGAGGCCGACGCCGCATCCGTCCCGGCCACCGGCGCGGGGAGATCCGGGACGAGGGCCAGATAGGCGACGCTGATCACCCGGCCGCGCGGGTCTCGGCCGGGTTCGCCGTACGTCGCGACCTGCTCGAGGTGGATCCGGTCGGAGAGCAGGCCGGTCTCCTCGCTCAGTTCGCGCCGGGCCGCCGCCTCCAGGTCCTCCTCGGGGCGGACGAATCCGCCCGGTAGCGCCCAGCGGCCCTTGTGCGGGGCGATCCCGCGGCGGATCAGCAACACCTCCAGCGAGCCGTCGCGAACGGTCAGGATGACCAGGTCGGCAGCCACGCCCAGGGGCAAGAAGTCCATGGTCGACCACTCTAATCGTCACCTTGACGAAAAGCGATCCAGGCTCTTATCGTCAAGGTGACGGCAATGAGAATCCAGAGCCGGCCGGGCGGATCCGGGCGGCGAGACGGGAGAACGACCGATGGCCGACATCACCCGGTTCCGCTTCATCAGCCACCTGCGGGCCAACCCCACCACCCACGTACGGCACCTGCGCAACGGCAAGGTCGCGCACGACGGCGCCGGCCAGGCGTTCTGGTTCCGGGCGCTGAACTCGTCCCTGAGCGAGGTCCCGATCGACGACCGCGAGCAGCCGTTGCTGTTCCACGGCCGGACCCTGGACTTCCAGGACGTCGTGGTGCAGGCGACTGTGACGTACCGGGTGACCGACCCGGCACTCGCCTCGACCCGGCTCGACTTCGGGATCGACCCGGACACCGGTCTGTGGCGAGCCACTCCGCTGGAGCAGCTCGGGGGTCTGCTGACCGAGCTCGCGCAGCAGACCGCGCTCGACCTGCTGGCCCGGCTGAACCTCACCCAGGCACTCTCCGAGGGGATGGCCTCGCTCCGGCTGGCGATGAGCACCGGGCTGCGCGAGGACCAGCGGCTCACAGGACTCGGGATTGGCGTGGAGGACGTCCGCGTGGTCGCAGTACGGGCCGAGAGTGACGTGGAACGCGCACTGCAGACTCCCACCCGGGAGATGGTCCAACAGGCCGCGGACAAGGCGACGTACGAGCGGCGGGCGATGGCCGTCGAGCGGGAGCGGTCGATCGCCGAGAACGAACTGCAGAACCAGATCGAGCTGACGCGGCGCGAGGAACAACTGGTCACCCAGAAGGGGCAGAACGAGCGCCAGCGCGCGACCGAGGCTGCCGCTGCCGGGCGGATCGAGACCGAGGCTGCGGCCGGTCGGCGGCGGTCGCTGGCCGAGGCCGACGCTGACGCGAAGCGGGTGATCGGTTCCGCCGAGGCCGCGGCCGAGAAGGCGCTGCTGGAGGCCTACGCGGAGCTGGACCAGGGGATGATCCTGGCGATGGCGATCAAGCAGGGCGCACTGCCGGAGATCGGCACGCTCAACCTGACGCCCGACCTGATCACCCCGCTGCTGACCAAGCTGACGGCCGGGGACCGGGCATGAGCCTGCCACCGCGGGCGGTCGTCGTACACCGGGCGACAGAGCTCACCGAGCTCATCGCCCGGCACGGCACCCGCCAGCAGGCCGGCTTCTTCCTGTCCAGCCGCGGGCGCGACCTGGCCGAACTGGACGCGCGTCACCAGGCCCAGCAGGAGGCGCTGGCGACGGTGTCCGCCTCGATCCCACTGGACTGGCGGCGAGCTGTTGCTGAGCGCAACGATCTCGACCGGTTCGTCTTCGGGCCCGAGGATCTGGTGATCGCGGTCGGGCAGGACGGGCTGGTCGCGAACGCGGCGAAGTACCTCGACGGGCAGCCGGTGATCGGGGTCAACCCCGAGCCCGGGCGCAACCCCGGAGTACTGGTGCCGCACGAGCCGGCCGCAGTACCGGATCTGCTGCGGTCGAGCACCGTCGAGGAGCGGACGATGGTTGCCGCGAGCACCGATGACGGGCAGACGTTGCTTGCTTTGAACGAGGTGTACGTCGGGCATCGAAGCCACCAGTCGGCGCGGTACCGGCTGGCGTCACCCGAGGGGCTCGAGGAGAGGCAGTCGTCGAGTGGTCTGCTGGTCGGCACCGGAACAGGTTCCACGGGGTGGTGCCGGTCGGCGTGGCAGGAGCGCGGGAGCAGGCTGCGGTTGCCCTTGGCAACAGAGCGTGCATTGTGCTGGTTCGTGCGAGAGGCGTGGCCGTCGCCGGCGACCGGCACGAGCTGCACGGAAGGCCTGCTGTCGTTGGAAGATCGGCTGACCGTGACCGCCGAGGCCGACCTGGTCGTCTTCGGCGACGGCATCGAGTCGGACACCCTGACGATCACCTGGGGCCAGCGCCTCGACATCACCGTCGCAGAGACCCGGCTCAGGTTGATGCGGTGAGCCCAGGACGCGGTTCAGGGTGATGGGTTGAACCAGGCGAGTGGGTCGTCTTCGACGTCTGCTCCCAGGGCGGCGAGCGCGCCGACGACGAGGGTGCGGCGGTAGGCGGCGTAGGTGAGGATGTGCGCGATCATGCCGGCAGCGGTGAAGACGTAGGGGTCACCGCCGGTGACGTCGACGAACGTCTCGTCGAAACGATCCTCGGCATCGATCCGCCGCACCGTCGCGACGAACGCCGGCCCGACCCGGTCCAACTGCTCGCGCAACTCCTCGAGGGTCCGCTCGCGCTCCTGGGTGACGTCGTACGGCTCGTTCGCCATCGCGCAGGTCCACATCTCCAACTGCCCGACCAACCGGGCCAGCAGCGACCTGACCGTCGGATCGACGTCGATGCTCAGCACAGACAGCTCGATCGGCTTGTCCAGCTGAGCCTCCAGCGCCGGATCCCGCTGGGCCGCGGCGTCGAGCAACCGCCCGACCACGGCCACATGGTGCTCGATCAGACCAGGGACGAAGTTCATCGACCTCACCTGCCTCCGCGCGGGCAACCGAAGGCCGCCGGGTGGATAGAAATGCACGTCATTCGGAGCCGCCAGCAAGAACCCAGCCGCCGACCCCCGCCACACCGCGGGCGCAGTACCGAATGCTCTCCCAAAGGCCCGCGTGAACGCCTCATGCGACGAGTAGCCCGCCTCCACAGCCACATCCAGCACGCCGGTGCCAGTCGTCCTGAGCTTGAACGCGGCCCGCTCCAACAACACCCGCCGCCTGAGCCGATCCGGAGCCTCACCCGCCGCCGCACCAACCACCCGATCAAACTGAGAACGCGACAGATGCAACCTGGCGGCCAGTTCGTCCCCCGACACCCCCGGCTCATCAAGGCAGCCCGCAAGCACCTCGACAAACCTCCCGAACGCGTCCTCCATGCCCTGATACTGCCCGCTTCACTTCCGCCGCGCTTGATCGATTTCCTCGCGAACCACACCCCGCCCGGCGAGCCGCCGGCGCAGCGAACCATCCGCAGCCACCTGACCGCGTGTGCCTGGCAATTGCTGAGGACGGGCGAGCGGCGTACGGAAGCACAGGAAGTACTGGGTCCTCTGTGCATCTCAACCGCCTCGGTAGGCGTGGAGGTGGACGGCGTCGGCGACCTCTTCCTGTCGGTCGGTACAGCGATGCCACTACGGCAGTTCGGGGGGACTTCTTGTGAGGCTTCGGCCGCCTGGCCACTTGGCGGCGGCCTGGTAATTACCTCGGGGCCTGTCGGCTGGTCACTGGCTCCACTGCGGTCACCTGGCATTCGCTGAGCGGCGACGGAGGAGTGGCGTGGGGCGGAGTACTCGAAGTTCTTCCCCGTGAGTTGTACGGAAAGTGATCGGGCGGGTGAGATCTGTGCTGACAGGGGTGGTGGGTGTTGCTCAGGACGCCGCAGGCCACGGTGCAGCGCGAGGACGGCTCGTTCGTCGACGAGGCCCGCTGGCCCGCCGCCGGGGTGAAGAACACCAAGCTGAACCTGAGCAAGCCGCTGAATGCGAACACCGGCGGCCTCTCGATCGCCGCGGCGACGAGTGACCCGGTCAGCTTCTCCGGCACCGGCAAGGTGTCGGTCCGGGTCCAGGTCAACAAGGTTGCCGCAGGCATCAAAGCGCGGCTGGTCGACTACGGTACGGCGAACCGCTACACGAGCGTGTCGAACATCCCGAACACCAGCAAGTGCTGGGGTGACGGCAACACGCTCGACATCGGGTGCTACGCCGAGACCCAGCTCAACACGGCCGTGTCGGACACCTCCGTGGTGGTCCGGACGCTCGCGGACGTCGGCCACTACAAGTCGCTGGACCGCAAGGAGTCCCTGCAGTCAGGCATGTGGTACGACCTCAGCTTCGAGCTGAACGCGGACGACGTGGTGTTCGCGGCCGGCCACCGCCTCGGCCTGGTGCTCACCGTGGAGCTCGACAACCCGTCGATCCCCTTCACTGGTGCGACTATCACGATGGTCCGTCCAATTCATCGCTGACGTTGCCGCTCACCGGCGCCACCACCAGCCTCAACACCCCGAAGACTCCGCAGCCAAGGATCCCGGCCACCCGGCTGGCGCAGCCGGAGCCCGAGAAGGACCCGGCCAAGTTGATGGAGCAGTTCGTCCAAGCCTCGCGCTGACCTGTACCACAACGAGATAGGCCCCGGCCCCCAAGAGTTCTGGAGAGCCGGGGCCTTTCCCCTGGACGATCAGTTGGAGGCGTTCGCCGGTGGTTTCGCCAGCGCCGCATAAGCGGTGACCAGCTGGTCCGCGTCGCGATCCCAGTTCAGCTCGTCACCGGCCGCCCGTACTGCGCTCACGTACCCCGGGTAGTCCGCGATGACAGCACGAACCGCCGCCGCCAGGGATTCCGCGTTGCCCGGCTCGTACAACGTGCCGAGGTGGTATTTCGTGATCACAGCCCGCAGCTCGGGCAGATCGGCGGCCACCACGGGGACACCCGCCCGGACCGCGTGGAAGAGCTTGTTCGGCAGGGCCAAGCGGTGGTTCTCGCAGGTGTTGGTCAGGGTGACCAGGGAGATACCGGACTCCTGCAGGACCCGGTCAACCTCGTCGATCGAAGTCTCCGGCACCTTCTCGACGCCACCCAGGTCGAGCCGGTAATTCGGGTCCACAGATCCCATCAAGAGGGTGCGGAACGGCGCCAGCAACCGAGCAGCCTCGACGACGGTCGGGAGATCACGCCCGGCCCCGACCCGTCCCGCGTAGAGCAGACCAGCCGGGGTGTCAGGCAGTTCGGCCGGGACCTCGGCCCGCGGGAAGGTGTTCCGCACGACGCGGACGTCGGACAGCCCTCGCTCCCGCAGCCGTTGCGCGATCCCGTCGCTGACGGTGAAGACGACCACCGCCCGCTGGGCGAGCGCGGTCTCGAAGCGACGACCACGAATCCGCCAGAGCGGAGTCGGGCGACCGGGAAGGGCACGGTCGAACCAGAGTTCGTGGCTGTCGTAGACGAGCTTCGCCGACCACTTCCCGGCGTACTCCGCGGCCAGCTCGAGGGTGTTGAAGTCGTGCGCGTGCACGACCTCGAACGGCTCGAACTTGGCCAGCTTCGCCGCGGCCGCGGTACGCCATTGCTTCTCGGTGCGCAGCCGGTGCTCGGGCAGCAGGAGCCACCTGACCATCCGCTGACCGAGCACCTTGATCCCACGCCGTCCGTGTCCGACCACCGGCCCGGTCCCGCTGCCCCGGAGGCCGGCTGAACGCGAGACGGACTCGACGCTCGCGCCGGCTCCCAGCTCACCGTGATCGGCCAGGAAGGCGTCCGGCACATCGCGACCGACCACGTGAACCGTGTGGCCGGTCGCGGTCAGCGCCGCCGCTTCCCGCAGGATGCGCGAGTCCCCGGCGATCGGGGACTGCGCCAGCATCAGGATCCGCATCTCACCGTCCGCCGAGACTCATCGGCCATCCAGCCTGCTTCATCGGCCACCCAGGAAGGGAAGCAGCGCCTCGACCGACTTGCGGCCGTCGTGCACTTCCCGGATGTATCGCGGTCCGGCGTCGGCGAGCTTGCGGGCTTCCTCACGCTCGTCGATCAGCCGCTCGATCACCTCGGCCAGGTCGTCCGGGTTCGACTCCACGATCGGTAGCTCCGTCGGCAGCAGGTCCCGGACGTGGTCCGCGACGTGGCCGACCGTGACCCGGCCCGCCGCCATCGACTCGCACGCGAAGACGCCGTACGAACCGAGCAGCAGCTGGTCGACCACGATGTCGACGTTCTTGATCAGCTCGACCAGTTCCGAGTGCGGAACACCCTGGACCCGCTCGTACCTGATCACGCCCTTGGCATCCAGCGCGGTCAGCACGGGGTCGACGAACGCCGAACCCTTCAGCGCACTCGCCGACGGCGCGTGCAGCACCACCGGCACCTCCCGGTCCAGCACCGGCGCCGTCGACGCCAGCTGGTCCGGGTTCACCACGACCGGCAGCCACACGCTGTCCTCGACGTACTCGAGCAGGTCCGGCGTGGTGACGAACCGGCTGCCCTCGTAGCCGACCAGGTGCTGGCGGAGCAGGTCGTTGGCCGCCTGCAGCCGGATGGTGAGCTCGTCGGTCCGGTCCGCAAACGGCGAGAACTGGTACTTCGCGCGGTGCCGGGCCGGGTCGCGCACCTCGGAGCCGTGGAAGATCAGGCCGTGCTTGATGTTGGACGCGTCGAGCATCGCCACGTCCTGCGCCCAGAGCTGGCCGGGCAGCTGACCGAACATCGGCCGGCCTGCCTCGAACAGCACGTGGGTCACGTTCTGCAGCACCCAGGAGGTCGTCTCGAGCTGCCAGCGAAGGTCACTGCGGTACTGCTCGTATGTCCCGGTGCGGTGCACCTTGAAGTCGTACGTGCCGCTACCGGTGGTCAGCGACTCGGCCGCGATCTCCGGCACCTCGCGAGTCAGCGCGGTGGTCCACAGGTACGCCTGCCCGGCGCTGTTGACCGGTCCGATCAGCAGCCGCCGTCCGACCGAGTCGGGCGACGTGTCCGGAGTCGGCTCGAGGTCACGGCCCAGCAGGTCGGTGTAGAGCGTGCGCAGCTTGTCGGCCTGCCCACTCCACGCCGCCTCGCGCTGGAACACCGGGTCGGCGAGCCGTTCGCGGTACGTGTCGGGCCGGCTCAGCAGCAGCTTCGCCTGCTTGGCCAGGTCGGCACTGTTCCCGGCCTGGAAGACCTCGCCGATCCCGGTCCGGGTGACGAACTCCTTCATGCTGGCCATGTCGCTGACCAGCACGGGCAGACCGCCCAGGCTGTACTCGAACAGCTTGTTCGGCATCGCCATCTCGTGGTTGGGGGCGCGCAGCATCGGGATGAGGCCGGCGTCCGCCGTGGCGAGGAACGCGCTCACGTTCTGCGGCGCGACCGGGTTCAGGTAGTGCACCCGGTCCTCGACCCCGAGCTCGGCGGCGAGGGTGCGCAGGGTGTCGACGACCGGCTGGATCGTCGACGGCACGCAGACCACGGCCAGGTGCACGCCCGGCATCTCCGGCAGCGCCTCGATAGCGGTCTCGATCCCCCGGACCGGGGTGATCCCGCCGCTGTAGACCAGCAGCGGCACGTCGGCGGGCAGCCGGACCTTGGCCCGGATGTCCCGCTCGATCTCGACCGACTCCGGGATGTCCGGCGTGTTGAGGATGACCTCGGGCTTGCGCGGCAGCTTGTGCTCGTTCTCCAGCCGGTCCGCGATCGCCGAACTGACGGTGATCACCCGGTCGGCGGCACCGATGTACTCCCGCTCGTGGTTCGCCCAGGCGGCGATGTACTTGCGCGTGCGGGCGCCGTACCGGGCGATGCCGGGCACGTACTCGTGCGCGTCGTAGATCACCTTCAGGTCCTTGCCCCGCAGCTTCGCGCGGCCGGCCGCACGGGTGGCCACCCCGATCACGTGCATGTCGTGCGCGTGCACGACGTCCGGCTCGAGCCGGTCGACCAGGTCGCCGAACGCGATCTCGAGGTCGATCGCCTCCGGGTGCACCCGGCGCCAGCGAGCCGGCCAGGTGATCCGGTGGTTCACGCCATCGTAGGCGCGCCAGCCGAACCGGAACGGCTTGTCCAGCCCAAGACCGACGCCCTTGCGGACCTTGATGCCCTGCTGTGCCGTCTGCCAACCGACCCGCCGAAGCAGCCGAGCGAAAACGCCGGCCTTGAACGCCAGGTCGCCGACCGCACCCGGCCGCTTGGCATTCATCGCATGACCGGAGTCGGACTTGAGCTCCCGAAGACCGGCCTGCACCCGCTGGCTCCGGGCCATCATGGCGCGCCGGGACGGATAGCCGACCAGCGGCGGACGCCAGTTCCGCCGCCTGGCGCGGTTGAAGATCCGTTCCTCGCGCAGGGTGAACGGGACCGCCACCCGGACGACCATCGCGCCGTCGAGCATCTCCCGCGACTGCTCACCGATCGAGATCCCGAGCACAGTCACCTGTACTCCGGCCTCGGTCAGGGCTGCAGCCTCTTTACGGACCCGGCTGTCGTTGGTGACCTCGTTCGCGACGAGCATCACCACCCGCAGATCTCCCGGGGACCTCGTCACAGACGCACCGACCTTCCGATCACGATTCGACGGACACCCGCCCAGCGAGCCGGGTCGGTGCTGTCGCGACCGTCGACGAGAACCTTGATGCCGGTCAGCTCGGCCGGGGTCAGCTCCTTGTACTCCGGGTGGTCGGCCTGCAGCACGGCCGCGTCGACCGCCTCACCCAGGTGGAACGGGGCGAAGCCGAGGCGCTGCAGCTCCTCGTCGGTGTACATCGGGTCGTGCACGAACACCTCGGCGCCGCGCGCCTTCAGCGCCTCGACGGTCGGGAAGACGCCGGAGAACGCGGTCTCCTTCACGGCTCCACGGTAGGCCGCGCCCAGCACGACCACCCGGGCGCCGGCCAGGTCGCCGTACGCGCCCTCGAGCAGACCGATGGTGTAGTCGGGCATGCCGAGGTTCGCCTCACGGGCGGCGCGGACGACAGTCGCCTCCGGGTCGGTCCACAGGTACAGCCGCGGGTAGACCGGGATGCAGTGGCCGCCGACGGCGATGCCGGGCCGGTGGATGTGGCTGTACGGCTGCGAGTTCGACGCCTCGATCACCTGGTGCACGTCGATGCCGTTCGCGCCGGCGAACCGGGCGAACTGGTTCGCCAGGCCGATGTTGACGTCGCGGTAGGTGGTCTCCGCCAGCTTGGCCAGCTCGGCCGCCTCGGCCGAACCCAGGTCCCAGACACCGTTGCCGCGCTCGAGGTCGGCGCGCTCGTCGAAGTCCAGCACGGCCTCGTAGAAGGAGATCGCCCGCTTGGCGCCTTCCTCGGACAGGCCGCCGACCAGCTTCGGGTACTTGCGCAGGTCCGCGAAGACGCGGCCGGTGAGGACGCGCTCCGGCGAGAAGACCAGGTGGAAGTCCTGGCCCTCGACCAGGCCGGAGACCTCCTCGATCAGCGGCTTCCAGCGGTTCCGGGTGGTGCCGACCGGCAACGTGGTCTCGTAGCTGACCAGGGTGCCCGGGGTCAGGTTCTCGGCCAGCGAGCGGGTCGCATTCTCCATCCAGCCGAACTCCGGCTCGCCGGTCTGCTCGTCCACGAACAGAGGTACGACGATGACGACGGCGTCGCTGCCGGGGATGGCGTCCGCGTAGTCGGTGGTAGCCCGCAGCCGGCCGTCGCCGACCGTCTCGCCCAGCAGCTCGGCCAGGTGGGCCTCACCCGGGAACGGCTCCTGTCCGGCATTGACCTGATCGACGGTGGCCTGGTTGATGTCGACGCCGACCACTTGGTGGCCCTTGGCCGCGAACTGGACCGCCAACGGCAGCCCGATCTTGCCTAAGGCAATTACTGCTACTCGCACGGGAACTCCACTAGGTATGAATCAGTCATCATCGGGGACCTCTGAGGCGCCGCTCCAGCGGGTGTTCGACGAACTTGTAGAGCAGCCAGGAGGCGAATATCGAGAGCACGAGAACACCGGCGTACCAGGTCAGGTTCGACCAGCCGACGGGGCCCGCGAGGCCGTGGAACTCACGGATCGCGTAGAGGATCGTCGCGTGCACGAGGTAGAAGGAGTAGGACCACTGACCGAGCGCGACCAGCGGGCGGCTGCGCAGCAACGACCTGCCGCCGCGCATGTCCCGGGACGCGACCGCGAGGATCATCAGGCCGTACAGGACGGTCAGGATCTCCTTCTGGGTCAGAGCCATGGTGGTGGCGAACGGGACCGTCCGGTGCTCGCCGGAGTAGTACAGGGTGTAGATGCCAACGGCAAAGATCGCGAACGCCAGCCAGAACGGGAAGCGCGGCCGCCAGCCCGACCGCAGCGCGATGGCCAGGCCGATGCCGAAGATGAACGCGACCGAGTGCAGCACCGGCTGCGGCAGCACCGGGACGGTGTCCGGCCACTTGTACAGCGCCAGCCGGTAGGCGCCGCCGAGCGCCACCACCACGACGCACATCACCAGGCCGCCGGCCGTCTTCAGCCGGACCGTGGCCCGCTGCAAGAACGGGAAGTAGGCGTAGAAGAACGCCTCCACCGACAGCGTCCACGACGCCGGGTTGCCGGAGTACAGGATGGTCGGGTCATTCGACCAGCCGTGCAGCAGCACCACCGAGAGCAGCAGGATGCCGATGTCGAAGGGCTTGATCCAGCTCATCGCCGGGTCCGGGTGGATCCGGTAGAAGACGAACACCGCCGCCAGCAGGGCGACGGCGTGCGCCGGCCAGATCCGGGCGAACCGGCGCCGGTAGAAGGTCCGGACCTTCGTCCCGGGCTGCGCCGACCAGGTCAGCACGAAGCCGGAGAGGACGAAGAAGAAGGTCACGCCGGAGGTGCCGAACTTGAGGAACTTGTAGATCGGCAGCGGCGCCAGGTTCGTCATGTGGTGGGTGAACACGAAGAACGCCGCCCACCAGCGCAGACCGGTGAGCGACTCGACCCTCGGCAACCGCTTCCGGGTGGCCGGCGGTGCGGCAGGATCCGCCGGCACCGGCACCGGCGCCGGCGGCTCGTCATGAGCCAGCGGCGCGGGCGCGGCCCGGACCTGTCCCTCTTCCTTCTCCTCGGCGGCCTTCGTCATGTCGCTACCCCGCGAGGGCGGAGACGACGCGACCCGCCGCCTGGCCGTCGCCGTACGGCGCGGCCTGCTCGCTCGTCGGCACCGGCCGCACAGCCACCTCGGGCAGCTTGGTGAGGTCGGTGGTGAGGATGTTCCATCCGTCCTCGAGCGTCTCGGTCCACTCGGTCTCCGTGCGCAGCGTCGTACACGGGGTGCCGAGCAGGAAGGCCTCCTTCTGCAGGCCGCCCGAGTCCGTCACCACGCCGACCGAGCCGAGCACCGCCGCGACCATCTGCGGGTAGGCCAGCGGCTCGGCGGTGTGCAGCGAACCACCCGGACGCTCGAGCTTGATGCCGAACTCGGCACAACGCGCGACCAGCCGCGGGTGGGCCAGCAGCAGCACCGGGGTGTCGAGCGAGGCCAGCCCGTCGACGATCGCGGCCAACTGCTCCGGGTCGTCGGTGTTGTCGGCCCGGTGAATGGTGGAGACCAGGTACTCGCCGCGCTTCAGGCCGTCGGGCAGGTCGAGCGGCTCGTCCTTGACCGCGTCGCGGACCCGGAAGCAGACATCGGTCATGACGTCGCCGACCTGCCTGGCGCGGTCCTTCAGGCCCTCGTTGGCCAGGTGGTCCATCGCGACCTGGGTCGGGGCGAGCAGTAGGTCCGCCGCGTGGTCTGTGAGCACCCGGTTGTGTTCCTCCGGCATCGACCGGTTGAAGGAGCGCAGGCCGGCCTCGAGGTGAGCCACCGGCAGGTGCATCTTCACCGCGGACAGCGTGCCGGCCAGGGTGGAGTTGGTGTCGCCGTAGACGAGCACCCAATCCGGCCGGTGCTCGTCCAGCACCGCGTCCATCGCGGACAGCATCGCGCCGGTCTGGACACCGTGACTGCCCGACCCGACGCCCAGGTGGACGTCGGGAGCGGGGATCTTCAGATCGGCGAAGAAGACGTCGGACATCTTGGCGTCGTAGTGCTGACCCGTGTGCACGATGACGTGCTGATGCTCGGTGGCGGCGAACGCCTCCGACACCGGGGCGAGCTTCACGAACTGCGGGCGCGCCCCGACGACGCTCAGGACCTTCATGACTGCGCGGCTCCAGCACTCTCGAGCACGCCGTTGAGAGCGTCGGTCAGCCGGACCGACCGGCCGTCCTCGGCCGCGGACTGGATGACGGCCTCGGCGACGACGACCGTGGCCAGACCCTGCTGCAGGGTGACGATGTCCGTCTCCTTGCCCAGGATCGCGTCGCGGAACGCCTCGTGCTCGGCCCTCAGCGGCTCGGGCTTGGCGATCGCGTAGCGGATCATGTCGCCCTCGCTGACACCGCGGAAGTGCGCGACGTCGTCCCAGGCGGTCTGCACGGTGCCGTTGGCGTGGAACGACAGGTCGGCGAGCAGGGTGTCGGCGATGAAGGCGCCGCGCTCACCCGTGACGACGGTGAGGCGCTCCTTCATCGGGGACAGCCAGTTGACCAGGTGGCTGGACACGGTGCCGTCCTGCAGCATGCCGGTGACGGCGATCAGGTCCTCGTACTGCCGGCCGCTCTTGTGCGCGCTCTGCGCGGACACCGAGGCGAACGGCGACTGGGTCACCCACGCCGTCAGGTCGATGTCGTGGGTGGCCAGGTCGAGCACCACGCCGACGTCGGCGATCCGGGCCGGGAACGGACCCTGCCGGCGGGTGGTGATCTGGTAGATCTCGCCGAGCTCGCCGGCCTCCAGCCGCACCCGCAGCGCCTGCAGCGCCGGGTTGTACCGCTCGATGTGGCCGACCGCGCCGATCACGCCGGCCGCCTCGAAGGCCTTGGCGATCTCCGCCGCCTCCGCCGAGGAGCCGGCCAGCGGCTTCTCGATCATCGCGTGCACGCCGGCCTCGGCGAGCGTCTTGGCGATCTCGGTGTGGTACTGCGTCGGCACCGCGACCATGCAGTAGTCGATGCCGGCCTCGATCAGCTGCTCGACGTTCTCGTGCACCGGCAGGCCGTTGGCCACGCCGTGCTTGTCGCCACCCGGGTCCGCGACGGCGACCAGGTCGACGCCTTCCAGGGAACCGAGCACGCGGGCGTGGTGCCGGCCCATCATGCCCAGACCGATCAGTCCGGCTCGCAGGTTAGCCATCTCAGGCACCAGCCTTCGCGACGGTCGCGACCGCGGTCACGATGCGGTCGAGATCTTCCTCGGACAGCGATGGGTGGACGGGCAGCGAGAGCACCTCGGCCGCGGCCTTCTCGGTCTCCGGCAGGTCCAGCTCGCGCTTGAACGAGGGCAGCCGGTGGTTCGGGATCGGGTAGTAGACGCCGCAGCCGACGCCGTGCTCGTTGCGGAGCGCGTCGGCGAAGCCGTCGCGGTCCTCGGTCACCCGGATCGTGTACTGGTGGTAGACGTGCGTCGCCTCGGGCGCCACGGTCGGCACGGCCACGCCGCGCAGGTTCGCGTCCAGGAAGGTCGCGTTCTCCTGCCGCTGCTTGGTCCAGCCGGCCACCTTGGTCAGCTGCACCCGGCCGATGGCCGCGTGCAGGTCCGTCATCCGGTTGTTCACGCCGACGAGCTCGTTCTCGTACTGCTTGAGCATGCCCTGGTTGCGCAGCAGCCGCATCCGGCGCTCGATGTCGGCGTTCGCGACCGAGTTCATGCCGCCCTCACCGGACGTCATGTTCTTGGTCGGGTAGAGGCTGAACATGGCGAACTCGCCGAAGGTGCCGACCTGCGCGCCGTTCCAGGTCGCGCCGTGCGCCTGCGCGGCGTCCTCGAAGATCATCAGGCCGTGCTTGTCCGCGACGGCCTGCAGCTCGGTCAGGTTGGCCGGGTGACCGAACAGGTGCACCGGCATGATCGCCTTGGTCTTCTCGGTCACGGCGGCCTCGACGGCGGCCGGGCTGAGGCAGAAGTAGGTCGGCTCGATGTCGGCGAAGACCGGGGTCGCGCCGGTGAGGGCGACGCTGTTGGCGGTCGCCGCGAAGGTGAAGGACGGGACGATCACCTCGTCACCGGGGCCGATGCCCGCGGCCAGCAGGCCGAGGTGCAGACCCGAGGTGCCCGAGTTGGTCGCGACGCAGGCTCGGCCGGAGACCAGCGCTGCGCCGAACTCCTGCTCGAACGAAGCGACCTCAGGACCCTGGGCGAGCATTCCGCTGCGCATCACACGGTCGACTGCCTCCCGCTCCTCCTGCCCGATGATCGGCTTCGCGGCCGGAATCGGCTGCACCATCAGTTCTCCTCCAGAGTTTCGTCGGCCGGCCGCAGCCGTCCATCGGTTTCGATGTACATCTCGCCCGAGCTCGGGCACTTCCACTCGCCGTCGCCCACCTCCAGCAACGGGACACCTGCCTTGCCGACCCACTTGATCCGGCGGGCCGGGACCCCGGCGACCAGCGCGAAGTCTGGCACGTCCTTGGTGACCACCGCACCCGCGGCGACCGTGGCCCAGCGGCCGATCGTGACCGGGGCCACGCAGACCGAGCGGGCGCCGACCGCGCTGCCCTGCCGTAGCGTCACGCCGACGGCCTCCCAGTCGGAGGCGCTCTTCAGGCTGCCGTCCGGGTTGATCGCGCGCGGGAACTGGTCGTTGGTCAGCACCACGGCCGGACCGATGAAGACGCCGTCCTCGAGCACGGCCGGCTCGTAGACCAGGGCGTCGTTCTGGATCTTGCAGTTGTTCCCGATCCGCACCCCGGTACCGACGTACGCGCCGCGGCCGACGATGCAGTTGGTCCCGAGCACCGCGTTCTCGCGGATCTGGGAGAGGTTCCAGACGGACGATCCGTCGCCGATGACGGCGGTCTCGTCGACGTCAGCCGAAGCTGCGATCCGGGACGTCACACGTTCTCCTTCGAAGTCAGCCAATCAGTGAGTGCCTGGGCGGAGCGCCGCCCGTCGTGCAGTTCCGCCACGTAGCCGGGGCCGGCGGCGGCCAGCTCGGCGGCCGCGGCACGGTCGGAGAGCAGGTCGGCGAGGACCGCGCCGAGCGAATCGGGATCCGCCTCGACGATCGGCACCTCGCGCCCGGTCAGACTACGCATCCGGTCGCGAACCACCGAACCGACGTACGAGACCACCACCCGGCCCGCCGCGAGCGCCTCGCAGGCGGCGACGCCGTACAGGCCCATCTGCAGTTGGTCGATGACGATGTCGGCCTCGCCGATCACGGCGGGCATCTGCTCGTGGGTGACGCCGCTGACCCGGCGGTAGTCGACCAGGCCCTGGTCGGCCAGGCCGGTCAGCACCTCGTCGATCCGCGCGGTGCCCTTGAGCTGCGGGTTCGACGGCACGTGAACGACGATCGGGCGGTCGCCCGAGAACAAAGGACGAGCCGCCCGCTGCCATGGCTCCGGATCGATCGCCACCGGTAACCAATGGGCGGTCGGTACGTCGTCCAGCAGGTCGACCGTGGATACGAACACCGGGACCCCCGCGTCCGCCACGATCGCGGCGAACCGGCTCGCCTGCGCCTCCAGCCGGTCGGTCAGGTCGTCACCGGGCTTGAACGGCGACCAGCGCTCGCGCCTCGCGTGCCTGCTGGGCAGCCGGATGTCGGAGCCGTGGAAGACGAGCCCGGTGTTGATCCCTGACTCCACCAGCCGGTTGATCTCGCCGGACGCGTCCAGGATGCCGCGCGCGCCGAACAGCGGGCGCAGCGACTCGATCAGGACATGCGTGTAGGAGCCCAGGACGTGCTGCTCCTGGGCCCGCTGCCACCGCGGCTGCCCGAACCAGGACAGCGGTACGCCGTAGTCGTCGGCGAACAGGAACTGCCCCCGGCGGTGCACCGAGAACGACACGGCGTTCACCCCGGGAAGAGTGCGGGCAGACCGTGCCCAGGCGTAACCCTGGCCGGCCGAGTTGGTCGGTCCGACGAACAGCCGGACCGGGTCGTTCGAGACCTGCGGGAAGGCGGGCAGTTGCGCGTACGAGTAGCGCAGGCCCACCAGCCGTCGCCGGACCGCACCCGCGGTCCGGGCGAGCGGAGCCGGCAGGTGGTCGCGAAGGGAGCGGGGGGCGGTCACAGCCACCGCACCCCTCCGCTCTGACCTGACCTCACTCACCCATTCCCCGCCCC
Source organism: Kribbella sp. VKM Ac-2568 (assembly GCF_004345365.1). Classification (GTDB taxonomy): domain Bacteria; phylum Actinomycetota; class Actinomycetes; order Propionibacteriales; family Kribbellaceae; genus Kribbella; species Kribbella orskensis. The sequence continues at coordinate 521,208 of NZ_SLVF01000003.1, forward strand.
GACGAGCCGGTCCAGCTCACGACGAGCCGCGGGCAGCCCGAGCACCACCGGGGTGTCGGTCCTGCGCTGGCCGAGCTGCCAGCCGGCCCAGATCGAACCGGCGTCCAGCGCGATCACGACATCGGCCTGCTCGACGACCTTCATCACGTCCGGCCGGCTCTGCACCCGGGTCCAGTAGTTCTTGGACAGGTCGTTGCCGCGCCGGTTGGCGGTCAGCTTGCGGATCGGCGCCGCCTTCTTGATCGACTTGGGCAGCACCTTGCCACCGGCCCGGCGCAGCCGGCGGTACCGCCACTGCACGGCCTTGACGACCCGCTTGGCGCCGGTCGGCCGCGGCTTCGCCGCCGCGGGCGCGGGTTCCGGCTCCGGCTCCGGCTCCGGCTCCGGCTCGGCGACAGCCTCCGGAGCGGGAGCCTTGGTGGCCTCGCTGACGTCGGCGGGAACGGCCTCGGCATCGGCGGGCGGGGTGGACGCGCTGTCCGCCGGTACGGCAGGCGGCACCGTCTCGACCGGCATCTTGCCCGGGCCGATCAGCGTGAAGCTCTCGACCAGCCCGTCGACCGGACCGGCCGGCGGAACCCACGCCACCACGTCGAGGCCGACGTCCGGGCGGCCGCCCAGGTCGGCGCGGACAGTGTCGAAGTACGCCGGAGGAAGCCGGCGGGTGCTGAGCAGCACAACCTTCATCTCAGGCCACCGCCCCTACCAGCGCACCGAGCGCCTCGATCCGCGGATCCAGCTGCAGGTCGCGCCGGTAGCCGGCGCCGAACTCCCGGGCCTTCGCCCGGATGCCCTCGTCGGCGGTGCGCGCGGAGCGGGCCGCCTCCACCAGTGCTTCGGCGATCGACTCGGGTTCCAGATCCTTCACCGGGAACCAGAGCGGATGCCCGCGCAGTACGTCGGACGCCGCGTTCACCGGGTCGTGCACCGAGACGATCGGCAACCCGGTGGCGAGGTACTCGAAGACCTTGCCGCTGGTGACGTAGCGGCCCTTGCCCAGCATCAGCAGCTGGACGTCGAACTCGTCGTACGCACGGGCGATCTCGGCCTTGCCGACCGGGCCCTCGTAGCTGACCCCGTCGTCGGCGGCCGCCTCGATGATCGCGAGCATGTCCGCGCGCGGCTGGGCGTAGTACCCGAGGTAGCCGTGAATCTTCGCCTTGGCGTCACGCAGGTCCTCGGACTGCTCCTTGGCCAGCTGCCAGCCCTTGACGAAGTCGGCCAGCGGGACCTTCGGCGAGACAGTGCCGACATACCCGAAGACGAGCGGCTTGTCGGCGACCGGGCCACGGTCCTGGGTGTCCGGCACCAGGTCGGGGTCGAACCCGTTGGCCACCGTGTGCATCTTGGCGGCGTGCTCGGGGTAGAGCTTCTGGTGCCACTCGAGGATCGGGTCGTTGACGAACCAGACCTCCCGGGCGGACTGCACCAGCTTGCGCTCCCACCGGGCCGCGCGGCTCTTCGGCTCGTGCAGCCGGTCGCCGCTGAAGACGTCCAGCAGCCAGGCGTCGCGGTAGTCCATCACGTACTGCACCTTGAACTTCTCGTGCAGGTGGTAGGCCGCGGTGAAGGCCACGTGCGGGTTGGCCGTGGCGACCGTCAGGTCCACCTTGTTGGCCTTGTGGATCCGCTCGGCGGCCTTCTCGATCGTGCTGCGCCACGGCCCGTATCCCGTTTCCGGGAAGGGAATCTGGTCGCGCTTGGTCCGCATCTTGGCCCACAGCTTGGGGTTCTTGGCCCGGGACCGGGACCAGCGGCGCAGGTCGGCTTCCAGGATCGGCCACTCGAACGGCACTCGGACGACCTCGACGTCGGGGTGGATCCGCTCCTCCAGCGTCAGGTCGGCGCCGGTGAAGCGGTGGAACGTCTCGCGGTCCGCGGTCAGCACGGTGACGCGCCAGCCTTGCTCGGCGAACCTATTCGCGGTCGCCAGCGCGCGGTAGACACCGCCGCCTCGGCAGGGCGGATAACCCCAGGCGACGTACAGCATGTGTGGGCGGGCGTCGGTCATGCACTTCCTCGCAGCAGGTCCTGAATTGCGTCGGCCAGTTCGTCGTACGGCGTGATGGTGGGCAGGTTGTCCATGGCCCACTGGAGCGCGCAGTCGCGCAACTTCTCCAGCTCCCCTGGATCGTCGGACCAGCGGCGCAGCGTCTCGGCCGCCTCCGCGACGTTGTCGATCAGGACACCGCCACCGGACTCCTCGATGATCCTCGTCTGGCGGGGCAACCGGGTGGAGATCACCGGCAGCCCGCTGGCGAGGTACTCGTAGATCTTGGACGGCATCGCCTCGACGAACGCCGGGGTCTCCTGCAACAGCGCCATGCTGGCCCAGGCTCCCTCGGCGATCTTCCAGGCGGCGGCCGGTGGCTGCCGTCCGTGCAGCCGGACCCGGCCGGCCAGGTCGGCCCGCTCGATCCGGCGCTCCAGCCGGTCCCGGTCGGCCGGAGCCACCGGGCCGACCAGATCCAGTGACCAGCCCGGGGCGGCCGCGATCGCCTCGACCATGTCGAACAGACCGCGGCTCTCGCGCAGGTCGCCCACGTACACCGCCCTCGGCTCCCCGGAGGGGCCGGACTGGCAGGAGGGGGCCAGGAAGGCGCGGACCGGCAGGTTCGTGACCACCAGGCGCTTCTTCGCCTGGTGCGGCGCCAGGTGGGAGTCCGCGACCACGGTCAGGTCGGCACCGGCGGCCAGCTTGGAGCTGGCCAGCACCATCAGGCGGGCCGGCAGCCCGACCGGACCTCTGGCCCAGGCACGGTCGGCCAGCAGCCGGCCGTAGTCCTCGTGCACGTCCGCGACCATCTTGCGGCCGCGCAGCCTGGCGACGAGCCGGGTGATCGGGATCATGTCCGGATCAACGGTCATCACCACCTTGGCCTTCGTCCGCCAGGGCAGCACCGCCGTCTGGGCGAGTCGCCGCGCCAGGCTGCCCCGGAGCCGGGCGTGCACATCCGCCCCGGCGGGCCCGCCGGCCGGGTCCCCCAGACCCCAGAGCTCGACGTGCAGACCTCGCTGCTGCAGGGCTGCGGTGATCTTGTGCAGCCGTGCGTCAGCGACGTCGTGGCCGGTCGTGATGATGCCCACGTCCGGTGCCGGGGCGGATCGCATCGTCAGAGGTCCTCGAGAGTGACGGAGTCCTGTTCCCCGACCTGGAGGAACTTGGTGTAGGCCGCGATCACCTCGCTGGGCTCGCCGCGCATCATCACCTTGCCCTTGTGCAGCCAGATGCAGTCGTTGCACAGATCCCTGACGCTGCTCATCGCGTGGCTGACCAGGAACATGGTCCGGCTGTTGGTGACCAGTTCCTTCATCTTCGCGGCGGCCTTCTGTTTGAAGGACGCGTCACCGGCCGACAGGGCCTCGTCGATCAGCAGGATGTCGGGGTCCATGTGCACGGCGACCGAGAAGGCCAGCCGGCTGAACATGCCGGACGAGTACGTCCGCATCGGCATGTCGATGAACTCCTCGAGCTCGGCGAAGGCGGCGATCTCCTCGTACCGGGCCTGGATCTCCTTGCGGCTCAGGCCCGCGGCCAGACCACCGAGCACGACGTTCTCGCGGCCGGACAGCGCCGCGTTGAAGCCGACGCCGAGCGACAGCAGGGTGCTGACCCGGCCGTGCACCTCGATCCGGCCCTCGGTCGGCGGCAGGATGCCGGCCAGCGCCCGCATCAGGGTGGACTTGCCGGCGCCGTTGGCGCCGATGATGCCGATGGTGGTGCCGTGGTTCACGTCGAACGAGACGTTCTGGACCGCCTTGACCTCGCGGACGGCGCGCTCACCGCGACCGAACCGGACCAGCGCGCTCTTGAAGGTGGGGACCCGCTCGAACGTGGTCCGGTACGTGATGGACACGTCCTGGACCTTGACCGCCGGGACCGGCTGGCTATTCTCCATCGCCTTCTTCTCGGCCTCAGAGACGGACAACGAACTCACGCTCCCTCGACATGAAGAACAACGCACCGACCAGGGCCGCGGCGGCCGCCCACAGCACCCCACCGATCCACATCGACAGGTCCGGGATGTTGCCCCGCACCAGCAGATCGGTCCAGCCCCCGATCAACGAGTACAACGGGTTGTAGACGATGAAGCGGCGGAACCGCTCCGGCGCGTCCTCGGCGAACCACAGCACCGGCGACAGGTAGAGCCAGATCCGGACGAAGTACGGCAGGAAGCTCGTGGTGTCGCGGAAGTAGACCTGGATGGCCGCGAAGATCATCCCCATCCCAGCCGCGAAGATCGTCAGCAGGACCAGGAAGATCGGGGCCAGCAGCATCGCCCAGTGCAACGGCTGCCGCATCAGCAGGTGGATGGCCGCGTACACGATCAGGGTCGGCAGGAACCGGAAGAACGCGGTCCGCAGTGCCGACAGCGGCAGCAGCATCCGGGGGAACGACATGTTCATCAGCAACTTGCCGCCGCCCACCACGCTCGAGGCGGCCGTCGTCATCGCACCGGAGAAGTAGTAGAACGCGAAAAGGCCGCCACACATGTGGGCGAACCGGGCCGACCCGTCTCCCTTACCGCCGCCGGAGATGATCTCCACCAGGATGTAGTAGACGCCGGCCAGCATCAGCGGGTTCAACACCAGCCAGACCTGGCCGAAGAAGGTGTTCGTGTTCGCCGCCCGGATCCCGGTCCGGGACATCTCGGCGGCGAACTCCCGCCGCTCCCACAGCGCCTTGAAGTAGGGGCGCAGGGGCGGCAGTCCCACCTTGTGTGGCTCGTACACATGCACCGACGGGTTGAACTCCTCGTCGACGCTAGTCGCGTTCATTCAGGCGACGCCTCTCTGGGGACGGTCGTAGTCATCGAAGATCGAACTGTAGTCATTCGCGCTTCGCCTAATCGGCCGACCACCGTTCGATCGAGGATGTTCGGCGGCGGCCGCGGTCTACGACGACGGGGCCACGCAAACCGGAAGCAGAGTAGCGGATTGGCGTCGTTGCCGACGACACAGCGTGCCTCCTGGGTGAGCAGCGACGTACAGACGGCTACCAAACGTCGCGACCCGAGCGAAAGAGTCGCCCCCCTGCCGATCGTTATCGCGAATATACATTTGACAAGCTTCGCGAAGCGAATCGCCATGCAGTAAGGCCCCGGCGGGTCTGCCGGGGCCTCACCGTCGTCGCGATGGGGGACGACGAGGGCGGTGGATCAGAAGGTGTTCCGGGTCACCCGGTACGTCGGAACGGGTGCTACGTGGCCGGTGGAACCCGTGCGGGGCAAGGCGGTCAGCGGTCGCTGAGAGGAGCCGGTCGTGGCACCACTTCCCGTGGACAGCCTCACCATCCACGGAATCTCACCTGTTCCCGCAGGGGTTCCACCGGCGACCCGGGGGCCCGGCCCGCCTTGGGCGGAGGTGGTCCGGACACTCGCCGAGTGGGACGGCACGATGACCAGGGCGGCGGTCATCGCACCCAGGCCGAAGGCCCTGTGCTGGCTGGGCAGAACCTGACGCGCTGGGTGCTGCACGGGGGTCCCCCTCCTCATCGGCCTCACGATGGAGATGCACAGTTTGTACACCCTCCGGCACAGCCGGTGATGGCACGGGAGTGCGAGGGCACCGATGCGCCGGGATCGAGACCCAACCGAAACGGCGTTCGCTGACGGATGAGCGAACTGAGGCCAGAATTGGAACAGCAGCCCGGCGGCGCTCAGGTGGTCCGTCGCCGGGCTGCTGGACCTCAATTCTCGCTCACAACTGCGCGGAAATGGTGGCCAGATGGTGACACGGCACAAGAATGCTGACAGGACAACAAATATCGCTCGGTGCACCCGCCGGGATACGGACAGTGCCATCGGTGTTTCGCTGATGGATCTACGCTGGAGTGGCGGTAGCGCACAGTGACCGCGCGCGGCAGGAGGGGAGAGTCATGAGCTCGACCGACACGGAGCGTGCCGACCATTTGCGGGTGCTCGGTCTGACCGACGACGAGATCAAGGTGTACCAGCACCTGCTCCGGACCGGGCCGTCCTCGGTCACCGAGCTGGACGAGGCGGTGCCCGACCGGGACGCCGGCATCGACGACACGCTCGGCGGGCTGGTCCAGGCGGGTCTCGCGCGCCGGTCCGGTTCCGACCACTCCAGGTTCCTGCCGGTGCCGCCCGACGCCGGGCTGGAGGCGCTCACGCTGCGCCGCGAGTCCGAGCTGAAGCAGGCCCGGATCGAGGTGCTGAACGCGTACGACGAGTTCCGCCGGACCGTGCACAACGAGTCGACCACGCACCTGATCGAGGTGGTCACCGGCAGCGCGATCGTCGAGCGGATCCACCAGATCAAGGGCAGCGCCCAGCGGGAGATCCTGGCCATCGACTCCCCGCCGTACTACCTCGGCGCCGGCCCGAACCAGGAGGAGATCGAGCAGCTCAAGCGCGGCGTCGCCTACCGGGTGGTGTACTCGCCGGAGTCCGTCGAGGTGCCGGGCTACCTGACCGAGAACATCCTTCCCTGCGTGGAGGCCGGCGAGCAGGCGCGGGTGCTGCCCGACGTACCGGCGAAGCTGACCATCATCGACTCCTCGATCGCCTTCGTCTCGATGTCGGTGCGCGACACCGACGTGAACCGCTCGCTGCTGATCATCCGGCCGAGCAGCCTGCTCACCGCGCTGATCGGGATGTTCGAGCTCTGCTGGCGAAGCGCCCTGCCGCTGCACGCGTCCGTCGGCGCCGAGGACGACCGGCTGGAGCCGATCGAGCGACGGCTGCTGGCGCTGCTGGCGACCGGTGCCGCCGACGACACGATCGCCCGCACGTTGGGCATCAGCCGCCGGACGTTCTTCCGCTATCTCGAGCGCCTGATGAACCGCACGGGCGCGAGCACCCGGTTCCAGCTGGCCCTGCACGCCGCCCGCGAGAGCTGGCTGTAGCTGTTGCAGACAGCAACAAGGGCTCCGGGCGAATCGCCCGGAGCCCTTGTTCTGTTGACGATCACTGCGCCGGGGTGAAGTCCTTGGCGACGACCTCGGCGATCTGCGCGGTGTTCAGCGCCGCGCCCTTGCGCAGGTTGTCGCCGCAGACGAACAGCTCGAGCGCCTGCGGGTCGTCCAGCGACTTGCGGATCCGGCCGACCCAGGTCGGGTCGGTGCCGACGACGTCCGCCGGGGTCGGGAACTCCGCCTCGGCCGGGTTGTCGAAGACGAGCACGCCGGGCGCGTCCCGCAGTACCTCGCGGGCCTCGTCGACGTCGACCTCGCGGCCGAAGCGGGCGTGCACCGAGAGCGAGTGGGTGGTGATCACCGGGACGCGGACGCAGGTCGCGGAGACCTTCAGGTCCGGCAGGTTGAGGATCTTGCGGGACTCGTTGCGGACCTTCAGCTCCTCCGACGACCAGCCGTCGTCCTTGAGCGAACCGGCCCAGGGCACCACGTTCATCGCCAGCGGCGCCGGGAACGGACCGAGCGCATTGCCGATCACCCGGCGGACGTCGCCCGGCGTGGTGCCGAGCTCCCGGTTGCCGGCCACCTTCATCAGCTGGTCGTAGAGCGCGTCGATACCTTCCTGACCGGCCCCGGAGGCCGCCTGGTACGACGCGACCACGAGCTGCTCGAGCTCGTAGCGGTGGTGCAGCGCGCCCATCGCCACGATCATCGACAGCGTCGTGCAGTTGGGGTTCGAGATGATCCCCTTCGGCCGGTTGCGGGCGGCCTCGGCGTTCACCTCGGGCACCACCAGCGGCACGTCCGGGTCCATCCGGAAGGCGCCGGAGTTGTCCACCACGACGGCGCCCTTGGAGGCGGCGATCGGGGCCCAGTGCGCGGACACCTCGTCCGGCACGTCGAACATCGCCACGTCGATGCCGTCGAAGGCGTCCGCGCTGATCGCGACCACCTCGACCTCCTCGCCGCGGACCTTGAGCCGCTTGCCGGCGGAGCGCTCGGACGCGATCAGGCGGATCTCTCCCCAGACGTTCTGCCGGGTGGACAGCAGGGTGAGCATCACCGTGCCGACGGCGCCCGTCGCGCCGACCACCGCCAGCGAGGGGAGTCCGGTCCGATCCTCGGTCTGATCCAAAGCGCTCACAGGTGTCACCGTCCAGTTCCTCCGTACACGACAGCTTGGGTGTGCTCGTCGTCCAGGTCGAATGCAGTGTGCGCCGCGGTGACCGCCGCGTCCACCAGGTTCTCGTCGACGACCACCGAGATCCGGATCTCGGACGTGGAGATCATCTCGATGTTGACGCCGGCATCGGCGAGCGCGGAGAAGAACTTCGCCGAAACGCCAGGGTGCGAGCGCATGCCGACGCCGATCACCGAGACCTTGCCGATCTGGTCGTCGTACAGCAGTTGCTCGTAGCCGACCTCGTCCTTCATCCGGGCCAGCGCGGACATCGCGCGGGAGCCGTCGGAGCGCGGCAGCGTGAACGAGATGTCGGTCCGGTTGGTGGCGACCGCGGAGACGTTCTGGACGATCATGTCGATGTTCGTCTCGGCGCCGGCGACCGTCTCGAAGATGCGTGCGGCCTCACCCGGCTTGTCGGGCACGCCGACCACGGTGATCTTGGCCTCGCTGCGGTCGTGGGCCACGCCGGAGATGATCGCCTGTTCCATGTTCTTCAGTTCCTTCGCATCGACGACCCAGGTGCCTTCCTTCTGCGAGAAGGAGGAGCGCACGTGGACGGGGACGTTGTAGCGCCGCGCGTACTCGACGCAACGCAGGTGCAGCACCTTCGCGCCGCAGGCGGCCATCTCGAGCATCTCCTCGTAGGAGATCATCGGGATCTGCCTCGCCGCCGGCACGATCCGCGGGTCCGCGGTGAAGATGCCGTCGACGTCGGTGTAGATCTCGCAGTAGTCCGCCTCCAGCGCCGCGGCCAGCGCGACCGCGGTGGTGTCGGACGCGCCGCGGCCCATCGTGGTGATGTCCTTGGTGTCCTGGGCGACGCCCTGGAAACCGGCCACGATCGCGACGTGGCCGTCGGCCAGCGCGTCCTCGATCCGGCCCGGGGTGATGTCGATGATGCGCGCGTTCCCGTGCCTGGCGGTGGTGATCACGCCGGCCTGCGAACCGGTGAAGGAACGCGCCTCGTAGCCCAGGTTCGCGATCGCCATCGCCAGCAGCGCGGCCGAGATCCGCTCACCCGAGGTGAGCAGCATGTCCAGCTCTCGCGGCGGTGGCAACGGGGAGACCTGCTGGGCCAGGTCCATCAGTTCGTCGGTGGTGTCCCCCATGGCGGAGATGACCACCACCACGTCGTTCCCGGCCTTCTTCGTCGCGACGATCCGTTGGGCCACACGCTTGATGCAATCGGCGTCAGCGACCGAAGAACCGCCGTACTTGTGCACGACGCGTCCCACAGCTTGTGTCTCCTCATAGCTTGAATCCCCAGCGGCAACACTGGTTGCGGTACGCCGTGCGGCGCTGCACCAGGCGTGTTCGATCGTGGTCATTCTAGCTGTGAAAGCCCGCTTGTCTGCGGGCCGACCACCACCTGGTCGATCCGTTCGGCCCCGACCGGCGACGCCTGGAGGTTCCTTCGCCGGGCCCCGATCCGGCCGGAGACCTTCCGGCTGAACGGACCACTTGCTTATATAAGTCATCACTGAAATACTCGGCAACATGCACGCCTTCGACATTCTCGGCGACCCGGTCCGGCGCCGGATCCTGGAGTTGCTCGCCGACGGAGAGCTGCCGGCCGGCAGCATCGCGACCACCATCGGCGCGGAGTTCGGCATCAGCCAGCCGGCCGTCTCGCAGCACCTGCGGGTGCTCCGCGACAACGGTTTCGCCACGGTCACCGTCGACGGCACCCGCCGCCTCTACGCGGTCGACACCGGCCCGTTGCAGGAGATCGACGCCTGGCTGGACAAGTACCGCAAGTTCTGGACGAACCGCCTCGACGCCCTCGACACCGAGATCCGCCGTGGCCGCCGCGCCGCGAGGAAGGACACCCCCGATGCCTGACCTGCTCACCTTCTTCGGACCGACCGAGCGGACGATCACGCGCTCCCGCGAGCGACGTACGGTCACGATGCGACGCTCGTACGACGCGACGCCGGCGGAGCTGTGGTCCGCCTGGACGGAGCCCGAGCGGCTCGCCCGCTGGATCGGCGAGCTCGCCGGCGACCGGGTGGTCGGTGCGGAAGTCCGGCTCACGATGGGCCCCGAGGACACCGCCGAACTGCGGATCGAGACGTGCGAGGAGCCCCACCGGCTGGCCGTGAGCTGGTCGTTCCCGGGCGAGGAGGATTCGCGCGTCGAGGTACTGCTCGACGCGGAGGGGGAAGCGACAGCGCTTACCTTGCGGCACTCCTTGGTGACCGAGAAGACGGCGGTCGACTACGGGTGCGGCTGGGAGGACTTCCTCAACCGGCTGCACGAGTTCCTCGCGGGTCGCGACCCGGCGGACGTCGCGTGGTCCGACGCCGAGGAGCAGCTCAAACCCCACTGGGAAGCAGCCGCGAAAAATCTTTGAGACGAAATGTCGATCGGGCCGCGGACCGGTCGACGCGTCGGTGAAAGCAACCAGCTGACACCGATGGGAGTACCACCATGAGGAAGATCACGGCAGGCCTGTTCATCTCGCTCGACGGCGTCATCGAGGCGCCGGAGACCTGGCACTTCCCGTACTTCAACGAAGAGATGGGAGGCGTCGTCGGCTCGCTGGCCGCCGACGCGGACACCATGCTGCTGGGCCGGAACACCTGGCAGATGTTCTCCGGCTACTGGCCGAACGCGACCGACGACGTCGAGCTGGCGGGCCACATGAACGACACCCGCAAGCTGGTCATCTCCACCACGCTGACCGATGTCAGCGCGTGGCAGAACTCCGAGATCCTGGCGGGCGACCCGGCCGAGACGCTGGCCGCGATCAAGGAGACCGACGGCAAGGACCTCAGCGTGGTCGGCAGCGTGACGCTGGTCCGGTCCCTGCTCCGGGCGAAGCTGCTCGACGAGCTGCACCTGCTGGTCCACCCGATCGCGGTCGGGCACGGCGCCAGGCTGTTCGTCGAGGACGAGGAGCCGCTGCCGCTCGAGCTGATCTCCAGCACCGCCTTCAGCACCGGCGTACTGCACTCGGTGTACCGCGCGGCTTGACCTGGAGCCCACTCCAGGTTGCATGCTGCGGTGATGAGGCTTGTTGAGGAGCTTGGTCAGGTTCAAGGTGTCACCATCGGCGAGGCCTCGCGGGTGTCGGGCCTGCCGGTGGAGACACTGCGGTACTACGACCGCGAGGGGTTCTTCGGGGATCTGCCCCGGGACACCGGCGGCCGGCGGCGGTTCACCCCGGACGCGCTCGGCCTGCTCGACGTCCTGCTGCGGCTCCGCCGGACCGGGATGCCCGTCGAGCAGGTCAAGGAGTTCGCCGAGCAGATCCGCGCCGGGGACAAGCAGCGCGCCGGCCGGCTCGCCCTGCTGCGGGCACACCGTGAACGCGTGGCGATGGACCTCGCCCAGCTCGAGGCTGATCTCGAGCTGATCGACTGGAAGATCGCCGCGTACCAGGCCGCGGAGGACGGAAACGATCCGCCACCGCGGGATGCGGCGGCCCGGAACTGATCAGCAGAACTGATCAGGTGGTGACAGCGAGGCTGGGGACTTCCTCCTCGGCCTCGTTCTCTTCCGGCCGGTGCGGCGGAACGTGCAGGACCGCTAGCGTCGCGAGCAGGGCCAGGATCGAGGCCATCAGCCAGACATAGCGGACACCGAAGGTCTCCACCACGAGCCCGGCCACGCTCGATCCGACCGCGCCGCCGATCATCGCGCCGCTGCCCATCCAGCCGAACACCTCGGTCCGCACCGAGTCAGGCGTCATCGCACCCAGCCGCTCGTAGAGCGCTCCGACCGTCGGCGCCAGGGCGCAGCCCGACAGCAGCAAGGCGATCGCCAGCGAGACGGGCGACCAGGTCGCGAACACGCAGACCAGCATCCCGATCGAGACGAGCAAGGCCCGTCGCCAGACGTACGAGTTGCGCCGCCCGGGCAGTGCGCCGACGACAACACCACCGATCAGGCTGCCGACGGCCCAGACAGTCTCGAGCACCCCGGCGATCAGCCGGTTGCCGTGGTCGTCCGCGAAGGCGACGATGCCGAGCGAGATGGACGCGAAGGCCGTGACGAAGAGGCCGAAAGCGACGATCAGCGGCAGCCGGTACCGGTGCCAGAGCAACTGCGGCGCGGTCAGCCGGGCCCCGGCCGACTCGTCGTGCGGCAGCGCCGGGGGTTGGCGGACTCCGAACCACCAGATCGAGACCGCCGCGGACGCCGCCGCCACCAGTACGCCGGCCCGCGGGCTGGCGAAGCTGACGATCACCGCGCCGAGCAACGGCCCGATCGAGAACAGCACCTCCTGCGCCGTCGCATCCAGCGCATAGACCGCGCGCAGGCGGGATCCCTGCACCAGACGCGGCCAGGCGGCCCGCAGTGTCGACGTGACCGGCGAGACGACCGCTCCCGCCAGCGCGGACACCAGAGGCATCAAGCGGTACCAGTCGTTGGGCAGCAAGGCGAGCACGGCCATCGCCACGCCCCACGCCATTCCGGTGCCGATCACCACACGCCGGCCGCCGCGGCGGTCGGCCAGCCGCGACCAGATCGGTCCGCCCACGGCCATGCCGACCGAGTAGGCGCCGGCGACCACACCGGCCCAACCGAAGTTGCCGGCCGCATCTTTCGCCAGGAAGGAGACCGGCACCAGGGCCGCCATCACCGGGAGCCGGGCGAGCAGCGCCGACGCCAGCAAGGCGAAGACCCCTCGCGTCTGCCAGAGCGCACGGTAAGCCGACAGGTCCATAACCCGCATTCTGTCCTGTCGGGGTTGCGTCGCGCCTCGGGATTTCTCCCTATCTCTACGGCACGAGAGTATGCGAACATATGTTCGTGTCGGGCGGCGAGTCGAACATCCTGCATGCCGACCTGGACGCGTTCTACGCGTCGGTCGAGCAGCGGGACGACCCACGCCTGCGCGGCCGGCCGGTGATCGTCGGCGCCGGGGTGGTGCTCGCCTGCAGTTACGAGGCGAAGGCCTACGGCGTCCGGACCGCGATGAACGGCGGCCAGGCGTTCCGGCGGTGCCCGCAGGCGATCGTCGTGCAACCCCGCATGTCGGCGTACTCCGAGGCCAGCAAGGCGGTCTTCAAGGTCTTCGAGAACACCACCCCGCTGGTCGAGGGGTTGTCGATCGACGAGGCGTTCCTAGACGTCGGCGGACTGCGCAAGATCGCCGGTACGCCGGTCGAGATCGCCCGGCGCCTTCGTGCCGACGTACTGGCCCAGGTGGGTCTGCCGATCACGGTCGGGGTGGCCCGGACGAAGTTCCTCGCCAAGGTGGCCAGTGGAGTCGCCAAGCCGGACGGGCTGCTGGTGGTGCCGCCGGACCAGGAGCTCGAGTTCCTGCACCCGCTGGCGGTGGAGCGACTGTGGGGCGTCGGCGAGGTGACCGCGGAGAAGCTGCGCAACCGCGGGCTGACCAAGGTCGGGGATGTCGCGATCCTGCCGGAGGCCGCGCTGGTCGCGATGCTAGGCCGGGCCTCCGGGCGGCACCTGCACGCGCTCGCGCACAACCGGGACCCGCGGCCGATCGAGGTCGGCCGGCGGCGGGGCTCGATCGGCTCACAACGCGCGCTCGGGCGATCCCCCAAGTCGCCGGAGACCCTGGACGCAGTACTGGCCGGGTTGGTGGATCGGGTGACCCGACGGATGCGGTCGGCGGGGCGGGCCGGGAGAACCGTCACGCTCCGACTGCGGTTCGACGACTTCACCCGGGCGACCCGGTCCCATACGTTGCCTCAGGCAACCGGTCAGACCCGGGCCATTCTGATCACGGCCCGCGCGCTGATGGCGGCGGCGCGCCCCTTGATCGAGAGACAGGGCATCACCATGGTCGGCGTCTCGGTCGCCAACCTGGAGAACGAGGGAAGCGTTCAGCTGGCCCTGCCGTTCGACAAGGCCAGCAACGACGAGCTCGACTCGGCGCTCGACAACGTCCGCGACAAGTTCGGCAGCAAGGCGGTCACCCGCGCCGTCCTCCTCGGTCGAGACCAGGGCCTCACCGTCCCGATGCTGCCGGACTGACCCCGACGAGCTTCACCAGATACCGATCGACCTGCTCTTCGAGCGGCGGCCAGGGCAGATCGGGCTGGTTGACCCTCATCGACACGGCGCCATGGACGGCCGCCCGCAGGTCGAGCGAGACCACCGCGGCATCGTCGGCCGGAGCAAGGCCGGCGTCCATACAACGCTGGACCGCTTCGGTCAGCTGCCGGCCGAGGACGAGCTTGAACGACACGTCCGCCCGCTGATTGATCGTGCTCTCGTGCAGCACCTTGTACAGGCCGGGGTGCCGGTGGGCCCAATTGCCGAGCACCAGCACGCGGGCACGAAGTACAGCGACTGGGTCGGATGCGGCATCCGCAGCCTGCTGGACCGACTCCATCAGGTCTCGATGCGAGCTCTCCAGCGCAGCGAGCACGAGGGCGTCACGGTCCGCGAAGTGGATGTAGACGGAAGTCGCCGCGATGCCGATCTCGCGGGCCACGGCTCGCAGCGACAGCGCCTGGTCGTCGGCCAGGTTGTCGAGCATCCGGACGGCGGCGCTGACGATCTCCTCCCGGAGCCGCTCACCCTGGCCGCGCGGGTTCCGCCCGCGCGCGCCGTCCTTCGCCGTGGTTTCCATACCGGCGATTGTAGTCGGACAACTGTCGCGCTACAGTCGTAGCACTACAGCTGTTCAGTTAAGGAGAATCCGCCATGCCCCCGTCTCTGGAAGACAACAAGCAGACCGTCCTGGACTTTTATGAGGTCGGCCTCAACCAGCGGGACTTCGAGGCCGCCTCGAAGCTGATCGGTCCGTGCTACGTCCAGCACAATCCGTTGATCGCCGACGGGATCGAGGGTTTCCGGGACTTCCTCGGCTACCTGGCCACCGAGTTCCCGCAACTGCGGGCCGAGGTGAAGCGCGTCTTCGCTGACGGCGACTACGTCATCGGTCACGTGCACGGGATCCGGGTCCCCGGCCAGCGCGGTACCGCGATCGTCGACATCTTCCGCCTCGAGGACGGCAAGATCGTGGAGCACTGGGATGTCATGCAACCGATCCCCGAGGACGCCGCGAATCAGAACGGAATGTTCTGAGGTGACTACGGTCAACCCCGCCCAGCCGACGTTGGTCGCTGATCCGCGCCGGTGGTGGGCGCTGGCCGCGGTGTCGACGGCGCAACTGATGATCGGCCTCGACCTGACGGTGATGAACATCGCTCTGCCGTCCGTGCAGACCTCCCTCGACCTGTCCGATCCAGGGCGCCAATGGGTTATCACCGCGTTCGCTCTGGGGTACGGCAGCCTGCTGCTCCTGGCTGGACGGCTGTCGAACCTGCTCGGCCGTCGGCGCAGCCTGCTGATCGGGCTGACCGGGTTCGCGCTCGCTTCGGCGCTCGGTGGCGCTGCGACCGGACCGACGATGCTGATCGGCTCACGTGCACTGCAGGGGGCGTTCGCCGCCCTGTTGACTCCGTCGGTGCTGGCGACGCTCGCCGCCACCTTCCCGACTCCGACCGAACGCGGCAAGGCCTTCGGGATCTACGGGACGGCCATGGGGAGCTCCTCCGGCTTGGGCGTGGTGCTCGGCGGCATCCTCACGGCCTACCTCGACTGGCGCTGGTGCATGTACGTGAACCTGCCGATCGCGGTCGCCGCCGGATTCGGAGTGCTGTACGCGGTGCGGCCCGCGCCCCCGGCGAGCGGCGTACGGATCGACCTCGTCGGACTACTGCTTGCCACGGGTGGACTGATGGCCTTGGTCTATGGCTTCGCCCGGGCCGAGTCCGACGGCTGGGGTGCGGCGATCACTGTCGGATCGCTGGCAGTCGGTGTGCTCGCGTTGGGCGCCTTCGTCTGGGCACAGAGCCGGGTCTCGGCACCATTGCTGCCACTCCGAGTGGTACTCAGCCGCCGCCGGGCCGCGTCCTACCTCGCCGTCTTCACGTTAGCCGTCGGTATGTTCGCGGCGTTGTTCTTCCTCACCTTCTACCTGCAAAACGTGCTCGGGTATTCGCCGATCCAAGCCGGGCTGGCATTCCTCCCGCTCACCGCGGGCCTGATGATCGGCGTACGGATGGTGAGTCCGCTCCTCGCCCGCGCGTCGGTGGGTTGGCTGCTCAGCCCGGGACTCCTCACGATCGCGGCCGGGCTGGGACTGCTCAGTCTGGTCAGGGTCGACAGCGGCTATTGGCTGCACGTCTCTCCGGTGTTCCTGTTGGTGGGTCTCGGCACCGGGTGGGTGCTGGTGACGGCCAACAGCATCGCCACGCTGGACGCCGGAGCCGACACCGCGGTGGCCGGCGCGATGGTGATGACCTCGCAGCAGATCGGCGCCTCTCTCGGCACCGCTTTGCTCAGCACAATCGCCGCTACTGCGGCCGCCGGCTTCCTCCGGACGCACCCTGGATCGGGGGCTACGGCCACCGTTCATGGGTTCACGACAGCGAGTGCCGGAGCGGCCGGATTCCTTTGTACTGCAGCGATTGCGGCGTTCCTGACGGTTGGGAGGCGGTCCGCCGGGTAGGGTGCTCGAGTGAGGGATCTGAGGTCGTTGCCGAAGGCCGAATTGCATGTTCATCTGCTGGGCGCGATGCGGCAGTCGACGATGGCGGAGCTCGCCGTTCAGGAAGGGATCGACGCACCTGATCCGCGCGTTTTCGCGAGCTTCGACGACTTCCAGAAGTGCTTCCTGGCATCCTTCCAGTTGTGCACCGCGCGGCCGGAGAACATGCGCCGGTTGGTTCGTGAAGTGGTGGCGGACGCGGCCGCCGACGGTGTCGTCTGGGTGCAGCCGCACTTCGATCCGCATGTCTTCACGCCGCTCGGCACGCCTGATGAGGTGATGGAGCTCGTGCTGGACGAGGGGTTCGCCGCCGGCCTCGAATACGGCGTGGGCTTCGGGTTGACGATGGCGGCCCAGCGGCATACCGACGCGGAGGTCGCCGAGGATCTTGCCCGGTACGCGGCACGCTATGTCGGACGCGGAGTACACGCGCTGGGGTTGACCGGCAATGACACGGTCGCTCCGGCCGAGGTGTTCGCGAAGGCGTTCGCGATCGCGCGGGATGCGGGGTTGACTTGTGCACCTCACGCGGGCGAGTTGGCCGGACCGGAGAGTGTGCGTGCTGCCGTGGAGGAGCTTGGCGCCACTCGCGTCGCGCATGGGGTTCGCGCGGCCGAAGATCCTTTGGTACTGGAGTTTCTGGCCTCGCGCGGAGTCTCGCTCGACGTGTGTTTGACCTCGAACCTGCTGCTCGGGGTGGTGCCTTCGATCGCCGAGCACCCGTTGCCGCGGTTGCTTGCGGCCGGAGTACGGTGCTCGCTCGGGGCCGACGACCCGCTGATGTTCAGCGTCGGCCTGTACGACGAGTACGAGCTCGCGCGATCCGCCCTCGGGCTGTCCGACGAGGAGTTGGCCGAGATCGCCCGCACCTCACTCGCCACCAGCGATGCGCCGGCCTCGTTGATCGAGACGGGACTCGCCGGGGTCGACGAGTGGATTCAGAGCCGCGGGTAGCCGATCTCGGCGATGTCGTCCTTCAGGTCCTTGAGCCGGACCTCCGGGTTCAGCGCGGTGACGATCTCCTCGGTGAGTGGCAGCTGCGCGTAGACGTGATGGACGGCGTCGAGCTCGAGCGGGACCTCGTAGTAGTCCTCGGCAAACGACAGATATGCCTCGGGCCGACCGTCGGCCAGCAGGCTGAACAGCCAGTCGGCGCCGTCCCTGGCGGCATTCTCGACCGGGCCGCAGTGCCACCGGTCATCAGCCGGGGTGCGCCAGAAGCAGACGGTCACGGAGCGGTTGCCCTGCTCGTCCTGGAAGGCTGGTTCATCCAACGCCGGCGCGAGTTCGTCCGGAACACCGATGAACAAGCCGGGCCACGACTGCATCGAAGGGTGCACCCACGGCGACATCGGCGACTCGTGGTCGAAGCCCTGCGCGATGGCACCGGCGGGTGAGAAGACGATCGAGTACTCGTCACCCGACCCGTTGCGCATCAGCGCGGTCTCCTCGGTCTCCGACCAGCGCGAGTCGAAGCTGTAGTACCGGTACTCCGGCTCCGGGCTCAGCACCGCGTCGAGCACCGCGAGGGCCCGGCTGGTCCTGCGCACCTTGTCGATGTCAGGCAGCCGGCTGATCAGTTCGTAGACGGACACCCGAACATTCAAGCGCTTCCGGGGAACATCCGCGCAGTCGCCTGTGGATAATCGTGGCCCGCCGCGGTCCACCCTCGTGATCGAGTGGGCCGCGGTTCGCTCGAACGCGCTGGTCAGCGGCGCTGGACGACTTCTTCGGCTACCTCGACGAGTTCGCGGTCGGTTGCCTCGGTCTCCGGGTCGTGGGCCGGCTCCAGCCGGTCGTGCGCGATCAGCGACTGGATAGCCCGCAGTACTGCGCTCGCGGCCGCGCCCCAGGTGGAGACGTAGGAGAACTGCCACCACCACAACGCCTCGACGACCCGGCCCTCTTCGTAGTGGGCGAGGCCGTGCACCAGATCCGTGGCGATCGCGGTGAGGTCGTCGGAGAGCCGGTTGACGGTGATCTCCGGCGGCGCGGCGTACGGATCGAAGACCTCGGCGTACTCGTCCAGGCCCTCGAAGAGGATCGCGAGGCGGTCGCGCATCGCGTCGAGGTCCGGGTCCGGGCCCGCGTCGCTCTCGAACCGCTCCTCCGGGACGAAGTCCTCGAACGCGCCGAGCCGGCCGCCGGCGAGCAGCAACTGGCTCACCTCGAGCAGCAGGTACGGCAGCGAGGCGAGACCCTCGTCGATGCCGTCCTCGTCGGGTTGCGCGGCGATGTCGCGCACGGAGATCAGGAAGCTCTGGACCTGGTCGGCGATCTGCTCGGCGAAATCGAGCAGGTCCTCGCTGTCCGTCGCGAGCGCCCGGTCCGCGATGTCCACCGGACTATCGGTTGATTCAGTCATCGATCGATCGTCGCCCTTCAAACGCCCGTCCGAGTGTGACCTCGTCGGCGTACTCGAGATCACCGCCTACTGGAAGTCCACTAGCCAAACGGGTGACGCGCAACCCCATGGGCCGGAGCAACCGGCTCAGGTAGGTGGCTGTCGCCTCACCCTCCAGGTTCGGATCGGTGGCCAGGATGATCTCGGTCACCTCTCCGCTGGCGAGCCGTTGCATCAGTTCCCTGATCCGCAGCTCGTCCGGTCCGATCCCCTCGATCGGCGAGATCGCGCCGCCGAGGACGTGGTAGCGGCCGCGGAACTCGCGGGTCCGCTCGATCGCCACGACGTCCTTGGCCTCCTCGACCACGCAGATCAGCGCGAGGTCGCGACGCGGGTCGCGGCAGATCCGGCACTGCGTCTCCTCCGAGACGTTGCCGCAGATCTCACAGAACTTGACCTTCTCCTTCACCTGCACGAGCACGTGCGCGAGACGCCGTACGTCGGTCTCGTCGGCGGAGAGCAGGTGGAACGCGATGCGCTGTGCGGACTTCGGACCGACGCCGGGGAGCCGGCCGAGCTCGTCGATGAGGTCCTGGACGGCCCCTTCGTACACGTCAGCCCGGGTTCTGACCGGGCAGACCGGTCGTGCCACCGGGGTTCGTGAACCCGATCCCCGGACGGCCGCCTTCGGCCGCGTCATCATCCGTCGGGCCGCCGAGGCCGGGCAGGCCGCCGCCAAGACC
The DNA here is from genome assembly GCF_004345365.1 of Kribbella sp. VKM Ac-2568. Lineage (GTDB taxonomy): Bacteria > Actinomycetota > Actinomycetes > Propionibacteriales > Kribbellaceae > Kribbella > Kribbella orskensis. The sequence goes on from NZ_SLVF01000003.1 coordinate 540,837, forward strand.
GCCGGCCAGCGGGCCCATCGCCCGGGCCGCGACCTCCTTGGCGTTCTCCGAGGCGTCCCGGACCGCGGCGACGATCAGGTCGGCCAGGGTCTCGGTGTCGTCGGGGTCGACTGCCTGGGGGTGGATCGTCAGGCTGAGCAGCTCACCCGTGCCGGACACCAGCGCGGTCACCAGCCCACCACCCGCGGAGCCCTCGATCTCCTGACTCTCCAGGTTGGCCTGGGCCTCCATCAACTGGTTCTGCATCTGCTGCGCCTGAGCCAGCAGGTCGGACATGTCGAAGCCACCAGCGCCCTGCGAACCGCCACCGTCGAACACCGCGATCTCCCGTCCGAACTGCTTCCCAGTTCCACTTGCTCCCCGAGCCTAGCCGGTCGCCCGGACAACCCCACCCGCCGGTCACCCAGACCGGGAAACCGATAAGTCTCCCAAGCCTTCTCCACAGGTTGTGGACACCTTTATCCACAACCTGTGGATGGCAGGTAGCGCGCCGTCGCCGCTCCCGCCTGCCGACAATCCCCTACTCGCTTCCACGCTGTGGATGAACACGGAGAACCTGTGAATTCAGCAAACGTTCACACCGCGGCTCTTCCCCAGGTAGCGCGGCACCACTCCGCGGTGGCCCGAAGGGTCAGTTCGGCTCTTCGGTGATGATCTGGGCGCCGAGGGTTTCGCGGAGGAGGTCGGTGTGGCTGCGGGAGTCCTCTTCGAGGATCACGTCGTCCTCCCCGATGGCCTCCGCTTCCTCCTCGGGGGTGAGGGGAGCTTCCTCGACCTGGACCTGAGCGGCGCGCCGAGTCTGCTCGGCCGCCTCAGCTGCGCGACGCTTGCTGGCGGCTTGTTCCCGGCGGTCCGCGGAGAGCTGTTCCGGGTTGGCTGCCGGCGCTTGCGGTCCCCCGGCCTGCTGATCCGACTGAAGCGCGGCCTGATCACTAGCCGCCGGAGCATCCTGTACCGCGACCGCCTGGTCGCCCGCGGCCGGCGACTGCACCGCGGTGGCAACCGCGCCACCATCGGCAACTCCCGCGGCGAGAGCATCCGCAGTACCGGCTTGCGAGTGGTTGCCAGCGGGACCTGCACTTGATCCGTTGCTCGTGGGCGCATCCGTGCCGCCGGTGGGAGCAGTGCCGCCGGGTCCACCGGCAGGCGGAGCGGCTGGGGACGCCGCATCCCAGGACGACGAAGGCGGAGAACTCGGCGGTGGCGGCGCCGCGGGAGGAGCCGCACCGGGATCACTCGACGGGTCGACGACAGCCTCGACCCGGCGGTTCAGGCCGATGGTGTCGATCATCGCCTGCCGGAGGATCTCGTCGCTGCCGGACCGCGCGAAGCTCTCGCGGGCACCGGCGTTCACCAGCCCCAGCGTGAGGGTCTGCTCGTCGATCGCGATGACCTGCGCGTTCTGGCTCAGCATGATCCAGGCGAACCGCCGCTTGGCCTTGACCGCCTCGAGGATCTCGGGCCACAACCGCCGCACATCAGCCAACCCCACCGACCCCGAGGACGCCTGCGCAGCGCTGGGAGCCGACGGAGCGCTGGCGGCGGGTGCGCTCGGAGCTGGAGCGGTCGACCGCCCGGACGACTGTGCGGAGCTGGATGCGGGTTCGTCTCCCCACGCCCCGGAGCGCGATCCTGAGTTGTCGACCGGCGCCTGGGCAGCGGGAGGCGCAGCTTGCGAGGCCGCCGCGCCCTGGGACCGCCCCGCCGGCGCCTGCTGCTGGCCCGGGACCTGAGTCTGGCTCGGTGCCTGAGGCTGGCTCGGTGCCTGAGGCTGGCTCGGTGCCTGTGACTGGTCCGGCGCTTGTGACTGGTCGGGCGTTTGTGGGCGCGCCGCCCGTTGCTGAGGAGCCGAGGGTGGCTGCGCCTGGGGAGTTGCTTGCGGCTGAGGTGAAGGAGCCGCCGGCGCAGTACCGGCTGGGGCGCCGGTGATGGTCAGGCGGCGTTCCATCCGGTCCAGGCGGGCTTGGATGCCGTTGGTGGAGTCGTCGGCGCCTGGGAGAAGGACTTTGGCGCAGATCAGTTCCAGTTGGAGGCGTGGGGCGGTGGCTCCGCGCATCTCCAGGAGGCCGGCGGCGACGATGTCGGCGGCTCGGGTCAGTTCGGCGGGGCCGATACCGGCCGCCTGGGTCTGGAGGCGCTCGCCCTGGTCCTCGGCGGCCTCGATCAGCCCGGAGGCGACTGCGTTGGGCACGGCCGACAGGATCACCAGGTCGCGCAGCCGGCGGAGCAGGTCCTCGGCGAAGCGCTTCGGGTCCTGCCCGGTCTCGATGACCTTCTCGATCGTCTCGAAGACGGCCTTGCTGTCGTGCGCGGCGAATCCGTCGACACAGGCGTCGAGCAGCGAGTCCGGCGTGAACCCGAGCAACTGGACAGCCAGCTGATACGTGACGCCGTCCGCGTCGGCGCCACCGATCAACTGGTCCAGCACACTGAGCGAGTCACGCACCGAACCGGCACCGGCGCGCACCACCAGGGGCAGCGCGGCCGGCGCGATCGTGACGCCCTCAGCCTCGCACAGGGTCGCCATGTAGTCGGCGAGCAGCTTCGGCGGCAGCAGGCGGAACGGGTAGTGGTGGGTCCGGGACCGGATCGTCCCGATCACTTTGTCCGGTTCGGTCGTCGCGAAGATGAACTTCAGGTGCGGCGGCGGCTCCTCGACCAGCTTCAGCAGGGCGTTGAAGCCCTGCGTGGTGACCATGTGAGCCTCGTCGATGATGTAGATCTTGTAGCGGCTCTCGACCGGCGCGAAGAAGGCCCGCTCACGAAGGTCGCGCGCGTCGTCGACACCACCGTGCGAGGCGGCGTCGATCTCGATCACGTCGATGGAGCCGGGGCCGCCGCGGGCCAGGTCGGTACAGGACTTGCAGACCCCGCACGGCTCGGCGATCGGGCCCTTCTCGCAGTTGATCGCGCGGGCCAGGATCCGGGCGCTGGTGGTCTTGCCGCAGCCGCGCGGGCCGGAGAACAGGTAGGCGTGGTTCACCCGGTTGTTGCTCAGCGCGTTCCGCAGCGGAACGGTGACATGGTCCTGCCCGATCACCTCGGAGAAGTTCTCCGGGCGATACCGGCGGTACAACGCTAGGGGTGCTTCCACGACGGCAACCCTAGCGCCGACGCCCGACATTTCCTCCCCACGCCCTGATCCCCGTACGGCGCCCCTGAACTTCGGGCCGCTTCCGGACATCGAGCCGGATAGGTATTCACAACTGGGGGTGGACCACGCAAAGGCGAGCATCCGGACGGTACGAGACCCTGATGGCCAGCCGCTGCGGCCAGCACGGCACTCTCCTCCTGGGCATCGACAAGGACACCGGCGCGGGCTACCTCTACGCCGTCGGCCACGCCACGGCACGGCCACAGTGATCCAGAGTCTCGGCAAGACCCCCGGCACCTTCGCCGACCCGGTCAACTTCCGCTGGACCAACCACAACGACCCGCCCTGTACGGCGAGTGATGATCAGCTGAACCGCTTGACGACGTCACGGACCCGTACTGCGTAGTCCCCCGCCGGGCCGAAGTGGGCCAGGACACTGAGGAGTTCGCGGAGGTTCAGTAGCTGGAGGCGGTCGCGCCAGCCGGGCTCCGGGGGTCGGAGCTCGTGGTAGGCGGCGAAGAAGGGTTCGGGGATTCCGCCGGTGCAGTAGGCCATGCTCAGATCGACCTCGGCCCAGGTCCAGCTCACGGCCGGGTCGATGAAGACCGGCTCACCCGTGGTGGTGCTGATGATGTTCGACTTCCACAGATCCCCATGGGTGAGCACGGCCGGCGCCGCTGGGACCAACTCGCTCAACCGGCCGCAGAGGCGTTCGAGCCCCACGAGGTCCTCGAGCTCCAAAGCCTGCTGGACTCTCGGCTCGCGCAGGTAGCGCAGGATGCGGTGGGTCGCGAAGAAGTGGTGCCCGTCCTCGTCCCAAGGGTTCTCCTGAGGAAGCAGGCCCAGCCAGCCGTCGTGGTCCCAGCCGTGCTGCGGGGAGGTCTTGCCGTGCAGCTCTGCCACGGCCCGCCCGGCCGCTTCCCAGAACTCAGTTGTGTCGGGCTGCCGGAGGTCAGTGCCTCCAGCGTCAACGATTCGGCGCCGACCGCGACGACGGCCGGAGTACGCAGGCCGCCCAGATCCCGCAGTACTCGCAGACCTGCGGCTTCGATGGCGAACAGGTCGTCCGGCGCGCCGCGTGAAGACTTCACAACCACGGTCTGGCCGTCAGACAGCGTCACCTGCCAAGCGGTGTTCGCGAACCCGCCTGTCAACTCCTCCACCGAGCGAACCTCCACGCCGGCCGGCGCGAGGTCGTCACTCCATCGCTCGTCCGTCATGGGGCTGAGCGGCGGCCTTCCTCCAGGACTGAGAGGAGGTAGTCGCCGTAGCCGGACTTGGTGTGGTTGTCGGCGCAGCGCTGCAGGCCGGCGTCGTCGATGAAGCCCCGGCGCCAGGCGATCTCCTCGGGACAGCTGATCTTCTGGCCCTGTCGCGTCTCCACCGCGCGGACGAACTCACCGGCCGCCATCAACGCGTCGAACGTCCCGGTGTCGAGCCACGCGGTACCGCGCGGCAGTACTTCGACCTGCAGCCGCTTCTGCTCCAGGTAGCTCGCGTTGATCGCCGTGATCTCCAGCTCGCCCCGATCCGACGGCTTGATCTCCTTGGCGATCTCGACGACATCGCTGGAGTAGAAGTACAGCCCCGGTATGGCGTACCTGCTCTTCGGCCGTTCGGGTTTCTCCTCGATGCTCAGCGCCCGGCCGTCGTCGTCGAACTCGACCACGCCGTACGCCGACGGGTCCGCCACCCGGTACGCGAAGACCACCCCGCCGTCCACCTCGTTGAACCGCTGCAGGTGCAACCCGAGGCCGGGCCCGTAGAAGATGTTGTCGCCGAGCGCGAGCGCGACCGGCTCGGACCCGATGAACGACTCCCCGATCAGGAATGCCTGGGCGAGCCCCTCGGGCGCGGGCTGTTCGGCGTACGAGAGTTCCATCCCGAACTGCGATCCGTCGCCGAGCAGGCGCTGGAACTGCGCGGTGTCCTCCGGCCGGGTGATCACCAGCACCTCGCGGATGTTCGCCAGGATCAGCGTCGACAACGGGTAGTAGATCATCGGCTTGTCGTACACCGGCAGCAACTGCTTACTGAGCCCCATCGTCAACGGGTGCAGCCGCGTCCCGTCACCGCCGGCCAGGATGATCCCTCGCATTCCGGCCACAATACCGCCGGGTCCTACGCTGTCGCGGGTGACCATCAACCCGACAGGAGACGCCAGGCAGCAACTCGTCATCGAACGGGCCCGCACCGTATTACCTGAGGACGACCGCATCCTCGCCGTCTACCTGGCCGGCAGCTACGGCACCGGCGAGGCTGACGAGTTCAGCGACGTCGACGTGCACTGCGTCATCACCGACGACAGCGTTCCCTGGTTCGAGGAGCACTGGACCGAGGCGATGACCGCGATCGCCGGGCCGACCGTCCTCACCGACCGGATCCCCGGGCTGCTGGGTGGTCTCGGCATCACGCCGGACTGGCTGCACGTCGACCTCGTCCTGCACCCGAGCGCGGGTTTCGACCGGTTCCAGTACGACGGGATCCGGGTGCTCTTCGACCGCGACGGATCCCACCTCCCCGACGGCGACCAGCCGCGCGCAGGAGGTCGCCCGGGTACGCCGTACTGGCCGGAGCGGGAAGTCAGGTTGTTCTTCTACTTCCTGGGCAACCTGGTCACCGTGCTCGGCCGGGACGAGCAGATCGTCGGGCACCAGGGAATCGGCGCCGTCCGCGACCAGCTCATCGCGCTGATGCTGGCCGAGCGCGGCGTACGCCGTACCGGTGGAGCCAAGCGCCTGAACGCCTATCTGTCCGACGAACAGCGCACCTGCCTGGAGGGGATCCCGTCAGCAGGCTGCGACCCGGCGGACATCGTCGCGGCGAACCGATACCTCTGCCGCGAGTTCATCCGACGAGGCAAAGCTCTCGCCGAGGTCACCGGCGAGCCGTGGCCGCAAGCCTTCGTCGACGCGACCCTCGCCCACCTCCACCGCCACTTCGGCGTGCCCTTCTAGTTCTCCAGGTGGTAGTCCGCGAAGCGCGAGCGCAGGTCCTTCTTGGAGAACTTGCCGACGCTCGTCTTCGGGACCTCGTCGATGAACTCGACCGCGTCCGGCAGCCACCACTTCGCCACCAGCGGCTCGAGGTAGGCCAGGATCTCCGCCGACGTCGCGGTCTCGCCCTCCTGCAGCACTACGCATGCCAATGGCCGCTCGTCCCACTTCGGATGCGGTACGCCGATGACGGCCGCCTCCTTGATCGCCGGGTGCGCCATCAGCAGGTTCTCCAGCTCCACCGAGCTGATCCACTCGCCACCGGACTTCACCAGGTCCTTCGTCCGGTCGACCAGCCGCACCGAGCCGAACGTATCGATCGCCGCGACGTCGCCCGTCTTCATCCAGCCGTCCTCGGTGTTCAGCTCGACACCTTCGTCGGGGCGGTAGTACTCGGCCGCGATCCAGGGACCCCGCACCTGAAGCTCACCCGTCGCCTCGTCATCCCACGGCAGCGGCGTGATCGACCCAGGCTCGACGATCCGTACTTCAACTCCCGGCAGCGGCTGTCCTTGCCGGGCACGGAGCCGGGCCTTCTTGTCCTCCGGCAGGTCGTCGTAGCGAGCCGGAACGTGCGCCGCGGTGGCGACCGGGCTGGTCTCGGTCATCCCCCACGCCTGCAGGATCGGCTTCCCGAGCTTCTCCCTGAACGCTTCCGACAGCGCCTGCGGCACTGCGGAGCCGCCGCACGGGACTCGCCGCAGCTTCGGCAGCTCCACCCCGTCGAGCAGCGGCAGCAGCCCCTGCCAGATGGTCGGAACGCCCGCTGCCAGGGTCACCTCCTGCTCCAGCAGCAGCTTGAGGATCCCCTGCGGCGTCATGTCCGGCCCGGGGAACACCAGGTTGGCGCCGGCCATCGGAGCCGCGTGGGCGAGGCCCCAGGCGTTCGCGTGGAACATCGGCACCACCGGCATCACCGTGTCGGTCTCGGTCAGCCCGATCCCGGCGTTGGTGAGGACGCCGATCGAGTGCAGCCAGGTCGACCGGTGCGAGTACACGACGCCCTTGGGGTTGCCCGTCGTACCGCTCGTGTAGCACATCGCCGCGGCCTGGTTCTCGTCGTCGACGTGGAACTCGACCGGCTCGGCCGCCGCCAGCAGCTCCTCGTAGTCGTGGAACCGCGGGTCGTCCGGCACCTCCACGCCCGGCGCTCCGGCCGGCAGGTCGTCCATCACCACGACGTGCCGGACCAACGGCAACCGGTCGAGCAGCGGGAGGAACAGCCCGAGCAGCGTCCGGTCGACGAAGACGACCTCGTCCTCGGCGTGGTTCGCGATGTAGACGACCTGGTCGGGGAACAGCCTGATGTTCAGGGTGTGCAAGACCCGCCCGGTGCACGGTGCCGCGAAGTACAGCTCGAGGTGCCGTCCCGAGTTCCAGGCGAACGTCCCGACCCGCCCGTCCGCACTGATGCCGAGCGTGTCGAGCACACCACCCAGCCGCCTCGTCCGCGCCGCCCATTCGGCGTACGTCGTCGTGGTGGGCGCGGGTCCGCCGGTATGCACGGTCTTGTCCGGGAAATGCTGCTCAGCCCGCCGGAAGATCGTGTCCAGCGACAACGGGAAGTCCTGCATCAGACCTTTCATGACCACACTCTGCCAGTCCTGGTGTCAGCTTGGCCATGACCGCTCCGGGACCCGACAACGCACTGTCGAGGAATTCCTCGATCGGCCCTGAAGTCAGTTCGACCAGGGTTCGGCGGCGGTGGTGACGGGTTCGCCCGTGCGGGCGGACTCCTCGATGGCTAGGGCTAGGAGGTGGTCTTGGGAGGCCTCGGCCAGCGGGTACGGCGGGGGGCCGTCACCGCGGGCGAAGGTTGTCATGCGGTCGAGCAGGGTCGCGATCGAAATGTCCTCGTCGGCCAGTCGCACGTCCGGGAAGGGGTTGCGGTAGAGCACCTGACCGTCGAGCGACAAGTGGTCCAGGGCGAAGCCTTCGAGGTTGAAGTCGATGCCGGTCTGGCGGCGGACCAGCCGTGACTCCACCGCCGTGGTGACGTCGGCGAGGCGGATGAGGTGGTCGTCGACCAGTTCACCCCGGCTGCCGCGGATCACGATGCGGTTCTGGCGGAGCGGGTTGTGCCACTGGTTGTCGGTGAAGTCGTAGAGCGCGGTCCGGCCGCCGCCGAAGTCGATGGTCGCCAGCGTGGTGGTGGCGTCCTTCGGGTCGTCGTTGCCCGACCAGCCGTCACGAACCATCGGATCGGCCAGCGGCGCGCCGAACTTGCGGGCGTGGACCGTGGCCGGCCCGCGCCCCGCGTCGAGCAGCCGGCGGACCACCGCCAGCGCGTGGTAGAGGTGCGTGGACGACATCTGGACCGAGGTGGCCTGACCGAGGGCTCCCGAGTCGATCAGAGCCGCCTGCGCCGCATGTGACGGCAGGAACGGATTCTGCTCGGCCACCTGGACGAGCCCGGTCGCGCCGACGTCCGACCAGAGTCGGCGCAAACCCTCGAGATCCGGCGCGGGCGGGGTCTCGCTCAGCACCGGGATGCCGAGGGCAACGAGTTCCGTGGTCACCCGCGGAGCAACCTCCCACGGTACGGAGACGATCACGAAGTCCGGCTTGTCCACCGCCAACTCGCCGACGGAGCGGTAGGTGGGGACGCGCCACTCCCGTTCCACCTCCTGGCCGCGTTCCGCAGTACGGGTGACGACACCGCTGACCTCGAACCTGTCCGGCATCGCCTCCGCCAGCCGGTGGAAGAAGCCGGTGCGCCAGCCGCTCCCGACGATCCCGTACCGCCCCGGCCTGGCGTTGTCCGCTGGAAGTGTCGCCATGTCACCCCTTCATCGGTTGGGCCCGCCGGAAGCATTCTCCCCCAGTCGCCTCCGCTCAACAATTAGTTGACACGACATACATGTCGTGTAATCTATTGCTCATGGACATCAGCAGAGTGAGTGCGCTCAGCACCGGCACCGTCCGCATCCGGCCCGAACATGTCGGCCCCACGGACAAGCATCTGTACGTCTGGCTCGCCACCTCGCGCAGTTGGACCCCACCGCGGCCGATCAACGTCTACGTCGTCGAGCACCGAGAGGGTCTGGTGCTGTTCGACACCGGCCAGGACCGCGCCTCGGTGACCGAGCCCGACTACTTCCCGGGCGGGCTGAACGGCCTGATCTACGACCGGCTCGCCACCTTCGAGATCGGTCCCGAGCAGACGTTGACCCGCCTGCTCGCCGCCAACGGGTACGACATCCGCGACGTGCACACGGCCGTCCTGTCGCACCTGCACCAGGACCACATCGGCGGGCTGCCCGAGCTCAGCCACGCCCGCATCGTGATCGCGGACGACGAGTGGAAGTCGATGCGCCGCCCGCTCGCGGCCGCGCGCGGCTACCTGCGGCAACACATCGATCGGCCCGATCTGCACTGGGAACGGATTCACCTCGAGCCGCTGGAAACCGGTCCGTTCACTACCGGCCACGACCTCTTCGGCGACGGCGGCCTGGTGCTGCTGCCGACTCCCGGACACACGCCGGGCTCGCTGTCGATGCTCGTACGCCGCCCCGGCGAGCCGCCGCTGCTCATGGTCGGGGATCTCACGTACGACGCGGAGCTCCTCGCGGCCGGGGAGGTCCCTGGAGTCGGGAAGAAATCGGAACTCCGGCAGTCCGTTGCCAAGGTCAACGAGTTGCGCGAGCAGCACCGCGGCCTGGTGGTCCTGGCCGCCCACGATCCCGCCGCGGCCGGGCGCCTCGTCGTACCGGCTGGTGGTTCGGCGCCGGGGGTGGGCTGGTGAAGGTCGCGGAGGAACTGCGCTACTTGATCCTGGCGATCCAGCGCGAGGGCAACCGGCTGCTGGCGGCGGAGCTCCGGCCGCTGGGCGTGACGCCATCGCAGGCTGAGGTTCTGCGCGTACTGCGAGACCACGGGCCGCTCACCTTGAACGCCCTGGGCGGACTGCTCGTCTGCGAGACGGGGAACAGCCCGAGCCGGCTGGTCGATCGGCTCGTCGCGCAGGGACTGGTCCAGCGCGACACGGATCCGGACGACCGCCGCTACCTCGCGCTGAGCCTGACCACGGAAGGGAAGGCCCTCAGCAAGCGCATCGTCGCGGCTGAGGAAGTGCTGCACGACAGCATCGAACAACTCGTCGCCGGACAACCGGTGGACGAAACCATCATCACGCTGCGCGCGCTGGCCGGGGCCTTCCCCGCCGGAGAAGCCCTAGCCCGCCGGCGCGCCGCCGAGGAGGCCTGAAACCCCATGGAACAAGCAACTCTCACCATCTCCGGATCACCCGTCGACGTTCTGCTCGATCCCCTCGCGCTTCCCTTGTGGAACGAGGCTTTCCTGCACATCGACGGCCCGCCCGTCCCTTCCGTCGGCACCCGCTACACGCTCCGGGTCCGCCCCGGTCTCAGCGGCTGGCTCGAGTACACCGCGATCACCAGCGACCGTGTGGAGATCACCTGGCAGGTCCCGGGTTTCCACGAGCACGGTATTTGGTCGATCGAGGACGGCCGGGTCACCCATTCGTTCGAGCACACCGGCCCGCTGGCCGCAGTACTGCGTTCTGCCTATCGCGGGATCGCCGCAGTACGGCTGGAGCGGTTGCGCGAGCGGGTGCTCGGCCTCTCCACGCTGTAGTCAGTGGAAGTGGGCGCCGGGTTTGCGGTAGCCGCGGAGGAGGTCGCGGGAGATGATCAGGCGCTGCATCTCGTCGGTGCCCTCGAAGATGCGCCAGAGGCGGACCTCGCGGAACCAGCGTTCGATCGGGAGTTCCTTGGTGTAGCCCATGCCGCCGTGGATCTGCAGCACCCGATCGGCGACGCGGTTCACCGTGTTCGTGCCGTAGAGCTTGGCGATCGCGCTGTCGTGCTGGGGATGCCGGCCCTGGTCGACGGTCCAGGCGGCGTACAGGACCAGCCAGCGGGCCGCCTCCAGCTCGACCTCGGAGTCGGCGATCATCCACTGGATCGCCTGGTTGTCGGCGATCGGGCTGCCGAAGGTCTGACGGGTGTTGGCGTGCTCGATCGCCAACTGCAGAAGGCGTTCGCAGACGCCGATCCCGCGGGCCGGGATGATGAAGCGGCCCTTCATGATCCAGCGCATCGCCAGCTCGTACCCCTGGCCGATCTCGCCGAGCACATGATCCTGGGGCACCCGGACATCGTCGAAGTTCAGCGTCGCCGGGACCGCCGGGCCCATCGTGACGATCTCGTCCGAGGTCCAGCCGCGGTCCCGGTCGACCAGGAACGCGGTGAAGCCCCCCTTCGAGCCCTTCTCCGCATCCGTCACCGCGATCACGATGGCGAAGTCGGCTTCGTTGCCTCCCGTGATGAAGGTCTTCTCACCCCGGATCACCCAGTCGTCACCGTCGCGTCGCGCGGTGGTGCGGATCGCGCGGGTGTCGGAGCCCGCCCCGGGCTCGGTGATCGCGAAGCAGGACCGCCGCTCGCCGGAGATGGTCGGCAGCAGGTACTCCTTGCGCTGCTCCTCATTGCTCTCGAAAAGAATGTTGTCGGCCTCGCCGCCGAACGAGAACGGCACGAAGCTCCGGGCCAGCTCGCTGGTGATCAGCGCCTGGTCGACCGACGACAGGTCCATCCCGCCGTACTCCTCGGGCGTGCTCAGCCCCCAGAAGCCGAACGACTTCGCCTTCTGCCGGAGCTCGTCCACGACGCCCGGCTCCAGCCCGGGCAACCCCTCCCGCTCCCGCTTGAGCACCTCGTTCTCCAGCGGCATCAGCTCCCTGCGCACGAACTCGCGCGTCGTCTCGCGAATCGCCCGCTGTTCCTCACTGAGCGAGAAGTCGACCATCAGCCCTCCATCGATCCGGTGTTCAACCACCGTAGGCCGATCTAGGGCGCAGCACATGCTGATGGAGATTCGCAGTACGCGTCCACCGGTCGCCCACCACTCACCAAGGACGCGGGATCTCAGTCGGCGGGCTCGGCCCGAGCCTGCGGCCTTCGGCTACCGAGGGTTTCGTGAGTGGTGGACGTCCGCGCCTTAGGGAGCGATGGGGACGGCGCGCTTGTGGGTGGTGCGGCGGTGGGTCGCGATGATCGTTTCGGCGGCCTTCTCGTCGACCGGCTTGCCTTCGAGGAAGTCGTCGATCTGGTCGTAGGTGACACCCAGCGCGACCTCGTCGGGCAGGCCCGGGTTGTTGGTCTCCAGGTCCGCCGTCGGGATCTTGCCGGTGATCTCGTCGGGCGCGCCCAGGCGTGATCCGATCGCCCGCACCCGCCGCTTGGTCAGCCCGGCCAGCGGAGTCAGGTCGCAAGCGCCGTCGCCGTACTTGGTGAAGAACCCCATCAGCGCCTCCGCCGCGTGATCCGTACCGACCACGAGCCCGCCGCGCGCGCCGGCCACGACGTACTGCGCGATCATCCGCTGGCGCGCCTTGATGTTGCCTGTGTGGTAATCCGCCCGGTCGCCGAGATCCGAGTGCTTGACCGACTCCACCATCGCGTCCGTGGCGGGTTTCACGTCGACCGTGAGCGTCTCGTCCGGGCGGATGAACTCGAGCGCCCGCTGGGCGTCCACCTCGTCGGCCTGTACGCCGTACGGGAGGCGCATCGCGACGAAGGTGGCATCCCCACCGCTCGCGCGGACCCGCTCGACCGCGAGCTGGCAGAGGCGCCCCGCAGTACTGGAGTCGACGCCGCCGCTGATGCCCAGCACGTACGTCGAGGCGCCGGACAGGCGGAGCTGATCCGTCAGGAAGGTGAGGCGGCGCTCGATCTCGAGGTCCGGGTCGAACGACGGCGTCACGCCGAGCTCGGCGACGATCAGCTCCTGCAGGTACTGGCGGTCGAGCTCGCTCATCGGACTCCCTCGTCGGTGTGGACAGACGAGACCAGCCTATTTTCTCCGGCACCGGGCGCCGTCCGGGGGTCAGTCACCGGACATGAGGATTCCCCGCGCACCCGGAAGAGCTCACTTACCCTTGCTGCCTTCCGGCCCTGGGGGAGTTGGGCGAGATACCGCCACGCGGGGAACCATCGAAGAGTGTACGGGATCGAGGGCCCCATCCAGCAAACCGGGTCAACCGGCGACAGCGAACCCCCGCCAGGCAGCCCGCAGTACCGGAATAGAGCAGCTCCACCGCGGGTTGCCGGTTGTATGGGAAACCTCGACTTCGGCCGCTTCGGGATCACCACCGGGCTGGACAGCAGCCCCGAGTCACTGGCGGCAGCGGCTGCCGCGGAGGAGCTCGGTTATCCAGCGATCTGGCTGTCCGGCGGCCCGTTGCCCGGACTGCAGACCATCGTCGACCTGATCCAGGCGACCGAGACGATCAGGTTCGTCAGCGGGATCCTCGCCGTCGACAGATACACCGCGGCCGACGTCAGCGCGACATACGCGCAGTTAGAGGCGTCTGCACCTGGACGCTTCACCGTAGGCCTCGGCGGAGCGCACGGCCCGCGACCACTCAGCACTCTGAACAACTATCTCGACCAGCTGACCGCAGTACCGACCGACCACCGTCTGCTGGCTGCGCTTGGCCCGCGGATGCTCGAGCTGGCCCGCGACCGCACGGCCGGCGCGTACCCCTTCCTCATCCGCTCCGAGTACACGGCCGAAGCCCGCAAGACCCTCGGCCCGGACAAACTGCTCGCGGTATCCCACCTCGCGGTCGTAGAGACCGACGCCGACCGCGCCCGGGAGATCGCGCGGGGAACGATCAGTTTCTTCCCGCGGATCCCCGGCTACCTCGCCTCGTTGAAGCGGCAGGGATTCAGCGACCAGGAGATCGCCGAACTGCCCGATCACGTGGTCGATTCGCTCGCCGCCTGGGGTACGCCGGCCGACATCGCCGCGAAGCTGACAGAACACCTCGACGCCGGCGCGAACCACGTCGCCATCAACGTGATCACCGGCGTCACCGGCCCCCAACCGATCGACCAGTGGCGCGCACTGGCGGACGCCGTACTCTCCTAGCCTCTGATCCTGTTGAGCAGCGCGGGGATCCAGTGGTCGCCGTACCGCTCCCGCAACTCGTCACGCTGCCAGTCCTCGCCAGTGATCTTCCCCCGGCAAAGCGATGAGCCGCAGTCGCACGCCATCTCGAAGTCGGTGCCCGTGCTCGTGCCGTAGTCGCTGGTGATCTCCTCGCCCGGTGCGATGTCCCGGCGAGCCTCGAGGGTGACAGCGTCGATCCACCAGAGGTTCGGATCACAGCTGTGGTTGCCATAGGCAATGGTCGGCCGCGGATCACTGGGGAGAACCAGATGCTCGTCGTCGGCCAGGGTGATCGTGTCCACCGGCGGATTCTTCAGCAGTTCACGGAGTTCGGCCGTGCTCACCTTCCGCCCAGCCAGCCGGGAGACCACCTCGCCCTTGGTGATCGCCTTGGTGGCGAACAACCCCTGCCCGGCGATCCCGGACCGCCGTACCCCGAGACCCGGATGCGACCAGGTGAGCTGCTTCTCGTACAGCCGCACCGTGCTCTCGAGCTTGTCGTAGGTGTACGGCTTCACCTCGCCGGTCGGCTCGAACCCCTGCCGGCTCCAGAACCCCGCGGCCTGCTCGGCATTGGTATCCACCACCGCCAACCTGAGCCTCCACCAGTCGCTCCCGAGGTACTCCTCGAGCAACCTGTACGCCGCCGCGCCCACTCCGCGGCCCTGGTGCTTCTTGTGGACCTCCAGCAGCCCGATGTACGCCGTACGCTCGTCCGGGTATCCCTTGAGCAGGTCGATCACCGCGACGAGTTGATCCCCTTCCCAGGCGCCGAGCACCACCTTCGCGTCCTCGGGCAGTCCCTCGGGCCGCATCATCAGGAGGCTCTGCGCATCCGCCGGGCCTGGCGGATAGCCCGTGATGCGCTCGGTGTAGCCCGGATCGGACTCGATCAACTCCTGGAGTTCGTCGACGTCATCTGGCGTGATCTCCCGCAGCCTCACTCTGCCTCCTCCAGTTCGGTGACACTGCCGGCCATGATCTTGCGGACGTTCCTGGTCACCTTCTCCGGCGCCCAGTCCCACCAGGCGACCGCCAGCAGCCGGGTGATCTCCTCGTCGCCGAAGCGTTTGCGGATCACCTTGGCGGGGTTGCCCCCGACGATCGCGTAGTCCGGTACGTCGTCGACCACCACCGCACCCGACGCCACGATCGCCCCGTGCCCGATCCGCACGCCCGGCATCACCATCGCGCGGTACCCGAACCAGACGTCGTTCCCCACCACGGTGTCCCCGCGCCCGGGCAACCCGGTAATCAGATCGAAGTGCTCGGCCCACGCACCACCCATGATCGGAAACGGGAACGTCGACGGCCCGTCCATGCGGTGGTTGGCTCCGTTCATGATGAACGTGGTCCCCGTGCCCAGCGCGCAGTACTTCCCGATCCGCAGCTTCTCGGGCCCGTAGTGGTACAGCACGTTCTCCACCCCGAACGCCTCCGGCGCCACCGGATCGTCGTAGTACGTGAACTCCCCCACCTCGACCAGCTCCGACTCGACCAGCGGCTTGAGCAACACCACGCGCTCAACTCCAGCCATCGGATACATCTGCCCAGGATCCGGCCCACTCTCCATCCCCCGACCCTAAAACCCCGCCAGGCCCCCACTTCCTCCCCTTTGCCACCCACCTCAGGCTCCGCGGCCCTCCCAACCCCCGATTTCACCCCCCACCCCTGTCTCGCGTATCCTCTCGCCTTGGAGGATTCGCCTAGAGGCCTAGGGCGCACGCTTGGAAAGCGTGTTGGGGGCAACCCCTCACGAGTTCGAATCTCGTATCCTCCGCCACTCTCCGAGAGACACAAAACCGCAGGTCAGAGCGCGGTTTCACTCTCTGAAAGGAACGACAAAGCCGGGGCGGCTCCCACATCTGGGAGCCGCCCCGGAGTCGTTCCGTCTCAGTTTCCGTCTCAGTTGTCCCTATGGCATGAGCTTGGCGGGATGGTGGGTGATCCGGCCGCCAGTGCCGCGTTGTAATACCGCTTAACCTCTCCGTGTTTCGGTAGCTGTCTCGGCGTGATGCAGCAGATCGGGCAGGCTGGAGCGTCGTCAGGGTATGAACCTCGTACCGGAGGCGGCTGTGGAGCCGGTCTCGTTCGATGAGCTGGTGGCGTCTAGTGGGCGCAAGTTGCTGCGGCTTGCGCTGATGCTGTCGGGCAGCCTGCATACGGCCGAGGATCTGGTCCAGACCGTGCTGGTGCGGGCGTATCGGCGCTGGGACCGCGTCGCGGCGGCCGACCGGCCGGAGGCGTACCTGCGGCGGATGGTCGTCAACGAGTTCCTCAGTTGGCGTCGGCGGATGACCAGCCGGGAGGTCCCGGTCGCGGAGTTGGGCGATGTTCCTGGTGTCGAGGACGCCAGCACTCGGCAGGCCCAGCGTGACGCGATGTGGCGGTTGCTGGCGCTGCTGCCGCGGCAGCAGCGGGTTGTCTTGGTGCTGCGTTACTACGAAGATCTGCCGGACGCCGAGATCGCCGCGGTGCTGGGTTGCTCGCCGAGCACGGTCCGCTCGAACGCCGCCCGGGCGCTGGCGAGCCTGCGCAGCGGCGTACCGGGCCTTGATACTGACACGGAGGCATTGCCATGCCGAAGACCGACGACGACGACGACCTGGTGCTACTGCTGCGGGAGACCTTTGCCGACGCCGAGCGCCAGGCGACCGACCAGCGTCAGCTGCCGGCGATGCCCGGCACGCCGCGCCGCGGTCGCTGGCTCGCGGTCGCGGCTGCTGCCTCGGTCGCAGCGGTCGCCATCTCGGCCACCCTGCTCGGTGGCCTGGGGCCGGACGAGCCGATCGGCGGGTCGACGGTCAGCACGACCAACCAGACACCGGCCACAGCGCCGGGCAGTGGGCCGGGCACTGGGCCGACCGGTGGGACGACGTCCGGGCACGTCGTCGCCGACGCGAAGATCTACGGCGCCGTGATGAAGGCGATCACCGTCATGGACCGTCCGGGCGCGGGTTGGCCGGTGCTGTTCGTACTGGACGCCCCACGGGCAAACGCGGCCGACGGTACCTTCACCGACGAGCCGCTGGCGCCGATCGCGCCCGCGATCCAGCAGCAGATCGCGGCGGAGATTCGCCAGGTCGCGCCGGTCCGCTGGGTCAGCAAACCGAACGCGGCCAAGCAGGGCGGTACCGCCTGCGGTCAGGTCCTGGAGGGCGGCGCGATCCTCACCCTCGGCGAGATCCACCCAGCGGGAGGTAACCGGCTGGATGTCCGCGTCAGCCAGTGGACCGGATGCACCGGCGCGCACTGGCTCACCTACCGCCTCGAACGCGCAGGCGCCGATTGGCAGATCACAGGCACAGTCGGCCCGCAGGTGATCTCCTAGAGTTCCAGCCGTAGTTCGTGATCAGGCGAGTTGGGCTGTTTGACGGCGTTGGTGGCAGTCGCGTGCTCGGGCTTGGTGGCGGCGTCGCCAGCGTGACCAGTGCAGCAGGTGGGCCGAACCGTGTCGGCCGTGGTTGCATCAGCGACCGGCCTTCCTTCGTCCAGGGTCTCAACGAGGGTGTCAACGACCCTCTCAAGCGGACTGCTGCGCGCCGTCCGAGCCGTTCTAGATCTCTCCCGCCGAGCTGCCCAGATCAAGCCGCGAACCCCAGGCGTGCCGAAAACATGATCTACGCCCCGCGGAGGACCCGGTCGCCGAGGTCCGAGCGGCGGTAGAGGATTGAGCGGCCGTGCCGGGCCGAGATGAGCAGGCCGGCCGCGCGCAGTGCGCGCAGGTGCTGGTTGACCGCGCTCGGCGTGACGTCGAGGCGCACGGCGAGCTCGGTCGACGACGTCGGCGTCTCGAGCAGCCTCAGCAGCTGGCCACGGACACGGCCGATCAGGCCCACCAGGGCGGTCGGCGGCGTAGTCGTCTTGGTCTCCCACAGCGTTCCGAGACCGCGTGCCGGGTACATGATGTGCGGCGGCTCCTCGGGAGAGATCGGCACCGATCCGCGCCGGCTGAAGAGCGAAGGAGTGAGCGTCAGGCCGCGACCGGCGGTCGAGGTGCGGTAGGAGTAGTCGCTGCGCAGACGTACCCGGAGGACGGTGTCGTCGAGGCGTACATGTGGGTCGATTCCTGCGAACATCGCCGCGAGACCGGCTTGCGCCGTGACCCGGCCGCGGTAGACGACGTCGGCCTCGAGCACTGTCCGCATACGCGCCCAGTACGGCTCGAAACAGGCCTCCCAGTAGTCCCGCAGCGCTGCCAGCACACGGTCGAGCACCTTGTCCGGCCGACCCCGAAGTACCGGTGGGAGCATGGCCGGATGGATCTCCGCCAGATCCGCGCGTACGACGCCGGCCGGTGTGCCCGTGAGCGCCGCCAACTCGTCGTCGATCCTGCCGAGCGGTGTGTAAGGCCGCGGAGTGAGGAAGTCCGGCGTCCACAGCGACTCGTTCGTCAACGCGCCGAGCAGTTCCAGGTCGAGCCCGGCACGCGTCGGCCCGGTGGCGCGCAGCCAGGGCAGTTGAAGCGGGAATCGGCCGGGGTCGCGCAGGGTCCGCAGGGAGAGGACCAACTCGTTCAGCGGCGAGATCGCGAAACGCACTTCGCCGAGGTCGTTGCCCGCGAGCTCGTACTCGATCATGAAGCAATACCCTACATCGTTGGTACCGGAGGACCTCCGGATGCGACAACTGTCAGGTGCCTGAACTCCTCCGCGATCCTCTCGAGCGCGCACTCGCCTCCGCCGTGGCCGCGATGTCGCTGTCCCGTGGAATGTTCTTCGCCGTCAGCGCCCTGTACTTCACCCGCGGAGTCGGCCTGTCTCCCGCCGTCGTCGGGATCGGTCTCACCCTCGCCGGAGGGGTCGGCGTCCTGGCGTCGTACGCCGGTGGGCGACTGAGCGACCGATGCGGTGCCGATCGGCTCCAGCAGTGGGCGCTGGCCGCGAACGGAGCCTCGCTGCTGGCGTACGCCCTCGCCGGCAACGTCGTCAGCTTCGTCCTGGTCGCGGCCTGCGTCTCCGCCACCCGCGGCCTGCAGAGCACCGCCCAGATGACGATGCTCGCCCGTTGGTACGTCGGCCCGGAGCGGGTCGCTGTCCGCGCCCGGCTGCGGGTGGTGATGAACGTCCTCATCGGCATCGGCACCCTGCTCGCGGGACTGGCTCTGATGGCCGACACCACAATGGCATACCGCCTAACGGTGGTACTCGTCGGCGCGATCACGATCCTCGGCACGGTCCCACTGATTGGCCTGCGCCGCAGGGTCGCCGGACTGGCTGCACGGATGGACGCCTCCGGTAGCGCCGAGGCGTCACGCGGACGCTCCCCCCTACGGGATCGCACGTACGTCGCCTCGACAGTCCTCAACGCGGTACTCGCGGTCCACTTCGCGCTGACAACGGTCGGGATCCCGCTGTGGGTGGCAGACCACACCGACGCCCCGACCATCGTCGTATCCGCGCTCCTGCTCGTGAACACCGCCTTTGTAGCGCTCTTCCAGGTCCGTGCCTCCCGCGGCACACAGAACCTGCGCACCGCTGGGCGGTCAGTGCGCCGAGCGGGCCTGCTCCTGCTCACCGCCTGCCTGCTCTTCGCCTTAGCAGGCCATCTCGGCGCCGCGGCAGCAATCGCCGTCCTGTTCCTCGCCGCCCTCGCCTCCTCTGCAGCCGAGACGCAGGGCGAAGCAGGAGGCTGGGGCATGGCCTTCGAACTCGCCGACCCCACTCGCGCCGGCGCCTACCAAGGCCTCAGCCAAACCGGCAACGCACTCGCCCTGATGCTCGGCCCTGCCGTCGTCACCACAACCGCGATCGACCACGGCACGCCAGGTTGGATCGCGCTCGGCACACTCTTCGCAGCCACCGGCACCGCAACCGCGGTCGTCGCGAACCACGCCGCCACACGCAGGGATCAGCGCAACACGCCAGTCGGCACCACTCCCGCCCGCACTTAATGCCAGGACCCGATGCTCAGCTGTGCCTGCGACGTACGGCGATCGAACTCAGGACCACACCGACAGAACCCGGACAATCGCTCGCCGGCTCGCAGCCGCCGCGTGTCGGGCGGCTCCTGCGGTCGCGTCGCAGGCAATCGGCTACGCCGACCCCACACCCGGCACCCGCTCGCACCGATCTGGCGGCTGCGATATGGACGGAGCAGAGTAGGACTACCGGCGCTCAGCGGCGCACCTAAGGGTCCAAGTCAGGAGGAACTCAGCATGTCCCATCACCTCGACACCCCGCTCGCAAGCCAGACCGGCCAGCTCTACATCGATGACCTGTACGTCTTCCACGGCGAGGGCAACACGGTGTTCATCATGGACGTCAACTCCAACGTCAACGGCCTGCATTCCGAGCCTGGGTTCCATCCGGAGGCGCGCTATGAGTTCAAGGTGCACTTCGACGGAGCGGACTTCGAAGCCCTCACCTACCGGGTCTCGTTCGGTGAAGCCGACTCCGGCGGGCGGCAGGCCCTGCAGCTGCACGCGCTCACCGGCGACCAGGCACGCGAGGACTCCGCAGATGGCGAACTCGTGCTGGAGGGCCGAACCGGCGAGGCGGCCAGCGGGGGCGGCACCCGGATCTGGGCCGGACGCGTCGGCGACTCGTTCTACATCGACCTGTCGCTGCTCACCATTGTCAACGGGGCGGTGGCAAACGGGACCGCACCGGACCTGTCGGGATGGCGACCGGAGAACGCGAAGAACAGCTTCGCCAACACCCACGTCGACTCCATCGTCCTCGAAGTCTCTCACCAGCACCCGCAGCTGCGACCCGGCGCCCGCACCAGCGTGTGGTGCGCCACCAAACTTGCCACCGACGCGGGCGGCTGGCGGCAGATCAACCGCTTTGGGCATCCCATGATGTGGCCGATCTTCTGGCCCAACGACACCGACTTCTCCGACCCCGCCAACACCCGGCACCCGTCCGAAGACTTCAACGCCACGGGCCAGTACATCGGCGAGCAGGTCGCCGCCGTCGTGGCGGCCAGCGGGACCTCCGATGACCCCCAGGGCTACGGCCAGACCGTGGCCCGGCGGCTGTTCCCCGACGTCATGCCCTACCTGGTAGGCACGCCCGCGACCTACGGGTTCGCCGCCTTCAACGGCAGGACGCAGGCCGACAACGCGCCCGAGGCAATGCTGTCCCTCGTCACCAACACCGCGGTACCTTCAGGGCTGAAGCCGTCCGTATCCGAGCATCTGCGGGACAGCAACTTCCCTTACGTTCTTCCAGCGTGACCAACCGGGGACCTCGGACCCGTAACGCCATCGCGCCCCTGTCGATGGCGATCGAGCACGGGAGCCCTAAGTCATACCTGTGCGGGTGGAGAACTGAGACAGGTCGGAGCGTGGTCTCGACTCTGTGAGAGAAGCGACAAAGCCGGGGCGGCTCCCAGTCTGGGAGCCGCCCCGGAGTCGTTCCGTCTCAGTTGTTCCTCTGCGGCGGCCGAAACCCCCGCGCGCCGGGTCACAGACCGGGTGCGCCGTACAGCGGGAACCAGCGGGTGAGGTCGGTCTCGATCCGCAGGTCGCTTTCGAGGGCCGACCTGATCTGAAGTTCGATGGTGTTGTCGCGGCGGTTCGGGCCGGTCGGGGCGAAGGGGTACCAGGTGCCTTGCTTGTAGAGGTAGACGAGCCCGAGTGGGTGGGTGCCGTCGGTGAAGGCGATCAGGGTGCACAGCAGCGCGGCGCCGAAGCCGGCGTCGACGAGGGCGCTGTTCACCCCGTGCAGGTCGGTGGCCAGGCCAGCCAGGTCGTCGTCCGCGACCTGGCGGATCAGCCACGTGTAGCCATAGGCGTCGGTCTGGCTGGTGTACTTGCCATCATCCAGGGCGAGCAGTCTGTCGCCCTCCTCGCGCAGGGCGGCGAATCCGCCGCCCTCGGCGGCCTTGAAACACACCGAGCCGGTACCGGTCGGCCGGTACCCGGTGGAGGTCTGCAGGGTGATCGCGGCGGCGGGCAGTCCGAAGAGCTGGTCGAGATTCGGGGGGACGGGTTTGGTCCGGCCGAACAGGATGTCCAGGAGGCCCATCTCTACCCCTGCTCCCCGAGCTCCCGGGCGATGCCGGCCAACTGGTCGAGACGCCGCTCCAGCGGCGGGTGGGTGGCGAACAGCGAGGAGAGGCTGAGGCCCGGCGCGATCGCGGGGGCGAAGTAGAACGCGTTGAACGCCGCAGCCTGCCGCAGGTCGCGGGACGGGATACGGGCGATCTCGCCACTGACCTTGGTCAGCGCCGAGGCCAGCGCGGAGGGATGGCCGGTCAGGATGGCCGCGGCGCGATCCGCGGACAGTTCCCGGTAGCGGGACAGCGCTCGAGTGAGGAAGAAGGAGAGCGCATAGACGACTGCCGACACGAGCACGACGGTCAGCACCACCACCGTGGCGTTCTGGTCACGGCTCCGGCCGAAGCCACCCCAGAGGCCGATGCGAGTGGTCAGCCCGGCGAGTACGCCGAGGAAGGAGGCGATGGTCATCACGGCAACATCGCGATGCGCGATATGGGACAGCTCGTGCGCGAGCACGCCTTCCAGTTCGTTGGCGTCCAGCCGACGCAAGATCCCGGTAGTCACGCACAACACCGCCTTGTTGGGGCTGCGCCCGGTGGCGAAGGCGTTGGGCATGTCGACGTCGGCAATGGCCACCGTGGGTTTGGGCATGTCGGCAAGGGCGCACAGCCGGTCGACCACTCCGTGCAGCTCCGGGGCTTCCTCCGGAGTGACGATGCGGCCGTGCATCGCGTAAAGCGCGATCCGGTCGGAGAACCAGTACTGCGAGAACAGCAGCGCGCCGGCGATGACGACAGCCACCAGCGCGCTCTTCGTCAGGGCAATGAGCAAGGCGACGAAGACGACATAAAGCAACCCGAGCAGGAAGGTAGTGACCAGCATCCGGCCGGTCAGGCCACGGTCGGGCTTGAAGCGGGTTCTCATCGGCACACCCCGGGATCTACAGCTGCTTTCTGGTAGGCGTAGTCCAGCTTTCCACGCGGATCCAAGGCAATGTCGAAAACGTGCTCGCCTTCGCCTTCGCGTTGGCGGCCGCGCGTCCGGAACAACGGACAGCCCGGGGGTCAGGTGTCGTACTCGTCGGGGAGGCGCATGGCGGGGCCGCCTACCTGGAGGCCGAGGGGGGTTGCGCGGCCCTGGGGTTCTTCCCAGGGTTCTTGGCGGCCTAGGGCGGTCAGGTCTAGGTAGTGGTAGCCGTTGTGGAACTCTTCGATGCCTCGGCCGTAGGTGGAGTAGGTGTGGAAGACCTCGTTGTCGACGCGCAGGAAGGTGCTGATGCCGGGGAGCGGAAAGCGGCGAGTTTCCCGTACGGCGCTCGGGAGACCGCGACGAGTGTCGTGTTGCGCACGTGCAGTTGCCTCAATCGGCCGATCCCGTCGGCGGCGGAGGAACAGCTCGGGCAGCCTTGGTCCCAGTCCGGGCCGTACATGAAGTGGTGCATCACCAGTTGTTGCCGGCCCTCGAACAGGTCGAGCAGGCTCACTGTTTCCGTCCGGGCCCTCGAACACGTACGGCTTGTCCATGCGGACCATCGGCAACCGACGGCGGTCCGCGTTGAGCCGGTCTCTGGCGCGCGTCAGCTCCTTCTCCTTCGCCAGCAGTTCCCTGCGGGCGGCGAGCCACTCCTCGCGCGACACCACCTCAGGCAGGTTCCCGATCGTCATCCCGACCACTCCCAACTGGTCTCGTTCCGGCACGGCCTGCTCACCATCGAACTGGTTCCCGTCCACGGACCCGGCTATTCAGTTCAGGGCTTCAACAGATCTCCCGGACAGCGACCGAGTAACCCACGGACTTCGGACCGTTTGTCGGTTTCTCGGCATGGGTACCTCGCCGTGCTGTGAGGCACAGCGCCGCACAGTTGAGGTACAAGGAAGACAGGGACATGGAGATCATCGGTGTAATCGTCGCGGGCATCATCATCGGACTGCTCGGCAAGTTCGTCGCTCCGGGCAACAAGGACAACATCCCGATCTGGCTCACGATCCTGTGCGGCATCGGCGGTGTGATCATCGGATGGTTCATCTACACCGCGTTCGGGGGCAACGGCAGCGCCGGTATCGACTGGGTGCGCTGGCTCGTGGCCATCCTGGTCGCGGCCGTTCTCGTCGTCGCCGCATCCACTTTGACCGGCAGGAACACGTCCAGGCGGGTCTGAAGCACGGCGCGAAACACAAGCTGGGCCGGTTGCACAGGCGACCGGCCCAGCTTTCGTTCGGGGTCTCGCGAGACTCAGGCCTCGGCGTTGCGCGCCGCCAGGACGCGCATGGATCCGCTGGTGACCCGGATGCGACGCTCGCGGAGGAGCGAAAGGCGTTCGACAGGTGGCACCAAGCGGGACACGGGGTGGAGGAGTTCGCGGACTCGGGAGGTCACGAACGGGACGGCGTAGTACTGGTACGCCGGGTCGACGGCGCTGACCGTGAAGCCGGTGCGGGACAGCAGGTCGGTGATGGTTTGAGGGTCGTAATAGCTGACGTGTTCGGGGATTTTGTAGGAGACCCAGCGGCGGCCGGAGACGCGGGCCAGGAGGCTCTTGATGTTGGGGGTGACCATGACGACAAGGCCGCCTGGGCGGAGGAAGCGGGCCGCGGTGCGAAGGAAGGCAGCCGGGTCGGTGATGTGCTCGATCAAGTGCGAGGCGAAGATGACGTCGAAGGTCTGCCCCTCGATCTCAGGCACCTCCTCGAGCAGCCCGTGGAACACGCGGCCGGGGTACAACTCGGCGGCTCGTTCGACGGCGGCCGGTGAGAGGTCGATCCCGTAGGCGTCATAGCCGGCGTCGAGCGCGCATTTCAGGAAGTACCCGTACCCGCAGCCGACCTCGAGGATCCTGCCCTGCGGCACGAACTCGGCGATCCGCCGCACGTCCTCGCGGAACGTGGCCAGGTACTCGGTCTCCTGACTCTCGTACTGCGAGTAGCCGGAACCCTCTCCGCCGAAGTACGACTCCTCTTCATAGAGTGCGCGGAGGGTCTCCGCAGTCGGGGTAGGCACGAGTTGCACCAGCCCACACTCCGGACACTCCTCGATCCCGTAGCCGTCCTTCGCCGTGCGAGGGCGGAACGGCCCGCTCGTCGCACACATGATGCAGGCGACCCTGGCCGACCCCGGTCCATCGCTCATCAACAAAACCCGCTCTCTCGTCTCACCCCGACGAGGGCGAGACCGCGACTGTAGTGCGCGCCATTATGCCCACCGCGGCACCCCGCCCCGGAGCACCTCTCGCCGAAAAAGGTCCGCCTGAGGCGGGCGCGATGTGTCACCCTTCGACAGGGGGAGGTCGATGGTGCAGATTCGGCTACTCGGTGGGTTCGGCGTCGATCAGGACGGCCGGCCTGTCGATGCCCGGGCGTGGCGGCTGCGGAAGGCGCGCACGCTCGTCAAACTGCTGGCACTGCAGCGTGACCAGCGGTTGCACCGCGACGTCCTCCTCGACGCGCTGTGGCCGGGCCGTACTCCGATGTCGGCCGTCAACAATCTCCATCAGGCACTGCATGTCGCCCGCCGGGTGCTCGCCGACGACAGACCGACCAACGGTCTACTGGAGCTGCGTGACGATGTCGTGGCGTTGTGCGCCGACGGTCTGGTCGACGTCGACGTACGGCGCTTCGAGCAACTGGCGGCGCATGGCCGGGCCAGCGGTGACCTCGCCGACCTCCGTGCCGCGGTGGCTGCATACACCGGCGACCTGCTCCCCGAGGACCGCTTCGAGGACTGGGCCACCCAGCCGCGCGAGGAACTCCGCCACGCCTTCTGCGACCTCCTCGTCGACCTCGCCGACACAGCCACAACAGCCGATCCCGACGCCGGCAGCGAGATCGAAGCACTCGACGCACTCCAGCGCGCACTGACCATCGACCCACTACACGAACGCGCAGTCAGAAGCCTGATGCGCCGCCATGCCGCGATGGGCCGGCGATCGGAAGCCCTGGCCCTGTACGAACGGCTGCGCGGCGATCTGGCCGCGACGTACGGCACAGACCCCGATCCAGAGACCCAACGCATGTACCGCGACCTGCTCACCGACAGCATCGAGGTCGAGGAGCCCACGCAACCACCCCGGCACAACCTCATCCCCGCACTGACGAGCTTCGTCGGCCGCGAGCGCGAGATCAGCGATGTCCACCGCCTCCTCGAACGAGGCCGGCTGGTCACCCTGACTGGCGTGGGCGGTGCAGGCAAGACGCGGCTCGCAGAGGAGGCGGCGCGCAGGCTGCTCCCCGCCTACCCCGACGGAGTCTGGGTCGCGGACCTGGTGCCGGTGGCCGACCCGCACCTCGTCGCCGACACCGTCGCCGCCGCACTCGGGCTTGATCCCGGCGCGGGCTCCGACCCGCTGCGAACGCTGGTCGCCCAATTGGCAACACGCAACCTCCTGCTCGTGCTCGACAGCTGCGAGCACCTCCTCGCCGCCTGTGCCGCACTCGCCAACGCCGTACGGCGCAACTGCCCCGGCGTCACGGTGCTCGCGACGAGTCGGGAGCCTCTGCATGTTCCGGGTGAGGTGACCTTCCGGGTGCCGTCGCTCGAACTGCCGGAGCCCGAGGAAGCCGGCGACCCGGACCGGCTCGTGACTCACTCCTCCGTACGGCTCTTCGTCGACCGCGCGCAGGACGTGCGGCCCGGCTTCGTCCTCGACCTGGACAATGCGGCCTCCGTCGTGGAGATCTGCCGTCGCCTCGACGGCATCCCGCTCGCCCTGGAACTGGCTGCTGCCCGGATGTCGCATCTTGAGTCGGCGGAGATCGCCGACCGGCTGAGCGAGGCTCTTCCCCTGCTCGGCCGGCGCGGCGAGATCACCCGGCACGCGACGCTGCGGGCCGCGCTCGAGTGGAGTCACGCCTTGCTCTCGGACGATGAGAAGGTGCTGTTGCGCCGCCTCGCGGTCTTCTCTGGCAGCTTCTCGCTTCCCTCAGCCGAGCAGGTCTGCGCGGATGAGCGGATTCCCGGCCCGGATGTGCTGGACTGCCTTGGCCGCCTGGTCGACAAATCCCTTTTGCTGGTCGATCACGACGGTCCCCGCTCGCGCTACCGCCTGCTGGAGACCATCCGGCAGTTCGCCCGGGAGCGACTCGTTGCAGCAGGAGAGGCGGAGTCACTGGAGGCCGCACACTGCGCGCATTTCCTGGAGCTCGCGCTCGATCAGGACCCCGAGCGGGTCAGCGTCGTCGTCGAACGCCCGCAACTGCTCGACGTCGACCACGACAACCTCCGCGCCGCCCTCGGCTGGGCGCTGCGGAACGACCCAGACCAGGCGTTGGTGCTCGGAGTGAGCCTCTCGCAGTACTGGCTGGCGCGAGGGCATTTCGTCGAAGGAGCGGACTGGCTCGAACGCATTCTCGAAGTGGCCGTCAAGCCCTCACGGTCGCGGGCTCGAGCAGTGTTCGCGCTGGCGACCCTGGACGCGAGGAGTGGTTTGAGCGAGAGACTCCCGGGCCTGGGAGACGAGGGCGTCGCTGTCGCCGAGCAGTCCGATGACCCCTCCCACGTCGTGGCCGCCCGGGTCCTTCGCGGCACCCTGCTGCTGAGCAGCACAGACCTCGACGAGGTCGAGCGGACCGCCACGGCAGCGATTGCCGATGCGGACTCGCTCGGAGCGGCGCCGGTGGCCGCTGCCGCCCAGGGGCTTGCCGCCATGGTCTCGTTGTTCCGCGAAGACGTGGAGCCGGCACAGCAGCGATTCGACGAATGTCTTCGCCGGCTGAGTCTGATCGACGCGACCGCTGTCCCCTTCTTCCCAGCCGTGACGATCTGCCTGCCGCTCATGCCAGTGGATGGAACGTTGGTTCCGGTGTTCGAGGAGACCTTTCTGCTCGGCCGGCGGGTCAGCGCCGTGCAGGCGTATGGCTACGCCTTGTCGGCATCCGCTGACGTATACCGGCTCACGGGAGACCTCGACAGTGCCCTCGCGGCCGTACGTCGCTCTGTCGACGGGTTCGCCGACATCGACGACACAGTGGGGCTCGGCCACGCTCTCAACCATCTGGGGTGCATCGAGCGCGACCGGGGCCTGTTCGAGCCGGCCGAGACGCATCTGCGCGAAGCCCTGCGGATCCGCAAGCAACTGGGAGATCGTCGCGGGGAGAACTTGACCCTCGCCAACCTCGGACTGCTGTCCGCGGCCGCCGGCGATCCCGGCGAGGGACGCCGGTTCACCCGCATCGCCCTCGACCGCGGCGAGGCGGTCGACGATGTGCCCGCGGTGGCGGGAGCGCTGCTGGATCTCGTCATCGTCGAGCTGTTCGCCGGTCAACGGCAGGCCGCCCGGGCGCTCGCCGAACAAGCGGTGGAGGCCTTCCACCCGCAGGGATATCTGCGACTCGAGGCCTGGGCGCGGCTCCTTGCCGCCGAACTCGCCCGCGACGACGGCGACTCCGAAGTACTGGCCAGGCAGGGCCGTACGGCGGCCGAGATCTTCGCCCGGCTCGGCTGCCGCATCGGTACGGCGCGGGCAGCCGCCCTGCAGCTCCAACCCTGACGCCGCTCACGACCGGCTAAGTCGCGCTAAGCCGCTGCGAAGGCCGCCTTCCTAGCGTCGTGCTGGTCAAGGAAACACCTTGGGGGTACGACGAGTAGGAGTAGGCAATGACAACGACGGAAACGCGGCAGGACACTCTGGGGGAAGCCACGCTCGGCGAGTTCGCCGAAGGACTGCGTGGTGAGCTGGTCCGCCCGACCGACCCTTCGTACGACGAAGCCCGGTCGATCTGGAACGCCGCGCATGACAAGAAACCGGCTCTCGTGGTGCGATGCCACGGAGTTGCCGACGTAGTCCGGGCGGTTGAATTCGCCCGCAGCGAAGGCCTTTCGCTGGCAGTCCGGGGCGGCGGCCACAGCATCCCCGGCTTCTCGACGGTCGACGGCGGCCTGGTGATCGACCTGTCGCCGATGAACGCGGTCCGGGTCGACCCGAACCGTCAGCGCATCGTCGCGCAGGGCGGCTGTGTCTGGGGAGACGTCGACGCCGAGGCCCAGGCGTTCGGGCTGGCTGTCACCGGTGGCCTGGTGTCGACGACGGGTGTCGCCGGCTTCACCCTCGGTGGCGGGATCGGCTGGCTGGTCCGTCGGTGCGGACTCGCTTGCGACAACCTCGTCGGCGCCGACATCGTCACCGCCGACGGCCAGTACCTGCATGCCAGCGAGGACGAGAACCCGGAGCTTCTCTGGGCTCTGCGCGGCGGGGGCGGCAACTTCGGCGTCGTCACGTCGTTCGAGTTCCAGGCGCACGAGGTCGGCCCCACCGTCTTCGCCGGCCTGGTCTTCTACCCCGGCGACGAGGCGGCCCGCGTACTGCGTGGCTTCGGCGAGGCAGCAGCCCACGCACCCGACGAGCTGTCGCTGGCGGTCAACCTGACCACCGCGCCACCGTTGCCGTTCCTCCCGGAAGACGTGCACGGGAAGCCGATCGTCGCAGTACTGGGCATGTGGTCGGGGCAGACCGAGGACGGCGACGAGGCAACGCGGCCGTTCCGCACGTTGGCGCCGGTGGTGGCCGATCTGTTCGGCCCGATGCCGTACAACGCGATGCAGACACTGCTCGATCCGCTCTTCCCGCGGGGCATGTGGAACTACTTCCGGTCGGCGTTCTTCACCGAGCTCGGTGAGAAGACCGTCGACGCGCTCGTCTCGTCACACACCCAGGTGCCGAACGGTGTGTCCGAGCTTCACGTCCACCACCTCGGCGGCGCGATGGGCCGCGTACCGGCGGACGGCACGGCCTTCGGTACGCGCGACCACGAGTTCATCCTCAACGCGGTGGCGCGGACGCCCGACGGGAACGGCTTCGACGAGGTCGCCCAGTGGGCCCGCTCGGCATCCGCCGGGCTCGGACCGGACGCGGCGTCGTACGTGAACTTCACCGGGGAGGGGAGCGAGGAAAGCGTGCGCGCGTCCTACCCGTCGTCCACTTACGACCGGCTGGTGGCGGTGAAGGACCGCTACGACCCGACCAACCTGT
This sequence comes from Kribbella sp. VKM Ac-2568, assembly GCF_004345365.1. Taxonomy (GTDB): domain Bacteria; phylum Actinomycetota; class Actinomycetes; order Propionibacteriales; family Kribbellaceae; genus Kribbella; species Kribbella orskensis. The sequence continues at coordinate 570,752 of NZ_SLVF01000003.1, forward strand.
TCCGGCTCAACCAGAACATCACGCCGTCGGCCGCGCCTGGTCGCTAACCCGGAAGGTCCAGCAACCGTAGGCACAACAACGCCGGGACGGCTCCCGCTCGGGGGGAGCCGCCCCGGCGTCCTCCGTCCCGGGATCAGTGCGCGCCGAGGGCGTTCTGGATGCCGGTGACGGCGGCGCCGCGGGCCCAGTCGGTGAAGGTCAGCGGGGTGGTGAGGATGTCCAGGCTGCAGCGCTGGGATTCGGTGGGTCCTGGGCGGAGGCGGTCGTCGATGACTTCGTTGAGGGGGGCCGAGCCGGTGAAGGCGGCCAGGTCCTCGCCGGCCAGGACTATGCACGTCGTCTGCAGGGCGCCGGCGAAGGTGACGATCAGGTGGCCCAGGGCCCGTGCCGCGGCGTTCAGCCGCTCTGTAGCCGCTGGGTCGCCCGAGGCGCGAGCGCGGACCAGATCGTCGAAGGTGACTGGGTGGCCGGCCGCGGCGGAGGCCTGTGCCTCGACGTCTTCGCGATTCAAGTAGGCGGCGACGCAACCAGGGTGGCCGAGGCTGCAGCGTGGGCCGCGGGTGTCGATGGGGGCATGCGCCAGCAGGTGGCCGTTGTCGATGAGTTGCTCGACGGCGACACCTTCACGCACGACGCCGAAGCCCAGCCCGGCGCCGACGGTGATGATCCCGAAGGTCGAGTGGGTCCGCCCCGCGCCGAACCACAGTTGCTCGCGAGCCAAGGCAGCCACGTCGTTCGCGACGATCACCGGCAGCCCGGTGCGCTCACGCAACGGCGTACCGATGTCGACGTCGCGCCAGCCGAGGAACGTGCCCTCCTGCACCACGGTCCGGTCGACCACCACCCCGCCGACGGTCACGCCGATCCCGTCGAGCGAGGGAACCTTCCGGCCGAGCTTGGTGGCCAGTTGCGCGACGATCTTCGCCGTCGCCTCGACCGGTACGACGCCGTCCACCGCCGCGGGTAGCGCCGCACGCGCGGTGGCGCTGACCTCGCCGAACATGTCGCACACGACGGCGTACGCCGTGTCCGAGGTGAGCTTGCACCCCACGACATGGCGAGCACCGGGTACGGCGGTCAGGATCTGCCGCGGCCGGCCGACGGCGGACGGCGGCTCCAGATCCTCCGAGGCGATCCCCCCGCCGATCAGCGAGCGAGCCAGCCGGGACATCGACGCGTAGGACAGGTTGAGTCGGTCTCCCAGGTCGCCGCGGGTGGCCGGTCCGTGGATCAGCAGCTGCCGGGTCACGGCGAGCTCGCCGGCGGACAGTTCTCCCCCGGTTCCCCTCCGCGCGGACGTGCTCGTCGCTACCACCTGCCAAAGGATACGGGCGTGACCCTTGTCACACTCGCCAGCATGCATTATTTTCAATCTGACTGCAAATACCTGAGGTTCGGAGCGACCCATGTTCGGACCACCGCCGACCGCCCTCCGACCTGGCCCCGTCGTGAGCGACCGGCACCTGCTGGCAGGCAGCACTCCCCGGTGAAGGAGCCACGATGGCCACCACGATCCCCGCCCGGCCGGCGAGATTCCGCCGCGCCCGCAACGGTCCACACGACGACACCCGACTCGCCCTGCTGTTCATCCTTCCGGCCACCATCGGCTTCCTGGTCTTCCTGATCTGGCCGACGCTGCGCGGGATCTATCTCAGCTTCACCAAGTTCAACCTGCTGACCCCGCCGGAGTTCAACGGCCTGGACAACTACGTCCGGATGGTCCAGGACCCGGTCTTCTGGAACGCGATGAAGGTGACGCTGTACTACGTCGTCCTCAACATCGGATTCCAGACCGTCCTGGCCCTGGTGATCGCCGTGATGATGCAGCGGCTGACCCAGCGGACCTGGCTGCGCGGCATCGTGCTCACGCCGTTCCTCGTCTCGAACGTGGTGGCTGCGATGGTCTTCCTCTGGATCCTCGACTACCAGCTGGGCATCGCGAACAACATCATCGCCGGACTCGGCCTGGAACGGATCCCGTTCCTGTCCTCCGAAGCCTGGGTGATCCCGACGATCGCGTTCATCAACGTCTGGCGGCACGTGGGCTACACCGCGCTGCTGATCTTCGCGGGTCTCCAGATGATCCCGGAGACCGTCTACGAGGCCGGGCGGATCGACGGGGCGAGCGAAGTACGTATGTTCCGCAGCATCACTGTCCCGCTGCTGCGGCCGATCCTCTCGCTCGTCCTCATCATCACCGTGGTCGGCTCGTTCCAGGTCTTCGACACCGTCGCGATCGCGACCCGCGGCGGACCCGTCGACTCCTCCCGGGTCCTGCAGTACTACATCTACGAGGTCGCGTTCAGCCGCTTCCAGTTCGGCTACGCGTCGGCCATGTCGGTGGCGCTGCTCGTCGTCCTGGTGATCATCACCTTCGTCCAGTACCGGCTCAGCCGGGCCGAGTCGTCCGACCTGGCCTGAGGAGGCGACCATGACCACCGACATCACCCCGACGGTAGCTACCGCCGCGCCCGACGTCGCAGTACGGCGGGATGCGCCGCCACCCGAGAGCCGGAGCTTCAACTTCGGCCGCGCGCTGGCGTGGACCTTCATGATCCTGGTGATCCTCGTCAGCCTGTTCCCCTTCTACTGGATGCTTCGTACCGCGCTCTCCAGCAACAACGCCCTGTACGCCGGGTCCGACAGCCTGCTGCCGGTGCAACCCTCGGCCGGCGGATTCGAGCGGGTCTTCGGCCTGCAGACCGGGCAGGAGGCCATCGATGCCGGTGGCGCCGGACAGGCGATCAACTTCTGGCGCTACCTGTTCAACTCGGTCGTCGTCGCCACCCTCATCACCGTCGGCCAGGTGTTCTTCTCCGCGATGGCGGCGTACGCCTTCGCGAGGCTGCAGTGGCGGCACCGTGAGAAGGTCTTCGCCTTCTTCCTCGGCGGTCTGATGATTCCGGCGATCTTCACCCTGCTGCCGAACTTCGTGCTGATCAAGCAGCTGGGCCTGGTGGACACGCTGCTCGGGATCTCGCTGCCGACGATGTTCATGACACCGTTCGCGGTGTTCTTCCTGCGCCAGTTCTTCCTCGGCATCTCCCGCGAGGTGGAGGAGGCCGCGCTGATGGACGGCGCCTCCAAGGTCCGGGTCTTCTTCCGGCTGATCCTGCCGATGTCGGTGGCGCCGATCACGACGCTGGCGATCCTCACCTACATCGCCGCCTGGAACGAGTACTTCTGGGCGCTGATGGTCAGCTACACCGACAGGTCGCGCGTCCTCACCGTCGCGCTCGGGGTGTTCAAGTCGCAGACCCCGCAGACCGGCCCGGACTGGGCCGGCCTGATGGCGGCCACCCTGGTCGCCGCTATTCCGATGCTGCTGCTGTTCATGCTCTTCGCGAAGCGCATCGTCAACTCCATCGGCTTCAGCGGGATCAAGTGAGGAGGCACCGATGATCACCTTCCGGCAAAGAATCCGTACTGCGGCCGTCGCCCTGGTGACCGTCACCGCCCTGGCCGCCTGTGGCGGTACGAGTGGTGGCAGCGCGAACGGGACGATCGAGTACTGGCTGTGGGACTCCGCGCAGCAGCCGGGATACCAGAAGTGCGCGGACGCCTTCGAGAAGCAGAACCCCGACCTGAAGATCCACATCTCGCAGTACGGGTGGGACGCCTACTGGAGCAAGCTCACGGCCGGGTTCATCGCGGACACGGCACCTGACGTCTTCACCGACCACCTGTCGAAGTTCGCGCAGTACGTCGATCTCAAGGTGCTCCGGCCGCTCGACGACCTCGCGCCGACCAGCGACATCAAGGACGGCGACTACCAGGAGGGCCTGGCCGAGCTCTGGAAAGGCCAGGACGGCAAGCGGTACGGCGCCCCGAAGGACTGGGACACGATCGCGATGTTCTACGACGCTGCCGCCCTGAAGGCAGCGGGCGTGGATCCCGCCGACCTGCAGAGCCTGACCTGGAACGCCCAGGACGGCGGCACGTTCGAGAAGCTCGTCGCGCACCTCACCATCGACACCAAGGGTGTTCGCGGTGACGAGCCGGGCTTCGACAGGACCAGCGTCAAGACGCATGGGCTCGCGTCCGAAGGCTCGGGCGGCGGCGGTTGGGGTCAGACCCAGTGGTCGGCGTTCACCGGCAGCGCGGGCTGGCAGGCCACCGACAAGAACCCCTGGGGCACCCAGTTCAACCTGGACCAGCCCGAACTGCAGGACACGCTGAGCTGGTACTTCGGGCTCGTGCAGAAGGGGTACATGGCCAGCTACGAGGAGATCGGCGGCGCCAACGCGATCGGCACGGACAAGCAGATCCAGTCCGGCACGGCCGCGATGGGGCTCAGCGGCTCGTGGATGATCTCGACCTTCACCAAGCTCACCGATGCCGCCGGCAAGAAACTCGAGATCGGGCTCGCGCCGACCCCGATCGGACCGAGCGGCAAGCGGGCGTCGATGTTCAACGGTCTCGCCGACTCCGTCACCACCTTGTCGAAGCAGCCCGAGAGTGCGGCGAAGTGGGTGAAGTTTTTGTCCGGTGCGGAGTGCCAGAACATCGTCGGCCAGTCCGGCGTGGTCTTCCCGGCCCGTCCGGCCGGTACGGACCTGGCCATCGCCTACAACAAGAACGAACGCAAGCTCGACGTCACGCCGTTCACCCAGCAGGTGAAGGACAAGACGACGTTCCTCTTCCCGGTGACGACGAACGCCGCCGACATCGCGGCCCTGATGGCACCCCGCTTCGACGCGGTCTACATCGGCAGCGAACCGGTCGGCTCGCTGACCAAACTCAACAGCCAACTGAACGACCTCTTCAAAGTCGCCCAGTAGTGCACCCGTGACGCCCGGGCGGCTCGTTGGAGGGAGAGCCGCCCGGGCAAGGGTGTCGCGACTGTTGTCCACCACCAACCTGTACGGCAGGTCGCCCTCGCTGGGCGCCGTTCCGCCGACCACGGTTCCCGTTCCCTTACCGAGCTGGGTGCTGCCCTGGAACAGGGTGATGGTCTGCTGCGAGCGCTGGTAGTCCATGGACATGCCGACGTGATCCGCGGAAACGCGCCGCAACATCAGCTACCGTCCGCGGGATGGGTCTCGACGCGCCGCCTCCTCCGCCGATCATGTCCGCCGATCGCGCGCTGACCCTGCTGAGCCTGTTGACCGATGCCGGTCTCGACGTCTGGGTCGACGGCGGCTGGGGCGTCGACGCCCTGGTCGGGTACCAGACTCGTGACCACGGCGACCTGGACCTCGGAATCGTCCGCCCCGACCTCGGTGCAGCTATCGACCTGCTCGGCACCGTCGGCTACCTGGTCACCGATGACCGGTACAGGCAGGTCACCGTTCAGTTGACCCACGCGGAAGGGCATCGGGTTGATCTGCATCCCAGTACGCCGGTTGCCGGCGGTGGTACCGAGCAAACCGAGTTCGACGGGAACACCTATTACATCCCGCCGCCAGTTGCCGGGCGCATCGGCGGTCGGGCCATCCGCTGCATGCCGTTGAGTACTCAGTTCCGGACCCACGCCGGCTACGAGCTGAGGCCTCAGGACCACCACGATCTCGAGCTGCTGAAGGAGCTACCGCAGTAGGTCGCGGGATTCCCAGTGAGGTGTTGAGGCGGGGACTACCTGGCCGGGGGTGAGGGTGGGGAAGTGGGCGCCTAGGCCGGGGGTGTTCTGGAGGGTGGACCACAGGCGGTGGCGGGTTTGGTGGGCGAGGGTGGGGTTGACGTCGCCGAAGGAGCGCCAGGTGGGCTCGGCCAGCTGGATGGGGCAGGTGATGGCGTCGCCGAGCAGGAGGAGGTGGGCGGGGCCGGAGGTGAGGGAGACGCTGAGGTGGCCTGGGGTATGGCCCGGCGTGAGGATGGCAGTGATGCCCGGGGCGACGGTGGTGTCGTGGGTCAGGGGGCGTTGGCGCGGGGCGTTGGTGAGGAATCCGTCGCGGATGTGGGGGCGGATGTCGCCCGGTCCGTTGACGAAGTAGTCCCAGTCGGCGGCGCCGTACCAGATCATCGCGTTCGGGAAGACCGGCTCCGCGGCGAGGTCGAACACCCAGCCGACGTGGTCGGTGTGGAAGTGCGTGATGACGACGTCCGTGATGTCGCCGGCCCCCACTCCGAGCGCACCCAGTCCGACGAACAACTGCCCGCCGACCAGCCGCATGCCGTGCGGCAGATCGTCCTGGTCCGGTCCGAGGCCGGCGTCGACCAGGATCACCCGGTCGTCCGACCGGATCAGGAAGCACCCGATCGGCAGCCAGGCCTTGTCGTCCCGCGCGAAGAACTCCGGCCGCGCGTCATCCGGCACCTCCGCACCGAAGTACTTCGGATGCACGCTGAACGTGCCGTCGCTGATCGCGTGCACCTGCATCGCACCGAGTTGCATCGAAACTCCTCGAGCTGATCGTCAGACCTCCTTCCTACCTGACGATCAGCCCGAGGTGGTGAATCAGTCGAGCAGCGGGATCAACTGCTCCTCTTCGTAGTCGAGGTGCTGCGTCAATTCCGTGATGAGCTCGTCGACCGCGGCCAGCACCGAGGTGGTGCTCGGTGTGGACACGAGGGTCTGCAGTGCCTCGAGCAGCCCGGCGATCTTGGCGTGCTCGGCTTCGAGGGTGGTGATGGTGGCTGCCAGTTCAGGGTGGCGTTCCAGCATCGACGGGAAGAGGCCTCCGGATTCGAAGGTGTGGTGAATGTGCAGACCCCGGCAGAGCGTCAGGCAGTTGATCCTCAGCTGTGCGCCGATGCCTGGGCCGGACGACGCGACCTCTCGCCGGACCAGGGCCAACTCGCGCCGGAACGCGCCGTGGATCAGGCGCAGCGCCGCACCGAACGAGCCCGCATTCGGCGGACCACCGGCGACCTGGGTGAGTGCAACCACCGGGATGATCCGGGTGGTCTTGGACTGGTACTCAGCCCAGCCGGGATCCGCCTCAGCCAATCGCGCGAAGGTCTCGTGGCGCTCGGCGTCCCGCAGTACAAGGGCTTCGGCTTCGTAGGTGAAGACGCCGGTCTCGACGGTGGCGCGTGGGTTGGCAAGGAGGTTGTGGTACCAGTCGGGGTGCTTGGCCCCGCCACCTGCCGAGCCGACCACGAGAACCCGATCCGCTGTATCCGGGTAGTAGCCCAGGACGGTCGTATGCGGCTTGCCGAAGCGCGCCCCGGTCGTGGTGAGCAGGAGTAGCCGGGCCCCGTCGAAGGGACCACCGACCCGCCCCGCATTGGCACGGAATTCCTCGATGATCTGCTGGGTGAAATTGTTCAGGACGCTGTTCTTTCTCGCTGGATTCCGGGCACGACGAAATGCCCGTAGGGAAGTACGGGACGGGAAGCCGCCGGCAGCGCGGCAGGCTGGAAGTTCACGACAGCACGGCAGAACCCGTGCGATACAAGGAAAGGCGGGCCTCTAGCGGCCCTGCCGGCGCTCAGAGCGCAGCCGGGTACCCAAACTCTTCTTGGCCCAAGGCCGACCCGGCAGTCACCCGAAGAGCATAAACGCCAACCAGGTCAGAAAGAACCCACAACTCAGGAAGCCTCAGCGTAGGAGTCGACGTACTCCTGGGTGGAGTGGTGCTGGAGGGTGTGCATGAGGTGGTCGGTGGCGGCTCGGACGACCTGCTGGTTGATCGGACGGTTCAGGTAGGGGGTCAGGTCCAGGGGCTCGCCGATGATCAGGTGGACGTGGCCGAAACGCCAGCGGCGGGAGCCGACCGGGTTGACCTGGTCGGTGCCTTTGACAACGACCGGTACGACGGGGGCGCCGGTGGCCAGGGCGACGCGCATCGTGCCGGTCTTGCCGCGGTAGAGGCGGCCGTCCCGCGAGCGGGTGCCTTCCGGGTAGATCCCCCAGACACCACCCGCTTCGAGGATCGCGGTCGCGGCGTCCAGCGCGTTCCGGGCCGCGCGGCCGCCGGACCGGTCGATCGGCACCTGCCCGCTGGCGCTGAAGAACCCGCGCAGCAGGCGGCCGCTGAGCCCGCCGGTGGTGAAGAACTCGTTCTTGGCCACGAAGGTGATCCGCCGTTTCACCAGCAGACACAGGTAGAACGAGTCCACCACCGCGAGGTGGTTGCCGGCCAGGATCAGCGGCCCGGATCGCGGCAGGTGGTGCGCGCCTTCGATCGTCGGCCGGCCGAGGACCCGCAGTACGGGGCCGATGAGGACGTACTTGAACAGCCAGTACCACACGGAAGCCTCCAGGAAGTAGACAGTGTCTACGGCGCGTCGTAGACACTGTCTACCTGATCCGGGTAGACAATGTCTACCGTGGACAGCTCCCCGTTGCGCGAAAGGCTGGTCGCGGCCGGCGTCGAACTCCTCGAGGAGGACGGCCTGGCCGAGCTCACCCTGCGCGCGATCGCCCGGCGGGCCGGCGTCTCGCACGGCGCCCCGCGGCGCTACTTCCCCACCCACAACGCGCTGCTGGCGGCGATCGCGGCCACCGGGCTCGCCGATCTGGCCGCGCGAATGACGCCACCGGAGGGCGACCAACCAGCCGAGGAGCGACTGGTTCGCCTCGGACTCAGCTATCTGGAGTTCGCTGCCGAGCGGCCGGCGATGTTCGAGTTGATCTTCCGGCACGACCTGCTGGCGGGGGCCGGGGGCAACTTGCGGCAGACGTCGGTGCCACTGTTCGGGACCATCATCGCCCTGGTGGAAGAGGCGGTTCCGCAGGACGCCCGCGAGCGGACCATCGCCTTGTGGACCAACCTGCACGGCCTGGCCACGCTGCGCGCCGCCCACACCCTGGACCTGGTCTACCCGGATGGCGGCGTCGAGCACCTGGTCCCGAAGATGGTCCGCGCGCACCTGTCCTAGAGCTCAGCCAGTACGCCGTAGTGGTCGCTGAGCCAGACGCCATCGACCGGGCGATCGCCGACCAGTTGGACCGACAAGACGGGCGCCCGGGTCAGGATGTGATCGACCCGGCGCCGATGAGTGGGATCGCCCAGCAGACGGTCGATCTCGAGCGCCGCGACCGGGTTGTTCACAGTCCACGTGTAGCCGGGTCCGTCGCCCGCCTCAGCCCACGCGTCGTCGAAGTATGGGTGAGATAGCGGATGGTCGGCGAAGAAGGTCCGGCATTGAAGTCGCCGGCCACGATTGTCGGCAACTCAGTGCGGTGGCGCGCGTCGAGATCCGTGATGTCGTGCGCTTGTTTCTCACGTGCTTCTTCGTGTTCCAACCGCCACGGCGTCGTCGGTACTACGAACAACTGGTCGCCGCGGCCGGGAATCTCCACAACAACGGCCAGGTCCACCAATGCGGATCGCCGCGGTGCTCGACAACCTCGACCACGCGATGCGGCCACCGGGTGGCGATCACGGTGCCGTGGCCGTCGTTCTGGACATTCAGCGTGAGGACTCGCATCGCCCATCGGGTGCCCATGCGGCCGGCGAAACAATCCGGCACGCGGACTTCCCCTAATTCCGCTACGGATAGTCAACAACCGCACTCGACGGGTAGCAGAAATGCGGTGGATTAGCTGATCCGGCAGAAATCGTCCGGAAAGTCAGCAAAAGGCCGGACGAAAGCTGTAACGCCCTTCAGGTTGTGACGATAAACGGTTGAGCGGCCTGGTCTTGAGGGGGGCAAGTGGACGCTCCGGTGTTTCTTCGGGACCACCGGTGATTGTGGAGGGGGCCCCAGCAGGTGCTCGCCCGGGGCGGGGCGAGCACCTGCGAAGGGGAACCTCCGCGGCCGTGAGTCCGACCGGCCCTGGTTCAGCCCTTGATCCCGACGTTGGCCATTCCCTCGACGAAGCGCTTCTGCGCGAAGACGAACATCACGATCATCGGCAGCGTCGCCAGCGCCGTACCGGCCATCAGGTAGGGCCACTGGATCTCCGCCGGGTTCTGCGCGAAGATCGCCAGCCCGAGCTGCAGTGGTCGCATCGAGTCCGACGTGGTGATCATCAACGGCCAGAGGAATCCGTTCCAGGCCGCCTCGATCTGGAACACGCAGATGGTGATCAGGGCAGGCTTGACCAGCGGCGTCATGATCCGCCAGAAGATGCCGAACTCACCCAGCCCGTCGACCCGGGCCGCCTGCGCCAGCTCGTTCGGGATCGAGACGTAGAACTGCCGGGCCAGGAAGGTGAACAGCGGCGCGGCGCCGAGCGGGATGATCAGGCCCCACCAGGAGTTCAGCCAGCCGATGCCGCCCTGACCGAGGATGTTGTTGCCGCCGAACAGCGGGATCGACTTCACGATCAGGAACAGCGGCACCAGGATGATCTGGAAGGGCACCAGCAGGAGCAGGATGAAGTAGCTCAGCAGCGCCTTGGAGCCCCGGATCGGCAGCTTCGCCAGCGCGTACCCCGCCGTCGTACAGACCGCCAGGGTGAACGCGGTCTCGCCGACGGCGATGAACAGGCTGTTGCGGAAGTACCGCAGGAACGGCGCGCTCTGCATCGCCTCGACGAAGTTCCGCCACCGCAGCTCAGTCGGCAGCCAGGAGAACGTGGCGATCTCCAGGTCGTTCTTGAACGCGGTCAGCACCATCCACAGGAACGGCGTGATCATCAGCACCGCGCCGAGGCTGAGCACGACGTACAGGAGGATCCGGCCGATTCGGAGCCCGGACGGCTTCTGGCTCGCGATGGGGCCGGTGATCGTTGCGCTAGTCATTGACATCCGCCTTCTGGAGCAGGCGTCCGGCGCCGATGAAGAGCGCGATCACGATCATCATGATCACGGTCTCAGCGGACGCGTAGCCGAGTTTCAGGTCCTGGAACGCGTTCTGGTAGATGTCCAGCACCAGCACCCGGGTCTCGGTGCCGGGCCCACCTCTGGTCATCACGTAGACCAGGTCGAAGACCTGGAAGGTCCCGACGATCGAGGTGATCAGGACGAAGAACTGCACCGGGCTGAGGGCCGGCAGGGTGACGTTGACGAACTTCTGCCAGCGGCTCGCGCCGTCCAGGTCGGCCGACTCCAGCAGATCACGGGAGACCCCCTGCAAGGCGGCCAGGTAGATGATGATCTTGGTCCCCAGCCCCTGCCAGATACCGACCACCATCAGCGACGGCAACGCGGTCGCGGGGTCGGCCAGCCAGCGGTTCGGCGCGAAGCCGAACAGGCTGAGGAAGCCGTTCGCCAGACCTGAGCCCGGGTTGTAGATCCACAGCCAGATGGTGGCGATCGCGACCGTCGCGGTCACCGTCGGGATGTAGAACGCGGTCCGGAAGAAGCCGAGGCCCTTGATCTTCTGGTTCAGCCCGACCGCGACCGCCAGCGCGATCGCCATCGAGATCGGAATCACCACGACGGCGTACAGCACGGTGTTGACCAGGGATGCCTGGAAGTCGACGTCGCGGAAGAGGTCGGCGTAGTTGCCCAGGCCGACCCAGGACCAGGAATCACCGAAGCTGTAGTCGGTGAGGCTGAGCACGAGCACGGCCAGCACCGGGATCACGATGAAGATCCCGGAGTGCAGCAGAGCCGGGCTGAGCAAGATCCAGCCGGCTCGGACCTGGCTGCGGATCAGCTCGCGGCTTTCCTTGACCGGCGCGGCCCCGCGTGGCGCGGCGGCGGTTTTCGTGGGGTGTTCGAGTGTGGCGCTCATCGGGACTGTCCTGCCAGGTTGGCCAGCACCTTGGCGGGATCCTTCTGACCGAGGACCGCCTGGGTGAGCTGGATGTCGAAGTTGCCGCGCATCTCGAGCCAGTTGGTCGGCGGGCTGTTCTCGTTCACCGCGTACACCAGTCCGTCGGCGACGAACTTGCTCAGCGGGTTGGACTTCGCCTGCGGCGAGTTGCCGGCGTCCTTGTAGGCCGGCAGCTTCTTGTTCAGCTTGGCGATCGCGTCCAACGTCGTCGGCACGGTCAGCGACTGGATGAAGGCCCACGCCGCGTCCTTGTGCCGGCTGCGTGACCCGATCGACGCCAGGTCGCCACCGACGTACTCGATCTCCTGGCCGCTGTCGAACCGGAAGAACTTCAGGTCGTCGCAGTTCTTCTGGCCGATGCCCTTGTCCGAGCAGTCGACCGCTCCGCCGACGATGCCCATCGCGGCCTCACCAGTGAGCACGAGGGGTTGCTGGGCGGCGTTCTGCTGACCGTACGGCTGGACGTTGTTGATCATCGACTTGATCCACTCCAGCGTCTCCAGGCCCTTCTGGTTGCTGAAGTTCGGCCCGCCGTTCACGTAGAGCGGCGTACCGGTCGAGGCCAGGAAGGTGGTGAACGACTGCCGGAAGCCGGTCGCCGAGGCGAGGTCGAACCCGCTGCGGGTGATCGACCCACCTTCGTCCCGCTCGGTCAGCTTCTCGGCCGCGACCTTGATCTCGGCCAGTGAGGTCGGCGGCTTGTCCGGGTCCAGGCCGGCCTCGCGGAACGCGCTCTTGCGCAGCGCGACGGCGCGGGCGTCGGCAACCAGCGGATACCCGTACAGCTTGCCGTCGTACGTCGCCGGCTCGATCAGCGCGGCAACGCTCTTCTCCTTGATCACTTCCGGAGTCACGCCGTACGCCGCCAGGTCGGCGAAGATCCGCTTCGACGCGAACGGCTGGATCCAGCCGACGCCGGTGACCATCACGTCGTACGGGATGCCGGCCGCGATCGAGGTGGACATCTTCTCGTTCAGGTTGTTGTACGTCGCGAAGTCCGGCTCGACCTTCATCTTGGGATAGGTCTTCTGGAAGTCCGCGACGACCTTGTCGAACTCCTCCCGGCCCTTGGTACTGGGTGGGAAGGACGGGAGCAGCACGCGCAATGTCCCGGTCGCCTCAGCCGGCGGGACGCCGTCCGTGCTCTTGTCGATCACCCCGTTGCCACAACTGCTGGCGGTCAGGCCGAGCATCGCGGCCAGCACCACCAGTCCACTCCGGGCGCCACGTCTCACAGGGGAACTCCTTCGCTGCCGAGCGGATCGGCGCCCAAGTCGTGACGACCAGACCACCGAGTGCAGCGAAAGTATGGGAAAGGGCTTTCCTCGTCAATACCCCAGCGCTCGAATGATCAAATTCGATCACCAACGGAACTCCGACGATCAAAGTTCCATTCACCGGACCCACCACACACCTCACCGTACGTAGTTTCAGCCACTGGCCCTTGAGCGCCCCGACCAACATGCGCAACGCCTCGTTACCGCCTCGACAACCCGCGTGTACTCCGCGTAGAACTGCTCGTACTCCATCAGCGACTCCAGGCCTTTGCTCAGCGGCAGCTTCAGCTCTCGCGCTCAGGCCCCTGCCGCTGCTGTCCAGTCTGCAGACCAGAGCGACGGGAACCCTGCTCACCCGTCCCCAACGGCTTAGCCGACGACATCGGCGCCGTCCCACTCAGCCCAGCCCGCATTGCCTGATCGAGGTCACCCGGCGATGACGCCGGCCGCTGAACACCCGAAGGCTGCGCTCCGGTCTGCCGCTGACCCACAGGCTGCGCACCTGCCTGCTGGGTTCCAGTTTGTTGGGTCCCGTTCGGAGATGGCGGGACGAGCACGCCCGGCTGACTGTTGTCTGGATCCGGCTGAGACTGCTGGCCCGGTCCAGCCTGCCGATCCTGCTGCGATTGCTGCGTCAGGTTGGTCTGCTGCGTTCGCAGGGCCTGTTGACCGCGATCCTGGAGGAGCTGCGGCGCCGGCTGCGCCCACTGCTTGCGCAGGGCGTCGACCTCCCTGTATCCGTCTCTGGCGGATTCTCCGCCGATCCTGCGACGCGGCCGGTCAGGTTCGTTCTCGTCCAGTTCATCGATCTCCGCGAAAGCCGGCCGCATTGCCTCCGCGATCCGGTCGACCGAGGCGGCTCGCTGGTCCGACGGCACCAGGCCAGGTAGGTCGCTGTTGTCATAGATGATCTCGGCCGCGGCCTGGAACTTCTGGTCTGCGGGCACGACCGCGAGCCGTTGGACCACCTCGTCGCTGCCGACCCCGCTGCGACTCCCGATGGTGTTGGAGAAGGCCTGTGCCGCTGGTAGGAACGGCCTGTAGACCGGCTTCGAGCGGGCCTCTTTGATGCCCGGTGCGACCTGGTCGAGACCGAGATCGTCGATGTAGTCGTTCAGTTTTTGCTGGCTGTAGAGCTCGGTAACGCTCTCCTCCAGCGCCCTGACCCCGGGCTTACGGAAGACATGTTGCGCCTGACCGTGGTCATGGCCTTCGGGAGCCAGCAGATGAACGTTTTCATGCAGGACGACCTTCATCGCCTCGCGATAGCTTCGCAACGTGGCCGGATCCTGGTTGTGCGCCCGGGCATTCCGGAACATCTCCTGGAGCGGCTCGTCGACAACCCGTGGGTTGTACTGGATCGTGTGGTCCCAGCCGGCAACGCCACCGGTCCTGCTCTTCCGGTCGATCGCCTGCAGACGACCGTTCCAGGATGAGTGGTGGGCTCCGGAGATCCGGACGGCGGACTTCGCCTGCTCGGCCATCAGCTCTCGATAGCTGCCGACCTTCATTGCAGGTCAGGTCGCAAGGAGCCGATCAGCATATGAAGCGTCTCGGCCATCCCACCGATCGACAACTCCTCCTCGGGGTCGGCCTTGTCCGCGATCCGCTCGATCTCCTCGATGCCCTTCTCCGCCCGAGCGATCCGCTCCGCAGCGGTGCCCTCGTCCAGGATGGCCGCCTTGTACGCCCCGAAGGCCTCGATCATCGCGGGCGAAGGCGGAGGGTCGTCGTCGTGGGCAACCAGATCCTCCAGCATGGCGATGTCGTGGCCCGCCCGCTCCCGATCGGCGGCGTTCTCGATCCCCTCGGCTACCCGCTGAAGCCGCTCGATCTCCGCCTTCAGATCTTCGGTACTCAGCCCCGCTCCTGCGGCGTCATAGACACGGGTGAAGTCCGCGTCGAACTGGTCGTAGTCCATCAGGTGCTCCTGGTTGGGGCGGTGGCGTCTGTTGGCTGCAGGGCTGTGCTGAGCACGTAGAGCGACTCGTTCAGGTTCATGATCGCCGCTTCCTCGCTCGGTCCGGCTGCTTCCGCAATCCGGCCGATCTCGGCCAGGTCCTCGGTGGTGGCGGCGAGGTCTTTGAGGCGAGCGACGTCGGTGGCGAAGTCTGCCGAGGGCTTGTTGGTGTCCAAGGCATCGAAGACCGGTCTGTACTCCGCTTTGAACTGCTCGTAGTCCATCGGACCCTCCCCGTGATCGTCGGTGTCCAAATCTAACCCGTGACTAGGGCCTGGCTGTGGTGGTGAGGGCGCCGCAGGAGATTCGGGTTTTGAGGGTGGGGAGGAGGGAGAGGTGCTGGGTGGCCGGGGTGCGGCCGGGGACGGCTTGGAGTTTGCGGAGGAGGAGTTCGCAGGCGGTTTCGCCGATCATCAGCTTGGGTGGGCAGACGGCGGTGAGGGGGACGGCGGCCAGGGCGGCGGTTTCGTCGTTGTAGGCGATCACCGAGAGGTCCTCGGGGATCCGCAGGCCTCGCTCCATCGCGCGTTCGACCAGGCGGGCCGCGTGCTCGTCGGAGTGCACCAGCATCGCGCGGGCGCCGTACGACTCGCACTCGTCGAGGAACGCGTCCAGCTGCGCGATCGTGTCCGGGTCCTCGCCGCGGGCCGGGAGCACCACCGGGGAGATCAGCAGGTCGACGCCGAGCGTCTCTGCCGCCTGCGCGATCCCCTGCCGCAGCCAGTACGCCGTGACGCTGGCGTTGAGGTTGATGCCGATCCGGGTGTGACCGAGCGAGCGGAAATGCCGCAGCGCGAGCATCGCTCCGTAGGCGTGATCCGTGCGGACGTGGTCGTACTCGCGCTGCGCGTGCGGGAAGCCGAACGCGCGTTCCATCAGCACCACCGGTACGTCGATGCCGTCCAGCCTCGCCCCGATCTCGGCGGCGCGCTCGTCCCCGAGGGCCGTGCTGAGGAGCAACCCGGCGACGCCGATGCCGAGCACCTTCTCGAGCCGCTCCTGCTCCACCGCCACGTCGTACCCGGAGACCCCGAGCACCAGGCGAGCGCCGTACCGGTCGGCCATCGCCTCGGCGCCGCGGATCACGTCGGTGTAGTAGAACGTGGAGCTCGGTACGACGATGCCGATGGTCAGCTGGCTGCCCTGGCTCGGGCCGGCGGCGGGACTCGTGCCGATCGCGCCCCCGTGCACCCGGCGGAGCAGTCCGGCAGAATCCAGCTCCGCGAGGTCCCGGCGTACTGTGATCGCGGAAACGCCGAGCTCCGCGGACAGCTCGGCCACCCGGAGCCGGCCGTGGCGGCGCAGGCTGCGCAGGATCAGCTCGTGGCGTTCCGGTGCAAGCATGCGGGACCTCCGGGGACTGTTATCCGGACGTGATTGTTTGTGATCATACGATCATGACTGCCGAAGCAAGGATGCCGACGTGAGGGATGGCCTGTGAGCGACACCACCGGAGGCGGCCGGACCAACGCGGTGCTCTCGAAGCTCTCGCTGATCGGCGACCTGCTGATGCTGCAGCTGGTGTTCCTGGTCTGCAGCGTCGGCGTGGTCACGCTCTACCCGGCCGCCTTCGCGCTGCAGCGGGTGCTGCCGTACGCGATCGGCCAGGAGCACCCGTCGTTGATGAGGCGGTTCTGGACCGAGTTCAAGTGGGCATTCCGCCGCTTCTGGGCGGCCGGCCTCATCCTGTACGTCGGCAGCATCGCCCTGGCGTTCGGGTTGCTCTTCTGGGCCTCCACCGACGGCCCGGTCCGGATCTTCGCGCTGGCGGTGCTCGTCCCGCTGACCGGGATGATCGTGGGCCTCTATCTCAGCGCGCTCGCAGTCCTCCCCGACGAGCCGGAGGACAGCACTCCGAAGAGCCTGTTCCGCGCGGCCAACCTCTTCCTGCTCAGGCGATCACTCGCTGTCGCGGGCGGCGTGATCGGCCTGGCCACCTGGTTCCTCCTGCTGGCCAGGCTGCCGACACTGTTCGTGATCGGTTCGGGCCTGATCCCGGCGCTGATCGCGCACTGGATCTCGCGCACCACGACCACTCGGCCGAAAAAAGATCCGGGGGACGTGTCAATCTGAGCCCATCTGGTCCGACGTGTCAGTGAAAGGCCAACCGGACCAGAAGGAGAAACCCCGATGTACGCGACGACCGAAACCCTGGCGACGACGCCGGCCGCGCAGGGCGGCCGCTCGCGCTGGCTGGCCCTCTACGTTCTCTGCGCCGGCATGTTGATGATCGTGCTCGACGTGACCGTGGTGAACGTGGCGCTGCCGGCCATCCAGGACGACCTCGGCTTCACCAGTTCCAGCCTCGCGTGGGTGGTGAACGCGTACCTGATCGCCTTCGGCGGGCTGCTCCTGCTGGCCGGCCGGCTCGGCGACCTGCTCGGGCGGCGGACCATCTTCGTCAGTGGCCTGACCGTCTTCACCATCGCCTCCGTGTGGTGCGGCCTCGCCGGATCCCAGGAGATGCTCGTCGCCGCCCGCTTCGTCCAGGGCGTCGGCGGCGCGCTGACCTCCGCGGTGATCCTCGGCATGATCGTGACGCTGTTCCCGGAGCCGCGGCAGCAGGCCAAGGCGATCGGCGTCTACGCGTTCGTCGCGTCCGCCGGCGGTTCGATCGGTCTGCTCGCCGGTGGCGTGCTGACACAGGCGATCAACTGGCACTGGATCTTCTTCGTGAACCTGCCGATCGGCCTGGTCACCGGCGTCCTGGCAGTCAAGCTGATCGAGAAGGACAAGGGTCTCGGGATGGGCCGCGGCACCGACGTACCGGGCGCCGTGCTGATCACCGCCGCGCTGATGGTCGGCGTGTTCACCATCGTCAAGCCGGCCGCCGAACTCGGCTGGACCGCGCCGCGGACGATCGCCCTGGGCCTGCTGACGCTGACCCTGCTGGCCTGCTTCATCGTTCGCGAGGCGACGGCGGCCAACCCGCTGGTCCCGCTGCGGATCTTCAAGTCCCGCAACCTGACCGGCGCGAACCTGATCCAGGCGCTGTCCGCCTCGGGCATGTTCGGCATCTTCTTCCTCGGCTCGCTCTACCTGCAGCGGGTGCTCGGGTACGACGCGCTGGAGATCGGGCTGGCGTTCCTGCCGACCACCGTGCTGATGGGCCTGCTGTCGGTCCGCTACTCGGAGAAGCTGGTGATGCGGTTCGGTGCCCGCCGCCCGCTGATCGCCGGTCTGGCGCTGATCGTGGTCGGCCTGGCGCTGTTCACCCAGGCTCCGGTCGGTGGCAACTACTTCGTCCACGTGCTGCCGGTGCTGATCCTGCTGGGGCTGGGTGGCGGCATCTGCTTCCCGGCGCTGATGGGCCTGTCGATGGCCGACGTGAAGCCCGAGGACGCGGGACTCGCCTCCGGTCTGGTCGGTACCACCGCCGAGGTCGGCGCCGCGCTCGGACTGGCGGTGCTGGCCACGCTGTCCGCGACTCGCACCGAGAGCCTCGCGGCCGCCGGAAAGCCCGCGCTGGAGGCCCTGACCAGTGGCTTCCACCTCTCGTTCGCGGTCGCCGCCGTGATCGTCGCGACCGCCGTGGTGATCGCCTGCACCGTGATGCGCCCGGCGCCCGAGACCTCGGCCGCCGAGGCCGCGGAGTCCGGCGACGAGCTCGCCCTCGACGCCGCCTGACGAACACCCAGTACTGCGGAACGCCCCGGACGCGGGGAGTTCCGCAGTACTGGCGTGTCGGGGTGGTTGTCCACAGGGTGGGGGCGGAGGTCGTCTTCTGTCCGGGGGATAGGGAAGGATGTGTGATGCGGCGAGCGGGACAGAATGCTCGTCTGTCATCGGACGTAGAGGGGATGCGGGACGTGGTGTTGCAGTCGGTCGAGCAGAGGATCGCCGAGGAGCTGGAAGTCGGCGTGGGACAGGTCCGGGCCGCCGTGGGCCTGCTGGACGAGGGCTCGACGGTTCCGTTCATCGCGCGGTACCGCAAGGAGGTCACCGGGGAGCTCGACGACGCGCAACTGCGCACCCTCGAGGAGCGCCTGCGGTATCTGCGTGAGCTGGAGGAACGCCGCCAGACCGTGCTCGAGTCGATCGAGAGCCAGGGCAAGCTGGACGACGCGCTGAAGGCCTCGATCCTCGCCGCGGAGACCAAGTCGCGGCTGGAGGACATCTACCTGCCGTTCAAGCCGAAGCGCCGGACCAAGGCGATGATCGCCCGCGAGGCCGGGCTGGAGCCGCTGGCGGACGGGCTGCTGTCCGACCCGTCGGTGCCACCGCTGGCCGCCGCGACGGTGTTCGTGAACGACGAGGTGACCGACCCGCAGGCCGCGCTGGACGGCGCCCGGTCGATCCTGGTCGAGCGGTTCGCCGAGGACGCTAACCTGATCGGCGAGCTGCGCGAGCGTTTGTGGACCCGCGGCCGGCTGGCCTCGAAAGTTCGCGACGGCAAGGAGACCGACGGCGCGAAGTTCTCGGACTACTTCGACTTCGACGAACCGTTCACGAAGATGCCGTCGCACCGGATCCTGGCGATGTTCCGCGGCGAGAAGGAAGAGGTGCTCTCGCTGACCGTGGAGCCCGCTCCGGCCGGCGAGGAGCAGGTCGACGGACCGACGGAGTACGAGGCGACCATCGCGCGCAAGGTCGGCGTGGAGAACCAGGGCCGTCCGGCCGACCAGTGGCTGGTCGAGACGGTCCGTTGGGCCTGGCGGACGAAGATCCTCGTGCACCTCGGCATCGACCTGCGGACCCGGCTGCGGCAGACCGCCGAGGACGAGGCCGTCCGGGTGTTCGCGGCCAACCTGCGCGACCTGCTGCTCGCCGCCCCGGCCGGCACGCGCGCCACGATGGGGCTCGACCCGGGCTTCCGGACCGGCGTCAAGGTGGCCGTCGTGGACGCCACCGGCAAGGTCACCGCGACCGGCGTGATCTACCCGCACGTCCCGCAGAACCAGTGGGACAAGTCGATCGCCCAGCTGGCCGCGCTGGCCGCCGCGCACAAGGTCGACTTGATTGCCATTGGCAACGGGACGGCGTCACGCGAGACGGACAAGCTCGCCGCCGAGCTGATCGCGAAGCACCCGGAGCTGAAGCTGACGAAGGCGGTCGTCTCCGAGGCGGGTGCGTCGGTGTACTCGGCGTCGGCCTTCGCCTCGCAGGAGCTTCCCGGCATGGACGTGTCGCTGCGCGGCGCCGTGTCGATCGCGCGGCGGCTGCAGGACCCCCTGGCCGAGCTGGTGAAGATCGACCCGAAGTCGATCGGCGTCGGGCAGTACCAGCACGACCTCTCGGAGAACTCGCTGTCCCGGTCCCTCGACGCGGTCGTCGAAGACTGTGTGAACGCGGTCGGCGTCGACCTGAACACCGCGTCCGCGCCGCTGCTCACTCGGGTCTCTGGCATCACCCCGGGCCTGGCGGAGAACATCGTCGTCCACCGCGACCAGAACGGCCCGTTCAAGTCGCGGACCGCGCTGAAGCAGGTACCGCGCCTCGGCCCGAAGGCGTTCGAACAGGCGGCCGGGTTCCTCCGGATCCCCGACGGCGCCGATCCGCTGGACTCCTCCAGCGTTCACCCCGAGGCGTATCCGGTGGTCCGGCGCATGCTCGACGCCACGGGTCAGGAGCTGAAGTCGCTGATCGGGTCCTCCGCGCTGAAGTCGCTCAAGGCGGCCGACTTCGTGGACGACATGTTCGGTCTGCCGACCGTGACGGACATCCTGGCCGAGCTGGAGAAGCCCGGCCGTGACCCGCGGCCCGCGTTCAAGACCGCGACCTTCGCCGAGGGCGTCGACAAGATCGCCGACCTGAAGCCGGGCATGCGGCTGGAGGGCCAGGTCACCAACGTGGCGGCCTTCGGCGCGTTCATCGACATCGGCGTCCACCAGGACGGTCTGGCGCACGTCTCCGCGCTGTCCAAGAACTACGTCAAGGACCCGCGCGAGGTGGTCAAGCCCGGCGACATCGTCAAGGTCAAGGTCCTCGAGGTCGACATCCCCCGCAAGCGCATCTCCCTCACCCTCCGCCTGGACGATGAGCCCGGCGCCCCCACCTCAGGCGGCCGAGGCGGCGAAGGCCGCTCCGCCCGCTCCGGCGGCGGCCGCGGCCCCGGCGGCGGTCAGGGCGGAGGCGGCGGTCAGGGCGGAGGCGGCGGTCAGGGCGGAGGCGGCGGTCGTGGTCCCGGCGGTCAGGGCGGAGGCCAGGGCCGTGGTCCCAGCGGCGGCCAAGGTCGGGGGCAGGGCGGTGGTCGTGGCCAGGGCGGCCGCGGCGGCCAGAACCCCGGCAACCAAGGCGGCAAGCAAGCCGAAACCCCCATGGACGAAGGCTCCCTAGCCGACGCCTTCCGCAAGGCAGGTTTCACCGTCCGCTAACCCCGTCCCTCCACCCCGGCCGGCAACCCCAAGTTGCCGGCCGGCGGTTTATGGTCAACCCACCGGCGTCCCCGGGGTCCTCGGACACCGTCGCGGGTCCTCGGACAGCAAATGCCGTGACCGAGGCCCCCAGATGGTGTCTCCGGTGTCCACAATGCACCCCAGGTAGCTGATTGCTGGGCGGCCGCAGGATTACCTGCCGGCGCCCCAGCCCCAGCCCTCGATCCAGTGGCCGCCCTTCCGGTGACTTGTGGGCTGGGTGGGGCAATGGCACGAGTGCATGTTGCCTTTGGCAACGAGTGTTCTAGCGCAGGTCTTCCAGGTGGCCGCCGGGGTCGCCGAGGTGGATGGCTGTTGCCTTGGGCTTGTAGCCGATGCGGCGGTAGATGCGGTCCGCGCCGTCGTCACCCGGTGTCAGCCAGGCGAGGTTTGCGCCACCCAGCTCGAACGCTTGCTGGGTGGCGTAGGCGGTTGCCAGTGCGCCGAAGCCTCGCCGCTGGTGCGAGTGGAGCGTGCCGACGCCGGCGATCTCCGTTACGCCATCCGCGACGGCCGTCCAGGATGCGGTTGCCACCGGTACGCCGTCCAGTCGGATCAGTACGGCGGCTCCATTGGCGGGCTCGGGCTGGAACGGAGCTGCGGTGTCCGTGGTCTCGTAGGCGTCTGCGGCTACTGCGTTCGCGGCGTCCTGCTCCTCGGCCGTGGTCACCACCGAGGCGGTGGCGCCTTCGGGGCACTCGGGCAGTTGCAGGTCGCCGGGCTCGACGACCAGCAGCGGTGGACGCGACACGATCGTCATACCTTCGGCTTCCAGCGCTTCCGCCAGGCCGGGGTTGGCCTGGTCGATCAGTTCGGCGTGCAGCCAGCGTCCTTCCGCGGCGAAGGCCTTGCGGATCGTCTCCACCGCCCACGGCACCTCGGTCGGATCGAAGGGCGTGCCGGGGTCGGCGGCCACCGCGCCGGAGAGGAACCAGACGTCCTCGTCATGCAGCAACCCGACCAGCGGCCCGGCCACGATCTGCCGCCGCGAACGAGCCAACCCTTGCAATTGAGCGGACGCGATCCGCGCAGCAATCTCCACCCCAAAACCCTAACCGCGCCCCCAACCAACCGCGCCCCCATTCCGACGGCGGTCCCTTTCCGACAGTGGTCACTAGCCGGTGGCCGCTGGCGGTCAGTCGGCGGTGGCGGCTAGGCGGTGATCACCCGGCCGGGGGTGGCTGGCCGGTGGTCAACCTGGCGGGGCGGTTAGTCGGCGAGGAGGAGTAGGTCTAGGAGGCGGTTGAGGTCGGGTTCGGTGGGTGGGGTTGGGAGGAGCGGGGTCAGGGCTTCGAGGGCGGTTAGGAGTTGGCGCTCGACGGAGCGGCGGGTGCGGCCCTGGGATGAGGCGAGGGTGGCGATCACCTTGGTTGCTCGAGGTGAGGTTGCAAGCAGCGCCGCTGAGGCCGCGCCGGAGGTCCCGCCCGGGGCCCGGCCGGAGGTCCTGCCCAGCCCCTCGTCGGCTGAGGTACCTGTGGTGGCGTCGGCAGAGAGTGGGGGGTCGTCTTCCAGGGTGACTTGGAGGTGGGCGTCTAGGGCTGTGGCTAGGCGGGATAGGGCGGCGAGGGTGGGGTTGCCTCGGCCGTTTTCCAGGTTGGCTATGTAGGGGACGGACAGGCCTGCGTCGACGGCGACGGAGGCGATCGTGCGGCCGGCGGCCTTGCGGCGGTCCCTCAGTTCGGCGCTCAGTTCCACGGCAACAGACTATCCTGAGGAAATAGTCTTGCCAAGGATTCTTCTGTGGAGATAGTTTCACCGGGTGAGGATCCTGGCGCATCGCGACTTCCGGCGGCTCTGGATCAGCAACGGGGTGTCGGGGATCGGCTCCTGGTTGCTGGTCGTGGCGATCCCATTTCACGTTTTCCAGTTGACCGGCTCTGCCGTCGCGACCGGCCTCACGCTCGCACTGGAAGCACTCCCCGCGCTGATTGTCGGCCCGTGGGCCGGCGTCCTGCTGGATCGCTGGAACCTCTCCCGCGCGATGTGGCTCGCGGATCTCGCCAGCGCGGCGGCCGTCGCTTTGATCCTGTTCGCCGATTCGGCAGAACGCGTCTGGCTCGTCTACATCGCCGTCCTGGCAGAGAATCTGGCCACCACCGTGTTCCGCCCCGCTGCCCGCGCCCTGACCCCGACAGTCGTCGGCACCGGCAAGGAACTCGCGGCCGCCAACGCCCTCACCGCCGTCTCCGGCAGCGTGATCCGCCTGACCGCACCACCTCTCGGCGCACTCCTGCTCGCCGGCCCAGGCATCGACTTCGTCCTCGCCGTCGACATCGCTAGCTATTTGTTGTCCGCAGCAATCATCGCCACGATCAGCCGCCAGGTCAGACCAGAACCCCAACCAGGCAACGGATTCAGCCAACTCAAGCAAGGACTCCGATACGTCGGACGCAGCAAGGTGCTCCGCGGAATCCTGCTGGCCAACGGCGTCTTCCTCACCGCCAACGCCGGGT
The DNA here is from genome assembly GCF_004345365.1 of Kribbella sp. VKM Ac-2568. GTDB lineage: Bacteria > Actinomycetota > Actinomycetes > Propionibacteriales > Kribbellaceae > Kribbella > Kribbella orskensis. The sequence goes on from NZ_SLVF01000003.1 coordinate 594,351, forward strand.
TGACCGCCCTCCTCGTCCCATTCACGGTGGACCGCCTCAACGCACCGGGTTACGCCGTCGGCTACCTCATCTCGGGACTAGGCATGGGGTATCTCCTCGGCGCAGCGATCAGCTCGAGAGCCCTTACCTGGCTGGGAGTTCGCGACCTGCTCATCGCCACTCAGGTCGCCACCGGCTGCGCCTTCTTCGCCCTGGTCAACGCGCCAAGCCTGCCCTGGGCGATGGTGGCCGCAGCCCTGATCGGACTACCCGGCAGCGTGCTACTGATCACCGCCGAGACCACTGTGCAGCGGATCTCACCGACCGAGCTACTCGGACGAATCGGCGCACTCTTCTTCGCCGTCGATTCCCTCACCGTCGTCATCGGCGCCCTGGCCGCCCCCGCCATGACGACACTCGTCGGCCTGCCGCTGACGCTCAACCTGCTGGCCGCGTTCGCAGTACTGGCCGCGCCCGTGACGCTGCTCGCAGTACCGTCTCATCCGGCGCACCTGACCCGGATGAGGCTGACTAAGGCCGATCGGGAAGTGTCGGACCAGAGATAGTCAGTAGGTGCCCTTCGGCGCCCCTGGCCCCAGTAGTCGCGCCGCAGATACCAGCCCACCCCGCGGATCGGCGTTCCCTGGTCGGAGTAGACGCCGACCACACCGATCGCCCGGTCGGACGGGCGCAGCCGTAGTACCCAGGTCAGACCGCCGTTGTCGCCGAACTCGCGGTCGAGGCGGGCGCGGGACTCGTCGAGGTCGGTCGTCAGCCCCAGACTCATCGGACCACCGCGTCGCGGGAGTCGTAGGTCGCGCGGGCGGTGGCGATCTCGTTCTGGTGCTTCTCGGTCCAGCTGACGAGCGCCTGGATCGTGTCGTGCAGGGTGACGCCGAGCGGGGTGAGCTCGTAGTCCACCCGAGGCGGCACCACGGGGTGGACCGTGCGCCGGACCAGGCCGTCGCGCTCCAACTGGCGCAGGGTGACGGTCAGCATCCGCTGGCTGATCCCGTCGATCGTCTTCTTCAGCTCGGTGAAGCGCAGCACGCGGTTGTCCAGCAGTGCGATCACCAGCAGGGACCACTTGTCGCCGATCCGGTCCAGGATCTGCCGTACGTCGCAGTCCTCGCGGGTGTCCCACTGGAACGCGTCCTCGGTGCACTCGGAGTGACTCGGTTCCTTTGAAGTGCCTTCTTCCACAATCCCCGATAGTTCCCCAGGATGAGATCAGTTACAAGAGGTAACCGACCACATCGGCGAGAACCGCCAGGAACCCGAGGAGAGCTCCCGTGCCAGCCACCACCGCCCAGGACCGCCTGACCGGACGGGCCTGGCCGTCCTGTTCGTACTCTGCGGCGCGATCTTCCTGGAAGGCATCGACGTCTCGATGATGGGCGTCGCGCTGCCCTCCATCCGGGCCGAGCTCGGGCTGTCGACCAGTGAACTGCAGTGGATCGTCAGCGCCTACGTGCTCAGCTACGGCGGCTTCGTCCTGCTCGGTGGGCGAGCGGCGGACCTGCTCGGCCGGCGGCGGATGTTCATCGGCTGGCTCGTCGTGTTCCTGGCCTTCTCCGGACTCGGCGGGTTCGCGACCGAAGGCTGGGTGCTGATCGTGGCCCGCTTCGTCACCGGTATCGCCGCCGCCTTCATGACGCCCGCCGGCCTGTCCATCATCACCACGACCTACCCGGAGGGCCCGCAACGCAACAAAGCCCTGCTCGTGTACGCCGGTACTGCCGCCGGCGGGTTCTCCCTCGGCATGGTTGCGGGTGGTCTCCTCACGGCGATCGACTGGCGCTGGGTCTTCTTCGCCCCGGTGGTGCTGGCGGCGGTGATTCTCGTCGCGGCGATCGCCCTCATCCCACGGGAGGCCGAGCCCCTCAAGACCGCCGGCGGGTTCGACCTGGGCGGAGCGCTCACGTTGACGGGGTCGATGCTGCTGCTGGTGTCGACCGTCGTACGGGCACCCGATGTCGCCGCCGGGCAGACCGCCGTGACCCTCGTGGCCGGGCTTGTGTTGCTCGGGCTGTTCGTGGTGATCGAGCAGCGGGTGGCGTCGCCGCTGATCCGGCTGGGCATCCTGCGCAGTGGTCCACTGGTGCGGGCGAACCTCGGCGCGGTTCTGCTCGTCGGCTCGTTCGTCGGGTTCCAGTTCGTCGCCGTGCTCTACCTGCAGGAACTGCGGAACTGGTCCGAGCTCGAGACCGGTCTGGCGTTGATGGTGATCGGGATCGACTCGGTGCTGGCCCCGACGCTGACTCCTTGGCTGGTGAATCGCTTCGGGAACGGCCGAGTGGTGTTCGGCGGCTTCACCTTCGCCGCGGCGGCGTACGCGCTGTTCCTGCCGTTGGATACCGACTGGAGTTACGCAGCGATGCTGCCGGCGCTGATTCTCCTGGGGCTGGCGTTCGCCCTGGCCTACGGGCCGTTGACAATCGCCGCCACTGACGGAGTAGCCGAGGAGGAACAGGGACTGGCCAGCGGAGTACTGACAACGTCCTTCCAGTTCGGGTCCGCACTTGGGCTGGCAGTTGTGGCCGCAGTGCTCGCGGCGGCCGACGATCTGACAGTGGAGGGCTTCCGCTCGGCCCTGCTGGTGCCGCTGGTCGCCGCCGCTCTCGGCCTGCTCGCAGCACTGCCGGGGCTGACCCGACGGCCCGCTCGACAGCCGGCAGCCTGAGCAGATCGGCGTTCCACCGAAGCCGGTGGGGCGCCGATTTGTCTTTGCGTGGCCGGTCGGCTGCCGAGCGTTAGCAGGAAGCCCTACATTTCGCCTTCGAACCGAATGTTTGCACTAATTTGTCCATAACGATTCAGCCAACGCCTTGCCATATCTTGACACCGCGAAACGGGCTGGTCCGAAACCGCTCCCGGCCGCTCTGACCAGCGGTTTCACCGCTCCGGCCGGACCGCGTAAGGCCTCTGTAAAGGTCCCTGCCAGTCTATTCCGGGGGAAGACTTTTTAAGGTGTTCTTTCCTTAAGCAACGCGGACCCGTGAGTATCGATCACCGGCAACCTCACCGCCGGAATCGTGCACCTGTGGGCCGTCCGGACATTACTTGAGAGCTGAAGGACCGCTGATGACCGAGTCGTTCGAGACCACCGCCTCGCACCGCCGCGTGCGGGTCTGGTTCGGCGCTCACCCGATCGCGGATCACACCGCCGACGCGGACCAGGCCGCGCAGTACGAAGAGGCCATGCGCCGCCGGTTCGCCTCCCTCCGGGTGACCAGCGAGCCCGTTCTCGTCGGCAGCACGGCCGCCCCGGACCGGACACTATGACCACCCGCCCGACGCTGCTCGGCTACGTCCGGGCCGACGCGCTCAGCTGCGCCGAGGAGCTCGCCGCGGCGACCGACTCGCTTGTCGAGTTCGCCTACGCCGAGGGCTACACCCTCGGCACGGTCTACACGGAGCGTGACGCCGCGCAGTCCGCCGCGTTCAACGCGCTGCTGGACGAAGTGAAGCGGACGGATGTGCGCGCGGTCGTCGTACCGACGCTGCAGCACCTCGGATCGGTCGGCACACCGGCCGCGATGCAGCAGCACCTCGAGTTCCACCAGGCTCAGGCATGGGCGGTCGACACGAGATAACCCCTCAGCAAGCGGAGCTGACGTCTTGACCCCTGCATCGGCGTCGGTTCCGCTCTCCACCTCCACAGCTGCACCGGGACCCCGGGCGGTAGTGGACCAATCAAGGCCCCACCGGCTGCTACCGGTGGGGCCTTGTCGTCGTGCCTGCTCGCGGTACTGCGGCCGGCCGGCTCAGGCGGTGATCTTGTAGCCGTAGCGCTTCATCACCGCGGCGACTCCCTCGGTGAAGCTCCCGGTCTCCGGCAGCTTGAACTTCACCTGAACCTTCCGCAGTACGCGCTGAAAGTGCAGGTGCCAGGGAACCCCGGCCGGCGGGATCGTCTCGGCCTTGGTGATCGCGCCGACCTTCGGATGCGCGGCCCAGGCGACCACCCGGGCCCGGTCGGCACCCCAGACGCCGGTCATCACGTCGTGGGTCCGCGCGTACGACATCGCGCCGAGCGAGATCGTCGAGTCCGGCACGGCCACCGGGACCGGAGCCGGGTGGGCCTTCAGGTACAGCTCCCAGGTCATTCCGTGGCAGCCCGTCGGACCGTCGTCCTTGCCGCGATTCGCCAGACCGTTCCGGCGGCGCCTGTACTCCGCGACCTGGATCGCCGCGCCCCGGGACAGGTCCTTGTCGCCGCAGGCGATCGCGTGCACGTGGTACGGCCAGCGGCCCTGGGCGGGTGTCCGCAACCACGCGGCGAATCCGACCTGGCGGAGGGCGAGCACGACGGCCCTGCGCTGTGCGGGTGCGAGCTTGGCCACAGCGATGTCGACCGCGCCGCAACCGTCATGGGTGCCGGCCGAGGCCTCGACGCCACCCTTGTTGTAGGAGCCCTGCATGATCTTGAACTTCGACCGGTACTGCTTCTCCGCCGCCTGGACCATCGCCACCGTGCGCTTGTTCAGCGCGAACCCGCGCCAGACGATCCTTGCCTCAGGCATCTAAATTACCGAGCAGGAAGTCCGCGTCCTCCGCGGCGCCGAGAGCCTCCAGCTCGTCCAGGTCGTCCTCGGTCAGTTCATCGTCGAGGATCTCGTCGAAGACGTCCGACATCGCCCATTCCCCTTCCCCCTGACGTCCGGCCGCCTCCCCCGGCCACCGGAATCGCCTTTCAGGGTAGGGGTCTGCGGGTTCATCCGTCCACGCAGAGTCGGCGCTTGTATGAGGAACGTCAAGTTTCTCGCCAGGCCGGGTGTGAGGTCACGATGGTGGGGTACGAAATAAGAGTCCCGCGGTTCAGTCGGCCCCATTCGGGCATGGGTGGCGCTCACCGAGCCGCGAGTTCTCCCACTGAGGGGCGGGAGAACGACCGACGGCGGCGGGCGTATCCCACGATACGCCCGCCCCCTGGCCGCCCTCCGTGACCACTCGACCGCAGCGCTGTGGGCCAGAAGTGTCAGGCGGCTAGGCCTACCGAGGCGCCGCCGTCGACGAGGAGTTGGGTGCCGGTGATCCACTGCGCCTGGTCGGAGACGAGGAAGCCGACTGCTTCTGCGATGTCGGTGGGGATGCCGGCGCGACCCAGCGGCGTACCGGCTGTGATCGCCTCGACCGGGATGCCGGCCGCGTCGGCGAGGTCCTGGCGGATCTTGTCGGCCCCTGGGGTCGCCACGTTTCCGGGGATGACGACGTTGAGGCGGACGCCCTGTGGCGCGAGTTCGGCCGCGAGGGTCTGGCTGTACTTCTCCAGCGCCGCTTTTGCGCCTGCGTAGTGCGCCAGCGCGGGTACCACGTCGAGCGTGACCGCGGATGAGATGTTCACGATCGCGCCCTTGCCGTCGAGCAGTGCCGGCAGCAGCCGTGCGGTGACCCAGACCGCACTCAGGTACGACGTGTTCAGCGCCGACTGCCACTCCTCGTCGGGGATCGAGGCGGCTCCCTTCGGGTGAGCCTGACCGGAGGCGGCGTTGTTGACGAGGATGTCGAGCCCGCCGTCGAAGTGCTGGAGCGTCTCCGCGGCGAGACGGGTCGCGCCGTGCGCAGTACCGAGATCGGCCTGGATGTAGTGCACACCTTCGGGGAGGTTGTCGACGGGCGTGCGGGAGGTGGTGACGACGGAGGCGCCGCCCGCCAGGAGCTTCGCGACGATCGCCGCGCCGATCCCGCGGGTACCGCCGGTGACGAGTGCGCGCTTGCCTTGCAGCGAGTTATTGACCATATGGTCCAGTAAAACCTTTCAGGACCGATCGGTCAAATAACCCGGTACGCTGGCTCTTATGGGCAGGCCGAGGAAGTTCGACGAGGAGCAGGTGCTGCGGGCGGCGCGCGACGAGTTCTGGCGGAACGGGTACGCGGCCACCTCGCTGGACGACCTGATGAAAGCGACCGGGCTCGGCAAGGGCAGCCTGTACGGCGCGTTCGGCGACAAGCGCCAGTTGTTCCTCAAGGTGCTGAGCGCCTACGCCCACGAGACGGCGGAGGGGGTCTGCGGAGCGGTCGCCCGCGGTGATCGCGCGATCGAGGTGCTGCGCGGCTTCTTCGTCCCCGGTCCGCAGGATGCGGTCGCCGAGCACCACGGACCGGTGGCGCCCACCCGGGGATGCTTCCTCGCGAACAGTTCAACCGAACTGGCCGCTCGGGACCCCGAGGTGACGGGACGCGCGCGGGCGACGTACCAGGCGGTAGAGGACTGCTTCACCCACGCGGTGGCACAGGCGGTCGCCGACGGGGATCTGCCCGAGGACACGAATCCGCGCGAGCTCGGCCGGCTGCTCCTCACGATCCAGCAGGGCTTGCAGTTCCTGACCAAGACCGAGATGACGCCCGAGGCGATGCGGGAGATCGGCCGCGCGACCGTCGACCGCTTGTTGCCGCTGCCTGCTGCGGTGAGCTAGAGGGCGGACGCCACGAAGAGGTAGCGGTTGAGGCTGAAGAAGTAACCCGCGCCGAGGCCGCGGAGGTCGTTCGCCCAGGCCTGGGCCTCCTGTTCGGTCACCTCCGCGCGGCCGGGGACGAAGCCTGCGACGATGTCGATCAGGCCCGCGCTGTACGTCCGGGGGTCGAACCCCACGTTCAGCATCGGGACCACCTGCAGATGGGTGAGGGTGAAGCCGGCCTTCTCCAGCGAGTCGCCGAGCGAGCGCGGCAGGTGCGAGTCTTCGAGGTGCTCCTCGAACGCGGTCAGCACCCGGCCCATCCGGACGTCGTCGTTCGACCGCCAGACGATCGACCCCCAGTCGGTGTCCAGCAGGACCACCCGGCCGGCGGGCCGCAGTACGCGGCGGATCTCGTCGAGCGCGCCCGCCACGTCCTCGACGTACTCGAAGACCTGGGTGGAGACGACCACGTCGAAGCTCTCGGCGCCGTGCGGGATGTGGCCGGCGTCGGCCAGTTCCAGCTCGACCGCCGGTCCGCCGGGCACCTGGGCGCGGGTGCCGGCGATCGAGAGCATGCTGTCACTGATATCGATCCCACAAACCCGGCCCTGAGGCCCGACCTCGGCCGCCATCTCGGCCGCGAGCAACCCAGGTCCCACTCCCACATCGAGGACGCGGTCACCGGGCCGGAGTGCCAGCGCGGTGCGCACCACGCGGCGCTGTTCGATCACGTCGGGGGTCGTGTAGACCGACTCGATCTGTCGCGACACCTCGGGATCGAACTGCAAGTTACTCATTCCCGGTCCTCCGGTTTCCGCCCATGCACCACATCATCGTCCGCACCGCGCCGAACGGGGAGCCCTGGCACTCCGGTTCGTAAAATCCTCCGAACCGGGCATCACCTGGCGTCGCAGATCGGTTACGATCACGACTGCCGCGCTGACCGTTTCCCTTCGGATGGAGCCATCGATGACCGACGACGCCGCCACGCGTGAACGCCTCCAACTGGATCGGCCCCACGGTGCCCGGGTTTACGACTACTTCCTTGGCGGCAAGGACAACTTCGCGATCGACCGGCAGGCGGCCGAGCATCTGCTCGAGGCCTTCCCGGGGTTCCGGACGGCGGCGCTGTCCAACCGGATGTGGATGCACCGCGCCGCGCGGTACGCGGCCGAGCAGGGCATCACCCAGTTCCTCGACATCGGCACCGGTATTCCCACCAGCCCGAACCTGCACGAGGTCGTGCAGGAGGTGGTGCCCGAGGCACGCATCGTCTACGCGGACAACGACCCGATCGTGCTGAGCCACTCGCGGGCTCTGCTGACCAGCGGCCCGGAAGGCAAGACCGCCTACCTCGAGGCCGACGTCACCGACCCCCGCTCGATCATGGAGTCGGACGAGGTCCGGGAGACTCTCGACCTCAGCAAGCCGGTCGCGCTGAGCCTGGTCGGCGTGTTCCACTACCTGCCCGACGCGCTGAAGCCGTACGACCTGGTCAAGCAGCTCGTCGAGCCGCTGGCGCCGGGCTCGTTGCTGATCTTCTCGCACTGCACGCCGGACTTCGCTCCCGATCTGTGGGAGCGGGCGATCCAGGTCTACAAGGCCGACGGTGGAGACGCCCAGGTCCGGAGCAAGGAAGAGGTCACCAGGTTCTTCGACGGTCTCGAGCTGGTGGAGCCGGGAGTGTCCGTGCCGTTCCAGTGGCACCCGGACCAGCAGACCCAGGACATGGTGGCGAAGGGCGAGTTCACCGACGTGATGTGCAGCCTGTGGGTGGGCGTCGCCAAGAAGCCGTGATCCTCGCCTTGGCGTCTGCGGCATGATCGAACTGCCGCAGACGTTTCTCGACATGCCTCGCTGGTGGACCGATGGCAAGGCGTGGCTCGAGGGACTGCCTGCCGCCGTACAGGCTCAGTGTGAGGCGTGGAACCTGCAGGTCGACGGCGAGCTCGCACACGGTTCCAACGCGATCGCGGTACCGGTCGAACGGGACGGCGAATCGCTGATCCTGCGGATGTCGCCACCGGGTGCCGAGGTGCTCGATCAGGTCCGTGCGTTGCAGTGGTGGGACGGGCGCGGAACGGTCCGTCTGTACGACGCCGACGCCGGTCGCGGGGCGATGCTCCTGGAGCGACTGGGCGAACCGCTGAGCACTCGTCCCGTCGGGGAAGCAGTCGCGGTGATGGGCCGGCTGATGCGCCGGCTCGCCGTACCCGCTCCGGCGGACGCACACTCCACGGCCCAGATCGCCGCTGATCGGGGCGCCCAACTCGAGGACCAATGGAATGCCCTCGGACGCCCGTTCGACCAGCGCTTCCTGGCCGCCGCGCTCGAGGTGGCACCCGCCCTCGCCCGCAGTACTGCGGAGTCGGCGGTGAACGGAGACCTGCACGCGGACCAGGTACTCCGGGGCACGCGCGAGGCGTGGCTCGCGGTCGACCCGGTGCTCTATCGAGGCGACATCGAGCACGACCTGGCCCGGATCCTGTGGACCCGGGTCGACGAGATGGCGGACGCGGCCGAGATCGTCGGGCACTTCGACACCGTCGTGTCCGAGGCCGTGCTCGACCGGGAGTACGCCCGCGACTGGGTCGTCTTCCGCACGGTGGACTACTGGCTGTGGGGGCTGAACGTCGGCCTGACGGAGGATCCACCTCGCTGCCAGAGGGTGCTGACCGCCTTCCTCGACTGACCGGTGATGCACCGGCCGCTGATCCGTTGCGGTGATAGAACGGAAAGCGATCGATGGGGTGGTGGTGCCTGTGCGTGGACCGGTCGTCGTCGTTGCCCTGACCCTTGTCCTGGCGGGTTGTTCCCCAGGCTCCAGTGACCACGCGACTATCGAGGTGGACCATCCGGTCTCGCTGGCGGACCAGGCCGTGCACCTGAAGGTCAGCGGGCTCAAGGCAGGCGAGAGCGTCGAGGTCGGGACACAGGCGGTCGATGTCGGCGGCAAGCAGTGGCACGGAGAGGCGACCTTCAAGGCGGACGACCACGGCGTGGTCGACCTCGACCACGCGAGCCCGTCGAACGGCACCTACCAATCCGTCGACGGGATGGGCCTCTTCTGGTCCATGAACCCGGCGGACGGCGATCCGGACCAGCAGGCCTTCATCCCACCGACCAAGGCGGGGAAGCCGGTCGAGGACGTGAAGGTCTCGGTCCGGAAGGACGGCAAGACCTTGGCCGACACCGCCCTGACCAGGCAATGGATGGCCGACGGGGTGACCCTCGAGCCACTGACCATGGCCAACGACCAACTGACGGGATCCTTGGTTCTCCCACCACCCGGTCAGCCGAAGCGTCCCGCGGTCCTGTACTTCGGTGGCTCAGAAGGCGGCGTGGGTGCGTTGTCCGCACCGGGTCTGCTGGCGTCACACGGTTACCCCGTGCTGGACCTCGCGTATTTCCACGCGCCCGGCGTCCCCGACAACCTGCGCAACATCCCATTGGAGTACTTCGCCTCGGCAGCCCGACTGCTCGCGCGACAGCCCGGCGTCAACCCGGCGCATGTGATCGTGATGAGCGCGTCCCGTGGCACCGAGGCCGCACTGTTGCTGGCGCAGAACTTCCCGGACCTGGTGCACGGCGCGATCCTCTACGCGCCGACTGCTGTCACCAACGCGTCCTTCCCGTTGCCCGACACCAGCGCGTGGACCCTGCACGGCAGGCCGATCGCGGCTGGTGACCTGATGCCGGTCGACCGCGTCAACGGTCCGGTGCTGGCGGTCGCCGGCACGGACGACCAACTCTGGCAGTCGTGGACAGCGGCGCCGCTGATCGTGCAGGAGCTCGACAAGGCGAACAACCGCTATCCGCATGAGGCCCTCGTGATCCCGCAGGCCGGGCACACGATCGGCGGTCCGCCCTACCTGCCCAGAGGGACCAGCGGCATCCATCCGGTGGTCAGCCGGCTCCTGCAGTACGGCGGCACCAGGCAGATCAACGAGTCCGCCCTGCTGCAGGGCTGGACCAAGACCCTCGAACTCCTGAAGTCACTGGCAGGCTGAGCAGCCCCGGCGCCAACGATGCCGACGGCAACGACCACCCGTGCCGCGGGGCACTCGCCGGTGCGCTCGGTTCTCCCTTCCACCTGCACGTTCACCTGCGCGTCCCCGATGCTGGCGGCTGGCGGTGTTCGGCGTGCCGTCTGAAGGGTTGACCCCTGAGGGTGTGGGTTGCCACCTCGGATTCTGGGCGGGCATCCCTGCGTCTCAGGGGTTGTCCCCTCAGACGCCGGCGATCTGCTGCCGGCCGGGCGCGGGTGGGGGTTCACTGCGGGGGTTACCTGCTGGTGTTGTGGGTTGTGCCCCCGGGCGTTGGAGGGGTAACCCACAACTGGAGTGGGTAACCCCCCTCGAATCTGCGGCGGGACGTGCGGCGGGACGTGCGGCTGGGCGGGCGGCGGCGAGCTGCGGCGAGCACCGCTGGCGGCTTATTCGCTGGCTGGCGGTTTGTAAGGCGGCTGGCGGTTTGTAAGGCGCCAGCGGCCGAACGACCCGTCATCGGACGCCCCCACTGGGCGCCGAGCGCCGGTGGCGGTGGGGTTGTGGGGACCTGGGACACCTTGCGGGGACTGCGGGGACAGGTCATGTCGTGTCCGAGGTCCCGACTTGGTGTCTGAGGCTCCACCTTGTGCACCGATTGAGCGTCCGGATCGCCGGGATCTGCTCAGGTGGTGCACAAAGTGCCGGTTTCGGGAGCCCTGCTGCCGTTCCGGGTAGGGCAACTCCCGAAGGTCCGGGCGAGGCAGCTCCCCGAACGTCTGGGCAAGCAACTCCCCGACGTTTGGGTGGAGGAACTGCCCGACGTTTGGGCGGAGGAGCTTCCCGGCCCTTGTCCCCATACCTCTGAGCGGCTCCGGGATAGCTGCGTTCCTTCCCTGGTCGGGGTGGTGTGGGTCCAGAGTCGGAACTCGTTCCGATCCCGAAGGGACGCGAAGCGCTCTTGACGCACACCACCCCGACCAGCACCATCACGCAGCCCGGGGACGCAACCACCTCCGCCCATGCCGGACGCGACCACCCGAGCCGGTGCCGGTGGCAACCACCTCCGCCCTGGATCAACATCAGTCGGTATTCCGACTCATCGTTCTGGTCGTGCTCAGTGGGCCGGGGCGAAGTCCAGGAAGCCGATCACTTCCCGGATCTTGCCGTCAGTATCGAGGCTGACGACATCGGTGCCCCCGGCAACGGGTTGCTGACCGGCCGCGGCCAGGAGCCAGCTCCAGCGGAGGCGGTCGTGGTGCTGCTCGATCTCGCCGGTCAGGGAGAAGCTGTGGCCCGGGAACATCTGGTGCGCGGTCTCGACCATCTTGGTCAGGCCCTCGTGACCGCTGACCTCGAAGCTCGGGTCGACGAAGACGCCCTCGATGGACCAGGCCGCCGCGATGATGTCGGCGCGCCGGTCGGCGTCGGCCTCGTTCCACATCGCGAAGTACTGGTCGGCGAGAGCGGCGGGGGTGGTGGTCATCGTGTTCTCCTCGTGGTGGAAGTTCTCGTTGCCCAGAACCTTGCCGCCGGAGTCCGCCGATGGTCGATGACGTCACAGGTAATGGCAGTGAACACCTCAGCGGTTACGGTCTAAGCCATGACCGCGACAGTCGAGGAGACGTTCCAGCGCCCGGTGGGTGAGCTGCTGCGCGGCTGGCGGGAGCGCCGCCGACTCAGCCAGCTGGACCTGGCCAACCAGGTGGAGGTGTCCACCCGGCACGTGAGCTTCGTCGAGACCGGCCGGTCGAAGCCGAGCCGGGAGATGGTGCTGCGCCTCGCGGAGCATCTCGACGTACCGCTGCGGGATCGCAACCAGTTGCTGCTCGCGGGCGGCTACGCGCCGATCTACAGCGAGGCGTCGCTGCACTCGCCTGCCATGCTGGCGATCCGTGAGGCGCTGCGGCGGTTGCTCAGGGCTCACGAGCCGTACCCGGCGCTGGTGGTGGACCGCTGGTGGAACATCGTCGAGGGGAACGCCGGCATCCGCCTCTTCACCGACGGCGTCGCGCCCGAGCTGCTCACCGCCCCGATCAACGCGCTCCGCCTCACCCTGCACCCGGACGGCCTGGGCAGCCGGATCACCAATCTGCCCGAGATCCGCGCAAGCGTCCTGACCAGCCTGCACCGCCAGGTCGCCAGTACTGCGGACCCGGACCTGCAGGACCTGTACGACGAGTTGCGCGGGTACGCCGGTGGCGAGCGGGTGGAACCGCCCGGGCCGGCCGAGGTCGTCGTACCGATGCGACTGCGGCACGGGGACCGCGAGCTGTCGCTGCTGACCACGATCGCCACCTTCGGGACACCGCTGGACGTGACGGTGTCGGAGCTGATGATCGAGTCGTTCTTCCCGGCTGACGACGAGACCGCCGAGTACCTTCGGGAACTGTGATGCTGCCCGACGACCAACTCGCAGACACGCGCGAGCTGCACCTGGCCTGGCTCGAGTACTACCGGCAGACGGTCGTGCGGAAGCTCGAGGGCCTCAGCGACGCGGAGCTCCGGAGCAGCAGGCTGCCGTCGGGGTGGTCACCGCTGGAGTTGCTGAAACACCTGGTGTTCATGGAGCGACGCTGGTTGCGCTGGGGATACACCGCGGAGCCGGTCGACCGGCCGTGGGGTGATTCCGGCGGGGTCGACGACGCGCCCTGGCAGCTCGATCCCGAGGACACTCTCGCAGGCCTTATCGATCAGCTGCGGTCAGGCGGTCAGCGGACGCGGGAGATCGTCGCCGGGGCCGAGCTGGCCTCTAAAGGCGCGGTTGGCGGACGGTTCGGCCCGGACGACGAGTCGCCGACGCTGAACTGGATCCTCTTCCACGTCCTGCAGGAGTACGCACGCCACATCGGCCAGCTCGATATCGCCCGCGAGCTGGCCGATGGGGTCACCGGCGAGTAGACGTCGATCGGTGGAGGGCTCTACTCGCCGGTGACTGCGACTGCCTACCGGTGGGAGGAGGGGATACCGGTCGGCAACGTCGGGTGGGGCGTGGCGGGCCAGCTCGGCTTGGTCGTCGGCAGGCTGGGCTTCGTGGTCGGCCAGGTGGGCTTCGCCGTCGGCACCGGGGGCAGGCTGGGCTCACCCGGGAGCGAGGGCTTGGCGGTCGGGACCGGCGGCAGGCTCAAGCTCGGCTTACCTGGCAGCGACGGCTTGGTCATCGGGACCGGAGGCAACGAAGGCTTGCCAGGCAGGGACGGCTTTGCGCTAGGGACCAGAACCTGCACGCACGGCGGCAGAGTCGGCCTCGCCGGTACTGCGGGCTTCGGCAGGCTCGGCTTGGTCGTCGGGACCGGGGGCATGCTGGGCTTGCTCGGGAGCGACGGCTTGGCAGTGGGGACCGGCGGCAGGCTCAAGCTCGGCTTGCCCGGCAGCGACGGCTTGGTCGTCGGAAGCGGAGGCAAGGAAGGCTTGCCCGGCAGGGACGGCTTTGCGGTCGGGAGCGACGGCTTGCCCAGCAGGCTCGGCAGTGTGGTCGGCACATTGGGCTTCTCCGGCAGCGTTGGCTTGCTCGGAAGCGTCGGCTTGCTCGGCAGGGTCGGCTTGGCCGGGAGCGACGGCTTGGGGACCGGCGGCAGTTTCGGCTTGCCTGCCGGTACGGCGGGCACCTCCACCTCGACCTTCACCTTGTGCGGCACCTTCGCGGGCACGGTCGGCAGGCAGGTCGGGTCCACCGACGGCAGGGCGGTGGGCACCGCGGCCGGTACGGACGGCTTGCCGCCACCGGCCAGCAGGTTCCGCACGTCACCAGGTCCCCCGACCGCGGCGGACACCGTCGCGACAGTGCCGGCGAGGGCAGTCACGCCCGCCGCGGCCAGTCCTCGGCGGAGCCAGGCGAGCCGCCGGCCGCGACGCATCAGCTCGGCCGGGTCGGGCTGCCAGGGCTCCAGGTCGTACTCGAGCGCGCTGCGCACCCGCTGCTCGTCGGTCATGCATGTCCTCCAACGGTGGAATCGATCAGGTCGGGTGCCAGACGCAGCTTGGCCAGGCCCCGGGACGCGGTGCTCTTCACGGTCCCGGCGGCCATCCCGAGCAGTTCGGCCGTCTCGGCCTCGGAGAGATCCTGTGAGTACCGCAGCGCCACCACCGCGCGCTCCCGGACGGTCAGCCCGGCGAGCGCGCCGAGCACGGCCTCGCGGGTCTGCACCTCACCGGCGAAGTCCGCGACGGACCGCTGGTCCCAGTCGTTGTCCACCGGGTCGCTGGGCACCTCGTTGGACCAGCGACGGCGGGCGGACGTCAGGAAGCGGTTCACCAGCACCCGGCGGACGTAGCGCAGGGGATCACCGTCCAGCCGGTGCCACTTCGGATAGGACCGCATCAACGCCTGTTGCACGAGGTCCTCGGCCGTGTGCCGATCACCGCACAACATCTCCGCGAAGCGGAGCAACGGGGTCGAATTTGCCTGCACGAAGCGCTCGAAGTCGGCGTCCGCGGCCCGGGTCATCGAATCTCCTCTGCCTCTGTCACACCGGTCCTAACCCGCTGGGTGCCGCACCAGGTTCTGTCCGGTCACCGATTCGTCGGAAGAAATTTATTCACGAGCTATACAGGGGCACGGTTTGTTTGTCACATTAGGTGAGCCGGGTAGCGCACCCGGTGACCTTCACCGCCCCGGAGGTATCGCCATGCGTATCACCCTCACCGCGAAAGTGGCAGCCGGCCTGGCCACCGCCCTAGCCATCACACCGCTCGCTCTCGCGGTGGCTCCGAGCTCCGCAGCCACCCCCGATCCCGTCAGAGTCGCTGCTCAACCCGCCGACGGCTCGACCAACGTCAAGGTCGACGGCAACCGGATCATCCTCGGCGACGCCCCCGCGTCCATGGGGTCGGTCGAGGTCCGGCAACGGTCGGGCATCGCCAACCTCGACCCGATCCGCTTCCCGGCGGCCACCTCAGCCGTCATCGCGAACTACCAGACCGGTACGCCGGACAACTCGACGGCCGAGGTCGACGTACGGGCACTGGTGAAGGACCAGTGGACCGAATGGACACCGGCCAGGAATGGATCGCCGACCGTGCTCCCAGAGGCCAGTGAGCTCGTCCAGCTCCGGATCATCGTGATCGCGCCGCCACAGGGTGGCAGCCCGTGGGTGAGCGACGTCAGCGTCCAGCCCACGAACCAGGCGGACCCGAGCGGGATCGATGTCCAGGCCGCGCCGCTGACGTCCCACGTCTTCGCCACCCGCGAAGGCCTGGTCGGCGGTACGACGGCCAACGGGCACGTGATCATCAGCCGGGACCACTTCGTCGCGCTGCCGTCTCGCCGGGGCCTCGCGAACAACGGCTCCGGCAACTACTCGGTCAAGGTGTGCACGGCCACCCGATGCGCATTTGAGCCGGTCTGGGACGTCGGTCCGTGGAACACCAAGGACGACTACTGGAACCCGAGCGCCACCCGGGAGATGTGGAAGGACCTTCCGCAGGGCAAGCCGGAAGCCCAAGCGGCGTACCAGAACGGCTACAACGGCGGGAAGGACCAGTTCGGCCGGACCGTCGCCAACCCGGCCGGGATCGACCTGGCCGACGGCGTGTTCTGGGACGCGCTGAAGCTGACGAACAACGCGTGGGTCGACGCGACGTACCTGTGGACCGGGACCGGCGGTCGCGGCACTGTGTCGATCTCGTCGGGCTACCTCAACATCCGCAATGCCGCTAGCTCCACTGGCGCTGTCGTGGGTATGGCGGGCAAGTCGGCCCAGGTGACGGTCGAGTGCCAGACCACCGGCCAGAGCGTGACGGGCTCGCAGGGCACCAGCAACGTCTGGCTCCGCGTCCACCCGGGCATGTACGTCGCAAAGGCCTGGATCAACGCCGGGACCTTCGCCGCCTGCTGATCGCGTGCGTCCGGGGAACCGTGGGCGACCGCGGTTCCCCCGGACGCGGCGTGGGGTCAGCAGCCGTGGGAGATTTGGGCGCAGGTCTGCTCGCCCCAGACGAGCTTGTAGGACTTGACCACCGTGCCACTCGCGCGGGACAGGGTGACCTTGATCTTCGGCTGGTCGGCGTCGGCACCCTCGACCCAGGGCTTGGCCTGCCGATACTGCATCACCCAGTAGTTGCCCTTGACAACGGCCTGGGCGGTGACGCCGTCGGGGAAGGTGTAGGCAATCTTGCTGACGCCGCTCGGCATCATTCCGGCCGCCCAGTAGTACTCGTACTTCTTGCCGGCGGTCGGGATGATGTTGTTCGCCACTGCGAAGGCGCCGGCATCCGTAGCGGACGGCTTGGCGATCCTGGCCGGTTCCCTGAGCGAGCCCTGGCCGTCGTGCCGCGCGTACGCCGTGTCGCAGCCGGCCCAGTACTTGCTATCGGCAAGGATCAGCACGGCGCCCGGAGCTCCGTCGAGCCGCGCGACTACCTTTGCGTTCTGTCCGGGGTGCCCGGCCGACTCCGCGACCAACTTCTTGCACGCAGCCACCGGATCTCCCGGCAGCGGCTGCTCTTTGGGCTCGGGCATCGACCTCGGATCCACCCGCCCCTCGCTCTTCGTCACCTGGCCAGGCGTCGCCTGCCCGGATGTCGCTCGGCCCGGGATCGTGTTGTCGGGGGTGGCGCTTGGGGGGATGGGGTTGCCGGGGGTGGCGGCTGGGCCGGAGCCGGCTACCGCAGTACCGGTTGGGTTGCCGGCCTTGCCGGTTCGGGCTGCGGCGGAGCCGGCGATCGCGATGCCGGCGACGGCCGCCACGGCGAGCCCGGTCACCGCCAGATGCAGCATCCGGCGGGATCTGACCGGCTGGTCCGCCGGCCCTTCGCCGTCCGCGATCTCCTCGGTCAGGTCGTCGTTCTTCATCGTTGCCCTCCGCAAGTGTTTGCTCGCTGTCTCGGGCTGAAGGACGCGACCGGCTTCGGAAAGGTTCTGCGCTGGAGGATTCCGTGCTGGCAGGGATCTCAGCAGCCGTGGGTGATCTGCGCGCAGATCTGCTCGGGCTCCGCCAGCCGGAAGTCGTTCACCACCGTGCCGTCCGCGGCCACCAGCCGGACCCGGATCTTGTCGGTGGCACCCGGGGTCGCGCCTCCCTCCGAGCCACCAGGCGTCTGCTGCAACGACCAGTAGTGCATCAACCAGTACTTGCCTTGCACGGTGGCATCCACGGTCCTGCCGTCGGGAAACGAGTACCTGACCGTCTTCACACCCGTCGGCAGGCGACCCGCGGCCCAGTAGTACTCGAAGTCGTCGTAGTTCCCGCTCGGCTGAGTGAGGCGATTCTGCGCGACGGCGAAGGCGTCCTTGTCCTGCGGACTCGGCGCAACCAGGCCGGCCGGGCGCCGCGCGGACACCTGGGCCTCGCCCTCGGAGCTGTACCCGTTGTCGCAGGCCGCCCAATACTTGCTGTCAGCAATGACCATCACCGACCCCTGAGGTGATTCGAGCAACGCTTGCTGTGTCGCGTTCGCGCCGGGTTTCGGGTTCGCCTCGGCCAGGGCCACCTTGCAGTTGGCGAGCAATTGCGCGGCAGACATCGCCGTAGTACTCGTCGCGCGCGGCGTCGAAGTACGGGCCGAAGGGGTGCTGCTCGGCGTACCGACGACGGGTGGGTCGACGGGCGCACCGCTGTTCGCGCCGTCGGTCGCGATGATGCCGCCCGCGACAACAGCCAGTACTGCGACCGCCGCGAGGCTGCCTGTCGTCAGCTCACGCTTACGGCGACGTCGCCGGGCGCCGGTGATCACCTTCGCCGGATCGAGCGGCTCGATGCCGTCGTCCGGGCGGAGGGCGTCCCTGATCTCGTCGTCGTTCATGACTGCTCTCCCACGTAACTGCCGCTCAGTTCCGGGGCAGCGCGGAGTTTCTGGAGGGCGCGGGAGTTCGCGCTCTTCACGGTCCCGACCGCCACACCGAGGGTCGCCGCGGTCTGGGCCTCCGTCAGGTCCTCGACGTACCGCAGCACCACCACCGCCCGCTCCCTCCTGGTCAGCACCCGCAGGGCGCCGGCGATCGCCAGCTTGCGATCCACCGCCGCGCCCGGGTCGACGACGTGCGAGCCAAGGCTCTGGTCCAGCTCGGCCGCGTGACCGCTGGGCCGCTCCCGCCACGGCCGGCGCCGGACCCACGACAGGTGCTGGTTGACCACGGCCTGGCGGACGTAGCCGAACGGGTCGCCCAGCTCGATCCGGTCCCAGCGCAGATAGGCCTTCTCGAGCGCGGTCTGGACGAGGTCCTCGGCGAGCGCGGCGTCGCCGCACAGCATCCGCGCGATGTGCACCAACCGCGCGGACCGTGCGAGCACGAAAGCCGTGAAGTCCTCGTCGCGGCTCTCAGACCGCTGCATACCCTCTCCCGTCGTCACCTTCCGCTGCTGAAGACGCCCCCACCCCCGAAAAGGTTCTGCCGCCGCTCAGCGACCCACGGTTTCTCGCTCGGCATCCGGCAGCGGGCTCGGTGCCCGGCGGCACGTCAGCGGGGTTGCAGGGTGTCGGCGGGAGTCTGGTGCAGGGTGGGGCGCCGCAGGTCGGCGGTGAGCAGGTCGGCGGCCAGGCGCACGCGATCGCGGCCAGCGGCCTTGGCGGCGTACATGGCTCGGTCGGCGCGGAGCAGCAAGTTGTCGACGGTGGTGCCGTCGGCGGGGTAGACGGCGACGCCGATCGAGACGGTCAGCCCGAACGTGTCCGGATCCAGGTCGGGCTCGTCCAATGCTCCCGCGCACATGGCGGCGAGTGGGCTCGCGGCGACGGCGGAGCGGAGGCGGTCGGCGGTGACGGTCGCGTCGTCCAGATCGGTGTCGGGGAGCGAGATGACGAACTCCTCGCCACCGAACCGTCCGATCACGTCTTTGGTCCGGATGGCGCTGCGAAGGATCGTCGCCACCGCGCGCAGGGCCTCGTCGCCGACGAGGTGGCCGTGCCGGTCGTTGACCTGCTTGAAGTGGTCGATGTCGATCAGCAGCACCGCCATCGGCTCGCGCTGCGTCCGCGACCGGCGGAGCATCTCCTCGGTCCGGCGGCGCCACCAGTCGACCCGGCCGAGATTCGTCTTCGGGTCGGTCTGCGCCTCGGACTCCAATTGGCCGAGCAGCAACGCGCGCTGGGCGCTCAGGGTGATCGGGATGGCGACGAACGCGAACCACGGGCTGACCAGCGTCGCGGCGGCTAGCAGGCAGCCGAGCGTGGCGGCGGTGGCGTCGACGCAGAGGTCGTCCTTGCCGCCGACGGTGTCCCGGCGACTGCTGCCCGGCACGATCAGCGAGATCGCCAGGCCGCAGAGCAGGGTGTCCGCGGTGACGTACACGGCCGCGGCGGCGCCCATCGAGGCGACCAGGCCCAGTCCGCTCGAGCCGGTGAGGTCTCGCGCGGAGACGAAGACGGCGTGGGCGGCACCGACGGCGAGCACGTGGACCGCGGTGGAGAAGGCCCAGCGGTACGGGATGCACTTGCCGGCTCTGATCCGCCACCAGATCCGCAGCAGGAGTGCGACGAGGATCGCCAAGGCCGGGTGGAGCACGACGGCGGCAGCGATCATCCAGGCAGGGGCCAGGTCTTTGTGGAGTGGACCGCCGCGCCGGCGACGGCTCTCGACCCGACGGGCGCCCTCGACGGCGATCAGGGCCGAGACGGTCAGGGCGAACACGACGTCGATGCCGCGCCAGGAAGGGAGCTCGGCGAAGGCTTTTATCCCGTAGGAGATGGCGGCGAGGTCCACGAGCACCACCAACCCGAACGCCGGGACCGTCAGGGTCCAGAGCGCCCAATGCCGTACCGCTCGCCTACTCTGCGCAACCATTACCCCTCACGGTACGACGAGTGAGGGATCAGTCCCAATCCGCGACGGCGCGCTGTGGATAACCAGTTGGAAACGAAGTCAACCCGTTGATAGGTCAGTCGTTTGATCAACAATCAACGATCGAACCACCTAGCGTGACCATTTCGATCCTGCTCGAAAACAACACCCTCAGTGCTGTGCACGATTTGGATCCATGCGCCCGGCGGGCTCGGCGGTGGCCGGGACCCAGGCCGCCGCCAGCCAGCGTGGAGGTGCGGAAGTTGAGCAGCCCAGCACGTCGCGGCTCGCGCGCTTCGGCGGCCGGCGCCGCCCTATTTGAGGTGAAAGACGTGGACCAAGTGTGGCGTATCGGCCAGGGTGTGAGGTGCGAACGCGTGGTAGGCCCAGACGTGAACCCACGCGTTGCCGGTTCGCACCGTGAGGACGGTCTTGAACATTCCCGGTGCGAAGTAGGTCAGGATCAGGAAGGCCACCGACAGGGCGGCGTTGCCTGGTGAATCGAAGATCGTCCACGCGTCCCAGACATGCAGCGCCGTGTAGGTGAGCCCACCGAGGATGACCGTGGCGGTGGTCGAGCCGGTGAGCAAGAGGAAGCGCGGCACCAAGATCGCGTAGATGAAGACCATGGCGGGCAGTACGGCGCCGGCGAGGTACAGCGTGAAGGTCAGCGGAGCACCGAGCAGGATCTGACGGGCGGGGAGGTCGAAGATCTCCGGATCGAGCGTGGCGATCTGCACGAGTGATTCGACGCTGAGGATCACTCCGATGAGTAGGGCGTCGGCGCGGCGGTTGCCCGAGCGAAGGTTGAGCGCCTCGGCCGAGTAGCGCCGGCGGAAGTACAGCAGGGGAACCACCGCGTAGATGACCAGGTTGAAGCTCGCCCAGGCGATGGCCTCGCCAGGGCTGACATGCTCGTGTGTTCCGTAGATCGAGCCCGCGAGGTGAAGACCGAAGGGATGCCATCCGGCGAGTCGGGCAAGGGCGAAGCCGAGGCCCAACGCGCCTGCCGCGTAGAGAAGCAGGCACAGCGCTTCGCGGGCGGCCAAGGATCGCCGCGGTGCGCGACTGGCGAGGTCAGGCATCGCCCGTTTGCGGGAGACCCAGTAGGTCAGTGCGGTGAGCAGCAGCACCTCGATGAGGACGAGGTTGGCGTCCACCACCCGACCGAGCGGTGTCCGGGCGGCGGCGCTCGGCCAGTCGAACGGCAACGTGTCTCCCGCCACCGCAAGAGCCAGTCCGTTGCAGGCCACCCAGCCCAAGACGGCCAGGCGGACGCTGCGCTGGCGCAGCAGCGCGGTGAGGCCACGGCGGTGCCCTGGTTCTGCTTCTGGCTTGTTGACGAGGGTCATGGTGGGGGTCTCCGACACGTTTAGTAGCACGACTGTGCTACCACCGCAACGTAGCACGACTGTGCTATAAAGAGCCAGTGCCTAAGGTTGTGGATCCGGTGGAGCGCCGCACCGAGCTCGTCGAGGCGGTACTGCGGGTGGTACGCCGCGATGGCCTGGAGCAGGCCTCGGTGCGCAATGTCGCGCGTGAGGCGGGGCTGTCGATGGGATCGCTGCGCCACTACTTCGTGAGTCAGACCGAGCTGATGGTCTTCGCGTTCCGGACGGTCATCGATCGGATCGAGTCCCGCCTCGCGAGGCTGGAGCCCGAGCCCGACCCGAGGCGACGAGCAGAGCGCGTGTTGGCTGAACTGCTCCCGCTCGATGACGACCGGCGCGCCGAGAACGAGGTCTGGTTGGCCTTCACGTCCCGGGCCATGGTCGACCCGGCGCTTCGGGCCCTGCGTGACGAGGGATACGACGCGCTCCGGGCCGGCTGTCGAGCGATGCTCACTGACCTCTCGGCAGCCGGTCTCGCCCCGGCCGACGTACCGGCTGAGGCTGAGCGGCTGCACGCCTGGCTCGACGGCCTCGCGGTGCACGCGGCCATGCGAGCGGACAGCTACACGGCCGAGAAATTGACAGCCGCCATCACGTATCACCTCGACGCGCTCGCGACCGAAGCAGCCGTCGTGCGGTAACCGCCGAAGAGTTCAGTCGACTGATCCGCAGGGCGGATGAAAGCAGTCGGTGGCGCAGGAGGTCTGCAAGCCGGCCGGCGGGGGTCAGCGTTTGCGGCGGGCGGCGCCGAAGAGGCCTCGGACTATTTCTCGGCCGGCGGAGCGGGCGAATTGTTTGAAGGCGGAGGAGCCCATTACCTGCTCGACCATGGATTTTTCTTGTTTTTGGGAGCGGGGGGCGGCCTTCGGTTGCGGCTCAGCCTTGGCTTCAGCTTCAGCTTCAGCTTCAGCTTCGGCTTCGGCTTGGGCGGCGCCTGCCTGGACCTTGGCGGCCAACTTCTCGTAGGCGGACTCGCGGTCGATGACCTCGGTGTACTTCGCGTTGCCGGGCGACGCCTGGACCGTGGCGGTGAGTTGCTCGGCGGAGGCGGGTGCCATCAGGGACTGGGGTGCGCGCAGGCGGGTCCACGCGACCGGGGTCGGGGCGCCCTTCTCGTTCATCACCGTGACGATCGCCTCGCCGATGCCGAGCTGGGTCAGCACCTCGGCCAGGTCGTACGACGAGTTGGGGAAGGTGGAGACCGTGGCCTTCAGAGCCTTCGCGTCGTTCGGGGTGTGTGCCCGGAGCTGGTGCTGGACCCGGGAGCCGAGCTGCGCCAGTACGTCGTCCGGCACGTCCTTCGGGGTCTGGGTGACGAAGAAGACGCCGACGCCCTTGGAGCGGATCAACCGCACGGTCTGCGCGATCGAGTCCAGGAATGCCTTCGACGCGTCGTTGAACAGCAGGTGCGCCTCGTCGAAGAAGAAGACCAGCTTCGGCTTGTCCACGTCGCCGACCTCGGGCAGGTCGTGGAACAGGTCGGCCAGCAGCCACATCAGGAAGGTGGAGAAGAGCGCCGGGCGGTCCTGCAGGTTCGGCAGCTCCAGCAGCGACACGACCCCCTTGCCGTTGCGCTCCTGCATCAGGTCCGCGGTGTCGAACTCGGGCTCACCGAAGAACGCCTCGGCTCCCTGGTCGGCGAACCCGATCAGGGCCCGCAGGATCACCCCGGCGGTCGCGGCGGACAGCCCGCCGAGCTCCTTCAGGTCGCCCTTGCCCTCGTCGCTGGTCAGGTGGGTGATGACCGCGCGCAGGTCCTTCAGGTCCAGCAGGGTCAGCCCCTGCTTGTCGGCGTAGTGGAAGATCAGCCCGAGCGAGGACTCCTGGACGTCGTTGAGACCGAGCACCTTGGACAGCAGCACCGGCCCGAACGAGGTGATGGTGGCGCGGATCGGGATGCCGGAGCCCTGGCCGCCGAGCGCGTAGAACTCGGTCGGGAAGCCGGTGGCGGTCCACTCCTGGCCGATCGTCTTGGTCCGGGCCAGCAGCTTCTCGCTCTCCTCGCCGGGCTGCGAGACGCCGGACAGGTCGCCCTTGATGTCCGCCGCGAACACCGCGACCCCGGCTGCCGAGAGCTGCTCGGCCATCAACTGCAGGGTCTTCGTCTTGCCGGTACCGGTGGCGCCGGCGACCAGGCCGTGCCGGTTCACCATCGACAGCGGGATCCGAACCGCGGCCGCCGGGTTCGGCGTACCGTCGACCAGCAGTGCGCCGAGCTCGATCGCCGGCCCCTCGAACGCGTACCCCTGCTTGACGGTATCCACGACGTCGGCTGTCTCGGCCATGTCAGTGATGCCTTTCGAACGAACGAAGGGAACACACTCCCCGTGCGTTCGAGATGCTAGTGCCCGGACCGGCAAAACAGTGCCCTGAGCGCGGAGTCGCTGGTACTCCGGGCTCAGAGCACGAGGCTGGACGGGCCCGGGTCAGCGGATGACGACGACTCGGGTGCCGGTGGTGGTGAACGACCAGATGTAGGACGACATCGCCTTGGAGACGCGGATGCAGCCGTGCGAGGCCTTGGCGTTGGTGCCCAGCAGCCAGTCGGCGTGGATCTGGGCGCCGCCCCGCTTGTACGTCGGGATCTGGTGGAAGCCGATCCCGCACGGGGCGAAGCGGACGAAGTTGTTCAGGTACAGGCTCGCGCCGTCGGTGTTCTTCCTGATCTTGGCGGCCCGTCCGCACTTGGCGCCGCTCCTGTAGGTCCCCGGCTTCAGGTAGCGCGGGTTGTCGATGATGCCGGCCTGCCGGACGACCTTGCCCCTGGCATCGATCAGCCAGACCCAGTTCTGGCCCTGGCTGATCACGATCCGGCGACCGCCACCGGTCCCCGCCGGTACCGGCCGTACGTCGCACCGCTTGGCCGTGGATGCCATCAGCCGGGTGTACGTCGTACCGGCGAGCTTGCCGCTCTGGGACAGCTTGTTCGCGGACTGGAACCGCCTGGGTCATCGCCCCTACTTTGCCGTCCACCGGTCCCGCTGTGCAGCCCAGCCGGTTCAACCGGGTCTGCGCCGCCTTGTTCTGGGTGATGGTCAGCGCGTCCGCCGGGATCGTCATCCCCACGACCGCGACCACCAGAGTCGCGGCCCCCACCCCTAGCCTGGTCAGAACTCTCATCTTTGCCCCCTACTAGTGCCGATCCCTGTGGGACGCCCACCAGGCTCAGAAGGTTGAGTCCTGGTCACGACTTTCCCGGTGACATTCCTGACCATCTCGTAGGACCTGTTCCCCCGCTAGACTTCGGTGGGTGATCTTCAAGCGCGTCGGGGAGGAACGGCCGTACCCGGATCACGGGTACAAGCCGAAGGACTGGTCTGTGCTGCCACCGAGGCAGGTCAGGCTGGACCAGCTCGTCACGACCAAGGGCACTCTCGACCTGAACGCGCTGCTGGACGAGGACTCGACCTTCTACGGCGACCTGTTCGCCCACGTGGTCGAGTTCAAGGGGGAGATGTACCTCGAGGACGGGCTGCACCGGGCCCTCCGCGCGGCCCTGCAACAGCGTTTGGTTCTGCACGCACGGGTACTGGTCGTGGAATAAGTCGAATGAGTCGGGGGACCAGATGAGCGCTCTCCAGCCGCAGCCGAGGCCACACTCGCGGATCCACTGGCGGACGCCCGTCACCATGGTGGTGCTGCTCGGCCTGCTGGTCAGTGGCGCCTGGTGGGGGTGGAACTCGCTCACCAAGAGCAGCGCCGAGGCGAACTGCGTCGACCAGACACTGCCGAACAACCGGATGGTGCCCAAGCAGGTCGTGGTGAACGTCTACAACGGCGGCGCCAAGGCCGGTACTGCGGCCGCGGTGGCGGAGGAGCTGAAGAAGCGCGGGTTCAACATCGGCAAGATCGCCAACGAGCCGAAGGGTGACAAGGTCGACGTCGTCGCGGTCCGCGGCACCACCGACAAGTCGCCCGAGCTGCAGCTGGTCGCCGGTCAGCTGACCCAGAAGGCCGCGCCCGTCGGCGACAACCGGCCGGACCACACCGTCGACCTGATCGTCGGCCGCGGCTACAAGACGCTGAAGGTCAAGGGCACCCCGTCGATCGGCGTCCCCGCCGGCAGCACCCACTGCCTCCCGATCGTCCGAGGCACCCAACCCATCCCCTCCGGACAGAACCCCAACTGACCTCCGCGGCCGGTCCAGCCACACCCTGTACTCCGACCTGCCGGAGCCTGGCGTGCGGGTGGTCAGAGATTCTCTCGGCCTCGTTCGCCGAACCAGCCTGCTAGGCGGCCTGCCCGGCTGACTGCTCGGAGGCGGCGGACTGTTTGTTCGCGGAGGCTGCTCGGGGCGACGACCAGGAGGGCGTCCCCGGCTCTCAGGACCGTACGGCGGTCCGGGACGAAGGCGCGGGTGCCACGAATCACCAGGGAGATCGAGACGCCCTGGGGCAGGCGGAGTTCGCCGATCTCGACGCCGGCCAGCTTCGACTCGCTCGGGACGCGGACCTGCAGCATGTCGGCGCCCAGGGACTCCAGCGGCGCCACATCGATGTCGACCTCCTGGGCCGCGTTGTCGTCGAGCACCCCCAGCCGCTTCGCCAGCCACGGCAGGGACGGCCCCTGCAGCAGCGTGAACAGCAGCACCAGCACGAACACCACGTTGAAGATGCGATCGGCCTGCGGGACCTGCTCGGCCAGCGGGATCGTCGCCAGCACGATCGGTACGGCGCCGCGCAGCCCGGCCCAGGCGAGGAAGGTCTGCTCGTTCCAGGGGATCCTGAACGGCGTCGCCGAGATCGCCACTGCCGCGAACCGCCCGACCACGGTGACGGCGATCCCGATCACCAGCGCCAGCAGGACATCGTTCAGCCGGAACATGCTGGGCGACGCGAGTAGGCCGAGCATCACGAACAGGCCGATCTGGGCGAGCCAGGCGATCCCGTCGACGAACGACCTGGTCGCCATCCGGTGCGGCAACTCCGCCCGCCCGAGCACCAGGCTGGTCACGTACACCGCGGCGAACCCGGAGACGTGCAGGAGCACCGTGCCCCCGGCGTACGAGAGGAAGGCGGTCGAGACGATCGCGAGCGGGTAGAGGCCGGCCGAGCCGAGCGCCACCCGGCGCAGCAGGGCCACCGCCGCCCAGCCGATCAGCAGGCCGAACAGCGCGCCGAACACGAGTTCATAGACGACCAGGCCGGCGAAGTACGGGAGGCCGTGGTCGCCGAGGCCGCCGGTGCTGACCAGGGTGACCAGCAGCACCGTCGGGGCGTCGTTCAGACCGGACTCGGCCTCCAGAGCCCCGCGCAACCTCGGCCGGATCGGGACCTTGCGGAGTACGGAGAAGACGGCGGCGGCGTCGGTGGGCGACGTGACGGCGCCGAGCAGGACGGAGATCTGCCAGTCGAGGCCGAGGATGAAGTGGGCCACGCAAGCGACCACGCCGACGCTGATCGCGACGCCGACGGTCGCGAGAACGACGCCCAGCGGCATCACCGGGCGGACCTCGTTCCACCGGGTGGTCAGGCCGCCCTCGGTCAGGATGATCACCAGCGCGGCGAACCCCAGCGCGTGCGCGAGCTCCGCGTCCTCGAACTGGATCCCCAGCCCGGACTCGCCGAGCAGCAACCCCATGCCGAGGTAGATCAGCAGCGACGGGAGACCGAGGCGGCCGGAGAGCCGGACAGCGACGATCGCCACCAGCAGCACCGCGGCACCGGCGAGCAGGATCCTGTCGAGATCATGGACGTCCACAGCGGCCCTCAAGGTCGGGGGTCTGCAGCTTAGTGGAGCCGTGCCTCCGGCAACGAATCATCGGCGCCGAACTGATTCATGTCACAAAAGAACCGGCCACCGCGCCACCGGCCGGAAAAGAACGGAGACCCTGACGCATCACACAGCATCAGGGTCCCCGGCGTAACTCCCACCCAAAGGGTGGTTGGCGGTGGCGGAGGGAACCGTCGCAGGCTCCTCCCAGATCCCACAGCACTTGATATGAGTTGGGTGGGTCCCACACTTCGTGCGGAACCCACCCAACTCATGGCGGTGGCGGAGGGATTTGAACCCTCGGAAGGGGGATACCCTTCACGCGCTTTCGAGGCGCGCTCCTTCGGCCGCTCGGACACGCCACCGCCGCAGAGGCTATCAAGACCTATGGCCTGTGAAGAAATCGCGTAGCCGCGCACCCGTCTCGTCGGCCATCACACCGCCCACGACCTCGGGCCTGTGGTTCAGTCTGCGGTCCCTCACGACGTCCCAGAGCGACCCGACCGCGCCCGCCTTCTCGTCGTACGCGCCGAAGACCAGGCGGTCCAGCCGGGACAACACGATCGCCCCCGCGCACATCGTGCAGGGCTCCAGCGTGACCACCAGCGTGCAGCCGGTCAGCCGCCACTCGCCGACGTGCTCGGCGGCCGCGCGGATCGCCAGTACCTCGGCGTGCGCGGTCGGGTCCCCGGTCGCCTCGCGCTCGTTGTGCCCGCGCCCGATCACCTGTCCGTCGGGGTCCACCACGACCGCCCCGATCGGTACGTCGGCGCTCCCCCGCGCCAGCTCCGCCTCGTCCAGCGCCAGCCGCATCAGCCGGGCCCAGGCCGCGTGTGCCGGGTTAGCCAATGGTTTCGAGCGCTTCGTGGAACTGGTTGCCGAAGCCGAGTGCCTCGGCGATCTCCTCGAGCATCTCCTCGGGGTACAGGTCGACGTCGTCGATCAGCGCGCCGAGGTCCATCGCGCTCATGCCCAGATCGGCGATGATGGCCAGGTCCCCGGCAGGCACCTGCTCGTCGTCGTCATCGGCCAGCGGGATGTCCAGCTCGTCGACCACCTGCTTGGCCAGCGGCCACTCTGTCGCGGCGGTGACGTCCGAGATCAGCAGCCGGGCCCGGCCGCCGATCACCCGGAGCAGGATGAAGAAGTCCTCGTCGACGGAGATCATCCCGAGCACCCCCTGGTCCCCGGGGTAGCGCCGCAGCGCGGAGACCAGCGCGGACAGGTCGGGTTCCCCGCGCAGCACCAGCGGCGTGACGAGCCAGTCCCCATCCTCGGTGTAAGCAGCGACTGCGAAGTCGAGCTCTGTGGTGGTGGTCATCGGCCCAGCCGTGGGATCAGACACGCGCTCATCGTCGCAGACTCCCGCGCCAGGCGGGAGATGTTCACACATTCACCAGCAGATCGGTGCCACTCCGAGACCCACCCCCACCCGGCGTAGGCGGGTCAGCCGGCCCGGCTGCAGGCGTCTCCGGACGCGCGGCAGGAGCCGCCGAGCGCGGTACGGGAGGCCCGGCGTACGAGGGTCAGTGGTGGTAGGTAGCGCGGCGCATGGCGGCGCGGATCTGCCGGACCCGGGCTCTTCGGGGGGTGATCCGGTCGCGGAGAGCGCGGGCTTCCTCCAGTTCACGTAGGAAGGCGGCGCGGCGGCGCAACCGATCGAGCTCTTCGGGTGACTTGCCAGTGTTCTCGCTCACGGGCGCCACGTCCTCGTCGGTTCGGGAGAGGCCGCCCTGGGGCGGGGGCCGGCTGACCTAAATCGACTGCGTTTCAACGCTAACAGCGGGCTCGTACTCCGGGTCGGCCGTCCGGCGTGTGCTGGCCGAACGGCAGACACGGAGGACTAGGGTTCCCGGCAGCGAATCGCCGACGGTAGCGTTCCGGCCATGCAGATCCTCGTCGTGGACCACCCGCTCGTCGCCCACAAGCTCACCGCGCTGCGGGACGAGCGGACGGATTCGCCCACCTTCCGGCGGCTGACCGAGGAACTCGTCACGCTGCTCGCGTACGAGGCGACCCGGGACGTCCGGACCGGCCCGATCACCGTCACCACCCCGGTCGCCGAGGCCCAGGGGATCAAGCTGACCGCCCCGAAGCCGTTGGTGGTGCCGATCCTGCGGGCCGGCCTCGGCATGCTCGAGGGCATGTCCCGGCTGCTCCCGACGGCCGAGGTCGGTTTCCTCGGCATGATCCGGAACGAGGAGACTCTGACCGCCTCGACGTACGCCGAACGGCTACCGGAGGACCTGTCCGGGCGGCAGTGCTACGTCCTCGACCCGATGCTCGCGACGGGTGGCACGCTGGCCGCGGCGATCCAGTTCCTGGTGGACCGCGGCGCCGACCACATCACCGCGATCTGCCTGCTGGCGGCTCCCGAGGGCGTCGAGCGGATCGAGCGCGAACTCGCCGACCTGCACATCCCCTGCAACCTGGTGATCGCCGGGATGGACTCGCACCTGAACGAGAAGGGCTACATCGTCCCCGGCCTGGGCGACGCCGGTGACCGCCTGTACGGCGTCGCCCAGTAACCGCTTGCGTCCGAAGTACCGAGGGCTATAGACCTCGGTACTTCGGACGCAAGGGTTCAGACCAGGGTGTTGCGGTAGAAGAAGTTGGCCCGGCGGTCGCCGGTGACGCCGGACGCGAACCCGAAGTACAGCCGGGCGGTCGCGTCGATGGAGCCGTAGACCGCCATCCCCTCGGCCTCGCGGTAGGTCAGGCTCTTGCCGGCCAGGGTGAGGAACGAGTCGACGATCTTGCCCTGGTTGATGTCGTAGCACCACAGCTTCGAGTTGGCCTTGGTCTCGTCCGGCTCCCCCGGGTAGGCCTCGCCCTCCCAGAAGTACGCGTACGAGCCGTACAGCGCCCAGCCCTGGAAGTCGATCCCCGGCGTCAGGTCCGGCTGCTTGAAGGAGGCGAGCACGGTCGAGTAGTCGCCGGCCGCGGCGGCCGCCAGGCTGTAGACGTTGATGTGCATCCCGTCGGACAGCGAGTGACGCACGCCGATCCGGCCGTACCGCTGGTCGACCGCGGGCGTGAAGACGCTGCCGTTCGCGACCGGCTTCCACTTCTTCAGCGAGGCGGAGTCCTTGTTCAGGGTGGCGCCGTTCTGCCAGGGGAACCGGGCGATCTGCCGGCCGCGTCCGTTCGTGGTGTCCACGTCGGTCTCGGTCCACAGGTACGACGTACCACCGACGGCCTCGACGCCGATCGACACGGCGTGGCCGAACCCGGTCAGGTACATGTGCCCGACGACGGTGCCCGAGAAGTTGAGTTGGCTCAGCGTCAGGTCACCGCTGTTGGCCGGGGTCCCCGACCGCAACTGTCCGGTGAAGATCCGGTTGTTCGGGGTGTCGAACGCCATCGACTGCATGACGGTCGGGCCCCACAACGGCTTGTGGCGGAAGAACTCGTTGGTAGTCGCGCTCATCTTGAACCGCTTGGTGGCGGGCAGCGCGGCGGCACGGACAGGGCGGGCGGAGGCGGTAGGGGCTCCCACGGTTCCGGCGGCGACGAGCGCACCGGCCCCAGCGAGCAGCCCACGACGAGAGAGGTTGTCCATACCGGGTGACGGTAAGAGATTTACCGCGCACTGTCAGTACCTCGCACAAAGATTTCCGAGAACTACTCAGGAAATAGCGTTAGAACTTCGCAGCTCTATCGCCTTCGGCCTGACCAACTGTTCTGCTGTCGGTACGGCGAGCTCGGCCAGCCGTCCGCAAGGCCTGAACCCCGAGCGGTTCAGAAGGCGTACGGGAACGGCGTCCAGTCGGCGGGCCGCTTCTCCAGGAAGGAGTCGCGGCCCTCGGCGGCCTCGTCGGTGGCGTAGGCGAGCCGCGTCGCCTCACCCGCGAAGATCTGCTGGCCGACCAGGCCGTCGTCGATCAGGTTGAACGCGTACTTCAGCATCCGCTGGGCCGTCGGCGACTTCGCGCAGATCTTCTTGCCCCACTCCAGCGCGACTGCCTCCAGCTCAGCGTGCGGCACGACCTTGTTGACCATGCCCATCCGGTACGCGTCCTCGGCCGAGTACTCGTCGCCCAGGAAGAAGATCTCGCGCGCGAACTTCTGTCCGACCTGCCGGGCCAGGTACGCCGAACCGAAGCCGCCGTCGAAGGAGGCCACGTCCGCGTCGGTCTGCTTGAACCGCGCGTGCTCGGCCGAGGCCAGGGTCAGGTCGGCCACGACGTGCAGGCTGTGTCCGCCACCGGCGGCCCAGCCGGGAACGACACAGATGACCACCTTCGACATGAAGCGGATCAACCGCTGCACCTCGAGGATGTGCAGCCGTCCCGCCTTGGCCGGGTCGATCGTGTCGGCCGTCGTGCCCTCGGCGTACTTGTAGCCGTCCTTGCCGCGGATGCGCTGGTCGCCGCCGGAGCAGAACGCCCAGCCGCCGTCGCGCGGGGACGGCCCGTTGCCGGTGAGCAGCACGCAGCCGACGTCGGTCGACATCCGTGCGTGGTCGAGCACCCGGTACAGCTCGTCCACCGTCCGCGGCCGGAACGCGTTGCGCACCTCGGGGCGGTTGAACGCGATCCGCACCACCCCGGCGTCGACCGCACGGTGGTAGGTGATGTCGGACAGGTCGAACCCGTCGACCTCTTTCCAGGCCGACGGGTCGAAGATCTCGGAGACGTGCACGGGCTCGGTCACGAGCCCGAGCATATTTCAGCTCCGCCGGCGCACCTCAGCGCCGTCGGGTGCTCTCCCGGAGGACGACCTCGGCCTTGAACGTCTCGGTCTCCGGCTCGCCGCCACCGATGGCGAGCTCCAGAGCCCGGCGGCCCATCTGCTCCAGCGGCAGCCGCACCGTGGTCAACCCCGGCCAGACGTCGCGCAGGGTGGCGATGTCGTCGAAACCGGCGACCCCGAGATCACCCGGTACGTCGATGCCGCGGCCGCGCAGGGCGGACATCGCACCGACGGCCATCACGTCGTTCACCGCGAACAGGCAGTCGAGATCCGCCTTGCTGTCAAGGAGTTCCAGGGCCGCCGCGTGTCCGCCGTCGCGAGTGAACTCGCCGTACTGCACGGCCACCGCTTGCAGGCCGGCCTCGGCCAGACCCTCGACGAATCCGTCCCGCCGGTCCCGCGCGGTGGCCAGTCCTTCCGGCCCGCCGAGGATGCCGAACTTCCGCAGGCCGAGTCCCACCAGCGAGCGGGCCAGCTCGGCCGCACCCGCCCGGTTGTCCGGCTCGATCGTGTGCGCCGGCATGCCCGACTGGCTCACCAGGGCCAGGCCGGCGCCGGAGTTGAGGAACGTCTCGATCTCGGTCGCGGTGCGGGCGAGTCCTTCGGCGTCGGTACGGCGGGAACCGATCATCACCGCCGCCCGGGCGCGCTGTGCACGCAACGAGGACAGGTAAGCAATCTCGCGGTCGGCATCACGGAACGTGCTGGCCATCATCACCAGCAGACCGCGCTCGTCCGCGGCGCGCATCACCCCGTTCGCGATCGCCGCGAAGTACGGGTCCTCGATGTCGTGCACGAGGATGCCGACCACGTTGGTGGACGACTTCGCCAACGCCTGCGCCTGCGCGTTCGGCGTGTATCCGAGGGCGGCGGCGGCTTCCCGGACGCGCTCCTGCAACTCCGGGCGCGGGACCCGGTCGCCGCCGTTCAGCACGCGTGAAGCGGTCGCCACGGACACACCCGCGCGTTGTGCCACATCGAGCAGTGTCACCGGTGCTCGCATGTTCATCTGGGATACCCACCTTCCGTACAGCTCCCCCTGGGTGGCGGTCACACTATCGGAAGTGGTGTCATCATCACGCTGCGTCGCTGAGAAGTGGCGGGGAATGTTCCCAGAGCCTGGCTTTGCGGCCCGGGAATGACTAGCCTTCCCAGCCATGACGACCGTCCGTGCCAGGGTGACGATCCTGGTCTCGTCCACCGTGCTCTGCCTCGGAACCGCAACTGGTACCGCAACAGCCGCCCGGATCCCGGACGGGCCAGACGCGCCAAGCGTTGCCGCCCCTACCGTCGCCGACGACGCCGCTGCCGCGAGTGCGGCCGCCGGTGTCCCGGCGCACGTCGATCCGCGCACGCGCAGCACCCAGCCGGTCTACGACTACGCGGGCGCGATCCGCGAGTCCGTCTACGTCGACACCACGATGGACACCGATTCCGACGGCGCCGACGACGTGATCGCGGTGGACATCGTCCGGCCGCGTGAGACCGCGGCCGCCGGGCTGCGGATCCCCGTCATCATGGACGCCTCGCCGTACTACTCCTGCTGCGGACGCGGCAACGAGAGCGAGAAGAAGACCTACGACGAGTCCGGCGTGATCCAGAAGATGCCGCTGTACTACGACAACTACTTCGTCCCGCGCGGGTACGCGGTGGTCGGGGTGGACATCGTCGGCACCAGCCGTTCCACCGGCTGCGGCGACGTCGGCGGCAAGGACGAGATCGACTCGGTGGTCGCGGTGATCGACTGGCTGAACGGCCGGAACACCGCCCGCACCGGCGACGGCCGGCCGGTGAAGGCGACCTGGACGAACGGCTCGGTCGGCATGATCGGCAAGTCGTACGACGGCACATTGGCCAACGGGGTCGCCGCGACCGGCGTGCGCGGGCTGAAGACGATCGTGCCGATCTCGGCCATCTCCTCCTGGTACGACTACTCCCGCTCCGGCGGCGTGCCGTACTCGGTCGACTACATGCCCTGGCTCGGCGGCTACGTCGGTCACGACACGCCCGCATGCGACGCAGTACGGGCCGATCTGGGCGAGCAGGACGACGACGAAACCGGTGACTACACAGCCTTCTGGGCCGAGCGGGACTACCTGAAGGACGCTCGCAACGTGAAGGCGTCGGTCTTCCTGACGCACGGCCTGAGCGACTACAACGTCCAGACCAACCACTTCGCGCAGTGGTGGGATGCCCTGGGCAAGAACAAGGTGCCGCGCAAGATCTGGCTCGGCCTCGAGGACCACGTCGACCCGTTCGAGTTCCGCCGCGACGAGTGGGTGGACGAACTGCACAAGTGGTTCGACTACTGGCTGCAGGGCCTGCAGAACAACGTGATGCGCGAGCCGGTCGCGACCGTCGAGACGGCGCCGGACGTGTGGAAGAACTACAACACCTGGCCCGCCTCGCCGAAGACCGTGCCGGTGCCGCTGGCCGCCGGCAAACTAGGTGCCTCCGGCAAGGGAACCGTCACGGTGACGGACGACCCCACACTGACCGAGGACACAATCGTTGCCACGCCGTCCGACGTCATCGCCGGGCGGCAGATGTTCCTGTCCGCGCCACTGCCGGCAGCGATCCGGGTCAGTGGCACGCCGACGGTAACGCTGCGGATCAAGGCTGACTCGCCCACCACTCCGATCACCGCGCGCCTGGTCGAGTACGGACAGGCCGAGCGGTACTCCGGTGTCCGCCGGACCGGCGTCGAGACGTGCGTCGCGCCGCAGTCGCAGTACGACGACGCGTGCTACTTCACCGTGCAGAAACTGACGGAGGACAGTGACCACGGCATCGTCAGCCGCGGCTGGATCGACGCGGCCCACAGCGACTCGCTGAGCAAGCCGAAGCCGCTGACGCCGGGCAAGTGGACCACGGTCACGGTGCCGCTGCGGGCGCAGGACCAGGTGATCCCGAAGGGCCGGGTGCTCGGCCTCGCGGTGACCTTGAGCGACACCGAGTGGACCACCCCGAACGACACCGGCGCATCCATCGACATCGATCTGGCGAACAGCAAACTGAACCTGCCGATGACCGTCGGCAAGGTCGCCGCCCCGACCAAGGCCGAGCCGATCCAGGTCCGGATCACCACCCCGAGCGAGCGCCCCGACCTGCACGACCCGCTGCACTGACGTCATACTTACCTCGGTGAAGTAAATCCCTCCACGATGGGAACCGAGGTCGCATGCGCCAGCACGAGGTCGTTCACGCCGTAGCCGGATCCAGTGCGCCGGGACAGCAGTCGAGCACTCCGGGTCGGCTGTGGTTCTCCCGCCCCGCGACCAGGTGGTTCGAGGCCGTGCCGATCGGGAACGGCCGGCTGGGCGGGATGGTCTACTCGGGCGACCGGGTCGAGCGCATCCAGTTGTCGGAGTCCACCGCGTGGTCCGGCGCACCCGCGGACACCGACGTGAGCCCGACCGCGCTCGAGCACCTGCCGACGATCCGCGAACTCCTCCTCACCGGCCGGTACGCCGAGGCGCAAGCCCTGGCCGGCGAACACCTGCTCGGTACGCCGACTTCCTTCGGTACCAACGTCCCGCTCCCCGAACTCCAGGTGACCTTCGACGCCGAAGGTGAGCCGACGCGGTACGAGCGGTCTCTCGATCTGCACGACGCGGTCGTTCGGACGACGTTCCAGCGGGGCGGGATCACCTTCGAGCGTGAGGTGTTCGCGTCACACGCCGATGGGGTGATCGTCGTGCGCCTGGCAGCAAACACCACCGGCGCTCTGAGCTTCGAGCTGTCGTTCACCGAGGACGTGATCCCGGGTGTGGTGACGGCCGAGGGCGACACGATTCGCCTGCAGGGCAACGCGTTCGAGGAACTCCACAGCAACGGCAAGGTCGGTACGACGCTCGACCTCCGCACCCAGGTGTTGCCCGACGACGGCACGGTTGTAGCCGAAGGCAATCACTTGGTCGTACGGAATGCCACCGCTGCAACGATCCTGGTCGCCGTCGGCTCCGACTGGCTCGGCGAGGATCCGACCGAGCGTCCGACCCGCCTGTTGGAGCACGCCTCCGCTGTCGGCTACGAGGCACTGAAGCAGGCACACCTCGACGACTACGCCCCGCTGATGAGCCGTGTCGGTCTCGACCTCGGCCGCAGCGACAGCGCAGTACAGGAGTTGCCTACCGATGAGCGGCGAGCGTTGCTCGCCAAGGGTGGCGAGGACCCGGAGTTGCTCGCGCTGTACTTCCAGTACGGGCGCTATCTGACGATCGCGGGATCGCGCGCCCACTCGCCGCTTCCCCTTGCCCTGCAGGGAGCCTGGAACGACGGCCGGGCGGCCGGTGGTCCGTGGACGAACGACTTCCACCTCGACATCAATACCCAGCAGAACTACTGGGCCGCCGAGATCACCGGCCTCGGCGAGTGCCAGCTTCCCTTGTTCACCCTGATCGACGGACTCCGCGCGAGCGGGCAGAAGACCGCCGCGCAGCTGTACGGCGCACCGGGCTGGGTCTCGCACACCGTCTCCAACGCCTGGGGGTACTCCGCGCCGGGTTGGGGACTCGGCTGGGGTCTGCACGTGACCAGCGGGATCTGGATCTCCCTTCAACTGTGGGAGCACTTCGAGTACAACCGCGACCTCGGCTTCCTCGCCGACCGCGCCTACCCAGTACTCCGCGACGCGGCCGTGTTCTTCCTCGCCTACCTGACAGAAGACCCGGCGACCGGCCAACTACTGAGCGGCCCGTCGGACTCACCGGAGAACTGGTACCGCTCGCCCGACGGCGATCAGTGCTCGCTCTCGATGGGCGCGACCTGCGACACCGTGCTGATCGAGGCACTCTTCAGGATCTGCACGGAGGCCTCCGGCCTGCTGGGCGTCGACGAAGAACTGCGAAGCCGGCTGGAGGCCGCACGCGAGAAGCTGCCGTCCTTCCAGATCGGCAAGCACGGCCAACTGCAGGAGTGGCTGGTCGACTTCGACGAGGCAGTGCCCAGCCATCGCCACACCAGTCACCTGATCGCGCTGTACCCGGAACGCCAGATCACTCCGCGGCTGACCCCCGAGCTGGCGCGCGCCGCCGAGGTCGCCCTCGAACGGCGGCAGAACGCCGAGGGCTGGGAGCAGACTGAGTGGGTCGAGGCGAACCTGATGACCTACTACGCCCGCCTGCTGAACGGCGACCTCGCGCTGCGGCACCTGCTCGGCCTGATCGGTGACGCAAGTGAACACAACCTGATGTCGTACTCCGCCGGCGGGATCGCCGGCGCGGAGCAGAACATCTACTCGTTCGACGGCAACGCGGGCGGCACCGCCGGAATCGCCGAGCTGCTCGTCCAGTCGACGAGCGAGGAGATCGAACTGCTCCCCGCGCTTCCCAGCAGCTGGCGTGACGGTTCGGTGCACGGCCTGCGGGCTCGCGGCGGATTCGTCGTCGACGTCACCTGGCAGAACGGCCGGCTGGTGACGGCCCGGATCACCAACCCCCACGAGGCGAGTGTCCGGGTCCGTCAGGGTGACGAGCTGCTCGACGTCACCATCACCGCGGGCGCGACCGTGGAGATCACCGCTGCCTAGCCGGGAGGTCGCGCCTAGCTGGGAGTTCCGTCGGCGACGAAATGCATCGGGTCGCCGAACCCGAGGTCGGTGATACCGGCGGTGTAGAAGGCGCCGATCAGCAGCGACCGGCGGTGGGCCGCGAAGGTCAGCACGTGCGCGACCATGCCGCCGTAGGTGAACACCCGCGGCGGTTCGCAGGTGGTGTCCACGAAGCTCTCGTCGAAGCGACCCTCCTCGTTGAGTGCGGTGACCAGGGCAACGAACCGCGACCCCGCGTCGGCGTGCCGGGTGCGCAGCTCGGAGATCGGCGTAGTCACCGGCTGCTCGCAGTCCGGCACCTGGAACGGGCGGTCGGCGACCGACGCGAGCCACATCTCCTCCTGCCAGACGAGCCGGTCCAGCAAGTACCGGATCGACACGTCGTCGTCGATGCCCTCCACCGACAGCTCGATCGGCCGATCCAGCGTCGCCGCGTCCAGCTGGCTCCCGCGCTCGATCATCTCGCCGGTGAGCCACACGTGGTGCTCCACCATCCTGACCAGTACGTCCATTCCCCTCGCCTCTTTCCGTGCGGGCAGGCGCAGGCCTGCCGGTGGATGGAAGTGAACCCCGCTCGGCGCCGCCAGGAAGAACCGCCGCGACGGCTCCCGGCGCCACTCGCGCGGTGACATCCCGTACGCCCGGCTGAACGCGCGGGTGAACGCCTCGTGCGACCCGTAGCCGGCGTCGATCGCGAGATCGAGCACCCCGACGTCCTCCGCGAGCAGCCGGTACGCCGCCCGTTCGAGCAGCACCCGGCGCCGGAAGGCCGACGGTGACTCGCCCATCGCCGCGGTGACCACCCGGGTCAGGTGGCAGCGCGACAGGTAGGCCCGGCGCGCGAGGTCGGCGCCTTTCGTCGCCGGCTCGTCCAGGCTCTCGGCGACGACCTCGACGAAGGCCGCGAACACGTCCGTTGAGTTCATGTCCTCACTCTGCCCGCTCCGGTGGCTCCCGGACTTGATCGATTGTGCTCAGCTCCCCACGGCCCGGCAACGCGGCGAGTACAACAGGATGGCGGAGTACTCCGCGATGTGTAGTAGTGTGCTTGGCAGAGCACCGCGAGGATCGGTCTGAGGGGTCCGGTCCTTGCGGTGCACGGACGGCGGAGGTGGACGCGTTGGACACGAGCCAACTGCTCAAAGGCGTGCTGGATCTCGCCGTTCTGGCGGTGCTGCGCGACGGGGACGGCTATGGGTACGACGTGCTCCGCCGGCTGCGCTCGGCCGGGCTCGAGGACGTCGCGGACGCCTCGGTGTACGGCACGCTGCGCCGGCTGTTCGCGGCCGGCGCCCTGACGTCGTACGTGCAGCCCAGCGAGGAAGGGCCCCACCGCAAGTACTACGGGCTGAACAAGATCGGCCGCGACCTGCTCGCGGAGTCCACCAAGACGTGGAACCACTTCGCCGACACGATGTCGGTGCTGCTGATCGAGGAGGCGACGTGAACAGCACACTCACCGGAGCGGTCGCGGTGTACCTGGCTCAGGTCCGCGCCGAGCTGAGCGACCTGCCTCCGGGTGAGCTCGAGGACGTGCTCGACGACGTTAGCGGGCACCTCGCCGAGGTCGCCGCCGAGTCCGAGGCCGAGCCGACCGCCGAGGCCCTGCAGGATCGCCTCGGCACCCCCAGGCAGTACGCCGACGAGCTCCGCACCGCGGCCGGGTATCCGCCCCGGGCCGAGCAGTCGTCCGACCAGGCCGGCTGGCCCGCCCTGCGTTGGGGACTGATCGCCGCGACCGTCGGGCCGTTCCTGGTGGTGATCGGTGGGATCTCGCCCGTCTTCATCCTGCTCGGTCTGATCACGCTCTTCGGCGCCGCCTTCTTCGGGGTCCGGGCGCTGCACGGCAACGACCCGCGGATCGTGCTGGAGACCGCCCAGGGCCAGCGGCTGGCCGCCTCGATCCGCAACCTGGTCGACCAGATCCCGCCGAACCTGCGGCACGAGCTGGTCAGCATCGGTCAGCCGGTCTGGTGGGTGGCGCGCGGCGTCGTCGGTGGCGGCGGGTTCTTCGCCCTGTTCGGCGCCGGTGCGGTCGCGGTGGTCGGCGCCCTGGCCGGCGCCGCGGTGTCGGTCTGGATCGGCCGCCGGACCCAGCAGGACCGCCGCTGGCTCTGGTACGTCGTCCCACTGAACGTGGTCGCCACGGTCATCGTGCCGGCCTGGCTGGCCTTCAGCTTCGTCGGCGGCTCCGCCTACGGCCTGTTCGGCGGCTACAACGACTACCGCGGCAGCTCGGGCACCGACTACGCCTACGCGTCCGGGCTGACCATGGACGGCAACAGGATCGAGAACATCTACCCGTTCGACGAGCAGGGCCGGCAGGTCAAGGTCCGGCTCTACGACCAGGACGGCAAACCGCTCAAGGTCGAGATCCAGGACTGCGTCGGGTACTGGGGCACGGATCCGTCAAGCACCCGCCCGTCCGAGAGCAATCAGTTCCCGCAGGCGATGATCCTCCCGGACTCCGAGGGCAACACGAGCGCGGACAACTGCAAGGACAGCGACAAGGCGCCGTTCATCCCACCGGCCGCGCCGGTCTCCAGCCCGCCCACTGCGAC
Source organism: Kribbella sp. VKM Ac-2568 (assembly GCF_004345365.1). Taxonomy (GTDB): domain Bacteria; phylum Actinomycetota; class Actinomycetes; order Propionibacteriales; family Kribbellaceae; genus Kribbella; species Kribbella orskensis. The sequence continues at coordinate 634,346 of NZ_SLVF01000003.1, forward strand.
GACAACGCCGACCCCGTCGGCCGGCACCAGCACCAAGCCGTCGACGACCCCCACGACCAGTCCCAGCGCGAGCGCGCCGAACTCACCGCGCCCGAGTGTGACGCTGACGATCTCGCCGACCCGCTGAAGGCACCAGAGCTGGGCTACACGTGCGCCGCTGCGACACCGCGGTACGTGTAGCCCAGTTTGCGGTAGACGGAGATCGCGGCCGCGTTGTCCCGGTCGACCATCAGTCCGGTCCGGCCGTGCCGCTTCACCAACTCGGCCGTCACGAACCCGCACACCTGGCGCGACAACCCTTGTCCCCGCACGGACGGCCGCGTCGCCACTCCGGCCAGGAAACCCACCTCGGGCGCACTCCACGCATCAGCCGCGATGCTCAGCAACTCCCCGGCCTCACCCGTGGCAGCAGCCCAGCGCAGTACGCCGGGACGTCCGGGCCAGGCATAGGACCCGGGGGCCGCCTCGGCGAGCAGTTCCTCGACCCCGGTGTCGCCGTCGAGCCAGGCGGCCGTGGTCGTTTGGACCGGCACCTCCGCGGTGTCCATCCACCCGAATGCGGCCGCGAACGTCATCCCCGGCACCCGCTCGGCCAGTTCACGGATGACCTGCTCGTCGCCGAACGGGCGGAAGCTCGTCCCGACCTCGGCGAGCACCTGCTCTACCAGCGGAGCCAGCTGATCGATCGGCCCGCGCACTGACAGGCGATCCCGCTTCGACAGCTCGGGCGATGCCACTGCCACCGCGTCCCCGTCGTACCAGGCCCTCACGGAGCGCCCGAGGTCTCCTTGTCCGGACCAGATGATCATGGGGTCGTCGTCGGATACCCGGACCAGGTCAGCTGTTGTCGAAACCTCCCGCACGGGGCCAGCTTAAAGGGGCTTCCTCAAGCCCACCGCACCCGCTGGGACATCCTCGGTGAACAGCGAATAGCCGGCCTTTTGATAGAGCGCCTGGTTGCGTTGGCTCCGGGCGCCGGTGAACAGCGTCGCCTCGGTGACTCCGGCCGGCGCCTGGCTCTCGGCGAAGCTGAGCAGCCGGCGACCCAGTCCGCTGTGACGCTGATCGGGAGCCACCATCAGTCGCCCGATGCTCCAGGCATCTCCGTCCCGCTTGGCGCGGACAGAACCGACCAGCCGCCCGCCGGACCGCACACACCAGGTCGTCCAGGTCCGTAACGCCGCGCGCACCTCGTCCTCGGATTCCACCAGCGCCGGGAGATCGAGCGTCTCGTTGGCGATCGCCTCGTCCACCCAGCAGCACCGCTGCAACACCAGCAACTCGGGCGCGTCACCCGGCACCGCGGGGACGATCTCCAGGTCGGCCCGGTACAGCGGGCGCAGTACGTCGGCGACCCGGGCCAGCTCGGTCAGCGCGTCCTTCGCTCGGGCGGCCAGTCGCTCGGTCTCGATCACTTCTCCGTCGCTCAGGTCGTCCGCGATCCGCAGGAAGATGTCGTCACCGATCGAGAGCATCCGCAGCGAGGTGGCGACACCACGAGCCATCTGTACGCCGCGCGTCCCGGCCGAGGTGTTCCCGTAGCCGATGAACAGGCAGGGCTTCCACGCCCACTCCGCGCTGAGGTAGTCGAACGCGTTCTTCAGCGTGGCGGGCATCGCGAAGTTGTACTCGCTCGTCACGAACACGAGAGCATCCGCGGCCGCCACCCGCCGGCTCCAGACCCTCGTGTGCTCGTGCTGGTAGATGCCGGTCGCCGGGTGCTCCGGCTCGTCGAGGAACGGCAGCCCCACTTCGGCGAGGTCGGCCACCTCCACCTCGACGCCCAGATCGATCGCCGTACCGGCCGTGGCCCGCACGAACCACGACGCCACTGCCGGACCGAGCCGGCCGGGCCGGGTGCTGGCAACCACCACGAGCACTTTCTTTGACATGTCAAAGATCTTATCCATGTTCTTTGATATGTCAAAGAAGTAGGATCGGAGCCGTGACCGGGACCCGATGGCTCGACACCGACGAAGAACGCGCCTGGCGGGCTGTCCGGCGGCTGCTGACCGTCGTTCCGTCCCGTCTCGCGCGGGATCTCAACCAGCTCGGGCTGTCCACCGCCGACTACGAGGTGCTCAGCACGTTGTCGGAGAAGCCCGGCCGCAGTTGGGGCCTGAAGGACTTCGCGGACAAGATGCAGTGGTCACGCAGCCGGCTGTCGCACCACGCGGCCCGGATGGAGGCCCGCGGCCTGATCGAGCGCGAGCCGGATCCCGCCGACGCCCGCGGCTCGATCTACCACCTGACCGACCACGGCTTCGAAGTACTGGCGGCCGCGGCGCCCGGGCATCTCGACTCGGTCCGGAGCCGCTTCATCGACCACCTCAGCGTGGAGGAACTGGCTCTCCTTGAGCGCATCTCCACCCGCATCGCGGACCTGCCCGACTGAGCGTCAGGACTCGTCAGTGCGCTGCAGGGCGTACGGCGTGAGGTGGTGGTAGCCGCGGACGGAGACCCGTCGGAGCCTGCGCAGCCGGTACGACGGGTGGCCGTCCAGGGCGGCGGCGAGTTCGCGGTCGATCAGGACGCGGCCGGGCTTGCACTCCGAGGTCAGGCGCGACGCGAGGTTGACGACCTCGCCGTACACGTCACCGAGGCGGATCAGGATGCTGCCGTAGGAGAGGCCGATCCGCAGCTCGGGCAGGTCGCCGGCCTCGCGCATCTTGTCCTGCAGGGCCAGTGCGACCGCCGCACCCTGCGCAGGGGTGTCCGTGACGAAGAGGACCTCGTCGCCGATGGACTTGATCACCCGGCCGCCGTTCAGCGCGACCACGTCCGCGGCCAGGCCCTCGAAGCGCTCGATCAGCCGGCCCAGCTCGGGCTCGGACAGTCGCCGGGTCAACCGGGTGAAGCTCACGATGTCCGCGAAGCCGACCACCCGGACGCCGCGGGCGAGCTCGTCCGAGCCGGCCACCGCGCGGCCCGCCGCGGCGGCCAGGTGCCGCCGCCAGACGTAGGTCTGCAGCCGCTCCATTGCCGGAAGCAACAAAGCCGCGACCTCGATCGCGTCGTCCGCCTTCAGCTTCGAGGCGCCCAGTAGCTCGAGGAACATCGCGGACTGCCAGGAGGCCAGCCGGGACTGGGTCTGGCCGAGCTTGCGGGCCAGCGACGACTCGACCGCCGGGTCAATGAAGCCGTCGTCCTCCAGGGCGGCGACCAGCCGGAGCGCCTCGACATCGCCGTCGGTGAAGGCGACCTCGTCGTCCGGCACGGTCGCGAACCCGAGCGCGCGCCACATCCGCTCGGCGCGCTCGCTCGATACCCCGGCCCGCTCGGACACCTCGATCCGGGTGAACTTGCGTTCGCCGCCGAGCAGCGCCTGCTCGAAGTCCTTCTGCAGCGCCCCGAGATCAGGCTCAGGAGCTGGACTTGTCACCGCGCCGCTCGGCGATGGTCGCGTCGATGGCGTCCCGGAAGTTCGGCAACCGGTTCGTCAGGTCGTCGAACTTCTCCCGGGTGAAGTGCAGCAGTTGCAGCCGGCTCTTCGCCGTCACGGTTGCCGTCCGCAACCGGTTCTGCCGGACCGCGACCTCGCCGGCGATGTCGCCCGGGCCGAGCTCGGCGATCTCGTCGCCCTTGACCCGGACCGCCGCAGTACCGCTGAGGATCAGGTACGCGGCATCCGGTGGGGTCTGTTCCAGGATGAGTGACCAGCCGGCGGGCACCGAGACCTCCTCACCGGCGCGGAAGATGTCCTTGATCTCCCGTCCGGACAGGTCCGCGAACAGCGGCAGGTCCCGCGGGGACGTCCTACCCAGTGCCACGTCGATCCTCCGAGCCCGCCGGGGGTGACCCAGCGATAGCAGGCCGATGTTTCCAGTCGGTAACTCTAACGGTTGATTCAGTCCAGGGTCACTGCCGGACCGCTTACCCCGCGAGGAACACCGGATCGTCGTACAGGTCGGACCCCTTCATCACAGCCACCGGGCCAGGTCGTGCACGTCGATCATCGGCAGGTCCCAGCGCAGCGCGAACTGCTCGAGGTCGGCCGCGTCCGCCATCACCCCGTCCGGCCGCATCACCTCGCAGCACACGCCGACAGGCGCCAGCCCGGCCGCGACACACAGCGCGACGGTCGCCTCCGTGTGGCCGCGCCGCTCGGCCAGCAACCCGGGCCGGGCCGCCAACGGGAACACATGCCCAGGCTTCAGAAAGTCCTCGGCCTTGGCGTGCGGATCAGCCAGCCGCCGGATCGTCGCCGCCCGATCAGCGGCACTCACCCCGGTGCCCGGCAGCGACGCCAGGTCGACCGGGACATGCATCGCGGTGCCCTGCCGGTCCCCTTCCCCGGGCATCCTCGGGATCTCCAGCCGTTCCAGGACCTCGGCAGCGCAGGGAATCGTCGTATGTCCACAGACCTGCGTGAGCAGGAAGGTCATCGCCTCCGGCCGGAACCGCTCGCCGGCGAAGACCACATCTCCTTCGCCTTCCAGCGTTGGATCCCAGACCACCACGCCACCACCGGCAGCCAGTTGCGCGACCACCTTCTGTACTCCGACCGGCCCACTCAGGTGGCCCGCCCAGGGCAGGCGAGCAACCGCTTCGATCAGCTCGGGTCCGTGTCCTTCGCGGGCCATCCGGGTGAGCAGGTCGCTCTCCAGGTTGACCCGATCACCGGCTCCGAGATTGCCGAGATTCGTCTTGGCCAAGGTGTTCGGCACCAGGACGACGGAGAACCGGTCCTTCAGCACCTCGGCGACGGTGAGGCTCACTCCGTTCAGCGCGACCGAGGACTTCGCCACCAGCCGGGCCAGCAACCGGTCGCCGGGCTTGATCCAGACCCGGCGCCCCGCGGGCTCGTCATCGACCCGGAGCACCTTGCCGACGCCGTCGACGTGCCCCTGGACGAGATGACCGTCGATCCGGTCACCGGCGACCAGGGGCAGCTCGAAGTGGACCGCAGTACCGGCGGTGATCTGGTCGAGAGCGGTCCGGCGGCGGGTCTCATCGGTGACGGTGACCACCAGTTCGCCCGGGGCTGCCGACTCCATCGTGAGCCGGACGCCGTCCAGGCAGACGGCGCCCCCGGCGGCCAGTGGGAGTTCCGGATCGACGCTGATCCGGAGGGAGTCCGCGCGCACCTCGGCGACGGTGGCGGTGGTCTCGATAAGTCCTGTGAACATGCGTTCGCTACCTCTGGGTGAGAGAGATCATCAACCAGGGACCCGGGCGGATCCGAGCAGGAGCGGGGTATCACCGCATGGCCCCGGTCGTTGCCGGGTCACTCCGTCGACCGGACGGAGCCGGCGGGCCCGGGATCACTCCCTGCCGCCACACCTTGGAATCGCACCAGCAGCAGTAAAGCACAGCCCCCTGCGCAGGCGACCCGACTGAGGTGCTGGCCGAGAAGCCCGGTGGCGCGCATCCGGAGTACACGAAGGTCAGTGTGGAGGTCGAAACCGGGCGTGAGTCGCTGATCCAGCTCTACGCGGGCTTCTTCGGGCACGGCCAGGACGTCTGGTTCCAGCTCGACGACGTGGTGCTCGAGGAGCTCCGGTGATGCGCCGGCCTTCAGACCTCAGTGGACGAAGGCCGGCCAGGAGTTGTCGATGAGCGAGTGGGCCAGCGGATAGTCGCGCAGGCAGGTCCGCAGCAGCCCTCCGAGCGCGGTGACTTTCTCCGGGTCCTCACCTCGCGAGCGGAGGATCTCGGCGATCCAGGCGGCGGTCTGCGGGACCACTCGCGGATCACCGGTCATCAGTCCGGCCCACACTGCGTGCAGCACTTGCTGGACGGCGTCCTCCGCGACCTCGAGCCCCGGATCGACCTGCCAGTCCGCGAGCAGGCTTGCCACCAACTCCCGGTGGGACAACTCGAGCGCGGCCTGCTCGGCAACTGCTGCATCCGGGAGCGGCGCCACCGCCGGTACTACGGCCGGCAGGGCGCGGGCGGCCTCGACAGCGCTCGGGGCGTCGGGCGCCCAGGCCGCCGCTCCCAGCGCGCGGGCACGGAGGTCGTCCGGGCCGAACGCCGCACCACCGACGACGATCGGGATGCCGGCGGTCGTGCTCGCCTCGATGAACCGCCTGGTCGTCGGCAGTGCGCCGAGCATCGAGCAACTGACCGCGAGGGCATCCGGGCCAAGGTCCTGCAGATACTGGCCAAGGCGGAGCGGTGGCGTGGAAGCACCGAGCAGCGTGGTGTCCCACCCGTCTGCTCTGAGCGCGCAGTCGATGATCATCGCGGGCAGGGCGTGCCACTCGCGCTCTGCGCAGGCCACGAGCGCCTTGCCGCGGGTGATCGGGGTCAGCCGGGCATGCCTGGCAACGGCTTCCGTCGCGGCCGCCGCCACCGCCGTCGCGGCGTGCTCCTCGGCCACCGTCCAGTCGCCACGTTGCCAGCGGGCGCCCACGTTCCGCTGCGCTGCCGCGATGACGCCGGTCAACACAGTCACCGGGGCGACCCCTGCCACCAGCAGGTCGTCGACGACTCCGATCGCCGCCGAGGTGTCCACCGCCGCCAAGGCCGCCTCGAAGTCCGCCAGCGACTCGGTCAGTTCTGCCATCCGGTCGGGCCTCCGCAGCTGATCGCGAGCAGGGCGATGTCATCGTGGGACCGGCCGTCGAGGTGCTCGACGACATCCTGCTCGACGGCTCCGCAGATCGCGTCCGCGCCGGCTCCGGCGTACTCCCCCAGCAGGTTCAGCAGGCGATCCAGGCCGTAGAAACCTTCCTGACCGCGGGCTTCTTCGACTCCATCGGTGAACAGCAGCAGGGCGTCACCCTGTTCCAGCCGAACGGTCGTGGTCGGGTAGTCGACGTCGGGAAGCACGCCCGCCACCGTTCCCTCGATCTCGAGCTGCTCGGCTCGGCCGTCCGCACGGACTACGACAGGACCGGCGTGGCCCGCCACGGCGATCTCGACGTCCGCCGACCGGCCACCTGCGGCTGGCCTCAACCGGAGGCAGACGAGGGTGATGAAACGGTCGGAGGTGTCCTCGTGGAAGACCGTGTTGAAGGCTGACAGCAACGCGCCAGGCCGCCGCTCGAAGTGCGCGGCGGTGCGGAGGCTCTGCCTGGCTCGACCGGTCAGCACCGCGGCGTCGACACCCTTGCCGCAGACATCGCCGAGCACGGCCAGCCAGTCGTCCTCGGCGCCGAACATGTCGTAGAAGTCGCCGCCGATGTCCAACTGCTCGATCGCCGGCCGGTACCGCGCCGCGACGTCCACTCCGGGAACCACCGGCAGCGCGGCCGGTACGAGGCTGGCCTGCAGGGCGGCAGCAACCCGGCTGCGCTGCTCGTACAAGCGCGCGGAGTCCAGCGCCAGGCTGCCGCGGGAGGCGAGCAACTCGGACAGGGCAACGTCCTCTTGGCTGAAGCCACGACCCTGGCCGCGGACAACCACGAGAGCGCCCAGGGTGACGCCGCGGGCGGTCAATCCCAACCCGAGGACGTCGACCGGCCGGAGCTGTGCCGCCTGCTCGCGAAGGACTTTGGTCGGCACCATGCTGGCCAGGCCGTCGGCCACGGCCGTGTCGGGTGAGACGTGCAGCAACTCGGTGCGGCCGGTGGTCAGGATGCGATCCAGTGCCTGGCCCGCCACGGACCGCCGCGAAGCCTTCCCCGTGGCCGACGGGTCGTCCCCGCCGTAGAGCGTCAGCGCACCGGTCCGCGGGTTGGTCAGTACGACCATCGCCCAGTCGGCGAGCTCCGGCCGGACCGCGGTCAGCAACTGAAGGACACACCGCCGCAGATTCAGCGACCCGGCCATAGCCAGCGAAATCGCCTCGACGATCTCAGCCCGCGGCGTCCGGGTACCGTCGTCGGCCAGCTCCGAAGACGCCTGCAGGTCCGCGCCGAAACCCGCCCGCAGGTCTCCGGATCTCAACGACTCCGCATCCCACGAGCCGTCACCGGTCGTCATCGGTCCCTGTACTCCGATCTGTCCCGGCGAGGGGTTCGACGGGCGGAGCCGGGGGCGTGGTGGGGAGGGGGCCGTCGGCTGCGGGAACGAGGAGTTGGGTGGCCAGGTCCTCGGCGAGTGCGTCGAGGGTCGGGTAGAGCGTGAAGACCTTGTGCAGCTTGGTGATGCGGAGGATCTTCTGGACACGGTGCTGAGCGCCGACCAGGGCCAGGGAGCCGCCGCGCGAGCTCGACTCCTTGTGGGCGCCGACCAGGACGCCCAGACCGGTCGAGTCCATGAACTCGACATCGGTCAGGTCGATGACCAGCAGGTGTGGGCCGAGCAGGACCTTGAGCTGATCGGTCAGTTCGGGCGACGTCTCCAGGTCGAGATCGCCGCTGACCCGGACCACCGGCGCGGGACCGGTGGTGTCGACCGTCAGGCTGAACGGGGCTTCTTCGTCGAGCACGAGCGCGACTCCTTCGCTCTGTCACCTCTGGTGACAGCTCGCGCAGCGGGGCTGGCGGCTGGGGCGCAGTGGCTATCGCCGCCGGCGGGATTCACCACCGCGGGCTGGTGGGGAACGGCTACTGGCAGAACCGTCCGGACCGACTGCAAGGAATATCACTCGCGGACGGCACGAGCAACAACCCACCCTCAGACCGCGGCCCGACGCTTACGGCGGGTGCTCGATCGTGAGCGGGGAGTACGCCGGCGTACCGGCCGGCGTGGTCCGACCAAGCGTGGGCCGGCCAGGCGGTCTTCCAGGCGGCGGGCCTCGCGGCGGATCGGCTGGGCCACGTACTCGCCGAGGATGACCCCGGAGGCCAGGGCGACCCCGATGGCCACGGCGGTCGCGAGAGTGACGATGCCGATCAGGTTGCCCTGGGTCGTCAACTCGTACATGCCCTTGTAGATGGTCAGTCCGGGCAGCAACGGCACCGTTCCCGAGACCACCACGACCAGCGGCGGGACACCCGAACGACGGCCGAGTGAGTAGCCGCCGAGACCGACCACGAAGGCGCCGGCCGCGGTCGACCAGGCGGGGCCGAACTCGGCGCGCGTCATCAGCGTGAACGCCAGCGAGCCCAGTGCACCGACGATCGCGATCGGCAGCAGAGACCGCAGCGGCGCGTATGACGCGTACGCGAACGCCACTGCCATCAGCGCACCCGAGCCGACCATGATCGGCAGGTTGGCCAGCTGGATCGTCTGCGCCTCGATCGCCACCGGCAACCCGAGCTTGATCCCGAGGCTGATCCCGAGCGAGACCCCGGCGATGATTCCACCGGTCAGCAACATCGCTTCCAGGCTTCGCGCGGCCGCGGTCACGTAGTACCCGGTGATGGCGTCCTGGACGGCACCGGTGAGGGCGATCCCGGCCAGCAACATGATGATGCCTGCGGCAACGACCAGCGAAGGTTTCACCGGCGCGTGCAGCGCATAGAGGATCAGCGCCACCGCGGTCGCGACGAACGCCCCGGCCACCTGCTGGTAGAACGCGGGCAGCCGCTGGCGGCTGAACCAGCGGTTGCTCAACTCGATCCCCATCGCGGTGACGAAGGCGACGAGCGTGATCAGCCAGCCACCGCCGAGCAGCAGGGTCGCGCCACCCGCCATCACACCCCAGGCGATCACCGAGCTCCAGCGCGGGAACGGCGGGCCCGCGGACACCAGCCGCGCCAGTTCACGGCTCGCCTCCTCACGGGTCATGTCACCACGGGCGAACCGGCGTACCAGCAGGTCGACGGCGGTCAGGCGGGAGAAATCCTGGCCGCGGTAGCGGACGACGCGCACGTGGGTCTCGGGGGCTACGTCCGGCCCGGCCTGGTAGGAGATCGCGATCGAGGTGAACGTGATGTCCACCTCACAGCCGCGCAACCCGCCGGCCGCGGTGACGGCGAGGATGGTCGCGGTAGCGTCCGCCGTACCGGCGCCGCTGGACAGCACGACCTCGCCGACCCGGAGGGCCAGATCGAGGGTGCGATACACCTCGACCTGCTCATCCCGCGCCTCATCCCGCGCCCCGTCTCGCCCCGCATCCCGCGCCCAGTCTCGCGCCTCGGCCCGTGCGCCGTCCCGCCGCTCGTCCCGCATCTCGTCCTGCACCCGCTTGTTCACCGGCTCACCGCCCTGGGCCACTGTGCTCCTTCCGTCTCGTGCGACGACGCTAACGCCCGTCGGTACGGCGTACCCCATCCGCCGGTCCGGACACCGCGCCGGCCGACTCCGGACGCGGTGCTGGCCAACTCCGGACATTTGGGGGTGCAACCGCTTTCCAGACTTCTTTCCCAGCAGGTTGACTCACTGTGAAGGCCCACCTAAGGTTGCGATCACAAGCCTGGGAAAGCCCTTTCCAAGGCAACGGACGAGGAGACTGGCATGTGCGAGTACGGCCCCGGCCCGGCGACGGCACTGCCCGGCGGCATCGGCATCTCGCTCCTGAAGGTGTACGACATCGAGGCCCCCGACGGACTCGTCGGCGGCACCCCGCACGTGCACCTGGCCTGCTCCGAGGGGTACTACGTGATCGCCGGCTCCGGCGCGGTCCAGACCCTCAACCCGAAGGGGTTCACCGAGACCCCGCTGCAGGCGGGCACCGTGGTGTGGTTCGACCCCGGCACGATCCACCGCCTGGTGAACGGCGGCGGCCTGCAGATCCTGACCTTGATGTCGAACTCCGGGCTCCCCGAGGCAGGCGACGCCGTACTGACGTTGCCGCCTGAGCACCTCACCGACCGCGAGACCTATCTGAAGGCGACCACGCTCACCGGCGAGGGTGAGGCCCGCACGCCGTCCGCGATGGCCCGGCGCAACCTCGCGCTGCAGGGCTTCGCCGCTCTGCGTGCCGCGTACGACGCTGACGGTCCCGCCGCTCTCGAGCCGTTCTACGAGGCGGCGATCGGGATCGTCCGGCCACAGCTGGCGGACTGGCGGCGCCGGTGGGAGCAAGGGCCTCGCCGACTGGCTGATGAGACGGGTGCAGCCCTGGACGCGCTGGAGGCGGGCAAGGCACCGCACCTCCAGACGGCAGAGCTCCACCAGATCCCCGCGCCCACCGAGCTCGGCCGCCACGGCATGTGCGGCCGCCTCGACGTCTACGACGTAGGCGACCGCCCATGAGCCCGCCCACGCTCCGACCCGCCTCCGCGGCCCTCGCCCCCACGCGACACTCGCGATCGGCGGACCGGCGTACCGATTCCTTGACTCGACCGCCCCGTAACAGACCAGCGCAGACGATGCGCCGAAGAGAGGCAGCACAGTGAACGATCGACACGTCGGCATCGTGATGAACGGCGTCACCGGCCGGATGGGCCTGCGCCAGCACCTGGAGCGCTCCATCGTGGCGATCCGCGAGCAGGGCGGTCTCCCGGCCGCGGACGGGTCGATGATCATCCCCGAACCGATCCTGGTCGGCCGCAACGAGCTCAAGCTCCGCCGGATCGCGGACCAGTACGGGCTGACCCGCTGGACCACCGACCTGTCCGAGGCGCTGGCCGAGCCGGACGTCGAGATCTACTTCGACTCCCAGCTCACCCAGCTGCGGGAGAAGGGGGTGCGCGCGGCGGTCGAGGCCGGCAAGGCGATCTACTGCGAGAAGCCGATCGCCGAGGGCCTGCAGGCGGCCGTCGACCTGGCCCGGCTGGTCCGCGACTCCGGGCTGAAGAACGGCGTCGTCCAGGACAAGCTGTCACTGCCGGGCCTGCGCAAGCTGAAGCGGCTCGTCGACGGCGGCTTCTTCGGCAAGATCCTCTCGATCCGCGGCGAGTTCGGCTACTGGGTCTTCGAGGGCGACTGGCAGGAGGCGCAGCGCCCGGCCTGGAACTACAAGAGCGAAGAAGGCGGCGGCATCGTCGTCGACATGTTCTGCCACTGGAGGTACGTGCTCGACCAGATCTTCGCCCCGGTCAAGTCCGTCTACTGCCAGGGCGCCACCCACATCCCGACCCGGTACGACGAGCAGGGGCAGGCGTACACCGCCTCCGCCGAGGACGCGGCGTACGGAATCTTCGAGCTGGAGGGCGGCGTCGTCGCGCAGCTGAACTCATCCTGGGCCACCCGGGTGTTCCGCGACGAGCTGGTCGAGTTCCAGGTCGACGGCACCGAGGGCAGCGCGGTCGCGGGGCTGCGCAACTGCCGCGCCCAGCACCGCTCCGCCACCCCGAAGCCGATCTGGAACCCGGATCTGCCGGCCGCGTACTCGTTCCGCGACCAGTGGGCCGAGGTGCCGGACAACGAGGTGTTCGACAACGGCTTCAAGGTGCAGTGGGAGATGTTCCTGCGGCACGTGGTCGAGGATGCGCCCTTCACCTGGGACTTCGTCGAGGGCGCCAAGGGCGTCCAGCTCGCGGAGCTCGGCCTGCAGTCGTGGCGCGAGGGCCGCAAGCTGGAGGTTCCCCCGCTCGACCTCGAGGGCAAGGCATGACGCTGTCCCTGCGCCTGCCCGACGGTGCCGGTGGTCGGCAGACCTACCTGCTCGTCGGTCAACCCATTGCCCACGGCAACTATGCACCCGCGACCAGCCGGATGGCCTTCGCGGCGGCCCATGTCGTCCCGGATCCGCTGGCGGACAACTCGCCGGGGGCGCCCGCCGTGATCGACTGGGAGCACACGCTGGAGTTCCGGCGGCACCTGTGGTCGCTGGGCCTGTCCGTGGCCGAGGCGATGGACACCGCCCAACGTGGGATGGGGCTGGACTGGGCCGCCACGCAGGAGCTGATCCGCCGCTCAGCCGCCGAGGCGCCGACCCGCGCTGACGACGCGACGAAGCGGATCGCGGTGGGTGTCGGCACCGATCAGCTCGCGGCCGGCATGCATCCGCTGGACGCGGTGATCGCGGCGTACGAGGAGCAGCTCGCGGTGGCCGAGGAGGCCGGCGCGCAGCCGATCCTGATGGCCAGCCGGGCGTTGTGCGCGGCCGCCGGATCGCCGGACGACTACCGGAAGGTCTACGACCGGTTGCTGAGCCAGTCGTCGCGACCGGTGATCCTGCACTGGCTGGGCTCGATGTTCGACCCCGCGCTGGAGGGCTACTGGGGCAGCGACTCGCTCGACACCGCGGCCGACATGGTCGTCGAGCTGATCAACGAGAACGCGGCCCACGTGGACGGCATCAAGGTCTCGTTGCTCGACGCCTCGAAGGAGGTTGCCCTGCGCAACCGCCTGCCCGAGGGCGTCCGGCTCTACACCGGTGACGACTTCAACTACCCGTCGCTGATCCGTGGGGACGGTGAGCGCTACAGCGACGCCCTGCTCGGGATCTTCGCCGCGATCGCCCCGGCCGCGGCCGCCGCGTTGAAGGCGCTGGACGAGGGCGACCTCACGCAGTACGACGAGATCTTCGCGCCGACCGTGCCGCTGGCCCGGCAGATCTTCTCGGCGCCGACGTACTACTACAAGACCGGGATCGCCTTCCTGGCCTGGCTGAACGGGCACCAGCCCGGGTTCGGCATGGTCGGCGGGCTGCAGACCGGGCGGTCGCTGCCACACCTCGCGGACACCTTCCGCCTGGCCGATGCGGCCGGAGTACTGACGAATCCCGAGCTCGCGGTTGACCGCTTCCGCAAGCTGCTGGTGGTGGGCGGGGTCGACGCATGAACCGCTACAGCCTGAACCAGGCGACCACCAAGTACTGGTCGCTCGAGGAGGTCGTCGCCGCGAGCGCCGAAGCCGGGCTGTCCTGGATCGGCCTGTGGCGCGAACCGATCCAGGAGTACGGCGTCGAGCGGTCCGCGAAGCTGGTCGCCGACGCGGGCCTGCGGGTCTCCTCCTTGTGCCGGAGCGGGTTCTTCACCTCGACCGATGCGGCCGAGCGGCAGGCCAAGATCGAGGACAACCACCGCGCGATCGACGAGGCCGCCACGCTCGGCACCGACGTACTGGTGCTGGTCAGCGGCGGGTTGCCGGCCGGATCACGGGATCTCGACGGCGCCCGGGGGATGGTTCGGGACGGCCTGGCCGAACTGGCGCCCTACGCGGAGGAGCGGGGCGTGCGTCTCGCGGTGGAGGCGTTGCACCCGATGTTCTGCTCCGACCGATGCGTGGTGTCGTCCCTAGGCGGGGCGCTCGACCTGGCCGAGCAGTTCCCGTCCTCGCAGGTCGGCGTGATCGTCGACGCCTACCACCTGTGGTGGGACGCGGACGTGTACCGGCAGATCGAGCGGGCCGGCGACCGGATCTGCTCCTACCAGGTGAGCGACTGGGTGGTCCCGCTACCGGCCGACACCCTGCTCGGCCGCGGCATGATGGGCGACGGCGCGATCGAGCTGCGCCGGCTGCGCGAGGCCTGCGACGCCGCCGGGTACGACGGCCCGGTCGAGGTGGAGATCTTCAACCAGGACCTCTGGGACGCGCCGGGGCAAGAGGTGTTCGACCTGGCCCTCGCCCGCTACCGGGAACACGTTGCCTGACGCAACAACTTTCACCATGCCACCGAACCATCCCCGCAGCGATACAAGAATCCTCTCACTCGAAGGAGCGCACTCCGTATGAGCGACCGGACCATTCCCGCCGACGGCATCGGCATGCACCTCTACACCATGCGCGGCCCCCTCGCCGAGGACTACCCCGGCACCCTGGAGCGGCTGGCGGAGATCGGCTACCGGACAGTCGGGGTGAGTGGCCGGTTCGGTCACTCCGCGGCCGAGATCCGGTCCTTCGCCGATGACGCCGGACTGAAGATCGTGCTCGAGCACGTCGGGTACAACCGCCTGACGGAGGACTGGGACGGCGCGCTGGCCGACGTACGGACGCTGGGCGGCCAGTGGATCGTCGTCCCCTCGCTGCCGACGGAACTGCGCACGGTCGAGGGCTTCCGGGAGGCCGCGGCCGCCTTCAGCCTGGCCGGGAAGGCCGCGCGGGAGGCGGGCCTGAAGCTGCTCTTCCACAACCACGGCCACGACTTCGCCGAGGTCGACGGCCAGGTGCTGTTCGACATCCTGCTGGACGAGGTCGAGCCCGATCTGCTCGGCTTCGAACTGGACCTGTACTGGGTGGTCAACGGCGGTAAGGACCCGGTCGACTACTTCCGCGACCACCCGGGCCGGTTCCCCGCGCTGCACGTCAAGGACATGGCGGCGGACGGGTCGTGGGAGGACGTCGGGGCCGGCCGGCTGGACTTCCGGGCGATCTTCGCGCTGGCCGGACAGGGCGGCGTCGAGCAGTGGCTGGTCGAGCACGACGCACCGACGGATCCCTGGGTCTCGGCCCGGACGAGCTACCGGTCGCTGGCGGACCTCAGGTACTGAAAAAGTCCAGCCCGGTGCGCGGCGACGTCTGATCCTCAACGCCACACACGCAGCGGCTACCGGAACCCCCGATTCCACCATCCGCAGCAAGGCACCACCGTGAGGCTCGAGATCCTCCAAAAACGACATGGCCGTCGCAACTCCTCAGATCGAGGTGTTGCGACGACCACGTGAACCCGCCGTCCGAGGTCGGGGGCCTTTTGTCGTTGCGGGTGGTTAGCCGATCTTGACTGCGGTGACCTGCCCGGAAGCCGAGATCTGGCCGCCACCGAAGGAACTGCGGTCCTCGTTGTAGCCGAAGCCGCGCACGGTGATCTCGGTGGCCCCGTCCACCGTGACGGTCGCGACGCTGGAGCCGGTCAGTTCGGTGAAGCCCGCCCGAGAGATCGCGGTGCCCATGATCGTGCCCGCGTCACCGTCGCTGCCGTACCGCAGAGAGAGCTGCGGCATGGTGTCGGTGGTCGGCTGCTCGTAGCCCTCGCTGCCCTTGTCCTTGCGGTCGAAGACGACTCGGGCGTTGACCAGGTACGTACCGGCCGACGGGAGGCTGACCGTAGTGATCTGGGTCGCGTTGGCCCCGTAGGAGCCCCCGATCTTCTCGATGACGGTCGGGGCGAACGTCTTGTTCACGCTGACCGCGACACCCGGCTTGCCATCGGCACCGTCCTTGCCGGGAGCACCCGGAGCGCCGTCCTTGCCAGCCGGACCAACGGTGCCACCGCCCGACTTGATGAGGGTCTGCGTGTTCCCGTCGAGATCGGTCCACCCGAGCGAGTTGGTCTTGATGTCGACCCCGGTCAGGCTGTTGTTCACGACCTGCCCCGATGCCACGGAGTTCGCGCACAGGGGGTACGTCAGGGTCCGACACCCAGTCCCCCCGGCCGCGTTTGCAGCAACCGCTCCCCCGACCACGATCGTGGCGGCTGCCGCAAACCCCGCGACGAGCTTCTTCTTCTTGCTGTTGAACAGCTTCACGTGCGTCCCCTCTTGAGCCCCAGTCACCCCAATCGGACTGGGTGCGGGAGGACGCTATCAGGACCAGACCGCAATGGGGAACCCACTCTCGCCACGGGAAATCCAGGCTGACTCTCAGTCGCGTCGGCGGTCGAGCCCCAGGCGTCGCATGTCTTCCGGATCGAGGCCGCGGAGCAGCTCTTGCAGGTCCACGTCGAGCGCCCGACAGAGCTTCACCATGTCGGCCATCGTTACTCGCCGACGCCCGTTCTCCAGGTCGCCCACCACTGGAGGAGACCAGCCAAGATCGGCGGCGAGGTCGGCCTGGCGTTCCTGCCGGCGCGCTCGAACAGCGCGCACGTTCGCCGCAATCAGCGCGTCGATCGGATCAGGCTTGGCGGGCACAGCGTCATCGTTCACAGTCCTCCTCCCGTCCGCGACTCGCTAATGCCGCTACCTCGATGATCGTAGCTGGGCAACAGAGCGTGCGGATTTGAGATAGAGATATTAGCTTTCCGACAACGGGAAATCCACCACAGCGATCTGGGGGTGAGATGTACAGAGCTGGCGCGGCAAGGACGCCGACGGCATCGCGGGCAAGCAGACGGTCAAGCGGCTCGGCCTGTTCTGGGTACCCGAGTAGGCCCCGAGTAGTTTGACGAGTTGTTGCCGAAGAATTGCAGGAAGTTGCAACGACCCGGAGCGCTGACGGCGGTGGTCTGTCGATAGCATTCGCGGATCGGGGCGAGTGCTGGGGGCTATTCGACAGACCACCGCACGCTCGCCTTGGATTGACCGGGGCTGGGGATGTGGGGCGGGCGGTCACATTCTGGGGCAGCCGTTCGTCTTCGTGAGGAGCTTTGGTGAGGTTAAAGGGTCCTGCTGTGCTGGCTACTGTCGTCGCCGTGATCGGGGGCGTCGCGGCCGGGGCGGCAGCCGATGCGGCCGACCTCCAGACCGTGTCGTACCGCGGCTACGAGGTGACTGTCCCGGCGGGCTGGCCGGTGATCGACCTGGCCAAGGACCCGACGGCCTGCGTGCGATTCGACCGCCCGGCGGTGTACCTGGGCCGCAGTACGGCGCAGGCTGACTGCCCGGCGCACCAGGTCGGCCGGAGCGAGGGGCTCGTGCTCGAGCCCCTCACCACCGCCGCCCGGTCGGCCGACGGCGAGATCCAGGTCGCGGTCAAGGACGCCGCGGTGCTGGCGACCGCGTACTACGGTCCCGGCGCGGAGCAGGCCGCTCGGAAGGTGCTCGCCACTGGACGAGTGACCGCCAAGACCACGAGCAGCCAGGGCACCCAGCGGGCACAGGCGGCCGCGCCGTCGATCATTGCCACCGGCACCATCGCGTCTCCCGGCTTCGACGCCTGCGCTGCGCCGAGCCAGGCCGCAATGGACGCGTGGTTGTCCCCGGCATCGCCTTACCGTGCCGTCGGCATCTACATCAGCGGCGGGCTGCGCGCCTGCGGCCAGCCGAACCTGACCGCCGGCTGGGTCGCTGCCAACCACGCCAAGGGCTGGCAGTTCCTGCTGATCGACGTCGGCATGCAGGCACCGTGCACCACCTTCAGCAGCAAGATGTCGACCGTCCCCGCGACGGCCTTGGCGCAGGGCAAGGCGGCGGCCGCCAACGCGGTCGCCCAGGCGCAGGCACTCGGCTTCGCGCAGCGCAGCGCGATCTACAGCGACATCGAGGCCTATCCTTCGACGACTGCCTGCAAGGCCTCGGTGCTGTCCTACGTCAGCGGCTGGACGCAGGAGCTCAACACTCGCGGCTACGTCGGCGGCGTGTACGTCGCGGCCGGGTCGGGTGGGGTCGACCTGTCCAGCGCCTACGCCAGTACTGCGTACACGCGGCCGGACAACCTCTGGTTCGCCCACTGGGGTTCGACGCCGGCCGGCACCAGCCGATTCATCCCGGCCACCTACTGGAACATGCACCAGCGCGTGCACCAGAACGTGGGCAACGTGACCGAGACCCACGGTGGCGTGACCATGAACATCGACGGCAACGCGCTGAACCTGACCGCGCCGCCTCCTGCCGTCACCGGCTTCGACGCCACCGGCAGCAACACCACCGCCACACTGCGGTGGACGGTCCCCATCGGCACCAAGGTCAGCCAGATCCTGGTCCGCCGCAACACCGGCACGACCCCGCCGGCGCTCCCGACATCCGGCACGACGGTCTACACCGGCACCGCCAGTACTGCCTACGTCACCGGCCTGGCGAACGGCGCCAGCTACACCTTCCGGACCTGGATCAAGGACAACTACGGCAAGTACGGCCCCGGGGCTGACACCTACCTCGCCGGCACGAAGGTCTCGATCGCGACCACCGCCTCGGTGCTCATCTACACCGGCTCTGCGACACTGTCCACCAAGGTCACTCGGACGGACACCGGTGCCGCGGTGGCCGGCGTACCGGTGACGCTGTACTCGAAGGCGAAGAATTCCACGCGCTGGACGACGGTCGGGACGACCACCTCGTCGGCGACGGGTGACGTGACCCGGGTGGTGAAGCCCGCCGTCTCCACCAGTTACATGTGGGGCTACAACGGCTCGGGGGATCTGCTCGGCTCCCGGAGTGCCGCGGTGATGGTCGAGGTCCGCCCGGCGATGTCGGCGTACCTCAGCCCGGCGGCGATCAGGCTGGGCGCGACCACCTCGTTCTACGGGTACCTGAACCCGCCGCACACGGGGATGAGCGTCTACCTCCAGCGGCGCTCCGGTACCAGCTGGCTGAACGTCGCCAACGTCAAGCTGTCCACCAACGGCAGGTACGCCTTCGGCATCAAGCCCACCACCCGCGGCACCTACACCTACCGCGTCGTCTGGTACGCCGACGCCGACCACCAGGGCACCCAGACCGTCTCGAAGGTCCTCACCGTCAGCTGACCCGCTCGTACGTCCGTCGAGCCCCCTCCAGTCGGTGGAGCGGGGCTCGACGGCGTTTCGTGCGGCGTGGAACGTCTGACTTCTCTCGCGGAGCGATGACGGCCGCCGCTTCAGTTATCCCCGGTGACCGATGATCCGGATGAGGGCCCGAGTGGCTGGACGGCGGCCTGCGGCGACCGCAGGTGTGAGGTCCGAATCCCCTTAAGCCACGGAAGCTCACCGTCCGTGGCGGCAGGCGTATTCTCGTCACTGACAGCAGGGGTTACGACTTCCGTCCGGCGTATCGGTCGACCTCGGCGTGTCGGAGAACGTTGTCCGGCTGGCTCGATCTGTCACTCTGTAAAGGGACCCTCACCACGGCGGGGCCCCGTGAGGCCGCCGATCGCCGTGACGCCGGAGAGACACACGTGCAGAACGAGCCCACCGTGCGGATGACGGCAGTTCGCCGTCTCTACGAGGTGAGCGCCCGGATGGGCGCCGGGCGGAGCCTGGGCGAAACCCTGCAGGCGGTGGTGGACGGAGTCGTCACCGGCCTGGGCTTCGGCATCGCCGTGCTGAACCTGCGCCACCCCGACGGGAAGTTCGAGGTGATCGCCGTCGCGGGGTCGCCCGAAGCCCGGGAGGCCCTGCTCGGCACCGTCAGCGCCGCCGACATCTTCGACGCCGAGTTCGAGATCGCGGACAAGTGGGGCGGGCTCCGGTTCGTCCCGCACGAGCGATTGCCCGAGGGCGAGGTGATCGGCTGGGTGCCGGAGATCCCGGTCTCGGAGGATCCCGCCGCCTGGCATCCGCTGGACGCGTTGTTCGCGCCGCTGTACTCCCCGAACGGCGAGCTCGTCGGCATGCTCGCGGTAGACCTGCCGGAGGACCAGCGCCGCCCGGGGCCGATCCACCGCGAACTGCTGGAGATCTTCGCGACCCAGGCGGGACTGGCGATCGACAAGGCCCGGCTGACGGACCAGCTGCTCGCCGAGAAGGCCCGGCTGGAGGCCAGCGAGACCACCTTCCGGCTCGTCTTCGAGGGCGCCGGCAACGGGATGGCGACGATTGCCTTCGACGGCCCGGAGGCCGGTCGCGTACTGCGGGTCAACGACGCCTTCTGCCGGATCACCGGGTACACCCCCGGCCAGTTGGTCGGCACCACCTTCGTGGACTACCTGCGCGACGAGGACTCGAACCAGACCGAGCGCGAGATCGAGCACCTCAGCACCGGCAAGGGCCCGTACCGGTTCGAGCGGACCTTCCGGCGGACCGACGGGAACGACATCTGGCTGGGCGGCACCGCCGCGATCGTTGACCAGGGCAAGGATCAGCCGCGGATCATCCTGATCCAGATCGACGACGTGACCGCGCGCAAGGACGAGGAGCGCGAGCTGCGGCACCACGCCGCGCACGACCCGCTCACCGGCCTGCCCAACCGGCGGCTGCTGCAGCACCACTTCACCTCGGCGCTGCAGAGATCACGGCAGACCGGGCGGCGCGGGGCGCTGCTGTTCTGCGACCTGAACCACTTCAAGCAGGTCAACGACAAGTACGGGCACGAGGCCGGCGACAAGGCGCTCCGCGAGATCGCCGACCGCCTGCTCACCGAGGTCCGGCACGGCGACACCGTGGCGCGACTGGGCGGCGACGAGTTCGCGATCCTGGCCGAGGACATCGACGGCGACGCCCTCGACATGCTGACGAACCGCCTCGAGGAGGCGATCAGCCGCCCGCTCGAGGGCGTCGACGTCGCGGTCACCGCCAGCATCGGCACCGCCATCGTCAGCCCCTACGCCTCCGACCTCAACGAACTCCTCCGCACCGCCGACAACGCCATGTACGAAGCAAAACGCCACCGCCGCTGACAACGAGGCGGCGCGGGAGACGTGGGCCCCGGCCGTCGGCGGCTACTTGTCGCGACGGGGTTTGCGGGGGCGGCGAGGGTTGTTGGGGTTGGGGCGGGGCTTGCTGTGGCGATCGTCGTCCCAGGTCTTGAGGCGGAGGATGCAGAACTGGTTGTAGCGCTCGATCGAGGCGAGCTGGCCGACTCCGTAGAACGCGAAGATCGGGGTCCAGCGGGCCTTGCCGATGGCCGACTGCCAGCGGACCGCCGGGAAGTCGGTGATCCGGATGATCCGGTCCCTGGGGATCCGCCGGCTCCGCACCAAGCCGCGGACCTCGATCCCCTCAGCTCCGTACCGCACGCCCATCCGGAAGCTCCTGAGCGCCAGGAAAGCGCTCAGCGCCACGACCAGAGCGGCGATCCCGAGGATCAGCGGCTCCGGCCCCTGGGTGTCGATCAGGTAGCCGACGACGACTCCACCCAGCGCCAGCCAGAACAGCACCTGCGCGATCCGGCTGATCAGTTGCTGGCTCATCTCGTTCCCAGGTCGTTCCACGGGTCCGACTAGATCACGGCCGGCCCGGTTCGGCGTACCGGGGGAGAAAGGAAGTGCGGTCAACGTCACGGCTGGGAGAGGGTGGTGCGGTGGACGAGCAACCGCTGCCGGGTGGATTCGTGACCGTGGTGATCCGCAAGGGCGACACCGTACGGCGCGAGCCGGCCGCGCGGGCCGCCTTCGTGCACGACCTGCTCCGGGCCCTCGACGAGTGGCCCGGCGCCCCGCGGTTCCTCGGGATCGACGACGAGGGCCGGGAGATCCTCAGCTTCATCGACGGGTACGTCGCCTGGCAGGAGCCGCACAAGCCCGCGATCTCCACCGACCCGGTACTGCGCTCCGTCGGCCGCCTGGTCCGCGAGTTCCACGACCTCACCGCCGGTACTGCGCTGGCGGGCGACCAGGAGGTCGTCTGCCACAACGACCTCTCCCCGAAGAACACCGTGTACTCCGCGGACGGCGCCGAGGCGATTGCCTTCATCGACTGGGACATCGCCGCCCCTGGCCGCCGCATCCACGACATCGCCTTCATCTGCTGGCAGTACTCCACTCCCGGCAGCCCGGCCCACGTCGCCACCCAATGGCGCGCCCTGCTCGACGCCTACGGCCCGGCCGACACGTCAGACCTGATCGACACGATCCTCTGGTGGCAACACCGCACCTGGACCGGGATCGAGACCGAGGCGGCCGAGGGCAACCCGGCAAAGGCCCGCCTTGTCGCCCTGGACATCCCAGCCCAGCTCCGCCAGACCGAGGAGTGGACCCGCACCAACTCCGCAGTACTAGCTGCCGAGCTGCGTCAGGGCGGTGTCGGTTAGGCGGAAGGTGGTCCACTCGTCCTGGGGCAGAGCGCCGAGGGACTTGTAGAAGTCGATGGCGGGCGTGTTCCAGTCGAGGACGGACCACTCGAGGCGTTCGTAGCCGTTGCTGACGCACTCCTGGGCGAGAGCGATGAGGAGGGCTTTGCCGAGGCCGGAACCCCGTTGCTCCGGGCGGACGAAGAGGTCCTCCAGATAGATGCCGTGCACGCCGCGCCAGGTGGAGAAGTTCAGGAACCACAGCGCGCAGCCGACCACCTCGCCACCGGTCTCCGCGACATGGCAGAAGACGGCCGGCTTGTCGCCGAACAAGGCCCCCTGCAACTGCTCCGCGGTCAACCGGCACTCCTGCGGCGCCCGCTCGTACTCCGCCAGCCCGTAGACCAGGTCGACGATCGCCGGTACGTCGTCCGGCCGGGCCCGGCGGATCCGCTCATCGTTCTGCATGCGCCCCATCCTGCCGTGTCGCGGCTACGTCCGGGTGACCGTCGACCAGCACCGCTGGCGCTCGGACTTCCGGGTCGTTCCGTTCGTGAGCCAGCCGGATGCGCCGATCAGCACCCGAGCGACCTACGTGGTCGAGGACCGCAACCCGCACGTGCACCTCGCCTGAGCCTCCCCGGAAGCATTCATCGTCAACAGCACTGACTCTTAGTGTTTTTTCCTGTTGGAATACTGATTCGCGCCGCGCAACGCTAGACGCATGGCATCTGAAACGAACAAGACCCGCCGGATCGGCGATGTCGAGGTCAGCGCGATCGGGCTCGGCGGTATGCCGATGTCGATCGAGGGCCGGCCCGACGAGGACCGGTCGATCGCGACCATCCACGCCGCGCTGGACGCCGGGATCACGCTGATCGACACGGCCGACGCGTACCACCTGACCGCGACCGACGACGGCCACAACGAGACGCTGATCGCCAAGGCACTCGCCACGTACGGCGGCGACACGTCCGGCGTGCTGGTGGCGACCAAGGGCGGCCACCTCCGTCCGGGCGACGGCTCCTGGACGCTGAACGGCTCGCCCGACTACCTCAAGCAGGCGGCCGAGGCGTCCCTCAAGCGACTCGGGGTCGACGCGATCGGCCTCTACCAGTTCCACCGGCCGGACCCGAAGACGCCGTACGAGGAGTCGATCGGCGCGATCCGGGACCTGCTCGACGCGGGCAAGATCCGGATGGCCGGCATCTCGAACGCGAACCCGGACCAGATCCGCCAGGCCAACGAGATCCTCGGCGGCCGGCTCGTCTCGGTCCAGAACCAGTTCTCGCCGGCCTTCCGGTCCAGCGAGCCCGAGCTGGAGCTGTGTGACGAGCTCGGCATCGCGTTCCTCCCGTGGTCCCCGCTCGGCGGCATCAGCAAGGCCGGCGACCTGGGCGACAAGCACCCTGCCTTCCACCGCATCGCCACCGAGCTCGGCATCAGCCCGCAGAAGCTCACGCTGGCCTGGATGCTGGCCAAGTCGCCGCACGTCATCCCGATCCCCGGTTCGAGCCGTCCCGAGACCATCCGCGACTCCTACACCGCGATCGACGTGACACTGACCCCGGACCAGGTCGCCGCCCTCGACGCCGCCTGATCACCTCTGCCCCACGCCCCGCAGTACCGGTGGAATAGGCCGGTACTGCGGGGCGTTACGGCTGCCGTTGTTCTTCAGCCGAGACGGAGGTTTGACCATGGAAGACATGCGCGCATTGAGCTACGGCCTCGGCCAGCAGTACTTCGAGGAGCGGGACTACCGGGGCGCGATCCGGGCCCTGCTCCCCATCGTCGAGGAGACCCCGGACGACATCGGCACGCGGCTGCTCCTGGCCCGCGCCTACTTCCACTCCGCCCTCCTCAAGCCCGCCGAGGAGCACCTGGTCGAGATCCTCGACCGTGCGCCGACCGAGTCCTACGCCCACCTGCTGATGGCCCGCACCCTCGAACGCCTCTCCCGGGCCGACGAGGCCACCAAGCACCGCCGGATCGCCGCCGCCCTGACCGGCGACGAATCCCTCCTGGCCTCCCAGAGCCTCTGAGCCCAGTCCGTCAGTCCTGGCGACGGGCTCGTTGGGCGGCCTCCAGGTCGGCGACCGTTCCAGTGGGCGATCCGCGCGCCGAACAGCGGGCCGGAGGCAGCTGAACCGCCGACGCGGCCGTTGTTGACCAGGGTGATGTCGGTCCGCGCGTTCTCGAACGGCATCGCCCGGTGGGTGTCGAAGGTGCCTTCGGCCATCCGGCCGCGGCGCCAGACGTTGCCGGCCGACAGGCCCTCCAGGTTCAACCCGTGATGGAGGGCCCCGGTCGGCAGCGGGACGGTGAACTGCTCGATCTCGAAGCCGTCCACCAGATTGTCGTGTGATTGCATCCGGCAGGCGAAGCTGTGGTGCGCGGACCGGCCGCCGACCACGACATCGGTCAGCGTGACGGCCTTGGTGGTGGTGAAACCGAAGCCGAGATCGCAGTTCTCCACCCGGACGTCGTCGGCCCAGCAGTCGTGAACCGCCTGGAAACAAAGGCCGTTCGACCCTGGATGGCGGTTGTGGATCGTCATCGGCCGGAGCTCATTGCGGATCGTCAGCGACTCCACCCCGACGTCGTGCACCGTCGGCCCGATCTCCCGGAGCCGCGACGGCCAGGCCGGACGCAGGTCGTACCGCACCGGCTGGGCCAACCTCACCAATCGATCACCGAGCACAGCCTCGATCCGCACCGGCCACTGCAGGGTCGCGTACTGGATGTACTGACCACCCGACCCGGTCGTGAGCTGCGGCGCCTTCGTCGGCCAGTCGTACTCCCGCGTCCCGGCGACATCCCCGGCCAAGCAGGAGGCGGCGGCTGAGCTTGGGGTGGTTCTGTGGCATGGGTGATGCTCCTCGGGACGGTGAGGTTTCGCGTGGCGGGACCTAGTTTCACCAGGTGGACCGGGATCTGACAAGAGGTCGGGGCCGGTCGGCCGGTACGCGAGGATGGAATACCGCACCCCGGGTTGCCGTTGAGGAGGGCAAGATAGTTTAATCTTGAATAGTCACTGAAAGAGACCAAGGAGCTCAGATGCAGTTCGGTGTGTTCACCGTCGGCGACGTGACCCAGGATCCGACCACCGGCCGGACCGTGAGCGAGGCCGAGCGGATCAAGGCGATGGTCGCCATCGCGGTCAAGGCCGAAGAGGTCGGCCTGGACGTCTTCGCCCAGGGCGAGCACCACAACCCGCCGTTCGTGCCGTCCTCGC
This sequence comes from Kribbella sp. VKM Ac-2568, assembly GCF_004345365.1. Classification (GTDB taxonomy): domain Bacteria; phylum Actinomycetota; class Actinomycetes; order Propionibacteriales; family Kribbellaceae; genus Kribbella; species Kribbella orskensis. Next base: position 659,708 of record NZ_SLVF01000003.1, read on the forward strand.
CGACGACGATGCTGGGCTTCATCGCGGCGCAGACGTCGAAGATCATCCTGTCCACCTCGACCACGCTGATCACCACGAACGACCCGGTGAAGATCGCCGAGGACTACGCGATGCTGCAGCACCTGGCCGACGGCCGGGTCGACCTGATGATGGGCCGCGGCAACACCGGCCCGGTCTACCCGTGGTTCGGGCAGGACATCCGCAACGGCATCGCCCTGGCGGTCGAGAACTACGCGCTGCTGCGCCGCCTGTGGCGCGAGGACGTGGTCGACTGGGAAGGCAAGTTCCGCACCCCGCTGCAGGGCTTCACCTCGACGCCACGGCCGCTGGACGACGTACCGCCGTTCGTGTGGCACGGCTCGATCCGCAGCCCCGAGATCGCCGAGCAGGCCGCGTACTACGGCGACGGCTTCTTCCACAACAACATCTTCTGGCCGATCTCGCACACCAAGCAGATGATCGACCTGTACCGCCGCCGCTTCGAGCACTACGGGCACGGCGCCGCCGACCAGGCGATCGTCGGACTCGGCGGACAGGTGTTCATGCGGAAGAACTCGCAGGACGCCGTCAAGGAGTTCCGCCCGTACTTCGACAACGCGCCGGTCTACGGCCACGGGCCCTCGCTGGAGGACTTCACCCGGGAGACCCCGTTGACCGTGGGCAGCCCGCAGCAGGTGATCGAGCGGACACTGTCGTTCCGCGAGCACTTCGGCGACTACCAGCGGCAGCTGTTCCTGATGGACCACGCCGGCCTGCCGCTGAAGACGGTGCTGGAGCAGCTGGACATCCTCGGCTCCGAGGTCGTTCCGGTCCTGCGTAAGGAGTTCGAGGCGAAGCGCCCGGCCCAGGTGCCGGAGGCGCCGACCCATGCTTCACTGAAGGCGGCCGCCGAGCAGGCCCGCGAACTGGAGACCGTGAGCCCGGAGGTCGTGGGGCTGGAGGGGACCCGATGAAGGAACGCATCATCGCCGTGGTGACGGCCGGACTGACCGTCCCGTCGTCCACCCGGCTGCTTGCCGACCAGCTGGCCGCCGCCGTCCGGGATGCCCTGGACGGCCGCGGGACGCCGTACAAGGTCGAGATCATCGAGCTGCGCGACCACGCGCACGACCTGACGAACAACCTGCTGACCGGGTTCCCGACCGAGAGCCTGCGCAAGGTCCTGGACACCGTCGTCGCGGCCGACGCGTTGATCGCGGTGACGCCGACCTTCAGCGCGTCGTACAACGGGCTGTTCAAGATGTTCTTCGACGTGGTCGACGACAAGGCCCTGGCCGGCAAGCCGGTGTTGCTCGCGGCAACGGGCGGGACGGAGCGCCACTCGCTGGTGCTGGACTACGCACTGCGTCCGCTTTTCGCTTACCTGCAAGCGAATCCGATCCCGACCGGCGTCTACGCCGCCTCGACCGACTGGGGCGCGGGAGCAACCAAGCTTCACGCCCGCATCGAACGAGCCGCCAACGAACTGGTCAACACCATGAGCAACGACCAAACCGCCTCGGTCGACCCCTACACCACCCCGACCCCGTTCGAAGACCTCCTCAACGGCTGACAACTCGCCGCACCAAGTACGCCGTACCGTCTAACCGCGGTACGGCGTACTGGCTTCGGAGCTGCAAGCGGCCTGTACTACGGCATCAGCTGGCCGCCGTTGACCTCGACGATCTGGCCGGTTACGTAGCTGCTCATGGAGTCGGAGGCCAGGTAGAGGATGGTGCCGACGCATTCGTGCGGGGTGCCGGCGCGGCCCATCGGGATGGTGGCGAGCATGCCCTGCATCTGCTCCTCGCCGGTGTGGCGGTCGTGGAACGGGGTCTTGATGACGCCCGGCGAGATCGCGTTGACGCGGATGTTGTCGGTCGCCAGCTCCTTCGCGAGGCCGCGGGTGAACGTGCTCACCGCGCCCTTGCTGGTGGCGTAGACGACCGAGCCGCCGCCTCCGCCGTGCCGGCCCGCGATCGAGGTGACGTTGACGATCGCGCCGCCGCCCTGGGCCCGCAGTACCGGCACGATCCGGCGGCTCATCGCGAAGACCGAGGTCAGGTTCACGTCCATGATCCGGCGGAACTCCTCGTCCGGTACGTCGACCACCGGCGCGCGCTTGACCAGGTCGCCGGCGTTGTTCACCAGGAGGTCGATCTTCCCGTGCCGCGCGAGCACCTCGTCGACGAGGGCGCCGGCCGAGTCCGGGTTCGCCAGATCGGCCTGGTGGATCGTCGCCTGCCCGCCCGCGCTCGCGACCGCGTTCAGCGTGTGCCGGACACCCTCCTCGTTGTGGTGGTAGTGCAACGCGACAGTGGCTCCGGTCTCCGCGAAACCCACCGCGGCCGCGGCCCCGATCCCACTACTCGCTCCGGTGACAAGAACAACCTGATTCGTGAAATCGAGGAAAGTCATGCCCCAACCCTATGGGGCCACTCTGCGTCATCGCGTACGCGCCGTCTGGAGGTTTCGCGGCGCGAGCGCGGCGGTAGCCTCGTTGAATGGGGTATGACCTGGCGAGGCTTGATCTGCGCCGCTGGCGCGTGGCGGACGCGTTACGGCTGACCGCCGCTCATCAGGATCCCGACATGATCAACCAGGGCGGCATCCGCGACACCGCGTCCGCGGTCGACTGGATCGGGCGGGTCGCGGACCTCGACAACGGACACGTGTACGCCGTCGCCGATGCCGACGATCACCCGATCGGCTGTGTGGCGGTGACCAACATCGACCGCCACCAGGTCGGCTGGACGTGGTACTGGACCATCGCGGACATCCGCGGCCAAGGAGTCGCTCGGGATGCCCTGCGGGCTCTCGTCGACTGGGCCCACCACGACGCCGGGCTCTACCGGTTAGAGCTCGGCCACCGCACGAACAACCCGGCCTCCTGCGGCGTCGCAGCGAGCGCCGGCTTCCTGTTCGAGGGCCTCGAGCGCCAGCGCCTCGCGTACGACGGCACCCGGTTCGACGTGGAACGCCACGCCCGCCTGGCCTCTGACCCGCTCCAGACTCCTCAGCGCCCGGTGACCATCACCACCTGAGACCGTTCAGGTCTGCTGGGACGGCGACTGAAGCACGCAGAACTCGTTGCCGTCGGGATCGGCGAGCACGTGCCAGGTCCAGCAGGACTCCACGATCGGCTCCTCGGTCATCAGGGACGCACCCAGAGCACAGACGCGGTCGACCTCCGCATCGAGATCGTGCGTCCGCAGATCGAGATGCAGCCGGTTCTTGCCGTGCTTCTTGTCGTCGACCTTCTGCAGCAGCACCTCGATGCCGTTGCCGTCCGCCGGGAGCAGACTCAGATAACGCCCACTCGAATCGCCCTCCTGGACGAACCCGAGCACCTGCGTCCAGAAGTCGGCCGCCCGCTTCAGATCGGCTACGTCGACCACGATGACGAGTTCACCCTGCGCGTAGGACTGCGGAGTACGGGAGTTGTCCGGCATCGTCCGAGGCTAGTGTTTCGCGCCTGGTGGCGCGTAGCTGTACCAGCGTTCTTCGACGGTGTAGCCGAGGGCTTCGTTGGCGCCGAGGCTGGCGGCGTTCAGGCCGGCTCCGCCGGTGCCGAAGAGGGTGCAGCCGTCGGCCAGGAGGGCGAGGATCGAGGCGGCCTTGACCGCTTGGCCGATGCCCTTGCCGCGGTACTCGGGCAAGACAGAGGTGAATGCCGTCTCGGCGCGATCCTCGACGGCCCGGATGACCGTTGCGCCCACCAACCGCTCGCCGTCGAGGGCTCCGAAGACTCGGCCGCCTTCAAGCCAGAGGTCCTGTGTGCCAGCGAGGTCCCGTGCGGTGTGGGCTGTCGCGGGCGTGTACGGGTAGTCCGCCGCGTTCGTCGTCTCCAAGTCGCGCAGGGCTTGGGCGTACTCCGGGCCTAATTCGCGGACGGACAACCCGGCCGCGGCAGCCCGGAGTACGGCTGCTTCCAGCAGCGCACGATCGGGGTCGCGCAAACGCGCGCCCCACGACTCACCGACCACGGTGTAGCCGGCTTGCTCCAGTACTGCGCGGCGCGGATCGTCGTCGCGAACGAACTCGAAGTCAGGCATCCAGCCGGTTGTCCTGCAGGCCCGGGTTCACCCGAGCTTGCGCAGCAGCGGCAGTACGTCCGCCGAGAACTGGGTGAGGAACCGCTCCTGGTCGTTGCCCGGGCCGTGCATCACGAGGTGGTTGAAGCCGGCGTCGAGGTACGGCTGAAGCTGCGCGACGACCTCCTCCGGGTCGGACGCGACGATCCACCGCTGCGCCACCTGCTCGATCGGGAGTTCGTCGGCGAGGCGCTCCATCTCGGTCGCGCTGTGCACGCTGTGCTTCTGCTCGGACGTCAGCGACAGCGGCGCCCAGAACCGGGTGTTCTCCAGCGCCTGCTCCGGGTCCCGGTCGTACGACAGCTTCACCTCGAGCATCCGGTCCACCTGGTCGAAGGTGCGCCCGGCCTTCTCGGCGCCTTCCTTGACCGCGGGGATCAGCTTCTCCGTGTACAGGTCCATGCCCTTGCCGGAGGTCGCGATGAACCCGTCGCCCACCCTGCCCGCGTACTTCGCGACGAGCGGTCCACCGGCGGCCACGTAGATCTTCAGCGGCGTCTCGGGCCGGTCGTAGATGAACGCGTCGACCGTCTTGTAGAACGGCCCGTCGGAGCTGACGCCCTCCTCGGTCCACAGGTTGCGGATCAGGTCGACCGCCTCCCGCAGCCGCGCGAACCGCTCCTTGAACTCGGGCCACTCGCGGCCCGAGACGGCGATCTCGTTCAGCGCCTCACCGGTGCCGACACCCAGCATGATCCGGTCCGGGTAGAGCACGCCCATGGTCGCGAAGGCCTGCGCGATCACGGCCGGGTTGTACCGGAACGTCGGCGTCAGCACGGACGTGCCGATCAGCACCCGGTTCGTGCGCTCCCCGACGGCCGCCATCCACGCGAGCGCGAACGGAGCGTGCCCACCCTCGTGCCGCCACGGCAGGAAGTGGTCCGACACCGTCACACTGTCGAGCCCGAGCTCCTCGGCCCGGACCGCGTACTCCACCAGCTCCCGCGGCCCGAACTGCTCCGCGGACGCCTTGTACCCGACGCGAATGCTCACCTGAACTCCCAACTCGTCACGAACCGTCAACCCCACTCTCTCAGCCCAACCCGATCACGCCGGCGGATGTTCCACCCGACCGCCCCCGATTGAGACTCGCACCCGCCCCGAAAAGAATCCCCGCCCGTGCTCCGGACGCGGCGCGCCCCGTACTCCGGACGCGGCGCGCCCCCGTACTCCGGACGCGGGCGCGCGCCGTACTGCGGACCGCAGGCGGCGCGGCCTTCGGAGTACCGGGTTCGTGGGCGTGTTGGTTTGACGGCGGGGTGGGGGCGTAGGCAGCATGGTCGCGCGCGTGTCCTCCGCGTCACCTCCGGCGATCGTCCCCAGCGCGGTCCATCGGGAGGCAAAGGGACTGCCGTCTCAGGTCATTGTCATGGTCCGATCGTCTCGGGCGTGGTTGCTGGGGAACTGCCGTTCGGGACGTGGAAGGCCAGATGACAGCCAACGGGAATTTCAAGCGACGGGTTCGAGCCCGTGCCGCCAAGACCGGCGAGTCCTACACGACTGCTCTGAGGCACTTCCGGCCGACTCCACCAGGAGACGTGATGCCGGAATCCACCCTGCGCCTGGCCGTCGCTCAGACGAGCAGCTACGACGACCCGCGCGACATCGATCAACTCCGCGCCAGCGGCAACGAACTGCGGCGGCTCATGCGGCAGGCCAGCGCCGCCGGCGCTCGGGTCGTGCACTTCACCGAGGGAGCGACCTGCTTCCCCAGCAAGTACGTGATGTCCGTCGACGGACCCGACCAGGTCGGCGACGCCGATTGGAGCCGCTTCGAATGGGACGTGCTCCGCGAAGAGCTCGCCTCGATCGCAGCGCTGGCCGGTGAGCTCAAGTTGTGGACCGTGCTCGGCTCGGTCCACCGCCTGACCGAACCGACCAGGCCGCACAACAGCCAGTACGTGATCTCCGACCAGGGAGCGGTCGCGACGCGGTACGACGAGCGCACCTTGTCGAACACGAAGATCACCTACATGTACACCCCGGGCTCGGCGCCCGTGACCTTCGAGGTCGATGGGTTCCGGTTCGGCTGTGCGCTGGGGATGGACGTGCATTTCCCGGAGCTGTTCCACGCGTACGAGCGCCTCGACGTCGACTGTGTCCTGGTGTCGCACAACACCGCCGGGACCGAGCCCAACACAGGGACCCCCACCGAGGCCCGAGGGCACGCTGCCACCAACACCTACTGGATCAGCTATGCCGTCATCGCCAATCACAGCCCGGCGATCCCGTCCGGCGTGATCAACCCCTACGGCGAATGGGCCGCGCAGTGCGTCACGGACGGCAGTTCGTCCATCGCGGTGCTCGATATGGGGCGCACGGCTGACCACCCGTTCTCACCACTCGCCCGAACCTGGCGCAACAAGACCCGCGCGGGTCTGAGCGACGTACCGCTGGCCGACGATCGCAGTACTGTTCGCACCGGCTTCTGATCTTGGCTTGGGCGGGGAATCCGGCAGCGTGGGTTCCCCGCCTCAGGTCAGCGGGTTGACGCCGAGCCTGGCGGCGAGCGCCTCGGCGTCGTACGGCGAGTGGACCTTCACGTCGTTGTCGAAGTACACGTAGACGTCGCGGCGCTTGCGCCGCGCAGGCGGAGCCACCGTGCGGCCGTCGGTCGGCGTACCGCCTTTCTGCCAGGTCTGGATCTTCGCGGCCCAGCGGTCGAGCTCGTCGTCGGTGTAACCGCTGACGTACAACTCGTCGGCGCCGTGCAACCTGACGTAGACGAAGTCCGAGGTGACGTCGTCGAGCATCGGCCACTTGCCCGCAGTGTCTGCGCAGACCAGCGCGATGTCGTGTTCCCGCAGTAGTTCGACGAACTCCGCCTTCTCATAGGAAGGATGCCGTACTTCGATCGCGTGGCGCATGGGGATGTCCACAGGGCTGTGGAGCAAGGCCCGATCGTTCATCCGCTCGTCGTGCTTGGCGGCCAGTTCGCCGGCCTCGGCCGTTGTCCTGGGCAACAACTCGAAGAACGCGGCGAGCCGGTCCGGGTCGTAGCCCAGGGTGGGCGGCAGCTGCCAGAGGATCGGCCCGAGCTTCTCGCCGAGCGCGAGCACCCCGGAGGCGAAGAAGTTGGCCAGCGGGGCGTCCACGTCGGCGAGCTTCTTCATGTGCGAGACGAACCGCGGCCCCTTGGCCGTGAAGACGAACCCGGGCGGCGTCTCGTCGTACCACTTCTGGTACGACGACGGCCGCTGGAGCGAGTAGAACGACCCATTGATCTCGATCGAGTTCAACCGGTGCGAGGCGTACTCGAGCTCCGCGCGCTGCGGCAAGCCGTCCGGGTAGAACACCTTGCGCCAGGGCGGGTACCTCCACCCGGAGATCCCGACCCGGAACGGCGAGGCGACCCAACGATCCATGCGCACACTCTGCCAGTGCCCCTCGCCGACGTCCCGCAACACCGCGGTCTCGGCCGGCACCACGTTCGCCGTACAGGCTGCTAGCCGACGGTGGAGGGGTTGGTCGGCAGAGGCTCGGTCGAGCCGGAGTCCAGGGCTTCACCCACTCGATCCACGGCACCGCGGATCAGGTCGTCGTACGCATCCGAACCCAGTACTGCGAGCCGCTCACGCGCGAGGCGGAGATGGTGGCGCGCCTCGTCCGTCCGCGAGAGCCGCCGGTAGTCGTCGGCCAGGTTGAGCTGCAACGACGGCTGGAACGCCTCCACCTGCAGACCCGCGTGCTCGCCCGTCAACTCCTCGGACGCCCGCAGAGCGCGCAGGTCCCAGTCCAACTCGTCCTCGGTGGTCTCCTGCAGATCAGCCAGGTAGTGCGCAACCGTGCAGCGACCGAACGCATCCTCGCCCACGTCAGCCCAGAGCGCCTCGAGCTGATCACGCGCCGCTCCGCGATCCCCGCCACGCCCCACCTCGACCGCGGCCGCCAGTTGCTCCATCAACGCCTGAGTCGCCTGTGCGTCCGTCACCCCTCGATGCTCGGCCTTCGACCAACTCGAAGGTCAACCCGCCCGGCGCGCTCAAGCGGGCCGAGGAACCCGAGAGCACTTACCGTGACCGCATGGCGATTTCGAAGGGCAGCCGCGGCGAGACGTTCCTGGCCTGGGTGATCGGCGGCGGCGCGGCGATCGCGCTGCTGACGCTGACGCGGCGGAGCTGGGACGCGTGCCAGGTCGACATCGGCAAGGTCGCCAACGGGCCCACCCTGCTCTACGTCGGGCTCCCCGTCGCGGTGGTGGTGAACGTCGCCCTGTTCACCCTCGTCTACCGCCTCACCAGAGGCGGCAAGGGCTTCTTCAGCCCGCTTCTCGCCGCCGCCATCGCAATCACGATCGCCGACCTGGCTCTGTACTCCTGGGCCGGTACGCCGGCCTCGTCGCCCGGCATCTGCCCCGGCAACGTCCCTCCCTGGTGGCCCACCTGGATCCCCACCTAAGAGGACCTACCCCCGAAGCACCAGTGATGGACCTCCGTACGGCCGTCACCGCCCGGTAGCACCGCCGCTGCGTCTTCCATGTCCGCCGCCTCCACAAGCGCCGCCCACCCAAGCCGCCCGTCACCCTCGAGCTCGAGCAGTTCGCCGTACAAGATCACGTGCTCCGACACCACCGGCGCGATCTCACCCGCATCCATCCTGATCACCAGGAACCGCCCATACCCATCAACCGCGTCGGCGAAGTCCCACATGGTCCGCCCCGACACGTTGCGAAACCCGCACAACAACACCGACTCAAAAACCCCGCCCAGGTAGTACGGCTCCTCATAGGCAAACGCCCGAGCAGCCCCCACATCCTGAAGCTCGACGATGTGCATGCTCCCCGTCGACTCAGCCTCGTCCCCCTGCCCAGTCAACGTCGGCCCCCGAGCAACCAACACTTCCCCATACCTATCCATAAAATCCCAGTGCTCCCCGGTCAACCTCCCCTTGAGCCCAGCCGCCGCAACCCGATCCCGCCCATAAACAAAGAACTCCATTCCCGCACCCTAATCGGCGTCAGGAGATCGACCAGCGCCGTCGCCTGACTCACGGCTGCCGTCGACACTGCCCAACGTCCACAGTTGTCCGATCTACTCCAACTCGCTGTTGGCGGGCTGGTAGCAAGGCACCTGGCTCACCAGGTGGAAGCTTGGGCTAGCACCGGATGCAAGTCGCGCGCTGATCGCACTGAGTGACTGGTGGTCGCAGCGGATACTGCGCCGATTGAGCGGCTCGAGGACACCCTCAGCACCAAAATCCTCACAAATCGTGCTGCCGCCTTAACAAGGGGTAGCGCGATCGTCGACTCTCCGCTACACATAGGCTCGGGGGGGGACAGATGATCGAAAAAAAATGGTGGCACGCTTGGCGGTGGACGCGTCCCGCGGCCGTGGCGGTGGCGGTATTTATCGCCGCGGTATTCAAGGTGCTATACGACCAGAAGGTTCTAACAGACGCTAAGTGGCCCCCAGTGAAGGGCGTACTCACGTGGACGCTGGTCGCCACGGCGGCGTTGGTGTGCATAGACAGCGTCCTTAAGGCCAGAACGGAATTCAGGCGACCTGCACTCAACGAAAGGCGTCTAGCGGTACACAAGCCGGTCCTTGGGATGCTGGTTGCGCTCTCGATCGTCATCGACGAGAAGGTGACGGAGCTCGGGGGAAACGTCTACGTGGTAAGGAAAGGCTTCGTCCGGAGTGGCCTACGTGTGGGACGCGAGGCCCGTCTACACCGCATCGAGCGAGTGAGACTGTCCGACTATCCACAACCATCGTCGGTGCGATTTGCCAGGGGAAAAGGTGCGATCGGAAAGTGTTGGGACTCGAACCGTCCCGAGCATGTCGACTTGTTCCCACGTTCGCGCCGGTGGGCCTCCAAGGAGATCACCGAGGAGCAATGGTCGAAGATCCCTGACGGGACCAAGTGTGGCTTCAGTCGCCAGGAGTTCATTGAAGTGGTTGGCAAATACGCGGAGGTCTTCGCAATGCCGATCAAGGGTCCTACCGGTGACTTCATAGGGTGTCTGGCGGTCGACCGCATCTACGACGACCAGAGCCAGCACAAGATCCTATTGGACAGCCAACCGGTGAAAGTCGTCGTCAACGACACGGCGGCAGGCCTCGCCGAGCTTGTCAATGGACGCTAGCCTCGCATTAGAACCAGCTGGGAGGGGTCAGCATGGGCGATAAGACGTACTCAGCGGATGAAGCAGCAGCTCTCTATCAAGAGGTACTCAGGACCATGGGAGCTGATCAACGCGTGTTACGCGCGGTAGCCAAGAACGCCGAGGAACGGCGCGCCGCGCGCGGGCGCTCGAAACCAGATTCCAAGGCAAAGCCCTCCCCAACTGCGAGGTGACACACCCGTCCACTCCTGCCCTGTCTCCCTGATAGCTACAAGCCCAGATCAGCGCGGCGCAGGTCAAGGGTCGCACTTGTTCGATCCCGTCGGGACGCTCTGCGCTCTTGACCTGTGTCGTGAAGGCTGGGCAATCGAGCGGCCAGGGGACGTGGCCTACCGGCCGACGATCAGATGCCGAACAGGTCGCTCGAGATAGTTGGTCATGCGTAACCGGAGGAAGCATTCTGCCCGTTGGGCCGGCGCGCGCGCCTTGACCATAAGGGGTCAACTCGGCAGGGTCACGGCATTCAAGGCGGTTCTGTCGCCTAAGGGCTCGCCTCGGGTCCACCGCAGCCCAGGCGGCCGCTTCGTCCAGCGTCGCGGATCTGGTCAATAGCGGCTGAGGAGGAGTGCGGCCCTGCGTCCGAGCTGGACCAGCCCGGGCCGCCTGGAACTCGAAGCGGTCATCCAGAGTTCACGGATCGTCGGTCCGCGCCGCCGGCGAGCCATACTGTCGCGGTGGATGAGATCTCTCTGTCGGTTCCGCGCTATCGCCGAGATGTCGGAGTCGTCGCACCTGTCTAGGGCGGGACGGTGCACGTCGAGGTCGTCGATGGTGCGTTCCGACTGTCTGGCGCGCCCGCTGGTCTTCGTGATCCGGCGCGCTGGTTTCTCTCACTGTCGGACCCATCGGTACCAGACGGAGGCACATTCATCTCGACCCTGGCTACAGCCCTCTCAGCTTGCAGTCAGCTCCTCACTATCGCGCGCCATGACGGCGTCGCCACCGCACCTGCGACGTCCCCTGATAGCTGCCTACCCAGGCCAGCAGGACGGCGAGTGACGTGGGGACCAGCCGTTTGTCGACGGCAGGTGAAAATTGACACCGTTGAGTCAACCAACCTCGGGAACGCGAAAACCCCAGGGCATCCACCTGGCTGACCTGAGGTTTTGCTGGCGCGCTCGGAGGGATTCGAACCCCCAACCTTCTGATCCGTAGTCGGGTTCGAGGCGTCCATCGTTGACCACAGCACGCGTGAGGACACACACCGATTTAGTGGATTGTCCAGGGGTGTCCGGTCCGATCCGTGGCCGCTGTTAGCAAGCCCGTTAGCAAAGCGCCTCCGCGCACAACTCCTGCCTGGCGTCTTCCCGTCTGCCGTTCAGCCCACGCGTAGCGCGATCAGGAGCCACCAGAGGAGTCAAGGTGGAGCGCCCCGCTGGACGAACGACCTTGACCCCGCTGGTGGCTCCTGATGGTCTCTGACTGGGCTGAGCGGCAGACGGGAAGACGCACCCGCCCCGCCTCCGCCCTAGCCGGCCAAATCGACCCGTCATCCCGGAGTCGTGAGGCCCCCCCTCCGGAGGCAATGCCCCTTGATACTGAGGAAAGACACCGAGAGCGGGCGCGGGCGGTGAACGGCCGGGGGCCGCATGCGCACGTCCGCGCCTTGATCCATAAGAGCCAAATTCGGCAACTGGGATCGGCGGGAGGGTGTGATCCGCCAGGAGATCCGCGACACTAGGTGATGTACTGCCGGTCGGGTCAGAGAAACCGACTAGCTGTCCCCCATCGCCAGTTCGTGGAAGTACGTGACGGGCTTGCCCAATGCGTCGGCGTACGCGATCTCGCGGCGGGTGGCCTCCCCGATGTAGCCACCCGGGTTCACGATTCGTACCTCATCTGCGAGGTCGATCCTGCGGAGGTGCAGCTCGCCCAAGGCCCGCACGAGCAAAGGGTCCAGCACAGGCGCCTCGGTGGCCTCCGGAGCCAGGACGATCGCCAGATCGAGCGTCAAGCGCGTGCGCTCGGTCGCAAACTCCCTGCTGAAGCGGAGGGAACCGCACAGACAAACGATCTTCGGGCGAGCAACCGGCACGTTGGACATGGACACCCTTCAAGAGCCAAAGATCCCTCCAGCATTCCATGCTGCCGTTGATGCCCAGCCAGTTGGACGGCGTCAGGCGATGACGGAATGAGAGTGATCCGCGCCCGGCGAGCTGAGGTCTCCGGCTGGCTTTGGGTCGGCAGGTCGTGCGCCAGCTCCGTGATCGCCGCGTCGGGCTGAGGCTGATGCCTATCGGTCGCCTTCCGCTGGAACAGAGCCTCGCCAGTGGAGGGAGGAACGGGGCACCGCTGTCTCGACGGACTGTCGACTATGTGCATGCCGTTCTGCGCAAGGCTCTCAACGATGCCGTCCGGTCGGAGCAACTCCTCTCGTCGAACCCGGCTGAGCGGGCTAAGCGGCCTCGGCGTGAGCACCGTGGACCAGTCGACATCTGGACCGCCGACGAGCTGCGCCGCTTCCTCGACCTGATGAGTGATCACCGGCTGTTCGCGTTCTACCGCCTGGCTGCCTACTCGGGTGCTCGGCGCGGGGAGCTGCTGAACCTCCGCTGGCCTGACGTTGACTGGAAGGCACCAGCTCTGCGGATTCGCGGGCCGGTGGGCATGGTCGACGGCGCAAGGGTCGAAGGCACAACCAAGGGTGGTCGTGAGCGGGTCGTCAGCCTGGACGCTGGGACTGTCGAAGTGCTCCGGGCTCACCGCCGCCGCCAACTGGAGGACCTTCGGCTCGCTGGTGAGTCCTGGGTCGACACCGGCCACGTCTTCACGACTGGGTTCGGCCAGCCGATCTACCCGGACACCGTGAGCCAGCTCATGGCCAAGACGATCAAGGCCTACAACGAGCCTGCCGACGACGGTGATGCTCCAGAGGTCCCGCTGCCACATGCTCGGCTGCACGATCTGAGGCACGTGCACGCGACCTTGCTTCTGGTCGCGGGTGTACCGGTGCACGTCGTCGCGGACCCGCTGGGGCACGCCGACCCGTCGATCACGCTCCGGGTGTACGCCCATGTGATCCGTTCGCCACGCGGCCGGAATCGCTGATGTGTTCGCTGCTGCTGCTGACCACGTCGACGAGGACCAGGATGACGAAGACGACGGACCAGACCCGTCAGCGGTGATGCCGTGTTAGCAGAAGTGTTAGCAAGAACAGCCTCAGACAAGAAGAAACCCCAGGTCATCCACCTCATGACCTGGGGTTTCGTCTGCGCGCTCGGAGGGATTCGAACCCCCAACCTTCTGATCCGTAGTCAGATGCTCTATCCGTTGAGCTACGAGCGCCGGACAACGTTGGGTAACGATACACGGGCTGGGGGGTTGGGTGCCAATCGGGGGTTGGGTGGGGTTTGGGCGGGCTGTACTGCGGTCTGGGGGCGTCGGGATCCGGGGTTTGAGAGGGCGACGCGCCGGGGTGGGTGGGGGTGGAAAGTAGGTGGGGGAGGGGGTGTGGGCAATAGCATCCGGGGATGGATATCGGGGATTTGCTGGGCGGGCGGGATCTCAGCGATGTGAAGAAGGCGGTCGGGTTCGTGATGGAGAACTCGGACGACTTCGAGAGGATCCTCAAGCTGGTTCGGGGTGTGCCGGACGACGCGCTCGGGTACATCGGGCGGCTGCCGGAGTTGATGAACTCGGCCAGGGACAAGCTCAAGGACGCCGCCGGGATGCTGGCCGGCCTCGCGGGCGAGCTCGACAAGATCCCCGGCATCGGCGACGCGGCGGCCAAGCGGCTGAACGACGGCAGCGGCATGATCGGCGACGTCGCGTCGGAGATCGAGAGCCTCGCGGGCAACCTGCGGGACCTGTCCGGCATCCTCGCCAACGTCGGCGAGGCGCTCGCAGGCCTCGGCACCAAGCTGACCCAGTCGGCGGCTCCGTGAAGACCCTGATCAGCTGAACCACGCCTCCCTCATACGCCGAACGGCAGCACAGGCCGCCCAGTCGTGGATCGCGGTGTTACGCAAACGATTACCAACAACACGGATCCACGAATGAGTGCTGACTCAGTTCCACGGACGCACTGCTGCCCTGCGTCTGGAGATCTACGGAACCAGGCGGGGGGTGTGTGACGTCCAAGGCGCCGGGTCGCGCGTGGGTGACCGTTGATTGGTAGGGGAGGACCTTTGCGTGGCTAGGGTCGCGGGTATGGCGAGTCGACTGGTCCGGGGTACTGCGATCGCCTGCGGGGTGGCCGCGATCGCGGGCCTCGGGATCGGATACGCGTTGGGGGAACCGGTCAGTCCGGACGACATCCTCCCCGCGCGCAAACTGCCGGCGGATCTGTGCGCGCGGATCGGCGACGTCTCCACTTTGTTGCCGAAGGCCACCAAACCCACACTCGTCCAGACCGGTACGTCGACCGTCAACTGCAGCGCCAAGGCGGACGAGCAGACGCAGCCCACCCACACCGCCGCAGCGGTGAGCATCCACATCACCCCGTACGCCGGCAAGGCCGCGGGCGCGGGTCAACCGCCGTTCACGCCGGCCACCGTGGCCCGGCAGACCTTCCAGCGCAAGTCCTGGCAGGACGTCAAGGACCGGCCCTTTCCGACCAAGCTGGACAAGCGGGGGGACCTCAGCCGACAGGGCTGGCGGATCTCGGTGCTGGAACTGCGGGCCGACATCATCGTCCAGGTGGACTACACGGCGCACCCGATCGACGGGGCCGTCGCCGAGCAGGCAGCGCTGGTCCTCGCCGACCGGGCGATCTGGGAGGCGAAGTGAACCCCACCCCGCAGATCAACGGCTTCGAGCTCGACCAGCGACTGCTCGGCCACCCGCTGGCGGAGATCTGGCGCGGCCGCTCGTTCACCGGCATGGAGGTCGTCGCGCTCGTGCTGAGCGAGGCCGGCTCGGCTGATCCGCAGGTCCGCGACCGCCTCGACCTGGCCAGCCGCGGCGCCGCGCTCCGACCCGGCCAGCAGGAGACCCCGCTCTGGGCGGCGAACCTCAGCACCGACAGGCCATACGCAATCACCCAACTGGTCCCCGGCCAGTCCGGCGCCGAACGACTACTGGATTCACTCGACGGACTCCTGGGGAACGACGAGGAGTCGCTGGCCGCGGTACGAAGTCAGTTGGCCCAGTACGGCGCTGTGCCCCTGCCGCCGGCGGATCAACCGGCCGACGTCCCGTCGTACGCGCCAAGGCCGGAGACCACAGACCAAAAGAGGCCGGAGACCGTGGACCAAATGGCAGCGGCGGCTCCGGTGAACAAGATCGAGCTGGCGAGGCAGGTTCGGCGCAAGATCGGCCGGTGGACCTACCTGGTCGTCGTTCTCATCGTGCTCCTCGTCTTCACCGTCCTGTACTCCGTGGGTGCCGCGATCGGTAGTGCCGTCAAGGAGCAGCCACCGGTGGAAGGCCCCGCTGCCGCACCCGTGAGCCCGGGTCCACTCCCCTCGCCGGCGCTCCTGCCGGGTGTTCCGAAGGCCGAGGCCGCTGCCTATGCGCCACCAGTCCCGGCGGTGGGTCTGGTCGGCGCGACGTACGAGCGCGGAGCCGATGTACAGGTGGTCGGAGACGTCGGGCTGCCGTTCGCGTTCGGCTGGCCGCGGCCGCCGATCACGATCGATCTGGGCGAGTCGTCGTCGGTGCTCTACCGACGGGTGCTGACCGAGAAGACCCCGACCCAGTCCACCTTGGACGCGCGGATCGCGGTTCAGCCGTGCAAGGACCTGGCGACGTGCCTGGCCGAGCGGGCGGCGTTCGACAAGGAATGGACGACCGCCTTCAAGACGCCGATGCCGGCCACCGCGAAGGACGCGCGGACCTGGGTGACCGTGCGCAACGGGTCGCCGTACACGCTGACGATGACGCACGCCTACACCAGCGCCGGCCGATCGTGGCTGGTCGGCGTGACGGTGACCGGCCTGACCGGCGAGGAGCCCGCCACCCAGCGAGTCCTCAACGACATCTGGCGCCAGACGCAGTAACGCACCGCCAGCACCACCGACCCACTTCGGCACCGCCCGACAGGCCTGCGTCGGGCTCATCACGAGCCCCACCAGCAACAGAAGTTGCTTTCAGACCAGCTGGGACCGGAAACCGGCCGCGCGATCATCGCGCGGCCGGTCTTTTTTGCTGGGAAAGCCCTTGTCGGCGGAAATCTGTGACGGGCCTCACGTCTGAACGGTTTTCAGCACCCTCCGCGGTCGCGTACGGTTAGTACCACTTGCACACTGGTATACGCCCACTAGGCATACTGGTATGCGACAGATCACACCGCCAGCCAGTTGAATCGAACCGCCGGAGACCCCGGCGGCCGACGTCGTACCCCCTCAGCGTCGAGGGTCCAAGCCGTCGGTCGATCGCGAGAGGGAATGAGCCGCCGATGACGACCACCGCCAGCCCTGCCCATACCGAATCCGTATCCGCAACGGCTGGCCTCAGCGCCGAGGCCGCAGCTACCACCCCCACGACCTTCGACCTGAGTAACGCGCCGACCGAGCACGCGGGCCTGCTGGCCTGGGTCGCCGAGGTCGCCGACCTCACCCAGCCCGACCGGATCCACTGGGTGGACGGCTCGGACGCGGAGTACAAGGTGCTCACCGACGAGCTGATCGCCGGCGGCACGCTGGTCCGGCTGAACGACGAGAAGAAGCCGAACTCCTTCTGGGCCCGCACCGACCCGTCCGACGTCGCGCGGGTCGAGCAGCGCACCTTCATCTGTTCGGTCGACGAGGCCGACGCCGGCCCGACCAACAACTGGATGGCGCCGGCCGAGATGAAGGCCCTGATGACGGAGCTCTACCGGGGCTCCATGAAGGGCCGGACGCTGTACGTCGTGCCGTTCTGCATGGGCCCGCTGACGGCGGAGAAGCCGATGTTCGGGGTCGAGATCACCGACTCGGCGTACGTGGTCGCCTCGATGCGGATCATGGCGCGCACCGGCTCCGAAGTACTGGCGAAGATGGGCACGGACGCGAAGTACGTGCCGTGTCTGCACTCTGTCGGCGCGCCGCTCGAGCCGGGGCAGAAGGACGTGCCGTGGCCGTGCAACGACGAGAAGTACATCGTGCAGTTCCCCGAGGAGCGGACCATCTGGTCGTACGGCTCGGGCTACGGCGGCAACTCGCTGCTGGGCAAGAAGTGCTACTCGCTGCGGATCGCCTCGGCGATGGCCCGCGACGAGGGCTGGCTGGCCGAGCACATGCTGATCCTGAAGCTGATCTCGCCGGAGAAGAAGGTCCACTACATCGCGGCCGCGTTCCCGAGCGCCTGCGGCAAGACCAACCTGGCGATGCTCGACCCGACGCTGGAGGGCTGGGAGGTCGAGACGCTCGGCGACGACATCGCCTGGATGCGCTTCGGTTCAGATGGGCGTTTGTACGCCGTCAACCCGGAGTTCGGGCTGTTCGGTGTTGCCCCGGGCACCGGCTGGAAGACCAACCCGAACGCGATGCGCACGATCGAGAAGGGCAACTCGCTCTTCACCAACGTGGCGCTGACCGACGACGGTGACGTCTGGTGGGAGGGCTACTCGCAGACCCCGCCGAACCACCTGACCGACTGGAAGGGCCGGGAGTGGACGCCGGAGTCAGACGAGCTCTCGTCCCACCCGAACAGCCGGTTCTGCACCCCGATCAAGCAGTGCCCGATCATCGCCGACGAGTACGAGGACCCGAACGGCGTACCGATCTCGGCGATCATCTTCGGCGGCCGGCGCGCGACCACGGTGCCGCTGGTGACCGAGTCGCGGGACTGGGACCACGGCGTCTTCATGGGCGCGACGCTGTCGTCCGAGACGACCGCCGCGGCGGTCGGCGAGGTGGGCGTCGTACGGCGCGACCCGATGGCGATGCTGCCGTTCCTCGGCTACAACGCCGGTGACTACCTGAACCACTGGCTGACCGTCGGCAAGGACAACGACGCGTCCAAGCTGCCGAAGATCTTCTACGTGAACTGGTTCCGCAAGGACGAGGCCGGCAAGTTCGTCTGGCCGGGCTTCAGCGAGAACGGCCGGGTGCTCAAGTGGGTGATCGAGCGCCTCGAGGGCCAGGCGGCCGCGGTCGAGACCCCGATCGGCCGCGTGCCGACCACCGACGCGCTCGACGTCACCGGGCTGGACCTCAGCGTCGAGGCCCTGCAGGTCGCGCTGAACGTGGACGACGAGGAGTGGAAGGCCGAGATCCCGCTGATCGAGGAGTGGTTCGACAAGCTCGGCGACAAGGTCCCGGCCGCACTCAAGCTTGAGCTCGACGGCCTGAAGGCCCGCCTGGGCTGAGCCCTCAGTACTCCGACAGCTGACCCGGAAGCCAGCCCGTCGGACTGCAAGCGAAGCGCCCCGGCCCAGCCGGGGCGCTTCGCTGTTCCCGTCCTGCGTACGCCGGCCGCCCGCTCCCCTGACCCGCCTGGCGAGGGTCTTGATAGAGCTGCCGCGACTCTTGATAGAGCATCGCGAGGAACCGCCGGCGAACCTTGAAGCCGATTCCGGGGACGCCTTGGATCGTTAGGTGTTCACCCGTTCGCGACGAATCGACCAGCGACCCATCGGATGCCGTAGCTCGTACACGGCACGCAAGCCGGCGCTGGATCGCGGTGACGGTCGGGCCCTGGCCGGTCCGAATGGCGAGGCCAGGCGCAGTGCGCTTCGCAGTACCGCGGGGGCTGGTGGCGGGTTAGTTTCACCGGCCGCGTTGAGCAAGCCGATGGACTGCGGCCCTCAGCGAACTGTTGGCTGCCGCGCTCAGCAGTGGGGGCCGAGTTGGTCGAAGGGGACTCGGCGAGTCAGTTCGTGCCCTCCTGCGTCTGTGTACTGGATCAGGGCGATCCAGCCGTTGCCGCAATGCAGGCGGCCGATCAGCCAGGCGGAGCGCCAGTCGTCGTCAGCCAGCGCGACGACGTGCGCGGGAAGTTCCAGTCCCAGGATCGATCGGAGGTCCAGCTGCGGCCGGACGGCCGAGTCCGTCATCACCACCACACCCTCTCGTGAGGCCTTCGAATAGAACCGGCACCCCGTTCTCCGAACCGCGGCCTCACGAACCGGGCGTCCCCGACACTACCCAGACCGATGCCGCTCGCGCGGCCTTCTGCGCACCGCGAAGTTGCCACGGAAGCGTTACGAAGAACCTCCCGTCAGGCGTCACCCGGCACTAGGTTGGCCTGATGAAGGTTGGCGTGATGCTTCCGGTGGGTGGTTCGGACGGACCTGGCGGGCGGATGCCTGAATGGGATGACGTTCGCCGGATAGCGGAGTCGGCGGAGGAGGCCGGGCTCGACTCGGTCTGGCTCGCTGACCACTTCTTCTACCGGGCCCCCGACGGTACGACGTACGGCATGCACGAGGCGTGGACGTTGCTCAGTGCGGTGGCCGCAGTGACGGACCGGGTGGAGCTCGGCACGATGGTGCTGTGCGCGTCGTTCCGCGACCCCGGGCTGGTCGCGAAGATGGCCGCGACGATCGACGAGGTCTCCGACGGCCGCCTGATCCTCGGAGTCGGCGCCGGCTGGCACGACCCGGAGTACGAGGCCAACGGGTTGCCGACCGATCACCGCGTCGGCCGGTTCGCGGAGTGGCTGGAGATCGTCGCGCGACTGGTCCGCGGCGAGACCGTCACCTTCGACGGGAAGTATCACCAGGTCCACGAGGCCGCACTCGAGCCGCCCGCACCCCGGCGGATCCCGATCCTGGTCGCGGCCCGGCAGCCGCGCATGCTGGACCTGACCGCGCGCTGGGCCGACTCCTGGAACACGGCGTGGTTCGGCACGGTCGACGATCGGGTCAAGGGCAGGCTGCGCGAGTTCCAGTCGGCGCTCGCCACGGCGGGGCGACCGGAGAACGAGGTGACGAAAACTGTCGGCCTCAGCGTCCGCGACCCCAACCAGCCCGCGGTCCCAGAGCCGGACGACCACGCCTTCGCCGGCACCGTCGAAGACCTCGCCACCCTCTTCAAGGACTACGAGTCCCTCGGCGTCGAGCACCTCATCGTCGGCATGGAGCCAATGAGCCCCCGCTCAGTAGAACGCCTAGCCGAAGCCAAGCGCCTGGCCACCGCCTGACCCCGTACTCCGCCCACGCGGCGGAGAGGCCGGAGGTGGCTTCCGCCGGGTGAGTGGAGCGGCTGTGTGAAGCCGTGTGCCTGGCAATTGCTGAGATCGCGCGAGTGGCGTACGGAAAAACAGGAAGTAGATTCGCGGCGCGGCGACGGAGGAGCCGCCCGGGGCCGCAGTACCCGCGGAAACGGCGAGAGCCGCCTGCGCGTTGGCGCTGGCGGCTCTCTGTACTGCGGAGGCGGGGGGATTTGAACCCCCGAGAGGGGATTACCCTCAACCCGCTTAGCAGGCGGGCGCCATCGACCGGACTAGGCGACGCCTCCTCCGACGGTCCCCGTGGGGACGCGACGACGGCCAAGACTATCCGGAGAGGTGGGTCGTGGGCAAAGCGGGTGGCAGTCGCCTTGGGTGTGTCGACCACCACCCCTGTAATCTGGCCGAATCGACGGGGTCGGTAGCGTCAGGAAACGAATGAACGTCAACCAAGGAGGCCGTGCCGGCGTCTGAACAATCGAGGGCCGTGATCACGGCCCGGCACGCCGTCACGTCGTCGATCAGGGAACGGAGCCATGTCGCGGAGTACTCGCGCAGCAGGACGCAGGTCCGCGCCTAGAGCCACCCGAGCCCGTCACCGGTCACATCGAGCCAGAACCACCTCGAAGGCGATGGGCCTCACGCTGGTCAGCGCGCTGATCCCGGGCCTGGGCTTCGTGATGGGCGGCCGGGTGAAGCTGGGCGCGTTCATCATGACGCTGAGCGTCGGGTTGCTCGCGATCGGTGCCTACATCGGCCTGACCAAGCGCGACTCGATCCTTGCCCTGGCGGTGGACCCGAGCCAGTTGCTGATCGCCACCTCCGGGGTGGTGCTGCTCGGCTTCTTCTGGATCTGCATCGTGGTCTCCTCGCACAAGCTGCTCCGCCCGGTCAGCCTGACCGCGACCGGCCGGCTGGCGGGCTCCATGTTCGTCGGGCTGCTGTGCTTCGGCATCGCCGTACCGACCACCGTCGCCGCGCAGACCGTGATGGCGCAGCGCGACCTGGTCGGCAGCGTGTTCCAGTCGGAGGGCAACTCCAAGAGCGCCACCCGGCCCAAGGTCGAGGACAAGAAGGACCCGTGGGCGGACACCCCCCGGCTGAACCTGCTGCTCCTCGGCGCGGACGACGGCGTCGGCCGCGAGGGCACCCGCACCGACACGGTGATCGTGGCGAGCATCGACACCAAGACCGGTGACACCTCGCTGATCTCGCTGAGCCGGAACTTCATGCGGATGCCGTTCCCCGAGGACTCCCCGCTGCACAAGAAGTTCCCTGACGGCTACTGGGATCCGAGCCTCGGCAACGTCGAGCAGCCGGAGTTCTACCTGGACTCGATGTACGACAACATCCCGAAGAAGTACCCCCACATCCTGGGACCGTCCGACAACGAGGGCGCGGACGTGATGAAGGTGTCGGTGGGAGAGGCGATGGGCCTCGACATCGACTACTACATGCAGGTCAACCTCAAGGGCTTCGAGCAGATCGTCGACGCGCTCGGCGGGATCACCGTCAACATCAACTACAAGGTCCCGATCGGCGGCGACTACGGCGAGGGCCCGGGGTCGAACAGCGAGCGCAAGCCGTCCGGTTACCTGGAGCCCGGCCCGAACCAGAAGCTGAACGGGCACGACGCGCTCTGGTTCGCCCGCGGCCGCTACGGCCTGAGCGACCCGTCCCGGCAGGAGCGGCAACGCTGCACGATCCACGCGATCGTGAACAGCGCGAACCCCAAGACCCTGGTGACGAAGTACCAGGCGATCGCCTCGGCCAGCAAGCAGTTGCTGCGCACCGACATCCCGCAGGAGATCCTGCCGGCGTTCATCGAGCTCGGCCTGAAGGTGAAGAACGCCAGCGTCTCCAACGTCGACCTGGACAAGAGCAAGAACTTCCCGACCGGCAAGAACCCTGACTACGAGGCGATGCGCGAGATCGTGCAGAAGGCGATCGAGCCGAAGACGAAGCCGGTCGCCTCGACCCCGTCCAAGACGCCGTCCAGCACGACGACCAAGAAGCCGGGCAAGCAGACCTCCACCCCACCCAAGCCCGAGGCCGGCACCCCGCAGAACCTGAACGACGCCTGCGCCTACGACCCCTCCCAGACCGGCAACTGACCCGTACTGCGAACCGCCCGCGGCCGGGGTGGTTCGCAGTACGCGGCAGGAAGCTGTGGCCGGAGTGTGAGTGATCCCACGCACGGGAGACTGCCGGCGCGAGCGGATTCGGGCGACAACTGGAAGATCAGCCTGGCCAAGACCGAGAGCGGCAACGCCCTCACCGGCGCGGTCCCCGCCTTCTGAGCCGGACCGGGGTCAGCCGGTCCATCGCCGCGATGAGATCCTTGCCCGATGCGTACGACGTACCGGATGCGGCCCGGGCGGTTCCTGGGGATCCCGGCCGCCGGGTTGATCATCCTTGGCGTGGCGGCGGTGCTCTGGGCGTTCGGGGCGCCGGCCGCCGCGGTGGCGGTGTTCGTCACCCTGGGCGGGCTGATCGTGCTCGCCGGGTTGTGGATCCTGCTCCGGCCGCCGGTGCTGCTGAAGTTGAGCGACGACGAGGTCGAGGTACGCGGACTGCGCACCTCCTGGACGGACATCACCGAGGTCGGCCGGGTCGACAGCACCCAGGGCGTGGCGGTCGCGCTCCGGACGAAGGAGCCCGAGCACTCGGTCCTGGTCCCGCTGCGCTGGCTTGCACCGGCGCAGGCCGGGAAGCTCGAGACGGAACTGCGCGAGCGGCTCAACAAGGCCCACGGCTACACCATCTGGGACGGGACTGCCGGTGAGCCGGACGACCGCGCAGAATGAGCTCATTCGATTGAGCTGACAGTTGCGCTGACAAGGGAGCACCGAAGCCGTGTTGTCGTTCGAGATGTCGTCCGAGGAACTGCTCGCCTACCAGGGGACGAACCCCAGGCCCGCGGATTTCGACCAGTTCTGGGAGAAGGCGCTGGCGGAGCTGGCCGCGACCGACCCGGAGACCGAGTTCACCGAGGCGACGGACTTCCCGTTGCCGTTCGCGCGGACCGAGCACCTGTACTTCACCGGCACCGGCGGCTACCGGGTGCACGCGAAGGTGATTCGCCCGCATCAGGCCGAAGGGCCCGCAGTCCTGATCTTCCACGGGTACGGCGGTGAGCAGCCGAAGTGGGTCGACCTGCTTCCGTACGCCGCCCGCGGGTTCACCGTGGCCGCGCTGGATGTCCGCGAGCAGGTCGCGTTCCGGACGGATTCACAGCAGGCCAACAGCTTCTCACTGCGCAACCACCTGGTCGAAGGCCTCGACGGCGGTCCGGAGAGCCTGCTGTACCGGCACGTATTCCTGGACACGCGGCGGCTCGCGGACATCATCGGCGGCCTGCCCGAGGTGGACGCCACCCGGATCGGCACCACCGGCTGGAGCCAGGGTGGCGGGCTCAGCCTGGTCTGCGCCGCGCTCACGCCGGGGATCAAGTACACGGCGAGCGTGTACCCGTTCCTGACCGACTACCAGCGCGCGTGGGAGCTCAACCTGGAGAAGGCGCCGTACGACGAGATCACCACCTGGTTCAAGAAGCGCGATCCCCGGCACCTGCGCGAGCAGGAAGTGTTCACGACCCTCGGCTACATCGACCTGCAGCACCTCGCGCCGCGGATCCAGGCCGAGGTGACGCTGTACGTCGGCCTCGAGGATCAGGTCTGCCCGCCGTCGACGCAGTACGCGGCCTACAACAAGCTGACGACGGCCAAGCAGCTCCGCGTCTACCCGGATTTCGGCCACGACGACCTGCCCGGCGCCTTCGACGAGATCTTCCAGACCTTCAGCCAGAGGCTCTGACGCTGTAATCCCCTCGGTAGCCCCGCAGTACCCGCCACCACCTGATGATTGGTGAGTACTGCGCGGCCGCCTTGGGATTGTTCAGTTCGCTTCCTTGCCGACCCAGTAGTGCCAGGGTGGTGACGCCACTGGTGACCGGGTCAGACCGTCCGGCCAGGTGGCCGGCAGGTCGTGACTCCGAGCCGCGTACAGAACCACCTCCGATGCTGTTCGGTCCCCTCGCACGGCGACCCTGGCGGCTGTCTCGGCCCGCATGTCCGCCAGGTAATGGATCGCCGGCAGGAACTCGGCACTGAGGCGAGGGCTGAGCCGGCCGACAGGATCGTCGTCCAGCCTGACCTCCACCACCATCCGAGGTCTTTCGGAGAACCCGTCCTCCTCCTCGACCGCGTGCATGGTCCCGTAGGCCCAGCACTCGCCTTCCGGCCGGAAGAACGGCGCCAGCACGTCCGGATGCACTTCGCCGCCGGGCACCACGATCCCGCTGCCGGGCGGGAGCAGGTGATAGCTGCCCGGCGGTGGCAGGTTGACCGGGACCAGCATGTGCGGCTGGCCCAGCGCTACTGCCACGCTGGCGTGGAACTCGGTGCCCTGGGCGTCCTTGCCTTCCCAGTCCGCCGGTTCCCATTCACTGACCCACAAGTGGCACGGCACCTGCGGTTGCAGGCCTTGCGCCACCAGTTCTGACAACACCGGGTGGTACCGATGCGCATCGTCCCTAGGCAGGTAGCCGACCACCTTGCCCTGCACCCGAACGGCGATCGAGCGCGGGTCGAAGCGGTTCTGCGGTTCCGGGACGAGCTCCGCAGTGGTGTCCAGGTCTGCACCTCGAGCCGGGATGGGATCGGGAAAGAGACGACGGATCGCCTGCTCGTGCGGAGCCTCCCGCACGACCTCCTGACCACACCACAAGGCATCTCCCCACAGACTGAACGGAATCGATTCCATCTGTGCCCTCCAGTCCCCGTTGACCGGTTTACTCGGCTCATCCCGTCCAGGACCCTGGCCGTTACACCGAGTGAGCGTATGAGAACTAGACTGCCCAAACCATAGCTGTTTCACGCATGGAACCATGACCGTGTTGTGGAACGGTGTCCGTCGGTCCGGACTCTGGACGTAGCGTGTCTTGTGCTGCGAGCAAATCGTTGGAGATCGTGCAGATGCACGGGAAGGAACGCCATGCAGGGCAGTGATTCAGTCGCTCGTTACACCGTCGACGCGGAGCGGATCGAGGACGCGGTCAAGCGTTTGGACGGGGTCGCGGTGCGCACCCCGTTGCAACGCAACCTGCGACTCTCCGCACGCACCGGCGCCGATGTCTGGCTGAAGCGGGAAGACCTGCAGATCGGCCGTTCCTACAAGCTTCGCGGCGCCTACAACCTGATCGCCCAACTGGACGACACGGCGAAGAAGGCCGGCGTCATCTGTGCCAGCGCAGGCAATCACGGCCAGGGCCTGGCGTATTCGTGCCACATCCTCGACGTGCACGGCCGCGTCTACGTGCCCAGAACGACGCCACGGCAGAAGCGGGACCGCATTGCCGCGCTCGGTGGCAGCCAGGTCGAGGTGATCGTCACCGGCGACTCGTATGACGATGCCGCCGCGGCTGCTCTCGCCGAGGCGACCGAGACCGGCGCGACGCTGGTTCCCGCCTTCGACGATCCCCGAACCGTCGCAGGACAAGGGACTCTCGCGGTCGAACTGGTGGATCAGCTCGGCCAGACGCCAGACGTACTGGTGGTACCCGTTGGTGGTGGCGGGTTGATCGCGGGCGTTGCGACGTGGCTGGCGGAGCGCCACCCCGGAGTACGGGTTGTTGGGGTCGAGCCTGGTGGGGCGGCGAGTATGGCTGCGGCTTTGGCTGCAGGGGAACCGGTGACCTTGCCGCACCTGGACAGCTTCGTCGATGGCGCCGCGGTTCGGCGGGTAGGCGAGGTGACATTGCCGTTGGTCTCGGCGGCGGGCGTGGAGATGACCTCGGTGCCCGAAGGCCTGGTGTGCTCCGAGATGCTGGAGCTCTACCAGACCGACGGGTTGATCGCCGAGCCCGCTGGAGCCTTATCCGCCGCGGCTCTGGGCCACAGCGTCGAGGTGAAGCCCGGTGAGACGGTGGTCTGCCTGCTGTCGGGTGGCAACAACGACGTCAGCCGGTACGGCGAGATCCTCGAACGCTCACTGGTGCACGAGGGCCTGAAGCACTACTTCCTGGTGACGTTCCCCCAGGAGCCGGGCGCGCTGCGGCAGTTCCTCGACGGGGTGCTCGGCCCGGACGACGACATCACCCTGTTCGAGTACGTGAAGCGCAACAACCGCGAGACTGGTGTCGCGCTGGTCGGCATCGAGATCGGCCGGCCCGGCGACCTCTCCGTCCTGCTGGACCGGATGGACGCCGCGCCGCTGGACATCGAACGGATCAAGCCCGACTCCGCCGAGTTCCGCTACCTGATCTGACGCCGACCAGCAGCGTCCTGCATTTCAGGGCATCGGCAGCGACCAGACGTCAACGAGGGAAGGGTCATAGCCGGAAGCAGTCGCGTTGTGCTGGACCCGGATCTCGTAGCGGGTTTGGCTGGTCCCCCGGCGGCTGCCGTCGAGCTGCCAGCTCAGGCGGGGCGCACCGGGGGCGATACCGAGGAGGTTGGTGAGGTTGTTCGCCTTCAGGTTCTGGGGCACGGGGGATCTTGGGTGAGCAGGCGGTGCCGCGGTGGCAGGCAGCAACGGGGTCAGGAGCAGGCCGGCTGCCAGCAGGCAGGTCAGGCGGGAGCGAAGCGACATCGGGGCTGACTCCTCACAGAGACGGGCGGATCTGCTGGGGGAGAACAGGGGATGTGTCGTACTTCGGGTCGGGAGGGAGGGGTCAGAGGAGGCCGCGGCGGGCAGCCCAGACGATGGCTTCCATCGCGGTGCCGAAGCCGAGGCGGTCGCAGGCGGCGCGGGTCCGGCGGCGGACGGTCCGCTCGGACAGGTCGAGCCGGCGCGCGACCGACTCCACCGGCAACCCGGTCGCGAGCAGTCGGAGGAGCTGGAGGTCGTCGTGGCTGATCTCGCGGTGGCGGGTCTCGCGGTGGAGGGCCCGTCGCGTGCTGGGCAGGGTCTCGCTGTGAAGGACGGTCATCCGGAACCTCCGAACACCCGGGACTCGGCGGCGTCCCAGTCGGCCGGTTTGCCCTGCGGCTCGTAGCGCCGCAGTTCGTGGGTGGCGCGCACCAGCGCGCGCATCGCGGTCAGGTCGGGCAGCGGAGCGCCGAGGGCGCGTGCCTGGACGAGCACGTTACCCAGGGCGGACGCCTCCACCGGTCCCGCGAGAACCGGCAGGCCGCAAGCGTCAGCGGTCAGTTGGCAGAGCAGTTCGTTGCGGGAACCCCCGCCGATCACGTGCACCACGTCGATCTCACGGTCGGCCACGGTCTGCGCCAGCCGGAGCGTGCGGCGGTAGGCGAGCGCCAGACTCTCGAGAATGCACCGGACGGTGGCCGCCTTCGATGGCGGCGGCTCCTGCCCGGACTTCGCACAGAACTCCGCGATCCGAGCCGGCATGTTGCCTGGGGCAAGGAAACTCGGATCGTCCGGATCGATCAGTACTGCGTACGCCGACGCGGCCGCGGCCTCGCCCAACAGCCCGGGCAGATCGTCGGTCCCCCAGACCCGCAGGCACTCCTGCAGGATCCACAGGCCCATCACGTTCTTGAGGAACCTGATCCGGCCGTCGACGCCGCCTTCGTTGGTGAAGTTCGCCTGCTGCGCTTCGTCGCTGAGGATCGGTTCGTCCAGCTCCAACCCCGCCAACGACCAGGTCCCCGAGGAGATGTAGGCGAACCGCTCCCCCTCCGCCGCAGGCACGGCGACCACCGACGACGCGGTGTCGTGCGATCCCACCGCGATCACGGGAGTCGCCGGATCCAGTCCGGCGTCCTCGGCCACCGCAGGCAGCAGCGGCCCGATCACGTCCCCGGCCTCCCGCAGGTCCGGCAACAACCTCACCGGTACTCCGGCCCGCGCGGCGAGCGTCTCGCTCCATTCGTGCGCGCGGACGTCGTACAGCTGTGTGGTCGAGGCGTTCGTCGCCTCCCCGCCGAGCTTGCCAGTCAGCCAGTAGGCCAATAGGTCCGGGATCATCAGCAGCGTCTCCGCGCGATCCAGATCCCCTTCCGCGACCAACTGGTAGATCGTGTTGAACGGAAGCTGCTGCAGCCCGGTCACGGCGTACAACTCGTCGGCGGGAATG
This sequence comes from Kribbella sp. VKM Ac-2568, assembly GCF_004345365.1. Lineage (GTDB taxonomy): Bacteria > Actinomycetota > Actinomycetes > Propionibacteriales > Kribbellaceae > Kribbella > Kribbella orskensis. The sequence continues at coordinate 687,978 of NZ_SLVF01000003.1, forward strand.
GTCTGCAGGACCCGCTCCATCACACCGTTGGTCCGCGCGTCCCGGTAGTGCGCGGGGTTCCCGAGCAGCCTGCCAGCCCCGTCGAGCAACCCGTAGTCGACCGCCCAGGAGTCGATCCCGAGCCCATCCAGCCCACCTCCAGCGCCGCCCGCGACGGCAGCCGCCTTGCGGAGGCCGACCAGCGTCTCGCGGTACAGGTGGAGGACATCCCAGTGCAGGGTGTTGCCCAGGCGGACCGGGCCGTTCCAGAAGCGGTGGACCTCTGTCAGCTCCAGCTCGTCCGGGCCGACGCGGCCGAGCATCACCCGGCCGCTCGAAGCGCCCAGGTCTACCGCAGCGAGTCTCAGAGTCACGTGCTTCTCCTCCTGCTCACCGCGGGTCGACGACGGTGAGATCGAGGTGGAGCAGGTCAGCGACCGCTTTCAGCTCGGCCACGCGATGACCGGTGCCGAGCGCCCAGTGGTGCGCCACCCCGGAGGCCGACCACGCGTCGGTCCACTCACCGGGGTCGCACCCGAAGTCGACGCGGGAGGTGGTGTTCCCGATCTGCAGCAACGGCCCCGGAACGACCGTGCCCTCGGACGCGATCAGCTTGAACGACCCGTCCCGGAGCTGCCCGAGCCCGAGCGCGGTCACCGGTCCGTGCTTCACGTCGAACTCGACGGAGACACCCCAGCCACGCTTGCCGTGGTACACCCCGAGCCCTCGCAGCAAGGGTTTCTTCGCGCTGATGGCGAGGTGGGCCGGGCCATCGTGCCCCATCTCGACCACGTTGTCGTTGAAGTTGAGCGCCTGCAGCTCGGTGAACGAACCACCGCCGCCGAGCTTGTCCATCACCAGCATCGCCAACGAAGTGCGCAGCTCGTACTCACCCGCGGCCGGGACTCCCCGGGCCGTCAGCAGCGAGGCGCCGAGGATCATCCCGGCGGCGACCCGTTCGTGCGCCTCGCCGTCGAGTCCGCGGTGGTAGTAGGCGAGCGTGTCGAGCTCGAAGTCCTCGACCAGCCGGTCCAGCGCGACCGAGACGGTGGCACCCCAGCGGAAGTCGTCCTCGACCACGGAGTCGTCCAGCGTGAAGACGTCCTGGGCGACTTTCATCCGGGCCTCGGTCTCGGCCTCGGTGACCTTCTCCACCCGGACCCGCAAGTCGTCGATCTCCAAGATCTCGACGTGCCCGCCGAGCTGCGCGGAGACCAGGGTCGGGTCGGTGATCACGTCCATCATGCCGGGGTAGAGATGCCCGAGCAGGCCGTGTCGGCCGTGCCGCAGCGCAGCCCGGACTCCCGCCGCCTTGAGCCACCGCTCGATCCGGGCCCACGCGCGCTCGTCCTCGACGTACCCGGAGACCGAGCGGAAGTCGATGCCGCAGCGCTCGAAGGCGTTCGCCATCTCCGGCAGTGGGCAGGCGCCGCAGTACGCGAGCCAGGCGCCGGTGTCGAACGACGCGTGGTCCATCGCCTCGGTCGGCTGCAGGTTGAGCAGTAGGACCGGAGCACCGCTGCGCTGAGCGACCGGGACCAGCATCGACGCGGTCATATAGGTGGTCAGGAACCCGACGATCAGGTCGCAGTCGGCCAACCTCAGCTTCTCGGCTGCTGCGGATCCCTCGGAAGCGTCGGAGATGAACCCGACGTCCACCACCTCGCAGTCGAGCTCGGAGAACCGCTCCGACACCCGCCGCGCCGAGGCCTGCAACTGCGGCAACAAGTCGGGGAACTGCGGCCAGTACGCGCCCAGCCCCCCAGCGACGAGGCCGATCCGGGTCTTACGCGGTTCGACCCACGGCAGGTCGCCGCTCCCGTCGACCGAGCGACTCGGGTCACTGCTCCACATGGTGATTCCTCCTCAGCGCAGGAAGGCGGCGGCAACGCCGGCGTCGACGGGTACGTGCAGGCCGGTGGTGTGGGACAGGTCCCCAGCGGCCAGAGCGAAGACGGCCGCGGCCACGTGCTCCGGCAGCACCTCGCGCTTGAGCAGCGTGCGCTGCGCGTAGAACGCGCCCAGCTCCGACTCCGGTACGCCGTACACCGCGGCGCGCTGGGCGCCCCAGCCCTTGGCGAAGATGCCCGAACCGCGGACGACGCCGTCGGGGTTCACGCCGTTGACGCGGATCCCGTGCTCCCCGAGCTCGGCCGCGAGCAGCCGGACCTGGTGCGCCTGGTCCGCCTTGGCGGCGCCGTACGCGACGTTGTTCGGCCCGGCGAACACCGCGTTCTTGCTGGAGATGTAGACGATGTCACCGCCGATGCCCTGGTCGATCAGAACCTTCGCGGCCGCGCGGGAGACGAGGAACGACCCCTTCGCCATCACGTCGTGCTGCAGGTCCCAGTCCTTCTCGGTCGTCTCCAGCAGCGGCTTGGAGATCGAGAGACCGGCGTTGTTGACGACCAGGTCGACGCCACCGAAGGCCAGCACGGCCTCCTGCATCGCGCGGTCGACAGCGTCGCCGTTCGACACGTCGGCGCTCACGGCAACGGCCTGATCGGTGCTGCCGATCTCCTTGGCGACCGCTTCGGCCGCGGCCGCGTCAAGGTCGGCGACGACCACGCATGCGCCCTCCGCGGCGAGCCGGTGGGCGATGGCCTTGCCGATACCGGAACCACCGCCCGTCACGAACGCGACCCGGGTGGCCAGTGGCTTCGGCTTGGGCATCCGCTGCAGCTTGGCCTCCTCGAGCGCCCAGTACTCGATCCGGAACTTCTCGCTCTCGTCGATCGGCGCGTACGTCGAGACGGCCTCGGCGCCGCGCATCACGTTGATGGCGTTGACGTAGAACTCACCGGCGACGCGGGCGGTCTGCTTGTCCTTGCCGAAGCTGAACATGCCGACCCCGGGGACGAGCACGATCGCCGGGTCGGCGCCGCGCATCGGCGGACTGTCCGGCGTCGAGTGCCGGTCGTAGTAGGCCGCGTAGTCCTCGCGGTAGAGCAGGTGCAGCTCCCGCAGTCTGGTGGACGCCTCCTCGATCGAGGCCGAGGGCGGCAGGTCCAGGACGAGCGGGCGCACCTTGGTCCGGAGGAAGTGGTCCGGGCAAGACGTGCCGAGCGCGGCCAACTCCGCCAGGCGTTCCCGCGCCGTGAATTCCAGCACCACGTCGGAGTCAGTGAAGTGCCCGACCTGCGGGTTGTCCGTCGAAGCCAGCCCGCGAATCAGCGGCGCCAACGCAGCAGCCCGTTGCTTCCGCTCGGCCGGCGGCAACGCCTCGAACCCAGGTACCACAGGTCCGAACGGGTCGGGCTTTCCGTTCTGCGCGAGGAAAAGCTCGGCGGTGCGGATGATCTCCAGCGAGTTCGCCTCGCACTCCGCGGAGGTGTCACCCCAGGCGGTGATGCCGTGACCGCCGAGGATGACGCCGATCGCCTGCGGGTTGTCCTTCTTCACCTGGGCGATGTCCAGGCCGAGCTGGAACCCGGGCCGCCGCCAGGGCACCCAGACGACCCGATCGCCGAAGCACTCGGCCGTCAGCTTCTCGCCGTCGGCCGCGGTGGCCAGCGCGATCCCGGAGTCCGGGTGCAGGTGGTCCACGTGCGGCGCGTCCACCAGACCATGCATGGCGGTGTCGATCGAGGGCGCGGCTCCTCCCTTGCCGTGCAGGCAGTAGTCGAACGCCGCGACCATCTCGTCCTCACGGTCCACCCCGGGGTAGACCTCGACGAGCGCGTTCAGCCGGTCCTGACGCAGTACGGCCAAGCCTGCGGCGGTGAGCGTTCCGAGGTCGCCGCCGGAGCCCTTGACCCAGACGAGGTCGACTGGCTGCTGGGTCACCGGGTCGGTGGCCGTGCCTTTCGCGGACGTGTTGCCACCCGCGTAGTTGGTGTTGCGCGGGTCGGCGCCCAGTCTGTTGCTCCTAGCAACAAGCTCGGCTGCGGTCTCGCTCACTCTCATGCTCCCCATCCGGCCTGCTGGCCGTCGGCTCGGTCCTTGCTGATCTGCTCGAAGTAGCCGGTGCGGTGGTAGGCCGCGACCGGGTCCGGGTCCAAACCCTGCGCGGTCCGCAGGTCGGCCAGCAGCGGCCGGACGTCGGTGTTGAAGGCGTCCATCAGCGCCGCGTTCGCGGCCAGCACGTCACCTTCCTGCTGGGCCTTGCGAAGTGCGTCGCGGTCGACCAGCAGCGCCTTCGCGGTTGCCTCCTGGACGTTCATCACCGAGCGGATGATCGCCGGGATCTTCGCCTCGATGTTGTGGCACTGGTCGAGCATGAAGGCGATCCCGCGGTCCGGGTCGAGCGCGTCACCGCGGACGATCTCGTTCATGATCCGGAAAAGCTGGAACGGGTCCGCCGCACCCACCATCAGGTCGTCGTCGGCGTAGAACCGGCTGTTGAAGTCGAACGCGCCGAGCTTGCCGGCCCGGAGCAGGAACGCGACGATGAACTCGATGTTCGTGCCCGGCGCGTGGTGCCCGGTGTCGATGCACACGGTCGCCTTCGGCCCGAGCTCCAGGCAGTGCGCGTACGACGTGCCCCAGTCCGGCACGTCCGTCGCGTAGAAGGCCGGCTCGAAGAACTTGTACTCGAGCAGCAGCCGCTGGTCGTCGCCGAGCCGCTCGTACACCTCGTGCAGCGCTTCCGAGAGCCGGTCCTGCCGGTCCCACAGGTCGTCCTGCCCGGGATAGTTCGTGCCGTCGGAGAACCACAGCTTCAGGTCGCGCGACCCGGTGGCGTCCATGATGTCGATGCACTCGAGCAGGTGGTCGGTCGCCTTCCGCCGGATCCGCGGGTCCGGGTTGGTGACGCTACCGAGCTTGTAGTCGTCGTCCTGGAAGACGTTGCTGTTGATCGCCCCCAGCCGGACGCCCTGCTCCTTGGCATAGGCCGCCAGCTCGGCGTAGTCGTCGACCTTGTCCCACGGGATGTGCAGCGCGACGCTCGGCGCCACCCCGGTGTGCTTGTGCACCACCGCGGCGTCGGCGATCTTCTCCTGCGGGGAGCGGGGCACGCCGGGCTGGCTGAACACCTTGAACCGGGTCCCCGAGTTGCCGAACGCCCACGAGGGGAGTTCGATCTCCTGACGGCTGAGGGCTTCAGTCACGCTGGTCATGTCAATCCTCGGTATTCGGGGTCAGATGGAAGATCTCGGGCAGCAGCACGAACGACTCGTCCGGCGGGCGGCCTTCGGTGCCTTCTTCTTGGCCGGTGAAGAACTCGGTCATCTCGGCCTGCCAGCGGGTGTTCACCTCGGTGGCCGCCATCGCCTTCTGCGCCGCCTCCAGGTCGTCGGCCTCGACGTACCCGATCAGCAGTCCGTCGTCGCGGAGGAAGAGCGAGTAGTTGTGCCAGCCGGAGTCGCGGAGCGCGGCCTGCATGTCGGGCCACACGTCGCGGTGCCGTTCGACGTACTCGTCCAGCCGGTCCGGCTTGACCTGGAGGCAGAAGCAGTAGCGGTTCACGAGATCCCCGGGCTCAGAAGTCGAACTGGTCGATGTTGGCGGCGGTGAACTCGGTCGATGAACACCAGCGCGGCGCCGTCGTCCCGCAGCGACCTCGCGACCGCGAACAACCGCTCGACCTCGACGCCGGTGAGCGCCCGGGTCGGCTCGTCCATCACGACCACCCGGGCGTCCGCGGAGATCGCCTTGGCGATCTCGACGAGTTGCTGGTCGGCGATCGACAGACCTCGCGCCGGACGGTTCGGCTCGATCGACACCCCGAGCCGGGTGAAGAGCTGCGCGGCCTCACGCAGCATCGCCGTCCGGTCGATGGTTTTGAAACGACCCAGTGGCTGGCGGCCCATCGCGATGTTCTCCGCGACGGTCAGGTCGGGGAACAGCGTCGGCTCCTGGTAGATCACCGCGATGCCGGCCGCCTTGGCGTCGGCCGGGGTGTGCAATTCGACCGGGAAGCCGTCCAGCTCGAACGTGCCGGCGTCCGGGCGATGCACCCCGGCGAGCATTTTCACGATGGTGGACTTGCCTGCGCCGTTCTCGCCGACCAGCGCGTGCGCCTCGCCGCCGTACAGGTCGAACGAGACCTTCTGCACCGCGGCGACGGCGCCGAACGACTTCGACACCTCACGCACACGCAGCAACGGCGCCTGGTCCGGCATGTCCGCCTCCGGTCGCTCGGGGGTCGCCCCTGGGTGATCACTGGCTGCTGGGTGAGTGGATTGCTGAAAGGTTTCAACGAGATTGCAAGAAAGTAAGCTTGGCCGCATCCGGTCGTCAAGGGTTCGGGCCGAATCGGGTGGGAAACCACAGGATGAGACTGAGGAACACCACAGGGCGGGGGTACGCTTCGTCCCCTATCACGTTTCAAACCGGGGAGGCCGCGTGACACCGAGTGGCGCAGCGGACCGTGCCCGCAAGACTCCTGATCCCGGCACCGGCCGCCCACCCCGTACTGCGGACGCGGCCGGCGGTCGCTCCGGGCGAGCGACAGACCCCGCGGGGCGGGGCGATCGTCCCGGGCGAACGGCGGATCCGGCGGGGCGGGCGGAGCGCGCTGAGCGGGCGGTCAGTCCGAGTGTGCGGCGGCAGGCGCGGCGACTGCGGCCCGGGCGGGTGACCCGCGCGGCGGCGGGTGTGAAGGATGTCGCGGCGGCGGCCGGGGTGTCGCTGGGCACGGTGTCGAACGTGCTGAACCGGCCGGAGATGGTCAGCCCGACGACGCGTGCGAAGGTCGAGGCCGCGATGGCGTCACTCGGCTTCGTCCGGAACGAGTCGGCCCGGCAACTGCGCGCCGGCAGCAGCCGGATCCTCGCCTACCTGATGCTCGACGCCGGCAACCCGTTCTTCACCGACGTCGCCCGCGGCGTGGAGGAGGCTGCTCAGGCAGCCGGTCTATCGGTCTTCCTCTGCAACAGCAACGAGGACGCGGCACGCGAGGCGGACTACCTCGACCTGCTCGAGCAGCAACGGGTCCAGGGCGTGCTGATCACGCCGATCGACCCCGACTCCTCGCGGCTGCGCAAACTCCCCTCCCGCGGCACGCCCGTGGTCCTGGTGGACCGGGCGATCGACGACGACGAGCACTGCTCGGTCGCGGTGGACGACGTACTCGGCGGCGAGATCGCCCTGTCCCACCTGATCGAGCTCGGCCATCAGCGGGTCGCGTTCGTCGGTGGACCGAACACGATCGGCCAGGTGACGGACCGCCGCGAGGGTGCCAGGCGAGCGGTCGAGGACGCGGGCCTGCCGGCAGACAGCCTGGTCGACGTACTCACCGGCGCTCTGACGGTCGCTGAGGGTAGGGGCGCTGGGCAACGACTTGCCGGGCTGCGGGCGGATCGCCGCCCGACCGCCGCATTCTGCGCGAATGACCTGCTGGCCTTGGGTTTGCTGCAGCAGTGCGTGAGCCTGGGACTGCGGGTACCGGAGGATCTGGCCATCGTGGGCTACGACGACATCGAGTTCGCCGCGGCCGCCGCGGTGCCGCTCACCTCGGTCCGCCAGCCCCGCCAACTCCTCGGCCGCCGGGCCGCCGAACTGCTCCTCGACGAGTCGAGCAACCCGGACCACGAGCACCAACGGGTCACCTTCACCCCCGAACTCATCGTCCGCACCTCAACCCGCGGCACCACCTGACAACCCAGGCACCCCGCGCGCGCCGTACAGGCAAGCGCTCCGGTTTGGTTTCCCTTGGGCTCAGGCCGGCCTGCTGACCGTCGTACCCCTGCGGACGGCGGTATGGGAAGCCGGCCCGAGGCCGAGGGAAACCAGACCGCTACGCGAGGTGCGCCGGGAGCCCGTCGTTGCGGACCAGGTCGACGACGTTGTCGGCGCCGCGGAGGGCTGCGACGACGCCTGGATCCGGTGCGGTGAGGATCTCGTCGAGATCGGCTTCGTCGAGCGCCGGGTCCGGCTGGTAGGCGAGGCGCTCCTCGTCGAGGGAGAACTCGCTGGTCACGCCGGGCTTGTCGCCGCGCGGGTCCTGCCGGTACCAGGTGCCGTCGAGGTTGACCGCGACCATGCCGTGCAGGAAGTGGCCGCCCTTGCCGTTGGAGAGCCGCTGGTAGCAAAGTCCCGCGGGAACTCCCCCGGCTCTCAGCACAGCCGTCGGCAGGTGGGACTTGGCGAAGCACAACCCGGTGCGGTGCTCGAGGACCTCCGACGCCTTGACCGTGACGCGCGGATCACCGACGTCCATCGAGTGGTTCACCTCGTCGCGGGTGAAGTCGAAGGCGGCGCGCGCGAAGTCCGTAGTACCGGGGTTGTCGCGGCGGAGGCGGGCGGCGAGCGCGGTGATGGCGGGATGCGAAACGTCGATCACGTCGTCTTCGGCCAGGTACTCCTCCATGCGCTCAGTCTGACATGAATGTCCATGATGCGAAACCGATCGTCTCATTTCTCGGATATGCCTATTGACCTTGAGTGGACTCCAGTTCAGAGGGTGCAGCACATGACAGAGATGAAGATCGCTCTCGGAGCGATGGAGTTCGGCAGCCGGATCGACGAGAAGACCTCGTTCGCCCTGCTGGATGCGTACGTCGACGCCGGCGGCGTCTGGATCGACACGGCCAACTGCTATTCGTTCTGGCAGGTCCCGAGCGGCCGCGGCGGTCAGAGCGAGGAACTGCTCGGCCGCTGGTTCGCGGCCCGGCCCGGTGTTCGCGACCGGGTCAAGCTCGCCACGAAGGTCGGCTGCGAGCCGCTGTGGCCGGGCAGCTTCCCCGACCACACGGAGGGGTTGAGCGAGAAGGTGATCGACGCCGCGCTGGAGACCTCGCTTCGCCGGCTCGGCATCGACCACATCGACCTGTACTGGGCCCACCGCGACGACCTCACCACCCCGCTGGAGGAGACCGTCGCCGCCTTCGGCAAGCACGCGAAGGCCGGCACGATCGGCCGGATCGGGCTGTCGAACTACGCGCTGTGGCGGGTCGAGCGGATGCGCGGACTGGCCCTCGCGCAGGGCGTCGAAGGCCCGACTGCCCTGCAACTGCGGTACTCGTACCTGCAGCCGAGGCCGTTCGTCCGGGACAACGCGCACGACCACCGGTTCGGCTGGATCACCGACGAGGTGCTCGACTACGCCGACCGCAACCCGGAGCAGGAGTTGTTCGCCTACAGCCCGCTGATGTCCGGCGGCTACGAACGCGAGGACCGCCCGATCCAGGAAGCCTTCGACCACCCCGGTACGACGCGGCGCCTGGAGGTCCTGTCCAAGGTCGCCGCCGAACTGGGCGTCACCCGCAGCGAGGTGGTCATCGCCTGGCTCGCCGGCGGCTCCCCCGCCGTCACCCCCATCGTCGGCATGAGCACCCCCACCTACCTCCGAACCGCCCTCGCTGGTGCCCACCTCACACTCCCCACCAACCTCAGAACCCTCCTGGACGAAGCCTGGTGAACCCAGGCGCACGAAACCGGATCCACCACCGATGTCCGAAACTGGAGACCTCGGGCTGCTGGTGGACCGGGTTTCGTGACACGATTTCGGGGTGGACAGGGATGGGTTCTGGGAGCTTGTCGAGTCGGCTCGGGCTGAGGTGGATGACACGGTCGCGGATCCTGACGGGGTCGCCGACTCGTTGACGAAGGCGCTCGGTCAGCTGGCGGCTGAGGAGATCGCCGGGTTCGGGGTCGAGTTCGAGCGTCTGCAGGCCGATGCGTACCGCCAGGAGCTCTGGGGCGCGGCGTACCTGATCAACGGCGGGGCGTCGGACGACGGGTTCGACTACTTCCGCGGCTGGCTGGTCGCCCAGGGGCAGGAGGTCTGGGATGCCGCGCTGGCCGACGCGGACTCGCTCGCCGATGTGGTCGACGAGGACCTGGGTGAGGAGTTCGAGGGCTTCGACGGCGAGGGCATGCTCAGTGTCGCGGTGAACGCCTACGAGTCCTCGACCGGCTCGGACAAGGGCTACTGGGAAGCGGTCGAGGCGGCCGGCATCGACACCCCGGACGTGCCGATGGGCGAGAACTTCGACTTCGACGACCACAGCGAGATGAGGACTCGCTACCCGCTGCTCGCGGCCCTATTCCTCACCGACTGATCGGACTCCCAACCAGGGAAAGTCAGGCGGGTTCGCCGCTGATGCGTTCGATGAAGTTCCGGAGGCGGAGGCGCCACCGGGATTGGAGGACGTCATCGTCGGCCACGGCCAGGCTGACCAGGTGCTGGGTCATCTCGAAGCCGGCGACCGCGTCGCGCAAAGCAGTCAGCGTCTCCTCCGGTACTGCGTGCCGCCCGTCGTCCGGCTCGTCGTGGTCCTGGCCCACCGGGTGGCTCACCCAGCCGGCGCCGAAGCTGTTCGGCACCAGCAGTTCCGGCACGAGCGACTCGTGCGAGAGCGAGGCCAGGTCCTTGTTGCCGTTGTCGATGCTGAAGATGGTCGTACCGCGGCGGCGTACGTCGTCGATCCGTTCGAGCAGGGTGTCCGCCGGGGCGTTCTCGGCGACGACCAGGAGCGACTCGCCCCGGCCTGCCTCGCGGAGCCGGTCGAGGCCGATCGACAGGTGCGGCGGCGCGTCCGGCGGTGGCGCCCAGCGGACCAGGGCCGGGCGGATGTCTTCGATGCCCGCGCCGTGGAGTTCGTCGTCGAGGTGCGCGGTCAGGTGCCACGGCTCGTCCTCAGGTGGGCCGAACAGCATCAGCCCGCCGGTGCGGGTGGTGAACCTGCGCAGCGAGTGGGCGAACTCGGTGGTCCGGCTGCCGAGCTCGGTGCCGGTCAGCATCTCGCGGAGCAGCGACGCCTTGGTGAGGTCCACCCCTCAAAACTGACACAACTCCCCGGACAGCGCGACTCGGGGTACGAGGGCTCAGGAAGGGTTGAGCCGGTCCGCCTTGGACTGCAGGTAGTGGCGCTCGGGAATGGACGTCGTACGACGGGCCGCCAGCAGGTAGCCCGCCCGGGCGCCGTCGAGGTCACCCGACATCTCCAGCAGGTGCGCGCGGACGGCCTCGAGGCGGTGGTGGTCGGTCATCCGGTGGTCGGACTCGAGCGGCTCGAGCAGCGCCAGGCCTTCCTTCGGGCCGGTCGCCATCGACACCGCGACGGCGTGGTTGAGCCGCACCATCGGGTTGTCGGAGATCTGTTCCAGCACCTGGTAGAGCGCGACGATCTGCGGCCAGTCGGTGTCCTCGGCCCGCTCCGCGGTCCCGTGCACGGCGGCGATCGCGGCCTGCACCTGGTACGGCCCCAGCTGGGTCCGAGAGAGCGCGTCGGTGACGAGCGCGTCGCCCTCCTCGATGGCAGCCTTGTTCCAGCGCGAGCGGTCCTGCTCGGCCAGCGGGATCAGCCGGCCGTCAGGCTCGGTACGAGCAGGCCGGCGCGCATCGGTCAGCAGCATCAACGCCAGCAGTCCGGCGACCTCACCGTCATCGGGCAGCAGCCGGCGGACACCGCGAACCAGCCGGATGGCCTCGGTCGTCAGCTCTGCACTGTGCAGATCGGTGCCGGACGAGGCGGTGTAGCCCTCGTTGAAGATCAGGTAGAGGACATGCAGCACAGCACCCATCCGGGCGTCGCGCTCAGCCTCGGGTGGCATCTCGAAGGAGCTGCCCGCCTGCTTGATACTGCGCTTCGCGCGACTGATCCGCTGCGCCATCGTTGACTCGGGCACCAGAAAAGCGGCAGCGATCTGCGCCGTGCTCAAACCGCCGACAGCCCTTAAGGTCAAAGCGATCTGAGAGGCCGGAGACAGCGCCGGATGGCAACACAGGAACAAGAGAGTGAGGGTGTCGTCCTGACCACCCGGATCGTCGATTTCAGGGCCTGCGGCAACGAACTCTTCCGGCGCGGCCAGATTGGCGGCGTTCTCCTCACGCTTGCGGCGAGCGGACTCGCTCCGCAGCAGGTCGGTCAACCGCCGCGAGCCGACGCGGATCAACCAGCCGCGCGGGTTGTCCGGGACCCCCTCCTCCGGCCACTGCTGGGCAGCCGCGAGCAGCGCCTCCTGGACGGCCTCCTCGGCCAGGTCGAAGTGGCCGTAGTGCCGCACCAGCGCACTGAGCACCTGCGGGGTCTCTTCCCGCAGCAGCAGCTCGAACCCGCTCACATCTCCAGCCCGGAACTGTCCATCACCGGCCGCACCTCCACGGCGACGTACTTCGCGTCCGGCATTCGGGCGGCGTAGTCGATCGCCTGGTCGATGTTCTCGCACTCCACCAGGTAGAAGCCGGCCAGGTGTTCCTTGGCCTCGGCGTACGGGCCGTCGGTGGTGGTGGGGATGTCGTCGCGCACCGAGACCGTCCGGGTGGTGATCGGGTCGGCGAGACCGGCCGAGCTGACCAACAGGCCGTGCTCGGTGAGTTCCCGGCTCAGCTCCTCGTGCGAGCGGCCCAGAGCTTCGCGCTGCTCGGCGGACAGACCCGCCCAGCTCTCCGGGTTGCTGTAGATCAGCAGCATGTACTTCACGGGCACCATCCTGACGGTCGCGGAGGCCGTTGTGACCCCCTCTCACCCGGTACGTCGGAACCGGACCCCCTGATCTCGACAGAAACGGTTCCTGATCGAAATGTCGAGGTGGTCCGGACGGAGCCGACGTCCCCGGTGTGAGACGCCCAGCCCGGGCGTCCGGAGTACTGGAGGACGACCACCATGCAGAACGCTCCTGATCCGAAGCGCTGGTTCGCGCTGGCCCTGCTGTGCCTGGCCGGGTTCATGATCATCCTGGACGCGTCGATCGTCCTCGTCGCGGTGCCGTCGATCGAGCGCGAACTGACCTTCTCCACCGGCGGCGTGCAGTGGGTGCCGAGCGGCTACGCGCTGATGTTCGGCGGGTTGCTCCTGCTCGGCGGGCGCATCTCCGACCTGCTCGGGCGCCGCCGGGTGTTCATCGCCGGACTGCTGCTCTTCGCCGCTTCCTCGCTGCTCTGCGGGTTCGCCTGGACCGGCGACGCGCTGGTGTTCGCCCGAGGGCTGCAGGGCATCGCGGCCGCAGTACTGGCTCCCAGTGCGTTGTCGATCGTGATGACGACGTTCCCAGACGGGGCAGAGCGCAACAAGGCGCTCGGCATTTGGGGAGCCACCAGCGGCGTCGGCGGTACTGCGGGGTCGCTGATCGGCGGGCCGGTCACGGACGGACTCGGCTGGGAGTGGATCTTCTTCATCAACGTGCCGGTCTGCCTGCTCGTGGCGGTGCTGGCACCCACCCTGCTGAAGGACAGCCGCGGCCCGGGCCGGCGCGGGTTCGACGTCACCGGCGCTGTGACCGTGACCGCCGCCCTGATCGTTCTCGTGTACGCCGTGATCGAGGCGCCGACCTCGTCGGCGGGACGCACCACGCTGCTGGCGCTCCTCTCGGCCACGCTGTTCGCGTTGTTCGTCCTGGTCGAGCAGAGGTCGTCCGCACCGCTCGTACCGCTGCGGCTCTTCCGCTCGCGTGCAGTAGTCGGCGGCAACCTGATCGGGATGACCTGGGGCCTGGCGGCGTTCGGGTTGAACTTCATCTACACGCAGTACGCCCAGTTGGCGCTCGGTACTTCGGCGATCCGGTACGGCCTGATGTCATCGGTACTGGCGGCTGCCGCGGTCGGCGGTTCCATCCTGGGGCAGAACCTGGTGACCCGGATCGGCCCCCGCCCGGTCGCGGCCGCGGCACTCGTGGTCGCCGGCATCGGCAGCACGGTGATGAGCCGGATGACTGCCGACTCGGGCTACTTCGAGACGGCGTTCTGGGGGCTGACGATCTTCGGGGCAGGACTTGGTGCCGGTTCGGTGGCCGGAGCCATCGCCGCGCTGAGCGATGTCGCCGGCGAGGACTCCGGAGTCGCCTCGGGTCTGCAGAACGCGACGTTCCAGATCGGCGGCGCCGTCGGGATCGCGGCGCTCTCCGCGGTGGCCGTCGCTCACACGCCCGGCTCGTCCCCTGCCGAACTCGTCCACGGATACAAGGTCGCGTTCACCGCTTGCTGTGCCTTCATCGCAGTCGGCCTGCTCGGAACCGCCTTGCTGGGCAAGCGTTCCGCCGATCGCCCGCAGTTGGCCACGGAGGTCGCCAGCCACTCGTAGTGCTCCTTGACTGCCTCCGCCAACTCCATCGGTTGCCGTACTGCGAAGTGCCACGGCAGGCCCGACAGCATCCTCGCCATGGCGGCAAGGTCCTCCGCACCGCTCATCAGAACGACGCCACCATCCGGGTCTTCGTGCAGATCTCCCGCAGTCAGCGGGAGACTTGCACGCGCCGTCTGCAGGTCGGTGTCGAGCCAGATCTCGGTGCGGTGCGACCAGGCTCCGAAGGTGAGCCCGTGCATCACGTGGGCCACGACGTCGAACCCGTCAGGCGGGGTGAACCGAGTGGCGAGCTCCGTGGCCCGGCCGATCCGGTCCACACGGAACGTACGGACTTCCTGGCGCAGGTGGTCGTGCCCGACGAGGTACCAGCGCTTGCCGTGGACCACGAGCCCGTGCGGGTCCACGTCGCGCACGACCGGCTCCCCGGAGTACGAGCGGTGTTCTATGCGCATCCTGTGCCTGGCCCGGACGGCTGCGGCGAGGGTGAGGGCCACCTCGGGCTCTGGCTGCGCGGATGGCCTGCGGTCGGCGACTACCGATGTGCCGGAGATCAGGGCGTTCACACGCTCGCGTAGCGCGGTCGGGAGGACGCGGTTGAGCTTCACGAGGGCTCGGGCTGTCGGGGACGGCTCCGTCACGTCCTCGGCATCACCTACAGCCGCCAGGGCTACAGCGACGGCTACGGCCTCGTCGTCGCCCAGCATGAGCGGTGGCAGGCGGTAGCTGCGCGCCAGGCGGTAGCCGCCGTACCGGCCTCGTTCCGCCTCGACGGGGATGTCCATCTCGCGGAGGGCGGTGACGTAGCGGCGCACTGTGCGGGCGTCCGTGCGGAGCCGGTCGGCCAGTTCTTCGGCGGAGACCAGGCCGCGGTCCTGCAGCAACTCGAGGAGCGCTAGAACGCGGGTTGCGGGTCTGGACACAAACTCGAGCATAAACAGGGCAAAACCTGTCCACAATCCTCAGTAGCTTGCTTGGTGTAAGGCACCGAACGAAACAAGGAGCAAGCAGATGATCGTCCTCATAGGTGGTTCGTTCCTCGGCGGTTGGGCGTGGGAGAAGGTGACGCCGCTGCTCGAGGCGGCCGGGCAGCGGGTGCTGCCGCTGACCTTGACCGGGACCGGCGACAGGTATCACCTGGCTTCGGCTGAGACCACGCTCAACCTGAACGCGGACGACATCGTGCACGCGATCGAGTACGCCGACCTGCGGGACGTCGTGCTGGTGGCGCATTCGTACGCGGGTGCTCCCGCGACGATCGCGGCGAGCCGGATCCCGGAGCGGATCGGGCGAGTGGTCTACATCGGCGGGGTGCTTCCGGTGGCGGGGAAGACGCTGTTCGAGGTGGCGGGACCGGAGACGGAGGGCGCGATCCGGCAGACCGTCGTGGACGAGCAGATCCCGGTGATGACGGACCTCTTGCTGGATTTGGTGTTCGGCGACCACGGGCTGAGCCCGGAGGACCGCGAGTATCTGCGGGCGCGCGGGACAGCGCAGCCGATCGGCATGTACACCGATCCGGCGCCGGCCGATCTCAGCGGGGTGGAGAAGGTAGCACGCACGTACGTGGTGTGCGCCAACGATCCTGGTGAGCCGGCGGTGACGGCGGAGACGCCTGGCTTCGACGTCGACACGATCGCCAGCGGGCACTGGCCGATGATCACCCGGCCGGACGCGCTAGCCGAGGTGATCCTCCGCTGGTGCTGAATCCCTGCGGGTGTTGAGGCCTCGCTTGTGCTGAGCTCTGCGGTGCGCTCGCTAGGGCGCGGTGAGGACGGTGCCGCGGAGTTCGACGCGGTCGCCGACCAGGGCGGAGACCTTGGCGGCGATCTGCTGGGCCCGTTCGTCGTCGGGGGTATCGATCATGAAGAAGCCAGCGATCTGTTCCTTGGCCTCGCCGAACGGCCCGTCGGTGACGACCCGCACGTCGTCGCGGATCTGCACGATCCTGCCTTCGCTGGGAAAGGTGAGGCCTTCCGCGCTGACCAGTTCGCCGGTCGCGGCGAGCTCGTCCTTCAACGTCATCAGGTCACGCAACCCCTGCCGGTCCTGCTCGGAACCGGTCCAGGAGTCGTCGGCATTGCCGAAGATCATCACGAGGTACTTCATACCGGCGCATCGTAACCAGCCCCTCCGACAGAACAGGGCCCCGCGAGCCGGAAGCTCGCGGGGCCCGTCTCCTCAGACGATCAGAACCAGTGTCGGCGTCCCCCGACAGCACGACCGGTCGATCCCAACAGGAACAGCACAGCACCGATGATGAGCAGGACGATGCCGATGGTCCACAGGACCGGGACACCCAACAGGAATCCCAGCAACAGCAGGATCAGTCCGAGAATGAGCATGAAGCCCTCCTTCTGAGTACGCCGCCGGGCGGGATTGGCGGCCATCAACTCCAGTGCCCAGCCGTATTCGTCAGTATTCGCAGCGGATCTCCGAGCACCTACAGCAACCACCGCATTGCCGTGCGGAGATAACCAGTGGTTCCCCAGCCACGAGGATGCGGACCTCGGTCTCGTGCTGGAGCAGTCTCCATCTGGATCCGGGATCGTCGGCCCGGCCGAGGTGGGCGCTTGTTGGAACGATCACGGCCGGCGCGCGGAGGTCCCTTATCGCGGCGAGCAGTGTCTCGAAGGCGAGTGGGTCGGTCGGGAGCTCTTCGACATGCACGGTCCCGAGCGTGTAGCCGTTCTCCCTTGCGATCGCCGCGAGGTGCTGCTGCATCTGGCCGACCTCGTGGTCGGGCATGAACGGGTATCGACGCATGTAGCCGAGGACGAGTGGCATCGGTTGGCCGATCACGACGACGTCTCACTCATCGCGGTCAACTCCCGGTCGTGGCCTCTTGGCAGGTCCACGATCAGGGGTCGTGAGGTTGTCCCCAGACCGTGGAAGTAGGCGAATCGTCGCGCTACGTGACTGAGTCTGGATGTGCGGTGAGGACCGGTCGAGACTTCCCATGGGTACAACGCGGCTGTACCCATGCCAGACGTGCGACCATGAACCTTCGACCACGGTCTGTGACGCTGCGACGACAGGTACGCAGGGGACAAGGTGAGGGAGGCCGCTTGGGTCAAGAACCACGGCACCTAGCTGCGTTGGAGTCAGCCCGCCTGTTCTTCGGCGCCGAACTGCGCCATTGGCGAGACGTGCGCGGGCTGTCCCAGCAGCGGCTCGGTGACCTCAGCCACGACTCCAGGTCCCTGATCGCCAAGGTCGAGAAGGGCGAGCGCATCCCATCCTCGAGCATGGCGCACCGTCTGGATCGGGTCCTCGACACCGGAGGTGCGTTACATCGAATCTGGGTCCAGATCGAGCGAGAACAGGCGAAGCGGGGCCTGGCTGCGCAGTCCGAAGCCTCGGACACTGTCGACGACAGTCTCGGCCTTGAGTGGAGCCCGACCACCGCGTCCACTGTGGGCACCGTCGCCGGCTTGTGGAGGGCAGACATGCAGCGTCGCCAGGTCATCGTCGACGCCGCGTGGGCCGCGGCCGCGCTCGTCGATCCAGCCCGACGCTGGCTGACGGACGCCGTCGACCGCGACACCTCACACAACGGTGGCCGACGGATCGGGCGCAGCGAGGTCGAGGTGATGTGGTCGATGTGCCGCTCGTTCGCCGACGCCGATCACCACCTCGGCGGCGGTTATGCCCGATCGACCCTGATCCAGTTCATGGATCAACGGGTATCGCCGATGCTAGCGGGTACCTACGACGCCGAAACCGGCCGTCAACTCTTTACCGCGGCTGCACGGCTGTGTGACCTCGGCGGCTTCATGTGCTTCGACTCGTCGCGTCAGGGCCTCGGCCAGCGCTACTACATCCAGGCCCTTCGCCTCGCGAAGGCCAGCGGCGATCGCACGCTCGGTGCACACATCCTCGGCGACATGTCGCTGCAGGCCTACGACCTCGGTCGGCCCAGTGAAGCATTGGCCCTCGCCGAGGCCGGCCATTGCACCGCCCGCGACTGTGGCTCGCCGTCGACCGCCGCTCGGTGTAGCGCGCTGCAAGCGCGAGCTCACGGTTTGGCCGGCGACCAGGCCGCCACCGCCCGCGCGATGAAAGCCGCTGAGCGTGAGCTGAATCAGGCCGATCTGGACGACGAACCATTCTGGATCCGGTTCTTCACCGAGGAGCAGCTGGCCGCGGAGTTCATGTACACCGCGCACGACCTAGGACAGACCGCCGAGGTTCAGCTCCACGCACCCACCGTGCTGCAGAGCTCAGCCGGGATGCAGCGACGGGAGGTCCTCGCGACCTCAACACTCGCCGCCTCCTACCTGCCGACCAAGCGCAATCCCAGCAGCGGGCGTGCCGACGTCGACATGGCCTGCAAGGTGTTGACCGATGCACTGCCATCGGCGGCCGCCTCACCAGCGCCCGCGGCCTCGCCGCGATCAACGCCGTACGTCGTCAGCTTGTCCCGTTCCGCAGCTCGCCTGCTGTGCAGCGGGTAGAGGAGGACTTCCAGCAGTTCGTTGGGGCCACGGCCTAGAGTGCTCGCCGTGGTCACCGCCCTCGACGAAGCTCTCCGCATCGCCTGCGAGCAACGGCAGCTCGACGTCGCCGGCGCGGAACTCATCCACCACTACAGCAACGCCGTCTACCTCCTGCCCAGCGAACCGGCGATCGCCAGGATCGCCACCGGCAGCGAAAGCCCCGAGCGTCTCCGAGCAACCCAGACCATCACCAGCTGGCTCAGTCGCGACTACGGCTTCGCAGCAACCACCCCGCTACCCGACGTCGGCCTTGTCGAAGTCGATGCGGTCACCACCGTGACCTTCTGGACCTACTACCCGCAGCCACACCGCGGCTCCGGCGCATCACTCAACTCCGCCCACCTGGGCCAACTGCTCCAGGCACTCCACCACGCGGGCCGGCCACCGATCAGTCTGCCGATCTGGACACCGCTCGAATCCCTTGAGCGGACACTCGCATCACCCGCGGGCAGCGGCGCCATCTCGGTGGAGGAACGGGAATGGCTGCTCGACCGTGTTCACGACGTGCGCGCCCAGATCAGCGAACTCGACTGGCCCCTCGGCCAAGGGCTGATCCACGGCGACGCCTGGGCCGGCAACCTTCTGTGGGACAACTCCACAACACCGCCGAGGGCCGTGTTGTGTGACTGGGACCGGGTCAGCTGGGGACCTCGCGAAGTCGACCTGATCCCCACCTGGCACGCAGCAGTCCGCTATGGCCGCGACGAGACGTGGATCCAGGACTTCATCAATCAGTACGGGTACGACCTGCGGGACTGGGCCGGTTATCCGACCCTGCTGGAGATGCGCGATCTCGCGCAACTGCCGGGACCGCTGCGCCGAGCTTCCAACCCTCCACACGCGGCCGCGCTGCGCCAACGCCTCGGCGCGATTCGCGCCGGCGACCGAACCACCACCTGGGTAGCTCTCTGAAACCGCTCCGCGATCCTGGTTCTCAGTTGCCCCAGGGGAACGCGGGAGGGCGTTTCTCGGTGAAGGCTCTGGTGCCTTCGTGGAGTTCGCCGGTGGTGATCGTTTCCTGGTAACGCTTGAGAGCGGCGGGGTTAGCGTCTTCGCCTGCCAAGAGGGCGTTGACGGTCTCCTTGGCCGAGCGGATCGTCAACTGGGAGCGGGAGACCAGGGTGCTGGCGAAGGCGGTTACCTCGGCGTCGAGGTCGGCGGCCGGGAAGACGCGGTCGACCAGGCCCTTGGACAACGCCTCGGCGGCGGTGAGCAGTTCGCCGCTGAAGAGCAGGTACTTCGTGGTCGCCGGGCCGACGAGGTCGAGCAGCACGTTGATCGCGGCCGGCGGGTAGACCACTCCTATCCGGGCGGGCGTCACGCCGAAGGTGGAACCCTCGGCGGCGAAGCGGAAGTCGCAGTTCACCGCGATCTCGAGGCCGCCGCCGATGCAGTGGCCGCGGACCACCGCGATCGTCGGCTTCTGGAACTCGCGCAACGCCGCCTGGGCGTGGAGGTTGTGTGCGCGGATCTCGGCCATCGGGTCGGCCGGATCGGCGCCGGAGACGAGATCCCCGATGTCCGCGCCCGCGGAGAACGACGGCCCGGCTCCGGAGACCAGCAGCACCTTGACCTGCGGGTCGGCGGCGAGGTCGGCGAGCAGGTCCGGCAGCGCCTCCCACATCGCCCGGGTGAGCGCGTTGCGCTTGTCCACCCGGTCGATCACCAGCGTCGCCACGGGACCTGCGTCGACGCTGAATCCGAGGTCGTTCATGAGCCGCAGTCAAGCAGAGCGCGGCCGCCCGCGCCGCTGCCGAGATCACACGACGCCCAACATGCGGACCGATCACGCTCAGCGCGCGGACCAACCCGGGCGAGTGTCCGGACCCATCCGGCTGAGCGTGCACAGTCATCGCGCTGAGCGTGCGAAGCACCCATGGTGAGCGTGCCGACCTCCGCACGCTCAGTGGGCGGAGCACCTGCCGCTGAGCGTGCGCCATGTTCGCAATACGTTAAAAGTGGGCGCCAGTTGTGAGACCCGCCGGGATGTGTGCTTGACTCCTCCGCGTCGATAACGTTTTGATCTCGGCAGATTGGGTGGTTCTCCAAGTGGCTGAAGGACGGCATAGACAGGCGCGGCACCGTCAACCGCGCCCGAAGGTGATCCGCCCCGGCATCGTGAAGGTTGCGATACCCGGTGCGGCGGTGGCTCTCCTGGCCACCGGGTCGGCAGGAGCGTTCTCCGCCGATCAGGCCCCCGCGACGGATGCGCCTACCGCCAGCTCGCCCCTGCAGCTGCAGCGTGAGACGCAAACCAGCCGGGACGCCCTCCGCCCCTCGCTCGACCTCTCCCCGACCCCGGCGCCGGCTCCTAAGCCCAAGGCGCCGCCGGTCGCGAAGCACCTCAAGAAACAAGCACCGATCCCCAAGCCGACCTCCGCGAAGACCCGCGCCGCGGCAGTGGTCAAGCCGCTGAAAATCATCGGCAGCAAATACACCACTACCGACGTGAACGTCTGGTCGACGGCCGGTGGAACCGGCACCCTGCTGACGGTGCTGGACAAGGGCAGCAAGGTCTCCGTCACCGGCGAGATCGACGGCATCTGGGCGCAGATCGTCCGCGACGGCGTCTCCCGCTGGGTCAAGGCGCAGTACCTGTCGGCGACCAAGCCGGCGGCGACCAGCTCCGCCGGTACCCCCTCCCAGGCCGCCTGCGCGTCAGGCTCCAGCGTCGAGTCCGGCCTGACGGCCGACGCGATCCGGGTGCACCGCGCGATCTGCCACATGTTCCCCTCCGTCACCTCGTACGGTGGGCTCCGCAGTGGCGACAGCGGCAGCGAGCACTCCAGCGGCCACGCGCTCGACATCATGGTCACCGGCCAGACCGGCCAGGAGATCGCCGACTGGCTCAAGGCCAACAGCAAGGCCATGGGCGTCAGCCAACTGATCTGGCAGCAGCACATCTGGACGGTCCAGCGCAGCAGCGAAGGCTGGCGCGCGATGGAGGACCGGGGCAGCACGACGGCCAACCATTACGACCACGTGCACGTCACGGTCTACGGCAACTCCGGCACCGCCTGAGCAGTACCTCCCCACCACCTGAGTATCGCCCGCGGAACGGCCCGGCCTCGATCTTCGAGTCCGGGCCGTTCCGCGTCGTCAGCAGGTCTCGTCAGGCTGGGCGGATGTTGTGGTTCAGGTGGAAGAAGTTGTCGGGGTCGTAGGCCCGCTTGACGGACCGGAGCCGGTCGAGATCGGCCGGCGCGTACGCCGTCGTGGCGCGCGCCGGGTCCGCCAGGAAGTTCACGAAGGTCCGGCCGGTCGTCCGGAGCACCGGCGCCAGGTCCGGGACCTCCTGGTCGATGATCACGGAGTACGTCGCGTCGCGGTGTCCGACCGGTCCCGCGCCCGGGCCGGGGTGCGCCATCGCTCCGGCCCAGTGGCGGATCTCCACGGTCGGTGCCGAGTCACCGGTGAGCTGGGCGAGTTCGTCGATCAGGTCGTCCGGGAGCGCGTCGACCAGGTCCAGGTACCGCGCCGGGGTGCCGCCCATCGCGGACTCCCCGAACGGCATCGACCGGAGTTCGCCGGCCAGCACAGGCCCGGCCACCTCGAACAACGGCTTGAGAAGGTGCTCAGCCAGGTCGGCCTCACCGGAGTACAGAGCCTTGATCGCCAGGGCGCGGGTGCCCCGGACGGCCTCGGGGAACGCCGGCGCGTCGGGGATCGGGGTCAGGACCATCGCGGTGCTCAGCTCGTTCGGGATGGTGGCTGACCAGTCGCGGTAGAACTTCAGCGTCTCGGCCGCGCGGTCGATCCCGAAGTACACGATGCCGGCGTGCACCACCGGGACGGGGTACAGGCGGAACTCGAGCGAGGTGACGATGCCGAAGTTGCCGCTGCCGCCGCGGATCGCCCAGAACAGGTCGGGGTGCTCGTCCGCGCTGGCGGTGACGATCCGGCCGTCGGCGGTGACGACCTCGGCGCGGATCACGCTGTCCGCCGCGAACCCGTACTTGCGGGCTAGCCAGCCGAGTCCGCCGCCCAGGGTGTAGCCGGTGACGCCGACGTCCCGCGACGACCCCGCGAGCGGCGCCAGGCCGAACTCGCCCGCCGCGTCGATCACGGCGCCCCAGCGGGTGCCGGGGCCGACCTTCGCGACCATGCGCTGCGGATCGACCAGCACGGACGTCATCGCCGAGGTCTTGAGCAGGATCCCGCCGTCCGCCGGGGTCCGGGTCCCATGCCCGGTCGCCTGCACCGCGAGCGGCAACCCGTACTCCCGGGCCGTCCGCACCGCCGCCTGTACGTCGGTCCGGTGGTGCGCCTCGGCAACCACCAACGGCCGTGAGTCGACCGTCGGAATCACCGCCCGCCGCTGCACGTCGTACGCCGCGTCGCCAGGCCGGTGGATCGACCCGTTGAACCCGGCCCCAAGCAGCCCGGCGACGACATCGCAACCGGTGACGTCGGGGGTGAAAATCGCCTGCGTGGTCATCTCGAACTCCCTAGCCGTGTCTGGTCTCTACCAACACGTCGAAGGAGACCGCCCCAGATGGACACACCCGCCAAACTTTTCTCGTGACCCACACCCACCACCTGTCCACGAACGACCAGGTGGTCACCAAGACCTACGCCTCCTGGTCCCGCAACGAGCCCACCAGGGAGTGGGCCGCCCTCCAGACGATCGCCGCAGCGCTCCCGACCGGGGCCCCACCCACTGAGCCTGTCACCGGCCCAGCCGACGCTGACGACGATTCGCCTCCCAGGCGGCCGCCTAGCGGCCGAGCGCAAGTTCTGGGGACTCCTGGAGGAAACTAGCTAGGGTCCAGCGCGAGTGTTGGCCGATAGAGTTGCTAACGCTGTGCAACGACTGGCCGACTCGCCAGGCACGCTGATCCGACTCGGTAGCCACGCCGTTCCGACTCGAGGCGACTCGGCCTGGGATCCTTCACCTAGCGGACGTCGTTGATCAGCTCGACCGCTTCATCCATCCCGTACCTCTCGCGGAGGACGGATAGGAACTCGTCCACCGACATAGGCGGCTTTTTAAACCGCGCGGTGAGGGTGGTCACTGCCTGAAGCGCGAGTTGTGGCGCGACGGCGACGGTGTTAGCGGCGAACTCGCTAGGTGCGATGACCTGGATGCCCGGCGGGACCTTGTCGGGTGGGAAGTGCTTCAGATTGTCGGTCACGATGGCGCCGGCGTGACCTGCTACCGCGGCAGCGATCACGTGCTCGTCATTGGGATCTGTGAGCCCGAACGTACCGTCGTAGGACTCCCAGTTCTGAACCTCGGCGTCGTCAAAGTGGTCGCGCATCGTTTCGATGAGGCGAGCAGCCCGGGACTCCGCCTCGTCTTGCGGGATCCCATATTTGCCAGTGAGCTTGTCGATCTCGCAGTACTGCAGTTCCTCGAGGATCGCGGCGCTCCATAGCGGCCGATAGAGGTTTACGACGGCCAGGCTGAGCAGGAAGTCTCGCTGCTTGCTGGGCCACAGGACGCAGGTATCGAGGAGTGCGGGGAACACTCCTCGATCCTGTCAGAGATTGGCGCTTCGCCGCCGCTGCTCGGCACGCTGCTTCCGGATCCTCTTGAGCCTGTCGTTCACTACCGCGGCATCCTCGTCCTCGCTCACGTCGACTGATGTGTCGGCAATCGCCTGGTATTGCCGCTGCCGGCGAGCGTCGCGGTAAGTCAGGGCGTCCTTGAGCAACACCTTTCGACGGTTTCCGATCCTCTCGGAGGCGAGCTCGCCGTTATCGATCAGGCGAACCACCGTGGGCCGGCTGACGCCGAGCAGATCCGCAACCTGCTGAGTCGTGAGCTTCGGCATTGTCGGCGAGATCGTTATAGCTCTCCCCGCGCGGAGTGCCGCCACGGCGTGAACAAGCACCCTGTGAAGCGCCTCGGGAACCTCGATCTGGTCGTGCTCCTCAGCACCCGCCAGGAAGTACCGGCGCTCGGGCCGTTCGCCTGTCTTACTGTGATGGGCGTCAAGGAAGCTCGCGATCGTCGCCATCTGCTCCTGCTCTTCGGGCAGGTAGGTCTGCGACTCGAGGAGTTCGGCAGTCATGACAACCTCCGTACGAACGAAACGAAGTTACTTTCGCAACGTTCGGATAGTCCCATCAGTCACCTCATCTCGTCAAGCTCCTCTTGACGCAGAACCCCCGGATTGCACTCAAGCGCGCCGACGCGACGCTTCGTAGCAGCGTCAAGGAGAGCTTGACGCCCGCCCGCCATGCTGGGTCGGGGTGTGGCGTCGTGCGGGCCGGGCACTGCTCGCCCAACGGGAGTGGGGTGGGCGACAGAGGGAGCCGGAGCCGCTGGCTTCAGGACACCGCCGCCACGGCTGCTTTGATGAGGCGCGCCGCAGGAGCGCCGGGCCAGGGGTGGGTGGGAGCGGCGACGGTGGAGGCGCGTGGGGTCGGAGTACCTGGGTCAGGCGGGGATGGGGAGGGATTGGAGGCGGGGGATGTCGGCGAGGATGTTGATTTCGGTGATTTTGCCGTTGTGGGCGGTGACGGCCATGACGCCCAGGAGTTGGTCGTTGACGACGGTGATGACGCCGGGGGTTCCGTTGACCAGGGCTGGGCGGGAGTAGGGGGCGAGCCTGGTGAACATGAGGGCCTGCTCGACGACCGCGAGGGCTCCGCGTACCAGCTTGGAGACGGCCGGCCCGGTGGGGTCGGCAGGCGTCGTACCGGCGTCGGCGCGGAGTACGACGTCGGGGTCGAGGAGGGAGAGCAGGGCCTCGAAGTCGCCGCTGCGGGAGGCGGCGAGAAACGCGTCGACGACCTCACGCTGCCGGCCGACATCGCCGTCGCTGACCGGGACGCCCTGGACGCGGCGGCGCGCTCGGGAGGCGAGCTGGCGGGTCGCGGCCGGGGACTTGTCGACGATCTCGGCGATCTCATCGAAGCTCAGCGCGAACATGTCGTGCAGCACGAAGGCGAGTCGCTCCGCCGGCGCCAGCGTCTCCAGCACGACCAGCATCGCCAGCCCGACCGAGTCGGCGCGGACTGCCTCTTCCTCAGGATCCAACGGACTCACGATCGGGTCGGGGACGAAGATGTCCAGCGGGTCCTCGCGCCGGGACTTGCGGGTGCGCAGCATGTCGAGGCAGACCCGGGAAACCACCGTGGTCAGCCAGGCGCTGAGGTTCGCGACCTCGCTGACGTCGGACCTACTCAGCCGCAACCAGGCCTCCTGCACCGCGTCCTCGGCCTCGTTGACCGAGCCGAGCATCCGGTACGCCACCGAGCGCAACTGGGTGCGGTTCTCCTCGAACTTCTCCGCGAGTTGGTCGTGCTGGTCCACTGGTCACAATCTCCCGTCGCGATCCGTCACTAGCTTGACGGTTCTGAGCCCCATCATGTGACAGCCCGGGTGCGCGCGCCGATGATGGGTCCATGGCCGAACGCCGACTGGTCTTCGAGGACGACTTCGACGGTCCGGACCTGGACCCCGCCGTCTGGCTGCCGAACTACCTGCCGCAGTGGAGTTCGCGCGCGGCCACGGCAGCGCAGTACGAACTGCGAGACTCCTGCCTGCACCTGACGATCCCGCCCGGCCACGGGCTGTGGTGCGAGAACGACCACTCGCCGGCGATGCGGGTGTCGGGGATCCAGTCGGGCAACTTCTCCGGACCGGTCGGCAGCACGATCGGTCAGCAGCCGTACCGCGAAGGGCTGGTCGTCCGCGAGGAGCAAGAGCCCTTCGGGGGCTGGACCCCGGACGGCGGTTACCTTGAGCTCCGTGCACGCGGCGTCGTCTCACCGCGCTCGATGGTCGCGCTGTGGATGGTCGGGCTGGAGGACCGCCCGGAGCGCTGCGCCGAGATCTGCGTGACCGAGATGTTCGGCAACGCGGTCGTCCCCGGCGAGTCGACGGCCGTCGGGATGGGCCTGCACGCGTTCCGCGACCCTGCGGTCAAGGAGAACTTCGAGGCCGTCCCGCTGCCCATCGACATCACCGACTTCCACCTGTACGCCGTGGAGTGGTCCGCCGAGCGCGCCGACTTCTTCGTCGACGGCCGGCTGATCCGCAGTTGTCCACAGCCGCCGGCGTATCCGCTGCAGCTGATGGTGGCAGCCTTCGACTTCCCGGACGGGTCGATCGGCGAACCGCCGACCCCGGAGTTCGTCATCGACTACATCCGCGGCTACCGCTGAAATACACACGACCCGGCGAACGCCGTACGGCTCTGGGATCTCGCCACCGGGTTCATCTACCGTCGGGCTTGCTAAGGTTCGGCTGTGAGCACGCGTCTGAGCAGCTGGTGGCCCGCCGACTAGGCGGCCCCTGCTCCTGCGCTCACGCGAATCAACCGGCCGCCTCGACGAGGCGGCCCTTGCTTTCGCACCACCCTCGTCGGGGCCCAGCACCCCGAGGATCGCCCATGGCAACAGTCCGTACTGCGGATCGCACTTGGTCCGGGATCATCTCCGCCCTGCTCAGCGGGCGTGATCTCTCGATGGGCGATGCCTGGTGGGCGATGGACGAGGTGGTCAGCGGTACGGCGACCTCCGCGCAGGTGTCGGGATTCCTGATCGCCTTGCGCGCCAAGGGCGAGACCCCGGCGGAGATCGCGGGACTCGCCGAGGCCGTTCGCCGGCACGCGACACCCATCGCCGTCCCGGGTCCCTTCGTCGACATCGTGGGGACGGGTGGCGACGGGACCGGCGCAGTGAACATCTCCACGATGGCCGCGATCGTGGCGGCTTCCACCGGTGTCACGGTGGTCAAGCACGGAGGCCGGGCCGCCTCGTCGACGACCGGCGGCTCGGCCGACCTGGTGGAACACCTCGGCATCCCGCTCGACCTCACCCCCTCAGCCGTACTGCGAACCGTCGCCGCGGCGGGGATCACCTATCTGTTCGCGCCGAGGTTCAACCCGGGCCTGCGGCACGTGGCCGCAGTACGGCGTGAGCTGGCCGTGCCGACGGCGTTCAACGTGCTCGGCCCGTTGATCAACCCGGCGGATCCGCAGCACCAGTTGGTAGGAGTCGCGGACGCGCGGATGCAGCCGGTGATCGCGTCCGTCCTTGCCGCGCGGGGTGGTTCCGCCTTGGTCGTCCGGGGTGACGACGGCCTCGACAAGCTGACCACCACTACTGCTTCACGCGTGTGGGTGGTTCGCGGCGGCACGACGTCTGAGGTGCTGCTCGATCCGCGTGAGCTGGGAATTCCGCTGTGCCCGGCTTCCGGCCTGCGGGGCGGTGATGCCGCCACCAATGCACGGATCGCCCGGTCGGTACTGGGCGGAGAGCCCGGGCCGGTGCGCGACGTAGTACTGCTCAATGCTGCTGCGGCTGTGGCGACAGTCGGGCTGACCGGTGAACCTCTGGTTGAGCAATTGGCCGGTTGTCTGAAGCAGTGTGCTCATGCGGTCGACAGTGGCCTGGCAGGCGCCACACTGGAGCGGTGGATCAACGCGTAGAGCTGTTGGAGGCCGCACGCGCCGGGGACGAGGCCGCCTTCGGTCAGCTGATCGGGCCGCTGCAAGGCGAGTTGCACGCGCACTGCTACCGGATGCTCGGGTCCGACCACGACGCCGAGGACTGCGTGCAGGAGACCTTGGTACGCGCGTGGAGCAACCTCGAGAGGTTCGAGGGGACTTCGCTGCGGCCGTGGCTCTACAAGATCGCTACAAACCGCTGCCTGACGCTAATCGAGCGCATGGGTCGCCGGGAGCTCCCGACCGACCTGAGTGCGCCCCAGACGGAGACAGTCTGGCTAGAGCCGTACCCCGAGCAGCGGTTGGCCTGGACTGCGCAGTTGAGTCCGGAGGCTCGGGTGGTTGCGCTGGAGAGCGTAGAGCTCGCGTTCGTCGCCTCACTACAGCACTTGTCGGCGCTGCAGCGCGCAGTACTGCTCCTACGCGACGTACTGGCGTTCGCCGCGGCTGAGGTGGCTGACCTGCTCGACACGACCGTGGCTGCCGTGAACAGTGCACTGCTGCGTGCTCGCAAAGTGGTGTCTGGTGCAGTGCCCGACTCCACCCAGCAGGTGACGCTGGAGAAGCTCGGTGAGGCGGAGCAGCGCGACCTGGCTCGGCGGTACATGACTGCCTGGGAGGCGGGGGACGTCGAGGCGATCGTGGAGATGCTGACGGACGACGCGAAGTACTCGATGCCGCCGCTGCCGCTGTGGTTCCAGGGGCACGACGGGATCCGTGGGTTCCTGATCGACGGGCCGCTGCGGGACCGGTGGCGGTTCCTGCCTGCGCGGGCGAACGGGCAGCTCGCGTTCGGCACCTACCTGTGGAACGACGGGCGGTACGTGGCCGCCGGGCTCGACCTGATCCGGCTGCGCGGGTCGTCGATCGCCGAGGTGGTCTCGTTCCTGGAGGCGGACTTCCCTTCCTTCGGGTTGCCGGCGTCGCTGGCGGAATGAGTTCGCGCGCTGCGATGAGTTTCGGCGCCCGCCTGGGTTCTAGTGGTGACAGAGAAATTCACCGCTGGAAGGAACTGGCTGATGAGCAACGACGAGCAGGAGATCCGGGCACTGATCGAGCGCTGGGCGGCGGCGGTCCACGAAGGCGAGCTGGACACCGTGCTGCAGGACCACTCCGGCGACATCGTGATGTTCGACGTACCACCGCCGTACGACGGGGTTCGGGGACTCGACGCGTACCGCGAGACCTGGCCCGGGTTCTTCGAGTGGCAGGCGTCGGGGGCGATCTTCGAGCTCGTCTCGCTGGACGTGACCGCGGGTGCGGACGTCGCGTTCGCCCATGCGTTGCTGAAGTGCGGTCTGCGGGACGTGTTCGAGGAGGGTTCGCCGAACCGGCTGCGGTTGACGCTCGGTCTCCGCAAGGAGGACGGCCGCTGGGTGGTGACCCACGAGCACCACTCGTTCCCGTCGACCGAGACGCCGCCTGCGGTCGCGGAGTCCGAAGTACGGGAAATTCATGACCAGTGGTCGGAACGTACGGCCGCCAAGGATCTCGACGGGCTGATGGAAGCGATCGGTGACGACGTCGTGTCCTACGAGTACGGCGGTCCACTGCAGTCCGTGGGGAAGGACGCGGTCCGGGAGGTCTGCGCGGCCGGGCTCGAGTCCGCCGACAAGGTGGAGATGAGCATTCCCGAGCTGACGGTGAAGGCGCGGGATGACCTCGCGGTGGCTTGGGGGCTGACGCGGATCGTGGTCGACGGCTCGGAGGAGAACTGGTCGCGGGCGACACGGGTGTTCCAGCGGCTGGACGACGGCTGGAAGATGATCCACCAGCATCTTTCCTTACCTGGCTCCTGATCCAACGCTGCCTCGTTTGTCCGGGGCGTGGTGTTTGATGGGCCGCCCAAGGAGGTCCCGATGGCATCCACATCCTCAGAGCGCTTGCTGGCCGCGGTCGGTGAGCAGCTCGGCCCTGGTACTGCGCCCGGCGCGGTGCTGGCTGTGAGCGACAACGGCGAGGTGCTGCTGGAGGCGGTTGGGGGCGCGTCGCTCGAAGGCGAGCCGATGACCACCGACGCGGTGTTCCGGATCAGCTCGATGACCAAGCCGCTGGTGGCTGTGCTGATGCTGATGCTCGCGGACGAAGGCAATCTTGCCTTGAACGATCCGGTCGACCGGTGGCTGACCGAACTGGCCGACCGCCGGGTACTGCGCCGGCTCGATGGGCCGGTGAGCGAGACGGTTCGGGCCGAACGCGCGATCACTGTCGAGGACTTGCTGACAATGCGGATGGGCTTCGGATTCGCGTTCGAGGTCGAGTCATGCCCGGTCGCCGAAGCCGCCGACGCCCGCGGTCTCGGGATGGGGCCGCCGCTGCCGTCTGCTGTCGCAGTCGGACCCGACGAGTGGATCGCGCGATTCGGTGAACTCCCGTTGATGGAACACCCCGGGTCGACGTGGCGCTACGACCTCGCGTACGCCGTACTCGGGGTGCTGCTGGCTCGGGCCGGGAAGCAGCCGCTTGGCGAACTCCTGGCTGACCGGATGCTTTCGCCGCTGGGGATGGGTGACACCGGGTTCGCAGTACAGGATCAGGCGCGGTTGGTGCCTTGTTATACGCCGGATGGGTCGGGCGGGCTGGCGGTGTTCGATCCTGCGAAGGGCAGCGACTGGTCCACGGCCCCGCTCTTCCCGCACGCCGGCGGCGGCCTGGTGTCGACGGCCTCGGACTACCTGCGCTTCGCCGAGTTCATGCTGGCCGGCGGGGTGCGTCAGGGGAAACGGCTGCTTTCCGTTGAGGCGTTCCAGGCGATGACCACTGATCAGCTGACACCTGCCCAGCACAGTGGAAGCTCGGCCGAAATCTTCCTCGATGGCGCCGGCTGGGGCTACGGAGTACAGGTGTCCCCCACGCGCTACGGCTGGGGCGGCGGCCTAGGCACCACCTGGTTCAACTATCCCGACCGCCACACAGCCGCCATCCTCCTAACCCAGTGCCTCCCGCCACCTGAGCCCTTGCTCAACGCCTTCTGGTCCTCACTCGACAACTGAAACTGCGCGCGGATCTTCAGCGGGCTTGGAATTCGCCGGTGGTGAGAAAGGTCTGGTGGAGGGCCAGGACGGTGAGGGTTGGCGGGTGGAGTGGGTCCGGGACGTCCGTGGGGTCGAAGAAGCGGGTTTTCAGGACCTCGTCGTCGCCTGGGGTGAGTTCGCCGGTCCAGTGGCGCGCCTCGAAGCAGAGGGCGAAGCAGTGGACGCGGTCACCGTTCGGGTAGTCGACTACGTGGAGTTCCGGCTCGGACAGGGATGCGAACGGGACAAGGGCGTCCGGGTCGACCTGCAGGCCCGTCTCCTCGATCACCAGCACCTGGGCTCCGGGGAGTAGCAACAGGCAGTTGCCGAGGTGGCGTCTCAGGTCCCAGGTGTGGAGCCGACATAGGTCATGGGCGAGTTCACCACAGGTTTCAGAGCAGCAGCGCGATGCCGGCGGCGATGAGCCACAGGGACCAGGCGATGTACACGATGGGTGTGAGGATGCCTGCGAGCTTCCAGCCGGCCTGCTCGAACGGGCCGACGAACTCGAGCGAGCACAGAGCGAGGAGTACGCCGATGACGATGCCGGGGATCCCGAGCCAGCCGGGCGCGACCGTCGTCTGGGTCAGCGCGACACCAACCAGGACGGTCCAGGCGCCGGTCAACAGGTAGCCGAGGTGCTCCCCGACTGCGACACCGAGGTAGCGGTTGAAGGACTGGAACACGATGTCGACCGCTTCGCGCCGAGCCGGATCGGCATCGGGCTCGGCCGAAACGCGTGCCAGGTAAGGAACTAGGAACGGCCAGCGAATCAGCCCGAGGAACTGCACGACCGCGGCCAGTACGCCGATGGTGGCGCCGACGGAGCGCAGGTCGTCGTTGGCTCCGTCGAGTGTGCGGCCAAGGAGAACAGCAAGAGGTGCGAGAGCCACGGCGGTCATGGCGAAGGCCCACCACAGCAAGACCAGGGGCGATCCGCCGCTGCGGAAGCGGTCGAGGACCTCATGGGTCGGACGGCGCAGGATGTCGGGGTAGTCGAACTTCGCAGCCAGTGCGGCGAAGGCAGCGTTGAAGGCCAGCGGCAGGGCCACCAGCGTCACGCCCGTCACCGTGGCGCTGCTCATCGGTGGGCTTCAGCGACGGGTAGCGCGGCGGGAGCGACCTTCGCGGGAGTTTTGACAGCCAGGAGCCACCGCATGCCCAGCCCAGTCAGTACGGTCACCACGAGAGCGCCGCTGGAGCCGAAGATGATGAAGCCACTCTCGGCGTCGACGATGACGTTGGCCGTGGTCAGCCAGCCAAGCCCCCAGGCGATGCTCACCAATGCGCTCCACGCAATCCCGGCCCGAAGACTGGATGCGAGCAGGGTGGCTTGCGCGGCACCAACTGCGGCTCCGGCGACGATGCCTGTGAGTACGAGCGACTTCACGTCCGTCTCTGCGCCGGTCAGAACAGCGGCGGCCGCACCGCCGACTGTCATGCCGAGGGCGGTGTAGATCACCCAGCGGAGATCAGCCCCGCGCGAGCGCAGTACGAGCCACTGCGCGACACCGATGGCCAGGCCGGCGATCAAGCCGGCGAGCGCCGCGCTACCGGGGCCGCGAACGGATCCGACGGCCTGGGCGGCGAGCCAGCCGCCGACGGGGAAACCAAGGAAGGTGGGAAGCCAGCGAACGATCATCAGATGCTCCTAAGTTTGTGTACTTTGTACGCTTGAGAGATAACGTACGCTGTACACATGAAGCCGTCAACCCCCCAGACCACGTCACCCGCGCCGCGGCAACGCCAACGCCGGCCGCGCGGGTCGCTGACCCCCGACCGCATCGTCGAGGCCGCCGAACGCGTGGCGACGACCGAAGGCTTCGAGGCGCTCACCGTCCGCGCCGTGGCCGCCGACCTGGAGTCGTCCGCGATGGCGCTCTACCGGCATTTCGCCACCAAGGAACTGCTGGTCGACGCGCTCCTGGACACAGTCCTCGGCCGCTTCGACTGCGCGTCGCCCACCGACGACTGGCTCGAGGACCTGCGAATCTTCGCCCGCTCACACAGGCGCCTCCTGACGATGCACCCGTGGGCCGTCGCACCCCTGTTCAGCCACCCCAGCCCGGGGCTGAACGCAGTACGGATCGGCGAGGAAGCGCTGCGCATCCTCGCCCGCGGAGGCATCACGGACGACGCCGCTGTCGCCACCTTCAGCGGCATCATCGCCCTCAACTACGGCTGGTCCGCCTTCACCGTCGCCCGCGACGACTCCGCCGAACCAACCCTCCCTACCGCCTTGGCGGCCCTCCCCGCCGACCAGTTCCCCCTGACGATCAGCGTCGCCACCTCGATGGGCAACTACGGCAGCGACGCTCACTACAACCTTGTCCTCAACCACCTACTGACCGGCGTAAAGTCCACCGCTCCCGAGCCATAGGGCTGTATCAGCTTGGCGTGGTGGCTTCTCCGCCAGATGAAGGGTCAGTGAGTTGGTGGAGAGCAGGTAGATCGAGATGGTGGGGGATGGCTCGCGCCGGGCGACCGAGCCCCAAACCCTGTACTGGGGCATGGGAGCGGGGACGATCGCCGTTGGCCTGATCACGATCGTGCGGGGCGTTCGCCGCGTCCTCGACACCATGGAACTGCCGAACCAGGTCGCCGTCAGCGGTCCGGCGGCCAGCGCCGACGCCACGAGCACTGTCGTCTGGGGCGCGGTCATCGTCACGGTGGGTGCGTACCTGTGGCGCGCGGGGAGGCGGCATGGCTTCCACGATCGAGCTGGACGGATTCTGATCATCGTCGGCTATGTGCTGATCGGCATCGCGCTGAACGAGTCGGCTCACCTCATGGCCGGGATCTGGACGGTCACCACCGAAGCACAGAACCAGGCCCTGACCGCCAGCATCACCGCGACCTTCCTGGCCTGGGGCGTGCCAGGCGCGGCCCTCGTCTTCATCGGATGCTCCCCCCGCCTCGCCAACGAGGAGATCCAGATGAAGGTCCCTACGAGCGTTTCATGACCAGTTCCGATTGCGCGAAACTATGGCGCGCCGACCCGTGCGGCGCGGCGCCGCTCGGTGAGCCGCCGGGCCTTGGCCGTGGTACCGCAATCGGCCATGCGGCACCAGCGGCGGGAACCGTTGCGGCTCTGGTCGAGGAACAGCCACCCGCAACCGCCTTCGGCCACAGGGCAGCGGCGTACCCGGGTCAGGTCGGCCGTCAGCAGTACGTCGAGTGCGGTCTCAGCGATCCTGTCGGGTACCAGCATTGCCGGCACCGTGCCGTAGGCGAGCCGTACCCGTGGCGGGTCGCCTTTGTCGAGCACGAGCGTCGCTCGGGCGGCCGCCGCGGACCACCGTTCGTGCAGCCCGACCAGGGCGGCCCCGGCCGCGATCGGTTCGCCCTCGGTGGGGCCGCCTGGGTTACCCGGCGCCCCGCCGTGCGCGGGCGGGATCGCCGCGAGCATCGCGAGGTGCAGTCCCTCCCGGAGGTCCCGCACGGCGGCCAGCCCGGCGTGTGCGGCCGCGGGATCCTCGCGCCAGGCCCGACCCACTCGGTTGGCCTCCGCGTCGCTGATCAGGCCCGCCCTGAGCGTCCAGAGCAGTAATGCTGAAGTGTCGGACAGGAGGTCGTAGGGCGGCTCGCCGTGGAGCGGTATCCCTCGTTCGAGCGTGTTGACCAGGTCGAGTGCGGGGTGCCCGCCGACCAGCGACAGCTCGGACACATCGGGGTGCATACGGGTTACACCACCTAAGACGTTGATGGAGGTTGCGGCATTCCGCTGGCCGAGCATCCGGCCACCAGACCCGGGCGACCTCGCGCTGCGGATGGTCGGCGGGTGATCGGCGCGACCTGCCGCCGGCTGGAGAAGAATGGTTCGGCCAGCACGACAGCGAACGCCACCACGCTGAGCAGCGCCCCGACGAGTGCCGTACTGCGCACGCCCGGACCGGCCAGCAGCACGCTCCCGAATAACGCTCCCGCGGTGATTCCTGCGTTGAACGCCGTGGAGGTGCCGGCGCTCGCCACGTCCGACGCGCCCGGGGCGTACCGGAGCACCCGTGACCCGAGAACGGCGGGGAGGCCTGCGAGCGTGAAACCGGACAGGGAGATCGTGATGACGCTCGCGACCAAGGAGGCGCCGAACGCGTACTGCCCGGCGAGCGCAACGACCTGCAGGCCCATGAGCCCCACCATGGTGAGCCAGCCGTGGCGGTCCACGAGGAAGCCGACCACGACCACTCCGGCCAGGCCCGCGATCCCGCGTACCACCAGGAGCGGACCGACCGACGACGCGGCGAAGCCGCTGAAGCCGGTCAGGAACGGGCTGATGTATGTGAAGGCAGTGAACCCGCCGGTGACCGCCATGGTCGTAGTGGCCACGATGGACAGGTACCGGCCGCGGTCGGGTGCGCTGCCCCGGTCTGCTGCGCCCTGCCCGGCAGGCGTGTTGGGCAGGAGGGCCGCGACCGCGACGAGTACGAGCAGGCCCGGCCCGCTGAGCACGACGAACGCCACCCGCCAATTGGTCTGCTGGCCGAGCCACGTGCCAGCCGGGATGCCAGCCAGCGCGGCGAGGGAGACGCCGGTGTACAGGATCGACACGGCCCGGCCGCGCACCTCGGCCCGGAACATGCCGGCGGCGGCGGGTGTCACGACACACCAGAACAGCGCCTGGCTCAGTGCGGTCACCATCCTGGCGCCCATGAGCAGCCAGTAGTTTCCGGCGGCAGCAGACAGACAGGTCGCGACGACGAAGACGGCGAGCAGGATGCACAGCAGCCGCCGTCGAGGTAGCCGGCGAGTCAGCCGGGTGAGTGGCAGAGACACTGCCACGATGATCAGGCCATACCCCGTGACCAGGAGCCCGACCGCCGACTCGGTGATGTCGAGGTCCTTCGCGATCAAGGGGAGCAGGCCGATCGGCAGCGACTCGGTCGTCACGTAGCTGAATACCGCCAGGGTCAGGGCGATCAGGGTGATGATCGCGGACCTGCTTCCGAACCGTTCTCGCACGCTGCCCCCTCGGACAGGTCACC
The DNA here is from genome assembly GCF_004345365.1 of Kribbella sp. VKM Ac-2568. Classification (GTDB taxonomy): domain Bacteria; phylum Actinomycetota; class Actinomycetes; order Propionibacteriales; family Kribbellaceae; genus Kribbella; species Kribbella orskensis. The sequence continues at coordinate 723,763 of NZ_SLVF01000003.1, forward strand.
GTCGTTTTGGGTGATGACGGTAGCTCTAGGGCATTCTCGTCTTGAGTTTCCCTTATAAAAAACAAATATAGACGCACCTGCGCTACCGGTCAACTCACATTAGACGGTAGCGACCGGTTGGGCCCCACGCGCTCATCCGATGAGGTTGCCAGCGCACCCCGCAGCCGGCGGGCGGCGTCGTCCGCCACCTCGGTTAGCTCGGCCGGGCCGCTCACGCGCGCCATGACCTCCGGATCCAATGCCTGCACCAGGGTGGTGTCCAGACCCTCGGCGCGCTCGACCACGTTGCAAGGCAGCACCATTCCGATGTCCCGCTCGGCCTTCAGCGCCCGCTGGGCCAGCGGCGGGTTGGGATCTACATCGAGCAAGGCGCAGCACCGTTGTGGGGTGAGCTGGTGGGCCCTGCGCCTGACCCATCTCGACCCGGCGAATCGGCTGGTGCACGTGCGGCGGAAGTTCGCCGAGCTGCAGAACGGTGAGCGCGTCGCCGGCCGGCCGAAGTCCGATGCTGGGTTCCGAACAGTGGCGCTGCCGCCGGTTCTGGTCGACGTGATGCACGAGCACTTCCACGAGGAGCCGAAGTCAGCCGGTCTCAATCGGACACATCCAGACTCAGCCGGACAGGCACGCGATGAATTACAGCTGTGTCTTTTCGCAGGTCACGAGGCGATTCGCGCGCTCAAGGCGGAGGGTGTGGGATTCGAACCCACGATGACGGTCACCCGCCATACCGGTTTTCAAGACCAGCGCACTCGGCCACTATGCGAACCCTCCAGGCGGACCGTCGGGGAACCGAGCGGGCTGCCGATCGTCGAGGATAGCGCTCCTGGTCGGCGGGGGTGGACGGGACCTTGCTGCTGAGGGCAGAAATGGGTGCCGGTGGGGTGGTGGGCGGCGGTAAGGTCTGGGCCGAGATGGCGCGGAGCAACCGCCCGTCCCGCATCGAAGGCAGGAGGTGGGAGCGATGTCCAGGTCATCGGAGGACGTGGCCCGCACCGTCCGGTCGGCGTACTGATCAGCTTCCGCTGACGCAGGCCTCCTGACCGGGCGACCCGCGACGTCGAGTGGCGTCGCCTGTCCAGCCTGCCGTCAGTCCTCTGGAGCGTCGATGCGTCCTTCTCTTCTCCCACCCGAACTCGGGCGGGACTTCCGCAAGATCTGGCCCGCCACGGCCATCTCGAATCTCGGCGACGGAGCCATGCTCGCCGCCGGTCCGCTGCTGGTCGCCTCCACCACCGATGAGCCCGCCGCCGTCGGTGCGGCCGCCTTCATCCAGCAACTCCCCTGGCTGCTGTTCGCGTTGTTCAGCGGCGCCCTCGCCGATCGGCTCGACCGCCGCTTGATGGTCGTTGCCGCCGACACCTTTCGTGCCGTGGTACTGGGCGCGCTCGGGTTCGCAGTACTGCTTGATGCTTCTCCGTTGTGGGCTGTGTATGCGGCCTTGTTCCTGATGGGCACCGCCGAGACGCTGGCCGACAATGCGTCCGGCGCGTTGCTTGTCACTGCTGTTCCCAAGGAACACCTGGGGATGGCGAACGCCCGGCTCTATCTGACCGGCACCATCGGCAACCAGTTGGTCGGACCGTCGATCGGTGCCCTGCTGTTCGCCGTGGCCGCCGGCGTCCCGTTGCTCCTCAACGCGGTCACCTTCGCGGCCGCCGCGGCCTTGATATCCCGAGTCAGCGTCCGCCCGCCTGTTTCCGACGGAGCAGCCCGTACTGCGCTGTGGCTCGACGTACGCGAGGGGGTTTACTGGCTGTGGAACCACGCGGGGGTCCGGACACTGGCGCTGGCCATCCTCGTCATGAACATCACCTTCATGGCGGCCTTCGCGACGTGGGTGTTGTTCGCCAAGCAACGGCTCGGGCTCAGCGATACGCAGTACGGATTGCTGATCTCGGGGACCTCGATCGGCGCGCTCGCCGGGATGCCGGTGTACCACTACCTCGAGCCGCGGGTCGGCAGCCTGACCCTGCTGCGCGCAGGGCTCGTCATCGAGACCACCGTCCACCTGATCCTGGCGCTGACCCGGAATCCATGGGTGGCCGGCGCGACGATGACCGTGTTCGGAGTACACGCCGTGGTGTGGGGGATCGTGTCGACCACTGCCCGGCAGCTCGCCACTCCGGAGGCGCTGATGGGCCGGGTGAACAGCGTGTACGCGCTGGCGTCTGTGGGTGGTGCCGCGATCGGGGCGCTGCTGGGCGGAGTACTGGCTCAGAACTACGGGCTGGTTGCGCCGTTCCTGTTCGCGTTCGTGGGGATGGTGGCGACGACCGCGATCGCCTGGCGGCCGTTGCGGCACGTGTCGGTACGGGAGGCGGCGCCGCAGGGGTGAAATAGAGTGGAGGCTTCCGGGCGGCCGTTGTTACTGTCGTCGGCCGGAAGCCCCCCAACTGTGAGCAGGTTGTCCCTTCCATGCCTACAGCCACGTCTTTCGGACTGCCGAACGTCCGCGGTCGATCGCCCCTGCTGTTCGGTCTGGCGATCGACTCCTTCGGCGGTGGTTGCGCCGGGCCGCTGCTGCTGCTGTTCTTCGTCCGGGTCGCGGACATCCCGCTCGGTACAGCTGGGCTGATGCTGACGGTCGCCACGCTGTTCTCGATCGCCGCACCAGCCGCCGTCGGGGTGGTGATCGACCGGGTCGGGCCGCGGAACCTGGTGATCGGGGCTCAGTTCGCGCAGGGTCTGGCCTTCGTCGGGTTCTTCTTCGGGCGGTCGTTGTGGCTGCTCTTCCTCTGCGCTCTGGTGACGACGACCGGGCAGCGAGTGTTCTGGTCGGCGATCTTCAGCCTGCTGTCGGACATCTCGGATCCGGGCGACCGGGATCGCTGGTTCGGCCTCGCCGGGATGATGCAGGCCGGTGGGTTCGGGCTCGGCGCGCTGACGGCCGGAATACTGCTCAGCATCGGCGGCGACGGGCCGTTCCTGCTCGCGATGGCCGTGAATGCCATCACCTTCTTCGTCGCGGGTTTCCTGCTGCTGCGGCTGCGCGCCTCGCACAAGGCCCGGGCGGCCGCGGCGGCCGACAGCGGCCCTGCGCCGTTGCTGCGGAAGGACAAGGCGTTCCTGGTACTGATCGGCGCGAACACCGTACTCGCGTTGTGCACGATGCTGATGGGCGTCGCGCTGCCGGTCTACGTGTCCGAGGCACTGCCTGCGCCCAAGTGGATCGTGGGAGTGCTGCTGGCGGCGGTGTCTGTGGTGCTAGCTACTGGGCAGACGTTGGTAGTGCGGCATACGGAGCGGCGGCGGCGTACGAAGGTGCTTGTACTGGCCGCGGTGCTGTGGGCGGTCTGGGGCTTGCTGATGGCCGGGTTGCTGCATGTTCCGACTGAGCTGGTGGTGCCTGGGTTGATTCTGGCGACGGTGGTCTTCGCTGCGGCGGATGTCTTGCATGCGGCGACGGGCAACGCGCTCGCTGCGGCGGTAGCTCCTAACGTCGGGCATGGGAAGTATCTGTCGTACTGGCAGTACTCGTTCGCGTTCGCGAGCGTGCTGGTGCCGGCATTCTTCGCGCAGTTGTTCGAGGTCCAGCGCGAGTTTCCGTGGCTGGCGATCTCTCTTCTTGCCTTGCTGGCTGCTGCGACGATCGTCGGGTTGGAGCGAGTGCTTCCCAACGCCGCTGTGCGCCGTCCGGACTGACGCCTGACAGTGGCCGTAAGACCTTATTTGTAAGGACTTCGGCAATGTTTGCGACGGCGGCTCGCTGACTTGTCAGGCATGCTTGCGTCGTTCGAACGGATGTTCTAATGTCCTCTTTGTAGCTCGCTGGTTCTCCATCTGCCAGCCCAGACCTTCGTTCGAACGGCCGAACCTCCCACCTTCGATGTGGACGGCCGGGATCGGACGATGGCCCCCAGGGCGTGGGGCACGGGCTGTGGAGAATCCGCCCGACGAAACGTACAACTGAGACAGGATGGCTGAGGTGATGTCCGACGAGAGGATTACCTGATGCTGCTCGAACACCGCGGCCGGCAGCCGGTCGTCCCTGAGTCCGCGTACGTCGCGCCCTCGGCCGTGCTCTGCGGAGCCGTCGTGCTGGGCGAAGGCAGCCGGGTGCTGCACGGCGCAGTACTGACCGCGGAGAACGGCGAGATCCGCCTCGGGGTCAACAGCGTCGTGATGGAGAACGCCCTGGTCCGCGGCCGGGCGGACCATCCCGCGCTGATCGGCGACTCGGTCCTGGTCGGTCCGCATGCCCACGTGAACGGCGCCACGGTCGAGGATGAAGTCTTCATCGCCACGGGCGCCTCTCTCTTCCCGGGCTCAGTGGCTGGCACAGGCGCCGAGCTCCGCATCAACAGCGTCCTCCACGTCAACTCCCACCTGGCCCCCGGCGCGGTCCTGCCGATCGGCTGGATCGCCGCCGGCAACCCAGCCCAACTCTTCTCCCCCGACCGCCACGACGACCTCTGGCAGATCCAACGCGACCTGGACTTCCCCGGCACCGTCTACGGCGTCCCCCGAGGCACCCCTATGTCCGAAATCATGTCCCGCCAATCCACGTACTACGGCGCCCACACCTCCGACCGCCAACTCCCCAGCCGGGACTAACCGCGCTGCGGTGCCCCTCCTCGCCGGCGCCGCACACCCACCTGCCGCCGCTGGCTCCTCAGCCCGCGGCTGCTCCGGCTGCTTGGGCCTGCTCCGGTTGATCCGCCGCTCGGGCTGCTCCGCAGGCTGGTGGTGCGTGCGTCGGGCTTGCCGGGTTAGGGGAGTTTGATGGGGGTGGTGAGGGTGAAGGTTCGGGCTTGGCCGGGGGCGGTGGCGGCGCAGGTCAGGGCGGCGTTGATGGTGGTGAGGTGGGCGGAGACGTCTACCTCGAGCGAGTGGCCCTCGTCGTCCAGGAGGACTTGCCACTGAGCGGGGGCTAGTTGGTGGACAGCTAGGGGGTGGAGGGCGTCTACCGAGAGGGAGAGGCCTGCTTCTCGGGCGAAGTGTTGGGCTGCCTGGACGGGCGGAGACACCGCGGCCGAGCCTCGGAAGTAGGCGGAGACGATCAAGCCCTCGTTGTATTGGGCTGCCAGGGTGGCGGCATGGGTTGCAGGAACGTGGCCGTAGAAGAGGCTGTGGGGGAGGAAGACGAGGTTGGCGGCGAAGCGGTCGCCGCCTACGTGACTGCATTCCCAGGTGTTGTCCGGGTATGCGGTTGAGAGGGCTGCTGCCGCAGGGCGACCTCGGATGGCACAGCAGGCGTCGTGGCGACCGTGGGTGCAGACGAGGTAGACGGGTTCGGTGCTGGATGTTCCTGGATCGGCGCCGGAGAGGACGTTCAGCACGTGGTCGTCGTCGGGGAGGTAACCCCAGCGGATCGACTCGTGGCCGGGCCGGCTGTCGACCATCGCCCACCGACGGGGAGCTTTGCGGTCGATGCGGCCGTAACGCCTGATCAGAGCAGGTCGGCGTCGCTGAGCAACACACAGACGAGCGACCTCGGCGGCGAGGTCGAGGCCGGTGGTCGGGTCAGTGGGGCGGAGGGCGTTGAGGGCTTGGCGGGGCCAGGGAGTGCGGGATTCGATCAGCAACCAGCGTTCTGCCGGCGGAGCCGAGGCGACCAGAGAGTCACCGCGGAGTTCGGCAGACGCGGCACACCTCAGCACCTCAGACGGCGACACCGGGTCGGGTGGTCGCGGGGTGGGTGGGGAGGGGTGGGTCACGGAGTGCTCGCGATGAGCACTGCTTCGGTCATCAGGCGACGGACCACCACCAGTTGGTCGGCCTCGTCCAGGCCGGGTAGCTCGCCAACCTTGAACTCGTCGCCCGCGAGGAGCCGCGCCAGCGCCGCATAAGTTGCTGCTGGCAACGAGATGGTTCGGTCCGGGAGTTGCAGGCGGACTGGATCGCCCTCGACCAGGCGATACCGAAGGCCCGCGCGCAGGCGTACCGCAGTACCGGGGGCGAGGGCGGCGATTGCTGCGGCGTGGGCGAGTGGTGGCAGTGGGGCTGGGCGGTTGCCGGACCAGGTACGGCGCCGGAGCCGTGCGGCTAGTTCGTCGGCCGAGGCGGTCTGGATCTTTTCGGCGAAGAGCGACGACACCTTCCCGAGCACCTGGGCGACCTGCGCCGGGTCGCCAGGGTCGAACCCGAGCGGCAAGGCAGTCCGCAGCTCGGCCTCGTCCGCAGCGAGGTTGGCCAGCTCCTGCACGAGGAGGTACCGCGTCATCGTGTGCAGGCCGACCGTCAGGTGCGCACTGACTCCACCCAGTGCCTTGGCCGAGTGCAGGAAGCCCCGCGGCACGTACAGCGCATCACCCGGGCGCAGTACGGCGTCAATCACCGGTGCCTTGTCCCGAGCGGCTGCGGCAACAGCCGACGAGTGGTCCGTCCACGGCTGGTTGCGCAGCGGATCCACGTGCACGGGCTCATGCACCGTCCAGTGCTTCTCGCCCGCCACCTGCAGCACGAAGACATCGTGTACGTCGTAGTGCGCCGAGAACCCCTGCGACTCCGCCGGCGTGATGTACGCGTTGATCTGCACCGGATGCCCGGCCTCGGACGACAACTGCGTGGCGAAGTCGACCAGTGGCGGCCAGGTGCGGTGGAGCGCCTGCAGTACGACGGTGTGCCCGCCGGCGAACAGTGCGGCCACCTTGTCGTCCCGGACCTGATCCGCGATCTCGGCGCCCACTCCACCAGCCCCGGTGAACTGCCCGTCCCCGACGACCGCCCCGTTCTTGGCGATCCGCAGGAACGGCGTACGGAGTCCGCGCTGGGACAGCAACTCGTCAGCGGCCTGCAGGGTGAACAGGTCGTCGAAGGGACCCGCTAGCTCCTCGGCAGGTGAGAGCAGAGCCTGCGAACCCCAGTACGAGCTACTGAACTCATCGAGGTCAGCCGCGACACAGCGCCGGAGCGCGGGGCGATCAGCAGCCGGGCGACCGGAAGCCGGGTGCCTGTCCGGCGGCGGCCCGGCTTCCGGCACGGGAATCACCAACTCCCGGAGTTTCCGCCGGCGCCACCGTCCGCCCCACCGTCAGTGGCTCCCGGAGAAGCTCCACCGTCGGCAGGTCCTTCGGCACCGCTGTCGGCTCCTCCGTCGGCGCCGCCATCGCTGACACCTGGCGAGGCGCCACCGTCCGCGGGTCCTTCGGCGCCACCATCCGCGCCGCCGTCAGTCGTACCCGGTGAGGCGCCGCCATCCGCAGGACCCTCCGCGCCGCTGTCGGCGCCACCGTCCGCGCCGCCGTCGGCACCACCGTCGGTCGCACCGCTCACAGCGCCACCGTCCGCGGGTCCTTCACCACCGCCGGCACCGCCGTCCGCACCTCCGTCGGCGCCCCCGTCGTGCGCACCGGGTGTCGCGCCACCGTCGGCAAGGCCTTCGCCTCCGCCGGACGAGGTCGTCATGTCGTCGTCGTTGATGCCCATGATGCTGCTCCCTTCGGGAATGCCTGGAGTACCTGAGTGGACTCCCTGTGCGCAAAGTAGATCGGGGTTAAACCTCTGCGCGGGTTACGGCGAGCACTCGGTTCAGCAGCGATCGCCGGTGTCAACCGAGCAGGTCGCGCCAGACCTTGAGGAAGCCGTCCGTGACACTGTCCGGCCGCACAGCGATCCGCAGCCAGTCTGGCCCCAGCCCAGGGAATGTGTCACCCCTCCGCACGGCAAATCCCCGCTCCCGCAACCGTTCCCGCAGCATCGCAGCCCCCTCCACCCGCACCAGCACGAACGGCCCCCGCGCCACCCCGAACGTCTCCACCCCCTTGTACTCCGAAGGACCGCTCGCGTACTCCGAAGCACCGCTCGCGTACTCCGAACCGCCGCCGGTGCCGTACGCCGAACTGCCGCCCGCGTACTCCGAACCCCCGACGCCGTACTCCGAAGCCGCGCCGCCAGGTGGTCCCGCCGAGCAGCCGAGGCCGTCGAGCAGATAGGCCCGGTGCCGGTCGATCTCCAGGGCCGCCTGGGCTGATTCCTCGAGCGCGCGTTTGTTGCTGCAAGCAATTGCCGCCGCGAGTGCAGGAGTGGACACCGGCCACTGCGGCTGGACTGCCGCCAGTTGCTCGATCAGCCCCGCGGCGGCCACGACGTAGCCGACCCGCAACCCGGCCAGACCCCAGGTCTTCGTCAGGCTGCGGATCACGATCAGCCCCGGGATCGAGGCACCGACCAGTGACTCCGGCTCGCCGGGTACCGCGTCCATGAACGCCTCGTCGACCACCAGGATCCGGTCCGGCCGGGCCAGTTCCCGCAGGTCGTCCGCGCGGTGCAGCACCGAGGTCGGGTTGGTCGGATTGCCGATCACGACGAGATCCGCGTCGGCCGGCACCGCCCGCGGGTCGAGCACGAACCTGTCCTCGGGCCGCAGGATCACGCGGTCGACCAGGTGCCCGGCCGACCGCAGGGCGGCCTCGGGTTCGGTGAACTGGGGATGAACGACGACCGGGTGCTTGGTCTTGAAGGCCCGCGCGATCAGTACGAACGCCTCGGCCGCGCCCGCGGTGAGGAGCACCTGCTCGGGCTCGCAGTGGTGCCGAGCGGCGACCGCGGCCAGGGCCGGCTCCTGCCGTGGGTACGACGCGAGGTCCGTCAGGCTGCCGGCGATCTCCTCGACCAGCCAGGCCGGCGGAGTACCGGTTCGGACGTTGACTGCGAGATCGACAAGTCCATGACCGACCTCCAGATCACCGTGGTGGTCGAGGTCGAACCCGTCCGGCCGCTGCATCACACCCAGGAGGCTAACCCGGACCCCACCTCGGCCGCCTCGAAATCTCACCAACTAGCGCGGCGCGACGGTGAAGCGGCGGTTCCTGAGGGACGGGTTGCGGGTGCGGGTGTCGGCCAGCCGGTCCGGGGAGATCTCGGCCTGGACGAACCCGTCCGCCTCGCCGACCGCGGCGACCGCGACTCCCTGCGGGTCGATCACCTGGCTCAGCCCGCAGTACTTCTTCCCGTTCTGCGCAGCCGCCGCGACGTAGCAGGTGTTCTCAATGGCGCGCGCTGTCAGCAGCGTGGTCCAGTGGTGCTCCTTGAGCGGCCCCCGCACCCAGGCGGCCGGTACGACGAGCACCTCCGCCCCGGCATCCACCAGCGCCCGCGACAACTCGGGGAACCGCAGGTCGTAGCAAGTCATCAACCCGAGCTTCCGCCCCGCGATCCCCACCACCACCGGGGCGACATCACCCGGGGTGAGCTGGTCGGACTCCCGGTACCCGAAGGCGTCGTACAGGTGAATCTTCCGGTAAGCCCCGAGCAGGTTGCCGTCGGCGCCGACCGCGAGCAGGGTGTTGTACGGCCGGGCCTCGTCGCAGCTCCGCTCGAACATGCCGGCCACGATCGCCGTGCCGTGCTCGAGCGCGACCTTGCGCAACGCGCTGACGAACTCCCCGTCGAGCGACTCGGCGAGATCGCCGACGGATCCACCCTCGGTGGCGAAGTCGGCCATCATCGCCTCGGGCAGCACGACCAGGTCGGGCTTGCCCCGCACGGCCTCGGCGACGAGGGCGGCCACCTTCTCCCGGTTGGCTGCCTTGTCGTGCGAGCTGGCGGTCTGGACCACGGCGATCTTCACGCCTCCATGGTGCCGCAATCCTCCACACTTGAACCTCACCCCACGTGAGGACCTAGCTTCGAAACATGAACACCGAGGACATGAACACCGGGGAGAAGACCTGGCGGGTCGGCGAGCTCGCCACCGCGACCGGGTTGAGCGTCCGGGCTCTGCATCACTACGACGAGATCGGCCTGCTGCGACCGTCCGAGCGGACCACCGCCGGCCACCGCCTGTACTCCGGAACCGACGTCCGCAGGTTGCACCGGATCGTCGCCTTGCGGGGATTCGGGCTCTCGCTGGCCGAGGTCGGGCAGGTGCTCGACGGTGAGCTGGGGGATCCACGGGAGCTCGTCCGCAAGCAGCTCGAGCAACTGGAGGAGCAGCTCGAGGTGGCGAACCGGCTGCGCACCCGGCTTCTCGGTGTTCTGGACGGCCTCGACCAGGCGGTGGAGCCGTCCACGGACAAGTTGATCGACCTGATCGAAGGGATGACCGCGATGCGACGAGCACTGACGGCAGAAGAACTGGAAGAGATGTCCGAGCGGCGTCGCCAGGCATGGGAGGCGATGACGCCGGAGGAGCGCGCGGCGGCCGACGAGGCCCGGCGGCAGTGGCGCGACGGAATGTCCGCGGAGGAGCTGGCCGAGGTCGAGGAGCGACGACGGGCGATGCTCCCGCAGCAATGAACCCCCGGTAATCCGCAGCGCCGAGTGTCGAGTGCAGGGCGCTGCGGACTACGGGAGACTGCAGGGGTGGAGTTCGATACAGTGGTACTGGCGGGCGGCCGGTCTACCCGATTCGGCGGAGTGGACAAGGCGCTGCTGGTACTGGACGGGATCTCGCTTCTCGATCGGGTGCTGACGGCAACGATCGCGGCTAAGTCCACGGTGGTGGTCGGTCCGGTGCGGCACACGTACCGGGCCGTCGAGTGGACTCTCGAGGATCCACCGTCGGGTGGCCCGGTGGCGGGCATCGCCGCAGGTGTCGCGAAAGGCGCAGCACCCCTGATCGTGGTGGTCTCGTGCGACCTGCCGTGGATCACGAAGGACGATGTGACACGCCTGGTCGAGGGACTCGGCGAGCACGACGGCTTCGGACTGCTCGACACCGATGGCCGGGAGCAACGCCTGGCCGCGGCGTACCGGCGTACGGCGTTGGTCGACGCGTTGCGGAGGATCGGGGATCCGCGGGACCAGTCGGCGCGACGGCTCTTCGCGGGGCTCGACCTGGCCTGGTCCGAGCCGACCCGCGCGGGCGACGACGTCGACACCTGGTCCGACTTCGACGACTGACCCGCGAATTCGACGAGCTGCAAGGCGATCCCGTACTGCGCGAGGACATCACCCAGTACGTCGAACAGCACGCCGGGGTATTCGCGGCAGCGACAACACCAACGCATTGCCACAACGACTTCCACGAAGGCAACGTGCTCGTGGATCCCACGACCTGGCAGGTGAACGGCTTCATCGACGTGGAGAACGCGATCGCCGCCGATCCCTTGATGGACCTCGCTCTAGCGGCTCTACCATTCACTGGAACTATGGGACTGGTTCAGGTCGATAGGCACCGTCGATCCACTCGACAGCATCGCCGGCGACCTGGCCGCGATCGTCCTGAGCTGACCACCCGGACCGACACGGGCGAGCGATGGGGAAGCGCGGACGACGCAGTACCGTGGCCACCATGCGAGCTGTCGTTTGTGAGGGTGCCGGTGGCGTCGAGGTCCTGAAGGTCGCCGAGATCGAGGATCCCACCCCGGCGCGGGACGAGGTCGTCATCGACGTGGTCGCCGCCGGCGTGAACCGCGCGGACCTGCTGCAGCGGCAGGGCCACTATCCGCCGCCGCCCGGTGCGCCCGGCACGATCGGCCTCGAAGTGTCCGGCACGATCTCCGAGGTCGGCGCCGACGTCGAAGGCTGGTCCGTCGGCGACGAGGTGTGCGCGCTGCTCGCGGGCGGCGGGTATGCCGAGAAGGTGGCCGTGCCCGCGCCGCAGGTGATGCCGAAGCCGGACGGCCTGGACCTGGTCAGCGCGGCCGCGCTGCCCGAGGCGGTCGCGACGGTCTGGTCGAACGTGTTCATGGCCGCCCACCTCAAGGATGGCGAGACGCTGCTGGTGCACGGCGGCTCCTCCGGGATCGGTACGACGGCGATCCAGCTCGCCGTCGCGCACGGCGCGCGGGTGCTCTGTACGGTCGGCAACGCGGAGAAGATGGAGTTCTGCACCCGGCTCGGCGCCGACGTGGCGATCAACTACAAGGAAGCCGAGTGGGCCTCGGTGGTCAGCGAAGCGACCGGTAAGGCCGGCGCCGACGTGATCCTCGACATCATGGGCGCGAAGTACCTGCAGGACAACGTGAAGTCATTGGCCTTCGACGGCCGGCTGGTCGTGATCGGCATGCAGGGTGGTACCAAGGGCGAACTGGATCTAGGCCGGCTGATGAGCCGCCGCGGCCTGGTCACCGGGACTGGGCTGCGGTCCCGGTCGGTGCTGGACAAGGGCGGGATTCTCGCCGAGGTGGTCGCACACGTCTGGCCGCTGGTCGAGGCGAGGAAGGTGCGGCCGATCATCCACCGCACCTTCCCGCTCGAAGCCGTCGCCCAGGCCCACGAGACCCTCGAACAGTCGAATCACATCGGCAAGGTCCTGCTCACCCTCTGACCTGTTCACCCTCTGGCCTCCTCACCGCCGGCATCGTCACCACGCCGCACCTGCTACTGCGCCGTGGGGACGTTGGCGGCGAGCCACTCGGGGTCCGGCGCGACCAGTTGGATCACGTCGAGCCAGGTGCCCTCGGGGTCGCGGACGTAGAAGTGCCGCTGGCCCCACGGTTCGGTGACCACCTCGCCCTCCAGTTCCACGCCGGCCTCGGTGAGCGCCTGCGCGACCTTGTCGGCGTCGTCGACGACGAAGCCGAAGATGTTGGTGCTGTCCTTCGTGGCCGACACCGCGGCCGGCACCGAGGCGTGGCCCCGCTCGGAGATCGCCAGTTCCCAGTCCGCCTCGCCGCGGCGAAGACAGATGAACCAGCCGAGGTCGATGGTGAGCTGCAGGTCGAAGTGCTGCTGGTAGAAGGCGGCGACCTCCGCCGGGCGCGAGGTGACGACCGTCGCGCCGAATGCTGCGGGTAACATCCTGACTCCTGACTACTACATCTGTCGTGGTTTAGTACGACAGTTGTAGTGGATAGCTGCTAGGCTTGTCAAATGCCGAGAAACCCCGAACGCCGCACCCAGCTGGCCGACGCGGGCCTGGCCGTCCTGGCCGAGTCAGGCGCCCGCGGGCTGACCCATCGCGCGGTCGACGCCGCGGCCGGACTCCCGGCCGGCACCGCCTCGAACTACTTCCGCACTCGCGACGCCCTGCTCGGCGCGCTCGGCGAACGCATCTTCGAGCGGCTCGCGCCGGACGACGCAGTACTGGCCCCGCTGGCCGAGCGAGAGCCGTCCGTGGACCTCGTCGTCGACTACGTCAACTACATCGTCGAGCGGCTGTTGAAGCGACCCGAGTTGTCCCTTGCGCTCTTCGAGCTGCGACTGGAGGCGGCTCGCCGCCCAGGGCTGAACGAGATCCTGTCCCGCACGCTGCAGCAGGGCTTCGACACCGACGTCTCGTTCCACGTCCAGGCCGGGCTGCCGGGCGGCGCCGAGGAGGTCCGCCTGCTGCACTTCGCCATCGAAGGCCTCGTCCTCGACCAGCTAACCCCGGGCACCGGCCGCCGCTACGACGTCGACGCCGTCACCGCCCGCCTCGTCCGCCGGCTGGTCCGCGAGGACTAGGACCAAGGCACTAGTTGCACAAGGCATCAGCCTGTACTGCGCCTCGCCGCCCGCGCCGCGTTCGCGGTACCGGAGCGTGCTGGGCGCTACCGTCAGCAACATGACTGGCGCAGAGCGGGGTCGGCGCGGCGTGCACGTGCTCGAAGCAGTGGTCGACGTGATCGCCGAACGCGGACTCGAAGCCGCCACCATGCGCAACGTAGCTGCCGCGGCAGAGATCTCGCTGGCCCAGGTCCAGTACTACTTCCGCAGCAAGGACGACCTCGTCGCGGCGGCCTTCCAGCACGTCACCGAGTCGTTCGACACGAAGCTGGCGACGGTTGATCTGTCCGGCCCAGCCCGCAAGGTCCTCCGCGAGGCGCTGGAGCTCTGGCTCCCGATCGACGAATCCCGTGCCCGCGACGCCCGGGTCTGGCTGGCCTTCAGCGCGGCCGCAGCGACCTCGCCGGCGCTGCAGGAGATCGCCGCGGCGACCGACAACGAACTCCGCGTCGCATTCGCCCGCCTCCTCGACGCGGCGGCCGCCGACGGCGAACTGCCTGAGGTCTCGGACACCGAGGCCGAGGCCGCTCTACTCCTCGCGGTCGTCGACGGCCTGGTCGTCCAGGGGCTCGCACTCCCCGAGTACGCCCGCTCTCACTTCCTCGCCACCTCACTCGACGCCCACCTCACCCGCCTCTTCACTCCATAACCTCCCCAGCCCGGGAGCAACCCCATTGACCAGTGGATACTGAGTATGCATACTCAGTATCCATGTCGATCAAGCACGGACTACTGGCGCTGCTCCGCGCGGAGCCGAAGTACGGCTACCAGCTGCGAGGAGAGTTCGAGGCGGCGACCGGGTCGACCTGGCCGCTGAACATCGGGCAGGTCTACACGACGCTGACCCGGCTGGAACGGGACGGCTTCGTCCAGCCCGCCAGCGGCGAGGGCGACGGCGACGGGCGGTCGCGGTACGAGATCACCGACGCCGGGCGGGCCGAGCTGGCGAGCTGGTTCCAGACGCCGGTGACGCGCGAGACACGGCCGCGGGACGAGCTGGCGATCAAGCTGGCCCTCGCGCTCGCAGTACCAGGGGTGGACGTGACTGCGGTAGTGCAGCGGCAGCGGACTTCGACGATGGAGTCGCTGCAGGAGCTGACCCGGCTGAAGCGCGGCAGCCGGGACGGCGACATCTCCTGGCTGCTCGTGCTCGAGTCGATGATCTTCGCGGCCGAGGCCGAGATCCGCTGGCTTGACCACTGCGAGGCGATGCTCGCCCGCCGTCGGCGTACCAGCGGCACCGAAGACCATCGCGGCGGCACCCAAGACCAATCAGCCGGTACGCCGGAGGCGACCGGGCAGAGCCAGCACGAACTGGGGGCGCAACGATGAGCACGGTCCTGGACATCCGCAATCTCACCCGGGTACACGGCAGCGGCGAACAGGCCGTCCACGCACTCCGCGGCGTCGACCTGGCAGTGGCCTCCGGCGAACTGGTCGCCGTGATGGGCCCGTCCGGCTCCGGCAAGTCCACGCTGCTCACCTGTGCGGGAGGGCTCGACCAGCCGACCGCGGGCGAGATCCTGATCGACGGCAACGACCTGACCACGCTGAGCCGTAACGCGGTGGCCGCCCTTCGCCGGCGCCGGATCGGATACGTCTTCCAGGACTTCAACCTGATCCCCGCGCTCACCGCGGTCGAGAACGTCGCCCTGCCGCTCGAACTCGACGGCACCCGCGCCCGCGCGGCCCGCAAGTACGCCGAGGCGGCCCTGCTGGAGGTCGCCATCCCCGAGCTGGCGGACCGATTTCCGGATGACATGTCGGGCGGTCAGCGTCAGCGGCTGGCGATCGCCCGGGCCATCGTCGGTGAGCGTGGGCTCCTTCTCGCGGATGAGCCCACCGGTGCGCTCGACTCGGACACCGGCGAGGCGGTTCTCCAGCTTCTCCGCGACCGGTGTGACCAGCACGGCATCGGCGGGGTTCTCGTCACCCACGACGCGCGGCACGCCGCCTGGGCCGACCGCGTCGTCTACCTGCGCGATGGCGTCCTGGTAGGCCAGTCCGGCCCGCTCCCCGAGGCCGACATCCTGCTGGAAACTCACTGATGGCCAGCTGGGGACCACCGCTGCGGATCGCCCGTCGAACGATCCGCCGCTCGCTGGGGAGAACTCTGCTCGTCGCGGCCCTGATCGGCGTACCGGTGCTCGCCGCGTCCTGGATCGGCCTGATCGACCGGGCCGCCAACCCGACCGGTGAGCTGCTCGCGAAGACGACCATTGGCCAGGCGGACGCACGGCTGACCGTCACGCCGTACAGCAAGTCCAGCCCGCTACCGGAGCGGCCCTCGCTCGACTGGGGAGAGCCAGGCCCGGCTCCGGGGATCGAGGAGCCGGATCGCGACCCCACCAAGGTCGATCCGCTCACGCTGCTGCCGACCGGCAGCAAGGTGGCCCGGCCGCTGCTCCTGGGCAACACCGTCGACGTCCACGGGCCGGAGACGGACACCACCGTCGGGCTCACCATCGGCGACGGCCAGAACGAGCTGACCGCCGGCACCTTCAAGCTCGACCAGGGACGGATGCCGGCCAAGGCTGATGAGGTCGCGATCTCACCGAGCCTGGCGAAGTACCTCAACCTGCTCGACGGCGGCGAACTGCGGGCGGATGCGACCCTGATCACCGCGAAGGACCAGAAGTTCACGGTCGTCGGGGTGACCAGGAGCTTGCAGGATCCCAACACCGGAACGATGTTCGCCACTCCGGACACCCCGCTGACCAAGCCGGACCCGGCCACCAGCGTTCAGTACCTGGTCGATCTGCCGGACTCGGCCGACCCTGACGCGCTGAGCGACAAGCTGGTCGGCCAGGGTGCCTTGCTGTTGCCAAGGGCAAACATCGTCGATCCGCCGCCCTCGATGTACAGCAACAGCCAGGACGCGGGCGCGACAGCGGTGATGGCGCTGGTGATCGGCTTCGGCATCCTCGAGATCGTCCTGCTCGCCGGTACTGCGTTCGCAGTCGGCGCCAGGCGGCAGACCCGCGAGCTCGGCCTGGTCACAGCGGCAGGCGGCACCCCTCGCGACGTACGGCGAGTCGTCCTGATGCAAGGGCTTTTCGCGGGCATCATCGGCGCGGGAAGCGGCGTCATCCTGGCCCTGGTGGCCGTGTTCGCCGGCAAGCCCCTGTGGGAGCGGATGTTGTCGATGGTGTTCGTCGGCCGGCAGATCCCCTGGCCGAACCTCGTCGCGGTCGCGGCGCTCGGGGCGCTGGCAGGCCTCGCGGCGTCGATCGTTCCCGCGATCAGCGCCGGTCGGCAGACGCCGATGGCCGCCCTGGCCGGGCGGTTCACCGTTGTGGCCGGTTCGGCCCGGCTCCGCAAGCCTGCCGTGATCCTGCTCGTGGCCGGCGTCGCGTCCACACTTCTCGGCAACGTGTGGATGGCGGCAGCGCTCGAGACCGCCCGTAAGAACGCCGCCAACGTCGACTACCAGGTGACGATCACACCGACCGGCCCGATCGCGATGGTTCTGGTGGGTATCACCGCGTCGATCATCGCGCTGGTCTGGATGCTGCCGAACCTGGTCGCCAAGACCGCGGGGCTGGCGAGGATCCTGCCGCTCAGCGGAAGACTCGCACTGCGGGATGCCGCTCGTCACCGGCACCGCACCGGCCCGGCCACCGCGGCGATCATGATGGCCGTCGCGGCCACGGCGGCGATCGTCTTCGCCGCCTCCAACGCGATCGCCGCGGAGGCCAAGGACTACGTTCCCGCCGCCCGGCACGGCGACGCCGTACTCCGTGCGGAGCAGAGCTCGGAGGGTCTGATGGCGTCCTCGCCACCGCAGACCCAGAAGGTGGCCGGGCTGCTGCCGGTCGAGGCTCGCTACGACCTCGGCTCGGTGTCCCTGCCGGGCGCCAAGGCGAATGGCGGCTACCTGCCCACCCTGATGGCCATCGGACCACCCGGAATGGAGGGCACGGTGGGCTATCCCCTGCTCGTGATCGATCCGGAGTACGTCGCCAGGTTCGACGACTACGGGAAGCAGGCCGCGGAGGCGCTCCGGGCGGGGAAGATCGTGGTCCAACGGCCCGAGATGCTGGCCAGCGGGTCGGTCAAGGTGACCTCCGACGACGACTACGACGGCAAGAAGTCCTTCGGTCATGCGGCGGTCGCGATCGCAGGTCCACCGAGGATCAGCGCGCTGCAGCAGTCCTCGCTGATCAGTCCCGAAGCGGCTCGCAAGCTCGGCACCGTCCGGGTGTACGAGACGCAGTTCGAGCTGAAGCGCGAGCCGACCGACAGCGAACTGGCGGCTGTGGCGAAGGTGCTGGGACACGACGACCTGCTGACGATCGAGAAGGGTTACCGGAGTCCGGCGCGGCTCTGGTTCCTCGGTCTGATCGGTGCCGCGACGGTGGTCACGCTGCTCGGTGTCGCGATCTCGGTCTCGCTGTCCGCGGCGGAGGGGCGCGCGGACCTCGCGACCCTGGCCGCGGTCGGAGCGCCGCCGCGACGCCGCCGGAACCTGGCCGCCGCGCAGGCCTGGGTGCTCGGCCAGCTCGGTTGTGTGCTCGGGGTCGGCATCGGTGCGCTGTACGGCTACACCGCGCACGCGGCCTTCGGTTCGCCGCACTTCATGGTGCCGTGGCAGGAGATCGGCGGCATCGTGATCGTCGTGCCGCTGTTCGCCGGACTGCTGGCCTGGCTGCTGACCAGGTCGCGGCTGCCGATGGTCCGCAGGGTGGACTGAGGTCAGATCGGGGGTCTCTCCTTGCCTAGGGCAGCCGATTGGTTGCCCTAGGCATCAAAAGACGTAGAGACCCTGGCCAGCTCAGGGTGCGCGACGGGGTGCAGCGGAGTGCTGGTCACCCGCCACTCGCCGCAGGCGCACTGCTGGTAGCTGATCAATCCCTCGCTGACAGGGTGGGAGGACGCCACCCTCCAACTGTGCCGGTGAGCTTCTTCTCTGGTGGTCATGCGCCCATCATGATGTAATGGCATTGTGCATCTCAACCCTTACGGCGCAGACGCGGTTCTGCTGGCCGTCAACCTGGTCACCAACCCCGCGACCACCGCCGACGAACTGGCCGATCGCTGCGAGGAGAGCGGCGTTGAGAGCCGCCTCGTCCGGGACCGGCGAGTCACCGCCGCTGACCTTGCCGCAGTACGGGTGGCCCTCGACGAATGGCTGGGGGTGGTGGACGCGCCGGACGAGCAGACCCGGGTGGAGCTAGCGAACGAGATGCTCGCCAAATACACCGAGCACCCGCGGCTCACGAACCACGCCGGCGACGGCTGGCACATGCACTACCGGCCCGACGACGTCCCGGTCGGTCGTCTGGTCGCCACCCTGATCAGCACCGGTACCGCGCTACACCTGGCCGGCCGCGGCATCAGCCGCCTGGGCCGCTGCGCCACCGACGGCTGCGACAACGTGTACGCCGATCTGTCCCGGGGCGGGCGCCAGCGCTACTGCAGCCCCGCCTGCGCCAACCGCGACGCCGTCCGCAGACACAGGTCGAAGGCGAACTGAGCGCCCTGGGACGGACGCCTACGATAGGGGGATGAGCGAGAGCAGCAGCGAGAACCAGGGCAGCCAGGGGGTTCCGATGACCGGCGCCCAGACCGAGGACGGCAAGGTTCTGATCGTCGGTCCCGACGGCATGGCCGTCGAGGGTCCGCCGCGTGCCGCCGACGATGACGACGACCACCCGCGGTCGGTGACTGAACTGGTCGAGCAGCCGGCCAAGGTGATGCGGATCGGCAACATGATCCGCCAGCTGCTCGAAGAGGTGAAGGCAGCGCCGCTGGACGAGGCGTCCCGGCAGCGCCTGAAGTCGATCCACGAGGCCTCGATCAAGGAGCTCGAGACCGGCCTGGCCCCCGAGCTGGTGGACGAGCTGGAGCGGCTCAGCCTCGACTTCACCGACGACAGCACGCCGACCGAGGCGGAGCTGCGGATCGCACAGGCCCAGCTCGTCGGCTGGCTGGAAGGCTTGTTCCACGGCATCCAGACCGCCCTCTTCGCCCAGCAGATGGCGGCCCGCCAGCAGCTGGAGCAGATGCGGCGCGCACTGCCCGGCGGCCAGCAGATGTCACCGGAGGAAGCCGCTGCTTTCCCGGGTGGACCGCAGGCCCGCAGTACCGACGGCCCCGGCAGCGGTGGGATGTACCTGTAGTTACTGGTTTTGTGTGACAGGTGGTGCGCTCCGAGTAGCCGATCCGCCTGCAATAGCTAAAGGTTGAAGAGTTCTTCGAGGACGGTGGCGACACCGTCCTCGTCGTTCGTCGGGCAGACGACATCCACCATCGCGAGCACGTCCGCATGCGCGTTCGCCACCCCGTACGACGTACCGGCCCAGGCCAGCATCGGGAGATCGTTCAGCGAGTCACCGAACGCGATCGTCTGATCGGCAGAAATCCCTTGGCTGGCAGCGAAATCGGCGAGCATCGCGGCCTTGGACACCCCGCTGGCGGAGATCTCCACCAGACTGTGGCCGCCGCTGTGGCTCGGTGCGACGCGTTGTCCGACCAGCGGCATGACCCGCGCCAGCAGTTCGTCCGAGTGCCAGCTCGGATGCCGGACGAGTAGCTTGGCCGCCGGTTCAGCCAGCAGTTCCTCGATCTCCGCGATCAAGGTGTCGTCCGGAGTCGGCCACCGGTTGAGGTACCGCGGCTCCTGTCCGTAACGGTTCGATCGCTCAATGGCGAACTCCACTTCGGGAATCTCCGCGCGGATCGCCTTCGCCACTTCGAGCGCGACCACCGGATCGATCAGCGCGGTCCGGATCGCCTGTCGCTGAACGACGTCGTACAGAATGGCGCCGTTGGCAACAATCGCTACGCCGTGCGCGCCGACCAGGTCGGCGAGGGCATGCAACCAGCGTGGTGGCCGCGCGGTGACCATCACGAAGACGGCGCCGGCTTCCTGCACGCCGAGCACGGCGGCCTTCGTCCGGGGCGTGACCGAACCGTCGCTGTGTACCAAGGTTCCGTCAAGATCGGTGGCGACCAGACGGGGTGGGCGGACTGCATCTCGGGCTGACACCGCACTACCGTATCTTTCTGCGACAGAGTCGCCGCCTTACCCTGTCGGAGGCCTTCGGCGCAAGCGTTTGGACATCGCTTTCCCCGCAATCTGATTGACCATTGAACAACGTCACCAGACCGTTACGGCAGGATGCTGCAAAGGCAGCTAGTTCCCATGCACAGCAGGGTTTGTGCGTGATTTCATGCGGTGGCTAGCGGGGAACCGGGGGCGATTCAACCGCGTCGTACGTCCGTTCTGGATCACCTGATCTGGAGCGGCCCCACCTCGACCAGCGCCGTCGGAGTAGCGATGCGGAATTGGGTGCAACCAAATCCACATCCACGACGTCAACAGTTATGCATCGGTGCGTCTCGCGCCGGGACGACAAGGGTGGGTCGGCAACAGATCGGTCCGTCAGCTAGTGGGCCCGGGTGTTCGAACGTGATTCATCGTTCGTTCACATGGGTCCGGGAACTTGGGGAGCCACGATGATCGTCAACAGCGCCAAGATAGCGGGGCAAGGGAGCACCAGCTCTCGTGCGGCTGTCGACACATCTTCCATCATGGAAGGGGCCATGACCGGCTGTACTGCACGTACGGACATTTTCCAGCACCGCTTGATGGAAGAACCGCCGCCCGCATCGGCGACCCGGCGAACCCGGGAACGCTACGACCAGCTGGTCCGTGAGGCCAAGACGCTCTGCGCGTCCTGTCCGCTGTTCACCGACTGCCTGTTCAGCGCCGTCGCCGAGCACGATGTCAGCGGCTTTGTCGCCGGCACGACCGCCGCCCAGTGGCGCTCGATGCGCAACCTGCTGGACGTCGAGGTCCAGGCAGACGACTTCGACCAGTTGGCCGGAGCCCGCGGCACACGCCGGCCCGTCAGCCACGAAGAAGTACTCAGGCTGCGGACGCAGTACCCGAACGACAGCCTGGAATCACTGGCCATGCGGCTGGGGTGCTCGCTGTCGACGGTGAAGCGTCACCTGCGCCGGGCCCGGCGAGGCCAGAGCCCCGCCACCAAGGCCCCGCGTCCCCGCCCGGAGGTGAGCGCCGTCCTGGACGCGTTCGACGCCGTGGTGGACCAGCCGTGCCAGTCGCCACGACCCGGCAGCACCCGCGTCGCCTGACGCTGATACTCGGCCCGCCAGCGGACTATCAGCACCGGACAGACACGAAGGCCCGGAACTCCTGTCTCCACAGGGGTTCCGGGCCTTTTGGTTGGCCATTGAACCTCTTTGATTGCCCTCTGAACCGGTTCGACTGCAACTTGTTCTGGTTCGCTTCGGGGTTCGCGGTTCAGAACCAGCGGTTGAGCACGGCCGCGACGCCGTCGTCCTGGACCGACTTGGTCACCTCGTCCGCGGCGACCTTGACCTCGTCGGGCGCGGCGCCCATCGAGATCCCCAGGCCGGCGTAGACGAGCATCTCGATGTCGTTGCGCCCGTCGCCCATCGCCAGCAGGTCCGCCGGCTCCAGGTCGTACTGCGCCAGCGCGACCTTCAGGCCGGTGCTCTTGTCCACACCCTCGGGGGCGATGTCGAGCCACGCGGTCCAGCCGACGAAGTAGCTGACGCCGTGCAGGCCGAGCCGTTCGGCCAGTTGGACGAAGTCGGCCTCGGACTGCTCCGGGTCGCGGATGATCAACCGGGTCACCGGTTCCGGCGCGAGTTCCTCGTCCGTCACCACCCGGATCCCCGCACCCGTGCCGAGATCGCCGTCCGGGAAGGGCGCAGTGACCAGGTAGCCACCGTCGTGCTCCTCGACGGCCATCCGGGCGTTCGGCGCGTGCTTGCGGACCGACCTGATCACCGTCGACGGGTCGAAGGTGCGCTCGTCGACCACTTCTCCGTCGGGGTACCGGAGCGTCCGTGCACCGTTGCTGCAGACAACCAATCCGCCGTCCGGCAGGCCGAGGAGTTCCGCGACCGGCCGGGTGGTCTGCCAAGATCTGCCGGTGGCCAGGATCACCGGCACCTGCGCCGCAGTACGGCGGACCGCGTCGACGACCGCCGAGGAGAGCGACTCGTCGTGGTCGATCAGGGTTCCGTCGATGTCAAGGGCAACGGCTTTCGGCCGCCAGCCCTTCGTCATCTGCCCACCGGTTCGAGGACCTCACGACCACCGACGTACGGCCGGAGTGCCGTGGGTACCCGGACCGAACCGTCCGGCAGCTGGTGCGTCTCCAGGATCGCGACCAGCCAGCGTGTGGTGGCCAGCGTGCCGTTCAGCGTCGCGACCGGGCGGGTCTTGCCGTCCGCGTCCCGGTAGCGGATGTTCAGCCGGCGCGCCTGGAAGTCGGTGCAGTTCGAGGTGGAGGTGAGCTCGCGGTAGGCGCCCTGCGTCGGCACCCAGGCCTCGCAGTCGAACTTCCGGTACGCCGAAGCGCCCAGGTCACCGGACGCCGTGTCGATCACCCGGTAGGCCAGTTCCATCTTGTCCAGCATCTCCTTCTCCCAGCCGAGGAGCCGCTGGTGCTCCGCTTCGGCATCCTCGATGCTGGTGTAGGAGAACATCTCGACCTTGTCGAACTGGTGGACACGAATGATCCCGCGGGTGTCCTTCCCGTACGAGCCGGCCTCGCGCCGGTAGCAGGACGACCAGCCGGCGTACCGGGCCGGACCGGCGGACAGGTCGAGGATCTCGTCCATGTGGTAACCGGCGAGCGGGACCTCCGACGTACCGACGAGGTAGAGGTCGTCCTCCTCCAGGTGGTAGACCTCGGACGAGTGGGCGCCCAGGTACCCCGTTCCGCCCATCACCTCGGGCTTGACCAGGGTCGGCGTGATCATCGGGGTGAAGCCGTTCTCGACCGCCTGCGCGATCGCGAGCTGGAGCATGCCGAGCTGGAGCTGCGCGGCGACGCCCTTGAGGAAGTAGAACCGGGCGCCGGACACCTTCGCGCCGCGTTCCATGTCGATCGCGCCGAGCAGCTCGCCCAGCTCCAGGTGGTCGCGCGGCTCGAAGCCCTCCGCGGCGAAGTCCCGCGGCTTGCCGATCTCCTCGATCACGACGAAATCCTTCTCGCCGCCGACCGGCGCCTGCTCGGACACCAGGTTCGGCAGGGCGCGGGACAGCTCGGCGAACCGGGTCTCCGCCTCGTGAGCGGCGGCCTCCTTGGCCTTCACCTCGGCGGACAGCGCCTTGGTCCGCTCCAGCAGCGCGGTGCGCTCGTCGCCCTTGGCCTGCGCGACCTCCTTGCCGAGGCCCTTCTGCTCCGCCCGCAACGACTCGAACGCCGCGATGGACGATCGACGATCACCGTCGGCCGCCAGGATCTGGTCGACCAGATCAGTACTCTCGCCGCGCTTGGTCAGTGACTCGCGGACGGCATCGGGGTTCTCTCGGAGCAATTTGGCATCGATCACACCCTGAGGGTATCTGGGGCGTGTCAGGAGCGGCGAAGCGTATTCGGGATGATGGGCTGGGCACCAGCCGTGCCGGGCGATGCCATCGAGGGGGAATCAGCGGGCCATGAACCACCATCCACCCAGTCACGTCGGCCGTGCGCTCACGGTCGTCCTGGGTGTGTTGCCGTTCGCCGTGGTCACGCTGCTCGTCTTCAAGGACTGGCCGCCGTTGCGCCGCTGGGACGAGTCCGTGGCCGACCGCGTCGCGGAGTACGGGCTGTCGCACGAGGGCTGGGTGGACCTCTGGCAGATGCTGGGCACTGTCATCCTGCCGTGGACCATGCGCGCGGTCGTCCTGGTGGTCGCGATCTACCTGTGGCAACGCCGGGCCCGCCTCCTGACGATCTGGCTGCTGGTCACCGTCGGGGCCGAGCTGGGCCTGGTCCAGGCCGTCATCCACATCTTCGACCGGCCCGCGCCGGAGCAGGCGCTGGTCGAGGTCGACAGCTGGTCCTACGTGTCCGGCCACTCCACCGCCGCTTTCGTGATGGCGGGAGCCCTCGGCGTGGTGCTGCCGTCCGTCCGCGGCTGGCGGCGCCGGTTCCGCCTGCTGGTGACGCTGCCGACCATCGCGGTGGTGCTGCTGGTCTCGTTCGACCGGGTAGCGCTGAACGTCCAGTACGTCTCCGACGTGATCGGCGGCTGGGCCCTCGGACTGGCGATCCTGACCGCCACCTCGATCGGGTTCGGGCTCCGCCCGGGCCTGCGCCGACGCCGCCGGCGGCCGAAGACGGCGGATGACGGTACGACGGTGCCGCCCCGGGCCGCGGTGATCGTCAACCCGATCAAGGTCGGGGACGGCGTGGCCTTCCGCCGCAAGGTCACCCGCGCACTCGCAGTACGGGGGTATGACGACCCGTTGTGGCTGGAGACGCGGGAGGACGACGCGGGCAACGCGATGGCCAAGCAGGCGATCGAGAACGATTCCGACCTGGTCCTGGTCGCGGGCGGCGACGGTACGGTCCGGGTGGTCTGCGCCGCGCTCGCCTCCACCGGAATCCCGGTCGGTGTGATTCCGGCAGGCACGGGCAACCTGCTCGCCCGGAACCTGCACATCCCCCTCGATCTGGACGACGCGCTGGAGCGGATCCTGGAAGGCCGGGACCGGCGGATCGACCTGGTCAGGGTGCACGGCGACGGCCTGGACACCGACCACTTCGCGGTGATGGCCGGACTCGGGCTGGACGCGGCCATCATCACCGGCGCGCCACCGATCCTGAAGGCGCAGATCGGCTGGACGGCGTACCTGGTGTCGGCGGCCAAGAACATCAACCACCCGTCGGTGAAGGTGCAGATCTCGCTGGACGACGAGGAACCGGTCGAGCGGCGGGTGCGCACGGTGGTGATCGGGAACGTCGGCATGCTGCAGGCGAACATCCCGCTGCTGCCGGACGCGCGGCCGGACGACGGCCTGATCGACGTGGTGGTGATCGCGCCACGGAGGGTGACGCAGTGGCCGCTGGTGTTCTGGCGGGTGATGACGCGGACCAAGCGGACCGAGATGTACCTCGAGCGGTTCACCGGGCGGAAGGTGGAGATCACCGCCGCGGTGGACGTCCAGCGTCAGCTCGACGGGGACGGGATCGGCCCGGGCCGCAGCCTCACCGCCGAGGTCGAGCCGGGGTCACTGGTGGTCCGGGTCCCCAAGCGTCGGTGACGCCTCCTTGCGGAGCGTGTCGATCGCCTCTTCCTCCTCGGGCGACAGCTTGGCGTCGCTCTCGAAGGCCTTGACCTCCTTGGCGTAGGAGCGGGCGTCGTTCCGGCTGTTGATCGAGGTCAGCACGACTCCGTCGCCGTTGTCGTCCAGCAGCGCCATCGACCAGGACAACCGGCCGCTCATCTCGCCGTACGCGTCGTAGCGGACGACCGCCAGGTGCTGCAGCGTGTCCCGGAGTTCGGTTCGGGCCTCCTCGAGCTCCTTGCTCAGCCTGCGGAGCTCGGACTTCACCGTGCCGGGTCTGGCGTCAGGCTGGGCCTGCGCTGGGGCATGCTGCTGGGGCTCTGGGGTGGCGGCAAGCTTCGTGACGGCCTTGGCCGTGCCGGACTGCGCCCTGAGCGCCTGGACGGCGAACACGAGGGCGAGCACCGCCACGAACAGAGCGGCGATCCCGAAAGCACCGGCTAACGTCGAAGACACGCACCGCAGCCTAATGGCTGCGTGCTCAGCTGGGCGCGCTGCGTATCAGCTACTGGGTCCGCGCCGCCGCTTTCGAGCAGGCCACGTAGATTCACGGCGTGACCCATTTGCCTGACCACACCCCTGCTAGCGGCCCGCTGCCCGGGATCCACGACCTCGGCTACGCACGGCTCGACACCGACCGGCTGGAGCGCACCGGCGACGCCGAGGTGGTCTACGGCGCCGGCAAGACGCCCTCACAGGTCGTCGAGCTGCTCCGCACGCTGCACGCAACCCACCCCGGCCATGCCGTCTTGGCGACCCGGCTGGCGGTAGAGGCTCAAGAAGCCGTCTCCGCCGCTCTGCCTGAGGCCGTCGTGGACCCTGTCGGCCGTACTGCGGTGCTGGGCGAAGCGCCTGTACTGCGTGGCACGGTCGCCGTGGTCTCGGCTGGTACGTCGGATGCGCCGGTGGCTGCGGAAGCCGCGACTACCGCGCGGGTGTTCGGCGCTGGGGTCGACCTGATCACCGATGTCGGTGTGGCGGGGCTGCACCGGGTGATGGGTGTGCGGGAGCGGCTCGACGCTGCTGACTGCCTGATCGTGGTGGCCGGGATGGAGGGCGCGCTGCCGAGTGTGGTCGGAGGGCTCGTCGGGGTTCCGCTCGTGGCTGTGCCGACTTCCGTGGGCTATGGGGCCTCGTTCGGTGGGGTTGCGGCCCTGCTCGCGATGCTGAACTCGTGTGCGCCGGGGGTGACCGTGGTGAACATCGACAACGGGTTCGGGGCCGGGGTCTTCGCGGCGCGGGTCGCCCGGCGTGCGGCGCCGGCAGAGGTGAAGGAGCAATGAGGGTCGCCTGGATCGACTGCGCGGCCGGTGCGTCCGGGGACATGCTTCTCGGAGCGTTCCTGGCGGCGGGGGCCGACCTGGAGGTGGTCAACGCGGCGGTCGCCGCGGTGGACCCGTCGTTGTCCGTGACGGTCGAGCAGACCAGCCGCCACCAGATCGCCGCCACCAAGGCCTCGGTCCGAGTCTCGGGCGAGCTGCACCCGGAGAACTTCGCGGACAGCCTCGGTCCTTCCGTTGAGCCCGAAGCCGGGTCCACCGCTGGGCACGGACATGGGCACGACGACGGCGCTGGTCATGGTCATGGGCATGACGGCGGCGCCGGGCCCGGGGACGGCGCTGGGCATGGGGACGGCGCTGGGCATGGGGAGGGCGCTGGGCATGGGCACGGGGCTTCTGCTGGGGGCGGGCAGACGCGGAGCTGGGCTGAGGTACGGCGGCTGATCCAGGCCGCCGGGCTTGCCGACGCTGTGCGAGATCTGGCGCTCGACACCTTCGCGCGGCTGGCTCGGGCCGAGGGGGCCGCGCACGGGGTCGCCCCGGATGACGTGCACTTCCACGAGGTCGGCGCGCTCGACGCGATCGCGGACATCGTCGGGGTCGCCGCCGCGTCGGTGTCCCTCGAACTCGACCGCGTGATCGTCTCCACCATCGCCCTCGGCGGCGGACGCCAGGTTCGCGGCCAGCACGGCGGCATTCCCGTACCCGGACCCGCAGTACTGGCCCTGCTCTCCGAGGCAGAAGCACCCGTTACCGGCGGCAGCGCGCCGTACGAGATGACGACGCCGACCGGGGCCGCATTGCTCGCCGCGCTGGCCGACGAGTTCGGCTTGCTGCCACCGATGCGGATCCAGCAGACCGGTGTCGGCGCGGGTGGCCGTGACCCGGTCGAGGTGCCGAACATCGTCCGCGTGGTGATCGGCGACGCCGTCGACCGGCCGTCCACCGAACTCCTCTACGAGACCAACGTCGACGACCTGGATCCGCGGATCTGGCCGCAGGTGCTCGCCCGGCTGATGGAGGCCGGCGCCGCCGACGCGTGGCTGACCCCGATCCTGATGAAGAAGGGCCGCCCGGCGCACACGCTGTCGGTCCTGGTCGGCAGCGCGAACGCGGAGGTGGTCCGCTCGGTGATCCTGGCCGAGACGTCGGCGATCGGCCTGCGCGAGTTCAGCATCCGCAAGCACGCCGCGGACCGCGAGTTCGCCAGCGTCGAGGTCGAGGGCCGGCTCATCCACGTCAAGATCGCCCGGTACGGCGGTCAGGTGGTCAACGTGCAACCCGAGTACGAGGACGTCGCAGCGGCCGCGGCCGACCTCAAGAAGCCGGTGAAGACCATCCTCGCCAAGGCGATCGCCGCCGGCCACGACCTCTGGAGCTGACGGGTTCTCCGGCTGACGGATTTCCGGCTGACGGAGCTCTGGAGTTGACGGGGCTAGGTCACCGGCCGGAGTACGGCGGGGCGAAGAAGACGAGCAGGGCCAGGTCCTCGGTGATGCCGGTGAAGCGGTGTTCCTCCTCGGCGGGGACGAACAGGACATCACCGGGGCCGACCTGCTCGGTGCCGCTCGGGGTGACGATGGTCGCCCGCCCGGTGGTCACGACGTAGATCTCGTCCTCATGGTGCGGCGCCTGGTCATCGACACCGCCCGCCGGGATCGAGTAGGTCCCCACCGACAACGAGTCGGTCCTCAACTGCTCGGCGAAGTGATTCGGCTCGACCCGCTCGAACACACCCGCCCCAGACAACTTCCGCATCCGCCAGACCCTAACGGCCAACCGGTCCGCACTCAGCTTCCGGCGTGGGCCTTCTCGGTCACGGCTTTGGACTTCCGCTTGGGCCAGTCGTACGGCCACCACTGCGCCCCGCCCCGCCGGGCCCAGACGATCAACCCGATCAGCACGCCCAGCTCGACCGCCGGGCAGATCGTGTCGCGCAGCCGGGTGCTGAACCACTCCAGCGAGTCGGACAGGCTCGCCGCGACCTGCCGGGCGTTCGGATCCCGTCCGGGCACGTAGGCGATCGCGAGCATGGTGGTCCGGATGACCATCAGTTTGTCCACCTTCGACGCCGCTACCGCGGCCAGCGCGACCCAGGCGATGATGTCGTACCAGGGCAGCGAGTACATCGCCGTGACCAGCCAGGCGATCGCGTAGATCGCGATGTAGCGGATCGCGTCGGGCGTTCTGTCCTCGGGATGCACCTGCGGCACGAGCGACTTCGGGAACACCTGGGAGAGCAGGATCGCGACGACGATCAGACCGACCCAGGCGGCGATCGCGAGCACGGTCCGGACCAGCGCCCCCGGCAGGAACAGGTCGAAGAAGCTGAGCAGGACCTTGTGCGGCGTCCCCGTCGAGATGAACGAACTGTTCGACCGGGCCTGCTGGAGCGCCTCGAGCCCGACCACGGCGTACAGGCCGATCATCGAGATGCCGGCGCCGAGGCAGAGCATGATCATCCGGCGGCGGTCCGCGCGCAGCGACCAGAGCATCGCGACACCGACCAGACCGATCGAGAGCTTCGTGCAGCCGGCGACGCCGAGCATGATGCCGGCCCAGAAGAGGTGCCGCCGGAACAGCACGAGTGCGATCACCGCGAACATCACCGCGATGGCGTCGTTGTGCGCGCCGGCCAGCACCGTCCACAGGATCAGTGGGTTCGCAAGACCGAGCATCACCACGCGCCGCCGGGACACCAGGTTCGGGCCGACCAGCTTCATCAGCAGCAGACCGGAGACGACCAGGCTGATCGCGACGGACAACTGCAGCATCCACACGGTCAGCTGCATCGAGTCGCCGCCGACCCACGAGGAGAACCACTGGATCCAGGTGGCGATCGGTCCGTACACGCTCTTCGCGCCCTGCCACGGTCGCTCGGTCGCCGCAATCACCGGGTCGTAGCCGAGCCGGATCGTGTCGGCCGGGGCCGTCGTGTACGGGTTGCCGCCGAGCGACATGATCCGCCCGTACGCCGCGTAGATCAGCACGTCGCCCGAGGCCATCGGCGGGACCAGCGTGATCGCGGCCGTTGTACCGATGCCCAGGGCAACCAATCGCTGGACGCGGGGCGCCCAGCCGTTCTTGAGCGCCCGGGTGGCGAGGTAGACGCCGTATCCACCGAGCAGGATCGCGACGTACACCATCAGCGTGACGAGCCAGTCGTTCGGCTTCGCGTTGAACCAGTACGACGGGAGCCAGGTGTGGCGATTCGTGAGAGTCAGCACGACCACGGACGGCCCGAGCAGTCCGGCAGCCACGATCAGGATCGTCGAGATCAGGTAGAGCCCGACTGCTCTGCGGCCGTCCCTGTCCCCGGCATTCCGGTCGACGTCCCCGGCCTCCTGGTCGACGGCGTCAGCCACGCTCTCGTCGTTGCTCGCCTGGCCTGTCTCGTCGTTGCTTGTCCGGCCTGCCTCGCCGGCGCTCATCGGCCCTTCGGCACTCATCGGCCGGGCTTCCGGGACGGAAGCGCACTCCGGGCGGCGAGGGCGCGGCGTACGTGCAGGAACTGACGACCGCGGTGCAACTGGCCCCGCAGGTCCGTGCCGGTCGCGCGGTGCCGGACGTCGATCGGCACCTCGAGGATCCGGAAACCCTTCCGGCCGAGGTCGATGCTCAGGGCGGTCTCGACGCCGAATCCGCTCGCCAGCGGAACAGCAGCGTCGAACGCGTCCCGGGTGAGGCAACGCTGGCCGGACAGCGGCTGCTCGGGCGCCCAACCGGTCGCCTGCTCGATCCCCTCCCGGGCCAGCCTGACGACGAATCCGTGGCCGCCGGCCTTGCTACCGTCCGCGCGCACCTGGGCCGGGAGCGTGCCGATGGTCATGTCGGCCCGGCCGGACATCACCGGCTCGATCAGTGGCTCGGCACCGGTCGCCGAGTCGGTCAGGTCGGCATCCAGGAACAGCAGGTGCCGTGCGCGGGCGCCGTCGCGCTCGGCAACAGCCGCCGCCCCGGTCTCCATCGCCGCTGCCTTCCCCTTGTTCCGCTCGTGCCGCACCACGACTGCCCCAGCCCGCTCGGCCGCTGCCGCCGTCCCGTCCGTGGAGCCGTCGTCCACGACGACGACCAGGTCGACCCCGGCGATCTTGTGCACAGCGTCCACTGTCGCGGCGATCCGCTCGACCTCGTCCTTCGCCGGGATCACGCACGCAACGGATCTCTCGAAGGGCTCGACGGGGGGCAGATCTGAACCGGACACAGCACCGCAGCCTAGTTGTTCCCCAGCCGAATCCACCCCTCCGCACCCGTCACCTGGGGATATCTCGTTCTTTCGAACGATCGGGTACGCGGCCTGTGGACAACTCCGGTCCTGCCAGAGCCGATCGCGGCATCTTCTCTGGCAGGACCGAAAGGAGAAGTCATGAGCGCATCAGGAGCGGACGCGGTCGTAGAGCAGGCACAGCGCGCCGGACTCGGTGGGAGCCGAGAAGACGAGCTTCCAGGACGTGGCCGGGATGCCGTCCTCGAAGAGGCGTTCGCCGCCACCGACGAGTTCAGGCGCCAGGGTGATGCTGAGCCGGTCGAGCTCGTCGGCCGCGAGCAATGCCTTGATCACGCTGCTGCTGGCGAGGACGACGATGTCGCCACCTTCCTCGGCCCGCAACTGCTTCACCGCGGCCGCCGGGTCGCCGTCGACGATCCGGGAGTTCTGCCACGGCGCGTCCTTGAGGGTCGAGGAGAAGACCACCTTCTCCGTGGAGTTCAGCCACTGCGAGAAGGCCCGGTCCTGCGGCGCCGCGTTCTCGTCGTCCGCGACCGCCGGCCAGAAGCCGCCGAACCCCTCGTAGTTCTTGCGTCCGAGCAACGCCGTGGTGGCGGGGCTCGTCACCCGGGTCATGTGGTCCCGGGCGCCCTCGGTGATCGCGTGCGGCACGATCCAGCTCATGTCGTAGTCACCACCAGGGCCATTCACGCGACCGTCGAGCGAAAGCATGATGTTGCCGGTCACCGTGCGGGCGTTTCCGTTGGTCATTTCTGTTCCTCCTGGTCGAAACGCCCTTTCCGGCGTCCTCTTGACCACAATCCTGTCGGAGACCTCCGCCGTGGAACATCGGCCACGTGGCCGATCTGCGCCCACCCCCCGGCCGATCCCGTACCGCGACCTGGGCAGGCGCCGGCGGTCGAGTTGGAGCTGCGGCAGAATTGTCGGACAATCAGACAGAATCAGGGCGGTTCCCCGCGTCAGCGGCGGTGCTGCCGTAGCTTGGGTGGGACGACCGGATCGGGACGAGAGGGCAGGCGCATGACTGAGGCGTATGGCGTCGACAGCGAGGTCGGGCCGCTGCGGACGGTGATGCTGCACCGTCCCGGCAACGAACTGCGGCGACTGACTCCGCGGAACAACGACAAACTGCTGTTCGACGGCATCCCGTGGGTCGGGCGGGCACAGGACGAGCACGACGCCTTCGCGCAGGCTCTCCGCGACCGGAATGTCGAGGTGCTCTACCTCGGCCAACTCCTCAGCGAGGCTCTGGGCGATCCCGCCGCCCGCGCCTCGGCCGTCTCCGGCACCACCGAGGATTTGCGCCTCGGCGACAGCCTTCGCGACTACCTGCGCACCGCGTTGGCCGCGCTGGACCCGGAGGAGCTCGCGGAGGCGTTGATGGCCGGCGTGCGGAACGACGAAGTACGGGCCGGTGGTCTGGTGACGTCACTGCTCGCCCACGAGGACTTCCTGATCGACCCGCTGCCCAATCTGCTCTTCACGCGGGACTCGAGCGTGTGGATCCGTGACTCGGTCGCGGTCACCTCGCTGGCGATGCCGGCGCGGGCCCGGGAGACGCAGTTGACCGAGCTGATCTACAAGTTCCACCCGCGGTTCGCCGGGGCGGACAAGGTGTACGACCACACGCTGGAGCACGTCGAGGGCGGCGATGTGCTGGCGCTCGGCCCCGGAGTACTGGCTGTTGGCGTGGGTGAGCGGACCACTCCTGCTGGTGTCGAGCGGTTGGCGCGGCGCGTGTTCGCCAAGGACCTGGCGCACACCGTTCTCGCAGTACCGATCGCCCAGCAGCGGGCGACCATGCACCTCGACACCGTGTGCACGATGGTCGACGTCGACGCCGTGCTGATGTACCCGAACATGGCCGAGGAGATGCGTGCGCTCGCGGTCACCACGGATGGCGAAGAACTGCACGTGGCGGAGTCCGAGCCGTTCCTGGTCGCGGCCGCGAAGGCACTCGGCATCGACACCCTGCGCCGGATCGACACCGGCCTCGACCCGGTCACCGCTGAACGCGAACAATGGGACGACGGCAACAACACGTTGGCCCTGGCACCCCGGGTCTGCATCGCGTACGAGCGGACCGTCGAGACCAACGCGCGACTGGAGGAGTCCGGCATCGAGGTCATCCGCATCTCGGGTTCGGAACTGGGCTCGGGCCGCGGCGGACCCCGCTGCATGTCCTGCCCGGTACTGCGCGAACCGCTCACGATCGGGTAGCTGACAAGGCAGGTAAGCCCGGCGACACGCGGAGTGAAAATCGGGGGTTGTTGTCGGGGCGGGTTGTGAGTACTCTTCATGGCTAGGCCCAGGCCCTGTTGCTCCCCCGTCAGCAGGACTTGGGCCGTCCACGTGGAAGGGCCCGCGCTCATCGAGCGCGGGCCCTTCGTCATGGTGGCAGGTCCTAGCGGATCGTCAACTGCCGGCTGGCCAGCCCCGCGCGGGCAGCCCGTTCCTCGGTGGTCAGCGCATCCTCGGTCGCGAGCGCCTTGTCGAGCGCCGCGGCGAAATCGGCGGCCGGCTTCTCCAGGTCGGCTGCCTCCGCATCGGCCGGCAACTCCCAAACCGGGGCCAGCACACCCAGCGCACGGAACGACCCGATCAGGCGGCTCCCATCGGTGAGCGCGGACGAACCGGCAGCGTGGAGGCGGGCCAGCGCGTCAAGCAGAGTGTCCTCGGAGTGGGGCATCACCCAGCGCAGGTACCGGCGGTCACCGATCTGCGTCCAGTACGCCGCCTCGACCGACTCAAGGCGGACCGTCGGGGCAGCGGCGGCGTTCGCCCGTTCGAGCCCGGCGGCGACCTCACCGGTCGGGTCCTCGACGTTCTCGCCGACCCAGTAGTCGAAGCCCTCGTGCACCTTCACGGTGATCGGCTTGGAGGTGTCGATCAGGTCCTGCAGACGCGGACCGTCCTTGAGCAGGTCGCCCAACTGGATCGGGTTGCCCGGCTCGGTGTTCAGCGCGGCGGTGATGGCGTGGGCGACGTCGCGGCTCGGGTCACCCGACGACGCGTGCGTCTGCAGGCCGATCCAGATCGTCTCGTCGTCGCGGACCAGACCCGGCATCGCCATCGGCAGCAACGTGACCAGGTTGACCGTCTTGCCCTTGTGCTCACCGGTCAGCGTCACCTCGGCGGTACCGGCCGGGACGATCTCACGGAAGGCGATCAGGTCGCACTCAGCCGGCAGCCCCTCGAACGGCCGGACCACGAAAGCGTCGGCGGCCTGCGCCTGCTCACGGCCGTGGCACTGCTTGAACCGCTTCCCGGAGCCGCACGGGCAGGGCTCGCGGGGGCTGACGTCGACCAGGTCGGCCGGGTCCAGCGTGACGGTCGTGGTGTTCTTGGCGCGGTTGCGCGACTTCTTTCCCATGCCCGCAGTCTTGCAGCACCCCGCCACCACACCCAACCCACGGACATCCCGGGCCGGGCCACGGCGCGGGAGCACCGCGCGGTACGACGATGGTTGAGGTCAACACGTGGTCCGGGCGGTGCGATGGCGGTGGGAGGTCAGCGGGGGACGATGGCGTGGACGGTGCGGCGCTTGTCGGCGGTGCGCACGGTCCACTCGACGGTGAGCATCTCCACGATCGCCAGCCCGCGGCCGCCGATCGACTCGGGGTGCGGGTCGTTGATCCGCTGCGGCTCGGTGTCCCCGCAGCCGTCCGTCACCTCGATGTGGATGCCGGCCTTGTCGATCCACCAGGCCGCGTGTACCTCACCGTCGGGCAGCGGCGGCGCGTACCGGATCGCGTTGGAGAGCAGTTCCGAGAGCACCAATTGCGCGTCATCGCACGCATTTTCGGCGACCCGATGCCGCTTCAGATAGCCGGCCAGACGGCGGCGGGCATCCGCTACCGCGGACACTTCGTGCGGCAGTACGACGTCCATCACACTCACGTCGGCAGGCAAGGTCGCAGAGGACAAGCAGGGTCTCCTCAGTCATCGGAACAGCACTAGCAGTTCTGCCCAGCATCAACCCGTTGAAAACACTCTCAGCAATTCCGTTACATCACACCGCGGAAGATCACACGTTTAGCAAAGAAACCGAGACAAAAGCGACGGAATTGAACGTGCAAATAACCCCCCGCATTCACCCAACTACACAGAACAACCACCCCGGTCCCTTACCCAAAACCCTCTGCAACCACCCACCCCACCCCCCAAACACCCCTCCCAGCCTTCCCCCTCACCACCCCCGTCAACCACCCACCACCCACCTCGCCCCACCCCCAAACCGCCCCCGCCCAGCCCACCGCCTCCCCGTCAGCCGCGACCTGCCGCGAGCCCAGCCACCCTGTACGCCCGTACAGAGTCCACCCCGCCGGAGCCGTCACAGCGACCCCGCCAGACCCCCACAGCAACCCGACCGCTCGCCAGTCCGCTCCAACCCCATACCGCCGGAAGCTGACTCGCCCGACCCCCAGGGGGCCTAACTGACCCGAGCCTCACTCCCATCACGCCGGCGCATGTCAGCCCCAACCACCCGGGAAACGCCGGCGACGCTGATCTGCCCCTCAGTCAGCCAAAGCTCTCTCGCCCACCAGCCCTGCTCCACGCCATGGCCACTTGAGCCCGAGTTCACGACCTCGACAGTCGATGACCACCCCGCTGCAACCATCCCAACCCGCGGGCTTACCCAGGCATGCCGATGAGCCCGCTCAGCACCCGCTTGGCTGACCCCCCGTCGGCGCGCGCATCCGGCTTACGCTCCGCGGGTCGGCTCAGCCGCTGTCGGCGAAGGTCCGGGGCATGCCTGTTGCTTTGCCTTGGCCCGCGGTTGCGGAGGCTCGCCCAGGTCGACCCGGGCCCGGCGTACCGGAGTACAGGGGGTTCGTAGCAATCGTTTTCCCGGGACGGGCGTGGCTGGGTTACGGGTTCGGTGGAGGGCGTGCCAGAGTTGGGTGCATGGGGAAACGCCCGAGCGTGGTGGCCCACCGTGGCGCTAGTGAGGTCAGTCCGGAGCACACGCTGGCGGCGTACCGCCGGGCGGTCGAGGCCGGAGCGGACGGGCTCGAGTGCGACATCCGGCTGACGGCGGACGGTCATCTGGTCTGCGTGCACGACCGGCGGATCGACCGGACCTCGAACGGCCGCGGGGTGCTCTCGACCATGCGGCTGGAGGAGCTCGACAGCTTCGACTGGGGTTCCTGGAAGACGCCGTGGGCCGACCTCGACGACGAGGCTGAGCTGCCGGATCCGGACCTCCTGAAGGTGCTCACGCTGGAGAGGCTGCTGGAGACGGTTCGCGATGCGGGCCGACCGCTGGAGCTGGCGATCGAGACGAAGCACCCGACGCGGTACGCCGGGCTGGTCGAGCGGCGGTTGATCGAGATGCTGGACAGGTTCGGGTGGGCGCACCCGAAGGTCGGGTCGGAGTCGCCGGTCCGGGTGATGAGCTTCTCCTGGTTGTCCCTGCGGCGGATGCGGGTGATGGCGCCTGGTCTGCGTACGGTCCTCCTGATGGACCGGGTACCGCTGAGGTTCCGTGACGGGTCGTTGCCGACGGGTGTCTCGTACGCCGGGCCGAGTCTGGAGATCGTCACGGCCCACCCGGAGTTCGTCGATCGCGCCCACAAGCACGGCCACCAGGTACACGTCTGGACCGTGAACACCGAGCAGGACGTCCTCCACTGCGCGGACGTCGGCGTCGACGCGATCATCAGCGACCGTCCCGAATTAGCCCTCAAAACCCTCGCCGCCCCCCGCCCAGCCACCTCTCTCCCCACTCCACCCTCCAAACCCTCCCGCTCCCCTCTCCGCCGCCCGCGCCGCCCAGCCTGACCACGCACTCACCAGCCGAGGTACTGCGGGCAGCTACTGCAGAACACGTGACGCTGGCGCGAGTGTTGGTGGACGGCCGCTGGTTCACGGACCCGTCTCGGCGGGACTGTAAGTTATTCGGTGTAACTCCTGAGACGTAGGAGACACCTGTGACTGATGTGAACGCTGCAAAGAAGTCGAGTGCCGAGGCGGCTGG
>NZ_SLVF01000004.1 GCF_004345365.1 Kribbella sp. VKM Ac-2568
TGGCAGCAACGCCAGGCGATCACCCACGCCCACCCTCCCAAGCAGTACCGTCAACGACATCCACGAACCACAATCTGCCCATCGGTGGATCGAGGTTAAGTGAGAGCTCCACGGCGACCATGCCCTGCGAGCGGTGCGAGTTCCGGAATGTGTTCATCTCGGGATTCGGGCTGGGTAGCAGCGAGCACGTGCAGGCTCCTACAGATCAGACGGCCGGCGCCCGGTGCGCCTGGTCGGCCCCGACCAGGCGTGAGCCGCGACTGAGGGCGGTCGAGATGCATGGCATGACTCGTGGCACGAAAAGACGGATACGCATGGGGAATCTCGCGCTCGCTGGGGGCGGGCGTGTTGCTAGAAGCGCTGGTAGAGAGCAGATGCGACGCTGTAGTTCTTCCTCGTAATGAGAAGGTCGCCTGTTCGATTCCGACAGGCGGCTCCACCTCGCCCGACTGCGCGCTGGACTCAACACCTGGGGCGAGACAGCGTGGGGTGGCGCGAAGCGCTTGCCTAGGGCAACACTGGGAGGGTGGGCAAGCTGGCGCCCGATCTGCTCGGGCCGGTTGGGTTGGAGCTGGCCCGGGCCGTCGAACAGCTGTCTGGCCAGCACGGCATGCCCGGCGGATCGAGGTACGAGCTGAAGTGGGATGGGTTCCTTCACTGAACTAGTCAAGTCTGGCGGTGGGTCGTCCCGTGCGCTCCTGTCCTTTGCCAACGCAGCCCTCTGGGATTCTGCATGCGTCATCGTCGCTGACGGTTGCAAATGACGTCGTCAGCGCGGGGCAGGTTAGCGTGTGCCGTCGATGGTCTCCTTCAAGGCTTGGTCGGTCGTGATTGGTTGGATGCCGAAGGCAACGGTCGCGGCCGACGAGTCGAGGACGAACGGCCGCTGCAGCTGGTACTGCATCTCTAGCATCTCCCGCGCGGCCGGATTGAACAGTCCGGCGAGGCGGAGTGCGAGGGTCGGCATCTTCGACACCCGGGGGCGCCGCGCCCGCGAGTTCGGCGGCACGGGCGGCTAGCGCGCGGATCGACACCGGAGGTGCGGTTGGCACGTGCCAAGGTCGGCCCCATGCGTTCTCGCGGGCCGCGGCTGCGACCAGGGTGCGGGCGACGTCACCGACGTAGGTCCAACTGTGCGGTGCATCGAGGTCGGCCGGGATCGAACTGCGCCGGCCGGCGAGCACCTTGGGCAACACCATGGCGTTGAACGGCGTTATAGTCTCCGCCCCCAGGTAGTCCGACCCGCGGACCTCAACGGTCCGGATCCGGCCGGCCTGGTGTGCGGCCAGTGCGTCGGTCCACAGCTTGGTCCGCACCTGGCCCTTGACCGAGTTGGGTCGCAGCGGTAGGTCCTCGGTCATCGGTACGTCGACCTGGCCGTAGCAGTAGAGGTTCGCAGTGATGGCGAGTACGGCGCCACTGGTTTCGGCCGCATGGACCAGCGCCGCACCGAGCGGGGGCCAGTCGGTGGGCCAGCGGTGGTAGGCGAGGCCGGCGCACGAGTACAGCGCGGCGCCGCCGGCGGCGTACCGGGCGAGGGTGTCGGCGGCGCTCGCATCCGCGGCGATCCGCTCGATCCCTTCCTGTTCGGGGCCACCGCCGCTGCAGGTGACGAGGCGGACCTGTTCACCGTTGCTCGCGAGCAGCCGCGCAGTGGCCGAGCCGACCGGGCCGGCGCCGACGATCACGTGAAGGGACATGGCGGGATACCTTCCTCAGCTAGAGTCGGCTCGATCGTGCGGCCGCAGGCCGGCGGGATCATGTCTGGCACAGGTCACCACCGCGCCGGTTCGGCCGCCCTGGTCTGGGTTGGACCGCCGTACTGGCGCGCTGGCCGCGGCTGAGGGCTCGATGCCCGATGAAGTGGGAATCGGCCCACGGGGCGGTTCCCTGCCTGGGTAAGGCGGACAGGGGAACCGCCCGGGCTGTCACGTGTCCTTCGGGTCGGGCCTGGTCTCGATCGTCGCCTCGTTCTCGGCGTCCCCGGCGCGGCGGTGGGCCCGGATGTCGTGGTACTTGACGGTGGAGGTGAGTGGCCCGTACTCGACGGTGACGGACTTCTTGTTGACCCGGAGCACTCGCATCCTGCTGCTGCGGTAGACGAAGTCGCCGACGCTGATGTCGTCCGGGCCGTACATCTTGGTCCCGTCGGTCGTGAGGTCGGCGAGGACCTTCCGCCAGTGGGTGAGCTGCTGGTCGAGGTCGGCGAGTTCGATCCGCAGCCGCTCCGCCCGGTCGCCGGTCGCGGGTTCGTGGGTCTCGGTGTAGCCGTACCGGGTGAAGCTGTAGCCGTTGAGCTGTCGGGCGGTGGCGCGGTGGCTCTTCTCCAGGTCCTCGATGCGCCGTGCGACGTTGCGGGGGTTGTTGCGGGCTTCGGTGGCTCCGGTCAGATTGTCGGCCCGCCGCTGCGCGTCGCGCACCACCTGCGACAACTCCACCGTCGTTGCATGAGGCGGTCCATGCGTTCGATGTCGCGGCGGTGCCGCCGCTCGGAGTGGTGGCCTACAAGGATCGGCTGACCGAGAGGGATGTGATCGCTGATCTGTCGCCGGGCCGCCCTGGGCCGCGCCGATGTGCGACCGGGCCGTGGGTCACTCGGTGCCGCTGACCTGATCCTGCTGCGCCTTCACAGCACGGTAGACATCGCCGTGGACCCGATCGGCACCGAGCCGGGCGATGAAGCCGTCGCGCTCCAGCACCGCTCGCACGGCGGGCTTCAACCGAGCCAGTCGCAGGGCCAGCCCGGCGTCCTCCGCAAGCCGGAGAACGTCGTCCATCGTGGCGGCACCCTGCGAGTCCATGAAGTTGACCCCCTCGCAGTCGAGCACGATCCCGGTAAGCTCCGGTGACGAGTTCGAGACCTCCCGGATGCGGTCCTCGAAGGCGTCCGCAGTGGCGAAGAAGAGGCCACCATCCAGACGGATCGCGACGACCTCGGGGAACTGCTCGTCGCCGGGATGTTGCGTGAGCTCGCGGAAGACCTGCGTACCTGCTTCCTGGCCCAGCGCCGGCATCTCGGGATGGGTGGCCACCGACACGAGCCAGAGCAGGGAGAGCCCGATCCCGATCATTACGCCCACGAGTACGCCGAACACCAGGGCTCCCGCGAGCGCGGCCACCGCGATCCAGAAGTCGAATCGCTGGACTCGCGCGAGCCGCCGCATCTCGGGGACGTCCATCATGCCCATCACCACCGCCTCGATGATCAAGGCGGCAAGGACCGGCTTGGGCAGGTCGGAGAAGAGCGGTGCGAGGAACAGCAGAGTCAGCACCACCATGAAACCGGAGGTCAGCGATGCCACGCTCGACCGGGCGCCGGCATGGTCGTTGAGCGAACTGGCCGACAGGCTGGTCGATACGGGCATTCCCTGGAACAGACCGGCTCCGGTGTTGGCCATCGCCTGCGCCACCGACTCCTGGTCGATGTCGATCGGATACCGGTGCCGGGCCGCGAAAGAGCGGGCATCACCGGCCGTCTGCGAGAAGCCGACCAGAACGAGCGCTACGGCTGCCAGACTCACCGTGCCGGCGTTGTGCCACAGCAGGTCCAGTGGCGGGACCGTCAGCGAAGGCAGTCCGCTAGGCACGTCGCCGACGAGCGCGACCCCATGCTCACCAAGGTCGAACAGCCACGTGGCCAGCAGACCACCGACCACCAGGACGAGTGCACCCGGGACCTGGGGCGCGATGCGCCGCAGGCCGAAGACCACGACCAGCGCCACGACGCCGACGATCGCCGTGGCCTCGTTCCCGTCGCCGAGCGTACCGAGCCAGGACCAGAGTTCCTGAAGCGGGTTGGACCCCGAAACCTCCGTTCCGGTGAGCTTCGGCAGCTCGCCGATCACCACGTCGATCGCCGCGCCGAACAGGAAGCCGGTCACGACGGCTCGCGACAGGAACTGTGCGATCCATCCCATTCTCAGCAGAGCCACGACCAGGAAGACGAGACCCGAGACGAGGGTCACTCCGGCGACCAGAGAAGCCGCATCCTGCTCTGTCGTGAGACCTGCCGCGATCACCGCGCTCGCCGCGATCGCGGCGAGTCCTGAACTGGGCCCCATCGAGATCTGGCGGCTCGTGCCGAAGATGGCGTACAGGATCGCCCCCGCCGCGGCCGCGTAGAGGCCGTTCTCGAGCGGGATGCCGGCGATCCCCGCGTACCCCAGGTTCTTCGGGACGATCAGCGCGGCCACCGCCACGCCCGCGACCAGGTCGCCTCGAAGCCAGCGACGGTCGTACGCACGCAACTGGCCGATGAGCGGTACGAGCGTGCGGCCCCGGCGCGATGTGGTTTGACCCATCACGGCTCCCTTCGCGGCGTGAGCCGATCCTTCTCGTCGTGTCTCGTCGTATGTGTAGGACTCAGCGGGGCACGCTGCCGAGCGACCACACCCGCACCACGTCATCCACCTCGTACATGACCCGGTAGTCGCCGACGTGGAGCCGGTAGATCAGGCTGTCGCCCCAATGCACGCTGCCCTCCGGCGTCGGGTTCTTCACCAGCCCCTTCACCGCGGTGAGCACCCGGCGGGCGGCCACGGTGTCCTCGGCGACGAGCGCGCGGTATCCGTCGATGAAGCCGGCTTCGAGGACCAGGGGCCGATCGGTCACCGGCCCTCGGCCGATTCAGCCTCGGCGAGCATCTCTTCCATCATCGGGAAGGCCTCTTCGGCAGGGATCCACTTCGGGCCCCGCGCCTTGATCTCGTCGATCAGGACCTGGTCCGCGGCCTCCTCGAGTGCCTGGAATCGGGCCAACATCTCCGGGGAGATCACCGCGGCCGCAACCTTGCCGTGGTCGGTGATCATCACCGGCTCGTGCCCGTAGCGGGCAGCGTTGACCATCTCCGCGGTGTGGCGATTCGCCTCGGT
Source organism: Kribbella sp. VKM Ac-2568 (assembly GCF_004345365.1). GTDB lineage: Bacteria > Actinomycetota > Actinomycetes > Propionibacteriales > Kribbellaceae > Kribbella > Kribbella orskensis. The sequence continues at coordinate 4,872 of NZ_SLVF01000004.1, forward strand.
CATGCTGTACATGGTCGACATGGCACCCACGATACCCCTCGATTCAGTAAATTACTGAGTTTCAGGAATTCGCGGCATGCCTGCGTGCTCGATCGGCTACCCGACGCAACACCCCTCCAGACATTGACGCCGTAAGGGTTCCCTGACGTTCTCGCACGTCCCTGAGGTTAGGAGTCCACGGACCTCATCAGAGGCCTACTCATGCTTCCGGATCCATTCCTCGGCTGGAATACCGTCACCACCCCACAACCCCGCGGCGCTCATTGATCTCATCGAGACTCACGATCCTCGCGGACAGCCTCGGCGCCAGGGACCGCGCCACCGTGCTCCTCCCGGAGAACGAGGTCCCACACAGCAGAACCAGCCTGATGTCCGATGCCATGTCCGCATCCAACCGAATCGCCGATGCCGCAGCAACGCAGAATTGAATCGAGGTCAGGCGGCATCAGCCCCCGCTGTCCCCGAACCGCGCGAGGTGCGGGCGTCGCTGTTGCGGCGCTCCCAGTTGTCGGCCCGGTCCCAGTTGATCGACCACGTTCAGACAACGCTCACTCCAACGCACCGCACCAACCTCGCACGATGGATGTAGAAACCCTGCCCAGAACCAACTCAACCAGTCGCTAGCGGGGCTGCCGCTGTCGTCTTCAGTTGCAGCTTTCGCCGGCGACGGCCGACATCGCTGAGGCGCGCGAGTGGATGGAGGCCTTCAGGGCTGCCGGGGTGGAAGGCCTGGTGGTGAAGGGCGCCTCTAGCCGCTATGTGGCTGGCCGCGGCTGGGTCAAATACAAGACCAGAGAGACCGTCGAGGTGATCGCTGGTGGCGTGATCGGGCCGTTGAAGCAGCCGGAGGTCCTGATCGCTGGGAGGTATCGCGGTTCGGAGTTGGTCCAGGTCGGCCGGACGGTTCCGTTGTCGCCTGAGCAGTCGGCTGCGCTGGGCGCGGTGCTGCGCAAGGCGAAGCGCGATCATCCGTGACGACACCACGATGCCGGAGCGAGTCGCTTTGCTCGAGGAGCACGCCGCCTCGATCCGGGCGAGGATCGCCGAGCTCGACGCGATCCTCGCGCGAGTTGAGGAGAAGGCGGACTGGTACCGCGGGGAACTCCGCCGGACGGGGGATGCGACGTCCTGACCCACTCCCGGCATTGGGGCTGTCCGCGCGTCGTCGCCTATGCGCCGTCCAGCGCCGCCAGTTCATCCTCGGTGAGGATGGTGGACGCGCCTACCACGGCCAGCTCGACCTGTTTGACGCTGCTGGCTCCGACGATCGGGGTCAGCGCCGGGCTCCCGGAGGCCAGCCACGCGAGCACCACCTGGCCCGGTCGGAGTCCGCGCGCAGTGGCGACACGGGTCAGCGCCGCCAGCCGTCGTTCGGTGCCGGGGTGGCGGTACTCGGTCTCGAGTGGGCGGTCGTTGCGGTCGTATCGGCCCTGGAGGGTGGCGGTGTAGACCCAGCCGTCAAACGACGGGTTGCGTCGCAGGAAGTCGAGGCCGTCCGGTGACAGCATTCCCAGCGGGATCGGCTGGCCCTCCACGGCCATGCCGCCGGCGGGCTGAAGGTAGGAGTAGCGCTCCTGGTAAGCGACTGGTTGCGGGTGGCCGGCGCGTTCGGCGGTGGCCCGGATCCGCTCGAGCAGCCAGGACGGGTGGTTTGACACGCCCCAGCGAGCGGTCAGGCCGTCACGGACCAGGCCGCCGAACGTCTCGACCAGGTCCTCCACCGGAACGGTCGGGTCTTCGACGTGCGCCCAGTACAGGTCCACACCGTCCACGCCCAGCCGCTCAAAGCTCTGTGCCATGGCTCCGCGCACGACGTCCTCGCGCAGTCCTTCGAGGTGGTCGGGGAACCCGCCGACCCGCGTGGGCTGGGCGCCTGCCTTGGTACTGAGGCGGACGCGGACCCCGGAGTTGGACGCCAGCCAGCGGCCCAGCAGCGCCTCGCTCTGGCCGCCGAAGCCCGTCTCGGAGGTCCAGAAGCTGTAGTTGTCGGAGGTGTCGATGAAGGCTCCGCCCAGTTCGGCGTACCGGTCGAGGATCGAGAAAGCGGTCCGTTCGTCCACCCTGGTGCCGAAGTACATCGTCCCGAGGGCCATCGTGGGTCTGTTCATGGCTCCAGCCTCGTTGCTGGAGCGCGCTCCAGGTCAAGCCGCGAGTTCACGAGAGCTGCGGATTCGCGGAAGGCAGGCTGGGGTAGACCCGCCCGAAGCGGTCAGGTTGGGGTATGTGTGAGCCGTTACGACTCGATGCCGGTTTCGATGACGTTGCCGCAGAAGGTGAGCCGGTCGACGATGGCGGTGCAGAGCCTGGGGTCGGTGACGGTCTTGCCCCAGCCGGTGAACGAATCGTTGGAGGCGATCGCGACCGAGTTCTTCTCCTCGCGCTCGGTGAGAACCTGGAAGAGGAGTTCGGCGGCACGGCGGTCGAGTTTCATGTATCCGAGTTCGTCGATGCAGAGCAGATCGACGCGGCCGTAGCGGGCAACATTCGCAGGTCGCGAGGTGGTTGATGACGGCCGGGTCGATGTTGGGGTGGCGTCGAAATCGAACGCGCGGAGCGACTTCTCCCGGGGGAACTGGGCAGCCTTGATCCGGCGTTCGGAACGTCTCCGTGCCCGGTCGTCGCATTCGGCCAGCAGCAGCTCGGCCAGGAATACCCGATACGACATCTGGTCGTTCGCGGCCCGGTCGACCAGATCCGGGAATCGGGTGCGGATCGTCGGCAGCCGCAGCGACCGGCAGGCCTGGTCGCTCTAGACAAAATCCTGGATTCGGGCTGCCACGACGCCCGTCGCGCGGCGGACGGCGCGGTAGCCCATATCTCTCAGGGTTTGAGGGCGCGGGTGGCGTAGTAGCCGGGCAGCCAGCCTGCGGTGGCGTCGGAATGGTGCGGGGCCTCGTCGAACCCGGTGATCACGAAGCCGGCGGCGAGCTGCCCGCCGATCTGCTCGGCCATCGTGTGGCTGTACTCCAGCGGCGCGTTGGCTCCCCACATCCGCTCGCGCTCCTCGGCCGGGACGTGCGTCAGGTCGCTGTACGGCAGGCGGTGGCGGACGACCAGCTCGCCGCGGGTGTCCATGGCCTCGTGGTCGAACAGGTACACGTCAGGGTTGAGGAAGCCGCACAGCAGCGCGCCGCCCGGCCGCAGCACGCGGAAGCACTCGCGCCACACGGGCGCGAGCTCGGGCACGAACAGGTTCGAGACCGGGTTGAGGACGAGGTCGAACGAGGAGTCGCCGAACTCCGACAGGTCGCGCATGTCGCCCAGTACCGTGCGCAGCTCCAGACCCTCGCGCTCCGCGACCATCTGATCCTGGGCGAGCTGACGCGGCGAGTTGTCGAAGACCGTGACCCGCGCGCCGGCCGCGGCGAGCGTCGGGCCTTGCTGCCCACCGCCCGAGGCCAGGCAGAGAATGTCTACATCGGACAGGTCGGCGGGGAACCACGCCCGGTCGACCGCCCGGTACCCGATGAGCACGACGGACCAGTCACCGGCGCGTGCCTGCGCGACGGTCTCGGGAGTGACCGGGCGCGACCACTCGTTGCCGCTCTCGACCTGAAGGTCCCAAGCCGCGCGGTTGTGCGCTACCGGATCAACGCTCACGGGCATACGGTAGCGCCCCGGCGACGAGCGCCGCCGGGGCGCATACCTTCACCTTCTGGTCCAGGCCTGGCTGCTGTCTCCGTTGCAGGCGCGACATTGACCGGGGAGCCGTTTCCGGTGCCCGCCGCGTTCAGGCACAGGGCCGGATTCGCGACGCTGGTGATGGACTGGTTGGCGTTGGCAGTCCCCTGCTGCGACGTGCACCTTGAATCGTCCGAACATGGCCACAGCATGCCGTCAATCGAAGTATGTTCCCTTAAGCCTTCGTAACGATGTCTTTGATGTAGCCCACGAGGGACGTGGACTGTGTAGCTGTGGTCACTGACTGTGTTGTCGACTGCTCTGGAGGCGCCGTACGAGGTGCTGCCGCATGGTGAGATGGTCCGGAGACCCCGACGTCAGACCTTCCGGATCCGGTCGGCGATCTCCGGCCTCGCCGCGAACCCGGCCGCCTTGTACGTCGCGACGCCGCCGAAATTGGAGCTCGGCGTGCAGACGCGCACGCTCGACGAGCCCATCTCCCGCAGTGCGGCCGCCCCGGCGACGGTGATCGCCCGGCCATAGCCGCGGCCGCGGTGGTCCGCATGGACGCCCATCGGCTCGACCAGTCCCGGCTTCCCCGGGCCGGCCGACCAGACCGTCACCACCGCCGCGGGGTTGCCCTGGTCGTCGTAAGCACCCAGGCATCGGGCGTCGGCGTAGAACGGTCCCGCGGACATCTCGTGCCGGTACTCGCGCGTGGGCCTCGTGGTGTTGAACGCGGACCGCAGGACGTCGGCGAAGTCCTGTGCCTGCTCCAGGCCGATCGCCTTGATCCACACGCCGGGGTCTTCCACCGCTTCGGCGAGGTCGCGGAAGAGCGGCGTCCACGGCTCGTCGATACCCCAGCCCTCCTTGGTCAACAGGTCGTGGAGCAGCAGGCCCTGCGGCGCCTCGATGGACACCGCTCCTTCTGGCAGCACGCCGCGCTCAGGCAGCGAAAAGTCCTCGACGAGCCGCCGCGCCAAGTCCTCGTCCTGGAAAGCGTCAGGAGCGACCGTCATCCGCACCAGCGTCGGCGAATCCAGCATCCCGACAGCGAGGATCCGTCCGTTCCGGCCCCAGGTCCGGATCACCGCGGCCGTCTCGGCCGTTCCGAACCGGTAGTTCCAGCCGATGTCCCCGGGATGCAGCTGCATCGGCGCTTCGTCGTGCTGCCACTCCCGCAGCGCCGCAATAGCCTCGCGCACCCCGTCGGCCGTCGGCGTACTCAGCACAATCGTCATAGCCGGGATCTGACACCCCCGTCTCGGTGGCGTGCAACCGATTAACTAAGAACGCCAGCCACCCCCACCGCGTTCTCAACACGAACTGACGGCACCGACATCGACGACACCGTCCACAACGCAGGCCCGCAGCTCACAGCACCGTTCCGATCCTTGAGCTCTGAGTAGTCGCGCTACACAGAGGGTGACCGTCGTGTGCCGGTGGCTTGCCGTCGCCGTACCGGCGTGCGCTTGATACGAGTCGAGTAGCGCCGTAGTAGCGCCGGGCGTGATCGCGGTCAGATCGGGCGAGCACGCGGAGAGGCCGATATCCCTTGTAGATGTGGGATATCTGGTAGGTGCCCCCGGCAGGATTCGAACCTGCGACGCACGGTTTAGGAAACCGACGCACCCCGTCAACATGCGCCCCTCCAGGCGTGTCTAGCCCACACCAGTTCGACCGATCTTGACGCCAGTTGACTCCGATCAACAGCTCTTTGTTCCCACGGTGTTCCCACGCTGAACTGATTGGGCGTGGGCGTATGTGCCCGTGCCCTTCGGCAAGTGAACTAAGCCGTTGGTGGGACGTGTGCGGGCCGCATTCTGCGGATGCGTCGTGTGCTCGCGGCCGGCGTGGCGGAGAGACTGACTGGTAAATCGGCCGAGTCACTGCAACGGGAAGGGCGGCTGCCACCACCACGGCCGGGTATCGACGACCACGCGGTCCAGCCATTTGACCCACCAGAAGCCCCGCCGACCCGGCGCGACGAGTCGTGCCGGCGCACCATGCCCGATCGACAGCGGCCGGTCGGCGACATGCGTAGCGACGAGCAGGTGTGGTAAGTCGCGCAACGGCAGGCGCCGCGCGTACCCGGTGACGGAGACCGCGACGACGCTGCGTGCGTCCGGCGGGAGCGATGCCGGCAGTAGCCTGTCGAGCCGCACCCCGCGCCAGTGCTGGTCGGCATACCAACCGCCCGTGCAGTCGAGCACCGCCTCCATCTCGTCGGTGGCCATCGCCAGCAACGCGTCAGGGTCGAGCTCGGCCACCTGTCGACCCGCCACCTCGACACGCAGCCGCCATGTGGCCCGGTCGATTTCCGGCACAGCGTCCAGTGCCCACTGGGTGACGGGCATCGCGTGCGGGCGATCCGAGCCGACCTCGTGCGAGCCGGTCGCCCTGCGGTCTTGCCCCGGTAACGAGAGCCCACGGGCGACACCTTCCACGGCGAGGTAGGCCGCAGCCGCACCACCGCTGAGACCGAGCGCGCGGAGCAGGGTGCGCCGGGACAGGTCCGTGCGCCGCGGCCGCTGCGGGTACCGGATCACGTGCGCGACGGCGAACGGCACCGCGAGCACCGCGGCGCCGACGTGCGCCCGCATCGGGGTGAGACCTGCGTAGGTCCGGAAGCCGCCGAGGACGTGTACGACGCCCGCGAGAAGCGACACTGCGACGAGAATCCCGAGGGCGACGCCGGCAGCCGCACGCCAGGAAGCCGACCGGAATGCCCTGCTCCGCCGCACGATCAGCGTCTTCCACGGGACGAGCAGCACCAGCGCCAGACCCGCCGCGCCGTGCAGCAGCGTGATGACCCGCCCGGGCGTCGTGGTGCCCGTGCCGAACGCGACCCAGCCGGTCGCGAACGCGAGAACGAGCAGCAACAGCAGGGCGACGTTGGTACGGCGCCCGGCACGTCGGCGGACGCCACCTTCCCGGCCCATACCTCAAGTGTGCAGCGGTCAGCTCAGGAAGGCCTCGCGCGGACGGGGCAGCCCACGGTCACCTTGTGCTCGACTTCGTTCTCGCCGAACTTGGCGTTGCCTTATGGTTCCACTTGGCTTGGACGAGCAAGATCCGCGGCTGGGTTGACCGCAGTTCGACGGCGATCGCGTCCAGGCCGCGGTCGTCCTGTCCATCGAACACCGCCTGGGCGTCAATCGCATCGCCACAAGGATGCTCGACCTGGGTGGCGAGGCCGCGGCTGTGGAGACGTCCTCGCGATGCTTCGCCGTGGGCCAGCGCTGGTCTGTCGGGTCCGACTTGCTGCCGCGGCCTTCCCCGCTGAGGCATTGCGTGCCGGGTGCGCGATACTTCCGGTGACGGGGACGGCCGTGTACGCCAGTCCGGAAGCCTCGTCGTGGGGTCGAGATCGGAGACGCGATGGGGCAGGCGCTGCTTCAGTTGATGCCGCTGGCCCTCGCGGCGGCGCTGAGCAGTGTCCCCATCACCGCCACCATCTTCATCCTGCTGTCGGAGAGCCGCAGCCGCTCTGGCCTGGGCTTCCTGGCCGGCACAGTGCTCGGCACCTTCGCCATCGTCGCGTTGGCGAGTGTGGCTAGCCAGGCGCTTCCCGGACGACCGCGCGAACATGACGCCCTCGTCGGGAAGCTGGAGGTGGTGATCGGCATTGCCCTTGTGCTGCTGGGCGTGGTGGCCCTCGCGCGTCGGTCCCGCGCAGGGAGCGGACATGGACCGGCCTGGCTGGACAGCATCGGCACGTTCGGCATCCTGTCCGTGTTCGGCATCGGCCTGGCGCTGAACCTTCGTCCGAAGGCGGTGCTCCTGGCGGCGGCCGCGGGCCTGGCGATCGTCGGCGCGGACCTGGTGTTCCACGACAACCTCGGCCTGGTGGTCTTCTACACCGCGATCGCCACCTGCACCGTAGGCGTTCCCATCGTCGCGACGATCCTGTTTCCGCGGCGGATGGAACCTCGCCTCCTCTCGGCGAAGGGGTGGATCGCCGCTCACTCCAGCACGGTCGGTGCCACGATGATGATCCTGATCGGCGGCTTCGTCATCGGCGTCGGGGTGAGCGGCTGAGCACGCCGCGCGGCTCGGTCACAGACCACCCGCTGCTCTGTGTCGTGCGGTCGCGGGCATCGCAGGGAGCATAGAGCGTATGGATGACGCGGACGTCTGGAGATTCCAGTGTGATGAGGTCTCAGCGAGGAGATGCCTCTCGGGTCCGGTTCCGGCGGGGTCCGCACCGACCGCGTCCACGACGCCGGCTCGGTCACCCTGCGCCGCGCCGGGCGCCTGCACCACATCGGCATCGGCCGAACCCACGCCCGAATCCGCGTCGTGCTCCTGTCCACGACCTTCAGATCACCATCATCGACGCAGCTACCGGCGAACTGCTCCGCGAACCGGTCCTCGACCCCACCAAGGCCTACGAACCCCGTGGCCTCCCACCAGGCCGCCACAGCCCATCCCGGACGTTGCGCCCACGCTCTGCGACACCGACACCGACACCGACACCGACTGCCGGAAAGGTGGTCGCCGTCCGTTGCCCGCAGTGGGGCAAGAATTCAGTGGCGTGCCGTCCACTCCTCGTCGAGGATCGCGTAGATGAGCTGATCGGCCCATTCGCCCTTGAAGAACTCGTCGTGTACGAAGTGCGCCTCGCGTCGCATGCCTAGCTTCTCCAGGACTCGGGCCGAACCGAGGTTCCTGGCATCGAGTCGGCCGATGATTCGGTGTAGCCCGAGATCGGCGAAGCCGAGCTGGAGCACCACCGCGGCTGCTTCGGTGGCGAAACCCTTGCCGTGATGGTCGGGGTGGAACACGAACCCGATCTCGCCTTGTCGATGCTCCCAGCTCAACCACTGCAGGTGGACCTCGCCGATCATCCGGTTGAGCTCCGGCCGGACCACGGCGAGCGAGATGCGCTGCCCGACCTCGTCGAGCATCGACTCGCCGATCTTCTGATCGAGAACTTCCCGCATCTGCGCAGCGTCACCCGGCTCCGAGTAGAGGTAGCGGGTCACGTCCGGGCGCGAGTTGATCGCGTACAGGTCCTCGAAGTCGGCGGCCGCAAAAGGCTGCAGCTTCAGCCGCGCAGTCACCAAGGGATAGGCCGGTCGCACCACCGATCGATCGTACGATGTCGCCGGCACGCTATTTCGCCACGACCGCGGCTCGTCGATCGTGACCGTGAGCGTGTCGGCGGCGACGGTCGCTGCGCCGCCGAGCGTCAGTGTGGAGCTGCCCGCGGCCTGCAGCTCCGCGTCGTCCACGCCAACACCGGCGAACTCCTGCGCGAACTCACGCTCGACCCCCGCGGCTAGCGAACCCGCAGCAAGACCCCAAGTACAAACAGCCGATCTCCTGAGAGATCAGATTTGTGCCCCCGGCAGGATTCGAACCTGCGACGCACGGTTTAGGAAACCGACGCTCTATCCCCTGAGCTACGGGGGCGCACGATGGCCCTGGTTGCAGGCCGTGGACAGCCTAGCGGAAGCGGGCCGGCTGACGTGACGGAGTTACCCCGCTCGGCCCCGGTGGGTTGGTCGGGGCTTGGCCGCTGGACGGAATGACCGGTTGTGATGGCCGCAGGGTGGTTAGCCCGTGATGGCGGAGACGCCTAGGTGGCCGGAGATTGAGGCGTAGCGTTCGGCGTACAGGGTGGTGCAGCGGGAGGCGGAGCAGCCGGAGCCGGCGAAGGTTATGCCTCGGATGGTGGCGCCGGTGGACGATGGGCGGGTGTAGACGGGGCCGCCGGAGTCGCCGCCGATGATGGCTACGGAGCCGCCTCGGGTGGCTCGGATGACGTAGGTGGTGCAGCCGTCGGTGTCGCAGTAGCTCGCGCTGAGCGACTGGACGGTGATGCCGCAAAGGGACGTGCTGTAACTGCCGGACTGGCAGACGACGGTGCCGATGGCCGGGTCGCCGCCGCCCTTCACAGTGCGGATGTCCACGGAGTCGCCGGGGCCGTCCGTCCAAATCTTCGCGCCGTACGAGCTACCGGTGACCAGGGACTGGTCGTAGTCGGGGTAGTTCGTCCGGATGGTGGTCGTGCCGTAGTAGTTGCTGCCGGAGTGCCAGATGGTGCCGACACCGCCGCAGTGGCCGGCGGTGACGGAGCCGCGCTGGCCAGTGGAGCGGCGGATGACCGAGAAGCCGGCCGTGCAGTTCTTGAGGGCTGAGGTGATCCGGGCACCACCCCAGTGGCCACCGGTCGGGGTGTCGTTGAGCCGGGTCAGCCGGGCCGCGCCGCCGGCGACGACCTGTACTCCGTCCATCGCCTGCAGGGCCGCGAGGGATGCCGGCGTGGTGGTCGCCTTGTCGTACTCGACGACGATGTCCTCGGAGGCCGGGTCCAGGTCGACCGTGTAGGTGGTCTTCGCGGCATCCGTCCAAGCGCGTCCGCCGACCTCGTTCCAGGCGGCGGCGATCGAGCGAGCGGAACGGCAGCTCCGCTCGACCTTCAGCATCTTCATCCCGGCGGCCGGCACGTTCTTCGCGACGGCAGCCTGGTACCTCTTCTCGTCGACGACCGAGTCATCGACGACGACCTTGTACCCCGTTGCGGTGGTACCGAGTACGCCGACGATCCCCTGGCTGAGGCCATACGGCAGGCCGGAGGTCGGGCGGCCGGTGGCATCGAGCGGCTCGATCGAGCGCATCGCGGCGGCGACGCCTTCGCCGATGGCCTGGCCGAGCGGTCGGGAGTCGGTCGAGCTGGTCGGCTGGGACAGCCGCGCGGAATCAGCCGAGGTGGTCATCGGGTCCACGTGGTTGCAGACCACGGGCGACGTCGTGGCGGCTGGTGGTCTCACCGCGGCGGTCGACGGAAGCGCCGAGACCGACAAGGCGGTCAGTGACACTGAGCAAAGAGCGAGCAGCGGGACGGTAGCTGAGAGTCGCACTTAGCTCCCCAATCGGTGGACGGCCTCCGTGAATCGTCCGGTCAGGACTGCTCATAGTCAATAGCCGGTCACCGTACGCAAGCAAATTTGACTACCGCGCGCGAGCGTATCTCGCAACTTCACGCCCGTCGCCGGCGAAGAACTGCAGCGTCGCCTGGTTGCTCACGATCCGCTTCGCCGCCTGCAGGATCGCCGTGTGTGGCACGTTGTCGCAGCCGACCAGACGCTGAGCGCCGACGCGGGCGCTGAATTCGCCACGCTGGCCGATGGTGAACGTGCCCTGGAGCCCGTTGCAGCCGTCGGAGCCGGTCCAGGTGCCGTCGGAGTTGAAGGTCAGGAGCGGGTCGTCCGGGCGGGCGGCCTTGAGGGCGGTGAACCCGTCCAGCCGCACCGGCCGCCAACTGCCGGCCAAGGTCTGCATAGTCGTGACGGGCGTCGTTGCAGCAGGCGTGGTGGCAGCCGCGCTCGGGCTCCCGGCAACTGGTGCGGACGACCCGTTCAGACTGAAGGCGACGCCCGCGACCACGGCCACCGCCGCGGCGGCAGCGCCGGCGGCGAGCCACGTACGGCGCTGGGCGCGCCGGACGCCGGTGGTCGCGCGGCTGGCTAGATCGGGGGCCAGGGGCACGGAAGCAGCAGCGCGTTCGAAGGTGGTGCGCAGGTCTTCCTCGAGCTCTGTCTTGCTCACGACAACCTCTCATCAACACGGTGGGACTGCCTCGATTTCCGCAGCGCGGCGAGCGCTCTGCTCGCGGTCGCGCGGACGGAGGACGGTTTGATGCCGAGCAGATCGGCGATCGTCCGGTCGTCCATGTCCTGGTAGTAGCGCAGCACCAGGACGACCCTTTCCCGGGCCGACAACCTAGCGAGGGCCCGCCAGAGATCGTCGGAGTTCACGATGTCGGTGGCGGGGTCGGGCACCGTGGTCTCGGTGTCGATCTCGGCCGCCGGAGCCTCGGTGAAGGACCGTCTGCGCGTCATCGACAGGTAGGAGTTGATCAGGATCCGCCGCACGTAGTTGTGCGGGTCGTCCGCCCGCTGCACCTTGCGCCAGGCCCGGAACGCCTGCATCAGCGCGATCTGGGCCAGGTCCTCGGCTCGCTGGTAGTCGCCGGAGACGGTGAACCCGAGACGCACCAGTTCCTGCCCGCGTGCGGACACGTACTCCTCGAACTCCACTCGCAACTCCCCGGCTGGGCGTACAACACCTCACACCTATTAGACGCAGTGGGCTACCCAGGGTGCTGCAAGGTTTCACGCACAGTTGCGTCTCACCCCAGCAGGAACGCCTTGACCTGGTCCCGCCCGGTCGAGTCCGAACGGCTGCCCTGTACTCCGTGCCCACTGCCCGGTACGACGACCAGCCGCGCGTCGTGCGCGTGGTCCTTCGTCCAGGCAGCCCACCCCGGCGGACAGAACAGGTCGTTGCCGCCGTGCAGGATCAGCGTGCGCGGGGTCAGCACCTGCCCGGCCGGGTACTCCGAAGCGCGCGAGGTCCACCGCAGGCACCCCTCGATCATCAACTGGTTGCGTGCGGTGCGGGCGTCGTACGGAGAGAGCCGGGCCGGGTCGAGACGTCGTACTGCGGAATCCAGGGCGGCGGGGCGAGCCGCGAGTGGGGTGGCGGAGTCGCCCCAGGGAAAGCGGAGGTCCGAGCAGAGCGTGGCGAGGTGGAGGCCGGCCGAGAGTTCGTCGAAGGCGGCGCCTCGACTGGTCGCCTGCTGGAAGAGTTCCTTGAGCGCGGCGGTGTCGCCGGCGCGGGCGTCGTTGAGCACCTTCGCGATGCCCTCAAACGATGGGTTGACCGAATTCAGGCTCAGGATCGACAGCGACTCCAGCAGCGCCGTCCCGTTGAGCGGGGAACCGTCGATCTCGCCGTTCCGCACCAACCAGGCCAGATCAGCCACCGGGTCCGTAGTACAGGCGGGGTCGTGGCGGCAGGAGGCGGCGAGCACCTTGCCGGTGGCGGCCATCAGGTCGACGCCGAACGGGTCTATGCCGCCGTGCGGCACCACGGAGTCGAGTACGAGAGATCGCACGTGGCTGGGGTAGCGGAGCCCGTACTGCGCTGCGGTGAAGCTCCCGTACGAGGTGCCGTCGAGCGTGAAGTGGTCCTGCTTGAGGAACTGGCGCAGGTCTTCGATGTCCTCGACCGTGTCGGGTGTTCCGTAGAAGTCCTTGGTGGAGCCGAGTTTCCTGGCGCAGGCAGCCACGGCATCAGCCGGGGGAGTCAGGAAGTCCGAGCCGCCGATAGCCGTCTGGAGCTCCGGGCAGTCGATGCCGGTGGAGCCAGTGCCGCGCTGGTCGAACATGACGAGCCTGTACTCGCGCAGGACCGCCGGGTCGAGGTAGTTGCGAACCCGCGCGAGCAGGGAGACACCAGGTTGGCCCGGGCCTCCCGTGAGCATCAGGAGCACGCCACGTGGGGCATCGACGTTGTCTGCCGCAGCTACTGCGAGTTCCAGCATCGGGCCCGAAGGCTTGCGGTGATCCAGCGGCACGCGCAGCGTCGTACAGGTGAAGCCGGGGGTGCCGGCGCAGGCGGCGCGTGGTGGGCTGTCTGCCGGGCCCGCGCAGGCAGCGGACGCGCAGATCACCAGCAGAGCGACGGCCAGTCGCGCCAGCCGCATTCGGCCTCCCGGAGCGGGTTCTGCCGCTCAGCGTGCAGCCAACGCCAGGCAGTGGCAAGGGCCCGTCACTGACCTGCCTGAGGCACCTTGCCACCCACCTTGCGGGTCGACCCCAGAGGTGACCCGCAAGGCGGGCGGGTGCCCCGGCCCGGACGGCTTCGGGGGGCGCGTCCGGGGCACGGTCAGCGCAGGCCGAGCGACTTCACCAGTTCGGGCGAGACCTGCCGCGGCGACGCGAGTTCGCCGGGCTTGCCCTGGCCCTCCAGGGACGTCGCCACCAGCCGTCGACAGCCGAATGCCTCGGCTGTGTACGAGAGCACGCCGCGGTCGTTGTCGGTGAACCGCAGGACGTACGTGGGTCCCAGTTCCTTGGTGCAGATGTTCGGCTTGTTGGTGACCGGCTCCGCGCTGTTCACCAGGGCGAAGAGCTCGGCGGTCTGCGTGCCGTTCCGCTTGGTGGTGACGGTGGCGTAGTCCTGGCCGGTCGCCTGCGCGTCGTACTGGCAGATCGTCACGCTGACGGGCTGGAACAGCGACTTGGCCGCTCCCTTGCCCCAGACGGTCTTCTCGACGGATGCGCGGACGGCCGCGATGGTCTCCGGGCAGTCCATGCTCGGAGTACCGCTGGGGGAGAGGGTGGGCAGAGTTGGCGGGGTGCCGGGCATGGTCGGCGTTTCGCTGGGCTGGGCGGCGGATCCGCTGGAGTCCTCGTTACCGCAGGCGGCGGTGAGCCCGAGAACTGCCACGACGATCGACGCTCCGATGAGGCCCCGTGTCCTTGATGCACTCACGACTCGGTCCTTCCGGGTTGGGCAGGGCCCCATCATGATCGAGGGAGATCTCACTGGTCGTGGCAGAACTGTCACGGCGGGGCGTCTATCTGGTCACGAGGCGAATCGAGTGACAAAAGTGGCAGATCTGTAACGCGTGCGGGCTGTACCGACCGCTGGAATGGGATGATCTGCCGGGCAACCGGAGAAAGGACGGACGTGGGCAAGAGGAAGAACGCCGCCGAACTCGCTCGCAGAGAACGCGAAGAGTGGCAGCTGGGTCAGGACTGGGCGCGCTGGCTGATGGGCGGCAACACTCCGCAACCCCTCACGCTGTACGGGATCGTCCTGGAGCCCGGCGAGACGGCCTACCTGCAGACGTCCGTGCACTATGCGCGGCTGTACGGCGGGAGTGGCCGGTACTCGACTACCGGAGGTATCTACTTCGGCCGGCCCGGCATGGTCCTCGGACTGATGGCCGCGACCGCCGCCGTGAACGCCAGCAAGAAGGCAGCGGCCCGTCGCGACATGCAACTGCTCTGGCGCGATCTGCAGGAAGTGCCGCTGATCGCGACCAACTACCGGCTGATGTGCCATCTGCCGGCGCGTGGCTGGCTGAGCTTCTACTACACCGCCGTGCAGGAGTTCTATCCCGATCCGGCGAACTGGACGCTCACCTTCGGCTTCCAGAACGCGGAACCGCTGCGGCTCGGTGGACTTCCGGTGCCGACGCTGTCCGTCCTGACCGCCTGGACCGTGCTCGGCGACCGTTGGCAGACCGAGCCCGGGATCGCGCCGTTGGTACAGGGGGCGACCACGCCTCAGCAGTTGCCCGAGAGCCAGGCGCAAGGACAGTTGGAGGGCCAGCAGCAGGACCTGCCGCGAATTCCCGGCCAGGACTGAGTCCGGCCTGATCGCGCGGTCGGACTGATCAGGCGACTCGCGTAATCTTGCAGGTATGACGAGCCCGTACGAAGACGACGAGCCGCTGCTGCCCGACCAGACCAGCGACGACGACCCACGCGGCTGGGGCGAGCGCGGCTCGGACAACGACGACGACGAACGCATCCTCCGCGAGGTCCCGCCCCACCACCAGTGATGGCCTCGCTCTTCTTGGTCCATGGCGGTCTGTGGGACTTGATGGATGCAGAACACTTCTGGCGTACTCCGGGAATCGTGGCGGGCCTGGAATTCGCACGGCCTCACGGTGCTGGCGCCTGATCGCCCACGGTTCCCCAACGGGTGGGATCAAGAGGTCGACGAGCTCGGGGCGCTCCTTCCTTCAGAGCTGGTCACCGTCGTCGGCGCGTCCAACGGCTGCACGGTAGCCGTGCGGTTGGCGCTGGCGTATCCGCGAGTCGTCGAGCGGCTCGTCCTCGCTTGGCCGGCGACGGGTGGGGACACCTTGGTGGACATCCGGACCCAGACGGGATTGCTCGAGCGAGGCGCCCCCGGGACTGTGGTCAAGGGTTTGCTGCGTGCGGAGACCCTGCGCGGAGTGAAGGATTCCGAGCTTGCAAGGCTAGAAATCCCGGTGGCTGTGTTGCCCTCTGTGCCGGAGAATCCGTCGCATCAGCGGAAGACCGTCGACGCGCTGCTGACTCTGATTCCGGAAAGCCGGGAGTTGCCTGGTTGTCCAGAGCCGCCCACTCCGGACTTCCCACCGCACCGGGACGAGTTGGTCGCGACGCTGGCGTCCTTCGTGAACTGATCGGGGTTCGACGGGCGTAGTGGGTGGGCAGATGTCGGGAGGGGAGTTCGTGATGGAGTTGCGGGCCTTCGAGGGTGAGCACTCGGCTTTGGTGGCGGGTTGGGCGAGCTCGGCGCAAGAGGTGTCGCTGCTCTCCGGGCGGAATGAGTATCCGTTCCCGGCCGAGCTGATGACCAGCTGGCGGAAGGTCGCCGACGACATTCGTGCCTACTTGTACTACGACGGAGAGAACCCGATTGCGTACGGCGAACTGTGGCTCGATGACGAAGAGGACGAGGTCGAACTGGCCCGGATCATCGTGGCTCCGGAGTTTCGAGCGAAGGGGATCGGGACGGAGTTCGTTCGGGCGTTGCTCGTTCCGGCCCTGGATGCGGGGTACTCCGATCTCTTCTTACGGGTACGTCCTGACAACGAGCCGGCGATCCGCACCTATCTGCGCGTCGGCTTCACACCGGTCGACGAGGCTCTCGCCGCCGAGTGGAACGCACCTCAGCCGATCAACTACACCTGGCTCCAGTACCCCACCAAGCCGTAGAACCCGCAAAACCGCCTGGACCGGCGACGCGCACCTGCTCCGCACCCCCGGCCCAGGCGGTGGCGGCTCAGCTCCGGGCGCGCAGGGCGTCGCGGATCTCGGTCAGCAGTTCCTGGTCGGTGGTGAGGGTGTCGGCCTCCGGCTCCTCACCGCGCCTGCGGCGCTCGTTGAGCTTGTTCAGCGGCATCACGATGATGAAGTAGATCGCGGCGGCGACGAACAGGAAGTTGATGAGCTCCTGCAGGATCAGCCCGATGCTGAACTCGGCGCCGTTGATGGTGAAGTTGCCGACCCCGGTGAGGTCCGGCTTGCCGAAGATCGCGGCGACGAGCGGGTTGATCAGGCCGTTGACCAGGGCGGTGACGATCCTGCCGAACGCGGCGCCGATCACGACCGCGACAGCCAGGTCGACGACGTTGCCCCGCATGATGAACTCTTTGAAACCCTTGAGCATTTCTGTTGCCTCCACGATGCGGGGCCCGGTGGACCCGCGGCGGTCAGTACCCGCAAAAGGTAGGACCATCGCATACGCCAGGCGAGCTACCGCGCCGCGCGGCTACGGATCGCTGTCGAGTGTGTCCAATAAGTGATCATCCCGCGGGCAGGAGCGTCACCGCTAACTCGTGTCGGGGGTCAGGGCGACGGTGATCCGGGTGTTCGCGGTTGCCTGGGCGACGCGGCTGACCACTTCGGAGCGGGCCGCGATCACCACCAGCGCGCCCGCACTACTGGCGGCAGACCTGGCGGGCAGCGCGACGACCGAGACGGCTCGAGCCAACTGGTTGGCGGAGTCCACGGCGGTACTGGTCGCGGCGTACAGGTCTATTCGGTCGCCCACGTGGAGGAGCGAGACGATCTCGGCGTCGTCGAGGCGCAGGGGATAGGCGAGCAGGTCGCCGGAGAGGGCGCTGGGGGAGAGGAAGCGCGCGTCAGTCAGCGGTTCGCCTGAGCGCACGGGGCCGGCGAGGACGCGTTTGGCGACCTCCGCTCCGGGGCGTAGGGCTCCGGAGGGCACCACTGGCGCAGGGAGTTGCAGTGTTCGCAGGTCAGCCGCGGCTGGTCTCGCTCCGCCCGGCAGATCGCGGGCGGCGCCGACGACGGCGACGGTAGGAGGAGGGGCAGGGGACAGGGCGACCAGTCCGAAATAGACCGCGGCCGCGGCGGACAATCCGGCGAGTAGCCGGCGGTGCCAGCGGGCGGCCTTCAGGACGTCGCGCAGTACAGAATTCGTTCGGCTCATGCCAGAGAAGGTACGAGCCTTCGAAGGCCTGATCCCCGTTGTCCACAAGGGGAATTCAGGCCGGCGGGATCAGGCGGCGCTGGTCTTGCTGCTCGACGACGACCCGTTCGAGGACGAGCCACCGGAAGACGATCCACCCGAGGACGACCCGCTCGAAGAAGAGCCGTTCGATGAAGATGCGCCGGAGGACGAAGACCCGGAGTCCGACGAGGATGACGAAGAAGAGGCCGACTCGCTCTTGGCAGGCACCGTCGACGTGCCGGAGGAGCGGCTGTCGGTGCGGTAGAAGCCCGAGCCCTTGAAGACGACGCCGACCGCGTTGAAGACCTTGCGCAGCGTCCCGTCGCAGGACGGGCAGACCGTCAGCGCGTCGTCGGTGAAGCTCTGGCGAACCTCGAGCGAGTTGCCGCACTCGGTGCACTGGTACTGGTACGTCGGCACGTGATTCCCCTTCAGGCTTCTGGCACTCCTACTACTCGACTGCTAATAATGCGCCACGGGCCCGAAGTATTCCAACTTCGGGCCCGCGGTTGGTGGTCTAGGCCACCTGACGCCTGACTGAGAAGTTCCAGCAGCCCGCGATCACGTTCCGCACCTGGACCAGCGCCACCGAAGGATCGTCGAAGAGCCGCTTCAGCTCCCCTTCACTCTCACCCGGCTCGGCGAGTACGCCGTCCAGCATCAACCCGGCGGCGTCGTACGGGCGCAGTACCGCGCGTCGGTCGGCGAAGTCCGCTGGGAACGACGATCCGGAGTACCCGGGGCACTCGTCGGCGTGCACGAACACCGGGCCCACCTCGGCGTACGGGCCGCCGAGGGACGACGGGCGGTAGGCGATCAGGGCGACCTGGTCGCCGTCGCGGGAGAGCGTCAGGCAGCAGCGCAGCGGAGCGCCGGCACCGACCGATCTCACCACCAGCGGGTTGCCGAAGTCGTCGTGGCCGTTGCAGCGGATCCGGTCCAGGTCGGCCGGCGGGACGGGAACGAACTCGAGCTCAGTCATGTCCGTAGAACGCCGATCCGGCCGGTTCTGTGAGGGGTCAGCATTTGGGGTGCGCGGCGGCATTCTCTAAGTTTGGTCCGTGCGTCGCCTGCTGAGGGTCATCATCCTGTCCGGAATTGTGCTCACCGCCCTGCTTCTGGTGGTGGCCGGCACCGGGATCTTCGTGGTCCGTCACTCCTTCCCCACGTACGACGGAACGGTGGAGCTACCGGGCCTCGACGCGGACGTGGAGGTGGTCCGCGACGCCAACGGCATCCCGCAGATCTACGCGGACAAACCGGGCGACCTGTTCGCAGCGCAGGGCTACGTCGCCTCGCAGGACCGCTTCTTCGAGATGGACTTCCGCCGCCACGTCACCTCCGGGCGGCTGGCCGAGCTGTTCGGCAAGGACGCGCTCGAGACGGACAAGTTCATCCGCACGCTCGGCTGGCGCCGGGTCGCGGAGAAGGAGCTCGGCCTGCTCACGCCGGCCACCCGGCAGTTCCTCGACGACTACGCGCGCGGCGTCAACGCCTACCTGAACACCCATTCCGGGTCCGGCCTCAGCCTCGAGTACGCCGTACTGTCGCTGAAGGGCACGGACTATCGCCCCGAGCCCTGGACCGCGGCGGACTCGCTCGCCTGGCTGAAGGCGATGGCGTGGGACCTCGGCGGCAACATGGACGAGGAGATCGCCCGGACCAAGCTGGCCGCGTCGTTCCCCGCCCGCAACATCGCGAGCCTCTATCCGCCGTACCCGTACGACCGGAACGAGCCGATCCTGTCGACCGCGGCCGTCGACCAGGACGGGCAGTTCACCACCAGCCCGGTGGAGTCCGTCGCCCGCCGCGGCATGCTCACCAAGGACCTGCTGAAGTCGCTCGACTCGGTGGAGAAGGTCGCCAAGGGGTTGCCGCAACTGCTCGGCCGCGGCGACGGCATCGGCTCGAACTCGTGGGTCGTGTCCGGTGAGCACACCACCACAGGCAAGCCGCTGCTCGCCAACGACCCGCACCTCGGCGCGACCATGCCGGGCATCTGGACGCAGGTCGGCCTGCACTGCAACCAGGTGACCGCACGCTGCCCGTACGACGTGTCCGGATTCAGCTTCTCCGGCCTGCCCGGGGTGGTGATCGGGCACAACGGGGCGATCTCGTGGGGCTTCACCAACCTCGACCCCGACGTGACCGACCTGTACCTGGAGAAGTTCAGCGGCGACGGTGTCGTCTACAACAACCGGGTCGAACCGCTGAAGACCCGGAAAGAGACCTTCAAGGTGGCCGGCGAGGACAAGGAGGAGACGATCACCGTCCGGGAGTCCCGGCACGGGCCGATCATCTCCGACGTCGGCGAGGACGAGCGCGAGACCGGCGAGCTCGCGGCGAAGGACAAGAACCCGCGGCCGTACGGGGTCGCGATCCAGTGGACGGCGCTGACCCCGGGCCGGACTGCGGACGCGATCTTCGCGATCAACCGGGCCCAGAGCTGGAAGGCGTTCCGCGCGGCCGCGACCCTGTTCGAGGTGCCCTCGCAGAACCTCGTGTACGCCGACCGCGAGGGCCACATCGGCTACCAGGCGCCGGGCCGGATCCCGATCCGCAACCGCGGCATCGGCGACTGGCCGGCGCCCGGCTGGGACGCGCGGTACCACTGGAAGGGCTACATCCCGTTCCAGGCGATGCCCACCGAGTTCGACCCGGCCGACGGGGTGATCGTGACGGCGAACCAGGCCGTCGTACCGACGTCGTACCCGTACTACCTGACCAACGACTGGGACTACGGCTACCGGTCGCAGCAGATCCTCGACCGGATCCGCGCGGCGGGGAAGCTCGATGCCAACGCGATGGCGTCGATCCAGCTGGACACCAAGAACCGCAACGCCGAACTGCTGGTGCCGTACCTGCTGCAGATCGGGATCGACGACGACTTCGACAAGCAGGGCCAGGACACCTTGCGCGGCTGGGACTTCACCCAGCCGGCGGACTCGGCGCCGGCGGCTTACTTCAACATCGTCTGGCGCAACCTGCTCGCGCTGACCTTCCACGACCAGTTGCCGGAGTCGACCTGGCCGGACGGCGGTTCGCGCTGGTTCGAGGTCGTCCGCACGCTGATGTCGCAGCCGAACAGTTCCTGGTGGGACAACACGACCACGCCGCAGCGGGAGAACCGCGACGACATCCTGCGCGAGGCGCTGATCGACGGCCGCGCCGAGATCACCACGAAGATGGCGCGGGAGCCCTCGCAATGGCAGTGGGGCCGGCTGCACAAGCTGACCCTGACGAACCAGACGCTGGGCAAGTCGGGCATCGGCCTGGTGGACAAGCTGTTCAACCGCGGTCCTTGGGAGCTGGGCGGCGGTTCGTCAACCGTCGATGCGACCGCCTGGGACGCTGCTGACGGCTATACCGTGACTGCCACCCCGTCGATGCGGATGGTGGTCGACCTGTCCGACTTCGACAAGTCCCGCTGGATCAACCTGACCGGCGTCTCCGGACACGCGTTCACCAAGAACTACGTCGACCAGACCGACCTCTGGGCGCGTGGCGAGACCTTGCCGTGGGCCTTCACCAAGGGCGCCGTCGAGGCGACCCGCCAGCACACGCTCACCTTCACCAGACCGGAAGGCTAAGGGCCCAGCCGGACGAGTCGGGACGGGGTCAGGGCCGCGTGGACTCGCCGGTCGTGGGGATCGGCCGGGAGTGAATCGAGGATCTCCCGCTCGTGTACGACGGCCCAGACCGGCGTACCGGGGGAGACGCGAGCCAGCGCGCGGTCGTACGAACCACCTCCACGACCCAGCCGTACTCCGCTGAGGTCCACTGCCAGCGCGGGGCAGATCACCAGCTCCGCGCTGGTGATCGCGTCGGCGCCCAGGTCCACCGGCGGCTCCGACAGCCCGAGCCGCCCGGGCACCAGGTCGGCCGCGCCCGGGGCCAGACCCCAGCCGAGGTCGTTGTCGGCGTACAAGACCGGGAGCAGGACGTCGCGGCCGGAGGCGAGCAACCAGTCGATCAGCGGCCCGGTCTGCGGTTCGGGGCTCATCGAGACGTACAGCGCGATCCGGCGGGCCGCGACGACCTCGGCCTGCTCGCGCGCTACAGCGAGTAGCCCTTGGCCTGAGGCGGTGGCCGATGCCCGGCGTGCGTCCAGCAGTTGCTGGCGCAGCGCGGCCTTTGGGGAGAACACAGAGTGATCCTACGGACCAGGAGTGACGCAGTTAACGTCGCCGTGGCGGCCCGTCCCTCATGTCCTGCACCAGGCCATTAGTGTTGGGACATGAGTGAGGCAGGACTTCGGCAGGCCCAGGAGAAGATGCGCGCCGCGGGGGCCGCGGATGTCGCGATCAAGGTCTTCTCGCACTACTACCGGTTGCTCGAGTCGGGCCAGCAGGGCACGATCCGCGAGGACGACATCGAGCCGGTGGGGGAGCTGCCTCACCTCGAGAACCTGGACACCGACGCGGACTCGATGCGGGCTGCACTCGCCGAGACCGTGGTGATCAAGCTGAACGGTGGCCTCGGTACCGGGATGGGCGTCACCGGGCCGAAGTCGGCGCTCCCGGTCAAGGACGGGTTGAGCTTCCTCGACATCATCGCCCGGCAGATCCTCAGCACTCGCAAGACCTACGGCGTCGACCTGCCGCTGGTCCTGATGAACTCCTTCCGTACCAAGGAGGAGTCCCTCGCGGTGCTGAGCGAGTACTCCGACCTCCCGGTCGACGGGTTGCCGCTGGACTTCCTGCAGAACATGGAGCCCAAGCTCCTCGAGGACGACCTGACCCCGGCCGAGTGGCCCGCCGATCCCGAGCTCGCCTGGTGCCCGCCGGGTCACGGCGACCTCTTCACCGCGCTGGTCGCCTCCGGCGCGCTCGACGCGCTGCGCGAGAAGGGCTTCCGGCACGCGTTCATCTCGAACGCGGACAACCTCGGCGCCACCCCGGACGGCCGGATCGCCGCCTGGATGGCTGAGCACGACGTGCCGTTCGGGATGGAGGTCTGCCGCCGGACCCGCTCGGACCGCAAGGGCGGCCATGTCGCGGTCCGGAAGTCCGACGGCCGGCTGATCCTGCGGGACAGCGCCCAGGTGCACGCCGATGACACCAAGCTCTTCCAGGACGTCACCCGGCACAAGACCTTCAACACGAACAACCTGTGGATCGACCTGGACCGGTTGGCCGAGCTGATGGACGGCCACGACGGCATCCTCGGCCTGCCGATCATCGTGAACCACAAGACGCTCGACCCGGCCGATCCGGACTCGCCGAAGGTGATCCAGCTGGAGACCGGGATGGGCACCGCGATCGAGACGTTCGAGGGATCCCAGGCGGTGGTCGTGGATCGCAGCCGGTTCAAGCCGGTGAAGACCACGAACGACCTGCTGGTACTGCGCTCCGACGTCTACGAGCTCGACAAGGCCGGTGACCTGACCACCACGCACGAGGGCGACGAGCCGTACGTCGACCTGGACCCGGAGTACTTCAAGATCCTGGCCGACTTCGAGGCGCGGTTCGAGGCCGGACCGCCGTCACTGGTCCGGGCGGACCGGCTCGAGGTTCGCGGTGATGTTGCCTTCGGCAAGGACGTGGTCGTGGTGGGGGACGTCGAGGTCGAGGCTCCGGCCGGCGAGCGGAAGATGATCGCCGACGGGACCGAGCTTCGTGGATGACGTCTGGATCCGGCCGCTCGAGCCGTACGACGCGGACGAGGCCGCCGACGTCTGGTGGCGTTCGCGGCACGCGGTGGGCTCGCAGTTGCCGCCGGCGATCCACAGCGAGGATCAGGTGCGCGGTTGGTTCGCGGACGTGCTGCTGCCCGACGGACAGACCTGGGTCGCGGTGGACGACGGGCGGATCGTCGCCGTCCTCACGCTCGACGGTGACGACCTCGATCAGCTGTACGTCGACCCGGAGGTAGCAGGCCAGGGAGTCGGCTCGACGCTCGTGGACCTCGCGAAGGACCTCCGGCCGGGCGGACTCGCCCTGTGGACGTTCCAGAGCAACACCCGGGCCCAGGCGTTCTACCGGCACCATGGGTTCACGGAGGTACGGCGTACCGACGGGGCTACCAACGAGGAGCGGGTGCCGGACGTACGCATGGTCTGGGGCGCCCACCCGGAACGACTAGAGTCTTCTGGGTGAGACGGAGCGTTGACGAGCATCTGGAAGTCGTACTCGGCCGGGTGAGGCCGCTGCCGCCGTTCGAGCAGCCGCTGATGGAGGCGCTCGGGCTGGTGCTCTGCGAGGACGTCTTCTCGCCGGTGAGCCTGCCGGGCTTCGACAACTCCGCCATGGACGGGTACGCCGTCCAGGCGGCCGATCTGGCCGGTGCCTCCCAGGAGAACCCCATCACCCTGCCCGTGGTCGGCGAGATCGCCGCCGGGCGGAGCGAGCCCATCGTGGTGACAGGCGGCACCAGCGTACGCATCATGACGGGCGCGCCGATGCCCCGCGGCGCCGACAGCGTCGTACCGGTCGAGTGGACCGACGGGGGAGCCGCCACGGTCCGGATCACGCAGACGCCCGGGCTGGGAGCCTCCGTACGCTGGGCCGGCGAGGATCTGCGGGCGGGTGACAAGGTGATGGACGCCGACACCGTGCTGGGCCCGCGGCAGATCGCGGTACTCGCGGCGGTCGGCCGAGCCCGGGTCAAGGTCCGGCCGCGGCCCCGGGTGGTCATCGTGTCCACCGGCGCCGAGCTCCGCGAACCGGGCAGCCGGCTGGGCGAGGGGCAGATCTACGACTCCAACAGCTACACGCTCGCCGCGGCGGCTCGCCAGGCCGGTGCGGTGGTCTACCGGGTCGGCATCGTCGACGACGACCCGAAGAAGATCATGGACACCCTGTCGGACCAGTTGGTCCGGGCGGATCTGGTGATCACCTCTGGTGGCGTCAGCAAGGGCGTGTACGACGTGGTGAAGGAAGTGCTGACCAAGCTCGGCACGATCGACTTCCCTGAGGTCGCGATGCAGCCGGGCAAGCCGCAGGGGTTCGGCGTGATGGGCGAAGACGAGGTGCCGATCTTCACGCTGCCGGGCAACCCGGTGTCGGCGTACGTGTCCTTCGAGGTGTTCGTCCGGCCCGCGCTGCGCAAGCTGATGGGGGCGATGCCGTACCGCCGCCAGGCCGTCCAGGGGGTGGTGATGGACGCTTTCACCTCACCGCCCGGGCGGCGCCAGTTCGTCCGCGCCGCGGCCACCTCCGGCGACAAGGGGTGGATGGCCAGTACAGTCGGCGGCCACGGCTCGCACCTGCTCGGCGGGTTGAGCCGCTCCAACGCGCTGATCGTGGTGCCCGAGGACGTCACCGCCGTCCAGGCCGGCGACCAGGCGGAGCTCTGGCTGCTGGACGAGGAGACCGGATGACGGAATCAGCTGGTGGGCTGACCCATGTGGACGCCACCGGTGCCGCGCGGATGGTCGACGTCTCGGCCAAGGACACCAGTGCCCGCCGGGCCGTTGCCTCAGGCAAGGTTTATGTCTCGGCCGAGGTGGTCGCCGCGCTGCGCGGCGAGGGCGTGCCGAAGGGCGACGCGCTGGCGGTCGCCCGGATCGCCGGGATCATGGGAGCGAAGCGGACGCCCGACCTGGTCCCGCTGTGCCACCCGATCGCGATCACCGGCGCGAAGGTCGACCTGGAGGTCGCCGACGACGCAGTACTGATCGTGGCCGCCGTGAAGACCACCGATCGGACCGGGGTGGAGATGGAGGCCCTGACCGCCGTGGCCGTGGCCGGACTCGCCGTCATCGACATGGTGAAGGCGCTCGACCCGGCGGCCGTGCTGTCCGACGTACGGGTGGAGCTGAAAGAAGGCGGTAAGACCGGGCACTGGGAGCGGCCGTGAGAGCCCTTGTCGTCAGCATCTCGAACCGCGCTGCCGCCGGCGTCTACGAGGACACCACCGGTCCACTGATCGCGGAACGCCTGTCCACCTGGGGTTTTGCCGTCGACGGCCCCCAGATAGTGCCTGATGGCGCTCCTGTCGGTGAAGCCCTGGTCGCGGCGGTCACCGCGTCGTACGACGTAGTGGTGACCACTGGTGGCACAGGGATCTCGCCTACGGACGAGACACCGGAGCGTACGAGGGCTGTGCTCGAGCTGGAGATCCCGGGCATCGCCGAAGCCATCCGTGCTTATGGAGTAGCCCAGGGAGTGCCTACGGCGTCGCTGTCCCGCGGTATGGCCGGTGTGGCCGGCAAGACGGTGATCGTGAACCTCCCTGGTTCGCGGGGCGGCGTGAAGGACGGGCTCGTCGTACTGGAGCCGCTCCTGCGCCATGCGGTCGAACAGGTGCGCGGCGGAGACCATCCGAGGACGGATCAGGACTGATGGCCGTCGTGCACTGGCCCGTGGAACTCCAACACGGGCAGGTCGGCCTTCGACCGCTGAAGGCCTCGGACGGCGCCGAGTGGAGCGCCGCCCGGCAACGCAACATCAGCTGGCTCCGCCCCTGGGACGCGACCCAACCGCCCGGCGCGGAGGACGGCGCGCGCACTTTCCGCTCCATGGCCCGCGACTGGAACCGCCAGGCCCGCTACGGCCGGATGCTCCCCTTCGTCATCACGTACGCCGGTGCCGCCGGTGCGGGGAGTCGCGCCAAGCGACCACTGGTCGGGCAGTTGACGGTGTCGGGCATCACCTACGGCTCGGCGCGCTGGGCGAACCTCGGTTACTGGGTCGACGAGCAGTACGCGGGCCGCGGGATCGTGCCGACGGCTGTCGCGATGGCAGCCGACCACTGCTGGTTCAACCTCGGCCTGCACCGCATCGAGGTGGCCATCCGCCCCGAGAACAAGGCGAGTCTGCGGGTCGTGGAGAAGCTCGGCTTCCGCTATGAAGGCGACCGGCCGCGCTTCCTGCACATCGACGGGGAGTGGCGCGACCACCGGATCTTCGCCCTCAACGCCGAGGAAGTCGGGCCCGGTCTGCTAGCTCGACTGCGCTGATCACCCTGCGTGCTTATTCACACCAGTCACACGAGTCTTCTTGCGACACACCGGCGCACGTACCGGAACTGACCCTCCCGTGGTCTTAGCGTCGTCGCATGGGGACGACAGGGCTGATCTATGTGGCGATCGTCGCCGCGTGGGCTGCCTACCTCGTCCCGATGCTGCTGAAGCGCAACGACGAGGTGAGCAGGCGCCGCTCGGCGGAGATGTACTCGTCGTCGGCTGCCCGCGTGCTGTCGCGGCAGACCGACGTCCAGGCCCGCGCGCGCTACGTCGTACGACCTCCGTCGGCGCCCGGTGCCACGGATGACGCGGTCACGGCTGATCCATCTCCGCCGACGCGATACGTCCCGAACCGAGCCCGCCGGGTGGCCGCTATGCGCCGCCGGCGGGTGCTGTCGATCCTGACCCTTTCGCTGTTGTCGGTGACCGCGCTTGCCGGCCTGGGCATGCTGCTCTGGTGGACAGTCGCGATCCCGGCCACGCTGATCGTCGCCTTCGTCGTACTCACCCGGGTCCAGCTCCGCCGCCAGGCCCGCGAGCGCGTCGCCCTGGCCGCCGAACGCCGTGCCCGCGCCGAGGCCCACCACGACCGCGGCCCGGCAACCGCCCCGGCGTCGTCCCCGGACCACGAGATGACGATCGAAGTCAAGCTCCCGGTCGCGCCCGAGCAGATCGTCGTGGAGAAGAAGCCGGAACCACCGGCGGAAGGCCTCTGGGACCCGGTCCCGGTGACGCTCCCGACGTACGTGATGAAGGAAAAGGCCCCCGACCGGACCGTCCGCACCATCAGCCTGTCCGGCCCGGAAGTCTTCTCCTCAGCCCGTACCGCGGACCCCGAGCAGGAGGCGGCCCCCGTCGTACCGGAGCCCGCCGCGCCCGTCGAGGAGCCCGAAATCCGCCGGGCGGTCGGTGACTGATCCCGGTTTCAGTCGGCGACCGTCTGCGTGTTAGAGTTTCGCGGTCGCAAGGCACAACCGCGACAACCTGGGGCTGTGGCGCAGTTGGTAGCGCGCCTCGTTCGCAACGAGGAGGCCAGGGGTTCGAATCCCCTCAGCTCCACCCAGGTCAGAAGCCCTTTCCGAGTCATCGGGAAGGGCTTTTTGCATGAAGTACAGCAGTAGGTCCCTCTCATGAGCCCAGCCCGTCCAGGCTGGCCCCTAGCTGCTTGAGAGCCTGACGAGTCACCTCTGACGGTATGTGGGTGTAGATCTCCATCGTCGTGGCGATCTTGCTGTGGCGGAGGATCTGCGATGACATCTTCGCCGAGCTGGTCGAGGTCAACGACGAAGGAACCGTCGTTCAAGTCGGTAGCCACCAGCCGACCGCGCACGTTCCCTTCACAGCCGAGGTCATCCGCGAGCTCGAAGCCTCGGGCCGACTGCGCCGGAAACGGCCTTCAGTCTCTGGGCCGCTTGGAGCCACCGTGAGCACCTATTAGCTAGGTGGTCGTGAGGCGATCAGCTCCGCCCTTCCCAGCGAGCTGATGATCCGCGACGTATGTCCGCCAGCTGATATGCGACAGGCCTAGGAGCCTGCAGACCACATGGGCAAGACGCCTTTGACACTCCCAATGCTTGCTGCAAGGGCGCGGTCGTGACGGCGGGGTTAGTAGGTGATCCTGCCGGGAATGCGCTCGGTGACCTCTTGGAGGACCCACGTGTTGCCGTCCGGGTCGGAGAACGCCGCCTGGCTAACGTACGAGCGACCCTGGGGGTCGCGCCCGGGCTCGGGCTTCCCGCCCGGGGCGGCGTGGAAGATGTCGCCGATCTCGATGCCGCGGTTCCGGATCTCGGCGTGGGCGGCCTCGATGTCGTCGACGATCAGCAGCAGGCCCTCCAGCGGCGGACCGGCGGGCGGGCCGAACTGGACCGACGCCGGGGAGCCCGGCGGGGTGAACTGCACGCCGCGCACCTGCTCGGTGAACTGCAAGTCGATGTCCAGCTGCCATCCGAGGCGCTGGTAGAAGTCCTTGGCCCGGTCGAAGTCGGTGACCGGGATGCGCGTCACCTCGAACTTCAGGGGCACTTGGGCCAGGTCCTGTCCTTCGGGCGGCGACGGAATGCTGTTCACAGTCATGGTGGCTCCTTCTGGGGTGCTAATCGGGCTTTGGTGATGCTGATGGCTGTCGCGCACCACCGCGAGGTTGACGGCTCGGGGGTGGTGACCGCGCAGGATAGATGGAGGGGGCAACCGCCGCACCACCGCCCGAGATCGATGGCCTCTACCGGCTCTTGGTGCCGGCCGTGGACGTCAGTTCAAGACGTTCGCGCTCCACAGCTGGTTTCGGCGGACGTGGTCCGGGTTTCCCGGCAGGCGCTGGATCTTGATCTGGGGCACCTTCTTGTGGGCCGGGTTACCTACCAGCGTCATCGCGAACGGGTGTTCGAAGTCGGTCGTGTTCCCCATGATGATGGGGAAGTACAGGGGGCCGGTGGACGGCGAGTCGGTGGTGTCGAGGATGAACACCGTCGACCCTGGAGTGTCGCACGGCTGCAGTGTGAGGCCCGCGTTCTGGTACGGCGTCCCCGGCAGACCCGAGCAGAGGCCGGTGCGCACGCCGTTGGGCGCGTACTCGAGTTGCACAGCATCCAGGGGCCCGTACTGTGCGTTGACAGCGGCGGAAACCATGCCGACCTCGTAAAAGGACGTCACCGACCCGGCGACCCTCACGATGATGTCGCCGGCGGGGTTGGTGGTGCTCGGAGGCGCCAGGACCGCCGGGGTGCCCACCTCCGCGGTACCGCCATACACGGTCTCCACGAACCGAGGGTTCGTTGGGGAGCCGTACCTGGCGCTGTAGACCTGAATGCAGTGCGGGCTGCACCCGGGTGTAGCGGCGTTCGCCGGGACCGCTGCCACAGCGCCTGCAGCGCAAAGGAGCCCTGCCATCGTCGCGATCGTCAGTTTGCTCTTCCTCGACGTGCTAGTTCTAGTCCACATACCAGGTACCTCCTCGACAGAAACCGCGAAAAGCGCGGCTTCTGTCGATCATCGGCGACAACCTGCTTGATCGAACCCGGGGGATACACTGGTCCGAACCCTGGTCTGGTGCGGACAGGTTCGAGTCGCGTGTTGGCGCGAGCGCGCCGCGATGCATCGCGGCGCCACATCGAGCGTATGTCGTGCCGGGGGTGACACCTAGTGCCGGTGAGTCCGCCTGACAAATTTCTCTACGTCTTCAAGACGGCCCCTCCAGGGCCCGAAAGCGCGCCGCCACCACAGGGCGGGACGCCTGCCCGCCACTCCGCTTCGCTGCGTTCTGGGCGCGTCCCTTGGCTTGGCGCGCACGTGCCAACAGGGTGCCGGGTCGAAGACAGCACAACTCGCCATCAACGCTCGACACCCTGTCAATGCACCACTCGCCCAGAAAGGCCGGCCACCCGCTGCCCGCACGGCATCGACCTGCGCTGCCTGCTGGTGGGTTCCCGCATCGCCCCGCTAGCAATCATGGAAGGGACGGTGCGGCCCGGCACGCGTCAAGGGCGCCTACGGCGTCCCTCCGGGATCTCCGACCCTTGACCCGCACCGCACCGAACCTAAGGTCGGCAGCTATCGGGGCGATGCGGGAGGACTGCGCTTTCTGAGGTGGCGCGGAGACTACATGTATTGTTGCCCATTCTTAAACTTCTTCGCGGCTTCGAGCAACATAGCCGCATTGTCTTCCAGGTTCAGGCGCTTCAGCGTGGTTGCAGCTTCCGCAAGCATTCCGACAGTGTCTTCACTCGGGGCTCTGGGATGAACTGTGGGGGCGTCCGTGCCACCAGGGCACGGTCTACAGCGCGAGTTACGCCGCGCTCCCCACGCTGGCGCAGATGCGCGCGCATCACGCACCGATCGGGTCCATAGCCGCCTTGCACCTGGCTGCCGCAATCATCGCCTCGAACGATGGGCCAGAGGACACCGCTGTAGTTCGCCAGCGCTACGAGCATGAGGTGGCCGAGCTACGCACCGTCGCCACCAGGAACCTGCAGCACGCGGCAGACGGCACCGAGTTTGCATACGGACTGGTCTTGCACATACCAACCACCGAACCGCCATCGCGGCCAAACTGCCCTTTCTCTTCGGCGGTTCCACCTGCCCACACTGCCATGCGTCATCCGAGGTTCCGCAAGCGTTCGCCTGACACCAACCGCGCACTTCTGCCGCGATCTGCGTCCGACTGTCGCACATCAGTTGGCGGACGGGTGTCGCGCATCAGTCGACGGAGGACAACGATCAACACCCTGTCGATTGCACTGCTCACTCCATCGGCCGGCAACCCAAGTCCGCGGCTAAGGTGATCCGCCGACTGACCGTAGGCTCCCGCATCGCCCCGCTAGCGATCGTGGGAAGTGCGGGTCCGGCCCGGCACGCCTCAAGGGCGCCTCCGGCGTCGCTGCGCGATCCAATGCCGCGTAGTTAGCGGTTGGGTGGGGTTGTCCAGGGTCTATGGCGGTGTGTCGAGTGTGTAGGTGCCGTGGCCGGTGCGGGTGAGGAAGCCGTCGCGGGTCCATTGGCCGAGTTGGGTGAGCAGGTTGCGGGGTTTGATCTGGAGTCGTTCGGCGAGTTCGCGGCCGGTCCAGGCGCGGTGGGGGTCGGTGGTCATGATCGCGGTGACGCGGTCGCGGCGGGTCGGGATCCGGGGCGTTTGCGACGGGTTGTGGGCGCGGCGGGGTGCCGGGGAGAGCGGTGGGGTGTGCACGGTGATGGTGATGGCGGTGATGGTGGTCGTGGTGTCGGGGCGGGTGTGGTCGCGGTTGAGGTAGCGGGAGGTGGAGCATTTGACCTTCCGCGCGCTGTAGCGGGGGCGGCGGGGCGGGAGCAGGGCGGTCAGGACGGCGCGGCCGATCGGTCGCTGGTGTCGTCGGGGTAGATGCCGGTGGCGGTGATGAGCTGGTCGCGGGCGGTCTGCAGGGCGATGGTGAAGCTGGCCCGGTCCGGGTCGGTGCCGGGGCGAGTCTCGACTGCGGTGACCATGGCGATGCGCAGGAGTTGGTAGACAGTCAGCAGGGCCCAGACCTCTTGTTCCAGGCCGTGCTGGTCGCCGGAGCGCAGGACGTGGCCGTCGAGGATGGTGTGGCGC
Organism: Kribbella sp. VKM Ac-2568; assembly: GCF_004345365.1. Classification (GTDB taxonomy): domain Bacteria; phylum Actinomycetota; class Actinomycetes; order Propionibacteriales; family Kribbellaceae; genus Kribbella; species Kribbella orskensis. Next base: position 36,242 of record NZ_SLVF01000004.1, read on the forward strand.
AGCGCGAGGTAGGCGATCTCGATCTCCCAGCGCTCGTGGTAGAGCCTGACCAGTTCACCGGCCGGGTAGCGGTCGTGGTCGAGCAGGGACGTGATCAGGCGGTACTGGTCACGGACACGGGTGCCGTCGGCGCCGGTCATGGTCAGGTCGGCCTCGATGATCCGCACCCTCAGACCGTCCAGGACCGACAGGTAGGAGCCGTCGGGCAGCCGCCCCAGGACCCGGGGGCTGCGGGTCGACTTGGCGCGGACCAGCAGTTGTGCGCCGGTGCCGGCAACCTCGGCGAGGAAGGCATTGGCATCGAAGGCCCGGTCAAGCAGCACGAGCATGCCCGGCCGCAGCAGCGGCAGCAGGCGCCGGGCCAAGGTGGCCTCGTCGCGGTCGGCCGCCGATCCGATGACCGCGCCGAGCAGGCCGCGGGTGCCGGTCTCGACCAGCGCCAGCAGCCGCAGCGTCGGGTACCCCGCGAAGCCCATCCGGTATCTGATCCGGCCCAGCCAGGACCGATTGCGGTCGGTGTCGGGCACCTTCAACGAGTTCAACCCGTCAAAGGCCACCGTGCGCAGACCCCGGTAGCGCACGCCCGGCGTGTGCGGCTGAGCCAACGGCCCGGCCACCACCTCGAACAAGGCCTTCAACGGCGCGGCCCCCAACCGGCGACGCAGATCACGCAACGCCTTCTCCGACGGACACGGCACCGCCATCCCCGCCAACCCGACGGTCAGCTTCGCCCACACCCGGGCATACCCCAACCCCGGGAACATCACCAACGCCAGCACGAAATACACCCCGACCCGCGACGGAAGATCCCGCAGCCTGCGCTGCACCGCCCCGGTCAGCTCCAACACGTCATCGACCAACTCGAACGGCAGATACTGCGTCAACTCGCCCAGATGCCCCGGCGCGAAAACACCCCCAGCAACCCTGATCGACCGCGACACAACGACAGTGGCAGACTCAGACAACAACGGAGCTCCTGTGCACTCAAGGCGACCTAGACAATCCCTTGAACTACAGGAGCTCCGTCTCACATCCCCACCACCACACCGCCCACAGCCAAACCTTCACCAACCCCGCCTTGACACACCTCCCCACCGCCTTAACTACGCGGCATTGCTGCGCGATCGAGCAAGCTCGTCCCTTGACCCGCACCGATCCGGACCTGAGGTCGGCAGCTATCGGGGCGATGCGTGAAGACTGCCCGGAGTGGCTGGAATACGGTCCGCTGTCTTCGTCTCCGAGGGACATCGCTGTCAATAACGATGAGAAATGGATCGGCCACGAAGCGCGTGGCCGATACAAGTATTCAATTTATACGACTGCGAAATAGGCGCGATGCTCTTGCCCACCCACCGTCGCGGGCGTAAATTCACGTGCGAACTCCCGGGCAACGCCGAGCGGGTGTACGTAGTCCGGGCTCTCTGGGGGCAAGGCGGCCTGGGGGACTGTCATCTGGTCGCGCCAGGCGTAGCGCCGCTGAGGAGAACTCCCCAGCCGACTACGCCGACTCTTTGGATGTCATGGGGGAGTCATGGTCCCGTCGGCGTGCTCTCGTGCTCGCGGACCACCCATCGCGGGCGTGGTCGCATCATGTCTTGCGGCAGGATCATCACACGAAGTCCCCGATGAAGAGATTTCAGCAACACCTGCATTTCCGGCGCTATCCAGGGAGTAATCATGCGCCGTATTGTCTTGCTTCTCATTACGCTGTTGTTTGTGTCGGCGCTCTCCGCTCCGACCGCGATGGCCGCAAGCCCGCACTTCAAGAAGAACGGCGAGCCCGCCTGCACCATCTCCGGCACAGGTGCGACACAGACCGTCACCTGTAATGCCACCCTCGCCGGCCTCGGCAACGAGGACGTGAGGGTCATCCAGACGGTCAGCGGAACCGCGGTCTACCAGTGTCAGAACCAGGGCGGCAATACCGCTGCCGGTCAGAACAAGGTGCTGGTAGGACCGGTTGTCACTCCGGTCATCTTCCCGGCCTCGGCGATCAAGAACGGCAACCTGACAGTCTCGGTTTCCACCACTTTGACCGCACCCGCGACGGTCACGGGGGCAGAGGCTGGTTGTCCGAACCCGAACTGGACCGGCGTCAACCCAGTCCTGACGGTCACGTCCATCCAGTTCGTCATTGAGCAACCGGTGGGTACACCGATCTTCAACTGCTCCGCCACCGACCCATTCAGCGGGACGATCCGGCTCACCTGCTAGCCGCTTCGTCCTCTGCGGCTCGTCCAAGAGACAAGGGGGCGCGCCCCTCGGCGCGTCCCCTTGCTTGCGCTGGACAGTTCGGCAGACATGCAACCGTTCTTGTGGCCCGTACGTGTCAACGAAGACGGAGGATGGGAGAAATTTGGGAGATCCGCACCCAGACGAACGCTTGACAGTTGGTCGAAACGCGTCGCAACTCGTCCATCAGATCGTCGCAAAACAAGGTGAATAGCGCACGCACCGTGGGCATCGGACAGGCGACCCGCGCCCATCGCATAGAAGTGGTCAGGGCGTCGAATCCCTTTGGCTCGAGCGCAGGGTAGTTGCAGTTCACCCCGATCCGCGCACGTTCCCAGGGATACAGCAACCAGGTGACGAGCGCGGTGCGGACCGTGACGAACCGCGCCGGACGGAGGTTGGTCGAACTTAAACCTCGCTGCTGTGCAGCTACGAAGTACAGCAACCGGACCAGCCACCATGGTCCTGGACACCCTTTTGACGACCGAGACCCACGCTCAGATGGCCGTCGCTGGCCGACGTCCACCGAGTTCGCAACGAGTAGGCCAGGGGTTCGAATCCCCTCAGCTCCACCCAGGTCAGAGGCCGTTTCCGAGTCATCGGGGAGGGCTTTTGCATTTCGGCGGCTGGGTTGCGGTGACCGGGGTTGCTGAGCGATGCGCGGTTGGTTGTCGGAGCGCCGTGTTTAACTTTCGCCAGCGGCAACAGGGCGGCGCTCGACAAGGAGAAGCCATGGCAACTTTCACCCGGTCCGACGACCTGCAGGGAGCGGAGTTCGTCGACGCGGACCTGCGTCGCGCCCGGTTCGTCGGGGCCGATCTGTCCGGCGTCGTGATGCGCGGCGTCGATATGCAGGGGACGGAGATCGACGCACCGTGGCTCTCCGAGGGCGAGAACTTCTTGCGCGTCAACGGCGTCGACGTGATCCCCTTCGTCGAGGCCGAACTCGACCGCCGCTTTCCCGGCCGCGCCGACCGGCGCGCCGCAGATCCGGATGGTCTGCGCGCGGCCTGGGCTGCGCTCGAGCGCACTTGGGCGGCCACGCTCGAGCGGGTCGCGGCGATGCCGGCCGGCACGGTCGACGTTTCGGTGGGCGGCGAGTGGTCGTTCGCGCAGACGCTGCGGCACCTGGTCCTTGCCACGGACATGTGGCTGGGCAAGGCGATCCTGGAGATAGAACAGCCGTTCCACCCCATCGGTCAAACGGACACCGGCACCGAGGACGACGGCTTGGATATGTCGATCTTCACGACGGCCACACCGTCGTACGCCGAGGTGCTCGAGGTGCGGGCGGGTCGCGTCGCGATGGTGCGCGACTTCCTCGCCGGAGTCACACCGGACATGCTGGCCGCGACGCGCAGGAATCCCCACGCCCCCGACCACCCCCAGACCGTCCTGTCTTGCCTGCACGTGATCCTCGAGGAGGAGTGGGAGCACCACCGCTACGCCGTACGCGACCTCGACGCGATCGAGAGTGGACCGGCACTGTGACTGCCCGCGCGAGTTGACGCGTGGCCGTCAAGTGTTATGACGCCCTTGGCGTTCAGATTGTCGGCGCACCGGAGGCCCGCGACGATGATGGCACCCGCCGCTGTCGGGGTGGGGGGGGGTGGTGGCTCTCGGTGCGTGGGCGGTTTGTTTGTCGTCTGTGGCCGAGGGCACCGGCGGGCTACGGCTGTTCCTGTGAGCCCCGGCCGGGTTGGTCAGCTGAGGTCCCGGCGTTTTGCCGAATAGCGTCGGGACCGCTCCAACAGCTGCGGCTCGCCCGGGGTAGGGGCTGGTGGCAACGGCCGGTGTGATGCCTCGCTGCCGGAGTTCGCCTGTACGACAGTCGCCAAGCGCATCCTGGTGGCAGTCGCGGCGCTCGTCCCGAATCTCATGGGCGCCAGCTTCTCCCTCTTCCGGTTCTGACCTCACCGCCGCTCATCCTCGGGGTGATGGATGGACCGGCTAGCCGTCATTCGGAGGGGGATGGGCAGAGGACACGCTGAGTGACAGGGTTGGGGCTTGGGGGAGGGGCTGGTCCCGGGGTGATGGTGGCCTGTGTCGGTGGCGGGGCGTCGGCCAATGGTGGAGCGCCCGGATTCAGGGATCCGGGCGCTCGACATTCATTTCCCCCAGCAGCTGAGGCTCGAGCACCCCTCGCCGTGTCGTAATCGGGTGCGGTGGGCTCGGCTGGGTGGGAGAGTCGGGGGATGAGTCTCGTCGGGATTGCCTGTGATGAGTCCGGGTATGAGGGCGAGAAGCTGGTCGGCGGGGTTACCGATGTGTTCGCGCATGCCAGTGTGGCGCTGGACGAGGCAACCGCCGCGGAGTGTGTCGCGGAGTTGCGGCGGCGGATCCGGTCGCCTGCGACGGAGTACAAGGCCAACCACGTACTCCGGTCCAAGAACCGACAGGTGTTGCTCTGGCTGCTCGGGTCGTCCGGACCGCTGCTGGGGAATGCCCAGGTGCAGCTGGTGGACAAGGCGTTCTTCCTGGTCTCCAGATTGACCCAGCTGCTCGTCGGCCGACCGGCGAACAGCCTGTACGCCGGGGGCCGGAGTACAGGTGGCTCTGCTTGGGACGGGTTCCTGCAGGCGGCCAACAACCTGATGTGGGCGCGGGAGACGCCTGACGCCGTCGAGTTGTTCTTCAAGGCGCTGGAGCAGGTGCCGATCGATGACGAGGTAGTCGCGGCGCTGAAGAAGGCCAGACCATCCGCCGAGGCATTCCGCGCCGGGCTTGTCGCGGACCCGACTGCGATCCCGCCGCTCGATCCGTTGTTGCCGGCGATCGCGCGGGCGGTGGAGTACTGGGGTGACGGCCAGTACCCGGTCGCGATCGCTCACGACAGGCAGACGTCGCTCTCGCCGCAACGGATCGCTCGGCTGGATCTCGGCGACCGACTGGTCGGACTTGAACTCGTCCACTCAACGTCCGACTCGCGCATCCAGGTCGCCGACTTCCTTGCGGGAGTAGCCCGGAAGGTCGCATCGGACCAGTTGGCGGGTCACGACGACCCGGAGCTCACTGCGCTGATCCGGCCCTACCTGGACCCGCTGTCGGTCTGGGGCGACGACCGGAGCTGGGCTCGGCTCCGCCCGGATCGTGGCTCGACTCTTGGCAACTGTCCGTAGCCACGGCATAGTGCTGACTGCTTCGGGGGCGAAGTTGGTGGGTTGGGGGCTGGGGCTACATGGGGGACGGGAAGGCCGTACCAGTGCGGATCGACGCTGGTACGGCGATCATTCTGCGCGAGGCGTATCACAAGATCGAGGCATCATTTCGGGGCAATCATTACGGCCTGTACGACTATGCGCGCGCGGTGGCCGGGAAGTTCGCGCAGGTCGACACGTTCTACATCGGGTTCCTGCAGGGGACGAGCCGCGTGCGCTACCCGTACGGGTACGAGGACGGCAAGTACGACGATCCGGCCACGCACAACTTCGGCCCGAACGGGCCGACGGCCTGGTTGCTGAGGAATCGGCAGACCTACCGGTTCGCCTATGACAACGGTGCTGTGCTGCAAGGCGGGGTGCCGTGCGGTGATGTGACCAAGAGGTCGGCCGATGCGGTGATCGTGCCGATGTTCAGGACCGGCAAGGACGACAGCGAGCAGTTGTTCGGCATGATGTCGATGCAGACTTACCAGGGCGGCGTGTACGACGACAACGCCGTCCGTGCGTTCGAGTGGCTCACCGGGATGGTCGCGCGGGTGTTGTCCCGGGAGGCTGAGGATCGCGAGGCGTTGCGGTTGTTGCCGGCCGGCGAGGACACTCCCAACCTGCTGACCTCGGACCACGTGATGGAGTACCTGTCCAACCGGATCGCACTACTGCGAGGCATCGCCGACGAAGCGATGGCCGAGCCCGAGGCGGAGAAGGAGCCGATCCGGGGCCACCTGGCCAGGCTCGTCCGTACCGCGGAACAAACGCAGTCCGAGTTGATCGAGATGATGCTGGACGCGGACGAGGGGCCTGAACGCCGGTTCGGCAGTCTCACCCGGGCCCAGCAGGGCGTCGCCGTACTCCTCGTGCAGGGGCTCGACAACGATGCGCTCGCCGCGGAGCTGGGGATCAGCCTCAACACCGTCAAGTCGCACCTCGGCACGATCCTCAAGAAGTACGAACTGGACAACCGCAGCCAGGTCGCCGACGACGTACGAAAGTACCTCGCTCGCTGAGGGGCCGGAGTTCACTCGGGGGAGGCGTGTGGTTCATCGAGGGGGCGTTGGGTGGGCTGGATTCCCCTTTCGGACTTGGAGTGGTTGTGAGAATTCGCCGCGCGTCTCTTGTCTCTGCCTGCGTTGCACTCGTCGTCGCGAGTGTGGGCCTGCCGTCCGCCACCGCGACCAGTGCCCGTCACGGTGACGAGACCTACACCTTCGCCGTGATCGGCGACATCCCTTACGGGCCGACCCAGATCGCCGATTTCCCGCACGTCGTGCAGCAGATCAACGACGACCCGAAGGTCAAGCTGGTCAGCCACCTCGGTGACATCAAGGACGGGTCGTCGCTGTGCACCGACGAGTACTTCGGTCAGGTGAAGAAGGAGTTCGACAACTTCGCCGACCCGCTCGTCTACACCATCGGCGACAACGAGTGGACCGACTGCCATCGCGCCAACAACGGTGGCTACAACCCGCTCGACCGGCTCGCCAAGGTCCGCTCGGTCTTCTTCCCGACGCCGGGGCAGACGCTCGGCCGGCACCCGGCCAAGGTGACCACGCAGGCCGCGCAGGGTGTTCCCGAGAACGTCACCTTCACCCGGGCGAACGTCGCCTTCGCCGCGGTGCACATCGTCGGAAGCAACAACAGCCTGGCGCCGTGGACAGGCAAGACCGCGCCGACGCCGGAGCAGAGCGCCGAAGTGCTGACCCGTACTGCGGCCGGCATCCAGGAGATCCGCGACACCTTCGCGCAGGCCCGCCGTGACCACAACAGGGCGGTGGTTCTGCTGACCCAGGCGGACATGTTCACCCCGACCGACGGCATCCCGTCGTACGCGGACTACTTCGCCTTCCAGCCGATCGTGCAAGCGATCGCCCAGGAGTCCGCGACGTTCCGCGGTCCGGTGTATCTGCTGAACGGCGACAGCCACGTCTACAACAGCGACCAGCCGCTCGCTGCGGGGTCGAAGTGGCTCTCGCTGTACGGCGTCGCCAAGCCGGTGACCAACCTGACTCGGGTGACCGTGGACGGGTCCACCGGAGTCGACAACTACCTGCGAGTGACTATCGACCCGCGCGACCGGAACGTCCTCAGCTGGACCCGGGTGCCCTTCGCCTCCTGAGCCGTGGGGTGCTTGCCGCTCAGCTCAGCTGGTGAGCTGGACGGCAAGCCAGGGTTCTACGACCGGGAGGATCTTGGCGGCATGCATTGCTTGCATGTGGTCCAGGTTGTCGAGGATTTGTACTGTCCAGCCGAGGGTTTCGAGCTGTGCGCGGTTGGTGGTGACGGCTGAGCCGATGGCTACGTAGGCGTTGTTCCAGCGGTCGCCGTACTGGATGTTGTCGGCTGAGCCGACGATGCAGAGCTTGGGGCAGGTGATCCTGTCCTGGACGCTGTGGTCGTCGAAGGTGGCCAGGGCGCGGTAGAGGGTGGCGTACTGCTGGGTCTGCTCTTTGCTCATGGCAACTTCTGTGGAGTCCCAGTCGCCTACTTCTACCTCGGCTCCGGTGGTGGGGGCGCCGGCCATCTCGTGGGTGGCTTCGGTGACCTGGAGCATGGCCGCGTATGGGCCGTCGAGCGGTGGGAAGCCGCCCATCGCCAAGGCGGTCAGGCGGTTGGTGCGGATCGCGAGCTGCAGTCCGATCATGCCGAGCCAGCTGTAGCCGTAGTACGCGAAGGTCTCGGCGTTGGCGGCGTCGGCGACGGCCAGGAAGTCGGCGGCGACGTTGTCGGGGGTGAGGGTGTCGGGTTTGGGGTGGGCCTGGAGATGGCCCTCGTAGTCGAAGGCGATGACGCGGAAGCGCCGGCTGAAGCCTTCGACCAGGGCGTGACCCAGGGCCGGGTCTGCTCCCCAGGCTCGCATCTGTTCGGTCGCGGGGCCTTCGGGCGGGGCGATCGGGTTCACCGGCAGGAGGAGGGCCGGACCGTCGCCGTGGACCTCGAAGTCGATCGACGCACCGTCATGCAGGGTGGCCGCGTCGTGCTGCGTGGTCCCGTCGTGCTGCGTGGCCGTGTTGTTGTTGGTCGCCACGGAAACTCCTTACGTTGTATAGTGTTTTTCGAGAGTAACACTTTACGTTGTAAGGAGAAAAGTGACCGAGTACGCCGGGCAGGGTGATCCGGGGCGGACGTTGGCCCTGCTGTGGGGCAAGGCGGCGGGGCCGAAGCGTGGTCCGCGGCAGGCCACGAGCGTCGAGGAGATCGTGGACGCGGCCGTGCGGATCGCCGATCGCCACGGCCTCGACGGGGTCACGATGCGAGCGGTCGGCCAGGAGCTCGGGCGCACGGCGATGTCGCTCTACACCTACGTGCCGGGGCGGGGTGAGTTGCTGGATCTGATGTACGACAGCGTTCACCAGGATCTCGGGACGATCGGTCCCGCGCCGACGAAGGGCCGAGGGCGAGGGGCCTATTGGCGGAAGGCCGTCACCCACTGGTGCACCGACCTTCGTGATCTCTACCTGACGCATCCCTGGTTGTTGCAGATCTCGGCGGCCCGGCCGGTGCTCGGTCCGCACGAGCAAGCCGCGCTCGAGACGCTGCTGGCCGTTCTCGCCGAGTCGGGTCTGCCACTCAAGGAACGCCCTGCCGCCACGAGTGCCCTGTTCAGCGTGGTCCAGGGTGCGGCTCGTCAGCGCATCGAGTCTGCCAACGCCCAGGATCCGGAGTGGTGGAAAGCTCGCGCCCAAGCACTGGCCGAGGCGGCGCCGGATTTCGCCGAGCGGTTTCCGCACTCCTTCGCGATCGCCGCCCGGCAGGCGACCCTTGGCGACAAGCCCTGGGAACGCGCCGCCGAAGAAGCCTTCACCGGAGCCATCAACCTCATTCTCGAAGGCATCACCACCCGCACCACCTGACCACCCCCTGCCGGCGGTGATGCGCACTGGTCGGCAAGAACGACCCGGTCTGGCCGATCGGCGCCCCGTGGTTGTGGGAGCGGCGGTGGTTGTGGAGGGTTGGGACACCAAATCGGGACCTCGGACAGCTCATTTCTTGTGCGAGGTCCCCACTTGTTGTCCGAGGTCCCGGCATGTTGTTCGAACCCAACACAGGCGCTCGCCCGGGCAGACACCTGGGCGGCCGCGATGGCTGGTGGTGGGTGGCCCGGACGGCCAGCACTCACCAACCACGCCGTCCGCTGGATCACCAGCCCCGCGCCCGCGACCCGACTCCAGAGCAGGCTGTGGCCGGACTGGCAGACCCCGAACCAGCAACAACCGTCAGCGCTCCGGCGGCAAGTGCCATCAACGTCCTGGCCGATCAGGACTAGAGCTCGTCGGGGTCGCCGAGGGTGATGTTCAGGGCCGAGGCCATCGCGATGGTGACGGCGAGGGTGTCGATGGGTGAGGAGTTGGCGATCGTGGCACCGGCGAGGCTGCCGATGCCGCGGGTGCTGTCCCAGGTGCAGTCGACGAAGACCGCGCCGGTGGCGGTGACCTGCGAGAAGTCGACCGCGGTCAGGTCGCAGCGCCGGAACACCGTGCCGCTCAGATCCGCCGACACGAAATCGGCGTTCTGCAGTCGGCAGTCGGTGAACTCGGCCTTGACGAACTTCGCGAACCGGAACGTACTGAAGTCGAGCACCGAGTCCTTCACGGTCAGGTGCTGCAGGCTCATCCCCGGCCCGGCGAACCCGGTCAGCCGTGACGAGGTCACCGCCAGCCGCATCGCCGAGGCATCCGACCAGCGGGCGTTCGCGAGGTCGCAGTGATCCAGCTCGAGGTCGACCAGGATCAGCTTCTCCAGGTCGGACCCACCCAGGTTGCACCTGGTCAGCCGGCACCCGCTGATCTCGACGTGCTCGGCCTCGACGTCGCTCAGATCCTGCTCGGTAAGCGCCAGATCGGTGAACCTGGCCTCGTCCTCCACCTCGTCCGCGCTGACGGTCGTCTCGTCGAGCTGGGAACGTAGCCGCGGCGCGGCGAGCTTGGCGGCGGGTTTACGAGAAGCCATGCCCGCCACCGTAGCGACCCCCTCCGTCAGTTTCCGCCAGTACTGCGGACGTAATGCGCGGCGGCGCCGATCAGGGCCGAGTGCTCCGTGTCCTCGGTGGCAGCAACGTCGAAGGGGAACACCGACGAGACGATGTCGAAGGCGCCGGAGATCGACCCACCGAGGACGACCCGGGTGGCGCCAAAGCGTGAGAGCCACGGGACGAGGGCCCGGGACAACACCCCGAAGGCGTCGAGCAAGACCTCCAAGGCGACGGCCTCGCCGCCCCGGGCCCGTTCGGCGATCTCCTTCACACCGATCCCGTCCTCCTCGGCGCCCAACCGATCGAAGTACGAGCGGAGCATCGCGCGGGCCGAGATCCAGTCCTCGAGCGGACGCCCCTCGTAGGACACCTTGTAGAGCTCACCGCCGGGCGGCACAGTATCGCCCGTCCGGACAGCTCGACCGTCATCGAGGAAACCCGTGCCGATGCCAGTGCCGATGGTGACCCCCACGCAGCTGTCCAGCCCGCGCAACTCCCCGGCGGTCCACTCGCCGACAGAGAATGCCTCCGCGTCGTTCAGGAAGACGACCCGATCGAGCTCGAGCAACTCCCGCAAGCTCTTGCCGAGGTCGTGCCCGTAGAGCGAGTCGAACTTCTCCACCCCGCGGTACCAGGCGATCCCGGTCGCGAAGTCGAACGGTCCGGGCAGCGCCACCGCCAACCCGCTTGCCAACGGCAACTGCTTCGCCGCCGCGACCAGCTGGGCCACGATCTCGTCGGCCGATCGCTGCGAGTCGAGCTTCGCCCGTTCCACCACCTCGACGTCCCAGCCGGCCGGCGACACCACCGCCGCCGTCACATGACTCCCGCCGATCTCCAGCACCGGCACACCCGCACTCATGCGGCCCATCATCCACGACGAGCCGACCATGGCTCCGGACCGGCCAGGGGTGTCAGGCAGACTTGTGGACATGTCTGAACTCATCGTCGACGGTGTGAAGGTCAGCTACCACGTCGCCGGCTCCGGACCTGTCTGCCTGGCCCACTCGGGCGGACCCGGGATCCACTTCGAGTACCTGCGGATGCCGGAGCTGGAGCACCACCTCACGATGGTCTACATCGAGCCTGTCGGCACCGGGAACTCCGACCTGCTGCCTGACGGCGACTACAGCATGGAGTACTACGCGCACTACGCCAACGAGGTGGCCCGCCAGCTCGGTGAGGAGAAGGTGTTCTTCCTGGGCCACTCGCACGGCGGCTTCGTGGCGCTGCAGTTCGCGCTGGACCACCCCGAGAGCCTGGCCGGGATCATCGTTTACGACTCGATGGCGTTCAACGGCCCCGAACTCGGCGAGGAGGCCGGCCGCAGGGTCGACGAGTACGCCGCCGAGCACCCGGGTGACCCGGTCGCCGACCAGGTCGTCCAGGCGTGGCGGGAGGACGCGGACCTCCCGGCTGACAAGGCTGCCCACCTCGACTCGCTCCGCCGGTTGCTACCGGTGTACTTCAAGGACTTCCGCGGCATCCAGGACCGGATCGCCGACTGGATGGCCACCCTGGACCTCACGCTCGACCCGAACCGGCAGCCCAGCCTCTGGGACGTGCGGGACCGGCTCGGCGAGATCACCGTGCCGACGCTGGTGCTGGTCGGGGCGGCCGACTTCATCTGCGGAGAGAAGTTCGCCCGCCAGTTGCACGACGGGATCCCCGGCTCGCAGCTCGTGGTCTTCGGCGAGAGCGGACACTTCGCGCACCTGGAAGAGCCCCAGGCGTTCTTCGCCGCGGTACTGGGTTTCGTCTCGGCGCACTGATCGGGAACCACCGGATGCCGCCCGTACGTAGAGTGGTCTGAAGCGAGGCCCGCCCAACGGGTCACGCTGACTTCTCCGAACCGACGAGGGTGACCGGTAGTGCGTGCCGAGACCAGTGCGACCTCCGCCGTCGTGACGCTGAGCGTCGCGGTCGCGGCAGTCGGGCACGTGCTGGTCAGCGATGGGTCGATCCCACTCGCGGTGGTACCGCGGCTTCTCGCGCTCGCGGCCGCCTGCTGGCTGCTCGGTGAGTACCTCGCCGGCCGTCGGTGGCTCTCGGTCGCGGTGCTCGCCGGGATCCAGCTGATCGTGCACGTGACCCTGAACGCCGCCCATCCAGCAGCCGCGCCACCAGCGATGCACACCGGTCACAGCCACACCCACGACATGCCGGGTATGTCGATGCCCATGCCGGAGGCAACCTCACCGCCTGCCATGCACGACGGGGTCACCGGCGCGTTGACCATGACCACTGCTCACCTGCTGGTCCTGCTCGCCGGCGTCCTGCTGATCGGCCGCGCACACCAATGGGCCTCGCGCGTACTGCGGGTCCTGGCGCGCCTGGTTCCGCAACTTCCCGCGGCCGTGGTGCTGGTGATTTCCACTCTCGCCCGCGACCTGACCGGCGTACCGGATGTTCCGCGGCTCGGGCAGCGGTGGCTGACCTCGAACGTGTCGCGGCGCGGGCCGCCGGCGATGGCGCTCCTCACCGCCTCGTCCTGACCGGCCGCGCGCAGCAAGTCGCGGGCCGGCTGAACCGCCCGCGAAAGGGTCTCACTGTCATGTCCAAGAAATTCGTCCTGCGCGCTGCCGCGATCACCGCGGCGTCCGCGCTCGTCTTCGTCGGAGCGGCGAACTCGGCTTCGGCGCACGTCACGGTGTCGTCGCCGGACGCGAAGCCCGGCGGCTACGCCAAGCTGGTGTTCCGGGTGCCGAGCGAATCCGACACCGCCAGCACCACCAAGCTCGTCGTCTCGCTGCCCAAGGACCGTCCCTTCAGCAGTGTCGGCGCGCAGGTCAAGGACGGCTGGCAGGTGGTCAAGACCACGGAGAAGCTGCCCGCGCCGGTCAAGGTCGGCGACGTCACGCTGACCGAGGCGATCACCACCGTCACCTGGACCGCTGCCACCGGTGGCGTCCCGCCGAACGACTTCGACGAGTTCGCGCTGTCCGTCGGCAGGATTCCCGAGGGTGTCGACTCACTGAACTTCCCGGCTGTGCAGACCTACAGCGACGGCGAGGTGGTCAAGTGGGAGGAGATCGCCAAGGACGGCGCCGACAAGCCCGAACACCCCGCGCCGTCGCTGAAGCTGACCACAGCGATCACGCCCGTCGCGGCCACCACGGACGTCGAACCTGAAGGTGGGACGGACACGCTGGCCCGCGTCCTCGGCGGCGCCGGGTTGCTGCTCGGCCTGGTTGGGCTCGGTCTGGGGCTGCGCGCCGGGCGTGGGAAGGCGACGTCGTAATCGTGCGCCGCTTGGTAGCTGTACTGGTGGCGTCGCTGCTCACCCTGGTGGTCTCCACCGGGGTGGCGGCGGCGCACGCCAAGCTCGAATCGATGACCCCGGCCGACGGGTCCACCCAGGCCGCCCCGCCCACCCAGGTGGTGCTGACCTTCAACGAACCGGTCGCCAGCACCGGCGCCGAAGTACAGGTCAAGTCGCCGAGTGGCGCCAACGTGTCCACCGGCCAGCTCACGGTGATCGACAAGTCGGTCACCCAGCCGGTCGGCGCGATGATCGAGGTCGGCAAGTACACCGTCGACGCCCGGATCGTGTCCGCGGACGGGCACCCGATCACGGTCTCCGCCAGCTTCACGATCACGCACGCCGGTCATGCCGCCGTACCCGCGCCCACTCCGGCGACCCCGGACAGCGGGTCGAACGCGGTGGTGATCGTCGCGGCGGTGCTGGTGATGCTGGTGGTCGTCGCACTCTCCGTCGTGATCGTGCGCCGCCGCCCGGGACCCGAATCGTCATGACGGTGGCGACCGGCGCGCGCGTCTCCGGCAAGGTGCTCGCCGCCGGAGCCGTTGCCGCGGGCCTCGTGGTGATGGTCGTCGCCCTGCTCGCCGCGGGCGGCGCCCCGAAGCCGCTGCCCGCGGGCCTGACCGGAGCCGGTACGCCGGTGTCGTGGGCCGTCCCCGTACTGCGCCTGCTGGCCGACCTGGCTGCCATCGCGACGGGTGGTGCCGTGCTCGCGGCCGCGGTGTTGCTCCCGGCAACAGACGGGAAGCTCGGCGCACAAGGGCTTCGCGCCTGCCAGGACGCCGCCGTGGCCGCGGGCGTGTGGGCGGTCGCGAGCATCGGTGGCCTCCTCGCCACGGCCACGGTCATCCTCGGGATCCCGATGTCGCAGTTGGCAGCCCGAGCCGGCGACGCGGGGTCGTTGCTTCAGGTCCGGGCGCTCGCGGCGGCGGTCGTCCTGACCGCCTTGCTGGCGATCGTGTTGAGCGGGTGCCGCACGGTCGCCGTCGCGCGACTGGCCCTCGTGCTGACGGCCGCGGCGCTCACCGGTCCGCTGCTGACGGGGCACGGCGCGATCGAGCGGACCACCTTCTGGTCGCTCCTCGCGACCGCATCGCTGGTCGTGCATGTCTACGCGGCGACGACCTGGATCGGCGGGCTCGGCGCACTGCTGCGCTACGGCCGGGACTACCTCAAGGCCATCGAGACCTTCAGCCGGCTGGCCCTGGTCTGCGCCATCTCGATCGGGATCACCGGTCTGCTGACGGCCGAGATCCACCTCGGCGGCCACCAGGACGGCTGGGGCCTGATCACCCAGTGGGTGACCACCGGGTACGGCGCGCTCGTGTTCGCCAAGACCTTCGCCTTCGCCCTGCTGGTCTGGATCGGCTGGTGGCACCGCCGCGCCACCCTCCCCGCACTCGCCGCGAACCAGCCGGCCGCCTTCTGGCGCCTCGCGGCCGGAGAACTCGTCCTGATGTGCGCCACCGTCGGCCTGGCCGTCGCCCTCTCGCGCACCCCGTGAAACCTGATCGGACCGCCACGGCTCGGCTCGGTGACATGTCAACAGGTGTACGTATCATGGACGGATGACGGACACGCGGTGGCTGGATGCGCGCGAGGCGCATCTGTGGCAGTCGTACCGTGACACCTATCGCGAACTGGTCAGTGCGCTGGAGAACAGGCTGATCAGCAACTCCGGTCTGTCCGGAGCCGACTACGCGCTGCTGCACCCGCTGTCGACCGCGGAGAGCGGCGTACTGCGGACGCGGGACCTCGGCAAGTCCGTCGGCTGGGAGCGCAGCCGGTTGTCCCACCAGGTCAGCCGGATGGAGAAGCGCGGGCTGGTGGTCAGGGAGGAGTGTGTCTCGGACGCGCGCGGGTCGATGGTCCGGTTGACGGACGCCGGCCGGGCCGCGATCGAGGCGGCGGCGCCGGACCACGTGGACGCCGTACGGGCCTATTTCCTGGCGAAGCTGAGCCGTGACGAGCAGGAAGTCCTGACCAAGCTGCTCGACCGGGTGCTGGCCGATCTGCCCGCCCGGGACCTGTGCCGCGAGGGGCCCACCTCGCCTGCCGGCGGCTGCTGACCGGACACTTTGGTTGACGTGTCATCTTGAGCTGCTATTTTTGGTGACACATCACCATCTTGGTCGCCGAGCCCCCTCGGACGACCTCCTCCCTGAAGGAAAGACATGCCTAAGATCGCGATCATCCTCGGTAGCACCCGTCCGGGGCGCAACGGCGAAGCCGTCGCCCACTGGGTGCTGGACATCGCCAAGCAGCGCGGCGACGCCGAGTTCGAGCTCGTCGACATCGCCGACTACAAGCTCCCGCACCTCGATGAGGCGATCCCGCCGTCGATGGGCCAGTACACCCAGCCGCACACGCTGGCCTGGGCGGAGAAGATCGGCTCGTTCGACGGCTTCGTCTTCGTGACTCCCGAGTACAACCACTCGACCTCCGGCGCGCTGAAGAACGCCATCGACTTCCTGTTCGCCGAGTGGAACGACAAGGCCGCCGGCTTCGTCAGCTACGGCGCCGTCGGCGGCGCCCGCGCGGTCGAGCACCTGCGCCTCGTGATGGGTGAGCTGAAGGTCGCCGACGTGCGCAACCAGGTCACCCTCTCGCTGATGACCGACTTCAAGAACTTCAGCGAGTTCACCCCGGCGGAGTACCAGGAGGGACAGGTCGCCGCGATGCTCGACCAGGTCGTCTCCTGGAGCAACGCGCTGGCCACAGTCCGCGCCGCCTGACCGAACTTTCACCGGCCCGGGTCCCGCCAGCAGGCGGGCCCCGGGCCGCTGTCAGGTCCAGGGAATGCCGGCGTGACCGCCAGTACCCGGAGGTAGCGGTCGGTGACACGCCGTTACGGGCGACGGCGCGACTCGGCGTGCCGGAAGAATGATGGGTGTCGTTCAGATGCGCGCTGAATTTGACAACGATTTTTATTACCGGCAGGATTCGAGCCGGCGGAGGGACCTCGCCGGAGCCCATCGCACCGTGCGGAAAACTGATGTCCGAAGCGCTGAACAGACGAAGGTTCCCGGGCCTGGCCGGCGGTCTGGGCCTGACGGCGATGACGGGCTGCCCGCGGCCTCGGGATCTTGTTGCTCAGTCACGATCTCGACCTGGTGCGCGCGCTCGCCCAGCACGTCGTAGTACTGGCGGCCGGCCGGGTGATCGAGGCGGGCGGTGTCGAGGTTCTGCCGTCGGCAGCGGACCGCCGGGCCGGGCCGGGAACCACCGGCGGCGCCGAACCGTTGCTCCAGGCAATGAACCTGTCCGCGTCGCTTCGAACCCGCGGCCGGGGCCCCGATCCTGCAGGAGGTCGATCTCGCCGTGCCGCCCGGAGGCTTCCTCGGCGTAGTAGGACGCTCGGGCAGTGGCAAGACCACCCTCGCGCCCTGCCTGGCCGCCCTGGTCTGGATCAGCCATGATCTCGGTCCCGTCGCCGCGGTCTCCGACCACGTACTGGTGCTCGACGCCGGCCGCGTGGTGGAGCAGGGACCACCGGCCGCGGTGATGACCGAGCCACGCACCGATTTGACCCGGTGGCTGGTGAGGGCCGCCCGCGTCGGCCGACGACTATCCGAAGAACCCGCACCTCCGCCCGTGCTGACCAGTAGTGCCGACACGAGGAGCGACCCGCGGTGACCGATCGATGGCCTGCCCGACTGCACGACCATCTGGCGGAGGCGATCAAGGATCCTGACTCGATCCGGGTCGGCGACGACCTGATCTGCCTGCGGTTCGAGACGATGAAGGTGTACTCCGCGCTGGGCGCCGTCCGGCATCTGCTGGAGACGGGCGCCGTCTGTCCAGGGGACACCCTGATCGACAGCTCCAGCGGGATCTACGCGCACGCGCTGGCGCTGGCGTGCCACCGGTACGGGATGAAGTGCCACATCGTCGGGTCCACCACGGTCGACCGGACCCTGCAGATCCAGCTCGAGATCCTCGGCGCGACGGTCGAGCAGGTGCCGTCGTCGAACCACCTGCAGCTCGACCAGAACCTCCGGGTCCGGCGGATCGGCGAGATCCTGCGCGGCAACCCGACGTACCACTGGATGCAGCAGTACCACGACGACATCCACTACCTCGGGTACGGCGCGGTCGCGGATCTCGTCGCCGAACTGGTCCCCGCCGGGCCGTTGTGCCTGGTCGGGGGAGTCGGCACGGGTGCCTCCACCGGCGCGATCGCGGAGTACCTGCGGGGTCGGGGCAGGGACGTGAACCTGGTCGGCGTACAGCCGTTCGGCAGCATCACCTTCGGCGCCGGGCACACCCAGGACCCGGAGATGATCATCGCGGGCATCGGCAGCTCGATCGAGTTCCGCAACGTGCGGCACGAGCTGTACGACCGGCTGCACTGGGTGTCGTTCGACTACGCGATGTCGGCGGCGGTGGACCTGCTCCGGACCTCCGGGGTGTTCGCCGGGCTGTCGGCGGGCGCGGCGTACCTGTCCGCCCTGTGGGAACACACCTGCGACAGCAGCCGCACGCACGTCTTCCTGGCCGCCGACACCGGCACGCGGTACGTCGAGTCCGCTTTCGCCCGTCACGCCGAGGCGCGCCCGATGGACACGATGCGCCCTCGCGAGATCGAGTCGCTGGATGAGCTCGCGGTGCCATGGTCGGCGATGACCTGGGACCGGCGGGAGTCGGCCTGGGCCCAGCGCCGAGAATTCCCATCTGCGACCCCGTCGCATTAAGGTGATCAGCATGCCCACTTCCGTGGCTTCACTCGCTGCCGCTGTTCTCGCTGGGGAACGTGGGCCGGCGCCCGCTCGACTGAACGTCACCAGTGCGTTCTGGTTGCACCACACCACGCGGCTGCCCGGTGCCGACGTCACCTACCAGAACTACTACGTGCTGCTCCGGGTCGGTGAGGTCTTCGGTGCGTGCTCCTTCGAGGCCGGCGAGTTGGACCCGTCCTTCTGTGAGGAGACCTCGGGGTTGCCGCTGGACAGGCTGATCGCCGATGCGCCTCTGCCGGTTCGGATCGCGGCGCTGGACGCCTACCTGGCCTCGGTCGTGCCGCATCACGCTGCTCCGGGCGCCGAGGAGGTCGTCCTTCCAGCCGGTACGCCGGACGTCCGGGCGCGGGCGCGTGATGCCGCGGTCGCAGGGCTCCTCGATGTCCGTGACGGGTCGAAGGTCGGGTTGATCGGGGTGGCGAACCCGCTGGTGGACGCGATAACCGCGCGCGGCGGAACTTGTCTGCCCTGCGACTTCAACCTCCGCCGGACCGCTTCGGGGTTGCCGGTTTCTCGCGACATGACGGAGGTTATCGATGCTGCCGATGCCGTCGTCGCGACCGGAATGACCTTGAGCAACGGGAGTTTCGACGTCCTCGTTGATCGTTGCCGTGAGCAAGAGAAGCCGCTGGCGGTCTATGCTCAGACTGGAAGCGCCGTGGTCCGGTCCTTCCTCGGCTCCGGTGTCACTGCCCTGTCGGCGGAGCCCTTCCCCTTCTCCCAGTTCAGCTCCCGCCCGACAAGCCTCTACCGCTACCGCGAGCGCTCGGTGCCGTCGGCAACGTGTTCGCGTTGGCCGCGTTCTGTTTGTTGATCGGGGCATCGACCTCGATCCTCGGCCCGTCGATCGGAGCCACCGCCGCGGACCGGTTCACCTCCGCCGCGGCGGCCGGCCGGGCAGCCACCCTGGTCTCGGCGACCACCTCGATGATGGCGATGCTCGCCGCACCCGTCCTCGCAGTACCGGGGTTGCTGTGGGGATGGCGGGGGAACCTGCTCGCGGCGTCGGTGATCTCCCTCGCCATGTCCGCCGCGTTCTTCTGGCGGGGATCTTCCTGGCCTGGCGAGTCCGGTCAGCGGAGACGAGCGGCGCGGGCGTTTAGGTAGCGCTGCTCGGGCGTGCTGGTGGTACGGCGGGCGGCAGTCAGGTAGGCCTCCCGGGCTTCAGCCACGTCGCCTGCGAGTTCGAGGAGATGGGCCCGAGCGACATCGACGCGGTGGTGCCGCGCCAGGCGAGGATCGGTGGCGGCGTCCTCCACCAGCGACAGCCCCGCACGAGGTCCCTGAACCATGGCGACGGCCACGGCTCTGTTGAGCAGCGCGACCGGGCTGTCGTCGAACCGGATCAGCAGGTCGTAGAGCGCCAGGATCTGCACCCAGTCCGTGTCTTCCGCCCGGGCGGCCTCGTCGTGGACAGCGGCGATCGCGGCCTGGAGTTGGTACGGGCCGAGCGCGGTGCGGGTCATCGCCTCTGTGACGAGCGCAGTGCCTTCGGCGATCGCGTCCCGGTCCCAGAGAGCCCGGTCCTGCTCGTCCAGCCGGATCAGGTCGCCCGCGTCCGTAGTACGGGCCGCTCGTCTGGCGTGGGTGAGGAGCATCAGTGCGAGCAGGCCCGCGACCTCGCCGTTGTCCGGCAGCAGGCGGTAGGTCAGCCGGGCCAACCTGATCGCCTCCTCGGCCAGGTCGACCCGCTCGGTGCTGGTGTAGCCCTCGTTGAAGATCAGGTACAGCACCTGCAGTACAGCGGCCAGCCGCTCGGGCAGCTCGGCCGGAGGCGGCGGCCGGAACGGTACCCCCGAGTTGCGGATCCCCTGCTTGGCCCGGGTGATCCGCTTCTTCATCGTCTCCTCGGGCACCAACAGGGCCCGCGCGATCTCGTCCGTGGTGAGACCGCCGACCGCCCGCAACGTCAGGGCGATCTGCGCGGCGCGGTTCAGCGACGGGTGGCAGCACAGGAACAACAAGAGCAACGTGTCGTCGGCGTCCCGCGGTCCAGCGGCATCCGCGGCCGGTGTAGTCAGCGGGACCTCGACAGCCACGTTGTTCTCGCGCCGCCGCCGGGCTTCCTCGGTGCGCAACTCGTCGGTCAGCCGGCGCGCGGCGACCGTGATCAGCCAGGCCCGCGGTTGGTCCGGTAGTCCGTCGCGCGGCCATTGCTGGCTGGCCGCGAGCAGCGCTTCCTGTACGGCGTCCTCGCAGGCGTCGAAGTGTCCGTACCTGCGGACCAGCGCGCCGAGCACCTGCGGCGTGAGTTCCCGCAGCAGGTGCTCGGCGCCGGTATCGAGCATGGTCAGGAATCCGCCGAACCGTCCATCAGCGGACGGACCTCGACGATGTCGCCGACCGCGTCGACGATCCGGTGGGCGATCTCGTACGCCCGGTCGGCGCTGACCACGTCGACGATGCCGAAGCTGGCGAGCACCTCCTTGACCTCGGCGTACGGGCCGTCGGCCGCGACGGTGCCGGTCGGGGTCTCGCGGATCGTCCGGGTCAGCGACGGATCACCGAGGCCGGCCGTGTAGACGCCCTCGCCAGTCTCGGCCAGGTCCTTGCCGAGTTGCTCGTAGAAATCGCACGCCTTCTGGAACTCCTCGGGGTCCCAGGTTCCCTCGACCCAGGTCTGGGCGTTCGTGTAGGCCAGCATGATGAACTTCATGACGCGCTCCCTTGCCAGTTGATTTGTCCAGTAGTCGGAGCCCGATCCGCGGCAGGGACAGCTCGGCAGCATCTTTGCGCAGATTTCCTGGCGCCGGAATCTCTTCGGGCCGGTGTCCCCGCCGCCCGGGCGGCTCCGACCAGTGGGTGAAAGGTCCCCACCGACCAAGGAGACGACCATGAGACGAGCCACCGGAGCCCTCACCACAGCAGCCCTGCTGACCGGGCTGCTCGCATTCCCCGGCAGCGCGGCCGCGGGGACGAAACCCCAGCCAGGGCGGCAGACCTACACCGGCGTGATCGACGGCGCCGAGTTCAAGGTCGAGACGCCCGAGCGCTGGAACGGCACGCTGCTGATCTTCAGCCACCCCTACTACCCGGCGGGCATGCCGGTGTTCCCGCCCGGGCACGGCAACCGCGACGACAGCCAGACCTGGTTGCTCGAGCAGGGCTATGCGCTCGCCGCCTCGGACTTCAAAGGCCGGACCGGGTTCGTGGTCAAGGAGGCGGTCGAGGACCAGATCGGAGTACTCGGCTGGTTCGAGGACCACGTCGGCAAACCCCGGCGTACCGTCGCCACCGGCTCGTCGGGCGGCGGCGCGATCTCGCTGCTGCTCGCCGAGCGGTACCCGCGGCGGATCGACGGCGTGCTGGCGATGTGCGCGCCGATCGACCTGTACGGTCAGCTGAACCAGTCGCTGGACATCAACTTCGCGCTGAAGATGTTGCTCGCACCCGATGCTGACATCGACCTCGTCCGGGCGAAGGACCCGGCCGAGAGCGTACGGCGGCTCCAAGCCGTGCTGGCCGAGGCGGCCGAGACCCGGGCCGGGCGGGCCCGGATCGCCTTGGCGAGTTCCTTCGGCAACGTGACCGGCTGGAACTCGGCCCACGACCCGATGCCGGGCTCGGTCGAGGACCAGGCCCGAGCGCTCGCGCAGCTCCACCAGTTCGGCACCATCGGGGTCTTCGGCGCGGTCGGCCAGGCGGATCTCGCCGAACACGCGGGTGGCAACCCGTCGTACAACGTCGGCGTCGACTACCGGCGGCAGTTGGCGAAGTCGGATCAGCAGGACTTCGTACGGAAGGCATACCGGGACGCCGGCCTCGATCTGGACAAGGACCTCGCCCGGTTGGCGGCGGCGCCGCGGATCAGCCCCGACCCGGCCGCGAAGCGATGGATGCAGCGGTACGCCGTGCTGCGCGGTACGACGCCTTCGCCGGTGGTCACCCTGCACAACACGGTCGACGTGGCCGTCGCCGACCACGAGCACTGGTACGCCGGGCAGGTCCGTGAGCACGGTGATCCCGGCCGCGTGCGGCAGTTGTTCGCCGAGCGCGCGACGCACTGTGCCTTCAGCGTTGCCGAGGAGGCGGTTGCCCTGCGGACGCTGCTGACGCGGATCGAGACCGGGAGCTGGCCGAGCACGGATCCGGCGCGGTTGAACGGCGCGGCGGCAGCGCTCGGTGAGACCTGGAGCAAGGTCTTCGACTTCGCCGCCGGTGGTGACGCGGTCCGGCCGCCGGCGTTCACCGCCTTCCGCCCGAACCCCTTGCTGCGTCCCTCCCGCTGACCGGGTGAATCTCCAGGGTTCTCGGGGGAGGAACCCTGGAGATCAGGACCGGGGGTCCGCGTTATCGTTGCGTCCCATGGAGAACCTGCCCGAGCGATCGAACCCGCACGCCCACCTACGCGCCTCCGACACCGACCGCGACCAGGTCGTCGAGGTGCTGCGGGATGCGCTGATGGCGGGCCGGCTCACGCAGGACGAGCATGCCGAGCGGCTCGAGCAGACGCTCCAGGCGCGCACCCTCGGCGAGCTCGAGCCGATCACCCAGGACCTCGCCGTACCGGGTCAGCCGTTCCGTCCGGCCGCCGCCACGCCCGTGCCGTCGACGAGCCGGGTGCCGATCGAGGAGCCGGCGAACCCGCAGGACAGCTTCGACACCGTGATCGGCATCTTCGGAGGTGGCGAGCGCAAGGGCCGCTGGCGGGTGAAGCGCCGGACGAACGCGCTGGCGCTCTTCGGCGGTTGCGACCTGGACATGCGGGACGCGATCTTCGAGGGTCGCGAGGTCACCGTCTACGCGTTCGCCGTCTTCGGGGGGATCGACATCACCGTGCCGGAGGGCGTGGAGGTCCGCAACCAGGGCGTCGGGATCTTCGGTGGTTTCGGGGGCCGGGGGACCACGGACATCGACCCGGCCGCGCCCGTCGTCATCGTCAAGGGCCTCGCGCTCTTCGGCGGCGTCAGCGGCCAGGCCGCGAAGCCCAAGAAGCGCAAGGGTGGCAACGAGGGCAACGGCCATCTCGGCCTAGGACACTAGATCCAGGACTTGAACCACATCCGGCTGAGCCAGGCCGGGTGGGGGAGCACCTCGTCGGTCAGGATCGGCCAGATGTAGGCGAAGTTGAGCACCACCAGGACGACGAACGCCCCGACCACCGCGCTGCCGATCAACCGGCGCGGGGTGGACGGCTGCATCGCCTGTCTGGCCGGGCCGAGGATCTTGCCGAGTGCCAGCGCGAGCGCCATCACCGTGAACGGGATCATCGTCACGGCGTAGAAGAAGAAGATCGGTCTGTCGTCGAAGGCGAACCAGGGGACCCAGCAGGTCAGATAACCCACGATCGGCACACCGAATCGCCAGTCCCGCTGGCCGATCCACAGCACCAGCGCGGCGATCAGCGCGAGTGCGCCGCCCCACCACAGCAGCGGAGTACCGAGGGCGGAGATCACCGACAGGCACTTCGTCCCGTCCGTGGTGTTGCAGCCCGCCGTACCGGGCTTGATGTCGTTGACCGCGTCGAAGCCGATCGGACGGGCGATGATCGGCCAGCCGGCCGGGTGCGACGAGTACGGGTGGGTGGCGTTCTTGATGTAGTCACCGGTGTGGAACGCCAGCACTTCCTGGTGGTAGTGGATCAGCGAGCGGAAGTCGTCCGGGACCACCTTCATCACGCCGTGCGCCGGGTTCTTGGACGCGTAGTCGTGGTCGTAGGCGTTGTCGTGCAGCAGCCAGCCGGTCCAGGTCGCCGTGTAGGTCACCACCGCGACGAGCACGATGCTGAGGAACGCCGGGATGCCGTCGACGAAGACGGACTTCCAGAACGCGTGCCGTACGCCGAGCGCGCGGCGGGCACCGAGGTCCCAGGCGAAGGCGAGGATGCCGAAGCCGGCGATCACCCAGACCGCGGACCACTTGGTGCCGAGCGCGAGGCCGAAGCAGATACCGGCGGCGATGCGCCACGGACGGATCAGCAGCCAGCGGCCGACCTTGCCCTGCAGCCCTTCGGGCCCCGCCTTGTCGAGGGAGTTCGCGTGCCGGCGGCGGGTCCAGTCGCGGTCGGCGACCAGGCAGGAGACGGCCGCGACCAGCCAGAACGCGAGGAACACGTCGAGCAGCGCGACCCGGGACATCACGAAGTGCAGGCCGTCGACGGCGAGCAGCACACCTGCGATACAGCCGATCAGGGTCGACCGGCTCATCCGGCGCACGGTACGGATCACCAGCAGCACGGTCAGGGTGCCGCACAAGGCCGGCATGAACCGCCAGCCGAACGTGTTCATCCCGAACAACTGCTCACCGGCCGCGATCATCCACTTGCCGACCTCGGGGTGCACGGTCAGGCTCGGGGTGTCCTTGAAGACGTCCAGGTTGCCGGCCAGGATCGCCTTGTCCGCGGCACCTTCCGGCTTGTCGATGAACTGCAGTGCGTACCCGTGCTTGAGCAGCGAGTACGCGTCCTTGGCGTAGTACGTCTCGTCGAAGACGAACTTCACCGGGTTGCCGAGGTTCCAGAACCGCAGGAGCGCGGCCATCGCGGTGATCGCCAGCGTCGCGATCCAGCCGCCCTCGAAGTCCCGCGGCATCGGCGGGTAGAGCCGCTCCTTCAGCGGTGGCAACCGTCTTCCGAGGACGTCGCGCCCGAGCGTCTCACGCTGGTCGTCAGCACCCGTCCCGGCCTCGGCCGGCTTCGCGGTGTCGTCATCGATCACGGCAGTCACGCTGGCCATCGTACGGAGCCCCCCGTACCACCGCCCCCCGACTCCACCCCCCGCGCGCCGGGCACCGGCTGTGGATAACGAGAATTCGCCTCGCGGACCTTCTACACTCTGTGACATGAGCACGCCACGAGAGGAGTTGCACGCGCTGATCGACTCGCTGCCCGAGAGCGCGGCGGCCGATCTGCTGGCGGAGCTTCGACTGCAGCGGCTTCGCCCGGACGGTGCGGAGGAGCCGGCTGATCAGCCTTCAGTTGCCTGGCCGCCGTCCTGGTTCGGTGCCGTCGAGGGCAGCCGCCCGGATCTGTCCGAGCACATCGATGACATCCTGCGCGCCGAGTTCGGTCGTCGCCCCGCGTGATCGTTGTCGACACCGGCCCCCTCGTCGCAGCCGCCCTCTCCGGTGACACCAACCACAACCGCTGCGTAGAACTATTTACCTCCCTGCACCTGAACGCCGAGCAACTGGTCGTTCCGGCGTTCGTGGTGACCGAGGTCTACTTCCTGCTCGAGCGGGAGGGCGGACCGAAACTGGAGGCGGGTTTCGTCCGGTCGCTCGCGGCCGGTGACTTCGTCGTCGCGCAGGCGGACGCGACGGCACTCGATCGGATTGCGGAGCTCATCAGCAAGTACGCCGACCTGCCGCTCGGGCTGGTCGACGCGTCCGTGGTGGCTCTTGGAGAGCAGCTTGGAGTTCAGGAGATCGCGACATTGGACAGGCGACACTTCAGCGTGGTCCGGCCCCATCACGTCAACGCGTTCACTCTGCTGCCGTGACCGGGCGATTGGTGCTGGCGGGGACTCCTATCGGGGACTTTTCGGATGCTTCGCCGCGGTTGGCGCGGGTGTTGGGGGAGGCCGACGTGGTGGCCGCGGAGGATACGCGGCGGTTGAAGCGGCTGACGTCGGAGCTGGGGATCGCGGTCAACGGGCGGGTGACCAGCTTCTTCGAGGGGAACGAGCGGCAGCGGACGGACGAGTTGGTCGCCGCGCTGGTCGAGGGGCAGACCGTGGTCGTGGTCACCGATGCGGGGATGCCGAGCGTGTCCGACCCGGGGTACCGGCTGGTGGCCGCCGCGATCGAGGCGGGCATCGACGTCACCGCGGTACCGGGGCCGTCCGCAGTACTGACCGCGCTGGCGCTGAGCGGGCTGCCGGTGGACCGGTTCACGTTCGAGGGGTTCCTGCCGCGCAAGTCGGGGGAGCGGACGAAGCGGTTCCAGGAGCTCGCCAGGGAACAGCGCACGATGATCTTCTTCGAGGCGCCACATCGGCTCGCCGCGTCGCTCAAGGACATGGCCGACGCCTTCGGAGCAGACCGCCGTACTGCGGTGTGCCGCGAGCTGACCAAGACCTATGAAGAGGTCAAGCGAGGCGGCGCCGCCGAACTGGCCGAGTGGGCCGCCGAGGGAGTCCGCGGGGAGATCACGGTCGTCGTCAGCGGCGCCGATCCCTCCGCCCGTGAGCTCGGGCCGGAGGAGCTCGCCGCCGAGGTCGCCGCGGACGAGGAGGCCGGCACACCCCGCAAGCAGGCCATCTCCGACGTCGCCAAGCGCTTCAACGTCCCCAAACGCACCGTGTACGACGCCGTCCTGGCCGCCCGGGGCGCCGCGAAGTAGCCGCTTGAGACCCTGGTCATCGGCCCTGGTCCGGAGCACTACCCTTTTCCTATGTCCGAGAAGGCCTTTTACGTCACCACCCCGATCTACTACGTCACGGCCCCGCCGCACATCGGCAGCGCCTACACGACGGTGGCCGGGGACGTCCTGACCCGCTGGCACGCCCAGCGCGGCGAGCGCAAGTGGTACCTGACGGGTACCGACGAGCACGGCGAGAAGGTGATGCGCAGCGCTCAGGCGCAGGGCATGACTCCGCAGGAGTGGACGGACAAGCTGGTCGAGGAGGCCTGGAAGCCGGCCTGGGCCGACGTGGACATCGACTACGACGACTTCATCCGCACCACCGAGCAGCGCCACACCGAGCGGGTCCGCGACTTCTGGCAGACGCTCTACGACAAGGGCGACGTCTACAAGGGTGAGTACGAGGGCCTGTACTGCGTCGGCTGCGAGGAGTTCAAGCTGCCGGCGGACATCCGCACCGACGAGGACGGCACCCAGCGGTGCATGATCCACGGCACCGAGCTGGAGACGGTCTCGGAGACGAACTACTTCTTCCGGCTCTCCGCGTACGCCGACCGCCTGCTCGAGCTGTACGAGTCGCAGCCGGACTTCGTGGCGCCGGCCAGCGCGCGCAACGAGGTGATCTCGTTCGTCAAGCAGGGGCTGCAGGACCTGTCGATCACCCGGTCCACCTTCGACTGGGGTATCCCCGTGCCGTGGGACGAGAACCACGTCCTCTACGTGTGGATCGACGCGCTGCTGAACTACGTCACCGCCGCGGGCTACGGCACCGACCCCGAGCGGTTCGAGCAGCTCTGGCCGGTCGACGTGCACCTGGTCGGCAAGGACATCCTGCGGTTCCACGCGGTGATCTGGCCGGCCATGCTGATGGCCGCGGAGGTCGCCGTACCGAAGCAGGTCTTCGCGCACGGCTGGCTGCTGGTCGGCGGCGAGAAGATGAGCAAGTCCAAGCTGACCGCGATCGCGCCGCACGAGATCACCGACCACTTCGGCTCCGACGCCTTCCGCTACTACTTCCTGCGGACCATCCAGTTCGGCTCGGACGGCTCGTTCTCCTGGGAGCACCTGAGCGCGGTCTACAACTCCGAGCTCGCCAACGGCCTGGGCAACCTGGCCAGCCGGATCGCGGCGATGGTGAACAAGTACTTCGACGGCGAACTGCCCGAGGCGACCGACCACGGCCCGGCCGAGCAGGCGCTCGCGGACAAGCTGGCGGAGACCGTCGCGACCGCGGACAAGGCGATCGACACCATCGCGTTCCACGACGCGCTGGCGGCGATCAACGACCTGGTCGGCGCGGTGAACGTCTACGTCTCCGAGCAGGAGCCGTGGAAGGTGGCGAAGGACGAGTCCCAGCAGGCCCGCCTGGCGACCATCCTCTACACCTCGGCCGAGGTACTGCGAGCCGTCGCCGTCCTGCACAACCCGACGATGCCGAAGACCGCCGCCAAGCTCTGGACCCTCCTCGGCGCCGAAGCCAAACTCGGTCCCCTCAAGGACCAGCGCATCCAGGACGCCGGCACCTGGGCCCAACTCCCCACCGGCTCGATCCTGGTCAAGGGCGACTCCCTCTTCCCCCGCCTCACCGATCCCGAGAGCTGACCGACAGGAGTGGCGGTGGGGGCGGCAGGCCGCCTCACCGGCGACCTGGGTCCCCCTCCGGACCCAGGTCGATCAGAGGCGGGTGATCCCGCCCGGCCGGCCCGACTGCCAGTGCGGCGGCAAGAAGACCCTGGCCTCGTTCCGGCACGTTCCCCGGCAGACCGGGCAGGCGCTGGAGCGACAGGCGAAGCGGGTCCACACGCCGTACGGCTCGGGCAGCTCCCGATGCTTCTCCACCATCACGAGCTTGCAGTGCAGACAGCGTGGCGCGGTCTGCTGCCCGACGCGCCCAGCGGACTGGAGACGTGAGTTCGGCCTCCGGGAAGGATGAGCGACGCGTTGCGGTCCCGTTGTGGGTACACAGCTGGGTGGCGGCGCGGGTGGTACTCCGAACATCCAGAGGGCGAATGCCCGGACTGCTCGAAGGACCCGAATCGGCAGTGGCCCGACTGTCAGGCGGATAGGGCGTCCGGTAGGACGCACCACAGCGGGTTCCAGGTAGGCGGCGGGATAGCGCCGCGGTCGGATCGGTGTGGACGCTGGTCGGCGTCCGGGTGGCCGGCTGGTGATCATGGTTCCCCTCCAGGTCCGATCCGGGATCGCCGGGTCGGAGGCCCAGTCCTGAGCACAGCTCTGTCAGCACCACAGTCGCCCCTCGAAGGGTGGCCATGAACGTCGCTGGAGATCTCCGTACAACCCCGTACTGCCGGCGTACAGCGTCCGTTCGTTCATTCGGGTAGCGTCATGACTACTCCCTGTGGGAGTTGGCTTGAGGGGGCCGCGATGGACGAACGTTCAGTCGAACCGCGTGAAGCATCTCCGGACCGGATTCACACCCGGACCCAGTTCACCGCCGAGCTGAGGTTGCTCCGGGACAGGGCGGGCCGAACCGTCCGCGATCTGTCGACCCGCATCGGACGGCATCCACACAGCACCCTGGGCGACTGGTTCGCCGGGCGCAGTGTTCCGTCCACGTCCTCGAGGGCCTTGCTCGTCCGGGTCCTGGAGGAGTGTGGCGTCACAGAGAAGGACGACATCGAGCGTTGGCTCGAGGCCTGGCGTCGGGTCCAGCGGGCTCCGGGGCCGAGGAGTGGATCAGCGCCGTATCGCGGCTTGGCCAGCTTCCAGCCGGCGGATGCCGAATGGTTCTTCGGCCGTGAGGCGCTGAGCGAGCAGGTGGCAAGTCAGATCATGACTCTGCATGCCGGCGGCGGGGGATTGCAGGTCGTCGTCGGGGCCTCCGGTTCCGGGAAGTCTTCGCTGCTCAGAGCGGGCGTGGTGCCGGCGCTGGGTGCGCTGGCGGCGCCTGGTCGGCCGGCTTGGCCCGTGGCTCTGCTGACGCCTGGCGCCGAGCCCTTGGAGCAGTTGGCAGCTGCTCTCGCAGTCGGTACCGGGGTGTCGCCGGCAGAGCTGGCCGAGATCATCAAAGCCGATCCGGCGGCGGGGATGGTCGAACAGATCAGCAAGTTCACCGCCGGCGCGACTCGCCCGGCCCAGCCGGACGGTAGGCCTCCCGCGGATCTCGCCGACCGCTTGCTCATCGTGGTGGATCAGTTCGAGGAACTCTTCACGATGTGCCTGGACGAGCAGGATCGTCGCGCGTTCATCGCCGCGCTGGTCGCAGCGGCTCACTCGCCGGCAGAGCGCGGCGATCCTGACTCCGGACCACCGGTGGCGACCGTCGTCCTCCTAGGCCTGCGCGCGGACTTCTATCCGCAGGCCTTGCGGTACGCCGAGATCGCCGGCGTCCTCCAGAACGCCCAGTTCGTGGTCGGCCCCCTGAACGAGGAGGATCTTCGCCGAGCGATCGTCGAGCCGGCTTCGAAGGCCAATATCCAGATCGACGAGGGTCTCGTCGAGCTTCTGATCCGGGAAGCGGCGCCCGGAGCCGGTCCGGCCGGGGCGGCGCAGTCCGAGACCGGCGCTCTGCCGCTGCTGTCCCACGCACTCCTCGCGACCTGGCAACGCGCCGAGCGGGGCCGGATGACGACCATGGGATATCTGTCCACCGGCGGGATCAAGGGTGCTGTCGCAGAAACCGCCGAGGAGGTGTACGGCGACCTCACCGACGCCCAGAAGATCGTTGCACGGCGGGTATTCCTCCGGCTCGTGAATCTCGGTGAGGACACCGCCGACACGCGCCGGAAGGTCGTCCGCAACGAGTTGGAGGGCATCAGCAACACGGACGAAGCGGCACTCGACGACGTCATCGAGCACTTCGTCGGCGCTCGCCTGCTGACGATGGACGCCGATACCATCGAGATCAGCCACGAGGCACTGCTGACCGCCTGGCCCCGGCTGCGAGGGTGGATCGACAGCGATCGCGACGGCCTGCGGCGGCATCGACAACTCGCCGACGACGCCAGACAGTGGCGGGAGCTCGGTCGTGAGCCGGGATCCCTCTATCGCGGCGGGAAGCTGGACGGCGTCCGGGACTGGACCGACGGTCGCGCCGCGAAGGGGGACCTCAATCCGCTCGAGGTGGACTTCCTCACCGCCAGCGTCGCCGCTGAGCAGACCGAGCGCGCGGTCGCCCGCCGCCAGACGCTGAGGCTGAAGCGGATGGTGGCAGCCCTGACAGTGCTCGCGCTGTCCACGGCGGGGCTGGCCGGTTACTCGTTCTGGAAACGGGACACGGCCAACAAGGACCGCGACCTGGCGATGTCGCGCCAGGTGGCGGTCACCGCGAACCGTCTGCGAGCGACCGATCCCGCCCTGGCGGCCCGGCTGTCGCTGGCTGCCTACCAGATCGCCCCGACGATGGAGGCCCGGTCGAGCCTCCTCGACGCGACCGGGACGCCGCCGGTCACGCGAATCGTGCGGCCGTCGAAGGGCGCGCAGAACGTGATCCTCAGCCCCGACGGGCGGACGATGTTCGCCGCCGGTACAGGTCCGAGTGACACGGCGATCCTGACCTGGGACCTCAGCGACCCTCGCCGGCCACGAGCGATCGGGCAACCGCTGGCGGATCACACGATGCCGGTGTTCGGCCTGGCAGTCAGTCCCGACGGCCGGCTCCTGGCCACCGGTGGCCGCGATCAGAAGGTCAGGCTCTGGAACATCGCTGACCCGGGACGGCCCGTTGCTCTCGGCGTCCTGCCCGCCGGTCCGAGCGGCACCGTGTATTCACTGGCCTTCACGCCCGACAGCCGAACCCTGGCCGCAGGCAGTTCCGACAAGACTGTGAAGCTGTGGGACGTCACCGACCCGGTTCGCGTGTCCGTCCTGAGGTCGCTTCCGCCGGCGACCGGCTTCGTCCAGAGCGTGGCGTTCAGCCCGGACGGCAGCGTCCTCGTGACAGGGGATGCCTCCGGGTATCTGTCCGTCTGGGATGCCAGAGAGGTTCGGAACATCAGGCTGGCAGGTCGGCAGCAGACCGGTCCCGACCAGATCAACAGCTTGAAGTTCGCTCCGCAGGGCAGAGTGCTGGCTGTCGGCGGAACGAAGGGCTTGTTCCAGCTGTGGAACCTGACGAAGCCCGAAGCCGCTACCCGGATGGCCTCTCAGATCCAGGTGCCGGAGAACTGGGTCAACGCGGTCGCGTTCAGCCCGGACGGCAGGCTGCTGGCCATCGGCAGCTCAGACAATGTGGCGCAAGTTTGGGAGGTCGCTACCGGGCGACTCGTCTCGTCCTTGCCGCACGCGGAGCCGGTTTCGTCGGTAGCCTTCGCCAGTGGTGATCGGTCGCTTCTCACCGGTGGGTCCGACGGGGTCGCACGGCTGTGGTCGATCCCAGGACCGGTGATCACCGGCGCGACGGCGACGGTGGCATCGACGGTCTTCGGCCCGCACGGATCGCTGGCAACCTTCGGTGGCCAGGCCTTCCTGGTGGACGTCTCACAACCGCGCGCGCCGGTTGCTCTCGCGCCGGGGCTCGTGTCGCCGCTGAGCAACGAGCCGGTCACCGGCGCCGGCGCCCTGAGCCCGGACGGACAGATTCTCGCTGCCGGGACAACGGGTACCTCGGTGCTGCTGTGGGACACCACCGACCCGGCCAGACCGAAGCCACTCGGGCCGGCGTTGACCGGTCCGAGCGCGATCGTGGAGTCGCTCGCCTTCACTCCGGACAGCCGGATTCTGGCGGCGGGCGGCGACGACGGCCTGGTCCATCTGTGGGACCTGAGCGATCGGCACCGGCCGACGGCTCTGCCGGACGCACCAGGGGCCGGCAGCAACTACATCTACCAGGTCGCCATCAGCCCGGACGGCCGGACCTTGGTGGGAGTGACCGCGGATGGCGTGATCCGGGTCTGGGACATGAGCAATCCGCGGCAGTTGCGCGCGCTGCCGTCGGTGAAGGGCTCCGTCGACCTGCTGTTCTCTGCCGCCTTCAGTCTGGACGGCAAGATCCTCGCCACGGGCAGCGCGGACGGCACGGTGCGCTTGTGGGACACCACCCACCCGTCGGCGCTCACCCCGATCGGTGAGCCACTGAGCGGACCGGACGGCACTGTCGCAGCCGTTGCCTTCGGCCCGGACGGGCACACCCTGGCCGCGACGACGCGCAGCGGACAGGTCTGGTTCTGGGACGTGGCGAAGCCCGGGCAGCCGACGACGATCGCGATCCTCAGCGCGTCGGACGTCGCGATCTGGTCTGTCGGGTTCAGCCCGGACGGCCACACCGTCGCCACCGGGGGATCCGACCGCACGGTGAGGCTGTGGGAGATCGATCCCGTCCGAGCCATCGACCTGATCTGCTCGGCGGGCGGCGACTCGGTCTCTTCGGACGAGTGGGGCAAGTACCTGCCCGGCGTTCCCTATCGACCCGGTTGCTGACTCGGCCGCTACGGCGCGCGGTGACGCTTTTCTACAAGACCCAGAGGCTGTCCGGCCGTACCGTCGGAAGAGACAGAACCGATGGGAGCTGAACACCATGGCCGACTACGTGGCCACCGCGAAAACCGAGATCAGCGCGTCACCGACCCAGGTCTGGGGGGTACTGACCG
Source organism: Kribbella sp. VKM Ac-2568 (assembly GCF_004345365.1). Classification (GTDB taxonomy): domain Bacteria; phylum Actinomycetota; class Actinomycetes; order Propionibacteriales; family Kribbellaceae; genus Kribbella; species Kribbella orskensis. Next base: position 69,452 of record NZ_SLVF01000004.1, read on the forward strand.
ACCCCGAGCAGATCAAGAAGTTCATGTTCGGGGCGGACGTGGAGACCGACTGGCAGCCCGGCAGCCCGATCATCTGGAAAGGCGTGTACGAGGGCAAGGAGTACGAGGACAAGGGTGAGATCCTCGCGGTCGAGCCCGGCCGGCTGCTCAAGGTGACCCACTACAGCCCGCTGAGCGGTCAGCCGGACACGCCCGAGAACTACCACACGCTCACCTACGAGCTGGAAGAGAGCGGGACCACCACCCGGTTGTCGCTGAGCCAGGACAACAACGCCAGCGAAGAGGAGGCGGAGCACTCCCGCGGTATGTGGGAGATGCTCGTGAACGGCGTGAAGGAAGCAGCCGAGCGCGGCTGAGCACTTACGATCCGTCATCATTGGCGGGTGATCGGGGTCACTTCACCAGGTATTTCAGCCACCACCACACGGTCGGAATCCGGATCCGGGCCGACCGTGTGGTGGTGGCTGTTCGTGCCTGTCAGCGCAGTCCTGCTGCTCGCCTGGATCGGCGACTCCGGTGGCGAGAGCATCCGCTACCTGTTTACCTGGTCGATCGCGGTCCTGCTGCCTGGCACGCTCCTGTGGCGGGTCCTGGCCGGCGGGCGGTCGGTTGCCCAGGACCTCGGGTTCGGCGCGGTGCTCGGCCTGGCCTGGCAGTTGGCGATCTGGGCCGCCTGCACGGCGATCGGCGTACCGCTGCTCCAGTGGGCCGCCGTCGCGGCGCTGCTCCTGGTCTTCGCTTTCACCCCGGCTCTCCGGCCGCACTTCAGCTGGCGCGGCACCAGCGTGGCGCCGCCGCTGTGGTGGCACGTGCTGCTGGCGACGAGTTTGCTGGTGGCCATCGTCCGGACCGTGGTCGTGGTGTTGCGGCCCATCCCTCTGCCGCCGATCGCGGCGGCCCGGCACCAGGACATCTGGTACCAGTTGGGCCTCGTCCAGGAACTCATCCGCGATATGACACCGGCCGACCCGTCGGTGCTGGGCGAGCCACTGATCTACCACTGGTTCGCGAACGCCACGATGGCGAGCGGCTCGGTGATGTCGGATGTGCCGCCGCCGCAGGTGCTGATGCATCAGTGGCCGCTCACCATGGCGATCACGCTCGTCCTCGTCGGCTGGGCCGCGGGGGAGTTGCTGAGCGAGCGCGCCTGGGCCGGGCCGCTCGCCGCCGCGCTGACGGGAGTACTACCGGGTGCGCTGCAGTTGGCGGACAGCCCCTCGGTCAACATGTCCGCCGCGCAGGCCGTGCAGGGTCCGACCGGCACGATGGCCGGCGTGGTGATGCTCGGTCTGGTCGGGCCGACCGTGTTGATCCTGCGGCGACAAGCCGGCCCGGGTGTCTGGGCCGCGATGATCCTGCTGCTGGCGCTGGCCACCGGCACCAAGCCGACCCTGCTCCCGATCATGCTGGTCGGCTGTGCCTTCGCCGGTGTCGCCGGCTGGGTCGCGGAACGCCGGCCGCCCTGGCGACTCGTTGCTCTTGGCGGCGTTGCCGCGGGATTCTTCCTGGCCTCCACCTTCGCCCTGATCGGTAGTACGGGCGGGAGCCGCGTCCAGTTGCTCGCGTCGATGCGGGTCCAGCCGTACTACCAGGCCGTGAGCGGTGAGAAGACCTACCCGGCCACCGGAGGCTGGGTGCTCCAGTCGCTGGCCGGAGCTGATCCCCGGATGCTGTTGTTCGGCGCGACCCTGCTGGCGTACTACCTGCTGATCGACGCTCCCCGGCTGCTGACGTTGCTCGGTCTGAAGCTGGACCCGGTACGCCGAGACCCGGCGTACTGGTGGATCGGTGGGTGTGTGGCTGCGGGGACCGGGGTGACATTGGTGTTCTCGCACCCCGGCTACTCGGAGTACCACTTCCTGGGCGCGATCCTGGCGCTCGGGATGGTCGGAGTCGTTGCCGTCGGCGTCAACCTGTCACCCGGGACGCGGACCAGGGATCTCGTCGTCGTCGGTGTGGCGGGCATTCTCACGGCGGTCACGGTCTATCTCTACTGGCCGACCGACCCGAACACTCACACGGTGGCCCGGGCTGCCGCCGGTTTGCTCGGGCCGTTCGCCGTGCTGGCTGTGGTGGGAGCGGTCGTCATCCTGGGCATCAACTGGGCGAGGCGGCCGGCGACGATCGCAGTACAGGTGATCGTGCTGACGGTCGCGGCCAGCCTGCCTGTGCAGGTGATCGTGTTCGGTCAGGCGCTGGAGAAGGCCACCCAGCCGCTGGCGTCGCCGGGCATCGGGTACCGCACGTATCTCACCGCGGCCGAGCAGAGCGCGATGCTTTGGCTGCGCGACCACGCCCATCCCGATGATGTGGCTGTCAGCAACGTGTTCTGCATGCCGGCCCGTTATCGGCCGGGGTGCCCGGATGATGCCTACTGGATCTCCGGGTTGAGTGGGGTGCAGTTGTTGATCGAGGGCTGGGCATATGCGCCGGCCAACCTCGCGGCCACCAACCACAAGACGAGCTTCCTGCTGCAGCCGTCGCCATGGCCCGATCGGGTCCTGGACAGCCGGATGGCGGTCGAGAAGCCGTCCAAGCAGCATCTCGCCAACCTGTCGGGCGACGTCGGCGTCACCCTGATCATCGGCGATCTGCGCGCCGGGCCGGTGTCGCCCAAGCTCGACCAGCTCGCGGACCGCGTCTTCAGCAACGAGGACGTCCGGATCTACCGGCTGCGGTGATCGCGTGCGGATCCACCGCCCGCGGTAAGTAGGCTGGGCACCATGTCTACCGACGGTGTGGAGGTCGAACGCCCGACGCGGGAACGTGCTGCCATCGGAGAGGACGGCCGATCCAGGGACCGCAGCCGGCCCGCTCTGCCGGACCCGCTGCCGATGAGCGTCGTCGACGCGCACTGCCATCTGGACATCGCCGATGGCGAGGACGGCAACTGGCTGGGCGCGGCCGAGGCGATCAAGCTCGCCTCGTCGGTCGGGGTGACCCGGATCGTCCAGGTCGGCTGCGACCTCCCCGGCGCGCTCTGGGCGGTAGAAGCCGCCCAGCAGTACCCGAATCTCATCGCGGGCGTAGCACTGCACCCGAACGAAGCACCGCGTCTGCAGGCGGCGGGCGAGCTCGACAATGCGCTGGCCGAGATCGAGCGACTGGCGAAGAGCTCGGACAAGGTCCGGGTGATCGGCGAGACCGGGCTGGACTACTACCGCACCGGACAGGACGGCCAGGCCGCGCAGCATGAGTCGTTCGCCGCGCACATCGACCTGGCGAAGCGGCTGGACAAGACGCTGATGATCCATGACCGCGACGCACACGACGACATCCTGGCCATCCTGGACCGCGAGGGCGTGCCGGACCGGCTGGTGATGCACTGCTTCTCCGGCGACACCGAGTTCGCCCGCGAGTGCGTCAACCGCGGCGCGTTCCTGAGCTTCGCCGGCGTGGTCACCTTCAAGAACGCCCAGTCGCTGCGGGACGCTCTCGCCGTCACGCCGCTCGACCGGGTCCTAGTCGAGACGGACGCGCCGTACCTGACGCCGTCCCCGCACCGCGGCCAGCCCAACGCGTCGTACCTGATCCCGCACACGGTCCGGAAGATGGCGGGCGTGCTGAACATCTCGGTCGCCGAGCTGTGCGGCGCCCTGTCCGACAACGCCGACCGGGCGTTCGGCGGCTCGTGGTAACAGTCCTCACCGACGCCGACATCGCCGAGCGCCTAGACGCGCGCTCGGCCGTCGGCTGGATGCGTGAGGCCGTGCTGGCCGCCCACTCGGGTGCGCTGCATACCCCGCCTCGGGTCAGTACGGAGCTCGGCGACGGGCGACTCGTCTTCACCACCGGCGCCCTGACGGGGGAGTGGTACGGGTACCGCTCCTACGACTCCTTCTCCTTCGACCCGGGTGCTCAGCTGGTCGTCGTGCACGAGTGGCACACCGGCGCTGTCCGAGGGCTTGCCGTCGGCAACGAACTCGGTCCCCGCCGGGTGGGCGCGATCGGCGCCGTCGCCCTCGACGCGCTCGCCGCCCCGACCGCCGGCAGCCTGGGGCTGGTCGGCACCGGGACCCAGGCGTGGAACCAGCTCTGGGCGATCTCGACCGTCCGCTCGCTCACCTCGGTGTCCGTCTTCAGCCGCGATCCGGTACGCCGGAACGCCTTCGTGGCAAGGGTTTCCGCCGAGCTGGGGCTTCCGGTGGCCGCCGCTGACTCGGCGCGGGAGGCCGTCGAGGGGAAGGACCTGGTGGTGCTCGCGACGAACAGCCCGGTGCCCGTGGTCGAGGCGTCCTGGATCGCGCCGGGGGGTTATGTCACCACTCTCGGGCCGAAGCAGGTCGGGCGCGCCGAGTTCGGGCCGGACCTGGTCGCTCGCGCGGACGTCGCCGTGACGGACTCGGTCGCCCAGACGTCGGCGTACGACCCGCCCTTCATCCTGACCGGAACCGAGCAGCACGATCGACTGACCAGTCTGGGCGCGGTGCTGGCGGGGGAGGCGCCCGGGCGGACGTCGGCGGACCAGACGGTGATCTTCTGCTCGGTCGGGCTGGCCGGGACCGAGACCTACCTGCTGGCTCGATTACTCGGCTGATAGACAGTCCGGCATGGAGTTCAGTGAGGTGGTCCGCCGCCGGCGCATGGTCCGCAACTACGACGCCGACCGGCCGGTGCCGGTGGAGATCCGGGAACGCATCCTCGAGAACGGCCTGCGGGCCCCCTCCGGCGGGTTCAGCCAGGGCTGGGCGTTCCTCACCCTCGAGGGCGACGACCGGGAGCGCTACTGGTCGATCGCGGCCGAGAACCCGGACGAGAAGTATGTGGAGTGGATCACAGGGTTGCGCCGGGCGCCGCTGCTGATCTTCGCCTTCGCGCACAAGGACGCGTACCTCGATCGGTACACCGAGCCGGACAAGGGCTGGACCGACCGGGACGAGTCGCACTGGACCGCGCCGTACTGGTACGTCGACACCGGCATGGCGGCTCTGCTGATGTTGCAGACGGTGGTCGACGAAGGCTTGGGTGCTTGCCTTTTCGGGCCTCCGGCGGACAAGGTCGGCCGGCTGAAGGCGGAGTTCGGAGTACCCGACGGGTTCGATCCGATCGGGGTCATCTCGATCGGCTACCGGGCTCCGGACCGGCGGTCCCCGTCGCTGAAAAGAGGGCGCCGGACGACCGCCGAAGTGGTCCATCGGGGCCACTGGGGACAACACGAAGCGTAAGCGCCCCATTACACCTTTTCCGGCTTTCCCGGCGAGGGGATTGGCACTCTCGGGACTTCTTCGTTACTGTCTCGTGATGTTGGCCGGGATCGGGGAAGGTCCTGGAGAGCACGCCCCTCGGCGAAGACCGTGGTTTCCGGGCCCTGCAACCCGGCATTCGCGGCGTTTGCCAGTGCTGTCCCACCCCGTGCCCGGGTAGCTCTACCTGGGAGCGTTAGTGCGTAAGTCCATCATCGCGGTCGTGGGCGCCACGGCTGTGTTCGCCGTCGTGGGCGGCTCTGTGGCCTATGCGAGCAAGAGCAAGACCGTGAGCCTCTCCGTCGACGGCCAGGTGCAGAAGGTTCACACCTTCGGCTCCACCGTGGCGGACGCCCTGAAGGCGGAGAAGATCCAGGTCGGTGAGCGTGACGTGGTCGCGCCCTCGCTGGACTCCAAGCTGCGGGAGGGTCAGGAGATCGCGGTGCAGTACGGCCGCCAGCTGACCGTCAACGCGGACGGCACCAAGAGAAGCTTCTGGACCACGGCCGACAGCGTGAACGAGGCGCTGGCCGACCTGGGCCTGCGGTACGACGGAGCCGTGTTCTCCACCAGCCGCAGCGCCCCCATCGGGCGCGAGGGCCTGGAGCTCGTGGTCCGCACTCCGAAGACCGTCCAGATCGTCCGGCAGGGCAAGGTGGTGGCCGTGAAGTCGATGGCTTCCACCGTCGCCGAGGCGCTGACCGGCGCCAAGGTCGCCTTCGACCGTGACGACCGGGTCGTGCCGGTGCCGACGACGGCTCTCAAGCCGGGCGTCAACCGGATCACCGTGGTCAAGGTCGACGTGAGGACCGTCGCCGAGAGGCAGGCCATCGCCTTCTCCACGAAGAAGACCAAGTCGGCCACGCTGACCGAGGGCGAGACCAAGACCACCACCAAGGGCGCCCTCGGGACGAAGTCGGTCAAGTACGTGCTGACCTACCTGGACGGCAAGCTGACCAGCAAGAAGCTCGTCACCGCCACCGTGGTGAAGCAGCCGGTCGACGAGCTGGTCACGGTCGGCACCAAGCCGAAGCCCGAAGAGCCGACCACCGACACCACCCCGCCGCCGAGCGGTAACACCGGCGCCTGGGACCGGATCGCCGAGTGCGAGTCGGGCGGCAACTGGTCGATCAACTCCGGCAACGGGTACTACGGCGGCCTGCAGTTCGACCACGGCACCTGGGTGGCCTACGGCGGCGACGCCTACGCGGCCAACGCCCACCTGGCCTCCAAGGCGCAGCAGATCGCGATCGCGGAGAAGGTCAAGGCCGACCGCGGTGGCTACGGCGCCTGGCCGGTCTGCGGCCAGAGGGCTTGAGCCTGACAGACTGGCGTGTGTGACCAGCGCTGATTCATCATCCACTTCCGCCGGACCGAGGCTTCTCGGTCCGGCGGAAGTGCGTTCGCTGGCCGAGTCGCTCGGCGTCCGCCCGACCAAGCAGCGCGGCCAGAACTTCGTCATCGACCCGAACACCGTTCGCCGGATCGTCCGCGCCGCCGACCTGTCCGACACCGGCGAGACCGTGCTTGAGGTCGGCCCCGGACTCGGCTCCCTGACGCTGGCTCTGCTCGCCGAATGCCATCGGGTCACCGCGGTCGAGATCGACCCGGTGCTGGCCGAGGCGCTGCCGGGCACGATCGCGAAGTACGCGCCCAACCAGGCCGACCGGCTGACCGTGGTCGAGGCGGACGCGATGAACGTGCTGCCGGCGCAGATCGGCACCCCCGAGGCCTGCGTGGCGAACCTCCCGTACAACGTCGCCGTACCGGTGCTCCTGCATCTGCTCGCGATCTCGCCGTCGCTACGGCACGGCCTCGTCATGGTCCAGTCCGAGGTCGCCGACCGGCTCGCGGCGCCCCCCGGCTCCCGGACGTACGGCGTACCGTCCGCCAAGGCTGCCTGGTACGCCGACGTCCGCCGCGCCGGGCCGATCGGCCGGAACGTGTTCTGGCCGGCCCCGAACGTCGACTCCGGCTTGGTCGCCTTCGAGCGGCGTGAGCCACCCGCCACCGCCGCGACGCGCGAGGAGGTGTTCGCGGTGATCGAGGCGGCCTTCTCGCAGCGCCGGAAGACGCTCCGCTCGGCACTGTCGCGGTGGATGCCGGACCGCGACCGGCTGGACGCCGTACTGGGGGCCGCGGGCATCGACCCGAAGCTGCGCGGCGAGATGCTCGGCATCACCGAATTCGCTCGGATCGCGGGCGCGGCCTCCGAAGGGCACTAACCTGTGCCAGTGCCACCTCAAGCCCAGGTCACGGTCCGGTCGCCGGCCAAGATCAATCTCGGCCTGTCCGTCGGCCCGCCGCGTCCGGACGGGTTCCACCCGCTTGCCACCGTCTACCAGGCCGTCGCGCTGTACGACGACGTCACCGCGACGCTGCGGGACGACGACGGTGTCACGGTCGAGGTGGTCGGCGACTTCGCGGACGACGTCCCGGCCGACGACTCGAACCTCGCGGTCCGGGCGGCCCGGTTGCTGCAAGCGGAGTACGACGTCGAGGAAGGCGTCGACCTCGTCATCCGCAAGACCATCCCGGTCGCCGGCGGCATGGCGGGCGGATCCACCGACGCCGCCGCGACGCTGGTGGCGTGCAACCGGCTGTGGGGACTCGGGTTGTCCCAGGCTGAGTTGGAGCACGTCGGCGCGGAGCTCGGCAGCGACGTACCGTTCTGCCTGGTCGGGCATACGGCGTTGGGACGCGGCCGCGGTGAGCAGGTCACGGAGGTGATGTCCCGCGGTACGTTCCACTGGGTCTTCGCCATCGCCGAGGGCGGCCTCTCCACCCCTGCTGTCTTCCAGGAACTCGACCGCCTCCGCCCCTTGCGCCGGGTGGAGCAGCCCGAGGTCCAGCCGGAACTTCTCTCCGCGCTTCTCTCCGGCGAGCCCACCGCGCTCGCGATTGCCCTTAGCAACGACATGCAAGTCGCGGCGCTGTCGTTGCGCCCGGAGCTCGCGGACACCCTCCAGTTCGGCCTCGACCAAGGCGCCCTGGCCGCAATGATCTCCGGCTCCGGCCCCACCTGCCTCTTCCTCGCCGCCGACAGCCGCCGAGCCGTCGATCTGGCCGTAGAACTAGCCGAATCGGGCCTCTGCCGAATGGTCCGCCAAGCCGAAGGCCCAGTCCCCGGCGCCCGAATCCACCCGGCTCCCATCAACCGCTAGTCGTCGTTTTGGCTGTGTGGATGTCGATGCGAGGCTGCATATCTCGTCTGAGGGTCCCGGGTGGTGTGATGTTCTCCCTTGTGGATAAAGGAAGATGAGTGCGTTGGTTCAGTCGTGGGGCTCCGCTCCTGCGGCGTCATGAGTCAAGAAGTTTGGTAGGTCTGGCGTGGTGTGCGGACTCCGATCAGGGGCGGCGGCCAGCAAGGACGCAGAACTCGTTCCCCTCCGGGTCGGCAAGACAGACCCAGCTCTCATCGCCGGTTTGGCCGACGTCGGCGTGTCGGGCACCTAGGTCGAGCAGGCGACGAACCTCTTCGTCCTGCTCCCTGTCGGTTGGGTTGACGTCGAGGTGGAGCCTGTTCTTGATGGTCTTGCCCTCGGGCACGCGCGCGAATGTCAACGTCGGTGGCACTGGGCCAAGGTGGTTCTTGCCTTCAGGCACCAGAGGGGAGCCAATAATGACAGTTCCGTCGTCCTCGCCCTGCACCTCGTAGTCAAGAACCGAGCACCAGAACCGGGCGAGACCGTTGGGATCGACACAGTCGATCGCAAGCTCGGTGAACTTACTGGTCATGTCAGGACCTCCCAGTCAACCAGCGGGTCCGCCAATGGCCACACGCTGATCGCAGTATCCGAACGGCGAGGTAAGCCGCACGTGGTGTGCGTTCGTTCGAGGGCCTGGCGGGGTCGCAGAGCATTGTAGATGCGGCGGAACAGGGCGACTTCGACGGCGGAAGGCCCAGCTGAGCGGTGGAGGTGGACGCCGGGTGACCTTCGGCACGCATCATCGCGGCGATCTTGGGGTGCCCCCGAGGGGCCAACCCGCTGCGTACTTCGCGGCGACTGCCTCGATCGCGTCCACTCTCGGCGCCGGCCATGGCCCGTTCGGAGGGTCGCCGGCGCGGACCTCGAGACCGACACGCCATGTGCCGCTCTCAGGGCCTCGAGCTCGACGAAGGGACAGCGTCGACGAACCGGTCGCGCCAGTTGCCCACCGTCGCCGAGGACACCCCATGCCGACGTGCTGCCTCGGCCAGCGACAACTCGTCCTTCAACACGGCCTACACGAGCTGGATCTGCTGTCCACCGACAGCTGCCGTGACGGCCTCTGCTGTCTGCTCACCCAGCCATCCTTCTCGACCCTCAACTCGCCCCATGCCGGAAAGTTTGGCTCACTCCACCGGCACCACAGCAGCGGTTACCATCAGCGGGTTTGGCCCTCTGTATATCTCGTCCGAGAGTCCTGGGCTGTGTGACGTTTTCCGTTGTGGATAAGGGAAAAACGGATGACGAACGTTCGTGGCGGCCCGTTTTGCTGCTATAGAATCGAACGCATGTTCGACATGGATGTAGCCGACCTCGATGCCGCCGAGACCCTCGCCGCGGCGGCACGGTTGCATGCCATGCAGCGCCAGGTTGATGCTCAACTGCTCCAGCTCGCCGCGCACTACGCTGACCTGTTCCCGGGGACGTCGATGATTCCCGGCGACGAGACGATCCCCGGAAGCGAACGTCACAAGGTGTACGGCGGTCCCGGCTGCCCAAGTATCGCCGAATTCGCTCCCGCCGAGTTCGGCGCCGTGACCGGTCGATCAGCAGCAGCCTCAGCCCGGTTCATCGGTCAGGCGCTCTCCCTGCGACACCGTCTCCCGAAGGTCTGGGAAGAAGTGCAGTCCGACCGGGCAACACCCTGGAAGGCATGTCAGGTCGCAACCGCCTGCGTGACGCTCTCGATGGAAGCCGCGGCGATCGTCGACCGGCGAGTGGCCGGCATCATCGACTCGGTCACGCCGTACCGACTGAGCCTCATCGTCAAAGCCGCTACCTGGCAGGCCGATCCGGAAGCCGCCCGCAAAGCAGCCGAGGAGAAGGCCCGGGAGCGTGGCGTGTGGACCGGCCGAACAGACGACCACGGCACCACTACCCTCTTCGTCCGCGCAGCAACGGGTGACGTGATCCGCCTGGACGCGACCCTCACCCAGCTCGCCGACGCACTCGCCGCCCTCGGCGACACCTCTCCCTTGGACCGTCGCCGAGCCAAGGCAATCGGCATCCTCGCCGACCCCAAACTCGCCCACCAGTTGCTGGATGTAGCCCACGTCCTCACCAAGACCAACCCCATACCGACCACAACGGCAGCGCCCGAACCCGACCAGGCATCCGACGCGAACCACGGCGGTGAGGTTGCGAAGCGGAGCGACTACGCCGGTGCCCGGCACGATGCCAACCTGAGCTCACCCCAGCCGATCGCGTCCGCCAGCCACACCTCCGACGCGAACCGCGCGGACGATGACGCACCTTCGGCCGCAAGCGGTGCCAAAGATGCGGGTCCAGTAAGGACGGCCGAGCCTGCAGAGGCCAAGCAGGGAGATCGGCCCGAGCAGTCCGAGCGACCCGAGCAGTCCGAGCGGCCCGAGCAGGAATGGCGAATGTTGGCCGAGAAGGTGGCAGCGATCAGACAAGCGGCGTACGCCGCCGGCTCTGCTGGCGCAGACCTTCGCAAACCCGGGCGGACAAACCTCTATGTGCACGTGGCCGGCGAGACTCTGTTCGCGGGCGAAGGCGTCGCGCGAGTCGAAGGGTTCGGCCCGGTGCTCGCGGCCCGGTTGAGCGAACTACTCGGACACGACCAGATCGTCCTGCGTCCAGTCATCGATCTGAACGACAAGGTCAGTGTCGACGCTTACGAGATCCCCGACCGGATCCGCGAACGGATAAAGCTCATGCATCCCGTAGAGCAGTTCCCCTTCGGCACAGGCGACACCACCTACAGCACCGACATCGACCACATACACCCCTTCAACCCAACCGGCCCACCAGGCCAAACCAGCACAACCAACCTCGCACCCCTGCGGCGCTACAGCCACCGGGTCAAAACCCACGGCCTCTGGAAAGTCCGCCACCTCAACGACAACGCCCTCGAATGGATCACCCCCCACGGCTACAAATTCCTCGTAGACCACACCGGCACCCACCCCCACCCCAGCCCCGACTAACTCCGCACCAACCGCGACTACCGCGCCCACGCCGCTCCTCCACTTGCGGCAGTGCGGCGTCCAGAGGCTGAGAGCCAGCTGTCCGCGATCGTCGACCCGACTCAGGTGAGTCGGCAAGGAGGGTACCGACGTCGCCGGGAGCGAGGTTGGAACGCTGCGCTGGGAGCAGGCGTTGTCCGAGCCGTGCACAATCTCCCTCGGATCGGCAGCGGCGATGGCTCGCGGACATGGGAGCATGTCGTGCCGAGTTGTGGTCGGCGCCGCTCTGATGGCGGCGTCGTGATGTCGGCAACGATCGAATGCCGGGTTGCTAGGGGTTGCCAGTGTCTGTGGATGATGTGCGGGATGCTTATGGCCGACGGGCGGTTGAATACGCCGACCTGTTCGCCTCGACGGAGGCGATGCACGAACTCGACCGCAAGCTGGTGTCCCAGTGGGCCGGCGGGATCACGGGCCGCATCATCGACGCCGGGTGCGGGCCTGGGCAGTGGACTGACTTTCTGAGCGGCCAGGGCTGTGACGTCGAGGGTGTCGATCTTGTGCCGCGCTTCGTGGACATCGCCCGATCGCGGTTTCCCGCTGTCTCCTACCGCGTTGCGGAGCTGCAGAACCTTGGCGTGCCCGATCGCTCGTTGGCGGGGATTCTGTCGTGGTACTCGATCATCCACACCGAGCCTGACGACGTGCCCCGCATCCTCGGCGAGTTCGCACGTTGCCTGTGCGACGGTGGCAGTTTGCTTCTCGGCATGTTCGAAGGCGCGCAGGTTGAGCCGTTCTCGCATGCCGTGACGACCGCCTACTTCTGGTCGATCGAAGAGATGTCACAGCGGCTGGCGGAATCGGGCTTTCAGGTCGAAGCGACGGAGAGCCGCGCTGACGGGAAACGACCCCATGCCGCCATCGTCGCGCGGCGTGTGCCTGTCGATCGATAGCGGGCGGGAGCGGTCGCTCTATCCGCGCCGGCAACCTTGCGAGTCATCCCAATGGGAGTCGATAAGAGTGCTCATGGCCGTACGAGACAAACCCAAGGCGCTGCAGGATCGGAGAGCTCGTGGTGGTGCGGCCCTGGGTGAGCGCCATCGTGCCGGTGGAGCTGAGACGTGGTCAGCCGGTGAGGGATTCGGGGGGTGGTGGTGCTAGGGCGGGGTCTACTTCTTCTATGACGGAGATGCCGGAGGAGCCGTCCAGGCGGCGCCAGTTTTCGGTGAGGGTCAGGGTGCCGTCGTCGGTGTAGCCGGGGATGCTGAGAACTCGGCCGGCTGTTACGCCGCCGTCGGTGGCCAGTTGGCAGTAGCTGGCGTCGATGGTGCCGTCGGCGTCGCAAGTGCCTACCAGGCGGCCGAAGTGGAGCCTTCCGCCGCCGAACTCGGCCCAGATCAGCTTGCCGTTCTGGTGGTAGCGGCCGGTCGGCGCGCCGGGCGGATTGCCGACCGGGCGGAAGATGCGGCCGTCGTAGTTGGGGGTTTCCACGGTCACCTTCCGGTCAGGATCTGGAGGAGCATCTCCGCGCCGGGCGCACTCGCGGCCATGCCTGTCAGCACCGCTCGTACTGCGAGCGCCGGGTCGAAGCCGCGCGGCTTCAACGCGGCGACCCCGCGGGTCACGTCGGCCTCGGCCATCGTCGGCGGCATCGTGCCGTCGTGCGCCACCTCGCCGACATTGTTGCCACGGGCACCATCCAGCAGCGGACGCACGTAGGCCTCGAACTCGCGGTACGACGAGAGCGTGAAGTCACTGGCGAATCGGTCCGGCCGGTCCCAGGCGAGGTAGAGGCGGACGATGTCGACGTCCTCCTGGTCGAGGAAGTCGTTCGCCCAGATCGCATGGTTGCGGCTGGTCGAGAACTTCTCTCCGTCGAGCGTGTAGAACTCGTTGACCTGCGCGCCACCGATTGCCTCGGGCGGAACCCCCGCGGCCAGGTAGACGGCCGGCCAGAACAACGCGAAGTAGAACCCGTTGTCGATCCCGTTGAAGTGCCAGAGTCCGGCAACTTCGGACCACGCTTCGGTCGTGTCCTCCAGCCCGAGCGACCCGGGCTTGAGCGACTCCGCAACGCCGTACAGGTTGCTCAGGCCGACCTCGGCGTAGACCTCGAGCCGCAGACCCGAGTGCGGCCCGGTGCCGGCGAGTCCCCAGTTGGTGGGATACGCGATCGGGACGTCGGGGAGCCGGTTCTCCAGGTAGTGCGTGACGATCTGGCGAGCGCGGTCCGACAGTTCGGCGCGCAGCCAGACCTCGATCAGTTCCTCGCGGTAGTCCTCCATCGGCAGTACCGGCACGGTCGCCGCGAAGGGCCGGGGTTCGCCGCCGCAGCGGTTGCAGTGTGGGTCGATCAGGTTCTCGGCCGAGGTGTAACCGCCGCAGCCCTCGCAACCACCTCCCGCGGCCTCCGAGCCGCACCACGCGCACTTGCCCACGACGTACGACTGGTGCAGGGTGCGGTCGCAGTCCGCGCAGGCGAGCAGGGTGAGCTCGCGCATCGGGAAGCACCCGGCGGTGGTGAGATCGGCGGCGAGGGTGGTGACACCGCGCTGGTACTCCGGACTCTGCGGATCGAGGAACACGTCGTACTGGATCCTGGCGGCATCCAGCGCGGTGACGATCTCCTCGCGGAACGAGGCGGCCAGTTTCTCGACGTCGACGCCTTCCTTCTCGGCCCGCGTCAGCACCCAGTTCTGGTGTACGTCGAACCCGGCGGTCGTGACGACGCGTTCACCGCGGGCGCGAGCGGCCCGGGCGGCGATGTCGGCGGCCAGGTAGGGACCGGAGAGGTGGCCGACATGCATCGGCCCGTTGGCGGTGGCGGGGGGAACGATGACAACGGTGACGCCGGTGGCGGTCGTGGTGGTCATGCGAGGCGGCTCCTGCCCGAGCGGCGATAACGGTCGGTGGACATGCGCCGACCCGGTGACGCTTGCCACCGGATCGGTCGCAGTCCGCGACGTTACTCCTCCGCCGGAACCCTCCGCCAGACGGAAAACCCTTGCAAACAAGGGGTTCTCATCCCGCTGGTGTAAACGAACGTTTGAAGGCTCACAGCTGGTAGAAACAGCAGGTGGCGGTGGCCCCGGTGGCCATGTTGACAACGCCTCCGTCGAGCTCCTGGGAGCCGCGGATCAGGAAGCCGCCGAGCCCGCCGGAAACCAGGAACGCGCCCCAGGTGAGCAGCCACTGCTCGCTGCCGTCGTCGGTCAGGAACTCCTCCGGCACCGGCCGGATCCGGCGCTGCAAGACCCACGGGTTGTCCATCGCCTCGGCCAGCCGGGCGGCCCAGGTGGCCTCGTCGGTCTGCCAGCCCAGCAGTACGCCGTCGCCACCGTGCAGGGCGGTCGGCTTGAGCACCAGCTCCTCGCGGTTCGCGATGGCGTGCTCGAGCAGATCCACCTGCTGCCCGTCCACAGTGACCGGGCCGCTGCGCACCATCCGGGTCCACGGCAGGATCCGGTCCAGAGCAGCGAGTTCGTCCGCGGGGTAGCGGCCGCGGTACGCCTCGTCCGACAGCAGCGCGAGCGATCCCTTGCTGCCGTAGAGCTCGGCGTCCAGCGGCGTGAAGATCGAGACGTGCCCCCGCTCGGAGGCCTGCAGTACCGGCTCCAGCATCTCGACCGCGCCGGGCTTCAGCACGTCCTCGATCATGAACAGCCGGAACACCACGTCGATCGCGCGGTCGCCCAGCCAGATCCGGTCGTCGCGGTACTCGAGCGCGTCGACCGGGCAGGGCAGCGCGTCGATCCCCAGCGGGGCGAGCATCTCCGCGCTCTTGTGCAGTTGGCGTTCGAGGTCCGGGTAGCTGTCCGGGAAGTCGGCGATCGCCATCACCGGCCGTACGCCGGTCGGCACCTTCGCCTCGGTCAGGATGGTCCGGACGACGTCCTCCATCGTCTCGGCGTTGGTCAACTGGTTCGCCGCCACGAACTCGGCGATGAACGGGTGCTCGAGCATCGCCGCGTTCAGCACCGGGTTGTCGACACCGCCGACGGTGCTGCCCATGTTGATCTCGAGCAGGTGGAAGCCCTGCTCGTCGCGGTACATGTCCGCGCGGCCCATCCGGCTGGGCGCCGGCCCGCGGCCGCGGGAGACGGCCTGGACCTGCGGCTCGGTCAGCCCGACGTACCGGGCGAACTCGGCGAGGTCGCCGCCGAAGACGCGCTCGGGCAGCCGGGTCAGAGCGGAGTGCAGCAGGTCGAGATCGGCCTTGAGCTGCCGGTACTCGGTCGCGCCGAGGAAGGCTGGGCGGCTCAGGCATCGGCCGAGAAAGGTGGTCGCATCGAGCTTCGGTGCGGCCGCCGAGAGGATCGCACTGGCTTTTGGCCCGCGTTCGGCAGCAGCGGCGAGGTAGTCGTCCGTCAGTGACATAGGAGCTCCTTGTTTCTCCCCACGGCGCCCGGAATCCCTTGTTCCGCGAAGTTTTCGAGCAAGACCTGGGCCGCCGTGGGGCGCAGGCTACTGGGCGGGCGGACGCCGTTGGAAGGGGTGGATAAAAACAGGTGCGTCCGGTAATGAACCGCATTACCATCAACAAACGTTTGTCCCGCGAGAGCCAGTGAGAGGGAGTTCCAGATGCGCCGGGTGTCGATCTACGCCATCACTCCTGATCGCTGCGACGCACCCGCGAGGACCTTTGAACACCCTGACGATGGGCATCTTGGCGCATGTTGACGCCGGCAAGACCAGTCTGACCGAACGCCTGCTGCACGCGGCCGGTGTGATCGACCACGTCGGCAGCGTGGACGACGGCAGCACCCGCACCGACTCGATGGACCTCGAGCGCCGGCGCGGCATCACGATCCGCTCGGCGGTCGTCTCCTTCGAACTCGGCGACCTGACCGTGAACCTGATCGACACCCCGGGCCACTCCGACTTCATCGCCGAGGTCGAGCGCGCGCTGTCCGTCCTGGACGGCGCCGTGCTGGTGATCTCGGCGGTCGAGGGCGTCCAGGTGCAGACCCGGCTCCTGATGCGCACGCTGAGCCGGCTGCGCATCCCGACGCTGCTGTTCGTGAACAAGACCGACCGGATGGGCGCCAGGTACGACGACCTGCTCGCCGACATCAGGCGGCTCCTCACACCGAGCGCGGCGCCGCTGTCGACCGTGAGCGACCTCGGGACTCGTGCCGCCCGGAGTCATCCTGTTCCGTTGGACAGCCTCGGGGAACTGCTTGCCGACCACAACGACACCTTCCTGGCGCGGTATCTTGACGGCACGTTGGCCTCGGAGGACTACCCGTGCGAGCTCGCCCGGCAGGTGGGGGAGTGCCTCGCCCATCCGGTGTACTTCGGCTCGGCGATGACCGGTGACGGTGTTCCCGAGTTGATCGAGGGCATCCGCCAGTGGTTGCCGCGAGCAACGGGCTCTCCGGCGGATCTGTTGCAGGGCACGGTGTTCAAGGTCGAACGCGGTCCGGCCGGGGAGAAGATCGCCTCCGCTCGGGTCTTCGCGGGCACCCTGCGCTCGCGCGAGTACGTCGACCTGCGACGCGGCGGAACGTCGTACACCGCGAAGCCGACGTCTGTGCGGGTCTTCGAGCGCGGCGGGACGATCCCGGTCGACGCGGCGGAGGCCGGGCGGATCGTGGCGCTGCGCGGTCTGAAAGAGATCCAGATCGGCGATCAGCTCGGTCGTCCGGTGGAGCGAGCCGGGCAGCTCTTCTCCCCACCGACGCTGGAGACCGTCGTCGAGTCGGCCGACCGCACAAAGTTGTACGTCGCGCTGCAGCAACTCGCCGAGCAGGATCCGCTGATCCAGGTCCGCAAGAACCCGGTCGGTCAGGAGATCTCGGTCCACCTGTACGGCGAGGTCCAGAAGGAGGTGATCGCGTCGCTGCTGGAGACGGAGTACGGGCTGTCTGTCACCTTCGCCGAGACGCAGCCGATCCACATCGAGCGACCGGTCGGCGTTGGTACTGCGGTGCGCATGATCGGCGAACCGGACAACCTCTGGTACGCGGGAGTCGGCTTCCGCGTCTCACCCGGTGGTCCTGGGATCGACTACCGGCTGGAGGTGGAACTCGGCGGACTGCCGAGGGCGTTCCACACGGCGATCGAGGAGACCGCCCGGCAATGCCTGCAGCAAGGTCTGTACGGCTGGGAGGTCCCGGACTGCAGGGTGGACCTCATCCACACGCGGTACATCGCTCCGATGACCGTGGCCGCGGACTTCCGGCGGCTGGTTCCGCTGGTCCTGATGCAGGCGCTGCAGGAAGCCGGGACGCGAGTGTGCGAGCCGGTCAACCGCTTCGAGCTCGAGGTGCCGCCCGACGCGGTCGCTCCGGTGCTGGCGAAGCTCGCGGAGTCCCTGGCCACGGTCGAGGACACCACCGTCGCCCCGGACCAGGCACACCTGACCGGCCTCATCCCAGCCGGCCGCCTGCACGCCTTCGAGTCCCACCTCCCCGGCCTCACCCACGGCGAAGGCGTCCTCCTCACCACCTTCGAAGGCTTCCACCCCGTCCCCGGCCCCCCACCCCACCACCCCCGAACCGACGGCAACCCCCTCAACCAGAAGCAATACCTCCTCCACCTCAACCAGACCTAGTCGGAGTTGTTACCGGGGCTCAACTAGGCTGGGCGAGTTATGGCCGCTACCCCTGCACCCAACCTTGTCAATCTGGAAGCCGTTTCCAAGGGCTTCGGAACCCGGACCCTGCTCGACGGGGTGAGTCTCGGCGTCGGCCGGGGTGAGCGCATCGGCGTGGTGGGGCGGAACGGCGACGGCAAGTCGACGCTGCTGCGGTTGCTCGCGCGGCGAGAGACGGCGGATGCCGGGCGGATCACGCACAACCGGGATCTGCGGCTGGGGTACCTCGGGCAGAGCGACGACCTGGAGCCGACGCAGACCGTCGCGCACGCCGTACTGGGTGGTGCCGAGACCTACACCTGGGCCGCCGACCCGCGGGCGCGGTCCGTCATGGAGCACCTGCTCGGCGGCGTCGCCCACGAAGCACAGGTCGGCACGCTGAGCGGTGGTGAGCGGCGCCGGGTGTCCCTGGCGAAGCTGCTGCTCACCGACGTCGACCTGCTGATCCTCGACGAGCCCACCAACCACCTCGACATCGAGGCGGTGAACTGGCTCGCCGATCACGTGGTGGATCGTGCCGGCGCGCTGATCGTGGTGACCCACGACCGCTGGTTCCTCGACGCCGTCTGTACCAACACCTGGGAGGTCCAGGGCGGCAAGGTCAGCTCGTACGAGGGTGGTTACGCCGCCTACGTGCTGGCGAAGGCGGAGCGGTCGCGCAACGAGCAGGTCGTCGAGGGCAAGCGGCAGAACCTGATGAAGAAGGAGCTCGCCTGGCTCCGCCGCGGCGCCCCGGCCCGGACGTCGAAGCCGAAGTTCCGGATCGAGGCGGCGAACGCCCTGATCGAGGACGAGCCCGCCCCGCGCGACAAGCTCGCCCTCGCGCAACTGGCGACCTCGCGGCTCGGCAAGGACGTATTCGACGCCGAGGACGTCAGCCTGTCGTTCGGCAACCGGGTGATGCTGAACCACGTCACCTTCCGCCTCGGCCCGGCCGACCGGATCGGTCTGCTCGGCCCGAACGGCGCCGGCAAGACCACCTTCCTCAACGTTCTCACCGGACTGCTGCCGCCGGACTCCGGCAAGGTCAAGCAGGGCAAGACGGTCCGCATCGCGAACCTCTCCCAGACGCTGGAGGACCTCGACGGCTCGGTCACCGTGCTCGCACACATCAGCGACATCCGCCGTACTGCGGCCCTGGCCGGCCGTGGCGGGGAGATGACCTCGTCGCAGCTGCTCGAGCGGTTCGGGTTCACCGGCGACAAGCTGACCACCCGGATCAGTGACCTGTCCGGTGGCGAGCGTCGCCGGCTGCAGCTGCTGCGGATCCTGCTCGACGAGCCGAACGTGCTGATCCTCGACGAGCCGACCAACGACCTGGACGTCGAGACGCTCACCGTGCTCGAGGACTTCCTCGACGGCTGGCCGGGTGTCGTCGTGGTCGTCACCCACGACCGGTACTTCCTGGAGCGGGTCAGCGACATGGTCTACGCGATCATGGGCGACGGCAACGTCCGGCACCTCCCTCGCGGCGTCGACCAGTACCTGCAAGAACTCGAATCCGGTACTGCGCCGCGCCGCGTCGCCGCCACGCCGGTGGTCGAGGCGACGACCGAGGCAGCTGCGGAACCTGAGCCGGTCGTCGACGCGGCCGCGGCCCGGGCGGCGAAGAAGGACCTGAACCGGATCGAGCGGCAGCTCAGCAAGCTCACCGAGTCCGAGGCCAGGCTGCACGACCAACTGGCGGCGAACGCGAGCAACTACGAGCGGCTGGCCGAGCTCGACACGGAGCTGCGCAAGCTCGCGGAAGAACGGGCCGAGCTGGAAACCGCGTGGTTCGAAGCGGCCGAGCGCGCGGAATAGCAGTGTAATTCGCAGAATGTATACATGATCAAATCCCGCTGGAACTGAGTCGCGGCACACCCTCCGATCCCCTGTGATTGGGAGGGTATGCCACGACTACCGGGTGAGCGGGCCCCGTTGTGTCGCTGTTGTCCGGGCCCCGAGCCCCGGACACCACCGACCTTCCTCGGCGGACCACCTCTTGCCGCCGAAGTTCACCGGATGAGAACATTCTGTAGCTGATCAAGCACCGATGGTGAGGACACTAGTCCGGCCGTCACTCAGTGTCGATAGTCGTCCGCTACAGCAATCTCTCGATCTCGTTGCAACCTGCAACGATCGTCGGGGGCATTAAGTGACGCGCCGTCTTTTCGGATTATTCCGCCACAATTCGGGCGGATTTCTTCACGCCCCGCCGGAATGCCCGATCACTGCTTTTCGAGATCGAACGGACCGACCAGTTCGCGCAGTACCCGGGCGATCTTCGCCTGGTCGCGTTCGCTGATCGAGCCGAGCAGCCGCCGCTCGTGCGCGAGCAGATCGGCCATCGCTGCGTCGACCGAGTCGCGGCCTGCGTCGGTGAGTTGCACCAGGACGCCGCGGCGGTCCGCCGGGTCCGGGAGTCGCTCGACCAGGCCGCGGGCGGCCAGTCGGTCCACCCGGTTCGTCATCGTCCCGGATGTCACCAGGGTCTCCTTGAGCAACCGCCCGGGGGAGAGTTGGTACGGCTTGCCGGCCCGGCGCAGCGCGGCGAGCACGTCGAACTCCCAGGACTCCAGTCCGTGGGTCTCGAACGCCTGGCTGCGGGCGCGGTCCAGGTGCCGGGCCAGCCGGCTGACCCGGGAGAGCACCTCCATCGGCGCCACGTCGAGGTCAGGCCGTTCCCGGCGCCAGGCCTCGATCAGGCGGTCGACCTCGTCTCTCATGCTTCGAGACTATGCCATCAAGACTCTTGACATCAAGACAACTCGCGAGCGTAAAGTATCTCGACATCAAGAGATCACGAGAGAAGGGCGTCCCGATGCGGACCTCACCGGTCTGGAACCCCCAGCAGTACGGCAAATACGCCGACGAACGAGGCCGCCCGTTCGCGGACCTGGTCGCACGAGTCCAGCTCGGCAACGCGGGGGAAGCTGCCCTGGGTCAGATGTCCGGTGGAGCCAGCGGCGGGAGAGGTGCGGCGCTGGTGGTCTTCGACCTCGGCTGTGGCCCCGGAAACCTCACCGCCACCCTGCTGGATCGATGGCCTGCTGCGGTTGTGCACGGCGTCGACAGCTCGGCCGAGATGATCGAGGCCGCCCAGCCGCTGGCCTCGGACCGGCTGACCTTCGAGGTCGGCGATCTGCGCGAGTGGACCGCGCCGCCGGAGTCGATCGACGTGATCGTCACCAACGCCACCCTGCAATGGATCCCCGAGCAGCTCGACCTGCTGCCCGGCTTCGTCCGCGCGCTCAAGCCCGGTGGTTGGCTCGCGATCCAGATCCCCGGCAACGGCAACGCCCCGTCGCACGCGATCCTGCGCGAACTCGCCGGCACCGACCCGTACGCCCAGTACGCGGCCGGGTCGTCGTTGCGAGCGGACGTGCCCGGCCCGGCGGAGTACGTGGCCGCGCTCAGCGCTGAGGGGTGCTCGGTCGACGCGTGGGAGACGACGTACAGCCACATCCTGCAGGGAGACAACGCAGTACTCGAGTGGGTGAAGGGGACGGGCGCCCGGCCGGTTCTCCAGTCCCTGCCGGACGACCTGCGCGCACGGTTCGAGACGGAGTACGGCGCTCGGCTGGCGGAGGCATATCCACAACGGTCGTTCGGCACGGTGCTCCCGTTCCGCAGGATCTTCGCTGTTGCCCGGAAGGAGAGCTGATGCGACTCGACCACGTGCAGGTGTCCTGTCCGGCCGGTGGTGAGGAGGTGGCTCGCGCCTTCTACCGCGACGCGCTCGGGATGACCGAGCTGGAGAAGCCGCCGCTGCTGGCGGCTCGCGGCGGCTGCTGGTTCAAGGCGGGGACGGCTGAGGTGCACGTCGGCGTGGAGGCGGACTTCCGCCCGGCGTTGAAGGCACACCCCGCGCTGGCCGTCGACGACCTCGACGCGCTGGCGAAGAGCCTGGCCGAGCTGGGCTACCCGGTGAAGTGGGACAACGAGACGATTCCGGGCCGCCGGCGGTTCCACACCGCCGACGGCCACGGGAATCGGATCGAGATCGTCTAGCTACTACTCGGTGGCGAGTGCCCCGGCCGGTGCGACCTTGGCGGCGCGCCGGGCGGGGAGGACCGAGGCGAGCAGACCGGCCACGGCCGCGACCAGCGCGATCGTCAGCAGCAGCCGGCCCGGTACGGCGTACTGGATGCCGCCGTCGCCGACCTGGGCACCCATCAGCGCGGCCGTTCCGGTCCAGCCGTAGATCAGGCCGAGCACGATGCCCAGGCCTGCCGCGACGAGTGCCATCAGCAACGACTCGACCGCGAGCATGCCCCGCAGTTGCCGTCGCGTCAGGCCCATCGCCCGGAGCAGGGCGTTCTCGCGGGTCCGTTCCAGTACCGACAGGCTGAGCGTGTTGCCGACGCCGACCAGCGCGATCAGCACCGAGACCCCGAGCAGTCCGACCGCGACGAGCAGCAGCACGTCGAACACCTTGGTGTAGAAGCTCCGCTCGGCCAGACCGCCGGAGATGCTCAGGCTCTTCACCGTCGGGAGCGACTGCTTGAGCTCGTCGATCACCTTGGGGCCGTCGGCCTTCGGGTCGGAGGCGAGCCAGTAACCCTTCACCTCCGCGTTCGGTGCGAGCTTCTGCAGGTCGGTCTGGGTGACGGTGATCGGCTCCAGTCCCTTGGCCTGGAGGACCCTGAGGGTGAGCTTCTCCTTGCCCGAGACGATGGTGACGGTCGAGCCGTCCTGCACCTCGAGCATGGACATCGTGTTGCGGTCGAGCAGCGCCGTACCGGGCTGCAACTGGTTGACCAGCGTCAGGCTGTGGATCACCGAACCCGCGGTCGCCTGGTCGATCCCGGCGATCTCCAGCGTCTCGGCGCCGGACTTGACCGTCGCGGTCCTGACCGGCACCACCTGGGTGATGCCCTTGATGTCCGCGAGCTGCCTGGCCGCGGTGGCCGGCATCTTCTCGTCGTACACCTTGAGCGTGACGTCGACCGGGTACTCCTTGTCCATCGTGACGTCGAACGTCTTGCGGACCGAGGCGATCCCGACGCAGGTGAGGCTGATCAGCGTGACGCCGATCAGCAGCGCCGACGTGGTCGCGGCGGTCCGCCGCGGGTTCCGGACGGCGTTGGCGACAGCGATCCGCGCGGGCACCCCACCGCTCCGCGCGGGCAACGCGCCCAGCAACCTGACCAGAGCGGGCACCAGCAGCGAGCCGATGGCGAGGACTCCGAGGAAGGAGCTCAGGCCGCCGGCCACCCCGGCGATCACCTGGTTCGACTGCGCTCCGAGGGCCAGCAGCGCACCGCCGCCGGCCAGCAGGAGGAAGCCGAAGACCAAGCGCACGACGCCGGCCCTGGACTTGGCGACCGGGGCCGCCTCAGGTCGGAGCGCGGCCAGCGGAGCGACCCGGGTCGCCCGTCGCGCCGGTACGACGGCCGCCGCGATCGTCGCGATCGTGCCGATCAGCAGCGGGACGAAGACCGACGCCAGGTCGAGGTGCAAGTCGATCGGCGGCAGGCCCCAGTCGAAGGTCCGGGCCAGCGTCAGCGCGATCGCGGACAGCGCGACGCCGAGGACCACACCGATGCCGGAGGCGACCAGACCGACGACGCTCGCCTCGGCCAGTACCGAGGAGAACACCTGCCGGCGGGACGCGCCGACGCATCGCAGCAGCGCCATCTCGCGGGTCCGCTGGGTGATCACGATGGTGAAGGTGTTGGCGATCACCAGGCAGGCGACGAACAGGGCGATCACGGCGAACATGCCGAACACACCGCCGAGCACGTCGATGCCATGAGTGAGGCTCTGCACCTCGCGCTCGAGCCAGGCGTCGCCGGTGTAGATCTTCAGGCCTTTGTTCACGACCCCGCCGATCGCAGCGGTCAGGGCCGCCTGGCTCACACCAGGAGCGGCCGCGGCCTTGATGTAGTTGATGTCGCCCTGCGGCTCGAAGGTGTGCACGGTCTCGGCCGTCGCGACCGCGTTCGCCCCACCGACCGAGGAGCTGTCGTCGAGCAGACCGACCACTGTCACAGTCCAGTGCTTGTCGTCGTACGAGGTGACCGTCAACTGCTGGCCGAGGACGACCTTGTACTTGTCGGCCAGCCCTGCCGGCAGCGCGAGCTCGTTCTTTGCCTCCGGCAACCGCCCGGAGATGGTGGTCGGGCCGGCGATCCGGGAGGTGTCGTACCGGGCGTCGATGCCGAGCGAGTTCGCCCGCACCTGGCCGGCCCACGCGACCTGCAGGTAGGCGGTGGTGTCAGCGATGACGGAGGCGGCCTGCGGCAGCTTCTTGACCGCGGCCAGGTCGGCCGGCGAGATCGAGGCCTGTTCTGATGCGATCACCGCGTCGACCCCGGCGTTCTGCTTGCCGATGGTCTCGTCGATGCCGTGCGTGGCCGAGGCGTGCACGGTCATCGCCAGGGTGCCGAACCCGACACCCAGCACGATCGCCAGGCAGGCGGCGACCAGGCGGCCGAGGTGGGCGCGCAGGGAGGAGAGGATCGAGTGTCGCACGGTCAGGCCCCCAGCTGCCGCAGCGCGCCGAGCACGGTCTCCGGCGTCGGGTCCAGCAGCTCACCCGCGAGCTTGCCGTCGGCAAGCATCACCACACGGTCGGCGTACGACGCCGCCAGCGGGTCGTGGGTGACCATCACCACGGTCTGGCCGAACTCCCGGACCGAGCGGCGCAGGAAGCCGAGCACCTCGGCGCCGGACCGCGAGTCCAGGTTGCCCGTCGGCTCGTCGGCGAACACCACCTCGGGGCGGCCGACCAACGCACGGGCCACAGCGACCCGCTGCTGCTGACCGCCCGACAGCTCCGACGGTCGGTGGGTCAGCCGGTCCTGCAGGCCGAGTACGTCGATCAGCGTAGCCATCCACTGCTGGTCGGGCTTGCGGCCGCCGAGTTCCAGCGGCAGCAGGATGTTGTCCTTCGCCGACAGCATCGGCAGCAGGTTGAACGACTGGAAGACGAAGCCGATCCGGTCCCGCCGGATCCTGGTCAGCTCCGCGTCCGGCAACTGGGTCAGCTCGGTCTCACCGAGCAGCACCTGACCGGAGGTCGGCGTGTCCAGCCCGGCCAGACAGTGCATCAGGGTCGACTTGCCGGACCCGGACGGGCCCATGATCGCGGTGAACCGGCCGACGCCGAAGTCGACCGACACCCCGTCGAGCGCCGCCACCGCGGTATCGCCCTGGCCGTAGACCTTGCGCAGCTCGTGGGCGCGGATCGCCGTCCGCAGGGTGCCGTCCTGCGGCAGACGGCCGAGCGGCAGGTCGTCGACAGGCAGGTCGCCGGTCTGGATCGTCATCGTTCTCCTCGAAGTGCTCGGGGGCGAGACGTTCTCACCCACACTCCGAAAGTTAGTGACGAGCCACCCCGAAAGAGTCGGACCACAGAATGGACTCGGCGTACGACCTGGGTCGTACTAGCTCGCTGACCGCTCAGCTGTGTGGCTTGACGATGCCGGTCTCGTAGCCGAGGACTACCAGGGCGACGCGGTCGCGGAGCCCGGTCTTGGCCAGGATCCGGCCGATGTGCGTCTTTACTGTTGCCTCGGACAACGTGAAGAGCTGGGCGATCTCGGTGTTCGACAGGCCGCGGGCCACCTCGACGAGCACCTCGCGCTCGCGGGCGGTCAGGGCGGCCAGGTCGGGCCGCTCGCGCTCGTCGTCCGGCAGCGCTCCGGCGAAGTGCTCGAGCAGCCGGCGCGTAGTACTGGGGGAGACGACGGCGTCGCCCGAGCGCACCTGCCGGATCGCCGACAACAGGTCGGCCGGCGGGGTGTTCTTCAGCAGGAACCCGGCCGCCCCGGCCTTGATCGCGGCGAACGCGTACTCGTCGAGGTCGAACGTGGTGAGCACGATCACTCTGGGGGCCTGGGGCAACGACTGGAGCTGCCGGGTCGCCTCGACGCCGTCCAGCCGGGGCATCCGGACGTCCATCAGCACCACGTCGCTCGCGGTCACCCGGAGCTTCTCCAGCGCCTCGCCGCCGTCACCGGCCTGACCGACCACCCGCATGTCGGGCTGGGAGTCCACCAGCATGGTGAATCCGGCCCGGACCAGCTCCTGGTCGTCCACCAGGAACACGCGGATCACGTCGTCGGTCTTGGCGTCGGACGGGGCATCGGGGATGGCGCCGGTCACTGATCTCCTCCAGCGGGAAGGTTGTACGGCAGCTTGGCGATCACCTCGTAACCACCGCCCGCCTTCGGTCCGGCGTTCACCGTACCGCCGGAGATGGAGGCGCGTTGCCGCATCCCGACCAGGCCGTGACCCGGGTCGCTGCTCGGCGCGACGCCGGCACCGCGGCCGTCGTCGGTGACCACGACGGTCAGCATCTCCCGGCCGAAGTCCAGATGGACGGACGTCCGCGCCCCCGGCCCGGCGTGTTTCAGCGTGTTGGTCAGCCCCTCCTGCACGATCCGGTACGCCGTCAGTCCGAGCAGCGCGGGTAGATCCCGCGGCGTGCCGGTGACCTGGTAGTCCACCGAGAGCCCGGCGTCGCGGACGTTGTCGATCAGCTCGGGCAGGGAGGAGACGCCGGGCTGCGGGCGTGGCTGGTTCGGATCGAGCGGTGCTGAACCGTCCTGGGGTTGCGCGTCCTGCTTGAGCAGGCCGAGCATCTTGCGCATCTCGGTCAACGAGGCGCGGCCGGTGTCGCCGATGGTGGCGAGCGCCTTCTTCGCCTGCTCGGGGGACGCGTCCGCGGCGTACAGACCCCCGTCGGCCTGCACGATCATGATCGACAACCCGTGCGCGACGACGTCGTGGATCTCCCGCGCGATCCGGGTCCGCTCGTTCGACACGGCGAGCTTGGCCTCGCGATCCCGGTCCCTCTCGAGTTGGGCCGCGCGCTCTTCCAGCTGAGCGACGTACAGGCCTCTGGTCCGGCGGCGCTCGCCGAACGCCCAGACCCCGAAGACCAGCGCGCCGAGAGCCACCATCATGGTGATCTGCTGACGCCAGTCGGAGTTGCCGTAGTACCGAGCGGTCGCCATCAGTACGCCGAGGCCGCCGACACCCAGGGCGATCCGGCTGTAGCGGACCGCGCCGTACACGGAGATCGTGTAGAGCGCGACGAGCAGGCCGACGTTGCCCGCCTGCAGGCGGGCGCCGCTGAGCCACTGCAGCACGGCCACGGCCGAGACGCTGAAGAAGACGAGCTCGGGGTGGGTCCGGCGCCAGATCAGCGGGACCAGCATCGCCACCCCGAGGAGGCCGGCGTACTGATCCTGCGCGAGCGACAGGAACCCGAAGAAGAGTGTCAGTCCGCCGGCCAGCAACAGGTCGAACGCCTTGCTGTGCTGAGCGACGCGGCGGGGCGTCAGGATTCCGCTCAAGGTCCCCGTCATGTCGGCCAGGGTACGGGGAACCGCCGCCCGCCGGGTCATGCCACGGGCGGATATCTCCGTCCTACCCCGGTCTACCTATCTGCTTGTGCTTTGTGCTGCGGGGTCTATTTGTGCGGCCGGGTGGAGAGCGTCGGCTTCGCCTCGAGGCCGGACAGGCCGTTCCAGGCCAGGTTGACCAGGTGAGCTGCGACGTCAGGTTTCTTCGGCCGGCGTACGTCGAGCCACCACTGCCCGGTCAGCGCGACCATGCCGACCAGCATCTGCGCGTACATCGGGGCGAACTTCGGGTCCAGCCCGCGGCGCTTGAACTCCTCGGCCAGGATGTGCTCCACCCGGGTGCCGACGTCGCTGAGGATCGAGATGAACGACCCGCTGGACGAGCCGACGGGGGAGTCGCGGACCAGGATCCGGAACCCGTCGGAGGAGTTCTCGATGTAGTCGAGCAGGGCGAGCGCCGCCTGCTCCACCAACTCGTGCGCACGACCCGCCGTCAGCGACGCGGTCACCGTGTCGAGCAGGCTGCGGACCTCCCGGTCCACGACCACGGCGTACAGGCCTTCCTTGCCGCCGAAGTGCTCGTACACGACCGGCTTGGAGACCTCGGCGCGGGCCGCGATCTCCTCCACCGAGGTCGCCTCGAAGCCCTTCTGGGCGAACAGCCCCCGGGCGATGACGATGAGTTGTTCACGACGCTCGGCACTGGTCATCCGGACCCTGGTCGAGCGCCGGGGTTTGGGTTCCGTCACGTCGAGATCACGTCAGCATCATGCCGTACAGAGGGGGTGACGGGTGGGAGATTAACGGCCCGCTCAGGCTGCCGCTTGGTCCACAGCGGTCACCCGCCGCGCTTCGAGACGTTCCTTGACCGGCCAGCGGACGTCCGAGACCCAGCCCATCTTCTCGAAGAACCAGATGCATCGGGCGGACGTGTCCAGCTGTCCCTTCAGTACTCCGTGCCGCGCGCAGGTCGGGTCGGAGTGGTGCAGGTTGTGCCACGACTCGCCCTGGCTCAGGATCGCCAGCCACCAGACGTTGCCGGACTTGTCCCGGCTCTTGAACGGGCGGTCGCCGATCGTGTGGCAGATCGAGTTGATCGACCAGGTGACGTGGTGCAGCAGCGCGATCCGGACCAGGCTCGCCCAGAAGAAGGCGGTCAGCGCGCCCTCGATCGACCAGGACCACAGCCCGCCGATGACGGCCGGCGCGAACAGCGAGCCCAGCACCAGGAAGGGGAACATCCGCGACACCTTGACGACGTCGCGGTCCTTCAGCAGGTCGGGTGCGTACTGCCGCTGCGGGGTCTGCTCGGTATCGAAGAGCCAGCCGATGTGCGCGTGCAGGAAGCCCTTGGTCAGGGCGCCGAGGCTGGTGCCGTACTTCCACGGGCTGTGCGGGTCGCCGTCGCGGTCGGAGAACTTGTGGTGCTTGCGGTGGTCGGCCACCCAGCGCACCACCGGCCCCTCGATCGCGAGCGACCCGGCGATCGCCAGCACGTACTTGAGCGGGCGGTTCGGCTTGAACGACTTGTGCGTGAAGTACCGGTGGAAGCCGATCGAGATGCCGTGCCCGGCGATCGTGTAGAAGACCACCGCGATCACGATGTCGCGCCAGCCGAGGAATCCGCCCCAGGCGATCGGTACCGCCGCCAGCACCGCCAGGAACGGGATCCCGATGAACAACGCGAGCGCGACCTGCTCCCAGGGCCGTTTCTGCTCACCCCCGAGCGTTCCGGTCTCGACGTCGAAGTCGTCGCCCTGCTGGGCGCGGGTGGGCGCCTCCGGTGCGGCTACGGCGGGTGGGGTCATCGTGGTATCCCTCTGGGTGGAGGACGGCTTACCTACGCAACCGTAACCTACGGCACCGTAGGTAGGGAACCCCTCGCGTGTCGTCGACCTCACCCATGGCAGACTGTCCGGGCGAACATCGCGATCCCCCGTGGGGTAATCGGCAGCCCGCGAGACTTTGAATCTCGAAGATCTGGATCGAAACCAGGCGGGGGAGCACCACAAACCCCCAGGTCAGAACGTCTCTGACCTGGGGGTTCTGTCATCTCATGGACGCCGGCGTCGGTGCCTCGTAGGCTCGCTCTCGTCGAGCCGGGGAGGGACCGATGGTGTCTGACGATCGGAAGCGGGCTGTGCGGCTACCGCCACGCTGGTTCGTCCGGCTCGCGTGGTCTACGCACCGGGCGATTTGTCGTGTGAGCGGCGGCCGGTTTGGGTTGTGGCGCCCGAAGCCCGGTCGCTGGGGCACAGCTCGGCTGACGACGATCGGCCGCCGCTCCGGCCGGACGCACCAGGTGATCATCGGCTACTTCGAGGACGGCCCGAGCGTGGTAACCCTGGCCATGAATGGCTGGGCAGACGGAGAACCAGCCTGGTGGCTGAACCTCCAGGCGAACCCCGACACATCCGTCGAACTGCCCAGCGAGACCCGCCAGGTACGAGCCCGCGCCGCCGAGGGCGAAGAACGCTCCCGCCTGTGGTCCAAGTGGCGCGAAATCGACACCAAACTAGACGCCTACGCCTCCCTCCGCTCGACCGAAACCGCAGTAGTAGTCCTGGAACCCAGAACCGAACCCTCGTAAGCCTCTCGCCAACCCCGGGATCGGCTGGGCTCCCCGTATGCTGCTCGCCCCAGCGGATGATGACGAAGTCGGCCGGATCCCCGAAGGTGTCAAGCAGTTCGAAGTCGAGCACCTCTGTATAGAACCTGATGCTGGCCTGGAGATCAGAGACGTTCAGAATCGGATTGATGTGGACAAGCGCACCGCCTGTTGAACTTGGCATTCTCAATCCAGGAAGAGGCAGAGTGGGTGGCCGGCGGGGTCGAGGATTACTCGGAGGTCGGGGCGGTCTTGAGGGCCGGCGAGGGTGCCGCCGAGGGAGTGGGCGAGGTTGACGGCTTCGGCCAGGGCGGTCTGGCCGGCTTCCTCGGTGTACTCGGCGCCTGAGTTGACAGCTGAAGGCCGTCGGCCGCGTCCAGCCAGCGGCGGTACCAGCGGGCGAATCCGAGCGGCCGCCCGTTGTCGAGCAGCGGGCGGCTCAGGTACAGCAGCCCGACCGAATGCGCAGGCTTGTAGACGATTGCGTCGTACTGCGTGGTACTCGCTGGGCAGCTCGACCTTGAGCTGTGCCTCCACCTCGGCGAGCTCATCCGCCCCAGCGGCAGCTCAATCTCCCGGCAAGTCAGTGCGCAGCGTGCCCGGCGGTTCTTTCGTGGTCCTCCTCTACGAAGGGGACCTTGCTGACGCAGTGGTGGTATTGCTCGACGGCTTCGTCTATCGAGAGGTGGCCGTAATGGAGCGACGTCATCACCGCTTCCAGTTCGGTATTGCACACCTCCGCGGCGGCGATGCGGGCGGTCAAGTCGTGCGTCTTGCTCAGATTGGCCGAAATGACCGACACCAGTGAAACGATCAAGGCGGCAATGCAGAGTGGTCGCCATACGCCTGCCGCAGTGCTCAAGGACAGTTCCTGCTTCATGGTGTCGGTGAACCCCACACCGCCCAGGGCCGGGCCCGCGACGAATACGGCCGCCAGCGCACTGCTGACGATGCTGACGTTGGTGAGCCGGTTGCGGCGCGGCCGGACCTCGTGCAGGAAGGCGGTGATGCCTGCCCGCCGGTCTTCGATCTGCGTCAGTAATTCTTCCCGATTTCTAGGATCGTCGGACATCCTGTCTCTCCCCCAAGTTGCTGTCTGCCGGGTGCGCGATCAACGGCGGGCCTATGGTTGCTGGGCCGGACGGCAGGGGCGGAGCCGACGACGCGGAACCCGTCGTCCCTTCTGAAGTCTTGCACTGTTGTCCCATTTTTGCTATAAGCCGTCGCGCTGGCAACTGCATTTCTCCGGTAAATCCGAAAGGTCTCTCACAAAGGTCGCGATGGCGACTTATTGATCGTTCAGCAAAACCAGTAGTTGACTGTCGGGCCCTGCGACGCGAGCCCGCCGCCCATTGCTTCGTACAGGGATCGGGCGGCGATATTTTCGGCGCCGGTTGTCAGGAACATCTTGGTGGCGCCCGCTCGAGTGCCTGTCGTCATGAAGGCCTGGAGGAGTGCCTGGCAGCGGTTGGTCAGGCATCACAATCTGCGGAGTCACCGGCACCTGAGGTCGTGGCGGGTGGGAGCGGGAGCGCGGATACTCAAGGCTTGGGTTGTGTCCGGGGTCAGGAGCAGGCGATGAGATGGGTTCTGCGGGTCGTTCTCCTGCTCGGTGGCCTGGCTCTCTGCGTCATCGGCGTCAGCGCTGCCACCAAGCTCTTCCGCGACACCCTCGACAGCCCGCGCGCTCTGATCGCCGTCCTTGCTCTCATCACCTTCCTAGGCGGCGCAGTAGTAATAGGCGCAGTAATCAACGACATCCGCCACGACCGCCCCAAATAAGGCCTGTACTACGGGTGCCGGGCGGAGTCGAGCCACTCGATGGGGTTCCAGGGGATGGGGGTAGCTCCTACCGGGGTGAGCACCAGGTCGGGGTTGTCTGATTGGACCAGGCAGAGGAGGCGGTGGCCGATCAGGAGGGCGTGGCGGGCCTGGACGGCGAAGACGTCCAGGAGATGGTGGGCGAGGGCCGGGTCCGCGGTCGCGAAGGCGTCGTAGTGCTCCAGGACCAGGACGAGGCCGGTGTCGTCGTCGGTCCAGCCGAGATCGCCGGCGGCAACGTCGCTGAGGCTGTCGTTCAGCGCCGCGAGGTTGCGTCCGTAGTACTCGGGGAAGTCGAGGGCAAGAGACAACCCGTCGTGAAGGTCGTCGTCGCTCCGCCATCCGGAGGTGTCCACCCGGACGACCTGGTAGCCGTGTTTGGCCAGCCAGCCCGTCGTCTTGTTCAACACCTCCGGCTGCCAGAACAGAGTCACGGACCCGTTGGCCATCAGCTGATAGTCCAACGTCTGCTCTACCTGCACACTCCGCTCGAACACAGCCACCCGGAAACCGTAGCCGAGCCCTGGCCAGCAGGCTGGGGCGCGACCACCATGAGGCATGCAGACCACCGCTGTACTGCCTGAGGGGTTGACGGTTCGGGCGCCGGAGGTTGGTGATGCCGAGGCGATCTTCGGACTGGTCTCGGCGTACAACACGGGGCTGGTCGGGTTGCCCGACTGCACCCTGGCGCAGGTCGGAGAAGGCATCGCGGATCCTGGGTTCGACTGCGCGGCCGACGGGTGGCTGGTGATCGCCGAGGATGGGGCGCCGGTGGGTTACGGGACGACGTTCGGCCGGGTCGGTCGCCAGTCGATCGAGATCCAGCTGACCTCAACGGTGCCCGGCGTCGCGGCCTGGTTGTTCGATCGCACGATGCTGCGGGCCGACGAGATGGGACGTGAGGCCGGGCATGCCGAGATCACCGTCGACACCTTCGTCTACCGCGACGACGAGAGCTTGCGGGCCCTGCTGTCGGAACATGCCTTCACCACCGGTACGACGTACCACCGGATGCGGGTCGATCACACCGGACCGGTCGAGGCTCCGGAGGTGCCGGACGGCGTCGTGGTTCGTCGGGGAGCGCCCGACGCGGCTACCCAATGGGTCGCGCACGAGCTCATCATCGACACTTTCCGCGGCCAGTACGGCTTCAGCCCCAGGCCGCACGACGAGTGGGTGGAGATGCGCGACGCCAGTTCCAGTTGGTCCCAGCTCACCCTGCTGGAGATCGACGGCCGGGCGGTCGCCGTCCGCGACTGCAGCGACGACTTCCTCGGCGAGAACTGCGGACACGTCGGCATGCTCGGCGTACTCGAGGAGTTCCGGGGCCGCGGCCTCGCGAAGTTCCTCTTGCGGGACGCCTTCGCCCTCGACGCGGCAGCCGGCCGCGACGGCACGATCCTCCTCGTCGACACCAACAACCCCACCCCGGCCCTGGACCTCTACCTCTCCGTCGGCTTCACCCCGACCCTCGTGTTCGAGGGCTGGCAGCGAACCCTCCCCGTCAGCTGAGTTTGTCAGCGGGGTGGAGGTGGGTGAGGATGGGCCCGCGTTCGTGGAGAGGGCGGTGGGATGCCTGAGGTCTGGGCGGCGGTACGTCGCTGGGTGGCGTCTGTGGGGCCCGACTTGTGGCCGGTTCTGGTCGCCGTGGCTGTAGTGGTCGGGAGCTTGTCCCTTGCCATCACGCCGGTCGGCAGGGACATCGACCTGACCAGCGCGGCCCTGCACGGCAGCACCCTGCGTGACGTGCGACCCAGCCGGACCGGCGAGGTGAATCCCACCCTCGCGGCAGCGGTGGACGCGAGTCTGGCGCGGCGGGGGATCGCAGTGCAGACGAACAACCTGCCGCTGTTCCTGCGGGATGTGACGCCCGCGTTGAAGGCGAAGCAGGCGCGGCTCTTCCAGAACCTCCAGGCCGTCGGCATGAGCGCGATCTACCGCCGAGCCGAGCCTTGGAGCAACTACGAGGCCGTACGCCGGTTCGGTCCCGCGACCGGCACGTTCCGCGTCACCATGCGGTACGTCCTGACCGGAAGCAGGTTGCCGCAGGCGTCGACGGATGTCGGGTATACGTACACGCTGAAGCGCGGCCGCCTCTACCTGGTCGCCGACAACGACCTCGACGAGGCGATCGGGTCCAACCGGCAGCCCTGGGACTTCGGCCGTATTCAGGTGGTCCGCCGGACCAACGTCGTCGTCATCGTGGACCGAGGGCAGCGCGCACTCGCCCTGAGGCTGGCCGAGGAGACCGTCCGATCGGCGCAGCAGGTCCGCAAGCTGTGGCCCGGCCTTCTGCAGACCGTCCCGTTCGTCGTCGCGATGAAGACCCCGGAGGTGCTGACCGACCTCCCCGCGACGACGACCGCGACCGCGACCTCGAACGCCGCGGGCAACGAGCCGGCCAGCGTCCGCCCGATGCCGAGTTCGCTGATCGGGAACGAGCGGCCCTCCGGTGGCTGGGTGGTGATCCGGCCGGGCGCTCAGCGCAGTTTCGACTCGGCCCAGATGGAGCACGTCCTGATGCACCTCCTCCCGGTCCGCCTAGGCGACGGCGCGCCGCGCTGGCTCGCGGAAGGCATGGCCGAGTACGCCGGGAAGCTGGCACTCGTCAGAGCCGGGCATTCCACCGGTGTCGCCCGCGAACGCCAGGAGATCAGCACCCGGGTGCTCGGGGAGCTCACCAGGTTGCCCACAGGTCACGAGTTCACCGCTACGGACAGTTACGGGATCAGCTGGCTCGCGGTCGAGCAGCTGATCAAGCTGGTCGGCATCAAGCCCGTCACGGAGTACTACCGGCAGGTCGCCCGGCGCGGGTACAACGAGGCGGCCCGGGACCGCCTGATGAAGGAGTACACCGGCTTCACCGAGGCGCGGCTGGTGGAGTCACTGCGAAGCCTCGCGAGCTGAGCAAGTAGGCTTGCGCAGGCACCGTTTCGAGTGCCCTGAGAGTTGCACTGACAGAAGTTCCACCCGAACTCGCCGGGAACTCGAGGAGAAGACCGCGTGACTTCCCACCGTCCTGCGGCGGTCATCATCATGGCCGCCGGTCAGGGGACTCGGATGAAATCCGCGACCCCCAAGGTTCTGCACGAGATCGGCGGGCGCAGCCTCGTCGGGCACGCGGTGGTCACCGCCCGTGCACTCGTGCCCGAGCATCTGGTCGTGGTGGTCGGCACCGGCCGGGAACTGGTCGAGGCACACCTGGCCGAGATCGACCCGGACGTGCGGACCGCCGTCCAGGAGCAGCAGCTGGGCACGGGCGACGCCGTCCGCTCCGGGCTCACCGCCGTACCGGAAGGCTTCGAGGGGGCGGTCATCGTCACGTCGGGTGACGTCCCGCTGCTCCAGCCGGAGACGCTGCAGGAGCTCGTCGCCGAGCACGACCGCAGCGGCAACGCGGTCACCGTGCTGACCGCCCGCGTCCCGGACCCGACCGGCTACGGCCGGATCATCCCCGCGGACGACGGCAGCGTGGCGGGCATCGTCGAGCACAAGGACGCGACGCCCGATCAGCGCCAGATCGACGAGATCAACGCCGGCATCTACGCCTTCGACGCGGCGACCCTGCGCGACGGTCTGAGCCGGATCACCACCGACAACGCGCAGGGTGAGCTGTACCTGACCGACGTGCTGGCGATCGCCGGAGGCGACGGCAAGCGCGTCGGCGCGTACGTCACCGAGGACGCGATGCAGACCGAGGGCGTGAACGACCGGGTTCAGCTCGCCACCCTCCGCGCCGAGCTGAACCGTCGCACGCTCGACCAGCTGATGCGCGACGGCGTGACCGTGGTCGACCCGAACACCACCTGGGTCGACCAGACCGTCACCATCGAGCGCGACGTCACCCTGCTGCCGAACACCCAGCTGCACGGCGCGACCACCGTCGCCTCCGGCGCCCGGATCGGCCCGGACACGACGCTGACCGACGTACAGATCGGTGAAGGCGCGACGATCATCCGGTGCCACGGCTCGAGCTCGGTGATCGGCGCGGGCGCCTCCGTCGGTCCGTTCGCCTACCTCAGGCCCGGTACGTCGCTGGGCGTCGCCGCGAAGATCGGCACCTTCGTCGAGACCAAGAACACCTCGATCGCGGACGGCGCCAAGGTTCCGCACCTCACGTACGCCGGTGACGCCACCATCGGCGAGGGCGCGAACGTCGGCGCCGGCACCATCTTCGCCAACTACGACGGGGTCGCGAAGCACCGCAGCATCGTCGGGAAGCACTCCTTCATCGGCAGCAACTCGGTGCTGGTCGCGCCCGCGAACATCGCCGACGGCGCGTACATCGCGGCTGGTACGGCGCTGACCGAGGCCGTCGGCCCGGGCGAGATCGCCGTGGCGCGTGGCAAGCAGCGCAACATCGCCGGCTGGGTGGCTCGCAAGCGCGCCGGCACCAAGACCGCCAAGGCCGCCGAAGATGCGCAAGCGGCTGCGCAGGACGGCTCGCCGGGTGACACTGGCGGGGAGGCACAACGGGAGGCGCGGTCATGAGCGGCATGAAACGGACCACCGAGAAGAACCTGATGGTGTTCTCCGGGCGGGCCCACCCGGGCCTGGCCGAGGAGGTCGCCGAGCAGCTCGGCGCCGGCCTGGTGCCGACGTCGGCGTACGACTTCGCCAACGGGGAGATCTACGTCCGGTTCGAGGAGTCGGTCCGGGGCAGCGACGCGTTCGTGATCCAGAGCCACACCTCGCCGATCAACGAGTGGATCATGGAGCAGCTGATCATGGTCGACGCGCTGAAGCGGGCGTCGGCCAAGCGGATTACGGTGGTGCTGCCGTTCTACGGGTACGCCAGGCAGGACAAGAAGCACCGCGGCCGGGAGCCGATCTCGGCCCGGCTGATGGCGGACCTGTTCAAGACCGCGGGCGCGAACCGGCTGATCTGCGTCGACCTGCACACCTCGCAGATCCAGGGCTTCTTCGACGGCCCGGTGGACCACCTGATGGCGCTGCCGATCCTGAGCGGCTACGTCCGGGACAAGTACGGCGACCAGCAGCTGGCCGTGGTCTCGCCGGACGCCGGCCGGATCAAGGTGGCCGAGCAGTGGTCGGCCCGGCTGAACAACGCGCCGCTGGCCTTCATCCACAAGACCCGCGACATCGACCGGCCGAACGAGACCGTCGCGAACCGCGTCGTCGGTGAGGTCGAGGGCAGGGTCTGCATCCTGGTCGACGACATGATCGACACGGGTGGCACCATCTGCAAGGCCGCCGACGCGCTGATGGACGCCGGCGCCGCGGGCGTCGTGATCGCCGCGACCCATGCGATCCTGTCCGGCCCGGCGGTCGACCGGCTGAAGAACTGCCAGGCCAGCGAAGTGATCGTCACCAACACGCTGCCGATCCCGCCCGAACGCCGGTTCGACAAGCTGAACATCCTGTCCATCGCCCCGCTGATCAGCCAGGCGATCCGCGAGGTCTTCGAGGACGGCTCCGTCACCAAGCTCTTCGACGGCCGCGCCTGACCCTCACTGACCTGCTCGGCGCCACGCGTAGTAGCTGGTGCCGAGCGCCGCGGCAGTCATTGGTACCGCGGTGGCCAGCCCGGCGATTCCGTTGCCGGGGACGACGAAGGTCGCCACGATCGTCAGCCAGAGCAGCGGGATCCACCGCGGCACGGCCCGGGAGCGCCACAGCCCGACCACCTGGACGACGGTGCCCAGGGCAACGAGCAACGAGCCGATCATCAACGGCACGAACAGGTGCGCCCAGTCGTCGTTGATCTTCTCGATCAGGCCGGCATCCACGCCTGGCGCCGTCGCGAAGTAGTACGCGGCGGCCCACCCCGCCACCCCGGTGGCGTACAGCGCGGTACCGATCCACATCATCACGCCGCCGACGGTGGCCCACCGGGCGCCGCGGCGGCGGACCAGGAACGTCGTGAGCAGGGCCTGGGCCGGCACGTTGAGGACCAGCATCGAGCTGAGGGCCAGCAGCAGCCCCCACCACATTGCTCGGTCCGGCTGGATGTCGGAATAGGCGTAGGTATCGCCTCCGGCGGCCGGTTCGGGCCACAGCAGCCCGCCGCCCACAGCGATGAGCGATGTTGCGGAGAACAGGACCGCGACCAGCCCCACACGGTTGCGTGTGACCGGGTCTGTGACGGTCTGGGTGCGAACGGTATCGACGGACATCGGGAACCTCCTCCGGGGATTCGATCTGACCTGCTCAGCAAAGCCCGGGAGACCCTGCCGGCACATCGGAGCGAGCCCGGGCTTCCATCTCCGTGCTGACTCGGAGCCGCCCGACAGCAAACGGTCTTACCCTGACGACATGCGGTGGCCGCGATGGGCGACGCTCGGCACCTTCCTGCTCGTTCTGGCGATGCTGGCGGGCAGCATCTGGCTGCTGATGACCCATGAGACCGGCCAGCACACCGCCCGGAACTTCGCCGTTCTCGGCGCGATCAGTACTGCGATCGCGGTTCTAGGGCTGGTGATCAGCCGACGGGTTCCAGACAACGTCGTCGGACCGCTGTTGACCTTGGTCGGCGCGATAGCGATGTACCTCGCGGCCCGGGACGTCTACTACAACGTGGTGCTCGCCGATCCAGGCGCGTTGCCGCTCGACAGCCGCGTGGTGGCCGTGCTCGACGAGAGCGGTTGGTGGCTGCCGATCGTGGTTGCCATGGTCCTGCTGCACTTCCCGGACGGCCGTCTGCCGAGCAAGCGCTGGCGGGTGGTCGCGGTCGCCATGGTGGCGCTCGGCATCGCGCAGCAGGCGTTTGGCGCTGTGGCGACCACCCCGTTCCTCGCGCCTCTGCAAGATCTGCCCAGGCCGTTCGGTCCGCCCTCGCCACTCGTGGAGGCGCTGGGCCTGGTCTGCTTCTGCCTGATGATCGCGCTGCTGGTGGCGTCGGGCATCTCGCTCTTCGTGCGCTTCCGCCGCTCCACCGGTGCGCCGAGGGCCCAGCTGAAGTGGCTCTCGCTCGCAGGTCTCGCCGCCGTCGTCTACCCCTTTGTCTGTCTCACCGAGATCGTGGTCACGGGTGACACCGGCCTGGTCTCCACCGTCTTCGGCATCGCCACCCTGATCGCCTTGCCCGCGTCGGTTGCCGTCGCCATGCTGCGCCACGACCTGTACGACGTGGACCGCGTGCTGGCGGACACCGTCACCTACGGGATCGTGATGGTGGTTCTCCTCGGCACCTACGCGGTGACCGCGCTGACTCTCGGGTTGTTCCTAGGCAAGGGCTCGGCGACGGCCGCAGCGGCTGCCACCGCGGCGTGCGCGCTGGTCCTTTCACCGTTGCGAGCACGTCTGCAACGCGTGGTGGATCGCCGGCTCTACCCGCCGCGTCGTGCCGCTCTCCTGGCGATCGAAGACCTTCAGTGGCGGATCCACAGCGAGCAAGCCCAGCCGGAAGAGCTGGAGAAGGCCCTGCAGATCGCACTGAGGGATCCGTCGCTCCGGGTCGGTCTGCTCGTGCCCGGCTCGTCCGGCTTCATCGACGCCACCGGCGCCCCCGTGGGAACCACCGGCGCCGTGCCAGTCATGCTCGGCGGAGTACAGATCGGAGTACTGGCGTCGTCCGGGGCGAGCGGTCCCGCAGTACTGAAGGCTGTTGCGATCGGGGCGGCGAGCCTGGTCGAGGTGACCAGGTTGCGGGCAGAGTTGGCCGGGGCATTGCGGGAGGTCGAGGCCAGCCGGTCGCGGCTCGTCCAGGCGGGGGACGAGGAGCGGCGACGGCTGGAGCGCGATCTGCACGACGGTGCTCAGCAGCGGCTCGTGTCCCTCGGTATGGCGATGCGGCTGGCTCAGCGGCATCTGGACGACGGCACGGTCGACGTGAACGGCCTGCTGGACCAGGGCGTCGCCGAACTGGCCACCGCGATCGCCGAGCTGCGGCAGATCGCACACGGGCTGCGGCCGACGAGCCTCGACGACGGCCTGCACGCGGCGCTGAGCGCGATCACACAGACCCTGCCGATCCCGGTCCAGCTCCACATCTGCCCTGGCCGGCTCCCGGACGACCTGGCGACCACCGCGTACTTCGTCGCCGCGGAGGCGGTCACCAACGCGGCGAAATACTCGCAGGCGACCTCGATCGCGGTCCGCGTGGCGCAGTCGGACGACGACGTACGGGTCCGGGTCGAGGACGACGGGTGCGGCGGCGCGACGCCGAGACCCGGTTCCGGGCTGAGCGGCCTGGTCGACCGGGTCGCCGCGGTCGGCGGCTCCCTGTCGATGCACAGCCCGGCCGGACGCGGTACGACGATCGAGGCGGTGCTGCCGTGCGGATCGTGATCGGCGAGGACTCGGCGCTCTTCCGCGAGGGCCTCGCGCGCTTGCTGGTGGACGCGGGGCACGACGTCGTCGGCCGCGCGGGTGACGCCGAGACCCTGCTGACGGTGGTCGGCGAAACCGGTCCCGACCTCGCCGTGATCGACATCCGGATGCCACCCGATCACACCGACGACGGCGCCCGTGCCGCCCGGCGGCTGCGGGTCAGCCATCCGCGGATGGGGATCGTGCTGCTCTCCCAGCACATCGAGACCCGCCATTCGGTCGAGCTGGTCAGCTCCGGCGGGTTCGGCTACCTGCTCAAGGACAGAGTGCTGGACGTGGACCAGTTCCTCGACGCGCTGAGCAGGGTCGCGGCCGGCGGGTCCGCGCTGGACCCGGAGGTGGTGGGCCGGCTGATCGGCCGCCCGCACGCCGACGACCGGCTCGGGCCGCTGACGCCGCGGGAGCGCGAGGTACTGGCGCTGATGGCCGAGGGGTGCACCAACGTCGGGATCGGCCGCCGGCTCTGGCTCAACGAGCGGACCGTGGAGACCCACGTCGGCAACATCATGGCCAAGCTCGGCCTGGTCTCGAACGCCGAGGACCACCGCCGGGTGCTCGCCGTACTGGCCTATCTTGGTCAGACCTAGTGTCCCGAGGATCGGATGTCCTGATGCGGATCGCTGTCTTCCACCCTGGCGCGATGGGGTCCCAGCTCGCGGCGCAGTTGGTTGCCGCCGGCCATGAAGTCCACTGGGTGCCGGAGGGCCGCAGTACGGCGTCCGTGGAGCGGGCGGAGGCCGCCGGCCTGATCGGTACGCCGTTCGCCGAGGCGGTGGGATCCGCCGAGGTCGTGCTGTGTTCGTGTGCTCCTCAGGGCGCGGTGGACGTCGCCAAGCAGGTGGGCGCCGCGGGGTTCGCCGGGCTCTACATCGAGGCCAACCCGCTGTCGCCGAAGTCGCTCGAGGAAGCCCAGGCCGTACTGCCCGAGGCGACGTTCATCGACGCCGGCGTGGTCGGGCCGCCGCCCAAAGGTGGACCGAGCCCGACGCATCTGATGTTGTCGGGCTCCGCCGCGCAGCAGGCCGCTGACCTTTGGGTGGGAACCGCCGTGACTCCGATGGTCGTCGGGGACCAGGTCGGCGCCGCGAGCGCAGCCAAATCAGCGTATGCGCTCTACAACAAGGGCAAGGCGGCGCTCGCCGTACTGGCCTTCGAACTGGCGGCGAAGCACGGCGTGACGGACGCGTTGACGGCTCAGCAGGTCCGTCAGGACGCCGAATCGCTGAAGGACCCCGCGCTGCCCGAGAACCTCACGAGCGTGGCCTGGCGCTGGGGACCCGAGTTCGACGAGCTCGCCGAGACCCTCGACGCCGCCGGCCTCGAAGGTGACGCCGCCCGCGGGCTGCGTCAGGTGTGGACCAGGCTCAGCTGACCATGCGGCCGTAGTCCCTGAGGACGAACGGCGGGATCAGGTCGATCAGCCTGTTCATCGCCTCCAGCCGGGCCAGGGCGTCCGGCACAGTCCAGGAGCCGGTGCCCCAGCTGACCAGCGCATTACCGGCGAACTGCCACTCCAGGCCGGGGTTGTAGAGCATCCACTCCATCATCCGGGGATGCAGCACGGCGTGCGCGTACCGGTCGTCGGCGCAGCTGATCCGGAAGGTGTCGTTGAACACCTTGCTCTCCAGTTCGAGGTCGCGGCCGCCGACCATCCGCTTGAACCCAGAGTCCTTCGTCAGCGTCAGCGGCGGCAGCGCCACCGGCAGGTTGAGGGCGACCAGGTGGACCTGGTGGGTGGTCGTGGTGGTGGTCTCCCCGTTGCTGCTGGTCGTCGTATACGTGTAGTCCAGCGCGCACATCCCGCGGCCGCGGAAGTCTCCGGCGACCATCTCGCCCGGCCTGCCCCGCTGGTACACCCGGCCCGCCACCTCGGACAGCCACGGGCTCGGCGGCACATGGAACCAGCCGTACTGCGCGGCCGCGTGCGCTCGGGCCCTGAGGAAGTCCCGCCGCCGCCCGGCGACCCAGAGGACCAGGCCGATGATCGCGGCGAACGGCACCCCGAAGAAGGCCAGCATCAAGAGAGCGGACATCTGGCGAATTTAGCGGAGACGCCGGGCCACTCCGGGATCCACAGTCCCGTCGTGAAGTAGCCCGGCGAGCGCCTCCACACCATCCACCAGCCGCGGCCCCGGCCTCGCGAAGCACCCGTTCGCATCCACAGCCCACACCGGTACGCCGCTGGGCAGCACGCCGCGATCGAGCAGATCCAGGGTCAGCGAGGTGGCTCCCTCGAGGTCGAATCCGCAGGGCGCGGACACGATCACGTCGGGCCGCGCGCCTTCGATCGTGGGCCAGGTGGTCCGGACGGAGCGCAGACCGGTGCTGCCGAGCACACTCACCCCGCCGGCGAGCTCGATCATCTCGGGGATCCAGTGCCCCGGCGCGAAGGGCGGGTCGGTCCACTCGAGCAGCATCACCCGGGTGTCACCTTCGGTGCGGGCGGCGGCGAGGCGCCGGCGGAGCCCGTCGACCAGGGGACCGGCCGGGCGCTTGACGGCCTTCCCGATCAGTTCGATGGAGTCGAACACCTCGTCCAGGTCGTGCGGGTCGGTCGTCAGCACCTCGGCGGTGCAGCCCAGGTAGGACAGCGCCTCCTCGACGTCGGCCACATCGAGGGCGCACACCGCGCACAGGTCCTGGGTGATCACCAGGTCGGGATCGAGGTCGCGCAGCGCGTCGCGGTCGAGCTTGTAGAGGTCCTCGCCGGCGGCCACCCGGGCCCGGACCGCGGCGTCGATCCCGGCCGGGTCGAGGTTCTCGGGCAGGTTGCTGGTCGACACGATCCGGCGGGTCCGTGCGTCGGCCGGATAGTCG
The DNA here is from genome assembly GCF_004345365.1 of Kribbella sp. VKM Ac-2568. Lineage (GTDB taxonomy): Bacteria > Actinomycetota > Actinomycetes > Propionibacteriales > Kribbellaceae > Kribbella > Kribbella orskensis. Next base: position 112,209 of record NZ_SLVF01000004.1, read on the forward strand.
CACTCGAAGGTGACACCGCGGACGTCCGCCCCGGCGCCGAGGGCGAAACAGGTCTCGGTCGCGGACGGCAGCAGCGAGACGATTCTCATGGTCCGACGGTATGCCCGCGGGCGGCGCTGGGCACGCCTGGTGATGGCGAGTGATCGCAGGTGACCGGTGGGAGAACGGATTTCCTGTCTGAGGCCAAGCGTGGGTAGACTGTTTTGGTTGCCTCGGCGAGGGACGCCCCCCGGACAAAAGTCGGTCATGACGCAGCTCGTGACGACCTGGCGGGAGCGGCTCCGTGATCGACGCGGTGGTTCGTTGCCTGACGCCTTACCGGAGTCAAGACGTGCCCGCTGAGGCCAGCAACCGACAACAGATCACCGCAACGCTTTTGAGGGAGTTCATCTCGTGGCCGAGGTCAAGATCCAAGCCGAGTCGCGCACGGAGTTCGGCAAGGGTGCTGCCCGCCGAATCCGCCGGGACCACAAGGTGCCCGCCGTTCTGTACGGCCACGGCACGGACCCGGTGCACATCACGCTGCCCGGTCACGACACCATGCTGGCGCTGAAGACCGCGAACGCCCTGCTGCTGATCGAGGTCGAGGGCAGCGAGAGCCTGCTGGCGCTGCCGAAGCAGGTCCAGCGTGACCCGATCAAGAACACCATCGAGCACGTCGACCTGGTGATCGTGAAGCGTGGCGAGAAGGTCCAGGTCGAGATCGCCGTGCACATCGAGGGCGAGGCCGTCAGCGAGACCCTGGTCGTGGTCGAGAACCCGAACATCCTGGTCGAGGCCGAGGCCACCCACATCCCGGACGGCGTCGTCGTGTCCGTCGAGGGCCTGGACGTCGGCGCCCAGATCCACGCGTCCGACCTGAAGCTGCCCGCCGGCACCACGCTGGCCATCGACCCGGACACCCTGGTCGTCAACGTGACCGCGGCCCAGACCGCCGAGCAGGTCGACGCCGAGCTGGCCGACGCCGAGGCCGAGGCCGGCATCGAGCGGGACGAGCCGGAGGCCGCCGCCGACGAGTCGGTCGCCGCCGCGGCCGAGTAAGTAGCTGCACCCATAGTTTCAACAGGAGGGCCGGGATCCGTGGCGGACGACGTGTGGTTGGTCGTCGGGCTGGGGAATCCCGGCCCTTCCTATGCCAAGACCCGGCACAACGTCGGCCAGATGGTGGCCGACGAGCTGGTCGCCCGGGTCGGCGGCCGCTGGAAGCAGCACAAGGAGGCCAAGGCCGAGGTGGTCGAGGCCCGGATCCGCGGGATCCGGGCGGTGCTGGCCAAGCCGCGGTCGTACATGAACGAGTCCGGCGGCCCGGTCTCCGGGCTGCTGAAGTTCTTCAAGGTCGAGCCGGCCGGGCTGGTCGTGATCCACGACGAGCTCGACCTCGACTTCGGCACCCTGCGGGCCAAGTCCGGCGGTGGCGACAACGGGCACAACGGGCTGAAGTCGATCCGTAAATCGCTTGGCACCGGTGACTACTATCGAATCCGGTTCGGCGTGGGGCGTCCGCCCGGCCGGCAGAACCCCGCCGACTTCGTGCTGAACGAGTTCTCCTCGACCGAACGCAAGGATCTGCCGTTCGCGGTGGACCGGACCGCTGACGCGGTCGAATCACTCCTGACCGATGGTCTCGAGGTCACCCAAAGCAAGTACAACTCGTGAGGTTGGACAACTCGTGAAACTGGCCGGTCTGGTCGACACCCTGATCACCGATCCGGTGGTGTCCGAGGCCGTTCGTGACGCCCGGGCCGATGGCGTCACGACGCTCGACCTGAGCGCTCCCGGGCCGATCCGCCCGGTGCTGATGGCTGCCCTGGCGGCCCAGCGGGGCGCGGACCGCCCGATCCTGGCGGTGACTGCCACTTTCCGCGAGGCCGAGGAGCTCACCGAGGCACTGCAGTGCCTGGTGGAGCCCGGCACGGTCGCCTACTACCCGGCTTGGGAGACCCTGCCGCACGAGCGCCTGTCGCCCCGGTCGGACACGGTCGGCCGGCGTCTCGCCGTACTGCGGCGCCTGGTGCACCCGGATCCGTCGGACGAGACCACCGGGCCGATCAAGATCCTGGTGGCTCCGGTCCGGTCGGTGCTGCAGCCGCAGGTGGCCGGGCTGGCGGACCTGCGGCCGGTCCAGCTGCACGTCGGTGACTCGATGGAACTCGAGGACGTCGTCGAGCGGCTCGCCGGGGCGGCGTACCACCGGGTCGACCTGGTCGAGCGGCGCGGCGAGTTCGCGGTCCGCGGCGGCATCATCGACGTCTTCCCGCCGACCGAGGAGCACCCGCTGCGGGTGGACTTCTTCGGCGACGACGTGGAGGAGATCCGGTACTTCGCGGTCGCGGACCAGCGGTCCCTGGAGATCGCCGAGCACGGGCTGTGGGCCCCACCCTGCCGCGAGTTGTTGCTCACCGACGAGGTGCGCGCCCGCGCCGCGGTGCTGGCCAAGGAGCACCCGGAGCTGTCCGAGCTGTTCGAGAAGCTCGCCGAGGGCCACGCGGTCGAGGGGATGGAGTCGCTCGCGCCCGTCCTCGTCGACGAGATGGAACTGCTGGTCGACCTGATGCCCGCGGGCACCCACGTGGTGGTCAGCGACCCCGAGCGGGTCCGTGCCCGGGCGCACGATCTGGTCGCCACCAGCCAGGAGTTCCTGGAGGCGTCCTGGGCCGCTGCCGCAGGTGGTGGCGACGCTCCGATCGACCTGGGCGCGGCGGCGTACATGTCGCTGGCCGACGTCCGGTCGCACGCGCTCGGCAAGGGTCTTGCCTGGTGGAGCATGTCGCCGTTCTCGGCGGCACCTGCGGACGCGCCTGAGCTGCGGGACTCGATGGGGGAGCGGATCTCCTTCGACATCGACCCCGACGCCGGCGCGGTGCGCAGTCGCGCGATCGCGGCGCACGAGGTCGACCCGTACCGCGGTGAGACCGCCGCCGCCGTCGAGGACGTCCGGGCCTGGCTGCGGGACGGCTGGCGGGTCGTCTGCGTGACCGAGGGCCACGGGCCGGCCCAGCGCCTCGCCGAGGTGTTCTCCGAGGCCGAGCTGCCCGCGCGCACCGTCGACAGCATCGACGGCATCCCGGACCCGGGTGTCGTGCAGATCTCGCAGGGCCAGCTCGAGCGCGGCTTCATTGCCGAGGGCATCAAGTTCGCGGTGCTCACCGAGAACGACCTGGCCGGCCAGCGCAGCGCGGCCGAACGGCGTTCGCAGCAACGGATGCCGAGCCGCCGGAAGAAGGCCGTCGACCCGCTGGAGCTCGCCGGCGGCGACTACGTCGTGCACGAGCAGCACGGCGTCGGTCGCTACGTCGAGATGATGCAGCGCACCGTCGGCACCGGCGCGCAGAAGGCCACCCGCGAGTACATCGTGATCGAGTTCGCGCCGAGCAAGCGGGGCCAGCCCGGCGACCGGCTGTACGTGCCGACCGACCAGCTCGACCAGGTCACCCGGTACGTCGGTGGCGAGCAGCCCTCCCTCGACAAGATGGGTGGCGGCGACTGGGCCAAGCGCAAGGGCCGGGCCCGCAAGGCGGTCCGCCAGATCGCCGGCGAGCTGATCAAGCTGTACGCCGCGCGCCAGGCGACCAAGGGGCACGCGTTCGCCAGGGATACCCCCTGGCAGCGTGAACTAGAGGACGCGTTCCCGTTCGTGGAGACGCCCGACCAGCTGGCCACCATCGACGACGTGAAGCACGACATGGAACTCGTCACGCCGATGGACCGGATCGTCTGCGGTGACGTCGGCTACGGCAAGACCGAGATCGCCGTACGGGCTGCCTTCAAGGCGGCTCAGGACGGCAAGCAGGTCGCGGTACTGGTGCCGACCACCCTGCTGGTCCAGCAGCACTACGCGACGTTCTCCGAGCGGTACGCGGCGTTCCCGGTCAATGTGGCCCCGCTCTCGCGGTTCCAGACCGACAAGGAGGCCAAGGCGACCCTCGACGGTCTGGCCGACGGCACGGTGGACGTGGTGATCGGTACCCACCGGCTGCTCAGCGGCGAGGTCCAGTTCAAGGATCTCGGCCTGGTGATCGTCGACGAGGAGCAGCGCTTCGGTGTCGAGCACAAGGAGCAGCTGAAGCAGTTGCGGACCGCGGTCGACGTGCTGACCATGTCCGCGACGCCGATCCCGCGCACCCTGGAGATGTCGATCACCGGCATCCGGGAGATGTCTACCATCGCCACCCCGCCGGAGGAGCGGCACCCGGTGCTGACCTTCGTCGGCGCCTACGAAGAGGGCCAGGTGACCGCCGCGATCCGGCGCGAGCTGCTCCGTGAGGGTCAGGTCTTCTTCGTCCACAACCGGGTGAACACGATCGAGAAGGCGGCCGCCCGGATCCGCCAGCTGGTCCCGGAGGCCCGGGTCTCGGTGGCCCACGGCCAGATGCCCGAGCACCAGCTCGAGCAGGTCATCCAGGGCTTCTGGGAGAAGGAGTCCGACGTCATCGTCTGTACGACGATCGTCGAGTCCGGGATCGACATCTCGAACGCGAACACGCTGATCGTCGAGCGGTCCGACCTGCTCGGCCTGTCCCAGCTGCACCAGCTCCGCGGCCGGGTCGGCCGCGGCCGCGAGCGCGCCTACGCGTACTTCTTCTTCCCGCCGGAGAAGCCGCTCACGGAGACCGCGCACGACCGGCTCGCCACCATCGCGCAGCACGCCGACCTCGGCGCGGGTATGCAGGTCGCGATGAAGGACCTGGAGATCCGCGGCGCCGGCAACCTGCTCGGTGGCGAGCAGTCCGGGCACATCGCCGACGTCGGGTTCGACCTGTACGTCCGGCTGGTCGGCGAGGCCGTCGCGGAGTACCGCGGTGACACCCAGGCCGAGGAGCCCGAGGTCAAGATCGAGCTGCCGATCGACGCGCACCTGCCGCACGACTACGTGCCCTCGCAACGCCTCCGGCTGGAGATGTACCAGCGGCTGGCCGCGGTCCGGGACGCCGACGCCATTGCCGAACTGGTCGAGGAACTGCACGACCGGTACGGCGACATCCCGCGGCCGGTGCTCAACCTGATCGAGGTCGCGAAGTTCCGCGACCACGCCCGTAAGGCCGGTCTGCACGACGTCACCCTGCAGGGCAATCTGATCCGGTTCGGCCCGGTCGAGCTCGCCGACTCGAAGGTGCTCCGGCTGAACAGGCTGTACCCGAAGAGTCTGGTCAAGCCGCAACTGCGTACGATCCTGGTGCCGAGACCTGCCACCCGGCCGGTCGCCGGTCAGCCGCTCCGCGACCAGGAGTTGCTGCAGTGGTGCACCCGGTTGATCGACGACGTGATCGCCGAGCCGGTCGCGGTAGGAACCTGACACGAGCATGATGAACAGGAACGCTGGAGGAGATTCGGTGAGCACATCGCGACGGCTTCAGGCGGTCGGTGCAGGGCTGGCGTCGGTGCTGCTGCTCGGCGGTTGCGCTGCGGGCACGCACCCGGGTGCGGCGGCCGTGGTCGGCGACACCGAGATCTCGGTGGGTGACGTCGACAAGACCTCGACCGCGGTCAGCAACGCGCTCGGTCAGCCCTTCACCGCCAGCCTCACCCTGGGCGAGATGGTGAACAGCGCGCTGGTCGAGCAGATCGCCGCGCAGCGCTCGATCACGGTCTCCGACGCCGAGGTGACGCCCGCGATGAAGGCCGTGGTCGGCGACCAGGCCACCTATGACAAGTTCGCCAAGGACCCGGTCGCGCACGACTTCCTGCGCCAGGTCGCCACGGCGGCCGTCGGAACCATCAAGCTCGGTGGCGGCACCGGCATCACCGACCCGAACGTCCAGCAGGCCCAGCAGGCCGGCCAGACCGCGGTCAGGGACGCCTCGAAGAACATCACCGTCGACATCGCGCCGCGCTTCGGCAAGTGGGCCGACGGCACCATCAGCAAGGCGTCGGGCTCGCTGTCCGAGGAGTCCGCCCAGGCCAAGGCGAAGCGCGAGGCCGAAGAGCAGGCGCAGCAGCAGCAACAGCAGCAGCCGCAGCCGCAGGGCTGATCGCGGCCGCTGTGACGGATCCTTCGAGCGGCTGGATCAAGGTCGTTCTCACCAGTCCGCGGGTGGCGCCCGGGTTGCTCACCCTGGCCGCCTGGCAGGTCTTCGGCGACGCCTCGGCGATCGGCGCCTCCGCCGGCCCGGAACGCCCCGACGTGCAGGCGCTCATCGGCTCCGGACTGGTCGTGCAGCAGGTGCTCGGTGACGCGCACGAGCAGTGGACCTGGCTCACCGACAGCGCCGCCTCGGGCGGACAGGTCGCCTGGCTGGTCGGCGAGGACGGTGAACCCGCCCTGCTGCGCGTGATCGCGGACGAACTGAACCGCGAGCCGCGCCCGGAGTACCAGGTCGAGATCGTGCACGGGTCGTACGACGTACCGGGTGCGCGGCTGATCGACCTGGTCCGGGTGATGGACAGGCTCCGGCGGAACTGCCCGTGGGACCAGGAGCAGACCCACGAGAGCCTGGCACGGTACCTGCTCGAGGAGACCTACGAGACCCTCGAGGCGATCGACACCGGCGACTACGACCACCTCCGCGAGGAACTCGGCGACCTCCTCCTCCAGATCGCCTTCCACTCCCGCATCGCCGAGGAAACCCCCGAAGAGGGCTTCTCCATCGACGATGTAGCCGCCGACATCGTGGAAAAACTGGTCCGCCGTCACCCCCACGTCTTCGGCGACGTCACCGCGGCGGACGCGGCCGCGGTCGAGGCGAACTGGGAGACCATCAAGGCCGCCGAGAAGCAGCGCACCTCCGTGCTGGAAGGTATCCCGCTCGCCCTCCCGGCCCTGGCTCTGGCCGACAAGGTCCTCGGCCGGGCTGCGAAGGTGCTGCCGGCTGATCCAGAGTCCGCTGCAGCGTCGCCGGTTGAGCCGCCGGCGTCCGACGACGAGCGCATCGGTGCCGCGTTGCTGGATCTCGTCCGCCAGGCTCGCGCCGTGGGCGTCGACCCGGAGCAGGCGCTGCGCCAAGCGACGCACCGCCTCGCCGACGAGGTCCGCAGTACCGAATCCGGTTCCTGACCTAGTGCCGCTTACGGGACACTAGTCCGACGCCGGCGGCCCATCCAGCAGGGCTCGGAGGGCGTCTCGGTGGGTTGTGTAGGCCTTCTGGCCGAGGCGGGTCATTTTGTAGGTCGTGGTTGCGCCGCGGCCGCGGCCATCCTTCGAGGAGCTGACGTAGCCGGCGGCTTCGAGTGCCGACATGTGCTTGGACAGGTCGGAGTCACTGATCTCGAGGTAGTCCTTGAGGAAACGGAACGACGCGGTGCTGGAGTTGGCGAGCACCGCCATGGCCGCGAGTCGCTTGGGTGCGTGGATGACGGAGTCGAGACCGCTGATCACGCGAGCCGCTCCCGCACCTTCGCCGCGGCGACACCGTAGCGACGTTCGTAGTACGCGAGGCCGGCGGTGACCACGACGAACGCGGTGACGGCAGCGACAGGTACGCCGCCGAGCCACCAGGCGAGCGCGATCAGCCCTGCGACCACCGGCAGAGCCAGGAAGTAGCCGCGCCAGACCCGACCGATCTCCGCCGGGGGAGTGCCGCGGCCCGGCATCGGGAGAGCGCCGTGCCGCCGCTGGATCCAGGCGATGAAGGCGCCCTCCAAAGCGATCAGGATGGCCAGACTGGCGGCGAACAGTGCGGTGTTCTCGCGCCACCAGGTGAAGGCGCCGATCATGGCCGCGGCCCAGAGCCCGACGAGCGGCGAGTACCACCACGGCGTCGCCGGATAGTTCACGTACGGCGCGGCCGCCGCGCGCTCGATGATCTGCAACTGCTCCCGCGCATCACTTTCCATACCGGAAACCTTAGGGAGTACTTTCCACTTTCGCAAATAGAAAGTACTCCGGAGAAATCGTTCGATCCGCCAGGGTCCGGCGGATCGCGGCCTCTGCCGAAGGCCAGTCCGGCGTGTGGACAAGGTCAGCCGGCGTACGGCGCTGCGGGCCGAACAGGTAGCGGTTCGGTACTACGCCGTGCAGGGCTTCGTGGACGTCGGCTTTGTCGTCGATGAAGTGGGTGATGCCGAGTTCGGCGCAGTGGATCGCCTTGTCCGGACGGCGTAGGCAGAAGCGGACGTTGTCCGCGGGGAGTCCGGTCAGTTCGAAGAAGCGGTGATGGTGCAACCAGTCGAGGGAGCGCTGCTGGATCCGCGGGCCGCACTTGGAGACCAGCCAGGCCTGACCGTCGAACAACTCGACCAGCCGGGGGATCGCCTCGAAAGCGCCCGGGACGAAGGGCGTTCGCAGTACGGTCGCGCGGTCGCCGTGGAAGAAGGCGGTGTCCTCGCCGGGTGGGCTGTCGATGATCACCCGGCCGATGTCTATTCCCAATCTGTTCATGCCTCGATCCTGCGGCCGACCAGCATCTCAGCGGAACTATTGTCCAGCCCGATAGCTATAGTCTGAGCTGATGACTCTGGATCGCCTGGTCGCCGAGGATCTGGAAGCGTTCGCGGTCTTCGCCAAGCATCGCAACTTCACCCACGCCGCGGGCGAGTTGCACGTCAGCCAGCCTGCCCTGCACGCCAGGATCCGCAAGCTCGAGCAGACCCTCGGCCGTCAGGTGTACGAACGCCATGGCCGAACGCTCCTGCTCACCCAGACCGGCGAGCACCTGGCCGCCTTCGCCAACGACACCCGTTCTCGCGCGGCCGCGTTTCTCGAAGGCCTGGACGCGTTGCAGCCGCGACCACTCGTCCTGGCCGCCGGCTCCGGGGCCTACCTGTACGTCATCGGCGACGTGCTCCGCCGCTATCTCGACCGCAAACTCGGCCTGCGCCTGATGACCACCGACTCCGATGCCACCGTGGCGGCGGTCCGGGACGGAACAGCCGATGTCGGGGTCACTGCCCTCACGATTCCGCCCGACGACCTCGAGTGCGAGTTGCTGACGCAGTACTCGCAGGTGCTGGTGGTTCGTCCTGACCATCGGCTGGCGGACCGGCGTACGGTTCGGCTGAAGGATCTCCAGGGGGAGGCGCTGGTCGTGCCGCCGCAGACTCGGCCGCACCGCCGGCAGTTGGAGCGGAGCCTGCTGGACGCCGGGGTCGACTGGTCTGTCGCGGTGGAGGCGGAGGGTTGGGTTCTGCTGGTCCACTTCGTCCGGATGGGGATCGCCCCCGCCGTGGTGAACGGCTTCGTCCGTACTCCGGCCACGGTGCGGACCATCCCGATCAAGGATCTGCCGCCGATCCGTTACTACCTCGTCACCCGCCGGAACCGGCCCGCCGACAACCGCCTCGACACGTTGCGGACCCTGCTGACACGCTTCGTGGTGTGAGCCAGGCCAGCCGACAGTTGTCCCGACTACTCCGGCACACCGCCGGTGAGCGCGGACTCGCGATGACCCCCGACGGCTGGGCCATGATCGAGGACGTCTGCGAGCTACTCCGGATGGACCGTACTGCGCTCGCCGCCGCCGTCGAGCAGAACGACAAGGCGCGGCTGCAGGTGGACGGCGACCGGATTCGCGCTTGCCAGGGTCATTCCGCTGCCGGGATGCCCGTCACCCGGGAAGCTTTGGAGAACAGTTGGCGACGGGTGATTCCCGCAGACCTGCTCTGGCACGGCACGAACACGGCCGCGCTGGAGGCGATCACCCGGGAGGGCTTGCGGCCGGGACGACGTACGCATGTGCACCTGGCGCCGGCCCGAAACAGCCATGTGGGCAGGCGATCCGCGGTCGACGTCCTGCTCGGCATCGACCCCGCCAAGCTCGGCCAGCCGGTTTTCGAAGCGCCGAATGGGGTCCTGCTGGTCCGGTCGGTCCCTTCCGAAGCGATCCGCCTTATCCAAAAGGCCGACGCGGTCCACTAGGTCGGCTGGTCTGGCCGTTATTGTCGGGACTGACATCAAGGTGTGAACAGAGGAGTAGATGTGGCCACCATCGAGGCCGTCGGCGCCCGCGAGATTCTTGACTCGCGAGGCAATCCCACTGTCGAGGTCGAGGTTCTCCTCGACGACGACACCGTAGCCCGGGCGGCGGTGCCCTCCGGTGCTTCCACCGGCCAGTTCGAGGCCGTCGAGCTGCGTGACGGGGACAAGTCCCGCTACGGCGGCAAGGGTGTCCAGAAGGCCGTCACGGCCATCCTGGAGGACATCGACAAGGAGATCGTCGGCTACGACGTCCACGAGCAGCGGCTGATCGACCAGGCCCTGATCGACCTGGACGGTACGCCGAACAAGGCCAAGCTGGGCGCGAACGCCATCCTCGGCGTCAGCCTCGCGGTGGCCAAGGCCGCCGCCGAGAGCGCCGGTCTGGACCTGTACCGCTACGTCGGCGGCCCGAACGCGCACGTGCTCCCGGTGCCGATGATGAACATCCTCAACGGCGGCGCGCACGCGGACAGCAACGTCGACGTGCAGGAGTTCATGATCGCCCCGATCGGCGCGTCGACGTACTCCGACGCCCTGATGCAGGGTGCGACCGTCTACCACGCGCTGAAGGCGGTGCTGAAGGAGAAGGGCCTGTCCACCGGTCTCGGCGACGAGGGCGGCTTCGCCCCGAACCTGCCGAGCAACCGCGACGCGCTGGACCTGATCCTGGTCGCGATCGAGCGGGCCGGCCTGAAGCCCGGCGAGGACATCGCGCTGGCGATGGACGTGGCCGCGAGCGAGTTCCACACCGACGGCGTGTACGCCTTCGAGGGCGGCAAGAAGTCGGCCGACGAGATGATCGCGTACTACGCCGACCTGGTCGCGTCGTACCCGATCGTGTCGATCGAGGACCCGCTGAACGAGGAGGACTGGGACGGCTGGAAGAGCATCACGGCCCAGCTCGGTGACAAGACCCAGCTCGTCGGCGACGACCTGTTCGTCACCCAGGTCGAGCGGCTGCAGCGCGGCATCACCGAGAAGGCGGCGAACTCGCTGCTGGTCAAGGTGAACCAGATCGGCTCGCTGACCGAGACCCTGGACGCCGTGGACCTGGCGCACCGCAACGGCTTCACCTGCATGATGAGCCACCGCTCCGGTGAGACCGAGGACACCACGATCGCCGACCTCGCCGTCGCCACCAACTGCGGCCAGATCAAGTCCGGCGCCCCGGCCCGGTCCGACCGCACCGCGAAGTACAACCAGCTGCTCCGGATCGAGGAGGAGCTCGACGACGCGGCCCGCTACGCCGGTCGTTCGGCATTCCCGCGATTCAAGGGCTGACCGGGCTAAGGTTTTTGGATGTCCTCCCGCCGGGATCCAGGTGCACGTCCAGGCTCGCGACCGACGAGTCGCAGCCAGTCACGTCCACCTGCCCGCCGGGACGGGAACCAGCCCAAACGCCGTACGACGGGAACTCCGGCCGGCCCGGCCCGGACCCGGGGTTCCCGCAACCTCACCGGCCGGGCAGCCGTTGTGCTGCTCGTGCTCGGTGCGCTGATCGTGTCCTACGCGCAGAGCCTGCGGGTGTGGTTCGACCAGCACCAGCAGATCAGCGCGCTGCAGCAGGAGATCCGGGACCGGGAGAAGCGGGTCGGCCAGCTGGACGACGAGATCGCCCGCTGGAACGACGACGCGTACGTCCGGGCCCAGGCCAGGCAGCGCCTCGGCTGGGTGATGCCCGGCGAGATCGGGTACCGGGTGATCGGCGCCGACGGCAAGCCCGTCGGAGCGCCGCCCGAGCCGGCCGGACCGGCTGATCCGCAGGCCGACACACAGAAGCCGACCTGGTACACCAAGCTCTGGGGGAGCGTCGAGGGCGCCGGCAAACCGGCCCAGTCGGCCACGCCGACACCGCCGAAACCGACGCCCAAGCCCGTTCTGACCGCACCACCGAAGGGCAGCAGGTGACCGTAACGCCTGAGGACGAGACGGCAGTCAGCGCACAGCTGGGCCGGACCGCCCGCGGGATCCGATCGATCGCGCACCGTTGCACGTGTGGTCTGCCCGACGTGGTGGAGACCGAGCCGCGGCTGCCGGACGGGACCCCGTTCCCGACCACGTACTACGTCACCTGCCCGCGGCTCGCGTCGGCGATCGGCCGGCTCGAGGCCGAGGGCGTGATGAAGGAGATGACGGACCGCCTCGCCACCGACGACGATCTGGCCGCGCAGTACCGGGCCGCCCACGAGGACTACCTGGCCCGGCGCGAACTGCTGGGCGACGTCCCCGAGATCAGGGGGATCAGCGCCGGCGGGATGCCGACCCGGGTGAAGTGCCTGCACGTCCTGGTCGGTCACTCGCTCGCCGCCGGGCCGGGCGTGAATCCGCTCGGCGACGAAGCGCTGGAGATGCTCCCCGACTGGGGCCGTCGGGGCCCCTGTGTCTGACGCTGTGTCTGATTCCGGTACTGCGGCCGCCCCCGTCCGCGTCGCCGCGGTGGACTGCGGGACGAACTCGATCCGCCTGCTGATCGCCGACTACGCCGACGGCGGCCTGACCGAGATCGACCGGCGGATGCAGATCGTCCGCCTCGGCCAGGGAGTCGACTCGACCGGCGCGTTCGCTCACGACGCCTTGCTGCGGACCTTCGCGGCCTGCGCCGAGTACGCCGAGGCTGTCCGCGCGGCCGGGGTCGAGCGGTTGCGGTTCGTCGCGACCTCCGCGGCCCGCGACGTCAGCAACCGCGACGAGTTCTTCGCCGGAGTCGCCGCCCGCTTCGGAGTGGAGCCGGACATCATCTCCGGGGCCGAGGAGGCCGCGTTGAGCTTCCGTGGCGCGACCAGCGGACTCGCTGAGCTCGAACTGCCCGGTCCGTACCTTGTGACCGACATCGGCGGGGGCTCCACGGAACTGATCCTGGGTGACGAGTCCGGCGTCATCGCGGCGGAGTCGCTCGACATGGGCTCCGTCCGGATGACCGAGCGGCACCTGCCGTCCGACCCGCACTCGGTCGAGGAGATGGCCGCAGCGACCAAGGACGTGGACGAGTTGCTCGACTCCACGGTCGTCCCGCTGTCCGAGGCGCGCTGCCTGATCGGGGTCGCGGGCACGGTGACCACCGTGGCCGCGGTCGCGCTGGGATTGAAGGAGTACAACCCGGGCGCGATCCACCATTCGCGGATCCCGGCCGACGTGCTGCTCGACACCACGTCGTGGCTGATGGGGTCGACCCGGATGGCGCGTTCCGAAGTACGGGCGATCCATCCCGGGCGGGTGGATGTGATCGGCGCCGGGGCGCTGATCCTGCAGCGGATCCACGACCGGATCGCCGGGGATCTCGCCTACGACGAGGTCGTGGTGTCCGAGCACGACATCCTCGACGGTGTCGCGCTGGCCCTGGGGGAGTCGGCGGGTTAGTGCCCCGCGTCGGGTGTTCCTTGGCGCTTGCGGCGCACTAGCGGGCTCGGACGCCGTCCAGGGCGATTGCCAGTACGCGCTCGCGCTGCTGGTCGTCGACGAACCCGGCGGCGGTGAGGCCGCTGACCATCCGCAGTACGTCGTCGAAGGTGATGTCGGTGCGGGCCTCACCGGCCTCCTGCGCGCGGACCAGCAGCGGTTCTCCCGCCTCGTACATCGCGACGCGGGCGGATTTGAACATCTCGGAGTCGCGGTTGAGCGACTCGTAGATCGCGCGCTTGGTGGCGGCGTACCCGACGAAGCGGCGCAGCCAGGTGGTCAGCGCCTCCCAGGGCGGCAGGTCGGCGACGTCGTCCGCGGCGTCGCAGAGTTCCTCGACCTCGCCGAAGTAGACGCTGTCGAAGAGGTGCTGGCGGGTCGGGAAGTTGCGATAGAGCGTCCCGATGCCCACGCCGGCCCGGCGGGCGATCTCCTCCAGCGACGCGCCGGTGCCCTGCTCGGCGAAGGCGTCGCGGGCGGCGGCGAGCAAGGCGTCGAAGTTGCGGCGCGCGTCGGCGCGCGTCGGTCGCTGGACCGCTGCCCGGAGGATCGTGCGTGTCTTGTCTGTCACCTCGTTCACCCTAACGACTAGAAACGGAGGCATCCCTCCGTTATAGTGGAGGCACGCCTCGACTTTACCACTGGGGCGTCTCTCACACCCGCGCCGCCGAACGCCGCGGCCGCCGTGAGCTCATCAACCTCGAAGGACTTCGTCATGCCTGGAAACGCGTCCTCCCCGCGGATCACTCTGCTGGTGCTGGCCTCTGCCACTGCCGCCTTCTCGATGTTGCAGTCGCTGGTCAGCCCCGCGTTGCCCATCATTCAGCGCGACCTGCACACCAGTCAGGGGACCGTCACCTGGGTCCTCACCGCCTGGCTGCTCGCGGCCTCGGTGGCGACCCCGCTGCTCGGCCGGATCGGCGACATGATCGGCAAGAAGCGCACCCTGCTGATCGCCCTCGGCGCCGTCGCCGCCGGTTGCCTGATCGCCGCGCTCGCCCCGACGGCCGGCGTACTGATCGTCGGGCGGGTGGTGCAGGGACTCGGCGGCGCCATTTTCCCGCTGTCGTTCGGAATCATCCGCGACGAGTTCCCGCGCGAGCGGGTGCCGTCGCTGGTCGGCATCGTGTCGGCCGTCATCGCGGCGGGCGGCGGTCTGGGGATCGTGCTGGCCGGGCCCGTCATCCAGGCGCTGAACTGGCGCTGGCTGTTCTGGATCCCCTTCCTGGTCGTCGTTCTGGCCGCGTTCACCGCTTTCCGGTTCGTGCCGGAGTCGCCGTCCCGGGCGCCGGGCCGGATCGACTGGCTGGCCGCAGTACTGCTGTCCGGGTGGTTGGTGGCGCTGCTGCTGCCGCTCAGCAAGGCGGCGGCGTGGGGCTGGGCGTCGGTGCAGACGATCGGCCTGCTCGTCCTGGCCGTGGTGCTGGTGGCGGGCTGGATCACCGTTGAACTCCGGTCGCGCAATCCGCTGATCGACATGCGCATGCTGCGGCTGCCGGCGGTCTGGACCACCAACCTGGTAGCGCTGCTGTTCGGGGCGGGGATGTTCGCCGCCTACGCGTTCGTGCCGCAGTTCATGCAGATCCCGACGCTTGCCGGGTACGGGTTCGGCGCCACGGTGACTCGGGCCGGACTGTTGATGCTGCCGATGCTGGTGGCGATGGCTGTCGCCGGGTCGCTGAGCGGGCCGATCGCTCCTCGCTTCGACGTGAAGGCGCAGTTGGTGCTCGGGTCGGTGTTCAGCCTGATCGCTTGCGTGGCCTTCGCCGGATTCCACGACCAGGCGTGGCAGGTCGCGCTCGCGGGTGCGTCGTTCGGGCTCGGCATCGGGCTGGCGTACGCCTCGATGACCAGTCTGATCGTGCAGAACGTGCCGATGAGCCAGACCGGGGCTGCGAGCGGCATGAACGCGAACATCCGCACCATCGGCGGCGCGATCGGTACCGCGGTGGTCAGTTCGATCGTGACGAGCCACCTGCAGGCCAACGGGCTGCCGTTCGAGTCCGGCTACACGGACGCGTTCGCGCTGCTGGCGGTCATCTCGGCCGTCGCCGTCGTCCTCGCGCTGCTCGTACCCACCGCGCGCCGCCGGGCCGCCGCACACCCGGAGCTGGTACTGGCGGGAGCCTCAGCGGCGCCGGGCGAGTAGCGAGAAGGTGTTCGGCAGGCGGCCCTGCCAAGCGGCCGCATCGACACCCGCTGGTTGCCAGAAGGGCTCGGGATACTCCTCCACCGAGGAGATCTCGAGCCCGGCCGCCACTACGGCGGAGATGATTTCGCCGAGGGACCACTGCCACTCCCGGGCACCGTTGGCGGGGAAGCTGTCGTTGATGTGCGAGCGGCCGAAGTAGCTCCGGTCCGCCCGGATCCTCGGCTCGTCCTCGTCCCAGCTCCACAACGGCACCATCGGGTGCGCCTCGTACACGAACAACTGCCCGCCCGGCTTCAGCAGGCGTGCCACGTCAGCCGCCCAGGCCCCGATGTCCCGCATCCAGATCAGCGCGCCCTTGCCGGTGTAAACCAGCTCGGCGCATCCATCCCGCAAGGGCACGCCCGGCACCTCGGCGACGACGTACCGGCAGTTGGTTTCGAGCTGGATGGCCCTCCGCTGAGCCGCAGTAGCCGCCGTCACGCTGTAGTCGACCCCGACAACTTGCCGTGCCCCCGCCTTTGTCAACGCAACGTCATCCAGCCCATGCCCACTCTGCAAATGCACCACCGCAGGCCTGGCTTGGAGCACCTCACGCAACAACCGGAGCTCCCTCTCCAGCAGCTCCGCTTCGGCCGCCGCAGTCAGCAGTTCGTCGTACTCCCGAACGTGCTTCTGGGAAGCGATCTCCCAAGCAGCTCTGTTGCCGGCAACCTCGGCATCCATCCCGCGCCCCTCACCCGATCCGTTCAACGGCGTCCAGGATCTCCCGCCACGGCAGCTCCCGGCCACCGCTTTCCACCCGCGGTTCCAGGGGATGCCACTCGATCAGCGCTGCACCCGCGGCGCGCAACGCGTTCAGGTGTCCCGCCCAAGCGGGATGCCGCACGTGGCCCGCGTTGACGCGCGGGAAGACGACTATGGGCGTGGTCCCGAGGGCCTCGGACAAGACCGTGAGCGCCTGATTGTCGCCGACCCCCAGCGCCAGCTTGGCCACGGAGTTGGCGCTCAGCGGTGCTCCCACGAAGACATCGATCGGTGGATGCGGGCGCTGCTCGCCGGGCATTCTCGGGTGGGATCGCACCGGCAGGCCGGTGAGCTTCTCCAGGTCGCTCAGCTCGTGTGGATCGAACCAGCTTGCGGCTGTTGGGGTCAGCGTGACCGCGACCTGGTGGCCTCGCTGGATGAGCGGCTGGACGAGGCCCTCGCGGAGTTGTTCGACGCCGCCGACTGCTGCCGCGACGACACCGATCACTGTCATCCGGACACCCTAAGGTGGCTGGTATGCGATTGCCGCACCCGTTGACGGGGGAGTTGTTCGAGAGCCCGGTGCCGCCGGGGACGGGGTGGCCCGAGGATCCCGCGGTACGGCGTACTCCGGTGGCTCGGAGTACGGCAGACGTCGTCGAGCTGGCGCAGACCGACGAACTGGCAGAGCTGGACGCGCGGGTGTCCGTGTGCCGGGCGTGCCCGCGGCTGGTGGAGTGGCGTGAAGAGGTTGCCCTGAGCAAGCGAAAGTCGTTCGCGGACCAGCCGTACTGGGGCCGGCCGATCGCCGGCTGGGGAGATCCCGAGCCGCGGGTGCTGATCGCCGGTCTCGCGCCGGCCGCGAACGGCGGGAATCGGACCGGCCGGGTGTTCACCGGCGACCGTTCGGGCGACTGGTTGTTCGCCTCGCTCCACCGGGTCGGCCTGGCCACACAGCCGACGAGCGAGCACGCGGGGGACGGGCTGAGGCTGCTCGGCGCCCGGATGATGGCGGCGGTCCGCTGCGCTCCACCCGCGAACAAGCCGACCCCGGAGGAACGCGACACCTGCTCCCCATGGTTCCGCCGCGAACTCGAACTGGTGCTCCCGTCCACCCGGGCGATCGTATGCCTGGGCAAATTCGGCTTCGACGCCCTCCTGAACGCCCTGCAGTCGGTAGGCGGCGCAGTACCGAAGCCCCGCCCGAAGTTCGGCCACGCGGTCGAGTACCCGATCCCCGGCCCGTACGGCGAGGTCGTGGTCCTCGGCTGCTTCCACCCCAGCCAGCAAAACACCTTCACCGGCAAACTAACCGAACCAATGCTCGACACCGTAATGACCCGAGCCAAGGAACTCGCTGGGCTCTGATGTTCCAGAACAGCCTCTGGTGGTTCCACCGGCTTGGGGCTGAGGTGGTCGCGTCCGGCATGGGCGGAGGTGGTTGCGTCCCCGGGCTGCGTGATGGTGCTGGTCGGGGTGATGTGCGTCAAGAGCGCTTCGCGTCCCTTCGGGATCGGAACAAGTTCCGACTCTGGACCCACACCACCCCGACCAGGGAAGGAACGCAGCTATCCCGGAGCCGCTGAGAGGTGTGGCGACAAGGCCCAGGGAGCTCCTTCGCCCAAACGTCGGGGAGTTGGCTTGCCAGACGTTCGGGGAGCTGCCTTGCTTAGAAGCTCGGGGAGCTGCATCGCCCCGAAGTTCGGGGTGTTCCTTTGCTCGGGCCGCGGGGCTCCCGAAACCGGCACCCTGTGCACCACCTGAGCAGATCCCGGCGAGCCGGACACTCAACCGGTGCACAAAGTGCGGGCTCGGACACCAAGTCGCGACCTCGGACACGACATGACCTGTCCCTGGGCCCCACAGGGTGTCCGAGGTCCCCCCAACCGCACCGCCGTCCGGCGTCACACCCCCCAGAAGGTGTCCGAGGTCCCCACCACCGCACCCCGTTCGGGCCCAGCCCGGCGACTGGCCTCCCGATGTCGGGTTGTTCGGCCGCTGGCGCCTTACGAGCCGCCAGCCGGCGAACGACCCGCCAGCGGACCCGCGAATAGCCACAGGTGGCCGAACAACGGGCCAGCCGGCTAACAACCTGCCAGTGGTCGAACAACCCGCCAGCGGTCGAACAACCTGTCAGCACCAGCCCCCGAATGGCCGCAACCACCACTCCTCGGGGCGAACACCCACGCCCGGGGCCCGCCGGCGTACCGACGGAAGTTGTCGCCGCACACACCACCCCGACGCGCCGCCCACGCCTGGAACCTCCGCGACCACCCCCAGTACTACCTGTCGGTCCGTACACCCACCCCCGGAAACACCACCCCGACCCGGCTCAAACCTCCGTCGCCCGGTGCACCCCACCCCGACCCGGCTCAGACCTCTGCGCGGGATCCGCGTAGCTGCGTCCTTCCCTGGTCGGGATGGGGTGGGTCAAGAGTCGAAACTTGTTTCGATCCCGAAGGGACGCCAAAGGCGCTCTTGACGCGCACCAGCACGACTAGCACCATCACGCAGCGGAGACCGCGAACCACCTCCGCCTATGCCAGGGGTACAACCGCGCGCTCCACAGGCTGGGAACAGCGCACTCTGTCGGGTGAACTGGCTATCCGCTCGGCGGGAGCACCTGGCCCAGGCATGTGGTTTCTCGTACCGGTCTTGCGGTTGTGTATCGGGTGGCGAGACGGTGGTTCCGGGTTGTAGGTGTGGGCGGCGAGAGGCCGCACGATAGGGCATGGAGACCCTCGAACGAGGGGCCCTCCCGGTAGGTGAGATCACCCGGAAGAGGGATTGTGAAAGTTTTCACGAGCCCGCTATCCTGAAGTGGACATGAAGTTAGGACTGCACTCAGGGAGAGTGAAGAGCATGGCAGCCCAGGTACCGCACATCCTCGTCGTCGGGGGCGGTTACGTCGGGATGTACACCGCGTACGGCCTGCGCAAGGCCGCTCGCCGGGGCAAGATCCGGGTCACCGTGGTCGACCCTCGCTCGGTGATGACGTACCAGCCGTTCCTGCCCGAAGCGGCGGCCGGCTCGGTCGAACCGCGGCACGTGGTGGTGCCGCTGCGGAAGACCCTCAAGGGCTGCCGGGTGGTCACCGGCCGGGTGACCGGGATCGACCATGCGAACAAGGTCGCCAAGGTGATGCCGGAGGAGGGTCCGGACTACGACCTCGCCTACGACCAGGTGGTCGTCGCGCTCGGTTCGATCGCCCGCACGCTGCCGATCCCGGGGCTGGCCGAGGAGGCTACCGGCTTCAAGAACGTCGAGGAAGCCATTGCCCTGCGCAACAAGGTGCTCGACCGGCTGGACGTTGCGTCGTCCCAGCCCGACCCGGCGCTGCGCAAGTCCGCGCTGACCTTCGTTTTCGTCGGCGGTGGGTACGCCGGGGTCGAGGCGTTCGCGGAGCTCGAGGACATGGCCCGCTACGCCACGCGGTACTACGACAACATCCAGCCCGAGGACATGCGCTGGGTGCTCGTCGAGGCGACCAACCGGATCCTGCCCGAAGTCGGCCCGGAGCTCGGTCAGTACACGGTCGAGCAGCTCCGCAAGCGCAACATGGACATCAAGCTGGAGACCCGGCTGGAGTCCTGCGAGAAGGGTCACGTGATCCTCAGCGACGGCGACGAGTTCGACTCCGACACGATCGTCTGGACCGCCGGCGTGAAGGCGAACCCGGCGCTGGCCAGCACCGGCTTCCCGCTGGACGAGAAGGGCCGGGTCAAGTGCCTGCCGAACCTGCGGATCGAGGGCGTCGAGGACGCCTGGTCCGCCGGTGACAACGCGGCCGTGCCCGACCTCACCTCCGAGACCGGCGCGTACTGCGCCCCGAATGCCCAGCACGCGGTCCGCCAGGCGCGCCGCCTCGCGGAGAACATCCTCCGGGTAGTCGACGGGCAGCAGCCGCAGGACTACAAGCACAAGTACGTCGGCTCGGTCGCGAGCCTCGGCCTACACAAGGGCGTCGCCCAGCTGTACGGCGTGAAGGTGAAGGGCTGGCCGGCCTGGTTCCTGCACCGGACGTACCACGTCTCCCGGGTCCCCACCTTCAACCGCAAGTCCCGGGTCATCCTGGACTGGACGCTGGCGCTGTTCTTCCGCCGCGAGGTCACCAGCCTCGGCAGCCTCCAGACCCCCAATGAGGAGTTCCGCCGGGCGACTGACTCCTAGTGGTCCACGGGAGCGGTGCCCCAGTTCAAGGAGGCCGCTCCCATCCGCGCGCTGATCCTGCCGCCGTGAGTGATGAACGACACCGGCAGCCAGGACTCGGCGCGCGGTTTGCCGTTCAGCGTCAGCGACTGCACATACTGGTTGGCGTCCGACGTCTCCGGAGCCTCGACAGTCAGCCGTACTCCGTTGCTCCGGTGCAGCTCGACCTTCGGGAACAGGGGGACTCCCGACCAGCAGTTCCGCCCGGCCCGGCGTCCGCGGGAACAGTCCGATCGCCGCGAACACGTCGGGTCATACCTGAGCGCGCTCCCGCCCTTGACCGCCCAGTTCCCGGCCTCGTCGTGGAAGAACCCGTCCAGCCTCTGTACTGCGTTGCCGTTCATCGCCGCCGCCAGTCCGGAGACGTCCTGCGGGACCATCCACGTGTAGGTCGCGCTCGATCCCTGCGCGAAGCCGACATCGGTCGACGGGGTAAACCCGGGCTGCCAGGTCCTGTCCGCCTTCCGGGCCCGCTGGTATCCCACGGCCGGGTCGAACGTGTTCTTCCATTAAGTCCCACGCTCTGCCAGGTCGCCGTCCGGCTGGCCGATCCGCTTCGCCCATTGCGCCAGGGAGAAGTCGGCGAGTGAGTTCTCCAGCGTCTCGGCGGCACCACCCCAGCAGTGGCAGGCATCCTGCGGCGCATAGTGCTTCGTCAGGTACGTGTCGAGCGCAGGTCGTTGCTCGGTGCATTGTCCGGGGCAATCACCGTCGTTCTCTGCCTCGGAGTTCTGGACGGTTGCCTGGTGCACCAAAGACGCATAGGCGCCCCGGGCATCGAAGTTTCGCACGCCCATCGCCGCGAATGTCGCGAGCGTCGGCGCCGTCGGATCACCAGTCATCACGTGGGTGGCGCCGTTGTTGTGCAGCCAGCGGTCCCAGATCCCCTTGTTCTGCTGGGCGAACTAGGACATCGACTGCGCGAAGTCGCCGGAGATCTCTGGCTTCAGCAACGCCAGCAACTGGATGTGCGCCCGATACTGATCCCACCCCGAGAACGTCCCGTACTGCGCTCGCTGCCCCTTGGCGAAGCGGTGAATCTGCTGGTCGCTGCCCAGGTAGCGCCCGTCGACGTCGTTGAAGATGTTCGGCTGCAGCATCGAGTGGTAGAGCGCGGTGTAGAAGGTGGTTCGCTGCGCGTCCGACCCACCGGTGATCCGGATGCTCTGCAGTTCCTTCTTCCACTCCTGGTAACCGTCGGCGGCGAGCCGGTCGACGGTCGCGCGACGGCTGACCTCGGCCGCGAGGTTCTGCTCGGCGCCGGCCAGGCTCACGTAGGAGATGCCGATCCGCGTCGGACCTTGGCGCTGGGCGCGAACTCACGTAGCCGCCGGAGCCGCGGCCCCGCCGATCTGCGCCGGTCAGCACGGACCCGGTCACCTTCCGCTTCGCCGCGTCGATCGAGATCTCCGCGTCCTCGCTACCGTTCAGCGAGTTCGACGTGCGGAAGAGGAGATTGGCCGGGCCGGTGGTGGGAAACCCGAACTCGCCGACACCCGCGCGAGTGGTGACCGCCAGGTCCGACTTCACCCCGTTCTCCAGGGTGACGGTGTACCGGCCGGGCTTCGCGACTTCCTGTGCGTGGCTGAAGTTGCTCGCGTACTTCGTGTCGGTGGTGTCCGCCGTCGGCGACGAGTCCACCTCCCCGACGTACGGCACGATCGGGACGTCGCCGGCCGCCCCCGCTCCCTCAGGCTATTCCGGACGAGTGACTGGCAGGTGATCAGCGGCTGTCGTCCAGGAGACCGGCATCGCGCACCAGCAGCGCGATCTGTACCCGATTGTTCAGGTCGAGCTTGGTCAGGATCCGCGACACGTGGGTCTTCACCGTCGGCACGCTGAGGTAGAGCGTCGCGCTGATCTCCGCGTTCGACTTGCCCTCGCCGACCGCGACGGCGATCTCGCGCTCCCGGTCGTTCAGCCCGTCCAGCCGGCTCGTCGCCTTGGTCTTGCGCTGGTCGTGCCCGGACGCCGCGACCCTCGAGATCAGCCGCTTCGTCACCGTCGGCGACAACACCGGCTGCCCGCCGGCGACCCGTCGTACGGACTCGACGATCTCGGCCGGCGGGGTGTCCTTGAGGACGAACCCGGCCGCGCCCGCGCGGAGCGCGCGCAGTACGTGCTCGTCGGCGTCGAACGTGGTCAGGATGACCACCTCCGGCGCGCTGGGACGGGATCGGATGGTCTCGGTCGCGGTCAGGCCGTCGGTGCCGGGCATCCGGATGTCCATCAACACGACGTCGGGGGAGAGCCGGTCGATCAGCGCCTGGACGCCGCTGCCGTCACCCGCCTCGCCGACCACCCGGATGTCCGGGGCGCCGCCGAGCATCATCTTCAGCCCTGCGCGCAGCAGTGGATCGTCATCCACGATCAACACCCGAATGGTCATGCAGGCCACGGTAGCCAGGCGGCGAGGCGGAACTCGCCCTCGGAGGTGCGGCCGTGCTCGAGGCGCCCGTCGACCAACTGGGCCCGCTCGTGCAGACCGATCAGCCCCTGTCCTTCTCCTGGTCGCCTGCCGTCGGCCGGGTTCTTGACCTCCACGCTCAACCCGTTGCCCGGAGCACCGACCACCCGAATCTGGACCGGTTCGCCCGGCGCGTGCTTGAGCGCGTTGGTCAACCCTTCCTGCACGATCCGGTACGCCGTACGCCCGACGTGGTCTGGCGGACTGCCGGTGGCATCGAAGTGCAGATCGACGGGCAGCCCGGCGCGGCGGGAGTCCTCGACCAGCACCGGGAGGTCCGCGAAGGTAGGCTGCGGCAGTTCGCCGACGGGCGCGCGCAGTACGCCGATCACCTCGCGGAGATCCTGCAGCGCCTGGTGTGCGCTGGCCCGGATGATCTCCGCGGCCCCGGCGACCTCCCTGGTGGTCGCATCGGGGCGATAGGCCAGGGCACCCGCATGCACGCTGAGCAGCGACAGACGATGACCCAGCACGTCATGCATCTCTCGGGCGATCTCCTCCCGAGCTCGCATCTGCGCCTGCTGCGCCTGCAGCCGCGCCACCGTCTCTGCCCGATCCGCCCGGTCCCTGAGCGTCTGCACCAGTTGGCGACGGGACCGGATGTAGAAGCCCCAGCCGGCTGTGGCCAGGTAGAACGCGACCGCGAAGCCGATGGTGATCCCCAGCGGGTCCTCTTTCGGGCGGACCTGGACATAGATCAGCAGGCAGAGCGCGTTCACGCCGAAGACCATCCAGGTCGTCCGCCAGGGCCGGTGGATGGCGACGGTCAGCATCAACAGCAGCGTGGCCACGCCCGCGGTGTCGGAGAAGGTGGACACGAGCGCCGCGACCAGCGCGAGCTGGACCGGCCAGCGCCTTCGGAACCACAGCGCGAGGCACAGTGCCATCCCGGCGAAGAAGTCGAGCGCGAGCAGGTCCGGCGAGATCGGGTCGTGCCGTCCGTCCTCGTACAGCAGGAAGCCGCAGATCACCGCGAAGGCAAAGGCCAGGGTGTCCACGACCCAGTCGCGCGCGCTGCGCCTGGGACGGCGGCCTGCGCTGCGGATGTCGGTACCGGCCATAGGTCGAATCTAGCCAGCTCAGGGCGCCTCGAGGGTCCGCCCGGCCCGTCCGGATACCGAAGTCGTGCGGAGTCGAGACTTTGGTCCGGGTAGGTTTCCGCCCATGAGTCAGCTCGCCGTCACCGTCATCGGCCCGGACCGCCCGGGCATCATCGCCGACGTCACCGAGGCCCTCGCGCAGGCCGGGGTCAACCTCGAGGACTCGACCATGACGCTCCTGCGCGGCCACTTCGCGATGATGATCGTCTGCTCGGGCTCCCTGCCCGAGGTGAAGGAGGCGGTCGAGCCGCTCCGCGGGGAACTCGTCATCACGGTGCGCCAGATGGGTCCCGAACACGCCCACGCGCCGATCGGACCGCCGTACATCCTCAGCGTCCACGGCGCCGACCGCCCCGGCATCGTTTCCGCGATCACCCGGATGATCGCGTCCGTCGGCGGCACCATCACCGACCTGACCACCCGGCTCAGCGGCCAGCTGTACGTCCTCACGGCCGAGGTCGAACTCCCGCCCACCGCCGCGCTCGGCATGCTGCAACGAGCCTTGGAGATCACAGCCGAGGAACTCGGCGTGGGCGTCACCCTGCGCCCGGCCGAGAGCGACGACCTGTGACTCTCGGACACCTCAACCACGCCCTAGCCAGCTGGAGTCCAGCCCAGCTCGGTATCACCGGAGATGTCCTGGAGGTGGTCCGCGCCCCGCACCCAGTACTCGCCAACGACGGCGCCGAGATCGACCCCCTCGACCCGGTGATGGTCACCCTCGCCGCCGACCTGGTCGCCACCATGCGCGTCTCACCCGGCTGTGTCGGTCTGGCTGCACCCCAGGTGGGTGTGGCGGCCCGGATGTTCGCCCTCGACGTGACGGGCCACCCCAAGACCCGCACCTGCCACGGCGTCTTCGTCCTCTGCAACGCCGTCGTAGTCGAGGCCACCCGCAAGGAAAAGGCCCGCGAAGGCTGCATGTCCGTCCCCGACCTCACCGGCGACGTCAAACGAGCCACCCGCCTGACCGTCACCGGAGTACTCCCAGGGACCAAAGACGAGGTAACCCTCACCACCGACGCCTTCGAAGCCCGAGCCGTCCAACACGAAATAGACCATTGCACCGGGCAGCTCTTCCTGGACCGGGTAGCCGGCGCCCACGCCATCTACCCGCGCAAGGTCTACCTGTAGGTAGTTCCAGCCACCCACCCAGCCCACGGGTAACTCGATCGACCTGGCGGGCCGAACGAAGGTGATCCGCCGGCCTCCCGGGGCGCGAGCGGCGTACAGGCGTCTTCGGGGCACATCCAGCGCGGCGAGCCCAGACTCACCCCACCCATCCTTACCCTGTGTCCGTGGCCAGGTTCTACTTGTAAGGTGCTCCTCTGGCTCCTGCCCGGGTGGCGGAACGGCAGACGCAGCGAGCTTAAACCTCGCAGCCGAAAGGCATACGGGTTCGAATCCCGTCCCGGGCACTTGCGGGTCTGACCTGCGCAGATGCCGCCCAAGAAATATCAGCCCGGCTGGAAACAAGGCCGCCATGGTTGCAAGGGTGGTTGCAGTTGTCACCGCATGATGCCCACAGCGCCTCCCCGGACCCGCCACCCCACAGCCTGCGACCCCGCTCCGGACAGCTTCCTGACACGGAGGGGAGTCAAATGCGTGCGTCGGTTCGTGCCTACCTGCCGGGAGTGTCATGGGGTGGTTCAAGGCGTGCGGTGGGAGAGGGTTCAGCGCTCGAAGCGAACCTGAACGCTTATGTACCTTGACGATTACATAAGCCCGTCGATACATTGATCGAGTGGAAGCAGTATTGCGGGCACTGGCGGACGAGAGCCGGCGCACGGTGCTAGAGGCGTTGGCCAACGGGGAAGCGACCGCGGGTGAGCTGGCGGCCCTGCTGCCGATTGCCCGCCCGGGCGTGTCCCGGCATCTGCGGGTGCTGCGTGAGGCGGGTCTGGTCGAGGTTCGCCAGCAGGCGCAGCGGCGCATCTACGGCCTCCGCCCGCAGCCTCTCGCCGAGGTCGATGAATGGCTGGGTCGATACCGGGCCTTGTGGGAGCAGCGGCTGGACGCCCTGCACACCGAGGTCGCCCGAGGAAAGCACGAACAGAGGAGCACCAGATGACCAAGAGCACAAAGGAGCACCGGATGACCGACAACGCAGGTCGCCGTACCCGCGTCCTGGGCAGGCTACGATCAGCCGATGGCACGGGCGTCGTACGCATCGAGGACCGCTACGACACCGATATCGACGACCTGTGGTCCGCCCTCACCGATCCGCGCCGTCTAGCCCGCTGGTACGGCGAGGTCGAGGGTGACCTCCGCCGCGGCGGGCAGTTCAACGTGTACCTCGAAGCCGCTGGCTTGCACGGGGTCGGGCGGGTGGAGGTGTGCGAACCCCCGCGGCGGCTGCAGGTGGTGACCAGGGAAACCGACGAGTCCTGGCAGCAAGGTGGTGGCGTGCCGCCCTTCGACCAGACCCTCGAGGCAACGCTGACCGCCGACGGAGGCCAGACCATCCTGGTCATTGAGACCCACGGCATGCCCTTGGACAAGATTGCCTTCTACGGGGCCGGGTGGCAGATCCACGCCGAAAATCTGGCCACCTACCTCGCCGGGCGCGAGCCCGGCGACACGGAGGCGCGGTGGAATGAGCTCGTCCCTCGCTATCAGGAGCTGGCAACAACCATCGGCTAGCACCGCCACAGCGTCCGGGAGCGACGCAAGGGCCGTTCTGCATCTTTGTGGGCGATGTGACGCAGCGAGCCGCTGGCGATCGTCCTGCAGCAGCCGTGTCGCGAGCCGGATGCTGAAACCATCCCGGATCTGTCCATGGCTGTTCAGAGGGTGAGTGCCATGCGGAAAGTGCTATCGCCAAGAAGGCTGCGATCGCCGCCACTGTCGGGTTTGCCGGCCTGGCCGTCTTCCAACTGACGCGTGCGGCGGGCGCCCCGCTCGGGGAGGCGGCCTGGGGAGGAACAACCGGGGGGCCAACTCTCGGCCGGCCTCCGTGTCGGCAGCGCCATCTATCGTCGTGTACGCCGTCTCTGCCGCGCTGATCCTGCGGCGCGCGAGTGTCCGGGTCCCTTGGCTTTCCCGCGGAGTTGCACGGATCGGCTCGTGGGTGCTCGTGGTGCTGCTGACGCTTGGAACGGTGGCGAACATCTTGTCCCAAAGTCCGTGGGAACGGTTCCTGCTCGGCCCAGTCACGTTCGTGCTGGCCGGATTGTGTTTCGTCGTTGCTCGCAGCGCCGCGGACACCGTCGCCTCTGCGTCCGAGAGGCCCGAGCGCCAGCAGGCTACGCAATGAGCAACACCGCTCACAGGTCCTGAGCTGGAAGACTTCTACGCCGAGCACAAGGATTGGGTTGAATACGCCGGACTGGTTGACGCAGTGCAGGACCAACTCTCAGAAGGGCTGCAACAAGAGGTTCTACACAGACCTGACCATGCCGGTCTTTTCAAGATGGGCATTCCTTCGGATGCGCTGGCGGCTTCGCGCGGCCTAGCGTCGGTGTCTGAAGGTTCCCCTTGGAGGTCATCACCATGAGCAGCACTGGTGGAGAGAAAAGAGACCGCGAAGGTGGCGGCGACCGGGCCCGAGAGCTACACCGCCTGGTCACCGGGTACCAGGTATCGCAGGCGGTGCACGTCGCCGCGACCTTGGGGCTGTCCGACCTGCTCGCCGACGGTCCGAGAAGCGTGGCCGAGCTCGCTGCGGCCACGGGAGCGGACGCACGTTCGTTGACCCGCCTGATGCGCGCGCTGGCAGCGGTCGGGCTTTATGTCGGCGACGGCGGCGAGAGGTTCGCGAACACCGAGCTCGGTGACGCATTCCGGACCGATGCGCCGCATTCGGTCGCCGGCTGGGCGCGCTTGGTCGGCCGGCCGTTCCACTGGCAGACGTATGCGTCGCTGGAGCACAGCATTCGCACGGGTGAGAACGCATTCGCAGCTGTCCACGGGGAGTCGGTCTGGGACTATCTTGCCAAGCACCCCGCCGAGCAGAAGGTCTTCGACGAAGCCATGACGGCGTTGTCCCAGGCGGTGGCTGATGAGGTCGTCAACGCCTACGACTTCGGTCGGTTCGGCACGGTCGTCGACGTCGGCGGCGGTCGGGGGATGCTATTGGGGGCCATCCTGTCGCGCTACCCCGCGGTCAACGGCGTGCTGTTCGACCAGCCCGATGTCGTGACCGGCGCGCACGAGCTGCTGTCGGCGACCGGTGTGTCGCAGCGCTGCCGAGTGGTCGGGGGCAGCTTCTTCGACTCTGTCCCCGACGGCGGGGACGCGTACCTCCTCAAGGCGGTGATCCACGACTGGCCGGACGCCGAGTCCGTCGAGATCCTGCGCACCTGCCGGCGCTCGATGCCGGCGCACGGTCGCCTGCTGTTGGTGGAGCAGCTGCTTGACGAGTCTCCAGACCCCGTTCGGACGGCGTTGTCCGACCTCACCATGCTGGTCGTGGCAGGCGGTCAGGAACGTACGACGGACGAGTACCGCTCGTTGCTTGCGGCGGCTGGCTTCGACCTCACCCGTACGGTGCCGACCGAGAGCGACGTGTTCGTGCTCGAGGCGGCGCCAGCTCAGTAGGTGTCGTTCGCACGTTCCGGATTGCCCTCGACGGCACACGCCCAAATGCTCGGCGGCCCGGGCGGGGCGTCTTGGGCGGGGAGTGTCGCATGGCCCACTGGCTGGTTCATAACACTCGTCCACCTGGGCATAGGGTTGGGCGGCATGGCCCTGCGACTTGTTCAGGTGAATTTCAAGGCTCGGGATGACTCGGCGCTGGGCCTGTTCTGGGCGGGGGCGCTCGGCTGGGGTGTTTCCAGCGAGGAACCCGGTGCGACCAGCGTTACGCCCGTGGGTTCCGCCTGGCCTGTCCCCGACGCGGTCTCCGTCGATGTCATCGCCGTCCCGGACCCCGAAACAGTGAAAGACCGCGCGCACATCGAGCTCGCCACCACCTCTGCGGCCCATCACGCGGAGTTGGTCGCGCGCCTGAAGGAGCTCGGCGCGACGCCCGCCGACGTGCGCCAAGGCGACCTCCCGTGGACAGTTCTGGCCGACCCTGAGGGCAACGTGTTCTGCGTCCTGGAGCCTCGAGAGACCTACCGGGACACCGGCCCGATCGCCGCGGTGGTCGTCGACTGCGCGGACCCGCGGGCAATGGCCCGGTTCTGGGGCGAGGCGATGGACTGGACCCTGCACGAGGTGACCGACGATCATGCGCTGCTGCGTTCGGCCGAGGGCGTCGGCCCGTATCTGGAGTTCCTCCGCACGCCCGATTTGAAGGACATGTCGAACCGCGTCCATCTCGACCTGCTGCCCTACCCCGTTGACGGTCAAGCGGCAGAGGTGGCCCGGGTCGAGGCCCTGGGCGCGACGCCCGCCGACGTAGGGCAGGGCGACGTCCCGTGGAAGGTTCTGGCCGACCCGGAGGGCAACGTGTTCTGCGTCCTCGGCCCGGCCTGAGGCAGGAGCGCTCGTGGGGGACACGCGGCACCGTCGGGGATCGCCGGAGCCGGCATGGGTTGCGTAGGATGAGCTCGTCGTCGGTTCGCTAGGTCGGATGATCCTCCGCTGCGACCGAGAGGAGTTCGGCATGGTGTCCATTTCGGAGCGGGAGAGCAGGGAGATCGAGGCGGCGAACGCCTCCGGTACCACTCCGGTTGTCTTCATCCACGGCCTCTGGCTGCTGCCGAGCAGCTGGGCCAACTGGGCGGACTTCTTCAAGCAGGCCGGCTACGTGCCGCTGACGCCGGACTGGCCAGACGATCCCGAAACGGTTGAAGAGGCGCGGGCGACCCCGGACGTCCTCGCCAACAAGACACTGAAGCAGGTTGCCGACCACACAGCCGATGTGATCGGCAAGCTCGAGAAGAAGCCCGCCGTGATGGGCCACTCGACCGGCGGATTGTTCGCCCAGATGCTCGCCGGCCGTGGGCTCTCGGCAGCCACGGTTGCCATCGACCCGGGCGTATTTCGTGGCGTCCTGCCGCTGCCCCTCTCCACGCTCAAGGCGAGTGGACCTTTCTTATTGAACCCGCGGTATCGAGGCCGAGCCATCACGCTCACCTTCGATCAGTTCAAGTACGGCTGGACGAACGCCCTCGATGATGACGAGGCGAAGCGCCTGTACGACACCTACCACGTGGCCGGGTCGGGGATCGCCCTGGCCCAGATGGCCAACGCCAACCTCAACCCCCGGACCGAGTCGAAGGTCGACACGATGAACCCCGATCGGGGTCCGCTGCTGATCCTCGATGGGGAGAACGACCACACGGTTCCCTGGGCGATCGCCAACGCCTCCTACAAGCGGCAAAAGGGCAACCCCAGCGTCACCGAGATCAAGAAGATGCCCCGCCGCGGCCACTCGCTGACCATCGACCACGGCTGGCAGGATGTCGCGCAGACCGCGCTCGACTTCGTCGACCGGTTCGTCCCGGCCAAGCCGAACTAGCCGGCCTCGATCTGCTCGAGCAGGTGGACGTTCTCTGTGAGGTCAGGGTCGGTTGGAACGCGGACTAGCCGCGGCCTCGCGTCTTCCAGGTCCAGCGCGTGAGTTTGGCGAAGTCGTCCCAGTGGCTTGGGTGCTTGGCCGCCGGGTGGGCCGCACCGTGCTCGCGAGGGTCCGGTGTAAGACGGGTGCGGCAGCGGTATCGGCGTCCGGTGCGGAGGCGGACGCCGATACCGGTCAGGTCAGGCCGGTGACGGGCTGACCCGGCCGAGGTGCCGGGGCAAGAACTCGTGGTCGAGCCCGTACCAGCGGATGTTGCGGTGATCGCCCGGGTTGGCGTGCAACGTCTTTTCCTTCGAGGCGAAGGCGTCGAACAACGTGAGAGTGGATTGGCGGTCGACGTGCTCGTCGTCCCACGGGAGCAGGAACTGGATCGGGACGGTGATCCGTCTCGCTGCCTCGATCAGCGCCTCGTGCACGACGAACCCGCCACCGAAGATGGCGGCGGTGATCCTGGGGTCGATCGCCGTCAGCGGTATCCCGATCGCGGTGCCCAAGGTGATGCCACCGCCATAGCCGATCGGCGCTTCGGTGCCGATCTCGGGCAGTTTCTGAAGGGCGTCCAGGGTCGCCTGCCATTCCGGTACGGCACGCTCCGCCAGTGAGATGCCGTAGTGGACGCTGATCGACTCGACGCGCTCGGTCTCGCCCGCCATCATGGCCTGCCGGAGGTCGGCGCGGACCTGCTCGTCCTCCGCCGTGCGCGGGCGGTCGCCGTGTCCGGGCGCATCGATGGCGGCCACGGTGAAACCCCAGGTGGTCACGTTTTCGTGGGCGCGGGCCATGAGTTCCGGTGCCTTCTTGTGCAGGCCGCCACCGTGACCCATCAGCACCAGTGGGGCGTGATCGGAGCCGGATACGGGCGACCAGAGCACGCCGGGGACTTCGCCCACGATGAAGTCGCGTTCGAGCACACCGTTCGACGATGTCTCCGCGGTGAAACGTACAGAATGCATAGGTTGTTGCCTTTCGGGAGTGCCTTGTAATGGAGGCGCTCCCGGCGACACTTACGTCAATCGCCCGACCGCGACGAAGCAGGGAGCACCCACGTGCGTACAGCGTTCATGGGTCTCACCTCCTCGGGCAGTGTCACGGCCTCCGGCACGTTATCAACCCTGACGCGGCCCCGCCCACCCATTTCCTGTCGACCAACCCAATGGTGAATCCAGCGCTCATGCGGCGGGCCATCGCATGGTCGGTGCCGAAACATGAGTCCTGCCACCGTGCCCGAGCAAGACCAGGGCCCGCCAACGCACGCATCTGCCGTGGAGTGGACAGTGGGCCTACGCTGACCGGATGCCTGTGTTGGGCACCAAACTGCATCTGCCTTCGCCGCGTCGGCGGCTGGTGCAGCGCGCCCGCCTCACCGACCAGTTGCGCGCGGACGGAGGGGAAGGGCCGCGGCTGGTCCTCGTCGTGGCACCGGCCGGGTTCGGCAAGACCACACTCCTGGCGCAGTGGCTGGCAGCCGAGCCGTCGCAGCGCAGAGTGGCGTGGCTGGCTCTGGACTCGGGCGACGCCGACCTCCGACGGTTCCTGGCGCACCTCGTGGCTGCGATCCAGACCGCCGAACCCGAGGCTGGTATCGAGGCGCTCGCCCTGCTGGAGGCCGGCGGCACCACGCCGACCGACGCCGTACTGGTCAGCCTGATCAACGATCTCGACGTCCTCGCCGGTCCCACAGTGGTGGCGCTCGACGACTACCACGTCATCGACGCGGCCGCCGTCCATGAGGCGGTGACCTTCCTCCTGGACAACCTGCCTCCGCAGGTCACGTTGGCGATGACCACTCGGGCCGACCCGCCGCTCCCGCTGTCCCGGCTGCGTGCGCGTGGCGAGCTCGTGGAGGTGCGGGCCGCGGACCTCAGGTTCACCACCGACGAAGCGGAGGTGTTCCTCAACGAGGTGATGGGGCTGCAGTTGAAGCCCGCCCTCGTGGCCGCGCTCGAGGCGCGCACCGAGGGGTGGGCGGCCGGGTTGCAGCTGGCCGCGCTGTCGGCCCGGACCCATGCCGGCGCCGACGGGTCTGGAGACGTCGCCGGGTTCGTCGATGCCTTCTCTGGAAGCCATCGGTTCATCCTCGACTACCTCGTCGAGGAGGTTCTGGACCGACAGCCGGACGAGGTACGCAGGTTCCTGCTCGACACCTCCGTGCTCGACCAGCTGACCGGCGGCCTCTGCGACGCCCTGACCGGTCGCTCCGACGGCCAGCCGATGCTGGAGACCCTCGAGCGCGAGAACCTGTTCGTCGTCCCGCTCGACGACGAGCGCCGGTGGTACCGCTACCACCACCTCTTCGCCGATGCATTGCGTGCCCGTCTTGCTGCCCGGCATGCCGACCGGGTCGGTGAGCTGCACGCCGCCGCCAGCCGATGGCTGGCCGAGAACGGGCTGCTTGCCGATGCCGTCCGGCACGCCATCGCGAGCGGCGACCACGAGCACACCGCCGACCTCGTCGAGCTCACAGTGGCCGACCTGCGCCGACGACGCCAGGACCGCACCCTTCGCGACTGGCTGGTCGCGCTACCCGACGACGTCGTACGGCGCCGACCGCTGCTCGCCACCCACGTGGGGTGGAGCCGGCTCTCCGAGGGCGACTTCGACGGGGTGGAGGCGTGGCTCGACGCCGCCGAGGCTGGTCTCGACGCGACGCCGCCATCGACCATCCCCAGCGCGGGTTCGCTGGCCGAGGCGGTCAGGGACCGGGAGAGCGATGTCCGCTCCCTCCCGGCCATGATCGTGGTCTACCGCGCCTCGGTCGCCCAGGCCCGAGGCGACGTCGACGGTACGGTCTCGCACGCTCGCCGGGCACTCGCGCTGGCCGGGCCGGAGGACCACTTCCCGCGCGGCGCCGCCGCCGGCTTCGTCGGTCTGGCGGCATGGGCCGCCGGCGACCTCGGTACTGCGGTGGACACGTTCACCGAGGCGGTCGCCGGCCTGCACGCGGCCGGCATGGTCGCGGACGAGCTAGGCGCGACCGTTGTGCTGGCGAACATGTGGCTGGCGCGCGGACGTCCGGTCGAGGCGCGCCGGCTCTACGAACGCGCGCTGATCGCAGCCGAGAGCCACCCCGGACCGGTGCTCTCCACCACTGGCGACCTGCACGTCGGCCTCGCCGACGTCCTCCGCGAGCAAGGCCACCTCGATGCGGCCGCGGAGCACCTCGAGGTCGCCCGCGAGCTCGGCGACCGGGCGTCGCTGCTGGAGAACCGGCATCGCTGGTACGCCGCGATGGCCGCACTGCTGCAGGCGAAAGGCGACCTCGACGACGCGATCGCGATGCTCGACCAGGCCGAGCCGCTCTTCCTGCCCGGCTACTTCCCGGACGTGCGGCCGATTGCCGCGACCAGGGCGCGGCTGCGGATCGTCCAGGGCCGCCTCGATGAGGCGCGGGCGTGGGCGCGCGAGCGCGGGGTCGCGCCGACGGATCCGCCGACCTACCTGGCCGAGTACGACCAGCTCACCCTCGCCCGGCTGCTCGTCGCCGAGGGTGACGCGCGCGAGGCGCTCGGCCTGCTCGACCGCGTGCTGGACGCAGCGCGGGCGGCGGGCCGCGACGGCAGCCTGGTCGAGGCGGACCTGGTGCGGGCGCTCGCCCACCACGCGAACGGCGACGCGGACTTGGCGGCGGCCGACCTCACTGCCGCCCTCACCGACGGGGTGCCGGCCGGCTACTGCCGCCTCTTCCTCGACGAGGGACGGCCGATGCTGGAGCTGCTCGGGCAGGTTGCCCGCGCCGCGGCGCACGACGTACGGACGCATGCGGAGCACCTACTGGCCGCCGCACAGAGACCGTCGGCAGCACCCGCTCCCGCTGGACCCGCCTCCGAGGAAGGACTCAGCGAGCGCGAGCTCCACGTGCTGCGCTTGCTGGCTACCGAGCTCAGCGGGCCGGAGATCGCGCGACAGCTCTTCGTCTCGGTGAACACGCTGCGCACGCACACCAAGCACATCTTCACCAAGCTCGACGTGAACACCCGCCACGCCGCGGTACGTCGAGCCGCGGACCTCGGCCTGCTCTGAGCGTCGCCGCGGCCGAATCACCAACCCGGTCACATCAGATGGTGATGTGGCCTCACCACGTCGATTCCTAACGTCACGACCATCGCCGGACAACCGCCCGGCACCGAACACCAAGGAATCCGACATGAACATCACCGCCAATCGCCTCACCGCAGCCTCCGGTCTCTGCGCCGCAGCCGCGGGCGCCATCTTCATCGGCGTCCAGATCAACCACCCGCCGGCCGACGTCGCGCACATCGCCACCACCGAGATTGCGGTCCGCGAGACCGCGAAGGCCCTGATGACCGTCCTGGCGCTGGTCGGCTTCACCGGCATGTTCCTCCGCAACCGCCGCCGGTTCGGCGTCCTCGGGCTCGCCGGCTACCTGCTGCTGACCGTCGGCTACCTCGCGATCTTCGCCGTCCAGGTCATCGTCGCCTGCGTCCTCCCGACAGTGGCGAAGTCGAACCCGGGCTACGTCCAGGACGTCCTCGACGCGGCCGTCGGTGGCAGCCCGCTCGGCGACATCGGCCACATGCACGAGCTGTTCCTCGTCTCCGGCGTCGGTTACTCGCTCGGTGGTCTGCTGTTCGGAATCGCACTGTTCCGCGCCGGCATACTGGCCCGCTGGGCCTCCCTGCTGCTCGCCTACGCCACCACCTCCGCCCTCGCGCTGGCCGTGCTGCCGGAGTCCTTCAACCGCCCGTTCGCGGTGCCCACCGGCGTCGCGCTGATCGGCCTCGGCATCTCGCTATGGCGCGACCAGCGCCGGCAGGCCAAGACCGTCGACGCGCCGGCCACGGTACGGGTCGCGGAGCCAACCACCCGATGAGCACCCGCGAGCGGAGCCGGCCAGCGCCTGTGGCGCTGGCCGCTCAGCGCGCTGAAGCTGTTGGAGATGCACATTGCTGGTCGCGGTTGGGAGCGTTCAGCCGGACTTCATGGCTGGGGATGGGTAGCCGGTGATGCGGGTGCCGTTGAGCCAGGTGGTTAGGCGGGATGCCTCTTCGTCTAGGGCGCGGCGGGCGTCAGGGGAGATCCGCTCGAGTAGACGAACCTGTACTGCGCCTGCGGTGTCATGGGTCCAGCAGCCCACTACTCGGCCGTTGAGCCAGGCGGTTGTGCCGGCGTTGCCGCGGGTGTCGAAGAGTTGGGTGGCGTGCGGGCCTAGGTAGAAGTCGCGTTTCTGCCAGCCCATCACGGTTGGGTCGAGCACTGGTAGGAGCGCGACCCAGGCGCCGGGGTCGGAAACCTCGTCGAGGTCCCCGGGGAGTAGCCAGCCGGTGCCGCCGTCGTCTAGAGAGACCTCGACGGCATCGAGTTCGGACAGGGCCGCTCGTACTACGGTCTTGGTTGCGCCTAGCCACCAGACGAGGTCGTTCTCGGTGCCGGGGCCGAAGGTGTGGAGCCAGCGGCGGATGATTTCGCGGTAGCCGTCGGCGGCGTCCCACGATGCCGGCACGTTGCCGAGCCAATGGCGCATAAGGGTCAGGCGCGGGCGCGCAGTACGCCAGTGGGCGGTGTTGGTGCCGCGCACGATGTCCGCGGTGGCACCGAGATGGGTGAGGACCCCGGACGCCGACCAAGTCGCGCCTGCTGCCAACGGCACCCTCACGTCGATCATCGGTACCGCCTGCCGTACTTCGAGGGCCGAGCGGCCGTCCGGCGCGTCAGCGAGTACTGCGAGGACCTCGGCGCGGGCGTGGTCGAGCCAATCCTCGCCGTTGTCGGTGAGGCCGGCTTTAGCGGCTTCCTTGGTCATCCGCGCCCGCTCGATGCCGGCAACCCGGGCGGACGCGCTGGGCCAGACGGCCGGCAGCAGATCGCGCGGGAACGCGAAGAGAGTGCGGCGCATGGCGAGTTGCTTCACGAGGCTGCGGTCGTCGTACAGCGCCCGGTCAACGTCTTCGACCTCGAGTGACTCGACGCGCGCCCAACAGGACAGGTAGACCGTCGCCGGCTCGGTGGCGTGCAACACGGTCATCGCCCGCGTCGCCGCCTCTGGGGAGTCAACGCTGAACCCCGGAGCCAGTGCGTGCCGGACGGCCAGCCGAGCCCGCCGCTCGTCGTCGGATACGTGCTGCATCGGCCCTCCCCGTCAGACCCACCCAAAGGACCGCCTACGGTACTCAGCCGCACCGACAGACTCAGGGGTGTGGCTGATCGGGCAGGTGGTTCCATTCGTGCTCGTCAACTGGGACGTGTTCGGCGGTGGCCAGGTAGCGGTGGGCCAGGTCGACCAGTTGGGTTGGGGAGATGTCGGGGAGGGCGGCGTAGTCTCGCTGGTTCAGGTCGAGCGAGTAGAAGCCGGTCGGGCGGTCTCGGAGCTCGGTGATGACCACGCAGCGGCAGAGGTTGTAGGCCTGGCGAGTCATCGGGACGACGTAGTGGTTGCCCAATTCGTTGCGATGGTAGTCGAGCCACTCGGGACGGCCCCGCGCGCTGGCGTACGGCGTCTGGGTCGCCTTGGCGATGAGGGCCTCGAGGGCATCGGTCGAGACGACCTTGATGACGCCTGATCCACCGTCGAACAGGAAAGGCAGCTGGTCCGGGCCGAACCTCGGCCACAACCGGACCCGACCGCGCCATCCGAACAGCAGCTTCATACCTTGAGCCTAGGTGTTGGTCAGGCGGGAGAAGAAGGCCGACTTCTCGGACTCATAGGTCTCCGGGTCACCGGCGTTCTGCTTGAGAGCGTTGTACTGCGCGCGCAGGGCGGGGTCGTTCGCCAGGAGACGCCAGGCGTGGGTGAAGCGGTGGTCGTGTTCTGAGTTGACGGGAGTCACGGCCAGGCCGGTCGGCAACTCACGGTCGGGGATGTCGAAGACGGCGAGCGTTGACGCCCAGGAGTGGAGGCTGGCCCGGGGATAGAGGACGTCCAGGGCAGCGACCACCTCGTCGAAGGTGCCAGTGGGGACGCGGAGGTGAAGGTCCACGTCGCCTTTGGTCAGGAGCCCGGGAAGGCTGGAGGCGCCGGTCCAGAGGAGTTCGCCGGGTATCGCCGCGGCGGTGAGGTCAGCCTGGATCTGTTGGTGGATCCGGGCAGCCTGGGTGGTGATGGTGTCGGACCAGATCAAGGGCGTGTGGAGTCTCTGCGGTCGGTCATTCGCCGACTGTGCCGTCGGTGGCTTCTCGGAGGAGGTCCAGGTGGCCCAGGTGGCGGGCGGTTTCCTCGATCAGGTGGGTGATGGCGTAGCGGAGGTTGAAGGCCATGTCCTCCCCGCGAGCCAGGTCGTCGAAGGAGGCGGCCGCCGTGGTGATGGCGCGGGAGCGGGCGCACTCGGCCTGGTAATCCGCGACCAGGGAGGCGAGGGTGTCACCGGGGGCGATGGGGAAATTGCCGTGCGGGTTCTCGTCGGTCCAGGGCCACTCGGCGTCGGTGGCGGCGAAGTCGATGGCGAACCAGAAGCGCTCGACGCCCGTGAGGTGTTTGACGAGCCCCGCGGGAGTCAGGGCGGACGGCGCGACCGGACGGCCGAACGCCTGCGCGTCGCTGAGGCCGGCCACCTTGTTTACGACGGTGTCCCGCAGGAAATCGAGCATTCCACTCAAGGTGGCCCGCTCATCGGCGGCCTCGGGCGGGCGGACGCGCTCCACAGCCTGTACCTGCTCGGAAGACATGGGGGAAAGCTAGCCGCGATCTTGTGCAGTTGCTATCGCAATCGGGCGCAGGCTGGCTGAATGGTCGCATGAGAGAACCCGGCCCTTTCTTCTTCGGCCTCGTCGCGGTCGCCGGGATCGTGTTCGCCGGGTTGTCGGTCGCCGAGGTTGTCGCGGAGGACCGGTTGCGGGGCGTGCTGGACGCGCGGGGACAGGTGACAACCGGCGTGGTGATGGAGGTCCAGGAGCGGGACCGGGCCGGGCTGCCGATGTCGGTCGAGGTCGTTCTGCCTGACCGGCGGCGGGCCGAGGTCCAGTTCGTCAGCAGCGACGACGATCTCGAGATCGCCCGGGCCGAGGTCGGGGAGAAGGTCGAACTGGTCGTCGATCCGCTGGATCCGGACCAGAACCTGGTGGTTGCCGACTACGGCCGGTGGTGGTCGGGGACCGTGGTCGAGTCGCTCGATTTCAGGACCCTGGTTCCCGCTGGGGCGGCAGTGGTCGCTTGCGTGCTGGCGCTTCGGGCCCGCCGACGACGGCGGCCGGCTCAATCGGTGGCGCAGACCTGAGGAGTCGGCTCAGGAGCTCCCAGGAGGCACCCGAAGAGCCGTGAGACAAGGGGTGAACTCTGTCAGAGTCTGGTGAGAAGCGTTGATTGTTCGCGTGGGGTGAGCGTCAATGGAGGAGTGAAGAGTTACCGCAATCAGGTGCTGACCGCGGCGGTTCTGGTGCCGTTGGCGGTGTGCGCGGCGCTGGTGCCCTTACGGCACAGCTTTGACAATGCGAACGCGGCCTTGGTGCTGGTACTCGTGATCGTTGCCGTGGCCTCCTTCGGGATCCGGCCGGCGGGCGTGGTCGCGGCCGTGTCGAGCGCGGTCTGGTTCGACTTCTTCCTGACGGTGCCGTACAACCGGCTCACCATCGCGGACCGGGAAGACATCGAGACCACCATCCTGCTGGTCGTGATCGGCGCCGCGGTCACGGAGATCGCGATCTGGGGCCGGCGGCAACAAGCGCGGGCCAGTCGCCAGACCGGCTACCTGGCCGGCGTGATGACCACCTCGCAGGCAGTCGCGCGCGGCGGTTCCACCGATGACGTGATCGATCATGTGCGCACGCAACTGACCGCAGTACTGGGTATCGACGGGTGCAAGTTCGTTGCCGGCGGCAAGCGGCCGCAGGAGCCGCAGTTGAACTCGGACGGGTCGGTGACCCGCGGCGAGCACGAGTACAAGGTCGAGCGGGACGGGTTGCCGACGGACTCGGAGATCGAGCTCGTCGTGCAGCACGCCGGTGTCGTCCGCGGCCGGTTCCTGCTGACGGCGGCGAGCCGGATCGCCCGGCCGGATCTCGAGCAGCGCCTGGTCGCGGTCGCCCTGGCCGACCAGGTCGGCGCGGCGCTCGCGTCGCAGGAGTCTCCGCTGAATCATCCCTGAACTGGCCTGCGGGAAGAACCACATCCTGGGTGGCCACCGGTCCCGGCGTCGTACTTGCCCATACAGGTACGACGCCGTGCCGCGTCCGCAGCAAGTTGCAACCACCCTGGTCAGACCGCCGTAGCTACGGCATTATCCCCACGTGAACGAGCAGGCCGGGGTGCTCGGTCGGAGCGAATTGCTGGGGCGCTGCGGGCTGGTGGAGGCGGGGTGCTGGCGGCGTGGTGTTCGGTCGTATTCGCGTGCCGCGATTCCGATGCCTCCGGAGCGGTTGTGCTGGCTCGGAAATGCTTGAGCTGGTTGGGTTTTGCAACCTGTGGGATCCGGTTGGGGAACACGTAGGTGTTCCTCAGGCGTTGTTAAGGGTGGACCCGTAGTATCGCGACACGACCCACAGCGGGTCGACAGTGGGTCATCAGGAGGATGACATGCAGAGCAGTAACCCGGTCCTGAACCGGTCGAGTGCATTTGCGCCTGGCCAAGGCCAGGCCTATCCCGGGGCCGCTCCGTACGGTCAGCCGGGTCCTTACGGTCAGCCCGGCCAGTACGGCGGGCCCGGTATGCCGCCCCAGCAGTACCAGGGCGCGCCCGCAGCCAGCCGTCCCATGACGTTGGACGACGTCATCGTCAAGACCTCGATCACGCTGGGTGTCGTCGTCGCGGCGGCCTTCGTCGCATGGTTCACGACGCCTGACAACCTGGTCACGCCGGTGTTCCTGGCCGGCGCGCTGCTGGCGTTCGCGATCGCGATGGTGCTGTCGTTCTCGCGCAAGATCAACCCCGCGCTGCTGATGGTGTACGCCCTCGCCGAGGGTGTGTTCCTCGGCATCGGCAGCAAGTTCATCGCCAACTGGGTCGGTGACCCGGGCATCATCGTGCAGGCGATCCTGGCCACGATGGTGACTGCCGGCCTGACGCTCGCGACGTACAAGTACTTCGCGATCAAGGTGACACCGCGGTTCACCAAGATGGTGATCATCGGCACGATGGGCTTCGTCGGCGTGCTCCTGATCAACTTCATCGCCAGCCTGTTCGGCGTCAACACCGGCATCGGCGGGTTCGGCGCGATGGGTCTGTTGTTCGCCGCGCTCGGCGCCGGCCTGGCCGTGTTCAACCTGATCCTCGACTTCGACATGGTCGAGCAGGGTGTCCGCGCCGGAGCCCCGCAGAACGAGGCCTGGCGGGCCGCGTTCGGCCTGACCGTCACGCTGGTCTGGCTGTACTGGAACCTGCTGCGGATCCTGGCGATCCTGCGCGGTGGCGACTGACCGGCCGACTAGCATCGGCTAGCTGACTCGAGAGGCTCGGTTCCTTCAGGTGGAGGAGCCGGGCCTTTCGCATGCCCCGGAACCGTAGTGCCCACGAACTGCCGGCTGGGAACTGTCGGTGGGCCTTGCCAGAGTTGCCGCATGACGACCAGGTGGACGATGACGATCGACTGTGCGGACCCGGCGCTGGTGGCGCGGTTCTGGTGTACTGCGCTGGGCTACGTGGAGGCTGATCCGCCGGAGGGCTGGGACACCTGGGAGTCGTGGCTGGTGGAGCAGGGGGTGCCCGAGGAGGAGTGGAACGACGGGGCCAACGTGTCCGATCCGGACGGCAGGCTGCCGTCGATCTCGTTCCTGAAGGTGCCCGAGCCGCGGACGACGAAGAACCGGCTGCACCTGGATCTCCAGGTGAGCGGTGGGCGTGCTCAGCCCCAGGAGTTGAGGGACAGCCGGATCAGGGAAGAGGTCGGGCGGCTGGTCGCCGCGGGGGCGACGGTGAGGGCCGAGGTCGAGCAGAACGGCTCACTCGACCACTTCTGGATGGCCGACCCGGAAGGGAACGACTTCTGCGTGGTCTGACGCCGGCACCCGGCAGCTCGCCACGAGGGTTCAGAGCAAGAGGGGGCTGACGGCAACGAAGACCTGCCCCTCCACCTGAAAGGGCAGGCCTTCGGCTGAATTCAGACTCCTGTTCGGCTCGTCAGCCCATTCGCCTGTGCGCTCTGACCAGGTCGTATTCATGGACGATGGCTGTGGCGTGCCCGTGAGCGAGGGCGTACTCGGTCAATAGCCATCTCACCCGCTCATCGAAGCGCAGGAACGACGGTCCGTCGTTCATCAACTTGAACCACTCTGTCATCTCGCGTCCGGTGCACTCGGGCACCTTCTGCACCAGACGTTGGTGCGTCTCCTCGGAGTGGTTCAAGCCCATCTTCGCCTCCCGTCATCGGGGTACTGCGTAGTTATCGACTGTGCACCAGGACATCGAGGCAAATCAAGACCTTCGGTATGAAAGTCCTCGCTCAGCGGACGCGCTATTTCCCAACAGGCACTGCGTCCGCCGGGCTCGCGAACCCTTCCTCGACCCGGTCGACATCGGCCTTCGGATGCCGGCGACGGTGCCGCAGTTGGGCCCAGCGTCCGCGGGGGCCGCGGTCGTTTCCGGCGACCTTGGCGGCGGCCACCTCCGTACCGGCCGTTCGGGCAGCCTGGACGGCAGCCTCGGCGATCGGGAGGACCGCCTCGCCACGAAACGACTCCGGGTGCACGAAGGACTCCGGGCCGACCCCGACGGCCGCGGCGACCGAGGGCAGCAGCGCGGCCGCGGCAGCGGCGTACCCGGTCACTGACGGGTGGAAGTTGTCCGGGCCCCACATCGACGGGTTGGTCCGGAACGCCTCGCTCAGCAGCGAGCCCATCGACACCGTGCGGCCTCCGGCCTCGACCACGCTGATCGTCTGGGCGGCGGCGAGCCGCTGGCTCCACGACCTGGCCACCTGGCGCAGCGGCGGCATGATCGGCCGGACCACGCCGAGGTCCGGGCAGGTGCCGACCACGACCTCGCAGTTCGCGGCCCGCAACCGGCGGACCGCGCTGTCGAGCAGCCGGACGGAGGTCGACGGCGGCATCTGCGACTTGACGTCGTTGACGCCGATCAGGATCGCCGCCACGTGCGGTCCGGCGAGCAGCGCGGTGTCGACCTGGCCGGCCAGATCGTTGGACTTCGCCCCCGTCCGCGACACGTCGACCAGGCGGACCGGACGCTTCGCCAGCTCGGCGAGACCGCAGGCCAGCAGCACGCCGGGCGTCTCGTCGGGTGAGGAAGTGCCGTATCCGGCTGCGCTGGAGTCTCCGATCATCGCGAGCGTGATCGGGTGACCTGGGTACCGGCCATACAGGCCGTCGCCCTTGGCCGGGTGAGCCTTCATCGGACCGATGACGTGCTTGGCGTACCGCGCTTCCGCGGTCAGTACGCCGTACAGCGTCGCTCCGATCAGTCCGAGTCCCCCACCACCGAAGGCTGCGGCCTGGGCCAGTTTCTTGGCGGCCCGGGCTTTTGTCATAGGACCAGGATTACACGCTGTGACGCTGGCGCAAGCGAAAATAGGGACCGACGCGCTGCGTGACTCGTCACTCCTGCCGCCGCGTCGACGGGGATGGTGACGGCGATGGCGCTGTGGAGGCGCATGTCCCATACAGTGAGATGCGTGCGCTACGTGAACTCACTCCTGGACCTGATCGGCAACACCCCGCTGGTGCGGCTCTCGAAGACCACCGACGGCGCGAAACCGCTGGTGCTCGCCAAGGTCGAGTACCTGAACCCCGGCGGCTCCGTGAAGGACCGGATCGCCGTCCGGATGGTCGAGGCAGCCGAGGCCGCCGGCGAGCTCAAGCCCGGCGGGACGATCGTCGAGCCGACCTCCGGCAACACCGGGGTCGGGCTGGCGATGGTCGCCCAGGCGAAGGGCTACAAGTGCGTCTTCGTCTGCCCGGACAAGGTGAGCGAGGACAAGCGCAACGTGCTCAAGGCGTACGGCGCCGAGGTGGTCGTCTGCCCGACCGCGGTCGCGCCGGAGCACCCGGACTCGTACTACAACGTCTCCGACCGGCTGGTCCGCGACATCGAGGGCGCCTGGAAGCCGAACCAGTACGCGAACCAGAACAACCCGCTGTCGCACTACGAGACCACCGGCCCGGAGCTCTGGGAGCAGACCGAGGGCAGGATCACCCACTTCGTCGCGGGGGTCGGCACCGGCGGCACGATCAGCGGCACCGGCAAGTACCTCAAGGAGGTCTCCGGCGGCCGCGTGCAGATCATCGGCGCGGACCCCGAGGGCTCCGTGTACTCCGGAGGCACTGGCCGGCCGTACCTGGTCGAGGGTGTCGGTGAGGACTTCTGGCCGGAGACCTACGACAAGACCATCTGCGACCGGATCATCGAGATCTCCGACGCGGACTCGTTCGCTGTCACCCGGCGGCTGGCCCGCGAGGAGGCGATGCTCGTCGGTGGGTCCGCGGGCATGGCCGCAGCCGCGGCGATCAAGCTCGCGCACGAGCTCGACGACCCGGACGCGGTCATCGTCGTACTGCTGCCGGACGGTGGCCGCGGCTACCTGACGAAGGTGTTCAACGACGACTGGCTCGCGCAGTACGGGTTCCTCGCGCACGCTCGGCAGGGGACGACGCTGG
Organism: Kribbella sp. VKM Ac-2568; assembly: GCF_004345365.1. GTDB lineage: Bacteria > Actinomycetota > Actinomycetes > Propionibacteriales > Kribbellaceae > Kribbella > Kribbella orskensis. The sequence continues at coordinate 156,088 of NZ_SLVF01000004.1, forward strand.
GCCAGGTGCTGGCCGGCAAGGACGGCAGCATGCCGCCCCTGGTCCACACCCACCCGCACGAGACGATCGCCGAGGCGATCGAGATCCTGCGCGAGTACGGCGTCTCCCAGATGCCGGTGGTTCGGGCCGAGCCGCCGGTAATGGCGGCCGAGGTGGCCGGCTCGGTGTCCGAGCGGACCCTGATGGACGCCCTGTACTCCGGCCAGGCCCGGCTGGCCGACATGGTCGAGCTGCACATGGACCCGGCCCTGCCGTCCCTCGGCGCGGGCGAATCCGTGGCCAAGGCCGTCGAACTGCTGGAGGGCAAGGACGCCCTCATGGTCCTCGACGACGGCAAGCCGGTAGGCGTTCTCACCCGGCAGGACCTGCTCGGTCATCTGTCGGTCGGCTGACGATTCCCAACCGTCGGGGTGGTTCGGCGTACAGCTGATCCACCCACCCGCCCCACGGGCTGATCCGCAGCTTGGTTGCCGCAGGTAGTTCCAGAGCTCAGCGGGTAGGCGATGGTCACTCGTCCAGCCACTCGGCGCCGGTGTCGTCGCGGTGGTAGCCCTGGTGGTAGCCGCGGTCGCAGGTACGTCCCGTGAGTGGGTGCGTGCCGTCGCAGGGCTCGTCCGCGGAGTGGAGGATCGGCCAGCCTCGGGCGTCGACCTCCACGCCGCTGCGCGTCCTCCCCGTGTCGGTGCTCATGTCGAAAGCATGGCTACTCGACGAGGTGGGATCGAGGACTCCCGCGTATCCCTCTGGTTCAGAATGCAGGGATACAGCACTGTGGGTAACACTGGTCGTGTGAGCTTCGGGAGCCGGCTGAGGGAGTACCGCGATCACCGTGGTTGGTCGCTGGCTGACCTGGCTCGGGAGACCCACTACAGCCGGTCTTACCTGTCGAACCTGGAGAACGGACGGAAGGCGCCGACTGATGACCTGGCCCGAGCGTGCGACGAGGCCTTGCGGGCCAAGGGTGAACTGATCGCCGCTGCGCGAGGTGACACGGTTTCGCAGCTTGACCGAACTCCTTGGCAGACGGCTGAGTTGGTTCAGCGGATGCAGGCCAGTGACACGACCAAGAACACGCTGGAGAGCCTCCACTCGACGATCGAGGAGCTCTGCTGCCAGTACAGCCACCGTGACGCTCTAGAGCTCCGGCAGGAAGCGCAGGGCTGGCTTCAGCATGTCGCCGGATTGCTCCGCCGGCCGGTCGGTCTGCAGGCACACCAGGAACTGCTTGTTGCCGGTGGCTGGCTTGCGCTGCTGGCCGGTTGCGTGGAGTACGACCTGGGCATGCGTACGGCGGCCGAGTCCACCCGGACGGCGGCGATGCAGCTTGGGCTCGAGGCGGGTCACCCTGAAATCGCAGGCTGGGGACACGAGATGACGGCCTGGTTCGCGCTCACGCAGGGGCGCTTCCGCCAGGCGGTCGAGGCGGCTCAGAAGGGTCAGGCTGTCGCGCAGACCAGCAGCGTGCACGTCCAGCTGATCGCGCAGGAGGCGAAGGCGAAGGCGCGACTCGGTGAGTCCGGTCTCCGCCCGCTGCTCGAGAGCGGCAAGGAGATGCTCGAACAACTGCCGTATCCCGGCCGTCCCGACAACCACTTCAAGGTCGACCCGGCAAAGTGGGACTACTACGCGATGGATGTTCACCGGATCGCTGGAGATGACGAGCAGGCGACTCAGTACGCGCGCGCCGTGATCCGGGACAACATCACGCCGGATGGGGTGGAGCTGAGACCGATGAGGGTGTCTGAGTGCCGGATCACCCTTGGCATCGTCGCGGGCCGACGGGGTGATCTGGAGCAGGCCGTCGAGCTCGGGAGGAGCGGGCTCGAGGGTGATCGGCAGAGCAAGCTGCATCTGCAGATGGTCGGCGGGGAGCTGGATCAGGAGCTGCGTCGCCGGTACCCCGGCGAGGGTCTGGTGGCCGAGTTCGAGGAGACCCTGCGCGGCCTATGACGCTGCGCAGTACCAGGCGGTCAGCGGTCGACGACGGTGGGGACGATGGCTATCAGGATCGTGACGAGGATGCCGAGGACGATCGCTGCTGTTCCGAGGATCTGGAGGATTTCCATACTTCAAGAGTCCTTCGGGAAGGCCTGCCGGCCATCGGTCTCCGGGCCGGTCTTGCGCTCCTCCCGCGGTAGCACCGGCGCGCTCGCAGCTCATACTTCCGTTGCCTGGGGCAACGCCGTGCGGGGACCACGAAAATGCAGCACGCCCGGCGGACCCAAGTGGGTCTGCCGGGCGTCGGCATCATCCGGCCGCGCTCGAGCGGATCGGTGGTGCGCTCGAGCGGTCGACGGTGGGATCAGCGGTCGATCGGTGGGGTCAGCGGTCGACGACGGTGGGGATGATGGCGATCAGGGCGGTGATCAGGACACCGCCGACGATGACGACTGTGCTCAGGATCTGGAGGAGGCTCATGCTTCAAGGATCCGTCGCCGAGCGGCAGAAATCGTCGGTCTTTGGACCAGTCTTCGTCTCCACCCATAGTCGTACGCCGGCCCGGTCGCCTCCTCCCGTAGTACTCCGGGAGAACCCCCGGCCGGGGCCAGGGGTCAGCTGACGACGACGTAGTCCGAGGGATCCAGGCGGCGGGTGCGGCGCCAGTAGGAGACGGTGAAGTCGGGCCAGATCGTGGAGTTGCGGCCCTGCGCGTCGAGATACCAGCTGTTGCAGCCGGACTGCCAGACCGTGTCGTCGAGGTCGGCCTGGACGGTCTGCACGAACCGTTCCTGAGCCTCTTCGCGCACCTCGACCGACGCCGCGTTGCGCCGCCTGAGCAGGTCCAGGGCCTGCATCACGTACCGGACCTGGGCCTCGATCATGAACACCATCGAGGAATGGCCGAGCGCGGTGTTCGGCCCGACCAGCAGGAACAGGTTGGGGAATCCGGCGACGGCGATCCCGAGGTGGGCGCCGATGCCGTTACGTTTCCAGGCGTCGCCGAGATCGACGCCGTCGCGGCCGAGGATGCCCATCCTGGTCAGGTTGCCGGAGATCTCGAACCCGGTGCCGAGCACGATCGTGTCGGCCGGGCGCTCGACGCCGTCGGCGGTGACCACACCTGTCGGCGTCACCCGGGAGATGGGGGTGGTGACCAGGTCGACGTTGGCCCGCGCGAATGCCGGGTAGTAGTCATTCGATTGGAGGAGCCGCTTGCAGCCGATCTGGTAGTCCGGCGTGAGACGAGCCCGGAGCTCCGGATCGGTGACCTGCCTGCGGAGATGCCACTTGGCCTGCAGTTCGAGGCCCTTCATCAGCTTGGGGGTGCCGGCGAAGCCCACACCGCGAGCCTCCAAACCCCAGAAGATGACGTCCCGGATCGCCCGTTGTCCCGCCGGGAAGCGCGCGTGCAGGGCGCGCTCGCGCGGGCCGATCGCCCGGTCCGGCTTCGGCGTGATCCAGGGCGCCGTGCGCTGGTAGACGTCGAGCTGCGCGGCCTGCTCGGCGACCCGCGGTACGAACTGGATCGCCGAAGCGCCCGTGCCGATCACCGCGACGCGCTTGCCGGTGAGGTCGTGGTCGTGGTCCCACTGCGACGAGTGGAACGCCGTGCCGCTGAACGAGTCGAGCCCCGCGATATCCGGGAACTTGGGCTGGTGCAGATTGCCCACGCCGGCCACGAGCGCCTGCGCGTCGAGGGTCTCGGTGCCGTTGATCGTGACGGTCCACCGGCCGGTCGCCTCGTCGTACGCGGCCTCCGTGACCTCGGCGCCGTACCGGATCTTGTCGGCGATCCCGTACTTCGTCGCGCAGTGCTTCAGGTAGGCGAGGATCTCGTCCCAGGGCGCGAACATCCGGGTCCAGCGCGGGTTCTGCTCGAACGAGAACGAGTACAGGTACGACGGGACGTCGCAGGCGCAACCGGGGTAGGTGTTGTCCCGCCAGGTGCCGCCGAGCTCGTCGGCCTTCTCCAGGATGACGAAGTCCTCGCATCCAGCCTGCCGCAGCTTGATCCCCATGCAGAGCCCGGCGAACCCGGACCCGACGATCGCGACCTCGGTCTGTCCCATGCGGGGAAGGTTACCGGCGAGTCACGTCAATGTCAGCGGAGCCGGTGCAGGATCTCGCCGGCGTTCGGCAGCACCAGGGTCTCGGGATCGTTCTCGTACTGCGTGAGGTCGATGCTCGCGGGGTCCAGATAGCCCAGGTTCGCCCGGCGGACCACGTCCTCGGGGATGCCGGTGGCCAGGGTGACGTCGACGCGGCATCGCTCGCCGTTCACCGGGTCCCAGGTGCCTGCGCCGCGGAGATGGGTGGAGTGCGCGAGGACTCCCCAGTGGGCGTCGCGGAACTGGTCCCACTGGCCGAGGAAGTAGTCGCGACAGTGGTACCCGATCTGCTCGATCTCCGGGTGCATCGCGGCCAACTGGGTCACGTGCGGCGCGTAGAGGATGACCTCGCCGCCGTCGGCCACGATCGGCTCGACCTTGTAGAAGCCTTTCGCCGCGGTCCAGACGTCCTGGTAGCGGGACGGCATCAGCGAGACGACCCGGCGTACCGGTTTGTCGAGGTAGCGGATGTGGGTCTCGGCGGAGACGGCGGACGCCGCTTGCCAGGAGGAGACGGTGTCGCCGAAGGCCACCGCGTGCAGGGCGTTCGTGCCGCTCTGGGCGACGACGCTGAGCGCGAGTTTCTCCGCCGGGATCAGCGAGGCGGCTTCGTCGATCAACGCGCGCACGGGGGTGTTGCCCGGCGTGCCGATGATGCCCGCGCTGGTGATCAGGGCGCCGAGCCAGTGGGACAGGTCGATGACCTCCTGGCCGGCGACTCCGGGGAAGAAGTACTTGTTGCCGCCCGAGAAGCCCACGACCTCATGCGGGAACACCGGGCCGACGACGAGGGCGACGTCGTGCTCGACCACGGCGCGGTTGAGCCTCACGGTGACCGCCTCGTGCAGCAGGCCGCCGGAGATCTCACCGACCCGGTCCGCGCTGATCGTGCCGAGGTCGACGAACGTGTCTTCCTTCCACCATTCGTGGTTGAGCACTGTGACCCCGTCGTACGAACCGCCGAGGTGGGACGTCAGCTGGGCCGGCGTCATCTCCGCATGGGTGCCCAGGGCAACGAGTATGGTCAGTCGGCTGACCCTTCCGGTCAGAGCGCCGCGCACCGCTGTCAGCAGCAGCGGCAACGGGCAACTCCGGGTCGCGTCGGGTACGATCACGCAGACGCTCTTCCCGTCGAGCCCGGCCTTCGCCAGTGACTCGTGGATGAACCCGGTGACCTCGTCCTCGCCGAGCACCTGCCCGGCGCCACCGAGTACCGCGACCGGCCGCACGTCTACACCACTCATACAGTGAACCCTAGCTGGCAAGCGGTTGCCGCTGGAATCGCATCCACTGCGCGGAGAGTTTGGAGAGCCGGTCCGGCAGTACGGCGGGCTCGGTGTCGGTGAGCTTCCAGTCCGCGAAGAGCCGCTCCACCTTGTCCGGATCGATGCCGTTGGGCATGCCGCGTCCGGTCGCGCCGGTAAAGGCGAACAGCAGCAGTGCCGCATCGGAGTCCGCGACCACCGCGGACTGTCGCGCGTAGGCGGCCTGCTGGTCCGGGGTGAGGCTGTGGAAGCAGCCGAAATCCATCAGGAGCCCGTAGCCGGTCCCCGCCACCGCGGACATCTCGGTCGCGTCGCCGACCTCGAACCGGATGTTGACTCCGGCGGCATCGGCCCGCTTGCGTGCCTGCTTGATCGCCCGCGGCACGAAGTCGATCCCCGTCACCTGCCAGCCGCGCCGGGCGAGTTCGATCGAGTGACCACCCCGGCCGCACCCGATGTCGAGCGCCTTCTTCGCCGGGCCGCCGCTGTCGTCCTCACGCTCCAGCAGCCGTTCGATCTGCGCGGCGCCGAGCTCCCCGGTCTGCTCCCACGGGGTGAATCCGACCAGGTAAAGCACCTTCCACACGTTCATGAGCGAGTCCCCCTATATTCGATAGAGTGAGACTCCTCCTAAATCGCGCCGGCCGTCAAGACCTCAGCTCGTCAAGACCTCAGCAGGTCAAGGCTTCAGCAGGTCACGGCTGAGCAGGTCGGCGAACCAGGCTTCCCAGGCGGCCGGCGACCAGCCGTGGTCGCGAACCAGCATCCGGTAGAGCTCGTGGTCCATCAGCGTAGAGATGATGTCCGCCACCGCCGGTACGTCGAGGTCGGTGCGGAGGTGGCCCGTCTCGAAGAGATGTTGCGCGAACTGGCCCTGGCCGAAGCGGCGCTGCTCGAGCATGGTCCGCCAGAGGTCGGCGATGTCCGGGTCGGAGCCCGCCGCGGCGCGCAGGGCCGAGAGCACGTCGACCGTGCGTTCGTGGACCTCGCGCAGGTGCTCGGCGAAGATCCTGAACTTCTCCAGCACGTCCGGTGTGGCCTGGATCCGTTGTACGAAAGGCTGTTCGATCACCGGGACCGGCTCGTCGTTGCCGGCGATCCTGGTGTCGACCAGTTCCTTGAGGATCGCCCGTTTGGTACCGAACGCGGAGTACACGGTCTGCGGTGCGACCGCGGCGGCCGCGGCGATCTCGGTGATGGTGGTGGCGGCGTAGCCGGAGGTGGTGAAGAGGTCCTCGGCCGCGCTGAGAATCCGCAACCGGGTCTGCCGGGCCCCCTCCTGCCGACGGGTGCCGTCGTACCGGCGGCGATCGGTCGAGGGCGTCAGCGGGCGTTCCGGGGCCGACCCTGTCATGTCGGGCAGTCTAGAGGGCGGCGACGAGAAGTCAGGGCGGACGAGCGGTGATCGCGTGAAAACCCTTGGTAGGCAAGGGATTCGCGTGATCGTGCGGTAAGCGGAAAGGCGTTGACCGGTCCGCCGCAGAAGGAGCAGCATCGGGCTTGTCCACTGGGGAACGGCTATGCAAGGGGGAGTTCCCGATGTCTGACACGATGCAACGGCCTGTCGGGTTCCAAGGGGGAGTACTGCGCCCGGGCGACTCGTCGTACGACGAGGCCAGGACCGTGTTCAACTCGATGATCGACAAACGGCCCGGGATGATCGCGCAGTGCGAGTCCGCGGCCGACGTCGCGGCGGCGGTGCGCTACGGGGTCACGGAGGGGTTGGAGATCGCCGTCCGCGGTGGCGGCCACAGCGTCGCCGGCGCCGGGGTGACGGACGGCGGCATCGTCGTCGACCTGCGCAAGCTGAGGAAGGTCCAGGTCGATCCGGACGCCAGGATCGCCCGGGTCGAGGGCGGGGCCACCTGGGCAGATCTCGACGGCGCCTGTCAGCCGTACAACCTGGCCACCACGGGCGGTCGCGTGTCGACCACGGGTGTCGCCGGCCTCACGCTCGGTGGCGGTTCGGGGTGGCTGGAAAGGAAGTTCGGGCTTGCCTGCGACAGCCTGGTGTCGGTGGAACTGGTCACCGCCGCGGGCGAGACGGTGATCGCGGACGAGAACCAGAACACCGAGTTGTTCTGGGCGCTGCACGGTGGCGGCGGCAACTTCGGGGTGGCGACCGCGCTCACGTTCCGGCTGCGGCCGTTGCCGACGGTGACGCTCGCGATCCTGTTCTGGCCGGCCGAGTCCGGACCTGAGGTCATCCGTGCGTACCGCGACCTGATGGACGCCGATGCGCCGGAGGAGTTGGGCGGCGGCGTGATCTACCTGACCGGGCCGCCGGAGGAGTTCGTGCCGCAGCACCTGCAGGGTGAGCGGCTCGTAGGGGCGGCGGCCTTCTACGCGGGAACGGAGGCGGAGACACGCGAGGCATTCGCGCCGATGTTCGCCCTCGCGCCGGAAGGGCAGATGGTCGCCGAGATGCCGTACGCCGCCGCGCAGTCGGCACTCGACGATCCACCAGGGTTCCGCAACTACTGGTCCGCTGAGCACCTGAGCGAGTTCCCGGACAAAGCGGTGAAGGCCTTCTGCGACCGCGCGGCGGACATGCCGCACCCGTCCCCGTCCCAGCAACTGGTGGCGCCCTGGGGTGGAGCGGTGGCGCGCGATGCCGACAAGTGGCCGCTGCCGCACCGCCAGGCCGACTGGGTGATCCATCCGTTCGGGTTGTGGAGCGACGCGGCGGAGGATGCCGCCGGCATCCGTTGGGCTCGCGACCTGTGCACGGACATGAAGCCGTGGGCAACGGGTGCCGTCTACCTGAACTTCATCGGCGACGAGGGGCACGATCGGGTGGTGGCCGGGTTCGGCAAGGAGAACTACGACCGGATGGCTCAGGTCAAGCGCGAATTCGACCCGGGCAACGTGTTCCACCTGAACCAGAACATCCGCCCGGCCTGAGCGGGACTTCCCCCGAAGCGTTGACCGAACAGGGGTGGCAGGGCAGCATGCGGCCTGTCACTGGGGGAGCGGCGGCACGAGGGGGAGTTCCATGTCCGACACGGTTTGGCGACCCTTGCGGGCGCACGGGGCGCGACCGGAGGGATTCGGGGGAGTGATGCTGCGGCCGGGCGATCCGGCGTACGAGGCGGCGCGGGTCGTCTTCAACGCCATGATCGACAAGCGGCCGGCGGTGATCGCGCAGTGCGAGTCCGCGGCGGATGTCGCCGCCGCGGTCCGGTTCGGGGTGGCCGAAGGGCTTGAGATCGCGGTCCGCGGGGCCGGCCACAGTGTCGCCGGGACCGGGGTTAGCGACGGCGGGCTGGTCATCGACCTGCGCAAGATGCGGAGCGTGCAGCTCGATCCGGACGCGCGGATCGTCCGGGTCGGTGGCGGTGCGACCTGGGGCGATCTCGACGGCGCCTGCTGGCCATACGCGCTGGCGACCACCGGCGGCCGGGTTTCGACCACGGGGGTCGCCGGCCTCACGTTGGGCGGCGGTTCGGGCTGGCTGGAGCGAAAGTTCGGGCTGGCCTGCGACAGCCTGGTGTCGGTGGAACTCGTGACTGCCACCGGTGAGTTGGTGATCGCCGACGACACCAGGAACCGGGAGCTGTTCTGGGCGCTGCACGGTGGCGGCGGCAACTTCGGCGTCGCGACCGCGCTGACATTCAGGCTGCGGCCGTTGCCCGGTACTGCGCTCGGGAGGTTGTTCTGGCCGGCCGACGCCGGGCCGGCGGTGATGCGGGCTTACAGGGATCTCTTCGAGGGCGGAGCGCCCGAGGAACTCGGCGGGAGCGTGTTCTACTCGGCCGCACCGATCCGGGATTACGTCCCACCCGGGCTGCAAGGACGACCCGCGGTCGGGGTGACAGCGACGTACACCGGCTCGGAGGCCCAACTCCGGTCAGCCCTGGCGCCTGTGATCGACCTTGCGCCGGAGGGCATGATGCTGGCCGAGCTGTCGTATGCAGAGATCCAGTCAGCGCTCGACGACCCGCCCGGACTGCGCAACTACTGGTCGGCAGAGCACCTCGAGTCCTGGCCGGATGAGGCAGTGGACGTCTTCACCGCACGCGCGACCGAGATGCCGTCGCCCGAGACCTCCCAGCAATTGGTGTGCCCATGGGGCGGGGCAGTCGCCCGGTACGCCGACCGGTGGCCGCTGCCGCACCGCGGAGCGCCATGGGTGGTTCAGTCGTACGGCGTCTGGGCTGATCCGGCCGAGGATGCGAGAGGTATCGCCTGGGCGCGGAACGTCTGCGCCGACCTCAAGCCGTACTCGACGGGTTCGGTCTATCTCAACTTCATCGGCGACGAAGGGCCCGAGCGGGTCAAGGCGGCGTTCGGCGATCACTACGACCGGCTGGCCAGGGTCAAGGCCGAGTTCGACCCGGGCAACGTCTTCCACCTGAACCAGAACATCAAGCCCGCCTAGGGAATCGGGGATCTTCAGCCGGCGGGGCGATTGCCAGGTTGGTGCTCGACGAAGTACGTCGATTCGTTGTGCTTGGCAATCGTCGGCAATCGTCGGCAATCGTCGGCGAATGGCGCGGGTGGTTGGGTGTGGTTTGGGCTGGGGGGTGTTCGCCGGCTTCGGCTGGGGTGGCATCGGTGGCATATGCGGAGGTGGTCGCGTCTGGCATCAGCGCGGGTGGTTGCGTCTCCGGGCTGCGTGATGGTGCTAGTCGCGCCGGTGTGCGTCAAGAGCGCCTTCGGCGTCCCTTCGGGATCGGAACAAGTTCCGACTCTTGACCCACCCCAGCCCGACCAGGGAAGGAACGCAGCTATCCCGGAGCCGCTGGGGGGTGTGGCGACAAGGGCGAGGGAGCTCCTTCGCTCAGGCGTTCGGGGAGTTGGCTTGCATGGACCTTCGGGGATCTCTTTTGCCCGGAAGGGGGTAGTGGTGCCTCCTGAAAGCAGCACCTTGTGCACCACCTGAGCAGATCCCGGCGCTCCGGACGCTCAACTGGTGCACAAGGTGGGGCTTCGGACACCAAGTCGGGGCCTCGGACACGACATGACCTGTCCCAGGTCCCCAGAACGCGCCCGAGGTCCCGACAAACGCACCGCCACCGGCTGTCGCGGCCCCCAGGAGGTGTCCCGAGTCCCGACAACTGCACCGCCGCCGGCTGTCACGGCCCCAGGAGGTGTCCCGAGTCCCGACAACTGCACCGCCACCGGCTGTCACGGCCCCAGGAGGTGTCCCGAGTCCCGGCAACTGCACCGCCACCGGCTGTCACGGCCCCAGGAGGTGTCCCCAGTCCCGGCAACTGCACCGCCACCGCTGTTACGGCCCCATTTGGTGTCCGCGGTCCCCAGTGGCGCACGCCGTCGGGCCCGGGTCGGTGATCGGCCTCCCGATGGCGGGTTGTTCGGCCGGTGGCGCCTTACGAACTGCCAGGCGGCGAGGAACCCGCTAGCGGGCGGGATGGTTCTTGCGAGTCTGGGAGTGGAGGGATTCGGGCGGTCATGGAGCTGATTCGAGTTGGCTAGGGTGAGGCCATGGCTAGGGCGCCGCGACAGGCGGATATTGCTGCGGCAGCGGGAGTTTCGCAGACTACGGTGTCGTTGACCCTGTCCGGGAACACCGACGGGGTGCGGTTGTCCGAGGGGACCAGACAGCGGGTGCTCGACGCGGCCGAGAAGCTCGGCTACGTGCCGGACCCGGTCGCCACTCGGCTGGCCTCCTCGCGCAACCACATGCTCGGCGTCTACACCTTCGCCTCCGCCTTCCCGACGGACGTGGACGGGTTCTACTACCCGATCCTGGTGGGGATCGAGGAGGAGGCGGCCGCGCTCGGCCAGGACCTGGTGCTGTTCACCGGGACCGGCGGCGGCCAGGGACGTGCGCACGACAAGACCGCGATCCGTCGGACCCGGGTGGCCGACGGCTGCCTGTTCTTCGGGCGGCACGTGCCGGAGGAACCGATCGACTGGTTGCTCGGCGGCGGTTTCCCACTGGTCTACATCGGCCGCCGGGACGAGTTGGACGGGCGGATTCCCTTCGTGGGCGTGGATTACGTCGCCGCCTCGGCCGCCGTGGGGGAGCGGCTCGTCGCTCTCGGACACCGCGAGCTCCGCTACCTGCGCGAGGACGACGACGCCCCCTCGTCCTCGGACCGCGAGACAGGTGTCCTCGCCGCCGCCCGGAAGGCCCGCCTCGCCGTACGGCGCATCGTCGTACGGGCGACACCGGCCGAAGTCGGCGCCGGGTTGATCGAGCGGTGGCGGGCTGAGGGGGTCACGGCCGTCGTCGTGGAGGAGACCGACACGGGCGAGTTGTCCGCGGCGCTGCTGGCAGCGGTGGAGGCCGCCGGCCTGCGTACTCCGGTCGACCTGTCTGTGGCGGTGCTCGGTCAGCCGAAGGATCGGCCGGAGGTCAGCGGGTTCGAGGTGCCTCGGCGGGAGCTGGGACGCCGGGCGGTTCGCCTGCTGGTCGACCAGATCACCTCGTCAGGACCGCGGACCCCCCAGCAGATCTTCCTCGATTGTGTCCCCGTCGCCGGCTCCACCATCGGCCCGCCGGGCTAGTCGCCTCCACTGCATCCGGACGAGGGCGACGGAGGCGATGGCGCCGACAGGTGCGGCCCAGAAGCGGAAGAACGGCAGGTCGCCGGTCAGCGCCGTCGCGGCGAAGATGGCGGCGAACGTGCCAAAGCCGACCGCGACACCTCGGCGGCGGGAGTCCAGCGCAGTACTCGGGAGCGGGCCGATCTGCCGGTCGAGTGAGGCCGCCACGGCCGACAGAAGGAGGGCGAACGCGAGCGCGCCGACCAAGCCGCCGAGTGGCCCGCCGAGAACGAGGGCGAAGACATTGGCGAAGGTGAAGGCGGCGATCAGGACGAAGCTGACCGTGCCGCCGGTGATCAGGTGCCGGATCTGCCGGGCGCGCAGGTCGACCGCCTCGGCCGAGCGGACCACCCCGGCAGGCTCGAAGAGCCGACGGGCGACGAGGTACAGGCTGCCGAGGACCACCACGGCGATCAGGATCAGCGCGATCGTCAGGATGGCCGATTTGGTGGGCGAGATGAACTGGACGACGTCGCCGCCGCCGAAGTCGCACGCCGCTCGCGGCGGGAACCACTGGCTGGTGACGGTGATGTCGTAGCTCTCCGAGCGGTGCAGGGTCAGCGCGCAGTCCTCGCGGGAGTCGAACCAGCTCGGCATCGAGGCGGCCACCACGAAGCTCCAGCCCAGCAGTGCGAAGAGTGACACTGCGAGCACGGAGCCGGCCCTGCGTCTGATCCAGTCCACCTGTCCAGCCTCTCATTCGTTCGGGATCGCGCCGTTCGGGATCGCGTCAGGCGGGTACCCGGTCTGAGTGAGCGACTGGTTCCTGACGCCGGAGGAGCGGGGCAACCCGGCCACCGAGATCGACCGGGACGGTTCCTGGACCGACGGGAACCTGGTCCGGCCGCTGGTCCACGGCGCCGTCTACTTCCAGCGCCTGTACGACGAACTGTGCGCGCTGAAGGCCGGAGACCGGGTGTACTTCACCGACTGGCGCGGCGACGCGGACGAGGCGATGTACCCCGACGGGCCGACCGTCGGCAAGGTGCTCTGCGACCTCGCCAGGTCAGGGGTCGAGGTACGCGGCCTGCTCTGGCGATCGCACTCGGACCACATGCAGTTCAACGCGCAGGAGAACCAGCGGCTCGGGCGGGACCTCAACGAGTCCGGTGCCGAGGTCCTGCTCGACCAGCGGGTCCGCCGGATGGCCTCGCACCACCAGAAGCTGTTCGTGATCCGGCACCGCGGCGCACCCGAGCGGGACCTGGCGTTCGTCGGCGGGATCGACCTGAGCCACCAGCGCCGGGACGATGCCCGCCATCACGGTGATCCCCAGCAGGCGCCGATGGACGAGCGATACGGATCCCGCGCGCCCTGGCACGATGTCGCGCTGGAACTGCGGGGCCCGATCGTGGGGGATCTCCTGCGAACCTTCGTGGAACGGTGGGACGACTCGCACCCGCTGGACCGCCGTACGCCGTACCGGGTGCTGGTCCAACGAAAGGCGCGGATGCCGCGTCATCCGTCGACGCTGCCCGAGGCGTTCCCGGATCCGCCGGCGGTGGGGGAGCACGCAGTACAGGTGTTGCGGACGTACGGGCACAAGCATCCGCCGTTCCCGTTCGCGGCGAAGGGCGAGTACAGCGTGGCGCGGGGGTATCGGAAGGCGTTCGGGCGGGCGCGGCGCTTGATCTACCTGGAGGACCAGTATCTGTGGTCCGAGGTGGTTGCCGAGGGCATCTGCCGGGCATTGGAGCGGGAGCCGGGGCTGCTGGTGATCGCCGTGGTACCGCGGTATCCGGACCAGGACGAACGGCTCAGCGGTCCGCCGGCGCGCTACGGGCAGCTGCAGGCGCTGCGGATGCTGCGGGCTACGGCGCCGAACCGGGTCGGGATCTACGACTTGGAGAACGACAAGGGAGTGCCGATCTACGTGCACGCGAAGGTGTGCGTCGTGGACGACGAGTGGTTCGCGTGCGGGTCGGCCAATCTCAACCGTCGCTCCTGGACCAACGACAGCGAACTCACCTGTGCAGTGGCGAGCTCCGACCTCGCCGCCTCGCTCCGCACCGAGCTATGGACCGAGCACCTCGGCACCGAGCCCGCCCTCGATCCGCTCGGGGGCTTCGACCAACTGAGGGATGCCGCCACCGCCCTGGACGTCTGGCACGCCTCGGGCGAGCACGGCCCCCGCCCGCCCGGCCAACTCCGACACCACAACCCCGAGCCCGTCACTCGCCTCCAGACCCTCTGGGCACGCCCCCTCTACGACCACCTCTACGACCCCGACGGCCGCCCCCGCCACCTGCGCCGCAACCACGAGTTCTGAATTCGGTTCGACAGCGTGGGGCGGCTGACGGTGGGATGGGGGCGTGAAGATGCATGCCGGTGAGGCTGAGATCGATGACGCGCTCGTACTTCGGCTCGTGGCTGCGCAGTTTCCGCAGTGGGCTGGGTTGGGGGTCGAGGAGATCCCGTCGAGTGGCACGGTGAATGCGATGTTCCGGCTCGGGGACTCGTTGACCGTGCGGTTGCCGCGGATCGAAGGTGGCGTTTCGGACATCGAGAACGAGTTCGAGTGGTTGCCGCGGTTCGCGCCGCTGCTGCCTGTCGCCATTCCGTCGCCGGTGGGGATGGGCAAGCCGGGCGACGGATATCCGTGGCCGTGGTCAGTGCAGCGCTGGATCGAGGGGTCGATCGCCGTTGCCGGGGCGGTGGAGGATCCCGCGGGGCTTGCGGAGGACCTCGCGTCGTTCATCCGGGCGTTCCGGGCGATCGACCTGCCGGGCGGACCTCCGGCGTACCGGGGTGGTCCGCTCGAGCTGGAGGACAAAGGGACTCGCGAGGCGCTCGTCCAGCTCGAGGGCTGGATCGACACCGAGACCGCCTTGGCTGTTTGGGAATCGGCGCTGGCTGCTGCACCCGCCGCTGAGGCTGTCTGGGTGCACGGTGACCTGATGCCGTCGAACCTGCTGACGGCCGGCGGTCGCCTGACCGCAGTACTCGACTTCGCCACCGCGGGCCTCGGTGATCCTGCCTGCGACCTGATCCCGGCCTGGAACCTGCTGCCCGCCTCCGCCCGTCCGGCCTTCCTCGAGGCGCTGGCAGTGGATGACGCCGCCTGGATCCGGAGCCGCGGCCGTGCCCTGTCGATGGCGCTCATCCAACTGCCCTACTACCGCGAGACCAACAAGGGCATCGCCGCCAATGCCCAGCACGTCATCGACGAGGTCCTCGCCGACTATCAGCGAGGGATCGCTGCTCCGTAGCGCTCTAACCAGCCGGCGAAGTCCAGCAGGTCCGGGACCAGTTCGCGGGTGGCAGCGACCGGCCGGCTCGCGCAGTACTCGGCGTTGAAGAGTTGCTTGTACAGCAAGATGTTCGCGCCGTCCTCGCGCAATCTCTTGACCTGCTGGGTGGATACGGTGGGGTGGTGGACTTGATCACGACGCACAACTGGGCCTCCGCCGTCGATCCCGCGCACATCGCCGAGATCAGGAGTTCGGCCGACCAGTACGCCGAGGGGGGGCTCCTGCATCTGGCGCTCGAAGTACTGGCCTATCCGCTGGATGAGGCGGCTCCGGAGGGGACGACGACCTGGGCGCGGGTGGTCCTGCACGGGGACGGGTCGATCTCGGTGGAGGACAACGGGCGCGGCACGGACACCCGGTACGACGAGGCCGGGGTACCAATGGTGAAGCCGATCATGGCGACCCGGGATCTGCGGTTCTACGGGGTTGCTGACACCGAGGTACTGCCGGACGGCCGACCGCGGTCGGGGATGTCGGTGGTCGCCGCGCTGAGTTCGTGGCTCACGCACACGAACCTTCGCGTCGACGGTCGCGGCTGGGTCCAGCGGTATGAGCGCGGTCTTCCGCCAGGTCCCGCGACGGAGATCGAGAGCGGCGACACCACGGGCACACTGGTGCGTTTCCTGCCCGACCCGGACGTATTCGGCCCCGAGCCGCTGTCGGCCGAAGCGCTCCTCGCCGCCTGCGCAGACTTCGACACCAAGATCAATATCGAGGTCCTCGAGGAGAGCCCATCGCCTTGAGCCCAGGCCGCTTAATGGCGGAAGAGGCGGATGCCGGTTTGGGTGAGGGTGATGCCGTTGTCCTTGCAGGCTTGGATGATCTCTGTACTGCGGAGTGAGCCGCCGGGCTCGGCGATGGAGCGGACTCCGTAGCCGTGGGCAACGTCGATGTTGTCGCGGAACGGGATCGCGCCGTCCGACACCATGCTCACGTCGGTGAGGTGCGACAACCAGGCGTCCCGCTCGGTGGACCCCAAGCTGTCCAGCAACGCGAGCTGCCGGGCGATGCGGTCCGACAGCTTGATGCCGAGCATGCAGTACCGCAGTTCCATCTGCTGCCTCCGGTTACTTCGACCGAAGGCGCCCAGGCGGACGACGCCACTCCGTAATACCCGCTCCCCGGTGGTATCCCACCCTCGCCAGTCGCGTGCCCCCAATCTACTCAGGCGTGGGTGAGGGTTAGCTGTTGGTGCGGCCAGTGGGTGCGGAGGTGGCGGTCGTGGGTGGCCAGGACAATGGCGCCGGGGGTGGTGGTGAGGGCTTCTTCCAGTTCGTCGCAGAGTTGGGGGGAGAGGTGGTTGGTGGGCTCGTCGAGGAGAAGTAGTTCGGGTGGGTTCGCGATCAGGAGGGCGAGGTCCAGGCGGCGGCGTTGGCCCACCGAGAGGTCCCGCACGGGCTTGTCCAGCTCCCGGGAGGCCAGCAGGCCAAGGGATTCCAGAGGTACGGAGTCGGTGCCTGGGGCGAGGTTGTAGGTCTCTCGGGCAGTGCGGTCCGGGCGGCCGAAGGTGGTGTCCTGGGACAGGAGGCCGATCCTGAGGTCCGGGCGCCGTCGGGCGCCTGGCACGTGCAACTGCCCAGCCAGGAGGGCAAGGAGTGTGGATTTGCCAGTGCCGTTCGGGCCGGTGATGAGCAGGTGGTCCGTAGCCTTCACATCCAGGTTGTCCAGCGTGAGGCGACCTGGCACCTGGATGCTCCGCAGCGACACCAGCAGACCCTCGTCGGCAGCAGTGGACAACGCGGGGACTGTCAGCCGGAGTGGTTCCGGGGGAGGAGGGACCCGGGTGCGTTCAAGTACTTCGAGCCGGCGGGCGGCGTTGCGGATGCGCCGGGAGATCTGGTTCTGCACTCGGCCGGTGGTGTGGCCGAAGCCCATCTTCTCGTTGTCCCGTTTGAGCCGGCCGGGCGCGACCTCGCGGGCAGTCTCGCCGACGGAGCGGCGCAGTACAGCGAGCTCTTCTTGTTCCTCCGCGAAGCGCCTCCGCCAGCGCTCCCGTTGCGCACGCTGGGCTGACAGATAGGCGGAGTAGTTGCCGCCGTACCGGGTCGGCCCATCCACCGCCGGGTCGAGGTCGATCACGTCGGTGCAGACGGCGTCGAGGAAGGTCCGATCGTGGCTCGCCACCACGACGACGCCAGGCATCCCCCGCAGTCGCTCCTCCAGGAACACCGCGGCGTCGTCATCAAGATGGTTGGTCGGTTCGTCGAGCAGCAGCGCCGCGGGTTGCCGGATCAGCAGCGCGGCCAGGGCGAGCCGGCCGCGCTGACCGCCAGACAGGGAACCGAGTGTCCGTTCCTGCGGGATCGCCCCGAGACCGAGCCCGGCCAGGATGATCCCCGCCCGTCGATCGGCGTCCCAGGCCGCGTGGTCCTGCGCACGCTCCAGCCACTTCCCGTACTCCGCGAGCAACTCCGCAGAGTCGGGGGAGTCCTCCTGTTGCTCGCCGAGGAGCTTCGTCAGCCGGTCGAGCTCGGCCAACTCCTCGCGCACGCCCTGCAGCGCGTGATCGAGCACGTCCGCCATCGACGAGCCAGCGTCGTACTGCGTCTCCTGCTGCAGGAATCCGAGGTCAGGAGGCCGTACGACGGTGCCGGCGTCCGGCTGGTCCGTCCCAGCGAGGAGCCGGAGCAGGGTGGACTTGCCGGCGCCGTTCTCGCCGATCAGGCCGATCCGGTGTCCGGGGGACGCGATCAGCGAGACCCCGTCCAGCACCCGGCGGGTGCCGAAGGTGCGGACGAGGTCGTTCGCGATCAGCGCCGGTGCGGACACGTGACGAGAGGTCGCCCGTGCCTCACTCACCCTCGGGCGCCCCGGTCTCCAGCAGGCGTCCGTCGGCTAGTCGGAGCCAGCGGTCTACCCTGATCTCCGCTAGGAATCGTTCGTCGTGGCTGACCACCACGAAGGCGCCCTCGTAGGCGTTGAGCGCGCTCTCGAGTTGGCCGACGCTGATGAGGTCGAGGTTGTTGGTCGGCTCGTCCAGCAGGAGGAGTTGCGGCGCTGGTTCGGAGTACAGGACACAGGCGAGCGTGGCGCGCAGCCGCTCGCCCCCGGACAGTACTGCGACCGGCAGGTGGATCCGCGAGCCGCGGAACAGGAACCGGGCCAGGAGGTTCATCCGCTGCGCCTCGGGCATCCCAGGGGCGAAGGCGGCGAGGTTCTCCGCGACGGTGCGATCGAGGTCGAGCAGGTCCAGCCGCTGCGACAGGTACGCGACCCGGCCGTCGGCTTGTCGGGCCACACCGCCGACAGGTTCGAGGTCGCCGTTGATCAGTCGCAGCAGGGTGGACTTGCCGGCTCCGTTCGGGCCGGTGAGCGCGATCCGCTCGGGTCCCCGGATCGTCAGGTCGACGCCGTCCTCGGCGAATATCGACTTGTCGCCGAGGCGGACCTGCAGCTTCTCCCCGAGGAAGACCGTGCGCCCGGCGGGCACGTTCGTGTTGGGCAGTTCCAGCGCGATCTTCTGGTCGTCCCGGACGGCACGGCCGGCGTCGTCCAGCCGGGCCTTGGCGTCGTTGACCCGGGCGGCGTGCGTCTCGTTCGCCTTGCCCGCGGACTCCTGGGCGTTGCGCTTCATGGTGCCGGCGAAGATCTTCGGCAGGCCGGCGTTGCCGAGGTTGCGGCTGGCGTTGCTGGCCCGCCTCGCGGCGCGTTCCCGGGCCTGCTGCAGTTCGCGCTTCTCCCGCTTGACCTCCTGTTCGGCGTTGCGGACGTTCTTCTCGGCGACCTCCCGCGCGGCCCGGACAGCCTCCTCGTACGCGGTGAAGTTGCCGCCGTACGAGCGGAGCTCACCCCGGTCGAGCTCGGCGATCCGGTCCATCCGGTCGAGCAGTGCCCGGTCGTGGCTGACCAGTAGCAGGCAGCCGTTCCAGTCCTCGAGTACGCCGTACAGCTTGCGGCGGGCGTCGTGGTCGAGGTTGTTGGTGGGCTCGTCGAGCAAGAGGACGTCGGGTCGGCTGAGGAGTTGCGCAGCGAGGCCGAGGGAGACGACCTGGCCGCCGCTCAGGGTGTCCAGGCGACGAGCGAGGTCGACGTCGCCGAGGCCGAGCCGATCCAGTTGGGCACGGGTGCGCTCCTCGATGTCCCAGTCGTCGCCGATCGTGGTGAAGTGGTCCTCCGCCACGTCGCCGGCCTCGATCGCGTTGATCGCCGCGATCACCGGGGCGATCCCGACGACCTCCGCGACGGTCAGGTCACCAGCGAGCGGGAGGCTCTGCGGCAGGTAGCCGATCGTGCCGTCGACGGTCACGCTGCCGCGACTCGGCCGGTACTCGCCGGCGATCAGCTTGAGCAGTGTGCTCTTGCCGGCGCCGTTGGGTGCGACAAGGCCGGTGCGGCCGGCGCCCACGGTGAAGGAGAGGTCCTGGAAGACCGGGGTGTCGTCCGGCCAGGAGAAGGACAGGTTGGAGCAGATGATGAAAGCGTCGGACATGGAGAAGAAGCCTTTGGTGTGATCCCGGGGCGCGACGAAACGGCCCGCGGAGGGAGACAGGTCAGTGGAACGACGAAATGGCCACGGCGGCTGCGCTACCGCGCGCCGACCTGCGGCCTGTCACCCCGGGACTCACCCGGAGATGTCGTCGTCCACCACCACGTCAGATCTCCTCAACACTCAAAACAACCGTAGCAGCCGGTCTCCAACCGCAAACCGCGATCAGAACCCGCTGCTCTCCAACCGCAAGCTGTGTCAGGAATCGCGGGAGCTGAGGACGCAGAACTCGTTACCCTCGGGGTCCGCGAGCACTGTCCACGACGCGTCCTCGCTCTGCCCGACGTCAACCCGGCTGGCACCGAGGCCCTCCAGCCGGGCGATCTCGGCGTCCCGGTCCTGGCTGGTGTGGGGAGCCAGATCGATGTGCAACCGGTTCTTGACCGTCTTCCTCTCAGGAACGGTGACGAAGACCAGCCCCGGCCCGATCCGCTCCCACGGCGTCTCCCGCACCACCTGCTGATCCACCCAGCCCGGAATGATCACGCACTCGTCGTCGGACTCATGGATGAGCTGCCACTCGAGCGCCTCCGCCCACCACGCGGCCTGCTTGCGCACATCCAGGCAGCCAACCACCGTCGTGTACCACCGAAGCGCCATAGCAGTCCTAACCGTTCTCGTTGGGCAGTTGCGGACACCCAGGTTATGAGATCCGTGGGGCATGGGGGTTGTCCCTGATGGCTGTGATGCCGGCGGACGCCTACCGTCACGAGTAGGCCGGAGCCTCCGGACAACGCACGCACCGAACCAGCGTCACGGAGTACCCAATGAAGGCAATAGTCCAGGATCGGTACGGCTCACCTGATGTGCTGGAGTTCGGCGAGGTCGAGAAGCCGGTGGCCGTTGGCAACCTGGTGCTGGTCCGGGTGCGTGCGAGCTCGGTCAACGCGTACGACTGGCACGTGATGCGGGGCGACCCTTACCTGGCGCGGCTGATGCTGCCGGCGGCCTTCGGGCGCAAGGGACCCAAGGCCAGGATCCGCGGACGGGACTTCGCCGGGAGGGTGGAAGCGGTCGGGCCCGACGTGACGCGGTTCAGCCCGGGTGACGAGGTGTACGGCGATCTAGGCGACGCCAACGGGGCCTTCGCGGAGTACGTGTGCGCCCCGGAGGACCTGGTGGAGTTGAAACCGATCAACCTCACCTTCGAGCAAGCGGCGGCGATTCCGTTGGCGGGGAGTACCGCGCTGTTCGGCCTGCGTGATGTGGCGAAGGTCGAAGCGGGGCAACGCGTGCTGGTGAATGGGGCGTCAGGGGGCGTGGGGACGTTCGCAGTACAGCTCGCCAAGACGTTCGGCGCGGAGGTGACCGGCGTGTGCAGCACGAGGAACGTGGACCTGGTCCGCTCGCTCGGCGCCGACCACGTCATCGACTACGGCAAGGAGGACTTCACTCGCAACGGAGTCCCGTACGACGTCGTGCTGGACCTCGTCGCGAACCGCTCCCTCGCCGACCTCCGTCGCTGCTTGACCCCGTCCGGAACCCTCGTGCTCTCCGGCGGCGGCACCTTCACGGGCGGCTCCGTGGTCGGCCCGATGCGCATCCTCCTCCAGGCCAAACTGCAGTCCCGCTTCGTCCGCCACCGCCTGATCGACTTCTCTACCCCTCTGACCCTGGAACATCTGACAACGCTCAAGAAGCTCGCCGAGTCGTCCCAACTGACCCCCGCCATCGACCGCAGTTACGCGCTCGCAGATGTCCCCGCCGCCATCACTTACCTCGAAACCCATCACGCCCAGGCCAAGGTCACCATCACCATCTGACGCCGCACCAGCCGGCTCCGGTACTGCGACGTACGACCGCAGGCGCGGCTGATCTTCCTTGCCCGGTGGCAGCGGACAGGCGACGATGCTGGGTGTGGACCGACACCAGATCCTTGCGTTCCGGCTGTCACGTCACCATCTGGCCGAGCGGCTCCCGGCCGGCTCGATGATTCAGGCGGTCGCCGCCGCCGGGGTTCAGGAGACGCCGCGACAGACCGCCTCCCTCGCGTTGCATGCCCGGGTCGCGGGCGTGAGCATCGCCGGGATCGAGCAGGCGCTCAAGCAGGACAAGACCTTGCTGGCGATCTGGTCGCTGCGCGGTGCGCCGTACCTGGTGCCTACTCAGGACGCGGCTGCCTTCACCACAGGCGCCATGCCCACCGGAGAGGACTCGTGGCGGACCTTCTTCGGCGGTTGGGCCACGTCCTTGGATATGCCGCTCGCAAGCCTGGTGGAGCACGCCGCGAAGGTTGCGCGCGAAGTACTGGACGGTCAGCAACTGGAGGTGGAGGCGTTCCGTCAGCAAGTCGCCCGGCGGATGGAGGAGATCCGTGACCTCGACCCCCCGTCCGGCGCACACGCCGATCTCCCCGAACCGCTCTTTCGTGCGATGGGGCAGCTCGGGATCGCCTGCATCGCGGACAACCGCCGGATGACCGACGCCCTCCTTGCCCGTAAAGACCAATGGCTCGGCGAACCAGCGGGGATCGTCGACCAGGACATCGCTCAGGCCGAGCTCCTGCGCCGCTACCTTCGCTGCTACGGGCCGGCCTCCCACCAGAGCTTCGCCGAGTGGACCCTGCGCAGCCTGTCCGACGTACGCGCGATCTTCGAGCTGATCGAGCCGGAACTCGTTCAGGTGAACGCGAAACGGCGCCCCGTCCAGTGGTTGCTGGCGTCCGACGTGGAAGCGCTGGCCTCACCACCCGAACCGACCGGCGTCCGTCTGATCCCTGCCCAGGATCCCTTCCTGCAACAGCGTGACCGAGACCGGCTGCTCCCGGATCGCGACCTGCGCAGGCGACTCTGGCGTCCGGTCGGCGCCCCGGGCCTCGTCCTTGTCGACGGCGAAGCCAAAGGAGTATGGACCTCACAACGCCGCGGCAAGAGCATCCAGTTCACCGTGCAGCCCTTCGACCGAATCACTTCCGCGGAACGCGACGCGATCGCCGCCGAGGCCGACACCCTTGCCCCACTCCGCGAAGCAGACCGAACCACCCTCGTCCTCAAGACCTGAGCCGGTCGAAGGCTGTGGGCGGGCCTTCGTCGAGGCGGTCGCGGATCTGGGAGGCGCACTCGGCCGGCGTATGGAGCTCCGAGTCGACCTCGACGTCGTACACCGCGTGGTCGTGGACGAGGGGGAACTGGACAGCGGCCCGCCCGATCGTCCGGTTGCCGCGTTCGCGTTCACGCCGCTCGAGCTCGGGCAGCGAACACCGCACACCGACGAACAACACCGGCAGGCCCTCGAACGTCGCCAGACAGTCCGCGAGACGCCAGCGCTCACCCAGTACGTGATCCACGACCACGTCATTGCCGGCCGAAGCCATGCCAGCCACGGCCCGGTGAAACCCCAGAACCGTTCGCTGGAAGACAGGCAAGAACGTCTCGTCGGTCCAGTCCCGCCGATTCCGCGCGCGGTGAAACCCGTCAACGCCCAAGTGGTACCAGGCCCCATCCAACGTGGCCAGCAACTCATCGGCAATGCTGGTCTTCCCCGAGCTGGACGTCCCATTGAGCAGAATCAACCGCCCAACCCGCCGCTCCCGAGCCCCCACCACCAACTCATGACTAGCACTGATAGACACACCCCCATCCTCCCAGCCCCGCAGTACGGCAGGATCCACACCCGTGCCCCCGCAGCAAGACAGCTATGACGCGTCCCCCAGCAGCGTGCGTCCACTGCTGGACACGTTCTGGTCCTCCTCAGGTTGGCGCGAGCCTCCCGACTGGCCCGATGAGCAGTCCATGCGGGCGGCCGTGCGGAGAGGGGTGATGTTCGATGCGCCGGTTGTCCTCGATCATGGCGGTTGGGTTGAAGCCGCTCGTAGTGCGGCTGCCCAGATCTCGCCAAGGGAGGTCGAGGACGCGTTCGTGTCGAGCCTCACCAGTCGCAGACTCGATCTGCGCTCCGCCTTGGCGTCGTTCCTGATCGCACGCGCTCTGCCGGACCACCACTTCACCGCGATGCGCAGCGGCAGGATGTGTGCCGTCTGCGGTCTGTACTCCGGATCGGCGCCTGAAGACCTCAACGTCCTGAACTTCGAGCGCTTCAAGTGGGGCGGTATCCGACGCGACGACATCACGTACGTCGCTTTCGACCTCCAGCAGTTCATCCGCGCACCGCGGCGCGAAGTCACCCCGGATGACCGGAAGCTTGGTAGCGCAGTACTCGAGATCCTCCGCGGGTTGCCGACCGAGACGACAGTCGCACAAGCGCCAAGCCATCTCGGCTTACTCAAGGGCAACAAGCCCGAGCGCAGCGTGCTGATGGACATCCTGGGAATCTGCGGCGTCCTCGACACTGCCGATCACCGCGGATACGCCGAGGGCTTCGTCCGCTTCGGCGATCGCGAACTCCCGCCATACCGCTTCGTCGACCGCGCCTATCCGGCCTGCTGGTGGCAAGCCTCCACCGGAATCAACTTCCGAGCCGTCAAGAATGTCCTCCCGACTCTGTCCTGAGTTCTTTGAATGCTGGTGGTTGCGGGCTCTGGCCAGGTGTGGTTTTGCCGGTTTAGATTGCGAGCAGCGCGACGCACCTCGGGGGTCGGTCAAAACGCTCTATTGGGGAACCATGTGTGTCTTCCGTCGTATTGGGGGGACTCAGACCTGCAGGCTGACGGGGAAGGTGAAGAGCCAGGCGATGGCCGTGAGGAGCACGATGCAGGCGGTCACGAGCATGAACGTGCGGACGCGGCGACTGGCGATCTTGGTGCTCATACCGGCGAAGAACAGGACCACGCTGTACAGCACAACCGTCAGGACATAGTTGCTGGCTCGCTGGATGTTGCGGCTCACTTCGGCCGCCGATGCCTCGGCCGCCAGGTCCAGCCGATCGGCATCAGCCCGAGCCGCCAGCTGGTAGTCGGGCATCGCGAAGGGCGTCTTCGGCGCGCTCGCGTTCGTGAGGGGTTTGGTCGCGAGCCACGCGTCGAACGCCTTCGCGAACTCTGGGCGGAAGCGGCTCACATAGAAGCCGGCGAGCTCGCTGTCACCGCTGCGGTCCGCATCGGCCCACGCGATGAAGGTGGCGACGTCGACCTGGGTCTGCCCCTCGGCCAGACTGGACGATCGGGCGGCGTCGATCCGGATGGCTCCGGTGCGGCCTGCCGCCTTGGCCTGCTCGCCGTTCCATCGCGTCGCCTGGTAGCTGCTCCACGACGTGGCGACGGCAGCAACCACCAAGAGCACGGCGACGAGCAACTCGTGCCAGCGGTCGAAGCCGGATGCCGGCCGGTTCTCAGTTTGCTCTGCCACTTGAATCACACGGAGGCTTCAGGTCCAGTCCGACGATCTCGAGCTCGGATTCGATCTGGCGGAGGGATCGTTCCATCGCCGTCGGCTGCAGCCTGCCGAAGCCTTCACCGTGCGGGTGGTTGAAGAACACGAGCAGGAGCAGCAACAAGGTGATGACAATGGTCACGCTGCCCATCAGCACGCCTTGTGTCACGGCCCGTTCGCCTCGATCGGCGAAGAACAACATGTACCCGAAGATCACCCCGGAGATCACTGCCAGAACGATCCACAAGGGCGTCGGGATGATTCCCTCCGCCCCATGGACCCGGGCGACCCGCGCCTGCTGACGATCCGCCGTTTGGTCCATCCAGCGGTCGTAGGCCGACTGCTCGGTAGCTGTCTTCGGATCGGTCGCCTTGAGCGTTCGGAACATCTCCGCTCCCCACGGATTGATCGCGTCGCCGAGCGTGCCGTGCTCGAGGGCGCTCCACTCGAGCCCGACGACCGATCGCGCGTAGCAGACGAGCTCGCCGGTCAGTCGCTCAGAAGTGGCCTTCGGCATGTACTGCGCCGTCTCGACCTGCTGCGCCAGGATGGTCGCCTCCGTCTCGGCGCCCGAACGCGACTGGTCATACGAGTCGAACGCGAGAAAGATGATGAACCCGAGGAGCACCGAGAAGCCGGTGGCCAGCACTCCGAAGACACCCGACGCACGGTCACCGTCGCTGAAGTAACTGCCTTCAGGCGCACGTCGCCGTACGACGAGCATCAGCGTGACGGTGATCGCTGCGACAGCTATGACCAACAGCGCGCCGAGGAAGACGTTCACGTCGACCTCCACGAGCCGAGGGTTTCCCGCCGCCTGCCGCCGGTTTGCCTCACCGTAGGGGCCAACCTGCAGAAGCTGCGTCATCCCTCCGGGAGGATTCCGGCGCGATGAGGAAGAGGGCGTCACCCGCAGGTGACACCCTCTGACAGTTGGTGATCTGAGCCTCTGGTCGGGCTAGGCGTCCTGCTTACCGGTCGCGACGGGAGCTCGCAAGACCCCCCAGCCGCGCTCCTGACCGTCCGACAGTACCCGGATCAGCCCGACCCGGATCGGGTCGCTCAGCGCAGCCGTCACCTCGGTGAGGGCGATGTCGGCCTGGCTGGGGTGGTGCGTGGCGGTCAGCCGTCGTGGGGCTGCCTTGAAGGAAACCGCGGAGCACCACCAAGCCATCTCGGCGGCTAGATCGTCAACATCTCGAGCGCCTACGGCCATCGCCCGCACCTCGATGGATGGAAGACGGCCGGGCCATCGAGCAAAGCATCGGCGAGCTCCTGCGTGGGTTCCCCGTCAAGATCGATCACCTGGACCACCTGGCCTCGAAGGTGAGTGACGTCCCGGGCAGCGCTGAGCCGTGACGGAGGAGCAGCGTGGGGGCTGCTCCCCGTCGTAATAGCAGATCAGCGCCGACCGGTTGCGACCCGCAGCAACCTGATCGAGAGGAGGATGCGGCAGGGGAACAGGACGGCGACGACCAGCACTCGCTGGTACAAGCCGGCCCAGTCGTGCAGCGGAGCGTCGTCCGGCATCACGAGTCCGCCGCCTACGAGGAAGCCGACGAAGGCGACGATCCCGGCGGCAAGCGAGTACGTCGCGAGGCTCTGCCACCTTGGGTCATGCGCCACTCGACGCGACACCACGATCAGCCCGACCGCGCTCGTCAGGAAGAACATGAACCCGGCGACGATGTGGCCGCCCGGGTCATACGTCACGCCGGCGGCGTCCTGCCGCAGCGGGAAGATCGCGGCGAGCAGACTGCCGACGCCGCTGAGGAACAGCAACGCGGGGCCGGCGACACCCGCCCGCGATGGCCGCAGGCCGCGGTGCAGTCCCAGTGCGAAGACGATTGTGAGCACGCCGAACACGACGAAGTTGACCTGCTGAATCCATCCGTTGGGTCCAGCCTCCAGCGCGCTGACCGGCTCGGCGAGCGCGTCGTACTCGCTCCTGCGGAAAGCCTCCTGGGCCAAGAACGTCGCCGTGAACAGGACTGGACCGATGATGCCGGCCCAGGCCGGCAAAGAGAGGGACCAGTCGGATCGTTCGTGGAGACGGCCGCCGGCCGACTCTTGGTTTCGCGTGTGCGCGTCCTGCACAGCACTCATGACCGCCTCCGTTCGACGGCATCCGGTCGATCTGCCGGGTGCTCTCGATGGCGACGCTACGGACGGCCGTCGGCTCGAACCATCGGGAGTTCTCCCCATGCGGCGAGACCGTGCTGCATCGCGAACACGGTGGCGGCAGCTCGGGTCGAGATGCCGATCTTGGCGTAGGCGTTCTGGATGTGGCGGTCCGCCGTCTTGGCCGAGATCCCGAGCAGGCGCGCGATTTGCTTTGTCTGCAAGCCGCGAGCGAGTAACCCGACGACCTCGGCCTCTCGCTCGGTCAACCCCGCGGGCCGCGCTACACGGCGGGCCCGATGTCCGGCGGCGTCAAGTACTGCGACCACGCTGTCGGCGTCCAACCGCCCCGCGCGTGCCTCCTGGCCGAGCAGGTCAGCCGCCTGTTCCGGCGTTAGCGCAATCCGGTGCGGACGCTGCTCGGTCATGGCGTGGTACACGTCCGCGGCGGCGAGCAGGCGCGCCGGGGGCGTGAGGGCAGCCGCTGTCGCCCCGCGGTGGTAGCCGGCGCCGTCGAGCCGTTCGTGGTGGAACGTCGCCACTGGCACAAGGGTTGCGAGAAAGGGCGATCGGCACAGGACGCGTTCGGAGTGGTACGCGTGCAGCCTGACCTGCTCCCACTCGTGCGGCGACAATGGCCCGCCCTTCTGCCAGATGAGGATGGAAACAGCGACGCGCCCCACGTCGTGAACGAGCGCGGCCCGCCGAGTCGCCGCCACCTCGCCAGGTGGAAAGCCGCACCGCTGTGCCGCGGCCGCGGTCAGCTCCGCGACACCCGCTGAGTGGCCGACCAGGTACTTCGATGCCAGGTCAGCGAAGTCGCCCATCGCCGCGAGCGCCTGGTCGATCGCCTCGCCATGCAACATCAAATGAGGAGTGGGCTCGGCTGCGAGGACGTCGTCCCACGCAGACCGCTCGTCATCGAGCGCCAGGATGTCGGTCGCCTCATCCGCGAGTAGCGCAGCTATCGCTGGATCGAACGCGCCTTCGGCTCGCTCCCGGACGACACGTGCGGCATGGTCCACGCCACCGATCATTCGGTGCAGAGCGGCGTCGCGAGCCACGTGGATGATCCGTAACGGGAGCGCGATCTCCTCGCCCCGCAGGCCGGTCAGGCCTTTGCCGTCCCAGCGCTCGGTGAAGTGGACGAACAGTTGTCGCACGTCGGGCGACATGCCGAACCGTTCGCTCAGGAGCTGGGCGACCTCGCAAAGCGCGGCGATGTGACGGCGATGCCCCCGAACGGCCATCGGAAGCCGGCCGGCCGCCTGCAGTGCGCGGACAGGCATCGCGCTTTCCGGATCGGCCAACGCGCGCAGTATGCCGGCCATCGTTTGCGCGGGCGTCCCGAACATCACCGGGTTGAAGTTCGCGAGCAGATCGCCCTTGAACAACCCAGCGCTGATCTCGGCGTCCACGGTGCACCCGACATAGAACAGCAGGCATCCGTAGTACGTCTGCGACGCGGTCGCGGAGTCGACCCCCAGCCGATCGGCAAGCCGCATCGCGAACTGAGTGCTCTGCAGGCCGTGCTCGAGCGGAAGCCCCATGCCAAGATCCGTCGCCAGGCACAGTGACCCGATCACCTCAGCGGTCCGAACCTCGTCCTGGCCCCGGCCCGGCTCTCCAACCACAAATCGACCGTACCGCCGCCCGTGCCCACTACGGCGGAATCTGCGCGAGCTCGTGTTCGCAGTACCGTCCAAACTGTTCGTAATAGAGGTCAGAAACTGGCCGCTAAGGCTCTTAGGCTCAGTACATGACAGCGAACGAGCAGAGCTTGACCGGCGAGAGGGCCGACATCCTCGACTTCCTCACCAAGCACCGCTACTTCCTGCGCCACACCGCGGAAGGCCTCTCCGACGAGCAGGCGAACACCCGCAGTACCGTCAGTGCGCTGACGGTCGGCGGCCTGATCAAGCACGTCACCGAAGTCGAGCGGAATTGGGCCGACTTCGCCCAGGTGGGCGGCGGCAAGGACACGCCTGAGGAGATTGAGTACACCCCGGAGCGAATCGCCCAGTGGGAGAACCAGTTCCGCCTCACCGAGGGCGAGACGCTGGCCGGTGTACTGGCCGAGTACGAGAAAGTCGCAGCCGCCACCGACGACCTCGTCCGGACCCTCGACCTCGACACCACCTACGAACTTCCGGCCGCCCCTTGGCAGCCACCCGGCGTCTTCTGGACGGTCCGCCGCGTCTTCCTCCACATCGCCGCCGAAACGGCTCAGCACGCCGGCCACGCCGACATCATCCGAGAAACAATCGACGGCCAGAAAAGCATGGGCTGACCCAGCCAACGTTGGGACGGGGATCACGCTGACACGAACGTGACTGACCCAGGACGGTTAGGGTAGCCTCACCTGCATGATTGTCTGCCACTGCGAGGTCGTCAGCGACCGGGAGGTCCGCGAGAGCATCGACCTCGGCGCTCGCACGCTCGCACAGGTGTGCGGGGCGACCGGGGCGGGGCGGAACTGTGGCGGCTGCGTCTTCTCGTTGAAGCGGTTGTTGTGCCAGCATGGGAGGTCGGTCTCGGCAACCTCGTTCACGGAGGTGGCAAGTGCAACCGGTTAACCCACGCGTCGTCGTACTGCTCAACGAGGCGCTGACACTCGAGCTGACGGTGATCAACGGGTACTTCCTGGAGGCCAGGATGCTCGACAACTGGGGATTCGACCGGCTGGGCAAGGCCTTCTACGACCTGTCCATCGACGAGATGAACGACGCCGACGCGCTGATCAACCGCATCCTGTTGTTCGACGGTCACCCGAACCTGCAGAAGCTCGGTGCCGTGACGGTCGGCGAGGACGCCCAGGAGATGCTCCGGCTGGGCGCTGACGGCGAGCGAGCCGCGGTGGCGCAGTTCAACGCGGCCGCGAAGGAGTGCCACGACCTCGGCGACCACGGCACCGCCGCGGTGTTCGAGGAGATGGTCCGCGACGAGGAGAAGCACGTGGACTGGTTCGAGAGCCAGCTCGACGCGATCGAGCGGGTCGGCGCCCAGCAGTACCTCGCCCAGCAGATCGACCCAGGCAAGTCACCCGGCTGACGGCGGTCAACCACCCGGGCCTGTTGAGCCCGGGTGATCGCCTCGCTCACGACGCCATCTCACTCGATCTCCGGGTCGTACATGAACTTGCGGATGTCTTGCGCACAGCGGCAGGCGGCTGCGTTTTTGGCGGCCCACTCCAGGGCGGCCTCCCGGGTGGGTACATCGACGATCATCACGCCGCCGACGAGCTCTTTGCTCTCCGGGTACGGGCCGTCGGTGACCATCCCGTCAGTGGCCACCAAAGCGTGCTCCACGTCGTCGTCCTCGTAGTCCAGCCCGCCTGCGAAGACGAACACGCCGGCGTCCTTGGCCTCCTGCTCCACCGCGTGGGAGGCCTTGCCCACCTCGGGCCAGTCCTCCTCGGTGAAGTGGTCCATCGCGCCCTTCTCGAACGAGATCAAGTACTTCGGCATCTCATCACTCCTTGTCCCGGCGGCCAGTCTCCGGCCGACTCTCACCCCTGCAACGAACGCCTCACTCCGGATCCGACAGGCTACTGGCAGAATTCTCACGGGATCTCAGCGCTGCGGCTGCTCGGCTATGTATCTTCCGATCGAGTAGGGGTTGGTGCGTCCGGACGTGCCGACGGTGGTGCAGTCCGCTTCGTCCAGATCGCCATAGGAGTGATCAGTCGACTTGGTGCGCGCGGCCTCAGATCAGACCTTGGTGGCAGCGGCGTGCCACGCCTACAGGGCTGCGGACCGGACGAGGCGCCCGGTCCGCAGTCGTTCAGCTCACGGCCCAGTTCACTGACTGAGCTTGGTGAGCCTGGTGTACCAGTTTCCGAGACTGGTGCGCGTGCCTCCGCAGCTTCCGAAATTGGCCAGGGTCGGCGAGGGGAAGTATTCCGCCAATGTGCAGGTCTGGCCGATGTACTCCGACGCCAACCAGATGTTGCCGCCGTCGGTCACGGCGGCGCCGTAGTCACCCCAACGGGTCCGCGGCGGATCCCCGACGAACGCCTTGTACGAGGTGAAACCGTCAGCCGGCCCGAGCCCCGCGGCCGCGACGTGGATCGGCCCCACCGACCCGCTCTCGTCGATGCGGACGTAACCCGCGCTCGGGAAGTTGGTCTCGCCGAGGACCGTGAACGCGATCGCACCCTTGCCGGCCGGGGTGAAGGCGATGGCCGGCATGGTCAGGTTGTTGTTCGCGAGGGCGATGTAACCCTGCTTGGTCACCCGTCCCTCGATCTTGCCGGCGCCGTTGATCTTCGGGCTCACCGCGAACCAGGCGACGCCCGCCTTGAGTTCGCCGTTCACCCTGACCGCAGTACCGGAGGAACCCCACAGGGTGCCGTTGACGTACCAGGTCTGCTGCATCCGGGAATCCAGCGAGTCCGGCGTGGACTCCACCTCGTCGTGCGCGGGCTCGTCCTCGGGCAGGAAGAACGCCTGCCAGCACCCCGGACCGAACGGTGTCGGCATCGTCGTGTCGTTGATGCACTCGCCGAGCGGGATGTCGCCCGGCTTCTGGTCCGACTTCGGCGGGAACACGTACGTCTGGCTGTTCGTCAGCCGGCTCGTGATGCCGAGGTCCGGAGACGCGGTGTCCAGCGACGCGGTGTTGGTGATCGCCCAGATGCCCAGCCGGCGCGCGGTACCGGTCGGGTTGCCGGTCTCGCTGCCGTCACCGGCGATCGTGCTCAGCGCGTACTCCGTGCCGTTCCGCTCGCTGGAGTACTCCCCGGCCGGCGAGTTGGCCGGCCAGACGGTGAAGCCCGGCGAGCCGTCGACGGCGAGGTTCTCTATCAGGGTCAGGTTGACACTGGCCGGGTGGCCGGCGAGCTGTGCCTTCGAGAACGCGAAGATCTGCGCGGCGTTGAAGTTCGGCCCGAACAGGTCGTACTCGTTGGTCGACACGTACACGCCGTTGGCATCCTGACCGATGTGCGGGTAGTCCTGGAAGCACGGGCCGTGGACGACACCGTCGACGGTGCAGCCGTGGTCGGGCGTGCCGTCGGTCCCGTCGTTCTGCGCCGGGACGTGGTAGATGGTCCAGGTTCCGAGCGGGCTGCTGGTGTTCGACACCGCGAGGTCGATCGTGTTCTTGCCGGTGAAGTCGCCGTTCGGCAGGCTGCCCAAGGTGGTGAGGACCACCATGAAGCGCTGGTTGTCCGGGTCGTACAAGCACACCGGATCGATGACCTGCGGACCGATCACGCCGGTCGTGCGGTTGACCGCGGCCGGGTAGCCGAAGAACGTGTTGAGGTCCTGGACCCCGCTCAGCGCGGCGGCGTTCGCGGAGCTGCGGACCCGCAGCACGCTGTTGACCGCCTCGACGACGAACCCGCTGCCGACACACAGCGCCTGGTCGGGCGGCTCGAGCGAGAACTGGTTGCCGCCGTTGGCGAGGCGCTGGTCGCGGTGGGTCAGGCCGTTCACGCTCGCCTGGACATCCGGGTTGGAGCCGGCCACGGCGCTGGACGCGACGACCGGTGCGTCGAGCGGCTTCTTCGGGAACTTGCCGTTCTTGAACCCCGGGCGCGGACGGGTGAACTGACCGGCCTCGCCGTCGCCTTCCTCCTCTTCCCGGCCGCCGGGCCGCAGCTCCGGTTGCTGGAGACCGTCCACGCCGAACGGACGCGTCTGGATGCTCGTCGTTCCGCCGCTGGGGATCGCGCGCGTACCTCCGGCGGCCGCACCCAACGAGGTTGTCGGGGTGATCAGGCCGGCGGAGATGATCAGGGACGCAGTTGCCAGGCCCAGCGCTCTGCGGCGGGTCATCTGAGAGGTGAACTTCATGGGTTGCCTCCATGCTGGTCGCGTGCCACTGGAGTGACGACCGAACGTCAGCATGTCGGCACCCGCAGTGCAGTGGTCGGCCTACCGCACCCCGAGTTGCCCGTTCGCCAAGCTTCACCAGCCATTTGAGACCTGAAATGTGGCGGAGCGCAAGAACCCGGAACCTTTCAGGGACCGGCGGCGCCATCGGCCGGCCCACGGCATGCCGCTCCGGTCCAGGAGGCGCTCAAATACGCCTGATGCCCCTGAGCTCAGAGAGTCCAGGGGCCATCGCGGTGCACCCGTCAGGCGTCAGCCCGGGAAAGGTACCCCTGTGTTGTTGCTGTCGCACCTGTAGCCGTTGGGGTCAGTCTTCCTGCTCCGGGTCGAACATGAACTTGCGGACGTCCTGAGCACAGCGGCAGGCGACCGCGTTCTTCGCGGCCCACTCCAACGCGGCCTCGCGGGTGGGTACGTCGACGATCATCCCGCCGCCGATGAGCTCCTTGCTCTCCGGGAAGGGGCCGTCGGTGATCGTCCCGTCGGTCTCCACCACGGCGTGCTCCACGTCGTCGTCGTCGTACCTCAGCCCGCCGCCGAAGATGAACACGCCGGCGTCCTTGGCCTCCTGGACCACCGCGTGGGCAGCCTTGCCCACGTCGGCAAAGTCCTCATCGGGGATGTGGGCCATCGCGCCCTTCTCGAACGAGATCAGGTATCGCGGCATCTCATCACTCCTTGTCCCGGGCAGCCTCCTTCGGCCACCTCTCACCCGTACTACGAACGCCGCGCGCCGGATCCGACAGGCTACCGACAGAAGTTCTCAACGGACCTCCGCCAGGCGCAGTCGAGCGTCGGTACCTGGCCTAGCGACCAGTACGGGTGGGGCTATGCGTCTGCCGGGAACGGTACGCCGGTGTTGCTGTGGCACCTGTAGCCGTTGGGGTTCTTGTCGAGGTACTGCTGGTGGGAGCGATACCAAGAAGGCGATAGAACACGACAGGGGGCTACCTCTGGTGGATGATCACCATGTGCGTACAGAGCAACCCGAACTCACCTGGTGGGTTTCAGCTGTGATGGGCGGCGTCTTGTTCGGGGTGGTGATGGGGGCGTTCACCAAGCTCGACGGGTCGAGTTGGACCGCGGCCGGCGTGGGCGCGCTTGTCACTGGCGTTCCGTTCGGGCTGGTGGCGGGTTGGTGGAGTGCCAGGTGGCAACGAGGGATGAAGGACGCTGAGGGCGGTCTGCCGGCCGACAAGGTCCGCCTGGCTCATCGCGCCGTAATGGGCGGCGCTGTACCTAAGGACGAAGAGGTCCGATCGGCGGCGCTGCGCATCGCTTCCACATACCTGGCGGACTACACCGGACGGACTCGCAGGCTGTCCATCCTCGTGATGGTGTTTCTGTTGATCGGCACTGTCACTGGGGCTGTCAGCGAGTCGCCATGGGCATTGCTGGGTGCACTGGTTCCCGCCGTCCTCCTGTACACCCAGTGGTACTGGCCACGACGGCTCCGCCGCCGCATTAGATCGCTCACCCCAGCACCGACAGAGACCACTCAGTAGGTCACGCCTTCCGCCCGCGAGAGCCGCTAGGTGCGACCCTCGCGTCACCGCAGCGGATCAGCCGTCGGCAGGGAAGGGTACGCCGGTGGTGCTGTGGCATCTGTAGCCGTTCGGGACCTTCCGCAAATACTGCTGGTGGTAGCGATGATGGCGAGGCGATAGAACGCGTCGGGTTACTGCGCTATGTAGATGAACATCAGGCGACCCGGGCACGGCTACACGCCCTGACCGGTGGACTTCTCGAACCGCACACGGTCGGCAGTGCCGACGGCCGTCGTCTCATCGATGTACTGCCGGGTTGACCGGGTGAGGAATCGGAGATCGGCGTTCTTGATCTCCCGGTACGCCGCCGGCGTTTCGCCGGTGCGGTCGGCTGCACCTCCGTTGCGGATCCAGTCGGCCACGGCGTTGCCCTGGTCCCGGACGGAGTTCCACCGCCCGCGGGTCATCGGTCCCATGCCTGCCTCGATCGTCGCAACCACCTCCGGTGGCGTCTCCGGCCAAGAGCACCAGTTGCTCACCACTTCGACCAGGCCCAGCGTGAGCGCGTGGTCGAGCTTGGCACTGGGCTCGTGGTCGAGATTGGCACCCGCCAGGGCCTCTTCGGTGATGGCGAGGGCGGTCACCACCGGAGCCGCGTCACCCTGCTCAATCGCTGGACACAGCCGATGCTGGGCGAGGTGCCCGAGTTGCAAGTACGACGTGGGGGCGTCGGCGAGGGACGGCCGGAACCACCGCAGCCTCTTGGACAGGCGTCGGAGTGCGTCTTCGGTGGGGTCGGTCGGGCGGCGAAAGATGCTCACCGGCCAACCTTATGGCGCAACACTCGGTGCGGTCGTGATGGCCGCCGGCAAGCTACTGCACTCAGCCTCCAAGGGCCGGGAAGGCCGTCGCCCGGAAGGCCGCGGTCAAGCGGAACCGGTTCATCACGCTCAGCGACGGGCCAAGTCGGTGTGAACGGTTGACTGGAAGCCAAAGCACGTGGGGACAGTCGGCGTGGATCCCTGCACCGGATCCTCGTCCACGTCCTCGAACAGGCAGCGAGAACAGCGCAGTCGAGAACCACCGGACTCTGACGACCGAGGGCACCACCGCGAAGGGGTGCCCTCAGTCTTCAGTCTGCTGTTATGCGTCTGCCGGGAACGGGACGCCGGTGTTGCTGTGGCACCGATACCCGTTAGGGACCTTCCGCAAATACTGCTGGTGGTAGCCCTCGGCGTAGTAGAAGGTGCCGACGGGGGCGATCTCGGTGGTGATGTCGCCGTAGCCGAGGGGCTTGATGACCGGGGCGTAGAGGTCGCGGGTGCGCTCGGCCTCGGCCTTCTGCTCATCGGTGGTGTAGTAGATCGCCGAACGGTACTGGGAGCCCAGGTCGTTGCCCTGGCGCATGCCCTGTGTCGGGTCGTGCGTCTCCCAGAAGACCTTCAGCAGGTCGGTGAAGGTGGTCTTGGTCGGGTCGTAGACAACCCGGACGGCCTCGGTGTGACCCGTGCCCCCGCTGCAGACCTCCTCGTACGACGGGTACGGCGTATACCCGCCCGCGTAGCCGACCGCGGTGGTGTAGACCCCCGGCTGCTGCCAGAAGATCTCCTCGGTGCCCCAGAAACAGCCGGTACCGAACCACACCTCGGCGAACCCCTCGGGGGCGGGTGCGGTCTGCGGCGTACCGAGCACGATGTTCTCCGCCGGTACGGCGAATCCGGGCTGGGGCCGGCCGGGCAGGGCGGCCTCGGGCTCGACCAGGGCTGTCTTGCGGTTGAAGAACGACATCTCACGCCTCTCGCAGAATGACTCTCATAGTGTCCCAACGCGACGCCGCGGGTGAACCTTCCCCCGGCCGATTACGGGGCGTTTACGTCAAGCGATCATCGCGGCGGTACGGCGAGCAGGCGGCCCCGCGGCAAGTGACCCGTACGACAGAGCCAGACGCTGTACTGCGTCACGCAGCGTGTCCGGGTCCAGGGTGAAAGGCAGCCGCAGGAAGGACTCCAAACCACCATCGGGCGAGAACCGTGACCCAGCGACCACCAGTACTCCGTTCCGCTGCGCCACCCCGACCAAGCTGGACCCCACCGGCTCGGGCAACTCGCACCACAGGGACAACCCGCCGCCGGGAAGCTCGAACCGCCACGACGGCAACGCAGTACGGAGTGCGGAAGCCAGCGCGTCCCGACGCACCGCCAGATCGGCTCGGCGCTCGGGCAGGATCTCGGAACGAGAAAGCAGCAACCGTGAGACGACGAGCTGCTCGAGGACGGGAGCACCGAGGTCCATCGAGGCGCGGGCGTCGAGGATGCGCGCGACCAGGGTTTCCGGGACCCGCAGCCACCCGATCCGCAGACCGCCCCAGAACGACTTGCTCACCGACCCGACCGTGATCACCCCGCTCGGGTCGAACAGCGCGAACGGCGGCGGCGTCTCCTGACCGTCGAGCGACAGCTCGAACAGGGTCTCGTCGATGATCGCGGTGGTCCGGCTGCGGGCGAAGGCGATCGCGAGCCGCTGGCGGTCGGCGGCGGACATCAACCACCCGGTCGGGTTCTGGAAATCCACCACCAGCCAGGCGGCTCGCGGCGCCGACTGCCGGATCGTTGCCTCCAGCAAAGGAAGGTCCCAGCCGTTCGGGCTCATCGGGGCGGCGACCACGCGGCAGCCGCTGCGCCGGATCGCGTCGACCGAGTTCGGGTGGGTCGGGCTCTCGGTCAGCACCCGGTCGCCGATCTGCGTCATCGCCCGGATCGCGATCGAGGTCGCAGCCAGCGCGCCGGCGGTGACGATGATCTGGTCCGGCGAGGTCGGCAACCCTCTTGCCTGGTAAGACGCAGCGATCTGCTCGCGAAGCTGCGGCAGCCCTTGCGGGTGGTAACCAGGCGTCGCCAGGTGCCGGGGGAGATCCTCCATCGCCTCGGCGACCGCAGTACTGATCCCCGGTACTGCGGGCGACGCGGCGCAGGTGAAGTCGTAGAGCCCGTCGGTGTCGATCCCCGGCGCGTGGTGGCGCCCGAGCTCGGGCTCGACCTTGGACGGCAGCGAGGTGACGCTCCCGGAACCACGCCGACTGGTCAGGTACCCGCGGTCGCGCAGTTCCCGGTACGCCGAGGCGACCGTGGTACGGCTGACCCCGAGCGCGTCGGTCAACTCGCGCTCACTGGGCAGCCGTGCGCCCGGCATGATCCGCCCGTCCGCGATCAGCAGCCGGAGCCGGTCGGCCAGCGCGCGGTACGCCGGTCCGGCCGTGTCGGACCAGGTGCCGAGCAGACCGCTCAAGGTGCTCGCGGGGAGATGTTGCCCTGTCATGCAGTCCACTATTGCTCAATTGGCTATCGAGCACCAGGCCAATCAGTCGCAGACTGGGACGTGTGACTGCCACTTCTGAAGCCATGCCCGCCCAGCGCAGGCAGTTGGCCGCCCTGAACCCGATCCAGCAACTGCAGGCTGGCCAACTCCCGCGCCGCCTGGTCCAGCTCTACCTGGGACTGTTCCTGTACGGCGCCTCGATGGGTCTGATGATCCAGGGCAACCTCGGCCTGGACCCCTGGGACGTCCTGCACTCCGGCATCACCAAGCACCTGGACGTCAGCTTCGGTACGGTCGTGATCGCGATGAGCTTCGTGGTGCTGCTCGCGTGGATCCCGCTGCGGCAGTGGCCCGGCCTCGGCACGATCAGCAACGCCATCGTGATCGGCCTGGTCACCGACCTGACGCTGAACACCGTCGCCCGGCCGGACGAGCTGTGGCTGCGAGCGGTCTTCATGGTCGCCGGGATCGTGGTGAACGGCCTGGCCGGCGCGATGTACATCGGCGCCCAGTTCGGGCCCGGTCCGCGCGACGGCCTGATGACAGGACTCGTACGGCGGACCGGGCTCAGCGTGCGACTGGTCCGTACGACGATCGAGGTGATCGTGCTCGGGATCGGCTGGCTGCTAGGTGGTGTCGTCGGCCTCGGGACAGTCGCCTACGCGTTGGCGATCGGACCGATAGTTCACCTCCTGCTGCCGCTGTTCACGGTGAAGCTCAGCGTGCCAGCGGTTCCAACTCCTTCTCCTCGGCCTCAGGAGCAGCCTGAAGCTTGAGTTTGCGCGGCCACCAGGCGCGTGGACCGAGCAGCGCGATGACGCTCGGCACCAGGAAGATCGACATCACGAACGCGGAGATCGCGATCCCCGCGGCGACCGAGAAGCCCATCTCCGTGAGCAGCGCCATCCCGGCGAGCATCAGCGACGAGAACGTGCCCGCCAGGATCAACCCGGCCGCAGCCACCGACGGCCCGCCGTGCTCGATCGCCAGGTCCGCTGCCTCCCGTGGACTCGTACCGCGTTCGGCCTCCTCCCGCAGCCGGGCGATCATCAGGATGTTGTAGTCGGTGCCGATGGCAACGACGAACAGATAGAGCATGATCGGCAGCGAGAACGTCACGCCGGCGTGCCCGGCCGCGCCCTGGAAAACCAGCACCGTCGCGCCGGTGGTGCTGAAGAAGCTGAGCACCACCGCGACCATCAGCAGCAACGGCGCCAGCAGGCTCCGCAGCAACAGCGCCAGGATGATCGCGATCAACCCGCCCGCGACCGGGAAGATCACCGACAGGTCGCGGCTGTTGGCGTCCCGGATGTCGGTGTAGCTCGCGCTGACCCCTCCGAGCAGCGCGGTCGTACCGGCAGGAGCCTCGGCGTGCGCGGCGTCCCGGAGCGCGCCATCGACCAGATCCAGCGCCGACTTCGCGTACGGCGGGTCCGCCAGTACGACGTTGATCTGCGCGACGGTCTTGTCCGGATTGAGCAGTGCCAGTGATCCGTCGGGGGCGGCCGGGAGGACCGAACCGACGCCGTTCACCTTCGCCAGTTTCCCGGCGTACGACTGGAGCTCGGCGGGGTTCAGCGGCGTACCGTCAGTGCTCCGGAGGTAGACAGTGGTCGGGTTGAGCGCGCCGGCCGGGAAGCCTGCCTGCAGGTCCTTGACGGCGCGAGCGGACTCCGTGTCCTTCGGGAGTTGGCTGAAGGCGTCGTAGTCGACCTTCATCCCGAGCGCGCCGAGCGCCAGGGCGACCATCAGGCCACCCGAGATCAACGCGACCACGGCTGGACGACGGGCGGTGAATCGGCCGAACCGCTTGAACATCGCGCCCTTCGGCGTCTTCTGCCAGGACTTCGACGGCCAGAACACCTTCGGGCCGAGTAGCGACACGACGGCCGGGATCAGCGTGATCGCGGCGAAGGCCATCACCGCGACGGCGATCGCGAGGCCTGGACCGAGGCTCTTGAAGCCGCCGAACACAGCCAGCAGCAACGCGCTGAAGGCCACCACGATGGCGCCGGCGGCCGACACGATCACCTCGGACACGCGGGCCGTCGCGGAGACCAGCGCCGCCTTCGGCTGCTCGCCGGCGCGGAGGCGTTCGCGGTACCGGAACAGCAGGAACAGGATGTAGTCCGTGCCGACCCCGTAGAGCACCACGGTCAGGATGGTCTGCAGATCCTGCGTCACCTGCAGGTCGAACGCCTTCGCCGCCAGCGCGATCAGGCCGGGCGCGATCGCGCTGACCAGGCCGACTGTGAGGATCGGCAGGAACGCGGCGACCGGGCTGCGGTAGATGAACAGCAGCAACCCGATGATCAGCACGACGGTGGCGATACCGACCACCACGAAGGCGTTGTTGAAGGCGTCCTGGTTGTCGAGGAAGAGCGCGGCGTCACCGGTCACGCCGTACTGGAGTCTGCTGTCGGCAACGGCTGGTCCGGTCAGGTCTCGGACGTGCTGCACCGCGTCGAGCACGGCCTGGTCGTCCGGCAGTCCCTTCAGCCCGACGCTGATCAACTGGACCTGCTTGTTGGGGGAGACCGCCTGCGGACCGGTCACGGCGCCGGTGACCCGATCGATCTTCGCGGCGGTGATCTTGCTCGCGAGGTCGGCGGCCTTCGCCTGGTCGGCCGCGGTCAGCGCGCCGCCGTCGCCCCGCTTGATCACGATGCTCGCGGTCGCGTCGTTGGTCTGGCCGAACGCGTCGGCGGCCAGTTTCTGCGCCTGGACCGACTCGTAGGAGTCAGGCAGGAAGCTCGCCTGGTCCTTGTTGGTGACATCCGCGAGCGACGGCGCGAACGCGACCACGGCGATGGCCGCGATCACCCACGCGGCGATCACCTTCCAGGGATTGTGGACGACGAATCGTCCGAGCTTGGTGAACACGGGACCCCTCCTGATTCACTGTCTACCTGCCGGTCGGTAGGTAGACTACCTGCCGCCCGGTAGGCAAGAGAAGTGAGAAGGTGGTGACGTGCAGCACGCGACGAGTCCCCGCGACGGGACCAGAGACCGGACCCGGGACACCAAGTCCGAGATCCACCAGGCGGCGCTCGAGCTGTTCTCCAGTCGCGGCTACGAGAAGACGAGCCTGCGCGAGATCGCCGAACAGGTCGGCATCACCAAGGCGTCGCTGTACTACCACTACTCGTCCAAGCAGGACCTGCTGAAGGCGATCATCGGCACCTTCCTGGACGACATCCAGCAGGTGCTGTCGCTCGTCGACCAGGTGGAGTGGTCGCCCGAGTCCGAGCGCGAACTGCTCGGCGCCTACCTCGATGTGGTGATCAAGCACCGCGCGACAGGCCCGACCGTACTGCGGGACGTGGCGGCCGTGCTCGCGGCCTTCGGCGAGGACCTGGAAACGCTGATCGACCGCAGTCGAAACTTCCAGCTCTGGTTGGCGGGCCCCAACCCCACAGCCAAGGACCGAGTCCTCGCGGCAGCGTCGGTCGAGGTCATCGGCGCCGCCCTGGCCGCCGGCACCGACCAGACCGAGCTCAGCGACGCCGAACTCCGAACAGTCCTCCTCGACGCCGCCACCGCAGTCCTAGCCCGCCGCTCCACCCCCACCGAGTCCAAGCTCTAGCAGGCACCTGAACACAGCGACGCCGCCAAGGGATCCCCTGGCGGCGTCGGCGGTTGTATAGCTCAGTGGGTCAGAGTTCGTGGCCGGTCTCGCGGGGCTTGCCCTGGCCGGTGGTGGCGGTCTCGCTCTGCTGTCCGCCGGGCTTCGTGGCGACGGCCTGACTGGCGGGCGCCGTGCCTTGGAGTGCCCACGCCGGATCCTCGGCCCGGTGCCTCCCGGTGCCCGGCTCCTGCGCTTCCTGGCCCGGCTGACCCGGGGTCTGCTGACCGGGGGTCTGGGGCTGAGCTGGCTGGTTCGGGGTCTTTAGGCCTTCGGCGGCCTGGACCAACTGCTGAGCGGCAGCCGCCCGCTCCTCCGGGTTCTGGGCGGTGACCAGAGCGTGGAACTTCTGTCCCAGCTCCAGCACCTCCTTCTGCGACATCCCCGACTGGCTGAGGGTCGGGTCGTGCCGGAAGGCCTGGTACGCCGCCCCGGCCGCCTGCGCCCGAGTCGTGGCGTTGGTCCGCTGCTCCTGAACCCAGCGGGACACGCTGGCCACGGCCTGCCGCCCACCTTCGGCAACCCGCTGCCCGAAGCCCGCCGTCGCCGCGACAGCCGTCCGGCCCGCGCCGACCACGGCCTCGGCGCCACGCCGTCCGAGATCAGCTGCCTGCTGCCCAGCCGCGGTCACACCCTCGACACCACGACGACCCAGGTCAGTGGCCTGCTGCCCGAGCTCAGTCGCGCGAGCGACCGTGTTCTGACCGAACTCCGTCACCGCCTGGCGCACCTCGCCCACCCGGTTCGCGGTGTTCTGACCGATCTCCGTCGCCCGGTTGGTGGTGGCCTGCCGTACCTCGCCCGCCCGGGTTGCCGTGCTCTGCCCGAACTGGCGCACAGAACTGGCCAGCCGCTGGGCGTAGTCGCTCAGCCGGGCCGCGGTCTGCCGGACGACCTGGACGACCCGGTTGACCGCGTTGTAGATCGGCGCGAGCGCCTGGTGGGTCTGGATCGAGCGGCGCAGCGCCACCTGCTGGTTCTGGTCGAGGCTCGCGAGCCACGCCAGTGCAGCCTGCTGGTCGTTCTGCGGGTACATGCCCGGGCCCTGGTGGGGTGTGCTCATCCGAACTCCTAGTCGAGGTAGACCGCGTAGTTGACGCCGACCGCCGGAGTCAGCGGGTCCCGCGTCGGCTTGCTGGTGAACAGCTGGAACTGGGCGCCCGGGCGAAGCCAGACGGCGAGGTGCCGCCGGTCCGCGCCCGCGCCGGGGGCCCACTCGTCCAGGAACGCCGGGCTGCTTTCGTCGCCGACGTAGTCGGGCTCACCCCAGTGCTTGCGGGCCAGCTCCAGGTGGTCCGGCCAGTGCGCGTCGAGCCCCGTCTCGGCCTGCTCGATGTCGTCCGGCCCGATCTGGTACGCCGACCAGCCGCTGTTGCGGCAGTCGGAGAAGACCAACCCGGCGAACGCGATCATGGTGGTTCCGCGCGGAGTGACGAACCCCCAGCCGGCGGACGTCTCGTCGATGGTGTCGGTTGCCTCCAGCGGCCACGGCTGCCAGCCGGTCGCAGCGGAGACCCGGTGCACGAGGGCGCGGACGACCTCCATCCCGGTGTCCTCGGTGTCAGGCCCCGCCACAGCGGTCCAGTCCGGAACCTCGGCGAGCTCCGCCATCGCCTGGGCGTCCTCGTCGAGCGGCCTGTCCTGCGTCTTCATCCGCGTCGTTCCTTCCGTCCGCGACTGCGCGTCATCCCGCAAACCGTAGGGCTCCGGCAGGGTCATCGCCACCCGCTGTCCACAGGCTCTCGGGCGGTCGATGTCGCCACTGTGGACGGGCTGCTCGGCCGGATAGGACCAGGCCTTACGCTGGTCCGGTGAATCACGAACACCAGTACGGCTTCGAGACGCTTGCCATCCACGCCGGGAACGAGCCCGACCCCACCACCGGAGCGGTGGTGCCGCCGATCTATGCGACCAGCACCTACAAGCAGGACGGTGTCGGCGGGCTCCGCAACGGCTACGAGTACTCCCGGTCGGCCAACCCGACCCGGACCGCGCTCGAGGAGTGTCTGGCCGCGATCGAGTCGGGCACCCGGGGCTTCGCCTTCGCCAGCGGTCTCGCCGCCGAAGACACCCTGATCCGCTCGCTCTGCGTGCCGGGTGACCACGTGGTCTTCCCCGACGACGCGTACGGCGGCACGTTCCGGCTGTTCTCCAAGGTGCTCGGCGCCTGGGGTGTCGAGATGACCCCGGCCGCGGTGACGCACCCGGCCGCGATCCGGGCCGCGATCCGCCCGGGCAAGACCAAGGTGGTCTGGCTCGAGACGCCGACGAACCCGCTGCTGAACGTGGCCGACATCGCGATCGTGGCGCAGATCGCGCACGACGCCGGCGCCCTGCTGGTCGTCGACAACACCTTCGCCTCGCCGTACCTGCAGCAGCCGCTCGAACTGGGCGCAGACGTGGTCGTGCACTCGACCACGAAGTACATGGGTGGGCACTCGGACGTGGTCGGCGGCGCGCTGATCGTCCGCGACGCGGAACTGGCCGAGAAGATCGCCTTCCACCAGAACGCGATCGGCGCCGTCGCCGGGCCGTTCGACTCCTGGCTGGTACTGCGCGGCATCAAGACGCTCGGCGTCCGGATGGACCGGCACAGCGACAACGCGGAGAAGGTCGTCGAGTTCCTGCAGCGCCACAAGGACGTCACCTCGGTGCTGTACCCGGGCGTCGACGGCCACCCCGGCCACGAGACCGCCGCCAAGCAGATGAAGCGGTACGGCGGGATCGTGTCGTTCCGGGTCTCCGGCGGCGAGCAGCACGCGATCGACATCTGCAACAAGGCCGAGGTCTTCATCCTGGGCGAATCGCTCGGCGGCGTGGAGTCGCTGATCGAGCACCCGGGCAAGATGACGCACGCCTCGGTCGCGGGCACTCCGCTGGAGGTCCCGGCCGACCTGGTCCGGCTCAGCGTCGGCATCGAGACGATCGATGACCTGCTGACGGACCTCGACCGCGCGCTGTCCTAGTGGCACGTCTCGTGGAGAGCCACCAGCCGTGAGCCTGGTGGTTGCGGTCGACTTCGGGTCGACCTTCACCAAAGCGATCGCGGTGGACGCCGGCTCGGGTGACCTGATCGCCCGGGCCGAACACCGCACCACCGTCGACACCGACGTGATGGACGGCTGGCATGCCTGCCGTACTGCGTTGCTGGCGGCGGACTCCGGCGTCGCCACGGCCGAGGTGCTCGCCTGCTCGAGTGCGGGCGGGGGACTGCGGATCGGTGTCGTCGGCAACGAGGAACTGGTCACCGCGGAGGCGGGCCGCCGGGTCGCGTTGTCCAGCGGCGGCCGGGTGGTTGCCGTGGTCAACGGTGGGCTGACGGCAACGTCGTTGAAGAAGTTGCGGGCCGAGCGCCCCGATGTCGTACTGCTCCTGGGCGGTACGGACGGCGGCAACTCGGCCGTGATCACCCAGGCCGCGTCCGTGCTGGCGAAGTACCGGTGGCGTCGTCCGGTGGTGACGGCCGGCAACGTCGAGGC
This sequence comes from Kribbella sp. VKM Ac-2568, assembly GCF_004345365.1. Lineage (GTDB taxonomy): Bacteria > Actinomycetota > Actinomycetes > Propionibacteriales > Kribbellaceae > Kribbella > Kribbella orskensis. The sequence continues at coordinate 200,786 of NZ_SLVF01000004.1, forward strand.
GCAGGCGTCAATCGCGGAGATGTTGTCGGAGGCAAGCGTTCCGCACGTGCTCGCGGACAACGTGGTGCCGGAGATCGGCGTGTTCGCCCCGGACAGCGCGCGAGCCGCGATCCGCGAGATGTTCCTTGCCCACGTGATCGGCGGGAAGAACCTGTCTCGCGATCCAGGCTTCGCCGCGATGGTCCGCGCCGCCACTCCGGACGTCGTACTGCGGGGTGTCGAGGTGCTCGCCAAGCTGCACGGGGACGTCGCCGTGGTGGACATCGGCGGCGCGACCACCGACGTGCACTCGGTGATCGAACTGGACCCCGAGGACGCGAACCTCGGCCGCGAGGTGGTGGCGACCCACCCGGTCACCCGCACGGTCGAAGGCGACCTCGGCATGCGGTGGAGCGCAGTACCGGTGGTTGCCGCGGGAATCGAGGCCGGGCTGGTCTCCGCGGATGACGCCGAGCTGGCGCAGGCGGCGACACGGCGACACGATGACCCGTCGTACCTGCCGGGCGGGGCGGTCGAGGCGTCGTACGACGAGACGCTGGCGCGGGTGGCCGCGACGGTGGCGCTGCGGCGGCACGCCGGACGGCAGCGGGTGGTGTTCGGGCCGGGTGGGCGCGTGATCGAGCGGTCCGGGAAGGACCTGCGCGAGGTCGACCTGCTGGTCGGGTCCGGGGGAGTGCTGCGGCACAACGGGCCCGAGGTGGCGGCCCGGATCCTCGGCTCGGTTGCCGCCGGCGCCCAGGAGGAGGGCTGGCTGGTCCCGTCCGACGCACGCACCTGTGTCGATACCGACTACGTCCTCGCGGGCGTCGGACTCCTCGCAGATCTTGATCCAGCAACGGCTGAAGGACTAGCCGCCCACATTCATGGAACGGTCGAAGCGGGGCACTAGTCTCGGGACAACTAAGATCCCGGAGGTGTCATGAGCGGACCGGACGAGCCGGTGGGGCGGGACGACTCGGCCGCGGTGCCGGAGGTCGGACGCGACGAGCCGAGTCCCGTAGCGGACAACGGCGTCGCCGGGGAGGTCAGCGACACGGTCGTCCCGGACCCGGAAAAGCATCTGGTGGCGGCGTCCAGCAAGGGGCCGGTGGATCTCGGGGTCACGCCGGGGATGCAGATCGCGAGTGCGTGGGCCTGGCGCTTCCTGGTGATCGTAGCCGCGGTCGTGGTGATCGGCTGGGGGATGCGCTACCTCTCCGAGGTCGTCGTCCCGGTCACGGTCGGAGTGCTGCTGACCGCCTTGCTCATTCCTGTGACGCTGGGGTTGCACAAGTTGGGATTGCCGCGCGGCCCATCCGCCGGCATCACCGTGCTCGGCACGATCGTGGTGATCGCCGGACTGCTGACGTTGGTCGGTACGCAGATCGCGAACCAGTTCGACCGGCTGTCGACCCAGGTCGGCGAAGGTGTGCAGAAGGTGCGCGACCTGCTCCGGATCAACTTCGGGCTGTCCGAGCAGGACATCACCAACTCCCTGAACAATCTCCGCGAGTCCATCATGAGCGGCGGCGCGCTCGGTCAGCGCGCGGCCGAGGTCGGTACGACGGCGACCCACGTGGTGGCCGGGCTCTTCATCGCCCTGTTCTGCCTGTTCTTCTTCCTCTACCAGGGCGAGCAGATCTGGGCCTGGGTGGTCCGGCTGTTCCCGCGGCATGCACGCGAGAAGGCGGACTCGTCCGGGCGGAAGGCCTGGGTGTCGCTGACGGCCTTCGTCCGCGCGACCATCATCGTCGCGTTCGTGGACGCCTTCGGGATCGCGCTCGGCGCGGCGATCCTCGGGCTGCCGCTGGTCAGCGCGATCGGGATCCTGGTCTTCGTCGGCGCATTCGTGCCAGTGGTCGGCGCCCTGGTCAGCGGCATCGTCGCGGTCCTGGTCGCGCTGGTCGCCAAGGGCCCGATCGTCGCGATCATCATGCTGGGCGTCGTGATCGGCGTGCAGCAACTGGAGGCGCACGTGCTCCAGCCGTTCCTCCTCGGCCGGGCCGTCAGCGTCCACCCGCTGGCAGTCATCCTCGCAATCGCGACCGGCGTGGTGGTCGCGGGAATCGTCGGCGCCCTGATCGCAGTACCAACCGCCGCCGTCGTCAACACCATCGTCAACCACCTGGCCGGCAACGACGTAGACCCAGAACCCCCACGCCCCCTACCCCGCCGAAGACCGCACAGCCCACCCCCCGAACCATCCGATCCCTCAATCTGACCCCGTACGGCGAAACGGGCGGCTCAGCTGGGCTCTGTCCTCGGGGGTGCTGGTAGTGAGGGCGTTGAGGGCCTCGGTGATTTTGCGTTCCTCGTAGGTGAAGTGGGTTTCGAGGAGGGCCGCGAGGGTGTCGAGTTCTTGGCGCAGGTACTGCGGGTCGTGGTGGTCCAGGGTCTCCAGGCGGCGCAGCGCCTCTGTCACCAGGTGGTGGTCGCGGGCTAGCTCCTCGAGGACCGGTCGGAGCTCGGGGTAGTGCTCGGCGATCACCGGGAAAGCACCTTCGTCCTCGCCGGTGTGGTGGGCGCCGAGTGCCTGGCAGAAGGTGAGGCAGTGGGTGCGGAGATCCCTCGCGATCGGCCGGACGGCGGCGTCGGGGGAGTGGAGCGCCTCGTCCACGTCGTCGCTCAGCTGGTCGAGCTGGTCCCGCAACCACAGGTGGAACTCGACCAGTTGGTTGCCGAAGGCCTCTAGTCGCGACATCACCCGGAGCCTATCCGCCCGGGACAACGGGACAGCCGCGACCCGGGCAAGGCGGCAGCCGCCGGACACGGAAACAGCCGCCGCCCGGGGAGTCCCGGGCGGCGGCTGTTCGTGGTACTGCGGGTCAGTGCATCGCGGCGGCCGCGGAGGCGTCCACGTTCTCGTCCTCGGGCTTCTGCGGGCCGTCGGAACGACCGGCCAGTCGCTGCTCGGGGGTGATCACCGCGAGGACGAGGGCGATCGCCAGGAACGGCAGCGAGACCAGGAAGACGTCTCCCATCGAGTCCACCAGACCGTGCAGGGCCCAGCCCTTCATCGGCTCCTTCAGGCTGTGCAGCGCCTGGACGCTGTTCGCCGCCTTGGCGAGTCCGTCGATCATGGTCTGCGTGGCGTTCGGCACGATATCGCGCAGGTGGACCTCCAGCCGGCTGGTCAGCACCGCGCCGTACACGGCGGTACCGATCGCGCCACCCATGGACCGGAAGAACGTCATCGTCGAGGTCGCCGTGCCCATGTGCTTGCGGGGCACGCTGTTCTGCGCGGCGGTGACGGTGATCTGCATCGACAGACCCAGACCGGCGCCCATGATGAACATGAAGATCGCCAGGTGCCAGTACGGCGTGCTCATCGACAGCGTGGACAGCAGCACCATGGCGCCGCCGACCAGGACCGAGGAGATGATCGGGTAGACCTTGTAGCGGCCGGTCTTGCTCATCAGCTGCCCGCTGGGGATCGAGGCGCTGAAGATACCGACGATCATCGGCAGCAGGGCCAGGCCCGAACGGGTCGGGGACAGGTCCTTGACCGCCTGCAGGTAGAGCGGCAGGAAGATCAGCGCGCCGAACATCGCGAAGCCGAGGAGGAACGCGTACGCGGCGTAGCCCGAGAAGATCCGGCCCTTGAACAGGTCCATCGGGATGATCGGCTCGGCCACCCGCAGTTCGACCAGGACGAACGCGACGGCCAGGACGATCGCGCCGACCAGCAGGGCGATGGTGGTGCCGTTGCCCCAGCCGTTGCCCGGTCCGCTCCAGGAGATCGCGAGCAGCAGCGTGGTGACTGCGCCGGTGACGATCGCGGCGCCGAGGTAGTCGATCTTGTGGCTGCGCTTCACGTGCGGCAGCTTGAGGACGGCAGCCACGATGACCAGCGCGACCAGGCCGATCGGCAGGTTGATCCAGAAGATCCAGCGCCAGCCGGGACCGTCGGTGAGGACACCACCGAGCAGCGGTCCGGCGACCGAGGACAGTCCGAAGACGGCACCGAAGTACCCCATGTACTTACCGCGCTCGCGCGGCGGGATCACGTCGCCGATGGTGGCGAACGCGAGCGACATCAGACCGCCGGCGCCGAGACCCTGGACGGCGCGGAAGCCGATCAGTTCCTCGATGTTCTGCGACAGCGCGGCCAGCACGGAGCCGGCCAGGAAGGTGACGATCGCCGCGATGAACAGCGGGCGGCGGCCGTAGAGGTCGGAGATCTTGCCCCACAACGGAGTGGAGGCGGTCGAGGTCAACAGGTAGGCGGTGACGACCCAGGACAGCTTGTCCAGGCTGTTGAACTCGCTGACGATCTGCGGCAGCGCGGTTCCGACGATGCTCTGGTCGAGAGCGGCCAGGAACATGCCGGCCATCAGGCCGCCGAGAATCACCAGGATCTGCTTGTGTGACAGATAGTTTGGTGCGCTGGGTTCAGGCGCGGCGCCGCCGGCGGTGGCGGGCTCGGTCGTGCTCATTGGTTATTCTCCACGTTCTCTTCGGAATTCAGGTGCGCGGCGGCAACGGCCGGCTTGCGCTGGGCGGCCATCGCGGCGGCCCAGCCCTTGTCGGCCCAGGCGCGTCCGTCGGCGCGGTCGTCGACAAGACTGGTGACCCCTTCGGCGAACCGGGTCATCAACTTCTCGAAGGTCTCGATGTCGGAGTCGGTCCAGCCGTCCATGGCCCGGCTGAGCAACTCCATCCGGCGCTTGGAGGCGGCTTCCCACTCCTGGGTGCCCTGCTCGGTCAGCTCGACCCGGAAGGCGCGGCCGTCGTCGGGGTCGGCGGAGCGGCGGACCAGGCCCACCTGCTCGAGCGACCGGACGTGCCGGCTGGCGGTCGAGGCGTCGATCTCCATCTTGCTGGCCAGATCCGACAGCCGCAGCGCGCCGTTGCACCGCAGCACGAACAGCGCCAGGTGGGCGCTGGGGTCGATCGTGTCACCGGGTTGCTTCGCCTTCAGCCGGCGGCCGATCCGGGTGAACGCGTGCAGCACGCCCTCCACCGGCGTCTGAGGCATCCATCCGTCATTTACATGCATGGTGCAAGCATATACATGCTTGCGTGATACACGCAAATGAGTTTCCGACTCTGTTTGCATGGCTGCAAGTCGTTAACCATAGGTAGTTCACCGATCACGCACAGGCAACTTCCAGGCTGCCGAAGTCAGTGGGGAAGGGGTGGGGTTTGATGAGTCGGGTCGGCTGACGAGGAGGAGACTGGGATGCAGAAGGTTGCGGTGGTGACCGGGGGTGGGTCCGGGCTCGGGCGGGAGATGGCGCTGGCCCTCGCGGCTGTCGGTTTCCAGGTGACGGTGACCGGGCGGACGGAGACCAGACTCCGTGAGACCGCGGCCGCCGCCGAGGGAGTGGCCGGTGTCGGTGCGGCCGGGGTCGGCGAGGTGCGCACCGCAGTACTGGATGTGGCGGACGGGTCAGCCGTCTCGGCGTTCTTCCGGTCGCTCGATCGGATCGACCTGCTGGTCAACAACGCGGGCACCGGGTCGCCGGCCGCCGCAGTACAGGACGTGTCGGACGAGGACTGGCGGCGGGTGATCGAAACCAACCTGACCGGCTCGTTCCTGTGCGCGCGGGAGGCCTTCGCGCTGATGGTGCGGCAGGACCCCAAAGGTGGCCGGATCATCAACAACGGCTCCATCTCGGCGCACGTGCCGAGGCCGCACGGGATCGCCTACACCGCGAGCAAGCACGCGATCAGCGGCCTGACCAAGGGCCTCGAACTGGAAGGCCGAGCCCACGGCATCACGTGCGGCCAGATCGACATCGGCAACGCCGCCACCTCGATGACCGCCAGGATGAGCCAGGGCGTCCTCCAACCCGACGGCTCCACCGCCGTCGAGCCCACCTTCGACCCGAGGGTCGTCGCCGACTTCGTGGTCCAGATCGCCCAACTCCCCACCACGGTCGCCGTCCCCACCCTCACCGTCATGGCCGCCGGCATGCCGTACGCCGGCCGCGGCTAGTACTCCGCTCCGTCGGCGCTCCAACCCGCCCATCCCAGGTTCGCCGCTCCTGCGTCGCGCCTCGGTTCGTCGTACGCCGGGCCTGGGGCCGTCTACGATCCGACAGGTGGGGATCTTCTCTCGGAAGCGGCGGGTCAGTACTGAGGGGCTTCGGCTCGATCAGTCCTGGGATGATCCGGAGCTCGATGCGGCGTACGCGGCTGTTCGTGCGGGGGATGATCTGTCGGCCGGGCTGGGGTTGCTGAAGGCGAGCCCGATCAGTACCGATCTGCGGGCGATCCGGATGACCGGGCTGGCGAATGCCGCGATCGGGCGGAGTGAGCAGCTCGAGTTGCGGTTGCAGGCGTTGCCGGGGGATCCGGAGCTGCTCGTGTGGCTGGCGCAGACGCTGATCTTCGAGGCGTGGGAGGTGCGGACCGCCCAGCGGGCCGTGAACGTGTCGTCGCAGCAGTTCGCCACGTTTCACGATATCCTGCGGACCGCGAACGACATGATCACCGCCGCGATCGACGCGGCGCCGGACGATGCCACGCCGTGGTGTCCGCTGCAGTGGGTCGCGCTCGGGCTGCAGTTCTCGGCCCAGGACAAAGAACTCGTCTTCGCCAACGCGGTGGCGCGGCAGCCGGACTCGTACCTCGTGCACGCGCGACAGGTGCAGATCCTCGCGCCGAAGTGGACCCGGGGGCCGGTCGAGGATCTGCTCCGGTTCGGCCGGGACACGGCGTACAAGACGCAGCCGTACCGGGCGCTCGGTACCGGGATCCTGTCGCTGGTGCTCGCCGAGGCGACCGTCGACATCGCCCAGGACGCGACGAGGCCGCAGGCGGAGCATGACGCCCGGTTGCAGTCACTGATCCTCGATCGCCGCGACATGCTCCTGGACGCCCGCGCCAACTGGTGGCGCCCCGGCCACCACCCCGAACCGGCCGACATCGAGGCCCACCAGGCCGCCGCCTACACCCTCCGCCTGCTCAGCCGCCCCGAACTCGCCATGGAGCACGCCGCCCACACCAAGGGCCGCGTCAGCTTCAACCCGTGGGCCATGTCCGCCGAAGGCCACGACGCCCTAACCGGCTTCGCCACCGCCGTAGCCGACAAGATGCGCACTTAGCAAGTACTCCGACCCGCCCGCGCGCCCTCTGCCGACGGAGGGGCAGCTCGAGTGCTCAAAAGCACAAGAGAATTGTCGGGAGGGGCGTCTAGTGTCCTGGTGTGGATGATCAGCGGGAGTCCTTGGTGCGTGCTCGTGGGCTGCGGAAGTCCTACGGGGACTTCGAGGCGGTTGCGGGGATCGACCTGGACGTCCGGAAAGGGGAGGCCTTCGGGTTTCTCGGGCCGAACGGCGCGGGCAAGTCCTCGACCATGCGGATGATCGGGGCGGTGTCGCCGATCAGTGGCGGGGTGCTGCGGATCCTCGGGATGGACCCGGCCACGGACGGGCCGGTGATCCGGGCGCGGCTCGGGGTGTGCCCGCAGGACGACACGCTCGACACCGAGCTGTCCGTGCACGAGAACCTGACGGTCTACGGCCGGTACTTCGGGCTCAGCCGGGCGGAGTGCCGGGAGCGGGCCGACGAGCTGCTCACCTTCGTCGCGCTGACGGAGAAGGCCAAGGAGAAGGTCGACGAGCTGTCCGGCGGGATGAAACGGCGGCTGACTATCGCGCGGTCGCTGGTGAGCAAGCCCGACCTGCTGCTGCTCGACGAGCCGACCACCGGGCTCGACCCGCAGGCCCGGCACCTGCTGTGGGACAAGCTGTTCCGGCTGAAGCAGAGTGGCGTGACCCTGATCATCACCACGCACTACATGGACGAGGCGGAGCAGTTGTGCGACCGGCTGGTGGTGATGGACGGCGGCCGGATCGCGGCCGAGGGATCACCGGCCGAGCTGATCCGCGACTACTCGACGCGCGAGGTGACCGAGCTGCGGTTCGGCCCGGACGTGATGTCCGCGGACCACGACGCGTTGGCCGGCAAGGTGGAGGACCTCGCCCAGCGCATCGAAGTACTGCCTGATCGGCTGTTGCTCTACACCGACGACGGTGAGCGGGCGGTCGCGGCGGTGCATGAGCGCGGGCTGGAGCCTGCGGCCGTGCTCGTACGCCGGTCCACCCTCGAGGACGTCTTCCTGCGGCTCACCGGCCGGACTTTGGTCGACTGATGAGCGTCACCGCGATCGAGAACGGCCGCCGCCAGTTCGACTACTGGGCGACCGTCTACAAGCGCACCTGGAAGGGCAGCCTGGTCAGCAGCTTCCTGCTGCCACTGCTCTACCTGGCCGCGATGGGGATCGGCCTGGGCTCGTTCGTCGACGAGAACGGGACGGGCGCGCTCGGCGGCGTCAGCTACCTGCAGTACATCGCGCCCGGACTGCTCGCGGCGACCGCGCTGCAGATCGCCGTGGGGGAGTCGACCTACCCGGTGATGGGCGGGATCAAGTGGCAGAAGTTCTACTTCTCGATGATCGCGACGCCGCTGCGCCCGGCCGACGTGATGTACGGGCAGCTCGCCTTCATCGCCTTCCGCGTGTTCACCACCTGCGCGGTGTTCACGGCGGTGATCGCCGCGTTCGGTGGGCTCGCCTCGCCGTTGGGACTGCTCGGGCTGCCGGTTGCCCTGCTGGTCGGGATGGCCGCGTCCGCGCCGGTCTGCGCGGTGGCGACCCGACTCGACAACGACTCCGGGTTCGCGATGATCTACCGCTTCGGGGTGGTTCCGGCCTTCCTGTTCTCCGGCGCGTTCTTCCCGGTCTCCCAGCTGCCGAACTGGATCGAGTGGCTGGCGTACCTGAGCCCGCTGTGGCACGCGGTCGAGCTGTCCCGTGACCTGAGCCTGAACACGGTCGAGCTGCTGCCGGCCCTCGGCAATCTCGCCTATCTCGCCGCCTGGTTCGCCGTCGGCACCTGGTTCGCGGTGCGCGGCCTGACCCGGAGGTTGATCAGCTGATGGCGACACTCACCGCCCGGGTGCTCCCGGTCCCGCTCCGCCCCGGTAACGGGCGGCAGCTGGTCGAGCGGAACTTCCTGGTCTACAAGCGGTCCTGGATCGTCTTCGTGTCCGGCTTCTTCGAGCCGGTGTTCTACCTGCTCTCGATCGGTATCGGCGTCGCCCAGCTGGTCGGCGACTTCACGCTGTCCGACGGCACCGTGATCGGGTACGCCGCCTTCGTGGCTCCGGCGATGCTCGCGAGCTCCGCGATGAACGGCGCGATCTTCGACTCGACGTACAACATCTTCTTCCGGATGAAGTACGCCAAGCTGTACGACTCGATGCTCGCCACGCCGCTCAGACCGTGGGACGTCGCGACCGGCGAGGTGACCTGGGCGCTGCTGCGCGGCGCCTGCTACTCGGCCATGTTCATCCTGGTGATGCTCGTGATGGGCCTGGTCGAGTCCTGGTGGGCCCTGCTGGCATTGCCGGCGTCGGTGCTGATCGGGTACGCGTTCGCCGGCGCGGGGATGGCGCTGACCACCTTCATGCGGAGCTGGCAGGACTTCGAGTTCGTCCAGCTCGCGACGATCCCGATGTTCCTCTTCTCGGCCACCTTCTATCCGGTCGAGACGTACCCCGACTGGATCCGCTGGCTGGTCGAGATCACCCCGCTCTACCAGGGCGTCGCGCTCGAACGCGCCTTCACCACCGGCAACGTCAGCTGGACCCTGGTGATCAACGCCCTGTACCTCGTCGCGATGGGCACAGCCGGCATGTATGTCGCCTCCCGCCGCCTCGGCAAACTCCTCCTCAAGTGAGGCAACTCCTGCTCATGCGAGTCCTCAACTGACGAGGCTGCGGAGCCACCAGTACGCGCCGTCGATCATCGCCTCGGCGCTCGGCCCCGACAGGTGATCCGGCAGGTGGAGCGAGGTCATCACCTGGTGCAGCGCGCCGAGTTCCTGGGCCAGTGCGAGCGCTCTGCGCAGGTCGGCCGGCGCGGCATACTCCTCCCACTCGGCGAGATAGGCGTCTGTCAGCCGGGGATCCTCCGAGATCGGCGAGCGCTTCTCGACGAAGGTCACGAGGTCGAGAAACGGGTGCGACACCGCCGCGTCCGTCCAATCGAAGGCGAGCACCGATCCGTCGCGTACGGCGAGGTTCCGCGGGTGCAGATCACCGTGCAGCAGCGTCTCGGGTACGCCGATCGCCGCGAGCTCGGTGATTGCCTCACGCAACTCGTTCGCACGCCGCGGCAAGCGCGCCCGCTCGGCAGCTTCGAGTCGCTCGGTGGCTGGGTTCGGCCCGAACAGCCGGTCGATCTCCCCGTCCAGTACTGCGAGCCGTCGGTCGACGCAGGTGAACTCCAGCAGCCGATCGGCCTGATCCGCATAGCTGCGCTGCAACCGGGCGTGACCCCGCAGCGAGTCGATCCACACCTCGACCTTCGGCTCGGTGGCGAGCGGCGGCCCGAGATCCGGCAGCAGCATCCACACCTGCTTCTCGTCGATCGCAAGAGGCTCCGGCACGGACCCCGGCCGATCGTCAGCGAGCCGCCTCAGCAGCAGCGGCTCATGCGCGAACAGCAACGGCAACGGGTCCACCCGCGCGGGCCGGATCGTGCTGGAGTGCGCGAGCGCCTTGAAGTAGACGTCACCCGTCGCGGTCGGACACCGCAGTACGTTCGACAGCCCCCACGACCGCACCTGAACCGGTACGCCGGTCCGTGGTGATCCCGCCGCGCCGAGTTGCTCGTCGATCCAGCCGAGCGCGTCGGCGTACCAGCCGGGTTTCGTCCACAGCGGCGTGACCGGGTGGTCGGACGGCAGCGCGAGGTGCTCCCGCGCCGCGGTGACCAGTGGATCGTCGACATCCGCGACCCAGTGCGCATCCGACGGGATCGCGCCGACGCTTTCCAGCAGGTAGGCCGTCGCGCCCGGCTGTCTGTCGAGGCACACCAGCACGTCGGCGTCGAGACCGAGCTCCGTGTGGAAAGCACGCAACGGCGTCTCGACGTCCGGGAACCAGAACCCTTCCGGAAGCTCCACCCGCGGAAGTCCCGACGGCAGCAGGAGTACAGCCTCGTCCTGCGGACGCACCACCACAGCCGTGACCTTCAAGGAGATCTCCTCATTGGCGGGATCCAGCAGAGGCTCCGTGGGCTCACCAGTCCAGATGCCGCTCGCCGAGGCGGTCGGCGTACCAGGCCTGGATCGCCTCGACCGTGGCGGCAGGCAGCGGCTCGGCGGCAGCGGCGATGCTGGTCTGCAGGTGCTCGACCGAGCGGGTCCCCGGGATGACGGTCGACACGCTGTCGTTGGCGAGCAGGAACCGCAGCGACGCGTCGACGAGGCTCAGGCCCGACGGCAGCAGCCCGCGCAACTCGTTGACCAGACCGGCCCGCAGCGCGACATCGTCGGTGGACCAGCGAGCCCGTACGTCGTCGAACGTACTGTCCGCGCCATAGCGACCCGAGAGCCAGCCAGACTCGAGCGGGACCTTCACGATGACCCCGGCGCCCCGCGCGGCCGCCTCCGAGACCGCCGGCCAGGTCTCCTGGTAGAGGGCGGACATCCGTACTTCGAGGACCTGTGAATCGGTGTCGGTCAGCACCGTGCGGACGTCGCGGTCGTAGTCGACCGACGCGCCATAGGCGCGGATCAACCCCTTGGCTCGCAGCGTCTCGAGCGCCTCGTAGTGCTCGGCGCTGTTCAACACGTCCGCCGGCGGGCTGTGCAGGATCACGAAGTCGATGTAGTCGACGCCCATCCGCTCCGCGCTGCCCTCGACCGACGACGCGATCGCGCCGACCGACCAGTCGGTGCGGCCGTCGTGGGTGGGGCCGACCTTCGTGCAGAGCACGAACTTGTCGCGGGGAACGCTCTTCAGTGCCCGCCCCAGGTTGAGCTCACTCTGGCCGTCTGCGTAGGCGGGCGCGGTGTCCAGGAAGTTCACGCCGGCGTCCAGCGCGGCGTGCACGATCCGCACCGCCTCGTCCGGGTCGGGACCGGTCGGCCAGCTCGCGGACCGCCCGAGCTGCCACGCTCCCAGCCCGATCACGCTGACGTCGATACCGGTAGACCCGAAGGCGCGTGTCTGCAGTGTCATGCCGCACAACCTAACCGGTTGCGGTCGTAGTGTGAGCGGGTGAGCATCACCGCGGCGGACATCGCCAGGGCAGCGAACCTGCTGCACGACGTGGTCGCGCCTACACCGCTGGAGTACTCCCGCTGGCTGAGCGAGCTCGTCGGCGGCGACGTGTTCCTGAAGTGCGAGAACCTGCAGCGGACCGGGTCGTTCAAGCTGCGCGGCGCGTACGTCCGGATGGCCCGGCTGTCCAAGAGGGACCGGGCCCGCGGCGTGGTCGCTGCCAGCGCAGGGAACCACGCGCAGGGTGTCGCGCTCGCCGCGCAACTGCTCGGGATCAAGGCGACGGTGTTCATGCCGCACGGCGCGCCGATCCCGAAGGAGAAGGCGACCCGCGCGTACGGGGCCGAGATCCGCTTCGCCGGTACCTCGATCGACGACTGCCTGAAGGCGGCGCACGAGTTCGAGGCCGAGACCGGGGCGATCCTGATCCACCCGTTCGACCACGAGGACATCGTCGCCGGGCAGGCGACCACCGGGCTGGAGATCGTGGAGCAGTGCCCGCAGGTCCGGACGGTCGTCGTACCGACCGGTGGTGGCGGGCTGATCGCGGGGATCGCGTTGGCGACGCAGCGCGACGGGATGCCGATCGAGGTGGTCGGGGTGCAGGCCAAGGGAGCTGCCGCCTACCCGGCGTCGCTCGCGGCGGGTGAGCCGCTGCAGCTCGAGCAGATGGCGACGATGGCTGACGGGATCGCGGTCGGCCTGCCCGGGACGGTCCCCTTCGAGACGATCCAGCGGCACGTCAGCGAGGTGCGCACGGTCGATGAGGATTCGTTGTCCGAGGCCCTCTTGCTGATCCTCGAACGGGCCAAGCTGGTGGTGGAACCAGCAGGTGCGGCCGCCGTGGCCGCAGTACTGGACGAGCCGGCACGTTTCAAACCCCCTGTCGTGGTGGTCCTGTCCGGTGGCAACATCGATCCGCTGCTGCTGATGCGGGTGATCCGGCACGGCATGGCCGCCGGCGGTCGCTACATGTCGCTCAGGGTGCGCATCCCCGACACCCCGGGCGGGCTGGCGACACTGCTGTCCCGGCTGGCGGAGGTGGATGCGAACATCATCGAGGTGTTGCACGAACGCATCTCGGAGACGCTGAACCTGGACGAGGTCGAGGTGGCGTTGCAGCTCGAGACCCGCGGTGAGGATCACCGGGAACGGGTATTGGCGAGCCTGAGCGACAACGGGTACACGTACACGCTGAACTGAGGAGCGCCCGGTCAGAGAGTGGGGGCGTCGCAGGTCTTGGTCAGCGGAGCATGCAGGCGCTCGGCGAGGACGCGGCGCTGGGTGGGCTGGGCCTCCGTCTGCCGGAGCAGGCCGTCGTCCGTGAGGCGGACGTTGATCGCGCGGCGGTCCTCCGGGCACATGTGACGCTCGACCAGTCCGGCGGTCTCCAGGCGGCCGATCACCCGGGAGAGGGCGCTCTGGCTCAGGTGCACCGACTTGGCGATCTGCTGGACCTTGGCCGACTGCTCGGGCAGTTCCGCCAGCCGCTCGAGCACTTCGTACTCACTCATGCCCAGTTCGTGGCCTGATTGCAGTTCGCGGTCCAGCGCGCAGGTGAGATCCGCATGGCGGGCCAGCAACTGGCGCCACTCGCGGACGTCGGCGCTGATCTCACCAGTCCCAGCGCTGACCTTCGTCTCGGTCATGAGCGCGACGTTATCATGCATGTAAATTTAATGCAAACGCAATTAATGAGTAGACATTAGATGCACGTGCATGCAAAGCTCTCTTCTTGTGACAGACACAACGCAACCAACCGCACCGACCCGCCTGACCTGGGACGCGCGCCTGTGGGGCGCGCTCCTGGTGGTCTGCGGCGTGATCTTCCTCGACGGCCTGGACGTGTCCATGGTGGGCATGTCGTTGCCCTCCATCGGCGCCGACCTCGGCGTTTCCCTTTCCTCACTCCAGTGGGTCGTGACCGGCTACGTGCTCGGCTACGGAGGCCTGCTGCTGCTCGGCGGCCGGACCGCCGACCTGCTCGGCCGCCGTCGCGTCTTCCTGATCGCGCTGGCCGTGTTCGCCGTGGTCTCGATGCTGAGCTCCCTGGCCACCAACCCCGAACTGCTCATCGCCGCGCGGTTCGTGAAGGGCATCGCCGCCGCGTTCACCGCGCCGGCCGCGCTCTCGATCATCACCACCACCTTCCACGAGGGTCCGGACCGCAACCGGGCGCTCAGCATCTTCACCACCTGCGCCGCCAGCGGCTTCTCGATGGGCCTGATCCTCGGTGGCCTGCTGACCGAGGTCGGCTGGCGCTGGACCTTCCTGATGCCCGGCCCGGTCGCCCTGATCGTGCTGGCCTTCGCGCTCAAACTGATCCCGAACAGCCCGCGGGACGACTCCGCCGGCGGGTACGACGTACCGGGGGCCGTGACGGTCACCGCCGGCATGCTGACGCTGGTGTTCGCCGTGGTCGGGGCCGAGGGCGCCGGCTGGGCCTCGGTCCGCACGATCGGCCTGTTCGTCCTGGCGGCCGCGCTGCTGACCGCGTTCGTGCTGATCGAACGCCACTCCAAGCACCCGCTGGTCCGGCTCGGCATCCTGCGCAAGGCAAACCTGCGGCGGGCGAACCTCGCCATCATGACCGTGTTCGGCGCCTACGTCGCCTTCCAGTTCATCGGCACCCTGTACCTGCAGAACCTGCTGGGCTGGTCGTCGTTCGAGACCGCGCTGGGCTTCCTGCCGGCCGGCCTGCTGGTCGCCTTCCTGTCGCCGAACGCGGGCAAGGTCGCCGACCGGATCGGCACCGAACGGATGGTCGCGATCGGGATGGCGCTGTTCGTCGTCGGCTACGCGCTCTTCCTGCGGATCGGTACGTCGTCGGACTACGTCGCCACGGTGATGCCGACCATCGTGCTGATCGGCCTGGGCTTCGCGATCACCTTCCCGGCGCTGAACATGCAGGCCACGAACGGGGTGGACGACAACGAGCAGGGGCTCGCGTCCGGCCTGTTCAACACCTCCAGCCAGGTCGGCGGCGCGATCGTCCTCGCCGTCACTACCGCTGTGATCGGGGGCCAGACCGGGGGCGCCTCCACTCCCAGCAGCGTGCTGGCGTCGTACAAGCCGGCCCTCGTGGTCGTCACCGGCATCACGCTCGCCGGTCTGTTGATCGGGCTCGCCGGTCTTCGCGGCCTCAAGCAGCGTCGCGCCGAGGCTTCGGCCGAGGCCGCCGAGCTGAACGCGGTCCAGGAGGAACTGGCCGAGGAGGAGATGTCCCCGGCCGCCTGATCGCTCCACTCGGCACAAACCACAACCGGCTCCTCGAGTCGTGAAGTCATAGAGAAGCAGTGCGGGTCACGGGCTACTCCGCCGTGACCCGCACTGCTGTTCTCAGCTCTGTCCGACTGGCGCGCCATGCTGTTCTCGGCTGTGACCCCACGTGTGGCGGACGGCGGTGCTGGGCACCAGGAGCGAACGACGCCGCCCGATCGGAGTACAGGCTGTGAGCTCTTCTACCGCCCTAGTGATCCTCCCCGCCGGGAGGCGTTGCTGACGATGGCGGGCGCGGCGGCAAAGGGTCTCCTCCTGGCGGGGCGGTACCGACTGCTCGGATCGCTGGGGCGTGGCGGGATGGGCGTCGTCTGGCACGCTCGCGACGAGTTACTGGGGCGCGAGGTGGCGGTGAAGGAGATCCTGCTGCCGCCGGAGCTACCGGACGAGGAACGCGCAGTACTTCGCCGGCGCACCCTCCGCGAGGCCCGCTCCGCCGCCCAGCTCAGCCACCCCAACGTCGTCGCCATGTACGACGTGGTCGAGGAGGAAGGGCGGCCCTGGATCGTGATGGAGCTGGTGCGGTCCCGCACGTTGGCCGACGTAGTCCGGGAGGACGGCCCACTGCCGGTACGCCGGGTCGCGGAGATCGGCCTGCAGATGCTCGCCGCGCTGCAGGCGGCGCACGCGGTCGGGGTACTGCATCGCGACGTGAAACCCAGCAACGTACTGCTCGCTGACCGCTATCGAGTGGTGCTCACCGACTTCGGGATCGCAACGCTGGAAGGCGATTCGTCCCTGACCCAATCGGGCACGCTGGTGGGGTCGCCGGCGTATATCGCCCCGGAGCGCGTGAAGGCGAAGAGCGCCGGGCCGGAGTCGGATCTGTGGTCGCTGGGAGCCACGCTCTACACCGCGGTGGAGGGAAGACCGCCGCACGATCGTGGGAGCGCGCTGCCGACCCTGACCGCGGCTGTCACCGAGGCTCCTGATCCCGCCCTGCGAGCTGGTCCGCTCTGGCCGATCCTGGAAGGCCTTCTCCGCAAGGACCCTGCCGACCGCCTGACCGCCCCGGCCGCGGTCCGCTTGCTCGTCTTGGCGCTGCGCGACGAGCAGTCGGTACCGGCGACGCCTTCCGGGCAACCGTCATCGCGTGATCGCCGATGGGTTCCGAAGGTTGTGGCTGCCCTGGTCGCATGCCTGGTAATCGGTGGTGTCCTGGTCGGTTGGGCCATGTTCAAGCCCAACGACGACAACCAGACGCAGTCACCTCAGACCACAGCCACCAGGCCCGGTGGTGGATCCACCTCACAGGCGCCCCGCAGTACTCCATCTGGATCGGGAAGCAACGCCCCCTCCAGCCGTACCAGCCCACCGCCTTCCTCCAGCAGCCCACCACCCACGTCGGCACCGTCGAACACTCGCAAGCCTTCTCAGTCGAGCACCGAACCGCCGGCCCTGCCCGCCGGCTTCAGGCGGCACACCGATCCGACGGGGTTCTCCTTGCCGGTGCCGAGCAACTGGACGGTGGAACGGCAGAACGGACGCGTCTACTTCAGGGAGCCGGGTGGCTCGCGCCTCCTGCTGATCGACCAGACCGACTCCCCGAAGCCGGACCCGGTCGCCGATTGGCGTCAGCAGGAGCAGGCTCGCCGCGACACCTACGACGACTACCGCCGCATCCGGATCGAACCGGTCGACTACTTCCGCAAGGCCGCCGACTGGGAGTTCACCTATGCCGTCCGCAGCGGCCGCCAGCACGTCCTGAACCGCGGTGTCATCACCAGTCCGACCCAGGCCTACGGCATCTACTGGTCCACTCCCGACTCCCAGTGGGCCTCCAGCCAACCCCTCCTGCGCACCATCACCCGCGACTTCCGCCCGGCGCCGTGACCCGCACTGCTGCATTCCGGCTGCCGATCAGGGATGAGCGGGGGAGTTCGGGGCTATCCCCGATTGGTTTCGACCCGTCCGGGTGCTGGACTGGGGGCATGAGCGATCAGAGTAACCAGAGCGACCACGACAGCCGCGTCAAGGACATCCTCGACCGGGTAGCCCGAGGCCACCTGTCCAGCGACGAAGCCGCGACCCTGATCGCCGCCCTCTCCACCCCCACCACCCCCCGCCACGCAGCCACCACCTCCGACGCCACCACTCCCGACGCCAACGCCGGCGACAGCCCGTCCGGTACTGCGCAGCCGGACTCGGCTGGTCAGGGTGCTGCGGCCGACGATGCTCCGTCTGCTTCGGTGTGGGCCGACGTCGTCGACTCCCCGGACATCGCGGACGCCGACTCGGCCGACGCCGGCTCAGCCTCCACGTCGGCGGCCACGGATGCGCCGGCGGGAGCTGGATCGGCTTCGAGCGAGGTGCCCTCGGCCCCGCAGGGACCAGCCGGGCCAGGCTCGGCCGGAGACGCTGTCGGACAGGGGAGCGGAGTACAGGACAGTGTGGTTGACGATGCGCCGGCTGAGGCGGAGGACGTCGAGGCTGAGCACAGCAATGTGCCGGTACCGGCCGGCGTGCAGCGCGTGACGATCCGCGCGATCGGGCGCCGGGTCCGGCTGATCGGTGAGCCGGCGATCAATGGCGTCGCGGTCGACGGTCCGCACGTGATCAAGCGCGACGGCGACACCCTCGCGATCAGCAGCGAGGGCGACATGGGTGTCTCGATCGACGGCTTCAGCATGCTGCGCAACCCGACCAACCTGAAGTCGCACGTGAACGGTCTCGCCAAGGAACTCTCGATCCGCGTCAACCCGGCCCTCCAGGTGGAGATCGAGGTGACCGGCGGCAGCGTCGTCGCCGAGCGCCTGCCCGGCCTGACCCGGGTCCGCGTCACCGCCGGTACCGCGAAGGTGACCGACGTCGACGGCCCGATCGACCTGCTCGTCCAGGCGGGTTCCGCGAACCTCGACGCCCAGATCACCAAGGGCCGCTCTCGCGTCCGGGTCGAGTCCGGCTCCGCGAACGTGACGTTGCGCCGAGGCTCCGACGTGCGCGTCCACACCGAGGCCCAGCTCGGCCGTGTCACCTGGACCGGCGCCGTCAACGGCCAGAGCAAGGACGTCGAGATCGGCCGCGGCCGAGCCGCCCTGGACGTGGAGGTCCTGGTAGGCGCCGCCCAGATCATCTCCGACTGATCGGATCCGCACCACTCACCAACCCCACAACGCACCCCGGGGCGACGCTCAGACCGCTCCACCCGGTACGCGTTTCAGGAGTTGGTGAGTGGTGCACGTCCGGACGCCATCATCGACCGAACGTCGACCACCGACTGACCTCGCCGATCGTCCGCGAACCCAGCCAGACGAGGCCGAACGACAAGTACGCCTTCGCTCGGCAGCGGGGCTTCAGTGGATGGCAGGCGGAGGCTCGACGTCGGCGGGTTGGGGTGGGATGGGGGCGGGGATGGACCGGAGGGTTCGGAGTGGGGAGAAGAAGAGCCAGGCGGTGCCGAGGAGGGTGGCGAGGCCGGCGAGCCAGATCGTGGGGCGGAGGCCTAGGAGGGTGGCGGTGATGCCACCCAGGAGGCTGCCGATGGGGGCGGATCCCCAGCTCACGAAGCTCATCGTGGCGGTGACCCGGCCCTGGAGCTCGGGTGGGCAGAGGCGCTGGCGGATGCTCATCTGCAGGATGTAGGCGACGATGATGCAGATCGCGGCCAGCAGGGTCGCCGCGACGTACCAGACGAGTTGCCAGCCCGGGCCGGTCAGAGCCTGGAGCGTGAAGGCGACACCGATACCGACCGAGGCGATGAGCAGCGCGCGGGCATCGCCCAGCCAGGCGCTCAGTCGTTCGGTGAACCACGACGCGACCAGCGCGCCGAGCAGGCCGATCATGCTGAGCAGACCGATGGCGCTGGGGGAGAGGTGGATCTCCCGGACCAGGAAGACGATCATCACGGCGCCGCTCGCAGCCTGGAACAGCATGGTGGTGGTCGTGTTCAGCACGATCGGCCGCAGCAACGGGTGACCGAACACATAGCGCAGCCCCTCGCCGATCTCGCGCCGCAGATCCGGCCGTTCCGCCGGCGCCGGCCGCGGTTCCGGAGTACGGATCGAGCGGAGCCAGAGCGCTGACCAGAGGAAGGTGACGGCGTTCAGGCCGAGCGTCACCGCGGCGGTGAGCCACTGGACCAGGAATCCGCCTGCTCCGGCGCCGACCACCGCCGCGATCGAGTGGTTGCCCGCTAGCTTGGCGTTGGCAGGCAGCAACTGCTCGGGCGCGAGCAACCTCGGCGGGTAGGCGTTGTGCGCCACGTCGAACATCACCGTGAGCAGCCCGGCCAACCCCAGTACGACGTACAGCTGGGTCAAGGTCAGTACTCCGAACCAGGCGGCGACGGGGATCGAGGCGAAGAGCAGAGCCCGGCCGAGATCCGCGATGACGAGGACCGGGAGGCACCGCATCCGGTCGATCCACGCGCCGGCGACCAATCCCAGCAGCAGCCAGGCGGCGGTCTCGCAGGTGCGCAGCAGCGAGACCTGCAGGGTGGTGGCGTTCAGCGTGATGACGGCGAGCAGGGGAGCGGCGGTCATGCCGAGGCGGATGCCCAGCTGGCTCAGCAGGTCGGCCGTCCACAGGCGCCGGAAGTCGGGGTGGCTCAGGATGCCTTGGCCTGAAGTCATGCGGGGACGGTAGACCGCAGAGTTGAGCCTTGTCGACTCAATGTCAATAAAGTTGAGTCGAGGCCACTCAGGTTTGAGTCTGCAATTAAATAGTGGCATGAGCTTATATAACTGCTAGCGTACTTACCGGGCATCGCGGGTGAAAACCCGTCGAAACTGTCGGCGGAGTGGTCCACGATGGCCCCTAATCACAGTCCGGCGGGGATCCAGGAAGGGGCGGCTGGAATGGCTGCTATCGAGGCGACCGGCCTCGTGAAGACGTTCAGGACCAGGAAGACCACGGTCAAAGCCCTCGACGGCATCGATCTGGAGGTTCCGGAAGGCAGCGTGCTCGGCCTGCTGGGACCCAACGGAGCAGGTAAGACGACAGCGGTCCGGGTCCTGACGACCCTGATGGCACCCGACGCGGGCACGGCCCGGGTGCTCGGCCACGACGTGGTGAAGGAAGCCGACACCGTCCGGGCCCTGGTCGGCCTGTCGGGGCAGTACGCGGCCGTCGACGAACTGCTGACCGGCCGGGAGAACCTGTGGATGTTCGGTCGGCTCTACCAGCTGAGCAGCCAGCAGGCGAAACAACGGGCCGAGGAACTGCTCGACACCTTCGACCTCACCGACACCGCCGACCGGATCCTGAAAACGTACTCCGGGGGGATGCGACGCAGGCTCGACCTGGCGGGTTCGCTGATCGCCCATCCCAAGGTGCTGTTCCTCGACGAGCCGACCACCGGGCTCGACCCGCGCAGCCGCCTCGACCTGTGGCAGATCATCCGCGACCGGGTCAGCGAGGGAGTCACCATCCTGCTGACCACGCAGTACCTCGAGGAAGCCGACGAGCTGGCCGACAGCATCGTGGTGGTCGACCACGGCTCGGTGATCGCCCGAGGTACGGCGGACGAGCTGAAGAACAAGGTGGGCGGAGAGCGGATCGAGGTGATCGTGCAGGACCAGGACGAGACCTATCGCGCGCTCGAGTTGCTCACGGCCGCGCTGGAGGTGACCGACCCGGAGGCGACCACGCTCGACAAGCACAGCAAACGGCTCACGCTGCCGGCGCCGGGTGGTTCGAGCGCGCTGGTCGAGGTGATCAGGACGCTCGACGGGGCTGGGATCCGGATCGCCGACATCGGGTTGCGGCGGCCGACGCTGGATGACGTGTTCCTGACGCTGACCGGACACGCGGCGGACAACGTGGAGCCGGTATCGGACGAGGCGGCCGGGAAGCCGGCGGGGAAGAAGGTGGAGGCATGAGCGCGACGGACACGCAGGTCAAGCAGAACTCCTCGGGCCAGGCGGTGACGGACGCGGGGATCCTTGCCTGGCGGACGCTGAAGCGGATCCCGCGGACGCCGGACATGCTGATCTACGCGACGATCCAGCCGATCATGTTCGTGCTGCTGTTCGCGTACGTGTTCGGCAACGCGATCCCGATCCCGGGTTTCCCCGGGCCGCGGGCGTACCGCGAGTTCCTGATGGCCGGGATCTTCGCGCAGACGATGGCGTTCGCGGTCGCGTCGGCGAGCGTCGGGCTGGCCGACGACATGGCGAAGGGGCTGATCGACCGGTTCCGGTCGCTGCCGATGGCGCGGTCCGCGGTGATCGCCGGGCGGGTGATCGGGGACGTGGTGTTCAACGCCTTCGTGATGCTGGTGATGGTGATCTGCGGGTTCATCGTCGGGTGGCGCTGGCACAAGGGATTCGGGCAGGCGCTGGCGGCGTTCGCGATCCTGTTGCTGTTCGCGTTCGCGATGCTGTGGGTGGGTGCGTTGATCGGCCTGTCGGTGAGTAGCGCCGAGGTGGCCGCCTCGGCGGGGCTGATCTGGTTGTTCCCGTTGACGTTCCTGTCGAACGCCTTCGTGCCGACCCCGAATCTGCCGAGCGGGCTGCAACCGATCGCCGAGTGGAACCCGATCTCCTCCATCGTCGCCGCCTGCAGACACCTCTTCGGCAACCCATCACCCTTCGCAAGCCCCGACGGCTTCCCGGCGCAGCACCCGGTCTGGCTCAGCCTGATCTGGTGCACCGCCATCATCGCCGTCTTCGCCCCCTTGGCCGTCCGCAAATACAGAAGCTCAACCGCCCACTGAGCCCGAGAGCAGGATGGAAGCTACGCCGGCCAGTCGGCATGGGATAGCCGCGCGGGGGACGCGAGGGGGCGCCGGCGGTGGGCGTTCGTAGTACCGGGAGAAACAACCACCCCGGCCCCCCAAGCGGGGGAGCCGGGGTGGGGTGTCTGGTTGGTCAGCCCTTGAAGGGGACCGCGGCGACGATCGTTACCGTCACCGGCTTGCCGTTGGGCGCCTCGTAGGTCGCCTTCTCGCCCTTCTTCTTGCCCAGGATGGCGGCGCCGAGCGGGGACTGCGGCGAGTAGACGTCGATGTCCACCGAGGAGTCCAGGGCGAGGAGTTCGCGGGAGCCGAGCAGGAACGTCTCGACGTCGTCGTCACCGGCGAACTTGATCGAGACCTTCATACCGGGCTCGACGGCGCCACCGCGCTTCGGGGTCTCGCCGACGCGGGCGCGGCGCAGCATGTCCTCCAGCTGCCGGATCCGCGCCTCCATCTTGCCCTGCTCGTCCTTGGCGGCGTGGTAGCCGCCGTTCTCCTTGAGGTCGCCCTCGTCGCGGGCGTCGCTGATCCGCTGCGTGATCTCGGCCCGGCCGGGACCCTTCAGGTCCTCGAGCTCGGACTTCAGCTGGTCAAAACCATCCTGCGTCAGCCAGACAACGCTGTCCTCGTCGATCTTCTGCGTCACGGGCTGCTCCTTTGTCGATGGGATGGGTAGAAAAGCTTCAGGCCGCCGTCGTCGACGGCGACCAATCCACTGAGCGTAGCAAGATCGGCCCCAGAACCCCACAGTTCTTTGCCCGCTCAGCAGCTTGGCAAACGCTTGCGTGACGCCGGTCAGCAATCGGTTGCAGCGGCAAGACCAGTGATGAGACCAATCGTTAGACCACTTGTAGACCACCGAGGTGGCCGGAGCTAACCGGCCCGGGCGTTGACTTCGGTGTCAGTTCGGCCGGTGCGCGTCGGCGGTGGTGCAGCCGACCAGTACTACGGACGTCGCCGCGCGCTGCGTCGTCAGGGTCGAGGTGACCGTCTGCTGACGGGGTGAGTCGGCCGGCACCATCACGGTGATCTCGCCCACGATCGAGAAGTCCGCGGCCTTCGCCTGCAGCCGGCAGGCCGCTTCGACCGACTTGCTCCGGTCCACCTGGATCGTCACGTTCGCCGAGGTCTGCGAGGTGATCTGGAAGCCCAGCAGCCGCGAGGACACCGGCGGGTTCGACTGGACGAACGCCACCCACAGCAGCCAGACCAGTCCGACCAGCACCAGGGTGCCGATGACAGCCAGGACCAGCGGCCTGCGGCGGCGGCCGGTCCGTCCGTAGCGGGCGTCCAGAGCGGCCTGCGCGCTGTCGGTTCGCACGGCCGGGTGTGGGTCGGTCACTGGTTCTCCTCGGGCTTGGAGGACCATTGTCTCTTGTGACTGACGATCTTCGCCTGCTGCATGTCCATGCTCACCCCGACGACGAGTCCAGCAAGGGCGCCGCGTCGACCGCCAAGTACGTCGCCGAGGGCGTCGATGTGATGGTCGCCACCTGTACCGGTGGAGAACGCGGCTCGATCCTGAACCCGAACATGGATCGCCCGGACGTGCTGGCCAACATCAGCGAGATCCGCCGCCAGGAGATGGACGCCGCCCGGGAGATCCTCGGCATCCGGCAGGAGTGGCTCGGCTGGGTCGACTCGGGCTTCCCCGAGGGTGACCCGCTGCCGCCGCTGCCGGAAGGCTCGTTCGCCTCGCTCAAGGTCGAGGACGCCGCCGCCCCGCTGGTGAAGCTGATCCGCGAGTTCCGCCCGCAGGTCGTCACGACGTACGACGAGAACGGGGGCTACCCGCACCCGGATCACGTGATGTGCCACCAGATCACCGTGGCAGCGTTCGAGGCGGCCGGGGACCCGGACGCGTACCCGGAGCTCGGGGAGCCGTACCAGCCGCTGAAGCTGTACTACCACCACACCTTCCACCGCGAGCGGATGAAGGCGCTGAACGACGCGATGCTGGCCCGCGGCCTGGAGTCGCCGTACGCCGACCGGCTGAAGGACTGGAAGCCCGACCCGGACAACGAGCGCCGGATCACCACCCGGGTGGAGTGCTCGGAGTACTTCGCGGTGCGGGACCGGGCGCTGCTCGCGCACGCGACCCAGATCGACCCGGAGGGCGCGTGGTTCGCCGTACCGCTGGAGGTGCACCAGGCGGCCTGGCCGACCGAGGACTACGAGCTGGCCCGGAGTCTGGTGGAGTCGGAACTGCCTGAGGACGACCTCTTCGCGGGGCTGCGCTGACGGCGGGGCGGGACGGTGAGACACTGGCGTGGTGAAAGCGACGACCCATCTTCTGAGCATCAAGCTGCCGGCGACAGAGATCGACCCGAACTCGGTCAAGCCGGGCTGGGTCGCGCTGCTGATCGTGCTGGCGCTCGGTGCCGCCACGGTGCTGCTGTGGCGCAACATGGGCAAGCAGTTGAAGAAGATCGACTTCGACCCGGACGCTGGTGCGCGCGACCAAGCACCGTCCGACGCCCCGCCGACCACGGACAGCTCAGCGGACCAGGCTGGCGCTGCTGTGCAGATGCCGACCCCACCCCACCGCCCCGGTCAGGCGCCGACGACTGACCAGGCCCAAGCCGACGCGCAACCCGAGGCCGAGGCGAAGACCGAGGCCGAGAACGGCGCATCGCAGCCGAAATAAGGCCCGAACCAGGTCGGTGCCGGGGGCAACAGCCTGCCCGCCGCGATTGCCGAAAGTCACGCCGAAGCAACCGTTTGCGACACCAGGGTCACGAGATGGTGTCGTGGCGGGACACTGTTAGATAGCTCACCTATAGTGTGCGCGTGTTCAACGAAGGTGCCGAGGGCGGGATCGCTCTGTGACCGCCACCCGCGCCGCCCGGCACCGGATGCCCGGACGTCTGGTCGCGGGTGGCGCGAGCGCGGTGCTGGTGGCCGCGGTGGCGCTGGTCGTCGGCCTGTACGCGGCCGGCAGCGAACCGCAGGCGGACCCGCTGGCGATCGGTGGGCCGGGCGTCTTCATCGACTGGCTGTTGCCGTTCTTCCGGCTGCTCTCCACGATGGCGACGGTCGGTTGCGCCGGCGCCCTGCTGGCCGCGGTGGTGCTGCTGCGCACTGACGGTGGTCCGCTCGGGCTGCAAGGCCGCCGGGCGATCCGCGACGCGAGCAACTCCGCGATCATCTGGGCCGTCTCCGCGTTCGCGGGGGCGATCGTGACGGCGGCGATCCTGCTCGACACCCCCGTCACTCTGCTCCGGCTCCGGCTGGACGACGCGCTCGGTGTGCCCGAGGTGAAGGCGCTGCTGATCACCGGCATCCTGGTGGTCGCGCTGGCGATCGGCATCCGCCGCGTGCAGACCTCCTCGGCCGCCGGCCTCGGAGTACTGGTGGCCATCGCCGCGCTGATCCCACCGGCCCTGACCGCCTACCCCCGCAACGAGTCGTACGTCGTACTCGCCGGCGCCGCTCTGGTCATCCACGTCATCGCGGCGACCACCTGGGTCGGGGGACTGGCCGGCCTGGTCCGGTACGGGCGGGCCAGCCGCAACGGATTGCCTCTCGTGCTGGAGCGCTACAGCCAAGTTGCCCTCGCATCGTCGATCGCAGTACTGCTCAGCGGGGTGATCAGCGCGGCCGGTCGCCTCGCGGCCAAGGGTGGCGGCTACGACACGGTGCTCGACGTCCTCACCTCCGACGCGTACGGCGGGCTGCTGCTCGCCAAGACGGTCGCGTTCGTCGTGCTGATCATCGGCGGCTGGATCCACCGCCGACAGGTAGTCGTCAACCTGATCGAACCCGGCCCCCGGTTCTGGCAACTCGTCATCGGCGAACTCGTGGTGATGGCGCTCGCGATCGGCCTGTCGGTGG
Organism: Kribbella sp. VKM Ac-2568; assembly: GCF_004345365.1. Lineage (GTDB taxonomy): Bacteria > Actinomycetota > Actinomycetes > Propionibacteriales > Kribbellaceae > Kribbella > Kribbella orskensis. The sequence goes on from NZ_SLVF01000004.1 coordinate 226,575, forward strand.
CCCTCTCGCAGACCACCTGAGGCGGGGTAGAGCCTCCGCGGAGGACCTCCTAGTCGTCAGCCTTGCTCGCAGGGCCCATGGTCGCGTAGCGCTGGAGGAAGAGGGCTTCGGTCAGTGCCATGGCTTCGAGCTCGTTCGGGTCGACGCTTTCGTTCGGCGCGTGGATGAGTGCCTGCGGTTCCTCCACGCCGATCAGGATGAGCTCGGTCCCGGGGTAGGTGTCCGCGAACACGTTGCACAGCGGGATGGATCCGCCCTGTCCCAGCGTGGTCATCGGTGTGCCGTATGCCTCTTGCATCGCCGTCGCCATGGCTGCATAGGCGGGCCCGTTGATCTCGGCCTTGAACGGCGCTCCGGCCGCCTCGATCTTCGTGCTGACCCGGACGCCCCAGGGAGCAGCCGCCTGAAGTTGGTCGATCAGGCTGGTCCCGGCCCGATCCGGGTTGACGCCCGGCGGGATGCGCAGGTTCAGCCGCGCCGCCGCCCTCGGCACGATGGCCGCCGCCGACCCGACCACCGGAGGGCAGTCGATGCCCAGGATGGTCACCGCCGGCCGCGCCCACAGCATGTCCGAGACGCTGCCGTCCCCCGACAAGGAGACGCCCTCCACCACCGTCGCGTCGCGGCGGAACTGGTCGGGCGGATAGGGCTCGCCCGACCAGGTCTGGGTGTTGTCCAGCCCTTTGATCGTGGTGTTGCCCTGCTCGTCGCGCAGACTGGCAAGCATCGCGACCAGGGCCGCGAGTGCGTCCGGGGCAGGGCCGCCGAACATGCCGGAGTGGACCTCGGAGCCGAGCGCCTCGACAGTCACGACCACATTCACCATTCCGCGCAGGCTCACCGTGGCCGCCGGGTGGCCGACGGCCGCATTGCCGGTGTCACAGACAAGGATCGTGTCCGCGCGGAGCAGCTCGGCGTGGTCAGGCACGAACGCCTCGAGCCCGCCGGTCCCCTGCTCCTCGGAACCTTCGACCACGAGTTTCAGGTTCACCGGCACCTGCTCACCGAGCGCACGCAGCGCCGTGAGATGCATGACGATGTTGCCTTTGCAGTCGGCGGTTCCGCGGCCGTACCAGCGACCGTCCACCTCGGTGAGCTCGAACGGCGGCGTGCGCCAGGCGTCGTCGTCGAGTGGTGGCTGGACGTCGTAGTGGGCGTAAAGCAGCACCGTGGGAGCGCTGGGATCCGAGCACGGCCGCGACCCGACGACGGCGCGACTGCCGTCCGCCGTCTCCTGCAGGTTCGCGTCGGAGAATCCCAGCTCCTTGAACTTGTCCAGCACCCAGGTCGCGGCGCGCTCGCATTCCTCAGCAGGGAACTGGCGGGGATCCGCCACGGACTTGATCGCGACGAGCTCGGTGAGCTCGTCCCGAGCCTGCGGCATCAGCTCCGCGATCCGGGTGCGCAGTTCCATCTCCACTCACCCCGCGACGTCGTCGGTCTTGAGGTCGTCGACGAACTTCTGGAAGTCCTGCAGTTCGTCCGGGCAGTAGATCTTGATGATCAACAGCTGGCCTTTGACGACCCGGCTGTCCGCGATCACGGGGCGCATCCCCGGCCCGGCGGCGCCGTTGGACAGCAGCGACAGCAGGATTCCGCGGCTGAGGGCGTCGTTCGGATTGTCGCAGGTCGCGCCTCCGTCGTCGCCCAGAACCCTGACGACCTGGTCGCGCGTCGGTGTTCTCGCCCCCTCGGCCTGGAGGGCCGCGATGAACTGGTCAGCCTTCTGCTCGGCCTGCTGGGTGGACTTCGCGGAGCTGAAGGCGATCAGGCCGATGATCAGCAGGATCACCACGACCACTGCAACGACGATGTAGATGGTCCTGCGCTCGTGACCGGTCTGTGTCTCGACAGGCGTGCTCATGACTCCGTCACCCCCGCCGGCTCAGGCTGCTTCCATGAATCCTTGCGGAACCGGTAGAACAGGAAAGGCACGAGCAGGCCGAGGCCGAGGGCGCCGCCGGCGACGATCGCGAAGTACACGCCGGAGTTGCCGGAGGAGAACTGCGAGGGCGGGATGAACCCGACCAGCAACGCCGCCAGCGAGGCCGCGAACCCGACGCCGCACATTCCGACGAGCATCGGTGCGCGGTAGCCACGGGCGTGGTCCGGGTGTTTGCGGCGCAGCTGGACCGCGGCGACGAACATCAGCAGGTACATGATCAGATACACCTGCGTGGTGATCACCGAGAAGATCCAGTAGGCGCTCGACACATCCGGTATGAACGCGTAGGCGAGGCCGATCACGGTGGTGAGCAGGCCTTGGACGACCAGGATGTTCTGCTGGACGCCGTTCTTGTTCAGGCGCTGCAGGTACGGCGGGAGGTAGCCCTCCTGGCGGGAGATGAGCAGCAGGCCCTTGGACGGGCCGGCCAGCCAGGTCAGCATGCCGGCGACAGAGGCCGTGACCAGCATGATCCCGACGATCGGGGTCAGCCACTGCCAGCCGAAGTTGGCGAAGACGGCGTCGAAGGCCTGCATCACCCCGGCGGTGAGGGAGAGCTCTTCGGCGGGGACGATCCAGCTGATCGCCAAGGCGGGGAGGATGAAGATCGCCAGCACCAGGCCCATGGCCAGGAATATCGACTTCGGGAACTCCTTGCCCGGGTTCTTCAGCGACGACACGTGGACCGCGTTCATCTCCATGCCGGAGTAGGACAGGAAGTTGTTGACGATGAGCACGAGGCTCGAGAGCCCTGCCCAGACAGGGAAAATGTTGTCCGCGGTCATCGGTGCGGCCGACGGGTTGCCCTGGCCGAGGAAGACGACGCCGAGGGTGACCAGCACGACGCCGGGGATCAGCGTGCCGATGATCAGGCCGCCGCTGGCCAGGCCGGCCACGCCCTTGGTGCCGCGCGAGGAGACCCAGACACCGGACCAGTAGACGACGATGATGACCGCCGCGGTCCACACACCACTAGTGGCCAGCTCGGGATTGAACACGTACGCGAGGGTGCTGGCCACGAACCCCAGGAGACTCGGGTAGTAGAAGATCGTCATCGCGAACTGGCACCACACCGCCAGAAAGCCCATCGGCTTCGAGATGCCTTCCGAGACCCAGTTGTAGATCCCGCCCGCCCAACCCGACGCCAACTCCGCGGAAACAAGCGAGGTGGGCAGCAGGAACACGACGGCCGGGAGCAGGTACAAGAAGACGCAGGCCAGTCCGTAGACCGCCATCGTCGGCGCCGCCCGGAGGCTGGCCACCGAGCTGGTCGTCATCATCGCCAGCGCGACCCAGGAGATCCACGCGGTGGCGGGGACCTTGGTCCTGGCGGCCGTGGCCACAGCAGGTGGCTCGACGGGTACGTCTGCCGAGCTCATCGCAACCACACTCTGAGGGAGTTGCTACCGGTCCTGACTCCCTGGCCGGGCGGCCAGCCACAAGATAGAGGAGTGCTTCCAAGTTCCGACACCATCATCGCCCCCTTGGCCACGATGTAGCGCTGGTTAGTGGCCTCAGGCTAGGAATCTTCGGTCGGACGCGGATCATCCACAGCGGATGAAAGGGTGACACCCGGTCACCTCACTCGTGAACCGGGTTGCGACGGCTCCGCATCCGGCTCCAGACCGCGTCGAGACCGATGGCGAGCGCGAGGATGCCGATCATGGCGGTGAAGGTCTCGGGGGCGGTCCGAAGGGTCTGCACGGCGAAGACGAGGAGGACCAGAGCCGTCAGCGTGATGCCGGCGATGAGGACCCACGCCCGGGATCCCGTCTCCGCACGGAGGCGGTGGGCCGCGACGGAGGTCACCAGGAAGATGCCCAGGGCCACGACGCTGCCCAGGGACGCGATGGCGGTCAGGTCGACGAAGATCCCCAGCAGCAGGATCAGCGCCACTGAGATCAGCAGCCCGCGGGTCCCGCCCACCCGGGCGCGCTGGCCGAAGACCGGCGGGAACATCTCGGACTCGGCCAGCTTCGCGGTGGAGCCGGCGGCGGCGTAGATGTTGGCGTTGACTGACGATGAGGTGGCCAGCAGAGCAGCGAGGGCCATCATGGCGAAGCCGGCGTCGCCGAGTGCCGGCTTGGCGGCCAGCGCGAGGGCTGTTTCGCCGTTGTCGACGACCTCCTGGACCGTGAGGGTCCCGAAGACGCCGAGCGAGATGAGGATGTAGAGCGCGGTGGTGACGCCCAGCGCGAGGTACATGGCCCGGGGCAGGTTGCGTTCCGGGTGCGGCAGGTCGGAGCCGGTGAAGCTGATGACCGTGAAGCCCAGGTAGGCGAAGAAGGTCAGCGCGACGCTGGAGAAGATGTCCGTCGTCGGCGGATAGGTCGACGGGGCAAGCAGATCCGGGTCGAGCTGCGCCAGCGTGACGACGATGAAGACCGCGAAAACGGCCAACAGGACAAGGACGATCAGGCTCTGCACCCGGTCGATGAACCTCGCGCCGGCGATGTTGATGACCGCGACGGCCAGCACCACCACGATGGTCAGGATCGTGGCCCAGCCGGTCGAGTCGTCGAAGAAGAGCGCCGATCCGTAGCTCCCGAACGAGACCGCCACCATCGCGGTGACGATGAGGGCGGCGAAGTAGAGCAGCCACGAGGTCACCGCGGTGATGTGCCCGCGACCGTACCCCTGGAGCAGGAACGTGACGATCCCTCCCGACGACGGGTACCGCGCGCCCAGCTTGGCCACGGCGTATCCCTGCAGGGCGGCCACTACGCCCGCGATGAGGAAGGACAGCCAGACAGCGGAGCCGGCGACCGCGCCCGCCTCGCCGAGCAGTGCGAAGATCCCCGCGCCGACCATCGACCCGATGCCGAGGAACGCCGCGCCGCGTACGGTCATACCCCTCGTCGTGCCGTCCTGCGGGGAAGTGGCCACGGCCGCTCCTACTCGACGACGCGGAGGTGGTGGTCCGTGTTGTTGAACCGTCGTCCGGCGTTCTCGGTGACCGTGACGATGTCCTCGATCCTGACCCCGAAGCGGCCGGCCAGGTAGATACCGGGCTCGATGGAGAAGCACATGCCGGGCTCGAGCGGCTGCTCCTCGCCCTCCACCATGTAAGGCGGTTCGTGGGTGGTCACACCGATCCCGTGGCCGGTGCGATGGATGAACTGGTCGCCGTAGCCGGCGTCGGTGATGACTGCCCGGGCAGTGCGGTCGATCTCCTGGCACGGCACGCCCGGCTGGACGGCCTCGAACGCCGCCTGTTGCGCCGCCCTGACGATGTCGTGCACCTTCTGCACCTCGGCGCTCGGCTCGCCGACGCAGACCGTGCGCGTGGTGTCGGACCCGTACCCGTGCATCAGGCCGCCGAAGTCGAGCACGACCGCGTCGCCGGGTTGGATGACCCGCTCTCCTGCCTCATGGTGCGGGTTGGCGCCGTTGGGGCCGGATCCGACGACGGTGAAGTCGACCTGTTCATGGCCGAACTCCCGGAGCAGCCTGGCCAGATCGGCCGCGACCTCGGTCTCGCGCCGGCCGGCGAAGCGCAGGTGGATGATCTCCAGGTACGTCGAGTCGGCGGCCTCGCCTGCTATGGCCAGCCGCGCCAGTTCGTCGGCGTCCTTGACCGCACGCATCATGGGCATGCCCTGGCTCAACGCGTGGTAGCTCGTCGCCGGTCTCGCCTGTTGCAGCCCGAGCAGGTGCATGGCCCAGGCCGAGTCCGAGATCCCGAACCGGCCGTCAGCTCGCAGCAGGCTTCCGGCCAACGGGTAGGGGTCGGATCCGTCGGCCCAGTCGATCATGGTGACGGCGCCGGCGCCTTCCGCCGACTCCGCATCGGGCCGCTCGAGCGTCGGCACCACCAGCGTGGGTTCTCGATCGGCAGTGAGCACCAGCAGCGTGAGCCGCTCCGTGATGGCCGTCGGCTGGTAGCCGGTCAGCCACACCAGGTCCGGTCCGGGCGCGACGATGACGCCGGTGAGTCCCGCTCCGACGGCTTCGTCCACGACTCGACTCATTCGAGCGGCGTAGTCGTTCTGGGTGAACGGGTTGGGTGTCCGCTGCGTGGCCGTTGTCATTTCGCTGCCTCCCGGGTAACCACGCTAGGGCTACCCGGTCGCGGCCGGAATCATCCGGAACGGATGATTCCGGCAGTGCGCTGCCCCCGTGTTTGTTCGTCCCGGGTGGGTGGGGCTGTAGTGAGTGTGTTGTAGTTGATCATGGCGTGGAACCCCCGCACGTGTGATGGGAGACAGCCGCAGTGGTGAACCGTTTGTCAAACGCGACATCGCCGTATCTCCTGCAGCACAAGGACAACCCGGTCGACTGGTACGAGTGGGGACCGGGCGCGTTCGAGGCGGCCAAGCGCGACGGCAAGCCGATCCTGCTGTCGATCGGGTACTCGGCCTGCCACTGGTGTCACGTGATGGCGCACGAGTCGTTCGAGGACGAGGAGACCGCCGCCTACCTGAACGAGCACTTCGTCTGCGTGAAGGTGGATCGCGAAGAGCGGCCCGACGTGGATGCGATCTACATGGCGGCGACGGTCGCGATGACAGGCCAGGGCGGCTGGCCGATGACGGTGTTCCTGACCCCGGCCGCCGAGCCGTTCTTCTGCGGCACCTACTTCCCGTCGCAACCGCGCGCGGGGATGGCCACCTTCCGCCAGGTGCTCGAGTCCCTGGTCGAGGCCTGGCGGACCAAACGCGAGCAGATCGACGGGATCGGCACCCAGGTGGTGTCCCAGCTCGGCGCCAGAACGACGGCGGCGCAGGGTTCGATCGACGAGCAGACGCTGGAGCGGGCGGTCGCGCTGCTCAAGGTGGACTTCGACCCGGTGGACGGCGGCTTCGGGTCGGCGCCGAAGTTCCCGCCGTCGATGGTGCTCGACTTCCTGCTCCGGCATCACCGCCGGACCGGTTCCGAGGACGCGCTGGCGATGGTGGCGCACACCTGCGAGCGAATGGCCCGCGGCGGTATGTACGACCAGCTCGCCGGCGGCTTCGCGCGGTACAGCGTGGACGGGCAGTGGGTCATCCCGCACTTCGAGAAGATGCTGTACGACAACGCGCTGCTGCTGGACGTCTACACGCACTGGTGGGCGATCACCGAGGATCCGCTGGCACGGCGGATCGCCACCGAGACGGCCGACTTCCTGCTCGCCGAGCTCCGCACTCCCGAAGGCGGCTTCGCCTCGGCGCTCGACGCGGACACCGAGGGCGAGGAGGGTCGGTACTACGTCTGGTCGCCCGAGGAGCTCCACCAACTCCTCGGCGAGGACGCAGATTGGGTGATCGACCTCTGCAGCATGACCGGCACCTTCGAGCACGGCACCTCCGTCCTGCAACTCCGCCGCGACCCCGATGACCTCGCCCGCTGGCAGAAAGTCCAGGCCGTACTGCGCGACGCCCGGAGCACCAGGACCTACCCGGGCCGCGACGACAAGGTGGTTGCCGCCTGGAACGGTCTGGCGATCACCGCGCTCGCGCGTGCGGGCGTAGTACTGGACAAGCCGGAGTATGTCGAGGCGGCGGTGACCGCGGCCGGATTGGTCCGGGACGTCCACCTCGAGGCGTCGGGCCGACTCCACCGGACCTCGCGCGACGGCAAGGTCGGTACAGCGCACGGCGTGCTCGAGGACTACGCTGCCTACGCCCAGGGGTGCCTCACATTGCTCGGCGTCACCGGTGATGCCGACTGGTTGCGGCTCGCGGAGTCCTTGCTGGACAGGGTTCTCGATCAATTCGTTGCTGAGGGCACCTTCTATGACACGGCCGCGGACGCGGAGTCGCTGGTCTGGCGGCCGCAGGATCCGACCGACAACGCAAGTCCGGCCGGTGTGTCCCTGGCGGCCGAAGCATTGACCACGGCGGCCTCGCTGACCGGATCGGGCCGGTACGACGCCGCGGCCACGCAGGCGATCAACGCCTCGGCGACGCTGGCCGCGCGGGCGCCGCGGTTCGCCGGCCGGGGACTCGCGGTCGCGGAGACGGTGGCCGCCGGGCCGCTGGAGATCGCCATCGCGGGGGAGTCGGACGAACTCCTCCGGGTCGCGGTCAAGGACTCGCCCTGGGGGACGGCCGTGGTGCACGGCGAGCCCGGCCTCGACGTACCGCTGATGGCCGGCCGGGACCTGGTCGGCGGACGGGCCGCGGCGTACGTGTGTCAGAAGTTCACCTGCCGGCTTCCGGTCGTGTTGCCGGAAGACCTTCGACGTGAGTTGACACCCGCCCGCTGACAACGCGCGCCAGTGCGGGTTTTCCCTGTCGTTTCAGTATTTTCCCTTGACTCGCGGCCTCGCGAGGGACAGAGTCCTCCCTCAGTCGGATGTAACAGAACTCGCATGTCCTGACACGCAGTGTCACAAGTGAGCAGTGGCACTGTTGCGCCAGATCATCCGGCGTCCCCATTTGAATTGGTCGCTGCGCCCAAACAGCGACCACACCGTGAGGAGATGTTGTCTTGAAACGACTGACATCAGCAGGGGCGGTGGCCATCGTCGCAACAGCGGGATTGGCCGGAGCTTTCACAGGGTCGCCCGCAGGAGCCGCCAACCGTACGGCCCCACTTCCGGCCAGCGGGTTCAACCAGCTGGCCGCTGTCCAGGCCGAGCAGGCGCTGACCGCGCAGACGGCCGCAGCCCTCGGCCTGGGCGGCGGTGAGGTGCTCAAGGTCCGCGACGTCATCAAGGATGCCGACGGCACCGAACACGTCCGCTACGACCGCACCTACAACGGTCTGAAGGTCGTCGGCGGCGACCTGATCGTGGAGCGCAAGAGCAACGCGATCAAGAGCGTGATCTATAACCGCGGCGCGAGCAAGGTGGGTGTCCCGTCCACCAAGCCGACGCTGTCGCAGGCTGCCGCGCTGGCCAAGGGCTCGAAGTCGGCGGACTTCAAGGCCACCAGCAACAAGGGGACGCTGGTCGTCTTCGCGGCCACCGGCAAGCCGGTGCTGGCGTACGAGGTCGTCACCTCGGGCGTCAAGGCCGACCAGACGCCGTCCGTGCTGCACACGTTCGTCGACGCCAAGTCCGGCGCCGTCCTCGCCCAGGACGACGAGATCAAGACCGGTACCGGCAACTCGATGTACTCCGGCACGGTCAGCATCGGCACGTCCGGCAGCTTCTCCATGACCGACCCGAGCCGCGGTGGCAACTTCACCACCGACCTGAACGGCGCGACCTCCGGCAACGGCACCACCTTCACCGACCCCGACGACACCTGGGGCAACGGCAGCACCTCGAGCCGGCAGACCGCCGGTGTCGACGCTCACTACGGCGCCCAGCTCACCTGGGACTACTACAAGAACGTCCACGCCCGCAACGGCATCTTCAACAACGGCCAGGGTGCGCGGTCCCGCGTGCACTACGGCAACGCCTACGTGAACGCGTTCTGGGACGGCACCCAGATGACGTACGGCGACGGCTCGGGCAACGCCCGGCCGCTGACCGCCATCGACGTGGCCGGCCACGAGATGAGCCACGGTGTCACCGAGGCGACCGCGAACCTGAACTACTTCGGCGACGCGGGCGGTCTGAACGAGTCCACCTCGGACATCTTCGGTACCTCGGTGGAGTTCTCGGCGAACAACTCGTCCGACCCGGGTGACTACCTGATCGGCGAGAAGATCAACATCAACGGCAACGGCACCCCGCTGCGCTACATGGACAAGCCGTCCAAGGACGGGGCCAGCCGGGACTGCTGGAGCACCAGCGTCGGCGGTCTCGACCCGCACTACTCCTCCGGCCCGCTGAACCACTGGTTCTACCTGGCCTCCGAGGGCACCGGCAGCAAGGTGATCGGTGGCGTCACCCACAGCAGCACCGCCTGCGACGGCTCGACCGTCACCGGCGTCGGCCGCGACGTGGCCGCCAAGGTCTGGTACCGCACGCTGAGCACCAAGCTCACCTCCGGCAGCACCTACAAGGACGCCCGTGAAGGGGCGATCAACTCCGCCAAGGAGCTGTATGGCGCCGACTCCACCCAGTGCAAGGGCATCCAGGCTGCCTTCACCGCCATCTCCGTCCCGGCCGGCGCGGCCGCCTGCACCGGCGACCCCGAGCCGCCGACCGGCGACAACCTGCTGCTCAACCCGGGCTTCGAGTCCGGCGCGGTGAACTGGACCGGCACCGCGGGCCCGATCACCAACAACACCGGGCGTCCGGCCCGGACCGGCACCTGGAAGCTGTGGCTGCAGGGCAACGGCCGGACCACCACGGAGAACGTCGGCCAGTCCGTCGCCATCCCGGCGTCGGCGACCTCGGCCAGCCTGTCGTTCTGGATCCGCATCGACACCGCCGAGACCACCAGCTCCACGGTCTACGACACCGCCAAGATCCAGATCGTCGACGGTGGAACCACCACCACGCTGGCGACGTACTCCAACCTCAACAAGAACACGACGTACGTCCAGAAGACGTTCAACGTGACGGCGTACAAGGGCAAGACGGTGACGGTGAAGTTCCTCGGCCAGGAGGACTCCTCCCTGCAGACCAGCTTCGTCATCGACGACACCTCGCTGACCGCGAGCTGAATCACCCGCAGTTCGCTGTAACACCGCAAGTCCCGCTGTGACCAGTCCGGGGCGTACGGCCTCCGCCCAGGCCGTGCGCCCCGGCTGCCTTTTGTGACATCCCTTTGTGAGGCAAAGGAGTTCCAATGCCCAGTCCCCGTTGAAGAAATCCCTGTACGGCGTGGTCGGTGCCGCCCTGGCTCTGACGGCCAGCTAGGTCAGACCGGCTTGCAGAGTTTGCCCGGCGGTACGGCGGCCTCGGTGAGCAGCTTGCTCACCGGGGCCACCATCGGCTTCAGCTTCGGGTCCTCCAGCCGGGCCAGACCACCGCTGGTCGAGACGGCGATGATCATGTCGTCGGGGTGCCGGACGCTCGGCTTGGTGATGCCGACGTCGGCCCAGTCGACCTGCTTCACCGCGTCGGTGATGGTGCCGAGGAAGCCTGCGTCCAGCTTGCAGCGCACGGGAGCCTTGCCCCGGGTGCTGACGCTGGCGACTCCGTCGGTGTCGATGAAGACCTTGTCGTTGAACCCGGCGAAACCGCCGGTCCTGGTCACCGTCAGGGGGAGACCCGCGCCCGTTGTCGGGGTGTTGGTGATGGGCGTGCTGGGGGCGGGCGTACTCGTGGCGGGCGCCGAGGGACTGCTCCCCGCGTCGGGAGTCGATTCGTCGCCACACCCGGTCAGGACCAGGCCGGCGGCGGCTGCCAGAACTGCGTACCGGATGCTCTTCACACCCTCATGCATACCCGCCTGCGGGGTGACGGCAGACTTCGTGCATGGGCTGGTACACGAATGTCATCCGGTCGTTAGGGCACCATCCCTGGTTCTCGGCCGTCGGTCGCACAGTGGTACCGGTCGATCGCTGGCTGCAACGGACGACCGGTGGCCGGGTGACCATCCTCGGCCGTTCTGCCTTGCCCACTTTGCTTCTCACCACCCAGGGCAGGAAGTCCGGCCAGCCGCGGACCGTCCCGCTCATCTACGCGCCCGACGGCGACGCGTTCGTCGTCACGGCGTCGAACTGGGGCCAGCAACACCACCCTGCGTGGTCCGGCAACCTGCTCGCCTGCCCGGACGCCACCGTGGCGTTGTCCGGCGGTAGAGAACTCCCGGTCCGCGCCACCCTGGCAGAAGGGGCGGAGCGGGACCGGGTCTGGCCTCTCGTCCTCCAGGTCTGGCCCGCCTACGACACGTACGTCGAACGCAGCGGCCGGGCGATCCGCGTCTTCGTACTGACTCCTAGTTGATCGTCGAGACCAGGTTCACCAGAGTGCGGGTGAGCCGCACCCGTTGCTCGAACAGCTCCAGGTCACTCTCACTCACCTTGCCGAGTTGCTCGAGTGGCAAGGCAGTGAAGGTGGCACGAGCCAGCAGGGACCCCAGGTAGCCGTAGCGCACCTGTTCCTCCGGTACGACCATTCCTTCGGCGGCCAATCCCTCCATGAACGCCGAAAGAATCACCTCGTGGATCGCCGGCAGCTCCTCCGCCTCCAGCTCGCCGGCATGGGCAAGGCCGATCAGCAGTTGGCCGAGGTCGAAGCCGACGGCCTGCGGGCCGTCGAACCCCCAGTCGATCACCACGAACTCGTCCTGCTTGCCGACCGGGACCAGCAGGTTCTGCGGACTCGCGTCGCCGTGTTGATAGCACTGCGGCAAGGCATCCAGCGCATCCAGTACTGCGGGCAGCCGCTGACCGAGGTCGAGCAGTTCGTCTCGCAGGCTGTGGTCGCCCGCGTTGCAGACGGCCGCGGCGAGCATCGGGTGCTTCCAGGTCTGGTCGTCCGCGAGCGCGGGCAGGGCGGCCATCATCACCCGCCCGTTGGTGTAGTACCGCAGCCCGATCCCCGGAGTGGAGCTGTCGTTCCGCGGCAGGAACGGCGTGACGAGGTGCGGCTGACGCCGGGCGGACAACCTGCCGAGCAGGTTCGCTGCCCGCTCGAACCTCTCCAGCTGCCAGCAGCCGGGAGCCTGCACCACGTTCTCCATCCAGAGGGTCGCCCGATCGTCGTCGTGCTCGTTGATCGAGTAGAGCGCCGGCAGTCGCAGGCCGTCGGGGAGCACCGACGCGACGTCGCTGCGGTGCACGGCGACCTCGAGTTGCCACGGCATGTTCTGGATGAAGTTCTCGCGCAACGGCTCGGGCACGAACTGGATGATCGGTGAGTGCCGGACCGACTGGAGCTTCTTGACGAAGCAGGACCAGTCGACGAACGTCCCGTCGGGCAGTTCGGCAGTGCCGAAGACCCGGAGCAGCGCCTCGGTGCTCGGCGTACCGATCGGGTAGTCGACCGGATCGACCCGCGCGCTGACGGGCTCGGCCCCGGGTTGCCCGGTGATGGTCCGGACCAGGCCGGCCAGCGTCTGCTCGTCGGGTGCGTCCCGGCCGAGCGAGGCGAGCGCCTCGGCGGCGATGGTGCTGATCATGGTTCCCCCCGGAGTTTGTGGTCGTGCCTCCGATGCTGCTGCCGAACCTTCAGCTCACCTTCAGATCGATGCCGATCCCCCCGGCGATCCCGGCCGAAGAAGTAAAGCAGCCTTACCATCGAGATAGTAAAGTTGCCTTATGACTTCCGTCAACGCCCTTTCGGGCAGTTCAGCGGGCTCGCGCGGGCTGCACATCGCCGGTCTGCTCGGGCTCGCACTGAAACGGCTGCGGGCGGAGATCCTCGAAGACTCCGAGGCCGGGTTCCCAGGGTTGCGGGTGTCGCACTTCCGGCTGCTGGAACTGATGCCCGCGAGCGGCGCCCGGATCACCGATCTGGCCGAGATCGCCGGAATGACGAAACAGGGTCTCGGGCAGCACGTGGACTACCTGCAGGAGCGTGGCTACACGGAGTCCGAGAGGTTGCCTGAGGATCGCCGGGTCCGCCTGGTCCGGCGTACGGCCAAGGGGGACGAGGCGGTGGTGTTCAGCCAGGCGGCGATCGGACGGGTCGAGCAGCACTGGCGGGAACAACTCGGCCAGGAGCGGTACGAACTGGTCCGCGAGGCTCTGCTCGAGCTGAGCGGACCGCTCGTCGACGAGCTGCGCTGGCTGCAGAAGACCTGAGCCTCGGCCCGGGGCCGGTTCGGTCAGCCCGCGCGGTAGGTGGCGATGCTGACGGCGATGTAGTGGCAGATGAAGGCGGCCACCGTGCAGGCATGGAAGATCTCGTGGAAGCCGAACCAGGTCGGTGACGGGTTCGGCCGCTTGGTGGCGTAGATGACCGCGCCGATCGAGTACAGGCCGCCGCCGATGGCGAGCAGCGTGACCACGGCCGCACCGCCCAGGTGGTAGAAGTCGTTCATCCAGAAGATCGCGACCCAGCCGAGCGCCAGGTAGATCGGCGTGTAGAGCCAGCGCGGGGCGTGGACCCAGAAGATCCGGAACAGGATGCCCAGCAGGGCGCCGCCCCAGACCATGCTGAGCAGCAGGACCCGGTCGTCGCCGCGCAGCAGCACCATCCCCAGTGGGGTGTAGGTGCCGGCGATCAGCAGGAAGATGTTGCTGTGGTCGAGCCGGCGCAGTACGGCCTCGCCGGTCGGGCCCCAGTAGAACCGGTGGTAGAGCGCGGAGATGCCGAACAGCAGGATCGAGCCGAGGGTGTAGACGGCGGCGGCCCAGCGGGCGCTCGCGCTCGGGGCCAGGCAGATCAGCACGATGCCTGCGGCGGTGGCGAGCGGGAAGGTGCCGGCATGCAGCCAGCCCCGGAGCTTGGGCTTGAGCGGGGCGAGCACACCGGTCAGGCGGTGCCCGACTTCGTGGGTCTGATCGCTGGTTGCGGTGTTGGCCGTCATCGCCGTCCTTTCGAGCTCTCGGGGTTCAGACTTACGCAACCGTAACCTACGGAACCGTAGGTTCAATGGTACGTACGGATGAAATGTAGGCGAGATCACCGCGACGAACAGTCCCCCGGAGTGTCTGATGCGCGGACCAGGTCAAAAGTTCGAACGCCTCCCGGACCCGAAAACTCCGCTAGCCTCGTAGGCGGGATTCATCGAGGAGAGCATCTGTGCGGACACCTGGCAAGGCAAGGCTGCGCAACGCGGTCTACGGACTGTATGAGCGCCGGCTGGCGCGATCTCTGTCGCCGGACCGGATGCCGCGCCACATCGGCGTGATCATCGACGGCAACAGGCGGTGGGCCCGGGCTGTCGGCGACCCGGTGTCGCGCGGTCACGAAGCCGGCGCGACGAAGATCTCGGAGTTCCTGGACTGGTGCGACGAGATCGGTGTCAAGGTCGTCACGGTGTGGATGCTGTCCACCGACAACCTGACCCGGCCGGCCGAAGAGCTGGAGCCGCTGCTGCGGATCATCGAGCAGACGGTCGAGGAGCTCGCCTCGATCGGCCGCTGGCGGGTCCACCCGGTCGGCGCCCTCGACCTGCTGCCCGGTGCGACCGCCGAGGTGCTGAAGGGCGCCGAGGCCGCCACCCAGACCGTGGACGGCATGGTGGTCAACGTGGCGGTCGGGTACGGCGGCCGCCGCGAGCTGGCCGACGCGGTCCGCTCGCTGCTGCTCGAGGAGGCCGCCAAGGGCATCTCGATCGAGGAGCTCGCGGAGCGGGTCGACGTCGAGCACATCGCCGAGCACCTCTACACGAAGGGCCAGCCGGACCCGGATCTGGTCATCCGGACGTCGGGGGAGCAGCGGCTGGGCGGGTTCCTGCTCTGGCAGAGCGCGCTGAGCGAGTTCTACTTCTGCGAGGCGCTGTGGCCGGACTTCCGGCACGTGGACTTCCTGCGCGCGATCCGGAACTACGCCCAGCGGGAGCGCCGCTTCGGGACGTGAGCACGCTGCCCGGTGCGGAGCCACGCCCGCACCGGCGACACGTCGTACGGCGGCGCAGGTAGTAGGCGTAGGTGGCCGCGCCCAATGCGGCGCCCCAGACGATCGCCAAGGCACCGGGTGCGGTCAACGCCCAGTTGTCTGGTTCGAACGGCATGCGCAGGTTCATCAAGCCGGCTGGGATCAGCACCAGCGCCACCACGGAGGCCGGCACGATCGCGCGCGACGGGGGCACCCGCTGCCCCGCCTTGAACCAGATCCAGCGGGGGTAGACCTCGCCCCAGCGATGCACCAGACCATGGGTGAGGACGCTGCCTCCGACGCCCATCAACGCCATTGCCAGCCCGATCTCGAGCATGCCGGGTGTGTCCGCCATCATCTGGTGGAAGTCGTCGGTGATGCCCAGCGGCCAGCCGAAGTACCAGGCGACTCGGGTGAACTCGTAGGGGAGGTTGGCGACCACTGCGGCCGCCACTGCCCAGCGACCCCACCGCAAGGCCGCAGACGGGGTTGTCCAGGCTCTGTCGGGCTGCTCGCTCCGCCCGCAGCTGATACAGGCCTGGCGGGCTCTGCGGTGGTACGCGAGCGCCGTAGCGGCCCAGAGGAGGCCGCCGACGAACATGAGCACCAGGTTCACCCGGTGCCAGTACAGGATGTCGCCGACCCCGCCCTGGTCACCTGGTATGCCGGTGAAGGCGAACACCACCAGCGCAGGGGACAGGGCGACGATCGCTAACAGCGTGTAGTCGGGGATCACCAGGGCCAGGCCGACCGCCAGCACTCCGGCGAACGCCTGCAGGAGCCACCCCCGCGGCTGCCGTCTCGTCATCACCACCGCGACGACCGCTCCCGTCAGCCCCAGCACCGCCATCACCGGAGCCACGATGTCCACGGGCGCCCCCTCCAGCAGGGATCCCGTCGAATGGTCCTCATCCACCTTGGCGAACGGGTAGCCGGCGCCACCCGCCGCCCAGAAGATCCCCAGCATGCCGTACGCGAGGGACCAGATGGCTGCCGCATATCCGGACCAGGCCGGCCAGTTCTTCCGCATGGATCCAGCCTCAGCCGGCGGGCCGCAGTACGGGCTCACCCTGGTGGGCGAACGCCGTCCCCCGGTGGAGGGAAGGTGTAACACGCCGTTAACCCCGTGGCCGGGCGTGTCGGGCTGCGGCGTTTGCGGTGCAGATCTACAGTCCTAAGTGACAGTCGGAGGGGAAGCCGGCTGTCCGGGAGGCCCGATCAGATGAGACGTAACTGCTCGCCGGTAGCCCCATGAGGGGCCGAACGGAGTGCCCGAGACCCTCGGTCTCATCCTCGCTGATTTCCGGTTACGCGCGTGCTGCGTGGCGGAGGGGGTCTGCACCAGACCTCCGGGCCCGGACCCGGTCCAACACCTAACCACTGGTGGACCGGGCGTGGTGCACGCTGCGGTCCGAGAGGACGTGCGACATGGCTGCCACCCACGCCAAGGCGTCAAACACCTCATCCACGCCGGACCAGCGCACTTTCGTGCTGGACACCTCCGTGCTCCTGTCCGATCCGCATGCGATGGTGCGGTTCGACGAGCACGAGGTCGTCATCCCGGTCGTCGTCGTCACCGAACTGGAGGCAAAACGGCACCACCCTGAGCTCGGCTACTTCGCCCGCACCGCGTTGCGCTTGATGGACGAGCTCCGGATCCAGCACGGACGATTGGACGCACCTCTGCCAGTGGGGGAGAAGGGTGGAACTCTCCGGGTCGAGCTCAATCACACCGACCCCGAGAGCCTGCCGGCCGGTTTCCGGCTCGGCGACAACGACAGCCGCATCCTCGCGGTGGCCTGCAACTTCCAGGCCGAGGGCCGCGACGTCACGCTGGTCTCGAAGGATCTGCCGATGCGGGTCAAGGCCTCGGCATGCGGCCTGGACGCCGAGGAGTACCGCGCCGAGCTCGCGTTGAACTCCGGCTGGACCGGGATGGACGAGCTGGAGGTTCCCACCAGCGACGTCGACTCCCTGTACGAGGACGGCGTGCTGGACATCCCGGAGGGCCGGGACTTCCCGACCCACACGGGTCTGGTGCTCCTCTCGGAGCGGGGCAGCGCGCTCGGCCGGGTGATGCCGGACAAGCGGATCCGGCTGGTCCGTGGCGACCGGGAGGCCTTCGGCATCCGCGGCCGCTCCGCGGAGCAGCGGGTCGCGCTGGACCTGCTGCTGGACCCGGACGTCGGGATCATCTCGCTCGGCGGCCGCGCCGGTACCGGTAAGTCGGCGCTGGCGCTGTGCGCCGGACTCGAGGCCGTGATGGAGCGCCGGCAGCACAAGAAGGTGGTCGTGTTCCGGCCGCTGTTCGCCGTCGGCGGCCAGGAGCTCGGATACCTGCCCGGCTCGGAGTCGGAGAAGATGGCGCCCTGGGCCCAGGCCGTGCACGACACGCTCGGCGCGCTGACCAGCGGTGACGTGATCGACGAGGTGTTGGACCGCGGCATGCTCGAGGTGCTGCCGCTGACCCACATCCGCGGCCGCTCGCTGCACGACGCGTTCGTGATCGTGGACGAGGCCCAGTCGCTGGAGCGCAACGTGCTGCTCACCGTGCTCTCGCGGATCGGCGCCAACTCGCGGGTGGTGCTCACGCACGACGTGGCGCAGCGGGACAACCTGCGCGTCGGCCGGCACGACGGGGTCGTCGCGGTGGTCGAGAAGCTGAAGGGTCACCCACTGTTCGCGCACGTCACGCTGACCCGTTCGGAGCGCTCGCCGATCGCCGCGCTGGTCACCGAGATGCTGGAGGATGTGCAGTTGTGACTCGCCAGTAGGTGCTTCTGTAAAACAAAAGTAAGACTTTCGCGCTACCCGGTGCGGCCACACGCCATGTGGCCGCACCGTTCGTTGTGACCTGCTTGTGATCACGGTCCGTTTAGTCCAGAGTATGTTCCTGTTGCAGCCGACGGGGGTCGGGTATCTCGGAAGGACAGATGAAAGCGAAGCGCTCCGTCGCGGTCCTCGCAGTCAGTGGGATCGCCGTCGTCTCCGTTGTCGCAGGACTTGATCTCTTCAGCTCCCCAGGGAGCAGCGCCGCCTCCGATCCGGTCTCCGGCCGGGCCGAGCTGGCCGTGCTGAACAGCGAGAAGGCGCAGAAGGCCAAGTCGCCGTCGCCGAAGCCGCTCAGCGCCCAGGAGCAGGCCGAGGAGGTCACCCGGCTGCGCAACCAGATCGAGGCCGTCGAGGCCGCCCGAATCGCCCTGCAGAACAAGGCCGACCTGCGCCAGAAGGCGAAGAACACCGCCCTCGCGAGGTACAAGGCGCTGCAGAAGACCGACGAGAACTCCCGCGAGGAGCGCGCCAGCCGCGACGCCGAGCGCAAGAAGATCTCCGGTACGCCGAGGGAGATCGCGATGAACCTGCTCGCGGACCACGGCTGGAAGGAGAGCCAGTTCTCCTGCCTCGACAGCCTGTGGACCAAGGAGTCCCGCTGGAAGGTCAGCGCGGACAACCCGACGTCGAGCGCGTACGGCATCCCCCAGGCGCTCCCCGGCAACCGGATGGCCGCCTACGGCTCCGACTGGCGCACCAACCCGGTCACCCAGATCAAGTGGGGCCTGGACTACATCGAGAACACCTACGGCTCGCCGTGCGGCGCCTGGTCCCACTCGAAGGCCAAGGGCTGGTACTGACCCCTCACGTCCGAAGAACTGCGGAGACGTCTCTACGCTTCTACGGACGCAGCACCTGGTGGTTGCCACCCCAGGGAGGGCAGAGCGTTCCGCACCTGGGCCAGGAATCGCGTCGGCTCCGAGCGAAGACCCAGCACCGGCAGCCGGAGTACGACGGATCGTCCGTTGGTGAGGTCGTTCTGTCGCAAGGCGTCGGCGATTACGGCCGGTGCGTTCGTGTGCTGGATCCCGTCGATCTCCACGGTCAGGCCGTACTGTTCGCGGGCGACTCGGGCCGGCTTCCGCCGTCGACGGCGTCGCTTCTCCACCGCCCGAGCATCCCCAAAATCCTCCCCCACCCGCCACCACCCCGGCCCACCCTGTGGACAACTCTCCGGCAGTGGGCCCTTGCGTCCGAAGAAGTGCGGACATGTCTCCTCAGTTCTTCGGACGCAAGGGGTGTGCGGGAGGATGGAGCGTGTGGACGAGGTGGCACGCGCGGTCAGCGAGCGGGGAGAACTGGTACTGCGGCGGCGGGGTGACGGCGCGCTGGAACTGAGGGTCAACGGGGTGTTCGTGATGGACGACCGGGAGACCTCCAGCGAGGAGTTGCTCGCCTCCGCCGCGCTGGACGCCGTACTGCGACCGTCGCGCGTGCTCGTTGGCGGGCTGGGGCTCGGGTACACGGTGCGCGCGTTGCTCGCGGATGAGCGGGTGCGCGAGGTGGTCGTGGCGGAGATCGAGCCTGATGTGGTGCGGTGGATGCGGGATGGGGTCGTGCCGTCGGTGCTGGACGATCCGCGGGTCCGGGTCCAGGTCGGGGACGTCCGGGATGTGGTGATGGGGCAACCAGCCGGCTCGCTCGACGGGATCCTGCTGGATGTGGACAATGGGCCGGATTTCCTTGTTTACAACGAGAATTCGGCGATCTACCAGGTGGGCTTCCTGGTCGAGTGCAGGCGGCGGCTGCGGGCGTCCGGAGTACTGACTGTGTGGTCGTCTTCCGCGTCGGACACGCTGGCCGGGGCTGTGCGGGACACGTTCGGGGCGTGCGCAGTACGGCCCGTTCCGGTGGAGCTGCAGGGACGGGCGGAGACCTATTACGTCTATCAGGGTCGCTTGGCTGAGGGCGCTGCCGGTCAGGGGAGGTCGTAGTCGAGGGTGAGGCGGGGGCCCTTGTCGTCGTGCTCGAAGAGGACTGTCCCGGTCAGGCCGGTGAGGTCGCCGACCGCGGCCACGATCTTGCCCGGTGAGGACGTCTGGTCCGCGCTCGCGCCGTGCACCATCACGAACGACCCGTCGCGGCCGCCCAGCGTGCCCGTGAAGCGCTCCACCGCCGTGTACGCCGCCGGCCCGGCGCTGGTGCCCACCATCAGCAGCTCCGCCGAACTGAAGCCTTCGAGGCCGCCACCCTCCTCGTCCCCGGCGGTGAAGTTCTTGGCGACGCTCGCCCGGCCGAGCTCCAGGTCGCCGGAGTCGTCGTAGGTCGACTGGTCCCACTTGGTGATCTCGAAAGCCTGGGTGAAGCGCATCCGTACTCCCTCGGGTTTGTCCGTGATCCCTGTCCCATGTGGGGTTGTCCACAACGGTTCTACCAGTCCGGGCGGACAGCGCGGATCGACGTACGCTGCAGGTATGGGTGACAACGTGGAATTCAGGATCGAGCACGACACGATGGGCGAGGTCAAGGTGCCCCGCGAGGCGTTGTGGCGGGCGCAGACCCAGCGTGCGGTGGAGAACTTCCCGATCTCCGGCCAGCCGCTGGCGCCGGCGCTGGTGCACGCGCTCGCGCAGATCAAGGCGTCCGCCGCCGTGGTGAACGCGGAGCTCGGCGTGGTCGAGGCGAAGCTTGCCGACGGCATCGTCGCGGCCGCCGACCGGGTGGCCGGCGGCGAGTTCGACGCCGAGTTCCCGATCGACGTCTTCCAGACCGGCTCGGGTACGTCGACGAACATGAACGTGAACGAGGTGCTCGCCACTGTCGCCACCCGCGAGCTCGGGTCCGAGGTGCACCCGAACGATCACGTCAACGCGAGCCAGTCGAGCAACGACACCTTCCCGTCCGCGATCCACGTCGCGGCCACGGCGGGCGTCGTCCAGGACCTGCTGCCGGCGCTCGAGCACCTGGCGGAATCCCTGTCCCGCAAGGGATCGGAGTTCGCCGAGGTGGTGAAGTCCGGCCGCACCCACCTGATGGACGCGACCCCGGTGACGCTGGGCCAGGAGTTCACCGGCTATGCCACCCAGATCCGCCGCGGCGCCGACCGGGTGCGGGCGACGCTGCCCCGCGTCACCGAGCTGCCGCTGGGCGGCACGGCGGTCGGCACCGGCATCAACACACCGCCCGGGTTCGCCGCCAAGGTGATCACCGAGCTGAACCGGCGGACCGGCCTGGAGCTGAGCGAGGCCGCAGACCACTTCGAGGCGCAGGGTGCCCGGGACGCGCTGGTGGAGCTGTCGGGCCAGCTGAAGACGATCGCCGTGAGCCTGACCAAGATCTGCAACGACCTACGGTGGATGGGATCCGGCCCGCGCGCCGGGCTCGGCGAGATCGCCCTGCCCGACCTGCAGCCGGGGTCGAGCATCATGCCCGGCAAGGTGAACCCGGTGATCTGCGAGGCGACCCTGATGGTTGCCGCCCAGGTGATCGGCAACGACACCACCATCACCGTGGCCGGTGCCGGAGGCAACTTCGAGCTGAACGTGATGCTCCCGGTGATCGCCCGCAACCTGCTCGAGTCGATCCAGCTGCTCACCAACACCTCGCGGCTACTCGCCGACCGCTGCGTCGACGGCATCACCGCGAACGTGGACCACGCCCGCGCGCTGGCCGAGTCGTCGCCGTCGATCGTGACACCGCTCAACCGCTACATCGGCTACGAGAGCGCGGCCGCCGTGGCGAAGAGCGCGCTCAAGCAGGGCAAGACGATCCGCGAGGTCGTGATCGAGAACGGTCACGTCGAGAAGGGCGACCTGACCGAGGAGCAGCTCGACGCCGCCCTCGACGTCCTCTCCATGACCCGTCCGGCCCAGCCGTGACGGCGGCCGAGGCGGAGACCCGCGTCAGCGAGTTCTGGGAGCCGGGCACCACGATCGAGTGGGTCTACGAAGGTACCGGCCGGCATCGCGAGCTGCCGAACGTGCGGCCGATGACGGTGATCCGCGACGACGCGGACGGCCTGGTCGCCTGGCTCGCGCCGGGGACACCCCTGATCAAGCCGGTGCTCGTCGACGGCCGCGAGACCCGGCACGCCGGTCCCGAGCGCATGTTCACCGAGGACCGGGTGCTCAAGCTCGACATCTGGCACGGTACCGGCATCCTGAAGGTCTCCCCGACCGGCAAGCCCTGGTCGGTGTGGCACTTCTGGGGCGAGGACGGCACCTTCCGCGGCTGGTACGTGAACCTCGAGGCCGAGCACCGCCGCGACCCCGACGCCCGTCGTACCTCCACGGTCGACTACGTGCTCGACCTCTGGATCAACCCGGACCGCACCATCGAGTGGAAAGACGAGGACGAACTCGAAGGGGCAGTCGCCGCCGGCCGCTTCACCCAGGCCGAAGCCGACCGCATCACGGCCGACGGCCACGCCGCAGTACGCGACATCAAAGCCTGGACCACCCCCTTCGCCGACAACTGGCAGACCTTCATCCCCGACCCCCACCTGCGCCTCCCCGAGGCGCCCACCGGCTACGAGGTCACCCACATAACCCAACACCTCCTCGGCTAACCCCGTTGGTCGACCTGGATGATCTCTCTCAGTTCAGGCCCTCACCCGAACCCGGTCCGCCGCCACCTGGCCTCAGCCCGCCGCCGGTGCCTCCAGGCGGCTCTGAAGGGTCACGAGACGCTCGCACACTTCGAGGATTTCACCGTCCGCAACGATCGGCCGCTGGGGGAAGTTGCTGCCGAGATTCTGGTCATGGCCGGGTGGATGTCGGGGGAGGACGGCTGATCGGGGATGAGGTCGTGACAACGGGTGGGTCACGGGGTGGCGCTTTCTGCCTCGGACGGATCTACCTTGGAAATATGTACACAATCGAACTTGATGACGAGGAGCTGCGGTTACTGCGATCCGCTCTGGGGTCGTACCTTCAGGCGTTCGGGCACAATGAGGCCGACGTGCTCCGTGGGGCGAAGCACCTGATGATCAAGCTCCCCGATCCGGCCGCCGCGGCGGCTGCCAGCTGACCCCGTACAGAGGAGAGTGAGCAGACCGTACGCCTGGAGGCGTACGAGTCCCCGCTTGCTCTCGACGGGCGCGCCTAGTCCTGGAGGGGTGTCAGTAGGGCTACTGGGATGGTGCGCTTGGCCTTGGCGGCGTAGCGGGCGACGGTGGGGGCTGCCGCCAGGATGACGTCGGTCCAGGCGGCGTCGCGCTCCTTGCCGGTCAGTTCGCGGGCCCGCACCTGCAGGTGCCGTGCGTCGATCTGGACCTCCGCGGTCGCCGTCGACCGGAGATTGCGGAACCAGTCGGGGTCGTGCGGCGCCCCTGACGCCGTGCCCCAGACGAGGAAACCGTCCGTGGTCGCGAGATAACGCACGCAGGCGGATCGCGGCAGGCCGGTCCGCCGGCCGCGGACGGTGAGCAGCAGGACGTGCGCGTTCTTGGTGCTCGCGAGTCGCCCGTTCAGCGTGCGGTACATCCAGACGCCGATGTGATTCCCGATCCGGGCCATTCCGCGGTTCATCCCACACCACCCCTGCACAGAGCGTCCTGCGATCGCCCGGGACCGTCAAGCACCCGCAGTACGCCGTACTGCGGGTGCCGCACCGCGGCTCAACGCCTCAGCCGAGGGTCAGACGAAGCTGCGGGCAGAACCCCTCAGCTGCGGGGTCGGACGGTGAGGGGGACGGGCTTGCGGGTGTCGGTGAAGAAGTCGTTGCCCTTGTCGTCGACCACGACGAAGGCCGGGAAGTCCTCGACCTCGATCTTCCAGACCGCTTCCATCCCGAGCTCGGCGTACTCGAGCACGTTCACCGACTTGATGCAGTCCTGCGCGAGCCGCGCCGCGGGTCCGCCGATCGAGCCGAGGTAGAACCCTCCGTGCTCCTTGCACGCGGCCGTCACCTTGGCCGAACGGTTGCCCTTGGCAAGCATGACGAAGGAGCCGCCGGCGGCCTGGAACTGGTCGACGTACGCGTCCATCCGGCCGGCCGTGGTCGGGCCGAACGAGCCGGAGGCGTAGCCCTCGGGCGTCTTGGCCGGGCCTGCGTAGTACACGGCGTGGTCCTTCAGGTACTGCGGCATCGGTTCGCCGGCGTCGAGGCGTTCCTTGATCTTCGCGTGTGCGATGTCGCGCGCCACGACCAGCGGGCCGCTCAGCGACAGCCGGGTCTTCACCGGCAGCTTCGACAGCTCGGCGCGGATCTCGCTCATCGGCCGGTTCAGATCGATCCGGACCACGTTGGTGTCGTCGGCGAGGTGTTCGTCGGTGGTGTCCGGCAGGAACCGCGCGGGGTCGCGCTCGAGTTGCTCCAGGAAGACGCCCTCGGGGGTGATCTTCGCGAGCGCCTGCCGGTCGGCCGAGCAAGACACCGCGATGGCGACCGGGCAGGACGCCCCGTGGCGGGGCAGGCGAATCACCCGGACGTCGTGGCAGAAGTATTTGCCGCCGAACTGCGCGCCGATCCCGAACTCCTGGGTCAGCTCGAACACCTGCTGCTCCAGCTCGACGTCGCGGAACCCGTGCCCGAGCGGCGATCCCGTCGTCGGCAGCGAGTCCAGGTAGTGGGCGGACGCGTACTTCGCGGTCTTCAGCGCGTACTCCGCGGAGGTGCCGCCGACCACGATCGCCAGGTGGTACGGCGGGCAGGCCGCAGTACCGAGTGAGCGGATCTTCTCGTCCAGGAACTTCATCATCCCGGCCGGGTTGAGCACCGCCTTGGTCTCCTGGAACAGGAATGACTTGTTCGCTGAGCCGCCGCCTTTGGCCATGAAGAGGAACTTGTACGCCGGGTCGGCCGTCCCGCCGCCGGGAGTGGAGTAGAGCTCGATCTGGGCCGGGAGGTTGGACCCGGTGTTCTTCTCATCCCACATGTTCAGCGGCGCCATCTGGGAGTAGCGCAGGTTGAGCTTCGTGTACGCGTCATACACGCCGCGGCTGATCCACTCCTCGTCAACGGCGCCGGTGAGAACGCCCTCGGACTTCTTGCCCATCACGATCGCCGTACCGGTGTCCTGGCACATCGGCAGCACGCCACCGGCCGAGATGTTCGCGTTCTTCAGCAGGTCGAGCGCGACGAACCGGTCGTTCCCGGACGCCGCCGGGTCGTCGATGATCCGCCGCAGCTGGGCGAGGTGCGCAGTACGCAGGTAGTGCGAGATGTCGTGCATCGCCTCGGCCGTGAGCGCCTGCAACACGGACGGCTCGACCTGCAGGAACGTGCGGCCGCCGGCCGTGAAGGTGCTCACTCCCTCGGTGGTGAGGAGCCGGTACTCCGTGTCGTCGGCCCCCAGCGGGAGCAGGTCGGAGTAGGAGAAGTCGGCGGACACCAGGCGTACCTCCAGGCAAGTGGTCTGAGATTTGCCCCAAGCCTAGATCGGAGCCGCCCAGGTCGCTGCGACGGGCCGCACACTTCCGCCGGATCACGCGCTGCGATCGGACTCAGGGTCAGGGTCGTGGTCAGGGGTGAATAGGGGGCATAACTCATCTGCGAACAGGCCTTCGCGCGCGTAAGGTCTTGTCGTGGCCCAGGACGAGATTCCCCAGGACGAGACTCCCCAGCCGAAGACGCCCGCTCAGCCGACCGGTGATGAGCTGGCGCTGCGCCGGCGGGTCTCCGACCTCGAACGCGAGGAGGTCGCCGACGTGCTCCGAGAGGCCGCCGGCGAGGGTCGACTGAGCTACCCGGAGCTCGAGGACCGGCTGGAGACGCTGTACGCCTCTAAGACGTACGGCGAGCTCGTCCAGATCACCGCGGATCTGCCGAACGGCCTGGCCGTGCCGGCCTCCTCGGACGTGCAGCCCGTGGCGGCGGCCGGTCAGCAAGGTGTCACGCACTACGCGCCGGTGATGAACGTGTTCCTCTCCGAGGGCAAGCGGACCGGCGGCTGGATCGCCCCGCAGCGCCAGGAGGTGAACGCGGTCCTCGGCGACGTGACGCTCGACTACACCGAGGCCCAGTTGCCGTACGACGAGGTCTTCGTCGACGTGAAGTCGATCCTCGCGGACGTGAAGATCCGGGTCCCGCAGAACGCCATCGTGCACCTGGACAGCAACCCGATCCTCGGCTCCGTCACGGAGCAGGAGTCCGGCCTCGGCGGCGGCACCACCCAACCGAACACCGCCGCCCCGAAGGTCTTCCACATCCGCGGCACCGCCATCCTCGGCGAGATCAAGATCAAACGAGGCCCCCGCCTGACCAAACGCCTCGGCCTCAGCTGACCCGGCGCCGGCCCAGCTGCCCGAGAACGTCAGGCGGTCAGCTCTGTACGTCGTTCTGGTGCTGCTGAGCGAGCAGCTCGCCGAGCCAGCCGGCGAAGACTTCCAGATCCTTCACGTTGTCCAGCGGCACGCTCAGCGATTTCGCCCAGACGTCCCGAGGGATGACGGGTAGGGAGCGAAGAACCTGCCAGCCGGTGATCACGCCGACCGCCCCGACCTCGTCCCACACGAGCTCATGTCTGCCGAGGCGGATGCCGGCCTGGTCGACTGTGAGCACCGGTCGAAGGGTGATCACCGGCCAAAGGCTGCCTGCGACGAAGACGAGGGAGATCGCGCACAACAGTGCGGCGAGGAGCGTCCAGCCGACCCCATCCTGGTCGAGGGCGCGCCGAGCGTCGGACAGCACGAGGTTCAGGGCGAACAGCACCATGATCCCCAGCCGGATCGCCGCCCGTCGCCTGCGCTGAGGGAACACCACCTGACCGGTTCTCTCAAGCTCGTCCGACCAGGTGTCAGGACCTGCGTCGCCCATCGACGGCATGTGCGCTTCCCCCAAGTCACTGTGGACCGTCACTGTAAGGGCAAACGGCTCAGTCCGTGGTGGTCTGGCGTTGGGCTAGGAGGGTGCGAAGCCAGTCGGTGAGTTCGGCCAGGTCCTGGACGTTGTCCTGGGGGATACCGACCGCGGGGGAGCTGTGCTGGTCGAGCGGCTGGACCTGGACGGTGCGGAGGCCGGGGAAGCCGGACGGGGCGTCGATGCGGGCGATTCCTTCCCAGGGGACCAGACCCTTGGCTCCGTCCTTGCCCGAGGTGATGCCGACCCGGTCGACGGTGACCACGGGCAGGCGGGTGATCAGTTGCCACACGGTGAGTCCGACGACACAGACGAATCCCGCGAGCGCCGTGAGCCGCAGTACGCCAAGGGTGCCGGAGACGTCGCCCGCGCGGAGGTGCTGGACGTTGCTCACCAGCGACGCGGCCATCAGCAGGGCGAAGAAGGCCAGACGGATCAGCAGGCGGCTGCGGCGCTGGGGGAACACCACCCGGCCGGTGGTCTCGTACTCGCTGGTCCACGTAGCTGCGGTGCTCATCCTCAACCCCAGGTGGACTTGTGCTCGGCCGCGGTCGGCGGATCCGCGCCGTGCCGCGTGCAGGTGATCGCGGCCGCCTTAACCGCGTAGTCAACGACAGCGGACAGGTTCTCCTCGTCCAGGCCCTCGAGCCGTACTTCGCCCAGCAGGCCGCGGGTATGGAGTCCGGCGATCAGCGCGGACATGAACGAGTCGCCCGCACCGACCGTGTCGATCACCTTGATCGCGGGCGCGGCAACCTCGACCCGCGCGGTCCGGCTCATCCCGATCGCGCCCTCGCCGCCCCGGGTGATCACCACGCACCTGGTCCGGTCGACAGCCAGCAACTCGGCCGCGATCTCGTCCGGCGTAGCCCCGGGCCGCAGGAACTCGCAGTCCTCGTCACTGAGCTTCACCAGATCGGCCAACGCAGCAAGACCCCGTACTGCGGCCCAGGTGCTCTCCGCGTCCGGGGTGATCGTCGGGCGGGCGTTCGGGTCCAGCGTGACCGTGACGGGTTGTTCCGCGAGGGAGCCGAGGAAGCGACGGATCGCCTCGGCGCCTGGTTCGAGCACGGTCGCGATCGAGCCCGTGTGGACCGCCGGGCAGCCGCGCGACAGGGAGAGCGCCGGAGGCTCCCAGGTGATGTCGAACTGGTACGACGCGACCCCGTCTCCGTCGAGGGTCGCGGTCGCGGTACTGGTGCGGAAGTGCGGGTCGACCGAGCCGGGAGCGAGCTGGACGCCGTTGCCGAACAGGTGCGCGCCGAGCTGGTCGCCGTACGGGTCGGTGCCGAAGCGAGTGACCAGCTCGGTCGGCAGGCCGAGGCGGGCCAGTCCGACGGCGACGTTGGCGGGGGAGCCGCCGGGGGTCGCCTTGGTCCCGTGCCTGCCGTTGCGGCCGGATCCGCTGCCGTTGGAGCGACCGCCGGCGCCGACGATGTCCACGAGCGCCTCGCCGATGACGAGGACGGGTGCGGTCATCGGGCGTGCTCGAAGTCGATGGCCGAGTAGGCGCGCAGCTTGGAGAGCTGGTGCTCGCTCTCGATGCTGCGGATGGTGCCGCTGCGCGAGCGCATCACCAGCGAGTGGGTGCGGGCGATCGAGCTGCGGTAGCGGACGCCGCGGAGCAGTTCGCCGTCGGTGATGCCGGTGGCGACGAAGAAGCAGTCGTCACCGCTGACCAGGTCGTCGGTGGAGAGCACCCGGTCGAGGTCGTGGCCGGCGTCGAGCGCCTTCTGCCGCTCCTCATCGTCACGCGGCCAGAGCTTGCCCTGGATCAGGCCGCCCATGCACTTCATCGCGCAGGCCGCGATGATGCCCTCCGGAGTACCGCCGATGCCGACCAGCATGTCCAGGCCGGTGTCCGGCCGGGCCGCCTCCACCGCGCCGGCCACGTCGCCGTCGCTGATGAACTTGATCCGCGCCCCGGTGGCCCGGATCTGCGCCGCCAGGTCCTCGTGGCGCGGGCGGTCCAGCAGGACGACCGTGACGTCGTCGGCCGTGGAGCCCTTCGCCTTCGCCACCCGGCGGATGTTCTCCCCGACCGGCAGCCGGATGTCCACCACGTCGGCGGCCTCGGGCCCGACCACCAGCTTTTCCATGTAGAACACCGCGGACGGGTCGTACATCGTGTTGCGCGGCGCCACCGCCATCACGGCGATGCCGTTCGCCATTCCCTTGGCGACCAGCGTGGTCCCGTCGACCGGGTCGACGGCGACGTCGCACTCCGGGCCGTCGCCGGAACCGACCTGCTCGCCGTTGTAGAGCATCGGGGCGTTGTCCTTCTCGCCCTCGCCGATCACCACCACGCCGTTCATCCCGACGGTGCCGATCAGCGTGCGCATCGCGTTCACCGCCGCGCCGTCGGCGCCGTTCTTGTCGCCCCGGCCGACCCACCGGCCGGCGGCCATCGCGGCCGCCTCGGTGACCCGGACCAGCTCGAGGGCCAGGTTGCGGTCGGGCGCGTGCTCGTCGACCTCGAGATGGGCAGGTGGCGTGGACGGGTCGTTCATGCCACGGATCGTAGCCAACGGTCGGTGTCCGGCCGAGATCGGTCTCGGGGGACACTGGTGACATGAGCTCGACGAGTGAGGAGCAGGCGAGGGCCCGCGCGGAGGCCGAGGCCTACCGTGCGCAGAACAAGGTGGACCGGGCGAAGGCCCGAACCCTGACCAACATGTTCTGGGCGCTGCTGGCCTGCTTCATCGTGGTGGCGTTCCTCGCGGTGGTGACGTGGCGGCCGAAGTCGGAGAAGATCAACGCGGTCGAGTACACGGCTCAGCTGGAGGACGCGAAGAAGGTGGCGCCGTGGGTCCGCGGCCCGGCGCCGATGCCGGACGGCTGGACCGCGACCAGCGTGGAATTCCGTGCGCCCGAGCAAAGCCCGATCACCTGGCACCTGGGAATTGTCACCACCGATAAGAAATACGTCGGCCTGGAACAGTCCAATGTCACCAACAGGGGTTTCCAGTCCGACGAGCTGGGCAAGACTGAGGACGACGGTACGACGACCGTGTCCGGGGTGGTCTGGCAGCGGAAAACCCTGCTGGACCGGGAGAACGAGCATGCGCTCGTCCTGATCGGCTCGGGTGTCACCACGATCGTGGTCGGAAATGCCGGGTATCCCGCGCTTGAAACGTTTGCGGCTACTTTGCGTTGATTGCCGCGCACTTATTCAGACGTTGACACGTTGAGGCGGCTCGGGGTTCGATCAACTGATCGGCATCGACGAAGGAGCCTGGCGTGCGGTCTGAAAACCAGGTCGGGGGTTGATGCGGCGTGTTCGTCACCGGACTGGTGCTTGCCGCCGATGGGTCGCCGCGGCTCGGCGTGCCCAAAGAGTTGCTGTCCTACCAGGGCGAGACCCTGCTCGGGGCATCGCTGGACACCGCCCGCGAGTGCGGCTTCGACCAGTTGATCGTCACGCTGGGGACGGCGTCGGAGCAGGTCCGCGAACGGGTCGACCTGGACGGCACCTGGGTCGTGGATTCACCCCACGCGGATACCGGTAGCTCGTCGATCGTGCCTGCGCTGGACGTGGTCGACCGGCGTACGGACGGCATCGTGGTGATGCTGGGCGACCAACCGGGCGTGACTTCGGCCACTGTCTGGTCCCTGGTCGCGGAGGTCGCGGGGCCTGCCACGCCGATCGGGGTGAGCCGCTACGACGACGGCCCGGGACACCCGTGCTGGTTCGGCCGCGAGCTCTTCGGCGAGTTGCGGCAGCTCCGTAGCGACCTGGACGTCTGGGGCCTGATCCGGGCCGGGCGCCACCCGATCACCGAGGTAGATGCCGCCGGCAACATCCCGCTCCGGGTCGAGACCTGGGAGGACTACCAGACCCTCGTCGCCCTCCCCGACATCGAGGAGGAGGAGGTCCCCGTCGTCCCACCCGCCGCGGTCCCCACCCGAGGCCGCCTGGCCCGTCGCCGCTCCCGCCGCCCCAAGGTCTGACCCCCACCAAGACCTGCGCTGCTGCCGCTCCCTCAGGCGGTCTCGCAGGTACGCCGGAACAGATCCGCGCGGACGTGCTCGGCGAGATCGTCAATCACACGAGGCCCCACGATGCCCCGAGCGGGGTCTACTTCGGGAGCAAGGTGAGGAGACCGTCGGCAAGGTCTCCTCGCCAGCAGGCGAAGTCGTGGCCGCCTTGGTACTCGCGGTAGGTGAGGTCGTGGGCGGACAGGGCATCGCGCATTCTGCGGTTGCCGGTCAACAGGTCGCGTTCGTGGAGGCCGGCGGTGAGATGGAATCGGGTCCGCGGACCTGCGGCGACGGCCTCGATCTCCGCTTCACCGCTCAGCTCGCCAACCTCCTCGGCGCCAGGCCACCAGAACGAGCAGGACTGGCCGAGGACTGCGCCGAAGCGTTCGGGACGGGTCCGCGCGAGGTGCGTCGAGAGCAACCCGCCCAGGCTCTGCCCGGCGACGACCGTCCTCGCCGGGTCCCGGGTCACCTTCCAACCGTCCTCCACGAAGGGAATCAGGTCGTTCACCAGTGGTCTGAAGAGCCGGGGCCGCGTGAGCCCGTGGTACCGGCGGGCGCCGCCGATGGAGTCGACCAGCACCACCACGAGCGGTTCGAGCAGCCCGTCCGCGACGAGGTTGTCGAGCATCGTCGTGACGTCGAGGCTGAGCCACTGGACACCGTCGAAGAGCACCACGAGCGGTGCGTCCCCTTCGGCGCCGCGTGCCTGGTAGACGTGCACCGACGAGCTGCCCAGTGCATGACGTGTCACCCTGTCCGTTGGCGTACCGGGTCGGCGGTGCCAGCCTGGTTGGGGCGGTGCGGCAGGCAGTTCGAGTACAGAAGCCGGCCCTTGGTTCCCGAAGGTGCAGCCGGCCGGGAGGATCGCCGGATTGGCCGGATCGGCCAGGCCCGCAGTCATCACGGCGCTCCATCGCTCGTCGTCGATCGGCCCTTCGCGCAGTGAACCGTGCCGCACCGGACACAGCTGGTACGACGTACGCAGGTCCGCCGGGAGCCGGAGTGTTCCGCTCCACACGCCGTCGGGCTGCCGGTCGAGCAGGAACGGTTCCAACCGCCCGTCGTCCTGCGCGTGATCGGTCAACGCGATCAACCGCACGAGCACGTCGTCGACCGGGGGACCAGCCGGCTCAGCCCAGCTGAAGGTGACGAGGCAGAAGGCGGGGTCGGGGTCGGTCGTGATCAGCATCGGCTACTCCTCCGGGCGGTCGGTGAAACTGCCGTCGTCGTACCATGAGACTGGTTGTTTCATCCATCGCCAGGAGCCGTCGTGGACCAGAAGTTGGTGGCGGTCGCCGTCGAACTGCTCGACGAGGAGGGCTGGCCGGCCCTGAGCCTGGACCGGATCGCCGAGCGTGCAGGTGTGTCCCGCGCGACCGTCTGGCGCCATGGCCTGACCCGAGCCTCGGTCGAAGCCCTGCTCCGCCGGCGACTGGTGGCGGACTATCGCGAACTGATGTGGGCGCCGCTGACGATGGACGGCAGCGGCCGGGACCGCCTGACCGCCGCCCTGCACGCCCTCTGCGCCGTCGCCGAACGCAACCTTCCGCTGCTCGCGCATACGGAGGAGGCGTTCCACGGTCCCGACCTGGACGGCGTCGGCGAGCAACTCGACTTCTTCGGCCCCTGGCTCCGCATCCTCGAAGCCGGCGCCGCCGACACCACCCTCCATCCACCCGAGGACCGCGAACGGTACGTCGTGGCCCTCACCAACCTGACCCTCCTCACCTACGTTCACCTCCGCGCCTTCCATGGCCCTTACGGCTGGACCGCCGCCAGCACGGCCGACTACCTCGTCGACCTTCTCGCTTCGGGCGATCGGTAGGACCTCAATGGCTGCCGGCCAGGCGGAGGCCCAGGACGCCGGCGACGATGAGGCTGATGCAGGCGATGCGGACGGGCGTGAGCGGTTCGTCGAAGAAGACGACGCCGAGCATGACCACCCCGACGGAACCCAGACCGGTCCAGACGGCGTACGCAGTACCGACGGGCAGGTGGTCGAGGGTCTTCGAGAGCAGGTACACCGAGATGACGCCGAAGACGAGGACGCCGGCGGTCGGCCAGAAGCGGCTGAAGCCGTCGCTGGGCTTGAGGCTCAGTGCGAAGGCGATCTCGCAGGCTGCCGCGGCGATCAGCACCCACCAGGCCATCAGGCCGCCAGCGAACCGCGGAGGTGGCGGATGGTCACCGTGGCGACCCGGGCGCCCAGCGCGGCCGCGGTACGCAGGTCGGTCTCCGGCGGCACCTTCTCAGCCGAAAGGTCGGCGTCGGACTGCGCCATCGCGCCCAGCCAACTGCCGAGCCGGTTGAGGTCCTCGATGCTCGCGGTCGACGTCGCCCAGCCCGGATAGAGGTCCAGGCCGACCCAGATCATTCCGTGCTGAGCGGCGAGGACGGCGAAGTCGACCAGGCTGTTGAGCTTGTCGCCGGACATCGCCTTCGAGTTGGTGAATCCGGCGGCGATCTTGTCCCGCCAGCCGAGGTTGTCGGCCCAGACCGCCGCGCTCGCCTCGGCGAACGCCTTGAAGACCGCACTCGGGCTGCCCATGTACGTCGGCGCGCCGAAGATGATCGCGTCCGCCTGCGCGAGCCGCTCCCACACCTCATCGGTGAGTTCGTCCAGCGGAACCAGGTCGGCGACAGCCCCCGGTACTCCGGCCGCGCCGGCGGCGACCGCCTCGGCCTGTTTCGCGGTGTGACCGTAGCCGGAGTGGTACGCGACCGCGATCCGGGCGGTGGTGTTGCTCATGGTGCATTCCTCCTGGTGGTAGGTGGCCTCGAGGGGCCGAGCGGACTACAGTCCGTCTTATGAACGACCGTACCGGACCGCAGTCCGTTTCACAACAGGGTTTGCCCGTCCTGGGTGAGCCACGTCCCGAACGTGCCGACGCGCGCCGGAACCGGCTGAAGGTGTTGGAGGCCGCGGACCGGCTGTTCGCCGAGCTGGGCGTGAAGAACGTCTCGCTGGACGCGATCGCGGCCGCTGCGGGAGTCGGGAAGGGCACCGTGTTCCGGCGGTTCGGCGACCGGGCCGGGCTCGCGGTGGCGTTGCTGGACGAGCGGGAGCAGGAGTTGCAGGCGAAGATCCTGACCGGGCCGCCGCCGCTCGGTCCGGGTGCACCGGCCGTCGAGCGGGTGACAGCGTTCCTCGACGCCTACCTGGACCTGCTGGACCGGCATGTGGAGCTGTTCATGGACAGCGAGAACGCGTCGGACGGCGCGCGCTACCGCATCGGGTCATACCGCCTGTGGCACCGGCACATCGCGATACTGGTCGAGGAGGCGCGGCCCGAGCTCGACGCCGACTACACCGCCCACGTGATCCTCGCGCCGCTGGCTGCCGATCTCCACAACGCTCTCCGCACCGAGGGGTTCGACCTCGCCCGGATGCAGTCAGGTATGCGCGCGGTCGCCGCCGCCGTCCTCGGGCCGCAACTGCAGGCGGAGGCGTAGTTCCTGGAGGTCGTTCAGGCTGGAGTGAGTGCGATCCGGTGTCTCGGTGAAGCCGTAGCGGCGGTAGAAGGCGTGGGCGCGGGTGTTGGCTTCGAGCACCCAGAGCCAGACCTGGTCGCATCCCGCGGCTCTGAGGTCGGTGACCGCGGCGTCAGTCAGGACACGTGCGGCCCCCGAGCCCCACCAGTCCGGGTGAACGAACAGCGCGTACAACTCGCCGACGTGCTCGGGTGCATCGGCGTCCCGCTCGGGGCCGACGCCCGCATACCCCACGATCTCGCCGCCCGCGACCGCAGCCGCGACGTACATGCGGGAGCGTCCGG
Source organism: Kribbella sp. VKM Ac-2568 (assembly GCF_004345365.1). Taxonomy (GTDB): domain Bacteria; phylum Actinomycetota; class Actinomycetes; order Propionibacteriales; family Kribbellaceae; genus Kribbella; species Kribbella orskensis. The sequence continues at coordinate 261,109 of NZ_SLVF01000004.1, forward strand.
CGGTGATGCTATCGGCCCAGGAAGCGGCGATCTTGGCGGGATCCATGGCGTCGAGGAAGTCCTGCGGTACCAGGCCGGTGAACGCGGCGTGCCAGCTCGCCACCCGCGCGACCGCCGCGCCGTACAGATCGTCCGGACGAGCAGCCCGTACGTCGAACGCGGTGCTGACCCGTACGTCGCCGGGCCGTACGTCGAGCCGACGGTCGTCGGTGGTTCGGGCGTCGGTGGGGGCGGGGTGGTCAGGCAAGGTCAGTCGGATTTCTCCTGGTGGGCGGCTTGGGCTTCGGCGAGTCGTTTGCGGGCGCCGTCGAGCCACTGCTGGCAGGTCGCGGCCAGCTCCTCGCCGCGCTCCCAGAGCGCGAGGGACTCCTCCAGTGAGGTGCCGCCGGCCTCCAGTTTGCGGACCACCTCGACGAGCTCCTCGCGGGCCTGCTCGTAGGAAATCTCGGGTCGATCGGCGGTCACTTGCTCTCCTTCGAGCTCGAGGTCACTTCCACATCGAATCGGCCATCGCTGACCCGTGCGTTCAGCAGATCACCCGCCGACACCTGCCCGACCTCCCGTACTGCGGTGCCGTCGGCGAGCTGGAGCACGGAGTACCCGCGGTCGAGGGTCGCCTTGGGGGACAGGGCGCGCACACTCGCCAGCCGGTGGGCCAGGTCGTCGCCGGCACGGTCGAGCCGGTGGGTCAGGGTCCGGCGATTGCGCTCCACCAGCGCGACGATCTCGTCGGAACGCCGCTGCAGGTCGGTCGTCGGGGCGGCCAGCGCCGGGCGGCTCCGAATCGCGGCCAGCGCGTGGATCTCCCGCTCGAGCCAGCCCCGCACGGCGCGGTTGGCGCGCTCGCGCAGCAGGCGAACCCCGTCCAGCTCCTCGCGCACGTCCGGCACGATCCGTTTGGCGGCATCGGTCGGCGTCGACGCGCGCAGGTCGGCGACCAGGTCGAGCAGCGGGGAATCAGGCTCGTGGCCGATCGCGCTGACGATCGGCGTACGGGCCTGGGAGACGGCGCGGATCAGGCCTTCGTCCGAGAACGGCAGCAGGTCTTCCAGCGAGCCGCCGCCGCGGGCGATGACGATCACCTCGACGGACTCGTCCGCGTCCAAGCGGCGCAGCGCGGTCATCACCTCGCCGGCCGCGGACGGCCCCTGAACCGACGCGTACTCGACGCGGAAGGCGACCGCGGGCCAGCGGCGCTTCGCGTTCTCCAGGACGTCGCGCTCCGCCGCCGAGTCGCGGCCGCAGATCAGCCCGATCGTGTGCGGCAGGAACGGCAACGCCTTCTTGCGGTACGCCGCGAAGAGTCCCTCGGCAGCGAGTAGTTGCTTCAGGCGCTCGATCCGGGCGAGGAGTTCACCGATGCCGACGTGCCGGATCTCGCTGACCGCCAGGGCGAGCGTGCCGCGTTTGGCGAAGAAGTTGGGCTTGGCGTTCACCACGACCCGGGAGCCGTCGGTGACGGGTGGATCGACCGCGTCGAAGATCCGCCGGTTGCAGGTGAAGCGCAGCGAGATGTCCGCGTCGGTGTCGCGCAACGTGCCGAACACCGTCGACATGCCACGCCCCGCCGACACGTCCGTCAGTTGCCCCTCGACCCAGACGGCGCCGAGCTGGTTGATCCAGCCGGCAATGCCGTTCGCGATCGTGCGAACGGCTGCAGGCGCATCCGGCGAGGTTTCCAAAGCCACCCGGCGACTCTACGGCCACCCGCCGACAATCCCTCCCAGCCCCTGTGGATGGCGCGCCGGACAGGTCCTGTGATGGACGGCGTCGAAGCTCACGTGCTGATAGGCGGCGACCGCGGACCTCACCTGCTGAGCAGGCGGGTGACGACTTGTTCTGTGAGGGTGTCGATGGATTCGGGGTCGAGGACGGCGGGGAGGGTCAGGTGTTCGAGCATCGGGCCGCCGATGGCGAAGTAGAGGAGTAGGGGGTCGCCGGAGAGGCCGGGGGCGTCGCCGTACTGACCTACCGCAAGGCCTGAAAACCCTTTGCGCACCAGGGGATCCGGCTGCATCCTTGAGGCAGTGAACACCTCCTGGGAAGGAGCCGCCCGGACAGGGCGGGCGGCTCCCGACTCTCCTGTTAGTTGCCAACAGCAACCGCGTTCCCAGTGACAACAGTTCACGCGCCAGGGTGGCGCAGCTGGCTAGCGCGCACCCCTCATAAGGGTGAGGTCGCCGGTTCGATCCCGGCCCCTGGTACGCGTCATCCAGTCATGCCCTCAACACCTCAAGCTTGCCGGTGAGGCGGCGGCTGGTGAGGTGGGTCACAGCACGGTGAAGGACGGCGGCTGGTTCTCGGCGCACGGTGCGCTGTGGCTGGTGATGTCCGCCACGACTGGGAGGGCGTCCGGCAGGGCCCGTACCATGGGAGCCGTGACTGTCCAGCCTGAAGACTCCGGTACGCCGACCGCGCTCAAGACGAAGCGGGTGCTGCTCGCGGCCCCACGCGGGTACTGCGCGGGCGTGGACCGGGCGGTCGTCGCCGTCGAGAAGGCGCTCGACCTGTACGGGCCGCCGGTCTACGTGCGCAAGGAGATCGTGCACAACAAGCACGTCGTGCAGACGCTGCAGGCGCGCGGCGCGATCTTCGTGGACGAGACCGTCGAGGTGCCGGAGGGCGAGACGGTGATCTTCTCCGCGCACGGCGTGGCGCCGGTGGTGCACCAGGAGGCGGCCGCGCGGCAGTTGAAGACGATCGACGCGACCTGCCCGCTGGTGACGAAGGTGCACCACGAGGCGAAGCGGTTCGCCGCAACCGACTTCGACATCCTGCTGATCGGTCACGAAGGCCACGAAGAGGTCATCGGCACCAGCGGCGAGGCCCCGGACCACATCCATCTGGTGGACGGCCCCGGCGACGTCCCGAACGTCGTCGTCCGCGACCCCGAGAAGGTTGTCTGGCTGTCCCAGACCACGCTCTCGGTGGACGAGACGATGGAGACCGTACGCCGGCTGCGCGAGCGGTTCCCCGCGCTGCAGGACCCGCCGAGCGACGACATCTGCTACGCCACCCAGAACCGCCAGGCGGCGGTGAAGAAGCTGGCTCCCGACGCGGACCTGATGATCGTGGTCGGTTCGCGCAACTCCTCGAACTCGGTCCGCCTGGTCGAGGTCGCCGTCGAGCACGGCGCCAAGGCGGGCTACCTGGTCGACTACGCGGCCGAGATCGACGAGGCCTGGCTGGAGGGTGTCGACTCGGTCGGCGTCACCAGCGGTGCGAGCGTGCCGGAGTTGCTGGTACGCGACGTGCTCAGCTGGCTGGCCGAGCGCGGCTACGCCGAGGTGCAGGAAGTCACCACCGCGGAGGAGAGCCTGGTGTTCTCCCTGCCCCGCGAGCTCCGCACCGACCTGAAGGCCGCCGGTATGGCGACCACCGGCACCTCCGACCACGCCTGACGGTTAGGGCGTCGTCGTCTTCACGATCTTCAGCTTCGCCGTCCTGACGACCTCCTGCACGCCGTTCGGCCCGCAGTACTGGATCTTGTCGGTGAAGGTGTAGGCGCCTGGCGTGGCGTAGGTGTGCGATCGCTCGGTACTGCGGACGGCTACTGGGTGAGGCTCTTGCCGAGGTAGCCGCGGGCGATCATCGTCACCCACTGGTAGACGGCGTCCTCGGCGGGGGCGAGCGGGCCGGGGCGGAAGTGCGGTGACTCCGCGCCCCGCTGCACCGACTCGCAGGCGGCCCAGTCCTCGCGGTTGGTGACGTCCCAGAACTCGACCGCGTACGAGGGGTCGTCCACCTCGTCCGGGAAGTACCACGAGCACTCGATCGCGGTGACTCCCGGCGAGCGCGGCTCGAGCCGGTGCGTCATCACGTAGTCGGGGTGCAGCGAGATCAGCAGGTTCGGGAACAGCCCGAGGTAGTTCACCGTCCGCGGGTCTACACCAGGTAGCGGGATCCCGCGGGACCCCCCGTCGAGCGACATCGTCTCGACTCCCGGCCGAAGATCCATCAGCCCACCGACCCAGGCGCCAGGGAGGTTCCAGTTGTCGCCGGAAGTCGGCGGGGACACCTTGCACAGTTCCGGGTGGATCAGCGGACAGTGGTAGCACTCGTGGTAGTTCTCCACGATCGTCTTCCAGTTCGACGCCACGTCGTAGTTGTGTCGCGCCTTCAGCGACAGCGCCTCCGGCCGGTACGGCGCGACAAGGTCGGTTATCCCGCCGAGGTGCTCGGAGAACGGCGCCGCCGTGCCGAGCGCGTTGACGAAGAGCCACCCGTGCCAGACCTCGGACGGGAGTTCGGTCAGCCCGTACGGCGCGGGGTCGAACGTGTCGCCCATCCGCGGCGCCGCCTTCACCGCGCCGTCCAGTTCGTACGACCAGCCGTGGTACGGGCAGACCACCGAGCGGCGGTCACTCGTACCGCCCTGACCGAGGAGTTCGTGGCCGCGATGCCTGCAGGTGTTGGCGAACGCGCGCGGGCGATCCCCGAAGGTCAGGATCACCCCGACGTCGCCGACCACCGTCGCGCGGTACGTCGTACCGGCGGCCAGTTCGTCGGCGCGGCCGAGGCAGGTCCAGGTGGCAGCGAAGAAGTTGCGGCGTTCCCAGGCGAGCACGGCCGGGTCCGTGTACGCCGCTTGCGGCAGCATGACGGACTCGCCGTGCGGGCGGAGTGAGGCTGCCAGGGCGGTGGGGTCGACCGGTGCGTTCGCCATCCAGTCACTATCCGGTGCTGGTCACATAGAAGTCGAGCACGTAGTCCCAACCGGAGTCGTAGCCGGCGCGCGCCTGTACACCGTCCGGACGGCGCTCCCAGCCGCGGTGCGTCAGGACGACCTCGGTGCCCTCGTCGACGGGCCGGAAGGTGACGGTGACGTGGCCGGCCTGCTTCGGGTCGTTGCCGGGGTGCCAGGTGAAGCTGACCGTCTGGGGCGGGTCCCAGTCCGACACGGTGCCCCAGTAGCAGGTTGGGCCGTCCTTGTCGTACTCCACGATCCGGCCGCCGACCGCGCCTTCCAGCCGTACGTCCGTCGCTTTCTCGAGGCCGACCGAGTGGGTGACGAGCGGCCACCACGCCGCCATCTCCGCCGTGAACAGCTCGAACGCCCGCTCCGGCGACGCCGGCACCACCACCGTCTTCACCAGCGGCGCGATCTCCTGATTGATGCTCATCGCCCTTCCTCGCTCTCTCTCGTACTCCGCCCGCCGCCGTCTTCGGTACTGCGGGTGCCGCCGTCTTCGGTACTGCGGGTGCCGCGGTCTTCGGTACTGCGGGTGCCCTCGGTTTCCGTGGTCCCCTCGATGCGGCGTACGTGCTCCGCGAAGGCGTCCAGCGCGTCGCCCCAGAACTGGTCGAGCCAGTCCCGCACCTCGGCGAGTCCGCTCCGGTCGATCCGGTAGATGTTCCGGGTGCCCTGCGGCTCGTGATCCACCAGACCGGCGAGGCCGAGCACCTTCAGATGCTGCGAGATCGCCGGCCGGCTGACCGGCACCCGATCGGCCAGCACCGCTACGGAGCTCGGCCCCTGCCGCCGCAGGGTGTCCAGGATCGCTCGCCGGGTCGGATCGCCCAGCGCGTCGAGCACAGTTCCTACTTGGTAAGTCCCCACGAACGGTAAGCTGCCACTAACCAAAGCGGGAGTCAAGGTCTGGCCGGAAGAAACCCCGGGTCCCCGCCGGGCAGCTGGCGGGGACCCGGGGTGGCTGGTGGGTCGGCGGGCGGGGTTCGCTGGGTGCCGGAGCCGCCCGCGGCCCCGGGGTCAGTTGAAGGGGTGGAGGGTGATGGAGGCCTCCTGCGGGTTGCCGTCGTGGACGAGCGACTCGTGCGCGCCGACGTCGTCGAAGGCGAACGCGTACGCCTTGCCGTCTGCCATCTGCGCGTGGATCTTCCGGGCGTAGTGGTTGGTCACCACGTCCTGGTAGAAGTTCGCGTTGCTGCTGTCCGGCTGGTTCGGGTTGACCAGCAGGGTGGAGCGGTTGAACCCGGCGCAGAGCGTCCGCGAGATCGGCCCGCGGACCAGGTCGTTCGGGGCGTCGAGGAGCCCGGCGCAACCGAAGATGCTGGGTGTGTTCGGCTTCTGGAACGACGTGACGACCGCGCCCGAGCTGTTGGTGAAGTTCATGACGTTGCCGGACACGCGACCGAAGTACTTCGTGCTCGGCTGGTCGGTGAACGGCGTCACCGTCAGCGTCTCGGAGCTGTACTTCGACCAGACCCGGTTCACGTAGTCGTCCATCACATTCGCCGGCAACAACCCGGTCTCGACGCCGTACGTCGGGGCCAGCGCGCGCAGTACCGAGCCGTCGGGTGCTGTCTGGATCAGGTCCGCCCAGCCGCCCGGCTGACCACGGAGTGCGTCGAAGAACCCGTTGTAGCCGCCCGGTTTGAGATGCCCGGTGGTCTTGGTGGAACCGTCGCCGGCCTGCACGCCGACGGCGTACGGGGCGGAGAACATGTCCACCTGGGTGCTGTTGATCCACAGGCCGGAGTCGTTCAGCGTGTACTCGGTCCAGTTGAACAGGATGTCGCGGTTCGGGTCGCTCGGGTTCTGGACCGCGGGCTGCACCAGGCCGCCGGTGGTCAGCTTGAAGACCAGCTTCTGGCCGTACGAGAAGTAGACCCGGCCGGAGAACTTCGGCATCTGGATGGTGATCGACTGGCCGTTCCCGGGTCCGGCGATCGACGCGTCCGGCGCCGGCGTCGGCGGGTTGCCGCCGGCCGGCCAGGCGTGGAAGGTGCCTCCGCCGTCGGCCCAGCCCTGCTGGCCGGTCGCGAGGTTGGTGCCGAGGTTATAGATGTAGACCGGGTCTCCGCGGCCCGAGTTGTTGGTGATCTTCAGCGGAATGGTGTTCGGCACAGCCTCGGCCGGGACCGCGATGATCGCGGTGAGCCCGGCGGCGACAGTGGCCGCTGCGGCGAGGACCGCCAGCAGTTTGTGTTTGACGCGCACAACTCCTCCTCAGGTTTGTCCCATGCGAGAGGAAGGCGGAGCACCGGGGTGGAAGTCGCCGCGTTACCAGGTCGCAGCAAGCTCCGAGGTCCCGCGAAGGGCAGGCTTCGCGGGCCGGATGAGTCCGATGCCCACGGCTCATCCGATGAGGGACGGTAGACCACCGGACGAGTGAGAGCGCTCTCATCCTTCCGACCTCCCGACACCGATGTCAACACCTCACCCCTGTCGGTTTTCCGACGCCCCGGTGCGGTTTGCCGAACGCGGCACGGCTGCCCGGCTATCGCTAACCCACGCATGCAGCTGACCGCCCGCGGACCCCGCGCCCCTGCCCACGAATGCCGTGCCCGCTCAGCACCTGCCCACGTCACCGCCGCCCGCTCAGCACCTGCCCGCGGGCCCCGCGCGCACGGCTTCGGAGTCACCCTGGGCACGTGGCCGTTTGGGGTGTTAGCCGGTTTGGGTGTCTATGCCGGGGAGGGATGGCGGGTCGCGGTGGGTTTTGTCGATTAGGGGGATCCAGCGGTGGGTGGGAGGTGTGGGGTCGTCCAGGGGGAGGAGTTCGGGGGCTGTCAGGGGGCGGACTGAGGCTTCGATGGTTTCTATGGCGGCTAGTTCGGCTTCGGTTACGTGGAGGTCGCGGAGTTTGCGGGCGCTGGTGAAGACTCGGCGTTCGAAGGAGCCGACGGTGCTGTTGTAGGCGTCGACTGCTGAGGTGAGGGACCGGCCGACTCGGCCGAGGTGGTCGCCCATCGTGCTGAGGCGTTCATAGAGTTCGCGGCCGAGTTCGAAGACCTGTTGGGCTGATTCGGTCAACGCGGACTGGTTCCAGGCGTAGGCGGCTGCGCGCAACGTCGCGATCAGGGTGGTCGGCGTCGCGAGGATCACCCGGCGCTCGGCGGCGTACTCGAGTAAGGAGGGCTCGACGTCCAGCGCGGCCGAGAGGAACGACTCGCCAGGCACGAACAGGATGACGAACTCGGGTGTCGACGGCAGCCGCGACCAGTAGGCCTTCGCGGAAAGTTGATCGACGTGCGTGCGCAGATGCCGCGCATGAGCTCGCAGTCGCTCCTCGCGGAAGTCGGCGTCCTCACTCTCGGCGGCTTCGAGGAAGGCGGCGAGCGGGACCTTCGAGTCGACGACCAGATTCTTGCCCTCGGCAAGCCTCACCACCATGTCGGGCCGCAGCATCCCGTCGTCGGTCGTGGTGGTCGTCTGCTCGGTGAAGTCGCAGTGCGCCACCATGCCTGCCAGCTCGACCGTACGGCGCAGGTGGAGCTCACCCCAGCGGCCACGCACCTGCGGTTTCCGCAACGCGGTGGACAGCGACGCGGTCTCCCGGCGCAGCGCCTCGCCACTCATCCGCACCTCGTTCACCTGCTGGTGCAGTTGGCTCTGCCACGCGGCGCGACCCTTCTCCAGTTGACTCAGCTCGGCGTGCAACCGGTCGAGGGCTTCCTTCACGACCGCCTGCCCCGACATCTGCTGACCGACGGACTGCCGCTCCTGGGTCAGCTCGACCACCCGGTCCTCGGCAGCATCCCGCTCAGCTGTGATCCGGGCCAGCTGCGCCCCATCCTTTCCGCGGGACCAGAGCACGCCGAACACCGCGCCGAGCAACAGCCCGACCAGGAGGAAAACGAGCAGCAACAACACCGTCGTACCGGTCATGTCACAGACAGTGGCAGACCCCACCGACAATTTCTGGTCACGGTCCGGTGTGGGCGCGCCGGATGGGGTGTCGGGGCGAGGTGGAGTCGACTAGCTTGCGAGCGAGGTAGGACGTCAAGGAGCTGGGGACATGTTCAAGGCACTCGCCGTGGTCGGAGCGCTGATGATGGTGGTCGGCGCAGGGGCTGGGTTCGGTCCTATCAACGTCGGGAGTGTGTCGTGCGGCTCGAGTCTCAACCGCGCTGATGATCTGCGCCCTGGTCCGGCGGCGACGGAATGCGATGCCCGGCGGCACGACCGGGAGGGCATCGCGATCGTGCTGCTGATCGTCGGTACCGCCGCGGCGCTCGGTGGGGCGATGGGGCTGGTTTCAGAGGGCGAGGAAGAGAACTCCACCAAGGACGGCTCCAGCCCGACCGGCAGCTGAGTTCCCCACTGACAGTCTGTACTCCGGGGCGCTGGCGGCCGCACGCGAACTCTCAGCAGTTCATCGCTGGGAAGGTGTAGCCCTGGGACTTGAGGATGCGGAGGACCTTGTCCAGGGCCGCTACCGTTTGGCTGCGTTCGCCGCCGCCATCGTGCATCAGGATGATGTTGCGGCGGTGGGCGTGGTGGAGGATGTTGTTCACGATCGCCTGGGTGCCGGGGCGGGCCCAGTCGCGTGGGTCGACGTCCCAGAGCACCTGGACCATGCCGGCCGCTTTGATGTCGGCGCGCACCTTCGGGTTCGACGCGCCGTACGGCGGGCGGAAGCACTTGGACGTCGGGCCGTCGAAGATCTCGTGGTGCCGTTTCGCCGCCGGGATCGCGGTCAGCTGCGGGTGCGTGATCGAGTGGCTGCCGATGGTGTTGCCTGCGGCAAGGATCTGCTCACGTAGTCCGGGGTGCTCGGCCTGCATCTTGCCGAGCTCGAAGAAGGTCGCGTGGGCGCCGTGCTTCGCCAGCACCTGCAGGATCCTCGGCGTCCAGACCGGGTCGGGCCCGTCGTCGAAGCTGAAGAAGAGCACCTTTTTGTTGCCTGCGGCAGCGGCCGCGGTCGGGTTGCCGACCGGCGTACCAGGGCTCTTGTCAGGATCGGCGCCGCCTTTGCCAGGCCCGGTATCGCCCCCCGTGGGCGTGGGAGTCGGGGTGGGCGACATCGGCGTGACGTTGGACGCGACAGTCGGCTGCGGCGGGTTCGAACGTCCCACGGCCAAGGCGATCAGCGAGCCGAACACCAGGACCGCGGCGGTGCTGGTCGCGATGACGGCAGCAAGCTTTCGGGACATGACGCTCCCTCGATCAGGCGGATAGTTCCCCAGTCGCTCCCCGCTCAGGAGCCCCACTTAGGAGACGCCCGGAGTCCTGACCTGGTTGGCGTTGCTGTGTTGCGGGGAGATCTCGGTCGCCTTCGGAGTCGCGACTGTGGCGAGGGTGCCGCGGTGGTAAAGCCTGCCCTCCAAGGACTTCACGCTGGCGACGAGGACGAAGCTCATGCTCACCAGCAACGCCCACGCGCCGAACTTCGCCGGGTGGACGAGCCGCCAGACGTCCACCTGGTCGGGGTAGTTCCACGCGTCCAGGAACGTGCCCGCGTTCACCGCGATCCAGAGGAAGAACCCGATCAGCAGGAACGACAGTGCCAGCGGCATCCGGTACCGCCGTACGCCGACGGTGTAGAACACCCACGTGCGCCGCAGTACGACGAGCAGCAGTAGCGCGACCGGGATCCGCAGGTCCACGATCCAGTGGTGGGTCTAGAAGTTCGCGTAGATCGGTACCGCGAGCACAGTGGTCAGCAGCGGCCGGTATCCGCTCACCCGCAGGTCGAACCGCCGCCACGCCTGGCAGATGTAGCTGCCGACCGCGGCGTACATGAACCCCGCGAATAGCGGCACTCCGGCGAACTTCGTCACAGCGTCGCCCGGGTACTGCCAGGAGCCCACCTGGACCTTGAAGAGTTCGAGCGCGAGCCCCACCAGGTGGAACCCGAAGATCACCGCGATCTCGCGCCACGTCTCGAGCCGGACCACCCAGAACCCGAAGGTGAGGAGCAGGCAGTAGACCAGCAGAGCGTCGTACCGGGCGATCGGGAGGTCGACGTACTTCGAGACCGCGAGCCCGGCGAACAGGGCGGCCGGGAAGAGGCAGGACACCAGTTGCAGGCCGCCGAACCGCAGCAACTGCACGCATCCGAACACGATGCGTGACGCCTGCCCACTCATGGCAGGACCTTAGCTTTCCGTGCGGTCACAGCTTGGCCGGTTCGCTTGCGGCGGGTGGCCCGCGCTGGGTAGACCTCTTGGCTCAGGGCGATGGGTGAGGGAGCGCGTCATGGATCCCAAAGTGGTCTTCCAGACCGACCGGCTGGTGGTGCGCGACTGGGCTGAGGCCGACGGGGACCGGGTGTTCGACATCTACCGTCGCTGGGAGGTGTCGCGCTGGCTCGGCGCCGACCCGAAGGTGATGAGCGACCGCGACGCCGCGTCCCGCGTGATCGAACGCTGGAACGAGCGCAACAAGGACCCGCTGTACGGCGTGTGGGCGGTCGAGGAGAAGTCCACCGGAATCGTGGCGGGGACGGTGCTCCTGGTGCCGTTGCCCGAACCGGCCGACGGGAGGGGAAAGGGCGAGGTCGAGGTGGGCTGGCACTTCCACCCGGACGCGTGGGGGCGCGGGCTGGCGACGGAGTCCGCGCGGGCGGCGATCGCGCACGGCTTCCGGGGCGGGCTCGGCGAGATCTACGCGGTGGTCCGCCCGGACAACCACCCGTCGCTCGCGGTCTGCCGCCGGCTGGGGATGCACCCGCTCGGCCGGACGGACCGCTGGTACGGCGCGGAACTCGAGTCCTTCGTGATCTGACCTGCCGCTGGACCTCCTGTACTGCGTAGTGCCCGGGCTCGGGTTGTTCGTCGTACTGGGTGGGCGGTTCGCTGGGCCCGCGGGCGGTTCGCAGTACCGGGGCGGCGGGTTCGCAGTACGGGGGTTGGGGTGCTCGGATTGGGGTCGGGCGGGTTGGGCCGCGTACCCTTGACCCCCGTGGCACTCACCATCGGAATCGTCGGGCTCCCCAATGCGGGCAAGTCCACGCTCTTCAACGCGCTGACCAAGAACAACGTGCTCGCGGCGAACTACCCGTTCGCGACGATCGAGCCCAACGTCGGAGTGGTCGGCGTGCCGGACGCGCGGCTGGGCAAGCTCGCCGAGATCTTCGGATCGGCCAAGCAACTGCCCGCGACCGTGCAGTTCGTCGACATCGCCGGCATCGTGCGCGGCGCCTCCGAGGGTGAGGGGCTGGGCAACAAGTTCCTCAGCCACATCCGCGAGTCCGACGCGATCTGCCAGGTCACCAGGGTGTTCCGCGACGACGACGTCACCCACGTCGACGGCAAGGTCTCGCCCGCAGACGACATCTCCACGATCCAGACCGAGCTGATCCTGGCCGACCTGCAGACCGTCGAGAAGGCGATCCCGCGGCTGGAGAAGGAGGCGCGCCTGAAGAAGGAGAGCGCCGTCGTGCTGGAGGCCGTGCGGGAGGCGCAGAAGCACCTCGAGGCCGGTACGCCGATCATCGCGACCTCGGTCGACCGGGACGCGATCCGCGAACTGATGCTGATGACGGCCAAGCCGTACCTGTTCGTCTTCAACTGCGACGCGGACGAGCTCGCCGACGAGCCGCTGAAGCAGCAGATGCGGGACCTGGTCGCGCCGGCCGAGGCGATCTTCCTGGACGCCAAGTTCGAGGCCGAGCTGGTCGAGCTCGGCGACGAGGACGAGGCCCGCGAGATGCTCGCCGAGATGGGCGTCGACGAGCCCGGCCTGGACGTGCTCGCGCGTGTCGGCTTCGAGACCCTCGGCCTGCAGACGTACCTGACCGCCGGCCCCAAGGAATCCCGCGCCTGGACCATCCGCAAGGGCGCGACCGCCCCCGAGGCAGCCGGCGTCATCCACACCGACTTCCAGCGCGGCTTCATCAAGGCCGAGATCGTCTCCTACGACGACCTCGTCGAAGCCGGCTCCATGGCCGCCGCCAAAGCCGCCGGCAAAGTCCGCATGGAAGGCAAGGACTACATCATGTCCGACGGCGACGTAGTCGAATTCAGGTTCAATGTTTGATCCGCGTCACGCGGACCACTCGGTCCGGAAGGCGCCGGGTGAGCACCTGTATATCCGCTTGAACGCCTTCGAGAACGACGACTCGTTGTCGTAGCCGACGTCCCTCGCGATGGCGCCGATGGTGCGTGAGGTCGTCGCCAGGTAGCCGGCGCCCTGACTGAGCCGGACGCGGGTCAGGTAGCTGAGAGGTGGCTCACCGACGGAATCGCGGAACTGCATGGCGAACGCCGTACGGGACATGCCGACCTGTCTCGCGAGGCCCTCGACCGTCCATCGCGCCCGAGGATCGCGTCGCATGAGTCGCAGGGCGGCAGCGATCGGCGCGCCCTCGCCCTCCTGGGCCGGCAGATGCACCAGGGCAGCCTCCTGCTGCGCCAGGTATTGCCGGAGGAACTCGGTGAGGAACACGTCGGCAACCTTCGCCAGAACCGCGGCGTCGCCCGGGGCGGTGCTGTCCGACGCCAACAGGTCGGCGATCGGCTGCAGCCAGCGGGTCACCCGGCTGTTTCCGTCCTGGTCGAGCACGAGAATCCGCGGCAGGAGGTCGGTCATGTCGTCGGGCAGGAGGGCGCCTTCGAACGCACCGCACAGCACGGTCGTGCTCGCGCCTTCACCGCCGTACGTCAGGCGCCCCGCAGAGTCGGGTGGGTGATCCGTGAGGATCGCGTCGAGGAGGCGCACCGGCGTGCGCGGGTCATCGCGCACGACGTGACCGGTACCGCGCGGAAGTACGACAATGACGCCGGCCTCGAGCCGATGGGACTCGGCCGGACTCTCGAGGTCCAGCCACGCCGCGCCGTCGAGCACGATGTGGAACTTGGCGAGATCCGAGCCGTCGACGCGGAAGCCCCACGGGGCGGTGAAGTGCGAGCGACAAAGGATCGTGCTCCGGACGTTGATGGCCTTGAGCACCTCGGCAAGGTCGTCTGACAGAGGGCTGATTCGGCTCACAGTGCAACCGTAAAACAAGGCGTGGACGATCGGACATATTGCTTGTCCTACAGGACATTCAGATCGCCCGTGAACGCCCGTAGCGTCGTCGTTATGGCGAAATTCCTTGTGACCTACCACGGTGCCGGTGCCCCTCGGAACGCGGAGGAGCAGGAGCAGGCGATGGCCGCGTTCATAGCCTGGGTCAACCAGGTCGGCTCCGCCCTGGTTGATCCCGGTGCCCCGCTCGGCAGCTCTGCTGTCGTGTCGAGCGAGGGTGTCGCGGACGGCGTCGCCGACGGTCCGGCCGGGGGCTACTCGATCCTCGAGGCCGACGACCTGGCTGCCGCGGCCGAGTTGCTGCGCGACCATCCGTTCGTCGGGCGGGGCGGGGCACTTCAGGTGAGCCAGGCCATCTCGCCTGCTTGAGCCTGGCGTGACCTTGCAGGCTGAGGTTGATCGACGACGCGACGGGGTGGAATTCCGCTTCAACGTCTGACCCGAAGAAGCCTCAAGGCCAACCACGCGCCTGGATCGCCGTCCGTGCGGACGTTAGACGTTGCCATCTCGCAGGAGAACCAACTCACTGTTGGACCACTCGGACGCGGCCTGGGGAGGCGCCAACTCGACACCGGCTACCGCGCCGTCGGCGCCGAACTCCGTTCTGAGAGACGCCATCAGGGCCGCAGCCTGCTGCAACGTCTCGGGTGAGTCTCCGGATCATCAAGACTCAGGCCGAGGACGAGATCGCCCTCCTCGGTGATGGTGATGATGGCTCCCTCGTATGCCTTGGCTCGCAGGTACAGCGAGAAGGCCGCGACTGCGGACTCATCGCGGCGAAGGTCCGCGAGAGCCCCATCGTCTCCTGGAGCGGGGTTCTGAGAGACGAACGTACGGAGGAAGGCGTCGAAACGAGGGTCACCGCCGTTGACGTATCGGTCGACGAAGCGCGAGAGCACGGCAGCTCTCTCATTGGTTCTGACCAGGATGTACACGTCGACAGTTGGCGGCACTTGTCGAACGCTACCGCCGAACACACTCGACACGACATGACCGCGCACTGGGATTTGGCCATCGCCACCTGGATGGCGTCACACACGGTACGCCGGGGTCGCGGATCATGAGAACCTCTGTCACATGTTCGAGTGGCACGGATGGGCGACCATCGTCGCGAGTTCAGAAGCGGAGGAGGACGCGGAGGCAGATGGGCGTCAGCGCGGTGTCGAGGCTCGGGTTGCGCAAGCCGTCGCCAGCGCCAAGGGGCGGGGCGTCGTCAATGAGACGGCAGACCTGCGTCATGCCAACGGCAGCCTCCACCTGTGGTTGGCAGGTTCCCACAACCATAGGGCTGAGGCAGTCATCGACTTGTTCCGATCAGTCGCGAGGATCGCGCCTGGATCGTATGGCGTGATGTATGTCTTCGACGATGATCTCACCGATACCTGGGAGCGCTGGGTGATGCGTCGCGGCAGCGTCAACAGCGAGGTCGACGCCAGCCTGTCGCCCCACGTTGGAATGGTTGAAGACCCGTACAACCGGTGAACCTTTGGCATCTCCTCAACTCGGCATGAGTGCGCGCATCGCGGCAGATCCGTGCGTCTCGCCCCCGACCAGGAACCGCAGGAACCGCTGCTCGTCCGCCGTCGCCCGGCCGAACAGCCCGTCCATCACTGCCCGGCGCCTGGCCTGCGAACCGGTGCCCGAGATCTCGGCCACCTCCGCGAAGGCCGTGCCCACCTCGGTCACGTCCAGGGACGGCTCCGCGGCCGGGTCCGGCACCTCCATCAGCGACCGCCACCGGACCCGTGCGGCGCTGCCGCAGCTCGCCGGACAGGTAGCTGACCACGATCTGGGTCTCGTCCGGGGTCGCCGTCCGGGACAGCAGCGCCGCGATCAGGTCGGCCTTGGTACGCCGCGAGCGGGTCGCCGCCACCGCGGCCGACGTCTCGACGAGATCGGTGAGCAATATGAGCACAGTCTGTCCCACCGCACCGACACCAGTACGATCTCCGCTCGTGACCGAACCGTTCACGCGCGACGACCTGGACGAGGTGGCCGGCCTCGTCGGGTCGTCCTGGCGTACCGGCCTCGACCGCGACTGGACCGCACCGGCCGGCACGCTGAGATGGTCCTGTGCCAAGACCGCCGACCACACGGTCGACGCGGTGCTCGCGGTGGCGGTGTTCCTGGCCTCGCGCAAGCAGGACGGCTATCCGGACTGGGGCTGGGGCGAGTTAACGATGGGTGCGGATCCGCGTCCCGGCGACCTGGTCGAGGCGCTCGCGACCGTGTCCCGGATCCTGTCGGCCGTGATCGCCATGGCAGAGCCCGAGGCGCGTGCGGTGATCTGGCGGCGGCCACAGGTCGAGACCCGGCCCGCCGCCGACTTCGCGGCCCGTGGCGCGCTCGAGCTGATCCTGCACGGACACGACGTCTGCGCCGGGCTGGGGATCGGGTTCGAACCACCCGCCGGGTTGTGCGGTCGGCTTCGGGACCACACCCGCGGGTGGCCGCACTGGAGCACACCCGGTTGGAGCGAACCGCCGGAGACCGGTGATCCGTGGTCCGACCTGCTTTCCGGCGCGGGCCGGCGGCGTACAGGCTGAGAAACCCGGATGAGTGTCCCGCGTCTGAAGTTCGTTGACGCAGGCCGTCGAAGCGACAGTCGTCGCCGGCTGACCAGCGCAGCCTGACGCTCGCTCGTCTCGCCAGACGTGATGATCGTCGGGTTGGCCGAGCGCCTCGCCGCCGACAACGGCACGCCGGCATGTCCGAGGAATCGCTGGCATCCCCCGGATGAGCGGACGTCCTCACATCGGCATGGTCGCGCTTCCCTCTCGGCGGCATGACCGGATGTTTCCTCCGGAGCGGGGTTGGGGCACCTTCGCGACAGCGAAGGTAGGCGCAGGCACGTGAGCCGAAGGGCGGAACCTGTGAGTGACAGCGTTCTCGGCGCCGGCATCCTCTCCCTGTTCGGCCTGATGGCGGTGTCCCTCGCGCTGGGGGCGAGACGCCGCCCGCCGGACGTGGTCGTCACGCTCGGCACGGCACGGGGAAGGTCGGGGCTGGCCGTTCATCCGTGGCGCGGCCACTGGACCACTCAGGCCATGGGCGGGCTGATCATCGGGCTGATCGTGCTCATGGGGCTGTGGGAGATCGGTTCGTCCAACTACTACGCCGCTGCATTCTTTGTGGGTAGCGGGCTGCTCATGGCCTATCTCGGCTGGTGCCGGTTGACCGGACGGGCCGGCGACGGCACCGTGACCCTGACTCCCGAAGGCATCCACCAGCTCTACGCCGGGTCGGAGGTCTTCGTCGACTGGGAGGATGTCCGCGGCTTGGTCACGACCCGGACGGACTTCATCATCGAAACCACCCGCCCCGTCGTGCCGGTCCACCACCTGCCGCCCCTCCTAGGACGCCGTGGTCTCGTCCGCGACGATGCCATCGCGCTGCCCCGGCGTCACCTGCCGCCGCTGCCGTTCCAGGAGATGGTTTGGCTGTACTCGACGAGCTCCGCGGCTCGCGACGAGCTGGGCACCGACGAGCCGCTCAAGCGAGCCCGGAGCATCCTGTCCCGGCCAGCTTGAAGCGGCGCCTCGTCTCGGACCACCAGCCGGTGAGCTTCCGCGGGAGACCGGGCATCGGTAGAACCGCCCACCACCAGCGGCATGACCGGATGGTCAGCGAGTCTTGCATCGGGCGAGCATCCACACCAGGAGCGCAACCAGAGCAACGAAGGCGAGGAACTCCGGGAAACCGACACCGAACACAGGCACACCTACGATCCAGCACGCCTGACCATCGACGGACCCATCTGCGGCAGAAGCGTGCGTCTGCGAGCGCGCGCAATGCGGCAGATGCGGACGTTGCCCCGAGGGTTGCGAGCCGTCGCCGGATCACCGGACGAAAATCGTCCGCAATGCGTTCTAGGCTGTCCACATGCCTGCCGATCGCTCGACGGACGACCTCGCCATCCGGCCGCTCGCGTCCGACACCTGGCGTGCCTTCTCCGACCTTGTCGAGCGGCACAACGGCGTGTTCGGCGGGTGCTGGTGCACGTGGTTCCACACGCTGTCCCGCGACAAGGACAAGGACAAGGACCGCACCTACGAGAGCAATCGTGATCTGAAAGTGCCAGCTGGTCGAGGACGGGCGTGCACACGCCGCGCTGGTCTTCGACGGCGACGAGGCGGTGGCCTGGGCGGAGTACGGGCCACCGGGAGGGCTGCCCAACATGAAACATCGGCAGGAGTACGAGGCGGGACTCGTTACGGCGCCCGACTACCGGATCACCTGCATCTTCGTGGACCGACGCTACGGCGCGGCGGCGTCGCGGCGCTGGCGCTCCGAGGAGCTCTGGACCTGATCTCCCAGGCGGGTGGCGGGGTGGTCGAGGGATACCCGCACGACATGTCGAAGCAGCCCGAAGGCAAGAAGATGTCGTCCTCCTTCCTCTACAACGGCACCCGCAGGATGTATGAGGAGGCCGGTTTCACCTACCAGCGGTCGAAGGGACAGAAGAACTGCGTGATGATCCGTACGATCGCTCCAGCCTGACCTGGGTCCACAGACAACAACCGGATTTCGGCACGACCGCGCGATCAGCGGCATATGCGCTCGCCGAGCAAGGCATGTGTCGCCATCGCGGAGAGTAGCTATTGCGTCACTTCGTGGAGTATCCGAAGGTCGATCTCGTGCTCGTCGGGACAAGGCTTCCCGTCTTTGGGGCAGATAAGCGGATCCTGGGACAGACAACCCGGTCTGAGCTGTTCAGCCACATCGACACACATCGTGCAGACCACCGTTCCGGCGAGGTTGATGTGGTCGCTCGGCTCGCCGCACAACGCGACAGCCCAAGTGGTGTCACGACAACAAACGAGGTGCATGATCTCGTCCTCGTCACTTATCAATCTAAGGCCCGGCTCGGCCGCCGGGCGCGTCGAGATGCCCTCTTGTTCGCTGGTGTGCGCGGCCACAACACCATTGTCTGGGCAGCGTGAACTGGCGGCCAGTCACTTCGAGGGTCAATAGTTGACCTGCTTCTAATCCTCTGATCAAGACCGGGCCTCGCGCGCAGAGCGGCAGATCCGGACGTTTACGGGGCGCATGTTGGTGTCCATGGACCACACTGTTGGTGGCGAGTGTCAGTCGAAGCGAGGTGCGTATTGGTCGACGCGAAGAAGCGCAGGTATCCGCGGGTCATGCGTGGCTGGTCGAATGCGCCATCGGAGGTCTCGGCAGAAAATGGGTGAGCCAGCTGGATGCTGCTCAAACACTCGGCGTGACAGTGCTGTCCGTCGGGTGGCTCATCGCTTGTGAACACCTCGAACCGGCAGATGGACCGGAGGGTCGCGGGTCACTCGATCGTCGCTCGATCGCGAGGGTCGCGTGGCGCAAGGACGCTACTTGGCGGGACCGCCTTGCGCGTAGGGTCAAGAACGTCGTTCGGTGGGTCTGATCCATGCGCCGACTCGCGTGAGCGCCTCAACCAAGGGGAGGTCTGTTGCCCATGCCGACCAACGACGCTGATGACTGCCCTCCGTCTCTCACGGAGTCTGAGTCCAATTACGTCGTGTTGCTTCGGGCTCAGATGAAGCGGCACGGGTGGATCCCATCGACGGCGCCTGATGATTGGTACGCGGGCATGGATGTCGAGTCCGCGGATGGACGGTGTTTAGCTTGGGTGGATCTCAGCGCGGACAACTGCGTGATGCTGACGGTAGGGGCCTACTACAACGGTGTGGTGACGACAGTCGGAAGCCTCCACAGTCAGTTATTCGACTTGCAACGCGACGACCCGCGAGTGCCCCCATCCACGTTCGGCGGCACGATCTCAGAGCAGGTAGTTCGCGCTGCTAACTGGTTCGACAAGCTGGTTCGCCGACCAATTCTCCGGAGCGACTGGTCCGCGACCGCCCAGGAGTACGCGTTTGCAGATGACGGAACATTGCTCGTCATCTCAGGGTCACGTCTGGATCGATCTGGCCCGCCCATTCGGGAGACCGTGATCAACACCTAGGTGTCCGGCCCAAGTCGGCTGCGGAGGCGAGCGCACATCGGCATTTGAGCGCGCGGTTCGCGCCATGAGCGAGCGGCGACCCCGGTGCTAGGGCTCGATCGAAACGTCTTTGGCGCCGTTGCCGTGCAATTCAAGAACGAGCAGGTCCAGGTCACCGAAGTCGTACAGCAGACGCACTCGGCCGTCCGCATGGAACTCGATGCCGTCTAGCCAAAGGTCCGCGTGAGGATAGCTGCGATGCCAACCTGGCGGCGCCGCGCTCAAGGCGTCCGCAGCGAGCACTGGTAGCTGTGGGATGAGCGATCTGAGGGCCCCCGAGGTCTCCGCGACGCGAGCGTCGGCTCGGTCTCCATGGATCTCGACGGTGAGCCGGGGGTCGCCATCCTTCGCCGGCGGCCGAATGAGTGGGGACAGCGCGATCGACGCCATGACTACGTCGCCGGCCTCGCTCCAGTGCGGTTCGTCAACCCACTCGATGGTGTCCACCCAGGCATTCTCCTCTCGACCCTCGTATGTGCCCGCTCCCGGGCAAGGTGACGCGGATGGCGGCATGAGCGTGCGTTCGGTCAGACGGCGAGTGCCAGGCGGGCGATCCGGAGGATGCGCTCGTAGTACGGCTGCGCGTCTGGCGGAACTGCCTGGATGGAGCGCTGGAGTTCGTCGGCGGCCTGCAACAAGCGAGACCGGTCCAGTTCGGAGAGCGAACCGGCCCTGGTTGCCCAGCGGTAGATGTCGGCACCGATCATGACGGCATCCACTTCCCCGTAGTCCAGGCCCTTCTCCACGGAGTCGGGGAAGGGCTCGGCCATGTGGAGGCGCATCTCTTTCGCCAGGAAGTTCGCCACACACAGCAGCGTAGAACGTCGACGCGCGCTCATCGGCATGACCGCGCTGACAGCGGCAGTCCCGCACTCGCAGGTGTCGTCGCGGGAGGATCCAACCTAGCCCTCGGCACAATTCAGTGCGCTTCCGGACGGCTCTTGGCCGATGATGCTGTCGTGAACGACGACCAGGATCAGGTCCCTGCCGAGCAGCGGCTCTTCGATGCGGTTGCGCAGTGGAACGCAGAAACCGGCTACGGCACTACCGATCTGATCGACGCAGCCTGCCTCGCTCTCAGCGAAGGACTCGACTCGCCATCACTGCGCGACCTCGGCGGAGCATCGCCTAAGGACTCCATGTTCGACCTCAAGGAGATGGTCGACAACACGCTCGACGAACTCAAGATCGCGCAGCCGGGGACCCTACGGCAGGGTCACGTCATTGCTCGCGGAGGCGGGACCACGCGGCGCCTCGGAACTGACATGATTCAGTTCGAGGTCGCCGAAGCGCCCGATGAGTCGGGCGGTGGATTCCAGCTACTCGTCTACGTCAACGGCGCCGAGATGACGGCCGCTGGAGCTGGGCTCGGCATGGATCCCTACGACGTGCTCGTTCCCAACAACCTGCTCGTGGCCACCGCCGAGGCCCACAAGATCCCGATCGCCCGCTGCGAGTGCGGCGTGTACGGCTGCGGTTCAACCGACGTCACGATCGTGAGAGATGGCGATTTGGTCCACTGGGACTGGCTCCTCGAAGCCCCCATGAACCGCGGAGCAACCTTCCCCGCGGCAGACTACGACAATGAAGTCGATCGCCTGGGCTCCAGCCACGGGTGGGAAACGCCCGACCGGACAGCAGGGAGGCTGATCCTGCGTGACGTCGATCGTCAAGCACTTCTCGCCTACAGGCTAGTGCCCAGCTGGGTCGCCAATGACCGCCGGAACGCAGCGGTGTTCCGGGTAGCCCTTCAGATCGGCGACGACTACCAGGTCTTCATCGACTTTCCGTGGGAAGATCGCACTCCGCTGGAGCTCGCTCGCTACGTGTGCCACACCTTGTCGCACGCACCCCGGACATGGGCCGCGACCTGGCATGCGATCCAGCCCTCCATCAGCGAGGCACCCAAGATCGCCGGGCGGAAGTGGAAGCCAGCCCACTTCTAACCTTCAAGGAGTGCGAGCATTCGTCGGGGTCGGACCGCGTTACCGTAGAGGACACCCGACGCACTCAACTCGGCATGACAGGGCAATGCAACTCGGCCATCGCCGCCCTCTGTAGTGGGCGCCATGACAACGACAATTGCATCGCGCAGGTAGCACGTCATGTCGATGTCGCGGCGCAGGGCGCCCGGGGATGAGGTCTTGTGTGGGGTGGGTGGGGCGGGGGATGTTGTTGGGATGACGTCGTCACCCGCGGTTGGGGTAGTTGAGCTTGACGAGCTTGCCGTCACGGTCGTTGTTGATAATGCGACTGACACGTTGTCGTCTGTCGGTGCTGGGATTCCGCAGGTGCCGGAGGTTGTGCGGTTGCTCGGGGGCCAGTCGATCGGGGTGCATGAGGGGCACGAGATGGTGGTTACGTTCGACCATCTTTGCGTTGCTTGTCATGGGTTCTCGGCGCTGGCTACGGCGCGACGGGGGGATGAGAGCGCCACGGTGTTGTTCGATGTCGGGCCCTACGGAGACGTCTGGCTTGCTAACGCTGAGCGGTTGGTCCTTGAGCTGGCGGGGATTGACGTGCTGTTCCTGTCGCATTGGCATTGGGATCACTCGGGTGGGATACCGACTGTGGTTGCCGCCATCGCGGGCGAGCGGAGTCGGGTGGGACGGCCGCCACCTGTTGTCGATGTTCATCCGGATCGGCCGGATCAGCGTGGGTTGCTGACTCCTCTTGGGAAGTTCGCGATGTTGGCGGGAGAGCCCACGCTCGAGGCGATCGTGGCTGCGGGCGGGGAGATCGCGGTGCATGCGGAGGTGCACCCGGTCGCGGGGCTCTTCGTGGGGAGCGGCGATATCCCGCGTACTACGAGCTACGAGGCGGGGTTGCCGGGGCATCACACCTGGCGGGATGGCCAGGCCAGGACCTGGAGATCCACGACGAACGCTTCCTCGCGGCGTCCGTCCGCGGCCGCGGTACGACCGTGTTCTCCGCGTGCTCGCATGCGGGAATCGTCAATGTCGGCCTCGAGGCGCGCCGGCTGTTCCCGGAGCAGCCGGTCGATCTCTTGCTGGGCGGGTACCACCTGGCCGGAGCCGCCGTCGAGGATCGCATCGGTCCCACGGTGCGGGACCTCGCGGAGTTGGTCGCGCCGCGGATCGTCGCGCCTGGTCACTGCACCGGCTGGCGGGCCGCCGCCGCACTTGCCGACGCCTTCAGCCCAGCCGGCTTCGCCCCGAGCGTCGTCGGGACCCGCTATCCGCTCACCGCGAGCTGAGAGATCCCCAAGCTCCCGGACGTCGAGAGATCCCGAGCGGCCGGGCCCTGAGAGATCCCGAGCGGCCAGACCTTGAGAGATCCCGAGCAGTCGGACCCTGGTCCCCGCGCGCCGGACCGGGACGGTTGGGGAATTCGGTCGCGGCGTGGGTGGGGCGATGTCTAGGGTCGGGGGATGCCTGATGCGTTGTTTGCGGTGCCGCGGTTGGTGGGGATTTATGACTCGCTGGAAGCCGAGCGGCCTGATCTCGAGGCCTATGCCGCGATGATCGAAGAATTCGGCGCCCGGCAGGTGCTGGATGTGGGGTGCGGGACGGGGACGTTCGCGTGTTTGCTGGCGTCGCGTGGGGTTGAGGTCGTCGGGGTGGATCCAGCACGTGCCTCGTTGGAGCTGGCGCGGAGGAAGCCTGGGGCGGAGCGGGTGCGATGGGTTGTGGGCGACGCCACGTCATTGCCGGAGCTGCAGGTGGATCTGGCAGTGATGACGGGGAACGTGGCTCAGGTGTTCGTGACGGATGAGGATTGGGCGGCGACGTTGGGTGGGGTACGGCGGGCGCTGGCTCCGGGTGGGCGGTTCGTCTTCGAGACAAGGGATCCCGAGCGCAAGGCGTGGCTGGGGTGGAATCGCGAGCAGACGTACAACGAGGCCGATATCCCGGGCGTAGGCGTGGTCAGGAACTGGACTGATCTGCTGGACGTGAGCGGCTCGCTCGTCACCTTCCGCGGGACCTATTACTTCGAGTCCGACGGTGCGACGCTCACCTCGGACTCGACCCTCCGCTTCCGCACTCGCGAGGAACTGGAGCAATCCCTGGCCGCCGCCGGTTTCGCGGTTGACGAGGTCCGCGATGCTCCTGACCGGCCTGGCCTGGAGTTCGTGTTCGTCACCTCAGCCGTCGAGGTCGTCGAGGTCGGCGAGGTCGGCGTACAGGGCGTTCAGGAGGCGCGGTAGGCGGTCGGCGTGGATAGCGGCGGTCGCTGCGCCGTTCAAGTAGACGGCGACAACCAGGTCGCGGGCCGGGTCGGCGAAGGCGGTGCTCCAGGTTTGCCCGCCATGACCGTAGGTGCCGGACGAGGCGCGATCACCGAAGCCGTACTGCGGAGCGGCTGATCCCAGCACGAAGCCGAGTCCACGATCCAGCCGCGCGTCCAGCACCTCGTCGTACACGTCGGTGAGGTGGTGCGAGGTCATCTCCCGGAGCGTGTCCGGCGACAGGATGCACCCGAGGGACTCGTAGAAGCGGCCGAGCTGGCTGATCGGTCCGTGGATGCCGCCGGTGGGACGTCCCCAGGTCACCCAGTACGCCGTACCGGAGCGGGCGATCCCGGGGATGCGCGCGATGCGGGCCTGGTTCCGCTCGTAGATCTCGGGCGCCATCGCGAGCCAGCAGTCGTCCAGGCCGGCAACCTCGAAGATCTCCTCGCGAACGAACTGGTCGAAAGGGCGTCCATCGAGGCGAGTCACGAGCTCAGCGACGATCCACATCGCAATCGAGTTGTAACCACATCGTTGCCCAGGCACCCAGTCGGGCCGCAGTGGCGAAGCACAGATGTCAGCAACCAGCTCAGCTGCAGACGCCTGCTTGGTGATGCTCGTAGTCAGTCCAGCAGTGTGAGTCAGCAGATGCTTGACGCTCACCCGCTCCTTGCCCGACGCCGCGAACTCAGGCAGGTGATGGTGCACCGGATCATCAATGTCCAGGGCCCCGCGCTCCCAAAGAACCGCCAACGCGACACACGTGATCGGCTTGGTGGCGGACGCCCACTCGACGATGGTCTCTCGCGCCATCGGTACTCCGGGCTGCGCCTCGCCAAGCGCGACATCAACCCAGGGCGTCCCGCCCACCGAGGCGTAAACCTGCGCCCCGGTGTGCCATCCGGCCCCGATTCCGTGCTCGATCTCCCACTCGATCCGGCTTCGCACCGCCCCAGTTAACTAGCTGGGGCGGTGCGAGGGATGGTGGAGCGGCCAGGGTGCCGGGGCAGGGGAGTGGGGCTCACCCGACACCCTGACCTGTCAGGGGGTACCGCGGGGTGCGGTGGGTACGGCGCATCGGACGGGGTGGTGCGGTGGCGGGTGGGCGACTGCCGCTCTCGAGTGGGGTTGTCGCGCCTGGTGCCTTTGGGGCCGGGGGCCGTAGAAGTAAATGTACTGGTGAGTACCAAACGGCCAAGGGGGCGCGCATCACACACCAAGGGGCGTCAAACGCTTGATATACAAGGGATCCCGGCTCGGTGGATGCGAAGCGTGGCGGAAGTCGAACGGTTGGTGAGTGGTGGGCGTCCGGGCCCTGCCGAATCGCGCGAGTCGGAAGCCGGTCAGGGCGTAGCGGGGCGGGCCTGGTCGGTGGCGAGGCGGACGGCGAAGACGGCGAGCGCGGTACCAGTTAGATAACGGTGGACTCGCATCCAGAGGGGCTTGCGGCTGAAGAAGAGGGCGACCGAGCCGGCGGTGATCACGAAGACGGCGTTCACCAGGACGCCGACGGCCAGCTGGGTGAGTCCGAGGAGCAGGCTCTGGGTGCCGACATGGCCGCGGGACGGGTCTACGAACTGAGGCAGCAGGGAGATGTAGAGGATCGCGATCTTCGGATTGAGCAGGCAGGTCAGCAGGCCCATCCCGAACAGCTTCCGCGGACGGTCGGGCTCGAGCTCGTTCGGCGTGAACGCGGAGCTGCCTCCCGGCCGGAGTGCGTTCCAGGCCAGCCAGAGCAGGTACGCCGCGCCGGCCAGCTTGAGCGTGACGTAGATCTCCGGCACCAGGGCGAACAGCGTCGCCAGGCCCGCGGTTGCCGCCAGCAAATACACGAGGAACCCGACGCCGACCCCCGCGAGCGAGGTCAACCCGGCCCGTCGTCCCTGCGCCACCGACCGCGACACCAGGTAGATCATGTTCGGCCCGGGAATCACCACCAGCCCGAGCTCGACCAGCGCGATCCCGATCACCGCCTCAGTGCTGATCACCACCGCACATCCCCTCCGCCCGTCCATCGCCGTCGCCTGCCGCCTCAGCGACGTTAACAGCCGTCACTCCGGTGGCTCAGAGGTTTTTCTCAGACTGAGATGGTCGAGGCGAGTGGCCAGGTGGCGGCTGGGAGGGGCGGATCGGACACCCCGGGTTAATGGCTGGCGGTGGGGCGTTCACAATTGGTTAGCTAAGCCCATACGCCTGACGGTTTGTGAAGGAGACGGTATGAGCGACAAGCCCAGCGAGCCGGCGCAGGACGAACTGCAGAAGAAGTTCCGCGAGGCGCTCGCCAAGAAGAACGCGCATCACGAGTCGCACCCCGGTAGCGGGCCGCGGCACGAAGGTGTCGGCGAGGCGCACAACGACAAGCAGAAGCGCCAGTTCCGGCGCAAGTCCGGCAGCTGATTCCGCCGCCCATCCATCCATTCCGAGCCCCGGGTCGCCGCCCGGGGCTCTACCTTTGCCCTACTCGGCGCCCGCCCGACGGCTGCGCGACCGCCCGCACCCCGGTGCGCCGTGCAGGCGACCGCCCGCACCCCGGTGCGCCGTACAGGCGACCGCCCGTACTCCGGTACGCCGTGCAGGTGGGTCAGGGGGCGAGGAGGTCGGCGAGGCGGGGGAGTTGGAGTTCCCAGCCCTGGAGGTGGCCGGTGGCGTCTTCGGGGGTCAGACCGGTCTGGGTGAGGAGGAGGCGGGTGCCGGCGTCCACCTCGGTGAGCTCGACGCGGACCTCGGACGGCCCGTCCTCGTGGTCCCACTGCCAGGTGAACGCGAGGAGACTCGGCGGGTCCACCTCCGTGTAGCGACCCCGGACGACGTACGGGCCCATCTTGACCAGGTACTCGCCGCCGACCCGGACGTCTGCCTCGACGGTCAGGTCCAGCGTGGGGTTCGGGCAGTACCACCGAGTCAGCAGGCCGGGCTCGGTCCACGCCGCGTATACCCGCTCGATAGTTGCCGTCAGCATCCGTTCGATCCGGACGTCAGTGCTCATCCTTGCTCCCTTGCAAGAGGTCTTCCAGCCGGTCGATGGTGCTGTTCCAGTACGCCGTGAGGTCGCCGAGCCAGGCCTGTACTTCGGTCAGCGCGTCCGGCCGCAGGGTGCACACCACCGTGCGGCCAACCTTGCGGCGGGTGACGACCCCCGCGTCGACGAGCACGCCGACGTGTTTCGTCATCGCCGGCGCGGTCACCTGGTGCGGTGCGGCCAGTTCCCCCATCGTCGCCTCGCCCCGGCTCAACCGGGTCACGATCGCCAGCCGGGTCGGATCGGCCAGCGCGGCGAAGGTGATGGTCAGCACGAGAAAAACTTCACCAAACGGTGAAGTGTTTGTCAACCACGAGACCTCCTCGGGAAGAGCGTGGCGGTCAGAGGAGTGGGGCTAGGAGGGAGGCGGCTCGGGTGGCGCCGGTGGTGGCGACCGGGCGGAAGGTGGGCGTGGAGGTGAGTTGTTTGGCGATGGCTCCGGCAAATGCGTCCGGGTCGGAGGCTTCCTCGTAGGAGAGGTGGTGCCCGGCCTCGTAGCGGTCGAGGCGGGCTCGGACGTGGAAGTTCTGCTCGAAGTGATGGCGCAGCGGCACGTAGATGAACGGCACTCGCTGGGCGGTCAGTTCCATGCAGGTGGTGAGGCCGCCCTGGGTGATCGCGAGGTCGGCCGCCGCGAGGTGATGATGCAGGTTTGCCAGATACCCGTGCACGGTCACCCCCGGCAGCGACGGCAGGGACGCCGGATCGATACGAGGACCGGTCACGATCACGAACTGCAGGTCGGGGACCAGCCGTCGAGCCAGCGGAACGGCGTCGAGAACCCTGCGGAGCAAGGAAGAACCAACCCCCGACCCGCCGACCGTCACGACGCAGAGCAGTTCGTCCCGGGCATAGCCGAGGCGCTCTCGAAGAGCCGCGCGGTCTGCGGTCTCGGCCGGATCGAAGCCGGTCACGTAGCCCGCGAAATCGAAGTTCTGCTCGGTCCAGTCGCGAATAGTCGGCAGTCCGGGACCGAAGCTGGCGTCGACGATATCGTCCGGGTCGCCGACGAAGATCGACCGGTCGCGGAGCCGGGCGTAGCGGGCGCGTTGTTCGAGCATCTCCGCGTTGTACTCCGCGGTCAGCCGGGCCTCGCGGGAGCCGCCGTCCGGCATCGGCAGCCAGCCGACGAAGTCCGTCAGCCAGGCGTAGGCGAACCTCTTCAGTTCCGGGTTCTCGTGCAGGAAGTGGTCCACCTCCCAGGCCTCGTCGCCGATCACCAGGTCGTAGTACTGCGCGTCCACCACATCGTTGAAGACCATGAAGTTGTTGACCAGGATCTCGTCCATCCGCCGGATCGCCTGGAACGCGTGCAGATCGTGCTCGTCGGCCTCGAACTCGATGTGTTCCGACTCGTTACACAACCAGGCCGAGGCCGGATGCACGCTCTCGCCGGCGTCTTCGAGCACCCGGGTGACCGGATGCTGCGCGAGCCAGTCGATCTCCAGGGCCGGGTGGTGCTGCCGCAACTCCCGCGCGATCGCCAGGTCCCGCTTCGCGTGCCCGAGCCCGATCGGCGACGACAGGTAGAGCGCCCGCCGCGGCCGGTTCGCGGCCCGCACCCAAGTACGGCGTACCGGGCGGGGTGCGACCTGGTCCACGAACTCCTTGAGCAGGTGGTTCACCTTCACCGGTTCGCGGGCGGGCGGGCCGTGCCCGCCGCCCGCGATCGTGACGAGTGAGCCGCCGGTGAGCCCGGCGAGCTGAACACCTTCCGCGTAAGCCCGGATCGCGTCGCTGTCGCCATGGACCACCAGCACCGGGCACCGTACGTCAGGCAGCACCCCGGCCTGCCTGGCGTGGCGGGCGGCCTCCGTGTCGACAAGTCGTTCCGGGCCGATCTGCCGGCCCCACTCGATGCAGTCCTCGAGCTGCTTGCTGGAGTGCGGCTCGCGGAACATGTTCTCGAAGAAGTACCGCAGGAAGTCCTCGTAGCCGCCTTCCAGCCAGTAGTGACGGTTGTACTTCGCCGAGCCGTCGTGGGTGGGATACCGCGCGTTCCAGGCCTCGCGTTCCTGCTCCGCCCGCGCCGGGACCATCCCGGCCGCCGCGCCGATGCAGACCACCCCGAGAACCCGGCCGGGCTGGTCGGACGCGGTCTGCAGGGCCCACGGACACCCCCGCGAAAATCCCACCAGCACGCAGTTCGCAGTACCGGTGGCGTCCAGGACGGCCAGGGTGTCCGCGACGTACTCGGCATCGGCGTAGGCGGTCGCACCGACGGGTTTGGCCGAGGCCCCCGAGCCCCGGCCGTCGAAGGTGACGACCCGGAAATGGCGAGCGAGGTAAGGAACCTGGGCCTTCCAGACGCGGGACGGCACGATCGACCAGGTCGGCAGCAGGACCACCGTCGGCCCGTCGTCGCCGTACACCTGGTAGGCGATCGTCACGCCATCGCGCTCGATCGTGCCCGCCTGATCGGCCGTCCGCGCCGGTCGTTCGTCAGTCATCCGAGTCGCCCCCCACCCCTCCGATCGACTGTCTCAGGGCCGTGCTTCGAACACCAGGTTGAACGGCGTCTCGGCGGCCGTGCGGAACCGGGAGAAGCCGGCTGCCTTGGTGACGTCGCGGATCCGCGCGGGACCGGCCTGGGTGCCGAGCGCGAGGCCGACGTCCTGGGACAGCGAACCCGGAGTACACAGCAGCGTCGAGAAGCCGTAGTAGGCGCGGCCGACCGGGTTCAGGTTGTCCTCGACCTTGTCGCCGGCCATCGGTTCGACCACCATCCAGGTGCCGTCGGGGGTGAGCGACTCGCGGACGTGCCGGGCGGCGCCGACCGGGTCACCCATATCGTGCAGGGCGTCGAAGGTCGTCACCAGTTCGAACCCCGAGCCGCTGTATGCCGTCGCCGGGGCGACCTCGAAGCTGACGCGATCCGCGACACCGGCTTCCTCCGCGCGCCGGCGGGCGGTCTCGATCGACTCCGGGTGGTAGTCCGAACCGGTGAAGGTCGAGCGCGGGAAGGCCTGGGCCATCAGGATCGTCGAGGAGCCGTGGCCGCAGCCGATGTCCGCGACGCGGACCCCATCCTGCAGTTTCTGCACGACGCCTTCCAGCGCGGGAAGCCAGCCCGCCACCAGGTTCGCGTTGTAGCCCGGGCGGAAGAACCGCTCGCAGCCGAGGTGCACGTCGGAGTTGTGCTCATGCCAGCCGATCCCGGCGCCGCTGCGGGCCGCCTCGATCGTCTGGTTGGTGTGGTCGACGGTGCCGAGCGCGATCTGGAAGAACCCGGGCAGGAACGCCGGGCTGCTCTCGTCCGTCAGGGCGACGGCCTGCTCGGGCGGCAGGACGTAGGTGGCGGTCGCCGGGTCGTACTCGACGAAACCGCCGGCGGCCTGCGCGTTCAGCCACTCGCGGGCGTAGTGCTCGCTGGTGCCGGTCCGCTCGGCCAGTTCGGCCGGCGTGGTCGGGCCGGCGCCCGCGAGTGCGCGGTAGTAGCCGAGCTTGTCGCCCATCACCACCAGTCCGGCGTTCAAGGTCGCGCCGACCTCTCCCACGGCCTGGCCGACGAAAGCCATCAGTTTGTCGGTGTCCACTGCAACGGTAGTCATTTCAGGTCCCCTCCCAGGGTTGCTTAGCTGTTCGTGACCGTAGGACTGCGGACTGACCGGTCGCATCAGGTGACCCACCTGGTCAAGAGATGGTGTACTGCCAGACATGCTGATCGGGCGGGACGCCGAACGGCGGGTGATCGAAGGGCTGGTCGCGGGGGCGCGGGTGGGTACCAGCGGGGTGCTGCTGATCACCGGGGAACCGGGAATCGGCAAAACCGCTCTCGTCGACGAGGCAGCGGCACTCGCCGTGGGCCTGCGTGTCCTCCGGGCCCGGGGGACTGAGGCCGAGCGCGAGATCCCCTTCGGCGGCCTGCTCCAACTGCTCCGCCCTGCCCTTGCCGACCTCGGCCGCATTCCAGCGCCGCAACGCGAAGCCCTCGCGGCGGCCCTGGCCCTCAGTACTCCGGCCGAGAGCGCGGGGGAGGTCGGGCGGTTGGGGGTGGACCGGTTCGCGGTGGGGGCAGCCACGTTGAGTCTGATCTGCCGCTACGCCGAGGTGAAGCCGGTGGCGGTCCTGGTGGACGATGCGCATCTGCTGGATCGACCGTCGGCCGAAGCCCTGTTGTTCGCGGCCCGGCGGCTGGTCGCGGATCCGATCGCGCTGGTCATCGCAGCCCGGGAAGGCGAGTCGCATCCGTTGGCGGAAGCCGACCTGCCGCAACTCCGGGTCGGCGGAGTCGGGTTGGAAGCGGCGCATCGGCTGTTAGCCGGTCTGCCGGTCGATCTGGTGGCCGCGCTGCACCGCACGGTGGCGGGCAATCCGCTGGCGTTGCTGGAGCTTGCCGGCGACCCTGAGCAATTGCAGCGACTTCCACCGGGCGTACCTGTGCCAGTGCCCGCCCTGTTGGCCGAGGCCTTCGCCGCAAGGGCCAAGCGGCTCAGTACAGCAGCGCAGACCGCGCTGCTGGTCGCCTCGGTAGAGGACGGTGACCTGGGCGCTATGGCTCGTGCTTGCAACGAGCTGGGCGTTGAGGTCGCAGCGTTGGGTGAAGCCGAGCAGGCGTCGCTGGTGACGATCGCGGACGGACGGGTGGAGTTCCGGCATCCACTGGTTCGCTCGGCGATCTACGCGAGCGCGGAGCCGGCTGAGCGACGTACGGTCCATCGGGCGATGGCAGGAGCCGTGCACGACGCGGACCGGCGAGCCTGGCACCTGTCGGAGACCGTGCTCGGCACTGACGACGAAGTCGCCGCAGGGCTCGAGGTTGCTGGCAGGCATGCGGTCGAGCGGGGCGCGCAGGCAGTGGCGGCGACGGCCTTCGAGCGGTCAGCGCGCCTGACTGAGAGTGTGCAGGCGCGAGCGCTCCGCTTGGTCGCGGCGGGACAGGCAGCCTGGTTCGCGGGCCTGGCTGATCGCGCGGACGGCCTGCTGGCCGAGGCGCTGAAGCTCGAACCGCCCTTGCTGGTGCGCACCCAGGCGAACGAGCTGCGGGCGGACATCGCGGTGAAATGCGGATCGCCCGCCAGAGCTCGCGACATCCTGCTCACCGCGATCGCCGAACTCGCGGGTGCGGAAGACAAGCTCGACGAGCTGATGATCGGGTTGTCGGCGGACGTGGTCAATGCCTCTTTCCGGCTGGGGGATGCGGCCGGCGCGTTGACGGCTGCCGGGGAGATCGACGAGCGGCTCGATCGGGTCGGGCGGTCGCCGGCGCGGATCCTCGGGTTGCTGTCGAGTGGAATGGCGAAGATCCTGGCCGGGCGTCCGGGGACCGACCAGATCCGGGAAGCGATCGCGCTGACCCCTTCGGTGGCGATGGAGCGCGACCGGCGGCAGACCTGGATGGTGCTGGCCCCGATGTTCCTGCGGGAGTCCGGGACAGGTCGTGCGCTGGTCGAGGAGGCCATGGGAGAGCGCCGGGACCAGGTGGCGGTGGGGATGTTGCCCGGCCTGTTGTTCCACCTCGGCCGCGATGATGCGACGACCGACCGCTGGGCGAACGCGGTCGCGTCGTACGACGAAGGCATCCGGCTGTCCCGGGAGACGGGGCAGACGACCGAGCTCGCGATCACCCTGGCCGGGCAGGGGTGGCTGGCGGCGCATCGGGGGCGTGAGCTGGAGTGCCGGGGGTTCACGGCCGAGGCAACGCGGATCGGCACCGAGCGGGAGATCCACCTCGCCGTGGTCTGGTCGTTGTTCGCGCTCGGTGATCTCGAGCTGGGCCGGGGTAATCCGGCCGACGCGTTGCCGCAGTACGAACGGCTGGTGGAGTTGCTTTCGACGCTGGGGGTGCTGGATCCGGATCTGTCACCCGCGCCGGAGCTTGTCGAGGTGTACCTCCGCCTCGGGCGGAACGAGCAGGCGGCCGCGGCGGCGCGGACGTACGCAGTACGGGCGAAGGAGAAAGGGCAGCCGTGGGCGCTGGCCCGGGCGGCTCGGGTGACCGGGTTGATCGAGGACGACGATGCTTGGTTCGAGGAGGCGCTCGGCGAGCACGGGAGGACGCTCGACGTGTTCGAGACGGCGCGGACCCGCCTGGCCTACGGAGGCTGGTTGCGGCGCGCGCGGCGACGAGTGGATGCCCGGGTCCAGCTGCGCCTTGCCGTCGAGTCGTTCGATCAGCTGGGTGCTCCGGGCTGGGCCGATCTCGCCGCGGCCGAGCTGAAGGCGACGGGGGAGACCGCTCGCCGGCGCGAGCCCAGTACTGCGGACGAGCTGACTCCGCAGGAGCGGCAGATCGCGTTGCTGCTCGCGGACGGGCAGAGCATTCGGGGAGCCGCAGCCAGGTTGTTCCTGAGCCCGAAGACCGTCGAGTATCACCTGCGCAAGGTCTACACGAAGCTCGGCATCCACTCTCGGGCGGAGCTGGTCTCGCGGCTGGAAGACGGTGGTCCGGGGCGAACGTAATGTGGTCGGCGTGACTTCCCCGTTTACAGAGACCAGCGGGATCGCCCGGCACGCGAGCCTCGCCGAGATCGGTGCGGCGGGGGCGTTGCACCGCATGATGCTGTTCACCGGGGTGCCGGTGTGGCTGGTGACGGGCTACCCGGAGACGCGCGAGTTGCTCGCGCATCCGGACGTGGTGAGGTCGTCGTTGGAGGGACCGCACCGGGACACGGTGACGGACGACCTGGTCTCGGCGCTGGACCAGCACATGCTCAACGTCAACCCGCCGGACCACACCAGGTTGCGCAAGCTGGTCTCGGCCGCCTTCACCCGGCGCCGGATCGAGCTGCTCGAACCGCGGATCCGTGAGATCGCCGCGGACCTGCTCGACGAGATGGCGGCCGCGGGGGACCGCGTGGACCTGGTCGACTCCTACAGCTACCCACTGCCGATCACGGTGATCTCGGAGCTGATCGGCATCCCGGCGATCCGGCGCGACGACTTCCGGCGCTGGTCCTCGATCGTGGTGAACGCATCGGTGTACCCGGCCGACGTGTACGTCGAGGCCGCGCTGGCAATGGTCGACTTCATCCGCGAGCTGATCGAGGACAAGCGGGTGGCGCCGTCGGGCGATCTGCTCTCCGACCTGATCGGGGTCCGTGACGGCGGCGACCGGCTCAGCCCGGACGAGCTCACCTCGATGGTCTACCTGCTGCTCGCGGCCGGGCACGAGACCACCGTCAGCCTGATCACCAACGGCGTCCACGCGTTGCTGCGGCATCCGGACCAACTCGCCCTGCTGAAGGCCGAGCCGGAGCGACTGCCCGCCACGGTCGAGGAACTGCTCCGGTACGACGGACCGCTTCAGGCGGCGATCCCGTACATCACGAAGGCGCCTGTCGAGGTCGGGGGCACCACCATCGGCGCGGGTGAGGTGGTCGTGTTCGCGCTGCTGGCGGCCAATCGCGACGGCGACAAGTTCGCGAAGCCGGATCAGCTCGACATCACTCGCGCCGAGAGCTCGCACATCGCTTTCGGGCATGGCATCCACCACTGTCTCGGCGCGCCGCTGGCCCGGCTGGAGGGGCGGATCGCGCTCGGCATGCTGCTCGCGCGGTTCCCGGACCTGGCGCTCGCGGAGCCCTCGCAGGACCCCGTCCGCAGCCAGGGTCTGCTGATGAACGCCATCACCGAGCTACCGGTCCGCCTGTGAACGATCATCAGCAGGGCTTGCAGCAGGCCGGGGATCCGGCTGGCGCTCAGTACGCCGGGAACAGCTTCACCGCGCTCTGGACCTCGAGGGAGTGGCGAGCCGAGGCCGAGGCGTGGATCGACGAGCAGCTGGCTGCGGCGCGCGTCGAACGACTTGGCGAGGTGACTCAACCGCGGGTGAGGCCGTGGGGGACATTGCTGCGCGTCGACACCAGTCACGGTCCGGTCTGGCTGAAGGCACCAGGCCCGGAGACGGTGTTCGAGGTCCCGCTCTATCGGGTGCTGGCCACTGTCGCCCCGAAGTGGGTCCTGGACCCGATCGCCGTGGACGTCACCCGCGGCTGGGTGCTGTTGCCGGACGGCGGTCCCACCCTGCGCGAGGTGCTGGGTGAGCGGAGTCTGTCCGACGCGCTGGTGAACGTGCTCCCGCAGTACGCGCAACTGCAGGTGGATCTGCTGCCGCACACCGAGGACCTGCTCGCGGCGGGTGTCGCCGACATGCGGCCGGCGGTGATGCCGCAGCGGCTGGAGGAAGCGCTCGAGACGACCGGGCGGTACGTCGAGTCGAGCGGTGACGCCGAGGCTCGGGAGATCCATGCCTGGGTCGCGAGCCGGCGGGAAGACTTCGCGGCGCGTTGTCGCGAACTGCCCGACCGGGTCAGCCTCGATCACAACGACCTGCACTCGAACAACATCCTCGGCGGTCCGTCGGACCAGGTGCGCTTCTACGACTGGGGCGACAGCGTGCTGGCCCACCCGTTCTCCAGCCTGCTCGTCACGCTCGGTTCCCTGACCCGCAAGCTCGAGGTGGCCCCCGACGACCCGCTCGTACTGCGGGTGCGGGACTCTTACCTGGAGGTATTCGGCACCCCGGCCGACCTGGTCGCCGAGCTCGATCTGGCCTGCTGGATCGGCAAGGTCGCCCGGGCCGTGGTGTGGGATCGCGCACTGCACGGCGACCCCGGGGAGTTCGCTCGCGCCCCATTGGAAACTCTGGGCTCACTGAGGATGAATTCCTGGCTCTGACCAGCCTGAGCGGTTTTGTTCGATTGGGTTCCCCTAGGTCCCAGATGGCATGCTTGGCCGCGATGACAGACTTGATGGAAGCCGCTAGGCACATCCTCAGCATCGCCATGGCTTCCCACTGGCTCCTGCTGGTGCTCTTCCTGGCTGCCGCCATCGATGCCGTCTTCCCGGTGGTGCCGAGCGAGGGACTGATCGTCACCGCGGGCATGGCCGCCGCGGCGGGTCACCAGAACCTGCTGCTCGTGATCGTCGTCGCGATGGTCGGCTCGGTGATCGGCGAGTCCGTCTGCTACTTCCTCGGCCGTGGTTCCGGCCCCGCGTTGCACCGCTGGATGCGCCGACGAGACGCCCGGCAGGCGATGTTCGAGAAAGTGTCGCTGGCCCTGCATTCCCGCGGCGGCCTGATCCTGATGACCGTCCGCTACATCCCGGGTGCGCGGATGATCGCCACCCTGACCGCAGGCGCCACGGCGTACTCGTTCCGGAAGTTCCTGGTCTTCACCATCGCCGGCGTGACGGTCGCTTACACGTACGTCGCGCTGCTCGGCTACCTGGGCGGCGATGCGTTCGCGCACGACTCGCTGAAGGCGCTGGCGTTCAGCCTCGGCCTGGCCGGGCTGATCGGTGTCGTGATCGAGACCTCCCGCCGCATCGTGAACCGCCGCAAGGCCGCGAAGGTCACAGCGGGGTAACGATCACTCACCGCGGCGCGAGGGGACGCTGCGTGAGCGGGCCTTCGGTCGGGCCTTAGCGCGGGCTGCCGATGGGCCGGACGATCAGGGTGTTGATGTCGACGCCGGCCGGCTGGGTGAGGGCCCAGACGATCGAGGCGGCTAGTTGGTCGGCGCTGATCCGCTCGCGGCCGGGGGCGAGGCCGCCGACCGGGTCGGAGAAGTGCGTCTCGACCGCGCCGGGGGAGACGAGCGTGACGCCGATGCCGTCACCGGTGACCATTTGCCGGGTGTTCTCGGCGAGACCGGTGACGGCGAACTTGGTCGCGCCGTAGATGTTGCCCGGGGTGTGCACGTGGCCGGCGACACTGCCGACCAGGACGATCCGGCCGCGGCTGACCTTGAGTGCCGGGAGCGCGGCCCGGATCAGCAACGCCGGACCGAGCACGTTGGTCAGGATCATCGACCGCCAGCCCTCGGGATCACCGTCGTCGAGCGAGTCGTGGGTGGCGAAGCCCGCGTTGGCGACGGCGTTGTCCAGCTGCCCGAAGGTCTTCAGCGTCGCGTCGACCGTATCCTGGACCGCGGCCGGGTTGGACGCGTCGCCGGCGATCGTCAGCAGCTCGGCCGGCCGCCCCACCGAGGCGGCGAACGAGTCCAGCCGATCGGCGTTGCGTCCAGTGACGGTGACGCTGTGACCGAGGTCCAGCAGTTGGCGGGCGGCCGCGGCGCCGATACCGCTGGAGCCTCCGGTGATCAAGGTGACTGGCATGCTCACCGACGCTAGGTTCTAGAGTCGGCTCTAGGTCAAGGGGTCAGAGGCGCAGATACCCGAACGCGGTCTGCCAGGTGCCGCCGTTCTCGATCCGCTCCAGCACGATGCGCTGCAGCCGGGTGTCGCGCGGGTACTGCGCCAGGTTCGTCAGGTCGTGGCTGCGGAAGGTGAAGAAGATCGCGCTGTCCTGGCTGTCCACCGGTTCGCCGTACGGCGTGAAGCGGCGGCCGAAGCGGACCATGTTCGAGTCCTGCGGGAGGTTGTCGAGCAGGTACGGGTCGATCAGCCAGGAGCCGAGCGTCGCCGTCTTCACCGTTTGCTCCGGGAACACCCGCGGGAAGAACTCCCGGGCCCGGTCGAAGCTGTCGTCCACCAACTCCGGCGTGAGCGAACCCGTCTCCGGGATGTGTACGCCGATCACCCACTCGCCGGGCTCGGTCCCCGGCACCGGGTGCGAGTCGGGCACCTGGTGTAGCAGGAACTGCAGCCGGCCGAGCGCGTAGATCGTCCCGGTCCAGTGGATCGTCATCCACCAGTGCGTCTCCAGGCCGAACTCGCCGTTGGTCCGGCGGCTCACCTCCAGTTGCTTGCCGAGATCGGCGAGCGTGGCCCAACTGACCTCGTCGCTGATCCCGAGTTCCCGGTGGTAGCGACGGATGTCCGGCAGCGTCTCCAGGAACGCCGCGAGCGAGACCAGCGGGTCGTCCGGAGCGGTCAGGTCACCCTCGGCCGGGAAGGTGCCGATCACCCGGCAGAGTTGCGCGGCGAACTCCGTCACCGCTTGGCGGTCGACGTCGAGCTTCTCGGCGTCCTCCCGGTCGGCATCAGTGAATCCCAGCAGGCGGTACTCGTCAGCAGTCGTCACCCGCCAACCGTAGCTGTCAGATACTTACGACCCCGCATCCGCCTTCCGGACCTAAGCTCCACGGGTCAGCGCTCCTCGGCCAGACCGAGGTAGAGGACGGTCGGGTCCGCGGGGCTGAACGCCAGCGACGGGATGCCGTCGTAGTGGTTGTGCTGCTTGCTCAGCTCACCGGTGGAGGGGCGGAAGCGATAGAGATCGGCGCCGTAGTTCGCGAAGGACGTGCCGTAGGAGAAATAGAGCAGGTCCGGGTCGACCGGGCTGGCCCACATCTGGTTGCCGTTGTAGAGCGTCGCCCGGGACTGGTCGAGCACCGGCCGGAACTTGAGGCCGCCGTCGTCCGACTGCCAGATGTACCGCGTCGCCTCGTCACGCTCGTAGCCCTCCATCCAGACGACCTGCGGGTTCGCCGGGGAGATCGCCAGGCTGAACGCGTTCACGCGGGTGACCGCGGCGGATCGGTGCCAGCTGCGGCCGCCGTCGAAGGTGGCGTAGGTGCCGTCGGACATCACGCCGAGCACGAGGTGGTCCGGATCCCGCGGGTCGATCACCGCGTTGTAGACGAAGAGATCCTTGGCCGGGAGGATGCCCGTCCGGTGCCAGGTCACGCCGTCGTCGATGGAGTCGTAGATCTGCCCGTCACCTGCCACCACCCGAAGCTCGTCCCGCAGGGCCACGAAGGCCGACAGCCCGCTGCCCGCGACCGGACCCGCCACTGTGCTCACCTGGTTGCCCTTCACCCGGTGGATCGGCTGGTCGTTCACGCTGTAGATGTACGCCGTCTCACCCGGGCCCGGCGCCACGTCGTACGTCGCGAGGTCGTCCGGCGACTTGTCGAGCTGTTGCCAACTGCAACCGGCGTCGCTGGAGCGCTGGATCGACTGGCGGCCGATCGCGATCAACGTGTTCGGCTCCTCGAGCGTGGCCACCTTGGCGTACGTCACCGGCCGCAGTTGTCCCTTGGTCGGGATCAGGTCGGCGCCGTCGGAGTACGTGATGGTGACGGAGCCGTCGCCGTACACGGTGTCGCACTGCGGGGTGTTCCAGAACCAGCCGGGCTCATCCAAGGTGCCGGCGTTGGCGGGGGAGGCGAGGGTGATGGTCAGGGCGGAGGCCAGCAGAGCGACGCCGGCTCGGAGGCGGTGTGAGGTCATGTGCCATGTGTAGATGGCCGGTCCGGCGCGCCACCAGGAGTCACCCTGGCCGACGCCCGCCATGACGTATACCAGCCACGCTTCGGGGAGGATGCTGTCTCGTGGTCTCTTATCTGCGGGTTCCTCCGCCTGCTGAGCAGCGCGACTTCGTCGAGCACTACTGGATGGTGGAGGCGCCGGGATCGCCGTCGGAGGTCAAGCGGGAGATCCTGATCCCGAACGGCCGACCGGGTCTTGCCATTGCGCTCGCCGAGCCGGGCGTCCGGCACGATGCGGTGACCGGGCACGCCTGGACGAACGACGCCTCATTGTTCGGGATCATGACTCGCCCGCACGTGCTGACCCAGACGGGGATGTCGAGCTACGTGGGCGCGGAGTTCAAGCCTTGGGGAATCGCCGCCCTCGGCCTACCCGACCGCCTGGTCGACGCCGTTCTACCTCTGGCCCGCTGGACAGACCCTGGTACTGCGGAACGCCTGGCGGGTGAGCTCGTCGGGCTCGAGTTCGGGCAACCGCGCGCGGACAGGCTCGCGGAGTTCGTCGGGTCGAGGCTGCGCGACGTACGGGCCGTGGACGTGGTGGATCGCGCCGTGAAGGTGATTGAGGAGGCCCGGGGAGCTGTGTCCGTCGCCGAGGTGGCCGGCGCGGTCGGCGTCTCGTACAGCAGCCTGTACCGGATATTCACCGGCCTGACAGGTGTGGGGCCGAAGCAGTTCGCCGAGATCGTGAGGTACTTCAATTTCGTCGGCGGGCTGCTGGGTGGACCTGCCGACGCGGCATCCACACTCGCCGCCCTGCACGGGTACTACGACCAGGCGCACGCGGCGCGGGACTTCAAGCGGTTCACGGGAGTCAGTGCGACCTCGTTCCGGGCTGTGCAGAACGGGATCGCCGCGTTGATGCATGGAAGATCCGTCCAAGACGCGGCGCCGGGTGCCGGGTGATGCTGGTGCTCTCATCACCGGAACGGAAGCAGGCATCGTGGGACGGATCATCCATGTCGAACTGACCGCCGCCGATCTCGGCCGGGCGGCCACCTTCTATGCCGAGGCCTTGGGCTGGCAGCCCGAGCCGTCGCCCTTCATCGAGGGTTACCTGGTCGCGCAGACCGGCGAGGGCGCGGGGATCGACGGCGCCATCATGAGTCGCGACTACCAGCAGCAGACGACGATCGCGTGGATCGAAGTGGACGACCTTGACGCCACGCTCGACGCCGTCGTGAAGGCAGGCGGCGCCAGGGCGGGCGAAGTACAGGAGCTTCCGGGCGTCGGGCGGCTCGCCTACGTCCGCGACCCCGAAGGCACCCTCCTCGGCCTCCGCCAGTAGCCGGCTCGGCCTCTCGCTGGGCCTGGCGTTAGCGCTGGGCGGCCTTGGTCAGCCGGCGGCGGTGTCGATGTGACGAGCCAGGACCAAGTCGTTGTCGGTAATGCCACCGGCGTCGTGCGTGGCGAGCCGGAAGGTGATCGTGGTCCAGCGGATGTCGATGTCCGGGTGGTGGTTCATCGATTCGGCCAGCTGGGCGACGGTCGCGACGAGCCGGATCCCGTCCATGAACGTCGGCTTCTTGACGCTGCGCACCAGTTCGTTGTCGACCACTTTCCACTCCGGCAGGTGGTCGCGAATCGCGAGATCGATCTGGTCATCCGTCAGCAGCTCAGCCATAGGCGACATTCTAGTGCCCCGCACCCTCTCCCCGGACCGCGAGCAGAGGCCGAAGCACTCAGGCGATTCAGTCGGCTGGGCGGACTCGGGCGGAGGTGAGGAGGCCGGCGAGGGCTAGGGCGGCGCTGGCGGTGATGATCGTGCCGAAGACCCAGCGGGTGGGATGAGCGGCGTTCAGTGCGAGCAGCGTGCCGCTGACGGCCAGGGCGGTGGCGATGCTCATGGTGCTGGCCATCTGGGCCGCGCTGCTGTTGCGGCCGGAGTTGCTCGCGTCGGACAGGTCGAGGGTGAGCACGGACAGGCTCGACGTGCTGAGTCCCATCCCGATCCCCGCGACGGTCCACCCCGCCAACCCGGCCCAGGTCGTCGTGTCGGTCCAGGCGAGCAACGAGGTGCCTGCCAGGCCGACGGTCATCAGCGTCAGGCCGATACGCAGTACGGAGGTCCGCGGCATGCCGTGGTCGCGGCCCTGCAGCCAAGAGCCGAACGCCCAGCTCACCCCCGTGATCGAGAGGGTGACACCCGCGCGCGACGGGCTGAAGTCGTGCTGCAGCGTCAGCAGCAACGGCAAGTAGGCGCCGGCGCCCGCGAAGGCCGCCCCGCCGAGGCCGCGCACCGCCACCACGGCCGGGAAGCCACGCCGCGCGGTGAAGGTCCCGCGAGGCATCACCCGTACCGCGGCCGCGGCCAGCACCGCCAGGCTGACGGGAATCGCCAGTCCGGCGATCAGGGGATGCGTCTCGAGCTGATCGCCGGCCAGCGTCATCGTGAACAGCGCGACGGAGGCACCGAATGCCCAGGGCAAGGCAGCTCGCCACGCAACCAGCTCGGCAGCGTCCTCGGGGCTGCGCTCGGGCGCTGGTGTGCTTGCCGACTGCCGCATCGCCGGTTGCAGCAGCAGCCAACTCGGGACCAGGAGTGCCAACGCACCCAGGAACACCCACCGCCAGCCGAACTGCTCGGTGATCACGCCGGTCAACAGAGGTCCGAGCACCGACGGCAGGATCCACATCGCCGCGAACAGGGAGAACATCCTCGGTCGCAGTACGGCGGGAAGAGCCCTGGCCACGAGCACCATCAACGCGACGTCGAGCAAGCCCTCGGCCAGTCCGCTCAGCAGCCGTCCGGCTACCACCATCGGCATCTCTTGCGCCGTCCCGACCAGGAGCTGAGCAAGTCCGAAGGTGATCGCTCCCGCTCGCAGCGCAGGAATCGGTCCACGCCGATCAGCCCACAAGCCGGCAACAGCGAGCGAAACCAGGTATCCGGCGTTCGGCGCCGCATTCGCCAGCCCGAAGCTCCCGAGCGCGTCGAACTCCCGGACCATGGTCGGGAGCGCCGTCCCCACCGCCCGGTTCTCGAACGCTCCGAGGGTCACCAACGACACAACCCCGAGCACCAACGGCAGATGCGCACCATGGAACAACCGCGCGCGGGAGGACACCTCAGTCGACGACATGCCCGCCATCCTCGAAGTTCAACCTGACTTCAAGTCAAGCCGGGGCCTGGTCCAGCTGTAGCCGGCCAGGTTGGTGCCGCTCCCGGCCGAGCGGTGCCAGCGGTAGTTGTGGGGGTGGACACCAAAACGGGACCTCGGAGGCTCCCCATTTCTTGTCCGAGGTCCCGGCAGGGTGTTCGGGATTCGCCACCGGTGCTCGAGAAGACACCTGGACGGGCGTGATGGCCGGTGGGTGGCCGTCCGCTGCACCATCCAACCCCGCGCTCCAGCCTCAAGTGTTACCAACGCCCCGACCCGAGTACCCCTAGACGCGGGATCGGCTGTCGGGGAGGCGGAAGACCAGCACCAGGACCCGCAGGACGAGGACGGCGCAGATGACCAGCAGGTTGTAAGCGAACAGCTGGTAGAGGCTGACGGATTCGGTCACCTTCGGGCCGCCCGGCGTACCGAGCAGGAGGACCGCCATCAGGCCCGCCGTGGCGCCGAGGATCGCCAGCAGAGCCTGGTGGAGAAGGCCGGTGAAATGGCGACGGTCGCGTTCGTCGGCGAACAGGCGGACGTTCAGCCCGAGCCGTCCGCTCTCGGCGGCCGCGGCGATCCGGTCGATCCGGCGGGGGAGTCGCCGCAGCATCGGCAGCAGCGTCGCCAGTTCCTCGGTCGCGGTACGGCGCAGTGCCTCGGGGGCGAGGCGGTCCGTCACATGCGCGGCGGCGAACTGGCGCGAGGCGGCGACCAGATCGAAGTCGGGGGAGATCCGCGAGATCGTGCCCTCGATCGTCGCCAGCGCCCGGAACACCGCGGCCACCTCCGGCGGTACGCCGAGATCGTGCGCGGTGATGATCTTGAACAGGTCGTTGAACATGGCCGGGCCGAGAGCCGCGCCGGCGCCGAGGTGGCGGGCCATGAACTGCCCGACCGCGCGCTCCAGGCTCTGCTCGTCGATCACGTCCGGGCGGTACACGATCTCCAGCAGCGCGTCGGTGGCGGCTACCGGATCACCGTGGTCGACCGCCAGCAGGAACCGCTGCAGGGCCTCTCGGGTGGACGGATCGAGCCGCCCGACCGAGCCGAGGTCGAGCATCCCGATCCGGCCGTCGGTGAGCAGCAGGAAGTTGCCGGGGTGCGGATCCGCGTGGAAGACGCCGTCGATCGCCACCTGGCCGAGCAGGCAGTCGAACAGCACCCGCGCGAGCCGAGCGGCGTCCAGGCCGCGCTCGGCGATCGTGCCGGCCGCAGTACCGAGGCCGACGCCGTCGAGCCGTTGCATCGTG
This sequence comes from Kribbella sp. VKM Ac-2568, assembly GCF_004345365.1. GTDB lineage: Bacteria > Actinomycetota > Actinomycetes > Propionibacteriales > Kribbellaceae > Kribbella > Kribbella orskensis. The sequence goes on from NZ_SLVF01000004.1 coordinate 304,451, forward strand.
AGCACACGACCGGTCGAGTACCGCGGGAAGAGTGCCGGCACCACCACGTCGTTGTTCCCGGCAACTGATCGGCCGGCCGAGACGCTGGCCATGTTGCCTGCCTCGACCGTGAAGTCGAGCTCCTCGCGCATCGCGTCGGCGAACCCCTCGGCGAGCGCGCGGACACCCATCGATCGACCCCAGTCGGTGTTCCGCTCGAGCATCCTGGCCAGCCGCTGCACGATGTCCAGATCCCGGTCGACGACTGATGAGATCCCCGGCCGCTGCACCTTGACGACCACCTGTACTCCGTCGAGGTCTGCGGCGTACACCTGAGCGACGGAAGCGGCGGCGAGTGGTTCGGCGGCGAAGTCGGTGAAGACCTGACGAGGTGGTGCGCCCAGTTCCTCGGTAAGGACGTCCTCGATCTGCGGCCAGGGCGCGGGAGAGACCTGGTCCTGCAGACGGCTGAGCTCGAGCGCGACCGCCGCGGGGATCACGTCGCTGCGGGTGGAGAGCACCTGGCCGAGCTTGACGAAGGTGACGCCGGCCTCGTCCAGGGCGAGCCGAAGCGAACGGGCGAGATCCGCCTGGCCGGCCGCGTTCTCCCGGCCCGGGCGACGGCGACCGCGAAGATACGGCCCGAGCCCGTGCCGGACGGCGATCCGCAGAATCTGCAGATACCTGCGCGTCCGGGCGATCCGCCCGCTCAGATCCCGCCGCAGATCCCGGGCCCTGGGCAACGACCCGGTGGGCACCAGCGCCTCGGACAACACGAGAAAGATGAGCCCGGCAAGCATCGAGCACAGCGCAGTCAACGCCAGAAACGCGACCGCAGCCCCGGTCGACCCAGTCCACGGCAACGGCCCGGCCAGCGCATTCAGCAACGGACTGAACACGGCCAACGTCAGCCCCGCGCCCACGGCCAACCGCCCGAACCCGAACCGCACCCCGAGCAACCGCTGCGACACCGGCACGAAAATCACCATGAACACAGCAACATTCACCAGGCCGACCACAACCACGTCCATGCCCAGACCCTAGGCGCTCACCCACCCACCAGAACTCACCCACGCGAGGGATACGCCTCCCCCACCAGAACAGCAAGAGAAGAGCGGAGGAGAGTGCAGCCGCAGCCGCAGCGCAGCCTCAGCCAGACTGGCGCTGAGCTCGCGAGCAAGCTCGCAGGAGGTCCTGAGAGTGACGGTGATGAGCTAGCGGTCGGGGAGCCGTCACCTCAAGCTGACCGACGGAAGCCAGAGAAGGCCAGACAGGTGACAGCGCTGCCGCAGGCCTCTGAACTACCTCAGCCAGGCGAGCGCTGAGATCGCCAGCAAGCTCGCAGGCGATCTGAGGTCCACATCAACCACCTGCCACCGCAGTCCTGTGCACGCGCTACAGGCCAGATGAAATGCCGCGCGGGGCTGGTGTTCGGTTGGTTGCCGCCACCGGCCAGGGAGTTGTGGCCGGGTGGTGGTCAAGTTTGTCCACGGACACGCCTGGGCGCTGTCGCTGTCCGGAAGGATGAGGACAGGTCTATCCACAGAAACAGATCAACCGATCTGCCAAGCCGCTGCGGGCCCCCGCTTCCAAGGGCGTAGCAGGCGGCAGCTCTCTCACCTCTCTCTGTCTTTCCGTTCTGTGCTTGCCCTTCTTGTTTGTTGCTGTCCCTCCCTTCCCCTCTCCCTCTGCCGGGAAGGCGAAGGCCGCCCCAGCTGTGAGCTGGGGCGGCCTTCGCAAGAGGGAGTGCGGTCAGGCTGGGCGGCGGCGGATTTTGTTGCCCAGCCAGACGATGGGGTCGTACTTGCGGTCGGCGACTCGTTCCTTCATCGGGATGAGGGCGTTGTCGGTGATCTTGATGTTCTCGGGGCAGACCTCGGTGCAGCACTTGGTGATGTTGCAGAAGCCGAGGCCGTGCTGCTCCTGGGCCGCCTTCTGCCGGTCGGCGGCATCGAGCGGGTGCATGTCCAGCTCGGCGATCCGCATCAGGAAGCGCGGGCCGGAGAAGGACTCCTTGTTCTCCTCGTGGTCGCGGATCACGTGGCAGGTGTCCTGGCACAGGAAGCACTCGATGCACTTGCGGAACTCCTGCGAGCGCTCCACGTCGACCTGCTGCATCCGGTACTCGCCGGGCTTCAGGTCGGCCGGTGGCGTGAACGCGGGGATCTGGCGAGCCTTCTCGTAGTTGAACGAGACGTCCGTGACCAGGTCCCGGATCACCGGGAAGGTCCGCATCGGGGTGACCGTGACGGTCTCGCCCTCTTCGAAGGTGTTCATCCGGCACATGCACATCAGCTTCGGCATGCCGTTGATCTCGGCGCTGCAGGAGCCGCACTTGCCGGCCTTGCAGTTCCAGCGGACCGCGAGATCCGGTGTCTGGGTCGCCTGCAGCCGGTGGATGACGTCTAGGACGACCTCGCCCTCGTTCACCTCGACCTCGTAGTCCTGGAGGTCACCGCCGTCGGCGTCACCACGCCAGACCCGGAACTTGCCCTTATAACTCATGCCGGCAGCTCCTCCTCAGTCATGTACTTCTTCAGCTCGTCCAGCTCGAACAGTTCCAGCAGGTCGTCGCGCATCGGGATCTGGTCCTTGCGGACCACGCTGACGCTGCCGTCGGCCTGCAGCGCGCACACCAGCAGGAGCTTGCGCCACTCCGCGTTCATCCCGGGGAAGTCGTCGCGGGTGTGACCGCCGCGGGACTCCTGCCGCTCCAGCGCCGCCTTCGCGACACATTCGGAGACGGCCAGCATGTTGCGCAGGTCCAGTGCGAGGTGCCAGCCTGGGTTGAACTGCCGGTGCCCCTCGACCGTCATCTTCGCGATCCGGCCGCGGAACTCGGCGAGCCGGCCGAGCGCCTGCTCGATCTCGTCGGCCTTGCGGATGATGCCGACCAGGTCGTTCATCGACTGCTGCAGTTCCTGGTGGATCGTGTACGGGTTCTCCCCGCCCTCGAGCTCGAACGGAGCCAGCGCCTCGGCGGCAGCGGCGTCGATGTCGGCCTCGGCGATCTTCGGCCGCTCGGTGCCCAGCTGGTCGAGGTACGTCGCGGCGCCCATTCCGGCGCGCCGGCCGAACACGAGCAGGTCGGACAGCGAGTTGCCGCCGAGCCGGTTCGAGCCGTGCATGCCGCCCGCGACCTCACCGGCCGCGAACAGCCCCGGTACGACGGACTGCGCGGTGTCGGGGTCCACCTCGACGCCACCCATCACGTAGTGACAGGTCGGGCCGACCTCCATCGGCTCGGCGGTGATGTCGACGTCCGCGAGCTCCTTGAACTGGTGGTACATCGACGGCAGCCGGCGCTTGATCTCCTCGGCCGGGAGCCGGGAGGACACGTCCAGGAAGACGCCACCGTGCGGCGTACCGCGCCCGGCCTTGACCTCGGAGTTGATCGCCCGGGCGACCTCGTCGCGGGGCAGCAGCTCCGGTGGGCGCCGGTTGTTGTCGGCGTCCTTGTACCAGCGGTCGGCCTCTTCCTCGGTCTCCGCGTACTGCGCGCGGAACACGTCCGGCACGTAGTCGAACATGAACCGCTTGCCCTCGGAGTTCTTCAGCACCCCGCCGTCACCACGGACCGACTCGGTGACCAGGATCCCCTTCACCGACGGCGGCCAGACCATGCCGGTCGGGTGGAACTGGATGAACTCCATGTTGATCAGCGTCGCGCCGGCCCGCATCGCCAGCGCGTGCCCGTCACCCGTGTACTCCCAGGAGTTCGAGGTGACCTTGAACGACTTGCCGACGCCGCCGGTGGCCAGGATGACCGCGGGAGCGTCGAACAGGATGAACCGGCCGGACTCGCGCCAGTAGCCGAAGGCGCCGGAGATCGCGTCGCCGTCCTTCAGCAGCTCGGTCACCGTGCACTCGGCGTACACCTTGAGGTTGGCCTCGTAGTCGCCGGTGGCCTCGAAGTCCTCCTGCTGCAGCGACACGATCTTCTGCTGCAGGGTGCGGATCAGCTCCAGGCCGGTGCGGTCGCCGACGTGCGCGAGCCGCGGGTAGGTGTGACCGCCGAAGTTGCGCTGGCTGATCCGGCCGTCCGGCGTACGGTCGAACAGCGCGCCGTACGACTCCAGTTCCCAGACCCGGTCGGGGGCTTCCTGCGCGTGCAGTTCGGCCATCCGCCAGTTGTTCAGGAACTTCCCGCCGCGCATCGTGTCGCGGTAGTGCACCTGCCAGTTGTCGTTCGAGTTCGCGTTGCCCATCGCGGCCGCGCAGCCACCCTCGGCCATCACGGTGTGGGCCTTGCCGAACAGGGACTTGCACACGATCGCGGTGCGCTTGCCCTGCTCGCGGGCCTCGATCGCCGCGCGCAGACCGGCGCCGCCGGCCCCGATCACGACGACGTCGTAGGAGTGTCGTTCCAGCTCAGTCATAGAAGTCAGACGTCCGTATCAGTGTCGAGATCAGTTGAAGAAGCGCAGGTCGGAGAACCAGCCCGCCGACAGCGACATGATGTACGCATCGGTGAGGATCACGGTGAACAGCGAGATCATCGCGTAGGTACCGTGCTTCGGGTTCAGTTTGGACACGAAGGTCCAGTACCGGTAGCGCAGCGGGTGCTTGGAGAAGTTCTTCAGCCGGCCGCCGACGATGTGCCGGCAGGCGTGGCAGGACAGCGTGTACAGCCACAGCATCACCAGGTTGATCCAGATGATCACCGTGCCGAGGCCGATGCCGAAGCCGCCGTCCTTGCCGTGGAAGGCCTGGATGCCGTCGTACACGTTGAGCAGTCCGAAGACCAGCGCGCCGTAGAAGAAGTAGCGGTGCAGGTTCAGCACGATCAGCGGGAACTTGCTCTCACCGGTGTACTTCTTGTGCGGCTCCGGGACCGCGCAGGCGGTCGGCGCGAAGAACAGAGACCGGTAGCCCGCCTTGCGGTAGTAGTAACAGGTGCCGCGGAAGCCGGCCAGCACCGCGAAGGTGATGATGCTGAAAGGGATGAACACCGGGAACTTCGGGAACCAGGTGCCGAGGTGACTGGACCCCTGGACGCACGACTCGGTGACGCACGGCGAATAGAGCGGTGTGAGGTAGTGGTAGGCGTCAACCCAGTACCACTTGTTCATGAAGATCCGGATCGTCGCGTAGACGATGAAGAAGACCAGGATCACACCGATCCGCAGCGGCGCCAGCCACCAGCGATCAGTTCGTAGTGTCTTTTGCCCGATCTGCGCGCGACCGGGTGCGCTAACGCCCGTTGCCATCAGGGGGCGTGCCTGTCGGGCGCGCCGAAGCCTTCGTGCTCCGCGTCGGTCCACATGGACGCGTCGTATTCCACGTCGGGGATCTCCTCGAGTTCCTCCGGAACGGGTCCGGGTCTGTGTTGCGGGTCGGGAGGGCCGAGTTCTGCCAGGTCGTCACTCAGCCTGGCCACGTCGGACACCAACCGGCGAATGCCGAGGGTGTCACCGTACTCCTGGCTGAGCTTGCCGACTGTGGTGTGCAACACCTCGAGAGCACGCTGCACCGCTGCCACGGTGCTGTTGCCGTCACCCATACCGACTCCAGTAATGGTTTTGTCGCTGTAAGTATGGGCACACTGTGCCTCCGCGAGGCGCACAACGGAAGACCCCTCGGTACGGCGTGTTTCTAGTTAGGTCTACCTCAGTTGCCGAAGGCGCTCGGGTGGAGTATGGGCGCGAATCCGGCCTTCAGAACAACGAGATTCGCCGGCGGAGTGAGTACTGCGACCTGCCGCAGCCCGGGTGGTCGCGCCGGTGTGGCGTATCCCTCCCACGACCAGCCGAGCACCAACCTGTCACCGTCGGGTCCGCCGAGCACCAGCGCCGGGCGTCCGTCGTACCGGATCATCGCGCCGTCGGGGAGATCGTCCAGGTCGGCGATCGTGGTGCGCTGCTGCCGGGTGCGCGGTTCGACCCGCTCCAGGTGGAGCTGTGCGTCCATCGCGGCGGCCCGGGGGCGCTCGGTCAGACCACGTCCGCCGGCCCACGCTCCGGCGTACAGGAGGAAGTCGCGGCGGCGGCAGTAGGCGCACGGGCGGTGACCGGCGGCCAGCGCGACGGCCTCGTCGAAGAAGAACAGCGCGGTCCAGCGGCCGGGTGGCATCGGGTCGCGCTGAACGCCCTTCCAGTCGAGCACGCAGCAGATCCAGGCCTTCGACCGCCACCGCGTGGTCCCCAGTTGCCGGTCCGGTCCGTGCAAGGTGCCGCGATTGCCCATCAGCAGCCCGCGGCCGGATTCGGCCACGATCTCCTGGGTGGGCAGCACTCTGTTCTGCAACGGCACCCCACCATCCTCTCCTGGCGCACGGACAGTTTCCGGCCGTTTTCTGGCACAGTCGTGGGCCATGGGAGACAGGCAGGTTGTCGTGGGCGTGGCTGTGGTCAGAGATGGCGAGGTGCTGGCGGCGCTGCGGTCCGGGCCCGACGGCGGCTGGGAGTTTCCCGGCGGAAAGGTGGAGCCGGGAGAAACGGAAGAAGCAGCGGCGGTCCGAGAGTTGCGGGAGGAGCTTGCCCTCGAGGTCAAGGTGGGTGCGGCGCTCGGGGTGGGGCAGGCGATTGACGAGCGGTACCTGCTGCGGGTGTATCTGGCCGAGCTCCTGGCGGGTGAACCAGTTCTCCATGAACACAGCGAGACACGCTGGGTGAGCGCGCGGCAACTGGACGCCTTGGGCTGGTTGCCGGCGGACCGGCCGTTCCTCCCGGCGCTGCGCGAGGCGCTCCGCGACGGCATCTGATCCGTCACGATTCGGAGACGACGGGGTCCCTTGCATGGCGTCCACACTGCGAGATACGTAGGGTTCCGGCAACTCGGCCGTCAGGGGTGGCGGCGGCGCGCACTAACCGGAAGGGCGGGCGACAGCGATGACGCTGGGGGTATCGGAGGCCCAGTCTCCAGAGGGCGGTCTGCCGGCTGATCATCTCGCCGACACCGCCGAGGCCAAGCAGATCGAGGGTCGTTCCCTGGGCCAGATCGCCTGGGCGCGGCTGAAGAAGGACAAGATCGCGGTCGCGAGCGCGATCGTGATCCTGATCATCATCGGGGTGGCGATCTTCGCGCCGCTGATCGTGAAGATCAACGGCTTCCCGCCGGACCAGTTCAACAAGGTCGACGCCAACGGCGACCCGCTGCTCAATACCCGTGACGGCGGTATTCCGATCGGTGGCCTGTGGGGCAGCGGCATGAGCAGCGAGCACTGGCTCGGCGTCGAGCCGCAGAACGGCCGCGACGTCTTCTCCCGGCTGGTCTACGGCACCCGGGTCTCGCTGCTGGTCGCGCTAGGCGGCACCATCATCGCGATCGTGCTCGGCACCGTGATCGGGATGGTGTCGGGCTACTTCCGCGGCACGGTCGACACGCTGCTCAGCCGGCTGATGGACATCATTCTGAGCTTCCCGTATCTGCTCTTCGTGATGGCCCTGACGCCGGTGATCGCCGACCGCGGCCAGGACCTGTTCGGCATCCCGGACAACAACACGCTGCGGATGGGTGTGCTGATGTTCGTTCTCGGCTTCTTCGGCTGGGCGTACCTGGCCCGGATCGTTCGCGGCCAGGTACTGTCCCTTCGCGAGCGGGAGTTCGTCGAAGCGGCCAGATCGCTCGGCGCGGGCCCGGCGTACGTGATCTTCCGGCAGATCCTGCCGAACCTGATCCCGACCCTGCTGGTCTACACCACCCTGCTGATCCCGAGCTACATCACCGCGGAGGCCGCGTTGTCCTTCCTGGGTGTCGGTATCAAGGAGCCCACCGCCTCGTGGGGCCGGATGATCGACGACGCGTCGGACTGGATCGAGAGCAACCCGCTCTACCTCTTCTTCCCGGGCACGGCGCTGTTCATCACCGTGCTGGCGTTCAACCTGCTCGGCGACTCCGTGCGCGACGCCCTCGACCCGCGAGCCGGGAGGAGCTGACCCGATGGGCCGTTACCTGATCCGCCGGCTGCTGCAGACGGTGCTCATCCTCTGGGTGATCAGCGCCATCACGTTCTTTCTCTTCTGGGTCACCCCGGCGAACCCGGCTTTGCTGATCTGCGGCAAGAACTGCAACACCGAGACGATTGCCCAGGTCAACGCGACCTACGGTTTCGACGACCCGCTGATCGTCCAGTACGGCACATACATGAAGGGCCTGGTGAACCCGGGCGGCCGGATGATCGGCACCGAGGGCAGCGAGCGCAAGTGCCCGTGGCCCTGCTTCGGCGAGTCGTACCAGAACGGCGTCCCGGTCTGGGACTCGATCTCCGAAGCCTTCCCCGCGACCTTCTGGCTCGCCACCGGGGCCGCGGTCCTCTGGCTGTTCTTCGGCGTGCTGCTCGGTTTGCTGGCGGCGTTGCGCAAGGGCAAGTGGCTGGACAAGCTGAGCGTCGGGATCGCCCTGTTCGGCGTCTCGTTCCCGACCATCGTGTTCGGCTATCTGCTGCTGTTCACCTTCATCGTCAAACTCAACTGGATACCGTTCCCCGACACGGCCAACGCCGCCTTGTTCACCGTCGGTCCGGCGAAGTGGCTGCAGTTCTACATCCTGCCGTGGATCACGCTGGCGCTGGTGTTCGCGGCGCTCTACACCCGGCTCACCCGGGCCAACATGATCGACACGATGAACGAGGACTACATCCGCACCGCCCGGGCCAAGGGCCTCGGTGAGGGGACCGTCGTGTTCAAGCACGGACTGCGTGCCGCGCTGACACCGATCGTCACCATCTTCGGTCTGGACCTGGGTGGCCTGCTCGGCGGTGCGGTGATCACCGAGCAGATCTTCAGCATCACCGGCCTGGGCAAGCTCTCGATCGACTCGGTGCTCAGCAACGACCTGCCGGCGATCATGGGCGTGGTCCTGTTCGCCGCGGTCTTCGTGGTCGTCGCGAACATCATCGTCGACATTCTGTACGCCTTCATCGACCCGCGCGTGCGGTTGTCCTGACCCGACGAGGAGACCAATGACCGAGTCTGTGACAACGACGGCGACCGCGGGCACCGGGACCGGCCGGCCGTTCCTGGAGCTCAAGGACCTGCAGGTGCACTTCCCGACCGACGACGGCCTGGTGAAGGCGGTCAACGGCCTGAGCTTCACCCTGGAGCGAGGCAAGACCCTCGGCATCGTGGGCGAGTCCGGTTCCGGCAAGAGCGTTTCCAGCCTGGCCATCATGGGCCTGCAGAAGGGTACCCAGGCGCAGGTGAGCGGTGAGATCTGGCTGGACGGCGCTGAGCTGGTGTCGATGTCGGTGCCCGAGATCCGCCGGCTGCGCGGCCAGCAGGTCGCGATGATCTTCCAGGACCCGCTGTCGGCGATGCACCCGTTCTACAAGATCGGCGACCAGCTCGTCGAGGCCTACCTGGTGCATAACAACGCGCCGAAGTCGGTGGCGAAGAAGCGCGCCATCGAGCTGCTCGACCGGGTGGGCATCCCGTCCCCCAGCAAGCGGTTCGACGACTACCCGCACCAGTTCTCCGGCGGTATGCGGCAGCGGGCGATGATCGCGATGGCGCTGATGTGCGACCCGCAGCTGCTGATCGCGGACGAGCCGACCACCGCCCTGGACGTAACCGTGCAGGCCCAGATCCTCGACCTGATGATGGATCTGCAGAAGGAGTTCAACTCCGCGATCGTCATCATCACCCACGACCTCGGTGTGGTCGCCCAGATGGCACAGGACGTAGTGGTGATGTACGGCGGCCGGGTGGTGGAGTCCGGACCGGTCCGGGACATCTTCTACCGGCCGGAGATGCCGTACACCTGGGGGCTGCTCGGGTCGATCCCACGGGTGAACCGTGGCGGCGACCACCGGCTCAAGTCGATCCGGGGCACTCCGCCGTCGCTGATCAACCTGCCCAATGGCTGCCCGTTCCAGCCACGCTGCGACTACCAGCAGTACGTCGAGGGACACTCCTGCGTCGCTGAAGTTCCCGAGCTGCTGCAGATCGGCACCGGCGGGCACAGGGTCCGCTGTCACATCGAGTCCGAGCAGCGCAGCCGGCTGTTCGCCGAGCAGATCAAGCCGAACCTGTGATGCCGGCCCCGAAGCACGAGGAGCGATCGTGAGCATGTCGACGTCGGTCGAAGAGGCTGGCCGGACCCTGCGGCCCGGGCAGGGGGAGCTGCTGCTCGAGGTCGAGGGGCTGCAGCGCTATTTCCCGATCACCCAGGGCATCATCCTCCAGAAGCAGACCGGAGCGGTGAAGGCGGTCGACGGCATCGACCTGAGCATTCACACCGGCGAGACGCTCGGCGTCGTCGGCGAGTCGGGCTGCGGGAAGACGACCACCGGCCGGCTGGTGACCAGGCTGGACGAGCCCACCGCCGGCACGATCCGGTTCGAGGGCTCGGACATCACCCACCTGAGCCGGGCCAAGATGCGGCCGTTCCGGCGCGAGATCCAGATGATCTTCCAGGACCCGTTCTCCTCGCTGAACCCGCGGCAGACGGTCGGCACGATCATCGCGGCGCCGTTCGACATCCAGAAGGTGAAGACCGAGGGCGGCACGAAGAAGGCCGTCCAGACGCTGATGGAAAGGGTCGGGCTGAACCCCGAGCACTACAACCGCTACCCGCACGAGTTCTCCGGCGGTCAGCGGCAGCGGATCGGCGTCGCCCGGGCGCTGGCGCTGCGACCGAAGCTGATCGTCTGTGACGAGCCGGTGTCGGCGCTCGACGTCTCCATCCAGGCGCAGATCGTGAACCTGCTGGACGACCTGCAGGACGAGTTCAACCTCGCGTACCTGTTCATCGCCCATGACCTGTCGGTGATCCGTCACATCTCCGATCGGGTCGCCGTGATGTACCTCGGCAAGGTGGTCGAGATAGCCGACCGGGACGAGCTCTACAACCACGCTCGGCACCCGTACACGCACGCGCTGCTGTCCGCGGTTCCCGAGGCCGACCCGGACGCGACCGGGCAACGTGAGCGGATCCGGCTGACCGGTGACGTGCCGAGCCCGCTGAACCCGCCGTCGGGCTGCCGGTTCCGGACGCGGTGCTGGAAAGCAGAGGACATCTGCGCCGAGCAGGAGCCGCCGTTGCTCCAGATCGGGGCACCCGGCCACAAGGCTGCCTGTCACTTCCCGGAGGAGCGCGATGTGATCTGACGACTGCGGAGAGTAGCTGCAAGATCTAGCGAAAGCATTGAAGCGATCACGATCTGGTGAACGGGATCCACACTCGTTGCGCTGCTTGTGAATACGTGAGTTGATGACCGCGAAATGACGGAGATGACCTCTCAGGCCGCCGCGACCCGGCGTGGAACGTCATGACAAGGAAGGAATTACTGGCTATGAATCACGCCAAACGAGTAGGACAGGCGATCGCCGCCGGGGTCACTCTGACCCTGATGGCCGCCGCTTGCGGCGGCAGCAGCGACGACGCAGGAGGCACGTCCACTACCCAGGGCACGGCCGGGGCCAAGGGGGGCACCGTCACCGTTTACCACGTGAACGACGTGGAACACCTCGACCCGCAGCGCAACTTCGTCACCGACTCCGGAATGATCGGCAAGCTGATCACCCGGACGCTGACGGACTACCGCTACGACGCCAAGGCGAAGAAGATCATCCTGGAGAACGACCTGGCAGACAGTTACGAGTCGACGCCGGACTTCAAGACCTGGACCTTCAAGCTGAAGGACGGGCTGAAGTACGAGGACGGCACGCCGATCAAGGCGGCCGACATCAAGTACGGAGCCGAGCGCTCCTTCTCCGCCGACATGCAGGAGGGTGCGCCGTACGCGCACGAGTACCTCGACTGCCCCGGCTACAAGGGCCCGTACGTGGCCGGCAACAACGGCGGCAAGGGCTGCACCGCGATCGAGGTGCCGGACGACAAGACGATCGTCTTCAAGCTGAACCGTCCGGTCCCGACCTTCGAGGGCACCGCGAGCATGAAGGTGTGGTCGCCGGTACCGGTCGCCAAGGACACCAAGACCGCGTATGACAACCACCCGGTGGCTACAGGCCCGTACAAGATCGAGTCCTACAGCCGCAAGAAGCAGCTCGTGCTGGTCCGCAACGACCAGTGGGACGCGAAGTCCGACCCGCTGCGCACCGCGCTGCCGGACAAGTTCATCTTCAAGTTCGGTGACGCTGAGGCGACCGTCGACCAGCGGCTGTTCGCCGACGGCACGGCTGACAAGAGCTCGGTGAGCTTCGCCGGTGTCCAGCCGGAGAACATCGCCAAGACGAACCAGGCGAACGTCAAGGACCGCGTGGTCCAGGGCACCGACATCTGCCGTCGCTACATCGCGTTCAACCAGCAGAAGCCGCTGCTGAAGAACCAGAAGCTGCGTGAGGCGTTGTACTACGGCCTCGACCGGACCAGCTACCGCGACGGGCGCGGCGGCGAGCGGCTCGCAGCGGTGGTCGATTCGATCATTCCGCAGGACCTGGACGGGTACCAGCCGGAGGAGACCTTCAAGGCTCCGCCCGAGGGTGACCCGGCGAAGGCGAAGCAGTTGCTGACCGAGGCCGGTTACAAGGGCGAGAAGCTGGTCCTGGGCACCGCTGACTCGGGTCTGGCCGTCAAGGCGGCCGAGGCCGCTCAGGCGTCCTGGAAGGCGATCGGCGTGAACGTCGACATCCGGAAGATCCCGGGTGACAACTACTACTCGACGCAGCAGCAGGACGCGTCGGCGACCGATCTGATCACGGCCGGCTGGTGCTACGACTGGGCGACGCTGGCGACCATCGTGCCGCCGGTGCTCGGGCCGGACACCACCGCCCCGGGGAAGGCCGCGCAGAACAACTACGGTCGCAGCCAGGCCGGCTGGGACCAGATGGCCACGCTCGAGAAGGAGACCGACAAGACCAAGCTGAAGGATGGCCTGGCCAACCTGTACACCGAGATCATGAAGACCGCGCCGTTGGTGCCGACCGTTCAGGACCTCAACGTGTACGTCGTCGGCTCCAACATCGACAACGCAGTGGCAGACCCGAACACGGGTGGTATCCCGGACCTGACCCAGATCGGGCTGAAGAAGGCCAACTGAGTCAGTAGCAGGGCCCATAGCACCAAAAGCGATACAGGGGCGGTTCCCTTCGGGGAACCGCCCCTTCGCCTCCCGCCGCCCCTTTCGCCCGCGCCATAGCCTTCCGTCGCCCCCGCTTTGCCTTTGCTTTTCAGGTGGAGCGGAGGAGTTGCTCGAGGTCGGTGGCGCCGTGGGCGTTGTGTTTTTCGTGGATGGACAGGGCTATTCGCCATTCCCGGCGGGCTTCGGGGAGGCGGTCCTGGGCTCGGTGGAGCTCGCCGAGGCTCTTGCGGATGTCCGCCTCGCAGAGCCAGTCGCCGTACTGGCCGGCGATGGCCAATCCCTCGCTCTGGTGGGCGATTGCCTCGTCGTAGCGTCCTTCCGCCATCCGTAGGCGGCCGAGCTCGTTCAGTACTTCGGCCTGCCGGGTGGCCGCGCCCGCCTTGCGGTAGAGGTCCAGGCTCTCGTGCAGGGCGTCGCTGGCCACGGAGTACTGGCCGGCTTCGCGGTAGGCGACTCCGACGTTCTGCGCGACCTGACCGCGGTGGCGCTCCATCCCCGGCTCGACCAGGAGGTCCAGTGCCTCGTTGAAGTGCCATTGAGCTGTCTCGGCCGCGCCCGTCTTCAGGTAGAGCATGCCGAGCGCGAGGCATGCCCAGGCGGCTCGCTGCGGGATCCCGAGGCTCAGGCCGATCTCCCGGGCGCGCTCGGCGTACGGGATGCCGTCGGTTGTCCTGCCGGTGCGTTCCAGGACGTGGCTGAGGCTGCTCAGGCAGAGTGCCTGCAGGTTGCCGTCTCCCGCCGCCTCGGCCGCGTCGATCGCGTGCCGCAGGGGGGCCACGGCCTGCTCGTACTGGCCGAGTTCGGCGTGAGCCGCGCCCAGGTCGTGGAGCACGAGGCCCTCTGCCGTTCGATCGGGCTGACCGCTGACGAGGCGCAGTACGGCCTCGTTGGCCTGTAGCCACTCGATCCACGCCCGCCGAAGCGTGTAGTAGGCGTTCAGCCCGACAGCCAGCTGTACTGCGAGCTGCGGGTGCTCCTGGGTCGCCTGCTGCAGGATCGCGGGGAGTCCGGGCCGCTCGACGTCCAACCAGGCAACGATCTCCTCCTGGCCGGAGAGGTCGTCGGCAGCGGCCAGCCACTCCTTGTCGAGCCACGTCTCGCGCGTAGCACCGTGCCCGGCGTACTCGCTGGCCTTCCAGACGACAGCCGACACCCGTCGAACCCAGCGGCTGGTCGCCGCCGCCCTGTCCTGCTCCGACAGCATCTGGTCGGCAAGCTCGCGGGCGGCGACCCGTACGAGGTCATGCAGCCTGTACCGCCCTGGGCTGGGCGTCGTGAGCAAGTGCACGTCCACCAGCCGCTCCAGTACGACGACAGCCTCTGGCTCAGGGCTGTCCGAAAGAGCAGCTGCCAGGGCCGACGTGAGCTCCATACAGTCCGACAACCCGAGCAGCGCGAACATCGTGACGGCCTGTACGTCGATCGGGTCGTCGCTGCCCGCGAGTTGCTCGATGGACAGCACCAGCGTCGCCCGTACGCCGGAGTCGTCCAGCTGAAGCTCGTCCAGCCTGCGGCGGCCGTTCTCCAGGCGCTCGGCCAGGTGTGCGACCGGCCAGGTCGGGCGGGAGGCCAGCCGGGCCCCGGCCATCCGGATCGCCAGCGGCAGGCCACCGCACTGCCGGACCACCTCGGCGCACTCGTCCTCCGGGGCGTCCGGTCGCTCCGAGATGCGGCGGAGCATCTCGATGCACTCCTCCAGCGGTGGTTCGCCCAGCTGGAACTGGCGGCCACCAAGGCCGGCCATGCTCCGGCGACTCGTCACCAGGACGGCGCAGCCACCCGCGCCGGGCAGGAGGGGGCGGAGCTGCTCCTTGTCGGAGGCGTTGTCGAGGAGAAGGACCAGCCGCCGCCCGGCGAGCGCAGTACGGAACCGTGCTGAGGCCGTGGCCAGGTCGGGTGGCGTCGTCACGCCCAGGTCCTCCAACAGATAGGTCAGGGCCTCCAGCGGCTCCAGTGGCGGGCCGATGCCGAAGCCGCGGAGGTCCAGGTACAGCTGGCCGTCGGGGAAGTAGTCAGCCACCTGGTGCGCAGCATGCACGGCCAGGGTGGTCTTGCCGATCCCGCCCATGCCGGTGATCGCCGTGACGCTGGCACCCCTGGCAGCGATCAAGTGGCGGGTGAGTATGTCCAGCTCTCGTACCCGGCCGGTGAAGTCGCCGGTAGCGAACGGCAGTTGCCGGGGAGAGGC
The DNA here is from genome assembly GCF_004345365.1 of Kribbella sp. VKM Ac-2568. Taxonomy (GTDB): domain Bacteria; phylum Actinomycetota; class Actinomycetes; order Propionibacteriales; family Kribbellaceae; genus Kribbella; species Kribbella orskensis. The sequence continues at coordinate 319,600 of NZ_SLVF01000004.1, forward strand.
GCTGATCGGGGGCTTGGGGCGCTGCTTGTCCGGTGAGGTGGTCTTGCCGCGGCGCGAGGCTGCGGCTTCCAGAGAGGCCCGCTGGTCGGCGTCCAGATGGAGCGCTTCGGCCAGGGCGGAGACGGTGCTCAGCTGGGGGTAGCGCCGGGTGCCGCGTTCGAGGGTGCTGATCGCCTGCACGCTCACGCCTGAGCCGACCGACAGCTCGTCCTGGGTCAGGCCGGCGGCGGTCCGGTGTCTGCGGAGGAGCGCCGCGAACTGCGAATCCACCCGCTGACACCTCCAGGAAAATCCGCAGTTGTATGGGTGAACTGTATGGGTTGTACCTGGTGGAGCGGTCTGTACCAGTCCAGAATTGACCCCGCACGACAACTGGGGAGGAGATGTGGATGTCGGTTTACCAGGCTGTTCCTGCGGTGCGACGCGAGGATTTCGCACCGGAGGTCGTCTGTGAGGTCTACGAGCTGGGCTCGCGGCGCCGGACCCCGGCTGCCGCGAAGCAACTGACCAGCCGCCAGGTGACGATCGGCCGGCTGATGGCGACCGGCGCCAAGGACGCCGCGATCGCACGGCAGCTCGGTCTCTCGCTGCGCACCGTCCGGGCCGAGATCAGCGCCCTGATCGAGGGACTCGGAGCGCGTTCGCGCTTCCAGGCCGGCTGCCTGCTGGTCCGCCGCTTCGGCTGAGCGGGACTGTCCCCGCGCCAACGTACGCTGGCGCCATGAGTGAGCTTCCAGACCGCCGGCTGCTGTTGGTGCACGCACATCCTGACGACGAGACGATCAACAACGGCGTCACGATGGCGCGCTATGTGGCCGAGGGCGCCCAGGTCACGCTGGTGACCTGCACCCTCGGCGAGGAGGGCGAGGTGCTGGTGCCCGAGCTGGCCCACCTGGCCGCGGACCAGACCGACCAGCTCGGCGGGCACCGGATCGGCGAGCTGGCCGCCGCGATGGAGGAGCTCGGGGTCACGGACCACCGGTTCCTCGGCAGCCCGGGCAAGTACCGCGACACTGGGATGATCTACGACGACGACGGCAACGCGGCCGTCCCGCCGGAGACCCGGCCGGACAGCTTCTGGCAGGCCGACCTGCTGACCGCGGCGAACGACCTGGTCCCGGTCATCCGCGAGCTCCGCCCGCAGGTGCTGGTGACGTACGACCAGTACGGCAACTACGGACACCCCGACCACGTGAAGGCTCACCGGGTCGCCACCTACGCGGCCGCCCTGGCCGCCGCCCCGTCGTACCGGGAGGACCTCGGGCCCGCCTGGGACATCGCCAAGATCTACTGGATGGCGATGGCGGAGTCGAGCATGCGGGAGAGCCTGCGCAAGTTGCGTGAGTCGGGCGACACCACGACCTTCGAGGGGCTGGACCCGGAGGGACCGCTCGGCCCGTTCATCACCCCGGACCGCTTCCTCGACTGCGTGATTCAGGCCAACGGCTACATCGACCGCAAGATGAACGCGATGAAGGCGCACGCCACCCAGATCACCGTGGACGGCCCGTTCTTCGCCCTCTCCAACAACAACGGCAACGAGATCTGGGGCAGCGAGGCCTACCGCCTGGTGAAGGGCACCGCCGCACCGGGCCCGGACGGCCTCGAACACGACCTCTTCGCCGGCCTGTGATTCGCTGAGCCGCGGGCCTGCTGACCGGTAGCGAGGGCGGTGCTAAGCCCTCCCTCGCTACCGAGTTGCCTGCAGAAGGCAAGTGACAGTCCCCACACCCACTGTTGAGGCATCAACCAGTGAGGGCCTCTAGGCTGCAGTGGTGACGTCGGATCCCAGTGGCAGCATCGCGCCCAGGGACTTCCGTACTGCGCTGGGCCGGTTCCCGTCGGGGATCACGATCATGAGCACGCTGCAGAGTGGCGTCGCTCATGCGATGACGGCGAGCGCCTTCACCTCGGTCTCGCTGGACCCTCCGCTGGTGCTGGTCTGCGTCGACAAGGGCGTCCGGATGCACGACGCGGTACTCGACTGCGGGTACTGGGCCGTCTCGGTGATCGCGGAGAGTCACCGTGACCTCGCGGAACGCTTCGCCCACTCGGGCCGGAACCTGCTCAGCCAGTTCGACGGCGTTGCCACTGCGGCGGGGCCGAAGACGGGTTGCCCGCTGATCGAGGGAGCGCTCTCCTGGCTGGAGTGCCGGACCTGGGCGACCTACGACGGCGGCGACCACACGATCGTGGTCGGCGAGGTGATCAGTCTGGCCGCGAACGAGGCGACTGACCCCGGTCCCCTGATCTACTACGCGGGGCAGTACCGGGAACTCGGGGGCAGCTGACACCTGCCCGTCCCGTAGTATGTGCCGTTGCTGTCACTTGGTTCGAGCAGGAGGACTCTGTCCGGTGGGGAGAAATCAGCTCGCGGGGATCATCGCCGCGGCGGGACTCGGGGTGCTCGTGCTCGGGTACGGTCTGGCGTTCGCGCTGACCGGAGACAAGGTTCCGGGGGACACGACAGTACTGGGGATTCCCCTCGGTGGACTGTCCGAGAAGGATGCCAAGGCCAAGCTGGAGGCCGGGCTGAAGGATCGCCTGGTGCTGCCGATCAAGGTCAAGGCCGGCGGTTCGACGTTCCAGGTGAAGCCGGTCGAGGCGGGGCTCAGCCTTGACGTCGACGCGACCGTCGCCGACGCGGGGGCCGGGCGGAGCCTGAACCCGGCGCGGATCTGGAACGCGATGACCGGCGGCGACGCTGTCGACCCGGTGGTGAAGAAGAACGACGCCAAGCTCAAGGCGGCGATCGACAAGCTCGCCACCCAGGTGAACCGGCCCGCGACCGAGGGCACCATCACCTTCGAGAACGCGAAGGCGGTGCAGCACCCGTCCGCGGACGGCCTGCAGCTCGACAACGCCAAGGCCACCGAGACGGTCGTCTCGGGCTTCCCGTCCGACGGCAACCCGAAGGATCTGGCGGTCGGCGTCACCAAGCCGAAGGCCGGGACCGACGCCATCGACAAGGCGATGGCCGAGTACGCCGTACCGGCGATGTCCGGGCCGATCCGGCTGACCGTCGGGGACAAGGGCGTGGAGCTGAAGCCGCGCGAGCTCGCGCCCGCGCTGAAGCTGGTCGCCAAGGACGGCTCTTTCACGCCGAGCCTGAACGCGAAAATGCTCGAGCCGTTGTTCGCCGAGCGGTTCAAGGAGCTGGAGACGCCGCCGAAGGACGCGTCGGTGGCGATCGTGGCCGGCAGGCCGAAGGTGGTCCCGGCGGTCGACGGCATGGTCGTCGCCCGCGACAAGGTGGTTCCGGCCATCCTGGGCGTGCTGCCGAAGCCCGAGGGTGAGCGCAGGGCCGCGGTCGGCCTGTCCAAATCCAAGGCCGAGGTCACCACCGAGGCGGCCACCGCGCTCGGCATCAAGGAGGTGATGGGGGAGTTCACCACGAAGTTCCCGCACGCCGCCTACCGCAACGTGAACATCGGCACCGCGGCGCGCAAGATCAACGGCACGCTGCTGAAGCCGGGCGAGACGTTCAGCCTGAACAAGATCGTCGGTGAGCGCACCAAGGAGAACGGCTTCACCGAGGGCAACATCATCAACGGCGGCAAGTTCGTCCTCGACCTGGGCGGCGGCGTCTCGCAGTCGGCCACCACCACCTTCAACGCGGCCTTCTTCGCCGGCCTGAAGGATGTCGAGCACAAGGCCCACAGCGTCTACATCAGCCGCTACCCGGTCGGTCGCGAGGCGACCGTGGCCTGGCCGTCGGTCGACCTGAAGTTCCTGAACGACTCCGGCCACGGCGTCCTCGTGCAGACCCTGTTCACCGCGTCCACGCCGGGCAGCCAGGGCAGCATCACGGTGAAGATCTGGGGCACCAAGGTCTGGGACGTCACCGCCGGCGCCTCCGCGCGGACCAACCCCCGCGCGCCGGGCCTGGTCTACAACACCGCGGCCGACTGCCGGCCGCAGGCGCCGACCGGCGGCTTCGACATCAGGATCTACCGGTACTTCGCGAAGAACGGGCAGCGGGTCAAGACCGAGTCCTTCGTGACGAAGTACAACGCGGCCGACGACATCCGCTGCGGCCCGAAGCCGGGCACCCCGCCGCCGAACACCCCGCCCACGCCGGGGACGTCGAAGCCCTCGCCGACGACTCGTCCGCCGAGCTGAATCACCCGATCGAGGCCGCTCCCTGCTGGGGAGCGGCCTTTGTCGTTCGTAGGTCTCAGGCGCGGTGGAGTTCGTGCAGGTGGTCGGCGACCGTGTTGAACATGGTCTCGCCGATCACCGCGCCCTCGCGCCGGACCTGCCGCGGGTCGACCCGCAGTACGCGATCGAGCCGTACTTCGCTGTTGCGGCCTTCCTTGTCCCAGGCGCCGTTGCCGATGTCCAGCCAGACGCGTCCCCAGCGGGCCTCGTCGGCCGCGTCGCGGTCGTGGTCCTTGCTGGTCAGGATCAACGCGAGCAGCCACGGCCCGTCCGAGCCGACCACCAGCACCGGGCGGTCCTTGCCCCGGTGGTGGTCCTCCTCGAACGGCACCCAGGTCCAGACGATCTCGCCCGGATCGGCCACCCCGTCGTCCGGGTGCGGCGTGTACTCGACGTGCACCGTGCCCTCGTAGTCGCCTGCGTACTCCGGCCGCGCCACCTCTGCCATGCGCCGACCTTACCGATCCCCATCCCTCACACCCGGCACCCACGGCGCGTTCAACCCGCGTGTGGACAACGACTGCTGACACCAGACCCGCAACAGGCCGTACCGCGATCCTCGCCATCCTGCTGACCGGGCAGTTCATGGCGAACGTGGACACCGCGGTCGCGAACACCGCTGCGCCGTCGATCGGCGCGACCCTCGGAGCCTCGGAGGGCCAGGTCGCCCTGGTCGTCTCCGGCTACGTCGTCGCCTTCGCGGTGCTGCTGATCACCGGGGCCCGGCTCGGGTCGTCGCTCGGGTACCGCCGGGTCTTCCTGCTCGGGCTACAGGTGTTCACGGCGGCTTCGCTGGTCTGCGGGATCGCCCCGGAGGTCTACTCGCTGACGGTGGCCCGGTTCGTCCAAGGCGCCGGAGCCGCGCTGATGGTGCCGCAGGTGCTGAGCGGCATCCAGTTGCACTTCGCCGGGCGGGAGCGGGTGAAGGCGCTCGGATTCTTCTCGATCGCGTTGTCCGGGGGAGCCGTCGCCGGACAGGTGCTCGGCGGTCTGCTGATCTCGGCTGACCTGTTCGGCACCGCCTGGCGGCCGATCTTCCTGATCAACGTGCCGATCGGGATCGGGCTCACCCTGGTCGCGCTGCGGCGCCTGCCGGCCGATGGGGTCCACGACGAGCGGCAGTCGATCGACCTCCGTGGCGTGGTCAGCTTGTCCGCGGCCGTCCTGCTGGTGATCGTGCCGTTGCTGCTCGGTTCGGAGCGCGGCTGGCCGGCCTGGGCCTGGATCTGCCTGGCTCTGAGCGTCCCGATGATCGTGCTGTTCGAACAGGGCGAGCGCCGCGCGGCTGCGGCAGGTGGCCGCCCGCTGATCGCCCGGCAGGTACTGCGGTCGTCCGCGGTGCGGGCGGGTCTGCTCGCCCACGGTGTCACCACAGCCGGGTACTTCGCGCTGCTCTTCGTCCTGGCGCTCTACCTGCAGCAGGGACTCGGCAAGGGCCCGGCGTACTCGGGGTTCGCGATGGTGGTGTGGGTGGCAGCGTTCGGGCTCGCCGGGCCGATCCTGCCGCGGCTGCCCGAGCGGTTCGGCTGGATGCCGGTGATCGGGTGTTCGCTGCTGGTGGTGGGTTACCTCGCCGTGCTGGCCTATCTGGTGCTCGGTGGACGCTCTGGCCCGTTGTTGTTCGCTCTGCTGGGGATCGGCGGCCTGGGGCTTGGGTTCAGCTCGAACACGCTCATCGGGGCGATCACCTCAGCCATGCCCACGCAGTACGCGTCTGATCTGTCCGGGGTCGTCGCCACGAATGCGCAGCTGTCCGGGGCGCTCGGGGTGGCGGTGGCCGGCTCCATCTACGCCGCGCTGGTTAGTGGTTCTACCTCGCCGGCGGGCGCGCTGAGCGCAGTGCTGGCGGGGTTTGCTGGGCTTGCCTTGATTGGGGCGGGGTCAGCTCTCCGGCTGGTGCCCCGGGCCGGCTAGGTACCGGTAGCGGTAGGCCTCTGCGTACCCGAGGTTCGTGTAGGTGGTCATGGCGGGGATGTTGTCCTCGACCACCTCCAGGTAGCTGCGGCGGCCGCCAAGAGGCCCTGCCCAGCGTGTGAGGCCCTGCAGGACCGCCGTTGCGAGCCCGCGGCGCCGGTACTGCGGGTCGACCCGCACGGCGTCCACTCCGAGCCAGTGGCCGGTCATGGAGCCTCGGCCGACCGCCACGACCCGCCCGTCCAGCGAGACCGAGGCGAAGGCCGCGTGAGGCGCTCCCTCCATCACTGCCGGCGCGGGAGCCGGTACAGGCCCTTCAAAGGCCGTCTCGTACCACGCTGCGTCCGGCTGAGGGCTCACAGTCACCTCGTACTCCGGAGCGGCGTTCACCAGGTCCAGCGAGGTGTGCATGACCAGTACGTCGGCCTGCCAGGGGCGGGCGTCCTTCCAGCCGTGCTCCTGGAGCTCATTGGCCTCGGGGCTGTTCAGGCGTACCAGGGCCAGCGCGGGCAGGCCTCGCTCCTCATAGAAGTCCTCCGCGTGCTTGAGGGCGTCGCTGAGGGACATGCCCGGATCGCCTGCGGGCAGGAGGGAATTCGCCCGGCCGGTCCACCCTGACGACGCCCGCAGCAGCCACTGCCCTACGTACGAGGTCTCCACAGCGGGTCTGCCGAGCGCGGTGGTGAGGAAGAGTTGCTCCACGTCCACCGGCCGGAGGGGGAGCGGGGGGATCGGTTTGGCGGCCACCACATCCTCCCAACGGATCGGATGAAGCGTACTGTCAGCATGCCGGACAACCAGGGTGGCGGAGTCGATCGACTGCAGCACCCCGAGCACATCGGTCAGCTGGCCGCCCGGCAGCCGGTGGCGAACTACGACACGGTGGCCGATATCACGGGCACTGAGGCCTGACACGATGCGGACTCCTGGCAGAGTGGGGCTGGTACTACCGTGATACTAGGTAGCCGCAGCAACTTCGAGCATCAGGAATACCGCACGCAGCACCAGTCCGCTGCGACTGCTGGCCATAGGAGGAGTACCAGTGACGTACGTCATCGCGCAGCCGTGTGTTGACCTGAAGGACCTCGCGTGTGTCGAGGAATGCCCCGTCGACTGCATCTACGAGGGCAACCGGATGCTTTACATCCACCCCGACGAGTGCGTCGACTGCGGAGCCTGCGAGCCGGTCTGCCCCGTCGAGGCGATCTACTACGAGGACGACACTCCGGAGCAGTGGAAGGACTACTACACCGCGAACGTCGACTTCTTCAACGACCTGGGTTCCCCCGGCGGCGCCTCCAAGCTCGGCAAGATCGACAAGGACCACCCCTTCATCGCCGCCCTCCCCCCACAGGAGCACGACGAGTAAACCTTGCCCCTGGTTCGCCGCTCCTAGGTCGCGGCTCGAAAGAACCGAGTGGCTCCATCACCCGGGTGACCCACGGTCGCCCGGGTGTTTGCGTCCCCCCACGCGCATCCGCCGTCGCCCGGCAGATCCTCCGGAACGCGACGGAGGCAGCGGCGAACCGGGGCGGGTGGGAGCCGGGCGACGGAGGAGCCCCGTGGGGACTACTGCTCGATGACGTCTACGTGGACGTGGTCCAGGTGGCGGAGGGTCGCTTTGTTGCCGGGGCGGTCCGGGGCCTGGTAGTCGCGCCAGCCGCTGTCGGAGCGGCCTCCGGCGGTCCAGATGCGGTCGCTGAAGATGACCGTCTTGATGCCGAGGTGCTCGGCGCGGGCGACCAGATACTGCGCCAGAGCCCAGCCTTTGGTGGTGTTCGGGGCCGAGATGGGCTTGACGAAGATGTCGACCGCGCGTCCCTCGTAGTGCGCGGAGCCTTCCATGTGCCCGGTGCTCAGACCGCCAGGTTGATAGCCGCCGGTCGACAGTGTTCCGAAGGTTGCCAGGAGATCCTTGCGCACGGCCTCGGCGCGCGGCGTCAGACCGCTCTTACCCATGGTCTCCGCCGGCAGCGACGCCGTGTTGACCGTGCAACTGAACGCGGCCTTCGACTGACCCGTCAGGGCCGACGCCAGGATGCGGGCGTCGTCCTCGTGATCGGCATAGGCGTTGGGGAAGGCGCTGCGCTGGACCCGGTCGGCCGCGACCGTCACCGCGAGGTTCTGGTAGTTCTTCACCTTCACCAGCGCGTCATAGAACTTCGACGCTGCGTAGTGGGGGTCTCGCACCTGCGTCGCGGTACCCCAGCCCATCGAGGGCCGCTGCTGGAACAACCCGAGCGAGTCCCGATCCCCGTGGGCGAGGTTGCGCAGCCCGGACTCCTGGTACGCCGTCGCGAGGGCGATCGTCGCCGCCCGCGGAGGCAGCCCGCGGCGTACGGCGACTCCGGCGATGATCGCGGCCGACTCCGCCTGCTCCAGGTCGACCACGACCGAGGCGCCGCCGACGGTGGCCTCGCACTGTTCGCGGGGCGGCAGCAACGGGCCGAACTCCTTGCCGCCGATCCAGGAGATCCCCGCGCCGACGGCAAGCGCGAGCGCGCCCACCGCGCCTATGGCGACGACCGCGCCCCGTTTCATCGGCATACCGGTCTCAACGCGCGGTACCGGCAGGCGGGTTCCGTCAGTCGGGTCACGAAGTGGTTGACGTGCTGGGCGTCACGTTGGTTCGCGCGGCGCCCTGGGGCTTTGGTCACGCAGAGGGCTTTGGTCACGCGTTGGCGTGCAGGGCCTCGTTGAGGGTGATGCCTTCACCCTGCCGGGGCCGCGCCTCGACGGCACCGGTGACGGAGTTGCGCAGGTACAGCAGACCCGGCTGACCGGACAGGTCGCGCGCCTTCACCACGCTGCCGTCCGGCAGGGTGACCTTGGTGCCGGCGGTCACGTAGAGCCCCGCCTCGACCACGCAGTCGTCGCCGAGCGAGATGCCGATCCCGCCGTTGGCGCCGAGCAGGCAGCGCTTGCCGATCGAGATGACAGCCTTGCCGCCGCCGGAGAGGGTGCCCATGATCGAGGCCCCCGCGCCGATGTCGCTGCCGTCGCCGACCACCACACCGGCCACGATCCGGCCTTCGACCATGGAGGTGCCGAGCGTTCCGGCGTTGAAGTTCACGAAGCCCTCGTGCATCACCGTGGTGCCCTCGGCCAGGTGCGCGCCCAGCCGGACCCGGTCCGCGTCGCCGATCCGGACACCGCTCGGTACGACGTAGTCCGTCATCCGCGGGAACTTGTCGACGCTCGTCACGCTCAGGTGCAACCCGGCCGCGCGGGCCCTGAGCCGGACCTGCTCGACCTGCTCGACCGGAACCGGGCCGTGCGAGGTCCAGGCGTTGTTCGGCAGGGCGGCGAAGATGCCGTCCAGGTTGATGCCGTGCGGGCGGACCAGCCGGTGGGACAGCAGGTGCAGCCGCAGGTACGCGTCCGCGGTATCGGCCGGAGCGTCGTCCAGCACGATCTCGGCGAGCACCACGGACCGGCGTACCTGGCGCAGGTCGTCGTTGCCCTCGGCAGCGATCAGCTCGGCCGGCGCCTTCGCGCCATCGGGAGCGACACCCAGGTCCGGGGCCGGGTACCAGACGTCCAGCACGGTGCCCGAAGCGGTGACGGTGGCGAGGCCGAAGCCCCAGGCGCGGGTGGCGTTCTCAGTCATGCCCAAAGCCTGCCAGACGACCGGTGACCTGTTCACCTCGGCGTCTCGCGGACAGCGCCGGTGCCGGATCCGCACGCGGGGTGCGAGGTCGGGCCGGTCGTGCCGGGTCGGAGCGAGCCGCGATCCGGGCGAGAGGTCTGGTGGGCGGGCCACGAGGGCGCGCTGCTGCCGGACTTGGAGGGGGAGCAGGTGAGCGAGGACGTCGACCCGATCGGGTTGCTCGCCGGGTCGTCGACGGTGGTCGCCGTCGGGCCGCTCACCAATGTCGCGGAGGCGGTCGACCGTCCTGGTCGGGCGATCGGGGCGTTGTATCTGATGGGCGGGAACTTCTCGCAGGAGAAGGTCGAGCACAACATCAAGTGCGATGTGGACGCGGCCGCGGCGGTCTTCGCCTCCGATCTGCCGATCACGGCGATCGGGATCGAGCAGACCCAGCGGATCCGTCTGGGCGGAGCGGTGGTGGCGCAGATCGAGCAGGCCGGGGCGCTCGGACGGCTGCTGGCCGCGGAGATGCGGCAGTTCTGGAAGTTCAGTGACCAGGACTCGAACGTCCCGCACGATCCCGCCGCGGTGCTGATGCTGGTCGAGCCGGACCTGTTCACCTTCGGCGCCGGTCTGGTGGAGGTGGATAGCGATGGATTCACCCGCTTCACCGCCGCTGAGAGCGGCCCACATCGGATCGTCACCGACTTCGACCCCGCGGAGGTCGCCAGGCGGATCGTGGCACGCATCCTCGCCGCCTGCGAAAAGCAGTCGGGCTGAGCCCGCATCCTGTGAAAGGGTTTTCCGCATGCGTCCCGTCTGGCTGGAACCTGTCGCCGATGCCGTGCTCGAGGCCACCCAGGCGCCCGACGTCGACGCGCTGAAGGGGGAGCTGCTGCGGGAGTGGGGCTCTTCCGAGGTCTGGCGGCTGTCGTACGGGCTTCGCAGCGTGATCGTCAAGCGAGGCAGCGACGCCCAGAGCGGTGAGGCCGAGGTATACGAGCGGCTGGTCGTCCCACTCGGTCTACCCGCCCCGGAGCTGATCCGGTCTGCCCGCGCGGACGACGCAGTACTGCTGGTGCTTGCCGATGTCGGGCGGGTGAATCTGGAGCAGGAGCCGACCATCGAGGGGTTCCTCGCCGCGGCGGAGTTGCTGGCGTCGATGCGCGCCAAACCGGTGGAGGAGCCGAGCGGGTTCACCCAGGAGCGCCTCGTCGACCTGGTGGAACGGATCGAGCCGATGGAACCGGATCTGCGGGAACACCTGCTGGTGAAGGCTGTTGCGGCACTAGGCGACCTGCATCGTCAGGCGCCGCTGGCCGTGATCCACGGCGACTTCGTGCCGAAGAATCTCGTTACGGACGGCACGCGGTGGACCGCAGTCGACTGGCCCTTGTCGTACTGCGCGCCGCACCTGAGCGACCTGTACACGCTGGTCCGCGATGCCGTTGCCTACGGCCACCAGTCGGAGCCGATCGTCGCCCACTACCTCGATGCCGCCGGCGCAGACAAAGACCTGGTGAGCCGGCAACTGACGGTCGGCGGCATCTGCTTCATCACGATCGCGCTCGGCTGGATCGTCGAGGAAGGCCACCGCACCGTGCCTGAATCGAAGGACTGGATCGGGCCGCTACTGGCCGAGCTGGCCGACCTCGCGGACGAACTGGACGACCGCTCGGATGCGCTGGACGACCTCACGGACGAGCTGTGACCAGGCTGCTGATCCTCGGCGGTACGAAGAACCTCGGCCGTCACGTCGTGGAGGCGGCTCTGCGCGACGGCCACGAGATCACCCTGTTCAACCGTGGGCTGACCAACCCGGGACTCTTCCCCGGGGCCGAGCAGTTGATCGGCGACCGAGCCACTCCCGACGCGCTCGAGGTGGGCGAATGGGACGGCGTGATCGACCTGTCCGGCTTCCTGGTCGGCGACGTACGCCGTACCGCCGAACTCCTGCAGCACCGCGTCGCGCGGTACACCTTCATGTCCTCCATCGCCGTCTACGCATGCAAGACCCAGCCCGGGATGACCGAGGACGCTGATCTCCTCTCATGGCCCCGAGGCGCCAGCGACGACGAGTTCACGATGGACCTCTACGGCCCCCACAAGGTGCGAGCCGAGCGCGTCCTGGCTGAGGTGTACGGAGCGCGCGCTGCCTCGGTCCGCTCGGGCTTCGTCGTCGGCCCCTACAACCCGGACTTCGGCAACTGGGGCGAAGCGCTGGCCACCGGCAACGCTCCGGAGTGCGCGGCTCGCCCCGAGCAGCCGATCCAGTACCTCGACGCCCGCGATCTCGCCGCGTTCCTCCTCCGCCTGACCATCGACGGGCCCGGCGGCGCCTTCAACGCGGTCAGCTCGACAACGACGATGTCGGAACTCGCCGATGCCTGGCGTTCCGCAGTACCGGCTGCTCTGCCCATCGACTGGGATCCCGCTGTGGACCGCTTCCACCTGCCGCACGACGGCTCGAACGACGGCACCTTCCAGTTGTCCAACGCTCGCGTTGTGGCGGCCGGGCTCCGGGTCCGGTCGGCGGAGGAATCGGCCCGGGCGTGCGTCGAGTGGATCAAAGCCGGCAACACGCCGCCTCCGCCGCCGCACTAATCACCTTGAAGTTGACGTAGCGACAACATCTACCGTCCTAGGTGTGGCCGGAAAGTCCGGGCACGAGTGGAAGGACGGTGCGGCCGTGGCCTGGTCGATCGCCGAGGTGGCTCGCGACTCGGGTGTCACGTCGCGGACCCTGCGGCACTATCACGCGATCGGTCTGCTGGTCCCAGCCCGTACTGCGAGCAGCGGGCGGCGGTACTACGAAGAGGAACAGCTCCTCCGGCTCCAGCAGATCCTGCTGCTGCGGGAACTCGGGCTCAGCCTGGACGTGGTCGCCGAAGTGCTGGCGAAGCAGAGCAACGCCAGCACGATCCAGGTGCTCGGGCGGCACAAGGAGTGGCTGCTGCGCGAACAACTGCGCCTCGGGCAACTGATCCGGACCGTCGACTCGACCATCGAGAACCTGAGGAAAGGAGGAGAGATGGAGCCACGCAAGGTATTCGAAGGATTCGAGCACAACCCGTACGAGGCCGAGGCCCGGGAACGCTGGGGCGACGAGGCCGTCGACGCGAGCAACGAGCGGATGCAGGGCTGGACCGAGGCCGACGCCGAGAAGGCCCGGACCGGCTACACCCGCGTCCACGAAGGGCTCGCGACCCTGAAGGCGGAAGGAGCCGACGTGCTCGACATGAGCGTGCAGGACCTGATCCAGCTGCACTACGAGGTCACCTGCCTGTTCTGGACCCCGACCCGCGAGGCATACAAGGGTCTGGGCCAGCTGTACGCAGACGACGACCGCTTCCGCCAGACAATCGGCAACGGCGACGACTCACTGGTCGAATTCATGCAAGCAGCCATGAACGCCTACGCCGACAACCACCTCGCCGAGTAGGACAACCCACCCGGTAGTCCGACATCCCGTCACCCGAGAACACCATGCCCGAGGTCTCTTCAGGTCATGTATCTTGATGTCGAGATAAATGGCTGGAGGGTGCGTGGCGGAGTTCAGTTTGTGGCGGATTGCGGTGCCGGCGTTCGGGCCGACTGTGTTGAATGCGGTCGGGCAGGGGGCGGTTCTTCCGGTGGTCGCGCTGTCTGCGCTGGACCTTGGGGCCTCGGTGGGGTTCGCCGCCTTCCTGGTTGGCGTGCTGGGGATCGGGCAGTTCGCGGGGTCGCTGCCGGCGGGCGCGCTCGTGGTACGGATCGGTGAGCGGCGGGCGCTGTTGGTCGCGGCGCTGGTGAGCATGGTCGCCTGGACTGCGGCGATGCTGATCCGTACTCCGTGGCTGCTCGGCCTCGCCTTGCTGGTCGCCGGGCTCGCGGGTGCGGTGTTCAGCCTGGCGAGACAGTCTTACGTCACCGAGGTCGTCCCAGTGGAACTTCGGGCACGGGCACTGTCGACGCTGGGCGGAGTCAGCCGGATCGGCCTGTTCGTCGGCCCTTTCCTCGGCGCGCTCGCCGGTCACCTCTGGGGCATCTCCGGCGCTTACGGCGTCGGGATCGCCGGCTCGGCAGCGGCCGCGATCGTGCTGCTGACGGCCGGCGAGCCGCGGGATCTGAGCGACCCGGTCCAGCCCGAACACCAGCCGATCAAGAAGGTGCTCTGGGACAACCGCCGGACGTTCCTCACGCTGGGCGCCGGCGTCTTCGTGATCGCCGTCGCCCGGGCGGCCCGGACCAGCCTGATCCCCTTGTGGGGCGAGCATCTGGGCCTTTCCGCCGCCGACACGTCGATCATCTTCGGCATCACCAACGGCATCGAGATGCTGCTGTTCTACCCGGCCGGCCTGGTGATGGACCGCCTCGGCCGCGTCTGGATCGCCGTACCGTCAACCCTCCTGCTCGGCCTCGGCATGCTGGCGTTGCCGTTGTCCACGGCAATGATCGGCGTCCTCGCGGTCGGCATCTTCATGGCCATCGGCAACGGCCTCGGCTCCGGCATCGTCAAGACCCTCGGCGCCGACGCCTCCCCACCCACCCTGCGCGCCCAGTTCCTCGGCGGCTGGACCTTCTGCGCCGAATTCGGCAGCGTCATCGGCCCGATCCTGATCAGCGCCATCACCTTCATCGCCCCACTAGCCGCAGCCAGCCTCGCCCTAGGCGCCCTCACAATCACCGGCACCGCCTGGCTAGCACGCTGGGTCCCGCACTACGACCCCCGCCGGACAGTGGAACCCCAGCGCGTTGCAGCTGGCTGATCTGCTGCTTCGGGGCAGATCACCGGCCAGGCCGGGGCATTTCGGGGCAGATATCCACAGATGTTGCTTGGCGGGCCTCACAGGGAATTGTTCTGCATAGAGTCCGTCACATGTACTTCGAGCGGCCCCTGGTCCGTGCCTACGTTGACGAGACAGGCGACCGCGGTACCACCGCGAGGGGAGAGCCTGGGCCACGGATTCAAGGTTCTGGCATTGCCGGGAACGATGGAGGCGTATCCGTGGTGGCCGGTGGAGGGGCTCTGAAATAGAACGAGGCCTTCGATGGTCCGGAGCGCCGCAACCGAACCGAGCCGGAAGGGTCTGGCAGCAGACCTGGCGTTCTCTCCGCGGCCATCGAAGGCCTCGTGGACCTCAGCCTAGCAGTTGCGAGCAGATCCTCGGCCGCGGTTTCGGCTAGGACTTCTTCGGGGCTGAGGTGGCTCGGATGTGGAGTTCGGTGCGGAGGGTGACTGTGGATGGGGGGCGGCCGGGGGAGGCTATGCGGTCCTTCAGGAGGAGGCCGGCGGTGCGGCCCAGCTCGTACGTCGGCTGGGCGACGGTGGTGAGGGAGGGGACGACGAGGTCGGCCCAGGGGATGTCGTCGAAGCCGACGATGGCGATGTCGTCGGGGGCGCGGATGCCTCGTTTGGCCAGGCACTCCAGCGCGCCGACGGTCATCAGGTTGTTGGTGACGAAGAGGGCTTCCGGTGGTTCGGGCAGGTCGAGCAGGCTCTCCATCGCGGCGTAGCCACCGGCCTCGCGGAAGTCGGCGTGCCGGACCAGGTCCTTCTGGTAGCGGATCCCGCCCGCGCGGAGGGCCGAGCGGTATCCCGCGAGCCGGTCCATCGCGGTACTGACGCGGCGCGGGCCAGTGATACAGGCGATCCCGCGGTAGCCGCCGTCGATCAGGTGGTTGACGCCTTCGAAAGCGCCGTGCTCGTTGTCGACCAGCACGGTGTCGGCCTCGACGCCTTCGACCCGGCGGTCGATCAGCACCATCGGGGTCTTGGCCCCATCGAGCAGCTGGACACCCTCGGCGGTCGAGGTCGGGGAGATCACCACGCCGGCCATCTGCTCGGTCAGCACCGCCGACGCGTACGCCGCCTCCTTGGCCGGGTCCTCGTCGGAGTTGCACAGCACCACGTGGTAGCCCTCGGTCTGGGCGACGTCCTCGAGACCGCGGACCAGCGAGGTGAAGAACGGGTTCTCGATGTCGGAAATGACCACGGCCCACAGGTTCGTGCTCGCCCGGCGCAGGTTCCGCGCCACCCCGTTCGGCCGGTAGCCGAGCTCGGCGACCGCAGCCCGGACCTTCTCCGACAACTCCGGGTCGACGTTGCGACGGCCGCTCAGCACCCGCGAGACGGTGGCCGGCGATACGCCAGATCTACGCGCGACGTCGTAGATCGTCGTCATGCTCGCTCCCCGCTTGAGGCCTGTCTGCCGCCTTGACGGCACTAGGATCTCACGGCGGCGGCTGTCCGACCGGGAAAGGCGACTGATCAAAAGGTTGCGCGTCGAGAAGCGCCTGGGCGGTCGACCGGTCGGGAGCTGAAGCGGCCGCGCCATTCACTGTTGTGGAGAGCGCCCCGGCGGCGTTGGCCAGCCGTACTGCGTCCGAAAGCGTCGCCCCCGCGGCGAGTGATGCCGCGAGTGATCCGCAGAAGGCGTCGCCCGCGCCGACCGTGTCCACGGTCGCCACCCGATGCGCGGGCACCCGCGCCTCGATACCGGCGACCAGGTCGAGCACGTAGGCGCCTCGTGAGCCGAGCGTGATCACGCAACCACGCAGGTTCCACTCGCCGGCCAGCCGTTTCGCGATCGCCGGCACCTGGGACTCGTCGTCGCAGTCGAGCCCGGTGAGTGCGGCCGCCTCCACCTCGTTCGGCACCAGGATGTCGACGAAGGACGCCAGCGACGGATCGACCGGCCCGACCGGAGCCGGGGTCAGGATCGTGGTGACGCCCGCGGTCGAGGCGAGCTGGAGGGCGGCTCTGCTCGCCTCGACCGGGAGTTCCAGTTGCACACTGAGTACCGCGCTGGACGTCAGGAGGTCGGCGGCTGCCTCGACATCGGCCGGGGTGATCGCCGAGTTCGCGCGGGACACGATGATGATCGAGTTGCTGCCATCCGGGAGCACCAGCGGAAGGCCCACGCCGGTGCCGAGTTCCGGATGCCGGACGACCCAGTCCGTGTCGACCCCGTCGGCTTTCAGCAGGTCCAGGAACTCCTCGCCGTACCGGTCGTCGCCGATGGTGCCGACGATCGCAGTACGGGCTCCCATCCGGGCCGCGGCGATCGCCTGGTTCACACCCTTGCCGCCGAGGAACTCCGCGAACCCGGTGCCGTGCAAGGTCTCCCCGGGCAACGGCCGGCGGTCCGCGCTGGCCACCAGGTCCTTCATGAACGATCCGAGCACGCAGACGTCGTACTTGCTCATCCGCGTCCTCGCTTCGCTCCGCGCGCGGATGAGGCACAACACGCGCTGCACTTGATGATGAACTCGCTCCGCTCGTTCATGCGTCCTCCCCGAGGCCGAGCAGCTTGCGGCCGAGCGCCCCGGACGGATGGAACCGCGCGAAATCGTGGTGGGTGAACTCCCGCAGTACTACGAGAGCGCAGGCGAGGGCGTCGCCCATCACCAGGGCGGCGGTGGTCGACGCGGTGGGGGCGAGGTTCAGCGGGTCGGCCTCGCGCAGCACCATCGTGTCGAGCGTGTACGTCGCCAGCTCGGCAAGGGTCGACTCCTCGGCGCCGGTCATCGCGATCACCGGAATGTCCCGCTCGGTGAGCATCCGGGCGAACGCGCACACCTCGGCCGTCTCGCCCGACGCGGACAGCGCGAGCACCAAGTCCCGCGAGGTGACCGCGCCGGAGTCGCCGTGCAGCGCGTCGCCGGAGTGGATGAACGTCGCCGGCGTCCCGGTCGACGCGAGTGTGGCGGCGATCTTACGCCCGACGAGTCCGGACTTGCCGAGGCCGGTGACGACCAGGTGTCCCTCGCAGGCGGCGACCGCGGTGAGCACGTCCAGGAAGACTCCGTCGAGCCGATCCGCCAGCGCCGAGACGGCGGCGGCCTCGGTCTCGATCGCGTTCCGGGCGGCGTCGAGCCCCCGGGTGACCAGGTCCCGCGGCAGCTCGTCGGCCGTGCGCTGGGCGTTCGCACGGTTCGGCACAACTGGCATCCTCGACCCGCTTTCCGGTCAATCGTCAGAAATCGATTTCCGAAGACTAGGCAGCCAAGCGAGCGAGTGTCAACGTCTGCACCTTGGTCGAAACGCGGTGAGTCTGTTCCAAATAAGGCGGATCGCGATCCCTGGTCAAATTCGTCCGGCCGTAAGTCTTGACCGCTCCGGGCGGCACTCGTAGATTGCGAGAAATCGATTGCCCGTCTGGGCCGGACGAGACCTCCTGGAGCCCGTGATGTCCGCAACCCCCTTCCCCGCGAGGCAAGTCAGCCGGCGATCCGTGCTGCGCGGCGGTCTCGGCGCGCTGGCCGCCTCGGCCGTCGCGGGACCCCTGCTGACCGCCTGCGGTGGCGACGACGCCGGTGGTGGGAACGGCAAGGAGATGTCGTTCTGGAACTTCTACGGACCGGCCGACGACAACGGTCCGCAGAGCAAGTGGTTCGTCTCGCTCGCGGAGCAGTGGAACGCGAACAACGACGTGAAGGTCAAGCTGCGCTACATCCCCGGCAAGGACTACCTCAGCGGCACCACGCTGCAGACGGCGTTCCAGTCGGGGCAGGGCCCGGACATCTTCCTGATCAGCCCGGGCGACTTCCTGCGCTACTACAACGGCGGTGTGCTGCAGGACCTGTCGTCCGCGCTGCCGGCCGAGTCGAAGGCGGACTACCTGCCTGGTCTGCTGGAAGCGCGCAGCGTCGACGGCAAGATCTACGGCCTGCCGATGGAGATCGAGCCGCTCGCGATGTACTACAGCGAGGCCGCGTTCGAGAAGGCCGGCCTGTCTGAGGCCGATCTGCCGAAGACCTGGGACCAGACGCTGGCCGTCGCCCAGAAGCTGACCGGTGACAAGCGCAACGGCGTCATGTTCGAGACGCTGCCGGGCTACTACCAGAACTTCACCTGGTACCCGTTCCTCTGGCAGGGCGACGGCACCCCGATCAAGGACGGCAAGGTCGCCTTCGACTCGCCGGCCGCGGTACAGGCGCTGAAGTTCTGGCAGGACACGATCAAGAACAAGGTGGCTCCGCGCAAGGCGCTCGGTGACGGCGGCGGCGACGTCGTGTCCAACTTGGGCTCGGGCGCGGTCGCGATGCAGCAGAGCGGCATCTGGGCCGTCTCGGACCTGCGGACCAAGGCCAAGAACTTCAAGTACGGGATCATTCCGCACCCGACTCCCGACGGTGGGAAGCCGGCCACCGACCTCGGCGGCTGGGCCTTCGTGGCGAACTCGAAGGGCAAGAACCCCGAGGCCGCGGCCAAGTTCATCACCTGGGCGCTCGGCTCGACCGATGCCGAGGGCATCGAGCGGCAGCGGCAGTGGAACACCGTGGTGAAGACCAACGTGCCGCCGCGCAAGTCGGTCCAGCAGGCCGCGGACGCCAAGGGCGCCTTCGCCGAGGGCGCGCTGAAGAAGTTCGTCAGCGAGATCGCCCCGACCGGCAAGCCGGAGCCGCGGTTCCCACCGGAGGTGTACCAGCCGATCGCCGACGCGATCCAGGCCTGCCAGCTGAACGGCGCCGATCCCGGCAAGGCGGCGGCTGACGCGGCGCAGAAGATCGACACCTTCCTGAAGACCTACCAGGGCGCGCCCATCACATGACAGCGACTACCAGCGCACCACCGTCCCGGCCGCAGGTGTTGGCTCGGACGGCCCGCGAGAAGACGCCGATGACGAAGAAGCGGCGCGAGGCGCTGGCGGCGTACGCCTTCCTCGCGCCGGACGTCCTCGGCCTGCTGATCTTCGTCGCCGTACCGATGGTGCTGGCCTTCGGTGTCGCGTTCTTCAAGGTCGATGGCTTCGGCAACTACCAGTACGTCGGCCTGGCCAACTACAAGCTGATGGGCTCCGACGACCAGCTCTGGGCGTCGCTGAAGATCACCGGCATCTACGTGGTCGCCTTCGTGCCGATCGCCTTCGTGGTGAGCTTCGCGCTGGCGATGCTGGTCCGGAACCATTTCAAGGGGATCGGCTGGGTCAGGTCCGCGTTCTTCCTGCCGAACGTCGTCAGCCTGGTCGTGGTCGGCCTGATCTGGCAGTTCCTGCTGGTCGACAAGCGCGGCGCGATCTCGAACCTGCTGGCACCGCTCGGCCTGGGCGACGTGTCCTTCCTCGGTACGCCGTCCCTCGCGCTCGGCACCTATGTCGTGATCAGCGTCTGGTTCCTGATGGGCTACCAGATGCTGGTCTTCCTGGCCGGGCTGAAGGACGTCCCGAAGGAGCTCGAGGACGCGGCCGAGATCGACGGCGCGAGCGCCTGGCAGCGGTTCCGGTACGTGATCTGGCCGTTGCTGCGGCCGACCAGCTTCTTCATCGTGGTGAACTCGACCATCGGCGCGGTGACCGGTCTGCAGGCGTTCGACCTGGTCTACGTACTCACCAAGGGCGGTCCCGCCCGGGCCACCAGTACGGTCGTGCTCTACATCTACGAGCAGGCGTTCACCTTCAACAACATGGGCTACGCCGCCGCGCTGACAACGGTCGTCGTCGGAATCCTCGTGCTCTGCACCGGCCTGATGTTCGCCTTCACGCGAGGAGGTCGCTTCGATGAGGACTAGGTTCTTCCCGATCCTGGCGCACGTGCTGGCGATCATTGCGGTGGCGCCGCTGCTGTGGATCCTGATCAGCGCGTTGAAGCCGGCCGAGGACGTGTTCTCCTTCGGGTGGCCGTCGACCTGGACCCTCGACAACCTGCAGTACGTGCTGCTGAAGATCCCGTTGCCGACCTTCCTGATGAACAGCGCGATCGTCTCCGTGGTCGTCACGGTGGTGGCGTTGTTCTTCCACTCGATGGCGGCGTACGCGCTGGCCCGACTGCGGTTCCCCGGCCGCGGGATCATCTTCTCCGGCATCATGTCGACGCTGCTCGTGTCGCTGCCGGTGATCCTGGTGCCGCTGTTCCTGGTGGCCAAGCAACTCGGTCTGCTGGACAGCTACGCCGGGCTGATCGTGCCGAGCATCTTCCATGCCTTCGGCATCTTCCTGCTCCGGCAGTACTACCTGAACATCCCGCGCGAGCTGGAGGAGGCGGCCGACCTGGACGGCTGCGGGTACTGGCGGCGGTACTGGAGCGTCATCCTGCCGCTGAGCCGGCCGGTGCTCGCGTCCCTGTCGGTGCTGTTCTTCCTGGCCAACTGGAACGCGTTCCTCTGGCCGCTGACCATCACCCGCAACCCGGACCTGCGAGTGATCCAGCTCGGCATCTCCGGCATGCAGGGCCAGTACGCCTCGGCCTGGAACCTCATCCTCGCGGCCGCGGTGATCGCGGCGATCCCGACCGTCGTGGTGTTCGTCGCCGGCCAGAAGCGCCTGGTCGACGCGATGAAGACCACCGGTCTCAAGTAGCCGGAAAGGCAAGTCATGAAGCATGGGGCCCTACTCGCCGTACTGCCGCTGGTCTTCGGTACGGCCGCGATTCTCACCGACTCGTCCGCGGGTGGTGCGCCGGCCGGACCGGTGGCCCCCAGCACCTACGTCGGTACTGCGACGGTCGGGACGACGGGGATGCCGAGCAAGAGCGACGGCGACCTCTGGCCGTCCTGCTGGGCCGGCAACGGTAACGTCTACGCCACCAACGGCGACGGCAAGGGGTTCAGCCTGGACCAGGACTTCGCCGACATCGCGGTGAACGAGATCAAGGGTGACGTCGGCAGCCTCTCCGGTACGACGATCGCCCGCGGCGACCAGGTGGGCTCCATCTGGAGCGGCGCCGGGTACAACCGCAAGCCCACCGGCATGGTCTGCGTCGGGGACACGCTGTACCTCGCGGTGCAGGATCTCGCGCTCGACTTCAACGACGTACCGGCGGCGACGATCGCGAAGTCCACCGACCACGGGCGCACCTGGACCTGGGACAAGCGCAAGCCGATGTTCTCGGACCACGTGTTCACCACCATCTGGTTCGCCGACTTCGGCAAGGGCGGCGCTGCGGCCCCCGACGGGTACGTCTACGCCTACGGGCTGGACGGGAACTGGCGGGACTCCTTCGACGACACGGTCGCCGATCCGCAGGACGTGTTCATGGCCCGGGTGCCGAAGGCGAAGGTCCAGGACCGCACGGGCTGGGAGTTCTATACCGGGAGCAACGACCGCGGCAAGCCCTCGTGGTCGGGCAAGGTGGCGGACCGGAAGCCGGTGCTCACGGACCAGCGCCGCCTCTACCCCCAGACCTACGGCACGAACGCGAGCAACCTCAGCGTGATCTCGCAGGGCGGCGTCACCTACCTGCCGCAGCAGAAGCGGTACGTCTACACGTCGTGGACGGAGTACACCTTCGAGTTCTACGAATCGCCGACGCCTTGGGGTCCGTGGAAGCACTTCCTCAGCAAGGACTTCGGCGGCTACCCATGGACGACCTCGAAGTACGGCGGGTACGGGGTGACGATCCCGTCCAAGTTCCTGCAGCCGGACGGGAAGACCGTTTATCTCCAGGCGAACGTCTGCCCGTGCGGTGGCGGCGGGATCGGTACCTCGGTCTACAACTTCAACCTGCGCAAGATGGTGCTGACGCCTTCGTCCTCGGCACCGGCGACCGACCTGCCGTCGGATACCAACCTGGCGGCGCCGACGACGGGCGCTGTCGCGATCTCCAAGTCGTCGCAGTCCGGCAGCCCGGCGTTGCTGAACGACGGCGCGACCACCGGTAGCGAGAGCGACTTCGATGACGAGGTCAAGGGCTCCTCGTGGTGGGGCTACACGTGGCCGGCCAAGCACAAGGTGAACCGGGTCGACTTCACCTCGGGCGCAGTCTCCGCCCAAGGTGGCTGGTTCACGGGGCGGCCGCGGGTCCAGGTCAAGCAGAACGGCTCGTGGATCGAGGTCGGCGCCCAGACCGTGTCACCTGCTTACCCGGGTGACGCGTCGGCCGGGGCCAACACGACGTTCACGTTGACCTTCCCGCCGGTCGAGACCGACGGCGTCCGCGTGATCGGTCTGCCTGGTGGGACCCGTGGTTTCACCACGGTCTCCGAGGTCGCCATCCGGTACGCCGCTCAACTGGCTGACGGCGGATTCGAAGGCACAGGCGGTGGCAAGGCCGCCTGGAGCTTCGAGGGATCGGCCTTCAACGGAGTCGACCGAGGCCTAGGCTTCGCCCACTCCGGCGCCAACAACGGCTGGATCCGCACGTCGGGCACCGGCTGGAGCGCCCTGACCCAGACGGTCCCGGTCACCCCGGGAACGAAGTACACCTTCGGCTCCTGGATCAACGCCTCAGCCAACCTGCCCGCAGGCGACGGCCGCTTCGGAGTACGGCTAGGCGCTGACGGCAGTCAGGTCATGGGCGAAAAGACCTTCGGCGCCTCCACCGGCTACGTGCACCACGAGGTCTCCGTCACCATCCCGGCGGGAGTCCACGAGGTCACTGTCTATGCCGCCTTCACCGCTCCCGGCCTCGACACGTTCATCCAGGTCGACGACTTCACCGTCTCGTAGAGCATCCGGCTGTCGCATCGGGCCCTGAGGTGGCTGCACCTCAGGACTTGGAGCCCGTGATGAGGCGTTCGCGGTCGAACATCGCTGACACGATCCGCCAGCCGAGAACGTCGAGCACCAGGAGCAGCACCGCGAGGCCGATACCAAGTCCGAGGCTGGCATGGATGACGTCGTACGCCACGAGTGTCGACACCGCGACCGACGGGAGACTCGCGAGCATGCCGAGCTGCTGCGCGACCCTGACATCGCTCGATCGCGCCGAGATGGCGATGCCGACCCAGATCGACCAGCCGGCGAGCAGTGGAGTGAAGAGCACCTGGGCGACGAGTTCCCGGCCTTTGAACAGCGCCGATGCCACACCCGGAGCTGCGAACACCCCGACGCAGGCGAGGACAAGCGCGTAGACCGCGAATGAGATCGCGACTGACGGAACGAAGGACGCCAGCGCCTTGCCCAGTAGAAACTCCTCGCCACGGATCGGCGTCGTGAGCACAGGCTCGAGCGTGCCCTGCTGACGCTCGCCGACCACCGAGTACGCGGCGATCAATGCGGGCACGACGGCCGGTATTCCCAGCAGGTACAGCAGAGTGTTGCCCTGCGCGAGTGAGTCCGCGGATGACGCCGGCAGGGCGAAGACGGCGATCAGCGGGTTGATGGCGAAGATCAAGGGGAGGACGGCCATCGCCGCGACGATCGAGGTGTTGCGCCGGTACTCGCGGAGCTCCTTGCGGAAGACAGCCCTGACCCTCCTCCTGCTCACGCTCATCGCCGGCCTACCTCGTTGTCCTCGTCGATGAGCTCGAGGTAGATGTCTTCGAGGGAGTGGTAGGACTCGCTGATCGACAGCACGTCCGCGCCGGCAGCCACGAGCGCGCGGGTGACCGCCGGCGCGGCGATCGCGGAGTCGGACACGGAGACGACGTACGCACCGGAATCTCTCTCGTGCCAGCCGTCGACAGCCGGGAGGCCGTCAAAGACGCGCCCCGGCTCGGGGAGCGGGACGAGCGTCCGGACGACCAGCGTCTTGGCGAACAGCTGTTCGCGGAGGTCAGCCGGCCAGCCGATCGTTCGCAAGGTCGTGTTCAGGATCGCGACGCGGTCGCAGAGGCGTTCGGCCTCTTCGAGCCGATGCGTGGTGAGGAAGATCGTCACGCCGCGATTCCGAAGCCCGTCGATCAGCTCGTGGACATCGCGGGCGCCGACTGGATCGAGCCCGGACGTCGGCTCGTCGAGAAACAAAACCTCCGGGTCGCTGAGCAGCGCCCTCGCCAGGGCGACCCGCTGGCGTAGTCCTTTGGACAAGGTGCCGCAGGCGTCGCCGGCTCGGTCGGTCATATCGACGGCCCGCAGGGCATCTTGGATGCGATCTTTCAAGCCCGGCGTCTCGTAGAGGTCTCCAAAGCATTCGAGGTTCTCGGTCACGCTCAGGCGGAGATACAGGCCCGGTGACTCAGGCACGATTGCGATCCGCCGGCGGATCTCCACCCCGTTCTCAGCCGTCAGCGGGATTCCGGCAACAGTCGCCGAGCCCGAAGTCGGTGCGATGAGAGTGCCGAGCGTCCGCACGGTCGTCGTCTTTCCCGCACCGTTCGGACCCAGGAAGCCGAAGACCTCGCCGTACCCAACCTCGAAGAACACATCCTGGAACGCGACCCGCTCTCCGAAGTGCTTGCCCAGCCCACGGACGGAAAGCGCCGGCGAGCGATCAGCTGACAACAATCTCCCCGAGCTCACGAAGCCCTCACCTCGCAGGCGCAATGGATGTGGTCCGCCGCCGACAACCTTAGACCTGTGCCGGGCAATCCACTGTCGGTTCACCACCGACCCGTGAGCCACGTGGGGGCAGCCGGTTCACGCTGGGTGGTCAGGGCCAGGGGAGTAGAGCTGGGGTGGAGCCGGTGAGGGTGTTGACGGGGGTGCGGCCGGCGAACCAGGCTGTGAGGTCGGGGAGAGTGCCGGTGAGGAGGACGGGAGTGCCTTCGCCGTGTTCCCAGCGGGTTTCGCCGGCTTGGAGGATCAGGTGAGTGCCTTCGGGGGTGCGTGGGCGGAGGAAGTCGAGCAGGTGAAGGCAGAACTCCGTCGACCACTGGTCGCTGGTCGGCTCCAGGGCCAGGTCGACAGTGTGGATCTCGATCTCGCGCCAGCCCGTGTAGACCGTGTCCGCGAGAGTGCCGTCCCGATGGAGGACTGGGCGGCTCCAGTCGTCCACGCGATCCCAGGCGGCGATCAACCCCTTGGTCGCCCGGCTGACGTGCTGCTTGAGCTCCTCGGCCGATCTCCCCGCGCCGGCTTCGATCGCGGCCACCCGCGCCGGCCGGCCGCCGTCGTACATCTCGATCAGCCGGCCCGCGAGCGCCTCCTCGACCTGGCGCGTCATCGCCTCGCTGAAGTTCGCGATGTGCGTCAGCACGTGCCCCCGCGACCACCCCGGCAGCCCCGATGGCGCCCGTACTGCGGAGTCGTCGACCTCGACCAGTACTGCGTCCAGCCGCTCGACGGCACCTCTTACCTCGGGGATTACGGCCGGCTCAGGGCTCACAGCTGCTCCTAACGGTAGATCGAGCTGATTCCGTTAGAGACCCTAGACGGCAAACTCATATGGCAGCAAGAGGCTTTCCCATTAGACTCGCCGCCATGAGCGCGCTGGCCTTCGAACTCGCCGCCACGATCCGCCACGACGGACACGGCGGAATCGCGGACAGCCTGGAAACGGACGCCGGCGTACGGGAGTGGGTCCACCACAACACGCCACTCGTCGAGAACGTGATCGGCCGACCGTTCGACCCTGGCGCGCTGCCCGCGGGTGACGCGCTCCGCCTGCCGCTCGAGGAGATCCGCCGAGCCGTCAGGTCCCTCTTCGCCCGAGCCGTCAGCCCGGCACCACCCAGCCGCGCCGACGCGAACAGCCTGCTCGCTCCCGCGACAGCCCTCGGCCTCCTCAACAAGGCCGCCGACGAACTCGGCACCGCCCACCTCGCCTGGCCCGACGACAGCGACCCGATCACCCACTGGTCGCCCAGAGCCTCGGACCCGCTCCCACTCCTCCTGGGCGCGATCGGCCGCTCCGGCATCGATTTCCTCACCGGCCCCGACCGCCCCCGCCTCCGAGCCTGCCCAGCCGCCCGCTGCGTCAAGTACTTCCTCCAGGACGACCCCCGCCAAACCTGGTGCTCCCCGACCTGCGGTAACCGAGAACGAGTAAACCGCCACTACCACCGCAAACACAGCGCCTGACCACCTCACCCGCCGCCCACGACCCCCGCCGCGCACGCCCCCGCCGCGCACGCCCACCCGCCGCGCACGCCCACCCGCCGCGCGCGCCCACCCGCCGCGCGCGACCCACCGTGGTACCGGCCCGCCCTCTGAGGGGTCAACCACTCGCAGGCAGGGTTGCCTCGCCAGAATCTGACTGTGCAACCCGCCTTCTGAGGGGTTGACCGCTCAAAGGGGCGTGGCCAGGGAGTGACGACTCGCGGTGGGTGATCGGGGTGATCGGTCTTTCCGGGGCGGCTACTAGCCTTGCGGTATGGCTCTGGCCCGGTTCAAGGATTTGTGTGTGGACGTCGCTTGTCCCAGTGCGATGACGTCTTTCTGGGGGCAGGCCCTCGGGTTGACGTCGCCTGCGGACAATCCGGAGGTGTTGGTCGGGGATCGGCCGGAGAAGACGATCTGGATCAACAAGGTGACCGAGCCGCGGACGGTGAAGCAGCGGGTTCACCTCGACCTGCACACCAGTTCGATCGAGGAACTCGAGCGGCTCGGGGCGAAGGTGCAGAGCCCGATCACCGACGAGCAGCACTGGGCGGTGATGGAGGACCCGGAGGGCGGGGAGTTCTGCGGATTCGTGCGGGACAAGGTTCCGGCGTACAAGCTGATGGAACTCGTGGTCGACTCGGCGGATCCTGAGGCGCAGGCGCGGTGGTGGGCGGGCGTGCTCGGCGTTGAGGTCGCGAACAACTCGGGCAAGCCGTGGTACTGGCTGGAGAACGTGCCCGGATTGCCGTTCCCGTACTGGGTGTTCGTGCCGGTGCCCGAGCCGAAGACGGTGAAGAACCGGATCCACTGGGACGTGACGGCGGACGACCTGGAACCGGTGCTCGACGCGGGTGCGACACTGCTGCGGCGCAAGGACGACGAGATCGGCTGGCAGGTGTGCGCCGATCCGGAGGGCAACGAGTTCTGCGTGTTCCTGCCCCCAGCTGCAGAGGAAGACTGATGGCCAAGCTCGATCTCACCGTCTCCGGACCGGACCTCACCCAGGCGCTGGTCGACATCCCTTCGGTGAGCGGCACCGAGGAGGAGCTCGCGGATGCGGTCGAGGCGGCGCTGTCGGCCTTCGCGCACCTGACCGTCTCGCGGCACGGCAACACCGTCGTCGCCCGGACCGACCTCGGCCGGGACGAGCGGATCGTGATCGCGGGGCACCTGGACACGGTGCCGCTGAACCACAACCTGCCGTCCCGCCGCGCGGACGGGCTGATCCACGGCCTCGGCGCCTGCGACATGAAGGGCGGCGTCGCGGTGGCGCTCCGGCTGGCTGCCACGCTGACCGAGCCGAACCGCGACATCACTTACGTCTTCTACGACTGCGAGGAGATCGAGGCGGAGCGGAACGGCCTGTTCAAGCTGACCCAGACGCACCCCGAGTTGCTGCAGGGCGTGTTCGCCGTGGTGATGGAGCCGTCGAACGCGGTGGTCGAGGCCGGCTGCCAGGGCACCATGCGCGTCGAGGTGACCACTCGCGGCGAGCGAGCGCATTCCGCCCGCTCCTGGATGGGGAAGAACGCGATCCACGCCGCGGGGGAGGTCCTCGCCCGGCTGGCGGCGTACGAGCCGCGGCGGGTGCCGATCGACGGCCTCGAGTACCGCGAGGGGCTGAACGCGGTCGCCATCAGCGGCGGCGTCGCGGGCAACGTAGTACCGGATCTGTGCACGGTGACGGTCAACTACCGGTTCGCGCCGAGCCGGTCGGAGGCGGAGGCCGAGGCGCACCTGCGGGAGGTGTTCGAGGGGTTCGAGCTCGCCTTCACGGATACCGCGCCGGGCGGGCTGCCGGGGCTGGAGCGGCCCGCGGCGGCGGCGTTCCTGCGGGTGGTCGGCGGTGAGCCGCGGCCGAAGTTCGGCTGGACGGACGTCGCCCGGTTCACCCTGCTGGGGGTCCCCGCGGTGAACTACGGGCCGGGTGACCCGCTGCTCGCGCACAAGCAGGAGGAGTACGTGCCGGAGGCGGAGATCGAGCAGTGTGAACAGCGGTTGAGGACTTGGTTGACGGCGTAGGGCGCGCCCGGTTCCAGCACGTCCGTACCGGGTCCGCCCACTAATCTGGGGGTATGGAAGAACCATCGATCCACCCCGACCGTCCCCCGGGCTCGCAGCAGCGCGGCCCGGTGGTGATGCGGCGCAACCAGGTGCAGCAGTCGACGTCGGAGCAGCGGCTGCTGGACAGCCGTGGCCCGTCGGACTGGGTGCATACCGACCCCTGGCGCGTACTGCGTATCCAGTCGGAGTTCATCGAGGGCTTCGGCATGCTCGCCGAGCTCGGGTCAGCCATCAGCGTGTTCGGCTCGGCCCGGACCAAACCTGACGACAAGATGTACCGCGCGGCGGAGGAGCTCGGCCACAAGCTGGTCGCCGCCGGGTACGCGGTGATCACCGGCGGTGGGCCGGGTGTGATGGAGGCGGCGAACAAGGGCGCCTCCGAGGCGGGCGGCGTGTCCGTCGGGCTCGGCATCGAACTGCCCTTCGAGAACGGCCTGAACGAGTGGGTCGACATCGGGATGAACTTCCGCTACTTCTTCACCCGCAAGACGATGTTCGTCAAGTACGCACAGGGTTTCGTGGTGATGCCGGGCGGGTTCGGCACCCTGGACGAGCTGTTCGAGGCGCTCACCCTGGCCCAGACCCGCAAGGTCACCTCGTTCCCGGTGGTGCTCTTCGGTACGTCGTACTGGGGCGGGCTGGCCGACTGGCTGCGCGAGACGATGCTTGCCGACGGCAAGATTTCCGCGGCAGACCTGGAGATGTTCACGATCACCGACGACGTGGACGAGGCGATCAGCTACATCGTCAAGGCCGGCGAGATGGCCGACGCCGCCGCCGAGGAGGCCGCCGCGGCCGCGGCCCGGGACGTGGCGGAGGCCGACAGCCCGGAGGCCCGCGAGCGGCGTGAGGCGCACCGGCTGGGCTCGGATGGCAGTTGATTCCTGTAGCGGTTGTGCGGTGAGGTCCACCGACATGGCACGATCGGTCACGTGATGTGGTTCTTCGGGCTCATTGTCGTGCTCCTGATCGGAGCGGTTGCCGTCGTCGCCTCAGGGCGGTGGGGCGGCATGAGTACTGCGTACGACGACCGGCCCGACATGTCCGTGCCCGCCCGGCAAGCGCTCACCGCGGCTGATCTCGAGACGGCCAGGTTCGGCGTCGGGCTGCGCGGCTACCGGATGGACGAGGTCGACACGCTGCTCGAACGGGTCGCCCGGGAGGTCGCCGAGCGCGACCGCCGGATCGCCGACCTCGAGCGCGCGGTCACCCCGATCCTGCACGGCCCGGAAGGCGCGGGCTTCACCTCCCGCTCCGAGTACTCCGCCGCCGACTTCGACGACACCGGCTTCCAGAAGCCCATCCTCGTAGGCGGCGACTTCCCCGAACCCACCCCGGCAGAAGCAGCCTCACCCGAGTCGCCCGCTGCCGAGCCTGCCGCCGCCGAGCCCACCTCACCCGACCCCGCCCAGCCCGGGTCGGCTCAGGCCGAGGCGCTGGCCGTCGAGCCGGCTGCAGAGCGCGCCCCGGCAGAGGCAGCCTCGCCCGAGGCCGCCGCAGTCCAACCCGCCGCTGCCGAGTCCGCGCCTGCTCAGAGTGAAGCGGTTGCAACCGAGCCTGCCGCCGCCCAAGGCGTCCCGGCCGAGCCTGCCCGGGCAGATGCACCCGGAGCCGACCTGAATTCGCCCGAGTCGACTTCACTCGAGCCCGCCACGGCCGAGATCACGGCAGTCGACCAGCCCGCGGTACCAGCGGACACCGCTGCTGCAGAACCTGCGCAGGCGAGCGCGGCTGACGCAGACACCGCACCGGCGACCGGCGTTGCCGCAGACATCGCACCGGCGAGCGCGACTCCCGCAGACTCCACACCGGCGAGCGCGGCTCCCGCAGAGACCGCACCGGCGAGCGCGGCGCCCGTGGTACCGGTGGGCGAGGTCGGCGCGGCAGAGATGGCCTCTGTGCCTGTTGCCGGACCGGACCAGGCCGCCGCTCCAGTCCAGCAGGCTGGCGGCGAGAGCGAGCCGCGGCCGGTTGCCGGCGAGCGGGAACAGCAGGGCGAGCGGGAGCAGCACGACGTACGGTCGGCTCTGGATGATCAGCCGGAGCCACCGGCTCAGGTTCCGTTGCCGCCGTTGTTGCAGGAACTGGTGCACACGAACTACGACGACAAGCCCGAGCCGGAGCCGTGGTTCCAGGCCAAGGAGCCGCCGCCGGACCACACCAGCGTGCAGACGCCGGTCGCAGCTGAGGACGAGCCGGGAGTGAACGGCGACGAGACGTCTCGGGGTCGGCACTCTGCGGCGCCTGACGTCAACGTCCCGCAGCGGCCGAACTGATGACCGCCGACGAGTCGACCTGCCACGCCGAGGCGTCGATCGACCTGCCGCTGGACCCGCAGGCAGCCTGGGATGCGGTGGTCAACTGGGACGCCCAGTCGGAGTGGATGGTGCTGACCCGAGTCTGGGCGACCGAGAACCAGGGCCGCGGCCTCGGCGGTGGAGTCGCGGCGCGCACAAGTGTCGGTCCGCTCGGGTTCACTGACGACATGGTCATCACACACTGGGATCCGCCGCGCGAGTGCACGGTGAAGCACCTCGGCACCATCGTCCGCGGTACCGGCACCTTCGCTGTCACCCCTGCTTCCGGCGGCAGCACCTTCACCTGGTCCGAGGACGTCATCCCGCCGCTCGGGCAACTCGGGCGCATCGGCTGGGCGGTGGTCCGGCCTGGCTTCGAGCTGATGATGCGGACGTCCCTCAAGCGCCTCGAGAACAAGGTCACCCGGTGACCGTGGTCGGCCCCGACGGTCAGCCGCGGTGCAGCTGGGCGACGTCGGCCCCGGAGTACATCCGGTACCACGACGAGGAGTGGGGCCGGGAGATCCGCGACGACCACGGCCTGTTCGAGCGGATGACGCTGGAGGGGTTCCAGTCCGGCCTGTCCTGGATCACCATCCTGCGCAAGCGGGACAACTTCCGGAAGGCGTTCGACAACTTCGACCCGCGGCTGATCGCGGCGTACGGGCCGGAGGATTTCGACCGGCTGATGGCCGACCCCGGCATCGTCCGCAACCGGCTCAAGGTCAACGCCACGATCTCCAACGCCCGGGCTCTCCTGGAGCTGGCGGACGGCGAGCTGACCGAGGTCCTCTGGTCGTTCCAGCCGTTCGATCGTCCGGCGCCCAGGACGAACGCCGACGTCCCGGCGACCACGCCCGAGTCTGTCGCGATGTCCAAAGCCCTGAAAAAGAAGGGCTTCGTCTTCGTCGGCCCGACCACCGCCTACGCCCTGATGCAGGCCACCGGCATCGTCAACGACCACCTCGCCGGCTGCATCGCCCGCTAGCCGGCCCCCCGCGCCCGGCCGTGTCGAGGGCGGTCACGACCGGAACTAAACGTCGGGATTACCCGGCGGCCGGGTGGGGTGCGCCCAGCGTGCGCGCATGAATACCCTCGGTTATTTCCCGGCCTGGTGCGGAACAGGTCAAAGCTTGCTGTCACTTCCAGATCAGCAGCGATCCGTGGTCCACTGATCGCTCTCCGCCAAGAGCGGCAACAAGCTCGCCGCGATCACCGTCCGGTACCGCGTCAACGCCCCCAGCTTCGCCAGCCAGATCTCGCGTTCCACCCAGATCTGGAACTCGTCGGTGACCAACGTGAGGCTGGTCCAGAGCTCGAGCTACTTGCCGTGGAAGGTGGGCTTTTGCTTGGCGACGAAGGAGGCGACCGCGTTGCGGTGGTCTTCGGTGTCGCCGGTCAGGCGCATCTTGTCGGCCTCGAACTCGAGGGCTTCGGCCAGCGTGTGCGAGGCGGAGTACCCGAGTGACTGCCGCACAGATCCGTAGGCGACGGTAGGTCCGTTCGCGAGCCGGCCTGCCAGTTCGGCTGTCGCCGCCGCCAGCTCGTCGGCCGGTACGACGCTCGTCGCCAGGCCGAGCGTCAGGGCCTCAGCGGCGGGGATCGTGCGGCCGAAGTACAGGAGTTCCGTCGCGCGGGCGTGACCGACCAGGCGGGGGAGGGTCCAGGAGATGCCGGTGTCGCAGGACAGGGCGATACCGGTGAAGGCGAGGTTGAAGCCGGCCGTGTCGGCGACCACTCGGAAGTCGCAGGCGAAGGCCATCGACGCGCCGGCGCCGGCGGCCACGCCGTTCAGCGAGGCGATCACCGGCTTCGGCATCTCGGCCAGCGCCAGTGCGATCGGGGCGAAATGCACGGGCACGGTGTTCCAGAGCGCGTCCATGTCGTTCGCCTCGAGCAGGCCGATGTGCTCCTTCAGGTCCTGGCCGACGCAGAACGCGCGGCCGGTCCCGGTGAGCACGACACACCGGACCGCCTCGTCCTCGGCGGCCGCCAGAACCGTGTCCCGCAGCAACACCTTGGTGGGGGTGTCGAGGGCGTTCATCGCCTCCGGACGGTTCAGGGTGATCGTCGCGACCCCCTCGGACACGTCGTACGCGACAGAGTCACTCATCGTGGCAGGCTCCCAACAGTCGGTGAGAAAAAGTCAGTGAATGGTCAGGCAGTTGTCGACGAAACGCCCGGCCGCGTGGCCCAGCCGTGTCGCGTGGAAATCGAAGAAAGCGGCGGCCCGGGTGCCGGCCCAGTCGTCCGGCAGCAGCTCGGCCGGCAGGCCCGGATCGAGGAACAGGAACTTGCGCCATTCGTGCACCAGGTTCGACCGGACCGCGAACGCCTGCTCGTCGGTGGCGTCGTCACCGGCACTCTCGGCCAGCGCCTTCGCCTCGTTCAGCCAGGTGTCGTACGACGCGCCGAGCTCGTCGAGTCGCCAGACCCGCCGGGCGAACTCGACGGCACCCTCGTCAACGGGCGCGCGGAACCGGTCCGCGGCGATCCCTTCCATGCCGAGGATCTGGTCCACCTCGGCGTCGTTGCGCAGTCCGACCCAGGCCGCGTCGGACAGCGGAGCCCAACCCAGGAAGGCGAGTTGGCTCGCCAGCTGCTCGCGGCGGCGCGCGTTCGGCACCTCCCGGAGGATGCCGAGATGCCAGTGTCGGTCCCAGCTGCCGCGGCCGTTGCCGTCGGTCTCGGTGCGGTAGATCCGGGCAGCGGCGTCGTCGAGGCGGCGACGCGCCCGGGCGGTCAGTACATATCCGGGCTGTCCGTCGATGCGCACCGGCTCGAGCCAGCCCTGCCGGACCATCCGCGACACGGCGGTCCGGACGGCCGGTGGTTGCACGCCCAGCGGTGCGAGCAGGCGGACCAGGGCGGCCACCGGTGCACGCGCTCCACGCGCGCGCAGGTGGTCGCCGTACAGGTCGAAGAGCGCTGAACGGGCGTGCACAAGACAGGAGTCTGCCGTATGGTGCACGGCTCTGGCCTGCGATCGGGGATAATGGGTTGCGACACACACTGCGATACGCGCCGACGGCGCATCACCGCATAGAGCCGGCGACGGTTTCTGTGCGGTGTCGTCGCTCAATACCGAAGAGGGCTGTTCCAATGAGGGAAGGGGTGCGCGCATGGCGGCGATGAAGCCGCGGACGGGCGATGGTCCGCTCGAGGTCACCAAGGAGGGCCGCGGGATCGTGATGCGGGTTCCGCTCGAGGGCGGCGGTCGGCTCGTCGTCGAGCTGAACGCCGACGAGGCAACCGAACTCGGGAACGCACTCAAGGCCGTCGTCGGCTGAGACGATCTCCGCGGGGTGCTCGACCCAGAGCGCACCTGCGACATCTCCACGACCCCGGTGGGTGCCTTTTGAGGCACCGACCGGGGTCGTTACGGTTGGCCCGACACATTTGATCAAAGAGTGAGGACCCCTGGTGGCTCGCCGAACCGCTGCGCGCAACGTCTTTCCCACCCTGCCGGCTCTGACCTGGCAGCCCGGGCTCCCTGTCCACGGCTCCCACACCTGGGTGATCGTGGTCGGCGAAGCCGGTCTGCCCACTGCCGCCAAGGAGGCTGGTAAGCGACTGGGCGTCGACCTGGACCGGCTGCTGGAGGTGCAGCAGTCGACCGGCTTCAGTCCGACCGCCGGCGCTACGGCGGCGTACCCGCTGTTGGCCGGCGAGGTGGCCGAGGTGCTGCTCGTCGGCGCGGGTGACGGTTCGGCCGCGGACCTGCGACACGCCGGTGCGGCGATCGCCCGGTTCGGCCGCGGCAAGGACGAGCTGACCACGGTCGTTGCCGAAGGCATCGAGGATGGGGCGCTGCAGGCGTTCGCCGAGGGGATCGCGCTCGGGTCCTTCACCTTCCACCGCAAGACCGTCGACCCGGGCAAGCCGGCCGTCGAGCGGATCAGCCTGACGGACGGCACCAGCAACGACCGGACCGCCGTACTCGACCGGGGCCTGGTGATCGGCCGGACCGGCTGGCTGGCCCGTGAGCTCGCCACCACGCCGTCGAACGAGAAGGACCCGGCCTGGCTCGCCGCCCGCGCGACCGAGCTCGCCGGCGTCACCGGCCTCGACGTCCGCGTCTGGGACGAAAAGCAGCTCGCCGCCGACGGCTTCGGCGGCATCCTCGCGGTCGGCCAGGGTTCCACCCGGCCGCCGCGGTTCATCCGCCTCGACTACGTCCCCGAGGG
Organism: Kribbella sp. VKM Ac-2568; assembly: GCF_004345365.1. Lineage (GTDB taxonomy): Bacteria > Actinomycetota > Actinomycetes > Propionibacteriales > Kribbellaceae > Kribbella > Kribbella orskensis. Next base: position 354,437 of record NZ_SLVF01000004.1, read on the forward strand.
CGCGAACAAGAACACGCCGTACGTCGTCCTGGTGGGCAAGGGGATCACCTACGACACCGGCGGGCTGTCGCTCAAGCCGCGCGAGAGCATGGTGTCGATGAAGCGCGACATGACCGGCGGCGGCTCGGTGATCGCGACGATGTCCGCCCTGCGCGAGCTCGGCGCCAAGATCAAGGTCACCGGCCTGATCTGCTCGGCCGAGAACATGCCGTCGGGCACGGCGTACCGGCCGGACGACGTGATCCGGCACTACGGCGGGCGCACCACCGAGGTCAAGAACACCGACGCCGAAGGGCGCCTGGTGCTCGCCGACGGACTCGCGTACGCCGTGAACGAGCTGAAGCCCGACGCACTCGTCGACATCGCCACGCTGACCGGGGCGATCAAGGTGTCCCTCGGCTCGATGCTGTACGGCGGGCTCTTCGCCACGGACGACGCGTTGGCCGACAACCTGGCCGGCGCGGGTGATGCCGCCGGGGAGCGGCTGTGGCGGATGCCGTTGCCGGACGTGTACACCGATCTGATCTCGACCCCGATCGCCGACTCGGTGAACAGCTCGAAGGGCCCGGGCTCCATCACCGCGGCCCTCTTCCTGAAGGCGTTCTCCGGCGGGCTCCCGTGGGCGCACCTCGACCTGTCGAGCATCGCGGAGTCCCAGCGCGACGAATATGAGTACTCCCTGGGCGCGACGGGTGCGGGTGCTCGCCTCCTCACCACCTGGCTCACCACAGACAACCCGACCGCCGGCATCAGCTAGGCGATTCAGGCCCGCCGACGGCTGACCACGCTGGGGGAGCGGTGGCTGGCGGTGGGTGATGGCTGATGCCTGAGCCTGGACCGGTGCGCGATGCAGGCCTAGCTTCGAAAGAGGGGAGGCACTGTTCAGGGAGGGCATCGTGCGCAGAATCAGCAGGCTGCTGGCTGTCGTGCCGGCGATTGTCTTGACGATGGGAATGGCCGCGCCGTCGGTGCGGTCCGTGCCACTGCCGGACGATTTCTCGCCGGAGGGCATCGCGGCAGGCACCGGAAGGACCGTGTACGTCGGGTCGCTGCGGGACGGGGACATCTATCGGGCGGATCTGCGCACCGGCAAGGGGGCGACGTTCATCGATGCGCCCGCGGGCAGGGTCGCGGGCGGGATGAAGTTCGAGCGGGCCCATCACCGGCTGTGGGTCGCCGGCGGTCCCACCGGGCACGCCTACGTCTACGACACTCGCAACGGCAAGCCGCTCGCCGACCTCGCCCTCGGAACGGCCGGTGCCTCACTGATCAATGACGTGGCATTGACGAAGGACGCCGCCTACTTCACCGACTCGTTCAACCCGGTGATCTACAAGGTCCGGATCGGCCACCACGGCACGATCGGCAGCGCGCGAGCGATTGCTCTGAGTGGACCGGCAGCGACGATCGTTCCCGGCGGCTTCAACCTTAACGGGATCGCGGCTGCGAACGGCAGGCTCATCGTCGACCACACCGACCTCGGCAAGCTGATGACGATCAACCCCAGAACCGGCTCCAGCCGCGAGATCGCGGTCACCGGCGGCGCGCTCAGCGCGGGCTCGCTGGACGGCATCCTGCTGCGCGGTAAGAAGCTGTACGTCGTCGAGAACTTCACCGAGAGACTGGTGACGCTCAAGCTCAGCCATGACCTCCGCACCGCGCGGATCGTCGCGACGGTCACCGACGCGGACGTGAAGGGCGCCTTCCGCATCCCGACCGCGGTCGCCGAGCAGAACGGCAAGCTCGCCCTCGTCAACGCCCGCTTCGACGTCGGCCTCCCGCCGCCGCTCGGCACGGGAGTACCGCCAGGCACCGACTACAACCTGGTGGTCCTCCACAAGTAGCTCAAGCAAACCGCAACCACCGCTGTACTCCGTGGCGCGCCCTCGGGGCGCCGGACGCCACCTACTGGAGGAGCGACTGGTACAGGGTGATCGTGCGGTCGGCGACCGCGTCCCAGCCGAACTCGGAGACGGCTCGGGCGCGCCCGGCCTTGCCCATCGACTCGGCTTTGGACGGGTTGGCGACCAGGTCGTTGATGCCTTCGGCCAGTTGGCGTTCGAAGGTTGGGATGTCGTTCTCGTCGTACGGGACGAGGGTGCCGGTGACGCCGTCGTCGACGACCTCGGGGATGCCGCCGACGGCGCTGGCGACGACGGCCGTTTCGCAGGCCATGGCTTCCAGGTTGACGATGCCGAGCGGCTCGTAGACCGAGGGGCAGCAGAAGGCCAGGGCGTGGGTGAGGACCTGGCGGACATCCTCGCGGGGGAGCATCTCGGAGACGACGAAGACTCCGTCGCGGGCGGCCTTCAGTTCGTCGATCAGCGCGTCGGTCTCCGCCTTGAGGTCAGCCGTGTCGGCCGCGCCGGCCAGCAGGACGAGTTGCACCGACGGGTCCAGCTGGAGGCCGGCGCGGAGCAGGTGCGGGACGCCCTTCTGCCGGGTGATCCGCCCGACGAAGGTGACGTACGGGCGACTCAGGTCCACCCCGAGCCGCTCGAGCACGTTGGTCGCCGGGTCCGGGTGGTAGAAGCCCGCGTCGATGCCGTTCGAGATCACCTGGACCTTGGCCGGGTCGATCGCGGGGTAGCAGTCGAGGACGTCGTCCCGCATCCCCCGGCTCACCGCGACCACCGCGTCCGCGGCCTCGTACGCCGTCCGCTCGGCCCAGCTGGACAGTCGATAACCGCCGCCCAGTTGCTCCGCCTTCCAGGGTCGCCGGGGCTCCAGCGAGTGCGCCGTCACCACGTGCGGTACGCCGTACAGGAGCTTGGCCCAGTGGCCGGCCATGTTCGCGTACCAGGTGTGGGAGTGCACCAGTTCGGCCGAGCCGACGGCCGCGGTCATGGTCAGGTCGGTGGACAGGATCCGCAGTGCCGCGTTCGCCTGCGGGATCCGCGGGTCGTCCTCGGAGTGCGCGATCGCGCCGAGCCGTGGTTCGCCCATGCAGTGCACCTCGACGTCGAGCTTGCGGCGCAGTTCGCGGACCAGGAAGTCCACGTGCACCCCCGCCCCGCCGTACACGTCCGGAGGGAACTCACGCGTCAGGATCGCGATCTTCATCCCCCGACCATAGGGCATCAGGACACGCGGGTGGGGACCCAGAAACGGAGCTTTCCGTGGCGTTCGTCCTCGAGTTCGCCGCCGGCCGCCTGGATGACTTTGCGGGACGGTTCGTTGTCGCTGTCGCAGGTTACGAGCGCGGGATCGATGCCGAGCCGGGCCGCGAACGGCAGCGACTGGACCAGCATCTGGGTGCCGTACCCCTTGCGGCGGGCAGACGGCCGTACGACGTACCCGATGTGGCCGCCGAGCTCCAGCAGGGCGGGGGTGAGCCGGTGCCGGATGGAGAGCCGGCCTAGCCACTGGTCCGCCTCGACGAACCACAGCACGGTCTGGTGCACGAGTTCGGAGGGCATCTCGGTCTCCTCGTCCGCCTCCGCCAGGATCGCGTCGATCAGCTGGGCGAACTGCTCGGGATCCTCCGCCTCGGCCCGGGTCCACTGGTCGTTCAGCCCCGCGGCCCCCATCCAGCGCTCCTCGTGCGGCTCCAACTCGTCCCACGCCTCGAGGAACGAACAGTGAACGGCAACAGTCGGCTCGACGAGGGTTGGCATGGTCCTAGTGTGGCGACACTCGCAACCGTCTATTGCGAAGGGCCGAGCGAAGCTAAGGTGCGGACATGGCGAAGGCACCCAGAGTTCTCGGAATCGTGCTGGCCGGCGGCGAGGGGAAGCGGCTGATGCCGCTGACGGCGGACCGGGCCAAACCGGCCGTGCCGTTCGGCGGCAGTTATCGCCTGATCGACTTCGTGCTGTCCAACCTGGTCAACGCGGGCTACCGCAACCTGTGCGTGCTGACGCAGTACAAGTCGCACTCGCTGGACCGGCACGTCACGCTCACCTGGCGGATGTCGACCCTGCTGGGCAACTTCGTCACCTGCGTGCCGGCCCAGCAGCGGCTCGGCCCGCAGTGGTACCAGGGCAGCGCCGATGCGATCTACCAGTCGATGAACCTGATCAACGACCATCAGCCTGACATCATCGTCGTCTTCGGCGCGGACCACGTGTACCGGATGGACGCCTCGCAGATGGTGGCGGCGCACGTCGAGCGCGGCAACGGCGTCACCGTGGCCGGCATCCGGGTACCGCGGATCGAGGCGTCGGAGTTCGGCGTGATCAAGACCGGCGACGACGGGCACACGATCGCGGAGTTCCTGGAGAAGCCGGCCGACCCGCCCGGGCTGCCGGACTCGCCGGACGAGACGTTCGCCTCGATGGGCAACTACGTGTTCACCGCGGACGTGCTGGTCGAGGCGCTGCGCAAGGACGCGGCGAACCCGGCCTCGCGGCACGACATGGGCGGCGACATCGTCCCGATGCTGGTTGCCGAGGGCAAGGCCGGGGTCTACGACTTCAAGGACAACGACATCCCGGGCGCGCTGGAGCGGGACCACTCGTACTGGCGCGACGTCGGTTCGCTGGACTCCTACCACGAGGCGCACATGGACCTGGTCTCGATCCAGCCGGTGTTCAACCTCTACAACCACGACTGGCCGATCTTCACCTCGCACCCGCAACTGCCGGGCGCCAAGTTCACCGACAACGCGACCGTCGGCGAATCGATCGTCTGTGCCGGCTCGATCATCTCCGGCGCGATCGTGGACCACTCCGTGCTGGGCGCCAACGTGATCGTCAGCGCGGGCGCGAAGATCGACCACGCGGTCATCATGGACAACTGCAAGATCGGCGCCAACGCGGTGCTGAAGAACGTCATCCTGGACAAGAACGTGATCGTGCCGGAAGGGGTGAAGATCGGCGTCGACCCCGACCTGGACCGCGAGCGCGGCTTCACGGTCAGCAAGGGCGGCGTGACGGCGATCGGGAAGGGCACGGTCATCGAGGCGTGAGCGCCGCAGCAGCCGCCGAGGCCGAGTCCGAATCCGGGGCCCGGTCGCTGGACGCAGCCGACCCGGGCCACCGGGAGCTGTTCGACATCCCGCGGGCGGACGGCGGCCCCTACCCGGACGTGGCGTACTTCGCCGGCAACTCCCTCGGTCTGCGGCCCAAGGCGACCCGGACCGAGTTGCTCGAGGATCTCGACTCCTGGGCGGCACTGGGCGTCGAGGGCCACCTGGACGCCGCCAGGCCGTGGTTGCCGTACCACGAACTGCTCACCGGCCCGGCCTCCCGCCTGGTCGGGGCGCTCCCGAGCGAGACCGTGGTGATGAACTCGCTGACGGTCAACCTGCACCTGCTGATGGTGTCGTTCTACCGGCCGACGCCCGAGCGCTTCCGGATCGTGATCGAGGACTCGGCGTTCCCCTCGGACAGCTACGCGGTCCGCTCGCAGGCGCGCTTCCACGGCTTCGACCCAGACGACGTGGTTGTCCGACTCCGCCCACGCGAAGGCGAGGACTGCCTCCGTACTGCGGACGTCGTCGAGCGGCTGGGATCCGATGTGGCCCTGGTCCTCCTGGGCGGCGTGAACTACCTGACCGGCGAGCTGATGGACATTCCGGCGATCACCGTCGCGGGTCACGCCGCCGGTGCGGTGGTCGGGTGGGATCTCGCGCACGCGGCCGGGAACGTCCCGCTCACCCTGCACGACTGGGACGTGGACTTCGCCGCCTGGTGCTCGTACAAGTACCTGAACTCCGGCCCGGGAGCACTCGCCGGAGCCTTCGTGCACGAGCGCCATCTGGGTGACCCGTCGCTGCAGCGGTTCGAGGGGTGGTGGAGCACGGACGCGGCCAGCCGGTTCGAGATGGCCGCGGTGTCGCGTCCCCCCGCCTCGGTGGACGCCTGGCAGGTGTCGAACCCGCCGATCTTCTCGATGAGCCCGGTCCGGACGTCCCTCGAGCTGTTCGACAAGGTCGGCATTGGGACTCTCCGCGAGCGCAGCGTCCGCCTCACGGCGTACCTGGAGAGGTTGCTCGCCGGCGTCACGCCGGGCCGGCCGCTGCAGGTGATCACGCCGACCGACCCGGCTAGCCGCGGCGCCCAGCTCTCGCTGCGGATCGGCGGCGCCCGTACTGCGGGGGAGCTGGCGAAGGTGCTCCGCTTCGAGTTCGGGGTGATCGCCGACGCCCGCGAGCCCGACGTACTGCGCCTCGCGCCGGTGCCGCTCTACTCGACGTACCACGATTGCTGGCGCGCGGCACAAGCGCTGGCCGAGACAGTTCCGGAGAATGCATGAGTGAGCGTGTTGGCATCGTCGGTGCTGGGCTGGCGGGGAGCCTGCTGGCGTGCTTCCTGGCGCGGCGGGGTCTGAACGTCACCCTGTACGAGCGGCGGCCGGATCCGCGCGGCGGCCAGGCCGAGCGCGGGCGGTCGATAAACCTGGCGATCTCGGAGCGCGGCCTGGACGCGTTGCGCCGGATCGACCTGGTCGACCAGGTGATGGCCGACGCGCTGCCGATGAAGGGGCGGATGATCCACCCGGTGGAAGGGCCACTGGACTTCCAGCAGTACAGCGCGAGCGGTGAGCGGGCGATCAACTCGATCAGCCGGGGTGCGCTGAACAACGCCCTGCTCGACGCCGCCGAGGCTGCTCCCGGGGTGGAGATCCGCTTCGAGCACCGGCTGCTCGAGCTCGACTCGCAGGCCGGGAAGCTGATCTTCGAGACACCCGCGGGCAAGGTCGAGGCGCATGCGGACGTAGTACTGGGTGCGGACGGGGCCGGGTCCGCAGTACGGGGGCAGTTGCTGGCTGAGGGGGCTTTGAGCGAGGAGGTTGACTTCCTCGACTACGGGTACAAGGAGCTGAGCATCCCGGCGGCCGGCGGCGAGTTCGCGCTGGACCCGGGAGCACTGCACATCTGGCCGCGCGGGACGTCGATGATGATCGCTCTGCCGAACCCTGATCGGTCCTTCACCTGCACGTTGTTCTGGCCGACGGGCAGCTTCGACGCGCTGAACACCTCCGCGGCTATCGAGGAGCACTTCCGCACGCACTACCCGGATTTGTTGCCGTTGGCCCCTGAGTTGGTCGACGACTACCGGCACAACCCGGTCGGCGTACTGGGCACCGTGCACACCCAGCCATGGCAGGCGCACGGGCGGACGGCACTGGTCGGGGACGCGGCGCACGCGATCGTGCCGTTCTACGGGCAGGGCGCGAACTGTGCCTTCGAAGATGTGGTCGAGCTGGACCGCTGCCTCGGTGACACCGGTGGATCCTGGGCGCGGGCGCTGCCGTTGTACGAGCACCGGCGGCGGGAGAACACCGAGGCGATCGCCGAGATGGCGCTGGCGAACTTCGTCGAGATGCGGGACAAGGTCGCCTCCCCGGTGTTCCGCCTCGGCAAGCGCATAGAGCACGCCCTCGAACGCTTCCTCCCGGGCCGCTACGTCTCCCGCTACGAACTCGTCTCCTTCTCCACCGCCCCGTACGCCGATGTCCGCGACCGCGTCCACCGCCAGCACCAGTACCTCGCCGCCGCGGTCCTCGCCGGAGCCGCGGTGCTCGGCGCCGCGGCCCGCGCGGGCAGGAGACGACGATGAACGCGACGTTGTGGCGGTCGGAACTGTTGACCGGGGAGCCGAGTGAGGCGGGGCTGCTGCGGAACTTCGTCGACGGCGCTTTCGTCTCCAGCGGGTCGACTTTCGCCAAGCTCAGCCCCGTGACCGGGCAGAAGATCTTCGATGTCTGCGAGGCGGACGCCGCGACGGTGGATGCCGCCGTGACCGCGGCCCGGGCTGCGTTGAGGGGCCCGTGGGGGACGATGAGCGAGCAGGAGCGGTCGGTGATCCTCCGGCGGGTCGCCGACGAGTTGGAGCGCCGCTTCGACGACCTGGTGGCCGCCGAGGTGGGCGACACCGGGAAGTCGATCAGCCAGGCCCGCACGCTCGACATCCCGCGCGGCGCGGCGAACTTCCGCGCCTTCGCCGACTTTGCGACCACCGCGTCCACCGAGTCGTTCACGACCACCCTCGCCGACGGCCGCCGGGCGCTGAACTACGCGGTCCGCAAGCCCGTCGGAGTGGTCGCGATCATCGTGCCGTGGAACCTCCCGTTGCTGCTGCTGACCTGGAAGGTGGCCCCGGCGCTTGCCTGCGGCAACACTGTGGTCGTGAAGCCTTCGGAGGAGACCCCGTCCTCGGCCACCGTTCTCGCCGAGGTGATGGCGGAGGCCGGAGTACCGGCTGGTGTCTTCAACCTCGTGCACGGCTTCGGTCCGTCCTCGGCCGGGGAGTTCCTGACCAAGCATCCGGGGGTCGACGCGATCACCTTCACCGGGGAATCCGCGACCGGCAGCGCGATCGCCAAGGCGGCGGCAGACGGGGTCAAGGCGACGTCGTTCGAGCTGGGTGGCAAGAACGCGGGCCTGATCTTCGCGGATGCCGACCTCGATGCGGCTGTCGAGGGATCCGTCCGCTCGGTCTTCACCAACGGCGGCCAGGTCTGCCTGTGCACCGAACGCCTCTACGTCGAACGCCCTGTGTACGAGGAGTTCTGCTCGCGGCTGGCCGCGCGGGCGAGTGAGCTCACGTTCGGCTGGCCATCGGACGAGGCGACAGTGAACATGCCGCTGATCTCGCAGCAGCACCGCGAGAAGGTCCTCGGGTACTACGAGCTGGCGCGGTCGGAGGGAGCCAAGTTCCTCGCGGGCGGCGGCGTCCCGACCTTCGGGGATGCCCGCGACAACGGTTGCTACGTCCAACCGACGGTGGTCACCGGACTGCCGGCGGACGCCCGGACGAACACCGAGGAGATCTTCGGCCCGATCTGTCACATCGCCCCCTTCGACACCGAGGAGGAGGCGTTCGCCCTGGCCAACAACAGCAAGTACGGGCTGGCGGCAACCGTCTGGACCCGCGACGTCGGCCGGGCACACCGTGCGGGCGCGGCGCTCGAGGTCGGCATCGTCTGGGTCAACACCTGGTTCCTCCGCGACCTGCGGACTCCCTTCGGCGGCGTCAAGCTGTCCGGGATCGGCCGCGAGGGCGGCAACCACTCGCTGCACTTCTACTCCGAGCTCACCAACGTCTGCGTGGAGTTGTCATGAGCTCCGACGCGAAACTGGTGGCGGGGAAGGCGACACCGCGCGGGCGGTTCCCGCACGTGAAGGTGGCGAATGGGTTCGCCTATGTGTCGGGGACGTCGAGCCGGTTGCCGGACAACACGATCGCGGGCGCCTCGGTCGACGAGTTCGGCACGACGACGCTGGACATCCGCGTGCAGACCCGGGCGGTGCTGGAGAACATCCGGGACATCCTGAAGGCCGTCGATGCCGACCTGAGCGACCTGGTCAGCGTCACGACGTACCTGGTGTCGATGAACGACTTCGGTGGCTACAACGAGGTGTACGGCGAGTTCTTCGACGAGGACGGGCCGGCCCGCACCACGGTCGCAGTACATCAGCTGCCCCATCCTCAACTACTGATCGAGATCCAAGCCGTTGCGGCCATTCCGGCTGATCGACGCAGCCCGCAGCAGACACTGGAGAGGTGACGTGATGGTCAACCTGGAGTCGACGAACTTCCCGGACTGGATCGAGAACAACAAGCACCTGCTGAAGCCGCCGGTCGGCAACAAGCAGATGTTCCCCACCGGCGACGACTTCATCACCATGGTGGTCGGCGGGCCGAACCAGCGCACCGACTTCCACGTCGACCCGTACGAGGAGTTCTTCTACCAGATCAAGGGCACCATGCACGTCGACGTGATGACGGACGACGGGCCGGGCCGGGTCGACATCAACGAGGGCGAGATGTGGGTGCTGCCGCGCAACATGCCGCACTCGCCGCAGCGCGACGCGGACTCGATCGGCCTGGTGATCGAGAGGGTCCGGGAGCAGGGCACGCTGGAGAAGTTCCGCTGGTACTGCGCCAACTGCAACGGCATCGTGCACGAGGCGGAACTGCAGGTCAACGACATCGTCGAGGACCTGCCGCCGGTGTTCAAGGCGTTCTACGACAGCGAGGACGCCCGCACCTGCCCGAACTGCGGCACGGTCCACCCAGGCAAGGGCTGATGCGGGAGAGCGGGCAGCTTCGGCGGCAGCGTGCGGTTCTCGCGGCGGAGTCCGCGTGACGGCGCGGACCGTCGACGTCCACACCCACCTCGTCCCGAAGGGCTGGCCTGACCTGGCCCAGGCTTGTGGCGGGGAGGGCTGGCCGTGGTTGCGGATCGACTCCGAGCGGGCCGCGATGATCATGGTGGGGGAGAACGAGTTCCGCCCGATCGGGCCGCAGACCTGGGACCCGGCGGTGCGGCACCAGGACATGGCGGCCGACGGCGTCGACCTGCAGGTGGTGTCGCCGACGCCGGTGTTCTTCGCCTACGACCGGCCCGCCGACCAGGCGGTGAAGGTGTCCCGGATCTTCAACGACCTGACCCTCGAGACGCTGGCCGGCGACGACAGCCTGGTCCCGTTCTGCCAGGTGCCGCTGCAGGATCCGGAGGCGGCCTGCGCCGAGCTGGATCGTTGCCTGGCCGCCGGACACGTCGGGGTGGAGATCGGCAACCACGTCGGCGACAAGGATCTCGACGACGCCGGGATCGTTGCCTTCCTCAAACACTGCGCCGAGGTGGGTGCGCCGGTACTGGTGCACCCGTGGGACATGCCGGGTGGGCCGCGGCTGGATCGCTGGATGGCCCGCTGGCTGACCGGGATGCCCGCGGAGACGCATCTGTCGCTGCTGGCGATGATCCTGGGCGGTGCCTTCGACGAACTGCCGCCGTCGCTGCGGCTGTGTTTCGCCCACGGTGGCGGGAGTTTCGCGTTCTGGCTGGGCCGGGTGGAGAACGCCTGGCACCGGCGCGGCGACGTCGTACGGGGGCGGTCGCAGCATCCGCCCAGCCACTACCTGGACCGGTTCTCGGTCGACACCGTGGTGTTCGAGCAGGCGGCGTTGCGGTTACTGGTTGACACCCTCGGCGAGGATCGGGTGATGGTCGGCAGTGACTACCCGTACCCGCTCGGTGAACGTCCCGTCGGGGAGGTTGTCCGGCGGGCCGACTGGCTCTCCGAGGTGCAGCAGGTCAAGCTGCTGTCTGACAACGCCCTGCGTTTCCTAGGGAGGTCAGATGAGTGAGAACCGCTCTGTCCTGTCCCGCGAGGCCGCCGACCCGGACGAACTGCTCCGGTACGGCGACCACGAGGACCAGGTGATCGACGTCTGGCACGCCAAGGAGTACCGGCCCGCGATCGTGTTCATCCACGGCGGGTTCTGGCGGCCGGAGTACGACCGGGTGCACGCCCGGCCGCTGGGGGAGGCCCTGACCGCCGAGGGGTGGTCTGTAGCGTCCATCGAGTACCGCCGGGAGCCGGGGACCCCCGACGCCACCATGGACGACGTACGGGCCGCTCTGGACAGGCTGCCGGACCTGATGGACCTCCATGCGGGCTTCGTCCTCGCCGGCCACTCGGCGGGCGGCCAGCTGGCGTTGTGGGCCGCGGCAACCATGAATCCGGTCCGACTGCGCGGCACCGTCGCCCTGGCCCCGGTGGCCGACCTGCTGATGGCAGACCGCCTCGGCCTCGACGACGGCGCGGTACAGGACTTCATCGGCAGCGGCGTCCGCAACGACCTGGACCCGGTCCGCCTCCCGGCGCCGATCACCCCGGTCTCGATCGTCCACGGCACCGGCGACACCCGCGTCCCCATCACCATCGCCGACTCCTATGTCTCCGCCCACCCCACCGCCCGCCTGATCCCCGTCCAGGGCGCCGGCCACTACGACGTCATAGACCCCCAAACCGACGCGTGGCACCAGGTAACCGCCGAACTAACCAGACACTCCAGCTGATCTCATATCCGCCTGAGCGACTTGCTAGGCGGGTGAGCCGCTCGATCTGATGGGTGCGATCCGCCGCCAGCGCGCGGCCCGGCCGGTGCCGTCGGGCATCACCAACTTGTCTGCCTTGAGCTGATCGAGAACCAGCCTGATGGTCTGGTCGCTGATCCCGGGCAACGCCTCCCGAATGTCCGCCAGTTTGAAGACGGGCGCGGCGTGCTTGAGCACGTGAGTGCGGACTCGCTCCTGCTTGGTGCTGCCGGACCGGTCTGCCGCTGCCCTGCGAGCAAAGGTGTCGTACGCGGATGCGAGAGTGGCGACGAAGTAGCTGAGCCACGGCCACGGATCGGCCTTGTCCTCATGCCAATCGGAGGTCGAGCGGAGCAGCGTGTCGTAGTACTCGTCGGCGGTATCGGCGATGGACTGTTCCAGCGACACCCACCGGCAGACTTCATACCCGGCGTCGATGAGCAACGCGTTGGTCAGTGCCCTGGCAACTCGACCGTTGCCATCAGCGAAGGGGTGGATGACCAGCAGGTCGAGGATCGCCAGGCCGACCAAGAGGATCGGATGGTGGCGCGATGCCGCCTGCGCGGCCTGGTAGCGCTCGAGCAGATCGGCGAGGTAGCTCTCCGTCTTCGCCGCGGCGACGGGTACGAAACGCACCGTCACGCTGCCGTCGGGCGAGCGGTCCACCACGAGGTTGTCGTCGGTCTTGAGTCGACCGCCGTCCAGGGCGGTCTCCGACCACAGCAGCCGGTGCAGGTGCAGGATCAGACCGACGTTCAGCGGATGCCAGTCCTCCTGGAACAGGTAGTCGAGCGTCTTGCGGTAGCCCGCGAGTTCCTGCTCACTGCGGTTACGCAGTACTCCGGCGTCGCCGTTGATGATCCGCTGGGCCCTGCGCGTGTCGGGAACGACCACACCTTCGATCGCCGACGACGCGGTGATGCTCTGGACCCGGGCACGACTCGCGAGTTCGGTCAGCAGGGCCGGCAGTTGATGCCGGTAAAGCGCTTCGCTTCCTCGGCCGGTGTCGATGTCCCGGAGACGCATCACAACCTGTGAAGGCACCCGGCCTATGAGTCGGTCGAGCTCGGCGAACGAGCGCATGCAGAACCCCCTAACAACAACCGACAATCATACTAATCGGGACGCCGATTAGCGCCAATGTCGGTTTTGTTGGGTAGTTCTACCACATCCTTCCTCACTCTCTGCAACTGTTATGCGCAGTAGGTGACGAAGGGGAAGTGGGATTCAGGCGCGCTTGACGGCGGCGAGGAGGCCGTCGCCTGCTGGGAGGAGGGCGGAGACCAGGTCGTCGTTCTCGCGGATCGCGCGGATGAGGTCGCGGATGGCGTTCGTGTCGGGGTCGCGGTGGGAGGGGTCGGCGACGCGGCCTTCCCAGAGGGCGTTGTCGAAGGCGACGAGGCCGCCTGGGCGAAGCAGGCGGAGGGCTTCGTGCAGGTACGCCGTGTACTCGCGCTTGTCGGCGTCGCAGAAGACTAGGTCGTAGTGGCCGTCGGTGAGGCGGGTGACCACGTCCAGCGCGGAGCCGGCGATCAGCCGGAAGCGGTTCGAGGGGACGCCCGCGTCCAGGAACGTCTTGCGGGCGAGGCGCTGGTTCTCGGCGTCGATGTCGACTGTGGTCAGCGTGCCGTCGGTGCGCATCCCGCGCAGCAGCGCGAGCCCGGAGACGCCGGTGCCGGTGCCGATCTCGACGACCGCCTTGGCGCCCACCGCGGCGGCCAGCATGCTCAGCGCGGACGCCGCGCCCGGGCCGATCGCGGAGATGCCGCTGTCCTCGGCGCTCGCCCGTGCACCGGTGACGACCTCGTCCTCACCGGTGTAGTCCTCGGCGTAGGCCCAGGACGTGGGGTCGATGCCCGTGGCGATGATGCCCTCCCTGATCGATGCCGCTGCGGTACTCATCTAGGCCGAAGCCTAGCGTCCCGGGGCGCTCAGCCAGCGTCTCCCGCGCGGAGGCTGCGCACTCTTGCTCGTAACTTCGGCCCTTGAGCAGATATGATCGTGCTGACAGGTCAGAGACCACCCTTGAAGGAGGTGCGGGCGATGTCAGGACCGAATGACGTCGATGCCGGCTTCCTTGAAGACGGCCAGCTGGGACTCGTCCGCCTGGGCGTCGGTGACGAGGGTGTCGATCTCGCTGAGCTCGCAGATCCGGGCGAAGGCCCGCTGGCCGAGCTTGCTGGAGTCGGCCACCACGACCACCTTGGCCGCGCGGCTGACGATCAGCTGGTTGATGTTCGCCTCGCCCTCGTGGTGGGCGGTGGCGCCGGTCTCGTCGATCCCGTCGACGCCGATGAAGGCGATGTCCAGCGACAGGTCGGCCAGGATCCGGTGCGACAGCGGGCCGATCATCTCGTACGACTGCGGCCGGGCGACGCCGCCGGTGAGCACCATCTTGACGTGCGGCCGGACGATCAGCTCGTTGGCGATGTTCAGCGCGTTGGTGACGAGGGTGAAGGCCGGCTCACCGTGCTCGGCGGACAGCTCCGGCCGGGTGGCCAGCGTCCGGGCCACCTCGGAGATCGTGGTGCCGCCGTTCATGCCGATCACCATGCCGCGGCGGACCAGCGTGGCGGCGGCCTGCGCGATCCGCTGCTTCTCCGACGCGAAACGCGCAGTCTTGTAGCGCAGCGGCAGGTCGTACGAGACCGCGTTGGCCACCGCGCCGCCGCGGGTACGGGTCAGGAGTTGCTGTTTTCCCAGGTGGTCCAGGTCGCGCCGGATCGTCGCCGCGGACACGTGCAACTGCTCGGCGAGCTCGTCGACATCGATCGCGCCCTTCTCCGCGAGCGACTCGAGCAACGTGTTCAGACGTTCATAACGTTTCACCCGGGGGTCCTCCTTCACACAATCGGTCAGCCGGACGGCTGCCGGTTGGCACCATTCGATCACGTTCGAGCAGTTTCGACCATTACATCTCCGGAGACGACATGACCGACACGCCATTCGTGAGCACTGAGATCGCCACTCAGCCCGACCTCTGGCGGCAGGTGTCGACCGGTTTCGCGCAGTACGGTGGCGCATTGCCCACTCCCGGTCAACGGGTTGCAGCCGTCGGCTGCGGCACCTCCTGGTTCATGGCGATGGCGTACGCCGCGCTGCGGGAGGACCTCGGCCAGGGCCTGACCGACGCGTTCGCGGGGTCTGAGTTCCCGGCCGGTCGCGAGTACGACGCGGTGGTGGTGATCAGCCGGTCCGGTACGACGACCGAGGTGCTCGAGCTGATCCGGCAGACCAGCCTCCCGACGATCGCGATCACCGCGACGCCGGGGTCACCGATCGTCGACCTGGCCGACCAGACGATCCTGCTGGACTTCGCCGACGAGCAGTCCGTCGTACAGACCCGGTTCGCCACCACGACGCTGGCCTTGCTCCGGGCGTCGCTGGGGGAGGACCTGACCCAGGCCGCGGCCGATGCCGAGACGGCGCTCACGGTCGACGTGGACGAACTGGCGAAGCTGGAGCAGGTCACCTACCTCGGCACCAGGTGGACCGTCGGCCTGGCGCACGAGGCCGGCCTGAAGCAGCGCGAGGCGGCGTCGGCGTGGACCGAGGCGTACCCGGCGATGGACTACCGGCACGGCCCGATCGCCATCGCCCAGCCCGGCCGCGGCGTCTGGATCTTCGGTACTCCGCCCGAGGGCCTGCTGCAGGACGTGGCGGCGACCGGCGCGACGATCGTCCACCACCCCGACCTCGACCCGATGGCCTCCCTGGTGGTGGCCCAGCGGGTGGCGGTCGCCAAGTCCCTCGCCCTGGGCCTCAACCCGGACCAGCCCCGCAGCCTCACCCGCTCGGTCATCCTCGACTGACACCCTGCCCACGCCGCTGCGGCTGCTGCGCGAGGCTCAGAGCCGGGCCGGGGTGACGGCCCGGCCGAGAGTCGAGAGGTAGCCAAGAGCCGAGGCGGCGAGGAGTGCTGCTCCCACGGCCAGGAGCGCAGTGTGGGTGCCGACAACCGGCACCAGGAGTCCGCCGGCGGCCTGGCCCAGGGCGGCCGCGCCGACGCGCAGGCTGGCGGCTGTGGTGCTCACGCGGCCCTGCAGTTCAACAGAGCTGTACTGCTGACGCGCGGAGAACATCGCCGGCAACATCGGCCCCTCCAGAAGACCGGTGGCAGTGGCGAGCACCAGGAGGACGGCAAGGCTCGATGCGAGCGGCCAGGTGGTGAAGGCCAAGCCGTAGAGCGCCACCGACACCATCACTACGTGCTCGGGGCGCCAGCGGGTCTGCCAACGCCCGAGCAGCAGGGCTGTCGCCACGCTCCCGATCTCCAGAGCAGTCCACAGGTACCCCGCGGCGGACCTCGGAGCGCCCAGCGACTCCATGTGCAGCGGCAGCGTGATCAGCAGGACGCCCATGACCCCCATGAGCAGCGTGGTCGTGACAGTGGAGGCCCGCAGCCGCGGAGTACGGGCCAGGTGTGCCAGGCCGGCCACTACCGAGCCCAGGAAGGGCTCTCGGTCAGCGACGTCGATCGCGGCAGGTAGTGCGGGCAGCCGCATGATCGCGAAGATGCTGAGCGTCGCGGTGACGGCAATGACCGCTGCGGCAGCTTCGACCGAGACAGCAGCAGCGATCGTGGCAGCCGCCGCCGGACCGGTAATCGTGGCCGCACCGAAGCTCGCTGCCTCCAGTGAGTTCGCCCGCGCCAGCAGCGGCTGGGGGACCAGGCTCGGCAGCATGCTGGTGAAACCCCCGCTCACGAGCGGCAGCGTCGTACCGGCGAGAGCGGCCAGGGCCGGCGTGACCCAATGAGCGGTGTGACCGACTACGGCGAGCATCGCCAGCATCACCGCGCCCAGGACAGCCTGGTTGAGGCCGAGCGCAGTACGCCGGTATGGCGTGCGGTCGAGCCAGGTGCCGAGCAGCGGGCCGGTGATGACCGCGGGGAGGGCGTAGGCGGCTCCGGTAAGACCAGCCAGCGCCGGGCTGTCCATGCGCTCCAGCACGAGCAGCACGAGCGTGAACGCCACCATCTCGTCCCCGACCCGGGCCAGCGTCGCGGCGAGGTAGTAGCTCGCCGGCAGCCGCTCGGACATCACCTGGCCTCCTGTAACGCATAAGCAGTCGTTACGCGTTACGCTAACAAAGCCGTTACGATGCCGCCACCGGAAAGGAAGTTCGCGTGGAGACCCTGCAGACACCGGACCGGCTGATCCGGCTCGCGGTGGACCTGGTGAACACCAAGTCGCTGGACCCGGAGAAGCTGACCTCACCCGAGGCGCTCGACAGGTTCCTGCTCGACCATGGCGAGCCCACCGCGGACGTCGACGAGGACGACCTCGACCAGGTGAAGGCGGTCCGTGAGCGGATCCGCCCGGTCTTCCACGCCGAGCCCCGCGACGCCGCGATGATCCTGAACGACCTGCTCGCCGAGTACGCGGTACGGCCCTATCTGTCCGACCACGACGGCGCCCCGTGGCACCTTCATGTGGCGCGACCGGAGGCGACCTGGGCCGAGTGGCTTGCCGCCGGTACTGCGCTCGGCCTGGCGGGGTTCGCCGCCGGGCACGGGTTCGCCGCGATCGACTCGTGCGCCGCCGAGGACTGCGAGCGGGTGTTCGTGAACCCGGCCGAGCGACGCCCCCGCCGCTTCTGCACGCCTACGTGTTCCAGCCGCACCCGCGTAGCGTCGTACCGGGCCCGCAGAGCAGCTGGCGACGGCACTAGGATCGACTGAGGATCCAGGAGCAGAGGAGTGCACGTTGAGTCACACCGTGGTGGCAGAGCTGGTGGCGAACGTCCAGAAGGTCACCGCCAAGGCCGGGGACACGGTGGGCCCGGAGGACACCCTGGTCATCCTGGAGTCGATGAAGATGGAGATCCCGGTGCTCGCCGAGGTGGCGGGCACCATCACCGAGATGAAGGTGTCCGAGGGCGAGGTCGTCCGGGACGGGGATCCCATCGCCGTGATCGAAGAGAAGTAGAAGTCAAACGTTGATGTCAGCTCGCGCGTCCAGTGCTACGAGTGCGATCACCGGGCCGGGGAACTTCCCGGTCACGGAGGCCGTTGACCCGTCGTACCGGCATCTCAGGGTTCAACCCGGGTGTCCCCGACGTGCGCAGAGGACGGTGAACGCGGCACCATGGTGGTCACGCTCGTTGCCCCGCAGAGTGCGGATCGCAGGACGGGTACCCAGGGAGGCGTTGCCGTGAAGCCGGTCGACATCTCCGTGGCGCCTGCGTTCGCACCCCAGCAGACCCCCGCCGAGGCCGAGTCCAAGGTCCAGGCCGAGGCCGACGCCGAGGTGCTGCCGTCCTGGGACGAGATCGTCCGGACCCACTCGGCCCGCGTCTACCGGCTGGCCTACCGCCTGACCGGCAACAAGCACGACGCCGAGGACCTGACCCAGGAGGTCTTCGTCCGGGTCTTCCGGTCGTTGTCGTCCTACACGCCGGGCACCTTCGAGGGCTGGCTCTACCGGATCACCACCAACCTCTTCCTGGACGGCGCCCGCCGCCGGCAGCGGATCCGCTTCGACGGCCTGCCCGACGACGCGCACGACCGGCTGCCGTCCAAGGGCTCGGGCCCGGCGGAGAAGCTCGACCACGACCTGTTCGACCACGATGTGCAGGACGCGCTGGACGCGCTGCCGGAGGACTTCCGGGCGGCCGTGGTGCTCTGCGACATCGAGGGCATGACGTACGACGAGATCGCGGACGTGCTCGACGTGAAGCTGGGCACCGTGCGCAGCCGGATCCACCGCGGCCGCTCGATGCTGCGCAAGCACCTCGAGCACCGTGCGCCGCGGTCCGGCCAGACCCGTGTCAGTGGCCCGCCCGCCGACGGGCCGTTCGGTGCCGGAGGTGACGACCGGTGACGCTGCAACACCCCCTGGACAAGCTGAGCGCCGTTGTCGACGGTGAGCTCGACCACGATTCCCGCGACAAGGTCCTGAGCCACCTGGTCGGCTGCGACGCCTGCCGGTCGGAGGTGGACGCCCAGCGCCGGCTGAAGACCCGCCTGGCGGCCACGCCGGACCCGGAGCCCTCGACCGACCTGATGCAGCGGCTGCTCGGCGTTCCGTCGTTCTCCCCGGAGCCGCGCGAGGAGGTCCGTCCGGTGCTCACACCGGCGATCTCGCTCAGCCCGCAGCGCTCCGCGTTCCCCGCCGCCCGGACCGGAGCCACCCGTCCTGGCACCCGTGCGGCAACCCGCTCGCGTCGGCGTACCGGAGTACTTGGTGCAGCCGGTTCGGCTGCCGCCGTCGCGTCACTGCTCGGTACTGCGTTCGTGCTGGGTGACCCGGCGCGGCAGGAGCAGCCGCCGGTGCTGCAGCCGCCCGTGGCGAGCTTCTCCTCCGACCACGCCGCCGCCACGAACGGAACCCCGTTCGCGGATCCGGTGGCCCTGCTGAACTCCTTCAACGGGGCTGGCTACGCCGGGCTGAGCCCCACGCTGCAGCCGGTGGCTCTGACGGGGCGCTGAGCAGTGAGCCTCTCCCGGCTCGCCGTCCTGGTCGGCACCGCGCTGATCGGCTTCGGCCTGCCCCTGCCCGCAGCAGCCACGCCTGCGCCCTCCGGCCAGCGTGAGGACTCGCCGTCCGCCGTCACCTGGCTGGAGCGCGCCGCGGCCGCTCCGGACCTCGTCTCCTTCCACGGCACCCAGATCATCACCTCCTGGGGACCGCAGGGTTCCAGCTCGGCGATGCTCGACATCGTGCACGCCGCCTCGCAAGGGACCGAGATCAGCGTGCTCGGCTCCTCGGCGTCACCGGGCGCCAAGGCGTTCGTGCAGCGGGCCAACCATGCTGTCGGCCCGACCATCGACGGCGGACCCCTCGCATTGCTGCAGGCGACGTACCAGCTGGTCTACAAGTGCTGCACGGACACCATCGGGCGGGCCGCCGTGATGATCGAGGCGCTGCGGGACGACCAGACCCTCGCCGCGCGCTTCTGGATCGACAAGACGACTGGGCTGCTGCTGCAGCGGCAGTTGTTCAATGCCGACGGCAAGACGATGGTGCGGGCCACCGTGTTCACCGAGCTGGAGATCGAGGACTCCGAGTTCCTCGGGCACCTGCCGCCGATGGCGCCGGGTGGAGTGGAGTCGGTCGGCATGAGCAAGGTCGACAACCTCCGCTCCCAGGGCTGGACCTGCTCGGCCGCGCTGCCCGCGTCCCTGCAGCTGTACGACGTGCACCAGGACAGCGCGACCAAGTCCCTGCAGTTCTCGTACTCCGACGGCCTCTTCAACGTCTCCCTCTTCGAGCAGCGCGGGCAGCTCGACCCGGCCGCCGTGGCGGGCTACACGGCCACTACGACGCCAGAGGGCGCCCGGGTCTACCAGCGCTACGGCATGCCGTCGTACGCGGTCTGGTCGTCCGGAGGGATCGTCTACACGCTGGTCGGCGACCTGCCGTACGACGTTCTCGGCCAGGTGGTGGCGGCTTTCCCGCACGTGCCGCCACCGAGAGTCACGGCTGTCCAGAGAATGGGCACGGGACTGGCCAAAATCGCGTCTTGGCTCACTCCGATGGGTGCTCTCTCCCACAAGCTGGGATAATCAAGTGTGGGAGTACCTCCCGGCGATCCCGGCGGGGCACTCCGACCACGAGACAACGACGACGTGAGGCGGGGCACCGTGAGCTGGGATGACGCCGAGCCGACAGTGCGGACGCCGCGGGATCCCGCGGACCCGGAACCCACCCGTGAGCTCCCCAAGGACCCCCTGACCGCCGGACCAGTAGTCCCCCCGACCGACCCGACGATCGCGCAATCCAGCGCAGCAGCCACCGCCGGTACTGCGGGCGCAGGTGCACCCGGTATGCCGGGGCCGGGTGCGGGTGGTCCCACTTCGAATGGCGCTGCTTCGAATGGGGCTGCGCCGGGGAATCCCGCGTTGGCCTCGTTGACGCCGCCGACGGCTGGTGTCGGGGCTGCTCCGATTCCGCTGCCCGGGGGCGACGCGCAGTACCGGCAGCAGGGTCCGATGCGTTCCACCAGCCAGCGGAGCTTCGGGAAGCCCGAGCCGCAGGATCCGCTCTTCCGGCCGGTCTATCCAGGGCAGGCCTGGCCGACCTACCAGCCGACGTACACGCCGCCCCCGCCGCTCGATTGGCACCAGCAGCAGGCCCGCGCGTACACCCCGGCCCCGCCGCCGAAAAGTGGCCGGCTGATCGGCATCGCCGCAATCGTGGCACTGATCGTCGGATTGCTCGCCGGTGCCGGTGCGGCCGCGACCGTCGTCGCGCTGGACCACAGCGGCACGATCGACGACCAGTCCGGCCCGCCGATCGGTGTCGCCGACCCCAAGGTCCGCAGCGGGTCCGTCTCGTCCGTGGCGGAGACGCTGCTGCCGAGCGTGGTCCAGTTGAAGGTCGAGGGCGCGGACGACTCCAACGCGACCGGCTCCGGCTTCGTGATCGACGGCTCCGGGCACATCCTGACGAACAACCACGTGGTCGCCGCCGCGGCGACCGGCGGCGCGATCCAGGTGGTGACCCAGAAGGGCAAGACCGCCACCGCGCGGCTGGTCGGCCGCTCGCCGGCGTACGACCTGGCCGTCGTCCAGGTGCTCGGGCTGGACGCCCCGTCGGTGCAGTTCGGCAAGTCGGAGGTCGCGGTCGTCGGGCAGGACGTGGTGGCGATCGGCTCGCCGCTGGGACTGGCCGGCACGGTCACCTCCGGCATCATCTCGGCCAAGAACCGACCGGTCACGGCAGGCGGCGAGGGCGAGATCTCCTACATCAACGCACTCCAGACCGACGCCGCGATCAACCCCGGCAACTCCGGTGGTCCGCTGGTCGACATGAACGCCCGGGTGATCGGGGTGAACTCCGCGATCGCGACCGTGCGCGGCGCCCAGGAGGGCACCAGCGGCAACATCGGCCTCGGTTTCGCGATCCCGATCGACCAGGCCCGCCGTACCGCGCAGCAACTGATCGCGTCCGGCAAGGCGTCGTACCCGGTGATCGGCGCGAACGTCGACATGCAGTTCGAGGGCGGTGCGCGGGTCAGCGAGGTGACGGCAGGCTCGCCGGCGCAGCGTGCCGGGCTGCGGACCGGAGACGTGATCACCTCGATCAACAAGCAGGTGGTGGAGACCGCCGAGGCGCTGATCGTGGCGATCCGGGCGCACCAGCCGGGCGAGAGCGTGCGGCTGGAGTTCGAGCGTGCGGGCAAGCCTCGCGAGATCACGGTGACACTCGGCACGCAGACCGGCTGACCGCCACAGGTTGAACGGTCGGCCCGAAACGCGGGCTGACCAGGGGCGGGCTACGCTGTCCCGCGGTGTTGGATCCACGTTCGGAGAGGTGGGGACATGTTCGGCATCGGGCCACTCGAGCTCGGGGTGATCGCGATCGTCGCGGTGCTCGTTTTCGGCCCCGACCGGTTGCCGGAGTTCGCCCGGACCGCCGGGCGGCTGCTCCGCCAGGTCCGCCAGATGGTGAACAACGCCCAGAACGATCTGCGCAACGAGCTCGGCCCTGAGTTCGCCGACCTCGACGTCCGCGACCTGAACCCGCGCAGCTTCGTCCGCAAGCACCTGCTGGACGGCATGGACGACGAGTTCGACGCGGACAAGCCGGTCTCGTCGATGGACGCGATGGACACCCCGCAGCGCCTCCCCGCCGGTGTCCGTGCCCCCTTCGACCCCGAAGCCACCTGATCTCCTCAGGCATCGCCTGAGCCGGAGCGATCCGGCAAATCGTCAAGAAAAGCGTCGGCTGTCTCTGTCACGCTGTCGGCATGATAGCCCGTGTCCGCAGTCGCCCGGAGTGGCAGTTCTTCACCGTCCTGCCCCGTGCGAGTGCGCCACTGGCCGCGCTCTGGTGGTTGCTGCTGCTCACCCGCGGCGCCCTCCCCGCTCTCTTCGCGCTCGCCATGGGCCAGCTGGTCGGGACCGTCCAGCACAGCGGGGAACTGGCCGCGCCGCTCACCAGAGTCGGTATCACCTTCGTGTTGATGCAGGTGCTGATGCCGATCCACCAGGCAGTCAGCTCCAATCTCGGCAGCCGGGTCGCCGCCTGGCTCAACGACGAACTGGCCGGCGCCTGCGTCGACCCGCCGGGCATCGGCCATCTCGAGGACCCGGGCCTGGCCGAGGATCTGGAGGTCGCCCGCGAGTTCGACCGCGGCCAGACCGGACCGCCGATGTACCTGAACGTCGACTTCATCGCCGGCAGCCTGGTGGAACTGTTCGGCGGGATCGCCTGCGCGGTCGTGCTGTTCAAGTTCACCTGGTGGGCGCCGATCTTGTTGGTAGTGGCCTGGGGCTCGACTCACTGGCTGCTGCGCGAGAGTGGGGTCTGGCGCGACCGCAACACCGACGAGGTCCGCTCGGCCCAGCGGCACGCGTCGTACGCCTATCAGCTGGCCGTCGACCCCGAGCCGGCGAAGGAGTTGCGGCTGTTCGGGCTGGCCGACTGGGCGGTCGAGCGGTTCACCGAGCGGCGACGCCGGTTGTTCAGCCTGCAGTACGAAGCGACCCGGCTACGGGAGCAACCACTGGCCTGGAGTCTGCTCATCGTCGCTGTCGGGAACGGCCTGGTGTTCTGGGCGCTGGCGTCGGCAGCGCTCGACGGGCGGATCGGCCTGGACGCGCTGATCACCAATGCGCAACTGGCCATCGGCGTCTCCATGGTCGCGTTCGGCGGCCTGAACTGGTCGCTGGACGGCGCGTCGG
Organism: Kribbella sp. VKM Ac-2568; assembly: GCF_004345365.1. Lineage (GTDB taxonomy): Bacteria > Actinomycetota > Actinomycetes > Propionibacteriales > Kribbellaceae > Kribbella > Kribbella orskensis. Next base: position 377,844 of record NZ_SLVF01000004.1, read on the forward strand.
CGCCGGTGGCGGCAGTGCAGCGTCTGCGGCCGGCGATGGCACCGAGGGGCGCTCTCGTCATGAACCCCTCGCCAGTCGCAGCCGTCCCCGGCGACCTCCGCATCCGCGACCTGACCTTCGCCTACCCGGGCGCGACGCGGAAGGTGTTCGACGGCCTCGACCTGACGATCCCCGCCGGTACTTCGCTCGCGGTGGTCGGGCGCAACGGCGCCGGCAAGACGACCCTGGCCAAGCTCCTGTGCCGCCTGTATGACCCGGACAGCGGCTCGATCGAGGTCGACGGCAAGGACCTGCGCGACCTGTCCGTGACGGCCTGGCGAGAGCAGGTCACCGCGGTGTTCCAGGACTTCATCCGGTTCGAGTTGCCGCTGCGGGACAACGTCGCGCCGGCGGGGGCGAAGGACGAAGACATCCTTGCTGCCTTGAGGGATGCCGGTGCCGATGGGCTCGCGGAGCTCAGCACTCCACTGGCCAAGGGTTATGACGGCGGCACCGACCTCTCGGGCGGGCAGTGGCAGCGGGTGGCGCTGGCGAGGGCACTGTGCGCGGTGCGGGAGGGCGCGGGCCTGGTGCTGCTCGACGAGCCGACCGCTCAGCTCGATGTCCGCGGGGAGGCGACGGTCTTCGACCGGATCCTGGCCGCGACGCGAGGGGTGACCACGATCCTGATCTCGCACCGGTTCTCCACCGTCCGGCACGCCGATCGGATCTGCGTCCTGGAGCAGGGCCGGGTGATCGAGCTCGGCAGCCACGACGAACTGATGGCGCTGGACGGCCGCTACCGGACGATGTTCGACCTGCAGGCCAGACGGTTCACGGCCGAGACCGACGAGGAAGGACTGACCTATGACGTCCTCTGAGCCGGACCCCGACACGATGCCGAAGGCGTTGCCGGCGATGTGGCGGTTGTGCAAGCTCGGCTACCAGCACGAGCCCGGCTTGCTGGTGTTCGCCTTCACGATGACCCTGCTGGCCGCGATCCCCGATGCCTTGCTCGCCCTCCTCCTGAAGATCCTCGCCGACGGCCTGCTGGAGGAGGATCGCTCCAAGGTCATCCTGGCCACTGCCGGTATGGCGACCTCGGTGACCGCGACCTGGTTGCTCCGCACCGTCAGCACCCGCGTGTCCCGGCGGTTCCGTGACCGCGTGACGATCGCGCTGGAGGCGCACGTCGCCCGGCTGCAGGCCTCCGTGTCCACCATCGAGCACCACGAGCGACGCGACTACCTGGACCGGCTGTCGGTCCTGCGCAAGCAGGTGTTCGTGCTCGACCACATGTACATGTCGCTGTTCTCGACCTGCGGCTGGATCCTCCGGCTGGGCGTCACCATCGCCCTGCTCGTCTCCATCGACCCGATCCTGGCGTTGCTCGTCGTCTTCGCCCTGCCGACCGTGCTGACGTCCGCCTGGCGCCCGGGGATCGAGCGGGTCACCGAGGAACGCCACGCGTCGTACAGCAGGCTGGCGGATCACTTGTTCCGTACTGCGACCACAGCCGCGGCCGGCAAGGAGGTCCGGGTGACGGGGATCGGCCCGGACCTGGTCAGCCGGCGACGGAGCGAGTGGGAGCGCTGGTACCGCCCGATCGCCAAGGTCCGCTGGATCAGTGCCGCCTGGCACGCCCTCGCCTGGGCGATCTTCAGCGCCGCGTACGTCGGTGCTGTGGTGCTGGTGGCTGTCGGCCTCGACGGCTCGGTCGGCGACGTCCTGCTGATCCTCGCGGCCGGGGCGAGGCTGTCGGCGTACGTCGGAGCGACCGTGGGGGAGATCGGTTTCCTTCGCGGGATCTGGCTCGACGGTTCCCGCCGGCTTGTCTGGCTGGAGAACTACGCCGAGGCGTTCAACGCGCAGGCCGACGTCGAAGTACCGGAGCGGCTGGACGACGGGATCCGGTTGGAGCACGTGTCCTTCGCCTACCCGGGCACGGATCGCCTGGTGCTCGAGGACGTCTCGGTGCACCTGCCTGCCGGCCGGGTGATCGCGGTCGTCGGTGAGAACGGCGCGGGCAAGTCGACCTTGGTGAAGCTGCTGGCCAAGATGTACGAGCCGACCTCCGGGCGCGTCCTGGTGGACGGCCGGCCGCTGTCGCGGATGCGAACCGACAACTGGCGGGATCGGCTGGCGGGAGCGTTCCAGGACTTCTTCCGGTTCGAGTTCCGCGCCCGGCACAGCGTCGGGGTCGGCGATCTGCCTCGCTTCGACCAGGAGTCAGCGGTCTCCACCGCGGTTGGCCGTGCCGGAGCGGAGGATGTCGTCGATCGGCTGCCGGACGGGCTGGAGACGCAACTCGGTCCTACCTGGCCGGACGGAGCCGAGGTCAGCTTCGGCCAGTGGCAGAAGCTGGCGCTCGCTCGTGGATTCATGCGGGACCGTCCGTTGCTGCTGGTCCTGGACGAGCCCACGGCCGCTCTGGATGCCGAGACCGAGCACGAACTGTTCGAGCGCTATGCGCAGACGGCGCGCGACAACACGGACGGCCGCATCACGATCCTGGTCTCGCACCGGTTCTCCACCGTCCGGATGGCCGACCTGATCGTCGTCCTGGACGGATCACGGCTGGCCGAGTCCGGCAGCCACGAGGACCTGCTGGCCCGCAACGGCCAGTACGCCGCCCTCTACCGCATCCAGGCCGACGCCTACAACTAATCGTCCGTGGGGAGGAGGTCGTAGACGGCTCGGTCGTCGACGGTCTTGTCGCCCAGGGCGAAGGCGGCGCGGTCGAGGCCTCTGAGCTGGTAGCCGGCTGACTCGGCGGCCCGGCGGGCTGCTTTGTTGCTGGCGGCAGTGCGGATGACCAGGCGACGGCCGCCGAACCCGGCCGGGGAGAAGTACCAGTCGGCGACCCGGCGGAGGGCCTCCGCCATGACACCGCGGCCCTGCGCGTCGGGGTGGGCCCAGTATCCCAGTTCACTGTCGATCCGGGTGGCCAGGTTGTAGAGCGTGATGTTGCCCAGGGCAACATCTGTGCTCCGATCGGCGACGCACCAGTTGAACCGGAGCCCGGCGGCGGCCTGCTCGGCCATGTCCTTCAGCCAGAACCGCGCATCCTCGGCGGTGAAAGGCTGGGGGAGGAACGGCAGGAAATGAGCCGTCGCCTGGTTCGTCCGGGCGGTGGTGATCCGGTCAACCTCGTCGTCACGCCAGGACCGCAGCCGCAGGCGGGAGGTCTCGAGCACTGGGTTCACGAACCACGGCTGCCGGGGCGACCGCGGGTCATCCGGCCCCATCCACCCGGTCCAGGCATCGGTACGACGGCCCTGGTCCTCCGCCAGCGCGGGAATCGTCGGCCCCAGGCGGAACCCGGTCGCCCAGGCCACCCGGCGAGAAGGCCAGTTCCCGACCCGGGCCCACCAGTGGATGACGTGGAACCCGCAGACAGTGAACCCGAATTCCAGAGCCAGCCGCACCGCCCGGGACGCGATCCCCGCACCTCGGGCCCAGCTGCCGAGTCCGTAGTGCACGCTCGCGTTCCCGTTGGCGTCAGGCGCCAGTCCAACCGTGCCGGCGTACCGGCCCTGGTGCTCGATGACGAAGACCAGCCGGGTGCCGGCGGACCACGCCTCGGGGATCCCGTAGCTCATCCACCGCCGCGCGTCGTCGGCGTCGAACGTGCTGTCCGGGTCCTCGGTGTTGCGTTCGATCGCGCCAGGCAGGTCCTCGGGGCGAGGCGCGCGCAGCGTCACCACACCGTCGGTCAGAACAGGCGTCTCGGCAGGGAAAGGCACCCTGCCCATTCAACCGCAGCAAGCGGCCAACAGCTTGGCCGCCGCCGGGGACTAGCGGCCGACGGGGGAGAGGCCTAGCTGGCGGCCGAGGAGGCCGCGGGGCTTCCCGCCGAGGCGTTCGGCGATCTCGCTCAGGACCTGGGCCGCCGGGGTCTCGGGGTCGGACAGCGCCAGCGGCTGACCGACGTCGCCGCCGCTGCGCAGGCGCTCGTCCAGCGGGACCTCGCCGAGCAGGGGGATGTCGTACCCGAGGCGCTGGGACAGGGTCGCGGCCACCCGCGCGCCACCACCCGAGCCGAAGATCTCGATCCGGTGCTCGGGACCGCAGTGCGGGCACGGCAGGAACGACATGTTCTCGATCACGCCGGCCACCCGCTGGTGCACCATCTGCGCCATCGTGCCGGCCCGCTCGGCCACCTCGGCGGCGGCCTCCTGCGGCGTGGTCACCACGATGACCTCGGCGCTGGTCACCCGCTGGCCGACCGAGATCGCGATGTCACCGGTGCCGGGCGGCAGGTCGAGCAGCAGTACGTCGAGGTCGCCCCAGTAGACGTCGGCGAGCATCTGCACCAGGGCGCGGTCCAGGATCGGGCCGCGCCAGGCGACCACCTGGTCGCGCTTGGGCTTCAGCATGCCGATCGAGATCACCTTCACGCCGTGCGCGGGCACCGGCATGATCATGTCGTCGACCGCGGTCGGACGCTCGTCCGCGACCCCGAACATGGCCGGGATCGAGTGACCGTAGATGTCGGCGTCGAGAACGCCGACCGACAGGCCCTTGGCAGCCATCGCGACGGCCAGGTTCACCGTCACCGAGGACTTGCCGACGCCACCCTTGCCGGAGGCGATCGCGAACACCTTGGTGAGCGAGTCCGGCCGGGAGAACGGGATCTCCTTCTCGGCCACGCCACCGCGGAGCTGGGTCTGCAGCGCCGCCCGCTGCTCGGGAGACATCACGCCCAGGTCGATCTCCACCCCGGTGACCCCGTCCAGCGCGCTCACGGCGGCATTGGTGTCACGCCGCAGCGTGTCCTTCATCGGACAGCCGGCGACGGTCAGCAGGATCCGGACGTGGACGACACCGTCATCGCGGACGACGACGGACTCGACCATTCCGAGCTCGGTGATCGGCTTCTTGATCTCGGGGTCAATCACGCCACCGAGCGCAGCGGTCACCTGATCAGCAGTGGGGGCCATAACACCAGGCTACGTGCTCGCCGTCTACCGCCCGACCGCAGTCCACTGTGACGTAGGCCCGGCAAGGCTCTCCTTACCCACCGGTGGTCAGACGCGGTCGTCCTCGCGGTCCTTGAGCTCGAGGTCGGCCAGCAGGGAGCGCAGTTCGGAGCGGAGGAAGTCGCGGGTGGCGACCTCGCCGACCGACATCCGCAGCGAGGCCATCTCGCGAGCCAGGAACTCCATGTCGGCCCTGGTCCGGGCGTCCACGTCGCGGTCCCGCTCGTACTGGACCCGGTCGCGCGACTCCTGCCGGTTCTGTGCGAGAAGGATCAGGGGCGCCGCGTAGGACGCCTGCAGGCTGAGCGCCAGCGTCAGGAAGATGAACGGGTACTCGTCCCAGCGCAGGTTCTGCGGCGCGAAGATGTTCCAGACCACCCAGAACACGATCGTCGCGGTCATGTAGACGAGGAACTGCCCGGTGCCGAGGAACCGGGCGATCCGCTCCGAGAGCCGCCCGAACGCGTCCGCGTCGTACGCGCGGCGGCGGACGATGGTGCGGCGCAGTTCGCGGGGGATGTCCAGCCGGGCGGCGGGCCGGGTCAGCCGGCGCTCCTCGGTGCCGCGGTCGTCACGGGGCATGGCGGTCCACCTCCTCAGGTTCGGGGTCGCGCCAGTCGTCGGGCAGCAGGTGGTCGAGCACGTCGTCGACGGTGACCGCGCCGAGCAGGCGGCCCTCGTCGTCGAGCACGGGCGCCGCGACCAGGTTGTAGGTGGCGAGGTATTTGCTCACGGTGTGCAGGCTGTCGTCCGGCCGCAACCCGTCCAGGTCGGTGTCCAGTGCGCCGGAGACGAGCGCGGACGGTGGTTCGCGGAGCAGCCGCTGGATGTGGCCGATCCCGATGAACCGCCCGGTCGGGGTCTCCAGCGGCGGCCGGCAGACATAGATCATCGCGGCCAGGGCCGGGCTCAGTTCGGCGTTGCGAACATGGGCCAGGGCATCGGCGACGGTGGCGTCCGCGGGCAGGATCACCGGCTCCGAGGTCATCAGGCCACCGGCGGTGTGTTCCTCGTACGTCAGCAGCCGCCGGACGTCCTCGGCCTCGTCCGGCTCCATCAGCGTCAGCAGCGCCTCGGCGGTCTCGGTGGGGAGCTCGGCGATCAGGTCGGCCGCGTCGTCGGGGGACATCTCCTCGAGCACGTCCGCGGCGCGTTCGGTGTCCAGGCCGGCCAGGATCTCCACCTGGTCGTCCTCGGGCAGTTCCTCCAGCACGTCCGCGAGCCGCTCGTCGTCCAGCGCCGCGGCGATCTCCTTACGCCGCTTGGGCGAGAGGTCGTGCAGCACGCCGGCCAGGTCCGCGGCCTTCATCGATTCGAACGCGGCCAGGATGTGCGTCGCCCCCTGCCCCTCCTCCATCTGCGCGAAGCCGCTGACATCGGTCCAGTCGAGCACGTGCGTCTGCCCGCGACGCCGGAACCGCTTGCCGCCTTCCCGCACCGCGACCTTCGAGAGCACCCAGTCGCGGGTCCGCCACTGCTCCATCGCCAGGTCGAAGACGACGGCGGAGGTGCCGGTCTCGAGGATCGTGACGGTCCGGTCGAGCAGTTCGCCGAGCACGAGCACCTCGGTCGGGCGCTGCTCGAACCGCCGCATGTTCACCAGACCGGTGGTGATCACGTGCCCGACGTCCACCGAGGTGACCCGGGTCATCGGCAGGAAGATCCGCCGCCGGGTGAACACCTCGACCACCAGCCCGAGCACCCGGGGCGGCTGCGTTCCCTGCCGGAGCATCACCACGACGTCGCGAACCTTGCCGACCTGGTCTCCGTTCGGGTCGTACACCGGGAGACCGGCCAGCCGGGCGACGTAGACGCGCGACGGTGATCCGCTCATAACTCGAAGGTTAGTGCCCTTGTCACGCTCACCCGGCGCAGGACATGGCCCGGCAGGCGGCGGTCTCGCCGGACCGGCGAGGTGATCAGGTCAGCTTCGGGCGCCGCTTGGACCGCCGGTGCAAGGTGATCGGCCGCGCTCCCCGGGTGGTCGCCGGAGTAGCTGCCGGGGACTCCAGCCGCGAGGTGTCGTCATAGTTGCCCGCGTTCTCGGTGATCTCCCCGGTGGGTTCCAGGACGAGCAGATCGGCCTCCGTCTGCCAGCGATCCAGCTGAGTGTCCAGGCCGGACGCGTTCAGCCGCTCGGTCCGCAGTACGTGGGCTGCCGTTGTCCACTCCTCGCTGCCGGGCTCGAGGCGGCGTACCCGCGCGGTCCAGCCGGCCAGGCGGGTGGTTGCAGGCTTCGCCGGTACTACGACCTGGGCCGCGCCGGCGTCGGCCAGTCCGGGCAGGGGCTGCTCCGCGCTGCCCGACCTGTCCGCGAGCACGACGTACGAGCCGTCGACGGTCGCGAACCACGCCGGTGCCGGGCGTCCGCCACCCCAGGACAGCCAGACGAGCCCCGCCTTCTTCATCACCCCGGCGATCTCCGCAACAGCCTGCTCCGTCATCACCGCCTCAGCGTCCCACACACCCGGACCTGTGGAGGTCCGGTGACGCCCGCCACAACTCCAGCGGGAGTGAGGGATGTCACCGGGCTGCGGCGGGCGCTTTCGCCGTACGCTGCGAGTGACCGACGGGTAACCGAGGCTAAGGATCGCGAAGATGGCTGACGAGACGACCACCGGCAAGGCCTTCCGCAGCAGGCGTTCGTGCCTGGCGACGCCGGGCTCGAACCCGCGGTTCCTGGAGAAGGCCAAGGGTCTGGACGCCGACCAGGTGTTCCTCGATCTGGAGGACTCGGTCGCGCCGATCGCCAAGGTGGACGCCCGCAAGAACATCGTCGCCGCGCTGAACGAGGGCGGCTGGGGGTCGAAGACCCGGGTGGTCCGGGTGAACGACTGGACCACCGAGTGGACGTACGCCGACGTGATCGAGGTCGTCTCCGGCGCCGGCGCGAACCTCGACTGCATCATGCTGCCGAAGGTGCAGACCGCCGAGCAGGTGGTCGCCCTCGACCTGCTGCTGACCCAGTTGGAGAAGGTGCACGGCCTGGAGATCGGCCGGCTCGGCATCGAGGCGCAGATCGAGAACGCCCTCGGCCTGACCAACGTGAACGCGATCGCTCAGGCGTCGCCGCGGGTGGAGACGATCATCTTCGGCCCGGCCGACTTCATGGCGTCGATCAACATGAAGTCGCTGGTGGTCGGCGAGCAGCCGCCCGGTTACGACGTCGGCGACGCCTACCACTACATCCTGATGCAGATCCTGATGGCGGCGCGGGCGCACGGGAAGCAGGCGATCGACGGTCCCTACCTGCAGATCAAGGAGCTCGACGGGTTCCGCCGGGTGGCGGGCCGGTCGGCGGCGCTCGGCTTCGACGGCAAGTGGGTGCTGCACCCGGACCAGATCGCCGCTGCCAACGAGGTCTACTCGCCGCGGCAGGAGGACTACGACCACTCCGAGAACATCCTCGACGCCTACGACCACTACACCTCCGCGGCCGGTGGCGCCCGGGGCGCGGTGATGCTCGGCGACGAGATGATCGACGAGGCGTCCCGCAAGATGGCGCTGGTCATCTCCGCCAAGGGCCGCGCCGCCGGCATGACCCGCACCGACGTCTGGCAACCACCGTCCGAGTGATTCCACTGACCTTGCGTCCGAAGAACCGCGGGGACGGGTCCGCACTTCTTCGGACGCAAGGGGTCATTCAGGTGGCACCTGGGCCATGATCGCGAGCAGGTGGCCGTCCGGGTCGGGGAAGAAGGCCATCCACTCCTCCACGCCGGACTCGTGCTTGTGGATCAGATGCGGCGCGTTCTCGAACTCGACGCCGCGGGCGCGCAGATCGTCGTACGCGGTCTGGATATCGTCCACGCGGAAGTAGAGGACCGACGGTTCGGCGTTCGCCTGCGACTTCTCGGTGGCACTGAGGAACAACCTGGTGCCGCCGCAGTCGAAGAAGGCCAGGTCGCCGAAGGTGTAGAGGTGCGGCAGGCCCAGCACCTTGCCGTACCACTCCACGGCGGTGGCGATGTCGCGGACCGGCCGGGAGATCTGGCCGATGGCGCCGAGTTGCACGGATGTACTGGTCATCGCGGGGACTCCTTGTCGAAGGGTTCGCAGGGCGCTGTCGGCCGGTACGCCGCGCCAGGTGCGCAGGTCGGCGCGGCGTTCCAGGCCGAGTTTCAGCAACGCGTTCGCGACGTGGAACTTCACCGCGTCGACGCTGATGTCCCGGCGGGTGGCGATCTGCCGGTTCGACATCCCGTGCCGGACCGCGTCCACCACCCGCCACTCGGCAGGAGTCAGTACGTCGGGGTGCCGCGGCCGGCCGCGCTTGCTGCTCACGACCTCACGCTAGCCCCGGCACCGCCGAATTACCCTCCCCTCGAGGGGCTCTCGAGGGGAGGCTCAACTGTCCTTGACGTACGCCGCGATACTGTCCTTGACGTACGCCGCGATGGTGCGGGCGCAGTCCAGGGATTCGGCGTGGCCGGTGTCGACCTCGACGTCGTAGACGACGCCCTTGTGCACGATCTCCGCCTGCGACGCGGCCATCCCGACCGCCCGGTCGCCCCGGGTGAGCTCCCGGCCGGCCACGATCGCGGCGTCGCAACGCACGCCGACCCACAGCACCTCGAGACCCTCCAGTTGCGCCCGGGTGCGCTCCTGGGAGGCGGCGCCGCCCAGGAACACGTCGTCGACGATGACCCGTGCCCCGGCGCGGACCATCGCGGCGATCCCAGCCATCCAGGCGGCCTCCAACTCGCGGAAGCCTTCGCCGACGATGACCTCGCCCTGCTGCCCGAACGCGATGCCCGCGCCCGAGCCCGAGTCTGAACCCGAGCCCGAGTCTGAACCCGAGCCCGAGTCCACGCCCGAGTCCACCAGCGAGGGCGGCAGCGCGTCGACGAAGTCGTCCACGCTGAGGCTGAGCCACGGTCGCGGCAGGATCGCCTGCAGGCAGCGGGCGATGCCGGTCTTGCCGGAGCTCGAGCCACCGTTCAGTACGATCAGCTGGATTGTCACTTGATCGGTTCGCCTTTCAGGACAGAGTTGTGGTCAGCCGAGGGTGAAGACCTTCAGCAACCGGATCGGGTGCACCGGCGGGCCGTCCTGGTCGGGGTCGGCGATGCCGGCCGCAACCATCCGGTCGAACGTGCTCATGCCGTAGATGACGTGGCCGAGCACGGTGTAGTTCGGCGGGATGTTCGCGAACGAGTGCACCACGAAGAACTCACTGCCGTTGGTCCCGGGCCCTTGGTTGCCCATGGCAACCGTGCCGCGCGGGTAGGTCTCCTGGCCGGTGACCTCGTCCGGGAACTTGTACCCCGGGCCGCCCTCCTCCTGGCGGTAGATGTCACCGCACTGGAGCACGCCGAGCCGGGCCGAGTTCGTCAGCCGGAAGCACTGGGTCCAGTCGTAGAACCGGCTCTTCGTCAGGTGCACGAAGTTGTGCACGCCGCACGGCGCGTTCGCCCGGTCCATCCGGACCACGAACGGCCCGTAGTTCGTCACGAAGTACACGTCGACCGTGCCCTTCGCCTTCGCTATCGGGGAGGGGATCCGGACGGGCTTCGCGGCCGGGTTCTCCGGTGTCGGGGTGAACTCGCACCGGACCACGGGCTTGGACTTGCCGGCCTGCACTTCGGGCGCGGCCGCCGCGGTGGTTGTCGTGAGTGTCGCGGCGAGCAGCGTGGCCGCGACCAGGGCGGTTGTGGACCTGAGTGATCGCATCATGCGCTCACGCTAGTACTCCGCGTGCTCATGAGCACGGCAAATGTACGTACTCCGGATCAGCACGGGTACGGCGACCGCGGCATTCGGATAGCGGACGTTGTGCACGCCCAGCGGGGTCGTTGCCTCAGCGGAGGCTGAAGGAATTCCGCGCGCACTCGCTCTCCTCGGCGTGGCCGCCTAAGGTAGCGGCGGCGATCCGGCCGTAGCTGAGGCGTAGTGGGGTGTTGGTGTGAACGGCGAGGTACTCGCAGGGCGCTACCGGTTGCTGTCCCCACTGGGGCACGGCGGAGCGGGCGAGGTGTGGCGGGCCGAGGACCAGGTCCTGGCCCGGCCGGTGGCGGTGAAACTGCTGCGCCGGATGGAAGGCGACCCGATGGACGCCGCCGAGCGCTTCCGCACGGAGGCTCGTGCGGCGGCCCGGCTGACCCACCCGAACGTGGTCGGCACGTACGACGTGGGCACCGCGGCGGGCCAGGTGTTCCTGGTGATGGAACTGGTGAACGGCCCCGACCTCGCGCAGTTGCTCCGCAGCCAGGGCCTCCCGTCCAGCAAGCTGGTGGGCGATATCGCTCTGCAGGGTGCTCGGGCGCTGGACGCCGCCCATGCCGCGGGGATCGTGCACCGGGACGTGAAGCCGGGCAACCTCCTGCTGGCGCCTGACGGCACGCTCAAGATCACCGACTTCGGCATTGCCGAGGCAGCAGGCCTCGAAGGACCCGGCAGCACAGTACTGCTCGGCACTGCTTCGTATGTCGCGCCCGAGCAGGTCCGGGGCCAGACAGCCACGCCTGCCAGCGACTGGTACGCGCTCGGCTGTGTCCTGTACGAACTGCTCGGGGGCCGGCCGCCGTTCGTCGCCGACGACGTGGAGAGCGTGCTGCGCCAGCACCTGGAGGCCACCCCGGTACCGATCGCCGTACGGCGTCCCGATGTGCCCGAGGGACTCGCGGAGCTGGTGATGCGGCTGCTCGCCAAGGACCCCGCGGCCCGGCCGGCATCGGTCGCCGCCGTGACGGAACTCCTCAACAGCCAGCCGACGATGGTTGCGCCGATGGATCACGGCACTCGGGTGCTGCCGCTCCTGCCGGCCGCCGAAGCCGCTGCCGGAGCTACTGCCGGGACGAGCCCCGGAGCCGCCGAGTCGGCGGACGGCGGGGAGCCTGGCGACGGGCTGGCGCGGCTCGGGTTCGAGCCGGCTGACGACGACGAGTACGAGGTCGCGCCCGAGCCGGCCTCGCACCGACGCGCCACCAAGGGTTTCCCCTTCCCCAAGGTGCTCTTGGCGGCCGCAGTACTGCTTGCCGGTGTGGTGATCGCGGCCCTGCTCCGCCAGGGGGTCTCCAACGACACGGCCGAGGCCGGCCCGCCGGCAACGACGCCGTCGGCCACGGTGAAGCCGGTGGTCAAGCCGAAGCCGACTCCGACGCCGAGCAAGACCCCGTCGAAGAAGCTCACTCCGAAGCCGACCCCCACCAAGAAGCCGTCCGAACCGCAGACCGCCAGCCCGCAGTCTCTGCGCACGCTCGCCCGGCTGGTGCGCGAGAGTGCGCAGGACGGCCGAGGGAGCCGGACCGTGAAGGAGGCGGCGAAGGATCTCGACCAGGCGGCGGACGCACTGGCCGAGGGACACGAGCAGGAAGCCGTCAGGCAGTTCCAGTCGGCCCGGATGCGCCTGACTGCGGCCGAGCGGCAGCACCGCTGGCAGGGCACTCCGCAGATCGCCGCCCTGTTCGCGAGCATCGGCCGCACCCTGCCCACGGGCGACGGCGACAACCGCAACTCGAACGAATAAGCCCGCCGAGACGAGCGTCGCGGGCCCCCCGGAGCGGCCGCCGGCCGACGGAGTACCGGCGCCGCAGCGCAGTACAGGCTGCGGTGTGGGACAGGCGACGGTGTGGGGGTGGCCGGTGTCACAGCGGGTGTCGGGTCGGTACCGCGATGCTGGGACCCGCGATACTCACGAGTAAGCGTCGTGGGCGACGGAAGGAGCACCGCAGATGAGCAGGTTGCAGCAGACCGAGGGACTCACCGACATCCAGGAGGAGATCCTGAAGACGGTCCGCTCCTTCGTCGAGTCCGAGATCCTGCCGGTCGCCACCGAGCTGGAGCACAAGGACGAGTACCCGACCGAGATCGTCGAGGGCCTCAAGGAGCTCGGGCTGTTCGGCCTGATGATCCCGGAGGAGTACGGCGGGCTGGGGGAGTCGCTGCTCACCTACGCGCTCTGCGTCGAGGAGATCGCCCGCGGCTGGATGAGCGTGTCCGGCATCATCAACACCCACTTCATCGTCGCGTACATGCTGTTGCAGCACGGCACCGACGAGCAGAAGCAGCGGTACCTGCCGCGGATGGCGACCGGCGAGGTGCGCGGCGCGTTCTCGATGTCCGAGCCCGGTTGCGGCTCCGACGTCGCCGCGATCAAGACCAAGGCCGTGAAGGATGGTGACAGCTACACCATCAATGGCCAGAAGATGTGGCTGACGAACGGTGGCACGGCCAACCTGGTCGCGGTACTGGTGAAGACCGACGAGGGCAACGACTCGGTCTACAAGAACATGACCACCTTCCTGGTCGAGAAGGAGCCGGGTTTCGGCGAGGTCGACAAGGGCCTGACTGTGCCCGGCAAGATCGAGAAGATGGGCTACAAGGGCGTCGACACCACCGAGCTGATCTTCGACGGCTATCGGATCGATGCCGGCCAGATTCTCGGCGGCCAACCGGGCAAGGGTTTCTACCAGATGATGGACGGCGTCGAGGTCGGTCGGGTGAACGTGGCCGCGCGCGGCTGCGGGGTGGCCCGGCGCGCGTTCGAGCTCGGCATCTCCTACGCCCAGCAGCGCGAGACCTTCGGCAAGAAGATCGCCGACCACCAGGCGGTGCTGTTCCGGCTGGCCGACATGGCGGTCAAGGTCGAGGCCGCGCACGAGCTGATGGTGAAGGCGGCCCGGAAGAAGGACGCCGGTTCCCGCAACGACTTCGAGGCCGGCGTCGCGAAGTACCTGGCCAGCGAGTACTGCTCACAGGTGGTCGAGGACTCGTTCCGGATCCACGGCGGCTACGGCTTCTCCAAGGAGTACGAGATCGAGCGCCTCTACCGCGAGGCCCCGATGCTGCTGATCGGCGAGGGCACGGCCGACATCCAGCGGATGATCATCGGCCGCCGCCTCCTCGAGGACTACAAGCTCAGCTGATCGGCACGGTCGGCCGGGTGCTCTGGCGGGAGCCGCCGGAGCCGTCACGACATTCCGATTACCGTCGGTCGCAGCCTGTGGCGGACCGCTGACCGTACGCGATGGTGGCATTGAACCAGTCGGCTCGGACGCGGCACAACCGTTCGGGTCGCCCGGGGGAAGTCAGAGCCAGCGGTTGCGCTTGAACAGCCGGTAGAGGCCGCTGCAGGCCAGCGCCATCACCCCGAGCACGATGAAGTAGCCGTACTTCCACTTCGTCTCGGGCATGTTCTCGAAGTTCATCCCGTAGATCCCGGCGATCAGGGTCGGCACGGCGATGATCGCGACCCAGGCCGAGATCCGCCGCATGTCCTCGTTCTCCGACACCTGCACCTGGGCCAGTCCGGCCTGCAGGATGGAGCTGAGCAGCTCGTCGAACGAGATCACCTGCTCCTTCACCCGCAGCAGATGGTCGTCGACGTCGCGGAAGTAGTTCCTGGTCTCCTCGTTGATCAGCGGGTGCTCCTGGGTGGACAGGGCCCGCATCGGCCCGGTCAGCGGAGCCACCGCCCGCTTCAGTTCCAGCACCTCGCGCTTGAGCTGGTAGACCCGCTCGATGTTGCGCCAGCCGCGCGGGCTGAAGATCTCGATCTCGATCTGGTCGATGTCGTTCTGGACCGCCTGCGCGACCTCCAGGTAGCTGTCCACCACGTGGTCGGCGATCGCGTGCAGCACACCACCCGGCCCGGACCTGAGCCGCTTCGCATGCTGCTCGAGCTGTTGCCGCAGGCCGGACAGCTCGCCGTGGTCGCCGTGCCGCACGGTGATCACGAACCCCGGGCCGCAGAAGACCATCACCTCGCCGGACTCCACCACCTCGCTGGTGGCGGTCAGGTCGTCGTGCGGGACGTACCGGACGGTCTTGAGCACGGCGAACAGGCTGTCGTCGCCGTACCTCTCCAGCTTCGGCCGCTGGTGGGCCTCGGTGGCGTCCTCGACGGCCAGCGGGTGCAGGCCGAACTGCCGGCCGATCAGCTCCAGTTGCAACGCGTTCGGCTCGAACAGGCCGATCCAGACGAAGCCCTCGCCCCGGCGGGCCCGCTGCAGCGCCTCGACGTACGAGCCGATCTGGTGGTCGCGGTGGCCGTCGCGGTAGTAGGCCCAGTCGATCAGACTGCCGTCGAGCTTGCCGCTGCCGACCAGATCGACCGGCGCCGGACCGCTCTGGGAACGCCGGGCGAAGACACGTCCGACCCGGCGTGTCGCGCCCATGTCCCACCTCCGCCCGGCCATCACGGCGAGGCTATCAATGTGCCGTCACCAGCCGTCGGCAATGATGGGGTTGGAAGCAAGCGGAGAGGAACGACGATGACCACCCAGGGCATGCCCTCGATGGACCCCCGGCCGACCGGTCTGACGATCGGGACCTACGACACGTACCGGGAGGCACAGCGAGCGGTCGACTACCTCTCGGACGAGAAGTTCCCGGTCGAGCACACGACCATCGTCGGCAACAACCTTCGCCAGGTCGAGAAGATCACCGGCCGGCTGACCTGGGGGCGGGCGCTCACCGCCGGCCTGGCCAGCGGCGCCTGGTTCGGCCTGTTCGTCGGCGTACTGCTCGGCATCTTCGCCCCCGACGGCGGTTGGCTGGCCGCCCTGCTGACCGGCCTGGTGCTGGGCGGACTGTTCGGGATGGCGTTCGGCGCGATCGGCTACGGCCAGCTGCGCGGCAGCCGCGACTTCACCTCGCGGACCTCGGTCGTGGCCACCACGTACGACGTACTGTGCGACTTCAAGTTCGCCGAGGAGGCCCGGAACCACCTGGCCAAGCTGGCCCTCAAGGGCGAGGTCGCCCCGCGCCTGCCGGAGCAGTCCAACTAGCGGCGCGGCCGATGAACTCCCGGAGTTGCCCCACCTCGGCGGTGGCACCTCCGGGTGACGTGCGTCTCGCCCCGCGGTGCCTGCTGGGCGGTTGAGAGGTAGGCCACGCGGCGAGGTACTGCCGTGACGGCCCCGGATTCGGCAGCATGGGCCCGGACGGGGCGGATCGGAAGGAGCCGGGATGCAGTTCGGGCGCAGCTACGAGGAGTTCGAGGTCGGTGCCGTCTACAAGCACTGGCCCGGCAAGACGGTCACCGAGTCGGACGACCACCTGTTCTGCCTGCTCACCATGAACCACCATCCACTGCACCTGGACGCGAACTACGCCGAGCAGACCACCCAGTTCGGCAAGAACGTTGTGGTCGGCAACTACATCTACTCGATCCTGCTCGGCATGTCGGTCCCCGACGTGAGCGGCAAGGCGATCGCCAACCTGGAGGTCGAGTCGCTGCGCCACATCGCCCCCACCTTCCACGGTGACACCATCTACGGCGAGACCACCGTGCTGGACAAGTGGGAGTCGAAGTCCAAGGACGACCGGGGCGTCGTCTGCGTGGAGACCAAGGGCTACAAGCAGGACGGCACCGTCGTCTGCCTCTTCAAGCGCAAGGTGATGGTCCCGAAGAACTCGTACCTCGAGGCGCGCGGCGGCGACCAGCCGGGCCGCCCCACCCCGGCCGAGTCCGCCGATTGATCAGACGGCCCCGCCGAGCGGTTTGCCGGCCAGCAGACTGGCGTAGGCGATGTGGCCGAAGAACCGGCCAGTTGCGGCCCGATCACGAGCCTCGGCGCGAAGTGCGCTCGCCGTCACGGCGGTGATGGTGCCGGCCTCGGCGAGTGCGTCGGCACCGGTCGACACCAGGGCCAGCATGTAGGTGGGCGAGTCCAGCTCGACGTGCCCGTGACTGCGCAGGTCGCCCGGCTCGAACCCGGCCGCGGAAACGAGTCGCCCCAGGCGCCGCATGATCCACGGATCGTGGACCAGTTGGTTGACTGTCGCGTCGACACAGGGCTGCAGCGGATCGTTCGGCGCGACCGCGACCGTGACGGTGGTGTAGTCGCCGTCGAAGATCAGCAGGGAGCCGCCCGGCTTGAGGACCCGGAACGCCTCGGCGAGCGCCTGCTCCGGGCCGGGGATGTGGCAGAGCGTCGTGGCGAACACGATCCCGTCGAACGACTCGGCCTCGAACGGCAACGCACGCCCGTCGCCCACCTCGAACCGCAGCTCCGGATACCGGCTGGTGGCCAGGTCGACGAAGTACGGGCTGGGATCGACGCCGACCACGCGGACGACGCCGGGCAGTCCGGCGATCTGCCCGGTGACGGCACCCGTGCCCGAGCCGACCTCCAGCACGACCGAACCTGCGGCGTACGAAGGTCTGGCCAGGTACTCGTCCCGGAGCCTGCGCTGGCTGGGATCCGCGGCACGGATGTCGAGTCGCTCGGCGATCGCCGCCACCGCAGGGCCGTCCAGCTCGGTGATGTGCGAGTACATGTCGCGCGCACCGCTCACGCGTCGAGGGTAGACCTCCGGGTGCGCTCAAGGCACCGTCAGCGGGCAGGCCGCACCTCGATCAGTACTGCGGACGGCATCCTCAGCGTCAAGGTGACTTCGTCGCCGTCACGAGCCAGTGGCTCCGTCCTGAGCTTGCTGAGCTCGGCCAGTTCCACCCACTGCTCCGCGGTCGGCCAGTCGCCGACCTCGAGGGCGGCCGCTTCCGCTGCCAGATCACCCGAGCCTTCGTCAGCGCGGAGGCCAGGCGTCAAAGAGGTGGCTGTCACCTGCCAGCTCGGGTCCACGCTGGGGAGCGCCAGCTTCACCTTGCGGGTGAGGTCGGCGGATCCGTCCACCTTGGTCTGGTCGAGGGTCAGGTTCCACAGGAGCACGGCGATCCGGTCGCGGTCGCGGGATGCCCAGGCCTCGATCAGGCTGCCGCCGCCATCACCCTCGATGGACACCGGGAGCTCGTCCGACCCGAGGCGGTTGAGCAGCGAGAGGGCATGAAACCGGGGCTTGGGGAGTCCGCCCACGGTCTGCAGACCGAAGCCGCCGTGCAGCAGGCGAGGCGGTCGGCCGAGTTCCTCGAAATGGTCGGAGGCGACCCAGTACGCGAGGGCGTCCACCCGCCCGGCCGCCGAGCGCATCCCGCGCAGCAGGAAGACACCTGAGAAGACCGAGTCGTTGATCGGGTTGAAGTGCGTCGGGGTGACGCCCCACTCCGTCCACAGGATCCGCGCGTCACCGAACCCGTACCGATCCAGCGACGCCTGTACGTCGAGCGGCGGGCTGCCGTAGGTGTGGGTGGAGACGAAGTCCAC
The DNA here is from genome assembly GCF_004345365.1 of Kribbella sp. VKM Ac-2568. GTDB lineage: Bacteria > Actinomycetota > Actinomycetes > Propionibacteriales > Kribbellaceae > Kribbella > Kribbella orskensis. The sequence goes on from NZ_SLVF01000004.1 coordinate 395,854, forward strand.
CGGTGATCCGACGGCAGCGGCGTGCGCGAGCAGATCGTCGACCCACCCGGCCGCCGCGGAGGACGGCCCACCCACGGCCAGCCGGCGATCGACGGCCTTCACCGCGGCGGCGGTCACGTCGTACAGGCGCATCCACTCGGCCTTCGTGCCGGACCAGAAGACCTCGAGGTTGGCCTCGTTCCACACCTCGAAGTCCCAGTCGAGCACCTCGTCGAGGCCGTAGCGGTCCACCAGGTGCGAGACGAGCCGGTGGACCAGCTCGCCCCAGCGGTCCCAGGAGTGCGGCGGCGAGATGATCGCGCCGTACTCGAAGACGGTCTTCTTCGGGTCGGACGCCAGGTCCCGCGGCATGAACCCGAGCTCGACCACCGGCCGCAGCCCGATCCCGAGCAGCTTGTCGTAGATCGCGTCCACCACGGTGAAGTCGTAGACGGGTTCGCCGTCGCGTTCGGTGTAGACCAGGGTGTCGTCGTGGAAGATCGCGTGCGCGCGAACCGTCCGGACGCCGATCTCGTCGTGCATCCGGCGCAACGCCTGCTCGAGCTCGACGCCGATCTCCCGGCCGCCGCTGAGCTCCTCGCAGAGCAGCTGACTGAGCCGTTCGCTGCCGATCATCGGCGCCCACGGCCGGTGCAGCTCGGTGCCCTCGGCAACGGCATCGACCACCACCCGCACGTGCGGCACTTTGCCGTCAGCAACCAACGCCTTGGCGGCCACCGAAGCACTGGGACGGCCGTGCGTGGTCACCTCAGGAACGCTCGCCACCGCATACCGGTACTCCGTTCCGGGCGTGCCGGTGGTGTCGACGTACGGCGGCGCCGGGACCGACAGGACGTCCCCGCTGTGGTGGTCCACCGGCTCGAGCGACGCGTCATCCGTACCGCGTAGGATCAGGTACCCCACGGCTCCCCGGACCGGGGTCCAGTCGATCGTCACCTGCCCGACCCCGCCGACGGCCGTCACCTCCGCCGGCGGATCGAGGTCCGGGAACCGCAGCTCACGGGTCTCGTCGCTGCGGACCGAGATCCGATCGTCCCAGTCGGTCTTGGCGTCGCTCTGCATACAGGAGGCTCCAGGTCGGTTGCAACGGGATTTGAGGGGGATCAGTCGAGGCCGGCGGAGAACTGCTCCATCGCGATCAGCGGGCGGACGTGCCGGGCGACGTCGCCGACGCTGAAGTTGCGCCGGATCACGTCGTCGCCGAAGACGTTGCCGATGGCGCCCATCACCATCGCCTGGTCCAGCGACAGGTAGCGCCGGGCGATCAACCCGGACTTCACCGCCACCGAGTCGAAGAACCCGCCACCGCCATACGCGTGCAACTTCGACTCGATCCCGGCCAGGTTCTGGATCGCCTGCCGCGGGGCGTACTGCATGGCCAGGAAGGCCGCGTGCGGCGTGACCACCCCGTCGCCGAAGGTCGGGTTCGGGTTGGTGCCCTCGCGGCAGCCCTCGAAGCCGATGTCGTAGTTGGTCGCCTCCAGGTCGGAGGGGTAACCACCCGGGTCCATCCCGATCGCGTCGACGCCGTACACGGAGTACCCGCCGCGCGGGTTGCTCGCGGGGGAGAAGCCCCAGTACCCGTACTTCGCGTCGTCCAGCCCGTGCTCGATGTGCGCGCGCACGGTGAGCGGGTGGTTGATTCCCCAGCTCCGGGGAGCCCAGCTCGACTCCGGGATGAACAGGTCGGGCATCAGCGACTCGAACATGTCGCCACCCCACGACGGCACCATCCGCATCCCGCGGTAGGAGTAGGCGCCCTCGAACACGTCGATGCCCAGGTAGGTCCGGTGCACGCCGACGGGCTTCTGCTCCACCCAGGACCAGTCGCAGGTCTCCGGGAAGGTCCGGTAGGTGGCGAAGTACTGCTCCCGTGGGACCTCGCCGCGGGAGATGCCGATGTACGGCGCGATCCGGGCCTCGGTGTTGCAGGTGTCGTAGTGGAACTTGCGGTAGTACACGTCCGGCCCGGTACCGGCGTGGTTGCCCTTGTCGGTCTCCTCGTCCGGCGGCGGGGTCTCGAAGAAACCGCCGCGCATCAGTCCCGCGCCGACCCCGGGCCGGGCGTCGGGGTTGTAGTAGTAGGCGAAGTTCATCTTGTCCAGCAGCGAGTCGGCCAGGTGGCGGGCCCGCGGCTCGGCGTTGCGGACCACCATCAGAGCGGCCGCGAACCACCCGTTGTCGACGCTGGAGACGAACGGGGTGATCGCCCTGGTGCCGTCCGGGTCGACCTTGAGGACCTCACCAGTGGCCTCGTCGTACCAGTTGAAGTACATGCCGCTCGGGTCGTGGTGGTCCACCCGGGACATCGTGGTAAGCGTCTGGGTGATCCGGCGCAGCGAATCCTGCGGCGAGATGATGCCGAGCCGGCGGGCGACCACCGTGCTCCACAGGTAGCCGCCGATGTTGGTCGGCGAGGTGTACTTGCTGCGCACCGGGTTCGTGACGGACTCCCCGATGTTGTCGGCGGGCAGGCCGGTGTGCTCGTCCGTCATCGCGACCAGGCTGCGCCAGGTGTCCCGGGCCCAGCGGCCGACCAGCGCCTTCTCCTGCCGGCTCGGCTTCCACCCGCCCTTCAGCAGAACCCCCGGATCGGGCGATCCGGCGTACGAGGCGGTGGCGGCGGTCGTGGTACCGATCAGGGCGGCGGATCCGGTTGCGGCTAAGAGCGTGCGTCGGCTGATGTTGGCGGTCATCTGAGCCTCCAATGTGTGGCTTTGCTTGAGTACCGGCTACTTGAGTCCGGTGATGGCGATGCCTCGCGTGACGTGGCGCTGGAAGACCAGGAAGATCACCAGCACCGGTACGACGACCACAACCGCGCCGGCCATCAACAGGCCGTAGTTCTGCGCGTTCTGTCCGGTCGAGTACAGCGCCAGGGCGACGGGCAGGGTGTACATCTCCTCGGTCTGGGCGATCACCAGCGGCCAGAGGAAGTTGTTCCAGGAGCCGAGGAAGGTGAGGATGCCGAGAGTGGCCAGGGCGGGCTTGGTCAGCGGGAGCATGATCCGGGCGAAGATGCCGAGCTCGCTGGTGCCGTCCACCCGGCCGGCGTCCATCAGGTCGTCCGGCAGGCCGGCGAAGAACTGCCGCATCAGGAAGACGCCGAACGGCGACACCAGGAACGGCAGGATCAGGCCCGGGTAGCTGTTCGCCAGCCCGGCGTTGGTGACGAGCACGAACAGCGGCACGAACGTGACGACGCCCGGGATCATCAGGGTGGCCAGCACCAGCACGAACAGCGCGTTCCGGCCGCGGAACCGCAACTTGGCCAGCGAGTAGCCGACCATCGAGCAGAAGATCAGGTTGCCCGCGGTCACCGCGATCGCGACGATCGCCGAGTTGAGGAAGTACTGCGGGAAGTTCGCCTTGCTGAGCAGATCGGCGTAGTTCTGGTTGGTAGGTGCCTCGGGCAACCACGTCGGCGGGACCCGGAGCAGCTCACCCTGGGTCTTGAAGCTGCCGAGGAACATCCAGGCGAACGGTGCCGCCACGGCGATCAGGCCGAGGACGGCGATCAGGTAGATCCACCAGGTGCGGCGCATCACTTCTCCCTCAGCAGCCGGAACTGGATGAAGGTGACCACGGCGATGACGACGAACAGGATGTAGCTCATCGAGGTGGCCAGCCCGTAGTTGCCGAAGCCGAACTGCTGGTACGTGTACATCGACACCGAGATGGTCGAGTTCAGCGGACCGCCCTGCGTCATCACCAGCGGCTCCTCGAAGAACTGCAGGTAGCCGATCCCGGTGGTGACGCTGGTGAACAGGATGGTCGGTCGCAGCAGCGGCAGGATCAGGTACCGGAACCGCTGCCAGGAGCTCGCGCCGTCGATCTGGCCGGCCTCCTCGACGGTGTGCGGGATGCCCTGCAGCCCGGCCAGGAAGATGATCATCGCGGCGCCGAAGTTGCGCCACGTCGCCATCACGATCAGCGACGGCATCGCCCAGGTCTTCGACGCCAGCCAGTTCGGCCCGTCGATGCCGACCCAGGACAGCACCGTGTTCAGCAGCCCGGAGTCAGGCGCCAGCACGAACCGCCAGATCACCGCGATCGCGACGATCGAGGTGATCACCGGCAGGTAGTACGCGACCTTGAACAGGCTCTGGAACTTCTTCACGCCCCGGTCCAGCAGGACCGCCGCCGCCAGCGCCGCGACCAGAGTCAGCGGCACCCCGACGATCACGAAGTACGCCGTGTTGAACGCGGCCTTGCGGAAGGTCTCGTCGGACAGCGCCTTCACGTAGTTGTCGATCCCGACCCCATTCACCGCGAACGGGGTGCGCAGATCGCGCTGCTTCATGTCGGTGAAGCTCATCGCGAGCGAACCGAGCACCGGCCCGGCGGTGAAGGCGAGGAAAAGCGCGACGAACGGCAGGGCCAGCAGCCAGGCCGCGGCGGTCTGGCGGTTGACCGAGCGACTGCGCGACCGCGGAGCCGGGGGACCGGCCGGGCGAGTGCGCCCGGCCGGTTCCTGCAGAGTGGCGGACGACATCGACGATCAGCCGCCGGTCCCGATCGACGTGGCCTTGGTCTGGATCGCCTTCGCGGTGTCGGCGGGGGACTGGCCGGCCTTGACCATCTTCTCCACCTCGGCGTCGAAGGCGGTCGCGACCTGCTCCCAGTTCACGATCGCGGGCGGCGCCTTGGCATCCTCGAGCTGCTTGCCGAAGACCGGCAGCAGCGGGTCCGAGGCGATGCTCGGGTCCTCCCACGCGCTCTTCACCGCGGGCAGGTCGGTGGACAGCTTGAACCAGCTGGCCTGGGTCTTCGCGTCGGACAGCCACTTGACCAGCTTCCAGGCGCTGTCCTTGTTCTTGCTGTCCTTGAACACGACGAAGTTGCTGCCGCCGACGAAGGAGGTCGCGGTCTTGTTCTTCGGCAGCTGGAAGACGCCGATGTTCGGCTTGATCTTCTCGCCGCCGAGCTTGGCGATCGAGCCCGCCATCCACGGACCGGAGATGAACATCGGCACCTTGCCGCTGACGAACTGCGCCTCGGTCTGGTTCGGCGGCAGGTCGGTGCCGGCCAACTTGTCGGTGAAGAAGCTCTGGTAGTACTTCAGCCCCTCCTGCATCTCCGGGGTGTCGAAGGTGAACTCCTTCTGGTCCTCACCGGTGATCGCGGCGCCGGCGGACCAGGAGAATGGCATCACGGTCTGCCAGGAGCCCGTGCCACCCGGCTGCAGATTGATCCCGTACTGTGCGCCGGCCTTGTCCTGCATCGCCTTGGCCATCGCCTTCAGGCCGTCCCAGTCGGTCGGGGGCGTGGTGATCCCGGCCTTGGCGGCCAGGTCCTTGCGGTAGTACACCAGCCGCGTCTCGACGTACCAGGGGACGCCGTAGTTGGTGTTGCCCACCTTGGTGGTCTCGTTCGCGCCCTCGAAGAAGCCGGACGTGTCGATCCCGGACGGGGTCGGGTCGAGCGCGCCGAGGTCGGCGAACTCACCCATCCAGGTCGTGCCGACCATCGCCGCGTCGGGCGTCGACTGGGCCGTGATCGCGGTGGTGAACTTGTTGTGCGCGGCGTCCCACGGGATCGGGGTGATCTTCACCGTGACGCCGGGGTTGGCCTGCTCGAACTCCTTGGTCAGCTTGGGCAGGTTCTCGCCCTCGGTGCCCATCGCCCAGACGGTGATCTCGCCGGTCGCCGGGCCGGTGTCGACGCTGGTGGAGGCCTGCGGCGCCGCGTCGGGGGAATCCTCCGAGCGGCCGCAGCCGCTCAGTGCGAGCGCGGTGGCCAGGACGGCCGAGCCGCCGATCACCAGTCGGCGTCGTCGGGTGGTCTGGGTGATCATGCTTTCTCCTCAACCGGTTCTTGTTGCCGTTGTCTCTGCTTCCCCCGGTCCTGTGCCGCAGCTCTCGCGCAGCACAAGCTGTGTCGCCAGAACGTCGTTCCTGGCCCGGGTGCGTTCCCCGGTAATGCGTTCGTGCAGTCTCTGGGCGGCCAGCCGGCCGAGCTCGGCCATCGGCTGCCGCACTGTGGTGAGTCCCGGCGACACATACCGCGCCGCCATCACGTCATCCCACCCCGTCACCACGATGTCCCCCGGTACGTCGACGCCCCCGCTCGCCAACGCCTTCAACACCGCCAACGCCAACTCGTCATTGGCACAAACCAGCCCATCCGGTCGAACTTTCCCCCCGACCTTGGTTGCGTCTAGCAACTTTGTGGCGAAGGCTGCTCCAGCTTCCTCGGTCAGCGGGACCCGCTCGGGCTCCGGCACCTTGAGCTTGTGCGCCTTCACGGCGGCCGAGAAGCCGGCGTAGCGCTCGGAGACGTCGTACGAGCTGGCGGGGTCGCCGACGAAGAGCAGGTTGGTCCGCCCGTGGTCGAGCAACCTGCTGGTGAGTTGCTCCGCGCTGGTGGCGCTCTCGCTGCGGATCGAGTCACAGCCGGTCACCGGGGGATGGGCGACCAGCACCACCGGGACGTTCGCGCGGCGCAGGTCGAGCACCGTGGGCAGGTCCAGAGCGTTGCCATGGACAACGATCCCGTCGACCCGGCCGGCCAGGTCGCGCAGGCTCCGCTGGGGCTCCGGGTTCCCGTGCGTGACGGTCAGGATCACGCTCTGGCCGTGCTCACCGGCCCAGCGCTCGTACCCCATCAGCAGATCGCCGTAGAACGGGCCGGCCAGGTCTGGGAGCACGAGCCCGTGCGCCTCGTGACGTTGCACCGCGAGGCTTCGGGCGGCTCGCAGTGGCACGTAGTTCAGCTCGTGCGCCGCCTGGTCGACCCGGGCTCGTGCCTTCGCCGACACCGGACCGGTCCCTTGCAGGACACGCGAAACCGTCGCGATCGACAGCTTCGCCAGCGCCGCGACGTCGTAGATCGTCGCGGGCCTGCCGGTCGGTCCGGAGGGCATCGGGCGGTCCTTCCCGTCAAAATGGAAGCGCTTACAGTTTGCGACCCTGCCTTGTCCGGACCCGATCGGTCAAGGGCTCGCGCACGTTCGGCCACGATCTGCGACGATGAAACCGTGACCACCCACGGACAGTCAGCGGAACGCGAGGACCAGCTCTGGCTGGTCCGCCACGGCGAGACCGAGTGGAGCAAGTCCGGCAGGCATACCTCCTGGACCGATCTGCCGCTGACCGGGGACGGTGAGCGGACCGCCGCGTCGTTGAAGGAACGGCTGACCGACAACCACTTCGACCTGGTGCTCACCAGCCCCCGCCAGCGGGCGCGCCGGACTGCCGAGCTGGCCGGCTTCCCGGACGCTGTCGTCGACGACGACCTGGTCGAGTGGAACTACGGCGACTACGAAGGCGTGACGACAGCGGAGATCCGCGAGACGGTGCCCGGCTGGACTGTTTGGGACTTCCCAGTGCCCAACGGCGAAACCCCCGCCAAGGTGACCACCCGCCTCGACCGCGTCGTCGCGCGGATCGCGGCCGTCGACGGCGACGTCCTGGTCTTCGGCCACTCCCACGCCCTCCGCAGCCTCACCGCCCGCTGGCTGGAGCTAGAAGTTACCGAAGGCCGCCACTTCGTCCTCAACACAGCCACCATCTCCACCCTCGGCTGGGAACGAGGCTCCCCAGCAATCCTCAAGTGGAACAGCTGACCCACGACCAGCCCCATCAAGAACTCCCGCCGCTCCCGCGCTGCCTCGGCCGCGAGGCGTAGGTATGGGGAACTGTGGGGTTGCTAACCCGCGATCAGGCCTACCAAGACCTCCACGCGCTCCTGCTGGTGGGTCTGCCGGAGACGCGCTCCTGCCTGCAGGGTCGCCAGGCCGTGGAGTGAACTCCAGAACAGCTCGGTGAGGCTCTCGCCGTCTGTGCCGGGCCGGGCGAAGGGCTCGACTGCTTCGCGGAACGCGGCGAACGCCTCCCGCAGGCTGGCGGGGATCTCTCCGGTGGCGAAGGTCAGTTGGGTCGGTCGCACGAACATCGCCTGATAGAGCGCGGGGTGCTCGCCCGCGAAGTCCAGGTAGGCCTCAGCCACAGCGCGCAGCCCCTCCGAAGCTGACTTCTCTCCAGCCCTAGCCGCGGCTTTGGCAGCCGCCCGGGCCTCCGTCAGGGCAGTCGTCAACTCTCCGAAGCCTTCAAGCGCGACCGCGGCGGCGATGGCGTCCATGTTCTTGAAGTGGCTGTAGAGGACGGGCTGGCTGTACTCGACCCGGTCGGCGAGCTTGCGGGTCGTCACCGCGTCCCAGCCCTCGGCTTCGGCGAGTTCGCGGGCCGCGCTGACGATCAACTGGCTGCGCTGCTCACGAGCCTTCTGTTTCCGCTCCTGCACTGGCATAGCTCTCACTCTAGCACTGCTAGACATTCTAGCGTCGACAATGCTAGCGTCGCTAAAAAGCCTAGCAACGCTAGAAATTGGAGCAGTTGATGAACAAGCGCCGCCTGACCACCGTCTTCACCGTCATCATCGGCCTCGCGCCGATCTCCTTCGGCCTGCGGTTCCTGCTGGATCCGCACGGCGCCGCGAGCGGTTTCGGCATCGACCCCTGGCCGACCGGCAACGAGGCCGGCTACTTCATCGTCAAGGCCGTCCGCGACATCGTCTGCGGCCTCAACATCCTGGTCCTGCTGGCACTGGGGCAGCGCCGCGCGACCGGCGTGGTGATGGGCCTCGCCGCAATCATCCCGGTCGTCGACATGGTCGCCGTGCTCACCCACGGCGGCTCGGTAGCCACGGCCCTGGGCATCCACGGCCTCACCGCGGTGGTCGTCGCCATCGCCGCGGTCGTCCTACTGCGCGAGCGCCAGGCCACCCCCGCCGCACAGCCGGTCCCGGTCGCGCCCGCCGATCAGTCGGTCCGAGTCGGGGACCACTCGTAGAGGTCGATCGTGCAGTACTCGCGGAACCCGAGCCCGGCGTACACGGAGCGTCCTGCCGGCGACGACCCCAGTACGCCGTACCGAACGCCGGTGTCGCGGGTGTTGCGGGCGTCCTGCAGGGCGGTGCGGGTGATCGCGGTGCCGATCCCGCGTCGCCGCGCCTCGGGGACGGTCATCACGAAGTAGACGCCGGCGACTCCGGCGGCGAGGTAGATCGTGGTCGTCGCCACCGGTTCTCCGTCGAGCCAGCCGAGGTAGTGCCGCCACGGATCCCCGAGACCGAGGCGCCGATAGACCTCACCAACCCAGCGGGCCTCTTTGACCCCTTCCCCGAAGCCCCGACCCAACGTCTCCACCCAGACCCCGAGATCCTCCTCCGTCCGTACCCGATCGACCCGCAGGCCCGTCGTACGGGCGGGATCGGCGAGTTCGGCGAGGTCGACGGCCATGCCTGGCTCGCTGCCGCCGTGGGTGAAGCCGGCCGCGAGCAAACGCTCGCCGAGATCCGCCGGGCGCATCGACGGGCCGACGTGCCAGCTGCCGGGGACGTCGTGGTCCTTGAGTTCCTGCAGCGATTCGGCGATGACCGCGTCCGCTGTCCGAGCGGTGAGATCAGCCGCGACCACGGCGTTGTGGTAGTCGATCGGCGACCCGCCGATCGTCCAACGGACCCCTGCATCGTCCCGTTGCCGTCCACCGCCCGCCGCGCCCATCGCCATCAGCAGTTCGGCCGCGTTCTGCTCGATCGCCCGCACCAGTTCAGCCTCGTCCATCCCCGCAGTCTCCCGCCTACCCGGTGCCCGCACGACTCATTTGCTCACCCGCACGACTCATTTGCTCACCCGGGCAGGGCATTCATGCTCAGCCGGGTAGGGCGTTCCACTGGGCGAGGGTGGAGGCGAGGAGGGTGGCGGTGGGGAGGTTGTTGAACTCGTCGCGGTTGACGAAGCGGGCGTCGGAGGCGTCGTCACCGGCTGCGAGGATGCCGCCGACCTGGGCCGCCTGGTAGTCGCGGATCACGTAGAGCTTGCCGTTCGGGCCGTCGCGCTCGACCTCGCCGACGAAGCGCCCGACCATCACCTCGAGCCCGGTCTCCTCCGCCACTTCGCGGGCCACCGCGGTCGGATCGTCCTCGCCCGGCTCGACCCGGCCGCCCGGCAGCGACCAGAGCCCACGACCCGGCTCGTTGGCCCGCTGGACGACCAGCAGCCTGTGCTGTTCGTCGTACACGAGAGCTCCGACACAGTCGACGCGGTCCACATCCATGTGGAGAACGATAAGGACCGGAGGTGCGCACGGATAGCATCAGCGCTGACAGTTGTCCAGAGAAGGGATCCCGATCACTCGTGCTCATCGACCTGCACACCCACTCCAACCGCTCGGACGGCACCGACCCGGTCGACGTCCTGATCGCGCACGCGAAGCGGGACGGCCTGGACGTGATCGCGCTCACCGATCACGACACCGCCGACGGCTGGGGCGAGGGTCGGCGAGCCGCCGAGGATCTCGGGATCGGCTTCGTGCCCGGGATCGAGATCTCCTGCAAGCTGAACGGCATCAGCGTGCACCTGCTCGGCTACCTCCTCGATCCGTCCTACCAGCCGCTCGCCGCCGAGCTGGCCACCGTCCGCGACGGCCGCACCGACCGGATCCCGTCGATCGTGGCCCGGCTGAACGGCATGGGCGTCGCCCTGACCGTCGACGAGGTGCTGGCGCAGGCCACGGGGACACCGTCGGTCGGCCGCCCGCATGTCGCCGATGCGCTGGTCGCCAACGGCACGGTCGCGAACCGCGGCGAGGCGTTCGACCGGTTCCTGGCCGACGGCCGCCCCGGGCACGTCTCGCACTACGCGATCGAGCCGGGCCGGGCGATCGACATCGTCCGCGCAGCTGGGGGAGTCCCGGTGATCGCGCACCCGTGGGGCCGCTCCAGCTACAAGGTGATGACGGAGGAGATGATCGCCCGGCTGGTCGCCGAGCACGGCCTGGCCGGGATCGAGGTCGACCACCAGGACCACTCGCCGGAGTCCCGGGTCACGCTGCGTGGGATCGCCAACGAGCTCGGCATCATCTACACCGGCTCCAGCGACCACCACGGGATCGGCAAGATCGACCACGACCTCGGTGTGAACACCACCGAGCCCGAGCAGTTCGCCCGCCTCCTCGAGGTCGCGAAGCTCAATGCCGCGGCCAGCTCGGCGAACGTGCCCGAGGCCTACCTGCCGTGAACGACGTCATCAACCTGTCGCTGCTCAGCTCGGTCTTCGTCACACTGTTCGTGATCATGGACCCGCCGGGCACCGTGCCGGTGTTCATCTCGCTGACGGCCGGGCAGTCCCGGGCGGTCCGGAAGAAGGCCGCCTGGCAGGCGGTGCTGGTCGCGTTCGGCGTGATCGTGGTGTTCGCCGCCTTCGGCCAGCAGATCCTGAGCCACCTCGGCATCACCCTGCCCGCCCTGCAGGCAGCGGGTGGTCTGCTGCTCCTGCTGATCGCTTTGCAGCTGCTGACCGATACCGCCGAGGACCCGGTCCAGACGAAGAACGTGAACATCGCCTTCGTCCCGCTCGGTACTCCGCTGCTGGCCGGCCCGGGTGCGATCGTCGCCACCATGGTGTTCGTGCAGCGCGCGGACGGCTCGCTGCCGGACGTGGTCGCGATCTCCCTCGGCATCGTGCTGATCCACCTGGTGATGTGGCTGACGCTGCGCTTCTCCGGCGTGATCATGCGCATACTTGGGGAGAACGGCGTGCTCCTGGTCACCCGGATCGCCGGTCTGCTGCTGAGCGCGATCGCCGTACAGCTGGTCGCGGATGCGGTCACGGACTTCATCGAGGCGAGTTGAGAATGAACGACATGCTGCCCGGGATGCCGACGAGGTTGTTCGTCGCGACACCGACGAAGCTGCTCAACTTCGCCGACTGCAAGCGCAAGTACCGCTACACCTACCTGGAGACCCCGCGGCCGCCGAAGGGCCCGCCGTGGGCGCACAACACGGTCGGCGCCGTGCTGCACGAGTCGCTGGCCGAGTTCTGGCGTTGGCCGGCCTCTCGGCGTACGACGGTCGAGGCGGTCGGCAAGCTGCGCACGAGCTGGCGGCACGAGGGATTCCGCGACGAGCGGCAGTCACTCGACTGGCGGGAGCGCTCGGTCGAGATGCTGAGCACCTACCTGCACCAGATCGACCCGTACTTCGAACCGCGCGGGGTGGAGCGCACGGTCGCGTTCACCACCGAACGGGCCAGCCTGCGCGGCCGGGTGGATCGGATCGACGAGCGCCCGGCCCGGGACGGCAACGGCGGGACCGAGCTGGCGATCGTCGACTACAAGACCGGGCGGCGACCGCTGACCAGCACGGACGCTCGGTCGTCGCTCGCGATGGCGCTCTACGTGCTCGGTGCTCGTCGGGTGCTGCACCGGCCATGCACCCGGGTCGAGCTGCACCACCTGCCCACCAACACCATCGCCGCCGCCGACCACGACGACGCCTCCCTGGCGCGGCACCAGCGCCGGGCCGAGTCGATCGCGGACGACGCGGCCGCCGCCGAGACCCGCTGGCGCGAGGGGCTCACCCCGGCTGAGGCCGACGAGGTCTTCCCGCCGGAGCCGTCCGCGCTGTGCGGCTGGTGCGACTTCGCCCGGATCTGCCCGCAAGGCCGCCGGGTCGCACCGCCTCGCGACCCCTGGGCCGCCCTCGAAGACCCCGAGGCCGTCACCACCCCCGACGTCGCCGAGGCCGGCTGACCGGGCGTACCAGCGGTATGTGCGCGGCGTACCAGCGGGGGAGACGAAGCTGAGGTCACCGAACGACGTTTGAGGACCAGGGGTGACCGATGACCGCGAAGACCGTGAACAAACTGGCCGTGCCGGACGCGACGCTGCACTACGAGGTGACCGGATCCGGTCCCGTGCTGCTGCTGATCGCCGACGGGTATGCCGACTGCGGAGTGTTCGAGGGGATCGTCGGCCAGCTAGCCGCGGAGTACACCGTGGTCTCGTACGATCCCCGCGGCAACTCACGGAGCCCGTACGACGGTGCGCCCGTCGACGAGCGGGTGGATCGTGCCGCGGAGGACGCGCTGATCCTGCTCGACGAGGTGGCGGGGGACGAGCCGGCGTACGTGTTCGGGAGCGGGACCGGGGCGATCGCCGGGCTGGAGCTCATCACCCGGCATCCCGACCGGGTGCGGATGCTCGTCGCGCACGAGCCGCCGTGTGTGGAGGTGCTGCCGGACGCGGAGACGCCCCGCGCGTTCTTCGAGGACGTGCACGCCACCAGCGCCGCGGACGGGGTGGAGACGGCTCAGCGGCTGTACGAGATCGGCACCGGGCTGGACGAGGACGACCTGCCGGCGCCGGAGGACCTGCGGCCGGAGTTCCGCGAGGTGATGGCGCGGATGGACGCTAACGCAGGGGTCTACTTCACGCACAAACTGTTGCCGTTCACCCGGTACCAGCCGGATCTGCTCGCGCTGGAGCGGGTCGCGCACAAGATCGTGCCGGCCGCTGGGGTGGACGCCGCGGCGCACCTGCCGGCGCAGCCGATCAGCGTGATCGCCGACTACCTCGGCTGGCCGGTGGTCAGCTTCCCCGGCGGCCACGGCGGCTACGCGAGCCACCCGGTCCGGTTCGCCACCTTGCTCGCCCGGGTCCTCGAGGCCGAGATCAGCTGAGCTCTGCCGTTGCGCGGCGGCCGTGGCGGTATTGCGGTTGACGCCCGGCCGCGGACCGGCGTACTGTCCGTCTCCTTCCCTTGACAACGGCACGTTCATCGTGCCGCCACAGTGGTGTCCGAACCCCCGGGTCCTGACGGATCCGGGGTAGTTCTGCGTGCGCCACGACCGGCGCGACGACCTTCGGACACCACCTCGAGTGTGCGAAGGAGGTAGCGGTGGAGGTGTACTGGGCGATCGCAGTGCGTTCGTTCCGCCGGTTCTCGACGTACCGGATCGCCACCTTGTCCGGCGCGTTCACCAACACAGTGTTCGGCTTTATCTTCTGCGGCGTCTACCTGACGCTGTGGCACACCCGGCCCGGCCTCGGCGGGTACGACGTGTCCGACGCACTCACCTTCGTCTGGCTGCAGCAGGGGTTGCTCGCGCCGGTCGGCATCTTCGGCGCGACCACGACCGTCGAGCTGGGCGAACGCGTCCGCACCGGGGAAATCGCGGTCGATCTCTACCGGCCGACCCACCTGATGCTCTGGTGGTTGTCGGTGGACGCCGGCCGGGCCGTCTTCCAGTTGCTCGCGCGCGGCGGTGCTCCCCTGATCGTCGGCGCGCTGGTGTTCGACCTGAACTTCCCCTCCTCGCCCATGCAGTGGCTGGCGGTTGCCGTCGCTGTGGCGCTCGGCATCCTGGTCAGCTTCGGCATCCGGTACCTCGTGGCGCTGTCGGGGTTCTGGATCACCGACTCGCGCGGGGTGGAGAGCATGGCGCTGGTGCTGTCGCTATTCTTCTCCGGCGCGATCCTGCCGCTGGTGGTGTTCCCGGGGTGGATCGGCGAGGTCGCTCGGGCGACTCCCTGGGCGGCGACGCTGCAGGTGCCGATCGATGTCTGGCTCGGGCGGAACCCGGGCGGGGTGGGGTCGGCGCTGGCGTTCCAGCTGGTCTGGATCGTCGTTCTCGGGCTGGCTGGGCGGATGGCCACCGTGCTCGCGACCCGGAAGGTGGTGATCCAGGGTGGCTGAGTCCACTTCGTTGCGCAGGGCAATGGCCTGGCCCGGGCAGTACCGGATGCTGGTGATGATGTGGATCCGGTCGTCGCTGGCCTACCCGGCGTCGTTCGCGTTGACGCTGGTGAGCACGATGCTGATCACCGGGACCGACTTCGTCGCGGTGGTGCTGATGTTCAGCCACATCGAGTCGTTCGGCGGTTTCAGCCTGGGGGAGATGGGGCTGCTCTACGGCACCGCATCGATGACGCTGGGACTCGCGGATCTGGCCACCGGGTCGATCGAGCGGATCGGCCAGCGGATCCGGACCGGCGAGCTGGACGTCTGGCTGATCCGCCCGGTGCCGGCCTTCATCCAGGCGGTCGCGGACAACTTCGCTCTGCGCCGGCTGGGTCGTCCGTTCCAGGCCGGTCTCGTGCTGGTGATCGCCCTCGGCCACATCGAGCTGGACTGGACCGTTGCCAAGGGCATCGTCCTGGTGGTGTCCATGCTGACCGGCTCGATCATCTTCGGCGCGATCTTCGTGCTCGGCGCCGCCTTCCAGTTCATCTCGATCGACTCGGCCGAGCTGGCCAACTCGTTCACCTACGGCGGGCAGCAGCTCACGCAGTACCCGCTGTCCATCTTCGGCAAGGACATCGTCCGCGCCGTCACCTTCATCGTCCCGCTGGCCTTCGTGAACTACTACCCGGTCCTCTTCGTGCTGGGTAAACCCGCCCCGCTGGGGCTGCCGTCCTGGATCGGCCTGTTGGCTCCGGCGGTCGCCGTCGCGATGATCGCGCTGGCGTCGGTGGCCTGGCGGGGCGGTCTCCGTCGTTACCGCAGTACAGGGAGTTGAGCAGATGAGCGTCATCCAACTGGAGAACGTGTCGCGCGCCTTCACCGTGACGAGCCGCACCGGCCTGCGGCGTACCAAGCGGGAGGTGCGCGCCGTCGACAACCTGTCCTTCACCGTCGGCCGCGGCGAGGTGGTCGGCTACATCGGCCCGAATGGCGCGGGCAAGTCCACCACGATCAAGATGCTCACCGGCATCCTGGTCCCGTCCGGCGGCTCGATCCGGGTGGCCGGCGTCGACCCGTCGCGGAACCGGATGAAGCTGGCCAAGCGGATCGGCGTCGTCTTCGGCCAGCGCACCACGCTGTGGTGGGACCTGCCGCTGAAGGACTCCTTCGCCGTCCTGCAGAAGATGTACGGCGTATCGCGGGCGCGGCATGCCGAGAACCTCGCCACCTTCGTGGAACTGCTGGACCTGGGGGATCTGCTCGACGTACCGGTGCGGCAGTTGTCGCTCGGCCAGCGGATGCGCGGCGACATCGCGGCTGCGCTGCTGCACGACCCGGAGATCGTCTACCTGGACGAGCCGACGATCGGCCTCGACATCATCAGCAAGGCCCGGCTGCGGGAGTTCCTTGCCCAGGTCAACAAGGACCGGCAGACCACGATCATCCTGACCACCCACGACCTGGACGACATCGAGGCACTCTGCTCCCGGGTGATGGTGATCGACCACGGCCACAAGGTCTACGACGGCACCCTCACCGGCCTCCGCTCCAGCCAGTCGGCCCCCCGAACCCTTGTCGTCGACCTGGCCGCCTCCCTCCCACCCATCACCATCGACGGAGCCACCGTCACCAAAGTCGACGGCCCCCGCCAGTACCTCACCTTCCCCACCACCACCAGCGCAGCACCCCTGGTCGCCCAGATAGCCGCCACCTACCCCCTCCAGGACCTGACCATCGCCGAACCCACCATCGAATCGGTCATAGCCCGTATCTATGCGAATCCAGCCCCCGTCACGGATTGAAGCCGGCGCCCTTGGCGAGGACCTCATGGTCGGTCGCCGAGGGGCTGAGTTCCGGTGTGGTCGACGCGGAACTTGAAGCCGTACCTGGTGGTCCATTCCAGGGCGCCGTCATCCAAGCGGCGAACCCTCCAACCGCCATGCGTCTTCACCCGGTGGCTGTAGCGCCGCAGCGGAGTGAGGTTGGTGGTGCTGGTCTGGCCCGGTGGTCCGGTGCTTCTGAAGTCGAAGGGTCGGATGTGGTCGAGGTCGGTGCTGTCAGTGGTTTCGGCGGTGCCGTAGACGAACTGCTCGACCGGGTGGGTGAGCTTGACGCGTTCGCGGATCCGTCGCGGGATCTCGTAGGCGTCGACGTTGATCTTGTCGTTCAGATCGATGACGGGCTTGACGATGATCTGGTCGTGGCTGAGGAGTTCTTGCAGGCGGGCGGCGTAGACGGGGCCGAAGCGTTCGACGCGGGTGACGCCTCCCCCGGCGAGCAGGGTCTCGTCGGTGACGTGCACGTACAGCGTCGTCTGGGCAGGCTTCCGCCTGGTTGCCCCGATCTTGTCGGTGTTGTAGGCGGCCTGTTTGATCGCGGCCAGCCTGCCGGCCAGCTTGCGCCGTGCCGCCTCGTCCATCCCGCGCCCAGGCTGGGCGTCGCTGGGGTGAGGCCGGTCGCGGTCGGCTTCGTCGTCGAAGTCGGCCGGGGCCGCAGGCCGGGTTCCAGTGGGCGGTGTGGCGGCGACGTCGGTGGGCTGGCTGGACCGGCCGGTGTTGGTGAGGTGTTGAGCGACGGCGAGGAGTTCCCAGGTCAGTTCGGGGTCGGCGATGATGCCGATCGCCTTCGCGCGGCGCTGGTCCAGGGTGTCGGTGTCGCCGAGTTCGGCGAGGGCGTCGGCGATCTGGCGGACGGTGGCGTTGAAGTGGATCACGTCACCGGTGGCGGCCTTCACGAACACGGTGGTGGTGCCGTGTTCATCGGTGCGGCCGGCCCACACGCCCCGTTCCTTGGCCTTCGTCTCCGCGGCCGCGCGGGCGGCTTCGGGGTCGGCCTGCCACAGCGCGGCCCTGACGATGTTGGACAGTCGCAGCGGCGGGATCGAGTCGACGATCCCGGCCACTTTCCGGTCCACGATCGCGGCAGCCTCCACCGACAGGTGAAGACAGGCAGTGGCGATGGTGCAGGCCTTCCAAGCTGTCGCGTGCTGGGACTCGACCTGAGCCCAGATCCGCGGCAACCGATGCCGCAACGCCAGCGCTTGACCCATCAACGCCGCCGCGGACCCCTTCGATCGGCCGATCACCGCCCCGAACTCCGCCGGCGCGAACTCCGCCACCCCCGGACACCCCGGCCCGCCGTACACAAGGCCACGTTCGCCACCCGGAACGGTCTCGCGACCCGAGATCATCGCCGGATCGGGATGCAGATCGGCGAAGCGCTGCGCAAGCCGGAGCAGATCGACCTCGATCTCGAGCTTCATCGCGTGCAACCGCGCGGCCGAGGCCAGCGTCTCGGCCGCGCTGAGCTCATCGACATCACACTCGAACATGTGTTCGATACTATCGTGAAAGACAACTGGAGTGCAAACCGCGAAGCATGCGGATCTCCTTATCCACAAGGGGAAACGCAACGACTCGTGGGCTGACAAGTGAGTTAGCACCCTTGTCGGGGAGATCAGGGATTGAACCCGGCCGCCATGGACAACACCTCGGCGGGATCCAGGGCCTTGTTGTCGGCGTGCCACTCGGCCAGGGCTTCGTCGGCCTCGGTCTCGTCGAAGGGCTCGATGCCGTCCGCGATCAGCCTGCGTGCCTCGGCGCTACCGATTTCCTGGTAGGTGAAGTGGCGTTCCAGGTAGAAGTCGTTGCGCAAGGCATTGTTGTCGTGGAACTTGCCGGTGTTGGGGACATACCCGTACATCGTCTCGTGGGCCAGCGCCGCCACCCAGACAACCTGCTCGTCCTCCTTGACCAGATAGAGCTTCATCGGCCGATCCCGTCGCTTCTCGTGGGCGTCGGTGCCGGCAGCGCGCCCCGACTGTCTGAGCTCCGGACGCCGGACGGAGCATTGGCTGGCTCGCGGTGGTCACTGTAGTTGCTAACGGCGACCCGGAGGCCGCCCAGTTGGGTGAGGGTGTCGATGCCGTGAGGCTTCTGCAAGGTGGCCGAGAGCCGGACACATTCCCGCCGCGCTGCCGTCCTCTCCTCAGGAGACGTCCGGGCGTCGCGCTCGATCTCGTACCACGGTGTGGTGGCTTCCTTGACGTGCACCGACGCGACGGAGTGGAACTGGACCTCGACCCGATCGTCGGACGGTGTCACGAAGTAGCCGTGGATTCCCTTGTAGCGCGATCCTTCGGCGTAGGACTGCTTGGCATACCGGATCTGCCAGCCGGCTCGACTCAACTCTTCGCAGGTCTCACGGGCAGCGTCGACGAGAGTGTCGGAGACCTCCGTGAGAGCGGTGTACCGCAGCAGATCGTCCGGTGGATGCCGCTGCTTCGACCGTTGCATGTCATGAAGCTTCCGAGCTAGCGACTCTGGCGACTTGATCCTGCGTTCCAGCCGGTAGGCGGAGGCGTTTGGTGGCATCGCCGCCAGGAACTGGGCAGTGATCCTTGGCTCGGTGCTGATCGTCCGCTCGAGCAGTCGCAGACCCCTTGCGGTGGCTTTGGCGCCGTACAGCTGGGCGATCTCAGCGGCGGAGGGCAGCCGCTCCCAGTGGACCGGCGCATACCGGGTCGAGAAGCGGGCGTGCAGCTCGGAGGGGGCGGGCAGCTGCTCTTGGTCGGGCGGTGGCATGCGGTCCCCCTGGGGCGTTGGGTTCTTCGACCGTAGTCAGGGGAGTGGGGGTCGTGGGGTCGGTTTGGTGGATCTGTGGATAAGTGGGGGCCACGGGATTGTGACCGGATTGTGGGGGTGGTGGGGGTGTGACGTCGGGGGGTTGAGGTCGTTGAGTCGCGGGAAGGGGCCAACCGGATGGGCGTTCGGAGGGTAGACAAGGTATGTCGACGATGATCGGGGAGCCGATGCCTGCGACGGCGCCGCCCGGTGACGGGGCGGGTTTCGTGGAGTGGGTGCGACCGCACTTGCCGGCGATGGCCCGGTTGGCGGCGCGGCTCGCGGTCGGGGTCGACCGGGACGATGTCGTGCAGGAGTCCCTCGTGCGCGCCTGGATGAAGCGCCGCCAGTACGACGGCAAACGCGGTACGGCGTCCGCGTGGCTGCTGGCGATCACCGCGGATCAGGCCCGGAAGGCGACCAGGCGGTTGCGGCCGGTCGCCGAGCTGGACGAGCACGACGCCGCGGACGCCCGGTCCGACGTCGAGGCCCGGGTGGACGTGGATCAGGCGCTCACCGCGTTGTCGGCGCGGCAGCGGCTCGCGGTGGACTGCTACTACTTCGCCGACCTGTCGATCGCCGACACCGCGGCGGTGATGGGCTGCTCCGAGGGCACCGTCAAGTCAACTCTTTCCGATGCGCGGGCCCGCCTGCGCTCCTTGCTGGAGGTCAGCGAATGAACCCGACCGACAAGGTCGACGACCTGCTGGTGAAGGCCGGCGCGCAGTGGCGCGCGGACCAGCCGTCCGCGCCGGAGCCGGATCTCGACCGGATGCTGCACCACAACAGGCCCCGCCGGTGGGTACCGGCACTGGCGGCCGCGAGTGTCGCCGCGATCGCCACGGCGGCACTGACCGTGCTGCCGGGCGGCAGCGAGCCCTCGGTGGCGCCGTCCACCGAGAAGCCATCCGTTGCCCAAGGCAACGGCAGTGACCCGGACTCGCTGCTGGTCCGCAACGGCGACCGGGTGGAGATGTCCGGTGAGGTGATCGCGGCGCCGGGGAAGTCGCCGATCTACTGCGCCCCGCACGCGGAAGTCGCGATCGGCTATCCACCGGGCAAGGAACCGGCGCCGACCTGCTCGGCCGACATCTCGGTCAAGCTGATCGGTGTCGACCTCGACCGGCTCACCGACGCGTCGACGATCAAGGGAGTGCGGAGCGGACAGGCCCGGCTGGTCGGCATCTGGCAGGACCGGACCGTCACCGTCCAGGAGCAGACCGCCCCGACGGTGGTGACGGTGACGCCGAGCCCGCGCAAGGACGCGGTGCCGTGTCCGACGCCGTCCGGCGGCTGGCCGTTGATCGCGAGCAACATCGACCGCCCGGAGGTGAGCCAGTGGCTCGCGGCCCGGGCCGACCAGATCGACAATCCGGCACTGCTGTATCCGGAGGGAGCCAGCCGGACGAAGCCGATGGTGGTCAGGATCGGCGTCGCGCACGGCGACGTGGAGAAGTTCCGGCGGGAGTTCGAGAAGGTGTACGAGGGCAACCTCTGCGTGGTGCGGGCGACGTTCAGCCAGAAGGACGTCGAGAACATCCAGAACGCGCTCTCGCCGCTGCACCAGCAGAAGCTCGGCATCACCGGTTCCTCCGGCCCGGGTCTGGAAGGCGGCGACAAGGTCCACGTGAGCCTGCTGGTGCTCGACGAGAAGACCCGCGCCGCCCTCGCCCCGGTCGGCCTGGACAAGCTCGCCCTCAACCCGGCCGTCAAACCCCTGCGCTGACTGCCCGAACGTCCGAAGAACTGAGGGCTATAGCGCTCGGTTCCTCGGACGCAAGCTCAGCGGTCGTGGAAGAAGTCGACCAGCATCCGGGCGGTCGCGGCGGGCTGGTCGATCGCGGGGGAGTGGCCCGCGTCGGCGACCATCTGGGCGTTCACGCCGAGGATGTCCGCCATCTTGTCCTGGATCGGGATCGGCCAGCCGTCGTCGGTCTCGCCGTACATCACCTGGGCCCGCACGCCCGACTTGGCCAGGTGTTCGGTGCGGTCCTCGGCGTCCATCAGCCGCCGGGTGATCGCGGCCAGGCCGGCCGGTACGTTCCCGGTGAACCGCTTGCGCAGGAAGGCGGCGATGTCCTCGGCCGGCGCGACGTACCGGGGTTCCTTGCTGTCGTGCTCGAGCTTGAGGTCGTACACCTGCTCGATCGGCAGGTTGTCCAGCCCGAAGGCGAGCATCTGCAGACCCTGCCGCTTCGCCTCGTCGCTGAAGGCGCCGGGTCCCGAGCACATCAAGGTGATGGTGGAGAACACGCCCGGGTCGGCCAGCACCGCCTCGCGCGCGACCAGCCCGCCGAACGAGTGCCCGACCAGCTGGCTGTAGCCGCCGAGCGCCTTACTCATCGCCACCACGTCCGACGCGAGCTCCGGCAGCGTGTACGCCGCGGGGTCGGCCGGGCCGGGCGTCTCGTACTGGCCCCGCTGGTCCACCGCGACGGCGATCCAGCCGTACCGCGCGAGGTGGTCCACCAGCGGGGTGAAGTCCTCCTTGCTGCCGGTCCAGCCCGGGACCAGCAGGACCGTGCCCAGCGGCGTACCGATGTCCGGCTTGGCCTGCAGGGTGGCGAAGGAGCCACGATCGGTCTCGAGTGTCACGGGGTGGACCCCGTCTGGCAGCGTCAACGTGCGCGGCGTACTCACGAGTCCACGGTAACGGGTACCTCGGCCCGCTTCGGGTTCCGGAGCAGCGTTGCGGTGGTCACAGCCAGCACCGCAAGGATCGCAGCACTGACCAGAGCAGCAGCCTGTACTCCGTCCGTGTACGCGCCACGAGTGAGTTCCAGCAGCTCCCGCGCGAGGGGACCGGGCAGGTGCTCGGCGACGGCGACCGCACTGCCCAGCGTGTCCCGGGCCTCACCTGGGACACCGGCGGGCAGGCTCTGCTCGGTCACCTGGCCGCGGTAGATCGCAGTGACCAGGCTGCCCGCCACTGCGACTCCCAACGCCATCCCGAGCTCCGTACCGGTCTCGCCCATGCCCGAAGCGACACCGGCACGCTCAGGCGGTGGTGCGGGCCGTCCTTGGCGATCTCCTTCAGGCCGTAGACGACGGCCACGATCGCGCCGGTCGACAGTGCGACGCTGGCCAGGTCGATCCGCCCGGCGCCGGGGGTGCGGAACTCGGGCAGCAGCGCGCGGGCGGTCGCCAGCAGGATCAGCAACGGCGGAACGCCGATCAGGAAGACCGATCCCCACCAGAAGTGCTCGAGCAGCACGCCGCCGATCAGCGGACCGGCCATGCCGAGCAGCACCCGGGCCGCGATCAGCAGCTCCGGGCTGGTCGAGAACGCGGCGAGCACCGAGGCCAGCGCGAACCCGGTGGCGCCGATCATCAGCAGCCGCCGGCGGCCGATCCGGTCGCCGACCGTGCCCATCGTGATCAGCAGACCCGCGACCACGAAGCCGTAGACGTCGACGATCCAGAGCAGCTGCGAGCTGCTCGGCGCCAGATCGGCGCTGAGCACCGGTGCTGCCAGGTGCAGCACGGTCATGTCGAGTCCGAGCAGGATGGTCGGCAGGGCCAGCACCGCCAGGCCGAGCCACTCGCGGCGGCCTGCCCGCGGTGGCGGGAGCTGTGCGTCGGTGTCCTTGCCGGACATCCTCCAACTTCAACGACACTTGAAGTCAAAGCTCGCCCCGGTGGGGTCATTGTGCCGCGGTGCGGCACAATGTGCTCGTGCCTCGCACACTCGCGGTTGCCAACCAGAAGGGCGGCGTGGCCAAGACGACCACGGTTGCCTCGCTCGGCGCTGCCCTGGTCGAGCTCGGTCAGCGGGTGCTGCTGGTCGACCTGGACCCACAGGCGTGCCTGACCTTCTCCGTCGGCATCGACCCCGAAGACCTCGACAAGTCGATCCACCACGTGCTGCTCGGCGGGGTGAAGGTGCAGGACGTGATCGTGCCGTCCGAGGAGGGCCCCGACCTGGTGCCGGCCACCATCGACCTGTCCACCGCGGAGGTCAACCTCGCGGCCGAGAGTGGTCCCGAGCATCTGGTCCGAAGCGCCCTGCGGCCGGTGGCGTCGCAGTACGACTGGATCCTGATCGACTGCCCGCCCACCCTGGGGCTGCTCACGGTGAACGGGTTGTCGGCGGCCTCGGAGGTCCTGATTCCCTTGCAGTGCGAGACTCTCGCGCACCGCGGCGTCGGTCAGTTGCTGGACACCATCCACGATGTCCAGCGCCTGACCAACCCCGGACTGGAGGTGCTCGGCGTCCTCCCGACCCTGTACGACGGGCGCACCAACCACGCGCGGGCGGTGCTCGAGACGATCGCCGACACCTACGCGCTGACCGTGCTCGCCCCGGCGATCCCGAAGTCCATCCGGTTCGCCGAGGCCCCCGCGATCGGGCAGACCATCCTGAGCACGGCACCCCGTTCGACCGGAGCCAACGCCTACCGCGCGTTGGCTGCGGGCCTCCTCGAAACGCGCTGACTCACCCCTGGTCGGGCGGCACGGCGGCCGGCGTACGGCGGAGGCGGCCGCGGAACTTCCACAGTGGGATGCCGATCAGCGCGAGCACGATCAGGAAGGGCAGCAGGGCGCCCAGCACGGCAGACAGCGCGAAGAACGTCGCGGTGAAGGCGTCCCACCCGCCGCGCAGACCGGCCAGGAAGCCGCGATCCTCCTTCTCCACCACGGGAGTCTTGCCCTTCTCTGCCACAGTCAGGCTCAGCGTCGCGAGTTCGGTCTGTAGCGACAGGTTCTTCTGCTTCGCCAGCAGCGACTCGAGATCGGCCTCGCGCCGGGTCAGTTCGGTTTCCACCGAGACGACCTCGCCGATCGTGTTCGCCTTGGCCAGCAGCGTCCGCATCCGTTCCAGGCTCGCCCGCTGCGAGGAGATGCGGCTTTCGACGTCCACCACCTGCTCGGTGACGTCGCTCGACTCCTGGTGGATCGCGGTCCGCGTCCCCAGACCGGACAACCTGTCGATGGCGGTCTCGTACGACGCGGTGGGCACCTTGAGGACGAGGTTCGCCTGGGTGATCCGGCCTTCGGAGTTGCTGCCGGTGTCCTCGGAAGCCACCTGGCCGCGCAGGCCGGTGATGATGCCGATCGCCTTCTGCCGGGTGGAGTTCACGTCCTCGGCCTCGACGCTGAGGGAGCCCGTTTTGATGATCGCGCGGGTGACCGTCGGCTGCGCCGCGGGTGCTGCCTTGCTGTCCTTGTCGGCGGAGCCCTCGGACCCGCCCGAGTCGGCCTGCCGAGGGGCCGCCGCGCCGTCGGCCGCAGTACTGGACTCGCCGCTGCTGCCGGAACCGCTGCAGCCGGACAGCAGAACGGCCGCGGCCAGGATCACTCCTGCTGCCGCGGCCGAGATACGTTTCGTCGTCATCGCCACACCCTTCCCTCCACGATGGTTTTCGTCGTGGCTAGGACGGGTCGGCGGTGGTGGGTGTTGCGGGCCGACGGTCACCGTTGAGGCACGGACGGGCGACGAACTGGTCTCGCCCATCCGTGGAGCTCCCGGACGGTGACGCGCCGGCTACGCGCCGTTCATTCCGGCGCGGTGAACGTCGGCATGACCGCGCTCGGAGCCTGCTGCGGCTCGTTGCTCGCGGCCTGCTCAGCGGCCTTCGCTGCGGTCTTCTCGTCAGCCTTCTCCGCGGACTGCGGTGCGGCCTCTTCCGAAGCCTTCGCCCTCGACGTCCGCTTGCGGGCCGGCCGCTTCGCCGGCGCCTTCTCCTCGGTCGCCGTCTCGACGGCGGCCGTCGGCTCGGCTGACTTCTCAACCACCGGGGCCTCGGCGGGCTGGCTGACGGACACGTCCGTCTGCTGCTCCGTGGTGCCCTCGGTGCGGCGGCGACGGGTGCGCTGCCGAGGCTTGCGCTCCGCCGGTGCCTCCGCTGCCTCGGTCGACGACTCGGCCGTCGGCGGTACCGCGGTCTTGGCGGTCACGTCGGCGTCGGACTTCTGCTCGACCGTCCCACCGCCCTCGCCTGACTCGCTGCCGCCCTCGACCGGCTGGCCGGCCCGCAGCCGCCGCCGGCTGCGGTTGGGCCGCTTCCGGGCCGGACGCTCGCTGCGCTCACCGGACTCGCCGTCGGACCCGGCAGTGGTTCCGGTGGTGGACTTGGCCTCGCCTTCGCCGGACCGGGTACGCCGGGCCGGCCTGTCGCGGGCGGGCTTGTCCTCCGGCTCGCGGGCCGGCTTGATCCGGCCCTTCGCGCCGGTCGGGATGCCGAGGTCGTGATAGAGCTCGGGGGAGGTCGAGTAGATCTCCTGCGGCTCGTCGTAGGGCAGGTCGAGCGCCTTGTTGATCGTCTTCCAGCGGACCAGGTCCGGCCAGTCGACGAAGGTGACGGCGATGCCGCTCGCACCCGCGCGGCCGGTCCGGCCGATCCGGTGGATGTAGGCCTTCTCGTCCTCAGGGCAGGTGTTGTTGATGACGTGCGTGACACCCTCGACGTCGATGCCGCGGGCGGCCACGTCGGTACAGATC
Organism: Kribbella sp. VKM Ac-2568; assembly: GCF_004345365.1. Lineage (GTDB taxonomy): Bacteria > Actinomycetota > Actinomycetes > Propionibacteriales > Kribbellaceae > Kribbella > Kribbella orskensis. Next base: position 421,384 of record NZ_SLVF01000004.1, read on the forward strand.
AGCACGTCGATCTTGTCGCCGCGGAACCGGGTCAGCGCCCGCTCGCGGGCCTGCTGGTTCAGGTCGCCGTGGATCGCGGCGGCCTTGAAGCCCCGGTCGATCAGGTCGTCGGTGAGCCGGGACGCCTCCCGCTTGGTGCGGCAGAAGATCATCACCCGGCCGCGGTCGTCGGCCTGCAGGATCCGGGCCACCACCTCGGGCTTGTCCAGATCGTGTGCCCGGTAGACGAACTGCGCCGTCGTCGGCACCATCTCGGTGTCCTCGTGGGACTCCGCCCGGATGTTCAGCGGGTGCCGCATGTGGGTGCGGGCCAGGCCGATCACGGCCGACGGCATGGTTGCCGAGAACAACATGGTCTGGCGCAGCTCGGGCGTCTTGCGCAGGATCCGCTCGACGTCGGGCAGGAAGCCGAGGTCCAGCATCTCGTCGGCCTCGTCGAGCACCAGCACCTTGATGTGGCTGAGGTCGAGCACGCCGCGGTTGGCCAGGTCCAGCAGCCGGCCCGGCGTACCGACGACGACGTCGACACCGGTCTTGAGGGCGTCGAGCTGCGGCTCGTAGGCGACCCCGCCGTAGATGGTCAGGATCCGCACGGTGCGCACGGTGGAGGCGGTCTCGAGGTCCTTGGCGACCTGGATGGTGAGCTCGCGGGTCGGGGTGACGACCAGGGCTTGCGGCTTGCCGGGCGCGGCCAGCTCCTCGTAGTCGGCCTCGCCGGGGGAGATGGTGCGCTGCAGCAGCGGGATACCGAACCCGAGGGTCTTACCGGTACCGGTACGGGCCTGGCCGATCAGGTCGGTCCCCATCAGCGCGACGGGAAGCGTCATCTCCTGGATCGGGAAAGGCTCGATGATGTTGACGCGATCGAGCGCGTCGCAGATCTCGGGCAGGACCCCGAGCTCTCGGAAGGTGGTCAGGCTGATCGCCTCTCACATGCTTGTGCGGACAGTTGCAACAGTGGCCGGGTGGGCGTGGCTGCCCTACTTTTCACGGCGCGGGACACTGTGCAAGCGGCTCGCACCAGCTGCCCATCTGGGCGCGTCACCGGCGAAACACCGTCCAGTGTAGCCGGAACGTGCGCCACGACCGCCTCGTCGCATTCGGCCCCTGGCTTCCCGGTGCAGATAGTGTGCGCTCCATGACGGAGACAACGGCCTTCGACGACCCCGCCTACCGGGCCGCGGCGGTGGATCTGCTGGGAGTTCTCGCGTACGGCGAACTGACCGCGTTCGAGCGGATCGCCGAGGACGCCAAGCTCGCCCCGACCCTCGATGACAAGGCCCAGCTGGCCCAGCTCGCGACCACCGAGTTCGGCCATTTCGTGCAGTTGCGGGACCGCCTGGTCGCGCTCGGGGTGGACCCGATGGACGCGATGCAGCCGTTCGTCACTCCGCTGGACGCGTTCCACGACCACACCGCGCCGTCGGACTGGCTAGAAGGTCTGGTGAAGGCGTACGTGGGCGACGGATTGGCGAACGACTTCTACCGCGAGGTCGCGGCGTACGTCGACGCGGAGACCCGGGCCCTGGTGCTCGAGGTGTTCGCGGATTCCGGCCAGGCCGAGTTCGTGGTGGACCGGGTCCGGGCCGCGATCGAGGAAGACCCGAAGCTCGGTGGCCGGCTCGCGCTGTGGGGCCGCCGGCTGGTCGGCGAGGCGCTCAGCCAGGCACAGCGGATCGCCGCGGACCGCGATCCACTGGCGGCGCTGCTGGCCGGCAGTGTGGACCGCCCCGGCCTCGACCTGGCCGCGATCGGCCGGATGTTCACCCGCCTGACCGAGGCTCACACCGCCCGGATGAACGCCCTCGGCCTGCAGGCCTGAAAAACCTTGCGTTCGAAGAACCCGAGAGGCGTCACCGCGGTTCTTCGGACGTTGAGGAAAGCAGAGCGGCCGCCTGCCCCGATCGGGGTGGCGGCCGCTGTGGTGGTGCTGCTCAGACTTTTGCCTTGCTGTTGCGCGAGGAGATGAACCCGACCACGATCGCGGCGCAGATGATCTGGATCAGGTACTGGATCCAGTCCGGGCCTGACGTGTCCTTGACGCCCAGGAAGTAGGCGATCAGGCCACCGAGGAAGGCACCGATGCCACCGCCCAGGATGGTCCAGCCGAGGCTGATGTTCTGCTTGCCCGGGAGCACCAGCCGGGCCAGCGGCCCGAAGATGACTCCGGCGATGAGGCTGACGATGATCATCCAGATCCAGAAACCCACGATTCCTCCTTGAGGGATGACTGACCTGCGGCGATCTGGTGCCCAGCGTCGAACAGACCACCGAACATGCAGGTCTATCCCTCATGGTCCTCGCTTCGTCGCACTCCGCAACCAGGACACGCGACAGTTGCCGGACCGATGCTCGACCCAGCCCGGAAACCGGGTCAGATGGCGCCGAAACCGACCTTGCGGATCGAGACCTCACCGATCTCCACGTAGGCGAGCCGGTCGGCCGGGACGAGCACCTTGCGGCCCTTCTCGTCCGTCAGCTGCAACAGACCGGACTTGCCGGCGAGAGCGTCCGCGACGGCCTGCTCGACCTCTTCGGGGCTCTGCTCGCTCTCGAGCACCAACTCGCGATTGGCGTGCTGTACGCCGATCTTGACCTCCACGAAACCCTCCCGGGCACGTTCCGACCGGCGGCTCTCGCCGGTACCCGATTCGAGCCTATCCGTTGCGGGCCCGGGGTTCTCACCCGTCCGCCCACAGCAGAACCTCCGGTGCTCAGCTCTCGGTGCGGGGGAAGCCGCGGATGCCACGCCAGGCGAGGCTCGCGACCAGGTCGGCGGCCTGCTGCTGCTCGAGGGAGGAGTTCTCCGAGCTGAGCCAGTACCGCGCGCTCACCTGGGCCATCCCGACCAGGCTGACCGCGAGCACCATCGACTGCTCCTTGCTCAGCCCGGCGTCCGCGCTGATCACCTCGGAACAGGCCTCGGCGCACGCGTGGGTGACCCGGTCGACCCGCTCGCGGACGGCCGGCTCGTTGGTCAGGTCCGACTCGAACACCAGCCGGAAGGCGCCCTGGGCGTTCGCCACGTACTCGTAGAAGGCGTGGATTGTCGCTCCGACCCGCTCCTTGTTGTCCTCGGTCGAGCGCAGCGCGTCCCGCACCGACGCCACGATCGCCTCGCAGGAGGTGTCCAGCAGCGCGAGGTACAGCTCGAGCTTGCCCGGGAAGTGCTGGTAGAGCACGGGCTTCGAGACGCCGGCGCGATCGGCGATGTCGTCCATCGCGGCGGCGTGGTAGCCGTTCGCGACGAAGACCTCCTGGGCCGCCTCGAGCAGTTGCGCGCGGCGGGCCAGACGCGGCAGGCGGCTGCCGCGCTTGGGCGCAGTCTCCGGTGTCGTCGACACGTCGGCTCCTTCGGTGGTGCGGCACCGGCTGCCTGTGGCAGGCGGTAGTTGAACCGAATCCTACCTAGCGGTAGTCATCCTCGTCGGACCCGCCGACCGCGCGGCGCTGCTCCCCGACATCGGCGGGGTCGGCTTCGAGCGGTACGTCCGGGCTCTCGTCGTCCGGCTCGGGGTCGTAGCCAGCCGAATGCAGGCGCTGGTCCACCACGTCGGCCTCGGGGGCCTCGTCGGGCAGTTCCACGTTGCTGGTCATCGCGCTCCTCTCGGGCGGCCACCCTCCGGTACCCAGAGTCGTGGCGGTTATGAAGGCAGCGGTTTCGGGTCGTCATACAGCCCCTCCAGCACGTCGCCGTACTCCTCGATCCGGGCGAGCACGTCGGCGGGCAGGAAGGTCAGCTCGGCGGGATCGGTGGCGGCGGCCACCTCGTCCCAGTCGATCGGTGTGGACACCCTGGGCTCCTCCGCTCCCCGCAGCGAGTACGGCGCCAGGGTGGTCTTGGCGCTGGCGTTCTGGCTCCAGTCGATGAAGACCTTGCCGGGGCGGAGCGCCTTCGTCATGTTCGCCGTGACGTTCTCCGGCAACGCCTCGGCCAGTTGCTCGGCCAGCTGCTTGGCGAAGGCACTGGCGTCGCGGGACGGGGCCGGCTCGATCGGCACGTAGAGGTGCATGCCTTTGTTGCCGGAGGTCTTCGGCCAGCCCTCCATCCCATAGTGGCTCAGCAACTCCCGCAGGGCGAGGGCGACGTCGCAGCAGTCCACGACGGTGGCTCCCGGCCCCGGGTCCAGGTCGAACACGACGAGGTCGGCGTGAGGGGTCTTCCCGGTGTCGGACAGCCCGATCCGCCACTGCGGGACGTGCAGTTCCAGCGCAGCGAGGTTGGCGAGCCATACGATCGTTTGGATGTCGTCGGCGATCACGAAGTCCGCCTCGTCCCGGCCGGTGGAGCTCCCCGGCGTCGGCAGGGTCACCGTGCGCACCCAGTCCGGCGTACCGCGGGGTGCGTTCTTCTCGAAGAAGTACGCCGCGCCGGTGCCGTCGGGCCACCGCTTGCGGGTGAGCGGCCGGTCGGACAGGTGCGGCAGCAACTGCGGAGCGACCTGCAGGTAGTAGTCGATCACCTCGGCCTTGGTGAAGCCCACCTCTGGATAGAGCACCTTGCCGAGGTTGGTGAGCTTCATCGTCTGCCCATCAACTTCAGTCGTCAGCTGCTTCGGTCCCGCTGCCATGCCACCTAGCATGGCCTAGTGGAGAGTTACGGGGCAGTAACCGGCGCTTCGGTGCCGTTGGGGGCGCAGGAATGGCCGGCCCGGACCGTGCCGGTCTCGGGTGTCGACCTGCTGGTGAGGGACGTGCCTGGAGCGAGCAAGGACCTGCCGCCTGCGCTGTTCGTGCACGGGCTGGGCGGGTCGTCGCTGAACTGGACGACGATCGGGCTGCTCCTGAGCGACACCGTGCGCGGTATCGCGCCCGACCTGCCCGGCTTCGGGCGTACGCCGCCCTTGCCCGGCCTCGGGGGTCTCACCCGCCAGGTGGACGTCCTCGATGAGTTGATGGACCGCGAGATCGACGAACCGGTGCATCTGTTCGGCAACTCGATGGGTGGAGCCGCCGCGGTCGCCTTCGCCGCGCGCCGGCCGGACCGGGTGAAGTCGCTGACCCTGATCTCTCCCGCGCTGCCGCACCCGCGCGCCTCCGCCGTCGCGCTGTGGTTCCTCGCGCTCGCGACCCCGCGCCTGGGTGAGGTCGTGCTGGACCGGTCGCGGCGGCTCCCGTTCGACCGACGGCTCCGGGCGTCGCTGATGATGGTCTACGGCGATCCGGCAGCTCTGGCGCCGGAGACGCTCGAAGCCCACGCCGCCGAACTGCGCCGGCGCGACGCCGAGGCCTGGTACCCGCAGGCGACGGTGGAAGGCGCGCGCAGCATCCTGCGGGCGTACCTCACCCCGCCGCGCAGGTCGTTGTGGGCTGCGGCGGCGCAGGTTCGTTGCCCCGTCCTGTTGGTGTACGGCGGTCGCGACCGGCTGGTCGACGCCAGGATCCGCACCAAGGCGCAGAGCACCTTCCCCGATGCGCGCCTGCTCTACCTGCCGAACTCCGGCCACGTGGCCCAGATGGAACACCCGCAGGAAGTCGAGCAGGCGTTCCGTCAGCTGATTCGCCAGCAGCGGCAGGAGGAACGCGGTACCCGACTTCGGTAGCAGTCGCCGGGCGCGGTGTCATCTCCGGGATGATCCTGCGCCGGATTCGTTGACCCGACAACCACCTGCGTGTCTCTGGAGTCAGACGGATGATCTGTCTGCTGACGAAAGGACCACTGTGCGGGTATTCGGAAGACTGGGGCTGGTGGTCGCGCTGCTCGGTGACTGCTCTGGTCCGCGGGACAGGCGCAGGCCGCGCTCACGGACCAGCCAGTTGCCAAAGGCAAGGATTGGCGGGTGGGACCGGTGGCCGGGGGCTACCGGCTGACACTCGACCTTCACCGCCGAGATCCAGCACCTGGACGGCGCCCTCCTGAAGCTCCCCGTCACCCTCACAGCCACCATCCACGACAACGACTGACCACCCCCAGACACCAGGCGCCCCCGGCTGCATCCGAGGCGGCCTGGTCTTATCTCTGCCGGCGCCAGGCACCGCGGCCAGTCGTGAGACACACCTCCAGGGGCGCCGACCCGGCGCCGTACAAGTGAGACGAACGTCCCGGGATGCGGACCTGGCGGGGTCGGGCTGGTGTGGTGCGGGAACATGGAGAGCGGATGGATGGTTGAAACCCGGAGATCCGCCATTTTCCCGCTGACGAGGAGCGACAAGTGTCACTGCCCCCGCTGGTCGAACCGGCCGACGAGCTGACCATCGACGAGGTCCGCCGGTATTCACGGCACCTGATCATCCCCGAGGTCGGGATGGCCGGTCAGAAGCGGCTGAAGAACGCCAAGGTGCTGGTGATCGGCGCCGGCGGCCTCGGCAGCCCCGCGCTGCTCTACCTGGCCGCGGCCGGTGTCGGCACCCTCGGCATCGTCGAGTTCGACACCGTCGACGAGTCGAACCTGCAGCGCCAGATCATCCACGGCCAGTCCGACATCGGGAAGTCCAAGGCCCAGTCGGCCAAGGAGTCGATCCTCGAGGCGAACCCGTACACGAACGTCGTCCTGCACGAGACCCGGCTGGACAACGACAACGTGTTCGAGATCTTCGAGCAGTACGACCTGATCGTCGACGGCACCGACAACTTCGCCACCCGGTACCTGGTGAACGACGCCGCGGTGCTGCTCGGCAAGCCGTACGTCTGGGGCTCGATCTTCCGCTTCGACGGCCAGGTCAGCGTCTTCTGGGCCGAGCACGGCCCGTGCTACCGCTGCCTGTACCCCGAGCCGCCGCCGCCCGGCATGGTCCCGTCCTGCGCCGAGGGTGGTGTGCTCGGTGTGCTGTGCGCGTCGATCGGCGCCGCGCAGGTGACCGAGGCGATCAAGCTGCTCACCGGGATTGGCGACCCGTCGCTGGGCCGGCTGAACATCTACGAGGCGCTCGACTTGAACTGGCGCGCGCTGAAGGTCCGCAAGGACCCGAACTGCGCGATCTGCGGTGAGAACCCGACCGTCACCGAGCTGATCGACTACGAGAGCTTCTGCGGCGCGATCACCGAGGAGGCGGCCGACGCGGCCGTTGGTTCCACCATCTCGGTGAAGCAGCTGAGCGAGTGGATCAAGCTGAAGGACAACGGCGAGAAGGACTTCGTGCTGATCGACGTCCGCGAGCCCAACGAGTACGAGATCAACAGGATCCCGGGCTCGGTGCTGATCCCGAAGGCCGACTTCCAGACCGGCGTCGCCCTGGAGAAGCTCCCGCAGGACAAGCAGCTGGTCTTCCACTGCAAGTCCGGCGTCCGCTCCGCCGAGGTCCTCGCCATCGCCAAGGGCGCCGGCTTCTCCGACGCCGTCCACGTGGGCGGCGGAGTAGTCGCCTGGGTCGACCAGATCGACCCGTCGCAGCCCTCCTACTGATCACCCGACAACAGCCCCGCCCGTACTCCGGTACGCGGCGGGGCTGTCGTCTTCAAGGCATGGCCCCGGACCCGGAGATGCTCGCCGCGGGCGCAGTGGCAGCGGTGACTCTGGTGGGTGGGGACACTTCATCGGGACCTCGGACAGGCTATTCCTTGTGCGAGGTCCCGCTGTGGTGTCCGAGGTCCCGCTGTGTTGTCCGGTGATCCGGCCGTTGTCCCCTCGGGCACGTACTGTCGGAGCATGTGCAGAAACATCACCGTTCTCCGGGGACTGGAGCCGTCGGCGACCTCGGAAGAGATCTATGCGGCGGCCTTGCAGTACGTGCGCAAGGTGACGGGCGTCGGCTCGCTCAGCGCGACCACCCGTGGCCCGATCGAGCGAGCGGCCGCCGAGGTCGCCCGGATCACCGAGGCATTGCTCGAGGAGATGCCGGAGCGACGGGTGCCGCCGCAGACGGTGCCACCGCTGCGCCGGCCCGAAGTACGGGCTCGTCTCGGTCTGGACTGACAGACTGCCTGATGTGAGGCACATCGTGGTGGACGACCGGCGACGCCAGGGGTTCGTCTTCGCCCTGATGATCGCCGGCATGATCCTCGCGCTGCTGTGCGTGAACACGGTCCGCCGCCGCGCGGACGAGTGCGCCGCCGTGCTGCCGCCGGCCACCTACGTGGTCGGCGTCATCGCCCTGCTCATCGGCCTGGTCGCTCTCGTGCTGCTCGCCCGCTGGTTCACCCGTGGTCCGCACGCGATCGCCGTGGTTCTCTTCATCACTGCCGCGGCCGGCGTCGTCTTCGAGGTCTTCGTGCTGATCACGGCGATCCTCGAAGCCCGCCCCGACTGCGGCTGAAACGCTGGGCAGCGGGGAGTCGGGGCGGTAGGTTGCCAGGTGGAAAACCCTTACCGAGGAGGCGGAGAATGCGGTTCGCGATCAAGACCCGGCCCGAGCACACCACTTGGCAGCAGTTGCGCGACGTCTGGATCGCGGCGGACGAGTTCGAGATCTTCGAGTCCGCCTGGCACTGGGACCACTTCTACCCGTTGAGCGGCGACATGACCGGCCCGAACCTGGAGGCCTGGACGTCGCTGGCGGCGCTCGCGCAGGCGACCAAGCGGATCCGGGTCGGCTGCCAGGTGACGGGGATGATCTATCGCCACCCGGCCGTGCTCGCGAACATGGCGGCGACCACCGACATCATCTCCGGCGGCCGGCTCGAACTCGGCGTCGGCGCCGGCTGGAACCAGATGGAGTGCGACGCGTACGGCATCGACCTGCCGCCGCTGAAGGAGCGCTTCGACCGCTTCGACGAGGGCATGCAGGCGATGATCGCGCTGCTCACCGAGCCGGTCGCGAACTTCGACGGCCAGTACGTCAAGCTCACCGACGCGTACTGCGAGCCGAAGGGCGTGCAGACCCCGCACCCGCCGATCACCATCGGCGGCAAGGGCCCCAAGCGCACTCTGCGAGCGGTGGCGCGCTGGGCGCAGCAGTGGAACGTGATCGTGCAGAGCCCCGAGGAGTGGAAGCCGCTCAAGGAGATCCTGGTCGGCCACTGCGAGGACCTCGGCCGCGACCCGGCCGAGATCACCTGCTCGGTCAACGTCCGCATCGACCCGGACCAGCCGCTGGACCAGGCCGTCGCCAACGCCGCGGCGTACAGCGAAGCAGGCGTCGACCTCGCCATCATGAACCTCCCCCTCGACGCCCCGCCCTCCGTCCTCGAACCCCTGGCGAAGGCTTTGGCGCCGCTCGCCTGATCCCGTCGAGGCACTGATCCCGTCGGAGAACTGTCGGCGCGGGCGGATAGCGTGAGCGCCGTGGATCGGGAGGAGTATGTCGAGGCCGTGTTGCTGGCGGTCGAGTCGATCCCGCCGGGCAGCGTCGCGACGTACGGGGACATCGCGGCGTACGTCGGGCAGGGCGGGCCGCGGCAGGTCGGTGCGATCATGCGCGAGTACGGCGGGGGAGTGCCGTGGTGGCGGGTGATCCGGGCCAGCGGAGTGCCCGCGGACGAGGTCGGCGACGAGCAACTCCAGCTGTTGCGCGGCGACGGCGTCCGGGTCACGAACGGCAAGGTGGATCTGCGCGTGGTGCGCTGGGATCCCGAAAATCCAGGGGACTAGGTGCGCGTTGGTTGACAGACTGCCGGATGTGACCAGCGACCAGTGGACCGTTGAGCTCGCTTCGGTGAACTCCCCGGAAGCCCTCGGACTCCTGCGGGAGTACTTCGTCGACGTCGCCGACCGGTACTTCCTGCTGCACGACGGCCGCCGGGCGACTACCGAGGAGATCGAGACCGCGCTCGTTGATTCCCCCAGTGCCGACCTCGCGCCACCGACAGGCGTCTTCCTTCTCGGTTGGCACGACGCCCAGCTCGCGGGGTGCGCCGGCCTACGGCTCGAGGAGAACCGCACGGTCGAACTCACCCGCGTCTTCGTCCGCCCGGCCTTCCGCGGTACGGGCGGCGGCCGTGCGCTCCTGGCCGCCGTCGACCAGACAGCCCGCAACCTCGGCGCCACCCGCATCATCCTCGACACCCGCCTGGACCTCACCGAAGCCCGAACCCTCTACACCAGGACCGGCTACCACGAGATCCCCGCCTACAAACAAGACAAGTACGCCGAGATCTGGTACTCCAAACCCCTCGTGTGATCCCGCCCACGCCGACAGACCTTGAGCTCAAAGGTCTTTGTCAGTTGGCGTTCGGGGTGTCCGCAGTGCGGGCGGTTCGGGGGTTGCGGCGAGTGCGGGAGGGGATTGTCGGTGGGGTCTGATGGGATGTGGCGGTGGTCAGTCGAACAGGGTCCAGGTATCGGTTGGTGCGGGGTGACGAGCGGGAAGCCAGGGTCACTCAGGCACCGGTGCTGGATGCTGATCAGCAGGCTGTGGTGGATCACCCGGGCGGGCCTCTGCTCGTGCTCGCCGGGCCGGGGACGGGGAAGACGACGACGCTGGTCGAGGCCGTCGTCGATCGGGTCGCCAACCGTGGGTTGAGCCCCGACGAGGTGCTCGTGCTGACCTTCGGACGGAAGGCGGCGACCGAGCTCCGGGACCGGATCACCGCACGCCTCGGCCGGACGACGCGCGTGATGCCGTCGATGACGTTCCACTCGTTCTGTTATGCGTTGCTGCGGAGGTTCACCCCGGCCGACGCGTTCGACGTACCGCTGCGGTTGCCTTCCGGACCCGAGCAGTCGGTGCGGTTGAGCGAGGCGCTCGCCGGGAGTCGCGAGGTCGGCGTCGTGCACTGGCCCGGCAGCCTGCATCCCGCTCTGAAGACGCGCGGGTTCACCGACGAGGTGCAGGCCGTGATCGGCAAGGCGCGCCAGCTCGGGCTGGACCCAGAGGACCTATCCGCGATCGGGCATTCCGCCAGCCGGGCCGAGTGGGTCGCGGTCGGCGACTTCTTCGAGGAGTACCTGCAGATCCTCGACCACGAGCAGGTGCTGGACTACTCCGAGCTGATCCACCGCGCGGTCATCCTCGCCCAGCAGCCGCACGTCCAGGCCAAGCTCCGCGAGGAGTTCAAGGTCGTCTTCGTCGACGAGTACCAGGACACCGATCCCGGTCAGACCAAGCTGCTTCAGGCGATCGCCGGCGACGGCCGCGACCTCGTCGTGGTCGGAGACCCGGACCAGTCGATCTACACGTTCCGCGGCGCCGACGTGCGCGGCCTGCTGCGCTTCACCGACGAGTTCCGTTCCGCGGACGGCGCCGAGGCCGCGCAGATCGCCCTCGCGACGACCCGCCGATTCGGTACCACGCTGCAGCGCGTCTCCCGGAACGTGGTGAACCGCCTGGGCGTGCCAGGAACGCTCGACCGCGACACCTTCGAGCGGTTCCGCAATCCCGACGCAAGCTCCTGCGTCTACGGCAACGGCAAGGTCGAGGCGAACCTCTACTCCACCAGCGGAGCCGAGCTCGAGCACATCGCGGACCTTCTCCGACGCGCCCACGTCCAGGACGGCGTCGGCTGGCAAGAGATGGCGGTGCTGGTCCGATCCGGCAGTAGGTCGATCCCGCCCTTGCGCCGTGCTCTCGCGGCCGCGGGCATCCCGGTCGACGTGGCCGGCGACGAGCTCCCGCTGTCCCGCGAACCCGCGGTGCGGCCGATGTTGCTTGCGCTGCGGGCGGTCGCGGATCCGGTCACGCTGACGGTCGAGGTGGTCAAGGCGCTGGCGTTGTCCCCGTTGGGTGCGATGGACGCCGGGCAGCTGCGCCGCCTGGCCCGCGTACTGCGGAAGCGCGATCGCGAGGCCGCGGGTGGTCAGCGGCTGCCGCGCTCGTCCGACGAGTTGCTCCGCGAAGCGCTGATGAACCCGTTGCTCCTCGACGAACAGGCTTCCCCGGCGGAGGCGCGGTTCGTGGCGCTCGGCGAGAGGTTGCTCAAGGCAAGAAACATCGTGACCGCCGGGGCGGCGCCGGACGAGGTGATGTGGTCGCTGTGGTCCGAATCGCCGTGGTTGCGGAGACTCCGCGGCCAGGCGAACAGCGGCGGCGAGGTGGCGCGCACAGCGAATCGTGATCTTGATTCCCTGTGCGCGTTGTTCGACGCGGCGAGCCGGGCCGAGGAGCAGGTCGGCTTCAAGGGCGTGTCCGCCTTCCTCAGCGAGCTGGAGCAGTTGGACATCGCCGGCGACAACCGGTTCGACGGGACGTACCGCGAGGCCGGGGTTCAGCTGATGACCGCGCACCGGTCCAAGGGTCTGCAGTGGCGGCTGGTTGTCGTGGCGAGCGTCCAGGAAGGCCAATGGCCGGATCTCCGGCGCCGGGGGTCGTTGCTCGAGCCCGACCGGCTCGGACCGGATGGTCTGGTGGATCCACTGTCGGCGGGTGCGTTGCTGGCGGAGGAGAGACGTCTTTTCTATGTGGCGATCACAAGAGCGCGAGAGCGGTTGATCGTGACAGCGGTGCAGGCGCCGGAGGCTGACGGAGATCAGCCGTCGCGGTTGCTGGCCGAGCTCGACATTCCTTTGAAACTGGTGGCCGGACGGCCGCGACGCCCCCTGTCGTTGCACGGCCTGGTCGCCGATCTTCGGTGTGTACTTGCCGATCCCGCATCCTCACCGGCGCTGAAGCGGGTCGCCGCCGATCGGCTGGCGCAGCTCGCGGACGCCGTCGACGATCGCGAGTATCCGTTGGTCCCGACCGCGGATCCCCAGCGTTGGTGGGGTGTCCGGGAGCGTACGAAGTCGGAGCGCCCGGTCACGGACCCGGATCTGCCGGTGCCGTTGTCGGGGAGCGCGCTGACGACGATCGTGGACTGCCCGCTGCGCTGGTTCCTGCAACGTCGCGCCGGCGGCGAGACACCCAGTACGTCGGCCATCGGGTTCGGCATGGTTCTTCACACGTTGGCGGACGCGGTTGCCACCGGCACGCTGCCGCCGGACACGGACGAGCTGAACGGGTGGCTCGACAAGGTGTGGACGCAGCTCGAGTTCGAGTCGTCGTGGATTTCCGACCGCGAGCGGGTCGAGGCGGAGCAGGCGCTGCGCCGGTTCGTCGCCTGGCACAAGGGCCGCCCGGATCGCACGTTGCTCGGCACCGAGCTGGAGTTCGACGTACTGCTGCCCGACACGGACAAGCCCGGAGTGCGGGTCAAGGGCAGGATGGACCGGCTCGAGCAGGACGGCGACGGCGCGGTCCGGGTGGTCGACCTGAAGACCGGCCGCACGGTGCCGACCAAGCCCGCGCTCGAGCGGCACGTCCAGTTGGCGATCTACCAACGGGCGATCGAGTCCCGCCAGATGAAGAAGCTCGGCGACGATCCCCGCAGCGGTGGCGCCGAGCTGGTCCAGCTCCGCCACGACGACTCCGGCCTCCCCAAGGTCCAGGGCCAGGCACCCCTCGAAGCCGACGAGGAAGGCCGTACCTGGCTGGACGAGGCCGTCGAGGACGCCGAGGCCATGGTCCGCTCCGAGGAGTTCGTCGCCAAACGCAACTCCGGCTGTGACCGCTGCGACGTCCGTGGCCTGTGCCCCATCCAACCCGAAGGCCGGGAAATCGTCTGATGCCCACCACCGCAACCATCCCCAGCGATCTCCACCGACGACCCTCAGCTTCCAGGAGGGTCGTCTGATGCGGGCGCAGCTGACTACCACGGCTGAGCTGTGTGAGTTGCTGGAGATCCCGTTCAGCGACCAGCAACTGCAGGCGATCACGGCTCCGTTGGCGCCTGGAGTCATCGTGGCGGGCGCCGGGTCAGGCAAGACGACGGCTATGGCCGCGCGGGTGGTCTGGCTGATCTGCACGGGACAGGTGCAGCCGGAGGAGGTGCTCGGACTCACCTTCACCAAGAAGGCGGCGAACGAGCTCGACGTCCGGATCCGCGACGACCTCACCAAGGCGGGCGTGCTCGGTTCCACCTTGCCGCGCGACCAGCACCCGATCCTGGCGGCCCACCTGCGCAGCAACATCCCGAACTGGGAGCCCGAGGAACCAGGCGAGCCCGTCGTCTCGACGTACCACGCGTTCGCCGGCACCTTGATCGCCGAGCACGGACTCCGCCTCGGCCTCGAACCGGACGTGCGCGTGCTCGCCGACGCCACCAGGTTCCAGCTCGCCGGCCGCGTCGTACGGCGGTCCAACGGGCCGATCCGGTTCGCGTCGCACCACGTGCCCACCCTGGTGAACTCCCTGCTCTCGCTGGACGGTGAGCTCGCGGACCACCTGCTCAGGGCGGACGAAGTACGGGCTCATGACGAGGCCGTGCGAGCTGAGGTGGCCGCGGCGCGGAAGCAGACCGTGGAGGTGAGGAAGCTCGCCGAAACCGCGCTCAAGCGGGGCGAGATCCTGCAGTTGGTCGAGGAGTACCAGGCTTACAAGACCGAGCGTGGCGTCGTCGACTTCGCGGACCAGATGGCGCTCGGCGCGCGGTTGGCGGAGGAGTGTCCCGAGGTCCCGGTGATCGAGCGCGCGCGATACAAGGTCGTCCTGCTCGACGAGTACCAGGACACCTCCGTGTCGCAGCGACGGATGCTCACGGCGCTCTTCGGCGAGCACGGCCATCCGGTCACCGCGGTGGGCGACCCGTGCCAGGCGATCTACGGCTGGCGCGGCGCGTCCGTCGCGAACCTGGACGAGTTCCCCGAGCACTTCAAGAACGCGGACGGTACGCCGGCCACGCGGTACGTGCTGAGCGTGAACCGTCGCTGCGGCAGCAAGATCCTGGCCGCGGCGAACCAGCACGCCGCCGAGTTGTACGAGCAGCACCCGGGCGTGATCCCGCTGGAGGCGCCGCCCGAGGCGCCTGAGGGAGCGATCACCGTCGGGTTGTTCGAGACGCGCACGAAGGAGATCGAGTGGGTCGCGGACGCGATCGTCGCCGCCCACAAGACCCCGAACCGCCGGTGGAAGGACATCGGCATCCTGATGCGGACGAACGTCGACCTCAGCGCGGTGCACGAGGCGCTGATCGCCCGTAAGGTCCCGGTCGAGGTGGTCGGCCTCGGCGGCCTGCTCGCGCTGCCCGAAGTGGTCGACGTGGTGGCGACGCTGCAGGCGGTCAACGACCTGACCGCGAACGCGGCGATGCTGCGGATCCTGACCGGCCCGCGCTACCGGATCGGTCACCGCGACCTGGCCCTGCTGGCCAACCGCTCCCGCATCCTGGCCGACGCCGGTGATCGCCCGGCAGCCGATGACCTGGTCGCGGCGCTGGACGCGGCCGTCGCCGGCATGGACTCCACCGAGGTGATCTCACTCGCCGAAGCGGTCGACGATCCGGGTCCTGCCGGGTGGGGTTACTCGCCCGAGGCGCTCGAGCGGTTCAAGGAGCTGTCCACCGAACTGCGGGACTTGCGCACCCATGCGGGGGAGCCCCTGTTGGACCTGGTACGCCGGGTGATCAGCACGATCGGCCTCGACGTGGAGCTCACGGCGACACCGGATCACGTCGACTCCGGCCGGCGCGATCACCTTGCTGCTTTCCTGGATGCCGTCGGCAACTTCGTCTCCACCGAGTCGGACGGATCGCTCGACGGGTTGCTGGCGTACTTGGCGGCCGAGGAGGAGTACGCGGCCGGCCTCGACCTCGCCGTACCGAGTGAGGCGGACTCGGTGAAGCTGCTCACTACCCACCGGTCGAAGGGCCTGGAGTGGCCGGTCGTGTTCGTGCCGACCCTGGTGAACAAGGTGTTCCCGTCGGATCGCGGCCGGGACAAGTGGACCACCAACGCGAAGGTGCTGCCCTGGCCGTTGCGGGGCGACGCGGACACGCTGCCGGACTTCCACGACCTGTCGAACGCCGGGCTCAAGGCGTTCGCCGACGAGTGCAAGGACGTGAACGCGCTGGAGGAACGCCGGCTCGGATACGTCGCGTTCACTCGGGCGAAGGAGATCCTGGTCGCCACCGGCCACTGGTGGGGCCCGACGCAGAAACGTCCGCGCGGCCCCTCGGCGTACCTGGAGGTGCTGAAGAAGCACGCCGGTGACCGGGTGATCGACTGGGCGCCGCAGCCCGAGCTGAACGAGGAGAACCCCGAGCTCGCGGAGCAGACCCTGGCGCCGTGGCCCGCGCCGTACGACCAGGCGGCGTACCAGCGGCGGCTCGAGTCGGTCGCGCTCGTGCAGCAGGCGCGCGCCGAAGGGCCGTCGCTCGAGGCCGAGGAGTCGTTGCTGATGGACGAACTGGCGACGGTGGCGCGCTGGGACTCGGAGCTCGAACGATTGTTGTCAGAGGCAAGGGAAAGCCGGAGCCGGAAGGCGTACGACGTCGAGCTGCCGGCCGCGCTGTCCGCGACCCAGGTGATGCGGCTGGCGAAGGACCCGGACGGGCTGGCGGCCGACCTGGCCCGACCGATGCCGCGCAAACCCAACCGGGCGGCGCGTTTCGGCACCCGGTTCCACGCCTGGGTGGAGAGTTACTTCGGGCAGCAGTTCCTGATCGATCCCGACGACCTGCCGGGCGCGGCCGACGAGGGCATCGTCGACGACACCGACCTGACCGAGCTGATGGACGCGTTCCGGGTCGGCCCGTACGGCGAGAAGATACCGCATGAGATCGAGGCGCCCTTCGCCCTCGCGATCGGCGGCCGGGTGGTCCGCGGCCGGATCGACGCCGTCTACAAGGTGATCCGCCCCGACGGTTCCCGTGGCTACGACGTGATCGACTGGAAGACCAGCCGCTCCGAAACCGCCGACCCCCTCCAGCTGGCCATCTACCGAGTCGCCTGGGCCGAACTCCTGGGCATCCCCGTCGACCAGGTAGGCGCCGCCTTCTACTACGTCCGCACCGGCGACATCATCCACCCCGAAAACCTCCCCAACCGCCAACAGTTGATCACCCTCCTGAACGGCTAACCCACCAACTCGGAGGGGACAACCCGAACCGGGAAGGGAAGCTTTGCCTCGAACACCTCGTCACCTCGAACGACTACCCGCTCGACGTACCGCCCGTCGACCAGCTCGAGGACCGTCAGCACGGCTTCGTCCGGCTCGAGCATCCAGCACGAAGCCACGCCGGTCTGCTCGTAGAGCGCGCGTTTCAGCACGAGATCTTTCACTCGAGTGGCGGGCGACAGCACCTCGACGGCTAAGAGCAGCGGATGCTCGATGACATTCGGTCCGATGTCTTCACGCCGACAGACCAGCCCATCCGGCTGGAGGCACAGCCGCCCTGAGGGTCTGTAGTCGCAGGAGCCGGCCATGACCCAGTGCTCACTCGGGCAGTTGCGAATGAGTAGGCGCAGGCAAGCAGCTGATGTCGCGTGGTGGACCGGTCCGCGTGGCGGCGTCACCATCAGCACGCCATCTATCAGCTCGAACTGCATCCCTAGGCCCGAAAGGGAATCAACATCCGCCGGCGTGAACTCGTTCGTCTCGATCCGCTGAAGGTACTGCTGCCAAGTCCTCACCAGGCAAGGCTTTCGTAGGTCCTCGTGAAGGCCCAGGCCAGATCTGTGTCTGCCCCTGGCCGCCCCTCTTGGACATTCAGCCCGTCAGTTCAGCCGGGCAGAGACGGACGGGGAAGGGGTGGGTTGTCGTGAAGGCATCGTCGCTCTGGACAACGGCCTCGCAGGTGTAGCCGGTGGGGGTTAGGTGGAGGATGGTGAGTTCTTGGTGGGTGGGGTCGAGGAGCCAGTAGGACGGGACGCCGGACTGTTCGTAGAGGTCGCGTTTCAGGACCACGTCGGTGATCCGGGTGGTGGGGGACAGCACCTCGACGGCGAGTGAGGCGTGTTGCACGTACTGCGGGCCCGCGTCGGCGAGGCGGCAGACGAGGAGGTCGGGGCGCAGGGACAACCGCCGGGTCGGGCGGAAGTCGAGGGAGCCGACGGCAACCAACTGGTCCGCCGGGCACGCCTCCTTCAACCGCACCATCAACCCGACCACAGCCGCCTGATGCGCAGGCGGCTGGACCCCTGTCACCAGCAGTCGCCCATCAACCACCTCGTACCGCCGCCCGTCCGGTCGCCGCCCACCACCTGCCGGCAGACGCCCACCACCTGCCGGCACCCGCACGGCCTCGAGGTTCATCAGTCCTTCGATCACCTGACCAGCATCGCGGAAACGGCCGTCGGGCCGCGGAGGTTATCCACAGGTGACAGGGTTGTGGTTGGCGCACGTAGGTTCAATTGCTGTGGATCAACCCTTGCGGGCCGGCTGATCGTAGGTGCGCGTATGCAGGTAGGTGCCGGCTGATACTTCTTGCGCTAGACCCGTCGCCTACATGTGCACGCTTGCGTCCCGGGCAAGAAGCACACCCGTCACCCCGTGGCGCGGGAGGTCTGGCTCGCCCTAACTTCTCGTGCCCGGGGGCTGTGGTGCACCACGTGCGCGACCGTTCAGCCGGCGATCGGGTTCTGTAGGGTGCCGACGAACTGGAGGGAGTTGGAGACGTCGGTGAGGTCGACCATGTTCTGGTTGTTGCGGAGTTGGAGGCGGTTCAGGCAGGACAGGGCGAACTCCGGGGCGAACATGTCGTACTTCGCGAACGCCTCCGCCAGTTCGGGCGTCGCCTCCTGGTAGTCCCGCACCGCCGAACCCACCACGGACCAGAACTCCGAAGCGGTCAGCAGTCCCTCCGCATCCAGCAGCGGCGAGAGGAACCGGAACATGCAGTCGAACACGTCGGTGAAGACGCACAGCAGCTTCTCGTCGTCTGGGACGTCGGCAAACCGCACCCGCGCCGCGTCTTCCGGGATCTCGGTCGCCGCGCTCATCACGGCGGTCTCCTCGGCGATGTCCTTCATGATCACCCGCACCGGCACGCCGTCCCGCAGTACGAGGATCAGGTTCTCGCCGTGCGGCATGAACGCCAGTTCGTACGCGTAGAAGCAGTGCAGCAACGGGACCAGATACGCATCGAGGTAGAACCGCAGCCAGTCAGCCGGCACCAACCCCGACGACCGGATCAGCGCGGCGGCGAGCGACTTCCCGTGACGATCGACGTGCAGGAGACTGGCCATCGTCGCCAGCCGCTCACCCTCATCGAGCGCAGGCACCGGGCTCTCTCGCCACAACGCCGAGAGCATCTTCCGGTACGGCGAGGTCTTGGGCGTCGCGGCTTCGTAGTACAGGTTGTGGTAGCCGACGGCGGCGATCTCCCGGAGTATCGAGAACCCGTACCGCTTGAGCACCACGTCGTTCTCTACCAGGCCGTGCACCCAGTCGTTGATCGCCGGCGTCTTCTCCATGTACGTCGGCGACAGGCCGCGCATGAAGCCCATGTTGAGCACCGACAGTGCGGTCTTCACGTAGTTCCGCTCCGGGTGCGACCGGTTGAAGAAGGTCCGGATCGACTGCTGCGCTCGGTAGTCGTCGTCACTGGTGCCGAGGTAGATGATGTGCCGCTGCGCGATGTCCGCGGCGAACGTGATCGAGGTCTTGTTCTCCCACTGCCACGGATGCACGGGCATCAGGTGGTAGCCGGCGGGCTCCGCGCCGGCGGCCCGGATCCGCTCGGCGAAGCGCTGCAGCACCGTCGCCCCGAGCTCGTCGCGGAGCATGCCCTCGTACGTGATCGTCTCGCTGTGGGAGACCGTCGCGCGGTCCTTCCGTACTGCGAGCCACGCCAGCCAGACGGGTTGTCCCGCCTCGGGCGCGAAGGCGCGGTAGTCCGTCACGCCGAACCCGAGCCGCCCGTTGTTCGCGACGAAGCACGGGTGTCCCTCGGTCATCGCGGACTCGATCGTCTGGAAGTCGGCCCCGGCCAGGTCGTCGGCGGTCAGGTCCGGCTTGGACAGCTTGTACGCCGTACTTGCCAGCGTGCTGCTGATCTCCTCGAGGTACACCGGCAGCATCTCCGCACCGATGCGCAGCTGCTCGTGGAACTCCGTGATGAAGTCCAGCGCATCCACGGCCGCGGCAACACCCTCGACGGTGCGGGTGATGCTCGCCGCGTCTACCTCCCAGTGGTTCAGCGGGTAGAGCCTGGCCTCGAAGTAGTACTCGCTCGGGCCGGCCGCGACCCGATAGCCCTTGCCCGAGGCAACTGGCTCGAGGAGTCGTTCGTGGGTGAACTCGGCGAGCGCCTTGCGGACCAGCGCGCGGTTGGCGACGGCCCAGCCGGCCGGGTGGAGATGTGCGGTCAGGTCGGTCATGGTCACCCTGCCTCGGTCATCGGGACGGTCGCGTAGACGGCGTCGGAGTACTGGTCGCGGGTGCAGAAGCTCAGCCAGGCCTGCTTGCCCGGCAGGTCGACGATGCTGTGCTTGCGGAAGCCCATCCGCTCGTTCAGGGCCTGGATCTTGGTGTTGCGGATGTCCGGCTCGACCACCACCCGACCCACCAGCGGGTCACTGAACAGGTAGTCGAGGATCGTCTCGAACACCGCGCCGGTGAACCCGGGCACGCGCTGGCCGGGTTCGGGAGGGCCGACCAGGACGTGCATGCCGATGTCACCCGGCGCCGGCGTGTAGGTGCCGCCCACCGCGTCGAACGCCGGGTCGTAGCGCTCCATCAGGAACGCTGGGCGGCCGTCGTGCTCGCCGAGGAAGGCCTGGTGGTGGCCGGTCTGCAGTATCCGCTCGTACTCCGCGCGCACGTCGGCGAGCGAGGCGGTCAGCATGCCCCAGTACTGCGCGTACGGCTGGGTGACCCAGTTGTGCAGGGTAGTCACGTCCAGGGACAGGTCGAACGGGCGGAGGCTGAGGGTGCCGACCCCGGCGGCGAAACGCCGGAAACTCGGCTCGGGCAGTGCACGGGTCATGGCGGACTCTCCAGTGGCTGCACAGTCGGGCAGGTCTGTTAGCTAAGGCTTACCTTAGTAGATAGCTGACCCTGCACCGAGTCCGGTCCGTATCTCGGGGACGTCCCTGCCCGTCGGAACGGGTATGACGCTTCAGGATGTAGTCGTGACGGAACCACTGGATCTGCCCGCGATCAGAGCGGCCCGGCAGGCGCGGACGGAGTTCCTGGACAGGCTCGAGCCGCTCCGGAAGGACCTGTACGCCTACTGCCGCCGGCTGACCGGCAACGCCTTCGACGCCGAGGACCTGGTGCAGGAGTCTCTCGCCCGCGCCTTCAACCAGGCTGCCCAGGCACACAGCCCGATCGAGAACCCCCGGGCCTGGCTGTTCCGCGTCGCCGCGAACGCGTACGTCGACAGCTACCGCCGGCAGCACCCGGTGCCCGCGGAACTTCCGGACCAGACTGCTCCGGCCGCAGCCGATCCGGCGGAGGTGCGGGATGCCTGGAGGGAGTTGGTGACGCTGCTACCCCCACAGGAGCGTGCTGCGCTCGCGCTGAAGGACCTGTTCGGGTTCACCCTCGCCGAGGTGGCCGAAGTACTGCGGACCACCACCGGCGCGGTGAAGGCCGCACTGCACCGGGGTCGGGGCCGCCTCGAGTCCGAGGATCGCGCGAGGTTGCTCGCGGCGCGGCCCGAGCCCGACCGGCGCTTGCTCGACGCTGTCGCCGACGCCTTCACCGCGTACGACGTACCGCGGCTGACCGCGCTTCTGCTGGAGGACGCGGACAGCGAGATCCTCGGCATGCTCACGGAGTACGGCGCCGACCAGATCCGCCGTGGTTCCATCGAGCACACCCTCGACCCGGCCACGACGTACCGCTACACAGCGCAGGTCCAGACCGTCTGGGACGAGCCAGTGCTCGTCATCCGCCGGGTCCAGGACGGCAACTCGGCTGTGAACGACCTCATGCGCCTCACCACGGAGGGCGGCAGGATCCGCTCGATCCGCTGGTACTTCTTCTCCCCGAACTTCCTCACCGAACTGGCCGACACCCTTGGCGAACCGGTCCTGACCAACGGCCACCACTACTGAGCAACAGTCTTGCGAAGGATGCGGGAGATAGCCCGTGAGGCGGATGCACGCGTAGGCCGGGCGGTCCTACGTTGAGAGCATGTTGATCGCAGAGGATCTCTTGTTGCTCCTGTACGACGACGAGAGCGGGAAGCCCATCACCGGGTCGCCTGGGCTGGATTACGGGCTGGCCGGGGCCGCGCTGATCGAGTTGACGCTGCTCGGCAAGGTGGACATCGCCGGTGCGGGGGAGGCGACCAAGCAGGGTCGGCTGAAGGTGCTCGACACCTCGCCGACCGGGGACCCGCTGCTCGACGGACGGCTGGCCCTGCTCGCGGACAAGGCCGGGCAGAAGCCGAAGAACCTGATGGGCAAACTGTCGAAGAAGCTGCGCGACGAGTTGCTCGCGCGGTTGGCCGAGCGTGGTGTCCTCGAGGCGGACAAGGGCAGGGTGCTCGGGTTGTTCCCGGTGACGCGCTGGCCGGCCAAGGACGCGCAGCACGAGGCGCAGGTCCGTGCGGCGCTGGAGAACGTGCTGAAGCTCGGCACTCAGCCCGACGAGCGCACAGCCTCGCTGGTCGCACTGCTCAACGCGCTGAACGTAGTACCGAAGGTGGTCACGGATGCCGTCGACAAGAGGGCGCTGAAGCGCCGGGCCAAGGAGATCTCCGAGTCCGACTGGGCAGCCGAAGCGGTCCGCAGGGCGGTCCAGGAGATGCAGGCCGCGGTCACCGCCGCCATCGTCGCCAGCTCGACTGCAGCCACCGCGGGCGGCTCATGACCTGGGGACCCATCGACGGGTCCCCCAGGTCACAGCGTCATTCCGCCTGGCAGTTCGCCTTGCAGAGCTTGTCCATCAGGGTCAGGTGGGCGCCCGGCTCGTCGGTGTCCACCTCGACGGACAACTCGACCTGCCAGTCACCGGCCGCCGTCTGGCCGGTCGTCTTGCCTTCCTGCTGCTTCATCCACTCGGTGATCGGCCTGCGCGGGTTGATGTGCGCGTACTCCAGCACGGCCGGCAGTGCGGTGGAGATGTTGGCCGTCGCGGCCGCTGCCGGGCCGGTGGAGTGCAGCGAGACGACCGGAGGCCGCTCATGGTCCCCAGTGAGTACCCAGACCGCCACCGGCCCCTGGGTGCAAATGGCGTAGACGCCGTCGTTGGCGCACTGGTAACCCGCGCCGGCCATCGCCTTGACGACGTTCGCGGCGGTGAGGTCCGCGAGCAGTTCTTCTGTCGGCTGGTCGGTCGGTTGACCTGACGAGCTCGTGGCCGCGGGGCTGCCTCCAGCCGGGGCCGGCGTCTCGCCGGACTTGTCGTCGGAGCTGGAACAGGCCGTGGAGCCGACAAGCAGGGCAGTGCTCACCAGTGCTACGGCGACGCGGTTCAGACCGGTACCTCGATCGCCGCGTCCAGGGCGATCGTGATCATCTCCGAGAAGGTGGTCTGCCGCTCCTCGGCGGTCGTCTCCTCCTTGGTGATCAGGTGGTCCGACACGGTCATGATGCCGAGCGCGCGGCGGCCGAACTTCGCAGCCAGCGTGTAGAGCGCCGACGCCTCCATCTCGATCCCCAGCACGCCGTACTCCGCTGTCCGCGCCACCAGGTCCGGGCGGTCGTTGTAGAACAGGTCGCCGGAGAACACCTGGCCGACGTGCACGTTCAGCCCGGCGGCCTCCGCGTTGTCCACAGCCGCGCGGAGCAACTGGTAGTCCGCGGTGGGCGCATAGTCGATGCCGTGGAAGCGCAGCCGGTTCATCTGCGAGTCCGTGCTCGCCGACATCGCCACGATCACGTCGCGGAGCTTCACCTTCTCGGTCAGCGCCCCGCAGGTCCCCACCCGGATCAGCGTCTGTACGTCGTACTCAGCGAACAGTTCGTTCGCGTAGATCGAGGCCGACGGCTGACCCATGCCGGAGCCCTGCACGGAGACCCGCTCACCCTTGTAGGTGCCGGTGAACCCGTACATGTTCCGGACCTCGTTGTAGAGGCTCACGTCGGTCAGGTACGTCTCGGCGATCCACTTGGCCCTCAGCGGATCCCCGGGGAACAGCACGCGCGGCGCGATCTGCCCCTTCTCGGCGGCGATGTGAATACTCATGGACGGGATGCTCTCACGAGGGGTGGGCCGGGCGCGGGACGCCGGTGCGGGCGTGCGGCCGATCGAGATACGTTGAGGACGTGGCCTACTCCATCACCCCAGGTTCCCTTTCACTGTCCCGTTCTGTTCTCGACCGAGCCGCCGACCGACGGCGGGACGAGGAGTGGCTGGAGAAGGCGTGGGCCGCTCCGGACACGCAGGTCGCGCTCGTGGCCGGCGACAAGCTCGGGGTGGAGCCCGACCGCACGTCCCTGCGGCTGGTGTCGCCCTCTGCCGCGCCTGACGGCCTGCGCATCTTCCTGGGGATCGACCACGAAGCCGGAGCCGGCCAGACCGCCGACGGGCGGGCCGTGTTCGCAGTACTGCTCGATGAGGAGCCGGACGAGTCGTACGCCGGGCTGCGGGAGATCGGTGGCGTCCTGAACGACAGGGAGGCCGGGATCGCGGTCAACGTGGTCGGCCTGGCCAACTGGCATCGCGTGCACACCCACTGCGCCAACTGCGGCGCCCACAGCGAGGTGATCGACGCGGGCCACGTACGGCGCTGCCCGGTGTGCGGGACCAGCCACTTCCCCCGGAGCGACCCGGCGATCATCGTGCTCGTCACCGACGACCAGGACCGCGCACTGCTCGGCCGGAACGAGGCCTGGCCGGAAGGGCGCTACTCGACCCTCGCGGGCTTCGTGGAGCCGGGGGAGTCACTGGAGGCCGCAGTACGCCGGGAAGTGTTCGAGGAGACGGGTGTCGTGATCGGCGACGACATCCAGTACGCCGGCAGCCAGCCGTGGCCGCTGCCTTCCAGCCTGATGCTCGGCTTCTACGCCACCGCCACCGGCTACGACATCACCGTCGACCAGGACGAGATCGTCGACGCCCGCTGGTTCAGCCGAGACGACCTCCGAGCCCTCATCGAGTCCGGCTCCATGGCCCTCCCCGGCAACATCTCGATCTCCCGCCGCCTGATCGAAGGTTGGTACGGCCAAGAACTGACCAGTAGCTGGTAGTCCCAGAACAGCAGGACGCGGCGCCGGCCCTGAGGGGCGCGGCGCCGCGTCTCGTAGTACTGGGTGTCAGGCGGCCAGCTTCTCGGCGACCTGGGCGAGCGACGGGTTCGTCATCGCGGTGCCGTCGGGGAAGACGATGGTCGGGACGGTCTGGTTGCCGTTGTTGACCTTCTCGACGATCTTCGCCGCGTCCGGGACCTGCTCGATGTCGACCTCGGCGAACTCGATCCCGGCACGCTTCAACTGCCCCTTCAACCGGTGGCAGTAACCGCACCAAGGTGTCGAGTACATCGTGAATGCCGCCATCGTGGCTCGCTCCGTCTCTGCTCAGGGGCGGGCGCTCGGAAACTGTCCGGCGACCCGTCTAGGGTGGCTCTACCTTGTACTGGAACCTCGTCGGTCGGAGTGCTGTTCCCGCATGTCTCAGTCCGTGAGCGACATCACACAGGCCGTTTCCGGCCGGTCCGCCGACGCACTGCTCGAGGCACTCGACCCCGAGCAGCGAGCAGTCGCGACCGCGCTGCACGGCCCGGTCGTCGTGATGGCCGGCGCGGGCACCGGCAAGACCCGCGCCATCACCCACCGGATCGCGTACGGCGTGCGCACCGGCACGTACGACCCGGCCCGGGTGCTCGCGGTGACCTTCACCCAGCGGGCGGCCGGGGAGATGCGCGGCCGCCTCGCCCAGCTCGGCGCGAACGGGGTCCAGGCCCGGACCTTCCACTCCGCGGCGCTGCGCCAGGCCAAGTGGTTCTGGCCGAAGGTGTTCGGCGGTGAGCTGCCGCCGATCATCGACCGGAAGTTCCCGCTGCTGACCGAGGCGGCGTCGCGCTGCCGGGTGCGGGTGGACACGCCCGCGCTGCGCGACCTGGCCGGCGAGGTCGAGTGGGCGAAGGTGAGCAACGTCCGCCCCGACGACTACGCGCGCGTCGCCCCGCAGTCCGCCCGGGCGCTGGCAGCCTTCGACCCGGCCACGATCGCCCGCGTCTTCGCGGCGTACGAGGACGTGAAGCTGGAGCGCGGCCGGATCGACCTGGAGGACGTGCTGCTCTGCGCTGTCGCCCTGCTCGCCGAGGACGAGCGGGTCGCGGCCGAGATCCGGCGGCAGTACCGGACCTTCGTGGTGGACGAGTACCAGGACGTCAGCCCGCTGCAGCAGAGCCTGCTCGACCTGTGGCTCGGCGGCCGCGAGGACGTCTGCGTGGTCGGCGACCCGGCCCAGACCATCTACTCGTGGGCCGGCGCCGACCCGGAGAACCTGGTCCGCTTCGCCCAGCGCCACCCGACGGCGGCGGTGATCAAGCTGGTCCGCGACTACCGCTCGACCCCGCAGATCGTCGACGTCGCCAACAAGGTCCTCGACGCCGCGGGCTCGTCCGGGCTGCCGGGCCGCGTCACCCTGCGCTCCCAGCGGGAGGCGGGGCCGGCCCCGGTCTACCGCGAGTACTCCGACGAGGTGGCCGAGGCCGACGCCGTCGCCCGCGCGATCGCCCGCCTCCGCGACTCCGGTACCGCGCTGCGCGACATCGCCGTGCTGTTCCGCACCAACGCGCAGTCCGAGAACTTCGAGCAGGCTCTGGCCGAGCGGAAGATCCCGGCCATGCTGAAGGGCGCCGAGCGGTTCTTCGAGCGTGCGGAGATCCGGCAGGCCGCAGTACTGCTCCGGGGGCAGGCCAAGGCGGGCGACACCGAGGGCGTCGACCTGCTCGACACGATCAAGGGGATCCTGGCCGGCGCCGGGTGGACAGAGGACCCGCCGGCCGGCACCGGAGCGGTCCGGGACCGGTGGGAGTCGCTCAGCGCGCTCGTCACGATGGCGTCCGACTTCGCCGCGGCCAACCCGGAGGCGGGGATCGTCGCCCTGATGGCCGAGCTCGACCGGCGCGCCTCGATCCAGCACGCCCCACTGGCCGAGGGCGTCACGCTGGCCACGCTGCACGCGGCGAAGGGCCTGGAGTGGGGCTGCGTGTTCATCGTCGGCGCCCACGAGGGCACCCTGCCGATCAGCTACGCCCAGACGCCCGCGCAGGTGGAGGAGGAGCGACGGCTGTTCTACGTCGGGGTGACCCGGGCGAAGGACCAGCTCTCGATCAGCTGGTCGACCTCGCGCTCGCCAGGCGGCCGGGGTACCAGGGGGCCGACGCGCTTCCTGGACCCGATCGGCGTCCGTACCTCGCGGACCAGCGAGTGGGAGCCCTCGTCGCGGACGCGCGGAGCCGGGCGGGCGGAGCGCTCGGACAAGCCGATCCCGAAGTGCCGGGTCTGCGGTCGCGGCCTGACCGAGCCGGCCGCCCGCAAGCTCGGCCGCTGCGAGGACTGCCCGTCCTCGATGGACCAGGATCTGTACGACGCGCTGTTCGCCTGGCGGGCCGAGCGGGCCGCTGAGGAGTCGTTGCCGGCATTCGTCATCTTCACCGATGCAACGCTCACCGCGATCGCCGAGACGCGCCCGGCCGACGAGCGCGAACTGCTCCGGATCCCCGGCATCGGCCGCATCAAGGTCAGCAAGTACGGCGAGCCCGTGATCACCATCTGCACCCGCTGACCCTGCTTCCGGAGTGGTCGTATCGCTTGCAGGGGCTCGGGCTGGGCGTGAACCGAACGGACGCATGAACCGAACGGCCGCATGAACCGAACGACCGCGTGAGGCGTACTGCCGATAAAACCGTTGCAGGGTTGGCGGAGCGAGAGGCACACTCGAAGGACAGGATTCTGCTGGTGGCAGACACCGGGTCCTTGCCAGGGACAATCAGTTGACCTAGGCAACGATCTCGGAGGGTGCCGGAAGCGCGTCGGAGCGTGCTGAACAGCCTGGTTTGGCAGCAAGTTCCGCCCACCCGGCGGCAACTTCCGGCCAACTTCAGAATCTTGCGATAAATAGTTTGCAGGCCTCGACGAGGTCGGCGTACTGTTCTTTCTGCGGCTGAAGGCTGGCCGAAAACTTCAAACCACAGCGATGAGCTAGCTGCTCACTTCGCCACAACGAGAGGAGGTGCCTTGGACATGATCACGAACATCACGAAGAAGCCGTTTGGCGTCAGCGCGCTGCCGTGCGCCCCGATCCAGGGTGCCTCGCCGCGTCTGCACGGCGCGACCGTTGTGCTCATGGCTGTCAGCTCTGCCCAGTTCCGGGGCGCAGCTGTCGGCGATGCGAAGTACGGCGGTCAGGGTTCTCGAGCATGGAGTCCACCGGTCTGACTCAAAGTCAGCCGGCACCTCCAAGGCCGCGGAACCCGAAAAGGGTCCCGCGGCCCTTTTGTTTGTCCGACACAGTTTTGCCGGTCACCAACCGGGTGGCCGGCGCCGCGACAACAGAGCAAGACAGTCACTCAGGAGGTGACCGGAATGAGCGTTAGCTTCCTCGATGCATTCACCGAGGTGGCAACTGCGCAGGACCTGCCCTGTCGGTCCTACGCACCGGAACTCTTCTTCGCCGAATCGCCGGCGGACGTCGAGTATGCCAAGTCTCTTTGCACCACCTGCCCGCTGAAGGCCGAGTGCCTGGCCGGAGCGCTAGAGCGTTCCGAGCCGTGGGGAGTGTGGGGAGGCGAACTGTTCGTCCAGGGTGTTGTGGTTCCGCGCAAGCGGCCCCGAGGGCGTCCACGTAAGTGCGACACCGTGACCGCAGCCTGAACTGATCCGACGAACCGAATCCCGAATCGAGACTACAAACCATGACGACCCAGACTTCACCCAGGAGAGTTGAAATGCATTTACTTCAAGAAGATCTCGCCCGTGCTCATTGTCGTTCTAAATTGAAGGACGCAGAGCAGAACCGGCGCTTCCACCTCGCGGCCAAGATGGCCCGGGCGCAGAAGCACGCCGAGCGGGCCACGGCACGTGCGGAGAGGGCCAGCGCAAAAGCGCGCCTCACCCTCGCGCGCCTGGTCTGATCCACCCGGCTCTCAGCCACCGGCCGGACCGCACGGTCCGGCCGGCTTGAGCCAGAAACACCAGCTGCCGCGGTAGGAGCCGATCTCCAGACGCCGCAAGCAGCTACAACTCCGCGACCGAGCACCACGGGACCTAACCCTCCCGCTCGGCCGCGGCCCAGCCCGACCATGGAGTGCGGATCAGGGGACCGCACAACCTGGCCGAAGCTGCCCCCGGGGGGCGGCATCCACCGGATGCCGCCCCTCGGCACGCTCCGCCCCTCGGCACGGTCCGCCCTCGGCACGGTCCGCCCCTCGGCACGGTCCGCGCCTCGGCACGGTCCGGCCCCGACTGGCGCCGCCCGCGCTCGCCAACCCTGCCCGCGGCATCCGGCGCTGGGCCACCAACCTGCTCAGCCCCGATCCGGTCCGGCGTGAGCCGCGATCACCCCGCCATCCGGGGGCTTGGCGGGGTGATCCGCCATCGCCCAAGCCGGGGGTTCCGCCAACGCCGAAGCCTCGGCGGTAGGCCGGTAGCCCGGACGGGTCGTGCCTTGGCGTGGGGTGCGGGTGGTTCGCGGTCTCCGCTGCGTGATGGTGCTAGTCGTGCTGGTGTGCGTCAAGAGCGCTCCGCGTCCCTTCGGGATCGAAACAAGTTTCGACTCTTGACCCACCCCATCCCGACCAGGGAAGGACGCAGCTACGCGGATCCCGCGGGGAGGTCTGAGCCGGGTCCGGTGGAGTTTCAAGGGCCGGCGTGTACCGAGCGACAGGCAGTACCGCTCCGATCCCCGAGGCGCCGGGCGCGGGCGGTCCGCCGGGGTTTCAAGGGCCGGCGTGTGCCGAGCGACAGGCAGTACCGCTCCGATCCCCGAGGCGCCGGGCGCGGGCGGTCCGCCGGGGTGGTCCGTTCGGCGACGACTATCTGTCCTTCGGTACGCAACACGGTCCCCGTGGGGGTGGGTTTCGCCGGGGTGAGTGCTGATCGCGCCGAGCTCCGGGGCGCTCGGGCTTGGGGCTGGCAGGTTGTTCGCCGGCTGGCCCTCTGCACGCCGCCAGCCGCCGAATACCCCGCCATCAGGCGGCCGATCGCCCCGAGACGGTGGGGGCGCTGGCGGGTTATTGGCCGGATGGCGGCTTGTGCAAGGCGGCAGCGGCCGTAAACCAACACCCCGTACTGCGGGGCGCAGTGCCGGCGGCTGCTCGACCGGTACGTCGATCAGCGTCGGCTCCTCGTCCGGGCTCGGCACCCGTCATCGGGTGGCCGATCGGCGGACCCGGAGCAGATGGTGCGCGGTCGTGGGGGACCGGGGGACAGGTTCTGGGGCGTGAGGTGCCGGTGGACGTTGCGGTTGCGGGGACCTAGGACACCTTGTGGGGGCCAGGGACATGCTGTTGCGTGTCCGAGGTCGCGGCTTGGTGTCCGAGGTCCCGCTTCGGGCACCAGGTGAGCGTCCGGGCGGCTGGGACATGAGCAGCACCCGCGCCTCGGCATCCGTCACCACGTCCATCACCACGGCCGCTGCCAGGTCCGCCAACCGGACGGCGTGGTAGTTGACCCGCTCACCGTCCGGCTGTTCGACGTCCAGATTGCGAACGCTCACCGCAGTACGAGGCTTGCGACGCCGTCGACCACGGACTGCTCCAGACCTCCCGCTCACCGTGAATCTCCCAACGCATGCCCAGGACCCTACGACGCACCAGATCCCACACCGCCTGTCGATCCGCCGCCGGCCCGTACGACGCACGGGTATCAGGCAAGGCAGGTCGATGGAAGGAATCGAGTATGAACGTCGGGCCGAAGGCAGGACGCCGGGAGTGGATCGGGCTCGCAGTACTGGCGTTGCCGACGCTGCTGGTGTCGCTGGACACCTTTGTGATGCTGCTGGCACTCCCACCGGTGGCTGCCGGACTGGGCGCGAGCAGCAATCAGCAGCTGTGGATCATGGACGTCTACGGATTCATGGTGGCCGGCTTCATGATCACCATGGGGTCGCTCGGAGACCGGATCGGGCGGCGGCGCCTGCTGCTCATCGCGGCTGTGGTGTTCGGCGCGGCCTCCGTCCTGGCCGCCTACTCGACCACCCCGGGCATGCTGATCGGCGCCCGCGCGCTCCTGGGCATCGCCGGAGCCGCGATCACTCCGTGCACGCTCTCCCTGGTGATGAACCTCTTCCGCGACCCACGCCAGCAAGCCTCGGCGATCGGCATCTGGGGCGGCTGCTTCACCGTCGGCGCCGTGATCGGCCCGGTCGTCGGTGGCGTCCTGCTGGACCACTTCTGGTGGGGCTCGGTGTTCCTGATCGGCGTCCCGGCGATGGTGCTGCTGTTGATCGCGGGGCCGATCTTGCTCCCCGAGTACCGCGACCCCGCGGCCGGGCGGATCGATCTGCCGAGCATCGCGCTGTCGCTGGCGGCGATCCTGCCGGTGATCCAGGGACTGAAGCAGTTCGCCGCCTCCGGGTGGTCCGCAGTACCGGCGTGCCTGGTCGTCTTCGGGCTCGTAGTCGGCTGGTTCTTCTTGCGGCGGCAGCGGGCTCTCGCTGATCCGCTGCTGGACCTGTCGCTGTTCCGCAAGCGGACCTTCACCGTGACGCTCGGCAGCATGATGACGTACTCGCTGCTCTCCGGCGGGGTGATGGTGTTCATCGCGCAGTACTTCCAGCTGGTCGAGGGGCTGTCGCCTCTGGAGGCCGGACTCGCGCTCGTGCCAGGCATGGTCACCTCGACCATCAGCTTCCAGGTGGCGCCGCTGCTGGCTCGGTGGATCCGCCCGGGCCGGCTGATCTCCGGCGCGCTGCTGTTCACCGTGGCCGGCCTGGTGGTGACGGCCATGGCCGACAACGCGACGACCCTCGCGATCGCCTTCGCGGTGGAGTGCCTCGGGGTCGCGCCGCTCGTAGTGCTGGGGACCAACCTGGTGATCGGGTCTGCGCCGCCGGAGAAGGCCGGCTCGGCAGCCGCACTAGCTCAGACCGGCAACGAATTCGGCTACGCCCTGGGCATCGCACTACTCGGCAGCGTCGTGATCGCGGTCTACCGCCACGGTGCCCCGACCGAGGCGGGGGACTCGCTGGCCGCGGCGGTTGCCGGCGGCCTGCCGTCCGCAGTACTGGATCAGGCGCGGGATGCGTTCACGAGTGGGTTGCACGTGGCGGCCGCCATCGCCGCTGTGGTGATCACCGGCATGGCCGTGCTGCTGGCCGTCGTACTGCGGCCCCTGCCGGTCCTCGGCGGTCACGCCGAGGCTGCCGACGCCGAGGCCGAGGTGAACGCCGCCGGGCAGTAGGCGACCCCGGAGGTGGCACCGATGCCAGGTGCAGCAGACTGGTGCCATGGTGAATCCGACCTGTGCGCTGTGCGGTCAGCAAGCCGAGAGCGAGGACCTGCCGCTCACCTGGGTGACGTCGATGGAGAACGGCCGGCGACTCGTGTACTGCGACCGCTGTGCCCGCGAGAACGTCCGCAGCATCGAGAGCAAGCTCGACAGCGCCTGGTGGTGAGCCCGGCGGTCGGCCGCCACTGGCGGTGAGCCGCGGCGGCTGAGGTCAGTCCTCCTCGGCGAAGCCGGGGAGGAACTCCTCCAGGGTGGCGCGGAAAGGGGCCTCGGCCTCCAGTTGCGAGAGCACGGCGATGCCGCCGATCCACACGCGGTGGATGAGCAGGTACGACGGAGGCAGGTTGATCTTGAGCGCCATCGACGCGTTCGGGGACCGGAAGTCGCCGGTCCGGTTCGCCTGCTCGCGCATCCAGGCCCGGCTGAACTGGAACGTCTCCGCCCGGGCGGGCTCCGCGAACGGCGCCAGGTAGTCCATCAACTGGTCCGGGTCGATGTCCATCCGCGGCTTGATGAAGCCCTCAGCGCGGAGACCGTCGCGCACCGCCACCCCGTCGCCGGTGAGCGAGATCCTCAGCAGCCGGCCGATCGCGGGCGGCAGACCGTCGGGCAGCCGGGCGCACAGGCCGAAGTCGACCACGCCGAGGCGGCCGTCCGGCATCACCCGGAAGTTGCCGGGATGCGGGTCGGAGTGCAGCAGCCCGGCGAGCTTGGGTCCGCTGAACATGAACCGGACGTACTTCAGCCCGATCTCGTCCCGCTCGGTCTTGGTGCCGCTGGTGATCACACCGGACAGCGGCTTGCCCTCGATCCACTCGGACACGATGACCGACGGGGAGTGCTTGATCACCCGGGGCACGACGAACTCGGGGTGGCCCTTGAAGGCGTCGGCGTACTGCTGCTGCGCCTGCGCCTCGCGGTCGTAGTCGAGCTCCTCGCCGATGCGCTCCTGCAGCTCCGCGACCAGCGGCTTCATGTCCACGCCGGGAACGAGCGCCCCGAAGGTCCGGGCGAAGCGCCCGAGCTGCTTGAGGTCGGCCCGCAACGCCTCGGCGGCGCCGGGGTACTGGAGTTTCACCGCGACCTCGCGGCCGTCCTTCAGGATGCCGCGATGCACCTGGCCGATCGACGCGGCCGCGGCAGGCAGGTCGTCGAACTCCTCGAACCGGTCCCGCCAGCGCTTGCCGAGCTCCCGCGACAGGATCGTGTCCACGGTCGAGGCCGGCATCGGTGGCGCGGAGTCCTGCAGCTTGGTCAGCGTCGCCCGGTACGGCGCTGCGAGCTCCTCGGGCATCGCCGATTCCATCAGACTCAGCATCTGGCCGAACTTCATCGCTCCGCCCTTGAGCTCACCCAGGACGGAGAAGAGCTGGTCGGCGGTCCGGCGCTGGAACTCGGCCATCACGGTCTCGGCCGGAGCACCGCCGATCCGCTTGCCCAGTCCGACGGTCGCACGCCCGGCGGCACCTAGTGGCAAGCTCGCCAGTTTCGCGGTGCGGCTGAGCGCCTTGCGGGGGAGGTCGGACACGTTTCCCATTCTGTCGGGTCACCCAAGCCGGAGCCTCGCCGGGGCATCCGCGCGTCGGGTTAAGAAACGACGGAGGGGCGGCGGCGGACCCGGGTGGGTCGCACCGCCGCCCCTACGACTTGGTGCGTCAGGCCTTGCCGAGGATCCGGTTCAGGTTCGTACCGCACTCGGGGCACTTGGCCTTGGCCATGCGCGTGCCCTTGTCGTTGACCTTGACCTCGCCGTCGGCGGTGCGCTTGGCCTTGCACTTGACGCAGTAGAACTCGCCGCTCCAGGTCTCTGCCATGAGGGCCCTCTCCTTGCTTTGAATACCAGCCGAGGCATATAACCCCGGCCGTCGTGGATGCTAACGGCAGACCTTCCTGCCGTAGGCCGTTCGGCCCAGTCGGGATTCACCCTACGGCAGGCTGGGAGCGGCTCAAGCGCAACTCCCGGTCAGCGCGCCGCCTGGAAACCCCTTTCCGAAGTTCCCGGCGACACGGAACAGGCTCCCGGTGATCCGCCTCAGGAACCGCTCGGCTTCCCCTCCGAGCGGCCCCGGAGGCGGTCCGGGAGCCTGCTGCTGACGACGCTAGGAGCCGGCCGGCCTGGTGACAAGTCCACGTTGTCCACCCCTGTGGATAAACCTGTGTGCAAGCTGTGGGGCGCGCCGGGCGATGCTGTGGACGAGCGGGGGAACAGGATGTGAACAACCCGTGAGCACGACCGCAAGAACCGCCCTCTGACCTGGGAAAACGCCTATACACAGGATGTGGACAGAAGAAAGTTGGGGGATTTGGGGGGTACGGTCTGACCCATGGCCGACTCTCCACCGCGCCCGATCCCGTCGTACGTGGATATCCGCCGCAGCAAGCGGCGCAAGCGGACCGTCAGCGCCTACCGCGACGGCGAGCGCGTCGTCGTGCTGATGCCGGACCGGCTGTCCGCCGCCGAGGAAGCGCGGTGGGTCGAAACGATGCTCCAGCGGCTCGAGAAGCAGCGCAGCAAATCCCGCGTGTCGGACGAAAAATTGTTGGCCAGAGCACACGATCTCGCGTGTCGTCACCTGCCTGAAGTGCCCGAACCTGCGTCGGTCAGGTGGGTTTCGAACCAGAATCGACGGTGGGGATCGTGCACTCCGGCGGACCGCTCGATCCGCCTGAGCACCCGTCTGCAGTCGATGCCGGCCTGGGTGGTGGACTACGTCCTGGTCCACGAACTCGCTCACCTGGTGGAACCGTCCCACAACGCAGCGTTCTGGAAGCTGGTCCACCGCTACCCCAGAGCCGAGCGCGCCGAGGGCTATCTGGAGGGCGTCTCCGCCGCCGCCTCCCTCGACCTCGAAGACTTCTGAGTCACTCACCCTGAGAGTTTCCCGGAGTCGCCCTCAGCCGGATCTCAGGATCGACTCGGCGGCCACTGAGCCGGGCGCGAGGGGAGCTGCTGCACTCACCCCACCTCAGCGAACACGGACGACCACGCTCAGTACGTCGTACGGAGTACGGGAAGTGGGTGGGGTGTGGGAGATCGCAGGGGGAACCTGTGGCAATCCCCAGGGTGGGGTGGGGCTGGCACCAGGGTGAACTCGGTGGCTTCCTGCATGGTGGCGGACGGGGTACTTCCCGAAGGCTGTTACCCGTAGCCAGCGAACGGCGTCGGGCCGGCTGGGGAGGTGCGCCAGAGGCGGCGCAGAGGGGTAGGAGTCATGGCCAGGGGACAACTCACGGTGCGGATGGCACGCTGGAGCGCCACCCATCCGTGGCGGGCGATCGCGATGTGGGTGGCTGTCGTCGTCGCATGCTTCGCGCTCGGTTCGATGACGGGAACGAAGGAGTCCACCAACGAGGGTGACATCGGCGAGGTGACCCGGGCCGACAACATCGTCAAGTCCGGAAACTTCGAGGACCCGGACGTCGAGAGCGTGCTGATCACGCCGCACTCGGGGGCTCTCGACCAGCCAGAGGCCAACAAGGTCGCCGGTGTGGTGACTGAGCGGATGCGCGCCCTCGGTGGGGTCGCGGAGGTCGCCCAGCCCATCCTGTCGCCGAAGAAGGACGCGCTGATCGTCCGGGTCACGTTGAAGGACGGCGGCCGCGAGCGGATCCAGCCGCTGCTCGACACGACCGCGAAGGTCCAGCAGGACTACCCGGGCCTGCGGATCGAGGAGGTCGGCGGGCAGTCGATCGAGAAGGCGCTGAACGAGACCCTGGGCAAGGACTTCAAGCGGGCGGAGATGTTCAGCCTGCCGGTGACGCTGGCGATCCTCTTGATCGCGTTCGGCGCTCTGATCGCCGCGGCCGTGCCGCTGGTGCTGGCGCTGTCGGCCGTCGCTGCAGCGATCGGGCTCTCGGCCGCAGCTTCACAACTGATCCCCGCGGTCGACGCGGTGAACAGCGTGATCCTGCTGATCGGTATGGCGGTAGGCGTCGACTACTCGCTCTTCTACCTCCGCCGTGAACGTGAGGAACGGGCGAAGGGTCGCGGTCACGTCGACGCGGTCGAGATCGCCGCGGCCACTTCAGGCCACGCGGTCGTGGTCTCCGGCATAGCGGTGATCATCTCGATGGCAGGGCTGTTCCTGGCCCGGGACGCGGTGTTCTCGTCCTTCGCGGTCGGCTCGATCCTGGTCGTCGCAGTTGCCGTCGTGGGCTCGCTGACCGTGCTGCCGGCGCTGCTGGCCAAGCTCGGCCGCTGGGTGGACCGCCCGCGGATCCCGCTGCTGTGGCGGCTGACCGCGAACAAGTCGAAGCCGCGCTTCTGGCCGGCCATGCTGAAGCCCGCGCTGAAGCACCCGGTCGCCACGCTGCTGGTCTCCGTGACCGCGTTGCTCGCGGTGGCATCCCCCGCACTGGGCATGACGCTGAAGTTCCCCGGGACCGAGGACCTGCCGCGCGACACCGCGGTGATGAAGGCGTACGACCGGTTGACGGCGGCCTTCCCGAGCACCGGCACCAGCCACGAGGTCGCAGTACGGGCTCCGGCCGATCAGCAGGCCGCGGTTCAGGCCGCGCTGGCGGACCTGGTCAAGCGGACCCAGTCCGACAACCTGTTCGCGCAGGACGGTCTGGAGGAGCCGAAGGTCTCCAAGGACGGCACAGTGACCGTGCTCGAGGTCGCCACGCCGTACGAGGGTGGCAGCCAGCAGGCTCGCGACTCCCTGACCAAGCTGCGCAACGAACTGATGCCCCAGACGGTCGGCAAGGTGCCGGGCGTGGAGTACGCCGTCGGCGGGTTCGTCGCGGCCGATGTGGACTACGCCGCCCACACCCGGGCGAAGTTGCCGCTGGTGATCGGGTTCGTGCTGCTGCTGACGATGATCGTGATGATGGTGACCTTCCGGTCCGTGGTCGTCGCGATCACCGCGATCGGGCTGAACCTGCTCAGCGCCGGCGCGGCGTACGGAGTGGTGACGGCGGTGTTCCAGAACACCTGGGCCGAGGGGCTGCTCGACTTCCGGTCGAACGGGGCGGTCGTCTCCTGGTTGCCGCTCTTCCTCTTCGTGGTGCTGTTCGGGCTGTCGATGGACTACCACGTGTTCGTGGTCAGTCGGATCCGCGAGGCCGTACTGCGCGGGGTGCCGACCAAGCAGGCCGTGGCCGAGGGCATCACTGGTTCGGCCGGTGTGGTGACGAGCGCGGCCGCCGTGATGATCGGCGTGTTCGCGGTGTTCGCCACCCTGAGCACGCTGGACATGAAGCAGTTGGGTGTCGGCCTGGCGGTGGCGATCCTGATCGACGCCACCATCATCCGGGCGGTCGTCCTGCCCAGCGTGATGACCCTGCTCGGCGACGCCAACTGGTGGGCCCCGAAGTGGCTCCGCGGCAAGACCCCGAAGCACGCCGCTCCGACCGCGGCCCCCGAGGACGAGCGCGAGCTCACCCCCGTCGGCTGATCCCGTACTACGCAGCGCCCCGCCCGGGGAATCCCTGGGCGGGGCGCTGTGGTTGGTCAGGTGGTTGGGTGTTGGCGGGCTCGATGGGCGGCGGCTTTGACCCGGCTCTGGCACTGGGGGGAACAAAAGCGGCGTTTGGTGTTGCGGGAGGTGTCGAGGAAGACGCGGTCGCACTGGGGGGCCGCGCAGACTCCGAGGCGGCCAGCTAGGTCGCTGCCGAGCGCGAGAGCCAGACCGGCGGCGCATCCAGCGGCCCACCCGTGAGCCAGGGTGTCGTCGGCCGCATGGAAGTGCAGACTCCAACCCTTGTCGCCGCCGCCGTCCAATTGCGGCCGTGCATGCGTATCGAGCAGCATCGCGTTGACCTCGGTCGCGGCTCGGTCGATCTCACCGGCGTGCGCAGCCTCGAATACAACCCTCATCCGCGCCGCCATCGCGGCCAGGTGCTCGGCGTCCGACGGCTGCACCTCGGGGCGCGGCCGACCATCGGCACTCAGCGCCTCGGCGGTCGCCTCGACCTGCAAAGCACCCTGAGGAGCCCCCAGCGGAGCACCACCGAAGTAGCCCCCGGTCAGCCGGTTCACCAGCGCCACCGACGTCGTCAGCACGCTGAGGACATGACTATCAAACGTCACTTGACTAGTCACTCCATCTCTCCGTAGTGTCCTCCAACGTGACTGACCATACCGCTTTCGATAGTCACGGCGAGCGAAGGGGAGACGCATGACGATCGCGCCGGAGTCCCGGACCTCTCCCTGGCGAGGTCTACCGTCGACGGTCTGGATCCTGGTGGCAGCCCGCGCCGTCAACCGGCTCGGCGCCTTCACCCTGCCCTTCCTCGGCGTGGTCCTGACCGTCGAACTCGGCGCGACCCTCGCCCAGACCGGCCTGATCCTCACCCTCTTCGGCCTTGCCACGATCCCGTCCCGGATCTTCGGCGGTCACCTCGCCGACCGGCTGGGACGCAGAAGCACGATCGTCTTCGGCCTGATCGGCTGTGCCCTCGCCCAGACCTGGATCGCGCTCTCGAGCAGCCTGTGGTCGGCAGTCCTCGCGGTCACCCTGCTAGGTCTGGTCTTCGAGATCTACGAGCCACCGAGCCAGGCGACGATCGCCGACGTCACCCAGCCCGCCGATCGCCCAGCCGCCTACGGCTTGCTCGGCTCGGCAATGGCCGCCGCCGCGGTCGTCGCCGGTGTCCTGGCCGCGGCACTCAGCCACTGGAACCTGCGCTGGCTCTTCGCCATCGACGCCGTCACCTGCCTGGCCTGCGCAATCCTCATCGGCTGCGCCCTCCCCACTGACACAAGGGCCGCAGGCAACGAAGAACCGGCGACGCGTACTGCAGCCTGGCGCGACCGGCGACTACTCATCCTGCTGCTCAGCGGAACGGTCTTCGCTGCCCTCTACATGCAACTCATCCTCGGCTTGCCGCTCACCCTCATCGAGCGCAACCTGCCGACGGCGAGCATCGGCATCCTGCTGACCGTCTCGGCCCTGACCCTCATCGCCGGCCAAAGACTCCTGCACACGACCAGACTTCGCACCCTCGACGACTTCACCTGTATGACGATCGGCTACGTCCTGCTCGCGATCGGCCTGTTCGCCAACGGCCACGCCCACAACCTGCCTGTTTTCCTCGCAGCCACGGTCATCTGGAGCCTCGGCGACCTGCTCCTCCTCGGTCGCTACTACACGATCGTCTCGGCGATTGCCCCGGACCACGCACGCGGCCGGTACCTTGCCGTCTTCGGAATCAGCTGGGGTATCGCATCCACCGTGGCGCCGCTGACCGTCACCCAGCTCCTCGACACCACCGGCCCGGCAGGTCTGTGGACGACCGCCGCGCTGGCGGCCGTAGTACTGGCTGCTCTCCAGCCCACCATCCGCCGCCAGCTCAGCTGACGGGCTCCAGGCGGACCGTCAACCCCTTGGCCACTGGGGTGTTGCTGCCCTTGGCGACGTCGTCGGCAGCCATCAGGACATTGGTCTCCGGGTAGTACGCCGCGACGCAGCCCCGCGCGGTCGGATAGGAGACGAGCCGGAACTTCGAGGCTCGCCGCTCGACCCCCGCGAACTCGCTGACGATGTCGACGTACTGCCCGTCCTTCAGTCCGAGCTCGGCCAGGTCGTCCGGGTTCACGAAGACAACCTCGCGCGTGCCGTGCACCCCGCGGTACCGGTCCTCCAGCCCGTAGATCGTGGTGTTGAACTGATCGTGGCTCCGCATCGTCTGCAGCAGCAGTCGGCCGGCGGAAGTCGGCAGCCAGGACAGGTCGTTCGCGCTGAACTGCGCCTTCGCGTCGGAGGTCTTGAACTCGCGCTTGTCCCGCGCGGCATGCGCGAGCAGGAAGCCGCCCTTGACCCGAAGGCGGTTCTCCATGTTCTCGTACCCGTCGGCGACCCGCCCGATCCGATGCCGGATCAGGCTGTAGTCGTCGGCGAAGTCGGCCCAGGGGATCTCGCCCACCTCGGGCACCACGAGCGCCGCCAGGCCGCAGACGATGCCGATCTCCGACTTGATCTCCGGTGCCGGGGGCATCAGGTTCCCGGTCGACAGGTGCACAGCGCCCTGGGAGTCCTCAACCGTCACCGACTGCGGGCCGTTGGCGGTCTGATCGTGGTCCGTGCGACCCAAGGTCGGCAGGATCAGCGCCTCCCGCCCGGTCACCGTGTGGGACCGGTTCAGCTTGGTCGAGATGTGCACGGTCAGGTCGCACTCCCGCAAACCCTTGTGCACAACGGCGGTGTCCGGCGTCGCCATCGCGAAGTTGCCGCCCATCGCGAAGAACACCCGGACCTCACCGCGCTGCAGTCGCTGCACCGTCTCGGCCGCGTCGATGCCGTGTTCGCGAGGCGAGGTGAAGGCGAACTCCGCGTCCAGCCTGTCCAGGAACGCGGCCGGCATCTTCTCCCAGATGCCCATGCTGCGGTCGCCCTGCACGTTCGAGTGGCCGCGCACCGGGCACGGTCCGGCGCCGGGCTTGCCGATGTTTCCCTGCAGCAGCAGGACGTTTACGATCTCGGTGATGGTGGCAACAGCCTCGCGGTGTTGCGTCAGCCCCATCGCCCAGCAGATCACCGTCGCCTTGGACTTGATGAAGCGCTGGGTGAACTCCTCGATCTCGGCCCGAGTCAGCCCGGACGCCTGCTCGACGGCCGGCCAGTCCAGCTCGGCGTTGTGCTTGGAGTAGAGCTCGTACCCGCTGGTGTGCTGCTCGATGAACCTCTTGTCCAGCACGGTGCCGGGCGCGGCCGCCTCGGCCTCCAGCAACAAGTGGCCGACGGCAAGGAAGAGCGCCTGGTCGCCGCCGATCCGGATCTGCAGGTGCTGGTCTGCCAGTGCGGTGCCCTTGCCGACCCAGCCGGACGGGCGCTGCGGGTTCTTGAAGTTCATCAGGCCGGGCTCGGGCAGCGGGTTCACCGAGACGATGTCCGCGCCGTGCTTCTTCGCGATCTCCAGGTGGCTGAGCATCCGGGGCGCGTTGGTGCCCGGGTTCTGGCCGACGACGACGATCAGCTCGGCCTCCTCGAGCATCTCCAGCGTCACCGCGCCCTTGCCGCTGCCGATCACCCGCGACAGCGCAGTACCGGAGGACTCGTGGCACATGTTCGAGCAGTCGGGCAGGTTGTTCGTGCCGTAGGCGCGGACGAAGAGTTGGTAGAGGAAGGCGGCCTCGTTGCTGGTCCGGCCGGAGGTGTAGAACACCGCATCGTTCGGATCGACGAGGGCTTTCAGATGACGCGCGACGACCTGGAACGCCTCTTCCCAGCCGACAGGCTCGTAGTGGTCGCTGCCGGCCCGGAGCAGCATCGGCTCGGTGATCCGGCCGAGCTTGCCGAGCTCGAACTCGGAGATCTCGTTCAGCTCGTCGATCGAGTGCCCGGCGAAGAACTCCCGCGGCACCCGCTTGCGGGTGGCCTCCCAGGCGACGGCCTTGGCGCCGTTCTCGCAGAACTCCGCGGCGTGCTTGCGTTTGCTGTCCGGATCGGGCCAGGCGCAGGACGGGCAGTCGAAGCCCCCGTCCTGGTTCATCTTGAGGAAGACCTTGCCGGTCCGGGCCGGTCCCATCTCGCGGAAACCGAACTTGAACGACGAGAGCACGGCGGGAACGCCGGCGGCCTTCTTCTTCGGCTGTTCGATGTCGACCATGGTTCAACTGTAAATCTTGCTATCAGCACCGGCAGGTTTGATAGGCGTCACCTCTGTGTCAGTCACGTGAAGGCGGCCAGTTGCGGACAGATCCCTCGACACCTGGCCCGGCAGGACGCGACGTACAACCAGCCCTCGTACACCGGGTTCTACCTGGCTCTCGGACCTCGACTGGGCGAAGGTACCCCTGGTGCGCTGACATGAGCTGAGACCACAGGACTGGTGGCACGAGTATGTGCCGCCAACCCATGGTTTGTGGGGTTAGACGCTTCCTAAGGTCTCCGCCATGACCACACCACGTCGCGCCCTCGTCACCGGCGCCGCATCGGGGATCGGCGAGGCCTGCACCCGGCGGCTCGCCGGGGACGGCGTTCACGTGGTCGCGGTCGACTACGACGCCGACGGCCTGCGGGTACTGGACGGCCTGGAGAATGTCGAGCCGGTCGTCGCGGACCTCGCCGACCTTGACGGGCTCACCGCCCTGCCGTCCGACGTCGACATCCTGGTGAACAACGCCGGTGTGCAGCAGGTGGCGCCGATCGAGCAGTTCCCGCCGGAGCGCTTCGGCTACATTCTCCGGCTGATGCTGGAGTCGCCGTTCCGGCTGATCCGCCAGACCCTGCCGTACATGTACAGCCGCGGCTGGGGCCGGGTGGTTAGCATCTCCTCGGTGCACGGTCTGCGGGCCAGCCCGTTCAAGGCGGCGTACGTCGCGGCCAAGCACGGGCTGGAAGGGCTCAGCAAGGTGGTCGCGCTCGAAGGTGCGGCGCACGGAGTCACCAGCAATTGCGTGAACCCGGCGTACGTCCGGACCCCGCTCGTCACCGCGCAGCTCGCCGACCAGGCGGCCACCCACGGCCTGACCGAGGCGGAAGTGCTGGACAAGGTGCTGCTCGAACCGGTCGCGGTGAAGCGGCTGATCGAACCGGCCGAGGTGGCCGAACTGGTCGCGCTACTCTGCGGCCCCGCCTCGGCCTCGCTCACGGGGAGCTCACTCGTCCTCGACGGCGGCTGGACCGCCCACTAAGTCCCTAGAAGGAGCCCCCCCATGGCAACATCAACAGAGCCGACCACGACCAGGACCCCGATCGCGAGGGTGGTCGGGGCCAGCCTGATCGGCACCACCGTCGAGTGGTACGACTTCTTCCTGTACGGCGTCGCCGCGTCCGTCGTGTTCGGGGAGCTCTTCTTCCCGAAGGGGGAGGAGCTCACCGGCACCCTGCTCAGCTTCGCCACCTTCGCGGTCGGGTTCTTCGCCCGGCCGATCGGCGGGGTGGTGTTCGGCCACTTCGGCGACCGGCTGGGCCGCAAGAACCTGCTGGTGCTGTCCCTGCTGATGATGGGCCTGGCCACCTTCGCCATCGGGTTGCTGCCGACCTACGCACAAGTCGGTGCGCTCGCCCCGGTGCTGCTGACGGTGTTGCGGCTTATCCAGGGCTTCGCGCTCGGCGGCGAGTGGGGTGGCGCAGTACTGATTGTGTCGGAGCATGGTGATCCCGCCCGGCGCGGGTTCTGGTCGTCCTGGCCGCAGGCTGGTGCTCCGGCGGGTCAGCTGATCGCGAACGGTGTACTGGCCGGCCTGGCCGCCTTCCAGAGCGACGAGGACTTCAACAGCTGGGGCTGGCGGATCCCGTTCCTGCTGTCGGCGGTCCTGGTGCTCGTCGGGCTCTGGGTGCGGCTGCGGATCGAGGAGTCGCCGCTGTTCCGGCAGGCCCGGGCCAAGCAGGAGCCGACGGACAAGCTGCCGTTCGTCGAGGTGATCACGAAGTACCCGCGTGAGGTGCTGACGGCGATGGGCGCGCGAATGGCGGAAAACGTCAGCTACTACATCTTCACCATCGTGATCGCCACCTACGCCAAGGAACACCTCAAGCTGGACAAGTCGTTCGCGCTGAACGCGGTACTGATCGGCGCGGCGATCCACTTCTGCGCGATCCCCCTGTGGGGCGCACTGTCCGACCGGGTCGGCCGCAAACCGGTCTACCTGCTCGGCGCGATCGGCGTCGGCATCTGGGCCTTCGTCTTCATCGCGCTGGTGGACACGAAGAACTTCGCGCTGGCCGCGTTCGCCGTCACCGTCGGACTGATCCTGCACGGCGCGATGTACGGGCCGCAGGCATCCTTCTTCACCGAGTTGTTCGGCACCAGGGTGCGGTACTCCGGTGTCTCGGTCGGCTACCAGTTGGCCTCGATCATCGCGGGCGGCCTGGCTCCGTTCATCGCGGTCGCGCTGCTGAAGGCCTACGACTCCGGCTACGCCATCTCGATCTACGTCGCGGTCTGCTCGCTGATCTCGATCGTCGCCGTCACCAGCTACGGCGAGACCCGCCAGCGCGACCTCGCCACCCTCTGACCTCCGCCCTCCCCACTTGCGTCCGAAGAACCTTGGGCTATAGACCAAGGTTCTTCGGACGCAAGGCTTTGACCGAGCAAGGGAGGTGGAGTTGATGGAGGAGTTGCTGAGGCTGCTGGCGGAAGACGCGCCGGGTGGCGAACTGGCCCGGGCGGCCGGGTCCGACCAGGCCGCGCGGGATCTCGCGCTGCGGATCCGGGCCGGGATGGACGCCAGCAAGAAGCGCGAGGCGGAGTTGTCCGCCCTCGTCGACGTGGCCCGTGAACTCGCCTCCGCCCGCGATCCCGGCGGCGTGCTCGACACGATCGTGCACCGCGCCCGCACCCTGATCGGCACCGACGTCGCCTACCTGACCCTGTACGACGCGGCGCGGGGTGACACGTTCATGCGCGCCACCGACGGGTCCGTCTCGGCCGCCTTCCAGCAGTTGCGCCTGCCGCTCGGCGCGGGCCTCGGGGGACTGGTCGCCGAGACGCACAAGCCCTACTGGACCGCGGACTATCCCGGCGACCGCCGGTTCCGGCACACCTCGCCGATCGACAGCGCGGTCGGCGAGGAAGGCCTGGTCGCGATCTGCGGTACGCCGTTGATCGTGGACGGCGCGTTCGTCGGGGTGCTGTTCGCCTCCAACCGGACCCGCAGGCCGTTCAGCCGTGAGGAGGTGTCGCTGCTCGGGTCGCTGGCGGCGCTGGCCGCGGTCACGATCGTGCAGGTGCGGGCGGCAGCGGAGACCGCGGCGGCGCTCGACCAGTTGTCGGCGGCACATGCGGGGGTCGAGCACGCGGCCGCTGCGCACGACCGGTTCGCCGAGATCGTCTTGTCCGGTGGGGATGTGGACGCCATCGCCGCGGCTCTTGCCGAGCTGCTCGAGGTTTGGGTCATCCTGGTCGATGCTCTTGGCAACGAGCTTGCCGCGGCCGGCAAGGTCGACCGCACCCAGATCGCCCAGGCGGCCGGATCGTCCTCGGCATCCGGGCGGCTCGTTCGCGAGGGCGACTGCTGGGTGGTCGCCGCCACGGCCAAGGGTGAGCGGCTCGGCGCACTCGTGATCGGTGGCGCCGAGGATCTGTCCGGCGCGGACCAGCGCATCGTGGAACGCGCCGCGGTGGTCACGGCGTTGGTGCTGCTGTTCCGCCGCCAGGCAGCCGAGCAGTCC
The DNA here is from genome assembly GCF_004345365.1 of Kribbella sp. VKM Ac-2568. GTDB lineage: Bacteria > Actinomycetota > Actinomycetes > Propionibacteriales > Kribbellaceae > Kribbella > Kribbella orskensis. Next base: position 466,304 of record NZ_SLVF01000004.1, read on the forward strand.
CAGCGAGCGCAGGCTGACATCCTCGCCGACGCCCTGAGCGGCAACTCAGACCCCAGAGCCCTGGCTGATCGAGTCCGCCTGCTCAAGCGGCAGAAGGAACTACCCGGCCAACTGCTGGTCGCCGTCTGCCGCGGCGACCACAGCGGAGTACTGGCTCGGTTGTCGGCTCCGGTGGAGGACCGGCTTCAGCTAGCAGGCCCGTACGCCGGGGACCTCGTGCTGCTGCTGGCTCTGCCTGATGCGGCGTCGGGTGCACGAGCTCTGGCCGAGGTTGCCCGCCAGACCCGGGTGACGATCGCAGTGACAGGCCCCGCCTGCTGGGGACAGGCACTGGTCGAGGCTCACCAGCAGGCCGCCCGCTTGGTCACCACGATGCTGCGGCTGGGACGCGCGGGTCAGTCGGCCGCTCCGGACGACCTGGGCGTCGCGGGACTCGTCGGCGCTGCAGAGGTCGACATCCGCGCTCACGTGGACCACGTACTCGGTGCCGTCGTCAGCTACGACGCAAAGCGCGGTACTGACCTGATCGGCACGCTCCAGGAGTACTTCGCGGCCGGTCAGAGTCCGACGAGAGCGGCCAAGGCCATGCACATCCACCCGAACACCGTGCAGCAGAGGCTGGACCGGATCACCGCGTTGCTGGGCGACGGGTGGCAGCAACCCGAGCACGCGCTCGACGTACAGGTCGCACTCAGGCTGCTGCAGACGCTCAGGGACTGACCCAGCTTGTCGGTCATTTGGCCGACAAATGTCGGCCGACCGGCCAGTCGCGTCGGTTGGAGGCGGGTGCGACGCCCGCGCTGCGAGCCGGTGTGGTGATTCGTGCTTTGTGCCCGCGGGAGGCCGAGGTGCTGGCACTGCTCGGGCAGGGGGTGTCCGTCCGGGCGATCGCCACCTCCCTGTGCGTGAGCGTGTCGACCGCCACAAGGCGTACGTGGCCCGGCTGTACGAGAAGCTGGGCGCCTCCAACCGCGCCCAGGCGATCATGACGGCCTTGAAGCTGGAGCTGCTCTCCTAGCTCTGGGCGGGAGGGCTACTCTCTGCTGGAGTTCGCGAATCTCGAGTCCTTGGGAGTGTCCGACCGGTGAATGATCACCTGGACCGGCGGGTCGTAGTACTGGTGGTTCCGGCCGTCGGCACTTGGGCACCGCCCGGCCGCGAGCCCTCGGCCTGGCGGTTGGCGCTGGCAGAGGACACGTACGAAGTACTGGCATCGCTGGATCGCGTCGACGTCGCAGTGGCGGTCGTCGACGGCGACGAGGCAGCCTTGGGAGAGGTTGGCGCCCTTACTTGGCCCGGGACGCCGGTGTACTCCGTGTCCTCCGCGCTTGATGCCGTCGCTGCGGTAGGCCCGGCGGCGGCCGTAGTCGCCGTCAGCCACGATGTGCCCGACTTGCCCGGCCTACTGATCGGCAAGCTGTTCCGCGCTCTCGCCTCGGCGGATATCGCAGTCTGCCCCGCCGAAGACGGCTCCCTAGCTGCTATCGGTGTCAGCCTGCCCGTCGCTCCTTGGGTCGCCGACGCGTCACCCACCTTCGACACCCCACTGGCTTCATTGGAGGCCGCCAAGCCCCGCCGCCACGCGGTCGCGATCGGCCCCGGCTGGCACAGATTGCGTTCACCTGCTGACATAGCGCGACTGGATCCAGGCCTCGAGGGCTGGGACGCCACCCGATCCATACTCCGAGGTGCTTGAGCCGTCACCTTCTTGATCCCGGCTCGTTTCACAGGCAGCGGGGCTTTACGGGGACCACTCGGGTCGTCGTCGCAACTGGCCTGCCGGTACCGTTCAGGGGCGACTACCGACACCCAGCCAAGGGGATGCGACGACGCCCCGAGCCCACCCGATGGCGCCAGCCGGGCCACCCGCCACCTACTCGGCGAGGCCGCCCGCCGGGGCAAGCCAAGACCGCCAGCGCCGACCGGCACCTGTTCGGCGACGCGAGCCCAAGGGGTTCTCCTTTCGGTCGGTGCTCTTCGCCCGTCAGGCAGCGGTCAGTGACTCGCGACCCGCACGAGGGCGAAAAGTACCGAACGGAAGCTACGTAGAGCGCCCCACCAACCCCAGCCCCCACTACCGAAGTACCAACCGATCAAGCAGCAATAACCCCGTACTTCACCAGTTCCTTCTCCACCAGATGCAGCCCCCGCTGCCCCGGCAGAGCGTCGATCTTCGCGTCGATCCTCCGCACCTCGGCCAGCCCCTGCTCCCCGCCGTACAAATAGGTGAGCATGTGCTTCACTTCCGGCGCCGGCATGATCGTCGACCCCACGATCCCCCAGGCCTTGCCCAGTGCGAACCGCGCGATCTTCTGCGCCTTCCGGCTCCGCTCGAGCCGATCGCGCGCCTGGCTGTTGTAGAACGCGACATGCCGGGTCTCCTGCTTGGCGATCCGCTTCAGGATCTCCGTCAGGACGGGATGGCTCTCGGCCTCGATCAGCCGGGTGTACGCCGAGTGCGCGCACCACTCGTTGATCGCGCCCCACGCCATGTGGGTGGCGATGAAGTCCTCGCCGATGATGTTGGCCAGCAGCGACTGCCGGATCGGCGCGATCCGGTCCTTCCAGCCGAGCCGGGTGCGGACCGCGCGGGTGTGTTCGGGTCCGGTGGGAACGCCGTGCCGCTCGAGCACCTCGTCGAGCACCTCGCCGTGCCAGTACTCCTCGAGGTTCCACATCGTCAGGAAGACGGTGACCTCGGGGTCGGCGTGGGAGGGCGTGACGAGCAGGTCGCGCAGGTAGCAGACCGTGTGGGTCTCGACGTCACTCATGTAGCTGAGGCACCGGAGTGCGTCCTCGGACAGCGGGTTGGTCTCGAACGAGGACATGTCGAGGTCGTCCCAGCGGATTCGGGTCGAAGTCTGGGCGTAGTGATCGATGTCGAAGCTCACGGAGATCCTTCGGCACACTCAGGCGACCGGATGGGTCGCGATCCGACAAATGACAACGAGCGTACGGCTTCGCACCGACACTTCGCCATCAAGTGACCGGTCGGTACACCCTCTTCACCAGAGCCCGTACGGTCCCGTCGAGGTCGTCCGGCGGCGCGTCCAGCCGGAACCAGGCCAGATCGTGCGACTCCTCGCTCACCACGTACTCCGTTCCCGCCGTGGCCGTGACCAGGAACTGAACGTCGAGGTGGTACGCGTCCTTGCAGCCACCGGCGAGGATCTTGTGCCGGGACAGCTGGAGCGGGCTCGCCTCGATCGTCAGTTCGGTGAGCCCGGACTCCTCGGTCGCCTCCCGCAGCGCCGCGCCGGCCAGGGTGGTGTCGCCCGTCTCACAGTGCCCGCCCAGCTGCAGCCAGGTGTTGACGAGCTTGTGCAGGGTCAGCAGTGCGCTGCTCCCGGAGGAGTCCAGGAGCAGAGCACTCGCCGTGAGATGTTCCGGCCGACTGCCGCGCCACATCGCGTCCTCATGCGTGGCGAGGTAGCCGAGATAGTGATCGCGGAGCTCCGCCTGTTCGGCGTCCGGCGGGTTCCAGTTGGTCAGCGTGGCAGTGGCGTCGGCATGCAGCGTCACTTGTCGTCGGTGCCCTTTTCGTTGCCCTCGTCATCTTGTCCGCCCGGCTCACCCTGGGACTCGCCCTGGGCGCCGGTCTCGTCGGTCAGGAAGTCGGTGATGTCGATGTCGGCCAGCTCGCCGGAGTGCTGGGCGAACCCGATCGGGTCGTCCAGATCGGTGGCGTTCGGCAACAAGTCCGGGTGCGACCACAGCTCGTCGCGTCCCTCGACCCCCCGCGCGTCCCGTACTGCGGCCCAGAGGTTCGCCGCGTCCCGGAGTCGCCGGGGGCGCAGATGGAGTCCGACCAGGGTGGCGAACGTCTGCTCCGCGGGACCACCCGCGGCGCGGCGACGGCGTACGGTCTCGGCCAGTTGGACGGCAGCCGGCATCCGGTCCTTCGTGGCCTCGCGGACGACGTCGTCGACCCAGCCCTCGACCAGCGCGAGCGCGGTCTCCAGGCGGACGAGGGCGGCCTTCTGCTGCTCGGAATCCTCCGGCTCGAACAGGCCCTCGGCCAGAGCCGCCTGCATCGCCTCGGGGTTCTGCATGTCCACGTCGGACATGGCGCGCTCGATCTTGCCGGTGTCGACCTCGATGCCGGCCGCGTAGTCGCCCACCGCGGCGAACAGGTGCTGCCGCAGCCACGGCACCCCCGCGAACAGCCGCTGGTGAGCGCACTCGCGCAGCGCGAGGTACAGCCGGACATCCTCGTCGGTCAGGCCGAGGCCCTCCGCGAACTTCGCCACGTTGTCAGGGACGAGCACTGCCTGCCCGGCCGGGCCGAGCGGCAGGCCGATGTCGGACGAGCTCACGACCTCGCCTGCGAGCTCACCGAGCGCCTGGCCGACCTGGGCGCCGAAGATCGAGCCACCGAGCTGGCGGAGCATCCCGGCCATCGGTCCGGCGAGCTGCTGCGCCTCGGCGGGCAGCGCACTGCCCATCGCGCCGGCCACGTGCTCGGCGACCGGGTCCACGACCGTCTGCCAGACCGGCAGGGTGTTCTCCACCCATTCCGCCCGGCTCCAGGCCGCTGAAGTGGTGGAGGCCTCGGGCAACGTCGTGACCGGGTCCAGCCAGTGCTCCGCGAGCCGGACCGCGTCGGCGACCCGGTCGGTGTCGGTCGGCGTGATGGACCGGTCCCCGGCGGCGGAGACGGTCTTGCGGGCGATGTCCTTGGCCAGGTCCCAGTTCACCGGCTTACCGTCGGTCGAACCGCTGAGCAGCTGCTGGACCTGCGCGAAGATCGCGTTCAGGTCGGGGGCGCCGCCCGCGCCGGCCGCACCGGAGAACTGCTGGAACATGGCCTCGAACGGAGTTCCCTTGAACGGGTTGTCCGGTTCGTCGCTCATCGGAGGGGGCCTTCCTGTGCGGTGGGGCGTACAACTCCAACGTACTGGTTCCAGGCCCCCAATCCGCCCCCAGCGAATCCCTGACCCCCCTGTGACATCCCCGGCAAGCCCCTAACTTCACCCTGACTGCCCAACCAACTCAGCGCCTGGCGACTGAATGTTGAAGAGGTTTCTGATGACTGACGACCCGGGCGTGAGCGGGGCGTCAGGTTCGGGTGGAGCGGGGTGGGTGCGGTGGGTGACGAGCGAGCGGGGAGACTAGGGAGACTTCACCTTGTGTGGTGTGGTGGGGTATTCCGTAATGGGATGGTCCGGGGTAGAGCGAGGGATGAGCATGACTGAGGCGATCAGGCTGCTGGACATTCGCGATTCCGCGCTGTCCAGCGACGAGGTGCTGGCCGCGATCACCGACCCGGCGGCCGGTGGTACCGCGTTGTTCATCGGCACCGTGCGCAACCACGACCACGACCGCCCGGTCGACGAACTGAGCTACGAGGCCCACCCGGACGCCCTCCAGCACCTCCGCAAGGTCGCCGAGCGGGTGTGCGAGAACCCCGCTGTGATCGCCCTCGCCGCGGTGCACCGCACCGGCGTGCTGGAGATCGGCGACGCCGCCGTGATCGTCGCCGTGGCCGCCGCGCACCGCGATGTGGCCTTCGCCGCGTGCCGCCAGTTGATCGACGACCTCAAGGCGGAGGTCCCGATTTGGAAACACCAGCACTTCACCGACGGTGCGAGCGAGTGGGTCGGCGCTTGTTGACACGTACGCTGGGCGCATGAAGGTGGCTGGATGAAGGTCTTGGCGTGGCTGGCGTTCCCGCTGGTCGCCACCGCCCTGGCGATGTGCTGGGCGGCTTGGCGCGGGCGGAACCGCGGTCCACGCCGGTCCGGTGGCGCCTTCGCGTCGGTGGAGGACTTCCGTCGCTTCAACGAGGCGATGGCCGCGCCCGGTCCCCGGTCCTCCCCTGAGCCGCGCGGAGGTCTGCGCGGTCTCGTCCGGAAACTCAAGATCGCAGGGCAGGGTTCGTGACACGTCGTACCGCCACGCTGGTCACCTCGATCGTCGTGCTCGTCATCTCGCTCGGACTGGTCACCGTCTTCCCGGTGCCGTTCGTCTCCTTCAGCCCGGGGCCGGTGAAGAACACCCTCGGCGAGTCGAAGTCCAAGCCGGTCATCGAGATCACCGGCCACCAGACGTACCCGACGACCGGTGAACTGGACCTGACGACGGTCTCGGTCACCTCGCCGGACCGCGACCTCACGTTGCCCCAGGCGATGCGGAACTGGCTCGACCCGCACCACGACCTGTTCCCGCGCGACATCATCTATCCGCCGGAGCAGAGCGCGGACGAGGTGGAGCAGCAGAACAGCGCGGAGATGACCGGCTCGCAGGACAGCGCGGTCGCCGCGGCCCTGCAGGAGGCGAAGGTCCCGTTCAGCCCGAAGGTTTCGATGGTCGCCAAGGGCAGCCCGGCCGACGGCAAGCTCAAGGCCGGTGACGTGATCCTCGAGGTCGACGGCGTCGCCACCACCCAGGTCACGCAGGTCGGCGAACTGGTCCGCAAGCACAAGGTCGGCGACGACGTCACCTTCGTGATCCGTCGCGGCGGCACCGAGCAGACAGTCGTACTGAAGACCGCGGCGACGCCCGGCGAGGAGACCCGCCCGATGGTCGGCATCAGCGTCGGGGTCGACTCGCCGGTCAAGGTGAGCGTGAACCTCGGCCAGGACATCGGCGGCCCGAGCGCCGGTACCGCGTTCGCGCTGGCCATCTACGACAAGCTGACGCCTGGGCCGTTGCTGGACGGCAAGCACGTCGCCGGCACCGGAACCATCGACGCCCTCGGCCAGGTCGGCGCGATCGGCGGCATCCAGCAGAAGATCGCGGGAGCCAAGGAGAGCGGCGCCACCGTCTTCCTGGTTCCGGCACCGAACTGTGAAGCGGCCCTGCACTCAGGGGTCAAGGACATCCGCCTGGTGAAGATCACCACCCTGCACGAGGCGATCGGCGCACTGACCGCACTGGCCAGTGGAACTGGAGACGTCCCGGCATGCACCAAGTAGGACCTGACAGCACCCCGCCCGCCGACGCGCTGAGCCAGGCGGTGATCGAGATCGAGCGGCACGTCAGCAGCGCGGGCTGGGACCAGCCCGCGCAGTTGTTCGCGCTGGTCCCGACCGAGGACCTGCTTCGTGCCGAACCACAGCTGGCCGCCGAGCTCGGCGCCGAGGACGCGTCGCAGCCGCTGACTCCGGTCGCGCAGAGCGAGCTGCCCGGCGGCCTGGACGACGAGAACCTGGCCGACGCGCTGGCCCAGATCGAGTGGCCGGACGGCGTGAGCGGCTGTGCGGTCGCGGTCGAGCGGATCGTGCTGCCGGCCTCGGCCGAGGCGGGTCTGTCCGACGCCGACTCCGACGCGGAACTGGCCCGGATGGCGGGCAGCGACCCGCGCCGGCACGAGGTCCGGATGGTCGCCGGCGTACTCCGTGAGGGCGGCCAGTTCGGCGCTGTCCGGCTGCGGACCCACGACGAGGACAGCGCGGTGCTCACCGGCATCGACTTGGTCCCTACCCTCTGCCAAGTACTGTCTTTGACATTCGAGCCTTCAGCCGACGGAGCCACCGTCGGCCGGGGTCTCGACGACGGGCCTCTCGACGACAGGCCACTCGATGACGGCCCAGTGCGCGGTATGAGTGACAACAAGGAGAAGCGACCATGAGCGACGGCGTCTACGACATGCCGGAGGAGCCGCGGCGGCCCCGGCGAACGCCCGGGCAGCGCCCGCGGGCCCTGCTCCCCACGATCGCCACCCTGATCGTGCTGCTCATCTTGTTCAGCGTCTTCACCGACGTCTGGACCCAACGGCTCTGGTACCGCTCGGTCGACCTCGGCTCGGTCTTCAGCACCGTGCTCGGCACCCGGGTGCTGCTCTTCTTCGTGGTCGGCCTGCTGATGGCGGGCGCCGTGGTCGCGAACGTGATCATCGCGTTCCGCACCAGGCCGCGGGTCGCGCTCGCACCGTCGCCGAGCCCCGGCTTCGAGCGGTACGGCGAGCTCCTCAAGCAGCGCGGCAAGATCGCCATCGGCGTGCTGGCCGGCCTGATGCTGGTCTTCGGTGGTTCGGCCGCGTCGGGGGAGTGGAAGGTCTTCCTCGCCTGGCGGAACCGCACTTCGTTCGGCGTCACCGACAAGCACTTCAACAAGGACATCTCGTTCTTCGTCTTCGACTATCCGTGGCTGCGCGTCCTGCTCGGCTTCGGCTACTCGATCGTCCTGCTGTCGCTGGTCGCCGCAATCATCACCCACTACCTGTACGGCGGCTTCCGCCCGTCCGCGAAGGGTCAGAAGGCCTCCGGAGCGGCCCAGGTGCAGTTCTCCGTTCTGCTGGGTCTGCTCGTTCTGCTCAAGGCGTTCAGCTACTGGCTCGATCGCTTCGGGCTGACCACCTCTGACAGTCGTCTGTTCACCGGTATCTCCTATACGGGCGACAACGCAGTCCTGCCCAGCAAGGAGATCCTGGCTGTCATAGCAGTGCTCTGTGCCGTGCTCTTCTTCGCGAACGTCGTCCGCAAGACCTGGCTGCTGCCGGGTGTCGGCACGGTCGTCCTGGTCCTTTCGGCGATCCTCCTCGGCGCGCTCTGGCCGGCGGCCCTCCAGCAGCTCCGGGTACGCCCGAGCGAGCCGGTGAAGGAAGCCTCGTACATCACCAAGAACATCGAGGCGACCCGCCAGGCCTACGGTCTGGAGAAGACGAAGATCATCAACTACGAGGCGAAGACGACCGCCTCGCCGGGGCAGCTGTCGGCGGACGCCGAGGTGCTGCCGGGTATCCGGCTGATCGACCCGAGCGTGGTCGGCCCGACCTTCGAGCAGTTGCAGCAGGTCCGGGGCTTCTACTCCTTCCCGACCGACCTGGACGTCGACCGCTACAAGATCGGCGACCAGGTCAAGGACACCGTGATCGCGGTCCGCGAGGTCGAGATCGACCGGTTGCCGGCCGGCCAGCGCAACTGGAACAACGACCACACCGTCTACACCCACGGCTACGGAGTCGTCGCCGCGAACGGCAACCAGCGTGCCGCGGACGGTTCGCCGGTGTGGTCCGAGAAGGACCTGCCGCCGACCGGTGAGCTCGGCGACTACGAGCCGCGGATCTACTTCGGCGAGCAGTCGCCGGACTACTCGATCGTCGGTGGACCGAAGGGCGGCTCGGCGGTCGAGCTGGACACCCCGGAGGGCAAGAACGGCGGCGACCCGACGCTGAACACCTACACCGGCAAGGGCGGCGTCCCGGTCGGCTCGTTCGGCAACCGGCTGCTCTACGCCACCAAGTTCCGCGACGCGAACATCCTGCTCTCGAGCCGGGTGAACAACGAGTCGAAGATCCTGTACGACCGCAACCCACGCGAGCGCGTCGAGAAGGCCGCCCCGTGGCTGACCCCCGACGGCGACCCGTATCCGGCGGTCGTCGACGGACAGGTCGTCTGGATCGTCGACGGTTACACCACCTCGGCGAACTACCCGTACTCCGAGAAGGTCGCGCTCGACGACAGCACCCGCGACACCACCACGGGCCGGGGCACCATCGCCCAGCAGCCGAGTGAGCAGATCAACTACATCCGCAACTCCGTCAAGGCGGTCGTCAACGCCTACGACGGCTCGGTCGAGCTGTACGCGTGGGACGAGAGCGACCCGCTGCTGAAGACCTGGATGAAGGCGTTCCCGAACACGGTGAAGCCGCGCTCGGACATCTCGCCCGCGCTGATGTCTCACCTCCGGTACCCCGAGGACATGTTCAAGGTGCAGCGCGACCTGCTCGCGAAGTACCACGTGACGGACTCGACCACCTGGTACCAGAACAGCGACCTGTGGCGGGTGCCGGCCGACCCGACGCAGGGTGCGGCCAACGCGGACTCCTCGGTCATCAACCAGCCTCCGTTCTACTTGTCGCTGCGGATGCCTGACCAGCAGGACCCGAAGTTCTCGCTCACTTCCGTCTACGTCCCGAACGCGGAGCGGGAGAACCTGACCGCGTTCATGGCCGTCGATTCCGAGGCATCCTCACCGGATTACGGCCAGTTCCGGATTCTTCGACTGCCCGGCAACGTGCAGATCCCAGGTCCGGGACAAGTCGCCAACAAGTTCCAGACCGATGATGCGATCCGGGCGGCGCTGCTCCCGATCAACCAGCCCAGCAGCGGCGCCAGAGCGCAGTACGGGAACCTGCTGACGCTGCCGCTCGGTGGTGGTCTGCTCTACGTCCAGCCGGTCTACTCGGTCCGCACCAGTGGTCCAGGTAGCTACCCGGTCCTCCGGTACGTGCTGGTCGGTTTTGGTGATCGTGTGGCCTTCGGCGCGACCCTCCAGGAAGCCCTGAACAAGGTCTTCAACACCGACGTCGATACCGGCGAGGAGCCACCCGGCAGCAAGCCGACGACTCCACCGGCGAACCAGACGATCAAGCAGGCGCTCGCCGAGGCACAGACGGCCTACGGCGACGCCCAAGCCGCCTTGCAACGTGGCGACCTCGCCGGCTACCAGGCCGCGGTGAACAAGATGAAGGCGGCGATCGACCGGGCCGTCAAGGCAGGCGCGGCAACCCCGACGCCGACGCCGACCCCGTCCGGCACACCATCGACACCGGCCGCACCACCCTCGAGCCCACCCAGCTCACCAACAGGCTGACCGGCTGAACAGAACGGGCGGCGACTCCGACCAGCCTCGGCGTCGCCGCCCGTTCGCCATTCCGCCCCGGGCACCACTCGCCCGCGCCCGCCACCGCACCAACCATCGGCGATACCCCAGTAACCGCCGACCAGGTGGCACCCACCAAGCCCGCTCCACGCCGAGCAATCGGCGGTTCGCTTGCCCAGAGCACCTATCGCGCCCCGGGCCGGACTACCTGCGCGCGGCGACCAGCCGTGCGCAGTACAGGTGAGGTGGGTTCGGGTCGCGGGCGCCGATCAGGCGGAGCCCTCCGGGTGGAAGCCTGCGGCTGTGGTCATCAGGTCTTCCTCCGTGAAGCGGCTGCGGTCGATCGACACTTCCGCGGCGATCCCCGGTGAGATGAAGAAGAAGACCTGGTCCTCCGCGGCATAGCCGCCGTACCCACCGACGTCGACAGCGGTGAGCTCCCACGTCTCGGGATCCTTCTCGTGGTACTCGGTCAGGAAGGTGCGCAGTGACTCCAGGTCGATCAGCTTCTCGCCCCGGACCGTCTTGACCGTGAGGTCCACCTTGGTGGCGCCCTCCGGATCCGGCCCGGTCTCCCAGACCCTGCTGTGGAAGACAACGTCCTCCCACTCGTACTCGAAGTCGCTCGGCGAACCGATGCCGCCGGGCAGTTTCTCGATGACGAATCCGTCCAAGATGCACGCCCTCTGCTGGGTCGATGGGGGAGTCCGGTGATTCCCGGACCGCGGCTCCGCAGCGAGTCCTGCCGCCGATGATGCCGTCACCGCTGACGCCGGTGTCGCCACCAGGGCGGCCAGCGCGGTGACGCCGATCGCGCTGCCGATCACGATACGTCGAGTCGCCGGCGCGACGGTGGACCAAGAAGAAGAACACGACATGGCTGCCTCCAGAGCGGATCCGCATCGCCTGCCCTGCTGCAGGCGTCTGTTTCCTTGCCAGAGAAGTTGCACCGGTTCCTCGCTTTCGCGGCGACGAATTCTCTGCCTGTGGACGACGCGGATCTGCTAGGAGTGATCGCGCGGATGCGCAGAGTTCAGTACCCGATGAGCCGATGCAGCCGGTGGAAGGTCTGGACGAAGCCAAGCCGCGGCCAAGCCCGCGAAGACAGCAGGTTCGTGACCCGCCAGTCCGTCACCACACTGGTGTAGCCCACTTCGACGGCCCAGTTCAGCACGGCTTCGCCCAAGGCCCGGCCGGCACCGAGTCCGCGCGACTCGGGCAGCACCGCCGCGTAGGCGAGGAAGCCCGCGTTGTCCGGCTGTGCGAGCCCGCCGTGCGCACTGGACTTCTCGATCGAGCAGCCGATGGACGAGCCGATCACCTGCCCGTTGTACTCGGCAACGAAAGTCGCGTACTCCCGGTCGTCGATCGACTCCTCCCAGTCAGCCAACGCCTCCTCCAGCGTCGGCAGTTCCCCGGCCGAGAACACGGGAGACAACCCCTGGTGCCGCGGCAGCACCAGATCCAGCTCAGCCAGTACTGCGATGTCGCCGCGCCCAGCACGTCGTACGGTCAGGTCTGGGCGGGCAGCAAGCGGCTCGGCCGGTACAGGCCTTATTGCGTGGGCGTGCTGCGAGCCGAAGCCCAGCCGGAACCAAGCGTCGACCAGCTCAGCATCATCCGGCACCAGCACGTACTGCGCTGTGCGGCCGTCCGCCACCCACTTGGTCGCGGCGGCGCCATACAGGTCCCTCATGTACTCCGGCACCCGCACCGCCTGGCCGGCCTGCTCCACCCAGATGTTCGGACCCCAGACCGGTGACGACTTAGGGGCTCCCAGCAAGTAGCCGGTGACCTCGTCGCCATCGACCAGCACCGAACCAGACGCGCCCTCGGACTCCCAGGCGGCAGTGACCTCGACCAGCGCGAGCTTCGGGTCCTCGTACTCCGCCGGCAGCAGCGGATGCTTCAGGCGGTGACGCGCATGCCGCTCGGCAAGCAACCGGCTGGCAGCGGGCAGATCGGCCGTCTCGAACGGCCGGATGACGACGCGAGACATACCCGGACGGTACGCCGGACAGCCCGCCCGTGACACGGATTTACGCCGGCCACAGCCACACCCGGGAGCCGATTTGGTTGCACGGCCCGGATCCTCTAAACTAAAGACACAACGGCGCGGGGTGGAGCAGCTCGGTAGCTCGCTGGGCTCATAACCCAGAGGTCGCAGGTTCAAATCCTGCCCCCGCTACCAAAGAAGGCCCGGACCATACGGTCCGGGCCTTCGTTTTGCCATATGGGGTCCGACCTTCGCGTTGTCCGTGACTGCTCGGATCAGCGGCCAGCTTCAGCCGACGACTGCGAATCGTGGGTCGCCGTCATCGGGGTCCGTTTCGACGCGCTCTGTGACCAGCGGGTCCGTAGGGTGCCAGGGCTGACGCCGAGGAATTTGGCGATGGACCGATTCTGCCAGCCGCCCGCAGCGGAGTCAGGAACGCCAGCCGCGCGGAGCTGCCGCCGCTCGATCCTCAGGTCTCGCCACCATCGAGTGGCGGTTCACCGCGCGGCTGTTTCATCGGCGCGGCGCCGCCCCCGCAAGGCGGGTCACAGCCGGATCAGGTCGGCGACCTCCTCGGGCAGGCCGGGTGACGTCATGACATGGCCCATCCCGGGCACGACGTGCAGTACCGCGCCCGGAATCGCGGCCGCCAGGGCCTCCCCGTGACCGAGCGGATAGACCGGATCCTGATCGCCGTGCACGATCGAGGTCGGCGCGGTGATCGACGACAGCGGGGCGAGCAGGTCAGGGGCGTCCATCCACACGGCCCGGCCGTGGTTGGCCGCGGCCGCCGGGTCGGTAGCCCGCGACAGCGCCAGCTCCAGCATCGACCGGGCGGCCTGCTCGTCGAACGGCCGAACCGGCCCGTTGAAGACCCGGAACAAGGCCACGTCGGACTCCACGCCTGGCGGCAGCCCGGCGGCCAGATGCGCGAGAAACGCCGGCGACGGTGGCGGCAGATCATCCGGGTCGGCCGGCTCCCCGGCCTGCGCCCGTGCCCACGCCGGACTCGGATCATGACCCATCGGCGAGCTGGACATCAGCGTCAAAGACCGGACCCGGTCCGGCGCGTGCACACCCAGCCACTGCGCGATCATGCCGCCCAGGGAAGTCCCAGCCACATGGGCGGATCCCAATCCATAACCGTCCAGCACGGCCAGACAGTCGCGAGCCATGTCCCCGATCGTGTACGGGTGAGCGTCGAAGTCGACAACGCTGGACCGACCGGTGTCTCGATGATCGAACCGGATCACCTGAACCCCACGCTCCACAAGCCGACCAACCAGCGCATCAGGGCAAAGGACCCCCTGAGCAGCCGACCCCATAACCATCAAAACAGCGGGAAGCCCAGGATCCCCGACCCGGTCAGTCCAAATCCGCAGCGGCCCGGAGGCCACAAATCGCTCGTGTGCATCCAACATGGAGGCACGGTAGCGGCTACCTGCTGCCGAACGCCGACATTTACCGATGGTCCGGCGCCGTGCTGCACCCGGTCGACCCCGTCCCGATCCCCGACGTGGGATACCGACGTAGCCGCGCCTACCAGCGCGGACACGCCACCCCATGGATGCGGCAACGCGGGCTCGAGCTGTCCGCCCTCGCCGAACTCGCCCCCTCACGATGAACGACCCTGCCGCCGGCTACGGCAACCAGTTGCTCACCTGCGCCCGCGAACACGGCATGACCAGCGAGGAACTGGCCACCTTGCTCGGCCTCTCCGGCCCGGTGATCCGTACCCCTCGCCGGGCCCCGCCGCCCCGCTACCTGCGCCAAACCGCGGTCCGTAACCCCGCGACTTGTGCGTGTAGATCTTGTCGGTGACCGTGACGTCGGCGTGGCCGATCCGCTCGCTGAGAGTCTTGATGTTGTGCCCCCCGTCCTGGGCCAGCCCCGTTGCGCTCGACGCCGGCCAGCTCGGATCGCCGCATTCCTGTAGTTGCCGCAAGCACCCACACGCCGCTGTAGCGATCTTGGAACGCGACCCGCAGGAATGCCCCCAGTTGCTGAGGTGTCCAGATCGCGTGCACCTTCATGTGTCCGCGCCGGCCGCGTTCGCCGCGGGCGGGGCCGATGCGCACGTCACCGCTAGGGTTGCCTGATGCCGAACAGCCACGCGTCCGCGGATCGGTTGGCCGAAGAATGGGTCCCTCCCGCGCCCCGCGACACGAGTGGCCCCTTCCGCTTCCTGCTCTGGCTCGCCCGGTCGCAGGCGCGGCGCGTCGCGGCAGGCGCGGCGCTGGGGAGTTCCTGGATGGTCGGCCTGGCCGTGCCGCCGTGGGTGCTGTCCCACGCGGTCGACGATGGTCTCGTCGCTGGAGACACTGCAGCCCTGGTCACATGGTCTGTGGTGCTGGTCGTGGTGAGCGTGCTCATCGCCGTGCTGGCGATCTCCCGGCACCGAACCATGACGAAGATCCGCATGGACGCATCGTTCCGCACAGTGCGCACGGTCGTGCGGCACACCGCCCGATTGGGCTCCGCGCTGTCCCGGCGGATCGGCACGGGTGAGGTGGTGACGATCGGTATCACCGACGTACAGATCGTCGCGCAGTCGTTGACCGTGACGGGTCCGGGGTTCGGCGCGGTCGTGGCGTACGCGGTGGTCGCTGTGGTGCTGTTCACCATGTCGCCGCTTCTGGCCTTCGTCGTGCTTGCCGGGGTACCGCTGCTGGCTGCCACTGTCGGGCCGCTACTGCGGCGCATCGAGCGCACCGGCGGCGATTACCGGGTGGACGTGGGCCTGCTGACCACGCGGCTGGTGGACATCCTGGGCGGTCTGCGTGTGCTTAATGGCCTCGGAGGCAAGGAGTTTGCGGCCGAGCGCTACCGACGCCAGTCCCGGGAACTGGTGGAGCGTGGCTACCGCGTCGGCAGCCCGGCGAGCTGGGTGAGCGCTCTGGCGAGCGGGCTGCCCGCGCTGTTTCTGGCCGCAGTGGTGTGGCTGGCGGCGCGAATGACCGCGCAGGGCGAAATCACCATCGGAGACCTCGTCGCGGTCTACGGCTACGTCGCCGTACTTGTTGTACCGGTGTCGTCCTTCATTGAGAGTGGTGGCGAAATCGCCCGCGCGCGGGTAGCCGCCCGGCGCATCGTCGACCTGCTCAATCTGCGGCCCGAGCGCGACAGCCTCCATGCCGTGATCGACCTCCCAGCCGGCTGCGGGCCGCTGGCCGACCCGGAGTCCGGCGTCCTGGTGCGGCCCGGTC
Source organism: Kribbella sp. VKM Ac-2568 (assembly GCF_004345365.1). Lineage (GTDB taxonomy): Bacteria > Actinomycetota > Actinomycetes > Propionibacteriales > Kribbellaceae > Kribbella > Kribbella orskensis. Next base: position 482,054 of record NZ_SLVF01000004.1, read on the forward strand.
TGTTGACAGCGCTGGTGAGCGCGCGTCCCGAGGAAGCGATCGCAGTGGTGGAGAGGTTGGGCCGGTTCACCCGCACCGACGCGATGTGGGCAGGGGTGCGGGTCGACGCGGTAGCGGCCGACCAGTTGCGGGAGCGGTTGGTCGTCGCTGACAACAACGCCGAGCTGTTCGCAGGTACGGTACGCGCCGCCGTCGCGGGTCGGTTCGAGCCCGACGACAAGCGGGTCCATGCGGCAGTGCAGACCGCCGTGGCAGAGGACGTCGTGGAGGCGCTGCCCGGCGGTCTGGACGCGCACGTCACGTGGGGCGGCAGCACATTGTCAGGTGGGCAGCGGCAGCGGCTCCGCCTGGCGCGCGCCCTCTATGCCGCACCGGACGTGTTGCTGGCTGTCGAGCCGACCTCCGCGGTCGACGCGCTCACCGAGGCCGCCGTGGTCGACCGGTTACGCGTAGCCAGGCGCGGCCTCACGACGGTGGTCACTACGACGTCGCCGCTGGTACTCGACCAGGCCGACGAGGTCATCTTCCTGGCCCACAGCCGCGCCGCGGCGTCCGGCACGCATGAGGAGCTGCTGCGCGACAACGCTGCCTATCGGGACCTGGTCTCCCGCGTGCAGGATGGGCAGGAGGGCTCATGAGCGCGACGCTGCCTGTGGCAGGGGCAACCCTGGTTCGGGCCGCGGCGTGGGGCGACCTACGCGCGGACCGCGGCGCGGTAGTCGGCCTCCTGCTGCTCAACGGCATGGCCTCTGCGGCGGGCCTGGTCGGGCCCTTGCTGCTCGGCCGGATCGTCGACGCAGTCCGGGCGGGCTCCGGCGACGTGCTCGGCACCGTGGATCGCCTGGCGCTCGGCGTGCTGGTGTTCACCGTCGCGCAGATGCTGCTCGGGCGGTGGGCGCTCGCAGTCGGCTACCGGTTCGGCGAGCGCACGGCCGGTCGGGTTCGCGAGCGGTTCCTGGCGCGTGCCCTCGCGCTGCCGCCGTCTGTCGCGGAGCATGTGCCCGCCGGCGACCTGATCGCCCGCGGTAGTACGGACGCCTCCGTGGTGGCGCTGACGCTGCGGCGGGCGGTGCCCGAGGTCCTCGTGGCCCTAGTCCAGGCTGTGTTCCTGATCGCCGTAGTGCTTGTGCTGAACCCGCTGCTCGGGTTGTGCGGGCTGGTGTGCCTCCTCGGCGTGGGCGCCGCGCTGCGCTGGTACCTGCCGCGTGCCCGTCCGGCCTACCTGACCGAGGCGGCCACTGGCGCGCGGCTCGCCGACGTCGTCACGAGCACCGCGAAGGGCGCCCGCACGATTGAGGCGCTCGCACTGGAAGGCCGACGCGCAGAGGCCGCGGACGGAGCAGTCGCCCACGCAAGGGCCGCCCGGCTGCGGACACTGTGGCTGCGGACGGTGCTGTTCCCGTCGTTCGACGTCTCGTGCGCGCTGCCAGCCGTCGGTGTTCTGCTGGTGGGTGGGGCGCTGCACGCGAACGGTCTGGTCAGCGTCGGCGTGGTGGTGGCCGCGACGGTGTACATGCGGCAGTTGGTGGGTCCATTGGACACGCTGACGCTGTGGGTGGAGCAGTTGCAGGGCGCGATCGCGTCCTATGCGCGGATCGAGGGGCTTGCGGAGGTACCGCGCGAGGAGCCCAGGCCTGCTGCGTCCCCGGCAGACGACCGCATCGAGGTGTCTGGCGTCCGCTACGCCTACGACGGCGGTCGGGACGTGCTGCGTGGAGTCGACCTGGTGGTGCGGCCCGGCGAGCGGCTGGCCATCATTGGCACCTCAGGGGCGGGGAAGTCCACGCTGGCCCGGCTGCTGGCGGGCCTCGACCGACCCCGCACCGGGTCGGTGACCGTGGGAGGGACGCCGGTGGCGGACCTCCCGCCGGACCGGCTGCGCGAACAGGTAGTGCTGGTCACCCAGGACCACCACGTCTTTCACGACACGGTGCGCGACAACCTGCGGGTGGTGAAACCGAACGCCACCGACGAGGAACTGCGCGGCGCGCTGGAGGCTCTGGGCGCGCGCTGGATCGACGACTTGCCGCAGGGCCTGAATACGGAGGTCGGCGCCGTTATCAGCCTCGATGGTGCGCGTGCCCAGCAGCTGTCGCTGGCGCGGGTCGTGCTTGCGGACCCGCACACGCTGATCCTGGACGAGGCAACGGCGCTGCTCGACCCGACGACCGCGCGGGAGACGGAGCAGTCGCTGGCGGCGGTCCTGCGCGGGCGCACCGTCATCGCAATTGCCCACCGGCTGCAGACCGCGCACGACGCCGACCGAGTGGCGGTGCTCGAGGCAGGCGAATTGGTCGAGCTGGGCACCCACGACCAACTCGTCTGTGCGGGCGGCCCCTATGCCAGTCTGTGGGCCTCCTGGCACGGTGGGTACGACGAACAGGACCAGAGACGACAGCCGGGCGCGGCCCGCCGAGCAGCACAATGACGCTGGTCGGCTACTCATAACCCAGAGGTCGCAGGTTCAAATCCTGCCCCCGCTACCAAAGAAGGCCCGGACCAACAGGTCCGGGCCTTCGTTTTGTCAGCTGGCGGTCTGACCTGCGGGCTTGTCTGCAAGGGATCTCCTCATCCTGGCGACCGTGAGCTGCTTCGCACTGGTTCGTCAGGTCGATGAGCACCTAGTCGTCAGTATCCGGTTCCCGTCTTCGCCTTCTCGCGCTCGGTCTGCGTCGCCCCGCCCTTGTGGTCGAGTGTCTTGCAGGCGTCGGCAATATCCTGCGTCAGCCGTTCGACCTGTTCGCGATTCATGGTCTCCTTGACCAGCGCGCGCATGATCTTCACCTTCTCGGCGTTGGGGGGAAGTGTGTACGCCGGCACCATCCAGCCCCGCTCCGCCGACAGCTGCCAAGCGATGTCGGACTCGTCGTACGCGTTGTTCTTGCCCGAGAGTCGGAACGCCACCAGCGGAAGCTGCTCGAGTTCGTCACCGATCACCTCGAACCGGCCGCTCTCGCGCAGGTTGGCCGCGAGCGCCCGGGAATTCTCCTGCAGCTGGCTCATCACGTAGGTATAGCCTGCGCGTCCGAGCCGGACGAAGTTGTAGTACTGCGCGAGCACCATCGCCGCGCCCGTCGAGAAGTTCAGCGTGAACGTCGCGTCGGTTTTGCCGAGGTAGTTCTCATAGAAGACGAGATCCTTGGCGAGGTCGTCCGTCTCGCGGAAGATCAGCCAGCCGATTCCCGGATAGACGAGCCCGTACTTGTGGCCCGATACGTTGATCGAGCGAACCTGCTCGAGCCGGAAGTCCCACTTGGAGTCGGGATAGAGGAACGGCCACACGAACCCACCACTGGCGCCGTCGACGTGGAGCGGGATGTCCAGGCCGCGTTGCTTCTTGACGTCCAGAAGGAGTTCGTTGATCCCGACGATGTCGTCCATGTGTCCGGTAAACGTGGTGCCGAGGACGGCCGCGACGCCGATCGTGTTCTCGTCGAGGTGCGGCGCCACGTCCTCTGGCCCGATCGTGTACTTGTTCTCCGAGAGCGGGACGATCCGTGGTTCGACGTCGAAGTAGCGACAGAACTTCTCCCACACCACGTGGACGTCTCCGCCGAACACGAGGTTGGGTCTGTCAGCCGAGAGTTTCTCCGCCTGGCGTCGCTCCTTCCACTTCCACTTCAAGGAAAGGGCGCCGAGCATGATCGCCTCGGACGAGCCCTGGGTGCGACAGCCTGTGGTCTCGCCGGGTGCGTTGAACAGGTCGGCCAGCATCCGCACGCAGCGCTGCTCGATCTCTGCCGAGATCGGGTACTCGGCATGGTCGATGAAGTTGCGGTGGAGGTTCTCGGCGATGATCCGCTGGGCCTCGGGCTCCATCCAGGTCGTCACGAAGGTGGCCAGATTACGCTGCGGATCTCCTTCCATGTTGAGTTCCTCGCCAACCAACCGCAGGGCATCGAGGGACCGCATCCCGCCCTCGGGGAACGTGGCCGAAGGGGCCATCTCGGTCAGGAACCGGTTGCCGAACAGCGTTGCGGCTTCTGCCTCATTGAGCTTCGTCATGGATTGCATTGAACCTCTCTCCTTGCGGCTCGGGCTTGTCGAACATCTGCAGGCCTCCACCGATCGCGAAACAGACAGCACCCGCAAAGGTCCCCCAGTTGACCAGGGCGATGTCCAGGGAACGGGAGGTCGCCGGACGCGTGAACGCCGCGAGTCCCGCGAGGAAGAACAGGATGGACCCGATCTGGTTGACCGCGACCACCCACCAGCCGAGGTTGTGGACACGTATTCCGATGTGGCCGCCGCAGACATCGAGCATTGCGAGGTGTCCCGAGACGAGGAAGCAGACGCATCCGAGGATGTCTGGCAGCCAGACCCACCCATTCGACTGGCGCGGCGTCAGGCCTGCGGCGAAGGCAGCCACCAGGCTGATGGCGAACAGGAGTGTCCCGACGAACAACACGACTGCACTCGACCAGCCGAGCTGATGGGGCTGGTGAGTCCACCATCGCGTCCGAGTGGCTCTGGTCGCCCCCCGCTCGAGGTTGGTCAGGTTGACGACGAGCAGGATCGACGTATATCCGCCGAGACTGAAGAAGAAGCCTCCGATCAGGTAGGTGATGTTGACCGTTTCCCGGCTGCCGACCGCGAGCTGGGCGAAGGCGGCGCCCAGAGCGAAGAAGGAGCCGCCAAGCATGAAGGCCACAGCGGCAACGAGATTGATGTGGAGCAGCGAGCGGGCCACCGCCCCGTCGCGCGAACCCTCCGACTCCCGATGCATTGCGCTCCGGCCTCAGTCCTCAGACCCTGACGTCACGACCATGAGCGGCCAGGGCCCAGATGACGAAGACGTCCAGCGCGATGATCGTCAGTGCCCAGAACGGGTAGTAGGGGATGAAAGCGAAGTTGGCGAGGGCGCTCAGCACCGCCATGGTGATGCCGACCACCCGGGCCCAGGTCTGACCCGCGATCACCCCGAAGCCTGCCAGCATGACCAGCACGCCCATCAGCAGGTGGATCCAGCCCCACGCGGTGATGTCGAACTGGAAGAAGTAGTTGCGGGTCGCGACGAAGAACTCGTCATTGAACAGCGCCACCAGGCCGTCGAAGGCCTGGAAGATGCCGGCTGTGACCATCACTACGCCGGCGAACAAGATAAATCCGACCGCCCAGCCGCTGGTTTCCTGCGCCTCGCCGGCGGCTCGATACTCTGATGCTGCCTGATCGGTCACTGTCGTTCACTCCTTGTGCTTGCTTCCTGACCGGACGGAGCGCGGTTCGGCGCCGGCCGGCTGACCTACAGCAGCTCAAGCGTCAGCCGTCAGACGCGGAACGGCATCAACCTCTGCGGATGAGATCCACGTCCGCTCGCGCGCAGGCGCGGTGGTGAATTAGAGGGACAGGGCGCTGGGGTAGCGGGTTTCGAAGTCCAGGACGGCTGCCCAGGTTGGGTGGAGCGCTACTCGGGCCATTGGTTGGCCGCGTAGTTGTGAGACCCAGGCGTTGCCCTGCTCGGAGCCGAAGTAGCGGGTGGCGGCCTGGGCGTATTCCGGGCAGACGTCATCGAGGAACTCGACTGTGGCGTGCCCGCGCACCAGCAGCGCCTTGTACGGCCAGGCCGAAGCGTCGTCGATGGTGACCGCGGAGGCGCCGTTGGCGGCCAGTGCCTTCAGCTTCGGTGCTCTCGGTGGGCTGCCGAACACGATCTCCTGCCCGGTCCAGGTGAACCAGATCGGCACGACCCGTGGGGTCCCGTCGGTCCACGTGTACGCGAGTCGCGCCGGTTGACGTGATCCGAGGAGCTCTTGTGCGACCGGATCTTGCAGAAGCGCGACGTCCCCTTGTGCTGTGCTCATGACTGCCTCCCCAAGCGGACCCGAAGGGCCCGCCCTCTCCTCTCGTCACGTTACGCCGCGGGGTGCTACCCGGCGACCGCTCGGCGACGGCGGTGACAGGTCACGGAGGTAGTTGGCGGTGCAGTTAATCGTTCACGTGGGCGTTTCCTGGCGATCACTGGGGTGAGCCTGGGTGTTCTCGGAGTGGCGTCCGCGGGCTACCAGGGCCAGGCGAGCGCAGTACCGACCACGCTTGACGTCGCGCACGATGCGTCGGTCGTGGTCGACTCGCTGCGTCCGCTTGACGGCAAGACCATCGATACGCCGTCCGGGCGGGATGTGGTCTTCCAGCGGTACGACCTGAGCCTGGGCACCACCGCGCAGACTCCGACCTTGCGCTGGGAGGGCAGCATCGACCCGGCTCGGGTCGTGGCTCTGCGCGTCTGGGACAAGGCCGGACAGAAGTGGGTCGCGCTCACCAGTTCCCGCGGCGAGGCCGGGCACAGCACCGTGCTCACCGCACACTGGACGCGCAGTACCGCGACGGCAACACCGTCCACGTCCTTGTCACCGGCGAGGATCCGTTCGCCGACGACCTGTCGCCGCGCGACTCGTCCGCGCAGAACGACAAGGACCGCTTCGAGGACCCGAACTCGTACGACTTCTCGATCGCGCACTTCACCGACACGCAGTACCTCACCGAGGGCGCGGCCGGCGGCACGTACAACGACTGGGACGGCAAGGACGAGCCGTCGGACGTCGAGACCGCCGAGGAGCAGGCGATCTGGGCCGCGGCGTACCGCAACGAGATGCAGTGGATCGCCGACAACGCGGCGGGCCGCAAGATCGCGTACGCCGCACACACCGGCGACATCATCGAGAACGACTACTACGACCCGCTGGCCAAGAACCCGGACGGCTCGCTGCAGCGGCCCGGCCTCAACGCCGAGGTCGACAAGGAGCTCGCGCTGGCGTCGAGCTACCAGGAGATCCTGGACAAGAACGGCGTGGTGAACCAGGTCATCGCCGGCAACCACGACAACCAGCTGGGCGCCGAGACCGGCCCGGACTCCCGGTTCAGCAAGATGTTCAGTGCCGACCGCTACCACCAGCTGGCTACGTCGTGGCCGGCCGGTACCGAGTACCACGCGTGGGACGAGCGGACCAACGCCGACGGCAGCGTGACGCCGGGCAAGGACAACCAGAACAACTACGTCCTGTACTCCGCCGGCGGTCTGGACTTCGTCGCGGTCGGCCTCTCCTACGGCGTGACGCCGGAGGAGGCCAAGTGGGCCGACTCGATCTTCAAGCGGTACAAGGACCGCAACGGGATCCTGCTGTCCCATGACTACCTCAAGCCGTCGGCCAACCCCGACGGCCGGGACGCGGGCTTCTCCGCACCGGACGGCTCGCCGCTGTACAAGCAGGTCGTGGAGAACAACCCGAACGTCTTCCTGGTCCTGGCCGGTCACGAGCACGGCGTCGGCACCAACCTGAAGACGAAGATCGGCGTCACGGTCGCCCACGACGTCGTCGAGCTGCTCGCGGACTACCAGTTCTACACGGTGCCCGCCGGCGAGCTCTGGCCCAAGCTGGTCGATGCCCAAGGCAACATCGACGTCAACGGCGACGGTACGCCGGACCACAAGTCCACCGACCGACTGCAGTTCGGTGCGAGCTTCCTGCGGCTGCTGCAGTTCGACGTCGACCGCGCCGAGATGCACATCGACACGTACTCCCCGTTCCTCGGCAACTTCGGGGCCACCGAGTACGACGTACGCCAGGACGGTAGTCAGTCCAAACCGCGGTACAACGGCTCGGAGGACAACCTGACCCTGCCGGTCGACCTCACCACGCGAAAGACGTCGTTCTCGACCGATTCGCTGGCGGCGTACGTGCCGACTGGTGTGATCGGGACGGACAGCGTGACGGCGAACGGCACGGCCACGGTGACGTGGTCCGGCCTCGCACCGGCCACGTCATACGCGTGGATCGTCTCGGCGAAGAGCGCTGACGACGGTACTGCGGTGGCGCAGCCGGCCGTGTTCCGCACTCCCATGGGTCAGCCGACCGTGAGCGTGACCTCGGCACCGGTGGACTGGGGCACTGCGGCGAAGGTGACTGTGAAGGTCGCGGCGGGCGCAGTACCGGTGTCGGGCACTGTCGAGTTGCGTGAAGGCACTACGGTCCGTGGCTCTACCACACTGTCTGGCGGTAGTGCGACGCTCTCGCTTCCGGTAGGACTTGCGGCCGGCAGCCACACGCTGACCGCGTCGTACTCCGGCAGCGACCTCCTCGAGGCAGGCCAGGGCAGTGTCACGGTGACGGTGAACCTGCCGCCGGCGTGGAGTTCGGCGCCGCTGTACAAGGCCGGCGTCAAGGTCAGCTACAACGGCAAGCCGTACCTGGCTGCCTGGGCGAGCAAGAACCAGAAGCCGGGCGATCCGACTGGCGCTTGGCAGGAGCTGGCCATGACGGAGGACGGCGCCACCCTCTGGACGGCGTCGCGGATCTTCAACAATGGCGACATCGTCCGGTACAAGGACAAGACGTTCCGCGCTCAGTGGTACACCCGCAACCAGGCTCCCGGTGACCCGAACGGTCCGTGGGAGGAGCAGGCTCCGACGCCTCCGGACAACAGCCCGGCAGCCTGGACGCCCTCGACGGTGTACAACTCCGGCGACCGAGTGACCTATCAGGGCCACGTCTACGAGGCCAAGTGGTACACCCGCAACCAGGCCCCGGGCGCGCCGAACGGACCTTGGAAACCGATCCGCTAGTCAGCACACGCGCCGCGGCCGGGGACTCCACTGTCCCCGGCCGCTTCGCGCCTACTCGGTCGCCACCAGTTCGTCGCGCAGGTCAGGCGAAGTGGTCGGCTGCGGCTTGGACCTTGGCGACGTAGGACTTCCACTCGGTCTGAGTGGCGAAGGTGGTGTCGCCACCTGAGCATCCTGCTGCATCTGTGGGTCCTTCAAGTTCGGTGGAGGTCAGGGGTGGTGAGATCTTGTGCGGTGGGGGTGGCGGGAGTTAGATGAGCGCTCCCCGTACTCCGATAGGAGATGTTGATGTTCGCGATCATCGCCGCAGTGATCTTTGGGTTGGCGCTCATTCTGGATTGGGCGGATGCCACGGTCAGCGACGCGTTCACACCCCAGACCCTGCTGATGGCGGGCCTGCTCTGCATCGCCCTCCACCTCGCCGGTATCGGCGCCTCCACCAAGTGGCGAGGCCGCCGGTAACCACCGACGCACGGGCCGCCGTGCATGCCGCTCGCAAGACCAAGGCCCGGACCATGATGGTCCGGGCCTTCGTCAAGCGGGGTTGGTGATTCGCGATCAGTCGCAGTAGTCGCAGGCGCCGCTGGTGGGGACCTGGAGGTTGCACTTGGGGCACTTGGTGATGGGGCGTTCGGCGATGGCGGCCTTGCGGGCTCGTTCGCGCGCCGCGGCCAGCTTCGGCATCAGGGTGGGGGCGCCGCCGCCCCGCGGGATGTCGGTGGCCTCGAAGTGGCGGTAGCAAGCCAGGCGTTCACCGGCGGCGTGGGCATCGGGGTCGCTGGGTGACTCACCAGTGGCGGCGGCCACGGCGGCGGCGTACCCCTCACCGACACTGCCTTCGATGTTGACGCAGAGGGAGGAGAGGAGCGGCTCTTCGCGCTTGGCGGAGTCTGCGGTGACCAAGTCGAGCACGCCGCCGATCCAGTGGCGCATCGGCTGCTTGGTACGGATACCCGCGCGGTACTGCACCTCCTGGGAGAGGTCCTTGTAGGTGACGACGCCCTGAAAACGGCTGGCGGCATCCAGCAGTACTTCGCGCGCCGCGGTCGCCCAGGCAGCCTGTGTCTCGCTCACCCCGACCTCGGCGGACTCACGCCACTCACCAGTCGCAGGGCGGTCGACAACCTCCGCGGGCTGCACGGAGGCCACGTCGAACCCCAGCGCACTCAGGATCTTCTCCGCGTCCTCGGTCCCGTCCGTGAACGCCGAATCCGAGGCGACGGTTCCGGTCGCGTACCTGTGAGCTACCCCCAGGATCGCCTTCGAGTCGTAGCTCCGCCCCTCGTGCCGGAGCACCTGCTCCCGCCCCTCCCCGAATCCGTACCCGCTCAGGAAATCGTCCGCCCCACGCTCGTCGTACTCGTCGAGAGTGCTGATGACATGGTCACGCGTAACGACTCCAAAGTTGGGCACACCCCCGACAGTACGTCTGTCACCCCTCAATTGAAGATTCCTCCGCCTGCAGCTGAATCCTCCCGGCGGTCAGGTCACGGCGTACACGACCAGCAGGATCAGGTTGGGGAGGGCTTCCATGATGCTGTTCAGCCAGAGTTTGGGTTGGGTTATGAGCATGACGACGGCCAGGAAGATGTGTTGGCAGGCGGTGAAGAGGATGAGGGCGGTGGCGGCGTCGGGGTGGGAGTCGGCGAGGTAGGCGCCGATGAAGAGGGCGGCGGCGGTAGTGAGGTTGTAGTAGGCGATGGAGATGCGCCAGAGGCGAACGGCGTCGTAGTCGGCCGGCTTGATCAGGAACATGAAGTAGAGCCGCGGGTGGCGGTAGAAGAAGATCTCCAGCGCCCACACCACGGTGAGGACCACGCCGATGATGACCGCGAGTACCTGGACTGTCGTGTTCATGTGGTCACCCCCGGGTTCTCAATATGGTACGAGGCTCTGACTATTTCAAGCCCGATCGTGCAGTACCTCGAGGAACGCGCGGGTGGCGGGGGAGGCGGAGATCCCGCGGGTGGTGGCCGAGTACACCTGCCGGGGTGGGATGTCGTCCGGGTGGATCAGCGCGAGCCTGACGTCTCGGCGTACGGCGTCGACGGCGAGCGAGGGGATCAGGGTGATTCCGATGCCGGCGGCAACGAAGCCCTGCTTGGCGATCCAGTCGCGGGCGACGAATCCGATCCGCGGCTGGAACCCGGTCCGCAGGCAGGCGCTGATCAGGGTGTCCTCGGGGCGCGAGCTGCCGGCGATCCACTCCTCGTCCTGAAGGTCCGTCAGGCGGAGCTGGCGCTTGCCTGCGAGGCGGTGGCCGGGCGGCAGAGCGACGTACATGAAGTCGTCGCAGATCTTGCGGAGGTCGAATCCGTCGAGATGCTGGACCGTCGGGTAGCTCACCACTGCCACGTCCGCATCGCCCGCGCCGAGTAGTTCCAGCAGGTCTGGGGTGAACCCCTCACGAAGCGTCACGGTGACATCGGGATGGCGGTGCTGGAAGGTCGCGATGGCTTGGGGGATCAGGGCGGCGTCGGCTGTGGCGAAGGCGGCTACTCGGACGCGGCCGGTGGCGAGTTCGCGGAGATCGGTCAGTTCTCGCCGGGCGGCGTCGAGTCGGTCGAGCACCGCTTCTGCATGAATGAGGAGGCGCCGGCCGGGCTCAGTCAGGCGGACTCCCCGCGGTAGGCGGTCGAACAGCGCGGTACCGGCTTCGTCTTCCAGGGTTGAGATCTGGCGGGAGACGGCGGACTGCGTGTAGCCCAGTGCGGGCGCGGCTGCGGTGAAGGAGCCGAGCCTGGCGACCTCGACGAAGACCCGTAGGAGTGAGGTCGAGAAGTCATGCTGAGCAGTCATGGGTCCCATGCTAGACATTCGCTACTCACATTGCTCAGGCGTGCCTAGCGTGGAGGCATGGACAAGAACACCAAGATTGCGTTTCTGGGGCTGGGGTCGATGGGTGCGCCGATGGCGCGGCGAGTAGCTGATGCCGGCTATCCGTTGACTGTGTGGAACCGCTCGGCCGGACGGGCGGAGGGATTCGAGAAGGTTGCCGCGTCGCCGGGGGAGGCGGTTCGGGATGCGGATATCGTGGTGACGATGCTGGCTGATCCAGCGGCCGTTCGCGACGTGGTGAGCGCGTTGGCCGCTGAGCTCAAGCCGGGCGCGACGCTGATCGAGGCCTCGACGATCGGGCCGGCGGCGCTGGCCGAGGTGACCGCGCTGATTCCGGACGGCGTCAACGTCGTCGATGCCCCGGTGATGGGTAGCGTCGACCGGGCGGCGAACGGCGAGCTGTCGCTGATGGTCGGTGGCGATGCCGACGAGGTGATGCCGTTGCTGGAGATCTTCGGCACGGTGAATCGGACCGGAGCGGCCGGGACCGGGGCGGCGATGAAGCTCGTCCTGATCAACGGGATCGTCAACGGAGTGGCGCTGATCGGGGAGGCGATGGCGCTCGCGGATTCGTTCGGGCTGCCGGAGGAGCAGGTGAAGCGCGCGATGGCGACGTCACCGCTGGCGGGCATCGCCGGTCGAGCATTTGCCGAGGGCTCCTTCTTCCCGGTTCGTCTTGCAGCCAAGGACGTTGCGCTTGCGGCAGCGGCAGCCAAGTTGCCGATAGCAAGCACGATCCACGACCGCCTCACCGCCTACCCCGACGCCACCAACGAGGACGTCGGCCAGATCGTCAAGTACTTCAGAAGCTGAGCACCCTCCCGACAGCGAAGATGCTTGACCTCAAGTGAGCTTCAGGCTGGAGGATCTCGGGCATGGATATCGAGATCTCGGGACAGGTTCCCAGTCAGGGTGACGTTGAGGCGATTCTGGCGTTGGTTGCCGCGGTCGAGGTGGCGCAGCAGACGGAGGACGTCGACGGGTTCATCGCGCTCTTCAGGAAGGACGCGCTCTGGGTGACGGGACATGGCAAGCGGCTCTACGGCCGCGACACCATCCACGAGTTCACCCGCCGCGTCCTTCCGGGTGCGACCAAGGACTCCTACGCGACCTACACACCGGACCACCTGCTCTTCGTTCGCCCCGACATCGCGGTGGTCAACGTCAACCAGACCTACCTCCACCGCGACGGCCAAACCCCCGACGACCATGGCAGCCCGGTCTACTTCCTGGCCAAGGACGGCGCCCACTGGCAGATAGCCGCCGCCCAGAACACCGTCGTAGTACCGGACTGAGGTCAGCGGTTGACGGCCAGCTCGCCTAGTTCGGACCAGTCGTTCTGGGGGAGTTTGAAGTTGACGATTCGGGGGGTTTCGGTGAGGTGGGGTGGGAGGGACTGCTGGGCGGCCTTGAAGTGGGGGGAGTTGACGTGGGCGCCGGCGGCCTCGTCGTCGCGGAAGGCTTCGACCAGGACATACTCCGTCGGGTCGTCGAGGCTGCGGGACCAGTCGAACCACAGGCAGCCCGCCTCGCTCCGGGTCGCGGCGGTGAAGTCGGCCGTGATCTCCGGCCACTTGTCGGCGTGCTCGGGCAGGACCCGGAACTTGGCGGTGATGAAGATCATGACTGGACTCCCAGGAACGAGGACACGACAGGGCGATGCTATCGAGGTCCTCCAGGCCCCGGATGTGTCATTTCGAGACATCTCTGTACTCCGGTACGCCGGACGCGGCCGCAGTACGCCGGAACTGCTCAGCGCAGGGTGAAACCAGTGCCGAGGGGGTCCCTGGGGTCGAGGGTGAAGGTGGCCGTGCCGGTGCGGTACGCGCTGCCTTCGACCTCGGTGATCACCGCGGCACGGTCCTCCGCGACGACCTCCTCGACCACGCGACCGAGGAAGGTGGTGCCGACGATGGAGTCGTGCCGGAGCACCTGACCCGGCCCGAGCCGCCCCTCGTCGGCGAGCAGCGCGATCCGGGCGGAGGTACCCGAGCCGCAGGGCGACCGGTCCACCTCCCCGTCGGCGAAGATCGCGACGTTGCGTTGGTGCGGACCACCATCGTCAGAGGAGCCCAGGTCGTCGTACAGGAGGGTGCCGTAGATGCCGTCCAGGCGGCTGTCGCTCGGATGGCGAGCCCAAGGGGTTTCGTTCAGCGCCCACTTCACCTCGCGGCCGAGCGCGATCAGGTCGGCGTAGTTCTCGGGTGTCACCGCGAGGCCGACCGATGAAGCCTGGACCGATGCGTAGAACGCGCCACCGAAGCTGATGTCGGCCAGGACGAGTCCCCATCGCGTCATCACCTTCGCCGCGCGAGTTACGACGTACGAGGGGATGTTGCGGAAGGCAACGCGTTGTACCAGGCCGCCGGAACAGGTGACCCGGGCAACGACCCGGCCGGAGGGTACGTCGACGACGACCTCGGTGTCGCCGTCGGCCGACGCGGGGACTCGCCCCGTCTCCACCGCCCAGGTGCCGAGCGCGATCGTGCCGTGTCCGCAGGCGGTCGAGTAGCCGTCCTTGTGCCAGAAGAGCACGCCGAAGTCGGCGCCGTCATCGTTGCCGGGGACAACGAATCCGCCGTACATGTCGGCATGCCCGCGGGGTTCGTTCACGAGTAGCTGCCGGACCGCATCGACCTCGGCGGAGGACCGGGCGAACTCACGCCGCTCGGGAACGGTCGAGCCGGAGATCTCCCCGAAGCCCTCGGTGACGATCCGGAAGGGCTCGCCGGCGGTGTGGTAGTCGGTGACGGTCACGGGCTCCGGCATCACGCACTCCTCTGTTCGACGGACCGGTCGCGAGCTGCCTCCGCGGCTGACATCACGGCCGCCCGGACAGCACCGCTCTCGAGGGCGCGGATGGCCGCGATAGTCATACCGCCCGGACTGCTGACTTCCGCACGCAGCCGGACCGCCTCGTCGCCCGCTTCCCGCAGCATGAGGCCGGCGCCGACAGCCGTCTGGTTCACCAGTTCGACGGCGAGCGGCCGCGACAGCCCGAGCAGGACACCGGCGTCGATCAGCGCTTCGGCCAGGTAGAAGAAGTACGCCGGGCCGCTGCCCGAGAGCGCGGTGACCGCGTCCAGTTGGCTCTCGGGGACCCGGACGACGCGCCCGACGCATTCCAGCAGGCTCTGGACTTTGTCCAAGTCGGCCGGCTGAGCATGAGTGCCGGCACTGATGGCGATCATGCCCTCGCCGACAGAGGCCGCGGTGTTCGGCATGCAGCGGACCACGGGGTTCTTGCCGCCCAGCGACTCCTCGATCTGCGCGATGCCGATCGCCCCCGCGGCCGAGATGATCAGGTGGTCGTCGGTGAGGTTCGCGGAGAGCTCGGCGAGTACGCCGGCCACGTGGTACGGCTTGACGACGATGAGGATGGTCCCCGCCCGCAGTGGGGCCTCGTCGAGCGTGGTGGTCGCGACGCCGAAGGTGCTGGTCAGGTACTCCGCTCGCTCGGGCGAGGCCTCGACCACCAGGATCCGGTCCGGGGTGTACGGCGGAGACTCGCCGCCCAGGAGGCCCGCGAGCATCGCGGAGCCCATGTTGCCTCCGCCGATCAACGCCAGGGTGGTCGAGATGTCAGAGACCATCGGGGAGTCCCCTCTCAGAGCGTGGTTGTAGTGAATACTACACCGTTACGGGGATCCGTATTCAACGCTACAAGAGACTCAGAAGCCGAGCTGCTGGCGGATGGTCTCCAGGGTGTGGGCGGACTCCAGGGTCTGTTCGGTGTCGGCCGCGGCGACAGCCTGGGCGAGGGCGTCGGTCACGACGATGGTGGTGAGGACCTCGGGGGTGATGCCGGTGACCGTGTTCGGCACATGGATGGCGACGGTGACGTCGTCCGCCAGCTTCTCGGCGACCAGTTGCTCGCTGAGCAGGATGATGCCGGCGCCGACGGCGCGGGCCCGGTCGATCACCGTCTGGGCGTCGATGATCAGGCGGCCCGGCGCGATCACGATGACGACGTCGCCGCGCTCGATCGCGAGCAGATCGTCGGCCAGCCGGAAGCCCGCGGTCTGGATGCAGCGGCTGCGCCGGCCGAGTCGGCGGAGCTTCAGCGTCAGGTGCTCGGCGGCGACGTAGTTGGCGCCGAAGCCGTACGTGGTGATCTCGCGAGCCTCGAGCATCAGCCGGACCGCTTCCTTGTACGAGTCCATCGCCAGGTGCTCGTCCAGGAACTCGATCCGCTCGATCGCCTCTCTGATCACCCTGTCCCAGACGTGCTTGGGATCGCCGCCGGTCATCTCCATCCGGTTGCGCAGGCGCTCCTCGCGATGAGCCTGGGTGAACGGCGCCGCGACCATGTCCTTCAGCTCGGCCAGCCCGGCGTAACCCAGTAGTTGCAGCGTCCGGATCACGGTCGCGTTGCTCGTCTTGCTCTCCACGCCGAGGTCCTGGGCGGACAGGTAGAGCAGCCGCTCGGGCGAGATCTCCGAAAGGGACCGGCACACCGAACGTGCGGCCGGGGTGAAGGCGTCCCAGTGCTCCCGGATCCGGGATCGCAGCTCGACGATCGCCGCATTCTTGGTAACCCCTGTTACGTCATCGATCATCTGTGTATCATCCGATCCCATCGAGCTGTAACGAACAGTTCAAGGCTCGTAGTTCTGTAGTAGGAACTTCTGCACTAGATGGTATGTCCCCCGCACTCACCGAAGGACATTGATGACCCACACCTCGACGTTCTACCAGCGTGGTTCGACCCCGATCTTCGCGTCGCAGGCCGATCCGCGACTGCACTACTGCCTGTACGTGCCGGCGAACGTGGCCCCGGAGGACAAGGCGCCGTTGGTCGTGATCCAGCACGGCACCGCCCGATCGGCGACGAAGTACCGCGACGAGTGGAAGCAGTTCTCCGAGGACCACGGGGTCGTCATCCTGACCCCGATCTTCCCGGCGGGGCTGGTGGACCCGGCCGACCTGCACAACTTCAAGTTCATCGAGTACGAGGGCATCCGGTTCGACCACATGCTGCTCGCGATCATCGACGAGGTAGCCGAGCGGTACCCGGTCGAGTCCGCGCAGTTCTACCTGCACGGGTTCTCCGGCGGCGGGCAGTTCGTCCACCGGTTCTTCTACCTGCACCCCGAGCGGCTGGCCGGGCTGTCGATCGGCGCGCCGGGCCGGATCACCGAACTGGACGACAGCCTGGACTGGTGGCTCGGTACCAAGGGGTTCGAGCAGAGGTTCGGCCAGTCGATCGATGTCCCGGCGCTGCGCAAGGTGCCGATCCAGATGGTCGTCGGCAGTGAGGACACCGAGACCTGGGAGATCATGAATCGCGGTGAGTCGAACTGGATGGACGGCGCCGAGAAGACCGGCACCACCCGGATCGAGCGGTTGCGGACGCTGGAGCGCAACTACCTCTCCCACGGTCTGGACGTCACCTTCGATGTCGCCGAGGGCGTGGCCCACTCCGGCCGCTCCGTCACCCCGGTGGTCGCCCGCTACTTCGCCGGCCTGATCGACACCTCGGCCTAGCTACTACGTCCGCGACCCCGGCTGGCTGCGGAATTGGAAGTCCGCAGTTGGCCGGGGCCAAGGGAGAGGCGATGCGGTTCAGGTAGCCGGAAGCGATGGATCAAGCGGCTACGCGGGTGCGGTTGCGGCTGGCCCAGACGGCTCGGCGGAGTTTGGCTTTGTCGGGATAGCCGGCGGCTCTGCCGATCATGTAGACGTCATGACTGCGCATGTTCACCATCGCGGCGACGAACCAGACGGGGTTCCCCTCGGCCAGCATGGTGACGATCATCTGGTTGGTGCTGTTCTCGAACATCCTGACCCTCTCCCTTGGTTGTGCTCTTACTGGTACGTCGGATCAGGTCGACCGAATTGGACACGGGTCGCGAAGATTTCTGGGATTTTTTGGCGGCTCGCGCGTTCGGCCGATGAGGTCCGGGCAAACGAATGCCCCGGTCGATGACCGGGGCACTCGCCCGTGCGGGTCCCGGGGGGAGTGGGACCACTACACGTGGGGGGACCTCAAATTTATCTCTACGCCAGGGTCAGCACGGAACGAGACCGGCGATTCTCACCAATGTGTCCGCTGAGCGGTTCGAAGCCTGCCCCGATGGTCGCTCAGCCCCTTGCGCGACGCCGGAAGAGGACTGTCGCCAACGTGAACGAGAACAGGAATAAACCAGTGCACCAGGCCAGGGCGACCCACCCGGTGCCGTTCAGACCAGTCCCGGTCAGGAAGCCGCGCACGGTCTCGATGACCGGCGTGATCGGTTGGTGCTGGCTGATCGGTCGCAGGAACGCGGGCATCGTCTCGACCTGGACGAAGGCGCTGCTCAGGTAGGGCACGAACAGCATGAAGAAGCTCAGCGTGCTCGCCGACTCGACCGACTTGGCGATCACCCCGAGCGCTGCCGCCAGCCAGGAGAGCGCGACGACGTACAGTACCAGCAGGCCGATCGCCCCCAGCCAGTCCAGCGGGCCGGCGTTCGGGCGGAAGCCCATCGCCAGCGACGCGAGCAGGACGATCGCGGTGGAGATCGCGTTGCGCGCGACGCTCGCCGTCACGTGTCCGGTGAGGACGGCGAAGCTGCGGATCGGGAGCGACCGCAACCGGTCGATCATCCCGGTCGTCATGTCGTCGGCGACCGCCATCGCGGTGTTCGAGGCGCCGTACCCGGTGGTCAGCAACAAGATGCCGGGAACAACATAATTGATGTACTCCGTCCCGGTGCTGATCGCGCCGCCGAAGACGTAGACGAACAACGCCATCATCAGCAGCGGCAGCAGGATCGACACGAACAAGGTGTCGACGTTGCGCCGGGTCAGCCGGATGCTGCGGTCGATCATGGTCGCCGTGTCGCTCACCGCGGCGCCGAATCCGTCGTGGGTCATCGCTACTCCTAGGCAGTGAGGGTGAGGAACACGTCGTCGAGTGTCGGGCGGTGTGACGAGACGCGGCTCGGGAGCAGTCCCTCGTCGCGAAGTTGATCGAGCACGTGGTGGAGATGCGCGGCGGTCCCGTCGGACGGCAGGTTGAGTAGTGGCCCGTCGGCCAGACCGCCGAGGAGCCCGGCCGCTTTGCGGGCCACCACCTCGTCGGCGAAGTACAACTCGATCCGTTCGCCGCCGATCTGGGTCTTCAGCGCGTCGGCTGTTCCGGACGCGGTGATCCGGCCCTTGTCGAGCAGCACGATCCGGTCGGCCAGGCGGTCGGCCTCCTCGAGGTACTGGGTGGTGAGCAGGATCGTGGTGCCGTCGCGGACGAGGTCGCCGATCGCGTCCCACATGGTCAGCCGACTGGCCGGATCGAGGCCGGTGGTCGGCTCGTCGAGGAAGATCACCCGCGGGCGCGCGACCAGGCTCATCGCCAGGTCGAGGCGCCGGCTCATCCCGCCCGAATAGGTCTTGGCGCGCCGGTTCATAGCGCCCGTGAGAGCGAACTGTTCGAGCAGTTCCTGCGCGCGCTGCCGGGCCCTGCCATGGCCGAGGTGCATCAGCCGGCCGACCATGACGAGGTTCTCGAGGCCGGTCTGGTTGTCGTCGACCGCCGCGTGCTGACCCGTCAGGCTGATCACCCCGCGGACCTTGGCCGGCTCGCGGACCACGTCGTACCCGGCGATCGTCGCGTGCCCTTCGTCCGGCCTGGCCAGCGTCGTCAGGATGCGGACGATGGTGGTCTTGCCCGCGCCGTTCGGCCCGAGCAGGGCGAGCACCGACCCCTCGGGCACGGCGAGGTCGACGCCCTCCAGGACCGAGGTCGGCCCGAACGATTTCCGCAGCCCCACCGCTTCGACGATCATGTTCTCCTCCGCATTGCGTATTAGGTACGCTAATTAGCGTAGCAGGTACGCAGTACAGGTTCCTAGACTGAGGCGGTGGAGATGAAGGAGCAGCCCGACCTGCCGGCCGATGTCGCCCTGATGTGGGGGCTGCAGGCCGTCACCAAGCGCGGCCCCAAGCCGTCGCTGTCGGTCGAGAACATCACCCGGGCCGCGATCGGGATCGCCGACGCCGAGGGGTTGAGCGCGGTCTCGATGGCGCGGGTGGCGGAGCGGCTCGGCAACTCGACGATGGCGCTCTACCGGCACGTGAAGAGCAAGGACGAGTTGCTGGTGCTGATGTCCGATGCCGCGCTCGAGCGTCCCCAGCCGCTGCCGGACGGGATCGACTGGCGGACCGGGCTGGTCTTCTGGTCGCACGGGGTGATGACCGCGGTGCGGGCCCACCGCTGGTACGCGCAACTCCCGATCTCCGGGCCGCCCGCCGGGCCGAACAACCTCGCCTGGTTCGACTCGGCACTCGGCGCGCTGAAGGACACCGGACTGACCGAGGAGGGCAAGGTCGGCGTGGTGATGGGCCTGATGACGTACGTGCAGGGGGAGATGCGCCTCAGCTCGGACCTCGCCGCCGGGTACGCCGGCAACCCCGACGCCTTCAGCCGGTACGGCGCGACGTTGGCGCGGGTGGTCGATCCGCGCCAGCTTCCGGCACTCGCCGCTGTGCTCGCGGCCGGGGTGTTCGACGATTCGGCGTCGTCGTTCACCGATGACGCCGACGCGGACTTCGATTTCGGGCTGCAGCTCTACCTGGACGGGGTGGCCGGCTTCATCGCGCGGTTCGCCGGCTAGGAGAGTTTCAGGATCGCGTCCGCGGCGGGGGCCGTCGCCGCGATCAGCAACGCGTTCGCCTCATCGCTTCCGTAGGTTTTCGCCCGGGCCTCCTCGGCGGATCGGCCGTAGCGCATGTGCCGGGCCTGCAGGCGTTCATGCCTGATGTCCGCGTCGAGATCGATGTACCAGCATTCGTCCAGCAGCGCGCGACCTGTTGCCCAGGGGGCCTCGTCGAACAAAAGGTAGTTGCCCTCGGTAAGCACCAACGATACCTCCGGCGGGATGGCGATGCTGGCGGCAATGGAATCCTCGAGCTCGCGATCGAACCGTGGCGCCCAGATCGTCTCGTCGGCTGCCTCCTTCAGCCGCTTGAGCAGGGCGACGAACCCGTACCCGTCGAAGGTCTGCGGCGCGCCTTTGACCGGGGCGAGCCCGAGTGATTCCAGCGCCGCCTGCGCCAGGTGGTACCCGTCCATCGGAACCAGCGCGACCTGGTGGCCTCGGGCAACCAGGTCGGCCGTGAGCTGTTCGGCGTACGTCGACTTGCCGGCCGCGGGTGCGCCGGTGATACCGAGGATCGCGCGGTGGCCACTGGTGGCCAGCGCCACGGCGCGAGTCAGTGCGGTCTCTCGATTCAGCTGCACCCCGGAGATTTTGTCAGGCCTGCGCAAGGTCGGCTTGATCAGGCGAGATAGCCGTCCGGGCGGATCAGGATCTCGTCGCCAGCTGAGGCGCAGTAGAACTCGAAGGCTTCAGGCGACGTGTAGGAGGCCGGTTGAGTACTGCGTACTACGGCCACCGCGTGCGGGTGGGCCGTCGGGGTGCTGGGGGAGAACCGCAGCAGGGTTTCCGACGGGCCGCGGAACAGGTCGAAGAGGCGCAGGTGCTTGCCCTGGGCATCGATCAGCGGGGAGTCCGGAGCCCGGTCGCCGGAGGCAAGCGGGGCGGTGTCGCCGGCCGCGCGGTAGCTGACGTCGAGCTGGCGAGTCTGTTCGCCGCGTTCCATGGCTCGCTCGTCCCCGTCGCGGTGCTTCTGCATCAGGTCTTCGCTGATACCGAGGACCCGGGCGGCGTTGGCGCGGCGCTCGCTCTCATAGGTCGCGAGAATCTCCTCGCGTCCGTCCGTGAGTTTCCAGCCGAGGTTGTAGCCGTCCTGGACTCCCGTGTTGAGGCCCTGGCCACCCGTCGGCGGATGGACGTGCGCGGCGTCGCCCGCGATGAAGACCCGCCCCACCCGGAACCGCTCGGCCAGGCGGACGTTGGGTCGCCAGATCGTGGACCAGGTGAGGTTGCGCAGCTTGGCGACTCCCTCGCCGGCGAAGCGGTCGACGAGTTCCTGCAGCGTTGCCAGCGAAGGATCCACCTGGTCGTCGTCGAGCGGCGTACCGAACTGGAACTGGTCGCCGCCGGACAGCGGGGTCATCGCGATCCCGGCCATCGGGTTGTCCGGGCCGGCGAACCAGTGGCCGTAGTCGTGGTCGAGTCCGTCGGCGGAGACGTCGCCCAGCAGCATCCGGATCGTCTCGTCGGTGGTGCCCTCGAAGGCGATGCCGAGGGTCTTGCGGACAAAGCTGCGGCCGCCGTCGGCGCCGACGAGGTAGTCGACCTCGATCGTCTCCCCGGTGGAGAGTCCCGCGGTCACGCCGTCGTCGGTCTGGGTGAAGCTGGTGAGTTCGGTGTTGAGCTCGACCTTGACGCCGAACTCCTCGAGCCGGGCGCGGAGGATCGCCTCGGTGCGTGACTGGCCGAGCATCCAGGCGTTCGGGTACGGCACATCCGGCGTCGGGTCGGCGGGCTCGCTCATCCGGCGCTCGCCGACGAACTTCCCGCCGATCGAGATCCGCATCACCGGCATCGGCATGCCCTGCTCGAGCACCTGGTCGATCACGCCGAGGTCGTCGAACACCTCCAGCGTGCGCGGTTGGAGTCCGTCACCTCGCGAGCCGATGAAGTAGTCGGCCGCCTTCTCGATCAGCCGTACTCCGACGCCGCGCCGGGCCAGGTCGATGGCCAGCGTCAGGCCGGTCGGTCCGGCTCCCGCGATCAGCACCTTCATCTGGTTCTCCTCTTGGCTGAATCTTAATTCACTGAATCTAAATTCAGGATGAACCTCGCTAGGGTGCTCTGTCAAGGAGGAGGTGCTGTGACGACCACTCGCAGGGAGCAGGCGGCCGGGACCGAGGCGGCGCTGAAGCAGGCTGCCCGGGAGGTGTTCGCCGAGCGCGGTTACGTGAACACCAAGATCACCGACATCACCGCGGCGGCGGGCCGGGCGACAGGGTCGTTCTACAACCACTTCGCCGGCAAGGAGGAGATCCTCGAAGCGCTGCTGAAGGACATGCTCGCCGAAGCCGACGAGGCCGTCCACGTCGACGCCACGCATGACGCGGACTTCAGCAAGATCGAGTCGATCCGCTGGCATGTCGCCGCGTTCTGGCGGTTCTACCAGGCGCACATCCCGGAGATGGTCGCGCTGAAGCAAGCGGCGATGGTCAACCCCGAGCTGGGCCGCCGACTCCAGCAGATCATGGTCGACGACGAAGCCCACATGGTCCAGCACCTCTCCAACCTGCCCGGCCCGCAGCCCGATCCGCTGCTACAGATCTCGGCCATGAACTCCTTGATGGAGGGCTTCGCCTACACCTGGCTGGTGGTGAACCCGGCCGCCGGCCAGACCATCCCCGACGACGAAGCCATTTCCCTGCTCACCAACCTCCTCCACCACGGCTTCACCGGCCGCTAAGACAATGGCTACCCGGTCTGGTGAAAATCGGGCTCCGGGGGCGGCGGGAGTTCAAGGCGACAGGCGGGTCACTCGTCCGGGGGTGGGGGTTCTTCGGCGCCTTCGCGTTCGTCGCGGGCGGCCCACTCGAGCAGGGTGTCGAGGGAGTAGGCGGTGTCGTCGATGGTGGAGTGCAGGTCGCCCAGCTCGGCGAAGCGGGCGGGGACCGTGGCGATGGTGAACGCCTTCGGGTCGACATCGTCGATCTCGTCCCAGTGGATCGGCGTCGACACCGTCCCCTCGGGGTTGCCGCGGACCGAGTACGCGCTGGCGATCGTGTGGTCCCGCGCGTTCTGGTTGTAGTCCACGAACAACTTCTTCGGGTCGCGGTCCTTGCGCCACCAGGTCGTGGTGACATCCTCGGGCGCGCGGCGCTCCACCTCGCGCGCGAAGGCCAGCGCCGCCCGGCGTACGTCGGAGAAGCCGTGCTCGGGCTTGATCCGCACGTAGATGTGGATGCCGGAACCACCC
Organism: Kribbella sp. VKM Ac-2568; assembly: GCF_004345365.1. Lineage (GTDB taxonomy): Bacteria > Actinomycetota > Actinomycetes > Propionibacteriales > Kribbellaceae > Kribbella > Kribbella orskensis. Next base: position 505,281 of record NZ_SLVF01000004.1, read on the forward strand.
GAGGTCTTCGGGTATCCGGTGGCGCCCAGGTCGTCGAGGACCTCCCTGGCCACGTGGGCGACCCGGCGGACCCGGTCGAAGGGGCAGTCGGGCATCGGGTCGAGGTCGATCCGCCACTCGTCGGGCTTCTCGGTGTCGTCGCGGCGGGAGTTCCAGGGGTGGAACTCGACCGTGGACATCTGCACGGCCCAGGCGACATGGGCGAGTTCGGTGACGCACAACTCGTCGGCGGTCCGGTTGTACCGCGGGAAGTGCACGCGCACCGTCTCCATCCACGGCGGTGCGCCGTGCGGCAGGCGTTTCTGGTGCACCTTCTCCCCGGCGACGCCCTCGGGGAACCGGTGCATCATGCACGGGCGCTCGCGCAGCGCGCGGACGATCCCGTCGCCGACGGACAGGTAGTAGTTGACGAGATCGAGCTTCGTCTCGCCACGAGCAGGGAAGTAGACCCGGTCGGGATTGGAGATCCGGACCGTGCGTTCCCCGACCTGGATCTCGATCGCCGGCGTCTTCTTCTTGGCCGCCTTGGACTCTGCCATGCCGCCAACCTAACCGTCCCGGCCGACATCCGGCAGCAACCGCGGACGCGCAGCACTCACCAACCGCACGGCGCGCGCTCAGTTCAGCCGCAACCGAGCACCGAACGTGGGGTTGGTGAGTGCTGGAGGTCCGCGCCTAGGCGAGGCGGGTGAGCCAACCTCGGGGGTCGGGGACGCGGCCGTACTGGAGGTCGAGGAGGGAGGCGCGGAGCGAGGCGGTGACCGGGCCGACGCCGTGGTCGACGGAGTGGTCGCCGATGGTCAGGTCGCCCTCGGCCCAGGCGAGCCGGCCGATCGGGGTGATCACCGCGGCCGTGCCGGAGGCGAACGCCTCGGTGATCTCGCCGCTGCGCACCCCGTCGCGCCACTCGTCCGCGGAGATGCGGCGCTCCTCGACCTTGTGGCCGAGGTCCTCCGCCAACTCGAGCACGGAGGCGCGGGTAACGCCCTCCAGGATCGAACCGGACAACTCGGGCGTGACGATCCGGCCGTCGGAGTACACGAAGAAGACGTTCATGCTGCCGCTCTCCTCGATCCAGCGGCGCTCCACCGCGTCGAGGTAGACGACCTGGTCGCAGCCGTTGGCTACTGCCTCGGCCAGCGCGGCGAGGCTGGCGGCGTAGTTGCCGCCGCACTTGGCTGCACCCGTGCCACCCGGCGTCGCCCGGATCGAGGTCGTCGACAGCCAGATGGAGACCGGCTTCGGGCCCGTGTTGAAGTACGGGCCGGCAGGTGACGCGATGACACCGAACAGGACCTCACGAGCCGGCCGGACGCTCAGTGCGGCCTCGGTGGCGATCATGTAGGGCCGGAGGTAGAGGCTGGTCTCGCCGCTGCCGGCCGGCGGCACCCAGACCTCGTCGACGGTCACCAGAGCACGCAGTGCCGCGACGAAGTCCTCCTGCGGCACCTCAGGCAGTGCGAGTCGCTGGGCGCTCCTGCTGAACCGCGCGGCGTTCACCTCGGGCCGGAACGCCCAGACCGAGCCGTCCACGTGCCGGAACACCTTCAGACCCTCGAAGATCTCCTGCGCGTAGTGCAGCACCGCGGCGGCCGGGCTGACTCGCAGCGGCGCGTAGGCCGTCACCTTCTGGTCGTGCCAGCCGAGGTCGCTGGTCCACGACGCGAGCACCATGTGGTCGGTGAAGGCCTGGCCGAAGCCCGGCTTGTCCAGTACTGCGGTACGCGCCTCCGTCGTCGCCGGGTCGCACCGCAACTCGACCTCGAAGTCCCACGCGTCTGACACCGTCGCTGCCCGATTTTCGACTGTCACTCTCGGCACGCTACCCCTGCGGCCAGCCAGAGCTCGACCCGCTGCCCACACTCCGGTTGTGGTACGGCCTGCGCACCAGTAGCTCGCGATAGTCCCGCACCGCAGCCCGGCCAAGGTCCTTGCCTTGTACTACGGACAGCACACGCCCGGCGGCCTCGTACAAGTAGTGGGTGTGCCACTGGTCCGGCAGTTCGACCAGTACGCGCATCGCCACAGCCAGCCCGGCAGCAACCTCGCCGTCCAGGACCAGGCAGCGCGCGAGCACCAACTCGAGCTCGGCTCGCTCGCGCAGACTCCCGGCCGGGCATAACGCCAGCGCGCGGTCCAGCGCCAGATAGGCCGGGTCCGTCTCGCCAAGCGCCGCCTGCACGAGACCCTCCACCCAAGAAGTCTTGTACTCCGACCAGTCGAACAGTGAGGTGGCTCCGCCGGGCCTGGCCGGCAGATCGTCCGTCACCGCCAGGAGGTCCTGGAGGGTTCGCCGGGCATCGTCTGGCCGGTCGAGCTGCGCCAGGATCTGGGCGCGGGCCGCTAGCGCACGGGCGGTGCAGCTGGGGCGGTCGGCGAGAGTCAGCGCGTCCTCGGCCAGCTCCCGGAGGTCGGCGAGTGGGCGGCGCTCGGACAGTCCGCTGATCGCCTCCCATCCGCGCGCCAGGCTCGTCACTCGCGGCTCGGCGGAGCTGTCAGCCGCGGCGCGGGCGGTCCGCCACCATCTCCCCGCCGCCTGGAGCCGGCCGATTCCTGTCAGGGTCAGCGCGATCAGCACACTCAGCTCGGCAGCCGGGACCGCGAGCTCCGAGGGGGTCCACCCGTCCGCAGCCGACCTCTCCGCTGCTTCGGCGCGGAGGAGCTGGAGGTCCCCCGTGAGCTCGGGGAGGAGCTCGGCCAGCGGAGTCACCGGGAAGTCCCGCGCGTGGTCTGTGGTCACCGCGCTCCACTCGTCGGCCTGGAGCACCTTGCCCACCGAGCCGGCCAGGCCGCGCCGTACGGTATCCAGCACGTCGACTCCGGCCGTCTGGGTCTTGAGCAGGGCAGGCGACGGTGGACCGGCCGGCTGGGGGAGTGGGCGGGCCAGTGTGTAGGCGGTCGCCAAGGTGTCGCCCGTTCCCAGCTCACGGTCGCAGAGCCGGGCCAGGTGGGCCGACCCCGGCCGCTGCCCGCGCTCCACCTGGGACAGGTAGCTGTGGTCGTAGCCCACCCGGGTCGCAAGCTGCCGCAAGCTCAGAGCGGCCGCCTGCCGGGACCGCCTCAACTGCACGCCGAACGCTGCCTCAGCCACAGGATCCTCCCCCGCTCGAGCTGCGGGCCGGGCTGGCCGGCCCACTGGTCACGCCTGGTGGTTGCGGTGCGTACCGGGAACGCTACAAGGGCCTACCGACAGAACACGATGCAGCGGCGTCCGGCCCGGCATCGCAAGCCCACAAGCACTTGTGGCGGCCTGTGGGCGGTCCGAACAGCCCACAGCTCACACCTGGTGACCACGCCCCCGCACCGGTCAGCCTGCAGAGGTGAACCAGCAGACCACGCCGCAGCGGGAGCCGAGACTCTTCCAGCTGCTCCGCCCTGCTCCAGGTCCTGGGGTTGCAGCAGACGGCGCAGGTGGGCTGGTGCTCGAGGCGGTGGCTGAGGGGGTCGAGTGGGCGGACGGGGCGGTGACGCTGCGGTGGCTGGGGCAGTGGCCGGCGGTGTCGGTGTGGAGTGGTGGTGTCACCGCAGTGCTGGCTGCTCACGGCCGGGCCGGCGACACCACGATCCGCTGGCTCCCAACCCCAACCCCAACCCCAACCCCACCCACGGCCCCAAGCCCAGCCCCGACCGCCAGCAGCGCTCCTGCTCCTCCTGCCGCCGGAAAGACCGTGCGACAGGTCCCGGCGCAGGGAGCCCTGTGGATTCCGGCGGCCGGCGCGGACGGGTTGTGCGTCCGGTGCGGGCGGGTCTGGCCGTGCCTCAGCTGCGGGCCGTAGGGGCGATCGGGCTGCATGCCCGCTGAGACAACGGTGTCAGGTCACCATGAGGCGGTCTACTCTGACCCTCTGTGGGTGATGGCGAGCGGACGAAGAGGCCGGCGGTGTACGACGACCAGGCGACGCAGGATGAACGCGTAGTGGAGGACGAAGAGACTCTCGCGGATCCGCTGGACGAGCTCGATGCGCAGTTGTCGAGATTGCGCAGCGTGGCGGATGAGCTGCGAGGGTCCCGCGGCAAGGCGGTGCTGACCGGGAACCAGGTCGAGCTGATCGAGGACGGCCCGACCCTGCTCCGGGCGTACGAGCGGCTGCAGGAGGAGGCGAAGCGCGAAGTACGGGTGCTCGATCGGCCGCCGTACGTGACTCCGCCGTCGAACCAGCAGCAGTTGGAGCTGGATCGGTTGCGGGCCGGGGTCTGCTACCGGGCGATCTACGGCACCGAGGTCTTCGAGAGCCAGGACATCATGGGGGTGCTGCCGGAGTTGCAGTCGGCGGGAGAGGTGAGCCGCGTCCTCGCCCAGGTGCCGATGAAGATGGCTGTTGGTGATGACGACACGGCCTTGATCGGGCTGACCAAGCGGGCCGTCGGCGACTACCACCTGCTAATCCGGTCATCGGGTTTGCTCGACGGATTGATCGCGACCTTCGAGATGCTGTGGGCGCTCTCGATCCCGATGCCGGCCCTGCCGTTCAGTGGCGACCTCACGAGTCTGCGGCCCGCCGATCGCGACATCCTGCTCCTGCTCGCCGGCGGAGCGACCGACGACAAGATCAGCCGGCACCTGCGGATCAGCCCCCGGACCACCCAGCGCCGGGTCCGCGCGCTGATGGAATCCCTCGGCGCGCAGACCCGGTTCCAGGCCGGCGTGCAAGCTGCCCGCCGCCGCTGGATCTGAACCGCCCTTTGCCCCAAGGGCGGTTCAGCTCCGCGGTGCTTGTTGATCGGCTAGTTGATCGTCACGACCGTGCCGGCCCGGTTCGGGAACTCGACGAAGCCGGTGGAGCGCTGGTTCGTCGGCAGCCCGGACCACGAGGCCGTGACCTGGAAGGGCTTGCCTGCCGCGGGCGTGACCGACGGCGTCACCGTCAGCCCGCTGCCACCGGTCACCACGTTGGTCTGCATCGTGTACTGCGTGGTGTCGGCGCCCGGCGGGTTCGAGAGGGTGATCGCGAGGACACCCCAGACGCCGGGTTCGGGCGCGGCCAAGGTCGCGGATGCCTGGTTCGAGCCGTCGCCCTCGAAGGACAGCGCCTGCATCTGACCGTTGACCACCTTGTAGAGCACGAGCCAGATGCTGCCCGCCGGGTCCACCGTCTTGATGTTCCACTGGACGGCCTTCGTCGAGGCAGTCACGGTGACGGGGTAGTTCGGCAGGTCGGCATCCGCCGCACCAGCGGGGACCGAGCCCGGAACCAGCGGCGCCGAGACGACGCCGTTCGCCCGGATCGGTACGCCGGCCTTGCCCGCGGTGACCTCGAAGGAAGCGCTACCGGTAGCCCCGGAACCCGAGACCGCGGTCGGTGCGACCACGGAGGTCGGTTTGACCACGATCGGGCTGCGGACCGACGTGTCGGCGCCCTGCCAGGTCAGCCAACCGGTGGTGCTCACGTTGGACAACCCGGTGTCCAGGGTGAGCTTGACGGTGAAGGACTTCGTCTGACCCGCCTGGAGGTTCAGGATCGACGGGGTGACGACGGCCTTCATCCCGGGCACGGATACGGTCGCCCGGTAGCGCCCCGCGGTCACGGCGGTCACCCGGCGGGTGATCGTCTGCGTGCCGACCAATTGGCCGATCGCGATCGACGGGGTGTTGTAGTTGCTCGGGTCGATCGCCGGTACGCCGGTACCGGTGTTGACGCCGGTACCTTCCAGGTAGCCGAGCCAGTCGGCGTCACCGGAGTCGTAGACGAGCCCAGGGGTGAGCATCTTCGACGGCTGGACCTCGCCGGCCCCGCGAGCGAACGGGTCGTCGTTGACAGCACCGGTCGCGGTCTTGACGTCGCTGGTGGTCGTCATGAGCGCGGACTTGACCATCATCGGAGTCCAGTCGGGGTGCTTGCTCAGGTAGAGCGCGGCCAGACCGGCGATGTGCGGAGCCGCCATCGAGGTGCCCGAGTAGAAGGCGAAGCTGTGGCCGTCGTTGCTCGGCGGCGCGACCGCGGCCAGGACGTTCACACCCGGTGCGGCCAGGTCCGGCTTGAGCAGGTCACCGTTGCTGGACAGGGACGGACCACGCGAGGAGAAGTCCGCGATCTGCGGGTACGGCGTGGTCTTGCTCGTCAGGTTGCCCGGAACCAGTTGCGCCGTGGCGCCCGCAGTACCGGCGTAGGTCTTGACGGACAGGGAGCCCGGCGTGTTCAGGTGCACCGTCGGGACGGAGTGCGAGTCGGCCACCATGTCCTGGTCGGTGAGGTTGAGCAGGACCATGCCGACGCCGCCCACGCGCTTGACCTCGGCGGACTTGTCGACGCGAGCGCCGACGCCGCGGTCGCAGACCACGATCTTCCCGGTCGCCTGGGCCGGGTCAAGGGTGTTCGGCAGGCACTGGGAGCCGTCGTACTCGGTGCTGGCGGCGGTCCTGGCGGCCGCGCCGGTGACCAGCGGCTTGCTGCTGACCGAGCTGGCGACGCTGGTGCTGAGGCCGGCGTACTTCTCACCGTTGCCCAGGACAACAGTCGACTCGTACGGCGCGACGGTGCTCGCGGCGACGGTGGTGACCCAGGGGGAGGTGTTGTCCAGCGTGGATTCGTACGGGCCCGAGTTTCCACCTGCGGCCGAGACGAAGATGCCGGCCGAAGCGGCGGACAGGAAGGCGAGCTGGACCGGGTCCGTATGCGAGGACTCGAAGATCGAGCCGACGGAGTAGTTGATCACGTCGACGCCGTCCGCGACGGCCTGGTCGATCGCCGCGAGGATGTCGGACGTGTAGCCGCCCGAGCCGACGTCGTTCTTGCCGGTCCACAGCGCCTTGTAGACGGCGATCTTGGCCGCCGGGGCGATGCCGGAGATGGTGCCGAAGTTGATGCCGCCCTCTGCGACGTCCACCCCGGCCCGGCCGGCCGCGGTCGTCGCGGTGTGCGTGCCGTGGCCGCCACCGTCACGCGGCGAGGCCCAGTCTTCCCGGGCCTCGGGCGGGGTCGCGCCGAGCCACGCGTCGCCGAAGAACTTGGCGCTGATCAGCTTGGTGTTGCACAGGTCGGCGGTGAAGTCCTCGCCGGCCTGGCAGGCGCCGGTGAAGTCGTCCCCGTCGGCCTTGTGCATGACGATGGTGTCACCGGAGCGGTACGGCTTGTAGGGGTCCGCCGCGGTCGGCGTCGTCCCGAGCTTCGGGCCCGACAGCGACGCGCTCTCCGGCCAGATGCCGGTGTCCACGACGCCGACGACGACGCCCTTGCCGGCCTCGGCGTTGCCGCCCAGGGCGGACCAGACGCCGGACTTGCCGGACAGTTTGAGGAAGTCCGCGGGATTCTTGTCGTCCAGGGCCTTGTGCAACTGGTCCGGCGTCACCGCGACGACACCCGGCGTCTTGCTCAGCCGGCTGACCTGGGTGCTCGTCAGGTTCGCTGCGAACGCGTTGATCGCCGTGGAGTAGTGCCGGGTCGCCTTGGCGCCGACGTTCGCCGCGACCTGGTTGTGGCGGCCGTCGAGGAAGCCGCGGTAGGCCTTCGAGTCGGCGCTGGCGGTGTCGACCTTGCGGCCCTTGGCGGGCTTGGTGGCCTTCAGCCCGGCGACGCCACCCGTGTAAGTGGCGAGCGGCTGGTCGGCCAGCGTCACGACGTACTTGCCGGGCGCGAACTTGGGCAGCCGCATCGAGGTGCTGAGGTCGTCAGGTGGCGGAGAGCCCGGCGAAGCCGCGGGCAGTACCGCGTTCCCGGCCGGTGCCGCGAAGGCGGCGGTGCTGAGGACGGCGGCCGCGATCAACGCGGTCCTCCGACGCAAGGACAGATGGTTCACGCGATTCCTCCAGTGCTGGAGGGACGGGCGGATGTGCGTCCCTCGTGTCCTGACCGCGGCTGTCGCCCCGGTCGCCCGCCCCCGAGCCCGGACGTCTCAGAGCGTCCCGCACAAGTAACCGCTTGTTCACCTTTTTGGCTTCAACTAGCCGCTGGCGAAAAACTGCCACCAGCCCGCGGCGGCTTCCGCCCCCGCAGCCGTTCACCAGGCGCTCGACTGTCCGGTGAAGGGCCAGAACTGCGGTGGCTACACCCTCCGCGGCGGCGCCTCCCCGTCGTTCCGGGGGGCTGATGACGTGGTCGATCAACTAGGACAGGTACTACAACTGGGAGTTCCGGAACAGCCACGCGCCGTACCTCGCGGCGCTGCCGTGACGTCCGGTTGCCGGGGAGTTGGCTTACGCCTGTGGATTAACGTGCTCCGGAATTCGCCCCGCGCTGGTATGAAAGGAGCATGCCTACGTCATCTGCCCGCCCGGTGATCCTGACCGTGGACGACGACCCGGGGGTCTCCCGCTCGATCGCCCGCGACCTGCGCCGCCGGTACGGCGAGGAGAACCGGATCGTCCGGGCGGAAGCGCCGGACCAGGCCATCGAGGCCCTCCGCGAGCTCAAGCTGCGGGGTGAGCCGGTGGCCCTGCTGCTCGCGGACTACCGGATGCCCGGGATGTCCGGGATCGACTTCCTCGAGGCCGCGATGGACCTGTTCCCGCTCGCCCGCCGGGTCCTCCTCACGGCGTACGCGGACACCGATGCGGCCATCCAGGCGATCAACGTCGTCGACCTCGACCACTACCTGCTGAAGCCGTGGAACCCGCCGGAGGAGAAGCTCTACCCGGTGGTCGACTCGATGCTGGAGCTCTGGCGTTCGACCCCGGAGTTGCCCACCGACGAGACCCGGGTGATCGGTCACCGCTGGTCGGCTCCGTCGTTCGAGGCGAGGGACTTCCTGGCCCGCAATGCGGTGCCCTACCGCTGGATGGGCGTCGACGACGACGAGAGCAAGCGCCTGCTCGAGGCGGCCGGAGTGGACGGCGCGACCCTGCCCGTGGTGATCACCCCGGACGGCACCGTGCTGATCCGCCCGAGCGAGGCCGAGCTCGCTGACAAGGTCGGGCTGTCGACCCATCCCGCCGAGGAGTTCTACGACCTGGTCGTGGTCGGCGGCGGTCCTGCCGGGCTCGGAGCCGCGGTGTACGGCGCGAGCGAGGGGCTCCGCACGGTACTGGTGGAGTCCGTCGCGACCGGTGGCCAGGCCGGCCAGTCGAGCCGGATCGAGAACTACCTCGGATTCCCCGACGGGGTGTCGGGGGCTCAGCTGACCGATCGCGCCCGGCGGCAGGCGATCCGCTTCGGGGCCGAGTTGCTCACGGCCCGGCAGGTGGTCGGGCTGGAGACGATCGGGTCGGCCCGGCGGCTGGAGTTCTCCGACGGCAGCGAGATCTCCGCGCACTCGGTGATCCTGGCGACCGGCGTCTCCTACCGGACCCTGGATGCTCCCGGCGTGGACGACCTCTGCGGCCGTGGGATCTACTACGGCTCGGCGACCACCGAGGGCCCGAGCTGCGCCGGCCAGGAGGTCTACATCATCGGCGGCGCGAACTCCGCCGGGCAGGCCGCGGTCTATTTCTCGAAACACGCGAAACGCGTGCATATGCTGGTAAGAGGTCCCTCACTCGAGGCGACCATGTCGTCGTACCTGATCGATCAGATCGACGGCATCGACAACATCGAGGTGCACACCTGCACCCAGGTGGTCTCCTGCAAGGGGTCCGACCACCTGGAGCGGGTGACGCTGACCAACAGCGCGACGGGCGAGAGCCGGGAGGTGGACACGGAGTGGATGTTCGTGTTCATCGGAGCGGCGCCACGGACCGACTGGCTGCCGGGTGACCTGCTGCGCGACGACCGGGGCTTCGTCCTGACCGGGCCGGACCTGCGGGGCCGGCCGCCGGGCTGGAGTCTGGACCGCGATCCGTACCACCTGGAGACGAGCATGCCGGGAGTCTTCGCGGCCGGTGACGTCCGGGCCGAGTCGGTGAAGCGGGTCGCCTCCGCGGTGGGCGACGGCGCGATGGCAGTGACCTTGGTACACCGATACCTGGAGATGCTCTGATGACGACGACCGATGACACCGTCCGGATGAGTCGCGACGAGCTGCGCACGCTGTTCCTGTTCGAGCACCTGAACGACGACCAGCTCGACTGGCTGGCCCGCGAGGGATACGTCATCAAGGTCGACGAGGGACGGGTGTTCCGTGAGGGCGACGAGGCCACCTGCTGCTACGTCATGACGTCCGGCTCGATCCGGCTGTGCAAGCTGCTCCAGGGCGAAGAGGTGGAGATCAACCGGACCGCTCAGCGCGGCGTGTACGCCGGTGCGTTCAACGCATTCTTCGGCGCCGACGACCGCAAGGCCTACACGGCGTCGATGTACGTGCTCGAGCTGTCGGAGTTCTTCGTGATCGACGCCGGCACGATGGCGACGATGATGAACACCTGGTTCCCGATGGCGGTGCACCTGATCGAGGGCTTCGTGATGGGGATGCGCCGGACCAACGAGACGATGGGGCAGCGCGAGCGGTTGCTCGCCCTCGGCTCGTTGTCGGCCGGACTCACGCACGAGCTCAACAACCCTGCCGCTGCCGCCGTACGCGCTGCCGCGACCTTGCGCCAACGGGTCGCCGGGATGCGCAGCAAGCTGGCGATGCTTGCCGACGGCACCCTTGATACAACGAAGCTGCACCAGCTCGTCGCGATCCAGGAGGAAGCGGTCGAGCGGGTGGCGAAGGCGCGGGAGCTCTCCCCGATGGAGCTCAGCGACGCCGAGGACTCCCTGACCGACTGGCTGGAAGACCACGACGTGCGCAACAGCTGGGACGTCGCGCCGGTGCTGGCCGCGGTCGGCCTGGACGTGCCGTGGATGGAGGAGGTGCTGACCGCCGTCGGACCGGAGTACCTGGAGGGTGCGGTCCGCTGGCTGATGTACACGATCGACACCGAGTCGCTGATGAACGAGATCGACGACTCGGTGACCCGGATCTCCACCCTGGTCGGCGCGGCCAAGCAGTACTCGCAGATCGACCGTGCGCCCTTCCAGGTGGTGGATCTGCGCGAGCTGCTGAAGTCGACGCTGGTGATGATGTCGAGCAAGCTGGACGGCATCACGGTGGTGAAGGACTTCGATCCCGAGCTGCCCCCGATCCCGGCGTACGCGGCCGAGCTGAACCAGGTCTGGACCAACATCATCGACAACGCGGTCGGCGCGATGAGCGGCTCCGGCACCCTCACGCTGCGCACCAAGCGCGACGGCGCCTATGCCGTGGTCGAGATCGGCGACAACGGACCGGGCATCCCCGACGAGATCCGCAACCGGATATTCGAGCCGTTCTTCACCACCAAGCCGATCGGCGAAGGCACCGGCCTGGGCCTCGACATCTCCTGGCGCATCGTGGTGAAGAAGCACCACGGCGACCTCCGGGTGGACTCGAAGCCAGGCGACACCCGCTTCAAGATCGTGCTGCCCATCGACCCAGAATCCGAGGTCGCCGCCCAGGGCGACCTGCTGTAGACCGACCTGCAGTAAGCCGGCCTCATCCGACCCAGTCGGCGATGTCGTCGATGACGGCTGGGTCGACGTGCTGCGCTGTCCTGTTGCCGGCGCGTTCCGGTCAGCGGAGGGCGGTGCCGTCGGTGTGGGTGAGGAGGGTCAGGTCTTCGCGGGTGGGGAGGGATTCCCAGTCGCCGTGGGCTCCTACGCAGAAGGCGCCGGAGGAGGTGGCGCGGTCCAGGCGGGCTTCGGTGGCGAGGTTGTCGAGGGTGGCGGAGAGGTAGCCGGAGACGAACGCGTCGCCTGCTCCGATGGAGTCCACCACGGTGACGGGAAGTGCTGGGCGGTGGATGACGCCGTCGATGGAGTGCGACCAGGCGCCCTTGCCGCCGGCTGTCACGACGACCTCCGCGATGCCGCGCGAGAGCAGATCGGCGATCGGCTCGGTGGCGTCGGTGAGGATGTCGAGCTCGTCGTCCGAGGCGAAGACTGTTGTCACGTAGGGAAGTAGGTCACGCAACGCGGCGGCTGCTTCCGCGCGAGACCACAGCCGAGCGCGGTAGTTGACGTCCAGAGACACCCCAAGCCCGGCCTTAGCGCCAGCCTGTACTGCGGCCAGCGTCGCGGCACGAGCTGACTCCGAGATGGCCGGCGTGATCCCGGTGACGTGCAGCAGCCGCGGAGCCGCCTGGCCAGGAGTTGCCGTGATCGCGATGACGCATTCGTCGGCGGTCAGGGTGGAGGCGGCCGAGCCGCGGCGGTGGTAGCTGACTCGGGTGATGTCGTGGGCCGGCTGGTCGAAGGCGATGAAGCCGGTGAAGGAGTCGTCGGAGAAACGGAGGTAGCTGGTGTCGACGCCTTCCGCGCGGAGGGTCCGCTGGATCAGGCGACCGGGCTCGTCGTTGCCAACAGCACCAATCCAGGCGGGGTGGTGGCGGAGTCGGGCCAGGCCGATCGCCACGTTGCTCTCCGAACCGGCCACCGACAAGTGCGCCTCACCGCCCAGCCGCATGGGTGCCCTGGTGCGGATCGAGACCATCGCCTCGCCGAAGGTGAGAACGTCAGGCATCGGCAACCGCCGTGAGGAAGTCGCCCGCGCGAGCCGCGAGGGCGGACTGCGAGCCACCGGTGCCGGCGTCACCGAGGAGGGGAGAGCCGATGCCGACGGCGAAGGCACCGGCGGCGAGGTACTCCGGGGCCGACGCGGCGTCGACCCCGCCGACGGCGATCAGCGGGGCGTTCGGCAGGGGAGCGCGCAGTTCGCGGAAGTAGCCTGGGCCGTACAACTTGGCCGGGAAGATCTTGACCGCGATTGCGCCGAGGTCGAGGGCGCCGATGACCTCGGTCGGGGTGAGCGCGCCGCACAGCAGTGGGAGGCCGAGTTCGACGCTGCGGTGGGCGCCGCGGGTGATGGCCGGAGTTACGACGAAGCCCGCTCCCGCTGCGGCGACCTCGTCGGCCTGGGCCGCACTGACGACGGTCCCGGCGCCGAGGAGCACCGACGGCTCGAACTCCGAGCGGGCCTTCGCGATCGCCTCCGCGCCGCCGGGCGTCGTGAGGGACACCTCGAGAATGGTGATTCCGGCGGTCACCAGCGTGCGGATGCACTCCAAGGCGCGGTCCGGTCCGTCGGCGCGGATGATCGCGAGCACCTTGCGCTGGCTGAGGTCGGCAAGCAGGTCCATGTGCACTCCTTCAGAGACGGGTTCACCGTATTGCACCGCGCGCGGACGACCCCGCGGAGGTGCTCGACCGATGAGATAGGACGGGGTTCTGGCCGAGGGCGCGAGGCAATCGGGGCATCAGCTCAAACTGTTCTGGCGGACACCACGAGCCGCCAGGTCAGCTCACCCGACTCCGGCACCACCGCCGCGTCGCCAGGTCCTGCCTCGGCCAGGTCGAACACCCGACCCAGCATCGGCTCCACACCCAGACTCCGGTACGGCGAGTCGGCCGGGTAGCCACCGAGGTTCCGCCACAGCGCGGTGGACACCGGTTGCCCAGGGCAACTCAACGACAAGGTGAGCTCAAGAGCGCCGTCCACCACGGAAGCAGTCGGACAGTCCACCAGCACAGCCCCGACGGCGGTCCCGTCGGAGGGCCCGTAGGTGGCCAAGTCAATCCCGGCAGGCGATGGCCAGCTCGCCTCAACCCAGGGAGCTCCCTCAGGCCAGTCCAGCAGCGAAGCGGCCTCCGGGTACAGGCGACAAGTTGTGCCGTCCGGGACGTCCAGGAAAGCGCCGACCGAGCAGTCGAGCAGGGCGTGAGCTGCCCAGACGAAGCGAAAGCCGGGCGGGGCGATCAGCCGGTAGTCCGCCCAGATCGTGTGCGTCTCCGTACTGTCCGGCACGTCCCCGCCGTTGAAGCGGCGAAGCAGCACGGCATCCTCGTACTGAACAGCGTCCCAGTCCTCGTCATCCTCCACGGGCGACCACGGCTGGTTCCACAGACCGCCGTGATCGGGCGTACCCCGCACGGTGGGGAAGCACTCGTCGAGGCCACCGACATCGACGTACGACGTCATGCCCTCGCGAGATCCCGAGGTGAGTTCGGGGCCTTGCCACAACCACTCCCGGCCGGCCATCCGCAACGACGTCCACCGGCCGCCGTCCTCGAGGTCCAGCACGACCTCGTTCTCGGGCAGGTTCATCACCATTCGGCGAACGACCCGTCGTCGTGGGTCCAGACCGGGTTGCGCCAGCTGTGCCCCTTCTGGTCGGCCGCGCGTACGGCGTCCTCGTCGACGGTGATTCCCAACCCAGGAAGGGGATTCCACTCGGCATGCCCGTTCACCCAGGTGAAGGGTGTCGAGTCCGCCACGTACGAGATCAGGTCGCTCTCGCCGTTGTAATGCAGCCCGCGGCTCTGCTCCTGGATCAGGAAGTTCGGCGTCGCGAAGGACACCTGCAAGCTGGCGGCCAGTGAGATCGGCCCCAACGGACAATGCGGAGCAAGCAACGCCCCATGCGTCTCGGCCAGTACTGCGATCCGCCGTAACTCCGAGATCCCACCGGCGTGCGACACGTCGGGTTGAACCACAGCAACGCCTGCGTCCAACGCGGGAACGAACTCCGACCGGTTGTACAACCGCTCGCCCAAGGCAACGGGCACGGTGGAACTACTGATCACCTCAGGCAGGTGATGCAGATGCTCCGGCAGCACCGGCTCCTCGACGAACAGCGGGTGCAACTCCTCGACGCTGTGCAAAATCCGCCGAGCCGCGGCAACCCCGACTCGGCCGTGCAGATCGATCGCCACATCCCGGGAATCACCAAGCACAGAACGAGCAGCGGCAAGACGAGAGACGATCTCGTTGATCTCGGCAAGCGATGGCGAGGGCTGGATCCGGCCGCTCGCGTTCATCTTCACGGCGGTCATCTCGGCGTCGAGCTGTGCGGCGACCTGGTCCGCGATCTCGGCCGGCTCATCCCCGCCGACCCACGCGTAGACCTGCACCCGATCCCGCTACAACGACCGCGCCGACTGGGCCGCACCGACGGCCACCTGCTGACACTTTGGCGGGCTTCTGACTAGTCGGGACCTTGAACACCGAGCGGGGACCTCGGATAGGAAATACCTTGTCCCAGGTCCCCGCTTGGTGTTCAAGGTCCCTGCAGCCGGCGCTGAGTTGCGGCGGGGGGGGGGGGTGGGCTAGAGGTGGTGGTCGGTGACTTCGCGGGAACACCGACCACCACTTCGTCTATTTGATCAGATCTTCAACTCTTTGGGCACAGCGCTCCCCGCGACAAATTCCTACCGAGTTTGCCGACTCGCCGTTTGGTAGTGACATCCGCGCCATCCTGCACGCCCCCCTTTGTGTCGGAAAGTGCTTACCAAAGCTGCTGAGGGGAGGAGACACTTATGCGCAGTTGATCCGCCCCAGAGCGCTCGCAGTCCTCACCGCCCTGTGGACCGCCCGGCAGAACGGCCCCGCCGACCTCGGCATCATCGCCGCCAAACCAGCGACGGGCAGTACGGCGTTGCGCGGCGACCTCCTGGTTGCCAACAGCAACAAGCCGGGAGACACCGACGGCCGGGTGCTGCTCGGTGAGTCGTGGGACGCGTACGGCTACGGCAACCCGGTCCGCGCTGGCCTACACGGTGATCGGAGCGGACGGCTACCCAGCCTTCAAGAGCTACACGAACCCCGTCCGCAACAACACCGACCACGAAACCTTCGCCGCCTACCTCCGGACCCACCAGACGCTGACGCCCGCACCCCTCACTCGGGTGTCTCAGAAGGCTGGCCCGCTCGCCTCGTGAGGATCGAAGGCGCATAGTCGAGGTGTGGTGCTTGGGTTCGGTGGGGATGTGGAGTTCGACCCGGTCTTGTTCGAGGTGCGGCGGGGTGGGATTGCGGTGCCGTTGGAGCCGCAGGCCTTCGATGTGCTGGCCTATCTCGTCTCGCACCGTGATCGGGTGGTTCCGAAAGAGGAACTGATGGATGCGGTCTGGGGCGGCCGTTTCGTCAGCGAGACGGCCGTCACCAGCCGGATCAAGCAGGTACGCCGAGCACTCGGCGACGACGGTCACAGTCAGCGGATGATCCGGACGCTGCACGGCCGGGGCTACCGGTTCGTCGCGCCGGTCGAGGCGCGGGCCGAGCTGAGGTCGATCGAGCCGATCCGTTACACCGTCAGCGACGGTCTCCACATCGCATACCAGGTGACCGGCGGCGGCGACCTCGACATCTTGCTGATCTCAGGGTTTTTGTCGCACCTAGAGCTGGACTGGGCGGATCCACGCCACGCGCATTTCCTGCACCGATTGGCGTCGTACGGGCGCCTGATCCGGTTCGACAAGCGTGGCACTGGGATGTCGGACCGGCCGTCCGGCCTGCCGGATCTCGAGACGCGGATGCACGACGTACTGGCCGTCATGGACGCCGTCGGCTCCCGCCGAGCCGTACTCGTCGGGTACTCGGAGGGCGGGCCGATGGCGATCCTGTGCGCGGCGGCTCATCCGGAGCGGGTTGCGGGTCTGGTGCTGTACGGCACCTACGCCAAGCGCGTCTGGTCCGAGGACTACCCGTGGGCGCGGACACAGAAGGACCGCGAGGCCTACACGGACCAACTCGTCAACGGCTGGGACTGGGAGGCCGACATGCGGATGCGGTGCCCGTCGGCTGACGTACAGATGCAGCGGTGGTGGGCGCAGCGCATGCGAGCGTCCGCGACGCCGTCGACCGTGCGAGCGCTGTTGGACATGAACTCGCTGGTGGATGTCCGGGATGCGTTGCCCGCGGTACGGGTTCCGACGCTGGTGGTGCACCGGGTCGGCGATGCTCTCGTCGAGGTCGGGGGTGCGCAGTTCATCGCCGAGCGCATTCCCGGCGCACGGCTGGACTTGCTCGATGGTGACGACCACTTCGTGTCGGGGAATCCTGACCAGATCATCGACGCGATGGAGCGGTTCGTGCGAGACCTGCCGGGTCCGGTGGACCGCCCACTAGCGCTCGCTGCGGCGGCTGCGCCGGCTGGACCGCGGGCCGGCGATCTGACGTCGGGGCTGGTCGCGGCCGGCGGTCGCCGATGCTGGGGTCCCGGGGATCGTGAGGTGGTGCTGTTCGATGGTCCCGCTACCGCGGTGCGAGCCGGGCTCGCCCAGCTGCGCGGCGGCGACAAGCTCGGAGTCGCGATCGCGGAGGTACCGCGGGACGAGACCAAGCTCGACGCGCACGGCGTTCAGCTCGCGATCACGCTGGCCGATCTGGCGACGCCGGGATCGTTGTGGCTCTCTCCGGCGGTGTGTGATCTGATCGCCGGTTCGGGCGTCGTGACCGAACCTCTTGATGGCTTCGAGGCTTTCCTGGCGGTCGCCGCGCACTGAAGGCCGGCCTGCCAGGGGAAGGGCAGACCGGCCTGTGGGGGTGATCAGGCGGTCGCGACGTCGATCGTCACCGGCACGCCGTGCGTGATCACGTCGTACACCGCTGAGCGCCGACGGGACTGCTCGACCAGGCCCGCCAGCTTCTCGGCGTCGGCGTCGCCCTTGACGTGGAAGACGACGCGGATCCCCTCGTACCCGTTGCGAACCTCCGGGTCGAGCCCGAGGATGCCGAGCAGGTTGATGTCGCCCTCGACTGTCGACGAGACCTCCTCGAGGTGGATCCCGCGGGCGGCGGCGATGTTGGCCAGACCGCTGGTGAGGCAGGCGGCCAAGGCATGCAGCAGGTGCTCAGCCGGCGTCGGACCGTTGTCGCCGCCAACCAGCACCGGCGGGTGGTCGGCGTCGAAGGTGAAGTCCGCCGGGCGGGTGTTCTCCTGCCCAGCCCCGTAGTACCCGTTGATCACGCCGCGGTTGTGCGTGCCGCTGATCCACCTGTTGGTGGCGCGGAACTGGAACCGGGCGATCTCGGGCTGTGCCTTGACTGCGTCGAGCGTCGCGAAGAGTGTCGCGGTGTCGACGCCGTTGCGGCGGTTGTCGGTCGTAGTGGTGGTCATGGTTCTGTTCCCTTCAACAAGCGATCAGGTGGTTGCGGCCGGGGAATCCGGCCAGTTGTTCGGCCTCGCGGTCGAGTGCCACGCCGAGCTGGATCTGCAGCTCGACGAAGCGGTCCATCGGTGGGAAGGCGGTCAGGGCGCGGGTCAGGTCGAAGACCTCGCGCAGCATCGCGTCCCGGACGTCCTGGTACGACGCCATGGCGGCCCGCTCGACCGTGGGGTCGCGCAGGCTGTGATCGAGGGCGGTCGCCAGCAACTCCGCGTCACGGAACGCGTCGGTGATGCCATGTCCGGTGATCGGGTCGCGGTGGTAGCCGGCGTCACCGACCAGCGCCCACCCTGGGCCATAGGGTCGGCGAAGGTAGTTCGGCAGCTCGACAGCACCGCGGACCGGCGCGGTCACCCGACCGGCGCGCACGCGACGCCCGAGGCCGGGCACCAGCTGTTCGAGTGCCCGGAGGAACGCCGGGATGCGCGCGGAACCCGCCGTACGCACCGAATCCAGCGCATCGGTCGGCTGGATCAGCCAGACGCAGGCCAGGTCGTCGTGGGTCGGGAAGACCCCGGCGTAGGCACCGGGCGCGACATGGAACTCGAAGCTGTCCGATCCGAGACCGGCCACATAGGTGTAATAGGTCGAGCAGGTTGGGGTGAACTGCTCCAGCGTCTCGGCGCCCACGAAACCGGTCATTCGCGACTGGCGTCCGTCCGCACCGACCACGAACCGCGCGGGCAATTCCAGGCGGTCGCCCTTCGAGGTGTGGGCGGTGATGCCGGTGACCCTGCCCTCGCTCGACCGCAGTACGCCGGTCGCCGTCAGACCCGTGACAAGGCCGGCGCCGGATTGCTGTGCGGCGTCAGCGAGGACGCTGTCGAGCAGGTGGCGTCTCGGGGCGATCAGGGCGTCGACGCCCGCACGGTGCTTGATCGGGCGGGTTATCGCGTTGCCCTCGACGTCGAAGACCACATTCCTGACCGGCGGTGCGCCGATCCGATCGAGCAGTCCCCACCGCGCGAGCTGGACGACACCGCCTCGAGCGATCCCGTGTGTCGACAGCGTGTCGCTCGGCAGTCGCGCTTTGTCCACCATTACGACGTTGTGGCCCAGCTCGGCCAGCAACATCGCGGTCGCGGCTCCAGCACACCGTGCTCCGACCACCACAACGTCGTACATGCTCATTTCCCGCCCCATTTCGTCTCGACGACTCTGCGGCGGGGTCGCCGTCGGAAGCTTGGAGACGACATGGAGACGGGGTGGAGGACCAGTCGCCACGGTTTCTCCACATTTCCACCGCCTGGCCGCCAAGCCGTCGTACGCGATCAGCAGGACGGTTGCGTCATGAGGTCCCTTCTCGGCAAGACAGCGCCGCCCCAAGCGTTGGCCCTGCGCGACGTTGCTTCGGTCGCACCGGGCCTGGCCGCGTTCGGCATGACGCTGGGCGTGACGATCTCCGCGCTCGGCTTCGGCACCTTGCCGGGTCTGGTCGGTGCGGGTGTGGTGTACGGCGGAAGCGCACAACTCACCGCGGTGACGCTCGTCCATCAAGGCGCCGCGTTCGCAGTCGTCGTCGCGTCGGCCGCCATCGTGAACTCGCGCTTGCTGCTGTACGGCGCGTCGATGTCGCGGCGGTTCAGGGACCAGCCGACCTGGTTCCGCTGGCTGGCCCCGCACTTCGTCATCGACCAGACGTACCTGCTGTCGAACGCCCGTCCCGATCTCGACCCGCGCACGTTCCGGCGGTACTGGGGCTGGCTCGGCTTCCTCATCCTGGTGCTCTGGTCATCGTCGATTGCCGTCGGCATCGTCGCCGGCCCCGCGCTGCCGGAGTTGCCTCACCTCGTATTCGTCGGCACCGCCATGTTCCTGGGCATGCTGGCGCCCCGCCTGACGAACCGCCCGGCCGTCGTGGCCGCAGTCACGGGAGGACTGGCGGCCGCCGTCATCGGCCTCGTCCGCCCGGAACTCGGCATCGTCGGCGGAGCCATCGCAGGCGTCATAGCTGGATCGGCAGTACGACGATGACCGCACTACTGTCGATGCTCATCCTCGGCGCGGTCTCCTGGTTATTCCGCATCGCCTTCATCACCCTGCTGCCCGCCGAGCGGCTACCGACCCGCTTCCAGATCGCCCTCGACCACCTCGCGCCCGCCGTACTGGCGTCCATCGTGGCCGTAGAACTAGTGACCTTGCTCCGCGGTGCCTCGCCTACCCAAGCCACCGCTCTCCTGGCAGCCGCCGCCATCATCACCGCAGTCGCCTACCACACCCGCAACGTCACCATCGCCTGCGCGCTAGGCCTCTGCACCGTCCTGGCCCTGCACTACCTGACCGCGTGAGCTTGCGTGTCATCACCCGCAGCGCCCCTCACCCGGATGCTTCAGGTCAGCTAGCCGGCGCGCGGCGAATCGGCGCCGTCGTCGCAACGGGCTCGTGGGTCAGGAAGTCGACGACGATCTGATTCACGAGCCCGGGCTTCTCCTGGGTGAGGAAGTGCGAGGTGCCGGGGACAACGGCGAACTCGGAGTTCGGGATGCTGTCGTACATCTCGACCGAGTGCGCCAGCGTCATGATGTCGTCGTCGGCGACCAGGATCAGGGTCCGGGCGGTGATCGCGGACAGCTCGGACGCCTGCAGGTCGGGTTCCTTGGCGAACATCTCGCCGATCTTGGCCGCCACCACCGGGAAGTGGTCCTCGCCGTCGGGCGAGACCTCGCCGTACGCCGGGCCGAGGAACTGTGTCAGCGACGGAATGTCCCAGACGAACTCGGGATCCGCCTCGCCGGACTTGTTGAAGCCGCCGCCGATCGACACGAACCGGTTCACCAGGTCGGGCCGTTGCATCGCCACCAGCATCGCGACCATGGCGCCGTCGCTGTGCCCGACCAGATCGGCCGGCCCGCCGATCACGGTCTCCAGGAACGCGATCGTGTCGTCGGCCATCACCTGGTAGCTGATCGGGCCGTCGACGTCTGGCGTGTGCCCCTGACCGCGGCGCTCCGGCGTGTACACGTGGAAGTGCTCGGCGAGCGCGGGCACGTTCGCGTCGAAGGACCGCGCGTCCAGCAGCCCGCCGTGCATCAGCACCAGCGGCTCACCTTCGCCGTGCTCGGCGTACCAGGTCTTCACGGCCCCCAGCTGTACGTACTCGCCCATGACCCGCGCCCCCTCGTTGACGGTACTAGGGCGGAAGCTACCCGAAGCCGGGCTCAGCTAGTAGCTCCGGCGGGACGCGCAGCTCCGAGAAGACAGCCAGGCCTTCGTCGACGCGGTCGGGGATCAGCAGCAGGGTGCAGGCGTGTTCGAACCGAGCACCGATCCGGGCGAACCCTTCGGCGGCCTCGCGCAGGGCGGCGATATCACCTGACAAACGCGCGGCGGTGCGAGTCAGGCAGGCCTCGGCCCAGTCGTTCTCGGCGGCGGTCGGCGCAGCGGCCGCCAGCCAGTTCTCGGCATCGGGCAGATCTGCGACGACTGCGAGCTCAGCCCCGGCCGCGTGGGCGTACGGCGCCCACCAGAGTTCGGCGAATCCCGCGAAGGCCTTCTCGACCAGTTCCCTGGACAGTTTCCCGTTGTGTACGGCGACCCGGGCGTCGGCGAAGGCGGCTGCCGCGCTCAACACCGGTGCTTCGGTGGTGCGTCCGGCGCGGGCGAGTTCGATCGCGCGGTGCTGCCAGGTGTCGAAGGTGCCGTCGCGCCGCAGGCCGTGGGCCATCGCCGCCACGGCAAGAGCAGATGCCATCCATTCCTGCGGCGGTGACCCCGCCCGCTCCCACCTGGCCCAGAGCGTGTCGGCCGCCGCAACGCATTCGTCGAAGCGACCGGTCAGTCCGCTGAGACGGATCAGCCGGGGGAGCCAGAGGTACGAACCGTCGCCAGCCACCAGGTCCCCGGCCGCCTGTCCGGCGCCGGCTACCAGCGTGGGGACCTGCTGGTACTCGGGCATCGCCGCCGGCAGCGCACCGGTGGCGACGGCGGTGGTGGCGGCCACGTGGTACGCATCGACGATCTCGGCAGCCGCATACGGCTCGTGACGGGGCAGTGGGGCGACCAGCTGGAGGCGTTCCAGGGCGCACTTCCGCGCCTCGCGCAACCGTCCAGCGTTGCCCAAGGCAACAGTTAGTCCATCCAGAGCACCGGCGATCAGCACGGGGTCGCCGGAACGCCGGGCGATGCCCACGGCGTCTTTCGCGAGCTCGGTGTCCGCGCCGATCCGTCGAGAGCCGAACTCCCAGGCCTTGGCCGTGGCCAGCAGTGCCGCCACGTGCGGGTCGTCGGCGGAAGCGTCACTGGACGATTGCGCGTCGGCGAGCAGAGCGGCGCTCTGCTCGCGGGGGAGCGCGTACATCGATCCGGCGGGGTAGCGGTTGATCGCGATCACCGCCGACGCGAGCATCGCGGCCCGGACATTGCCGTCGGCAACTGCCAGGTCGGCGGCCTCGAGCAAGAACCGGACGGTGGCCGGCCCGTCGGAGAGGATGAGCGAGGCGTCGGCAGCGGAGCGCAGATCGCGGGCCGCGGTCACCCCGTCCTCCGCCCGCGCCGCCGCCGCTCGATAGTGGTCGACCGACTCGACGAAGCCCTGACTCGCGAACGCCAGATGTCCCAACGACCGAGCCAGCCGATGCGCCGTCGCATCCGCCGCCGCCGCGGTCCCACCGAGCGCGACCCGCAGATCGTCCACCACCTCACCGGACACCGATCGCCAGCCATCCTCGTCTGCCGCCCGGCCGCCGTCGCCCAACGCCCTACCACCGAGCTCAGGTGACCATTCCTGGTCGGCGTCGATCGCCGCCTCCAAGTTGGCGGCCGTGGCAACGGCCCAACGGAGATGGCGCTCTCGGGCCGGTCCGATCTCTCCTGCGGCTTCCAGTTGTTCGAGGGCGAACGCTCGGACCGTTTCCAGCTGACGCCAGCGGGCGCCACGTCGTACCAGCAGGCTCTTGTCGGTGAGGCGGCCGATCAGGTCGGCGACCTCACCACGCGTGTACTCCGGACTGGTGGCGCAGGCGGCGTCCAGGTCGGCGCCGCCCACGTAGATCCCGAGCCGGCGGAAGAGTAGCCGCTCATCGTCGTCGAGGAGATCATGGCTCCAGCCGATGACTGCGCTCAGTGAGCGATGCCGAGGGTCGGATCCGCGCCCACCGGCGAGCAGCCGCAGCTGATTGTCGAGGGCCAGCAGGCCGTCCAGACCGAGAGAGCCGGTCCGAGCCGCGGCCAGTTCGATCGCGAGGGGCATGCCGTCCAGGCGCTCGCACAGCTGGGAAACGTCGGCGGGGGAGGCAGCGAAGGCGGCGTCGACGGCTTGTGCGCGATCCAGGAACAGCTGGACGCCGTCGGAGTCGGAGGGGAGCGGTGGCAGTTGCACGACACGTTCACCTGGTACGCCGAGGCGCTCGCGGCTGGTCGCGAGTACGGTCACGTCGGGGCAGGCCGCGAGCAGTCGCTCGACCAGTTCGGCGACTTCCGCGATCAGGTGCTCGCAGTTGTCCAGTACTAGGAGCGAACGGCCCGGGAGTAGCCGTTCCACCAACGCCTGATCCAGCGGCTGGGGTGGTCGCTCCGTCACTCCGAGGGCGGCCGCCACGACCCGCAGTACCAATCCGCTCCGCACTGGTACCAGGTCGATGAAGGCGCCCGGATCGGGGGACTCCGCGGCGATCACGGCAGCCAGCCGGGTCTTGCCCATCCCGCCGGGACCGAGCAGGGTCACCAGCCCGGCTTCCCGCAGCGCGTCGCGCAGCGCCCCCGCCTCGGCTTCGCGCCCGACGAAGGTAGTCCGGCTCACCGGCAATCCGCTGACACCCGCACCCGTACCCGCGCCTGCGCCTGCGCCTGTGGCTGTGCTCTTTCCCCCCGCTGCACTCGGCTTCGGCTCGGCTACCAGGTCGGCGAGTTCCCTGCGGTCGGCGACTCCGTACTTGCGGAGCAGGGAGGAGACATGGCTCTCGACAGTCCGGACCGAGATGTGGAAGGCGGCGGCGATCTGGGCGTTCGATCGGTGGTCGGCGATCGCGCCCAGCACCTCGGCCTCGCGGGCCGAGATCTCCACCTCACCACCGGGGACCATCCGCCCATGATCGTCCATCCGTGGGTCTTTTCGGTGGCCCTTTCGGTGGCTCTTTCCGTGGTGGATCCGTGCTCAGCACGGATGCCGACCTCACCCCCGCGGGCGGATCGTCGTCGTACTGAACCTACTGAGGAGGTTGCGATGAGCAGCATCGGTACGACGGCAAGGACGTGGAAGGTACGGCCCGGGACGACCGTTCTGTGGCTCCTGCAGTTCTTCCTGGCGTTCCAGTTCGCGAGCGCCGGGCTCATGAAACTGTCCGGCAACCAGCTGATGGTCGACATGTTCACCGAGATCGGAGCCGGCCAGTGGCTACGGTTCCTGGTCGGCGCGCTCGAGGTCGCCGGGGCACTCGGCCTGCTGATCCCGCGACTGTGCGGTCTGGCCGGGCTCGGCCTGGCGGCACTCATGACCGGCGCCGTGATCACCAACGTGTTCGTCCTCGGATACTCCCCGGTGATCGCGCTCGCCTTCCTGCTCCTGGCCGCGGTGATCGCCTGGTTCCGTCGGGCAGCGATCCGGCAGCTGGTCGGGTCTCGGCTCCGGGTGGCGAGCTGAGATGACCGAGCTCATGATGCGCGGCTTCGAAGGCGCGCTGGTACGCCCGGAGGACGAGGGGTACGACGCCCTCCGGGCCGTCTGGAACGCGGTTGTCGACCGGCGGCCCGCGATGATCGCGCGGTGCGAGAGCACAGCCGACGTGGTCGCGGCCCTCCGGTACGGGCGAGAGGCCGGGCTGGAGATCGGCGTCCGCGGAGGCGGTCACAACATCCTCGGTCTTCCGGTCGTCGACGACGGTCTGCTGATCGACCTGGCGGGATTGTCGACGGTCCGGGTCGACCCAGGCAGCCGCCGGGCCTGGGTCGGAGGAGGCGCCCTGCTCGGCGCGCTCGACCTCGCGGCCCAGCGGTACGGACTGGCGACGACGGCCGGCAACGTGTCCCACACCGGAGTCGGCGGGCTGACCCTCGGCGGCGGGACCGGCTGGCTGGCCCGGTTGCACGGTCTGACCTGCGACAACGTCGCCGCGTACCAGCTCGTGACCGCCGACGGCGACGTACTGCGGGTCGACGCGAACGGGCACCCGGACCTGTTCTGGGCGCTGCGCGGTGGAGGCGGGAACTTCGGGGTCGTGACCGAGTTCGAGTTCCGGCTGCACCCGGTCGGTACTCAGGCTCTCGTCGCGGACCTGTACTACGAAATGGAAGAGGCGCAGGCGGTCCTCCGCGGCTGGCGCGACCTGCTCCCGGACACTCCGCGCCGCGCGACGCCGATGGCGCGGGTCGGCTCCTGGGAAGAGTTCGGCGGACGCCGGATGGCAAGCATCGGCTTCGTCTGGGTGGGAGACCCGGACGAGGGCAGGCAGCTGCTGGCGACGTACTCCGGAATCGGCCGGCCGGTCGCCCAGCAGGTCAGTGAACTCAGCTACCTGGACCTGCAGATGGGCGACGACGAGATCGAGCAGCACGCCATCCGCCGTTACTGCAAGGGCCACTACCTGCGCGAACTCCCCGACGCCGCGATCGACGCCTTCCTTGCTCCGGGCAACGAAGTAGGCGCCCGGCTGGCCATGAACCTCGGCGCGATCGCGGACGTCCCGCCCGGAGCATCGGCGTACAGCCACCGCGACGCACTGGTCGAGTTCACCACCTCGGCCGGCTGGACGGACCCGACCGAGGACGAAACCAGGATCGAGACCACCCGCCGCTACGCCGCCGGCCTCGAACCATTTGCCAGCGGCACCTACGTCAACACCCTGGCGGAGGACGGCACCGATGCCCTCCGCCGCGTCTACTCCACCCCCGACCTCACCCGACTCACCACCGTCAAACGCCAGTACGACCCCACCAACGTCTTCCACCGAACCCACAACATCCACCCGTGATGCCGTCGGCGGTTTTCAGGCACCCGCATGGCTGAACGTCACGTGCGTGACTCCACTGGGCGAGGAGGTGGCCTCGACCTGGTAGTCCTTCTCGGGGCCCTCCAGCCCGTCCCAGCGGCGTACGCCTCGGCCGAGCGGGATCGGGACCACCACGGTGTGCAGGTGGTGGTCGACGAGCCTGGCAGCCAGGAAGTCGAGAGGGGTGCACAAGGTGGGGGCTTGAACACCTAAGCGGGACGTCGGACACGAAATAGCTTGTTCACGGTCTCCGTTTGGTGTTCAAGGACCCCACACCTCACGCAGGAGCCCGCGTCACGGGTGGATGGGAGCGGGCTCCGCGTGGGCAACGGCAGTATCCCGGAGCCGCTCAGAGGTGTGGCGACAAGGCCCGAGAAGTTCCTGCGCCCGATCGTTCGGGCAGTTGCCTTGGCGGGAGCGGCCAGTCGAACCCCGAGACCGGCACTTTGTGCACCACCCGAGCAGATCCCGGCGCCCCGGACACTCAGCTGGTGCACAAGGTGGGGCCTCGGACACCAAGCCGGGACCTCGGACACCACACGACCTGTCCCCCGTCCCCACCAGGTGTCCCAGCCCCTCACAAGGTGTCCCAGGTCCCCACAACAACACCGCCACCGGCGGCCACAGCCCCAACAAGGTGTCCGCGTTCCCCACCACCACACGCCGCCGGGTCCAGGCCGGCGATCGGCGTCCCGATGACGGGTTGTTCGGCCACTGGCGCCGAACAAGCCGCCAGCCGACGACCAACCCGCCAGCGGACCCGGACACGAGCCACAGGCAGCCGAACAGCCCGCCAGCGGGCCCGGACACGAGCCACAGGCAGCCGAACAGCCCGCCAGCGGACCCGGACACGAGCCACAGGCAGCCGAACAGCCCGCCAGCGGGCCCGGACACGAGCCACAGGCAGCCGAACAGCCCGCCAGCAGGCCCGGACACGAGCCACAGGCAGCCGAACAAGCCGACTAGCGGTTGCGGTGTTGTTGGGCTACGTCTCTTAGGTAGAGGGCGCTCTGCTTGGGGATACGGGCTTGGGTTTCGTAGTCGACTCGGACGATGCCGAAGCGCTTCTCGTAGCCGTAGGCCCATTCGAAGTTGTCGAGGAGAGACCAGGCGAGGTAGCCGCGGATGTCGGCACCTTGGTTGATCGCGGCCGCTACTGCGGCGAGGTGGGAGGAGAAGTAGGCCGTGCGCCCATCGTCGACCACATAGCCAGCCGCGTCGGGGATGTCGTCGAAGGCGGCGCCGTTCTCGGTGACGACCATCGGGAGGCCGGGGTAGTCGCGGCTGATCCGGACCAGCAGGTCGGTGAAGCCTTCCGGAACGATCTCCCAGTCCATCGCCGTGCGCGGCTTGTCGAGTGGCACGGTCCGGCTGATCGGGAGCCCGTCGTCACCGACCGTGCGGCCGTTCTCGTCGAACCCGGTGAACTTCTGGCTGAAGTAGTAGTTGACCCCGAGTACGTCGATCGGCGCGGAGATCGTCGCCAGATCCCCTCCCTGCACAGGGATCTCCACACCTTCGGCCGCCAGGTCGGCGATCACGTCGGCCGGGTAGCGCCCGTGCACCAGCGGGTCCAGGTAGAGCCGTGCGCCCATCCCATCCGCGCGCCGCGCTGCCTCGAGGTCGGGCTGGGCGTCGCTGGCCGGGTACGCCGTCGCCGCGTTCAGGGTGATCCCGATGTCGATCGCGCGCGGAGCCGCCTCGCGCATCCGCTCGGTGGCCAGGCCGTGCCCGAGCAGCAGGTGGTGTACCGCCGCCACGGCCGCGGGGTACTCCTTCCGCCCGGGGGCGTGCGCGCCGTACGCGTAACCGAGCATCGCCGAGCACCACGGCTCGTTCAGCGTGGTCCAGGTGTTCACCCGATCGCTCAGTGCGTCGAACACCAGCATCGAGTAGTCAGCGAACCGGTACGCCGTGTCGCGCGCCGGCCAACCACCGGCGTCCTCGAGCTCCTGCGGCAGGTCCCAGTGGTAGAGCGTCACCCACGGGTCGATGCCCTGGGCAAGGAGTTCATCGACCAGCCGGTCGTAGAAGGCGAGGCCGGCCGGGTTGGCCAGGCCCTTGCCGTGCGGCTGGACCCGCGGCCAGGACACCGAGAACCGGTACGTGTCCATGCCGAGGTCCTTGATCAGGGCAACGTCCTCAGGCATCCGGGTGTAGTGCTCGCAGGCGATGTCTCCGGTGTCGCCGTTGTCGATCGCGCCGGGGACCCGGCAGAACGTGTCCCAGATCGACGGCGTCCGGCCGTCCACGTCGACGGCTCCCTCGATCTGGTAGGCGGAGGTGGCGACGCCCCAGCGGAAGTCCGACGGCAGGCCGGCGATCAGCTCCTGCTCGGCCGTCGGTGCGGTGAACGCGACAGTTGAAGTGGTGGGGACAGCTGTTGTGTTCATGGTGAACGTACGGCGCGCGCCGGTGGGCGTACGCCGTACTGGCTCCCTTCGGGACGGTGCTACAGAGGGGCGGGGAGGCGAGAACGAGGGTCAGGCGACCGGGACGCGACCGGGCAGCCAGCAGGCCACCGAGCGGTCCGGGTCGTTCCTGGCCTCGGGAACACCGAGGACGGGAATCTCCGTGGAGCAGCGGTCGAAAGCATGGGGGCAGCGAGGATGGAAGGCGCAGCCGCTGGGCATGCCGCGCAGGTCGGGCGGCGACCCGGGGATCCCGGACAGGTCCCGGCGCGGGCCACGCAGGGCGGGGAAGGACTTGAGCAGCCCCTCGCTGTACGGGTGCAGGGAGTCCTTGTAGAGGTCCGCCGACCGGGCCTCCTCGACGATGCGACCGCCGTACATGATCGCGATCCGGTCGGAGAACTCGACGAGCAGTGACAGGTCGTGGGTGATGAACAGCACCGAGAATCCGAGCCGCTCGCGCAGTTCGACCAGCTGGGCCAGGATCTGGCGCTGCATCACCACGTCGAGCGCCGTGGTCGGCTCGTCCATGATCACGACCTGCGGCTCGAGCACGAGCGCCATCCCGATCATCACCCGCTGGCGCATACCGCCGGACAGTTGGTGCGGGTAGGCGTCCATCCGGTCCGCCGAGATACCGACCAGCTTGAGCATCTCCTTGGCCCGGGCGACCCGCGCCTCCTGGCTCAGTTGCGGCTCGTGCGCGCGGATCACGTCGAGCATCTGGGTGGAGACCTTGTGTACCGGGTTCAGCGAGTTCATCGCCCCCTGGAACACGATCGAGGTCTCGGCCCAGCGGAACGCGCGCAGTTCGGCGTTGGTCAGCCCCATCACGTCGTACGAATCGCCGGTCGGCGGATGGTAGACGACGCTTCCTCCGCTGATCACGCCGGGCGGCGGGAGCAGCCGGGTGACGCCGTACGCGAGGGTCGACTTGCCGCTGCCGGACTCGCCGGCCAGCCCGAGCACCTCACCGCGGTGCAGGGTCAGGGTGACGTCACGGACCGCCTGGACCGCCTCGTCGCCGAGGCCGTAGTCCACGTTGAAGTTCTTGATCTCCAGGACAGGAGCCTTGACTCGAGTTGAAGTCTGCATCAGGCGGCACCCTTCGCTTTCTCGGAGGCCTTGCGCACGACCGGGGTCACCGGGGCGTCCTTGCCGGCGGTGTTCAGCACCGGGGTGAAGCCGACCCGCATCTTGACGGTGTGGCCGTCCGTGGTCTTCACCTTGGTGTGCCCGTTGCTGCGCAGCCGCGGGCTGACGAACTCGTCGATGCCGAAGTTGATCAGTGACAGCGCGGTGCCGAGGAACGCGATCGCCAGCCCGGCCGGGACGAACCACCACCAGGCTCCCTGGGCGAGGGCCTGCTGGCTCTGCGCCCAGAAGAGGATGGTGCCCCAGTTCCACTCGGAGATGGTCGAGATCCCGATGAAGGCCAGGGTGATCTCGGACATCACCGCGAAGATCACCGTGCCGACGAAGCCCGACGCGATGATCGCGGTCAGGTTCGGCAGGATCTCGACGGTGATGATCCGCCAGGTGCTCTCACCGGTGGCCCGAGCCGCCTCGACATAGTCCCGCCGTCGCAGCGACAGCGTCTGGGCTCGCAGGATTCGTGCTCCCCAGGCCCACGACGTCAGGCCGATGACGAGGGCAACCATCAGGTCACCGGCGCCGGGGATGGTGGAGGCCACGATGATGATCAGGGGCAGCGCCGGGATCACCAGGAAGACGTTCGACAGCGCTGACAGACTTTCGTCGGCAGCACCGCCGAGGAAGCCGGAGCTGACCCCGATCAGGACCGACAGCGCGGTCGCGATCACGCCGGCCAGCAGGCCGACGAACATCACCCCGCGGGTGCCGACCAGGACCTGGCTGAAGACGTCCTGGCCCAGGTGGGTGGTGCCGAACCAGTGCTTGCCCGACGGCCCCTGGATCAGGTCGCTGCTGCGGGCGGACGGGTCGAACGGCGCGATCCACGGGCCGATGATCGCGATCAGGCAGAAGAAGCCGAGTACTACGAGGCCGGTCGCGGCCTTCGGGTTGGCGACGAACCGCAGCCGCCGGCGCTTGGCCGCGGCGGCCGCGTCGACCTGGCCCTCGGGCGTGGCCGCGACGATGGTGGTGGCTGGTGCGGACATCGGTCAGCCCTCCTTGCGAGTGCGGGGATCGAGCAGCAGATACGCGACATCCGCCACCAGGTTGGCCATCAGGACCGACATCGTGATGACCAGGAAGACGCCCTGCATCAGCGGGTAGTCCTTGGATCCGACGGCCTGGAAGAGGTTGTAGCCGATGCCGGGGTAGGAGAAGACGATCTCGACCAGCAGGGTGCCGCCGACGATGAAGCCGAGCGACAGAGCGAAGCCGGACACGTTCGGCAGCAGCGCGTTGCGGGCCGCGTAGCTGACCATCACCCGGCGCTCGCTCAGGCCCTTGGCGTGCGCGACGGTGATGTAGTCCTCTGATGCCACCGTGACCATCATGTTCCGCATGCTGAGGATCCAGCCGCTGACCGAGGAGATCAGGATGGTGATCGCCGGCAGCAGGCTGTGCTGGATCGCGCTGGCGATGAACTCGCGGTCCCAGGACGGCACCAGCCCGGGCTCGTAACCGCCCGAGGACGGGAAGAAGCTGTCGGGGCCGGCGAACAGGGTGATGGCGAGCAGCCCGAGCCAGAAGTACGGGATGGACGACAGGAACGTTGTCACTGGCAACAACCCGTCCAGCCAGGAACCACGCCGCCAGCCGGCCAGCACGCCGAGCGACGTACCGATCAT
Source organism: Kribbella sp. VKM Ac-2568 (assembly GCF_004345365.1). Taxonomy (GTDB): domain Bacteria; phylum Actinomycetota; class Actinomycetes; order Propionibacteriales; family Kribbellaceae; genus Kribbella; species Kribbella orskensis. The sequence goes on from NZ_SLVF01000004.1 coordinate 536,168, forward strand.
GAAGCTGGCGAAGGTGGTGATGCCGACCAGCGCGATCGTCCACGGCAGGCTCTGCTTGAGGATCTCCGAGACCGGCGTGGGGAAGAAGGTGAACGACAACCCGAGGTCGCCGTGGAAGATCTGACCCCAGTAGTCGACGTACTGGCTCCACAGGCTGGCGTTCTCGTCCAGGCCGAAGAGCACGTAGAGCGAGTTGATCGCCTCGGTGCTCATCTGGCCCTGGAACTTGTTGATCAGCGAGGTGACCGGGTCACCCGGGATCATCCGCGGGATGAAGAAGTTGATCGTGATCGCGGCCCACGCGGTGAACAGGTAGAACACGATCCGCTGCAGCAGGAACTTCACTTCGCCGCTCCTTCCTCGTAGAGCCAGCAGGCCGCCCAGTGCGCGGTACCGGAGTCGACCACCGGGAGCTCGAAGCGTGGTGGCAGGTCGGTGGAGCACTTCGGCATCGCGTGCACGCAGCGCGGGTGGAACCGGCAGCCGGTCGGCGGCGCTATCAGGCTCGGCGGCTCACCACCAGCCTCGTCCTCGGGTGCGTTCTTCGGATCCCCGACGCGGTCCAAGCGGTCGGGATCGGGCGCGCTCTCGATCAGCAGCCGGGTGTACGGGTGGGCGGGGTTCTGCGTGACCGTCTCGGAGTCGCCGCCCTCGACCATCCGGCCGGCGTACATCACCATCGTCTCGTCGGCGAAGTAGCGCGCGGACGCGATGTCGTGGGTGATGTAGAGGATGGCGAGGTTGAGCCGTTCCTTCAGGTCCCGCAGCAGGTTCAGCACGCCGAGGCGGATCGACACGTCCAGCATCGATACCGGCTCGTCGGCCAGCAGCGCCTCGGGGTCGGCGCCGAGCGCGCGGGCGATCGACACCCGCTGGCGCTGGCCGCCGGACAGTTCGTGCGGGAACTTGTCCAGGTAGCGCTCGGGCGGGGTGAGCTGCACGCGCAACAGCAGGTCGTTGAGGTTCTGTTCCAGCTCGGCGGACGTCTTGCCCGCGCGGCCGTGGATCTTGAGCGACCGGGTCAGGTGGTAGCGCACCGTGTGGACCGGGTTCAGCGAGGCGAACGGGTCCTGGAAGATCATCTGCACCTGGCGGCAGTACGCGCGGAACTTGCGGCCGCCGTGCACGGTGACCGACTTGCCGTGCAGCCGGATGTCGCCGTCGGTGCGGGGGTACAGCTGCGCCAGCAACCGCGCGACGGTGGACTTGCCCGAGCCGGACTCGCCGACGAGCGCGGTGACCCGGCCCCGGCGGAGCGTCAGCCGGATGTCGTCCACCGCGTGCACCGCTTTGCGCTCCTTGGTGAACAGGTCGCGCAGGCCCCGCCGTACGGGGAAGTGTTTGGTGAGGCCCTCGGCCTCGAGTACCACGTCCCCGGTGGTCACCGGGTCTGTCTGGGTCGCCGTCATGACGTTCGGAACTCCTAGCTTGATCGCGGCACCGCGGCCGGGACCCCCAGGTGGAGGGGTCCCGGCCGCGATTGACCTTTAGGCGCCTGCGGGCTTCAGGTTCAGGACGATCTGGAGTGCGTTCTGCTGCGTCGGCTGGGCCGGAGCGTACTGGTTCTGCTCGTCCGGCCAGCCTTCCCAGTTCTTGGTGCTGTAGAGGCCGCCGACGTTGGACGCCGAGGTCGGGATGACGGGCATCTGGTCGACCATGATCTTCTGCAGCGTGTTCAGCGCGGTGGTGCGAGCCGAGTCGTCGGTGGCGTTGGCGTACTCGTCCAGCGCCTTCGTCGCCTCGGCGTTGCTGAACCGGCCGTAGTTGCCGCTGACCTTGCCGGTGCCGACGGGCTTCAGGATCTTGCCGTCCATGATGTTCTGGTAGATGTCGTACGGCGTCGAGCCACCGTTGGTCCAGTGCATCGCGGCGTCGAAGTTGCCCTCGTCGATGGCCTTGAACCAGGCGTCCTGGTTCGCCTTGTCGACGGTGGCCTTGATCCCGATCGTGGACAGGTTGTCCTTGATGATCTCGAGGTCGGTGACGTAGTCGGACCAGCCGGCCGGGTCGGTCAGCGTGATCGTGACCGGCTTGCCGGACGGGTCCTTCAGCACGTCGCCCTCGAGCTTGAAGCCGGCGGAGGCGAGCTCGGCCTTGGCCCCGTCCACGTCCACCGAGTGCTTCTTCTCTTTGAACTCCGGGGCGATGAAGGACTCACCGGCCGGGGTCGGGATACCGGTGACGGACTCGACCTTCGGGTAGAAGTAGCCGGCCTCACCCTGCATGAAGATGTCGTCGCGGTTGATCACCTTGTCCATCGCACGCCGCAGAGCGGGGTTGTCGAAGGGCTTCTTGGTGGTGTTGATCCACAGACCGTGGATACCGAGGTTCGCCGGGAACCAGAGCTTGTGGTGCGCCGGGTCCTTGTCCTGGTACACGGCCTTGACGTTCGGGACGAAGACGAAGCTCCACTCCGAGGCGCCGTTGGCCAGCGCGGTGGTCTGCGCGTTGTTGTCGTTGTACGACGTGTACCGCAGCTCCTTGACCTTCGGGAGCTCCTGCCAATACGAGTCGCGGACCTCCAGCGTGGTGGTCTGCGGGGTGAACGACTTCAGCTTGTACGGCCCGGTGCCGATCGGGTTCTTGATGGTGTCCTGGGTCGGGTCCTTGAGCGTGGACCACTGGGCCTTCGGCACCACGAAGACGGTGAGCACCTTGTTCTGGTTCACGAACTGCGACCGGGTGAAGGTCAGGTCCACCTTGTTGCCGGACGCGGTGATGGTGCCGTAGGGGATCGCGTCACCGTTCAGGCCCTCGTTGTCCTTGCGGAGCTGGAACGAGTACGCGACGTCGTCGGCGGTCATCGGCGTACCGTCGGAGAACTTGACGCCGTCGCGGATGGTGAGCGAGAGCTTGGTGAAGTTGTCGGCCCACTTCCACTCGGTGGCCAGCCACGGCTTGCCGGCCTCGGCGGGCTTGATGCCGTTGATCATCACCAGCGGTTCGTAGATCATCCAGCGGTAGCCCAGCGACGCGCCCGACGACGAGTTGAGGAACGGGTTGTGGTTCTCCGTCTGCGGGCCGTTTGGCATGCCCACGTTCAGCACCGTGGTGGTGCTGGCGGAGCCGGCGGTTTCGTTGTTTCCATCCCCGTTGCTGCAGGCAGCAAGTGTGACTGCCGCGAGCAGGCCCGTGAGGGCTAGCGCGACTGAGCGTCGAGCTCGCATCGTTCCTCCTGTGTTTCGTCCAACTGGTTGGCGGTGACTGTCGGATGACTGTCGGATGACTGTCGGGTGGAGCCTGGGGGGCCTTCGCATGGTGCCGTGAAAGCGCTCTCATGGGAATATCGACGGCGCTAACAGATCGGTATCGGTGTCTTTGGTCCGAGCGGCGGGGCAGGGGCAGCTACCCCGCCGCCGGGGTCCTAGGTGTGCTGGGCTGGGCGGGCGGGCGCGGGGGCGGTCGAGCTGCGGACGATCAGCGTCGTGGGCAGCACTCTGGGCTCCTCGGGCAGCGGCTGGCCCCCGAAGTAGCCCATCAGCATCCGGGCCGCGGCCTGACCCATCTGGCGCATCGGCTGATGCACCGTGGTCAACGGCGGTTCGGTGTGCTGGGCGTAGGGGATGTCGTCGAAGCCGACCACCGACACGTCGTTCGGCACGTTCCGGCCGGTCTCGCGGACGGCCTGGATGGCGCCGCCGGCGGACAGGTCGTTGTGCGCGAAGATCGAGTCGAACTTCAGGCCTGCGTCGAGTGCCTGCTGGACGCCTCGGCGGCCGCAGTCGTGGGTGAAGTCGCCTTCGAAGACGAGCCGTGGGTCCAGCTCGATGCCGGCCGCCGAATAGGTGTCGCGGAAACCGTCCAGGCGTTCGTGGGTGCAGCCGAACCAGCCCACGCCGGTGATCGCCAGCGGCCGGTGCCGGCCGAGCTCCAGCAGATGCTGGGCTGCGGCCGCGCCGCCGGCGCGGTTGGTGGTGGCGACGGACGGGAACAGGGGCTGCTTGGCCCGGTCGTCGATCAGTACGACGGGCAAGCCGCGGGAGTGCAGTTGTTCGATGTAGGCGAGCGTGCCTTCCGGCTCGATCACCAGCAGGCCGTCGAAGGACTGGGCCGAGACCTGGGAGGCGAACTGCTGCATGGATTCCTCACCCCGGTTGCAGGTGAACAGCAGCAGGCCGTAGCCCTCGGACTCGACCACGTCCACCGCGCCTTGCAGCACCTCGCCCATCCAGGGCCAGGTGAGCGAGGGGACCAGCATCCCGACGATCCGCGTCCGGCCACGAGCCAGGCCGACGGCGCGGGCGCTGGGCACGTAGCCGAGCTCCGCGATCACCTGGCGGACCCGCTCGGCGGTGCGCAGGTCGAGCTCGCCCTTGCCGTTGAGGACGCGCGAGACGGTGGTCTTACTGACGCCGGCTCGGGCCGCGACGTCGGCGATGGTGATCGACACTTCAGCTCCCCTCGGGCGGTCGGGGCGTGGGCGGGACTTCTGTTGCCGGTGTGTGAACGGGAGGTTCGGAACCGGTTTCGGAAGCGGTTCCGTAGAGTGAAGCGGAGTGAGTCAGGTCACGTCAATCACGGCGAGATAACGAAACAGACCTAAGTTCACGATTTGTAGGAAGTCCGCCGCGCGGGTGTGCTCCAGCCCTTCCGGTCCGGTCCTGGTGCATGATGGACTTCGGGATGCGGGATCGATTTCAGCGGTCCGCACGAGCTGTCGGCGGCACTTTCAAGGGCGGGGTCACACGAGATGGATGTACGTCGGACCACTGTGCGCGACATGCGCCGGTCCAACCGCTCCGTGATCCTGACCAGCATCTACCGCGACGGCCCGCTCAGCCGCTACGAGCTGGGCCACCAGACCTCATTGAGCGCCGCGAGCGTGAGCAACCTGGTCGGCGAACTGCTGGACGAGGGTGTCGTCGAGGAGGCCGGGTCGGTCGAGTCCGACGGCGGCCGGCCGCGCGTGCTGCTGCGCGTCGCCCCGACCTTCGGGTATGTCGTCGGTGCGGAGGTGGGGGAGACCCGCGTCCGGGTTGAGCTTTTCGACCTTGCGATGAAGGTGCTCGCGACCGCGGTCTACCCGATCGAAACGGCGAAGCCTGCTCCCGAGTTGGCCGTGAAGTACGTGCTGCAAGGCCTCAACGCGGTGATCGGCGAGGTCGGGATATCGCCTGGGCAGGTCCTCGGCATGGGTGTCGCCGTCGCAGGTGTTGTCGAAGGGCCCGCTGATGCGATCGTCCACGCGCAGACGCTCGGCTGGGATGCCGTACCGCTGGGCGCGATGCTCGCCGCCGGGACCGACATCCCGATCCAGGTCGACAACGGCGCGAACACCCTCGGCCAGGCCGAGATGTGGTTCGGTGCCGGCCGCGGTGCGACCGATGCCGTGGTGGCGCTGGTCGGCTCCGGCGTCGGCGCGGCCCTTGTCACCGGTGGATCCAGCTACCGCGGCACCCGCAGCAGCGCCGGCGAGTGGGGTCACACGACGATCGTGTACGGCGGTCGCAAGTGCAGGTGCGGCGCCGAAGGATGCCTCGAGGCGTACGTCGGCGCCGAGGGCGTGCTCGAGCGGTTCCAGCTCGCCAACGGCGGACAGCCCGCACCGGGTGGTGACGAGGAGGCAGCCTTCATCGGCGTGCTCGACTCGGTCGGTACGTCGGAGGTGGCGGCCAAGGTCGTCGAAGACACCATCGGGTACCTCGGCGCGGGTTTCGCCAACCTGGTGAACCTCTTCAACCCGGAGCGGATCGTGCTCGGCGGCTGGTCCGGGCTGTTGCTGGGTGAGCGGTACCTCCCGCAACTCCGCGAGGCCGTCGGCAAGCACGCGCTTCGCCAGCCGTACGCCCAGGTCTCCATCGAGCTGTGCGAGCTCGGCCGCGACGCCGTGGCGATGGGCGCCGCCACCCTGCCGGTACTCCGCCTCCTCCGCGAAGGCGGCGCCACCCCACGCGAACCGGGTCTCGTCGCCCGAGCCCGCTGACGCCACCGCTCAAGACGGCCGCTTCGTTCCGGAACGCGGCCGTCTGCTTCTGCGGGTTCAGGACTTCAACTATCCTTTGAAAAAACCTACCTCTACCCCATGGGGGTCACCGATGGTCGAGCTCTCCCCGCTCCGGCAGGACTTCGTCTGGGGTACCGCCACCTCGGCGTACCAGATCGAAGGCGCGATCGACGCCGATGGCCGGTTGCCGTCGATCTGGGACACGTTCTGCCGGGTGCCCGGCGCGATCGAAAACGGCGACACCGGTGACGTCGCGTGCGACTCGTACCACCGCTGGCCGGAGGATCTCGCCCTGCTGAAGCAGCTCGGGGTGGACGCGTACCGCTTCTCGATCGCCTGGCCGCGGGTGATCCCCACCGGCTCCGGCGCCGTGAACGCGCCCGGCCTGGACTACTACGACCGGATGGTCGACGATTTGCTTGCCGAGGGCATCAAACCCTTCGTCACCTTGTACCACTGGGATCTGCCGCAGGCGCTGCAGGATCTCGGCGGCTGGGAGAACCGCGACACGGCGTACCGGTTCGCGGAGTACGCAGGGGTCGTCGGCGCGAAGCTCGGCGACCGGGTCCACGACTGGGTGACCCTGAACGAGCCGTTGTGCTCGGCCTGGATCGGCCACTGGGAAGGGCGGATGGCACCGGGCATCAAGGACCCCGCGATCGCGGTGCGCGCGTCGTACAACCTGATGCTGGCGCACGGTCTCGGGGTCGCCGCGCTGCGCGAGTCCGCGCCGGAGCCGCCGTCGGTCGGGCTCGTAGTGAACCTCAGCCCGTGCGAGCCGGCCAGCGCCAGTGCCGCCGACATCCGCGCGTCGCAGATCGCCGACGGGCACATCAACCGCTGGTGGCTCGACCCGCTGTTCGGCCGCGGCTTCCCGGCGGACATGACCGAGGTGTACGGCGTGGAGCTCCCCGAGCAGCCGGGTGACGCGGAGATCATCGCGTCGCCGACGGACTTCGTCGGGCTGAACTACTACTTCCGCCAGCTCATCAAGGCCGACGAATCCGTTCCTGTGCTCGGATTCAGCCAGGTCGGGGGCCCGAACCCCGAGCACACGATGCTCGACTGGGAGGTCCACCCGGCCGGTCTCGAGGAGCTGATCCTCCGGCTGGCCAAGGAGTACGGCGCCGAGAAGATCTACATCACCGAGAACGGCTCCGCCTGGGTCGACTCACCCGACGCGTCCTTCAACGTCGACGACCCGAATCGGACAGCCTACCTGGAAGGCCACCTGGCCGCCTGCGTCCGCGCCGTCGAGCAGGGCGCCCCGCTGGCCGGCTACTTCGCCTGGTCCCTGATGGACAACTTCGAGTGGGCCTACGGTTACGAGCCCCGCTTCGGCCTCGCGTACGTCGACTACCCCACCGGCAAGCGCGTCATGAAGACCAGCGGCAAGACCTACACCAAGCTCATCGAGAGCCACCGCACCCCCTGACCCACTATCCTCCCGCCCTCCCGCCCTCTGAAGGGTCAACCCCTCAGAGGGCGGGTTGCCCCACCAGAATCTGATGGGGCAACCCCTCCTCGCAGGGGTTAACCCCCGCGAGGAGGGCGAGCGGGTTGGGGTGTTGGAAGGGCTAGATGGTCCACTTCTGGGCAGGGGTGCCGTTGCAGGTCCAGATCTGTAGGCGGTTGCCGTTGGCGGCGTTGCCGGACGGGACGTCCAGGCACTTGTTCGCCTGTGGGTTCACCAGGTCGTGGGCGCCGGTGTAGGTCCATTGCTGGGCGGGGTTGCCACTGCAGGTGGCTATCTGGAGCTTGGTGCCGTCGGCGGTTCCGCCTCCGGCGACGTCCAGGCACTTGCCGAGGGCGCGGATCGTGCCGTCACCCGGACGGGTCCACTGCTGGGCGCCGGAGCCATTGCAGTCGTACAGCTGGACCGGCGTGCCGTCGGCCGAGTTCGCCGCGGCGACATCCATGCACTTGCCGAGCGCCGTGATCTGGCCGCCACCACCACCGCCTCCGCTGAGGCTGCTGACCCGGACGTAGTCGACCGTCATCGTCTGCGGCATCTGCGTGCTGCCGTCGGGGTAGCCCGGCCAGTAGCCGCCCACCGCCACGTTCATGATCATGAAGAACGGGTGGTTGTAGACCCAGGTCTTGCCGCCGAGGTCGGCCGGAGTGCGCCGCTGGTACTGGACTCCGTCGACGTACCAGGTGATCGAGTTCGGCTCCCAGTCGACCGTGTAGGTATGGAACCCGTTCCTGAACGGCTGTCCGTTGGGCGAGTTGTACGCCGCGCCGATCCCGCCGGCGCCGGAGTACCCCGGGCCGTGGATGGTGCCGTGCACGATGTTCGGCTCCCTGCCGATGTTCTCCATGATGTCGATCTCGCCGTCGTTCGGCCAGTTGCCGCCGCCGAGCATCCAGAAGGCGGGCCAGACCCCTTGGGTCCCGGGGATCTTCATCCGGGCCTCGAAGCGTCCGTACGTCTGGGTGAAGGTCTGGGCGGTGAGCAACCGGGCCGACGTGTACTGGCAGGGGCCGTAGTGGCAGGTGAAGCCGCCGCTCTCCTGGCGCGCCGTGATCACCAGGTTTCCGGCGCCGTCCTTGGCGGCGTTGCGGGTGCTGTTGGTGTAGTACTGCCGCTCGTCGTTGCCCCAACCGGAGCCACCGATGTCGTAGCGCCACTTGCTGGAGTCGGGCGCCTGGCCGGACGGGCCGTCGAAGTTGTCCTCCCAGATGGTCGGACCCACCGCCGCGGCGGCCATCGGAACACCCGCGGGAGCGGATTTGGCGGCCGTAGTACCGAGGGCCGTGGTACCGGCGGTGGCGGAGGATTGGAGCAGAGCGGTGCCGAGCAGTGCGGCGCCGGCCGCGAGCAGGGCTGTGGTTCGGAATCGGGGACGCTGGAACCTCATGCGTGCCTCATTTCTCGTTCGGCCGGACGGTCGATAGTCCGGCCGTGGGGGCGGGGGCGGGACTGGAACGAGACAGGGAATCGCTGGGACGCAGCTTGGTGTGAGAACGCTCCCACGTCAAGACCAGGCATAAATATAAGTCGTGAAAAAAGTCTCGCCGTGGCGTTGACACCGCCCTGTACCGATGGTTACCTCATGGTGACCACCTGTTGCGGCGCGGGCAGACGCCGACACCCGGGGGTCCCATCCGCCCTGTGAAAGCCCTTGAGCAAAAGGGAGATTCCGCTATGCCCCCGAACGGGACCTCATACCGCGGTACTCGCCGCCGACGCCTTCTTCCTGCCCTGGCAGGGCTCGCCACCCTGTGCGTGACCGCGACCGGTCTGAGCATCGGCACCTCGCAGCCCGCGCACGCCGCGGGTGAGCAGGTGAACGTCTGGCTGACCACCACGAACGACGCCGGCGGCCGGAACGTGACGCGCGGGCTGCAGCAGCAGACGCCGGTCAACTTCGGCCCGGCCGGTGGCAGCGCGAACCAGACCGTCAACGTCAACGAGAACACGACGTACCAGACGTTCGAGGGTGGTGGCGCGTCCTTCACCGACAGCGCCGCCTGGCTGCTGAACAGCAGCAACACGATCACCGCGGCGACCCGCGACCAGGTGATGAAGGACCTGTTCGACCCGGTGAACGGCATCGGCCTGGCCTTCACCCGCAACCCGATGGGCGCCTCGGACCTGGCCCGGTTCAACTACTCCTACGACGACACCTGCTGCGACCTGAACGACTTCAGCATCAACCATGACCTGGCGGACGTGGTCCCGCTGACCAAGCAGGCGAAGCAGTTGAATCCGGCGCTCAAGGTCAAGGGCGCGCCGTGGAGCGCGCCGGCCTGGATGAAGGACAACAACAAGTTCACCAACCGCGGCTGGCTCAAGGCGGAGTACTACCCGCTCTACGCGCAGTACTTCGTGAAGTACGTCCAGCAGAACGCGGCGCAGGGACTGAAGATCGACTACGTGTCGGTGCAGAACGAGCCGACCTGCTGCGGTACCGATGACACTGGCTACGCGTCGATGAACTGGAACGGCGCCGGGCTGCTGAACTTCACCAAGAACCACCTGATCCCGGCGTTCCGGGCGGCCGGCATCACCACGAAGGTGCTGATCCTCGACTACAACTGGGGCAACTACAACGACCTCGGCGCTGTCCCGCTGGCGGATGCCGGGCTGCGCAACGACCCGCTGTTCGGCGGTATCGCCTGGCACGGGTACGGCGGTGACGTGAACCTGCAGACGACGGTGCACAACCAGTACCCGGCCGTGAACCACTACATGACCGAGCACTCCGGCGGCACCTGGATCGCGAACCAGCAGACTGAGGACATGAACAACCTGATCGACTACACCCGGAACTGGAGCAAGTCCTGGGTCAAGTGGAGCCTCGGCCAGGACCAGAACATGCTTCCGTACGTCGGTGCCGGGTGCAACGTGTGCACCGGCCTCGTCACCATCCAGCGCGGTGGGGCCCGGGCCGGACAGGTCGACAAGACCGTCGAGTATTACACGATGGGACACCTGACCAAGTTCGTGAAGCCGGGTGCGGCGCGGATCCAGTCCGACGCGAACAACTCGGTGAAGAACGTGGCCTGGAAGAACCCGGACGGGTCGAAGGCGCTGATCGCCTACAACACCACCGGTGGTTCGCAGTCGGTGCGGGTGAACTGGGGCAACCAGTCCTTCGTCTACACGCTGCCCACCAAGACCTCGGCGACCTTCACCTGGTCCGGCACCCAGAGCGGTGGCGGCGGAGGCGGCGGGGGCCAGATCACCGGTCTGGCCGGCAAGTGCGTCGACGTCGCCGGAGCGAACACCGCCGACGGCACCGTGGTCGACCTGTACGACTGCAACGGTACTGCGGCCCAGCAGTGGACCCGGCCCGGTGACGGCACGGTCCGCGCGCTCGGCAAGTGCCTCGACGTCAGCGCTGGTTCGACCGCCGACGGCGCCAAGGTACAGCTGTATTCGTGCAACGGCAGCGCTGCCCAGCAATGGACCTATACGAGTGGATGGGATCTGGTGAACCCGCAGGCGAACAAGTGTCTCGATGTCACCGGCAACAACTCCGCAAACGGCACACCGCTGCAGATCTGGTCCTGCACGGGAGCTGCGAACCAGAAGTGGAACGCCTGACCACCCACTGACCGGGTGTCCGCACGGGGACACCTCCGGATCGACCGTCACCGCGCCCCCGGTGGCGGTCGATCCGTTTCTACCCCTGGTACGGCGAACGGCGGCTGGGCGCGGGTGTTCGTGCTCCGGGCTCGCGGGATCTTTTCGGGTGGGGTTTGACCCTCCGGTCGCCGGAGGGTGGAAGCTTTGGTCATGACCGCGTCGGTGACCATCGGTGAGTTCTCCCGGCTCACGCATCTGAGCGTGAAAACGCTGCACCACTATCACGAGATCGGCCTGCTCGCGCCGGCCCGGATCGACCCGTCCTCCGGGTATCGGCGGTACGAGACCACCCAGGTCCCGACCGCGCAGCTGATCCGCCGGCTCCGGGATCTGCAGATGCCGCTGGCCCAGGTCCGCTCGGTGGTCGAGGCGCCGGACGTCGCGTCCCGGGACCAGGCGCTGCGGCAGCACCTGGACCAGATGGAGCAGGAACTCGTTCGCACCCGCGAGGTGGTCGCCTCGCTCCGGTCAATGCTCACCCTGCCGATCTCGGACTTCACCGTCGAGTACCGGTTCGTGCCCGCCTTCCGCGCGTACTCGATGTCCGCGCGGGTGGAGAGAACGCGGATCGACCAGTGGTGCGAGACCACCTTCGGCCTGCTCGGCGAAATCGCCGGCACGCACGGGATCACGGCCACCGCGGGAGCGACGTACAGCGACGAGTTCTTCACCGAGGATGTCGGCGAGGTGGTCGGGTTCCTGCCGGTGGCGCCGGACTCCCCGGCGATCGAGCGGGTCGGGCTGATCGACCTGCCGGCCTCGTTCTTCGCGGTGACCGTGCACGAAGGGCCGTTCACCGACTTCGACCGCACCTATGGCGCACTCGGCAGCCACGTCGCGGAGTACTGCGAGATCGCGCCTGGGCCGATCCGCGAGCTGTACGTCGTGGGCCCGGGCGACAACGCCGGCCCCGACGACTTCCGTACCGAGATCTGCTGGCCGATCCAGCGGATCCCCACTCTGAAAGGTTGATTCCCCATGCCCATCACCCTCGAGCACGTCACCTTCGACTGCGCCGACGCCGCCGCACTGGCCGGCTTCTGGGCCCAGGTGCTGTCTCAGCAGGTCGATGCTGACGGCAACGAGTTCTTCGCCACCGTGAACAAGGCGGGCGACGGGCCGGCGCTGATGTTCATCCAGGTGCCGGAGGAGCGGGCCGGCAAGAACCGGCTGCACCTCGACCTCGCGACCGCCGACTGGGCCGCCGAGGTGGACCGGATCGTCGGGCTGGGCGCCAAGCGGGTCGGTGAGTACGACGAGTACGGCGCGCACTGGGTCACCCTCGCCGATCCGGAAGGCAACGTCTTCGACCTCGCCGAGATCCGCTGACTCCGTTGACGATCCGTTGATTCCCTGACGCGCCGGGCTCCCCACTCCGGCCCGGCGCGTCAGGCGGTGCGCGGTTGGTAACGGCGGCCGTCGGTGGTCGCGCGGTCGGTGTCGACCAGTTCGTCGAGGAGCTCGCGGGCCTGGGGTGTGGACCAGCGGAAGGCCCGGGCCAGTTCGGCGGGGGAGGTGTCGAGCATCGTGTCGAGGTACTGCGCGGCCGCCTGGCTGTGATCGCGGCGGCCGCCGACGTCGAACTGCTCGCAGGTCAACGTCAGGAGCGCGGCGGGCCACCCGTTGCTCGACTCCTCGACGCCTGCCGTGGTGACCAGCAGGTTGCGCTGCAGTTCAGCAATCGCTCGTTGGTACCTGTTGCGGTCGCCGAGCAGGGAGCGCAGGGCAGCACTCGAGAGCGGCTTTACCGCCAGCGCCTCGGCGATCTCGTGCGCTGCCGGTGACAACTCGAGTTCCTCGTGGTCGTCGAGTTCACCCGCTCCTGGATAGAGGACGGCCAGGAGTGCGGGGGAGAGGAATGAGCCACGCCCGCCGAGGTAAGCGCCGTACCAGGCCAGTCCGCGGCGGGGGAGTTCGTCCTTCCAGCCCCAGACCTTCTGCTCGTTCTCGCCCATGCCGGTGCCGAACGGCTCGTCGTCCTCCCCGGCGACGGCCTCCCACAAGGACGGGCCGATCGGCCGCGGTGCCGGGAAGAGCAGCGCGAAGCCGACGTCCTCCACGAACTTGCCGGCTCGCTGCACCGAGCCGACCCGGCCGCCCCGCACCCACCATCGGCGGGCGCGCTGTTCTTCAGGAGTCACCGGTCGTCGCTCATCCGGTCGAGGTGGGACTCCAGCGCGTCCAGGCGGTCGCGCCACAGGTCGCGGTACGGCTCCAGCCAGGCGTCGATCTCGACGAGAGGCGCCGGCCGGAGGCGATACCACCGGCGCTGGGCGTCCTGGCGTACGTCGACCAGCCCGGCGTCGCGCAGTACCTTCAAGTGCTTGGAGACGGCCGGCTGACTGAGCGGGAGTTGCTCGACCAGTTCCCCGACCGGCCGCTCACCTCCGCGCAGCAGGTCGAGGATCTCCCGCCGCCGCGGCTCGGCGAGCACCTCGAACGTAGTTGCCATACCAGGAATATAACCGCCTGAGCTCCTCGCGACTGCAGGGACTGTCAGACACGCCCTAGGCGTACGGGTCTGTGATCTCTCGCAAGGAGGTCAGGGCTTTGCGGAGCTGGGCGGCTTGGGCGGTACCGAGGTGGGCGGTCCATTCGGCTTCGACCTCGGCGACGACCGCGTCGGCGACGGGCATCGTCCGGTGTCCTCGCTCAGCGATCTGGACCAGGCGGGCCCGGGCGTCGGTCGGGTCCGGGACGCGGCGGACGTAGCCGGAGCGCTCGAGTTGGTCGACGAGGAAACCGGCCGTCTGTTTGGTTACCCGGGCCTGTTCGGCGAGCTCGGTCAGCCGAGTGCCATTTGGTCCGATCCGCTGGAAGATCCGCGCCTGTGCGGGGGTGAAGTCGTCGAACCCGGCCGCCGCGAGGGCATCGAACACCCGGTTCTCCAGCGCGCGGTACGGGATGAAGAGCAGCAATCCGAGATTCAGGTCGTCCGGCACCTCCCCATCTTGACCGGTAGTCAGAGAAGCTGTCTAATATGGTCAGAGAGGCTTACTAGATCGTTGCGGATGTCCGGGGGCCATGATGGAAGTTGAGCAGATCTGGCGGTACGTCGACTCCGAGCGCGCGAGTCTCGCCGAATTCCTGTCGGGGCTGAGCGCCGCCGAGTGGACGACGCCCTCCCTGTGCTCGGGCTGGACCGTCCAGGCGGTCGCCGCGCACGTGATCTCCTCGCCCCAAGCCCGGGCCTGGCCCGTGGTGGCCGGCCTGATCCGGTACCGGGGCGACTTCAACCGGCTCATCCTCGAGGAAGGCCACCGCGCGGCCGCGACGCACTCACCCGAGCAGATCATCGCGCAGTACCACCAGTACGCGGGATCGCGCCGCCATCCACTCGGTACGACGCCGGCGGATCCCCTGCTCGACGTACTGATCCACGGCCAGGACATAACCATCCCCCTCGGCTACCGCCGCGAGATGCCACCCGAGGCAGCCCGAGCCGCGGCAGACCGGATCTGGACAAAGTCCTTCCCCTTCAAAGCCCGCAAACGCCTGGCCGGGGTCCGCCTGGTCGCCACCGACATCCCCTGGACCGCCGGCCAGGGCCCCGAAATCCGCGGCCCCATCTCCGCCGTGCTCCTGCTCCTGTCCAACCGCCCCACCCCAGCCCACCCCCACCTCTCCGGCCCCGGCCTCCCAACCCTCCACCCCACCACCTACTCCTGACCCGGCCTTCGTCAGGCGTTGGGAGTCAGGTGCCGAGGTAGCGGAGGATGGCCAGGACTCGGCGGCTGTACCCGGTGACGTGGTTGAGGGCGAACTTGTCGAAGATCGAGTTGATGTGTTTCTCGACGGCGCTCTACGAGATGAAGAGTTGCTCGGCGATGCTCGGGTTGGTGTGGCCCTCGGCCATCGCGGCGAGGACCTCCTGCTCTCGCTTGGTGAGCTGGCTGAGCGGATCGGTGTGAGTGGTGCGCGCGAGCAGTTGGCGGACCATGTCCGGGTCGAAGGCGACACCACCCGCGCCGACGCGTTCCAGCGCGGCGAGGAACTCCTCGACCCGCATCACCCGGTCCTTCAGCAGATAGCCGACGCCGTCCTGCTCCGAGGTGATCAGCTCGGTCGCGTACGCCTTCTCGACGTACTGCGACAACACGAGA
The DNA here is from genome assembly GCF_004345365.1 of Kribbella sp. VKM Ac-2568. GTDB lineage: Bacteria > Actinomycetota > Actinomycetes > Propionibacteriales > Kribbellaceae > Kribbella > Kribbella orskensis. The sequence goes on from NZ_SLVF01000004.1 coordinate 551,310, forward strand.
ACGCCCACCGACGGCCAGCGGGAACGGATCGTCAACGCGGCGCGGATGCCTTCGTCGGTGTGCGTCGGCGGCATCCGTACGTCGACCACGATGACGTCGGGCAGGTCCGCTTCGGCGGCGGATTCGACAGCCTGCACCAGGGAATCGCCATCGCCGACCGCCGCGAGCACCTCGTGGTTCTCCTCGACAAGCAGCCGGGCAAGGCCCACGCGCAAAAGGGTCGAGTCCTCGGCCAGGATCACCCGCACAGCAACTCCGCTCTCTGGTTCCGGATCATCCGCACGGCAGTTCCGCTCGGATGGTGGTGGGCCCGCCGATCGGGCTGTGGACGCTGAATGTCCCGTCGCCGGCCGCGACTCGACTCGCCAGGCCGCTGAGTCCGCGACCGGTCGGGTCCGCTCCACCTCGTCCGTCGTCCGTCACCGTGACCGTCACACCAGGCACGGCGACCGGCGCCGCGGCGGTTCCGGAGGAAAGGGGCGCCTCGGAGGTTGGCGTGAGAGTGATGGCGATCTGGGTGGCGTTGGAGTGTTTCGCGGCGTTGGTGACCGCCTCGGAGACAACGAAGTACGCGACCGTCTCGATCACGGTCGGTGGCCGGGTCGGTAGGTCGTACTGCAAGGTGACCGGGATGCTGGACCGCTCGGCCAGGACGGCGATGACGTCGCGCAGACCGTATTGGTCCAGCACCGTCGGGTAGACCCGCCAGGCGACCTGGCGGAGATCGTCGAGCGCCTGCTCGGACTCCTCGTGCGCCTGCCGGACCAGCGCGGCGGCGCGCTCGGGGTCGTCGGTACGGCGTGCCCGGCTGAGCAGCAGGCCAAGAGCAACCAGTCGCTGCTGAACCCCGTCGTGCAGGTCCCGCTCGATCCGGCGACGCTCGTCGTTGACCACCTGAACCACTTCGGCGCGGCTCAGGGTCAGTTCGGAGACTCGGCGTGAGAGCACCTCCTCGGCGGACGGGGTGAGGTGCCGGCGGGCCAGCCGCTCGTCCAGGCCGGCGACGCCGACGATGCCCATCACGTTGAGGTAGAGCAGCAGTGCGCCGGGCAATGCGGCCACCAGCACGGTCGCGGAGCTCACCCGGTTGCCGTCCTCCTCGATGAAGGCCCACTCGCCGCCGAAGACCCAGGCGGTCAGCATGGAGCCGGCCACGATCAGGCCGAAAAGGAGCAGCAGCACCACGAGTCCGCCGAGAATGCCGACCGGCCAGTGCCTGGCGACATAGCGGAAGGCGCTGCGGTCGGAGTACGGGCCGAGGTCGCGGACCTGGTGGAAGCGGGCCAGCCGCCGTTGCCCGAGGGCGGTGAGTTGCCGCGAGCAACGATGGACGTAGCCGACGACGCGGTCACGTGAGCGAGGCGCGGCAACGATCGGGAGCAGGCCGAGACCGGCCACCAGCAGGAAGGCGAGCTCGGCGATCGCCAGTACGGAACCGAGCGCGACACCCGCCAAGGTGTTCAGGCTCTGCCGCAGCGGTGCTCCCCGTTCTCGCATGTCGGCAAGGTTAGTGGGCACCGATGGAGAGCGGACTGTGGTTCTCCACAGTTCTGTACTGTGGAAAAGCCGAGGAAATCTTACGGTCGACCGCAGGGTGCGAGCGGTGCTCGCAGACCTAGCGTCGACGCCATGATCTCGACGAACCAGGTGATGATGACCGCGCTGGCGCAAGCGACGCAGGAACCGACCGGTGGAGTGGCCGGCTGGGCTGTCGACCTGATGGACAGGCTGGGAGCCCCGGGCGCCGGCCTCGCGGTGGCGCTGGAGAACCTGTTCCCGCCGCTGCCCAGCGAGGTGATCCTGCCGCTGGCCGGTTTCGCCGCCAACCGCGGCGACCTCGGGCTCGTCAGTGCCATCATCTTCACCACTCTCGGTTCTGTGGTCGGAGCGCTCGCCCTGTACGGCGTGGGCGCGATCCTCGGCCGCGACCGGACGAGGGCGCTGGCAGCGCGCATCCCACTGATGAAACTGGAGGACGTCGACAAGGCCGAGGCCTGGTTCGCCCGGCACGGCGCGAAGGCGGTGCTGATCGGCCGGATGGTGCCAGTGGTGCGCAGCCTCATCTCCGTGCCGGCTGGGGTGGAGCGGATGCGGTTGTCGCTCTTCCTGGCGTTGACCGCGATCGGCAGCCTGGTGTGGAACTCGGCGCTCATCATCGCCGGCTACCTGCTGGGCGAGAAGTGGAACGTGGTCGAGTCCTACGTCGGGATGCTGCAGTGGGTCGTCCTGGCGGCGGCTGTGCTGGCGGTGGTGTGGTTCATCGTGGTCAAGCTCAGGGCCAGGCGTTCACCATCTGAGAATGTCCAGTAGCCCGCTCGACTTTGGTTAGGCTCGAGACCTCACTGCCGAACCCTGGGAGATGCGTCCCGATGCCCTCAGTCGCCTTCGAGCCACGGATCGTGCCGGACCCGCCCGTCTGGCCGCAGTCCGTCGTCACCGTGGTGGGAAACCCCAAAGCGGCGTCGCGGACCGCCGCCGCGGCCGCCGCCGTCGCGGAACTACTCGCCTCCGAGCTCGGTACGCCGTACCGGATCGACGAGTTGGTGGACCTGGTCACGTTCGCGCCGGCGTTCTTCCAGGGGGAAGCCGCTTCGGAGGAGAACCGGGAGGCGTTGGACAGCGCGATCGAACTGGCGTCGTCCGCGTCGGTGCTGGTGCTTGCGACGCCTGTGTACAAGGGAAGCTACACCGGGTTGCTCAAGAGCTTCCTGGATGTGCTGCCGCCGCAGGCGCTGGCGGGGTCGGTCGTGGTGCCGGTGACTGTGTCGGCCGCGCCGAGCCACAAGTTGCTCGCGGATCTGCACCTGCGCCCGGTGCTCGCGGAGCTCGGTGCGAGTGTGCCGACGCCGGCCGTGGCGCTGGAGGAGCGTGACTTCGAGGATCTGCAACTGCCGGTCTCGGCCTGGATCCGCAACAACGCCGGCCTGGTCCAGGCAACAACCATCGCCCTCCAGCCAGTAGCAGAACCCACCCCAGCCCAGTAGCCGAGCTGACCCGCCCTGTTGGCAAGAGCACGCCTCGGCTGGTGGTTGGAGGTGGTCCCGGTCCGGTTGCGAGAGTTCACGCGGCTGGGGAGTGGTCCCAGCCAAATGGCAGAAGCCGCGCGGGCGGAGTGGGGCGTCGTGGTGGCGGGCGAACGCTGAGCGGACGGATGGGGGGTTGGGGATCGGTCGGCGGTTCCCTCGGGCGAGTGGGTGGGGTAAGCCTGAGGGATGTCCGGTATCGAACCCGGCACACCCTCCCTTGCCGGAGGCGTGATCACGGGGGCCGAACAGGTTGGAACCTTCAGCTATCTGGTGGCAGAGGACACCTGGTGGCTGTCGCCGGCGACCTGCGCCATGCACGGGCTGCCGGCCGGATCCCGGGTCACTACCGAGATGTTGCTGGCGTTCAAGCATCCGGATGACCTGATCCCGCCGCGCGAGGTGCTGGAGAAGGTGCTGAGCGAGGGCGAGCCGTTCTGTTTCCCGCACCGCATCGTCGACACGTCCGGGCGGAGCCGCAACATCGTGGTGATCGGCACCACCGCGCGTGACGCCGCGGAGACGGTGAGCAGGGTCGAGGGATACGCGATCGACCTCACCGACGCCCAGCCGTCGCAGGCGCTCCCGGTCGGGACCGAGGTCCTACAGGCTGAGCTGGAGAACCGGGCGGCGATCGAGCAGGCGAAGGGTGCGCTGATGCTCGCGTACGGCATGAGCGCGGACGCCGCGGTCGCGCTACTCAGGTGGTACGCCGAGCAGTACAACATGCAACTGAACCTGGTCGCCGAGCGGCTCGTACTGCGGCTGAAGAACGCCACGGTCACGGCGTCCGGGATCCGCCGCACGATCGACCGGATGATGCATGATGCCGCGAGAACGGAAGCTGGGACGAGGAGTCCGTTCGAGCCTTGGGAGTTCCGGCTGGGTGTTGGTTGCGGCGAGCCGACGAGGCTGATCGGCTATTCGGTTCTGGCCACTGAGAGCGAGGTCGGCGAGGTGGACGGGTTCCTGGCGTTCGCCGGGCTGCAGGCGCTGATCGTCGATACCAGTGCCTGGGTGGTGGCGCAGCGGATCGCGCTGCCGGTCGGGACCGTGCAGTACGTCGACCACTACGAACACCGCGTCCAGCTCGACTGCAGCCTCGCTGAGATCAAGGCCGCGCCTCCGTCGGATCCCTGCCGCGGCGACCGTGGCAAGTACCTCGTCCGCGTCGCCGACTACTACCGCAGCCTCTACCGCGACCTGGACCTCTGACAGCCGGTACGCCGACGCGGTACGCCGAGCAGGAGGTCAGCTGCAAGAGGCCGCCCGGGACAGGGGGGAGCGCGGGCCGGGGGTGCCGGCCCGCGCTGGGGGTCGGGTGGTTAGTCGGTTCGGGCAGCGGCTTCGGCGGGGCGGGTTCGAAGGGTCGTGGTGGCTGGGAGGAGGGTGGAGAAGAGGGTCAGGAAGAAGGCCGTGCCGATGATGATCAGGTAGATCCAGATCGGGCCGCTCGGGAACGCCGAGGACGAGACCGCGGCGGCGAAGGGAAGCAAGCTGGCTAGAGCTACCAGGGTGCCGAGGGTGATTCCGGCCAAGGCGACCAGGACACCTTCAGTGGTCAGCATGCGGAGGACCTGGCCGCGGGTGGATCCGGTGAGCCGCTGCAGACCGAACTCCCGGCGCCGACGGACCGTGGCCGACACCATCGTGTTGACGACCGAGACCGCGGTGTACGCGATCAGCATTCCGACCAGCAGGTAATTCACCCACGCCTGCGTCTGCAGATCCTGGTTGTTCCCGTCGATCAACGCGTCCCGGTCGGCCACCTGCACACCCGGATTCGTCGCTGCCAGCTTGGCCAGCGAGGCGTTCACGTCGGTACCCGGTTCGGTCCGGATCAGGATCTGCTTCGCCAGCTTGTCGGTGGTGTGCGCGGCGACGAGTTCGGCCGGCAGTACGACACTCTCGTAGCCACGCTCAGCCGCGAAAGTCGCGACCACCCGCAAGTCCACGGAGGCACCGTCGCCCAGCGTCATCTTGATCGACGTACCGACTCCTCGGTCGATCTTCAGGGCGACGCGATCCGGCAAGGCCACGGTCGAGCCGGTCAGGCCGGCCAGAGAACCCGAGGTCAGCCGCACCGGCGCAGTACCATCGGGCCCTTGGGCGCTGATGCCTTGCAGTGGGGCGCCTTCCTCGTCGAAGGGCGCGTTCCGCGGCTCGTCGATCACGCCGACGCTGGTGACATAGGCGGACGCGCTGGCCACGCCAGGCAGGCCCTGCACCTCGGTCAGCAGCGAAGGTGACAGCCCGGCTCCAGTGGAGGCGAGTACCGCGTCGGCCCGGAGGTCCTTGGTGAACGCCTTCGAGGCCGCATCCACCTGCGTGGTCTGCATGTAGATGTTCGCGGTGGCGATTCCGACCGCCAGCATGACCGGCATCACCGCGGCCGACATCGCTACGGATCGCGCTGTCACGTTGAGGATCGCGAGCCGCCCGTTCACCCGGCTCACCGCGTACAGCGGCCAGCGCAGTATGGCGAGGACGGCCTTCGTGGCGACCGGACCGAGCAGGGCGACGCCGATCGCCCAGCACAGCACCGCAGGTCCCGCAGTGGCACCCGCCAAGGGCCCGCTCATCACGGCGCCGGTGACGATCACCAGGGCAAGTCCACCGGCCAGGAACAGCAGACCGAAGAGCAACCGCACCCAGCTGAACCACTTCCGTTGCAGCGAAGCCTCGACCAGCGCCTCGACCGGGCGGATCTTGGCCGACCGGCGTCCGGCGATCAGCGCCGCGCCGACAGCAGCCAGTACTGCGGCCCCGGCGCCCGCCGCGAAGGGGATGAGCCCTTGATAGAAGGTGACTTCGGGGGAGGCCACGCCGTTCGCGGCCAGCCGGTCGAACAGGAACCGCCCGAGCAGCACACCAGGTACGCAACCCACCAGTACTGCAGGCAGCGAGACCACCATCGCCTCGCCCAGGATCATCCGGCGCACCTGGCCCGGCGTGGTCCCGATCCCACGCAGCAGGGCGAACTCGCGTTGCCGGTGCTGGGCGGACAGCGCCAGCGTCGACGCGACTACGAACATCATCGTCATCGCCGCGATCCCACCGAACGAGCCCGCGACCGCGATCAGGGTCTCCTTGGCCTGAGAGGCGTCCGGGTGCTCGACCAGTCCGCGATCGATCCCGGACAGGGCGGAGACGCTGCCGTCGGCCTTCTCGATGTTCTTCCGGAGCGCCTTCAGATCGGTGCCCGGAGCAACCAGTACACCGAGCGCGGAGTACTGGCCCGGACGCTCGGCGATGCGGGTCGCGTCGGCCGTGGAGAAGAACGTGTTACCCGCCGGTCCAGCGGCGATTCCACTGACCCTGAAGGAAGTTGGTTTGCCTTGGGCAAGGAGTTGGGCCTTTCCGCCGACCCGCGTACCGAGCTGCCGGGCGGTGGTGGCATCGAGAACCACCTCGCCCGCGCGGGGCGCAGTACCGGACTGCAGGGTGTAGGGCGCGAGCCGGGCGGAGTCCCAGTTGTGACCCTCGGACGGCATCGGCGACGGACCCCGCAGTACAGGTGCAGGGAAGGTCAGATCGCCGATCACGTCGGTGACTCCGTCGAGCCCGCGGACCTTTTCCACGAGAGCCGCGGGGACGCCGACCTGCTCGACCAGCGGAGTGGCGTCCTCGGCGCCTGGACGCAGATGGCTTTGCTTGCCAGAGACAACGATCGGAGCGCCGGCCAGCCGCTCCGGCGGAACGTTCGACCGGATGCCGGTCTCCATCAGGCCGCCGCAGGCCAGCACGATCGCGGTGCCGAACACGACGGCGACGAAGGTCGCGATGAAACCGCCCTTGCGGTAGCGCAGGGTGCGCAGCGCGAGGCGGATCATCGGCCGGCCGCCCTGGCCAGCGATGCGACCGAGGCGGCGCGGGCGCCGAGGTGGGTCATCCGGTCGGCGACCTGCTCGGCCGTCGGCGCGATCAGGCTGCCCGCGAGCATGCCGTCGGCCAGGAAGACCACCTGGTCGGCGTACGACGCGGCGACCGGGTCGTGCGTCACCATCACCACGGTCTGTCCCTGGCTGCGAACGGGCTCACGGAGCAGTTCGAGGACGTCGGCCGCGGTCTGGGTGTCCAGTGCGCCGGTCGGCTCGTCGGCGAAGATCACCGCGGGCCGGGCGACCAGTGCGCGGGCGATCGCGACGCGCTGCTGCTGTCCACCGGACAGTTCGCCCGGACGCTTCTTCTGCTTGTCGCCGAGGCCGACGCGTTCCAGCACGTCGCGGACGCCGGCGCGGTTCGGACGGCGGCCGTCGAGCTCCTGCGGCAGCGTGACGTTCTGCCAGACCGTGAGGGCCGGCAGCAGGTTGAACGACTGGAAGACGAAGCCGATCCGCTCGCGGCGGAGCTCGGTCAACTGCTTCTCGTTGAGCCCGGCGAGCGGCTGGTCGTCGATCGTCACCGTGCCGGAGGTCGGCCGGTCCAGCCCCGCGGCGCAGTGCAGGAAGGTGCTCTTGCCGGAACCCGAGGGTCCCATCACCGCGGTGAAGGTGCCGCGGGCGAAGCTGATGCTGGTCCCGTCGAGCGCGACGACGGCGTTGTTGCCCCGGCCGTAGACCCGGCGTACGTCGTGCAGAACGACCGAATCGCCTGTCCTGCTGATGGTTCGCTGCTTGCGCCTCATGGCCAACCCCTTGTGTGCTCCGACTGACGAGCACGACGCTACGGACGCGCGAGCAGCCTCCCCAGGGAGCTGGGCAGCCGATCGGGGTAGTGCTAACTCCCCTGTTCGAGGGCGCCCAGCTCGGTCAGCAGGTGGTTCTCGACCAGCTTCACCAGGCCCTCGTGCCGAGCACCGGTGTAACCGCGGGGCGTCCCCTCGACGAGCATGATCAGGTAGAGGTAGACGCGGTACAGCGAGAGCTTCTCTCGGTCGACATCCGAGCCGTAGCCGGCCAGCAACTCCTCGTCGAGGCTGCTGAGCAGCGACAGCGAGACGAATTCGGCCACCGGGTCGCCCCAGAACGCCCGCTCACCGTCGACGAGCCCGGTGATCCGCCCGTCCTCGACGAGAACGTTGCCGTCCCACAGATCGAAGTGGATCAACCGCGGCGTCCGTACGTCGTCCAGCAGGTCCTTGCGATCGAGGGCCGCCTGCCAGATCTGCTCGGCCGGGCGTGGCAGCCGTACGGCGTACCGCTCGGCGTCACCGAGAACGTCGTCCACCATCGACAGGAAGGCCTCGCTCCACCGCTGCACGAGGCCCTTCTGCGGATAGCCGAAGCCGGTGCCAGTCACCTCGTGCAGGCTCGCCACGATCCCGCCGAGCTCACCCCGTACTCCGGCGTCCGCCCCCGCGCTCTGCAACGTCGTACCGGGGAGGGCGGTCATCAGCAGGTAATCCTCGCCTTCGTGCACGACCTCGGGGACCGGGGCTTGGCCGAGCGCCGCGCGGTAGAACTCGGCCTCGGTGTGGATCAGGTCCTGCTCGTAGGTGAGCCCTGGCGCGTCCGGGTCGGGAGAGAGCTTGAGGATCAGGTCTCCGTCGGGTCGGCCGATCCGGTAGACCGTGTTGAAGGTTCCTTCGGTCAGCTCTTCGGAGGAGGCTGCGGGACCCACGCCGGCTTCCGCCAGCAGTTCGTCGAGGCCCGCACGATCCAGTTGCCGCTTGTTGCTCATCAAAGGTCCTCGGGGGAGGGAAGGGGTTTCTTACGTTCGGACTGGATCTGCAGTTCGACCTGGGACTCTGCGGCAGTGGGCCGCCACATCTCGTCGAACGGCCCCATCATCGAGCCGCTGATGCCGCGGCGCCGGGCGCGGACGGCGGCCCGGGCGAGCAGGACCAGGAACCCGGCGACCACCGCCAGAGCCGCGAAGAGCATCCAGATACCGTCGATCGGTCCCACCTCCTACGGGGGACGACGTCTGTCGCCGCTCTGGTGTTCCCGCTCCGGTTGATGATGGGGATCAGCGGGGGAGAAGGGCGGCAAGGCCGGCGGTGTAGCTCTGCGGGGTCACATCGCCCAGGATCAGCCGCTGCAGGATGAAGCCGGGGATCAGCCCGAAGAGGACCTGGGCGATGTACTCCGGGTCGGTGTCCGGGTCGACCGTGCCGTCGGCCTGCGCGCGCCGGGCGACCTCGACGAAATGGCCGCGGAGCATCCGGTACTTCTCGCTGGCGATCGCCTTGATCGCTTCGTTGTGCAGCGCCTCCGCCCAGGCCTGGATCCCGACCTTCGTCACATCGCCACCCGCTTGACCGGCGACGAAGGCGACGTGCTCGACAGCCGCCTCCAGGGCAGCGAGCGGGGTCAGCGGCTCCTCCCGGGCCAGGATCTCCTCGAACAGCCGGTCCACCGAGCTCAGCGCGTCGTCGGCGATCGCGGCGACGATCTCGTCCTTGCTCTTGAAGTAGCCGTAGACGGCGCCCGCGGACAGGCCGGACTCGCGGATCACGTCGGCCATCGTCGTCTTGTGGAACCCCTGCTCGGCGACGCAGGTCCGGGCCGCGGCGACGATCTGCTGACGGCGCGCGAGACGGTGCTCGTCGGAGACCTTGGGCATGGCTAAAACATAAAACGAATGTCCGTTCTTGACAAGTCAGCTGAACGGCGTCAGGCTCGAACCAATAAAGAACGTTCATTCCTTTTGTTTGAGGAGCTGACCGAGATGTCCGAGCCAACCGTCGCCGAGGAGAGCCGCCGGCCCCCGGTGGTGGCCGTCGTCACCCTGCTCACCGCGCTGCTCACGGTGCTGTTGATCGCGTTCGCCTGGCCGGCCGCGCGCTCGGAACCGCGCGACCTGCCGATCGCCGTGGCAGGACCGCAGCAGGCAGTCGCGCAGATGCAGGGCGGGCTGGAGCAGGCGATGCCCGGTGGTTTCGAGGTGACCGCCGTGCAGGATCGCGCTGCCGCCGTCAAGGCGATCGAGAACCGCGACGTGTACGGCGCGGTCGTGCTCGACCCGCAGAGCCCCGAGGTGCTCACCGCCTCGGCCGGTGGGCCCGCGGTCGCGCAGATCCTCACTCAGCTGTCGTCGCGGATGGCCGCTCAGAACCAGGAGGCCGCACCCAAGGTGACCGACGTCGTACCGCTGCCGCAGGACGATCCGCGGGGTGCCGGTCTGGCGGCCGGGGCGTTGCCGCTCGTGCTCGGCGGCATCATCGCCGCCGCGGGGCTGACCCAATTGGTCAAGGGTGGAAGCCGCCGGATGGCCGGAGCGGTCACGTTCGCGGTCACGGGGGGACTGGCGCTGACCGCCGTGCTGCAGTACTGGCTGGGCTCGCTCGAGGGGAACTACTGGGTCAACGCGAGTGTGATCGCGCTCTCGATCGGAGCGATCAGCCTCACCCTGCTGGGCCTCGAGTGGCTGTTCGGCCGAGTGGGTCTGGCCGTGGGCGCCGCGACGATGATGCTGCTCGGTAACCCGCTCTCAGGTCTGACCAGCGCACCGGAGATGCTTCCGAGCGGTTGGGGTGCGCTCGGGCAACTTCTGCCGCCCGGAGCAGCCGGTACTGCGTTGCGCTCCGTGAGCTTCTTCGACGGGGCCGGGTCCGCCGGGCCGTTCCTGGTCCTCACCTGCTGGTTCGTCGCCGGACTGGTGCTCTGCGGCCTCGGCGCGATGCGCAGCCGCACCCGGCGCGTCGTACCTGCTCGTCACGAGGCGTCACCCGTTACCGTCTGACAGATGACTGCGCGGTGACCGGATCGTTACGACCCGGTCACCGCGCAGCAGCGCCTGAACGGGGACAACGTTGTCTGTCAACCATTGACTTCACTGGTCTGGGACTCCTACCGTCACGGGAAAGCCCGCTAGATCGGGCTGTCGGACCGGGATGACAACGATTGCCCGAAGGTGGATGTAATGGCCATGAAGAACGGTTTCAAGCGGGCGGGTGTACTCGCCGTCGGCGCGCTCCTGCTGGGGGTCTCGGCCTGCAGCCAGGGATCGACGACCAAGACACCGGAGGCGGGCAGCTCACAGAGCGCCGGTCCGGCGAACATCAAGATCGCCTACCAGCAATGGGGGCCCGGCACGGTGATGAAGAACTTCCTCACCGGCGCGAAGGCCGAGTACGAGGCCGCCAACCCCGGCTCGAAGGTCGAGATCCTGCCGATCGTGGCGAGTGAGAACGACTACTACACCAAGCTCCAGCTGATGATGCGGTCGCCGAACACGGCGCCGGACATCGTCTACGAGGACACCTTCCTGATCAACTCCGACATCACCGCGGGGTATCTGAAGCCGCTGGACGACTACATCAAGGGCTGGTCGGACTGGTCCCAGTTCGAGGACACCGCGAAGGGTGCCGCGAAGGGCCAGGACGGCAAGACGTACGGCGTACCGGACGGCACCGACACGCGGGCGCTGTGGTACAACAAGCAGCTGTTCGCCAAGGCCGGGCTGCCGGCCGACTGGCAGCCGAAGACCTGGGACGACGTGCTCACCACCGCCCGGACGATCAAGTCCAAGGTGCCCGGCGTGATCCCGCTGAACGTCTACTCCGGCAAGCCGATGGGTGAGGCGTCCGCGATGCAGGGCTTCGAGATGCTGCTCTACGGCACCAAGGACACCCTCTACAACTTCGACCAGTCCAAGTGGGTCGTCGGCAGCCAGGGCTTCAAGGACTCGCTGAACTTCGTCAAGACCGTCTTCAGCGAAGGCCTGGCCCCGCAGCCGAAGCAGTCGCTCGACCCGAACTGGGGCAACAAGGTCGGCAGCGACCTGCTGCCGAACAGCAAGCTGGCGATCGCGCTCGACGGCTCCTGGCTCTACAACAACTGGCAGAAGACCGGCGCCAAGCCGTGGCCGCAGTGGACCGAGGTCCTCGGCCAGACCGCGATGCCGACCCAGGGCGGCGAGGGCAAGGGCAAGGTCAGCCTCTCCGGTGGTTGGACCTGGGCGATCCCGGCGAAGTCGAAGGCCCCGGACGCCGCGTGGAACTTCATCAAGACCCTGCAGACGCAGAAGAACGCGACCAAGTACGCCACCGACGGCGCGCAGATCGCGGTCCGCAAGGACGTCGCCTCCGACGCCGGCTACAAGTCGTCCGCGAAGAGCACCCAGTTCTTCACCGACCTGGTCGGCGTGACCGTGTACCGGCCCGCGCTGCCGGAGTACCCGAAGGTCTCCAACGAGATCATCACCGCGATGGAGGCCGTGATGACCGGCCAGTCGTCGCCGGAGGAAGCCGCCAAGAACTATGACGAGGCGGTCGAAGGCATCGTCGGCAAGGACAAGACGACCACAGAGAGCCAGAGCCAGTAAGCAGAGCCTTCGAAGGGATTCCCCTGTGACGACGTCTGCTACCGCGGTGTCCGTTCCGTCCGGCGAGAAAGCCGGACGGAGCGGTCCGCCGCGCTTCGCCAAGACCGTCAAGATGTTGCCGTTGGCACCGGCCATCGGGCTGATGCTGGTCTTCCTGGCCGGCCCGATCCTGTACTGCATCTACGCCGCGTTCACGAACATGGCGCTGACCGGCACCGGCGCGGCGAACGTGAGGTTCGTCGGGCTGGACAACTTCCGCAAGGCCTTCGGCAGTTCGGCCTTCACCAACTCGATCTGGCTCACCCTGGTCTTCACGCTGGTCTCGGCGATCATCGGCCAGAACACCCTCGGGCTCGGACTCTCCCTGCTGATGCGCCGGTCGACGAAGCTGGTGCGCAACTTCGTCGGTACCGCGGTGATCGGCGCCTGGGTGCTGCCCGAGGTGGTCGCGGCGTACCTGCTCAGCGCGTTCTTCAACGACGACGGCACCCTGAACGTGATCCTGCACAAGGTCGGGCTACCCGGCCAGGACTGGTTGTACGCGGCACCGATCATCGCCGTCTCGCTGGCGAACATCTGGCGCGGTACGGCGTTCTCGATGCTGGTGTACTCCGCGGCGCTGAGCGAGGTACCGAAGGAGATCGAGGAGTCCGCCGAGATGGACGGAGCCTCCGGTGGGCGGCGGCTGCTCTGGGTGACGCTGCCGATGATCTCCCGCGCGATCATGACCAACCTGATGCTGATCACGCTCCAGACGCTGAGCGTCTTCGGCCTGATCTACGCGATGACACGCGGTGGACCCGGGACCAAGAGCCAGACCCTGCCGCTCTACATGTACGAACAGGCGTTCAGCTTCTCGCAGATCGGCTACGGCACCGCGATCGCGCTGGTGATGCTGGCGATCGGCGCGGTGTTCTCGCTCATCTACCTACGTGGACTGAACTCGGAGGCCGCATGATCGCCCGCGACCGTGTCAGCAAGCTGACCGCGAACCTGATCCTGCTGGGGATCGGGGTGCTGTTCGTCCTGCCGCTGCTGTGGGTGCTGTTCGCATCGATCAACCGGACGGCGGGACTGCGGGTCGAACTCCCGACCAGCCCGACCTTCGAGAACTTCCGCGCTGTGCTGAACACCGACACGACGTACCGGCCGGTCTTCAACGGCATCGTGCTGTGTGGCGGTGCCGCGCTGCTCACGATGATCTGCGCGGTGCTCGCGGCCTACCCGCTGTCGCGGTTCAAGACGAAGTTCAACCGGCCGTTCCTGCTGACCGTGCTGTTCTGCACCGGGCTGCCGATCACCGCGGTGATGGTGCCGGTGTACGGGCTGTTCGTCCAGCTGAACCTGATCGACACCCTCGGTGGCACGATCATGTTCATGGCGACAGCCTCGCTCCCGTTCGCGATCTGGCTGACCAAGACGTTCATGGACGGCGTACCGATCTCGCTCGAGGAAGCAGCCTGGGTCGACGGTGCCGGCAGCATGCAGGCCCTCTACCGCATCGTCCTGCCGCTGATGTGGCCCGGGATCGCGGTCGTGCTGATCTTCACCTTCATCGGCATGTGGGGAAACTTCTTCGTCCCCTTCATGCTCCTGCTCTCCCCTGAGCGCCTCCCCGCCTCAGTCAGCATCTTCACCTTCTTCGGCCAGTACGGCGAACCCAACTACGGCCAACTCGCCGCCTACTCCCTCATCTACACCTTCCCCGTCCTGGTCCTCTACCTCCTCCTGAGCAGGAAGCTCGGCGGCGCCTTCGCGCTCGGCGGTGCCATCAAGGGCTAGTACTCCGGCCCACGCGGCTCCTACGTCGCCTTGCTCCCGCCCTCCGGGGCCGCAGTTCCTCCGTCGCCGCTCAGCAACAACGGGTGGTCTGGTGCCGCGCTGGCTCCAAGCCAGCGCGGCACTCTGCGTGCAGGATGCGCAGGCACCAGGCTTCGGACACCAGTCGCCCAGGCAGCTCCTACGTCGCCCGCTCCCATCCACCCGGGGTCGCGCGGCCCGGCTCGTCTGACGAGACATCCACCGCGAGGCTGCGGCTCGGGCTGTACCGAACGACAGGACGTGGTCGCTCGCGACGCCAACCTCCACGCGTGCCGGGGCGGTCGAGGCGCAGAAAGAACGCAGTACCTCCTTTCCCCTCGTACGCCGCTCACCCATCCTCGGAAGTTGCCAGGCACGCGCGCCGGCTTTCAAACACCGCACCACTCACCCAGGGACATGCCCACCCCACGGCTTGGCACAGACATTGAGACTCCTCCGCATCAAAGCGGAGCTCCGGGCGCCTGACACTCGATACTGCGAGTGTGCCCAAATGTGGGTACAACCGCAGTATCAGGAGATTGGGGGCAGAGCTGTCGCGACTTGATCTGGCTACTGGACGCGCGGCTCACTATCCACGCGATTCAGGGCGAGGCGGCTAGTCGAGCTGTGCGCTGCCTGCCCAGCTCGACATCACAAAGTCCGAGTGGCGGGCTGCCGCAGGTCGCGCCCCCGCCGTGAAGAGCAGGTGGCGCGGTGCCGGGGTGGTGTGCGCTGGTGGCGAACGGTCGGGGGGTGGGGGTGGGGGAGCACGTAGGGTGGCGATATGCCGCTGACTTACCCCCTTGCCGAGCAGACGTTGGACAACGGGTTGCGCGTTGTCGTCAGCTCTGACCGGGCTGTGCCGATCGTCGCTGTGAATCTCTGGTACGACGTGGGGTCGCGCCACGAGCCGCCGGGTCTGACCGGGTTCGCGCACCTCTTCGAGCATCTGATGTTCCAGGGATCGCGCAACGTCGAGTCCGGGCAGCACTTCAGCCTGCTGGAGAACGCCGGCGCCAGCCTCAACGCGAGCACCTTCTTCGACCGCACCAACTACTTCGAGTCGCTGCCCAGCGGCGGGCTTGATCTGGCGTTGTGGCTCGAGGCCGACCGGATGGGTTACCTGCTCGACGCGGTGAACCAGGAGAACCTCGACAACCAGCGCGACGTGGTGAAGGAGGAGAAGCGGCAGAGCTACGACAACCGGCCGTACGGCGACTCGTACGAGCGGCTGGTCCGGCTCGCCTTCCCTGACGGCCACCCGTACGCGCACATGACGATCGGCTCGATGGAGGACCTGAACGCCGCGAGCCTGGAGGACGTGCAGGCGTTCTTCCGCCGGCACTACGGGCCGAACAACGCGGTCCTGACGATCGTGGGCGACGTGTCCGAGGAGGACGCGTTCGACGCGGCCAAGCGGTACTTCGGTCAGCTGCCGGCGATCCCGCAGCCGCCGGCCGCTCCGGACGGGACGGTCGGCCCGATCGAAGGGGTGTTCCGCGACGACGTGGTCGAGGACGTCCCGTCGGACCTGATCACGATGATGTTCCGGCTGCCGGTGGACGGCTCGCAAGAGCTGGACGCGGCGGCGCTCGCGCTCGACGTGCTCGCCGGCGGTCAGAGCGGCCGGCTGAACCGCCGCCTGGTCCGCGACGAGCAGATCGCGCAGTCGGTGTCGGGTGGTGCGCTGCCGTTGATCGGCGGCGTCTCGTTCGGCACGCTGACCGGCATCGCGTCGGACGGCATCGACCTGCAGAAGGTCGAGGACGCGCTGGTCGAGGAGGTCGAGAAGCTCGCCGAGGGCGGGATCACCGCCGACGAACTGCTCACCGTGCAGGCCCAGGCGGAGCGTGACTGGCTAGAGCAGTTGGCCACCTGCGCGGGACGCGCCGACGAGATCTCGCACCACGCGTTGCTGTTCGGCGACGCGAACCGGATCAACACTCGGATCGACCAGATCCGCGCGGTGACCACCGAGCAGGTCCAGGCGGCCGCGCAGCAGTGGATCCGCGCCGCCGGCCGCGCCCAGGTGACCTACCGCCGCCCGGAGACCGCAGGCCAGGAGACCGCCGGAGACCAGGCGAGCGCCGAAGCACCGGAGACCGCCGGAGTACCGGCGAGTGCCGGGGAAGCAGGGGAGCAGGAATGACGAGCCAGGCCTTGACCACACCGCCCGCTGTCGCGCCGCCGCGGCCGTGGAAGTTCCCGGCAGCGACCAGTACGGCGACCGCGGCCGGGACGCCGGTCCACGTGTTCGACCGGCCGGGGCAGTACGTCGCCACCGTGCGGGTCACGATCGCCATGCCGCTGGTGGCGGAGCCGCGTGAGCTCGAGGGGGTCGCGACGATCATGTCGCGCACGCTCGACGAGGGCACCGAGCTGAAGTCCGCCAACGAGTTCGCCGCCGCCCTGGAGCGCCACGGCGCGGCGTACGGGGTGGATGTCAGCTCGGACGCGCTGCACGTGGAGATCTCCGTGCCGGTGTCCCAGCTGGCGCCGGCCGTGAAGCTGCTCGCCGAGGCGATCACCCGGCCTGCCTTCAACCAGGCCGACGTCGGACGGCACGTGACGATCCGGCTGGGCGAGATCAACCAGGAGCGAGCCAACGCGGGGTACCGGGCGCGCGAGGCGTTCTCCGCGCACCTGTTCGACGCGCAGACGCGCCGCTCCCGCCCGACCGCCGGTACTCCGGACACCATCCGGCCGCTCACCAACGTCGAGGTGGCCCGGTTCTACCGGGAGAACATCGGTCCGGCGCGAGCGCAGATCCTGTTCGCGGGTGACGCCACCGGCGTCGACGTGGCCGGCATCATCGACGATGCGTTCGGCTCGTGGACGTCCGAGGCAGCCTCGGCGATCGAGACTCCTGAGCCGCTGTTCCTCACCGGAGACCGGCTCGTGCTGGTGGACCGGCCGGGTTCGGTGCAGAGCCAGTTGCTGATCGGCTGCCCGGGACCGGACCGCCGCGAGGACATCTGGGGAGCGGCCGCGGTCGCGAACCACGTCGTCGGCGGGACCATCACCTCCCGCGTCGACACCGTGCTGCGCGAGGAGAAGGGTTACACCTACGGCACGCGGACCAGCTTCACCGCGCCGCGCAAGGGTGGCACCTTCAGCCTTGGCGGCTCGGTCCGTACGGAGGTGACCGGCGCGGCGATCACCGACGCGCTGCGGATCCTGCGCGAGGCCCGCGACGGCCTCACCGAGCGCGAGGTCCGGGAAGCCCAGGACAGCCTGATCCGTACCGCGCCCTTGCGGTACGAGCAGGCGGACTCCATCGCCCAGCAGGTCGGCAGCAACATCGCCGCGGGCGTTCCGCTCGACTTCGCGGACACGTACCTCGCCCAGATCGCCGCGACCACCGCGGAGACGGCCACCGAGGCCTACCGCCGGTACGTCGGAACCGACGGGCTGCTGGTGGTCGTCGTGGGGGAGGCCAAGGACGTCCGCGACCAGCTCACCGGGCTGGGAATGGGCGATATCACCGAGCTGAGCTGACGGCTGACTACCTTCTGCTCAGGGTCGGGGGCTGTTCGCGGGCATCCTGTTCGCCTTCAGCCAGGTCTGAGCCCGACCCGTAGCGGACCTGAGCCGGTCCGATCCGGTCAGCCGTTTGATTGCCGGATCCTGACAACGTCGGCCCCTTTCCGGACCCTGGTGGACCGCGCCGCGCGGGCTTAGTTTGTGCGGGTCACACTCACTTCAGGGAGGGGATCCGCTCGTGAGAGACGTCCGTAGATCGTTGTGCGCAGCTGCGGCAGCCACCGCGCTGCTGGCCGCGACGCTGGCAGTTCCGGTCACCGCCGGAGCCGGTACGACGTCGGTGGCTGGGGGCAACACCGAGTACCTGGTTCTGCTCGAGGCCGGGGCGAACCACGCCCAGGCGCTGGCTGCCGTCAAGGCGGCGGGTGGCCAGGTCGTGAAGGAGAACGCCAACCTCGGAACGATGACGGTCCGGGCCGCCGCGTCCGGCTTCGTCGGCCAGGTGTCGGCCTCGTCGGCGATCCAGGGAGCCGCCCGGAGCCGTCCGATCGGGAAACTGCCGCAGGCCCGGCCGAACCTGGTCGAGCAGGAGCACCTCGGTGCGGTTGCCAAGGGCAGGAGTTCTGCTGCCAAGGGCAAGGCTTCGGCCAAGAAGAACAACGGCCGGCAGCTCGATCCGCTGGACACGCAGCTCTGGGGCCTGAAGATGGTGCGCTCGGATCTGGCCCGCAAGGTCCAGCCGGGCAAGAAGGCGGTCAAGGTGGGCGTCCTCGACTCCGGGATCGACGCGCGGAACCCCGACATCGCGCCGAACTTCGACTGGAAGCTGTCCCGCAACTTCGCGCCCGACCTGCCCGAGATCGACGGAGTCTGTGAGTTCCGCGGCTGTGTCGACCCGGTCGGCTGGGACGACAGCGGTCACGGCACGCACGTGGCCGGCACGATCGGCGCCGCCGCCAACGGGACCGGTGTCTCCGGTGTCGCGCCCGGCGTGACGCTGGTGGAGATCCGCGGCGGGCAGGACAGCGGGTTCGTGTTCCTCGGCCCGGTGACCGAGGCGCTCACCTACGCGGGTGACGTCGGCCTGGACGTGGTGAACATGTCCTTCTACGTCGACCCGTGGCTCTACAACTGTGTGAGCAACCCGGCCGACAGTCCGGAAGCCCAGGCGGAACAGCGGGCCATCATCCAGATCATGCGCCGCGCTCTGAACTACGCGCACAACAAGGGCGTCACGCTGGTCGGCTCGCTCGGCAACAACCACGAGGATCTGGGCAAGCCACGGACCGACATCAGCAGCCCGGACTTCCCGGTCGGGACCGCCTACCCGCGGCCGATCGACAACGCGACCTGCGTTGACCTGCCGGTCGAGGGGCCGCACGTGATCGGCGTCTCCGCGCTCGGGCCGTCCGGCAAGAAGGCGGACTACTCGAACTACGGTCTCGAGCAGATCGAGGTGTCGGCACCGGGTGGCTGGTTCCGCGACTTCTTCGGTACGCCGGCACACCGGACGAACGCGAACCTGATCCTGTCGACGTATCCGCTCAACGCGCTGCAAGTGGCCGGTTTCGTCGACGCGGCCGGCAACATCACCGCCACCGGTCTTGCGGCCGGAGCGCAGAAGCAGTGCCCGCGCGGGGTCACCGACTTCACCCGCTGTGGGTACTACTACGTGCTGCAGGGGACATCGATGGCGTCGCCGCACACGACGGGTGTCGCCGCGCTGATCGTCAGCGAGTACGGCAAGAAGGGACGGCACAACTCGTTCGGGCTGGCTCCTGACCGAGTGGCGAAGATCCTGCTCGGTACTGCGGCCGAGCGGCCCTGCCCGACCCCGCCACTGCAGACCTACACCAACGAGGGGCGGCCTGACGAGTTCAACGCGCTCTGTGAGGGCACCCGGAGCTTCAACGGGTTCTACGGCAACGGCATCGTCGATGCCTACGCCGCAGTGACCAGGTACTAACCGAAGTGCTGCCGGGCCCGGTCCCGCAACGCCGGACCCGGCAGCACCCCGCCCTTCGCAGTACCCGCGCTTCGCAGTACGCCGGCGCCGCGACCCGTAGTACTGCGGGACGCGGCGCTCGGTGCTACTTGGGGGCGACCAGGCAGGTTGTGCCGTGGTCGCCGAGGCTCCAACTGTCCTCGGTGGGGTGCAGGTACCAGATGTCCGACGGCTGGTTGGCCGGCTGCTTGAGCGTCTTGAACCGGTCGGTGCAGCCCTTCTCGGCCGCCGCCTGGACCTGGGTGAGCCCGGGCCACTTGCCGGCGGGCAGGTTGAACACCGCGTACACCTTGCCACCGTTCGGCTGGTTGCAAGGCTGCACCTTGATGTCGCGGACCTCGCCCTCCTTGATCTCCGTCACGCAGTCGCCGACGCGGAGCTTGTTCGACGACACGTTCTGCGTGGTGGTGACCTGGCCGGAGGCGTCCCGGTCCGGCTCGGACGGACCGGCCAGGGCGGCCGCGGCGATGAAGCCCGCCACCCAGAGACCGGCGAACGTCATACCGGCGATCGCGAGGCCCCGGCCCTTCTCGCCCGTCTTGGCGATCTTCGTCAGCGCGATGATGCCGAGCACGATCGCGACCGGCACGGCGGCGAGCAACCCGAAGATGAAGGTCAGGATCGCCAACGTGCTGGTACCGCGCCGCTGCCCCGGCTGGTTACCGCCCGGGTACGGCTGGAAGCCCTGCCCAGGCGGGTAACCACCCTGCCCGTACCCGCCTGGCCCAGACGGATAGCCACCCTGCCCGTAGCCGCCCTGGCCGGGTGGTGGATAGCCCTGGGGTGGTGGATAGCCCTGGGGCGGCGGTGGGTAGCTCTGGCCCGGGGGTGGGTAGCTCTGGGCGGGCTGGTTCGGGTCGGCGGGCGGGTAGGGCGGGCCACTGCCTTGCGGCGGTCCGGGGTGGCCCGGGCCTTGTGACCCGGGCGGCGGTCCGATCGGTCCGGTCGGCGGTGGTGTCGGCTCCATGCCGGAAATCTAGACCCGGCCGGGAGCACGGCAGGCCGGACAACCCGGCCGCGGCCGAGTTGTCGCCGTACCGATGGAAGGCGGTGAGGTCAGCCTGAGATGTAGTTCGAGAGTTGCTCGCGCTCGAACTCGAGCTCGCCGATCCGGGTCTTGACCACGTCGCCGATGCTGACGATGCCGGTCAGGGAGCCGTCGACGACGACCGGGACGTGCCGGATCCGACGGTCCGTCATCAGCCGCATCAGGTTGTCGATGTGATCGTCCGGGCCGCAGGTGTGCACCTCGGAGGTCATGATCGCGCTGACCCGGACCTCGCCCGCGTCCGGAGTACCGTTCATCAGCCGCACCACGTCGCGCTCGGAGACGATGCCCGCCAGGGACGTACCGTCCGGACTGACCACCACCGCACCGACGTTGTGCTCGGCGAGCAGCGCGAGGAGTTCGGTGACGGTGGCTTCTGGGGAGATGGTGACGACCTGGTTGCCTTTACCGCGCAATACGTCGTTGATCTTCACGGAGCCTCCTGCTGTTCGACGGAGCCCAATACCCAAATGTAGCGAGATCCGGCCGTGAACGGCAGGTCTGGCAGAATGCGGATGGTGACCGTTGCCCGCCCCGCCCGCCGCAGCCACGGCTCGGTCCCGTCACGTCCGGTGACTGGTTGACCTGGCGCGAGGACCTCGCAGTACTGCGTCACCGCGACGTCCGAATCTTCCTCAGCGCCCGGTTCGTCTCGCTGCTCGGCTCCTCGATCGCCCCGATCGCGCTGGTGTTCGCCGTCCTGGACGTGTCGGACGAGGCGACCGCGGTCGGCATCGTGCTGGCGGCCCGGAGCATCCCGAACGTGGTGTTCCTGCTGATCGGCGGCGTCATCGCCGACCGGCTGCCGCGTCGTCTGGTGCTGGTGGTAGCGAACACCGTCAGCGGCCTGACCCAGGCGCTCGCCGCCGGCCTGATCCTGTCCGGGCACGCGCAGATCTGGCAGCTGGCCGCGATCGAGGCGGTGAACGGGATCGCCGCCGCGTTCGTGATGCCGGCGATGGTCGGGATCCTGCCGTCGATCGTGGACCGGGCCGAACTGCCGCAGGCCAACGCGGTGTCCGGGTTCGCGCGATCGGTCGCGATGATCGGCGGCGGTGCGGTGGCCGGCGTCATCGTTGGATTCACCGGGCCCGCGGCCGGGCTGCTGGTGGACGCGGTCACCTTCCTCCTCGCGGCGGCTCTGCTGGCGCGGCTCAGGCTGCCGCGGATCGAGCGGGTGACGACGTCGATGCTGTCCGACCTGCGAGAGGGCTGGACGGAGTTCATCTCCCGGCAGTGGGTCTGGGTCGTCGTGCTGTCGTTCCTCTTCCTGAACATGATCTTCACCGCGTGCTACAGCACACTCGGCCCGGTCATCGCGGACGACACCTTCGGCCGGGTCGGCTGGGGCGTGGTCAGTGCCAGCTTCGGCGCCGGATTGATTGCCGGGGGCATCTTGATGATCCGGCTCAAACCGCGCCACCCGCTCCGCCTGGGCATGGCCGGCATGCTCGTGTCGGCACCGATGTTCGTCTGCCTGGCACTGGCGCCGCACACGCTGACGATCGCCGCGGCGGCGTTCCTGGTCGGCCTCGGCTTCGAGCTGTTCGGCATCGGCTGGGAGACCGCCCTCGGTCAGCACATCCCGCTGGACAAGATCTCCCGCGTCGCGTCGTACGACATGCTCGGCTCCTTCATCGCCAGCCCGATCGGCCAACTGGCCGTCGGCTACCTCGCGGCAGTCCTCAGCATCACAGCGGTCGAACTCTACGGCGCCACCATCCACATCCTGATTGTGCTGGCAACCCTCGCCGTCCCCTCCGTCTGGCTCCTCCAACGCCACACCACCAACTAGTACTCCGCCCACGCCGCCCGTTCTCCGGGCCGTGGCGCCGAGCGGCGACCCCGAGTACTTCGCCGGGATCTAGGTCCTGAAGGGCAAGTGCGCGGGTCACAAACCAGGTGCGTACTCGGTCTTTGTTTGGAGAGTGACGTAGGCGAACGGAGTAGTACGCCCGGGCGTCAATGCCCAATTCGCTGCTGAGGAGGGAAAGATGACTGTGAGAGTAGGGATCAACGGGTTCGGACGGATCGGGCGGAACTTCCTGCGGGGTGCGCTCGAGCGGGGGACCGAGACGATCGAGGTGGTGTCGATCAACGACATCACGGACACCGCCACGCTGGCGAACCTGTTGCAGTACGACTCGACGTACGGGCCGTTGCGGGAGCGAGTGAGTCACACGGATGACGGCATCGCGATCGGTGGCACAACGATCCGGGTGACGGCTCAGCGCGACCCCGCTGCTCTGGACTGGCGTGCTGCCGGCGTCGGCCTCGTGATCGAGTCGACGGGCCGCTTCGCCACCCGGGAGGCTGCCGCCGCGCACCTGACCGGTGGGGCCCGCAAGGTGCTGCTGTCCGCGCCCGGCAAGGGCGTCGACGCGACCCTCGTGCTCGGAGTGAACGACGAGACCTATGACCCGGCCGAGCATCACATCGTCTCGAACGCCTCCTGTACGACGAACTGCGTCGCGCCGATGGTGTCCGTGCTGCACCGGGCGTTCGGGATCGAGCGTGGCCTGATGACCACGATCCACAGCTATACCAACGACCAGGTGCTCCTGGACTCGCCGCACAAGGACCTGCGCCGTGGACGTTCGGGCGCGGTGAACCTGATCCCGACGAGCACGGGCGCGGCCAAGGCGGTCGGCCTGGTGATCCCGGAGCTGGCCGGCAAGATCGACGGTGTCGCGGTGCGGGTCCCGGTCGAGTGTGGTTCGCTCACGGATCTGGTCGTCGAGCTGGCCAGACCTGTCACCGTGGCGCAGGTCAACCAGGCCTTCGCCGAGGCGGCTTCGAGCCATCTGAAAGGGCTGCTGCGGTACAACGAGGATCCGATCGTGTCGCACGACATCGTCGGCGACCCTGCGTCCTGCATCTTCGACGCACCGCTCACCCAGGCGAACGGCAACATCATCAAGGTCTTCGGCTGGTACGACAACGAATGGGGCTACACCAGCCGTCTGCTGGACGTGGCCGAACTGGTTGCCCAGAGCATGGAATAGAGGCTCAGGCTGACACAACATCCTTCGTGCCGGTCGAAGCTTGTCTGAAGAAGTCCGATCGCACCTGGATGGCGCTGCTGCGGCACTTCCTCGGCCTGTGGGAGGGCAAGGCGAAGTACGACGCGCGCCCGATCCTGCTTCGATCCGCCGTGACCTACGAGACGGCGGCGGCGCGCCTCAAAGAGGTCTTGCTTCGTCAGTCGCGGACATGGCGCCGACGGTGCAGCGCTACCTGACCGGCCGCCTCGACACGCTCGAGCCCGACTAGCCGCGATCGCGTTCTCGAGTGCGGCCAGGATGTACTTCGGGATCTTCATCCCCTGGTGCTGGGCCTCCCGGAGTTTCCGACGCTGACGTAAGGGAGTTGGGTGGAGCGGCCTGAGGTGGTTGCCGGGGGATCGCGGCGTCGGAGTACTGGGTCAGGGTTTTACAGCTAGGGCCGCCGCGATCAGGCGTTCCCAGTCGGTCAGGTCGTCGACTGGTTCGGTGGGGCGCCATTCTGCGGCGGGGACCAGGCCTGGGGGGAGGACGTCGAAGCCGTCGCCGAAGAGGGCGAGGATCTCTTCGTCGGTGCGCCAGCGGCCGCGGCCGAGGGAGCCTTGGAGGAGTTCCTGCATGTGGGCGCTGCGGGGGTCGTTCTCGCTGCGGAAGTGGCTGATGAAGACGTAGCTGCCGGAGGGGATCCGCTCGTGCCAGAAGCGGACGATCGCGGCCGGGTCCTCGTCGTCGTTGAGGTGGTGCAGGACCGCGCTGAGGATGACCGCGACCGGCTGGTCGAAGTCGATCAGGGCGCGGGTCTCCTTGCTCTCGTAGATCGCCTCGGGATCGCGGAGGTCGGCCTGGAAGACGGTGGTGTTCTCGTTCTCGGCTAGCAGCGCGCGGCCGTGGGCGAGCACGACCGGGTCGTTGTCGACGTAGACGACCTTCGAGCCGACCGCGTACCGCTGGGCGACCTGGTGCACGTTGTCCGCGGTCGGCAGGCCGCTGCCGAGGTCGACGAACTGCCGGACCGGCGTGTTCGTCACGATCTCGCGGACCGCCCGGGTGAGGGCGCCGCGGTTGTCGAAGGCGATCGCGCGGGACCCGGGCAGGTCGTTGATGAACTTGTCGCCGAGCGCACGGTCGACGGCGTAGTTGTCCTTGCCGCCGAGCAGGTAGTCGTAGGTCCGGGCGATGCTCGGCTTGCTGGTGTCCACCCCGGGAACCGCGGTGTCTCCACTGCTCTGAGCGCCTCCGTCGACCATCGCGACAGTCCTTCCGATCGGGGGTAGGCCAGTGGTCACTTTAGGCGATCAGGGGTTCTGTAGGTCACCCGACCTGTCGGTACTGCGTTCCGCCGCTCGCCGCACCTTGGAACGACGGTGTCCTGAAGGTGCAACCTGGCGACTCCGTTCACCCCGATGGGGTTGGATCGGGGGATGGGACTGTTCTCGAGGAAACGCCGCAACGCCAAACCCGGTGCCGAGCCCGTGAGCGCCGAGCCCCCCGGCGGGGATGCGACCGGTGACTTCGATCTCGGCACGATCGAGCTGCCGCGGGTCGAGGTGACGCCGGAGATCCGGGTGGTGGCCGAGCGGATGACCGTGCGGACGTACACCGCCTGCGACGAGCACATCGCGCCGTCGATCGCGCCGATGACACCGTTCGTGCTCGCGGTCGAGGACGAGCCGACGATGCTGGTGAAACTCGCCGGCATGTCCCACGCCGAGGGCGCCGAACTCGCGAGAGCGGTCGCCGCTGACGAGTCCCTCGCGGTCGCGGCGTACCGGTCCCTGCCGACGTACCCGGTCTTCATCCTCGCGCTGTTCGTGTACGACGCCCCGAGCGACCCCATGCGCTTCGAGGGCTATCGGGATGTCACCACGATCGACGTCCAGGACTTCGTGGTTACGCTCGGCCGCAAGGGAGGCCGTGGCCAGGTCCGCCTCTACGGCGAATCCGCCGAACTGCTGGCAGTCGGCCGCTTCGCCCTCCGCATGCCACCCTTCCAGCACGTCCAGTTCCCCTACACGACAACCCCGAACGAGCTCCACGAACTCTGGCAGCTACTCCAACTCTCCGCCGGCTGGTACAACTCGCTCCCCGCCGCTCGCCGGGACTTCGAGATGGCGGTGGAGGCGCACATGGATAAGGAACCTCCGCTGTAGGCGAACCTCCACGCCATCAATCGACCTTCGCGGTGGGATGGCCCAGGCGTGACGCGCGGGGAAGAGCGTGCGTTTGATGGCGTGGAGGTTCGCCTACCTGAGCCGCTCGAGCACCTCGTCGTGGAGCCGCCCGTTCGTGGCTACGGCGTTGGGGCCGTTGGGGCCGGGGGTGCCGTCGAGGGAGGTGAACTTGCCGCCGGCTTCGTCGACGATGATCGCGAGGGCGGCCATGTCGTACAGGTTGAGCTCGGGCTCGGCGGCGATGTCGACGGCTCCTTCGGCGACGAGCATGTAGGACCAGAAGTCGCCGTACGCGCGGGTGCGCCAGGCCGAGTCCATCAGGCCGGCGAACTGGTCCTTCTTGCCGAGCTTCTCCCAGCCTTTGAGGGACGAGTAGGACAGCGAGGCGTCGCCGATGTCGGAGACGTCGCTGACCCGGCAGGGCTGGGCGGACATCAGGGCGCGGCCGGTCCACGCGCCGTCGCCGTACGACGCCCACCAGCGGCGGCCGAGCGCGGGGGCGGAGACGACGCCGACGACGACCTGGTCCTCGATCATCAGGCTGATCAGGGTGGCCCAGACGGGGACGCCGCGGATGTAGTTCTTGGTGCCGTCGATCGGGTCGACCACCCAGCGGCGGATGCCCCAGCCGGTGGTGCCCTCCTCCTCGCCGACGAACGCGTCCCGCGGGCGGGCCCGGGCCAGCGTCTTGCGCATCACGTCCTCGACCTTGCGGTCGGACTCGCTCACCGGGCTGAGGTCCGGCTTGGTCGCGACGTGGAGGTCGAGCGCCTTGTAGCGGTCCATGGTGGTGGAGTCGGCGTCGTCGGCAAGGATGTGCGCGAGCCGCAAGTCGTCGGTATGCGAGGGCATGCCGGAAGGCTAACCTGCCGCCCGCCCGCTGAGGAGCCGGGACCACGGACCGCCACCACTCACCAACCCGCCGCATGCTCGAGGCGTCCGGCGTGGATCGCCGCGGCGGACGGCTTCTGTGCGAGGTTGATGAGTGATGGGGATCCGCGGCACCGCCGGGGAACTGCCGGGCCGCGGGTGGTGTACACGAGGTGCGGGTGGTGTAGAAGTGGTGAAGGTTGCGGGTCGGTCACGGGCTGCGGTTGAACCATCGGTAGTGGTTGAACGTGCAGTTAGTGTCAGACAACTACGACTGCAGGAGGCCTCATGTTCGAGCGCTTCGGAGATCTGCCGCTGCACGTGCTGGTCATCCACGCGGCAGTAGTGGTGCTACCGGTCAGCGCGCTGACCGCGATCGTCTTCGCGGTTGTGCCCAAGTGGCGGTGGTTGCTGCGCTGGCCGACGCTGTTGCTCGGGCTGGGCTCAGTGGTGCTCGCGTACGTCGCTCGCCAGAGTGGCCTGGCGTTCCTCGCGGCGCGCCCTGAGCTGCAGCCGATCGTCCAGCTGCACGAGAACCGAGGCAAGCTGTTGTTCTGGTACTGCCTGATCTTCGCGGTGGTCGCGGTCGTGGCGTTCCTGGTGCTCGGAGGTCCCTCCTCGCTGGCCAGCGGTAAGGGTGCCAAGGCAACCAAGAGCAGGCCGCTGGAGCTCGTCGTCAGTGCGGCGCTGGTCGTGATCAGCGTCCTGGTCATCTGGCAGACCATCCGCACCGGTGACGCCGGCGCCAGGGCTGTCTGGAACGGCCAGCTCCCGAAGAAGTAACCCCGGAAGTCCGGGCCCACGGCAACCCGCCGGATCCGGGACCTGGGCAACTGATCAAGGCGCCAGGCTCGTCCAGAATCAGGTGGTTTCCAGGTCGCGGCCTTCGCGGCTGGCCAGGAGACGCCGGAAGGAGGCGACGCGTTCGGCGTCGACCCGGCCCTCGGCGACCGCTACGTCGAGGGCGCAGTTCGGCTCGCTCTCCGAGTGGGTGCAGCCGCGCGGGCAGTCCCGCGTCTCGTCCGCCAGGTCGCCGAAGGCGTTGATCAGCTGATCCGGCTGGACATGCGCCAGCCCGAACGACCGGATCCCCGGCGTGTCGACGATCCATCCGCCGTCGGGCAACCGCAGCAGCAACGCGCTGACCGAGGTATGGCGACCGCGGCCGGTGTTGTCGTTCACCACCCCGATCGCCCGGTTCGTGCCCGGCACCAGCGCGTTCACCAGCGTCGACTTGCCGACGCCGGAATGTCCGACCATCACGCTGGTCCGGTCCCGGAGTTGCTCGGCCAGTTCGCTGAGATCCCCGTCGCGCTGGGTGGCGACGGACTCCACCCCGAGCGGCCGGTAGATCGACAGCAGCGGATCCGGATCCGCGAGATCGGTCTTCGTCAGACACAGCAAGGGGCGCATGCCCGCGTCGTACGCGGCGACCAGGAAGCGGTCGATCAGCCGGGTCCGCGGTTCCGGGTTCGCCACCGCGACCACGATCACCAGCTGGTCCGCGTTGGCCACCAGCGGCCGCTCGATCGGGTCGTCGTCATCGGCGGACCGGCGCAGCAGAGTCTTGCGGGGGAGTACCTCGACGATCCGGGCCAGCGTCCCCTCGTCCCCGGTGGCGTCGCCGTCGAGCTTGACCAGGTCGCCGACGATCACACCCTTGCGGCCGAGCTGCCGGGCCTTCATCGCCGTCACGACGCGATCCGACTCGCCGACCCAGCAGGTGTAGCGCCCACGGTCCCGGGTGATCACGAACCCGGTGACAGCATCGTCGTACGCCGGCCGGTCCTTCGTCCGCGGCCGGGTCCGGCGCTTCGGCCGGTCGTACTTCGCTTCCTCGTCGTACCGCGACATCAGCCGACCAGCGCCGTCCAGAGGTCGGGGAACTCCGGCATGGTCTTCGCCGTGGTTCCGATGTTCTCGATCTCGACGCCGTCTACAGCCAATCCGAGTACGGCGGCGGCGTGCGCCATCCGGTGGTCGTGGTACGTGCCGAAAAGCCCGCTGTGCAAGGGTTTCGGCCGGATCTCCAGCCCGTCGGCGGTCTGCGTGACGTCGCCGCCGAGCGCGTTGATCTCGGTCTCGAGCGCGGCCAGCCGGTCGGTCTCGTGGTTGCGCAGATGCGCGATGCCCCGCAGGTACGACGGGCGGTCGGCGAGGGCGGCGACCGCGGCGATGACCGGCGAGAGCTCACCCACCTGGCTCAGGTCCAGGTCGACCCCCTGGATCCGCCCGGTCCCTCGCACGGTCAGTCCGTCCGCGGACAGGGACACCTCGGCGCCGAACCGGGCGAAGATCTCGCGGAGGTGATCGCCCGGCTGGGTGGTCTCGGTCGGCCAGCCGGTCACGGTCACCGAGCCGCCGGTGATCACCGCGGCGGCGAGGAACGGGGCCGCGTTGGACAGGTCCGGCTCGATCGCGGTGTCCAGGGCCCGGATGGGGCCGGGGGCAACGACCCATCGGTTCGGCTCGCTGTCGTCCACCTGGACGCCCCGCTCGCGGAGCATCCCGACCGACATGTCGAGGTGTGGCTGGGAGGGGACCGGCTTGCCGTCGTGGCGGATGTCCACGCCCTCGTCGTACCGCGCTCCGGCGAGCAGCAGGGCCGACACGAACTGGCTCGACCCGGACGCGTCCAGGGTCACCTTGCCGCCGCGGACCGCGCCGGACCCGCTCACGGAGTACGGCATCCGTCCGGTGCCCTGGTCCTCGATCTGTACTCCGAGGGTGCGCAGGGCGCCGAGGATCACGTTCATCGGGCGCTCGCGGGCGTACGGATCGCCGTCGAAGGCGACCTCGCCGTCGGCCAGCGCGGCGACCGGGGGCACGAACCGCATCACGGTGCCGGCGAGTCCACAGTCAACGCTCGCCAGGCCCTTGAGAGAGCCGGGGGTGACGGTGACCAAGCCGTCCTTCTCGGTGATGCCGACGCCGAGGGAGACCAGTGCGGACCGCATCAGCGACGTGTCACGGGCCGCGAGCAGGCCGGTCAGCGTCGACGGGCCGTCCGCGATCGCGGCGAGGATGAGCGCACGGTTACTGATCGACTTCGACCCGGGCACGGTGACCCGGCCGGTGACCGGTCCTTCGGCTCGCGGTGCCGGCCAGCCCTGCTGCGTTCCCATCCCACTCCTCGGCTCGTTGGGCGAACTTCTGCCCTGAGCCTAGCGGGAACGCCCGCGGCGCCGGTCAGGTGAAGGGGAGCTCGGCCTTCGCGCTGGCTGCGGCCAGCTTGGCCTCGCGGCGGGCGGCCTTGGCGAACCGCTTGGTCTCGCGCTTGGCGAGCTTCGCGCTGCGCTTGGTCTCCCGCTTCACCGCCTTCGCGCCGTGCGTGGCGCGCCAGGCGATGCCAGGCTGACCCTCGGTGTCGACGGCGGCGAGCAGCAGACCGCCCATCAAGCCGAGGTTCTTCAGGAACTGGATCCTCTGCGCCGCCCGTGCGGGCTTGTCGGGCTCCTGCCAGAACGAGTGCCCGGCGAGCGTGGTCGGCACCAGCGAACCCGCCAGCAGTACCGCCCCGACGCGGCGGCCCTTGCCGCTCGCCAGCGCGAGACCGCCGAGAACCTGGGCGGCGCCATTCAGGCGGACCAGGTTCACCGTGCTCTCGGGGATACGGTCCCCGACCTGTGCCGGAGCGACCTTCTTCATCATCGGTACGAGGCGGTCCGCGACGGGTTTCGCCTTCGCCACATGCGGCTCCGGGTCCCGGATCGCCTGGGCGCCCTGGACGACGAAGATGGCGGACAACAACGGCCTGGCCAGTGCGCGCACGACAGTCATGTCTCCTTCTTACCTGGTCCGACAATGCCTTGGGGTCACCAAGTGCCCCGTGTGTCTTGTACCCACTCCTGAACCGGCCCTCGGGAACACCACGGCCGGGCGGGCGGACAGGCGGTCAGATCGGGCAGCCGTCGGGGCCGCAGGCGGCGTCGGAGGGGTCCGTGGCGCCGGGCGCGGTGATCAGGGTCACCGGCTTCCGGTCGGCGTTGGCCCGGCGGAGGGCCTCCTGGAACACCTCGACCGGCTGGGCGCCGCTGACGCCGTACTTGTCGTCGATCACGAAGAACGGCACCCCGTTCGCGCCGTACGCGAGGGCCTGCGCCTGGTCGGCGGCCACCTCAGCCTCGTACGTCGTACCGGCGAGCACCTCGGTGACGCGGTCCTCTGGCAGGCCGACCTCGACCGCGAGGCGGGTGAGCGTCGCGTGGTCGCCGACCGGGAGGCCGTCGGTGAAGTAGGCCTTCAGCAGCCGCTCCTTCAGCAGCCCGTGAAGGTCCTTCTCCCCGGACTCCGCCAGCTCGCGAGCCAGGTGGATCAACCGGTGCGCGTCGACGGTGTTGGCCGCCTTCGCGTCCTGCAGGTTGAACTCCAGCCCGACCTCCGCGGCCACCGAGGTCACGTGCTCGTTCGCCTGCACGGCCCACTCACGGCCACGCCCGTACTTCGCACCGAGTCGCTCGGCCAGGTCCCGCGGGTCGTCGTTGGTCGATGACGGGTCGAGCTGGAAACTGTGCCAGGTGATCTCGGCCTGCTCGCCGGACTCCGCCAGCGCCTGCTCGAGGCGTCGCTTGCCGATGTAGCACCAGGGGCAGACCACATCGGACCAGATGTCAATACGCATGCGAAATGCAACTATCTGTCGCGCAGCATTTATTCCCGAAGTGCTACGCCTCACTTCCGGACAGCACCACGCCGCGCAGCCCGGGGTACGGGACTGCGCGGCGTGTGGTGCTTCTCGAAGGCTTCAGACGGTCAGCGGTCGGCCGCCTTCTCGATCAGCTTGGTGACCGTGCCCGGCTCGGAGAGCATCGCCAGGTGTGAGGCCTTGACCTCGACGATGGTGGCCCCGGCGCGCTTCGCCATGAACCGCTCGGCCGCAGGCGGAATCGCCTTGTCACCGCTGCTGACCAGCGCGTACTTCGGGATCGAGGCGGGCGCGCTCTTCCGGATCGGCTCGCCGAACACCGCGGCGGCGACCGGTCGCTGCGAGGCGGCCAGCGAGGCAGCCTCCTTGGCGGGCAGATCCGCGGCGAACACCCCGGGGAACGAATCCGGCTTCATCACCAGGTCGGCGCCACCGGAGTACGTGATGGTGTCGGTCGTGTCGGGTCCGATCTGGCTGCCCGGGAACTGGGAGTTCAGCGCGCCCAGCGTCTCGCCGGCCTGCGGGATGAAGGCGTTGACGTAGACGAGCGCGTTCACGCCCGTGGTGTCCGCGAGCTGCGTGATCTCCGCACCGCCATACGAGTGACCGACCAGCACCTTCGGTCCGCTGATGCCGGCCAGTACTCCGGACAGGTACGACGCGTCGCTGGCGATACCCCGGAGCGGGACCGCCGGGACGACGACCTTGTACCCGTCGCGCTGCAGGCGGCTGGTCACGTCGGACCAGCTGGAGCCGTCGGCGAAGGCGCCGTGGACAAGGACGACGGTCGGCTTCGGGTGGTTGTGGTTCTGGACAGCGGCAGTGGCAGTGGTCGCGCCGGTAGCCAGCAGGACGATGCCGGCGGCCGCGG
Organism: Kribbella sp. VKM Ac-2568; assembly: GCF_004345365.1. GTDB lineage: Bacteria > Actinomycetota > Actinomycetes > Propionibacteriales > Kribbellaceae > Kribbella > Kribbella orskensis. Next base: position 583,438 of record NZ_SLVF01000004.1, read on the forward strand.
CAAGGAGGTGTCTACGGGTGGATCGACGGGTGCTCATCGGGTCGCGCCACCCTCGACTGCGCTCGCGATGAAGGCGGCGACGGCCTTCGGCTGGGAGACGGCGACCGCGTGGGAGCCGTCGACCTCGATCGTGGTGGCGTTGGCGCGGGCGGCCATCTTGCGCTGCACGTCGGGGTGGATCGCCTCGTCACCGGTTGCGACCAGCGTGTAGGACGGGAGCCGCTTCCAGCTGGCGGTACCGGACTTCTCCTCGAACGCGGCCGCCGCGATCGGGCGCTGCGTGCGACCCATGATCTCCGCCTGCTCGGCGGTCACATCGGCGGCGAACAGCTGGTGGAAGAGGTCGAGTTTGAGGCCCAGGAAGACCTCTTCGCCACCGTCACCGGTCGGCAGGACGTGCGGAGCCAGGCCGGAGGCGAAGTCGTTCGCGGGGAAGCTGCCGAGCAGGTCCTGCAGGCTCTCCCCTTCGTCGGGGGAGAAGGCCGCGACGAAGACCAGGCCGGTGACGTTGTCGGCCTCGTTGGCCGCGGCGGTGATCATCGCGCCGCCGTACGAGTGTCCGACCAGGACGACCGGGCCGTCGATCTCCCGCACCTGGGCGGCGACCCAGGCGCCGTCGAGGCCGGGTCCGCGCAACTCGTTCGCGACCGCGATGGCCGGGATGCCGCGGCTCCTCAGATCCGAGATCACGCCGGACCAGCTCGACGCGTCGGCGAACGCGCCGTGGACCAGCACGACGGTCGGGGTTGTCTCACTCATCGTTCTTCCTCGGTTCTCTTGGTGGTGCCGGTTCTTGGTGCCGGTTTTTCAACACCGCAAGAAGACCTCGGAAGGGTGTGTGCGCAGATCGACCGAACAGCGGATCTTGTGACCTGCCTCAGAGCCGACCGGCCGGCCAGGTGCACCCAAATCTCATGCGTTCGGGGGAGACGCGAACCGTTCGAGCACCAGCCGGGTGAGCTGGACGCGGGAGTTGACCCCGAGCTTGCCGAAGGCGGCCCTCAGATGCGTGCCGACCGTGCTGGCCGATACGACCAGCTCCTCGGCGGCCGAGCGATTCGTATGCCCCTCCGCGACCAGGAGAGCGACGCGGCGCTCCATCGGGGTCAGAGCTTCCCATCCGGTCTCGGGCCGAGCTTGCACGGCGGCCCAGCGACGTCGCCGTACTCCGGCCGCCTGCAGCACAGCCTGGACCCGGGCGGCCTGCGCGGTCGCGCCGAGTTCGGTGAAGGAGTCGAGCGCGTGCTCCAAGGCGGCGACTGCGGTGGCGCGGTCTCCGTCCTCGAGTTCGGCCAGACCGTAGAGCTCCTCGGCCTTTGCCAGCAGCAACGGCCGGGGCGCTTCGCGCAGCAACTCGACGGCCTGCGACAGACCTGCGCGATCGGCTTCGTTGTGAGCGGCAACCAACTGCGCGGCCGCTCGGAAGTGTGTCGAAGGCGTGGCGGCGGCCTGCTCGCCAAGGAGCGTCGCTGCTTTCTGGGCGGTTCGGGGATCCTTGGCGGCAGTGGCCGCGTGGATGAGCTGTTCGTGCCGTTCGGGGAAGTCTTGCGGAGTGTCCAGGAGTCGAGTGGCGGCTGCCGGATCGCCGTCCGCGATCGCCAGGAGTGCCCGGATCTGCTCGTCGCCTGCCGCCTGCTCACGGGCTTCCGAGAGGTGGCCCTTCTGCAGTGCCACCAGGGCGAGCACCTGCCGGGCGATCGGCTCCGAGGAGTGGTCGTGGACTTCAGCCATCCACCGGAGACCCGTCGTCGCGGCTTCGGCTGCAGCGGTCAGATTGCCCGCGGCGAGTTCGAGCTCGGCTCGCAGTACCGAGAGCTGTGGCGCCACCCAGGAGTCGCCCGCGCTCAGCAACCCCTGCAGCCGGTTGCGTGCTTCCTCGAGCCCGTCTGTGCGAGCCAGGCAGAACAGCTCGGCCAGTTCGATCCGGATCGCCGGGTGGCTACCCACCTCGTCCAGTGTCGCGGTTCTCGCCTTCGCGTAGAGGCCGCTGGCGTCGCCGTACCGGCCCTCCGCCTGCGCCCGTTCCCCAGCCGCGAGTAGTTGGACACCATTGGCGACGGGGTCATCCGTCTCGAACGGCTCCTGTACTCCGGCCAGCACGCGGTACGCCGCGAGCCGCTCGCTCAGGTGGGACGCCGCACCTTCGACGGCCAGGTCCTTCGGGTCGAGCCGACCGGTTGCCCACTGGTGCGGAGCCAGCCGGAGCAGGATCGAGGCCCTGAGGTCCGGGGTCACCGGGCCGCGGTACAGGGCGGTCTCGCCGAGCAGGTCGTCGGCGAAGGCCTGGGCGTCGTCGAAGCGGCGAGCTACCAGCAGCACCATCACAACGTCCTCACCGACGTCTCCACGTAGAGGGCTGTCGACCGGAGTCAGCTCGAAGGCCTGCTGGATCACCGAGACGGCGGTGATGGACATGGTCGCCAGGAGCTCCTCGGCCGCCTGCCGGAGCGTGCTGATGGCTGCGGCATCACCACTGGCGGCCACTGCGAGGATGTGGGGTGCCGCGGCGGCCGGACCACGCCCGCCGGCCAGTAGCTGGTCGGCTATCGACCTGTGGAGCGCCCGCTGAGCAGACGGCGGCACATCGGCCAGTACTGCGGACCGGAGCAGCTCGTGCCGGAACGTGAGGGTGGAACCGCCGTCAGCCAGAAGACCAGCACGGATCGCCTCGTCCAGGGGAGGGGACAGCTTGGCGATCGGCTCGCCCATGAGCTCGGCGACATCCTCCAGGCGGAACTCGCTGCCGAAGACTGCCGCTGTCCTGAGGAGAGCCCGGCACAGGTCCGTAGTACTGGCTGTTCTGCGGCGGACGCCTTCGACGAGTCCGTCGGGGAGGTCTGACAGGTAGAGGCCGGCCACTAGCTGCTCGGCGAGGAAGGGGACTCCTTGGACTCCGCTGAGGCGTACCGAGAGCGCGGGGTCGAGCGGACCGTCGAGACGGTCTGCCGCTAGCTCCAGGACGGCCTCGTTGCTGAGGGGAGCCAGGTGGAGCGCGTGGACCGGGACCTGGTCCTGGACGGCGTCGATGAGCTGGTCGGTCATACCGCCGGGGACAGGGCGGGTCGCCAGCAACCACATCATCTTGGCGCTGGCCAGCCGGGCGATGACGATGCGCAGTACGAAGCCGGTGAGGGGGTCGGACCACTGCGCGTCGTCCAGGACGATCAGTGCGGCTTCACCGTCGAGGCGACGGCCGATGAGATCCGCGAGGCGCTCGGCGAGCCAGAGGGGCTGGCCGTTGAGGGCAGCCAGTTCCAGAAAGTGCGCGGTGCTGATCAGCGGGTCAGGGCCGGCACGGAGGGCCGGGGCGAGGGAGGCCAGGGGGCTGATGTCGTCGGTCTGGTGAGCTGCTGCTGTGGCCACGAGGGTGCCGTGGCGCCCGGCCTGTTCAGTGGCCGCCCGGAGGAGCGCGGACTTGCCGATGCCGGGCTCACCAGTGACCACGGTCACGGACGCTTCCCCATGCTCCGCCGCTCGTAGAGCGTCCAGGAGCCGGCCCAGCTCGGCCGAACGCCCACGCAGCGGATTCATGCGCACTTTCTACCACCGGGGGTCTCGGGCAGCCCTCGCTCCGGGTGCGGCTCGGGCTGGTCAGGCGCAGCGGCGTACGGCTAGTAGGGCGTAGGCGCGGGCGCAGTGGAGGACTTCGGCGAGTACGACGTGTTCGTCGGTGGCATGGGCGTATCGGACGTCACCTGGGCCGTACTGCACCGTGGGGACCCCGGCAGCGGCGTACTGGCGTAGATCCGACCCGTACGGCCCACCCTTCACCTCCGGATCTGCGTTCGCTCCGGCGTCGGTGGCTGCCCGCAGGGTGTCCTCGAGCAGCGGATCGCCCTCGGGGAGCAGGCCGGACGCGAACACTCCGCCGGGCCAGGTGACCTTGACCGGGTGATCGCGCAGCCAGTCGTCCTTGGCGCACGCGTCGGCGATCGCCCGCTCGAACTCCTGCCGGGCGGCGGAGACCGGCTCGCCCAGGCGTACGCCGTACCGGCCCTCGGCGATCAGGAGATCGGGGACGGTGCTGGCCCAGTCGCCCGCGTGGATCGTGCCGACGGAGAGTGGGTTCGCCAGATCGAGGTGCTCGAGCAGAGGATGGGGGTCGCGGTTGCGCTCGGTCTCGAGGTCCGCGAGTGCCCGGTTGACGAGCTCGAACTTCTCGATCGCGCTGACTCCACGAGTCCTGGTCGAGCCGTGGGTCGCGAGCCCAGGGATCTCCAACCGGAAGGTCAGCGAGCCGGCGTTGGCGGGGATGATTCGTCCGGCCGTCGGCTCGGCGATCAGGCACGCCTCGCCGGTGTGACCGCGCTGCAGGGTCGCGAACGCCCCGACGCCACCGTCCTCCTCGCCGACCACCGTGTGCACCGCGAGCGGCTTGCGCAACGTGATGCCTGCGGCAACGATCGCGGCCACCGCGCCGATGATCGCGGCGACGCCACCCTTCATGTCGCAGGTCCCGCGTCCCCACATGATCCCGTCACTCACTCGCGCCGAGTACGGATCCCCGTCCGGCCAGAGCGCCAGGTCGCCGGGTGGTACGACGTCCACGTGGCCGTTGAGCACCAGCCCTGGGGTGGCGGTCCCACCCAGGACGCCGACGCAGCCCCACGCCTCGGTCCGCTCGACCTCCATCCCGGGGAAGTCGGCGTCAGCGGTGACGGTCGGCAGATCGATCTCCCAGTGATCGACCTCCATCCCCAGCCCGCGCAACCGCTCAGCGCACCAAACCTGTGCCACAGACTCACCCGCGGTGCCGTCCACGCTCTGGATCTGTACCAACCCGCGCAGCTCGTCCACGACCTTGCCGTCGTCAACCGCCGCCAGGACGGCGCCCTCCAACTCACTCAGCATGCCCACATCATCCCTGCTGTGTCGGTGAGTTGCCGGACGGGCGCCGCTCGTCTGGTTCCTCCTCGGCGAGGATCATCGCCGAGGAGGAACCACAACCGCAGCCTGTACTACGGCGTCAGGCGGTGGAGGTCGCGCGGGAACAGCGTGACCTCGCGGACGTTCTCCGCCCCGGTGAGCCGGGCGACGAAGCGCTCGAGGCCGATCGCGAAGCCGCCGTGTGGCGGCATCCCGTGCTTGAACGCCTGCAGGTACGAGCTGTACGCCGGGGCATCCGGGGACTCGCCGCGAGCCTCGAGCGCCGCCACGTAGTCGCTGTACCGGTGCAGCCGCTGCCCACCCGTGACCAGTTCCATGCCGCGGAACAACAGGTCGAACGAGTTGGACCAGCGCGGGTCCGACGGCTGCGGATGCGTGTAGAACGGCCGCTTCACCATCGGGTACCCCTCGACCGCCACGAGCGCGCTGCCGTGCTCGCGCAGCGCCCACTCGCCGATCGCCCGCTCATCGGCGGGGGACAGGTCCGGCTCGTCCGGGTCCGCCCCGGCCAGCTTGAGCGCCTCGCTGAAGTGCAGTACCGGCACCTCCGTGGGGATCTCCGGCAGCTCCACCTGCAGCCGCTCCAGCGCGGCCGGAGCACGCTCGCCCACTGCTGCGAGCATGCCGGCGATGACGTCCCGCAGTACTGCGAGCACGTCGCGGTGGTCCTGGATGAAGCCGAACTCCGCGTCGAGCGAGACGTACTCCGCCAGGTGCCGGACGGTGTCGTGCGGCTCCGCCCGGAAGACTGGGCCGACCTCATAGACGCGTTCGAACACGCCGACCATCGTCTGCTTGTAGAACTGCGGCGACTGCGCCAGGTACGCCGGGCCGCCGAAGTAGTCCAGGGCGAACACGTTCGCGCCGGACTCGGTCGCGGTACCGACGATCTTCGGCGTCTGGATCTCCGTGAACCCGAGGCCGTCGAGCGTCTTGCGGTACCCGTGCAGGGCGGCCGCGCCGACCTCCCAGCCCGCCCGGATCGCCGGGTGGCGCAGGGCGACCGGGGCGTTGTCGAGCACGACCGGCAGGCCGGCTCCGACGGTCGGGCGCCACAGCTCGATCGGCGGGGTCTCGGCCGGTTCGGTGAGCGGCTCGATCACCGGGTCGACGATCTCGGCTCCACCCGGTGCCTGTGGGTTGGCGGCGACCGTACCGGTCACCTGGACGACGGTCTCCTCGCCGAGTTCGTCCAGCTGGGCCTGGGTCTCCGGCGTCTTGACGACGATCTGGCTCAGGCCGGAGCGGTCCCGCAGTACCAGGAAGCTGACGGCAGCCAGCCGTCGTCTTCGATGGATCCAGCCGGCCACCGTGACGGTCTGGCCTACTGCTGAGGGGATCTCGTGGTTGAGAATGCGCATCGCTGTTTCACCTCCGTTGGTCATCTCGAACCCCGGAGGTGTGGGCGAAGGGGAATCTCGCGGTGCCACCACACCTTCACCGGACCTGGTGGTCCGGCCTCTTGCGTTTCATTCGCTCAGGAGTGTCTTCACGACCGGTCCGTGCGTCGCCTTCCCAGCTACCGGCGACTCTCTCTTGCACGGGTGAACGGTGCTACTCGGTTCCATCACCACGAACGATCACCAGGGTAGGCGTGGTCGTCTTTCCAAGCAAAACGCTTTCTCGGTACTGCGCTGAGGCCGCGCCCCTTGGCGTTGCTGGCGGGCCTGTGCCACCCGGGGTCAGGGCCGAGCGGTCAGCGGCGGGACGACGCTGGGGGGATGGGGGCGGTGTCGGTGTCGTAGCGGGAGGGGGTGGTGGCCTTGACGGTGACGGTGTTGGCGGGGCCGCTGCCTGGCCAGGAGGCCCATTCTGTGTTGAGGGACTTCGTGTAGTGATCTGTGGTGCAGGTGGCTCGGCGGATGTCGATCGAGCGGGAGCAGGTCCAGCTTCGGTGGAGGGACGAGAGCATGCTCAGGTTGCGGCCCCAGGAGATCTCCAGGGTGACCGGGCCGGTGGTTCCGTTGATCTTCAGGAAGCGGTTGTAGACGAACGGGTTCGGGTCTTCCTTCGGGCTCGGCGTGACGATCTGCAGCAGGGACTCGTCAGCGCGGATCCCGGGCAGGGTCTCGGAATCTGTGTCGCTGACCAGCCCGGCCGTCGCGCTCACCGAGTACGTGCGCGCCGCGGCAGACCCGTCCGGTACGGCGAACTCGGCGTACAGGGGAGCCGGGCGCGCCGGGTTGAGCGCAGTACAGGTCTTCGCCGACGGGCTGCACTTCCAGCCGGCCGGGGTGCCCTTGATCGGCCACGACAATGCCGCGCCGTACTGGACCTTCAGCGTGACAGCGGTCCGGTCGGTGCCGGGGGCAACCGTGAGGGTGCGGTAGTAAACATCCGGGTCGGTCTTGCGGACGCCGATGGTCAGCAGGTTCTCGTCCGTCCGAGCCGGTGCCGTCACCGTCTCGGAGTCGTCGTCGAAGAGCCGCCCCGCCTTGGCCGAGACGGTGAACGTCCGGTCTGCCACCGATCCTCCGGTCGGGTCGGTGAAGCTCAGCTGCATCGTGGCCGGCGCACTCGGATTCAGCGCCGTGCACTTGCCGCTCCTGCCGTCGGCGGCGCGAGCGCAGGTCCACCCGGCCGGGTTACCGCTGACCGGCCAGCTCAGGAAACCGCCGTACTTGATCCCGATGGTCACCGGCTTCGTGTTGTTTGCCGGGACCTTGATGGTGATCAGCCACTGCGCGGCCGCCGCGGATTCCACCATCACGGACCGGGCACCCACGGACCGGTCACCCGGCGCGGCACCGCCGGGTGCTCCACCTCCACGCGGCGCGCTGATCGTCAGCAACCCTTCGTCGAAGATCGGCGTTGTCGGCTCAACCGGTGTCGGTGTCGGTGTCGGCGTCGGCGGTTCACTCGTGGGCGCGGTGGTCGACGGCGCCGTGGTCGGCTCAGTCGTTTGAGTCGGCTCCGGCTCCGGTTCCGGCTGTGTCGGCGGGACCACCGGCGGCTTCACCGTCGGTGGCTTGGCTGTCGGCGGATTGGCCGTGGGCGGGTTCCCGGGCGGTTGGGTTGGCTGCTGGGTCTGCGGCTTGTCGATCGCCGCCAGCGGAGTCTCGTTGCCGGTAAGCGCCATCGCCGCGAGCACGGCAGCCACGGCCACGACGACGACCGCGCCGGCGCCGACCGCAGTACGGGTGCTGTTCTCGGTGGCCTTCCTCCAACCGGCGACCAGAAATCCGGCGAAGCCGACCTTGGCGCCGGAGGCGGCGGCCAGGTACCCGAGACCCGCAGTACCGAGCAGGGCCGGGGCGAGCAGCGCCGGCAGCGCGCTGTTGACCTCGACGAGCTCCAAGTAGACCGCGGTGCACTTGGCACAGTCGTCCAGGTGCTCGCGGACGTTACGGTTCTCGCGCTTGGTGAGGCCGCCGCGGACGTAGGCACCCAGACGCTCGGTGGTCCAGCGGCAGCGGTCCCCTGCGACATCGGCCAGGTGCTGCTGCAGGTAGGCCTGTCGCAGACCCTCACGGGCTCGGTAGGCCAGCGCAGAGACTCCGTTGGCGGTCAGGCCGAGCATCGGCGCGATGGCCGCCGGTTTCTCGCCTTCCACCTCGGTGTGCCAGAGAACGGCCTGCCAGCGCTCCGGCAGCGAGGCGAACGCCTTGGCTGCGGCACCGCTCTCGAACCCGGTCACCGTCGGGTCGTCGAATGTCTCCGGCTCCCGCTCGTACGCCGCGATGTCGTCCGTCGTCTGGACCTTCTTGCCCGCGCGGATCCGGTCGACGTGGACCCGGCGGACGGTGGTGAGCAGGTACGCCCGGAAGGAGATGTCCGGGCCGCCGCCGTTGCGCAGGGCCTCGAGCACCTTGGCGAAGGCGTCGCCGGCCAGGTCGTCGGCGTCGTTCGGCGGGACGAGCTGGCGCGCCATCCGCTCGGCGGCGTGGTGGTGGCGGCCGAAGAGCTCGCCGTATGCCTCGAGGTCGCCGTTGCGGACGCGCGCGATCAGTTCCGCGTCGCTCGGTCCTTCCGGCGTCTCCATCGCGCTGCCCCCTGCGTCTGTCACTACGTCGTCACCATCTGTCACTTGGTTGCCGGGATCAAGGTTCCCATGAGGGACGCTTCCGCGCACCTTTCATGACGACAGCGACGGTGCCGAGGTTACGCGAAAAAAGTTCCTGAAATCCGCGTCATGAACGCGTCACGGCGCTGTCTCTCTCCCAGAACGACGCTTCCGGCCACCCGGTCGGGAGACGAAGGGACCACCTGAGGAGGGCACATGTCGCTGTTCGCGGACATCCGCCGACGGCTCGACCTGCGCCCCATCCGGTCCCTGAACCTGGCGGGGTCGCTCGCCCGGTACCGGCCGGAAGCGTCGTCAGCTGAACAACCGTGCGGAAGGAGGGAGCCGCACGGCACAGCTGGTACCGACCGCAGTGCCTATCTCGCGATCGCCGAGGCCCTGCGTGACGGTGCCGATGTCGTGCCTGCGAGTGACGAGGTCGGCCGCCGTTTGGCGGAAGACGGGATCTCGTTGCTCGAGGCACTTGATGGGCTGGGTGCGTTGTACCGCTCGATCGCCGGGGGCGAGCCGGCTTTCGCGGCGGTACGCGCACTCAGTTCCAGCTGGGCCGAGGCGTCACTCATCTATCTGCACTCGCTGTCCTGCGAGGACCCGCTGACCGGGCTGTCCAGCCTGGCGCACCTGCGGTCCCGGCTCGGCGAGATCTACCGGGAGGCAGAGCTCCGGGGAACTTCCGTACCGGCGACCCACGCACTGGTGGTGGTCGAACCGCTCAATCCGGCGGGTACGTCGGCCGTGGACCGCGAGCTCCGGCTCATCGATGTCGCGGAGTGCCTGCGCATCGTCTTCTGCGGCGGTGACGTACTGGGGCGCGTCGGCTCACACCGCGCGGCGGCGCTCGTCGATCGCGACCCGAACCTGCCGGAGCAGGTCGAGACGGTCCGAGCCCTGATCACCCAGTGGCGGCTGGACACCGATGAACCACAGCTGGCCCGGATCTGGATCGAGGGCCTGCCGGCCTCCGAGCAGTGGGCCGGCCGCGTGCTGGACGAACTGGCACGCCCCGCCTGAGGACTTGCGTCCGGCCGTCTACAGGGGGGCGACCGGGCGCAGCGAACCGGCGGCGGATCGCCTATCACGGGGTAGGCGATCCGCCGTCGCCGTCCTTCTCCTTGGCTCTTGCTCGCGGACCCACCGGGCGCCCACGGAGTACGGGAATTTGTCGGCGGCGCAGGGCACTAGGCTGCGAGCTATGTGTGGCAGATACGCGTCCAGCCGGGATCCGGCCGATCTGGTGGTCGAGTTCGAGATCGAGGCGGGCAACGTGAAGGAGTCCGTGCAGGAGCTGCCGGACAACTACAACGTCGCGCCCACCGACGAGGTGATCGCCGTCGTCGAGCGGAAGAACCGGGACCAGCCGGAAGAGGTGGTCCGCAAGCTCACCACGGTGAAGTGGGGCCTGGTGCCGTCCTGGGCGAAGGACGTCTCGATCGGCAGCCGGCTGATCAACGCGCGGATGGAGACCGTCGCCGAGAAGCCGGCCTTCAAGAAGGCCTTCGCGGTACGGCGCTGCATCCTGCCGGCCGACGGGTACTACGAGTGGTACGCCTCGGAGCAGAAGGTCAACGGCAAGCCCGTGAAGCAGCCGTACTTCATCCGCCCGGCCGACGGTGGCGTGCTCGCGATGGCCGGGCTCTACGAGATCTGGCGCAACAAAGCAGTGGCGGACCCGGAGCTGGACGAGGCCTGGCTGTGGACCTGCACCGTGCTGACCACCACCGCGACCGACGACCTCGGCCGGATCCACGACCGGATGCCGCTACTGGTGGAGCCGGAGCGCTACAACGCGTGGCTGGATCCCCTCAGCTCGGATCCGGATGAATTGCTCGACCTGCTGGTGCCCGCCGCGCCCGGCCGGCTGGAGGCCTACGCAGTGTCCAAGGCAGTCAGCTCGGTGAAGAACAACGGCCCCCATCTGGTGGACCCGTTGCCGCCCGACGGTGTCGACCCGATCGACAAGCCGGACGAGCCGGAGGAGATCACCCTCTTCTGAGGGCCGGACACGTGGTCGTGGCGACGTGATCGGTAGCCCCGGAATGACAGGATGGGGCCCGTGACCGATGAACGGATTGTGGCGACGCCGCACGGTGAGGCCCGGATCGTGGCATACCGCGCCCGGCGACCGGTGGCGACGCTCGCACTCGGTCACGGGGCCGGGGGTGGGATCGAGGCCGGCGACCTGGCCGCGCTGGCCGCGCGGCTGCCGAAGCAGGACGTGAACGTGTTCCTCATCGAGCAGCCCTGGCGCCGCGCCGGGAAGAAGCTCGCGCCGGCGCCGAAGATCCTCGACGAGGCCTGGATCGCGATCATCGGCCAGCTCCGGATCAGGACCCCCTTGGTGCTGGGAGGACGGAGCGCCGGAGCCCGGGTGGCCTGCCGGACCGCCGCCGGTCTGGGAGCGTCCGGCGTACTGGCTCTGTCGTTCCCGCTGCATCCGCCGGGCAAGCCGGAAAAGACGCGGGTCGACGAGCTCCAGGCGGCGCGGCTGCCGACGCTGGTCGTGCAGGGGGAGAAGGACCCGTTCGGCTCACCCGAGGAGTTCCCGCCGCTCACGGAGATGGCTGTCGTCCCGGATGCCGACCACTCGTTCAAGGTGCCGAAGCGGGCGGAGCTCACCCAGGACGAGAGCTTCGAGCTGCTGGTCGAGGCTGTTTTCGAGTGGGTGACCCGGGAAGTGTCCGGCTGAACCGGTCCAACCGAGCTAGACCGGATGGGCTCACGGGACGGGGAATGACCCCGCCGGGCAGCTTGTTGTGACGAACATGATGGCAACGAGTGTGGCTCCCGCGCGGACTACTGGGAAGACACCGGTATTCTCGATCACGATGCCGACTCCGACGACCACCGAGACACCCGAGCAGCGGACCGAGCGCTTCGAGCGCGAGGCCCTGCCTTTCCTTGACCAGATGTACGCCGCCGCCATGCGGATGACGCGCAACCCGTCCGACGCCGAGGACCTCGTCCAGGACACGTTCGCGAAGGCGTACAGCTCCTTCCACCAGTTCACGCCTGGCACCAACCTGAAGGCGTGGCTGTACCGGATCCTGACGAACACCTTCATCAACGGATACCGGAAGCGGCAGCGTCAGCCCACGCAGTCGCCCACCGAGGAGATCGAGGACTGGCAGCTCACCGCCGCCGAGTCGCACACTCCCGGTGGACTGAAGTCGGCCGAGGCGGTGGCTCTCGAGCACCTGCCGGACTCCGACGTGAAGTCGGCTCTGCAGTCGATCCCGGAGGACTTCCGGCTGGCCGTCTACCTGGCCGATGTCGAGGGCTTCGCCTACAAGGAGATCGCGGAGATCATGGGCACGCCGGTAGGCACCGTGATGTCCCGGTTGCACCGCGGCCGGCGTCAGTTGCGCGAGCTGCTGGCCGACTACGCCCGCGAGCGGGGCCTGATCCCCGCCTCGGACGAGGACAACCAAGCCGCGACCGAGTCCGCGGCGACCGCTGAGGAGGAGGAGTCGTGAGTTGCGGCGAGCACCACGACGTGGACTGCAGCGAGATCCTGCAGCGTGTTTACGTCTTCATCGACAACGAGCTCGAAGACGCCAGCAATGACGAGATCCGTCAGCACCTGGAAGAGTGCGCACCCTGCCTCGACCAGTACGACCTGGAGCGCTGCGTCAAGAAACTGGTCCACAGGTCCTGCGGCGACGAACACGCCCCCGAGGCCCTCCGCCAGAAGATCCTCCTCCGCATCACCCAGGTCCGAGCCGAGATGACCACCACCGACTAGGACCCATCCCGCCTCGGGGAGCGGGTCGGACTGTTTCGCCGCCGGACTGATGTCAGGAAGAACCGGAGGCCCGACCTCCGTGCGCCAAGGGACGCAGTGCTGCGTTGCGCGCGATTGTGAGGTGGCCCGGTTGGACGTGCGCGATTCGATCCACGCCTAACTCCGCCCGAGCGGCGTGGCCCCCTGGTCCCCTCCCACAAGGGACGTGGACTCTTCCTCAACAGACTGTTTGTACGGGTAGTTGTACTAGTTGTCGCTGGTGCCGACCTTGCCAGGTCCGATCCGAAAGAGCCACCACCGACTGACCTCAGTTCTCCGCGGAGGCCGAGGGTTTGTACCGCCGACCGTCTTCATGGTCGGTGAGGAGTTGGAGGGCGGCGGCCTCGTCATTGGGGGACAGGGGACGAAGTACATCCGCGGCCTGCTGCCAGAGCGAACGAGCCGCCGGCAGGTCGTCCTTGGCGGCACGGATCTTGCCCAGCACGATAAGCAGGCGGCCCTCGCGCAGCTTGTTGCCATTGGTACGAGCCACCTGCAGGCCGGCTTGGGCGCGTTCGGTTGCGGCCGTGTGATCCCCGACGGCCAGGTGGTTGGTCGCGAGATGTTGCAACGTCTCCGCTGCTGCGTTCTGGTCGTCCAGCTCGACCAGGACCTCGAGGCTCTTGAGGAGTGCCTGCTCTGCAAGGGCGTTCAGGCCACCGCGCAGATAGGCCTGGCCGACGTATTGGTATCGCCTTGACAGAGAGCGGAGATTTCCTGCCTTCTCGGCCAACGCGATGCTCAGATCGAATCTCTGCTCGGCCATTTCATGCTCTCCCCGGCGCACGTGCAGAGTCCCCAGTGCCATGTAGCTGATTCCCTCGACGCTCTGATCGCCGATCCGCAGACTGAGCGCGAGCGCTCGTTCGCCCCACTCGACAGCCTCGTCGAGTCGCCCCATCAGCTCCGTGACGTGGCTCAAGGAGGTACAGCAGCGTGCCTGGCCGGCCAGGTCCGAGATGGCCTGGAAGAGTTCCAGGCTTCGGAGGAAGTGGGCCTGCGAAGGCCCGAGGTCGCCTCGCTCGACGTCAGGAATCGCGAGGTCGTGCTCGAGCCATGCGGCGAGCCGGTGATAGCCGAGCTCGGCCGCCACTTCTCGGCCCACCTGGTCGATCGCGCGCATCTCGGACCAACGCAGATTGACGATGAAGTAGCCGAACAGGGCCAGGGCGAGCTCCGGAACATAGCCGCGCAGCCCGGGTGACCGGCGCGCCTGGTGGAACGCACCGAGAAGGTTGGATCGCTCGTTGTCCAGCCAGGTCAGGGCAATCGAGGCCTCGGGTAGCGCCGGCAGTGAGCGGCTCGGCTTGCCTGCCATGGCGAGTCTTCGGCTGTCGGGGTGGGTCAGCTCCTGACATCGCCAGGCCACGCCGGTGTAGAGCTTCAGTACCCGCGCCAACGCGTCCTCCCTCGCGCCCTCGGAGAGGTGTTGACTCGCCCGTTCGCGCGCATAGGCTCGGATCAGGTCGTGGAGCCGGTAACGGCCAGGAGCAACGGACTCGAGCAGGTTGAGGTCGACGAGCCTCTCCAGCACTCGCTCGGCGGCGGCTTCGGAGCTGTCGAGCAGCTGGGCGGCTGTGATCGTGGTCAGGTCGGATCCGTTCGGCAGGCCGAGCAGCTCAAGTGCCGCCGCGGCCCGGATGTCCAGATCCTCATCGCTGCCGGCCAGAAACTCGACCGAGCCGGCGATGTTCGCGCGGACTCCGGATTCTCCGGTGCCGAACTCGTCGAGTCGCCGGTGTTCGTCCTGCAGTTGGCCCACCATGTGCTCGATCGGCCAGGTCGGACGGGCGGCGAGCCGCGCACCGATGAGGCGGACGGCGAGTGGCAGCCGGCCGGTCAGTTCGGCGATGGAGCGGGCCGCGGCACCTTCGGCTGCGACCCGCGCATCCCCGGCGATCTTCGACAGCAGTTCAACAGAATCCGCGTCGGAAAGGGGCGAGAGACTGACCTGCCGAAAGCCGGGCAGCGTCGTCAGCGCACGACGACTGGTGACGATGACCGCCGAGCCCGGCGCGCCTGGAAGCAGCGGGATGACCTGCCCCGCCCTGTTGGCGTTGTCGAGCAGGATCAGGAGCCGCCGGCCGGCCAGGTGTGACCGGTAGACGGCCGCGGCCTCGTTGGTGCCTTCAGGAACAGTCCTGTCGTCGACGCCCAGCGATCGCAGCAACTGGATGAGCGCCTCCCCGGGCCTGAGCGGAGCACCCGGGCCGTAGCCCCGGAGATCCAGGTAGATCTGGCCGTCCGGGAAGTTGTCGGCGGCGAGGTGGGCGGCGTACACCGCCAGCGACGTCTTGCCGACCCCGCCCATCCCTGTCACCGCGGCCATCTGAACCGTCCCCGGCCGCTCGTCGACGACGGTCAGCGTCCGGACGAGAAGGTCGACCTCCCGGCCACGACCGGTGAAGTCGGACAACGCGGGCGGAAGTTGGCGTATGACGCCGGAGCTGGGCGCCTGGATCGATGCGCCCGATGCTCGCTCCAGAGTCTTGCGGCCGGCCTGCGCAGCACGGGTGAACAGGCTGACCGCATGATCATCGAGGCCGAGCGCGTCGGCCAGTGCCTGAATCGTTTCGGTCCGTGGCCGGCGTCGGGTGCCGCGCTCGAGGAGGCTGATGGCCTGCTCACTGAGGTTCGCCAGTTCAGCCAGCCCGGCTTGGGTCAGACCGGCCGAGCGTCGGTGGCTGCGCAGCAACTCACCGAACGACACCGACATCGACTCACCTCCGGTCCTGCCTGCTCGACGATGGATCCAGTAGCCAGAGACCCATCCCACCGGCTAACTGTACGGACGAAGGCCCGGTCCGGGCGGCGGTTGTCCACAGGCGGGATCTCTGGAAGGCCGGACCGCGGGGGACAAGACCGGCGGAACAATTCATGTCGATCCGTGTTCGGTCGCTGACGAATTGCGTTTCGACGGATTAGCGGTGAGTGCTCAGTCTGATGCACTGGGTATACGAACCAGTAGGATTATTGGCCTTGTTGTGACATGTGACCAAATTGCAAGGACCCCGGTTTTTACCCGGGGTCCTCGCTGTACGTAGCCGCCTGACTCAGGCGTTGGGGCGCTTGCCGTGGTTCGCGCCCTTCTTCTTGCGTGCGCGACGCTTGCGGCCGGTCTTGCCCATTTGAAAGCCTCCTTGTAACAACTGCAAAGAGTCACAGTCTCTCATACCACAACGGGGTCGTGAGCATCGTGCGGCGAGTCACGGTCTGGCTTACAGTGTTTCGGCGCAGTCCTGATGAGCAAAATTAGTTCTAGTCAGCGATGTGCTGTCTGCCCCCCTGTGCCCGCTTCCCTGGCGGACACAAGACCGCGACCGCTGATCGGAGGTGACGTACTATGTTCGGTGACGTCTGGGACTGGTGATCCTTCTGGCATGGAGGGGCATGACATGACGTGGCGCCCACGTGCCAGGGCCCTATGGCTTGTTGTCGCGTTGACAGCAGCCCTTGCCATCGCCACGTTGGTCTTCGCCCTGTTTGAGGTCCAGAACGGTCTCGTGGTGGCGGGACTGTGTCTGGTTGCTCTGATCGCGAGTTCGTTGCGCTCGGTCCACACCCAGCGACAGATCGAACTCGTCTCGGTGGTCCTTGTCGCCGTGTACGTGATCGCGGGCCCGGCGGCAGCCGTCATCGTCGCGGCAGTCGCCTCCCTGATTCAGGCGCCGGCGCCCAAGATCAAACTCATCTTCAACAGCGCCCAGCGCGTCCTGTCCGCTGCCGGTGCTGCGGTCGCCTATGCGGCGCTGGACGGCCCGGTGGGGACAGAGGTCTTCGACCGGGTACCCGACGCGCTCATCGCGACCACCGCGGCCAGCATCGTGCTGCAGATGGTCAACGCACTGCTGGTATCGATGGTCCTCATCCTCGAACGCGGGCCGGGCGGTGTCGGGGAGTTCTTCCGGCACGTGGTGCGCACCACCGCGATCCCGGTCCTGGGCTACGGTCTGCTGGGCCTGTCGATGGCTGTGGTGTGGCTCGGCGGCCTGAACATCTTCGCGGGTGTGCTGATCCTCGGCCCGCTGGTCCTCGCCCGGTGGGCACTGTCGCAGTACGAGGCGGAGAAGACCGCGCAGGCCGCGACCATGCGAGCTTTCATCCAGGTGATCGAGACCAAGGATCTTTACACCCGCGGTCATTCCGAGCGGGTCAGTGAAGGAGTCGGAATGCTGGGCCGCCAGCTCCAGCTCAGCGACGAGCGGCAGAGCGCGCTCGAGCATGCCGGCCTGCTGCACGACGTCGGCAAGGTGGGCGTGCCGACCAGCATCATCCGCAAGCCGGGGCGCCTGGACGACGCGGAGATGGACGCGATCCGGCTGCACCCCGCACGAGGCGTCGAGCTGATCGGCAACATTCCCTTCCTCGAGGAAGTGAAGTCGGCGGTGCTGCACCACCACGAGAAGTACGACGGCACTGGCTATCCGGCCGGTCTGGCCGGCAAGAACATCCCGTACTTCGCCCGCATCATCGGCATTGTCGACGCCTTCGACTGTCTGACCTCGACCCGTTCGTACCGGCCCGCCCGGGAGGTGGACGAGACCCTGGCGATCCTGGTCCAGGACCGCTACACCCACTTCGATCCTGAGCTGGTCGACGCGTTCGTGCAGGTGATCCGGGCCAAGGGCTGGAAGGCCGCCGTCGATCAGCCGGCACCGGACGGCAACGTGCAGGCCAACGTCGATCACGACGACCTGAGCCTCGGCAGTGGTGGCGGCGCCTCTGGTTCAGCGGCGGGTCCGATCGCTTGATGAACGAATCCAGCCAGAGCTACCAGGTCAGGGTCTCGGGTAGCGGTGTTGCCATCGTTCTCGCCGCGGCCACCCTCGGCCTGGCCGCACTGATCCTGACGATCGAGCGCGGCCTCACCGGCTGGTCTTTCGCGATCACGTTCGGCGTCCTGATCGCCGTCGGCGAGATGGTCCAGTTCAGGGTGGACCGGAGTCGCAACCGAGCTCCGATCGCCACCAGCGCCGCGCTCGGCTACGCGATGCTGCGGGGGCCCGAGGTCGGCGTACCGCCCGATGTCGCGCAGGTGGTTGCCGTTGTCGCCATTGCCACCATCGCCGGCCTCGTTCCTCGTGTGGTGGCGGGACTTCGCTGGGAGGTGGTGATCTCGGCCCGCCGGGTTCTGTCGGTGGCCGCCGCCACAGCCGCCTTCTCCGCGGTGATTCCGAACGACATGGAGTGGGACGGCACGTGGTCCCACGCGCTGCCGCTCACCGCCGCGATGTTCCTGGCTGTGCTCACCGCCGGGATCAGCGATGCGCTGGTCGGCGCGGGGCAGGCGACCGAGGCTTTCAACAGACCATTTCCGGCCGCTCTGCGCGATGAGCTGGTGGTGCTGGCCCGGATCGGGCTGGGCATGGGTATCAGCGGGGTGCTGCTGGCCTCTTGCACCTCGCTGCTCGGCCTGTGGGCGCCGCCGCTGATCATTGTGCCGTTGTTGCTGACGCAGTTCGCGTTCCGCCGGTTCGCGTCGGCGCAGCGGACCTACCGGGCCACCGTGCGGTCGATGGCCCGCAGTACGGAGATCGCCGGGTTCAGCAGTCCGGGGCAGAACGCGCGGACGGCTCAGCTGGCCATTGCCATAGGCAACGATCTGGGACTGACGCCGGCGCGGATGGAGGCGTTGGAGTATGCGGCCTTGCTGTCCGGGGTGGGGCAGTTGGCGTTGGCGGATCCCAGTCCTGGTGGGGCCTCCCTGTTGCGGAACAGGGAGGAGCGGCAGCAGGCGGCCGAGATAGGGGCCTCGATCATCGAGCGGTCCGGGGTGCTGGACCACGTCGCGGAGATCGTGCGGCACTCGAACGATCCGTACCGGCAGGGCCGGGCCAACAACTCCGACATCCCGGTGGAAAGCGGGATCGTCAATGTGGCGCTGGCGTATGAGCAGCTTGTCGGTGAAGGTGGCGGGCAGAGCGCGGGGAAGGCGATGGAGAGCATCGGGCTGGGGATCGGGGCGGAGTACGACCCTGTGGTGGTCGAGTCACTGCGGCGCGTTGTCGGGCGCGGTTTTCGCTTCTAGGGCGGACCAGGTGGGTGGTTCTTCCACCGGGACCCGGCCGGTGCCGCCCATGCCGGCGTAGAGGAGCAGGCCGGCGCCCGCGGCGATCAGTACGTCGCCCGGGCTGACCGCCTGACCGATTCCCGGCAGCACGACCGGTACTACGTCGCCGAGCCAGGGGAGCAGGGTCTGTACTCCGGACAGCTCGTGGCGCGGGTCTTCCACGAGGCCGTCGAGGCCGGCGCGTTCCAGAGCCGCTACCGACACGGGCATCGCGCCGTTCAGGGCGACGACCAGCGCGTTGGCGCCGAAGCCCACGGCCAGCAGCGTGACGCCGGGACGCAACATGTTGAGTCGGAGGAAGACACCGATGCAGAGGGCTGACCCGAGCAGCCCGACGGGGTAGGCGATTCCGCCCGTCACAGAGCCGAGGAGCTGCCCTGTGGCGGCCGCGGCGAGCCAGTGGACTCCGGTGAGGGTGTTGGCTGCCAGGCGGGTGAAGCGGCCACCAGTCAGCAGCGCCGCGACGGCGGCGAGCAGCATGACGAGGAAGACCAGCAACATCTTGGCGATTCTGCCGCGCCGATCGCCGCATCCCCCGAATCCCGAAACTCCCCAGCGTGTCGACATAACCGCAATCCGTAGCGGCAGATCGACAAAGCACCGCGGCCCCTCTCCCCGGCGTACCGGAGGGAGGGGCCGCGAGAAGCCGTGCGGTCAGGACTTGGCCGGAGCCGCACCACCCTCGTCGAGGAGCTCGGAGAGGTCCTTGACGCCCGGATCGCCCGCGTCGGCCAGGTAGTCCGTCGAGTGCGTCGCATCCTCTCCAGAGGGCACGTTGAGCGCCCGCAGGATCAGCGTCAGCACGATCGTCACGATCAGGTTGATCCCGAACGCGGTCAGGCCGATGTAGACCTGGGTCTCGGTGAACGGGATGTTCGCCAGCGACCCACCGAAGTGCTTCTTGGTCGCCGGGTTGATCACGTTGTACGCCGAGATCGTGCCGAACACCATCGCCACCGCCCAGCCGGCCAGCAGCGCCCAGCGGTGGAACCACCGGGTGAACAGACCGACCACGATCGCCGGGAACGTCTGCAGGATCCAGATGCCGCCCAGCAGTTGCAGGTTGAGCGAGATCGTCTTGTCCATCCCGAGCACGAAGACGAGCGCACCGAACTTCACCAGCAGCGACGCGAGCTTCGAGACCTTGGCCTCCTGTGCCGGAGTGGCGTCCTTCTTCAGGAAGTCGCGGTAGATGTTGCGGGTGAACAGGTTCGCCGCGGCGATCGACATGATCGCGGCCGGGACCAGCGCGCCCACCGCGATCGCGGCGAAGGCGATGCCGGCGAACCAGGCCGGGAACTCCTGGTCGAACAGCCGCGGGATCGCCAGCTGCGGGTTCGCCAGTCCGTCCAGGCCCTTCACGTTGACGTTCGCCTTGATCGCCATGAAGCCGAGCAGCGCGAGCAACCCGAGCAGCAACGAGTACGCCGGCAGGATCGCGGCGTTCCGCCGTACGACGTTGCGGTTCTTCGTCGAGAGCACGGCGGTGACGGAGTGCGGGTACATGAACAGCGCCAGCGCGGAACCGAGCGCCAGCGTCCAGTACGCCGAGTAGCCCGCCTCGCCCGGGATGAACGACCCGGTGGGCTTCCCGGTGGCCGGGTTGGTCGTCTCCATCTTCGTCTTCGCGGCGTCGAAGATGCTGTCCCAGCCGCCGAGCTGGCCCGGCAGGTAGAGGATCGCGGCCGCGATGACGAGGTAGATCAGCCCGTCCTTGACGAAGGCGATCATCGCGGGCGCGCGCAGACCGGACGAGTACGTGTACGCCGCCAGGACGGCGAACGCGATCAGCAGCGGCAGGTCCTTGGCCAGGGTGTTGTCGCCACCGAGGCCCATCGTCTCGAAGACGGCCTGCATGCCGACCAGCTGCAGCGCGATGTACGGCATCGTCGCCAGGATGCCGGTCACCGCGACCGCCAGCGAGAGCCCGCGGCTGCCGTAACGGCCGCCGACGAAGTCCGCCGGGGTCACGTAGCCGTTGCGGTGCGAGACCGACCAGAGCCGGGACATGAAGATGAAGATGATCGGGTAGACCACGATCGTGTACGGCACCGCGAAGAAGCCGCTGATCGCGCCGGTTGCGTACATCGCTGCCGGCACCGCGACGAACGTGTACGCCGTGTAGAGGTCGCCACCCAGCAGGAACCAGGTGACGAAGGTGCCGAAGCCCCGGCCACCCAGACCCCACTCGTCGAGGCTGTCGAGCTCACCGGTGCGGCGCCAGCGAGCGGCCATGAAGCCCATCACCGTGACCGCGGCGAAGATGACGATGACGATGATCAGCTGAACCCAGTCGACGTCGTTCACAGCTCAGCCTCCTTGTCCGCAGCGCCGTCGAGCCCCTGGGCCGCCCGGCGTTTCCGTTCCACGCTCATCACCAGCCGGTACGAGATGCTCACCGTCGCAGCGGAGATGAACACCCAGAACAGCTGGTACCAGTAGAAGAAGGGAAACCCCCACAATCGGGGTTCGTCCTTGGCGTAGGTGGAGACTAGAAGTGGTACGACGATCGACAACGCCAGCAGAACACCGGCTATCCAGTACGCGGGCTTGACCGCGGACAGCTTGGACACAGCAACCTCCTCGGGACACAGGCGCAACGGTGAACGCTACCGCTCAGCCACGCACAGCGACTAGACCTCCGTCGACTAGAACTTCAGGGTGGGCCATGGACACAGCAGGAGCATGGCAAGTCCGGCGAGTCGTCCTATCCGTCCTGTTCCTGCTGGTCGTTGCTCTGCCGCTCTATCCCGAGCTCTACGGGCTGGACGAGGTCACCCCGTTCACCCAGCTGGTCGCATTCCGGCCGCAGGTGCTGGTGCTCGTCCTGCTGGTCGGGCTGGGGATGCTGTTGCGCTGGAACTGGCGGATCGCCGCCGTGCTGACCATCCTGCTGGCCGTCACCGGTGCAGTACTGACCGCGCCGAGGAACCTCTCCGACCCGAAGCCGCCACCGCCGGGGACCCGGGAGCTGACGATCATGGTGGCGAACGTGCTCGGCGGGGGAGCGGATGCCGGTGAGGTCGCGAAGATCATCCGGCTCCGGCAGCCCGACCTGGTGTCGTTGCCCGAGGCACAGGCCGACGTACGGCAGGAGATCGAGTCACACCTGCAGGGCCTGCACTACCGCGGCTACACCCAGCAGGCGAACTCCGCGGTGGAGAGCGCGACCAGCGTGCTGGTGTCGGACTCGCTCGGCGACGTCGAGTTCCGGTCCGAGACGCTCGACCCCAGCAGGGTCAGCGCGCAGCAGCCCGGTACGACGGACACCGCGCAGACGACCACCCAGTTCGGCCACGTGATCGTCAGCGGCGGCAGTCTCGGCAAGCTCCGGCTGATCGCGTACCACGGCTACCCGCCGCTGCCGTCCGAGGTGACCACCTGGAAGCAGGACCTGCAGGTGGTGAAGCGCTGGTGTGCCGCGGGTCAGCCGACGATCGTGGCCGGCGACTTCAACGCGACCACCGATCACGCAGACTTCCGTAGCGCGCTCGGGGCCGACTGCAAGAGCGTGGCGCCGTCGGTGGGAGCCGGTCTGCAGGGGACCTGGCCGGCGGATCGCCCGGCGTTGTTCCGGACCCAGATCGACCACGTGCTCGTCACGGACGGGATCACCCCGGGCAGGTTCAAGACGTACGAGATCGAGGGCAGCGACCACCGGGCCGCGGTCGCCAACGTTGCCGTGCCCAAGGACGAGTGACCCACAGATCTAGGTCTGGTTGGCCGCCGGGCGGTAGATGTACGGCTGGGAGGACCGGACGGCCTCGGTGAGCATCAGCAGCATGTCGGCGCGGGCCTCGATCGGCCGGCCGAACAGCTCGTCGTCGCCGGGGATCGGGAAGCCCTTCACCCCGATCGCGAGCTGGCTCAGCAGCACGTGCAGGACACCGCGGGCGTTGAAGACCGACGGGGTCGGCCACTCCGGCAGCGTCTCGTGCATCAGCGGCTGCTGCGCCGCGGTCGCCGCGATCGGCTTCAGCCAGCGCTCGAGCTCGTCGCTTGTCAGCATGTTGCGGTGCAGGATCGTCATCACCGCGTGCGCGACCCGGTCGTGCTCCTCGTGCACCCAGCGGTACTGCGTGTCCTTCACGATCCGGTCGGCGAGCACGTCCAGCAGCGCCCGCAGTACGCCGGCATCACAGTGACGGGAGCGAGCCAGCGCGCCGATCGCGTCCGCGCCATGCGCCACGGCATGGGCCCAGCCGCAGTCCGCGACGTAGCCCCGCAGGTCGCGTTCGCGCAGCAGCCAGGTGGCCAGCCGGTCGCCCCAGCGCATCACCACCTCGTCGTGCACCAGGAACTCGGCGTTGTCGCGGTGGATCACCTCCGCGAGCGTGAGCGCGGTGAAGGAGCGGCGGAACACCGTGTCGGTGCCGTCCTCCCCGAGCCCGTAGGCGAGTCCGGCGCAGAGACCGTCACCGAAACCGGGCAGCAGGTCGTCGTAGATCCCGCGCTCGAGCCAGGTGGCGAGCGTCGGATAGGCCAGCGCGTCCCGCACCTGCGGGTTCGTACTGGCCAGGCCACGGACAAGCTCCTCGGTGAGGTCGGTCAGCGCACGGTCGCGCGGTACCGCGTAGTCCGCGGCCATCACGTCCTGCCAGTACGTCGACTCCACCGATGCATCCTTTCACTTGGACCTGCTCAATCAACACCCATCCGCGAGATCTGTCGAGCCTGCTGCCCGGACCGGGCTCGCCCTGTGCCCTAGGCTCGACCTCGTGCCGTCCTTGACCGATGTGGCGCGGAACCACACGACGCTGGACCAGGCAGACCTGGACCGGCTGCAACTGCTGGTGTCCGACTGGCAGATGCTGGCCGATCTGTCCTTCGCCGACCTGGTGCTCTGGTTGCCCGACACCGAGGGGCTCGGGTTCTGGGCCGGGGCGCAGATGCGCCCGACCACGGGACCCACGGCGTACCTGGACGACATCGTCGGCAGCTTCATCCCGCGCGACCGCCGGCCGCTGCTGGACCAGGCGTACGACGGCGGCAGGATCTGCCGCGAGGGCGACCCCGAGTGGCGCGACGACGTCCCGGTCCGGGTCGAGACGATCCCGGTACGCCGGGGCACCCGGGTGATCGCCGTGATCGCCAGGAACACCAACCTGCTGGGGGTCCGGACCCCGTCCCGGCTCGAGATCGCCTACCTGCAGAGCGCCACCGACCTGGCCCGGATGATCACCGACGGCATCTTCCCGTACGGCGGCGAACGCCTGCTGTCGACGACTCCCCGGGTGGGGGACGGCTGCATCCGGGTCGATCGGCACGGCATGGTGACGTTCGCCAGCCCGAACGCGCTGTCCGCGTACCGCCGGATGGGGCTCGTCACCGACCTGGTCGGCAGCCGGCTGAAGGAGATCACCGCCGAGCTGATCCACAGCGGCCGCAAGGTGGACGACGTGCTCGCCTCGGTGCTCACCGGCCGGGCGGCCAAGGAGCTCGAGATCGAGAATCCCGAGGCCACCTTGTTCCTGCGGGCGATCCCGCTGCGGGCCGACGGCGAACACGTGGGCGCGCTGATCCTGCTCCGCGACGTGACGGAGCTGCGGAGCCGGGAGCGGGAACTGGTCACCAAGGAGGCGACCATCCGGGAGATTCATCATCGCGTCAAGAACAACTTGCAGACCGTCGCCGCGTTACTCCGGATGCAGGGCCGGAGGATCACCGTGCCGGAAGCCCAGGCCGCGCTGGCCGAGGCCGTCCGCCGGGTCGGGTCGATCGCCATCGTGCACGAGACCCTGTCCGAGTCCTTCGACGAGCACGTGGACTTCGACGACGTGGCGGACCGGGTGGCGGCGATGGTGGCCGACGTGTCGACGGTGTCCACCCAGGTGGAGATCCGCCGGACCGGCAGCTTCGGCGTACTGGACTCCGAAGTGGCGACCCCGCTCGCGATGGTGCTGACCGAGCTGATGCAGAACTCCGTCGAGCACGCGTTCAGCACGCGGGCAGGTGGAGACGCGTCGGGCAAGATCGAACTGGCCGCCCAACGCTCGGTCGGGCGGTTGCGGGTGGTGGTCACCGATGACGGCAAGGGGCTTCCGGAGAACTTCGACTCCGAGACGTCCGGCAACCTCGGCCTGTCGATCGTGCGCACCCTGGTGATCGGTGAGCTCGACGGGGTGCTGGAGTTCCACCCACGCCACGACGGGCCCGGAACGACGGTCGTGCTCGACGTTCCGGTGAAGGAGTGAGCCGGGTCGTTATCCCTGAACAGCCGTGGGTCCTTGTCCACAGTTCTTCAGATACAACGCGGTGCCCGGGGTCGAACTGGCAATCGAAAGGCCCCGCGGATCCCGCGGGGCCTGCGTCGTGGTCAGCTCAGGCGGTACGGATGCGAGCGCGGGCGTTGCGGCGCTTGAGAGCGCGTCGCTCGTCCTCGCTCAGGCCACCCCAGACACCGTGGTCCTGGCCGGCTTCCAGTGCCCAGGCAAGGCACTGCTCACGCACGTCGCAGCGACGGCACACCTGCTTGGCCTCCTCGATCTGCATGATCGCGGGCCCGGTGTTACCGATGGGGAAGAACAGTTCCGGGTCCTCATCGAGGCAAACGGCCCGGTGGCGCCAATCCATGGCGGATCCCATCTCTCTCAGTAGTTTGTCTGCGCTGATGGTGGTCTGTGCCCAATCAGCGCGCCTGTACTCGCACGGGGGTGGTGCGAAGCGTTGTGAACGTTTTCACGAACGTCTCCATGTTCCCAATCTCGGGTTAGCGAAACAAGGGTTCTGGACTTGTCGATCCGATCACAACACTTCCTTAACACTACGAACCGGTGCACAGCGGTTCACCGCGTCCGCAATACGGACGGGCTGACCTTCCAGCTATCACCAGTTCACTGCAAGTAACCGATCGAACGGCCCTGGGGTTACGCAAAACCTCGAATCCCTGTGGGGCTGAAGTTCTCCGACCCTGATGGGTGCCGGGGGCAGAGGTCGTCGTCCCCATGCGCCCACCGTCCACTGCCGATGGCCCTCAACACAAGGGGAGAAGGAGCCCACCCAGCCAGGACGGCTTACTGCTCGTGTCCTGCTCCAGGTACCCGCACGGATACCTGGAGCAGGACACTAGGCTTGCGGTTGTGCCGACCGAATCCACGCCGTCCACCGCTCCGCGCCCGCTCAAGCTAGCCTCGGCTGTGGTCGCTGGGGAAGGGCTCGTGGTCGCCGTTCTCGGAATTGTCGAAGGTATAACGATCAGCGACGAGAGGCTCACTCTCGGACTGACCACCGCCGTCTTCCTCCTCCTGTACGGCGGGGCGCTGCTGCTGGTGGCTCGTGGGCTGTTCCGGACGTCCACCTGGAGCCGTGGGCCGGCCGTGTTCGCCCAGCTGATCCAGCTGGGCGTCGCCTGGAGCTTCTGGGGCGGTTCCACCACCGCCGTCTCCGTCGTACTTGGGATCGCTGCGGTCGTCGTACTGGTGGCGCTGTTCCAGAAGGTGTCGATGGAGGCCCTGGTCGACGATCCGACCAAGGACCACCCCGTCCTCTAAGGGACTACTCCTTCAGCAGACCCGCGCGGAGCTCGGTGAGGGTGCGGGCGAGCAGGCGGGACACGTGCATCTGCGAGATGCCGATCTCGTCGGCGATCTGGGACTGCGTCATGCCGCGGAAGAACCGCAGCGTCAGGATGCGCTTCTCCCGGGTGTCCAGCTGGGCAAGCAAGGGTTTGAGCGACTCGCGGTACTCCACGCTCTCCAGCGCCTCGTCCTCGCCGCCGAGCCCGTCCAGCACGGTGGTGGCGTCCGCCTCGTTCTGGTCCGGTGCGTCCAGCGACAGCGTGTTGTAGGCGTTCGCGGACTCCAGGCCCTCGATCACCAGGTCGGGGGACAGGCCCAGCCGGTCGGACAGCTCGGCGACGGTGGGTGCCCGGCCGCGTTCCTGGGTCAGCTCCGCGGTCGCCGCGGTCAGCGAGAGCCGGAGCTCCTGCAGCCGGCGGGGGACCCGGATCGCCCAGCCCTTGTCCCGGAAGTACCGCTTGATCTCACCGAGGATCGTCGGGGTCGCGTAGGTGGAGAACTCCACCCCGCGGTCGGAGTCGAACCGGTCGACCGCCTTGATCAGGCCGATCGTGGCGACCTGGACGAGGTCGTCGTACGGCTCGCCGCGGTTGCGGAAGCGGCGGGCCAGGTGTTCCACCAGCGGCATGTGCAGCGAGACCAGGCCGTCGCGGGCCAGGATGTGCGCGGGATCGCCCTGGGTCGCGGACGCCATGGCTTGGAAGAGTGTGGCAGTGCGGGTGCGTAGGTCAGGTTCCTGGGGCTCGGCCAGGGGTCGTTCGTCGGTCACGCCTTCTCCGAGGCGGTGGCGGACGCCGACACGGTGATCGTGAGCCGCCCGTCGACGGTCTCGGCCGCGACGGACTCCACCAGTGCGGTCAGCACGGTCCAGCCGAAGGACGTGGTGTCCGGCTTCCACCCGTTCGGCACGACGGCCGACGTACGGACGGTCAGCTGCGGCGGGTCGATCGCGAAGACCAGTTCGAGCACGCCGTCGGCGGCCTGCGGGAGCAGCAGCGCGCAAGCCTCGTCCACCGCGATCCGCAGATCGTCGATCGCGTCCACGGTGAAGTCGTTGCGGGCCGCGAGATTGCCGACCACCGACCGCGGGACCGCGATGTAGGCGCTGTCCGCGGGAATGCTGAGGTGAACCTCGGCGGGTCGTCCGGTGCTGCTCACAGTGCTGTGCCTCCCTGGCGGGCTGATCTCCTGGGCTGTGGTCGGCCCACCGCCTACATCTTCCACCGTGCGGCCGTTCTCTGCACAGTCACAACGGCTGGGGCCGGTCCCGCCCAGCGGAACCGGCCCCGGATTCGAGGAATCGCCCGTCCTACGTCGGTTCGACGTGGGTCGGGTTGAGCACCCGGGCGAGGAAGTTGCGGGTGCGGTTGTGCTGCGGGTTGCCGATCACCTCGGCCGGCGGGCCCTGCTCGACGATGACGCCGGCGTCCATGAAGACGACCCGGTCCGCGACCTCGCGGGCGAAGGCCATCTCGTGGGTGACCACGAGCATCGTCATCCCGTCCAGGGCGAGCTTGCGCATCACCGTCAGGACATCGCCGACGAGTTCGGGGTCGAGCGCCGAGGTCGGCTCGTCGAACAGCATCAGCTGCGGGTCCATCGACAGCGCCCGGGCGATCGCGACCCGCTGCTGCTGTCCGCCGGACAACTGCATCGGGTAGGCGAGCACCTTGTCGTTCAGGCCGACCCGGTCCAGATTGGCCCGGGCGATCTTCTCGGCCTCGGCCGAGCCACGCTTCAGCACCGTCGTCTGGGCGACCGTGCAGTTGGCCAGCACGTTGAGGTGTGGGAACAGGTTGAACTGCTGGAACACCATGCCGATCTGGGAGCGGGCGGCGTCCAGGTGACAGTCCCGGTCGGTGATGTCCTCGCCGCGGACGATCACCTGGCCCTCCTCCGGGACCTCCAGCAGATTGACGCAGCGCAGCAGCGTGGACTTGCCCGAGCCGGACGGCCCGATCACGCAGACCACCTCGCGCTGCTCGACGGTGAAGTCGATACCGCGCAGGACGTGGTTGGTGCCGAACGACTTGTGCAGGTTCTTGATCTCCACCAGTGCCATCAGCGCGCCCTCGCAGCCTTCGCCTCGAGCCGGCGGACCAGGATGCCCAGCGGCAGGGTGATGATCAGGTAGCAGAAGCCGGCGGTGACCAGCGGGGTCAGGTTGGCGTAGGTGTTCGCCAGGTCCCGGCCGAACCCGGTCAGCTCGTACGCCTCGGCGCTGGTGCCGATGATGAACACCAGCGACGAGTCCTTCACCAGCAGGATCAGGTCGTTCGTCAACGGCGGCAGCACGATCCGGAACGCCTGTGGCAGCACGATCTTCCGGGTCGCCAGGCCGAACGGCATGCCGAGCGAGCGGGCCGCCTCGATCTGCCCCTTCGGAACCGCCTGGATGCCGGCCCGGATCACCTCGGCCATGTACGCCGCGGCGACGATGCCCAGCGCGAGCCAGACCACGCCGTACGGGTCGAGCGGGATCGTCAGACCCTCGAACGCCAGCGGCAGCAGGCTGAACGCGATGAACACCACGATGGCCGGCAGGCCTCGGAAGAACTCGATGTAGGCGGTCGCGATCCACCGGTACGGGCCGACGCTGGACAGCCGCATCAGCGCCAGCAGGGTGCCGCCGAGCAGGCCGATCACGAAAGCGCCGGCGGTGTACTCCAGCGTCTTCACCAGGGCCTGCATCAGACCGTCCTCGAAGGCGGCCTTGATGTACTGCGGCTTGAAGAAGACGCTGACGATCTGAGCCCAGTCGGCCGTGAAGGCCGCCACCAGGACTAGTGCAATCAGGATCGCGTACTGGATCCAGCGGGAGCGCTGAGCCCGCTGCCGCGGGCTCAGCCCCTTCCGCTCAACGGTGTCGATCGGTGCGCTCACTTCTTAGGCTCAACCCCGAACCACTTCTTGTAGATCTCGTTGTACTTGCCGTCGGACTGGGCCGAGGTGAGCAGCGTGTTGAACTTCTCCACCAACTTCGGGCCGCTGCCGTCCTTGAGCGCGCCGAAGCCGTACTGCTCGCCGGTGTTGAACTCGGCCGCGACGGCGGTGTCCGGGTTCTCCTTGACGAAGTCGTAGAGCACGCCGTTGTCGTTGATGCCGGCGTCGACGCGACCCGACTTGACGTTGTTCTCCTGCAGCGCGAGGTCGTTGAAGACGACGACCGTGAAGCCGATCTTCTTGGCCTGCTCGTCGGCGAAGTCCTTACCGGTGGTGTCGGCCTGGACCCCGACCTTCTTGCCCTTCAGGTCCTCGAGCGACTTGTAGGGGGCGTCCTTCTTCACCAGCAGCACCTGGGTGGCGTCCATGTACGGCGCGGTGATGCTGATCGCGGCCTGCCGGGCCGGCGTGATCGTCATCGCGCCCATGCCCATGTCGCACTTCTTCGCCTGGAAGGCGGCGCCCGAGGTGACCTGGGCCCACTCGATGTTGACGACCTCCTGCTCCAGGCCGAGGTCCTTGGCGAGCAGGTCGAGCAGGTCCACGTCGAAGCCGACGACCTTGTTGCCGTCCTTGTACTGGAACGGCTTGTACGGCAGGTGCGTGCAGACGGTGAGCTTGCCGGACTTGACCAGCGTGATGCCGGCCGCCGCGGCCTTGTCCTCGCCTCCTCCGCCACTGCTCGATTCGTCGCTGCCGCACGCGGAAAGGACGAGAGCGAACACGGCGACCGACGCGGCGGCGGCCATGACCTTACTCTTGCGGAGGGTGGGGACGATGTTCATCGCTAGGACTCCTCGACACTTGTACTGGAACTCCGGTCCAGACGTTACCGGCCCGGAATGACCGCATCCTGACACAGCAGGCAGGTGCCTGTCGGCTGGTAACGGTCGCCGAGACTCGATCGTCACCGTCCCGCCGCATCCGCGGGCCCTGTGAAGACCTTGTGGGGGTGCTCACAGAGCAGACCAGTGCCGCCTGTGGTTTACTCGTAGCCACGGGTGACCCCCGAGTGGCAATGGCGGTGCTCGACGCACCCGATCGAACCGCCCCAGCCCCCACTTCCCTGTAACCGCTTGCCCACCCTTCGTGGTGGGCCGCTCTGCTTTTGTCTCCGCTCCGCTGTTCATCGAAGGGTCACCATGGTTGCCGAAGCCTTCCCGTCCGACTCCGTCTCCGACCCGTACGCCGGTGATCCGGTGTTCGACCTGCACGTCGGTGGCAAGATCGAGGTCACCTCGGCGGTGCACGTCACCAACGCCGACGAGTTGTCGATGGCCTACACCCCCGGCGTCGCCCGGGTCTGTACCGCGATCGCCGAGGACCCGTCGCTGGTCCGCAAGTACACCTGGAAGTCCAACGTGGTCGCCGTCGTCACCGACGGCACCGCGGTACTCGGACTCGGCGACATCGGGCCGGCCGCGTCGTTGCCGGTGATGGAGGGCAAAGCCCTTCTCTTCAAGGAGTTCGGCGGCGTCGACTCGGTGCCGATCGCGCTGGACTGCACCGACGTGGACGAGTTCGTCGAGACCGTCGTCCGGCTGGCCCCGACCTTCGGCGGCATCAACCTGGAGGACATCTCGGCGCCGCGCTGCTTCGAGATCGAGCGCAAGCTGAAGGAACGCCTCGACATCCCGGTCTTCCACGACGACCAGCACGGTACGGCGGTCGTCGTACTGGCGGCGCTTCGCAACGCCCTCCGACTCACCGGACAGAATGGAATTAGCAGGGCCATCGAGGACATCCGGGTGGTCATCTCGGGCGCGGGTGCGGCCGGGGTGGCGTGTGCGCGGATCCTCTTGCAGGCAGGCGTCGGCGACCTGGCCGTTGTCGACAGCAAGGGTGTTCTGTCGGAGGACCGGGCCGATCTCAACCCGGTGAAGCTGTCGCTGGCCAAGGACACGAACACGGGCGGTCTGTCCGGCCGACTGGTGGACGCGCTCGACGGCGCCGATGTGTTCCTCGGCGTCTCCGGCGGCACAGTGCCCGAGGAGGCCGTCGCGCGGATGGCGCCCGGGGCGATGATCTTCGCGCTGGCGAACCCGAACCCTGAGGTCCACCCGGACATCGCCCACCGGCACGCCGCGGTGGTCGCCACCGGTCGTTCCGACTTCCCGAACCAGATCAACAACGTGCTCGCGTTCCCGGGCATCTTCCGCGGCGCCTTCGACGTGAACGCCTCCCGCATCACCGAAGGCATGAAGCTCGCCGCCGCCGAAGCCCTCGCCGCGCTGATCTCCGACGACGACCTCCGCCCGGACTACGTCATCCCCTCGCCGTTCGACCCCCGGGTCGCCCCGGCCGTGGCCGCCGCCGTCGCCGATGCCGCCCGCCAGGACGGCGTAGCCCGCGGCTGACCCGCAGAGCAACCAGTACGCCCGGTACGCCGCGTCCCCTGCGCCCGACGTACCGGCGTACTGGTCTCCGCCTTCCGACCAACCCCGCGCTCGGACCCGCCGCCCCTCGAGGGTTGACCCCTGGGAGTGGGGGTAGCCCCCCGAGATTCTGGGCGGGCAACCCTGCGTTTGAGGGGTGGTCCCCTCAAACGCCGGCGATCTGCTGCCGTCCGGCCCGAGGGGGCTCACCGCGGGGGTTGTGGGTTGTGCCCCCGGGCGTTCGAGGGGTAACCCACAACACGAGTGGGTAACCCTCTCGAATCGCGCGGGATGTGGGTTGGGTGAGCGGCGGTGGGATGCGGCGAGTGCCAGTGGCGGGTTCTACGACCGCTGGCGACTTGTTGGGCGTCAGTGGCCGAACAACCTGCTATCGAGTGCCCCGGGGACCCACTTTGTGCGCCGGTTGAGTGTGCGGGTCGCGGGGATCTGCTCAGCTGGTGCACAAGGTGCCGGTTTCGGGGGTCCCGCTTCCCCTCCGGGCAAAGGAACACCCCGACCTTCCGGGCGAGGCAGCTCCCCGAACGTCTGGGCAAGCAACTCCCCGAGCGTCTGGGTGGAGGAGCTCCCCGGCCGTTGTCGCCACACCTCCCAGCGGCTCCGGGATAGCTGCGTTCCTTCCCTGGTCGGGGTGGTGTGGGTCAAGAGTCGGAACTTGTTCCGATCCCGAAGGGACGCGAAGCGCTCTTGACGCACACCGGCCCGACCAGCACGGTCACGCAGCCCGGGGACGCAACCACCTCCGCCCCACTGGCGGAACTCCTCTGCTGTTGGCCGGCCAGCACCTCTGCCGATACGCGCGACTCGTGACCGGCGTACCGGCGTACCGGCCTACTGGTGTTGCGGGCGTCGGGTCGCCTAGCGTCTGGGGGATGGAGAGCAGGCGTGCGATCGAGTGGTCTGAGGCGGCTTGGCTGAACCCGCCGGAGGCGGTGCTGGCCGATGGGACCAATCTGCTGGTCACGGCGCGGAAGGGCAGCGACTTCTGGCGGACCACCAGTTACGGGTTCGTGCACGACGACGGGCATGCGCTGCTGACGGACTTCCCGCCGGAGTCGGCGCTCGAGGTCGGGTTCGTGGTCGCGTTCGACGAGTTGTACGACCAGGCCGGGCTGCTGGTCCGGGTGGACGAGGAGACCTGGGTCAAGGCCGGGATCGAGTTCACCGACGGGGTTCCGCACCTCGGCTCCGTCGTCACGCACGGCCGCTCCGACTGGTCACTCGCGCCGGTGGCCGACTGGGCGGGCCGGGAGGTGACCATCCGGGTGAGCCGGTCGGGCGACGCCCTGACGATGCGGGCGCGCTGCGAGGACGAACCCTGGCAACTGTTCCGGGTGGCGCCGCTCGATCCCGCGGCGACGGCTGCCGCCGGACCGTTCACCTGCGCGCCCACCCGGCACGGCCTGACGGTCCGCTTCACCTCCTTCGTCGTCACCACTCCCGACGAAGCCCTCCATCTCGACTGAGCCCAGGGCACTAGGGTGGAGGGCATGCTTGCTGCCTACGTTGCCGGGTTCGACGCCGAGGATCCTGTCTCCGCGCTGGAGGTGGGGGTGCGGCCGGAGCCGGTGGCGCCGGACGGGTGGGTGACCATCGACGTCAAGGCGACCGCGCTGAATCACCACGACCTGTGGTCGCTGAAGGGCGTCGGGCTGGCGGAGAAGAGCCTGCCGATGATCCTGGGCTGCGACGCCGCGGGGATCGACCCGGACGGCAACGAGGTGGTCGTGCACGCGGTGATCTCGGACCCGGCGTGGAAGGGCGACGAGACGCTCGACCCGAAGCGGTCGCTGCTGAGCGAGCGGTACCAGGGCACGCTGGCCGAGAAGGTCGTGGTGCCCGCCGGCAACGTCGTACCGAAGCCGGCCGGGCTGAGCTTCGAGGAGGCCGCGTGCCTGCCGACGGCCTGGCTCACGGCGTACCGGATGTTGTTCACCCAATCGGGGCTGAAGCCGGGTGACACCGTGCTGGTGCAGGGTGCCGGTGGCGGCGTCGCGACCTCGCTGATCACGCTGGCCCGGGCCGCGGGCATCCGGGTCTGGGCGACGAGCCGGGACGAGGGCAAGCGGGCGAAGGCCGTCGAGATCGGCGCGCACGAGGCGTTCGAGTCCGGGGCGCGGCTGCCCGAGCGCGTCGACGCTGTGATGGAGACCGTCGGCCAGGCGACCTGGTCGCACTCGCTGAAGTCGCTCAAGCAGGGCGGCACGCTGGTGATCTCCGGCGCGACCAGCGGGCAGGCGCCGAAGTCGGCCGAGCTCAACCGGATCTTCTTCCTGCAACTGCGGGTGCAGGGCTCCACAATGGGCACCCGGACCGAGCTCGCGGAGTTGGTGCGGTTCATGGCGAACGCCGGGATCAAGCCGCACATCGACACCACGCTGGCGCTGGCCGACGCCCGCAAGGGATTCGCCAAGATGCACGAGGGCGACGTGTTCGGCAAGATCGTCTTCACGGTCTGACACCGCCGATGGAACCTGTGATCCGCCGCGCCGAGGTGGCCGACGCCGAGGCCGGCGCGTGGTGCCACCTGCTGTGCTGGCGCGAGACGTACGGCGGACTGGTCGAGCCCGCGGTGCTGGCCGAGAAGACAGGTGACGTCGGGCGCCGGACGGAGAAGTGGGCCGGGGCGATCGAGGCCGGCCTGGTCCGGTGGATCGCGCTCGACCCTGATCCTTCGGTCCCGGTCGAGGACCGGGTGATCGGGTTCTCGTCGCCTGGCCCCTCACGAGATGAGGATGCGCCGACGCCGCTGGAGCTGTACGCGATCTATGTCCGGGAGAAGTGGTGGGGCAGCGGGCTCGGGTACCGGCTGCTCGACGTTGCCATCGGCAAGGAACCCGCCAGCCTGTGGGTGCTGGAGGGCAACCAGCGGGCCCGGGCGTTCTACCGCCGCCAGGGTTTCGCGGAGGACGGCGTACGGGTGGACGAGCCGTTCTTCGGCGTACCGGAGATCAGGATGGTCCGGCCCGCCGTACCGTGAGCCGGTGACAGCGGCACTGATGTGACAGTGGACCGGCGTGACGTTTCATGGCTGAAACATTGCCGTCGCACCGGGGCAACGAGGCTGGCGCAGTCTGGTCCTACCGCGGGAAACCCCCACGGTTTCGATCCGCCCGATCGATGAGGGAGCAGGAGTGCCCATGAGGCCGACCTTGACGGTGATCGCCGACCCCGCCGACCGTTGGATGATGCGGGCCGCGTGTATCGGCCAGGCGCCGGCGTACGACGAGACCGCCACCCAGTGGGAGCAGCGCAAGGCCCAGGCGATCTGCCTGACCGCGTGCCCGGTGATCGAGGAGTGCCGCGAGTGGGCCCGCCGGACCAAGTTCACCGGTACCGCCGCCGGCGAGAAGTTCCTCTCCGGCCGTCGCCGGGGCCGCCCCGGACCCCAGGAACGCCGCCGCCCCGCCGCGATCGAGGAGCAGCAGGCCAGCTAGTCACCAGACGCGAACTGCCCCCACCGGCCAAGCTGGTGGGGGCAGTTTCCGTACTGCGGGAGGCTGGCTGGCGTCTGCTGACCGTGACCGTGGACGTCAGACCCCGACCAGCTCGTCCGTCCGCTCCTCGACCTTCACGGTCCGGCGGAAGGGGGAGGTGATGGTCGCCAGCACGTACTGGCGGTTGCGGGTGAAGGCGACGATCGCCAGCGCCAGGTAGATGCCGGAGAGGACGTACCGTCCGGTCTGGCCCGGGATCGCGAACTGCACCATGAACAACCCGAGCAGCGTCCAGGCCGCCCAGCGCGGGAAGCGCAGTGTCAGCAGCACCGCGATACCGAGCAGCGTCTGGGTCGCCGTCAGCAGGAACTCCTCGACCTGCCGTCCGTCGAGTTGCAGGGCGGCCGGACCGCCGCCGAGCCCGTAGGCGATCGGCAGGCTTCCGATCAGCAGCGTCCACTGGTTCACCTTGGCGGAGATCAGCAGGCCGAGCGCGGCAGCGCCCTTGCCCCGCCAGGCGAACAGGATCGCCACGATGAACTCGGGCGCCTCGGAGGCCAGCGGAGCCAGCCACTGCACCAGCAGGAACTGGTCGATCCCCAGCGTGTGCCCGCCCTCGACCAGCGAGTCCGCGAACGGCTCGGCCGACAGCAGGATCACCCCGGCCGAGACCAGGAACATGGAGATGACGGCAGTCCGCCGCTGGACCTTCGCGAGTCCGCCGATCCGCTTGGCGGGCCCGACCAGGTCGGGCTCCTCGTCGTGCTCGGAGGCGGCCGCTCGCCAGAGGTAGTAGGCGAAGAAGGCCAGCAGGGCGATGCCGAGCAGCAGGTGGATCTCGCCGGTGATCGGGATGATGAACGCGACCACGCTGGCGACCGCCAGGAAGCCGAGCTCACGGCGGTACCCAGACTCCAGCACCAGCGCCTTCACGGTCTTCCCGCTGCGCTTGCCGGCGACGTACAGGCTGATCAGTACGACGCTGGACCAGCCGAGTCCGAGCAGGAGCCGGTTGGATCCGGTCATGTTGGCGGCGGCGTAGGCGACATACTCAGGCTGGCTGCCGGCGGTGTGCGCGAAGTAGAGGTCCACGGCGTACTCGGGGAGCACGGCGATGACCGCCAGCAGCGCGATCGCCAGGCCGCCGGAGATGTCGACCTCGGCGGCCTCGGCGGCCCAGGCCAGTACGAACGATGCCGCGACCACCCCGAGCCCGAAGACGACGATGCCGAGTGGGGCGGACAGTTCGACGCCGGCCAGTCGCAGGGCGACGGCCGGCACTGCCGCGAGGAGGCAGAGAAGCACGGGGCGGAGAGCTCTGATCACGCCGTCAAGGTTGCCACCATTTTGATACTTTCGCAATTGCGCAAGTATGAGACCGTGCTCGCCTCCGGCCAGCCGCGTGCCTGCTGACCGCCGGAGGCGTCACAATGACTCCACCCATGACCACGTCACGCCCTGAACGCGAGCCGACGAAAGCGCAGCTGGTGTCCGCCGCCGGCACGTTCGCCATGCTCTCGGCGCCTGTCCGCCTGCACCTCGTCTCCCTGGCGGCACAAGGGGAGTACGACGTGGGCACGCTGGCCGAGCGGGTCGGCGTCAGCATCGCCACCGCGAGCCAGCACCTCGGCAAGCTGCGACTGGCCGGCATCATCACGGCCCGCCGCGAGGGCCGCCGGCACATCTACACCGTCGACGACCCGCACGTGCTCAACCTGGTCGACCAGATCTTCGAGCACATCGCCCCCGACGGCTCACTAGCCCCCGACCCACCTCTCCGCCGCCGCCCGCCCCGCGCTGAGTAGCCACCCGGCCGCCTGTCGCCGGGCCCCTGTACCTCACCCGGCCGACCTCGCGCCGACCGCTGGCCGGCTAGAGACTTGTGCCGGTTAGAGGATGTGGCGGAGGTAGCGCTCGGGGGCTGCCAGGTAGGCCTGCCAGTTCTGGACGAGCTCGAGCTCCGCCCAGGTGGTAGGGCGGATGCCCCACTCGCCGATCTCGATGATGGCGGCGCCGGGCAGCGAGCAGACGACGGGGGAGTGGGTCGCGCAGAGCACCTGAGCACCGCCGGCCGCCAGTTCGTTCAGTACGCCGACCAGGGCGAGGCTCGACGAGAACGACAAGGCTGACTCGGGCTCGTCCAGGCAGTACAACCCGGGGCTGTCGAACCGGCTCCTCAGCACCTCCAGGAACCCTTCGCCGTGGCTGAGCTCGTGGAACTTCGGGTCGTAGGGTCCTGGGTTGTTCTCCAGGTACGTGTAGTAGCCGTGCATCGTCTCGGCGCGCAGGAAGAATCCCCAGCGGGAGGCACCGGCTCCGCGGGTCAACAGGAGCTCGCCGGACAACGGCGACTCGGAGGCGCGGGTGGTCAGCCGGGCGCCGGTGGAACCGCCCTCGGGTGACATGCCGAAAGCGATCGCGATCGCCTCGACCAGGGTGGACTTGCCGGTGCCGTTCTCGCCGACCAGGAAGGTGACGCCGGGGTCGAGGTCCAGGCCGTCGGTCAGGAGTTGGCGGATCGCGGGAATGGTGTGCGGCCAGGTCCCGGACGGACGAATGCCCTCCGCCGCGGCAACCCGGCGTACGGGGTGGTCGGCGAAGGGCATCTCGTCAGGCTAGACGAGGACGAGCTCAGTCGTCCTCGTCGTCCAGCCGCGCCAGCCAGGTGGCGAAGCGCTCGATCGGGGTCTCGAACTCGGGGTTCAGGTCGACGAACTCGCGCAGCCGCTCGGCCATCCAGGCCAGCGTGACGTCTTCCTCGCCACGCCGGCCCTCGAGCTCCTCGATCCCTCGGTCGGTGAAGTACACGTCAGCTGAAGGCCTGCTTCATCAGCGTCGCCAGCTCGGTGACGTGCACGTTGTGCGAGCCGACCGACGGCGCGGACATGGCCGGCCGGGACACCCGGTAGAACGGCTTGCCGCCCAGGTGCTCGGTCAGGTTCAGCGCCATGAACGGCCACGGACCCTGGTTCGCCGGCTCGTCCTGCACCCAGCGGATCTCCTGCAGGTTCGGGTACTTGGCCAGCTCGGCCTTGATCTCCTCGGCGGGCAGCGGGTAGAGCTGCTCGACCCGCAGGATCACGGTGCTGATCTTGTCCGGCTCCGCCTTCTTGCGCTCGGCCAGCAGGTCGTAGCTGATCCGGCCGGAGGCCAGGATGACCCGCTCTACGGCGGCGGTGTTCTGCTCGGCCTCCGGGTCGTTCAGGACCGGGCGGAACGTGCCGCTGGTCAGCTCCTCGGGCTGCGACACCGCCGCCTTCAGCCGGAGCAGCTGCTTCGGGGTGAAGACGATCAGCGGGTTGTGCTCCTCCTGCAGCGTGTGCCGCCGCAGCAGGTGGAAGTACGACGCGGGCGTCGACGGCTGCGCCACCGTCATCGCGTTCTCGGCGCACAGCTGCATGAACCGCTCGATCCGGGCCGACGAGTGGTCCGGGCCCTGCCCTTCGTAGCCGTGCGGCAGCAGCAGCACGACACCGGACTTCTGGCCCCACTTCGCCTCACCGGCCGAGATGTACTCGTCGATGATCGACTGGGCGCCGTTGACGAAGTCGCCGAACTGGGCCTCCCAGAGGACCAGCGCCTCCGGCCGCGCCACGGAGTACCCGTACTCGAAGCCGAGTGCGGCGTACTCGCTCAGCAGCGAGTCGTAGACGTAGAAGTTCGCCTGCTCCTCGTCCAGGTGCTGCAGTGGGACGTGGTCCTGCCCGTTGATCCGGTCGATGACGGCGGCGAACCGCTGCACGAAGGTGCCGCGGCGGCTGTCCTGGCCGGCCAGCCGGACCGGACGCCCGGCCAGCAGCAGCGAGCCGAACGCGGTGATCTCCGCGCTGGCCCAGTCGACCGGGCCCTGGGTGATCGCAGCAGCCCGGCGCTGCAGCTGCGGCATCACCTTCGGGTGCGCGGTGAAGCCCTCCGGCAGCGTCGTGTACGCGTCCGCGATCTTCTTCAGCACCTCGGGGGTGGTCGCCGTGGCGTCCGGCCCGTCCGGCTTGTCCGGGTAGACCGGGACGGTCACGTACGGCGCCGGCGTGTCCGGCTGGCTCTTCGCCTCGCGGACCTCGGTGAACACCCGCTCCAGCCGTTGCTGGAAGTCGCGCATCGCCTGCTCGGCCTCTTCCACCGTGATGTCGCCACGGCCGATCAGGGCCTCGGTGTAGAGCTTGCGCACGGACCGCTTCTGCTCGATCAGGTCGTACATCAGCGGCTGGGTGAAGCTCGGGTCGTCGCCCTCGTTGTGACCGCGGCGGCGGTAGCAGACCAGGTCGATGACGACGTCCTTGTTGAACGCCTGGCGGTACTCGAAGGCCAGGTCCGCGACCCGGATGCAGGCCTCGGGGTCGTCGCCGTTCACGTGGAAGATCGGCGCCTGCACCATCCGGGCGACGTCGGTGCTGTACATCGACGAGCGGGACGAGGCCGGCGAGGTGGTGAAGCCGACCTGGTTGTTCACGATCACGTGGATCGTGCCGCCGGTCCGGTAGCCGCGCAGCTGGGACAGGTTCAGCGTCTCGGCCACCACGCCCTGGCCGGCGAAGGCCGCGTCGCCGTGGACGAGCAGCGGCAGCACCGGGAACGCGGCGCCGCGGTCGAGGAGGTCCTGCTTGGCCCGGACGATGCCCTCGAGCACCGGGTCGACGGTCTCCAGGTGGGACGGGTTCGCCGCCACCGACACCTTGATCTTGTCGCCGAACTCCGAGACGAACTCGCCCTCGGCACCCAGGTGGTACTTCACGTCACCGGAGCCCTGGACCGTCCGCGGGTCGATGTTGCCGTCGAACTCGCGGAAGATCTGGCTGTACGACTTGCCGACGATGTTGGCCAGCACGTTCAGCCGGCCGCGGTGCGCCATACCGATGGTGACCTCGTCCAGCCCGGCGCCGGCGGCCTCCTCGCAGATCTCGTCGAGCAGCGGGATGGTGGTCTCCGCGCCCTCGAGGGAGAACCGCTTCTGGCCGACGTACTTGGTCTGCAGGAAGGTCTCGAAGGCCTCGGCCTCGTTCAGCTTGGCCAGGATCCGCAGCTGCTCCTCGCGCGGCGGCTTGGTGTGCGGCCGCTCGATCCGCTCCTGCAGCCACTTGCGCTGCTCGGGGTCCTGGATGTGCATGTACTCGACGCCGACCGTGCGGCAGTACGAGTCGCGCAGGATGCCGAGGATCTCCCGCAGCTTCATGAACTTGCGGTCGGCCTGGGCGCCGAACGAGCCGGTCGCGAACTCGCGGTCCAGATCCCACAGGGTCAGGCCGTGGGTGGCGACGTCGAGGTCAGGGTGGCTGCGCTGCTTGTACTCCAGCGGGTCGGTGTCGGCCATGATGTGGCCGCGCACCCGGTAGGCGTGGATCAGCTCGAGGATGCGGGCCTGCTTGCTGATGTCCTCCTCGTGGCTGTGCGGGAGGTCGGCGGCCCAGCGGATCGGCTCGTAGGGGATCCGCAACGACTGGAAGATCTCGTCGTAGAAGCCCTCCTCGCCGAGCAGCAGCTTGTGCAGCCGGCGCAGGAACTCACCCGACTGGGCGCCCTGGATGATCCGGTGGTCGTAGGTCGAGGTCAGCGTCATCACCTTGCTGACCGCGAGCTTGGCCATCGTCTCCTCGGCCGCACCCTGGTACTCCGTCGGGTACTCCATCGCGCCGACGCCGATGATGCAGCCCTGGCCGCTCATCAGCCGCGGCACCGAGTGCTGGGTGCCGATGGTGCCGGGGTTGGTCAGGCTGATCGTGGTGCCCTGGAAGTCGGGCAGCGCGAGCTTGTTGTCCCGGGCCCGCCGGACGATGTCCTCGTAGGCCATCCAGAACTCGGCGAACGTCATCGACTCGGTCGCCTTGATCGACGGCACCAGCAACTGCCGGGTGCCGTCCGGCTTCTGCATGTCGATGGCCAGGCCGAGGTTGATGTGCTCCGGCTGGACCAGCGTCGGCTTGCCCTCGGTCTCGTCGAACGAGGCGTTCATCTCCGGCAGCGTCTTCAGCGCCTTCACCAGGGCCCAGCCGACCAGGTGGGTGAAGGAGATCTTGCCGCCGCGGGCGCGCTTGAGGTGGTTGTTGATGACGATCCGGTTGTCGATCAGCAGCTTGACCGGCACCTGGCGCACGCTGGTCGCAGTGGGGACCCCGAGGCTGGTCTCCATGTTCTGCGCGGTCCGTGCGGGTGCTCCGCGCAGGATGACCCGGTTCGCGTCCGTGCTGGTCGCCGGTGCGGGCTTGGGTTGCGCCTTGGGCGGCTGGTTCACCGTGCCTCCGGTCGGGGCACCGCTCGCCGCGGGCGCTGCTTTCGCTGTGGATGCTGCTGTCTGCGCTTGCTTGGCCGGAGCTGCCGGAGCTGCCGGAGCGGGCGCGGCCGGAGCGGGCGCGGCCGGAGCCGGTGCGGCAGCCGCGGCCTGGGCGGCCGGCTGGCTGGACGACGGCGCGGCGGCGGCGGTACCGCGGCTCGGCGCCTCGGGGGTCTTGTTGTCTGACACCGCATCGGGCCGGGGAGCGTCGGCCGGCTTCGCCTGCTTCGCATCACCCGGGCTGTAACCCTTGAAGAAGTCCCACCACGCCGGATCCACAGACTTGGGGTCCTGGAGGTAGTTCTCGTACATCTCGTCGACCAGCCATTCGTTCGCACCGAAGGCTGCAAGGGGATTAGTTTCTGATGGCTCGGTGGCCACTTGGCAGTTCGCCTCTTCCGATCGGGTCAGATACCTGTGTTATGCGCACTGGAGTTATGGGGTGCTTCCCGAGGCAAGGCTAATAGCACGGCCACCACTTCTACAGCCCGGGATCATCGGACCAGTCGATCCAGTGGTTGGCGCGTCGGCCCTTGATCGATCGACCCCTGAAACACCGTGATGGCAGGTGTTCCAGCGATTTGCGGGCCGGTCCTGGGCCCGGTGACGCGGCCATCGGCCGGAGGAACTGCGGGACCCGTTGCAGAGGTGGGTTTCCGGGCCTGCGGGAAGGGGTGTGCGGACCCCCTTGAACGCCTGAGTGGCCACTGTATGCAGCTGCGCACTTGCAGCCCGTGATAGTCAGCTCCGCGCAATCGTGTGGTGAAGGTCACGCACCGGATCAGTCCAGTTCGCGAGAAGTGGCTCACCGGTTGACCAGTCGGCGGACAAGTTTCAGCCCGGACCAGGTGTCGTCGACCGCGCAGACTTTCACGTCCACCACCCCGAGCGGCAGGGCCACGTCGCGGACGCCGTTCTCGTCCAGGTCGGTCGCCAGCCCCGACGACCGCTTCGGCCAGGCGATCCAGATCATCCCGGCCTTCGCCGTCTTCCCGAGCAGGACCGGCAACCTCTTCGCCAGCCGCGCCCGATCCGGGCAGAAGGTCAGGATCACGTCGTACTCCGCCCGCCCGGGCCGGCTGATCACCTTGAGCCCGTCCGGGAGCCCCTCGATCACGAACCCGGCCGGCGCGTTCTCGACGACGACGGCGTGCTCGGGCTTGATGCCTAGCTTGGCGGCCAGCGGCTTGCCCGAGTATCCGGAGCTCATGCAGCGATCGTAGGCGGGTCATGACGTACACGGGTTGCGTCATCTGACGGGCGCGGCGACGCGGCCGGGCTCATTAGCGTCGCGGCCGTGCAACGATCAATCAGACGACTAGTCCTCTTCCTCGCGGCGGCGGTGCCCTTGGCCGCTCTGGTGCCGCTGTCAACAGCATCGTCCGGCGCAGCCTCCTCGGCGAACGCGGCATCGGCGGCCGGGTTCTCCGGTCCGTCGGCGTGTTCCCAGACCCTCCCGATCACCGCTCCGCCGGGTGCGCGGGTGGAGTCGGTGACAGCGGTCCAGCAGTCCGGCGGCACCCTCACCTTCCCGGCGCAGCCACCCCTGCCGGCGCCGCCACCCGTCACCGGCGTACCGGCGTACTGCGAGATCACGGTGACGCTGAACCACCCGGGTGTGGACGATCACGCGCGGGTCAAGGTCTGGGCTCCGGTGGAGGGCTGGAACGGCCGCTTCCAGGGAGCCGGCGGCAGCGGCTATTCCGCGGGCGACTTCGGCGTCCCGCTGGCCGAGGGCGTCAAGAAGGGCTACGCGGTCGGGTCGACCGACGCCGGGGTCACCTTGTCCTTCATCGACGTGAGCGCGTGGGCGCTGACTCCCGACGGCAGGGTCAACCAGCCACTGCTCGAGAACTTCGCCTCCCGATCCGTGCACGACCTCGCGGTTGTCGGCAAGGCGGTCACCAAGGCGTACTACGGTCGCGCCGCGTCCTATTCGTACTGGAATGGGTGCTCCACGGGCGGCCGGCAGGGATACCTGGAGGCGCAGCGCTACCCGGATGACTTCGACGGGATCCTGGCCGCCGCACCGGCCGTGAACTGGTCCAAGTGGGCGGTCGCGGCGCAGTGGCCGAACGTCGTGATGAACCAGGAGCACAACGTTCTCAGCAAGTGTGAGTTCGATGCCTTCAACGCCGCGGCGGTCGAGGCGTGTGACCGGTTGGACGGTGTTGCCGACGGCATCATCGGGCGCCCGCTGGACTGCACCTGGGATCCGGCCCGGCTGATCGGCAAGAAGATCGTCTGCGACGGCAAGGAGCTCACCATCTCCACGGCCGACGCCACGGTCGTCCGCAGGATCTGGCAGGGTCCGGTCAGCCCGTCGGGTCAGAAGCTCTGGTACGGACTGACCAGGGGATCGGACTTCGGCGGTCTGGCCGCCACCCTTCCCGGGCCGGACGGGAGCAGCGTGGCCTATACCTTCCCGATCTCGAACACCTGGATCCAGACGTTCCTGAAGGAGCAGCCGGCGTTCGACACCTCGAAGATCACCTACAGCGAGTTCGCCAAGCTGTTCCGGCAGTCG
Organism: Kribbella sp. VKM Ac-2568; assembly: GCF_004345365.1. Lineage (GTDB taxonomy): Bacteria > Actinomycetota > Actinomycetes > Propionibacteriales > Kribbellaceae > Kribbella > Kribbella orskensis. The sequence goes on from NZ_SLVF01000004.1 coordinate 627,282, forward strand.
GAGGCGGAGTACACCGCGCTGATCGGCTCTGACGACCCGGATCTGTCGGGCTTCCGGAAGGCCGGCGGCAAGCTGCTCTCGTGGCACGGGCTCGCCGATCAGCTGATCTTCCCGCAGGGCACGATCAACTACCGGCAGCGCGTGGACCGCGTTCTCGGTGGGACCGAGCGGGTGGACGACTTCTACCGGCTGTTCCTGGCGCCTGGCGTCGCGCATTGCCAGTCGGGCATCGGGCCGGCGCCGACCGATCCGCTGGCCGCGCTGGTGAAGTGGGTCGAGGAGGGGAAGGCACCTGCCACCCTCCCTGCCTCGATGACCCGGGCCGACGGGCAGGTCGTCACCAGCAATCTGTGCCGCTACCCCCAGGTCTCCCAGTACCTCGGCCACGGCGATCCGGCCGCTGCCGGCAGCTACCGCTGCATTCGGCACGGGTAGCCACCTCCCTTGCAGGGCTGACTCGCAGTCCCTCGCTCTCCTCCGGGGCGGGGGACTGCGACGTACCGGGGGTGTCTTCGGTTCGGCAAGGCGCGGGGAGGGGCCTGCGGCGGCATACTGACGGGATGGCGTTGACGGATGAGGCGATCGTCAAGATCAAAGGGATGATCACCTCGGGGGAGTTGCGGCCGGGAGACCGGCTGCCCAAGGAGGCTGATCTCGCGGCGCGGCTCGGGCTGTCGCGGAACTCGCTGCGGGAGGCCGTGAAGGCGCTGACGCTGGTCAACGTGCTGGACGTGCGGCATGGCGACGGGACCTACGTGACCAGCCTCGACTCCGCGCATCTGCTCGACGCGCTGAGCTTCATGGTCGACCTGCATCAGGACGATTCCGTGCTCCAGTTCTTCGAGGTACGACGTCTGCTCGAACCCGGGGTTGCCGCGCTGGCGGCGAACCGGCGTACGACCGAGCAGTTGTCCGAGTTGCGCTTGCTGACGAGCGATCTGGCCGCAGGCGCCGGGGTGGACGACCTCGTCGCGAACGACCTCAAGTTCCACCGCGGGATCGCCGAGGCGAGTGGCAACGCGGTCGTCTGCTCATTGCTCGACGGAGTCTCCGGGGCGACGCAGCGCGCGCGGATCTGGCGCGGGGTCACCCAGGCCGGAGCGGTCGAGCGGACCCTGGCCGAGCACAGCGCGATCCTGGACGCCATCGAGATCGGCGACGCGGAGGCGGCGCGCGCCTGGATGACCGGGCACATCGCGGGGGTCGAGAATTGGTTGCGCAAGGCCCGCTGAACCGTTGATGTGGAGGGCATCGGAATGAGTCAGGAACCACCTCCGCCGCGGAGCGCGTTGACGCTCAGGATCGTGCTGGCCTCCTTCGGGCTGGTGGTCTGCGGCGCGGCCGCGGTGCTGTTCGTCGTCAACGATGTGCCGGCCGGGTGGGCGATCGCGGCCGAGTTCTTCGCGGTCGTCGCGGCGCTCGATCTGCTCGTGATCGGCCGGCGGAAGTGGGTGAACCGGCAGCGCTCCCGCGGAAAGTCCGACTGATGCCGGTCCGGAATCTGGTTGATGCCGGTCGGGCGGTCGTCTACTCTGGACCAGTCACATTCCCGGCGTCAGGGGTCCGCGTTGTAACTCCGAGGTCTTTCTTCTGAGCAGTTGATCGCTCCCGTTCCGGTCGAGCGGTCTGGCAGAGACCTCTTTGGAGTGTGCGCATGAGTAATTCCCTGAGTTGTACCGACCTCTTCTTCGCCTGGCCCGACGGTGACGTGCTGTTCGACGGGCTGACCTTCGTGGCCGGCCCGGTCCGCTCCGGGCTGGTCGGCCGCAACGGCGTGGGCAAGTCCACGCTGCTGCGGCTGATCGCCGGACGACTCGCACCGCAACGCGGGTCGATCCGGGTCAACGGCGAACTCGGCTACCTGCCGCAGGACCTCACCCTCGACACCGCCCTGCGCGTCGACCAGGCCCTGGGCATCGCCGAGATCCGTGCAGCGATCACCGCGATCGAGCAGGGCGACGCCTCGGACGCCAACTTCGCGGCCGTCGGCGACGGCTGGGACGTGGAGGAGCGGGCCGAGGCGATGCTCGGCAAGCTCGGCCTCGGCTCGATCGGCCTGGACCGCAGCGTCGGCGAACTCTCCGGCGGCGAGACGATCCTGCTCGGCCTGGCCGCCGAACTGCTCCGCCGGCCCGACGTGCTGCTGCTCGACGAGCCGACGAACAACCTGGACCTGCGCGCCCGCCGGCACCTGTACGACGCGGTCGAGGGATTCCGCGGAGCCCTGCTGATCGTCAGCCACGACCGCGAACTGCTCGACCGGGTCGACCAGATCGGCGACCTGCGCAAGGGCGAGGTCACCTGGTACGGCGGCAACCTCACGGCGTACGAGGAAGCCGTCGCGGTCGAGCAGGAGGCGGCCGAGCGGATGGTCCGCGCGGCCGAGTCCGACCTGAAGCGGCAGAAACGCGAACTGATCGAGGCGCGGATGAAGATGGACCGCCGCCGGGCCGCCGGTCAGCGGGCGTTCGAGCAGGGCGGCATCCCGAAGATCATTGCCGGCGGCCTCAAACGCTCAGCGCAGGTGTCGGCGGGCAAGCACCTCGGCATGCACAGCGACCGCTTTGACGCCGCCCAGGACGCGCTGGCCGAGGCGGAGGAGAAGGTCCACGACGACGACAGCATCCGCGTCGACCTGCCGAAGACCGCCGTACCGGCCGGACGGATCGTGCTGCGCCTGGAGGACTACGTACTCCGTACCGGCCTGCACGCCGACCTGGAGATCCGCGGCCCCGAACGCATCGCTCTGACCGGCCCGAACGGCGCAGGCAAGAGCACCCTGCTCCACGCTGTTGCCGCCGACAACGCACCGCTGGTCCCTTGGAGGTTGCTCCCGCAGCGCCTCGACCTCCTGCAGGACGACCTGTCGGTGGTGGAGAACCTGGCCCTCCTCGCCCCCAGCGCGGAGAACCAGGAACGCCGAGCCCGCCTGGCCCGCTTCCTCTTCCGAGGCCGCGCGGCCGACCAGCCCGTCAGCACCCTGTCCGGCGGCGAACGCTTCCGAGCAACCCTCGCCGCTCTGCTCCTGGCCGAACCCCCGCCCCAGTTGCTGATGCTCGACGAACCAACCAACAACCTGGACCTCTCCAGCGTCACCCAACTCCGAGAAGCCCTGGCCTCCTACAACGGAGCCCTGGTAGTCGCCAGCCACGACCTCCCGTTCCTCCGCGAGATCGGCATCACCCGCTGGCTGTCCATGGAAGACAACGAACTCCACGAAATCGACCCGCTGTAGTACTTCGACGTTCGCCGCTTTGCTCCCACCACCGGTTGTTCGGCGCGCTCCTCTGTTGCAGGTCGGTGATCCCCAGGTGGTTGGCGGGTTGGCTGGATGGCCTGGGTACCTCGGACACCATCTGGGGGCCGCGGACAGGCTATTTCGTGTCCTAGGTCCCGGCTTGGTGTCCTAGGTCCCAGCCTGGTGTGTCCGAGGCCCCGACCTTGTGCACCAGTTGAATGTTCTCGGGCGGAGGACCTGCTCAACTGATGCCCAAGGTCGCCGTCAGCATGTCGCCAGGGGCGCCGGCGGCAGACGGATCCTGTCGCCGGGGTCCGACATACTGAGAGCCCACCATCGAGACAGGGGTAGCTGTGACTCGACGTGCGCTCGTGACCGGCGGAGTGAGTGGGCTCGGTCTGGCGACTGCTGAGCGGTTGCGGGCGGATGGGATCGAGGTCGTCACCCTCGATCGCACAGCAGGTGCTGATGTGGTCCTGGACATCACCGATGAGGTCGCCGTCGCGTCGGCGGTTACTGAGTTGGGCGTGATCGACATCTTGGTGAACTCTGCCGGGATTGTTGGCCCGAACCAGCCGCTCTGGGAGATCTCGACCGCCGACTGGGATCAAACGTTCGCAGTAAATGTCCGCGGCACCTTCCAGCTGTGCCGGGCTGTCATCCCCGGCATGCGGGAACGCGGCTGGGGACGGATCGTGAACTTCGCAAGCATGGCCGGCAAGGACGGAAACGCGAATCTCTCCGCGTACTCCGCCTCCAAGGCAGCCGTCATCGCGATGACCAAGTCCCTCGGCAAGGAACTCGCCACCAGCGGCGTCCTGGTCAACGTCATCGCCCCAGCTGTGATCGACACTCCCATGAACGCCGCCACCGCGCCAGACGTACTGGCCCGCCTCACCAGCCTGATCCCCATGCACCGCATCGGCCGCCCCGAAGAAGTAGCCGAACTAGTCGCCTGGCTCACCTCCGACAAATGCAGCTTCTCCACCGGCGCCGTCTACGACATCAGCGGCGGCCGCGCCACCTACTAAGCCGGTACTCCGCCGCGCTACTCCGGTCCCGCAGTTCTCCGTCGCCTGCTCCAACCCGCTAGGTCGCCGCTCGGTGAATGCGCTGTGGGCGGGGGAGTGGGGGAAGTCGCCGGAAGCCTAGTTGCGGGTCCGAGCGGCGTACGGATCGACAGGAGGTACTGCCTGCTCTCGGCCCATCAAGACCCTCGGTACGTCGGGAGGTTGCCCTCGCGAGGGACATCTACCTGTCGTTCGGAACAGCCGTGCCCGACCACCAGCCCGGGATGGGGTGTCTTGTCAGGCAGGCTCGAATTGTCGGCCCGACAAACCCGCAGCGGCCTGGAGAACCCGCGGTGGCCTGATAACCACGCCGAGCACGTCCGGCGATCAGCTCCTCTCCAACGCGACCACCTGGCATTCGCTGAGCGGCGACGCAGGAGCGCCGAACCGGCCTGCGGTGGGGGCGAGCGACGGAGGAGCGGCGTGGGGCGGAGTCCTAGGTGGGGGTTGGGGCGTCGGGGCGGAGTAGGCCGGTGGTTTTTAGGTCTGTCCAGACGGCGTCTGGGATTTCCACCCGTGCGAGGGCCGCGTTGGTGTGGACTTCGGAGGGGGTGCGGCAGCCGACTGCGATGCCGGCTACGGCGGGGTGGTGGAGTGGGAAGTTGAGGGCGACCGCCGGCAGGGTTACGCCGTGGGACTCGCAGATGTCGGCGAGTTGGTTGGCCTTGTCCACCAAGGGAGCAGGCGCAGGAGCGTAGTTGAAGGTGGCGTCCGCAGCCGGACGGGGTTGGGACAGCAGACCGGAGTTGAAGATGCCTACGGCAACTACCTGGACGTTGTTCTCGACGCAGGCGGGCATCACGTCGTCCAGACCGTCGGGGTCCAGGAGGGTGTAGCGGCCGGCCAGCATGATGGCGTCGATGTCTACCTCGCGGACGAAGCGGGTGAGCATCGCGGTCTGGTTCATGCCGGAGCCGATCGCGCCGATGACGCCTTGGTCGCGGAGTTCGATCAGGGTCGGGAAGGCGGTGGCGACGGCTTCCGCGTAGTGGTCGTCGGGGTCGTGGACGAAGACGACGTCGAGGCGGTCGGTGCCGATGCGGCGCAGGGAGTCCTCGATGCTCTGCAGGACGCCGTCGCGGCTGAAGTCCCAGCGGCGGCGTCGGCGGGAGGTGACGGCGAAGCCTTCGTCGTCGGTGGCGTCGGAGTCCGCTTCGTAGATGATCCGGCCGACCTTGCTGGACAGCACGTACTCGTCGCGGGGCTTCCCGGCGAGTCCAGCACCCAGTCGCTCCTCAGCCAGACCGAGGCCGTAGTGCGGTGCCGTGTCGAAGTACCGCCAGCCCTCGTCCCACGCGGCCTGTACGGTCGCGGCAGCCTCGGCATCAGCGACCGGCGTGAACAACCCGGCCAGCGGAGCACCGCCGAGCCCGACTCGCGAGTCCTCCGAGAACAGCTTCATGACCGGGCTGCCGGCAGTCGCAGGTTCTGCATGCCTCCGTCGACCGCGAGCGCAGTACCGGTGGTCGAGGCGGATAGCGGGCTTGCCAAGTAGACGATCGCGGCCGCGACTTCCTGGGCAGTGACGAGCCGGCCCATCGGCTGCCGGGCTTCCAGGGCGGCGCGCTCGGCGGCCGGGTCGGACGCCACGTCGAGCAGCCGGCCGACCCAGGGGGTGTCGGCGGTTCCCGGATTCACGCAGTTGACCCGGATGCCTTCGCGGACGTGGTCAGCGGCCATCGCCATGGTCAGCGCCAGTACTGCGCCCTTGCTGGCGCTGTAGAGCGCACGGTTCGGGAGGCCGGCGACGGCGGCGATCGAGCAGGTGTTGACGATCGCGGCTGCTGACGAGCGACGCAGGTAGGGCAAGGTCGCCCGGGTGACGCGCGCGATGCCTACGACGTTCACGTCGAGGACGCGGTGCCACTCCTCGTCGTCGTTGCCCGCCACGGTGCCCTGGGCGCCGATCCCGGCATTGTTCACGAGGATGTCGATCCCGCCGAGCTGCAGCGCGGCCGCGGAGACCGCGTCCCGGACGGAGCTGTCGTCGCTCACGTCCGCGGCGATGCCGGTCAGCGGCGCGGGCACGTCCGGCTTCAGATCGAAGACGACCACCTGGGCACCTCGCGCGGCCAGCAGCGAGGCGGCCGCCAGACCGATCCCCGAGGCTCCTCCGGTCACCACGGCCCGCAGGCCGGCGAAATCCGTCACTTCACGCTCTCCTTCGTCAGGTCAGTCCAGATCTTGCCAGTCGGGTACCGGAAGTCACACAGCGTCTCGGCATCCATCTCGGCGCTGAAGCCCGGCTGCGTCGGTGTGACGTAGTGCCCGTCCTTGATCGCGACCGGTTCCAGGAAGTGCTCGTGCAGGTGGTCGACATACTCGATCACCCGGTTCTCGGTCGAACCGCTGACCGCGACCAGGTCGAACATCGACAGGTGCTGCACCAGCTCGCACAGCCCGACCCCGCCCGCGTGCGGACACACCGGTACGCCGAACTTCGCCGCCAGCAGCAGGATCGCGATGTTCTCGTTCACCCCGGCGACCCGGGCCGAGTCGATCTGCAGGAACGACAGGGACCCGGCCTGCAGCATCTGCTTGAAGACCACCCGGTTCTGCACGTGCTCGCCGGTGGCCACCCGGACCGGCGCGACGGCCTGGGCGATCGCCGCGTGGCCGAGGATGTCGTCGGGGCTGGTCGGCTCCTCGACCCACCACACGTCGTACGGCTTCAGCGCCTCGATCCAGGAGATCGCCTCGGCCACGTCCCAGCGCTGGTTCGCGTCGATCGCGATCCGGATGTCCGGGCCGACCGACTCGCGGGCCAGCCGCATCCGGCGGATGTCGTCGTCGAGGTTCGCGCCGACCTTCAGCTTGATCTGGGTGAACCCCTCGGCCACCGCCTCGTGGCAGAGTCGCACCAGTTTGGCGTCGTCGTACCCGAGCCAACCGGGCGTGGTCGTGTACGCCGGGTAACCCTGCTCGCGCAGCGACTTCTCCCGCTCGGCGCGACCCGGCACAGCTGCGTACAGGATCTCCAACGCCTCCTCGCGGGTGAGCGCGTCCGATAGGTACCGGAAGTCGACCAGGTCGACGATCTGCTCGGGGGAGAGGTCGGCCAGCAGCTTCCACAGCGGTACTCCGGCGCGCTTGGCGGCCAGGTCCCACACGGCGTTCACCACCGCCCCGATCGCCATGTGCATGACGCCCTTCTCCGGGCCGAGCCAGCGCAGTTGCGAGTCGTGTACCAGGGACTTCCAGAAGCCGCCCAGGTCGTTCAGGGTCTCGTCCACGTCCAGGCCGATCACATGGTCGCGGAGCGCCTCGATCGCGGCCGTCTGGACGTCGTTGCCGCGGCCGATGGTGAAGGCGAAGCCGTGCCCTTCGAGCCCGTCGCCGGCGTCGGTGCGCAGGATCAGGTACGCCGCGGAGTAGTCCGGGTCGGCGTTCATCGCGTCGGAGCCGTCCAGGTCCAGCGAGGTGGGGAAGCGGACGTCATACGTCTCGAACTCGGTGAAGCGTGGCATGAAGACCCGTTCTGGCAGTGTTCCGATCTGGCAGACCGGATCCTATAGGATATGGGGGTCATTCGGGCAGTGCTCCGGCGAGTTAGTTCATCCGCTCAAGGAACAAAGTCCGCGCCGGGTTCACGCGGCCCGGGCCGACCGGGCGAGAGCCGCTGGATAGAGTCGAACCGTGCCCGACCACCAGGACGCTGACGAGCCCGGAGTACTGCGGTTGGGGCGGCGGTCGTTCGGACCGGCGGAGTTCGCGCTGATGGCGATCGTGAACCGGACGCCGGACTCCTTCTTCGACCGCGGCGCCACCTTCGCCACCGAAGCGGCGTACGAGGCGATCGATCAGGCGGTCGCCGACGGCGCGGACCTGGTCGACATCGGCGGGGTCAAGGCCGGGTACGGCGAGCCCGTCAGCGAGGACGAGGAACTCCGGCGCACGGTCGACTTCGTGGCGGGAATCCGCGAGCGCCACCCGGAGCTCGTGATCAGCGTCGACACCTATCGCAGCGGAGTCGCCCGCCGGGTCGGAGCAGCCGGGGCGGACCTGATCAACGACACCTGGGCCGGCGCCGATCCCGAGATCCCGGCCGCCGCCGCGGAGTACGGGACCGGGCTCGTGTGCAGTCACGTCGGCGGGCTAACCCCGCGGACCGACCCGCACCGGATGGCGTACGACGACGTGGTGGCTGACGTGATTCGCACGACCACGGCCCTCGCCGAACGGGCCGTCGCCGCGGGAGTCAGGCGGGACGGGATCCTCATCGACCCGACCCACGACTTCGGCAAGAACACGCTGCAGTCGCTCGAGCTGACCCGCCGGCTGGACGAGCTCGCGGCGACCGGCTGGCCGGTGCTGGTGGCGGTCTCGAACAAGGATTTCATCGGCGAGACCCTCGACCTGCCGCCGGGGCAGCGTGGCTCCGGGACACTCGCCGCGCTGACGGTCTCCGCCTGGCTGGGCGCTCGGGTCTTCCGGGTGCACGATGTCCCTGCGGCCCAGCAGGCGCTGGACCTGGTCGCAGTACTGCGGGGTGCCGCGCAGCCCGCTGGAACCCGAAGGAGTCTGGCTTGATTCGTCAGTTGGCCGATCTGACCGAGGACGAGGTGATCGCGGCGTACCAGGTCGACGATCGCTCGGTGCCCCATCTGCGGAGCAACTTCGTCTGCAGCATCGACGGCGCGGTGGAGATCGACGGGCAGTCGAAGTCGCTGTCGAACCAGGCGGACCAGGAGTTGTTCGGCAAGCTCCGGATGCTCAGCGACGTGATCCTGGTCGGAGCCGGGACCGTCCGGGCCGAGGGGTACAACCCGCTCCGGCTCGGCGCCAAGCGTCGGGAGTGGCGGCAGGCGAACGGCCTGCCGGAGAACCCGACCCTGGCGATCGTCTCGTCACGGCTCGACCTGAACCCGATCAACCCGGTGTTCGCGCAGGCGCCGATCCGGACGGTCGTGATCACGCACGCCGCGGCGCCGCCCGACCGCCACGAAGCGCTCGCCGAGGTGGCCGACGTACTGGTCTGTGGCGAGACGTCGGTCGATCTCCCGACGGCTGTGGCCGCCCTTGCTGAGCGGGGGCTGCCGCAGATCCTGTCGGAAGGTGGGCCGCATCTGCTGGGTGCGCTCACCGACGCGGACCTGGTGGACGAAATGTGCCTGTCGCTGGCGCCCCTGCTGGCCGGCCCGGGCGCGGGTCGCATCACGGCCGGCCCCATGTCGACGATCGCCCGGCGGCTGGAGTTGAGGTCGGTGCTCGGCTCGGACGACGGGTACCTCTTCATGCGCTACCTCCGGGCCCACTGAGCGCCTCGACTACGGTTGACGTCGTGCCCATCGTCAGCGCCGCGGTCTGCCCGCATCCGCCGCTCCTGGTTCCCGAGATCGCCGGTGGAGCCGCCGCCGAGCTCGACGACCTGCGCGCAGCCTGCCTTGCCGCGATCGACCAGCTCGCCGACGCCGACACCCTCGTGATCGTCGGATCCGGGACCACCACCGGCGCCCGGTACGACGCGTCCGCCGGCGGCACGTTCGGCCCGTACGGCGCTCCCGGTGTACAGGTGGGCTCCGGGGAACCTGTGCTGCCGCTCTCGCTCACGATGGGCGCGTGGCTCGTCAACCAGAGCAAGGCGGCGGGTCTTCCGCGGCTCTTGATCACGGTCGCCGCCGACGAGACTCCGGCCGCCTGTCTGGAGCTGGGACAAGAGCTTGCCCATGGCAATGAACGGGTGGCCCTGCTGGTGATGGGAGACGGCTCGGCCCGCCGCAGCGAACACTCCCCGGTCCACCTTCACCCTCGTGCCGAGATCTTCGACACGACCGTCGCCGCCGCCCTGGACCTGGCCGACACCACCACCTTGTCCGCGCTGGACCCAGACCTGGCCACGACTCTCCAGGCCGTTGGCCGAGCTCCCTGGCAAGTCCTGGCCGGTGCTACCGCGACCACCCCGCTCCAGGGCAACCTCACCCACCACACCGCGCCATACGGCGTCGGCTACTTCGTCGCGAGCTGGACCTAGGCGGCAGGTTCGACGTGAACGTCTGACCAGCGGGGGAAGGTTGCCGCGAGGTCGGAGTGGCCAACCTGGGTCAACTGGTTGGTCAGTTCTACTCGAGCGGCCCGGATCGCGTCGGCTGCTTCTTCCGCGGTCGGGTACGGGCCGGACCAGTTGCAGACCGCGTCGCCGGCGAACCACTCGCCCGCCGAGGAACGACGTACGTGGGAAGCGGCCAGGCGGTCGGCCGGGAGGGCGTCTCCGCGCTCGGCGGCGAGTTGGACGATCGCGTCGACCGTGACGGTCTCGGCGGTCAGCTCCGTCAGCGGGCGCAGATAGACCGCGTCAGTGAGGGTGAACTCGTAGCCCTCAGGTGCTCGCGAGGCCAGCCAGGCGAGTGCCTCCTGGGCGGTCTCGGCGAGCAGGCGCGAGCTGTCGGGATCCGCGAGCGTGTGGACACCGCAGCGGCGGGTGTGGGTCGGGCGGAGTTCGTTCTGCCAGAGGCGGACCTGGAGCTCCTCGCGTCCGGACAGCCGACGGCCGAGGATGCGCGCCAGCCCGACGACATCGAAGCTCAGCTCGTCCGGCGTCCGCTTCCGCCCCGGCTCCAGCGGCTCACCCGGCAGCGTCCCACGCGTCGTCCAGGGCCCGACGTGCCAGCGCTCCAAAGCCGTCATACCCCGACCCTACCCAGGCGGCTCAGTGGTGGTTGCCTGCCGGCCCGACCGTAGGCTGACCGTATGACGTACACCGCGGGGCGCCTCGCGGACATGCTGGACGGGGAGGTGTCCTGGCTGTCCGTCCGTACTGCATCCGCGCTACCGGGGCCCGACTGGATCTCCTGCGCCGAGCTCCTCGCGGACCAGCAGAACGGCGGCGACCCGACGTACGGGTGGCGCAAGGCGCTGGAGGACGACTACGGGCGCGAGTACGACATCGAGGCGCCGGTCCAGGTGGCCGCCATGTTCGTGCTGATGTGGTACGTCTCAGTGCCGTCCATCGTGGCCGGTCTGTCGACTGCGCTCACCGGGGTCTCGCCGGACGTGTCACCGGAGTCCCTGGCGTTCCGGCGGCACCCGACCGCCCACTACCCGACAGACGTAGCTCTGCTGTCGCCTGAGGTTGTGTCGTTGGCCAAGGCGGTCGAGCAGGTGGACTCGCACACCAGAGCTTTCACCGATAGCTATCGGCCGGGGGTGAAGCTCAGCTCGCGGCAGCGACTCGGTGCTGTCGAGGACGAGCTTCGGGGCGCGATGCGGGTGCCCGAGGAATCGCTGCTGGCGGCGGCTGCCGCGGAGGCGTTCCACATCAGGCTCGACCAGCAGATCCGCACGTCCTGCTGCTTCGTCTATGCCCTTCCCAACGTGAACCCTTGCGCCGGTTGCCCCCGGGTTCGCAGTACTCAGAGTGCGAAGGCGGTCGGCGGGGAACCCGTTCCGGTGACCAGCGCCGAGAGATAGCGGGCGACGAGCGGCACGAACTTGAACCCCTCGCCGTGGAACCCGGTCGCCACGCTGATCGGTCCGCGGCGATCGATCACGAAGTCGCCGCGCTCGGTGTTGTCGTAGAGGCAGCTGATCGCCTCCGACCTGGTCACATCCACTCCGGGGAACCAGTCGCGGACGTACGCGATCAGCGCGGCGTCTCGCTTGGGTTCGACCGTGAAGTCCCGCTGGTCCAGCTCGATCACCGCGCCGGTCGCGTGCATGCCGACCTTCACCCCATGGCCCTCCTCGAACACTCCATAGACCGTGGCCGCGTCGAGGGGACCACCGCCGCGGCGCCGGTGCACGAAGACCGGCCACGCGCTGTCCGGGTCGAGCGGCGCGAAGAAGCGCGGCTGTTCCTGCGACACGGTGATCGCCGGCAACTCGAGGTGCCCACCGAGAATCCGCGGCGCCCACGGCCCGGCAGTCACCACCACCTGACGAGCTCGTACTGGGCCCGCGGGCGTCTCCAGGTCCACTAGACCGTCGGCCGCACCCGCCAGCTTGAGCCCGGTGACCGGGCAGCTCGGGCGGAACTCCACTCCGAGGTTCCGGGCCGACTCCCGGATCGCGGTCAGCGCCTGGTCGGCCAGGGCGCGTCCCGACTTCGGCTGGTAGAGCACCTTCGTCTCGAACCGCATCCCGGGCCAGCGCTCGGTCGCCTCCGCAGGATCGAGCACCTCGTGGTCGATGCCGTGCCGCCTGAACTGCTCCTCGAACTCCCGGACCTGGTGCTCGTCCACACCATGGTCGACGCCGCCGACGAGATCGAGCATCCGGACGCCGGTCTCGCTCTCCAGCTCCTCCCACAAGGCTCGTGACTGCTCGGCCCGGAGGAGCTCGGCCTCGTCGTCGATCGCCAGCCGGAAGAGTCTGGTGCCACCGTGCGAACCGCCACGGTTGTGCCCGAGCTCGTACTGCTCGAGGACCAGCACCTCCCGGTCGGCCGCGGCGAGAGCGCGGGCGGCCGCGGAGCCCATCGCCCCGGCGCCGATCACGACGACGTCATAGGTCTGCATCCGTCATTCCTACCTGGCCGCTCCGGATACCGGCCACCGGCGCCGGCTCGGCGCGGTATTTCGCTGAGAGCGGAAAGCACGACCGGGCGGCGAGCGTGTCAGCCGCCGGGGCCGCGCTGAGGACGGACCCCGCTGGGATCGGCCGAGGAGATCGGGCGCGGAATATTGTCGGTGGGCGGCGGCACTATGTCGACCATGACTTCGACACAGTGTTGGACGGGCGCCGCCCGGTGGCTGACGTCATCGAGGGGTAACCCGCTATCGGTTGTCCGTGCCCAGGGCCGCGGTTAGGTTCGCTGACGTGACCGCGCCCGGCGATTTCCCGGCGACGACTCCGATCGGCTCCCGCGTGGAGGCGGAGGGTTACGTCGCGATGGTGTGTTTCAAGCACGGACCTCCCCAGTTGCACGGCGTCGAGCTGGAGTGGACGGTGCACCATGCGGACGATCCGCACCGGCCGCTCGACGCCGGACAACTCAGCAAGGCCCTGGGCGTGCACGCGCCCGCCACCCTGGTCCGGGGCAGCCCGCAGCTGCCACTGAGCCGGGGTGCTCTGGTCACGGTGGAGCCGGGTGGCCAGGTAGAGATCTCCGGCCCCGCCTCGGCCTCCGTGCCCAGGCTGATCGAGAACACCGCCGCAGATGCCGCGGAACTCTTCTCCCTTCTCGCCACCGAAGACCTGGTGCCCGGCGCCCACGGTCTCGACGCCTTCCGCCCGCCCCGTCGCATCCTCACCGTCCCGCGCTATGCCGCGATGGAGCGTGCCTTCGAGCAGGTCGGCCCGCACGGCCCGCGGATGATGTGCAGCACGGCCGGCCTGCAGGTCTGCCTCGACGCCGGCGAGAAGCACCAGACCGCACTCCGCTGGCGGGCATTGCACAACCTCGGCCCGGCGCTGGTCGCTCTGTTCGCGAACTCCCGGCTCCGGGCGGGCTCCGACACAGGCTGGGCGTCTGCGCGGACCGAGGCGACCTTCGGCACGTGTGCCCCTTTCACGGAGCCACCTCCGCTCGACGGCGACCCGGCCGAGGCGTGGGCCCGGACCGCGATGGATGCGCCCGTGCTCTGCCTACGCCGTGGCGACACCTGGGACGCCCCTGCCGGTCTCACCTTCGGGGCCTGGGCGGATGGCGCTCTGGTCGGCAGTGACCTGGCCGTCGGAGATCCGGCCGGCGGCAGACCGACGTACGACGATCTCGTGTATCACCTGTCCACCTTGTTCCCGCCGGTCCGGCCGCGCGGGTATCTCGAGGTGCGCTACCTGGACGCGCAGCAGGGGGACGGGTGGATCGCGCCCACGCTGCTACTGACCGCGTTGATGTCCGACCCCGCGCTGATCGACCAGGCACTGGCCGTGGCCGAGCCGTCGGCCGGGCGCTGGTTCCCGGCCGCCCGGGAAGGGCTGGACGACAAGTTGGTCCTGCAGACCGCGCGCGACGTGGTCGAGCTGGGGACCGAGGCTTTGAGCCGCACCGGCGTGGATCAGGACCTGATCACCGAGGTCGGCACCCGACTGCACTGCATCGTCGACGACACCCACAGAAGGCGAGCATCATGAACCACCAGTTGTCCGACCTGACCGCCGAGGAGCTGCGCTCGTTCGTCGCCGAGCAGCTGGGACGCTCGCGCGGCCGGACTGTCCAGCTGACCGACGCGGTCGACACCGACGACCTGGTCCGGCAGCACTCCCGGCTGATGTCGCCGCTGGTCTGGGACTACGCGCACATCGGCAACCAGGAAGAGCTCTGGCTGGTCCGTGACGTCGGCGGCCGCGAACCGGTCCGCCAGGACATCGACGAGCTGTACGACGCGTTCATGCACGCCCGGGCTGACCGGCCGTCGCTGCCGTTGCTCGGTCCCACCGAGACCCGCGATTACGTCGTCGAGGTCCGCGACAAGGTGCTCGACGTGCTCGACCACGTGAAGTTCAGTGGCGGTCGCGAGCTGGTCGACAACGCCTTCGCGTTCGGCATGATCGTGCAGCACGAGCAGCAGCACGACGAGACCATGCTCGCCACGCACCAGCTCCGCACCGGCGCCCCGGTGCTCGACGCTCCGGCTCCACCCGCCGGGCGACGGCTGGCCCGGTCCGAGGTGCTGGTGCCGGGCGGGGTGTTCGAGATGGGCACGTCGATCGAGCCGTGGGCGCTCGACAACGAGCGACCCGCGCATGCGGTGCACGTCGCTCCATACCTGATCGACACGGCGCCGGTGAGTAACGGGGACTACCTGAAGTTCGTGACCGGCGGTGGCTACCAGGACGCGCAGTGGTGGTCCGAGGCCGGCTGGGCGCATGTGCAGAAGGCCTCGCTGGTCGCGCCGCGCTTCTGGGAACTCGTCGACGGCAACTGGCTGCGGACCCGCTTCGGCCATCGCGAGCTGCTGCCGCTCGACGAGCCAGTGATGCACGTCTGCTTCTACGAGGCCGAGGCGTATGCGCGCTGGACTGGTAAGCGGCTGCCGACCGAGGAGGAGTGGGAGATGGCCGCGCGGTTCGACCCGGCGACCGGACGGACGCGGCGCTTCCCCTGGGGCGACGAGAGCCCGGGCCCGCAGCACGCGAACCTCGGTCAGCGTCATCTCCGTCCGGCACCGATCGGGGCCTACCCGGCAGGAGCCTCGCCGCTCGGTGTCGAGCAGCTGATCGGTGACGTCTGGGAGTGGACCAGCAGCGACTTCAAGCCGTACCCGGGGTTCCGCGCGTTCCCGTACGACGAGTACTCGCTGGTCTTCTTCGGGAGCGACTACAAGATGCTGCGCGGCGGATCCTTCGGCACCGATGAGGTGGTTGCCCGCGGCACCTTCCGTAACTGGGACTACCCGATCCGCCGGCAGATCTTCGCCGGCTTCCGCTGCGCCCGGGATCCCCGGCCGGAGGAGCTGACCTGATGTGCCGTCACCTGGCCTACCTCGGCCCGCCGGTGTCGCTGGCTTCACTCGTGGTGGAGGCGCCGCACTCGCTCTACCGCCAGAGCTGGGCCCCGTCCGACATGCGCGGCGGCGGCTCGGTCAACGCCGACGGTTTCGGCCTTGGCTGGTACGGCGACGGGGCTGCTCCTCCTGTGCGGTATCGGCGGAGGGTGCCGATCTGGGCGGACGAGTCGTTGCCGGGGCTGGCTCGGTCGATCCAGTCGGGCGCGGTGCTGGCCGCGGTACGGAACGGGACGGTGGGGTCGCCGCTGACCGAGTCGGCGGTGGCGCCGTTCGTGCGGGACCAGTGGTTGTTCAGCCACAACGGGCTGATCAGCGGCTGGCCCGGGTCGATCTCCAAGCTCGCCGAGGCACTGCCCGTGTCCGAACTGCTCACCCTCGACGCCCTGATGGACTCGGCGTTGCTCTGGGCCCTGATCCAGGACCGCCTGTACTCCGGATCGCCCGCGGCGGAGGCGGTCGCGTCGGTGGTCCGCGAGGTCGCCGCGGCCGCGCCCGATTCGCGCCTGAACGTGCTGCTGACCGACGGCGAGCAACTCGTGGCCACTACTTGGACACACTCACTCTGGATTCGGCGCACGACGGATTCCGTAGCAGTCAGCTCAGAGCCCTGGACAACCGAAGGCTGGGAACAAGTACCGGACTATTCATTGCTCTTGGCAACAGCAACGACCGTTGCCATCACACCTCTCGCTCCCGGACCGGAGCAGCCTCCGATGGAAGGACGACAGTGACCCTGATCGACCCCGAGATCGATATTCACCTGACCCCGGACTACGCCGCTCGCGCGCTGCGGGCGGATGCCCGGGCCGGGTTGACCGCGGAGCCGAAGTGGCTTGCGCCCAAGTGGTTCTACGACGCCCGCGGCAGTGAGCTGTTCGAGCAGATCACCCGGCTGCCGGAGTACTACCCGACCCGGGCCGAGCGGGAGATCCTGCAGACCCGGTCGCACGAGATCGCCGAGCTGACCGGCGCGCACACCCTGGTCGAGCTCGGCTCCGGCTCGTCGGAGAAGACCCGGCTGCTGCTCGACGGCCTGCGGGACCACGGCACGCTGACCACCTTCGTACCGCTGGACGTCTCCGAGTCGGCGCTGCGAGACGCGGCCGCGGCGATCACCGCGGACTACCCGAGCGTTGTCGTGCACGGTGTGGTCGGCGACTTCACGGCGCACCTGGACAAGCTGCCGGGCGAGGCTCCCCGGATCGTCGCGTTCCTCGGCGGCACGATCGGGAACCTGCTGCCCGATGAGCGCGGCGACTTCTTCGAGTCGGTCCGCGAGGTGCTGGAGCCGGGGGAGTGGTTGCTGCTCGGCACCGACCTGGTGAAGGACCCGGCCACCCTGGTCGCGGCGTACGACGACAGCGCGGGCGTGACGGCCGAGTTCAACCGGAACGTGCTGCGGGTGCTGAACCGGCAGCTCGGCGCGGACTTCGACGTGGATGCGTTCAGCCACGTGGCGATCTGGGACGCCGACAACGAGTGGATCGAGATGCACCTGCGCGCCGACCGGGCGATGCGGGTGCTGATCCCGGAGATCCGGCTCGAGGTGGACTTCGCCGAGGGCGAGGAGCTCAGCACCGAGGTGTCCGCGAAGTTCCACCGGCACGGCGTCGAGGCCGAACTCGACAAGGCCGGCTTCACCTCCGGCGCCTGGTGGACCGACTCGCAGGACCGCTTCGCCCTCTCCCTCTGGCAGGCCGTCTAGAATGCCCAGGATCCGACGACTTTCTTAACCTTGTAAAGTCTTCAGCGCACATCTGTCCGACCAAGACGGCACGGGCCGGCGGACACCGTCCGCCGACCCGCGCACCAGAATCACGCCCGCGGCAACTATCCCTGCGACTTGATCAGGTCGTTGATCTTGCCGACGTAGGCCTGCAGGTCGCTGACCGGCTTCTTGCCGCTCAGGATCGGCTGGTACATCGCGGTGGTCAGGTCGCCCACCTGCGAGGACCACTGAGTGGTGAAGCGGACGCCGACGGTCTTCTCGGCGGCCAGGTCGGCCTTCACCGTGTCGACCACCGTCGTCTGGTCCGACTTCGTCAGCGCGCTGAAGTAGCTCTCCTGCGCCGGGGTGTACGCCGGGGGAGCGACCGGCGCGGCCGGCAGCACGGCGTCCCACACCTTGGTGTTCAGGTACTGCAGCACCTTGTACGTCGAGTCCTCGTTCGCCGTGTACTGCGGGGTGCAGATGCCGACCGAGTCGTACAAAGTCGTCGGGGTGGTCACCTGCGGGAACGGCGCGAAGCCGTACTTGATCTTCGGCTTGTCCGTCTGGAAGCCGGCCGCGAGCCACTGGCCGCCGAACATCATCGGCACCTTGCCGCCCGAGAACAGCGCCGGCACGTTCGACGCGTCGTACCCGGGCGGGGCGACAGCGCCGGACTTGATCGCCTCGGCGAGCTTGGTGACGCCCTCGGTGTACTTGTCGTCCGCCTCGGCCTTGGTCGGGTGGTTCACGTTGTCGGTGAACGGCGCGCCGCCCGCGGAGACGGAGTACAGGCTCATCGTGAAGGGAGCGTCGGCGGAGGTGAGCTGGTCCGCGACCAGCCCGTACTTCGCGCCGCCCTTGTTGGCGAGCTTGCCGGCGGCGGCGTACATGTCGTCCCAGGTCCAGCCGGCCTTGGGCTCGGGGATGCCGGCAGCCTTGAAGGCGTCGACGTTGTACCAGACGCCGTAGGTGTTCATCAGCGACGGCAGGCCGCCCATCTGACCGTCGGCCGTCTTCCAGTTCTCCATCGCGGAGGCGACGAACTTGTCGGCCTTGAAGTCGCCGTCGCCGTCGGCGATCCGCTTCGACCAGTCCACCAGCAGGCCCTGCGAGGTGTACTGCTGCTCGGTGTCGTTGCCGCACCAGAACAGGTCCGGCAGCTTCTTCGCCTGGGTCAGCGACGCGAGCTTGTCGCCGTACCCGCCGCTCGGGGTGTCGATCAGCTGCACGGTGATCTTGTCGTCCTTGAACCCTTCCAGCGCCTTCTTGATGGCGGCGTTGGTCTCCGGCGACTCCCACGTCATCACGGTCACGGTGACCGGTCCGTCGGCGTCGCCGCCGCTGTCCGATCCGCCGCAGGCCGTTGCCGTCAGCAACCCGGCGCACGCCAGGGTGGTACCGATGATCCTCTTCACAGCTGTGCTCCTCAGGGGGTCGGGGTTACTTCTGAGTGGTGCTGCCCAGTGAGCCGAGGCCCTGGATGAAGTAGCGCTGCGCGGCGAAGAAGATGATCAGCGGCGGCAGCATGTAGAGCAGGTTGGTGGCCATGTAGTAGCTCCAGTTCGGCGTCTGCCCGGCGAACGGCGAGATGAACGACGCCATCCCGACCGACAGCGGCCACTTCTCCGAGGAGTACAGGTAGACCAGCGGATTCAGGAAGTCGTTCCAGGACGCCTGGAACGCCAGGATCGCCATCGTGATCCAGGCCGGCCGGGTCAGCGGCAGCATCACGCTGGTGAAGATCCGGAAGTGCCCGGCGCCGTCGATCTTGGCCGCCTCGTCGATCGAGTACGGGATGGCCAGGAAGTACTGCCGGGCCAGGAAGATGAACAGCGGGTTGCCGCCGAAGAAGGCCGGCACGATCAGCGGCAGCCAGGTGTCGTACCAGCCGATGCTCTTGTACAGCTGGAACAGCGGGATCAGGCCGACCACGCCGGGCAGCAGCATGCTGCCGACGAACAGGTAGAACCAGAGCTTGCGGCCGGGGAACCGCAACCGGGCGAGCGCGTAGCCTGCCATCATCGCGGTCATCACGCCGCCTAGCACGCTGAGCACCGTGATGATGGTGGAGTTCAGCAGCAGCCGCGGGAAGTGGATCGCCTGCGGGCCGTTGACGAAGTTGCTCCACTTGAACTCGTGCGGCAGCAACCTCGGCGGCACCTCGAACACCGCGGTCCCGCTCTTCAGGCCGATGGTGATCATCCACAGCAGCGGGACGACCATCACCGAACTGATGAAGAGCGCGATCACGTACCACGACGCCGTACCGACGGGTCGTCGCCGGCCCGGGGGAGCCGGGCTCTTGGTACTGGTCTCGGTGAGTGCGGCGGCCTCGGCCGCTCGGGGCGCTTCCGCGGTTTCAGTCGGGAGTGTTGTCACTGTAGGTCCAGAGCGAGGAGAACTTCGCGGTCAGGGCGATCACGGCGATGATCAGGATGAACAGCACCCACACCTGGGCGGAGGCGTACCCGAGCTGGGGAACCCTGCCGAGGTTGGAGAATCCGTTGTTGTAGATCGACAGCATCAGCACGCTGGTGCTGAAACCGGGTCCGCCGTTGGTGAGGATCTTCGGCTGGTTGAACGTCTGCAGCGCGGCCGTCGTCTGCAGGATCACCTGCAGCAGCATGATCGGGCTGATCATCGGCAGGGTGATCCGGAAGAACACCGAGGACGGCCCCGCGCCGTCGACCCGGGCGGCCTCGTAGAGCTCGGTCGGCACGGCCTGCAGCGCGGCCAGGAAGATGATCATCGTGCCGCCGACGCCCCACAGCATCACGATCACGATCGAGGGCATCGACATCGCCGGACTCTGCAGCCAGTTGCTGGTCGGCAGGTGCAGCTTCTCCAGGATCGTGTTCAGCAATCCCACCTGGGGATTGAGGATGAACTTCCAGAGCGTGATGGTCGCGACCGCGGGCAGCACCACCGGCAGGTAGGCCAGCGTCCTGACGATCCGGACGCCGGCGAAGCGCTGGTTGCAGAACATCGCGAGCGCCAGTCCGATCGCGAGCGAGAGCGGGACGTAGAGCACCACGAGGTACCCGGTCGCGCGCAACGACGGCCAGAACGCGGGGTCGACGGTGAACAACCGGCGGAAGTTGGCCAGGCCGACGAAGACCGGATCGGTCAGGCCGTTGTACTTGGTCAGCGCGAGGTAGAACGAGCGGATCAGCGGATACACCACGAACACCGTGAAGCCGATGATCGCGGGCGCGATGAACAGGTACGCCGCCTTCACGTCCGAGCCCGCGTTCCGGCTCAGCCCACGGCCACCTCTGGGTCCGTCACGATTCATCCTGCCTCCCGGATGGTAACGTTTCCAACGGGTTATTGTTGTGTGACGATGCCGTGTCGGGAGAGAGAAGTCAACCCTGTGTCCGAAACGTTTCCAAGACAGCCGGAGCCCAGCCGCCCGACGATGATCGACGTGGCCAAGCGCGCCGGAGTGGGACTCGGCACGGTGTCCCGGGTGGTCAACGGCGGCGCGGGTGTGCGGGACGAGACCGCGAGCCGGGTGCGCGCCGCGATCGACGCGCTGGGCTTCCAGCGCAACGAGGTCGCCCGCGCGCTCCGGCCCGGGAAGAAGTCGTCCAGCCTGGCGCTGGTGCTCGGCGACCTGACCAACCCGTTCTTCGCGACGATCGCGAAGTCGTCGCTCGAGGTGGCCGGTCAGGTCGGCTTCGCGGTGGTGCTCGGCAGCGTTGACGAGGATCCCGAAGGGGAGAAGCGCGCGATCCAGGAACTGGTCGGCCGGCAGGTGGCCGGCCTGATGATCGTGCCGGACCAGGGGGACCATTCGTTCCTCGCGAGCGCCGGGGTGCCGGTGGTCTTCGTGGACCGGCCCGCGCACGGGATCGATGCCGACATCGTGATGGTCGACAACGAAGGCGGTGGTCGGCTCGCCGCGGAACACCTTCTCCAGCAGGGACATGAGCGCATCGCGATCCTGCTCGCCCCGTCGTACTACACCACCGGCCGGCGGTTGCGCGGCTATCGCCGGGCTTATCGCTCGGCCGGACTCGACGTGGACGAGAGCCTCGTCGTTCAGCTGCCGGAAGGTAACGCCGAGGCTGCCGAGAAGGCGACTCGCGAGCTGATGCACCGCCCCGATCCGCCGACCGCGTTCTTTGCCTCGACCAACTTTCTCACCGAGGGCGTACTGCGTGCCCTGCGCGAGGTGGACGCAGAGCCGGCGGTGGTCGGGTTCGACGACTTCCGGCTGGCCGACATGCTCCCGACCCCGGTGACGGTCGTTGCCTCCGACATCGCCGAGCTCGGCCGGACCGCGGCCCGCCTGCTGCTTGACCGGACCTCCGGCACCGACACCCGGCCGCCGCAGCGCATCGTGCTTCCGTGCGCGCTGATCCAGCGAGGCTCGGGAGAGCGCCCGCCTTCTGCTGGGAAGAGAATCAAAGCTGAGCCGGCGGGGGAGTAGGTAGCGTCGGCCAGGTGATCAGCCTCGTCGATGACCTCCCGGTGTACTACGAGTCGTACGGCGAAGGCCGTCCGATCGTCTTCCTGCCCGGCTGGGGGAACGCGAACGGCGAAGGACGCGACGTCCACGAGCCGGTCTTCGAGACACACCCCGACTGGCGGCGGATCTACGTCGACCCACCGGGCACCGGCAACACCCCTTCGCACGACCGGATCAAGAACCAGGACGACATGCTCGGCGTCCTAGCCCGGGTGGTCGACGACCTGGTCGGCGGTGAACCCTTCGCGCTCGCCGGTACTTCGGCCGGTGGACTCCACGCCCGCGGCATCATCCACCGCGACCCGTCGCGCATCCTGGGCCTACTCCTGCGAGTGCCCGGTGTCATCGTGGATCGAGATCGGCGCACGCTTCCGGAGTACAGGCCGATGCCTGATGGCTTTGTCGAGGCGCATCGGGAGAAGCAGGAGAGGTACTACCTGCCGGCCGAGGAACAGGCCGACCTCGACTTCCTCGGCGCGATCCAGCGCAACGGTTATGCCTTGAGTGTCGAGCCGTCCGCGCGGTTGGAAGCCCCGACGCTGATCGTTACCGGTCGGCAGGACACCATCACGGGCTACGCCGATGCGTGGCCGCTGCTCGACGACTACCCGCGGGCCACGTACGCAGTACTGGATCGGGCCGACCACGACCTGCCGATCCAGAACGACACGCTCTATCGGGCCTTGGTGTCCGACTGGCTCGACCGGATGGAGGAGCTGGCAAAGCACCCGGGCGCTTGAGGGGCGGTCGCACCCGGGTGCTTTCTGTGTTCATCAGCCCCCGTGCCTAGGGCTGATGGGGATCAGAAGTTCGGCCAGGCCCAGCCGAGGTAGCTGGAGAAGTACGGGAGTTTGGCCAGGCCGATCTTGCCGCCGACGCTGGTGGCCCAGAAGTAGCCGTCACCACGGGCGACCCCGACGTGCCCGTACGGCGCGGCGAGGTCCCAGAAGACGAGGGCTCCCTTGGGCGGGTTGAGGTCGCCGCGGTGGGCGACCCCGCGGGCCACGGCGTCGTTCCAGTCCGCTTTGGCCGAGGGCCAGATGGCGGTCTTGCCGTAGGAGTTCTCGGCCGCCATCTCGCAGTAGCCCTGGAACGCGGTGGACCCGTTGCGGGCGGCGTACCAGGCGATGGCCTTGTCGGCGCGCGGGTTGGAGGTGCAGAGCGGCGCGACCAGGCCGCTGCTGCCGGTGTTGACGTAGGAGTCGGAGATGAAGCCCTTGCCGGGCACGTGGTCCCAGATCAGGCTGCGGCCGTACTTGCCGGTGACGGGTTCGCCGTAGAGCTGGCAGTCGATCTCGACGGGGCCGTTCGGCTGGGTGCCGACGGCGCTGAAACTGGTCGCGTTGCCGGAGCGAATGGTCACTCCGAGTCCGCTGTCGGTGACGACGGTGCCGGTGGCGGCGTGTGCGGGCAGGGCCGCGCCGCCGGCCACGGCGAGGCCGCCGAGCAGGGTGGTGGCGGTGAGTCTGGCGACGGTACGGAGAAGGGCGGTCCGCATGATGTCTGTTCCTTTTCGCTCGGAGAGGGGCGGGTCCTTGGCGATCTGGCACTACTCGCCAGAGAATCAGAGGGTCATCGTGTTGTCGCAGTGGGCAACGAAAGCGAGTAACCATCAGCAGGTAGTCTCAGTGAACGAGTAACGCTGGGGAGTTCGCCGTGAGGCCAGCACAGGCGCGGTACGTGATCGGCTGCCGGATGCGGGAGTTACGCGAGGCTGCGGGGGTGCCGCTGACCCGCGCGGCGGCCCTGTCCGGCTGGGACAAGGGCCATCTGTCCCGGGTCGAACGAGGCCACACGAAGCCCAGCCGCGAACTGATCGAGTGGTACGACGACTCCTTCGGCGCGGGCAGTGCCCTGGTCAACCAACTGGTGGAGCTCGACGCGGCCGTGCGAGCGGGCAAGGACATGTCGATGCGCGACCTGCGCCGGAGGGATCCGGTGCATCACCCCGTCCTGCTGGGCGGGTCGGTGCCGGCAGACCACCATCCGGAGGACCGGGCCGAGCTCGCGGGGGAGACCATGCCCGACGGGACCCAGGTGTGCCGGGACCAGGAGTTCGAGAAGACCTGGGAGCTCCGCAACAGCGGCGAACGCCCCTGGCACGGCCGGTGGCTGACCCGGCAGGGCGCGGCCGGTGCCCCCGGCTGGTTGCGATCGCCGGCTCGCGCGAGGATTCCGGACGCCGTACCGGGCGAGGTGGTGACGGTCCGGATGAGGCTGCAGGCGCCGCCCCAGGTAGGGGCCTCGACCGCCTATTTCAAGATCACTGACGACGCGGGGCGGCTCTATTACCCGGGACTGGAGTCCCCTCCGGTCTACTGCACCATCTTCACTGTTTACGAGTTGTAGTCGCGGGTTTGCCCTTGACGTCGGCCTGAGGCCTGGAAGCCGATCCTTCCGGCGTCATAGGTTGCAGCATCCTGTCCGCCTGCAATGACACAGGGGTTGCACTGTGACGAAACCTCGCATGCTCGCGATGGCAGCCGCCCTCGCCTTGGTAGTTCCCTTGCTGGCCGCCACCACGGCCTCGGCGGCCGCTCCGAAGGATCCGCCGACGCCCTCCATCCCGCAGCGGTACCTCGACCAGCCGATCACCTGGTCGGTCTGCTCGTTCGATGCCGCGGTCAAGCGGCTCTACCCACAGGCGCCCACCACCAACTGCGCCAAGGTCAAGGTGCCGATGGACTGGGCCAACCCGGACGCGCATCCGGACGTCCAGGTCGCCATCGCCTACAGCCAGGCCACCGGCACCTCCAAGGGCCTGATGACCACCAACCCGGGTGGCCCGGGTGGCGCAGGCCTCTCGCTCTCGGCCGCACTGGCCGTGGACAAGCCGCAGCTGTTCAGCGACTTCGACCTGGTGGGCTTCGACCCACGCGGTTTCGGCGCCAGTACCCCGCTGCAGTGCATCACCACCGCCGAGGCGCTCAACGCGCTGCCGGTGACGCCGGACTACAAGGAGCGGACCAAGCTGACCCACAAGGTCGAGGTGGCCGAGGCCAAGCTGCAGGCCGACGCCTGCGCCGCGACCGAGTTCGGCCAGTTCGTCAGCAGCCAGCAGACCGTGTACGACATGGACTTCATCCGGGCCCTCTTCAAGGCCCGTCAGCTGAACTTCATCGGCTACAGCTACGGCACCTGGCTCGGCGGCTGGTACGCCGACACCTACCCGTCGAAGGTCGGCCGGTTCGTGCTCGACTCGAACATGGACTGGACCCACACCCAGTGGGACAACGTGAACTTCGACCCGTTCTCCGGCCAGCGCCGCCGCGACACCCAACTGTTCCCCTGGATCGCCCGGCACGCCGACCAGATCACCGGTCTCGGCGGGACGCCGGCCCAGGTGACCGCGCGCTACAACGGCATCCGCGCGTCGCTGACCACGCTGGTCAAGGCCGGCGAGAGCTCGGTCCGCGGTGACAACCTCGACGGCCTGATCTACAGCGCGATCTACGGCAACACCCGGTTCATCCGGGCGACGCTCGACATCCTGGTGCACGACGAGTTCACCAAGGACCCGTCGGACTCGGGCGAGGTCGAGCTCGCGCACGTCGACCGGGCCTGGGCGCGGCTCGCCCCGAACCTGCAGGCGTACGACACGCTGGCCGCGCTGCGCGCCCGGTACGGCGTCTCGGCGGCCGCGTCGCCTGCCCCGTCGCCGGCCACTGTCGCCGCGGCGAAGGTGGACTCGCTGAAGGACGTGATGGCGGATGCCCGGGCCGAGGCGGCCACGGCCACCTCGGGCGACCAGCCGGTGAACCTGGGCGCGATCGGTACCACGGTCCGCTGCAACGACACCGCCTGGAACAAGGACCCCAACTTCTACCTCGACGAAGCCGACCGGATGGCCAAGAAGTACAGCTTCTTCGGCTACATGAACGGCGTCCCGATGTGTGCGTTCTGGAACTACGCCCCGCAGGACCGGAAGCTGGATCTGAAGGGATCGCCGCGGATGCTGATCATCCAGGGCGAGCTCGACCCGGCCACGGCGTACGAGGGATCGCTGCGGACTCACAACGACACCAAGCAGGCCACCCGGTTCGTCGCGATCGACGACGAGGGCCAGCACGGCCAGTACGTCGGCTCGGCGTCGTCGTGCGCCGAGGCGATCGGTGACAGGTTCGTCTTCACCGGTGAGCTGCCGGGCAAGGACCAGGTCTGCGGGACCACGCCGCTGCCGGAGGAACTGTCGGTCTACCCGGTCAAGGGCCCGGTGGACGGCAAGGCGGTGCCGCTGCCGAAGTCCAAGGCGGGCAGCGCCAGGACGAACCCGATGCTCCAGCAGGCGCTGGACACGGTCGCGGCCACCTCGCTGCGCTAGTTAGTTCCACTCGACAGTCGGGGGGCCATCAGGCCCTTCGGCTGTCCTCCTCGTCCAGCCGGGCGTCGATCTCGGCCTTGCGCTTCACCCAGCGCTCGCTCAGGCCCTCGACCTCTTCCTGGATGAACTCGATGAAGCCGATCGTGGCCCGGATCCGGCGGTCCGACGCGGTACCGGGGCGGGTCACCAGCAGCATCTGCTGGAGGATGTCCTCCCAGCGGGACAGGCCCCGGTCCTGGCTCATCATGGACTCGTGCCAGAAGTCCTCCTGCACCACGTAGACGTCGCGCCGGCTGCCCGGCTCGCGTTCCCGGGTGGCCAGCCGTAGCTGCATCAGGTAGTTGACCGCGCCGGAGATGGCGGCCGGGCTGGCCTTCAGCCGCTCGGAGAGCTCGGCGGCGGTGAGACGGCCTTCCTCGCTGGCCAGGATGGCGGCGAAGGCTCGGGCGGACATCCGCGGCCAGCCGGTCTCGGCCAGCACGTTGCCGAACTGCTCGGCATACCGCTGGACCGCCTCGTCGTCTCGTTGTCCGGGTGCGCTCACCGCCCCATCATCTCCTCTGCGTCAGCGAAAAACCTGCGGTGTGAGAATCGTGTTAGCAAGATTCACAATCTTCTGAATGAAGTGTACGTTATGAATCATGACATCAGCCATCGTGGTCTCTGGACTGCACAAGTCGTACGGCAGTACGCACGCCCTCGACGGTCTCGACCTGGAGGTCGCGACCGGTGAGGTGCACGGATTCCTCGGTCCGAACGGTGCCGGGAAGTCCACGACCATCCGGGTCCTGCTCGGTCTGCTGAAGGCGGACGAGGGCGAAGCGTCGCTGCTCGGCGGCGACCCGTGGCAGGACGCGGCCAAGCTGCACCGCCGGCTGGCCTATGTCCCCGGTGACGTGAACCTGTGGCCGAATCTGACCGGCGGCGAGGTGATCGACCTGCTCGGCCGGCTCCGCGGCGGGCTGGACCCGAAGAAGCGGGACGACCTGCTGCGTCGCTTCGACCTCGACCCGACGAAGAAGGGCCGCACCTACTCCAAGGGCAACCGGCAGAAGGTCGCCCTGGTCGCGGCGCTCGCCTCCGATGTGGAACTGCTGATCCTGGACGAGCCGACCTCCGGCCTGGACCCGTTGATGGAGGAGGTGTTCCGGCAGTTCATCGAGGAGGAGCGGCACCGCGACCGCACGGTGCTGTTGTCGAGCCACATCCTGTCCGAGGTCGAGGCCCTCTGCGACCGGATCAGCATCATCCGTCGCGGCAAGGTGGTCGAGACCGGGACCCTGGCCGACCTGCGGCACCTGACCCGGACTTCGATTCAGGCCGAGCTCGCCGCTGCTCCGAACGGCATCGCCAACCTGCCGGGTGTCCACAGCCTCGAAATCGAAGGCAACCGGGTGCGGTGCGAGGTCGACACGGCCCAGCTGGACGCGCTGATGAAGCAGTTGGCCGCCAGCGGCATCAAGAGCCTGGTGGCGCAGCCCCCGACGCTCGAGGAACTGTTCCTGCGGCACTACGAGGACGACACGGTCGCAGCAGAGCCTCTGGCGGCGACCCGATGAAGGACTTCGCCGGTACTGCGACCCTGGTGCGGCTCGCGTTGCGCCGCGACCGGATCATGCTGCCCGTATGGATCGTTGTGTTCGTCTCGATGGCGGCAGGCTCCGCGAAGGCGTCGATCGACCTCTACCCGGACGTGGCGTCTCGGGTGGAGGCCGCCAACACGACGAACTCGTCGCCCGCGCTGGTCTCCCTCTATGGCCGGATCTTCGATCCCACCTCGCTCGGTGAGGTTTCGCTGTTCAAGCTGACCTCGTTCGGTGCGCTGCTGGTGGCTCTGCTCGCCGCGATCGTGGTGGTCCGCCACACCCGCGGTGAGGAGGAGTCGGGACGGCTGGAACTGCTCAGCGCCGGCGTGCTCGGCCGCTACGCCTCGCTGACCGCCGCGCTGATCGTGTCGGCCGGCACGGTGATCGTGATGGGTCTGCTGACCGCGTTGAGCCTGATCGGGACCGGCCTGCCGGCCTCCGGATCCTTCGCCTTCGGTCTGACCTGGGCCGCGGCCGGTCTCACCTTCGCCGGCGTGGGCGCGGTGACCGCCCAGCTCACCGAGGGTGCCCGGACCGCGAACGGCCTGACCGCCGTCGTGCTCGGTGTGTCCTATGTACTGCGGGCGCTGGGTGACTCCGCGTCCGACGGCGGTGCGCGCTGGATCTCGTGGTTGTCGCCGATCGGGTGGGCCCAGCAGATCCGCCCGTTCGCCGGGGACCGCTGGATCGTGGCACTGCTTCCGCTTGCGCTGATGGTGGTTCTCGTTGCCGCGGCCTTCGCGTTGGTGCGGCGGCGGGATGTCGGCGCCGGTCTCGTGCGGCCGCGTCCGGGTCCTGCCACGGCTTCGCCCTCGCTGCGCTCGCCGCTCGCGCTGGCTTGGCGGCTGCAGCGGGGATCGCTGTATGCCTGGGGATTCGCGTTCCTGCTGCTCGGCTTCATCGTGGGCAACATCGCCAGTAACGTCGACGGATTCGTCAGCAGCGACAGCGCCAAGGAACTGGTGGAGAAGCTCGGCGGCGTGAACGGCATCACCGACGCGTTCCTGTCCGCGGAGATGGGGATGCTCGGCCTGCTCGCCTCCGCCTTCGGCATCCAGGCGGCGCTGCGGCTCCGCTCCGAGGAGACCGCGCTGCGAGCCGAACCACTGCTGGCGACAGGTGTCACGCGAGTCCAGTGGATGGCGAGCCACGTGCTGATGGCGCTCCTCGGTACTGCGGTCCTGGTGCTCGTCGGTGGTCTCGGCTCAGGCATCTCGAGCGGTGCGTCGCTCGGCAACATGGGTCGGCAGGTGCCGCGCATGCTGGCGGCGGCCGCCGTGCAACTGCCCGCGATCTGGGTCGTGACGGGACTCGTGGTCATCCTCTTCGGCTTCGCCCCGAAGCTGGTCACCGCCGCCTGGGTCCTGTTCGGCGCGTTCCTCCTGATCGGCCAGTTCGGCCCGATCTTCGACCTCCCGCAGGGGTTGATGAACGTCTCGCCGTACGCCCACACTCCGCGCCTCCCCGGCGGCGACTTCTCGGCCACGCCGGTGATCTTGGTCTCCGCGATCGCCGCGCTGCTGCTGGCCGCCGGCTTCACCGGCTTCCGGCGCCGAGACGTCGGCTGACCATCCTGACGGTCGCCGGTCTGAGGGGTCCGGCGCCATGGTGGTGGTTCGGGACACACCACCAAGCGACCCGCCCGGCATCTCACCGGGCGGGTCGCTGACTACCATCGTCGGGTGCAGCAGCCTCTGAAGGACCGGTCCGGCGAGTTCGTCCAGTTCTGGACCGAGCGGCATCTGTGCCTGCTCAGCACGGTACGGAAGGACGGCTCGGTGCACGTCGTCATGGTCGGGGCGACGGTGGACTTCGCGGCTGGGGTCGCGCGGGTGATCTGCTCGGGGAACTCACACAAGGCCCGGCAGATCCGCGATGCCGGGGCCGAGGGCGCGGCGGTCGCCGTCAGCCAGACCGACGGCCCGAAGTGGTCCACGCTCGAGGGCCGCGCCGTGGTGAGCGACAACCCGGATCGAGTGGCCGACGCAGTACGCCGGTACGCCGACCGCTACCGCCAGCCGAGGGAGAACCCCGAGCGCGTGGTCATCGAGATCACCGTCACCAAGGTGCTCGGCAATGCCTGAATCCCCAGACGTCCTCCCGGGCTCCGGATCGCAGGCCGAGATCGAGCCTGCCGAGGTACTGACGGTGGTGGGCGTCGGGGCCGATGGGTGGAGCGGGTTGGCGCCGGCGGCTCGAGCTGTTGTGGAGTCGGCTGAGGTCTTGATGGGGAGTGCCCGGCAGCTCGCCCTGATGCCCGAGATCGATGCCGAGCGGGTGGCTTGGCCGTCTCCGTTGTCGGAGTCGTTGCCGGGATTGCTGGCCACCCATCGGGGTCGGCAGATCTGTGTGCTCGCGAGCGGTGACCCGACCTTCCACGGGATCGGGACCACGTTGACGCGGTTGCTCGGGGCTCATGCTGTGCGGGTGATTCCGCATCCGTCGAGCGTCTCGCTGGCGTGTGCGCGGCTCGGATGGCCGCAGGACCAGGTCGCGGTGATCAGCCTGGTCGGGCATCCCCTCGAACTCGTCCATCCGCACATCCAGCCGGGCCGGCGGCTCGTAGTACTGAGCTGGGGTGCTCACACGCCCGGCGAGGTGGCTGGGTTGCTGAAGGCTCGGGGGTATGGCGCGAGCGAGTTCACCGTGCTCGAGCAACTCGGGTCGGTGCAGCAGCGGGTGCGGAGAACTCGGGCTGACGAGTGGGACCACGAGGTCGACGCGTTGAACGTGATCGGCGTGCTCTGCAAGGCGGATCCGGGCGCGCCCTTGCTGCCCACCTCGCCCGGGTTGCCCGATTCGGCGTACGAGAACGACGGTCAGTTGACCAAGCGCGAAGTACGGGCGGTGACGCTGTCGAGGTTGGCGCCGGTGCCTGGGCAGTTGCTGTGGGACGTCGGTGGCGGGGCGGGCAGCATCGCGATCGAATGGTTGCGGCATCACCCCAGTTGCCGCGCGGTCGCGATCGAGCGCGACCCGGATCGCGCCAAACGCCTCGATCGGAACGCGGCCACGCTCGGCGTCTCAGTCCGGACGGTCGTCGGCGCTGCGCCGGCTGAGCTCGCCGGCCTCGAAGCGCCGGATGCGGTCTTCGTCGGTGGCGGCGCGACCATCCCGGGCGTGATCGAGACCTGTTGGGAAGCGCTCAAGCCCGGCGGACGGCTGGTCGTCAACGGCGTGACCCTGGAGACCGAAGCCCTGATCGCCCGGTGGTACGCCGAGCTCGGCGGCGATCTGGTCCGGCTGTCGGTGCAGCGCGCGTCGCCCGTCGGCGGTATGACCGGGTGGCGTCCCGCCATGCCCGTGACGATCTGGAGCGTGACCAAATGACCGTCCACTTCATCGGCGCGGGACCCGGCGCGGCCGACCTCATCACGGTGCGCGGCCGCGACCTGATCGCCGCTTCGGCGGTCTGCCTGTACGCCGGGGCGCTGGTGCCGGTGGAACTCCTCGAGCACTGCCCACCGGATGCTCGCAAGGTCGACACCGCTCGGCTGGACTTGGACGAGATCCTGGCCGAACTGGTCAAAGCGACCGAGGCCGGACTGGACGTCGCGCGACTGCATTCGGGCGATCCCGCGGTGTTCAGCGCCATGGCCGAACAGATGCGGCGCCTGGATGCGCTGGAGATCCCCTACGACGTCACGCCCGGAGTACCGGCGTTTGCTGCCGCGGCGGCCTCGCTCAAGCGGGAGTTGACCGTGCCGGAGGTCGGGCAGACGGTGATCCTCACGCGCATCGCGGCCCAGGCGACCGCGATGCCGCCGGGGGAGGACCTGGCGACGCTCGGCGCGAGCCGCGGCACGATCGTCCTGCACCTGGCGGTCCAGCACATCGAACGGCTCGTCGACGAGCTCACCCCGAACTACGGCGCCGACTGCCCCGTGGCGGTAGTCGCTCGCGCCAGCCGTGACGACGAGGTGATCCTGCGCGGCACGCTGGCCGACATCGCTGCCCAGGTTCGCGAGGCCGGCATCCTCCGGACCGCAGTAGTCATCGTCGGCAAGGTGCTGGCCGCCGAGAACTTCCGGGACAGCCACCTGTACTCCACAACCCGCTCCAGGTGACATGAAGGTTCTGCTGCTTGGCGGTACTGCGGAGGCTCGGCAGGTGGCCGCGGTGCTGGTGGCCGAGCCGGGTGTCGAGGTGGTGTCGTCGCTTGCCGGCCGCACGCTCGAGGCGCAGTTACCTGAGGGTGCTGTGCGGAAGGGCGGCTTCGGTGGCGTCCCTGGGCTGGTGGACTGGCTGCGGGCGGAGTCAGTGGACGCGGTGGTCGACGCGACTCACCCGTTCGCTGCAACGATGACCGCTCACGCGGTAGCTGCTGCTGCTTCTGTCGGCCTTCCACTGCTCGTACTGCGGCGCCCGGGTTGGCGTGAGCAGCCGGGCGACCGCTGGGTGTGGGTGGACTCGGCTGCGGAGGCTGCCGCCGTACTGCGTTCCCTTGGCGCTCGGGCCTTCCTTACGATCGGGCGGCAGGGTCTGGGGTCATTCGCCGACGCAGGGGTGTGGATGCTCGCGCGCTGTGTGGATGCACCGACGCCAGAGCCCGCCTGGTGCGAGTTGATCCTCGACCGCGGGCCGTACGAGCTTGCCGGTGAGCTGGACCTGCTGCGGCGACACCGGATCGACGTACTGGTGACCAAGGACAGTGGTGGCGACCTGACCGCCGCGAAGCTCGAAGCCGCGCGGGAGGTCGGGATCCCGGTCGTGGTGATCAGGCGGCCGTCGGTGCCGGAAGGGGTCCGCATGGTGGCGTCGGCCGACCAGGTCGTCGGGTGGCTGCGGGACCATCGGTAGAATCCCAGGCCTTATGGGAATCCAGATCGCACCCAGCATCCTGTCCGCCGATTTCGCCAGGCTGGCCGAGGACGCGGCAGCGGTCTCGAACGCCGACTGGTTGCACGTCGACGTGATGGACAACCACTTCGTGCCGAACCTGACGCTCGGCCTGCCGGTGGTCGAGTCGCTCGCCAAGGCCGCCGCCCAGCCGCTCGACTGCCACCTGATGATCGAGGACCCGGACCGCTGGGCCCCCGGATACGTCGAGGCCGGCGCGAGCAGCGTCACCTTCCACATCGAGGCATGCC
Source organism: Kribbella sp. VKM Ac-2568 (assembly GCF_004345365.1). Lineage (GTDB taxonomy): Bacteria > Actinomycetota > Actinomycetes > Propionibacteriales > Kribbellaceae > Kribbella > Kribbella orskensis. The sequence goes on from NZ_SLVF01000004.1 coordinate 660,159, forward strand.
GCGCCCCGATCCGCACCGCCCGCGAGATCCGCGCCAAGGGTGCCCGCGCCGCGATGGCGCTCAAGCCGGCCACCCCGATCGAGCCCTACGAGGACATCCTGTCCGAGCTCGACATGGTGTTGATCATGACGGTCGAGCCGGGCTTCGGCGGCCAGAAGTTCCTCGACGTCTGCGTCCCCAAGATCCGCCGCACCCGCGACCTCGTCGCCAAGCACGGCCTCGACATCTGGATCGAGATCGACGGCGGCATCTCCGCCGACACCATCGAGCAGTGCGCCGAAGCCGGCGCCAACGTCTTCGTCGCCGGCTCGGCGGTCTACAACGCCGACGACCCCAACACGATGGTCGAAAACCTCCGCACCCTAGCCACCAACGCCGGCAAGTAGCCCTCTTGCGCCTCTGCCGGGGTGGTGGGTGAGGGTCTGACAAGATCTAGGGGACTGCCCGGCGACGAGGGGTTGTGGTGATGAGCGAGCACAAGCGGGTTGAGAGCTGGCTGACGGATATGGATGGCGTGCTGGTGCACGAGGAGCGGGCTATTCCTGGGGCCAGTGAGTTCATCGGAACGCTGCAGACGTCGGGGAAGAAGTTCCTGGTGCTGACGAACAACTCGATCTTCACGCCGCGGGACCTCCGCGCCAGATTGCTTGCCGGGGGCATCGATGTGCCGGAGCAGGTGATCTGGACTTCCGCGCTCGCGACCGCTCAGTTCCTCGACGATCAGCGCCCCGGCGGTACGGCGTACGTGATCGGCGAGGCAGGTCTGACCACAGCGCTGCACGAGGTCGGGTACGTGCTGACCGAGCGGGACCCGGACTACGTGGTGCTGGGGGAGACCCGGACGTACTCGTTCGAGGCGATCACCAAGGCGATCCGGCTGATCACGGACGGCGCGCGGTTCCTCGCGACGAACCCGGACCCGACCGGCCCGTCCGCCGAGGGACCACTGCCGGCCACCGGATCCGTGGCGGCGCTGATCACCCGCGCCACCGGGGTCGCGCCGTACTTCGTGGGCAAGCCGAACCCGCTGATGATGCGCAGCGCGCTGAACCGGATCGAGGCACACTCCGAGACCAGCGTGATGATCGGCGACAGGATGGACACCGACATCATCAGCGGCCTCGAGGCGGGCCTGCGCACTGTGCTGGTGCTCTCGGGCTCGACTGGCGAACACGAGGTCGAGCGCTTCCCCTACCGCCCGACCCGGATCGTCGAATCCATCGCCGACGTCGTCCCCCTGATCACCACTCTGACCTGATCGCACCACCATTTCACCGAACCTCCAGATCGTCAGGGCTGGTTGGTGATGGGTGGGTGCCGGTGTGGTCGACGCGGAATTTGTAGCCGTGCTTGGTGGTCCATTGGAGTGCGCCGTCGTTGAGGCGGTCGACGGTCCAGTGGCCGTGGGTTTTGACCCGGTGGCTGTAGCGCCGTAGCGGGGTGAGGTTGGTGGTGCTGGTTTGGTCTGGTGGTCCGGTGGTGTTGAAGGTGTAGGGCTGGATGTGGTCGAGGTCGGTGTTGTGGGTGGTTTCTGCGGTGCCGTAGGGGAATTGTTCGACGGGGTGGGTGAGTTTGATGTGTTCGCGGATGCGGCGGGGGATTTCGTAGGCGTCGACGCTGATCTTGTTGTTCAGGTCGATGACGGGCTTGAGGGTGATCTGGTCGTGGCCGAGGAGTTCTTGGAGTCGGGCGGCGTAGACGGGGCCGAAGCGTTCGACGCGGGTGATGCCGCCGCCGGTGAGCAGGGTCTGGTCGGTGATGTGCACGTAGAGCGTCGTCCGGGCCGGCCTGCTGCCGGTGCCGGTGCCGCCGGTGGTGTGGTTGCTGTGGGCGTGTTGTTTGAGCGCGGCCAGTTTCTGGGCGAGTTCGCGGCGTGCGGCAGCGTCCATCCCCGCGCCGGGTGCCTCGCCCGCGCTGGGCGCTTCGCCCGGGCCGGTGTGGTGGTGGTTGGTGTTGCTGTTGGGTCGGTGGGCGGGCGCTGGTGGTGGTTCGGTGAGCAGGTCGAAGGCGGGCTCGCTGGGGTGCGGCCCGTCACGGTCTGCTTCGTCGTCCGCGCCCGGCTCGTCTGGCGAGACCTGGTCAGGGGCCGTGGGTTGAGGTGTCGGGGTGGGGGGTTCGGTGAGGTGTTGGGCTATGGCGAGGAGTTCGCGGGTCAGGTCTGGGTCGGTGAGGAGGCCGATGGCTTTGGCGCGGCGTTGGTCGAGGGGGTCGGTGTCGCCGAGGTCGGCGAGGGCGTCGGCGAGTTGGGTGAGGGTGGTGTTGAGGCGGATGATGTCGCCGGTGGCGGCTTTGATGTAGAGGGTGGTGGTGCCGTGTTCGTCGGTGCGGCCGGGCCAGACGCCGCGTTGTTTGGCGTTGGTTTCGGCTGCGGCCTGGGCGGCTTCGGGGTCGGCTCGCCAGACGGCGGCGCGGACGATGTTGGCGATCCGGTGGGGGGTGACGGTGTCGACGATGCCGGCGAGTTCGTGATCGACGATCGCGGCGGCTTGTTCGGACAGGGTGAGGCAGGCGGTGGCGATGGTGCATGCTTTCCAGGCGGTGGCGTGCCCGGAGCGGACCTGGGCGAGGATCCGGGGGAGCCGGTGGCGCAGCGCGAGGGCCTGGCCGAGGTACGCGGCCGCCGAGGCGGTGGAGCGGCCGATCACGGCGCCGAACTCGGCGACGGCGAACTCGGCCACCGCCGGGCAGCCCGGTCCGCCATAGACGACGCCTCGCTCGCCCCCGGGGACGGTTTCGTGGCCGGGGACGGTGGCGGGGTCGGGGTGCAGGTCGGCGAAGTGCAGGGCCAGTTCGAGTAGTTCGACGTCGGTTCGGTTGCGCTGCTCGTGCAGCCGTGCGGCCGAGGCGAGCGTCTCGGCCGCACTGAGCTCGGTCACATCACAGGCGAACATGCGTTCGATAGTACCGTTATTGACGAGACCCACGCAAACCGAGAAAGTGCCGAAATCCCTTATCCACAACGGGAAACGTCACAGGCGATGTCCGCCGAGAACGGATATGCCTGACGATCAGTAGTCAGTCAGCACGGGATGGAATGCCGTGTGGAAGCGGCTAGCGGCACCAGGTGGCGGCGAAGCCGTAGCCCTTCGCCTGCAAGGTCTTGAGGATGATCGGTAACGCGGCGACGGTCTGCGTGCGGTTGCCGCCGCCGTCGTGCATCAGGACTATCGAGCCGTCCTTCGCCCCGGCGAGCACCCGCTTCACGATCACCGACGTACCGGGTCGTTCCCAGTCGTGCGAGTCGACGGTCCACAGGCGGATCACCTTGTCGAGGCTGTCGGTGCGTTGGGTGACTACCTTGTTCACCCCGCCGTACGGAGGTCGCAGGCAGCGTGGGGTGTAGCCCGTCTGGGCGCGGATCGCCTGGTCGGTCTTCGCCACCTGATTCCTCAGGCTCGCCGAGGAGAGTTTGCGCAGGTCCGGGTGCGACCAGGTGTGGTTCTGCACGCTGTGGCCCTGCTCGTGGATCTGCTTGGTCAGGTCGGGGTGCTTCACCACGTTCTGGCCGACCTCGAAGAAGGTCGCCTTGGCGTCGTACGACTTGAGGATCTCGAGGATCTGCGGGGTGTACTTCGCATCAGGTCCGTCATCGAAGGTGAGCAGCACGTACTTCGTCGGCGCCGCCGCTTGGGGTGCGGCGTGCGCCGGGCTGGCCGTGGTCTGCGGGGTGCAGGACGCGGAGATCCCCAGCAGCGCGATCAGGCCGAGAACGGTGGTGGCAACAGTCGGGCGGACGGTCGGCCGGGTGAGTGGGCGGGCGGGCAGGCGGCCCCGGGCAGGCGAACGACGAACCATGCGTCCCCCCGGACGTAGGTGACCTCACTACCTCCCACCATCCGCCGCGAAGTACGTCGAACGCCAGAGAGCGCGCCGCTGTCGCGTCAACAACTTCGGATACCGGACACGAGCGGTATCCCCGAAGCTCCGACGGACTACAGCACCTGGGAGAGGAACTGCTGGAGCCGCGGGGACTCGGCGGCGGTGAACAGCTTGTCCGGGGCACCGGCCTCGACGACCACGCCGCGGTCCATGAAGGCGACCTGGTCGGCGACCTGCCGGGCGAAGCCCATCTCGTGCGTGACCACGATCATCGTCATCCCGGCGGAGGCGAGATCGGCCATCAGGCTGAGCACCCCCTTCACCAGTTCGGGGTCGAGTGCTGAGGTGGCCTCGTCGAACAGCATCACCTCGGGCTTCATCGCCAGCGCCCGGGCGATCGCGACCCGTTGCTGCTGGCCCCCGGAAAGGTTGCCGGGCCGCGCCGACTCCTTCTCGCGGAGTCCGACCAGCTCGAGCTGGATCCGGGCCGCCGCGACCGCACCCTCGGGAGTCAGCTTCTTGATCTTGCGCAGCGGCAGCGTGATGTTCTCGAGCACGGTCTTGTGCGGGAACAGGTTGAAGTGCTGGAACACCATGCCGATCCGCCGGCGCAGCTCGTCCGGGTTGCTTCGCAGTACCGACTCGCCACCGAGCCGGATGTCGCCCGCGTCGGGTTCGAGGAGCCGGTTGGTGGCGCGGAGCAACGTCGACTTGCCGGACCCGGACGGCCCGATCACGCATGCTGTCCTCCCCGCCGGTACGACGAGGTCCACGCCCCGCAGTACCTTGTTGGTCCCGAAGGCGAGCTCGATCCCGGACAGCTCCAGGCTCGCCGCCCGGAAGGTGGTGTCGGCGGGCGCGGTGTCAGCGATGGTCGGCATGGACGAGCTCCTCGACCTCGAGTTCGGCGGTGGGACGACCCTCGCGGAGCCGCTTGTCGAAGTAGTTGACCAGGTGCGTCAGTGGCACCGTGATGATCAGGTAGAAGATCCCGGCCAGCAGCAACGGCGAGAGGTTGCCGTTCGTCGCCGCCGCGTCCTGGCCGATCCGGAACAGCTCCCGCTGGCTGGCGAGCAGCCCGAGGAAGTAGACCAGGCTCGACTCCTTCACCAGCGCGATGAATTGATTCACCAGCGCGGGCAGGACTCGCCGTACGCCCTGCGGGATGACGATCAGCCACATGCCGGAGGTGTAGGTGAAGCCGAGTGCCCGCGCGGCCTCCAACTGGCCCTTCTCCACGCTCTGGATGCCGGAGCGGAAGATCTCGCCGATGTAGGCGGCCGCGATCAGGGACAGCGCCAGGATGCCCAACGGGTACGGGTTCGGACCCCACCAGTGCCGGGTGATCGGCGACAGGCCCTGGCCGATCAGGAGGATCGTCAGGATCGCCGGCAGGCCGCGGAAGATGTCGGTGTAGATCTTCGCCGGCCAGCGCAGCCAGCGGCGGCGGGACAGCCCCATCACCGCCACGACCATGCCGAGCACGGTGCCCAGGACGACCGAGGCGGCGGCGAGGATGAGGGTGTTGACCAGTCCTACCTTGAGCATCTCCGGCAGGACCGCCTTCATCGACTCCCAGTCGAGAAAGGTGTCCGAGAGGGTGGACCAGATGTCCATCAGCCAGCCGCGGGAGTGGCCGGGGCCGTCGGGGTGGTGAACTTCACGGAGCCGCTACCGGGCTTGAAGTTCGCCGGTACCGCGCGGCCCGGGTAGTACTGCTCGACCAGCTTGGTCCAGGTGCCGTCGGCGATCACGTCGTCGAGCGCCTTGTTCACGGCCTCGCGGAGCTTGTCGTTGTTCTTGGCCACGGCGAAGGCCATCGGGGCGTCGCTGAGCTCCTTGGCGGCCAGGATCACTGTGCCACCGCCCTGCTCCTTGGCCATCTTCTCGCCGATCTCGGCGGGTGAGACCCACGCGTCCGCGGTACCGGCCTTGAGCTGGCCGAGCGCGGCGTTGTAGTTCGGCACCCGCACCGGGTCGAGGTTCTTCTGGGTGGCGTAGTCGTCCTGCACGGTGCCCTGCACCACGACGACCCGCTTGCCGTTCAGCTGGTCGAAGGAGGCGATGCCGGAGGTCTTGGTGGTGTTCAGACCGAGGTAGCCGAAGTCGTAGCCGTTGCTGAACGCAACGGTCTTCTTGCGCGCCTCGGTGACGGTGATGGAGGAGCTGCCGAGGTCGTACTGACCGCCGTTCACCTGCGAGAGCAGGGCGGAGAAGTCGGTGCCGACGAACTCCGGCTTGAGGTTCAGCTTCGCGGCGACCGCGGTGATCAGGTCGTTGTCGAAGCCGGTGAACTTGCCGTCCTTGACGTAGACGTTCGGCGGCGCGTCGGTGAGCGTGCCGATCCGCAGGGTGCCGGACTGCATCAGGCCCAGGTCGGGTCCCGAGGCAGCGGACTTGTCGTCGCTGCCGCAGGCCGCGAGGGCGACGGCCAGGGTGACGGCCGTACCGAGAGCGGCGAACCGGCGGAAGGCGCTGATGGCGCGCACGGGTGTCTCCTTCAGAACAGGGGATGTCGGGGCTGTGGGGTTGACCCACCCGAGGACGCTAACGCCGTCGTGCGGCGGCTCATTCCGCTGTCACGCGGGATGAGACGAGACCGCAATGTCCACTCGCAGCGTGGTATATAAGAGCCCGAATGCCCTTGTGTGCTTCAGATCACGCCCGGTTCAGTGGTGGCGTTCGTAATGTGCCACGGCGTCGTCGGTCCGTCCCGCACCGTAAGCGAGCAGCAGCTCGGCCAGACCGGGGGAGTCGGCAACGATCAGGTTCGCGGCCCGCTGGATCTCGTCCGCCGACGCGACCGACCGGAACAGATCCTGGATCTCCCGTACCACGGCGCGCGCGGCCGGCCGGGTGATGCTTGCCGTCGGCACCGACTTGGTGAAGGCGCCGGTGCTGCCGCGGATCTCGTCGAGCTCGGCGGCGATCTGGAGATCCTCCAGGCCCTCCTCGACCACCCGGGCGACCAGTTCGTCGAGCGAGTGCAGACGCTGCACGACCGCGGGGTTGCCGATCTTCACCCGCTGCGCGCTCATCAGTTGCGACAGCATCGGCGCGGACAGGCCGATCGCCTCCGCGAGCCGGGCCTGGGTCAGCCCCAGGGTGCCGCCGATCCGCCGCATCAGGACCCCCAGCGGCTCGCCGTACAGCTCGGTTTGCTGCTGCAGGTTGTGCTCGGTCTGGTCCACGGTTGCCACCCTCCTTGTGGCAGGCTCCCCCTCGGCGCCCGCTCGATCATCTTCGCAGGTGCGAACCGCAAATTCCAGCTCCGAACCTGCTTGACATTCGCGATAGCAAACTGCAAAGGTTGCGATAGCGAATCCACTGGAGGAAATGATGATCCGAACGCAGGGGTACCGCCGCCCCGCGGCCCTGACGCTGCTTGCCGCCGTGCTGCTGGCCGGTCTGTCGATCGGCCCCGCGCAGGCCGATCCCGAGCCGGGGGACAACGGCAAGCTGGTGATGGTGCTGGACTCGTCCGGGTCGATGAAGGAGCCGGCCGGTGACGGTCAGACCAAGATCGTCGCGGCCCGTACGGCGCTGACCCGCGTGGTGAACAAGTTGCCGGAGGCCTCCCAGGTCGGTCTCCGCGTCTACGGCGCGACCGTCTTCAAGCGCAGCCAGCCCGGCGCCTGCACGGACACCCAGTTGACCGTGCCGATCGGTACCGGCAACCGCCCGCAGTTGCTGTCGGCGATCTCCAAGTACAAGCCGTACGGCGAGACTCCGATCGGATACTCCCTGCAGCAGGCCGCCAAGGATCTCGGTCCGAGCGGCCAGCGCACCATCGTGCTGGTCTCCGATGGTGAGGCGACCTGCGCGCCCGAGCCCTGCGAGGTGGCCCGGTCGATCGCCAAGCAGGGCATCGACCTGAAGATCGACGTCGTCGGATTCCGCGTCGGCGCCAAGGCCCGTAGTCAGTTGCAGTGCGTTGCCCGGGAGGGCCGCGGCGACTACTACGACGCCGACTCCACGATCGACCTCGAGGCCGGCCTGGACCGGCTGTCCACCCGCGCCTTCCGCCCCTTCCGCCTCTCCGGTACTCCGGTCGAGGGCGGGCCGCAGCAGGAGGGTGCCCCGGTGCTTGCCCCGGGCCTCTACTCCGACAAGTTCGGCGCCGAGAAGGTCGCGAAGTACTACCTGGTCAAGCGGACGATCGCCGGCTCGACCCTGCGTGCCGGTGTCAGCTTCCGGAATCCTGCCGGTGGTAGCGATGTGGTCGAGTCCAAGACCCAGCTTTCGACGATCGAGGGCGACGACTGTGGCTGGAGCTATCCGCACAACTACGGCAGTGACGAGGGGCTCGCGACCGGGGTGGCTTCGAGCTGGAAGGAGACGCAGGACGAGTGCGCCACGGCGGACCAGCTCGTGCTGACCGTGTCCCATGGCGACAAGCAACTGGTGGCCACACCGTTCGAGCTGCGGATCGACGAGGAGCCGCCGGTCAGCACCACGACCGGTCTGCCCGACGAGGCCGAGGAGCCGACCTGGAAGTCGATGCCGGGTTCGACACCTCGCGAGATCGTGCCTGGTTCGAGCTTTCCCGATGCGCCGCTGCTGAGCCCGGGCAGCTACCGGACGACCCTGATGCCTGGCGAGGTACAGCTCTACAAGGTGAAGGTCGACTGGGGGCAGCGACTGCAGGCCCAGGTCAGCGTGCCGCAGATGGGGGCGGCACTGGGGAAGGCCTTCGACGGTATCCGTTACCTCGACGTCAATCTGATCTCGCCGACCGGTGACGAGGTGTTCGCGACCTTCGCGAAGGGCGCGCCCGGCGGCGCGTACAAGAAGGTCGCGCTGACCAGCAGGGGCACAGTCCACGGAGTCGTCAGCAAGGAGATCCGCTACCTCAACCGCACCGGCGCCAACAGCTACAACACGGGGACGTCGCAGCCCGGTGAGTACTACGTGCTGGTCTCGCTCAGCAAGAAGACGCAGGCGCCGCAGCCCTTCGCCATGCCGATGACGCTGACCGTTGGACTGCAGGGGACGGCCGGCGCTGGCAAGCCGGAGTACGTCGATGGCGCGACGCCGGTCTCGGGTGACTCGGTGACCCCGAGTGCGACTCCGACCGACGAGCCGTCCGACAAGCCCTCCGGGGACAAGACCGAGGCGGGCGGTCCGGTTCAGGACAGCGGCAGCAGTTCCTCCGATGATGGCACTCCCGTCGGCCTGATCGCCGGTCTTGGCGGCGGTGGCGTCCTCTTGGCCCTGCTCGGCGCCTGGGCGGTCCTCCGCCTTCGGAACAAGAAAGCCGTGGCCACAGCCCACCCGGCCTCGTACCCCCAGCCGGGCCCGTACCCCCAGCAGCCCGGATGGCAGCACCCCAACCAGCCGAACCACCCCAACCAGCCCAACTATCCGAACCAGGGACCACCGCAGAACCCGCAGCAAGGCCCAGCCCCGCGTTGAGTAAGGGCCCGGATCGCCTTGAGCGGTCCGGGCCTGCTGTTGTCGGGTCAGCGTAGGAAGAGCCAGGTGGCGGTAGCAAGGAGCGCGACGGCGCCGGTGAGGCTGCCGACTGCGGTCCAGAGGAGGGGCTTGCTCCGGCTGGGGCTGGGGTTGCTGCTGGTTGCGGTCGCCAGGGCGGTGGATGAGCCGGCCAGTGGCTGCGGGGACGACGGCCGCGATGGCGGTGACGACGGCTGCGATGGGCGTGGCTGTGAGGGGGCGGGGGCCTTGGGGGCTGGACCGGTGGGGGTCCAGGCGGGTGGGAGAGGCGGGAGTTGGTCGAAGACCTCGGGGGGATCGGGGTGGTGGGCCCAGGGGGCCGCACCCGGGGGTGGGAGAAGCGTGGTTTGGGCGAGGAGGCGGCCGGCTTCGGCGGCGGAGGTCGGGCGGGCCGTGGGCGAGGGATCGGTGAGGGTGCGGATGAGATCCCACAGGGCGCCTTCGCCGGTGGGGAGGGTCCCGTTGAGGTCCGGACGTACTCCAGTGAGGAGTTCGGCGGCGACGGCACCGACGGTGTAGAGGTCCTGGCGGGGGTCGGGGTCGGCGCCAGCGAGCTGTTCGGGGGCGATGTAGCCGGGGGTGCCGAGGACCGAGCTGTGACGGGTCATGCGTGGCTCGTCGAGCAGGCCGGCGACGCCGAAGTCGGAGAGGCGGAGGTGCGGCCGCCCGGTACCAGTGGCGTCGAGCAACAGGTTGGCCGGCTTCAGGTCGCGGTGCACGATGCCGGCGGCGTGTACCGCGGACAGCCCGTGCAGGACCTGGTCGAGCAGGACCGCGACGAACGACTCGGGCAGTGGACCGTGGTCGCCGAGCAGGGTGGCGACGGAGCCGCCGCGCACGAGGTCCATCGCGAACACGACCTTGTCGTCGTCCGCGGCCCACCCGTGCGGCGCGACCACGTGTGGATGGTCGATCCGCAGCGATTGCTCCCGGACGAACCGCAGCAACGTCGCCGCGTCGTGCTGCCCGAGGACCTTGGCGGCGACGTACGCCTTCCGCCGCAGATCCCAGGCGCGCCAGACCGAGCCCATGCCACCGGTGCCGACCAGGTCGATCAGCTGGTACCGCCCCGCAAACGCCTCCACCGCCCAGAAACTACCGTCCCGCGGTCCCATCACGAGAAACCGCCTGCACCCCGCACAGCGGAGTACAGGCGGTTCTCGACAGAGCTAGTGGCCCAGGGCGCGGGCGATGAGGATGTTGGTGGTGCGCTTCGGGGTGCCGTCCACGGGGGCCGGGTCGTCGGCGGTCGGGATGATGCCGGCGGCGGCCACGCGGTCCAGGACCTTGAGGCCGAGGCGGTCCACACTGCCGAAGATGGTGTAGTCGGGACGGAGCCGGGAGTCGCCGAAGACCAGGAAGAACTGGCTGCCGTTGGTATCCGGGCCGGCGTTGGCCATCGCCAGGGTGCCGCGGGCGTAGACCTTGCTCGCGCCGGTCGGGTCGGTCGGCCAGTTCGGCAGATCGGTCGGCAGTTCGTCTTTGTACGAGTAGCCCGGGCCGCGCTCGCCCGTACCGGTCGGGTCACCGCACTGCAGCACCTTCAGCGTCGGGTAGAGCGTCAGCCGGTGGCAGGTGGTGAAGTCGTAGAAGCGGCTCTTCGCCAGGTGCAGGAAGCTCTGCACCGTGCAGGGCGCCTTGGCCCGGTCCAGCGACAGCAGCATCGGTCCCTGGTTCGTGGCGACCATGACCTTCACGATGCCCTTGCTCGGCGTCGGGGTCGGGTCGGGCGGCAGCGAGACCGGGCGCGGCGACGGGTCGTCCGGCGTCGCGGTGTACCCGCACGGACCGCTGGTGGTGGCCGACGACTCCACCGTCGACGACTCCACCGTCGACGAATCCGCCGTCGGCTGGGCGAGCGCGGTACCGGTCGTCGCGAGCAGGCCTGCGACGGTCAGTGTCGCGCAGGCGATGACGCTAGTGGCTCTCATGATTCTCCTTCTGGGGCGTTCGGGATCAGCCGGGGCCAGCGCGAAGATCCGCAGGTCACGGTTCTTCGGCAGCGTCACGCTAACGGGTGTCTTGCCCGCCGGGAAGGCGAACGGCGCCGGCCGGTACGCCGGGCCAGGTGAACGTCAGGCCCTCCTTGGTCGCAGTGCCGCCCGAGGTGGGCCCGGCTGCGGATTCCGCAGGGCGACGGTCGAGGTCAGGGCATCAGAGGTCGTACGCCGTCTGGTGCCGCGGCTGGTAGAGGCCGAGTTCGCCCCCGCCGGGAAGACGGATCGACGTGAGGATGCCCCACCCCTGATCCTCGGGCGAGCGGACGAACTCGACGCCACGCGAGGTCAGGTCGGCGACGGTCTGCTCCAGGTCGTCGCACATCAGGAACAGCTCGTGCGACTCCCGCTCGCCCACCGGATGCACCGCAACCTCAGCCGGCGGGAGCTTGAAGGTCAGCCAGCCGCGGCCGGCGTCGACGTGCGGATAGCCCAGCACGTCGCGGAAGAACGCCCGGTCCGCCTCGGCATCCCGGCTGTAGATGATGACGTGCGCTCCGTTGATCATCCACCGACTGTAACGGCGGTGGATCGATCACTTCCCCAGGCCGAGCGCGACACCGCCTTGTGCCGAGAGGGCGGTGGCGACGGTGCGGGCGTTGGCTTGGAACTCTTCGGGCGGGACGGGTGGGAGGAGGTCGTCCCAGGCGGCGATCATGGCGCCGCGGAGTTGCATCATTCCGAGGGGGCGGGCGAGGAACCAGACGTGGAAGTGCTCGCTGCCGTCGCCCCAGCGGTTGAAGTGGGTGCGGCCGACGCCCTCGATCTGGCGGATCGCGCCGGCGACGCGCTGGATCATCGGGCCGAGGGTGGCGGTCAGTTCGGGCGGGAGATTGTCCAGCCGGTAGTGCTCGCGGGGGACCAGCAGGGCGACCATCGGCAGGCCGTTCTGCTGGAAGCCGGCCTTCAGCAGCCACTGGTCGTCGCCCCAGATCGCGTCCAGTTCAGGGTTGGTGCAGGTGAAGCACGGTTTGCCGCCGGGCTCACCGGCACGCGGCGGTTCGGGAAGCACAGGCTCGTCCAGGGGGACCACCTGCAGGTCGCCCTCGAAGGGGAAGAACGGCCCGCCCAGCAAAGGCTCGGCTGACACGCGTTCGCCGTACGGGAGTCTGCGGTGGTACTCGGACGGCCTCTCGGGTTCGCTCATGCACGAACTCTGCCCAATGCGATCGGCCGCTGTCACGGCCATTACCGTTTGTGGCATGAGCGACCCGGTAGGCGAGTTGGAACGACCGAAGCTGGCACAGGCCCTGGACCTGGCGCCGCATCCCGAGGGCGGCTGGTTCCGCGAGACCTGGCGGTCGCCGGTCAGCTTCCAGCCGGAGGGGTACGACGGACCGCGGGCGAGCGCGACGGCGATCTACTTCCTGCTGGCGCCGGGGGAGGAGTCGCGCTGGCACCGGGTGCGCTCGGCCGAGATCTGGCTGTGGCACTCGGGTGGTCCGTTGACGCTCGACCTCGGCGGCACCGGCGACGACCCGGACGAGGCCGAACCGATCACCCTCGGGCCGGACGTCGAAGCCGGCCAGCACCCGCAGGCCGTAGTACCGGCGGGTGCTTGGCAGGCGGCGCGACCGGCAGGTGATCAGCCGGTGCTGGTCTCCTGCATCGTCTCGCCCGGCTTCGACTTCGCCGACTTCACCTTGCAGTAGGTGAGGCCCTAGCCGAGGACCGTGGCGAGAGCCTCGTAGCCGGGCAGGAGATCCGGCCCTTCCTTGCCGAGTTGCTGGATGACGACCTGGTCGGCGCCGGCCTCGAGGTGCGCGTTCAGCCCCTCGGCGATCTCGACCGCGGTCCCGTGCAGCACGAGCGCGTCGACCAGGTCGTCGCTCCCGCCGTCCGCGATGTCGTGGTCGCTGTACCCGAGGCGCTTCAGGTTGCTCGTGTAGTTGCTCAGCTGCAGGTACGACGCGAGGTAGTCGCGCGCCACCGAGCGGGCGATCTCCTCGTCGGTCTCGAGCACCACCTTCTGCTCCGGCGCGAGCAGCACACCCGAACCCAGCGTCTCCCGCGCCTGCCGCGTGTGCTCCGGGGTGGTCAGGTACGGTAGCGCGCCGGCTGTCCGGGCAGCCGACAACTTCAGCACCCGCGGGCCGAGCGCCGCCAGCATCCGCCGATCGGTCGGGACCTTCGCCTCGTCGAGCACGTCCAGGTAGTCGACGATCGTCTCGTACGGCGACTTGTACTCGCGGTTACGTTCGGGGTGCCCGATGCCGACGCCGAGCACGAACCGCCCGGGGTGCTCCGACTCCAGCCGATGATACGACTCGGCCACGGCGGTCGCGTCGTCCTTCCACATGTTCACGATGCTCGTGCCGACCACGGCCGAGGTCGTCGACGCGAGCAGCACCTCGGCATCGCGCAGGTCAGCCGTCGGGGAGGCGCCCAGCCAGATCGCGCCGTACCCGGCCTGCTCGACCCCCGCGGCGAGCTCAGGACCCCATTTGTGCGCCTGGTGCCAGACACCGAACCGTCCCAGATCGACCGCCACGTCGTACTCCTCTCCTCGATTCCACTCACCAAATGGCAACTGCGGGCGGAGTGCCTCCCATTCCTGCCGGGGCGGCCGGGACGGGCGACAGGAGCAAGCATCGCTGACGCCCATGCCGCGGCGTCAACGATCGTTGCGGAGACAAGTAGTGAACCCGCCTCCCTGCCAGGCCCGCAAGCAGCTCGGGCTGGACGGTCAGAGATGGGCGGCGATTTCCGGGATGCGGCGGTGGAGGTCGGCTGAGCGGGTGATGCTGTTCTGTGGTTCGCCGACCTTGGCGAGGTTGAGCATGCCGGGATCGCCCGCCTCCTGGCCGGCGCGGATCACCCGGGCCGACCGCAGTGCCCGCAGGGGCGCGCCTTCGAGGATCTGCAGCGGCGTGATGCCGCCGTCGTACGCCTCGGCCATCAGTGTCACCCGCCGCGCCTGGTACGCCGGGTCGCCGGGCATCGCGAGCGGGGCCGTGTTCCACGCGGTGAAGGCGATGTCGTCGAGCGGGACTCCCGGCCCGGCCATGTCCCAGTCGATCACCCCGCTGAACCCGGTGTCGGTGCCGATCCAGTTGTAGTAGCCGAAGTCGTGCATGCAGATGATCTCGTCCGGTCCGAGCTCACCCTGGCTGGTCCGCCAGACCAGGTGACCCTCGGGCCGGTACGCCGCGACGACCTGGTGGTACCGGCGCAGCCAGCGCATCGCGTCGACGAGCACGTCGTCCGGCACTTCCGGCCCGTACACCTCGCCCGGCAGGTAGTCGAGGATCTCCCGGTCCCGGTCGTCGAACCCGAGCACCCGCGGTACGCCGGGCAGGCCCTCGGCGGCCAGGTGGTTCAGCAGCCCGTGCACAGCCGGGGTCCACGGTCCGGTCCCGCGGCGCACCGTGTCGCCCACGCGGACAGCGCCGCCGACGTGGCCTCCGGGGAGGGCGATCTCGTTCATTGCTCAACCTTTCAGGACGGTTTTTTGAGGGCTGCAGGCAAGCTGGGAGTAGGGCGCGAGCTGCGCAGAAGTGTGCCCGATCGCGCGAACGAAAAGATTGCGTGAAGGGGGAGGAAAAGATTGCGCAAAGATTGCGGAGAACGAGCCGGGCAAGCCTTCGCGGAGCCAACCTCACGGGGCGCCACGGCGTCGTACGAACAGTGTAACCGTACCGCAGGGGACGGTTCCGAGTGTCGGGACCGGACAAGACCATCCAGTCGGGTGGTATGAACCTGGCGGGCTTACACTCGGCAGCGACCAGGCGTTCCCAACCCCTCGAAACGCCCGGGCCGCGGACCACAACGACGTGAGCCGCCGGCGACTCGGACGCAACCGGTCCGGGGTCGTCACCTGGAAACGGAAGAAGGGCAAGTTGTGAAGGTCGGAGTTCCGAAGGAAGTCAAGAACCACGAGTACCGGGTGGCCATCACCCCGGCCGGCGTGCACGAGTTCGTGCGCAACGGGCACGAGGTTCTGATCGAGCAAGGGGCCGGCGCGGGCTCGCTGCTCCCTGATGACGAGTTCGTCGCCGCGGGCGCCCGCATTCTCCCCATGGCCGACGACGTCTGGGCCGACGCCGAGCTGGTGCTGAAGGTCAAGGAGCCGGTGGAGGAGGAGTACCACCGGATGCGCAAGGAGCAGGTGCTGTTCACCTACCTGCACCTCGCGGCCAGCCGCGACTGCACGACCGCGCTGCTCAAGTCCGGCATCACCGCCATCGCCTACGAGACGGTGCAGCTGCCGGACGGTTCGCTGCCACTGCTCGCCCCGATGAGCGAGGTCGCGGGCCGGCTGGCTCCCCAGGCCGGCTCCTACCACCTGATGGCCAACGGCGGCGGCCGCGGCGTCCTGATGGGCGGCGTCTCCGGCGTGCACGCGGCCCGGGTGGTCGTGCTCGGCGCCGGCGTGGCCGGCATGAACGCCGCGGCGATCGCGCTCGGCATGCAGGCCGAGGTGCAGCTGTTCGACCGCAACATCGCCCGCCTCCGCGACGCCGACCGGACCTACCAGGGACACCTGCGCACGGTCGCGTCGAACGCCTACGAGATCGAGCGCGCGGTGCTCGAGGCCGATCTGGTGATCGGTGCGGTCCTGGTCACCGGGGCGAAGGCCCCGAAGCTGGTCAGCAACGAGCTCGTCTCGCGGATGAGGCCGGGCAGCGTGCTCGTCGACATCGCGATCGACCAGGGCGGCTGCTTCGAGGACTCGCGTCCGACCACCCACGCTGACCCGGTGTACCGGGTGCACAACTCGCTGTTCTACTGCGTCGCGAACATGCCGGGCGCGGTGCCGAACACCTCGACCTACGCGCTCACCAACGTGACGCTGCCGTACGCCGTGGAGCTGGCGAACCTGGGCTGGCGTGAGGCGATGAAGCAGGACCACAGTCTTGCGCTCGGCCTGAACACGCACGACGGCCACATCACCTACGGCCCGGTCGCGGACGCGCACGACCTGCAGCAGCTGAAGCTCGACGAGGTACTGGTCTGAGCACGGAGATCAGTCGGGCGGTCAGCTCGTACCTCGACCACCTCACGGTCGAGCGAGGGCTGGCCGCCAACACCCTGGCGTCGTACCGCCGCGACCTGCGCCGGTACGACGCCTTCCTGGCCGAGGCGGACATCCAGAGCCTCGGCCGGATCTCCGAGGCCGTGGTGAGCGACTTCCTGATGCGCCTGCGCGAAGGGGATCCGGACCACCCGCCACTGACCGCGTCGAGCGCGGGACGCACGGTGGTCGCGGTCCGCGGGTTCCACAAGTTCCTGCTGCGCGAAGGCCTGACGGCGGTCGATCCCGCGGCCGCGGTGAAACCACCCGCGCCGCCGCAACGCTTGCCGAAGGCCCTTTCCGTGGACGAGGTGACCCGGATTCTGTCGGCGGCGGCCGGCGCCGAGGCGGAGCCCGCAGTACTGGCGACCCGGGATGCCGCGCTGCTGGAGTTCCTCTACGGCACGGGTGCGCGGATCTCTGAGGCCGTCGGGCTGGACGTGGACGAGGTCGACCTCGAGACGGGGACCGTCCTGCTCCGCGGCAAGGGCAGCAAGGAAAGAGTCGTGCCCGTCGGCTCCTACGCCCGCGACGCGATCTCGGCGTACCAGGTGCGGGGCCGGCCCGACCTCGTTGGCCGGGGACGCGGTACTCCGGCCCTTTTCCTCAACGCTCGCGGCGGACGCCTGTCGCGCCAGAGCGCCTGGACCGTACTGCGACGCGCCGCCGAGCGTGCGGGAGTCGCCAAGGAGATCTCACCGCACACGTTGCGCCACTCGTTCGCCACTCACCTGCTGGACGGCGGCGCCGACGTCCGCGTGGTCCAGGAACTCCTCGGCCACGCCTCCGTCACGACGACCCAGGTCTACACCTTGGTGACGGTCGACAAACTCCGCGAGGTCTACGCGACTTCTCACCCGCGAGCGCTGTCGGGCTAGCTACTGTGCTCCCGTGGCGGATGGAGCGGGGAGTGCGGAAGAGCGGCACGCGAGTTGGCTGGAGCTGTTCTTCGACCTGACTGGGGTGGCCGCGGCGGCCCTGTCTGCCGCGCGAGCGCTGCTCGCCTGGGTGATCCTGGGCTGGTTCTCCACCTACGACCGGCTCGTCGAACGCGCCAGGCGTCCCGAGCCTGCGATGGTCTGAGGCATGCCCTTTCTCCAGGGCCTCTATTACGAGGACCACGGCCAAGGCGACGCCGTCCTGCTGCTGCCCGGGTGGGCGGGGAGCATCACCGACCTGGATCGTCTGCGCGGCGAGCTCGCGTCCGGCTTCCGGGTGATCGCCGCGGACCTGCCGGGCTGCGGTCGTTCGCAGCCTCAGCCTCGTTCTTACACGGCCGACTTCTATGCCGACGACGCTCGCACGTTCCTGAGATTGCTCGACCACCTCGGCATCGAGTCGGCCCACCTGGTCGGCTTCAGTGATGGCGGCGAGACAGCCTTGCTGATGGCTGCCCTTGCGCCCGCCCGCGCTCTGTCAGTGGTCACCTGGGGAGTCGCCGGCCAGGTGGTCGCGCCGGCCGGCGGTTTTGGTCCGCTGGAGCGCCTGCTGGACGAGCCGACTCCGCTGCTGCTGCCGTTGGCTGCCTACCTTGCTGAGGCGTACGGACCGGACAACGCCCGCGCGATGGTCCGGAGTTGGGCGTCGGCTCTGCGGCAGATCGTCCTCGACGGCGGAGACATCAGCCGCTCGCGAGCCGGAGCGATCGCCTGCCCTGCGCTGCTGATCGCCGGCGCGACCGATCCGTTCTGCCCGGCGCCGGTGGTCCGGGAGCTTGCTGAGGCGATCCCGCGGGGCCGGTTCGTCGAGGTGCCGGCCGTCGGTCATGACGTGCACCACGAAGCTTCCGGGGTGTTCCTTCCGCTGTTGCTCGACTGGTTGGAGGATCATTGAGGCCGGGTTCTCCTTGGCCGGTGACACGCTGGACCCGGCGGAGCGCAGGACGGGTGCTGTGTGCGATCATTTGGTCACGGTCGGTCACTCTGGCGGGGTGATCGGCCCCGTCCGGAACGCCGACCACAAACCACCCGACCCCGCTGCGGAGTGGCTGGTTGAGAGTGCTTGAATGCACGCTTACAGTCGCTGGGATCGCCCGTATCGGTTGAAAGGTTTGACGAGTCATGAACGAGTCGACATTCCCGGGCACCCAGCACCTGTCGTCGTCGACGGAACCGATGTCGTCGACACCTGAAACGGCGCCCGCCACGCCCCCGACTGCCCCCGCACCAGCACGGGCCGTCACCCCACCCAGCAACTATGCGGAGATGCCGAGGCCGACGGCCAAGCTGACCGCGGAGGACATCGCGCCTGTGAATGACCCGCACGGCCCGAGGAACAAGATCGGGCCGACCGGACGGCCGCTTCCCGATCTGCCGGAGGTGAAGCCGCCCACCCGTCGTGGGCCGGCCCAGGTGATCGCCATGTGCAACCAGAAGGGTGGCGTCGGCAAGACCACGACGACCATCAACCTGGGCGCCGCGATCGCCGAGACCGGGCGCAAGGTGCTGCTGATCGACTTCGACCCGCAGGGTTCGGCGTCGATCGGCCTGGGGGTGCAGCCGCACGACCTCGAGCTGTCGGTCTACAACCTGCTGATGCAGCGCGACATCACGCCCGCCGAGGTGATCCAGGCGACCCGGGTCGAGAACCTCGACCTGCTGCCGGCCAACATCGACCTGTCCGCGGCCGAGGTCCAGCTGGTCCAGGAGGTCGCCCGCGAGTACACCCTGCAGCGGGTGCTGGAGCCGATCATCCCGCTGTACGACGTGATCCTGATCGACTGCGCGCCGTCGCTCGGCCTGCTGACCGTGAACGCCCTGACCGCGTCGAACGGCATCGTCGTACCGCTGGAGTGCGAGTTCTTCGCGCTGCGCGGCCTGGCGATGCTGACCGACACGATCGGCAAGGTGCAGGACCGGCTGAACCCGAAGCTGGAGATCGTCGGCATCCTCGGCACCATGTTCGACGGGCGTACCACGCACGCCCGGGAGGTGCTCGACCGGGTCGTCCAGGCCTTCGACGAGCGCGTCTTCCACACCGTCATCCGGCGTACCGTCAAGTTCCCCGAGACCACGGTCGTCGGCGAGCCGATCACGACGTACGCGCCATCGTCCCAAGCGGCTACCCAGTACCGCGACCTTGCCAAGGAGGTGCTGGCGCGTTGTCCCGCCGGGTGAGCCTGCCAGGTGCCAGCGAGCTGTTCGGGGGTGCGGCACCGAAGCAGACCAGACCCGAGACAAGCACAGCCACTGACGGATCGGCCCGGAGTAAAACTGCTCTGAGCGCCGACCGGCCCGGTACCAACGGGCGGTCGCGCACGGCCGTCGTCGAGGACCGCAAGTCCAGTGGACGGATCCGCCACGACACGAAGATCACCGTGTACGTGACGGAGGAAGAGCTGCTCGGACTGGAACAGACGAGACTCGCGTTGCGGGCCGAGCACGGCCTGACCGCGGACCGCGGCCGGATCGTCCGCGAGGCGATCGACGTGCTCCTGGCCGACTTCGTCGACCACGGGCCGGACTCGGTCCTGGTGCAACGGCTCCGGGCCGCGGAGTGACCTCGCCATGAGCGATGCCCCCACCTCGGATCTGCCGATCGACCTGCCGGGCGCCGCTGACCCGCAGTCGCCGGTGGCGACCGAGAGCAAGGGCTTCAGCGTCCACCTGGTCAACTTCGAGGGCCCGTTCGACCTGCTGCTGCAACTGATCAGCAAGCACAAGCTGGACATCACCGAGATCGCGCTGTCCCAGGTCACCGACGACTTCATCGCGCACATCAAGGCACTGGGGTCGGAGTGGGACCTGGACCAGACCTCCGAGTTCCTGCTGATCGCGGCGACGCTGCTCGATCTGAAGGCTGCCCGGCTGCTGCCGCAGGGCGACGTCGAGGACGCCGAGGATCTGGCGCTGCTCGAGGCCCGGGACCTGCTGTTCGCGCGGTTGTTGCAATACCGCGCGTTCAAGCAGATCGCGGCGCTGATGCAGCGGCGGATGGCGGAGGAGGCCAAACGGTTCCCGCGCGCGGTCGGGATGGAGCCGCGGTTCGCGGATCTGCTGCCCGAGGTTCTGCTCGGCGTGGATCCGGCCGGGCTCGCCGCGCTGGCTGCTCGCGCTCTGGCGCCGAAGACGAATGTGCCGGAGGGGGTTTCGCTCGCTCACCTGCACGCCCCGACGGTCACCGTTCGCGAACAGGCGCTGGTCGTGGTTGACCGCCTGCGCAGACAACGCAGTACGACGTTCCGCGCGCTGATCGCGGACTCGCCGGACACGGTGACGACGGTGTGCCGGTTCCTCGCGTTGCTGGAGTTGTTCCGCGAGGCGGCGGTAGCGTTCGACCAGATGACGCCGCTGGGTGAGCTGACGATCCGCTGGACCGGTTCCGACGAGGGCGAGATCGAGGTCGGCGACGAGTTCGACGAGGTCCCCAAGGCCGACGGCGAGGAAGGCGAGGCCCCGGTCGTCTCCGACGAAACCGACTTCCTCGAGCCCGGCGAAGAACTCACCGAGCCAGCTCCGGATCCGGTCCCGGAGCCCGCCGATGCGGCGCAGGAAGAAACAGGCCGGCGTGAGCCGGCGGACAACGAGACGGTGGAGCAGTGACCAAGAACCAGACCCCGACCGATCTCCAGGACAACCAAACCCCTGCAGACTCCGCCACAGCAGACGCCCTGGACTCCGTCACCACCACCGAACTACCCGTCGACCAGAGCCCGGCAGCCGACCCCGAACCGTCCGCCGAGGAGACAGCCGACGGGGAGCAGTCGCCCACCGAGGTGGGGGAGCAGGATGCGTCCGGCGAGGAGCCGTCTGGCGAGGAGGCTGCTGACGCCGAGCAGCTTTCCGCGCAAGCGGCCGCCGACGTGGACGAGCCGTCCGGCGACGAGGGCGCGCCCGGGCAGGCGGAGTTGCCGGTGGGGGATGAGGTTGTTATTGATGACGACACCATGCGGCGGGCGCTCGAGGCGATTCTGATGGTGACGGATGAGCCGTTGCCGGTGTTGACGCTGGCTCGGAGCGTCGGGCGGCCTACGCCGGATGTGTCGGCCGCGTTGACCGGACTGTCAGAGGAGTACACCGAGCAGGGGCGTGGGTTCGACCTGCGCGAGGTGGGCGGCGGCTGGCGGTACTACACCCGCGAGGACGCAGCGCAGTACGTGGAGCGGTTTGTGCTGGACGGACAGCAGGCGCGGCTTACGCAGGCGGCGCTGGAGACACTCGCGGTGGTCGCGTACAAGCAGCCGGTAAGCCGGGCGCGCGTCTCCGCGATCCGGGGTGTCAACGTCGACGGCGTAATGCGGACGCTGATCAGCCGCGGCCTGGTCGAGGAAGCGGGCGCGGACACGGAATCGCAGGCAACCCTCTACCGCTCGACCTCGTACTTCCTGGAGCGAATGGGAATGCAGAGCCTGGACGACCTGCCCGAGCTCGCCCCGTACCTCCCGGAGATGGACGACATGGAAGAGGAACTAGCCGCCCAAGCAGCCGCCGACGCAGCCCCACCCGCTTCCTCCGACGAGCCGCCGGCCCAGCAGCCGCTGGTGCCCGAGCCCGCCGACGAGCCCGCCTCCGACGCCGGGACCGCAGACAACGCTCGTCCCGCGGACGACACCGACGCCCCGGATGACGCCGGCGGTGCCGATGCCGCCGCCGATGCCGGTACCGCCGACGGTGCTGGTGTTGCGGATGATGCCGGAACTGCCGACCGTGCTGGTACTGCCGACGATGCCGGTACTGCGGACGCGGGGCCGGTGGCCGACGTACTGGGGGCCGAGGCGGATGCGACGCGGGATGACGGCGAGGCTGTGACGTCCGACCTCGGCGCGGTGGCAGCCGACCCCGAGGTCCTGCTGACCACTGAGGACGCGGCGGCCGATGAGAGCGACCAGGCGGACGACGAGAACGATCCCGGCATCGACGGCGATCTGAGCACCGACGAGCCCTCCGACCTGGACCTCGAACATACCCCCGAGGACCTCGACCCGTCCGACGAGGTCGAGTCCGGTGGCGACTCCGAGGACGCGGAGGAATCCGAGACCGTTGAGGAGGAGTGGGGGCCTGCCGAGGAAGCCGAGTCGGCGGAGGAGGAGTTGGCGCCTGCGGAGGAGCTCGAGGCTGTTGGGGAGGTCGACGAGGAGGTTGATCCCGCGGAGATCCCCGAGGTGGGCGAGGACGCCGCCTTTGGGGTGGCGGCGGATGATGGCGGTACGGGTACGGCGAGCGAGCGGGTTGAGAGAAGCGATGGTTGACGGTGAGGGCGGGATCCGGCTGCAGAAGGCGCTGGCGCAGGCGGGGATCGCCAGCAGGCGGTCGGCCGAGCTCCTGATCGAGCAGCGCCGGGTCGAGGTCGACGGCCAGGTCGTCACCGAGTTCGGTACCCGGGTCGACCCGGCGGTCTCGGTGATCCGCGTCGACGGCGAGCGGATCCCGCCGATCACCGCGCACGTCTACCTCGTCCTGAACAAGCCGCGCGGCGTCGTGACGACCATGTCCGATCCGCAGGGCCGGCCGTGTGTCGCCGACTACGTCCAGGACCGCCCCGAGCGGCTCTTCCACATCGGACGCCTCGACACCGACACCGAGGGCCTGCTCCTGCTCACGAACCACGGCGAGTTCGCGCACCGCTTGGCCCACCCGTCGTACGAGGTGTCCAAGACGTACGTCGCCGAGGTCGACGGCAACGTGAAGCCGTTCGTGCTCCGCAAGCTGCTCGACGGGGTGGACCTCGAGGACGGACCGGCGCAGGCCGACACCGTCCGGGAGATCTCCAGCATCAAGGGCCGCACGCTGGTTCAGATCACCCTGCACGAGGGCCGCAACCGGATCGTCCGCCGGATGTTCGACGCGATCGGCCACCCGGTGAAGCGCCTCACCCGTACTGCGATCGGCCCGGTCCGCCGCGGCAACCTGCACACCGGCGAGGTCCGCGAGCTAGAGGGCAAGGAACTGGGTCAGCTCCTGGACCTCGTCGACCTCTGACGGCCGGACCTGCAGCACTCATCAAGCTCGTCGGTGCTCCGAGTTGCGAGCTTGTCGCCGCCTGGTTTCAGCGGTCAGGCTCTGCTTTGTGAGTGGTACAGATCCGGTCACTCGCCGTGCAGGTGCGGCGTACCGGTGTCCCGGTCGACGCCGAGCAGCAGCAAGCCCTGCTGACCACAGCGCGCGGCGATGACGTGGCCCAGACAGTCCTTCGACTCCTCGTCACGCTGTTCCCCTTCGTTGGCTGAGGAGGCCGGGTTCCCCACCTCCTCTGACCTCGATGCGAACGGTTGAAGAAATGTTGCGGCGCCGGATCCGGACAACGAAGCGGTGACGGCGCGCCTGCTATCTGGCCCGGATGTCGGAAGCGCGCCGTAGGGTGGGTGATGTGAACCGGCGAATCTTCGGTCTGGAGAACGAGTACGGCGTCACCTGCACTTTTCGCGGTCAGCGCCGACTGACCCCCGATGAGGTGGCGCGGTACCTGTTTCGGCGCGTCGTGTCCTGGGGGCGGAGCAGCAACGTCTTCCTCCGCAACGGGGCCCGGCTCTACCTCGACGTGGGCTCCCATCCGGAGTACGCGACCGGCGAGTGCGACTCGGTCACCGACCTGATCGCACATGACAAGGCGGGCGAGCGGATCCTCGAAGGACTGCTCGTCGACGCGCAGAAGCGGCTGCACGACGAGGGCATCTTCGGCGACGTCTACCTGTTCAAGAACAACACGGACTCGGCCGGCAACTCCTACGGCTGCCACGAGAACTACCTGGTCAGCCGGCATGGCGACTTCGCCAAGCTCGCCGACGTGCTGATCCCGTTCCTGGTCACCCGGCAGCTGATCTGCGGCGCCGGCAAGGTGCTGCAGACGCCACGCGGCGCCGTGTACTCCGTGAGCCAGCGCGCCGAGCACATCTGGGAAGGCGTCTCCAGCGCGACGACGCGGTCCCGCCCGATCATCAACACCCGCGACGAGCCGCACGCGGACGCCGAGCGGTTCCGCCGGCTGCACGTGATCGTCGGCGACTCGAACATGTCCGAGACCACGATGCTGCTGAAGGTGGCCAGCACCGACCTGGTGCTGCGGATGATCGAGGCCGGCATCGTGATGCGCGACCTGACCCTGGACAACCCGATCCGGGCGATCCGCGAGATCAGCCACGACATGACCGGGCGCCGCGAGGTCCGGCTGGCGAACGGTCGCGAGGCCAGCGCCCTGGACATCCAGGGGGAGTACCTGAACAAGGCCCGCGACTTCGTCGACCGCCGCGAGCTCGGGACGCCGGCCGTCGAGCGCGCGTTGTCGCTGTGGGAGCGGACCCTGAAGGCGATCGAGTCCGGCGACCTGTCCGGGATCGAGCGGGAGATCGACTGGGTGATCAAGTACCGGCTGATCGAGCGCTACCGCCAGCAGAACAACCTCGGCCTGGCCAGCCCCCGGGTGGCCCAGCTCGACCTGGCGTACCACGACATCCACCGCCCGCGCGGGCTGTACTACCTGCTCGAGCGCAAGGGCGCCGTCACCCGGGTGGTCGACGACCTCCGGGTGTTCGAGGCGAAGTCGGTGCCGCCGCAGACGACCCGCGCCCGGCTGCGCGGCGAGTTCATCAAGCGCGCGCAGGAGCGCCGCCGCGACTTCACCGTCGATTGGGTGCACCTGAAGCTGAACGACCAGGCCCAGCGCACCGTGCTCTGCAAGGACCCGTTCAAGTCCCACGACGAACGCGTCGAGAAGCTCATCGCCAGCATGTGAGGCTTCCCCGCCCCAGGTTTCGGTCCAGTCGGAAACCTGGTGCGGGGATCGCGCTCGACCGGTAGAACTGCGCCCATGGCGATCGAGTTCAGACCGGTGACCGAGGGCGAGATCCGCGACTACCTGCGCGTCCTGCCGTACGTGAACGGCCTGCCGCAGGAGGAACCGCGACCCTCCGCCTGGTACGCCGGCCACGCGGCCTGGCCGCCCCAGCCCGCTCCCGCGTCCGACGAAGACCTCGACCGGTACGCCGAGGAGGTCCGCAGCGACTGGTTCCGCCCTCAGGCGGCCTTCGTCGACGGCAAGCTCGTGGGCGCGTCGGCCATCGTCTCCGTGGAAGTCACCATCCCCGGGTTGCGCCAGGTCCCGATGGGCGGCGTGACCTCGACCGCCGTGATGGCCACGCACCGTCGCAAGGGTCTGCTCCGCGGCATCATGACCGCGATGCTGACCGACTGCCGGGAGCACGGCGAGTTCCTGGTCGGGCTGAGCGCGAGTGAAGGAAGCATCTACGGCCGGTACGGTTTCTCGCCTGCCACCTTCCAGGAGCGCTGGGAGCTCCAGCGCACCGAGGCCAAGTTCCGCGACCCCGTCCAGGACTCCGGCGAGCTCGACCTGGTCGACGGCTCGACAGCAGCTGAGGTGTGGACGGTGCTGCACGAGCAGATCCGCGCCCGGCGGGTCGGTGAGATCAGCCCGCTGCCGGGCAAGTGGGACGGCCTCGCGGCGAACGACCTTCCACGCGACGGTTCCGGTCCAGCCAGACACCTGGTGCACCGAGATGCAGACGGCGTCGTCGACGGCGCCGCGATCTTCCGCCTGCCGTGGTCCCCGGATCCGGCACTTGCGGGAGCCCTTCAGGTAGAGGCGTTCGAGGCTCTGAACCTGGACGCATACCGCGCTCTGTGGAGTCTGCTGACCGACTTCGACCTCACCAATCGGGTCGTGGCGGCGAAGCGCCCGGTTGTCGAGCCACTGCGCTGGATGCTCGCCAATCAGCGTGCGATGCGCGTCACCCGCACCAGGGACAACCTCTGGCTCCGCATCCTCGACGTGAGCGCCGCACTCGAGGCGCGCGCGTACGCAGTACCGGGGTCGCTTGTGCTGGAGGTGTCCGACGACCTGTGCGAGTGGAACGCGGGCCGCTGGCGCCTCGACGCCGGACCGGACGGAGCCACCTGTACTGCGGCGCCGGCCGCGCAGGTGGATATCAGCCTGTCGACGACTGAGCTCGGATCGCTTTATCTGGGAGGCGTTTCGCCGGGAGACCTGCTCGCAGCGGGGCGGATCGGTGAGCACCGGCCTGGCGCTGTCTCGGTTCTGGGTGGCATGCTGCGACAGGACACCACTCCACACAACGCCGTCGGTTTCTGAGCCTGCACGGACCTCGGAGTCCACGGTCGGGAGCCCCAACGACGCTGCGTGACGTGACCGAACGGTGACTGAGGTGGCTGGCGTCGTGCTTGTCCGCGCAGGCTAGGGTGGGCGCGTTCATCTGGCCGTATATCGAGGCGGGCCGCTGAGACCAGGTCGCGCCGTGAGATTTTGAGGTGCTCTTTTCGTGCGCAAGTTGTTGAGTCTGGTCGCGGTGGTGGCGCTGGGGGCAACCTTGGCCGCCTGCGGCTCCGAGGATTCCAACTCCGGAGGCGACTTCGGCAAGGCCGGGATCAAGGTGACCGAGGACTTCGGCAAGAAGCCGACCGTCACCCACCGCGACGGGGAGCCCGACAAGGCCCTGGTGACCGAGGTGCTCAAGGAGGGCGACGGTCCCGAGGTGAAGAAGGGCGAGCTGCTCACCGCGAACTACCTCGGCCAGATCTGGCGTGACGGCAAGGTGTTCGACAACTCCTACGACCGGGGCGCGCCGTCGTCGTTCCCGATCGGTGTCGGCGGCGTCATCGCCGGCTGGGACGAGGCTCTGGTCGGCAAGAAGATCGGCAGCCGCGTGGTGATGTCGATCCCGTCCGACAAGGGCTACAAGGAGCAGGGCAACGAGCAGGCCGGCATCAAGGGTGACGACACGCTGATCTTCGTCGTCGACCTGGTCGGCGCCGCCGCCAACGACACCAAGCTGGACGCCGAGCCGGTCGCCTCCGCGCCGACCAAGTTCAAGGTCACCGGCGAGCTGAACGCCGAGCCGAAGGTGACGGTTCCGGCCGGCACCAAGGCACCCGCGAAGCCGGGCAAGCCCGTCATCATCGCGCTGGGCAAGGGCAAGCCGATCGAGAAGGGCAGCCAGCTCATCGGCCGCTACGTGGTCTACGACTACGCCGGCAAGAAGCAGGCCAGCACCTGGGACGGCCAGCCCGCGTCGGCGTCCGCTCCGGCCCAGCCGGGTGCGCCGACCGACCAGCTCCAGGTCGGCCCGGGCCCGAACGGCCAGGCAGGTGCTCTGGACGGCCTGGCCGGTATGCCGATCGGCAGCCGCGTCCTGGTCGAGCTGCCCGCCGCCAAGGACGACAAGGGCAAGGTCACCACGGCCTTCGCCGTCATCGACGTCCTGAACGCCTTCCCGGCGCCGAAGCAGCAGGGCCAGTAATCAAGTAGTAGTCATCGCCGCGGCCCGGTCTCCCGAGTGGGGGACCGGGCCGCGGTGCTGTTCAGGGTTGGATCTTCAGGGCCGGCGGAACCAGCGGTTGGACTCGGGCTGGTACATCAGCACGACTGCGGCGATCACGGCCATCATGTGCACGCTGCGGATCACGGTGAACGCGAAGAACCCGGCATCGAGATCCAGCGCGCCGAAGTCACGGTCACCGGCGAGCCACCCGATCGGCCCGGCGACCAGCGTCGCCATCCCGACCACCCCGAGTGCCACGGCCAGCAGGGTGCGCGACCAGTTGCGCCCCTGCCGGAAGAACCTGTCGATCACGACGAACAGTCCGCCGTACACGATCGTTCGGAGCGCGATCTGGGCGACGAGAGCGGCCCAGGGGATGTTGTCGGACGACAGCACTCCGATCACGCCGAGGACGGACTCGGCCACTCCGGCGCCCACGGCGAGGAACCACATGCCGGCCGAGGCCCGCGCGGTGACCGGCGGTCCGGAGGCGACGGTGTCGTGAATGCTCAGGTTGGTTGCCATGCTCCAACTCTCGGGCGGAAACGCCTGCAGATCAGGAGTACTGGGACCCCGATCCGGGTGGTGGTACGTCCACCAGCCCGGCCGCGTGGCGTCCGGCCGCGGCGGCTGCCTCGAAGTACGCGCGGTCGCCGTCGAGATCGCGGCCCATCGTCGACAGCTTGACCGGGGCGTCCCGCAGGGCGTCGTACAGGCCGTCGATGCCGATCCGGACGACCCGGTGCCGGGCCTTGAGCGGTTCGGCCGCGTCGCGGACCGCGTCGCCGAAGTCACCGGCCAGATCCGGTACGACGACGTCCGCCGGCTGCAGGGCGACCCGCCCGTACGCCGTGAGGCTGTGGTGCGAGATGCCGCGGTGTCGTGGGCGCGGGTCCGCCTCGGAGATCCGTAGGGACGCGACTGCTCGCCCGCCGAGGGTGCCGACCGCGTTGACGGCTTCACCCGACTGGACGCCGGAGAAGCCCCAGCGGGTGCCAGTGCCGAGGTTGCCCGGCCCCTGCGTCAGTACGACGAGTTCGGCGGCTAGTACGTGGACGGCCGTGAGGAGGCCAGTGTGGACCGTCACGGTCTCCCGGTCGCCGCCGTACGCCTGTCCGACCGTCACTGTGCCGCCAAGCCAGCCGGCGTCACGCAGTGCCGGCACGGTGCGGGAGAACGCCAGAGGCAGCGCTCCACCGTCCGTCATCACGTAGACGACCCGGGTGCCTGGCCTGGCCTCGTAAACCCCAGCCAGTACTGCGGGCAGCGCCGAGTGCAGGTCAGCCACCACGACCGGAGTACCGAACAGATCGTCGGCGTCTCGCAGTACTGCGTGGTCCGGCGAGTCCTGCTCGTCCGCGCCGAGCACCATCGACTGCAACGGCGTGTAGCGGGCCTTCACCAGGTGCCCGGTCTCAGGCGGGTCCTCCGGAAGCCGGTCGGGGATCGCCACGACCAGGGCATAACCACCGGTCCCGAGACCACGATCGAGTGCTCCCACGTTGAGCAGGACCCGGTCACCCACTACCGGGGACCCCACCAGGTCCGGATAGGCCAGCGACCGGACAGCCCGGCCCCCGACGTCCACCGTCAACTCCTGGGCCCCGGCCCAACCCCGCCCTAGCTCGCTCACAACCCCTTCACGCCACCGCATCACACCGTGACCCTAAGGCACGTCGGTAAACCCTGTGCGTGCTGCGCGGCACTCGGCACGGCACAGGATCTACCAGCGTGCCCTAGTGGTTCCGCCGTTAGAACACCTGTTCGGCGCGGGGGTACGACGTAGGACCGTGGACCCCGTAAGGTGGTCGGGTGTCAGCGCGGAAGAGTGAGCGGCTGCTCAATTTGGTGATCTGCCTGCTGGTCGCGCGCACATACGTGACCAAGGAGCGGATCCGCGAGGTGGTCGAGGGTTACGCCGGGCAGACCGACGACGCCTTCGAGAAGATGTTCGAGCGCGACAAGGACGAGTTGCGCGACCTCGGCATCCCGATCGAGATGGGCACCATCGACAAGTTCTTCTCCGACGACGTCGGCTACCGGATCCGCCGGGACGTGTTCGAACTGCCCGAGGTGCACCTGGAGCCGGACGAGGCGGCGGTGCTCGGGGTCGCCGCGCGGGTCTGGCAGCACGCCAGCCTGGCCGAGGCGACCACGTCGGCCGTGCTGAAGCTGAAGGCCGCCGGGATCCAGACCGACCAGTCCGCGCTGAGCGCGATCGAGCCGCACGTCGGCGCCTCCGAGCCGGCCTTCGACCCGCTCTGGTCGGCCGTGGTGAGCCGGACCGTCGTCCGCTTCGAGCACACCCGCAGCGGCTACTCCGAGTCGACCACCCGCACGCTCGAGCCCTGGGGCATCGTCTCCTGGCACGGCCGCTGGTACGTCGTGGGCCGCGATCGCGACCGCGAGGCGACCCGGATGTTCCGGTTGTCCCGGATCGGGGGCAACGTAAAGAGCATCGGCAGCCCCGGCGCGTTCACCGTGCCCGAGGGGACCGACATCCGCTCGCTGGTGTCCGAACTGGCACCGCCGCGGCCGACCTCCGAGGCGAAGGTCCGGGCCCGAACTGGTTCGTGTGTGAGCCTGCGCCGCCGAGCCAACGCGATCGAGCCGTACGAGGACGGCTGGGATCTCCTGCACGTCCCGTACGCCGACTCCGGGGTGCTCGCGGAGGAGATCGCGTCGTACGGGCCTGACGCGGTGGTGGAAGGCCCGGGTGACGTGCTGGACGGCGTACTGCGGCGGCTGCGGACGGTCGCGGGGGTGCCCGCATGAGTAATGCGCGGGATCAGGTCCAGCGGCTGCTTGCGCTCGTGCCGTACCTGCGGGAGAACGATGGCGCCCGAGTGGACGACGTCGCCGCGGAGTTCGGCGTGCGGCCGAAGCAGATCATCGCGGACCTGAAGGTGCTCTGGTTCTGCGGCCTGCCGGGTGCGCAGATGGGCGACCTGATCGAGATCGACATCGACGCCGCCGAGGGCGACGGCGTCATCCACCTGAACAACGCCGACTACCTGGCCCGGCCGCTGCGGCTCGCCGCCGACGAGGCGCTCGCGCTGCTCACCGCGCTGCGAACCCTGCGCGAGGTGACCGCAGGCCAGGACCGGGACGCCGTCGACCGCGCGATCGCCAAGCTCGAAGCGGCAGCGGGGGAGGGGGCCGCGGCCAGCGAGGGCACCGCGGCGCACGTGCACGTCGAGCCGGCCGCGCCTGAGATCGCGGACACGGTCAACCGCGCTCTGGCCGGCAAGCTCCGCCTGCACCTCACGTACGACGTACCGTCGCGGGACGAGACCACCGAGCGGGATGTGGACCCGATGCGGCTGGTGGTGTCGGAGGGTCGCACCTACCTCGAGGCTTGGTGCCGCCTGGCCGAGGATGTCCGGCTTTTCCGCCTGGACCGGATCGCCGCCGCCAAGCTCCTGGAGCTCCCGAGCGAGCCACCGCCGCAGGCGACCCCGCGCGACCTCTCGAACGGCATGTTCCAGCCGTCCGAGTGCGATCTCCTGGCCACGATCCAACTGGCGCCGCCGGCCCGCTGGGTGGCCGAGTACTACCCCACGGAGTCCGTTGAAGAGGGTCCCGACAACTCACTCATCGTGAAGCTCCGGGTCGCCGACACTGGTTGGCTGCAGCGCCTGGTACTGCGCCTCGGCGGCTCCGCCACGGTCCTGGATCCGCCAGACCTGGGCCGGCAGATCGCAGGCACGGCCCGCGAGGCCCTGGCCGCCTACGACGACCAGATCTGACCCCGGCTCACGGACCGGGACCTCACGCCTTCGCCAGCGCGTCGACGACCTGCGCGGGACTTCACGGCTTCGAGAGGGACTTCTCGAGCGGTGCGCGGAAGCGTGGGGTGACTCGGACGCCGGCCAGCCAGGAGGTCCAGCGCGCGGCTTCGGCCTCGATCGCGGCGACTGTTTCGGAGCCGACGTCCTCCAGCAGTTTGTAGCGGACCTCGCCGGTCTCGGGCTGCCCCCAGCCGCCGACGATCCGGCCGTCGCACCAGACCGTCGGACCCACGTTGCCGGTGTTGTCGAAGAGCTGGGACTTGTGCTCGCCGAGGTACCAGTCGCGGTCCTTCCACCCCATCGGCGTCGGGTCGAGCGCAGGCAGGAACGAGACCCACGGCTCCACTTCGACCTCAGGGGCCTCGTCGCCAGGGAGCACGTAGCCGACCACGCCGTCCAGGTCCACCTCGACCGCGGAGAGCGCGGCCAGGGCCTTTCTCGTCTGGCCGAGGGTCCACCCGCTCCACCACTGCAGATCCGCCACGGTCCCCGGCCCGAACGCGCCCAGCCAGGCCCGCGCTAGCGAGATCCGTGCCTCCTCGGCCGGAGGCTTGTCACTCGGTCCCTGCGGCAGCCAGTTCTCCACCGGGGACCACTGGTGCTGTCCGCTCAACCAGGTGCCGAGTGGGCGCCCCCGGACGATCCGCCCCTCGGCTGACAACTGGAAGAGCACCCGACTGGTGACGTACGGCTGAGCGGCGTACGTCTTGCCCGGCGCCATCGCCAGCCGGCTCCGCAGCCGGGGCTCGTCCGCGGACAGCTCCTGGGCGGTGGCCGAGCCGCGCAGAGTGAGGGCGGTCGCGGTCGATTCCTCGACGGCTCGCAACCACTTGCCGGAGGCGTCCGGGTCGGCCCCGATGCCCGCCTCGGTGAGGTGCTTGACCAGCAGTTTGCGCTGCTTGACGGCGATGTCGTCGGTGCAGGCCGCCTGGACCACCGGCGCGAACGGAGTCGGTACGACGAACACCGTCCGCCGCATTCCGAGCATCCGGATCAGCGTGCGGTCGTCGTACAGGGCACGCTCCGTGATTGCGACCTCGCTCCCCGGCACTCGCGCGGCGACCGAGAGGTGCACAGTGGCCGGATCCGTCGCGTGCAGCGCGACCATCGAGGCGGCCGCCTGGACCGGGTCCGGCGCCTGGCAGGACGGCGCCAGCCGGTGCCGTCGGCCGATCCTGGCCCTGCGTTCGTCGAGTGAGATCTGTTCCATCCCCCGGCGCCCCCTTCGTGTCGTCAGCCCAGTGTCCCTGCAGTTGTCCCGGCCGCGGATCGCGCGGCGGACACCATTTCTTACCATCACGTTCCGACACCGTTGTCCGCACGGCGACCCGCGGAGGAGGGGTCGCGACCGTGAACCGGATAGGCTCGGTCGTATGTATTGGTTCCTGCTCTTCATCGGTGTGGTGGCGGTGTGGCTCCTGGTCCTCGCCCTGCTCGCGCTGAAGCTGTGGGGCCAGACCAAGGCACTGACGCGTGAGTTGGTCGCCGCCCAGTCCAAGCTCGAACAAGCGCAGTCCCAGGCCGGGTCCGGACAGACCCGCGGGGAAGAGCGGGTCCGGGCGTAGTATCGGCGCTCACGGTTGAGCCACGAGTAGAAGTTTGTGAAAGGGAGTTCGTCATGGTCACGCTCCTCGGTATGCCCCAGGGCGCGGAGTGGCTCGTCATCCTCGCGATCGTCGTGCTGCTCTTCGGGTCGGCCAAGCTGCCGGCACTGGTGAGGCAGCTCGGCAAGTCGAAGAAGATCTGGGAGGAAGAGGTCGGCCCCGGGCGCAAGAAGGGCGACGAGCTCACCCAGGGCGAGCAGGCGCAGGCGCAGACCCCGCCGCCGGCCCAGGCGCCCGTCCAGCAGCCGGCCCAGCAGCCCAACCAGGTGAACGGCCAGGCCCCGGGCGACGGCTTGCCGCCGACCCACACGGCCAACTGAGACACCCGCGCCAGCTGTGACGATGGTGAGGCTCGGACGGCGGAAAGAGCGCCGGCCGAAGGACGAAGAGGGTCGGATGACCCTGCGCGAGCACATCACGGAGCTGCGCAACCGGTTGCTCAAGTGTGTGCTTGCGATCGTGCTGGGTGCGGTCGTCGGCTGGATCTTCTACAACTGGGCGCTGGATCTGCTGCAGCAGCCGTTCGACACCAGTGTCAAGGAGTTG
>NZ_SLVF01000005.1 GCF_004345365.1 Kribbella sp. VKM Ac-2568
CCCGGTGCGGTGAGAATCGCACGCCGGGTTCGGCGGGCGGCCCGGCGAAACGGACCCGGAGCAATCCGGGCACCGCGCCCCGGGCCGACCCAACTGGCGCCACACCCGCCGCGGCGACAAGTTCGTCACCGTGATCGTCGATCTCACCGCCGTCCGTGATGGCACCGGTCCCGCCCGGCTGCTCGACATGGTCGAGGGCCGCTCCAAGCAAGCGTTCAAGTACTGGCTCGCCGACCGCGACGAGGCCTGGCGCGACGCCGTGGACGTGGTCGCGATGGACGGCTTCACCGGCTTCAAGACCGCCACCGCCGAAGAGCTCCCCGACGCGACAGCGGTCATGGCTCCCTTCCACGTCGTGCGCCTGGCCGGCGATGCGCTGGACCGGTGCCGCCGCCGGGTCCAGTTGGCGATCCACGGCCACCGCGGCATGAAGAACGACCGCCTCTACTCCGCGCGCAGGACCCTGCACACAGGTGCCGGGCTGCTCACCGACAAGCAGGCCGCTCGCTCACCGCGCTGTTCGCCGACGACGCGCATGTCGAAGTCGAGGCGACCTGGGGCATCTACCAGCGAATGATCACCGCCTACCGACACGAGGACCGGCGCCGTGGCCGCGAGCTGATGGTCAAGCTGATCGACACGATCAGCACCGGTGTCCCGAACGCACTGGTCGAGGTCACCACGCTCGGCCGCACGTTGAAGAAACGCGCAGCCGACGTGCTGGCCTACTTCGACCGTCCCGGCACCAGCAACGGCCCCACCGAGGCGATCAACGGCCGGCTCGAGCACCTGCGCGGTTCCGCACTCGGGTTCCGCAACCTCACGAACTACATCGCCAGATCGCTGCTCGAGACCGGAGGCTTCAGGCCGCAATTACACCCTCGACCGTGAAGAGCCGGCAAGACGCGCCCTCCTGACCTGGCAGCATCCGGGCCCGGGATCATTCTTCGATGAGCGACGAGGGGTTCTGAATGGAGAACATACTGTGGGATTCAATGGTTCTGAACGACCGGTGCTCTACGCTTTTTGTGGCTTACCTGGCGCCGGAAAAACTACTGTTGCAAAAGAATTAGAAGAGTCGACGGGTGCGGTCCGGCTCAATGTAGACGAGTGGGTTGCCGCACTCGGAGTCGACTTCTTTGACTTTGAGTTCCGCCGTAAACTTGAGGTTCGGCTCTATGAGCACGGCCTAACATTGCTGAAACTCGGGCACAGCATCATTTTGGAAGACGGTTTTTGGAGTCGAGATGAACGTGATAGACATCGAGAGGTTGCGCACAAGCTAGGTGCTGCTATACAAATGCATTACTTTGATGTGCCATTTGCTGAATTATGGCGGCGTCTTGAGATTCGTAATGCAGGTGGAACACCTGGCGCGGTACCTATAACAAAAGAGCTACTTACAAAATCCTGGTCCATATTTCAACGACCAGATGAGGCGGAACTGGCGCTCTTTGATAGTTTCATCGTACATACCTAGTGTCGCGTACCCCGCCCGCGAAGCCGAACCCGATCCCTTTCGGTCCGCGTAATCCGTACCATACGCTGCGCCTCCTCCGGTTCCAGCGAGCGCACGAAAACCTCAGGCTGCCGAGCCATCACCACCTCCGCCAGCAAGCCTCCACACCCACCGCCGAACCGGTCAACCCAGCACAGTTACGACCCCAACCTTCTGGACGAGGCACTAGCTCACGCTGGCCGGCGAGGCCTTGTAGGTATTGCAGCTGGCCGGGTTGCCGGTCACGAACGAGCGGCCCATGAAGCGCTTCTGGCTGGCCGGGCTGCCGTGAGTGCCCTTGCCCGGCGCGTCTCCGGCCGTGACGACCCACTTGTTCCATGCCCTGAGCAACGCCCCGTTGATCGGGTAGCTGCGCTTGTTCGCGGCCAGGAAGACCCCGGCGAAACAGTTCGCCTGCAGTTCGGTACGCCGTGACAGCAGCAGCTCGGCGGCGTAGCCGTTCGACTCGTACGACAGCCGCGTCTCCGCCTGCAGGATGCCGGTCAGGTTCTGCACGTGATGCCCGTACTCGTGGGCGATCGAGCGGGTGTACCACATCCGCGCGTAGGCCTTGGAGTCCGCGTCGGGGTACTGGTTGTACGACTTCACGAACACGTCGACCTTCATGTACATCATCTGGTTCGTCGGGCAGTAGAACGGCACGGAGACCGCTCCACCGCCGCAGGGCGTGCTCACGCTGGTGCCCGCCCAGTACGACATCGCCGGCGCCTTGAACCGGTACCCCGCCTTGGCCACAGGCGCTGCCCAGGCCCGGTCGAGGCAGGGCTTGATCCGCGCCCAGTAGGCCGCCGCGTTCCTGGCGTTGTTCGGCCGGACGCCGGCCTCCTTGCAGTTGACCGTGCGCTGGACCCCGGTCCTGTACAGCTTGTTGTTCGCGACGATCGACAAGGGCGACGGAGGCGGCGTGGCCGGCTTCGTCGTGGTCGTCGTCGGCTGCGGCTCGCTGGGCTCGTCGGTGGGCTGCGACGTCGGCTCCGAAGACGTCGGTCCGTTCGTCGGCACGTTGTAGGTGGGGTGGGTGTAGGGGGTGTCGTTCGCGTTCTTCCGGATCACGCCGAACATCCACAGGCCGACGACGGCCAGTACGCAGCAGCTCAGGATCGCGATCAGCGGCCCCTTGGAGCGCTTCTTCCGAGGCAGCTGCGGCTGCCAGCCCGGCTGGAACCCTCCCGGCCCTCCAGGCCCGGACGGCGGCGCGAACTGCGGCCCCCAACCGAACCCCTGCCCCTGCTGCGGCGCCTCCGACGGCAGCCCGTAGTGGTACTGCGGCCGCTGGTACGACGACGGCTGGTACTGCGGCTGCGGCGGCTGCTGCGCCTGGTACGGCGGCGCCGGCTGCTGCGGGGACGGCTGCTGCGGGGACTGGTACTGGGGGGACTGGTACTGGGGGGACTGGTACTGCGACGGACCCGGGTAGGGCGGCTGATTCGGCGGATACGGTCCGCTCGGCTGCTGACCGTATGGCGGCTGCGACAACCCGGTGACCTTTCACTGACCCTGGCGAACGACCTCCAGGGACGAACTGACCTACTGGCAAGAGCGACACAGTACCGGCCGCGTGGATCAGCCGCGCGGTAGTGTCGGCCAGGTGACGGACGCGACCACACCGAACAGCCCGATCGACCAGGTCTCCGACCGGTTCCTCGAGGACTACATCGAACTCGTGCCGACCTCGGCCACCTTCATGGGCATCCAGGGCCACGACCACCAGCTGCCGGACTACTCGCCCGCCGGCTTCGAGGCGCGGATCGAGCTGAACCGCCGGACCATCGCCGAGGCGACCGCGATCCAGCCGGGCAGCCCGCGCGAGGAGGTCGCCAAGGACGCCCTGCTGGAGCGGCTCGGGCTGGAGCTCGAGAGCTACGAGGCGGGCGTCCCGCAGCACCAGCTGAACGCGCTCACCTCAGTCCCGGCCGAGGTCCGTCAGGTGTTCGACCTGATGCCGACCGCGAGCGACGACGACTGGGAGACCATCGCGATCCGCCTGAACCAGGTCGGTACGACGCTGGACGGCTTCCGCGAATCCCTCCTCCAGCAGGCCGCGGCGGGACGCGTCTCCGCCGTACGGCAGGTGAACGATCTGGCGTCGCGCATCGCGAGCTGGACCGGCGCCGAAGGCGACGACTTCTTCGCCGGGCTCGCTGCCCAGGCTCCGGACAGCGCGGTGAAGTCCGAGGTCGAGGCCGCGGCGGCCGCCGCGCGCAAGGCGTACGACCAGTTCGGCCAGTGGCTGACCACCGACCTCGCCCTGCAGGCGCCGAGCCGGGACGCCTGCGGCCGCGAGGTGTACGAGCTGGCATCGCGGGACTTCCTCGGCGCGGCCGTCGACCTCGACGAGACCTACGCCTGGGGCTGGGAGGAGCTCGCCCGGATCGAGGGCGAGATGGAGAACATCGCCGCGTCCCTGAACGGCGGTGACCGCAGCATCGCGGCGGTCGCCGAACTGCTGGACAACGATCCGGCCCGCAAGATCCACGGCAAGGAGGCGTTCCGCGACTGGATGCAGCGGCTCGCCGACGCCGCGGTCGAGGAGCTGGCCGGCACCCATTTCGACATCCCGGACGAGATCAAGCGGATCGAGTGCATGATCGCGCCGACCTCCGACGGCTCGATCTACTACACCGGCCCGAGCGAGGACCTGACCACCCGGCCGGGCCGGATGTGGTGGGCCGTGCCGACCGGCGTCGAGGACTTCGCCACCTGGCGCGAGGTCACCACCGTGTACCACGAGGGCGTACCCGGGCATCACCTCCAGGTCGCCCAGACGATGCTCCGCACGGACCTGCTGAACCGCTGGCAGCGGATGGGCTGCTGGGTCTCCGGCCACGGCGAGGGCTGGGCCCTGTACGCCGAGCGGCTGATGGAGGACCTCGGGTACCTCGAGGAGCCCGGCGCCCGCCTCGGCATGCTCGACGCGCAGGCGTTCCGCTCGGCCCGGGTGATCGTCGACATCGGCATGCACCTGGAGCTGGAGATCCCCCGCGACAACCCGTTCGGCTTTCACCCGGGCGAGACGTGGAACGCGGAGCTGGGCTTCGAGTTCCTCCGCGCGCACTGCCGGATGGAGACGGAGTTCCTCAAGGCGGAGCTGAACCGGTACCTCGGCTGGCCCGGGCAGGCGCCGTCGTACAAGGTGGGCGAGCGGATCTGGCTGCAGGCGCGCGAGGAGGCCAAGCAGCGCAAGGGTTCCGCGTTCGACCTGCGGGCCTTCCACCGGGACGCGCTCAACCTGGGCTCGATCGGTCTGGACCCGCTCCGCCGCGCCCTCGCCAAGCTGTGAGCGGGCCTAGGTTCGTCCTCGCCTCCGCCTCCCCGGCGCGGCTGAAGACGCTGCGCGACGCCGGGGTCGAGCCCGAGGTGATCGTCTCCGGCGTCGACGAGGACAACGTCACCGCCGAGAGCCCGGGTGAGCTCGCTCGCGCGCTGGCGACGCTCAAGGCCCGCGCGGTCGTCTCGACGCTGACCGACCACGCGACCGTGCTCGGCTGCGACTCCGTGCTGGAGATCGACGGTGTCGCCTACGGCAAGCCCGGTACGCCGGAGGTCGCGCGCGAGCGGCTGCGGACCATGCGTGGCCGCTCGGGGATCCTGCACACCGGGCACTGCCTGTTCGACACCACGAGCCGGCAGGAGATCCGCGAGCTCGCCTCCACCACGGTCTACTTCGCCGACCTCACCGACGACGAGATCGACGCGTACGTGGAGACCGGCGAACCCCTCGTGGTGGCCGGCTCGTTCACCGTCGACGGCCTCGGCGGCCCTTTCGTGACAGGGATCGAGGGCGACTACCACAACGTCGTCGGCATCTCCCTGCCACTGGTCCGCCGGATGCTCGCCGAGGTCGGTATCCCCTGGCCCGCGTTGTGGAAGACCCCCTCGAAGTTCGAGTACGACGAAGCCGAAGCCTCGCGGTACGACGAGTCGCGGGGTGGCCCGGAGCGAGCCCGCGCCGCGGCTGAGGCGGTCGACGAACTGCTCCCCAAGGGCGGCCGGGTGCTCGAGCTCGCGGTCGGCACCGGCATCGTCGGCGCCGAACTAGTTGCCCTCGGCAATCTGGTGCACGGCGTCGACCTGTCCCCGGCGATGCTCCGGCACGCCCGGATCCGGCTTCCCGGCCATGTCGCCGTGGGTGATGCCAACCAGCTGCCGCTCGCCGATCGCCGCTGCGACGCGGTGGTCGCCATCTGGCTCCTGCACCTGCTCGAGGACAGCGACCCGGTGCTCGCCGAGGTCGCCCGCATCCTGCGCCCCGACGGCGTCTTCATCACCACCACGGACAAGTCCGAAGCCACCCGCTACGCCGCCGGCCGCGGCCCGAACGACCAACGCGCCCAGGACGCCCTGACCCTGCTGGTCGCCCGCGCCGCCACTCACGGTCTCGTCCTCGACGGCGCCACCACCTTCACCGGCCACAACCAAGCCCGCGGCGGCGGCACCACGCCCCTCTACCCCTTGATCAGATTCCGCCGCTCGGGCCGCTGACCTGGATCGACTCCGGGGCGGCCTGGTGCCAGGAGTCGAGGAGGATGTCGCGGAGTTCGTCGGCGTCCTCCAGGGCGGACAGGCGGGCGCGGACCCAGCTGGAGCCGGCCTCGTGGGGTGGGACCCAGAACTTCTGGGGTTCGGCGGCGATCAGTTCGTCGCGTTCGAGGCGCGGGCAGCGGACGGCGAACGAGGTCTGGTCGTCGGGCACGGTGACGAACATCCGCCCGGCGACGTCGAAGGTCGGGTGGTTCCAGCGCTGCTTCTCCTCGGTCTGCGGGAAGGACAACGCGATGCGGCGGACATCGTCGGCGTCGAGCACGGTCACTGCCTTTCGGAGAGCGGGTACTCCATGCTCCTATACCGGACGGCCATCCCATCACAACGGCGAGCGGCCCCCGCCAAGCACGCTCGGCGGGGGCCGCTCTTCGGTGCATTGATGGCCTGGGGGTCCGCCCCCCGATCAGCGACGCCGGCCCGGCAGTAGTAGCGCGAGGACCGCGCCGACGGCGACGGCAGCCGCTCCGACCCAGACCGCCGGGACCAGGCCGTCGACGTACTGGTCGGGGCTGGCGTACGAGCCGGCGGAGGCGAAGACCGAGGCCAGTACGGCGACGCCCATCGCGACCCCGACCTCGCGGATCGTGTTGTTCGTGCCCGAGGCGACCCCACGGTCCGCGTCGGAGAAGCTCGCCATCACGACGCTGGCGGACGGCGCGAAGGTGAGCCCCATTCCGACCCCCGCGAGCACGAACGGACCGACAAACGAGCTGTAGCCGACGTCGACCGTGGTGACGGCCGCGATCCAGGCGAGCGCGCCGGCGAGGAACACCTGACCGGTACCGATCAGCGTCCGCGCGCCGACCCGGTCCACGACCAGCCCGGCCAGCGGCGCGACCACCATCGGCGCCATCGTCCACGGCAGCGTCCGGATCCCCGACTGCAGCGGCGTGTAGCCCTGCACCACCTGGAAGAACTGCGCCAGCAGGAACACCGAGCCGAAGACGCCGAGCGAGAAGGTGAAGGCGATCGCGTTGGCGACGCTGAAGGCGCGCACCGAGAACAGCCGCAGCGGCAGCATCGGGGAGGGCGTGCGGTGCTCCCAGACCAGGAACGCGATCAGCAGCAGCCCGCCGCCGATCAGCGCGGTCAGGATCCGCCCCGAGGACCAGCCGTCATCGGCGCCGTGCACGACACCCCACACGATGGACAGCACACTCGCCGCGGACAGCACCAGGCCGACCGGGTCGAGCCGCTTGCTGCCACCGCGGGACTCCTTCAGCACCCGAGCGGCCAGCGGTACGGCGATCAGCCCGACCGGCACGTTCAGCCAGAAGATCCACTGCCAGTTGATGCCGTCGACCACCGCTCCACCGACCACCGGGCCGACCGCGACACCGAGCCCGGAGATCCCGCCCCAGATGCCGATCGCCGCGCTCCGCTGATGAGCCGGTACGGCGGCCGCCAGCAGGGTCAGCGACAAGGGCATCACGGCGGCGGCGCCGACGCCCTGGATCGCGCGGGCCCCGATCAGCATCCACGGCTCGGTGGCCAGCGCGCAGGCAGCCGAGGCGAGCGTGAACAGCGTGATCCCGAGCAGGAAGATCCGCCGCCGGCCCAGCCTGTCGCCGATCGCGGAGGCGGTCAGCAGCAGGGCCGCGAAGGACAGCGTGTACGCGTTGATGAACCACTGCAGGTCCGTCAGCGAGGCGCCGATCTCGGTCTTGATCACCGGCAGCGCGTTGGTCACCACCAGGTTGTCCAGCGTGACCATGAACGTCGGGATGCCCACGACGGCCAGCACGGTCCCCAGTGAGCGGCGGACGGCGGGCTCGCCGGCGGCCGGGTCCACCGGCACCAGGTCGTCGGGCTCGAGGGCGGTCGATGTCATCGGAATCTCCTTGTTGTTATCGACTGATAACTACGTCTCCTCACAAAGTATGCATCGACTGATAACATGTCAAGGGACTTCACGAGAGGACAACCATGACGAGGACCCGTCTGACCGCCGCCGAGCGCAGCGAGGAGGTCCTGCAGGCGGCCGTGCAGGCCTTCGGCGCCTCCGGCTACGCCGGTACCAAGACCGACGAGATCGCCCGCCTGGCCGGCGTCTCCCAGCCGTACGTGATCAGGCTGTTCGGCACCAAGCAGCAACTGTTCCTGGCCACCACCAACCGGGTCTGCGACCGGATCGAGGAGGCCTTCCGCAAGGCTGCCGAGCAGCAGGCGGACCTGGCCAGCCTCGGCGAGGCCTA
The DNA here is from genome assembly GCF_004345365.1 of Kribbella sp. VKM Ac-2568. Lineage (GTDB taxonomy): Bacteria > Actinomycetota > Actinomycetes > Propionibacteriales > Kribbellaceae > Kribbella > Kribbella orskensis. The sequence goes on from NZ_SLVF01000005.1 coordinate 8,257, forward strand.
CCAGGAACTCCTCGACGAGCGGGACCTGCTGGTTGTCCTCCTGCACGGGTTCGCCGCCAGTGCCGACCCGGCGATCGGCGAGACCGTCCGGAAGAGGTTCGGCAACATCTTGCGACTGGTCCGCGACGTGACCGGCGCCTCACCCGAGGAGGTCCGCGAGTTCATGGCCACCGGCATGCTGCTCACCGTGATGGCCGCGATGCAGGTCACCGGCCCCGACCCGGTCCGCTGCGCCTGGGCGACCGACCTGCTCGCCACCCTGGGCGACGAATCCGGGCCTGCTGCCGACGCCGGCTGACCAGCCGGCCGCGTAGTAGGCCGGGCCTGCTCAGCGCTCGCTGAGCGACTGCCCCGACGCGAACCAGACCGCCGCCGTCGCACCGATCAGCGCGCCGACCGTCACCAGCAACGACCCCGGTACGTCGGCCCCACGCACCAGCGCGGCGGCGATCGCGACCACCGGCGCGAGCAGCGCCGCGATAGTTGCCGGCAGCACCCAACGCCGGAGCGCCCGCCGGCCGGCCCGACCGTACGACGGCAGCTGCCCGGCGAAGGCGGACGCCAGATGCACCACCAGCAAGGCGATCGCGGTCACTACCAGCGCCCAGGTGAGGTCAGCGGGTGCCCTGACCACCCAGCCGCCGGCGACCACGGCCAGGAACACCAACGCCGCCGCCGAGTCCGGCAACACCACGGCCACCAGCAGCATCGCGGTACCGACGATCGGGACCAGCGGCATCTGGTCCCACGACTGCAGGGCCGGCACGACCAGCGCGACCGCTCCGGCCACCGCGATCGCCGCCCGGGCGATCCACGACGCCTGACTGGCGCCCCGGAGCTCGGCCAGCCACCGGGTGATCCTCTCCGCGACCGTCATGAGCGGATCCTCGGGGCCGCGGATAACCTGGACGCGTCCCGCAGTACTTCGTCGAGGGTGCCCGCGCCACGCCAGCGGACGGTCGGTACGCCGAGGTCGCCGAGCCGGTCGAGTTCGCCGCGGCGCTCCAGCAGGCGGATCTGCCAGGCCAGCGGCCAGGCCTTCGCGTCGTGGTGTTCCAGGTCGATCAGGTCTCCCACGTCGGGCGGCAGGGTGTCGACCGCGATCACCGTGCAGCCCGAGTGCACCAGCGTGACGATGTAGCCGAGCATCGTCCGGCGCAGCAGCGGGCTGAGCACGATCACCAGGCTGTCGGCCCGGATCCGGTGTCGCCGGGCGAGCTGGGACTCGTCCTGCTGACGACCCTTGCGGTCGGCGTGCACCAGGACATCGAGGATCCTCCGCAGGTGCGCTCGCCCGCTGCCCGCCCGGACTCCGCGGACCGCTGTCCCGGTGTCGATCAGCCGGACCCGGTCACCGTGCCGCAGGTAGTGCTCGGCGACCGACGCGGCCGCCCGGACGGCGGTGTCGAGACTGCTCGACCGGCCGTCGATGCCTTCACTGATACCGACCTCGCCACCCGTGTCCAGCAGGATGACAACCTCGGTGTCCCGGTCGGACCAGGTCGAGGTGACGTGCAGTTCGCGGGTCCGCGCGGATACGGCCCAGTTGATCCGGCGCAACCGGTCGCCGGTGCGGAACGGCCTGACTCCGGCGAGCTCGGTCCCCTCACCCGGCCGCCTCGACCGGTGGAGCCCCACCAGCCCGGCCGGACGCGGTACGGAATCGACGGCCTCGAAGCCCTCACGCAGCGGCAAGGTGCTCACGGCAAGGGCGCCTCCGGACGTCACCGGCACGCGGTACGCGCCGAGGACCGAGGTCGCGATGACGTGCGGCTGAGCCAGTTGCCGCAGGCCCCAGCGTTCGGAGCGCAGGCCGACCTCGAGCGTGACGTGGCCGTCGGCGACGGGTTCAGCGATCGCGGCCTGCGGCGGGTCGTATCGGAACCACTGCGTGCGAGCGAGCGCCATCACGATCAGGTCGATGTCCGGGTCGAGCGTCCCGGACACAGCCACCCGGTACGTCGTGGCCTGTCCTTCGAAGAGGACGTCGGTGTCGAGCTCGGTGTGGACCTCGGGCTGCTCGGTCGGGCGGAAGTACCGTCCCCAGGCGGCGAGAAACGCCAGCGGGAGCCCGAACACGGCGGCATCGGGGCGACGCGCGAGTACGGCGATCAACAGCAGCACAGCGGCCAGGCTGACCGCCCGGACCTGCGCATGCGTCGGCCGCCAGCTCACCGCCGCCTCCTTCCTGCCTGTCTATGGACCGGTTTTCGGCTCACTGCCGGGCACCGACGACGGTCGGCGGAGCCGGGACCACTCCGAGCACCGCGCGTACGACGGTCGCCCCGGTCACCTCGTGCAGCCACAACTCGGGCCGCACGGTGATCCGGTGTGCGAGCGCGGGGATCGCGACCGCCTTGACGTCCTCCGGTACGACGTAGTCCCGGCCCTGGATCACGGCGTACGAACGAGCCGTCAGGAGCAACGCCAGCGAACCGCGAGGGGACGCGCCGACGAGCACCTGGGAGTCCCGACGCGTCGCGGCGGCGAGCTCCACGCAGTACCGGCCGACCGTGTCGTCGACGGTCACGGTCTCGATCGCCTTCTGCGCGGCGAGCAGCCCGGCCGCATCGGTGACAGGCTCGACGAACTGGTCCTCCGAGCGGCGGATCATCCGGCGCTGGAGCACCTCCCACTCTTCGGCGGCGGTCGGGTAGCCGAAGCCGATCCGCAGCATGAACCGGTCGAGCTGGGCCTCGGGCAACGGGTAGGTGCCCTCGTACTCCACCGGGTTCGCCGTCGCCAGCACGTGGAACGGCACCGGCAGCGGGAAGGTCTGGCCCTCGACCGTGACCTGGTGCTCCTGCATCGACTCCAGCAGCGCGGCCTGGGTCTTCGGCGGCGTCCGGTTGATCTCGTCCGCGAGCAGCAGCCCGGTGAAGATCGGGCCCGGCCGGAAGACGAACTCCGAGTCGCGCTGGTCGTAGACGAAGGCGCCGGTGACGTCCGACGGCAGCAGGTCCGGGGTGAACTGCACCCGGCGGAACTCCAGCCCGAGCGCCTGCGCGAACGACCGCGCGGCCAGCGTCTTCGCCAGCCCCGGGTAGTCCTCCAGCAGCACGTGGCCGCCGGCCAGGATGCCCGCGAGCACCAGCTCGAGTGCCTCGCCCTTGCCGACCACGGCCTGGCCGACGCGCTCGAGCACCTGCTTGCTCAGCGCCGACACCTCGGCGAGCCCCAGTTCCCGATCAGTCACGGTTCCTCACAGCTTCTCGATGGTCTGGACTGCCAACTCGATCTCCGCGAACGACGCAGTGCCTTCTTCCGTGCCGGTGATCAGGTTCCACAGCTGGTCGCCGGTCACCTCCCGGGCCCGCTCCGGCTCGAGCTCCGGGTCGATGCCGTGCCGGTGCACCAGCCGGTCCCGGGTGAGCTCCAGCAGCAACGGACGGACCCGGCGGACGAACGTCTGCGACCCCTCGCCGGCCCGGCGCTCCCGGGACGACTCCTGCACCCAGGTGGCCAGGAACTGGGTCCGGTTGTCGTTGCTCCGGCTGCGCAGCGCGGCCCACTTCTCGTCGTGTCGCGAGGGCCAGGACGTCTCCAGGAGCTGCGGGAAGATCAGCCGCAGCGCGACGGAGCCGAAGCCGAGCGCCAGGGCCATCGCGACGAACCACACCGGCCGCGGTTGGGTACCGGCCAGGCTGAACGCGGCGACCAGCAGCAGACCGCCGACCACGGAGATCAGCAGGTGCTGGAGCAGGACCTTGTTCATTCTTCCCACCTGTTCGGCTTCGGCCGGGTCGTGGTTCCCGCGGCGGCCTTGTCGACATCCTCCGCCTCCAGCTGTTCTGCTGCGCGGGCCCTCTGCGCAGCAGAACTCCTCGCGGCGGCCGCGACGGCGAGATCGTCCCGGAGCCGGAGGAGGGCGGCGCGTGCCTCGGCACGAGCTTCCTCGCTCGAGCCGTGAGTGGAGTACCGCGCCTCTCGGTACAGCTGGGCAAGTCGGAGCAGCTCGGGCTCGGAGATCCCGCCGACGCCGAGCACCCGGACGGTGAACTCGGCCGGCGTCTCGGACGGCTCCCGGGCCACTCCCGCGGAGGCCGCCGCGTCCTCGAGAGCCACCCAGCACGCGATCACCGCGTCGGTCGCAGTACCGGAGTCGACTGCGACCAGGCCCGACTCGACTGCTTCGGCCAGCCGCTCGGCCTTGATCCGCTCCCAGTCGGCGTCGTCGGGCTCGACCTCCGGCAACTGAACCTTCCGGACCACTCGATACAGCGCCCGCAGGATGAACAGCACGATGAGGGCGCCGAGCGCATAGACGAGCGTCTGCCAAAGGGCCTTGAGCCACTCCGGCATCTCGACCGGCTTGACCTCCCGCATGCTCGGCGGGGCGACAGGTGTCGGCGCACTCACCGAATCCGTCGGCGCCTCGGTCGGCAGTGGCCGGGGTGAGGACGAGAGCGTGCTCTCGCTGGCCGGCCGGACCGAGCCACCGGCCGAGGCCAGCACCACCAGCGCGACCGTGGCCACCCCGAGCATCAGCACAACAGCCGCGACGAGCGCGCTACGACGGCTCGGCTGCATTCGGGAAGCGTATACCGGGCTCAGATCAGAAGCCTGTGTCCAGCCACGGAACGCGATCCCCGAGGAACGCGCGGGACGTCGCCGCCACGGCTCCCTGCGTGCGCTCCTCGACCAGACCGGCCGCGTGCAGCAGTCCGAGGGACGGCTTGCCGAGGTAGACCGCGCCGAGCTCCCGTACGCCGAGGACCAGGTCCGGCTGGCGGTCGGTCTTCCCGCAGGTCGCACCACCGGGTCCACCGGCGAGCTGCCAGGAGCCGGCGTTCCACGGGAGGAAGTCGTCCTCGATGCCCAGGACGACGTCGATGTCGGTCGCGTAGGTCCGCGCCGCGAGCGCCCGACCGACATCAGCCGGGCGGACCCACACCCCGTCGGTGGTCCTCGCCCTGGCCGCCCTGGGGTCGAGCAGCAGCGACAGCAGCGGGTCGTCCGACGGCAGCCCTTCGTACGTCGTCTCGCGCAGCAGGTCCGGATCCAGCAGGAACTGCCAGAGCGCGACATGCGCCGCCAGGTCGTTCGAGTGCACCCGGGAGACGTCGATGAACCCCTTGTCGGTCCGCCGGCTCCGGTAGTACGCATAACCCGCGAGCTCACCGTCCCGCTCGGCCAGCACACACCGCAGCGGCGAAGCCCCCTGGGTGTCGGTGACCACGTTCTCGCCGATGACGTACTGCCGCCACGCCTCCGTGCTGTGCTGGATCATCCCCGGCCGGGTGAGCGCCTCGGCATTGTGGAACTCGGTGCAGCGCTCGAGCGACTCGGCCGGATCGGCGAACCGGACCCGCACGTCCTCGACACCGGCGACCTTGCGGAGCTCCCGGGACTTCCTCTCGATGGTGACGTGCTGATGATCGGAGGCCAGCCCGTAGCCGAACCGTCCGTAGATCACCGGCTCGCTGGCGGTCAACGCGGCGACCGGCTCGACGCCACTCTCGTACACCTCGGTGAGCTGCTTGCGCATCAGGTCGCGCAGGATCCCGCGCCGCCGATGCGTCGGACTGACGCCCACCAACGTCACCCCCGCGACCGGCACCTCCGCGCCCGGAGCCGTCATCCGCAAGGAGAAGGCCGACGTGTGCCCGACGAGCTCCTTCCCGTCGGTCGCGACGATGCTCCGCTCCTTCTCCCAGACGCCGCGCTCCAGCTCGAGCTGCACGTCACTCCAAGGCGCCGCGAACGACAGGTTCAGCAGCCCCAGCAACTCGGTCCACTCACCCTCGAACCGCCCGATCTCAATCGTCATACCCCCTCCCTACCAGACCCCCCGATCCCCCGCTCGCCTTTTCGGTCGGGTCAAGTCCCGGATCGGGTAGTCGGCGCCGTTGGTAAACGTCCTGCCACCACCGGGACCACTCGGCTGCGTCCGTGCCGTCATGGCCGGGCTCGCTGTCGACTTGTTGCCTGCAGCATCTTTCGCCTGGACGGTGAACGAGTGACTGGTGTCCGCGGTGAGCCGGCTGACGCGAACTCGCCCTCCGGCACTTCCAGCCGGTCCGGCGTCGTGGCCTCCCGCCTCACAGCCCCGTCCCCGCTCCAGCCTTGACTGTTAACTCATCCGTCGCCGCACAGCGCCGTGAGTGACGAGCCGATGCGACGTGCGGAGTACAGGAGAATTTCCCGGCATATTGAGGAAAACTGGAGGCAGGGCGGGAAATGTGGTGGACCCCCGACCCTGGACTGTTGAAAACCGTTTTCATATAGTGGGGGGATGGCCGCCCAGATGAAGACTCCGCTGACCCTGCTCGTCGGGCTCTCGACGACGCTTCGCGACCCTGTGCTCGACGCCATGCTGGACGCCGCCACGGTGGCAGTGGTGGTGGAGCAGGATGAGTTGCCAGGCCGCGGAGTGCTGTCCTGGCGGGTGTTCGACGGCTCCGGCGCGATCGATGCCGGTGAGTTTGCCGTGGGCGACGATTGCGGTGCCTGCCAGTTGATCGAGTCGCTGCTGCCGTTGCTCGAGGCACTGGTCGCGCGCGGGCACTGGCACCACGTAGTACTGGCTGCTCCGCCGGCGATGGAAGCGCGGCCCTTGGTGAACGCGTTGGTGGCGACGTTGCCCGAGGTGCGGACCGACACGGTCACCTGTGTGGTCGACGCGGTCCTGCTGGTCGAGCAACTGTCCGGCGACGAACTGCTCGACGAACGCGGCCTCGCGCTCGGACCACCCGACCGGCGCAACGTCGCCGAACTCACCGCACGGCAGATCGAGTACGCCGATGTCTGCGTGCTCGCGAACGCCCATCGCAGCGCGTCTCCCGAGCGTCTGCACAACCTCCTGACGCACCTGAACCCCCGTACTGCGGTCGTGGACGCCGACCCAGCCGGAGTACCGGCCGGGACTGTCGCGCGGACCGGGTTGTTCGACTTCGCGGCGGCGGAGGCGTGGGCGGGGGATCTCGCCGCAGAGGATCGCCTGCAGCCGAGCGGCGACGGGGTCACCACGGTGTTGTGGCGGTCGACGCGGCCGTTGCACCCCGCGCGGCTGAACGATGCGCTCGCGGACATCGTCCACGGTGTGGTTCGCAGCCGGGGTGTGGTGTGGCTCGCCAACCGGCCGACGCAGCGGGTGCGCTGGGAGTCGGCCGGCTTCAGCGCCTCCCTCGGCACACTCGGCGAGTGGTCCGACAGCGAACACCTCGCCGAGTGCACGGTCGTCGCCACCGGCGTGGGGCTCGACCCGGCCCGCCTGCAGGCGATCCTCGACGCCTGCCTGCTGACCGAGTCCGAGCTAGCCACCCTCGACTGGCAAGCCCTCGAAGACCCCTTCGCCGGCGTCTTCTAAACCGCCTACTCGCGGACGGTGGCGAGGTGGGCGGCGGCGACGCCTCGTAGGTGGTCGAGGTCGGAGGAGACGGTGGCGAACGTGTACCCCTCGGCCAGCCGTTGCCGCGCCACCTCACCGCTCTGCGTGTGGATGCCCGCGGCAACTCCGGCGTCGGCCGCGACCCGGGCGATCAGCGCGATCGCCTCGTCGAACCGCTCGGCCACGTCCGGATCCCCCGGGAACTTGCCACCCACCGCCAGGCACAGATCCGACGGCCCGACATAGATCCCGTCCAGCCCGGGCGTCGCGCAGATCTCGGCGACATTCTCCAGCCCGGCACGCGTCTCGATCATCGCGAGCACCACGGTGGCGGCGTTCGCCTCCGCCGGCGTCGGCCCGATCCGCAGTCCGGACCGCGTCGGCCCGTACGACCGGATCCCCGACGGTGGGTACCGCGCCGCCCGGACCGCCTGCGCCGCGTCCTCCGCGGTGTCGATCAGCGGGACGATCACCCCGGCCGCGCCGGCGTCGAGCGCCCGCCCGATCGGCGTCGCGTTGTTCGCCTCGACCCGCACCATCCCGACCGTCGCGCTGTCCGCCGCGTCGATCGCGATCAGCCCGTCGAGAATCCCGCGGGTGCTGAGCAGGCCGTGCTGCGCGTCGAGCACCACGTAGTCGTACCCGACGCCCGCGATCCGCTCCGTGGCTGCGGGCGCGTCCAGAATGACCCAGTAACCGACCGCGGGCCGGCGGGCCCTGAGATGGTCGGCGAAGTCCTGTGAGCTCATCGATCCTCTTTCAGCCGCGCCACGGACAGGTGAGCCGGGCGACAGCGGTTCAGCCGAGCAACGGGAGCCGGACCGCGGAGGGTCCCAGCATGTCCAGGTCGTCCTCGTCGAGCGGCACCCGCCCCGTTGCCTTCAGCACGTAGGTGGTCGTGTCCCACCCGATCACATCCCAGGCCTCCGGGCCGAACAGCCCGTCCAAGGTGCGGGCAGTCACCTGCAGTCCCTCCGGATCCGGCTCGGGCGCGTCGGGCAACTCCACGATCAGGTCGAGGTGGTGCACGGTCGCCTCGACCACGAGCGTGGCGGCGAAGTCGGTCGCTCGGAGCACGTGTCCCTGGGTCTCGATCCGGCGGCCCTTCTCGGCCAACGCCACCGCGCCCGCCCGCACCGCCGCCTCGGACACGCCGCGCCAGTGACCGACCAGCTTCTCGGACGGATGCCGGTACGCCGACGCCACCGTCCGCACGAAGCTCGTGTCCGGCGCGGGAACTCCCTCGTCCCGGTGCGGGAAGTCCCGCCAGTAGCTGACGAAATCCCGGTCCGTCTCAGCCACCGTGGGCGTGGCGAACCCCATCAGCGCCCGCTCGGCGTCGTACAGGAGATGGACGAGCAGCGGTCCGACCGCCATCCCGGTGCACCGCGTGTTCCGCGCGAAGTCCGCATCCGTCAGGCCCTGCGCGGCCTCGGTCAGCCGCCCGTACGTCCGCCCGAGCGTCGCCGCCAACCCCAACGGCAATGCCCCTAGCTCCGGTGCCCTCATCGACTCTCCCTCGGTCTTTTATGAACATAACTCCGGGCAGACCCATCCGTGCCATCATGCGGACCCATGAAGCCACCCTTCACCGTGCAGCCGGGTGCCGCGGGAATCCCGACCGACTGGGAGGCCGTCGAGTCCTGGCTCGGGCTCCGCCTCCCTACCGACTACCGCGCACTGGCGTCGGAGTACGGGCCGCTCGATGTCGGGGAGTACGTCTGGCTGCACGTTCCCTGCGTCCAGGCGGGGAGGTTCGACTACGGGGTCTGGCTGAAGGACACGCATCGCCGCTGCCGGAGTGCGGCGCGGAAGTTCCCGCCGTACGCGCCGCTGCTCTTCCACCCCGAGCCCGGCGGACTGCTGGCGTTCGGCGAGACGAGGTCGGCGGACTGCCTGTTCTGGGACACGAGTGCCTCGGACGAGCCGGATCGGTGGCCGGTCGTGGTCTACGTCCAGGACGAGGTCAATGCCGGCCAGAATCCGTGGCGGCATCTCGGACTGACTCTCACCGAACTGCTGGACTCCCTGTTCCGTACCGGCGTGCCGCTGACCGATGCGCGCACGCTCGGGCCACTCCCGCCGACGGCTCGGCGTACTGCGTTCCTGTCGACACCAACCGCCTGGGCACCGCCTCCCGCGGACCCGCCCGAGGACCCGGTACGCCGTACCGCGCTGACGGAGGGCACCGGTCTCGACGCGCTGCGGCGCCTCGTTCCTCCCCCGGCTCGCCCGTACGTCGGACTCGGCGACTGGGACGAGTTGTTCGATGCCTTGGGCACTCGGTTGCCCCGCGAGTATGTGGACCTGATGGAGATCTACGGCGGCGGCGCCTGGTCGTCGTGGCTCAACTTCATCACCCCCCTGCGAGTGGAGGCGACGCAGGGCTACAAGGGGTTGCCGGACTTTGTCGAACAGATCCTCGACGGGTATCGCAGCCTGCGCGCGGACCATCCGCAGTACCAGCCGCTGGCGGTCTGGCCGGAGGCCGGGGGGTTTCTGCCGTTCGCGGACTCGATCGACGGGGACGTGCTCGGCTGGCTCACGCTCGGCGAACCCGACGACTGGCCGCTCATCGTCTATCCCCGGCACGAGGAGCAAGGACCGCTGTTGCGCGGTCGTCTGGTCGAGACCCTGCTCGACTGGCTCCGCGGACGGCCGATCCCCGGCTTCGCGAATCTCGACGAGGACGAGGATCCGCTGGACCACTGCACGTTCGAGCAGTGGGACGCGACCAGCTTCCACTGACCGCCCGCTCCTCGCGACGCCGTACTGCGGCTTGGCGGCGGCCTAGACCGGCGGTACTCCGTGGCGGCGGTTGGAGAAGTGGCGGTCCTTGGTCTGGGCGGCGGCAAGCCGGGCGATCAGCTCGTCGCGGACGTGCTCCGGTTCGACGATCGCGTCGATCACCAGGTCGGCCGCGAGGCGGAGGATGTCGATGTCGGTCTCGTACTCCTCGCGGAGCTTGGAGACGTACTCGATCCGCTCGGTCCCGTCCGGGATCTCCTGGATCTTGTTGTAGTAGACCGCGTTGATCGCCGCCTCCGGACCCATCACCGCGATCTTCGCGGTCGGCAGCGCGATGCACGCGTCCGGCGAGAACCCCGGTCCGCACATCGCGTAGAGCCCAGCGCCGTAAGCCTTCCGGACGATCACCGACACCGTCGGCACGGTCGCCTCCGAGACCGCGGTGATCATCTTCGCGCCGTGCCGGATGATCCCGGCCCGCTCGACCTCCGAGCCGATCATGAAGCCCGGTACGTCGCACAGGTAGATCAGCGGCACGTTGAACGCGTCGCACAGCCAGATGAACCGGGCCGCCTTGTCCGCCGAGTCGACGAACAGCACGCCGCCCTTCACGGCCGGCTGATTCGCCACGATGCCGACCACCTGGCCCGCGAGCAGGCCGAACCCGGTGACGAGCTCCGGTGCGTACGCCGGCTTGATCTCGAAGAAGGTGTCGGCGTCCAGCACGGCGTCGATCACGTCGTGGATGTCGAACCCGATGCTCTCCTCGGCCGGGACCAGGTCCCGGGTGAAGTCCCGGCCGGCCGGCGACGCGTCGTACGAGGGTGGGCGGGACTGCCACGAGCCGGGCAGGTACGAGAAGTACTGCTTGGCGAGGTCGATCGCCTCGGCGTCGTCGGAGGCGAGCAGGTCGCCGCAGCCGGACACGCTGGTGTGCATCCGGGCGCCGCCCATCTCCTCCAGCGTCACCTTCTCGCCGACCACCATCTCGGCCATCCGGGGCGAGCCCAGGTACATCGAGGCGTTGCCGTCGACCATGATCACCAGGTCGCAGAAGGCCGGGATGTACGCGCCGCCCGCGGCCGACGGGCCGAACAGGCAGCAGATCTGCGGCACCTTGCCGGACAGCGCGACCTGGTTGTGGAAGATCCGCCCGGCACCGCGACGGCCGGGGAACAGGTCCACCTGGTCGGTGATCCGCGCGCCGGCGGAGTCGATCAGCCAGAAGATCGGCAGTTCGTCGCGGATCGCGACCTCGGTGATCCGGACGATCTTCTCGACCGTCCGCGCACCCCACGAACCGGCCTTGACGGTCGGGTCGTTCGCGACCAGCAGCGCGGGCCGGCCGTCGACCAGGGCGCGCCCGGTGACCACGCCGTCCGCGGGCAGGCCGGGGTTCAGCGCGTTGGCGAGCTGGGCGTCCTCGACGAAGCTGCCCGCGTCGACGAGCAGCGCGATCCGGTCCCGGACGTACAACTTGTTCTGCGAGGCGAGCTTGGCCGCCGCCTTCTCGGGCGGCCCCAGCGTCGCCTCACGCGCGACCTTGACCTCGGTCCAGTGATCCCTGCTCATGCAGTCATCCTGTCACTCGCCCGGTTGGTCACTCGACGGGAAGGCCGAGGCCGCGGGCGATGAGCATCCGCTGTACTTCGGACGTCCCCTCGCCGATCTCGAGGATCTTGGCGTCCCGGTAGAACCGCGTCACGGGGTACTCCTCCATGAAGCCGTAGCCGCCGAACACCTGAGTGGCGATCCGGGTCGCGGTGACCGCGGACTCGGTCGCGTAGAGCTTGGCGACGGCGGCGGCCTGCTTGAACTCCTTCATCGGAGCCCCCGCGTCCTTCAACGCGGCAGCCCGGTAGACGAGCAGCTCGGCCGCGTCGGCCATCACCTTCAGGTCGGAGATCTGGAAGGCGACCCCCTGCTTCTGGCCGATCGGTACGCCGAACGTCTTGCGCTCCCCGGCGTACTGGATCGACATCTCCAGGCACGCCTTGATGCAGCCGAGCGCGACCGCGCCGATGGCGACCCGCCCGTCGTCGAGGGTGGCGAGGAACTGGCCGAACCCCTTGCCGCGCTCGCCGAGCAGGTTCGCCTCCGGCACCCGGCAGCCGCTGAACGACAGCGGGTGGGTGTCCGAGGCGTGCCAGCCGAGCTTGTCGTACGCCGCCTCCGCCACGAAGCCCGGCGTACCGGTCGGGACGATGATCGTCGAGATCTCCGGCCGGCCGTCGGCCTTCTCGCCGGTCCGCGCGGTCACGGTGACCAGCGAGGTGATGGTCGAGCCGGAGTTGGTGATGAACTGCTTCGAGCCGTCGATCACCCACTCGCCGTTGTCGAGGACGGCCTTCGTCTTGGTCGCACCGGCGTCGGACCCGGACTCCGGCTCGGTCAGCCCGAACCCGGCCAGCCTGCGGCCCGCGACGAGATCGGGCAGCCACTGCTGCTTCTGCGCGTCGGTGCCGAAAGTGAGGATCGGGTTGATGCCGAGCCCAACCGCCGCCTCGAGCGTGATGCCCATCGACTGGTCGACCTTGGAGATCTCCTCGATCGCCACGCACAGGCTGGTGAAGTCCCCGCCGGACCCGCCGAACTCCTCCGGCGCGGTCAGCCCGAACAGCCCGAGCGCGCCCATCTTCTGGACCACCTCGACCGGGAAGTGGTGCTTGCGGTCCCACTCGGCGGCGTGCGGCGCGATCTCGGCCCGGGCGAAGTCGCCCACGCTGCGGGCGAACTCGCGGTGCTCTTCGGACAGCTCGTACGACATGACTCTCTCCCGGCCCTCGTGATTGACGCTTACGTAAACGTAAAGCACGATGGGGTACGTGCACAATGTCCCGGTGCCCCTGGATTCACACACGTGGTCGATCGCCGAGTTGGCCGCCGAGTACGACGTCACCCTGCGCACGATCCGGTTCTACGAGGACCGCGGACTGCTCACCCCCGAACGCCGTGGGACGGTCCGCGTGTACCACCCCCGCGACCGGGTCCGCCTCGGCCTGATCCTGCGCGGCAAACGCCTCGGCTTCTCCCTCGACGAGATCGCCACCATCGTCGACATGTACGACGCCGAACCCGGCGAGGAAGGCCAGCTCGTCTACCTCCTCGATCAGATCACCACCCGCCGCGCGGAGCTCGAGCAACGCCGCCAGGACATCGACGAAACCCTCGAAGAACTGGCCGAGGTGGAACGCCGCTGCGAAGCCGACCTCAACACCCTCCGCACCAGGTAGATCGCAGCACGTGGAGGCATAGGCGCGAGGGGACGCAGGGATTACCTTGATAGCGGCAACTGCCGCCGCACACGAGGTAAAGGGGAGAAACCCGTGAGCGAGACCGGTATGACAGCGTCTGCACCGACCGGCACCGAGGGGCCGCCGTCCTACTCGCTCGCGGCGGATGAGGTCGTCGCCGCGGCCCGGTCCGACGCCGTTTCAGGGCTTTCCGGGACCGAGGCGGCAAGCCGGCTCTCGTCGTACGGCCCGAACGAGATCGCGGCGGAGAAGCCGCCCTCGATCTGGGCCATCGCGGTTCAGCAGCTACGCGACCCGATGAACCTCATGTTGGTCGCCGTCGTGGTCGTGAGCCTGCTGATCGGGGAACTCTCGACCGGGATCATCGTCGCCCTGCTCATCCTGCTGAACGTCGGACTGGGCACCCGCCAGGAGCTGACGGCGCGGGCGAGCGTCGACGCCCTCGCCAAGATGCAGGTGCCGCAGGCGCGAGTGGTCCGCGACGGCGACCTGGCGCTGGTCGCGGCCACTCAGGTGGTTCCGGGTGACATCGTCCAGGTCGAGGCGGGCGACATCGTGCCCGCCGACGGCCGGATCGTCCGGTCCGCGACGCTGGAGGCGCAGGAGGCGGCGCTCACCGGGGAGAGCGCGCCGATCGCCAAGGACGCCGGCACGTTGACCTCCACCGATGTCGCGCTGGGCGACCAGACCAACATGCTGTTCCAGAACACCTCGGTGACCCGGGGCACCGGCACGATCCTGGTCACCGCGACCGGGATGCAGACGCAGATGGGCCAGATCGCGAAGATGCTCACCTCGGTGACCCGCACCCGGTCGCCGCTGCAGCGGGAGCTGGACTCACTGACGAAGATCCTGGGGATCGTTGCCTGGGGAGCGGTCGCGATCATCGTGGTGACCGGCCTGCTCCGCGGGGTACCGGGCAAGGACCTGCTGCTGCTCGGCACCGCGATGGCCATCTCGGCGCTCCCGACCGGCATGCCGGCGTTCGTCTCCGGTCTGCTCTCGCTCGGCGCGAAGCAGTTGGCCGCGGCGAAGGCCGTGGTGAAGAACCTCACCGATGTCGAGACTCTCGGCGCGACGAGCGCGATCAACACCGACAAGACCGGGACCCTGACGCTGAACCAGATGATGGTCTCGACGCTGTACGCGAGCGGGTCGTGGTTCACCGTCGACGGAGAGGGGTATCGCAAGAGCGGCGCGATCCGTTCGGTGGCCGGCACCCCCGTCCCGGACTTCACCCGCCTCGGCCTCGGCCTGGCCCTCGACAGTGACGCGGTCGTCGGTGACGACGGGTCGGTGATCGGCGACCCGACCGAGGCGGCGCTGGTGGTGCTGGCCGCGAAGCTCGGCATCGACGCGGAGGAGACCCGGCGGGCCTACCCGCGGCTGTCCGAGGTTCCGTTCGATTCCGAGTACAAGTTCATGGCGACGTTCCACCGAGTGAAGCTCGACGGTGTGGAGTACGTCATCGAGCTGGTCAAGGGTGCGCCTGACGTCGTCGTCGCGCGCTGCAGCCAGGCGGGGGGACCGCTCAGCGGCTCGCAGGTCCCGATCGCGGAGTCGCGGGCCGGCATCGACGAGGCCAACGTACGGATGGGGCAGAAGGGCCTGCGGGTCCTGGCGTTCGCGGCCCGCCTCATCACCGACGACGAACTGGCCACGATGACCGACGATCCGATGTCCTTGACCCAGGGGCTGTCGTTCGTCGGGATGGCCGGAATCATCGACCCGCTGCGCGCGGAGGCGAAGAGCGCGGTCGCGATCGCGCTCAAGGCCGGCATCGACGTACGCATGATCACCGGTGACCACGCGGTCACCGCTCAGGCGATCGGCGAGGACCTCGGCCTTGGTCCCGGAGCGGTCAACGGCACGGAACTGCGGGCGATGACCGACGGGCAGTTGAAGCAGCGGTTACCTGAGCTGCACGTGTTCGGCCGGGTCACCCCCCAGGACAAGCTGAGGCTCGCCCGGGCCATGCAGGAGCAGGGCATGATCGTCGCGATGACCGGCGACGCGGTCAACGACGCGGCCGCCCTCAAACAGGCGGACATCGGGGTGGCGATGGGGAGCGGCAGCGAGGTGACCAAGCAGGCCGCGCGGATGGTGCTCACCGATGACAACTTCGGCACGCTCGTGCACGCCGTGGAGATCGGCCGGCGCGTCTACGACAAGGTCGTCTCGTACGTGCGCTACCAGATGACGCAACTGCTGTCGCTGGTCTTCCTCTTCCTCGCCGCTTCGGTGGTCAACATCAACGACGGTGTCGCGATGACTCCGCAGATGGTGCTGTTCCTGCTGTTCTTCGCGACGGCGGTCGGTGTCGTCATCATCGCTGTCGATCCCGGTGATCCCGACGTCATGCACCGTCCACCGCGTGACCCCGCCGTCCCGATCACGAACCGGAGCGCCGTGGTCATGTGGATCGGCTATGCCCTCGTGCTGTTCATCGCCGCGCTGGCACCCCTGGTCGCGGGGCCGGACGAGCCGAGTACCACGCAAGGCAGCGTGTCGATGACCATGACCTTCGTGGTGATGGGTCTGGGGACCACGTTCAACGCGCTGGTCAACCGTCGCGACCCGACCAGCGGATTGACCCCACCGATCATCAAGGCGCTGGCGATCGGCCTCATCCCCGTCGTCCTGCTCTTCCTGGCGACCCAGCTCCCCTCGCTCCAGAAGGGGCTGCTCACCGTCCAGCTCAGTCCGCGCCAGTGGCTCACCTGTGCCGGCCTGGCCGCGCTTCTCCCGATCGTCGTCGAGGTGAGCAAGGCGATCAGGAGGCGCCGGCAGCCGAAGCCGGCGACGCTCGACCCGGAGTACGCCGTCGCGCCGGCTCGTGCCCGGAGTACGTCCCAGACCTAGATCCCGCAGGAGGCACGGGTCAGACGGCGTCCCCGGGGAGGTGGACCACGCGCACCCCGGCCGGAAGTGCGGCGCCACCGGCGAGCAGCGCGCCGTCCAGCCAGGCCTCGATCAGCTTCGCCAGCTCCTCGGGGTGGCTGAAGTTCACCGCGTGCGCCGCCTGTTCGACGATCGCGACCGCCAGATGCTCGGGAGCGAGCCGGACCACCTCGCCGACGCGGGACGGAGACGGCATGAGCGGGTCCCGGCCACCCAGGACGGCCAACGTCGGGACGGGAGTGTGCAGCAATCGCTCCAGTGACGGGAAGAGGGTCAGCTCGTGGAACAGGCGCAGGCCGTTGACCGGCCCGAACCTCAGGTAGTCCGGAAGCGCGACCGGGGCCATCCTCGGGCTCTCACGCATCACGTCCAACGCCAGCTGGCCCAGCCCGCGGGCCAGCGGCTGGTTCTGCCCGCCCCCAGCGGGAGAGACCAGGACAAGGCTGTGGACCCGCTCAGGGGCCTCGTGCGCCACCTCGAGCCCGATCGGACAGCCCATCGAGTTCCCGACCAGCACTGCCTGGTCGATGTCCAGAGCGTCCAGGATCGCCAGCAGGGCGCCGGCCAGAGCGCGGACGTCAAGGACGTGGTCGCACCGCTCGCTGCGGCCGTAGCCCGGCAGGTCCGGGACTACGTTGAGCCAGCGGCCGGCCAGGCTGCGTGCCGTGGGCATGAGGTACGTGCCAGAGATGGCGAAGCCGTGGATGTGGACGAGGGGCACACCGCTGCCACCCACACTGCGCCGGACGTGGACGGACCTGCCCTCGACGCGCACGTGCTCCGTAACCCATCCGTCGTCGGTAGCCATGGCGGATTCTCTCGCGGCCGGGACGGGTCCGCCAGGGTCCGGCCTCATCCGGGAGGGGTGATGCAGAACGCTCCCCCAGGCGTTCGACTGGTGGTCGCACGATCCTGTGAACGGCAGTGCCGGATCCAGCCGGTAGGGGGCAGCGGATGACATCTCGCGAGCAACGGATCGCCGATTTCATCCAGGCGTTCCGCGTCGAGCCGGGTTCGAAGGTCAGGCTGCCAAAGGACTTCGATCCAGCCTTCAAGGGCACGATCCGTTCCAAGAAGGAAGGCCGTCGGCTGCTGGCCGAGGGGACGGAACTGCTGGCCGAGTATCAGTCGCGGCTGTACGCACAGCACACCCACGGCGTGCTGGTGGTGCTGCAGGCGCTCGACGCCGGCGGCAAGGACGGCACCATCCGGCACGTGATGACCGGGGTCAATCCCCAGGGTGTGTCGGTGCACAGCTTCAAGGTCCCCTCCAGCGCGGAGCTGGATCACGACTATCTGTGGCGCTACGGGCTGCGCCTGCCCAGCCGCGGTGAGATCGGCATCTTCAATCGCTCGCACTACGAGGAGGTGCTCGTCGTCCGCGTGCACCCAGAGCTCCTCGACCGGCAGAACCTGCCCCGCAGCGCCCGCGGCCAGGGGATCTGGAAACAGCGTTTCCAGGAGATCAACGAGTGGGAGCGAACCCTCAGTCGCAACGGCATCAAGATCGTGAAGCTCTTCCTGAACCTGTCCAAGGAGGAGCAGCGGACCCGCTTCCTGCGGCGGATCGACCTCCCTGACCACAACTGGAAGTTCTCCTCGGCCGACCTCCGCGAGCGGGAGTACTGGGACGACTACCAGCGGGCGTTCTCGAAGGTGCTGTCCAACACCAGCACCGAGTGGGCCCCGTGGCACGTGATTCCCGCCGACCGCAAGTGGTACGCCCGCATCGCCTCGGCCGCGGTGATCGCCAACGCGATGATCGAGATCGATCCTCGCTACCCCACGATCGACAGCAACGCACGACAAGCGCTCCTGGAGGTCAAGAAGACCCTGGAGGCACAGTCGCCGGAGGGGGCGGCGCCCGATCCGTTCGAAGCCGGGTAGGCCGAGGTCGTCATCCAGAGGAGTTCGGGTCTGTGCCAAGAGCGTCGCGGAGGGCGGCTCGGGTGGTGATGCCCAGCTTGGGGAAGATCCGGTAGAGGTGGCCGCTCACGGTGCGGGGTGAGAGGTAGAGCTTCGCGGCGATCTCCTTGTTCGTCAGGCCTGAAGCGGCGAGGGTCGCGATCTGTAGTTCCTGGGCGGTCAGGTTGGAGATGTCCGGAGCTGACTGGGTCGAAGCGAGGCCGGCGGCTCGCAGTTCCCGTTCGGCTCGGGCGGTCCAGGGATCGGCGCCGAGGGTTCTGAACGCGGCGAGAGCCCCCTGGAGCTGGACCTTGGCTTCGGTGAGCGAGCGGGCGCGACGCAGGCGCTCTCCGTAGGCGAGGCGCACCCGGGCGACGTCGAAGGGCCATTGGTCGATCGTGGGGAGATTCAGCGCTTCCTCGAACAGTGCGGGAGCATCCTCGTCGGCGGCCGCGATGCCGGCGGAGCCCGCAGCCAGGATCGCCAGTCTGGGTGAGAGTTCCGACAGCCTCGCGTCCTGCATGGCGCGTACGTGGCGGTCGGCCTCGGCCCGTGGGTCGGTACGGACGGCGGCTTCAACGAGGTCCATGGTGATCCACAGACAGTGCGGAACGTGTGAGGCGAGGGTGCCGGCCGGGCTGACCGTGGTCGCGTGGTGGTACGCGCTCTCGAAGTCGCCGCGTCCGAGGTCGCCGAGGACGAGGGCGTGGTGGGCGAAGATCCTTGCCGTGCCGACGCCTCGCGGACCCGCCCAGCCGATCATCTGTTCGGCCAGCGCCCGGCTCGTCTCGAACCTGCCCATCACCGCGGCCAGCAGCGCCTGGTGATAGCGGAAGTACCAGCCGAAGAATCTGCCACCACCCTCCTCGGTGAGCGAGAGCCCTTCTGCGGCGAGTTCCGCGGCCTCGTCCCACCTGCCTCGGTGGAAGTCGTCGACGCAGATGTCCATGAGTGCCACCAGGTGCCTTCTGGCCGGGCCACCCTCGCGGCCTTGCAGAACCGCCCGCCACAACGGTTCGCGAAGCTCCGCCAGACGGTCGGCGTACCACGCGGCCTCCGCGATGCTCTGCACCTGATGAGAGTTGGTCCCGTCGCGAGCAGCCTGCAGCGCGGCCTGCAGACGAGGAAGCGCAGCGACGCCCGTGCGTGCCGGATCGGCGACCATGTCCAAGGTCAGCGTGAGAGACGGTGGGGGTTCGTGCGAGAGTCGCCCGAGCGCGGCGTACAGCGGCTGCCACAACTCGCTGCGACCGCCGAAGAAGCAGATCAGCAGCAGCGTCGCGAGCCCGTTGACGAGCTCGACGGGGTCGGCATCGCCACGGTCCTGGCTTCCCTCGATGGCGCTGACCATCATGCGGTGGGCGGTGTCGATATGCGCGTCACTGTTGAGCATCACCAGCGTGGCGGCGGACGCATAGTGCAGCGATGAGCTCGCCTGGCTGCTGGCTCGCCGGCTGCCTTCGAGCAGTTCCGCAGTACTCCGGACCTCGCCCATCGCCTCCGCGCCGATGTACGCCGCCGCGGCGAGCCGGCGACCGCGCTCGGCAGAGCTGGGGCTCAGATCGGAAGCGCGCGTGAGCAAGGCGACCGCGGACGTGTAGTCACCTCGCGCGACGACGGTGTGAGCTGCCTCCTCCAGGACCGCCGCGACCTGCTCGTCAGGTTCGACCGTGGCCTCGCCGAGGTGCCAGGCCCGGTGCTCGGGCTGGTTCACGAGGATTGTGGCCAACCTGCGGTGCGCCGAGCGGCGTTCTGCCGAGGTCGTCGCCTCGACAACCGCCGAGCGAATGAGCGGATGCCGGAACACCACCCGGTGCGAGTGCTCCTTCACCTGCACCAGCCGGTCACGCTCGGCCGGCGCCAGGTCGTCGATCCGGTACGCCCCGTCGTTCGCGGCTTCGAGTACGGCGAGGTCGCCCGTACCCTCCAGGGCAGCCGTGAGCAAGAGCTTCTTCGTCGCGTCGGGGAGTTTCGCCACGCGGGACACGAAATGCCTCTGCAAGTGCTGCCCGAGCGGCAGTACGGCGGGGAGCGGCTCGCCCGCGGTGCGCTGCGACTGGCTCAGGGTTCTCGGGAGCTCGAGCAGTGCGAGTGGGATGCCTTGCGCCGTGTCGAGAATCCGAGCCTTGACGGTCGCGTGGAGGTCTGGGAACCGAGCTGCGAGGAGTTGGCCCGCGGCTGTGTCATCCAAGGGCTTCAGCTCGTACTCCGGCAGTCCCGCGCGGTCGAAGAATCCCTGGTCCTCGCCGGTCCGGCTGGCCACCAGCAACCCCGCTCTGCTGCCTGCGAGCCTCCTGGCGACGAAGCTCAGGACGCCCGCGCTGGCCCGATCGATCCAGGGCATGTCGTCGACGATCAGCAACAGCGGCGAGCGGGCTGCCGCCCTGCGCAGGAGGACGGCGGCGGCATTGGACACCAGCAACTGGCCAGGAGGCGGGCCGTCTCCGAACCCGAGGGCCACTTGCAGCGCGTCGCGCTGTGCGGTGTTCAGCTGGTCGAACTCGTCGACGAGCGGGTACAACGCCTGGTTCAGCGCGGCATAGCTGAGCTGACCCTCGAGCTCGGTGCCCGCGACCCGCAGTACGGTCGCTCCCGACGCCCGGGTGTATTCATCAGCGGCGTCCAGAAGCGTCGACTTGCCGACACCAGGTTCTCCCGAAACCACCAGGATCCCGCCGGTCACAGCGGCCTCGCTCACGAAGGCGCGCAGGAACTCCAGCTCCGGCAGCCGTCCGACGAGCATCACGGGTGGGAAATCTCCTGGCGCGGCCGGAGGTACCTCGTAACGGCCACCCTCGGTCGGCGTCATGACTCACCTCCGTGATCCGTCAGCTCCAGTGTGCAAGGAGTGCCGACACCCGGTTGCAGGGAAGGCCGGCGACCCGTTCTGGATCGAGCCCGAGGTCCTGCACGCCGTCGGCCACGCCTTCCAGGACGGGACCACGATCGGCCTCGGGACCTGGACTCCAGACCAGGCGAAGAACCTGTTCGCCGGGCACACCGTCTACTCGATCGTCCTCGAGATCCCCGACACCGAACTGCTCGACCCGGCGCAGACGGCCCGGCCGATCGACGTCTGGGCCGTCGCCAGCCTGGCCACGGACGCGGGCGGCCGGCGCTCGATCAACCGGATCGGGCTGCCGATGATCCACCCGCTGTTCACCCAGTTCAACGAGAAACTCGGTGACGATCTCAACGGCGGCGGGCCCAGCGAGGACCTCGAGACCTACGGGAAGCTGCTGAGCTACGAGATCGCCGGCGTGGTTCGCGCGTACGGCACGGCTGAGGATCCGGACGCGTACGCGACGTCGGTCGTCCACCGGTTCCTGCCCAACGTCCTTCCGTACGTCGTGGGCACACCCGCCAGCTTCGGCTTCGACTCCTGGAACGGCCGGTCGCTCACCGACAACGCACCCAACGTCATGTTCTCGATCGCGGCCAACACGCCGGTCTCCCTCGGGATCGGCAAGGAATCCGTCACCTCGAAACCGCGGGCCTCCTTCCCGTACGTCCCGGCGGCGATCTGAGGCGCCGGCGGCACCGAAGTACGAGATGAATCCGACGAGACGGGCCACACCGGACGCGACTACCCGCGTCCGGTGTGGCCGGGGAGCGAGAACCAAGTGACCGGCAACTGGAGCAATGCCCGAAGAACCGCTGACCTGAGAACCGCTGACCGAAGCCCTGTGCGGCTGGTGATCCTGGCGATGGGAGCGTTCATCCTGCTGCTGCACGTGGCCGGATGGGGTGTGCTCGTGGGGCTGGTCGCGCCAGGGCACTACAGCCTCGGCGTCCAGGGCGGGTTCGGGATCGGCCTCGGGCTGACCGCGTACACGCTCGGCATGCGGCACGCGTTCGACGCCGACCACATCGCGGCGATCGACAACACGACCCGCAAACTGACCGCTGCCGGGCAGCGACCGGTATCCGTCGGGTTCTGGTTCTCCCTCGGCCACTCCAGCGTCGTCTTCGGCCTGTGCCTCCTGCTCGCCCTCGGCGTCCGTTCACTGGTCGGCCAGGTGGAGGACGGCTCCTCCACACTCCAATCGGCCACAGGTCTGATCGGCACGGCCGTGTCCGGCGGGTTCCTCGTCGCCATCGGCCTGATCAACTTCGTCGTACTCGCCCGCATCGCAGGGGTCTTCCGCCGGATGCGGCACAGCGAGCTCGACGAGACCGAACTCGAAGCCCAACTCGACCGCCGCGGCCTGCTCAACCGGCTGCTGCGCCCCTTGACCAAAGCCGTGCGCAAACCGCGCCACATGTACCCGATCGGGCTGCTGTTCGGCCTCGGGTTCGACACCGCCACCGAGGTCTCCCTGCTCGTGCTCGCCGGTGGAGCCGCGGCCTTCGCACTGCCCTGGTACGCCGTCCTCGTCCTGCCCATCCTCTTCGCCGCCGGCATGAGCCTGCTGGACACGATCGACGGCTGCTTCATGAGCTATGCCTACGGCTGGGCCGCGATCAAACCCGTCCGGAAAGTCTTCTACAACCTCGTCATCACAGCGCTGTCCGTCACCATCGCACTCGGCATCGGCACTATCGAGATCCTGTCCATCGTGACCGACCGGCTCGACATCAGGTCCGGACCACTGACCGCCATCAGCCGACTCGACCTGAACAGTGTCGGCCTCGTCATCACCGGCGTGTTCATCGTCACCTGGGCAGTCGCGCTGCTCGTCTGGCGCTACGGCCGAATCGAGGAACGCTGGACCATCCGCCCGACCGACCACGCCCGCTAGGCCAGTTGGCGAGGCAGGCGAAACCTGGAGCGGATCTTTCCAATAATGTACAACTATCTTGTATAGGAGACAATGCGCCACTACAGTTCAGGTGCATGACCACTCAGTTGACCAACGACGCCCATCGCCACATCGGTGTGATGCCGGCGTACCCGTTCTACGGCGGGGCACCTGTTAACCCGGACATGTCGGCACGTGCGACCCTGGCGGAGCTCATTGCCGACCTCGACCGTGAAGGCACTGAACGTGCGCTGGTCCTCCCCAACTACGGGGTACCGGACGCCAAGGTGTCATTCGGCTTCAACCAGTTGGTGCTGGAGGCCGCCGCGAAGGACGACCGGATCAGTTGCGGTCTGTGGGTATCACCGCGCCCCCAGGACGCCGAGATGACGGCAAAGGCCCTCGAGCTTGCGGGTGAGCCCGGCGTGAAGGCGCTCAAGACGAGCTTCCTGCTCGGCGGGAGCGTCGAGGATCCGGAGTGCCAGGCGCAACTCGACAACATGTTCGCAGTCGCCCGGGAGCACGACCTCGTCGTCCACTTCCACACCTCCCCAGGCGCGGCCTCGGACATCGACAAGGTCGGCCAGCTCGTCGACAAGTACGGCGACGACGCGAAGATCCACCTGGTCCACTTCGGCGGCGGCATCAGCGGGCACATCAAGCTGATCAGCTCCCGCTTCTTCGACTGGATCGAAGCCGGCAAGCAGGTGTACACCGACACCAGCTGGGCAGTCGGCTTCGCACCGCGCTGGCTGGCAAGCGAGATCGAGCGCCGGGGCATCGGCCACGACCGCGTCCTCTTCGCCAGCGACGAGCCGTGGGGTGACTACGCGGGCGAAGCTGCCCGTCTCGCGGCGGCGACAGGCGACGGCGAGCTGGGTCGATTGATGTTCGCCGACAACTTCACCACCCTCTACGGCAAGTAGCAGCCCCCGACACCCCAGCAGGATTCCACCGGCCAGCAGGCAGGGTCTTGCGCTGTGACCTGCGGCCAGCGCAAGATCCTTCGTCTTCACACACCGATGATCAGCGGTGGCCGCGGCCTTCCTGCGGCCGGTCCCCAGGCAAGATCGCGCTGTTTGGCTGAAGCACCAGGTCGCGCTGATACCAAGTGCCTGGCTTACCGCCGATGTGGGCTGGGTCTGCGGGCCCGACGGGGACGAACCCGGCTTTGGTCAGCACCTTTTGGGACGCGACATTCTGGTGGGTCGTGGCCGCTCGCAGTGTGCGCAGCCCGTGCTGGGCCGCCGCCAGTTGGCACAGTTCCCGGACGGTCGCGGTCGCCACGCCGCGGCCGGCGACGTGCTGCGCGACCCGGTAGCCGAGTTCCGCAGTGTGGTCCTCGATGTCGACCAGGTTGAACCTGCCGAGTACCGAGCTGTCCTCGGCGACGAGCACGTGGAAGGCGCAGATGCCCGCCTCCTGCTCGGCCAGCAAGGCGTTGTACCTGTCGGTGAACTGGGCGAAGTAGTCGTCGCCGCGGTCGGTGATCGAGGCAGCGAAGTAGGCGCGATTCGCCAACTCGAAGGCCAAGACCGCCGGGGCATGGCTGACATGCAGCCGCTTCAGCTCGGGCATTGCCCAACCTTACCCAGGTGGTACGCCGAAGCCACCTGGTTTCCACACTCGCGCGTTGCGCTTCTTCTCCGAGTACCTCCGTGAGACCGTTGGCGCACTCGCCGTACCACTGGAAAGCCTGGAGAGTAAGGGGGGTGCCGACCTTGGACACACCACCCTCGGATATCTTGTCGAACAGTTCCGTTCTCGGGCGGCTTCTCGAGGAGATCTCCTGGGAAGGGGCCAGAGTCCGCGGTTACCGCGAGGGAGGCCGTGGGCGGGAGACTAATCACCCCCGCGCCGCCGCCGTACGCTGTAAGGGGCCACGGTCGGCTTCCCGTCGAGGAGGCAATCGGCCTGTACCTCGAGCCAGTCTTGGCCCGCACCGCCCGCTTGGACATCCCCCTCGACCAAATGCTGGCTCGGATAGCCGAGACGGTTGCGTGGCTCACCTGGCACGAACTTCGGACAGCGGTGGTCAACGCTCAGATCGACCTGGCCGCCCTGCCGGTTGGCGTCGCCGGGACGGTACAGCGCCTCCGCGACGACCTGGTGAAGGCCATCGATTGGCACAGCTTGAGGTAACTTCCCGATGGCAGTCGCGACGCACGCGACGCCCGGGAGCACAAGAGCGGCAAACCCCTCAATGCCTTGCCGCAGGCGTCGAACTTGCGGTGGCGAGCGCCCAACCCCGGGGCGGGCGGGTCGAGCGGCCGCCGCAGGAGGCGCGATGTGGGTCGCAGTACAAGAGCTGTCGATTCGGGTGGAGGGCGTTCGTGTAGAGGGTGAGAGGCCGGCAACGAGGCCGGCTGCCAACCCTGGGAGTGTGTGATGGGCGAGATCGTGGTGGTCTGCAATGTGACGCTGGATGGTGTTATGCAGGCGCCGGGGCGGCCGGATGAGGACACCCGAGGTGGGTTCGAGTACGGCGGGTGGGCTGTTCCGTACAGCCAGGACGCTATGGGGCGGGTGATGGGCGACCCGGAGGCGGCGCCGGCGGCGTTGTTGCTCGGGCGTCGGACCTATGAGGATTTCGCTGACTTCTGGCCGAAGCAGAAGGACAACCCGTACACCGAGGCGCTCAACCGGCAGCAGAAGTACGTCGTCTCGAACACGCTGGCCGAGCCGCTCCCCTGGGCGAATTCCACTGTCGTCAAGGCGGCGGACATCCCTGCCCTCAAGGCATCACATAACCTGATCATCCTGGGCAGTGGCGCCCTGATCAGCTCGATCCAGGGGCAGATCGACGTGTACAAGATCCTCGTCCACCCACTGGTATTGGGCACCGGCAAACGTCTCTTCGACCCCGCTGCGCGCCAGGACCTCGAGCTCACCGACAGCGTGACCACAACCACCGGCGTCATCATCGCCACCTGCCGCCCCGCGCGATAGCCAAACCGGCCGGGCAGCTGGTCGACGACATGTACGAGTTCGTGCTGGTGCATGGCGCGTATACGGCACTCCGCCGCTGACTCCCCTAGACGGCCACCGCCGACAGGAGCCGCGTCGCGTCGTACCGGGCAAGAGCCAGGCCAGCCACGCGGGGGTCCGCGCCGAGAGGTGCGCTGACAGGTAGGTCGCCGGCGATGCGCCGCACGCGATCCGCGAAGAACCCAGGCGCCAGCATGTAGGTACCCACAGCAACCCGCCCGGTACTGCGGGCCGCGGGGCCGGCGAGGCCGGTAGTCCGGGCGAGGACGGGGGCGAGGCGTTCGCCGGCGCCGGAGACGTAGCCGACTTCGACCGGACGATCGATCAGGGCGGAGAGCATCGCAGCGGTGGCAGAGCAATCGAGAAGAGCCCGGCGGTCCGAGGACCCAGCGGCGGCGAGAACAACCTGATCGATCTCCTCAAGGCCGCCTGACCGGGGATCCAGGCTCTCCCGCAACCGATCGGCAAGAACCTCAGCCAACAAAGGATCAGGCCCCAGCGCCGCAGCAGCCTGCACCTGACCCGGACGGCGCGCAGCCTCGCCAAGGACGTCCACAGCAACGTGATAACCACTGCTCAACAACAACGGCACCACCACCGCCTGGTTGCTATCAGCAACCACCCGGTCCACGAGTGAAGGCAACGCCGGCACATCCACATCCACGAAGCCGAGTGAGATCGGCAGCTCCGGTCGCTGCGCCGCCATCAGCCGCACGAGCGCGTGGATCGTCCGGATCCCGCGAGGATCCGCGGTCCCGTGCGCGGCCGCGATCAGGTCGACGCCACCTACAGCGGCCGTCATGTGGGCACGCCTGCTGGTTCCACGGCCAGGCGATACCCCCGCCGCACAACGGTACGAACCAACTCGGGCCGCCCGACCGCAGTACGGAGCCGGTTGACGGTCACCTCCACCGCATGAACGTCTTCAGCACCAGGCAGAACAGCCAACAAAGCAGGTCGAGACACGACATCCCCACCGGCCGCCACCAACGCAGCCAGTACTGCGCGCGGACCCGGCCCCAGCGGCAACACGACCCCATCCAGCACCGCGGCGCCGCCACGAATCACCAACTGCCCGAAGGCCGTCTCGATCGAGCGAGCATTGTCGTCTGTCAGCCGATCCGTGACGATCCGGATCAACGCACCGAGCCGGAAGCGATCGGGCACCAGCGGCTCCAACCCCAACGCCACGAACGGCCCAGCGGTGATCGGCCCGACGCAGGCGTTCAACACCCGCCCGGTCCGCAACGCCGACACCAATGCGTCGTACTGACCCGTCAGCGCGGCCGCATCCAGCAGGGCCTGCGCACCCGGCGCGGAGGTGTGCACGACAGCATCGACTCCACCCGAACCGATCTGACCGATCACCCGCTCGACGGCGGCCGGATCCGGCGCCGGCCCCCAGCGATACACCTCGAGTCCGCGCACCGAAGCACCGACCGCGCGGAGTTCGTCCTGCAGCGCGGGATCCGACAAGCCGTGCAACTGAACGACGATCTTCCGACCGGCGACGCCTTGGTCGCGCAACCAGTCGACGACCTCGGCCGTCGTCTCGGTCCGGGCGGACCAGTGCTCGACCAACCCGGCCGCGCGGATCGCACCGCGTGCCTTCGGACCGCGTGCGAGCAGCCGCGACGACTCCAGCGTGGTCAGCAGGTCCGCCGCGAGGCCAGCTGTGTCCGCGGCCTCGACCCAACCGCGGAACCCGACCGCGGTGGTGACCACCACATCGTCCGGCGGGTTCGCGATCACCCGCCGGGTGGCCTCGATCAGCGGCTGGTCGTCGGCGGCCGGCACGATCTGCAGCGTCGGCGCGTGCAGCACCTTCGCGCCCCGGCGTTCGAACGACGCGATCAGGTCGTCCGCCCGCCGGTGCGCGGTGACGGCGATCGTGCAGCCGCTCAGCGGACCGGGCCTAGTCACCGACGATCACCTGGCCGTCGGCCACCCTCACCCGGTACGTCGGGATGCTGACCTCGGGGTCGTCCAGACAGACACCGGTGCGCAGGTCGTATACCTGCTTGAACATCGGCGACGCCACCGTCGGCACGTCACCGCGGCTGCCCACGATGCCGCGCGACATCACGTTCGCCCCGCTCACCGGGTCCTGGTTGCCCAGGGCATACACCTCGCCGTCGTAGGTGCGGAACACCGCGATCTGGCGATCCCCGATCAGCGCGGCGACACCTCGCTCCGGCAGCAGCGCGTCGTACGCGCAGACCGGTACGGCGGTGATCGCCGCCTCCGTCATCGGCGACAGGGTCATCGACGTACCTCCAATCGGGGGCCGGCGAGCAGCACCGGCTCCAGTTGACCGCGTTCGGCCGGGGTCGCCGGCCGAGGTTGGTTGCGTTCGACCACGTACCGCAGGTCGGCGTCGGGCTGGTCCGGCGCGTTCACGAACGACACGAACCGGGCCAGCTTGTCCGGGTCCTGCAAGGTGGCCTGCCACTCGTCGACGTAGGAGTCGACGTGCGCGGCCATCGCCGCGTCCAGGTCGGCCGCGATGCCGAGGCTGTCGTTCAGCACGACGTCGCGGACGTGGTCGAGACCTCCGTCGATCTCGTTGATCCAGACGGCCGTCCGCTGCAGCCGGTCACCGGTGCGGATGTAGTACATCAGGAACCGGTCGATTGCCTGCAGCAACTGCTCGTCGGTGAGGTCGGAGGCGAGCAGCTGCGCGTGCCGCGGCGTCATGCCGCCGTTGCCGCCGACATAGAGGTTCCACCCGTTCTCGGTGGCGATCACGCCGACGTCCTTGCCGCGGGCCTCGGCGCACTCCCGAGCACAGCCGGAGACGCCGAGCTTGAGCTTGTGCGGCGACCGCAGCCCGCGGTACCGCAGCTCCAGCGCGATCGCCATCCCGACGGAGTCCTGTACGCCGTACCGGCACCAGGTGGAGCCGACGCAGGACTTCACCGTGCGCAGCGCCTTGCCATAGGCATGGCCGGACTCGAACCCGGCGTCCACCAGCCGCTGCCAGATCGCCGGCAACTGTTCGATCCGGGCGCCGAACAGGTCGACCCGCTGCCCGCCGGTGATCTTGGTGTAGAGGCCGAAGTCGCGGGCCACCTGGCCGATCGCGATCAGGCCCTCCGGCGTCACCTCGCCACCCGGGATCCGCGGCACGACGGAGTACGTGCCGTCCTTCTGGATGTTCGCCATCACGTGGTCGTTGGTGTCCTGCAGCGTCGCGCGCTCTCCGTCGAGCACGTGGCCGGCCGGGTCCAGACTGGACAGGATCGAGGCGACCACGGGCTTGCAGATGTCGCAACCGCGGCCAGTTCCGTGCCGGTCGACGATCTCGCTGAAGGTGCGCAGCCCGGTCACCCGCACCACGTCGAACAGCTCCGCCCGGGACAGCGCGAAGTGCTCGCACAACGCCTTGCTGACCTCGACACCGGCCGCCGCCAGTTCGGCGTTGAGCAGGTTCTTCACGATCGGCAGGCACGATCCACAGCTCGTGCCGGCCTTGGTCTTGCCGCACAGCGACTTCAGATCGCCGCATCCTTCGTCGCGCACCGCGCAGCGGATGGCCCCGGCCGCGACGTTGTTGCACGAGCAGACCGGCGCGTCGTCCGGCAGTTCCAGTTGCGCGGGCTGCGATCCCTCCGGCAGCAGGAAGGACGCGGGGTCTGCGCCGAGCTCACGACCCACCATCGGTCGCAAGGCCGAGTACGCCGACGCGTCGCCGACGAGGATTCCACCCAGCAACGTGCGGGCGTCGTCGGACAGCACCAGCTTCTTGTAGACCCCCGCCACCGGGTCGGCGTACACGATGTCGAGCGCGCCCTCCGTGGCTCCGAAGGCGTCACCGAAGCTGGCCACGTCGACACCGAGCAACTTGAGCTTGGTCGACGAGTCGGCACCGGGGAAGGTCGCCTCGCCACCGAGGAGGCGGTCGGCCACGATCTCGGCCATCGCGTAGCCAGGGGCGACCAGTCCCCAGACGCGTCCCTCGATGCAGGCGACCTCGCCGATCGCCCAGACACCCGGCACCGAAGTACGGCAGGTGTCGTCGACGACCACACCACCGCGTTCGCCGATCTCGAGGCCGGCGGCTCGGCCGAGTTCGTCGCGCGGCCGGACTCCGGTGGCGAAGACGACGACGTCCGCGGGCAGATCCGGGCCATCGGCAACAGCCATCGCCCGGGCGGCTCCCTGCGAGGTCGTCTTCACCCGGGTGACCTGAGTCGCGGTCAGCACGTCCACGTCGAGGCCGCGGATGAGCCGGGCGAGCGCGCTGCCGCCGCCCTCGTCCACCTGCAGCGGCATCAACCGCGGCGCGAACTCGACCACCTTCGTCGCCGCACCCAACGCACGCAGGGCGCCGGCCGCCTCCAGCCCGAGCAGGCCGCCACCGACGACAACGCCGCGAACCTCCTTGCCCTCGGACCGCAACCTCTCGACGTACACCCGGAGGGCGGCGACATCGTCGATGGTCCGGTAGACGAAGCAGCCGTTGACGTCGCTGTTCTTGACCGGCGGAACGAAGGCGCTCGAGCCTGTCGCGAGGACCAGTTCGTCGTAGCCGATCACGTCGCCGCGAGTGGTCTGCACCGTGCGCGCCTCGGCGTCGAGAGAAGCGACCGTGACGCCCTTGCGTAGGGTCACCGCCGGGTCGTCCCAGAGCTCCGGCTCACCCAGCGAGAGGTCGTGCGGGTCCCGGCCGGAGAAGTAGCTGGTCAGGGCGACCCGGTCGTAGGGCAGCCGCGGCTCCTCGGCCAGCACGGTGATGCGCCACTCGATCCCGGTGTCGCGGGACCGTAGCGCCTCGACCAGCCGGTGCGCGACCATACCGCCGCCCACGATCACCAAATGCCGGGCCTTCTTCAACTCTGTCATGGTTGCCCTCCTGGTCGGCACGGGTTCGGTCTCGCCGCGCCGGAGCCGGTCGAGAAGGTCACCGACAGCGCCTGTGCAGCTGCCGCAACCGGTGGTCGCTCTGGTTGTCGCCGCGATGCCGGCCACGCTGTCGGCACCCGCTTGCCACGCCGCCTCGATCGCGGCCCTGGTCACGCCGTTGCACCGGCAGACCGTCAATGCCTTGCGCTTCGGCGGTTCAGGTGCCGCCAGCAACGAATCCGCCCGCACCGGCGTCTGCCGATCGGCCAGCAGGACGAGTTCGGCGGCCACCTCCGGCGCACTGATCGCCACGGCCGCCCGCACCACGCCGTCCCGCAGTACCGCCCGGACGTAGCGCTCGCCGTCTTCCAGCCGGACGGCCTCGCCCTCTTCATCCCGACCGCCGAGAATCAGTACGTCGAGCCCGCCCGCGGTGATCCGGACGACATCGTCCAGCCCATCGTCGGTGGGCTCGTCAACCAGCAGCTCTCCGAAGACAGCCCGGCCGCTCACCGTCACGGAACGGAATCGACCGTTCTTGAGCTCGGTCCCTTCCACCGTGGCGTTGAGCAGTACCTCGATGCCGAGCTCGCGAACAGCTCGGGTGATCCGCCGACCCGCTGTGGGTCGAATCGCCTTGTCCAGCAGGGTTTCACCGGCATGCACCACCGTCACCGCGACCCCGCTCTCCCGCAGAGTGGCGGCCGCCCGGACGGCTCGCACCCCGCCGCCGAGCACCACGGCGCGCCGTACCTGCTGGCCGGTTGTCTGCGCGGCATCCGCCGTCGGCTGCGCGGACCCGCGGGCCGCTACGAACCCACCGCCCGGCGACGACTCGGCGGTCTGCACGGCCAGCCGGCTGCGGGTGGTGAAGTCGGGCGAGGTCTCAGCGGTCAGCTCCACCGCGCAGACCTTGAACTCCGGCATGCGCGAGACCGGATCGAGCGCGTCGTTGGTCAGCTCGTTCACGCTGCCCTCACCGCCGAAGTGGAACGGCACGAACACCGTGTCCGGCCGTACGTCGGAGGTCACCCGCGCCGGCAGCACCATCGAACCCCGAGTGGTCCGCAACCGGACCGGCCGCCCGTCCACGATCCCCAACTGCGCGGCGACCCGCGGATGTATCTCGGCGAACACCTCCGGCTCCGCCTCGGCCAGTTCGGCGACCCGCCTGGTCTGCGCTCCGCTCTGGTAGTGCTGCAGCAACCGCCCGGTCACCAGGTAGTACGGCGCGTCCGGCCGCAGGTCGTCGGCGACCGCCCGGTGATCCACGATGACGACCCGCGCCCGGCCGTCCGGAGTACCGAAGCGGTCCGCGAAGAGCCGCGGCGTACCAGGGTGCTCGTCGGACGGACAGGGCCAGAAGACGGCCTCGCCGGCATCCAGCCGGTCCCAGCTGATCCCCGAGTAGTCGGCGATCCCACCCGCACTCGCGACCCGCAACTCGTCATACACAGCGGCCGGATCCGTCGAGAACGGCACCTCGGGACGCAGCCGTTCGGCCAGCCCGGCGAACACTGCAAGATCGCTCCGCACTTCGCCAGGAGCCGGTACTGCGACCCGCCGGCGCAGCACGCGTCCTTCCAGGGAG
Source organism: Kribbella sp. VKM Ac-2568 (assembly GCF_004345365.1). Classification (GTDB taxonomy): domain Bacteria; phylum Actinomycetota; class Actinomycetes; order Propionibacteriales; family Kribbellaceae; genus Kribbella; species Kribbella orskensis. Next base: position 40,561 of record NZ_SLVF01000005.1, read on the forward strand.
GTCATCGTGCCCTCCTCCTCGGCCCACTGCGTGACCGGGAAGACGACATCGGCGAGCAGGGCGGTCTCGCTCGGGACAACGTCCGCCACCACCAGCAGGTCCAGCGCCGCGAGTCGCTCGCGGACCGAGGCCAGCTTCGGTGCCGAGACCACCAGGTTGCTGCCGTGGACGAGCAACGCACGAGGCCCGTCCGGCGTACCGAGGGCGTCGATCAACTCGACCGCGCTGCGGCCGGGACCGGGCAGTTCGTCGGGGTCGACACCCCAGACGCCCCCGACGTAGGCGCGCGCCTCGGGGTCGGCGATGCTCCGGTAGCCGGGGAGTTGGTCTGCCTTCTGGCCGTGCTCGCGGCCGCCCTGGCCGTTGCCCTGCCCGGTGATGCAGCCATAACCGCTACCGAGCCGCCCTGGCAGCCCAAGCGCCAGGGCGAGGTTGATGCAGGCCGTGACGGTGTCCGTGCCCTTAATGTGCTGCTCGGCACCCCGGCCGGTCAGGATGAACGCCCCTGCCCCGCGATGGACCGGAGCAGCCGCCGCCAACACCCGCGCAGCCTTCCTGATCGTCACAGCCGGTACGCCGGTGACTCGCTCGGCTCGCTCCGGCCACCAGGCGGTGGTGGAGCGGAACAGCCCGTCCGGGTCATCCGTCCGCTCTGCCAGGTACGCGCTGTCTGCCAGGCCCTCCTGCAGGATCACGTGAGTCAGCGAGAGCACCAGAGCCAGGTCACTCCCGGGAGTCGCCTGCAGGTGGATCCCGGCGCCGTCCTCGCTCAGCCCGGCGGTCGCAGTACGGCGTGGGTCGACCACCAGTAGCCCGCCCGCGTCCCGGGCGCCGGCCAGATGCGCGACGGCGGGCGGCATCGTCTCGGCGAGGTTACTGCCGACCAACAGGATCGCGCCGGCGCCGCCGAGATCCGCCAGCGGGAAGGGCAGGCCGCGATCGATGCCGAAGGCCCGGTTCGTCGCGGCCGCCGCGGACGACATGCAGAAGCGGCCGTTGTAGTCCACGTTCGAGGTCCGCAGGGTGACTCGGGCGAACTTGCCGAGTGCATAGGCCTTCTCGTTCGTCAGCCCGCCACCGCCGAAGACTGCGACCGAGTCGTTGCCGTGCTCGACCTGCAGCGAGCGGAGCCGGTCTGCGACGAAGTCCAGCGCGTGCTCCCAGGTCGTCTCGACCAGACTTCCGGAGTCGTCCCGGACCAGCGGCTTCGTCAGCCGGTCCGGAACCGTGAGCACCTCGGGAGCGGTCCAGCCCTTGCGGCACAGCCCGCCCCGGTTGGTCGGGAACTCCCGCGGCTTCACGGTGACGGCGCCCCGCCCAGCCTCTCGCCCAGTGTCCGGCCCTGCACCCGGCCGGTCGGCCGGGTGCAGAGTCGTCGCGCACTGCAGAGCGCAGTACGGGCAGTGGGTGTCGACTCCCGTCACACGCGCTCATGGCTGAGCGGGCCACCCCGACGCAGGTAGCAGAAGTAGGTCAGCCCCAGACAGACCACGTAGAAGGCGCAGAAGCAGTAGAGCGCCGGGACGAGCGAGCCGTAGTGGCCGCTCGACATCGCGAAGCCCCGCGGCACCAGGAACCCGCCGTACGCACCGATCGCCGAGGCGATCCCGATGCAGGCAGCGGCCTCCCGGCGGGCCCGGACCAGGTCGGGCCCGCCGTCGAGGTCCCGGGTGGTCTGCCGGAACACCGCGGGGATCATCCGGTACGTCGAACCGTTGCCGGCGCCGCTGGCCACGAACAGCACCAGGAAGCTGAGCAGGAACCCGGTGAAGCTCTCGGCCTTCAGCGCCACGATCGCCGAGAGGATCCCGATGCCCATCACCACGAACGCGCAGACCGTCACCCAGGCGCCGCCGACCGCGTCGGACAGCTTGCCGCCGAACGGCCGGGACACGGACCCCACCAGCGCGCCGAGGAAGGCGATGTGGGCCACCGTGATCTCGGGGAACGTCGTCTTGATCAGCAGCGGGAAGGCCGCCGAGAAGCCGATGAACGACCCGAAGGTGCCGATGTAGAGGAACGAGATCACCCAGGTGTGGGGCCGCTTCGCCGCTGCCACGGAGGCACGGAAGGACGAGGTCGCCGCGGTCAGGTTGTCCATCACTCGCCACGCCAGGACCGCCGCCAGCAGGATCAGCGGAATCCACATCAGCCCGGCCCGGTTGAGCGACAGCCCCGCGCCCGCCACGATCACGATCGGCACCAGCAACTGGACCACCGCCACGCCCAGGTTGCCGCCGGCCGCGTTGAGGCCCAGCGCGAAGCCCTTGTCCCGCTCGGGGAAGAAGAAGGAGATGTTGGTCATGCTGCTGGCGAAGTTTCCGCCGCCCGCACCCGCGGTGGCCGCGACCAGCGCCATCAGCCAGAACGGCGTGTCCGGCCGGCTGACGAAGTACGCGAGTCCGAGTGACGGGATCAGCAGCAGCAACGCGGACACCATCGTCCAGTTGCGCCCACCGAACTTCGGCACGGCGAAGGTGTACGGCAGCCGCAGCGTGGCTCCCACCAGGCTCGGCAGCGCCACCAGCCAGAACATCTGGTCCGTGCTGTAGCCGAACCCGGCGGCCGGCAGGGAGACGACCACGATGCTCCACAGTTGCCAGACCGAGAAGCCGAGGAACTCGGCAAAGATCGACGGCCACAGGTTGCGGCGCGCCACCCGGCGCCCCTTCGCCGCCCAGAACCCGGCGTCCTCGGGGTCCCAGACGTCGATCCAGCGCCCGCGCCGTGGCGCCTCGACCGTACCCACCGCGCCGGCCTGGTCGCGCGGAGTAACGACCTCCGGTCGTGCCTCGAGCGTCATCGTTCGTCTCCGATCATCCGACCTCACTGATTAGGCCAGGACGCTATGACCGGGGTGTTTCCGAGTGGTCATCTCGTTGTTACGCCGTCGAAACGGCTCCCGCACACCTCCCGTGGGCCGGTGAGAGAAGTCGGTACTGTTCCTGTCTACGAACACCGACGAGGGGGTCCTGGTGGAGCAGCAGGAGACCGCGCCGCGGCACAGGAACCGGCGCTGGGCCTGGCGGGCGGGGATCGCCGCCGTGCTGATCACGTGGCTCGTGCTGGGCTCGCTCGGCGGCCCGACGGTCGGCCGGCTGAGCGAGGTCCAGGAGAACGACAACGCCAACTTCCTGCCCAAACAGGCCGAGTCCACCCTGGTCGCCAACGAGTCGGCCAAGTTCATCGACTCCAAGGCCCTGCCGTACTTCGTCCTGATCGTGCGGGACAGCGGGATCACCCCGGCCGATCTGCAGAAGGCGAACGAATTCGCCGCCACCGTGCCGACGCTCGACCTCGGTAACGGCAAGACCATCGGGGACTACCTCGCGGCACCGGTCGGGAAGGTGATCCCGTCGGAGGACAAGAAGGCGCTACTGATCACCGTCGAGCTGGACGGAGACCGGGCCGACGAGGTGGTCAAGGAAGGCGAGACCGTACTGTTCGCGGTCGCCGACCAGATGCGCCAGGAGATCAAACAGACGCTGACCCCGACCGGCCTGCAGGTCTATGTGACCGGACCCGGCGGCGTCTTCGCGGACTTCGTCGTGGCCTTCGGGGGGATCGACGGCATTCTGCTCGGCGTCGCACTGGCCGTCGTGTTCGTGATCCTGCTCATCGTCTACCGCAGTCCGGTGCTGCCGATCGCCGTCCTGCTGACCGCCGTCTTCGGCCTGGCGCTGGCCGCCCTGGTGGTCTATCCGCTGGCCAAGAACGACGTGATCGAGCTCAACGGCCAGAGTCAGGGCATCCTCTTCATCCTGGTCGTCGGCGCCGCGACGGACTACTCCCTGCTCCTCGTCTCGCGGTACAAGGAAGAACTGCACGACTTCGAGAGCAAGTACGACGCGATGCAGGTCGCCTGGCGGGCCTCGATCGAGCCGATCGCCGCGAGCGCCGCCACCGTCATCCTCGGCCTGCTCTGCTTGTTGCTCTCCCAGCTCGGCAGCACCAAGGGCCTCGGCCCGGTCGGCGCCATCGGCATCGCCGGCGCGCTGGTGTCGTCGATGACCTTCCTGCCGGCTGTCTTGCTGGCCTTCGGCCGGCGGATCTTCTGGCCGGCCATCCCGCGCCTCGACCACCTGCACGCCAAGGACCAGGTGGGTGGCCGCAAGCTGTGGGGCCGCGTCTCCGGTCTGGTCGGCCGCAGCCCGCGCAAGGTCTGGGCGATCACCGCGCTGGCGCTGCTCGCCTGCGGCGCGTTCCTGCCGACGTTCAAGGCGGAAGGTATCTCGCAGGAGGAGCTCTTCCTCAACGAGGTCGAGTCGGTCACCGGCCAGGAGGTGCTGGCTCAGCACTTCGACGCGGGCGCCGGCACTCCCGTGCAGATCCTCACCCCGGTGGACCAGGCCGATCAGGTGGTTCAGACCGCTTTGAAGGTGGACGGTGTCGCGGCGGCCTCGGCCTCACCCGCGCCCGGTGTCCCGCCGAAGGTGGTCGAGGGCAAGGTCCTGGTGCAGGCGACGCTGAAGGTCGCGGCCGACTCCCCCGAGGCGACCAAGGTGGTCGAGCACCTGCGCACCGAGCTGGACACTGTCAGCCCGGACATCCTGGTCGGCGGCAACACCGCGATCAACCTCGACGTACTGGACGCGAGCAAGCGGGATCTCCGGGTCATCATCCCGACCATCCTGACGGTCATCTTCTTCGTGCTGATGCTGCTGCTCCGCTCGGTCGTCGCGGCCGTGCTGCTGGTGATCTGCAACGTGCTGTCGTTCGGCGCCACCGTCGGGGTCAGCGCGCTGGCGTTCAACCACATCTTCGACTTCCCGGGGGCCGATCCATCGATCCCGCTCTACGCGTTCGTCTTCCTGGTTGCCCTGGGCATCGATTACTCCATCTTCCTGATGACCCGGGTGCGGGAGGAGTCGATCGAGCAGGGCACCAAGCGCGGCGTGCTGATCGGACTCGCCGTCACCGGTGGCGTGATCACCTCGGCCGGCGTGGTCCTGGCCGCCACATTCTCGGCGCTCGCGGTGCTGCCGATCCTGTTCCTGGTGCAGATCGCCTTCATGGTGGCCTTCGGCGTGCTGCTCGACACGACCGTGGTTCGGTCGCTGCTGGTGCCGGCCCTCGCCTACGACATCGGCCGCAGGGTCTGGTGGCCGAGCAAGCTCTCCCGAGCGAAGGAGTGAGATGGAGACCTTCGAGGCAGTGATCCAGGACGCCAACGGCGGCGGCGCGTACGTCGAGGTGCCGGCCGAGGTGCTCGACGCGCTCGGTGGCGGCGGGCGGATCCCGGTCCAGGCGAGCTTCGACGGGATCGCCTACCGCGGCTCGATCGCGTCGATGGGCGGCTGCATGGCGCTCGGCGTGCTCAAACAGATCCGCTCGGACCTCGGCAAAGGCCCCGGCGACTCGGTAGCCGTAACAGTCACCCGAGACGACGCCGAGCGAACAGTCGAGGTACCGGACGACCTAGCCGCCGCGCTCGCTGCGGCAGGTGCACGCGAAGCCTTCGACAAACTCAGCTTCAGCCACCGCCGCGAACACGTAAACGCGATCAACGAGGCCAAGAAACCCGAGACCCGCGCCCGCCGCATCACCAAAGCCATCGAGATGCTCAAGCCCAGCTAGCGCCTCGGCAGGAAATGTTGAGGTCCTTGAGGGCGGCGACTGCCCCGGCGGCACCCGCCCAAGACAACGCGATCGGCTCCAAGACCGGCTGACCCGATGACCTCCCCGCCGTTGCCGCTGGTGCTCGATGGAACTGTGCGGCACCTGGCGTGGCGCGAGGACAGTCACGGTCGCCGCAGCCGTGCAGTCCGATCCACTGATCCTTGCTATTGGTCGGTGAGTGGGCGGGTTCCGGTGTGGTCCGCGAGTGGGTGGGTTCCGGTGTGGTCGACGCGGAATTTGAAGCCGTGCTTGGTTGTCCATTCCAGCGCGCCGTCGTCCAGGCGGTGGACTCGCCAGCCGCCGCGGGTCTTGACCCGGTGGCTGTAGCGCCGTAGCGGGGTGAGGTTGTCGGTACCGGTCTGCCCCGGCGGCCCGGTCGCGTTGAAGTCGAACGGCGCGATGTGGTCGAGATCGACGCTGTCGGTGGTCTCGGCGGCGCCGAACACGAACTGCTCGACCGGATAAGTGAGCTTGACCCGCTCCCGGATCCGGCGAGGGATCTCGTAGGCATCAACGCTGACCTTGTCGTTCAGATCGATGACCGGCTTGACGACGATCTGGTCATGGCCGAGCAACTCCTCCAGCCGGGCCGCGAAGACGGGACCGAAGCGCTCGACCCGCGCGACCCCACCGCCGGCCAGCAGCGTCTGGTCGGTGAGGTGCACGTAGAGCGTCGTCCGGGCAGGCCTGCGCCCGGTGACACCGCCACCCCGGTCGCTGTAGGCGCCTTGTTTGATCGCCGCCAACTTCCTCGCGACCTCCTGGCGCGCAGCACCGCCCATCCCTGCACCGGCACCTGCCGGTTCAGGGGTCTCCGCGCAGGGGTCGTCCGCCGCCCCTGGCTCAGGTAGACCAGCCGAACAGAACAAGCGGTCGTAGACCGGGTCATCGGGGTCCGGCGGATCCCGATCAGCCTCGTCGCTCTCGCCAGGCTCATCAACAACAAACCATCCCGTCGCCCCATCCTCCCCACCACCCGCACCATCACCGGTCTCGTCGGCCAACAGGACAGGGAGGTCGGCGGGTTGCCACTGCGCGGTGTGGTCGGTGGTATCTGGAGCGGGGTTCGCCGCGACACCCGTGCCGGCCTCGTCTGGTGCTGTTTTTGCTGAAGCAGGCGCGGTGGTCCCGACCGCTCCGGCATTGGGGGCGGTGGTCGCGACCGCTTCGGCATTGGGGGCGGTGGTGGTTGGGGTGAGGTGGTGGGCGACGGTGAGGAGTTCGTTGGTGAGCGCTGGGTCGGCGATGATGCCGATCGCCTTGGCCTTGCGTCGCGGCAGGCTGTCGGTGTCGCCGAGTTGGGCCAGGGCGTCGGCGATCTGGCGGATGGTCGCCGTGAAGTGGATGACGTCGCCGGTGGCCGCACGAACATACAAAGTGGTGGTGCCGTGGTCGTCGGTGCGCCCCGCCCAGACGCCGCGCTCCTTGGCCCTGGCCTCGCCAGCAGCGCGGGCCGCGTCCGGGTCGGCCTGCTGGACAGCCGCTCTGACGATCTTCTCCAGCCGCACCGGCGTGACGGTGTCGATCATCCCCGCGACCCGACGGTCCACGATCGCGGCGGCCTCCACCGACAGCGCCAGACAGGCAGTGGCAATAGTGCGGGCCTTCCAGGGCTCGCCGTGACCACTCCTGACCTGAGCCCAGATGCGCGGCAGCCGGTGCCGCAAAGCGAGGGACTGGCCGATGAAGACGGCAGCCGAACCCGCCGAGCGGCCGATCATCGCCCCGAACTCGGCGGCCGCGAACTCGGCGACGGCCGGACAGCCCGCACCGCCGTACGCGACACCGCGTTCACCACCGGCCAACGACACCCGGCCGGGGACCGTCGCGGGGTCGGGATGCAGGTCGGCGAAGTGCTGCGCGAGCTCGACGAGTCGAACCTCGGCATGCGTACGCAGCTCATGCACCTCGGCGGCCCAGACCAGCGTCTCGGTCGCATCCAGGTCAGCCACATCCTCGTCGAACATGCATTCGACACTACCCTGAGTGATGCATCGCTTGCAAGTTGGCCGACCCCCGATTCGCCTTATCCACAAGGAGAAAGTCCAGACGGTCGAGCGCCGTGAAGCCACGTAAGTTACAGGGTGAAGTCATGGACAAGGTCGCGCTTGGGGACAGCCGCAGCTCTTCCCGGGGCTGCCGAGACGCGGCGCGTGACAGCAACGGGACGGAGGGATGGAAGTGGTTGAGGAAAGTGCTCACTGGACGAGCGATTCGGGGGTGCAGGATGGTGTTCACCGACGTGGAAACACCGCCCCGAGACCGCCGGCAAGCTGTTCTACCGGTTCCGGGACCTCACGGTCACAACGCCAACGCCTGTTGATAAGGCACCAGTCCAGCCGGTCAGGTTCGTTTGGCGGCCAGGGCTGCGAGTTCGGTGCGGTTGGCGACGCCGAGCTTGGTGTAAATGTGGGCAAGGTGCGTCTTCACCGTGCCCCGGCTCATGAACAACCGGGCCCCGATCTCCGGGTTGTTCAGGCCTTCCACCGCGGCTGCGACCACGTCTCGTTCAGTCGGGGTCAGACTCGCCCAGCCGGTCGAGGGACGGCCGCGCGCACCACGTGTACGGCGTGCGTAGGCGACGGCTTCGTCCAGGTCCAGTTGGGCGATCCGCTCGGCATCCTTGGGGCGGTTCGTCTGCTCGGCCAGGAGAGCCAGAGCGTCGAGGCTGTCCTGCCAGTAGAGGCGCAGGCCGTGGTCCACGCGCAAGGTGAGGGACTCGTGCAGGCGGTCGGCCGCCTTGTCGGGGTCCTCGTCGAGAACCAGATAACCCTGCTGCTCCAAGGCATCCGCCAGGATCCGCGGCAGCTTGTAGCGGCGGGCCAGCACAACCGCACGATCCAGCGCTTCAGCAGCTTCGTCGAGCCGACCGGCCTGGCGCAGCGCAGTGCCGAGCGCAGGCAACGTGACCGCCGGGATGTAGGTGTCGGCGATAGGCCCCTCAGTCGGCACGTCGCGGCGCAGCCAGTCGATCGCCTTCTCGTACTCGCCGTTCCAGCGGTACAGATCGCCCATCACCTTGCCGAGGCTGGGAACCCAGGTGCCGGCGTTCTCGATCAGCCGCAGGAACGGATGCATCAACTCCAGCGCCGCGTCCAGTTCACCGGACCGGCCCAGGAGTTGCGCAACCTGCCCACGCGCCATGCCGACCCGGTGGAGATCCCCGAGCGGCTCCGCGATCGCCAGCGCCTTCCGGGCGGTCTCGACAGCCAGCGGCAACTCTCCGGTCGACGCCAGGCTGTCGGACAGCAGCGTCACCATGGCGGTCGCGATCCCGCGCTCACCCCGCGCGATCAGGCCCTCCGACACGGTCTCCAGCAACGGACGAGCCGCGTCGTGCCGATCCCAAAGGACCAGCAGCAGACATTCCACGCCGAGGTTCGCATCCCGGGCCACCTCATCGCCGATGGACTCCGCCAGCGCCCGGCCTTCCTCGCAGCGATCCCAGGCGGCCTGGAAGTCGAGGTAGTAATTGCGCACCGCAACCATCGCGAGACACCGGGCTCGCAGACTGTCATCACCCAGCTCGGTAGTGAGCTCCAGCCCCCGCTGGGCAGCGTCGTACCCGAAGGGCGCGGCCGTGTCGGCGACCGTCGCATACCCGTAGAGCAAGCGGGCCTGGAGCAACGACCTGTCGTCAGGACTGCTCTCGATCGCCCGACGCAGATACCTGATGCCCTCCTGCCCGGTCCCCTGCAGGTTCCACAACCAAGGAAGCGCCGCCGCCAGCCGACGTCCCTTGTCCGTCTCCAAACCGGACCGGCCATGATCGAGGGCGGCGCGGAAGTTCTCGCGCTCAGGCTCGATCACCGCCCGCCAGGCGTCGCGGTTCTTGTCCAACTCCGGCGTGGCCTCCTCGGCCACGTGCAGGAAGTAGTCGAGATGCCGATCGCGGAGACCATCGAGCTCATCCGCCAACCGCGTCGCGGCGTACTCGCGGATCGTCTCGAGCAACCGGTACCGCGCGTCCGCCGCCACCACGAGCGATTTGTCCACCAGCCGCCCGATAACTTCTCGTACTCCGGGGAGTCCGCAGACAGCGGAGGCGGCATCGAGCGTGAACCCGCCGGCGAACACAGCCAGCCTGCGGAACACCTCGCGCTCGTCGGAATCGAGGAGGTCGTAGCTCCAGTCGATCGACGAGGCCAGCGTCTGTTGCCGCACGGCCGCACCTCGCGTACTGCGGACCAGCAGGCCGAACCGGTCGTCCAGGCCAGCCTCGATCTGCTGCGGGGTAAGCGTGCGGAGCCAGGCGGTTGCCAGTTCCAATGCCAGCGGGATGCCGTCCAGTCGCGCACAGATCGTCCTGATCGCCTGCTCGGCTTCCTCGTCAGGGATGAAGCCCGGTCCGGCTCGCTCGACGAACAGGGAGACAGCCTCGCTCGCAGACAGCGAGGGAACTCGCCAGACCACCTCACCGGCAACGTCCAGCGGCTCCCGGCTCGTGGTCAGCACGGTGATCTCCGGACAGGCAACCTGCACGGTGACCACGAACTCGGCCACGCTGTCGAGCAGGTGTTCGCAGTTGTCGAAGCAGAGCAGGGCTTTCCGGTTGCTCAGCTGACTCGCGATCAACGGCCCGCTACGCCCGGAGGATTCGGCCAGCACCCCGACAGCCGAGGCCACGACTTCAGGTACCTGCCCACCATCGGTGACCGGTGCAAGATCGATCCACCACACTCCGTCCGGCCACCGATCCGCCAGCTCGGCGGCAGTCTGCGCCGCCAACCGAGTCTTCCCGCTGCCTCCAGGACCAGTCAGCGTCACCAGACGATTCCCCATCACCTGCGCCCGCAGCGCCCCGAGCTCCGCGTGTCGCCCGACAAAACTCGTGAACATCACCGGCAGGTTGTTCGGCACGCCGTCCAGCGAACGCAACGCCTCAGCCGCCTGGCCCTGTACGGCGAAGACCCGCTCCGCCGCGCCCAGGTCCCTCAACCGATGAAGCCCCAGATCCACGAACAACCCGCCCACGGAACCCGCGTCCGCGGTACCGGCTGTAGCTGGAGCGATTTCGGCGGTGAGCGCGGAGAGGAGGAGCTGGCCCGGGTTGGCGATCTCGTTCAGGCGTTGGGCGTGGCGGACGACGTGGCGCTCAGTGATCCCTGTGGACACGGCGATCCGGACCAACTGCCCGGCTGGTAGACCTGCGGCGGCATCGCGGAAATGCCGCGTCGCGGCAACGGCTTCGGCCGGATCCTCGAACACAACCACCGGCCGCGCCGCATCCCCCAGTACGAAGCGGCCGCCGGCGACGGCGAGTGACTCACCGACCAGTTGCTCCAGCCGCTCCAGCGCCGGCGCGATCGGCGGCCCGCTGTCCGGCGCGTACGACACCGCCACAGCAGTCACAGTCGCCCCACCCATGGACCCGAGTCTGCCAGCCCGCCCGGCCACCACGCGCGACTTGTGTCGGGTCGCCCGTGAGGTGGGAGTTGGTTATGGTCCGAAAGGCGGGGGGTCGAGGAAGTGAGGAGCCCATGGCAGAAACCACAACCAGAGACCAAGCCGATCGGTTCAACCTGCCGACCAAGAACCTGCCCGCGCCTCAGGTGCGGGACCTACCCGAGCCACCGACCAAGACCTGGAAGATCGTCGGACCCGGCATGGTCGGCGCCGGCGTCGGGCTGGCCTCGGGCGAGTTCATCCTCTGGCCGTACATCTCGTCCCAGGTGGGACTGGTGTTCCTCTGGGGCGCCGTCGTCGGGGTCTTCATCCAGTGGTTCCTGAACATGGAGATCGAGCGATACACGCTGGCCACTGGTGAGACAGCGTTGACCGGCTTCAACCGGTTCGGGAAGCACTGGGGCCTGTTCTTCGCGATCATGACGTACTTCGCGAACCTCTGGCCCGGCTGGGCGACCTCGTCCGCGGCGATGCTGACCTACCTGTTCGGCGCGGGTGATCCGCGCTGGATCGCGATCGGCATCCTGGTCGTGATCGGGTTGATCCTGACCCTGGCGCCGGTCGTCTACGTGATGCTCGAGCGGCTGATCTTCGTCAAGATCGCGGCCGTCGCGCTGCTGGTGGTTCTGGCGCTGATCTTCGCGATCCGCGGCAAGACCTACGGCGCGCTCGGCGACGCCGTCACCCACCCGGAGTTCCCGGTCGAGACGCTGGGCTTCGCGCTGATGATGGGTGCGATCGCGTACGCCGGAGCCGGCGGCGGGCAGAACCTCTGCCAGAGCAACTGGATCCGCGACAAGGGGTTCGGCATGGGCGCGCACGTGCCCCGGCTGACCTCTCCCGTCACCGGTGAGCCGGAGGCGGACCCGACCGCGAACGGCTACACCTTCCCGCCCGACGAGCAGAACCTGGCCCGCTGGCGGCGCTGGTGGAAGTTCGCCAACGTCGAGCAGTTGATGACGTTCGTGCTGATCACCGTGGTGACGATCGTGTTCACCTCGATGCTGGCGCATGCCACCTTGTTCGGGAATCCCGCGGTGGAGAACAAGATCAGCTTCCTGAAGATCGAGGGCACCACGCTGCAGACCCTGGTGGGCGACTGGTTCGGCTACCTGTTCTGGGCCATCGGCGCGTTCGCCCTGTTCGCGGCCGCGGCGGGCATCGTCGACTACACGTCCCGGCTGGCCTCGGACATGATCAAGGCCCGCTACCTGCGCACGTCCACGATCTCCGAGTCCAAGCTGTACTTCGGCCTGGTCTGGGGGCTCGTTGCCTTCGGCATCATCGTGCTGCTGGCCGGACTGGACCAGCCGCTCGTCCTGCTGGTCATCTCGGCCTGCACCGCGGGCACCATGATGTTCGTCTACTCGGGTCTGCTGTGGTGGATGAACTCCCGTGCGCTGCCGCGGGCGATCCGGATCACCAAGGTCCGCGCGGCGGTCATGCTGTTCTCCTTCCTGGCCTTCGGCTTCCTGGCCGTCTTCACCATCATCGACCAGGTCAAGAAGCTCTGAGAACGAGAACCTCCGAGACCGGGGTCTGCCGAGCACAGCGTCAACGTGCCCGGCGGACCCCGGTCTGGTCCTGGCGGTCGCCGATCAGTGGTCGTAAGGCTGGGGGGCGCCGTTGACGGTGGTGAAGAGGGAGTAGAGGGAGGTGGTGGCGGTGAGGAAGAGGCGGTTCCGCTTGGCGCCGCCGAAGCAGAGGTTGGAGACGGTCTCCGGGACCAGCAGCTTGCCGAGCAGGCCGCCGTCCGGGTGGTAGATGTGCACGCCGTCGCCGGCCGCACCCCAGATCCGGCCCTCGGAGTCCAGCCGGATCCCGTCGAAGGCGCCGTTGCCGCACTCCGCGAACAGCTTGCCGCCGCTCAGCCCTGACTCCGTCACGGTGAAGACGCGGATGGTCGCTTCCTCGGTGTCGGTGATGTAGAGCAGGCTGCCGTCGTTCGAGAACGCGAGCCCGTTCGGCCGGTTGAAGTCGTCCGCCACCTTGCTGAGCACACCGTCCGGGGTGATCCGGTAGACGTGGCACCCCTCGGTCTCGATCTCGCCCTTGTGACCCTCGTAGTCGCTGTCGATCCCGTACGCCGGGTCCGTGAACCACACCGTCCCGTCGGCCTGGACGACGACGTCGTTCGGGCTGTTCAGCCGGTGACCCTCGAAGTTGTCCGCGAGCACGCTGACCTGGCCGTTGTGCTCGGTCCGGGTGACCCGGCGGTTGCCGTGCTCGCAGCTGACCAGGCGGCCCTGGTGGTCCAGCGTGTGCCCGTTCGTGTTGCCGGCCGGCTCCCGGAAGGCCGAGACCTGGTACGACGTCTCGTCCCAGCGCAGGATCCGGTCGTTCGGGATGTCACTCCAGAGCAGGTACCGCCCCGCGGGCGAGTACACCGGCCCCTCGAGCCAGCGGCCCCCCGTCCACAACCGCTCGAACTGAGCGTCTCCGCGGATCCCGCTGAACCTGTCGTCCAGCTTCTGGAACTCGGCGGGCACGGTTCCGGCCAACGGCTCGAGCAGGGTCATGCGGGCTCCTCACGATCGATCGCGCGCGGGTGACTGCGTTGTCACCCGTGATCGTACGGCTGTGGAGCCCCGTCCGTCGTGAGTAGCCAGGAGTAGACGGAGGTCGTCGCGGTGACGAACAGGCGGTTCCGCTTGGGTCCGCCGAAGCACAGGTTCGACACCACGTCCGGGAAGAGCAGTTTGCCGATCAAGGTGCCGTCGGGATCGAAGCAGTGCACGCCTTCATGGGTCGCCGCCCAGATCCGCCCGGCGGCGTCCAGCCGGATCCCGTCGAACATCCCGGCCTCGCAGAGCGCGAACACGTCACCTCCGGCGAGTTGCCCGTCATCCTTCACGTCGAACCGGCGGATGTGCCGCGCCGGGGTGTCGACGACGTACAACCGCGTCTCGTCGAGGGAGAAGGCGAGGCCGTTGGGGCGGATGAAGTCGTCGGCCACGACGGTCAGTTCGCCGTCCGTGGAGAGCCGGTAGACGTGGCAGCCCGCGATCTCCTGCTCGGCCGCGTGGCCCTCGTAGTTCGAGGTGATGCCGTACGGCGGGTCCGTGAACCAGATCGAGCCGTCCCGCCGGACCACCACGTCGTTCGGGCTGTTCAGCCGCTTCCCATCCAGGTGTGAGGCCAGCACGGTGATCGAGCCGTCCACCTCGGTCCGGGTGACCCGGCGGTTGCCCTGCTCGCAACTGATCAGCCGGCCCGACGCGTCGAGGGTGTTGCCGTTCGTGTACCCGGCGGGCTGGCGGAAGGCCGAGACCGCGCCCGACACCTCGTCCCAGCGGAGCATCCGGTCGTTCGGGATATCGCTGAAGAGGAGGCACCGCCAGGCCGGCGAGTAGACCGGTCCCTCGAGCCAGCGACCGCCGTCGTACAGGCGCTCTACGTACTCGTCGCCGCGGGCGACGGCGCCGAACCGCTCGTCCAGCGTGACCAGGTCGGCCCGGAGCCGGGAGGGTCGTTCAGCCAGCGTGATAGTCATGATTTTCCTCGCAAATCCGAATGTGATCCTGCTATTGTTCTACGACACAGGATCAAATTCAGCAAGAGGTGCCGATGACTGTAGATCAGACCGACCGCGAGCTGCTTGCGCGCTTGCAGGAGGACGCGACCCAGTCGTACGCCGCGCTCGGCCAGGCCGTCGGGTTGTCCGCCGGGGCGGCCCACGAGCGGGTCAGGAAGCTCAAGGCGGCCGGGGTGATCCGCCGGACCACGGCCGAGGTGGATCCAGCCGCACTCGGCGCCGGGGTACTGGCCTATGTCCTGCTCGACGCGGAGAGCTGGATGGGCGACGAGGCGACCGCCGACGCACTGCGGGCGATCCCGGCCGTCGAGGAGGCCCACATCATCGCCGGCCCGGCCTCGGTCCTGGTCAAGGTCCGCACCATCAGCACGGAACAACTTCAGGCGACTCTGCGCGCCCTCCATCAGGTGGACGGCGTGACCAGTACTCAGACAGTCGTCGTGCTTGAGTCCTTCTTCGAACGGCCACCCGCGGTGATGTGATCAACACCCTGTCACTCCTGAAGCCCGCTTGACCCTAGACTCAGGCGTTGCCGAAGGGAGTTCAGCTGTGTCTGACAGCAAGCGCATCAGCAAGGTCCTGGTCGCGAACCGGGGTGAGATCGCCGTCCGGGTGGTCCGCGCCGCCGCCGACGCGGGTCTGGGCAGTGTCGCGGTGTACGCGGAACAGGATCGCGACGCCCTGTTCGTCCGGCTGGCCGACGAGGCGTACTCGCTGGACGGCGCGACCCCGGCGGACTCCTACCTGAACATCGCCAAGATCCTGGAGGTCGCGGCCCGCTCCGGCGCGGACGCGGTCCACCCCGGCTACGGCTTCCTGGCCGAGAACGCCGAGTTCGCCCAGGCCGTGATCGACGCCGGGCTGATCTGGATCGGCCCGCCGCCGAGCGCCATCGACTCCCTCGGCGACAAGGTGAAGGCGCGCCACATCGCCGAGAAGGTCGGCGCCCCGCAGGTCCCCGGTACGCCGAACCCGGTGGCCGACGCCGCCGAGGTGGTCGCCTTCGCCACGGAGTACGGGCTGCCGATCGCGATCAAGGCGGCGTACGGCGGCGGTGGTCGCGGCATGAAGGTCGCGCGCACGATGGAAGAGGTGCCGGAACTGTTCGAGTCCGCGACTCGCGAGGCGATCAGCGCCTTCGGCCGCGGCGAGTGCTTCGTCGAGCGCTACCTGGACAAGCCGCGGCACGTCGAGACGCAGTGCCTGGCCGATGCCCACGGCAACGTCGTGGTGATCTCCACCCGGGACTGCTCGCTGCAGCGCCGCTACCAGAAGCTGGTCGAGGAGGCGCCCGCGCCGTTCATCTCGCCCGAGCAGCTCGAGACGCTCTACACGTCGTCCAAGGCGATCCTGCGCGAGGCCGGGTACGTCGGCGCCGGCACCTGCGAGTTCCTGATCGGCCAGGACGGCCTGATCTCCTTCCTCGAGGTGAACACCCGGCTGCAGGTCGAGCACCCGGTCAGCGAAGAGGTCACCGGCATCGACCTGGTCCGGGAGATGTTCCGGATCGCCGACGGCGAGGAGCTCGGCTACGACGACCCAGAGATCTCCGGGCACTCGATCGAGTTCCGGATCAACGCCGAGGACCCGGGCCGAGGCTTCCTGCCCGCACCGGGCACGCTGACCAAGTGGCACGCGCCGTCCGGCCCGGGCATCCGGCTCGACGGCGGCTACGACCAGGGCGAGACCGTGCCGGGCTCGTTCGACTCGCTGGTGGCCAAGCTGATCGTGTCCGGCCGCGACCGCACCCAGGCGCTCGAGCGGTCCCGCCGCGCGCTGAAGGAGTTCGTGGTCGAGGGGATGCCGAGCGCCATACCGTTCCACGCTGCCGTGGTGTCCGACCCCGCCTTCGTCGGCGAGGACGGCTTCAAGGTGCACACCCGCTGGATCGAGACCGAGTTCGACAACCAGATCCCGCCGTACGACGGCGTGCCGGAGCCCGGCGAGGATCCTGGCGAGCGGGAGAAGGTCACCGTCGAGGTGGGCGGGAAGCGGCTCGAGGTCGTCCTGCCCGCCGGACTCGGCGCGTCCGCGGTCGCCACCGGCAACGGCGCGAAGAAGAAGCCGGGCCGGCGCGCGAGCGGCGGTGGGAAGGGCGCGGCCACCTCGGGCGACTCGCTGACCTCGCCGATGCAGGGCACCATCGTCAAGATCGCCGTCGAGGAAGGCGCGACCGTTGCCGAGGGCGACCTCATCGTCGTCCTCGAGGCGATGAAGATGGAACAGCCGCTGAACGCCCACAAGGCCGGCACGGTGACCGGACTGTCCGCCGAGGTAGGCGCCACCGTCGCCGCCGGCGCGGCCATCTGCGAGATCAAGGACTGATTTACAGGGGTTTCTCAGGGTTAGGTTGTAGCTTTCCTCGAGGATTGCCGCGCGGTGAGGAGAACTCTGGATGTCCAAGAAGACCCATCAGCATCAGTTGGCCCAGCGGAAGGCCCAACGGATGGCCGAGCGGGAGGCCGAGCGCGCCCGCCAGCGGAAGATGCTGACGATCACCATCACGGCGATCGTTGCGGTGGTCGTGGTGATCGCCGGTGTCTTCGTGATCGCCGCCAACACCGGGGACGACACGCCGGCCGCCGGTGACACGCCGAGCAGCAGTCCGAGCGCGCAGACCTCGCCCGGCCCGGAGAACAAGCCGAAGTCGATCCCGACCGCGCTCGCGGCGCCGAACAAGCGCCCGACCCCGCTCGCGGCCGAGGTCGACTGCACCTTCACGAAGTCCGCGGAGCCCGCCAGCAAGCAGGTCAACCCGCCGCCGAACGGCAAGACCAAGGCCAGCGGCACGTCACCGGTCGCGCTGAACACCTCGGTCGGCGACGTACGCCTCACCCTCGACAGCAGCCTGGCGCCGTGCGCGGTGAAGAGCTTCCTCAGCCTCGTCGGGCAGAAGTACTTCGACAACACCACCTGCCACCGGCTCACCGTCGAAGGCCTCCAGGTGCTGCAGTGCGGCGACCCGTCCGCCACCGGCAGCGGCGGCCCCGGCTACAGCTTCAAGGACGAGGTCTTCCCCGAGCTGAAGTACGGACGCGGCGTGCTGGCGATGGCGAACTCCGGCCCCAACACGAACGGCTCCCAGTTCTTCATCGTGTACGGCGACGCGGCCGGCCTGAGCCCGGCGTACACGGTCTTCGGGACGGTCGACGCGACCAGCCTGAAGGTGATCGACAAGGTGGCCAACGCCGGCGTCGTCCCGGAGCCGGGCGGAAGCCCGACCGACGGCAAGCCCTTCCTCGAGGTCAAGATCAAGACCGCCACGGCGGCCAGCTAGCAAGCAGACCAACGCCCCGCCTGCCGGTACTGGCAGGCGGGGCGTTCGGTCTTAGCAAAGTGCGGCTCAGACGGTTCAGGCGAGTTCGTCGTAGCGGCTGCGGGGCCAGGCGAGCAGCGCGTCGATCTGGATCATGCCGGACTGCTCGAGCAGTTGGACCGGGCCGTCGGCGAAGTGGTAGAGGCCGGTGGCCGGATCGCGGACCTCGCTCCAGGCGCGGTCGGAGTACGCCTGCATGGTCGCCTTGTAGCTGTCGTCGGGCGAGACCGAGTCGAGGATCAGCAGGTTCTTGAAGTAGATCGAGTTGAACCGGGTCGGCTGCTTCCAGAGCCGGTCGTCGGTGTTGTAGAACGCCAGCGACGCCTTCGCGAGCGCCTTCGCGTCGGTCAGGTACTTCTTGTCGTGTGTTGCCTTGTACAACAAAGTGCCGGCGCCCAGCATGACGCCCTGGTTGTAGCTCCACTGCGTCTTCTCGATCGTCCCGGCCAGGTCGATGTGATCCCAGTACAGGCCGTTCGGGGCGAGCATGCACTGCTGCGCCCAGGCGTACATCCGCTTCGCCCAGGTCAGGTACGACTGGTCCTTCGTGAGCAGGTAGAGGTGCGCGCCGAGCTCAGCGCCCGGGCCGTTCGACACCGTGTTGCGGTCCTGGCTCCACGGTGCCTGGGTCCAGTAGACGCCACCCGCACAGGGGTGCGCCGGATCGGTGTCCCAGCCGTGCACGACGAGCGCGAAGATCTCCTTCGCCCGGGCCAGCGACGAGCGGTCACCAGTCCGCTGGTAGTGCTGGATCAGGTTCAGGCCGATCCACTCGTTGTCGTCGTAGAACTTGTCGCCACCCTGGCCGAGCGGCGGGCGCACGTACGAGTCGTAGCCCTTCGGCGTGGTCGTCGCGTTCCAGTAGGGCTCGTAGCCGTTGAGGCGGTGCTGGGCCTCATCGGACCACTTGCGCCCGATGCCCGGGATCCCCGCCAGGTTCTCGGCGGCCACCACGGCCTGCGAGTACGGCCAGACGTAGGAGTACGGGTTCTGCTGGGTGTTCGGATACTCCTCCAGCAGCAGGCCCGGGCCGGCGGCGAAGTACTTGTTCAGCGCCTGGTACGACGCGGTGGCGCGTGCGGCCGGGTTCACGGTCGTCTGGGCTGTCTCTGCGGCCGGCGCAGCCTCGGCGGCCGGGGCGTGCAGTGCGGCGAGCATCCCGGCGGCGAGTAATCCGCCGGCGATCCTCCGAGTTGATATACCAAATTTTCTGGCCATCGACCTGCTCCTCCTGGGGCGGCAGCGGTTGACATCGATGTCAGTTTCTAACCGTCGCAGGGATTCCGCGTCAATGGCTCGCGGTCAGCCGATTTCCGGTTGGCTTGATATGCCAACCGCCGCCGGCTGCGGTGGTACGAAGGTGAACCAGGCCGAGCGGAGCCCGAGTTTCGCCCGGACCTGGTCGCCGGTGAACACCCGCTTGCCGCTCGAACCGACCGCCTCGACCGTCACTACGCGACCTCCCGTAGGACCGACACCGGTCCGCTTCGTCACGCGCAGACTGCGCAGCGATCCGACCCCGAAGGCCGCCTGCAACTGCGCACTGGTCCTGCTCACCGACCAACTGGCGTGCGGATTCTTGTTGCCCGGGTAGGCGTCCCAGCCGTCCACCTTCATCACCTGGTACGCCACCGTGCCCGCTGCTGTGGCCCCACCGTTCGACGAGGAGAACTCCGCGATGATCGGGTTGCCCTTGTAGAGGCGGATCTGGCCGGCCGTGGCCGTGATCGCCGTGTTGGTCGCGGTCTGCTCCGAGTTGTAGCCGCCGTAGACCTGGCACGAGGTGGTGTCACACAGGTCGTAGATCCGCGCGGTGTTGCGTTTGCGGTAGTACGCCGAATAGGTGCGCGCGGCAACCGACTGCGCCTGGAGCGCGGCAGGTTTCCAACTCACCAGGGCCTCCCGCGGAACCACGCCGCGCAAGTAGCTCTCCAGCGGCAGCACGTTGATCGTGTCCAGGTGTGCGCCGGTGACATCCCCCGATCGGAGCGCGCCGCGGTACCTGACCACCGACCCGCTCGGCAGGATCAGCGAGATCGCCGTCGGTCCTTCGAACTGCGCCATCCCCGCGAGGGTCTTCCAGAGGGTCCACGCCTTCGTCCTGGCGTTGTACGACCTCACCCTCGACCCGTGTTCGCCGTACGGGTCGATCGACCACTGGTTCCGGGTGGATGCCGTGGGCAACGTTGTGACCTGGCCCGCCTTGAGGTCGCGGATCCGCAGCTGGTTCGCCGCCGCGACCCGGACCCCGTCGGTGGTGTCCGCGGTGATCCGAATCCGGATACCACCCGTCGCCTTCCCCACCGTCGTACCGGGGTAGTAGAAGTCGAGGATCTGCTTGGCCGAGCGTCCGGCGATCGCCGCGCCCTGAGCGCCGTACTGCGACATGCCGCGTCCGTGACCGTAGCCGCGTCCGGTGATCGTGGTGTTCGCCTGCTGGTCGGCGGGCAACGCCTCGCGCGCCTCGGCCGTTGCGCTGAGCAACGTCGAGGCCAGGACCAGGGCGACCATCGCGCGCTTCACGAGAGCGCCTTGTACTGGATGTAAACCTTGCGGTCGGCGGTGTGATAGACCATCGACCCGCGCTGGAAGTTCTGCCGCTTGCCGCCCTTGACGGCGTACATCTCGGTGATCGGCAGTCCCAGCCGGCTGTCCCCCAGTTTCCGGTAGAGGGTGCGGAACGAGCCCACCACCGAATGGGGACCGGTGGCAACGGACCAGTGGATGTCCCGGACGCCGAAGTAGGTCGCCCGTCCGGTCCTGGTCGCATGCTCGCCCCAGACCGGCTGGCCGACCACCGGGAACCCGCCGAGCCGGAGGGAGAAGCGGTAGATCTCGGTGGCGACGCTCTTGCCCATCAGGATGTGTGTCCGCTGCCGCAGCCAGGGCAGGGCGGCGTACAGATTCTTGCCCGGGCAGGCGGTCGCCGTGGTGTCGCGATGGCCCGAGATGCTGAGCAACTTGGTGCCGGCCAGGATGAGGGTGGTGTGGGGCGAACGGTAGTTGGCGTCCATCTTCCAGGCGATGATCCTGGCCGTCGTCTCCATGGACGCGGCCGAAGGCGCGGCGGTCTCGTAGTTGCCTATCAGCGAGACGCCGAACGAGTTCGCGTTGTACGACCCGGTGTGCGCGCCGAGCACCGGCAGATGCATCCCGCCGTACCGGCCTTCGAAGGCACGGCCGAACCGGT
Source organism: Kribbella sp. VKM Ac-2568 (assembly GCF_004345365.1). Taxonomy (GTDB): domain Bacteria; phylum Actinomycetota; class Actinomycetes; order Propionibacteriales; family Kribbellaceae; genus Kribbella; species Kribbella orskensis. The sequence continues at coordinate 61,627 of NZ_SLVF01000005.1, forward strand.
CGACCAGGAAGTTGTAGCCGATATCGCACCAGCCACGGCTCCTGACGTGGTACGCGTACATGCCGCGGACCATCGCCGCGACCTGGGTGTGGGTGTAGTCGTTCCGGTCGACCGTGTGGTGCACGAAGGCCGCCTGCACGGTACTGGTGTACTTCGGCTTCGCACAGGCCGCGCCGTTGTAGGCGCGCAACCGTTCGTCGGCACCCCAGCCGCGGCGGGTGACGATAGGCGGCATCGCGTACGGCGCGGCGCTGACCGCCAGGGGAACTGCCTGGGCGGCAATCGGCGGAACTGCCTGCGCGGTGGCCGGCGGTTCCGCGTCGGTGGCGAGAGTGCCCGGCTGGATCAGGGCGACCTTGGCGCCGCGGATCGTCGTACCGTCTGTCGTTGTCAGGCTGACCTGTACGCCGTTCGCGTCGCCGACCCAGTACGGCTCGGTGCCCGATCGCTCGACACCTTCCGGGGCGGACGGGTCGGGCGCGTGGTCGTCCTCGACCGGGAGTCGTTTCCAGGCGATCCACTTGCCCTTGCGCTGGACGCGCACCTTGACCTCGACCTGCTGCGAGTTCACCCGGCTCGGCCAGGTCACACCGACGAGGCTGAACCGCTTCGTCCGCGAAACCGCTGCGCTCGCGTACGCCGTACCGGGGCTCTGTCGCAGCGCACCGGGGCTCTGTTGCAGCACTCCGGAGCTCGGTCGCAGCGGGACTTCTTCGTAGCTCGGCTCGAGTTGTGCACTCTGCGTCGCGACTGGTTGAGCTGAGCCCGGCTGCAGGGCCGCCGCAGGCGCGAACAGGGCGAGGCCCGTCACCGCGGTCAGTGCCAGTCGGGGCAGGGCCAGCCGGGGCAGGGCCAGCCGGTGAAGGAACGGGGCCAGTCGGGGAAGATGGCTCATGGGTCAGCCTTCCGGCCAGGGCGTCACTGATGTGGTCCCAGACCTTGCGGGGACAGCAGTAATCGATTATGCGCACGGCGTGACTCGAAACCCGCGCATTGTCGTCACCCTGCGTGGCGTTCGGCCCGGTGGCTAGAATTACTGCTGAAATCGAAGTGACACGAGGCGCAGTGACCCGAAGCGCAGTCCGAGTGGGGTGAGGCGGGATGACCAACCGGTTCCGGCTGGAGGACCTGTCCTGCCCTCTGTCCACGACCGTGCAGCACGTCGGCGAGTGGTGGACGCTGCTCATCCTGCACGACGCCTTCGACGGATTCACCCGCTTCGACGAGTTCCAGCGCAACCTGAAGATCTCGTCGAGCATGCTGACCACGCGGCTCAGAACCCTTGTGGACGACGGATTGCTGGAGCGCCGGCAGTACCAGGACAAGCCGCCGCGGTACGAATATGTGCTGACCGAGCTCGGGCTGTCGCTGCGGCCGGTGATCATCACCCTGGCCGCGTGGGGCAACGAGCGGCTCGCGCCTGAGGACCGGACGATGATCCTGGTCGACAGCGAGACCGGCAAGGAGGTCGAGCCTGTTGTCGTCGACCAGGCGACCGGCCGACGAATCGACGGACCGGACTTCGTCTTCACCTCCGGACCCGCGGCGAGCCCGGCGATGAGGAAACGGTACGAGGGCGCCCGATCCCACTGATTTTCAGGAGATTCTCAGGAGATTTCGGTCGGTTTCCCGATCCCGGTAGGCTCGACGCAACACTCGTCGAGGAAGGCGCGTCATGGAATTCATCCTGTTGATCGCGGTTGTCGTGATCGCCGTACTGGCTTACCGCTCGTACCGGCGCACGCAGCTGCAGACCAAGAAGAGGGACGAGATCAGCTCGGCCGAGCTCGAATCGGTCAAGCGCACCGCGGACGAGGACATCACCAAGTTCGGCGAGGAGCTGCAGGACCTCGACCTGGACATGGTCGGCAAGGACCTCGGCGACGGCGCCCGGCAGGACTACCAGCGCGCCCTCGACTCGTACGAGGCGGCCAAGGAAGCGGTCGGCAAGGTCACCGAGGCCGAGCAGATCAAGCACGTGATCGAGATCCTGGAGGACGGCCGCTACGCGATGGCGTGCGTCCGCGCCCGGGTCAACGACGAGCCCCTGCCGCAGCGGCGCCCGTCCTGCTTCTTCAACCCGCAGCACGGCCCGTCCGTGGTGGACGTGATGTGGTCTCCTCCGGGCGGCGCACCCCGCGAAGTACCGGCCTGCGCCGCTGACGCCGAGCGCGTCCGCGCCGGCGCCGAGCCGGACGTCCGCAAGGTCATGGTCGGCCCGCAGCGCGTCCCGTACTGGGAGGCCGGCCCGGCCTACTCGCCTTACGCACAAGGCATGTTCGGCGCCCTGGGCGGCGTGATGACCGGTATGTTCCTCGGCACCATGCTCGGCGGCATGTTCGCCGGCGGCGGCTACGGCGACTACGCATCCGGCTACGACGGCGGCGGTGACGGCGGCGGCGATGGTGGAGGTGACGGCGGCGGCGACGGCGGTGACGGCGGCGGCTTCGACTTCGGCGGCGACGGCGGCGGCGGCGACTCCGGCGGCTGGGACTTCGGCGGCGGCGACTTCGGCGGCGATTTCTAAACCCACACAAAACAACGGCCGGTGGTGGACCTCGTGGTCCCCACCGGCTGTTTGTTTTCTGAGTCCGGGTCCGCAGTTTTGCCAACTCACGCGGCCCGGAGTACATCAGCCACAGCCCCGTAGTACGTCGGACCAGGTGGTCCGTCAGCGGCGGTGGTCCGGGGACCTTCCGTTATTTCTCAGAGGTGACAGGCCCGGCGTACGTGGGCCGGGTCGCCACACAATAGGGCCGTCCCGAGCCGCTGCACCGGCACGGCTGTACCGAACGACAGGAAGACCTCGCTCGCGGCGTCAATCCCCATGCGTACCGGGGCTGTTCAGGCGCACTGACAACGCGGTACTTCCTGTCACTCCGTACGCCACCCACCCGACCTCAGCAGTTGCCCGGCACGTCTTGAGCCTGGGCGGCGGGTGGGGTTGTGGGTGGGTGGGGGGCGGCTTAGCGTCGGGGGTGTGCATGAGCTCGCCATTGTGGAGAGCGTGGTCGATGCGATCGTCGAGAAGGTCGGCGACGGACCGATCGCGGCGGTGCGCCTGGAGATCGGGAAGTTGTCCGGGGTGGTGGTGGACTCGATCCGGTTCTGCTTCGAGATCGTTGCGAACGGCACGGGTCTGCAGGACGCCCGGCTGGACATCGACGAGCCGTCTGGGCGGGCGTACTGTCGGGAGTGCGGTGACGAGTTCGACCTGGACGACCCGATCATGCTGTGCGCGTGTGGCAGCGCGGATCTAGACATCCTCAGCGGCGAGCAGTTGAGGATCATCTCGGTGGAGGTGCACTGACGATGTGCAGCACCTGTGGATGTTCCGGCGAAGGCAGCGGCACCAGGATCAGCCTGGTCACCGAGCACGACCAACCGCACGACCACGAGCACCCGCACGACGCCGACCACCCGCACGACCACGAGCATGAAGCGGGCGAAGCGCACGGGCACGGGCACGGCCATGCGCCGGCGGCGACGGTCGAGGAGACCAGGACGATCCTGCTGGAGCAGGAGATTCTGGCGAAGAACGACGGGCTGGCGGCGGCGAACCGGCATCGGCTGCAGGAGCACGGGATCACCGCGATCAACCTGATGAGCTCCCCCGGCTCCGGCAAGACCACGCTGCTGGAGAGCACGGTCCGCGCGTACGCCGGAGTCCGCGAAACCCTCGTGATCGAAGGGGATCAGGAGACCTGGCTCGATGCCCAGCGGATCCGCGCGACCGGGAGCAGGGTGGTGCAGATCAACACCGGCGCGGGCTGTCACCTCGACGCCCAGATGCTCGCCGGCGGCCTGAAGGAGCTTGCCCCACCGGACAACTCGCTCGTGTTCGTGGAGAACGTCGGCAACCTCGTCTGCCCCGCACTCTTCGACCTCGGCGAGACCGCGCGCGTGGTGATCATCTCGGTCACCGAAGGCGCCGACAAACCCGCCAAGTACCCCTACATGTTCCGCACCGCCGATCTCGTCCTGCTCAACAAGATCGATCTGTTGCCGTATGTGGATTTTGATGTGGAGCTTTGTCTGGGATTGATCCGGCAGTTGCAGCCGGAGGCGCGGATTCTTCAGGTGTCGGCTACCAAGGGCGATGGGCTGGGTGAGTGGCAGACCTGGCTGGACGCCCTGTGAGAACCGCTTAGGCAGTTCGTCAGTTCGTCAGTTCGGCAGTTCGGCAGGGCGGACCGGCCGGACAGCGCACCCGCCGGCCCACGTCGATGGCGGGGAACTGGCCGGCCGGTGGCCAAGGGCATTCAGCAGATGCGGGGTAGTTGTTCTCCGATCGGGGTGTCGACGACGCGGGTGGCACCGAAGGTGGTTTTGGTGACGACCATGCCGGGGTGGGCTTCCACGCATTCGCCGATGATCGCGGCGTCGGCGCCAAGCGGATGGGCTCGGATCGCGGCCAGGACCTGGTCGGCATCCTCGGGGGCGACGATCGCGAGGAGCTTGCCCTCGTTCGCGACGTAGAGCGGGTCGAGGCCGAGGAAGGCGCAGGCGTTGGCGACGGTCTCGGGGATCGGCAGGTCGCGCTCTACCAGTTCCACCCCGACCCCTGCCGTCTTGGCGATCTCGTTCAGCGAGGTGGCGACGCCGCCGCGGGTGGGATCCCGCAGTACGTGCAGGTCGAGCGTGGCGTCGAGCATCGCGTCGACCAGGCCGTTCAGCGGGGCGCAGTCGCTGGTCACCTCGGTACCGAACGAGATGCCTTCGCGCACGCTCATGATCGCGATGCCGTGCACGCCGATCATGCCGCTGACGATCACCACGTCACCCGGGACCGCCCGTTGCGGCCGGATGTCCACACCTTCGCGGACCAGCCCGATGCCGGCCGTGTTGATGTAGACGCCGTCGCCGTGACCGGTGTCGACCACCTTCGTGTCGCCGGTCGCGATGGTGACGCCCGCGCGCTCGGCCGCGGTACCGAGGTCCTTGGCGATCCGGCCGACGACGGACAGTTCGACTCCTTCCTCGAGGATGAAGCCGCAGGACAGGTACGCCGGCTGCGCACCCGACATGGCCAGGTCGTTCACGGTGCCGTTGACCGCCAGGTCGCCGATGCTGCCGCCCGGGAAGAACAGCGGCTGCACGACGAACGAGTCGGTCGAGAACGCCAGCCGCGCACCGCCCAACGTGACCACGGCCGAATCCGTCAACCCCTCCAGCAGCGGATTCGAGAACGCCGGGACGAAGAGGTGCTCGATCAGCTCACCGGAGAGCTGACCACCACCCCCGTGCCCCATCACGATGGTCGGGTAGTCGCGCAACGGCAAAGGACACGTCCACCCGTCGAAGTTCGGCGGCTGCGCCTCGGAAGTAGGGGGAAGAGCCGGATCAGGAAGCATCACCCGCTCAGCCAACAGAACTCACCGCCTCGGATGCCTTCGAAGCAGTCTTCGAGGCGGTCTCCGGCGCCGGCGTCTGGAGCCGGCGGTAGAGGTAGTAGGCCGCGCATGCGCCCTCGCTCGAGACCATGGTGGCGCCCAGCGGGTTGCGTGGCGTGCAGAGCGTGCCGAACGCCTCGCACTCGTGCGGCTTGATCTGCCCCTGCAGCACCTCGCCGCTGCGGCAGATCGTCGACTCCTCGGTGGCGATGTCCCGCACCTGGAAGCGGTACTCCGCGTCGTACTCCCGATAGCGCGGAGACAACCTCCAGCCGCTCTGCGGGATCATCCCGATCCCCCGCCAGGCGCGGTCGGTGGTCTCGAAGACGTCGGCGAGCATCTCCTTCGCGGCGGGGTTGCCCTCGTCCCGCACGGCCCGCCGGTACGCGTTCTCGACGACGTACTCGCCGCGCTCCAACTGGGTCACCGTGCGCAGGATGCCGGCCAGGATGTCCAGCGGTTCGAAGCCGGTCACCACGATCGGCACCTTGTACTTCGCGGCCAGCTCCGGGTACTCCGAGATGCCCATCACGCTGCAGACGTGGCCGGCGGCAAGGAACGCCTGCACCCGGCAGTCGGGCGACTGCATGATCGCCGCGATCGCGGGTGGCACCCGGACGTGCGAAACCAGCAGGCTGAAGTTCGGGAGGCCCAGCCGCTTGGCCTGGTAGACCGTCATCGCGTTCGGCGGCGCGGTGGTCTCGAAGCCGATGCCGAAGAAGACCACCTGCTTGTCCGGGTTGTCCTTGGCGATCTTGAGCGCGTCCAGCGGTGAGTAGACCACCCGGACGTCGCCACCCTCGCTCTTGATCCGGAACAGGTCACGCCCGCTGCCCGGCACCCGCAGCATGTCGCCGAACGAACAGAAGATCACCCCGGGCTGCGAGGCGATCTCCAGCGCCTTGTCGATGATCTCCAGCGGCGTGACGCAGACCGGGCAGCCCGGCCCGTGGATCATCTCGACGCCGTCGGGCAGCAACTGGTCGATGCCATGCCGCACGATCGTGTGGGTCTGCCCGCCGCAGACCTCCATCATCGCCCACGGCTTCGTCACCGTGGCGTGGATCTGGTCGACCAGCTTCTTGGCCAGATCGGGATCGCTGAACTCGGCCAGATACTTCATCGCAGTGTCTCCTCTGTCCCCGGCGGCCGCCGTTCCCCGGCCTGCCGTGCGGCGATCCCCCAGTGGTCGCCGAACTCCTCCTCCAGTGCGCCCAACTGCCGGTAGAGCTCCAGCGACTGCATCGCCGACTCCTCGTCCAGCCGCTGCAACGCGAACCCGACGTGCACGATCGTGTACTCGCCCACCTGCAGGTCGGGCAGATAGGCCAGGCAGACGTCCTTGATCACGCCGCCGAAGTCGACCTTGCCCATCCGGGTGTCGTCCTCGTCCCGGATCTCCACCACTCGTCCTGGTACCGCTAGACACATGCTGATTGCTCCCTTCGTGCCGGCACGCGGGCCGCGACGGCCAGCTGCCCGAGTGCGATACCGGCATCGGTCGGCGGCACCTTCGCATGCCGCAGAACGGTGAAACCGGCCTTGGACAACGCCCGACTGCTTGCTGCGAGCAACAATCGGTTGACGAACACCCCACCCGACAGGGCGACCGTGGACAACCCGCGATCGGCTCTGACCCGCTCGGCGATCCGGACCATCGCCCGCGCGACGGCCTGGTGGAACCGCAGTCCGACCACCCCGGCGCCGACCCCGGCGAGGACGTCTTGCACCACCTCGGCCAGGACGGGCGTGGGATCGATCAGGCCGGGGAAGCCCGCGACGGGCGCGCTCAGGCCGAACTCGTAGGCGCGGTCGACCGGACATCCGACGGCCAGCCCTTCCAACTCGATCGCGGCCTGCGCTTCGTAGCCGACGCGGTGACAGACGCCCGCCAGCGAGGACACCGCGTCGAACAAACGACCCATGCTCGAGGTCGGCGCGCAGGCGAGGTTCCGCTCCAGCTGGATCCGGAGCAGCCTCAACTCCTCGTCGCCGCAGGCCTGTACCGACGGCAGCCGCGGGTCCCAAGGCAGCCCGGCCGCCATGAGGTGCGACAGGGCCATCCGGCAGGGATTCCGGACACCCGCATCCCCACCGGGCAACGGGACATAGCTCAGGTGTGCGTACCGCTCGAAGCCGTCGTACCCGGCGAGCAGCACCTCACCACCCCAGACCGCGCCGTCGTCGCCGTACCCGGTCCCGTCGAAGGCGAACCCGATCACCGGCTCCGCCCCGTCGTACCCGTGCTCCGCCAGCACGGACGCGAGGTGCGCATGATGATGCTGTACGCCGATCACCGGCCGCCCATCCGCGTGCAGCTCTGCCCACTGCCGGGACCGGTACGCCGGGTGCTTGTCCGTCACGAGTACCTCGGGCCGGACGCCGGTCAGTTCCTCCAGATGACGCTCGGCCTTCTCGAAGGCGGCCAGCGTGGCGAGGTCATCCATGTCGCCGACGTGCGCGGAGAGCCAGGCATAGCGACCGTCACCAAGACAGAAGGTGTTCTTCAGGTCTCCACCGACAGCGAGCGCCGGACGGACGGGAACAGGCAGCGCGACCGGGAACGGCGCATACCCCCGGGACCGCCGGATCGGCAGTTCCGTGCCGGCGACGATCCGGACCACAGAGTCGTCACAGGGAACGTGAATCGCCCGGTCGTGTCCCAGCCACCCGTCGGCCAGCGGTGCCAACCGGATGGCCGCATCCTCGTCGGAGGTGACGATCGGCTCACCCGACACATTGCCACTCGTCATCACCAGCACCGACAAACCCTCGAAGAGCAACCGGTGCAACGGGGTGTACGGCAACATCACCCCAAGATCCGGGTTGCCCGGGGCGACTGCGGCAGCAACGGCCGCATCGGGAAGCCTTCTGAGCAACACGATCGGCCGCCGATGCCCGGTCAGCAGCGCGGCCTCGACCTCGTCCACCTCCGTCATCCGCCGGGCGGTGTCGAGATCGGCGGCCATGACCGCGAACGGCTTGTCGCCTCGATCCTTCCGCTTGCGCAGCGTCGTCACAGCGGCCTCATCGGTCGCGTCGCACACCAGATGGAACCCACCGAGACCCTTGACCGCCACGATCCCGCCGGCCCGCAACATCCCCAGCGCCCCCGCCAACGCTTCCTCGCCGTACTGCGGGTCGGTGGCGGGCGTGGTCAGGCACAGACGCGGGCCGCAGTTGGGACAGGCGATCGGCTGGGCGTGGAACCGGCGGTCAGCGGGGTCGCCGTACTCGCGGGCGCAGTCGGGACACAGCGGGAAGGCAGCCATCGTGGTCGCCGGGCGGTCGTAGGGCAGGCCGGTGATGATGGTGAAGCGCGGCCCGCAGTTCGTACAGGTGATGAACGGATGCCGGTGGCGACGGTCGGCCGGATCGGCGAACTCGGTCAGACAGTCGTTGCAGGTGGCAACATCCGGGGAGACCAGGGTGCGCCCCGCCCCGGCCGCGGAGTCGAGGATGACGAAGTCCGTGCCACCCCGTGCGGGCACCACCTCGCACTCCACCGTCTCCACCACGGCCAGCGGCGGCGCGTCGGCCGCGATCCTGCGACCGAAAGCCTCGACCGCATCCGCCGGACCCTCCACCTCGGCGATCACCCCGGCCGCGGTGTTCGCGACCTCGCCGGACAGTCCGAGCTCCCGCGCCAGGGCATAGACGAACGGCCGGAAACCGACGCCCTGGACGACGCCGGACACGACGACAGATGCGCGGATGCGTGAAGCCGGACCGGTCGTGGCCCCCACCACCTGCTGATGGATTTGTCGGACTTCCGGGGTGACGAGACCGAGCGCGCTGACGAATTCGGCCATATGCGGACAATTTCGCAGCGTAGACCCGCGAGCTGATGTCCACCAGAGTCCGGAAATACCGGACCGGTCATTACCGGAGTGTCTACTCGGGCGGCGGCCCGAAGATCGCGTGCACTCGGCGGAGGTCGCGCAGCCGGGGCTCCGTCGTCCCGCTGAGCCACCGGCTGACCGTCCGGACCGAGACTCCGATCCGGCTCGCGGCCGCCTGCTGGGAGAGCCCCTGGCGGCGCAGTACGGCGGTCAGCCAGTCGGCGAAAGCCTCCTCGCCGACCCGTGGGGACGCGCCTGCCCGCCGTCCCGCACCGTGGAGGACCTCGACCTCGACTCCGTCGGGAAAGATCCGCACGGTCACGTCGAAGACGCCGTCGTCGGGGCCGGCGGCCTCGAGCATGGCCGACGTGATCGCGTCGTACAGCGCCATGTTCTCGGCCGGCTCCAGCTCCAGCGGCTCGATCGCCTCGCGGACGAACAGCTCGGCGTCAGGCAGCGAACCCGGCCGGGCCGGGAAGGTGTGGGCGACGACGACCACCGGCGAGATGAACACGCCGCCGTCGAGGCCGTCCGGCGGGGGATCAGCGGACATGTCGGCACGGCTCTCAGAGAATGCTTTCGGTGCTCAAAGGTAGCCGTCACGGAAGGTGGTAGTCGACGACTCGCGGGTGACCTTGTCGAATAAGCTTGGAATATCTTTAGCTTAGGCTTGCCTAACGCTCCGAAACGGTGTCGCGAAATCGCGGAATCCGGGATTACGCGAAAGGGCCATTAATACCCGACACAAGTGTCTGTCCGGGTGCGCATTCCGGACGTACTGTCCGAAGGAGAACTCCTGAGGAGGCTCGGACGATGTCGATGACTCTGGAACCAGATCAGGCACAGGAGACGGCCGACGAAGGTGTCGTCCACATTCTCTGGATGAACGGCGGGCTGAGCTGCGACGGGGACTCCGTCGCGCTCACCGCGGCCACCCAGCCCAGCATCGAGGAGATCGTGCTGGGGGCGCTGCCGGGACTGCCGAGGGTCGCGGTGCACTGGCCGCTGATCGACTTCGAGTGCGGCCCGGAGACGGGCGCGGACAACTTCATCGAGTGGTGGCACAAGGCCGACCGCGGTGAGCTCGAACCCTTCGTCCTGGTGGTGGAGGGCTCCATTCCGAACGAGGCGATCAAGTCCGACGGATACTGGGCCGGCTTCGGCAACAACCCGGCCACCGGACAGCCGATGAAGACCTCGGAGTGGCTCGACCGGCTGGCCCCGAAGGCGACCGCGGTAGTTGCCGTCGGCACCTGTGCGGCGTACGGCGGGATCCACGCGATGGCAGGGAATCCAACCGGTGCGATGGGGGTGCCGGACTACCTCGGCTGGGGCTGGAAGTCGAAGGCCGGACTACCGATCGTCTGCGTGCCAGGTTGCCCCATTCATCCCGACAACCTGTCCGAGACGCTCGTGTACCTGCTCTACCAGGTGGCCGGCCAGGCGCCGATGATCCCGCTGGACGCCGAACTGCGACCGCAATGGCTGTTCGGCCGGACCGTGCACGAGGGCTGCGACCGCGCCGGGTACTACGAGCAGGGCGACTTCGCCAAGGAGTACGGCTCGCCGAAGTGCCTGGTGAAACTGGGCTGCTGGGGACCGGTGGTGAACTGCAACGTGCCCAAGCGGGGCTGGATCAACGGCGTCGGCGGCTGCCCGAACGTGGGCGGTATCTGCATCGCCTGCACGATGCCCGGGTTCCCGGACAAGTTCATGCCGTTCATGGACGAACCACCGGGCAGCAAGGTCTCCGTCGCCGCCAGCACGGCCTACGGCACCGTGATCCGGCGGCTGCGCAAGATCACCCAGAACACGGCGAACAAAGAGCCCCAATGGCGGCACAAGGGATCGACCCTCACGACCGGCTACGAGAAGGTAGTCCAGCCATGACCACCACCGAACCGAAGGTCGGCTCCGCGCTGGACGCCGACAAGAGCTCCGACGTCGTGGAGATGGCCTGGGACCCGATCACCCGGATCGTCGGCAGCCTGGGTATCTACGCCAAGGTGAACTTCAAGTCCAAGACGGTCGAGGAGTGCCACAGCACCTCGTCGATCTTCCGCGGCTACAGCATCTTCATGAAGGGCAAGGACCCGCGCGACGCGCACTTCATCACCAGCCGGATCTGCGGCATCTGCGGCGACAACCACGCCACCTGCTCGGTCTACGCGCAGAACATGGCGTACGGCGTCGCGCCGCCGCACCTGGGCGAGTGGATCGTCAACCTGGGCGAGGCCGCGGAGTACATGTTCGACCACAACATCTTCCAGGAGAACCTGGTCGGGGTGGACTACTGCGAGCGGATGGTCCGGGAGACCAACCCGGGCGTGCTCGAACTGGCGAACCGAACCGAGGCGCCGCACGCCGGCGACCACGGGTACCGCACGATCGGCGACATCATGCGGTCGCTGAACCCGCTGGAGGGCGACTTCTACCGCGAGGCGCTGCACGTCAGCCGCTACACCCGCGAGATGTTCTGCCTGATGGAGGGCCGGCACGTCCACCCGTCCACGCTGTACCCCGGCGGTGTCGGCACGGTCGCGACGATCCAGCTGTTCACCGACTACCTGACCCGGCTGATGCGCTACGTCGAGTTCATGAAGAAGGTCGTACCGTTGCACGACGACCTGTTCGACTTCTTCTACGAGGCGCTGCCCGGCTACGAGCACGTCGGCGAGCGGCGCATCCTGCTCGGCTGCTGGGGCAGTCTGAACGACCCGGCGATCTGCGACTTCAAGTACGAGAACATGGATGCCTGGGGCAAGCGGATGTTCGTCACCCCGGGCGTGGTGGTGGACGGCCGGCTCGTCACCAACAACCTGGTCGACATCAACCTCGGCCTGCGGATCCTGCTCGGCAGCTCGTTCTACGACGACTGGGCCGACGGCAGCCACGAGAAGTTCGTCGACCGGGACCCGCTGGGCAACCCCGTCGACGTCCGGCACCCGTGGAACCAGCACACCCTGCCGAAGCCGCAGAAGCGCGACTTCTCGAACGCCTACAGCTGGACGATGTCGCCGCGCTGGTTCGACGGCACCGACCACCTGGCGCTCGACACCGGCGGCGGCCCGATCGCGCGCCTCTGGTCGACCGCGCTTTCCGGACTGGTCAACACCACCTACGTCCAGGCCACCGGCAACAGCGTGAAGATCCAGCTCCCCCGGACCGCGCTGAAGCCGGCCACGGAGTACGAGTGGAAGATCCCGCGGTGGAGCAACGCGATCGAGCGGAACCGGGCCCGGACCTACTTCCAGGCGTACGCGGCCGGGCTGGCGCTGCACTTCTGCGAGAAGGCGATGGCCGAGGTCAGGGCCGGCCGGACCGAGACCTGGACCCCGTTCAAGGTCCCGGACAACGCGATCTCCTGCGGTTTCACCGAGGCCGTGCGGGGCGTGCTGTCGCACCACATGGTGATCCGCGACGGCAAGATCGCGAACTACCACCCGTACCCACCGACCCCGTGGAACGGGAGTGTGCGCGACTCCTACGGAACCCCCGGGCCGTACGAGGACGCCGTACAGAACACGCCGATCTTCGAGGAGAACCCACCCGACCGGTTCAAGGGCATCGACATCATGCGCGCGGTGCGCAGCTTCGATCCCTGCCTGCCGTGCGGTGTGCACATGTTCGTCGGGAACGGGAGAGAGAAGACCCATCTGCACTCGCCCACGCTCGCGGTCAAGCCGTACTGACATGGACCGTCGCGACGCGCAAGCGCTGAGCGAGCGGATCGACGTGCTGCTGGACGAGGTCCAGCGGCGCGCCGAGCCGGACGTGACCGAGAAGGTCGAGGAGCTGGTTCGCGCCGTGTTGTCCCTGCACGGCGCGGGCCTCGAACAACTGCTGGCCCGGCTGGACGAACCCCAGGTCCGGGGCCTGCTGGAGGACGATCTCGTCACCGGGATGCTGTTGCTGCACGATCTCCACCCGGACGACGTCGCGACCCGGATCCAGGGCGCCCTGGACAGCGTCCGGCCGTACCTCGGCTCCCATGCCGGCGGGATCGACTATCTGGGCATCGATGACGACGGAGTCGTGCACCTACGGTTGCAGGGCAGCTGCGACGGTTGCCCCGGCTCGACGGCAACGGTCCGGCTCACGGTGGAGAACGCCGTGCTGGACGCCGCCCCCGAGGCCGTCGCCGTCGACGTGGAGGGAATGGTCGCAGCCAAGAAGCAGACCTTGCTGACGATCGAGCCGTTCCGGCCCAGTCAGGAGACCGAGGGCTGGTACCGGCTCGACCTGGTCACGGCGCCCGGCCAGGTCCAGAAGCTCGTGGTCGCAGACCTCGAACTCCTGGTCGCGAACCTCGGTGGCACCTACTTCGCCTACCGGAACAGCTGCCCCGCCTGCTCGTCCGTCCTGCACCACGGTGAACTCACTGGAGACGAGCTCACCTGCCCGCGCTGCACCGCCGTGTACGACGTCCGCCTGGCCGGGCGTGCGCTTGCACCTGTCGGGTCCGAGGCACTCGAGGCCCTGCCGCTGCTGCCCGACGCCACCGGCTGGAAGGTCGCAGTACCGGGGAGGCAGCCGGCGTGAGGCCCTCATCGACGCTGAGATCGCTCGCGCGGGACAAACCACCGCCACCTGTGGACCCGGTGGCGGTGCTTCGCGGCTTCACGGGTGGGGTGCGGGAACAACTCGCGCCGGGTGAGCAGTGCGAGATGTGCGCGGTGCCGATCGGTCCGGAGCACTCGCACATCGCGGATGTACCGGATCACCGGCTGCTGTGCACCTGCCGGCCGTGCTACCTGCTCTTCAACGCCGAGGCAGCCTCGCGCGGGCACTACCGCGCCGTACCGGAGAACTACCGGTTCAACCAGGACTTCTCGATGTCGTCGGCGCAGTGGGAAGCGCTGGGCATTCCGGTGAACCTGGCCTTCCTCTTCCACCAGACCGATCAGGACAGGAACGTCGCGTTCTACCCGAGTCCGGGCGGCGCGACCGAGTCGTTGCTCGACCTGGCCAGCTGGGACGAGGTGGTCGCGGCGGATCCCCTGCTGGGCGAGCTGATCCCGGACGTGGAGGCGGTGCTGCTGCGCCGGCTCGACGACGGCTTCGAGTGCTACCTGGTCCCGATCGACTCCTGCTACGAACTGGTCGGCATCGTCCGGCAGTACTGGGAGGGGTTCGCGGGAGGCGAGGAGGTCTGGGGACGGATCGACGGGTTCTTCGCCCGGGTGAAGGAGCGCTGCCGTGGTTGACCTCGAGTTCACCTGCGTCGGCGCGGACGCCGACCGGTACGCCGCGACGCCGACCGTGCTGCTGCACCTGAGGATCACCGAGACGACCGGTACGCCGGTGCATGCGCTCGCGTTGCGCTGCCAGATCAGGATCGAGCCGATCAAGCGCCGCTACGACGACGAAGAGGCTGATGGTCTGGCGGACCTGTTCGGCGATCGTGCCCGCTGGGGCGAGACGCTGAAGCCGCTGCAACTGGCCTTCGTCACGCAGATGGTGCCGGGGTTCACCGGGTCGACCGAGGTGGATCTCAATCTGCCGTGCAGCTACGACTTCGACGTCGCCGCGCACAAGTATCTCTACGCAGTCCGCGAGGGAGGGGTGCCGCTGTTGCTGCTGTTCAACGGCACGATCTTCACCGGCCGGGCCGGCACCTTGTCTGTGACACCGGTCGCCTGGCAGAAGGAGGCGTCGTACGCCCTCCCCGTACCGGTCTGGCGCGAGGCGATGGACCAGCACTTCCCCGGGGCCGCCTGGCTGAAGTTGCGGCGGGACACCTTCGACAAGCTCTACAGCTACCGGGCCCGGGAGGCGCTGCCCGGCTGGGACGACGCGATCGAACGGCTGCTGAAGGAGAGCCAGGAATGACCCCGTCCTTCGAGAGTGTCCAGCAGATCGCCGACGTGTTGCTGTTCGAGGGGTACGTGCTGTACCCGTACCGCGCGTCCGACGGGAAGAACCGGGTGCGCTGGCAGTTCGGCGTCCTGATGCCGCCCGCCTACGGTGCGGTCGACCCGTCCGAGCGGACCTGGTCGCAGACGGACTGCCTGCTCGACGGGGACGAGGCCGTCCTGACCGTGCGGATCCGCTTCTTGCAGGCACAACGCCGTACCGTGCTGAACGCCGAGCGGGTCGAGGTGGAGTCCCTGCAGACCGAGGACGCTTCGTACGTGCCGTGGGACGAGGCCGTCGAGCAGCACGTCGACGTCACCGTGGACCTGCGCGAACTGCCCTGCGAGAGGGCGTTCTCCGTTGCCGGAGGCGCCGAGCTGGAAGCGGTCGGCGATGCGGGTTTCCTGCAACGGACTCGCCTGCCACTCGAAGGAGTGCTTGCCCTTAGCAAAGAAGAGTTGCCTGGACCCTACGGAGTGAACCGGCTGCGGTTGCGGTTGGAGAATCGCAGTACAGGCGAGGATTCCGAGCGAGTCGGGGCGCTGCGACAAGCACTGATCGCGCATCACCTGCTGGTCGCCGCTGATGGTTGCCGCTTCATCTCGTTGCTCGAACCCCCTGAATGGGCGACCGGCTACGTGGCCGGGTGCGAGAACCTCGGCATCTTCCCGGTGCTGGCCGGCGATCTGTTGCTGTCGTCGCCGATCATCCTCTACGACCACCCGCAGATCGCGCCGGAGAGCCACGGCGACCTGTTCGACGCCACCGAGATCGACGAGATCCTCAGCCTGCGCACCATGACGCTGACCGAGGAGGAGAAGCGTGAGGTCCGCGGTACCGACCCACGCGCGGCGGCAATGCTCGACCGGGTGGACTCGATGCCGCAGGAGATCCTGGATCGCCTGCACGGCACGGTCCGCTACCTGCGCAAGGTCACCGAGCCGGAGCCCGCGCCCGCCGACGCGCCCTGGTGGGACCCCGGCAACGACACCTCGGTGTCCCCCGAGACCGACACCGTGATGGTCGGTGGCGTCGCCGTCGGCAACGGCGTCCGCGTCCGGCTGCGTCCCGGCGTACGGCGGGCCGACGCGCAGGACATGTTCCTCGCGGACCGGGTGGGCACGGTGGTCGCGGTGCTGTCGGACGTGGACGGCGTGACGCATCTCGCCGTCGCGCTGGATGGTGAGGAGGGTGAGGTGCAACGCGCGCATGGTCGCTACCTGTACTTCAGCCCGGACGAGATCGAGCCCCTGGTGAGTGCCGGATGAGCCCGCGGATCCTGGTCGCCGGCCTGGGCAACATGTTCTGCACCGACGACGCCTTCGGGGTGTCGGTCGTCGCCGAGCTCGCCCAGCAAAGCTGGCCGGAAGGGGTCGAGGTGCAGGACTTCGGCATCCGCGGCATCCACCTGGCCTACCAACTGCTCGAACCGTACGACCTCGTCGTACTGATCGACGCGGTGCACCGCGAAGGCCCGGCGGGGACGGTCTACGTGGTCGAGGCCGAGCCGGACCCGGAGCCCGGGCCGGAGGTGAGCATGGACGCGCACGACCTGGGCCCCGACGCCGTGCTCTCGCTTGTACCCCGACTTGGTGGGACCTTGGGAAGAGTGGTGGTGGTCGGCTGCGAGCCAGGCGACATAGGCACCGGCATCGGGCTCACCCCGGCCGTCCAGGACGCGGTGGAGACCGCGGCACAACTGGTGACCGACCTGGTCATCGGCGTGAAAGTCGGAGAAGGGACATCGTGATGCGCTGGGTCATCCTCGCAATCGTGCTGCTGTTCACATTCGGGCTTCTCTACTTCGTGCTGCCCGATGCCCGGCGGTACTTCCGGCTGAGGGACATGTAGCGGCGATGTGCCTCGGCATCCCGGGCCGGATCGTCAGCACCACCCCTGGCCTCGACCTCGGACAGGTCGAGGTCGCGGGTGTGGTGCGCGAGATCAACCTGGCGCTGCTGGACGGTCCGTTCGTCCCGGGTGAGTACATCTTGATCCACAGCGGCTTCGCACTCGAGCGGATGACGCCCGAGCGAGCCGCCGACGCTTTGGCGTTCTTCGGCGGCGAGTGATGGCAGTCGCGACGACGTCCGGGCCGATCCTGTTCGTCCGGTACGCGCTGGCGCCCAACCTGCTCGGGTACTGCGGCCCCGCCGACGGCAGCGCGTTGCTGGCCTACGGAGCGGGTGCTGCGGTGGACGACGGACTGCGCGAACGCGCCCGGCAGTTCGAGGGCGCCTGGCCGTACCTGGAGATGATCGCCGAGACGGCGGGGATCAGAGATCCGCTGGACTACCGGATCGTGGAGGCCTACTGGCTCGGCAACGCCCTGCTGGGCGACGTGGGCGCGCGGTTGAAGGCCGGTGGGATGCCACACCACAGCTACCAGGTGTTCTGCTGCTACCCGTGGGCCGACCTGCTCGGCAACGAACGCGCCGGGCAGCAGGCGTTGCACGTCCTCGACCAGTGCCGGATCCGCTGGGGCCGGGTGATCGCCGACGTGGGCACCCATGTCCTCGTCGAGTCCCGGGCCCTCACCTGGGACGGCCGCGCTCTGGCTCTCGGCCCGCTCCGCAAGGAGACGGTCATCCGCGGCACTGACGGCATCGACCTGCTCGGCCCTCTGTCCCCCGGCGACTGGGTCACCCTGCACTGGCAATGGATCTGCGACCGCGTCGACCTCCGCCGAGTCACCGCGCTGCGCAAATACTCGGCGTACCACCTGACGCTGACCAACAACCGCCTCGCACTAGTCTGAATCGTCCGGGACCGCCGGACCTTTGATGACTGGAGTTCGCGATGGATCTGCACCTGGCCGGCAAGACCGCACTCGTCACCGGCGCCAGCAAGGGCATCGGCCTCGCGATCACCCGGGAGTTGCTCGCCGAGGGAGTGAAGGTCGTCGCCGGCGCGCGCTCCGTCGACGGCCAACTGGGCTCGCTGCCGGTCGAGACCGTCGCCGTCGACCTCAGTACGCCGGAGGGTCCCGCGGACTTCGTCGCCGAGGCGCTGGCCCGGACGGGCACGTTCGACATCCTGGTCAACAACGTCGGTGCGGTGCATCCGCGACCGGGCGGGTTCGTCTCGGTGACCGACGAGGACTGGCTGGCGACCTGGACGCTCGACTTCCTGTCGGCCGTGCGGACCACCCGAGCCGCGCTGCCGCAACTGCTGGAGCGGACCGGGACGATCGTGACCGTCTGCTCGGTCAACGCGACCCTGCCCGACCCGCTGGTGATCGACTACAGCGCCGCCAAGGCCGCCGCCGCCAACTTCTTCAAGGCGTTGTCGAAGGAGGTCGGTCCGCAAGGCGTCCGGGTGAACACGGTCAGCCCAGGGCCGGTCTCCACGGATCTCTGGCTCGGCAAGGACGGCGTGGCCGAGACGGTCGCCGGTGCCGTCGGAGGCGAACCGGACGCCGTCGCCGCTCAGGCCGCGGCGGGTTCCGTGACCGGGCGCTTCACGACCCCGGAGGAGGTGGCAGCGCTGGTCGTCTTCCTGGCCGGCGACCGGGCCGGCAATCTGACCGGCGAGGACATCGTGATCGACGGCGGCCTCACGCCCACACTCTGAGCTCCCACGCTCTGAGCTCGAGCTCAGGTGTGGTGGTTCGCGCGCGTCGGTACGTCGGGGCCGAGGATCCAGTTGCCCTGGCTGGATTGGTGCGAGCCCTGCGCCGGCAGCGGGCTCGGGCGGTCGGGCTCCCAGTGGGTCGGGTCCTCGGTGAGGCCGAGGAGATAGGTGACCGTGCAGTCGAGGGCCGCGGCGAGTTCCGGGAGGCGGACGACGTCGACGCCGGCGCCGTGCTCGAAGCTGCTCAGCGTCTTGTTCGTGGTGCGGATGCCGCGGCGGCCCAGCCGGGTCACCACCTGCTTCTGGGTCAGGCCGAGCTGGACGCGACGCGCGCGCAGCCGGTGCGTGACGATCAGGTGCCGGTCGACGGCCAGGTCGTCGTTGTCGTTGAACATGCCCAACCTCCCGTCCTGCCACCATCCTCCGGGTCGGGAAGTCCGTCAATCACGGAAAGCGAGCGAAGTCAGGCCATGTCGGCCAGCGCGTGCACGGTGTAGCGCGCGAAGTTGAAGACCGGCGCACGTCCGAGCAACCGCTCGAACTCCTCGTGCGACTCGACCTCGTAGATCCACGCGCCGCCGTGCGAGCCGACCACGTGGTACCGGGCCAGCACCTTGCCCTCGCGCTGCAGCCGTTCGCCGTACTCCGGCATGGCGCCGACCGCGCGCGCCATCTCCGGCGAGAGCAGGCTCAGCTCCATCTGCCAGAGCACGAGGAACTTCATGACCGCAGGTGGAGCCGTCGGGCGGCCTCGGCGATCGAGCCGGAGACCGAGGGGTAGACCGTGAACGACTGGGCCATCTGGTCGACGGTCAGCCGCGCGCCGACGGCCAGGGAGATCGGGTGGATCAGCTCGCTGGCCCGGGGCGCGACCACCACGCCGCCGACGATGATGCCGGTGTTCGGCAGGCAGAAGAGCTTGATGAATCCGTCCCGGACGCCCTGCATCTTGGCCCGGGCGTTGTCCGCGAGCGGCACCTTGACCGCCATCGCGGTACTGCCGCCCGCGTCCACGACGGCCTGGGTGAGGCCGACGGTGGCGATCTCCGGCGCCGTGAAGACGTTGGAGGAGACGGTCGACAGGTTCAGCGGGGCCACGGCGTCGCCGAGCGCGTGCGACATCGCGATCCGGCCCTGCATGGCCGCCACCGAGGCGAGCATCAGGACGCCGGTGCAGTCGCCGGCGGCATAAACGCCCCGGGCGGTCGTCCGGGACACCTTGTCGACCGTGATGAAGCCGCCGTCGCCCAGCGACACGCCCGACTCGACGAGTCCCATGTTCTCGGTGTTCGGCAGCGAACCGACGGCCAGCAGCGCGTGCGACCCCTCCACCTTGCGGCCGTCCGTCAGGGTCACCACGACCCCGTCGCCTTGCCGCTTGACCGACTCGGCCCGCGACTTGCCCAGCACGGTCATGCCGCGCCGCTTGAAGACGTCCTCCAGTACTGCGGCCGCGTCCTGGTCCTCGCCCGGCAGCACCCGGTCGCGGGAGGAGACCAGCACCACGTCGCTGCCGAGCGCGTCGTACGCGCTGGCGAACTCGGCGCCGGTGACACCGGACCCGACCACGATCAGCCGCTCGGGCAGTTCCTCGAGCTCGTAGACCTGCTCCCAGGTCAGGATCCGCTCGCCGTCCGGCTCGGAGCCGGGGAGGATGCGGGGCCGTGCACCGGTGGCAACCAGTACCACGTCGGCGTCCAGCCGTTCGTCGCCGACGACGACGGCCTCGGGGCCGTCCAGCCGGCCGCGGCCGTGGATCACCCGGACCTTGTCGTCGGCCAGCCGCCGGGTGATCCCGTCGGACTGCGCGGCCGCGAGCGCCTTGACGCGTTTGTTGACGACGGAGAGATCGACACGCACGGAATTCGCCGGATCGTCGTCACCGTCATCGAGGCGGACGCCGAGCTCGCCGGCCTCCTCGACCTCGGTCATCACCTCGGCCGTGGCGATCAGGGTCTTGCTCGGCACACAGTCCGTGAGCACGCAGGAACCGCCGATCCCGTCGGAATCGACAACCGTCACCTCCGCTCCCAGCTGGGCGGCCGCACTCGCCGCTTCGTACCCGCCAGGACCGCCACCGATGATCACAACTCGCGCCACGAGACGCCATTGTTCCGTATCCTGTGTCGTCGTGACCCTGTACGCCGCGTTTGCGTCGAATCTGGACCCGAACCTGATGGCCGAGCGGTGCCCGTACTCCCCCCTGCGCGGGACCGGGTGGATCGTCGGCTGGCGACTCACCTTCGGAGGCGAGGAGCTCGGCTGGGAGGGCTCGATGGCGACCGTCGTCGAGGACCTCGCCGACCCGGGCAACCAGGTCTTCGTCGCCCTGTACGACGTCCACCCCAAGGACGCGGAGCGCCTGGACGAGTGGGAGTGGATCGACCAGGGCGTCTACCGCAAGATCCAGGTGCGGGTGCAGACGCTGGACGGCGAGCAGCTGGCCTGGATGTACGTGCTGAACGCGTACGAGGGTGGCCTGCCCTCCGCGCGCTACCTGGGCATCCTCGCCGAGGCCGCCGAGGCCGCGGGCGCCCCCGACGACTACGTGGCGGATCTGCGCGCGCGGCCCTGCCAGTCCTCGGGCCACTGACACCCCCGCCCGCTGACTCCTCGGGGAGTTAGTTAACCGGGCGGTATCGTGCGCTCGTGACCGTCAACGATGCCGCTCTGACCCGTACCGCTGCCCAGGCCTGGCTCGCCGAGGACCCGGATCCCGACACCCGCGCCGAGCTCCAGCGACTGCTCGATACCGGCACCGACGCCGACGCCGAGCTGGCCGACCGGTTCTCCGGCACCCTCGAGTTCGGTACCGCGGGTCTGCGCGGCGCGGTGGGCGCCGGACCGAACCGGATGAACCGGGTCGTGGTGATCCGCGCCGCCGCCGGTCTCTGCGCCTACCTGAAGGCGAACGGCCTCACCGACGGCCCCGTCCTGATCGGGTACGACGCGCGCCACAAGTCCGACGTGTTCGCCCAGGACACGGCCGCGGTGGTCCGTGGGGCCGGGTTGGACGCGGTACTGCTGGACCGGCCGACGCCGACCCCGGTGGTGGCGTTCGGGATCCGGCACCTGAAAGCGGTTGCCGGGGTGGTCGTGACGGCGTCGCACAATCCCCCGCAGGACAACGGCTACAAGGTCTACCTCGGCGACGGCTCGCAGATCGTGCCACCGGCCGACGTGGAGATCGCCGCCGCCATCGCGGCGGTCGGCCCGCTGGCGTCCGTGCCGCGCGGGGACGACTGGCAGACCGCCGGCGACGACCTGCTCGACGCCTACCTCGACCGGATCGCGACTCTGGTACCGGCGGATGCTCCCCGATCGTTGAATGTGGCCTACACGCCGCTGCACGGAGTCGGGCGCGCCCTTGTGGAGCAGGCCGTCCATCGCGCCGGGTTCGCAGTACCGGCTGTGGTGGCGTCGCAGGCGGATCCGGATCCGGACTTCCCGACCGTGTCGTTCCCGAACCCGGAGGAGCCGGGGGCGATCGACGCCGCATTGGAGCTCGCTCGGGCCGAGGGCGCGGATATTGCCGTCGCCAACGATCCCGACGCCGACCGTTGCGCGGTCGCGGTACCGGATCCTGCCGCTGAGGGTGGATGGCGGATGCTGCGCGGGGACGAGCTCGGGTCGTTGCTGGGTGAGTTCCTCTTGGCTTCCGGGGCTCAGGGGGTCGCGGCCTGCTCGATCGTGTCGTCGTCGCTGCTGGGGAAGATCGCGGCGGCGTACGGGGTCCGGTACGTCGAGACGCTCACCGGGTTCAAGTGGATCGGGCGGGTGCCGGAGCTGGTGTTCGGCTACGAGGAGGCGCTCGGGTACTGCGTTGACCCGGCGGCGGTGAAGGACAAGGACGGCGTGTCGACGCTGATCCGGGTGCTCCAGCTCGGCGCTCAGGCGAAGGCCGAAGGGCGGACGCTGCTGGACCTGCTGGACGATTTGGCGAAGAAGTACGGGCTGCACGCGACGGATCAGCTGTCCGTGCGAGTGGACGACCTTAGCCTGATCGCCGCCGCAATGGACCGCCTTCGCGCGACCCCACCCACGGAGCTCGGCGGCCACTCGGTTGAGCGCGTAGACGACCTCAGCCACGGCACCGAGACCCTCCCACCCACCGAAGGCCTCCGCTACACCCTGTCCGACGGCGCGCGAGTAGTAGTCCGCCCCTCCGGCACCGAACCCAAACTCAAGTGCTACCTGGAAGTCGTAATCCCCGTCTCATCCAACGACGTCCCCGCAGCCCGCACCCAGGCCGCGGTGGAACTGGCAGCCATAAAACGCTCCCTCTCCACCGCCGCCGGCATCTAACCCAAGCCTCCGAGAGGTGGCGGCGGGGGTGTGGGCGTGCGAAGGCCCCCGAGCGGGTCGGGGGCCTGGGCGGGGTGGGGCGCCGGGTTAGTGGGCGGCGGCGGCTTCGGCCTGTTCGGCTTGGAGGGAGGACTGGAGGGACGCGTGGAGGATGCGGAGGGTGCTGGTGGACTGCATCAGCGCCTCTCGCTCGTCGGGGTTGCGGTTCGCGAGGCTGGTGATCTCGTCGATGCTCGCCGCGATCCGGGCGATCCGGTCCGCCACGGTGCCCTCACCGCTGCTGGCCCGGCGGACCGCCTCGGAGGTGACGGTCCAGACGTCCTCGCGGTCGTTCGTGCGGCGGGACAGGTCGACCATCTGGCTGAGCGCGGCCAGATCGCTGTCGATCTGCGAGCGCTCCACCGGCATAGTGATGTTGGCGGTGCCCTGGCGCAGCCGGGTGACGTGCCCGGACAGCTCCGACCAGCTGCACTTGCCGCCTCTGATCTTGTCCAGCACCTTCGTGTACTCGGTGTTGAACTCGTCGTAGTTCACGATCCTTGACTCCTGCCGTTCGTCGGTCGACCAAGACTGTAAGGCGTGCGGACCCGAAACACGGTAGCCACACGATCGCAGATCGTGAACGTGTCGGCAAAACGCGAAAGCCGCCTGGAAACGCAAACGCGTCCCAGGCGGCTTGGTTACTCGCGAATCTACGCTTTGTCACCCGCGAATCTACGCATTGCGCGTCAGGATACGCGGCTGGAGATCGCAGCGAAGGTATTGCACCGGCTCGCGGTGGTCGTGGAGCTGGTCGCGTTGAAGCCCGCGGTGGACCACCAGTTGTGGTTCGAGAGCGAGCCGTGGTCGCGGACGGCGCCCTTCTGGTCGCCGGAGTTGGCGACGACGTACGTCCACTGGGTGTAGAGCGTGCCGCTCATCGGGTAGTACCGCTTGTTCGCGCCGATGTACGCCGAGCCGAGGCAGGACGCCTGCAGCTCGCGGCGGCGGCTCTCCTCGAGCTTGGCCGACTGGGTGGTGAAGGCCCGCTGCCGCCACCAGGACGCGTCCAGGATGCCGGTGACGAACTGCACGTGGTGGGCGTACTCGTGCGCGATGGTGTTGGTCGCGTATGCGCGGGCGAAGGTCGGGTTCTGCTTCCAGTAGGTCTGGATGAGTCCCCACGGGATGTAGATCTGGCCGTTCTTGTAGCCGCAGTAGTACGACTGCGGGCCGCGGACGACGCCGCAGTACGTGTTGACCCGGCTGTAGTTGTGGACGATCAGGGTCGGCTTGACCTTGTAGTCGGCGCCGGCCGCCTTCAGCACCGGCGCCCACGCCGCCCACATGCAGGTGAGCATCTGCTGGTCGTACGCCTTGACCGCGGCCGCCGTGGTCAGCGTGCCCTTGACCTCTTTGCACTTCGAGGGCGGGATCACCGGCGCCTTGTAGAGCTTGTTGTACCGCACGGTGTTCTTGGCGGTGGTGCTATTCCAGCCTGCGGCGAGCGCCGCCGATCGCTGGACTGTCTCGGTCCGGACCGAGACCTGGGACTCGGCGGTCTTGCCCACCGGCAGCGGCTCACCCGCGGTACCGGAGGTCTGCGCTGCCTGGGCCGGCACCGCCAGAGCCGCGAGGCCGGCCACCGCGACGACTGCGGCGAGGCCGCGCAGCTTCTTGCTGGGGAGGTTCTTCATGCGCTCCACTCTCGAGTGTTCGGGGACGTACGGGTCCCATCCTGGGCGAACCTGAGGTCCGTCCCGGAAGCGGACACGGGGTCCGACGCCACCGATCGCCGCGAAGTTCCCCGCGGATCGCGACAAACTTCAGCGGGCGAGAGCGCCACCCAGGAAGGCGAGCTGGTCCGGCAGCATCCGCCGCCAGTAACCGGCCGTGTGCGCCCCGGCCTGTACTCCGCCCGCCGCCGTCACCTCGTCCCGCAGCTCCCGGACCGCCCCCGCGAACGGGTCGTCCCGGCCACAATCGATGCGCAAGGCAACATCTTTGAAATTCTCCTGGCGACCGAACACCTCATGCGCCCGGAAGTCCCCCGGGCCATCGAACGCACCCGCCGCGGCCTGGGACGCGTCACGCCAGAGCGCAGGGCTCAGCGCGCCGGCCGCGGCCACCCGGGCCGATCCGGCGTCCGCCGCATGCAGGAGAGCGCCGTATCCGCCCATGGACCACCCGAGTACGCCGTACCGGTCGGTCTCCAGTCCGCGTTTGGCCAACAGGGGAACGAATTCCGCCATCAGCATCGCCTGCGGGTCGTCCCCGGTCGCGCGCAGGTGCCAGTAGTTGTCGGTCCCACCGTCCACCGCGGCGAGCGCGAACGGCGCAGTGCCGGCTTGCACCGCGGCGGTCAGGTAGCGGTCGGCGCCGAGGTCGTTGATCGCGGACGTGTGGTCGCCACCGCGCCCGTGCAGCACCAGTACGACGGGAAGCCGCGCGTCGGCCCGTTGTCCGTGCGGGTACATCACCGTCCACCCGACCGTCGTACGCCGTGCGGCTGATGCGAAGCTGCCGGACTCCACCGGGCCGGCCGGGACCTCCGGCACGACGCCGTCCTCGCCGGTCAGCCCGAGTACGTCATGAACCCGCGTCCGGCCAGGCAGTACTCCGGCCTCGACCAGCCCGGCACCTCCGGCGACGGTGAGACCTGCCGCGACGAGCAGACCGCGGCGGGAGACCCGGGTCAGCGGAGGAACTCCGCCAGCAGAGCGGTGACCGCGAGGACGCCGACGATCACCAGCTCGGGCCTCGCCCAACTGGTGACGATCTCGCCCTGGGAGTTCTGCCGGTACATGTTGAGGTGGTGGTCGATCCGGTCGACCACGAACTCGGCGCGCGAGACCGAGTTCTCCGCGCCGAGCTTCCGCCCGCCGACCCGCTGCTTGCGCAGGTCCCGCATCGCTACTTGCACGCCCGGCGCGCGCAGCCGCGCGTCCTCGGTGTGCACCCGCAGGATGTCGGTCACGTCGACGTCGGTGATCTTGCCCCACGGCACGGTGTGATCACGGATGTGGTTACGGATCAGCAGGTTCTCGGGGCGGAGCGTGACGGACGGGCGGACCAGACCGACGTACGCGAGCACCATCAGGATCCCGATCAGGGCCGCGACCTCCAGGCCGCCCAGGGTGCGCCACTCCAGCACGATGTCGATCAGCCCGATCACCCCGATCGCCATCACCACGGCGCCGGTGATCCGGTTCGACGTGGACAGGTACCGCTCACTCTCGCTGACCTTCGGTTTCACCCCGACAAAGTATCCGCCACCTGGTCACCGGCCTAGAACCAGCCACCACTATGGTCCGTCTTGTGACCGGAAACGCAGGCTCGGGAAGCGCACTAGACTGCCAGGCGTGACCACTACCGACACTGGCGTCGACAGTCTCGCGGACGTGACCTCGTCCGAGGACCGGCTGCGCCGATTCCTGCTGGGCCTGCCGGGCGTCGACCAGGTCGGCGCCGAGGCGCGGGCCGCCACCTTGAGCACCCGGTCGATCAAGACCACCGCCAAGGCCTACGCCCTCGATCTGGCCATCCAGATGATCGACCTGACCACGCTGGAGGGCCAGGACACCCCGGGCAAGGTGCGGGCGCTGTGCTCGAAGGCGAAGCGCCCGGACCCGGCGGACCCGACCGCGCCGCAGGTGGCCGCCGTCTGCGTGTATCCCGACCTGGTGGCGACCGCGAAGTACGAGCTGCGCGGGTCGGGGATCAACGTGGCGAGCGTGGCAACCGCGTTCCCCAGCGGTCGTTCCAGCCTGGCGATCAAGGTGCAGGACACCCAGGACGCGGTGGCGGCCGGCGCCGACGAGGTCGACATGGTGATCGACCGCGGCGCCTTCCTGTCCGGGCGGTACGGGCTGGTCTTCGACGAGATCGCCGCGATCCGCGAGGCGGCCGGTGACGCGCACCTCAAGGTGATCCTGGAGACCGGAGAGCTGGTCACCTACGACAACGTCCGGCGGGCCTCCTGGCTGGCGATGCTGGCCGGCGCGGACTTCATCAAGACCTCCACCGGCAAGGTCTCCCCCGCGGCGACCCTGCCGGTCACCCTGGTGATGCTGGAGGCCGTCCGCGACTACCACGAGGCGACCGGCCTGCACATCGGCGTCAAACCCGCCGGTGGCATCCGGACCGCGAAGGACGCGATCAAGTACCTGGTCACCGTCAACGAGACGGCCGGACCGGATTGGCTGGACCCGGAGCTGTTCCGCTTCGGCGCCTCCAGTCTGCTGAACGACCTGCTGATGCAACGCACCAAGCTGGCCACCGGGAACTACCCCGGCCCCGACTACTTCACGCTGGACTGAGGCATGAGCAGATTCGAGTACGCACCCGCGCCCGAGTCGCGGGCGATCGTGGACATCAAGTCGTCGTACGGGTTGTTCATCAACGGCGCCTTCACCGAGGCCACCGACGGCAAGCCGTTCAAGACGGTCAGCCCCGCCTCCGAGGAGGTGCTGGCCGAGATCAGCGAGGCTGGTCCGGCCGACGTCGACAAGGCGGTCAAGGCCGCCCGCAAGGCCTACGACAAGGTCTGGGGCACGATGCCGGGCCGCGACCGGGCGAAGTACCTGTACCGGATCGCCCGGCTGATCCAGGAGCGGTCGCGCGAGCTGGCCGTGCTGGAGTCGCTGGACAACGGCAAGCCGATCCGCGAGTCCCGCGACGTCGACCTGCCGCTTGTCGCCGCGCACTTCTTCTACTACGCCGGCTGGGCCGACAAGCTCGAGTACGCCGGCGCCGGGGAGAACCCGCAGCCCCTGGGCGTCGCCGCGCAGGTGATCCCGTGGAACTTCCCGCTGATGATGCTCGCGTGGAAGATCGCGCCCGCCCTCGCGGCAGGCAACACCGTGGTGCTGAAGCCGGCCGAGACGACGCCGCTGACCGCGCTCGCGTTCGCCGAGATCTGCCAGCAGGCCGATCTCCCGCCGGGCGTGGTGAACATCATCACCGGCGCGGGCCGGACCGGTCAGGCGCTGGTCGAGCACGAGGGTGTCGACAAGGTCGCGTTCACCGGCTCCACCGCCGTCGGCCGGGCGATCGCCAAGTCGGTGGCCGGCACGGACAAGAAGGTCACCCTCGAGCTGGGCGGCAAGGCGGCGAACATCGTCTTCGAGGACGCGCCGATCGACCAGACCATCGAGGGCATCGTCAACGGCATCTTCTTCAACCAGGGCCACGTCTGCTGCGCCGGTTCGCGGCTGCTGGTCCAGGAGAGCGTGTACGACGAGGTGCTGGCCCGGCTGAAGCGCCGGATGGGCACCCTGCGGGTGGGTGACCCGCTGGACAAGAACACCGACATCGGCGCGATCAACTCCGCCGAGCAGTTGGCCCGGATCCGCGAGCTGTCGCAGGTCGGCGAGGACGAGGGCGCCGAGCGCTGGTCGCCCGAGTGTGAGCTGCCGACCCAGGGCTACTGGTTCGCGCCGACCGTGTTCACCGGCGTCTCCCAGGCGCACCGGATCGCCCGCGAGGAGATCTTCGGGCCGGTGCTCTCGGTGCTCACCTTCCGCACCCCGGCCGAGGCCGTGGAGAAGGCGAACAACACCCCCTTCGGCCTGTCCGCCGGGGTCTGGACCGACAAGGGCTCCCGGATCCTGTGGATGGCCGACCAGCTGCGCGCCGGCGTGGTCTGGGCCAACACGTTCAACCGTTTCGACCCGACCTCGCCGTTCGGCGGCTACAAGGAGTCGGGTTACGGCCGCGAGGGCGGCCGCCATGGTCTGGAGGCCTACCTTGCCCACTAAGGACAGTGCCCGCCTGGACGTGCGCAAGACCTACAAGCTGTACGTCGGCGGCGCCTTCCCGCGCAGCGAGTCGGGCCGGTCGTACGTGGTGAACAATGCCAGGGGCAAGTTCCTCGCGAACGCCTCGCAGGCCTCCCGCAAGGACGCCCGGGACGCGGTCGTCGCGGCCCGCAAGGCGTTCGGCGGCTGGTCCGGCAAGACCGCCTACAACCGCGGCCAGGTGCTGTACCGGATCGCCGAGGTGATGGAGGGCCGGCACGAGCAGTTCAGTGCCGAGGTCGCCGCCGCCGAAGGGTTGTCGATCAGCAAGGCCCGGGCTGTGGTCGACGCTGCCATCGACCGCTGGGTCTGGTACGCCGGCTGGGCGGACAAGCTGGCCCAGGTGGTCGGCTCCAGCAATCCGGTGGCCGGCCCGTACTTCGACTTCTCCTTGCCTGAGGCAACTGGTGTGGTGGCGGTGCTGGCCCCGCAGGACTCCAGCCTGCTCGGCCTGACCAGCGTGATCGCCCCGGCCATCGTGTCCGGCAACACGGTCGTCGCGGTCACGTCGTTCGAGCGTCCGCTGCCGGCGGTCACGCTGGGCGAGGTGATGGCGACCTCCGACCTGCCGGGTGGCGTGGTCAACATCCTGACCGGCTCGGCGTCGGAGATCGGGCCGTGGCTGGCCGGTCACCTGGACGTGAACGCGATCGACCTGGCCGGCGTGACGGATCCCGAGGAGGCGACGGCGCTGGAGGTCGCGGCGGCGGAGAACCTCAAGCGGGTGCGCCGTCCGGTCGACGAGGACTGGACGGAGTCGCCCGGCCTGTCCCGCCTGACGCAGTACCTCGAGCTGAAGACCGTCTGGCATCCCATCGGCGTCTGATCCCGCGCTGATGCTGTTCGCCGCGAAGCCGATCCCGGGCGACAAGGTGGCCGTGGTGTCGCCGTCGGGTGGACTGCCCGAGGTGTTCCCCGCGCCGTACGAGCTGGGCCTCCAGCGGCTCCGTGCCTTCGGGCTGGAGCCGGTGGAGTATCCGGCGACCCGGAAACTGCGGTCGACGCCGGAGGAGCGGGCCGCCGACCTGCACGCCGCCTGGTCGGACCCGCACGTCCGCGCGGTGATCGCCAGTATCGGCGGCGACGACCAGATCGCCCTGCTCAAGCACCTCGATCCGGCGGTCTTCCGGGCCGACCCGAAGCCGTTCTTCGGCTACAGCGACAACACGAACCTGCTCAACTTCCTTTACTCGCAAGGGCTTCCGGCGTTCCACGGCGGCAGCATGATGGCGCAGTTCGGCCGCGGCGGCGCGATGCATCCCGACAGCGAGCGGTCGCTGCGAGCCGCGCTCTTCACCTCCGGGGATTTCGAGCTGGCTCCCGCGACCGGCTGGACCGACCGGGATCGCGACTGGGCCGACCCCGTCCACCTGGAGACCGAGCCCGACCTCTTCCCGGGCGAGGGCTGGAGCTGGCACGGCCCGTCGACTCCGGTCAGCGGGCGACTCTGGGGCGGTTGCCTGGAGATCCTCGACTGGCAACTGGCCGTCGGCCGCTGGATGCTCCCGGTCGAGGAGTACTCCGGGGTCCTCTTCTGCGAGACCAGCGAGGAACTCCCGAGCGACACCCAGGTCTACCGGACACTCCGCAACTTCGGCGAACGCGGTCTGCTCGCCCGCTTCGACGCAGTCCTCTGGGGTCGGCCCAAGACCTGGGCTCTGGACCACCAGACCACTCCGGATGAAGGCGCCGCCTACCGCGCTTCGCAGTACGCCGCTGTGGCGCGGGCGCTCGCGGAGTACAACCCCTCCGCGCTGCTGGTCACCGGGCTGGACATCGGCCACACCGATCCCCAGATCGTCGTCCCGTACGGCGGCAACGTCGCCATCGACCCCGCCGCGGAGCGGATCACGGTCACCTACTGACGACAGCTAGCGGATCCCGGTGCGGGTGAGGGCCGGGGTAGCAGGCGACCGGGGACTTGACGGTGATGACTTTCACTTGATCGCGGCCTGGAGCTTGAGACCGGGGTTGTCGAAGCCGACGACAGATGACCTGCGCAACCACATCTTAATGCAGTGAGTAGTCACATGGCTCCCGTACGGAGTCAAGCAACTCCTTGACTGCCCACGTCTCGCCTGCTGATCACTGCCCGACGAAGAACCAGGCGGCGGCCAGCGCGAGCAGGAAGAACACCGGAACCAGCAGGAGCAACAGCCCGCGCCTGGTCCGGCGCCCCTGAGCCGCCTGCGCGACCGTAGTACTGATCTCGTCGTCGTTGCTGACGGCGGTGCGCTGTCCCGCCAACAGGGGCGCCTCCTGCTCCAGCCGGTAGGCCTCGACCTCCAGCCGATCGGCGAGGGTGTCCGCGCGCTCCCAGCGGTCGCCGACGCGGTAGGCGAGGGTGCGGGCCAGGATGTCGTCGACCTGGCCGAGCGAGTCGTGCAGCAGCGGCCGCAGGCTGGGTGGGTTGAGCTCCGGGTCGCGCGCGAGCACGTCGTTGATGGAGGACGCCACGTACGGCGCCCGCCCGGTCATCAGCGCGTACGTCACCGCGCCGACCGCGTACACGTCCGCCCGCTCGTCGAAACCGTCGCTCCCGCGCGCCTGCTCAGGAGCCATGTACGACGGGGTGCCGACGGCCTGGGTCAGTCCCGACGCCTCCGCGGCGCGTTTCGCCAGCCCGAGATCGGCCAGCACGATCCGATGCGTCCCGCCGCCCGACTCGTTGCCCTGGTTGGGCCGGAGCAGCAGGTTCGCCGGGGTGATGTCGCGGTGCACGACGCCCTCCTCGTGCAGGGCGGCGACCGCTCGCGCCAGGTCCGCGCCCCACCAGAGCGCGTCGGCCGGGTCAGTCGGCCCGTGCACGAGCACCTCGGCCAGGGACCCGCCGCTGATGAAGTCCATCACGAAGTACGGGCGGCCGTCGGGCAGTTGGCCGAGGTCGAAGACCCGGACCACCCGGTCGCTGGCGATCCGGCGCATCAGCCGGGCCTCGGACAGGAACCGCTCGCGGACGTCCGCCCGGGAGGCCCAGTTGTCCGCCAGCACCTTGACGGCCACGTCGACGTCGAGGTCGTCGTCGTACCCGCGCCAGACCGTCGCGAAGGCGCCTGCGCCGATCTTCGACTGCAGCCGATACCTTCCGATGACATCCATCCCGGCTATTGTCGGTTACTGAGCGGATCTAGGCGAACACCGACGCAGTACAAAGCAGTTGGGGGAGTATGAACGAGGACTTGGAACACCTCGCCGCGCGAGCGGCGGCGGGCGAGGCGAGCGTAGTTCCCGAACTGCTGCAGGCGATCCGTCCGCAGGTGCTGCGCCGGGTGTCCAAGTTCCTGCCGTTCCGCGAGGACGCCGAAGAGGCCGCGCAGGACACGCTGCTCCAGGTGGCGACCAAGATCCACACCTTCAAGGGCACCGGCAGCTTCGCCGGCTGGCTGACCGTGGTCGCGACGAACTGCGCCCGGCAGACCTACCGCTCGCTGAAGCGCCGGGCCGTCGAGCAGTCCGCCGAGGTGCTGCCGGAGTCGGTGGACCCGCGGACCACCTCGGTGATCGCCGGTTCACGGCTCGACCTGCTGGAGGCGCTCGAAGCGCTCGAGTCGAACCACCCGCAACTCGTCCAGCCGCTGGTACTGCGCGATCTAGGCGCGATGACCTACGCCGAGATCGCCGACGAACTGGCCGTGCCGCTCGGCACCGTGAAGGCCCGGATCCACCAGGCCCGCAAGGAAGTCGCCGAACACCTCACCGTCCGCTGAAGCGGCTTCGCACCACGACCGCTCGCCGCAGGTCGTCGGCCAGGTCGGACACCGACCGACGGATGCTCGGGGCAACGGTGTCGTCGGCGACCAGCGCCTCGGCCTGGTCGATCACCCGCTGCTCCACCGCGAACCGCGGGAAGATGCGGGTAGTGGTCAGCGAGATCGCCATCCCGGCCCGGTACTCGGCGGTGCCGGCGATCTCCGCGAAGAAGCGGTCCACGTACGGCGCGGTGAGCTCGGCCTGGGCGGGATGCCAGAAGCCCTCACAGGTGGCGAACAACTCGTTCACCCCGACCGCGGGATCCGTCATGATCCGGGTCCACGCTGCTTCCTTGCCATCGGCGGTCGCCGCGTAGCACCTCGCGGCCTGGGAGACGCCCTCGGTCGACTGGTCCCTGGCCAGCTCCGCGTCGATCTCCGCCTTGCCGAACGCGCCCAGCCGGACGAGCCGCAGTACGAGTGACCAGCGGAGATCGGCATCCACGCTGAGGCCTTCGGGAATCTGGTGGCCATCGAGCCAGCCCTTCAGCAACTGCTCGTCCGCCGTGGTGGCGATGACTCCGCGCGTGATGGCGAGTTGAAGGCTGCTGCCGGGCGGCGTCTGGGCGAGCCGGGCGGTCAGTACGTCGGCCGCCTGCGCGCGGTACGGCTCGTACGGGAAGAGGTAGACGCCGAGCAGGCGGTCCTCCAGCCAGCGCAGCAACGAACCCACCGCGATGTCGCTGTCCTCCTGCGCCAACGCCGCCAGCAGGATCTCGAAGGCCTGGCGTGGATCCAGCTCGGCGTCGGCGGTCGCGTCGCGGATGCTGTTCCAGATCACCGCGCGGGTGGTGCCGTCCTCGATCCTCGGCAGGACCGTGGGCAGGTTCGCGAGGCTCTCCGCGTCGAGCCGGATCTTGGCCCAGGTGTCGTCGGCCGCATCCGGCACGATCACCTTCAGCGCGGGATCGAGTTCCACGTCCACGTGGTCGCCGTCCAGCAACACCTGGGCTGGCGTGCCGCGGCCCTGCTCGTCGTACCCGGCGACCGTGAACTGGTGCGGACGGTCGGCCGGGTGGTCCGCGGGCGCCGTGCGGTGCAGGCGGATCCCGGTCTCCGTGCGCTCGGCGCTGATCGTGTCCAGGCCGGCCGTGCGCAGCCACTGCGCGGACCAGTTCGGCAGGTCCTCGGCACCGGCCTCGGTGAGCTTGCCGATGAACTCCGCCAGGTCCGCGTTGCCGAACTCGTGCGCGTCGATGTGCGCGTTGACGCCCTGCAGGAACACCTCGTCGCCGAGGTAGGTGGCGAGCTGCTTGAGCACCGCGGCGCCTTTGGCGTAGGAGATTCCGTCGAAGTCGTCGAGCGACGCCCGCGCGTCCTTGATCGCCTCAGCCGCGACCGGATGCGTCGAGGTCCGCTGGTCGGCCAGCAGGCCCCACCACTTGCGCACGAACGCGAAGTCCGTCCAGTGTCCGGCGTGATCCGTCGCGTCGTGCGAGACCCGGTGCGCCATGTACTCAGCGAAGGACTCGTTCAGCCACAGGTCGTTCCACCACTTCATCGTGACGGTGTCGCCGAACCACATGTGCGCCATCTCGTGCACCACGATCCGAGCCCTGGTACTGCGTTCCGCGTCCGTCACCTTCGACCGGAACACCAGGCTGTCCGCGAACGTCACGCAACCCGGGTTCTCCATCGCGCCGAGGTTGAAGTCGGGCACGAACACCTGGTGGTACTCGCCGAAGGGATACCGGTACCCGAACAACCGGTGATACTCGTCGAACGCCTGGGCCGTGGTGCGGAAGAGGTCGTCCTTGTCCTTCTCCAGGTGCTCCTTCAGGCTCTGCCGACAGGCCAGCCCGAGCGGAATCCCGTCGTGCTCGGAACGGATCAGGTGGTAGGGACCCGCCACCAGCGTCACGAAGTACGTGGAGAGCGGTTTGGTCTCGGCGAGCTTCCACTGGCCGGGCGCGGTCTGCGTCGCCGCCCCGTTCCCGAGCACGATCCAGTCCTCGGGGCACCGCACCGACATCGTGTACGGCGCCTTCAGGTCCGGCTGGTCGAAACAGGCGAAGTACCGCGGGGCCGACTCAAGCGAGGACATCCCGTAGGTGTAGACCCTGCCGTCGGCGGCATCGACCGTGCGCTGCAGCCCTTCGCCGTCCGCCGAGTAGGCCATCCGGCTGGTGACCACCAGTTCGTTCTCGGCCCGCAACCCCGCGAGCGGCAACCGCCCGTCGACCAGACCGCCGACGTCGACAGGGACACCGTTCAGTGTCACCGAGGTCAACTCGTCGGGCTTCACGTCGACGAACGTGCTGTCGGCCGACGCGGCGAACCAGATCCGGCTGACCGAGCCGAACGTGGTGTCCCCGGTGGTCAGGTCGAACTCGAGGTGGTATCCGCGAACGGTGACGGCGGCGGCCCGGATCCGGGCGTCCTCCACGGTGAGAGCAGGCATACTCCGGACGCTAGCAACCCGGCCTAAACGGGCGGGAGCTCGGACCGGTCTCGCTCATGGCGGAGGTACAGTCCGGTTGCGGTCGACACGCTGGTGAGCAGCCAGACCGCCACCCCGGCATCGTCGGCCACCCCGATGATCGGCAACAGTTCGGGGAGGATGTCGATCGGCGAGACCAGGTAGACCAGCGCGAGCACCCACAGAGCCATCCGGCTCTTGGGCAACCCGGCGTAGCCCTCCTGACGCGCGGCCCGCAGCAGTCGGGGCAGCGCACGGGCCCGTTCGAAGAAATCTCCGATGGGCACCGGCTCTCCCCTGGCCACCCGCTGCCGACGACGCACCCGTCGCAGCAGGCCGAGGCCGGCCACGGCAGCCCCCACGACGAGCAGGCCCACCCCGGCCGCGGACGCGGGCAAACCGGCAACATCGGCATCCCGGAACACCAATGTCGCCAGTCCCATCAAGCCCAGCAACCCACCGAAGTACAGCATCCACCAACCCTAGTGCGCCTCAGCCCAATAGGCAGGGAGGTCGAGTGGCGGCAGGAGGTCTACCCGGCGGCGAGGTGGATGTGGTGGGCGAGGGACTTGGTGGCGGCGGTTGGGCGGTGGGCGGAGTGACAGAGGAGGTGGGAGCGGGTGGACCACGGGTCGGTGAGCGGGCGGATGTCCAGCAGAGGTCCCGGCGGCACGGAGCGGAGCGGCACGATGGCCAGGCCCACTCCCGCGGTGGCGAGGGTGATGAGGGCGTGCAGGGTCGGGACGAGGGTCCGGTAGCGCGGGACCGGCGCGTGCGGGCCGAGGTGTTTTTCGATCCAGCCGCGGAGGGCGGCATCGGCGGGTAGGCCGACCATCGGGTGCTCGGCGACGTCGGCGTACGAGAGCGACTGCCGCCCGGCGAGCACGCCACCGGACTGCCCGATCACGACGAGCGAGTCGTCGGCCAGAAGCTCAGTCCGCAATGAGGTCGAGCCGGCTTCGTCGTCCGACACGATGCCCAGGTCGGCCTTGCCCTCGCTGAGCAGACGCAGCGACCGCGGTGTCCGCTGCTCCGACACCGTCACGTCATGCTCCGGATACTCCCGCAGGAACGACGCGAGCGCGGCCGGCACCAGCCGATCCATGGCAGACGTCCCAGCGACCAGGACGAGCGGCCGGGACCGCGCCGCGGTGTAGCTCGCGACAGCACTGTCGAGCCGAGCCGTCTGAGCCAGTACTTCGCGCGCGTGCCGGGCCAGCGTCGTACCAGCCGGCGTCGGCCGCACTCCGCGCCGCTCCCGGATCAGCAACCCGACCCCGGCCTGGGATTCAAGCGCCCTGACCCGTGCACTGGCCGAAGGCAGACTGAGATGCATCCGAGCCGCTCCCGCCGTGATCGAGCCCTCGGCAACGACGTTCACGAAGAGCCGCAGATCGTACAGGTCGTAGCGCATCTCCTCAGCCTAAGCCTGAGCCATAGGCTGACCTCGGAAATGACGCATTGCGCGGCCCGGTCCACACCATCGATGCTCGAACTGTGCTCACCGACGACGACCGCGCCCGGATCGCGATGGCCCACGAGGCCTGCCAGATCGCCGACCTCGCCCGCCTCGCGATCACCACCCGCGACCCGGCCTCAGCCCTCGCCCAGGCACACCAGCTCCTCGTGACCGCCCACCGCCTCCTCGAAGCGGCCCACGCCTACGCCCACGGCACGAACCCACCCGAGAGCTTCGCCTCGACCCACCCGGAGGAAGCAGCCGACGACATCACCGACTGGCTCGGCCGCCATCAGGAGGGCGAGTTCGATCACAGTGCAGGCACATTCCTGCAGATCCGGTAACGCCCGCGCCTCCCAGCCGATAGGCGGACGGAGTGAGAACCCACCGGTTCTCCCCGCCTGTATCTCCTGGGGGTTCTGTTGCGTCCGTCATTCCGCCTCATCGCGCCGGCCGTCCTGGCGGCTATCGGCCTGACCGCGGCCGTCGTGCACCTCGCACCAGCCGAAGCAGAGGCCCAGACCGCAGGTGAGCCGTCCGTGACGGTGATCAGCCCGGCTGCCGAGAGCACCAACCCGCTCGGCGACGTTCCGGTCAAGATGACCGTCGACCTTGGTGGCGCGACCTCGGGCCGCGTCGACGTCTCTCTCGGGTACTACATCAGCGGGGCCGCCGACATCCCCGAGGGCAGCTGCGACGCCGGTTGCGAGATCACCGTCACCTTGCACATCGGCGACTGGGACCACCCGCGACTGGGCTCGGTCCTGCTGACCGCGAAGCTGACCACCGCCGACGCCACGACGTACGGCGGCGGCACGGTGTACTTCCCCGGCCCGGTGCCGATCTCCGAGATGCGGCACGTCCGCGACGGCCAGCTGTACGAGGACGCCGTGGTCGATGCCATCGGCAACTTCCGGGTCAGCGCCTCGAACGACCCCGGTGACGCCGTCGCCGAGGTCCGGCTGCGCGACCTCGCGGGCACCGCACTCGTCACGGAGTCGGCGGCGTTCACCGTCACCCGGGGCGTCTGGCACGACGCCGTGTTCAGCCTCGACCTCACCGCCGTCCCGAACGGGTTCTACGAGCTGCACAGCCGGACCCGCGGCACAGACGGGCTGTACGGCGAAGGCCGGCGACTCGACGTCCGCGTGAACCACACGAACCCGGCGATCTTCGACACGGGGACGGACGCCCCCAGATCGGCACCGGGGCGATCAGCGGCAACCTGACAGTCCAGGGGCCGCTGCTGAGCGGCAGCAAGCCGGACATCGCCAAGGCGACCGTCGACGGCGTCGAGCGCTCGGTGCTCCTCCTCCCGGGCTGGGGCCCGGGGCAGTGGCAGAAGCCCGGCACCATGGCGCAGTCGGGCTTCTACGTGGAAGGGCCCGCGCTTGGCGTCGGCAGCCACCAGGTGGCGCTACGCCTGCTGGACCCGGCCGGCCGCGTGATCGGGACGCCGACCACCCGGACCATCGTGGTGATCGCGGACTCCCAGGCCACTGTCGTCGCGCCCAAGCTCGTGGTCGGCCGCAAGTCGACGGTCACGCTGACCGCCGACCCGCCGGCCGGGCGGCAGTTCGACAGCTGTGCGCTGGGCCTGAGCGGTCCGGCGGGCGCCGACGCGTTCGAGGTCGGCTCGTGGTGCTCGACGCTCAAGCTGCTCCCGAGCCTGCGCACCACCGCCGCGGTCACCCCTCGGCGAGCCGGGGCGAACACGTTCACCGTCTATCTGAACACCAGCGACGGCCACACCCGGAACATCCCGGTCGCGGCCACCGTCTACTCCGCCCGGCGCGCCGCCGTCCGCGCTCCCGCCGTCCCGTACGGCGCTCGCGGTACGGCGAAGGTGGTCGTCCAGGACTCGGCGAGGCTCAACACCTGGGCAGCGGCTCCGGCCGGTATCACTGTCTCCCTGCAGCGCCTGGCTGTCGGGACCACTCGCTGGGTGACGGTCGGTTCCGCGAAGACGGTGGCCGGCGGTATCGCCTCGGTCCCCTTCACCAGCACCACGAACGGTGCGTTCCGGGCCGTGATGCTGTCGTCCGTACCGGTTGAAACGACGGTCTCCCCGGCGATCAGCGCGGTCTCCGGCGCCACCGTCGGCTGGCGTCTCGCTCCGCGCGCCGCGACCCGCGGGAAGGCCGTCGTCTACGAGGTGCTCGCGAACCCGTACGACGCGGGCGCGCTCGCGCAACTGCAGGTTCGCAAGTCCGGCACGACCAAGTGGGTCACGGTGAAGAGTGTCGCGGTCCCGACCAGCCGGATCGCCCGCCTCGCCTACGCCTACCCGAGTGCGGGCGCCTGGTCGGTCCGGGTCTACCGACCCGCGACCAAGCAGCACGCGGCCGGCGTCTCCGTGGCCCTGGGCGTCAGCGTCAAGTAGCCCCGATTCGGCCGATACCGGCCCAGGATCGGCACAGCAGGGCCTGCGGACAAAGGAGTCTGCGGGCCCTGCTGCATTGATGGCTCAGTCGATCAGGCCTTTGACGATTGTGGTCATTCGGTCGACGGGGATGGCGAAGCCGATGCCGATGTTGCCGGAGCGGCTGGAGGTGCCGAGGGTGGCGATGGCGGTGTTGACGCCGACCACCTGGCCGGCCGCGTTGACCAGCGGGCCGCCGGAGTTGCCCGGGTTGATGGCGGCGTCGGTCTGGATCGCCGTCTGGCGGGTGCCGCTCTCGCCGAAGCGGGCCTGGCGGTTGACCGCGCTGACGATGCCCGCCGTCACCGTTCCCTCCAGCCCGAGGGGTGAGCCGACGGCGAGCACCGGGTCGCCCACCCGGAGTTCCGAGGACCGGCCGAGCGTGAGCGCCCGCAGGCCCGAGGTGTCACCGCTGACCTGGAGGACGGCCAGGTCGTTGTTCGAGTCCACCCCGATGATGTCGGCGTCGAGCGAGCGCCCGTTCGACAGGACCAGTGACACATTGCTCGCTCCTTCCACCACGTGGGCGTTCGTGACCACGTGTCCCTGCCGGTCGATCGCGAAACCCGAGCCGGTCGCCCGACCCGCCCGGACCGACACCACGCCGGGCAGCACCGCCGCCGCGGCTGAGGAGATCGACGAACCCGATCCCGACGGAGCCGAGGCCTGCGGCAGTTCCACCGGTGCGCCCGTGGCCGGCGTATCGAAGGCGCCACCCGTCACGGCGCCGGCCAGTCCACCCGCCAGGACGGACAACGCGATCCCGGTCGCCAGCACCCGCCCGGTACGGCGTACCGGGGTCGGGGCCGTCACCCCGGCCTGAGGTGCCGCGGCCGGAGAGGGGGGTGCCGGCGTGGCGGAGGCCGGGGTGACGGGGAAGGGGATACCGGCGGGCGGTGGCTGGGGCGGGGCCGCCGGCGGTGGTCCGGGCTGGTAGTGCGGCCCGCGGAAGGGTTGACCGAGATGTGGGCTCACAGCAGGCTCCTGACGTACAGCACTAGGGCAGACGCGAGAACCAGAGCAGCGACGCCAGGCCGGCCAGCAGGGCCGCGGCCAGGGCGATTCCCGCCACCAGGTTGGTGATCTCGCGTTCCTCGGTGGTCCAGCCGATCGACGACTGGAGATCGGAGTACACGTCGCGCAGTTCCTCGTCGCTCTCCGCGGCGTAGAAGGAACCGCTGGTCGCCTCGGCCAGCCCCCGCAGGGACTCGGTGTCGGCGGGGACCGGGATGGACCGGCCTTCGATGTCGACCGTGCCCTCCGGTGTTCCGTAGGCGATGGTCGACACCGGTACGCCGGCCTCCGTCGCCGCCTGGGCGGCCTCCTCGACAGGCCGGCCGGAGGTGTTGCCACCGTCGGACAGCAGCACGATCCGGGTCGGCGGCGGATCCTCGGCCGCATCGGCGTCCAGCGACCGGACGGCCTGCAGGCTCGTCATCACGGCCTCGCCGATCGCGGTGCTGTCGGTCAGGGTCAGCCCGTTGATCGCGTCGACGGTGGCCTGGTGGTTCGTGCTCGGCGGCGTCACCACGTTCGCAGTACGGGCGAACGAGACCAGGCCGACGTTGAACTGCTCGGGCAGGTCGTTCACGAACTCGGTCGCGGCCTGTTTGGCCACCTCGAACCGGTTCGGCTCGACGTCGGTGGCGGCCATCGAGTTCGAGATGTCCATCGCCACCACGACGGTGGCCCGTTCCCGCGGCACCCGGACATCGGTGACGGGCCGGGCGATCGCGATGGTCAGGACGGTCATCGCGGCCAGAAAGGCGAGCGCGGGCGCATGCCGTCGCCAGCCGGGCCGCCGCGGCGCCACCTTCTCCAGCATCGGCAGCGTCGCGAACCGTACGGCGTATTTGCTGCGGCGGCGTTGTGCGACCAGGTAGGCCACGACGAGCGCCGCGACCACCAGTAGCAGCCAGAGCCACAGGGGTTGCTCGAATTTCATCGGATACCGGTCCTCCCTCGAGGCGTTCGGCGGGTGTGGGCCCGGCGGCGTGCGGTGGCGAAGGCGGCCACGTCGCGGACCCAGTCGGTGTCGGTTCGCAGTACCAGGTGGGCCGCGCCGGCGGCACGGATCGCCTGGGCCGTCTGCGCGCGTTGCTCGGCCATCGCCGCGGCGTACCGCTCGCGCAGCCGCTTCCTGCCGGTCTGGACCTCGCGTCGCCGGCCGGTCTCGGGATCGACCAGCGTCAGCAGGCCCACTTCGGGGAGTTCGAGCTCGCGGGGGTCGAGGATCTCGACGGCGATCACCTCGTGCCGCGCGCCCAACCTGCGCAGCGGATCCGCCCAGCCCTCGCCGTGGAAGTCGGATGCGACCACTCGCAACCCTGGCCTGGGATGCTCCCGGTTCAGCCGGCTGATCGCGTGGCCGAGATCGGTGACCGGGTGCTCCCCCGGCTCCGGCCGCGGCAGGGACAGCAGCGTGCGCAAGGTACGCCGCAGCGCCGCCACCCCGCCGACGTCCGGGATCCGCCTGACTTCGTTGCCCAGGGCAACACGTACGCCGAGCCGGTTGCCGGGGCGGTCCGCGAGCAACCCGACGGCTCCGACGACGGCGACGGCCAGATCCCGTTTCTCGCTGAGCGCGGTGCCGAAGTCCATGCTGGCGGACGCGTCCACCAGGGCCCAGGTCTCCAGCTCCCGCTCGGCCAGCGGCGCGCGGACGTGCGGTTCGAGCGAGCGGGCGGTGACGTTCCAGTCCATCCGGCGGACGTCGTCCTGGCCGGCCTGGTACGGCCTGGCCTCGTTCGGCTCGCTGCCCGGACCGCTGCGCAGGCCAGTGATGTCGCCGTGCAGGAAGCCCTCGAGCTTCCGCTTCACCGACAGCTCCAGCGAGCGCAGCGCCCGCTCCCGCCCGGCCAGCAGGTCGGGACCCGTCATGCCGCCGACCCCTGGGCACCGCCGGTGGGATCGAAGCCGGGAGCCGTGTTGACGCCCGGGGTGTCGTCCGCCGGTACGACGTGCGGCTGCTCAACGGTGTGCAGCACCCTCGACACCACTGCCCGCGGGTCGACCCCGTCCGCGAGCGCGTCGAACGTCAGCACCAGACGATGCGCCATCACGTCGTGCGCAACGTCGTACACGTCGGCCGGCAGCACGTAGTCCCGGCCCCGCAGCAGTGCGAGGGCGCGACCGGCTGCCACCAGGCCGAGCGTGGCCCGCGGGCTCACCCCGAAGTCCAGCACCCCGCCGAGATCGTCGATCCCGTACTGCTGCGGAGCCCTGGTCGCGTGGACCAGCCGGACGACGTACTCCGCGACGGCGTTGTGCACGAAGACGTCTTCCGTTGCCTCCTGCAACTCGGTGACCATCGCAGGAGTGAGTACTGCGTTGGCGTGCGGCCGATGCGAGCTCATCCGCTGCAGGATGGTGAGTTCCTCCATCGGCGTCGGGTAGTCGACCGTGATCTTCAGCAGGAACCGGTCCCGCTGTGCCTCGGGCAGCGCGTAGACACCCTCGGACTCGATCGGGTTCTGGGTGGCGAGCACCAGGAACGGCTCGGGCAGCGGGTAGCTGACGCCGCCGATGCTGACCTGGTTCTCGGCCATTGCCTCGAGCAACGCCGACTGCACCTTCGCCGGCGCCCGGTTGATCTCGTCGGCGAGCACGAGGTTCGCGAAGATCGGACCGAGCTCGGTGTCGAAGCCCTCGGCGGACGGGCGCCAGATCCGGGTGCCGACGATGTCGCCGGGGACCAGGTCGGGGGTGAACTGCAGCCGGGCGAACCGGCCGCCGATCACCTCCGCGAGCGTCCGGACGGCGAGCGTCTTGGCGACGCCGGGAACACCTTCCAGCAGGCAGTGACCGCGGGCCAGCAGGCCGAC
This sequence comes from Kribbella sp. VKM Ac-2568, assembly GCF_004345365.1. Taxonomy (GTDB): domain Bacteria; phylum Actinomycetota; class Actinomycetes; order Propionibacteriales; family Kribbellaceae; genus Kribbella; species Kribbella orskensis. The sequence continues at coordinate 104,246 of NZ_SLVF01000005.1, forward strand.
GAGCATCCGCTCCACCAACTGGTCCTGGCCGACGACGACCCGCTTCACCTCGAAAAGGGCGCGCTCGAGCACTGCGGTCATGCGTTGTCCTGCGGGTCGGCCTGGCTCTGCTCGGGCTGGGTCGGCTGGGATCCTTCGGCGCCCGGGCTCTCGGTGCCTGAGCCGTTCTTCTCGGGGCAGTCGCGGCCGTCACGCTGGGCGCCGCTGCCGTTCTGGCCGGGCCCGGTGCTCGGGTCGGCGCCGGGACTCGGGGTAGTCGCGCCGTCCTCGATGGTCACATAGCCCTGCTCGGGCGCCGGGTCGTTGCCGGCCGCATACGCGATGCCGCCGACGCCGAGCGCGGCGGCGGCGACCGCAGTACCGAGCAGGAGACGTTTGCCGGGGAGGTTCATGCCAACTCCTTCTGACTGAGGTTGATGGGTTCCAGATCATCAGGAGGGCCCGAAAACGACCGGAAAGCAGAGCGAAAGTCCGCCGAAAGAGCTCACCGGGACTTGCGATCCGCGCGGCTACCTTGGTCTGGTGCGATTACTGGTGGTGGAGGACGAGGAAGGTCTGGTCAGCGCGCTGCGCTCGGGACTGGGCCGGGCCGGCTATGCCGTGGACACGGCCGAGAACGGCGCCGTGGCGATGGAGAAGCTCGCGACCACGGCGTACGACCTGGCGATCCTGGACATCACCCTGCCCGACACGAGCGGCCTCGACCTGTGCCGCGCGGTACGGCGGGGCGAGATCGAGGTGGCGTCCGGGCGGGAGTTGCGGGTGCTGATGCTGACCGCGCGGGCTTCGCTGGCGGACCGGGTCCGGGGGCTCGACGAGGGCGCCGACGACTACCTGACGAAGCCGTTCGCCCTGGTGGAGTTGCTGGCACGGATCCGCGCGCTGCTCCGGCGGGACGTGACGAACGGGACCACCCAGTTGCACGTCGGCGACCTGGTGCTGGACAGCTCGCGCCACCTCGCCACCCGCGCGGGCCGGGAACTGCCGCTGACGTTGAAGGAGTTCGGCGTACTGCGGTATCTGATGTCGCGGCCCGGGCACGTCGTGTCGGCCGAGGAACTGCTCGAGCACGTGTGGGACGAGAACGCGGACCCGTTCACCCAGAGCGTCCGGGTGACCGTCGGGACGCTGCGGCGCAAACTCACCCTGGACGGCGAGGATCCCTTGCTGGAAACGGTGATCGGGCGCGGCTACCGGCTCAGAGGTGACACATGAAGCTCCCGCCGTGGACCCAGACCATCCGCTTCCGGCTCACCGTCGCGTACTCCGCCGTACTGATCGGCCTGTCGGCGCTCGTGCTGGGCGGCCTGTACTTCGCGCTGTCGGCCTACCTCGATCCGACGCCGCTGGACCCGATCACGGTCAACAAGGTCTACCGCGACCACGAGGGCAACCTGAAGGCCAAGGAGGGTCAGACCTTCCAGGCCGCGGAGTTGTCGAGCATCGAGTCCGCGGTGAACTACAAAACCCTGCAGACGTTGAGGAACTACTCCGCCGCCGGGATGGGCGCGCTGTTCCTCGTCAGCCTCGGCACCGGCTGGTGGTTGTCCGGTCGCGCGCTCCGGCCCGTCCGGCAGATCACCGCGACGGCGCAGGACATCTCGGCCACCGACCTGTCCCGGCGGATCGCGCTGCAGGGACCGCGGGACGAACTGCGCAACCTGGCCGACACCGTGGACGACATGCTCGGCCGGCTGGAGTCCGCCTTCGTCGCCCAGCGGCAACTCGTCGACGACGCCTCCCACGAACTCCGCAACCCGCTGGCGGTGATCCAGGCCAACGTCGACGCGGTACTGGCGCATGACGACACCCCGCCGGATGATCGCGCGCAGGCGACCGCGATCGTCAGCCGCGCGATCCAGCGGATGACCCGGCTGGTCGAGGACCTGCTCGCGTCGGCCCGCCGCTCGTCCCCCGCCTTCGTCGACGCCGACGTGGATCTGGCCGCGATCGCTGGTGAGGCAGCCGAGGAATACGCCCTGCTGGCGGCCGATCGCGAACTCCACCTGGTACGCCGCCTCGCGCCCGGGCCGATCGCCGCCGGAGATGCCCAGGCGCTCCGCCGGGCGGTGGACAACCTGCTCTCCAACGCGGTCCGGCTGGCTCGCGGCGGCAGCGAGCTCGTCCTGGCCGTCGGAAGCCGCAGCGGCTGGGCCTGGATCGCCGTCCGCGACGAGGGCCCGGGAATCGCCGACGAGGACGCAGACCGCGTCTTCGACCGCTTCTTCCGCTCAGGCCAACGCCAACCACCCCCGGCCGTCGCCTCGACCGGCCAACGCCGAGCCGGCCTCGGCCTCGCCATCGTCCGCCAGATCGTCGAATCCCACGGCGGCACAGTCGCCCTCCATTCCGAGGTAGGCGTCGGCAGCACCTTCATCCTCTGGCTCCCCGAACGCTCCCTCACCAACACCACCCGCCGCAGCCCCACCCCACCCACCGAAGACCCCCTCGGCCCCCGCCACTAGCTGGCGAGCCGCCCGCCAAGGCGGTATTGCCACTCTGCCGAGGCTCGCGGGTCAGGTCCTCGGCCAGAGTCGTGTTACGCCGAAGCAGGCGAAGAAGACAACACCGACGAACCACAGGCCACCGAGCCAATAGTCGAGGCCCCAGTCGGCCGCCTGCATCCGGTACGGATTCTCCGGGTCGTAGACGACCAGGATCTGCTTCCCGACCTCGGCCTCCAGATAGTTCGCCGTGTCGTTCTCGATGGTCTGTCCGGCCTTGGTCACATAGCGGACGTCGATGCGCGTCGTCTTGCCTCCGTACTCGTCCAGCACCGTGGCTGTCACGACTTCTCCACGCTGGCCGAGCCAGTACGTGTCCAGATTTTCAGCCACCCCGAGGCCGGCGAGGACCAGCGCCGCCACAAAGCACATGACCCCTTCGAGGTCGAAGGTGAACCGCCGCTTGCTGCGAACTCGTGGTTTCACAGCAAGTCGACGTCGACCGCTGCCTGCTCGTTCCGTTTGGGTCAGGACCAGTCCTTGTTCGCGGCGAGCAACGGACGGGTGCCGGCTAGTACTGCGGCATATTGCTCGCGGACGGGGGTGGCCTCGGCATCTGTCATGACGGAGGATTCGGGCTTGCCGGTGGCGACGTCCCAGATGGGGAGCTCGCCGGTGAGGGCCCACGCGGCCTGGCGGGCTGCACCCAGCGCCACATATTCGCCGGGCTCCGGCAGCACGACTGGGGCTCCGAGCAGAGCAGGAGCAAAGGCCTGTACTGCGCGTGAGCGGGCCGCGCCGCCTAGCAGGAGGACTCGGTGGACGGGAAGGCCTTGGGTGCGGAGGGCGTCCACGGCGTCGGCGAGGCCGCAGAGCATGCCTTCGACCGCGGCGCGGGCCATCGTCGCGGGCTGCGCGGTGGCCCGGGTGAGTCCGTAGATCAGGCCGGTGGAGTGCGGGAGGTCCGGGGTCCGCTCGCCGTCTAGGTACGGCAGCATCACCAGTCCGGCGCTACCCGGCGACCCCAGCGCCGCCTCGTCGAGTTCGGCGAGTTCCATGCCGAGGAGCTGGGCGGTCGCCGACAGGACGCGAGCCGCGTTCAGGGTGCAGACCAACGGCAGGTAACCACCGGTTGCGTCGGCGAAACCAGCGACGAAACCGCTCGGGTCCGTCGTCGGCTCGGCGCACCTGGCGAACGCGGTACCGCTGGTTCCGAGGGAGACGGCGACGTCGCCGGGCTGGAGGTCCAGGCCAAGGGCGGCGGCCATGTTGTCGCCGGTGCCGGCGGCCAGGGCGATGCCGGTCGACGTCCGGCCGACGATCTCGGCCGGGTCGGCAACCCGTGGCAGGGTCAGCGGCCGGCCGAAGGCGAGCTCGACCAGATCCGGTCGGTAGGAGTTGGAGGTCGGCGACCACCAGCCGGTGCCGGAGGCGTCGCCGCGGTCGGTGGTGAGGTCCTCGATGCCCGAGCGATCGGCGGCCAGCTTGTGGGTCATCCAGTCGTGCGGCAGCGCCACAGCCGCGGCTCGGGCCGCGGCATCCGGGGCAGCGCTGCGAACCCACCGCAGCTTCGTGACGGTGAAGCTCGGCACCGGCACAGACCCGGTCGCAGCAGCCCATGCCTCCGGGCCGCCAAGCTCCGAGACCAGCTCCTGGGTTGCGTCGGCCGAGCTCGTGTCGTTCCAGAGGACTGCCGGGTGGACGACCTCACCAGAGCCGTCCAGCAGGACCATGCCGTGCTGCTGACCTGCCACGGAGATCGCCTCGACACCGTCGAGCAGGCCGTCGGATGCGATCTCCCAGGCCTTCCACCACTCGGCCGGGTCCACCTGGGTGGCGTCGGGATGCGGCGCGCGGCCTTCCCGCAGTACCTCGCCGGTAGAGGCGTCGACGACCACGACCTTCGTCGCCTGGGTGGAGCAGTCCACTCCTGCGACCAGTCTCTGCTGACTCATGTTGGGCCCTTCTTCTCAGAGCGGCAGGCTCGGGCCAACGGTAACCGCTCCCACCCAAGCTCGCTCAGTCAGCAGCCAGGGCCTCGAGCGTCGCCCGGGCTCCTCGCTCGTGCAACGACGACAGCGCCGAGGTGTAGGCCCGAACGAACCGTTCGTCCTGCGCGAGATCGCCGAACAGGTCGGGGTCGGAGACGAAGACCAGCGGCTCCTCGCGATTGTGCTGGGCGCGCTCGACCAGCTTGTCGCGCAGCCGGTCGACCACCTCGATCGGCTCCCCCTGCTCGTCGGTGCCCTCGGCGTACCGGGCCCAGGCGGCGACGACCAGCGCGGCCCGGTCGATCCCGCGATCGGCGGCGAGCTGCTCGCGGACGACGGGCAGCAGCCACTTCGGGATGCGGTCCGAGCTCTCCGCGCAGAGGCGGGCGAGGGTGTCGCGGACCTCCGGGTTGGCGAACCGCTCGATCAGCTGTTGCTTGTAGCGATCCAGGTCCACCCCCGGCACCGGCGGCAACGTCGGAGTCCCCTCCTCGTCCATGTAGGCGAGCAGGAAGTCCACGAACAGCTTGTCCTGGCAGACCTCGTGGGCATAGCGATAGCCGGCCAGGTACCCCAGGTAGCACAGCGCCTGGTGGCTCGCGTTCAGCAGCCGCAGCTTCATCAGCTCGTACGGCTCGACGTCCTCCACCAACTGCACGCCGACTTCCTCGTACGGCGGCCGGTCTCCGCCGAAGTCGTCCTCCAGCACCCACTGGGTGAACGGCTCGCAGACCACCGGCCAGCCGTCCTCGATCCCGAAGTGCTCCGCCAGCGCCTCCCGGTCGGCGTCCGCGGTGACCGGCGTGATCCGGTCCACCATCGAGTTCGGGAACCGCACCTCGCGCTCGATCCAGTCCGCCAGCTCGGGATCCTTCAGCCGCGCGAACGAGGTCAGCATCTTCCGTGCCACCTGACCGTTGCCCGGGATGTTGTCGCACGACATCACCGTGAACGGCGGTACTCCGGCCGCGCGCCGCCGGGCCAGCGCCTCGATGACGAACCCGAACACGCTCACCGGCGTGGCCCCGGGCTCGAGATCGGCGGCGAGACCCTCGTCGGAGGTGTCGAGCTCACCCGTCACCTGGTGCACGTTGTACCCGCCCTCGGTGATCGTCAGCGAGACGATCCGGGTGGCCGGGTCGGCCATCCGCGCGAGCACCGCCTCCGGGTCGTCCGGGGCGAACAGGTAGTCGACGATCGAGCCGATCACCCGCGGCTCCAGGGTCCCGTCGGGGTGCTTGAGCACCAGCGTGTAGAGGCTGTCCTGCGCCGACATCACGTCGTCCATCCGGCGATCCTGCGGCAGCACGCCGACGCCGCAGATCCCCCAGTCGAGCGCCTTCCCGTCGTTCATCAGCCGGTCCAGGTACATCGCCTGGTGGGCCCGGTGGAACCCGCCGACCCCGAAGTGCACGATGCCGGGACGGACCGCCGTACGGTCGTACCGCGGGGCGCCGACCTGGTCGCCGAGCGCGCCCACGGTGTCGGAACTGAGCTTCTGCAAGATGTCCTCCGTCACTTGACGGCCCCGAGCGACAGGCCCTGGACCAGCTTGTCCTGGGCGGCGAATCCGGCGATCAGCACCGGCAGCGACACCACCAGCGCCGCCGCGCAGACCTTGGCCAGGAACAGCCCCTGGCTGGTGACGAACCCGGTCAGGAACACCGGTGCCGTCTGGGCCACCGTACCCGTCAGGACCCGGGCGAAAAGCAACTAACCCACGACACCTCCCTCCACCAGGCGCTCTTCACCTGACCTCATGCCGTTGCAGGGCCCCAGGGTGAGGAAGAATGGCGCCGGTGAGCGCGCGGGTGGTGTTGTTGGCGGGGCCTTCGGGGGCCGGGAAGTCCCGGCTGGCCGAACTGGTGGGGCTGCCGGTGGTCCGGCTGGACGACTTCTATCGCGACGGCGACGATGCCGCGATGCCCCGGTCCCCGCTGGGAATCGTGGACTGGGACGACCCGGGCTCCTGGGACGCCGACCGGGCGGTCGCAGCGCTGGAGACCCTTTGTACGACGGGGTCCGCGGACATGCCGGTGTACGACATCGCGGTGGACGCGACCATCGGGCATCGGCCGGTGGTGACGGACGGATCACCGCTGGTGATTGCCGAGGGCATCTTTGCCGACCAGATCGTCGGAGCACTGCGCGATCGTGGCCTGCTGGCCGCGGCGATCTGCGTCTACCACCACCGCCTCGTCACCTTCGTCCGCCGGTTCCAGCGCGATCTGCGGGAGCACCGCAAGCCGCCGTTCACCCTGCTGCGGCGGGGATTGCTGCTGTTGAAGGACGACCCGCGGGTGGTCAAGCGCTGCATCGACGCCGGGTGCGAGCCCCTGCATCCGAAGCCGGCCCGGCGCCGGATCACCGCACTGCTGTCGGCTGCCAACGCTGAGTGATCCCGGCGGGCCTGAGCTCGCTCTGTGTGTCCGCGGACTGGTCAGGATTTGCCTGGTGTTCACCTTGGTCTGGTGGGCTCTCGCCGTCACCCCCTGGACTGGCGGAGGAATCGTGAGGCGTCACGCGCCTGGTGTTGCCGCTGTGCTGTACGTCGGAGTGCTGGCCGTCGGAGTGCTGGGGCTGACCGGGTGCGGGAGCAACGCGGGGGCCACCACCACCCAGGTGCAGGTCGCACCCGCCGCGCCGACGGCTGCTCCCAAGGCAGTGCCGAGCAGCAGCCTGGCGCCCCTGGTCGTCGTACCGAGCGGCTATCTGAAGAGCACCGCAGCGGATCCTGAGCAGCTGAGCGGGCCGTTCACCGCCGAGTTGTACCTCGACACCCTGTCGCCGATGCCGGCGGTGGACCGGGCGCTGCTGCTGAACGCGTCCTTCGGCGAGGGATACCAGGTGTTCCGGGTCAGCCCGGACCGGCAGAAGCGCTTCACCCTGCAACTTTTCAAGACCGGCTCCAGGGCGAAGGCGGCCGACCTCCGGCAGGGTTTCTGGAAGCAGGACGTGCACAGCCGCTCGTTCGCCGTACCGGGTGTTCCGGGAGCGTTGACCGATGCCCGGGTGGAAGTGGTCGGCTCGTCGGACCAGATGGAGGCGGTCGCTCAGACCACCTTCGTCGTCGGCACTCTCGTCGTCGACCTCACCATCCGCCAGACCGGCAGCCTGCAGGACACTCCCACCCCAGACACCGCGCTGATCACCACCCTCGCCAAACAGCAGAAAGACCGGCTCGCCCGCAAGTCCGGCTGAGTCCTGCCGGCCTCGCGCTCAGGCGGTGATGCGGTCGATCACCAACGGCGTCGGGGTGTAGGCGGCAGAGATCTGGATTGCGTCGGCGAGGGACTCCAGGGCACGGTCGAAGCGGCTGGTGTCGTCCGCGTGCAGGGTGAGCAGAGGCTGACCCTCGGAGACCTGGTCACCCGGCTTCGCGTGCATTTCGACACCCGCGACCGCGGAGACCGGGTCTTCCTTGCGAGCGCGACCGGCGCCCAGACGCCAGGCGGCAACCCCGACAGCCAGGGCGTCCAAACCACTGAGGACACCTGTGGATTGCGCCTTCACCACGTGCTTTTCCGGCGCCACCGGCAGGTCGGCGTCGGGGTCGCCGCCCTGGGCCGCGATCATCCTGCGCCAGGCGTCCATCGCAGTACCGTCGCGGAGCCTCTCGGCCGGATCGACGTCCGTGACACCGGCCGCGGCGAGCATCTCGGCGGCCAGGGCCACTGTCAACTCGACGACGTCGGCGGGACCGCCACCGGCCAGCACCTCGACGGATTCCCTGACCTCCAAGGCGTTCCCGGCGGTCAGGCCGAGCGGCGTCGACATGTCGGTGAGCAGTGCGACGGTCTTCACGCCGGCATCGGTGCCCAGAGCAACCATCGTCTCGGCCAGCTCACGGGCGTCGGCCAGGTCCTTCATGAACGCGCCGGTGCCGACCTTCACGTCCAGCACCAGCGCGCCGGTGCCCTCGGCGATCTTCTTGCTCATGATCGAGCTGGCGATCAGCGGGATCGCCTCGACCGTGCCGGTCACGTCACGCAGCGCGTAAAGCTTCTTGTCGGCCGGCGCCAGGCCGTCGCCTGCCGCGCAGATCACCGCGCCGACGTCCTCGAGCTGTTGCATCAGCTCGTCGTTCGAGAGCGCCGCGCGCCAGCCCGGGATCGACTCCAGCTTGTCCAGCGTGCCGCCGGTGTGGCCGAGTCCCCGGCCGGACAGCTGCGGCACCGCGACGCCGCAGGCCGCCACGAGAGGGGCCAGCGGCAACGTGATCTTGTCGCCGACGCCACCGGTCGAGTGCTTGTCCGCGGTCGGCCGGGACAGCTTGGCGAAGTCCATCCGCTCCCCGGAGGCGATCATCGCCGCGGTCCAGCGGGCGATCTCGCGCCGGTTCATCCCGTTCAGCAGGATCGCCATCGCGAGCGAGGACATCTGCTCGTCCGCGACCGCCCCGTGGGTGTAGGCGTCGATCACCCAGTCGATCTGCTCGTCGCTCAGCTCGCCCTTGTCCCGCTTGGTCCGGATCACGTCGACGGCGTCGAATGACATCACTTCTCCAGGTTCTCGGGGCCGAAGGCGTCGGGCAGTAGCTCACGCAGGGGCCGGCTGCCGTCGGCGGACTCCAGCAGCAGGTTCGGACCGCCGTGCTCGTGCAGCAGTTGGCGGCACCGCCCACACGGAGTGAGCAGTTCCTCGTTGTGGTCCACGCAGGTGAACGCGACCAACCGGCCGCCCCCGGTGCTGTGCAGCGCCGATACAACCCCGCACTCCGCGCACAGCGTCAGCCCGTAGGACGCGTTCTCCACGTTGCACCCGGCAACGATCCTGCCGTCGTCGACCAGCGCCGCCGCACCCACCGCGTATCCGCTGTACGGCGCGTACGCCCGCCGCATGGCGGCGACAGCCGCTGCTCGCAGCACACCCCAATCAACGTCCACCCCACTAGCATCCCCTACCCGACCACCCGCAGCCGGGTCCGGGCCGGGAGCCGGGGTTCTGGGGCTACTCGGTGACGTAGGGCTCACCGTCTGCCTTCGGGGCTCGGACTCGGCCGACCAGGCCGGCGACCGCGATGATCGTCGCCAGGTAGGGGGCCATCAGCAACAGTTCGCCCGGGATCGGGGTCTGGATGATCTGCAGCTGCGACTGGAGCTGGGTGGCGAAGCCGAAGAACAGCGCGGCCACCATCGCCCCGATCGGGTTCCAGCGGCCCATGATCAGCGCGGCCAGCGCGATGAACCCGTTGCCGGCCGTCATGTCCTTGCTGAACGAGCCGGCGTACCCGACGGTGAAGAAGGCGCCGCCGAGGCCGGCCAGCACCCCGGCCCACAGGACCGCGGAGTACCGGACGCGCTTGACCCTGATGCCGACCGTGTCCGCCGCCTTCGGGTGCTCGCCGACCGAGCGGACCCGAAGACCCCAGCGGGTCTCGAAGAGCACGAAGGTGACCACCGCGACCGCGATGTAGGTCAGGTAGACCAGGATCGTCTGGTTGAACAGGATCGGGCCGAAGAACGGGATGTCGCCCAGCAGCGGGATCTTCACGGCCGAGAGCACGTCGGGCGTGTTCATGTTCGCCGCGTCCTCCTGCAGGAACTGGTCGAACAGATAGCCCGTGATGCCGGAGGCGAAGACCACCAGGACGACGCCGAGGACCACCTGGTTCACCAGGTACTTGATCGAGAAGACCGCCAGCAGCGCGGCCATCAGGACACCCGTCAGGGCGGCCGCGATCAGTGCCGCCGCCGAGCTGCCCGTCGTACTGGAGACGACAGCCGCGGTGAAGGCTCCGACCAGGAACTGGCCCTCGATCGCGATGTTGATGACACCGGCCCGCTCACACAGCACCCCGGCCAGCGCGCCGAGGATCAGCGGGGTGGCGAAGTTCAGCGTGCCCTGGAACTGGTTGGCCAGCGGGAAGGTCTTACCCGCCGCCGCCCAGCACAGGAACGAGCCGATGAAGCAGATGCCGAGCAGGGTGGCGAGGTAGCCGGAGTACGACTGCGGGACCCGGCGCAGCACGTACGCCCCCGCGGCGATCACGCCGAGGATCCCGAGGATCAGGGCGGTCGCCTGGGCCGGTACGCCGAACAGGTTGTTCTGCAGATCGCCGGAGACCAGCTGGAAGGTCGCCTTGCCACCGTTGGTGAAGATCGCCAGCAGCAGGCCGATCAGCGCGAACACCAGCATCAGGCTGCCGACCCGCAACCGCCGGGTCCGGTCGGCCGGAGCCTCGATCGCGGCCGGTGCCGGCACCCGCACGGTGTCGGGAGTGGTGGTCGTCTCGCTCATCCGTTCCAACCTTTCGCGAGGACGGCGCCGGCTCCGCGTTCCTTGGGCAGGAACGGGAAGATCGAGCGCACCAGCGCCGGGGCCGCGACGAACAGCACGATCACGGCCTGCAGGACGGTGGTCAGGGTCAGTGGCGTCTGGGTCTGCAACTGCATCTGCAGGCCACCGGCGTTCAGGGCGCCGAAGAGCAGGCCCGCCAGCACGGTGCCGAGCGGAGTACCGCGGCCCAGCAGGGCGACGGTGATCGCGTCGAAGCCGATCGTGGCGGCGACGCCGTCGGTCAATGGCAGGTCGGTGCCGAGCACCTGCTGGCTGCCGGCCAGCCCCGCGAGGGCACCGGCGATCACCATGGCGATCACGTAGGCCCGGCCCACCGACATGCCCGCGGTCCGCGAGGCGTCGGCGTTCGCACCGACCGCGCGGAGCTCGAAGCCGACGGTCGAGCGGTTCAGCAGCCACCAGACGAAGACGGCGGCCAGCAAGGCGAGCAGGAAACCGGCGTGCAGCCGGGTGTCACCGAACTGCGGGAACTGCGCGTTCGGCTTCACGATCGGGCTGATCGGATCGTCGCGGCCGGGCCGCTTGAACGTCGTGGTGGTCAGCAACCACACCAGCAGGTAGATCGCGACATAGTTGAGCATGATCGTGACGATCACCTCGTGCGCGCCGGTACGAGCCTTCAGCACGCCGACCACGCCACCCCAGAGCGCACCACCGATCAGACCGGCGATCACCGCCACCAGCAGGTGCAGGCCCGGGGGCAGGTCCCAGGTGAAGCCGACGTAGGAGGCGAAGATCGCGCCGATGATCAGCTGGCCCTGGGCGCCGATGTTGAACAGGCCGGCGCGGAACGCCAGCGAGACCGCGAGGCCGCCGCAGATCAGCGGGGTGGCCTGGGTCAACGACTCGGCGATCTGATCGACGCCGCCGACCGCGCCGAGGAACAGCGCCTTGTAGGCCTCGCCGACCGCGGTCAGCGCCGCAGAAATAGTGTCCATCGGTGCCGCGCCGAAGTAGCCGGCCGCGGCCGTCACGTCGTCGTCGCCGATGATGATCAGGATCGCGCCGACCACCAGCGCCAGCACGATCGCGCTCAGCGAGACCAGCCCCTGGACCGCCCAGTTCGGCAGGCCGCTGCCGGACTCCTTCGCCGGCCCGGCGGGAACCGGTGTCTGCTCCGGCTCTGTGGCCGTGTCGTTGCTCATCTAGATGGTTCCCAACGTCGTCGGGTTCTCGGTTGCCACGACCTCGGCCTCGCTCTTCGAGGCGCCGGCCATCATCAGGCCGAGCTCGTCACGGGGGGTGTCGGCCGGTACGACGCCGACTACCTTGCCGCGGTACATCACCGCGACCCGGTCGGCCAGCGCGGCGATCTCGTCCAGCTCGGTGGAGACGATCAGCACCGCGGTGCCGTTGTCGCGCTCCTTCACCATCCTGGTGTGCAGGAACTCGATCGAGCCGACGTCCACACCGCGGGTCGGCTGCGAGGCCACCAGCAGCTTCAGCGGCCGGGACAGCTCGCGGGCCAGCACGACCTTCTGCTGGTTGCCGCCGGACAGCGACGAGACGGCCAGGTCGGTGGACTGGGTGCGGATGTCGAACTCCTCGACCCGCTCCTGCGCGTTCTTCTCGATCTCGTCGGTCCGCAGCGAGAGGCCCTTGCCGAACGGCGCGCGGCGGGCCATGTCCAGCACCAGGTTCTCGGCGACGCTGAACGAGCCGACGAACCCGTCGTGGGCGCGGTCCTCGGGGATGTACCCGATGCCCGCGTCGAGCCGATCGCGCGTGGTCCGGCCGGTCAGGTCGTTGCCGTCCAGCGAGATCCGGCCCGCGGCGATCGGGGTCAGCCCCAGCAGCGCCTCGGCGAGCTCGGTCTGACCGTTGCCCTGGACACCGGCCACGGCGAGGATCTCGCCCGCCCGGACCTCCAGGTCGACGCCGTCGACGGCGGTGAAGCCCCGCTCGTCGATCACCGTCAGGCCCTCGACCCGCAGTACCGTGTCGCCGGGGGTGGCGGGGTCCTTGTCGACCACCAGGTCGACCGCGCGCCCGACCATCAGCTCGGCGAGTTCCTCCTCGGTGGCCGACGGCTCGGCGCTGCCGACCACCTTGCCGCGGCGGATCACGGTGATCGTGTCCGCGATCGCCTTGACCTCTTTGAGTTTGTGGGTGATGAAGACGATCGAGGTGCCGTTCTCCTTCAGCTGCCGCATCACCGCGATCAGTTCGTCGATCTCGGCCGGGGTGAGCACCGCGGTCGGCTCGTCCAGGATCAGCACCCTGGCGTTGTTGGCGAGCGCCTTGATGATCTCCACCCGTTGTTGCACGCCGACCGGGATGTCCTCCACGAGCGCCTCCGGGTCGACCTCGAACCCGTACCGCTCGGACAGCTCGGTGACCAGCGCGTCCGCCTTCTTGCGATCCAGTACGCCGACGGCGCGGGTGTACTCCCGCCCGAGCATGATGTTCTCGGCGACGGTGAACACCGGGACCAGCATGAAATGCTGGTGCACCATGCCGATACCTTGCGCGATCGCGTCGCTGGGCGAGTGGATCGCGACCTTCTCGCCGTCGATCAGGATCTCGCCGGCGTCGGGCTGCAGCAACCCGTAGAGCATGTTCATCAGAGTGCTCTTGCCGGCGCCGTTCTCGCCGAGCAGGCAGTGGATCTGGCCCGGTTCGATCACCAGGTCGATGTGGTCGTTGGCGACCAGGGAGCCGAAGCTCTTGGTCAGCCCCGAGAGCTCTAGATGCATGCGGGCCATGCCCCCTTCTTGACTACAGCCTTCAGACGACGAGCCAGGAAGGCCCGGACCTCAGCGGTCCGCCTTCCTGGCTCGCACCGTACTACTCGGCGGTGACGACGTCGTGGATCAGGACGCCTTCGGCTGCACCTTGGACTCGATGGTGATCTTGCCGCTGATGATGTCGGCCTTGATCTGCTCCAACTCGCTCTTCACGTCCGCCGGGACCTTGGAGTCGAACTCGTGGAACGGCGCCAGCCCCGTCCCGCCGTTCTGCATCGTGCCGATGAACTGGCTGTTGTCGAACTTGTTGTCGACCACGGACACGACCGCGTCGTGGACGGCGACGTCCATGCCCTTCTCCACGCTGGAGATCAGCACCGAGCAGTACTCCGCGGCGCTCACGCAGCCGTCGGTGTCGACCCAGATCGCGTTCACCTTGCCGTTGCTCGCCTTGGCCGCCTGCAGACCGCCCAGACCGGACGGACCGGCCACCGGGAAGATGACGTCGGCGCCCTGGGTGATCAGGTTCTGCGCGGTGTTCTGGCCCTTCGCCTTGTCCTCGAAGTCACCGGTGAACAGACCGGCCTGCTTCGCGTCGTCCCAGCCGAGCACCTGGACGTTCTTGCTCTTCTGCTTGTTGTAGTACCGCACACCCTCGGCGAAACCGTCCATGAAGATGGTCACCGTCGGGATCTTGATGCCGCCGTAGGTGCCGACCTTGCCGGTCTTCGACATCGCCGCGGCCAGGTAACCGGCCTGGAAGCTGCTCTGCGCGGTGTTGAAGGCGAGCGGCTTGAGGTTGGCGATCGGCTTGGCCGGCGCCGAGTCGACGATCGCGAACTTGATGTTCGGGTTCGCCTGGGCCGCCTTGTCGGTGGCGTCCTCGAGCTTGAAGCCGACGGCGACGATGACGTTGCACTTCGCCTGGACCATCGCGGTCATGTTCGTCGGGTAGTCGTTGTCCGACTTCGACTCGGCCTTGACCTCGGTCAGGCCCTTCTCCTTCACCGCTGACTGGAGACCGGCGTACGACGTCTGGTTGAACGACTTGTCGTCGAAACCACCGGAGTCGGAGACCATGCAGGCCTTGAAGTCCTTGTTGGCGTCACCGCCGCCCGCCGTGTCCTCGGCCGGCTTGCTGCCACAAGCGGCGACGGCGAGCGTCACCGCACCCACGATCGCCAATCCCCGCACGTACTTCTTCACCGGACGTCTCCTTTGTCGACCGAAAATCTCTTACCCGGCACGCCTTCCCCAGCGTGCCGCATCCGCAGACTATAGGGGCCGCCACGCCCTTCTTGAACGCCAAGACACCCTCGATACCGGAAAGTGACCGGCGCGTAGGTCAGACCGCCGCAATTCCTTCATTGTGTCGAAGACCCGATCACGGACAGTGACCGAATGGCCGAGCCGGTCCTCACCGGTAAGCACCGTTCGGGCCGGATGAGATGATCCCCGGCATGACGACTTCGCATCATCCGGCGCTTGCCGACGTGAAATCGCGCGTTGACCAGGTGCGGGAAGAGGTGGTCGCGGTGCGGCGTGACCTGCACGCCCACCCCGAACTCGGCTGGCACGAGGTCCGCACCACGGAGGTACTGCGGCAGCGGCTGACCGCCGCCGGACTGTCGCCACAGGTGCTCCCGACCGGTACCGGCCTGATCTGCGACATCGGCTCGGGTGACACCTGCGTCGCCCTGCGCGCTGACATCGATGCCCTGCCCGTCCCGGATGCGGTCGACGCCCCCTGGCGCTCGGGTATCGAGGGAGTCGCCCACGCCTGCGGGCACGACGTCCACACGGCTGCTCTGCTGGGCGCCGGTCTCGTGCTGGCGGGGATGGCAGCAGACGGGCTGCTCGACCGGCGGGTGCGGCTGATCTTCCAGCCGGCGGAGGAAGTCATGCCCGGCGGCGCGCTCGGAGTGATCGCCGCCGGCGGGCTCGAAGGGGTGCACCGGATCTACGGACTGCACTGCGACCCGCGGCTGGAGGTCGGGCAGATCGGCCTCCGGGTCGGCGCACTGACCGCCGCGGCGGACCGGATTCTCGTTCGCCTGAACGGTCCTGGCGGTCACACGTCGAGGCCGCATCTCACCGCGGACCTGGTGTACGCGCTCGCAACCCTGGTCACCGAACTCCCGGCCGCGCTCACCCGCCGGGTCGACCCGCGCGCGGGAATGTCGCTGGTGTGGGGGCGGATCACCTCGGGGTCCGCGGCGAACGCGATCCCCGCTCGCGGCGAGGTCGAGGGCACGCTGCGCTGTCTCGACGTGAATGCCTGGCGGCTCGCGGCCGAGTTGATCCCGACGCTCGCGGAGCAACTCGTCTCGCCGTACGGGGTGGAGGTCGACACCGAGGTCACCCACGGCGTACCGCCGGTGATGAACGACGCTGCCGCGATCGAGGTGTTCAAGACGGCCGTCGAGCGCACCATGGGCACCGGAGCAGTCGCCGCGACCGACCAGAGCCTGGGAGGAGAGGACTTCGCCTGGTACCTGGAGCATGTGCCGGGAGCGATGGCCCGGCTCGGCGTACGGCCTGCCGGGGTCGAGACGGCCGCCGACCTGCACACGCCTGGCTTCAACCCGTCCGAGGACGCGATCGCCCTCGGCACCACGCTGTTCGCCGCCTCCGCGTTGCTGGACTGAGCGCCACGGCGCGCTGCCGGGCTAGCTAGAAGGTGTCGGCGGGGACGTAGACGCCCCAGACCTCGCGGAGGGCATTGGAGACCTCACCGACGGTGGCGCGGGCTCTCAGGGCTTCCTTCATCGGGTAGAGGCAGTTGTCCGAGCCGCGGGCGGCCGCCTGCAACTCGAGCAGCGCCTTGTCGACGGCTGCCTGGTCACGCTCGGCGCGGAGCCGGGCGAGCCGGTCCACCTGCTGCGCCTCGATCGCCGGATCGACCCGGAGCGGCTCGTACGGCTCCTCCTCGGCGACCTTGAACTTGTTCAGCCCGACGACGACCCGCTCGGCGGAGTCGATCTGCTGCGCGATCCGGTACGCCGAGCGCTCGATCTCCTGCTTCTGGAATCCCTTCTCGATGGCCGCGACGGCACCACCGAACTCCTCCACCCGGTCCATCAACTCCCGGGCGGCGGCCTCCACCTCGTCGGTGAGCGACTCCACGACGTACGAGCCGGCGAAGGGATCCACCGTGGCGGTGACGTCGGTCTCGTAGGCGAGCACCTGCTGGGTCCGCAGCGCGAGGCGCGCCGCCTTCTCGGTGGGGAGCGCGATCGCCTCGTCGTACGAGTTGGTGTGCAGGGACTGCGTGCCGCCGAGCACGGCCGCCAGACCCTGGATCGCGACCCGGACGAGGTTCACCTCGGGCTGCTGCGCGGTCAGCTGTACTCCGGCCGTCTGGGTGTGGAAGCGCAGCATCAGGGATTTCGGGTTCTTCGCGTTGAACTCGTCGCGCATCACCTGGGCCCAGATCCGCCGGGCGGCGCGGAACTTCGCCACCTCCTCGAGCAGCGTCGTCCGGGAGACGAAGAAGAAGGACAGCCGCGGGGCGAAGGTGTCCACGTCGAGGCCGGCCGCGACCGCGGCACGGACGTATTCGATGCCGTCGGCAAGGGTGAAGGCGATCTCCTGCGCGGGCGTCGCACCGGCCTCGGCCATGTGGTAGCCGGAGATCGAGATGGTGTTCCAGCGCGGCAGCTCGGTCTGGCAGTAGGCGAAGATGTCGCTGATCAGCCGCAGCGACTCCTTCGGTGGGTAGATGTAGGTGCCGCGGGCGATGTACTCCTTCAGCACGTCGTTCTGGATCGTGCCGGTCAGCTTGTCGCCGGAGACGCCCTGCTCCTCGGCCACCAGTTGGTAGAGCAGCAACAGCACCGAGCCGGGCGCGTTGATGGTCATCGAGGTGGACACCTGGTCCAGCGGGATCCGGTCGAACAGCACCCGCATGTCGTCGATCGAGTCGATCGCCACCCCGACCTTGCCGACCTCGCCGTGCGCAATCGCGGCGTCGGAGTCGTACCCCATCTGGGTCGGCAGATCGAACGCGACGGACAGCCCCATCGTGCCCGCGTCGATCAGCTGGTGGTACCGCTGGTTCGACTCGGCCGCGGTCCCGAACCCGGCGTACTGCCGCATCGTCCAGGGCCGTTGCGTGTACATCGTCGGGTAGACGCCCCGGGTGAACGGAAACTCCCCGGGCGCACCCAACTTCTCCACGGGGTCGAACCCCGCGAGCCGATCGGGCCCATACACGGGCTCGAAATCCCACCCGGACTCGGTTTGATGGCTCATCCCCCCACGGTAGTGGGACCACGCCCCCACTGGTATGCACCAGCGGGTGAGATCGCGCACGCCACTCCTGTGCGTTCCAGCACACCCCCTGGGATAGGTCCACGGCTCTCCGCCCCCTGGAAGGACCCCGGCATGTCCCTGCCCCAGCCCGCTCTTCGCCGTACTGGCCGGCTGGCGAGTCGAGCTGCGAGTGCTTCGCGGCAAGCCGGAACTGACCGTGAGGAACGAAGAGGTCTGGCAAGTACCTGAGTGAGGTCAGTCCCACCAGAAGGACCAGGTGTTGCGGCCCTGGATCGTCTCGGCGTACTCGAGCAGGCTGCCTGGTCCTTGCTCCACGTTGTCCGGGCAGAAGACGACGTGCTCGGCCGCGACCTGTACTGCGTGCTCAGGTGTCACCGGAGGCGCCGCCACGCTGAGGTCCATGGTGTCGAAGCCGAGCCGCACCAGCCGTACTCCGAAGCGCTCCTCCCAGCTCCGGAGGATCGCGAGCAGGGGAGCCAACTCGTTCGAGTGGTTCATCGGGCCGCTCCACCCGACCACGGCCGGCAGGTCCGCGCCCCGGGCAGCCGGTGCGAGCAGTAGGCGGGAGTCCGGTCCAAGGCCGAGCTCACCGGCGAACCACACGGCGACCTCGCCAGGTTCCGCCATCGGCTCGCCGGCCGCGGCCAGGCCGGGGAACTCCTGACCGAAAGGCTTGAAGTCGTCGAAGGGGTCGTCGCCGAAGAACACCACCTCGCCCTCGACCGGGGTCACCAGCCCGGCCCAGAAGTCCCGCATCACTGTCAAGGGATCCATGCCGTCGATGTCCGCCACCGGCTCGACGAAGAGCCCGTCGGTCCAGGCCTGCGCGTCGGTGATCACCGGCCACAGTCCGGTCCGGAGGTGCGCCGCGAGCAACCGCTGGTACAGCTCGGCATCGGGCGGGCCCTCGCTCAGCCAGAACAGCGGCGGTCCGCCGGCGTCACCGACCAGACGGCCAGGCGGCAGATCGTCGGGAAGGGAGGCGGTCAGGTCGGCGGGCAGGTCGGCGGGCACGGCGAAATCCTCCCATTCGTCATCGGGTGGTCATCTGCGGGCCGCTGATTCCTCGACAGGGCTGGAATGCAGCGTCACCGGTGTGAAGGGCGGTCACACCGGCTGCTTCGCCTTTGCCCGCCCGTGAGATTCCTTCTAATGTGACCGTGTTCCGGGGGAATGACCTTCGTACCTTGTACAGCTTCACGGCCGGACTCGGCCTGGACACCTGAAAGCGGAGTATTGATGCGGCTGCGTGGAATCGCCCTTGGGGGCTTGGCCCTGATCACCATGGTCTCGGCCGGGGTGGTGCTGGCCGGGTCCAGCTCCGCGGACGAGCCGGAGCTGCTGAAGAGCGTCGGGACCCAGCTGCCGGTGCAGGACTTCCGGGCGATCGAGCTCGACGAGGATCGTGGACGGCTGTACCTGGCGCAGGGTGCGGGAAGCGACCTGCCGCTGGTGGTCACGGACCTCGACGGCGTACTGAAGTCCAAGGTCCCGGCAGTGACCGGCGCCTCCGACGTCGTTCTGAGCGACGACCTCGGCACCCTGCTGGTGACGCAGGACTTCGACCATGTCACCGCGGTGGACGCCGACACTTTGGTGCCGTCGGCAAGGTACGACGCTCCGGCCGGAGCCTGCGTCTACAGCGCCGAACCGGCCGGCGACAAGATCGTCGGGGCGTACGTCGGCTGCGGCATCGGGTCGGGCGGCCTGCTGGTCTGGTCAACACCGAACACGGCACCCGTCGTCTACACAGGTGGACCGAACTACCACCCGGTGATCGACGCCAGCCCCGGCCGCCGCGGCCTCATCGTCGCCGGTGACACCGGCTATTCACCCGTCAGTACGTACGTCATCGACGTCTCCGGTGCCACCCCGACGATCGTCAGCAAGCGCGACAACACCGGCAGCAACCTGATCGACTACGCGCTCAGCCCCGACGGCACCGAGGTCGTCGAGACGGTTGGCAGCCCGTACGAGCACCACTCGTACCGGCTGCCCGACCTGTCCGATGCCACCGTCTACCCCAGCGGCGTCTATCCGGGTGATGCGGCATGGTCCGGCGACAGCTCCACC
Organism: Kribbella sp. VKM Ac-2568; assembly: GCF_004345365.1. Classification (GTDB taxonomy): domain Bacteria; phylum Actinomycetota; class Actinomycetes; order Propionibacteriales; family Kribbellaceae; genus Kribbella; species Kribbella orskensis. The sequence continues at coordinate 124,016 of NZ_SLVF01000005.1, forward strand.
GTCGCCGTCGCCCGCTCCAACACCGGCTCGAACGACGCTGACGTGCTCTTCTACGCCAAGGGCAGCACCACCCCGACGTACGCCGTCGACTTCCGCCGCAGCGACGTGCTCTGGCAGGGCACCCTGCTGGTGAACTCCACCGGCACCCGCGCCTGGGCCGTCACCTACGACGACGTCTACCAGAACACCCAACTGCTCCACTCCTTCGGCCCGTCCCACCCGCCGAAGGCTCCCACCACAGACATCAATATCAGCGCCCGCACAGGCTCCGGCAAGAACAAGAGCACCGCGTACGTCACGGTCACCTGGACCTCACCGATGTCCCGCCCGGGCAGCTCCACCAACCAGCAGTTCCTCCGCGTCTACGCCAGCACCGACGGCGCCACCGAACGCCTCATCGGCAACCCCGAACTCACCGCGACCGGCACCTACACCACCACCTACGCCCTCCCCCGAGGAACCACCACCCTGACCGCCCGCTACACAGACTTCGAAAACTGGTACCCCTCCGCCTCACCCACCACCAGCCTCACCCGATGACGCGAACTCACCTCATCAGCCCGATTTAGAGTCAGCACGAAGCCTGGCGTTCAGGGCTGGTTCGCCGGTGGGTGGTTACTGGTCACTCCCTGGTCATCAAACGGCCGCAGACGCGCCTACCGGGCATCGACGACGTGTCACGAGACAGTCGCCGAGGGTTCATGCGGGGTGGGGAACCTCCGGAGTGTGCGCATAGTGCTGGTCGCCGAGTCCTTCCTGCCGCAGATCAATGGCGTCGCGAACACGGTTCGCCACGTCGCCGACCGGCTGCTGGCCCGCGGGCACCAGCTGCTGATCATTGCCGCCGGCCCCGGTCCGGACAGCTACCACGGCGTCCGGGTGCTCCGGGCCCGGAGCTTCGGGATCCCTGGCTACAAAGAGTTCCCGGTCGGCCTGCCCGACCCCGCGATCGAACGGGCGATGGCCCACTTCAAGCCAGATCTCGTTCACCTGGCGTCTCCCTTCATCCTCGGGGCCTACGGCCTGCGCAGCGCGCGACGGCTCGGGCTGCCCACGGTCGCCGTCTTCCAGACGGATCTGGCCGGCTTCGCCCGGCAGTACCCCTGGTTCGCCAAGGCGGACCGCGGCGTACAGCGTTGGGTACGCCGGGTCCACTCGCGGGCGGATCGGACGCTCGCACCATCGTCGGCCTCGATGGCCCAGCTGATCCAGGCGGGTGTGCCACGCGTGCACCACTGGGGCCGCGGCGTGAACCTCGACCTCTTCGATCCGGCCAACCGCGACGAGCAGTGGCGCCGCGAGATCTCCCCCGGCGGCAAGCCGATCGTCGGGTACGTCGGCCGGCTCGCGGCGGAGAAGAAGGTACGGCGGCTCGCCGAGCTGACGGAGCTCGACTGCCACGTGGTGGTCGTCGGCGACGGCCCGGACCGCGCGTCCCTGGAGAACTCCTTGCCCAAGGCCACCTTCCTCGGGATGCGCCGGGGCACGGACCTGGCGTCGATCTTCGCCGGGCTGGACGTCTTCGTACACACCGGCGAGCACGAGACGTTCTGCCAGACCATCCAGGAGGCGCAGGCCTCCGGTGTCGCCACGGTGGGACCGGCCGCCGGCGGACCGCTCGACCTGATCCGTCCCGGCGACACCGGTCTGCTCTTCGAACCGGGACAGCCGGGCTCGCTGCGTCAGGTGGTCGAGCGTCTGCTGGACAGCCCGGCCGAACGCCAGGCGATCGCGAAGGCAGGACAGCGCAGGGTCCAGACGAGGACCTGGCCGGCGGTGGTCGACGACCTGGTCGACCGGCACTACGCCGAGGTCCTGCTCGAGGTCGCGACCCTCCGACAGGCCGCCTGATGCTCCGGATCGCGCAGCTGGCGAACTTCGTCGGCCCAACCTCCGGCGGGATGCGGACCGCGATCGAACACCTCGGCCAGGGGTACTGCGAGGCCGGCGCGGAGCGGATCCTCATCACTCCCGGTGAACGCGACAGCGTGACCGAGACCGAAGCCGGCACGGTGGTCCGGATGAAGGCTCCCAAGGTCGGCGGCGGCTATCGCCTGATCACGGATCCGTGGCGGGTGATCGACGCACTGGAGCGCTTCCGGCCCACCACGGTGGAGATCTCGGACAAGTCGACTTTGTTGCCAGTGGCAAGGTGGGCGCGGAAGAACGAGATCGGCTCGGTCCTGTTCAGCCACGAGCGACTCGACGCGATGCTGTCCCTCCGCACTGGCCACCAGCTGGGTGTAGCCGCTGGCGTCGGAGCCCTCTATCGCCTGCTGAGCCGCACGTACGACGCTGTGGTGGTCACCTCCCGCTACGCGGCGGCCGAGTTCGACGAGGTCACCACGCCGCTGGTCCGGATCCCGCTCGGCGTCGACCTGGACACGTTCCACCCATCCCGAGCGACACCGGCCGACGACGGCATCCTCAAGCTCGTCCACGCGGGCAGGCTGTCCCGCGAGAAGAGCCCGCACCTGGCCGTCGCCACTGCCGCCGAGCTCCACTGGCGCGGTGTCCCGCTCCGGATGGACGTCTACGGATCGGGACCACACCTCGACGAACTCCTCGCGATCGCCGGCCGCGCTCCCATCGTCTTCCACGGGTACGTCGATGGCCGGGTCACCCTGGCTCGTCACCTGGCGGAGGCGGACATCGCCTTGTCGGTCTGCCCGGGCGAAACGTTCGGCCTCGCAGTACTGGAGGCGCTGGCGGCTGGGACACCGGTAGTCACGGCCGACACAGGTGGCGCCCGCGAACTCGTGGACGCGACCTGCGGCCGCTGGGCGCGCCCGACCCCCGCGGCGCTGGCGGACGCAGTACTGGAGCTGGCCGCTGTGCCGGGTCGCAGAGCCGCAGCCCGACATAGAGCTGAGCTCTACGACTGGGACTCCTGTGTGCAGCACATGCTCAAACTGCACACCCGCCTGGCCCGGGCCCACCTCGCTGCATAGACCCCTTCGTTGCACAAAGCTGCAACAGATTTGCGGTGAGCTCGCGTTCCGCGATATGTCTTCCCTTCTCTTGCCGGTGCGTCGGGGTGCGCCGGAGTCCCCTGCCCTGGAGATTCAATGCGCCGCGCCCGTAGGTCTGTCCTGTTCCGCTATAGCTTGGCCGCGGCTCTCGCAGCCCTCACCGTGCCGTTCATCGCCCACGCGGCCTTCGGCGACGAGGCCGTGGCCACACCGGTTGCCCAGGTGTTCCCAACCCGCCAGGGCATCGGCGTCGTCTGGGACGACATCGATGCCACCGGTTATCGCGTCGAGCGCAAGGACGCTGCCGACTGGCAGGACGTGAGCGGCACCCTCACCGCCTCGACAACCACCTGGATCGACGAGTCCATCGCCGCCGGAACCACTGCCGAGTACCGCGTCGTCGCAACCTCCGACGCCAACCCCGCCACCAGTCCGGCGGTCACCGCCACTCGCGTCGCCGAAGCTCCGGCCATCGGCGACATCGACGTACTGGCACTCGACGCGAACCGCGGCGCCGGGTTCACCTGGCTCCAGGACGAAACCGCCGGCCCAGTTACGGCTTCGGCACCGGCTGACGGGTCCCGGACCCTTTCCGCCGGCTCGCTCAAGGTCAAGCTGCCGGCCTTCGTCGCCGGCCCGGGCATCTACAACCTGCCCCAGACTGCGGTCGCGCTGACCCAAGGCGACCGGACGTGCACCACGGACGGCGTACTCCGGGTCACAGCGGTCAGCTACACGCCGGACCAGCAACTCGAGACGCTCGCGGCGTCCCTGGGCGCCTGGTCGTGCGCGGGCTCCGCCATCACCGCGATGGTCGAGATCCGCTACCAGAGCGCGATCGGTTATCAAGCCCTCTCCGTGACACCGACCAAGCTGGACGCCGGCCGGGTCATGGTCGGAAGCTCCAAGGCCTTCGCGGTGACCTTGAAGAACACCGGCACTGAGCCCGTGCAGTTCGGCAACATGGCGTTCAGCGGTTCAGCATCGCCGGACTGGACGTTGTCCCGCGCTTGCGGCCTGCAATTGCCCGCCGGCGACTCCTGCACCGCGACGGTGACGTTCGAGCCACGGGAGGGACGGGACGACTACTGGGCCAGACTGGTGATCGGCGACTCCACGGCCCTCCACCAGCACACAGTCGAGATGGTCGGCACGGGCACTTCGCTGCCCAAGGCCCCGCAGGTCTTCAACGTCATGTCCACCTACCGGGGTCTCACCTTGGTGTGGCAGACCTGGAAGTCCGCGGGCGGTACGCCGGTGCGCGGCTACTTCGTGCACCGCTACCTGGACGGTCAGGAGAAGACGCAGTGGGTCGACCCGGCCCCGGCCGGACAGGAATGGGTCTCGGTCGCGGATCCCTCGCCGAAGCCGGGGACGGAGTACGCGCTCTCGGTCGTCAACGAGATCGGGGAAGGCCCGACCGGGCCCCGGGTGAAGGCGACCCGCCCGGCAGCGCAGATCGCCCTGACCGACGGCAAGCCGGCTGAACTGCTGGCGGCCGGGTTGGCCGGCTACGTCGTGCCTTTCGTGGACCCGCGCGGCTCCGCCCAGCCGAAGGAAGCTGTCACCAGCGCGCCGGACGGCGGTTCGCTCGCGTACGTGACGAGCAACTTCGACAAGATCCTGTGGACTCAGCGCGTGCAACCGAGCGAAGTCGGCGTACCGGTGAAGCTGTGGACGTCGCCGACCGGATCGCCCATCACCCACCTGTCCTGGTCCCCGGACGGTACGCGGATCGCCTTCCAGTCACCTGAGAACGGCACGCCCTGCGTCTACGTCATCGCCGCTACCGGTGGTACAGCTGAGAAGGTCGCCTGCGACCTGACCAGCCCGAGCTGGATGCCGGACGCGCAGACCCTGGTAGTCGTCGATCGCCGGCTCGAGGGCGACGACCGCTTCATCCGCATCCAGGCGAGACCGGGCGGCGCCAAGGTGGCGACCTTGCCGGCCGCGACGGCAGCCGCGGACGGCATGCCGGTCCGGGTCTCACCTGACGGCCGGCTGGTCGCGTTCGGCTCCGAGCGCAACGTCAAGCTCGTCGACTTCACATCGGACAAGGTGTCGTCCAGTCCGCCACTGGAGTCGACGGTCCGCTCGATCAGCTGGAATCCGGAGGGCGGCAGTCTGCTGGCACTGAGTGGCAACGATCAGATGTTCACCATCTACACCGACAGGGTGGACTGGAACCCGATCAAGCTGGCGAACAGCGACGTTCCAGGCCAGCGGCTGGACATGGCCTGGCAGCGGCTAGGGCCGACGATCGCGCCGACACCGGCCGTCGTGGGCCCTCGGGCCTCCATCGCCTTCGACGCCTCGGCTCTGCTGCCGGGTACGACGTTCACCTGCTCCGCCGGAGGAGCTACGCAGACCGCGTGCACTTCGCCGTACACCGCAACGGGCCTGCGTTCGGGAGAGAACACGGTGACCATCACCGCCACGGAGCCCGACGGCCGGGTGACCAAGGCGTTCCGGCTGCTCACCGCGGACGACACTGCGCCGGTGGCTCGGATGGTGGCGCCGACGTACCAGGGGTCGACGGCCGCGACGGCGACGCTGAAGGTGAGCGCCACGGACGCCAACGGAGTCGCGGCATACGACGTCCGGTACCGCAGGGCGTCGTTCGCCGGTCCTTACGGCGCCTACGTGCAGCCGTGGACGAACACCACCGCGACGTCGATGAACCTCTCGATCGCGGCCGGCTACGAGTACTGCGCCTCCGTTCGCGCGAAGGACAAGTTCGGCAACATCGGCCAGTGGAGTACGGACCGGTGCTTCTCGCGGCCGTTGGACGATCGGTCGATGACTACGGCGACGACCGGGTGGACACGGGCGTCGTGGTCAGTGTTCTACTACGGGACTGCGACACAGACGACGGCGTACGGGAAGGCGCTGACCCGGACTGTGCAGGGGAAGCGGTTCTTCCTGGTCGCGACCCGCTGTTCGACCTGTGGTTCGGTCGCTGTGTATGCCGGCAGCAAGTACCTGACCACGATCAATCTCGCTGCGAGCACCACCCAGCGCCAGGTGCTGATCGGGCTACCGGTGCAGAGCACGCTGTTCAGCGGCACCCTGACCTTCAGCACGCGGTCCACCGGCAAGCTCGTTCAGATCGATGGCCTCGCAGTAGGTCGAACCTGACCTGCGGTCGGACGCCCCGCCGTGCTGCGGGGCGTCCGGACAGCGCTCAGGTCAGGTGGTCGTAGTCGCCGCGGGCCCAGGCCGCGTGGCGGTCGGCCGAGCGGCGGACGACGGCGCGGGCGTCGGTCGGGATCGAGGCGCCGAAGTTGCCGTAGAGGCGGTCGTAGGAGAACACGTCCAGCGACTTGGCCACCCGGTCGACGACCGCGCCGGACAGCGGGATGCGGTTCGGGTAGCTGCGCATGAAGCTCACCGAGGTGCGGTCCGGGTTCGCGAAGATGGTGTCGCCGGCCAGGATCACTCCCTTGCCCTCGGCCCCGTCGGCCCAGTGCACCACCGCACTGCCCGGGAAGTGCCCGCCCGGCTGGATCAGGGTGATACCGGGCAGCAGGTCGAGCGTTCCCGACCAGGTCCGGATCACCGGGTCCTGCCGGGCCACCCATTCCTTGTCGGCCTCGGAGACGTAGACCGGGACGTCACCCAGCCGGTGGCTCCACTCGACCTGGACGCCGTACATGTGCGGGTGGCTCGCGATGACCGCGGCCACGTCGCCCAGCTCGCGGACCCGGGCGACGGCGTCGTCGTCCAGGAAGCCGATCGGGTCCCAGAGCAGGTTCCCCTCGGGCGTGCGGACGATCATCGACTGCTGCCCGATGCCCGCGCCCGGCTCGGAGGTCACCCCGTGCAGGCCGGGCTCGACCTCCTTGAGCTTCACCTTGTACCCCGCCGCGGACAGCTCCTCCAGCGTGGTCCAGTGCTGGCCGTCGGCGGGTACCCACTGCCGCTCGTCGGCGCAGATGGCACACACCTCGACCTGCTCCGAGTGCTCGACCGCGCAGGTCTCGCAGATCCAGAAACTCACTGTCATCGCCTCCCCATTCGTGTCCTGGCTCACGCTAGGCCGCGAGAGGGGCGTCCGCCATGGTCCAATCGAGCACCGGGCCGGCAGGCCACTTCGACGGCTCGAGACCCCGCCGAGAGCGATGTCACACGGGAGCGGTCCAGAACGGGCGCGGAGCGGCGATAGCATCAAGAACGGCCTGGTTCCCTTCCGGGCCGAGCCGATCGCGGCCCCTTTGCTGACCTGACGCCCCGGAGTCGCCGCGCTCACCGGCTGAGGTCTGTCGTCCGATCGGAGGATCGGTTTGCCCAGCAAGCCGCTGAAACTTTCCCCAGGGACCCTCTACCGCGGCCACGAGGGCATGTGGTCCTGGGTAGCGCACCGGATCACCGGCGTCGGGATCTTCTTCTTCCTCCTGGTGCACGTGCTGGACACCGCCCTGGTGCGGGTCTCGCCGGAGGCCTACAACGAGGTCATCGGCACCTACAAGAACCCGATCGTCGGACTGATGGAGGTCGGGCTGGTCGGGGCGATCCTGTTCCACGCCTTCAACGGCATCCGGCTGATCCTGGTGGATTTCTGGGCCAAGGGCCCGCGCAACCAGCGCAAGCTGATGATCGGCGTCGGCGTCGTCTGGGTGGTCCTGTTCGTGCCGTTCGTGATCCGGCATCTGACCCACGTGTTCGGAGGCTGAGATGACGACTCCCGAGATCGCCCAGCCCCGGTCGTCCAGCCGGGCCCGCTCGCTCAAGGGCGGCGGCCGGAACCGGTCCGGCCAGACCAACTTCGAGCTGTACAGCTGGCTGTTCATGCGGCTGTCCGGACTCGCCCTGGTGGTGCTGGTGCTCGGCCACCTGTTCGTGAACCTGATGCTCGGCGGCGGCATCACCGCGCTCGACTTCGGCTTCGTGGCCGGCAAGTGGGCCAACCCGCTCTGGCAGGTCTGGGACCTGCTGATGCTGTGGCTGGCGATGCTGCACGGCACCAACGGCCTGCGCACGATCATCAACGACTACGCCGAGAAGGATCAGACCAGGTTCTGGCTGAAGAGCCTGTTGATCACCGCCTCGATCGTGATCGTCGTGCTCGGCACCCTGGTCATCTTCACCTTCGACCCCTGCCTCGACCCCAGCTCCACGCTGTCGGTCTGCAAGTAAGGACAGTTTCAGATGCAGCGGCATCAGTACGACGTCGTGATCGTCGGCGCGGGTGGCGCGGGGATGCGCGCCGCCCTGGAGTCCAGCAAGCGGACCCGGACCGCGGTGCTCACCAAGCTCTACCCGACCCGGTCGCACACCGGCGCGGCCCAGGGCGGCATGTGCGCCGCGCTGGCCAACGTCGAGGAGGACAACTGGGAGTGGCACACCTTCGACACGGTCAAGGGTGGCGACTTCCTGGTCGACCAGGACGCGGCCGAGGTGATGTGCCGCGAGGCCGTCGACGCGGTGCTCGACCTGGAGAAGATGGGCCTGCCGTTCAACCGGACGGCCGAGGGCAAGATCGACCAGCGCTTCTTCGGCGGTCACACCCGCAACCACGGTGAGGCCGTCGTCCGGCGGTCCTGCTTCGCGGCGGACCGGACCGGCCACATGATCCTGCAGACGCTCTACCAGCAGTGCATCAAGCAGAACGTCGAGTTCTTCAACGAGTTCTATGTGCTCGACCTGCTGATGGTCGGCGGTCGCGCGACCGGTGTGGTCGCCTACGAGCTGGCCACCGGCGAGCTGCACATCTTCTCGGCCAAGTCGATCGTGTTCGCCTCCGGCGGCTTCGGCAAGGTCTTCCGGACCACCTCGAACGCGCACACCCTGACCGGCGACGGGATGGGCATCGTCTGGCGCAAGGGCCTGCCGCTGGAGGACATGGAGTTCTTCCAGTTCCACCCGACCGGCCTGGCCGGGCTCGGCGTACTGCTGTCCGAGGCCGCTCGCGGTGAGGGCGGGATCCTGCGCAACAAGGACAACGAGCGCTTCATGGAGCGGTACGCGCCGACCGTGAAGGACCTCGCACCGCGCGACATGGTGGCCCGGGCGATGGCGAACGAAGTACGCGAAGGCCGTGGCTGCGGCCCCGACGGCGCGTACGTGATGCTCGACCTGACCCACCTGGAGCCGGCCCACATCGACGCGAAGCTCCCGGACATCACCGAGTTCGCCCGCACCTACCTGGGTGTGGAGCCGTACACCGAGCAGATCCCGGTGTTCCCGACCGCGCACTACGCGATGGGCGGCATTCCGACCAACATCAAGGGCGAGGCGCTGGCGAACAACCAGGACGTCATCCCCGGCCTGTACGCCGCGGGCGAGGTCGCCTGCGTCTCCGTGCACGGCGCGAACCGGCTGGGCACGAACTCGCTGCTCGACATCAACGTGTTCGGCCGCCGCGCCGGGATCGCCGCCGCGGAGTACGCCGAGACCGCCTCCTTCGAGGAGCTGCCCGACCAGCCGGAGACCTTCGTGGTCGACCTGATCGAGGGGATGCGGAACGCGACCGGCGACGAGCGGGTGGCGGCGATCCGCTCCGACCTGCAGGCCACGATGGACCTGAACGCGCAGGTCTACCGGACCGAGGGCTCGCTCAAGCAGGCGCTGACCGACATCGAGGCGCTGAAGCTGCGCTTCGCGAACGTGGCCGTGCAGGACAAGGGCAAGCGGTTCAACACCGACCTGCTCGAAGCGGTCGAGCTAGGCTTCCTGATCGACCTGGCCGAGGTGCTGGTCGTCTCGGCGCTGGCCCGCAAGGAGTCCCGCGGCGGGCACTTCCGCGAGGACTACGACAAGCGCGACGACGTGAACTTCATGCGGCACACGATGGCCTACCGGTCGATCGATGCTGAGGGCAACGTGAATATCCGGCTCGATTACAAGCCGGTCGTCCAGACTCGCTACAAGCCGATGGAGCGGAAGTACTGATGGACGTCAAGGTCAAGATCCTTCGGTACAACCCCGAGGTCGTCGACGAGGCCGAGTGGAAGACCTACTCGGTCACCCTGCAGCCGACCGACCGGGTCCTCGACGCGCTGCACAAGATCAAGTGGGAGCAGGACGGCACGCTGACCTTCCGGCGCTCCTGCGGGCACGGGGTCTGCGGTTCGGACGCGATGCGGATCAACGGCCGCAACCGGCTCGCCTGCAAGACGCTGATCAAGGACCTGAACCCGGAGAAGGAGATCACCGTCGAGCCGATCAAGGGCCTGCCGGTGCTCAAGGACCTGGTCGTCGACATGGAGCCGTTCTTCGACGCGTACCGCTCGGTGATGCCGTTCCTGGTCACCAGCGGGCACGAGCCGACCCGGGAGCGGATCCAGTCGCAGGCCGACCGGGACCGCTTCGACGACACCACCAAGTGCATCCTGTGCGCCGCCTGTACGACGTCCTGCCCGGTCTTCTGGTCCGACGGCCAGTACTTCGGCCCGCAGGCGATCGTCGGCGCCCACCGGTTCATCTTCGACAGCCGCGACGAAGGCACCGAGCAGCGGCTGGAGATCCTGAACGACAAGGAGGGCGTCTGGCGCTGCCGGACCACCTTCAACTGCACCGAGGCCTGCCCGCGCGGCATCGAGGTCACCAAGGCCATCCAGGAGGTCAAGCGCGCCTTGATCTTCCGCCGCGTCTGATGCAACCGCTTTGCGTCCGAAGAACCGAGGGCTCTGACCCTCCGTTCTTCGGACGTTGCGATTTGGGATGCGTCAAGGGTGCATCCGGGCGCCCTTGAGGGTTTTGTCGACGGCGTTCTTCGGGCCGTACACGGCGATGCCGACCAGGTCGAGCTCGTCGCGGGCGACGGCTCGCACGGCGGCGCGGTTGTCGCGGTCGTTGCCGGTGGCAAACAGATCGTGGGTGAAGACGGAGTGCTCGAGCTCCCGGCTCAGCGCCCGCTGGTGGGCGACCGCCATGAACTCCTTCGACCCCTCGAACACCAGCACCGGCTGCCGGAACATCGGCAGGTACCGCGTCCCGTCGGCATCCTCGTACGGCTCACCTACCACCTCCGGCCGCGTCCCCGCGATCCCACTCACCAAGAACGCCGTCACATTCAACCGCTGCCAACTCGCCAGGTCGTCCCGCAGCAGCACCGCGATCTTCGTGTCGAACCTGACCGGCCCGTCATTCTCGTTGTCCACAACCCCAATCTGCCCCCGAACCCAGCCCCGGGTCTTGTACGTTCTAAACCACCCGCGGCCCCATACTGTCGCCCATGGACTGGACGAAACTGCCGAAGCCCCGCCTCCTCGCCGCGGCCTACGTACTGGCTTTCCTGAGCTGGCTCGTCGGGGTGGTGGTGATCATCTACAGCCAGGCCACCGGAGCCGAAGGCACCCAGATGACCATCGGCATCATCCTGTTCGCCATCGGCCAGGCGATCATCACCGCCCTCGCCTTCGCCCTCCGCACGCCGACCACCAACCCCCGCGACGCTTTTCCCCGCGCCTGGAATCGCCTGAACCTCGGCCTCGAACTCCCCACCGCCCTCCACCTGATCCGCACCCGCTGAACCAGCCCGGCATGGCCAGACAAGAACTGACATCGGCTTGAGGCGTCGACGCAAGCTCAGCAGTACGGCGGGTTGGTGGTGACCGCGGCGGCCACGCGGAGGTAGAGGTTGAAGATGCGGTAGAGGGTGGGCATCGGGCCGGTGAGCTCTACGGTGCGGTCGTCGCGTTTGGTGACGCCGGGGATGGCGATCAGGTGGGCGGGGACCGAGGCGGACTGCCAGCGGACGGCGAGGTGGTGGTCCTCGGCGGGGTCGGCGGCAGCGAGTGGCGCGACTGCGGCCAGGGCGTCCTCGGTGGTGGATTCGATGGCGGCGCGGGCCTCGAAGCCGGGGACCAGTTGGGCGGCGAAGCGATCCTTCGCGTGCTTGACCGGCACCGTGGCGATGAAGGGATCCCAGGCCACCGCCTCGTCGCAGGCGGCGTCGTCTCCGGTGAGGAGTGCGACCGGGACACCCAGCGCGGTGGCGGTCGCCTGGAAGAGGCCGATCTCGCCGGTCAGGCGGTCGTCCAGCCAGATGTCCTCGATCTCGTGGCCCATGAAGCTGTGGCTGAGCACCCCGAGCACGCCGGCACGCGCGTGGAATCCGACGCACAGGGCGGCGTCGTACTCGCGGGTGAGGCCCTCGATCATGCCCATCGGCTTCGGCCGGCCCTTGATCAGCAGGGCGCGATGGTCGAGCGCGTCGGGCAGGATGTTCCGCATCGGGCCGTGCGCGTCGTTCACCAGCACCGACTCTGCGCCGGCCGCGTAGGCGCCGCGGATCGCCGCGTTCACGTCCTCGGTCATCATCAGCCGGCCGCGCTCGTAGTCGCGGCCCCCTGGCTGGACGTCCTCCGCGTCGACCAGTCCGGTGATGCCCTCCATGTCCGCGCTGATGTAGACCTTCAACACTCCACCTTCCGTCCAGGACCCTAACCCTCATTCTGTCCGAGGCCGGGTACCGTCGATCAGGTGGACGGCACCGCGCAGCTCAGCGCCTGGCGGCCCGCACTGAGCGGAGTCGTCGAGGTACTGCACGCGTACTTCCCGTCCCACGCCTACCCGAGCCACACCCACGACGCGTGGACCGTGCTGATCGTGGACGAGGGCGCGGTGCAGTACGACCTCGATCACCGCGAGCACGGCCTGTCCCAGGCGCAGGTGTCCCTGCTACCGCCGAACGTGCCGCACGACGGCCGCTCGGTCCGTCCCGAGGGATTCCGCAAGCGCGTCCTCTACCTGGAACCCGACCGGCTGGGCGACGGCCTGATCGGCGCCGCGGTGGATCAGCCCGAGTTCGTGGATCCAGTCCTCCGTCACCGCATTCACCAGTTGCACGGCCTACTCGTCGACGGGCGGGAGAACTTCGAGGCGCAGAGCCGCCTGACGCTGATCGAGGAGCGTCTCAGCCAGCATTTGCGCCGCCAGGTCACCGATCCACCTGTACGCCGGGACGCGGGCGTGGCGGCCAGGTTGCGCGAGGTGCTCGACGGGCATCTGCCGACCGGGATCACCCTCGACGAGGCGTCGAAGCTCGTGCACGCGCATCCGGCACATCTGGTCCGCGCGTTCAGCCGGGAGTACGGGATGCCGCCGCACCGCTACCTGACCGGCCGGCGGGTCGACCTGGCCAGGCGGTACCTGCTGGCGGGGCGGCCACCGGCGGAGGTCGCGGGCCTCGCCGGCTTCTACGACCAGTCGCACCTGAATCGGCACTTCCGCAAGATGCTCGGGGTCAGCCCGAGCCGCTTCGTCAGGCCTTGACCTCTTCCGACCGATCACCTTGGCGGGACCGATCGGCCTGGGCCGCCTTGTAGCCGCGGACTCCCCAGGTACCGAGCAGGGCGGCGATCAGCAGGTTCACGACGATCAGCACCGTGTGCGCGACGTAGTACCCGGTGGGGCGTCCCGACGTACCGGCCAGGTTCTTGATGAAGGTCACGTAGGTGACGACGTTCCAGACGGCGATCCCGATCAGGACCAGGGCGTGCTTTCGCTCGAGCTTCACCACGCCATTGTCCCCCGGACGGCGTAGCGGGGCGGCCGCGCCCCAAGACTGGTCAAGTGTCAAGACCCGCCGCGGTCGACGGTGCGCAGGAGCTGGGTGCGGTTGGCCACGCCGAAGCGCCGGTACAGCCGGGTGAGCTGCGACTCGACCGCCTTGACGCTCAGGTAGAGGGCGGCGGCGATCTCGCGGTTGGTCGAGCCGTCGCGGACCATCGCGACGATCTGCAGCTCGTTGTCGGTCAGCTCGGACGGCTGCCGGCTCCGGCTCGGTACGTCGAGTCGCGCGAGCTCGGTCTCGGCCACCTCGCGCCAGGCGGGTGCTCCGAACGCCTCGAACTGCTCGATCGCGTCCAGGAACGCGGTCCGCGCCACCGACCGGCGACGGGCCTGCCGCGCCACCCGGCCCCGGGTCAGCTCGCACCGCGCGAGGTCGAGCGGGTAGACCCGGTCGCCCGCGCTGTTGATGGTCTTCTCCAGGAGCTCCAGCGCTGCGGTGGGATCCCCCTGCTTGGCGATCAGCAGCGCCTCTGAGCGAGCCAGGCCGACCCGGATCACACCGCGGTCGAGGGTCTCCGCGCGCTCGCGGATCTCCGCGATCAGCGCCGCGGCGTCGTCCAGCCGCCCGGCGGCGACCAGCGCCTCCGCGTAGTCGGCGTGCCAGGGGATCACGGCCGGGTCGTACGGCATCGCGGCCTCGACCGACTCGGCGATCGCGTCGAACGCCTCGACGGCCCGCTGCGGGTCACCCGTCAGCACCCCGACCAGACCGACCGCGGCCAGCGCCGGGCCGGTCCACTCGTCGTTGCCGATCAGTCTGACGCCTTCCAGCGCCGCCTCGGCGAGTTCGCGCGCCATCGTCGCCGTCCCGCCGGCCCACTCCGCGCGGCTGGCGATCACCATGCCGACCTCGGGCTCGTCGCCCAGGTCCTGCATCAGCTGGTAGCACTCGTGACCCGCGGCCAGGGCCTCCGCTCCGTGGCCGCTGCGCTCGTAGATAGCGGTCGCCGAGATCAGCACGGACGCCAGCCAGCGGATCGCGCCGCCGGCCCGGACCTCCTCGACCAGCGAGCTGATCGAGGCGATCGCCTCGTCGGTCCGGCCGCGGAACAGCTCGCGCATCGCCGCCATCTGGCGCGCGTTGACCACCGTCTTGGTGAGCGGCAACCCGCCCGCGAGCTCGGCCGCCTGCTCCAGCAGGGCGTCCGAGGTCTGCTCGCCGCCACGGGCGATCTGGACCGAACTGGCCGCGCTCAACGCGTCCACGATGGCCTCGGTGTCACCGGACTTGCGGGCGAGCCCCTCGGCCACCCGGGCATCCTCCTGAGCCGCGTCGAGGCTGCGGTCGAAGTACGCGCTGTGGCTGCGCATGATCCGGACGCGCGCCTCGAGCCGGTCGTCGCCAGCCGCCGCCTCGAAGGCCTCAGCGAGCAACTCGATCCGGTGCTCCCGCTCGGGCCACGCGGCGTCCACCAGGAGCAGCAACGCGGACACCTTGGTGTCCGGACGAGTAGCAGCCTGTACTGCGAGGCGCGCCATCTCGGCAGACTCGACGAGGTGCCCGGCCGCAGCGGCTGCGTCTGCGGCGCTGGTCAGCCTCCGAGCCCGGTCGTCCCGGTCCTCGGTCGGCGTGCGCTCAGCCGCGAGTCGCCAGAGGGTCGCCGCTGCACCGAGCGCGCCACGGCCGCCCGCGACCACCGCTGCCTCCTCGATGGCAGTGGCGAGGTCTGCGTCCGCCTCCTGGGTCGCCAGAGCCCTGTGCGTCGCGTTCTCCACCGGCTCGTCCACCACCGCGGCCAGCTGGGCGTGAGCCTGCCGCCGAGCCGCAGACGTCGCCTCGGCGTACACGAACTCCCGGAGCAGCGGGTGGGAGAACCGCAGCCGCTCGGAGGAGACGTCGATCAGCCCGAGCGCCTCGGCCTCCGCCAGCTCGGCGTCCACCGGGCG
Source organism: Kribbella sp. VKM Ac-2568 (assembly GCF_004345365.1). Classification (GTDB taxonomy): domain Bacteria; phylum Actinomycetota; class Actinomycetes; order Propionibacteriales; family Kribbellaceae; genus Kribbella; species Kribbella orskensis. The sequence continues at coordinate 139,393 of NZ_SLVF01000005.1, forward strand.
GCCGAGCGATTGCGCGAGCTGGGTGGTGGTCGGCCGCGGGGAGGTCGCAGCGTGCAGGAGCAACTCGTACGCGGCTGGGCTGAGGTCTGCCATCCGGTCGCCGAGCAGCGTCTTCAGCCGGCTCGACACCGGCAGCGGGTCGTTCGGCGAGACTCCCTGCGGGTGGCGCAGCACGGCCCGGCCCAGCTCCAGCGCCATGAACGGGTTCCCGGCGCTGGCGGTGAAGATCCGCCGCGCGGTACGCACCGGAAGCGGGCTGGACAACCTGTTGCGCAGCAGAGCCAGTACGTCGGGCTCGGCCAGGGGCGGGACTTCCAGCTGCAGCACCGGCTCCGGGCACGCCTCGGCCATCACCGGCAGGTCCCCATCCGCCACCTGTTCCGTGGCGAGCATGTGGACGCCTTCAGTCAACCGGCGCGCGCAGAAGGTCAGGACTTCCAGACTGGACGGGTCGACCCACTGGATGTCGTCCACCACGAGCAGCACCGGCCCGGACGCCGCCAGGCGCCGCAGTACGTGCAGCACGGCGAGGCGGACGGCCAGCTCGTCCCGCACGGTGTCCGGGGCGCTGGCCTTGAGCAGAGCGACCTCGAGCGGCTGACGGAGGTGGTCGGGCAGCACCTGCCAGGCGAGCTCGAGCTGGTTGGACAGGAGATCGAGGAGCGTGACATACGGCAGACCGGCCTCGCTCTGCGACGGCGCGGCGCTCAGGACCCGGCAACCGGCCCTGGTGCGCTCGGCGACCAGCGCCCGGCCGGCGGCGGACTTCCCGATCCCGGTCGGGCCGTAGAGCAGCACGCTGCCACTGGTCTCGAGCTGCTTCTTGGCACGCTCGACCAGTCCGGCGCGCCCGACCAGCTCGTCGTCAGTCATCGATCCACATTCTCCCCGAAGGTTTACCCTCGCTGATATCACAGCCGAACGCCACCGGACACGGCGAGTGTCACATATCGACGGCCGTCCGCCACTGTCCCGTTACCCATCTGTTCACCTCGGTCATCGTGCGCCGAAGCCCGGCGTGTCGCCCGCAGGCACGCTGATTGCCCGTCCGCGCCACCCATCGGCTCAGGTGAGAAAGGCTCGGAGGAGGGCGGCGGTGCCGGCTAGATGCTCGCCCATCACCCGGCGCGCCGCGGCCGGGTCGCCGGCCAGGATCGCCTCGACCACCGCCCGGTGCTGCTTGTCGGAGTGCACGATGTTGCGCTCGAGCAGCGGGATCGCGTCGAGCAGTGCGTTCAGGCGCATCCGGACGTCGGCGACGGCGGAGGTGAGCGACGGCGAGCCGCTCACCTCCGCGATGGCGAGGTGCAGCCGGGAGTCCATCCGGCGGTAGTCGGCGAGCTTGGCGGCGTCCGTGTCGGCCAGGGAGCGGCACAGGTGCTCGCGGTCGTCGGCGCTCAGCTTGCGGGAGGCCGCGGCCTCGGCGGCTCCCACCTCGAGCGCCGAGCGGAGCACCAGCGCGTCCTCGAGGCCGCCGCCCAGTTCACGGGCGAGTCGCTTGGGGCCGACCCGCCGCGGCTTGGGCAACCGCTCGTTGACGAAGGTCCCGCCGTACCGGCCGCGGCGGGACTCGACGTACCCGGCCTCGGTGAGCGCGCGGATCGCCTCCCGGAGGGTGACCCGGGAAACGCTCAGACGGGCGGCCAGGTCGCGCTCGGACGGCAGCCGGTCGCCGGGCCTGACGACCCCGAGCTTGATTGCCTGGAGCAAGCGTTCGACGGTCTCCTCGAACGGGTTGCCGGCCCGGACCGGGCGGAACAACGCCTCGCCCGCCCGGATGCCGCCGTCCCGCTCGCTCACCTACCCACCTTCTCCTCCGCGGTCGTCTCCTCAGGTTAGGGCGTGTCTGGCAATTCCGTGCAGTCGCGAGCAGGTGCTCGGTGCGGTAGCGAGGTGCCGTGCCGAGTGCCGCGCAGCACGCAGGGAATTGTCAGACACGCCCTAGGTCCTCCGGGCGTCAGAAGGAGGCCAAATCGGCGTCAGAGTGGCGTCACGTAGGCGGCCGAGATACCACCGTCGACGAGGAAGGTGTTCGCGGTCATGAAGGACGAGTCGTCGGAGGCGAGGAACGCGACCGCGGCGGCGATCTCCTCCGGCTCGCCGAAGCGGCCGAGCGGCACGTGGACCAGCCGGCGCTCGGCCCGCTCCGGGTCTGAGGCGAAGAGTTCCTTGAGCAGCGGCGTGTTCACCGGGCCGGGGCACAGCGCGTTCACCCGGATCCCCTGCCGGGCGAACTCCACCCCTAGCTCGCGGCTCATCGCGAGCACGCCGCCCTTCGACGCGGAGTACGAGATCTGCGAGGTGGCCGCGCCCATCACGGCGACGAACGAGGCGGTGTTGATGATCGAGCCCTTGCCCTGGCGCTGCATGTACGGGATCGCCGCCTTGCAGCAGAAGTACACCGAGGTCAGGTTGACCTCCTGCACCTTGCGCCAGGCGTCCAGGCCGGTCTCCAGGATCGACCCGTCCTGCGGCGGCGAGATGCCGGCGTTGTTGAAGGCGATGCCGACCGAGCCGAAGGTGTCGTAGGCCTGCCGGAACAGGTTGTTCACCTCGCTCTCACTCGTCACGTCGGTGGGGACGAACAGGCCGCCGACCTCGTCCGCGGCGGCCTTGCCCGCGGCCAGGTCGACGTCGCCGATGACGACCCGCGCGCCCTCGCCCGCCAGCCGCCGGACGCTGGCCAGGCCGATCCCGCCGGCTCCGCCTGTCACCACTGCGACCCGGCCTTCCAGCCTGTGCGCCTTGTAATCAGTCGTCATACGGATTCAGTCCTCCGTGGAGATGAAGATGTTCTTGGTCTCGCTGAACGCGTCCAGTCCGCATCGGGAAGTTCCAGGGCACGATGATGCCGACGACGCCGAGTGGTTCGTGCAGGGTGATATCGATGCCGCCGGCAACGGGTATCTGCTTGCCGAACTGCCGCTCGGAGCCGCCGAATAGTAGGTGAGCACGTCGCGGACGTTGCCCGCCTCCCAGCGCGCGTTGCCGAAGGTGTGACCGGCGTTCTCCACCTCCAGCACCGCGAGGTGGTCGAGGTCGGCGTCCACCGCGTCCGCGAACCGCCGCTGCAACCGGCCGCGATCCGCCGGGCTCACCTCACGCCAGGTCCGGAAGGCCTCGGCGGCACGGGCGATCGCCCGGCCCGTGTCCTCGACGGAGGCCAGCTCGAGGGTGTGGACCACCTTCTCCGTGGCGGGGTTGATGACGTCGTGCGTCACCGGGTTGTTCTCCTTCTCGCGGCAGCCACCAGGGCGGTGAAGAGCCTGAGGTCGTCGGGGTTCTCCTCAGGGTGCCACTGCACACCGAGGGCGAAGTCGTGGCCGGCCACTTCCGCGGCTTCGACCGTTCCGTCAGCGGCTCGGGCCGTCACCCGCAGGTCCGGGGCGACGACGTCGACGGCCTGGTGGTGGTAGCAGTGCACGGTGGTTCGCTCGCCGAACAGCTTGCTGGTCAGGGAATCCGGCTCGATCTTCACGTCCGTCTGGCCGAACACCGCGGGCGACGGCCGGTGCTCGTCGTGCGCCACCGCATCCGGCAGGTGCTGCTGCAGGGTGCCGCCGAGGGTGACGTTGAGCATCTGGAGTCCGCGGCAGATCGCCAGCAGCGGCAGGTCCTGGTCGAGCGCCGACCGGATCAGGATCGCCTCGTGCTCGTCCCGCCCGGGCCGGGTGTCGACGGTCTCCGGGTGCGGCGGCGTCGTACGAGCCGGGGTCGACGTCGCAGCCACCGGCGATCACCAGGCCGTCGAGGATCTCCAGTACTGAAGGGTCGGTACCGATCGGTGGCAGCAGCAACGGCACGCCGCCGGCCGCGACCACGGAGTCGAGGTAGACGCGTGGAAGCAGCGACGCGTCCCGTTCCCAGACTCCCCAGATCGTCGGCTCGAGGTACGTGGTGATGCCGATCCGCGGCAGTCGGTCAGAGGCGTTCGAAACCACGGATCCGCTCCCAGTCGGTGACGGCGGCGTCGTAGGCGTCCAGCTCCACCCGGGCCGCGTTGGCGTAGTGGTCGACCAGCTCGTCGCCGAACGCCTCGCGGGCGATGTTCGAGCCGCCGAACAACGCCGACGCCTCGCGCAGCGTGGTCGCGATCAGCGCGGCGACCGCGAGGTACGGGTTCACATCGCCGCCCGGCAAGCGGTTCTCCACCCGGAGGGAGTTTGCACGGTCAACTTGCCGGTGTTCACCACGGTCGCTACCCGAAGATTCTATTGGTCTGCGGTCAGTCCATTGACGCAAGCGCCGGGCCGGATGTCAATCCGCTCCATCCCTGACAGCGGTGAAACCCTGACCGCACTGTCAAAAGCTGCAACTGTGGAAAAAGCGCGGCCCAGACCCTCGACTTCCGGCAAGATGGTGCGGCATTCGTCGAGAGCTGGGGGGATCCAGGCATGGGCAGCGACAAGCTGCGAACGACCGAGGTGGACGGTGTCCCGGTCTTCTGGGTGCCGGGGCAGGGAACGCTTCGGGCCAGTCTGTGGTTCCGGGCGGGCATGGTGGACGAGTCGCTGCCGACGCGCGGCTGGCTGCACCTGCTCGAACACCTGGCACTACACGGGCGGGACTCGATCCGGGCCCCTGTCAACGGTCACGTCAGCCTGCTGCACTCGAGCTTCGACGTCGAGGGCGAGCCGGACGACGTGGTGGCCTTCCTGCGCGAGGTCTGCCGCTGGCTCACCACGCCGGACTTCTCGGAGCTGGAGCATGAGCGCCGGGTGCTTCGGGCGGAGAGTTCGACGCGAGGTGGTGGCACGGTTGGGTCCCACCTGCTGTGGCGGTACGGCGCCCGCGGACCCGGCCTGGCGGGGTACGACGAACTAGGGCTGTACACGGCCGATGCCGACCGGCTGCGAGCGCTCGCCGGGTGGGCCTACGCCCAAGGCAACGCCGTGCTCGCACTCTCGGGGCCGCCACCGGCTGGGCTCGAGCTGCCGTTGCGTCCCGGCTCGCAAGACCTCCCCCTGCCGGCACGGCCGTGTGACCAGCCGATCCCTGCGGGCTTCGCCGGCCGCCCGAACGCGGTGGCGCTGTCCGGGACGGTGTCTCGGTCGTCCGCCGCGGCCGCCCTGCTGCGAGCGCTGGAGCGAGCCCTGCAGCGCGGTCTGCGGCACGACTCGGGTGTCGGTTATAGCGCCTGGTCCTCGTACGAGCTGGTCGACGCCGACCACGCGATGCTGACCACCGGCATGGACGTCATCCCCGAGGCTCTGCCGACCGTGGTGGCTGAGACCACCGCTGTGGTGCGCCGGCTGCGCGACCGGGGGCCGGACCCGGCGGAGCTGCGCGACGATCTCGAGCGGCAGATTCGGCGATTCACGACCGAGCCGGCCGCGAACTGGCTGCCGTTCATGGCCGCACGCGACGTGCTGCTCGGCCGCCGGGCCACGACGGGCACCGACGAGCTGGCCGCCGAAACGGATGCAGTCACCGTCGCAGATGTCCAGCAGGCCGGGCGGAGCCTCTGGAACGACCTGCTGGTGTCCGTCGATCCCGTCGGCTCCGGTGATCCCCAGCTGACCTGGCTGAACGGCCCGCCGGCATCGAAGCAGGTGGCGAGCGGACGCCAGTTCCGGCCCGTCGGCAGCCCGGTGACGAAGGGCGCGCTGGTCATCGGCCGGACCGCGGCTCACCTGCAGACCACGGGCGGCGAGACGGCGGCGGCGTACGACGAGCTGGCAGCAATGATCGCCTATCCGGACGGAGGCCGGCAGCTGATCCGCCGAGATGGCTACCAGGTGACCATCGAGCCGACGCTGTGGCGGCAGGGTCACGAGGCGGTGGCGCTGGTCGACTCGGCAGTACCTCGCCCACTCCACGTGCCGCTCCCCGAGCGGACGCCCGATCTGATCCCGCACATCTCGGTGACGCTCAAGCAGCGGCTGAGGTTCTGGCTGAACGACCCCGTGGCGCTGATGGCCGTCCTGGGCGTCTGTGCCGTCGCTCTGGCCCTGACGGAAGGGATGGGTCTCACCGAACTGCTGGGCAGGAGCCTCGTCGGCGGCGCCATCCTTGGCGCCATCGCGTATGCCCGCCACCGCAGGAGCAGCCAATGACCGCCCGGACCGTCGCATGCACAGCTCGCCTCGACCACGGAGGTACGCCCCGATGAGGCTGCGACGCCGCACGACCGAGCCTATGCCGGAGATCGACCCCTTCATGGGCAATCCGACAGCCCGCATGCTGTGCGAAGCGCTGACAGAGCGGGACTGGCCGATGGCCCGGGACATCCTGGTCCGTGCCGAGCACCCGGACGACAGGGCGTTCTTCCTCGAGGTCTGCGGATCCGCTCCCGGAGTACAGAACTGGATCGGGCACCTGGCGGCCGACGATCCACTGGCTCAACTGGTCCGTGGTTGTCACGCCGTCGCCTGGGCATGGCAGGCCCGCGGCGGCTACGGGGCGCAGTACACGCGCGACGAGCAGTTCAGGCTCTTCTTCGAACGGCTCCGGATCGCTGAGACCTGCCTTGACGACGTGATCGCGCGTACCCCGGACGAGGTCACGGCCTGGGCCTTCCTGGTGCGGACGGCCCGTGGACTACAGCTTCCGCTGGAGGACGGCGAGTTCCGCTTTCGCCAGGCGATCGAGCGGCACCCGACCAACGTGAAGGCCCATGGCGAGTGGATGCAAACGCTGTGCAAGAAGTGGTCCGGCAGCCACGAATGGATGCACCACTTCGCCCGGGACGCGGCCGCCCGCGGGTCGGACGGCAGCATGCTGCATTCGATGGTCGCGCTGGCTCACTTGGAGCAGATGATCGATCTCGAAGGAGCGGCGGCCGAGCAGTACATGGCTCGGGCGGACGTCCGGGCAGATCTGCGGACCGCCGCCGGTCTGTCCATCTGGCACCCAGCCGCGGAGTTCCGGCCGGGCTGGCCGGTGTATTTCAACATCTTCGCGGTGGCCTTCAGCCAGAGCGGCGACCTGCCCGCCGCCGCGTCGGTGTTCCAGCGGCTCGGGGACAACCTCACCGACTATCCCTGGGACTACCTGCCGGGTAACAACGCGAAGTTGTTCTCGGCCGCCCGCGCTCAGGCTCTCGCTGTCACCCGCTAGGCGCAGTACTGCCTTGGCACCTTTCGGACAGTAATCACCTTTTCACTTGGCGGAATCGCGCTCAAAATCGGCTGATCCGGCCGCCCGCCCAGCGGCCAATGAGTTCGAGGAGCGCGTTATGCGATCTCTCATCACCCGTCCCCGCGTGGTCGCCGTGCTGCTGGCCGGCTCGGCGCTCGCGTTCAGTCCGCTCGGCGGCCAGGCCACCGCGAAGCTCCCGGTGGACCAGCTGAGCACTCCGTGCCTCACCCCGGCGGAAGGTCCCTCCGCCCGTGGTGGACACGGCGCCGACACCCGTGAGATGTCGGTGGCGGAGCAGAAGGCGATCGACGCGCGGACCGCGCAACTGGTCGCCGCCAAGCAGGCCCGTGGCCTGGCGCCGAAGGCCGGCACACTCGCCGCCGCGAGTGTGCCCGTCTACATCCACGTGATGCGCAGCAGTTCCGGCGCCGGTGACGTGACCAGCACGCAGATCAGCCAGCAGATCGCCGAGCTGAACCAGGACTTCGCCGGCGGCGAGTCCTCGGCCGCGGCCAACACCGGCTTCAGCTTCTACCTGGCCGGCACCTACCGGTACAACAACAGCACCTGGCACCGCGACGGCCAGAGCACCACGTATCGCTCGCAGACCCGCAAGGGCGGCAAGAACGCCCTGAACATCTGGCTGGTCGACTTCTCCTACCTCGGGATCGCTACTTTCCCGTGGGACTACGCGAGCAACCCGTCGATCGACGGCATCCGGGTGCAGTACAGCTCGCTGCCGGGCGGTTCGGCCACCAACTTCAACCTCGGCAAGACCGCCTCGCACGAGGCCGGCCACTGGTTCGGGCTCTACCACACGTTCCAGGGCGGCTGCACGAGCACGAACGACTCGGTCGCCGACACCCCGGCCCAGAGCAGCGCCAGCAGCGGCTGCCCGACCGGCCGGGACTCCTGCTCCCTGGCCGGCGTGGACCCGATCCACAACTACATGGACTACTCCTACGACTCCTGCTACAACCAGTTCACCCCGGGCCAGAGCACCCGCATCAGCAACGCCTGGACCGCATACCGCGCGTGACTTCAGAGGCGTCCAAGCCGCTGCGGGGCCGGGCCGGGCGTCGGCTCCGGTGCCCGCCTGGGCGCCGGAGACGGCGTGCGGATCGGCCCCGCAGGGGCTAAAGTGCCCGCGATGCGTGTCCTCCTGACGGCCTGCGCAACTGCGGGTGCCTCCTTGGCACTCGTGGCGGCTGGTCCGCTTGCGGCGACCGCCGCCGGCTCGGGCCCCCAGGGCCCGGTCGGCGGCGCACAGCTGACCACGGAGCCGACGGTTGTCGCTGACGGAGCGACGCCGCCGGCGGTGCAGGCGTCGGCGTACGTGGTGGCTGATATATCAACCGGCTCGATCCTGGCCGCCAAGGCTCCGCACGCCAAGCTCCGGCCTGCCAGCACGCTCAAGACGCTCACTGCCCTCGTCCTGCTGCCGAGGCTCAACAAGGCCGACAGGGTCATCGGCACCGACCAGGACGCCGGCATCGAGGGCAGCAAGGTCGGGGTCTACCCGGGCCTGCGCTACAGCGTGGACCTGCTCTTCCAGGGCATGTTCCTGGCGTCCGGGAACGATGCCGTGCACGCGCTCGCCGCGCACGACGAGGGCGGCGTACCGGCGACCATCCAGCGGATGAACAAGAAGGCCGCGGAGATCGGCGCGCTCGACACCCACGTGACCGACCCGACCGGGCTGGACGCGGACGGGCAGTACTCCAGCGCGTACGACCTGGCTCTGTTCGCCAAGGCGGGACTCGGCCGGCCCGACTTCGCGAAGTACGCCGCGACGAAGTACACGAACTTCCCGCTCGCCAAGCAGGGCACGTACCAGGTCGCCAACCAGAACAAACTGCTGTTCAACTACGACGGCGCGCTCGGCGTGAAGACCGGGTACACGACTCTGGCCCGCAACACCTTCATCGGCGCCGCGCGGCGCGACGGCCACACGCTGGTGGTCACCCTGATGAACGCCCCGCACGGCATCACCGAGGACGCCACCCAACTGCTCAACTGGGCGTTCAAGTCGTACGACGCGCTGACGCCGGTCGGGACGTTGGTAAAGCCGGTTGTCGCCGCGCCGAAGACAGCCGAAGGGAGCGGGCCGAACGTCTCCAAGAAGGCACCCGTGGCTCCGCCGAGGCGCAGTCGCGCCGTACTGGCGTCAGGCGTCGCAGTACAGGCCATTGCTCTCCGGGTGCCGGATTGGGCCTACGCGGCGCCACCGGTGCTCCTGCTCAGCCTGTTCCTGCGTCGCCCGCGAGCCCTCAAGCTCCGAGCCAAAGCAGCCCGAGCAGCCGCCCGAGGCCGCCGCCACTGATCCCCTGCTCCTGATGCGGCTACCTGCGCAACGAGCGAGTAGCACGGCCCAGTTGAACGAGCAGAGCGGTGGCTGTGGCGCCCAGGAGCGCTCCGGCCGCTACCGCGACGGTGTCAGCCTTGCGAGCCGGGATCGGAACCACCTTGTACTTCTTGCCGGGCGGGCCAGGGAGCAGTCCGTCGGGGTTGATCGGCTCGGAACCAGCGGAACGGGCAGCGTAAGGAGTGGCGGTCTCGGTTCGGAAGTGCATGGCGGCGCGGGCGGCTTCTTCGGCCTCGCCGGTGTGCCAGCGGTGGTCGAGGGTGGCCTCCTTGGCCCAGGCGGCGATCAGCATGATCACCCGGGTCATCAGGTAGATCCACACCAGCAGCGCCAGCGGCAGGGCCAGCGCCCCGTACGCCGCGTTGGTGCCTATCACGTGCTCGACGTAGCTGCTGCCCAGCTTCTGTGCCAGGAAGAAGACGACGCCACCGGCCAGTGCCGCGATCAGGGCGACCTTGCGCGGCAGGAGGATCCGTGGCAACGCGGTCTGCAGGTACAGGAACAGCACCGCGCCGGCCCCGATCCCGACCAGATCGCTGAGCACCTCCAGACCCCAGCTGGCGAACCAGGTGCCGTCGAGGCCCAGCCACCCGACCACCCGCTCCGACAGGCCGGTGAGGACCGAGGACGCGCCGGTGGCGATCAAGCCGATCAGCCCCAAGCCGATCAGCGCCCCGAGGTCCTCCCCCTTCCGCCTCACGATATTGCCGGGCTGGTCGTCCAGCTCGTGCATCGACCGGACCGAGGCGCGCAACGAGTCGATCCAGCCGAGGCCGGTGAACAGCAGGGCGACACCCGAGATCAACCCGATGGTGCCGGCGTTGCTGATCAGCGCGTCCAGGTCGATCTTGTCGCCGATGCCGGGCAGGTTCTTCTGCAGCGCCACCTTGAGCTTCTCGACGGCTTCCTCGTCCAGCAGCTTGCCGATGACCGCCGCGGCCAGCGTGATCAGCGGGAACATCGACAGGAAGGCGAAGAAGCTCGTTGCCCCGGCCAGCCGGTTGCCGCGCCGGTTGCCGTACCGGCTCCACGCGCGCCACAGCTGTGTCCGGCTGATGCGAGCCCAGATGGCCTTGGCCCGACCGATGATCCCCATGCGACTCCTGTACCCCGGGTGAAGAGAACTACCCTGCCAGCGGGAACGACCGCTGCGGGCGCCACACGCCGTCCGCGCCGTGCTCGTACCGGCTGAACGCGTCCACGTCGAAGGCACAGTCGTACTCCGACAGGGCGTCGTACGCGCGGTCCAGCGCCTCTTTCTCCAGGTCGTGCGCCACGGTCACGTGCGGGTGGTACGGGAAGCGCAGATCGACCTCCAACGGCCCGGACCGCACCTGCGACTGCAGCACCTCGCAGGACGAGATCCCCTCGGCCAGCGGAACGAACACCACCGGCGAGATCGGCCGGAAGGTCGCCGTACCGCGCAGCCGGATCCGGAAGCTCGGGAACCGGGCGGCCACCGCGAGCAAGTGGTCGTCGATCGCCGCCAGGTCCTCGTCGGCCACCTCGGTCGGCGGCAGCAGCGTCACGTGGGTGGGGATCGACGAGGCCATCGGGTCGCCGAACTCGGCCCGGTACTTCTGCAACTCGCTGCCGTAGGGTTCCGCGATCGGGATCGCCACACCGATCGTCGCCATCCGGGGCCTACCGGCCCGGCGCCGGGCCGGGCACGAAGCCGAGGCGGTCGTAGACCCGCTGCAGCGTCGGCTCGGTCACGGCGCGAGCGCGTTCGGCCCCCGAGGCCAGGATCGCGTCGAGCTGGGCAGGGTCGTCCAGGTAGGCGAGCGTCTGCTCCCGGAACGGGGTGACGAACTCGACCACCTGCTCGGCCAGGTCCTTCTTGAAGTCGCCGTAGCCGCGACCGGCGTACTCGTCCTCGAGCTCGCTGATCTTGCGGCCGCTGAGCGCGGAGTAGATGGTCAGCAGGTTCGCCACGCCGGCCTTGTTCTCCGGGTCGAAGATCACGTCCCGGCCGGAGTCCGTCACCGCCGACCGGATCTTCTTCGCGCTCACCTTGGGGTCGTCCAGCAGGTCGATGATGCCGGCCGGCGAGGACGACGACTTGCTCATCTTCGAGGTCGGGTCCTGCAGGTCGCCGATCTTCGCCGTCTCCTTGACGATGTACGGCTCGGGCAGCCGGAAGGTCTTGCCGAACCGGTGGTTGAACCGCTGCGCCAGGTCACGGGTCAGCTCCAGGTGCTGGCGCTGGTCCTCGCCGACCGGGACGCGGTCCGCCTGGTAGATCAGGATGTCCGCGGCCTGCAGGATCGGGTACGTGAACAGGCCGACGGTGGCCCGGTCGGCGCCGCCCTTGGCCGACTTGTCCTTGAACTGGGTCATCCGGCTGGCCTCGCCGAACCCGGTGATGCAGCCGAGCACCCAGCTGAGCTGGGCGTGCTCGGGCACGTGGGACTGGACGAACAGCGTCGACCGCGCCGGGTCGATCCCGGCCGCCAGCAACTGGGCGACGGACCGGCGGGTGCGGTCGCGCAGCACCTTCGGGTCGTACTCGACGGTGATCGCGTGCAGGTCCACCACGCAGTAGAACGCGTCATGGTCGTCCTGCAGCGCCACCCACTGCCGCAATGCCCCGAGGTAGTTGCCGAAATGGAAGGAGTCCGCCGTCGGCTGGATCCCGGACAGCACCCGAGGGCGACGCTGGGAACCGGCTGCGGAGGGGTCAGACGCAGCAACAGACATGCCCCCGATTCTGCCAGCCGTCCCCAGTCCACCCCGCACCCGGGCGGGACTCACCAGGACCAGCCGCGCGAGGCCAGCTCCTGTTCCTCCAGCCAGCGCTTCTCCTCGCCGCGCTTCAGGTCGGCCTCGCCGGGGATGCCGGCGAGCCGGCAGGCCTCGTCGAGGAGGTCGTCGTAGGCGCCCTCGAGGGCCCTCAACCGGTGTGCTCGCGCATAAATCCCCGGCGCCGACTCGATCCGCCGGATCTCGCCGGCGAGATGGCCGAGCCTGGTCTGCAGCCACAAGGTGGCGAACGGATCGGCCTGTGGAACAGGGTGCCGGCGGAAGCGCCCGGCGAGGCGCTCAACCGACGACAGCAGGCGCCCGCGCAGACGCGACGGCGGTTGCGCCAGCGTCAGGTTCAGCAGCGCACACAAGAACAAGAACACGACCAGCGAAATCAGCCACTCCATCACCCTCACTCCTACTTCGAGAGTACGGCGACCCGCCAGCGAGAGCGAGGGTTTATCACCCGGCCCTCCCCTACCATCCACACGCTGTGAACCACTCCGGACATAGGGTCGAAATCATGAGCTCACGATCGGCGATCATCCTCCCGGGCGGCCAGTTCGGGCCGTTCGCCCCATTGCTGATGTTCGCCGCCGACGCGGCCGAACGACGCGGCGCGCAGCTGATGCCGGTGTGGTGGGACGAACCCGACCGCCCGTTCACGCTGACGCCGGACGAGCGGGGACCGTGGGTGCTCGACCAGCTCAAGCGGGCCGTCCCCGAGCCGTCGGAGAACGCCCTTCTGATCGGGAAGTCTCTCGGTACGCACGGCGCGCCGGTGGCTGCCGAGCGCGGCCTGCCTGCCGTCTGGTTGACGCCGGTCCTGACCAGTGAATGGGTGGTCGACGCTCTCCGGCGAGCGACCGCGCCCTTCCTGCTGGTCGGCGGGACCGCCGACTCACTGTGGGATTCCGGGCTCGCGCGGGAGCTCACGCAGTACGTGCTGGAGGTGGAAGGAGCCGACCACGGAATGTATGTGCCGGGCCGGCTCGCGGCGTCGACCGCCGTACTGGGTGACGTGGCGACGGCGGTCGAGGACTTCCTGGACGAGGTGGTTTGGCCTTAGGACCATGGCTCGGAGGTGTGCAGCTGTCGTCGTCTCAGTCGCGGTGGTACTTGGTGACGGCTTTGTCCTGCTTCACCTTGTCGGCGGCCGCCTCGATCCGCGCGGTCCACTCGCCGGCGCTGAGCCCACCCGCCAGGAACTGCCCGGTGACATCGCCCGCCGCCTTACCGAGCTCGGGATACCAGTCGGCGAAGTACCAGGTGATGGTCTGATCCCCCGCGGCCGTCAGGAGATCCCGCGCCGAGCGCAGCGCAGTACTGATCTCCAGGCCGTCAGCCGCACCCCGTACTACGGTCAGCTGATTACTCTCGGCGGTCACCTGGGCCGCGACGTCCTTGGAGAGCATGGCGCGCAGGTACTCGAACCCGCCCGCGCGGTTCTTGGCCTTCTCCGGGACCAGCAGGGGCGCGGTGGGAGCGACGTGGAGTCCGCGCGGCAGCGCCGACGAGGTGTCGATCGGCGGGATCCCGAACACGGTCAGCCCGAAGTTCTGCGGGATGACCGCCTTCATCTCGTTCTCCAGCCAGTTACCGCAGGGCAGCAGGCCGGCCTTCGAGGTCATCAGCTTCGTCTGGGAACCGATGTGGTCCAGCTGCGAACTGCCCTGCGCGATCAGGCCGCGCTTGGTCAGCTCCCCGAACGCGGCGATCGCCCGGGTGACGCTCTCGTCGCGCCAGGCGCCATCCTCTAGGTTGTCGATCCGCTTCACCACGTCGTGGCCGCCGGTCTTGGCAGCAAGGGTCAGCACGGCCTCGAACACGTAGTACGGATGCACTCCCGCATAGGTGAACGGGCCGACTCCGGCCGCCTTCATCTCGGTGCCGAGGGCAAGCAGTTCGGGCCAGGTGCGCGGCACGTCCCAGCTGTGCTTGTCGAACAGCCTGGTGGAATACCAGAAGCCGTAGACGGTGGCGATGTAGTTCAGCGCGCGCAGCGTCCCGTCGTACCGGCCGCCGTCGAGCATCCCCGGCAGCAGCGCGTCCTTCACCGGGCGCCCGGGGCTCTCCCACGATCCCGCATCCAGGAGCGGCTGCAGATCGGCCAGGTGGTTGTCGGCAACCAGGCGGTTGGTCGCCAACGCCTTGTCCCCGGTGTTCAGCACGACATCCGGCGGACTCCCCGCGGCGAACCGCGACTGCAGCAGATCCCTCAACTGCTTGGTCGGCGTCGCCGCCACATTCGCATGCGGATACTTCTTCCGGTACTGCGGCGCCGCGTACCCGCCGTACTCCTCGGAAACCACCACCTCGAGCGCCGCATCCCCGGAAACCCCGAACTGATTCTCCGGCGATGTAGTCGGCCCGGTCGCCTGCTCCTGACCAGAACACCCAGTCAGCAAAGCCCCCGCCAGAGCCCCCTGCAACACAGTCCGCCGTCTGAGCACCCCCGCAGACTAGTACTCCCCCAGCCCACGCCACCCCGCCCACAGCATCCCCAACCGCAGCCGGCTGTTGCCCACCTCTGAGGGGTCAACCCCCAAGACGCCGGGTTGCCCGCCCAGAATCCGAGGGGGCAACCCGCCTTCTCAGGGGTTAACCCCCGAGAGGGCCCGCGTAGGGTGGAGACGCAGGAGAAGCGGCCGCCGGGTCGTGGATTTGCGTTCGCGGCAACCGCTTTCCCGGCCGCTCGGCGCGCGGTGCCCGGCTCTTGGCCGAGCTCACGTCTTGGCTACTTCACGCTTCCGGCGGCAACGGAGACCTGCAACTGACGCTGGAAGATGATGTAGACGACCAGAACCGGCGCCACAGTGATCACCACGGCCGCGAACAGGGCGCCGAAGTCCACCGCATAACCGGCTTGCGATGCGAACGAGGCCATGCCCTGCGAGAGCACGTAGTTGTTCGAGTCGGTGTTCAGGGCAACGGGTAGCAGGAACTGGTTCCACAACCCCAGGAAGTTGAAGATGGCGACCGACGCCATCCCCGGCCGCGCCATCGGCAACATCACCGAGAAGAACGAGCGCCACTCACCTGCCCCGTCGATCTGCGCCGCCTCGTACACCTCGCCCGGCAGCGCCTTGAAGAAGCTGTGCAGGAAGAAGACGGTGAACGGCAGCGCGAACGCGACGTACGTGATGATCAGCCCTGGGAGGGTGTTGAGCAGCGCGAGGTTCTTCAGGACGAAGAACAGCGGCACGATCGCCAGGAAGACCGGGAACGTCAGCCCAGCCAGCATGGAGTAGTAGATCAGCCGGTTGCCGCGGAACGAGAACCTGGCCAGCACGTACGCGCACATGGCACCCAGGATCATCACCAGCACCAGCGCGGAGCCCACGACGACCACCGTGTTCGCGAAGTAGCGACCGATGCCGGCCGTCGTCCAGGCGCTGGCGTAGTTGCTGAATTGCACTTTGCCCGGCAGCGACAGTGGGTTGCCCAGGATCTCCTGCGTCGTCTTGAACGAGGACAGCAGCGTCCACAGCAGCGGCAGGATCACCAACAGCGACCACAGGATCAGCGCGATGTGGGCGGTCGTGGCAACGCGCTTGCCCTCCCGGGCCTGCTTGTCGGGCGCGCGGGACCCGGCGACGAATTCGGCCCGGTCGGCGGTGGTTGTCATCCGCGTACCTTCACCTTCCGCTCACGTCCGCCGGTCAGGGCGTTCACCAGGAAGACCAAGAACGCGAACAGCAGCGTCACTGTGGCCAGGACCACGCCCATCGCCGTCGAGTAACCGAACTGCCCCTTGGTGAAGGCCGTGGTGAACAGTTGCTGGGGCATGACCAGCGTCGAGTTCTGCGGGCCGCCGCCGGGGTTCAGCGCCTGCATGTAGACGAAGGCGTCGAGGGCGGCGATGCCGAGATAGATGTACGCCGTCTGCACGTTGTCCCGGATCAGCGGCACCGTCAGGAACACCGCGGTACGGAACCGGCCGGCGCCGTCGATCCGGGCAGCCTCGAACACCTCGGGGTCGATGCCCCGGATGGCGGCGATGAACAGCACCATGTAGAAGCCGACGAAGCCCCAGATCATCACGAACATCGACACCGGCATCGCGGTCCGCGCGTCACCGAGCCACGCGTAGTTCTCGAACTGGTGGAGCCCGATCTTCGACAGTACCGCGTCCAGCAGGCCCGAGCCCGGCGTGAACACCTGGGCCCAGATCAGGCCGATCACGATCGCGGGGATCACGTACGGGAAGAACGAGACGATCCGGTAGAAGCCGGAGTTGCGCAGTCCGCGGACGGTCCCGGTGCCCGAGCCGCCGATCGTCACCAGCGTGGCAAGGGTCAGCGCCAGCACGATCGTCACGAACGGCACGACGATCGCGAGCTGGATGTTGTTGCGCACGGCCTTCAGGAAGATGTCGTCGTGGAACAGCTTGACGTAGTTGTCGAAGCCGACGAAGTTCATCCCCGAGCTGAACCCTGACCAGTCGGTCAGCGAGTAGTACAGCGCCTGCACGAACGGAGAGACCACGAAGATCACGAAGACCGCCAGCGGCAGGCCGAGGAACACGACCATGAAGCTGGCCCGGTCGAAGGTCAGCGGCCGGCGCCGCCGGGCGACGGACCGCTTGGGTCCGCCGCCCGGCACGCCATCTTGCGTCACGGTCACTTGGTAACCGGGATCTTCTTGACGGAGCTGTCGTTACGCACCTTGTCGGTGATCTGCTGCAGGCCCTTGGTGAGGTCGGCCGCGCCGATCTTGCCCGACAGGAACGAGTTCCAGACGACGAGCTGGTCGGTGTTCATGCCGTACAGGTCAACGAACTGGTAGTTGAAGACGTCGGTGCCGGCCGCGTCCAGCATCTGCGCCTGCGACACCAGGGCGGACGAGCCGAACCCGTCCGCCGGCACCAGGCCCTTGACGATCGTCGGCGCCAGCCGCGTCTTGGCGAAGTTCGTCGCCGCGTCCTTGGACAGCATGGCCCGCAGGACTTCCTTGCCGCCGGCCACGTTCTTGGCCTTGGAGGGCACGACGAACGGCTCGCCGGCGCCGCTGCGCAGCGCGGCGTACGGCAACTTCGAGCCGGCGGTCAGCGTGGGCTCCGGGATGCCCTTCATGTCGAAGCCCGTCTTGGTGGCCTTCTTCATCTCGTTCTCGATCCAGGAACCCGAGGGGTACAGGACCGCCTGCTGATCGTTGCTCCACTTCGCCTGGGCGGCGGTGAACTGGGTGCCGGCGCCGCCGGGGACGAAGTAGCCGTTCTTGACCATGGTCTCCATGGCCTTGAAGACGCCCTGGATCTGCGGCTTCGACCAGCAGTCCGCCTCGAGGTTCTCCAGCGACAGCCGGACCTCGTCGCCACCCTCCTTGATCGCCGAGTCGACGGCCAGGGTCTGGTAGTAGGTTGCGGCCTCCTTGCCCCAGACGAACAGGTACTTGCCCTTCGCCTTGGCCTTGGCGCCGAGGTCGAGTGCCTCGTCGTACGTCTTCGGCGGCGTCCACCCGTTCGCCTTGAAGAGGCTGTCGGAGTACCACAGGCCGTAGAGGGTGAGCACGTAGTTGATCGCGACGAACTTGTCGCCGAAGGTGCCGGGTGCCTTGACCCCCGCGTACAGCGTGTCGGCGATCTTCGTGCCCTCGAGGTTGTTGGCCTCGAAGACGTCGTCCAGCGTCGCGAGCTGGTCGAGGATCGTGTTGAAGCCGATCGAGTTCGCACCGGAGTTGTCGATCAGGTCCGGCGGGTTGCCGCCGACGAAGCGCGGCTGCAGCTGCTGGGCGATCTGGGTGGACGGGGCGACCTTGACCGTCGAGCCCGCGTGCTTCTGCTGCACGATGTTGGCCGCGAACGTCACGTAGTCGTAGCCGTACCCACCGTTGAAGATCACGGCGTCAACGGTCGACTTGTCCGCCATGCCGAACGGGTTCTCCGCGGTCTTGTCGGCGCCGCCACCGCTGTTACCGCTGTCGTCGCTGCCGCTGCCGGCGCAGGCCGCGAGGAGCGTGCTGCCGCCGGTGGCCAGCAAGGTGCCGACCGCCGCGCGCTGCAGGAACAGCCGCCGCGACAGGTTGTTGGGAGTGGTCATGGGTCCCGCCTTCCGAGAGTGTTTCAAGCAGTACGCCGGATCCGGCCGGCGTACTGTGCTTCAAGGGCGTGGTTGTGGTCGTCGCCGCCCGGGATGTTCGCGGACAGGTAGACCGGTGGGGTCTCGCCGGCCTCGGTCAGCCGGCGCAGAACCTCTGCGACCAGCATCTGCGCAATCAGGGCGGCAGTGATGGAGGACACGGCACAGACCTTGCCACCATCTGGCAGATCGAGCACGGAGTCGCCGTACGGAGCGTGGTTGTCGATCACCACGTCGGCGAAGTCGATCAACTTCTTGCCGGACGGGTGCCGCGAGTCCACCCCGCTGGTGTGCTGCAGCGAGGTGATCGCGATCAGGGGGTGGCCCTTCTCCTTCACCACCGTGGCCAGCTCGACGATCGAGCCGTTCACGCCGGAGTTGGAGGCGATCACGAACAGGTCGCCCGGTCGGGCCGCGGACAGTTCGTAGAGCTTGCGGGAGTACGACGGGTCGCGTTCCAGCTCGCCGCCGCGGAGCAGCTCGGGCGATTCGCCGCCGAGCAGCACCAGATCGCGCAGCGCGATCCGGTTCGTCGCGATCAGGCCGCCCGCGCGCCCGGCGATCTCCATCGCCAGCGCCTCGGAGTGGCCGGAACCGAAGGCCTGGATGACGCCGTTGGCGCGCAGTGAGTCGGTGACGAGGTCGGCGGCCTTCTGGATCGGGCCGTCGATCTGCTCGGTCACGGCCGCCATGATCGGAGTGAGCGCGTGAACATACGCCTGCGCGCTGACAGCACTCCCGTCCCCGTTGGCGGCCTGGTTGCTGCCGTCTTCCGTGCTGGCCATCAGAGGCCCCACCCCTCGACTAATGTGTTCGCCGCGACACACCTGGTGCCGACAACTGCGCAAGTTTGCGGTTTGCTGGACAGAACTTTTCTCACCTGGCAGCTAAAGTCAAGGCTCATCTCACTCTCTCCTCCAGATCGGGACCGTTGCGTGACCTTGTCTGTTGTTGTCCACGACTAGACACTTTTGAGCAGTTTGGAGCATCGCTTATGTCGGTCGAACGCCCGCTCGCGCAACCAAACGATCCAGTGGTCTTGATGCCAGCGGCCACACTGGTCCTGGGCGGCGACCTCGGCGGCACCTCCACCCGGATCGTGATCGCGGACCATGAGGGCAACGTAGTGGGTCGCGGGGCTGCCGCGGGCGGAAATCCGACCAGCCACCCCGCGAGTGCCGCGGCCAACTTCGGCCAGGCCATTCACCAGGCACTGGAAGGCCTCGACGCGAGTCTGGTGCGCACCGCGGTGATCGGCGCGGCCGGCGGCTCGGCGCTGTCCAACCCGGGCGTCCGGGCCCAGTTCGACGCCGCCTGGAGCGGCGCCGGCCTGGTCTGCAAGGCCGACTACATCGGCGACCTCGAGGTCGCTTTCGCCTCCGGTACGCCGGAGCCGGACGGCACCGTGCTGATCGCGGGTACCGGCAGCGCGGCCGGCCTGGTCCGCGACCACCGGCTGACCCGGACGGCCGACGGGCACGGCTGGCTGCTCGGTGACGACGGCTCGGGCTTCTGGCTCGGCCGCGAGGCAATGCGCAGTCTGTTGCGCGCTCTCGATCTCGGCGAGCCGCTCGGCGGGCTCGGCGAGGCCGTCGTGAACGCTGTGCTGCCGGACCGGGAAAAGGACGCCATGGCGGAGCGTGAGGGGTACGACCGGCTCCGTGACGACCTGATCCGCACGGTGAACGCACGTCCACCCGTGCTGCTGGCCGAGTTGGCCCGCACGGTCGTCGCGGCGTACGACCAGAACGACAAGACGGCACATGCCCTGGTGAAACGCGCAGCCGAACTGCTCACAGAGACGGTCAGCCGGCTCCGGACAACGTCGGACAACGGCCCGTTGGTGCTGGCCGGCAGTGTCGCGGGCGAATCGTCCCCGGTCGGCCGGTTGCTCCGGCAGAACATCCACGAACACTTCGACGGCGAGGTGCTGACCGCCCGCGACGGGGTGGGCGGAGCCACCTGGCTGGCCCTCGGCGTCCTCGACCCCGCGCTGGCCACCCGCTCCAACCACGCCCGCCTGGTCAGCTAGTCAGTACTACGTACGCGCGCGCGTACGTAGTACTGACAGCTCCGGCTACTCCTCGAGGACGGAGATCGGGCGGAGCTCCACCGAGACGAACTGGGCCTCGGGGATCCGGGCGGCGATCTCCTCGGCGCGTTCGGGGGACTCGACGTCCACGATGAACACGCCCGCGAGCTGTTCCTTGGCCTCGGAGTACGGGCCGTCGGTGGTGGCGCGAACGCCCTCGCGGACACGGATCACCTTGGTCTGGTGCGGCGCGGCCAGCGGCGCGGCGGCGACCAGTTCGCCGCGCTCGCTCAGCTCGGTGAGCAGCTTCTCCAGCTGGGCGGACAGCGCGTCCCGCGCGGACTTCGGGAGCTTGCGGCCCTCCTCGGTGTGCAGGAACGAGGGGTGGCCCCAGGTCACCGGGTTGCTGTGGATCAGTAGCAGATACTTCACGGCAGTTCCTTTCCGTCGGATGGATCTTCGCAGCAGAGGTCGGAGGGTGCCCGGACTTCTCGACATTTCGGAGATCCGGCCGTCATCGCAAGAATGTCGACCGCCCGCGCCCCGGTCCGACGTACCGGCCGACAAGCTGATGCCGAACCTAAGGTGAGAGATGTGAACGAGTCCGATCTGCAGCTGGCCGACGGCCGCACGCTGCACCTGTACGACACGCACCCAGGCGACGACGGCCGGCTCCCGGTGGTGTGGCACCACGGCACTCCCAACCTCGGCGCACCGCCCGCACCGCTCTTCGAGGCCTCCGACTGGCTGGGGATCCGCTGGGTGTCGTTCGACCGGCCCGGGTACGGCGGCTCCACGCCCGCGCCCGGCCGGACCATGTCATCGGTCGCGGGTGACGTGGCAGCGGTCGCCGACTCACTCGGGATCGACCGGTTCGCCGTCGTCGGCTACTCCGGCGGCGGCTCGTACGCCCTCGGCAATGCCGCTGCGCTCGGCGACCGGGTGGAGGCCGTGGTCAGCCTGGCCGGCATCGCACCGTACGACGCCGACGGGCTGGACTGGTTCGCCGGGATGGTCCCGTCGGGGGTTCTCGCGCTAGAGGCGGCGCTGCGGGGACGCGAGGCGAAGACGGTCCACGAGACCTCCGGGATCGAGTACGACCCGGAGTTCACCGCGGCCGATCTGGCCATGTTCGAGGGACCGTGGAGGTGGCTCGGCTCGGTCGCGGGACCGGCGCAGGACGCGGGACCGTACGGGCACATCGACGACGACGTGTCCTACGTCCTCCCCTGGGGCTGCGACCCGACCTCGATCGCGGCACCGGTGCTGCTCGTGCACGGCGGCGAGGACGGCGTCATCCCGAGCAGCCACGGCGAGTGGCTCGCCGACCACCTACCGGACGCCGAACTGCGCCTGGATCCGGGCCTTGGGCACATCTCGGTACTGTCGTACGGGGAGGACGGCTTGGAGTGGATCCGCGAGCAGACCGGCTGAACCACCGGTTGCATCGCCGAGTCCTGGGTACGGAGGTTCAGATGAGGCGATCAAGGGGTGTAATACGTGCTGGTGGCTGACAGGTACCAGCTGGGCGAGGTCCTCGGCCGCGGCGGGATGGGCGAGGTCTTCCGCGCTGTCGACGAGGTGCTCGGACGTCCGGTGGCAGTCAAGCTGCTGCGGCCCTTGGACCACGATCCGGCGGCGGCCGCCGAGCGGTTTCGCCGGGAGGCACGGGCCGCCGCGATCCTGAACGACACGCACGTCGTCGCCGTGTACGACTTCGGTCAGCACGGCGACCGCTCCTACCTGGTGATGGAACTGGTCGAAGGCCGCAGCGTCGCCGAGGAGCTGTCACAGACCGGGCCGCTTCCCCGCGATCGCGCGGTCGACATCATCGAACAGGCCGCCGCCGGGCTGGCCGCCGCTCACCGGCGGGACATCGTCCATCGCGACATCAAGCCCGGCAACCTGCTGCTCACGACCGACGGGACCGTGAAGATCGCGGACTTCGGGATCGCCCATCTGGCCGACGAAGGCGCCGCCACGCTGACGGTCACCGGGCAGATCATCGGCAGCACCCATTACCTGGCCCCCGAGCGAGCGCAGGGCCGGCAGGCCGGCAAGCCGTCGGACATCTACGCACTCGGCTGCGTGCTCTACCAGCTCGTCGTCGGCCATCCGCCGTTCACGGCCGAACACCCGACGGCGATCCTCTACCAGCACGTCGACACCGAGCCGCCCCGCCCGAGCCACGTGCACCCTGAACTCGGCGGCCCGTTCGAGGCCGTGCTCCTCCGCATGCTCGCGAAGGATCCCGCGGCCCGGCCCACCGCCACCGAGATCGCCGCCGGCGCCCTCCGCGCCCCAGCCGGCACCGCGCCAACCGGCGCGGCAGGCGCAGCCGCTGCTGGACTGGCAGTGAGCGCCGCCACCCAAGAAAGCTCCCCTGCGACGCTTACCGACCTAGCTGTGCCAGCGGCTGCGGCTGTGGCTGCGGACCAGCTTGCAGGTGGCTCAGGTGGCTCAGCTGGTGAGGCCACAGACATCGCGGCTGCAGACGCCGCCGAACCGACTCCGGACGCGGGTACGCCGACGGGCGCGCCTGCGCTGCTGAGTGGAGCGGGCCGGCGGAAACACATCTTGGTGGGGGCTGCGGCTTTGCTGGCAACGGCCGCCGCGGTGGTCGCAGGAGTCCTGATCAACGGGGACGAGACGAAGCCTCCAGCGACGATCAACCTCGATCCCTCGCCGAGTGTCGCGCCGAGCACTCCGGGGCAGACCCCTAGGCCGACGGAGACCTCGACCAACCGGACGCAGCCGGGCGCGGTCAACCAGACGGAAAAGAGCACCCCGACCCGAAGCCCGTCCCAGCAGAGCACGCCAACGCCTGGCACCTCTCAGAGCGGCACACCCTCGACTGGTACCCCACCACCGGGCACCCAGTCGCCCAGCGCACCGACGCTAAGCAGCAACACACCCAGCGCGCCGACCCAAGGGACCCCCTCGACCAGCACCGCCTCTCCCCCGGACCCATCGCCGTCGAGCAGGCCGTCGACGAGTACCACCCCAGAGGACAACCGCCCCCCGGCTGCGAACGCCGCGGGTCCGGGCACTGACTGATTCGGCCGAGCGTCCCGGCCCGGTTACCCGTGTAGGCGGTGGGTACCGAAGTCCGGATGAGGCGATCAGGAGGTGCCACCCGTGCTCGTGGGTGACAGGTATCGGCTCGGTGACCCGCTCGGGCGTGGCGGCATGGGCGAGGTGTACCGCGCCGTCGACCAGGTGCTCGACCGCCAGGTAGCGGTCAAGCTGATGCTCCCGGTCCGGAACACGCTTGCGGCAACGGAACGCTTCCAGCGTGAGGCTCGGGCGGCTGCGGCCCTGAGCGACCCGCACGTCGTCGCCGCCTTCGATTTCGGCAGCCACGGCGACGGCTTCTACCTCGCGATGGAACTGGTCGAGGGCCGCACTGTCAGCCAGGAACTCAAGCGGTACGGACCGCTGCCAGCGGACCGCGCGGTCGACATCATCCGGCAGGCGGCGGCCGGGTTGGCGGCAGCTCATCGGGTCGGCATCGTGCACCGCGATATCAAGCCCGGCAACCTCCTGCTGGCCGACGACGGCACGGTGAAGGTCGCCGACTTCGGCATCGTGCGCTTCCTCGACGACACCACGACCACGCTGACAGCGACCGGCCAGATCGTCGGCACCAGCCACTACTTGTCGCCAGAACGCGCGCTCGGCAAGCCCGCCGAAGCGCCGTCAGACGTCTACGCACTGGGGTGCGTCCTGTACCAACTCGTCACCGGCCATCCACCCTTCCTGGCCGACGACCCGGCCTCGATCATGTACCAACACGTCGAGACCACCGCAGTCCCACCCAGCGACCTCCGGTCCGAACTCTCGGACGAGTTCGACTCTTTCCTCTTCTGGCTACTAGCCAAGGACCCCACACAGCGCCCCACCGCAGCCCAGATCGCCAACGGCGCAAGGCCTCCAGTCACCGTCCACCCGACCGAGGCGGCAACCACGGAGTCCATCGCTCTGCCCTCCGAGGCCGACACTCAGCCTGTTGAAGCGCCACCTTTCGAGGTGTCTCGCCGGCCATCCCGGAAGCTCCTGGCGACCGCGACCGCGGGCGCGACAGTCGCACTCGCGATCGCCGCAACTGTGGGAATCCTCCTCGACGCCAACACCCTCAAGGCTCCCGCCACCAGCAACCTCGGCCCCGACTCCAGCGCCACCACCCCCGCCCCCAAGCCGAGCACCCCCAAGACCACCACCCCCAAGGCGGCCCCAACGCCGTCCCAGACAGTGGCCGGAACCTCAGCAGCCCCACAGCCGACCGCCCGTTCCACCCAGCCCAGCAACACCAGCAAGCCCACCAAGACCCCGCCAACCAAGGGCCCGAAGAAGCCGAAACCTTCAAAGCCGCCACACGGTGGGAAGCCTTGACGGGCTTGTGGTTGGCGCACTTAGGGACCGTTGCCGTGGGTCAACCCTCGCGGACACGGGGTGTGCCTGGCTCGACCTAACTTCCCGCCGTCAAGGCGCGCTAGCCAACTGCCCGCACCACCCCTGCGACTCATTCCAAGCAACAGCTTGACATCTGTCTAGCGTCGGGGTCATATTCCAAGCATGTCTTTGGAATCGGCGAATGATCCGCGTAGGCGGCGGTTGTTGGATGATCCGTTGGCTATTCGGGCGATGGCGCACCCGGTGCGGCTGGATCTGCAGGCCTTGCTGGGGAAGGAGGGGCCGTTGACCGCGGCTGACGCGGCGCGGCGGCTTGGGATCAGTCAGGCGTTGGCTTCTCATCACCTGCGGCAGCTCGCGAAGTACGACTTTGTGGAGCCGGCGCCGGGGAAGGACAACCGGGAGCGGCCCTGGCGCCTCGTTTCCACCTCGCAGTCGTGGCGGGACGCGAAGCTGAACCCCGAGGCAGCGGCTGCGGCCGACGTACTGGAGCAACTGCTGGCCGAGCGAGCCCTCGGCACCCTGGCGGACTGGCAGCAACGGCGTCCCGAAGAGGCCGAAGTCTGGCGGGAGAACGCCGGCATCGGGCACACCGGGATCTACCTGACCGGCGACGAGTTGGCCGAGCTCGAGGAGCAGATCAGCGGACTGCTCCAGCGGTACGTCGACGAGCGGCCGATCGACGACAAGTCCACCCGGCCGCCGGGCAGTCGCCTGGTCGACATCACCCGGATCGTCACCGTGTCGCCAGCGGACGAGCCCCTCGCCGTACAGCCGGAAGACGAGTCCGCCGAGGAGGAGAAGTGAAGAACCTCTGGGAGGTGCTGGCTCGTCAGCGGGACTACCGACTGGTGCTGAGCGCCGGGCTGATCTCGCTGACCGGGGACTGGATCCTGCGGATCGGGCTGGCGTACCACGTGTACGCGCTGACGGGTTCGACGCTGGCTTCAGGTGGTCTGCTGCTCGCGTCGTTCCTGCCGCTGGTGGTGCTCGGCTCGCTGGCGGGCGTGTTCGTCGACCGGTGGGACCGGCGGCGCACGATGATCTTCACCAACCTGGCACACGCGTTCGTCCTGTTGCCGCTGCTGGTGGTCCGCGACGACTCGACCATCTGGGTGATCTACCTGGTGGTGCTCGCACAAAGTTGCCTGCAGCAATTCTTCCGGCCGGCCGAGCAGTCGCTCGTGCCACTACTGGTGGAACCACGGCAACTCGTCACAGCGAACGCGCTGAACAGCCAGACCAGCGATGTCGCCCGCCTGGTCGGTGCCGCGCTCGGCGGTGTCCTCGCAGCGATCGGCGGACTCCCCCTGCTCGCGCTGGTAGACGCCGCGACCTACCTGATAGCGATGGCACTGCTGATCGGCGTACGGCATCGCCCGGAGCGACTCCAACTCGAACGTGCCGGCGGCCTGCGACCCGCAGTACTGAAGGTGAAAGCCGAATGGATAGAGGGACTCCGGATCTGCGTAGGCGGCCCGGCGATGCGACTGGTGTTCGTCTTCGGACTCGTCACCGGCGTCGGAGAAGGGGCCATGAGCACCTTGTTCGCGCCGTTCGTTTCCGCCGAGCTGGGCGGTGACGGTACGGCGTACGGGCTGATCACGTCGTCGCAGGCGATCGGCGGGATCGTAGGCGGGCTGGTCGCGGCCGCTGTCGGCTCCCGGTTCTCGGCCGCGAAGATGTGGGGGTACGGCGCGGTCGCGTTCGGGCTGATCGACCTGGCGATGTTCTGCTATCCCCTGTTCTGGAAGAGCCTGGCGCCCGCGTTCGTCTGCATGGTGCTGGTGGGGCTGCCTGGCGCGTTCCTGATCGCGGGGTCGATGACGGTGATCCAGCGGCTCACCGACGACGCCTCCCGCGGCCGGGTGTTCGGGGCTCTCTTCGCCGCCGAGGGAGTCGCGCTGCTGGTCGGTATCGCCGCCGCGGGTGTGCTCGGCGACGTCGTCGGCATCATCCCGGTGCTGGTCGTGCAGGGACTCGGCTTCGTTGCCGGCGGCATCGTCGTGCTCGGCCGGCTGCGGATCCTCGAGCCGGCCCCGGTCGAAGCCCTTACTCCGTGACGACGACCGTCCCCGCGGCAGTGTCCGGTAGCAGCTCGTCCGCGACCACCCGGTGCACCCGGACGCGCGCCACCCGGCGGCCGTCCATCTCGGTGACGGTCATCTTGTAGCCGTCGAACTGGGCCTCGTCGCCGACCGCGGGGACCCGGCCGAGCTGGGCGGCGATCCACCCGGCCACGGTCTCGTACGGGCCGTCCGGGAGCTCCACCCCGGTCTCGTCGGCGAAGTCGTCCAGGTTCAGCAGGCCGTCCACCTCGACATCGCCACTGCGCAACCGGGTCGTCTCGGCCGACTCCTCGTCGTACTCGTCCTTGATGTCACCGATCAGTTCCTCGACCAGGTCCTCGAGCGTCACGATGCCCGCGGTACCGCCGTACTCGTCCAGCACGATCGCGAGATGCGTACTGCGGCGGCGCATCTCGGTCAGCGTCGGCAGCAGCTTCGCGGTGTCGGGCAGCATCAGCACGTCGCGGGCCAGATCGCCGACCCGGACCGACCGAGAGGCGACCGCCGGGTCGAACAGGTCGCGGACGTGTACGAACCCGACGATGTCGTCGGCCGACCCGTTCATCACCGGGTACCGCGAGTGCGGCCGCTCGGCCGCGAACTTCACCGCCTTGTACGCCGGCATCTCGGCGTCGACGAAGTCCACCTCGGTCCGGGGCAGCATCAGCTCGCGGAGCTGGCGTCCACCGGCCTCGAACACGTCGTCCACGATCCGGCGCTCCTCCTCGCCGAGCGACTCGTGCGCCGAGACGATCTCGCGGAGCTCCTCGTCCGACATCACCTCGCGGTTCGCGTTCGGGTCACCGCCGAGCGCGCGGACCACCAGGTCGGTCGACCTGGACAGCAGCCAGATCACCGGCCGGGCGATCGAGGCGATCCGGTCCACCAGCGGGGCCAGGCCGAGCGCGAACGTCTCGGCCCGCTGCAGGGCGAGCCGCTTGGCCGCGAGTTCGCCGATCACGATCGACACGTAGGAGATCGCGATGGTGATCAGCACCAGGGCGACGGTGTTCGCCACGGACACCGGCAGGCCGAGATCCTGCAGGTGCGGCGACAGCCCGTCGGCCAGCGTCGCACCACCGAAGGCGGCGGACAGGAAGCCCATCAGGGTCACGCCGATCTGCACGGCGGACAGGAAGCGGTTCGGGTTGGCGGCGACCCGGGCGACGGTTTCACCGCGCCTGCCGCGCTGGGAGATCGACTTGAGCTGGCTTTCCCGCAGGGAGACCAGGGCCATCTCGGCCGCGGCGAAGACGCCACCGATCAGGACGAAGATGAAGATCAGGACGATGTTGAGCAGGGTCTCGTTCATGGCTGGGGGATTCCTAGCGCCCTCTCCTGGTCGGCGGGAGAGAGCGCGATGGTAGGGCGACGTCCATCGGTCCAGGGTAGCGGCGGCGGGCCTCACGGTGCATGTTCGAACTTGTTGGTTTACGATGATTCATGACCAAGTCATGGTCGGGGAGGCCGGCAGCGGCCCTCACCCGCAGCAAGTCGGACCAGGAAGCCGGACGATGAACACACCTCGAGGCGCCCGCCGGACGGACACCACCTTGTCCGACGGCCGGCAACTGATCTACTACGACCCCGCCGATACGCCGGTCCGGGTGCCCCTCGAGGACACCCGCGGGCTGCCCGCGCCCAAGCCTCAGGTGGAACTGCGGACCGACCCGCTGACCGGTGACGTGATCACCTACGCGACGCACCGCAACACCCGGACCTACCTGCCGCCGGCCGACCAGTGCCCGCTGTGCGCGACCAAGCCGGGCAACCCGACCGAGATCCCGGACCACGACTACAACGTGGCCGTGTTCGAGAACCGGTTCCCGTCGTTCGCCGGACCTGGCCGGGCCGAGGTGGTCTGCTTCACCAGCGACCACAACAAGTCGTTCACCGACCTCTCCCAGGGCGAGGCCCGGCTGGTGGTGGAGGCCTGGGCCGACCGCTCCGCCGAACTGCGTGCCCGCCCGGACGTGGAGCACGTGTTCCCGTTCGAGAACCGGGGCCGTGAGATCGGCGTGACGCTGAGCCACCCGCACGGGCAGATCTACGCCTACCCGTTCCTGCCGCCGCGGATGAACACCCTGCTGCTGCGGGCCCGCGAGCACCAGGAAGTTGCCGGAAGCAACCTCTTCGCCGACGTGCTGGCCGCGGAGCGCAAGGACGGCACCCGGATCATCGCGGAGAACGAGAACTGGACCGCGTTCGTGCCCGAGGCGGCCCGCTGGCCGGTCGAAGTACACCTCTATCCGCACCGGCAACTGGCCGGGATCGCGGACCTGAGCACCACCGAGCGCGACGACTTCGCCCAGCTCTACCTCGACGTACTGCGCCGCTTCGACGGCCTGTACGGCGACCGGCTGCCCTACATCGCGGCCTGGCACGAGGCGCCGGTCCGGGTGGATCGGGAGCTGGGCTACCTGCACCTCGAGCTGTTGTCGATCCGGCGGGCCGCGGACAAGATCAAGTATCTTGCCGGCTCGGAGTCCGGGATGGGCGCGTTCATTTCCGACACCAGGCCCGAGGACGTGGCCGAGACCCTGCGGAAGGTTGGTTCGTGAGCACGTTCGCGGAGGTCTTCGGCACCGCACCCGACGGGGTCTGGCGCGCACCCGGCCGGGTCAACCTGATCGGCGAGCACACCGACTACAACGACGGCCTGGTGCTGCCGATCGCGCTGCCCAACCGGATCCAGGTGACCGCGTCGGCACGCACGGACGGCGTGATCGGCGTCGCTTCCTCCGGGCAGCCCGCTGTCATCGAGTTCGCGCTGGCCGACGTGTCGCCGGGGTCCGTGAAGGACTGGGCTGCCTATCCGGCCGGTGCCGCGTGGGTACTGCGAGAGGCGGGTTACGACATCGGCGGGGCGAACCTGCTGGTGGATTCGGATCTTCCTTCAGGCGCTGGCCTTTCGTCGTCGGCCGCGCTGCTGTGTGCGACGGCCGTCGCCCTGCTGGGCCTGCGGGACCTCGAGGTCGACCCGGCCGAGGTCGCCCGCCTCGCCCAGCGAGCGGAGAACCAGTACGTCGGAGCGCCCGTCGGGTTGATGGATCAGATGGCCTCCATGTGCTGCACCGCCGGCCACGCCCTGTACTTCGACATCCGCGCGATGGCGACCGACCAGATCCCCTTCGACCCCGAGGCCGAGGGGCTCAGCCTGCTCGTCGTCGACGTGAAGGCGCCGCACCGCCACGTGGACGGCGAGTACGCGGCCCGGCGCAAGAGTTGCGAACAGGCCGCGGCCGAACTCGGCGTACCGGCTCTGCGTTCGGTCGCCTTCGAGGACCTGGACGACGCGCTGGCCCGGCTGTCCGACGACGTCGTACGCCGCCGCGTCCGCCACGTCGTCACCGAGATCCGCCGGGTCGAGGAGGCCGTCGCCCTGATGCGCGCCGGCCGGCTGCGCGAGGTCGGTCCCCTCTTCACCGCCTCCCACGCCTCCCTCCGCGACGACTTCGAGATCACCGTCCCCGAACTCGACGTAGCCGTGGACACCGCCCTCGCCGCCGGCGCCCTGGGCGCCCGCATGACCGGCGGCGGCTTCGGCGGCTGCATCATCGCCCTGGTCGAAACCTCCGCGACCGCCTCCACCCTCACCGCCATCACCGAGGCCTTCGCCGCCCACTCCTTCACCCCACCGGCCTCACTCTCGGCCACCCCCTCCCCCGGCGCCTCCCGCGTCTCCTGACGCGGGGTCCGGTCAGGAGGCGATGACGAGGTCGCAGCCGGTCTCTCGCATGGATTTGCGGGCGGCGGCGGGGAGGCCGGCATCGGTGACCACGACATCCAGGTCGGACCACGTGGCGAAGGTGCTGAGGCCTACGGTGCCCCACTTGGTGTGGTCGGCGACCAGGACCACCTCGCGGCTGGCGGCGATGAAGGCGCGGTTGGTCTCGGCTTCCATCAGGTTCGGGGTGCTGAGACCGTGCTCGGCGTCCACGCCGTGGGCGCCGAGGAAGAGCATGTCGAGGTGGAGTGACTGCAGGGCCGCGGTCGCGATCGGGCCGACCAGGGCGTCCGACGGGGTACGGATACCGCCGATCAGGACCACCGTGCGGTCGGAGCGGCTGTTGCCGTGGAAGACGTCGGCGATGCGGGCCGAGTTCGTCACCACGGTCAGGTTCTCCACCCGGAGCAGTTGCCGGGCGAGTGCGTAGGTGGTCGTCCCGGCGCCGATGCCGATCGCGCTGTCCGGCTGGACCCGGCGGGCGGCCTCGGCGGCGATCGCGTGCTTCGCCGAGGACTCCTGGGTGAGCTTGGCGTCGAAGCCGGGCTCGTGCGCGCTGCGCAGCCCGACCGAGGTGGCGCCGCCGTGCACCTTGTGCAGCAGGCCGCTGGAGTCCAGGGCGTCCAGGTCGCGGCGGATCGTCATGTCGGAGACGCCGAACCGCTCGACCAGCTCGGCGACCGTGATCGCGCCGCGGCTGTTGACCTCGGCAACGATGGTGGCCTGCCGCTGGGCGGCCAGCTGACCGCCCCGGCCACGGGAGGGCTCAGCGTTCGGTCCGGCTGTGTTCACACTCGACAGCCTAAGGTCTCAAGTGCCCTTTCGCAGTCCGATTGTGTTGATTCCTGTGCCCGTACCGCGAAATCTCGTTGCCGCGGGCGGCCCGGCTTGTCACGCTGAGGCATGCGATTCCCCGAGGACGTCCCGGTACTGACCGACGGCACCGTGACACTGCGTGCGCACACCAGCGCGGACATCAAGCCGGCCTTCGACGTCTGCCAGGACCCGGTGATGCAGCAGTGGACCACCATCCCGGTGCCGTACGAATGGCAGCACGCCGAGCAGTACCTGACCGAGTTCATCCCGTCGGGCTGGCGGGACGGCAGTTCCTGGGGCTGGGCGATCGAGTACGACGGACGCTACGCCGGCACGATCGACCTGCGTCCGGGCGCGGGTGGCGTCGGCGAGATCGGGTTCGGGCTCGCACCGTGGGCCCGGGGCAACGGCGTGATGACCCGGGCGGTGAAGCTCACCCTCGGGTATGCCTTCGACCAGGGCTGGGAGCGCGTCATCTGGCGGGCGTACGTCGGTAACTGGGGATCCCGCCGGGTGGCCTGGAAGAGCGGCTTCCGCAACCTCGTGATGGTCCCCGCCCACGGGGTGGCGCGGGGCGTCCGCAAAGACGAGTGGATCGCCTCGATCACCCGCGACGATGATCCCGAGCCGCAGGGCCACTGGTGGTCGGTGCCGGTGCTCGAGGTCGACGGCGTGCGGTTGCGCGAGTTTCGCAGTACGGACGCGAAGCGGGTTGCCGAGGCGTGCAACGACGAACGGACCCAGGAGTGGCTCGTCGGGTTGCCGTCGCCGTACACGCTCGACGACGCGGAGGGCTTCATCGAGAGCCGGCAGGAGATCCGCGCGAGCGGCGAGGGCGTGACGTGGGTGATCGTCGACCCGGACACCGACGAACTGCTCGGCAACGTGAGCGTCTTCGACCTGCGGAACCGGATCGACCAGACGATGGGCGAGATCGGCTACTGGGCACACCCGGACGCGCGCGGCCGCGGGGTGATGTCGAAGGCGGTCGGACTCGTGATCCGGCACGCCTTCACCCCCCTCGAGGACGGCGGGCTCGGCCGGCGGCGGCTGGTGCTGTTCGCTGCCGAGGGCAACACGGCCTCGAAGCACGTTGCCGAGGTCAACGGGTTCACCGAGTTCGGGGTCGAGCGGTCGGCCAGTCCGACCCGCGACGGCCGCTTCCTCGACACGCACGGCTTCGACCTGCTCCGCACCGACTGACCCCGCCGCTCGCCAACCGCCTGACCACCTGACCGCCTGCCGCCTGCCGCCTGCCCGGACGCCGAGGGCGGCCGCGCGTCGGCCGATCTCCTGATTCGGGGCTGCCAACCGGGGCCTGGGAAGGTAACGAATCTGCGTTTCTGCGACCACTTGGTGACAGACGACACATCTTCCCCTCGCCGTGCGGCGTTCTGACTGGTTGAATCGTCGAGTGAGAGATCGTGAGGAACTCGTCCGCCGCTGGCAGGCCGGGTGGTCTGTATCGCGTGGCTGGACCACTGTCGAGGATGACAACGACGGGATCTTGACCGTCCGTGCGGGCGAGGAGAACCGCGCGATGGAGTACGTCGTCCTGGACGCGGACGACAAACCCGAGCGGGTCGAGCGTGCCGCCGAGTTGGCCAAGGCCGCCGGCAGCGGCCGGGGCGCCGGCTGGGTGACGCTGGCCACCGACGACCGCGAGGCCCGGATCGAGCAGCTCGAGGACCTTGGTCTGGAGGTGCAGCGCGACCAGGACTGGCTGATGACGATCCAGCTGTCCGAGCAGCCCGCCCTGAAGCTGAACGAGCGCTACGCCCTGCACTCCGAGCTCGAGTCGGACCTGATCATCACCAGAGCCACCCTGCACGGCGGCGTGGTCTCCAGCGGCCGGATGGCGGTGGTCGGCGAGGACGCCGTCGCCGATCGGATCGAGACCGATCCGGCGCATCGCCGGCGCGGCCTCGGCAGCGCGGTGATGGCCTCGCTGGTCGAGACCGCGGCCGCTCAGGGCGCCAAGCGCGGCATCCTGATCGCCTCGATCGACGGCCTGCGCCTCTACCGCAGCCTCGGCTGGAAGGTCATCGCCGACATCGTGATCGCCCGGTCGGCCTGACCGCCGTCTTCGGCCTCACCGCCGTCATCGCCCGATCGGCCTGATCGCGGCGACGGTCGCCGCGAGCGCGTCCGCGGTCGGCACCGGTTCGATGCCGAAAGCCCTTTCGGCCTGCGAGGAATCGAGCACGAAGGGTCGCCGGAACTGGTACTGCAGTTCCCGGACCCCGCGCGCCTGCTTGTTCACCAACCCGCCGAGCCAGAGCACGGCCGGCGGCATCGACGACAACAGAGGAGCCTGTACTCCGGCGATCGCCGCGGCCTGGGTGGTCAGGTCGCGCAGGGAGGTCGGCGCCGGGCTGGGGACGTGCCAGGTCCGCCCCCAGGCCGTCTCGTCGGAAGCGACCGCGACCAGGGTCCGGGCGACATCGGTCACGGCGGTCCAGCTGTGCGGCGCATCCAGATCCGCCGGGACCAGCGTCCGTTTACCGGCCAGAACCCCGGGCAGTACGCCGACAGTGAAGAACGACACAGCGCCGGCCCCCAGGTAGTCCGATCCACGCACCTCCGCAGTGCGGATCCGGCCCGCTTGGTGGGCTGCCAACGCGTCAGCCCAGAGCTTTGAGCGGACCCTGCCCTTGACCGAGTTCGGCCGCTCCGGATCGCTTTCCTTCATGGGTCCATCGGGCACGCCGTAGGAATACAGATTCCCGGTGGTGAGCAGTACCGCGCCGGTGGCCGCGGCGGTCTCGATCAACGACGCCCCGAGCGGTGGCCAGTCCACGGGCCAGCGGTCGTAGGCGGGACCACCGCAGCTGAACAGGGTGTCCGTGCCCTCGACGAGGGCGGTCAACGCCGACGGGTCCGACGCGTTCGCCCTCACCTTCTCGAGACCAGGCAGATCCGGGCCGTTTCCGCTCCGGGTGATCAGTCTCACCTGCTCACCGCGCTCCACCAGCAGTTGCGCCACCGCGGTACCGACCGGGCCTGAACCTACGACTGCTCGCACGGGGTCAACCTCTCGTTTGAGGTCTAGGACGGTACAGGGCTGCCGTTAAAGGTTCGTCAATGCGGGCGTGAGGAAGGCCGCAAGGGGTCGTGGTCGCTGCCGAGATCGGCTACGGTCCGTGCCGTGCCTTGGCGGCTGCCGCCGCGGCGCGGACTGGGGATCACGGGAAATCGACGGACGACGAGAGGCTCGCTGGTTCCATGACCGACTCACCCAACGGCCGGAATCCCTTCTTCCCGGAGGAACCGGACAATTACGGTCGGGGCGACTCGCAGTACCAACCGAACTACGAAACGCAGCATCAGCCGCCATATGACCCGCAGTACGACGCACAGCGCCGGGCGCAGTACGACCAGCAGTACGAGGACCAGCACGAACCGCAGTACGACGAGCCTTCGGTCGGGCGGCACGGGAGCAGGCGGCGTCGCCGCGGCGGCGTAGCGGCACCCATCCTGGGAGCACTGGCCGTACTCGCGCTGGTGGCCGGTGGCAGCTGGTACGTGACTCGCGACACGACCAGCCCGACCAGCCAGGACGAGCCGTTGACCGTCGCGACCGACGACTCGTCGACCCCGACGGAAGAGCTGAGCACGCCGCCGGTCACTCCGAGCGAGACGCCCACCGGGACGCCGAGTGCGACTCCCTCGGCGACTCCGTCGAAGACACCGTCGAAGACCCCCAAGGCGACACCGAGCCGCACGACCACGGCACCGAGCCGCGAGGGCACGCGGTCGCCGCAGCCGAGCACGAAGCCCACCACGAGCGGCACTCCGACCAAGAAGCCGACGAAGAAGCTGCCGGCGCCCAGCAGTGGCAGCGCGGAGGCCCAGGTGCTGCAGCTCACCAACCAGGAGCGTGCGAAGGCGGGCTGTGGACCGCTGCGGACCAACAGCGCGCTGACCAAGGCGGCCGAGGCGCACGCGTCGGACATGGTCGTGCACCACTACTTCGACCACAACAGCCTGGACGGCCGCTCGCCGTTCGACCGGATGAAGGCGGCCGGCTTCAGCGGCGGCTCGA
This sequence comes from Kribbella sp. VKM Ac-2568, assembly GCF_004345365.1. Taxonomy (GTDB): domain Bacteria; phylum Actinomycetota; class Actinomycetes; order Propionibacteriales; family Kribbellaceae; genus Kribbella; species Kribbella orskensis. Next base: position 174,765 of record NZ_SLVF01000005.1, read on the forward strand.
TGGCCGAGAACATCGCTGTCGGCTACAAGACCGCGGGAGCCGTGGTGGAGGGCTGGATGAACAGCGAGGGCCACAGGAAGAACATCCTGAACTGCAGCTACACGATGATCGGGATCGGCTACGACAGCGGCCTGGTCAAGCCCGACTGGGGCAACGGCAGCTGGGTCCAGGACTTCGGCGGCTGAGTCGAATCTTCGGTATTCGTTAAGACGATTCGCCGACCCGTAACGGTGACCTTTCACCTCGGTTAAAGTTCCTGTTCGGTAACCAGGGGGGCCTGGCAACGAACGTGCGGGAACGACGGATTTCCGGTACGACGAAACTGAAGAGGACTCGCCCACCCATGACGGACTCGCCTACCCCTGGGCGGCACCGCAGCAGCAGGAAGGCACCCCGACGCAGAGGCCTGATCGGCCCGATCGTCAGTGCCTTGTCCACCACGACCACCCCGACCGGTACGCCGATGCTCGGATCGGCGCGGTGAGGCGAAGGAGGCACGTCTTGGGGCCGACCGTGAAGGGAACACGCACGTAATGTCAGAGCGAGGAGTCGGCGCCCGGCGCCGGCAAAGCAGGAGGGCAGCCCGTACCCCGTCGAGGGCGCGGCGCACCCTGGTGGCACTCGGCACCGTGGTGCTGGTGATCACCCCGATCTCCTGGATCCTGCTCCACGAACCACAAGCGGACCAGGCCGACGCGTCGGTCCCGTACGTCACCAGGGACGACGACACGTACATCACGGCGTCGAACCAGCCGGTCGTGGCCACACCGACAGCTCCGGACTCGGCGAGCCCGACTGCGGTGCCGTCCACCCGTACGCCGAAGCCGTCCGCGCCGGTGACCCCGGGCGGTCCGTCGTCGACGAGTCCCACCGACGGACCGACGAGCGTCCCCACGGACGACCCGGGCACCGGCACGGAGCCGTCGACCCCGCCGAGCACCGGCACCACCGAGGACCCGGACCCGTCCGACCCGCCGACGACCAGCACGCCGTCCAGCACCCCGAAGCCGTCCACTCCGCCGTCGGCAGACAACGGCAGCATGAGCGGGGAAGAGGCGGAATTGTTCTCGCTGGTCGACGAGGCGCGGACGAGCAACGGATGCGCACCGCTGCGGCGGAACAGCAACCTGACCGGCAGCGCTCGCAACGATGCTGAGGGGCGAGCCGCCAGCGGGGACGTCTCCGAGACCGAGGCATCCAAGGCGGCTGCCGGCGGCGACGGGATGTCCGCGAAGAAGGCCTTTAACCGGCTGAAGTCGCAGAGCTCAGCGACCCTGTTCAACTGCGGGCTGGACGAGCTCGGCGTCGGCCGTGGCGACGCCTCCTACGAGGACGGCATTTTCTGTGGGCTGGGCCTCTGCAGCAAGAAGACGCGGGTCGCGTGGGTGGTCGACTTCAAGTAGTGGTCGGGTGACTACCTGGCGAAGTACCGGACGGCGGCTCGGCGAGGTTCGGGCCGCCGTTCCGTCTTGTGGGTGGGACGATGGGGGAAGGTGCTTGAGTCGGCCTCCGGCGCGGGGTTAGCTTGAGCCTCCACCCACTCTGCGGGAGGCCGGATGTACGGCGAGCGAGACGATCTCGATGCTGCCCGGCCTGCGCTGTTCGGCATTCCGCCCGACGCGCTCGCCGACGAGCGGCCCGACCGCCGGCCCGAGGACGCCAAGCGGATGGGGTTGAGCCGTCACACCGAGGAAGGCGCGGTCGTGCACTTCGTCTCCAACCTCGACGGCGCCAAGCCCGGCCACAAGATGATGGCCTGGATCCTGCTGGTCACCTTCGCCACTCCGGCCCTGTACACGCTCTTCCTGCTGCTCTGAAACGGCGACGGACCGCGACCCCCTGGCGGGAGGCGCGGTCCGTCGTACGGGCCTGAGGTCAGCCGACCTTCTTCTGCAGGTTCTCGTCCAGCGCGGCCAGGAAGGCCTCGGTGGTGAGCCACTCCTGGTCCTTGCCGACCAGCAGCGCGAGGTCCTTGGTCATCCTCCCTTCCTCGACGGTCTCCACGCAGACCTGCTCGAGGGCCTCGGCGAAACCGATCACCTCGGGGGTGTGGTCCAGCTTGCCGCGGTGCTTCAGGCCACCGGTCCAGGCGAAGATCGACGCGATCGGGTTGGTCGACGTCGGCTTGCCCTGCTGGTGCTGGCGGTAGTGCCGGGTGACGGTGCCGTGCGCGGCTTCGGCCTCGACGGTCCTGCCGTCCGGCGTCATCAGCACCGACGTCATCAGGCCGAGCGAGCCGAAGCCCTGGGCGACGGTGTCGGACTGCACGTCGCCGTCGTAGTTCTTGCAGGCCCAGACGTAGCCACCCTCCCACTTCATCGCGGACGCGACCATGTCGTCGATGAGCCGGTGCTCGTAAGTCAGCCCGTTCTGGTCGAACTCCTCCTTGAACTCCTCGTCGAAGATGCTCTGGAAGATGTGCTTGAAGGCACCGTCGTACGCCTTGAGGATGGTGTTCTTGGTGGACAGGTACACCGGGTAGTTGCGCTGCAGGCCGTACGAGAACGAGGCGCGCGCGAAGTCCTCGATGGACTTGTTGAAGTTGTACATGCCCATCGCCACGCCGCCGTCGGGGCCGTAGTTGGCGACCACGTGCCGGATCGGCTCCGAGCCGTCCTCGGGGGTGAAGGTGATGGTCAGCTCGCCGGCGCCGGGGACCTTGAAGTTGGTCGCCTTGTACTGGTCGCCGTGGGCGTGACGGCCGATGATGATCGGCTTGGTCCAGCTCGGGACGAGCCGCGGAATGTTCGAGATGATGATCGGCTCGCGGAACACCACACCGCCGAGGATGTTGCGGATGGTGCCGTTCGGGGAGACCCACATCTTCTTCAGGCCGAACTCCTCGACCCGCGCCTCGTCCGGCGTGATGGTCGCGCACTTGACGCCGGCGCCGTACCGCTTGATCGCGTTGGCCGCGTCGATGGTGACCTGGTCGTCGGTGGCGTCCCGGTGCTCGATGCCGAGGTCGTAGTACTCGAGGTCGACGTCGAGGTACGGGTGGATCAGGCGGTCCTTGATGAACTGCCAGATGATCCGGGTCATCTCGTCGCCGTCGAGCTCGACGACGGGGTTGGTCACCTTGATCTTGGCCATGGCGTGGGTCGTTCCCCTCAGTCAGATGTTTCTTGACATCAAGATAGTTTTCTTGACGTCAAGATATATCGCGCACCGGTCCGCTGTCACCTCGGGGTCTTGAAGTCCTGGCGATGCCGCTGCGGCGTAGTACCGAGGACCAGGTGGAAGTGATGCCTGAGGGCCGCGCTGGAGCCGAATCCGCTCTCCGTCGCGATCCGCTCGACCGGTTCATCGGTGGTCTCCAGCAGCAGCCTGGCCCGATCCAGCCGCTGCCTGAGCAGCCACGCCTGACCGCTGCTGCCGGTGCGCTGGCGGAACTGTCTGGTGAACGTACGCCGGGACAACGCCACCGCCGCGGCCCATTGGTTCAGCGAGACCGGCTGGTCCAGCCTCGACCGGGCCCACACCATCGCCCGCTCGATCACGTCGTCCGACGGATCCGGCGGCACCGGCACGGGGATGTACTGCGCTTGCGAGCCGCTGCGGTGCGGGGCGACCACGATCGCGCGAGCCAGGCGCTCGGCCAACTCAACCCCGTGATGCGTGCGAACCAGGTGCAGACAACAGTCGAGCGAAGCCGCCGTACCGGCCGAGGTGACGAGGTCGCCGAGGTCCGACCAGAGCACGTCCGCCCGGACCTTCACCTTCGGGTACTGCGCGGACAGGCGATCCGCCCAGCGCCAGTGCGTCACCACCTCCCGACCATCGGCGATCCCGCTCGCCGCGACCAGGAACGCCCCGATACAAAGGCCGACCACCGTCGCGCCGCGTGCGTGGGCCTCTCGGATCGCCTCGACCAGCAGGCCGGACGGCTCGCGCTCGGGATCCCAGCTCGGCAGGATGACCAGGTCCGCGCGGCTCATCACCTCGAGGCTGCGTTCGACGTACAGGTCGAAGCCGGCGTTCGTGGTGAGGCGGCCGGGCCGCTCGGCGCACACCTGTACGTCGTACTCGAGGTCGCCGCCGAGGCGGTCGCCGAGCACCAGGCAGGGCACGGAGAGGTGGAACGGGCTCATCCCGTCGAAGGCCAGCACGGCGACGGATCTCATGGCCCGATCTTAAGGAAGCATGTCCCTCGGGCCAATGGCTCGAGTGGCTTCCGCGATGCACGATGAAGGCATGAAGATCACCCACGTGGGCGGACCGACCGCCCTGATCAGCCTCGGCAGCCTCGCCTTCCTGACGGATCCCGCGTTCGACGAGCCGCGCGAGTACCAGTTGCCCGGCCGCGTGATGAAGAAGCTCACCGGCCCTGCCGTGCAGCCCGCCGACCTCGGCCCGATCGACGCAGTCCTGCTCTCCCACGACCAGCACAAGGACAACCTCGACGACGCCGGCCGCGCCCTGCTGCCGTCGATCCCGCTGGTGCTGTCGACCCCCGCCGCGGCGTCCCGGCTGGATGGCGTCCGCGGCCTGGAGACCTGGGAGTCGATCGAACTCCCCCGCCCCGACGGCGGCACCCTGACAGTCACCAGCCTCCCCGCCCGCCACGGCCCCGAAGGAGCCGAACCCGTCCTCGGGGCCGTCACCGGCTTCCTCCTGAGCGGCACCGACCTGCCGACTGTCTACGTCTCCGGCGACAACGCCTCGGTCGACCTGGTCGCTGAGATCGTCACCCGCCTCTCCGATGGCACAATCCCCGGCGTCGCGGCTCGCTCGGTCGACGTAGCCCTCCTCTTCGCCGGCGCCGCCCGCACCACGCTCCTGGATGGTGCCCCACTCACCCTCACCTCCGAGGCCGCAGCCGAAGCCACCCGCCTCCTCGCCCCCGCCGCCATAGTCCCCGTCCACACCGAAGGCTGGTCCCACTTCACCGAAGGCCCCGACCACCTCACCAAAACCTTCACCACCGCCCACCTGACCGACCGCCTCCACGTACCAACCCCAGGCGCCCCGCTGACCTTCTAGCCGCAGCCGACCAGGACGTTGCTGACGCTCCGCGACCTGTGCGCAACCAGCATCCGGAAGGCTGGCCCGAGTTGTGGCAGCGGTGGTGGGGATGGCAGCAGCGGTGCTCCGGCAAGGTTGGTGAGTGATGGCGGTCCGCTGCACCACAGCCCGGGCCGCGCGCGACGCGGGTCGGCGTCCTCAATTGATTGAGTGGGTTGTCCAGAACTCGGTCAGGTCGATCGGGGTCGCGGCTTGGGCGGCGGTTTTGAAGGCTTCTGGGGTTGAGATTCCGTACCAGTGGGAGCTCGCGTAGGACTTCATGAAGGCTGCCATGGTGGGGCTGCCGATGAGGCGTTCCAGGTCGTGGAGCATGCAGGCGCCGTAGAAATACACGTAAGCGCTCCAGCCGGGGCCGTGTTGCTGCCAGTAGCCCATGTTGCTGGTGATGGGGTGGTCGAGGTTGCCCGGCCAGCAGTTCTCCTGGGCGTCGCCCCAGTGGAGGTTGGAGGCGTAGACCGCGAAGGACTCGTCTAGCCACGGGTCGGCGTACTCGTTGTTGCCGATGATTCCGTACCACCACTGGTGCGCGAGCTCATGCACCACCGGGCCCTCTTCGTTGGGCGGGGCCACCAGCAGCACGAAGCCGGGGTACTCCATCCCGCTGAACGAAGCCCAGTTGTCGTTCAGCACCAGGTCGACCTCGCCGTACGGGTACTTCCCGAAGCGCGTGCCGAAGTCGTCGATCGCGGCGACGCCCTTCGTCCGAGCATCCGCGACGGCGCCGGGCGTGACCACCGACGTCCACCAGGTCCGCACCTTCACCCCGCCCGGCGAGGTCACCACGGACGACTGGAACGGCCCGGCGGCAAAGGCGAAGTCCCTTACCTGCTTGGCGATACTCACCGTCGAAACCTGCCTTCCCCGGCGCAGCGTGGACGTGAGCCCGGTCGCGGGCACCTGCAACGCGGCCGGATGGTCGAGCCGTACTGCGAAGTCGGCGGCGAGCGTGTAGTAGCTCTCCCCGATCCCGACATCGGGTTCGAGGTGCCAGCCGGCCTGGTCGCGAACTGCCAGCACAGGAAGGGCATTGCCGAAGAAGCTGTACGCGCCGGAGCGGCCGAACCGGTCCGCCCGATCCGGCGCCGTCATCGCCACGTCGAACGCGATCACCGCCCGCCCACCAGGAGCCAGCGGCTTGTTCAGCGTCACCTTCAGCGCGGTGCAGTTCACCGTCGGCGTCCCCGCGGTCCCACCTTCGAACCGGCTGACCTTGACGGCATTCGCACAGAGGTCCCACGCGTTTCCCCACAGCCGCAGATACACCTCCGGCAGCGCGGACTTCGAGGTGTTCGTGAACGAGATCCGCTCCCGCCCCGTCCACGTCCGCCCGCTCGCGTCACTCGCCAGCTTCACGTCGTACGCCGCCCGTCCGGGCGCTGGCGCCAGCCCCACCCCACCCTGGGGATTCCCGCGCTCGGCAGTTTCCTTGCCCACAGCAACTTTTGCGGCGGTGGCGGAGCTGGGCGGCGCGACGAACCCGAGCGGAAGGATCAGAGCGAGCAGGAGGACAACGATGCGACGCACGGCGACTCCCCAGAGGTCGGTGGAGTCTCGAAGATTATCGGCTCGCGGGTGCGGGGTCAGGACCTTGCGGCAGCCATTCCTGCACCAAGATCTCATCGCCCACAGCGATCCGCCCCGACCTCAGCACCGCCGCCTTCATGCCGAAGCTGACGCCGCCGCCGTAGTCGGGCTGCCGCCGGTACTGCGCGAGGGTGCGCGTCGGCTCGGGTCCACTCTTCTCCCCCGTGGCCTGGTTCACCGTCGGTACTGCGCAGCGGATCGCGCGAGCGGCGTACCCGAACTCCACCTCGCCCGCGGACGCGCGCAGCACCTTGTCCTCGGTGTGCGGCTCGTTCCAGCCGGAGATGACGAGGTTCGGCCGGAAGCGGTTCATCGGGATGGGGTCGCCGCCGGTCTCCACGATCCGCTCGTTCAGGCCGTCCAGGGACGACAGGGAGGTGATCAGCAGCGCGTGCGCGTCGCCGAACCCGGTCTGCCCCTTGTGCACGCCCCAGCCGGGCCGCTCGTGCTCGGGCGTCACCCGCACCAGCCCGGCGGGCTTCCCGATCCGCTCGGAGAACCACTCGTCCGCGGCCGGGTCCTGGACCACGCCGGCGCCGAACCACTTGCCGAACAGGCTCACGTCGCGCCGCTTCCCGTCGTACGCGACTGGTACTTCGAGGTCGTCGGCACCGTTCGCGGACAGCCTGAGCGCCTCGCCGTCGCCGAGGACGGTGACACGCAGCGGGGCCATCGCGGGCACGCTGCGCTGGCTCAGGAAGGTGCCATCGGGCTCGACCAGCATGAAGCTCCGGTCGTGCAGCAGGCCGGTCGGTGTCACCTCGGCATGCTCGACGGACACCCCGGCGAGACCTTTCACCGGGTAGTAGGTCAGGGCAGCGACTCTGGCGACAGACACCCGGCAAAGCTACCCGGAGTCACCCCTGTCCCGCCCGCTCGCTGACCGAACCTGACCGCAGATTGTCCAGTTCTCCGGTCTCGAGCGCGCTATCTGCCGAACGTGCCGGACGGCGCGGCCGGGGACACGAAACCCTCGGAGTCGGTCAGCGGATTCGCCTTCCCGGCCAACTCGCCCAGCGGCATCACGTCGTACGGCGGTTGCGCGCGTCGCCCGGGCGCGACCAGATCGGGCACGGACCGCGGTGATGCCACCAGCACGACGTTGCCGAAACCCTTGCCACGCAGCACCTTGCGCTCGGCGAGCACCACGCCGTCACCGACTCCGCTCAGCATGGTCGCGGCAACCCGCCGGACGAACGCGAGCCCGGCCGACCCGTCGATCAGGTTGAGCACGATGACCCCGCCGGGACGCAGTACGCGGGTGCACTGCAGGGCGAACTCGAGCGTGACCAGGTTCGCCGGGACCGCCTCGTGCACGAAGGCGTCGACGATCACCAGGTCGACGGAGTCCTCGTAGATCTCGGCGATACCGGCCCGCCCGGTGACGCCGCGGACCTTGATCCCCGCCCGCTTCGGCAGCGGCAGGGTCTCCCGGACGAACTCGGTCAGGTCCTCGTCCGGTTCGAGCACGATCTGGCGGGACCTGGGCCGGGTGGTCGCGACGTACCGGGGCAGGGTGAGCCCGGCGCCGCCGATGTGGACCACGGAGACGGCCTGGCGTCGCGGGGCGAAGGCGTCGAGGACGTCGCCGATCCGGCGGACGTACTCGAAGGACAGGTGGGACGGGTCGGCCAGGTCGACCTGGGACTGCAGCGAGCCGTCGACACGCAGGACGAACGTGCCGTCCGCCTCGGCCTCGACCGTCGCCGTCCCGGTGGCGACCTTGCGCTCGATCATCACCTCATCTAACCAGCCCGCCGGGCGGCGCCCTTCAGACCGCGCGGACAGCGAGCGCCGCCGGTCAGATACCTCCGATAGCGGCCGCTCTCAGATTGCCGTCAGCGGGCCTCGGCCTCCGCGGCCACGACGATGTCGGTGTTGTCGGAGAACAACCCGTCGATGCCCGCCTGCCGGTACGCCGCGATCTCGCCGAACAGGTTGCCGGACTCGGCGGCGACCGTGGAGCTGCGGAAGTTCACCGGCAGGAAGCTGTTCTCCACCCGGAACGTGTACGGGTGGACCACCAGCCCGGCCCGGTGCGCGTCCCGGACGAGCGCGGTCGGCGTGCCGAGCTTGCCGGTTGCGTCGACCGGGATGACCTGGTCCTTCGACGGACCCACCCCATCGGCGTACCGGGCGACGTCGCGAAGCCCGTTGGCGCTGACGATGTCGGCGTACGTCCGCTTGTCACCACTCGCCACAAAGTCGTACGGCGCGCCGGCGGAGCTGGTCAGCTGCACCAGCGGGACCCGGAGCTGCTTGTCCAGCGTCTTGAGGTTCGCCACCTCGAAGGACTGCACGAACACCTTCGCCTCCGGCCGATTCAGGCCGTTGCGGTTCAGCGTCTTCACCAGTTCCGGCTCGAGCGCGAGGCCCTGCTGCTGGAAGTACGTCGGGTGCTTGGTCTCCGGGTAGATGCCGATCGGCCGGTCGAGCTCGCGGGACAGCCGCTTGGTCAGGTCGATCACCTCTTGCAGGGTGGGGATCTGGTAGCGCCCGTCGAACACGGTGTTGTGCTGCCGGACCGCCGGGATCCGCTCCTTCGCGCGGAGCGTCTTGAGCTCCTTCAGGGTGAAGTCCTCGGTGAACCAGCCGGTCAGCGGTGAGCCGTCCAGCACCTTGGTCTTCTTCCGGGCGGCGAACTCCGGGTGCGCGGCGACGTCCGTGGTGCCACCGATCTCCGGCTCGTGCCGGGTGACGAGCACGTGGTCCTTCGTGGTGACCAGGTCCGGCTCGATGTAGTCGGCGCCCATCCGGGCGGCCAGCTCGTACGACGCCAGCGTGTGCTCGGGCCGGTAGCCCGAGGCGCCGCGATGCCCGACGATGACGAAATCGTCGTGCTTGGCGGCGGTCCGGGAGCTCTGGGCGGAGGTCTGGGTAGCGGTCGGCTGGGCGGTGGTCTTGTCGGTCACCTGCGGCGCGAGGACCGCGGCGCCCACGGCGAGGACCGTGGCGGTGATCGGGACGAACCGGCGGGGCAGCACCGTTCGCATCATCGTGATTCTCCTTACAAGTCAGGGACTGTCCACACCCTCAGCCGGTGCGGAGACAGTCCGGCGGCGTACCGGCGTCCAGCGGGTGAACGGCGGGCGGGAGGCCGGTGGTGGGTGAGCCTCAGGCGGGTGAACGGACCGGACGGGAGGCCGGTGGTGGACGGGGTGGGCGGCGGGTGAACGGATCGGGCGGGAGGTCGGTGGGCTGGTGGTGCGGATCACCTGCCCCACCGTCGCTCAGCGGCACGGGACTTGCTAGCGTCCGAAGGAAGTCCGTCGATGAAACCTCTTGAGGAGCGTGTCGTGAGCACTACACCCGTGAAGGTCGCCGTCACCGGCGCCGCCGGCCAGATCGGCTACAGCCTGCTGTTCCGCATCGCGAGCGGTGCGTTGCTCGGCCCGGACACGCCCGTGGAGCTCCGGCTGCTGGAGATCACCCCGGCCCTGAAGGCGCTCGAGGGTGTCGTGATGGAGCTCGACGACTGCGCGTTCCCGACCCTGGCCGGGGTGGAGATCGGCGACGACCCGAACACCATCTTCGACGGCGCGAACGTGGCCCTGCTGGTCGGCGCCCGCCCCCGGACCAAGGGGATGGAGCGCGGCGACCTGCTGGAGGCGAACGGCGCGATCTTCACCGTCCAGGGCAAGGCGCTGAACGACCACGCGGCGGACGACATCCGGATCACCGTGACCGGCAACCCGGCCAACACCAACGCACTGATCGCCCGCAGCAACGCCCCGGACATCCCGGCCGAGCGGTTCTCGGCGCTGACCCGGCTGGACCACAACCGCGCGCTGGCCCAGCTCGCGAAGAAGACCGGCACCCACGTGACCGACCTCAAGAAGCTGACGATCTGGGGCAACCACAGCGCCACGCAGTACCCCGACATCTTCCACGCGGAGGTGGCCGGCAAGAACGCCGCCGAGGTCGTCAACGACCAGAACTGGCTGGAGAACGACTTCATCCCGACCGTGCAGAAGCGTGGCGCGGCGATCATCGAGGCCCGCGGCGCCTCCTCTGCCGCGTCTGCCGCGGCGGCGACCGTCGACCACGCGCGCGACTGGCTGCGCGGCTCGGCCGACGGCGACTGGCTGTCGATGGCGGTCGTCTCCGACGGCTCGTACGGCGTCCCGGAAGGGCTGATCTCCTCGTTCCCGGTGACCACCAAGGACGGGAACTACGAGATCGTCCAGGGCCTGGAGATCAACGACTTCTCCCGCGCCCGGATCGACGCCAGCACCCAGGAGCTCGGCGAGGAGCGCGACGCGGTCCAGGCGCTCGGCCTGCTCGGCTGACCCGGTACCCAAAGGAACCCCCGGGGATCTCCCCGGGGGTTTTCTGCTGCGTTGGGCGCCTCAGCAGGTGGTTGCTTAAGGCAATGGCGTCAGTTGGGGACGATCAGGCCGAGCAGGAGGATCGCGGCGCCCACGCCCAGCAGGAGCAAGGTGTCGAACATACGGCTGCGAACGTGCAGGAGACCGGCCGCGTTGTCGCTGAGGCCGGCCCGGAGCAGCGCGGCGAGCAGCACCCCGCCGGAGAAGATCAGTACTCCGTTGCGCCAGTCGTAGAAGGTGAGGATCACCAGGCCGACGGCGCACACCGCCACCGACAACGCCAGCGGCCACTCACCGCGCCGCTCGGCCTCGCCCGCCATCACCCGGCCTGGTCGGACTGAGCCACCGCGGACTGAGCCGCCGCGGACCGAGCAGCCGCGGACCGAGCAGCTTCGGCGGCCTCGACCACGTTGGTCAGCAGCATCGCCCGGGTCATCGGGCCGATCCCGCCCGGCATCGGCGCGATCCAGCTCGCCACCTCGCGGGCCGCGGCCTCGATGTCGCCGACGGTCTTGCCCTCCGCGCTGCGGCTGATGCCGACGTCCAGCAGCACCGCGCCCGGCTTCACCATGTCGGCCGTGATCAGCCCCGCCGATCCGGCCGCCGCGATCACGATGTCACCGGTACGAACCACCGCGGCCAGGTCCCTGGTGCCGGTGTGGCACTGGGTCACGGTCGCGTTCTCGGACCGCCGGGTGAAGAGCAGCCCCATCGGGCGTCCTGCGGTGACACCCCGGCCGATGACGACCACATGCGCCCCGGCGATCGGTACGTCGTACCGGCGGAGGAGCTCCACGCAGCCCTTGGGGGTGCACGGCAGCGGGCCGTCCTGGCCGAGCACCAGCTTGCCGAGGCTGACCGGATGCAGGCCGTCGGCGTCCTTGGCCGGGTCGATCAGGCCGAGGATCTCGTTGGTGTCGACGTGCTTCGGCAGCGGCAGCTGGACGATGAAGCCGGTGCACGCCGGGTTCTCGTTGAGCTCGACGACCTTGGCCGCGATCTCGTCCTGGGTGGCCTCGGCCGGCAGCTCGACCTCGATCGAGGCGATCCCGACGGCCGCGCAGTCGCGGTGCTTGCCGGCCACATACGCCCGGCTGCCCGGGTCATCGCCGACCAGGATGGTGCCCAGCCCGGGCACGACGCCCTGCTCGGCCAGTTTCGCCACCCGGACCGCGAGCTCGCTCTTGATCGCCGCCGCGGTCGCCTTGCCATCCAGAATCTGCGCCGTCACGAGGAAAGAGTCTGCCATGCGCCGACCGGCCGTCGGGCACGTACCACCAGCGAGATGCCCGGCAACCCGCTCACCGGCAGATACCGCTCGCCGGCGATCACCGCACTGAGGAACATGTTCACGGCCGACGACATCTCGCTCAGATCACTGCCGGTACTGCGCTTGCGGCGCCAGGCGGCGATCGGCCGGAGCAACACGTTCCAGGACCGGATGTCCTCGATCTCCAGGCCGGCCGACTGGAGCAGCCGCACCAGCTCATCACGGTCGTAGCGGCGCACGTGGTCGACCGCCACGTCATGCGCGCTCCACAGCTTCATGTCGCACGGCACGGCGATCAGCGCGACGCCGCCGGGACGGAGGATCCGGAAGATCTCGGCGGCGGCGAGACCGTCGTCCGTCAGGTGCTCGAGAATGTCGTAGGCGACCACCAGGCCATGGGACTGGTCGGCCAGCGGCAGGCACCTGGCGTCGGCCCGGATCACGGGGATGCCGCGCTCATGGGCGACCTGTGCGCCCTCCTCGCCGTACTCCAGCGCGGTCGCGGACCACCCGTGGGCGCGCAGCACCCGCGTGTTACCCCCACCCGCGGCGCCGATGTCGAGTGCCTGGGACTGCCCGTCGCCCTCGGCGGCCATCGCCCTGAGCTGACGGGCGAGCAGCGCCCGGCGTTCGCGATACCACCAGTGCTTGTCCTCGACCGCGACCAGCTTGCGTATCTCAGTCCCTTCCACAGGGCGAACGCTACCGTCTCCGGCGTTCAACTCTTGCACGTGAGGTGAAGCACAGTCCTGACCGATCGGTTGATTCCTGGCCGATCGGTCAGGAATATGGACGTCATGGCGACCACCACACCTGTCCGGGAGCGCACCCGGCGCGAGATCGTGCAGCAGGCGATGGTGCTGTTCCAGAGCAAGGGCTACAGCGCGACCTCCCTGCAGGACATCGCGACCGCCGCCGGCTGTTCCAAGGCCACCGTGCTCTATCACTTCAACGGCAAGCCCGCGGTGCTGTCCGCAGTACTGGAGCCGTCGCGAGCCGCTCTGGCCGAGTTGAACGCGGCGGCCGCCGAGCTGCCTCCGGCGGAGGCCCAGGCGCTGGCGATCACCCGGTTCGTCGAGCTCGCGGTCGAGTTCCGGGGTGTGGTCAACGTGCTCCAGGACGTGCTGCCGACGATCGACGAGATGCCCGAGTTCACCGACCTGATCGCGGCCGGCCTGCGGCTCACCGGGTTCCTGGCCGGCAGCGACGACCCGCTCGAGCGGGCCCTGGCCGAGTTCGCCATCAACGGGCTGCTCGGCGAGTGCCGGCACGCGGGTGAGCGCACCGACGCCGAACTGCACACGCTCTGCGACACGGCCTTGCGCCGAATACTGCGGCTGCCCGACTGAGCCTGCCGTCCCCGCCCCGCGACTCCTGCTGTTTCCCGCCCGCACCAGCGAACGGACGCACTTCTGATGGCCAATCTCCTGTACCGGCTCGGCCGGTTCTCCTACCAGCGCCGGCGGCTCGTGGCCGCGATCTGGACGTTCGTGCTCGTGCTGCTGGGAGTCGGCGCGCTGACGCTCGGCGGCCAGACGGCGAACACCTTCTCGATCCCCGGCACCGAGTCGCAGCGGGCACTGGACGCGCTGGCCAAGGATCTGCCCGCCGCCAGTGGCGCTTCGGCGACCGTGGTGGTGAAAGCACCGGCCGGGAAGACACTGGCAGACCCCACCGTCAAGGCCGCGGTCGGCACGACCGTTGCCAAGGTCAACCAGTTACCAGAGGTGGTCGGCGCGGTCGATCCCTTCACCAGCAAGGCGATCAGCCCGGACGGCGCGACCGGCCTGATCAGCGTCCAGTTCGCCAAGCCGGCCGATGAGCTGGCGAAGACGAGCACCGAGGCGTACGACCACGTGAAGGCGCTGAGCACCGGCGATCTGCAGGTGGTTCCGGGCGGCCAGGTCGTCGGCGGGCCGCCGGAGATCGGCTCCACCGAGGTGATCGGCGTCGCGATCGCGGCCGTCGTGCTGGTGGTGACCTTCGGCTCGCTGGTCGCCGCGGGGATGACGTTGCTGACCGCGCTGATCGGCGTACTCGCGGGCATGGCCGGGTTGTTCCTGGTCACCTCGGTGGTGGACGTCTCCTCGACGGCGCCGATCCTGGCGTTGATGCTCGGGCTCGCGGTCGGGATCGACTACGCGCTGTTCATCAGTTCCCGGCACCGCACCCAACTGGCCGCCGGGATGGATGAAGAGGAATCGGTCGCGCGAGCCACGGCGACCGCCGGTTCGGCCGTGTTGTTCGCCGGCGCCACCGTGGTGATCGCCCTTGCCGGGCTGAGCCTGGTGGGCGTCCCGTTCCTCACGGCGATGGGACTTGCCGCCGCCGCGACGGTGCTGACCGCAGTACTGGTGGCGTTGACGTTGTTGCCCGCGATGCTCGGGTTCGTCGGCCGGCGGGTGCTGCCGCGGAAGATCCGGAAGACCGCGGCGACGCCTGCCACCGAGGGGTTCGGGTTCCGGTGGGCTCGGCTGGTGACACGCTTCCGTATCCTGATCGTTGCCGTCGGCATCATCGGACTGGGCGTGCTGTCGATTCCCACGCAGGACATGCGGCTGGCTCTTCCGGACGGGGCATCCGCTGCCGCCGGGACGAACCAGCGGGTGGCGTACGACCTGGCGGCGGCCGCTTTCGGTCCGGGGTCCAACGGTCCGCTGGTAGTCGTGGTGAAGAGCGACAGTGCGGCGACAGCCGGCGGACTGGTCGAGCAGGTGATGGCCAAGAGCAAGGGCCTCAAGGATGTCGTGGCGGTGACGCCCGGGCCGGGCAGCACCGACGGATCCACCCGTCTGGTCAGCGTGATCCCTGCGAGCGGTCCCGCGTCGGAGCAGACAGCTGACCTGGTGAAGGATCTGCGGACCGCCGTCCATCCGCTGGCTTCGGGCGACGCCTCGATCTCGATCACCGGTAACACCGCAGTCGGCGTCGACGTGTCGAACAAGCTGACCTCAGCGCTACCGACGTACCTGCTGGTCGTGATCGGGTTGTCGTTCCTGCTGTTGCTGCTGGCGTTCCGGTCGGTGCTGGTCCCGCTGAAGGCGACCCTCGGGTTCCTGCTCACCATCGGCGCGACCTTCGGCATCACCGTCGGCGTGTTCCAGAAGGGCTGGGGCGCTTCACTGCTCGGCGTGGACTCGCCCGGCCCGCTGGTCAGCTTCCTGCCGATCATCATGTTGGGCGTGCTGTTCGGCCTGGCGATGGACTATGAGGTGTTCATCGTGTCCCGGGTCCGCGAGGAGTTCGTGCACGGCAAGCACGCCACCGAGGCGACGATCGCCGGGGTCGGACACGGCGCCCGGGTGGTGACGGCCGCCGCGCTGATCATGGCCGCGGTGTTCGCCGGCTTCATCCTGGTCGACGACCCGATCATCAAGACGATCGGCTTCGGCCTGACCATCGGCGTACTGATCGACGCCTTCGTGGTCCGGATGACGCTCGTCCCGGCCGTACTCACCCTGCTCGGCGACCGCGCCTGGTTCTTCCCCAAGTGGCTCGACCGGATCACCCCCAAGGTCGACATCGAGGGCGAGAACCTGCGCACCAGCACCCCGAAGCCCGCCGACAAGGACCTCGTCAGCGTCGACTGACTCCTCACGCTCTGGGCGGAATGCCCGAGGGGTTGTCACGGTTGGAGCGGTTAGTTTATTCTTTAACTACCTACGAGCGAGGAGACCCGCCATGCCCGCCGTGACCGTCAGCGACATCACTGTGCTGCCCCGCGTCCACCAGCCCGACCCGGCCGTCGCGAACGAGCGCGCGGTCCGGTCGGTGACGTCCGCGCCCAGCGGCTTCGAGGGTGAGGGCTTCCCGGTACGCCGCGCCTTCGCCGGCGTGGACATGCGGGACCTGGACCCGTTCATCCACATGGACCAGATGGGCGAGGTGGAGTACGCGCCGGGCGAGCCGAAGGGCACCCCGTGGCACCCGCACCGCGGCTTCGAGACCGTCACCTACATGCTCGACGGGATCATGGAGCACCAGGACTCCCAGGGCGGCGGCGGTGTCATCTCCAACGGCGACACCCAGTGGATGACGGCCGGCAGCGGCCTGCTCCACATCGAGACCCCGCCGGAGCACCTGGTGCTCAGCGGCGGCCTCTTCCACGGCATCCAGCTCTGGGTGAACCTGCCGAAGGCGCAGAAGTGGGCCGCCCCGAGGTACCAGGACATCCGTGGCGGTGACTCCGCCCTGCTGTCCACCCCGGACGGCGGCGCGCTGATCCGCGTGATCGCGGGCTCGGTCGACGGCCACGACGGCCCGGGATCGACCCACACCCCGATCACCCTGGTGCACGCCACGGTCAGCCCGGGCGCCGAGCTGGTGCTGCCCTGGCAGCCCGACTACAACGCGCTCGTCTACGTCCTGGCCGGTCAGGGCACGGTCGGCGCCGAGCACCGGCCGATCCGCAAGGGTCAGCTCGCGGTCTTCGGCCCCGGCGACACGATCCGTACGGCGGCCGCGTCGTCCCAGCCGCAGGCGGAGCCGAACCTGGACGTGCTCGTCCTCGGCGGCCGCCCGATCCGCGAGCCGATCGCGATGGCCGGCCCGTTCGTGATGAACACCCGCGCCGAGGTGGTCCAGGCCTTCGAGGACTTCCAGGCCGGCAAGCTCGGCTCCATCCCCGCGGTCCACGGCGCCCCGACCGAACTCCGCGAGTCCAACTGACCTTCTTGCGTTGCGTCCGAAGAACCTGAGGCCCTGACCCAAGGTTCTTCGGACGCAAACGCCTTCGGCCTCCTCCAGCAGCCGGCAAGACCGGGCAGGACCCGGGTGGCCTCCCCTGGTCAGACCGGCAGGCTCCGGCGATCAGGGGAACTGACGGACAGACCGGAGATCGCCCTCTCGGTCTCTTCGTACATCGCCTGGGCGTCGTCGTGCGTCAGACCGATCGCGGTGAGCCCGACGCGCCCATCGACCGCCAAGCAGGACAGCATGTGGAGGACGACGCCGGTCTTCCTGTAACGGTCGAACTGAAGACCCGCCTCGGCGACCGCACGGATCACGTCCGCAGGTGGCAGACCGAGCCAGGCCGGGTCGACCAGGTTGTCAGTCGCGACGTAGCACCGGGACGACCCGTCGGCCGTGCACCAGGTCCCGGCACCCGGGTCGTAGCGCCCAGGGACGAGGTTCCGCAGCGCGGCGTACGGGTGGGTCGTCCCGCCCTTGCGTAGGTTGATCTCCAGCGCGTACAGGTCCCACTGGTCGGCGGCATCCCGTACGGCGAAGAAGTCCACGCTCAGCCGGCCGACGACACCGCGAGGCGCGAGCAATCGGCCGACTGCCTCCGCGTACGTCGCCAGCGTCGCCGCGTAGGCCGCATCGGCCGGGAAATGGCAGCCCCGGTAGATCTGATGGCTGGTCCCGCCGAGCACCTGTTCGTGCGTGGCCAGGACGGTCACCTCGCCATCAGGGGAGATGTCGAGCTGGACACTAGGGCTGGTGGCGTGTGCACCGGTGACGAGCTCCTCGACGACACTGCCGTGAGCAAGATCCGCGAGGTACCAGGCCGGCATCGCCTCGAGCTGTGAGCGGATCGCCGCGTCGGGCAGCCGCCGGCCTGCGAGGTCGCGCAACTGGACGACCTGATTGCCGTCGCCCGCGCCGCTGTCGTCGTGCTTGACGACGACCCCCTGGGCCGCGGGCCGCTCGAGCTGGACGGCGGCGATCGCGGCACACACCTCGTCAACGCTCCGCACGTCCTCGCAGCCGACCGGCGTCGGCACGCGTGCAGTCTGGAACAGCCGCCGGCCCGCGCCTTTGAAGCCGAGCGGCCACAGTTCGGGCGCCGTCCCGTTGATCGGGGCATCCAGGCGCACAGCGATCTCGACCTCGTGCTGAGTGACGTTCCACGGTTCGATGAAGGCCGGCCGCCCCCCGATCATCGCCCGGAGGCGACGGATCAGATCCGGCCGATCCAGGAGCTTCTCCGCGACCGAACGGGCACTGGGGTCATCGACTGTGACGATCCGCAGGCGGGAGCGAGCGTCGGCCCTGCGCCCTTCCGGCGCCAGCGAGACGTAGTAGTCGAGCACTTCATCGGAAGGCAGCTCGGAGCAGATGAAGATCATCTCGCACCGCTCGATCCGCGGCAGCATCAGCGAAGCCAGCAGGTACCGGTGCTCGAGTGCCGGGATCCGCGTCGCGTAGTGCGACAACATCGATTCGCTGAGGCTGAACGACGGGAGCGCAACGAGTACGTGAGGTGATCCCCCGGGATGGTTCATCGACCACACTGGCCCGAGCTCGCCTTGCAGGTCGGAGAAGTCCCTCATACACCACTCCCGCCTCAGGCCATCAGAATACGCCTGGAGCTGTCGTCTGCCTGGCCACCCTGCCCCCGTCAGTACGCTCCGGAGTTGTCCAGGTCGATGTAGTGCGCGATGCGAGGATCCTCGGGGTCGGCGCCGTAGGTCTCGGCGAAGTGGTGGGCCGCGGGCGGTCCGCCGTACTGCGGGTTGCCGCGGTCAACAATTCGCGGACACGGAAACCCGGTGGCCCCGAGCCACGCCAACCGGTCCGCTTCATCGTCGACCCGGAACCAGCTTGTGGTAAAGGATCTCGGCACCGTTGCCCAGCCGCACCACTGCCGCACCCGATAGCCCAAGTGGATCGGTTCACCCCAACGAGCGTTGAACCGATCCACTACCGCGTCCACGTCCATCCCCGAACCGTACGCGGGCCGGACTGGCCGGCGGCCTGAGCGTCAGCGCAGGTTGCGGTGGAGGGCGGTGATCAGCTCCCCGGTGTCGGTGTCGCCGTCGAGGGACCAGATCATCGCGCCGCCCAGGTTCCGCTTCGAGATGTACTGCGCTTTGCGCTTCATCTCGGTCGGGTCGTCCCAGGTCCAGAAGGTGGTTCCGTCGAACAGCCAGGCGAAACCGGCCTTGTTGTCGCGGTGGACAGTGAAGTCGGCCAGCTTCGGCTTCAGCCGCCGGTAGTCCTCGTTGCCCGCCTCGTACGTCGCGGGCGCGGGGCCGGTGGCCGGCTGGAAGAGCCCGTCGTTCTGGTTCGTCACACCCGTCCAGCCGCGGCTGTAGAACGGCACTCCCATCACCAGCTTGTCCAGCGGCGCGCCCCGGGACAGGTAGGCGTCGATCGTCACCTGCGAGCTGAACTCCTCCGTCGACGGGTCACCCTTCGGCCCGTCGATCGCGGATTGCTGGTTCGTGATCGGGTCCCAGGAGCCGTGGTAGTCGTACCCCTGGGTGGTGCCGAAGGTCAGGTCGCGGAACAGCTTCTTGACCTCGAACCCGTTGTCCACCTGCTCCGGCGCGGCCGGGAGGAACGCCGTCAGGTTGTACCGTCCGCTGAACGGCCAGGAGGCCCTGTCGAGCTGCTTGCGGTACTCGTGCACCAGGGCGGTGAAGTTCTGCTTGTCCTCCGGACGGATCACGTTGCCCGGGTTGCCCTCACTGCCTGGCCACTCCCAGTCCAGGTCGATCCCGTCGAAGACGCCCTTGGCGGCACCGGACGGCGCCCCGGGCAGGTTGCCCTTCAGCCACATGTCGAGGCAGGACTTCACGTGCGCGGCCCGGCTGGCCGGAGTGAGTGCGGCATCCGAGAAGTACTTCGAACCCGTCCAGCCGCCGAGCGAGATGCTGACCCGGAGCTTCGGGAACTTCTGCTTCAACTGCCTGAGCTGGTTCAGGTTGCCGGCCAGCGCCTGGCCCGGCTCGTCCGCCTTGCCGCTGACGCTCTGCTCAGCCGTGAAGGGCCGCTGGTAGTCGGCCCACGGATCGCTGCTCACGCAGTTGCCCTGCTCGTCCAGGAACCCGAACGCGTAGTTGATCTGGGTGAGTTTGCCGGCCGTGCCGTTCTTGACCAGGTCGCTGACCAGGAAGTCCCGGTCGTAACCGCTCCACTGGGTGTAGTACCCGACGACGCGCTTCTGACTGTGAGCCTCGGCGGGCAGCGCGCTCAGCCCCAGCGGGACCGCGACCGCGGCTGCGACCAGCAGCGCAAGACTCCGACGTTTCACCGACATGCTTCTCCCCAACGGGCGGTGTGAGGGACAGGGTTGGCTCACCCTAGGTCCGCCTCACCGACTTACGCAATGTCTCTAACGAAAGCAATTTCAGACGACTCCGGTCGACTTGACGCGGCCGAGCCAGCGTTCTCGCCAGGCCACCTTGAGGCCGACGGATCGGCCGTCCGGGTCCTGGGTCGTTCGCTTCCACTCGACCTCGGCCTGGGTCGCGCGGCAGAGCACGCTCAGCTTGTCGGGGAGATCGTCTTCGGCTATGCCCGAGACCAGCCGCACCGACACCTTGGCGGAGCAGATCCGGCCGTCCCCTGTCATTCGCGAGCGGCAGTAGTCGAGCTGGGCGTCGCTGACGATGTCGGAGCGCAGTAGTTCGAGGATCACGTCGTCGATGACTGTCAGCGACTCGTGCTTGCTGACCGGGGCGTGCCACTGCAGCCACAGCGGATGAGCCTTGTACTCCGTGTCGGCCTGCCAGGGAACCGGCCCGGTGAGGCAGACCTGGTAGTCGACCGCCCGGGGGACGGTCAACGGCTCGCCCGAATAGCCGCACAGGGCCGCCAGCCAATTGACACCCTCCACGGCCGACTGGACCCGCTGGTCCTCCATCGGAGGCCGGGGAGTGCTGCCCGGCGGCACCGCCACGACGAGGTTGATGAAGGCCAACTCCTGCAGGGATGCCACCGTGACAGCGAGTACGCCGACGCCGCTGTTCGCCAACGCCTCCAGCACCGAGGCCGACGAACCCACCCGCGCCGGACCCACGAACGTCACCAGCATCGCCTGGCCGGGATCACCCGGCGCCGCTTCCACCTCGCCGCGCTTCTCGGCGTACCGGTCGGGTGCGAACTGGACGGCCTGCTTCCACTCGCCCCGGACCCGTCCCAGCCGGCGGTCGCCCAGGTGCAGTTGGAGTCCGTACTCCCGGGCGATCCGGACCGTGTCGCCGATCAGCGCCAACCGTCCCTCGCTGTTGTCGCCGTCCACCCCGACCGACAGTCTGATCGCGGCTCCGCGCGCTATCTTCGGTGGTTCGCCGGACTGGTTCTCCGGCCAATTCGCCCAGTTCCGGAATGGCGCCACCGGCGACTGCAGCAGGAGGATCGGCGACCTGGTTTCGTCGGACGCCGCGCCCGCCGCCAGCTCGGCCATGATTCTGGTCATCAGCAGTGAATCCGTGTGGTCGAGCTGCCACGGTTTCTCCCCCACCGATAGCAGTAGTTCGTGGTCCCGCGAGGAGTCGTAGAGAAAGCGCGGATTGAGCGAAGCCGTTCCCTGATAGGAGAATCCACCCGCACAAGGACGCGCGTCCAGCGAGCCGAGACCGGCCATCGTGCTGGCGGGCGATTCGGCGAATCCCGTGTGCACCCGGAACCCGGCCGACGGCAGATCGAAGACGAGGGTCTCGCGGCAGATGCCGGCCCAGTCGGACTCGGAGGGCATGGCCAGCGGCGTGGTCAGATGCTCGCGAGTGCGGTGCACCACCTCGAACGCGACCGCGGGGCCGCCGAAACTCGCCGCCTGTGCGAGGACCGTCGCCAACTCGGCCGGCCGCTGCCCCGCCCTAGACATGGCTGCTCCGTCCCACCGTCGAGAACTCCGCCGCTGTCCTGCGCTTGGGTCTGGGCTTTCGACGGATGTCCGCGATCAGCCAGCGCGGTACCGCCTCCTTGTTCGGGACCCGGGACCGTCGTTTGTAAGCCTTGATGCCCCCGTCCAGCAGCACGAACGCGACGATCAGAGCCAGCAGGATCAGCGAGATCACCAAGGGGAACGCGAGGTCGTCGTTTCTCCGCGTGGCGACACACAGAGCCAGCCCGGTCGCGACCGAGACCGCTGCGTACGCCACGTACCGCGAGAACAGCCGCAGCCGTCCGAGCACCGTCTGGTGGGACGGGATGTCGAGCCGGGACAACAGCAGACCGGGAACGAGTAGGAGGATCGTCACCAATGCATCCGCGGTCGAGATCGGCCCGGAAGGCGACACGCCGCCCTGCGCAGTACCGGCCGCAGTGGCCGGCGTGCCTTTCGGACCGTCGACCAGGGCGTGCGCCAGGTCGGACGGCCCGATCTCGAGGAACGTCGCCAGGGCAACCACCAGCGCGACGACGGCGAACAGCAGCCGGCCGACACTGGCGGCCAGCGATGGAGGATCGTCGACGAACGCCGCATAGACAGTCGCTTTGACGGGTTCCGCCGACAGTTGGCTCGGACCGAAGCTCCGCCGGCTCCAGTGCGTGTGGCCGGCGTTCTCCCGGGGGTCGTTGTCGACGTGGATGTCCAGGTGCAGCTCGGCCGTTCCGATCTGTTCCGCCCAGTTCGTCAGGATCTCCGGGGTCAGCTTCGTGGTCAGCTCCCGCAGGTCGTCGGTGGTCTCCGACAGCTCGGACAGCTGCCACAACCGTTCCAGCGTTCGCCCCGGCGTCCCCAGGTCATGGCAGAGCTTCTTCGCATCCGGCGGCTTCTTCGCAGGGCTGCGGAACTTGGGCAGCCGGTGTGTAAAGGTCCGATAGCAGGCTCTGACGTACCCGTGGTACGCCGCCAGGTCGCCGTGCCGCCGACGTCCGAGCTCGGCCGCCCGGGAGACGATGGCCTGGAGCTCGAGCTCGAGCACATTTGGAGCCGTGGCTGCCAGAGTCTCGTACTGGTCGGCCAGCGCGTGCATGTCCCCGATCAGCAGCCGTACCGCGTAGGCGTCGTTGTCGCTGGTCATCAGCAGCCGCCGGACCCGCAACTCCTCCGGCACCTCGACCGTCGCGTGGTACGAGTTCACCGCACGGGGAATGACGGTCTCGTACGTCACCGTGAACTCATGCTCCAGCGAAGCCCAGGACGGCGGACGCCAGCGCCGCTTGGCGAAACGCGACCCCTGGGTGTCACTCTCCAACGCGGGCAGCACCGGCGCGTCGTACCGCAGTACTGCGTGATCCTGCGACGCGTCGACCTCGACGACCAGCAGGTGCTCCGACGAGACCATCTCGAGCAGGCTCAGGAACGGGTTGTCGGGGGCGGCGAACAGGATGTCGACGGCCTCGTGCGCGGTCTGCCGGATCTGCACAGAGCGGGTCACACCGGGGTCCGACACCGACTGGTGGCGAACGGCCGGCTGACTGCCGTTCTCGATCAGGTTCGTCAGGGCGGCCTCGATCAGCCAGCTCGACCGGTAGAGGGTGTGCCGGAGTCTCTGCAGTTCATGGCCGGGCCGGTGCGCGTCCGGGTTCGAGTCCAGCCAGATCATGAACGCGCGGCGCAGCCCTTGCCCGAGCGCCCGGACCGTCGCGCGATGGGTGATCGTGGTCAGCATCGCACCGGCCGAGTCCTTCACCTGAATCGGAGCGAGGTCGGTCCGGGCCGTCCGGCCGAGCGGCAACCAGATCGACTTCGGCTTCGCAGCCGTGTCATGCGGCGAAGCCCGCAAGGCTTTGCGCTGGGCATCGGTCAACCTGGCGAGGTTGATGTCGACAGCAACCGAACGAGTCATATGGGTCGAGTCGACGAGATGCAGCGACTCGGACAGCCGATCAACATGATCGAGCCGGAGCGCGAGCGCCAGCAGATTCAGCCCGAGCGCCTCCCGGTACGGATCGGAAGCCGGCGGAGAACTGGGCACCGGCGTCCGCCAGATGGCCTCATGCAAAATACTTCGCTGCCCATTCCGCCCCTGATCCCCCACCGCCATAACCCCGACCCCCATCCCCGTTGCCCGTTCACTCCCCAGGTCAGGGTAGAAGCAGAATGCCGTAGAACAAACAGCTCACCGTGTTTCCGCAATTTCCGCAAAGCGTCGACAGCATTCCCAGGCGGCATTTCCCAGATTTCCCGCGCGCCGGCCGGCAATTGCATCGCCCGGACGGCGAGGCGTCGGTGGCGGTGACTTCGGGCTGGTGACGGAGGAACGGCGTGCAGCCCTTCCGCCCCGCCGTACCAGCATCCTGCGGCTCAGATCTTCGCCGGAAATTCGGCGAGGGCGTCGAGGATCTCGTCGGCGGTCTCGGTTTCCGGTGGATGATCCCGAATATCGTCCCGAAAGGGTGAGTCCGAGGGACGCGGAAAGTGCGATCCTCCGTCCTGGAGCACCATCGACAGCGAGGAGCCACCACGATGACGGTTGACACCAACGTGGTCTACGTCGGGGTTTACGACGAGGTCGCGGACGCGGAGACCGACTACGACCTGGTCACGGAGCCGCACAGCCAGGCCGGGTTGCTCGACGTCCACATCATGTTGCCCCGGGCAACGGCTGCGCCTGCTGCGCAGGGCGGCCGAAACCGATGGTGGTCGAAAGGACCGGAAATGATGACCAGGAGAGCCGGATCCGACAGAGGCACATTGCTGCCGCTGGTGATGCGAGCAGTTGGCCTGGCTGTGGTGGCGCTGCTCTTCAGTGCCTGCGGGGACAACGGCTCGGCTGACCGCCCGACGGCGTCGGCGTCGCGAGTGCCGAGCTCGCTACCCAGCCCGACGGCGGAGCGAAGCCCCACCACCCGGTCGCCGGTCCGCACGGAGGCCCCTTCGCCGACGCGGACGGCGCCGGAACCAAGCCCCACCCGGGCATCGGAACGCACGGAGGCCGCCTCGCCGATCACGTCCGAGCCGGAACCAAGCCCCACCCAGTCATCGGAACGCGAGGAGACCGCCCCGCCGACCACGGCTCCCACGTCTGCCGCGTCGCCGGAGACCTCGGCGTCGGTCGAGCCCTCGTCGGCCGAGTCGTCCGGTGCGCCTTCGTGGCTGTGGTGGCTGCTGGCTGCGGTGGTGCTCGCGGTCGTCGTGGCCGTTCCGCTCGTTGTCAGGGCGCGTCGTCGCGGGGCCTGGCGGGCTGACCTGGCGTCGGCCGAGGACGAGATGGCCTGGTTTGCCCGCGTGCTGGTCGCGGAGTTGCGCCAGATGGGTTCGCTCGCGGAGGCCGCCGGCGGCTGGAACATCGCGGAGAGTCGGGTCACAGCGGTCGAGGACCGGCTGACCGCTCTGGAGGCTTCGGCTCCGGACGAGGCCGCCCGGACGCGGACGCGCGCCCTGCGAGACGCCGTACGATCAGCCCGGGGACACATGCAGGAGCTGCTGGAATCCGGCAGCCCGGACACGATGACACGGGACCTGGACGCGATTGCCGCCGAACTCGAGGCTGCCCTGGCGTCAGTGGACCCACTGGCCTGACCGCGACGGGGTGACCGACGAGGGAGCCATGCTCGCGTCGCTTGTCAGTCGGGCTCCGACACGAACAGGTCGAGGCCGAGTTGGCGGGAGAGGAAGGCTGCGGCGAGCTGCCCCTTCACACTGTTGCCGGCCGCATCGAGCCGCGGCGCGAAGGTCCCCAGCCCACCCTTGCCGGGTGACACCATGACGATTCCGCCCCCGATGCCACTCTTGCCCGGCAACCCGATGGTGTACAGCCACTCGCCGGAGGTTTCGTACAGCCCGGACGTCGCCATCACGACGAGGGCGCACCGGCAGCTCACCTGATCCACGACCTTCTCACCTGTCAAGGGATTCACACCCCCGGCCGCGAGCGTCGCTGCCATCACCGCGAGGTCGCGAGCGCTGACCCGCAGGCAACTCTGCCTGGTGTACAGGTCGACCGTCGCTTCCGAGTCGGTTGCCAGCCTGCCGTAGCCGCGCAACAGGTCACCGATGGCGCGATTGACCGAGTTGGTCGCCGAGGCCGACGCGAAGATCTCCTCGTCGAGCGACAGCGCCCGGCCCGCAAAGCGCGACAAACCCTCCTGCAGGAACCGCCACTTCTCTTCGAGGTCGTTTCCGGGCGCCATGCTCGCTGTCGCGATCGCCCCCGGATTCACCATCGGGTTGGTCCTGCCGTCAGGCCGGTCCTCGATCGCGGAAACGGAGTTGAACTTCTTGCCCGTCGCGTTGACACCGACAAACCGTGCGACCGTGTCAGGACCGTGCATCGCACACATCAGCGCGAACACGAACGGTTTCGCGACGCTCATGATCGAGAACTCGACATCCGCATCGCCCGCTATTGCCGTGAGACCCCGGGTATTAGCGACACAGATACCGAACTTGTCAGGATCGACCGCCGCGAGCGACGGATACACCCGTGACAGCTCCCCGTCGGCGTCAGCTCGGAAGCGCTCATAAGCGTCGTTCACAATGAGCTGCACACGGTCGGCGGGTGGGAGGTTACCGGTCGAAACGTAAGGTGCCTTCGCTGCCGGGTCCGTTGTCATGGACTGCGCTCTCCATTCGCACGCTGACTGTCAGCAAGTGTCGGCGGCAGGAGGAGCGCGGCCATCACCCCAGACGGATGATTCCGTCCAGGGCCTGCGGTTTCCGCGGCACGACCGGTTGGTCGTCACGGGTGTGCTAGTGGAAGAAGTGGCGGGTGTTGGTGAAGTACATCGTGATGCCGGCCTTGGTGGCGGCTTCGATGGCCTGGTCGTCCCGGATGGAGCCGCCTGGTTGGACGACTGCCTTGACGCCGGCCTCGATGAGCACCTCGAGACCGTCCGGGAACGGGAAGAAGGCGTCCGAAGCAGCCGCGGACCCCGGAGCACGATCGCCGGCTCGGGAGACTGCGAGGCGGCAGGAGTCGACGCGGTTGACCTGGCCCATGCCGACGCCGACCGAGGCGCCGTCGGAGGCGAGGAGGATCGCGTTGGACTTGACCGCGCGGCAGGCCTTCCAGGCGAAGGTCAGATCAGCCAGCACCTCTGCGGAAGCAGCCGGGCCTGCGGCGAGCTGCCAGGCGGACGGGTCGTCACCGGGCGCCTGGAAGCGGTCGGCGTGCTGCATCAGAAGACCGCCGCTGATCGCGCGGGTCTCGACGGCATCGCCCCGCGACAGCGGCTCCGCCACCAGCAGGCGGATGTTCTTCTTGCCCTGCAGGATCTCGACCGCGCCGTCCTCGAAGGCCGGGGCGACGAGCACCTCGGTGAAGATCTCCGCGACCTGCTTGGCCATCTCCACCGAGACGGGCGCGTTGGTGGCGATCACACCGCCGTACGCCGAGACCGGGTCGCACTCGTGGGCGCGGCGGTGGGCTTCGGCGATGTCCTTGCCGACGGCGATGCCGCACGGGTTCGCGTGCTTGATGATCGCGACGGCCGGCTCGCTGAAGTCGTAGGCCGTACGCCGGGCCGCGTCCGCGTCGACGTAGTTGTTGTACGACATCTCCTTGCCGTGCAGCTGCTCCGCGGAGGCGAGACCACCCCGGCCGTTCACGTACAACGCGGCCGGCTGGTGCGGGTTCTCGCCGTACCGGAGAACCGCCGACTTCTCCCAGGTCGCACCGGCCCACGCGGGGAACCCGGTGCCTTCGCTGGTGTCGGTGAGCACGCTGCCCATCCAGGAGGCGACGGCCACGTCGTACGACGCGGTGTGCACGAACGCCTCGGCGGCCAGGCGCTGCCGCTGCTCCAGGGAGAACCCACCCTCGGCCAGCGCGGCCAGGATCTCGTCGTAGCGCGACGGCGAGACCACCACGGCGACGTTCGCGTGGTTCTTCGCGGCGCCTCGGACCATCGACGGACCGCCGATGTCGATCTGCTCGATGCACTCGTCGGTCGAGGCGCCGGACGCGACGGTCTCGGTGAACGGGTACAGGTTGCTCACCAGCAGGTCGAACGGCTCGACCCGCATCTCGGCGAGCTGCTCCACGTGCGTCGGCTGCCGGACGTCCGCGAGCAGGCCCGCGTGCACCTTCGGGTGCAGCGTCTTGACCCGCCCGTCCAGGCACTCGGGGAACCCGGTCAGCTCCTCCACCTTGGTCACCGGTACGCCGGCCGCGGCGATCCGGGCGGCGGTGGAACCGGTCGACACCAGTTGGACCCCGGCGTCGGACAGCGCCTTCGCGAGCTCCTCCAAGCCGGTCTTGTCGTAGACGCTGATCAGCGCCCGGCGGATCGGCCTGCGGTCGGTGCTCACTTCGTTCTGACCTTTCGTCCGGTGATGGTCCAGCCGTCGCGGACCAGCCGGCCGACCCATTCCACCAACTGGCGGCGCTCGACCTCCTTGATCCGCTCCGTCAGGGTTTCTTCGGTGTCGTCGTCCTCGACCGGCACGACGACCTGGCCGATGATCGGCCCGGTGTCCACCCCGCCGTCGACGAAGAACAGGGTCGCGCCGGCCACCTTGACGCCGTACTCGAGCGCGTCGCGCGGTCCGTGGATGCCGGGGAAGGCCGGCAGCAGCGCGTTGTGGGTGTTGATGTAGCGGTCCCCGAAGCTGGTCAGGAAGTCGTCGCCGACGAGCTTGAGGAACCCGGCCGAGATGACCAGATCGGGCTTGTACTCCGCGACGGACGCGGTCAGCGCGCGATCCCAGTCGGCCCGCTCGGTGTGGTCCTTGACCTTGTGCACGAAGGTCGGCACACCTGCGGCGTCGGCACGGTCCAGCCCGGCGATGCCCTCGCGATCCGCGCCGACGGCGACCACCTGGGCGCCGTACGCCGGGTCGGTACAGGCGTCGAGCAGGGCCTGCAGGTTCGAGCCCGAACCGGAGATGAGCACGACGAGACGCGCGGGCTCAGGAGAGGGCGCAACCGGGTCTGTCACGCCGCAAACCCTATCGCCCGACCCCCGTCCGACCCGCATCCGGGCAGCGAGCGCCCAACCGCCCCGCAGCTCAGCGGCCGCTCAGCCGTGGTTCAGCCGCGATTCAAACGGTTGCTTGCGGCCGCCGAGCGGCCACGATGCCCGCGGTGATCGCGGCGCCGATCGCCATCCCGGCCCCCAGTACTCCGGCCGCCGGCAGCGCCGCGGGAATCCCGACCTCGGCCATCCGGCCCGGCCCCGCAGAACCGCCCGACAGCACCATCAGCACGAGCAGCCCAACCGCGGCAAGCAGAGCGGCGATACACCCACGCAGAGCGAAGGCATCCCAGCCCAGCGCCTCCGAGTCCTCCGCCGCCAACCCCCGCCGAGCCACGACCAGCCCAGCGACCGCCCCAGCCACGAGCGGAACCAGAGCCGTCAGCACCAGCAGGTACGTCGGTGTGGCCCCGTCCTCCGGTGCTCCGGCCAGCAGCGGCAGCGCTGGGAGGCTCCCCACGTCCACCCCGGTCGGGGCGATCGTGGTCCCCACGCCCAACTGGAACCCCGGGCCGGCGAGGAACCCCACGACGTACAGGATCACGTTCGGCAACAACATCAGGCAGATCGCGAAGAGCACCACGGATCCGACCGCGCCGGCGTCGAGCAACTCCAGCATCGAGGTGACCCGGGAGAAGTGCACGGCCAGCACCACGGCGTACAGGAGGCTCGCGATGGCGAAGACGGTGAGCGCGGCGGCCAAGGCGGCGGGGATCGCGTCGCGGAGGCCCTGCGGCGTCGCGTCGGCGATATCCGCGGCAGCACCGGACTCCACCAGGATCCCGGCGGCACCGGCGATCAGCGCCAGCGAGGCAGCACCGAGGAAGGCCGACATCGGCGAGACCTTCACCGAGCCGTCCGAGGTGAGCAGCGCGATGATCAGTGCGCCCAACCCGTAGGTCACGGCGAACACCGCGGAGGCGATGGCCAGGTCTTTGGGCTCGTCGGCGGCACTGACCCGAGCAGTGAACTTGCCACCGCGATACAGACACCAGGCGAGGAACAGCGTCAGCCCCAGCGGCGCGACGGTGAGCGACGCGTCACCCAGAGTCGCGCTGGTCTTGTGCGCGACCAGCCAGACGGTGGCGCCGGCCCGGACCGCGCCGGACGCACCACCGAAGGCCGCGGCCAGCCAGCCGACCACTGCGACGGCCGCACAGGCCAGCAGGCCGGTGAGCAGGCAGGCGCCCGCGCCGATCACGGCCGAGACGATCACCGGCTTCGTCGGGGTGCCGGCGTCGGACTGGGCGGGTCCGGGCGCCTGGTGGGGTCCGCCGTCACGGGCGCCCGGACGGCTCAGCATGTCGGTCATCTCGCTCCATCGTCGCTCGCTGCCGGGGGACTGCTCGTTCTGACACGCCGGATATGGAAGACTTCGGCCCGGCTTGCTCTCTGTGTCCTTGTGTGTCGTACCTCGCGGTGGATCAGGGCGGACCACCGGGTACCGTCGGGTGGAATCAGTCTGGAGGTCAAGAGTTAGATGACCGGTTCCCACCGCGCCCCGCGGGGCGGCAGTCGTGCCGCCGCCCGGGAGGCGCGTCGCCAGCAGGCGCGGCGCAGGAACCAGTTGATCGGCGCGGGAGTAGCCGTGCTGGTCCTGGTCGGCGGCGGTGGCATCGCCGCCGTGAACGCCTTCGGCGGCGACGGCTCCGCCGGCGAGGCCAAGTCGAGCGGCGGCGACGACAAGTCGGGCGGCGCCTCGAAGATGTTGTCCGACGCCAAGGTCCTGCTCGACGGGCCGGCCGCCAAGCCGCTGTCCGCGACCGGCGTCTGGACGGTCGCCGGCACGGCCGACGGCAGCAGCGCGCCTGACCGTTCCTTCGTCTGCCAGTCGCAGCGGTTCGCGGATCCGGCCGGTATCCGGACGTGGGTGCGCAACTTCAAGAACGCCACCACCAAGGACACCGCGGTTCAGTACCTCGAGGTCTCCAACGACGCGGCCGCCGCCGGCAAGGCCTACACCACGATCCTCGGCTGGCTCAGCCAGTGCGCGACCCCGCAGTACCGGCTGATCTCCAGCTACAGCACCACCGGGCTCGGCGACAAGGGCGTCGTCGCGGTGTTCGGACAGCCCGGCGAGAAGATCAACAAGTACCGGACGGTCAGCGTGTCCACCGCCGGGCAGACGACGATGGTGATGGAGCACGACAGCACCGGCAAGGTGGCCCCGAAGCCGTACGGCGTGATGGGTGCCGCGAGCGCCGGGCTGAAGCGGATCTGCGCCGAGGCCGAGTGCACCACGGGCACCCCGGCCGCCAGGGTCGCTCTGCTCCCCACCTCCGAGCCGGCCGGCTTCATGGCCCCGATCGACCTGCCGATCCTGGACAGCATCGACACCCCCTGGGTCAGCGCCGCCAGCACCACCCGGAACGGCACCGGCTGCGAGAAGATCGACCTGAAGAAGGCCAGGGCGGCGAAGTACAAGTCGCAGACGTACGTCGCGCCGGACGCCAAGGTGCCGACCGAGTTCGGCCTGGACACGATGGTCGCGAAGTTCGCCACCCCGGTCGCGACGAGCACCTTCGTCACCGGGATCCGCAAGAACGTGGACAACTGCAAGAAGACCACCTCCAACGCGACCGTGAAGGCGACCGGCACACTGGCGCTGCCCAGCATCAAGGGCGAGAGCTGGCGGGCCTCCTACGACACCGGTGGCGGCAAGATCTTCACCTACCGGATCGGCATTGCGGCCACGGGGGACCGCGCCGTCTACATCCTCTACCCGGTGCTGAAGAACCTCGACATCAGCGACACCGCGTTCAACGAGGTGCTGGTCCGCGCCGCCGAACGCTCCGCCACCTTCAAGTAGCCCCTGTACTCCGGGCGCCGGAGTACAGGGGAACGAAGTGGCCCCCGGGGATCCCGGGGGCCGTTCGTGCGTGCTGGGTGTGCTGTTTGTGTTACTTGGTCAGCGACAGCATGATCTCGCGCATCAGGTTGGCGGTCTCGGTCGGAGTCTTGCCGACCTTGACGCCGACGGCCTCGAGGGCCTCCTGCTTGGCGGCCGCGGTGCCCGAGGAGCCGGACACGATGGCGCCGGCGTGGCCCATCGTCTTGCCCTCGGGGGCGGTGAAGCCGGCCACGTAGCCGACGACCGGCTTGGTGACGTTGTCCTTGATGAACGCCGCCGCCCGCTCCTCGGCGTCGCCGCCGATCTCGCCGATCATCACGATCGCGTCGGTGTCCGGGTCGTCCTGGAACGCCTGCAGCGCGTCGATGTGCGTCGTCCCGATGATCGGGTCGCCGCCGATGCCGATCGCGCTGGAGAAGCCGATGTCGCTCAGCTCGTACATCATCTGGTAGGTCAGCGTGCCCGACTTCGACACCAGGCCGATCCGGCCGGCGCCGGCGATGTTCGCCGGGATGATGCCGGCGTTGGCCTCGCCGGGGGTGATGATGCCCGGGCAGTTCGGCCCGATGATCCGGGTGGTGCCGGAGGCCTGCGCGTGCGCGAAGAACGCGGCGGTGTCGTGCACCGGCACGCCCTCGGTGATCACCACGACGAGCGGGATGCCCGCGTCGATCGCCTCGATCACGGCGCCCTTGGTGAACTTCGGCGGCACGAAGACGACCGACACGTCGGCGCCGGTCTCCTTGACGGCCTCGTCGACCGAGCCGAAGACCGGCACCGCCTGGCCGTTGAAGTCGACCGACTGGCCGCCCTTGCCCGGGGTCACGCCACCGACGATGTTGGTGCCGGAGGCAAGCATCCGGGTGGTGTGCTTGGTGCCCTCCGAGCCGGTCATACCCTGGACGATGACCTTGCTGTCCTTGGTCAGGAAGATAGACATTTCAGCGATCCCTTACTTCGCAGCCAGCTCGGCGGCCCGCTTGGCGGCGCCGTCCATCGTGTCGACCCGCTCGAGTCCGGCCAGGCCGGCCTCGTCGAGGATCCGGCGGCCCTCCTCGGCGTTGTTGCCGTCCAGCCGCACGACCAGCGGCTTGCTCACGTGCTCGTTGCGGCCGGCCAGCAGCTCGAACGCCTGCACGATGCCGTTCGCGACCGCGTCACAGGCGGTGATGCCGCCGAAGACGTTCACGAACACGCTCTCCACCTGCGGGTCGGAGATGATGATCTCCAGGCCGTTCGCCATCACCTCGGCGGAAGCGCCGCCGCCGATGTCGAGGAAGTTGGCCGGCTTGACGCCGCCGAACTCTTCACCGGCGTAGGCGACCACGTCGAGGGTCGACATGACCAGGCCGGCGCCGTTGCCGATGATGCCGACGGAACCGTCGAGCTTCACGTAGTTCAGGCCCTTGGCCTTCGCCATGGCCTCCAGCGGATCCTCGGCGGAGGAGTCGGCGAACTCGGCGAACTCCGGGTGCCGGAAGTCGGCGTTCTCGTCCAGGCTGACCTTGCCGTCCAGCGCCTCGACGTTGCCGTCCTTGAGCTTGACCAGCGGGTTCACCTCGACCAGCGTCGCGTCCTCGGCCAGGAAGACCTCGTACAGCTTGACGATCTCCGGGGCGACGGCGTCGATCACGTCGGCCGGGTAACCGGCCTGGGTGGCGATCTCGCGCGCCTTGGCCTCGTCCACCCCGGTGGCCGGGTCGATGGAGATCTTGGCGACCGCGTCGGGGTTCGTGTGCGCGACCTCCTCGATCTCCATGCCGCCGGCGGCGGAGGCGATGCACAGGTAGTTGCGGTTGGCGCGGTCGATCAGGAAGGAGAAGTAGTACTCCTCGGCGATCGCCGCGGCCGGCACGATGTTCAGGGTCTTGACGATGTGACCCTTGATGTCCAGGCCCAGGATCTCGCGGGCCTTCTCCTCCGCCTCGCCGGGCGAGGACGCCAGCTTGACGCCGCCGGCCTTGCCGCGGCCGCCGGTCAGCACCTGGGCCTTCACGACCACCGTGCCGCCGAGCTTCTCGGCCGCCGCGCGGGCTTCCTCGGGCGTGTGGACGACTTCACCCACCGTCGTCCGTACACCGTGCTTGGCGAAGACAGTCTTCGCCTGGTACTCCATCAAGTCCACGACTGTGGTCCCTCTCTCGCCTGTTCGAGTTGGGCCGCGGCGGGCTGCGGTGCGGAGAGGCACGGTCGCCGGCGCGTTCCGTCGGCCTGAGACTAGCCACCTCGGTGCCCGGCGCGACAGTCGGGGTACACGCTGAGACGACCGTCACAGCACCCTTGCGGCTGCGTGAAAGGCTGGATCACATGACAGAACCTTCGACCAGACCAGTTGACGACTGGTGGCGTAGTGCCGTCGTCTACCAGGTTTACCCGCGGTCATTCTCCGACGCGAACGGTGACGGCACCGGCGACGTGACCGGGATCCGGGCCCGGCTGCCCTACCTGGCCGATCTCGGCGTCGACGCGATCTGGATCAGTCCGTGGTACCCGTCCCCGCTGCTCGACGGCGGCTACGACGTGGCCGACTACCGCGACATCAACCCGATGTTCGGCACGCTGGCGGACGCGGACGCGCTGATCGAGGAGGCGCACGCGCTCGGGCTGCGGATCCTGATCGACCTGGTGCCGAACCACTGCTCCTGGGAGCACCCGTGGTTCAAGGCCGCGCTGGCCGCCGGCAAGGGCTCGCCCGAGCGGGACCGGTTCTGGTTCCGTGACAGCTTGCCGAACGGTCAGCCGCCGACGAACTGGCCGTCCGCCTTCGGTGGGCCGGCCTGGCAGCAGATCGACGACGGCCAGTGGTACCTGCACCTGTTCGACAACTCGCAGCCGGACTGGAACTGGGACCACCCGGACGTGATCGCCGAGTTCGACTCGATCCTGCGGTTCTGGTTCGACCGCGGCGTCGACGGCTTCCGGATCGACGTGGCCGACTCGATGGCCAAGGACGCGACGCTGCCCGACGTCTCGCTGCACAATGGCGAGCCGACCCACGAGAAGTACGTCGGCCACCCGTACTACGACCAGCCCGGCGTGCACCTGATCCACCAGCGCTGGCGCGCGATCGCCGACGAGTACGCTGACACGCCGCAGGGGCCGCGGGTGTTCGTCGCCGAGGCCTGGCTGTCCCCGGCGGAGCGGCTCGCGCAGTACGTCCGGCAGCACGAGTTGCACTCCGCGTTCAACTTCGACGTCCTGCAGTGTCCGTGGGACGCCAAGGCGCTCCGCGACGTCATCGACCACACCACCGAGAACCTGTGGGCCGTCGGGGCTCCGGCGACCTGGGTGCTGAGCAACCACGACACCATCCGGCACCGCACCCGGTACGGGCGTGACCAGCGCGAGGCCCTCGCCCCTGCGGGCACAGTGGCGACCGATCTCGAGCTCGGTCGACGCCGGGCCAGGGCGGCGGCTCTCCTAGAGCTGGCGCTCCCGGGTGGCGCGTACGTCTACCAAGGGGACGAGCTCGGCCTGCCGGAAGTCGAGGACCTGCCTGAAGAGGTCCTGGACGACCCGACCTGGAGGCGGTCGGGGCACAGCCGGCGTGGCCGTGACGGCTGCCGGGTGCCGGTCCCCTGGAGCGGCAGCGAACCGCCGTACGGGTTCGGTCCTGGCGAGGGGCAGCCGTGGTTGCCGCAGCCGGCCGACTGGGCTCCGCTGACCGCCGAGGCCGAGGCGAGCGACCCGGAGAGCCACCTGGCTCTCTACCGGGCGGCGCTGCGCGTCCGGCGTGAGCAGGAAGCCCTCGGCGAGGGCCGGATGACGTGGGACGAGGATGCTCCCGCCGGGGTGCTGTCCTTCACCCGCGACCCGGGCTTCCGCTGCGTGGTGAACCTCGGGGAGCAGACGATCGAACTGCCGGACTCCGCTGAAGTACTGCTCTCCAGCGAACCGCTGGTCGACGGCAAACTACCGGCCGACGCCTCTGTCTGGCTGCAGGTCTGACCATCCAGTGATGAATGAAGAGGGCTGGAACCGTTGCCGGTTCCAGCCCTCTTCATCTGTTCTCACTGCTGTCTAGCGCCTGTCCCGATCGCGTCGGTCCTGCTCTTCCCGATCGCGACGGTCCCGGTCTTCTCGGTCCCGGCGGTCCTGTTCCTCGCGGTCCCGGCGGTCCCGATCTTCCCGGTCCCGACGGTTTCGCTCGTCTCCGTAGCTCATCTCACACCTCCGACCTCACGGCAGCGACGATACGCCACCTTCAGCCCGTCGGTACCGCTGCTACTTGACGCCACCGGCGGTCAGTCCGGCGACGATCCGGCGCTGGAACAGCAGCACGGCGATCACCAGCGGAATGGTCACCACCACACCGGCGGCCATCTGGCTGCCGAACGGTTGGTCACGTCCCGACGCACCGGTGAACTGCGAGATCACCACGTTGGCGGTCTGGTACTCCTTCTTGTTCACCATGCTCAGCGCGATCAGGAACTCGTTCCAGGCCGCGATGAAGGTGATGATCGCGGTGGTGAACACACCCGGTGCGGCCAGCGGGAGGATCACCTTGCGGAACGCCTGGGCCGGCGTACAGCCGTCCACCATCGCGGCCTGCTCGAGCTCTCGTGGCATTTGTCGGAAGAACGCGGTCAGGAGCCACACCGCCAGTGGCAGCGCGAACGACAGGCTGGGCACGATCATCGCCTGGTAGGTGTTGATCCAGTCGATGTTGACGAACAGCTTCTTCAGCGGGATCACCAGCGAGATCCCCGGGAACATCGAGGTGACGATGATGATCGCCAGCACGAAGTTCTTGCCCCGGAACTCCAGCCGGGCCAGCGTGTAGGCCGCCACCATCCCGATGACCAGCGTCAGGACTGTCACCGTGCCGGCCACGATCAGGCTGTTCAGCAGACCACGCTGGAACCCGGTGCCGGACTTGAAGACGTCTTTGAAGTTGTCCAGCGAAATGGGCGACGGAATGATCGAGTTGTCGAACTGGTCGGCCGGCCGCCGCAGCGACGACACCACCATCCAGAAGAACGGCACCAGGCAGTAGAGCACGATCACCGCGACACCGATCAGCGGCAGCCAGCGCCGGTACCACGGCGCCTCGGCCGCCTTGACGTCGATCACCCTTGGGGCCTTCTCAGCAACAACAGTCATCATTCACCTCCTAAGCCGCCACCGGCGGTCAGTCCGGCCACCGGAGCGCCTGGGTCCGTCTGCTTGCCCCGGCCTCGCCCGTTCCTGCCGTTCTTCTTCGTCTTCCGCTGGATGGCGTCACCGAACACGTCGGCACCGAGCAGCTTCACGAACACGTACGCGACCACGGCGACGTAGATGAACAGCAAAGTCGCGTACGCCGCCGCCGGCCCGTACCGGGTCTGGTTGGCTTCGAGGTACGCCAGGATCGACAGCGTCTCGACCGACTCCTTGTTCGGGCCGACCAGCACGAACGGCAGGTCGAAGATCCGCAGCGTGTCGAGGATGCGGAACAGCACTGCCACCAGCAGTGCCGGCTTCACCAGCGGCATGGTGATCCGGGTGAACGTCTGCCAGACGCTGGCGCCGTCCACCTTCGCCGCCTCGTACACGTCGGTCGGAATCGTCTGCAGGCCCGCGAGCACCAGCAGCCCGATGAACGGCGCGGTCTTCCAGGTGTCGGCGACGATGACCGACAGCACCGACTGCCAGCCCTCGGTGGACCACAGGATCTGGGTGCCGAGCATCTCGTTGGCGATACCGTCGGCCTGGAAGATCCACTTCCACAGCAGCGCCGAGACGACGGTCGGGATCGCCCACGGGACCAGGATGCTGGCCCGCACGATGCCGCGGCCCCTGAACGCCTTGTGCATCACCAGGGCCATCATGACACCCAGCACGGTCTCCAGGACCACACAGGCGACGGTGAAGAACGTGGTGTTGTAGAAGGCGTTCCAGAATCGGGTCCCGGTCTCGCCGGAGAAGATCGCCGTGTAGTTGTCGAGCCCCACGAACTTGGAGCCCTGGACGATGAAGCCCGACTCGTCGATCTGTTGACCGCTCGTGTACAGCGACTCGCGCAACGCCGCGAGGATCGGCAACCCGACCACGAGGATCAGCACGATCATGGTCGGCGACAGCAGCAGCGCGGCCAGCCGACCGGTTCCCTCGTTGAACGAGGTCTGCCGCTTGGGCTTCTTGGTGGTTTCCGGCGTCGGCCGCTCTGCGACCGGGGCGGTTGTACTCACCTCTGCCTCCTTCTCTCTGCCCGCCTGCGGGCAGCGACACGCCGGGGCCGGCACGTAGCTGTGAAGCTGCGCGCCGGCCCCGCCGCTTCGGTCATTGCGTGATGAGCGAGCTCAACTTGGTCTGCAGTCCGGCCAACGCGTCCTTCGGCGTCATCGTGCCGGTCAGAGCGCCGTACGCCGCCTCCTGGATCGCGGTGGTGACGTCGCCGTACTTGACCACCTTCGGCCGCGACTTCGCACTCTCGATCGAGGCCTTCAGCGGAGCCAGGTACGGGAACTGCTTGTTCAGCGTGGGGTCGTCGTACAGCGAGGCCCAGGTCGGCGCCTGCGACGTCTTCTCGATGTTCGCCTTCTGCCGCTCCTCGCTGGACATGAACTTCATGAAGTCCGCCGCGGTCGCCTTGTTCTTGGCGAACTCCGAGATCGCGTAGTTGTGACCACCCAGGGTGGACACGCCCGCACCGGTCTGGCCCGGCAGCGGCGCGACGGCGAACTTGCCGGCGATCTTCGACGAGCCGTCCTTCGCCTGTGCCTTCGCGTACACGTACGGCCAGTTGCGGTGGAAGAGCAGGTTGCCCTCCTGGAACGCCCGGCGGCCTTCCTCTTCCTTGTAGGTGATGGCGGCCTTCGGGATGAAGCCCGTCTTGAAGCCCTCGGTCAGCGCGGTCAGACCGGCCAGCGCCTCCGGGGTGTCCACGTTCGGCTTGCCGTCGTCACCGACGACGACTCCACCGGCGCCGTTGACGGCCTCGGAGAAGTTGACGGTCAGGCCCTCGTACTTCTCGAACTGACCCGAGTAGCAGCCGATGTTCTTGCCCTCTGGCAGTGCCTTCACCTTGGTACAGGCGGTGACCATCTCTTCCCAGGTCTTCGGCGGCTGCAGACCGGCCTTGTCCAGCAGGTCCTTGCGGTAGTACAGCAGACCGCCGTCGGACGTGACCGGGATGCCGTACAGCTTGTCGCGGTACTTCGCGGTGTCGACCGTTGACGGCAGCAACTTCCCCAGGTCCGGGAACTCGCTCGGCTGCAACTCGGTGACCCAGCGGTTGGCCGCGAACTCGGCGGTCCAGACCACATCCATGTTCAGCACGCTGAACGCGTCGGACTTGTTCTGCGCGTTCGAGATCATCTGCGCGCGCTGCTGGTCCGCGGACTCAGGCAGCTCCGAGACAGTGACCTTCTCGTCCGGGTGCTGCGAGTTCCACGCGGCGACCTGGTTCGTCAGGTTCCCGGAGGTGTCCTTGCCGGTGGCAAAATTGATCGGGCCGCGACCCTCAAGCGCTCCCCCGGTCGAGGTACCTCCGCTGCTCTCATCGTTCCCGCCACCACACGCGGACGCAAGCAGCACAAGACCGCCTGCGACGGCCGCGGCGACCGCCCTGCGTGTGTGTGATCGTTCAAACCTCATCGTGTACCTGCCCTCTCCCGATGCGACATCGCTTGATCCTGCGCCGGCCGTTCGCAGTCCCCCACCGCCCTGCGAGTGGCCTTCTCCGGACAGTAACCGAGATCGGGGGCGATGTGTCCTGAGCCACACACGTTGCCGATCTCCGTAGAAAGACGGAGGAACGCATGGCTGTATGCGACCGCGATTCGACACCGCGCACAACCAGGTGTTTCTTAACGATTCGGTATTACCGATTAGTAACAAGCGTCTGGAGGGCAGGAATCACCGGATCGGCTGCACAAAGTCGCCGACACGCTCCGGAGCGGATCCGTCGCATGGCGCGCTGCGGCCGGGCGCGTCGCAAGCCCCCGCAGGATCAGGCTGCCTGCGGGGTCAGGATTCCTGGCGGTCAGGCGTCCTGGGCAGTGGTGGCCGAGGCGTCGCCGACGTTGGCCCGGACCCACTCGACGATCTCGACCGTGGTCGCGCCGGGGGTGAAGATCTTGTGCACGCCGAGCTCGGCCAGCGGCTGCAGGTCGGCCTCGGGGATGATCCCGCCGCCGAACACCACGATGTCGTCCGCGTCGCGCTCGGTGAGCAGTTCGCGGACCTTCTTGAACAGCGTCATGTGCGCGCCGGACAGCACCGACAGGCCGACCGCGTCGGCGTCCTCCGCGATCGCGGTCTCGACGATCTGCTCCGGGGTCTGGTGCAGCCCGGTGTAGATGACCTCCATGCCGGCGTCGCGCAGCGCCCGGGCGACCACTTTCGCGCCCCGGTCGTGGCCGTCCAGTCCCGGCTTGGCGACGACGACCCGCAGTGGGCTGGTGGCTGGCATGTGTGGGCCTCTCGATCTGTGGACACGGCCTTGCGCCGCGGCAGTCATCCAGACATTCGCAGGTTAGCCGAGCCGCACCTCACGGATAAGACACGGAGGTGTGTGTTCCCGGCCACGCGGCCAGACAACCGGTTACCGTGGAAAGAGATCGGACCAGTACGACGGGGGGTCTGATTCTGCGTGAGGAGTCGCCATGAGTGCCGAGGCGGTGGACGAACCGGGGAACTCGCAGGATGCCGCGACGCGGAGCAGCATCCGAGAGGCACTCGAGGGGCTGAAGTACGGCGCCCGCTCGGCGCTGTCCCCGCGTGTACTGCAGGGCGCGGCCGTGGAGCTCGGCTGGATCACCACCCATCTGGCGATGTACCCGCTCGGTCTGGTCACCGGCTCCGGTGACCGCACCAACCGGCTGACCCTCAACGGACTCACCCCGGCCCAGCGCAGCCTGCTGGTCGGCGACGTCCGCGCCGCCGGTACGCCGATCCTCCTGGCGCACGGGATCGTCGACAACCACACGGTCTTCGCGTTGATGCGGCGCCAGCTGCTCCGCCGGGGATTCACCCGGATCCACACCTTCTCCTACTCACCCCTGACGCTCGACGTCCGCAGTACGGCGGAACGGATGGGCGCGGAGATCGAGGCGATCTGCGAGGAGTCCGGGTCCGAGCAGATTCACGTGATCGGGCACAGCCTCGGCGGGCTGATCGCGCGATACTACGTCCAGCGGCTCGGCGGTGACGAGCGCGTGCACACCTGCGTGACGCTGGGGACTCCACACCAGGGCACCATGGCCGCCCGGCTGCTGCCGTGGCCGCTGGTGAAGCAGGTCCGGCCGGACAGCGACCTGATGGCCGAGCTGGACGAGCCGGCGCCGAACTGCGGGACCAGGTTCGTCGCGTTCTACAGCGACGTCGACCAGTTGATCGTGCCGCAGCGGCGGGCCCGGCTCCGGCATCCGGACCTGATCGCCCGCAATGTCAGGATCAACGGCGTCGGCCACCTCTCCCTGCCGTTCCACGGCGAAGTGGTGCACCAGATCACCGGGATGCTGGCGCATCTGGATGAACAGGACACAGTTGCCTGACCCGTCAGCCAACTAGCTCCTGACATAGCAGCTATCCCGGCGGTTCGGCGGATGCACGTGCAGCGGCTCATGCAAAAGTTTCGTGAAGGAGAGGCCGAAAAGGGGGTGGCGGGGTTTGTCGCCTCGTGACGGTTCCGTTATGGTGCATGAGCCCCCGGGGGGAATAGATCTCCCGGGAGCGGACAGTGCCCCTCCCCTGTGACCGAAAGGCCACGTTGTGTCCCAGCACCGTGCCGCGGCTAGCCGCGACACGCCAGGCAACGCTGCGCGCAAGCCCGGCGCAGGACGTCACGGCGCCAAACATCGTGTTGCCAGGCGTAACACCCCGAGCAGTACCCAGGTAGTCGGACTGACCGCCGCCCTCGCGGCAGCGGCAGGAGCTGTCGGCTTCAGCCACAGCTCGCTGGCCTCACCGACCCAGGCGAACTCAGCGGTCAACGTTGCTGCGCTCAGCATGGGCAGCGGCCAACTGTCCGACCTGACCACCGCGCGGATCGAGCGACGCCAGCTCGCCACCCGTGACTCCTCCCGCGTCGAGCTGTCCGGCGCTGATCTGACCAAGAAGCAGGCCGCGGCCGACCGGACCGCGAAGGCCCGGGCCGCCAAGCTCGATGCCACCCGTGCGCTGACCACCAAGCGCGCCACCGCCCTCGCCAAGGCCAAGGCCGCGGCCGACGCGGCGGAAGAGAAGCTCCGCACCTCAGCCACCCGCTGCGAGATGATGATCTCCGGCTACCACATCACCGCCACCTTCGGTCAGGGCGGCGGCCGCTGGGCCCGCAACCACACCGGCACCGACTTCGCCGCCCCGATCGGCACTCCGATCCGCTCGGTGATGAAGGGCGAGGTCGTCAGCGCCGAGTTCGCCGGGGCGTACGGCCGGCAGGTCCGGGTGCGGCACGAGGACGGCACCGAGACCTGGTACAACCACATGTCGAAGTTCAGCGTCTCGGTCGGCGAGACCGTGTACGCCGGCGACCAGGTCGGCGCGGTCGGAGTCACCGGCAACACCACCGGCCCGCACCTGCACTTCGAGGTACGCCCGGACGCCGGCGAGCCGATCGACCCGATGCCGTGGCTCCGCAGCCACTGCGGCCTCAACCCCTGAGCCGGCCCCTTCCTGCTCCGTCGGACCGGTTCTGAACCTCAGACGGACGTAAAGCTTTGGCGGCGCTGACAACTCCGCCGTTAGGCTGCCGCGCATGCGTCCGGCGCCTGGTGAAGTCCTGCATTTCTCCGAAGATCCGACGATCGACATCTTCCGGCCCCATCTCGCCCCGACCTCGGTGAAGACCACCCCGTACGTCTGGGCCGTCGGCCACGATCGCGCTCCTGACTACTGGTTCCCCCGGCAATGCCCTCGCGCCATGGCCTGGGTCGGCCCGGACACCACTCCCGCGGACCAGAGCCGCATCATCGGGGACGGCTGCGGCGCTCGGGTCCATGTGATCGAGTACGGCTGGCTGGAGGCCGTCCGCACGGTCGAGCTCTACGCGTACCACCTTCCCGCCGAGCCGTTCGAACCGGCCGAGGCCGCCGTGGTGGCGACGACCGAGGTGACGCCGTTGGGGCCGCCTGAGCGGGTGGGTGACC
This sequence comes from Kribbella sp. VKM Ac-2568, assembly GCF_004345365.1. Classification (GTDB taxonomy): domain Bacteria; phylum Actinomycetota; class Actinomycetes; order Propionibacteriales; family Kribbellaceae; genus Kribbella; species Kribbella orskensis. Next base: position 217,431 of record NZ_SLVF01000005.1, read on the forward strand.
TGTTCGAGCTGCACGCCGAGGCCGGGATCCAGCTCCGCGTGCTGCCGCGGCTGCACGAGTTCTGGGATGCCGTGACCACCTCCACCCTCGAGTTCAGCGGCATCCGCCTGCGGAACGCCCTGCCGCGTTAGGCACGGGTTAGCCGCCGGCTCGCGAGGTGCCATCATTGAGCGGTGACGGCGGAGGCTCCTTATCGCGATCTGGCCGAGTCCGCCTGGCGCTGGGTGCTCGACCAGGTGCGCTGGCAGGACGGGCCCTGGATCCCTGAGGAGGTCGGCGGGGCTGACGTGCCGGACATCCCGCTCGAGCGCGACGGCACGTACGTCGGCGTCGGCGGACTCGCACATGTGCTGACCGAGATCCGGCTGTCCCGGCCGTGGACCGCCGAGGAGCAGACCCTGGCGGGAGCGATCGTCGAGCGAGCGGTGGGATCGCCGACAGCACGGACTGCACGTACTTCGACGGCCTGGTCAGCGGCATCGGAGTACTCACTGCACTAGGTGCCACGGTGCCGGCAGAAGCGGCAGTCGGGCGGCTCCTGGAGCTCGCGACGCCCGATGGTTGGCCGCAGACGCTGCTCGGGCCACCTACCTACCTTCCAGGCGCTCGCTTCAATGACCTGACACTGGGTGCGGCCGGAGTACTGCTTGGTGGGCTGTGGGCTCGACGGCACGGGGTGGACGGCGCCTGCGAGCTGAGTGACCATGCTGCTCGCGTGTTGCTGGCTGAGGCTGAGCACCTGCCGAGCGGTACGAACTGGCCATTCGTGGCCAAGCGCTTCCGGCCGGAGGCCGAGGGCACGCAGATGCCCAACCTGTCGCACGGCGTCGCGGGGGTCGCGGCCGCGGTGGCGCTCGCTGCCGCCGAGCTGGACCGCCCAGAGCTGGCTGCCGCCGCTCAGAGTGGCGCGGAGCACCTGGTGAGTCTCGGGGTGACGGACGGCCGCGGGTTCGTCGTACCGCGCTATATCCCGAGCGATGCCACCGATGAGGACGAGGTCACCTTCACCTGGTGTCACGGTGCGGCGGGGACGTCCTTGCTCTTCCTGGCGCTGGACCAGGCCGGTATCGAAGAGGTCCGAGGTGTGCCGCCGCTGACCTGGCACCAGCGCAGCCTGCACAGCGTCCGTACGTCGGGGCTGCCTGAGCGGCTTCACCCCGGCTTCTGGGACAACGACGGCCGCTGCTGCGGTACTGCGGGAGTCGGCGACGTCTTCCTGGACTCCTGGCAGCGGTCCGGGGACCAGCAGGACCTGGACTTCGCCGTACGGCTGGCCGACGCGTTGGTCGAGCGGGCGTTCGTGGACGGGCCGCACGCCTACTGGCGGTTCGTCGAGCATCGGGCGCCGGAGCCGTTGCTGCAGCCGCGGGTCGGCTGGATGCAGGGAGCGGCCGGGATCGCGGCGTACCTGTTCCGGACCGAGCGGGTGCTCGCCGACGGGTCCAAGGCGGAGTCGCTGCCGCGGATGGAGACCTGGTTCGCGCTGCCACCGACTGGAGTGGCCCAGGTCGGAGCGGAGCCGGCCGTCAGCGGCTCAGCGGCGCCACACTTCGGCGGTGGTCAAGAACGCGGAGGAGCCGGGCCGGTCGGCTGAGCCGTCGACCTGGACGAAGCCGGGCACGCTCGCGCCGCCGATCGAGACCGTCGCGGAGCGGACCGGGGCGATGACCAGGCTGAGGCTGTGGGTGCCCGCGGCGAGCTGGAAGTTGTCGGTGGCGAACAGCCGCCGGTCGAGCACGCCGCCCATCTCGATCTGGATGTCGGCCGCCTTCGCGCTCAGCCCGTCCGCCAGGTTCATCGAGACCTGGACGAGTTCCCGCTCGATCGCGGGCTCGTGCCACGGCAGCCCCTGGACCTCGAGGAACGAGCGGACGAAGTACCGCTCCAGCCAGGACGCGAGGTCGACATCCTCCGAGACCACCCGGACGATGCCGTCGAACCAGAGCACGACCGCCGTACCGGAGCCGCAGATCGACCAGTCGACCGTCCAGATCGACGCGAACGCGGTGACCTTGCCGTCGGAGTCGAACAGCCGCAGGCCAGGATTCGCTCCCGCCAGGATGATCCGGCGGTGGCTGTCAGGTGCCTTGGGCATGGCAGGACCTTCGTCCGGGGAGGGCCGAAAACACCGATTGTGTCAGCTGAGCCCCGGAACGCAACGGAAACGTCTCAGATCTTCTCCACCGGTGCGTAGCGCAGCAGCAGCCGTTTGACCCCTTCGGAGCCGAAATCGATGTCGGCCTGCGCCTGCTGACCCTCGCCCCGGACCACCACGACGGTGCCCATCCCGAAGGTGTCGTGCACCACCCGATCGCCCGGATTCAGGCTGATCACCGGCTTGTCCGAGGCCGTACGGCGGGCCGGCTCCCAGCGGCTGGTGACTCCGCTGGCTCCGCCCGAGGACGTCCCGGTGCCGGACCAGCGGGTGATCGCGGACTCGTCGCGGCGCCAGTCCAGCAGCTCCGCCGGGATCTCCTCGAGGAACCTGGACGGCGGGTTGTGCTGCGGAGCGCCGTACGCACTGCGGACAGCGGCCCGGGAGATCGCCAGCCGCTGCCGCGCGCGGGTGATCCCGACGTACGCGAGCCGCCGCTCCTCCTCGAGCTCCTTCATGTCCGTGAGCGACCGGGAGTGCGGGAAGACGCCGTCCTCCATGCCGGTCAGGAAGACCACCGGGAACTCGAGGCCCTTCGCGGTGTGCAGGGTCATCAGCGTGACGACGCCACCGTCGTCGGCGGCGTCGGGGATCTGGTCCGCGTCCGCGACCAGGGCGACCCGCTCGAGGAACGCCTGCAGGTCCGACGGCTCGGCCGCGGCCGTCCGCTCCTCGACGAACTCGCGAGCCACCGAGATGAACTCGTCGAGGTTCTCCAGCCGGGTCTCGTCCTGGGGATCCGGCGACTTCTGCAGCTCCTCGTAGTACCCGGAGCGGTGCAGGGCGACGTCCAGGATGTCGTCCGGCGGGGCGCCCGAGTCGACCATCGCGGTGAGCTCGTCGAGGATGTCGACGAACGCCTGCACCGCGTTGACGCTGCGGCTGGCCATCGCCGGGGCGTCCTGGGCCCGGCGCAGCGCGGCCGAGAAGGGGATCCGATCCCGTTGCGCGAGCGCCTCGATGGCGGCCTCGGCGCGGTCGCCGATCCCCCGCTTCGGCACGTTCAGGATCCGGCGCAGCGAGACCAGGTCCTCGGGGTTCACCAGCACCCGCAGGTAGGCCAGCGCGTCGCGGACCTCCTTGCGCTCGTAGAACCGGACACCGCCGACCACCTTGTACGGATGGCCGGTGCGGATGAAGACCTCCTCGAACACGCGGGACTGGGCGTTCGTCCGGTAGAACACCGCCACGTCCGACGGCTTCACCCCGTCGGCGTCGGTGAGCCGGTCGATCTCGTCCGCGACGAACTGCGCCTCGTCGTGCTCGTTGTCCGCCACGTAGACGGCGATCTGCTCGCCCTGGCCCGAGTCGGACCACAGGTTCTTCGCCTTGCGGCCCTCGTTGCGGCTGATCACCGCGTTCGCCGCGGTCAGGATCGTCTGGGTGGAGCGGTAGTTCTGCTCCAGCAGGATCGTCTCGGCGTTGGTGAAGTCCTCCTCGAACGCGAGGATGTTGCGGATCGTCGCGCCCCGGAAGGCGTAGATCGACTGGTCCGCGTCACCGACCACCATCAGCTCGGCCGGCGGGCTGACCGGCCCGTCGTTCGGCCCCGGCTCGAGGTCCGCGCACAGCTCCCGGATCAGCGTGTACTGCGCGTGGTTGGTGTCCTGGTACTCGTCGACGAGCACGTGGCGGAACCTGCGGCGGTAGTACTCGCGGACCTCCGGGAACGCCTGCAGCAGGTTCACCGTGGTCATCAGCAGGTCGTCGAAGTCCAGCGCGTTCGCCTGCGCGAGCCGCTCCTGGTAGATCCGGTAGCACTCGGCGTAGGTCTCCTCGAGGTGGTTCGAGGCCTTCGCCGCGGACGTCTCGTGGTCGATCAGCTCGTTCTTCTGGGTGCTGATCCAGTTCAGCACCGCGCGCGGGTTGTACCGCTTGACGTCCAGGTCGAGCTCCCGGCACACCAGCGTCATCAGCCGCCGCGAGTCGGTGTCGTCGTAGATCGAGAACGTCGAGCTGATCCCGAACCGCTTGATGTCGCGGCGCAGGATCCGCACGCACGACGAGTGGAACGTCGAGACCCACATCAGCTTCGCGCGCGGCCCGACCAGCTCGACCACCCGCTCCCGCATCTCCGCGGCCGCCTTGTTGGTGAACGTGATCGCCAGGATCGACCCGGGATGCGCGTCCCGCGCCGCCAGCAGATAGGCGATCCGCCGGGTCAGCACCCGCGTCTTGCCCGAGCCGGCACCCGCCACCACGAGCAGCGGTTTCCCGGCGTGCACGACAGCGGCCCGCTGCTGCGGGTTCAGCCCCTCGAGCAGCGATTCCGGGTCGGTCCGGTGCTTCTTGGGCTCCTCGAGCGGCACCGGCAGTTCGTCTGGAGAGAAGAGCGTCGTCATCACCCCCCAGCCTAGGCGCTCCCCCGGACAGTTCCCGTACTACGTGCCGCCCCGCCCCCAGGTCACCGCTGACCGAACACCCGCCACCTCCCGGCAACGCAGTACCGGCGGGGCAGTACCGCGGGCGCAGTACCGGTGGCCGATCGGCTGGTGGCCGGTCAGCCGGTTGGGCGGTGTGCGGGAGGGGGTTGGGTCGCGAGGCTGGAGGAGACAGGAAGAGAGGTCGGGTCGTGGGAAATGTCGGTACGGAGAGGAAGGATGTGGACACCAGGGCCGCGTTGGGGCGGGTGCGGGGATTGGTGGGGGTGTATCTGGCGATCAGCGTCCTCACCTTGGCGGCAATCGTGCTGCTTCGGCGTCACGTGGAGGTCGTCACTGATGCGGTGTGGGTCAGAGGGACCATCGTCGTGGGTAGCGCGACGTTGATGTCGGTTTTCGCCGCCAGGGCCGCGAATGGCTCGAAGGGCGCCTTCCGGCGGTTGCGGGTGCTTTCGGCGGTGATGGTGGTGGCGATCGTGGTGATCGTCGCGATCCCGGGGATGTTCCCCGTGTGGATGAAGATCGATCAGGCGGTCTGCGGAGTGGTGCTGCTCGGGGTCGTCCTGGTTGTCAACGGCAAGCACCTTCGGGCTGCGTTCGGCGAGCGCTAGATTGGCTGACGTGAGCAGCCTCGCGGTGGACGTGCGGGGGCGGCCGTGGTCGCCGGCCGTCATCGTCGCGCCGTACGTCGTGCTCGCCGCGCTGGCGCTCTGCACGGTGATCATCAAGCAGGGCGAGACCTCGTCGCTGCTCGTCGATCTGGCGCTGTGCGCGGCGGCCGCCGCGTGGATCGCGTGGATGGTCACCCTGCACCCCGGCTGGCGGGATCGGCCGCGCACCATGGTGATCTTCTTCACCGGGCTGATCGCGATCCTGGCCGTTCTCGTCGTCAGGGATCCGTGGTTCGGGATCTTCGCGCCGGTCGCCTACATCTACGCCTTCAGAGTCCTGCGCTGGCCGTGGCTGCTGGCCGGCGCCGCCGCGGTGGCGATGCTGGCCGGTACCGCGCAGGCCTCCAGCGTCGACAAGTCCACGGTCTTCGGGCTGATCGGGTACTTCGCCGTCCTGGCCGTGAACGTGGTCCCGATGTGTGGTTACGCCTGGATCGAATGGCACCAGGCGAAGCAGCACGACCAGCGGGACAACGCCCTCGCGGAGGTGAGTCAGGCCAACCGCGAGCTCGAGGCGATGCTGGCCGAGAACGCCGCCCTGCACGAGCGTCTCCTGGTCCAGGCGAGAGAAGCCGGAGTACTCGACGAGCGCCAGCGGATGGCACGCGAGATCCACGACACCCTGGCGCAGGGGCTGACCGGGATCATCACGCAGTTGCAGGCGGTCGAGCAGGCCCGCGAGGATCCGGCGCGGTGGCGCAGGCACGTCGAGGCCGCGACCGGCCTGGCCCGCGAGAGTCTGTCGGAGGCGCGCCGATCGGTCCACGCGCTGCGCCCCGAACCGCTGCGGACGGCCCGCCTCGCTGACGCGCTGGCCGACGTCGGCGACCGCTGGTCGAGTCTCCACAAGGTCCCGATCGAGGTCACGACGACGGGCACCCCGCGGCCGATGCACCCCGAAGCCGAGGTCGCGCTGCTCCGTACCGCGCAGGAGGCGCTCGCCAACATCGCCAAGCATGCAAGGGCGACCCGCGTCGGCGTCACCCTGTCCTACCTCGAGCACGAGATCGCCCTCGACGTCCGCGACGACGGCACCGGCTTCACACCTCAAGACCTTGTACTGCGGACGCGGGCCGGCGTCGACGGACAGCGCGAGGGCGCCGAGGAGTCGCGTGAGGGCGGCGGGTTCGGCCTGGTCGCGATGCGGGAGCGGATCGAAGGCCTCTCCGGCGCCCTGCAGGTGGAATCCGAACCAGGCAACGGCACCGCGATCTCCGCCCGCATCCCGGCGACCTTCGCAGGAGCCACCGCATGACGGGCCACGACCCCGACGCAAACCTCAACCCCGCGGGCGACCCGAACCCCAACCCCGCGAGCGATCCGATCAGGCTGCTGATCGTGGACGACCATCCGGTGGTCCGGGACGGGTTGATCGGGATGTTCGCGCCCGACCCCGCGTTCGAAGTACTGGGTGAGGCTTCCGACGGTGCCGAGGCGCTCAGACTCGCCCCGGCGCTCCGGCCCGACGTGATCCTGATGGATCTGCGGATGCCCGGTATGGACGGCCTCACCGCGATCAAGGAGTTCGCGAGCCGCGGCATCACCGCCCGGATCCTGGTCCTGACCACCTACGACACCGACAGCTACGTAGTACCGGCGATCGAGGCGGGCGCGACCGGCTACCTGCTCAAGGACGCACCCCGCGACGAACTCATCCGAGCGGTCCGAGCAGCGGCCGCCGGGCAGTCCGTCCTGTCGCCATCGGTCGCCACCCGCCTGGTCAACAGAGTCCGTACGCCGGAAGTGGAGCCGCTGCTCAGTCAGCGAGAACTCGAGGTCCTCGAACTGGTCGCGGCCGGCAGCACCAACCGTGAGTCCGCCGCGAAGCTGTTCATCAGCGAGGCGACGGTGAAGAGTCACCTGCTGAACATCTACGCCAAGCTCGACGTCAACGATCGCGCGGCCGCGGTCGCGGAGGCCTTCAGACGAGGGCTGCTGCGATCGGATCGGCTGTGAGCAGACCTGCTAGCAGCAGAAAACCTGGGGTTCGGCGAGCCTGGTCGGACAAGGTGGAGACATGTCCGATGAGAACAAGGTCTTGCTGTTCAACGAGCAGTCCCGGCAGCAGTTGTTCCGCCAGCGGGTCGTCGTCCTCGACGGCCAGCTGAACGACGACAACGGCACGCTGCTGGCCACCCAGATCCTCACCCTCGCGGCCGAGGATTCCACCACCGACATCGCCTTGTGGATCCACTCGATCGGCGGCTCGGTGCCGTCGATGCTCGCCATCCGCGACGTCATGCGGCTGGTGCCGTGCGACGTCTCGACACTCGTCCTCGGGCTGGCCTGCAGTGCCGGTCAGTTCCTGCTCTCCGCCGGTACTCCGGGGAAGCGGTTCGCCCTGCCGCACGCGCGGGTCCTGATGCACCAGGGCTCGGCCGGCATCGGCGGGTCGGCCGTCGAGATCGAGATCCAGGCGAACGACCTGCGCCACATCCGGGACACCGTGCTCGGGTTGATCGCGCAGGACACCGGTCAGCCACGGTCCACGGTTTTCGAGGACTCGCTGCACGACCACTGGTACACGGCCGAGCAGGCCCTCGAGTACGGCTTCATCGACCACGTGGTCTCGTCCTTCGACCAGGTGATGCCACTGCGGAACCACGGAACACCAGCAGAGGTACAGGCAACTGAACAAGTAGCAGCGAAGGCGGGAGCGGCCTGATGAGCAGTTACACGATTCCCAGCGTGATCACCCAGCACCCGCGGGGCGAGCGGATCATGGACGTCTACTCGCACTTGCTGAGTGAACGCGTCATCTACCTCGGCACCGGCATCGACGCCGGCGTCGCGAACGCGATGATCGCCCAACTGCTCCACCTGGAAGCCGACAAGCCGGAGCAGCCGATCAACCTCTACATCAACTGCGAGGGCGGTGACATGACCGCGATGCTGGCGATCTACGACACCATGCAGTTCGTCCGATCCCCCGTCGCGACCTTCTGCGTCGGGCAGGCGATCGCCGCCGGCGCAGTACTGCTGGCTGCCGGCGCACCCGGTCAGCGGGCGATCCTGCCGCACGCGCGCGTGGTCCTGCACCAGCCGGCCGCCCGTGGGCAGGGGACGATCCCCGACCTGATCCTGCAGGCCGACGAGGTGGTCCGGGTTCGCAGCCAGGTGGAGACGATCCTGTCCGCGCACACCGGGCAGACGGTGGAGCGGCTGCGGCACGACACCGATCGGGATCACGTCCTGACGGCGGAGACGGCCCGCGAGTACGGCGTCGTCGACGAGGTCATCCAGCATCGCTTCCCCGTCGCCGTCCTGGAAGGCGCCGGCATCCACCACCCGACCGCCGCCAGCGCTTGACCAGGCGGGGGCGGGGCAAGGCCGGCGCCATCCACGCGAAAGACCGGTGTGTGGGGCGGTGTCTTCCGGGCAAAAGCCAGTGGCGGAGGACGCTAGGGTCACTGACGTGAGTGTGCCCGTTGGTAATCCCCGCCCTGACGACGAGATCGAGCGCGTGCTGGCGATCGTCGCGCATCCGGACGACATCGACTTCGGCGGCGCCGGCACGGTGGCCAAGTGGACCCGGGCCGGGATCGAGGTCAGCTACTGCATCGTCACCGACGGCCAGGCCGGTGGCTTCGAGCCGGACCGCGACCGTGCTGAGATGCCCGCGGTCCGGCGGGCCGAACAGACCACCGCCGCCGAGCACGTCGGCGTACACGACCTGCATTTCCTCGGGTACGAGGACGGATCGGTCGAGCCCACCAGGGAGCTCATCCGCGACCTGGTCCGAGTGATCCGCCAGGTCCGCCCACGGCGGCTGCTCGGGCAGTCCCCCGAACGCAACTGGTCGCGCCTGCCGGTCTCGCACCCGGATCACATGGCGACGGCAGAAGCCACCGTCCGCGCGTTCTACCCGGCGGCAGGCAACCCGTACGCGTTCCCCGAGCTCGAGGCCGACGGCCTGAAGGCGTGGGACGTGGGCGAGCTCTGGATGATGGAACACCCCGAGCGCAACCACTACGTCGACATCACCGGCGTGTACGACGCCAAGCTCGCCGCGCTGATGTCGCACGCCAGTCAGCACCAGAACCCCGACGGTCTGCCCACCATGATCCAGGGGTGGATGCGCGAGAACGCCGCCACCGCGGGTTTCCCCGAAGGCCACCTCGCCGAACCCTTCACCGTCATCCGCCTCCACTGAGGAGACACGGCCCGCCTCGACGAACTCGATGCGGGCCAAGGACCTCCCTTCTCCACCGACTTCACCGCCGAGGATCAGGAGATAAGCACCACAGCCCGGTGAAATGCGGCGCAGCCCGGTGAATAAAGGATTTGCCGTCAGCGAGGTGTGCGGTGATGCTCGCCGCATGACTTCACTTCATCATGCGGTGGTCGGCACTGGGCCGGCTGTTCTGTTGGTTCATGCCGGTGTGGCGGACTCCCGGATGTGGGCCGGGCAGGTCGAGGACCTGCGCCGGGACCACCAGGTCATCACGCTCGACCTTCGGGGGTACGGCGAGACGCCGCTGGAGGTGGCCGAGAAGTACTCCGATGCCGGGGATGTGCTGGAGTTGCTCGACCACCTCGGGATCGGTACCACGGCGGTGGTCGCGGCGTCGTACGGGGCGAACGTGGTGCTGCAGGCTGCGAGCAGGGCGCCGGAGAGGTTCAGCCGGCTGGTACTGATGTCGCCGCCGGTGGACGGGGTGGAGCCGACGGAGGACCTCAGGGCGTTCTGGGCCGAGGAGAACCGCCTGCTGGAGGCAGGGGACGTCGACAGCGCGACCGCACTCAACGTGGAGATCTGGCTCGGCCCGGAGGCGGATGCCGAGGCCCGCGAGCTCCTGCGGGTCATGCAGGCGCGGGCGTTCGAGGTGCAGATAGCCGCCGGCGACGACGTGGACAACGAGGAGTACGAGGTGACTCCGGCCGCGATCACCGCGCCGGTCAAGCTCTTCAGCGGGGCGCACGACCTGCAGTTCTTCCGCGAGGGCGCGGCGCTCCTGGCCACCCAACTGCCCGACGTCGAGTACGTCGAACTGCCGTGGGCCGGACACCTGCCGACCCTGGAACGTGCCGCGGAAGGGATCGACCTGGTCCGCACGGCACTTACCGTGCAGGGATGAAGCTCTGAAAACGCCGCCGGCCGGAGAACCCCTGGGGTCTCCGGCCGGCGGCGTAGTACAGCGAATCAGTCTGCGAGGGCACCCATCGGGTCCCAGGCGGGGAGGACGATCGGGGCGTCGTCGAGGCGGGCCTGGAGCTCTGCCGGGAGGGCGGAGCGGCGGACCGCGATCTCGAAGACGTGCTCGCCGAACCACGAGTCGTTCATGGTCCAGAAGCCGCTGTCGGCCTTCTCGTCACCCCAGCTGTTCTCCACCCGCCAGCGGCGCGGCTTGCCGTCGACCAGGTCGACGCCGGTGAAGAGCATCGCGTGCGTCATCAGCGTCTCGTGGTGCAGCAGCCGCTCGGCCTTGTTCAGGCTGAACTCGGTGTCGTAGACGGCCTCGTAGTCGTACAGCTTGGCGTCCCAGTAGCCGAGGTCGGCCGACATCTGCTTGCCGACGTCGCAGCCGAACCAGACCGGCTCGCCACCGACGATCGCATCCTGGGCGAGCTGCTTCATCAGGTCCACCTCGACGTTCAGGTAGACCACCGGCGGGGCGTCGATGACGTTGCCCAGGTAGTCGACGGTGAAGGTCTTGCCGGTCGGGCTGGACTCGCGCGGGTCGTGCACGATGCAGACGTACTCGTCGACCGGCAGCGTGACGTACGCCTCGGCGAACTCCGCCGGAGTGGTCCAGCCGTCGCGGTGGAAGCCCTTGTCGCTGTCCTTCCACTGCCACAGGAACTTCTGCGGCGGTGTGCCGAGGTGGATGCTCAGCACCCGGTGCACGGTGGTCAGGATCTCCTGCTTGCGGGCCCGCTGCGCCTCGACGCCGTCGATGGTGCGCAGGTCCCGGGCGCCCTGGCGGAGCACCTTGCGGAGGGTGTCGTTCAGCTGGGCGGTGGCCGACGAGCTCTCGGTCTCCGGCATCGCGGTCTTCGGCACCAGACCGTGCTTGCGGACCAGCGCGACGAACATGTTCCACTGGCCGCCGTCACCGATCGGGTCGGACAGCAGGTGCGCCACCGTCCGGTCGTCGACGTCGCGCTCGGCGGTCTCGATCATCGCCTCGAGGAAGAAGTTGGACCGCTCGAACTTGTCCCAGAACAGCAGGTAGTTCTGGGAGAACTCGAAGTCCTTGACCCCGAGCTTGTCCGCGGCGCCGACCCGCAGCAGGTTCAGGCCGGCGAACAGCCAGCAGCGGCCGCTCTTCTTCTGATTCGTCACCTTCCAGTCGTCCAGCAGGTTCGACACCGAATGGTCGAGCGAGGTGACGACCTGACGGTCCAGGGCGATCTTGGCGACCGGCGTCTCCGTGACGGCGTTCTGCATCACCCGGTACGACGGGCGCGATGCGAACTCCTTCTCGAAGAGCTCGAGCTGTTCGGGGGTGAGATTCCGCTCCATGAGAGTCGACGGTATAACAGCGGCAAAGCTCCTTGCGCCCCTGACGGGGTGGCGAATGTGTGACCTGTCCACAACCCGCCACCCACGACCCCTGGCGAAGGCCGGACGGATCGGCCCGACGGGGTCAGACCAGGCGGCGGTCGGTGGCCCAGCGGGTGAGTTCGTGGCGGTTGGAGAGCTGGAGCTTGCGCAGCACGCTGGAGACGTGCGTCTCGACGGTCTTGACCGAGATGAACAGCTCGCGCGCCACCTCCTTGTAGGCGTAGCCACGCGCGATCAGCCGCAGTACCTCGCGCTCGCGCTGGGACAGCCGGTCCAGGTCCTCGTCGACCGAGGCGATGTCGATCGCACCGGAGAACGCGTCCAGCACGAAGCCGGCCAGCCGCGGCGAGAACACCGCGTCACCGTCGGCCACCCGCCCGATCGCGTCGACCAGTTCGGTGCCGCTGATGTTCTTGGTCACGTAGCCGCGGGCGCCGGCCCGGATCACGCCGATCACGTCCTCGGCCGCGTCGGACACCGACAGCGCCAGGAACTTCACCTCCGGGTGCCGCTGGTGCACCTGCTTCATCACCTCGGTGCCACCGCCGCCGGGCAGGTGCACGTCGAGCAGGACCACGTCCGGCTCGCCGGCGATGATCGCCTTCACCGCACTGTCGACGTCGGCGCCCTCGCCGACGATCTCCACCGAAGCACCGATCTCGCTGCGCACGCCGGCCCGGAACATGTCGTGGTCGTCCACCACGACCACTCGCCGCTGGTTGCTCATCTGTCCATCTCCAGTCGCACTTCGGTGCCTGTCTCCGGGTTCGACCGCACCGTTGCGCGGCCGCCGTGCCGTTCCATCCTGCCCATCACGCTGTGCCGCAGCCCCAGCCGGTCCTCCGGCACCCCGTCGGCGTCGAAGCCCTTGCCGCGGTCCCGGACGAAGATCTCGGCCCGGTCCCCGTCGACCTCGACGAACACGTCGATCTTGTCAGCCCCGGAGTGCTTGGCGGCGTTCACCATCGACTCGCGGGCCGCTCGCACCATCGCCGACAACCCCTCGGTCAGGTCGCAGTCCCCGACCGTGACCACCTCGACCGGGACGCCGTGGGAGTCCTCGACCTCGGCGGCGGCGCGTTTGGCCGCTCCCGCGAGGGTCTGGTCGGTGTTGTCGTCCTCGTCGTACAACCACGACCGCAGGTCACGCTCCTGCGACCTAGCCAGCCGTACTACGGCTCGCGGGTCGTTCGCCTGCTTCTGGATCAGCGCCAGCGTCTGCAGCACCGAGTCGTGCAGGTGGGCCGCCATGTCGGCGCGTTCCTGTGACCGGATGCGCTCGCCGCGCTCGGCGTTCAGGTCCCGGCTCAGCCGGTGCACCCACGGCCCGGCGATGACGCCGATCCCGATCACCGCGAGCAGCAGGGCGATCAGCACGTCGCCGACCATCGAGAGCCGGTTGTTCTGCACCAGGAACACGGTGACCGCGGTGCCGATCATGATCAGCCCGACCGCCACCCGGATGATCGACTTCAGGCCACCCTTGCCGAACAGCGCTCCGAGGGTCGGCGCCTTGTTGGTCCAGGCCGTCTTCTGGCCTTCGTCGGCCTGCCGCCAGATCAGCGCCAGACCGGTGCCCGCGAACACCAGCGGCCAGAACATCTTCCCGGCGATGCCGAACCCGGCCACCTGGAGCAGCAGCAGGATGCCGACGCCCGTGACGACCAGGGCCGTCAGCTGGCCGCGGTTCTTCTCCCGCCTGCGTTCCTTGCCCTCCGACGAGATCGTCGGGGGCGGCTGGTCCGCCCGCATCCCCTTCCGGGTCGCGGCGGCCAGTCCTGGCGCGGCCGGAACCGGCGGGACCGTCGGGATGGCGAGTGGCATCAAGAACCACAGCGCCGCGTAGATGAGGACGCCGAAGCCGCCGAACACGGTCGCGGCGATGAACACCAGCCGTACCGCGGTGTCGGACACGCCCAGGTGATCGGCGACGCCACCGGCCACTCCGCTGAGCACCCGGCCCTCCGCGCGGCGGTAGGCACGGCGTACCGGTGGTGGCTCGTTGCCAGCCGGCTGCTGCGGCCCGGGCGTCCCGTAAGAACCCTGTCCCTGCCCGCCGAAGGCACCCTGCGCCTGCCCGGCGTAGGGACCCTGGCCCTGCGCGCCGTAGGCACCCGGGCCGTACCCACCTGGACCGTAGCCGCCCGGGCCGTGCGGGCCCTGGGCATGCGGACCGGCGGCCGGAGCCCCGGTGGCCGGGGGTCCGCCCGCGGGCGCGGAAGCGGCTGGTTGTGTCATCTCCCAAGAATCGTCACACGCGGACAGGGCCGACACCAGCAGGCTTCTCCCCGGCCGGCTCCTCACCGCGGCCCCCGCGGGACTCAGGGTCGGCCAGGGGACATCCCCGAGTCGCCGCCTCCCGCCTGGGTCTTACGCTGCGTAACGTCCGGGGACGGCGGGGGGTATCCCCTATGTTGTGGCCGCCCGCGGGGGGACACCATCGATGACATGGAGCAGAACTCGAGCGGCGGATTCGACCGCGACCAGCTGAAGGATGTGCAGAGCTGGCGGCGGAGCAGGTCCGACCGGATGCTGGCCGGCGTCTGCGGCGGCATCGGCCGGGCACTCAACATCGACCCGGTGCTGGTCCGGGTGGTGATGGCGGTCCTCGTCATCAGTGGCCCGGGACTGTTCTTCTACGTGGCCGCCTGGGTGCTGATGCCGGACGAGGGCAGCGACCGCTCGGCGGCCCAGGGCCTGCTCGGCGACCGGATCCGGCCCGACCACCCGTGGCTGTGGCCCGTGGTGATCGGCATCTGCGTCTTCGTCGCGATCGCGATGATGTCGTCGTTCAACTTCGGCCGGATCATCCCCGGACCCCTGGTGGTGCTCGGGCTGCTGTGGCTGCTGGTGTTCCGCCGCAAGGGACGAAAGCAGCACTGGTCCCACCGCGGCGGCCACTGGACCGGCGGCAACGGCACCACCCCCGCCGATCCCTCGGCGACCGGCGCCACCACGCCCGGCGCCTTCAACCCCGGATCTGCCGCGCCTGGCTCCGGAGTACAGGACTCAGCTCCGCAAGGTTCTGCCGCGCCGCAGTACTCGGCGGCGGCTCAGAGCGGCCCGTCAGCTCCCCCGGCGGGCCTGTCGTCCTCGGCCGCACAGAGACCACAGGACCGGGTGACCGCCCCGGTCCAGCCTGTGTGGACCGAGGACGACCCCCTGGGCCTGTACGTCGACGAGCCGCCGGCGACTGCCACCCGGACGAAGGCGGAGCCTCCGGTCAAGGGGCTGCGAGGGGTGAAGCCGGCGATCGTCGCGCTGACCGGTGTCGCGATCGCGATCGCCTGGGCGGCCGGCGCAGGCACCTCGATGATGCTGGTGATCGGCCTGGCCACGCTCGGCCTCGGCATGCTGGTCGGCGGCTTCCTGGGCCGGACCCTGGCGCTGCTGCCGCTCGGCATCCTGCTGGCCATCGGCGTCGCCGTGAGCACCGTCTTCCCGAACATGCCCCGCGACTTCGCCGACGTGAACTTCGTCGCCGCCCCGGGCACGACGATCACCGCGACCAGTACGGCGTACACGTTCGACGCGGGGTCCGTCCACCTGGACCTGACCAAGGCGACCTTCGCGCCGGGCGCCAAGGTGGTCGTGAATGGCGGTGTCGGCGAGGTGGTCGTCAAGGTCCCGCCGGACGTGGATGTCAACGCGAACCTGTCGGCGGAGGCGGGTGAGCTGATCACCTTCGGCCAGCAGAAGGGCGGCCACAACGCCGACGTGCAGTTGACCGATCTCGGCGCCGACGCTAAGAAGGGTCCGCAGTCCGTCAACGTGGACGTGCACCTCAAACTCGGCAGCATCACAGTGGAGCGCGGATGAAGCGGACGAAGGCCGATGTGCCCGGCATCATCGCCGGCACCGTGCTCTCCGGCAGCGCGACCATCTGGATCCTGAACGACAACGGCATCGTCCAGACCGACGACCTCGGCCTGACCGCGGCACTGCTGCTGGTGGTCGCCGGCGTGGTCGGCCTGGCCGCCTCGCAGCGCGGCTGACCACCGCCCCGCAGCGCGGCTGACCACCCGCCTCGCGGCGCGGTTGACCACCAACCGGCGCTGAACGCCGGGCACCCACACTGTGAACCACTCGGTAACCGGCCTGCGCGGCTCAGTTAGTCTTGTTGACCGCTCGGTCGGCCGCGAGTTCGGTCGACCGGCACCCTAGGGGCCCGAGTGCAGCGGGTCCCGTTGAAGGTCTACAGGAGTTGTGATGGTGCGCGGCACCGTGAAGTGGTTCAACGCCGACAAGGGCTACGGCTTTCTCGCCGTCGACGGCCAGGACGACGTCTTCGTCCACTGGAGCAAGATCGTCTCCGACGGGTACAAGACCCTGGAGGACGGCCAGCAGGTCGAGTTCGACGTGGTGGACGGCCCGAAGGGCCGCGAGGCCGACGCCGTGAAGGCGGTCTGACGGCTCCCAGTGTCCAAGCCCTGACCCGGCCGATCCTGATCATCACGGCCGGGGCAGGGCTTTACTGTGCCTGCGCGGAGCGTGGGCAACCGATAACCTAACCTCTCACCTTGGGAGGGACAGGACGTGAGCGAGCCGATACCGGTGATCCGCAAGCTGGAGCACGCCCTCGCGGACGACGACTTCGCCTGGTCGTTGCTGCTGGTCGGCGAGGACCAGACGGACAAGCTCGCCACCCTGACCGGCGATCTGCGCGGACCGGTGTCGAAGACCGGCGACGGCAAGCAGATCACCTCCGGCTTCTCCTACTGGGGCATCGGCCCGACCATCGCCTGGGCGAACGCCACCAACGACCCGTTCTACCTGGTGATGAAGGCGGGCACGGAGTGGTTCCTGCGGCACTGGCGCAAGGTCAAGCCGCACGTCGCCAAGGGCGGCTTCCACCTGGTCAGCCTGGGCATCGGCACCGGGGTGAAGGACCGAACCATCCTCGAGGACATGCGGCGCGACAACCCCGACATGTACTACATCCCGGTCGACATGAGCTCGGAGATGCTCCGGATGGGCACCCTCGAACCGGTGCGCGGGGCAAGGTTCCCGATGGCGCAGGTGCTGCCGGTGCAGCTCGACTTCTCGATCGCGGACAACCTGGCCGAGCTGTCCCAGATGCTCACCCGGCTGATCGGCGACGAGCCGCTGCTCTACACGCTGACCGGCAACACGCTGGCCAACTTCGAGAACGACCAGGAACTGCTCGAGCTGATCACCGAGGTGCTGCGCCCGCAGGACCGGCTGCTGCTCGAGGTCGCCAGCACCACCCGGCTGGACGCCGAGACGGCCCGAGCCGCCGCGGACGAGTACCACCAGACCCGGGCGTTCGCGGAGTTCGTCACCAGTGCGCTGCGCTACAACACCGATCTGAAGATCGACAACGAACTGGTCCGGTTCATCGGCGAGGTCGAGGACGAGGACGCGCTGCTGGTGAAGATCCTCTGGCAGAACACCACCCAGGACGACATCCGGATGGGGCTGCCGGACCACACCGAGGTGCTGCTCCCGGTCGGTGACACGATCCGGCTCTACACCACCCGGAAGTACTCGACCGCCCGGCTGAAGCGGCTCACCGAGGCCTGCGACCTGACCCCGGTCGAGAGCATCCAGTCCCAGTTCCGCCACACTCGCCGCCCGAACCCGTTCGGCCTCGAGCTGTTGCTGCTGGCCCCCGAGTCGGCCGGTGACGTCACCAAGACCCTGGCCGACGACATCTGGGCCCAATGACCCAACCAGGCCCGCCTGAGCGGCGGGATGTGCGGCGGGCGCGGCTGCGGGTGCTCGCGCGACTGCGGGTGCTGACGAAGGCGCTGCGCTCGTCGGTGCAGGGCGCGCGCTGGGCGGCGTACCGGCGGACGGTCGTGACTGTTGTCAGCTACGGGTTGCTGATGGTCGCGTTCGTGCTGGGCGTGATCTGGTTCTTCTGGCCGGAGAACAGCCGCTGGGAACCCGCGGTCAACTCGCTCACCCTGGTCGCCGGTCTGACCGGCATCTTCGTGGAGCGGCTGACCGCCGAGTCCGAGCGGCGCAGCGAGATCCTGCGGGCGGTCGCGGACGAGTTGCAGGAGAACACCAGGCTGTTGTCCGACGATCGCTTCTCCCCCGAGCAACCGACCCAGCGCCAGGTCTATCCGCGGCTGGTCGTGTCCGCGGTCGACCTGGCCCTCGTCTCCGGCGCACTCGGCCGGCACCGCGACGCCGAGCTGGTCGGACTGCTGCACCGCTGGCGCGACACCGTGCACCTGTTCAACCGGCGCCTCGACCTGACCGAGATCAGCACCTTCTCCAACACCATCTCCCCAACGGAGCTGGCCGCGTTCCACCGGGCGCTGCACCGTGAGAACAGCTACTTCGCCGCCACCCGCGAGATGCTCGAAACCCTCCTCACCCGGCTCCCTCCCGCCTGATCAGATGGTTCCGAGCCTCGCAGAGCAGTTGTCCTGGTGATAGCAACTGGATGATTAACGGTCAAGACCGAAAGAGCTGCCACTTGTGGCAACCACCTGCCGCCCCTTCGGAGCAATGAGAGGTTGACGTGGCCGGGATACAGAAGTTGTACTTTCGGACAGGACCGTAAATAGGTCATCCGGGAGGCCCCTATGCGATCTGCCCGCTCCGTGGCGACAGCCTTCGCCGCCCTGCTCCTCACCCCGCTCGCCCTCTCCTCCGCCCCAACCTCCTTCGCCCAGGCCGACGGCCATCCCGGCCCGGCGACCGTCGTACCGCTGGGGACTCCGCTCGCGGATGTGCTGCTGATCGGCGGGACCGTTGCTCCCGGCCCGGACGGCAAGCCGGCGCTGTGGAACGTGTCGACCGGCAAGCCCGCCTACCTCAACGCCGTCGACCCCGTCACCGGCGCGAGCCTCGTCTCGGCACCCTTGCCCGGAGCCGACGGCAGCTACGCGGTGGCCGCGGCGCCCGACGGGACGATCTACGTCGGCACCTACAACAACGGGCACCTGTACCGCTGGCGCCCGGGCGCGGGCAACACCGCCGAGGACCTCGGCCAACCACTCGCCGGGCAGGGGTTCATCTGGCGGGTGACTACCGACGACCAGGGCAACGTGTACGGCGGGACGTCCCCGGGCGGACAGGTATTCCGCTACGAGGCCGCGACGGGTGCCGTCCGGGACTACGGCCAGGTCGTTCCGGGCCAGCCGTACGTCAAGAGCATCGACTACGCGAACGGCAAGATCTACACCGGCTCACTCCCGGACGCGCACCTCGCGGAGCTGGATCCGGTCAGCGGCGTGGTCACCGAGATCCCGCCGCCGACCGGCCTCGGCGACATCCAGGACAAGTCGGTGTACGACCTCAATGCCCGTGACGGCAGGCTCTACGTCCGGATCAGCACCGCCTTCCCGGGCCCGTTGTTCGTCTACGACCTCGCCACCCGCACCTGGGTGGACGAGATCCCCGCGGCCCACGGACTCGACGTCGCGCCGCCCGGGGACGACGGCGAGATCTACCTGATCCAGCAGAGCGAGCTGAAGCGGTATGACCCCGCGACGAAGACGCTCACCGGCACCGGGCTGACCTTCACCGGGCGAGTGCAGAACACCCGCCCGATCGGCTGGGCCGAGCTGAACCTGCCCGACTACCCGGGCAAGAGCATCGTCGGAACCCTCTGGCGGGGCGAGATGTTCCGCTACAACCCGCAGACCGGCAAGTCCGCGATCCTGCCGACCGCGGTACGGCGGGAACCGATCGAGATCCTCTCGCTGGCCGACGGCAAGACCTCCGTCTACGCAGGAGGTTTCCTGAACGGCGGCCTGTCCGTCGTCGACCCGGCAACCGGGGCCGCCACCTTCAACAGGTTCTCCCAGCTCGAGGCAGTCCTGGAGACCGAGGACGGCAAGGTCTGGCTCGGCGCGTACCCCGAAGCGCGGCTCTACTCCTACGACCCGGCGCAACCGTGGAGCAGCCCCGAGTACGCGCCCGGCCCACCCGGTACGCCGGACAATCCCAAGCTGGCCGTCAACCTCAAGCCCGACCTGCAGATGCGAGCCCGGGCCCTGGCCGAGGTGAACGGCAAGATCGCCGTCGGCACCGTCCCGGAAGGTGATCGCCTCGGTGGCGCGCTGGTGATTCACGACCCGGCGACGGGAACGACGCAGGTGAACCGGAACGTCGTCCAGGACGAGAGTGTCTTCGGAATCACCGCCCGCAAGGGCATCGTGTACGGCGGCACCTCGATCACCGGCGGCCTGAGCACGACCCCGCCGACCCGGACAGAAGGCGCCGTCTTCGCCTGGGATGTGGCCCACTCCCGCAAGCTCTGGGAGACGGCCCCTGTCATCGGCGAGGGCACGGTGACCTCGGTCGTGCTCGGCCCGGACGGGCTGCTCTGGGGTGTCGCGGGCAAGACCGTGTTCGCCGTCGAGCCCAAGCACGGCAAGGTGGTCCGCCGCCTCACTCTCGGCAGCACCAGCATCGGCGGCGACATCGTCGCGACCAGCAAGGCCCTGTACGCCGGGATCGACGGCGCCCGGGTCTACCGGATCGACCCGAGCTCGAACCGGCCGCCGACGGTGGTCGTGGAACACCAGCACCGGCGGCTCGCGCTGCGCGGTGACCGGCAACTCCTGCTCTCCCAGGGCGCGGAACTGTTCCGTGTCGACCTCGGCAGGTGACGGCTTGCCGCTGTTGGCAGCCGCCCACCCGTTGACAGCCGAAATCCCCGCCAACTAGTTTCGGCCTGGACCGTTATTAGCTCCGGGCGTCATCCACCGCTCCACCTCCGGCCTAAGGGGTCCGATGAAAACCAGTGTCAGCCGCATCATGGCGCCGCTCACCGCGTTCGCGGTCGCGGCCGCACTCACCGCCTGTGGTGGTTCCGACGAGGCGTCCACGACCGGGGGCAGCGTCACGGTCTGGATGTACCCCGTGATCGCCGACCAGCCGGCCAACGACGCCTACTGGGCGCAGATCGAGAAGGACTTCGAGGCGGCCAACTCCGGCACCGACCTCAAGATCGAACTGCAGCCGTGGGCGAACCGGGACCAGAAGGTGGCGGCCGCCTTCTCGGGCAACAAGGGACCCGATGTCCTGCTGCTTGGCCCGGACCAGATCCCGCAGTACGTGAAGAGCGGTTCGCTCGCGCCGGTCGACCAGGTGGTCGAGTCGGCGAAGTCGAGCTTCCTCCCGGGTGCGCTCAGCGCTCTGACCACGGACGGCAAGCTCTACGCGGCGCCGATCTACCACACCGTCACCACCACGGTGTACAACAAGAAACTGCTCGACAAGGCGGGCATCAAGACACCGCCGGAGACCTGGGACGAGATCAAGGCCGCCGCCCCGAAACTCAAGCAGGCGGGCGTTGCGACGCTTGACTACTCGGCTTCTCCCGAGGCGACGCTCAACCTGAACTTCTACCCGCTGCTGTGGCAGGCGGGCGGCTCGGTGTTCTCCTCCGACGGCAAGAAGGCCGCCTTCAACGAGGCGCCCGGCGTCGAGGCGCTGACCTTCCTCACCACGCTCTACAACGAGGGCGCGGTACCGAAGAGCGGCCTGAGCAACGGCAACGTGGTGGCCGATCAGGCGCTCGGCAAGCAGCAGGTGGCGATGGGTTTCACCAACACCCCGGCCGACGCCAAAACGGTCGCGACCACCTGGGGCGCCGGCAACGTCATCATCGGCATGCCGCTGGAAGGCAAGAAGCGGGTCGGGTTCGGCCTGCCCGGCGGTCTCGCCGTGAACGCCGCGTCGAAGAACGTCGGGGGCGCGGAGAAGTTCCTGAAGTTCATGATCGAGCCGAAGCAGGTGGTCAGCCTCGGCACCGCGTCGGGCTTCCTGTCGCCGCGGACCGACGCCAAGGTGCCGGCCAAGGACGCGGACGCGGAGAGGTTCGCGGATGCGCTGCAGTACGCGTTCCCGGGTGAGCCCAACCCCGCGGCCCGGCAGGTGATGTCGCTGCTCAGCGCAGAGATCCAGGCCGCGCTGACCGGCAAGAAGACGCCGCAGCAGGCGCTGGACGCGGCCGCCCAGCAGGCGAACGACCTGCTGTCGAGACAGCGTTGACCACCCTCGACCCGTCGGGCGGTCGGTTGGGGGGACCTGGGGGCGGCGGCTCGGTGGCGAGGCGGCCACCGAGCCGCCGGGGGTGGCCGGGACTAGGGACGCGGTCGGCACGGGCGCGTGCGGGACTGTTGTTCGTGGCACCGATGCTGGTGCTGTTCATCGTCTTCCGGTTCGTGCCGGTGGTCGGCGCGGTGCTGCTCTCGCTGACCGACTACCGGCTCAACGGCCGGTGGTCTTTCATTGCCGGTGACAACTACACGCGGCTGCTCGGCGACCGGATGTCCCACGAGAGCCTGGTCGTCACCCTGACCTACACGGTGATCTTCGTGCCGCTGACGGTGCTGCTCTCGCTCGGTACCGCGCTGCTGCTGCACCAGGTGGTCTGGCGGCGCGGGTTCTTCCGGGGCGTGTTCTTCCTGCCGTACGTGACCAGCATCGTGCTCGCCGCGGTGATCTGGAAGTGGATCTACGACGCCGAGGACGGCCTGCTCAACGGGCTGCTCGGGCTGCTCTCCGTCGGCCCGGTCGACTTCCTCGGCCGCGCCGAGTCGGTACTGCCGTCGATCGCGGTGACGTCGGCCTGGAAGGGTTTCGGCTACTCGATGCTGATCCTGCTGGCCGGGTTGCAGTCCATCCCGCGTTCCTACCTGGAGGCCGCGATGATCGACGGCGCCGGCAGCTGGCAGCGGTTCCGCTACGTCACCCTGCCGCAACTCCGGCCGGTGCTGTTCTTCGTGCTGGTGATCGAGACGATCCAGGCGTTCCAGGTGTTCGACGCGATGTACGTGATGACCGGCGGCGGGCCGGTTCGGTCCAGCTACTCGCTCGTCTACCTGCTCTACGACTCCGGCTTCAAGTACTTCGACTTCGGCTACGCGAGCGCGATCGGCCTGGTCCTGTTCGCGATCGTGCTGATCGTCTCCCTGGTCCAGCGCCGTCTGGTGGGGAGGGACGACTGATGGTGAACCTGCTGGACAGGCCGAAGCTCGACCGTCCGACCGACAGCCCTCGTCATCAGCAGCGGCCGGTCGCGCGGCTGACCTTGCCGACCCTGCTGACACTGACCGCGATCGTGACGATCGTCCCGTTCGCCGCGATGGTGCTGGTCGCCTTCGCGCCGGCGAGCGGCAGCACCTTTCCGGACGCGCTGAACCCGACCAGGATGACGTGGCAGAACTTCGCGAACGTGCTGTCCAGCTCGGACATCCCGCGCTGGACGGTGAACTCGCTGATCTACTCGCTCGTCTCCGTGGTGTTCATCCTGCTGTTCGCAGCGATGGCGGGGTATGCGTTCGCGAAGAAGAGGTTCCCGGGCCGGGAGTTGATGTTCTGGGCGTTCCTGGCCACGTTGATGGTGCCGTTCCAGGCGACGCTGATCCCGTCGTACATCCTCGTCTCGAAGCTGGACTGGGTGGACGGGTACTGGGGGCTGATCGTGCCCACGCTGGCGAACTCGCAGGCGGTCTTCCTGATGCGGCAGTTCATCGGCCAGTTGCCGGACGAACTGTTCGAGGCAGCCGAGATCGACGGGGCCTCGGAGTGGCGGACGTTCACCACGATCGTGCTGCCACTGGTCCGGCCGGCGCTGGCGACGCTCGGCATCTTCGTGTTCCTGTGGCACTGGAACGACTTCCTCTGGCCGTTGGTGATCGGCCAGTCCGGCCAGATGCAGACGTTGACGGTCGGGCTCGCGACCCTGCAGACCGAGGCCGTGCCGATCAACCAGGTGATGGCCGGCGCGACCATCACCGTGGTGCCGAGCCTGCTGGTCTTCGGGTTGCTGCAGCGTTATCTCACCGACAGCATCGCGATGTCCGGGTTGAAAGCGTGAAGGTCGTCGACGCCAACCGGATCCTGGGGCCGGTCCCAACTGGCGACGTGCCGAGCGTCGACGTGCCCGGCCTGCTCGCGGAACTGGACCGCCTCGCGATCGACGCCGCGTGCGTCGTGCACTCGTACGCGCTCCACTACGACCCGACCTCACCACTCCCCGACCTGCCGGAGCACCCGCGGCTGTTCGCCATACCGGTTCTCGTGCCCGGTCCACTCGGTACGCCGTCGCCCGCGGACGGGGTACGGGTGGCGCGGTTGTGTCCGGCGGAGCACCGGTTCGCCTTGACCGGACCGCAGGGGCTGGCACTCGCCGGGGAGTTGGCGGAGCGGGGTATCACCGTGCTGCTCGGCTGGGAGTCCGCCGGCTTCGGGGCGGTCGACCGGCTTGCCAAGGAGCTGCCCGGGTTGCGGATCGTGCTGATCAACACGGGCTACCGCAGCCTGCGGGAGCTCGCCGAGCTGATGGACGTGCACCCCGGCCTACGGGTCGACATGGCGACGTTGTGCGGTCACCAGAGCGTGGAATGGGTCGCCCGGCGGTACGGCGCGCAGCGGGTGCTCTTCGGCACTGGATCTCCTGAGTCCGACGATGCCGGGCCGCGGTTCCTGCTCGATCACCTGGATCTCCCGGCCGCCGAGGTCGAGCTGATTGCCGGCGGCAACATCCTGGAGCTGCTCCGATGAGCGGCCCACTGGTCGACGGGCTGGTCGACGGGGTGATCGACGCTCACGGCCATCTGGGGTCGTGGTTCAACTTCGCGATCCCGGACACGTCGACGGAAGGCCTGCTCGCGGTGATGGATCGCTGCGGGGTCGCGACGATGTGCGTGTCTCACCTGCTCGGGGTCGGGCCGGATGCTCGCGCCGGAAACGCTTCGCTGCTGGACGAGTTGGACCGGTATCCGGGCCGCTTCCTCGGGTACGCCGTCTACGACCCGCACGATCCGCAGGCCCCCGCGCGAGCGGACGAACTCCTCAGCGCGCCCGGCGTGATCGGGTTGAAGCTCCACCCGGACACTCACGAGCATCCGCTCGACGGCCCTGGCTACGAGCCCGCGTTCGAACTCGCCGCGCGGCGAGGTGCGCTCGTGCTCTCCCACGGGCAGCACGAGTCACCCTGGTCGGATCCTGGGCGGTTTGCGGTCGTGGCACCGCGGTACCCGGAGGTCCAGTTGCTGATGGGCCATGCCGGGCTTTGGCCGTCGGGCTTCCCCGCGGCGGCTGACGTGGCCGCGCGCTGCCCCAACGTGACGCTGGAGATCTGCGGATCCCGGATGACGTCGCGCCACCTCGCCTGGCTGGTTGCCACGGCAGGCGCCGACCGGATGGTGTTCGGCTCCGACGCGCTCTTCCTGGATCTCCGGGTCGGCCTGGGCCGGGTGATGCTCGCGCCGCTCACACCCGACGATCGCGACCTGCTGCTCTTCGGCACCATGACCCGACTCCTGAAGGGGACCCCATGACCTTGGCCCTCGACGGCGGTACGCCGGTACGCCGCGCGGGCTGGCCGAGCTGGCCACCCGCGGCGACTGCCGAGCAACGCGATCTCCTGCTGGAAGTGCTCGACAGCGGGGACTGGGGAGCCACCTCCGGCACGAAGGTCACGGAGTTCGCGGACGCGTTCGCGAGGTCCGTCGGTGCGCAGTACGGGGTCTGCGTGGTGAACGGGACGGTCGCGCTCTTCCTGGCGTTGCGGGCGCTCGGGGTCGGCCGGGACGACGAGGTGATCGTGCCCGCCTACACGTTCGTGGCCAGCGCGACCGCGGTCGTCCTCGCGGGCGCAAGGCCGGTGATCGCCGATGTCACGCCGGACACCTTGCACCTCGACCCGGCGGCGGTCGACCGGTTGGTCGGTCCGCGGACCAAGGCGATCATGCCGGTCCATCTCGCCGGCGCTCCCGCTGATCTCGACGCGTTGGGTGAGCTCGCCCGGGACCACGACCTGGCGATCGTGGAGGACGCGGCTCAGGCCCACGGCGCGAGCCGGCGGCATCGTCCGGTCGGAACCCTCGGGGATGTGGGCTGCTTCAGCTTCCAATCCAGCAAGGCGATGACGGCCGGCGAAGGTGGACTGGTCGTCACCGATGACCTCAGCCTGTACCAGCGATTGTGGTCGTTGCACAACGTCGGCCGCAGCCTGGAGGGCGGGTGGTACGAGCATCCCGAGGTCGGGTGGAATCTGCGGATGACGGAGTTCCAGGCCGCCGTACTGCTTCCGCAGCTGGCTCTGCTCGACGAGCAGCTCGCCACCCGCGAGCGCGCGATCGCCTTTCTGCGCAGGGAGTTGAAGGACTTCGACGGTCTGGAGCTGTTGTCGGAGCCGACCGGTACTACCAAGAACAGCAGGCACCTGGCGATGATCCGGTATCACCCGCGGGCGTTCGGCGGGCGGAGCAAGGCCGACTTCCTGGCGGCGATGACGGCCGAAGGCGTTCCGGTGGATGCCGGGTATCGGTCGCTGTCTCGCGAGGCCGCGCTCCGTCCTTATGGCGGGCACCAGGTCTGCCCGGTGGCCGAGCGCGCCGAGGACTCGGTGGTGTGGATCCGCCAGCAACTACTGATGGCCGACGAGGAAGCCCTGGCCGACATCGTCTCGGCCGCGACGAAGGTCCGGCAGGCCTTTGCCAGCCGTTGAGGCCTCGCCAGCCATCGAGGGCGTGCTAGCCATGGAGGGTTTGCTAGCCGTTGAGGACCTTGCCGAAGGCATCGATCGAGCGGAGCACTTCGGACTGCGGCATCCCCGGCGGCTGGATCCGCAGGATCACGCCGTCGGCGCCGAGCTCCTCGTAGTACTGCAGGCGTTCCGCGCACTGGCCGGGCGAACCGATCACGCTGCGCGCTGCGATGTCGTCCCAGCCCTGCGTGTACCGCGACGCGTCGGCCGACGTCCGCTTCCAGCCGGTGTAGGCGTCGTACAGGTCGCGGAGCGGGGGCTCCAGGATCTCCCGCGCCTGCTGCGAGGTCGGTGCGCAGAACCCTTCCCTGCAAAGGATCACCTCGGCGCCGAGCGTGTTCTCGCCGCGTGGATAGGACCGGTACTCCGAGATCCTCGCCGGCAGGTCGGCGTCCAGTTCGTTGAACGAGGTGGTCCAGCCGTCGCACATCCGGGCGGTGCGTTCGAGCACCGCGGACACCCGGCCGCCGTTCCACAGCCGGGGCCTGGGGTTCTGCACCGGCTGGGGCGACAGGAACGCCTCGCGGATCGAGGTGAACCTGCCGTCGTGGCTGACCTCGTCCTCGGTCCACAGCCGGGTGAGGATCATCAGGCACTCCTCGAACCGCGCGACCCGCTGGGCCTGCGTCACGCCGTACAGCGCGAACTCCTCCGGCCGGTAGCCGAGCACGAAGCCGGCGGTGAGGCGGCCGCCCGACAAGACGTCGAGGTGTGCGAGCGTCTCGGCCAGCACGACCGGGTGGTAGAGCGGCGCGACGATGCCGGCGGTGGCCAGTCCGATCCTGTCGGTCCGGGCCGCCAGCCAGGTCAGCGACGTGAGGATCTCGTGGTAGCCGGGCCGGTGCAGGTGCCGCTCGCCGAGCACGATCCACTCGAAGCCCGCCTGCTCGGCCAGTTGCGCCTGCTCGACGGCGTCCTCGAGCGACGGCCGGTCGCCGTCGGCGCCGTAGAGATTCAGATAGAGCCCCAGCCGCATGGGTGCCACCTTCCATTGACATCGACCGACCGCGCTACTTACGGTCTTGACCGTAAATGGTTTGTTCGGGAATTGCGACCCCTAGGAGCCGGATCTTGAGCGTCGCCCCGCACCCGGTCGGCCTGCCCGCCCGCTCGGCGAATTCCGAACCAGGCACAGCCCCGGGCACCGATCCGATCGCGGCGATCCGGACCCGGGTGGTCAGCGCGCCGTACCGGCGACCGTTCCACATCAGCAGCGGGATCAGCACGGAACTGGTCAGCCTGGTGGTGGAGATCGAGACGGCCGACGGTGCCGTGGGAGTCGGCGAGACCTCGCCCATGACCGCCTACACCGGCGAGACGCTGGCCGGGGTCACCGCAGCCATCGAGGACCATCTGGCGCCGGCGCTCGTCGGCCGCGATCCGCTCGACCGGGCCGGTGCCCACCTGGTGATGGACACCGTCCTGCGCGGGCAGCATGTCGCCAAGGCGGGACTCGACATCGCGCTGTACGACCTGGCCGGGCGCCTCAGCGGCTGGCCCGTGCACGTCCTGCTCGGCGGCGGCGTCCGCGACCGGGTGGAGACCGCCTGGGTGGTCGGACTCGGCACGCTGGACGAGATGGCCGCCGAAGCAGCGGAGTACTCCGGACTGGGGTTCCGTCATCTCAAGGTCAAAGGCGGGCAGGACCCGGCCCGGGACCTCGAACTGGTCCGCGCGGTGCGTGCCGCGCTTCCGGCGGACGCCGAGCTCTGCCTGGACGCGAACGAGGGCTACGACGCGACCACGGCGCTGCCGTACCTCGCCAAGATGGCCGAGTCGGGGTTGTCCTTGCTGGAACAACCGCTGCCGCGCTGGGACCTTGCGGGGCTGGTCAGGCTCAGGGAGCGGCTCGACCTGCGCCTGATGGTCGACGAGAGCATGCACTCGCTCCAGGACGCCCTGGAGATCGCCCGGCGCGGAGCGGCCGACGTCCTGAACATCAAGATCCTCAAGGTCGGTGGGCTGCACCGGGCGCTGCAGATAGCCAACGTCGCCGAGGCGGCCGGGCTGGCGGTGAAGGTCGGGTCCATGCCTGAGTTGGGTGTGGCTACGCTCGCGGCTCTCCACCTGGCCGCGGCGGTTCCTGGGGCCACTGTGCCGGCGGACCTTGTCGGGCCGATGCTGGTGGACGAGGAGCCGCTGGCTCCGAGCGTGTTCGGCGAGCGCAACGGCTGGGTCACCGTACCTACCCGGCCCGGCCTCGGCCACGATGTCTGACAGGGAGGGCCTAGCGCATGCATGAACTCGTCGAACGGCTTCGCGGCACCTTGCTGCCGGCGGTGGTCACTCCGATGGACACCGAGGGTGTGGTGGCCTACGACGCCCTGACCAAGTACGCCGACGCGATCGCGGCCGGGCCGATCGGCGGTATCGCCGTGTGGGCCCACACCGGCCGGGGGCTCTACCTCAGCGAGTCGGACCGGTCCGAGGTGCTCGCGACCTGGCGGGAGGCCACCTCCGCGCCGATCGTGGCGGGGGTCGGCGTACCGCGCTCTGTTTCGGCGCCGAGCCTCGACGAGGCAGCGGATGCGACGGTGGCGATGGCGGTGAGCGCCGCGAGTCACGGCGCCGACGCGGTGATGGTGTATCCCCTTGCTGCGTTGGCGTCGCTGCCGGACGGACGTGCTGCGGCCGTCCGACTGCATGAGCGCGTTGCGGCCGAGAGTGGGCTGCCGCTGGTCGGCTTCTACCTGCACGGCGAGGCGGGCGGCTATCCGTATCCGCCTGAGCTGATCCGGGAGTTGCTGGAGCTCCCCGCGATGCTGGGGGTCAAGACGGCGACCCTGCACCAGGCGATCGGGTGCCAGGACGCGATCTGGGCGGGCCGGGGTACGAGTAAGTTGTCGATCACCGGCGAGGACCGGATGTTCGGCCCGTCGATGATGTGGGGCGCGGACACCGCGCTGGTCGGGATCGCCGCCGCCCAGGTCGACCTGTCGGCCGCAGTACTGCGTGCCTGGACCGACGGTGATCACTCCGGCTTCATCGCGGCCTCCGAGCGGCTGGACCGCTTCGCCGCCGCGACCTTCTACGACCCGATCGAGGGCTACGTGCAGCGGATGCTCTGGGCGGCCGTGTGGGAGGGCCTGCTACCTGAGGAGGCAGCTGTGGATCCCTACGGACCCTCGCTACCCGCCGCCGAGCGTGAGCTCGTGATCCGTTGTCTAGAAGGACTTTAGAGTCCGAACAGCTCGGCGGCGTTGAGTTCCAGGACGCGCTGCAGCTCGCGCGGCGTGAAGCCTGCGTCGCGGATGACGCCCAGCGAGATGCACGGGTCGATCAGTGTGGAGTCGGTGCCGAACAGAAACTGCTCGATCGGTACGCCGGCCTCCCGGGCGTAGGCGATCCGCCCGTAGTCCGTCACCGTCCGGCAGTGCTCGAGGTAGAGCCGGTCGCAGCTCGCGGCGGCCTTGGCGGCCTCGCGCCAGGCATCCCCCCCGGCGTGACCCGCAATCACCTTGAGCCGCGGACGCTTCTCCAGCATCCCGGGCAGGAGCGCGACGTCGGCTCCCCAGGTGTGCAGGAGCAACGGCACGCCGACCTCGTCGAGCATGTCGAACGCGGCCGCCATCAACGGCGACCCGACCGGTACTCCCGGATACGTGGTGTGGATCTTGGCTCCCAGGAAGCGGCCCGTGCTCAGGCAGTCACGCAGGTCGTCCGCGCTGCGGTCCAGGCGGTTGGGATTCACCACCGCATAGCCGTACAGCCTGGGTTCGTCGATGAGTACCTCGGCAAGCGCCGCGTTGCCCGCGACCGCGTCGTACACGACTGCTTCCGCTGACGAGACGAGTTGCAGGTCGATGCCGTAGCGGTCCATCAGTTCCACGTTGAGGGCGACGTCGCCGCCGTCCAGGTGGTACGGCCAGGGACCCCAGTGGCCGTGGACGTCGATGATCCGCATCAGGCCACCTTCTCGAGCAGTGCCTGGACGTTGCCGCCGGCAATCAAAGCCCGGTCGTCGTCGGTGATCCGGGCGTACCGCAGGCGGAGAGTCTGCGGCGAGATGTCCACGAACGGCGTGCGGGAGCCGAAGACGAGGTGGTGGGCGCCGACCGTCTCGACCACCCGCTCGATCCCGTCCGGACTCGACAGCATCCGGCTGGTGGCGCGGAAGCCTGGTTCGTCGCGGGCCATCAGGAGGAAGTCGGTGAGCAGGTACACGTGGAGGTCGAGGAAGATCACCTCGGCACCGCGTCCCGCCAGCGCCTGTCCGAAGCGCCGCGGATCGCCGTCCTGCAGCAGCACCATTCCTCTGGTACAGGCTTCCTCAACCACATGCAGGTACGCCGGGGTCGGCTGCTGCACTCCTTGCTGCACGGTGAACAACCGCAGACACCGGACTCCGGCGGCGACCAGTTCATCGAGCCGCTCCCCGACACCGACGGCATCGCGGAGATCCACGGTTCCGACCGGGATGAGGTCCTCTGCTTCTGCTGCGAGGGTTTCGGTGTTGCCGGCGGCGGCGTCGAAGAGGGCGCCGCGGGTGGAGATGACCAGGGCGCGGCGGATGCCGGCGGTCGTCAGTCTCTCCCGCACGGTGGCGAGGTCGGTGTCGGCTGGATGGGACGGCCAGGCGCCGAAGAGTACGTCGACGTCGTACTCGATGTCCTCGGCCGGGGTTCGGGTCTGCCAGTCATACACCGGCATGCACCTTCCGGAGGGTTTGGGCGATGTCGTCCACGTCAGTCTTCGTGTAGGCCTCGTTCCACGGCAACGCCACGAGCGTCTCCTGGATCAGCCGCTCCGCGTTCGGGCAGAGCCCGGGTGGGTAGTCACGGTCCAGCGGGTACCGCGAGTTCCCGTAGACGGGTGCCTCTGTGAAGATCGGGTTCGCGTACAGCGTCCGATCCAGATAGCCGGCCGCCGCGGGAACCCCTTCTGCGGCTAGGCCATCCGCCCATGCGCGGTTGTTGCCGGGAACGATCAACGGGAACAACCACCACGCGTGCCCGGCGGCTTCCGGCAGACCGAGCCCCGGCAAGTCCTCCAGCGCCGCCAGCAACTGCGCCGCGCGCTCGCGTCTGCGCTCCACCACCCCGGCGACCTTGCCGAGCTGAGCCCGAGCCACGGCCGCCACCAGTTCCGTCATCCGGTAGTTCAGCCCGAGCATGAGGTGAACCCGGCCGTTGGCACGATCCCATCCCTTGTCCATGAAGAGCCGCATCCGGGCAGCCAGTTCAGGATCAGCCGTGACCGCCAGGCCGCCGTCCCCCGCGCTGATGTGCTTGTACTGCTGGAGGCTGAAGCAAGAGATGTCGCCGAACCGCCCGAGCAACTCGCCGTCGGCCGTAGTACCGAGCCAGGCCTGTGCACAGTCCTCGATCAGCAGCAGGCCGTGCCGGTCGGCGATCGCGCGCAACGCCACGATGTCGGCCGGTGCGCCGAACAGGTGGACCGCGATGATCGCCTTCGTCCGCGGGGTGATCGCCGCCTCCACCGCTGCCGGGTCGAGGTTGCCGGTAGCCGGGTCCACGTCCGCGAAGACCGGTACGCCGTTCTGTGCCAGGATCGGGGCGACCGTGCCGAAGTCGGAGATCGGCGTCGTGATCACCTCGTCGCCCGGCTCGAACCGTACTGCGGCGACCGCCAGGTGCAGGGCCGCAGTACCGGAACTGCAGGCCACCGCGGTCCGGCCGTAGAGGTCCTCCATCTCGGCTTCCAGCGCTCGCGCCTCGCCCCCGAAGGTGCTGCAGAGCACGGCGGAGTCGAGGACCCGCAGTACGGCCTCGCGCTCCTCTTCGCCGAAGGTGCGGCCGGCCGGCTCGAGCACCCCGGGCAGCGGCGTTCGGCGTACCGGCGATCCGGACATGCGCGGCTCCAAGGTTCGAGCAATTTAGGTCTTGACCGAAACCTATGAAAGCGCGTTAGGTGTCGTCAAGAGGTGCACCACTTGCGCGCAAGCGTTGCGCTATTCTGCCGATTTGAGGGCCGGACCAGAAGTCCGGTCCCCACTCGGGGCCATGACGGACTGATGAGGAGTGCACTGCAGTGATCAGCCGCTTGGATCCGGCCCGCCGGACCCTGCCTTCAGCAGTGGTCTGATGGCGCTCACGGTCGGGATCATCGGGCCCGAGGACCTGGTCCAGCGCGTCCTCGCGGTCGGGGCCGCCAACAGCGCCGCGACCCTGGTGCCGCTGCCGTACCGGCACGAGAGCGAGACCGTCACGCTGGTGGAGCAGAGCCGCGAGAAGGTTGACGCGATCCTCTTCACCGGCGTCGTCCCGTACACGATCGCCACCGCCGCCGGGATCATCGACCGCCCGGCGATGTACGTCTCGTACGACGGGGCGACGCTGCTGCGGGCGCTCGTCGAGCTGCTCCGGCTGGGTCACGACGTCACCCGGTTCTCGATCGACACCCTGCGCCGCAGCGAGGTGATCGAGACCCTGATCGAGGCGAAACTGCCGACCGACCAGATCCACGTACTGCCGTACCGGGCGGGGCTGACCTCCGACGACATCGTCGCCTTCCACCGCAACGCCCGGGAACGCCACGACACGAAGGTGGCGATCAGCTGTCTGGGCTCGGCGTTCCACCTGCTCGAGAACGAGATGCCGTCCGTCCGGCTGGCGCCCTCGCGGTACTCGATCCAGTCGACGCTGCAGGCGCTGGTGCTGACCACCACCGGGCAACACGTCGGCGACGCCCAGGTCGCGCTCGGCATCATCGACCTGCCGGAACCGGACGAAGCGCTCGCCGGCGACCTGATCACCCTGGGCGGGAGTCTTGCGGCGCTGCCCGACGGGCGGAACCTGGTCGTCACGACGCGCGGTCTGCTCGAGCAGGCGACCGAGCAGTTCACCCGGATGCCGCTCCTCGACCAACTGGCCGCACGGCACGCCACCGCCCGCGTCGGCTTCGGAGTCGGCCGCACCGCCGCCGAGGCCGAGGCCCTGGCTCGACGCGCGGTCAGCCGGGCGACCTCGATCGGCACAGTGGCCGGAGTGGTGTCGATGTCGGACGACGTCGAGATCGTCATCGAACCGTCCAGCGAACACGACCAGCCGGCTGCGGATCGCGGTCCGGAAAGTCTGCCGCTACTGGCGCGTCGGGTTGGTCTGAATACCCAGACCCTGTCCCGGATGCGCGAACTGGTCGCCACTCTGCCCGATGGTCTGACGACACAGGACGTGGCCGAACATCTGGCGGTCCAGCTCCGCACGGCCCGCCGAGTCCTCAAGCGCCTGGAACGCGCCGGCCTCGCCGACCCCATCGGCAGCCAACAACACGGCCGCACCGGGCGTCCACCGACGGTCTACTTGATCCGACTCTGAGGTTCCTCGGGCGGGTGATCGTGACGCCGGCCCGATCGTCCTAGGGGCGGATGACGGTGACGCCGGCCGGACTACCGGCGGTGAGCTCGTCGAGCGCGGCGGGGACTTCATCGAGTGAGATCGTGCGGGTGATCAGGTCCTGCGGCTTCAGGTTGCCTGAGGCAACGAGATCGAGCATCTCGGGGTAGGCATGAGCCGGCATCCCGTGACTCCCGAGCCATTCCAGCTCCTGCCCGATCAGCCGCGACACATCCAACTGCACTCCGTCAGGCAAGAGACCGACCTGAAGATGCCGCCCCCTGGGCCGCAACGACCGCAAGGCGTCCTGGACGATCGCGTTCGATCCCAGCGCATCCATCGTCACCCGCGCACCACCGCCGGTGAGCTCGAGAATCTCCTGCACTACGTCCGATGACGCCTGAACGGTGTCGGCGGCGCCGTACGAGCGAGCCAGTTCGAGGGCAGCAGGGTTGGTATCAACGGCAATGACGCGTGCACCGAGCGCGGCAGCAATCATCACGGCGGACAACCCAACGCCACCACATCCGAAGATCACGACGTCCTCGTCCGCCGCGACCCGACCGACCTGCCGAACCGCGCGGAAGGACGTCGCGAACCGACACCCCAACCCGGCTGCGGTGTCGAAGTCCAAGGTCTCCGGCAGCCGGATCAGATTCACCTCGGCAAACGGCAACGCGACGTGCTCGGCAAACGAACCCCAGTAATTGAAGCCGGGCTGCAGTTGATTGGGGCAGACCTGGTGATTGCCCTCCAAGCACTGCTCACACTTCCCACACGCACAGATGAACGGAGTCGTGACCCGATCGCCCGCCTTCCACCCGGCAACGCCATCCCCCACCGCGGCGATCGTCCCAGCCAACTCATGCCCGGGAACATGCGGCAACACGATGTCAGAGTCATGCCCCTGCCACCCATGCCAATCACTCCGACACAACCCAGTGGCCTCAACCCTCAAAACCACCCCACCCGGGTCCGCCTCAGGCACCGCCACATCCTGAACCGACGGCAACACCCCGAACTTCTCCACCACCACAGCACGCATCGCCCCATCCTCACCCACCGCCGCCCACCCCACCACCCGACCCGCGTACTCCGCCCCACGCCGCCCCTCCGTCGCTCGCCCCCGGGGTCGCGACTCCTCCATCGCCCGCTCGGCGACCACGAGGTGCTCGCAGGCCGGGTCCATCTGCCGCGAGCTGACTCGGGTACTCCACCCATGCCGCTCATTCGTCGCTCGCTCCCACCCGCCCCGGGTCACGGCTTCTCCGTCGCCGCTCGGCGAGTCCCGGGTGGTCGCGGTGGAGCGACTGAGCACCGGACGGACTCGAGCGCGTCACATAGCCGCCGCGACATGGTCAAGCGGCCGGCTCGCCTGACCAAGGTCCCACCCGGGCAGCTGCACTGGCACGGCTGTACCGAACGAAAGGAAGAGGTCGCTCGCAACGCCAACCACCACGCCACGCCCAGGTGACCCCATGCGCTGAGCACCCTCGCACCCACCAGGCGAACGACGGCAAACTCGAGGGTTACCCAGTCCTGTTGCGGGTTACCCCCGAACCTTCGAGAGGGGAACCCACAACAACGGCAGGTAACCCCCGCCGCGAACCGCGACCCCGCAGTGCAGTGATCGCCCCCTCTGAGGGGTCAACCCCCTACCCGCAGGGATGCCTGCTCAGAATCCGAGGGGGCAACCCGCACCTTCAGGGGTTGACCCCTCGGAGGCGCGTCGGTACGTCGGGTGGCTGCCCGGGTTCCGAGGGGGTAACCCGCCCTCTCGGGGGTTGACCGCCCGGAGGGCACGCTGGTACGTCGCGAGCCGCCGGGGACCGGGGACGCGGGGAGAGAGCCGGCAGCCCGGGGCGTACCGAAGCACAGGGGAAGTACCAGCTACCCGCCGGCGACGGCCGGGATGATGGAGACCTGGCCGCCGTCCTTGATCGAGGTGTGGAGGCCTTCGGCGAAGCGGACGTCGTCGTTGTCCACGTAGACGTTGACGAAGCGGCGGAGTTCGCCGGAATCGTCGAGGACTCGGCCCTTGATGCCTGGGTAGGAGGTGTCGAGAGACTCGAGCACCTCGCTCAGGGTCGAGCCTTCGACAGAGACCTCGGATGCTCCCTGGGTGTAGGGCCGCAGGATGGTCGGTACCCGAACGCTGACGCTCACTGCAGCCCTGCCTTCACGAAGGCGTCGTACGACGCGGGGATGGTCACCTTGGGGCCGACCCGGTCGGCCACGGCGTCGAGCGTCTTGAGCCCGTCGCCGGAGTTGATGATCACCGTCTCGGCCTCGGGGTCGAGCTGGCCGGTCTCGATCAGCTTCTTCAGCGTCGCGACGGTCACCCCGCCCGCGGTCTCGGTGAAGATGCCCTCGGTGCGGGCGAGCAGCTGGATGCCCTCGACGACCTCTTCGTCGCTGACGTCCTCGATCACTCCGCCGGTACGTCGGGCGACGTCGAGCACGTACGGCCCGTCCGCGGGGTTGCCGATCGCCAGGGACTTGGCGATGGTGCTCGGCTTGACCGGCTTGACCACGTCGTGGCCGTCGCGGAACGCCTGGGCGACCGGGGAGCACCCGGTGGCCTGCGCGCCGTACACCTTGTAGTCGGTGGCCTCGACCAGGCCGAGTTTGCCGAGCTCGGTGAAGCCCTTGTCGATCTTGGTCAGCTGGGAGCCGGACGCGACCGGGATGACGATCTGCTGCGGGATCCGCCAGCCGAGCTGTTCGGCGATCTCGAAGGCGAGCGTCTTCGAGCCCTCGGAGTAGTACGGGCGGACGTTGACGTTCACGAACGCCCAGCCCTCCTCCTCGCCGGCGATCTCGGAGGCGAGCTTGTTCACGTCGTCGTAGTTGCCCTCGACGGCGACCAGGGTGCCGCCGTACACGGCGGTGGTGATCACCTTCGGGCGCTCGAGGTCGTGCGGGATGAAGACGACCGAGCGGATGCCGGCCCGGGCAGCGGCCGCGGCGACCGCATTGGCCAGGTTGCCGGTGGAGGGGCAGGCGAAGACCTTCATGCCGAGCTCGCGGGTGGCGCTCAGGGCGGACGCGACCACGCGGTCCTTGAAGGAGTGGGTCGGGTTGCCCGAGTCGTCCTTCACCCAGAGCTTGCGCAGGCCGAGCTCGCGGGCCAGGTTGCCGGCGTCGATCAGCCGGGTGTAGCCGGGTTCGGTGTTCGGGAAGCTCGCCACGTCGGTGGGCACCGGCAGCAGCGGCTGGTACCGCCAGATGTTCTTGGGTCCGGCCTCGATCTGCTCTCGCGTGATGGTCGGGAACTCGTACCCGACCTCCAGCGGACCGAAGCAC
The DNA here is from genome assembly GCF_004345365.1 of Kribbella sp. VKM Ac-2568. GTDB lineage: Bacteria > Actinomycetota > Actinomycetes > Propionibacteriales > Kribbellaceae > Kribbella > Kribbella orskensis. Next base: position 254,235 of record NZ_SLVF01000005.1, read on the forward strand.
TCCATACAGGCGTAGAACGGACCGAGCGGCGATTTCGCCCCACAGGCGCGGCAGCTCAGGTGCGTACCGTTGCCGAAGGCACCTTCGCGGATGGTGTGGGTCGACGCGGCGGCGGTCAGGCTCATGGAGGTTCCCTCCTCATCTTCCCCGGACCGGATCTCGGCGCGGGACGGATTTGGCACCGTTCCGCCGCGAGCGCCTCGGATCGAGACGTCAACGGGGAGGGTTGCCGGGACTTCAACGGGCCGTTTCCCTCAGTCCCTCTGGATGAGCACTGACGAGGTTACCCAATCGGGTCCATATTGTGTCTGCCGTTCCCACCATGCGAGACAGCGGATCTCACTCCGCCCGGCACTCCCGGAAGGTCCGCCGGTACGCCGAGGGCGACGTTTGCAGCAGTTTCCCGAAGTGGTGCCGCAACGTCACCGGAGTCGCGAACCCGGCCGCGGCCGCGATCTCCTCCACCGGCGCGTCCCCGGTCTCCAGCATGGTGAGCGCCGCCTGCACGCGCTGGGCGATCAACCACTTACCCGGCGTCGTCCCGGTCGCCCGGACGAAGTGCCGCAGATACGTCCGCGGCGACAACCCGGCCTGCCTGGCCAGATCCGGTACGCCGATCGGCTCGGCCAGGTGCTCCAGCGCCCAGCCGAGACTCCGGGCGACTGGCGCGTCGTCGGGCTCCGGCGGCACCGGGGATTCGATGTACTGCGCCTGGCCACCCGCCCGGTACGGCTGGATCACCAGGCGCGGGGTGACCGCGTTCGCCACGGCAGCGCCGAAGTCCTTGCGGACCAGGAAGCCCACCGTCACGGATCCCGCCCGCACGAATCAGGCCGTCACGAATCCCGGTCGCGGCGGATCTCGAGCATCCGCATCAACGGAGTCGCCGCGACGCCGTGGACGACGACGCTGAGCACGACCGTGAAGCCGACCGTCGCCCACAACCACGGCAGGTCGGTCTCGAAGTCCGACCCCGCATAGGCCAGGTAGTAGACCGACCCGACCCCTCGTACTCCGAACGCGGCCGTGACCCAGCGCTCCGACCGCCGCATCGGCGTTCCGTGGAGTGAGACCCAGGCGGTCAACGGCCGGATCACGACCACCAGCAGTACGCCGATCGCGGCGCCGGCCAGGGTCAACGGCTTGAGCAGACCGCCGGTGATCGCCACCCCGAGCAGGAGCAGGATCCCCCAGGTCAGAATGTGCTCGAGTTGCTCGACGAAGCCGTGCAACTCCTCGTGGAAGTCGTGGTCGCGTTCGGCGGCCCGCAGCGAGAGTGCGGCGACGAACACGGCGATGAAGCCGTAGCCGTGCAGTACCTCGGCCAGGCCGTAGACCCCCAGCGTCATCGCGAGAGCCAGCACGGGCTCCCGCGAATCGGCCAGCCGGAAACTCGGCAACGGCGCGGAGAAGGCCATCCGGCCGAGCAGGCGGCCGGCGATGACACCGACGGCCACGCCGATCACCGCCTTGCCGACCAGGTCCCAGGCGAACCACTCCAGCGCCCAGTTGCCGACGGCACCTTTCGTGGCGGCGAACACGGCCGCGTAGACGAACGGGAACGCGAGGCCGTCGTTCAGCCCGGCCTCCGAGGTGAGCGCGAAGCGGACCTCGTCGTCCTCCTCGGGTTCGGCGCCCTCGCCGGTCGTCGGGCCCTGCACCTGAACGTCCGAGGCGAGCACCGGGTCGGTCGGTGAAAGCACCGCGCCGAGCAGGAGCGCGGTGGCAGGTGCGAGGCCGAGGAGCCAGCCGGCGCCGGCGACCGCGGCGATACAGGCGGGCATGGCGACCAGGAGCAGTCGCCAGGTGACTTTCCAGCGGCGCCAGCCGATCGGGCGGTCGATCGCGAGGCCGACACCCATCAGGGCGACCAGGATGGTGAGTTCGGCGAGGTGTTCGGTGAGCTTGGGCTCGGCGATCGGACTCAGCCGGCTGCGATCAACGAACAGCCCGAGCAGCAGGCCCGCGCCCAGGAAGGCGATCGGCGCGGAAATCGCGTACCGCCGGAGCAACCGGGGCAGCACAGCACCCACCAGCAGGGCGAGGCCCGCCACCAGGTAGAGCCCGTCCCCGTTGATCCGCATGATGCGGACCCTAGTGCCCAGGTTCGGGTGTATTCACCGAAGACGATGCGTGGCGCCCGGCGTGTGCGTGGGTAGAGACTTGCGGGGGCCGTAGCGCGGATGACTGATGCCGGCCAACTCCAGGAGGCGCTGGACCCGAAAGCGATGCCCACGGTACGGCTCGATGAGTTCGGCGGTGCCGTCGTCGTCGAGTTCCTCACCGGTCAGCGCGTACGAGACGTTCCGCGACACGTGATAGTCAGCGAACGAGAACGCATCCGCATCACCATGAGCCCGCTGCCGGACCTCCGCGGCAGTCCACACACCAACGCCGGGCAACGACCGCAGCCGTCGCTCCACTTCAGCCCCGTCGGTCAGCTCCAGCGTCCGCTCCAACGCGGCCGCCCGGGTCGCCGCCGTGATCACCACCCGCGACCGCCGCCCCTCCACCCCGGCCCGCAACCACTGCCAGGACGGAATCAGCCGCCACTCCTCCGGCGACGGCGGAACCATCATCTTCCGGCCGTCCGGAGCACCCGGCCCCGGCGCCACTTCGCCGTACTCGCGCAGCAACATCCGCCACCCGGCAAACGCCTCCTTGCCGGTGACGACCTGCTCGATCCCCGCAGCCGCCATCGCCTCGAAGACCGCGCGCGTCCTCGGCACCCGGAAGTGTGGAAACCGCCGCGCGGCGTCCACCAGCGGCTGGTGCTCGGGCAACGGCTCGAACCCGTCCCAGCTGTCCGCCGCCCCGAGCAACTCGGGCACCCCGTCCAGGGCCCACTCCGCACCAGGCCCCCACGCCTCGGCCTCCACCTCGCCCACCCCGGAGTACGGCGTGAGCCTCAGCAGGACAGGTCCGTCAGGGGTTCGGGTGGCGCGCCAGACCGTACGGCGGCCGGGGTCGAACACGTACGCCGGGTCGCCGGGCCCTTTGCGCAGCCCACCGATCACCGTGTGCGGATCCACCGCCCAGGCCGCCCGCCATCTCCGCACCACCGAACTCACGCCCGCAAGTGTTACTCACGCCTCCGACAGAACCCCATACTGAGGTATGGGTGAGGGGATGTCGGGGTGGCAGCGGGTGAAGTTGGTGGGGAATTTGCTGAACCTGTCGACGGCGATGGGGGTGCTCGTCGGGGTGATCGGGCGGGCGAAGTTCAGCCGTGGGCCGCGTGGGCTCTTCTACGCGACCGGGTACCGGCTGGGGTTCCCGATCGCCAGCGCGTTCACGCTTGGGAACCTGGTGCTGACCAAGAACGAACTCTCGTACTTCGACCGGCGTCCGCTCCTGGTCAAGCACGAGGAACGCCATTCCTGGCAGTACTTCTGCCTGCTCGGTCTCCCCATGCTCCCGCTCTACGCCCTCGGCGCAGGCTGGTCCTGGCTGCGCACGGGCTGTCCGGCTTCGCGCAATCCGTTCGAGCGGCTGGCGAGTCTCAAGGACGGCAACTACATCGAACACCCGGTCCAGCCTCTGGGCCGGACGCTCAGCCAGACGTTCAGCGGGTTGCGATCGCGTCGGAAAGGGCTGTAAGCACGGTCACCACACCGGCTGGGTCGTCCACGACGATGTCAGCCGCGTCCGCCAGGTCGGACGAACCCCCCGAGCGAGCAGCGACCAGTACTGCGTGGAGCCCCTCGCCGCGCAGGTCATCCAGAGCCCGGAAGGCAGCGAGGTCGCCTAGGTCGTCCCCGGCGTACAGGACCGAGCGGGCATCGGTGGACTCGACCAGCCGCCGCATGGCGACTCCCTTGTCGATACCGGGCGGCCGGAGCTCCAGAACCAGGTTGCCCGGCTCCAGCCGGAGGTCGGTGGACTCGGCCAGCTCCGTCAGCGGAGTACGCAATGCCTCCCAAGCAGGCAATGGCTCCGGTAACCGGCGAGTGTGAACCGCCAGCGAGCTGCCCTTGTCCTCGACGAACGCGTCCGGCAGCCCAGCCTCCTGCAGCAAACCCGGCAACCGATCCCGAGCAACTGCAACCCCCGGTGGCACCGGGTCGCTCGTCACAGCACCAGTAGAGGCCTCCCACCGCTCAAGCCCGTAATGACCCAGTACTACGAGTCGCCCGAGCCCGGGGTGTCCAGTAACGCCGGAAAGCTCGGTCGCAACCAGAGCAGGCCGGCCGGTCACGATGGCCACCTGGCCCACTGAGCGAGCGAGTCGGGCCAGCGCGTCCAGGGCTCCGTCGGCCGCCCGGGACATCGCAGGGTCCTCGACCAGGGGTGAGAGCGTGCCATCGAAGTCTGAGGCGATCACTGCCCCGGCCGGATCCGCGACGATCGCTTCCCAGCCCTCCCGCCCGGCCGCAGTCGCCAGTACGGGAGTGCTCATCCTGCGTAGTCCGTGGTCAGGATGACGGTGAGCCGGTCCTTCTTCATGTTCGGCAGGGCGTCCTTGGTCCGGCTGATGCCGATGTCCTTGGCCAGCTGGGCTGCCTCGCTCTGCATCCCCGGCGGGTAGTAGACGGTGCTCCCGACGATCTTGCCGTGCCAGTTGTCGGCACCGGCGACCGTCCAGCCGGCCTGCCGGGCGCGGATGGAGACGTCCTCGGCCAGCCCCTTGCGAGAGGTGTTGTTGTACATCTCGACCGCGGGACGCTCGGACGGCGGGATGGACGCACCGGTCGAGGGTGCGGTGGTCGGCGTCGGTTCCGAGGCCGGCGCAGAACTGGGCGCAGAACTGGGCACCGAACTCGGCTCCGAACTGGGCTCAGTGGTCGGTACGGAGGTCGGCGCTGAGGTCGAAGCCGGGCTGGCAGGCGTCGGAGACGAAGAAGAAGTCTTGGCAACGGGCGTGTCGGCCGCGCTGTCGCTACCGCGGGTGCCGAAAAGGAACAGCAGCCCGCCGACGATCGCGACGGCGGCAAGCACGGCGACCAGGGACGAGAGGACCTGGCCCCGTTCGTCCTTCGAGCGCCGGAGATAGCGTGCGGAGCGCTGGCGCAGCACACTTCTCAAAGCTCAGACCTCGATACCCAGCCGACGGGCTGAACGGGCGCGCTGGCGGGCTGCTCGCAGCCGGCGTAGGCGCTTGACCAGGAGCGGGTCGTGGGCGAGGGCCTCCGGCCGGTCGATCAGGGCGTTCAGCACCTGGTAGTACCGGGTGGCGGACATCTGGAACTGGTCGCGGATCGCCTGCTCCTTGGCGCCGGCGTACTTCCACCAGTGGCGCTCGAAGCCGAGGATGGCACCGTCTCGATCCGACAACCCAGCGACGGCCGGCTGGGCTGCTTCGGCGGGGCCGGAGGAGCTGGCGTTGGCGCTGTCCATCTGCTGGTGACTCCCGTGCGGTCGGTGATCGTCCGTCCGCCCAACACTCTACGTGCTGAACAACAGCGATGTCATTCACCACGCAGCGACATGACCCGTGTCGTAGGCGGACGGCCGGGCGCGCCCAACTCTGGCAGGATCGAGCGTGTGAGCTCAACTCGACAGGGCCCTGGCGACGTGTCGCCCGGCCCACGACCCGCCATCGTGACGGTCGAGGAGCTGCAGGCCCGGTACGCCGCGGTGAACCCTTTGGTGAACGCCGTCTGCACGCCCAATCCCGCCGCTCTCACCGAAGCCGTCCGACTGGATGCAGAGCGTGACGACGGGCGCGTTCGCGGCCCGCTGCACGGCCTGCCGGTGCTGGTGAAGGACAACATCGACACCGCGGACCTGCCGACCACCGCGGGTTCGCTGGCGCTGGCCGACCAGCCGCCGCCACCCCACGACGCCCCGCTGGTACGCCGGTTGCGCGAGGCGGGCTGCATCGTGCTCGGCAAGACCAACCTGAGCGAGTGGGCCAACTTCCGCGGCTCGGCGTCCTCGTCCGGCTGGAGCGCGTTCGGCGGGCTCACCCGCAACCCGTACGCCCTGAACCGCTCAGCGGGTGGGTCGTCCAGCGGCTCTGGCGTGGCGGTGGCCGCCGGAATGGCGGATCTCGCGATCGGCACGGAGACGAACGGGTCGATCGTCTGCCCGGCCGCGCTGAACGGTGTCGTCGGGCTGAAGCCTACCGTCGGCCTGATCCCGCAGCAGGGCATCGTGCCGATCTCGCACTCGCAGGACACCGCCGGTCCGATGACCCGCACCGTGAGGCAGGCGGCCGCGCTGCTGACCGTGCTCACCGGTGGCGCCACGGACTACCTGCGGAGTTGCCGGGGCGAAGACCTCAGCGACCTTCGGATCGGCGTACCGCGTGGGCCGTTGTGGGGGTACTCGACGGGCCTGGACCGGGTGTCCGAGGAGGCGCTCGAGCTGCTCAGCCGGTGTGGCGCGACGCTGGTGGATCATCTGTCGCTGCCGACTCCCGGTGGCGACGAGGACCAGTTGCACGTGTTGTCCCACGAGCTGAAGGTCGACCTCACGGCGTACCTGGCGACCCGCAAGCCGGGCGGTCCGAGGACGCTGGCGGACCTGATCGCGTTCAACAAGCAGCACGCGGACGTCGAGCTGCGCTACTTCGGCCAGGAGCTGTTCGAGCGGGCCGAGGGCACCGAAGGGCTCGATTCACCGGTCTACGTCGCCGCCAGGCTGGCGGCGCTGCGGGCCGGCCGGGACGGCATCGACGGGCTGTTGCGCGAGAACCAGCTGGACGCCCTCGTGATGCCGTCGTACTCGCCGGCCTGGACGATCGACCTGATCAACGGCGACCACGTGCTCGGCAGCTCGTCCTCGCACGCCGCGCTGGCGGGCTATCCGCTGCTGTCCGTGCCGTCCGGGCTGGTCGAAGGGCTGCCGGTCGGCATCACCTTCAGCGGCACCGGCCGGAGTGATGACACCCTCATTCGCTTGGCGCACGCGTTCGAAACCGCGAGAATCAAGGCTCACGGTCCGTTCCCGACCCCGGAGCTCAGACAGTGGGTATAGCTCGAGTCCGCTGGGGAATCGTTGCTACCGGCAACATCTCCACAGCGTTCACCAAGGATCTCGCCGAGCTCGCCGGCGAGGCGGTGGTGACGGCGGTCGCGTCCCGGTCGCTCGACAGCGCCGACCGGTTCGCCGACCAGTTCGGGATCGAGCACCGCTACGACGACTACCGCCGGCTGCTCGAGGACGGCCACGTCGACGTCCTCTACATCGGCACCCCGCACCCGCAGCACTACGCGATCGCCCGGGCCGCGTTGCAGGCCAAGGTCGCCGTGCTGTGCGAGAAGCCGGTCACGCTGACCGCGCGGCAGGCCCGGGACCTGGTGGCCGTCGCCCACGAGAACAACACGCTGTTCGCCGAGGCGATGTGGATGCGGACCCACCCGGTCGTGCAGGCCTTCTTCGCCGACCTGGCGAAGGGCGTGATCGGCGAGCCGATGGAGGCGCTGGCCGACTTCGGCTTCCACAAGCCGCAACTCCCCGCCCGGCTGCTCGACCCCGCGCTCGGCGGCGGCGCTCTGATGGACGGCGGGATCTACCCGATCACCTTCGTCCACATGGCGCTCGGCAGCCCGGCCGAACTGAAGGCGGTCGGCTCGGTCAACGAGGACGGCGTCGACCTGAACGTGGCGATGGCCTGGCGGTACGACTCGGGCGCGGTCGCCGCGCTGACCTGCGGACTCCGCTCGCAGAACCCGTGGACCGCCTCGGTCAGCGGCCCGGAGGGGAGCCTGCTGCTGCCGCACCGGTTCCACCACCCGGAGTACTACGTCCGCAGCACCGCCGCGGGCGAGGAGCGGATCGACGTACCGACGCATGGCCTTGGGTACCACTACGAGGCAGCCGAGATGATGCGGGCGCTGCGCGCGGGGCTGGTGGAATGCCCCGCCCTCCCGCATGCCGCCACGATCGAGATCCTCGACCTGCTCGACGAGACGCGTAGACAGATCGGGGTCAGCTACCCCGGCGACGACGAATACCTGGGTGGATAACAGCTGATGCCGAAACAGTCGGGAACACCGAACGGACGCAGTTCTTTCGTGGTGGTGGCCAACCGGCTTCCGGTCGACCGGATCGAGATGCCCGACGGCACCAGTGCGTGGCGGCGCAGCCCGGGTGGGCTCGTCACCGCGCTCGCCCCGGTGATGCAGAGCCACCACGGCGCCTGGATCGGCTGGACCGGCGGAGCGGACGAGAAGCTGGACCCGTTCGACGAGGGCGGCATGCACCTGGTCCCGGTGACGCTGTCGGCCGAGGACATCGAGCTGTACTACGAGGGTTTCTCCAACGCGACCCTGTGGCCCCTGTACCACGACGTGATCGTGCCGCCGGAGTTCCACCGGGAGTGGTGGGAGTCCTACGTCGCGGTGAACCGCCGGTTCGCCGAGGCGGCCGCGGAGGCCGCCGACGAGGGCGCGGACGTGTGGGTGCACGACTACCAGCTGCAACTGGTCCCGGCGATGCTGCGCCGGCTGCGGCCCGACGTACGGATCGGCTTCTTCCTGCACATCCCCTTCCCGCCCACCGAGTTGTTCGCGCAGATGCCGTGGCGCCGGCAGATCCTGGACGGGCTGATGGGCGCGGACCTGGTCGGCTTCCAGCGGCCCGGCGCGGCCTCGAACTTCGCCCGCCTGGCCCGCAACCGGATGGGCCTGCGGACCCGCGGCGACCGGATCCACCTGCCGGACGACCGGATCGTCCGGGCGAAGGCGTTCCCGATCTCGATCGACGTCGGCGAGCTCGAGCAACTGGCCCGCCAGCCGGAGACCGAGGCCCGGGCCCGGGAGATCCGCGAGGAGGTCGGCAACCCCGCGCACATCCTGCTCGGCGTGGACCGCCTCGACTACACCAAGGGCATCCGGCAGCGGATGCGCGCGTTCGGCGAACTGCTGGACGAGGGCCGGGTGTCCGTCGACGACGCGGTGTTCGTTCAGGTGGCGACCCCTAGCCGGGAGCGCGTGGAGCAGTACCGGGTGCTGCGCGACGAGATCGAACTGCTGGTCGGCCGGATCAACGGCGAGCACGGCCGGATCGGCACGCCCGCGATCAACTACCTGCACACCTCGTACTCGCGGACCGAGATGGCCGCGCTGTTCCGGGCCGCCGACGTCGCCGTGGTCACCCCGCTGCGCGACGGCATGAACCTGGTCGCCAAGGAGTACGTCGCCTGCCGGTACGACGACACGGGCGCCCTGGTACTGAGCGAGTTCGCCGGCGCGGCGGACGAGTTCCGGCAGGCGTTTCTGGTGAACCCGCACGACATCAACGGGATGAAGGACACCATCGTCGACGCGATGAACACCGACGACCGGCAACTCGGCCGCCGGATGAAGGCGATGCGCAAACACCTGGCCGCGCACGACGTGAACGTCTGGGCCGCCTCCTTCCTGAAGGCGCTGCATGCCGAAGACTGACCAACGGATCCTCGCGCTGGATCTGGGCACCTCGTCGGCCCGGGCGCTGGTACTGACGGCCGACGCCTCACCCGTGCCCGGCGCGTTGGCCCGGCACAAGATCTCCCCGGCGTACGGCGCGGGCGGCGAGGCGACGCTGGATCTGCACGGCTACGTCGAGGGGTTGCTCGGCTGCCTGGACGAGTTGCAGCAGAACGGGCACCTGACCGGAATCGGCGACATCGTGCTGTCCTCGCAGTGGCACTCGATCGTCGCCCTCGACGGTTCGGGCGAGCCGCTGACGCCGGTGATCCCGTGGGTGGACACGCGGACCGTGCCGCTTTCGCTGGACTCGTCCTTCGACGAGCACGCGTTCCACGCTCGGACCGGCGCCTGGCTGCACCGGCTCTACTGGACCCGGCGAATCCCTTGGCTGGCCTCGATCGTCCCGGCCGCCTCCTACGCGGGTCTGCCGGACCTCGTGCTCGAGCGGCTGACCGGCGAGCGGGTCACCTCGGTCTCGATTGCCTCCGGCACCGGCACGTTGGACCTCGCCTCCGGCCGGTACGACGAGGAGGCACTCGCGGTCGCGGGTGTCACCGAGAAGCACCTGCCGCCGATCGTTCCCACCGGCTGGACGGGTTCCCTCTCCCCGGAGTACGCGCGACGCTGGCCGGGGCTGGTCGGCGTACCGGTGCATCCGCCGACGGGTGACGGCGCCGCGTCGAACGTGGGCACCGGCGCGTACGACGAATCCACCGCGGCCGTGACGGTCGGTACGTCGGCCGCCGTGCGGGTGGTCCACCCGATTGAGGGCGCGCCCGAGTTGCCGTGGGAGCTGTGGCGGTACCGCGTGGACGACAAGCGCGCGGTGACCGGAATGGCCTTCTCCGCCGCGGGAAACCTGCACGCCTGGCTGACCGACGTGCTGCGGCTCGAGGGCGAGCGCCGCGAGCCGGTCGGAGTGGAGGTCGGGTCCACGCGGGTGATCGCGATCCCCTTCCAGGCGGGCACCCGGCCGCCGGAGACGGTGCCGAGTGGTTCGGGCGTCTACTTCGGGCTGTCGTTCGACGACACCGGCGCGGATCTGCTCGCCGCCTCACTACAGGGCGCCTCCCTGGAGATCGACCGCGGGCTGCGGATGCTCGACTCGCTCTTCGGCCATCAACTCGAGGTCGTGCTCGGCGGTGGCGGCATCGACGCATCCGCGTGGTGGCGCCGCTGCCTGACCGCGACCTTCGCCCGCTCGACGACAGCCTGCTCCGAGCCCGAGGTAGGAGCCCGAGGCGCCGCCGCTGTCGCCCTGGGTCTCTCCCCCACCCCCGGCGGCGAAACCTTGGCCCCGGACAAGGACGACCTGGACCGCGTCGCCGGACTGCGCCCGCGGTACCAAACCCTGCGCGCCCTCGCAGTACAGGCCTCCCACGAGCTGCCCCACCACGCCGAGCTTCGCTGACTGGTCCCGGAGTACTGCGTTCGTAGTACCGGGTGGATACGGCCTTTGGAGGACGTGGCGGGCGGCCGGGGGCACGTACTGTGAGGGGATGGGCGCGCCTCGACGTTGGTACGCCGGGTACAGCGTGCATCCGGTGGCGGCCGACGTCGCCCTCGCGCTGGTCATCCTGGCGATCAATCTGATCCAGCCGGGCGATCGGCACTCCGGCGAGCAGATCGACCTCACGGTGACCGGGGTGCTCCTGGTCGCGATCGCCGCCGGTTCGCTGGTCTTCCGCCGCCGGGCACCGCTGGTGGTGCTCGCGATCACCATGCTGGCCGTGACAGGCTATGCGATCACCGAGCAGGTGAAGAGCCCGATCGGTCTGGCGCTCGCCGCGGCGATCTATACGGTCGTGATCCAGAAGGACCGGCTGACGCGGTTGGTGGCGCTCGTCAGCGTCGCCGTCATCACGGTCACCGTCGCGACCCTCTTCACCGACGGCAACCTGCTCGCGAACATCTCGGTCGCCGTCCTCGTCCTGTTCGGCGCCGCCATCGGCGAGGCGGTCCGGAACCGGCGCGCCTACCAGGCCGAGTTCGAGGCGCGGATCCGACGGGCCGAACAGTCCCGCGAGGAGGAGGCGGAGCGGCGGGTGATCGACGAGCGGCTACGGATCGCCCACGAGCTGCACGATGTGATCGCCCATCACATCGCCCTGATGAACGTCCAGGCCGGGGTCGCGTCCCATCTGCTCCGCGAGCAGCCCGACGAGGCCGACCGCGCGCTCGCGCTGGTCCGCGAAGGCGGCCGGACCGTACTGCGGGAGCTGACCGTGCTGCTCGGCGTACTGCGCCGCTCGGGCGACGGCTCGCTGCCGACCGCCCCCACCCCTTCCCTGCAGGAGCTCGGCGCGCTGATCGAGTCGTTCACCGCGGCTGGTCTCGTCGTCGACTGGCAGCCGCCGGCCTCCGGGCCGCTCCCGGACGTGATCGAGCTGACCGCCTACCGCGTCCTGCAGGAATCCCTCACCAACGTGGTCAAGCACGCGCCCGGCTCGGTGGTCCAGGTCCGCTTCGAGGCGCAACGCGGCTCGCTCACGATCGAGACCACCGACGACGGCGGCCACCCCGGTACGCCGTACCGCAGCGCCGCGGCCGGGCCTGTCGGCGCCGGCCACGGGCTGCTCGGCATGCGGGAGCGGGTGACCGCGGTCGGTGGCGACGTCACCGTCGGGCCGCTGCCGCACGGCGGGTTCCGGGTTCGTGCCGTCCTACCTCTGGAGACTGGAGACACAGGTGACGATCCGGGTGCTGCTGGCCGACGACCAGACGCTGATCCGCAGCGGGTTCCGGGTGCTGGTGAACTCAGCGCCCGGTCTGGAGGTCATTGCTGAGGCGGCGAACGGCCGGCAGGCCTACGAGCTGGCCCGGACCGAACGCGCCGACGTGATCCTGATGGACATCCGGATGCCCGAGCTGGACGGGCTGGCCGCGACCCGGCTGATCACCGCGGACGAGTCGCTGGCCGGGGTGAAGGTGCTGATCCTGACCACCTTCGAGGTGGACGAGTACGTCTTCGAGGCGATCCGGGCCGGTGCCAGCGGCTTCCTCGGCAAGAGCGTGGAGCCGCACGAGCTGATCAGCGCGATCCGGGTGGTCGCACGCGGCGACGCGCTGCTCTCGCCGAAGGCGGTCCGCGGGCTGATGAACCGGTTCCTGGCCCAGCCCGAGCTCGACCCGGCGACGGGATCCGGCGAGTTGTCGGTGCTGACCGAGCGGGAGCGCGAGGTGGTCGGCCTGGTCGCGCTCGGCCTGTCCAACGACGAGATCGCCGAACGGCTGGTGCTGTCGCCGCTGACCGCCAAGACCCATGTCAACCGGGCGATGGTGAAACTTGAAGCCCGCGACCGGGCGCAGCTCGTCGTGATCGCCTACCGCACCGGCCTGGTTCGAGCCGGCGCCCCGCAACAGCCTGGTACCCCGGAACAGCCGGGCTCGGCGCAGCAACCGGGCTCGGAGCAGCAGCCCGGCGTGATCGGAGTACAGCCGGGCGGGGTCGGCGTACACCCGGTGTAGTAGGCGGGTACGGCAGGCGCAGTACGGGGAAGAGTCCACGGCTGGCGGACGCGGACTAGGGGGTCCAGTCGGAACGATCGTCAGCATGGCTACCTACCTCTACCGGCTCGGCCGGTTCGCGTTCCGCCAACGCCGCTGGGTGGTGTTCGTCTGGCTGGCTCTGCTCGCCGCGGGCGTCACCGGCGCCGCCACGTTGTCCGGGCCGACGGCCAACGGTTTCTCGATCCCCGGCACAGAGTCGCAGCGTGCGGTCGACCTGCTCGAGAAGCGGTTCCCGCAGGCCGGCGCGGACGCCGCCACCGCCCGGATCGTCTTCCAGGCCGCACCGGGTGAGCATCTCAGCTCGCCCGGCAACAGCGCCTTGGTGAAGAGCACGCTCGGCCGGATCCAGTCGGCTCCGCAGGTGGCGGCCGTCGCGGATCCCTTTGCCGCCAAGGCGATCTCGGCCGACGGCCGGACCGGCTACGCCCAGGTCGCGTACGACGTGACCGCGCAGGAGGTGACTCCCGAAGCCCAGGACGCGGTCGCCGCAGCGGTCGAGCCGGCTCGCGCCGCGGGGTTGACGGTCGAGTACGGCGGCGACGCGATGCAGGTCCAGGACGAGCAGAGCCTGGCCGAGGTGATCGGTATCGGGGTGGCCTCGGTGGTTCTGCTGATCACCTTCGGCTCGCTGATCGCGGCCGGACTACCGTTGCTCTCGGCAATCGTCGGGATCGGCATCGGCGCCACCGCGATCACCGCCGCGACCGGCTTCATCGACATCGGCTCGGGGACGCCGATCCTGGCGGTGATGATCGGGCTGGCGGTTTCGATCGACTACGCGCTGTTCATCATGTCGCGCTACCGGCACGAGCTGAGCACCGGCCTGGAACCCGAGGAAGCCGTCGGCCGAGCCGTGGGAACCGCTGGTTCCGCGGTCGTCTTCGCCGGGCTGACCGTGGTGATCGCCCTGGCCGGTCTGTTCGTGGTGGACATCCCGTTCCTGACCCAGATGGGATTCGCGGCCGCGTTCACCGTCGTACTGGCGGTGGCGATCGCGTTGACGTTGCTGCCCGCGCTGCTGGGCATGGCCGGACGCCGGGTCCTCGGTGGCCGGATCCCCGGTCTGCGCGGCGGTGATCCGGAGGCCTCCAGCGGCAAGCCGACTGCCGGTCGCCGGTGGGCCGGATTCGTCACCCGCCGGCCGGTCGCCGTGTTGCTGGTGTCGGTGATCGGCCTCGGAGCACTGGCGATCCCGGCGGTCGACCTGGAACTCGGACTGCCCGACGACAGCACCGCCGCGGCCGGTTCCACCCAGCGCAAGGCCTACGAACTGTTGTCGGACGGCTTCGGCCCGGGCTTCAACGGACCACTGATGGTCGTGGTCGACGCAGCCGCCTCCGCCGATCCGAAAGCGGCCGCCGCGAGTACTGCGAACGTAGTACGCGGGTTGCCGGATGTGGCGGTGGTGACTCCGCCGACCTTCAACCCCGCGGGCGATACCGCCTTGCTGACGGTGATTCCGGCGAGTGGTCCGAGTACGACCGAGACGAAGGATCTCGTGCAGGCGATCCGGAACGCGCCGGAGTCGGGTGGCGCCGAGGTCTCGGTGACGGGTGGGACGGCCTTCAACATCGACATCTCGGCCAAGCTGAGTGACGCTCTGGTGCCGTATCTCTCGTTGATCGTGGGGCTGGCGTTCCTGCTGCTGATGCTGGTGTTCCGGTCGGTGCTGGTGCCGTTGAAGGCGACGCTGGGGTTCCTGCTGACGGTGGCGGCGACGTTCGGAGCGGTGGTCGCGGTGTTCCAGTGGGGTTGGTTCGCAGGGCTGTTCGGGATCGAAGGTCAGACCGGGCCGATCATCAGCATGCTGCCGGTGTTCCTGGTCGGGATCGTGTTCGGGCTGGCGATGGACTACCAGGTCTTCCTGGTCACCCGGATGCGGGAGGAGCACGTCCACGGCGCGGCTCCACGGACCGCGGTGGTGGACGGTTTCGGCCACAGCGCGCGGGTGGTCACGGCCGCTGCGGTGATCATGGTCGCGGTGTTCTCCGGGTTCATCCTGTCCACCGAGACGCTGGTCCGGGAGATCGGGTTCGGACTGGCCTTCGCTGTCGCGATCGACGCGTTCGTGGTCCGGATGACGATCGTCCCGGCCGTGATGGCGCTGCTCGGCCGCTCCGCGTGGTGGCTCCCCCGCTGGCTCGACCGCCTCCTCCCGGACGTCGACGTAGAAGGCGAGAAACTCCGCCGCCAGATCGAACCCCCGGTCCCCGAGCCCCGCGAACCCGAGCTCGCTTCGCGGTGAGCACTGCCCCGGCGCTCGCAGTACGGGCGCCGGGGTGACGGCCGCCACTGACAGTGATGGGTGGGACCTGGATGATGGCCGCCATGCAGCGCGAGATGATGAAGTCGAAGGTGCACCGGGCCACCGTCACCCAGGCGGACCTGGACTACGTCGGGTCCTGCACGCTGGACGTCGCCCTGATGGAGGCGGCGGACCTGCTGCCCGGCGAGAAGGTCGACATCGTCGACATCAGCAACGGCAACCGGCTGTCGACGTACCTGATCGAGGGTCCGCGCGGTTCTGGCATCGTCGGCATCAACGGCGCCGCCGCGCACCTGATCCATCCCGGCGACCTGGTGATCCTGATCGCGTACGGAATCTTCGACACTGCGGAGGCGAAGACCTTCGCGCCGAGCGTAGTCTTCGTGGACGAGCACAATGCGATCACGCGCATCGGCTCGGACCCCGCCGAGGTGCTGCCGGACAGCAGCACGCTCCGCGGCGATCAACTGCACACCGCGCGCTGAACCAGGCGAGATGAGGATGGGTCGACGATGACCGAGAGCACGGAGAACGCCCCGAAGACCGCCAGCCACGACACTCCGTCGGGCGAGAAGCTGCGGGAGTTCATGAACTCCGGCTGGGGTGAGACCGAGCGAACCGATGTCACGCTGAGCGACGTCGGCGCGTGGGCGGCGAAGCGACGGGACGCGCTCTCGCAGGCGTTCCCGGGCGAGCGGCTGGTGATCCCGGCCGGCACCTACAAGGTCCGCTCGAACGACACCGACTACGCCTTCCGGCCGCACACCGACTACGTCTGGCTGGTCGGCGACCAGAGCTCGGACGCCGTCCTGGTGCTCGAGCCCAACGGCACCACCGGCCACGACCCGGTGCTCTACTTCCGGCCGCGCGCGGATCGCAGCGAGGGCGAGGAGTTCTGGCGTGACCGGATGTACGGCGAGCTGTGGGCCGGCCGTCGTCCGTCGCTGACCGAGACGGCCAAGGAGTACGGCATCGAGACCCGGCACGTGGACGGGCTCGCCGACGCGCTGAAGAACGACGTACCGACCCGCATCCGCCGGGGCGAGGACAGCTCGATCGCCTCGCTGCTGAGCGGAGCCGGCACCGACGCCGAGCGCGACAAGGAGCTCGCGTTCACGCTGTCGGAGCTGCGCCTGGTCAAGGACGCCTGGGAGATCGAGCAGCTTCGCGAGGCCTGCGCGATCACCCACCGCGGCTTCTCCGACGTGCTGAGCGAGATGGACAAGGTCCGCAAGTACGGCGAGCGCTGGATCGAGGGGACCTTCTGGCGTCGCGCCCGGGCGGAGGGCAACGACGTCGGCTACACGTCGATCGCCGCCGCCGGACCGCACGCGACCACGCTGCACTGGATCGAGAACGACGGCCAGGTGAACGACGGCACCCTGATGCTGCTCGACATGGGCGTGGAGAACCGCAACCTCTACACCGCCGACATCACCCGCACGCTGCCGGTCAACGGCGAGTTCACCCCGCGCCAGCGTGAGCTCTACCAGCTCGTGCTGGACGCGCAGAACGCGGGCATCGCGGCGCTCCGCCCGGGCGTGACGTTCCGGGCCGGCCACGAGGCCGCGATGGACGTCATCGTCCGCGGGCTCGACGCGATGGAGCTGCTGCCGGTCTCCGCCGACGAGGCGCTCGACCCGGACAGCATGATCTACCAGCGCTACACGCTGCACGGCGTCAGCCACATGCTCGGCCTCGACGTGCACGACTGCGCGGCCGCCCGTGCCGAGAAGTACAACAAGGGCGACCTCGAGACCGGCTACGTCCTCACCGTCGAGCCCGGCCTCTACTTCCAGGCCGAGGACCTCACCGTCCCGGAGGACCTGCGCGGCATCGGCATCCGGATCGAGGACGACATCCTCATCACCGACGACGGCACCGAGAACCTCTCGGCCGCCATGCCCCGCGACATCGAGGGCATCCAGAACTGGATGGCCGGCTAGCCGTTGTGCGCCCCACCCTTTCAGGGGTTGACCCCTGAGAGGGTGGGTTGCACCGTCAGATTCTCGTGGTGCAACCCACCTGGTGGAGGGTTGACCCCTGAGAGGTTCGCCCACAGCGTCGGCAGGTGCGCCGACGGCTGGGGCGCCGGGCGGGTCACCAGATCTTGACGCGGTCCTTGGGGGACAGCCACATGTCGTCGTCCTCGGTGACGTCGAAGGCGGTGTGGAAGGCGTCGATGTTGCGGACGACCGCGTTGCAGCGGAACTCTGGCGGCGAGTGCGGGTCGATCGCCAGCCGGCGGATCGCCTCGGCCTCGCGGGCCTTGGTGGACCAGCCCAGCGCCCAGGCGAGGAAGAACCGCTGGGCTGCGGTCAGGCCGTCCACCGGTGCCGGCGGTTCCCCGCCGTCCAGGGACAGCTCGTAGGCGACGTACCCGATCGAGAGGCCGCCGAGGTCGCCGATGTTCTCGCCGAGCGTCAGCTCACCGTTCACCTTGTTCCCGGGCGCGTCGGTCGACTCCAGCGCGTTGTACTGCGCGACGAGCTTCGCCGTCCGCTCCTCGAAGGCGGCCCGGTCGTCGTCGGTCCACCAGTCGTTGAGGTTACCGGCGCCGTCGTACTTCGAGCCCTGGTCGTCGAAGCCGTGACCGATCTCGTGCCCGATCACCGCGCCGATCGCGCCGTAGTTCACCGCGTCGTCGGCCTCCAGGTCGAAGAACGGCGGCTGCAGGATGGCGGCCGGGAAGACGATCTCGTTCATCCGCGGGTTGTAGTACGCGTTCACCGTCTGCGGCGTCATCAGCCACTCGGTCCGGTCGATCGGCTGCCCGAGCTTGGCCAGGTCGCGCGCGGTCTCCACGGCGACCGAGCGACGCACGTTGCCGACCAGGTCGTCCGCCTGCACCTCGAGGCCGCTGTAGTCCTTCCACTTGTCCGGGTAGCCGATCTTCGGCGTGAACGCGCCGAGCTTGTCCAGCGCCTGCTGCCGGGTCTCCGGACCCATCCAGTCGAGCGCGTCGATCCGCTGCCGGTAGGCCTCGACCAGGTTGGCGACCAGCTCGACCATCCGGGCCTTGGCGATCGGCGGGAAGTACTCGCCGACGTACAGCTGGCCGACGGCTTCACCCAGCGCGTTCTCGACCACGTCCAGGCCGCGCTTCCACCGCTCCCGCAGCTCCGGCGCGCCGGTCAGGGTCTTGCCGTAGAAGCTGAAGTTCTCGTCGACGAACGTCGTGCTCAGCAGCGGGGCCGCGTTGCGGACGACGCGCCAGCTGAGCCATTCCTTCCAGTGCTCGAGCTCCACCTCGCGCAGTACCTCGGCAGCGGTCGTGAGGTAGTCGGGCTGGCGGACCACCAGCTGCTCGAACGCGCTCTCCGGTACGCCGGCGTTGGTCAGCCAGACGGACCAGTCCAGCCCGGGGGTCAGCGCCTCGAGCCCGGCCCGGTCGACCTTGTTGTAGGTCGCGGAGACGTCGCGGTTCCTGACCCGGTCCCAGTGGCCGCCGGCCAGCCGGGTCTCGAGCGCGAGGATCCGGTCGGCCGCCGCAGTGGCGTCCGCCAGCCCGGCCAGGTCGAGCATCCGGGCCAGGTGGGCGACGTACGCCGTCCGCACGTCGGCGAAGTTGTCCTCGCGGTAGTACGACTCGTCGGGCAGGCTGAGGCCGCCCTGGGTCATGTACACGATGTACTCGTCGGACTTCTTCGCGTCGATGTCGACGCCGTAGTAGAAGATCCCGGGCACACCCTGGAGCTCCAGCGCGCCGAGCGCGGCGACGAGGCCGTCCAGGTCCTTGATGGACGCGACCTGCTCGAGCTGGTCCGCGATCGGGCCGGCGCCGAGCCGCTCGATCGTCTCCTCGTCCATGAAGCTGGTGTAGAGGTCGCCGATCTTGCGAGCCTCGGTGCCCTCGGGGTGCTGGTCGGCGGCGGTCTGCTCGACGATCCCGCGGACATTCTTCTCGGCGGTGTCCAAGAGCGCGTGGAAGGCGCCGTAGATCGCCTTGTCCGCGGGAATCTCGGTCCGCTCCAGCCACGGTCCGTTGGCGTACCGGTACAGATCGTCCTGCGGCCGGACCGTCGTGGACAGATCCGAGATATCGATCCCTGCTGTCATTCCTGCGGTGCTCCTCTGCTGCGTGCGAGCGTCAAAACCACTGTCGGCGACAGTACCCGGTGAGCGGTCGCGGAATGAGTGGATATCGGCCGGATCGAACCGTTCAGGTCTGCTGCTCGTTCACCTATTGTTGAATGCACAACCAGCCGCTGCGTCGGCTTTCGGGGGCGTCGAGGCGGCTCAGGTCACCCACTGGAGGACACCCGCCATGCAACGCCCACTGCCAAGACAGGTCGGCCGCGTGCTCGCTGCGACTCTCGGCCTCCCCGCACTGCTCCTAGGCAGCCTCACCGCCTCCGCCCTCACGACTGGCGCCGCCACCAGCGGCCCTGCTGTCGGTCCAGCTGTCGGCTCCACCGTCAAGACCAGCGACGACGACGGCTTGTGCGACAAGATCAGGTTCGGCACCAACGAGGCCAACGCAACCACCAGCGGATCGACGATGGCCGGCACGGTCGCCTCCACGGCCGCGAGCCACTCGGTCCGCTTCCCGACCCACTTCGACCTCCCGGCCGGCTTCCAGCCGGAGGGCATCGCGATCGACCGCGCCGGCAAGGCGTACTTCGGGTCGCGGGTCGACGGTGACATCTACCGGGCAGATCTCCGGACCGGCAACGGCCGGGTGATCAGTCAGGGCCCCGGCACCGCGTCGCTCGGCATGAAGGTCGACCAGCGCGGCCGGCTGTTCGTGGCTGGCGCGGCCGGCGGCGACGGCCGGGTGATCGACACCCGGACCGGCAACGTGCTCGCGAGCTACAAGTTCACCACCGCGACGCCGACCTTCGTGAACGACGTCATCCTCAGCAAGGACGCGGCCTGGTTCACCGACTCGCGCCAGCCCGTGCTCTACAAGGTCCCGCTCGGTCGCCACGGCAAGCTGCCCGGACAGTCGGCGGTCCGGACCGTCCCGCTCACCGGTGACTACCAGCACGACGCGGCGGGCACCAACGCGAACGGGATCTCCCTCACCCCCGACGGCCGGGCGCTGATCATCGTGCAGTCCGTGACCGGGCTCCTGTTCCGGGTCGACCCGCGCACCGGCGCGACGAAGCAGGTCAACCTCGGCGGACTCCTGATGACCGCCGGCGACGGCCTGCTGCGCTCCGGCGACACCCTGTACGTCGTACAGAACCGGCTGAACCAGATCGCCGTGCTGGACCTGAACAACTCCGGCACCAGGGGCCAGCAGATCCGGACGATCACCAGCACCGACTTCGACGTACCGACCACCGCGGCGTTCTTCGGCAAGCGCATCTACCTGCCGAACGCCCGGTTCACCACGCCGCCAACCCCGACCACGCCGTACTGGGTGACGGCGGTCCACCGCTGACGGACCTCTGCGCTGCCCTCCACCCCGGAGGGCAGAGCAGAGTGGGTTTCTCAGGAGACGGTGCGGAGGTTGCCGCGGGCGGCGGCCTTCAGGCGGCTGCCGCAGGAGAGGCGGACGGAGTAGCCGGCCGGGATCGACAGCGGCTCGCCGGTCTGCGGGTTGCGACCGGTCCGCGGCGCGCGCAGTACCCGCTCGATGCTCAGCAGGCCGGTCAGCGAGACCTTGTCGCCCTTGTGCACGGCCTCGGTGACGACGTCGCCCAGCGCGTCGAGGACCTTCTCGGCCTGGTTCCGCGGGATGCCCGCCTTGGCTGCCACGCCGGCGACCAACTCGTTGCGATTCACGGCTCTCCTCAGACTCGTACCGCCCGGCCGATACCCCAAACGTCGGCCCGATCAGTCGGGAAAGACCTTAACCGAAATGATTGTCGTTAGCGAGAGCGGTCCGGAATACGGGCGATCAGATGCCGTCCTCGTCAGGGGGCGATCAACGGCTGTCTGAGGCCGTCGGGTCAGAGGCCGTCCTGGTCGTGCCAGTGGTGCTGCCAGCGGGCGTCGACAGGTGCGGTGCTGAGTTGGTAGCGGATGTCGGTCGACAGGCGGGTGGTTCCGTCCGGGTCGACGTTGTCCAGGGCCGCATGGACGGTGTGGGCCGTGTGGATGACGACGTCGCCGGCCGCGTAATCGGTGACCAGCCAGCGCGCGTCGTACTCGTCGGCCAGTGACGGCAGATCGGCCGTGATCGACGCGGCTGGGCGCTTCAAGGTGCCCGCGGCCTCCTCGCGCAGTACCCGGTGGTGACTGCCCTCCAGGTAGGTGAGCCCGCCGAGCGTGACCGGGCAGTCCCCGAGTGGGATCCAGGCCGACAGCACGCGATCCGTGCCCTCGCGCAGGTAGACGAGGTCGTAGTGCGCCTGCGTGGCGAACCCGATCCCCCGTTCCCCGGGTGACGTCTGCCGGATGATCTTCCGCTTGTGCAGAAACGTCTCACCGCCGAGGAACCACTCGAACCACCCCCGCAGCGCCGGCTGTCCACAGAAGGCCGCGTACTCCGGCCCGGGGACAACCTCGCCGAACAACACCTTTCTGAAGGCAGCCCGCTCCACCGCGCCCGCGGTGCGTTCGAAGTAGTACTTCCTGAACTCCAGGACCTCTTCGGGATCAAGCAGGCCGCGCAAGTACAGGTAGCCGTCGCGCCCCAACCGCGCCCGCAACGCCTGGCGGTCGGCACGCTCTTGGTCCGGGACAGCCTCCAACTCGCCCAAGCGCCCCGCGGACTCATTCAGCACATACCCATTGGAAGTCAGCACCGTCCTATTCCAGCGGCACTCCACCTAGCTCGTGAATGGACTCGAGCGGTCAGTTCTTGGATTCTTGTCGACATGGCCAACTGGTCGACCTACTTCACACCAAGCCAAGCCCAGCGAGAACTTGGACTTTTCTGCCTAGGAGCCGGCGAGCAGGAGAACCGGCCTGGCGCCAGCCCCGAACGTGCTCTCGGCTGCCACGCCCTGGTCCTCGTCCGCCACGGCCGCGGCCACCTCCTGCACGGCGCAGACCGGGTGCTGCACGAGGTGGAGGCGCCTGCGCTGCTGTGGCTCTTTCCTGGCGTCCTGCATGGCTATCGCCCGTCCACCCGCTGGCAGCAGTCGTGGACCTTGTTCGGCGGTACGGCTGCCGAAGCGCTCACCTCACTCGGCTACCTGGACGCGGCACACCCCGTACGCCGGTACGCCGACTCCCGGGCTGTCGAAAGAGCTTTCGCCAAGGTCCTCCGGGTCACCGGAGGCGGCGAGCGTAGTACCGACGTACAGGCTGTGGCGGCTCTCTTCGAGCTCATCGGCGTCGCGGCACAGGACGAGTCGGGCGGGGACCTCGTCGAACGATTGCGGGGGTTGGCCTGCCGTCCGCTGTCGATCCAGCAGTACGCCGAGGCGCTGCGGCTGAACGTGCACGAGCTGCGAGAAGGTGTCCGGTCAGCGGCCGGGGTGACGCCTCAGGAGGTGATCTTGACCACGCGACTGAACACGGCGAAGGCGTTGCTGGCGGAGACGGACGCGCCGGTGGCGGCGATCGCTCGGGAAGTCGGGTACGAGGATCCGGCGTACTTCAGCAGGTTGTTCACCTCTCGCGTCGGGCAGTCGCCGCGCGCGTTCCGGCGGATCGGTTCGCTCGCGGGGTCGAAATCGTCCTTTTGATCGAGGCGATGCCCACCCACGGTCTGAAAGTATCGGGTGAAGACCCTTCGGGCGACCGACGCGGGAACGACCCGTGGTTCGCTACGGTCGACCCATGAGTCAACCGCAGCCCATCGACCCGCGCTTCGTCAGCCGGACGCCCGTCCGGACGCCCAAGAAGCGGCGCAACTGGTTCGGCCGGATCATCGGACTGATAGTCCTGCTGTTCCTGCTGGTGCTGATCAGCGTCCCGCTCTACGCGTGGGGCAAGATCGACAAGGTCGACGCGATGCCGGCCGGCGAGCGCCCGGCCGAGACCCCCGGCACGACGTACCTGCTGGTCGGGTCGGACAGCCGCGAAGGGATGACCCCGGCCGAGCGCGCCAAGCTGCACACCGGCAACGCGGCCGGCCAGCGGACCGACTCGATCATGCTGCTGCACGTGCCCGAGTCCGGACCGACCGCACTGATCAGCCTGCCGCGGGACAGCTATGTGCAGATCCCGGGCCACGGCCGGAACAAGATCAACGCCGCGTTCTCCTTCGGCGGCCCGAAGCTGCTGATCCAGACCGTCGAGGGGGTCACCGGGCTGCGCGTCGACAACTACGTCGAGATCGGCTTCGGCGGCTTCGCCTCGATCGTGGACAGCGTCGGCGGCGTCAAGATGTGCTTGCCCAAGGCAATGAAAGACAAGGATGCACACATCAACCTGCCGGCCGGTTGCCAGCAGCTCGACGGCGAGAACGCGCTCGGCTACGTCCGCGCCCGCAAGTCCGACCCGCTCGGCGACCTCGGCCGGGTGCAGCGGCAGCGCGAGATGATCGGCGCGATCGCCGAGAAGGGCGTCTCGCCGGCCACCATCCTGAACCCGGTCCGCTACTTCAGGCTCGGCACCGCGAGCGCCGACGCGCTGACGATCGACGAGGGCACCGGTCCGCTCGACCTGTTCAAGTTCGCCCGCGGCATGAAGGCGGTCGCCGGCGGCGGTGACGGGGTCACGCTGACCGTGCCGATCTCGGACAACAACCTCAGCACGCCACACGGTTCCGCGGTCAAGTGGGACACGGCCAAGGCGAAGGCGCTTTTCCAAGCGCTGAAGGAAGACAAGACCAGCAGCCTGAAGGCGAGCTAGTGGCCGGCGTCGGATGGCGTCCGATCGCTGGTGCACTGAGCCGGACGATCTTAGGTGCTTGCGGCACGAATGGCGGAGGGCGGTAGGTAGGTGCTGGTTCTGGTCCACCTGGTCGTGAGCCTCGGGATGGTGGTGATCGTCCCGCTCGGCCTCGCCCTGGTGGACCTGCCAGGCAGTACGACCGTCCGCCGGTGGTGGCTCGTCGTCGCCGTGCCCGGCGTTGTGTCGCTCTGGCTGGATCGGGGAGCACTCTCGATCACGCTGGCCTCGATCTACCTCGCCGGGACGCTGGCGCTCGGAGTACTGGCTGCTGCTGACTTCCTGCGGCGGAAACGCCTGCGGGCGCGGGAGATCGCGCTGTACACGGCGCTGGTGACTCCGTCGATCGCGGCGTTGTCGCTGGTCGCGGAGCGTTCGTCGTACGAGTTGTTCGGCTTCAGCCTCACGGTGTTGTCGTTGACGGTGGCGCACTTCCATTTCGCGGGATTCGCCGCGGCCTTGATCGCCTGCCTGGTGGTGGGATCCGCTAGTGGGCAGGCGGCGACCGCCGCGGCGATCAGCGTGCCGTTGGGGACGGGGATCGTGCTGCTCGGGTTCTTCCTCGGTGATCCCGTCGAGTTGCTGGGCGCCGCAGTACTGACGGTTGGCATGTGGTTGGTCGGGTGGGCGTTGTGGCGGCGGTCCCGGGAGGCCGCGGATCGGGTCGGCCGGGTGTTGTTGACGGCCTCGGCGTCGGTGCTCGTGGTGACGATGTTGCTGGCGCTCTCGTGGGCGCTCGGGCACGTGGTCGACACGCCTTACCTGCCGCTGGAGTGGATGGTCGCCACGCATGGCCTGGCCAATGCGGTTGGCTTTGCGTTGTGCGGGTTACTTGCCTGGCAACGGCTGAAGGAGAAGGTCGGATGAAGCTGGCGGATCTCGCGGGGCGCAGGTTCAGCTACGACGTGGTGGGGTCGACCCGGTTCGACGAGACGCCGCCCGGCTACCACCGGCTCGAACTGCATACTCGGATCGGCGATGGCGACGAGTTCTTCCGTCGCGCGGGCGAGGCGCTGATGACGTGGAAGATGCACAACAAGGCCGGCGTCCGGATCAAAGCCACCGACAGCCCGGCCGTGATCGGCGCGAACTCCCTGGGGCGGCTCGGCATCGGCTCACTCGGCCTGCCCGTGCTGTGCCGGGTGGTCTGGGTCGTCGACGAGCCGGACCGGATCGGCTTCGCCTACGGGACGCTGGAAGGTCACCCGGAAGCCGGCGAGGAGTCCTTCCTGGTCACCCGCGAACCGGACGGCATCTACTTCACCCTCCGCGCCTACAGCCGCCCCGGCACCTGGTACACCCGCCTCGGCGGCCGCGCCACCCGCACCGCCCAATCCATCTTCGCCCGCCGCTACACGACAGCCCTCCGCCGCCTCGCCACCCGCTAGCCAGAGCCAGCTGACTCCGGCCGAACCGCCTGACACCCGCCAGCAGAGCCAGGCGACTCCGGCCGAACCACCCGAACCGGCTGACACCCCGCCCCACTCAACGCCCGTCCTCGCTAGACGCGGCGTGAGTGGTGGGTTCGGACACCAAACGGGGACCTTGAACAAGAAGTGACGTGACCCCGGTCCCGACTTCTTGTTCACACCCCCACAGCCATACCCCTCACTTGGGCTGGCGAACGGCCTGCGACAACGTAAAGGCCCCGCAAGCTCATACCTTTGCGGGGCCGACTCATTTGTACCAAGGGTCTCAACCCGCGCAAGTGACCAACACACCAACAGAAGAAGGCGATCCAACAGCAGGGCGTCATCGACCCCATCGCCCAGGGTCGCCCGGTGGTTGCAGTTGTGGTTGCAATCGGGGTCATCTTGCTCAGCCCCACCGCGCTCGCCCCATGCGATCGGCAGCGTCACGTGCCAGCCGATTTGTGACGTGCGTTTACCGCTTCGTCACAGCGAGGGACGAGCGGCCAAGGATCTCCTGGACCACGCGGATGTCTACACACACTGCTCGAGCAGGCGAGTTGCGGCGGTGTGTCGTGCGTCATGCAGTCGACCGTAGGGTGGTCATGGAGTGGGACGAAGGTGGCGAGCACTTCGTGGAAGAGCAGAGCATTTCAGGCTAACCGTGCCCTCGCAGTCCCACCGGCTGCGACTGTCGCACTTCGCGGTCTAGTGACGACAGGCGAAGGACGTGAGGCTCGGCAGGCGACAGTACCTCGGGTTCACTGATCGGAACCGTCCAGGAAGCGCCTCGCCTCGGCCAGCCCACCGTCCCAGTCGGCGCGCACCTGCGCCATCAACCCCGGAACCACGTAGTCGAGTGACCGGCGACCCTCGCGACGGTTGAACACATGCAGCCCGGCCGTTCCGAGAACCACTGCGAGGACGCCGCTCAGCTCCTGGTCCGGGTCCGCACTTCCCAAGTAGAGGTTGCGTGCTTCAGCCTCTGAGATCCGGAGACGACCGACGAACAACAGCACCACCTGCCGACGGTTGCCGCCGACGAGGAGTGCCTCAAGGCGCGGCGCCGTCGACCAGTGCTCGTTGAGTCCGGGGAACTCCTCGTCCAGTTCCCTGCGCATGACGCCCCGGACGTCGAGCACTCCGTCCACCACGTCGGCCGGCGTTGCGCCGCCACCGATGAACTTCACCTTGCCCGCGCTCGACGAAGTCTTCCCGACATCAGCGAGGAGCGCACGTCCGTCGCTGGTGATGGGCAGCACGTTGACCGCAACCGGGCAGCAGGTGTCGGCCGCCGGGAGATCCTGTTCGCGGTTGGCCAGGTAGTGGGCGAAGGTGGTGCAGCCGAGGTCGCCGACCCAGCGTCCCTCAGTGGAACGCAACCCCGACAGGGACAGCAGTTCACCGTTGTGAAAGGTCGGATTGTCCCTGGCCTTCTCGGTCCAGGTACGGTCGACGACCTCGCGACCCTCGGCGCTCACGGAGACCTCTCCCCGGACGATCAGATCGAGATCGTGGTCGATGGTGAACACTCTGGCGGTGGACGTGCTTGTCATGCACAGGTACCAATCGATGTCGTAGCGGTAGTTGATCTGCGGGGTCCACGCTGCGGACGAGACGGCGCGCGTGTCCGACTCATGGGAAGAGGAGCCGACGCCGGTCGCATGCGGATTCGCAGCCGACAGCAACGGAATTGGCCCACGTACAGGTCGCGACTCGGGCTCCATGGTCGGGTCACATGGGATTCCACCGGTGCTCCTTCCACGTCATCGGGCTTGCCTTCCAGCAACGGTTGGGAAGCTAGCGCGCCCGCTCGGAGCGATCCAAGCGCGGTCTCACCGGCCGTGTGACAAGTTTCTCTACGTCTTCAAGACGGGCCCCCAGGGCCCGAAAGCGCGCCGCCACCGGAGGGTGGGACACCTGCCCTCCACTCCGCTTCGCCCATTCTGGGCGCGTCCCCTTGGCTTTGGCGCGCACGCGCCAACAGGGTGCCGGGTCGAAGACAGCCCAACTCGCCATCAACGATCGACACCCTGTCGACGTGGTAGTCGCCGAAACGGCCGGCTACCCGCTGCCCTCGGCTGATCCATGCGCCCGGTCTGCCCGGAGCTCCGCGTCGCCCCGCTAGCAAGGATGGAAGGGACGGTTCGGCAGCTATCGCGGCGATGCGGAGAAGACTGCCCGCACGACTTGACACGTAACCGTCAAACGCCAGGAAGTCGTCGCGACGTTCAGCTTGTCGGCACAACGAACGCCCGCCGCCGGGAGGATCGCGCGGCGAGAACTCAAGGACCACTGAACCCAGACGCCACGAACACCTGCTTGCGGCCTGTACATGAGACAACGCCAGCCTGGTCGGCGTCCACGGAACCTCCCCCGACCCACACTTCGTCACCCAGCCTGCGGGCCGTTTGCCCGGCGGCGTCGATCAGGACGATCTCGCCGTCACGGATTGCGACACTCCAGCCTGGGGGCCAAGCAACGTCGACGTCGACGAGCCTGTCACCGGTGCCGACTGCAATGCGGACTACCAGGCAGTTTGTCGAAGTGTCGATCTCGAGGGTTCCGATCAATTGAGCCTGCAGCGACTCGAGGGGGGCTTCACGCTGAACCGTCAAACCGGGAACTAGACGATCATTGTCCCGATCTGTACCCCCAGTGACCGAATCCTCTCGAGGAGAGCCTGGGTCATCAACCATCACGACCACCACACCCGTGGAATACCGGCTATTATCCGACATTGGTACCTGGCGACTCTCCGCGAACACATGACCGGGCGACCTTTCGTCAGGGTGCCACCAAATATAGAAGCGTGCAGCTTGCTGCCGATATAGGCCACCGGCGTCCACCCGCACCTGAGTATCCACTGACGTGCTGAGGCCGCGATGCTGGCGCGGAGCCGCAAAAGCCCAACGAGTAGATGCGGCGATCCCGGCCTGAACTTGAAGTTCTAGAGAGGGGCAGGAGTGATGGGCGATGCACCTCAGACGCCGGGGCTGACTGTCCAGCAGCGCCCGGCAAAGAGGATGGCGGCGCGGCTGGAAGGGATTCTTGCGGTGGACGAGGCTGCAATTGCCTGGTCGTTCACAAAGCTGGACGTCACATCGATGTGGCCTGGCCACCGGGATTCTCAGCAGCCGTGCGCGACGGATCGATCGTACTGGTCGACACCTCCGGACAGACGGTTGCCAAACTGGGCGACACGGTCGTGTTGGGCGGCGGCTACGTTCCACCATCGGCTGCGCACGCAACATCCTGCACAGGCAGCGAGAGGGTATTCGCAGCTTCTTCGCTACGTCTGCTCCCGGTGTGACACGCCCGTTAGCTGCCCGTAACGGCACGGCGGAGGACCCCGAATGCCCGTGCTGGCCTCCGAGCGCACATCCGAGGAGAGGCGTCGGCAGGTCACTGGACCGCCTACCGCCCTGGGAGGATTTTGGGAGCGAACCAGGCGCAACAACGGTCTTGAAGCAGGCCCAACTCGCAACAACCAGGAAGGCGAAAACGCCTTGTAGGTAAGGGAATGAGCGTCGTCCCGCGTAGGCCATCAATGCGACTCCCACCCATGGCATGGAAGGAGTCAGGGGTCGATCGGGGCGACGCAGAGGAGTGCCGTCCGTTTGACACGTAAGCGTCAACTCGGCATGCAATGATTTCCCGTGCAATGGAGACAGTTCCTCAGGCAGCCGGCGACGTGGCTCGGAATCGTCGGCACAGTGCTCACTGTCTACGGGGCGATCGCCGTGACGGAGCTGACTCTTCGAGCCCAAACCGGCCAGAGCTTTCTGAGCGCCGGTGTTCCCGCCGTCGCGGACCGTGTGACCTTCGATGTTGGCCTCGGGAAGGGAGCCCCGTTCCTCAGGGACGTCCAGGTCGAGTTCAAGTCCGCCGATCAGCAGAGCATCCAAACCGCGCTTTCGTGGATCGATGCGGACACGCCGATCCCGCGCAATGAGGAGCGCCAGAACCCCGACCCAGGAACCCGGTACGCGCCCCCACTCAGGATCCTCTGCCTTCCAGATGATTCCCACACAGCAATCGCCGAGGCCGACGCGCAGCGACTCGTCGCCAACCGCGACAAGTACCGAGGATGGGCCGCAGCATGCCTCGGTGTCGGTATCGCCTCGCTGGGTGGCCTGGTGATTGTCCTTGTGCGGCAAGACCGCGCATGGAGACCAGCCCGTCGACTCCGATGAGGCCGATGTGCCGCCGCCTGGGCAACCTCTATCGTCCGTAGGACGCACGGCGGCATCCTTCCCGGATGAAGCTTCACCACCGAGGTGCTTCACTCGCCGGGCCCCGACACCAGCGCGACGGTTCGGCATGCCTTGCGGTTCCGGATTCAACGGGCAACGTTAGGAATCCCGCAGTAGCGACGAACGACCACAGCGCGAGGAGAGCCCTGGAGATCAAGGGGTTTCGAGCAACGTAGGACAACGCCGAGTGGGTACGCCCGATTATCAGCTGGTTGGAGGTTCGAGGTGCAGCAGTAAAGTGCAGCAACCGGAGCGACCAGTACCGGCGATGGTGTGCCAGCCACGACTTGAGCCAAGCCCGGGATGGCCGCTCCTGACCATGCCGCCCCGAGTTCGCAACGAGGGCGCGCGGTTGCAGGAGCGCTTGCAGTTCACCCCTATTCGCCGGTGGTCGAAGGGGTGTCGGCCAAGCTGGCTGCGACTCCCACGAACGGCCACGGCCGGTCAAGGATCGCGTCAAGTCGAACTTAAGCCTCGCCGCACCATATGGCTCGGGGATGACAGCATGGACGCCATGTTGAGCTCGGGGGATTGGCGTGATGGCCCCTGGTACCTCGTAGTGGGCGGCGTCGCGATTGTGGTTGGAGCTCTCATCGCGGTCGCGGGCGACGGTGCAGTAGCCCCCTGGATTCGGTGGCTGGCAGGGGCCGGCATCGTGGCAACTCTTGCAGTGCCCCTGATTGTCTTGTGGCGGCTGTATCTGCGAAGCGGACGCGGCAGGCACGGGCGACCGTAAGGTGACCGGCTGGGAGAGAAATGGGAGCCGGGAGCGCGAATCAACGCCCACGAACGGGCTGGAACGCACATCAACCCGATGGGCACGAACCCCTGTAGCCAGGAAGGATCCGGGTCGAACCGCCACCGGGGATCATGCGACCCCCGCCCATGGCACGGAAGAGGTCAGGCCATCAGGGTGACGCGGAGGACTGCCCGCGTGCTTCAGACGTAGCCGTAAATCCGTGACGCGGGTCGCCGCAGGATCGGCGACACTTGGTCTCATGAACTGGTCGCTCCGAGTTCCCCGGCGCAGATGGATGGTCCCGGTGTTCCTCGGGGTTGCAGCACTCACATTGGCCTGTGCATTCATGATCAACGTCGTAGACGAGTACAGCGATCGATCAGTGCTCAGAGCCAGAGGCCAACAGATTACGGCCACCGTGACCGAAGTCCTCGAGTACAACAGGTCAAACGAGTCGCTAGAGGTTCGCGTCGCTCTGCCAGATGGCCGGCTAGTCGATGTCGACTTCGCCGCGAGCAACCAGCTCGGCACCCAGGTGGGGCAGCCCGTCCAGGTCACAATCGACCCAGGTGACTTACTCGCGAGCATGCCCACGGACCAGCTGAACAACGGACAATCCTTCGCGAGCAACTTAGCTGTAAACAGCGGGCCGTTTGCTCTTTTCGCAATCGGCTGCTTCGTCTTCACCTTCATTAGAGCCCGCGAGAGCTCCCGCCACGATGGCACGTAAGTGTCAACCATCGCTCGGTCGACCACCCACCGGTACGACGGTTCGGCACGATCTACAGTTCGGGATTCAACGGGCAGCATCACGAACCAGCTAGCCACGGTGTGCAGCACCCAGGACAACCAGAGTGGTCGACATGAGCCAGCGGCCAGCCAGCGATTCCACTTGGATGACGCCTGCCAACCTCTCCACGCCGGGTTCGCAACTAGTAGGACGTGGTTGCACGGCTGGTTGCAGTTCACCCACGGCCGAAGCCGTTCGAGCAGGTCGCCACCCGGTGACTCGACGCTCAATCGGAGACAAGTGAACCCCCATGAACTAAGGGAGTTCAAGCTCATACCCTTGCGGGGCTGAGTCCTTTGTATCAGCCGCTTCAAACGCCCCAGGTGACCAACACACCAACAACACAAGGGGCGCTGCGTTGGCACGGCGACGCGGGCGTCCAGGCCATCAATTGCGCGCCCGGCACCGCCTGTCGCGGTTGCGGGATCCGCGTCGAGGGTTCGTTTGATGGGCTGGAGATCCGGTCACCACCTCCCCGGATGCGGGAGAAGGGGCCGAGGTGGGAGGCTTGGGCGGGTGAGCGTGAAGACGTTGAACGAACTGGTGGCTCCGGACTGGGCCGAGGCGTTGGCTCCGGTCGAGGAGAGAGTGTCGCGGATGGGCGAGTTCCTGCGCGGCGAGATCGCCGCCGGGCGGCCTTATCTGCCGGCCGGGGAGAACGTGCTCCGGGCGTTCACCCAGCCGCTGAACGAGGTGAAGGTGCTCATCGTCGGGCAGGACCCGTACCCGACGCCGGGTCACCCGGTCGGGCTGAGTTTCTCGGTCGCGCCGGACGTCCGGCCGATCCCCCGCAGCCTTCAGAACATCTACCGCGAGCTGATGGCGGATGTCGGCGTACCGGCTCCTTCCAACGGCGACCTGACGCCGTGGGCCGAGCAGGGCGTGCTGATGCTCAACAGGGTGCTCACCGTGCAGCCGGGCAAGTCGGCCTCGCACCGCGGCAAGGGCTGGGAGGCCGTTACCGAGCAGGCGATCCACGCGCTGGTGAAGCGTGGCGGACCGCTGGTCGCGATCCTGTGGGGCCGCGACGCGCAGACCCTCAAGCCGATGCTCGGCAGCACGCCGTACATCGAGAGTGCGCACCCGAGCCCGATGTCCGCCGACCGCGGCTTCTTCGGCTCCCGCCCTTTCAGCCGCGTCAACGAACTCCTGGTGCAGCAGGGCGGCACCCCGATCGACTGGCGCCTCCCCTAGGACGACACAGTCCTGGACGTGCCGGTCCAGCTGTGCCCAGAGCTGGCTGTAGCGCCCGCCAGCAGCCAGCAGGTCGGCGTGTGCCCCGGTCCGTCCTTCCGTAGCGGCAGCGCTGGCCCGCTCCAACTCCCGCGCCCCGCACTACCCGGCTCGGCCGACGCCTCATCCAGTACTGCGACCGCCGGGTCCGCGAGCACCAGTCGAGCCAGTGCGGTCAGCCCCGTGACGTCCAAATGAAAGCCTTCCCCAGTCGCGTCGGGCCCTCACCGGGCAGACAACTTAGCCCACCCTGAATTCACCGGTCCGGCCATCGAACCGGACGATCGATTGACACCTGCCCGGCTGCCGCCGTACGGTCTCGCGGTAATAGGAAACTTTCCTAACAGTTGGCGGGACAATAGCCGCTGACTAGTCAGCAGCGTGGTTCGGAGTTTCGGAGCCGGAGGGAGGGCAGGGTTAGCTCATGGCCAGCACACCCGGTACACCCCGCCTGCTCCGCGCGATGAACGACCGCGCCGCACTGGACCTCCTGCTCGCCCAGGGCCCGCTGTCTCGCACCACCCTCGGCAACCTCACCGGCCTGTCCAAGCCGACCGCCTCCCAGCTGCTCGCGCGGCTGGAGAGCGCCGGACTGGTTCGGGCCAGCGGCACCAGCGCCGGTCGTCCCGGCCCGAACGCGCAGCTCTACGAGATCAACGGCGGCATCGCCTACGTCGCGGGCCTGGACGTCACGCCGACGCGGATCCGCTCGGCCGTCGCGGACCTGACCGGCAAGGTGGTCGGCACCTCGGAGCTCCCGACGCCCGGCCGGAGCGCAAAGGGCACGGTGGAGCGCGTGGTGAAGGCGCTTGACGGCGCTCTCGGTGAAGCCGGGCTGACCAAAGACCGCCTGCACCGGGTCTCGATCGGGACCCCCGGCGGCTTCGACCCGACCACCGGGCGGCTGCGCTACGCCACGCACCTGCCAGGCTGGCACGCGCCGCACCTGCTGGAGGAGCTGGCCGCGGCGATCGCAGTACCGCTCGAGGTCGAGAACGACGTGAACCTGGCCGCGGTGGCCGAGCAGCGCGTCGGCCACGCGCACGACAGCGCCAACTTCGTGATGCTGTGGGGCGAGGAGGGCATCGGCGCGGCGATCGTGATCGAGGGCCGGCTGCTCCGCGGCGCCACCGGCGGTGCGGGTGAGGTCGCCTTCCTGCCGCTGCCCGGCACCCCGCTGGTCCGCAACGTCGGCCGCAACAACGCCGGCGGCTTCCAGGAACTCGCCGGTGGCGAGCCCGTGCTCGCACTCGCCCGCGCCAACGGCCTCAAAGCCCGTACTCCGGAAGCCGCCGTCGCCGCCGCGCTCCAGACACCCGGCGCGGGTGACGCCGTGCTGACCGAGTTCGCGCATCGCCTCGCGGTCGGGCTGGCCGCTATCGTCGCGGTCGTCGATCCCGAGCTCATCGTGCTCGCGGGCGGCGTGATCACCGCCGGCGGCGAGCGCCTTCGCGGCCTGGTCCAGGACGAGCTCGCCGAGCTCGCCGTACCGCGGCCGCGGCTGCTGATGACCGCCATCCCCACCGACCCGGTGCTGTCCGGGGCACTGCAGTCCGCCCTGAGCGCCACGCGTGACGAAGTCTTCGACACTGCCGGTATGCCGACCGGGGGCAGCGCCGACTAGACCGTGCTGGTGATGGCGCCCCTGATCACCTTGTTCTTCTTCGCCCAGAAGGCCTTCATCGAAGGCGTCACTCTCACAGGGGTCAAAGGATGAAACTCACAGTCGTAGGCGGCGGATCCACTTACACGCCCGAACTCATCGACGGCTTCGCCCGGCTGCGCGATTCGCTGCCGGTCTCCGAACTGGTCCTGGTCGATCCGGCTGCGGACCGGCTCGCGCTGGTCGGCGGCCTGGCGCAGCGGATCTTCGCGAAACAAGGCCATCCGGGCCGGATCGTCACCACCTCGAACCTGGACGAGGGGATCGACGGCGCGGACGCCGTACTCCTGCAGCTTCGCGTCGGCGGTCAGGCCGCCCGGAACCAGGACGAGACCTGGCCGCTCGAGTGCGGCTGCGTCGGCCAGGAGACCACCGGCGCCGGCGGCCTGGCGAAGGCGCTGCGCACCGTCCCCGTCGTACTGGACATCGCCGAGCGGGTCCGGCGGACCAACCCGGACGCGTGGATCATCGACTTCACCAACCCGGTCGGGATCGTCACCCGCGCGCTGTTGTCCGAGGGCCACAAGGCGGTCGGGCTGTGCAACGTGGCGATCGGGTTCCAGCGGCATTTCGCCCGGCTGCTGGGGGTTTCACCTGACGAGGTGGCGCTGGACCACGTCGGGCTGAACCATCTGACCTGGGAGCGGGCCGTCCGCGTCAACGGGGAGAACGTGCTGCCCGAGTTGCTGGCCTCCCATGCGGCCGAGCTCGCGGACGGCCTGCACCTGCCCCCCGAGTTGCTGCTGCAGCTCGGGGTCGTTCCGTCGTACTACCTGCGTTACTACTACGCGCACGACGCGGTGGTTCGGGAGCTGCTGGACAAGCCCTCGCGCGCCGCCGAGGTCGCCGCGATCGAGAAGGAACTGCTCGACCTCTACGCTGACCCCGCACTCGACGAGAAGCCTGCCCTGCTGGAGCGACGCGGCGGCGCCTACTACTCGGAGGCTGCTGTCGCTCTGGCCTCGTCGCTGCTGAACGACACCGGTGACGTCCAGGTGGTCAACACCCTCAACAACGGGGCGCTGCCGTTCCTCCCGGACGACGCGGTGATCGAAGTACCGGCGACTGTGGGAGCAACCGGTACGACGCCGCTGCCGATCGCGCCGCTGGAGCCTTTGTACGCAGGCCTGGTCGCAGGAGTCACGGCGTACGAGAATCTTGCTCTCGAAGCGGCTGTGAAGGGTGGTGCGGACCGAGTGTTCACCGCGTTGCTGGCGCACCCCCTGATCGGGCAGATCGAGTACGCGAACGCCCTCACCGAGAAGTTGCTCGCGCACAACCGCGAGTACCTTCCGTGGGCGTGACGATGGCCGTCTCCGACGACGTGGTCCTCCCCCTGGTGCCGGGCGGCGTACTCGCCTTCGACGCCGGGAACAGCAAGACCGACGTCGCCCTGGTCGCCGCCGACGGCACAGTCCTCGGTACTGCGCGAGGCGGTGGCTTCGAGCCGCACATCGTCGGGCCGTTCGCGGCGGTGGAAGGCCTGGCTCCGCTGGTGGCCGCCGCGGCGCTCGAGGCCGGGCTCGTGATCGGCGAGGTACCGCTGGTGCAGCAGCTCTCCGCGTGCCTGGCGAACGCGGACCTCCCGATCGAGGAGGAACGGCTGGCCGAGGCGTTCGAGTCCTTCGGTTGGGCGACCTCGGTGTACGTCACGAACGACACCTTCGCCCTGCTGCGCGCGGGGGTGGACCAGCCGCGGGGCGTCGCGGTCGTCTGCGGCGCCGGCATCAACTGCGCCGGCCTGCTGCCGGACGGCCGTACCGCTCGCTTTGCCGCACTCGGCAAGATCTCCGGGGATTGGGGCGGTGGGCTGGAACTCGCCGACGAGGCGTTCTGGGCGGCCGCCCGCGCCGACGACGGGCGTGGTCCCGAAACCGCCTTGTCCACGGCGCTTCTGGCACACTACGGGGTCGATTCGGTGGCGTCGCTGATCGAGGCTCTCCACCTCGGTGACATCTCGGCCGCCCGTCGCCTGGAGGCAGCGCCGCTGCTCTTCCAGGTCGCCGCGGCCGGTGACGCTGTAGCGGCCGACCTCGTACTCCGCCAGGCCGAGGAGATCGTCTTGATGGCGGTGGTCGCCATGCGCCGCCTCGACCTGCTCGACGAACCCACTGACGTGGTGCTCGGCGGCGGGGTCCTCACCGCCGGCCACCCCCTCCTGATGGAGACCGTCGTCCGGTTGCTGACCGAGTCCGCCCCGAAGGCGATCCCCCGGGTCATCGACGTACCGCATGTGGTCGGTGCCGCCCTCCTCGGCCTGGACCACACCGGCGCCGCGCCTACCGCCCACCAAACCCTCCGCTCCACCTACCACCCGCCCCCAGCCGCCTAACCACCGCCCGATCCGCCGGTCGCCCAGCGGACGACCTGCTGTTCGCGCTTCGGCCGGCAGGTGCGTTTCCCGGCAGCTGTTCTCAGGGGTTGAGTGTCGCTTGACCTGGGGTGTAATCATGATTACATGAGTACACAGCATGAAGGTGAGCGCGTGAAGGGCTGGCTGACCGGCCGGCTTCCTTCGGACTGGTTCGAAGGCGAACCAGAGGTGACGATCGACCGCGACGAGATTCTCGTGGTCGGCAGGATTCCGGCGCCGCGGCAGGAAGGTGAGGTCAGTGCTGCCTCGCGGTCGGCCGCTGAGGAGGGCCGGATCAAGCAGTTCCGGGAGGACACCCGGGAGAAGCGGATCGAGATCGCCCGCGAGCTCGAGCACGCGACCAGGCGGAAGGTCGCCTGGGGCGTCCAGGCCGGCGACACCCGGACGATCTTCACGTCCCTGTCCGCACCGGTGATGACGAGGCTGCGGCAGCCCGAACGCCAGGTGCTCGATACTCTCGTCGACGCCGGCGTCGCCCGCTCCCGCAGCGACGCCCTCGGCTGGTGCGTCAAGCTCGTCGCCCAGCACAGCGAGAGCTGGCTCGCCGAACTCCGCGAGGCCATGGCCAAAGTAGAAGACGTCCGCCGCTCCGGCCCCGACGCCACCCCCGCCGAGGACGAGTCCACGTCTTAACCCGTTTGCCGGCCTCCTGCGGCAGCGCGGGTGAATGGCTCGGGGCTGTGAGTGGTGGGGTGTTGGGCGGGGGTGGGCGGGCGCGATCCGATCGCGCCCGCCCTGGGCTCGTGCCGGAGGTGACCCCTTCCGGCGCGAGGGATTAGCTGTGCGGCAGCGGGACTAGCTGTGCCGCGGGGGCTGGTTGCCTGGCGTACCGCTCCAGCCGTTGTCGCCGCCGGACCAGTTGCCGTTCGAACCGGCCTGCGGCGAGCCCTGGTGGGCCGGGTACTGCGCCTCCGGCGTCCCGGCTCTCCATACGCCTGCGGCTGACCGCCACCCTGACCGGCGTACCCGCCCTGACCCGCGCACCCGGTCTGACCGACGTACGCGTTGTTCTGGGCCGTGGTGCCGTTGGAGCGGCCCGCATCCGCCGCCACGCACCTGCTCCGCGACTCCGGCTACGGGCGGATGCAGTGGGTGTCTCCCTTCACCCGTTCCCGGCGACCCGGCCCGCAAACGCTGTTTTCCAACGCAATGTGATTGCGTAAGGCAATTAGCGTCACCACCGATCGATGCTGACCCCGCAGACTGAACCGGTCAACGCGGTTGAGATCCTGGGCGGTATGACCGATGTTCAGATCCGCAGCGCCACCGCCTCCGACGTCGCCGGGATCGTCGCGATGATCGCCGCCGACCAGCTCGGCGCCACCCGCGAGGACCCGTCCGACCTGACGCCGTACCTGGCCGCCTTCGAGCAGCTCGACCGGGACCCGAACCAGATCCTGGTGGTTGCCGAGCGCAACGGTGAGCTGGTCGGCACCCTGCAGCTGACGATCATCCCCGGCCTGTCCCGCAAAGGCTCGTCCCGCGGTCTCGTGGAAGCCGTCCGGGTGGCCGACTCAGCCCGCGGCGAAGGCCTCGGCACCACGCTGATCGAGTGGTCCATCGAGGAATCCCGCGCCCGCGGCTGCTCCCTGGTCCAGCTGACCTCCGACAAGACCCGCACCGACGCCCACCGCTTCTACACCCGCCTAGGCTTCACCAACTCCCACGAGGGCTTCAAACTGAAGCTCTAGTACTCCGCTTCGCCAGATGCCGCCCTAGTACTACGGCGCTTCCCCGAGTTGCCCCGGACGTCGGGAGCGGTCGGGCATCAACTGACCTTTGCGCTGGGGGCGGTGAATGTGTTGCAGGAGGCGGGGTTGGTGGTCTTGAAGGAGGAGCCGGACCAGACCCACTGGTTCTTGCGGGAGCCGTGGTCGCGGACCTTCTTCGGGTTGTACTCGTCGCCGCTGTGCTTGGTCATGTACTCCCAGGCGCGGAGCTTGTTGCCTTTGATGCCGAGGCTGACCTTGTTCGCACCGAGGAACGCCGCTCCCAGGCAGTTCGCCTGCAGCTCGACCCGGCGGCTCTCCTCCAGCTTCGCGGCCTGGGTCTTCGCCCAGCCCTCCCGCGAATCCGCGGAGATCAGGATGTTGGTGAGCTGCTGGACGTGATGGCCGTACTCGTGCGCGAGCGTGTCCATCATGTCGACCCGGGTGGATTCGTTGTCGATCTTGTAGTTCTTGACATCCTGTTGCCAGCGCATCGAGATCGTCTCGTCGGTGGGACAGTAGAACGCCGTGTCGGACTCGCCGCTGCATGCCGACGGCAACGACTTGCTGTAGAGCACCAGCCGGGGTGCGCGGAACTCGTAGTGGGACTTGCGGACCAGGGGCGCCCATGCCTTGTTCAGGCACGGCAGCAGAGCCTGGTAGTACTTCAGCACGTTCGCCTGAGTGGTCGGCCTGACGGCCGGCTCGGCGCACTTGACCGAGGGCACCTTGCCGGCGGTGTAGAGCTCGTTCTTCTGCACCCGCACCGCGTCGGGCACCGTTGGAACGGTCACCGTGACGGTGGGCTGCGGCGGCGCGGGCGCCGGCGGCTCCTCCGACGGCCTGACCGACGGACGGGCCAGCGGGTTCTCGACGGTGTTGTCGAAGTTGTCGATCAGCTTGTAGCTGGCCACCGCACCGCCGCCGAGAGCGATCAGGCCGAGCACCGAGCAGACCGCTATGAGCGGCTTCGAGAACCGCCGCGGCGGCTTCAGCGGCGGCGGAGCGGCCGTGAACTGCGGTACTCCGGTCCGGGTCGAGGTGGAGTGCCAACCGACGGGGCGGGCGCCACCGAGCTGGCGGGTCCCCTTCAACGGAGTGACCGGGGCACCGGGCAGTGGAGCGGACGGAGGTGCGCCGAAGCCACCGGCAGCCAACGGGTCGGGCGGCAGCGGAGTACCGCGTCTCAGGGACCGGTCCGTCGTGCTGCGCACCGGGCGTGCCTTGCCGAGGCCGAGTTCCTGACGAGCGGTCTGAAGCGGCGGCATCGGAGTACCGGCTGTGTCCACCGGTGCGTCGCCTGCGCCGCCGGGCAGGAAGTGGCCAGGCATGGGCCCAGCGCCCTGCGACTCCTCGTCAGCCATCAGACGTCCCCAGTCCCGGTCGGTGATCAGCTGACCTTGGTCGCTGCTGCCACGAAAGTGTTGCAAGAACCGGGGTTCATGGTCGAGAAACCCCGGGTCATCCAGAACTGGACGTTCTTGCGGGAACCATGATCGCGCACCGAGCCCGTGGTCAGTTCATCGCCACTGTGCGAACTGCGCCACTTCCACGCGTTGAGCAGGCCACCACGGACCGGGAAGGTGCCCTTCGCCGCGCTCAGGAAGATCGAGGACAGGCAGGTCGCCTGCAGCGCGAGCCGCCGGTCGATCTCCTGCGCGGCCAGTTCGCCCGGCGCCTCGTCCCGCATGTTGCGCGACGCCGCGAAGATGCCGGTCAGATTCGCCACGTGCACCCCGTAGACGTAGCTGAGCGCGTCCGCCATGTCGATCCGGGCCAGCGCCGGGTTCTTCGAGTACTCGTCCTGCAGATCCTGCCACGGCAGGGCGACGCTGCCGCCGTTCGCGTCGCAGTACGAGGAGACCTGCTTCTGTACTCCGCAGGCGGTCTCCTGGCCGTCGTCGAAGATGATCAGTTGCGGGGCCTTGAACTCGTAGCCGGCTTTGCGGACGACCGGCTCCCATGCCGTGTTCAGGCAGGTCAGCAGGGCCTTGTAGTAGGAGCGGACGTTCTCCTTCGAGGTCGGCCGGAACTGCGGCTCCCGGCACTTGACCGGTGCCAGCTTGCCGTTGGCGTAGAGCTTGTTCTCCTGCGCGACCACGGTGTCCGAGACCGGGTCGGCGTCCGGCTCCGCGTCAGTCGGTACTCCGATCGGCTTGGGTGACGGCGTGCCCAGCGGGTTCGCGACGAAGTCGTCGTACGACGAGAGCACCTTGCCGGCGGCGGCGACTCCACAACCGACGACCAGCAGCGCACCGACGACGATCGCGGCGATCAGGCCCTTCGACCTCTTCCGCGGGTGGAACGGGATGGGGTCGGGCTGGTACCGCGCCTTGAACGCTGCCGCGGCCGGATCCCCCGGCGGGGGTGGTCCGAGGCGGGAACCATGAAGCTGCGGTGGCCCCGTGGGGGTTTCCGCTCCCGGGCCGAGGCGAGGAGTCGGCGCGGCCAGCGGGGTCAGCCCGGCCTGCGGCTTGGCCATCTCGGGTTTGGGTGTTGTCGTGACTGAGGCCTGACCTGCGCCGCCTGGGAGGAAGTGCCCGGGCTTCGGGGCGGCGTCGTTCGGCGTACCGGCCTTGATCGTCTCGTCGGTCGGCGTCTCGCTCGCGCCGCCCGGCAGAAAATGCCCGGGCTTGGGCCCAGACTTGTCGGACATGGATTCCCCTGCTTCCCCAGATCAGGCCTGCGGCCCGCCCCACCCATCAGCTGATCGCGGCAAGACCCCCCGGTCCGAACCGCCGGATGATGGTACGCCGCAAACAGTCGTTCGATGTACTTGATTTGCAGCTATTGACATCGGATCGCGACCTGCGTCCGCTGGTTGCCTACTCTCCGTACCGAAT
Organism: Kribbella sp. VKM Ac-2568; assembly: GCF_004345365.1. GTDB lineage: Bacteria > Actinomycetota > Actinomycetes > Propionibacteriales > Kribbellaceae > Kribbella > Kribbella orskensis. The sequence goes on from NZ_SLVF01000005.1 coordinate 295,122, forward strand.
GGAGCACTGAATGAATGTGCTGGACAGTTTCGCGCTGAATGGCCGGCGGGCTCTGGTGACCGGCGGCAACCGCGGACTCGGCCGCGCCTTCGCCCTGGCGCTCGCGGAGGCCGGCGCCGACGTGGCGATCGCCGCGCGCGACGCCGCGCTGAACGCTCAGGTCGTGGAAGAGCTGGAAGCACGCGGCCGGCGCGGGCTCGCAGTACAGGCCGACATCACCGCGAAGGACCAGGTGACGGCGATGGTTGCCGAGGTCACCTCGGCGTTCGGCGGCATCGACATCCTGGTGAACAACGCGGGCATCGCGATCCACCGGCCGGCCCTCGAAGTACCGGACGACGAGTGGCAGCAGGTGATGGACCTCAACGTCACCGCGTTGTGGAACACCAGTACTGCGGTCGCGCCCGGCATGATCGCGGCCGGCGGCGGGGCGATCGTGAACGTCGGCAGCATGTCCGCGCAGATCGTGAACCGCCCCCAGTGGCAGGCGTCGTACAACGCGTCCAAGGCGGCGGTCCACCACCTGACCAGAAGTCTTGCGGCCGAGTGGGCGCCGCATGGGATTCGGGTGAATGCGATCGCCCCCGGCTATGTGAAGACCGAGATGGCCCCGGTCGATCGGCCGGAGTTCCGCCAGAACTGGATCCTCGACGCTCCCTTGCAGCGGTATGCCACGCCTGAGGAGATAGCGCCTTCGGTCGTCTACCTCGCCTCGCCCGCCACCTCCTTCATGACCGGCACCATCCTGCTGATCGACGGCGGCTACTCGGTCTATTGAGCGGCTCGGGTACTGGTGGCGCTCGGGTCGTTGGAGGGGACTCGGCTACTGAGGGCGGCCCGGGTCATTGGAGAGGGCTCGGTTGTTGAGAGGGCTCGGTTATTGGGGGGCCCTCGGCTCGCCTGATCGTCGACCACCTTGCCGACAACCCCGGCGACGGCGTCGTCTTCCGGTTCACGGGCTCGATCGACCCCGTCCTGGCGGCCCGCTTGTAGACAGCCTTCGAGATCCTCGCCGACATCGTCCCCGCGGACTGGGTGCTCTAGGGTTCGCGCATGGAACTGGGGTTCAGGTGTTCTTGTTGTGGTGAGCTGCATGCGGAACTGCCGATGGCGTTCCATCTCGAGGCCCCGGTCTACTGGAGCCCGGAGATGGCCGACTCGCCGGACTGCGAGCTGACCTCGGACCAGTGCGTGATCAATCGGGAGCACTTCTTCGTCCGCGGGCTGATCGAGATCCCGGTCCTCGACAGCAAGGAGAGCTTCGTGTGGGGCGTCTGGGTGTCGCTGAGCGAGAAGAGCTTCGCCCACATCTCGGACCGCTGGCAGACCGAGGGCCGCGAGCACGACGACCCGTACTTCGGCTGGTTGTCCTCTGCCCTCGACTACGACCCGAGCACGCTCAACCTGGCGACGAACCTGCACAGCCGCCCCGTCGGCGTACGGCCCTTCATCGAACTAGAGCCGACCGACCACCCCCTCGCCGTCGAACAACGCAACGGCATCACCCTCGCCCGGGTCCAAGAGATCGCCGAACGCGCGCTACACCCCAACAACTGAAGCCGCGCAAGCAGGCCGCCTACCTCTTCTCTCTAGTCGGAGCTGGCTTGGCGGCTGGGACTCCGGGAGTTGGACTCTGGCCTGACCTCCGACATCGGCAGGCCGTGCTGCCCGGAGACGCCGCCCCGTCAGGCTGACGATCCACGGGCACCTGTCGGAGTACCGCGTCGTGCAGTGCTCCCCGGTCGACGGCCGCACGGCAGTCCAGCGGCACCGCTGCGCTCCGGTCATCAAGAACCCACAAGCTGCCGGTGGAGCTGTCGGTCAACCTCCTGCTGGGCATCCTCGGACAACTCCTCGACCGCCCGGACCTGGCAGTATGAGGCCGATCTCGGCGGCGGGCCGGACGATCCCGTTCTGCGGCTACCGTGCCCGGCGACGGCGCTCCCTGGCGCGCGTTCGGTGCCTTCCGCACACCCAGCACAACCGCAGGGCGCGCAGCCGCAACCGCCCTCCCAGGTCTGGCACAGCGCCCGATGGAACGTGGCGCAGTACGCACAGTGGCGATGCGCGCCCGGACTACCCTGTCTCGCAGCGCCCGGTGGAGGGGTGGGCCGGGCGGGCCGTAGCATCGCGCGGGTGACGGTGAGCTTGGGTGAGGACGCGCGGCGGCTGGTGGATGGCGCGAATCCGGCGATACTGGCGACGGTGAACGCCGATGGGAGTCCGCAGACCTCCGTGGTGTGGGTCGGCCGCAAGGGCGACGAGGTGGTGATCTCGACACAGGCCGGGCGGCGCAAAGACACCAACCTGCGGAACGACCCGCGCGCCAGCCTCCTGGTGATTGCCAAGGACAACCCCGACGAGTACGTCGAGATCCGCGGCACAGCCACCGTCACGGAGGATGTCGGCCGAGCGGTGGCGCAACAACTGGCGGAGGTCTACGCCGGCGAAGGCGCCGGAGCCGAGTACGCCGCGCTGCCTCCCGAAGTGGTCCGCACCGTAGTACGCATAACCCCACACAAGGTCGTCCTCCACGTCTAAACCCAGATCCACGGGGCGCTGAGCAAGAAGCGCCGTCGGCGGCTGCCGCGCTCCCGGCCTCCGCCTCGCCGCGCACGGCCGGGGGGCTACTCCGCCGACGTCCGTTCAGGACGGTTGTCCGTCTGCGTGCGGTCAGCCCGGTGGGGCACATGATGGTTCTGCCCGGTGGCCTGTGGTCCGCTTGGTGGCTGGTTGCCGCCAAGGCTCTGCTGAGGGTGGCGACCCCGGGAGCGTCGTCGACGCGGTGAGTGCCGAGCCGACTGCTGTCGTTGACCGTCCCCGCGGCACCTGGGTCGCTGACCGTGCCCGCGTTGGCCGTGCCCGCGGCACCTGGGTCGTTGAGCGTGCCCGGGTGGGCCGTGCCCGCGACACGTCGGTCGTTGACCGTGCCCGCGTTCGCCGTGCCCGCGGCACCTGGGTCGTTGACCGTCGCCGCGACAGGTGGGTCATTGACCGTCCACGTCGCACGTGGGTTGTTGACCGTGTCCGCGTTGGCCGTGCTCGCGACACGTCTGTCGTTGACCGTTCCCGCGTTGGCCGCGCCCGCGAGACGTTGGGCGTTGGCTGTGCCTGCGGAAGGCCGGTCGCGGTCGTCCCATGGGTTGAACCGCGGTTCGATGTCTCGACGGCGGGCTGTTCCGGCTTATCTGTGGGGATGCTGTGGTCGGCCCACGGATCTAGCCGTGCGTCAGCGTCGGCAGTGTTGGCCCGCGTTGGGTCATCGGTGCGGCGCTAGTGCCGGTCACCGGTGAACGTCTGTGCCGGATGGCTCGCGTGGTGCCAGTCCCGGTCGGTGGTGGCCGGTGGCGGGTTGTTGGCGTGGTGCAGCGCCCGCTGACCTGGGGACGGGTCGTCGGGTGAACGGGTGTGTTTGCCGGAGGCTGGGTCGGGCGGGTCGGGATCTGCCCAGGGGTCGAACTGTGCGGCAAGGTTGCTCTCGGCGGCGGGGTTGTTCTCGGTGGTGGTGCGTGCCGGGTCGTGGGTGCGGTTCCGGGCAGGGCTGTCCGGCCGTCCGCGGTCGCGGTGACTGGTGGTGGGTGTGCGGTAGCGGGTTCGGGTGGGGCCGGGTTCGGCCCAGGCGGGTCGGGCGACGGTGACGGCGCCGTGGTGGAGGGTGATGGTCCAGTGGCCGTGGTGGGTGTCGATGTGGTGGCGGCGGCAGAGCAGGACCAGGTTGGTCAGGGCGGTGGGGCCGTTGTCGATCCAGGAGATCAGGTGGTGGGCGTCGCAGAAGATGGGTGGGGCTTTGCACACGACGCAGCCTTTGTCGCGGGCGTTCAGGGCGCGGCGGATGGCGCGGTTGACGAAGCGTTGGGCCATGGCGACGTCGAGGGGTTCGGAGTTGGCGCCGAGCACGATCGGGATGATCTGGGCCTCGCACGCCAGGCGGCGGATCGCGCCCGCGGACAGTCCCTCGCCGTGCACCAGGGTGCCGACCGCGTGGGCTCCGGCGTCGGTGAGGTCTTTGAGGTCGATGGTGATCGTGATGTGTGCTTTCGGGCCGTGCCCGGCCTCCGCCGCGGCGCCACTCGCGGCGGCACGAGTCTGGGTGGCGCTGCCGGCCGCCGCTGGCGTGCCGTTGCCGCTGGGTGATCCGGTGGTCTCGGCATCGTCCAGGGTTGCTCCGGCCGGGTCGGCCGGATCGGCTGGATCTGCCGGGGTGGCGGTGGTGATGGCGTTGGAGGCGACGTTGAGGACGTCGGTGAGGGCGTCGGCGCGGCGCTTGTCCGGTGAGCGCGGGTCCAACTCACCGGTGACGGTCTTGCGGGGCTTCGAACCGGACAGGATCAGCGCCTGGAACAGTTCGGCGTTCTCGTTGGCCAGGTAGCCACTGAACTTCACGCCCCGGTCCGCGGGCCGCAGCCGCAACTCTTCCCGGGCATAGGCCTTGTCCTCTTCGGGTGCCGGCCCGTCGGCGTCCAGCAGGTCGCGGACCCGGCGGGCCGCCTTGCGCAGTTCCGACGGACAGAAATGGCGGCCCAGGGCGACTAGCTGTTGTTCGGCCACGGCCAGGTCCTCGACCGCGACGGTCTTGGGCACGTTCTCCAGTTCGGCCACGATCGCCGCGGCCTGCGCCGGAGACAACACCACTGCATCGGCTCCGGCCTCCCCGCCCGGCTCACCACCCGGGTCGCTGGCCGGCTCGTCGTCGTTGGCGTCTGCCGGATCCCCGACGCCGGTGGCTGGCAGGGCGTTGGCGACGGCGGGGTACTTGCGCAGCGCCTTGGCCAGGGCCAGGTCACGCTTGATCACGCCCGGGTCGAGACGGTGCCGAAACGCCAGCAGGCGGGCGGTGTCGCCGGCGCCGAGGGTCGCGGCGTGACCGGACGCGTCGTAGACGGCCAGAACCTGCAGACGGTAGGTCTGCAACCGGGAGATCTCAGCCTGCAGCGCGTCGAGAGCCGACAGCTGCTCGCTGTCACTCATCGACCACACCGGCCACTCACCCAAGAACTCCATACCCCAGACCCTAGACACCAGCTCCGACACTGTCCGGTCTGGAAGGCCCTTATTTACAAGGGATTCCGAAGATTGGCCGGAATTGTGCCGACACTCCGGATACAGACGAGTTGTCCACAACCCGACGCCACCTGTGGACCCGCGAGCAGGATCCTCGGAGTGCGGTCGCCGGGCGGAGCGCCGTACTCGTTAGGGGACGCGGCCGAAGGCTAGGAAGTGGAGGCTGGCGGACATCATCAGGGGGTCGGTCTCCAGGAGGCGAGCCAAGAGGATCGCGGACGGGAGTAGGCGGGGAACTTCTGCGAGGGTGGCGTTGTCGAGGGTGGGGGCTGCTGGACCTTCGACGCCCAGTACTGCGATGTCGGTGAGCCCAGAGTTCTCGAATTCCGAGCGCAGTTCCTCCGCATGGTGGAAGTGTGCGTTCGTGAATCCCTCGGGGTCGTCGTAGTTCCGGCCCGTCGCCAGGGCGTCCGTGAACAGGTGAAGGTTCTCCTCGGCGAGCCGGCCGTTGTTGCCGTACTCGAGCAGCCCGGCATACCGGCTGATGCCTGCGGCAACCACCACCCCACCGGGTCGCGTCACCCGGGCAGCCTCGGACAGAGCCCGGGCGCGATCCGCCGCCTCGACCAGGTGATACAGCGGCCCGAGGAGCAATGTCACGTCGACGCTGTCGTCCTCCTGGTCCAACTGCCGCGCATCCCCCACGACAGCCGCGAACGTGCCCACCGCCGCTGCCTTCTCGACATGCTCCACCAGTGGATCGACCAAGGTCACCGAATACCCGTCCGCGGCCAACCACCGCGCATGGACGCCCGTCGCTCCGCCCACATCCAGGATCGTTGCCGGAGGCACCGGTAGGAGTCGGCGCAACAGCTCTTGCGTCCGTAGGAACTCCAGCTGCCCGTGGCCCGATCGACTCAGCCGGTCCTCCTCGATATACCGGTCCCGATAGAACGATCTGATCGCCGCATCCAGTTCAACCATTCGTCCATCAAACCGTCCCTGAAAACCTCTGACATCCCATTTCCCCAGCCGCTACCCTGCGCACTCATGCCTAGCAACCGCATCGTGTTCCTTACGGATCACGGTCCACCGACAAGATGACGTAGGCACGCGGCGCTGCCGGAGCTCGTCCTCTACCAGTCGCTGGCGGCTTCCGCCGCTCGATCCGGGCTCCGTTCTGGACTCGCGGCCCAGCGGCCGGCCTGTTCGATCGGGTCCTCACCACGTGCCCGGTACTTCGGTCCCCCGACCGCCACCAACCTGTTTCAGCGGGGCTGGAGCGAGGCCGGGGTTGCAAGGGGTGGAACGGGAGGGTGGCGAGCTGGGCGATCGCGTCGGGGACGGGGAACCAGCGGGCCTCTTGGATGGAGGGGTCGGCGATGTGGAAGTCACCGGTGGGGATGTCGGCGCGGTAGTTCCAGGCTGTGCTGTGGTGCCCGTGGTCCTGGCTGATGAGGTGGACTTTGGCGATCAAGGTCAACTGGTCGGCGGTGACGATGAGGCCGGCTTCTTCGTGGAGTTCGCGGATGGCTGCGACTTCGGGGGATTCGCCGGGTTCGAGGGCGACGGAGGGGAGGTTCCAGTACCCGGTGTTCCAATGCTCGTAGCGTTCGCGGACCAGGGCCCGATCTGGTCGTCGCGGAAGGCTATGACGCCGGCGTAGTCAGGCATTCAGGTCCAGGCGGAACTCGAGTTCGCCGAAAACCGTTCTCGCTCAGTTCGGTGAAGCCGGCTGTGCGGAGGACGGCGAGCTGGCGGTGTTCGTGGGTTCGACGGCGGCGTGGATCTGGCGGGCGCCCTTGTCCGTCGCCAGCGTGACGACCTGGGCGATGGTGGTTCGGCCCAGGCCTTGGCGGCGACGGCGGGGCTTAGGTAGTACGTGACCTCGGCTTCGCCGTCGAGGATCTCGAGGTCGATGAAACCGACCGGGCCTTCGTCGTCAGAGGTGAGCCAGCCGTGCCGACTCGGTGCCTGGAGCAACGGTGTCCAGCGGGCGACCGCGTGGCCGTAGAACCCCCCGAAGATCGCGCCGCCGACCAGGTCCGCCGCCAGCCATTGTTCGACCTGCCGCAGCCCGTCCCCGTCCATCGGCCTCACCCGCATGCCACGAAACTCTGCCCCACCCCACACCCCTTGTCGACCCACCGCGCGCCGGTACGGCGGACCGCCCACGCGCCCGTACGGCGTACCGGCACGTCTAATTAGCTTGCGGGTTCCGTGCCAGGGGCGGTTGGGTGGCGGGGTGGCTGAGCTGGGGCGGGATGAGTATCCGTTGGCGTCGAAGTACGACGCGGACTGGTTGCTCGACTGTGACATGGGACCGAATCCGTTGTGGTTGCTCGAGGATCTCGCCCGGGATCTCGACCTGCGGCCGGGGATGAAGGTGCTCGACCTCGGTTCCGGCAAGGGTGCCACTTCCGTATTCCTGGCGAAGGAGTTCGGCGTACAGGTCTGGGCCGCTGACCTCTGGATCGACCCGACCGACGCGGCCGCGAACTTCGCGAGCCAGAGCATCGACGTCACCGCGATCAAGGCGGAGGCGCACGCGTTGCCGTTCGCCAGGGAGTTCTTCGACGCGATCGTCTGCATCGACGCCTACGAGTACTTCGGTACTGCGGACAACTACCTCGCCTACATCACCGGATTCCTCAAGCCGGGCGGGCAGTTCGGCATCGCCACGCCCGCGCTGACCCAGGAGGTCCGCGAGCTCGGCGAGATCCCCGCGCACATCAAGAAGCTGGTCGGCTGGGAGGCGATCGCCTGGCACACGGCCGACTGGTGGAGGTTCCACTGGGAGATCACGGAGCTCGTCGAGGTCACGTCCGCGCGGCTGCAGGAGTCCGGCTGGCGCGACTGGCTGACCTGGGCGCAGGTGAGTTCCGAGCGCAACGGCAGCCCCGATCCGAGCCTCGAGATGCTGGCGGCGGACCAGGGCGAATACCTGACGTTCGCCCTGGTCACGGCCCGCAAACCCGGCTGACCGATCCCGCCCGGCGAGGCTGACCCGTCCCGCCGGCCAGCCTGACCGGTCCCGCCCCGCGAGCCCGGGTGTGCGCGATTCACCAGTCCTGAGCAATGCTGTCCGTATGAGCTGGGCTATCTACGCGATGCGAGGGCCAGGAGGCGTACGCCGCCTCGAGGACATTCCGGACGGCTACGAGCCGCCGTCCCTCGGTACTGCGGAGGCGGTGGTCGAGGCCGTTCGCGAGGTGGTGCCGGGCGTGGACGCGAGCAAGCGGTCCTGGCTGCTGCTGAAGAGCGACGAGTACGACGTCGAGATGACGATCGGCAAGGATGTCGAGGTCCGGGACATCACCTTCTACATCAACGACGGGGCCCGCTCGATCCCGGTGGTGATGGAGATCAGCAGCCGGCTGGGCGTCACGCCGTACGACACAGAGTCGGGCAACTTCCTCACCGAGGAGTCGAAGCCGCCGGTACCGCCGCCGCTGACCGAGGAAGAGATCAAGGACAACAAACCCAAGTGGTGGAAGTTCGGCCGCAGCTGACAACCGCTCGTACTGCGGTGCCGGTGGTCAGGCGGCCGGGCGGGTGGCAACCAGGGTGCCGATCTTGTTGATGCGGTGCTCGGGGTTGCCGAGGGCGTCGCTCCAGTAGTTGCCCTCCGCGTGGTCCTCCGGGGTCGCGCAGGTGGAGAGGGTGATCATGGCGCGGGTCGGCTTCTCCCCCGGCCGACCGGGGACGGCCGCGTTCTGCTGGGCCTTCTCCTCAGGTTTGCGGAACGAGATCTTCATCGTCTTGATGACCACGTAGTCGTAGATCATCCCGTCCGCGGTCACCAGGATGTGGTCGCCGTTCTGCAGCTCCGGCACCCGCCCGAACGGTCGCCCGTGCGTGGTCCGGTGCGCGGTGAGGATGAAGTTGCCGGTTTCGCCCGGACCGACCCCGCCGGCCGATCCGCGCGGGCTGGCGGCGGCCCCGCGGTTCTGGATCACCGTGCCGGGGCGATCGTCCGCAGTACCGGTGTATGCCACTACCCGCAGCTCGCGTACCCCGATCGCCGGGATCCCGATGCTCATCGCGGTCGTCGTCATCGTCCGCTGGGCCGTCGGCTTCGGCTGCGGGCGCACGGTCTTCTCGGGCACCGAACGCTCAGGCTCCGTCGGCTTCGGGTCCAAGGTCGGCTTGGTGGGTGTGGTCGGCGGTGCCGTCGAAGGCGTCTCGGCGATCGTGTCGGCGACGTCCGAGCAGCCCACCAGGGCAGCCGTCAGCAGTACCGCGACCGCCAACCGCCCCACCATGCTGAAAAAGTAGCTCGCAACGCCAACTAGGCCGGGGCGTGCTCCTTCAGAACAGCCATGAACGCGCGCATCCAGCCCGGGTGGTCCGGCCACGCGCGCCCCGACACCACGGTGCCGTCCACGACCGCGTCACCGTCGACCCACTCGCCACCAACGGCCCGGATGTCGGCCGCCAGGGCAGGGTACGCCGACGTCTTGCGCCCCTGCAGTACTCCGGCCGCCGCCGGGATGAGTGGTCCGTGACAGAGCTGCGCCACAGGCTTCGCCTCGCCGTAGAAGTGCTTCACGATCCGTAGGCAGTCCTCGTCGTTGCGGATGTACTCCGGCGCGCGGCCGCCCGGGATCACCAGCGCGACATAGTCCTCGGGATTCACGTCGGCGAAGGCGAGATCGGCCTGCCAGGTGTGCCCGAGCTTCTCCGTGTACGTGTCGAACCCGTCCACGAAGTCGTGCACCACGAACTGCAACTTCTTCGCACTCGGCGCCGCCACGTGGACCTCGTACCCCTCCTCCTGCAACCGCTGGTACGGGTAGAACACCTCGAGCGTCTCCGCCGCATCCCCCGTGAGAATCAATACCTTCGCCATCACAACTCCTCCGCCGCCGGATCCTCCAGCCAGCCTCCGCCGCCCCCTCGCACCCGGTCAACCCCCTCGCCGTACCAACCGCATCCTGCAGACAATCAGGGGGTGGTGAGGGTCGCCGGGCCTAGGTGGAGTGTGCCGGAGGTCAAGGGTGTGCAGCGGATGCCGCCGTGGCCGCGGAGGGCTTTGAAGGCGCCGGGGGCCAGGACCTGGTCCATCCAGGCGCAGGGGTTGGCGGGGCGGTGGGCTTGGAAGGTGATGGGGCCGGAGCCGCTGTCGAGCGTGAAGGTGGCGCCTGGGACGCGGTGACCGGGTTCATCCAGGCGCGCGGCCAGTTGGTCTACGGGGAAACCGCGGAGCGCGATGTTGCGGCGGGGTAGGTGCGGGTCCGGGGCGGCCGGGAGGCCGAGGTCGTGGGCGAGCTGGTCGAGGACGCCGGCGTCGAAGACCGTGACTGCGGCGTTGCGGTGGATCGCCTGGTTGAAATATCTGTCGCCGACGATTCCGAGCCCGGCCTTGACCGTGACCTCGGAGCGCTCGATCGGCGCGGGATCAGGCCGCGGCCCGTCCAGAGGCCGCCCGTCGAACGCATGCACCGCCGAAACCACCAGCGCGACGATCTCCACCGGCACACCCTCAGCCACGCCCCCACGCTACTCGCCACCCACCGGCCCGACCGCGCTCGCCCAAGCCCCGACGTACGCTGGCGCCCGCCGGGGGTCAGCCCCAGGTGAGGGGGTCCAGGAGGTGGTAGAAGGCTAGGCGGGTGGGATCGGTGGGGCCGTAGGTGGTGAAGAAGGTGGGGGCGGTGCCGGGGTGTAGTTCGTCGAGTTGGGCTCTGAGGAGGGCCAGGTCGGAGTGGCGGTCGGCGATACCCAGGCGGCCCAGGTCGATCAGGCCGGCGCATTCCAAGGTGTCGGGGTCGAAGAGGACGTTCGGGAGGCAGGCGTCGCCGTGGCAGACGACCAGGTCGGCCGCGGGCACCTCGGCGAGCGCAGGAACCTCGGCGAGCTCGGCGTGGATCCTGGCCAGCAGGTCTTCCGGGCGGACCTGGCGCCACTCGTCGGTGAGGAACGCCGAGTTCACGGCACCACGCCGTACTACGTCCTCTGCCTGGCTGACGACGTCGTGCAACCGCCGCTCGAACGGGCACTTCTCCGGCGGGAACTCATGCAAGGACCTGATCACCCCCGCGAGGCTGTCGGACAGAGCGCGAGACCAGGGCAGGTCGGCAGCAGCGACCCCAGGAACGGCCGTCGTCAGCAGGTAAGCGCCATCGACGGACTCAACCCAGTCGACCACTTCAGCACCAGCCCACCCGGTCCCGGCGAGCCACTCCACCCGGTCACGCTCATCACGCAACTCCGGCACCCCAGCGGCGCTGCAGCGCTTGGCGAAGACGTCACCGCGGCGGAACACCTCGGCCGCCGACTCGCCAACAGTCACCGGCTCCCACCCACTCCCCGGCAGCTCCATCGATCAATCCTCACACAAGCGCCGCTCACCCCGAGGCCACCAGGAGGCGGACTATAGAGTCCCCTCAAGGTGGTTCTGACCGAGATGCGGAGCCGGACATGACGATCCTTCGCTGGCTGCGAACGCGGGATGCCAACCTGTCCGCCCTGCGCCGCAGCGCCCGGGCCGCGCTCGTGATGCCGGTGCTGTTCGCCCTGTACGCCGAGGTGGTCGGTGACCCCAACGCCGCGACGTTCGCCGCCTTCGGCTCGATGTCGCTGCTGATCTTCGTCGACTTCGGCGGCCAGATCCGGGATCGCGTCCTCGCCCAGGGGTCGCTCGTGCTGGCCGGAGCGGTGCTGATCTGCCTCGGGACCCTGGCGGCCCAGCGGATCTCGCTCGCGGTACCGGCGATGTTCCTGGTCTCGTTCGCGGTGTTGTTCAGCGCCGTCGTCAGCTCGGTGTTCGCCAGCGCGACCACCGCTCTGCTGGTCACCTTCGTGCTGCCGGTCAACCTCCCGGGAGCCGTGAGCACCATCCCGGATCGGCTGCTCGGCTGGCTGACCGCAGGCCTGGTGTCGATGATCGCGATCGCCGTCCTCTGGCCCGCACCCACCAAGGATCCGTTGCGGCTGGCAACAGCCCGGACCCTGGCCCTCCAAGCCAGAACCCTGCGCACCGAGGTCGCCCGCATCCGCGCCGCACATGGTGCCCCGAGCACCCAAACCGACAACACCCCGCCCAGCGACGCCCAGACCAGCGACGCCCAGGTCACCGACGCCCAGGTCACCGACGGCCAGACCGCCGACGCCGAGGTCACCGACGAGCTGACCGACAGCGCCGAGGCCGTCGCGGACCTGCGCAGAACCTTCTTCAGTACTCCGTACCGCCCGACCGGCCTGTCCACCGCGACGCGGACCCTGGTCCGGCTGATCGACCAGATCCTGCTGCTCCAGTCCGTCCTAGAGCAGCCCCCGCTCGCCCACACCCCGGGACGGCACGTCAAAGCAGTCTGCGAGGTCAAACTCGCCGCCGCGACCCTGCTCGACCACGGCGCCACCGTGCTGGAAACGGTCGGCGACCCCGCCACCCTCGACGCCGACCTGGCCCAGCTCCGGAAGACCCAGCGGGCAATGGAAGAAGCCATGACCTCGGCCCTTCCACTCAAGGAGGACCAAGCCGAATTCGTCACCTCACTGGAACCGGGCTTCCGTGCCCAGGAGATGGCCTTCGCGATCTCCGAGATCAGCGAGAACCTCCGCTTCACCGTCGCCGCCAGACGCCGTACCTGGTGGCAACACGTCGCCGGCAGCCCACCACCGGGCGCGGGATCGGTCCTCTCCTCGGCGCAGGATCGCGCCGGTGCCCACGTCGAGCGGCACTCCGTCTGGCTGCACAACAGCGTCCGCGGTGCCGCCGCCCTCGCGCTCGCAGTACTGGTCGCCGATCTCACCGGGGTCGGCCATTCCTTCTGGGTGGTCCTCGGCACTCTGTCGGTACTGCGGTCCAACGCGCTGACCACCGGCCAGAACGTCGTCCACGCGCTGGCCGGAACGGTCGTCGGCATTCTGATCGGCGTCGCCCTCATCTTCACCGTCGGCTCTGACACCATGGCCTTCTGGTTCATCCTTCCGATCGCCGTCCTGTTCGCCGGCCTCGCGCCCGCGGCGATCTCCTTCGCCGCCGGGCAGGCCGGCTTCAGCGTGGTGATCCTGATCCTCTTCAGCCTGATCCAGCCGGCCGGCTGGGAACTCGGCCTGGTCCGGATCGAGGACGTCACCCTCGGCGCCGTGGTCAGTCTCGTGATCGGCGTGGTGTTCTGGCCACGCGGCGCCGTCCCCGCGCTCCGGCAGGCCCTGTCCGAGGCGCTCTCCGACAGCGCCCGCTACCTCGGCAGTTCAGTCGCGTACGCCGTGTCGCGGTGCGACGCGCTCGCCCCGCGGGCGGACCCGCCGGCCGGAGAGGCTCGCGAGGCGGCGGCGTCCGCTCGGCGGCTGGACGACGCCTTCCGCGGGTTCCTCACCGAGCGCGGCACCAAGCAACTCCCGCTCGCCGAGGTGACAGCCCTGATCTCCGCGGTCGCGCTGATCCGCCTGACCGCCGAGTCGATCCTCGACCTGTGGCGCGACGACCAGGGCGAACCGGGCGTCGACAGAACGGCCGCGCGCGCCGAGATCATCGCCGCGACCGACCAGGTCCTCGCCTGGTACCAGCAGGCCGCTCAGGCCCTCGCCGGTCCCGACGACATCCCGGCACCACTGACCCCCGACCACTCCGCGAATGCCCGGCTCGTCGACGCAGTACGCCGGGACCTGGGCGGGGCGGAGACCCCGGTCGCAGTACGGCTGATCTGGACCGCCGACCACCTGGACGCGATCCGTCGCCTCCAGCAAAGCCTGTCGGCCCCGGCCGAGCCGCTCAACCAGAGCACCCTGGCGAAGTCTCCCGCCTGAAATCTAGGACGAGGACTCGCGGATGATCAGCTGCCAAGGGAAGTCGAAGACCTGGCCGGGAGCTCCTTCGCGGTCGGTCAACCGGCCGACGATGATCCGGCTCAGGGCCGCGTTGAACCCGACCGGACCGACCGTCGACAGCGACGGATCCAGGTGTTCGCCCTCCGGGGTGTTGCCCACCCCGATCACCGCGAGATCGCCCGGCACGTCCAACCGCAGCCGATGCGCCGCCCGGATCGCCGCGATCGCCGCGAAGTCCGTGGTGCAGTACAACGCGGTCGGCCGGTCCGGCTTGGTGAGCACGGACATCGCCGCCCGGTAGGCGCCTTCGGGATGCGGCTCGAAGGTCGCCACCTCGCCGAGCGGCAACCCGGCGGCCGCCATCGTCCGCCGGTACGCGTCGAAGCGCGGTGACCCCTCGAGCTTCGACGTGAGCGCGCCGATCCGGGTGTGCCGTTCGAGCAGATGCTCCACGGCCAGGTGACACCGCGGCTCGGCACCCGACCGGATCACGTCGAATCCTCGCGGCTCCAGCACCTCGCTGAACGCCACGATCTGCACGCCCTGGTCCGCGAAGGACTCCAGCTGATCCACCAGCTCCGGATCGTCGGCCACGTGGTCGATGAAGATCACGTCGGGCGTCCGGTTCGCCAGCACCGTCCGCCAGTCGCCGTCGGCAACGATCAGCGCGGTCTTCCCCAGCGGAGTCACCGCTTCGCTCACCGCAGCGGCGACAGCCTGCGCCCACGGATCGGCGAGCACGCTGAGCGACAGCAGAACGAGATCGGACTTGCCGGTACGAATTGCGCGCGCCGCGTCGTTGCGCCGGTACCCGAGCCGGGCCGCCACCTCGCGCACCCGGTCCGCGGTCGTCTCGGAGATCGTCTGGCTGCGGCGATGACCGGACAGCACGTACGACACCGTGGCGATCGAGACCCCCGCCTCGGCGGCCACCGTACGCAGCGTCGGCTTGTCGGTCATCCCCGTCGGCATGACACCGATTCTCTCAGAACGGTGACCTCAGCCCTTGACGGCGCCGGTGATGACGCCCTTGTTGAAGTGCCGCTGCAGGAACGGGTAGACCATCGCGATCGGCACCAGCGCGACCACCACGACCGCCATCTGCAGGGACTGCGGTTGCGGCGGCGGCGCGACGCCCAACTGGTCCGCCGACAGCGACTTGCCCTGCAGCACGTACGTCCGCAGGATCACCTGCACCGGCCACTTCGCCGTGTCGTTGAGGTACAGCAGCGCGTTGAAGAACGCGTTCCAGAACCCGACCGCGTAGAACAGCCCGACCACGGCGATCACCGCCTTCGACAGTGGCATCACGATCCGCCGCAGGATGGTGAAGTCGCTCGCCCCGTCGATCCGCGCGCTCTCCAGGATCTCCTGCGGCACGTTCATGAAGAACGTCCGCATCACCACGAAGTTGAAGGCCCCCAGCGCACCGGGCAGGATCAGCGACCACAGGCTGTCGATCAGCCCGAGCTGCTTGACGATCAGGAACATCGGGATGATGCCCGGCGCGAACAGCAGGGTGAACAGCACCAGCAGCAGCACCGGACGCCCGAACAGCACCGGCCGCGAGGTGGCGTAGGCCAGCGCGATCGTGGTGGCAAGGGCGATTGCAGTGCCGACCACCGTGACGAAGACGCTGACCATGATCGCGCGTCCCATCAGACCGCCGCTGAACAAGGTCTCGTAGGCCTTCACCGTCGGGTGCGACGGCCACAGCACGTACCCGCCGGCGGAGATGATGTCCTGGTCGCTGGCCAGCGACGTCGACACCACGACCATGATCGGGATGATGATCGCGAGCGCGAAGCCGCCGAGCACGACCGCCTTGATCGTCTGGTAGGCCGGCGACGGCCGCTCCTTCCAGATCGGCCTCATGACTGTCCCCTCTTCTGGAAGATGCCGGGTTCGCCCAGCCGGTGGGCGATCGAGTTGGCGCCCCAGAGCAGCAACGCGCCGACGACTCCCTTGGCCAGACCGGCCGCGGCCCCGCTGCTCCAGTCACCGCCGACCACGCCGGCGTAGTACGTGAACGTGTCCAGTACTTCGGCCGCGCCCGGGCCGACCGAGTCGCGCTGCAGGATGAACTGCTCGAAGCCGACGCTGAGCACGTCGCCGATCCGCAGGATCAGCAGCAGCACGATGACGGTCCGCATCGACGGCAGGGTGATGTGCCAGAGGCGGCGCCACCGACCGGCACCGTCCGCGGCGGCCGCCTCGTACAGGGAGACGTCCACGGCGGACAGCGCGGCGAGGAAGATGATCATCGCCCAGCCGGCGTCCTTCCAGACCAGTTGCGCGACCACCAGCAGCGGGAAGGTGTCCGGGTTCGTCATGAACGGGATCGGGTCGAGCCCGGCCTGCCGGAGCAGGTTGTTGACGAAGCCCGCACCACCGAGCGACTGCTGGAACAGCGCGATCACCAGCACCCAGGACAGGAAGTGCGGGAGGTACGCGATGGTCTGGAACGCCCGTCGGGTCCGGTTGCTGACCAGGGAGTCCACGATCAGCGCCATCGCCAGCGGCACCGGGAAGAACAGCACCAACTGGACGAACGCGAGCACCAGCGTGTTGCGCAACGCGTCCCAGAAGTCCGGGTTGGCGTACAGGTTGATGAAGTTCTGCACGCCGTTCCACTCGCTGTGCATGATCCCGAGGTACGGCTGGAAGTCCTGGAAGGCGACCACGTTGCCGAGCACCGGCACGTAGAAGAACACCAGCAGGAACAGCACGCCGGGCACCATCAGCACCAGCATCTGCCAGTCCCGCCGCAACCGGACCCCGAACGGCAACTCCTGTCCGGTACTGCGCTGACGCCTGCCGCGCCGCCGCTTGGGCGTTTCCCTGACTGTCTTGGCGGAGTCCGGCCGCTCTGTCACCAGTGTCATCGGCGGACTCAGGACGCGGTGACCGGAACGCCGGCGGGCAGCACGGCCTCGAACTCGCCGCGCATCTTGTCACCGCCGCCGGACTTCCAGCGCTTCAGCGCCTCGTCGTACGCGTCCATCTTCTGCCGGCCGGTGACGATGTCGATGATCGTGTCGCGGAACGCCTCGGTCAGCTTGGGTCCGACCTTGCTGCTGGTGTCGGAGTACGTGCCGGCGGTCGGGTTGCGCATCGCGTATTGCAGCAGCTTCTGCTCGGTCGCGTGCACCTTCCGGGTGTCCTCCGGATAGGCCGGGTTGAAGATCACGCTCTCCGGCGCGGTCATGATCTGCAGCGCGCTGACCAGACCGGGCGCCTGCTGGTTGCCGGCCTGGGTGAGCACCGGGTTCTTCTTGGCGTCCAGCGAGTACTGCTGGCCCGCGGTACCGAAGTTCTTCTGCAGGTACTCCTTGGTGCCGAAGGGCGCCGAGAGGTAGTTGACCAGGGCAAGGAGTTCGCGGATCCGGCCTTCGTCGGTCTTTTTGAACGGGGTGAACCCGACGGTGCCGTAGCCCATGTCGTAGACCGGCTTGGCCTTGCCGTCGTGGCCGAACGGGATCATCGTGTCGACGAACAGCGTCGGGTCGGCGGCCCGGAAGTCGGCGGTCGCCCGCGGTCCGACGGTGACCTGCGCGGCGATCTGGCCGTTCACCGTCTTCGGCGTCGCGTCGGCGAGGTTGAGGTCGGGGTAGAAGACCTTCGCCGCCCACAGCTTCGCGGCGTACTCGACCGCGGCCTTGTAGTTGTCGGTCTCGTAGAGGTGCGTCAGCGAGCGGTCCTGGTTGACCCGCCAGCTGTTCGGGGCGCCGAACCACTCGCCGAACATGTGCAGCATGTTCACGATCGCCGGCTCCAGCGCGTAGTTCGTGCCGCGGGTCAGCTCCTTGCACTTGGCAAAGAACTCGTCGGCCGTCTTGCACTGCAGACCGCCCACCTTGGCCCAGGTCTTAGGGTTGCCCATCATCACCTGGCCGAACGGCGTGGACGGGATCGGAGCGCCCCAGATCTTGCCGTTCACCACCGCGGTCCGCCAGGAGGCCGGCTTGAGCGCCGCGAGGTTCGGGTACTCCAGCACCGCGTCGCCGGCCAGGTACTTGGTCAGGTCCTGGAACTTCGCCTCCAGCATCGGGCCGATGTTCGGGATGCCCTGGTTCGGCGGCAGCCACATCAGGTCCGGCAGCGAGTCGCTGGCCAGCAGGGTGGCGAACTTCTCCGGGTAGCCGGGGTCGGTGCCGATGGTGAGCTTCAGGTCCGCGCCGAGCGCCTGGTTCAGCGCCTGCCACATCGGGTTGCTGCCCATCGGCGGCGGGGGCGTCGCGAACGTCTCGGTGAGCGCGGTCACCGCGTTCTTCAGCGGCGGCGCCTGCACGCTCGCAATCGCGTTCTCGGGGAACTGCAGGAAGCCGGGCTCGAGACCGGACTCGGCGCCGGCCAGTTCGGGTCGCAGCCCCTCGAACGCCTTGTACGTCGGCAGTGCCACGTCACTCGACGCCTTGGCGCCACCGCTCGCCGCGCCGCCGTCGCCACAACCAGCCAGCGTCGGGCCGAGAACGACCGCACCCAGCGCGGCACCACCCAGTCCCAGGAACCGCCTGCGCCCGTACCTGCTCTCCATAGCTGACCTCACCCTTTGCTCGATCTGACCGTTTGTGATCCGAATTTGCATCCAGCACTCACTAACGATCACTTAAACGTTAACCGGGACCGTAAACCCAGCCCTCCCGATCACGCAAGACCGAACCGAAGATTCACACCTCCGCAACAGCCGGGATACGCGGGTCCGCCAGCCTGGAGGCATGGACAAGCTGCCCAGTTCAGACTTCTCCCGGCCTGACAGCTCCCGGCCTGACATCTCGCGGGCCGTCACCGCCGGTACGGCGTGCGACGTGTGCGGGCGGTTGCCCCATCCGGCTCGGCTCCGCCTGACCCTGGCCAAGCTCGCCGCGATCTTCCCGGTCGAACTAGCTCTGCACGCCCTGATCCTGCGGGTACACCCGCCTTACCTCGTCTCCGTCAGCCTGCTGGCCCTCATCACCACCGCGCTGGTGATCTGGGTGATCGAGCCGTCCACCATGCGGCTGCTCCGGACTTGGCTGCATGCCCCCGACCACCACGCCCGGCACCAGGCTCAGACCGGTCTTCGGCAGGCGCCGTCACTCTGGCGGATCAGGGTCACGCTGGAGGACCGGGCCGGCGAACTGGAACACCTCACCCACGGACTGGCCGAGGTCGACGCCAACATCCTCGGCCTGCACATCCACCCGGTCGCGGACGGCGTACGGGATGAACTCGTGGTGTCCACTCCGGACACGGTTCGGCCGGAGGAGTTGCTGGACGTCATCACGGCTGCTGGTGGCCGGAACGCGCATCTGTGGCCGACGACTGCACTCGCGCTCGTCGACGGGCAGACCAAGGCGCTGAGTCTGTCCGCGCAGGTCGTCGCCGATCCGGCGGAACTCCCGCACGCGGTGGCGGAACTGCTCGGCGCGCAACAGGTCACCGATCCCAAGGCCTTCGAGGGACAGCAGTTGCCCAGCGACGGAACGATTCTGAAGATCCCGTCGCCGTGGAGTGGGCTGTATGTGTTCACGCGGCCGGGCGAACCGTTCACTCCGGCGGAGTCCGCCCGCGCCCATCGCCTCGCCCAGGTCGCCGAAGCATCCCGGGCGCTCAGCCCGGCGCGGTGATTAGCCGCGGTCAGTGGTGATCAGTCGCGGTTGGTGACTTCGAAGGCGACTACGGCCGCGGCGACAGCGACATTCAGGGACTCGACGCCGGCGTGCAGCGGGATCTGCAGGTCCTCGTCGGTGGCGACCGAGATGCCGTTCGTCTCGCCGCCGAGGACGAACACCGAGCGCGGTGCCAGTTCGGCCTTGAAGAGAGACTGCCGGGAGCGCGCGGACAGGCCGTAGATGCGATAACCGGCCTCGGTCAACAGATTCACGGCCGCCTTCGCGGTGGCGACGTTGACGATCGGGGCCTGGAACGCCACCCCGGCTGAGGCCTTGATCACCAGCGGCCCGACGTGCGGCGTACCGGCTTTCGGCAGGATGACGCCGTCGAAGCCGGCGCCGGTGGCGGTCCGCAGGATCATCCCGACGTTGCCCGGATTGGTCACGCCGTCGAGCAGGAAGACCTTGGTCGGCCGCTTGCCGCGAGCCCGGACGAACTCCGCCAGCGGAGTCATCCGGGGCGCGTTCACGTCGGCGACCACGCCCTGGTCGTGCTTGCCGTTGCCGGCCAGCCACTTCACCCGGGTCGCCGTCGCCCGCTCGACCGGCGTGCCGGTGCGGGCCGCGGCCTTCAGGATGTCGTCCAGCGAGTGCCCGCCGGCGTTGTCCGCGACGATGATCTTGGCGACCGACAGGGCGGGATCGTTGAGCGCCTCGAGCACCGGCTTCCGTCCGAAGATGGTGATCCACTTGTCCCGCGGCGACAACCGCTCCCGCTCCTCCGAGCCCTTCTGGTTCACCGCATCACCGTACAGGCGTCGGCGCGGTGGGCGAACTTCCGCGTCAACAGAGTCCTTCCGATAGTTTCGGAATCGGATCGCGGAAAATTCCGGTTATAGTTCCGATAGTTTCAGTGCTTCCTCCCCGGCGCTGCGAAGGAACCGTTCATGATCGAACACGTGGTCCCGTTCCGCCAGGTCGATCTGCGACGACTGGCCGCCGACGCACGCCTCGGCCGACCGATCGCAGCCACCTGTACTTCGCTGTGGTTCCGCCCCGACGCGTACTTCGGAGCGCGGCGCGCGGGCGAGGCGGAGTACGGGACTGTGCGTCAGGTCGAACTGCTGCTGAGCGTGCTCGGCGATTGGACCGAGGTGGTCGCGGTCGCCACGCGGCGGACCCGGCGGACCGCGATCGAGGAGTTGACGGCGGCACTCGTGGTGTTCGCCGACGGCACCATCGCGACGGTGCTGAACAGTCTGCTCGCGGCGCGGGAGGTCGGCTGGTTCCGCTTCGACTTCGAGCACGCGACGGTCGAGATCGACCAGCAGCAAGGGATTTGCAAGCTCAACGCGACCGCGGGCCGGGAGCAACCGGTCGTCCAGGCGTGGACGGAGAGCGTCAGCACATCAACGGCAACTGAGGAAGTAGAGGCAGTCGATCGAACGGCGGGGCACGAGTTGCTTGCCGCGCTGCGCGAGGCGGCTCGGACCGGGCGGTCGGTGCGTCGGGGTGAGAGTCGCGATGAGAACGCCTTCACCGCGACCGGCTGAGAACCGCGACCGGCTGAGGACCGCGACCGGTTGAGGACCGCGACCGGTTGAGATCTGCGCGTGATTGAGATCTCTGGACAATCCCGGTAGACCCTTGAACCGACCTGGACTAAGGAGCTTGGGTGGCGACCGCTGACGGAGCCCGCATCACCATCACCGACATCGCCCGCGAGGCCGGGGTCTCGGTGCCGACGGTGTCGCGCGTGCTGAACGGCCGCGCCGACGTGGCTCCCGGCACCCGCGCCAAGGTCGAGGGACTGCTCGAGCACCACGGGTACCGCCGCCGCGGCTCGCGGCAGACCGAGCGCGCCAACCTGATCGACCTGGTCTTCAACGACCTGGACAGCCCGTGGGCGGTCGAGATCATCCGCGGCGTCGAGGAGGTCGCGCACAGTTCGGGGATGGGCACGGTCGTGTCGGCGATCCACCGCCGGTCGACGTCGGCCCGGCAGTGGATGCAGAACCTGCAGGCCCGGACCTCCGACGGCGTCATCCTGGTCACCTCCGGCCTGGAGCCCAGACTGCAGGCGGAGTTGCGGCGACTGCAGGTGCCGAGCGTGGTGATCGACCCGGCCGGAGTGCCCAGCCTCGAGGTTCCGACCATCGGAGCGACGAACTGGGCCGGCGGGCTGAGCGCGACCGAGCACCTGATCAAGCACGGCCATCGGCGGATCGGGCTGATCGCCGGACCACCCCGGTTGCTCTGCAGCCGCGCCCGCCAGGACGGGTACAAGGCGGCGCTCGACGCTGCCGGGCTTTCCTGCGACGGCCTGATCTACGAGGGCGACTTCTACCACGAGTCGGGATTCGTCGGCGCCGGTGAACTGCTCGACCTGGCCGACCCGCCGACCGCGATCTTCGCCTCCAGTGACCAGATGGCCCTCGGTGTCTACGAGGCGGTCCGCCGTCGCGGGCTGCGGGTGCCGGACGATGTCAGCGTGGTCGGGTTCGACGACCTGCCCGAGTCCCAGTGGGCGAGCCCGCCGCTGACCACGGTCCGCCAGCCGCTGGCCCAGATGGGCATGGTCGCAGCCCGTTCGGTCATCCGGCTGATGAACGGCGAAGACCTCGAGAGCCCCAAGGTGGAACTGGCCACCGAACTCATCGTCCGCGACAGCACCTACGCCATCAGCTGATCGGTGGCAGCGGCAACCAGGTCGGCGCGGAGTTCGTGGCCGCCGTCGAACTCGCGGTAGTCGACGTCGTAGCCCTCCTGGCGGAGTACCGGCACTAGCCGCCGGCTGCAGCGGTCGATCGGCAGCACCTGGTCGCTGATGCCGTGTGAGACGAAGATCTTCGGCCGGCCCGGCCGTGGTCCCGAGACCACGAACCCCGGCGAGTAGGCGAGCACGTGGGTGAAGAGGTCACCGTTCACCAGCCCGAGGCTCAGGGCGTACGACGCGCCGTCGGAGAACCCTGCGATCCCCAAGCGAGCGGGATCGACCGCGAACCGCTCGAACGCCTCACGCAGGACCAGATCGAGCGGGCCGACGTCCGGGCCGAACCCGCCCCGGATCACGTCCCAGGTGTAGTCCTGCGATTTGGGTGCCAACAGCAAGAATCCCCGCTGCCGCGCCTCGTCCTGCAGGTATGGCAGGGCGTGGCGCGGGTTCGAGGTCGCTCCGTGCAGCAGAACCACCAGCGGCACCGGACCAGTGGGCAACTCCGGCGGCACCAGCAACGCGGCCGAGCGATCCTCGGCCCCGAGCCAGTGGAGCCCGGCCGCGAAGGACTCCCTGCTCGTCCCACCCGGCCTCGCATTCAGCATCCCGGACTGCCACCCCTGCCGCACCCCATCGGCCACCTCACGACCAGTCATCTGCAGACCATACCCAGCACAGCCCGCCGAGGTTGTCGGCGCCCAAGCCGGTACGCCGGGCCGCGCCGCGCGGGTTGACCAGCGCGGCGCGGGCGCACGCAGTACGAGGTGGTCAGGCTTGTTTCGGGGCTCGCCAGAGGAGGGAGTTGAGGGGATCGTCGGAGGGGCGTTCGACGCAGTTGTTGTGTTTCGGCTTGTCCGCGCGGCCCCAGGCGTCGTCACCGAACCAGGGCGGAACCCCGAACGGCAGATCGCGAAGCGGGACAGCGGCGTAGTCCGTCTCCAGGAACTTCGGGCCGTAGTTCGGCCCGGTCGCGTCGCCGTCGGGATCAGGCGCGACGATGTCGCGCAGGTCCGTCACGGCCTTGCGCCAACTGTCCAGCAGCACCTGCGGACTGCGGCTGGACGGATGCGGCACCTCGAAGACCGGCACGTCCGGTTTGCTGTCCCACAGCCGTACCGCGGTACGCGCCTGCGCGCCGAACGCCACGATCGCCTGGGTGTTCGGTCCGGTGATCAGGTCGAGCAGGGCGTTGCGCCAGCGCAGGTGGTCCTGCTCCGACAACAGCGGCGCCGCCTGCTGCGCGCGGGACGGTCTCAGCGCATAGGCGTAGGCGTTGACCAGCGCGTAGCTCGACGTCAGCCCGAGCTTGGTGAGGAAACCCTGCACCCGTTGGCCCGCGTCGCCGACCAGCGTCCGGCCTGCGATCCGCTCGGTCGGGCCGGGATCGGACGCCACCCCGAGCAGCCGCGCCGACCGGTTCAGCCGGCCGCGGTAGAAGATCGGTCCCCAGTCGTACCAGAAATGGTCCCGGTATGCCGCATAGCTGGGCAGCGCGCCGAGATGCCGTGCCACCGCTGCCGGTGGACCCGCGTCGAATTCCACCATCAAATGCCTCCCCCTGGAGGCTCAATAGCCTACGCTCGAAAACAGGGCCGGGGGGTCTTTGATCAGGGGAGGCGGCCATGTTCGTTCTGCGCGGCACCGTTGTCACGTTGCGACCGGACGGGGAGGTGCTCAGCCGCGGCGCGGTCTATGTCGGCGACGACGGCCTGATCGCCGCGGTCACCCCCGGCGACGACGAGCCGCCCGGCTTCGAGAACGCGCCCCGGATCACCGCGGGCGGAGTGATCTATCCGGGGCTGATCGACCTGCACAACCACCTGATGTACAACAGCCTGCCGCTGTGGACCGAACCGGCGCGCAAGGTCCCCTGGACCTCGCACAACCAGTGGGGCGGCGCCCCGACGTACAGCGACACGATCAGCAAACCCGCCCGGCTGCTGGGCGCCGCGGCCGGACGAGCCCTGCTCCGGTACGTCGAAACGCGGGCCATCGTGGGCGGGACCACCTCGATCCAGGGCAACCCGCGCGGCGCCGTACCGCCGGACAACGACCTGATCCGCAACGTCGACTCGGAGAAGCTGGGCACCCGGGAGGACTTCATCCGGGTCAGCACACTCGTTGCCGACAGCACCGAAGCGCTCGCGTCGTACGTGACGGCGGTGCAGCAGGGGCGCGGCTTCATCGCGCACACCGCGGAGGGCACGGATCCCAAGCTGCGCAAGGAGTTCCAGCTGCTCGACGACGTCGGGGTGGTGAAGCGGCAACTCGTCGCTATCCACGGCGGCGCGCTGACCGCGGAGGACTTCGCCAACCTGCAGGGCGGCGGCTCCAGCCTGGTCTGGTCGCCGTTCTCGAACTACTGGCTGTACGGCGCGACCGCGGATGTCACCACGGCCAAGGCGAAGGGCGTCCGGCTCTGCATCGGCTCGGACTGGGGACCGTCGGGCACCCGCAACGTGCTCTGGGAGCTCAAGGTCGCCGATCTGTGGAACAAGACCCAGCCGCAGCGGGTGTTCACCGACGAGGAACTGGTGCGGATGGCCACCTCGAACCCCGGTGACGCCTTGTCCGGCGTCTGGCCGCATCCGGTCGGCCGGATCGAGAAGGGCGCACTGGCCGACCTGATCGTGGTTGGTCGCGGCCAGGACGACGTGCATCGCAATCTGATCGCCGCGACCGAGGCGGACATCCGGCTCGTTGTGGTCGGCGGCCGCGCGCGGTACGGACTACGGGCGCTGATGTCCACGCTCGCTCCCGCCGCGACCCGGATCAGCGTCGGCAGGCTCAGCCGAGCGATCGACTACGGCGACCCGGCCGTCACCTGGAAGTCCGTGGTCGGTGACCTGGAGAAGGTCCGAAAGAACCCGGAGCGCGCGGCCGAACGAGCGGTGGACGCCTTGACCGCACTGGCTGCCGACGGCGTGGCCGGCGAGGATTCGTTCGTGCTGCTGCCCGACATGCCGGCGCCCGAGGTGGACGTCGACGCACGCCGCCGGAACGGCCCGGTCGCAGAGGCTCCCGCACCAGTCAAGGTGCCTCCGCCCGAGCCGCTCACCACCGGCGCGTCCTGGTTCGACGCCGTGGACGCGAACCCCTTCCACCAAGGACTGCTCTCCGGCCTCCGCGACTACGCCTGATCACGCGGCGCCCGGATCTCACGCGGGCCGGACCTCACGCAAGCCTGGACCTCACGCGGGCTTGGTGGCCTTGCCGTCGAGCCACAGGGTGTCGGACTCGTCGCGGTGGACGCCGGTGGTGCCGACGTGCTTGGTGCCGATCTTGGGTCCGTTCTTGATCACGTGCACCAGCGCCATCGCGTGTCCCCGGCCGAGGTCGTAGTCCTCCTTCAGCCAGTCCGCGACGGCTCCCGCCTTGGCGTCCGGCCCCTCGAACCCACGCTCCCGGGCCAGGTCGACCAACTCCCGCGGGGTCAGTCCGGTCTTCTCCTCGATCTTGTCCAGGTAGGCCTGAAACGACATCCCGATCACCCTTTCGCGAGCAGCCCCAGCGGCCGCCTCACCCCAGCGTCGAAGACCTCACCCCGAAATCGACACCAGCCGCTCGAGAAGTTTCCAGGGAAGGTTTGCGGGGGGATCGGTGTTGAGGAGGTGGCACAACTAGACAGAGGAGGCTGCTGATGAAGGTTCGACGTTCATTGCGCGCGTTGAAGGCCAAGGACGGCGCCCAGGTGGTGAAGCGGGGCAAGAGGGTCTACGTCCTCAACCGCAAGAACCCCCGCCTGCAGGCCCGCCAGGGCTGACCCAGCCCGCCTGAACTCCACGTGCGACCCCCGGCTGTCACAACCGGGGGTCGCTTCCTGTCTTTCCTGACAAGGATCGGTAGACAGACAGGAGCAGGACCTTGGTGACCAGCAGGATCCGCGTGCGCATGCGGGCCCGGGCGATCGACGAACCGCACCGGGCCTCCAGCCAGCTCGAACTGCTGTTCGACCTGACCTTCGTGGTCGCGATCGCGGCCGTCACCGTGCAGTTCGCGCACAGCATCGCGGACGGTCACGCCCTGGACGGCCTGCCGCCGTTCCTCCAGGTCTTCTTCGCGATCTGGTGGGCGTGGATGAACTTCACCTGGTTCGCCTCGTCCTACGACACCGACGACGTCCCCTACCGGCTGCTGACGATGGTGCAGATGGCCGGCGTCCTGGTGCTCGCCGCGGGTGTCCCGGCCGCGGCCGACCACAGCGACTACATCGGTGTCACCTCCGGCTATCTGATCATGCGGATCGGCCTCGTCGCCCAGTGGTTGCGAGTCGCCGCCGAGGAGCCGGCGGACCGCCGTACTGCGCTGCGTTATGCGGGCGGGATCTCTGTCCTCCAAGTGGGCTGGATCCTGCGCGTCTTCCTGGTGGAGCAAGGCCTTCTGTCGTCGTCTGTCCAACTGCTCCTCGTCCTTGCCCTGGCGAGCCTGGAGCTGGCCGTACCGTGGTGGGCGGAGCGGACCCAGTCCACCAACTGGCACCCGCACCACATCGCCGAACGGTACGGGTTGTTCACCATCATCCTGCTCGGCGAGAGCGTGCTCGCTGCGACGGCCGGAGCTCAACGGGCGCTGGAGGCCGGCGAGGTCACCTGGTCTCTCATCGTCATCTCGGCCGGCGGACTCGTCCTCCTGTTCGCCCTCTGGTGGCTGTACTTCCTGCAACCGGCCGGCGCGGGTCTCGCGGAGCGCCGCGATCGCTCGTACCTGTGGGGCTACGGGCACTACGGCATCTTCGCGTCCCTGGCTGCTCTCGGCGCCGGCCTGGAGGTTGCGGTCGAGCAGACCGGCCACCACGCCGAGGCCTCCTCTGTCGCCGTCAGCTATGCCATCGCAGCACCGACCGGCGTGTTCCTGATGCTCGTGTGGGCAGTCCACGCCCCGCTCGTCTCGACGCCGACGATCCCGGCGGCAGCCTCCTTCGCGAGCGTTCTCATCATCCTCCTGCTCCCGCTGGCGACACCATGGTTCGGCGTCCCCGGCACCACCGCCGCGACCGCAACCGTCTGCGCACTGCTGGTCGCCGTCACGATCGGATCAGCGCCCGTCGCTCGTGAGGCGCAGACCGCGGCGGGTTGACCCGGGGCAGGGACCGGTCGGACAGCGGCGACCTTGGTCCGGGCGCTCCGTCAAAGGCCGCAGGCGGCCGGAAGCCGTGTCATCGTAGGTTGATCATGGCAGCGGCGTCTCGAGGTGGAACACCTCCCGCGGTCTGGCCGGTCGGGCGGGTCGCGGCCATGCTCGGCGTGCCCGCGGTGACGATCCGGAGCTGGGAAGCCCGCTACGACATCGCGCCCCCGACCCGCTCCCCTGGCCGCCACCGGCGCTACAGCAGCGAGGACATCGCCCGCCTGCGCCGCATGCAACGTCTGATAGCCGCCGGTACTCCGGCCGCCGACGCCGCGCGCCTCAGCGCGATGGCGCCCGACCAATCCGATCCGCCGCCTGAGCTACCAGCAGCAGAACAGGTCGCCGCGCTGCTCGCCGATCTGGAGTCCTTCCGGATCGACGAGGCCGGTGCGAAGCTGGACGGTTGCCTCCGGCAGCGCGGACTTCAGCCCGCCTGGGAGGACGTGGTCGCTCCGGCATTGCGGCGGCTGCAGGACCGCTTCCAGGACAGTGCCGACTGCATCGACCTCGAGACTCTGCTCGCCGACGAAGCTGCCCGCGCGGTCGATCGCTACACGGGCGGCCGCCTGCTCGGTGAGACCGCCGACAGCCCGGTGTTGCTCGCCTGCTGCCCCGGCGAACGCCACTGGCTGCCGCTCAAGGTCCTGCAGGGCGTCCTCCTCGAACGAGGTACCCCCGCTGTGCTGCTGGCCCCCGACCTGCCGCTCGACGCAGTACTCCGGGCCGCCCGCCGCGCCTCACCCCGTGCGGTCGTGCTCTGGTCGCTCACCCCGCGCCCGGCCCAGGCGATCCTGCGCCGTCGCCTCATCGCCCGCGGCGAGCAAACCGTCGCCGCCGGCCCCGGCTGGTCCCCCAAAGTCGGCCCCCTGACCCACTTGGACGACGCCGTCCACCTCCTCTCCCGCCTCTGAGTCAGCCCCTTCCGCAGACCCGGGCCGATCTGGTACTGCCCGAACCACGTTCGAACCCGGCGTCGCTGCACCTCAGGGACAGTACAAACCGAACCTTGTCGCCGGTGTTACCAACAGTTACGGGCCGAAGTCTGTTTCAGCGGGGTGGCTTGGTGAACGGGACGGATCGAGAGTCGTGGACCAGTTCGATCTGGTCCGACAGGGCCCATTCGGCCACGCGAGAGACGGTGGCGGCCGGGATCAGGAGGCTGTGGCCCGGTGTTGCCGGGATGTTCGTGGTGGCGTGGGCGTCGTGCGGAAGCACCACCCGGTAGCCGAGGGACGACGCCGCCCGGGCGGTCGCGCTGACGCACATCTCGGACATCAATCCACAGACCGCCACCGAGCGGACCCCTCGCGCTGTGAGCAGGTCGGCCAGATCGGTGCTGTCGAAGGCGTTGTCGCGCGGCTTCCGGATCACGCTCTCGCCGGCGTCGACCGGCAGGTGCAGCGCCCAGCCCGGGGTCCCGGGCTCGTCGGCCATCCCGGCCGCTCCGTCGTTCTGGACATGCACGACCACCGTGCCGCTCGCGCGAGCCGCCGCCAGCAGGACCGCAGCACGGTCGACCAGGCGCTCCGCGTCCGGCACCGCGGCAAGGCTTCCCATCTGGAGATCGATCAGCAGCAGGGCCTCGACAGGCGTCACGTTCTCCGGCATGCTCGCGATCCTCGCCGCGCCCCTTCGGCTCGGTCAAACCGATTACTGTCCAGCGGACCCCGGACCGCCGTACGGCGAGGTGGTGGTGCAGGCTCGCTGCACAAGTTCAGGGCCTTCGACCCTGGTGGTTCAGGGGGTATCGGTCAAACTTGAACCAGGTCGGACCGACGGGGTCCGGGGTGTGGACGAGAGATGCTCGGAGGTGTTTCGTGACCGATACCAGAGACGCGACGGCGGTCGACCTGGCCGAGGTGTTCGGCGAGCTGGCCATCGACCTGGAGGACGCCGCCGGGGTCGAGCCGACCGTCGGGACCGTGCTCGAGTTCGCCGTCGCCGCCTTCAAGTGCACCGACGCCGGCATCGTGCTGGTCGGACCCGGCGGCCGAAAGAACCTGCGCGTCGCCGAGGTCACGAATCCCGTGGTCGCCGAGCTCAACCAGTTGCAGATCGACGCCGGGAGCGGTCCACTGATCGAGGCCGCCGAAGGTTCGGAACCGGTCCTGGTCGACGACACCCGCGCGGAGTCGCGCTGGCCGGGCTGGGCCGAGCGCGCCGCCGGCCGGGGCATCGGCACGGTGCTGCACCACCCGATGCTGACGAAGACCCGCACCATCGGAGTACTGAGCTTCTACAGCGCCGATCCCGGCGCCTTCACCGCGTACGACGAGGCGCTGGCGCAGATCCTCTGCCAGCACGCGACGGTGGCAGTGGCCTACGCCCGCAACGAGGAGACACTGGCCGAGGCCCTGGAAGCTCGTGCAGTTGTCGGCCAGGCGATCGGCATCCTGATGGAGCGCCACAACCTCACCGAACGCGGCGCTTTCAGCGTCCTCCGCCGCTACTCCCAGGACTACAACGTCAAGCTCCGCAGCATCGCCGACCAACTGATCAGCAGCCGCTCGCTGCCTCCGCCGGCCAAGTAGCGATCAGCCGTCTGTTACTCGTCGGCCGGCAGGTCGACGCCCACATCGGTGTGCCACTGGCGATGCGGGACCGACCATCCTGCGCCGACCCGCCGAACGGTCGCCACCGATTTACCCCGCCGTCAGAGGCGCTCGCGTTGGAGGAGGACGTGGGAGCGGGTGAAGCCGAGGCGGGCGTAGAACGGGAGGGCGGCATCGTTCGCGTCCACCGTGAGCTTCCGGATGCCTAGGTCGTCGGCGGTCTGGCATATCGCTTCCATGAGAAGTCGGCCGAGACCGTGGCCGCGATGCTCGGGCACGACGAAGACGCTCTGCACGTCGCCGGACAGCCGGTGCAGGTCACCTGGGTTGGGGACGCGGTCGAACACCTCGAGCCAGGCCATGCCGACCAGTTCGCCCTCCAGGACGGCGAGCTTGCAGACGGACGTGTCTCCCCGCTCCGCCATCCACTGGCCGAGGGCGGATCCGAACTCCCGCAGTTCGTCGGGCCGGGCGACTCTCTCCGAGCGCGCCCACCTCCACCGCAGGGCCGTGAGAGCGGGGAGGTCGCTGGGCGTCGCAGTACGAATCACAGCGCTCATCGGCCCACGATCGCACGCCCGGCGCGCGCAGATCAGTCTTCCGGAGGTTCGGGTTGGGGTGAGGGGACCTGGGTCACCTCCAGAATGTTGATGCCGAGCATGTCGAGGTGGTTGAGGAGGCCGGCGAGGGCCGCCTGGTCGATCAGGTCGCCATGCAGGACGGTCTGGGCCGGCTCGGAGTCGGCCGTCAGAGTGGGGAACGCGTCCGTCAGCTCACGAGACAGCCGACCTTTGACACGGATCACGTAGTGGCCCATGCGATGCCCCCTTTCCAGAGGCCCGTTACTACCGACTCTGATCCGCCTGAGGCCGGCAAGCATCATCCGTCTCGGGGGACCAACGACAGGCGCGGCGGGACCGGCTCTGCTCACCCACTCCGGGGGAGGCCCGCTCAGGTCAGGCCGGTGATCGCGTCGCCGGCCAGCTTCATCCCGATCACCAGGCAGAGCACGGACATGATGACGGCGTTGTTGTGGCCCATCCACGCCTTGAGCCGACCCAGCAGATCGGCCGACCGCTCGCCCATCGCGAGGTACAGGACCACCGGCGCCCCGACGCCGAGGCTGCCGATGACCGCGAACGTCGCGTAGGCGACGGCCTGCTCACCGCCGCTGATCCCGGTCTGCGCGATCGCCACGGCGGCGGCGACGGCCAGCAGCAGGTTCTTGGGATTGAGGCCGGCCAGCACGGCACCGGCGCCCAGCGCCTGACCGGGACCGAACTTGTCGATCGCGCCCATCCACTTCGGCAGGGGCGCCTCGTCGCCCTCGTGCGGGCGGCCCCGGAACTGCCGCACCGCGACGAGCAGCAACAGCAGCCCGAGCACGAGCTTCAGCCAACTGGCCCAGGTCGCCGGCTCGCCGTTCTCACTCGCGTCGGCCGGGCTCGCGACGGCCAGGACGATCGCGCCGACCACGCCGAGCCCGAGCAGCCAGCCGACCACGAACGCGATCCCGTTGGACCTCGCCCGTGGTGTGGTCAGCATCAGGACGACCGCGATGATCGGCACGGGGCTGAGTGCCACCCCGATCGCCAGCGGCAGCGCCTGCCCGATCGCCTCGCCCATGCTTGCCTCCGACCTGGCCGACTCGAGTCCACCCTCGCTCGCCGGCCGTACTCATCCCTCACCCCGCATGGATGAGTACGGCTCTCCCGGCGCTAGGCGAGGGCCTTCGCCTTCAAGGTGTCGAACTCGGCCTGCGTGATCGTGCCCGCGGTGAGCAACTCCTGCGCCTTCGCGATCTGCTCCGTGGGCGACGCCGAACTCCCGGCGACCGACTTGATGTACTCGTCCTGCGCGGCCCTCGCACTTCCCCACGCCGCCGACTGACGCTCGGCCATGCCCCGTCCGCGCGCTATCAGGTACACCAGGGCGGTCAGGAACGGGAAGATGATCAGGCAGATCACCCAGATCGCCTTGACCCACCCCGACACGTCCTTGTCGCGGAACAGGTCGGTGAGGATGTTGAACAGCACCATCAGGTACGCGATGAACGCGAAGCTGACGATGATGAACCAGATGATGTCCCAGAAACTCATGACTGCATCCCTTCGCTGTCGCGCCGATCAGTTGCGGTCGGCGACGAGTTGAACAGCTCGCCGCGCGTCGTGCGCGGGAGTTCGGCCGAGTCGCCCGTGGCGTTGGCTCGGATCAGGAAGTCGGACAACGGGCCGGGGAGCTCGGCGGGCCGTTCACCCCAGTCGTAGACCACCGCGGTCCCGGCGATCAGGTCGTGCAGCGCGCGATGCTCACGCTGGAACACGATCAGGACGAACCCGAGACCGAGCAGCAGCACGCTCAGCGGGAAGACACAGACGCGCAGGAAGGCCCGGCGGGGCCGAACCGTTCCGCCGTCGGCCCGCACGACCCTGAGCCCGACGATTGCTTTGCCCGGTGTTCGCGCGGTGATCGCGAGACAGCCGAACGCGTAACAGAAGGCCCAGACCAGCAGGGCCACCGTCGCCGCGGGTCCCGACGAGTCTTCCTTGATCGACTTGTCCAGGAAGGCCGTGGTCAGCAGATCCAGCCCCGCCAGCCCGAGCGTGAAGGACGCGAACACGATCAGTACGTCGAGCACCGCGGCCGCGGCCCTGCTCACGGCGCCCGCGTAATGACCGGTGATGGTGAGGCGTCCGCTCATGCCTCCTCCAGAAGCAGCGGCGGTGCCGACGGCTGCGACGGCGTGTCCCTGCGCAGCAGGTGGTTGACCACCCTGGCGAGTACCGCGTCCAGCCCGGCGAGTTGCCTGCGGGCCAGGTCGAGCGCCGAGCCGGCCACCCGGCTGGTGCTCTGGGCAACGATGTCGGGTACTCCGGATCGCTGCACCAGCCCTTCGAGATCCACGTCCTGCAGCAGCGCGTCGAGATCCACGGTCGCGAGGATGCGGTTGAGGTCGATGCGCTCGATCAGCCGCTCCATGTCGATCCGGTCGATCAGCCGGTCCATGTCGATCCGGTCGATCAGGTGTTCGAGGTCGATCCGGTCGATCAGCCGGTCGACCTCGATCCGATCCAGCAGGTGGTTCGCGTCCACCTTCGCCAGCAGCCGGTTGATGTCGATCCGGTCGACGAGCGCGTCGACATCGACGTGCTGGAGGATGATGTCCGGCTGCACCGTCTCGACGACCCGGCCCGTGACCTTGCCCGCGAGCCGGCCGAGTAACTGGCCAGGACCACCCGACGATTCGGCCGGAGCGCTCATCAGTGCTCCCTCCTGTCCGTCCGGTCCCGGCTCGACGCGGGCTGCGAGGTGGACCGTACGGCCGCTGCGGCCCCCACCGCATCACCCCCGGCGGGCGACGCCGTCACCAGGAACCAGCCTCACCACCCGTCACGGGTGACTCAGGGCTAGGCCAGCCAGATGACGATTCCGGTCAGGCCGTTCAGGACGCCGGCGACGCCGGCCCGGACGGCGGCCGCGGCGCGGGCGAGGGCGAAGGAGGCCGGGTCGTACGTCGAGGACACGCCGAGCCCTCGCCGCGGAACGAGGCGCCGGTCCAAGTCGGGCACTCCCGTGCAGACCCCTCGTGCCCAGGAGACCTCGCAGCTGACGCACTGACCCCGCCTAGGCTGGTGCGGCCCGTCTCCGGATTGTTGCTGACGGCCCCCTCAGCGCGAGCGGAACAGCCCTGGGCGACGGTGGTTGGGGCCTCGATGACTGTGGACGACCTGCCAGAACCGCGGCAGGTCCAGCAACGCGTCGGCGGATTCGTCGTCAGGGTTGCTGCACAGGTAGCGGTGGGAATCGACGCCGGCGACGAAGACCTTCGGCCCCCGAGTTCCGTCTGGCGCTTGGACATAGGCGCGGCCGCCGCCGGTGCTCAGCCAGCGGATGAGGTCGTCGGCCGAACTCTCCTCGGAGTCACCGGACGGGCACTCCCAGCGAACGGTCGCGATCCCGCGCAGGCCGTCCCAGCCTTCGGCCATGCCGATCGCCGTGATCGACAACGTCGTATAACTTGCCAGGCTCATCGATCGACGCACGCTTCCTCTAGCAACCGTCCTTCGCATACTGGCACTCACCCGGCCCACCCCGGAAGGGGTCAGCCATCGGTCCCGAGTACTGAGATTCGCCGCCGCGCCGACCACGCAGTACACCGGCACCGAGAGTGAACGAACCGGCACTCAGGCGGACCATTGAGCAGTCGTATCAGCTGGCGAACATCTCGCGGAGGGCGGCTTCCTGCTCGTCCGACAGGTTGGACTGGATGAGTTGCGGCTTCTGGAGCCCGGTCGCCTGGAACGTGTCCCTGACCTTGTCCTGAACCACGTCACTCGACATCAGGAAGAGCGCCGAGGTCCCGGGGGTGATCTGATCGCGCGCAGCCTTGATGAACTCGTCGTCGATCCCCACATCGGCCAGCGACCCCGCCAGCGCACCCGAGGCAGCTCCGATGGCAGCACCCGCGAGCGGCATCAGGAAGATCATCCCGAAGAGCATTCCCCAGAACATCCCACCGATCGCACCGGCTCCGGTCAGATTGCGCAACTGCCGGGTCTTGGGCCTCCGCGCCTCCGGCTGCCACGACACCGACGCGGCATCATGCACCTTGATCAGCTCCTGCTTCGCCAACGCCTCCAAGGTGGCGATCGCCTGATTGGCCCCGTCCCAGCTCGCGAACTTCCAGACCGTCAGTGTCGCCATCGCCCACTCCCATCGCACGCACCTGTGATCAGTCCCAGGCTCCTGCCACGCCAACGCGCTCGCCTCACCCCGACTGGGTGACGCGTGGGTAGAACTAACCATGCCGCCGGGTTGCGTTGGATGGTTCTGCCGATGCGAGGGCGCCGCAGTACTTCCTAGCGTGAAGCCGTCAGATCCAGTTGAGCAACGACGGCCCGGGCCAGTCCTGGGTGGAGGGCTCCCATGACGGCTACCAGCTCCGAACGCTTCGAGACCGTGGTCATCGGCGGCGGTCAGGCCGGCCTGGCCGTCGGGTACTACCTGGCGAAGCAAGACCAGTCCTTTGTCATCCTGGACGGCGGCGAGCGGCTCGGCGACCCCTGGCGCAACCGATGGGACTCCCTGCGGGTCTTCACACCCGCTCGCTATGACGGGCTGCCCGGTTGGGCCTTCCCCGCGCCCGGCTGGTCGTACCCGGCCAAGGAGGAGGTGGCCGACTACCTCGAGTCGTACGCAACCCGCTTCCGGCTTCCTGTCCGCACCGGGACTCGCGTGGACGGTCTCTGGCGCGAGAACGACCGGTACGTC
The DNA here is from genome assembly GCF_004345365.1 of Kribbella sp. VKM Ac-2568. Classification (GTDB taxonomy): domain Bacteria; phylum Actinomycetota; class Actinomycetes; order Propionibacteriales; family Kribbellaceae; genus Kribbella; species Kribbella orskensis. Next base: position 330,161 of record NZ_SLVF01000005.1, read on the forward strand.
GTCACCTCCGGGCTGAGCCGGTACTACGCAGACAACGTGGTCGTGGCAACGGGCGGCTATCAGGCGCCGCGGATCCCCGCCTTCGCCGCTGAGCTCGATCGGGAGATCCTTCAGCTCCATTCGAGCCAGTACCGAAACCCTTCGCAGCTCCGGCAGGGCAGTGTCCTGGTGGTCGGCGCCGGCAACTCGGGTGCCGAGATCGCCGTCGAAGCCTCAGCGGAGCACCAGACCTGGCTGGCCGGACGGGACACGGGTCAGGAGCCGCTCCGCGCCGGGGCTCTCCTGGATCGATTCCTCACGCCGCCGTTCTGGTTCCTGCTCTCGCACGTGCTCACCGTGCGCACTCCGATCGGCCGAAAGGCCAGAGACCAACTCTCCAACCGAGGACTCCCTCTCGCACGAGTCAGGCGCCGGGATCTCACCCGAGCGGGGATCGAGCGCCTGCCCCGCGTCACCGCAGTACGCGACGGCCTGCCAATGACCGCCGACGGCAGAGTCCACGACGTCGCCAACGTGATCTGGTGCACCGGCTTCGTCCCCGACTTCCACTGGATGGACCTGCCTGTCCTCGACCAGGACGGCAAGCCGAAGCACACCCGCGGCGTAGTCCCCTCCCACCCCGGCCTCTACTTCACCGGCCTCTTCTTCCTCTCCACAGCCGCCTCCCCCCTGATCGGCGGCACCCCCAGAGACGCCCGCTACATCACCCACCACCTCGCCCACCGCCCAAAGCCCGCCAGAACACCCCAAACAGCCAAGCACCCGTCGGACTGACGCGTCTGCCGGACCGCAACCTTTGGGGCGTAGGCCGCATCGATCAAGGTATGAGACCAAAAGGATCGATCGAGAGACCAACTGCGAGAGCGCTGGCACGCCAGTGACTCTGATGCAGGCCGCTGATGTACTACCGGACGGGTACACGATCCGGGCTCCTGAGCCGGACGATGCCGAGGGGATCTTCGATCTCATCTCGGCCTACAACACGGCAGTCGCCGGAGTCGCCGACTGCACTCTGAACAGCGTCGCCGACCACCTCGTCGAGCCCGGCTTCGACCGCGAGACCGACGGCTTCCTGGTGCTCGCCGCAGACGGTCTGCCGGTCGGTTACGGAACCGCCTTCGCCAAGGGTGACCGGAAAGCGATCGAGATCGAGGTGGCGTCGCAGCAGCCGAAGATCGCTGCCTGGCTCTTCGACCGGACGCTGCGGCGCGCCCAGGAGATGGGCCGCGACGGCGGCCATGCCGAGATCACCGTCGACATCTGCGTCTTCCGCGCCGACGAATCACTGCGCACTCTGCTGGCCGACCAGGACTTCACCACCGGTACGACGTACCACCAGATGCGGATCGATCACACCCGACCGGTTGCCACCCCGGAGACACCCACAGGCGTCGTCGTACGCCGCGGTGCGTACGACGACGCCACCCGCAGGACAGCTCACGAGATCGTCATCGAGTGCTTCAGCGGCCAGTACAACTTCACTCCTCGCCCGCACGACGAGTGGATCGAGTACTTCGAGGCCAGTTCTACCTTCGACTGGTCCCAGTTCACCCTGCTCGAGGTCGACGGGCGGGCAGTTGCCGTCCGCATCTGCAACGACGGGTTCGTCGAGCCAGAGAACTCCGGCTACATCGGCACGCTCGTCGTCCTCGAGGAGTTCCGTGGGCGTGGTCTGGCGAAGTTCCTGCTGCGCGACGCCTTCGCCCGCGATGCAACCGATGGGCGAGCCGGCACGATCCTGCACGTCGACACCAACAACCCCACCCCGGCCCTCGGCCTCTACCTGTCGGTCGGCATGGCCCCCACCCTCGTCTTCGACGGCTGGCGCAGCGTCATTCCAGTCACCTAGCGTCTACGCAGCCCAGTCGGCCACCCTGGGCTGCGCCGGGTTGTTCACCAGTTGGTCAGGAAGGTGTTCTAGGTTCGCGGTACTGGGCCGTCGGGTGCTGAGGAGAACAGGTCGATGAGTGGTGACGAGCACGAGCAGGGTCCGCTGCACCTCGAGGTCGGGAGGGGGCACCTGCCCGCGGTCGAGGCGATCCCTGAGCTCGGCCTACCGGAAGGTGAAGAGGCTCTCGCCGAGGCCGAGGAGGAGGTCGGGTTCGACCTCGGGATCGACGTCGCCCAGCCACTGGTCCAGCCGGACGGTGAAAGCTTCGACATCGCCGTCGACCTCGCCTACGGCAACGACCCCCACGAATCCTGAGGGACGCCGGCTAGAACAGCACCTCGATAGAGGCCAGGGGCACGACTCCCTTCACTGCGCGGCTGAGCTCCTCGTCGAGTGTGATGAACGCGTCCGCCTGCAGTTGCGTCAGTGCGACGTACTCCGCGTCGAGGGTGTCAGCCCACCCGAGCTGATCAGCGATCTTCCAGGCGACGCTCTGAAGGACGCGGTCTCCGAGCAGCCGGAGTCGCAACGCACGCACATAGTTGAGCCGGCGACCTGCCTCCTTCTTGGTCAGCTCACCATCGCGTACGGCTTTGTACAGGGCCGACAGCATCTGTGAGCGAAGAAGCGTCGGCGCCAGAAGCTGATGCTCAGCGGCGATCACAGCCTCGTCACCGGCCAAGCGAAGCGCGACGTCAGGACCGATCACGTACCTCGCCATAGCTGTCACCTCTCTAGCTGACGTCAGCGCTGGTCGTACCAGCGGAGTACACGGAGAGCCCGGAGGGTGTTCCAACGGCTGGGGTTGCCTTCAGATTCGTCGAGGTCGAGCTGGGTTTCGCCCGGGTGGCGGTTCTCCAGGAGCCAGCGGCCGTCGTCGGTGCGTTTCTTCTCGACCAGTGCGACGGCCTCTTCCAGGCGCTCGTCCGGTACTGCGGACGCATCGCGGAGGTAGTCGAGGGCGCGGAGTACGTCGTAGAAGTAGTACGTCGGGAAGGAGAACTGCGACCAGTCCGGATCGATCACCTCGCCGGTGGACAGCCGGTGGAGGAGGCGGCGCTCGACGAGGTACGCCTGGCCCCGCAGGCGCGCGGCCGTCAGTTCCGGGGTGACGCCCGTCGCGCGCTCGTGCTCGAGGAGACCCTCGAGCACGCAGATCGTGCTGTGGAAGGACCCTCGGGTCGAGCCGCGCTCCTGCTCGCAGTTCCACCCGCCGTCGCTCAGCTGGTCGCCCAGGAGCCGGTCGACGATCACCCGCACGTCCTGGCCGTAGTACGACCCGAGCGCCACCGCCAGACCGTTGATGCACGGCTCGACCTCGCCGTCGAAGAACGGCAGGTCGTCGTACTCCCACTTGGCGTTCTCGCGCACCGGAACCACCGCGCGCCGGGCTGGTTCGCTCCGCGGGTCGAGGCCGAGGTTGCGCAGGAGCGACAGGGTCCACGCCGTTGAAGTCCAGCTGGGGAAGTATGTCCCGCCACCCCACCGGCCGTCCGGTTCCTGCAACGCGAGCAGCTGGGCGCCCCAGCCTTCCACCGCAACCCGGGCACGCTCGGCCGCGACCGCTTCGTCCCCAGCATCGGTCAGGTCGCGCATGACCTGCCAGCGGATCGACGGATCCGAGTCCAGCAACCACTCCACGACAGCCACGGCTGCTCCCATCCCCAGGCTTCACTCCAGGTCGGGAGACTAGCCCGCGAGCGGTCGCTAACCCAGCTCCCAGAAGACAGCGATGTGGTACGCCGCGCAGATGTCGACGTCGAGGACGTACGGCGCGGGCCGCCCGCGGCGGATAGTCCGTCTCCAGGGCTGACTGCTGTCGACACCCGGCCGGGCTCTGCCCGATGATCAGGTCGTGAGCTCCGGAGAAACCGCAGCGGAGTGGGCGCTCCGTCAGGTCGAGGCCGTGCGGGATCAACCGGCGGCTCGTCTTGAGCTGATCGCTCGCACGTACCGCGGACCGACCGGCCGGGCACCTCGGCACCTACCCTTCCGCCGGTCGGCGATGAGCTTCATCCGCTGGCAGATCAACCGTGGCGTTCTGGCGCCACTGACCGCAGACCCTCCAGGTAGTCCATGGTGGCGGGCGGTCAACGAGCGACTGCTGCGCGATGGCTGCGAGGCCGTCGCCCGCAGCGGCGGATTGAGCGGTACTCCGTCGTCCCACGCCGTCGAGCAGTGGATGGCGTTCGTCTCTGACCCAACCGCCGGCACGTGGTACCAGGCACACAACGCCAGCATCACCTCCGCCTACCTCGACCATCGTGACCTGGCGGACGCCGAAAGCCGTCCCGAGCGGTTCTTTCTGAACGTCGTACTGCTGCGGGTCCTCTACGCGCATGCCTTGGTCGAGGCGCCACGTCTCGCCCTCGGCCGACTCGCGTCCCTCGGACCGCTTCTCGGCGATCCCCGACTCTGGATCCCCGGAGTTTTCGTGTCGCTGTCGCGGGTTCTTCCCGACCGCTATCCGCTCGGCGACGAGGTCGCCGCGTACGTCGCCGCGGAGCGCAACATCGGCCAGATTCTGGACTACGGTCTCGTCAGACCCCGGCTGCAACAGCTCTACGGATGGTCCGCCCAGCAACTCGCCGAGCCGGCTCTCCTCGAGTGCATCCGCGAAGGCAGCCCCACCTATGCCTGGTCCTTCGCCGATCGGGCCGTCTGGCATCCCGCGCGACTTGCCCCGGCTGTCCGCGCAATCGAACGCGTCGCGCCACCGACCAACCACTGGGAGCAGCGATAAGACCGTCGACACCGGCCGTGGCACGTGAACTCTTCGGTCTCGGTATTGCGCCACCGCACCAGCAGAGCAACGGTAGAAACATGAACCGCTCCGAGGAAGACCGTGCCATCGCTGAGGCCGTCGAGCGACTCATCAAAGCATTCCCCGGCCTCTCACCCGCCACCGTCGAACGCGCCGTGGCCGAGAGCCGCCCCGAGTTCGAAGGCAACCCGATCCGCGACTTCGTCCCGCTGTTCGTCGAGCGCTCCGCCAGGCACCGCCTACGCACCCTGACAACCGCCGGCTAAGCCCCCAGCCGCTAGACCAGGACGTGGGCGGTCAGGGGGACTGACGTGTCCGCGAGCCGATCCGGGTCGACCTGTTGCCTGCCACGGATCAATTCCTGGACCGGCGCGATGCCGTCATCCCACAGGTTGACCTGCATCCCCGCCATCACCCGGTCATCTGCCAACCAGAACGCGTGGAACGCCTTGCCCTCGACATCCCCGCGGACGACCAGCCGGTCGTAGCCGTCCGGTCCGATCCACCCGGTGAACTCCATCCCGACGTCGTACTGGTCGGTGAAGAAGTAGGGAAGCCGGTCGTAGGCGACCTGCTGACCGAGCATCGCCCTCGCGGCGACGGGTCCGCCGTTCAGCGCGTTGTCCCAGTGTTCGGTCCGCAGATGCCCGCTGTAGAAGGGATGGTACGAATTCGCCACGTCGCCGACCGCGTAGATGTCGGGGTCGTCGGTGCACAGCAACTCGTTGACGACAATTCCGTTGTGACAGGACAGGCCGGCCTGTTCGGCAAGCTCGATGTTCGGGCTCGCGCCGATCCCCACGATGACCGCGTCGGCCGCGAACTCGCTGCCGTCCTCGGTCAGCACGCCGGTCACCCGCTCGGTCCCCTGGAACGCCGTCACGTTGTGACTCAGCCGCAGATCGACACCGTTGCGCCGATGGAGCCCGGCGAAGAACGCGCCCATCTCAGTCCCGAGCGCAGCGAGCAGAGGTACCGGCTGCGGATCGAGGACGGTCACGTCACAGCCGTACTCCCGAGCCGCCGCCGCGGTCTCCAGGCCGATCCACCCGGCACCCACGACGACGATCGGGCCGCCGGCCCGAATCGCCTCGCGCAGCCGGTCCGAGTCCCCGACCCGGCGCAGGTAGTGGATGCCGTCGAGTTCCGCGCCCGGCAGCCGCAGCCGGCGTGGTGACGACCCTGTCGCCAGCAGCAGCTTCGCATAGCCGATGCGTTCGCCGGTGTCGAGTTCCACCTCGTGAGCAGCGCGGTCCAGCCTCGTCGCGCGTCTGCCGAGCAGCAGTTCCACCTGGTGTTCGTCGTACCAGGACTCTTCGTGGACGTAGATCTTCGCTCTTTCGTCCTTGCCCAGCAGGTAGCCCTTGGACAACGCGGGGCGCTCGTACGGGCGCTCACTCTCGTCGCCGATCAGGACGATCCGCCCCGCGAAGCCTTGCTCCCGCAAAGCCTGGGCCGCCTTCGCGCCCGCCAGACTCGCGCCCACGATGACGTAGGTGGATTCCTTGTTCATGATCACCTTTCCAGTACGGAAATCTCAGGGGCCCGTGCCTGCTGCTCAGGAGCTGTGCCGGGCCGGTGCGTACTTGGCGGCGAGCCGGGACAGCGCCAAGGCGCCGACCAGGAGACCGAAGTCGCGCAGCGCGACGTCGTAGAAGTCCGGGATCGTCAGGAGGTTGACGATGATGCCCGCGAGCCAGGCGGCGACGATCAGCGCGCCGTACCGCGGGATCAGGGCGACGGCCACGCCGGCGACGATCTCGACGACGCCGATCACGTACATCGCGTCCTGGCCGGACCCCGGAACGATGTCGTTGATCCACGGCGCCAGGTACTGCGGCCAGTCGGTCAACAGGTTCGCGAACTTGTCCAGCCCGAACAGGACCGGCGCCACGGTGAACACGGTGCGCAACAACAGGAACGCCTGGTAGCCAGGATCCGACAGCGCTTCGCGGTCGACTAACCGGGTGGTCGGCTGGTGGGTGGTCATGAGCTTCTCCTTCTAAAGTAGATGTGTTTTGACTTTAGAAGCGGTCCAGGCTTTTCGTCAATGGGAGTTGGCTTTAGAGTGGAACTCGTGGACGACTCCCGGGAGGCTCGGATCCTGGCCGTCGCCGCGTTGGAGGAGCCGACGCGGCGCCGGCTGTACGACCACGTCGTACGGCGGGTGGATCCGGTGACCCGGGACGAGGCCGCCACCGCCTTGGGTCTGCCCCGCACCACCGCGGCGTTCCATCTCGACAAACTGGCCGACGAGGGTCTGCTCGAGGTCGTCTACGAACGACGCAACGGCCGATCCGGCCCCGGTGCAGGACGGCCGTCGAAGCTGTACCGTCGCGCCGCCCAGCACGTCGCCGTGTCGCTACCGGAGCACCGCTACGACCTGGCCGGAGGCCTGCTGGCGACAGCCATCGAAGACGCGGTAGCCACCGGTGAATCCCCGCGAGCGGCTCTCGACCGCCGCGCCCGCCAACTCGGTAACGAACTCGCCCAGGCCGCCCGGGAAGAGGCAGACGGCCCCGACGTGATGCGCGTCCTCGAGGAACAAGGCTTCGAGCCGCGCACCGACGAGAACGCGATCGTCCTCGGCAACTGCCCCTTCCACGCGCTGGCCCAGGACCACACCGACCTGGTCTGCGAGATGAACCTCTGCCTCCTCGACGGCCTGCTGACAGGCCTGGGCACTACCCACCTACAGGCTCACCTCAAGCCGACACCCGACACCTGCTGCGTCCGCCTAGAGCCAACGCCGGCGCCTGGCTGAGACATCAGCGGTAGGCGCGCGCCTGGAGGTTGAAGAGTTCTGCGTAGCGGGCGTCTGCTGCGAGGAGGTCTTCGTGGCTGCCTACCTCTTCCACGCGGCCGTTGTGCATCACCACGATGAGGTCGGCCATGCGTACGGTCGAGAAGCGGTGTGAGACCAGGACGGTTACGCCGCCGGTCTCGGCCGCGGCAATCCTGGCGGCTGCGGCGTACTGCTCGTACAAGCGGTGCTCGGCTTCCGGGTCCAGCGCTGCGGTCGGCTCGTCGAGCAGCAACAGCAGTGGGCGTTCGCGCATGAATGCTCGTGCCAACGCGAGCCGCTGCCACTGGCCGCCGGACAGCTCGACACCATCGGTGAACTTCTTGCCCAGCTGCGTGTTCAGCCCGCGCGGCAGTCCGGCGACCACAGACTCCGCGTCACCCCGCGAGATCGCGGAGCGCACCGCCGCCTCGTCGGACTCCCGTTCGACGTCGCCGATCCCGACGACCTCACGCGCCGTCAGCTCGAACTTGACGAAGTCCTGGAACCCCGCCGAGAGCTGCGACCGCCAGGCGTCCGGTGAGATCGTCGCGAGGTCCACGCCGTCGACGAGGACGCGTCCGGTCGTCGGGTCGTACATCCGCGCGAGCAGCTTGACCAACGTCGTCTTGCCGGCGCCGTTCTCGCCCACCAACGCGACGGCCGAGCCCGCAGGCAGGACGAGGTTGACATCGCTGAGTACGGCGGAATCCGTGCCAGGGTAGGAGAATCCGACATTGCGTAGCTCGATGCCGGACGTGATCCGCGCCGGCGCCGGCTCGACGCTCGTCTGCCACGCGTTGTCCTTCGCGTACTCCCGCAACCAGTCGTAGCGGCTGAAGCTCCGTACCACCTCGCCTATCCAGTAGACGTTGCGCGCGATCCCACCCGTCATCTGATCCACCTGCGGTGCCAGCAACAGCACGAGTACTACGTCGCCGGCGGTCTGCTGCCCGTTGCGAGCGCGCGCGATCACCCAAACGATGGCCGCGGCGTACGCGAGGCCGAACGCCAGTCGCACCGACCCGTCGACTTTGCCACCCCAGCGAGCCGCCTCGACCCGGCGCCGGTACCGGTCTGTCTGCAACGAGAAGATCCTGTCCAGCAATACCTGCCCGAGCCCGAAGACCCGCAGCTCCAGCCCCGTCCGCGCGTCCTTCGCCACCTCGATCAGCCGGTCGACCAGCCGCTCCTGCGGCATCGAGTCCTCCCAGGCTTTGTGCTGCCGCGTGCTGCTCACGTACGCCGACCAGATCCGCGTCGCACCGAGCAACGGCAGCAACAGCAGCAGCGGATTCACGGACCCGAGCAACCCGAGCACGGTCACCGTGTTGGCCACCGTCGCGAACGCCCACAGCAGTACCTCGGCGCCGACGCCCATCCGCCAAGCGCGTTCGCGGACCAGCTCCAGCCGGTCCGCGACGTCTGGCCGCTCGTGATGCGTGAGCCCTGGAATGCCCGTCGTCACGTCCAGCAGATCGGCGTGCACGCGGCCGGCCATGCGCTCCTGCGCGGTGTCCTGCAGTGGCCAGCCGATGACGTCGGCGACGAACGCAACCGCCAGACCACCGACGATGATGCCGATGCCCAGCGCGATCGTGCTCGACTTGTCGCTCGCGAGCCCTTCGATGAGCAGGCTGACGCCGTATGTCTGGGCCGGCGCCGTGATCGCGCGCGCCGCGACGAGGACCGCCGAGATCGTCATCAGCAACGGGGCCGCACGGAATGACGTGGTCAGCCACAGCCAGGAGATCCGGAGGTTACGCATCGAAGGCATCGCCCTCAGGGCGTCCCCGGGCCTCGGACGTCACGTACCGCTCGGCCTGGAGGCGGAACATGGTCGCGTACGTTCCGCCCTTGTCCAGCAGCTGTTCGTGCGTACCGTCCTCCGTGATCCGCCCGTCGGCGAGCACGCAGATCCGGTCGGCGTTGCGGACCACCGAGAACCGGTGGGAGATGATCAAGGACGCCACCCCCGACGTCAGCTCGAGGTATCGCTCGACCAGCTCAGCCTCTGCACGCACGTCAAGCGCCGCCGCCGGCTCGTCCAGCACGAGCACACCAGCCCCGGCATGTACGGCGAACAGCGCTCGCGCCAGCGCGACTCGTTGCCACTCACCGCCGGACAGGTCGACGCCGCCGTCGAAGGTCTTGTCGAGCACCGTGTCCCAAGCGGCCGGCAGGCGGCGCACGACCTGGTCGATACCGGACTCCCGCGCGACCTTGGCCAGCGCGACCTGGTCGTCGGCTCGTTCGACCGCGCCGAACACGACGTTGTCGGTCACCGACAAGGGGAAGCGCAGGAAGTCCTGCACGATCGCGGCGATGCGCCGTTGCCAGGCGGCCTGGTCGAGCTCGGAGAGGTCCACGCCGTCGACGGTGATCCGGCCCTCGGTCGGCTGGTACGCGCCGGCGAGCAGTTTCACCAGCGTGGACTTGCCCGCCCCGTTGACGCCGACAAGCGCGAGCGCTTCGTGCGCGCGGATCGTCAGGTCGAGGTCGCGGAGCACGTCGACGTCGGAGCCGGGGTACCGGAAGCTGACGTTCTCGAACCGGACCTCGCGCGCCGGCATGGTCTCCACCCGGTGCCTGCTCGTCGCGACCGGCTCGGGGTGGCGCTCCGAGATCGTGCCGGGCAGCTTCTCCATCGCACGGTACGCCGACAACCCGCGCCGCACCTGGACGACGCCGTACCCGTTCATCGACACACCGATGGCGAGGATCGCCGGAACGGTGGTCGCGACCTCCGTGAGTGGCAGTTCGCCGGCCAGCGCAGCCCGGCCGACGAGCAGGATCGCGAGCCCGTTCGCAGCCAGATGCAGGCCGCCGGTGAGGATGGACCACTTCACGTTCTTGCGGCGCCGGTTCCAGACCGGGCGGAAGCCCGTGGTCCACTCCCGGATGTACCGCTGCACCAGCCAGTCGTGCAGTCCGAAGACGCGAAGCTCCTTCGGTGCGTCGCGCATGCCCAGGTCGAACAGGTAGTCGGCCCGCCGCTGCTCCTCGGTGTTGCCCCACCAGACATCGATCTCGCGCTCGATGAGGCGGCCGCCGTACCACTCCAGCAGCAACGTCACCGCGACCAGCATCGCGGCGACCGGCCAGGAGAACATCACACCGACGATGACCGCGGAGCCGACCAGCGTGACCCGGCTGGCGAGCAGCCAGGGCAGATTCCCCAAGCCTTGCGCGAGATGGAACCCGCCCTTGCCCTTCGCCCGCTCCTGCACGTCCAGCACCACGGTGTCCTCGAGGTGCGCGATTCCGCTCGGCTGGAGCAACGGCTCGGTGATGCCGGTACCGATCTGCCGAACGAGCGCCGCGTCCATGATCAGCGACGCCACCTGGTGGATCGCGGGCGTGAGGCTCTCCAGGACGAACACGAGCAGCAGCGCCCCCAGCAGCCAGCTGAACCCGGTGAGCGACATGGCTCCGGGGGCATCGTCGATCACACCTGGAACAGCCCCGACAACCTGGCCGGTGAGCAACGTGACCGCCATCCCCAGCACGGAGCCGAGCACAGCGAGGCCCATCGTCAGAACGGTGCTACCAGGTGAAGCACGAAACGCGTACCGAAGGAGAGTCAGCACCCGATCGACCGTAACGGCGACCACCGACAAAAGCATCCGAGTTTCGGGAACGAGACCTCACAGTGAATGCTGCTGGCAACTAAATCAGCCGGCCGGCTTGCTGACACAGTTGGTGGCCGTGGGGTGGGAGCGGATCAGCGGCTCGGCGCGGTGGCGGCCGAAGTTCCATTCCAGCCAGTCGTCGTCACTGGGCTCGTGGCCCGTCAGCGCGCAGCCGGCCACGTCGGCCGGGAGGGTGGCCAGGACCGGTACTGCGTCTGCCGAGAGCCCCTGCAGGTACTCCCAGTCGACCTCGCCGCTCGTCTCATACCTGTCCAGGTTGCGCTGCGCGATCCAAGCATCCGGATTGATCGCGGCCAGCAGGAAGAGGAAACCGGCCCCACTGAGTAGCGCGGCGCGGGGCAGCCAGCCGGCTTTGAGCGTCACGCCCGCCGCCATCACACCGAGGACGAGCAGTCCCAGCCAGCCTTCGAACACATCGACCAGAAGGCGAAGTTGAGTGAATCCGTACGCCTCTTGGTAGAGGTGCATCCGGTAGAGCGCGGAGGCGACCACGACCAAGGTCAGCACGCAGAGCAGACCGAGCGACCCACGCAGCCAGGCGAGATCCGCGGCCGTCGTACGCGGCGCCTTGCGAGCGGCTGCCCACACCACGAGCAGCGTGAGCGCTGTAGCCACAGTCAACTGACCGAAGCCCTGGTGGACGTACTCCGCGTAGGTGAGCCCCGTGATCCGCTCGAGGTAGTCGTGCCCACCGAAGTTGGCAGTGGCCTGTGCTGCCAGGAAGACCAGGAAGACGGCGTCCACGATCAGCACCGGCGCAAGCCACTCGTACCGGCGGGCGACCGGCCTCGTCGGGCCGGACCCGGTCTCGACGTCGGGCGGGTTCAGGCCGAGGTACGTCGCCGCCAGCACGACACCTCCCACCGCGACGGTGATGAAGGCCCGCAGTACGAACGAATCGAGTTCGATGTCCGGGACGATCGCGCCCGCCCACTCGGCGAAGAGCGCGTCGGCCGAGGCGAACAGCACTCCGAAGACGAGCAACCCCAAGAGCGACCACAGGACCGTGCGCAGCGCGGCCGCACTTGCTCGCAAACCCTTGACAGCCTGAGCGGAGCGACCCAACCACGGAAGCCCCCGCAGCCCCGCGAGCGGCCAAGCGATCCCGGCGAGCACGAAGGCAGGCAGCGTGCGACCGTTCGCCAAGCCGGCCATGCAGACCGCGCCACCCGCCAACAGGCACAACACCACGATCCACTCCGCGTCCCGGACGACAACGGTCACGGCCAGGAGCAGGCAGAGCGCGGCACAGGCCAGGGTGAAGCGGGACCGGCGGTTCACGCTGAATCCGAGGATCACTCCGCCCGCCGCCAGCAGTACTACGAACGTGCCGAGGCCGAGGTCGCGGTACGGCAGGACGATGCCGGCCAGCAGGCCGACCCCCAAGCAGTACAGGACAGCACGCAGGTTGCCGGACAGGCCGGCCTCGCGCCAGAACTTGCCGAACATCATGTCCATGCCCGACTCCGGCACCCGTGCCACAGCGGGCGCGGGCGGTACGGCGGGCTTCGGCGGTACGGCGGGTGTGGACCGTCCGGATGGTGTGGGACTGTCGACCGGCTTCGTCATGAGTTGCTCCTGTGCCTTCCTGGTGACGGGAGTGGGTTGCAGTGGTTCGCGCGGCAGGTCGACGCGGACCCGGGCACCGGTACTGCGCGGCGTGGGGTCGACGAAGTGGATGGCGCCGCCGTGGAGGTCGGTGACCCAGCGGGCGATCGCGAGGCCGAGGCCGGTGCCGCCGCCACCGTCGGCCTCCGCCAGCGTCCCGAACCGCTCGAAGACGCGGTCCCGGTCGGCGGCCGGGATCCCCGGCCCCTCGTCGGCGACCTCCAGCCGCCAACCGGTGCTCGTGGACTCGGCGGTGATCCGCACGACCCCACCGGCCGGACTGTGCCGGGAAGCGTTGTCGAGCAGGTTGCCGATCAACTGGTGGAGCCGGGCCGGGTCTGCCGGGACAGTGAGGTCCGGCGGCGTGACCAGTACGTCGTACTGCACCTCGCGACTGCTCACTTGCGCTTCGGCGACGGCGCGCTCCAGCAACTCCAGGACGGGCACCTGCGTGGTGGACAGCCGGACTTCACCCGCATCCACGCGGGCGAGGTCGAGCAGGTCGGAGGCAAGGGCGGACAGCCGCTCTGCCTGATCGAGCGCCGTTCGCAGGGTCACCGGATCCGGCTCGGCGACTCCGTCGACGAGGTTCTCGAGCACCGCGCAGAGGGCGGCGAGTGGAGTACGAAGCTCGTGACTCACGTTCGCCACCAACTCGCGGCGCTGGCGGTCGACGGCAGCCAGGTCCTCGGCCATCCGGTTGAAGGCCCTGGCGAGCTCTCCCACCTCGTCGCTCGAGCTCGCCGTGACCCGGGCGGAGTAATCGCCGCGCGCCATCCCCCGTGCTGCGGCGGTCATCTCGCGCAGCGGCGAGGTCATACCGACCGCCAGCAACTGGGTCACGCCTAGGGCCAGGGCCACCGTGACCGGAATGCTCAGCCACAAGGGCACAGTGCCGACCGCGCCAACCGCCGCGAGGATCGAAGCCACAGTGACGCTGACAGCGACGAGCAAACCGAGCTTGACCTTGACCGACGTGACCTGGTCCAGCAGCGGGCTACTCACGCCGTACTCCCGGGCTCGAGGGCGTAGCCGACGCCATGTACCGTCCGCACCCGGTCCGCGCCGATCTTGGCTCGCAGCGCCTTCACGTGGCTGTCGACCGTTCGGGTCCCGGAGGCACCCGGCCAGCCCCAGACCTCGGCGTACAGATTCTCCCGGGTCAGCACGACGCCCGGGCTGGCGGCGAGACAGAGCAGCAGGTCGAACTCGGTAGGCGTCAGGTGGACCTCGGTGTCGTCGACCCAGGCTCGGCGAGCGGCCGCGTCGACCCGCAGGTCGCCCAGCTCGGTGGGTGACCGGACAGCCAGTTCAGCTGCCCGGTCAACCCGTCGGAGAAGGGCGGCGACCCGGGCCACCAGTTCCCGCATCCGGAAGGGCTTCGTGAGGTAGTCGTCGGCGCCGACGCCCAATCCCACCAGGATGTCCGCCTCGGTCGTCGCGCGCGGTCAGCATCAGCACGGGCACCGGTCGCCCGGCTTGGATCTGCCGGCACACCTCATGCCCGTCGAACCCGGGAAGCATCACGTCCAGCAGAACCAGATCCGGCGCGGTCTCGGCGAACCGTGCGACGGCACCCGGCCCGTCCCAGGCCTGAACAACCTCGTACCCCGAACCGCGCAGCCGGTCGGTCACCGCCTGGTTGATCACCGGCTCGTCCTCAACCACAAGGATCCTGCGGCCTACTCCGCTGACTGACATAGCCCGACCCTAGGAGCCACCCTGGTCAGAAAGAGCGCCCAACTCGTGAAGGTTCTGTGCAGGTTGTGGTCGGTCAGCCGACGGTGGGGCTCGACCAGATCGTGCGTAGTGGCGCCATGCCGTCCTCGACGTACTCGGCGATCGGGCGCACGCCACCGTCGAGGTACCACTGCTCGAGCGCGGCGAAGTAGCCGAACACGAGCGCGTTCGCCGCGACGCGCGCCTGGGTCTCGGTCAGCTCGCCGCGGCCGGCCATCATCGGGGCGATCCGCTGACTCGCCCTGTCGAGCGCCGCGCAGGCGGCCATCCGCACCGACGGCTCTTGGAAGAAGTAGCGCACCCGGCGCCAAGGGCTCTTCTCCCTCTGCGAGCCGCGTGGCCCTTCCTCGGGCTCGGGTGTTTGCTCCGCCGTTGATTCGTACTCGCGCACGATCCGCAGCAGGCTGCCGACGGGATCATCCAGATCCAGGATCTCGTCCAGCGCCTCCTGGCTCATGCTGTCGAACTCGTCGGCGACCAGGAGCCCTTCCTTGGTTCCGAAGTACCGGTAGACCGACGACGGCGACACCTCCGCCGCGGCGGCGATCTCCTCGATCGTGACCGCGTCGAACCCTCGCTCGTCGAACAGGTCGAGTGCCCGCTCCTGGATGGTGTGCCTGGCTTTGACTCGCCAGCGTTCCCGTAGACCGGATGCCATTCGCCGATTATAGACAGCCACACTCTTCAGCAAGTGACTTCCTCAAACCCTTTGACTTGCCGCGCGAGTCGTTCGTACAGTCACTTGCATGAGACAGTCACTATCTGAAAACCCGGTCGGCCCGACGGCGGCGACCGCTGGCCGGCGCTCGGCCGGGTACGCCGTCCTGGTGGCGGTCGCCTTGTCGGTTGTCCTCGCGGTGGCGGCGATCGTCGACCAGACCGGCGGCCACACCCTCAGCGATCACGCCGATGCCGTGTACGCGTCGTCCGGCAAGCAGCCGTCCGCGAGCCTGCTCTACGGCCTCGTGTACGCCGTCGCCACCGTCAATGCCTTGTTGTGGCTATTCGTACTGCGCGTCGCGCGCTCACGCCGCCGGGCGGCGGCGGTCCTGGCCGTGATCGTCGCCGCGGTCACCGCAGGCCTCGCCGTACTCCTCCTCGTTTCTTCCGAGTACGACGCACGGATCTTCCCCCCACTCTGGGGCGTCCTGGCGATCCTGCCGGCGGTCCCGGGCATCCTCGCGACCGCGCTCCTCCTCCGCCAGGATTCAGGGCAGGTTCTGTAGCCCGGCAGCGGTGAGCAGGTACTCCGGAGCGGTGGTCGCCGGGTCTGCGCGCACCAGGTCGACCAGGGCGGATCCGGCGATCTCGGGTGTCAGCAGGTCCCCTAGTTCCTTCAGGTACTCCTCATCGCTCTGGCCGCTGCGACCCGCGTACGCCCGAATCCCCCGCCTGCCTACGTCTCCGTACGGCGTCATCGTCGGCATCACCGCGGTGACGGTGATGTCCAGCCCGGCACGGCGCGACTCGTCTCGGGCGTACCCCGTGATGAATCGCTGCGTGGCCTTCGCACCGGCGTACCCACCACTGAGCGGCGAACCGTTGCGGTTGATCGCCGCACCGCTGCTGACCACGACCACCCTGGTCCCGGGCCGCAGCGGCGCGAGCAAAGCCTCCCGCAGCCAGTGGAACGCGATCCGGACATCGGTGTGCCAGTTGACCGAGAACGTCTCCCACGTCTGCTGGTGCAGCGGACGCATGTGCGGGCCGGCGCCGGCCACCAGAATGACGACCTCCGGCTCGTAGCGATCGAGAAGGTCGGCGGCCACGGTGGCGTCACCGGCGTCGGCGACCTCCGGCTGGATGGTGCCGACGGTGGTGGTGGTGGTGGTGGCCAGCTCGGCCAACGCCGCCGCAGTACGGGCGACCGCGACCACCGGGGCGCCGGCCTCGGCGAAGGCCGTTGCAATCCCGCGGCCCAGGCCACGGCTCGCACCGACGACGATCGTTGTCCTGCCAGACAGGTCGCTCATGATTCCTCCCGCGCTCATGAGCTGATCGGCTCTGCTTGTACGAACGCCGCCATCTGGCGTTCGAGCGCCTTGGACGCACTGTCGCGCCAACCTTCCGCCATGGAGGCCGACAGGGGATCGGGGAAGATCTCCTCGTCCCCGTTCTCCACGGCGTCGAGGATGGCTAGCGCGACGGACTCCACCGAGGCCTTCGGGATATCGATCCTCGGGCCCATATCGGTGTCGACGGGGCCGGACAGGACGGCATGTACCGCCACGCCTCGTCCGGCCAAGGCGGCGCGCAGCGACTGTGTGAGGGAGAACGCCGCGGCCTTGGAGATCGAGTACGTCGGATCGAGCGGCACGGGCGCCAAGGCCGCCAGCGACAGCACGTTGACGATGGTTCCCCGGGAACGAGTCAGCAGCGGCAGGAAGGCCTGGGTCGTGTCATAGCTGCCGAAAAGGTTGACGGCGAGGTGCTGCTCGAGGGCGGCGCGATCGCTGAGGTCCGCGTAGAGCCCCACACCGGCATTGTTGATGAGGACATCGAGAGACGCGACACTCTCCACAGCCGCCTGGATCTGCGCGGCATCGGTCACGTCCAAGGTCAGCGGCGTGACGCGCTCGTCCGGATGGGCGAGAGGTGGACGCGTCCCGGCATAGACCCGCTTCGCCCCTCTCCTCAAGGCTTCCTCGACCAACGCCTGCCCGATACCGCGATTGGCCCCGGTCACCAGAACTGATCTGTCTGCGAATGTCATGCATACCCCTAGCTAGCGCTTCCGACCTGTCGAAAATGCAGACATCGCGATCTCGAGAAACTGGGCGCGCGCACTCCGCCCAGTTCTCGGCCCGGCCGGTGTCAATACTGGAGACCGGCCAGGAGTGAGCTACATGACGCGAGGGTGGAGTGGTGACGACAAACCTGATCACGAGGGCGCGGGCCGGAGACGGCAGCGCGTTCCGGGAGCTGACCGAGCCGTACCACCGGGAGCTCCAGGTGCACTGCTATCGGATGCTCGGATCCTTCCAGGACGCGGAGGATGTCCTCCAGGACACGCTGCTGGCTGCCTGGCAAGGTCTCGCAGGATTCGAGGGACGCGCCTCGATCCGCACCTGGCTGTACCGGATCGCCACCAACCGGTGCATCAACGCGCTTCGCTCCGCCAAGCGACGCCAGGCCAAGGAGTGGGACGCGCCCGAAATTCAGCCACCTGAGCCGACCGGACTCTCGGAGGTCGTCTGGCTCGAGCCCTATCCCGACGCCCTACTCGAGGGTGCGATCGACGGACCGCCCGGACCGGAGACACGCTACGAACAGACTGAAGCGATCTCCCTGGCCTTCGTGACCGCACTGCAGGTCCTACCCGCTCGCCAGCGCGCCGTACTCATCCTGCGCGAGGTTCTCGGATACCACGCGAGCGAGGTGGCAGACATGCTCGACTCGTCGGTCGAGTCGGTCAACAGTGCGCTCAAACGGGCCCGCGTGGGTCTGCAGCGCCGCCTGCCGCCGACAGGCGAGCAGCCCCCCGCTCCCGACTCACCCGCCGAGCAGGCGCTCGTGGAGAAGTTCGTCCGCGCGTACCAGTCCGGCAATGTCAACGCGCTGGTCGCCTTGCTCACCGAGGACGTCCGCGTCTCGATGCCGCCCGTTCCCCTCGAGTACTACGGCCGCGATGCCGTGCACGGCTTCTACACCAGCGTCATGCGTCCGGATCGCCTGTACGACCTCGTGCCGACGCGGGCGAACGGCCAGCCGGCCTTCGGCACCTACCTACGAACCTCCATCGATGGCGTCCGCCGCGGGACGGGCCTCCTCGTCCTCACGCTCACTGGCGACCAGGTCAGCGCTGCCACCCGCTTCGACAACAGCGCCCTCCCCTGGTTCGGCCTCCCCCGATCGCTCCCCGGCTGACCGTGAGCTCACTCGGCGCGCTCCACCTCGGTACTGGCCAGACGCGACGAGCCTCCACCCTTCGCGCGTGGTGGGGCGCGAAGGGTGGAGGGCGCGGTCGTCAGGCGTCCCGGACGACCTCGTAGGTGAGCAGGACGAGGGCGTCACCGACGGCCTGGGTATCGACCAGCCGCGTGGATTTCGTGTCACCGATCTCGCCGAAGAGGCGCTCGCCGGCCCCGAGCACGACCGGGTAGACCATCAGCCGCAGTTCGTCGACGAGGTCGTGATCCATCAGGGTGCGCGCGAGCTGACCGCTGGCGTAGACGACGATGTCCCCGGCCAGTTCCTGCTTCAGCTTCGAGACCTCATCCAGCGGCTCCCCCTTCAGGACCGTCGAGTTGTTCCAGTCAGGATCTTCGAGCGTCGAGGACACGACGTACTTGGGCAGGTTCCTCAATCTGTCCGCCCACTCTCCAGTCCGGGTTGCCCACCGGGGGGCGAACCACTCGTAGCTCCGCCGACCCAGCAGCAGGGCCTCGGCGCCCAGCGCCTCGGCGTACTCGGTCTTGGCCCACTCTTCCCCGGCCCGTTCGAAGTCGAACCAGCCGCCTTGTTTGAAGCCCTCGTCACCGGTCGGGTCCTGGACGACCCCATCGAGCGTGACGTTCACGCTGACGACGATCTTTCCCATCTCGATCTCCTTTGTTGGCGTTGTCGGCTACCACTGATCTAGACACCGCGACATCGGGAAAGGGGGCTCTGGTCAATCGACCCCTTCGGCACTCGGCCGGCGTCCATACAGGATGGAAGGGCGACAAAGCGCAGAGAGAGGTGGCGAGAGTGGAGTTGGTGAGAGCCGACCTGATCAGCAGGGCGCGGGCCGGGGACGGCGAGGCGTTCCGGGCGCTGACCGAGCCGCACCGCCGCGAGCTACAAGTGCACTGCTACCGGATGCTCGGATCGTTCCAGGACGCCGAGGATGCCCTCCAGGACACCCTGTTGGGCGCCTGGCGGGGTCTCGGCGGGTTCGACGGCCGCGCGTCGCTCCGGACCTGGCTCTACCGGATCGCCACCAACCGGTGCCTCAGCGCACTTCGCTCGGCCAGCCGACGCCCGGCCAAGGAGTGGGACATCCCCGGGGTCGAACCGCCCGAACCGACCCGGCTCGGCGAAGTCGTCTGGCTCGAGCCGTACCCCGACGCCCTCTTCGACGGTGCGATCAATCTGCCGCTCGGCCCGGAGGCCCGCTATGAGCAGACCGAATCCATCTCTTTGGCCTTCGTGACCGCCCTGCAGGTACTGCCGCCTCGCCAGCTCGCCGTACTCATCCTGCGCGACGTCCTCGGATTCCACGCGAACGAGGTGGCCGACATGTTGGACACGACCGTCGATTCGGTCAAGAGCGCCCTCAAACGGGCGCGCGCCGGCCTCGAACGCCGACGGTCGACGGCCGCCGACCGCGAACCGCCTCCCGCCGCCGACTCGACCACCGAGGATGCGATCGTGGCGAAGTTCGTCAGCGCGTGGCAGTCCGCCGATATCGACGCGCTGGTGGACCTGCTGACCGACGACGTCTTCATGTCCATGCCACCACTGCCCCTCGAATACGAGGGCCGAGACGTCGTAGCCCACTTCTGCGCCACCCTCTTCGGCGCAGGCCGCAGATTCGACCTCGTGCCGACGCGAGCCAACGGCCAGCCGGCGTTCGGCGCCTACCTGCGCACTCCCACCGGCATCCGCCACGGCACCGGCCTCTACGTCCTCACCCTCGCAGGCAACCACATCTGCGCCCTGACCCGCTTCGAAAACACCGCGCTCCCATCCTTCGGCCTACCCCGATCACTCCCTCGCTGACCAGCTGATCAGACCTCGCCCGCCAGGTACCACGTCCAGCCGAAAGGCGAGGCCGCCGCTCGGCGCCGCGACGATCGCACCGACGAGAACCTCGATGCCGGTCGCCCTGACGTTCCACCGCGAGACCGGCTGATAATGACAGGACGTCCGAACCGGACCGTCCCTGTCCCGAGGAGAGACCATGTCGTCATCCGGGAGCCAACCTCCGGCGGAACCGACCCCCGCGCCCGCGGCCGTGCCGCAGGCAGTCCGGGCATCTCTGCTCGCTACCGAGCACTGGAGCCTGCTCGGGACCCGAGGCACAGTCTGGTCGGAGGTGATGAGCCGGATCTCCATCCACCTCACGGTCGCCTCCGCATCGCTGGTGGTGATCGCCCTGGTGACGCAGGCGTCCGGGTTCGGCACCGCCTTCAAGGTCCTCTCGATCGGCCTGAGCTCGGCGGTGCTGGTGCTCGGCACGCTCACCGCCATCCGGGTGCACAACGCGAGCGTGGACGACACGGTGCTCGTCATCGGGATGAACCGGCTGCGCGCTGCCTATCTCGAGATGGACCCGACGCTGGCGGACTACTTCGTCACGTCGTGGCACGACGACCAGGCCGGAGTGATGAGGACCTACACCATGGGAACCCGCCCAGCCATGAGCCACAGCCTGGGCAGCACGACGATGTTCGTGAACATCGTCAACACGATGGTCGCGGGCACGCTCGGGTCCCTGATCTCGAACGCCGCTGGGGCGGGGCCGACCGTGGTCGTCATCGTCGGCACGATCAGTGGTCTGGCGTACCTGGCGGCCACGATCGAGGCCGCCAGGCGGACCTTCGCCAGACCCCCCGTCATGGCACACTTCCCGTCTCCGGCGGACTGACCGGCTCAGCTACCTGGCACACCTCGAGACCGGCATAGGGTGCACTCGACGCGACGTACACGACGCAGGGACGGCGGCAGAATATGGGCAACGGCACCCGCGACGAGCTGCTCAGTCGCCTGGCGGAGGCGGTCGGATCCGTCACGATCGCACACCCGACGCGGGTCGCCGTCGACGGACCGCCCGCCGCCGGCAAGACCACGCTGGCTGACGAGCTCGCCGTCGTCCTGCGCGCGCAAGGCCGCGAAGTCATCCGCGCGACGATCGAAGACTTCCTCACCCCCCGGTCACAGCGCTATCGGCGCGGCGAGGACTCTGCCGAAGGCTGCTATCACGACAGCTTCGACTTCGACGCGCTGCACCGGGTTCTGCTCGATCCGCTGGGCCCGGCCGGAGACCGAAGGTTCCAGCAGGCGGTCTACGACAGGGTCACGGACACCGCACTGTCCCAGCCGGTCAAGACGGCACCCGCCGACGCCGTGCTGCTCTTCGACGGCGTGTTCCTCCTGCGCCCGGAGCTGATTGACCGGTGGGACCTGCGCATCTTCGTGTCCGCCGCTTTCGAGAAGACCCTGGATCGCGCCCGGACCCGAGACCAGACCCCGTTTAGACCCGCCACCGAGGTCGAGCGACGCTACCGCAGCCGCTACATACCCTCCCAGCAGTTCTACTTCGACACGACCCGCCCGACCGCTCACGCCGACATCATCGTGCACAACGACGAGCCCCACGAGCCGGCCTGGGAGGCCCGACCACGCTGATCAGATACACAGGAACTGGCAACTACCCTCTCGTGGCATTCACTCGCTCCCGTCGTCTCCCTCTCCAGGCTCGACGGCGACCCATTCGGTCGATGCCGACGTCGTCGCATCTGGTACTCGGCGAATCTCGACGACTTCGATGTTCAGGGCCCGGAGTCGTGACAGCAGGCCATAGAGGGCCGACTGATCCGGGATGCCGTAGACGATGGTGTTCACCTGATCGACCGCCAGTGTCACGGCGCCCAGATCTCGAAGGTCTTGCTCCGGTACGGCGCCCGCCACGCGCAGCTCGTACGTCGCATCCTCCATCGAACCCACTCCGTCCCAACGTGTGCGTCGACGGTCGCAAGGACGACGTCACGCGGCTTCATCCCGGTGGGGTGAATTGCCGGGCTCGAACCGGGCCTGCTGGACATATCGAGGTCGCGCCGTCTTCGATTGCCCGGCATTCGGACGTCAACCGGCGGTCGGCGCCGCGACGTACGGACGAGCGCTGCTCGGATCGGGCGATCGCGACGCCAATCTGACTGCAGCTGCACGCAGATCCCGACCTACGGGCCCGGGCCCAGTCGCATCACCCGGCACGGATGATTCGCCACTGTGGATGCTGGTGATCCTCGTTCTGTTCCTCCGGCGTGGTCGGCCCGTGGCCATGCCCGCCGACCACACTCACGAGCTATCAGCTGACCGCTCGGCGCCACCTTCGGCGTCATACTCGCCGACCACGGGGACCGCCTGGATGAGGTCGGTGGATGGCTGCACCTGACCGGTCTCGATCGCCTACGACGATTCGACGACCTGGATCGTCGAGCGCCCCGTGACTGACAAGTCTGCGGTCATACGTCAGGGATGACGACAGATCCGCGAACCAACGGTCCGATGGTGGCAACGAAAACCACACGGTGCCGCGAGATTCGCTTCATGACTCGTGGAGGACGACACCGGAGGGAGGCGCAGATGGCACTGACAACCTACGAGATCCGCATTGTCGGCCCGGTGTCGGCCGGGCTTCTCGCCCAGCTCGGCGACGTCACAGCCGTGGAACTGGAGCTGAGGACAGTGCTGACCGGCAGGTTCATCGATCAGGCTGCGTTGCACGGGTTCTTGCAGCGCCTGCGTGCACTCGGTCTCGACCTCGTGGAAGTGCGATCGGTGGCCTCACCCGAAGACGACGAGCCACAGGGCGAGGAGTCACCATGATCGAGCACCGGTGCGGTACGGCGTACGAGTTCACCGTCGCCGGCCCGATGGGTCCGTTGTTGCGCGCCGCGTTCCCCGGACAGCGATTCGCCGCGATCGAGGCGTGCACGGTCATCCGGATGCAGGTCCCTCCTGACCGCGACCTGGATCTGGTGGATCTGGTCGGCCTCTTCGAATCTGCGGGGGTATTCGTCCAGGACCTCTATCGGGTCAGCCCGCCGGCCTAGCGAGGGGCAGCGTCGACCTGGGTGCGCGACGGAATCGGCTGACTACTCGGCCAGGAGTCCGAGTTCGCGGGCCCGGTGGACGGCCTGCCGACGGGTGCCGACGTCGAGCTTCCGATGGATCCGCTTGAGATGTGCCTTCACCGTGTTGACAGATACGTACAGCTCCGACGCGATCTCCGCGTTCGTCATCATCGTCGGCAGGTACCGGAGAACAATCAATTCACGGTCGGTCAGCGGTTCGGCCGGTACGCCGGCTGGTGCGCCGGGTGACCTGAGGAGGCCCATGTCGACCAGGAGTTCGTCCGCGAAGTCGGTGAGATCTGGCCCCGAGTGCTCCAGCCAGGTCAACAGACGAGGTAGCTGCTCGGGGTCCAGGACGAGGAACGGTCTTCGGATCCCCTCCGGTCGAGCGGCCTCCAGCGCGCGGCCGAGCGCCTCCGCGGCGCGATTGTCTTCACGCAACCGGCCGGCCACCAAGGTCGTCAGGAGCCACACCTCGACGACGGCACTGCGCTCGACCGACTCGTCACGAAGGCGCGCGAGAATCTCCTCGGCCCGGTGTGGCGCTCCGCGGGCCAGAAACGCTCGCGCAAGGCAGACCTGCTCGCGAGCGAACGGCGTCGTCCGGCCGGCGGGAGACCCGAACCTGGTCAGGGCGGTGCCCGGGTCACCGGCCGCGAGGTCGATCTCGGCCTCGGTGATCGCGAGCCATCGTGCGATGAAGACCGGCGGCGCCCACTCGGCGAACTCGTTCCTCAGGCGGGACAACTCCTCTCGTGCGGCGTCCACTCTGCCGACAGAGGCGTCCAGTCGAGCTTGTGCAAGGCCGATCGCGTACGTGGAAGCGACTTCCGCCGAAGCCCTCCGACCCTCGCCCAGCAATCTGCGGGCGTCGTCGAGGTTGTTCCACTGGAAGTGGACCATGGCCAGGGCCAGGTATGCGGTCGCCGCCTGTGGCATCGGCGCCCAGCCGCGAGCTTCGACGACCGCGACTGCCTGAGCGGCGAACCCGAAGGCCTGCTGCAGGCGACCTGATGAAGCGGCAAGCAGCCCGAGATGCGCCAGTACGTTGATCCGGGCAACGTCCAAACGGGTCGCTTCGGCAACGCGAAGGCCATCCAGCAGACACGCTTCGGCGTCGGCCAGGCGACCGGACCAGAGCAACGCAGTACCAAGGTTTCCCAGCGCGACGGCCCGGTACTGGTCCGCGGCCGGTATAGACAGACCCGGCCCGGCGAGCGCGTCGCAGGCGTCCGAGGCGGCCGACACCACGGCCGCGATGTCGCCACGTGCCCGTGCGGGAGGCAGCGAAAGCATCCGGATCGCGATGTACGTGGGGGTCCGTGACTCCGGACTGGTTGTGTCCAATCGCGCCTGAGCGAAGTCGATCTGCCGTTGCATGTCTTCGTGACGGCCGGCGAACATCAGGCGCCCAGCGGCGCACAGCGCCATCTCCGGGCCGTCAGCGAAGAGGTGGCTGGGGATGCGAGCCAGGATGGCGTCAAGCTCCGTCCGTTCGGACGAAACCAGCAAATGCATGGCTTGCCTGACGAACAGACGGCCCAGCAGCTGCCAGTCGGCCGCCTCGGCAGCTTGCCGCAGCGCCTCCAGCGGGTGTCCGTTCTCAGCGAACCAGAGGGCCGCGCGCCGGTGCAGGCCGGGCAGGCGCTCCGGTTCGTCGACCGCCAGCCGATGGTGCAGCATCTCGCGAAGCATCGGGTGGTACCGGTACCACTGCCGATCCGGGCCGAGGCCGACCACGAAAGCGTTGGATTTCTCGAGCATCTCCAGGAACTGCAGACCGCGAGGCTCGTCGGACAACACCTCGGCCAGTCCGCTGTTCAGCCGCTCCGCGACGGAGGTCCGCAGCAGGAACCTCCGCAGCTCAGGTGGCTGGCTCTCGAACACCTCCGCGGCCAGGTAGTCGGAAACCGCTTGGTCGTCGCCGGCGAAGTCCGCCGGGGTCCGGCCTGGCTCCAGCCCGTTGAGGAAGAACGCGGCCAACCGCAGCCCGGCCGGCCACCCTTCGGTGCGGTCGACGAGTAACTGGGCCTCGTGGGGAGCTACCAGGACACCCTCCGCGGCAAGCAGCGAGGACGCCTCGGCGACGCTGAACGCGAGATCCGGGGATCGGATCTCGGCGAGATCTTCCGTCATCCTGAGCCGGTGCAGGGGCAGGGCGGGATCTGCCCGTGTCAGGAGCACCAGCCGCAACTGGGGCGGCGGGTGCCGCAGCAGCTCGGACAGGCGCGAGAGCACGACCGGTTCATGAAGGACCTGGAAGTCGTCGAGAACGATGACGACCGGCGCGCGCAGCCCGGTCAGGCCCGCGCGGAGCAGGCGGAAGTGCTCGTCCTCGCTGCCGAGTCCCGGCGCCAGCTCGGCCAGTGGGTTGCCGCGGGGAATCAGCACCGCGCTGCGGATGGCCGTCACCAGATAGGTCCAGAACGCCACTGGATTGTTGTCGCTCTCGTCCAAGGAGAACCAGACCACTGGGCCGGCAGTAGGTCCGGAGGCCGCCCAGGAAGCCGTTGCCAGCGTCTTCCCCCAGCCCGCGCCGGCGCTCACGACCGTCATCGGCCTGCAGGTTCCGGCATCCAGCAAGCGATTGATCTGTGGGCGGGCGACATACGAGGACGGCACTCGTGGTCGTGCCAGCTTCGTCGCCAGCAACTCGAAGTCAGCCGCCTCCGGACGCAGCGGTAGACGTCCTGCCGCACCGATTGCCATATCCCCCCGACCCTGTCGACCGCCCGCTCCCTGCTCGAGCTGCTGTCGCCAGACAGGTCGGGTCGCGGGTGCTGCTGCCGATCGCCAGTCCCGCACAGTTAGGCCGGACCGCACGCCCCAGGATCAGCCAGATCGGTACACATGTTACGTGAGGTCCACCGAATACCACCCGTAACGGGCCAGGCCGCTTCGGGCGGCTCGGTTCACGATGATGGCGTGACCTTCCGAGTCAGAGGTGGCGGTCGGCCGATCATCGCGACCTGCATCGCCAACGCCATCGAGTGGTACGACTTCGCGGTCTACGGGGCACTCGCGTCGGTCCTCGTCGCCGTCCTGCTACGGCCGGGCCCCGGAGACGGCGGGCTGACCGCGATCTTCGCCGTGTTCGCGACGTCCTTCCTGGCGCGACCGGTCGGTGCATTGCTGGTCGGAATGCGTGCGGACCAGGTCGGGCGACGCCGCCTGCTGGCCGCCACGATCCTGCTGATGGCCGGCGCCACCGCTGCGATCGGGCTGCTGCCACCCTGGTCAGCGGTCGGAGTCCTGGCACCGATGTGCCTCGTGGTCCTCCGCCTGGTGCAGGGATTCGCGTCCGGAGGCGAGATCAGCGTATCCATCGCCTACCTGCTCGAATCGTCACCTCCGCGTCGTTGGGGCTACTACGGAGGCTGGCACACGGCGACCATCGCGCTGGGGTTCACCGCAGGCCTGACGGCCGCCGCGGTCGTCTCGGCCACGCTGTCGACGGCCGATCTCGAGCGTTGGGGATGGCGGATCCCGTTTCTCGTCGCTCTTCCACTGGGTCTGGCCGGCCTCTACATCCGCTTACGCCTTCGCGAGACGACCCCGTTCGAGCAGGCCGGCAGGAGTGCAGACAGGAGCGCGGCGACCATCCAGACCGCCTGGCGCGAGCACGCTCCGGCTGTCTGGACGGGCTTCGCCCTGGTGAGCGTTCTCTCCGGCACATTCAACATCTGGTTCGTGTTCCTGCCGTCGCATCTCGTCGCGGAGGACATCCACGACCTGCCCGTGGCCTTGGCCTGCGCGGTAGCTGGGCTGGCGGCGGCCGCAGTAGCGGCACCGCTGTTGGGGCTACTGTCCGACCGGATCGGGAGACGCCCGTTACTGGTGGCCGGCACCTCGCTCCTGTGCCTGCTCGCAGTGCCTCTGTACGAGCTGGTGCTCCAGGGCTCGATGCTTCGACTGCTCGTGGCCGACCTTGCGATCGGGATCCTTCTCGGCACGCTGGTGATCTCCGCGCACATCGCGGAGCGGTTCCCCGTCACCGTCCGTGCGAGCGGCATCGCGCTGACGTACGGCTTGGCGACGGCGCTGATCGGCGGCACGGCCCCCGTCGTCGCCAGCCTGCTGACCGAGCACGGATTCTCCGTCTGCGTCCCCCTCTACTTGCTCGGCCTCAGCGCGGCCGGACTCACCGCGGCCCTGCACTCCCCACCGGTCGTGGCCTCGGGGGGCACCTGAACCAGCGACACCCGGATCGGGTGATGCCGTCGGTCGAGCGCCGCGAGATGGTAGATCCCACGGCGCCACGAGGAAGTCTGGTGGGGATGATGGATGCGATGCGATCTGCCGCGAGGGTCGCCGAGGGGGACGCGGACGACCCTCTGCTGGCGGTGAGGTTTGCGATCCCGGGGCCTCCGAGGGCGTACGTCGAACGCCGGCGACTGACGGCGCGGCTGGATCGCGGTGCCGAGCTCCCGCTCACCCTGGTCAGCGCTCCCGCCGGCAGTGGAAAGACCGCATTGGTCGCCTCTTGGGCGACGAAGCGCCAAGCGCCCGGCGGCACGGGGTGGATCACCTTCGAGGAGCGGGATACGCCGGCCACGGCGTTCTGGCCGCACGTCCATGAATCGCTCCGCCAGCTAGGCGTGGCCCTGCCGGTCGCGCGCTACGACACCCCGCGCGCACACTCCCGGATGCTCACCAGGCTCGCCGGTGCGCTCGCCGGGCAGACCCATCCGGTGACCCTCGTACTCGACGGCTACGAGCTCGCAACCACGGAGGAGTCGAACGATATCGACTTCCTCTTGCGACACACTGGTGAGCGCCTGCGGGTCGTGCTCCTGACCCGTGTCGACCCGGTGCTCCCACTGCACCGCTATCGGTTGGCCGAGATGATGACCGAGGTGCGGATGGCGGATCTCGCGTTCACCGAGGAGGAGACGTCGCGCCTGGTGCGGCAGTCGGGGATCAGTCTGAGCGCGACTTCGATCAGTGCACTCACCCATCGCACCAGAGGCTGGGCCGCGGGTCTGCGCTTCGCGAGCATGTTCCTCGAGCGGAGCCACACTCCGGACGAGGCCGTCGACCAGCTGGCCGGCGACACTGGCAACATCGCTGAATACCTCATGTCCGAGGTGCTGCAGACACAGCCCGGGCGGGTGCGGGCATTGCTGCTGCGCACCAGCGTCGTCGACGTCCTTCAGCCCGGGCTGATCGAGGAGCTCGCCGGACGGTCGGCAGGACGCACGCTCGCCTCGCTGGCACGGGGCAACATGCTTGTCGAGGCGCTGTCGGATCACCCTGGCTGGTATCGCTACCACCCTCTCCTGCGTGACCTCCTGCGCGCCGAGCTCGTCCATCGATCACCCCGCGGCCAGGTCCGCCTGCACAAGAAGGCCGCTCAGTGGTATGCCCGGCAGGGATTCCTCCGCTCCGCCGTGGGCCTGGCTGCAGCCGTCGGGGCTTGGAGCGATGCTTCGGCGTACGTCATCGACGACCTCGCCATCGGGAAGGTTCTGCTGGGCAACGACCCTAGCGGTCTGGACGACGACCTCAGGAAGATGCCTCGCGACGTCAAAGATCCCGCCGCGTCGGTCGTCAGGGCTGCGCTGGCGCTGGCTGACCACAAAACCGATCGCTGCGCGGAGGAACTGGGGCGTATCGGCGAGACAGCTGCACCAGAGTCGGCCCACAGTCGCGCTGTCGAGCTGTCAGCCGACATCGTCGAGACCGTCAGATCAGGTCTGCTCGACGATCCGGAGACCGTCGCCCACGCCGACCTGGCGCAAGAGGAGCTCGGCAGGCTGGAGCGCGAGAAGGTCGTCGCACACCCCGAGCTGACCGCGCTCGTCCAGGCCAGCAAGGGAATGGCGCTGCTGCGCGACGGCAAGATCGACGATGCGCGGGAGTCCCTCGCGTCGGCGGCCCGCCTGCGGGCACCGGGATGTGACGCGTTGACGGTGTCGTGCCTCGGCTATCTGGCCCTGATCGAATCTCACCAAGGTCAGCTTCGTCGTGCCCAGGACTGGGCGTCGCAGTCGAGGTCCGTCGCCCAACAGACCGGTCTCCCGTCGGTGGGTTGGCCTCCGGCGGCAGAGATAGCTCTTGCCCTGGTGAGCGCAGAACGCTACGACCTCCGTGCCAGTCGCGAACACCTCAGAGCAGCACTCCGTTCGTACGACGTGAGCGAGGACCCGGTGATTCAGGCGTCGTCGGCCATCGTTCAAGCCCGCCTGCTCCGCGCCCGCGGGGAAGAGGATCAGGCGATCGACCTGCTCGAGACGATCGGCACTCGATCGCAAGGCAAGGCCGGCTGGCCGGGCGAGATCCTCCAGCTCGAAATGGCGATGCTCAAGGTCGTGCGGGGCGAACCCGAGGTCGCAGTGCGAATGATCGACCAGCCGAGTGACCGGGATGAGGCCAGCAGGTCGCTGGTCCTCGGTCACGCACAGGTGGAACTGGAAGACTGGGTCGGCGTGGAGAAGTCGGTGTCCGCGATCCTGGACCACGACGACAAGGAGATCCCGCTTAAAACCCTCGTGGGTGGGCGACTGCTGGAAGTCGCCTACGAGCTGCACCGTCGACAGCCAGGACGGGCGAGGATCGCGCTCAACCGCTCTCTGCGCCTTGCAGGCCCGGAGGACCTGCGCCGGCCGTTCCGTGAGGCTCCTCCGGCCGTCCGGCGATTCCTGGAAACCGATGCAGCGCCGTCCGATCAAAAGGCATTGCTCGGATCCGTTGTCGACTCCGGTCGCGAGGTTCTCACCCAGCGAAGCACTCCGGCGGGAAGTAGCACCAACGAGATGCGCGACGAGGGCTATCTCGCGCCACTCACGGTGAAGGAGCTGGAAGTGCTCGGTCACTTGTCCGAGTTGCTGACCACTGAGGAGATCGCGACGGTGATGTTCATCTCGGTGAACACCGTCCGTTCGCACGTCCGCAACATCCTTCGCAAACTAGCGGTCTCACGCCGGAACGAGGCCGTGCGACGTGCCCGTGATCTCAGCCTGATTCCCGGCTGACGCCTGGACACCTACGACATCCGGCAGCTGGGCCAGAACATCCTCACTGGTCCGCCGCCGGCTGTTACCGTTTGGCATGGCAGATCAGCCGCGGGGCCGGAAGTCGTTGCCATACTGGGGATTCGGGGTCGTCGTCATCGTGTACCTGGCGATCATCCAGGGCGGCGGGATCCTCGTCGAACACGTTGGCGACCATGACGATACGGCCACGACAACCGAAGGCGTGATCTACAACCTCTGGATCCCGCTCGGAGCGGCCCTCGTCTTCACCTACGCCGTCGTCGCCGTACTGGGCTGGTGGCGCCCGGTACTCCGAGACGATCGACCAGTACGGCGATGGGTCTGGGCAGTGCCGATCATCTTCGCCTTGTGCAGTCTGGCCGCCATCGACTACGCCGCACTCGGCGACAAGACCGCGGGATATGTCCTCGCGCTGTTCATCGCCACCCAGTTCGTCGGCTGGGGCGAGGAAGGCATGTTCCGCGGCATCGGCGTCACCACTCTCCGGTCGCACGGCCTGACCGAAGGCAAGGTCGCGTTCTGGTCCAGCGTCATCTTCGGCGCAGTGCACCTGTCCAACTCCCTCACCCACGGCGCACAAGCGATCCCCCAGGCTCTCGCCGTCAGTTGCGCCGGCTACTTCTTCTACCTGACCCGCCGGGTCGCCGGCACCAACGCCGTCAACTCGATCCTGCACGGCCTCTTCGACTTCTCGATCCTCACCGGCACCGTCGTCCTCGTCGACCAGAACCCGTACGCCGGAGCAGCCGCCGCGATCCTCGCCTACCTCATCGTGGCCGCCCTCCTCCTGGTCCGCCGCCACCACATCGAGGCCCCAACTCCAGCCCCAGCCGCAGCCACCGACTGAATCGTCGACCTGGGCGGGATGGATTCACGCAGCAGGACGCAGTCGACAGGCTCGGCTGGAAGAAGACACGACTCAGTCTCATCGAAACTCCTCCGAACCAGCGACGAATCTGGACGCTGATATCGGCAATCAGTTGAGTAAGTTTGAGTTGGGCCTCTGAAGTTCATCACCCCAGAGGCATACTGCCTGGCTAGAGCCGACGAGGGGACCCGAACCCCCAACCACCGCATTCTGAGCACTCGCCTTTCGTTGCGACCGACGACGGCTTCAGCGTCCAAACGCCCAGGCCACCATCAGCGGGAACTCGGCTTGCCAGAACGGGTCGCCGTGGTTTCCGATCCGCTCGGTCATCACGACGTCCGCATCGGCATCTCGCAGTGCGTCCGCCCACCGGGTCGCGTTCTCGAGGAACCACGGCTCCAGCGTTCCGGCGACGAGGTAGGTGCGCGGAAGAAGGCTTGGCATCACGGCAGGCGGGCGGTAGCCGCCGCCGGGCGAGGCGGAGAAGACCGCGCCGTAGACGCCCGGATGCCGAAGCCCCATGGCGAGCGCGAGCTCTCCACTCGCCGACACCCCGCACACCGCAGTACGTTCGGCCGGCAACGCGACGCTGAAGCGCGAGCGCACCCAGCTGCGGACGTCCTCGACGAAGAAGCTCTCGTGGGCCGCGAACCGTTCCTGGTCGAACGTTGGTGAGTACTCGTGGATGCGCACCATCTCATCCTCATCGTCCGTGCGGTAGGCACCGACGATCATCGTGGGCGGTACGTCGGCCGCCTCGAGGTACCCGCCCCACTGCGAGATCAGCTGGCCGTCACCGGCGAATACGACTGCCTCAGGCGGATCCGGCGGCACGTACACCGTGACCTGCCGGCCGCCGTCGTACTCGAACGTCTCGGTGACGAGCTCTCCCGCTATCGGATCAGCACGAGCTGGTTCCGGCGCCGATCCGGCACCACCGGGGCCGACGACTGCTTGGTCATCCATTGGTCGCACCTCGACCTTTCATGGTCGTGACCCTTGCGAAGCGGGCCGCATCTGTGAGTTTGGACTACGTGAGGCTGTTGCCTATGAAGGCCAGGGTGAGGGCCTCGATCCGGCGGAGCTCGGTTTCGGGGGCATCGCGGAGCGGGCCTTGGCCGGTGAGCACGGCGGTTCCGTGGACGACAGACCAGATAGGGTATTCGATGCCTTCGCGTCGTTGCGGATCGAGGACGCCGGCTTCCATTAGTTCGTCCAACGCGGCACGCAACAGCCCCAGAGGGGTGCGATCCGATTCGCCCTTCGCCTCGCCGCGGTCCGCGTAAGCATGCTGCTGCGGCACAGCGAACGCAGTTGCGAACAGGCCGGGTTCATCGTGGGCGAACTTCAGGTAGGCCGACCCGATCGAGCCCAGCCGGCGGCGAGCCGCGACCGGGTTGCCGCGTTTGCCGCTGACACGAGCGATGTCCGCGGCCATGCGGTCGGCCAGCTCCTTCATCGCCGCAGCGCAGACCTCGGCGAGTAGCTCGTCGCGGTCGGCGAAGTGCCGGTAGGCAGCGTTGGGAACGACGCCGACCATACGGGTGGCTTCGCGAAGCACCACGGCGTCAGGCCCCCCGGTGCGAGCCAGTTCGACTCCGGCAGCGACCAGGCCCGCGCGTACGTCGCCACGCGGGCGTCGTCGCCGCGACCGTGGTGCTTCCTCTGCTGCCGCTTCGCCCATGCTCACGCGGTCAGGATAACAATGTGGACACCGTCCACTAAACCGAGCTAATGTGGACAGTGTCCACTAACTGTGAGGAAGGGCCTCTGATGGAGGAGAAGACGAAGCCAGACATGCGCCGCGGCGATCTGGTGCGGGTGACCGCGGACGCCTGGTTCGCAGGCGGACAGCGGATTTGGTACGACGCGACGTCTGCAGATGTACTGCCCGACGACGAGGCCGCCGCGAGACCCGGCGTACTGAAGGTCTTCGAGCGCACGACGACCGCAGGGACGGACGCTGACGCCGTGTGGCTGACGATGCTGCCCGGGTTTCCGGACGGTTCCTACGGCTGGGCTCAAGTGGATCGTCTGCTCCCCGCCGGGCTCGGTCCGCGGCTGTACGTCGAGCCCGTCGGTCAGGGCGATTCGGACAAGCCCAAGCGCTACCCGCATTCGACATACGGACGAGCCGATCTCGTCGAGGCCTTGTGGCGGCACCACGGCGTCGGTCGTACTGTCGTGGTCAGTTTCGACTACGGCTCGCTGACGCTGCTGGAACTTCTTCGCCGCCAGGTGGTGGAGCCTGATCGGATCGCGCCGTCGATCGCGGCGGGCTTCATGGTGAATGGTGGTTTGTTCGCCGACGCGCATTCGCACCCATGGCAGGGAACTCCGATGCTCAGGTCTCCGCTTGGTGCCCTTGGTGCGCGGGGTTCGCAACACTCGTCGGCGTCGTTCATCCGGGGATGGAAGCAGGCCCGGATGTACTCGCGCGACTACCACCCGAGCCAGACCGAACTCGTCGAACTGTGGTCGGCATTGGTCCGCCGGGGCGGAGCAATGTTCCTCCATGACGGTGCCGGCTTCGTCAAGGAACATCGCCGCAACGCGACGCGCTGGAACTTGGCCGCGCTCGCACGAGAACTGAACGGCACGGTGCCGTTGTACGTCGGCGGCAGCGACGAGGACCCCTACGAGCATCGCCAGCTCACGGCGGCCCGCGAACGAGTACCCGAAGCCCAGATCATCACCTTCCCAGGCGGCCACCTGACCACCAGCGAGCACCCAAACCTCCTGGCCGATGCGATCACTGACATCGCGTCCCGGCACGGAGTAGGCCCCGGTACGCCGACCGCAGACGAGACGAGCGTCTGACATGCGAGTCGCGGCGTCAATGCTCTTCTGCTGTGGTTGATTTCCACGGGCTCGGAACATTTCGCCGCACGCCTTCAGATCCAGAACTTCTGGCCGGCGCTCATCGGTGGGGTGATCGCGACCACGGTCTCGCTCGTCCTGCACGCGGCGCTGCCGGCTGCCAAGAACTATCGTTCACTCACGGAGGAAATGGCATGAACGACACCGCAATTCCGTCCCAGTACGTGACGACGACGTCCCGGGCCGACATCGAGCAGGCCCTTGTTGCCGCAGGCAAAGACCTGGACAGGCTTCAGGCCGCAGATCTCGCGATGATGGAGGACTACCACACCGGCGGACGAATCGCGACCGGGCAGCTCGTCGACTTGGTCGACATCACGCCGGACAGTGAGGTGCTGGACGCCGGCGCGGGCATCGGAGGAACCGCGCGCTATCTCGCAGCCCGTTTCGGGTGCGCAGTGGCAGCTGTCGACCTCTCTGACGAGTACTGCGAGACTGCCCGCTGGCTCAACCGTCTCGTAGGCCTGGATGACCGGATCGTCGTACGTCAGGGGGACGTGACCACGCTGCCCTTCGACGATTCCTCGTTCGACGTCGTGTTCAGCCAGCACGTCCAAATGAACGTGGCCGACAAGGACGGTCTCTATCAGGAGGCGAGGCGAGTCCTGAAGGCCGGCGGCCAACTCGCCCTGTGGGACATCACCGCCGGCAACGGACGCGAACTCGACTACCCGTTGCCGTGGGCCGACGTACCCGACCACACCCATCTCAGCACACCAGCAGCCGTGCGTGCCGCCATCGAGGCTGCCGGATTCACCGTCAAGCACTGGAGGGATTTGACCGAGGAAGTCGGCACCATGATGCGAACGATGGGATCACTTCCACCCAGTCCGCTCGGGCTTCACGCGTTCGTCCCCAACTTCCGCGAGCGCGTGAAGAACCTCAGCGAAGCCTTGACCGACGGCCGCCTTCAAGCCATCCAAGCGGTCGCCCTAGCACGCTAGCCAGCGCGTCCGCCGCTGGATGGAGCCGAGGTGCCGCCGCCGGTGACCGGCGGCGGCCCGGGGCGCAGTCGTCCGGGGCGATCGCCAACGGCATCCGGTCGTGGATCCGGCCGATACCGTCCGTCGCGGTGGGATTCCCACCCACCTGGGCTGTGCCCTTGCCGAAAACAGCGCCCGCTATCCCGCCCGGCCGAGGCCGGTTGGGATCAGTGCTCGGCGCCGGCTCGGGCGGTCTTGGGGAGCAGGAAGCCGACCGCGAAGGCGAGCAGGATCCCGCCGACGGTGGCGAGGAGCGCCGCCTGGGTGCCGTCGAGTGCGGCCAGGGCGCGGGTCGCGGGCGTGGCGTGGGCGACCTTGCCCATGAAGATGGTGCCGATCACCGCGATACCGAGCGCGATACCCACCTGCTCGAGCGAGCCCAGCATTCCCGTGGCCGAGCCGACCTCCTCGTCCCGGACGCCGCTCAGGATGATGTCGAACAGCGGGACGAAGACCATGCCCATACCGGCTCCGCCGATCAGGTTGGGGACCACGAGATCCCAGTGCCCGACGTTCAGGCCGGTCAGCGCCAACACGCCGTACAGTCCGATCAGTCCAGTCGCCATCAGCGCCAGGCCGATGTGAAGCAGCTTGCGACCGTACTTCTGCATCGCGATCCCGGAGACCGCCGAGCCGATCAGCGCCCCGAAGGCCCAGGGCGCCATCGCCAGGCTCGCGCGGATCGGGGTGTAGCCGAGGCCGACCTGGAGGAACATGCCCAGGACGAACGTGCCGGCCATCGCACCGAAGAAGACCACCGCGAAGAGCACGCCGGACAGGTACGAGCGGCTCCGCAGCAGCCGCGGCTCGATCAGCGGGGTCGCGCCGCTGCGCTGCCGGCGGGACTGGTAGACACCGAACCCGGCGAGCACCGGTACCGAGGCGACCAGCAGCGCCTTCGACCACAGCGGCCAGCCGATCTCGTGACCCTGCACCAGCGGGTAGACGAGGGCAACCAGGCCGGTGCCGGCGATCAGCAGTCCGGGAATGTCCAGCGAGATCCGGCGGCCAGTGGGCCGGGAGTTCGGCAGGTACTTGGCCGCGACGATGAAGGTGAAGATGCCGACCGGGATGTTCACCAGGAAGATCGCCCGCCAGCCGGTACCCATCAGGTCCGCGTCGAGCAGCGTGCCGCCGACGATCGGGCCGATCACCGCGGACAGACCCATCACCGGACCGAAGAACCCGAACGCCTTGGCTCGCTCGCCCGGTTCGAACAGGTCTCGGGCCAGTCCGAAGCCCTGCGGCAACATGATCGCGGCGAACGAGCCCTGGGCCACGCGCGCGGCGATCAGCATCTCCGACGACACCGCGAGGCCGCACAGGAACGAGGTCACGGCGAACCCGCCGACGCCGATCAGCAGCGCCTGCTTCCGGCCGACCAGGTCACCGAGGCGGCCGCCGACGAGGAGCAGGACGGCCAGAGCCATCGTGTACCCGGCGGCCATCCACTGAAGGCTCGCGTAGGAGCCGCCGAGGTCGGCGCGTATGGCGGGGGCGGCGACGTTCATCACAGTCGAGTCGAGCAGGTCCATCACCGACGCGCTGATGACCGCGGAGAAGGCGAGCCAGCGCTTGCGACGGCGCCGCGGGGCGGCCTCGACGGCGGCGGCTGCGCTGCGGGGGAGTTCTACGACTGCGGTCATCATCGACTCCAAGCTCGAACGGAACGAACTGTTCTGTTCCAACTCTAGCGGAACAGAGCATTCCGTTCAAGTGGTAGGCTGGGTGACATGACGAAAGCTCTCAGTGGCCGGAAGGCGCAGGCGGCCCGCAACGACGAAGTGATCCTGGCCGCCGCCCGGGCGGTGTTCATCGCCGATCCCGGCGCCCCGATCTCCGCGGTGGCGGAGCGCGCGGGTGTCGGCATCAGCGCGCTCTACCGGCGGTACGCGAGCAAGGAGGAGTTGCTCCGCAAGCTCTGCAGCGACGGGCTGGCCCGGTACATCGAGGAGTCGGAGAAGGCGCTCGCCGACGACCGCGAGCCGTGGGTTGCGTTCGGAGCGTTCCTCCAGGCGCTGGTCGACGCTGACACCAACTCACTGACCCAGCGGCTGGCGGGAACGTTCACGCCGACGCCAGACCTCTGGCAGGACGCCGCCCGGGCGGCTGAGCTGAACCAGGCCATCTACGCGCGGACGAAGGAGCACCTCCGGCCGGGGATCGTGGTCGAGGACTTCGGAGTGATCCTGGAGCAGATCACGTCGATCAAGCTCGGCGACGAGGCTCGGACGAACCAGCTCCGGCATCGGTACCTCACCCTGATGCTGGAGGCGATGCACCGGCCCGGGGAACGACCGGGCGGCGGTTCGGAACTCCCGGGACCGCCGCCTAGCAATGACGAACTGACCGACCGCTGGCGGGCCTGACTGGTGGGGCGGCCGAGTCAAGGAGGTGCTCGTTCCCCGCGGTCGGCACGGTGAAGGGCCAGAGTTCGGCGGCGGAGATCTGTTTTGTGCCCTTCGCAGGTCGGACCGGTTAGGCTCCGGCTTAGGGCGCCGGGCGCAATATGCTTTCGAGGAAGTACCGCCCCTGGCTTTGCTGGACATCAAGGGGGATCGCATGACGGAACCGTCCACAGGCTGGCAGCTCGACGCCATCACGTACTCCGGAGGCACGCAGGACGGGCCGCGCGCCAACGTGAAGCTCTCCCGGGCTGGTGAACCGGTGCACGGTGAGGGTTCTGGCACCGGGCTCATCGACGCGGTGTGCCATTCGATCTCGCTGGCGACGGGCGTGGAAGCGCGGGTAGTCGCGTTCCGGGCGTACTCAGTCGGCCCGGGCAGCGAGGCTGTCGGAGAGGTCGAGCTCGAGGTGGAGCTGCCGGGCCGCAGGGTTGCGGTCCGGGCGTCGTCCTCGGATGTCGTGGAGGCCGCCGGGCTAGCCCTCGTCGCGGC
The DNA here is from genome assembly GCF_004345365.1 of Kribbella sp. VKM Ac-2568. Classification (GTDB taxonomy): domain Bacteria; phylum Actinomycetota; class Actinomycetes; order Propionibacteriales; family Kribbellaceae; genus Kribbella; species Kribbella orskensis. The sequence continues at coordinate 368,002 of NZ_SLVF01000005.1, forward strand.
CCTCAACCAGTACAACGCGAAGCGGCCGGCACGAGGCTGAGTCCAGTGAGCTGACCGTGGTCCGATGAGCGCGAGCGCCGCCGCCCGCTGCGGTGGGTGAGTCCCAGGACTGTGGCTCGGTCGGGACCGGCGGAATGCGGCAGATGAGTGCGGTTGCGCTACTCGCAGCCGGTGGCAGGGCGGATGATGTCCGCGAATAGGGGACATGGCGCCTGCGCGGGGCCGAACGGCGGAGGTCCCGTGAAAACTCTTGCCGATAGCCTGTCGGATCCACCGGACGCCGTTCGTAGCGTAGGTGGAGGCGGACAGCGGGTCCGCCCGAGCCGAAGGAGCAGACATGCCCGAGTACCTCATCTACTTCAACCAACAGTGGGTGGGTGAGCACACCGAGGAGTGGTTCCGCGGGCGCGGGCCACTCGCCATGGCGGTCGTGGACGAGATGAAGGCTGCCGGCGCTTACGTCTTCGCCGGAGGGCTGGAGGAGGAGGACGGCCCGGTCTACAGCGCCGACCCCACCAGTGGCGACGTGTTGATCACCGACGGACCATACGTCGAGACCAAGGAGTTTCTGGGCGGGTTCGCTCTGGTGGACGTGGCCGATGACGAGGCCGCCAAGATGTGGGCGGGCAAGGTCGCGGAGGCATGCGGTTGGCCGCATGAGGTTCGCCGCTTCAAGCCGCAGCCTCAGGCCAAGTGACTCCATCGCCCGGCTCGGTCCAAAATGGTGAGGAACATCGGCGCGGCTCTCTTGCGTGCTGTATGGACCACCAGCAGCAGTACCTCGCGAAGAAACCTCGTTCGGGTACCACTGCCACGCCAACACCGGGCGTGCGCTTCTCCGAGACCGCCTGACGCCTAATGGTCGACCGCGATCTCATCGTGGAACGGCTGCCGTTCCACGATGAGATCGCGGAATGCTCGGAACTCGAACCGTCGCAGCTACTGACGTCTCTGGCGTTCGTTGGACACCTGTCGCTGAAGATGCGGCGTAGTGCATACATCGACATGGTCGTCGCCGCGGGCGTGCGCATCCGCCGCTTGCCGAGCGCGCGTGGTCTCGGCAGCGCAAAGACCTGACCGATCGGTTCCCCGACGTCGCCGCGGCGGCGCCGCAGGATTCGCGTCCGCGGAGGCACCGAGGCGGGATCTCGACAGACGTTGGGAGCAGGGACTTTGCGCACATCCCAGCTCCCAACGTGCTGTCTCAGGTGCGACGGACAGCGAGACCGTCGATCTGGTAAATCTTGCCGGTCACCCTGGTGGTGAGGAGGACCGACCCGGTCAGGAAGGTCGCCGGCACCGGGAGCGGCACCACGGCTTGGTACTCGGTCGTCGCCTTGTAGAGGTTCACCACGCCCACGTACTTGCCGTTGTAGTAGACGTTCAGGCTGCCGCAGGTCACGCATTTCGTTGCGATCAGGAACAGCCGCTTCGCCTGCACACCTTGGGAGACGGAGATGCTCTTCGCCTTGGTGACGGTCGCGGTTCCGAGGTAGTAGGCGGGATGGGCTGCCCGGACCCAGCCCTTGGCCGCGCCCATCCGGCGGTCGTCCGACGGTCGGGAGAAGCACTTGTCGGCGGTCCAGGCCGACAGGTTGCCGGCGATGTCACGCGCCCGGACCGACACGCAGTACTCGTAGCCCGCGGCAACGCCGATCGCCACGGAGCTGGCCGTCGTACCGGACTTGATCGTGGCGTAGGCGCCGAAGTTCGCCGCGGTGGACGCGATCCGCCACCGGACGTCGTACGAGCCGATGCCGCTGTTATCCGTCCCGGAGTAGGTGACCCTCGCGGTGGCCAGCTTCGTCACGTCGAACGTCGGTCCCGTGATCCGGACACTCGGCACGGCGGTGTCGACGGTCAGCCAGCGGACAGCTTCGGTACCGCGTCCGCCGGCCTCGACGGCCCAGACCCGCAGCACGTGCGTGCCGGCCGCGACACCGGCTTTCTGGAACGGCGATGCCGGGCATGGCGCCGTCTTCACACCGTCGAACTCGCAGCTCACGTAGGGATTTGCCAGTCCGGTGGTGTCGAAGGGCACCGACAGATTCGGCCCCACGGCAGCCGCGGTCGGCTTGATTGTGATCCGCGGGCCCTGCCAGACGGCCGACTCGACCAGTTCCCCGGCCGGCGGGTCGAACAGTTGCGCGTTCACGTACGGTCGTCCGTCGTTGACCGGCACCTGCTGGAGGGTGCTTCCGCTCTCTGTTCGACGAGCGACGAGCAAGAGGTTGGATCTCGCCCAACTGATCGACTCTCCACTCGTACCGAACGGGTAAGCCGGTACGGGAGTGCCGCCACCGACCGGGATCACGTTCACCGAGGTGTTCTTGAAGTAGGCGATCCACAGACCGTTCGGTGACGCGACCGGGTGCTGCGCCAACTCGGTACCGGCGTAGGTGGTCAGGACCACACCGCCGGCCTTTGCCTGGACGCGTTGCAGCTTCCCTGTCACCTGGTCCTTGACGATCAGCGCCTGGTTGTCGGGCAGCCAGGACGGCGCGGCCAGGTTGCAGCCGACCCGGATCGGTGCGCCGCCGGTCGCACCGATGACCTCGACACAGGAGGTACCGTCCTGTTCCCGTTCGAAGGCGATCCGGGTGCCGTCCGGGGACCAGGACTTCGCCGTGATCCCACTCGACCCGTCGAGGATCTTCACCGGCTGGGCGTGCGGGACGACCGCCGAGACCGTCCACAGGCTCGTCTTGGCCTGCGAGAAGACGACCTGCCGCCCGTCGGCCGACGCCGCGATGGCCTTGTCGACCTGCTGCGTCGGGCCAGAGGCGGCGATCGGAATGACGTGGGTTGCCCCCTGGACGGCGATCTGGCCGAGGAACGTGCGGCTGACGCCGCCTGTCGTCACGGTGTGAGCGACGGTGATGGCATCGGTCGGGTCGGCGACAGTGGCACCCGGTACGGTGTCGGCCGGGCCGGGAGTGCTGGACGGTCCCTCACCGTCGGCGTTCACCGCAGCGACGGAGTACGTCGCCTTGGGGAGCCGCTCGGTGTCCTGCCAGGTGAAGGTGGTGACCGCCGTTCGCGGCACGGTGTAGGCGGTCTCGGTCCCGTTCACGGACCGGCGAACGACGAAGCCGGTCACCCCGTCGACGGTCCCTTCGTCCGCCGGAAGGTTCCAGGCCAGGTCGATCCCGGTGAAGGTGCCCTTCACTCGCACCCCGAGCGGCACCGACGGAACCGACGCCGCCTGCTGGGTCGACGTGGTGAAACCGGTGACCGCCGTTGCCGGGACAGCCGCAGTCAGGAAGACGGCCGACAGAGCCATCGGCGTGGCGAAGCGCAGGAACGTGCGCAAAGGGAACCCCCAGAAGTCAGAGCGGCAGAAAGATGGCCGCGCCCCCCTATCGGCTACGGCAGCCGAACGTTACATCGGCAGCTCCGCACCTTTAGGCGACCCGGATGGCGGTCCGAGGCCGCCGGCGCGCGATGCCGTGTGGGCGCCGTCTGAACCGTCTGCACTATCGCCCTGTCGAGCGTCGCCTTCCTGTGCCGGCTCTGCCCGCCATTGACAGACCGTCTGCGATCCCGGCTACAGGGAGTAGTAACGCCTGGTCAGAGAGCCGACGAGGGGACTCGAACCCCTAACCACCGCTTTCTGAGCCCAGGCCTCTCGTTGCCTGCCATCAATCCGCACAAGCACTCATGACCTGGGCTTATGCCTAACCGAGCATGTCGCCGACGCTCAAGAATTCTCACTCTCTGCCGCTGATTCACGTGAGTTAAGACGTGAGTGCCCCCGCGGGTCCGGTGTGCGCCAAGACGCCCTCGAGTAACCGGCGACGACCGGTCGTTCCTCGTCCGTACCTTCCGTGGAGCGAGGGCTCCGGGCTGGCCCGGGCCGCTGCTGTCGGACAAGTTCAAGCTGATCGACAACCTGGACGCCCTCACCGCGACCCTCGACGGTGTCCGCGCTGCCGGCGTACCGATCGACATCCGAGGTTGCGACCTGACCCGACTCCCGCATGTGCGTCCGGATCCAGGCCGAAGAGGTTGCAGCGTTCGCACCCTAGCTGCTGAAGGGCTACCGCTCACGGTTCACCGGCGCCACGGCGCCACCGGCGCCACCGGCGCCGAAAACCCCACCGTGTTCGCCGGGTTCATCATCTCCCGCAGCGAGGTCGGCGCGGAGCGTTCACCATCACTCCCCATCTGGTCGTGCAGGTCTGCGTCAACGGCATGACGATCACCAAGGACGTACAGCGCGCCGTGCACGTCGGCAGCCGGGTGGCCGACGGACTGATCCGGTGGTCCGACGACGCCCGCGAGAAGGAGATCGCCCTCATCCGGGCGCGCACCAAGGATGCACTGGGTTGTCGTTGAAGTTCTCGACGATCTCGTTGGTGACGAGGAGGAAGTCGCGTACTCGCGTCGCGCGAGTGCGCGCAAGCACCCTGTCCCTGGGTAGGGTCTGCTTTCGGCCGGACGAGCGAGTCCGGCGGGGACGAAGGAACACCAGATGATGCGTGCCGGTTTTGCCCTGCTTGCTGTGCCACTGCTGGTCAGCTGCGGCGGCTCCTCCGAGCAGAGTGCGCCGCCACCGACGACGGTCTCGGCGATAACTTCGGTGACTCCCGCACCACGGGCGTCGGCTCCTGCGGCGACACCGTCACGAGCCGTATCGCCGCGGCCGACCGCGCCGACTGCCACGCCACGGCAGGTCGATCTCGCGCGGCTGGTGGTCCGATCCGCCACCTTCACTCGAAGGTCGCCCCGGGACTGGGATCGGCAACGGGTCGGTGCGTTCGACGTGGAGCGGTTCGTCAGCAAGTTGTCCGGGACCCCGCAGGAGGATCGCCAGCTGCTCGCCCGGACCGGATTCGTCCGCGGGTACGTCAGCATCCGCATGTCGTCCGACGACCGACGACTGGCGGTCTATCTGTACCGGTTCCGTTCTCACGAGGGCGCGGTGACGCTCCAGAACCGTTTCTGGGGACAGTACGAGCACGGCGACACGTTCACGGTCCGGGGCATCTCGCGCACCTGGACGGATTCAGGACTGACAAAGAAGTCGTCTCCCACGCGCTTCACGGCAGGTGCGAACGTGAATTTTGTCGTCGGCAACGTCCTCGCCCAAGTAACGGTGACCGAGTCAAGCCAGACCATCGACGGCCTCCGCCCCGACACCCGGCTGGCCGCCGCCATTTCGAACCTCCAGCAGGATCTCCTCAAGGCCGCCGGCTGATCCGTCACCCCAGCGATACCAACGCCAGGCTCCACGCCGATCGTGCGCGGAGCCTGCCGGAACTACCAGATGAGCTTCGAGGGCGGTAGGTGGGAGATGTAGGGGGCAGGCCGGACCGGGCTTCTGCCAGCGCCTCGACGCAACCGTCGATGACCAGGACAGCCTTATCAGTGCACGTTGGGACGGCTCCAACGACAGCGACCGGGTCGGGCCGCTGGGCGGGCGGGGGTGCCGGAAGCTTGCGCGACGGCGGGGACGACGTCCGGGCAGCCTTCGAAGCCGAAAATTAGGTAGCTGTGCTGGGAAGCCCGTGGCGGTCTGGCAGCTCTTGATAAGCCAGTCCACCCACACCGTTGTGTAGCCGGAGGACTTCGGCAGTTCGATGTACAAGCAGTACTGTCCGTTCGGGATGTGGGTCGTTCGAGCCTGCCAGCGGGCGGATGCCTTTGAGCCTCCCGGCGTCGAGGAAGTGCCGATTGTTGAACTTGTAGGGGATGGCAGCGGCCACCCGGCGCTGGGCCTCCCCAGCGCCCAGCAACCCGTAGCCGACGACAGACCGCTTCTGTTCACGAATCACCGTTTGGCCGCGCTTACCCATCTGTGCCCTGCTCAGGGCCCGAGTCCGGGCCGGGGGCATCGGCCGAGTCCGGATCCGGACCGGGCGTTGCAGGTGCTCGGCGCCGAGTCGTCCCAGGCCGCAACGAACCAGCCAGCAACCCGGTCAGGATCGACACCGAGCAGCTGCAGGTCAGCGTCGGCAACCGAACTCGCTGACCAGGCGGTCGAGCCCGGCGGCGTACGCGCGGCGGGTTTTCGGCACGGTGATCGTGCCGAGGAAAGTGGCGGCCGCGACATCCAACCGCACCCCGCTCCCCCGGCCCGGCAACGCCTGCGCGACTCCCATCCGCCACCCTCTACCACTAACGAAGATAACTTCCCGAGTCGCACCCGATCCGGCGTACGCCGGCCGAGCGGAAGCGTCGTGAGGCGGGTGAACCTCTTCAACGACGTGCGTGTCACGGCACGGCAGGTGTTCACTGATCCCGGTCTGAAGGATGGTGAGCACACCTTGCACATCGTGAAGATCTCGGGTGAGGCGCTGCGAACGACACGATCCGGTACACGATCGCGAGACAGCCCTGACACCAGGGTGCTGGGGCTTTGCCCTGATCCACAGGTGACTTCGGTGGACTGATGGTGGCGCGACGCGATGCCCGTGCGGGCTGGGAGATCGGGACCTGTCGACGGTTCCAGCTCACCCAGCGCGAAACGCATCCGTCGCGCTGAACCGAGCCGACGTATACGACGCTATGGGCTCGCGGGTCGGCCGCGACAGCATCGAGGCCATGCGCCGGGCGGCCGCGCGCCGGGCCGGCGCGCGGCGTACGAAGTGGAAACCGGCTGCCACGCGCCCGACCGCCGGCTGGGCAGCCCTCACCGATGCCGAGCAACGCGTCGCGAACTGATCGCCGCCGGCCACACCAACAAGTCGCCGCCTCGACCCTCGGCATCTCCGACAACATCGTCGGCACCCAGCTCCGCGCCATCTTCGCCAAACTCGACGTCCAGTCCCGAGTCCAGCTCACCAACACCCACCACGCAGCGCACATCCGACCCGACCAGCCCCGAAGCCGCAGGCGATCTCCATGAGACCCGACCGCAAACTTCCTCACCCGTTGACGCGACACCCCGTCGCCGGAGCGATCCGCAGACTGTGATCCGTGGCCGAGACGGCCCGGCTGTGGGACGGTGGCGGAAGAGTTTCCCTGGAAGGACTGCCGATGACTGAGCCGGCCGCGATGGACAGTGTCGCCAAACAGCGGGTCAAGGACGCGCTGATCGCCCACGCCGAAGCCGAGCTTCGGTCGTCGCGCGCGGGCGCCGCGGAACACGAGTCCGCGGCACAGTTGGCCCCTGACGTAGCGGACTCGGTCGGCGATCTGTCCCAGTCCGCTGAGGCCGGTGACCTGAGTGGGCTGCTCAACGATGTCGAGGACCGGCAGAAAACAACCCTGACCCGGATCGAGAATCTCGACTTCGGCGTCAAGACTGCAGTAGCGCACGGAGCGTTCGTCGGCTTTGACGGCGCTCGTTACGTCGTCGGCGTCGTGGCGGCCGCGTTCGAGTGCGACGGCGCGACCTACGAAGGCCTGTCGTCCGATTCGCTGATCTACTCCTCGCTTAAGGGACTCCAACTCGGCGACACCTTCACCTTCGCCGGCCAAGAACACCGCATCGACTTTCTCGCCTGACATCAGCCGACCAAGCGGCGGAGTCCGACGCGGCGAGATCAACCGGCCGCAGGAGCACCGGGCAGCGATCGAAGCGCGGCGGACGATCATCGATGGCCGGCGCGACAAACTCGTGCGCCGGCGTGACGCGGCCGGCTGCCCGACTCGAGCCTGCGCCGGCTCGGGCGCGAGCTGGCCGGGAGGAACGTGCGCTGCTGGAACTGTGATCAGGAGATCAGTACGACACTGGACTCCGCGGTGAGGGCCAGGAATGTCAGCGACTCCTGCAGATAGAGCTCGACCCCGCTCGGCGTCGTGGGACAGATACCCGATCGACAGGTCCTTGCCGAGGTGTCTCGTAATCGCCGCCCCGGGTCGACACCAGCAGGGCACCTTCCAGAGCCGTCGCGCAGATGATCTCGCCGTCGTGCAACAGCGGCCAGATGGTCGCGGATCGGACAGCCGTGGTCGGTGGTCTCCGCGACGGCGGTGTACTGGTCGGCGGGGCACCATTGCGTTGGCGGATCGCCGCGGTCAGTGAAGGGCGTGGGTCGATGAAGCACACTCCTCGTGCGAGGCCGCCCGTGACAGTGCCGTCGGGGTTCACCGGGTTCCGTTTCCCACCTGAAGTGATCCTGTGGCGGTGCGCTGGTGTATCTGCGGCCAGCGCCCACACCCGCGCGCGGGCCGCCGCCCGGGCGACATTGATCGCATTCAGCACCCGCTCGACGTCGCCGGCCAGCGCGTCGATCGTGCGGGACACCGTCGGATCTGAGGCGACCGGGCCGAACACGCCCGGCTCGCCGCGCAGCACCGCGATGTCGGCCAGGCAGTTCCCACCCAACCCGAGCACGATCGCCAGATCGGTGACGATCTTGGCCGGGTCGTGCCGGGCCAACGGCTTGCGCCACACGGCACCAGCGCTCGCGACGCTCCGCGCCCAGGCCACTGACCCGCACCGCCTCAGTGAGCAACAGACCACCGGCCTGCGACACCACCCCCGAACCGGCAGCATCAACCCGAACGCACGGATACAACCCGGTAGTCTTCATCACCTGGAAGGTGCTCCTCGGCTCCGCACGACATGGTCCTAGACAAACCACATCGTCGCTGGTCAGGAGCACCTTTCAGTCTGCCCACGCGAAATCCGCCGCCCTGCTGCCGGCCTCACGCTGCTTCGCACGCAACTCCTCCCTGCGCTTCGCTTGGGCCTCTGCCTGGACTTGAGATGCCTTGTCACTGGTCAGGAGTCCGTGAATCTCTCGGACGAGAGGGGCGACTTCATCCAAGACCGTTATGAGTGTGAGCAGGCTGGCGGGTGAGGGTCGATGGGGCCCTGACCCTGGTTCTTGGACACGCTGAATCCAGCATGTGCTGGGGAAGCGAGATGATTGAGAACTATGGCCCGTAAGAACTACTCCGAGGAGTTTCGTCGGCAGGCCGTCGACTTGTACGAGTCCACTTCGGGGGCGACGTTGCGTGGGATCGCGCCGGATCTCGGGATCGAGCGGGCGACCCTGGCTCGCTGGGTCGAGGTGTATGGCTCGGGCGAGAAGACGACCGGCGACGGCACCATTGTCAGCAGCCCTTCGCGGACCCGCCGGCGTAAGACACCGACGGGTGCCGCGCCGGAGTCGCCGGAGGCGAAGCTCGCCCGGCTCGAGGCCGAGAACGCGCAACTCGGGCGGACAAGACCAAGCTCACGACCGAGCGGGAGATCCTGCGCCAAGCGGCCAAGTATTTCGCCGGGGAGACGAACTGGTGAACCGCTTCCAGTTCGTCGCCGACCACTCCACCACCTCCCGCCCCTGGCTGGAGCGTGAAGCGGCTGTGCGCGCTCGTCGAGATCGAGCGCTCGTCGTACTACGCGTGGCTGAAGGCCGCTCCCGCCCACCAGGAACGGACCGCAGCAGACGCGGCGCTCGCGGAGCGGATCCGCGCCGTCCACGATACCGACAAGACCAGGGTGCTCCACGGATCACCGCCGAACTCAACGACAGTGCCGGTATCGGTCAAGTCTTCGAACCGGACAGAGCGATACCCTGCACGATCTGACGCTGGGCGATGATGAAGACCAGCAGCATCGGCAGCGCTGCCATCGTCGTGGCCGCCATCAGGCTGGTCCAATCGGAGGAGTAGGCGCCCTTGAACTGGTTGACCACGAGCGGAATCGTGAAGTTCTGATCGCTGTTCAGGAAGATCAGCGGATAGAAGAACGAGTTCCACTGCCCGAGGAACACGAAGATACCGAGGGCCACGAGTGGGGTACGCAGCAGCGGCAGAATGATGGTCGTGAAGATCCGGACCCGCCCCGCGCCGTCGATCGCGGCAGCTTCCTCCAGCTCCAGCGGAATGCCGCGGACATACTGGCGGAGGAGGAAGACGCCGAAGGCGTTGAACAACGCGGGCGGGACGATCAGCGCCAGGTGGGTGTCGATCCAGCGGAGCTGCCCCAGGATGACGTAGAGCGGGATCACGGTCAGCTGGAACGGAACCATCATGGTGGCCAGAAAGATGCCGAAGATCACCCTGCGCCCTGGGAAACGGATCCGCGCGAAGGCGTACGCGGCCATCGAGCAGGTGATCAGCGTGAGGATCGTGACCAGGGCGGCGATGTAGGCGCTGTTGAAGTACGCCCGGGCGAAGTCGGCGCCCTGCCATGCGGTGACGAAGTTCTGCGGTTGCCAGACCTTCGGCAGCAGTCTCGGCGGCTGGGCGAAGATCTCGTCCAGCGGTTTCAAGGCCGAGAACAACATCCACAGGAATGGCACGAACATCACCAGCGAGCCCGCGGCCAGAAGCAGGTGCAGCGGAATCCAGGACGGCTTGAACCGACCCCCGCTCAGCCCATGAGAAAGACTCTTTCGACGCGCCGGTTCGATGGCCCGGGCGCTGATCTCGCCTGATGAGGAAGTCATTCGGTGTAATGCACCCATCTCTTCTGAGCAAGAAGCTGGAGGCCGGTCAGGACCAGCAGGATCAGGAACAGGTAAATTGCGATTGCCGCAGCGAACCCGAACTTGAACTCACGGAAGGCGATGTTCACGATGTCGTACACGATCGTGTGGGCGTTCGCCGGCGCTGTGGTGTCGAAGAAGAAGAAGATGTAGTCGAACACCTGGAAGGACCCGATGATCGAGGTGATCGACAGGAACAGGATGGTCGGCGACAGCAGTGGCACGGTGATCTTGCGCAGCTTCTGCCATTCCGAGGCGCCGTCGATGTCCGCGGCCTCCATCAGGGTCGGCGAGATGTTCTGCAGGCCGGCGACGAACATCACGATCATGTAGCCGAGGCCCTGCCAGATCGACACCAGGACGATCGCAGGGATCGCCGTCCCCGGATCCTGCAGCCAGTCAGGTGGGTTGGGCACCCCGAGCGACTTCAGCAGGGCGTTGATAGGACTGATCTCGGGGTTCAGCAGCCAGAGCCAGACGGCGGCCACCGCGACGGTTGACGTGACCTGGGGCGCGAAGAAGAAGATCCGGTAGAGGGGCGTCAATCGACCCGCCTTCTGGATGAAGAACGCGAAGAAGAAGCCGGTGATCATGAGCCCGGGCACCTGTAGGGCCGTGAACCATGCAGTGTTCAGCCAGGACTGCCGCAGCTGGGCGTTCTGCCACACACCGGTGAAGTTCTGCAGTCCGACGAACGTGCGCGAGCCCAAACCGTCCCAGCTCGAGAACGACAGAAAGAGGGCGAAGATCAGGGGACCGAGCATGAAGGCGATCAGGCCGACGAGCTGAGGGGTGAGGAAGGCGTACCCCCACAGCGCTTCGGTCCGCCGTCTGCGCTTCACATCGGGCGCGAGCGGCATGCCTCAGCTCCCGTTGTTGATGAACTTGCAGATCTTGTCGGCCCACACCTTCGCGCTGTCGCCGGCCTTGATCGACTTGTCCATCTCGGTGCCGAGGTTGGCTCCGACCTCCGCCTTGGACGCGATGGCAGGCGGGATGGCATAGCCGTTCTTGGCGACGTCGGTGAACCAGGCGCAGTGCTCGGGCAGCTTGTTCTCCAGCACCACGTCTTCCAGTCCCGCGGTGGCCGGCACCGCGTTGCCTCCGCCGGAGAGCCGGGCCTTTTGACCGTCCTTGTTGACGAACCGGGTGGCGAAGTACATCGCGGCTTCGGGGTCCTTGGCCTTGGCGTTCACCCCCATGGCCGCGGTGTAGACAATCACCGGCGGGACGGTCTTGCCGTCGGCGGAGGCGAACGGTGCGATGTCGTAGCCGAACTTCAGCTTCTTGAGGTTCGGGAGAATCCAGCGTCCCATCTGGCAACTGGCGAGCTGCTGGCCGTAGAACAGGGCGTCGATGCCCTGACCCTTCGGCAGCGACCCACCATAGGTGATGTTGCGATTGGCCATTCCCTCCCAGAGCCACTCGAGGGTCTCCATCGACTTGGCGTCCTCGTTGAAGATCGCCTTGTCGCCGTCGACGACTTTGCCTCCGAAGGCGGTCATCCAGCTGAACATGGGGCCGAAGCCGCCTTCCAGCACCATGCCCCGCTTACCAGTGGCCTTGATCTTGGTCAGGAAGTCGTCGAGGGCGTCCCGGTTCCAGGTACCGGATTCCTGCAGTTGAGCGGGATTCTGGGTGATCCCGGCGGCCGCGGCCATGTCCTTGTTGAACCAGAACACGATCGGGTTGCAGTCGACGACCAGTCCGTAGGTGCCCGGGCTGCCGTCGGCAGGCTTGCACCACTCCATCAGGTTCGGGTACAGGTCGTCGAGCTTGAGCGGCGAGTCCGGCTTCGACGTGAACTCGGTGAAATCGGCGACGTTCTTGGATTGGATGAGCCGTTGCATGCCGGAGTCCTGCACGTAGAAGACGTCCGGACCGCTGTTGCCGGCGAGCTGGGTGAGCAGCTTGGCCCCGTAGTCACCGACGACGACCTGGAAGGTGACCTTGCTCCCGTGCGCGGCCTCGTAGTCCTTCGAGATCTGCCGGAACCGTTCCGCCTCGCCGGGGTTCGCCCATGAGGCCCATGTCAGGCTGCCGCCCTTGCCAGGGGTGCTCGAGGTGCCGCCCCCGCCTCCGCCCGCGCTTCCGCCGGCGCAGGCGGTCAGCAACGCGCTCGAGCCCACTCCGGCGAGGGCCGCACTGGCCAGGAAACCACGACGTGTGATCGGTCGTCCGAAGGGCTTCTCATTGGTCGGCATCAACAGTTCTCCTTCTCTAGGTTCGATTCCCCGTGCTGGCTGTTGTCCTGCTGCCCGGGCGGCCGCCGCCGTCGCGGGTTCGGTTGCCCCGAAGATCCGCGCCGGCGTCGCCGAGCGGGCGAAGTGCCGGAACCCCGGGTCGGCGCCGTCTGGACCCAGCCCAGCGCCTGCTTCCGGGCCCAGCCGAAGGCGTCCTCGACGACCGCGCTGTCGGAGCTCAGAGCCAGCACGGCGACTCCTCGGAGGATCGGATATGAGCGCTAAAACTAGAAGCGCCCAGCAATTCCGTCAATACCTTCTGGCAACTCTGTTTTATCGCTATATTCGCTATCGTGACGACTTTCGAGATCCGGTCTCCTGACGGCCGCACAGTCCGGACCGCGTCGGTCACCGGTGCCCGTTCGATCACCGAGCTCACCGGCACCCAGCCCGGCGTGCTGCGGTACGACGTGGTCGCCGACGACGCCGTCCGGATCTGCTGGACCTGGCCGGCCGAGTCCGCGGTGACGCTGTGGCGCGCGACGCAGGGATCGCATCGGGAGCTGCCGACCGACTGGGGTTCGCACCGCGACATCCGGTCGGTCCGCTCGGCGCCGGTCGCGGCCCTCGTCGACGCCGGCGACCGGAGTCCGCTGACGATCTCGCTGTCCGCCACGGTCCGCGGCTGCGACTTCGCGGTCGGCGTCAACGAAGAAGGCGCGGAGCAACTCGTCCAGCTCGCGGTCGACGACATCGAGCCGACAGACGGCGTCCGCCGCTTCACCTTGCGGATCGACCTGCGGGAGCTGCACTTCGCCGAAGCGCTGCGCGGTGTGACCGACGAATGGACGGCCGAGCTGGGCCACCGGATCGCGCCGGTGCCCGAGCCGGCCCGGCAAGCGATGTACTCGACTTGGTACAGCGACCACCAGCACGTCTCCGCCGAGTCCGTCGAACGGCACGCCCGTGCAGGAGCGTCGTACGGCTGCTCCGCAGTGATCGTCGACGACGGCTGGCAGACCGACGACACCGCGCGCGGCTACGCCCATTGCGGCGACTGGGAGCCGACCAGTCAGATCTTCCCCGACATGGCCGGTCATGTACGGCGGGTGCACGAGCTCGGAGTGGATTACGTGCTGTGGATCGCGCCGCCGCTGATCGGTGAGCACTCCAAGGCGTGGGACCGGATGAAAGACCGCACCCTCGGCTACGTCGACGGTCTGAGCGCCTCCGTGCTGGATCCGAGGTACCCCGAGGTGCGCGAGCACATCGTCGAGAGCTGTGTCCGGCCGGTGCGGGATTGGGGTGTCGACGGGCTGAAGCTCGACTTCCTCGACACCTGGGCATGGTCGTCCCCTCACCCGGCGCCCGATGGCGACTGCTCGTCGATCGACGAAGGTGTCGAGCTGATCCTGCACGCGATCACGGCCGAGCTGCGCAGGTTGCGGCCGGACCTGCTGATCGAGTTCCGGCAGGACTACGTGAACCCGCGACTGTGGCAGTTCGGCACGTTCCTGCGGGCCGGCGACTGCGCTATGGATCCGGTGGAGAACCGTGTGCGCACGATCGACAGCCGGTTGCTGGCGGGCGATCGCGCGGTCCACTCGGACATGCTGATGTGGCATCCGTCGGCCTCCCCGGAGACCGTCGCCCAGCAGTTCATCGGTGCGATGTTCAGTACGCCGCAGGTGTCGATGGAGCTCGTTGCGTTGCCGGCCGTGCAGCAACGCGTCGTACGGTTCTGGCTCGGATTCCTGCGGGACCACGCCGATGCGCTGCTGCACGGCGTACTGACTCCGTCGCGCCCGGACGCGCGCTACACGCAGGTGCGGGCCGCCGGTGCGGAGACTGTCGTGGCCGTTTTCACCAACCCAGTTGTGCGTTTGAGTAACTCCGACCGGTCGGTGGTGCTTGTGAATGGCGGCAGCGAACCACGCATACTGGTCGAAGGCGCCGGACCTGGACCGGTCGACCTCGTAGTGTGGGACTGCTCGGGCGCCGAGGTCCATCGCAGTACGACGGCAGCCACCGAACTGTGGGCGATCGACGTACCCGTGGCCGGCCTGGCGCGGATCGAGCGGAAGTGACAGGGGGCTGGATTGACGCAGCAGAAACCACGCAGGACGACGGTCGCGGACGTCGCCCGATTGGCCGGAGTGTCGGCCATGACGGTGTCCAACGTGCTGAACGCGCCGCACCGGGTGAGCGAGCCGACCATCCGGACGGTGCGCGCCGCGATCAAGGAACTCGGCTACACCCCGAACCACGCGGCACGGGCGTTGTCGTCCGGCCGAAGCCAGGTAATCGGCCTGCCGCTCTACCTCGAGGACGACGCGTTCAGCGACCAGCACCCTGGCCTGGGTGGCTTCCTGCACGGCTTGCTCGGCGGTCTGGTGAAGTCGGCGGCGATCTCCGGGTACGGCGTCCACGTCACGACGCCGACCGAGGGCGCGACCGAGATCGCGCTCTACGAGAGCTTGATCGCGGCCCGGCAGGTCGACGCGATCGTCGTACTGGAGACGATGCCGCAGGACGAGCGGATCGCGTTCCTGAGTCAGCGGCCGTTCCCGTTCGTCGCGTTCGGGCGGACCGGGCCGCGGCATCGGCAGTGCTGGGTCGACGTCGACAACGAGACCTCGATGGCAGGGATCGCCCGCCATCTGGCCGGGAACGGCCGGACCAGGGCCGCCTACCTCGCAACGGACAGCGCGCTGCCGTGGGTGCATCAGCGGCGGGCCGGGTTCCTGCGGGAGTTCCCGTCGCCGGCGGTGGTGGAGTCATTCAGTTCGCTCGAGCAGGTTTCTTCGTACGTCGAGGAGACCTTCGGCCGCAGTGATCGGCCGGATGTGTTCGTGGCGGACAACGACGCCTATGCCGTGGTCGCGATGCGTGCGTTGCAGCGGCACGGGGTCAAGGTCGGCGAGGACATCGCCGTCACCGGGTTCAACGACTTCCCGCTCGCCGGCATGCTCGACACCCCCCTCACGACGGCGCGGATCCCGCTGCGCGACATCGCCGCGTGCCTCTTCGACCGCGCAGTGCGCGAGATCAGCGGCGACCCCGACCAGCCCGGCAGGCTCGTCACGGCACCACTAGTTGTTCGCTCGAGTGCTTGAGGGCTGCCCTCGCCAGTAGCAGCGTGGCCGTCGTACCGACGATGCCGGCCAGGTAGATCGTCAGGTTGGGGCGGAGGAACGTGCCGACGGTGAAGAGGCGGCCCCGGTACGACGGATCGACGGTGGTGCTCTGTCGCGAGCGTGGTCAGATGTGGCGGCTGTCCTGGGGCGAGCAGGTGCCGAACCGAACGGCCGCTGCTGTGCAAACGGCCTGTCATGCCAATGTAGGAGCACATGCCGAAACAGCATGAAGGGACATGAGCGCCGGCTGATAGTGCGCATTCGCTCGCATCTGCCTCCGGTCGATGGCAGCTGCTGAGGATTGTTGACCGGGTCGGGGCGCAGGGCGGACGCTGCCACTACAGCACCAAGGGGGCGGACAGTCGTGGTCGAGGTCCTGATAGCCGTCGCGAGTGCAGCAGCGCTATTAGCCGCCGTATGGATCGGTCTCCGTGTCGCCGGCCGGCTCAGAACCCACTTCGGTCACCGGCGCGATAGTTCCTTGCAGCAGACGCCGAGGTCAGAGCCGCAGATCCAGCAGCCCGTGCCGACCGCCACGAACCGGTCGGTGCCGGACCGAACAGCCGAGTGCCAGGACTGCGGGGAGCGCAACCCCACCGGATCCACCTTCTGCCACCACTGCAGTGCCTATCTCGGCTGGGAGGACGGCGACGCGGAGCAGTCGAGCACATCTGCCCCACGCGATAGCGACGACGACGGCCGACTGGACGCCAGCAATGACCGGTCGGTGCCGGACCGAGTGGCCGAGTGCCAGGACTGTAAGAAGCTCACCCCAACCGGATCCGCCTTCTGCCTCTACTGCGGTGCCTATCGCGGTTGGGAGAGCGGCGACGTAGAGCAGTCGAGCACATCTGCCCCACGCGATAGCGATAGCGACGTCGACCGACTGCAGATACAACTTCCGGCAACCGTCGCGCAGGCAGCGGAACCGATAGGTTCGGTGGAGATTGACCCGTCCACCGTGAGCCTTGACGCGGCGGTGCGAAAGGCGCTCGGCATCGAGGTCCGCCTCGGCGCCCTAGGCATCGATGTGCCGCCGCTGCGGCAAGGCCGGAGCGACATCGTGAGAGTCGTGATATCCCGCGGCCAGAAGGCCGACGGCATCATCGCTGCCCTGGTCGCCGACTCCCAGGTTCCCGCCATCGAGGTCATCAACACCTCGGCCGTCATGGTCGTCGATCTGATGGGCCGCTCGTTCCGCGTCGAGCGGCTCAACCCACCCGAAGGTGAGCAAATCGTCTCGGACACCGCGACTTGGGATTTCGACGTGCTTCCGCTGATCGCGGGCAAACAAAGCCTCACCGTGTCCGCTTCCATGCGGGTGCCTGTTCCCGGTCACGGGGAGCGGGCGGTCAGCGTCCCCTCGCTGACACGGGAGTTCACCATTCAGATCGACCGCCTGTACGCGGGCCGCACCTTCGTGCAACGGAACTGGCAGTGGGTAGGAACCAGCGTGCTTGCCGCTGCAGCCGTCGTCGCTGGGATCATCTGGCGCTGACGGAACTGTCAGGTGCCCCAACGCCCGGATCGCGGCTATGTCAGTGTGTTGCGATAGCTACGGTCTTTGGGTGACGGAGCCTCTGCTGCGAGCCTTTCCCTCGCGCTTGCATTCCGCGGCGGTGCCCGTACAGGAGCTACGACCCGACGCCAGAGCAGGCGCAATCACGCTCGCGAGGCACCTATGGTGCTGGGATGAACGATGCCCAAAGCAACCGTCATTCTTGGGCTGACCAAGGCACCCAGGGGCGCGGAAGCCGTAGCCGCGGTCCCCGGGTCAGCCGGCGCGGGTCGCGGGAGTCGAGTCTGCAGGGCATCGAGCCGGCGGCCACGACGCTGCTGCGCCGCGGCCGCCCCAAGCAACGCGAGCGTGGGTCAGGGCTGCGTTGTCGTCTCCAGCTTGTACTTCGGTACTGCGACTCGGACCTTGGCCGCCACGGTGTCGGCTGGTAGGTCGACGGTGCCCCGAGAGACCCATTCCGTGACGTTGCCGACCATCGTCGCGACCGCCTGCTGTGAGGCTTCGTCGGGCGCGGGCACGGTCCAGTTCGTCGGGCAGCGTCGTACCAGGAAGCAGCCGTAGGCGAAGGTGGACCCGTTCATCACCCGGGCGCCCGACGGTGCGGTGTAGGCGGTCACGTGCACGGGAGTCACCTTGCCGCTCGAGCGGCACGTTCCGGTGCTGCTGACCAGCGTGGTCAGCCCAGGGTGCTTGTAGAGGTTCGGCCAGACGAAGTCGACCTCTCCGGCGATGAATCCTGGCAGCTGGGTGCCGGCGGGGACGCCGTCGAACATCCAGCCGGTCCCAGTGGTCAGGGTGTTGCCCGGCAACGGACAGAAGTAGTCCGCACCCAGCAGCGCCTGCGACGAGTACGCATCGCCCTGGTACCGCCAGGTCGTGGAGTTGTACCCATCGGTGTATCGGTCGATGTCCCACGCCCGCCGGCTGTCGTCGGTGAAGGTGATCCGGCGGTAGGCCGCGTTCGCGCCGAGGTTGGCGACGTTGACGCCGCGGGCGATGGCCTGGCTGAGCGCGGCGCGCATCCGCAACGAGTAATACTCGTCGTGCCCGGGCAGGAAGATCGTCCCGGCCCGTGACGGCAGTTGACCGCCGAACTGGTTCAGGTCGTTGTCGGTCCAGTAGGTGACGTCCAGCCCCTTCGACTCGGCCCAGAACACCAGCCCCTGCTCGAGCGAGAGGTACTGCCCGGAGCCCTGCCCCTCGTTGTACGGAGGGTCGAAGGTCAGCCGGCCGGAGCCGGTGTCCACTCCGCTGTAGAAGCTCACGCCGCCGTAGCTGTTGTACGCCTGCCAGGTCGCGTTCGCCTGCTGGATCAACAGGTCGTGCTTCGTGCCGGTGTCGTCCCTGACCGTCAGCGGCGCGTACGACGCAGACGTCCCGTCGCTGACCTTGATCAGATACGTGCCCGGGACCCAGTCCTTGTCCACCGCGATGCTCAACGTCTTGGTCCAGTGTGCCGCCGACGTCATCCGCAGGGCTTTGCCGTCGGCCGACGTACCGCCGGTGACCGGCTTGTCCTGAACCACGGTCGGTACGTCGTCCTGTCGCCAGACCTCCCGCCCCCCGAGGCCGGCGTAGTACCCCATCCGGTAGGCGACAACGCTCACCGGATTGCCCGAGGTGACCTTCAGATCCACAGTGTCACCGCAGCTGGCCGACACCTCGGTCAGGTAGGCAGCCAACGAGCCGTTCATGGTCTGCGGGATGACCCAGTCGGCCGTGCCGGCCTTGGCGTTCTCAGCGGACGTCGTCGGCCAACTGTCGGGGCACCCGTCCGGAATCCCCGCGAACTCGGTTGCGGCGAGCGCCGGCATCGGGGCGGGCGGCGCGATGAACGGCACGCTCGCGGAGCCGGCGGTCAGGACGACACCGGTCGAGGTCGTCGCGGACACGGTCATGCTCATCGTGCCGCCGTACTTGGACAGCACGACACCGTTGACCGGAATCCCGAGGCGTGCGCCGGGCTGGACGCTGATCGGCGCCTTCGGCTTCCAGGTCACGTAACTGCCGGCGACGCTGAGGGTGCCGTTGATGGTGGTGTACTTGCCGATGGCGCCGGTCGGCAACTGCATGCGAACGGCAGCCAGGGCGCCGGCGCGAGTGACAGTGGCCTGATACACCAGGTTCGTCGTCTGTGCGGGGATCGGGTTGGTCGCCTTGATCGCCACCTGCGGTGTGTAGGTACGCAAGGGCTGCAGGACGCCGGCGCCGGACGTCAGCACCTGTCCTGCCGTTCCGATCGCCTTGAATCCCAGCGTCCACGGGCCGCCGGCGGGCAGCTTCAACCCGTACATCGGGATCGCGAGCCGGGCACCGACGGCGACGTTGATGATCTTGGCCGGACGCCAACGCAGCACGGTGCTCGTGACCGAACTAACGGTGCCGTTGATCGACGTCACCCGCCCGGTCGTCCCGGCAGGAATCGCCATGGTGATCTCGCGGATCGTGCCCGCAACGGCTGGGCATCCGCCTACGAGCCGGAGTCGCGGCCGATCACGCCCTCGAGGGTGCCGCCGCGCGCGTACCGACAGGGACCAGCCGATGTTTGAGGTGGCTACTGTCCTTGCGCATCAGGGCTCCCTGACCATCGATGGTGCCGCGGCCGGGGACGGTGATGTCGGATGCAACCGCAGTGTCTCTATGGTGCGGTGCGAGTCCGGTGGGCTAGGGCGGTGCGTAGCTGTGCGCGGGCGCGGTGCAAGCGGCTGGCGACCGTGCCGTACTTGATGCAGAGCAGCGCCGCGATCTCCTCATAGGTCAGGCCGTCGACGTCGTGGAGCACGATAGCTGCCAGATAGCCGGGAGGGAGAGCGTCCAGAGCGGACCGTACGTCGGGTTCGAACGTGCGGTCCTCGATGTCTTGGTCGGGGGGCGGTCCCGCGAAAGCTTGCAAGGTGTCGGCGAGTGGTACGAGCCGGACACCGCGGCGGCGTCGGACCCGGTCGAGGAACAGGTTGACAGTGATGCGGTACAACCAGCCCTCAAAGCTTCCGGGAGTGTAGTTGGGCAGGTTGCGGAACACTCGGACGAAGACCTCTTGGGTGAGGTCCTCGGCGTCGGGCCGGTTGCCGGTGAGACGGTAGGCATGGCGATAGACGCGTGCGGAGTGAGTGCGAGCCACCTCGTCCCAGGTCGAGTCGGCCGAGCAGGCGTTGGGTGCGTTGCTGCTGCAGTTCTCCATGGCGGGACTTCCGAGTTCTGTGGCTGGCTTGGTGGAACGGCGGGCGGGCGCTGAGGGGAGTCGGAACGCCCGCCCACCGGTCTGCTGGGCTCCGGCCGCAGGAGAACAGCGGTGGGCGACCGGCAGGTGCCCTGGTCGGGTGAGCAGCGGCCTTGCTCCCTGGATGGATCAGGGTGCGCGTCGGGCAGGGGTCGTTGGTGATCCGCAGCCCACCTGAGCGCCGATCCATTGCTGCGGCGTACTGGTCCGCAGCCGCGGGCTCGGCGACGAGTTCGGCGATCACCCGCCGACCGAACCAAACCCGTACCCGTCATCGCTGGGGGCCTGTGGCTCCTTGTGCGTAGGTCGTGCTCGCTTGCTCAGCTTCGTCTGAGCCTTGGTGAGACATGGCCGGACCTCCCTGGTCTAGCCGAAGGTGAATGCGTAGACCTCGACATGAGGGTCGAGGAAGGTGATCTCGAAGGTGCGGTCTGTGATCTGATCGCGCTGGCGAACGAGTTGGTACAGCCGCTGTTCGGTGGCCGTTCCGTTGCCTTGTTCGTCGACATCGACCCCGCGCGCCGCTCCGGGCGGTTGCCCGTCGATGAGCACACGGAAGCGTACGGACGTTGCCGGTTCCGCCGGTCCCATGACCAGGTGAAGATCGCGGGCGTGGAAGCGGCTGACGATGCTCCCGTTCGCGGCGTTCAGGGCGGTGGCCTGTTCCGTCATCGTCCACTCCCCTGACAGAGCCCAGTGATTGAGTTCCAGCGCCGTAGGGGCGGTGTAGATGTGAGGCATGCCCGGCGCCACGCGACCAGCGGACAAGAAGCCCTGAGTGCGTGCGAAGCCGAGGTATGTCTCTGGCGATCTCAGGCTGCCCCAGTCAGCCGGCGCCTCGGCACCACGTGCGTCGACCGTCGCCAGCTCCCGGCCCGTGTTGGTGGACCCCGCCTCGGCGAGCAGTTGCTGGATGACTTGCTCCGACAGCTCGTACTTGCCCTCGCCGAAGTGGCGCTGCCGGATCAGCCCGTCGACATCTGCGAAGTAGAGAGCCGGCCAGTAGTGATTACTGAAGGCGGTCCACACCGCGTAGTCGCTGTCGATCGCAACTGGGTACTCGATCTTCATCTCCCGCACGGCCCGGACGACGTTGTCTACGTCTGCCTCGAATCCGAACTCGGGGGTGTGTACGCCGACTACGATCAGCCCCTGGTCCGCGTACTTGGCGGCCCATGCACGGAGATAGGGAAGCTGGCGTAGCCAGTTGATGCAGGTGTAGGTCCAGAAGTTGACGAGGACCACCTTCCCTCGCAGGCGGACCTCCGTCAGCGGTGGTGAGTTGAGCCATCCGGTCGCACCGGCGAAGGACGGCAGTTCACCCTGGACCGTGAGCCTGATGAGGGCCGGTTGGGGCCTGCGGGGCTTTGCAGATTGTGCTTTCATGACTTGCCATTCCTATGACTGGAGTACGACGTCGCCGTGCGACCGGCGGGGCGGCCGACTCGGTCTGAGCCGGTCGGTCGCCCGCCGAGCGAGGCGCAACCGCGGACCTTCGGAACGCGGTCAGCTAGCGCAGTGATCGGAAGCTTGCGCGAAGTTCCTCGGAGAACAGTTTCGGCTGTTCCCAGGCTGCGAAGTGGCCGCCAACGGGGAGCTTGCTGTAGCGCAGGAGTTTGGGATATGCCTTCACTGCCCAGCTCCGCGGGGCTTGGTAGATCTCGTTCGGGAACACGCTCACGGCGACAGGGAGCTTGATGCCTTTGACCGCGAAGCGGATGAAGGGTGGAACAGATCCGGGACGACTAAGCGAGGCCGAGGTGACCCTCTGGACCGTGCGCGGCTCGGTCACCCACCCGGGATGAGGGTGCGGCCAAGGCGCTGGTCCGGGATCGCCCTGGCCGCCGCTGTGGGTTCGAGAACGTTGGCCTAGTGCAGCGATCGCAAGCCCACGCGAACCTCGTTGACGAACAGGTCTGGTTGCTCCCAGGCCGCGAAATGCCCGCCTTTGTCGACCTCGTTGTAGTGGATGAGGTTGGGGTAGGCCTGCTCTGCCCAACTCCGCGGCGCCTGATAGAGCTCGCCCGGGAAGATGCTCACCGCGACGGGGACGGAGACCCCCTTCGGACCGAAGAAGGACGCCTTGTTTTCCCAGTAGAGACGTCCCGAAGAGATCCCTGTGTTCGTCAACCAGTAGTGGGTGATGTTGTCGAGCACGTCGTCTCGGGTAAGGCCTTCGGACTGTCCGTCGAAGACCCGGGCGATCAGTGCCAAACTGGTCGCGTCGTGGTCGAGGATCCAACCGGCCAGGCCTACCGGCGAATCCGCAATTCCGTACAGCGACTGCGGGTGGGTCGCCATCTCCAGCGCATAAAACACGTCTGTCGCCCAGAAGTCCCGCAGTTTCTCGTAGAGGCGTGTTTCGTCGGCGTCAAGACCAGCAGGCGGCGGGCTGGCCGAGAAGACCGCCGCGGATACGTCGTCCCGGACAGCACCCGGGAAGTTGGTGTGGATGCCGACCAACCCCGGAGCTGCCTGTGCACCCATCAGATCAACGATTTGTCCGCCCCAATCGCCGCCCGTGGCGACGTAGCGGTCGTATCCCAGACGCTCCATCAGCTCCGTCCAGGCACTCGCGATGTGCACAGGATCCCAGCCGGTGGCGGTCGGTTTGCCGGAGTAGCCGTAGCCCGGCATCGACGGGATCACCACGTGGAAGGCGTCCGATGCCTGGCCGCCGTGCGCGGTCGGGTTGGTCAGCGGCTCGATGATCTTCAGCTGCTCGACGATCGACCCCGGCCAGCCATGGCAGGCCAGCAGCGGCAGCGCGTCCTCGTGCGGCGAACGGATGTGGAGGAAGTGGACATCCAGGCCGTCGATCTCAGTCAGGAAGTGCGGATACGAGTTGATCCGCGCCTCGCACTTGCGCCAGTCGTATTCGGTCGCCCAGTACTGCGCCAGCGCCTGGACGGTCGCCAGCGGAGTGCCCTGGGACAGGTCGTCGACGGTCTCCTTCTCCGGCCAGCGAGTGGCCAGAATGCGGGCCTTCAGGTCTTCGAGATCCGCCTCGGGGGTCTCGATCCTGAACGGCCGGACCGCTGTGCCGGTCGCCGGATGTTCGGTGGTGATAGCCATGACATCTCCTCTGTCGGGGGCGGTGAGTGGGGTGATGACTCGAAGCCTCGCTCCCCCGGCCGCACCTCCGCCCCAGTACGACTCCCTGGGTCAGCTCCCTGGGATCGGCGTGCCCCGGTACCCCGCGAGCCGATCCCGTGGTCCCGACCAGTACCTCGCCCGGGCGCGAGCGTGCGCCCCTGTCACCGACCTTGGGGACAAGAGCACGGCCCGGAGCAAGGGGACGACCATGACTCGGCGCATTGAGGACTACGCCCTGATCGGGGATCTGCGGACGGCTGCGCTGGTCAGCCTCGACGGCGAGATCGACTGGCTGTGCCTGCCGCGGTTCGACTCGCCAGCTGTCTGTTCGGCGCTCCTCGGCGACGCCCGGCACGGCCGATGGAGCCTCGCCCCCACCGACCGGGCACGGTCCGTACGACGTCGCTATCGCACCGGCACTCTCGTCCTGGAAACCCGATGGACCACCCCCGACGGCACGGTCGGCGTCACTGATCTGATGGTCCCGAACTCTCCGGTGCCGATGGTGGTGCGGATCGTGGACGGCCTGGCCGGCACGGTTCGGATGCATACCCACCTCGCGCCACGGATGGGCTACGGCAAATACAGCCCAACCTTGTACGCCGCCGACGGACACCTGGTCGCGAACTCCGGCGATGACGAGCTATGGCTCGAGACTGACCTCGATCTGAATCAGGATGACGCTTCCTGGAGCGGCGACTTCATCGTCTCAGCGGGCCAGCGGATCGCGTTCAGCTTGAGCTACGCCGCTGGCGATAGCCCTCGGGAGCCGACCCCGACCGTCGACGCCGCGCTGGCTGAGACCGTCGCGTTCTGGACCGAATGGACGGGTCGGTCGACTTACACAGGACCCTGGGAGGCGGAGGTCACGCAGTCGCTGATCATGCTCAAGGCGCTCACGTACGCGCCAACCGGCAGCATCCTGGCCGCCGCGACCACGTCACTGCCCGAGCAACTCGGCGGGTCCCGCAACTGGGACTACCGGTACTCGTGGCTGCGCGATGCCACCTTTACCCTGCGCGCCTTCCTCGCCACCGGCTACCTCGAAGAAGCCGCGGCCTGGCGCGACTGGCTGATCCGCACGGTCATCGACGATCCCTGCGACCCGCAGATCATGTACGCCGTCGACGGCACCGCCGAGCTCCCCGAACAGACACTCGACTGGCTCCCCGGTCACGCCCACTCCGCACCGGTCCGGGTAGGCAACGCGGCAGCAACCCAACAACAGAACGACGTCTGGGGCGAAGTCCTCGACACTCTCTTCGCGGCCCGCACCGCCGGCCTACCGGACGCAGCCGGGCAGGAGAAGCTCGAACGCGCCCTGCTCGACAACATCGAAACCCACTGGCGAGACCCGGACCACGGGCTCTGGGAGGTCAGAGGTCCCCGGCGCCACTTCGTTCACTCCAAGCTCCTGGCCTGGGTCGGTGTCGACCGAGCTGTCCGGACCCTCGAGCAGTACGGGTGGTCTGCCCGTCTCGATCGACTCAGGAGATTGCGTCGCACCATCGCCCGAGAGATCACCGAGCGCGGCTACCATCCACGTCGCAACGCCTTCACCCAGTCCTACGGATCCTCACGACTCGACGCTGCCGTCCTGCTGATGCCTCGCTACGGCTTCCTGCGGTGGAACGACGAGCGCATGATCGCCACGGTCGACGCGATCCAGCAGGACCTAACCGATCACGGCCTCGTCCTGCGGTATGCCGTTGCCGACGGCAGCCCCAATGTGGATGGCGTTCCTGGTAGCGAGGGCACTTTCCTGGCCACCTCGTTCTGGCTCGCAGACGCGCTCCACAGCATCGGCCGCACCGGCGAGGCGATCGACCTGTTCGAACGCCTCCTCTCCCTTCGCAACGACGTCGGCCTCCTCAGCGAGGAGTACGACCCGGCCACCGGGCGGCACCTCGGCAACACCCCGCAGGCCTTCAGCCATGCAGGCCTGATCACCACCGCCCTTACCCTCACCGCGGCCGATGCTTCGACCGACGGGTGGGCCGGGGTTTGCGGAGCCGTGGTGGGTTGGTGATGACACGAAGTCTGGTCGTCACGAGTGCACGGCGCGCCCGTTGGAACCCCGAGTCGGCTCCCTGGGTGGCACTCTGGGTTGGCTGCTCACGGTCGCCGTTGCGTCGTCACGTGAAGCGTCCGCGCGGTGCGCCCGCGTGCCGGGACAGGTTTCACCAGCAGGTGAAACTGACCCCCAGGCGGCAGCGGGTTCCAGGGCGACTTCGAGCTGGGTCGCAACACATTTCGGTCAGGCTAAGGCTTGCTCCGTTGAAGAATCTGAGCTGGCGTTGCCCACTGCAACGGCTTGCCAGGTCGATTGTTCAGCGGCCGCTCGACGTGGCGCAGGTCCAAGGGAGCTGCTCGAGGGCGCTGCCCGTAGGGAGGTACTGGCGCAGCAGGTCGTCGGAGTTCTCGTTGGTCGGGCGCTGCCACGGTTTGCCAGCATGGACGAATAACACACCGTCGCGGAAGAGTGGCGTGGTCCGGACGTGGCCGGGCATCTCCGAGCCCTGGTCCGAGGTCAGCGTGAAGCGGAACGGCCGACCGAGACATCCGCAGGACGACCAACGTCGTCGGGACCGTCCTGACCAGAATTCGATTATCCGGATCCGCGGCGCGGTGCTGCCGAGCACACGAAGAATAGACCTCTGGCCGCCACTACCTCGGCTGCAAGCTCCTCGCCAACGACGGCCACGGCTACGCGCTCGCGAAGGGGAGCTTGCCCTCGGACAGGGCCATACGAAGCTGCTTGCGAGAGCTGATACTGAGCTTGCTGAACACGTTGCGCAGGTGCCACTCGACCGTGCGGCAACTGATGAAGAGCTGCGCTCCGATCTCCGGATTCGACAGGCCATTCCGCACGAGACGGGTTATCTGCTCCTCCTGCGGAGTTAGCTGGCCCCGCGTCTCGACGCCGCGCTTGGGCACCTTCTCACCTGTTGCGATCAGTTCACGGCGTGCGCGCTCTGCGAACGCCTCCATGCCGATCATGGCGAACATGTTGTAGGCCCTATGTAGCTGCTCACGTGCGTCGACGCGCCGACCTTCCCGGCGGAGCCACTCCCCGTAGAGCAGACATGCGCGAGCGAGATCAACGCGGATGAGCGTGCGGTCGAGCCGTTCGATAGCCTCGCGATAGAGAGGTTCCGCTGCATCCGTGTCGCTCACCAGCGCGCGTGATCGGGCTTCGACGCCCAGCGCCCAGTCCGTTCCGCTCGCGCCAGTCGTCTCGGACAGCCGCTCGACTACGTCAGTCGCCAGCTCGGTCGCCCCGCTCCGTACGGCCGCCTCGATCAGCTCGATCGAGACCCAGCCTGGCGGGACAAATGCCCGTGGGTACTTCACCACCTCCCAGGCCGCCGCCAGCGCATCCTCGTACCGGCACAGCGAGTTGAAGAGTAGCGCACTCGCCCAGTGGATGAGGGTCACGCCGATTCCCTCGCCACGGGCCACAGCCTCGCTCATGGTGGCATCGATCAGCGTATGGACGTCATCCTCGCGACCCTGCCAGGCAGCGAGTCCAATCGCGCCGTAGGGCACGAGATTGCCCCCGGTAGCCTCCGTGACCGACTGTGCCTCCCGCACCAGCGACGAAGCCTCCGCGAGCTTGCCTGCGAACAGATGAACGTAGATGCGAGAGGTGAGCGCGGCGGGCAGCTCGCTGATTGCGCCAGCCTCGCGGGCAATCTCTACGCGGCGGGCGGAGAAGCTATCCCAGCGCCCGTCGTCCCACAGATCCACGGCAGTGGCGGACGTCAACCAGAGCAGGCGCAGCCCTTCCTGGATGGAGCAGTCCTCATCGCAAAACGCTTGTATGGCGCGTTTCGAGAGATTCACCGCGGCCACGTCCCCGTCTATCAGCCGCGCGGCCAGGGCATCCAAGAGCAGGTCTCCCTTATGCGCCCGGGGCGGCGTTGGCGCCGCGCGAGCTGCCTGTGCGACCTCAAACAGGCTCGGGCCGTTCGCCAGGTGCCCGGCACACATCGCAGCCTTGAGTGCATCCAGATAGGCCTCTCGGGCGAGCCCAACATCGTGCCGCTCGAGCGTGCGTGCCGCAGTCAGCAGCAGTGGAGAGGCCTCACTACAACGGCCTTGGGCAAACGCAATGTGCGCACGCGTGAGATCGACCCTCGCGTACAGGAGTTCATCGAGCGGTCCAGCCTCCGCGGTAGCAAGCATCGAGATCGCCTGTCCGAACCCTGCTGCCTGCAGTTTGGCCTGTGCGGCCTTGAGCGCACGCTGCGCTCGGCGGGCAGGATCCGGTGTCAATTCGGTCGCCTTTCCTAGGAATGCGGCAGCCGCCGCGACGCCGCCATGAGCCGCAGCCAAGCCGGCCGAGCGCTCCAGTTCTGCGGCGACGTCTTCGTCCGGTGCATCCGCCGCGTGCGCCCGGTGCCATGCTCGGTGGTCGGCGTCGGTAGCTAGGTCTGTCACCTCGGCCAGCACCCGATGCGCCTCCCGGCGGTCGGGCACAGACGCGCCGCGGTAGACCGCCGAGCGCAACAAAGGATGACTGAACTGGACGTGGACGCCGATATCGACCAATCCCGCAGCCTGCGCCGGCACAGCCGCATCAGGTCCAAGCCCGAGCCGCCCCGCCGCACGCCACAACAAGCTCACGTCGCCGCGTGATTCCGTCGCAGCGAGTAGCAAGAGGCGTCGAGATTCTACGGGAAGCAACGCAAGCCTTCGCAAGAAAGTCTGCTCGATTCGGTTCACCGACGGCATGACGTCGGGAAGCGCAAACCCGCCCGCTAGATCCGCCGGCGTCACACGATATGCCAACTTGAGCAGAGTGAGCGGGATGCCGCGTGACTCGCAAACGATGCGGTCACGCACCCGGTCGTCCAGCCGTCCGGCAAGGACCGACTCCAGTAGCGCCCCAGCATCCCCCGCATTCAGGCCGCTGATCGCCAGCTCCGGAAAGCCCGAGAACTCCCGCAACTCCCAGGACTCGGGCACCGCAAAGACCAAACCGATCGAATTCATCAGCAGGCGGCGCGAAACGAACGCGAGAGCCAGCGCTGACGCAGTGTCCAACCACTGTGCATCGTCGACCACACAGACGAGCGGACGCTCCCTAGCGATCTCAGACAGCAGACCGAGTACGGCCAGACCGACGACAAAGGGATCGGGTGCCGGTCCCGTGCGCAGGCCGAACGCCGTCGCGAGTGCATCGCGCTGCGGGGCGGGCAGGCGCTCCCGGAGATCAAGCACCGGGCCGCAAATCTGATGCAGACCTGCATATGCAAGCGTCATCTCGGACTCGACGCCCGCCGCTCGCGCGACGCGACATCCCGATGCCATTCCCGCCAGGTACTCCAACAGCGCCGACTTGCCGACTCCGGACTCGCCACGCAAGATCAGCACCCCGCTCCGACCCGCCCGCACACTCTCCAGCAGTTGGTCGACGGTCCGGCACTCGCGGCGGCGACCCAGGAGAGCTGGCGCACGATGACCATTCGAAATGGCGTCCGCCGGACCCGCTGCCCGGGTATCACCACGGCTCGATGTGTGCGCCGGGAGCGGGTACTGAATCAGCGTATTGCTGCGGACAAGATGTCCACGGAATTGGGCAAACACATTCTGCTCGGGCGGCGCCACTAGCTCGGAATTCTGTGGCGCTGCTTCGACGGAACGACAGCTGGCTATTTGCTTGTCATTCGCACGACGCGCGCGCTCCGCGTTGTCACCCTCATGTGCAGGCATCTCGGCAGCACCTGGCGCTTTCTCGATCATACATGCTGGGATCGGCTTGACCTGACCCATAAATCGAGAGTACGCGTCTGCATGAGCACGTCTATTGGACGATGGTGTTGGGCGACACCTTGGTATCAGTCGTGCGCGACGAGCGGCACGTCGAGCGCAGTGGCAACCCTCACCAGATCGGCGAGTGAATCAACCCGCATCTTGCGCATAACCTGGCCTCGATGGGCCTTCACTGTGATCTCACTGATACCGAGCTCTGCTCCGATCTGCTTATTCAACAGGCCGGAAACGACCAACTCCATGATTTCCCGTTGGCGTGGTGTCAGTGATTCGTGACGATGCCTGATTTCACGCAGTTCGACAACTTGGGCCAAGTGGGCGCGGCTGCGATCAATAGCTTGCGTGATGGCCTGCCGTAACACTTCATCGGCGAGCGGCTTTGTTAAGAATTCGGCTGCACCGGCCTTCATTGCCCGCACCGTCGTCGGCACGTCTCCATAACCTGTGATGAAGATGATTGGCATATCTGGTCGATCAGTAATGCGTTTCTGGAGATCGAGACCGTTGAGGTTGGGAAGTGTCACATCGAGCACCAGGCAGCTCGGACCATCGATGCGCGAACGCGCCAGAAAGTCCTCCGCCGACGCGAAGGTCTCTGGATGCCAGCCGGCCGAGCGAATCAGCAGCTCCACCGATTCCCGTACTGACACATCGTCGTCTACAACGAACACAACAGGGGTCACACGCGCGGTCATTGCCGTTCTTGATTCGGTACCTGCTCCGCCCGGTGAGCTCATGTCGCACCTTCCGGCCCAAAATGCGGCCGGCGGAGTGCGGCTCCCACCGCCTCCAGCAGGGCTGCCTCGCTGAACGGCTTGAACAGGCACTCCACTGCCCCCCGCGCGAGCAGGCGCGGACGCAGGTTCCTGTCTCCGCTGGCAGTGATGAACACAATTGGAATCGTCTGCCGCAACCTTGTCAGCTCCTGTTGGACTTCGGGGCCCGACATTCCAGGCATCGCGACGTCTAGGAGAAGACAGCTCGTTTCGCTGACGAGGTCCGACCCGAGAAACTCCTCGGCGGACGAAAACGCCTCGGTGGCAAAGCCACATTGGCGCAACAGATCCGGCAGAGACTCGCGCACCGACTCATCGTCATCGACGATCGAAACCAGTGCTTGGCTGATGTTCATCATGGGCGCCCTATCATCATGCCACGTCCGTAACGCTGTCTGGATCGCTGGAGATGGAGAACGAGAGGTGGCGCCTGGGCCATGTTCAGCTCCGCCCAGAGACGGCCACGATGTCTCTCGATGATGGAGCGGCTGTCCGCCAGCCCGATACACACGCCGTTGAGAACGGCGCCTCATACCAAGCCCTGGGGCACATCCTCGAAGCGCTGCGCGCGTCCTACCTCAACGAACGCTCGGTGTGCTGTGTGCGGCGATCACGCCCCAGACTCGACCACATCCATGCCGACCTCACATCGAGTCCTCCCGTGCCGTCGCCGTGATGACGACTATGGCGCACGAAGCCGAGGCTCTATCGCGGTTCTGCGTTAGGGTCGATGCAATACCAGCGTCGGTCTTTATTCCGCAGACGCGGACCCCTCCTCGGTGGTCGCCCGTCGGAGCGTTGGCAACGCTGCTGCGGTGACCGTATTCGGTTGCGGTTGGATCCTGCCCGCTGGAACAGGACCACTCCAGACTGCGCGCGTTTCCGGGCGATCGCAAGAGTTTGCGGGCGGGCGCGGACTCTCGCGTACGCCGCGAACCCGTCCCGATCCGGCGCAGCAACACGGATGACCGGCGGGGTGCGCCACCGCAGGTGTCACCAGGTCACGGACCGCCTCGCTGTACCACGCTGCCTTTGTCGGCCCCGAGGGCCGAAACCGACGGCGGTCTTGTCTCGCCGATAGCGGTCCAACTTCGGCGCCCACCCGGCACAGGCTCTTGTACTCGGTCAGGTCGAAGCCAAGCTGGGTGCCGTCGGGATACAGGTCGAGGGTCGCCAGCCTGAACGAGGTGAAATGTTGACTCGCGTCTACCTCTACGAACACTCCGCTCTCCACGTGAACGAAGTCCCCCGACAACGCAGTGACCTTCTTGGCGACCATCTCCGCCTCGACGCCGCCATGTGCGTGGATGGCACCGCGACTCGTGGGCGAATCACCTCGAGCAGGTCGGCGCCCTGGCCGCCCTCCATGGACCACCAGCCCTCCCGGAAGGGTCGTCCCGCCGAGATGCACCACGGCCATGTTGATGTACGGAAACGGGCGGGCGATATCGCGAACGCCGTCGTACATCGACGCGTCGCCCGTGGAGGTGGGCCAGACGCTCCACCTCCCTCGATGTGTCGCTGAGCTCGAGCATGCTGCCATCACTGGCGGCTCCCGCGCAGTGAGGTTCCCGAAGCACAGACCGCTGTTATGGGAGGGTGACCAGGCGTGACGACCCCACGTGCCACCGCTCGCCGGCGCTGCAGGCTGACGATCTCGCGACGCTCGGCGCCGTCGTCTTGGGCCCGTGGCCGACGGTCCAGGCAAGTGGCCGCGGTACCACCGTCGCCGCGCGCACCTCGATCCGCTGGTGGGCGCCATGTCGGCGTGATCGCTTCGAGCCCTACTGGGCGGACCACCCGCAGGCATCCCGGGAGCCACCCCGCGGTCCCATCGACGCTGGCAACTGACTGCCGCGGGTTTGGCGGCGGCCGGCCGGAGGTTCACCTGCTGAAGCGCGGGGGGCGCCGAGAGGCCACCGAGTCGCCGACGCGACCGGCGCGGTGACCTCGGGAACATCATGGAGCCCACATCGCCCATCCGCTGTGCATCGCCGGCGCAATCGCTACCCCGGGACCCCTTGCGGTCGCCGTGAAACGCGCGCAGTGTGAAGTGTCCTGCCCAAACGGCAGGAGCCAACCGCAACGGCCGCAGACGGATCACGGCCGCAGCGGTTTCGCGCCCACCGATGACGCGGTGGCGCGCCTCACAGTCGGCACCGTTCTGCCTTGCCGTGACATTCGAGCCATCGCTCCGCAGCAGGACCGGCGCGATCGGCCACGAAGAGGTTGTGCGAGGCGTCTGGGCGGGGGGACCTTGCCTGAGAGGAGACCCGGCGATGAAGGCATCCGCTCTGTTCGGTGCTGGTTGGGAAGACGAATCGGTGGAGGTGCTATGGACAGACACGGAGCGCGTCTTTTGCCGACTATGGCACGAAGGCGCCGAGGGCGGTAGGCACGCTTTCATACCCTTGCCTCTCGGCATCGAGCAACCGGCTCCCGACAGCATCGCTCGCCTCATACACGAATACGAACTGAAAGACTACGTGGACAGTTCGTGGGGCCTGCAACCAGTCGCCCTCGTGCGCGACCGCGGGCGGACGTTCCTGGAAGTTGGGTACACCGGAGGCGAGCCGCTCGATCGCCTCATCGGCGGTCCAATGGAGATCGGACGCTTTCTGGAGCTGGCCGTCTCGCTGACTACCGCACTTGGCCGACTCCATGCAGCTGGACTCATTCACAAGGACATCAAGCCGACCAACGTGCTCCAAGACGCCGCGACCGGAAGGGTTTGGCTTACCGGGTTCGGCATCGCGTCCGGATTCGCGCGCGAGCGCCAGTCGCCGGCGCCGCCGGAGGTCATTGCGGGCACTCTTGCGTACATGGCGCCCGAGCAGACGGGCCGCATGAACCGCTCCGTAGATGCGCGCAGCGATCTTTACGCGTTGGGCGTGACCCTGTACCAGATGATCACAGGCGTACTGCCGTTTACAGCCACGGATGCCATGGAACTGGTGCATTGCCATCTCGCGCGCCGACCCGTGCCACCGGCCGAACGGACTCCTGGCGTGCCTGCGGCAGTCTCGGCTGTCGTCATGAAGTTGCTCGCCAAGACACCGGAGGACCGGTATCAAACCGCGGTCGGTGTGAACGACGACCTGAGACGCTGCCTGACGCTGCATCGGCACGGGATCAGCATCGAGCCTTTTGCCCTGGCGGCGCACGACGTGCCTGATGTCCTCCGCATCTCCGAGACGCTGTATGGGCGCGAGCGGAACATTCAGGAGCTGGTCGCGGCATTCGAGCGTGTCGCCAATGAGGGCAGCAGCGAGCTTGCGCTCGTGTCCGGCCACCCGGGGATCGGCAAGTCATCGGTCGTCAACGAGCTGCAGCGGACGCCGAGCCTGTCGAAGGGTATCTTCGCCGCGGGAAAATGCGATCAATCCACTCGCGACATCCCGTACGCGACCCTCGCCCAGGCATTGCACGGCCTCGTGCAGATGATCCTGCGCAGCAGCGAAGCAGAGCTCGCGCGCTGGCGCGCTTCCATCGAGTACGCCGTGGGGCCGAACGGCCAGCTCATCATCGGTCTCGTTCCCGAACTGCAGCTGGTGATCGGCAAACAACCTGCGGTGCCGGACCTCCCGCCACAGGACTCGCGCAACCGCTTTCAGATGACCTTTCGCGCGTTCCTGCGCGTATTCGCCCGGTCTGAGCACCCGCTGGTGCTATTTCTCGACGATCTGCAATGGATCGACGCCGCGACCCTGGGTCTGGTCGAGGATCTGGTTGGCCGCCGTGAGACGCGGCACCTGCTGCTGATCGGAGCCTACCGCGACAACGAAGTCGACTTGTCGCACCCGCTCCTGCAGGCGCTGGATGCCCTGCGCCGCAACGGCACGCGTGTGAGCGCGATCGTGCTTTCGGCGCTCACCCTGGATGACGTGTGCCGGCTCATCGCCCGCGCTGTGCATGGCAACGAGGAGCACGTGCGTCCGCTCGCGCGCCTGGTGCTCGACAAGACCGGCGGCAATCCGTTCTTCACGATCCAGTTGCTGACCGAGCTCGCTACCGAGTCGCTCCTGACATTCGATGCCGGTGCTGCGACGTGGCGCTGGAACCTCGCACGGATTGGCGCGAAGGGTTATACGGACAACCTGGCGCGGTTGATGGTTGGGAAGCTGCAGCGCCTACCCGTTGCGGCACAGGAGGCGTTGAAGGAGCTCGCCTGCCTCGGCAGCATCGTGGAGTTCGCGAGGCTCGCCATCGTTCGAGAGAGCTCAGAGGAGGAGGTCCATGCGACGTTCCGAGACGCTGCGCGAGCGGGCCTCGTGATACGCCTCCAGGGCGCGTATCGATTCGCGCACGACCGCATTCAGGAGGCGGCATATGCACTCATCCCGCAGGCGTCGCGGCCCGAGATGCACCTGCGCATCGGACGCCGGCTCCGCGATGCGAGCGACGGGGAGCCGACGGCAGAGCATGTCTTCGCAATCGTCGCTCAGCTGAATCGTGCCGTTGACTCGATCGCTGACGTCGGTGAGCGAAGGATGTTGCTACGGCTGAACGTCCTCGCTGGGATGAAGGCGAAGGCCGGGATCGCCTATGCCGCTGCGCGGGACTATCTCGCCCAGGCGGCGGTCCTTGTGGCTGAGGACGCTTGGGGGCGGTACTACGACGAGACGCTGGAGCTCTATCTCGCTCTCGCCGAGTGTGAATACTTGATCGGCACGTTCGACTCGGCGGACCGGCTGTTCGAGCTGATGCTGGGCAATGCGCGCTCGGATCTCGACCGCGCCAGGATCTACAGCTTGCGCATCAAGGTCTATCAGGCCAGTAGCCGATACGACGAGAGCGTCGTCCTGGCGCTCGAAGCGCTGCAGCTGTTCGGTGTGGTCTTTCCAAGCTCGGACGACGAGATCGCGGCAACGACGGCCGCGGAGTTCCGCGCCGTTTCCGTCAACCTCGGCGGACGCCGCATCAGCGATCTGCTCGATGCGCCGGTAGCCGACGACGCCGAGGTGCGGGCCATCATCGCGCTGCTCGTCGAGGCGGCGCCCGGCGCATACAACGGGAGACCGAAGCTATTTCCGTTGGTGGCCATGAAAGCAGTAAATTTCGCGCTGAGATATGGCAATACCGAGCAGGCCAGCTATGCCTATGCGGTGCATGCACTGACGCTCGTGTCGACCTATGGCGACGCAGCGCAGGCGTTCGCGTTCTCCGAGATGGCGTTGCGGCTCAACGACAGGTTCGACAACGCGCGCCTCCGCGGGGCGCTCCTGCATCTCCATGGCAACCACGTCAACTTTTGGCGCCGCCATTTCGCCACCGCCGTCCCGATCCTTGACCACGGGTTTCATGCGTGCCTGGAAGTCGGCGACTTCGTCTACGCAGGCCATATCGCCTTCCTGACGGTCTGGCAGGCGATCGAAAGAGGCGACCCGCTCGAGGAGGTGCAGACGCTGGCAGTGCGTAACGCCGAGTTTGCACGCCAGACTCATATCGAGGCGGTGTATCAGACCATTGCTCTCCAGCAACAGTTCATCGCAAGCCTTCAAGGGAGGACAAGCGATCCGCTGGCCTTCGACGCGGCCGGATTCACCGAGGGCGCGTCGCTCGACGCGATTGCCAGGTCTTCGTTCGGCTGCGGCATCGCCTTCCACCGGATCATGAAGCAAGTGCTCGCCTTTCTGCACGGCCGGTTCGCCGAGGCTCTGGATGCCGCGCGCGAGGCGGAACTGATGCTTGACGCGGCAAGGGCGACGCCGATTGAGGCGACCCATCACTTCTACTACGCCCTCACCCTGACAGCGCTGCACTCGGCGGCGCCCGCGAGCGAGCAGGCGCAGTTCACCCGGCTTCTCGAGGGCAAGCTGAAGAAGCTGAAACTCTGGGCCGCCGACTGTCCGCAGAACTATCGCAACCGCTATGCACTTGTGCTGGCTGAGATCGCGCGGATCGAAGGTCGGGCGGCGGAGGCCATGGACCTGTACGAGGAGGCGATCCGGTCTGCCAGGGACGAGGGCTTCGTGCAGCAGGAGGCGCTGGCATTCGAGCTGGCGGCGCGCTTCTACGCGGCTCGAGGCTTCGCCACGTTTGCTCACGCGTATCGAAGAAGCGCGCGTAACTGCTACCGTCGCTGGGGCGCGCAGGGCAAGGTGCGCCATCTGGATGAGACGTACCCGGAGTTGCGCGATGAGATTGCGCCGCCGCACACGCCAACCGTGATCGCGGACACCGTTGAACATCTCGACCTCGCGACGGTGATCAAGGTGTCGGAAGCGGTATCGGGCGAGATCGTTCTGGAGAAGCTGCTCGATACGATCATGCGCACGGCCATCGAACACGCCGGCGCCGAACGAGGCTTGTTGATTCTTCCGCGCGGTGACGAGCTTCGGATAGAGGCGGCAGTCACGAGCCACGGCAATGAGGTGACGGTCGCTCTGCCACAGGCGGGAGTGACTGGCGCAGATCTGCCGGAGCCAGCGCTCCGGTACGTCCTCCGCACCCACGAGAGCGTCCTACTGCACGATGCCTCGGCGCAGGGCGCATTCGCCGCCGACCCTTACGTTCGCGATCACCGAGCACGGTCCGTGCTCTGCCTGCCGCTGCTCAAGCAGTCCCGATTGCTCGGGGTGTTGTACCTGGAGAACAACCTCGCGCCTCATGTCTTCACTCCGGCGCGAATGGCCATGCTCAAGCTGCTTGCTTCCGAGGCGGCCATCTCGATAGAGAATACCCGTCTCTATGCCGATCTCCAGGAGCGCGAGTCACGCGTCAGGCGGTTGGTGGATTCCAACATCATTGGGATCTTCATCTGGAACCTCGACGGTCGCATCATCGAGGCCAACGAGGCGTTTCTTCAGATCACGGGATATGCGCATGACGATCTCGTGTCGGGCCGGATGCGCTGGAAGGAGTTGACGCCGGCCGATTGGACCGAGTCAGACGAGCGGCGCCTCGCCGATCTGCAAGCGAGCGGTGTCGCGCAGCCATACGAGAAGGAGTTTTTCAGGAAGGACGGGACCCGCGTGTCCGTCCTGGTGGGCGCAGCGGTCTACGACAAGCCGCGGAATGAAGGTGTCGCCTTCGTGGTGGACTTGAGCGAGCGCAAGGAGGCTGAGGAGGCTGCTCGTGCCAGCGAGCGGCGCTACCACGAAATCCAATTGGAATTGACGCATGCCAACCGCATCGCCGCCATCGGACAGCTAGGAGCGTCGACCGCGCATGAGATCAGCCAGCCGCTGTCGGGCATCATCACCAATGCCAGCACCTGCCTTCGAATGTTGGACGCCAACCCCCCGAACTTGGCGGGTGCACGCGAAACGGCGCGGCGCATGCTTCGTGACGGCAACCGTGCTGCTGATGTGATCGCACGTTTGCGCGCTCTGTTCAGCAACAGGCCGCCGACGCTGGAACCCCTGGACCTGAACGAGGCCACGTGGGAGGTCATTGCGCTGTCGTCGAGCGAGCTTCAGAGAAGCCAGGTAGACGTTCGGGCGGAGTTGGCCGACGACCTCCCGTCCGTTACGGGCGATCGTGTGCAGCTGCAGCAGGTCATCCTAAACCTTCTCCGGAACGCCGCGGAGGCGATGGACGGCGTCGATGATCGACCAAGACGCGTCGTGATCAGGACCGCCCGAAGCGAACACGATCACGTGCGCCTGAGCGTGGAGGATGTCGGAGTAGGGCTCGACCCGCATGGAATGGCCACCCTCTTCAAGGCATTCCACACGACCAAGACCGACGGCATGGGGATCGGCCTGTCGATCAGTCGAACCATCATCGAGAGCCATCAGGGACGCCTCTGGGCAACACCGAATGATGGTCCGGGGATCACGTTGGCGTTCTCCATTCCGCGTGCGACCGACGACGGGCCGATAAGGACTCCATGACCGCCATACGTTCCCCCTTGTATCGGTCGTGATCGCCCTACGGCTGTACTGCATAAATCTCTGAGCGATACGGGATCGGCGGCAAACTCCGTCATCCGCGCACCGTCCCATAGCCATCGCGTCACACCGCATACGATGCGTGCGTTTGGGCCCCACGGGCGGTAACCGCATCGCTGCCGCATGGTGGAGGTGTGACCGGACTACACGTCGCGTCTCCGCAGGGCTCCAGGTGCATCTCAAAGCCCGCGGTGCTTCACGATTCGTCGCCTGGTGTCAAGCGCTGGGTTCTCACGGCCGCAGCACCGCGGGTTCGTATAGCGGTGCAAGTTGACTACGGGATCGCGATCAGGATCCGTGGGTTTCGGAGAGGGCTCGAGGTTCTCCGAGCAGGCGACACAATTTCTGGTCGCCTCGGGTGTCCGTTCGGGCACCAGAAATCACCAGCGGCGGAAGCAAACTGCGAGGCCCCGGAATGTGTCTAACAGGGTGTCCAAAAGGGGGACATCATGAAGACCAGCCGCAGACCGATCCAAACCGCACTCGCCGTCCTGGCCGCCGCCGCCGTCTCGGCGGGCGCGGTCGCTGTACCGACCTTCGCCAGGCCCGCTTCCCACGCGACGATCCGGACAGCCGCCACGACCACCGCCTGCGCGTCTGGTTGGGGCTCGTTACCGGAAGCGGGTAACCGGGCCGGCATGGGAGAAGGCTCGCTGACCAATGTCCGCGCCGGCCGGCATGCCTGCTACGACCGACTGGTGGTCGACATCAGCAGCCACGGCACGAGCTACAGCATCCGGTACGTACCGGCCGTCTCTATGGACGGATCCGGGGATCCGGTGCCATTGCGAGGCGGAGCCAAACTTCGGATCATCGTGTCCCCACCGGACTATGACGTGAATTCGGGTCAATCGACCTACAGTCCGGCCAACCGACGCGAACTGGTCAACGTCACCGGCTACCGCACACTCCGCCAGGTCGCCCATGCCGGCAGCTTTGAGGGCCAGACCACCCTCGGGGTCGGCGTCCGTGCCCGACTCCCATTCCGTACCTTCACCCTGGCCGGCCCTGGTACGGGCAGCCGGCTCGTCATCGACATCGCCCATCGCTGGTAGCGACGCTGACCTCACCGACGACAACCTCGAAGCCCGTCATCCCGACGTTCCAGCGCGAGACCGGCTCACAATGACAGGACGTTGAGGCCGACCAGGAGGTCAGGGGCGACTCGGATTTCCGACCAGGGTCTCTCACTGGTGCGGCGGTAGCCCGAAGCGGGATTGTGGTCTACAGAGAACTCGCACGCTTTTCGTCCCCAGGTCACGAGAACGCGATGCCGACGATTCACCTCCACCGGACGACCACCGCGACACCGGAGCAGTTCGTGGCCGGCCTGACCGACTTCGGGCCCGGCCGCGCGACGCTCTTCGGCAACAGCACCGACGAGTACCTGAAGGCGCACGACCAGAGTCCTGGTTACGACGTCACCGAGTGCTCGGGCGTCGACTGCACACACCAGATTCAGCGTGTGGCGGGGAAAGGCCTCGTGCGCACCCGCGTCAAGTCCGAGGCCGGCGAACGGCGCCTGCTCCTTCCCGACTGGGCTGTGGACATGCTCCGCGCTAGATGGAACGCGGGGGCCGTCCGATTCGCCGGTCTTCCCGGACTCGCCCGGGGGATTTCGAGATCCGCACAACGTCCGAAAGAGTCTGCGAGACGTGCGCACGCCGGTCGGAAGCGAGAGACGACGGGAACTCGGCCGGGTTCTTCGAAACCATCGCCGCCAGGCCGGCTACACCCAGCAGGACGTCGTGAACAAGCTCGGTTGGAAGAAGACGCGCATCACTCTCATCGAGACTGGCCGAGTCAGACTCGATGCGCAGGAAGCCGGCGTACTGGCAGACGCTTACCAACTGCCGAGGCGGGAACGAGCCGCCCTGATGGAGCTGACAGAGCTCGCCGGCATCCGCTCCTTGGCAGATGAGCTGGCATGGGTGGCCTCCCACAAGTTCCGTAAGACCACCGCCACCATCCTTGACGAGGCAGGACACTCCGCCCGGCAAGTCGCCGATCAGCTGGGCCACTCCCGCACAAGCACGACGCTGGACGACTACATCGGTCGCAAGGTGCGCAATCCTGCGGCGGCCGAGGCCCTCGATGCGGCGCTTCGGCCGATCCATGAGGACGATCGGCAAGTGCCAGAAGGTCCCGGGCACTAGCGGCAGGTCTCGGTGCGAGAACGCCAATCACGTGAGTGTGGTCCGAAAGTTCATCACTCTCGAGGCATATTGCCTGGTCAGGAGCCGACGAGGGGACTCGAACCCCTAACCACCGCTTTCTGAGCCCAGACCTCTCATCACCTGCAATTAGGCCGCAAGAGCGCTCATGACCTGGGCTTATGCCTAGCCGAGCATGTCACCGACGCTCAACCTCTATCACTCTCTGCCGCTGAATCACGTGAGTTAAGACGTGAGCGCTCCGCGGATCCGGTGTACGCCCAGACGCCCCTCGAGCACCGGCGACGACCGATCCATTCCCGGACCGCGCCCTCCGCGGCAGCGACGGCTCCGGACTGGCCCGGGCGCTGCTGTCGGACAAGTTCAACCTGATCGACCACCCGGACGCGCTCACCGCGACCCTCGACGGCGTCCGCGCCGCCGGCGTACCGATCGACATCCGAGGCTGCGACCTCACCGACTCCCGCATGTACGTCCGGATCCAGGCCGAAGGAGTCGCAGCGTTCGCACCCCACCTGCTGAACGGAGTGGTCGTGTCGAGTGCATCATGCAGCGACTTGAACCCGATGCCGCGCTGGCGCAACTCGCCGACGATGTTGATCAGGTCCTGCAGGCTCTGGCCGAGCCGCCACAATTCGAGGACCCCGATGGTGTCACCTGGACGGGGCAGTCCAGGCACTTTGTCAGTTCGGGCCGATCGGTGTTCTTGCCGCTCAGCTTCTCCTCGAAGATCCGGTGACCTGTGAGATCAGTTCGGCGGCACTGGCCGCTGGTGTCGAGAAACGATCGATCCTCAAGAGCATGGCGGACCGGCGGTAACGGCAGCCGGCATGAAGCGATCTACGT
The DNA here is from genome assembly GCF_004345365.1 of Kribbella sp. VKM Ac-2568. Taxonomy (GTDB): domain Bacteria; phylum Actinomycetota; class Actinomycetes; order Propionibacteriales; family Kribbellaceae; genus Kribbella; species Kribbella orskensis. Next base: position 409,014 of record NZ_SLVF01000005.1, read on the forward strand.
ACGTGAACCTTGACTCGATATCGCCGCATGGTGCTTTCCGGTGACTTGGCGCGCTGGTTTGGTTGGCCTCGCTTACACCACGACCCTCCCCAACCACCTCCGTCGGCGGAGTCACACCGACGACTTCAAGTTCACCGGTTCCAGCTGGATGTGGAGCGACCCTCGCAGCGTGGGCCCAGGTCGCGCAGCCGTCGGAACCGTCCTCACCCCCGCCGCTGCGCTGTGGATCAACCGGCGCACCAGAATCGCCTTTAGATGAAGAGCGAACGTCTCGACAAGAAGGCATCGCACGCCTTGAGGCAGACCAGGTCGAACGCAACTCCCGCGCGGTTCCTGGCGGCCAGCTGGTGTTCCACGTCTTCGCCGCTCTGGCCGAGTTCATCCGCGAACTCATTGTCGAGGGCACCAACGAGGGCCTCGCCGCCGCGCGAGCACGAGGTGTCCGGCTCGGCCTGCCGCCGGCGATGACCGATGAGCAGATCCAGTCCGCCCGCACGCTACTCACCCAGCCCGAGCACGCCGTGTCGTCCATCGCAAACTCCCGCGCGTGAGCCGGTCGACGATCTACAAATACGTGCCGGAGCTGACCAAGCGCCGACGCTCCCGCCTCCTTGAGCTGACAAGCCGCACCTGGCAGATCGCGGTCGATCAAGACCTTCCCGCCGGGCCAGATCCCTTCGGGGTGTCATGCCGAGCGGGAATCAGAGTTCGCGTGGCTCGGCTGTGGCCCAGCCATGACGAGCGTCTCCGGGGGTGATGTCTGCCGCCGAGCCGCGGCTGATAGCTCGCAGAACGTGGTTGATCCAGCGGGGTGTCGGCGATCATGTCCGAGTCCCTCCGCCAGCTCGGCGGGTCAAGCTTGTCTCGGTGCGCTCGGGCTCGGCAGCCAGGACCTCGACAAGCTCGCCGCTCTCGAGTTCGACCCGGTGCCGAGAGAAGTCCGTGGTCGGCGGGCACTCGACCCGGACAACCCGCAGGCGGCCCTGCGCGACGCGCGCCGCCGGGCTTGCCTTGACTGCGATGTCGAGTACGAGGTCGTCATCCACGCTGTCGCTCGGCCGCAGGCGTCCCTCGCCCTCCCCGTCCGGTCGCTCGGCGACGTACTCCTGATGGGCGCAGAGGATCTCGCCGCTCTCGCCATCGACCGTCAGGAAGAACTGCTGCGGAGTGCTATCTTTTGGCGTTCGCATGCCCCTCACCGGACCAGCAAGTGGTTGACCGCGACGGCAGCCGAGTCGAAGGTCGTGCCGCGCAGGCGGAACGTGATCCTGCGCGCCGACGCCTGACCGATCATCCCCGGGTGCGCGATCGACACGTGGGTGTTCGGGTCGTTCGGTTGGTTGGCGCCGAATACGTACACCACCGGAGTCGACGCCCCGTCGATGTCGATGATGTCCGCCGCAACGCCGTAACCGCTGTTGGGCTCCCGCGTCCCGAACCAGACGGTGCTCAGCGTCGACTTCGCCACCCACCTCATCGGCGCGCCAAGGTCGATGGTGATCGTCCGAGGAATGTTGTTGCCGTCCGTGTAGGAGACCTCATGCCAAACGCTGAACTCGTACGGCATGTCCGCTCCAATCCGATCGTCTCTCGGCTACCACTCCCAGACGCGGAACCAGATACAAACCAGGTCCGCGACGTCCGTGCCCGGTCGCGCTCGCGGCGCACGTCGGCGCGAGATCGTCCCTTGCCCCTTCCGTGTCCCCTCAGGCGCAGTGAAGCCGCCCCCGAACTCCACCGTGCCCGCGCGGGGACGGACTGTCTACACCCGGGCGACCTCCTCGGTTCGACCAAGAGACCTCGAACCTGGACGGCCTCTCCTCACAGCTCCCGGCCAGGTATCACTGCGCCTGGTACAACAAGCAGCGATTCGCAGGCCACCCCTCCGCGGCCGTAGCGGACCGGCTGTTCCATAAACGACTGTTTGCCGAACAAGCGGCGACCGGTTCGGCGTAGGCACGGCCTTGAACAGCCTTAGAACGGACTACATGGCGACGGATCGGAAAGTGCTGCACGTCAGGCATGGGAGCGAGCCAGCGAGGCCCTCGCCGTGTTTGGCGAGTCAGAAGCTGCGAAAAGTCCAGCGCCTACTCGATGATGCCTAAGCATGGCTAGCCTTCGGTGAAGACCTTGCTCGCTGAGCCTGGCGCGTCAGAAGTTGCGCGTGCGGTCCAGCATCTGATGGACGAGGTCTCAAGAATCGCCCAGCAATCGCGCAGGGGTGAGGCGAGCCAGCAAGTTGCGCATCCAGGCTCTTCGAGGTCTATCCCTCGTTGTGCAAAGGATGTATGCGTGTCCTCATCCCCTGAGCGAGCGCTGTGCTGCCCACTCCGCAGGATGTCGCTGTGGCGGCGCAGAATCAGCGTGGTCAGTCGCCCTTGTTCGCCTGGCCGAAGCGGACCACCTTCGAGTCGGTGATCGCCAGCAGCTCCTCTTCGCCGTCGCCAACGGTGTAGTAGATGCGGCTGCTGACGGCGATCTCCTGGAGCCGCGAGCCAACGATGGCCCGGCCCTCGTCGAAGGTCAACTCGGGGTTCGGCACAACGTTGGTAGCCGTGAGCGCGTCCGGCAGGTTGCGCGTCGCGAAGTCGACGGTGAAGTCCGGCGGGATCACGAAGGACGTCACTCCGACTGGCGACGTATTGTCGGTGAACCCGAGAAAGTAGGAGACGGAGACTAGGTTAGGTCGCGGAGCCTGGTTTGTTACGGTGACGACCGTGGCCGAGCGGATCCGGAACGCGGTCACCGACTTCACAAACGTCACGAGGTATCGCGGCCGGCTCGAAAGCGCGGCCGCCGGGTCGATCGCCTCGAATTCGCCGCGCGCGACGAGTTCCTCGAGCCGCCTTTTCGCGCGCTCATCGCGGGGGACCTTCAAGCCTTCCCTGATGAGGTCCTGCATGTTGACGCCGCCCTCCATGGCCGGCCTCCATTCCCATTGTCCGCCAGATCGGTCGTGATGATGGCCGTCTCAGCGATGGCCGATAGCAGTACTCGCCGTTAATGGCTTCCAGTTAGTCGAGACACTGACGACGCCGCAAGATATCGACCTTCGCCGCGCTCGTCGTCTTCGCCGTCAAGGTGGTTTGATTCGGCTGAGTGTCGCCGGCATCATTGACTTGACACAAACGCATCGGCGCCGTTTGCCACCTTGATCTTTCCTTGTTCGGTCAACTCAATCCATCACGTCCTGGTCCCATTGACAGTTGGGGCCTCTACGACGAGGGCGTGGATCACAGACCTGATTCGGGCCGCGTTTCCACCGGGCGTTCGAGCGTGAGACCAGCAGCCGCCATCGACGGCCTCATTGCCTGCCAACAGCAATCAACAGTTACCTTGACACTCATCGCGTTGTCGCAGCGTTGTCAACCACGCCAGGTTCGATGGAGCGCGCTCATTGAGTTGCGAATGAATGTGACTGTGGCGGCCAACGGCGAAGGGTGAGCTGGCGCGGTGAGCGCTGGACCTGAGGCGCGGCCAACGATCTCACCGCTCGCACCCTGCAGGTCCCCGAGGACCTGGTCGCCGATCTGACCTATGCCGACGGTCTTCTGGCCGGGCAGCTACTGCACGTCGTGTGGGTGGAGCAGCACCTGGGGCCAGCGCACCGCGAGCTGGCGGACGCGCTACGAACACGCCTCGCTCATCCTCAACAGCAACCTGCCCTTCAGCGGCTGGGGCAGCGTCCTCGGCGACCAAGCCGTCGCCGCCGCGATGATCGACCGGATCGTCCACCACGCCGACGTCCTCACCCTCAAAGGCGCCAGCTACCGACTACGCAACCGCGGCATCGACACCCTGCCCAGCATCAGAACCCAGAATCCATCAGACTAGACACCACGAACCGGTGGCCTCATTTCCAACCGTCGCATCGGCCCCAGATTCGAGCGTCGTCGACAAACGGAAAGCGGCCCGCTCACACCTTCACAACACCGGCCGGCGGGTGCGACGCTGGTCGTGACGAAGGACCCGATCAGACGCCGAAACAGCTATGGCGAACGCAACCCGCGTCACGCCGCTTCTAGTTTGGCGCCCGGTCCTTCGCCCATCACAGCAGCCCGCACGACGCCAGATGACCAACACCCAGACATGTCAGGTCGCATACGTCAGCATGGGCGCTTCGGGCACTCGACCAACCGTGCGAACCCCGTCCGGCCAACACAGAACCACACACCCACCACACCGGCGGAGCACTCCCGCGCGGCCATCACCAGACTTGACTCGACCCACAGCCAGCTAGACGTAGGTCGCTGGCCCAGCCCGCCTCGGTGAGCAGTTGGTCTGCCTGCGTCGGGTCACAACGATCGCCTACGGACCAGGCAGCTACAGCTCGCCCTGCCCGACTCAGGTATCGGCTCGGCGGAACGATCCCTGTGGGAAGCCACGAAGGCTGGCAACCGGCCCGCAAGGCGATCGAGTAGGCGCGCTGGCGAGCGACGACTGGGCGAGGCATTCACCGCGCCCAACCTCGTGCTCGCTCCGACCCTGGACGATGTGCTGCTGACCCAGCTCGGCGAGGTCGCCAAGAGCCAGAGGACGGTCTGACCTGGTTGGTGACCTCCTTCCTGGCCGAGGACTCCAGCCGGCGAGACCGGTGGAGTCGTGCTCTTGCAGGTCTGGCCGTGGCGCAACGCCCGGACAACCGGTCTGTGTTAGGTCGGTGGATCAGCCATTGGTCCGTACTGGCCGACGAGGCTGCCCTGGGTCTCGGCACGATCCTGGAAGACGTGCAGGATGGCGGCGTGTCAGCCGCTGAGTGCGCCGGCCGATTCGCCGGACTCGACGGCATCGATGACTTCCGCGTCGACTGGCAGTGGAGACCGGCCTGGCGACCCGCTGACATCACCGAGAGCGGCCGGGAACAACTGCGTGCGATCGGCTTCACTCTTTGATCCGATCCGGCTGCTCTCCCGCTGGAAGCATGCTTGGCAGCTCGACCACCCGGGTGTCCCACGGGCGGTCCCATCCCGCGAGCGCCAGGAGCCGGTCGACGACCTCTGCGGTCATACCCCAGATCAGCCTGCCCCTGATCTGGAACGCGGGCAGGATGATTCCACTCGGCCTTTGCAGCATGAGCCGGCTGGCCGGATCAGCCAGCTCTCCAACGCTGATCCGCTCGACCGCATCGACCTCGCCTCGATCAACCGGCGCCACCGCGCGTGGCCGTCGCCACCAGGCAAGAACTGGAACGACCCGGAATCGGGTGGGTGGGATGAACAGTTCGGGCAGGGTGGCGACGACATCGACGTCAGCGGGGTGGATGCCGACTTCCTCCACCGTTTCCCGTAGCGCGGCCGCCACCGGCCCCGCATCCATGGCGTCGATGACCCCGCCAGGGAACGCCATCTGGCCCGCATGAAGCCGCAAGCGCTCACTTCGCCGGATGAACAGCAGGTCCGGTCCGTCCGGTCCCTCGGCGAACAACACGAGCACGGCTGAACGCGTGCCGCCGCTGGCCGGCGGCATGAGCGCCGGTGACAGATTCATCGTCGTGGCTGCGTGGGCGATGTCGCGCAGCCACGACGGGACAGGCTTGACATCCACGGTCACGAGGACCAGCCAACTTGACAGCCTGGTGACTTGTCGCTGCTGGGTGCTCGCTGCTTCCCGCCCACCACGCTCTCCCAGGTGATGGAGTCGCTGGTGGTGACGACCTGACCGCTGAACGCGGACATGATCCCGCCGAACGATCCGGTCTCGTGGTCCGCGCCGAGGTAGCGGCGCAGCGTCGCCTGCGTCACCGTGATCCGATCCTCACCCTGCACCCGGACGTACGCGCCCCGGTCGATGACCACGATTTCGGTACCGGGGTTGTCGTCCTCGATCGCCGCGATAATCTGCTCGACTTCGTCACCCATCCGCAGTACTGGGCCCACGGGTTCTTCATGACTCGACGAGTTCCCGGATCAGCTCATTGGCCAGGTCGGGACGACGCGCGGGCACCATTCCTGCTGCCTCCTCGCCTGCCGACTCCGCCACCCAGCATGCGCCGTCCTGGTCTCGATTGCCATCACGTCAGGCGTCAACCGGGGCCGTCCCCTGGCGCGAGTCGGTGGTCACCTGCCGCCCAGGGACCTGACAGTACGGCGATACTGTGGTTCCACACCGTCAGGCCGTCACTCACCAGGGACGTAACCGGCTGCGGGTCGCCGATGTGGGCCCACAAGCTGCCGGAGTGATGACACTGAACCGGAACCGCAGCGGAAGGCGCCGGTTGAATTGGTTACGGGGTCAGGAGGTTCCCGCCGACACAGAGGCCCCGCAACGTTGCGGGGCCGGACCAGTGAGTTGCGCGTGCTCGCCCAGCTGGTCGAGGCTGTCGGGGCCGGCGAGAGCCGGGTACTGGTGGTCCGCGGTGAACCGGGCGTGGGCAAGACCGCCCTGCTCGATTACGTGGCCAGGCAGGCGCCGGGCTGCCAGGTGGCACGAGCAGTAGGCCTGCAGTCGGAGATGGAACTAGCCTTCGCCGGCCTGCATCAGCTGTGCGCGCCCATGCTGAACCGGCTGGTTCGTCTGCCCACGCCGCAGCGAGTGGCACTGCAAACCGCGTTCGGGCTCAGCACAGGACCGCCTCCGGACCGGTTCCTGGTGGGCCTGGCCGTCTTGAGCTTGCTGTCGGAAGTGGCCGGGGAGCGGCCGCTGCTTGGTCTGGTGGATGACCACCAATGGCTGGACAGCGCTTCCGCGCAGGCCTTGGAGTTCGCGGCCCGCCGGCTCGCGGCGGATCCGGTGGGTCTGGTCTTCGCGACCCGCGATCCCGGCGACGAGCTGGCAGCGTTTCCCAGCCTGGCCGTAGAGGGGCTGCAGGCGAGCGACGCGCGAGCGCTGCTGGACTCGGTCCTGGCCGGGCCGCTCGATGCCCGGGTCCGGGATGGGATCCTTGCCGAGACGCGGGGAAACCCGCTGGCTTTGCTCGAACTGCCCCGGGGATTGACGCCCGCGGAGCTGGCGGGTGGATTCGGATTGCCGGGTGCGCGGCGGCTGTCGGGCCGGATCGAGGAGAGTTTCCGCCGGCAGATCGAGGCGCTGCCGGACCAGACCCAGCGGCTGCTGCGATTGGCGGCAACCGATTCCTCCGGCGACCCGTTGCTTCTGTGGCGGGCCGCCGAACAACTCGGGATTCCGATCCAGGCGGGAGCGCAGGCGGTCGAGGCCGAGCTGATCGACTTCGGCGCTCAGGTGCGGTTCCGGCATCCGCTGGTGCGGTCAGCGGCCTACCGATCAGCCTCGAGCCAGGAGCGACACGAGGCGCACCGCACGCTGGCCGGGGTGACCGATCCGCATCTCGATCCCGACCGTCGCGCCTGGCACCTGGCCCAAGCCGCAACCAGCCCGGACGCGGCGGTAGCCGAGGAACTCGAGCGCTCGGCGGACCGGGCGCAGGCCCGCGGAGGCCTGGCCGCGGCGGCCGCGTTCCTGGAGCGCGCGGCGATGCTGACGCCCGACCCGGTCCGCCGGACGCAGCGGTTGCTCGCGGCTGCGCGTGCCAAGTCCGACGCCGGAGCACTGGACGCCGCCCTGGGGTTACTGCTCGCGGTCGAGGCCGGGACGATGGATGGACGGCAGGCAGCGGAGGTGGAACTGCTGCGCGGACAGATTGCCCTGGATCAACGGCGCGGCAGCGACGCCCAGCGGCTGCTGCTGAGTGCGGCCAGGCGCATTCAGACAGTGAGCATCGACCGGGCGCGCGCGGCGTACCTGGACGCCTTGGTGGCAGCGATCTGGGCCAGTGACCTGGGCAGCCCCAAGGTGCGAGAAGCGGCGGAGGCCGCGCGCAGCGCACCGCCCGGTCCCGCGCCACCGCGAGTACTCGACGTCCTGCTCGACGCCGTCGCGCTGCGTGTGACCGACGGCTACGCGGCGGCCGCCCCGGCGCTGACGCGGGCGCTCGACATGGCCCTCACGCTCGACGGCGGCCGTGGCGAATTCGACCGCTGGCTCCGGTTGGCCGGTGGCAGGATCAGCCAGATCATCGCCATGGAGGTGTGGGACTACGAGTCCTGGCACGCCTTGGCCGCCGCCCAGGTCCAGTTCTCTCGTAGCATGGGCGCGCTCATGCACTTGGCGTATGCGCTCAACTACTTGGCCCGGTCCCACATACTCGCCGGAAATTTGCTCACGGCCGAGCGCCTGATCGAAGAGGATCACCTGATCGCGGAGGCCACCGGAAACCCGCCGATCGCAGACACCGCGATGATGCTCGCGGCGTGGCGGGGTCAGGATCGAGAGGCGTCCGACCTGATCGGGGCGACCTCACGCGAGGCGGCGGCGAGGGGTGCGGACCGGCTGGTCAGCCTCGCGGCCTACGCGAGTGCGGTGCTCCACAACGGCTTCGGGCGTAGCGCCGAGGCGTACGCAGCCGCCTCGCGGGCCTTCGACCGCGAACCGATGGGATACGGGTCCCACATCGTGCCCGAGCTTGCCGAGGCTGCGGCCAGGACCGGCAACACCCAGGTCCTCATGGCCGCCCTGGAGTGGTTGTCCGAGCGCACCCGCGTCACGCCTAACGAGTGGGTGCAGGGCGTCGAAGCCCGGGTCCGCGCCCTCCTGAGCGACGGCGACGCGGCGGAACAGTACTATCGCGAGTCGATCGAGCGGCTGAGCCGGACGCGCGTCAGAACCCAACTGGCCCGCGCGCATCTGCTCTACGGCGAGTGGTTGCGCCGAGGCAACCGGCGGGGCGATGCGCGCGAGCAGCTGCGTACGGCGCACGAGATGCTGCAGGCGATGGGCGCCGAGGCATTCGCCGAGCGAGCCCGGATCGAGTTGCTCGCCGCGGGCCAGACAGTGCGCAAACGAGTTGACGAGACCAACCATGCACTGACCGCCCAGGAGTTCCAGGTGGCGCGGTTGGCCAGTGACGGCCTGTCCAACCCGGAGATCGGCGCCCGGCTGTTCATCAGCTCGCGGACGGTTCAGTACCACCTGCGCAAGGTATTCACCAAGCTCGACATCAGCTCCCGGACCCAGCTCCACCGAGTTCTCCCGAGCGACCCCGACCCGGTCTTGCCGCGTTAGCCGCCGGCCGGCCAGTCAACACTGGCCAGTCCGACTGTGCACGTGGCGGACTCGATCGCGGCCGCTCTTCGTAACGATGGAGGGACGGAGTCATCCGGGCTCCGGCAGGCAGGGCATCAGTCGATCCCGACATGACGACCTACTCGCCAGGAGTGCCGTGTCTAGGTAAGGAGTGAGTTCAGGTGCTGACCATTCCTTCGGGACGGCATTCCGCACACCGGCCCCACGGCCGGCAACGGGAGTGCGAGACGCTGGACAGGCTGATGGCCAACGTGTGGACAGGCGAGAGTCAGATGCTCGTGTTGCGTGGCGAGGAGGGAGTAGGCAAGAGCACGCTTCTTGCCTACCTCGCGGAGCGAGCGTCCGGCTGCCGTATCGTGCGAGCAGCAGGAGCCGAGTCGGAGCGGGAGCTCGCGTTCGCCGGATTGCACCAGCTGTGTGCGCCGATCCTGAGCGAGCTGCCGCAACTCCCCGACCCGCAACGGGATGCGCTCGTCACGGTGTTCGGTTTGCGCGCCGGTGATGCTCCTGATCGTCTCGTGATCGGCATGGCCGTGATGGGCCTGCTGTCCGCTGCGGCCGCGGAACGCCCGCTGGTCTGCATCCTGGACGATGCGCAATGGCTCGATGCCGCCTCGGCACAAATCCTGGGATTCGCGGCTCGTCGTCTCGTGGGGGAACCGGTCGCCGTCGCCATCGCGGTACGCGAGTCCAGCGATGGGCCGTGTGACGGCAGCGAAAGGCCGGACCTGAAAGGAATTCCCGAGCTTGTCGTCGGCGGGCTGGCCACCAGCGACGTCCACAGCCTGTTGGACTCGACCGTCATGGGCCCACTGGACGAGCGCGTGCGGGAACGGATCGCGGATGAAGCGGGAGGGAACCCTCTTGCCTTGAAGCAGACAATCAGTGGGCAGGGACCTGACCACCTGGCGGGAGGCTACGGGCTGCCGCGGATCACCCTCCCTGACCGGATGGTGGACCACTTCCGACAAAAGTACTTGCCGCTGCCGTCGGCGACGCGGCAACTAGTGCTGCTGGCTGCGGCGGAACCGACAGGAGACGCGGTCCTCCTGTGGCGGACCGCCGGCGAGCTCGGCATCACCTCTGGGGCGGCGGCCTCAGCTGTGACGACGCGGCTTGTCGAGTTCGACGGGCACGTACGGTTCTGCCATCCGCTCGTCCGGTCGGTTGTCTACGAGGCCGCCTCTCCACAGGAACGCCACGCCGTTCACCGAGCCCTCGCGGCTGCCATCGATCCCGGTACCGACGCTGACCGCCGCGCATGGCATCGTGCTCACGCTGCCTCCGATCTGGATGAGGAGGCTGCCGCTGAGCTGGAACGGACCGCTGACCAGGCCATGGCGCGAGGAGGCCTGCCAGCGTTGGCCGCCTTCCGCGCGCGTGCCGCCGAGTTGACCGCTGATCCAGGCTGCCGGGCACGGCGTACGCTGGCGGCGGCGGAGGCGAAGTACCAGGCAGGCGCGCTGCGAGCGGCGCGCCGACTGCTCGCCGTGGCGCAGGCAGGACCACTTGACGACCTGGCCAGGACTCAGGTGCTGTTCCTTGGCGCCCAACTGACGGCCCACAGCCATCCTGGCCCGGATACGCCGTCAGAGCTGCTCGAAGCGGCACAGCTCCTGGAGCCGGTCGAGCCCGATCTGGCGCGCGAAGCCTATTGCGAGGCTTTCGACACAGCGCTGGCGATCGGCGGCACAGGAGGCGGCGTCCTGGAGATCGCCCAAGCTGTGCAGGCAGCGCCGCCGATGCCGGGACCGCCGGACGGACCTGGCCTTCTGCTCGAGGGTCTCGCCGTTGTGACCAGCAAAGGACTCGCGGAAGGCGCGCCGCTGGTCAAGCGGGCACTCCGCATCGTCCAAGATCAGGAGGCCGGCGCCGGCGAAGGAATCCGCTGGTTGCCACTCGCCTGCCGCGCGGCCCAGGAGGTCTGGGACGACAAGAGCTGGCATGCACTGACAATGCGGCTGATTCAGCTCGCGCGCTCGATGGGTGCGCTGACCGTGCTGCCGCGGGCACTCCTGTCTGGCTCGATGATCCAACTGCTTGCCGGGGGATGTGAAGCGGCCATCCCGATGGCCCGGGAGGCTGAGGCGGTCGGGATCGCTACGGGTTGCCCGCTGGGGCCGTACGGCCGTCTGCCGCTTGCCGCCTGGAAGGGCCACGACATCGAGACCTCCAGATTGATCGCCGACGCGATGATCGGGGTGCCGGCGTGCGGCGAAGGACGGTGGCGGACCGCGCCATACTGGGCGGCGGCGGTCCTCAACAATGGACTGGGACGGTATGAGGACGCCCTGGCCGCAGCCACCCGTGGCTGCGAACGACACGAGGAGTTGGGCCTCGCCACCTGGTCCTTGGTCGAGCTGATAGAGGCAGCTGTCCGGGCCGGAGCACCGCAGCAGGCTACTCATGCTCTCAAGCGGCTTCAGGCAAGGACAGAGGCCAGCTCCACCGATTGGGCGCTCGGGATCGAGGCGCGTTCGCGGGCCCTCGTGAGCGGAGGTGAGGCTGCCGAGAGCCTGTACCTGACCGCGATCGACAAACTGGGCCGCACCCTCGTCCGAGTAGATCTGGGCCGTGTCCACCTCCTCTATGGCGAATGGCTACGGCGGCAGGGCCGCCGCGTCGACGCCCGGATACATCTACGGACCGCCCACGAGATGCTCGTCGAGCTCGGGATCGAGGGCTTCGCCAGACGTGCAGGCCGCGAACTGGAGGCGACGGGGGCAACGGTGCGCAAGCGGGCAACCGTGGCGGACGACCTGCTCACCGCGCAGGAGGCGCAGATCGCCTGGATGGCACGTGAAGGACGGACGAACGCAGAGATCAGTGTCGAGCTGTTCCTCAGTCCACGCACTGTCGAGTGGCACCTGCACAAGGTGTTCACGAAGTTGGGCATCACCTCTCGCAGACAACTCATCCAGGCGTTGGTGCCGGCCATCGCGCGCCAAGCGCAACTGGCCTAGCCCTTCGACCCGGGGGTGGACTGGGGGTTCCCCGGGCGCGACCGATGCGTCCCGGCGATGAGACTTCTGGCTACCGACAACCGGCCACTGGAGGTCTTCATGAGCAGCGCTCAGGTGAGCAACCAGAGCGAGACGACATCGACCCGGGCCACCGGCGTCCAATTCAGGCTCGAGGTCGTCGTCATCCCCGTCGCCGACTACGACCGTGCCAAGAGCTTCTACGTCGGCCTGGGATGGCGCGTCGACGTCGATCTGGATCTCGACAACGGCTACCGAATGATGCACCTGACCCCGCCGGGATCCCACGTCTCGATCGTCTTCGGTACGGCGGTTACCGCGGCCCAACCTGGCTCGTTCGACGGCCTGCTCCTGGCAGTGGACGACATCGAGGTGGCCCGAGACGAACTCCTCTCGCGTGGTGTCGACGTGAGCGAGGTGTTCCATGACAGCGGCGGCAGCCTCGGCGGCGGTTTCCGCATCGGCAACGAGGGACGCGCACCGGGGCATGACCCGGAGGGTCGCTCGTACGCGTCGTACGCCTCCTTCCACGACACCGAGGGCAACCGTTGGCTGCTGCAGGAGATCACCGAACGTTTGCCAGGCCGAGTCTGATGCAGGTTCCCGGCCAAGAGAAGGAGCGTTTGAGATGGACGTGGCGTCCCTGGCGGACCTGCTGCACGAAACCGCCGAACATCACGACACATTCGAGAAGAAAGCACCTCCGCACGACTGGTGGGACTGGTACGCGGCCTACATGCAGGCGCGCCAGGAAGGCGTTACCCCGGAGCAAGCCTCCGCGGCCGCCGACCGCTACATGGCCGAGGTCAAGCACGTCGTCACACCGGTTGACCGGACCTGAGGCGACCCGGAGGTGGGGTCAGGGCCTTCCACGGGTGCAGGCGGCCAGCCGAAACGGCCAGGCGTGGTGGCCTGAAGCTGTTGCCCTCGCTGTGGTTGGGACCGGGGTATTCCAGCCGCAAAGTGTGGTCTCCGGCGTCGATGGTGATCGCGTCGTCGAAGATCTCCGTGGCCGGCGGCCGGTGAGGGTCGGCCAGCAGTTCCAGCCGCTGGGCCGTGGCGCGCTGGGCGTAGCGGGGGGCTCGCTCGGGATAGATCGACATGGCGCCGACGTGGTCGGAGTGGTGATGGCTGTAGACCACGTGCGTGACCGGCTTCTTGGTGACGCGGTCGATGGCGCGCAGGATGTTGTTCCCGAGCGTCGGTGGGGCGTCGATGGCGATCACGCCCTCGTCGGTGACGACGAACATGTTCTGGTAGCTGCCGTCGCCCAACCAGAAGATGCCGTCGGCGATCTCGTCCATCACGTACCCCGCCGCCGAGCTGGAGAGCCGGCACGCGGACTGGGCGGGGGCCGAGTTCACGGCCGAGTCCCGGTCGCACGTGTCGGTCTACCGCCTGCTCTAGTACCCCACAAGGGCGGTCAGGCGAGGCGCGAGACCTGGTAGTGGGTGATCAGCCAGCCTTCGGGAGTACTGCGGACGATCAGGCTCAGGTAGACGAACACGGTGGGCCTGTCGAGGAAGCTGAAGTCGACGGTCAGGTAGCCGAGGATCAGGTCGTCGGCCAGGCGCCTGGTCTCGCGGATGTCGTAGTGGGCGGTCATGCCGATCGGCTGGATGTCGTAGTACGCGGCGACGCCCTCCGGGCCGATGCTGTATGGGTGCAGGCCCTGGAAGATCGCGTCGTCGGTGAAGTACGAGGCGACGAGCTTCGGGTCATGGGCGTCGACGGCGGACTTCCACTGGTCGACAACGGTGCGCAGGATCTCGGTTTCAGTAGTCATGTTCTTCTTCCATTCGGTGGTGGTAGTTGCCTTGGACCCGGCTGGGTAGCGGTCCGAGGTGGTGCGGGAATCGGTGTCGCAGGACGCCGATGGCGGCCGCCGCACCGACGAGATAGCCGACGTAGTTGGCCGTGGCGAGGGTCGCGCCGAGCCGCGCCGGCAGCCCGGCCTGTGCGTGCATCAAGGGGAGGATCGGGGTGTAGGCGAACCTCCCGACGCCCATGCCGGCGGCCAGGGCCGCGGCCCCGTGGCCCGCGGTACGCCACGGGTGCGCCGATGGTACGGCGGTCATCACTTGCCCTTCTGGTGATGGACCGGGCGGGCGTTGACCGCCCGCCCGGGTGGGGTCAGTGGCCCGCGCTCTGGCCGCCGTCGACGTGCAGGATCTCGCCGGTGACGAACGGGGCGTTCTCCAGGTAGGTGATCGCGTCCACGACGTCACTGATGTCGCCCATCCGGCCGACCGGGTGCAGTCCGGCGAGGGCATCGTGGGTCTCCGCCGGGTGCATCGGCGTCCGGATGATGCCGAGGGCAACGGTGTTGACCCGGATGCCGCGGGCGGCGTACTCGATCGCAAGGGACTTGGTGACCGCGTTCAGGCCGCCCTTGGTGAGGGAGGCCAGCGCCGACGGCACGTTCGTGCTGGCGTGGTCGACCAGGCTGGTCGAGACGTTCACCAGGTGCCCGCCGCCGGTGGCGAGCATCGCGGCGACGGCGTGCTGCGAGACCTCGAAGAACCCGCGCAGGTTCACGCCGGTCACCAGGTCGAAGTCCTCGTCGGTGTAGTCGGTGAAGGGCTTGGCGACGAAGACGCCCGCGTTGTTGATCAGGGTGTCGATCCGGCCGAACTCCGCCAGGCCGGCCTCGATGACGCGGGTGCCGGCACCCGGCTCCGAGATGTCACCCGGCACGGTGAGTACCAGCGGGTCGTCGGACGGCGTGATGGAACGGGAGTTCGCGACGACCGCGTAGCCGAGCTTGCGGTAGGCGGTCACCAGGGCCTCGCCGATTCCTTGGGATGCGCCCGTGATCACGGCGACTTTCTGCGTACTCATTCGTTGCTGCCTGCTCTCTGCTGGAAGGTGGCCGGCCTCCGGTTCTGGAGACCATGGATTGAGAGTTGCTCGGGCGCCGGGCTTTCAGAACGACCGAGTTGCGGCCGAGTGGCTCGGAGTTGAGCCACTCGGCCGCCCCACCGATCAAGGGCATAGGCACACGAGACACGGTCAGCTACCGAACCGCGCCAGCATGCGGCGCGCCCGACGCGGCCGACCCGTCCCGGTACGGAGCCAGGAACGCGGCCAGCGCCGCCACCGTCTCCTCGGGGGCCTCCTCGGCGAACCAGTGGCCGGCGCCGGCGATGACCGCAGTTTGTACGTCGGTCGCGAGGGACTTCATCGCGTCGCCGACCGCGTTAGCGTGGCTTGCCTCCCCGCCGATCCCCAGGACCGGCATCCTCAGCGGCCGCTTCGCGCGCTTCGCGTTCTGCGCCATCATGGTGTCCCATTCGCGATAGAACGCGAAGGTGCCGCGCAGGGAGTCGGGGTTGGTGAGCAGGCCAACGTAGTAGGCGACGACGTCATCCGGGAGCTTCGTCGCGGCCTGGATGGCGAACTCGTAGCCGAAGTAGAGGTCCTCCCGTCCCACGGCGAGCTGCTCGTTCAGCTTGTCGAGCCGGTTGACGGCGATGTGCCAGAGCTTGTTGTTCACCGCCGCGGGAAGGAAGAGAGGCGGTTGTGGAACCGCCCCAGGGGGCCCGGGAACCTCAGCGAGGGCCACACGCTCGACGCGGTGCGGGTGATCGGCGGCCAGCGCGTAACTGATCGGGAGCCCGGTGTCCGTGCCGACCACGGCGAACCGCTGGTGGCCGAGCGCGTCCATCAGCGCGACCAGGTCGTTTGCGAGATTGCCGGGGTCGTACCCATCCTGGGGCTTGTCAGTCAACCCGATGCCGCGCTGGTCCGGTGCGATGACCTCGAAGTGCCGGGCCAGCGCCGGCATCACCAGGCGCCAGGCGTACCAGTTCTGCGGCCAACCGTGCACCAGCAGCAGCGGCGGCCCGTCACCCCCGATGACTACGTGCTGGCGAATTCCACCAGCCCGGATGAACCTGCTGGTGAACGTGTCGGTGAATCCGGCCGGGAGGTTCGGCGCTCCGGAGACGGAGCCGCGAAGGTTTGTCACTCGCTTTGGGGAGCTGGCGGCCGAGGCGGCAGACGATGCCCACCCGCCAAGCAGCGAGATGCCGGCAGCAGCCCCTGCGCCGCGGGTGAAGGCGCGACGCGAAAGCCCGTGCCGGGCTTCATTTGACGACGACTCTGGGCCGGGGCCGTCCTGGGTGGGTGGCTCCGTGGGAGAGGTGTTCATGAGGATCTCCGTTCAAGTCCGACCGGTTGTGGTCTCGTGACGCCAGCCTGGTCGTCTCATCTGAATCTCGCGCCCAGGGAATCCCCGGGTCTCCTCCCGGGTCCCAAGCACGGTGCCTACTCCAGCTTCTGCATCGTGAGTCGATCTGGCATCCGCCCAGGCGTCGGATCGTTCCACTTGGGAGACCGGCGCGACGACGCGACGGCGAGAGACGACACGTCACGGCCTAGCACGACGGGATGCCGTTGGGATGCGCTGGTGGTTGGTCGTACTGACTCCCGCCGCTGCCCAGCAGGAGCGAGCTTCCCGGCGTGTGGACCAGCCGGGACGTCACCAGCCTCACACAGATCCCGCACCGGCTCCTGGTGCTCGACATCGGCGTCGTGCACCGCACGATGGCCGGAAGTCGTAGTTGGATATGCACCAATCCTTCGACGGGCCGTGGGCCGACCCCGCGCACCACAGCGGCGGGATCCGAAGCGGCCGGCTCTACCAGCCGACCGGAGCCATCGTCGCCACCACGTCCGTGCCTCAGCATGCGATAGGACGACGAAGACACCCTAGTCCGGTCCTCGTGCTCTCTCGTGGCTACGGGGACCTCCGCCCGGGCATTGACCCGGGTCTTCACTGGGGCGACGGGCCGCCCGATCCGCGACGGTTGCTGCAAGAGTGGTTCGCCGCAGGCAGAGGAGCCGATGATGACGCAGCAGATCGAGGACTACGCGCTCATCGGCGATCTCCGCACCGCCGCCCTTGTCGGCCTCGATGGATCCATCGACTGGCTATGCCTCCCAAGATTCGACTCACAGGCCGTGTTCGCGGCGCTCCTGGGCGATGCCCGGAACGGCCGATGGGCCCTGGCGCCTCAGACGGGCGGACGCTGCACGCGCCGCCGCTACCGTGGCGACTCGCTCATCCTCGACACCGAATGGATCACCCCGGACGGTGCCGTACGAGTCACCGACTTCATGTCACCCACAAGCACAGGGCCTCAAGTAGTTCGCATTCTGGAGGGGTTGGCGGGCGAGGTTCCCATGCACATGTGCATGGTCCCCAGAATGGATTACGGCAAGGTCGTGCCGAGCCTCCGTAGCGTCGGAGGGCACTTCATCGCAACCGCAGGACCAGACTCCGTGTGGCTGAGAAGCGACGTCGCTCTGACCGCAACGCACGGCACCCTGGCCGGCGACTTCGTGGTTCCGGCGGGTCAGCAGATTTCCTTCGCCTTTGGATACACCCCCACACCGGAGCTCGTCCTTCCCACAGTCGATGCCGCCGCCAGCCTCGCGGCCACCGAAACCTACTGGCGCGAATGGGTGAGCAAGTGCACTTACTCCGGTCCCTGGGCAGACGCAGTCAAGCGATCCCTCATCACCCTGAAAGCGCTCACTTTCGCCCCGACCGGCGGCATCCTGGCCGCAGCAACAACGTCGCTCCCCGAACAGATCGGCGGTTCACGCAACTGGGACTACCGTTTCTGCTGGTTGCGCGACGCGGCCTTTACGCTGCAGGCGTTCCTCGCCACTGGATATGTCGAAGAAGCCTCCGCGTGGCGTGACTGGTTGGTGCGGGCGGTCGACGGCGACCCGAGCGGGACGCAGATCATGTATGCCGTCGACGGCGCGCGCCACCTGCCCGAACTGACGCTGGACTGGCTGCCCGGACACGCCGGCTCCTCACCTGTGCGCATCGGCAATGGGGCGGCAACCCAACGACAGAACGATGTTTGGGGCGAAGTCCTCGACGCGCTGCACGCGACCCGCGACGCAGAAGATCCGCCGCGCCCAGTAGAGGCACATCTGGAACGGACTCTGCTCACACAACTTGAACGGAACTGGGCCGAACCCGACAACGGCATCTGGGAGGTCCGTGGACCGCAACGACACTTCGTTCACTCCAAACTGATGGCTTGGGTCGGGGTGGACCGAGCTGTCCGCGTCCTCGAGAAGCACCACACGGGCGGATCCCTGAACGAACTGCGTGATCTCCGGGAGGCAATCCACACCGAAATCTGCCACCGGGGATTCAGCCAGTCGCGACGAGCATTCACCCAGTCCTATGGTTCCGCGCGTCTGGACGCATCGGTCCTCCTCATGCCGCGCTACGGATTCCTACCCTGGGCAGACCCGCGCATGGTCGACACAGTCGACGCCATCCAACGAGACCTCACCCGCAACGGACTCGTCCTCCGCTACGCCGTTGGCAACGAGGGCACCAATGTCGACGGCGTCCACGGCGAGGAAGGTGCCTTCTTGGCGTGCTCCTTCTGGCTTGTCGACGCCCTGCACGGAATCGGCCGTACGGATGACGCCGCCGAGCTGTTCGACCGCCTATTGTCCCTGCGCAACGACGTCGGCCTTCTCAGCGAGGAATATGACCCGATCACCGGACGCCACCTCGGCAATACGCCACAAGCCCTCAGCCACGCCGGCCTCGTCACCACTGCGCTCCACCTCGCCACCCCATCGGCCCACGACAGGCGAGTACCAACCGCTGACGTGGCATGAAGCCGCCAGCTGAGTTGCCATCCGGTGACGACGATGCGCCCTGCCCCGCGAGTCGCTCAGTCGTACCTGCGACGGCGTGCATTCGATGCGCGCTGTCCCGGGTGGTAACTGTTGTCGCGAACGATGGCGTCGACTTCACATCGTCCATGACGGTCCGGCCTCGAAGACAAGAAGTTGAACTCGGCCTGGAAGAGCGCCACGAACGGGGTCAACTGGACGTGAGGTCGCACAGGAAGAGCCCTGAACAGCAGGGCACCGGTACCAGCCGTGTCGCGGGCCGGTGCCGATGCCCTGCTCTGACTCAGGCAGCGCGGCGGGCTGGTCCGCTTCCGATGCACATAGATGTCTCACAGAAGGTTTAGTGAGGTCTTCTCACCGGGCTGGTCTTTGGGGTTTGAGTAGCACCAGTGCTGCGGTGGTGATCTGGCCGATTCTCCAGGGGTCGAGGGTGACGCGCTCGAGGGCTTTCCAGGTGCGTTGAGCAGGGCGTTGGCGCGTTCTGCCGGGGCGCGTAGTGCGTTGATCGTCCGGTTCCGGGTGTGATTGTCGGTGGCGAGGTTGTTGCCCTTGGTGGGGGCGTGGATCCCGGCGCCTGCGCCTGCGTAGCCCTTGTCGGTCGGGTGGGCAGGCCGTGGGTGGCGGCCGGGTACAGCGCTGGCAGGGCGTGGATCCGGGCGGCGGTGATGTCGTGGGTGGAACCGGGCTCGACGTCGCTGACCCCCACCGGGTATCCGGTCGGGTCGGTCAGCACCTGGACGTTCCCGCCGTGCTGCTTGTGCTTGCCCGAGTACCACAGGTCATGGCCGGCCTGCGACGGTGCGCTGACACGCGTGGATGGAATCAAGGTTCCGTCCAGGCAAACGAACGCCCAGCCCTGGCGCAGGCCCTCGGCCAGAACGTCGGGCAGGTCGGGTGCCTGATCGGCGATCACGTCGATCGCTTCGTGCAGGTACCGGGATGCGGTGGCGACACTCACGCCGGCGTCGCGGGCCAGGCTCGGTACGTCGATGGCTTCATTGACCCAGCGCAGCGCCATGACCGCTTGCACGAACGGGGTCGCGACTCGCTGCCACGGACGTGCGTCGTGTGTGTTTCGATAATTGCTCAGCCAGCGCGCGACCTGGTAGGCGGTTTCTGCGGGGACGTCGAGGGTGGCACGCGCCGGGACCCCACGCCCCACGCACGACACGCCCCTGTTCACCACAACGTTGCCTCAGACAACGGCACCACGCGGCCAGGGAGCTGCACGCGGCAGCCGGGGCCGTCCGGTTCTGCCTTCTGATCAGCTGGTTCCGATCGTCGGCCGCGGCGGCGTTCGAGTTCTGGACGATCTCGAGCAGATGTCGCGCATGCTCACGCTCGGCTCGACTCGATGCCCTTCAGTGCGGCATGCATCGCGCGCCAGGCCAGGTACTCGCGGTCGATGGGGCCGACGACCAAGCCCATGACCATCAGCGAGACTAGGAGCGCAACGAGCCAACGCGGCAGGTCCAGGGTGTGCAACGGCAGGCTATCGCGCGCCGAACCAGGTCGAGCTCGGGCTCGAACGAGAACTCGGGGGTGTGCACGCCGATCACCAGCAGCCTGTCGTTTCGATAGGCCTGTGACCACGCCCGTATGTACGGCTCCTGGCGCAACCAGTTGATGCACGCCAGCGACCAGAAGGTCACCAGCACGGCCTGGCCGAGCAGCTCGGCGGGGCCGAGTGGCTCCGAGTTCAAACCTCTCGGTCCCGCCGTCGAGCGAGGGCTTGCGCAGTCGGTCGAACACGATCGTCTAGCGGAGCGACCTGAAGGCAGCGCGAACCTCTTCGGAGAACAGCTGCGGCTGTTCCCAGGCCGCGAAGTGGCCGCCCTTGTCGGCCTTGTTGTAGTAGATGAGCTTGGGGTACGCCCGCTCTGCCCAACTCCGCGGGGTTTGAACGACCTCGTCAGGAAAGGCGCTCACTGCGACCGGGATGGCGACGTGCTTCGGTGCAAAGAAGGCGAACTTGTTCTCCCAATAGATACGCGCCGATGACACGGCCGTGTTGGTCAGCCAGTAGAGCGTGACGTTGTCGAGCACGTCGTCTCGCGTGAGGCCCTCGGTCTGGCCGTCGAAGACGCGGGCAATAAGTGCGTGACTGGCCGCGTCGTGGTCGAGCATCCACGCGGCCAGCCCGACGGGTGAATCGGCGAGTCCGTACAGCGTCTGCGGTCGGGTTGACTGCTCCTGGGCGTAGGCGACCCCGTGCGTGTAGAAAAAGCCCAGCTGCTCGCACGCGCGTTGTTCGTCGGCTGAGAGATCGGATGGCAGCGGGTTACCGGTCTGAACTGCCTGGTCGATCTCCGGTGGCACCGTGAACGGCCAGGTGACGTGAATGCCGAGCAACTCCGGCGGCGCCTGCGTACCCATCACATCCGCGACCATCCCACCCCAGTCGCCGCCCTGGGCCACGAACCTCGTGTAGCCGAGACGCCTCATCAGCTCCACCCACGCCCGCGCGATGCGGTCGGGGCTCCAGCCGGTGGTGGTCGGTTTGCCCGAGAACCCGTAGCCCGGCAGCGAGGGGATGACGACGTCAAAAGCGTCTGCGGCACTCCCGCCGTGTGCCGTTGGATTCGTCAGTGGATCGATGATCTTCAGCTGTTCGATGATCGAGCCGGGCCACCCGTGGGTGACGATGAGCGGCAACGCATCCTCGTGGTCCGAACGAACGTGGATGAAATGGATGTCGAGCCCGTCGATCTCCGTGACGAACTGCGGCAAAGGCTTCAGCCTCGCCTCGCATGCGCGCCAGTCGTACCCGGTCTCCCAGTAGCGCGCGAGTGCCTGGATCGTCGCGAGCTGCACGCCCTGGGACTGATCGTCGACGGGCTCCCTTTCGGGCCAGCGCGTGGCCGCGATGCGCGCACGCAGCTCCTCGAGGTCCGCCTCGGTGGCCTCGAATGTGAACGGACGGATCGCGCTGGCGTCCGCTTGCGTTTCGGTGACGGCAGTCATGTGCCTCTCCTGGGTCTTGGGGGTCGGTGACGCCACCAGCCTGCTCGTGCCGCGCATGAGTTGCGCCCGTGGAATACCCCGGCCACTTCACTGGTCTCTCGAGGTCGCCTCGTCGGGAGCGCGCGCAGAGTTCTCCATGGTGGGCATTGCCCGCTCGTGAATGTCACGCAGTGACGCGTGACTCCTCCCCCCGTCGACCGCCGCCCGTGGCGATAGCCGGACCTCAGGGCTGGGTCCAGCTCTAGCCGAAAGACGGATCGGTAGGAGGCGCAGAGCCAGGTCGTAGCCGACCTCGACGCCGCCTACGAACGCCGCAGCATCGCCGTCACATCCAACCTGCACCCGTCCGGGTTCGACACCATCATGCCCAAAACACTGGCCACCGCGACCGTCGACCGGCTCCTACACCAGGCCCACGTCGTCCTCACCGAAGGCACCTCACTCCGCCTGTCCGAGGCCACCGCAGGACAAGGAGTGATGCCCCTGAACTGACCCCCTACAAGACGATCAGTTGTCCGCGGACAACGAGATCAACTCTCCGCCGGCAAGGAGACCAACCGTCCACCCACAGGGAAGTCCCGCTGTCCGTTGACAGTTGTCGGGCGCATTGCAGCCATCCCCCGAAGGGAGACCAGGCGCAAGTCCAGACGAGAGATGTTCAGTCCTTCTGTCGCGCTGATCGTCATGATCCCGAAGCGGGGAGCGCCTGTAACCGTCGGTGAGAACCATGACGACGGCGGCGGTGAGGTCAGATCGACGGCAGTGGGTAGTGCTCGGCGGTCGCCGTCAGCCCCGAACGTAGCGCTCGGTTGTCCCATCGCGGACCAGAGCACTCCCGGGCAACGTCCCGTGATTTCACGGGGCGGCGCCGCAGCCCGCTGCGCGATCGTGAGGCAGTACCAACGTGTGCAGGGGCTTGGCCCAGACGAGTCGTCATGTAAAGCCCGCGGACGTCGCGCAAGACGTCGCTCGCGGCCCTGTGACCTGTTGGCCTGGGCCTACCCCGAGACCAGCACAACAGCCGTGCGTCGGGTGCGGCTGCGGTTCACGAAAGGAACTGCTCATGTCCATCAAGCGCAAGGTGCTGACCGGTGCGGCGACGCTGACCATGGTCGGCGCTGTGACCACGGTGGGGACGGTCTTCGCGAGCGCCGCCACCCCAGAGTGCGGCGACGTCTGCATCTCCGTCTTCAGCAAGGTGCTCGGCGCGCCGGCCCACCCCAGCTTCGTCGAGGCCGTGCTTGGCGGGGTTGCGACCGTCGGCCAGCCGCTGATCTTGAAGCAGGCCAGCGGCTCGGACACTGACCCTTCGGAAGACATCATCCCGTACGGGGGCTCCGTCTCTGCCTTCTATGCGGCAGGGATGGTGTCCGCGGAGGTGAACAGTCACTACGGCAGCCTGACGGCTGTGCAGCAAGAGTATGCGCCGCTCGGGGTGCCCAGTGGCCTGTGCGTGGGCTTGGCGAGCGTCGCATACCAGGACGAGCCGCTCACCTTGCAGCCGTGCAGCGTTCCGGCCACGACCGTGTGGATCCTCAATCCCGCCCTGTCGCAGGCCCCGGGTACTTCCCCATCATCAACGCATCGACTCCGGAGTTCAGCCACCCGTTCGCGATGGACCTGCGGCAGGACGCAATCGCGAGCGATCACCAGAGGCTGGAAATCCATGCCCGCCGCCTGCAGTTCCTCACCGACGAGAACATGCTGCCGGACAGCCAGCTGTGGAGCGCTCATCGCGGCGAACTGAAGTAGCAGGCCAGCCCAAGCCCACAGCGACCCAGATAGTGGCGACGTCCCCGCCCGGGGCGGCGCCACCGTCCTGCTCGGCCGCGGCGAGCGGAGATGATGGCCCCCGCTCAGGCTGTCCCGGTCTGCTGCGGGTACTTGCGCTTCGTTGGGGAGGCGACAGGCGCGATCGTGCCGGGGTATGCCGGTCGACGCTCAGACGCTTGCGACGGGACGGCCGCGTCGTACGCGGCCTTGGTCGCGTCGGTGACGCTTGCGGGGGCAGTGACAACGGCTCCGTCATCACGCAGCGCTCCTCCAAGCTGCCCGCGCCTGTTGATGCCGAGCTTGGAGAACACCTTGCCCAGATGCCACTCAACGGTTCGCGGACTCACGAACAGCTGCGCGGCAATCTCCGGCGTCGACATCCCGCCACAAGCCAGAACGCGATCTGAGCCTCCTGCGCGGTCAGGTCATCACGAGTCTCAACAGTGCGCTTGCGCACCGTTGTCCCGGTCGCCGCCAGTTCTCGGCGGGTGCGCTCGGCAAACCCCGCCGCGCCCATCGCGGTGAACATCTCGTGCGCTTCGTTCAACTCCCGGCGCGCGTCCACCCTGCGACCAGTCCGTCGAAGCCACTCCCCGTACAACAGACGAGCACGAGCCGCAACAGGCCCAGGTCGTCGATGCTGTCCGCGCCGCCCACCATCCCCGCGACCAGCGAGGCCACCTTCAACCCGGCGTTGGCACCCTTGTCGGTCGGCACACTCAGATGCTCATCGGCCAGCGACCGCAGCCCCGCCTGCTGAGCCAACGCAACGATCGGCACCAAGCCACCGGCCGACACGAGATTCGGATCGTCGAACACCGCTGAAACAGCCCGCGGAGTATGAGAGAGTTGCATCTCAGAGATGCCCTTCCGGCTGTGACTTTTGGGACCTTAGACAAGTCCAATTTTCCCAGCACGTAAGGGCATTCTCGCGTTACGACCCGCTCACCCAGGCCCCAACATCGGTGGATCCAGGCTTATGCGGTGTCGCCGGTCTCCGGCCCGGAGCCACTTGGCGGGTGTAGCCGCCGCCCGCATGGCGTCGAGGCGCGAGGCACCGCCAGCAGGCAGGCTCGGGACCGGCGACACTGCGAGCCTCCTCGAGCTCCGCAGCCAAGACTTCAACGTCACCCCTTCTGAGGACAACCCTCTGTCTCGGCTTCTCCGGATAAACCCTAGCCCGTGGGTCTGTGACGCCAGACTCGATCGAGTCTGGCGTCCATGGCTTCCCAACGGCAGACTGACCGCGAGCGGCGCGACCACCGCACCACCGTCGCGTCGCTCACTCAGACTGTGTCTCCAGCGCGACGAAGCGATTGCTTCTCATGCCGCGTTTGACCGGCAAAGCCGCCCCACCCACAGCTCCACTGACGCTGGGGCAGCCGGACTCCCAGGTTGTCCGTCGGGCCTGGCCTGACGTCTTCAGCCGAGGGAAAGCAACCGTTCCTCCAGGAGTGGCCCGATCTGGTCGATGGTTTCGCCCAGATCGAGCCAGGACTGCTCACGCGCCGCCGGCTCGTCCATCCTGGCCACGGCCAGACTGAACACACCCGTCAGCACGTCCCGCCGCCCATCCAGCTGCACCACCGACAGCCCGAACTCCACGGCAAGACCGGTCCGCACCACCTGCGCCCTACCCGGATCATCCGCCAGCGGCATGCCACCTGTGAGGAACTTCGGCTCCTCGGTGATCTTCAACCACTCGACCTTGGCCACTTCGACCTGCTGCACCAGCAACTCCTCGATCCTGTCGCGCACCGCTCGCCCGGGCTGATCTCCCAGCCAGCCGAGCCAATGATCAGCCTTGGTGAGCAACTCAAAGTCGTCCCGCGGCCGCCCATGCCGCTTGTTAGGCACGAACTCACCAGTGAGCCGCCCCGCCTCGTCGACCCGCCAACCCCCACGAATCGCCTCCGGCGGCACATAACCGTTCGGATCGTCGACCCAGTCCCCATCGATCTCGTAAACCCACCCACCCGGATTCCGCGCCGCCTCAGCTACCAGCCCGTCAGACGGTATACGCCGCCGCTTGAATATGCTCACCAAGCCCAGTCTGCCCCACGGCCACCGGCTCACTCTGCACAGCGGGTTCTGTGTCCAGTAGGCGCTTGAGGCGCTGCGTGCACCGGGCGAGGCCGTGTACTCAGGCGCCGGCGGACATGAATCGGAGGAAGCGGCTCCCCAACGGGGTTGCGAAAGTCCGCGTATCGGAAGGCTCCGTCCAGTTGTCCTCCAGCGAGCTGAAGCCGAGACACAGGCGGGCATTGGTCAGGTCATAGATCAAGAGGTCACGCCACTCTCGATCGCCGTTCACGTAGGGGCAACCACCTCAAGCATCGCCGCAAGGTTCACGTGCGCGCTGTGCAGCCCGGCTCGGCCAACTACCGCCGGAGACGACTTCGGCGGCGCTGGCGTCGGACACGCTGCAGGTGCTCGACGAACTGGCGCACCAAGTTCCGCTGATAGGCGCGAAGGCCACTCGGAACTTCGACGAGATCCTTGAGCTGCTCACCAAGGGGGAGCAGATCGAGCCGACGGATGATGAGCGCAGTCGCGTTGTCCAGCGCGGAC
Source organism: Kribbella sp. VKM Ac-2568 (assembly GCF_004345365.1). Classification (GTDB taxonomy): domain Bacteria; phylum Actinomycetota; class Actinomycetes; order Propionibacteriales; family Kribbellaceae; genus Kribbella; species Kribbella orskensis. The sequence continues at coordinate 435,020 of NZ_SLVF01000005.1, forward strand.
TCGACAAGGCCGCTCCATTCCATCGATCCCGCAACAGCGTGGCCGACGCGCTGCTGATCGAGCTGTACGCGTCCGCTTCCGGCAGAGCTGATCTTTCGACAGATCCACACGGTTTCGTGACCTCAAATTCCGACGACTTCTCAACACCGCAGGGCGACAAGCGAGAGCCGCACCCCGACCTGGCCAACATCTTCGGTGCGGGATCCAGCTACGGCCTTGTGTAGACGGACTGAGGCAGGTCCTCGCCGAGAACCTCGGAGAGGAACTTGAAGAGCTGTTCGCAGACACAGACGTCGTCGAGGAGCCTCGCCGCCTGGACGAGATCCAAGAAGCGGAGAACGAGCTCTTCGACCGGATCTGGTACCAGCGCTCCATCAATCATCTGTCTCGACTTGAAGACACTGGTGATCAGCAGGCGATGGACAACCTGCTGGCCGTCGCCGGCCCACCGATCCAGAGAGTCGAAGACCGCTACGGAGGCCCCGCCGAGCTCGGCCCGTCCGACGACTTCGAATGGGGGATGCTCAACGGAAAGCTGTCAGCCCTCAGGTGGGTCCTGGGCGCCGAATGGGACTTCCTCGACACCTAGTGCGCGAGCGCTTCATCTGCTGACCTTCCTCGCGGCACTGGTGTCCGCCAGTTCGCGCAGCCGGGCCGCGCTCGTGGTATCGGCAGGAAGGAAGGTCTCGATCGCAAGACTCGCGGCGGTGACTTCGAGAGGAGCGCCGATCGTGGCGATCAAGGTGAACAGCCGGACGTTGCCCAGTCGAGTACGAAGGTCGAGGGTGACCATCGGCTGCTGAATTCCTGTCGCCGGCGCCTGATCGGGTAAATAGGACTCGACTTCATCGATCAATTCCGCGAGCGCTTTGTCCGCGTTTTCGCGGCTCTTGCGTTTCAATTGGTAGATCAGCGGAATACTGCAGGCGGCGGTCATGGAGGAGACACTCGGCAGGCCGTCGGGATGTGCGGACAGCCGCAGCATGTTTACTGGTGGTTTCAAGAGTTCGGGATCCACACCTGCCCACAGCAAGGAGGCCGCATCGTTGGCCTCGATCAGGTTCCACAGTCCGTCGACGATGAGGGCCGGGTTGGGCATGTGCGCGTCGAGCAATCGGTGCAGTGATTCGCGCAGCGGCCTCATCGCCTCGGCCTCGTAAGGCTGGTTGAGGTAGACCGGAGCGAAGCCACCCGCCAACAGCAGTCGGTTCCGTTCAGCCATGGGCAGATCGAGCTGGTGCGAGAGGTGGATCAGCAGTTGCCGGCTGGGCCGCGCACGACTCGTCTCCACGAAGCTGAGATGCTTCGTCGACATCTCGGCCTGCAGAGCCAGGTCGAGCTGACTCAGTCGCCTGCGCATGCGCCAGAAGCGAATCAGCTCACCGACGGTCTGTGGCTCTTCCAGAAGTTCAGCAGTCATGGTCACTCCAGCCTACGACGCGGCCCACCAACCAACCATTACCTGCCAGGTAACGCGTATTGCCGCACCTAAGAGGTAATTGAGATGGCTCCCTGCCCTCGCTGATCGTGGACCTCGTTCACGATCACGCCCTTCGGAGGGAACGCCATGAACCCCACCTACACAGCCATCGCCACGTCGTCCGGTCGCGACGCTCGAGCCGTCACCTCGGACCGACGCCTGGACCTCAAGCTCGCACTACCCAAGGAGATGGGCGGAACGGGCGACGGCACCAACCCTGAGCAGTTGTTCGCCGCGGGCTGGGCGGCCTGCTTCTCCACCACGATGGACCTCATCGCACAGCGCATGGGACTGGACGCCAGGGACGTCGCTGTGACCGCCGAGGTCAGTCTCGTCCCCAACGGTCCGGGGTTCGCCCTGGCCGCCGTCCTCCGGGTCGAGCTGCCCGATCACCTCAGGGGGGAAGCCGGCAAGAAGTTGCTGGAGGCAACACACCGCTCCTGCCCGTACTCCCTGGCCACCCAGGGAAACGTGCCGGTCGAAATCGTCGTCGAGTAACTGATAACGAGCGAGTCCCATCCTTGGCCGTTCAGATTTTGCTGTGCCCGGCTCTGGTCTCCATTCCCGGTCCGCTTTGCTGGTTGAGCAAGGCCACGGAGAGCGGAGCGTAGCACCTCACCTTTCCCTCCGTCCGTGGATCCACCAGCGGACTGTGCACATGGAAGACCGTCCACACCCGTTTCCTGGCCCGTCGGCCGCCACGGCGCCTTGTCGGCAGGCCGGGCGAGCAGCCCGATGCAGACCGGCTCCGACCCCGGGTCCGGTGAGCGGACTCCGGGGGCAGCGAGTTCGGCAGGTGCCACTCGCTCCGCGACGAGAGCGCGGAGCGCAATTCCTCGACTGCCCGCCGGAGTTCGGCGCTCATTCGGTCACATCTCTACCGGACGGTCAGCCTGATCAGTACGAGCCAGGTGTCGTCGTCCGGCTCCACGTACGCGGACTCGACCCGGTAGTGCCCCGGCGCGAGATCAATGCGGAGGGACGCAGTGCTGTCGAGATCCTCGGCGGAGTACGCGGAATCGAAGAGGACGACAGGCCCCGGCACCTCCCAGTCGGTCGGCTCCTCCCACTCCGCCACTTCCAGCCCCTGCCCGAGGGCCGCAAGCGCGGCCTCCTCGCTGTCGGCGGCCACGCGGCGTACGAAGAGCGAGTGTTCCGGGAGGAAAGCAGTCGGGGCGGGCGCGTCGCCGAGAACGAGGGCCGCCGTGCCGCCAACGTCGATCGCTCCGGCGTAGCCGTCCACCGCACACGCCCGCCCGTAGTCACCGGCCTCCTCGTCGAACTCGTCGGCCTCCTCATCCACGTCGTCGGCCCCCTTCCACGCTCCGAGTACTGACTCGGGCACGGCGATCAGCGGACCGCCGCCGGAATCAATCCACTCCACAGTTCTCATCTCCCTGCCGTGTGGAAAGCGCGGGCTGGCCGCAGCGCTGCTTGCGCCCGGGGCGCGCTCGTTGCCACTGTTCCAGGCAGCTCCGGCCTCGATCCATTCCGTCCCGTCACCGGGCCGGATCCGGGCCAGCCCGGCGAGGCCCAATCGGCTGAGCAGGCCAAGGACGCGATCCACCACCTCGTCCCTCGGCGTCCCGGGGTCGATGTCGACGTCGAGATGTGCCCCGAACGCCCCGGACCCTGCGCCGCTCACCTCCCCGACGCCGGCCAGCGCCTCGTTCAACTCGTCCTCGACGTCGTCCCGGTCGACCGGAAGAGCCAGGTCGAACCGGATCTCGATGAAGTCCATGGCCCTACTCCCACCTCAGCAGTTCGTCGATCGAACGCATCCATCATGTTGACCGCCGTTGGGCCCTACCCTCGCAGTCGGCCAACATGCCTCAGCATCTCTGCCCACTGATCCTCGGGCCCGGTGGCGGACAGCCGGATGTACTCCGGGCCCATTACCCGAAGCCCGTCACGGACTCGGGCGGGATGTGGTTGATCTCGGTGCCGACCACATCCCGCTCTCCAAGAGGGCCAATCGGGGTTCATGGGGTTCTTGCACGCGCCTCTTGAGGTACTCGCGGATCTTCCCGCCAACGTGCGGCCAGTGGTCGCCGAGGCGCATCGGCAGGCTGGGCAGCAGCTTGTTCGGGTGACGACGCCGTCGACGACGAACACCATCGCTTGAGCCGCGGCCGTCGGGCGGGGGCGACGTTCCACCACTTCCTGTCGGCCTCCATCTGCACTGTCTCGTCTGTCCGGTTTCGCCGAAGCGGCGGTTCGTGTCGGCATCGACCTTCGGTCTGCTGTTGCGGTGGACGACCAGCGCGCAGTCGCCGTGGGCCGGGGCTGAGGTAGCGGTACAAGGCTCTCCCGACGTTGAAGGCGGTCGCGATCTCGTCGACGGTCAGTTCGCCGGTGTCGTACAGGCGCTGGGCCTGATCGAACTGGTGCGGGGTGAGTTTGGCGGGGCGGGCCGCCGGTGCGGCCGCGGGCCCGAGTCATCGCGCTCTAGTAGCCGCATCGCACCACGGCCTGCTCAGGTGGCGAGCGCCTCGGTTCGGCGATATTGCCGGGATGAGTGAAGGAGATCTTCAGGACGGCTGCAGTCTCATCCGCGCGACGCACCGGTATGGCGACGCCAACCGCCCCGTGCATCGTCGGACCCGATTCGCGCAGGCGAAGGTGGCCGCGGGCGACAAGTACGTCAACGTCCTCGGCGCCAACATCGCCAGACAGTGCCTCGAAGCCGGCGCCCTGGACGAGATCCTGGTGTGCATCGCCCCGGTAATGCTCGGCGACGGCGTCCGCATGTTCGACCATCCCGGCGGCCGCCACATCAAACTAGAGCGCCTGACCCAAAGCGAAGCGCGACTCGCTACAAACCTCTGGTTCCGGCGTCAGCTAGGTCGGATGAGGCGGTGTTCGTAGGCCCAGACGACGGCCTGGACGCGATCGCGCAGGCCTAGTTTCGTGAGGACCCGGCCGACGTGGGTCTTCACGGTGCCTTCGGACAGATAGAGTTCCGCCGCGATCTCCGCGTTCGACCGGCCCTGGGCCAGGTGCAGCAAGACCTCACGTTCCCGCTCGGTCAGCGGGGCGAGCGGGTCAGGTCCGTCATCCGCGGGCAGGTCGGGTGCGACGTGGTCGAGCAGACGCCGGGTCGTCGACGGGGCGATCACGGCGTCCCCTCGGTGCACGGTGCGAAGAGCGGCGAGGAGCTCGTCGGTCGTGCCGTCTTTGAGCAGGAAGCCGGACGCGCCGGCCTTGAGCGCCGCGAAGGCGTATTCGTCCAGGTCGAAGGTGGTCAGCACGATGACGCGGCTGGTGGCGCCGGGCCGGGCCAGCAGCCGCCGGGTCGCCTCGACGCCGTCCATCCGCGGCATCCGTACGTCCATCAGCACGACATCGGCGGCCGTGACCGCCAACTGCTCCAGCGCCTGGCCCCCGTCCGCGGCCTCGCCGACGACCTCGAGGTCCGGCTGCGCGTCGATCACCATCTTCATGCCAATCCGGACCAGATCCTGATCGTCGACGATGAAGACCTTGATCATGCGCGCCCCTCCACCGGGATCCGCGCCTCGACCCGGAACCCACCCTTCGGGCCCTCACCTGTGGTCAGTTTCCCGCCGATCGCCGCCACCCGCTCCCGCATCCCGAACAGTCCGTGCCCATCGCCCGGTTCCGCCGCCGGGCCGTTGCCGTCATCAACGACCGTGACCACCAGCGCCGCAGCCTCCCAGCTCAACGTCACCACGGCCTTCGCCTGACCTGCATACTTGACCGTGTTGGTCAACGCCTCCTGAATGATCCGGTACGCCGTCAGCTCGGCCCCCGGGCCCAACATCCCAGGCGTGCCATGCTCGACCAGCTCGACGGGTAATCCCGCAGGACGTACCCGGGCAAGGAGCACCGGCAGTTCCGCCAGCGTGGGTTGTGCCAGCTGCTCGGCTGGGCCGGTTCGCAGCACACCGAGCAGGCCGCGCATATCCGTCAGCGCGCGGCGCCCGGTGTCCTCGATGACAGCCAGAGTATCGGCGGCGCGATCCGGAGCGTACTGGCCGCCTTTGGCCTGATTCACCATCACCGACAGGGAATGCGCCACCACATCGTGCATCTCGCGAGCGATCCGGGTCCGCTCGTCCAGGACTGCACGGGCCGCTGCTTGCTCGGCCCGGTCCTCCAGCAAGTGCGTGTAGGCGAGCTGTGTCCGCCGAAATAGCCCCATGCTCCAGGCAGCGGCAACCACTGCCAGCAGCAGGGCGAACAACATCCAGGGGTTCGGGCCGAGCTCGGCCGTACGCACGCTGTCGTCGTACGTGAATCTCATGGTGACTATGCCCGCGCCTACAGTCCCAGTGATCAACCCGAGCCACCGCCAACCGTACGCAGTACAGGCGAACAGCGAGAGGGGGAACACCAGCACAGACGGCATCACCAGGAACAGGCCGGTCACTGCTGTCTGACAGGCGAAGGCGGCACACACTACGCCGTGCGAGATGAGCGGACGGGCACGGCGGAACGCGAGTGCTACATGCGCGACCAGAGCCGCCGCAACCAGCGCGACGGCTCGGGGTCCAGGGACCGACAGCGCGGCCACCACCGAGGACAGCACTACAAGCGGCACGCCGACCACGAAGGCCAGCAGGGCATCGGTACGCACGAGAGTCAGTCTCACCGATCAACGGGCCCAGTGGCTCGCTGAAAGGCCAGCGTCGCTCCACCAAGTGTCAGACCGAAGACCAGCCAGGACAGGTACACCGTGCCGACAGCAACCAGGCTCTGCGTGTCCCCGAAGTCGACAGGCCCGTCTGTGATGCCTAGTAGCTGGCTAGCAGTGCCGAAGACCATCAGCGCAGCCATGCTGACCAGTGCTGCGGTAGCGAACCAGGCAGGAGCCAGGACAAGCCTGCGAGGCAAGCGCCGACCCCAGGACTGAGCCAGAGCCAGAGACAGCGAGGCACCAGCGACCAGGCAGACCAGCTCCATCACCGGGAATCCCTCGGTGTACACAGCAGGCCTCGCAATGGAACCACCGAGACACCAGTACAGCTTCAGCATCGGATACGGGAAGCCGACTGCGAACGCGGCATAGCCGAGCCAACTGCTTCCCCACTGTCGCGGTGCCCGTCCGTCTGAGGTAGCCCGCTGGTAGCGCAGCGTCCCGGCACCGACAACAGCCGCAGCGAGCAGGCTGACGAACCGGCGGAGCGCCCCAGGCCAATCCACCTGGGCAAACTCACCCGCGGGGATGCCGGTCGCCCAGTAGAACGCCCGGAACGCGTCCAGTACCACTCCCCCTGCCGCCCAGAGGAACAGCACCGCGCCTGTCCAACCACAAACCAGAACCAAGCGCCTGGCTGTCAACAAGGCCGAGCAGACAGCCAACACAGCAGCCACCGCGGGCACCCACAGCGGGGCCATGCCCTTGTCGTAGTGCACCTCCTGCGGCAGCACAGCACTAACCGCCACCGCAGCAGCGCCCACCCCGGCCGGCAACACCAACCTCATCGCCGAAGACCGGCGAAACACCTCAGTAGTAGTCATGCCACGACAATCCCGCGTGAACACCCGCCCGCACGTCTCCCCCCGGTCACCACCAAGCACGACCTCAGAGGTATTGACACAAACTCAAATTCAGCGGCGGTTCACCGTCGCCGCGGCGATGGTCCCGGGACGACTACATCGGCCGTAAGGTCCGAAACCCAGCGGCCGCCAAAGCTCTCGGGGATGCGCTGCGGCACATCCATGAGGACGGCCTGCAAGCGCCGGAAGGTCCTGCGAACTAGCGACGAGTCTGGTGGCCGAAATCGGCAATCAGTTGAGTAAGTGTTGAGTTGGGCCTCTGAAGTTCATCACTCCAGAGGCATATTGCCTGGTCAGAGAGCCGACGAGGGGACTCGAACCCCTAACCACCGCTTTCTGGGCGCTCACTTGCTGTTGTTGGGCGTTGATGCTCAGATCCCTTGCTACACAGGGATCCCGGTTATGTGAGCATTTCGTCGATGGTGGGCCTCGATCGTCGTTTCGCGTTGAAACCCATGGGCTAAACCATGGGCGTCCGTCGCCGGCCGACACCTCATTGCTCGGTCAGGTTCGGAGGTCACTCCGCACCGGCCGTCTCGCGCTGCTTCGGGTCAACGGTGTTGCTGTAGCCGGTTGCAGTGCGCAGCGGCCGCTGAACAGGACAGCATGGGAGTCCGGCGTCTCCGCTGGTCAAAACGGGTCGCTATGCGTCGAGTATCCGGTGCTTCGACATGCGGCCTGGCGGGTTGGATGCTCTTTCCTGGTCACCAGATGGTCCCCGGCTGCCTCACTTGTCTCCATGTCTCTATTCGGTCAGAGTCTGTGGTCATCGGTTGTCGGTGGCGTTGCCGGACGAAGCGAGGCTCGTAGCATCGTGGCTATGACTACCCCCGACGATGCTGACGGCCCCATAGTCTCCGATACATGGGTTACGAGCCAAAAGGCCGTCAATGCATTTCAGAATTTCTGTCTAGATCAGCGCTGGGTGTTCACTGAGACACCAGAACAGACCGATTTTGGTAAGGACGGCTATCTGGACTTTTCCAAAGACGGTCGCCTGACTGGCCAATGTATCGCTCTCCAGATCAAAGGCGGTGTCAGCTTCCGCAAGCGAGACGGATACATTATCCCTGCGGATCGGCGGCGGCGTACGTTCTGGATGGAGTCCAGTGTCCCGGTCTTCGGAATTGTATGGGATCCAGTTGACAGCGGGCTGTATTGGACAGAACTGACTGAGCCTCTTCGCCAGAAAGGCATAGACACGACGCTTCGGATTCCCATCACCAATCGACTACGTGTTGAGGCTCTCGATGACTTTCTTGATGCGATGTGGCGCTCGACTACGGGGCCAACGATCGCTCTCGCCTTCGGTTCCGATGATGCTGAGCTGCAAGATGCGGCTGCTTATGATTGTTTTGGCCTCGGTCGAGCCGATGCGCGGTACCTTATCCTCCTCCGCAGAGTTATGTTCGGTTTGCGGCCGACTGCGCTCGACTGGGCGATAAAGGTCCTCAATTACTGCTCGCTCAACGGCGACAATTCCTACCGGTCGGAGTGGATGAGTGAGAACAATCGAGCCACCGTCAGAGAACAATTTACCTGGACCGTTGACGAGGCAATCGAACTTCTCGACCGGACTCCCGATGAGGAGGGATTTCAGCGAGGGACATTTTCATCCTGCATTTACTGGCTGATTGTTGGAACCGACTTCAATCGTCCGCGCTACGTAGATCTCACAGAGGCCGCGACGCTTCGTGCTGCGTCTAGTGGCCGTGAGCACGCAGCAAAGTGGGGGTTAGTGCTCCGTGTGTATTGGGCGGGCGAGGACGGCTTGGAGGTGTTTAAGCGACTAATTGAAGCTGAGCCGGTACTGGGCCGGTCGGACGTTGCCCGACTGATAGGTCAGACCCTCAATGATCACGGTTACATCAGCCTCTGAACACTCAATGCCTATATGCCGCTACGCCAGGCCCGAAGCTTCTGTGTGGTGCTCGCAGCGTGCGAGGAGACCGGGATGCTCAGGAGCTACCGTCGGACTGTCCCGGAACGTCGCCCGCCTCGGTCGCCGCGCCGGACTCTCAGGCGGCCCGGCGGCCGTCCTACCCCTCTCCTCCGCTACTCGATTGGGTCGAGCAGGGAAGTGGTGAGGGTCATCTCATCTGACCTGAGCTTGAGTCTCCTGGTGGTTATCCACCGGACCGTTCGCATGACGCGTAAGTGTCAACTTGAATGGGCCACTAGCCGATGATCGGTCTCATGCCCTCAGCGCCGACGATGGCTCGGAGCGCCCTGGCGACTACTCAACGGCTTCTACGCGCCGCTGGACGGAGCTGTCCTTGCCGGCCTCTAGAGTGGCGCACATGAGCAGAGGCGAAGCCGCGGTGGTCGAGCAGAACTACGGCGAGGTATTTACCCGCCGCTGGGTAGTGGATGCTCTCCTTGACCTGACGGAGTACAAGGTGGAGCGAGACCTGGGGGGCTTGACCTTGGTCGATCCGTCGGCTGGCACTGGCGCCTTCTTGCTAGCGGCAGTCGAAAGACTTCTTGACAGCGCTGCCGCCCATGGTCGCGGATGGGAGACCCTGGGACCGGCTATACGCGCCTGGGAGCTGCAGGCTAGAAACGCAACGGAGTGTCGTCAGGCGCTCAGGTCGGTACTCGTGAACAGGGGCGTTACTCCCGCCACTGCTGCCGACCTGGCCGAGGCTTGGGTCGTTGAGGGAGACTTCCTGCTTCCTGACGACGACCTGATCAGTGTGGGATCGGGGACCGTCGAGGCCGACGTCGTCGTTGGCAACCCGCCGTATATCAGGCTGGAGGACGTTCCTCCCGCGCTCGCGGCCGACTACAGGCGCCGGTGGCCGACCATGGGAGGACGCGCCGATATCTATGTGGGTTTCATAGAGCGCTCGTTATCGATCCTTCGGCCCGAGGGGCGAGTCGGTTTCATCTGCGCCGACCGCTGGATGCGAAATCAATATGGCGCCGGCCTTCGGCGCCTCGTTTCAGGACGGTACTCCGTCGATGCGGCTTGGGTGATGCATGATGTCGATGCGTTTGAGGCCCAGGTCTCGGCATATCCCGCGATTACAGTTCTACGACGTGGCGAGCAACGGGCTGTCATAGCCGCTGACACCACAGCGGACTTCAATCCAGGCAGCGCTACAGAGTTGGTTAAATGGTCGCAACACGATAACACCGCCGAGTTCGCTTCGACTGGAGTTGCAGCGTATCGATTGCCGCACTGGTTCCCAGGTGAAGAATCGTGGCCAACTGGTTCGCCCGGCAGGCTACGATTGATCGAGCACCTCAATGACCATTTCCACCCGCTCCACGATGCTTCCACCGGCACCAAGGTGAGCATTGGCGTCGCAACGGGGGCCGACAAGGTCTTCGTCACCACGGAGACGGACGCCGTTGAGCCTGACCGTTTGCTACCTCTCTCAATGGTTCGCGACCTCGCCAGTGGCGAGTTCCAGTGGTCAGGCCACTATCTCGTTGATCCCTGGGCCCCCGACGGCAAGCTCGTCGAGCTTGAGCGCTATCCACGACTGAAGACTTACCTTGAGACGTCGGGAGCTGGCATCAAAGATCGCCATGTCGCCAAGCGATCGCCGCATGCTTGGTATCGGACGATCGACAAGGTCGATCACAGTCTCACTAAACGGCCTAAACTGCTGATCCAAGACATGCGGGCGTCCATCCACCCCGTGCTGGAGCCGGGAGGACATTACCCTCATCACAATGTCTACTACGTGGTCTCTGCCAAGTGGGAGATGGAGGTTCTGGGCGGCCTCCTCCTGTCACGCATCGCTCAGGCTTTCATCGAGGCGTACTGCGTCAGGATGCGGGGCGGCACTCTGCGATTCCAGAGTCAGTACTTGAAGCGGATCCGTGTACCGTCACCTGACAGCATCAGTGGTGACACGGCTGACGCTCTACGCACCGCGTTCCAGCGACGCGATGTGGACGCTGCGACAATCGCCGCGGCGGCCGCCTATCAGATCGACCTACAGGACTTCGACCTTGACTGAAGACGCTCCAGATCCGACACAAGCTGCTGTATCCATCTTCTGGACCAGGCGAGAGGACCAGATTTCTCGTCTCGCAGACGGCGGTCTCAATGGCGGTGCGGCCCGAGCAGGCGGCCACATGAACGGCATCCGCGACCTCGTATCCCACATCTTTATCGAGGCCGGAATGCCACGGGAGTCGATCGTCTATGAGCCGTTTCTCCCCGGTTACTACCGGCCACACAAGAAGTGGGATATGGCGGTCCGTTACAAGGGAACGCTGGTAGCCGCATTGGAGTTCAAGAGCCAAGTGGGCTCGGTTGGAAAGAACATCAACAACCGTTTTGAGGAAGCGTTGGGCAGTGGTACCGACACGTGGGCTGCCCAGCGCCAGCACGATGCGTACGGCGAGATACCGCCGTGGCTGGGATACGTCTTTGTGCTACGCGAGGACAAAGAAACGGAGGCTCCACGCCGCACCCAGAAGACACTGTTCCCGGTCGACCCTGCTTTCGACGGCATGTCGTACAACCAGCGCTACCAGGAAATGCTGTCCCGTTTCATGGGCGACAACATTTATCAAGCTGGATGGTTCATCACGACGGCTGTCGATGAGATGGGTAGGGTGACCTACTCTGAACCACTGGCTACCGCAACAGGGAAGAGCTTCCGAGTTGCGGTCAAAGGGCGCGTCGACTACGTCCGAAGTGTCCTGGACTAAGCGTGCGACAGGACATAGCACAACACCCGCCGTACGCGAGTTTCATCTGGCACGGGGCAAGGATCTGAGGATACGATCCCACCAGAAACGGCGATCAGCGGGGCACGAGCTGACGCCTTGTCGGCGCTTGTCCACAGAAGGTCGTTGACACGCACGTGTCACCTACCGCTGTGCGAACATTTCGCCCTTATCGTGAGGTCACACATAGGCGGGCTAGCAGGGGGTTAGGGACTAACATGGACCAGGCGCTAGAAGGATCGCCTTATCTTCTAGAGGTTGATGAACAGACTGCGAAGCAACTGCAGAAGATTCTTTCTGACGAGGAAAAGATCGCTCAAACTCTGGATGCCGTAAGGAAGGACCTAGCCCAGTTCAATCTCAACGAGCTCGGTCAGGTTCAGCGGACGCGAGAAGTTTACGAAAGCAATGCAATCGAGGGCGTTGGGCCAGACCTTAGGCGAACTTGGGAAATTTTGACTTCTGATCGAGCCAATGATGTATCCGAAGACTATGACCGCCATCTCTTCACCGACGCGATCGTCGGTGATCCAGACATGGTGGCAGTGCTCGGACTGGATGGTGCGCGGGTTCTTGCACAGCGCCTTCGCGACGGCATTGGAGCCGGTCGCACCTTGGCCGAATCCGATATCCGATCCCTCCATCAGATGGTCTGCGCTGGTGAAGATCACGCAGGGAGCTACAAACGGTGGCATGTGAGAATTGCTGGTGAGAATTCTCATGAGCCACATCTTCCTATCGATGTGAGTCCAGCTATGTTTGAATTGACCGAGTGGTTCGCGAAACCGATGGCCGGGAGCGCAACCCTTAGAGCCGCTGCGGCTCACGCGTGGCTGACGCATATCCACCCGTTCGAAGATGGCAATGGTCGAATCGCTCGACTTCTAGCTAACTTTGCTCTCGGCCAAGCGGGTTTGCCGCCAGCGATTGTGAAGCACGCGAGCCAGCGCGGGGAGTACCTGGACGCACTTCGGCTCTCCGACACGGGCGGCGATATCTTGCCACTCGCCAGCCTCTTCCAGAAGACGATTAAACGCTACGCTCGAGAGGTCGGTAGACCATCTTTCGTACGGAGGGTTTTCCAGGAAGAGTTGCAGAGTCGTGGAAACTCGTTCTTCGATTGGTGGTCCAATCAATTTCTTGAATTTGCGTCGCAGCTCAACGGTGAATTGGCGCTCTCGGGGATGAGAGTCGACCATCTTGGCATGCTGGACCTGCAGTCGTTTCGGTTAATTCAGGCTAGAGATTCGACCGGAAATACCTGGTTCGAGTTCGTCCGAAACCGAGAGGATCGCGAGATCCTAATCTGGTTTGGCTACCCGAGTGAGACCATGCGCGGCAGATTGAGTGAAGATTTACTTTCTCCGTCGCTGTATTTTTCTGTTCCTCATGGAAGCTGGAATCGCTTCCAGCCATACCGGAAGGCAAGGCCGGTCGAATTGAGCGGACTCACTGAAGTAATGATTGCACCAGACATGAACACCAAAGTGTACGCGATCAGAAACGGTCAACTTCGCATCGGCGGCCTTTCTGATGGGGCTGCCGAAATATGTTCCATACTTGTAAGCGGTCTCAAATCGGGGTTAATTCACAAACGTTCTGAGAACGTCAGCAGATAAGCAGCCGCAGTTGACGGCTACGTGTCAATGGCACGGGCAGTCCTACCGCATCGTCCCGATAGCTGCCGACCTTAGGTTCGGTTCGGGTCGGGTCCAGGGTCGAGCTTGCTCGATCGCGGAGCGACGCCGGAGGCGCCCTTGATGCGGGCCGGGCCGGACCGTCCCTCCCATGATTGCTAGCGGGGCGATGCGGTAGCTCAGGATCAGACGGCAGGCGCGTCTGGACCACGGCGGGCCAGCAGCCGGCCGATTGGCGAGTAGGTACATCGACAGGGTGTCGATCGTTGATGTGGACTTCCGCTGTCCGCGACCGGCACCCTTTGGCACGTGCGCGCCAAGCCAACGGGGGGACGGGGACGACGAGCCCTTAGGCGAGGAGCCGGAGGCTGCCCCGCTCCCCCGGTCCTGTGGTGGCGGCGCGCTTTCGGGCCCTGGAGGGCCCGTCTTGAAGACGTAGAGAAATTTGTCAGGAAGCGCTCGCGGCGATGCTCTCCTTCAGGGAGGGACATGCGCGGCTCGGTGATCCCTGTCAGTTTCCGCCTGGACGTCGGAGCTTGGATTGCAACAGATGCCGGTCGCCAGAGCCCCGACCGGCTCACTCAACCTCGCAAGCGCCGAGGCCTGCGGTTCTCCTCGTCAGTACTGGCCGCACTCCGACGACTCGAAGCAGCAGCTGCGAAGTACGCACCAACCGCCATGGCTACGTCATCAAGCACAGTCGAGGAGACTGCCGTCTGCCTGCCAGCTCGATCAGTGCTGGCGATGACCCTAGGTACCCGCCTTCTATCAGAGCCGTCGATGCCTACGAATACAAGACGCCCACCGGTTTTGCACGTGAAGCGCAGACGATCGCCGCACAGATGTCGTAGAGTTTGCCACTCATCTCCGCCCCGCACGTCTTTGATACGGAGGAAACATGCCCCAGTATCGGCTCAACTCGCTCGGAGCAGACGAGTTCGAGCGGATGGTGCAGGCACTGCTGAAGGAAGTTATCGGAAGCGGGACGATCACCTTCGGCACTGGCCGAGACGGCGGCCGAGAGGCTACTTTCTCCGGAAAGGCACCTTATCCCTCCACAACAGAACCGTGGTCCGGAGAGTGGATCTTCCAGGTCAAATTTCACAACACGGAACTGGTCGGCGTTGACAAATCTCGCAAGGCGATTGTCAGAGAACTCGACGCGGAACTCGACAAGATCGTCAACAAATACAAATTGCCGTGTGACAACTACATCCTCATAACAAATGTTCCGCTTTCCCCTGTCGCCGGATCTGGAACGCTGGATAGAATTGAACGAACATTCAGTCGATACCGAGATAAGATCCGAAACTGTGCAGTTTGGGGCAGCGACGACGTTTCTCGCCTTCTAGAGAAGTACCCTGCCATCCGGACCGCGTACCTCCACCTCATAGTTCCCGGCGACTTGATTGCGCAGCTTCTCGAAGAGAAGAATCGCTCATTGGACGAAACAACCACGACGGTTCGATCGTACCTGCAAGTTCTCCTTGGGCGTGAAGAAAATGCTCAACTGGATCAGGCTGGAGATGTCTCGGAAGAGCCTGTTCGCCTTCAGGAAGTCTTCTTTGATCTAGATTCCGATGTCAGGTATCTCCATCGCAGCATGTCCAGTAAGCTGCTGGCAATAGCAGAGGAATCGTATGGGCAAGGCCGCAGCGGCGATCGTGTAGCGATGGCTCGTCTCCTCATTTCCGAGAAGGTGGACAAAGTAGTCCTGGTCGGCGGTCCCGGCGAAGGGAAGTCGACGGTTGGTCAGTATGTAGCGCAACTTCATCGAGCCAACCTACTTGGTCGTCTGGAGGAGATAACGGACGATGAAAGGTACTTTCCGGTACTTCCTCGAATTCCGTTCCGTATAGTTCTACGAGACTTCGGACAATGGCTCGCAGAGCGGTCCGCGCATGCCCAACCATTAGACGCCGATACCCTCGACTCGTACATTGCAGAACATATACAAAAGGTAACTGCTCGCGACATATCTGTCACCGAGCTGCATCGGGTTATTAAAGAGAATCCGGTACTATTCATCCTTGACGGCCTTGATGAGGTAACGGACCCCACCCTTCGAAAACGGCTACTCGAACGACTGGGCGAATTCACAACGAAATGCGAGTCGGTACTCAAGGCGGATCTTCAGGTCTTTGCTACCACACGCCCAACGGGATATGTCGAGCAATTCGATCCAAAGAGCTACATGCACTTCAGCCTCGCGAGGCTTGAGCCCGAACAAGTTCGGGATTATGTCGAGAAGTGGATCGTTGCGCGGAACTTGGATGAAGGGAAATCTTCAAGACTCAGGGAAAGCATTGGAGAATGTCTGGCTGATCCTCAAATCCGACTTCTTACCAACACCCCCTTGCAAGTCACCATCCTCGTACTAATTATTTCGGCGGGCGGCAGCCCTCCTAGGCAGCGCGAAGCACTCTTCGACGAGTACCTAGAAGTGATCTATAAGCGCGAAACGGCAAAAGGCCGTAATATCATTCAGTCCGAGAAAGAGTTGCTGATCGGACTCCATAAGTACATAGGGTACGTTTTGCACGAGGAAGCTACCCGCGCTACAGCCATGAGCGCCGCCCTGGAACGTCCCGAATATATCAAGCTGGTCGACACATTCCTTCAAGCACAGGATCCCTATTCGCCTGTGAGTGTTCGAGAGTCTGAACTGCGTGCGATCACCAAGGAGGCCGGCGAGAGATTAGTCTTGATTGTCGAATCCCCTGCGGATATCTTCGGATTCGAACTAAGATCCATTCAGGAATTCTTCGCCGCATGCCATCTCACAGACACGTCCCGAGATACTGATCAGCGGTATCGCCGATTTGAAGCGATCGCGAGGACGGCACACTGGCGGAACGTCGCGTTGTTCTTTGCTGGACGAGTTGGAAGAAACTACCCTGGCGAGGCAGCCAATGTTATCGAAGTTTGTAGATCCATTGATAGAGAGGGTAACGATCGCTTCGTTCGGCGTGGAAGCTTGCTTGCTCTAGAACTCGCCGGAGATCGCGCTTTCGGACCAAACCGCCGACTCCAGAGAAGCTTGCTTGAGCTTGGACTTGAAGTGCTTCGCAAGTCGATTTCTGGTCTGCGGCTCAGCGCGGTAACCGAGATGCTTCGCCGCCTCCCGCCTGAGGACATACGGGATCACGTAATCCCCGTTGTTGAGCAATGGATAACAGATCTTTCTCCGCAACGGCTCATCAGCCTTGTGTATGTCATGCAACAGGTATCGCCCGGAAGCTCGTTACTTCCGAGGCTAGTTAGGCGAGTGGCTGAATCACCTGCGCAGCGCATCGAGCTCTTGAGACTGATCATGAGGTCGGATGTCAAGCCGGTCGCCGATGTGGTTCGCGAAATCGTCGATCAACTGGAAGATGAGACGATTGGCTCCGTTTGTGTGGGTCCACGATGGTTGAACACTGCTTCTGACCTAAACTGGCTGGCCGACGCGGGCGTCTCAGAGGAGAAACTCAACCGGGTCATTGAATACACGATCACGGGTCTCCTCGGTATCGGCCCGACGGATAAACATAGAGAAACAATCATAGGCAAGCTAACTGATCCTTGGCCTGAAGACGTTCTGCAGACGCAGACGCATGCGATCTCTATATTGACTGCTCTCGTGCAGTTGGGTCGCCCATCGGCACGCGGGCAGCAAGTTGTCGGACTAGATAGTCGGGCGATGCGGCGGTGTGCTGAGATCATGCCATCATCTATCCGCGACGGAAGAATCGACGACTTTGCGGCCTCGACCGGTCTGCTTGAGCCAAGACTTGCAGGGGCATTCTGGCTCATCCACCTCTTGCTCGGAAATGTCGACTGGTCATCGATAGCACGCTTCGACCAGTATTATCGCGAACGCGGCAACGAGAATTGGTTCCAGAAGCTGATGGCATCGTATCCAATTGAGATATCTCCAGCTCTAGATTTCTACCATTCGGCGCAACTGGCAGGAGACAAGGACGCGATCGAATATTCCCGAACAGTCCTTAGCAAGTATGGAGGACTGGATGGCGCGATCGCTTGGAGCAAGGCAAGACTAACGACCCTAACGCGACTTCGTGGCCGAGACATAGCTGAACCTGAGCTGCTTCTCCGGCTTGATCATCGGACCCCTTCCAGGTCTCAAGCGGCTCCTGCCGAAGAAGTAGCCAACGAGGTGGATCCACAGCTGATCGACTACGCTGCGCTTCCTGCGGTAGCACCCAGAGGTGCAGGCCTGCGCTTAGAGCGGGATCAGTATATGTTCATCGTGAAGGGCATTCGCAGTAGTAAAGTCATGACCAGGCCGAAGCGAATGCTTATCCGGCGCTTGCTTTCGTATGGCCGCCCGCGAGTACCCGTTGAAGCGATTGACACAATTCTTGCCTATCTCCTTTCCCGCAGAATCGGTAGTCGCGAGGCGGACTTGATTGCCTGGGTGCTAACTAGACGCTTAGCGGAGTCTGTCCAGATATCTGAGAGGCTTCTGGATCGCTCACTAAGCGCCGTGGCAAAAGTTCCTCCGACGCGAAGTGTCTACCTTCCGGTGGGGAACAGTCCGCAGAGGCAGAGAGCTATATTGTCTCGGTTACTGCCTATCTCGACCAAAGCCGGATCAAGTAGGCATATCCGAGGCGCCCGGCTGATCATTCAGTGGCTCGCATCCAGTACAACGGCCGAGGTCCATGCGAGGCCGGCAGAACCTAAATTCAAGGGCTTCACAGAACTCCATCGCCAGCTTTTGCGGTCTACTGCTTCTGATGCGCGCCTTGCGGGAGCTGCTCTATTTAGCTTGAGAAGCCCTTCGGCACCCGAAGATTGGACACTTCTGGGATCCATCCTGCTTAACTGTTCTGACGGATCGGAAAGCGCCGTACTCACGGAGAGTGTCGGAGTTGCCACTTCATTTACTCGTACGCCTCATAAATGGATCTCTTTCCTTTCATCACTTCTGGAGCGCGAGCTTGAACTCCGAGCAGAGCTGGCTGAGTTTCTGGCCGATCGCTTGGATGCACTCCTTGCCCTTGACAACCAGAGCCTTGAGGATCAGGAGTCGGAGCTTGAACTCCCCTAGAGGTGTCCGCCAGCCGGAAGGCGTAGAGCAAAGCAACTTGACCCCCCGACATCGGGGCGCACGGGTGAACGGTCCCGTCTACATACAGTGATTGGGGCTAGACAGTTCGCAAACTTTGTCAGGTGGGCCACTCAGGAACTAGTCGATCGGACCGTCACCGGCTCCGCTGCCCTTGAGGCACGATTCGCTCTGGAGCAAGGCCCGAGACAGACCCAAGATTGGGTGTGCTAGAACAGTGACTGTGGAGCTTCTTCATCAGGGCAAGGTTCGCGATGTGTACAGCGATCGGCCTGGGGAGGTGATCCTCGTTGCGACTGATCGAGTGTCGGTCTACGACGTGGTGTTGCCTACGCCGATCCCTGACAAGGGCAAGCTGCTGACGAGTCTGTCGTTGTGGTGGTTTGAACAGCTCGCGGACGTGATGCCGAACCATGTCATCTCGAGTACCGATGTGCCGGCCGAGTTCGCTGGACGCGCGGTTCGGGTTCAGCAGGTGGACATCATCCAGGTTGAGTGCATCGCCCGCGGCTACCTCGCTGGGCTTGGCTGGGATGCCTACCAGGAGACCGGCAAGATCTCTGGACTGTCGATCCCTCCTGGGCTACGAGAGGGCGACAAGCTCCCCCAGCCGGTGTTCACGCCGACCACGAAGACCGCGCCTGAGGATGGGCACGACGAGCCGATGACCTTCGAGGAGGTCTCGGAGGCTGTTGGCCCGGAACTGGCTAAGACGCTTGAGGCGAAGACGCTCGAACTGTTCACCAAGGCCTCAGAGATCACCTCGGCACGGGGGGTGCACCTGGCAGACACCAAGTTCGAGTTCGGCCTCGCAAACGACGGAACGCTAGTCCTGGCGGATGAGGTTCTAACGTCGGACTCGTCGCGGTACTGGCGGGATGAGGACTGGAAGCCGGGACAGCGGCAGATCTCCTTCGACAAGCAATTCGTGCGCGACTGGGCGCGTGACCTGGGTACGTGGGACAAGACACCCCCGGGTCCGGAGATTCCGACGGAGGTTGTTGAGGAGACTCGGGCTCGTTACGTGGCGATGTACGAGCGCATCACCGGACTGAAGTGGGAGTGACCATGGCGACTTGGGAAGAGATCCAAGAGGCTCGCCTACGCGAAGTGCTCGAATTGCAGGCAGCGCACCACAGGCTGCTGGCCGCTAAGGAGCAAGGCGTCAAGCCCGATCCTGCCGATGTCGAGGTAGCTCGGTCAGTAAAAGCCACCGGACTGGGCGGCATTGACCGGGTCAACGCGCGGGACGATTACTAGACCCTGACAGGGCGCGGCATCTATGCTGGCGGTGTTCTAGAACACCGATTGGAGAGTTTGAGGTCTAGTCATGACGCCGAAATTGGTGCGTCCTGCACCGCCGTACCTGCAGATCGCGACCGAGATCCGTAACCGGATCTCTAACGGCGACCTGCAAGCAGGCGATCTCGTCCCATCGGTACGGGCTCTCATGCGGGACTACGGAGTCGCCATCGCGACCGCCCAACGGGCGCTCTCCACCCTGCGCGCTGAGGGGTATATCCGGCCTGAACGCGGCGTCGGGAGCATCGTCACTACCGAGGATGAGCGTGGCCGCGCCGCCAACGACCGAGTCGACAAAGCACGTCGAACCGGCAAGGTCTATCCCACCGGCCAGTACGCGAAGATCACGGAAGCCGTTCTCGACAAGGCCTCTGAGCAAGTCGCGGACGCTCTGGGCGTGAAGGTTGGCAGTCCTGTGATCCGGCGAGTGCGCGTCACGTATCGCGCTGATGGGAAGCCAATTTCGGCATCGAGCTCGTACTTCAAGGGCGACCTTGCCGAACGCGCTCCCCTGCTACTCAGCGCGGAGCGGATCCGCGAAGGCACCTTCACTTATATCGCGAGCACGCTCAAGCGGACCGTGGATGCCTGGCAGGACCAGTTCGAGCCGATGCTCGCTACGCCTGACCAAGCTGCACGATTGGGCCTCGACGAAGGCGCCCTCATCATGTCCGGCCGGAACTGGATCTACGACGACTCCGGTGACGTCCTGGAGTACGGCGAGAGCATCACGTATGGCCGCGTGACCTACCGCGGCCGGCTAGGCGAATAACGTCTCCCGCCTGCGTACACGTTGACGCGTAAGTGTCAACACTGTGTGATCACTTCGTGACCTTTGGTGCTTGTCAGTTCGAAATCAAGTGTTCTAGGCTCTGAACTAGAACACCTGCTCAATCGGAGTGGGGTCGGACGCCTTAGAAGGGGCGATTCCTATGAAGCTGACCATCGACACCACGGGCAAGACGTTCACGGTCACCAAGGCGGTGGAGGAGAAGAAGGACCAGAACGGCCGGCAGAAGGCTGACCGGAACACCAACGAGCTGCTCTGGCAGGTTCAGGTGATGGCGCTCGACGAGACGGGCGGCGAGGTGATCAACGTAACTCTGGCGGGCAATGCCATGCCGAAGATCAACGTTGGCTCCGTCGTCGTACCGGTCGAGCTGGAGGCCATGCCGTGGGCCACCAACGGGCGGAACGGTGTCGCGTACCGGGCGAAGACTCTCAACGCGCAGGCCGCTGGCAAGGCTGCCTAGTTCTCCACTCGTCCCGTGATTTCGTGCAACTGCTCAGCTAAGGGGTAGTCATGTCGCAACCGATGGAACACCGAACCATCACAGCGAATGAGGCACGGACCGAGTACCTGGTCAAGTGCAACGAGATCGTCGAGATCGAGATGGTGATCGTCCTGCTGGACGAGAGCATCGCCAACTCCCTGAACCGGGCGGAGCCACTTGTTGTGGTGAGCAACGACGCCCTCGCCGTGTACGCGTCTGACGCGTTCTGGCAACTGTTCGACCTGTACCGCGAGGCCTGCAACCGGCGCCTCGATCTGTACGCCGCACGCGACTACGCGTACGCGGTCTGGAAGTCGGCTTCGTCTGAGGCCGCCGCGGGTGACGCTTACGTGTCAACGCCGCCGAACCACCGCTAACCCAAGAACGGCCCCCCGAGGGGCCGCTCCCTGGAACACAGACACGGGGTCGGACCCGGCCTAGGAAACCAACCCGGCCTCGTGTCTTTCCATCTCACCAACCCTGAGAGGGAGGGCGAGTCATGCCCAAATCTACCCGTTCGAAGTCGTCTTGGCGACAAGGTCGCCGCGGACGCCCCACCGCCATCATGCCCGGAGCGGTCGAGACCATCACCCGCCCGAATCAGTCGACCCCGGTCGTCATCCTGCTCAGCCTGTGGCGCTGGCGCTGGGAATTCACCGTGCTCGCCGGACTGGTCTACGTCTGGCACTGGCACCTCGCCTCGATCCGGACCTTCTTCGCCGACACGCTGCCCGCCTGGGTCGCGGTGGTGTTCCTGGTCGGGACCTTCTACTGGCTCGTCGCCGACACACCGGTACGCCGGTTCCTGCGCAACCGGATGTGGTGCGTCATCACCCGCCACCGCGTCAGGGCCTGCCTGGTCGAAACCCGGATGCTCAACTACTCCGGCAACCTGCCCTTCATCGTGGGCTGCTTTTCCACCAAGACCGGACAGGTCGTCTGGCTGTGGATGCGCCCCGGACTCTCGATCGAAAAGCTCGAGAACCAAACCGAGACGCTGGCGTCTGCGTGCTGGGCGCGCTCGGCACTCATCGCCCGGTCGCAACGCAACGCCGCCCTCGTGCGGATCGACATCGATCGCCGCGACCCGCTGGCGAACAAGAACATCACCTCGCCACTGCTGCACGACACCAGCGGACTGCCCGAAGCCGCAGTCGACGAAGACGCGCTCCTGCCGTTCATCACCCCGGAGACCGTCCCTGCCGAGTCCACCACCCCACCGCCGACCAAAACCGGCACCTCTGGTGAGACCCGCACCAAGACATCCAAGACCAAGACCAGCGCTGCCGTGAACGACGGCAACATCGTGATCTTGGGCGCAAACGGAGAAGACGTGTCCGACTATGTCTAACCGATTCCAGGTGTTCCCCCGGCGCACGCCGGGGGCCACCCCCGCCCCCAGGGGCTCCCTATCGATCTACTCCCCGGCCTACCTCGGCGTCGACACCCGCGGCCGGGCGGTCTACGTGCCACTCATGTACCGCAACATCCTGCTCGGAGGCGAGCCCGGCTCCGGCAAATCCGTGGCACTGGGCAACATCGTCAGCCACGCCGCACTGTGCACCGACGTGGACCTGGTCCTCATCGACGGCAAACTCGTCGAACTCCTGCCCTACGCACCGGTGACGAAAGACTTCGTCGGCAACGACATCACCAAAGCACTCCGGGTCCTTCGCGACCTGCAAGCCGAGATGGACAAGCGCTACCTGCACCTTGCCCACACCGGCCGCAAGAAGATCACCCGCCAAGACGGCTACCGGGCAACCCTGCTGGCGATCGACGAACTCGCCTACTTCACCGTCACCGTCGGCACACCCCAACAACAAGACGAGTTCAAAACCCTCGTCCGTGACCTCGTCGCACGCGGCCGCGCCGCAGGCATCATCGTCGTCGCCGCCACCCAGCGGCCCTCGGCAGACATCGTGCCCACCTCACTGCGCGACCTGTTCAGCTACCGGCTCGCGTTCCGCTGCACCACCGATTCCAGCTCCGACATCATCCTCGGCACCGGCTGGGCCAAAGAAGGCCACTCCGCCAAGGACATCTCACCCGACACCCTCGGGATCGGGCTGCTCCTGGCAGAAGGCGGCATCCCCCGCCGCATCAAAGGTGCCTTCCTCACCGACAACCACGTCAACCAGCTCGTCCGCCGAGCCGTACACCTGCGCAGGGCCGCATGATCGGCGTCGAAATCGCCTTCGACACGGGCTTCGCAGCCCTGGTCACCACCACCAACGACTACGCCTACGTCCACGACTGCGGCTACATCGTCGTCTCGGCCACCAAGCCCACCGGCTGCATCGACTGCCGAAGCCACCACCGCCAAGCCCTGTCCAACCACGGCCAATGGCACCAGCTCTACATCCGCTTCGAGGAGGGCACATGACCTACCACGACCCCGACGGCAACGAACGCGAAGACCGAATCATCGTCGGCTACGACTTCGACAACAACGCCGTCACCGGCATCAACCTCACCTGCAACGGCGTCACGCCCCAGGTCGTCATCGACCTCGGCGGAAACCCGGTCGAGATCGAACTCGTCACCAACTCCGTCACCGCGATCAGCGAACTGATCGACGCCCTCTACGAAGCCCGCGCGCTCCTCGAAGACCACCAGGTCGCCCACGCCACCCACACCGAGCAATGGACCGACGGCCCGCTGTACGTCCCCGAAGAGTGGAACGGAGACAAATCGTGACCAACCACAGCCAGCAGGTCCCCGACGGCCCTGTCAACCAACCACCCCGCGGCTACCTGCCGTCATCCGCGCAAGAGGCCATACTGCTCGACGCACTCTCCACCGCGGGCGTCGAACTCGGCAGCTACGACCTGGCCATCGTGGGCTGGACCGCCAACTGGGACTGGTCCACCGTCGCAGTCATCACCAGCTGGATCACCCGGACCCGCCAATCCATCCAGGACGAACCAGACACCCAGCGCAGCTGCGGCTGCCCCGGGGACTACCACCTCCACGACTGCCCCACGCTGCGGCCCACCTCGGAGTCTGACCCCGGCGACATCGCCGACGCCTTCTACCAGGACCAGCCATGACAACCACCACAACCCCGACGCCGGCCACCACTACCAAGCTGACCGGGCTGACCGGCCACAACACCGCCGCCCTCACCGGCCTCACCGGCTGGACCGTCGCCAAGACCACCGCCACCTACAACGGCACACCCACCGCCGCGCTCGAGTCCGTCCAGCAGCGTATGGACGAAGTCCGCGCCGCCCAAGGCGGACGAGCCACCGGCTACCAATCACTCATTGCCGTACGCAACAAACTCCGCGAATCCAAGACCGGGGCGAGCCACCCGGCCGTCACCGTCACCATCAAGAAGGCCAAGAAGCAGACCACCCGCGTCGGCTCACCCAAGGCCCGGCTGACACGAAGGCGTCAAGACGACTTCACCGCCGCCCAACTCGTCGGCGCACTCGAAGACGCCTGGACCGCCATCCGCGCCAACCACCCCGAAGTCCCACCGGCCGTCATCGTTGTCGGCTCCGGCACCGCCACCCGCCAAGCCAAACACGGGCATTACGCCCCGACCCGCTGGCAACACGGAGACAACCAACTCGCCGAGGTCCTCATCTCCGGCGAAGGACTCAAACGACCCGTCCCCGAAGTCCTCACCACCTTGCTCCACGAAGCAGCCCACGGCCTGGCCAACACACGCGAGATCAAGGACACCAGCCGCCAAGGCCGATGGCACAACGAGAAGTTCGCGACCCTCGCCAAAGAACTCGGACTCGAACCCACCAAAGACCCCAAGCTCGGCTGGTCGCCCTGCACCCTGCGAGACGAAACCACCAAGGCCTACGCCCAGGTCATCACCGACCTGACCAAAGCACTCAAGGCCTACCGCCACCCCGAAGCCATCGGGGCCGGCAAAGAGAAGAACTCCAACAACGCGGTCGCCTGCGCATGCCAATGCCCACGCCGCATCCGCGTCGCCAAAGCAGTCCTCGAACTCGGGGAGATCACCTGCGGCGTCTGCGAATCAACCTTCGAACCAGACGACACCAACACCTGAACCAGAAAGGGCGGATCAACCATGACCCGGTACGCCTACACCCGCGACGACGACGGAACCCTCAAGCCCATCCGGCTCTACCTCCACAACGGCAAGCTCTTCACCGAAGACGGCGACATGATCATCGTCTGCCGAGACTGCAGCGAACCCATCACAAGCACCAACTGGAACGGCCGTTGTCTGCCGTGCCATGAATCAGCCGTCGGCTGACAAGGAACCACCCCCGGCAGTTCGTTGCTGGCTCCCATCCCCGGAAGGCGACTCCCGGGGGTGAGGGCGAACACCGAACCACACCACCCAGCAACCGAAGGGACCCACCGATGAGCATCGACCTCAACGCCTACGCCGAACTCACCGCCCACCGCGCCGTCGCCGACAACACCTTCCTGTGCGACTGGGTCGCCGCCGAACACCTCGGCGACCACGACTGGTGCCCCACCGTCCTCGAACCCGGCGACGACTACACCGCCGTCGTCCTCGGCGAAACCACCGTCGGCCGCTACTGCATCGGCTGCGGCTACCACCTGTTCGGAAGCCCAGAACTCGAACCCGCCTCAGCACCCACCGTGTGACACGTAACCGTCAACCCGAGTCCTGTCGTTGCGGCTGACCCCGGCCCTTGGGGGAGGCGCGAGGTCAGCCCGACTGGCCCGTATGGGGTTCGGGACCGTGCCAGCCGGTTTCTCGGTGCCCCACCGACACCGCACCGAAACGTCTCGAAAGGAGGCCGAACATGACCACCACCCGCGCCAACATCCAAGAGGTCCTGAGCGGCCTCGAAGGGCTTGGACAGGCCACCGGGAACACTCGCCCGGCCGTGGACCCGGGCAAGCGGTACAACGCCGCCTCAGGGCTCGAAGAGGCCATCCACCGGGCCGCCACCACCGCCGACTACGACGCGTGGCTCGACCACACCGCCTCGGCCGCCGGCTGCTCCCGCCCGATCCAGCTCCGGGGTGAGTCGCACATCGTGTCCGAGCGCACCGGCCGGATCATCTCTACCCGCCACACCGACGACATGCCTGACGGCGTCATCTACAAAGCCTGCGGCAACCGCCGCGCCGCTGTCTGCCCCTCCTGCGCCGAGACCTACCGAGGCGACACCTACCAACTCGTCCTCGCCGGTCTCACCGGCGGCAAAGGCATCCCCGCATCGGTGCGACAGCACCCGTGCGCGTTCGTCACCTTCACCGCACCCTCGTTCGGGCCCGTTCACTCCGCCAGGAAGACTCGAGGACGCGACGGGCAACTCCGCAACCAGATCTGCCGGCCACGCCGCAAACCCGACCCGTGCCCGCACGGCATCGATCAACGCTGCTCACAGGTCCACCGCGACGGGGAGAAGATCCTCGGCACCCCGCTGTGCCTGGACTGCTACGACCACGACCACCAGGTCGTCTGGAACGCCCTGTCCGGCGAACTGTGGCGCCGCACCATGGAACGCGCCAAAGACACCCTCCGCAGCTGGGCCAAGAAACACCGCGTCACCCTCAAACTGTCCTACGGCAAGGTCGCCGAAATGCAGTCCCGCGGCGTCGCTCACTTCCACGCCCTCCTGCGCCTCGACGGCACCAACCCGCTCGACCCCGGCCTCCTGGTCGTGCCTCACCTCGCCGCCGACTTCACCCTGCTCGCCGCAGCCGTCAGGCACGCCGTCGAAACCACCCGCTTCCGGTCGCTGCCGCACCCCGACAAGCCCGACGGCTGGCTCATTCACTGGGGCCAGCAACTCGACGTGAAACCCGTACGGCAAGCCGTCGACGGCGTTATCACCGAAACCGCCGTCGCCGGATACCTGGCCAAGTACGCCACCAAAGGCGCAGAGGCCACCGGGCACTCATCGGCACGCCTCACCAACGCGACCGTCAACCGGTACGCCACCGAGCACACCCATGCCGGCCGATTGGTCGACGCGTGCTGGCGACTCGGCCGCCCCGGCTCCGACCTCGACCCCGGCCAAGCCGCCAAGAACTCCGGCCGCCTGTCCTACAAGCGCCTCAGGCTCTGGGCCCACATGCTCGGCTTCGGCGGCCACTTCTCCACCAAGTCCCGCCAGTACTCCACCACCCTCAAAGCACTCCGCGAAGCACGGGCCAACTGGCGACGCGAACGACACCGCACCGCCGAACACACCGGCGACACCGAAACCACCCTCATCGTCGGCAACTTCACCTACGCCAACACCGGCTGGCGAACCATCGGCGACGCACTCCTCGCCAGCACCGCCGCCGCCAAAGCACGCGAACACAGACGCATCGCACGAGACGAAATCGAAGCCCTGTCCCTTGAAGATCCCAGCTGAGAAAGGTTCAAACGATGGCTACCAGCGTTCAGCGGCGATGGACCGTTGAGGATGTCGCAGAGTACCTCGGTGTACCCGTCAAGACGTTGTACAAGTGGCGTTGCCACAACTACGGCCCTGCTGGCGTTCGGGTCGGCAAGCATCTGCGATATGACCCGGAAGATGTCGTTGCCTGGTTCAACGCCCAGAAGTCTGCGTCCTAGGTCGGGCGCGGGACGATGGCAAGGAAGCCGCTACCTCTCGGCACCTGGGGCAAAGTGCGGACCTACGTGGCTCACACCAACGACAAGGGCAAAGCCGACAGCTTCCGGGCAGTGGCCGGTTACCGAGACTACGACGGTCGCACGCGACAGGTTGAGGCCTACGGAAAGAGCCGGACGGCGGCAGAATCCAACCTAGTGTCGAAGCTCAGGGAACGGTCACAGCTCGCAAGCTCCGGCACGCTAACCTCGCTGACACGATTCACCGTTGCCGCTGACGTCTACCTGGCGAAGCTCGAGTCCATGGTGAAGGACGACAAGCGTTCACCGGGCACGCTCTACACCTATCAGCAGCAACTCAAGAGCAACATCCTGCCCCGTATCGGCGAAGTGCGGTTGGGCGAGGCAACAACCCCGCTGCTGGACAAGGTCATCACCGCAATCAAGGACGAGGTCGGCGCGGTGTCTGCGAAGACCTGCAAGAGCGTCATCTCTGGGGTTCTTTCGCTTGCCGTGCGACACGGGGCGATTCTGGCCAATCCAGTCAGGGAACTGGAATCCCTCGATGCTTCGCCGCAGAAAGCTCCGAGATCGCTAACGGATGAAGACCGCGTCAAGTGGTTCGCGATGCTGGCGAAGGACGAGCGAGCCATTCGGGCGGACATTCCCGACCTCTCGATGTTCCTGCTGGCCACCGGCGTTCGGATTGCAGAGTCATTGGCTGTCCTGTGGACTGAAGTTGACTTCAAGAGGAGCGAAGTAGCTGTCACCTCGCAGATCAACCGCATCAAAGGTCAGGGACTCGTTAGGCGGCGCACGAAGTCGCGTGCGGGTCAGCGTGTCCTGACTTTGCCGCCCTGGGCGATGGCCATGCTTCAGCGGCGCTTCAGTTCGGGCGTCCGGCTGGAGGATCCAGTCTTCCTAGACGCTCTGGGTGGCTTTCGGGACCCGAACAACGTCCGCAAGGACCTTCGCCTAGCTCGACAGCCAATCGGCAATGAGCTCCGTCGTGAATTGGGCCGCTTGCTCGGCAAGGCTCGTCGGGAGGCCGGCCTCAAGCAGGTTGAAGCCGCGGAGCGGTTGGGATGGTCGAAGAACCGGCTCAGTCTCATCGAAACTGGGCGAGTGCGGGTGGACCTGGCCGAGGCTCGTGTGCTGGCAGATGCCTACCGGCTGTCCCGGTCGTCACGCGCATCGTTGATGGACGTGGTCAGCTCGGCTGGTCAACCGACGATTGCTGACGAACTGTCCTGGGTGACCTCGCACAACTTCCGGAAGACAACGGCGACGCTCCTGGACGAGGCGGGACAGACCGCACGGCAGGTAGCCGACCAGCTCGGCCAGTCCCGCCCATCCATGACACAGGATGTCTACTTTGCTCGGAGAGCCCGCAATCCGGAGGCCGCCCACGCCCTCGCCGGAGCGATGCCGGAGCACCAGGAGCGCCAAAATCATGGGGTAAACCATGGGCAGGAGGCTTCTGACTCATGAGCCGACAGGCATATTGCCTGGTCAGAGAGCCGACGAGGGGACTCGAACCCCTAACCACCGCTTTACAAGAGCGGTGCGCTACCAATTGCGCCACGTCGGCGGGTGGGACTGTGGGTCCCCCGGTGTTGCTGAATCATCTTAGAGGATCTGGTGGGCAGGGTCGGGAGGTGGAGGAGGGGTGCGGTGGGTGGGGTCGGGGTGTTGCGCGGGAATCGAGGGTTTCGGCGGTTGTTCGTGGCTCGGGCGGTGTCGTTCTTGGGGGACTCGCTGGGGCTGGTGGCGCTGCTGTTGTACGTCGAGGGGGTTACGGGGGCTGCGTTGGCGGTGGCGTTGTTGTTGCTGGCCGGGGACTTCACGCCGGGGTTGTTCGGGGCGTTCGCGGGGGTGGTCGGGGATCGGATTGATCTGCGCAAGGTGATGGTGGGGTGCGATCTGGCGCAGGGGGTCCTCGTGGTGGTGATGGCGGTGGCGTTGCCGCCGTTGCCGGTGTTGTTGGTGCTGGTGGCGGTCCGGAGCCTGGTGGCGCAGGTGTTCCAAGCGAGCAGCCGGAGCGCGGTGCCGGCGTTGGTGGCGGACAAGGACCTGGAGACGGCCAACTCGACGCTTGGGGCCGGCACCTACGGGCTCGAGGCGATCGGGCCGTTGGTGGCGGCAGCGTTGTTCCTGGTTCTCGACGTGCGCGGGATCCTGCTGATCGACGCGGCGACGTTCTTCGTGTCCGCGGTCCTGCTCATGGGCTTGCCGAGTCTGCCGCCGAGCAACGAACACTCCGGTACGTCGGTACTCCGCAACGCGCGCGACGGCCTCGGCTACATCTGGAAGACGAAGACGGTGCGGGTGATCGGCCTCGGGTTCTTCGCGGTGGTGGCGTTCAACGGAGTGGACGACGTGGCGATGGTGTTCCTCGCGAAGGACGAACTGCACGGCGGGGACTCCGCCGCGGCGACCTTGTATGCCGGGGTCGGGATCGGCCTGGTCGTGGGCTACGCGTTGCTCACCAGGTACGCGAGCCGCTTCGCGATGCCCGTGCTCCTCATCGCGGGTCTCGCGATCAGCAGTCTGGGCAACCTCTTCACCGGGTTGGCCTGGGCGATCTGGGCGGCGCTCGCCCTGCAGACCATCCGGGGAGTCGGCATCGCCGCGCTCGACGTAGCGATCAACACGCACCTGCAGCGCGTTGTACCGCCGGCGATGCTCGGCCGCGTCTTCGGCAATCTGTACGGCGCGATCGGCCTGGCGGCGGGGATCTCGTACGTCTTCGGTGGTCTTCTGCTCGAGCACACCAACGCCCGGGTGACCTTCATCGCCGCGGGCGTCGGCGGTCTCCTGGCGACGGCCGCGACCGCTATCGCTCTACGGGTTCAAGCGCGGCGATAGGACCTCGCAGGGCACGTGCGCCCGGTACTGCGATCAGCGCGACCGCCGCCATCACCAGGAACGCCGCCATCGGGTGATCCACCAGCAGGCCGACCACGATCGCGACGAGGAGTCCGCCCAGGTTGCCCGCCATCCAGATCAGGCCGGCGCCGGTTCCTTCGGCTTCACCGGTACGGCGCTCGACCAGTTCGAGCACGATCGGCAGGGCGGGCAGCAGCAGGAACCCGATCACCGTGATGGCGACGAATCCCATCAGCGCGCTGGGCACGAACGCGAGGGCCACGCAGGCGAGTGCGGTCAGCAGCAGGCTCATCACGAGCAGGGCGGACTCCGCGCGATGCCTGACCACGATCACCGGGATCACCGCACAGCCGATCACGCCGGCGACTACGTTGACCAGGAGGATCGTGCTCGCCGTCTCGCCACTGACTCCGGCAGGTTCCAGCAGGGCCTGGGCGAAGGTGGTCATGGCGACGAAGACCCCGAACGGGAATATCGCCAGCACGCAGAGCCGGCGGATCAGCGAGTCGCCCCACGCCACCTTCAGGGCGCTGCGATCCGGGCGACGGTGCTCTGCCTTGTGCTCGCCTGGTTTGCGCAGCGCAACGAGCAGGACGAGCGCGGAGACCACCGAGAAGATCGCCGTCAGGATGAGCATGGTCGGCAGCTGGTTGCCGTCGGCAAATATGGCGGCGAGGAGGAAGGCGATCACCATGCCGGCGAAGATGCTGGCGGTGCCGGCGGCGATCCCGGTCGGGCGGTCCTTCTCGGCGAGGTAGCGGCCGGTGATGCCGGTGACGGCGTTGAGGACCAGCGGCTGGGCGACCGAGGCAACGATCTGGCCCGCCAGCAGCCAGCCGTAGTCGTCGCCGATGAGCCGCAGGCAGGCGCCCAGTGCAGTCAGGACGGCGCCGACGAGCAAGCCGCTGCGGAACCACCGGTCGAGGATCAGGCCGGCCGGGATCGCGAGCACGACGTACAGGAGAGGGAAGACCTGGGCCAGCCAGCCGATGGCGTTCTCCGAGACGCCATAGCGCTCGGCGGCAACCGTGGTGACGCCGGCGAAGTTCAGCCAGACGAGCTGGGTTGAGGCGCCGACCAGTGCGAAGGCGACGATCGCAAACCACCGGCTGCGAAGCCCGACCGACTGCTGTGTTTCAGCCATCTCTATCCCTCCCGAACCGAACAGTAACCGCAACCGCCCCAACCCCGCACCGAACCGGCAGAGAACCCGCACCGCACTCACACTGCACCGCGGCAGCACCGGCGGAGGCCGGCCGCACCAGCGCTGACCCCGCGGGGACCTCAACCTGGGAGGGGGGTTGGGGGTTGATCAGGTGAGAGGGGTGAATGGATGCGGGATCAGGATGGGTTTGACGAGTTTGTGCGGGCTCGGTGGGGCTCGACCGTGCGGTTGGCGGTCGGGCTGACGCTGGATCACGGGTATGCGGAGGATCTGGCGCAGGAGGCGTTGGCGAAGCTGTGGTTCCGGTGGAGCCGGGTGGCTGACGGCAACCCGGACGCCTATCTCCGCAAGATCGTGCTGAACACCTTCCTCTCCCGGCGGCGGCGCAAGTGGTGGGGAGAGCAGGCGACCGCCGAGCCCGAAGCCGGGCAGCCTGCCGCCACACGGGCCGAAGCGACACCCACAACCCAGGTGGACGACCGCAACGCGCTGAAGCAGGCGCTCCGAAAAGTCAGCCCCATGCAACGAGTGGTGATCTTCCTCCGGTACGCCGAGGACCTGCCCGAGCAGGAGGTCGCCGAACTGCTCGGCTGCTCCGTCGGCACGGTGAAGTCGCACGCCAGCCGCGGCCTCGCAGTACTCCGGAAGGCCCTCGACAACCACGCTCAGGAGGTGCACCGATGAACCAAGACCAGCTAGAACGCCTGCGCGACGGCCTGCTCGACCTGGCAGATCCTTCGACCGGCCCGTCCGATCCAGCCGCACTGGTGAATGACCGCGTCCGTCGACTCAGGAGACGCCGTACTGCGGGGTCGCTGGCGGGCGTTGCCGTAGTCACCGCCGGGGTAATCCTGGCGATCCAGACACTCGCCGCCACCCCGCAGAGCGAACCTCCGGTGGCCGGGCTCCCCACGCCTACTAGAACGATCGTCATGGACCCGAAGACCGGCAAGGTCGTCAGCGAGAACCCGCCGCGCCAAGAGCGGGCGAACCTGCCGAGCTTCCCGCTCCCCCAGCCCTGGCTGAACCAGATGTACACAAAGCTGCCCGACGCGAACGCCTTCCGCCCGCACGGCTACTACGTGCAGACCGAGACCAGGCTGAACGGCCGTCCTTGGGGCATGGTGTCCTACCAGGCCGGTCCCACGACCTCGGAAGCCGGCTGTCTGGAGGTGATCCCGCAGGGAGTGTTCGACGCGGCGGCCTGCTTCGACCGTCCCGAGCCGCACGCCAGGGTCGACTGGCGCGCGCAAACAGCCACCAGCGGCACGAAGCCCGAACTGACTGAGCTCAACTACAGCCTGGTCTACGGAGCGACCCACTACGGCGCCCGTTCGGTCAAGATCACCCTGGCGAACGGTACGACGTACCAGGCACCCGCGACGGGTACGCCGGCCTCCCGAAGCCAGCGCTTCTTCGCTCTCGTGGTCCCGGCCAAGGCGCCCGCGGTCAAGAAGGTCGAGGCCTTCGACGCCCAGGGACTCGCGCCGGAGCTACTCGGCGACTAGCTCGACAGAGGCCGCGTGGCGGCGGGCGAGGTCGTGGTAGACGGCGGCGTTGTGGTCGACGAAGAGCTTGGCGGTGCCTTCCAGCGGGATGATCTTCTTCGCCGGGCTGCCGAGCGCGACGGACTCGGGCGGGATCACCGAGCCGGGCGTGACGGTGGCGCCGGCGGCGATGAGAGTGCGCTCGCCGACCACGGCGCCGTCGAGCACGATCGCGCCGTTGCCGATCAGGGCCTGGTCGCCGACCACGCAGTCGTGCACGAGGCACTGGTGACCGACGGTGGCGTTCCGGCCGACCTCGCAGACCCCGTCGCCGACGTGGATCACCGAGTTGTCCTGGATGTTCGCACCCTCGCGGATGACGATCCGGCCGAGGTCGGCGCGGATCACCACGCCGTACCAGATCGAGGCGCCCTTCTCGACGACGACGTCACCGACCAGGGTGGCGGTCGGCGCGATCCAGGCTTCCGGGTGGACGGTCGGGCTGACGCCCTCAAAGGAATACAGCGGCATAGCAAGCAGACTAAGCGACCGACCTGACTTGCCGAACCAGTACTGCGCCTAGCAGCGTCACCGCGGCGGCTAGTACGTACAGCACCGGGTAGCCGCCAAGGAAGCGCACCACAGGTGCTGCGATAGCGGGAGCAATCACCTGCGGCAGGGAGTTCGCGATGTTGATCACGCCGAGGTCCTTCGCTCGGTCGCGCGCGCTCGGCAGGACCTCCGTGAGCAGGGCGAAGTCCACCGACAGGTACACGCCGAAGCCGATACCGAGGACGACGGCTCCCACCAGCGCGCCGGACCAGGTCGGCCAGATCGCGAGCACCACGCCGCCTAGCGCCATCACGACGCCCGCCCAAGTCACGAAGACCTTCCGGCGGGCCAGGCGGTCCGACCAACTACCGGAGGCGACGGCCGTCAGGATCACGCAGAGGCTGTAGATGGCGGTCAGGATCAGTACGCCGGTATCGGGATCGTCGTAGCCGACCGCGTCCTGCAGGTAGAAGAACAGGTACAGCGTGCCGAGCGCATTGCCGAGGTTGAGCAGGAAGCGCGTCAACCACGCCCACCCAAAGTCGGGAAAGCGCCGAGGGCTCACCCAGAACCCGGCGAAGAATTCACGCCACACCAGCGCGGGCCGCTCGGTCAACTGCTGGTCGCCGCTGATCAGCAGATAAGGAATCACCGAGACGAGCAGGAAGGCGGCACAAGCGATATAGCCGACGCCGACCCCTCCGACAACGGTGGCCAGTCCGACTCCCACCAGCGCACCGAGCGTCTGGGCGAGCGCGACCCAACCGCCGACGAGTCCGCGCTGGAGCTTCGGCACCCGGTCCGGCACAGCGGCGGTGATTGCCGCCAGCAACGCGTTGCAGAACAGTTGCACCAGGCACCAGCCGAGCAGCATCCACGCGACCGCACCAGCGCCCGCCAGCACCAGCAACCCCACCGCCCCGCCGAGCGCACCCGCAAGCACCCACGGCACCCGACGGCCGAAGCGCGATCTCGTGCGGTCGGAAATCGCCCCGAACAAAGGGTTCGCGACCACCGAGACCGCCGCACCGACACCGGTGACCAGACCGAAGACAAACTCCTTGTTGCCCGGAGAAATGGCATCGGACTGCTTCGCGAGCAGCACCTGAATCGGCCCGAGCCAGGCGGCGAACACCCCGACGTTCGCCAGCACAACACCCGCAGTCCACCGCCGCCGAACCGGCACCACCGGTTCGGCAAGGGCTGAACCTCCAGTGGGGGATAGAGGAGCGCCCACCCCCGAAGCCGCAGCCTCCGGAACGGCGCTAGGCGAAGCCGGTGCGTCCGACGCCGACGGCTCCTGGTTCATTCTCGGCTCTTGGCGATCAGGTTGCGGTACCAGTGGTACGACGCTTTCGGGGTGCGCGCCTGGGTCTTGAAGTCCACGTGCACCAGGCCGAATCGCTGCGAGTACCCGGCGGCCCACTCGAAGTTGTCCAGCAACGACCACTGGAAGTAGCCGCGGACGTCGATGCCGTTGTCGATCGACTGTTTCAGGACCCGGAGATAGGCGTCCAGGTAGTCGATCCGGCGTTGGTCGGTGACTACGCCATCGACCGGTTCGTCGTTGATCGCGCAGCCGTTCTCGGTGATGTAGATCGGCGGGAGGCGGTCGCCGTACCGGGTCTTGAAGGTCTGCAGAATCTCCCCGAAAGCCTCGGGAACAACCGGCCAGCCGAAGTCCGTGCGCGGATAGCCCTCCAGCACACGTGGTTCGAAAGGAAGACCTTCAGGTGTGGGGATGCCGTCCGTGGCCGCGGTGTCGGGGTTGCCGGTGGGAGCGCCGACCCGGACGGGCGCGTAGTGGTTCAGGCCGAACCAGTCGATCGGGGTGGAGATCACCTCGAGGTCCTCGGCGACCGGGCCGGGCATCGCCTCCCCCAGCCCTTCGGGATAGCGACCCAGCAGCACCGGATCGGCGAAGAGCCAGTTGACCAGGTTGTCGTAGAAGCCGGCGGCAGCCACGTCCTCAGGACTGTCGCTGGCCGGCCAGGTCGGAGCATGGTTCGAGGCGATCCCGATATTCGACGCACCACCCGCCCGCAGAGCCTGTACTGCGCGGCCGTGCGCGAGCAACTGGTGATGAGCCACCGGCAGCGCCTCGAACCCCAACTGCTTCCCCGGCGCGTGACCACCCACGGCGTACCCGAGCAGGGTGAGCACCACCGGCTCGTTGATCGTCATCCACAGCGGCACCCGGTCGGCGAAGCGTTCAGCCAGCAGGGCGGCGTAGTCGGCAAACCGCCCAGTGATGTCCCGGGACGCCCAGCCGCCGGCATCCTCGAGCGCCTGCGGGGTGTCCCAGTGGAACAACGTCGGCGCCGGCTGGATCCCCGCGGCCAGCAGCGAGTCGATCAGCCGGTCGTAGAAGTCGAGACCATCGGCGTTGCCCGGACCGACACCAGAGGGCTGGATCCGCGGCCAAGAGAAGGAGAACCGATAGACGTCGACCCCGAGATCGCGCATCAGCCCGACATCCTCGGCATACCGGTGATAGTGGTCGCAGGCGACCTCCCCGGTGTCGCCGTTCAGGACCGCGCCCGGTGAGGCGCAGAATGTGTCCCAGGTCGAAGGGCCGCGACCACCCTCGGTCACGGCACCCTCGATCTGGTACGCCGACGTCGAGACCCCCCAACGGAAGTCGGGTCCGAAGTCGAGTGCGGGGCACACGGGTTCAGCTGTCACTCGCATCATCCTCACTGGGTCTGGCGACGTCCTGCGGACGCGGCGGCTCCACCTTGCGGACGATCACCGCGGTGCCGTAGGCGGCCACCTCGCTCATCGTCTGGGCGATCTCGTTGCAGTCGAAGCGCATCGCCAGGATCGCGTTCGCGCCCATCTGCTGCGCCATCTGGCACATCCGCATCACCGCGACGTGCCGCGACTCGGCCAGCATCTGGGTGTACTCCGGCACCTCGCCACCGCCGAGCGACCGGAAACTCGCGGTGAAGTTCGAGCCGAAGTCCCGGCTGCGCACGGTCAGCCCGAACACCTCGCCGAACACCTTCTCCGCGGTGTACCCGGGCAGGTCGTTCATGGTCGAGACGAGCACCGGGTACGGCGAACCCTGCGGCGCCACGTGCGGCGCGTTCTGCTGGGCCGGCTGGTACCCGCCCGGCGCCTGGCCGTACCCGGGCTGCCCGTAGCCACGTTGCTGCGGCGGCGGGCCCTGCTGGTAGCCGGGCGGCGGGGCGTACCCCGGCGGCGGCCCCTGCTGGTAGCCCTGCTGCGGCGGGTACGGCTGGTTAGGGTTCGGAGGAAAGTTCTGGTTCATACCGTCATCTTTCCAGCCCCATGCTCGTCATTGGCGGTAGACCTGGAACTCGTAGAGCGAGTACCCGTACGACGTCGCCCGCCGCGTCCCGGTGATCCGCACATACCGCGCGGTGGTCGCCGCGAACCTGGCCACGTCCTCCCCGCCATCGCCGTTGCCGGTGGCAAACACCTGCTGCCAGTTCACGTTGTCCCGGGACACCTCGATCCGGTACGCCGACCCGTACGCGGCCTCCCACCGGAGCACCACACGGCGGATCGTCTGCTCGGCGCCCAGGTCCACCTTCAGCCACTGCGGGTCGGACCACTTGCTCGCCCACCGTGTCCCCAGGTCCCCGTCGACGGCCTTCGCGGGCGGCGAGTTGAACAGCCCGGTCTCGTAACTGGAAGCGGTGGCGGTCTTGCCCACCGCCTGGTTGCTGACGTCATCACCACGGCGCGCCGGGAACTCGACCACCTGCTGGTAGGTCGGCCGGTTGACCCACGTCATCCGGCCCTGGGTGATTCCGCCCATCGGCTGGTGCACGATCTGGTCCGCGCAGTACTGGTCGCCCGCAGTACAGTCCGCGGTCGCCGGGTAGGTCGTGGCCGCCGGAACCTTG
This sequence comes from Kribbella sp. VKM Ac-2568, assembly GCF_004345365.1. Taxonomy (GTDB): domain Bacteria; phylum Actinomycetota; class Actinomycetes; order Propionibacteriales; family Kribbellaceae; genus Kribbella; species Kribbella orskensis. The sequence goes on from NZ_SLVF01000005.1 coordinate 472,508, forward strand.
GTTGCCGCCAGCAAGGAGAAGGCGAGCACCGTGCGGCAGGCGGCCAAGGAGCCACCACCGCAGTACGTCACCGGCTGCGGGGTCTTGACCGGGTCGCCGAGGACCTTGCGCAGGTCCCGCTGGACGAATCCCCACCAGCCGTTCTGGAAGGCCGAGCCCTGGGCACTCGGACGCTCGTCGATCTTCTGCGCGCTCACCAGAGCGCCGTAGAGGTCCGGACCGAGACCCTGGAACTGCGCGGGGACCAGTAGCGGCCACCAGGCGTCGAGGATCCGGATCGCCTCGGCGTGGTCGTAGGTCTTCGTCGCCTCGTTGGCTGTCTTCCGATGACTGCCGGCCGCCTGCCACGCCTCCAGCCTGGCGACCGCGGCAGCGACAGCGGGATCGGTGATCAGCTCGCTCTTCAGCACCCGGAGCAGATACGGCAGCACCTGGTCCGCGCGGAGATCGACGGTCGCCGCATCCTCCATCGCCTCGACCAACTTGCCGCGGCTGAACTTCTGCCCGGACCCGATCACCGCCTTGATGCGGTCGTCCAGCGGTTGACTGCGGTAGACCGAGTTGTAGCCGAAGTTCCCGTCGGCTGCGGAGAACCCGGGCGCCTGCTTGTTGTTCCAGCTGGTCAGGTAGTCCTGGTTGACCACCTGCGGATGCTGAGCCGGTGGCGTGTACGTCGCACGGTTGGTTTCCGGGTTCCAGCCCTGCCACTCATAGGTGCTCCAGGTCGGCAGGTTCGGATCGGCCCCGGCCGGGCGGACCGGGTTGTCGCCGGAGTTGAAGTAGGCGATGTCGGTCTTGTCCGTGTAGAACCAGTTGAACGTGTAGCCGATGTTCGTCGCCGCGTTCTGGAAGTCCTGCGCGGAGTGGATCGCGTCCGGGTCGTTGAACAGCATGAACCCGAGCGCCGAGCCGGCCTCGTTCCCGTAGGTCGACCGGTTCTTGGTGAACAGCACGGGCTTCCCGCCGACGGTGCCCCGGTGCGTGACGATGCCGAACTTCGTGCGCTGGGCGACCAACGTGTAGGAGCCGGCCGGTTCCGAGGACCCGAGACTCGGGTACCACGCGTTGTGCCGCTCGAGCTTCTCGATCGGGACGCACTGGTGCCGGAAGAGGTAGTGCGTCGAGTTCTTGGTGGGTGTCCCGCCGCCCGGCTCGCACAACTCGACGGCGTACGTGTCGGTGATGTCCTGGCCGGCCGAGGTGGCGCTCCAGGAGTAGTCCGCGCCGCGGCCGATCAAGGTGTAGAAGTTCAGCCCCGCGAAGGCGACCCCGCGCGAGCTGACGCCCGGGCCCTGGAGTTCCTGGCGGAGCAGGAGTTGCGGAGCGAAGTACGAGGTCTGGGGTCCGTAGACGGCGACCGGGTTGCCGCTCTCGGTGTGTGCGCCGGAGACGAGCAGCGCGTTCGACATTCCCTTGGGTCCGAAGCCCTCCGGGAAGACGCCGCCGTCGAAGATTCCCTTCAGGGACTCCTTGCCCTGGGCCTTGTTCGGCGGCTTGATTCCCTTGCTGCTCTTGGGTTTCAGCGCCTTGGCGAGGCCGGCCGAACCGGTCTGGTCGACGACCTCGGGCTCGGGGGTCACCGAGCCTCGATCCGGAATCGCGCGACCGGCCGGGTTGGCCGGCGTCGTGCCGTACGGGAAGGTCGCGCCGTTGTGCACGGTGGTGTTGGCCTCCGGGTCGTTCTGCGAGCGGAACGACTCCCACACTTTGGTGCCCTGGGCAACGCCGTACTTCGCCTGCGCCTCGAGCAACGCGAGCGCGGACTCCATCTCGCCGCCACCACCCGTGCCGAAGATGCCGGCCACCACGGCCGCCGTGGCGACCACGTCGGTCACCTTCCACGGTTGCGGCGTCGGCAGGCCGAGCGCGACGTACTCGCCGGGGTAGGCGATCCCGACGGTGTCGATGTAGTGGTTGACCCCGTCAACCCAGGCCTGGATGTCCTTCTGCATCTTGACCCCGTTGGCGCCGTAGCGCTCGTCGGCGTCGTCGAACTGCTTCTGCAGCTCCGCCTCGGTGTACGGCGCGGTCCGCCAGAACTCCTGCTCGAACGCGCGGTTCCCGGCCGCGCCACCCGCGAACGGGGTCAGCTGGCCGCGGCCGAGATGCCGGAACACGTCCATCACGAACAGCCTGTCCTGCGCCCCGGCGTACCCGGCGCCGAACATGGTCCCCTCGTGGGTGGTGCCGGTGATGTGCGGGACGCCGCGGGACTTGTCGCGCACGATCGTCACGTCCGCGCGGGGATGGATCGTGCTCGCCACATCGCCCGGTCTCACCCCGAACGACGCGTCGTCGAAGTACGCGTCGAGGCCGTCGTCGGTGATGCCCTGGGAGTTCCAGACCAGCCGCTCGTACGGCTTGACGGTGTCGCTGAAGTGCGGCGGGCGGGTGCCGAACCCCTTGAAAAGAAGAAGATCCGTGAAGGTCGCATTACCGTTCTGTCCGGGTGGCACGATGTCCGCGCACTGCCCGACGCAGTAGTCGACCGGTACCGCGGCCGCGGCCGGTCCGGCCTGACTGGTGGTGGACAGACCGGCAGCCAGTACTGCGCTGACGGCGAGGGCGGCGGTCGTCGTACGGACGGCGCGGGTGAGCTGAGCGGGGCGGCGGCGCGTCACGGGTCCTCCCTGGTGGTGTGTCTCGCGAATGGCTTGAGCGCGAGCGGTGTCCGGGTGGGTGCATCGCAAGGCGGAGGGAAGGGCTCGATGCTTTTTCCATCGTGTCCTTTCCTCCAACGCCGCGAGGCGCCCGCCTGGGCGCCGCTCGTGCCAAGCCATTCGCGAGACACACCACCTGAGGCATCGCTGGGGTGATGACGGCAGGGATCGTCAAAAACTGACGATGACTCACCAGTAGGTTCAGGTCAAGAGTCTTGGACGCTTGACCTGGAGGCCGTACTGTGAGACCGGTCGAGAGGAGACCGATGCCCCGGGTACCCGCGAACGAGCGGCGCGCCGAGCTCGTCCAGGCGGCGATCCAGGTCGCCACCCGCGAAGGGCTGGCCGCGACCACCACCCGGCGGATCGCGCAGGAACTGGGGATCTCGGTCGGCATCGTGCACTACTGCTTCCGGTCGAAGGAGGAATTGCTGCACGAGGTGATCCGGGTGATCGCCGAGGCGCAGGTGGTTGCCGCCCGCTCCGCGATCACGCCCGGCGGTGATGTCGCGGAGAGCGTGCGGAACGCGTTCCTCGGGTTCTGGCAACTCGTCGAGGCGACCCCGGACGCGCAGTTGCTGACGTACGAGCTGACCAGCTGGGCCCTGCGTAATGCCGAGACGGAGCCACTCGCGCGGGAGCAGCGGGCCAGTCAGCTCGCGGGCATCGAGGAGATCCTGCAGGAGATCTCGGCCGCGACTGGGGCCGAGTGGAAGCGCCCCGCAGACCAGCTCGCGCGGATGACGCTCGCCATCACCGACGGAGTCACGCTCGGCTGGCTGGTCGACCGCGACACGGCGTCCGCAGTACAGGCTTTGGAGACCTTCGCGGATCAGCTGCTCGCGCTGGCCGTCTAGTCAGCGCCTCGTCTTTGTCTTGCCGGGGTCAGGAAACGGCCGCGGGCTTGGCGGTGAAGGTGTTGCAGGCGGACGGATTGGCGGCTTCGAAGCCGCGGAGGGACCACCGGCCGTGGTTGGTCTTGTTGCCGTGCGAGCGCGTGGGGTTCCACTGGTCGCCGCGGTTGCGGACCGTCCACTTCCACCTGTCCAGGAACGAACCGCGCGCCGGGAAGAACTGCTTGTCGGCGCCCAGGTAGACACCACTCAGGCAGGAGGCCTGCAGCTCGCGCCGCCTGCTCTCGGTCAGCTGGGCCGCGGAGCCGTTCAGGTAGCCCTCGCGGGTGTCGGACGCGACGAGGATCCCGGTCATCGCCTGCACGTGGTGCCCGTACTCGTGGGCGATCAGGAAGGCCATCGTGGCGCGGGCCCACATCGGGTCGGAGTCCCGGTAGTTCTTGATGTCGTAGTTGCCGTCCATGTAGATGACGCCGTTGCAGTACACCGCGGTACTGGTCAGGGCGCAGGGCGAGGTCGACGACTTACCGCTGTACACCTGCAACTGGGGAGCCCAGAACTGGTACCCCGCCTTGCGGATCGCGGGCGCCCACGCCTTGTTCAGACAACCGAGGGCCTGGGCGTAGTAGGCCCGGACCTTGGCGAGCGAGGTCGGCCGGACGGTCGGTTCCTTGCAGCGTGAGGCCGGCAGCCGGCCGACCTTGTAGAGCCGGTTCTGGACGACCAGCCGGTTCTCCTGAGCCATCGGCGCGACCGTCGCGGTCGGAGCGGAAGGACTCGGCGTCGGCTTGGGCGACGCGGTGGGCGACGTAGTGGTGGACGTGATGGTGGGGGCAGGCACCCTCACCGCGACCGGACCCGGCCGGTTCTGGTCGCCCTGGCGCACCGCTACCGCACCCGAGGCCCCGACGATCACGAGGGCCGCGCAGACCACCGTTATGCTCGACCGCCTGCTACTCGCCACCGGCTGACCTTAACCGCAAGCGCGGGGCTTCGCGCCCCGGCCGTCGTTACCGGACTCTGTTCGAGGTCCGGCGGCAACTTTGCGTGACCAAACCATGGCCGACAGGTGCCGTCAGCCACTATGGTGATCCGCACCATGGGCACACATGAGCGGCATCGGTTGACCGAGGTCATCAATGCCAAGGGGACCTTCACGCCGCTGGGCGTCTCGCGCAGCTCAGCGAAGGTGGCCGAGGCGGTCGCGGAGGCCCTGCCCGAGTTCTTCGTGATGGACGAGCTGGGCGACCGGGCCAGCGAGGCGATCGCGCACGCGACCGGCGCCCAGGCGGGTGCCGTCACCCACTGCACGTCGGCGGCGATCACCGTCACGATCGCGGCGGCCATGGCCGGTACCGACCCCGAGCGGATCGCGGCCCTGCCCGACACCAGGGACATGCACAACAGGGTCGTGCTGCCGGCCGGCCATGCCGTTGCCTACGGCCAGTCGATCCTGCAGGCCGTCCGTCTGGCCGGGGCGAGCGTGGTGCTCGCAGGGTCCGAAAACCGTTGCAGCACAGACGATCTGGACGACGCGCTCTCCGGCTCCGACATAACCTGCCTGCTGCTGGTGTCGTCGCGGCTGACCCACGGCGAGCCCGTCGACCTGACCGCCGCGGTCCGCGCCGCACACCGCCGAGGAGTTCCCGCGATCATCGACGGCGCCGGCCAGTTCCCCCGTACTGCGGACCTGCTGGCCACCGGCGCGGACGCGGTACTGATCAGCGGGCAGAAATACCTGGCCTCGCCGACGGCCGGTCTGGTGATCGGCACCCAGCGGCTGGTCCGGGCGGTTCGCGCGCAGGAGAACGGCATCGGGCGCGGGATGAAGCCGACGAAGGAGTCGACCGTCGGCGTGCTCGCGGCACTCGAGGAGTGGCAGGCGATGGACCGGGCCAAGTGGGAGGCGGACCAGGCCGCCAAGGTCGCCGCTTTCGTCCGTGCTGCCGACGAGTTCCCCGGGATCTCGGCCTCGGACCTCCCCGACGCGACTGGCCTGCCGCTGTCCCGGGTGCTCCTCACGGTGGATCCCGCGATCGATGCCACAGCTCTCGCCGCCAAGCTCCAGACCGGCCACCCGCCCATCTACGTGATCGCCGACGACGCTCCCGCCGGCCACCTCGTCCTCGAACTCGTCCCCCTCGACGACGACGAGATCGAAGTACTGGTGGCCCGGCTCGGAATGGAGCTCAGGGCAACAGAAAAGCCCCCGGTGTGAACCGGGGGCTTGTCTGAATTGCCAGGGCTGGAACGTCAGCGCTGGTAGGACTTGTTGTTGCCCTCGTAGCGGTTGGACTCGGGGCGGCGCGGGCCGTTGCCCGAGCGCTCCGGGCGACGGCTACCACCACTGCCACCACGGCCTTCGTAACCACCGCGACCCTCATAGCCACGGTTCGAGCGGCCGCCGCCGAAGCGCTTGCCACCCTTGTTGAAGCCGCCACTGCCACGCGTCGGCTTAGGGGCCGGCAGCTTGACCGGGTAGCCCGACGGCTTGGTGCCACCGGTCAGCTCGGTCACGACGACATCACCCGGACGGGCGCGGACCGGCTCGGTGTTGACACCGGCCGACTCGGCCAACCGGATCATGCCGCGCCGCTGGTGCGGCAGCACGAGCGTGACGACGGCACCCTTGCCGCCGGCGCGCGCAGTACGGCCGGCGCGGTGCAGGTAGTCCTTGTGCTCGGCCGGCGGGTCAGCCTGGACGACCAGGCCGACGTCATCGACGTGGATACCGCGGGCCGCGACATCCGTTGCCACCAGCACCGGTACCGAACCGTCCTTGAACTGGTCCAGCGTCCGGTTGCGGGCGCCCTGGGTCAGGCCGCCGTGCAGCGCCGCGGCCATCACGCCACGGTCGCGCAGTTGGGTGGCGACGCGGTCGGCGCCCAGCTTGGTGCGGACGAACACGATGGTCCGGCCGTCGCGGCTGGCCAGCTCGGCCGTCAGCGACTGCTTGTGCGCCGGCTCGATCACGAGCAGATGGTGCTCCATCGTGGTGACGGAGGCCTGGCCGGACTCGGTCGAGTGCGTGACCGGGTCCTTCAGGTAGGTCTTCACGATGGTGTCGACGTCGTTGTCCAGCGTCGCCGAGAACAGCAGCCGCTGGCCTTCCGGCGGCGTCATGTCCAGCAGCGTGGTGACGGCCGGCATGAAGCCCATGTCGCACATGTGGTCGGCCTCGTCGAGCACGGCCACCTCGATCGCGCCCAGGTCGGCAGCGCCCTGCTCACACAGGTCGATCAGCCGGCCGGGGGTGGCGATCAGCAGGTCGACGCCGCGACGCAGCGCATCGATCTGCTTCGGGTAGGGCAGACCGCCGGCGATCAGCTTGATCGAAACGCCCATCACGTGGGCGAGCGGCTCGAGCGCATCGTGCACCTGCATGGCGAGCTCACGGGTCGGCACCAACACGAGGCCACGCGGGCGGCGCGACTCGGTGTGGCCACCGGCAAGCCGCATCAGCGTCGGCAGGCCGAACCCGAGGGTCTTGCCGGAGCCGGTCTGACCACGGCCGAGCACGTCCTTGCCGGCCAGCGCGTCCGGAATGGTGGCTTCCTGGATCGGGAAGGGCGCGGTGATGCCGTCCTTGGCCATCCGCTGCACCAGCCGCGGCGCCAGTCCGAGGGCGGCGAACCCATTGCCCTCGGCAACCTCGCCGAGGTCGACGGGCGCCTCGACCCGGGCCGGGCGCTCGCGCTGCTCGAACTTGCGATCGCCCCGGTCGAACGAACGGTTGTCGTTGCGGTCGAACGTGCGTTTGGTGCCACGCTCGGCGCGGGGGTCGCGGTCGAAGCCGCGCTCGTCGCGATCCTTGCGGTAGGTCGGCTTGTCGGAAGAGCTCCGGTCGTACGAACTCTTCTGGTACGAGCTCTTCGGGTACGACGGGCTGTCGGTGCGGGTGCTCTTCGGGTACGACGAGGTGCCGGTGCTCGCCGGACGACGCTCGGAGTACGCCGGGCGCTCCGGGCGGGAGTCGTTCGCAACCTCGGCGCGGTAGCCGCGGACCGGGCGGTCGTTGCCACGGGCGGCGTTGTCACGCGGGGCGTCGCGGCGCTCGCCACGGCTGCCACGGTCGGAGTACTGCGAGGGGCCGCCGCGGCGCTCGGTCACGACAGGCTTCTCCACCCGGGCCGAACTACGGTCGGTGCCCGGGGTGCTCGGTGCGTCCAGCTCGGCGGCCATCCGCTCGCCGTACGACTGGGTCTGGAACTTCTTGTGCCGCGGCTTCTTCGCCCGATCGGCGGCGTCGTTGCCGTCGGCGGGAACATACTGGTCCTGGTGGTGCTGGGACACGCAATCTCTCTCTCAACGTCACGGACGGATGCCGGATCGGAGCCGCACGCAAGCGCCGGCCAGAGATCTGGCCGGACCGGACGTGCTGGGCAGGAGATAGGCATCGACCTGCGGGTGCTATCGCGTTGCACCCATGTCGCCGGGGATACATCAGCGGGATGCTGAAACCGACGGGTCGGAGCGCCTGGGAAATGCTCTGGTGACGCGACTCGCGCACCGACGCCGAAAAGTATACCCCGTCCAGCTCCGCCCCTTGACCACACCCAACAACAGGCGTAGGGCCCCAATCGCTCCACCACCTACAACCAAGTGACCCCGGCCACAATTCCCACCAGCCCAACACAACCTGCGACGAGAGTGCCTTTTGTCCGGCAGAGACAACGGCAAGAACCGTGCGGCGGGCAACGGCCGGACAGAGGCACTCTCGTCGTGTTCCCAGCCAGGCACCCCCGGTCTCGATCGCGGCACCCGCCCGCAGGATCGCCGACGGAGCGCCCCGCAGTACCCCCAACAACTAAAGTCCCCTTCAGCTCTTGTCCCGGCGTCCTAGGGTGGCGGTATGGCGGAGGACACCATTCCCAGCAAGGACCACTGGTTGTCGATCGGCGAGATCGCGAACCGTTCCGGCGTCGCCGCGTCGGCCTTGCGCTTCTACGAGGACCAGGGCCTGATCAACTCGCGGCGGACGGCCGGCAACCAGCGGCAGTACCAGCGCAGCACCCTGCGGCGGATCGCCTTCGTCCAGGCGGCGCAACGCGTCGGGCTGGCACTGGCCGAGATCAAGGCAGCGCTGGATTCGTTGCCTGACGACCGGACCCCGACCCGCGCCGACTGGAGCCGCTTGTCGAAGTCCTGGCGGAGCCGGCTCGACCAGCGGATCTCCGAGCTCGAGCGGCTGCGTGACGACCTGGACGGCTGTATCGGCTGCGGCTGCCTCAGCCTGCAGCGCTGCAACCTCTACAACAAGGCCGACCGACTGGCCGAGCGTGGACCGGGCGCCCGCATTCTGAACGTCGGCATACCCGGCGAGTTATGAATGTCATAGAGCCGGGCTCGGCGAACGAGGGTTAACCCCCGACTTCTTCCCGATCTGGTGTGGATCTCCTCAAGGCTTGGCAACATCCGGGATCGTAGCGATCAGTAACCCGCTGATCGCTTTCCGCCACAGATCACGGAGTGAGGCCCTCCCATGTCCCGTCGCCGGATTCTGACTTCTCTCGCCGGGCTCGCCGCCGCAGCCCTGGCCGTCCCCGCCTTCGCCGCCGCCCCCACGGCGCAGGCCCCCAGCTCGTCCCCGACCACCGTCGCGGCGTACACCGGTTCCCCGCAGGACGAGGCCGCCACCAAGGCGTTCTACGACGCGGTGATGAAGTCCGCCCGGGCGAAGCAGGCCAAGGCCGGCAACAAGGCCGCCGCGGTCACCGTCACCTACGCGGTCGACGCGCCGAGCTTCCAGTCCGAGATCAACTCGAGCACCTCGATCTGGAACTCCTCGGTCAGCAACGTGACGCTCGTCGAGGGCAGCAACTACGACTTCTACTACACCGAGGGCAACGACCCGCGCGGTTCGTACGCGTCCACTGACGGCCACGGCAGCGGCTACATCCTCCTGGACTACGCCCAGGCCGACCAGTACGACCCGACCCGGATCACTGCCCACGAGACCGGCCACGTACTCGGTCTGCCGGACCACTACTCCGGTCCGTGCTCCGAGCTGATGTCCGGCGGCGGCCCCGGCCCGTCCTGCACCAACCCCTACCCGGACTCCGCCGAGCGCTCCCGCGTCAACCAGCTCTGGGCCAACGGCTTCAGCAGCCTCGGCGCCGCGGCCGCATTCCACACCTCCAAGTAGCCCCCCGACCTTCGGCTCGGAACCGCCCGGCAGGGGACGGTTCCGAGCCGAAGTACTGTCCCGTACTACGCCTCCACGCCGGCTCCCCCATCGCCTGAACGCGCGGTGGTTCCGCCGGCGTGGCGCAGTGTCCCTCTTCTTGTCTCTTTGTTTGTGCTGTTTTTGCTCCTGGCTCTTCCAACCCGTGCGCTACACCTCGCGGTGGGGGCCGGTGGTGCTGCGGACTACCAACTCTGGGCGGAAGAGGAATTCTGTGTGGGGGGTGGTGTGGCCGCGGACCTCTTCCAGGAGGGATTGGACTGCGGCGAGCGCCATGGCGTTGACGGGTTGGCGGACTGTCGTCATCGGTGGGTCGGTGAACTCCATCATCGGGGCGTCGTCGTAGCCGACTACCGAGATGTTGTCGGGGACTGCGAGGCCCCGTTGGCGGGCGGCTCGGATGACGCCTAGCGCCATCATGTCGGAGCCGCAGACGACTGCGCTGACGCCGACGTCGAGGAGGCGCTGGGCCGCGGCGGCTCCGCCTTCGACGCCGAACATGCTCAGTTCGACCATCGAGTCGACCTCGGCGTCGTTCAGGCCGAGCTGGGCCTTCATCGCGGTGCGGTAGCCGGCGAGTTTGCGCTGTACGACGATGAACCGCTCCGGCCCCGAGGCGAACCCGATCCGGCGGTGGCCGAGGGCAACCAGGTGGGAGACGGCGAGTTCCATCGCGGCCGCCTCGTCGGAGGAGACGAAGGGTGCCTCGACGCCCGGCAGCCAGCCGTTCACGAACACCACGGGCAGCTTGCGGTCCACCAGCGACTGGTACCGCGCGTGGTCCGCGCCCGTGTCGGCGTGCAGCCCGGAGACGAAGATGATGCCGGACACCCCGCGCTCGAGGAGCATCTCGACGTACTCGTCCTCGGTGGCGCCGGACGGCGACTGGGTGCACAGCACCGGGGTGAAGCCGCGCTGCGACAGGGCGGACTCGATCACCTGGGCGAAGGCCGGGAAGATCGGGTTGATCAGCTCGGGCATCACCAGCCCGATCAGGCCGGCCGAGCGGCGCCGCAACCGGGTCGGCCGCTCGAAGCCGAGCACGTCCAGTGCGGTCAGCACCGCCTGTTTGGTGTCCTCGGCGACACCTGGTTTGCCGTTCAGGACCCGGGACACGGTCGCCTCGCTGACCCCCGCCTTGACCGCGATGTCGGCCAGCCTCGCTCTACTGCTCACGGCGGCACCCTACCCACCGATCGTTGTTCTTGCAGCAAGATGCTGCAAGATCTTGCAGACTCCCGTCGCGCCCAGTCTGCGCGGAACTGTCCACCAGGTGAACAGTACGGACATCTCACACGCCGTACACCTTGTCAGGAGCTGCCGCTCAGGTGAGGATGAACGCACCCCCGCCCGGGGGCCTTTACTCGGATCGTCCGGCACGTTCCTGCCGGTGAAGGAAGGTACACAGTCATGGCTACTGTCTCGTTCAAGGCGGCGACCCGGGTCTACCCCGGTTCTGAGACGCCCGCCGTCGACAAGCTCAACCTCGAGATCGAGGACGGCGAGTTCATGGTGCTCGTCGGCCCGTCGGGTTGCGGCAAGTCCACCTCGCTCCGGATGCTCGCCGGCCTCGAAGAGGTCAACGAGGGTTCGATCTACATCGGCGACCGCGATGTCACCCACCGCCCGCCGAAAGAGCGGGACATCGCGATGGTGTTCCAGAACTACGCTCTCTACCCGCACATGTCCGTCGCGGACAACATGGGCTTCGCACTGAAGATGCAGGGTGTCTCCAAGGATGACCGCGCCAAGCGCGTGATGGAGGCCGCCAAGCTCCTCGGCCTGGAGGAGTACCTCGACCGCAAGCCGAAGGCCCTCTCGGGTGGTCAGCGTCAGCGTGTCGCGATGGGCCGCGCGATCGTGCGTAACCCGCAGGTCTTCCTGATGGACGAGCCGCTGTCGAACCTCGACGCCAAGCTGCGGGTCCAGACCCGTACGCAGATCGCCGAGCTGCAGCAGCGTCTCGGCGTCACCACCGTTTACGTCACCCACGACCAGGTCGAGGCCATGACGATGGGCGACCGGGTCGCCGTGCTGAAGGACGGTCTGCTCCAGCAGGTCGACACCCCGCTGAACCTGTACGACCACCCGAAGAACAAGTTCGTGGCCGGCTTCATCGGCTCGCCCGCGATGAACCTGCTCGACGCGGACCTGGTCGACGGTGGCGCCAAGCTGGGTGACTACACCGTCCCGGTCGAGCGGTCGCTGCTCGCCAAGGCCGGCAACGACAAGACCCTGACCCTGGGTGTGCGGCCGGAGGCCTTCAAGGTCGCCGACCAGGGCCTGCCGGTCAAGGTCGCCGTGATCGAGGAGCTCGGCGCCGACGCGTTCCTCTACGGCACCGCCGAGCACAACAACGAGCACCAGCAGATCGTCGCCCGGATCGACGCCCGGATGAAGGTCGAGAAGGGTTCGACCATCCACCTGGCAGCGGAGCCGGACAAGCTGCACCTCTTCTCGGCCTCCACCGAGGAGCGCCTGACCGCCTGATCCCCAGCGGATCCGGTACTGCGTACGCCGGCCCCGGGTGGCTCGTCCACCCGGGGCCGGCGTTCGTCTTGTCCCCGGCTGTTCCTCGTGCCCGGTGAGGGGCGTCACGCAGTACGGCGGGGCCGCGGGCGGTTCGGAGTACGGTCAGTCGGTGCGGTCGAGGCGGTCGAGGCGGTTCTGGTCGCGGCTCTCAAGCTTGTAGGTCGAGGTGGCCGCGCCGCCGATCACCACCCCTGGCGGAGTCAGGTTGCTCTCCTTGATCAGGTAGTGCGGCCGGTGCTTGGTCTCGTAGTAGATCCGGCCGATGTACTCGCCGATCACGCCGAGCATCACCATCTGGATCCCGCCGAGCCCGACGATCGCGGCGATCAGGGTGACGTATCCCGGCATCTTCACGCCCTGGGTGGCCGCGACCCCCACCACCCAGATCGCGTAGAGGACGGCGATCGCGGTGAGCCCCAGGCCGAAGTAGATCGCCACCCGCAGCGGCTTGTTGTTGAACGAGAGCAGCCCGTCCAGCCCGTACTCGAACAGCTTGCGAAAGGTCCACCGACTCTTGCCGGTCTCGCGCTGCACGTTCTCGTACTCGAAGACGACCGACTCGAAGCCGATCCAGGCGAACAGGCCCTTGGAGAACCGGTTGTACTCCTCCAGCTTGAGCAGCCCGTCGACCGCCCGGCGGGAGATCAGCCTGAAGTCGCCCACCCCGTCGACGAGTTCGACGTCGGCCCAACGGTTGATCAGCCAGTAGTACGTCCGGGCCGCGATCCGCTGGCCGGCCGGAACACCGGCCCGGGTCCGCTTCGCCACCACCTGGTCGAAGCCGCGGGCGTGCAGTTCGAGCATCCGGCTGATCAGTTCGGGTGGGTGCTGCAGGTCGGCGTCCATCAGGATGACCGCGTCGCCGCCGGCATGCCGCAGGCCCGCGAGCATCGCCGATTCCTTGCCGAAGTTGCGGCTGAAGGACAGGTAGCGCACGGCGTGGTCCGCGGCGGCGATGCCGAGGATCGCGTCGAGGGTGCCGTCGCGGCTGCCGTCGTCGACGTAGATGATCTCGTACGGCTCGCTGGTCGCCTTCAGTTCACGGCTGACCGCGTCGTGAAAGCGGGCGAGGACCTCGACCTCGTTGAAACACGGAACCACCAGCGTCACCCGCATTGCACTCCTCGCTAGTCCTGTCCGGTTCGATGCGTCCTGCAGGCTTGGGTCCGGAGGCTGAGGCGATGGGCGGAAGGGAGATCTCCTTACCCAGCGCGGAGTGTAGCCTTGCGCGGACACACAACGACCGGTATCGGCACGACGCTTCGGGCAAGCGGGGGGCGCGTGCTCGAGTCGACCCGGGGGGCGATCCTTGCATTCCGACGACGGCGATGTCCAGCCGCCTGCACCACCCAGCACCGCCGCCGCAACCACCGCCACGCGGCCTCGCGCCGCCACCCCCGCAGCGGACTCGGCGGCCGACTCCCCTATTCCTCCGTCTGTCGGCCCGGTGGCCGCGAACGACTCCTCAGCCCGCGTCCGGAGTACTGCGGCGGCGGCCTTGCTCGCCGCTTTGCTGACCGCGGCCGGGTTCTGCGTGGCCGGGATCATCCGTGGCACCTACCCGTTCGGCTCGGCGTCGCGCAGCACGAACGACCTCGGCGCGCAGTACGTCCCCGTCTACGCCCATCTCTGGGACATCCTTCACGGCCAGGCGCAGGGCGACCTCTTCTTCAACTGGCAGAGCGGATTCGGTGTCGGCTTCTGGGGTGACTTCGGCGTCGTCCTGGGCAGTCCGCTCTCGCTCCTGGTGGCGCTGTTCCCGCGGGACCAGATCGACCTCGCCGTCTTCGTGCTCACGACGCTGAAACTGGCGCTCGCGGCGGCCGCGATGGTGGTTCTGCTGCGCAAGATGCGCCCCGGTCCGGCCTGGCTGGCCGCGGCGCTCGGCGCGTCGTACGGGATGTGCGGGTGGGCGATCGACGACGCCGCCTACGTGCCGATGTGGCTCGACGGACTGATCGCGCTGCCGATGTTCTGCCTGGTCGGAGAATGGTCCCTGCAAGCACTGACCCCCGGTGGGGTACGGCGCACGAACCGTCTGCTGAGCGTGCTCGTGATCGGCCTGTTCTGGTTCTCCAACTTCTACACCGCCTACATGGCAACGATCGCGGGCGGCCTCGTGCTGCTCGCGCGGGTGCTCACCAGCGACCTGAGCTGGTTCAGGCGGCTGCGAGTGCTGCTCCGGCACGCGGTGTCCGTCGTGCTTGGTATGGCTCTGGCGGCGCCGCTCCTGATCCCGGTCTTCACCGCGAACAGCGAAGCGACCACGTCACCATCGGGCTTCTTCACGCCCCTTCCGCTCGACAAGTTCCTGTCCCGGCTGATGCCGTTGTCGGAAGGTGTGGGCGCCAGCGCAAGCCTGTACGTCGGAACCGCGGCGCTGCTGCTGGCCCTGACACTGCCGTTCAACGGGTCCCTCAAGGCGATCACCCGGGTGGTCTGGACCGCGACGGTCGTGCTGCTCGGAGCGTCGTTCCTCTGGTCGCCGACGCAGATGTTCTGGCACGGGTTCGACACCCCGAACGGCAGCCAGTACCGCGAGGCGTTCGTGCTCTGCGGCGTGCTGGTGATCGTGGCCTGGCTGTCGTCCGCGGATCGTGCGCCGAGCCCGATCGCGCTGGGCGGCGCCGCGGCCTTGCTCGTCGCGCTCGCCCTGATCAGCCAGGGCAGTCCGTTCCTGACCTCGGGCAGTGTCGGCATGCTCGCCGCCGCGGGCGGTCTGACCATCGCGATGATGCTGACCTTGTGGCTGATCAGACGCCTCGGCAACCGTGGCTGGTCCGGGCTGCCGGTCGTCGCGGCGGTCGTGCTGGTGATCGTGGTCGGCGTGGAGACCACACTGAGCGCAGTGGTGATGGATGAGCAGCGAGCCAAGTTCCTTTCGGCATCGGCGCCCGCTTGGGGACCACAGCAGACCGAACAACGCGACAAGATCGTCGCTGCGTCCGACTGGCCGGAGTACCGCACCGACCCCGGCACGAGGACCACCCCGAACGATCCGATGCTGCTGGGCGGGCAGGGAGGCGGCCTCTACAGCAGCCTGCTGCCGGCGAGTCTCCACGAGACGCTGAGCGGCCTCGGTTTCGGCTGGGCGGGCTTCGGCCGCGCGTCCTACGCCCTCGACAACCCGGTCACCGACGCCATCTTCTCCATCGGCGCGGCGATGCATCGCGACGACGACCTCACCCGCGTCGACGCCCCGCCCTTGGTGACGGTCCGCCCCGGCCCGGCCCCCGACGTACCGTTCACCAGCGCGTACGGCCTGCAGGAACGACTTCTCGGCGCCCAGGTGTACGACGTCCCGGCGTACCGCGGGAGCCTGGTGGCCCCCGGGCTGCTGACGCTGAAGGCGCGGTGTCCTGTGCGGTCCACCGTGTTCCTCAACTTCCCGCAGGTCGGCGGCCAGGCTCGACTGGCGGGCGGCGAGTGGCAAGCGCTGACGGCCTCGCGCCGACCGAGGACCACCACCAGCAGCAAGATGGTGGAGCTCGGCAAGACACCGGCCTCGGGAGAGGTCCTGATCGACCTGCAGGTCGTCGCCGCTGTCCGGGGGGCGATCACACCGCGGGGTGCGCTGGGCTGTCTCGATACCGCCAAGCTGGCAACCGCCGTATCCGGCCTCCGAGCGACCGGCGCCACGCACGTAGAGGCGGGCGGACGCTCGATCTCGGCGACGCTCAAGCCCGGCAGTACCGGGGTGGCGGTGATCGCCGCGCCCGCGCTGCCCGGCTGGCTGTGCGTCAGGGATGGCGGGAAGCCGGAGAAGCCGACGAGCTTCGGCGGTCTGCTCTCGGTGTCGCTGCCCGGACCTACCGAGCGAGTGAGCTGCGAGTACTTGCCGCCGGGCCTGGGAATCGGCCTGGCAGCAGGAGGCGGCGCGCTGCTGATCACGTTCGCTCTGGTGCTCGCGGCATGGTCCCGCAGACGCCCGAGCGCAAGCGCCGAAGAACCCCCGACGCAGGGCGCTAACTGATGTCGCGGCTAGAGAAGACGAAGGCGCCGAGTGCGACCAGGACCACGGTGACGACGGCGAGATACCAGGCGCCGTGCTCGAACGTCAGCGTCTTCGTGATGGTGCTGCAGCCGTAGCCGCCGTCGCTGGTGGGCTGGCAGTTGTCGATGTAGTACGTCGCGTCGTGCTGGATCCAGGCGTCGAAGTTGAGTTTCACCAACCAGGGTTGGAGTTTGGTGAGGAAGCCGCCGAACACGCCTTCGACCAGGACGATGTAGCCCATCGCCACCCCGATCGCGGCCGCGGTGTGCCGGAGCAGCAGTCCCACCACTCCCCCGAGCGCGGCGCCGACGGCCGTGACCAGCACCCCTCGGCCCGCTTGCGCGGTGAGATCACCCCAGACCTTGCCCGTCGTACCGGCGGTGATGCCCACCTGGTCGATGATCAGGAACGTGCCTACCAACAGCATCGCGTAGACCACCACCGCCACCGGGACCATGCCGATCGCGGCGGCCAGCAACTTGCTGCCGTACACGCGCATCCGGCGTGGCTCGAACGTCAGCCAGTTGCCGATCGAACCGCTGCTGAATTCCGCGCCGACGAAGCTCGCGCCGATCAGGAAGGCGGCGAACACCAGCAGGTACGACCCTCCGAGCAGTTGCTCCGGCATCACCTCGGCGAAGACGGCCCTCGGCTTCAGGAACTGGTCGATGGACGGGCCGTTGGTCTGGCAGTACACCTCGACCGGGTCCTTCGGGTCGGGCATCGTCGCATAGTCCTCCAGGCACCGCTTCGTGTACTCCGCGCCGTGCAACTCCCAGTCCTTCGCAGCGATCTCGTACTGCGCTTGCGCCTGCCGCCGCTGGTCCTCCGACTCCGGCCGGGCGTTGTTCCAGGTCGCGACCAGCACGATCGCGGTGATCAGCAAGACCCCCGCGACGCCGATCAGGGTCAGCCGACGGGCCACCAGCCGGCGCAGTTCGACCCCGCTGAGCCGGATCATCGGGTGCCTCCGAGGCCTTCGTCGGCGGTCAGTTCGAGGAAGACGGACTCCAGGTCGGCGCGGACCGGGATCAGCTCGGACACGTACAACTCCTGCTGCGCGAGGCGCCTGGTCACGTCGGCCGGATGCTCGGCGCCGTCCACGAACAGGTAGTTGCCCTCGGCCCGCACCGTGAGCCCGGCAGCGGCCAGGATCCTGGTCGCGGCCTCACGTTGCGCCGCCGGGTCACCGAGCGGGCTGTCGATCGGGCTGTCGATGGCGACCTTCACGGTCGTCCTGCCACTGCCGCCGATCACCTCCGCAACGGTGCCGGAGGCAAGCAATCTGCCGTGGCCGATGATCGAGACGGTGTCCGCGACCTGCTCCACCTCGGCCAGGATGTGGCTGCTGACCAGGACCGTCCGGCCCTGCTCGCCCAGGCCCCGCATGGTCTCGCGGATCTCCCGGATGCCGGCCGGGTCGAGGCCGTTGGTGGGCTCGTCGAAGATCAGCAGCTCGGGCTCCTTCAGCAGGGTGGCCGCGATCGCGAGCCGCTGCTTCATGCCGAGCGAGTAGGTCTTGAACTTGTCCTTGCCGCGCTCGCCCAGCGAGGTCTCCTCGAGCACCTCGCCGACCCTGCCGCGCGGCGCGCCGATCGCGTCGGCCAGCAGTTCGAGGTTCTTCCGGCCGCTGAAGGTGGGGAAGAACTTCGGCGACTCGACGATCGCGCCGACCCTGCCGACGACATCCGGCAGGTGCTCCGGGACGACCTGGTCGAACACCATCATGGTGCCGGCGTCGGCGCGGACCAGGCCCAGCAGCATCCGGATCGAGGTGGTCTTCCCGGAGCCGTTCGGACCGAGAAAGCCGTGCACGCCGCCGACCGGCACCTCCAGGTCGAGGCCCTGGACCGCGACCACCCGCTTGCCGCGACGGGTCCGGTAGGTCTTGCGCAAGGCCTGTGTGCGGATCGCCAGGTCCGGCATGCCCACCCCTCTCGACGCCTCCCCGGATCGGGGCATCGCTCATCCTTGCAGAGGCAGACGCCCATCCCGCCGGGTTTGTTGCTGAGCGCACGAGTGGATCGTTCAAGGGGTGGGTCGGGGGTCGCGGGCGACCGGGATCTGGTCCAAGATTCAATGGATACTGTTGACAACGGCCTGCGCCGGGCGCAGGACGCCCCCGACCGAGGAGATGTCGTGAACACTCGACCCCCGCTGCCGCCCTTCACCGAAGAGACAGCGATCCAGAAGGTCCGCGCGGCCGAGAACGCCTGGAACAAACAGGACCCGGAGGCCGTGTCGCTGGCCTACACCCCGGACACCTACTGGCGGAACCGCGACACCTTCGTCACCGGGCGCGCCGAGGTGGTCGAGTTCCTGACCCAGAAGTGGGCCCGCGAGTTGGACTACCGCCTGATCAAGGAACTCTGGGCCTACACCGACAACCGGATCGCCGTCCGCTTCGTCTACGAGTCCCACGACAGCACCGGCCAGTGGTACCGCTCCCACGGCAACGAAAACTGGGAGTTCGACGAGAACGGCCTCATGAAGGTCCGCCGAGCCAGCATCAACGACCAGAAGATCAACGAATCAGACCGCCTCTTCCATTGGGACGCTCCCGGCCCCCGCCCAGAAGACCACCCGGGACTCACCGACCTGGGCCTCTGACTCCGCCCCCAACCGCCGCAGCACCCAGCAGCGCAGGGACAACGGACGAGACATACGGACGGCGCGCGGACGGGCGAGGGCAGGGCGTGGGCGGGTTGGGACGGTACGCGGATCTCGCGGCGAGGCCTGACCTGGGTCGGGGGGTGCTTCCGGGGTGGCGTGTACCTAGCGACAGGTAGAACCGGTGCGCTCGCGGAGATACCAGGCGTGGGCTGCCCGCCTGAGTGGTGGGCGCGGCGA
Source organism: Kribbella sp. VKM Ac-2568 (assembly GCF_004345365.1). Classification (GTDB taxonomy): domain Bacteria; phylum Actinomycetota; class Actinomycetes; order Propionibacteriales; family Kribbellaceae; genus Kribbella; species Kribbella orskensis. The sequence continues at coordinate 491,582 of NZ_SLVF01000005.1, forward strand.
CCACCTCCTGTCCGTCGGTACGCCAGCGGCTCCCGGGGTGGGTTTTCGCTCCGTGGGTAGTGGGTTCGCCTGGGCGCATCGTGGTGGTGCCGATTCGGTGCCGGCGCTGGCGGTTGTTCGCCCACTGCCGGTTTGTTGGCCGGCTGACGGGTTTGGTCTGCGGCGTGTGGCTCGTTTCGGGGTCCACTGGCGGGTTGTTCGCTGGCTGGCGGCTTTGTAAGCGCCAGCGGCCGAACAAGCCGTGATCGGGAGACCGGTCGCCGGGCTGGGGCCGACGCGGCACCCACCCGCACCGGCTGCCCGCTCGTCGTGTGCCCAGCCAGGCACCACCGGTCCCGGTCGCGAGAAGGGCCGAGGCCCCCCGCCGACCCGCGAAACCCCGTACAGAAGAATTACCCCCGAGGGGTATCCCTCAAAGGCTTGCCAAGGGATACCCCGAGGGGGTAAGTTCTGACGTGTTGACATACCCCCACGGGGTAGCTGCAGGAGAGAGAGGGACCGCCATGACCACCGAAGAGCAGCCGACCGAGCCGGGCCACGTGCACGGTTACACCGCCGAGAAGTCCAGCCATCTGAAGCGGCTGCGCCGGATCGAGGGGCAGATTCGCGGCCTGCAGCGGATGGTCGAGGAGGACAAGTACTGCATCGACATCCTCACCCAGGTGTCGGCCGCGACGAAGGCACTCCAGTCCTTCTCGCTGGAACTCCTGGACGAGCACCTGTCGCACTGCGTGGTCGAGGCCGCGCAGAAGGGCGGGGCGGAGGCCGAGGAGAAGGTCCGCGAGGCCTCCGACGCGATCGCCCGCCTGGTCCGCAGCTGATCCAGCCAGTTCAGCCACACCAGACACCAATCACCCCGGCACAGAGTCACCTCAACTCAGCGCCGGTGATCCACAAAACACGAGCAAGGAGCACCGATATGACCACCACGACCTACTCCGTCACCGGCATGACCTGCGGCCACTGCACCGCCGCTGTCACCGAGGAGCTCAGCAAGCTGGTCGGCGTCCAGCGGGTCAGCATCGACCTCAACGCCGGTGGCACCTCCGCTGTCCACGTGACCAGCGAGTCCGCCCTCGACGAGTCGGCCGTGCGCGAGGCCGTCGACGAGGCGGGCTACGAGCTGGCCACCTCTTCTCCGGGCGTCACAGCATGACCGGGGCTGTCGCGCTCCGGCTCGGCGCGTTCGCTGGTGCGCTCGCGCTGGCCTTCGCCGGCGCCTTCGCCATCGGCTCCGCGGTCGACCCGATCGCGGCAGCCGACCCCGCCCCGCACGCCGAGAACCCGGCCATGCCGGCGATGGACGAGTCAGGCGAAGCGCATGGCGGCGGACACAGCGATCCCGCGGCACAACCGCCCGGGCTCGCGGTGTCCCAGGCCGGCTACACCCTGGTCCCGGCGACGACGTTCTTCCAGCCGGGCAAGCAGGAGACGCTGAAGTTCACGATCCAGGGTCCGGACGGCAAGCCCGTCACGCAGTACACGCAGACCCACGAGAAGGACCTGCACCTGATCGTCGTACGGCGGGATCTGGCCGGGTTCCACCACGTGCACCCGACGCGGGACGCGAGTGGCACCTGGACCATCCCGTTCACGTTCACCGCGGGTGGCACCTGGCGGATGTTCACCGACTTCCAGCCGGCCGGGCTCGACAAGACGCTGACGCTCGGCACCGACGTGAACGTGTCCGGGCTCTACGTCCCGGTCCCGTTGAACGAGCCGGCCAGCGTCTACTCGGTCGACGGGTATGACGTGACCCTGGCGGGCAAGCCGGTCGCCGGGAAGGAATCCGAGCTCACTTTCCTGATCAGCAAGGACGGCAAGCCGGTCACCGATCTCCAGCCGTACCTCGGGGCGTTCGGGCACCTGGTGTCCCTGCGTGGCGGCGATCTGGCCTACCTGCACACACATCCGTCCGAGGAGGCGAAGGCCGGGATGAAGGGCGGTCCGCAGATCGAGTTCGGTACGACGTTCCCGACGGCCGGCACCTACAGCCTGTTCCTGGACTTCCAGCACGCGGGCAGGGTCCACACCGCCGAGTTCACCGTGAACGTCAGCACCACCGGTACCGCGATCGTCCCGCCGGCCACCTTGCCGAGCCCGACACCGAAGAAGACCACCCCGGGCCACGAGTCCACCCCGCACGGCCACTGAGAGGAGGCTCCACAATGACCACCCCAGCACCACCGGGCAACTCCGTCGAACTCATCATCGGTGGCATGACCTGTGCCTCCTGCGCCAACCGGGTCGAGAAGAAACTGAACCGGATGGAAGGCGTCACCGCCACCGTCAACTACGCCACCGAGAAGGCGAAGGTGACGTTCGACGAGGGCGTCAGCACGGACGACCTGGTCGCCACCGTCGAGGCGACCGGCTACACCGCCGCGTTGCCGACTCCCCCTGCTGCCGACAGCCCCGAGCCGCCGGATGAGCTCAAACCACTGCGCGAGCGCCTGATCACCAGCATCGTGCTCGCCGTCCCGGTAGTTGCCCTGGGCATGATTCCGGCGCTGCAGTTCGACTACTGGCAGTGGGCCTCGCTGACGCTCGCGGCGCCAGTCGTCACCTGGGCGGCCTGGCCGTTCCACAAGGCCGCCTGGGTGAACCTGCGCCACGGCGCCACCACCATGGACACCCTCGTCTCGCTGGGTGTCATCAGCGCCTTCCTCTGGTCGCTCTACGCGCTGTTCCTCGGCGAAGCGGGCCGGCCCGGGATGACGATGCCGTTCACCCTGATCCCGTCCCGCGGCAGCGGCGCCGAGGAGATCTATCTCGAGGTCGCGGCCGGCGTGACCACCTTCCTGCTGGCCGGCCGGTACTTCGAGGGTCGCGCCAAGCGCCGCTCCGGAGCAGCCCTGCAGGCGCTGCTGGAGCTCGGCGCGAAGGACGTCGCCGTACTCCGCGACGGCGCCGAGGTGCGCATCCCCGCGGACCAGCTTGCCGTGGGCAACCAGTTCGTGGTCCGGCCGGGCGAGAAGATCGCCACCGACGGCGTGATCGTCACCGGCAGCAGCGCGGTGGACGCGTCGATGCTGACCGGCGAATCCGTACCGGTCGAGGTGAGCGAGGGCGACGCCGTCGTCGGCGCCACCGTGAACGCCGGCGGACGGCTCGTCGTCAGGGCCACCCGGGTCGGAGCCGACACCCAGCTGGCGCAGATGGCCCGGCTGGTGGAGGACGCCCAGAACGGCAAGGCAGCGGTGCAGCGGCTGGCCGATCGGATCTCCGGGGTGTTCGTGCCGATCGTGATCGTGCTGGCGTTCGGCACCCTCGCGTTCTGGCTCGGCAACGGGTCTCCGACCGAGGTGGCGTTCACCGCGGCCGTGGCTGTGCTGATCATCGCCTGCCCCTGTGCCCTCGGCCTGGCCACCCCGACCGCGCTGATGGTCGGGACCGGACGTGGCGCGCAACTGGGAATCCTGATCAAGGGCCCGGAGGTGCTGGAGTCCACCCGTCGCGTCGACACCGTCGTCCTCGACAAGACCGGCACCGTGACCACCGGCCGGATGGCTCTGGTCGACGTCCTGCTGGCCGACGGCGAGGATCGCGCCGAGGTACTGCGGCTGGCGGGTGCGCTGGAGCACTCCAGCGAACACCCCATCGCCCAGGCGATCGCCCGCGGGGCCGCTGACGAACTCGGTACCCTCCCCACGGCCGAGGACTTCGGCAACGTCGAGGGCCTCGGAGTACAAGGGATCGTCGACGGGCACGCAGTACTGGTCGGGCGGACGCGGCTCCTCGCGGAGTGGAGCCAGCACTTGCCCGAGGCCCTGGCACACGCCAAGGAACACGCGGAAGCAGAAGGCAGTACTGCGGTAGCGGTCGGGTGGGACGGCAAGGCCCGCGCCGTACTGGTGGTCGCCGACACGGTCAAGCCCAGCTCGGCCGAGGCGATCCGCCAACTGAAGGCGCTCGGACTCCGGCCGGTCCTACTCACCGGCGACAACGAGGCGGTGGCTCAGAAGGTCGCGGCCGAGGTGGGGATCGACGAGGTCATCGCCGAGGTGTTGCCGGCCGACAAGGTCGACGAGGTGAAGAAGTTGCAGGCCGAGGGCCGGGTGGTCGCGATGGTCGGCGACGGCGTGAACGACGCGGCCGCGCTGGCGCAGGCGGATCTCGGGCTCAGCATGGGGACCGGCAGCGACGTGGCGATCGAGGCGAGCGACCTGACCCTGGTCCGCGGCGACCTGCGCTCGGCGGCGGACGCGATCCGGCTGTCGCGGCGGACCCTGCGGACGATCAAGGGCAACCTGTTCTGGGCGTTCGCGTACAACGTGGCCGGGTTGCCGCTGGCGGCCGCCGGGCTGCTGAACCCGATGCTCGCGGGCGCGGCGATGGCTTTCAGTTCGGTCTTCGTGGTGTCCAACAGCCTCCGCCTCCGCCGCTTCCAGCCGCTCACCCCCGGAGAATGAGATGACCCACGACGCACACGAGCATGGAGATCACCAGGCACACGCCGAGCATGGAGATCACCCAGCACAGGCTGCGCACGGAGGCCACGCGCAGGAGCAGAGTCTGACCCGGCAGGCGATCTCGGCGACCGTGCACTGCCTGACCGGCTGCGCGATCGGTGAGGTCCTCGGCATGGTGATCGGCACCGCGCTCGGGCTGCACAACCTGGCGACGGTGGTGCTGTCGATCGTCCTGGCGTTCTTCTTCGGCTACTCGCTGACCATCCGGCCGGTGCTGAAGGCCGGGGTGACCTTCCGGCAGGCGCTCAAGATCGCGCTGGCCGCCGACACGCTGAGCATCCTGACGATGGAGATCGTCGACAACGCGATCATCCTGGCGGTGCCCGGCGCGATGGACGCCGGCCTGGCCTCGGTGCTCTTCTGGGCCAGCCTGGCCGTCTCCCTCGCGATCGCCTTCGTCCTCACCGTCCCGGTCAACCGCTGGCTGATCGGCCGCGGCAAGGGCCACGCGGTGATGCACGCCTACCACTGACACCGGCCCCTTTGCGTCCGAGGAATCCCCCTCGGACGCAAGGGCTTTCAGCGCAGCCAGGCGGTGGTGTCGGAGGGGAGACGGGTCTCCTCCAAGGGAGAACTGGTGAGCAGGATCTCGGAGTACTCCGGGAGGTCGATCGGCTCCGGGGTCAGGTTCACGATGCAGGTGAGACCTTCCCGGGCGAACAACAGCACACCCGGCGCCGAGTCCAGCCAGGTGAGGGTGCCATCGCCCAGAAATTCCCGGCGGATCTTCAGCCCGTCGCGGTAGAGCGCGAGCATCGAGTTCTGGTCCGCCTGCTGCGACTCGACCGTGAGGTTCTTCCAGTCGGCGGGCTGCGGCAGCCACGGCGTACCGGAGCCGAAGCCGAACGGCGGCTCCTTGCCCGACCACGGCAGCGGGACCCGGCAGCCGTCGCGACCACGGTCGGTTCCACCAGAGCGCGCCCACAGCGGATCTTGCAGCAACTCGTCCGGCAGATCCTCGATCTCAGGCAGGCCAAGCTCCTCGCCCTGGTAGACGTAGAGTCCGCCAGGCAGCGCCATCGCGAGCAGGGCCGCAGCGCGAGCCCGGCGCTCGCCCAGTACGGGGTCCGTCTCCATCCCGTGCTTGCGGTCCTGGTGCGAGAACGAGGTGTCAGGACGTCCGTACTTCGTGACCGGCCGGGTGACGTCGTGGTTCGACAGCACCCAGGTGGGTGGTGCTCCGATCGGCACGTGCGTCGCCAGGGTCAGGTCGATGGACGCGCGCAACTCGTCCGCGTCCCACGGGCGCGACAGGAAGTCGAAGTTGAACGCGGTCTGCATCTCGTCGGGCCGCAGGTAGAGCGCGAACCGCTCCTGGTCCGGCATCCACATCTCGCCGACCAGAAAACGAGCTTCGTAGGAGTCGGTGATCTGCCGCCAGCCGCGGTAGACGTCGTGCACCTCGTCGTGATCGGTGTAAGCCTCCTCCACGCTGTCCAGGTCCTTGAAGAGCACTGCCGCACTGTCGATCCGGATTCCGTCGACGCCGCGGTCGAGCCAGAACCTGAGGATGTTGTGGAACTCCTCGACCACCTCGGGATTACGCCAGTTGAAGTCAGGCTGCTCCGGGGCGAACAGGTGCAGGTACCACTGGCCGTCAGGGACCTTGGTCCAGGCCGAGCCGTTGAAGATCGAGTGCCAGTCGTTCGGCGGCAGTCCCCCTTCGCGGCCGTCGCGGAACAGGAACCGCTCCCGCTCCGGTGAACCGGGCGCCGCGGCGAGGGCCTGGACGAACCAGTCCTGCTGGTCCGATCCGTGGTTCGGCACGATGTCGATGATGGTGCGGATCCCCAGCGCGTGCGCCTCGTCGATATAGGCCTCGGCCTCGGCGAGGGTGCCGAAGCTCGGCTCGATCGCCCGGTAGTCGGCCACGTCGTACCCGCCGTCGGCCATCGGGGACGGGTACCACGGGTTCAGCCAGATCGCGTCGATGCCCAGCTCGGACAGGTACGGCAGCTTCGCCCGCAGCCCCGCGAGATCACCGATCCCGTCACCGTTGCCATCGGCAAAGCTGCGCAGGTACACCTGGTAGATCGCGGCTCCGCGCCACCACGTTTCCGACATTGCTTCTCCTTTGGGGGGTTGGGGAATCAGCCTTTGAGGCTTCCGGCGGTGAGGCCCGCCATGATGCTGCGCTGGAACACGAAGAAGACCAGGATCGTCGGCAGGCTGGCGATCACCAGCGCCGCGATCAGCACGTTCTGCGGCATCTGCGCGGACAGCGACGCGATGCCGACGCTGATCGACATCTTGTCGGTCTCCGGCAGCACCAGCAGCGGCCAGACGAAGTCCTTCCAGACCGTCACCACCGACAGGATCGACACCACACCGAGGATCGGCCGCGACACCGGCAGCACGATCGACCAGAGGATCCGCAGCGGCGACGCCCCGTCGATCTCGGCCGCCTCCAGCAGCTCGCGCGGGATCGAGTCGAAGAACCGCTTGAGCAGGAAGATGAAGAACCCGTTCGCTGCCGCCGGCAACCAGATCGCCCACGGCGTGTTCAGCAGGTTCCAGTGGAACAACGGCACATCCTTGGCCACGAGGTACGTCGGCAGCAGGAGCACCATCGGCGGGATCATCAAGGTGGCCAGCATCAGGCCGAGGATGACCTTGCCGAAGAACGGCCGGAGCTTGGACAACGCGTACGCCGCGGTCACGTCCACCGCGAGGGTGAACAGCCACGCGCCTCCGGCGTACAGGGCGGTGTTCCTCAGGAAGACGCCGAGCTGGAGCTGGTCCCAGGCTTCCTTGTAGACGCCGAAGTCGTAGTCCTTCGGGAAGAAGCTCGGAGGGATCTGCGCGAGCTCGTCGGGCGACTTCAGCGCCCCGGTCACCATCCAGTACAGCGGGAAGACGAAGGCCAGGGTGAACCCGATCACCACGACGACCAGCACCGCCCAGTAGGTCAACCTGCCGTGCCAGGACCGCAACGACAACGGCGACACCAGGCTCCTGGACTCGTAGCCGCGCCCCTTGTACTTCTTCTTCCGCGTACTGCGGGACTCCGGCTCCGGTGGGGTTGCCTCAAGCAACGGAGTCGGCTGCACGGTCGTTGTCATCGGCCACCTTCGTTGTCCCGCGAGACGCGCAGGTAGATCGCGGAGAACACCATCAGGACCACCATCAGCATCAGGCCGAGGGCGCCACCGCCACCGAAGTCGCCGAAGTTGAAGGCGTACTGGTACATCAGGTAGGCCACCGTCACGGTCGCGTTCTCTGGGCCGCCACCGGTGAGCAGGTACGGCTCGATGAACACCTGCATCGTCGCCACCACCTGGAGCAGCAGCATCACCAGCAGGATCAGCTTGGTCTGCGGGATCGTCACGTGCCAGACCCGACGGAACAACCCGGCGCCGTCGAGCTCGGCCGACTCGTACAGGTCACCGGGAATGCTCTGCAGCGCCGCCAGGTAGATCAGCGTGCCGGTGCCGAGGTTCATCCAGGTCGAGACGAGGACCAAGGAGATCAGCGCGGTACTGGTGGAGTCGAGCCAGGCCAGCGGTGGGATCCCGAAGACGTCGAGGATCTGGTTGAACAAGCCGGAACCCGGATCGTAGAACCACTTGAACAGCAGCACGGCGACCGCCGGCGGCAGCATCACCGGCAGGTAGACAACGAACCTCAGATAAGCCACCGCGTGCCGCAGCTCGTTGAGGACCACGGCCAGCACGAACGGTACGGCGTACCCGACCACCAGAGCGAGCCCGCTGAAGGCGGCCGTGTTCAGCCAGGCGGACCGGAACGCCGGGTCCTCGATCACGGTGCGGAAGTTGTCGAAGTCCACCCACTTGGCCGGGTCGACGAAGTTGTTCTCCTGGAAGCTGAGGATGATCTCGCGGATCATCGGATACCAGGAGAAGAAGGCGAAACAGATCAGCGCCCCGCAAAGGAACCCGTACGCCGTGAGGTTGCGGCCAACCGCGCGACGCGCCGCGCCATTCTTCTCAAAGGGGTGCGCCGCACCCGGGTGAGGGGAACGGCGCACCGGCGGTTTGGACAGGATCGCCATCAGGTGTTCTTGGCGAGGATCTTGTCTGCCTTGGAGGCGGCGTCAGACAAGAGCTTGTCGATGTCGGCGTCCTTGCGGGTGAGCACTGCCGACATCGCCACGTCGAGCACCGCGTACAGCTCCTGCGCCTTCGGCGGCTCGAGCTTGTTGGTGATGCTGGACTGCGGGGTCACGTACGGGGTGAAGTGGTCAACGGGCACGGTGGCGAACTCCTTGCGCAGCGCGGTGATCTCCTTGCCCGGGGCGGAGTCGCCGTACAGGTCGGGGATCGGCAGGCCGACCGGGCGGCCCTGGGCCTTGGCGCGCTCGTAGTTGAACTGACCCTTGCCCGGCGTGAGCTCGTGGAACTCCAGCCAGAGCAGGCCGGCCTTGATCTTCTCCGGCGTCGCCTTCGGGTTGAACATGTAGCCGTCGCCACCGCTCAGCGAGGCCTTGCCCTCGGACTCCGGCACCGCGGTGACGCCGTAGTCCTCGAACTTGCCCTGGAAGTCGTTGTTGACCGACTGGACCACGTCCGGCGCGCCGATCATCATGCCGAGCTTGCCGGAACCCATCATCCGCATCAGGTCTTCCCACTGCAGCAGTTGCTTGCTGCCCATGGAGTTGTCGTTCCAGCGCATCTGCTTGAGGTTCTCCAGCACGGCCTTGCCCTCGGCGCTGTTGAACGCCGAGCTCTTGCCGTCGTCGCTCACCATCGAGCCACCGCGCGCGTACAGGGAGGCGGCGAAGTGCCAGCCGCCGGTGTTGCCCGCGCTGTACTCACCGAAGCCGGTGTGCCCCGGGCCGATCGCCGCGATCTTCTTGGCGGCCTCCTGCACCTCGGCCCAGGTCTTGGGCGGCGAGTCCGGGTTCAGCCCGGCCTGGGTGAAGAGCTTGCGGTTGTAGACCAGGCCCATGTTGTAGTTGTTGCGGGGCAGGCCGTAGGTCTTGTCGCCGTCCTTGAAGACGCTCTGCACGTCCGGGCGGATGTCGTTCAGCGCCTTCACGCTGCCGACGTACTCGCTGATGTCGGCGGCCTGCTTGGACTTGATGATCTTCTGGACGTCGGTGTAGTAGACGTAGAAGACGTCCTCCTGGGTGCCGCCGGCCAGCTTCGCCTGGAAGGTGTCCGGGTTGATGCAGGGGAACGCGTCCTTGCTCTGGACCGTGATGTTCGGGTGCAACTTCTGGAACGCGGCCACGTCCTCGTCCCACCCGGCCCGTTCCTTCGGGTTGCTCTTCGGCGGCTGACATCCCACGGTGATGGTCACCGGGGCGTCGGCCGCCGCCGACCCCTGGGCAGTCGGCTTCTCCTCGTCCCCGGATCCACAGGACGCGGCCGCCAGGCCGAGCCCTGCCACGAGCAACAGGCTTGCCGGCCGGCGCCAGCCGGCCGCGGACACCCTGCGGTGGCTCGTTGTCCTCATCGATCTGCCCTTCTCGAAACGGCGCCGGTCTGAGCCGGCCCACGATGGCGAGGGCGAGTCCCGCCCCTTGATGTGGTCCGTACCGTAGGCAACCCGACCGGATCAGCGCAATACTTCGATTGCAAGTTGCAAAAACGTGACTGCAAGGCGGAACTCTGAGGTATTACAAAGGAATGGAGCCGGCTGACGCCTACTCCATCCCTTGGTGATCGACCGAGCACTCTTCGTGATCAGGTCAGTTCTGCGGTTGTCCGCCGTTGTCACCCGCCTTGCGCCTAGCCGCGGTGGACCTCCACCGCGTCGGTGGTGATCACGATCGGGCACCCAACTCCGGGCGGCGATGCCATCGCTGTCACGCCGCGGTCGACTCCTCGCCGATGAACGGGGTCAAGTACTCCGTGCCGACGGTGGCGCGGGTTGTTCAGGCTGGGACCGGGGCTTGTTTCAACCGGGCCGTCGACGCGCGGACGACCAGTTCCGGCTCGAAGAGGAGCTCGTCGGCGGGCACCGCGGCGCGCTCGATCAGGGCGACCAGCATGTCCACGGCCGCCCGGCCCATCGCGTCGATCGGCTGCCGGACCGTGGTCAGCGGCGGATCGGTGCAGTTCATCATCGCGGAGTCGTCGTAGCCGATCACCGACACGTCGTCCGGCACCGAGAGGCCGGCCCGGCGGACCGCGCGGATCGCGCCGAGGGCGAGGATGTCGCTGGCGCAGACGATGCCGGTGACGCCTTGCTTGACCAGCCGGGTGGCCGCCGCGTGCCCGCCCTCGAGCGAGAACATCGTGTGCTCGACGAGTTGCGGATCCGCCTCGGGCGAGGCCATGAACGCATCCAGCTTCCGGCGCGACGGGATGTGGTCACGCGGGCCGAGCACCATCCCGATCTTCTGGTGACCGAGCGCGCGCAGGTGACCGATCGCCATCTCGGCGGCGACCACGTCGTCGGACGACACCTGCGGGAAGCCCAGGTGGTCGACGGCCGCGTTGACCAGCACGGTCGGCAGCCGGCGCTCCTTGATCAGCTCGTAGTGCGCGTGCGGCGCGTCCGCCTGGGCGTAGAAGCCGCCGGCGAAGACGACGCCGGAAACCTGCTGCTGCAGGAGCAGGTCCACGTAGTCGGCCTCGGACACGCCACCGACGGTGCGGGTGCAGAGCAAGGAGGTGAAACCTTGCTGCGCGAGCGCGCCGCCGACCACCTCGGCGAAGGCGGGAAAGATCGGGTTCTGCAACTCGGGCAGCACCAGCCCGACAAGCCTTGCGCGATCGCCGCGCAACTGGGTGGGACGCTCGTACCCCAGTACGTCGAGCGCCGTCAGCACGGCCTCGCGGGTCGCCTCGGAGACACCGGGTTTGCCGTTCAGCACCCGGCTCACGGTGGCCTCACTGACGCCGACCTTCTTCGCAACCTCAGCAAGTCGTCGAGTCATGACGCAAACACTACGCCCTTTCCCGCAAGTTCTTGCGTCCACTTGCGTAGCGGACTCGTACAACCGGCTGCGCACCGCCGGCCCGCAGTACAGAGACACAGCCAATTACTGAACGCTCAGCGGTCCGGGTAGTGGAACTGACAGACTGTGGGGGTGCCTCGTTTCGTCGCCACCCGCCCGGACACCGGTCTGCTGTCGCTCCCGTGGGACATCCCGCTGGAGGACTGGCCCGATGACCAGCTGGTCGCGCTGCCTCGCGGTATCTCGCGCCACGTCGTCCGCTTCGTCCGGGTGAACGGCACTGTCTATGCGATCAAAGAGGTGATGGAACACCTCGCGATGCACGAGTACCGGCTGCTGCGCGACCTCGAGCGCCTCGACTCCCCCTCGGTCGAACCCGTCGGCGTGATCACCGACCGGCTGGACCGCGACGGCGAGCCGATCGACTCGATCCTGGTCACCCGGCACCTGCAGTTCTCCCTGCCGTACCGCGCGCTGTTCTCCAGCACGCTGCGGCCCGACACCGTGAACCGGCTGATCGACGCGCTCGTCGCGCTGATCGTGCGGCTGCACCTACTCGGCTTCTTCTGGGGCGACTGCTCGCTGTCCAACACGTTGTTCCGCCGCGACGCGGGCGCTTTCGCCGCGTACCTGGTGGACGCGGAGACCGGCGAGCTGCATCAAGAGATCTCCGACGGGCAGCGAGCACACGACCTCTACACCGCTGAGATCAACCTGTTCGGCGAGCTGTCCGACCTGCAGGCGGGCGGTCTGCTGGACGCCGACATCGACCCGCTGGAGACGGTCGAGTCGATCACCAGCCGGTACGACGCGCTCTGGAAGGAACTGACCGCACCGGAGGAGTTCCACACCGACGAGATGCACCGGCTGGACTCGCGGATCCGGCGCCTGAACGAGCTCGGCTTCGACGTCGCCGAGATCGACATCATCACCGACTGGGACGGCAGTCAGGTCCGGATCCAGCCGAAGGTCGTGGACGCCGGCCACCACAGCCGCCGGCTGCTGCGGCTGACCGGGCTGGACGTCGAGGAGAACCAGGCGCGCCGGCTGCTGAACGACCTGGACGCGTTCGCGGCGGCCACCGACCAGCAGAACGAGGACGAGGAGATCGTCGCGCACCAGTGGGTGAGCGAGGTGTTCGAGCCGGTGGTCCGGACCGTGCCGCGCGACCTGAAGCGCAAGCTGGAGCCGGCCGAGGTGTTCCACGAGGTGCTCGAGCACCGCTGGTTCCTGTCCGAGCAGGCCGGGCACGAGGTCGACACGATGGAAGCGGCCCGCTCGTACGTCGACACCGTGCTGAGCGCGAAGCCGGACGAGAAGCTGACGTTGCCACCGCCACCGATCGCCGGGGCCGAATCGCTCGACTGATCTCCTGGGGCACCTCATGCAACGTCCGAGCGGTCTTCGGCGTGGTAGGGGTGGGAGGTGGCCGATGGCCGACGAGGGGGCGCCGGACTTCGATACGTGGGTGCTGCGGCGGGGCGCCGCGCTGCTGCGGTTCGCGTATCTGGTGACCCGGGACCACAGCCGCGCCGAGGAGGCGGTCCAGGACGCCCTCGTCGCGGCGTACTCGCGCTGGTCCCGGATCCTGCAACACGGCGATCCGGAGGCCTATGTCCGGCGCTCGATCGTGAACGCCGACATCTCCCGCTGGCGGAAGTTCCTCCGGCGGGAGACGCCGGTCGGGGATGCCGCGGTGTTCGACTCGACCGGGGTCGATCACGCCGGCTCGCACGCGGAGCAGGACGCCGTGTGGAACCTGTGCGCCTCCCTGCCGACCAGACAACGCGCGGCCGTGGTGCTGCGGTACTACGAGGGCCTGCCCGACGCGGAGATCGCCGAGATCCTCGGCTGCACCGCGGGCACGGTCCGCTCCCAGATCCACCGAGCCCTCGCGTCCCTGCGAACCACCCTGAGCGTGACCGAGGAGGTCACCCACCGATGACGCCCCACGACGACCCGACCGAGAACCTGATCACCCGGACGCTGGAAGATCACGCGGCCGGCGCCCCGTCCGACGCGAGTCTGCTGACCGGCGTTCACACCCGGCTCCGCCGTCGGCGGAACACCCGCGTGCTCGGTGCCGCAGTACTGGCTTGTGCCGCGGTTACCGCGACGATCACCGCCGGCCAGAGCCTCAACAGCGAGGTCACTCCGGCCAAGGAACCGGTCGCGCCACAGACGATTCCCGCTGCACGGACACAGTCGAACACGGGACTGAGCCTGCGATGGGAGTCCTACAAGACGGTCCAGGTCCTGGTGCCGGCCAGTTGGAAGACGTATGTCTCGGGCCCTGCTCCTTGCTCACTGTCGAGCGGACCGGTGATCGGCCGGCTGAGCCCGTGGCTCGACCGGCAACGCGGCTGTGCGCTCGCCGTCCTCCCGCTGGCGGACCGGCAGGAGTACGTCTGGTTCGACGACGTGCAGAAGCCCGGCATCAAGCAGTACGACGGGGGCTGGACCGAGGAGACCCGCGAGGTGGCCGGCGTCCACGTCAGCGTGCTCTCCCAGAACGACGCGACCCGGCGGGCGATCCTCGACTCCGCGACGCCCATCCTGACGACGGACGAGTACGGGTGCCCCCCGCGCATCGGCGGCGATCAGGCGTTCCACGAGTCGTCCTCGCGGCGGGCGCGAGACGCAGACCTTCGCGCGGTGTCGACGGTCAGCATCTGCGAGTACTGGGGTGGTGGGGTCTCACCCGTGCGGGGACCGACACTCCTCTCCGGCTCCAGGCTCACCGGCGACGCAGCCCGCGCCTTGGCCACCGACCTCACCGACGCCGCCCCGGACACAACCACCCCGGAGACCCTGCCCGGCTGCACCGACGACGGCGGCCGCACCTTCGTCGTCACGATCACCAGCCCGATGGCGAGCTGGCCCAGCCGCCTGAGCTACTCCCCCTGCTTCACCAGCTACAGAATCGGCGAGGGCTCCACCCAACGCACCGCATCCCGACACCTCGTCGACCTGATCCGCACCGGCCCCCACCACCCATCACAACCGACCGACCTCATCCTCATCCCCAACAACAAAACAACCCCCGCCCGCTGACGAGGCAGGTCATCAGCCCGGGCTCGCGGTGGGAAGACCGAGGGCGGTCGCCGTGGCAAGAAGGCGCCGGTCGTAGGTGACGAAGCACGTCAGGTCATCAGCCAGTACGGCGTCCGCGGTGGCAAGGTGAATCGCGTCGAGCGACCGGATGTGCGGATCGATGTACGCCGCCGCGGTGGTCCTGACGAGGTCATCGATCTCGTAGATCGCGATGCGCCCGAGCAGGGCCGGCACCCCTGCCACCAGGGCCGGCTCGGTCCGTCGCAAGGCGCGCGGCAACTCCACCTCCGCCAGGGCGGACGAGACCAGCAACTGCTCCGGCCGGTCCGCGATCCACTCGACCAGAGCATCCGACTCGACCTCGCGGCGGACGAGTTTCACCAGCGCCGCCGTGTCGAGGTAGATCATCAGTAGCGTTCCTCGTCCCGCAGCTCCTCCAGCACCTCACCGGCCTGCTGGTCGGTGCGAACCTCTCCCCTCGGATGCGGGATCGGGCCGGTGGCCTGGGGCAACCTCAGCTTGCCGCTCGCGAGCAACCGGGCCTGCGGCGACGGCTGGGCAGGCACCAGCCGCGCGACCACCACCCCGCGCTCGGTGATCTCGATCTCCTCGCCCTGCTTCACCCGGGCCAGCACTTTCGCCGTCTCCTGGTTCAGCATCCGTACCGGTACCTCGCCCATGGACGCCATTGTAGTACTTATTTGTCAGACACAATCCTCTCGCTGAGAATCACTCAGCAGAGAAGGTACGAGGGTCGGCTGGTCCCGCGGCTCAGTTGTCCACAGGGTCAGCGGGGTGGCATGCGGAGGGCGCCGTCCAGGCGGATCACTTCGCCGTTCAGGAGTTGGTTGGAGACGATGTGGTCCACCAGGGCGGCGTACTCGGACGGGCGGCCGAGGCGGGCCGGGTGGGGGACCTGCTGCTCGAGGACGGCGCGGGCGTCCTCGGGGAGGCCGGCGAGCATGGGGGTCTCCATGGTGCCGGGGGCGATGGTGACCACCCGGATGCCCTTGTCCGCCAGGTCGCGTGCCGCCGTCAGGGTCAGGCCGACGATGCCGCCCTTGCTGGACGCGTACGCCGCCTGGCCGATCTGGCCGTCGTACGCGGCGATCGAGGCCGTCATCACCACGACGCCGCGATCACCGTCCTCGCCGGCGGGCAGGTCGATCATCCGCTCGGCGGCGAGCCGGAGCACGTTGAAGGTGCCGATCAGGTTGACTTCGATCACCTGCCGGAAGGTTGCCAGCGGCAACGGACCCTTGCGACCGACGATCCGGCCCGGGGTGGCGATGCCGGCGCAGGTGACCACCAGGCGCAGCGAACCCAGCGACGCGGCCACGTCCAGGGCAGCCGTCACCGCGGTCTCGTCGGTGACGTCGGTGGGCACGAAGACGACCCGATCCCCGAGCTCGTCCGCGATCGCCTTGCCGGCCGAGGACGGGAGGTCGCAGATCACCACACCGGCGCCGGACTCGGCGATCCGGCGAACGGTGGCTTCACCGAGCCCGGAGCCACCACCGGTGACGAGCGCGACCTCGGACGGGCCAAGCTTCATCGAACACTCCTGAGCAGGTCGCGGCTGATCACCAGCCGCTGGATCTGGTTGGTTCCTTCGAAGATCTGGGTCACCTTGGCCTCGCGCATGTACCGCTCGGCCGGGAACTCGCGGGTGTAACCGTAGCCACCGAGCACCTGGACCGCGTCGGTGGTCACCTTCATCGCGGCGTCGGTGCAGATCAGCTTGGCGATCGCCGCCTGCTGGGTGAACGGCCGGCCGAGGTCGCGCCGCCGGGCGGCCTGCACGTACGTCGCCCGGGCCGACTCCACCGCGGCAGCCATGTCCGCCAGCAGGAACTGCAGCCCCTGGAACTCCGCGATCGCGTGCCCGAACTGCTGCCGCTCCAACGCGTACGACGCGGCGACATCGAGCGCGGCCTGGGCCAGCCCCACGGCGCAGGCGGCGATCCCGAGCCGGCCCGAGTCGAGCGCGGACAGGGCGATCCGCATGCCGTCACCCTCAGAGCCGATCAGGTTTGCCGCGGGCACCCGGACGCGGTCGTAGTTGACCAGCGTCGTAGTCGAACCGGTCAGGCCCATCTTCCGCTCGGGCGCCCCGAAGCTGAGGCCCTTGGCGTCAGCGGGCACGTGGAACGCGGAGATTCCGTGCTTCGGATCGGCCGAGGTCCGGGCGAAGGTGGTGTAGAAGTCGGCGTGCGAGCCGTGGGTGATCCACGACTTGGTGCCGTTGATCACGTAGTAGTCCCCGTCGCGAACAGCCTTCGTGGTCATCCCGCTGATGTCCGAGCCCGCCTGCGGCTCCGACAACGCGTACGCACCGAGCAGTTCGCCGCCGATCATGTCGGGTAGCAGCAACTCGCGCTGGTCGGGCGTCCCGAAGGTGGCGACCGCGTAGCTCGTCATGGTGTGGACCGACAACCCGACGCCGACCGACATCCAGGCGGCGGCGATCTCCTCGAGCATCTGCAGGTAGACCTCGTACGGCTGCTCGGCGCCGCCGTACTGCTCCGGATACGGCAGGCCCAGCAGTCCGGCCTTGCCGAGGGTCCGGAAGGCGTCCCGCGGGAAGGTCTCGGTTTCCTCGGCCTTCGCCGCGTACGGCGCGAGCTCGTTTGCGCACAGATCCCGGACCAGGCCCAGCAGGTCGGTGGACTCCTCGGTCGGGAGCAAGCGATCGACAGCCATCAGGCACCCCTCTCAACAGCTGACGAAATGATACTCCTCTTGATACTGAAGACCATAATTCCGTATCGTTCTATGCTGTCTCGATATGACAACAGTCGTCCCGGGACGCCGCACCCGCAGGCAGTCCGAGCTGCTCGACCGGCTTCTGTCCCTGTTCCTGACCCAAGGCTTCAGCCGGTTCACCCTGGACGACCTGGCCGCGGAGCTGCGCTGCAGCAAGACGACCCTGTACGCGTTGGCGCCGAGCAAGGAACAGCTCGCCGTCGAGGTGGTCAAGCACTACTTCAAGAATGCCACCGCGGAGGTCGAGTCCGCGGTCGGCAAGCAGACCCGGCCCGACCGCCGGATCGCCGCCTACCTGAACGCGGTCGCGGACGCGCTCCGGCCGGCCACCCGCACGTTCCTGGACGACGTGGCGACCTTTGCCCCGGCCCGGTCCGTGTACGAGCGGAACACCCGGATCGCGGCGGACCGGGTCCGGTCGCTGATCGAGGAAGGCATCGCCAGCAAGGCGTTCCGGCAGGTCGACATCGGCTTCGCCGCGGAGATGGTCGCGCACACGATGCAGGCGATCCAGCGCGGCGACATCGCCCGGCGGACCGGCCTGACCGACGCCGAGGCGTACCGCGAGCTCGCCTCGTTCGTCCTGCACTCCCTCCGGCACGACTGACCCGGCGCGGCTTCGGCAGCGAAGCTGACTTCGGCGGCACGTCTGGACCTGACCTCAGGTTGGGTATCGGCTGTAGCGTGCTTGAGGTGCAGCAGACCACCGCCGACCTCAAGCTGGGGCCCCTTCTCCGGTACGTCGACCAGACGCGCGCCACCGTCTGGGTGGAGACGACCCGACCCTGTCAGGTGGAGATCCTCGGCCACCGGACGAGCACCTGGTCCGTGCACGGACACCACTACGCGCTGATCCTGATCGAAGACCTCGAGCCGGCCACCGCGACGCCGTACGAGGTGCACCTGGACGGGGCGCAGGTGTGGCCGCCGGCCGAGACGCCGTACGGGCCGAGCGTGATCCAGACGCCGAAGGCGGACGGGAGTTTCCGGCTGACGTTCGGGTCGTGCCGGCGGTCGGCGCCGTTCGACGAGCAGGGGTTCAAGGACTTCGGCCCGGACGCCCTCGTCGCGCTGGCCGAACGGATGGCCGGTGGGGACGACGAGCGACCGGACGCACTGCTGCTGCTCGGCGACCAGGTGTACGCCGACGACCCATCGGACGCGGTACTCGACAAGCTCCGCGAGGCGCACGGTGGCCGGCAGGGATCCGAGGTGGCCGACGAGATCGGCAACTTCGAGGAGTACACCTGGCTCTACGACGACTCCTGGCTGACTCCGGCCGTCCGGTGGCTCTTCTCCACGGTCCCGCTGTGCATGCTGCTCGACGACCACGACCTGCGCGACGACTGGAACACCTCGCTCAGCTGGCGCCGCTGGGTCACCTCGCAGCCGTGGTGGCACGACCGGGTCGTCGGCGCCTACGCGTCGTACTGGGTCTACCAGCACCTGGGCAACCTCTCGCCGGAGCAGCTGGACAAGGACCCGACATACGCGGCGATGCGGGCACTCGAGGACGACGACGAGCGCACCTCCTACCTGGACGCCTTCGCCTGGGAGGCGGACGAGGACGCGGCTTCAACCCGCTGGAGCTACTACCGGGACTTCGGGGCACGCTCACGCGGAGTACGGCTCGTTGCCGTCGACTCCCGGTGCTCTCGGCATCTGGAGCCGGAGGAACGGGCGATGGTCGACGCGCACGAGTGGGAGTGGGTCCGCCGGCACACCGTCCACGCCACCCAGCCGATCCACCACCTGCTGTTCGCCTCCACCCTGCCGTTCCTGCTGACGCCGGGGCTGCATCACCTGGAGGGCTGGGACGAGGCGGTCTCGTCCGGCGCCTGGGGACCGCGCGCCGCCCGGATCGGCGAGCGGATCCGGCAGGGCATGGATCTGGAGCACTGGGCGTCGTTCCGGAAGTCCTTCGACGAGCTGACCGACCTGTTCACCGATCTGGTCCGCGGCGAGAACGCGCCGAAGTCGATCCTGATGCTGTCGGGCGACGTGCACTGCAGCTACCTGACCGAGGCCGACCTGAACACCGTCGACCATCCCGGTACTGCGATCCGCCAGCTGACCATGTCGCCCTTCCGGAACCCCGTCGGCAAGCACATCCAGGTGGCGAACAAGTTGCTCGACAGCCGCGGGATGACGGGCCTCCTGCGCCGGCTGGCCCGCTCCGCGGGAGTACGGGACGTCGCGGCCACCTGGCGTACGGCGTACGGGCCGTGGTTCGACAACGGGGTGATGAGCGTGCGGGTGTCGGGCGACGAGTGGGCGGTCGAGGTGGAGCACGCCGCGCTGGAGGAGCAGCGGCAGGTGCTGCGGCGGACCCTGACGTACGGAGGTTAACCCTACGCTCCGGTACTACCTGAATACTCAGGGACATAATGGGTATGGCTGACCAGGTTGAGCCAAGGACGCTCCCGCCCCGAGCGCGTCCTTCATCGTGAGGAGGCCGACCGTGAAGTTGAATTCCGTCCGCCGTACCGCCGCTCTGCTGGCAACAGCCGGTTTGGCAGCAACCACCGCTCTGCTGGCCACCCAGGCCTCGGCCGCCCCGAGTCCTGTGATCGCTTCAGCGAGCACCATCACCTCCACCCTGTCCCGCGACGCGTCGATCCCGGGCACCGCCTGGATGACCGACCAGAAGACCGGGCGGATCATCGTCTCGTACGACGACACCGTGAGCGGCGCCAAGTTCGACGCGCTCACCGCCGTCACCAAGCGCTTCGGCAGCCAGGTCACCCTGGAGAAACTGCCCGGCGTCCTCAGCAAGCGGATCAGCGGCGGCCAGGCCATCTACGGAGGCGGTTACCGCTGCTCGCTCGGCTTCAACGTCCGCAGCGGCAGCACCTACTACTTCCTCACCGCCGGCCACTGCACGAACCTGTCCGGCACCTGGTACGCCAACTCCTCGCAGTCGACCGTGCTCGGCACCCGGTACGGCACCAGCTTCCCCGGCAACGACTACGGCATCGTCCGGTACAGCACGTCGTACACGAACCACCCCGGCAACGTGTACCTCTACAACGGCTCGTACCAGGACATCACCGCGGCCGGTAACGCCAGCGTGGGCCAGGCGGTCAAGCGCAGCGGCAGCACAACCGGTGTGCGGAGCGGTTCGGTCACCGGCCTCAACGCGACGGTGAACTACGCCGAGGGCACCGTCACCGGCCTGATCCGGACCAACGTCTGCGCCGAGGGCGGCGACTCCGGCGGCTCGCTGTTCGCCGGCAGCATCGCGCTCGGTCTGACCTCCGGCGGCAGCGGCAACTGCTCCTCCGGTGGCACGACCTTCTTCCAGCCCGTCACCGAGGTCCTGAGCCGCTACGGCGTCAGCGTCTACTGATCCACCTCTTCGTTCACCCCTGTCCGGTCCGCCGGGCAGGGGTGTTCGTCGTACCAGCCTGTGCCGAACGGTCACCTACAACGTCAACGTCTACTGACACCTACCAACAGAACGAGGACCCCGGGCGCATTCATCCGGGGGGCCTCGCCGTCGATGACTCAGGCAGGGGCCGTGACGGGGAAGCCCAGTTCCCCAGCGGCACCCGCCAGTTCCTTGTCATAGGTGAGGAACTCGACAAGGTCGCCGCGGAAAGGTTCAGCGCTCGCAAGGTGAATGGCATCAAGGGAACCGAGCCTGGTGGTGCGGTAGGCCATGGCTCGAGCCAACACTGTGGTGGTGAGGTCGACCAGGTAGATCCCCCGGACCGCCTGGCCGGCGAAGTACGGCACTTGCTGGTGATCGACGCCGGCACGCAGCAGGGTCCGCGTGATCTCCAACCGGGCCAGTTCGCTGGTGATGAGTTCGGCATCCTGCGGCAGCGACTCTCGCCACTTGCGCAATGCGGCCGATTCCGCTTCGGGTTTGATGAACTTCAGGAGCGCGCAGGCATCCAGATAAATCACCTGCGCCGCTCCTTGTCCCGCTCGGCGATCAGCACGTCCGACAGACTCTCCACGTCGGCCGCCAGATCGAGCACCAAGTCGGGCATTCCCAGCTCGGCGGGAGGAGTTACCTCTCCCGAGTCGATCAATCGCTGCAGTGCATCCGGCTTCTCATCCTCGGGGACGAGGCGGAGCACCGGTCGGCCGCGATCCGTGACCAGGATCGTCTCGCCGGCCCGCACCCGCGCCACCGCCTTCGACGGGTTCTGGTTGAGCTCTCGCAAACCTATGGTCTCCATCAAGCTAATGTACCTACATGAAGTAGGTACATCAAGGCATCCACCAGCCGCGGCGGCGGGAGATTCGTAGACCGCTGTGCCGATGGCTATGTCCGCGTTGAGGATTCGGTGGCGGAGCTAGGACATGCGGAGACTTCGGCGGTCGTCAGACCGGCTCGCTCGACTGCCGGGCTGTCGAGCAACCAGGTGTTCTCCCGTTGCTCGTTCTCCGGGTTCGCGGGGTCGAGGACGAACGGCTCGTCCGCGACCTCCGCGATGTACCGGAGCAGCCTCATCAGCCACGGCGGCGGGAGATTTCGTAGAGGGCTACGCCGGTGGCTATGCCGGCGTTGAGGGATTCGGTGGCGGTGGTCATCGGGATGGAGACGATGATGTCGCAGTTCTCGCGGACCAGGCGGGCCAGACCCTTGCCCTCGCTGCCGACCACCAGGACGAGGGGCTCGGTGGCGGCGACCAGTTCGGGGAGCTCCACCTCGCCGCCCATGTCGAGGCCGACGATGAGCAGGCCGGCGTCCTTGTAGGACTTCAGCGCGCGGTTCAGGTTGGTCGCGCGGGCCACCGGGATCCGGGCCGCGGCACCGGCCGAGGTCTTCCACGCCGACGCCGTCATGGACGCGGTACGACGTTCCGGCACGAGCACGCCGTGAGCCCCGAAGGCCGCGGCGGACCGGGTGATGGCGCCCAGGTTGCGGGGGTCCGTCACGCCGTCGAGCGCCACGATCAGGGGCTCCTGGCCGGCGTCGTACGCACGGGCAAGCAGGTCGTCCGGATGGGCGTACTCGTACGGCGGGATCTGGACCGCGACACCCTGGTGGGCGCCGTGGCTGGTGAGCCGGTCCATCTCCGTGCGCGGCACCTCGAGCAGCGAGATGCCGTGCTCGACGGCGATCAGCAGCGCCTCCCGCAGCCGGGCGTCCCTTTCGGTGCCCTCGGCAACATAAAGCGCGCTGACCGGAACACCCGCGCGCAGCGCCTCGACCACCGGGTTGCGGCCGTAGACCCACTCGACGGTGGACTCGCCGACGTCCTTGCTGTTCTGCCGACGACCGCCGGTGCGCTCCTTGGCGCGCTCCTGCGCCTTCGCCCGCTTGTGCGCGGGATGCTTGGTGCGGTCCACCGCCTTGGGCGTCGGGCCCTTGCCCTCCAGCCCGCGACGGACCCGACCGCCGGAACCGGCGGTCGGGTTGCCCCTGGGCTTCTTGCGGATCGCGCCCTTGCGCTGACTACTGCCTGGCACTTCAGTTTCCTTCGGTTGAGTGGGGCGCGGCGATCGTCCAGCGAGGCCCCTGCGGGGTGTCCTCGACGACGACGCCGAGCGCCTTGAGCCGGTCGCGGATCTCGTCCGAGGCGGCATAGTCCTTGCGTTCCCTGGCTGCCTGACGCTGGTCCAGCAGAGCCTTCACCAGCCCGTCGGCTACCTCGGTGAGCTCCTCGGTCGCCCCGGTCCGGGACGCCCAGGGCTCGGCCAGCGGGTCCAGGCCCAGTACGCCGAGCATCGCGCGCACGGCGGCCAGGTTTTCCTTCAGGGCAACGGAATCCCCGTCGGCGACCAGCTTGTTGCCGTCCCGCACGGTGTTGTGCAGTACGGCGACCGCGGTCGGCGTCCCGAGGTCGTCGTCCATCGCGGTGACGAACTCCTGCGGCAGATCCGCCGCGGGCTGGACACCACCCGTCACCTCGGTGGCGCGGCCGACGTACCCCTCGACGCGCTGGAAGCTGGTCGCGGCCTCCTCCAGCGCGGCCATGGAGAACTCGACCACGGACCGGTAGTGCGAGCTGACCAGGTAGTACCGCAGCTCGATCGGCCGGACCTGCTCGACCACGTTGCGCACCACGGCGCCGTTGCCGAGCGACTTCGACATCTTCTCGCCGGCCGCGGTGACCAGCGCGCTGTGCATCCAGAAGCGAGCGAACTTCTGCCCGATCGCCTTCGACTGGGCCAACTCGTTCTCGTGGTGCGGGAAGCGCAGGTCGAGGCCGCCGCCGTGGATGTCGAACTCGGTGCCGAGGTACTTGCCCGCCATCGCGGAGCACTCCAGATGCCAGCCCGGACGGCCTCGTCCCCACGGGGTCGGCCAGGACGCGGTCCGCGGGGTGTCCTCGGTCCAGCCCTTCCACAGCGCGAAGTCCCGGGGGTCGCGCTTGCCGCGCGGGTCGGCGTCCTCCGCCGGCTCCATGTCGTCGATCCGCTGGTTCGAGAGCTCGCCGTACGACGGCCAGGACTTGACGTCGAAGTACACGTCACCCGAGCCGTCGGGCGCGACGTACGCGTGGCCGCTCGCGAGCAGCGCGTCGATCATCTCCACCATCTCGGGGATGTGACCGGTCGCGCGCGGCTCGTACGTCGGCGGGCGGCAGCCGAGCACGTCGTAGGACCAGTGCAGCTCGCGCTCGAACTCGTAGGCGTGCGCCCACCACGGGACATGCCGCTCGGCCGACTTGGCGAGGATCTTGTCGTCGATGTCGGTCACGTTCGCGATCACGGTGACCTCGTAGCCTGACCGCTCGAGCCAGCGCCGCAGGACGTCGAACACGATCTCCTTGTAGATGTGCCCGACGTGGGGGGCACCCTGCACCGTCAGCCCACAGTGGTAGATCCCGACCTTGCCCGGATGGACCGGCTCGAAATCCCTCACTGCTGCTGTCGCGGTGTCATACAAGCGAAGTGTCACCGATCAAGGGTAACGGTGATTCGAGACTGCTCTTGACAATTCTCCACAGACGGGCCCCACCCGCCGTACTTCGCTCAGCCGGTACGACGGGTCAGGTGGTCCGCGGGGGCAGGTGGTCTGGAGCGCTGAGCCGATACTGCGGTCAGGTGGTCTGGGCTGCTCGGGGCTTCCAGCCGCCGGGTGGGTCCTCGCCGACGCGGCCGTCCACCGCCTCGCGGAGCAGGTCGGCCTGGCCGGTGTGGCGTCCGTACTCCTCGATCAGGTCG
Source organism: Kribbella sp. VKM Ac-2568 (assembly GCF_004345365.1). GTDB lineage: Bacteria > Actinomycetota > Actinomycetes > Propionibacteriales > Kribbellaceae > Kribbella > Kribbella orskensis. The sequence continues at coordinate 515,870 of NZ_SLVF01000005.1, forward strand.
CACACGAGGCGCCGCAGGTTGGCGTGCTCGCCCTCGTCCGAGGAGGCGTGGATCAACTGGTCGAGGCCACCCTCAGCCAGGGCCGCGCCGAGCCTCGCCCGCGAACGATCGACGGCTCCGTCCCACAGGGCGTACAGCTCATCGGGAGTGTTGTCAGCGGCCGAGGTGAACTCCCAGTCGTTGCTGCCGTCCCAGCCGGTCGCGTCCCAAGGCGCACCCACCGGCTCCCCGCGCAGCTTGACGGTGAATTGGTAGTCCTCCTGGGCGGCGAGGTGCTTCAGCAGACCGCCGAGGGTCAACGAGGAAGCCCCGATACGGGTCTGCAGTCCGGCGGAGTCGAGGTCGTCGGCCTTCCAGCGGAAGGTCATCCGCAGCCGGTCGAGCGCCCCGAGGAGCTGCTCTACTTCAGTGCCCGCCAGCGGCGGTTCCCACGGGAAGTCGGTGGTGTCCATGGGCCCAACCTAAACCCCAATGCGGACGATCTGCGTCCGGGTAGCGACGATTCCGCCATCGGCAATCGGCGATCCGCGGCCCCAAGGCCTGCGGCAAATTGAGTTGCGGCTGTCTCTTAGGCTCGACAGGTGACCTATTCGTTGCCGATCGAGACCGACCGTCTGACCCTTCGCCGCTATCTCGAGACCGACTACGACGACCTGCTGAAGCTCCAGTCGAACGACGACGTCACGCGCTTCCTGCTGTACGAGTCGAGGACCCCCGAACAAGTCCGGGAGTCCCTGGCCGGCCGGCTGGCCGACGTACCGATGGATACCGACGGACAGGCGCTCACGGTCGCCGTGATCCTGCGGGACACCGGTCAGCACGTCGGCGAGGTCACGCTGTTCGTCCACAGCGCCGAGCACCGCACGGGCGAGATCGGCTTCGTCTTCCACCCCGACTTCCACGGCCGCGGCTTCGCCGCCGAGTCGTCGGTCGAGCTGCTCCGGCTCGGCTTCGAGGAGCTCGGCATGCACCGGATCATCGGCCGCCTGGACCACCGCAACACCGGTTCCGCGAACCTGCTCAAGCGCCTCGGGATGCGCCAGGAGGCGCACTTCGTCCGCAACGAGTTCCTCAAAGGCGAGTGGACCGACGAACTCGTCTTCGCGCTCCTCGCGGACGAGTGGACGAGCGCCCGGGCTGCCGGAAACTAATTAACCAAGAAGTAACGCATCGCGGCACGCGCTCACCGCGACAGCGGGTGGCGGCGGGACTACCGTCGAAAACATGACCGCCGCCCGCCGCCCCCTGGCCGCCCTGATCACCGGTGTCGTCGTGCTGAGCCTCGCCGCTGCACCGAGCGAGGCCGCCAAGCAACCTCAGCCGCGCGACATCACCTACCAGACGTGGACGTCGACCTCCGACTTCCTCTCCGGCACCCGGTCCGGCACCACCGTGGCCGACGATTCCCTGACCTTCGGCACGTCGACCGGCACCACCTCGTACGTCGACCCGTTCGGCGACGGTACGGCCAAGAGCTACGACCAGACGAGCTGGACCTCCCCGCAGGTGCCGACCTCCTTCGGCCTGACCGAGCTGATCGCCTCGTGGAACGCCACCACCCCGCCCGGGACCTGGGTCGAGGTGTCGATGGCCGGCCACACGGATCTCGGCACGACCACCAAGTGGTACGTGCTCGGCCGCTGGTCGAGTGGCGACGACACCGCGGCGGGCGACATCCACCGGACCTCGGTGCCGAGCCAGGGTGACACCAACGGCTCCGTCGCCGTCGACACCTTCGTCGCCGCGACCGGCCGGACCCTCGACAGCTGGCAGCTGAAGGTGACGCTGTACCGCCTGTCCGGCACGACCCAGTCGCCGGTAGTCCGCTCAGTCGGCGCGATGGCGTCCCGCCTGCCCGACCAGAAGAAGGTCCCGGCCAGCCCGCTCGGAGGAGCCGAAGGCCTGGTGCTGGACGTACCGACGTACTCGCAGGAGACGCACATCGGGCACTATCCGCAGTGGGACGGCGGTGGCGAGGCCTGGTGTTCGGCCACTTCCACGGCCATGGTGCTCGACTACTACGGCGCCGGCCCGACCGCGGCCGAGACAGCTTGGGTGGACCCGACGGACGCGGATCCGCAGGTGGACCACTCGGCCCGGTCGGTCTTCGACTATGAGTACGACGGCGCGGGCAACTGGCCCTTCAACACCGCGTACGCCGCTACGCGTGGCATTGACACCTTCGTCACCCGGCTGAGGTCGCTCACCGAGGCCGAGCAGTTCATCAAAGCGGGCATCCCCCTGGTCGCCTCCCTCTCGTTCAAGAAGGGCGACCTCCCCGGCGCCGGCTACGGCACCAACGGCCACCTGATGGTCATCGTCGGCTTCGACGCCGCCGGCAACGTCGTCGTCAACGACCCCGCCTCCCACCTGATCGCCTCCAACGACCAGGTCCGCACCACCTACGACCGCGAAGCCTTCGAAAACGCCTGGGTCCCCCACTCCGGCGGCCTCGTCTACGTCCTCCACCCCACCACCACGCAGCTACCTCCCACCGGCCCCCAGGCCAACTGGTAACCCGATCAGGAACCGCCCGTATGCCGGGGGCGGCGTACGGGCGGTTCCACCCCACACACCTCCGGGTAGATCCACCAACTCCTCCGTCGCTTGCTTCCCCCACCCCCACCAAGCGGCACCGGCAGAAACCATTGCGTCGGCAGGTCTCACGGAGAGTGCCGCGCGTCGGACCAAGGTCACTCTCTGCTGTGGACGAGAGGAGGGGTTTTGGTCCAGGGTGGTGCATCACAAGGTGGCCGGGGGGCCATCAGAGAACTGGCATGTGGGGGGAACCACAGTGGATCAGACCAAGACACACGAGCCTGCCCGGAAACCCGCCAAGAAGGCGGAGTTCGCCTGGCATCGCCATCCGGCATTGATCGCGGGAATCCCGGCGGTCGGGGCGATCATCGGCTCGGTGCTCACCATCGTTCTCGGGCAGGCCGGGGCGCTTCCGGCCAGCATCAATCCAGCGCCGCCACCGACCACGGTGCTCGCGGTGCAGACCCAGACAGCCACCAGCACCGTCACGCAGACAATCACCGAGACACCGAGCGCGACCTCGACCGGCGACCCGACCACGACACCGACGTCACCGACCCTCGAGCCACCGCCACCAGGCGGCTTGGCGATCACCATCCGGATCGGCACCTCGGGCAAAATCGGACCGGCCGAGTACCGCGCCGGCTCGCTTCCCGGCGCCAGGGCCACGGTGTACGACGAGACCGGTCAGTACCTCAGCGGCGGCTGCTACCCGACGTGGGTCCTCAAGCGCGGGACCACGGTCATCAAGACCAGTCGCAACGAGTCCTGCAGCGGAAGCTTCTCCTTCGGTTCGGATTCCCTCGAGGTTCGCGGGCTCTATCACCTGACGGTCTCCGTCATCACAGACGCCGGGCCGAAGGGCACCAGTACCGCGGATTTCACGGTGACCTGACGAGCCTCGACGTCGTACGGCGGCCGCGCGACGCGGCGACCGAAGTACCGATGGGGGTCTCCGCATCGACGAGAGGTGTCGTCTATCGCTTGTGTCTACTTAACGAACCGAGGTGTTCGAGCCAAGGGTGATTGGCGTCGCGGCGGTGGATCATCTTGCGAAGCCAGAGTTGCTTATCCGCTGGGAGTAGCGGCCAGGCTCAGGGCTCCCCACCGACCCAACCGAGGTCAGCCCGGACTCAGTCATCCTGGTTCTTCGAAGCTGGGTTGGACGAAGACTCGGCTGAGTCTGCCGAGGGGTGTGGCGTGGCATTTGGCGGCTACGCGGTGGGAGGACTGGTTGGCCTCGAGTGCGCTGTAGAACAGCACCAGATCCCGTTGCCTCATCAGCTCGGCCCACGCCGAAACGGTCACGGACGCTAGTCCACGGCCGCGTGCTTCATCCTCGGTCTGTACTCCGACCTCCGCGGCTCGCTTGGTGAGGCGTGCGCAATGGGCCAAGCTCTGCACGCGATCGCCATGGACCAGGGCGACCCACGGGCCTTGGTCGCCGTTCATCAGGCTGTCCCACTCGGTGGTCGACCAGCGACTTGGTGGTTGATAGGAGCCGGCCGTGCTGACCAGGCGTAATCCTGGTGGCGCGGCACACGAGGTGGTCCGTTCCAGTAGCCAACAGCGCGCGAGGCTTGCTCCGACCGCGGTGTCCGGTGACAGCGGAGTTGCACCGGCGATCGTGATCGACTGCCCGTCATAGGTAACAGCAGTGACCGCGATCGTGTCGTCTCCCAACCCGCCGGCACCCAACCCATCCTCGACCGGCGGCCAGATCGTCTCGGCCTCTAGCTGCAGCACCTTCAATGCATCCACGCGAGCACGCTAGACAGCAACCAGGCACGTCTCCAACGGTTTTCGTACCACGCTGAGCTCGTCGTCGAGCGCCTGAGAATCGGCGACTGACGGCCATGGAATCTTAAGCGTCCTCGGGGAGGCGGGAGTAGAGGTGCATCCCGCGGCGGGAGTCGCCGATCTTCTGCCAGCTTCGGAGTGTGCCTTCGCGGTAAGCCCACTGCAGTCACCGAAGGATCGATTGACTAGCGATAGGTAGTCAGTGATAGTCGATGCATGCGGATGTTGGAGCGGGTCGTTGTTCCCCTCAGAGTTCTTCTCGTGCTGCTGTTCGCCGTGCTGGTTCTGTTGCAGACCTTGTCGTTTCCGGGGCAGTTCGCGCACATGGCTGAGCAGGATCCTGAGAACGCCTACCTGCGCTGGCCGTTGACGGCCTTCGCGATCGTGGAGTTGTTGTGCGTCCAGGTCGTGATCGTTTGTACGTGGAGGTTGCTCACCCTGGTCAAGGTCGACCGGATCTTCAGCGAGGACGCGTTCAAGTGGGTCGACTCGATCGTGGTGGCGATGGCCACCGGGTGGGTGCTCTACGGCGGTGTCTCCCTGTACTTCGCGTCGCGAGCGGACGATCCCGGTGCGCCGCTGCTCCTGTTCGTGATGGGGCTGGTCGGCGGAGTGGTGCTGCTGCTGGTGGTGGTGATGCGGGCATTGTTGCGGCAGGCCACGACTTTGCGCACCGACATGGAAGCGGTCATCTGATGCCCATCGTGGTCCGCATCGACGTCGAACTCGCCAAGCGCAAGATGGGCGTGGGCGAGTTCGCCGAACTGGTCGGGCTCACGCCGGCGAACGTCGCGGTCCTGAAGAACGGCCGGGCCAAGGCCGTCCGCTTCAGCACCCTGGAAGCCATGTGCCGCGTGCTCAACTGCCAGCCCGGCGACCTCCTCGAGTGGGTCGAGGAACCCGACCACGACCGCGCCCGCCTGGAAGAGACCTCGTGATCAGCGGGTGAAGAGGGCGCCGGTGAGGTTGGTGGTCAGGTTGCGGAGGGAGTCGGGGAGGTATTGGAGGTGCCAGCCTCGGGGGCCTCGGTACCAGTGGAAGCCCTCGTCTTCGTCCTGGTCGTCGTCGGTGGCTACCAGGGCGTCGATCCAGCGCTCGGAGCCACCCAGGACCACGGCGTACGGGAGGGCTCGAGAGCAGAGCTCGGCGTGCTGGTCGGTCGGGAGCTCGCTGACGTCCATCTCGAGCAGCTCGCCGCGGATGGCGGCGACCTGGCCGAGGACGCGGCCCGCGGCCGGGGCCTTGGCGGGCATGTGGCGGCCGACCAGCAGCAGGCCGACACCCACCGCGGTGATCGCGAGGCCGAGGAGTCCCCAGCTGGAGACGAGGGCCAGGACGATGGTGAGGATGGCGCCGAGCACCGTGACGCCGATGCCGATGGTGGCCCACAGGGAGCGGGTGCGGTCCGGGCGCTCGGTGAACCAGCCGCGCTTGACAACCCCGTCGTACAGGGCGTCCTGGACCTGGCCGAGGCTGGCGCGGACCTGGCGGCCGAGCTCGGAGACGAGGACCGAGTCGGAGTCGCCGAAGATGGCGCGGACGAGGACGTTCTCGTACCGCTGCAGTTCCTCGGACGGCGCGTTCGCCACCCGGCGGAGCTCCCAGTCGGGGCGCGAGTACTCGGTCTCGTGCTCCAGCTCGGTGATGGTCAGGTGGCCGCGGACCGCGAGGTCGATGATCGTCGCGGTCACGTCGACCGGGTCGATCCGCTCGTCGATCAGGGTGCCCACCTCACCGGGCCGCAGATCGGCCGGCGGGGTGAAGTCGATCCGGGTGTCCTGGCCGAGGCTGAACAGCGACGCCGGTACGACGCGACGCGGGTCGACCTGGTCGCGTCCGCGCAGGCGGTACAGGGCGAGCAGCGCGAGGGCGCCGAGCAGCAGCACCGCCAGCGCGGTGACGAGCTGCGCGGTGTCGGTCGAGAAGGCGCGCTTGAAGGTCTTGCGGTACTCGACGATCGAGTTCGCGGCGATCTCGCCCTTCGGGAAGCCGACCGTCATCTGCATGGTGTTGCCCGGCGGCAGGCCCTGCTGGCGGAAGGTCGGGCCGGCGGTCTCGCCGATCTGCGCGAGGGTGCACGGGGTGTTGCTGTCGATCGCGCCCGCGAAGCACGACACGTGGGTGACCTCGGGCGTGCTGTAGGTGATGTTCGCGTCCTGCACGGTCAGGTTCATCCCGGTCAGCGGGGCGAACCGGACCTCGGTGCCGTTCAGCGTCTCGGCGACCGCGCCGCGGACGGTGTAGGTGAAGTCGAGCTGGGTGTCGCCGGAGATGTCCGCGACCGCCATCGAGCTGATGTCACCGTTGGTGTTCAGCTCGGACTTCTTGTCCTGGCCGGCCGCCTTGACCTGTAGGTCCTCGATCTCCTGAACGTGGTCGACGTCGTCGGGCAGGTGTTCGCGGGTGACGACGAACCGGGTGAACGTCCCGGACACGTTGCTCAGCTTCCACGATTCGGACACCTTCAGGAGCCCGTCGCGTTCGACCCGGATCTCGGTGTCGTAGCTGGTGACCACCGGGTCCGCGCTGCCGGCGGTGCCGGACGCACCCGCCGGGACGCCGGTCAGGGTCAGGAAACCGAGGGCACACAGGGATACCCCGAGCAGACGTAGACGCATCGCCCAATCACACCGTATCGAGAGGGTCAGGATGGAATCGGCCCAGCGGGCCCCTGCCCGACAGCCGGGCGGCCGGGGCAGGTCGTACCGAGTCACCGGCGGCCGGAACGAGCCGTCGACAGGGGGCACCATACCGTGACCCATGCCCAGCGCAACGACCCGCGAGTGGACCCGGCGATAACCCGGCGGCTGCGTAGGCTGGCCCGGGCCGGGGCGTCGGGGCACCGGCTCGACCCGGTGAGGAGCGCAGTTGTCGGACCAGCAGTGGGGTTCTCCCCAGGGCAACCAGCCGCCGCAGCCCCCGCACCAGCCGTCTCAGCCCCAGTACCAACAGCCCCCTCAGCAGCAGGCGCAGTACCAACAGCCCCCGGCTCCCTATCAATCCCAGGCGCTGCAGCAACCTCAACCGCAGTACCAACAGCCGCCGTACCAACCGCAGTACCAGCAGCCGCCGTACCAGCCAGCCTGGCAGCCGCAGTACCGGCAGCCGCTGGGCTGGGGGCAACTGCCGCCGCAGCCGAAGAAGAAGCGCAGCCCGGTGCTGCTGGTGCTCGGCGTACTAGGCGGACTGGCCGTTCTCGGTGTACTCGGCATCGCGGTGGCCTCGAACCTGCTCGAAGACAACAGCGAGCCGACCGTGACTCCCCCGGTCGGTCCTCCCACCGTTCAGCCGACGAAGGCGCAGCCCACCCGGCCGCCGGCGACCACCAGACCGCCCAGTGCTCCCGTGACGACGAAGCCGAAGCCCACGACGAAGCCCAAGCCGCCGCCCACCGCGTCGCAGATCGTCACGGCCAACGCCCTGTACCGGACCGGTGCGCAGCGCGCGGTGAGCTGCAAGGAGTCGAAGGTCGGCCTGAGCTCGGCCTCGAAGGCCACCGCCTACTACCGCCAGATCAAGGCCTGCCTCGACCGGGCTTGGCCGCGACAGGTGCAAGCCGCCGGCTACACGTTCCGGGCGCCGGGACTGGTCGCCTGGGTGGGTTCCGCGAACTCCCCGTGCGGCAACTCCGACCGCAGTTTGTCCTTCTACTGCTCCTCGAACCACACCGTCTACATGGACGTCTCCGACGACGTCAGCTACTACAAGCAGAACCGCTCGTTCGCCCGGGCTCTCGCTTCGCACACGGTGGCCCACGAGTACGCGCACGCCATGCAGCAGGTGACCGGGATCCTCCCGGCGTACTACCAGGTCCGGTACGACGCCACCGCCGCCAGGGCGCTCGAACTGAACCGGCGGATGGAGCTGCAGGCGTCCTGCCTGGGCAACGTGTTCCTCGGCACCAACCGCCGCAGCTACGGCCTCACCGGTCTGCTCTACAACCAGTGGCTGTACGTCGTGAACAACAGCGGCGACGTCTCCTATCTCCCCAGGGACCACGGCAGCAAGAAGAGCCACGGGTACTGGGGCCGGCGCGGCTTCAACGGGCGCAACCCAGCCGTCTGCAACACCTTCGCGGCACCCGGCTCGCAGGTGAGCTGACGGCTGAACCGGGGCTCGGATAGCGTCGGCTCCGCACGGCCGCGCCCCAGGTCGAGTACTCGGTCCGCTGGCGGGGCACTGGAGAGAGCGCGTGTCCGACAACCAGTGGGGAGCCCCCGGGCAGTACCCGCAGCAGCCCCCGCAACAAGGGCAGGTGCCGCCGCCCGGGAACCACCCGCCCTCCCAGGGCCAGTACTACGGCCCGCCGCCCGGCCAAAGCGGCAACCCCCAGCACGGCGCCCCGCAGTACGGCGCCCCGCAGCACGGCGCCCCGCAGTACGGCGCCCCGCAGTACGGCGCTCCGCAGTACGGCGGCGCACCCCAGTACGGCGGGTCCCCGCAGTACGGTGGGTCCCCGCAGTACGGCGGACCACAGAGCGGCGTTCCTCTTTACGGCGGCAGTCAGTACGGCGGGATGCCGCAGGGGCTCGGCTGGGGCGCTCCTCAGCCGGGTGGACCGCAGCGGCCGCCGAAGACGAAGAGCTCGGCCAAGGTTGTCCTCCTGGTCCTCGGCATCGCCGTGCTCGGAGTAGTCGGGTTGGTTGCCGGGGTCAACCTGCTGAAAGGCGACCCCTCGTACACGAGTGAGCCGTACCCGACGACGACCTACAACCCGACGAGCGGGCCGTCCGAGACACCGACCGCGGCTCCGCCCACCTCCGCGACCAAGGCGCCGCCGGTCGCTCAGCCGACGAGGACCACCCAGCCGCCGGTCAAGCCGACCGCGCCGCGGACGACCTCGGCGCCGAAGCCCAAGCCCGGCCCGACGAACCTTCAGCTGGTCAGCATCAACCGGCTGTACAAGGCCGGCACGATGCCGTCGGTCAACTGCAAGGAGTCCAAGGCCAGGCCGTCGACCGTCGCCGGGGCGAGGACCAACTACCTCAACCTGCGCAACTGCCTGAACCGAGCTTGGCCGGCGCTGGTGCGGAAGGCGGGGGGCACCTTCAGGCCGCCGACGGTGATGGTGTTCTCCGGCAACGTGAGCACGCCGTGCGGCGTCTGGAGCGACAGCGGTCCGCCGTTCTACTGCAGCGGCAACGAGACCATCTACATGAACCTCACCGAGGACATCGGCAACTACAACCGCCACCCGGAGAACTACCAGCGCGTCTGGGCCCGGATGTGGATGCTGCACCAGTTCGCGCACGAGTACGGGCACCACGTGCAGAACCTGACCGGCATCTTCCAGGCGAGCAGCCGGCTGCGGTACGAGGCACCCAGCAAGGCACTGGAGCTGCAGGGCAGCCGCCGGCTCGAGCTGCAGGCCTCCTGCTTCAGCGACATCTTCATCGGCGCCAACAAGCGCAGCTACCCGCTCAGTGGCGAGTCGCTGCGGCAGTGGCAGTGGCTGATCGGGGCCACCATCGACCCGCAGCGTGACCACGGGAGCAAGAGCAACCACAAGTACTGGGCCCAGAAGGGCTACACCAGCCGCAGTCCAGCCTCCTGCAACACCTTCACCGCTTCAGCGGCGAGGGTGAGCTAGACGTCCGCCGCACCGATGTGCAGACGCAGAGCGGTCCCGGTGGTTAGCCTGGTCCCCCGGATCACGCCTTGTGTGTCCCGGGGGGATGAGGAACGACCGTGTCGAACGAGGAATGGAGCGAGCCACCAGGGCCGCATCAGCCGCCGGGGCCACTGCCCGACGGCTCGATACCGCTTTACGGTCACCGCCCCCCGCCCGGCGCGCCAGGCGGCGGTCCCGCGCAGCCCCGCGTCGGCTGGGGCCCGGGCTTCGGCGGCGAGCACCACTTCCAGCACGGCGGCCCGTCACCGCGCGAACATTTCAGCGGGCTGCTGGTCGGCCTCCTGGTGCTCGGCGGCGTGGCGGTGGTGGTCGTGATCGCCGCCTTGGCCCTCCGTGGCGGCGACTCGCCGACAGTGGCACCTCAGCCGGGCGCCGGCCAGACCACCTCGACCGGGGCCCCGGACGACCGTCCCGGAACCCCGCCGGCGACCCCCTCCTCGCAGGACAGCGCGAAATCCGTCACGACCAACGCCTTCTACAGCACCGGCGTCCAGCGCTCGGTCGGCTGCAGCGAGCGGCAGGTCGCGTTGAACACCCGCGCCAAGGTCGAGGCGTACTACGCGAACCTGGTCGGCTGCCTCGACAAGGCCTGGACCCCGCAGATCCAAGCGGCCAACGACACCTTCGTGGCGCCGCGGGTGGTCTTCTGGGCGGGCTCGGTCCAGTCGCCCTGCGCGGGCGGCTCCTCGGTCTCCTTCTACTGCGGCGCGACCCAGACGCTCTATCTGAAGTACCAGGACGACATCAAGCTGTGGAACCGCTCGATCGACGGCGCGAACCGGTCCTTCTCCCGGATGTGGGCCACCTACACGGCCGGCCATGAGTTCGGCCACCACCTGCAGCAGCTCACCGGCATCCTCCCAGCCGCCCGGCAGCTCGAGTACGACGCGCCGGACCGCGAGGCGCGACTCGAGGTGAGCCGCCGGCTCGAGCTGCAGGCGTCCTGCCTGGGCGCCACCTTCATGGGCGCCAACAAGACCTCGTACGGCATCACCGGTCTCGACCTGACGATCTATCGCCGGTTCGTCGAGGCGCAGACCGGCGACGAGAACAACCGCGGCGGACCGCGGGACCACGGCGCGAGGACCAGTCACCAGTACTGGGCCGCGCGCGGCTTCAACACGCTCGACAGCACCAGCTGCAACACGTTCACGGCTTCGGCCAGCAAGGTCTCGTGAGGAGTATCGATGTCGGACAACTGGACTCCACCCCCTGGGCGGAACCCGCACGAGCCGGAGCCGGAGGGCGAACAGCCCACCGACCGGCCCGCGCCGGAGACCCCGCCGGGGGATGGCCAGTCGCCCCTCTGGTGGACCGAGTCCACCGAGAAGCCGCAGGAGTTCCTGCAACCCGGCCCACCCGGCGACCCCACCCAGGTCCCGCCGCAGCAGGTCCCGCCGCGCCAAGTCCCGCCGCACCAGGCGCCACCGCCGTCCGGGCGACCCCCGGCTCCCAGGCGTCCCGGCAGCCTCTCGTGGAACCTGCCGCCCTACGGTCAGCCAGACGCCTCTGACTCCGCCGGTCAGGGCCGCCAGGGACCCCGGCATTCCGGCCCGGCCTCAGGGCGCGGATGGCCGACAGGGCCCGCCGGAAGCGGACCAGCAGCGGGCGGGCCGACAGCAGGCGGCCCGGGCGCGACTGGACCGGCTTCGACTACGGGCGGCCACCGCCCGAATGCCGGTGGACCGGGTGCTGGTGGACCGGTCGCTAGTGGCTGGGGGCAGGGCGGTCCGGCCGCCGGTGGTCAGGGACCGGCTGCCGGCGGGCCGGCGAGTGGTGGCTTCCATGTGATGGAGCAACAGCCGGCGCAGCCGCAGACGTGGCAGTACCCGCCGATCCCGATCCCGCAACCGCCGGGACCCGGGCGCCGCCGGAAGCCGCGTCAGACGCAGAAGGGCCTGCTGATCGGCCTTGTCGTACTGGCGGTCCTGGTCGTCGGCTCCGGTGTCACGTTCGCCCTCCGCGACAGTGGAGACGACGGCAAGGTCCCCGTCTCGGCCGACCCGCCGTCGGCGTCCGCGTCCCCGTCGGAGACACCTTCGGACAGCCCGAGCGCCTCGCCGACCGAGCGCCAGCCGCCGACGACCGACGAGATCGTCACCGCCAGCAAGCTCTACACCGTCGGCGCGCTCAGCCCGACGCGGTGCGTCGAGCCGAAGGCCGTCCCTTCGACCTACGCCGGAGCGAAGGCCTACTACTCGCTTCTGCTGCCCTGCATGAACCGCACCTGGTGGCTGGCCATGAAGAAGGCCGGCCTTCCGTACCGCGCACCGAAGCTCGTCGTGTACGCCGGGACAGTCGCCACCCCGTGCGCCACGGAGCGCGGCACCCGTGGCGCGTACTGCGACAGGAACGAGACGATCTACATGCCGTTCACGCTCGGTGCGAACTACTACGCGCGCAACCCGGTCTCGGGTCGCGCCTGGATGCTCGACACGTTCGCCCACCAGTACGGGCACCACGTGCAGCGTCTGAGCGGTATCTACGCGGCTTCCCTCTCCCGGCAGCTGAACGCGCCGACCGCGGAGGAGAGGCTGGCCGAGAGCCGCAAGCGTGAACTGCAGGCGTCCTGCCTGGGCTCGGCCTACCTCGGGATCGCCGGTCCGTACCTCCCGCTCCGTGGCCCGCTGCTGACCACCTGGAAGGCCCTGATCGCCAACACCGGCGACGAGTTCTCCCGCCCGATGATCCGGTCGCAGGGCAGCAAGGCGAACCACAACTACTGGTCGGTGCGCGGCGTCAACTCCAAGAGCCCGAACTACTGCAACACCTTCGGGTCCGCACCGGAGCGCTCCAACTGACCGGCACCACCACCACGAACACGACGAAGCCCGGGCCCCACCACGAGGGGACCCGGGCTTCGTCGCTGCCCGGCACTTCGCCGTAGCTCAGAGCAGTAGTTCAGAACAGCCGGCGGGCCGACGACAGCGTGCCACCGAACGCGGCGACGAAGTTCGACAGCGACTCCCCGATGTTCGACAGGTGCCAGTTCTCCGGACCGGAGTACCAGCCGATCCCGGCGTCCGGGTCGTCGTCGTCATCCGTCGCGGCGATCTCGAGCGCCCACTTCTCCGTCAACCCGAGCACAGCCGCGTACGGCAGGCAGCGCGACGCGAACTCCAACCGGTGGCTCTGCGGCAGATCCGCCGACGTCTCGTCAGCCAGGTACCGCTGGAGCCCGGCCACGCGCCCCAGTACTGCGGCCCCGCGGGCCGTGCGCGCGGGAGCAACCTGCCCGGCCAGCGTCAACGCCACGCCCGCGAGCATCACCGCGAAGCCGACCAGGCCGAACTTCGTGACGATGGCGAGCACGATCGTCAGCAGCGCACCGGCACCGAGCAGCACCAGGCCTGCGGTGGTCCAGCGGTTCCGCACCGCGTCCGGACGGCTCGCGAACCACCCCTGCGTGACGACATCGGCGTACAACTGCTCGCGGACCAGGCCGAGGCGCGGGCGCAGCGCGTGGCCGAGGGTGGACACGGTGACGGTGTCGGCCTCGGCGAACACCGCGTCCAGCAGAGCCTTCTCGTACGGCAACAGCTCGGGACCGCCGGCGTTCAGCCGCCGCAGCTCCCAGTCCAGCTTGCCGAAGTGGCTCTCCCGGTGCAGCTCCACGATGGTGAGGTAGTTGCGCACGGCAAGGTCCAGCAGCGTTGCGGTGATGTCCACCACGTCGGCGGTCTCGTCCACCACGGTGCCGACCTGACCCGGCCGGATGCCGTCGGGTGCGGCGAACTGCGGCCCGTCGGCGCCGTCCAGCACCGGGCGCTCAGGCGCGCCCTCCCCGGTCTTGCCCGCATCACGGCCGCGGAAGTACCAGAGCGCGGCCGCGGCCAGGATGCCGATGCCGAGAAGTAGCACGCTCAGCCCGAGGGTGGTCGAGTCGACGGTGAACGCGCGGCCCAGCGACCAGCGGGTCTTGAACTCGGCGTTCGGCTGGACCGTGGCCTGGTCGCTCAGCCCGGTCAGGAAGGTCAGCCGGCCACCGGCGGGGATGCCGTTCTGCTCGATCTCCAGCGCGGCGGACTCGGCCAGCTGCGACGTCGTACACGGCATGCTCGAGCCGACGCGGCCGGCGAAGCAGGTCACCCAGGTCGCGAACGGGACGTTCACCGTCACGGCCGCCTTCGGGATCGAGGCGCTGTAACCCTGCACGATCGGCCAGCTCACCTCGCGACCCTCGGTCGAGTCGGCGACCACGTTGTCCACGTCGTAGCTGTAGACGATCTTGGCCTGGCCGGACGCCTTCAGGCTGAGCTCGCGGCCGTTGTCGATCGCCTTGTTCTCGAAGTTCTCGGCCGGCTGACCGTTCACCGTGGCCGAGACGTTGGAGATCGCGTAGGTGCGGTCCTCCTCCGCGTCCGAGCGGACCCGGGTCGCCAGGGTCCGGCGGAAGGTGTCACCGCCGGCGGTCAGATCCACCGTCTCCTTGACCTTGAGGATCCCGTCCCCCGTCAGGGTCGCCTCGGCGGCGTACGACGTGATCTGGTCGTCCGCGGCCTGCGCCGGCAACGTGCCGAAGGCAACAAAAGGGACTGTCAGAGACGCGAGCAGGGCGGCCGGCAAGAGGCGGCGCTTCAGTGACATGGGTCGAGAGTAGTCTCGTGCCGGTTCGTCCAGCGAACCCAGACGACCGACGAGTAGCGGAAGGGGGAACGACACGTGAGCGACCCGTACGGGTACGACGGACGTCCCCAGGATCGGCCGGCGCCACCGCCCGGCGTACTGCCTCCGCCGCAGGCGACGCAGTGGCAGCAGGGCACCTACGCACCCCCTCGCCAGCAGTACCCGCCGCAGCAGCAGTACCCCGGCCAGCAGGGTCAGTACCCCGGGCAACAAGGCCAGTACCAAGGGCAGGGGCAATGGGCCCAGCCGTACTACGGCGGCGGCCCCAACCACTTCAACGGGTTCCAGCCGCCGCGGCGCAAGTCCAGCGCGATCCGCCTGGTGCTGATGGGGTTCTTCGTCGTCGCGTTCGTCGGGATCGCGCTGTCCGTGGTCGGCGTGATGCTGGCCGGCGGCGGGACCGGCACCGCCAGCCGGCCCAGTACGAACGGCCCGTCCGTCGTGCCGACCGCGACCACGAACCCGGAGAAGGGCACCGCCGAGGACTTCCTCCTGAACGCTCCGGTGTACCAGGTCGGCGGCCTCGGCGAGCTGAACTGCCCGGCCGAGAAGCTCGGCGACGGCAGCCTGGCCGCGCAGAAGGTGTACTACCAGAAGCTCTTCAAGTGTTTGAACGACGCCTGGCGGCCGGCCTTCGCCAAGCTCGGCTCGGACAAGCCGGACCCGGGTCTGGTCGTCTTCGACCAGCCGGTGGTCACTCCCTGTGGCAGGTTCGCTCCGCTGTCCGGCCGGGTGCTCGCCTTCTACTGCTACGGCAACTCGGTGATGTACACCGACGTGAAGCAGATGAACAAGGCCTTCGGTTCGAAGCAGGACCTGGCCTTCCTGATGACGATCGCGCACGAGTACGGCCATCACGTGCAGGGCGTCAGCGACCTCTTCTACGCCCGGGCCGTCTATCTGCAGGACCACCCGGAGGAGAAGCTCGAGAGCTCCCGGCGCAACGAGTTGCAGGCGTCCTGCTTCGCCGGCGTCTTCAGCCGGGCGGTGGAGAAGTCCTACCCGTTCACCAACCGGATGGCCGAGTTCGAACGCCAGGCCAGCAACAGCTTCGGCGAGAGCCCGGACACGCCCGAGGACGAGCGGACCCACGGCCTCGCCACGAGTCAGGGCTTCTGGATCCTGAACGGCCTGAACGTCGGCGAGACCAAGGCCTGCAACACCTTCGCCGCCCCGACCAACCTGGTGAAGTAGGCCGCTGGTCCAGACCTCAATTCAGGCACCCGTCACCCGGACATCCGCAGTTGGTGTCCGGGTGACGTCGTATTCGGGAGCAGGACGGCCAAGCGGCGTATCATCCGCCCCGTGACACTGCGACGGGGGGACAGCGCTCCACCCGAGCGCACGCTGGTCGAAATCCTGCAGGCGACGGCAGCGACGTATCCCGACGAGCCTGCGCTCGACGACTCGCACGTCAGCCTCAGCTACCGCGAACTGCTCCACCAGGTGACGAGGTTCGCGGGCCGCCTGACCGCGCTGGGGATCGGCCCGGGCGATCGCGTCGGAGTACGGGTCTCCTCCGGTCACAACGATCTGTACGTCGCGATCCTGGGCAGCCTGCAGGCGGGCGCCGCCTACGTCCCGGTCGACGCGGACGACCCCGAGGAGCGCGCCGAACTCGTCTTCGGCGAGGCCGCCGTCGCGGCGATCGTCACCGACGACCTGGAGATCACCTCCACCCGGGTCCAGCCGGAGGAAGCCTCCGACGGCTACTACGACTACCCCTACTCCGCCCGGATGGACGCCGAACCACCCGCCGGTACTGCGGTCGCCGGTACTGCGGTCGCTGGTCCGTCGCGCACAGGTCATCGGGGTGACGACGGTCCGGGTCCCGACGACGACGCCTGGATCATCTTCACCTCGGGATCGACCGGCGTACCGAAGGGAGTCGCGGTCACGCACCGGTCGGCGGCGGCCTTCGTCGACGCCGAGGCGCGGATGTTCCTGCAGGCCGAACCGATCGGCGCGGAGGACCGGGTGCTCGCCGGGTTGTCCGTGGCCTTCGACGCGTCCTGCGAGGAGATGTGGCTCGCCTGGCGGCACGGCGCCTGTCTGGTGCCCGCGCCGCGGTCGCTGGTGCGCAGCGGAATGGACCTCGGCCCCTGGCTGGTGGCGCAGGGAATCACCATCGTGTCGACCGTCCCGACCCTCGCGGCGCTCTGGCCTGCGGACGCGCTGGACAACGTGCGGCTGCTGATCTTCGGCGGCGAGGCCTGCCCGCCCGAGCTCGCCGAGCGACTGGCGGTCGACGGCCGCGAGGTCTGGAACACCTACGGCCCGACCGAGGCGACCGTCGTCGCCTGCGGCGCCCGGCTGACCGGAGTGGGCCCGGTCCGGATCGGTTTGCCCTTGGACGGCTGGGACCTGGCCGTCGTCGATGCCGCAGGCAACGAAGTGCCCGAGGGCGGCACCGGTGAGCTGATCATCGGCGGTATCGGTCTGGCCCGGTATCTCGACCCCGCCAAGGACGCGGAGAAGTTCGCCCCGATGCCGTCGCTCGGCTGGGACCGCGCCTACCGAAGCGGCGACCTGGTCCGGAACGAGGCGGAGGGCCTGGTGTTCATGGGCCGGGCCGACGAGCAGATCAAGCTCGGCGGCCGCCGGATCGAGCTCGGCGAGGTGGACGCCGCCCTGCAAGCCCTCCCCGGCATCTCCGGCGCGGCCGCCGCCGTCCGGACCAGCGGGGCCGGGAATCAGCTTCTCGTCGGGTACGTCGTACCGGACGAGCCCGAGTCGTTCGATCAGCAAGCGGCAACCGAGCGGTTGCGCGAGGCGCTCCCGGCCGCGCTGGTCCCGTTGCTCGCCGTCACCGACACCCTGCCGACCAGGACGAGCGGCAAGGTGGATCGTGCGGCTCTGCCCTGGCCGCTGCCGGGAATGGAGACCGACGGCCCGGCAGCGGAACTCGACGGAACGGCGGGCTGGCTCGCGACGCGGTGGACGAAGGTCCTCGGCGCGCAGGTCACCGGGCCCGACAACGACTTCTTCCTGCACGGCGGCGGCAGTCTCGCCGCGGCCCAACTGGTCTCCGCCCTGCGCGAGCGGTACCCGGAAGCCACGGTCGGCGACATCTACGACTACCCGCGGCTCGGAGCGCTGGCCGATCGCCTGGACTCCTTCAGCTCCACTGTCGAGCCGGTCGAGATCCGCGAGATCAAGCCGACTCCTCCTGGAACACAGGTCCTGCAGACGGCACTCACCCTGGTGCTGCAGACCGTGGTCGGCGTGCGGTGGCTGGTCTGGCTCTTCACCCTGAACAACCTGCTGGCGCTCACGGACGGCCCGCACCCGTGGATGCGCACAGTGTCGTGGTGGTGGATCCTCGCCGGCTGGCTGATCCTCATCACGCCCGCAGGCCGGATGGGTATCGCCGTCGTCGGTGCCCGACTACTGTTGCGCGGGCTGAGACCAGGCATCTACCCGCGCGGCGGCAGCGTCCACGTCCGCCTGTGGGCGGCGGAGAACCTCGCCGACGCGGCCGGCGCCGCGAACCTCGCGGGGGCCCCCTGGATCACCTACTACGCAAGGGCACTCGGCGCGAAGATCGGCCGCGGCGTCGACCTGCACACGCTCCCGCCCGTCACCGGCCTGTTCACGATGGGCCGCGGCGCCTCGATCGAGCCAGAGGTCGACCTCTCCGGCTACTGGATCGACGGGGACCGCCTGCACGTCGGTACGGTCACCGTCGGCGCCGAGGCCGTCGTCGGGTCGCGTAGCACCCTGCTGCCCGGCGCGGAGATCGGCCGCAACGCCGAGATCGCCGCCGGCTCGGCCGTGTCCGGCAAGGTACCCGCCAGCGAACGCTGGTCGGGATCACCCGCCTCCCGCGTCGGTCGCGCGCGCCACCCGTGGCCCGAGGAACGCCCCGCCCGGGCCCCTTTGTGGGTCCTCGCGTACGGCGCGGCCTCCGCGCTGATGTCACTCCTTCCGCTGGGAGCCGCCGCGGCCGCCATCGTCGTACTGTGGCAGGCCGTGCGGGGGACTTCGTCGCTCGGGGACGCTGCTCTGCAGGCGTTGTGGGCGGTTCCGCTGATGACGCTGGTCGGGTTCGTGACGTTGGCGCTGCTGACCTTGATCGGGGTCAGGCTCCTGGGCATCGGGATCAAACCCGGGCACTACCCGGTGCGGAGCCGGATCGGCTGGCAGGTCTGGGCCACGGAGAGGTTGCTCGACTCCGCCCGCACGTTGCTCTTCCCGCTCTACGCGAGCCTGCTGACGCCGTTCTGGCTGCGGGCGCTCGGGGCGAAGGTCGGTCGCGATGTCGAGGCCTCCACCGTCCTGCTGCTGCCCAAGATGACCACCGTCGGCGAAGGGGCGTTCCTGGCCGACGACACGATGATCGCGTCGTACGAACTGGGTGGCGGCTGGTTGCACGTGGCCGGCGCGAAGGTCGGCAAACGGGCCTTCCTCGGCAACTCGGGGATGACCGCGCCCGGTCGCTCGGTGCCGAAGAACGGCCTGGTCGCGGTGCTCTCGGCGGCACCGAAGAAGTCGAAGGCGGGCACCTCGTGGCTCGGCAGCCCACCGGTGAAGCTGCGGCGCCAGGCGATCGAGGGCGACCAGAGCAGGACGTTCAACCCACCCCTGCGGTTGAAGTTCGCCCGGGCCGCGGTCGAGCTGTGCCGGTTCTTCCCGATGATGTGCACCGTCCTGATCGCGCTGGGCGTGCTCTTCACCCTGCAGGCGCTCGATCTCTGGCTCGGCCCGTGGTGGACCTTCCTGCTGTCCGGCGCGGTGATCCTGGCCGCCGGGGCCGTTGCGGGCGCTATGGCCACGGTCGCCAAGTGGGTCATCGTCGGCCGCACCAAGGCTGTCGACTACCCGCTGTGGAGCAGCTTCATCTGGCGCAACGAGGTCGTCGACACATTCGTCGAGATGGTCGCCGCACCCTGGTTCGCGAACGCCGCCGCCGGTACGCCGGTGCTGGCGCTGTGGCTGCGCACGCTCGGCGCGAAGATCGGCAAGGGCGTCTGGTGCGAGACGTACTGGCTGCCCGAGGCGGACCTGATCACCCTCGGCGACGGTGCTTCGGTGAATCGCGGATGCGTGCTCCAGACGCACCTGTTTCATGACAGGGTTTGTTCCATGAGCACCGTCACCTTCGGGCCAGGATCAACCCTCGGGCCGCACGGCATCATCCTGCCGGCGGCCTCGATCGGAGCGGGCGCCACCATCGGCCCGGTCTCCCTGGTGATGCGCGGCGAGAGCGTTCCGGCCGGATCGCGCTGGGCCGGGAACCCGATCGCCCCCTGGCGCGGTTGATGGTTGCCGAGGTCAGGGGGAGCCCCGGTGACGACACGGCCGGGGATTCTTATGTTCTGGCGCGAGGCAACGGCGGGTACCACGTCGAGTCGTACGAGCTCGACCTCGACTACCGGGTCAACAGCAACCGGCTGACCGGCAAGGCCACCATCACCGCCGTCGCGACCCAGGCGCTGTCCCGGCTGAGCTTCGACCTGGCCGGACTCCGCGTGACGAAGGTCTACGTCAACGGGCGTCGCGCCGCGCGGTACACGCATCGCAGCGGCAAGCTGCACGTCTGGCCCACCAGTACGATCGTCGACGGCGGCGAGTTCGTCGTGGACGTGCAGTACTCCGGCAACCCGGCACCGATCGACAGCCCGTGGGGCGAGCTCGGCTGGGAGGAACTGACCGAAGGCGTGATCGTGGCGAGCCAGCCGAGCGGCGCGGCCACCTGGTTCCCCTGCAACGACCACCCCGGCGACAAGGCGCACTACCGGATCACCATCACCACCGACTCGCCGTACCACGTGGTCGCGAACGGGCGACTCGTATCCCGGCGGACGAAGGCGAGCCGCACCAGCTGGGTGTACGACCAGGCGGCCCCGATGGCGACGTACCTGGCAACCGTCCAGATCGGCCGGTACGACGTACTGGAGCTGGCGTCGTCGCCGGTGACCATGCGGGCGGTGCTGCCGGCGGCACTGGTGCGGGAGTTCCGCTCGGACTTCGGGCGGCAGCAGGCCATGATGCACCTGTTCACCAGGTTGTTCGGGCCGTACCCGTTCGGTAGTTACACCGTGGTGGTGACGGACGACCCGCTGGAGATTCCGCTGGAGGCGCAGGGCATCTCGGTGTTCGGCAGCAACCATGTGGACGGGCGGCGCGGCGCGGAGCGGCTGGTCGCGCACGAGCTCGCCCACCAGTGGTTCGGCAACAGCCTGACCCCGGCGAGCTGGCGGCACATCTGGCTGAACGAGGGATTCGCCTGCTACGCCGAGTGGTTGTGGTCGGAGGAGTCGGGCGGCCTGAGTGCGTCGCAGCAGGTGACGAGGGCCTACAACCGGCTGAAGGGGCTCGACCAGGACCTGGTGTTGTCGGATCCCGGGCCGGACCTGATGTTCGACGACCGGCTCTACAAGCGCGGCGCGATCACCCTGCACGTCCTGCGGCAACTGCTGGGCGACGACACGTTCTTCGGGCTGCTGCGAACCTGGACCCGGCGGTACCGGCACGGCTCGGTGACCACGGACGCCTTCATCTCGTTGGCCGCCGAGGCCTGCGGGGACGGGAACGCCGTACGGGGGCTGTTCTCCGTCTGGCTGGATTCACCGGTGCTACCGGCTCTCCCCCGGGCCAACCGGCGCCGCTGACTGTGCAGCTGTCCTTAGGATCGCTGGTATGACTTCTTCTCGGATTGCTGTCACCACGGACGCGGCCCCGGCTCCGCGCGGGCACTACTCGCAGGCACGGATCGTCGGCGACCTGATCTTCACCGCGGGAGTGCTGGCCTACGACCCGAAGACCAACGACCTGGTCGGCGAAGGAGACGCGGCCGAGCAGACCCGCCAGATCTTCCGCAACCTGTCCGCCATCCTCGCCGAGGCCGGCGCCTCCCTGGACGACATCGTCAAGGTGACCGCCTTCCTCCAAGACCTGGACCGCGACCGCCAGTCCTACGACGCAGTCTTCCCCGAATTCCTAACCACCCCCTACCCCGCCCGCCTAACCGCCGGCGCCCGCCTAGGCGGCCAAGCCCTCGTAGAAATCGAGGTCATCGCCACCCGCCTGTGAGCCCGGAGCGCAGTACTAGTAGATGAGGGCGGTGGCGATGGCGGCGATGCCCTCGCCGCGGCCGGTCAACCCCAGCCCGTCCGTCGTCGTCGCCGACACCGACACCTCGGCGTCGCAGGCGGTGCTGAGGGCCTTCTCGGCTTCGAGGCGGCGGGTGCCGACGCGGGGGCGGTTGCAGATGAGCTGGATCGAGATGTTGCCGATCTGGAAGCCGGCGGCGCGGACTCGGCGGGCTGCCTCGGCCAGGAGGGCCGCGCCAGAGGCTCCGGCCCACTCGGGTTCGGAGGTGCCGAAGTTGGATCCCAGGTCGCCGAGCCGTGCGGCCGAGAGCAGCGCGTCGCAGGCCGCGTGAGCCGCCACATCGCCGTCCGAATGCCCGGAAGGGCCGGCGGTCTCCTCGGGCCACAGGAGCCCCGCGAGCCACATCTGCCGGCCTTCCTCGACCGGATGGACGTCGACGCCCGTCCCCACCCGTGGCACCTTCATGAGGATCGCCTTTCCGCGAGGATCGACTCGGCCAGGATCAGGTCTCGCGGCCGCGTCACCTTGAACGCGTCCTCGGACCCCTCGACGGTCTGCACGGTCACTCCGAGTCGCTCGCACAACATCGCGTCATCGGTCGCCCCGAGGCCCTCGGCGGCATGCGCCCGCCGCAGCAACGTCGGCTCGAACCCCTGCGGAGTCTGTACCGCGACCAACGCCGACCGATCGGGCGTGTCGACCACCTTGCCGACCGGATCGACCCGCTTGATCGTGTCCGTGACGGGAATCACCGGCACTACCGCCGGAGCCCCGGAACGCACGGCGGCAACCACGCGCTCAATCACGGCAACCGGTACGAAGGACCGGGCCGCGTCGTGCACGAGGATGCAGTCGATCCCCTCGGTGGGGACCAGGTCCAGGGCAGCCCGGACGGAATCCGTCCGCTCGGTGCCACCGGCAACCACCTGGAGCGTCGCGGTCCCGACGTACGGCTCGAGCAGTTTGAGGACGACGTCCTCGCTGCCCGGCGGAACCGCGATCACAAAGCAGGTGAGGTCGGCGGCGGTCGCTGCCCGCAGTCCACGTACGGCGTGGACCAGCAGCGATTCGCCACCGACCTCTCGAAATGCTTTTGGTGCCTCACCACCCAGCCGTACCCCGAGACCGGCCGCCGGGATGATCGCCGCAGTACTCACGACGCCATCATGCCGGACGGGTTCGAGGGCGCGGTCGGGTGTGCTCCCCAGTAGCAGGAAGCTCCTGAACTCAGGAAGCGAGGACCTCGTCGAGGATGGCTTCCGCCTTGTCCTCGTTCGTGTGCTCGGCCAGGGCCAGTTCGGAGACGAGGATCTGACGAGCCTTCGCCAGCATCCGCTTCTCACCGGCGGAGAGACCACGGTCACGCTCACGGCGCCACAGGTCGCGGACGACCTCTGCCACCTTCATCACGTCACCGGAGTGCAGCTTCTCCAGGTTCGCCTTGTAACGACGCGACCAGTTGGTCGGCTCCTCCGTGTGCGGCGCCCGCAGCACGTCGAAGACGCGCTCCAAGCCAGCCTGATCCACGACGTCACGCACGCCGACAAGATCGAGGTTGCACGCGGGGACCCGGACGACCAGGTCGTTCTGAGCGACGATCCTCAAGACCAGATAGGTCTTGTCCTCACCTTTGATCTGACGGGTCTCGATGTCCTCGATGACGGCCGCACCATGGTTGGGGTAAACAACCGTCTCGCCGACTGTGAAAGTCATATGTCACGTGCCCCTTTCCGAGTCCTATCCTACCACGCGGTCGGTGGTCCGGTCGGGGCGTTTGCGCTGGTCAGAGGCCACTTCCCGCCTTGACAAACGCTGTCCGCCGTGCCTCGCACGCGCGAAGACGGTTGCCCGGGACACCCGCCACAGGGGTGGCCGCCGTCGGACCGGCGGCCCGATGTCGCTACGCTGTGCTCCGCCGGGGGCCAACGCCTGACGGCATCCACCGGGTTGTAGGAGAGGGAACTCAAGTGCCCATCACGTTGTCCTCAAAGGCCTTTCGGCGCACCGGCCTGGCCGGTGCCACCCTCGCACTGAGCATCGTGCTGGCGGCATGCGGGGCGAACTTCGGCGCCCAGACCACGAAGCCCTACCAGCCCGCCGAGGGCACCAACGCGGACTCGGGCCCAATCGCGGTCCGCAACATGCTGGTGCTGGCCGACGAGGACGGCAAGGGTGAGCTGCACGCCGGGATCGTGAACAAGGGCGACGAGGACGACACGCTCGTCGGCATCGCCTCGGCGCCGTCCACCGAGCCGGACGGCCAGGACCCCGCTTCGACGGCCACGGTGACGTTCGGCAACGTCAAGCCGGTCGAGCTGAAGTCCAACCAACTGGTCACCCTGCCGCCGGCCGAGGGCCAGCCGATCACGGTGACAGGAGGTAAGCCGGGCGACGTCATCAACGTGGTCATCACCTTCGGCAAGGCCGGCCCGATCACCACGGCGATCCCGGTCCTCACCATCGACCACTACTCCCCGTCGCCGCGCGCCGACGCCGAGTCCGAAGGCTGACCTTCGCCCCCCACACGCCATGGGCGGTGCCACCCCACGCCGGGGAGGCACCGCCCGTAGTACGTCCAGAGCCGGGTACTGCGCTGCCGCCTGCGCCGCAGGACGTGCAGTGCCCGGGAGGCGGCGTACGGGTCAGGAAGCGGCTTCGGCGGCCTTGGAGAGGCCGGGGAGGATCTTGTCCAGGACCCACGGGACGCTGAGTACGCTGACGGCGCTCATCCCGGAGATGAGTTGCTGGTCGGTCATCAGGTAGGTGCTGCCCTTCTTGAACGCGGGCAGCGACGCGTAGACCGGGTCGGCGGCGAACTTCTCCGGCGTCATCCCGTCGATGTAGCCGACCACGACGTCGGCGTCCAGGTCGTTCAGCCGCTCCTTGCTGACAGTGAGCGCGAACTCCTTCTTCGAGTTCGTCTGCTCCAGCGACTCGATCCCGGGCGCGTTCACGAAGCCCATCTCGTTGAGGATCTGCACCCGCGGGTCACCGGGCATGTACGCGTAGTTCTCCGCGCCGTACGACAGGATCGACAGCGTCTTGCCCTTGAACTCCGGGTGATCCGCGGCGGCCTTCGTGGTCAGCTCCTTGATCCCGGCGACCAGTTTGTCCGCCTCGGCCGACTTGCCCAGCGCCTTGCCGATGATCGTGGTCTGGTCCTGCCAGGTGGTCTGCCACGGGGCGCCCGGGTACGCGACCGTCGGCGCGATCTCCGACAGCTTGGTGTAGGTCGCCTTGTCGAACCCCTCGTACGGCGCCAGGATCACGTCGGGCCGCAGCGCCGCCACCTTCTCGAACGGAATGCTGTCGGTGGTGTCCAGCAGCGTGGTCTTGGCTGCGTCGAAGTGCTCGGTGTCCCAGGCGGTGACCCCGGCCGGCGTCGGGCCGTAGGTGATCTTCGGCATCCCGACCGGCGTCTCATCCAGGGCGTACACGACATCCTGAGCGTTCCACCCCAGCGTGACGATCCGCTCCGGCTTCTTCTCGATCGTGGTCTCACCGAACGTGTTCTTCAGCGTGACCGGAAACCCGGCGGACGCATCCCCCGCTGGCGCCGCCTGCTCGTCGGCGTCACTGCCACAAGCAGCCAGCGTCGTCGCCACCAGAACAGCGGCAACCGCCACAGCGGCAGTACGAGCGGGCCGCAGCGCCGCCCGAGTACGGGACCAGGACATGGTGATTCTCCTTAGCAACAGGTGCCTCAACTAAGGGAAGCCTAAGCTAACCGCCCACCAGTCTCATAGGCGGCCGCGTGTGAGCCTTGCCTCGTACGGCGAGACCTCACGCAGCTAGCTCCCACCCACCCGTCATCCCGCGGCTCCTCCGTCGCCCCTCGGCGAAACGGCTGGTCGCCACAGCGGGCGGGTGATCCCACGTGGCCGCGGCGGAGGTGCATGGTCACCGGGCGTGATCGGGGTGGCAAGACTGCCGCGAGGTGGTCAGGCGGCCCGGCTCGCCCCACAAGACCATCACGAGCAGGTCCCTCGGCCAGGGCGCACCGACCGACAGGAAGAGGTCGCTCACGAGGTCAACCTCCACACTTACCGAGGCGGTCGAGGCGCCGGCAGAACGCAGTACTTCCTGTTGTTGCGTACGCCGCCCGGCTGGCCCCCGCGATTGCCGGGCACGCGCCATTCCGCCAGGGCTCAGCGCCACCAACTCTCCACCGAAGGCCGACGCCCCCCTCGTCGCCGAGGTGCGACGGAGGCGCACCGGGCTCCTGGTCCGGCGGGCGACAAGGGAGCTGTCGGCAGCTCCGGACCACCCGACCCCGGCTCCACCCCGAACTCCGCGACCGCCCGGGCGGTTATTCAGGCGCGACGTAGGAGCGCCGTTCCCGGGTGGGTGGGAGCGGCGACGGAGGAGCTGCGTTGGCGTAGTACTCAGGCTTCGAACTTGTAGCCCAAGCCTCGGACGGTTACCAGGTGGGAGGGGTTCGAGGGGTCCTTCTCCAGTTTGGAGCGGAGGCGTTTTACGTGGACGTCGAGGGTCTTGGTGTCGCCTACGTAGTCGGCTCCCCAGATGCGGTCGATCAGCTGGCCGCGGGTGAGGACGCGGCCGGTGTTGCGGAGCAGCATCTCGAGGAGTTCGAACTCCTTCAGCGGGAGCCGGATCTCGGTGCCGGAGACGGTCACCACGTGGCGCTCGACGTCCATCCGGACCGGGCCGGCCTCCAGAGTGTCGGGCAGTAGCTCGACGTCCTGGCCGCGGCGCAGGACCGCGCGGATGCGGGCCAGCAGCTCGCGGGGGCTGTAGGGCTTGGTGACGTAGTCGTCGGCGCCGAGTTCGAGGCCGACGACCTTGTCGACCTCGGTGTCCTTGGCGCTGACGATGATCACCGGGACGTTGCCGCGACTGCGCAGCGCCCGGCAGACCTCGGTCCCGGACAGGCCGGGCAGCATCAGGTCCAGCAGGACGATGTCGGCGCCGGCCCGGTCGTATTCGTCCAGCGCGTCCGGGCCGGTCTCCGCGACGGCGACCTCGAACCCTTCCTTGCGCAGGACGTACGACAACGCGTCGCTGTAGCTCTCTTCGTCTTCGACGACCAGCACACGGGTCACGAAGCTGCCTCCTTGGTTGAAACGGTCTGGATCGCAGGATGCTTCAGCACCTACGTCCAGGTGGGTGCATCGCAAGGCGGAGGAGGAGCCTCGATGCGGGTATCATCGTGGCTCCTCCTCCAACGCCGCGAGGTGCCCGCCTGGACGTCGGCGATGCGAAGCATCCTGCGATCCAGACCGTTGGTCCACTGACGGGGTCGGCGTCAGGGGTTGCTCGGATTCCTCCTGGATGGAGGAGTCCGTCGGTTGCCCGGTCGCGGGATCGAGCCGCAGCGGGAGTCGGACGGTGAAGGTGGAGCCCTGGCCCTCGACGCTCCAGACTCGCACGTCGCCGCCGTGGATCGAGGCGATGTGCTTGACGATGGACAGGCCGAGTCCGGTACCACCGGTCTCGCGGCTCCGGGCCCGGTCGACCCGGTAGAACCGCTCGAAGATGCGTTCCAGGTCACTGCTCGGGATCCCGACACCCTGGTCGCTGACGGTGATCTCGACCAGGTCCCCGATCGGGTGCGCGGCGACCGCCACCCGGGTCCCGTCGGGGCTGTAGTTGACGGCGTTCTCGACCAGGTTGCCGATCGCGATGGCGAGCTGGTCCTCGCTGCCCATCACCTCCAGCGACGGGTCGGTCTTGACCACCAGGTTGATGTCGCGGTCCTCCGCATCCACCCGGCAGCGGTCGACCGCGGCTTCGATCACACCGTTGATGTCGACGGGGCCGGGGTTCTCCAGCGGGTCGTCGCCCTGCAGCCGGGACAGCTCGATGATCTCCTTGACCAGCCGGCTCAGCCGGGCCGCCTCGACCCGCATCCGGCCCGAGAACCGCTGTACGGCGTCAGGGTCGTCCGAGGCCTCGGAGACGGCGTCGGCGAGCAGGATCAGCGCGCCGATCGGGGTCTTCAGCTCGTGGCTGACGTTCACGGTGAAGTCGCGGCGGATCGCGTCCAGCCGGCGCTCCCGGGTCCGGTCCTCGACCAGCACGAGCACGAACTGGCTGCCGAGCGGTGCCACCCGGGCACTCACGTACTGCGTGGCGCCGAGCCGGCCGCGGACGATCTCCAGGTCCTGCTGGCGGATCTCCCCGTCCCGGCGGACCGCCCGGACCATGGTGAGCAGGTCGTCCACCACCAGCCGCTCGCCGCGGACGATGCCGAGCACGTGGGCGGGGGCGCTGGCCTGGAGCACCTGGTCCTCCGGGCCCATCACCACGGCCGAGGACCGCAGTACCGACAGCACGGTGGC
Source organism: Kribbella sp. VKM Ac-2568 (assembly GCF_004345365.1). Classification (GTDB taxonomy): domain Bacteria; phylum Actinomycetota; class Actinomycetes; order Propionibacteriales; family Kribbellaceae; genus Kribbella; species Kribbella orskensis. The sequence continues at coordinate 543,824 of NZ_SLVF01000005.1, forward strand.
TACGCCGGTGGGGACGACGGGGTCGGGGGTGACCGGAACCTTCTGCTGGGAACGCTCACTGAGCACCATCGCGCCTAGTGAAAGCAGGGCCAGGGCCGCGCCGATGACGCCGCCCAGCACCGCAGCCAGCGTGGGGTCCACGGCACCGATGCTACGCGGGCAACCAGGAGGGAAAGACCGAATGAGCACCGGATGACCGGAACACGTCCTAACTGTTCATCGGCCGTTCACCACTCGTCGCCGTCCGGCAACCTGGGCCGCCTACCGTCCACCGTGGGCGAGCATGGCGTCCACCGCGTCGGGGTACCCGATCACGGTGGGCCGGAGGGCCTCCCGCGAAGCAGGACCGGACACCACAGATCGGAAGCAGACACGATGCGCGACACCTACCACGAGCAGCTCGAAGACATCCTTGCCGAGCTCGAACGGATGACCCGGACCGTGTCCACCGCCGTCCGCCGCTCGACCAGCGCCCTGCTGACCGCGGACATCCGGCAGGCCGAGGAAGTGATTGCCGCCGACATCAAACTGGACGCGGCCGGCGAAGGCGTCGAGGAGAAGGTCTTCGATCTGATGGCCCGGCAGGCCCCGGTCGCCAACGAGCTGCGGATGCTGGTCGCCGCGCTCCGGATGGTGGCCGACCTGGAGCGGATGGGCGACCTGGCCGCGCACGTGTCGAAGATCGCCCGGCTGCGCTACCCGGCGCCGGCGATCCCGGCCGAGCTGCACGGCGTGATCGAGGAGATGGGCGCCGTCGCCGGCCGGATGGTGGACGGCGCGGGTGACGTGATCAAGTCCCGCGACGTCAAGGCGGCGACCAAGCTGGAGTCGGTCGACGACGAGATGGACAAGCTCCGCAGCAACCAGTTCCGGCTGATGATGGACGACTCCTGGCCGCACGGCGTCGAGGTCGCGGTCGACATCGCGCTGCTCGGCCGGTACTACGAGCGCATCGCCGACCACGCCGTGTCGATGGCCCGCCGGGTCGTCTACCTGGTCACCGGCGAGCTCCCGGTCGCCGTCGGCGGCACCGCCGCGGGCTCAGGCGCCGGCGCCTCCACCCCGTCCCCCAACGGCAACAACTGACCACGCACCACCCAGAGGCGCCTCCGGCAACTGTTGCCAGAGGCGCCTTTGTCGTCCCTCTCTGCCGGTCGGCCGCGCCCAGTCGTGGATCTGCGTTCCAGGTAATCGCTTCCCCAGGTCCGCGATCCACGAATGAGCGCAGGCTCATCCCTGGCTCCACCAGCACGGCGGGGAGAAAGGCCGCTGGTTCGCCTTTGTGTGCGGCATAGGCGCCAGATGTGGGGACCTGGGACACCAAGCAGGGACCTGGGTCACGGTATTTCCTGTCCAAGTCCCATCAGGGTGTCCGGACCCACCACATCCGAGCGAGACCCGAGGTGGTCGCGCAGCATCCTCGGCTCAGGACGAGCTTGACCGCCTTCGGGCTCTCGATCTCGGGGAGCAGGAGGAGGTGGCGGAGGTCAGCGGCCCTGGTTCTTGACGGCTTCGATGGCGGCGGCGGCCGCTTCGGGGTCGAGGTACTCGCCGCCCGGCTTGATCGGGTGGAAGTCCTCGTCGAGCTCGTAGTACAGCGGAACGCCGGTGGGGATGTTGAGGCCGACGATGGTCTGCTCGTCCAGGTTGTCCAGGTGCTTGACCAGCGCGCGCAGCGAGTTGCCGTGCGCGGTCACCAGCACGGTCTGGCCGGCCCGCAGGTCCGGCACGATCGCGTCGTACCAGTACGGCAGCATCCGCTCGACGACGTCCTTCAGGCATTCCGTTGCCGGCAGCAACTCCGACGGCAGTCCTGAGTACCGCGGGTCGCCGGCCTGGTCGAACTCCGAGCCGCGCTCGATCGCCGGCGGTGGGGTGTCGTAGGAGCGGCGGAACAGCATGAACTGCTCCTCGCCGAGCTCCTCCAGCGTCTGCTTCTTGTCCTTGCCCTGCAGGCCGCCGTAGTGGCGCTCGTTCAGCCGCCAGGACCGGCGGACATCGATCCACTGCCGGTCGGCCACGTCGAGTGCGATTTCCGCGGTGCGGATCGCGCGGCGGAGCACCGAGGTGTGCAGGACGTCGGGCAGCAGGCCGCGGTCGCGCAGCAGCTCACCGCCGCGCTGGGCTTCCTCGACGCCACCCGCGTTCAGGTCGACGTCGACCCAGCCGGTGAAGAGATTCTTGGCGTTCCAGTCGCTGGTGCCGTGACGCAGCAGGATCAGGCGGTAGGTCATGACGACAGCCTACCGAGGCTCCAGCCAGCCCTTGAACGCGTCCAGGTTCCGGGTGGACTCCCCGCGGGACAGCCGCCACTCGTACTCCTTGCGGATCGAGCTGGCGAAGCCGAGTTCCAGGATCGTGTTGAACGACGAGTCGGCGTACTCCAGCACCGCGCCGAGCAGCCGATCCACCTCGACCGGGGTGATCGCGTGCAGCGGAACCCGCCCGTCCAGGTGGATGTCGCCCATATGGTCGACCGCGAAGGCGACGCCGTACATCTTCAGGTTCCGCTCCAGCAGCCAGCGGTAGACGGCCTCGTGGTTCTCGTCCGGCCGGCGGGCCACGAACGCGTGCACCTGGACGGCCTGGCTACCGACGGTCAGCATCACCGTGGTCTTCAGCTTGCGCTCGCCGGGCAGGTCGGCCGCGAAGACCCCTGGTTCGGACTCGGTGAACTCCAGGTCGTTCTCGGTCAGCACCTGACGGATCACGTCCGCCGCGGACACCCTCATCAACCAACCTCCGCGGCCAGTTCCGCCGCCATCGTCTCCTGCGCCCTCCGATAGGCCGCCAGCGTCTTCTTCGCCGTCAGTTCCCAGCCGAACCCCCGGGCATGCTTGACCGCGGCGCGACTCATCGTCTCGCGCCGCAGCGGATCCGTCGCGATCCGGCCCAGCGCGTCGGCGAAGTCGTCGATGGCGTGGCCCGGGACCAGCAGCCCGGTACTGCCGTCGCTGACGGCCGTGGTCAGCCCGCCGACGGCCGCCGCGACCACCGGCGTACCGCAGGCCTGCGCCTCCAGGGCGACCAGGCCGAAGGACTCGGAGTACGACGGTACGCAGACCACCGAGGCCGCCCGGTACCAGTCCGCGAGCCCTGCTCGTGCCATCGGCTTCACGAATCGGGTGACGTCGTCGACCTTCAGATCCCGGGCCAGCTCCGCATGCGATTCCGGGTGTTCCATCCCGTTCCCCGAGGGGCCGCCGATGATCGCCACCACCAGCCGGTCCCGCAGCGACGGGTCGTGCTCGAGCATCCTGGCTGCCGCCCGGATCAGGATGTCCGGCGCTTTCAGCGGCTGGATCCGCCCGACGAACGCGAGCACGATCGCGTCCTCGGCCACCCCGACGGCGCGACGGGCGGCCGCCTGGTCTCCCGGGCTGAATACCTCCAGATCGACCCCCGGGTTGACCACCCCGACCTTGGCGGGCTGGGCGCCGTACAGGCTGATCAGCTCCTGCGCCTCGTCGGCGGTGTTCGCGAGCAGCCGATCTGCCGCCTCGACCACCTGCTCCTCGCCGAGCAACCGCGCCGGCGGCTCCGGTACGTCGTCGTCGGCGAGGCTCGCGTTCTTCACCTTGGCCATCGTGTGCATGGTGTGCACCAGCGGCACGGCCCACCGGTCCCGGGCGAGCAGGCCGACCTGGCCGGACAACCAGTAGTGCGAGTGGATCACGTCGTAGTACCCCGGTTCGCGGATCGCCTCGGCTCGCAGTACGGCGCGGGCGAAGGTGCACAGCTGCGCCGGAAGCTCGTTCTTCGACAGACCCTCGTACGGCCCGGCGGCCACGTTGCGCACGGTCACGCCGGGGCTCAGCTCGACCTTGGCCGGCAGTGCGGAGGCGGTCGCCCGGGTGAAGACGTCCACCTCGATGCCGAGGTCGGCGAGGCGCTTGGACAGCTCCACCACGTAGACGTTCATCCCGCCGGCATCCCCGATCCCGGGCTGGTCCAGCGGCGAGGTGTGCAGGCTGATCATCGCGACCCGCCGGAGAGGACGGTCAGGGGGTTGCGTCACGTGGCCAGCGTAACTCCGGCGCCGCGGGGTGGAATCGGGACTTCTCCCTATCTCGGCCCCGCCACCCGGTACGGCGTACAGACGCCCCGCCACCGGTACGGCGTACAGAGAGGTGAGACGGGCTGGGAACGGGCGGCGAGGGTTTGGGAGACTCGGGGTTATGACTTCCAGTGCGCGTCCTCTAGCTGTTGTCACCGGTGCGAGTAGCGGGATCGGGGCTGCCTCGGCCCGGCGGCTGGCCCGGGAGGGGTTCGAGGTGATCTGTGCGGCCCGGCGGCTGGATCGGGTCGAGGCGCTGGCGAAGGAGATCGATGGCCGCGCGGTGCAGTGCGACGTCACCTCTGCCGAGGATGTCGCCCGGCTGGCCGCCGAGGTCGGCGACCGGCTCGACCTGCTGGTGAACAACGCGGGCGGCGCCTTCGGTTTCGAACCCGTCGCCGAGGCCGACCTCGACGCCTGGCGGAAGATGTACGAGGTGAACGTGATCGGCGTCGCCGCGGTCACCAAGTCGTTGCTTCCGGCACTCATCGCGGGCGAGGGGCAGATCATCGTGATGGGCTCCACCGCCGGCCAGGTCGCGTACGAGGGCGGCGGCGGGTACGTCGCGGCCAAGCACGCGGTGAAGGCGGTCGTGGACACCCTTCGGCTGGAGCTGTATGACCAGCCGGTCCGGGTCTGCGAGATCGCGCCGGGGATGGTGAAGAGCGAGGGGTTCGCGCTGACCCGGTTCGAGGGCGACCAGGCCAAGGCCGACGCCGTCTACGCGGGCGTCGCCGAGCCGCTGGTCTCCGACGACATCGCCGACATCGTCGCCTGGGTCGCCACCCGCCCAGCCCACGTCAACATCGACCGCCTCACCGTCCGCCCCCGAGCCCAAGCAGCCCAACACAAGGTCCACCGAGTCCAGTAACCCCAACCGCGGCGCACGCAGTACCGGCTATTTGGCGCGGAGGCGGTCGACCTGCGGTGACGGGATCGGGAGCGGGGCGGTGGGTTCCGGGAGGTTGTACGACGCGTGCAGGCGGCGGCGGATGGCCTCGACCGGGAAGGTGCCGGGGTAGATCGCCATCTTCACCGTCACGCCCTCGAGTGTTGCCCTGAGCAACATCTCCTCGACGGCCGGCTCGGCGGCGCCGCGCTCGGCGAAGATCGAGCGGATCGCGTCCTCCATCTCGCGCACCCGGCCCGCCTTCTGAGCCTCCACGTCGGCGAATATCGGGTGCGTGGTCGGCAGCATCATCAGCGTGATCGCCAGCCGCTGCACCGGCAGGGTGGCGGCCGCCGCCATCAGGCTGCCGTCGATGATCCCCGCCAGTCGCTCGTCCGCGCTGCCCTGGAGCCCGAGGATCCCACCGATCCCGTCCAGCCAGCGGTCCAGCAGCTCGGCCGCGAGCCGCTGCTTGCTGGTGAAGTAGTAGGTGACCAGTCCGCGAGACACCGCCGCCCGCTCCGTGACATCGGAGATCGAGGCGGCCTCGTAGCCCTTCTCGGCGAAGACCTCCAGGGCAGCGGCAAGGATCCGCTCGCGGGACTTCTCCCGCAGCTCACGGTTCGTGCTGACCGATCGCGGCATCTCTTCTTTTCCGGCCAGGGCCACGGAGGCCGAGTCTCACCCCCCGCAGACACTCGGCGCTCCGTGCTGGCCCCCCGTTGCAGGCCCCTCCCCAGGCGCCTGTTCATAGACTGTACGTACAGCGAACGAAATGTCAAAGGCTCAACCGATCGGTGGACACGCTCCGTGCGACCGGATTCGCGGCCGGCCCCCGGTCACCGGATTCGTGGATGCCCCCGTGATCGGATTCGTGGATGCCCCGTGACCGGTTTCGTGGTCACGGTCCGTGCGCCGTACCATGGGAGCGCTGCGCCCTGCGAAGTGGCACGGACTCAAGCCGCAGCCACCGCCTGGCCACCGAATCTCAAATTTGCTTGGAGCGCTTCCGCATGCCCCTCCGTAATGATCTGCGCAACGTGGCCATCGTGGCCCACGTCGACCACGGGAAGACCACCCTGGTCGACGCGATGCTGTGGCAGTCCGGTGCCTTCGGAGCCCACCAGCACGTCGACGAACGAGCGATGGATTCAGGTGACCTGGAGCGTGAGAAGGGCATCACGATCCTCGCCAAGAACACCGCCGTCCGGCACAAGATGGCCAACGGCGAACAGATGACGCTCAACATCATCGACACCCCCGGCCACGCCGACTTCGGTGGTGAGGTCGAGCGCGGCCTGTCGATGGTGGACGCGATCGTGCTGCTGGTCGACGCCTCCGAGGGCCCGCTGCCCCAGACCCGCTTCGTACTGCGCAAGGCGCTGGCCCGCAACATGCCGGTGATCCTCGTGGTGAACAAGGTGGACCGTCCGGACGCCCGGATCGCCGAGGTCGTGGACGAGACCTACGAGCTGTTCCTGGACCTGCTGGACCACGACGCGGACCAGAGCGCGCTGGACTTCCCGGTCGTCTACGCCTCCGCCCGCGCGGGTCGCGCCTCGCTGACCCAGCCGGAGGACGGCGGCATGCCGGACTCCGAGGACCTCGAGCCGCTGTTCGAGACGATCCTGGCGAACGTGCCGGCCCCGGAGTACACCGAGGGCGCGCCGCTGCAGGCGCACGTCACCAACCTGGACGCCTCGCCGTTCCTCGGCCGGCTCGCGCTGGTCCGGGTGCACGAGGGCACCCTGAAGAAGGGCGCGCAGGTTGCGTGGTGCAAGCACGACGGCACCATCCAGCGGGTCAAGATCACCGAACTGCTCATCACCGAGGCGCTCGAGCGCGTGCCCGGCGACTCGGCCGGACCGGGTGACATCGTCGCGATCGCGGGCATCCCGGAGATCATGATCGGCGACACGCTGGCCGACCCGGAGAACCCGAAGCCGCTGCCGTTCATCACCGTGGACGAGCCGGCCATCTCGATGACGATCGGCACCAACAGCTCGCCGCTGGCCGGCCGGATCAAGGGCACCAAGGTCACCGCCCGCCTGGTCAAGGACCGGCTCGACCGGGAACTCGTCGGCAACGTGTCGCTCAAGGTCCTGCCGACCGAGCGTCCCGACACCTGGGAGGTGCAGGGCCGTGGTGAGCTGGCGCTGGCCATCCTGGTCGAGCAGATGCGCCGCGAGGGCTACGAGCTGACCGTCGGCAAACCCCAGGTCGTCACGCGTGAGATCGACGGGAAGCGGCACGAGCCGGTCGAGCGATTGACGATCGACTGCCCGGAGGAGTACCTCGGTACCGTCACCCAGCTGCTCGCGGTCCGCAAGGGCCGGATGGAGCAGATGACCAACCACGGCACCGGCTGGGTCCGGATGGAGTTCCTGGTGCCCGCGCGAGGCCTGATCGGCTTCCGCACCGAGTTCCTCACCGACACCCGCGGTACCGGTATCGCGCACCACGTGTTCGAAGGCTACGAGCCGTGGTTCGGCGAGCTACGCACCCGCCCGTCCGGCTCGCTGGTTTCGGACCGCACCGGCGTCACGACGTCGTACGCGATGGTGAACCTGCAGGAGCGCGGCACGATGTTCTGCGAGCCGGGCACCGACGTCTACGAGGGCATGATCGTCGGCGAGAACTCCCGCGCCGACGACATGGACGTCAACATCACCCGCGAGAAGAAGATGACCAACGTCCGCTCCAACGCGGACGAGTTCGAGAAGCTGGTGCCGGCCCGCAAGCTCTCGCTCGAGCAGTCGCTCGAATTCTGCCGCGAGGACGAGTGTGTCGAAGTCACCCCGGATGCCATCCGGATGCGTAAGGTCGCGCTGACCCAGATCGAGCGCGCGAAGCTCGGTCGCAAGTCGAAGGCCTGACAGGCGAATCACTGACCTGGTTGGTCGGTCCGGCGGGGAGAAGTTTGCGGATCGTTACCAACCGGGTGGATCGTCATGGCGTCTACCTAGTGAAAAGCACATCAGTTGGGGGAAGGAAAAAGAAACATGGGCATTCTGCGTAAGCTCGGCGCCACCACGACGGCGGTCGCGATGCTGGGGGTCGGCGTCCTGACCGCTGCCACGACAGCCGATGCGGCTCCGGTCGCCGGCAAGGCCGTGGCGGTGGCTCCGAAGGTTGCGCCCAAGGCCGCTGTCGCCCCGGCCGCCAAGGCCACGGCGAAGAGCACCTTGGTTCCGGGCAAGCTCCGGATCGACAAGCGCTGCATGAAGGGCCGGATCCTCTGCATCAACAAGAAGACCCGCAAGGTGGTGTTCATGGTCAACGGCAAGGCTCTTGCCGTGGGGGACGCGCGCTTCGGCGCCAAGCGGACCCCGACCCGGAACGGCAGCTTCAAGGTCTACCGCAAGTCGAAGAACCACGTCTCGTCGATCTACCACTCGCCGATGCCGTACGCGATGTTCTTCAGCGGTGGCCAGGCTGTGCACTACTCGTCGGACTTCAAGGCCCGTGGCTACAACGGCGCCTCGCACGGCTGCGTGAACATGCGGGACAAGAAGAAGATCGCCTGGATCTTCGCCCACGTGAAGATCGGCGACAAGGTTCTCGTCTACAGCGCCTGAGCCTTCTCGTTCCAGCAGCAGAAGCAGCGGCGGCCGGGGTCTCCCCGGCCGCCGCTGTTTCCTTCATTCCAAGGCTTTCGTGAACGCCTTGTGGAGCCGCGGTTCGACCAGGCAGAACGTCGCCTCCTCGACCTCGGTCTCCGTCTCCCGCAACGTCTGTACTGCGAGGTCGGCCGCCGACTGCGCGGGCCATCCGTAGATGCCGGCTGATACGGCCGGTAGCGTCAGACGCCTGGCTCCCAACTCGTCCGCCAGGCGCAGCGCGTTCCGGTAACAGGACTCGAGCAGCGCCGGATCCCGTTGTCCCGCCGTGTAATTCGGCCCGACTACATGGATCACGTACCGCGCCGGCAGGTTCCCCGCGGTGGTCCAGCCGGCCTCGCCGGTGGGAACACCGTTCGGGTACCGCTCGATGCACTCGGCCAGGATCGACGGGCCACCGGCGTGATGGATCGCACCGTCCACGCCGCCCCCTCCGCGCAGGGCGTGGTGTGCGGCGTTGACGATCGCGTCCGCAGGCACGGTGGTGATGTCCGCGGTCTTCAGCACGATCTCCATCGCGTCCTCCTCTGCGTGACGATCCAGCCTCTCCGTGACCCTGTCTCTGCGTGACGATCCGGGTGAGGCTGGTCACGAGTTGCTTACAAGAGATGACCAGGTTGTCTTCTGCAACTTACGCTTGGCCGGCACCGGCGAAACAGTCCGGTGCGAAGCGTCCGCCCGACGCCAACCAACCGGTCTGTGAGGGCGTCCCACTGCTGTAGGGACGGATCGACGAGGGGATTCCGATGCGCTGGACTCGTAGTGCGCTGATCGTGCGTAATGTGCTGGCTGCTGCCGTCACGATGGCGGCAATTGCTGGACTCGCCGGTTCCGGAATTACCGCGTCCGCCGCGCCCGCCGAGCTGAAGACCGTGCCGTTCCAGGTCAGCGGCGAGCTGCCGATCTACCCGAAGGCGCTGTGGAGCAATGGTTCCAGCGGTGCGTCGGTCCGCAAGGTCGAGGCTCGCCTGGTCCAGCTCAAGCTGCTCGACAAGCAGTACATGGACAACTCGTTCGGCACGATGACCCGATCCGCGGTGAAGAAGTTCCAGAGCTCCAAGGGGATCCCGCCGATCGGCTACGTCGACCAGAACACCTGGACGAAGCTGTCCGCGGTCACCCACGAGCCCACCCAGGCCGAGCTGTTCCCGCCGGCACCCGTGGTGAACGGCAAGAAGCTCGACGCACGCTGCGCGACGGGCGTCGCCCTCTGCATCGACAAGAGCACCCGGAAGCTGCGCTACGTGGTCGACGGCGTCGTCAAGATGCAGCTGGACGTCCGCTTCGGCGCCCAGAAGACGGCCACCCGCGAGGGCGGGTTCACGGTCGGCTGGAAGAGCCGCAACCACGTCTCCAAGCTGTACGACTCCCCGATGCCGTTCGCGATGTTCTTCAGCGGCGGCCAGGCGGTCCACTACTCCTCCGACTTCGCCGCCCGAGGCTACAACGGAGCCTCCCACGGCTGCGTTAACGTCCGAGACCTAGCCAAGATCCAACTCCTCTTCGACCAGGTCAAGGTAGGCGACAAGGTCATCGTCTACCGCTCGTAGTCCCGGCCGGGCGGGGTGAATGCCCGCCTCTGCCAGGCACCATCGGTGCCGGTCGCGAGACAGGCGGCAAGGGCGCCGACGGCGCGTACCGCAGTACGGCTAAAGCGGCCGGGGGCCGCGACGGCGGCGGATGCCCCAGCCTCCGCGGCCTCGGCCGGCGGCGGCTCGGAGGGCGGGGCGGGCGTCCACCAGGTAGACGGCGGCCGCGACGATGCCGATCAGGCCGAAGAAACTCAGCCAGCTCTGGAAGAGCTGACCCAGCGTGAACGTGGCCAGGATCAGCACCCAGCCGGGTTTGGTGAGCTTGTCGGCGGCGACGAAGACCGCGCGCGGGCGGAAGGCGGCGTCCAGCAAGGCGACCAGCTTGATGCCGAACAGCACCCACCAGATGATGTCGATCGGATTCGCGAACCCGGGGAACAGGGTCGAGAACGTGGCGAGTGGGAGCATGCGTTAGAGCCTAACGCAGCACACGGGTGGCCCACCTCTGCCGAACGACAGATTGGGGACCACCCGCGCCTGCTGAAGCGTGACGACTACGGTCAGTCGCCGACCTTGGAGGCCGCGGCGCCGGCTGCCTTGGTGGCGGCCTTGGCGGTCTTGCGGGCGCTCGTCGTGGTCGCCTTCACGTTGCGCGACGCGGTCTCGGCGGTCTTGCGCGCGGTGGTGCGGGTGGCCTTGGCCTTGCTCACCGTGGTCTTCGCCTGGGTGGCCAGGTCCTCGGTGGCCTTCTGGCTGCGGATCCGGGTGACGATGTCCTGGCCGCGGGCGGCGAGGTCGTCGTAGGTCTCCTCGGCCTGGCCGAGCACGGTGGTCAGACCGGCCTGCGCGACGGCGGGCAGCTCACGCAGCTTGGCCGGCACGGTCTTGGCGTCGGCGGCGAGCGCCTCGAGGCGCTTGCTCAGCTCGGCCTGGCGCTTGGCCAGCTCGGTCTGCAGCGTCTTCTGGTCCAGCGCGGCGAAGCGGGTGGTCACGTCGTCGCTGACGGCGCGGAACTTCTCCACGGCCAGGTCGCCGGCGCCGGCGATCACGTAGAGCGGGTTGACAGGGGTACGGGTTGCCATCAGGCATCTCCTCGGAAGGTTTTCAGCGGGAACTACTCAGTGACTACTTGGTGGTGCTTTTTCTTGCAGGGGTCTTCTTGGCGGCCGGCTTCTTCGCCGGTGCGGCCTCCGCAGCAGGCTCGGCCTGTACTGCGCTGGGCGTCTCCGCGGTCTCGGGCGTGTTCTCACGGACGAACGAGTCGTACACGTCGAGCAGCACGCGCTTCTGCCGCTCGTTCAGTGCGGGGTCGAGCAGTACCGCGTCGACCACGCCCGGAGTCCGCCGGGCGCCGTCCGAGCTGTCGTCCGGATCGAGGATGCCGGCCCGTACGTACAGGGTCTCCGCGGAGATCCGCAGAGCCTTCGCGAGCTGCTGCAGCACATCGGCCGACGGTTTCCGCAGGCCGCGCTCGATCTGGCTCAAGTACGGGTTCGACACACCTGCCAGATCGGAGAGCTGCCGCAACGACAGCTGCGCGTTCCGGCGCTGCTCGGCGAGGTACTCCCCCACCGATCCAACGGATCCCGCAACACGATCACCCAATCTGGCCATGCCCCCAGTGTGCTAGCAAGGTGCTTGCAATTGCAAGCAAGGCTGACGTGACAGCAATCACCCGTACTGCGGGCCGAGGTGCGGCGCGCAGTACGGGTGGCGTGAGAGCGAGTTACTTGAACAGGGAAGGGTTCGGGTGGACGGAGCCGACCTGGATGCCGCCGCCGTAGAGGGGGTGGCGGGTCTGGGAGTCGATCTCGTCGTTCGTCAGGCCGAGGTGCTGCAGGGTGGCGGCCATGACGACTGCGCGGGCCCGGGGAGTGCCGTCCTCGACCTTGACCGCGATGCCCCGGCCGTCGGGAAGACCCACCGCATAAACGCTTTCGGCACCCGCCTTGCACATCAACCCGGGAACAGCCTTCATCAGCGCGGCCTCGTCCCGCCGACTGCCGCTCGCGTACTCCGGATGCGTCCGGAACGCGTTCGCCACCCGCGCCTCGAGGGTGCCCTCGGCCGCCGCCGCGAACAACCCGAACGAGCGAGCCAGGCCGGCCAGGCTGATCGCCAGCAGCGGAGCACCACAGCCGTCGACCGCGACGTACGAGACCTTCTCGCCGGCGGAGTCCTCGATCGCGGTCCGGATCGCTTGCTGGACAGGGTGTTCCGGCGACCGGTAGTCGTCGCGGCCCCAGACCCCGTCCGGGCTCTTGGCGTGCGCGTCGTCGTGGATCGGCCAGCCGTTGGACACGCAGGTCGCGATCATCGCGGCGTGCTTGCCGGAGCAGTTCATCGTGATCGGGTCGACGGCGTGCCCGGTGCGGACCCACTCGTCCCGCGCCTGCTCGTCGATCGGGTACGCCGGGGGCGTCCGCAGGGCCGACTCGTCCAGGCCGACGCCGGCCAGGATCCGCCGTACGCCGTCCAGGTGGAACGGCTCGCCCGAGTGGGACGCACCGGCGAGAGCGAGAAGTTCGCCGTCCAGGTCGAGGCCGCTGCGGAGCATGCCGAGCGCCTGCATGGGCTTGTTGGACGAGCGGGGGAACATCGGCTGGTCCACCACGCCGACGGACCACTCGACGGAGCCGTCGGGAGCGGTCACCACGACGGAGCCGCGGTGATGGCCCTCCACGAATCCGCTGCGGACGACGTCGGCGACGATCACAGGTTCGGTCACAGCGGAACTGTACGGCTCAGAGGTCAGGAGCAAAAACCCGGATTGGACATGATCCCGCTCACAGCCCGGCGCGGACGCTCAGAGCCGGGCGCGGACGTGCAGGCCGACCTCGGGGTCGACCAGGAGTTCCTGCGTGGCGGTGACCGTCGGCTGGTCCTCGGCGACGACCTCCAGCACGGCGGCCGGGTCCACCGACCGCTTGATCAGCGCGAGCGCGATCGGCCCGTCCTCGTGGTGCCGTGCGGCCGACCCGATGAAGCCGACCTGCTTGTCACCAGCCCGTACCGCATACCCGTGGGCGGGCAGGTGGTCCACGGACCCGTCCAGGTGCAGCCGGACCAGCCGGCGCGGCGGACGGCCGAGGTTGTGCACCCGCGCGACCGTCTCCTGACCGCGGTAGCAGCCCTTGTCCAGGTGGACGCCGACGCCGAGCCAGCCGAGCTCGTTCGGGATCGCCCGCTCGTCCGTGTCGAGCCCGAGCCGCGGGTTGCCCGCCTCGATCCTCAGCGCCTCGTACGCCCAGACACCCGCAGGCGGTCCGGCGAGCTCGGCGAACGCCGGCAACTCGGCCCGCGGCAGGAACATCTCATGCCCGCCGAGCGAATCCGCGCCGCTGCGAGTCAGCGGTCCTTCGGCGGGGGCGTCACCCGGCCGCCAGACGATCGCGTAGTCCGCGGTCACGTCGGTGATCTCCACCCGCGACATGAACACCATCTTCTGGAGCCACTCGACCAGCGCCGCGGAGGCACCCGGCTCCGTGTGCAGCCAGAACGTCTCGCCGTCGTCGACGCCGTACATGGCGTGCTCGATGTGACCCGTCGGCGAGAGCAGCAGGGCCGTGGTGGAGGTGCCCGGGCGCAGGCCCTCGAAGTACTGGGTGGTCAGGGCGTGCAGCCAGGTGAGCCGGTCGGGTCCGCTGATGGTGACCACCTCGCGGTGCGAGAGGTCGACGTACCCCCTACCGGCGACCAGCGCCCGCTGCTCGCGGAGGTCGGAGCCGTAGTGAGCGGCGACCCCGGCGTCGAGACCGTCGGCCTCCACGGCGCCCGGGAGATCGAGCAGGGGGCTGCGCGTCAGTGACATGTCACCAGAGTACGTCCAGCGGCGTACGGCGGATGTCTCCCGCTGTGGGATGTGGACAACACCACCCGAAGCGAGGCTGGGAGTACATCCTGAGAGGAGCAGAACGATGACTGACAGAGCTTTCCGGTTCGGTGTGGTGGCGAGCCCCGACCGAGGCGCCGCAGAGTGGCAGACGACCGTACGCCGGGCCGCCGACCTCGGGTACTCGACAGTGCTGATGCCGGACGGGCTCCAGCTGCTGTCGCCATTCCCGTCCCTCGCAGTGGCGGCGGCGACTGCGGACATCCGGGTCGGGACCTTCGTCGCCGCTGCGCCTCTGCGGCCCCCGCGAGCGGCTGCCTGGGACGCACACACGTTGACCGTGCTGACCGACGGGCGGTTCGAGTTCGGCATCGGTACGGGCCGGCCCGGCGTCGAGGAGTTCGCGGCTGAGCTCGGGCTGCCGTTCGGGTCCGCGAAGGAGCGGCGGGACCAGGTCCGGGACACCCTGGACCAGCTGGAGAAGCTGGACGGCGAGCGGCACACGCCGATCATGCTGGCCGCCGGCGGACCACGGATGCTCGCAATGGCCGCGGCGCGGGCCGACATCGTGTCGCTGGCCAAGTCGGCGTTGACGCCGCGCGAGGAGCTCGTGCAGCTTGCCCGAGAGCTCCGGGAGCTGGCTGGGCCGCGAGCGGACGACATCGAGCTGGCGATGAACCTGTTCGCGGCCGGGACCAAGGAACTGCCGCCATGGACGAAGCAGGCGGCCGGCGTGGATGCCGCGACGCTCGAGGCGAGTGGTTCGCTGATGCTGCTGCGTGGAACGCCGCAGGAGATGGCGGATGAGCTGCAGCGCCGGCGGGACGAGTTCGGCGCCTCCTACATCAGCGTGAACTCCACCTACCTGGAAGACCTCGCGCCGGTGATCGAGCAGCTCGCCGGGAAGTAGCACGCTGCCCGTCAGGTCCCAGGCGGAGTGGGAGCTGACGGGCAGCGTTGAGGGGTGGGACAGATGGTTCAGGTGCGGACTGGAGTGGCGTCCTGGGCGACAGGTTCGCCGGCCTCGGGAACGTCGCCGGCGTGGGTGTCGCCGGCCGCGAAGGCCGCCTCGTCGAACGGGTCCTCGCCGGCGAAGACCTGCCGGGCCTGGGCCTTGTCGAACGCGCCGACCCAGTGGCCGACCAGCACGGTCGCGACCGCGTTGCCGGCGAAGTTCGTCAGCGCCCGCGCCTCGGACATGAACCGGTCGATGCCGACGATCAGTCCGACGCCGTCGACCAGCTCCGGCCGGTGCGACTGCAGACCGCCGGCCAGCGTCGCCAGGCCCGCACCGGTCACCCCGGCGGCACCCTTCGAGGCCACGATCATGAACACCAGCAGGGAGATCTGCTGACCGATGGAGAACGGCTGATCCATTGCCTCAGCGATGAACAGCGACGCCATCGTCAGGTAGATCGCGGTGCCGTCCAGGTTGAACGAGTACCCGGTCGGCACGGTGATGCCGACGACCTGCTTGCCGACGCCGAGGTGCTCCATCTTGCCGATCAGCCGCGGCAGCGCGGTCTCCGACGACGAGGTCGACACGATCAGCAGGAACTCCCGGCCGAGATACCTGAGCAGCTGGAAGATCGAGATCCCGGTGACAGTCTTGAGGATGGTGCCGAGGATGACGATCACGAAGAGCAGGCAGGTGACGTAGAAGGCCAGCATGATCTTGCCGAGGCTGACCAGCGCGTCCATACCGGTGGCGCCGACGACGGCCGCGATCGCGCCGAACGCACCGATCGGCGCGGCCCACATGATCATCGACAGCACCTTGAAGACGAGCCGCTGGATGTGTCCGATGGCGGTGAGTATCGGCTGGCCCTTGGTGCCCATCGACTGCAGGGCGAAGCCGACCAGCAGCGCGACGAAGACCGTCTGCAGCACTTCACCCTCGGTCAGCGCCGACAGGATGGTCTTCGGGATGATGCCGAGCAGGAAGTCGGTGGTGCTCTCGTGGGCGCCGGCCGCCTGGCTCTGGCCGCTCTCGCGCAGCTTGTCGGTCAGGTTCAGGCCGGAACCCGGCTGGACCAGGTTGCCGACGACCAGGCCGATGCCGAGCGCGACGGTCGACATCACCATGAAGTAGATGAGTGCCAGACCGCCGACCTTGCCGACGCTGGCGGCCTGCCGGACCGAGCCGATGCCGAGCACCAGCGTGCAGAAGATGATCGGGCTGATCATCATCTTGATCAGGTTGACGAATCCGGTGCCGAGCGGTTTCAGCTCGACCGCGAAGTCCGGGAAGAGGAAGCCGACGCCGATCCCCAGCAGCACGGCGACGATGACGGCGATGTAGAGGAAATGGGTCCGGTCGTTGCGGACCGGTGTCGGTCGGGTTTCTGTCGGGCTCGACATGGGGGACACTCCTATCGGCCGGGCGGGCGGTTCTGAGTAACTGTGACGTGACGCACAGGGAAACCGCTCATTTCGTTCATATCGTTCGCAGCCGGTGTGAGCAGCCCGGCGCGTGGCGACCAGTAGGGGCACTGGTGTGCACAATGTCCGCATGAGGCAACGGCCGTGGGAGCTCCGCCGCCAGGTGCTCTGGCTGCAGACCGCCACGGCCGCGGTGCTGATCGTGCTGATCTGGATCACCCTGCTGTCCCGCGCCCGGGCCCAGGCCGACCGGGACGCCGCTGCCGCCGGGGTGACACCACCCGGCTGGGGCGACCTGATCCAGCTCGAGGTGCGGTCCATGCTCGGCATCGCCAGCCTCACGCTAGGAGTCGCCGTCGCCGGCAACGCCCTCGTGAGCTGGCGGGTCCGCCGTGCCACTCGCGGGATGGGGACCCAATCGCTCGCCTGGATGCTCGACTTCTACGAGGGCGTACTGCGGGCCGCCCGCGAAGGCCTGCTGCTGGTCGACTCGGACGGCCGGGTTCGGCTGGTCAACGACGAAGCGCGCCGCCTGCTCGGCCTCCGCGACGTCCCTCCTGGCTCGACCGTCGAGGAACTCCACCTACCGGCCACCCTGTCGGGCCTCCTCTCCAACGGACGGACGGCGTACGACGAACTGCACCTCGGCGCGCTCGGTGTCGTCGTGGTGAACCAGCAGCCGACGCACTCCGGCCGGATCATCACCCTGCGCGATCACACCCAGCTGCAGATGCTGCTCGGTGAGCTGGACGCCGTGCGGAGCCTGGCGGAATCGCTGCAGGCGCAGAACCACGAGGCGTCGAACCGCCTGCACACCGTGGTCAGCCTGATCGAGATCGGCCGCCCCGAGCGGGCCCGGGAGTTCGCCGTCTCCGAGCTGCAACTGGCCCAGGCGATGACGGATCGGGTGGTCGGCACGGTCGGCGATCCCGTGCTCGCGTCATTGTTGCTCGCCAAGCTGGCCCAGGCCCAGGAACGTGGTGTGCTGCTGACGCTTGAGCTCGGAACCCAGGCCCTGCACACGCGGCTGCCTGCTCAGGACGTCGTCACCGTGGTCGGCAATCTGCTCGACAACGCGATCGAGGCCGCTCGGGGTGGACCCGCGCCGCGCCGGGTCGAGCTCAAGGCGGGGACGACTCCCGATGCCATCGATCTGGCCGTCACGAACACGGGTGCCGAGCTCGGGGCCACTGACCTGGCCCGGATGTTCGACCGCGGCTGGACCACGAAGCCCGAGCCTGGTCACGGACTCGGGCTGGTGCTGGTTCGCAGTACGGTCGAGCGCTGGCAGGGCACGCTGATGGTCGACCCCGACTCGGAGCTCGACGAGGTGCCCGCACTCACGGTCCGGGTGCGCCTGCCGCGGGCGGTGAGCGCCAGTGCCTGACCTGCGAGTGCTGGTGGTCGAGGACGACCCCGTCGCGGCCGAAGCGCACCGCACGTACGTCGACCGCCTGCCCGGCTTCTCCTGCCTCGGAATAGCCGGTACTGCGGCCCGCGCGCTGCAGGTGCTCAGCCGCGAACAGGTGGACCTGGTGCTCCTGGACATGAACCTGCCCGACGGCCACGGGCTGGACGTCGTACGGCGGATGCGTGCCGCAGGCAATCAAACGGATGTGGTGGCGGTGACTGCGGCCCGGGAGGTGGCGGCGGTCCAGGCGGCGGCTCGGATCGGGGTCGTTCAGTACGTGCTGAAGCCGTTTGCCTTTGAAACGTTGAGGGATCGACTCAGCGCCTATGCCCGGCAACGTCGTGCGGCAGAGGCCGGTCAGGTGGTCGCGGACCAGGACGAGGTGGACCGCTTGTTGCATCCAGCAACTGTTTCTTCAGTACCGAAGGGGTTGGTCGGGTCAGTGCTGGACCGGGTGGTGACGTTGCTGGGTGATCGCGAGGGGTGGACGGCCGAGGAGGTCGCAACGTCGCTGGGGACGTCACGGATCACGGCGCGGCGGTATCTGGAGCATCTGGCCGATCAGGGGCAGGCACTGCGCACCCAGCGCTACGACGGCCGCAGCGGCCGGCCGAAAGTCGAGTACTCCTGGGTGTCCGAGAGCTAGACACTCGATCAGGCTCGTTGTTGCGAGACAGCTGGCGTCGAGGGGTCTTGGGGTCAGACCCTGACGAGGGTGGCCCAGAGGTGGGGCTGGAGGGGCTGGCCCTCGGCGGCCATGTCGTAGGCCCAGAGCAGCTCACCCTTGACCAGGCCGTACAGCCGGTGGCCGGCGCTGACCTCCTTGGCCGTGACCGTGCGCGCCACCACGTCGGTGCGCATCTCGATCTTGGCGCCGTCGATCTCGCCGTAGTAGATCTCCGCGAAGCCGGTCGGGTGCGCCAGCACGACCTCGACCTTGTTGTCCGGCTTGGGCCGCCAGAAGCCGGTCTCGACCGCCAGCGGGCGCTCCTTCGTGCCGTCCTCGCCGACCACATAGGTCTGGCTGACGTAGTGCAGGTAGGGCTTGCCGTTGTGGCTGAAGTCGATCTGCTGGCCGAACTCGAACTTCTCGATCGTGGGGTAGTCGCCGTGCCCGCGACCTTCCCAGCGGCCGAGCAGCCAGGCCAGTGGCATCAGGTCAGGGTGCAGGTCCTGCGGGATCTCGAACGCCATCAGCCGACCTCAGCTCGCGCTGCGGCCGCGGTACAGCCGGTAGACGACGAACGCCGAGAACCAGCCCATGAACACGGTGACCAGCACCAGGAGGGTCGTGAAGATGACGTGGAGCACGTTCGCCAGTCTAGGGGATGCGCTGGTGGCGGCTGGACTACCGTGGGGTGATGTCCCGCACGCTGGTGATCAAGCTGACCGCAGGTGCCGAAGAACCCGAACGCGCGAACCAGGCCTTCACCGTGGCCGCCACCGCTGTAGCTGCCGGAGCCACGGTGTCTCTGTGGCTCACGGGCGAGGCGGTCTGGTTCGCCGTACCGGGCCGGGCCGAGTCCTTCGAACTCCCCCACGCAGCACCCCTCGCAGACCTCGTCGCCGCCGTCCTCGCCGGCGGCCAACTAACCGCCTGCACCCAATGCGCCAAACGCCGCAACCTCACCGAGTCCGACCTACTCCCCGGCACCCGCATAGCGGGCGCCCCCGCCTTCACCGAAGAAATCCTCACCGATAACGCCCAGGCAATCGTCTACTGATCACCTGGGCGAGCGCCGTCCGTTAGAACTTCCTGTCACTCTCGTGAGCGTTCGGGGCCGGAGCCTTCGTTGCCTCGGCCGCCGGTGCCTCGGGTGGTCATGTCGCGGTGCTGGCCGCCTGCGGTGCGGCCGCCGTGGCCGGCTGCGACCGCGGGCTCGCCGGAGCGCTGGGTCGCGCCGTTCGCCGGGGCATGACCGTTCTGGGTGGCGGCTCGGAGCTTCTCGATCTCGGCGGAAGACATCCCGTTGCGGTCGTTCTGACCGGCAGCCTGCGCGTCCTGACCGTTGACCTGTCCGTTCTGGCCGGTCGTCTGCCCGTTCTGGCCGGCGGTCTGCCCGTTCTGGCCGTTCGCCGACTGGTTCCGCTCCCGATCCGCGGCGAGTTGAGTCTCCACAGGATCCTGAGCCCGCGCCTGCTGGCTCTGCGCCGCAGCCTCAGCCGCCGCCCGCTGATCCCCAGCCGTAGGCAACGCCGGCTGCCCACCCGAATCCCCCTGCTCCTGTACTTCCTGACCCTGCTGCCGGCCGTCCCGCCCGTCCTGCTGCTGACCGTCAGGCCCGTTCAACTGCGGCTCGTTCTGCTGCTGGCCCGTCTGCTGCCCGTCCTGCTCAACCTGGGGCTCGTTCTGCTGCTGGCCGGTCGGCTGGCCGTCCTGCTCAACCTGCGGGCCGGTCTCCTGGCTGTCCTGCTCAGCCTCCGGGCGGTCCTGGCCTGTCTCCTGGGCACGGTCCTGGTCGGATTCGGTCTGCTCGCCCTCGAGTTGGTCTGCCTGGCTCCGGTCGGCGCCGGTCGATTCCATGCCCGGTTCGATCGTGCCGGGTCTGCCGTCGGGCCCAAGCGTTGTCTCCGGCCGCTGCCCACCGTCGGCATCCAGCCCTTCAGCTTCCGCCGCCGGCGGCTCCTGCCCAACCTCAGGTCCGTCCTGCTCAGAACCCGGCCCGTCCTGCCCCGCTTCCGGCCCGTCCTGGTCGGCGACTGGGCTGTCCGCCTGGGACTCCTCCGCGAGCCGGTCCGCCTCGAGGCGGTCCTCCAGTTCGTCGGCGGCGACTACAGCCGCAGCGCCCGCGGCGGCGCCGGTGGCCGCGGCCGGGACTACATCAGGACCGTCACCCTCGCGGTTCTCCTCGGCCTGGCGGCGTTGCTCGGCCTGCTGGCGTTCCGCGTCCTGCTCGGCCCGGTTCTCCGCGCGCGCCTCGGCGGCGTCGTCCTTCCCGTTGCCGTCGCCGTCGTTGAGCTGCTCCCGCTGCGCGTCTGCCTCATCGCGCCGCTGGGCCGAGTCGTCGCGGCCATCGTGGTCGCGGTCGGTCCGATTGCGCTCCTGCTCGTCCCGGTCCCGCCGCTCCGACGCGTCGTCCACATGGTCGCCGTCCAAATCGTTGGAGTCCCGATCCGGCTCGTTGGGATCCCGGTCGTTCTGGTCGAGCTCGGGGTCCAGGTTCGGGTCGCGGTCGGCCTCGTTGTCCTGCCGGTCGCGCTCCTCCTGGATCCGCTGCGCCTCCCGCTCGTACACCTGCTGGCGCTGCTCGGGGGTCAGCTGGTCCGCGATCGACCCGGCCTCGCGGTCCTGCTGCACCAAGTCGCGGAGCTCCTCGATCAGCGAGCGCAGCTCCCGCTCACGGGACAGCCCCTGGCCCTGCTGCCGGCGCTGCATCAGCCGGCTGGCGATCCTGTGCATGATCCGGTACAGGTCCCGCAGCAGATCTTCCTCGATCGCCATCAGGCCACCTCGCTCGCATAGACGGAGTACCCGAAACCGGCGGCGACGGTGGCCGCATCCGGTTCGGGCTGAGTCGCGTACAGGTGAATCTCGGCGCCCGGCCGCAACCAGACCGCCAGGTGCCGGCGGCGGCCGCGCCACTCGCCGGGAATCCGCGGGTCGTTGCCCGGGCCAACGAACACCGGGTCACCCCAGTGCCGCCGGGCCAGCTCCAGCTGCCCCGGCCAGTGCTCGTCCAGCCCGTCCTCGGCGTCGGGGATCTCGTCCGCCGCGATCTCGTACGCCGACCAGCCGCTGCGAGGGCTCTCCGGCAGTACGGCGTCGGGCAGCACCAGCATCACGGTCTGGCGCGGGGTCACCAGACCCCAGGTGTAGCGGGACGGGTCGATGTTGCCGGGGGCCCAGGGTCGCCAGCCGGTGGCCGCGGTGACACGTGACACCAGGGCGCGGATCGCGTCCAGACCGGTCTCCGGGGGACCCCAGACACGCTTCCAGTCGGACACCTCCGCGAGGTCGGCCATAGCCCGCTCGTCATCGTCCGACGACCGCTGCTGTGTCCTCACCTGGGCCTCTCCTCTCCCTCGAACCTTCTCAGCCTAAGGGGACGGGGTACCAACCGCCCTCCGACGCAACTCCCCACCCCTCCGGATCCCCCGATCCCACCCGGGCCGCGGACGAAGTACAGGTGAACTGCAGCTTCCTGCAATGTCAGCCAGCCTGGAGAGGCCGCCCGGGTGATTGAAAGTCGTCGGGTTGCAAGTGTTGGAGCCCTGCTGTGAGGGACCCGTAAGGGACCTCACCAGGCGTTCGCGAGCAGTAAGCGGAGGGGGCCCGTCCGGCGGCCGATCGCGGGTTGTGATGGACACATGAAGCTGCCGGAGCTACCGACGGAGAAGGCGTTCCCTTCGCCGTTGCATCACCCGCGGGTCGCGACCGTGATCGGGCGGTGGTTGGGGGTCGCGGTGACGGTCTGCTTCCTCACCGGGCTGTTCAGCCACTTCCAGCAGGCGACGCCGGGCTGGCTCGTCATCCCGAGCCGGCCGGCCTCGCTCTATCGGGTCACGCAGGGGCTCCATGTACTGACCGGGATCATCTCCGTGCCGCTGCTGCTGGCAAAGCTATGGACGGTCTACCCGAAGTTGTTCGCGAAGCTTCCGTGGCCGCCCAGCCGGAAGGCCCTGGGCGCGGCCTTCGAGCGCCTCTCGATCGCCATGCTGGTGGCTGCGATGGCGCTCGAACTCTTCATCGGTTTCCTCAACACGCTGCAGTGGTACCCATGGCCGTTCCCCTTCAAGGAAACGCACTACGCGCTGGCGTGGATCATCGTCGGTGCCCTGCTGGTGCACCTCGGGGTCAAGCTGCCACTGATCATCGCGAACTGGCGGAGGACACCAGCAGACCGTACTCCGGTCCCGGAGCCGGCCGAATCATTGCCGCCAGCAATCACCGGGCTGAGCCGCCGCGGGCTGTTCCGCACGGTCGCCGGCACGGCAGCCCTGGTGGGAGTCACCTCACTCGGCCAGTCGGTATCCGCGTTCGGGCCGATCGCAGTACTGGCGCCACGCAAGCCCAACGTCGGCCCGCAAGGGCTTCCGGTCAACCGCACTGCTCGGGACGCCGGGGTCGCCATAGTCGCTCCGGACTGGCGGTTCACTATCACGGGCCCGGAGCAACTGTCTTACTCACTCGATGAGCTGCGCGCCTTGCCACAGAGCCGGTCCGACTTGCCGATCGCCTGTGTCGAGGGCTGGAGCCAAGGTGCTCGGTGGGAGGGCATACGGGTCAAGGATTTGCTGAAGCTTTGTGGAGCTCCGGAGGGATCGAGTCTGAGGGTGGTCTCGATGGAGAAGGGCGGCTTCTACGCCACCAGCGAGCTTCCTCCGCAGTTCGCGGAAGATCCCCTCACGCTGCTCGCCTTGCGCCTGAACGGGACCGACCTCGACCTGGACCACGGCTTCCCTGCCCGCATCATCGCCCCCAACAGACCCGGCGTCCTCCAAACCAAATGGGTCCACCGGCTGGAGGTCCTCACATGACAAAGCCACCGATCGGGCAACTGCGGAGCCGACTCAGCGCAACCATCGCCGTGCGGACCGGGCTGGCGGTCGTGGGTGTTGGGGTCGGGTTGTGGGGGCTCGGGTTGTTGCTGCAGTCACTCAGTGTGGATGCGCTGATCCGGTTGCCGTTGTGGCTTGCCGGTGCGGTGATCGCGAACGACTTTTTCCTTGTCCCGCTGACCATCAGCGTCGGCTGGATGCTGGCGCGTTGGTCGATCGGGCCGGGCCACCACCGCACGGTGACAACCGTGCGCACGATGCTGCTGTACGCCGGGATCACCACGCTGGTGGCGATTCCTCTGCTGCTCCGGCAGGGCAAGGGCGTCAACCCGACGGTGCTGCCGCGGAACTACCTGCGCGACTGGTTGTTGCTCGAGGCCACGATCGTGCTGGTCGGCGTACTGGTGGCGGTGGTTCAGGGGCGGCGCTTGACGTTCAGGAGGTCGCGGGCCTCGTCCGGGGACATCGGCGGGCGCTGAGCCAGGGTCGCCAGCGTGGCGGCACGCTCGACGAGCTCCGAGTTGTGGGTGACCGGCCGGCCCTTGGCGAGGGTGAGCGTGTCCTCCATGCCGACGCGGAGGTGGCCGCCCTTCGAGAGCGCGGCCAGCGCCACCGGGAGGGTGGTCCGGCCGACACCCGTCGCGGACCAGGAAGTCACGCCGGCCGGCAGTCCGTTGACCGCGGCAACCAGGGCGTCCGTAGTACCGGGCATGCCGCCGGGGACGCCCATCACCAGGTCGCAGTGCACCTTGCCGCCGTACGGGAGGCCGAGCTTGTCGAGCAACCGGTTCAGCGCGGCGACGTGGCCGAGGTCGAACAGCTCGAACTCCGGGACCACCTCGCGCTCCTGGGTGAGCTGGTAGAGCTCGGTCACGAACGGCCAGGGGTTCATGAAGACGTCGTCGCCGAAGTTGACCGTGCCCATCGTCAGGGAGCAGGAGTCCGGCGCCGCGTCGAGGACCTTGAGGCGGTGCTCGAACGGGTCGGTCACGGCGCCTCCGGTGGACAGCTGCACGATCAGGGCGGTGTTCTCCCGGACCGCGGTCACGGTGTCGGTCAGCCGGCCGAGGTCCAGCGTCGGCCGGTGGTCCGCGTCGCGGATGTGGATGTGGATCATCGCGGCCCCGGCGGCCTCGCACCGCTTGGCCGTCTCCACCAGCTCCTCGAGCGTGGTCGGCAACGCCGGACAGTCCGCCTTGGCGGTCTCGGCACCGGTGGGGGCAACAGTGATCAACGTCGACATCATGAACGAATCGTGCCAGATCCGGACACTGGACGGGACATTTGCCCGTGGCTGGTCCCGAAAACCGGACGATCTACCGCTGGCTTCCCCCGCGACGAAGCCGGCCGACCAGCGCGCCGACACCGCCAGCGACCGCCGCGACCGCGAACAGGCCGAGGATGAACACCACCGGAACCGAGCCACCGTTCGCGTCGCCGCGCGGGTACATCCGGCAAGGGCCGACGAGGACCAGCCATCGGAGCAGGCGGCGCACGTAACGAGCATGGCAGGTTGGCAGACTGGGCGCATGAGAGCAGTGCTGCAGCGTGTCAAGCGGGCGTCGGTGGTGGTTGAGGGCGACGTCGTCGGGGCGATCGATGAGCCTGGGCTGGTGGTGTTGGTGGGGGTGACGCATGACGACACGGCCGAGAGGGCGGCCGCGTTGGCGTCGAAGATCTGGACGCTGCGGATCCTGCGCGACGAGCGGTCGTGCGCCGATGAGCACGCGCCGATCCTGGCGATCAGTCAGTTCACGCTGTATGCCGACACGCGGAAGGGCCGGCGGCCGTCGTGGAGTGCCGCGGCGCCTGGTTCTGTATCGGAGCCCTTGTACGAGGCGTTCTGCGCCGCCCTGGAGTCCCTCGACGCCAAAGTAGAACGAGGCCGCTTCGGCGCCGACATGGAAGTAACCCTGACCAACGACGGACCGGTCACTTTGATCCTGGACGCCTGACCTTCCACGTGTTGGGCGGATGACGGCAGTTGTTGTTCAGGTGGTCTTGCAGTGTTGGGAAACAGAACGGACCCCCGACTCGGATCTGGTGATCCGGGACGGGGGTCCGGGGCCTGGCTGAATCGGTGAGGTTCGGCTCAGCGAGGGTGGGGTGTCGGCTGGATCAGCCGATCACTCCGGCGGCCGAGTGGCCGACGATGACCTTGGTGTTCAGGCTGTAGACGTCGATCACCAGGGCGTTGACGGAGATGTACCGCTTCTGACGCAGGACCTGGTTGAAGGTCAGCTTGGCGATGCCGGGGATGTCCAGGGTGGTGTTCGGCTTGTTCGGCACGTTGTACACCTTGTTGCCGACCTTGACCGAGACGACGCTGGAGGTGGAGTCCAGGCCGACCTTGCCGTCCTTGGTCTTCCACGCCGAGGCGGAGGACTCGATCGCGGCGATGGACAGGTTGCCCACCTTCACGCCGGCGACGTGCGAGGTGAAGTTCACGGCGGACTTCTCGGTGCCCATGTAGCCGTTCTTGGTGGTGTACACCGCGCCCACGTAGGCGACCTTCGGGATGCTGACCTCGGCGACCGCGCTCCGGATCGTCTTGCCTTCCGTGCCCTGGCAGGTGGACTGGTAGGAGGTCGGACCGGAGGTGACCAGCTTGTCGACGTTCGCCTTGGTGCCGTACGCATCACCGATCACCATCGCGGTGGCCGGCTTGGTGATCTCCGCGCGGGTCTTCAGCACCGCGACGTCGACACCCTGCGGGATGTAGCGGTTCTTCACGTTCGCGTGCACCACGACGGCCTGCGCGTACGAGTAGATGCCGGTGTTGGTCTTCACGCCACCGACGCGGTTGAGCACGATGTAACCGAGGCCCGGGACGGCGACCTTGGTGTTCGGGCCCGGCTTGACCAGCGACGGGACCGACACGGCGCCGATCTTCACCGCGGCGAAGGTGGTGCTGCCGGTGTAGGACAGCTGGCCGTTCTTGTAAACCGCGGTGGTCGTGGTCTTCGCGCCGGTCAGCGTGAGCAGCGAGCCGATCTTGATGTCGACGGCGGTCGCGTTGCTGGTGACACCGTTACCGCTCTTGTCGTTGAACGAGTGCGTGTCGGTGGTGACCGAGCGGGCGATCGCCTGGTCGTTGACGTTCGCGGTGGCCAGGTCGTTCTGGTCCGACCGGTTCGAGTCCGTGGTGCAGCTGATCTGGCTGACGACCTGCGGGCCGCTGTTCGCGAGCCCGGTCTGGACGTCGGTGCCGAACGCGTAACCGCTGTAGCCAAATACCGGCGCGGCGGACGCCGAACCCGAGGTCAGCGCAATCGTAGAAGCTACGCCGACAACCGCCGCGACTCCGACGGCAGCGAGCTTCTTGTATCCGATGCGGGGTCTCATGACCCCTCCTCCCTGAGTGATGACGTGACCCTAGTGAGCGGGCCAGGACACAGACACAACTCAGCCGGTTGCGCTAGGTAACGAGTAGGTGCCGCTCCGAGATCAAACCGTTACATAATGGCCCATGCCGTGAGAAACGCGGTCTTGCGCGTAACTCGCCGCCGTGAGATTCAGGCCACCCCGATTGGCTGACGGAACAAGCAAACCCCTGCGCCGTAAAGGAAATCGACACAGGGGTGAGACAAAGCCGAAGGGCCCGACGCGCAAGCTCCGGGCCCTTCGGGGTATTCCAGCCGGTCGATCAGACGGCGACGGCGACCTCGGCCACCTCGCCGTACTGCGCCACCACCTGCCGGTCCACCGGCTCCGCCTTCGGGGCGAGGGTGCGCAGCGTCCAGCTCCCCGGCGCCGCGAAGAACCGGAAGTGACCGGTCGCCGAGGTCGGCACCTCGGCCGTGAACTCACCAGTGGAGTCCAGCAGCCGCACGTAGGCGCCGCCGACCGGCTCCTCGCCGCGCAGTACCTGGCCCTGGATCACGGCTTCCTTGTCGATGTCGACGCCCTTGAGGTCAAGGCCGCCCTTCTTCGCTCCGCACATGGTCAGGCCTTCCCGGGCTCGTCGCCGAGGGCGACCGGTACGCCGACCAGCGAGCCCCACTCGGTCCAGGAGCCGTCGTAGTTCTTGACGTTCGGCTGGCCCAGGATCTCGTGCAGCACGAACCAGCTGTGCGCCGAGCGCTCGCCGATCCGGCAGTACGCGATGGTGTCCTTGCCGAAGTCCACGCCGGCGTCGGCGTACAGGGTCTTCAGCTCGTCGTCGGAGCGGAAGGTGCCGTCGTCGTTGGCCGCCTTGCTCCACGGGATGCTGGCCGCGGTCGGGATGTGGCCCGCGCGCTGCGCCTGCTCCTGCGGGAGGTGGGCCGGGGCGAGCAGCCGGCCGGCGTACTCGTCGGGGCTGCGCACGTCGACCAGGTTCTTCACGCCGATGGCCTCCTCGACCTCGTCGCGGAAGGCGCGGATGCTCTTGTCCTGCTCCTTGGCCTGGTACTGCGTGGCCTCGCGCTTGACGACCTCGTCGGTCAGCTCGCGGCTGTCCAGCTCCCAGCGCTTGCGGCCGCCGTCGAGCAGGCGGACATCACTGTGGCCGTAGAGCTTGAAGTACCAGTACGCGTAGGCCGCGAACCAGTTGTTGTTGCCGCCGTAGAGCACGACGGTGTCGTCGCTCGACACCCCGCGCTCGGACAGCAGCGCCTCGAACTGTGCCTTGTTGACGAAGTCGCGGCGGACCTGGTCCTGGAGGTCGTCCTTCCAGTCCAGCTTGATCGCACCGGCGATGTGGCCGGCGTCGTACGCCGAGACGTCCTCGTCGACCTCGATCAGGACGACGTTGGCGTCATTCTTGTGCTCCTCGACCCAGTCGGCCGAGACGAGAGCGGATTCCCTGCTCATGGATGCTGCTCCTCAGGTGGTAGTAGCGGTGTTTGGCGTACGAATGCGGTGGATCAGCAGATAGGCCTCGCAACCGAGGCAGAGCCCGACCGCGGCATTCACGAACGCGGCGACCAGGGCGAATCCGGTGGCGACCACGCCGAGCACCTCGACGCCGGCCAGGTAGCCGATCAGGCCGAGCACGGCGAAGACCAGCCCGACGAGCTGGGCGAACCGTGGCGGCGCGGCGTCCTCGAGTTCCTGCGGCGGACCGAGCCGGGGCCGGATCACCCGCTTGAAGAACTGCCCGTACGGCGACGCCTGGACGCCGAACGCGACCGAGATCGCGAAGACGACGGCCTGGATCGCCAGCGGCCACGGGCTGTTCAGCACGAGGGTCAGTGCGAGGACCACCGTCGTGACGGCCGCGGCGAAGCGCAGACCGCGGGGGTCGACCTGGGGTTGCACTGCCGCCTGACTGGACATGACCACTCCCGGAAGGAGGTGGATCGAGCGGCCCGCCCGAAGGCTGCGGGAGGCGACGTACTGGGAACCGTGCTCAGCTTCCGGTTCCGGAGCGCTCGGGACGCCGCCTGGTCAGTGGGTACGACACAGGGACGAGCGCATGCGGCAGTTGTCCACCGCGCGGCGCTTGGTCAGCAAGGTCGTGTACTCCACGTCCAAGAGACTACGGAAGCGGTCCGGCCCGGCCAGCTTTTGTCCCAACTATTGAGACAACTGATCATATCCCGGACACCGGAGGCCGAGCCGGTACTACGGGCCGCCGCGGTCAGCTGCCGGCGGGCTGGCGGCGGGGCTGTTGCGGTCAGGTGTGCCGGCGGGCTAGCGGCGGGCCTGTTGCGGGCCTACGACGACGTTGGTGCCGGCAACCTTGTCGTGCAAGGCCTGCTTCTTGTCGTCCCACAGCGGCCAGAGGTCGTTGATCAGGGCGAGGAAGCTGAACAGGGTGCCGACCAGCGGGATGATGCCCAGCAGGCTGAGCCCGTTGTAGAGGCTGAATCGCTTCACCACGGCCTCACCCGGCGGCGGACCGGGGACGTCGCGCAGCCGGATGCTGATCCCGACCGCCTTCTTGCCCGGCGTCGCACCGCTGCGGGTGACGAAGAAGTACTCGTAGAAGAAGCTGATCACCAGGCTGATCACCATCGCCGGAAGCAGCCATTGGTAGGCCTCCCACGGCAGACCCGTGCCGAACCGGGTCTCGCCGGCCGCGGCCTGGTCGAAGATGTCCTCCTGGTAGTCCACCGCGACCTGGAAGTACTGATAGAAGAAGTAGCCGGTCAGCGGCAGCGTGCCGAAGAACAGGATCAGGCCGTCCAGGAACCGAGCCAGGACGCGCTTCCACCAGCCGGCCAGCGGCTGTCCGTCCGGGGTCGACTTCACGGTCGGCGCGTAGCCGAAGCCCTGCTGGCCGTACGGCTGCTGCGGACCGTAGCCCTGCCGCCCCATCCCCGGCTGCCCGAGCCCCTGGCCGTAACCCTGCTGCCCGTATCCCTGCTGGTCCTGTTGGCCGTAACCCTGCTGGCCGGGCTGGGCATAGCCCTGCTGCCCGTAGGTCTGCTGGCCTTGCTGTTGCCCCTGCTGTCCTTGCTGACCGTACTGACCTTGCTGCGCTTGCTGGCCGAAGGCGGCGCGGCCCGGCGGCGGGTACGGCGGCGGGCCCTCGCGCGGGCGGCGGTAGTCCGTCCAGAAGCCGCCGTCCCAGTATCTCTGCTGGGCGGAGTCCTGCGGATCGTCGTACCAACCAGCCGGGAAGCTCATGGCCAAAGCATCACTTAGAGACAGTCCACTTCGCTATTCGGGTCTGCGCGGTGTTGTTTGAGCCGGCCGCTCAGCGCGGCTGACGGTCGACCGCGGCACCGAGGGCGGCGATCACGTCGGGCTTGCGAGGCTGGCCGCTGGCCCGGGTGACGATCGCGCCGGTCGCGTCGAGCACCAGCACGGTCGGCGTACGGAGGATGTCGAGGCGGCGGACCAGGTCCAGGTGAGATTCGGCGTCGAGCTCGACGTGGCGGACGCCCTCGACCATCGACTCGACCTCGGCCAGCGTCCTGCGGGTGGCGCGGCACGGTGCGCAGAAGGCAGACGAGAACTGCAGCAGCGTCGCCCGCTCACCGAGCTCCTCGCCGATGTCCCCGGCGCTCAACCGCTCCACGTCGTCGTCATGAGCCTCGCTGTGGTGGGCTGCCCCGATCTGCCCTGCCCCGACCTGCGTTGCCTGGCCGGATGTCGCCTGGGCGGCCGTCTCCTGCACTTCGGCCCTCCCGGCCACCTTCACCGGGCGAGTCCCCCGGAATCGTCCGTCGAACCGGGACTTGAACACGCTGAGCGCGACGCCGATGACGACGGCGCCGATCAGCACGATGATCCCGGGGCTCATGACAATCCAGAGTACGTCGGTGTGGAATGCGCTCAAACGGTCGTTCAATCCTTGGACCGGGCAGTACCGCGTTGTACGTCCGAGCACCTCGTTCCCTCGCCCCAGGGAGTCACCGTGCGTCGTCTGCTGGTCCCTGCTCGCCGCCGTCCTCGTCGTTCTCCCCGCCGCCCCGCCGACGTACGCGGTACAGGCTGATCCGAATCCAGCACCCGCGGCGCAGGCGACGTACACGGTCTGGGCCTGGAACGTCGCGGGCTGGTCGATGCACCGGGCCTCCACTGACGAACGGGATGGTCAGCAGCGCTGTCTCGTCGATCCAGGCCCGCGAACTCGACGACAGCGACTCCCTGGCCATCTGCCAGGCCTGCAACGGCCCCTGCTCCGACCGCCGCATCATCACCGGCACCGCCACGGTCACCTTCTAGCCCGCGCGCGGCGTCCGGGTCGTCGGTCGGATTGAATGGAGACCATGGAGAGCGGCTTGGTGGTGCGGTCGGGGGTGGTCATCCCGGAGGTGGAGCTGGGGTGGCGGTTCTCGCGGTCCAGTGGGCCGGGCGGGCAGTCGGTGAACACGACCGACAGCCGGGTGGAGCTCAGCTTCGACGTGGCGGGAACCACAGCCTTCAACGAAGTACTGCGGGAGCGGGCGCTCGAGCGGCTCTCCTCGCGGCTGGTGGACGGCGTGCTGACGGTGACGGCCTCCGAGCAGCGATCGCAGTGGCGGAACCGGGAGGCGGCACGGACCCGGCTGGCGTCCATCCTCCGCGATGCGATCGCGGCGCCGCCCCGGAAACGGCGCCCGACCAGACCAAGCAAGAACGCGGTACGGCGGCGACTGGACGAGAAGAAGCGTCGAGGCGAGACCAAACGCCTCCGCGGCCGCCCCACCGACTGACCCACCAGTTGCCCAAGGCCACGGAATTGCCGCACCCGCGAGCCGCTGGGTGGTTCGGGTACTGCTGGTCAGCCGCCCGCGAAGGGTGGGAGAGCGTCGACCAGGGCGCCTTCGCGGAGGGGCGCGTCCTCCTCGACGCGCTCGCCGTCGAGGAGGAAAGTGCAGATGCCCAGCACCCGGGCTAGCTCGGGGCGGCCGGCCGAAACGGTGCCGACGAGGTCCTTGATCGACACGGCCTCAGCGATCGAGGTGGACTCGCCGGCCGCGGCGCGCGCGGCGGCAAAGTACCTGATGGTCACTTCCGGCATGTGGGTGCAGCCTCACTAATCGGTTAAGTCTTCCGCTATTATGTCAGCTTGCTGTTGCTTACCAGTGTGTCTCGGGCCCCCGGCAATGACGCCGACGGGGCCTGACGTGCATAAGGACCGGGTCACCCATCAGGGATCCGACGACCAGCACAAGGAGACAGCATGAGCACGTTGCTTCTGCTGACCAACGCGCTGCAGGCTTCCACAGAGGTCCTGCCGTCGCTCGCCCTGCTGCCGCACCAGATCCGCATCCTGCCCGCCGAAGTCGCCGCGCTCGTCGACGCCCCCGACGCCGACGCCGTACTGCTGGACGCCCGGCGCGACCTGGTCACCGTCCGCGGGGCGTCGCGGCTGATCCGGACTACCGGCATCGACGTACCGCTGATCCTGGTCGTCACCGAGGGCGGTCTGACCGCGGTGAACGCCGACTGGGGCGCGGACGACGTCCTGCTCGACACCGCCGGCCCGGCCGAGATCGAGGCCCGGCTGCGGCTGGTGATCGGCCGCCTCGCCGCCGCCCGCAACGAGGACCCCGACACCTCCCTGATCCGCAGCGGTGACGTGGTGATCGACGAGGCCTCGTACACGGCCAAGCTGAACGGCCGCGCCCTCGACCTCACCTACAAGGAGTTCGAGCTGTTCAAGTTCCTCGCGCAGCACCCGGGCCGGGTGTTCACCCGCGAGCAACTGCTCCAGGAGGTCTGGGGCTACGACTACTTCGGCGGCACCCGCACAGTCGACGTCCACGTCCGCCGCCTCCGCGCCAAGCTGGGCCCAGAGCACGAATCCCTGATCGGCACAGTCCGCAACGTCGGCTACCGCTTCGTCATCCCACCCACCAGCCAACGCGAAACCGCCGACGCCACCGTCTGAGGTTCGCCGCGCACCTGAGCTGAGGAAGGCCGCCGCCGTCTGAGGCTGTGCCGCACATGCGGAGGTGGATCAGGTGCATCCGGAAGGCGGTCCACCTGCTCTCCTCGTGAGGCTTGTGGTGCCTGTGTTTCGCGAGGGATTTCGCGGGTTCCGGCGATCTTGTTCGACTTGGACCAGACTGTATTCCTGCTGCTACCGTGCGTATTCGGTCTTTTTCACGGAAGGTGACCGATGGCGCACGTTGCTCCAACTTCGCACCGTCGTGGTGCCCGCGCTTCGCATCGCAGCGACCGCATCGACGGACCCATCCAGACCACGACCTGGCTCGGCCTGACCTTCGCGCTGATCTTCGGCCTGGTCCTGACCGGCCGCTCCCACGTCGGCGTCCGCGCCGCCGGGATCACGCTGCTGATCATGCTGCTCCCACTCACCGTTGCGGTCTTCGGCACCGCAGTACGCCGCGGTCTCGGCTCAGCCCGGGCAGCCGTGGCAACAGGAGCCGCCCTCACCTTCGTCGTCCTCCGCTTCCTCCTCCACTAGCGCCTGCCCTGCGACTCCTCCGGCAGCAGCGGTCATCCGGTTTGGCTTGCGTCAGGGCATGCGAACGCCCGGGCCGCTCCCCCGAAGGGAGAGCGACCCGGGCGCGGAATATCGCAGTACCGGCCGGAGCCGTGTACGCCGTACGGAGTACGGGTGGGACCTAGGAGCCGATGTCGATCCGGTCCGTCGGGACCGGGGTGTACGGGTCGTGCGCGGTCAGGTAGTTGGCGAAGGCGTCGATGTCGAGACCGCCGAAGAACTTGTCGGTCGCCGTGGTGAAGGCCGGGAAGCCGTCACCGCCGTCGGACAGGAAGTTGTTCGTGACGATCCGGTACGTCGTACCGTCGACCAGCGGCTGACCCGCGATCTGGATCGAGCCGGCCACGACCTTGGCGCCCGGCGCGGCGGCCGGGTTCCAGGTGTAGGTGAGACCCGCGATCTGGAGCACCTTGTTCGCGGCCTGGTTCGCGCCGGAGAACTGCTGCTCGAGCAGAGCCTTGATCTGGGTACCGGTCATGTCCATCGAGACCAGGAAGTTGTTGAACGGCTGGACGGTGAACGCTTGGCCGAACGTCACTGCCCCGCTGGTGGAGGCGAGGTCAGCCCGGATACCGCCCGGGTTCATGAACGCCACGACCGGCGTCTTGCCGTTCGTAACGGTCGACGGGTCGGCCAGCTGCGCGTCAGCGATCAGGTTGCCCAGCGGGGACTCCAGCGAGTCGTCCGGCGTCCTCGACACCAACGGCGTGGTGATGTGGCCGATCACCTTGGACTCGATCGGCGCGACAAGGGTCTGGTACTTGGTGATCAGCTTGGTCAGCGCCGGGTCCTTCGGCACGTCCTGGGTGACGATCTTGTTGTTGGCCAGCGTGTTCAGCCGGTCGACGTCGTGGGTGGCGTTGTCGATGCTCAGCCGCACCTCGGTGAAGATCTTGCCGAACGAGGAGGCGCTGGTGACGAGCCGCGGCTTGCCGGCCGGGTCGTTGATCGAGCAGTTGTAGGCCTGGTGGGTGTGACCGGAGATGATCGCGTCGATCGCCGGGTCGAGGTTCTTGGCGATGTCGGTGATCGGGCCGGAGATGCCCGGGCAGCTGTTGAACGCCCGTGGGTCGGACGGCAGACCACCCTCGTGCAGCAGCACCACGATCGACTGGATGCCCTGCTCCTTGAGCTTCGGCACCAACGCGTTGGCGGTCTCCACCTCGTCCTTGAAGGTGAGGCCCTCGACGCCGGCCTTGGTGACGATGTTCGGCGTCGCCTCCAGGGTCATGCCGATGAAGGCGATCTTCTGGCCGTTCTTGAACTTCTTCACCGTGTACGGGTCGAGCAGCGTGCGCTGGGTGTTCTCGAAGAACACGTTCGCCGACAGGTAGTCGAACTTGGCGCCCTCGAACTCGGCCTTCGGGTCCGGGCACGAGTTCTGGTTGTTCAGCCCGTCGCCGTCGTCCAGGCAGCCGCCGGTCTGCATCCGGAGCAGCTCGTGCCAGCCCTCGTCGAACTCGTGGTTGCCGACCGAGGTCGCGTCGAGGCCCATCTCGTTCATCGCCTCGATGGTCGGCTCGTCGTGGAACGCGGCCGACAGCAGCGGTGACGCACCGATCAGGTCACCCGCGGCGACCGTGACGGACTCCTGCCCTTGCGCCTTGGCCGCGGCCCGCGCGAGCTCCAGGTGGGTCGCCAGGTACTCCGCGCCGCCGGCCGGCGTGCCGTTGACGTTGCCGCCGGAACTGGTCGCCGGGTTGGGCGCCAGGTTGCCGTGGAAGTCGTTCAGCGCGAGCAGCTGGATCTGCGTGTGCGTCGGCTTGGGTTTCGCCGGCGCTGCCTGGGTCACGGTTCCCCCCGTGGCCAAGCCGAGTACCACGGCGGCGCCGGCGGCCAGCAGGCCAACGGCCCGCGGTCCCCTGAGCCACGTCTTGTCTCGTCCTGTGAAGGCCATGTCTACTCCGTTGTAGTTTCGGTCGCCGCTGGTGCGCGGTCCCGGCAAATTACCCTGACCCGGCGCGCCCTACCAAGGCCTCGACAGTGAACTGACAGAGACCTTTTACGGTATTGAGGTGACTCTCGAAGCCGTGCCCTCACCGTTGCCCCAGGCCACCGCCTCAGCCGTGACCGAACTCGCTCGCTCCGCTGCTGAGAGCGACGGCGTCAACCCACTCTCCGAGCACACCCTCCTGCACCTGGAGGGCGAGCACTCGGGCGACGCGCACGTGCTCGCGTACGCCGGAGATCCGGGCGAGTCCCCGCTGGCCGGGTACGCCGCGCTCGGCCCCGACGGATCCGCCGAGCTCGTCGTCAGTCCGGAGTACAGGCGGCAGGGCTACGGCACATCGCTGCTGCGAATGCTGCTGGACCACGGCGGTTCGGGCCTCCGAGTCTGGGCCCACGGCCGACTCCCCGGAGCAGACGAACTAGCCGCCCGCATGGACCTCTCCGTCGCCCGGGAGCTCTACTTCCTCCGCCGTACTGCGGCCCCGGTCCCCGCCGCCGTCTGGCCAGAAGGGATCACCCTGCGCACCTTCGTACCGGGTCAGGACGACGAGGCCTGGCTAGCGGTGAACGCAGCCGCCTTCGCCCACCACCCCGAACAGGGCAGCTGGACCCAAGCAGACCTGGCGGATCGCTTCGAACAGCCATGGTTCGACCCTGCAGGGTTCTTCCTGGCGGTCGACTCGACCGGCGCCCTGGCCGGCTTCCACTGGACCAAGGTCCACACAGACGAAGGCCCCACCCCCTTCGGCGAGGTCTACGTAGTTGGCGTGGCTCCCACCCACCAAGGCACTGGCCTGGGCAAAGCCCTAACCCTCGAAGGCCTCCGCCATCTCCAGGAGGACCGAGGCCTCTCCTCCATCACCCTCTACGTAGACGGCACCAACACCTCCGCCCGCAACCTCTACACGAATCTCGGCTTCACCACAGCCGCCCTGGACGTCCAATACGCCCCCACCGCGGCCCTGTGAACGGTGTCACAGAGAACTCACCCCGTCACCCCACGTCATAAGCGGCCCACTCCACGTCCCACCACTAGCCAGGAGCCGTCCGAGCCTCTTACCCCCCAACCGGGCGGCTCCTGGCCCAACGACTTGTCCACAACCTGCAACAACTGACATCTCCGCCGCTCCCCCAGCCGGTTACGATCAGAATCGACTACGGAGAGGTGACATTCGTGACTTACCGCCACAGGCCGTTCATGACCCTGGCCTGCGCAGGAGCAGCTCTGCTACTCCTCCCAGCGTGCTCGTCCGGCAGCCCCGAAGCCGGCCGCCCCAACACCACGCCCGGTGGTACAGCCACCTCGACTCACACTCAAGCCACCTCCACCCCCACTCCGACGGCTGCCTCCACCTCAGCCCCTGAACGTCCCCAAGCTGCCGAAGGCTTGAGCTTGGCCGCCGCGGAAGCGTTCTACAGGCACTATGTCGATCTCATGAACTACGCAGCGCAAAGCGGCAAGACGACTGAGTTGCTTGCTGCCAGCGAGGCCGGGTGTGAAGGCTGCAAGGAGTATGCGGATTTCGTTGCCAAGGTGAACGTTGCGAACGGCGGTATCAGCGGCGACTACCAGGAAAAGGTGAAAGAAGTCTCGGATCTGAGTCGTGGAGACGGCGGCCGCGTGGGTGGCACCGCGATGGTGTCGGTTGGCAGTTACACCACGAAGAGTTCACCCACTGCCAAACCGAGCGTCAGCAAGGCTGCGGAATATACCGAGGAGATCGCCCTCTCACCGAGTGACAGCAACTGGGTCATGTACGAGATCCAACTCGGATCGCGATGAGCCCTTCGCGCTCTGCGCTACCACTAACAGTTCTCTTGTGCGCGGCGTTGACACTCGTTCCGAACGCTGCAGAAGCCACCGATGCAGACGGCTTGGCGACCCGGATAACGCCCTCTGTGCCGCCTCCCAAAGTGAGGGTCGATCCGACAAAGGAAGGCGTCAAGGCGAAGGCTACGACCAAGAAGAAGACCAGACTCACGAGCAGTCGCAAACACAAGCCGTCGAAGAAGGTCGCGGTTCCGCCTCCGCCTCCTGCAATCCGCCCGGCCGCCGCCCGTCTCCGCCACGTCAAGGAACTGAGACTCAATATCGGCATGTGTGGAAGGCTCCAGCCGGATGGAACTGTGCCTGGGCCGACGCGGTGTCAGCCGGAGTGGGCCACGCCGGCGGTTGAACCAACGGCGGGGCCGACAGCTCCGGTGGTTCAGCAGCCGCGGCCGCAGGACGTCTCGTGGGAGCAGGTACTGGGCGAGTCCAAGGACGTCGTATTTCCGGGGCTGCACGTCAAAGTGCAGCCGGCCGGGCGGACGTTGGTGAATCTGGACACGATTGTTTATACGGAGGACAGCAAGGTTTCCACCACCACGGTCACCTTGCTGGGGTTTCCGGTGGTGGTTGAGGCTACGCCGATGAGCTATACGTGGAGCTTTGGTGATGGGGCGACGTTGACGACCACTTCGCCGGGGAAGCCGTATCCGGCGAAGGAGATCACGCATAAGTACATGAAGCGTGGTGGGGTCAGGGTGTCTGTGACTACCAACTACGCGGCTCGGTTCAACGTTGCTGGAACTGGGTGGCAGTACATCGACGGGACTGTGCCCATCACCGGGCCCGCGACGCCGCTGCTTATTCGCGAAGCCGTGCCAATTCTAGTCGATCCGCCACGCTGACTAGGCCTTGGGGTTCAGGGCGTTGCGGATGTGGGTGGTTATTCGGGTTCGGGCGGCTTGGGTTTCGCCGGGGAGGGCGAGGATGTTGGCGAAGCCGTGGATGAGGCCTGGTTCGCAGATGTGGGTGACTTCGACGCCGGCGGCGGCCAGGCGGGCGGCGTACTCGTTGCCTTCGTCTCGGAGGGGGTCGAAGCCTGCGGTCACCACGTAGGCGGGGGCCAGGCCGGTCAGGTCTTCGGTGAAAATCGGGGAGACCATCGGGTCGGAGCGGATGGCTGGGTCCGGGGTGTAGTGGTCGCGGTACCAGATGATGTCTTCCTCGGTGAGGAAGAAGCCTTCGGCGAAGAGGTCTCGGCTGGGGCGGCGACCGACGAGGTCGACGGCCGGGTAGATCAGGACCTGGAGAGCCGGCGCGGGAAGGCCGCGGAGTACGCATTGCTGGGCGACGATCGCGGAGAGGTTGCCGCCGCAACTGTCACCGCCGACGCCCACCAGCGCAGGATCGGCTCCGAGGTCCTCGGCGTGCTCGACCGCCCACGAGAAGGCAGCGATCGCGTCCTCAGCCGCGACGGGCGCCTCGGCCTCCGGAGCGAGGCGATAGTCGACCGACAGGACCCGGATCCCCGCCTCTTCCGCAAGGTCCCGGCAGTAGGCGTCGTGGCTGTCCAGGTCGCCGACCACCCAGCCGCCGCCGTGGAAGAACACCAACAGCCCGCCCCCGGACGTCGGAGCCGAGCGCGGCACATAGAGACGAGCCCCGAGTTGGCCATCCGAGCCGCGGACCGTGAGTTCGGTCACGCGTAGTAGTTCCGGCGGATGGCCGGCGACCAGCTTGGACATGGTCACCAGGTTCGTCCGGGCCGTCTCGACCGACTGCTTCTTTGCTCCCGGCAAGAAGCCCTCGAGCCGGAGCAGGAGTTGCAGATCCGGATCCAGGACGTTGCCGTCGATCTGGATCGGGGCTCCGGCCAGGCGGCGCCGGACGCCGGCGGGCAGGGCCGTCACCGGCTTCAGGGCACTGCCCCGCACCGTCTCCAGGGCGGCTCGCAGCAGCGTGTCCACTCGTCGCTTCACAAGGAGTGACGCTAGCAACTGCAATCGGCTCGCCGTTCGGTCTACCTCCCGTTCACCTGGGGGTGGGATGCTGGTCAACGTGGCTGGAGACTTGTTGGCGTCGCACAACCGGGAGTACGACGTCGAGCCCCCGTACGACATCGCGGAGGCCGGCGATCTCCCCGAGGACCGGTTCTCGGACCGCGAGCTGAGCTGGCTGGCGTTCAACCAGCGGGTGCTCGAGCTCGCCGAGAACGAGCGGGTCCCGCTGCTGGAGCGCGCCACGTTCCTGGCCATCTTCGCCAGCAACCTGGACGAGTTCTTCATGGTCCGGATCGCCGGTCTGAAGCGGCGGATCGCGGCCGGCGTGGCGGTCCGGGCGGCCAGTGGGCTGCTGCCCCGGGAGGTGCTCGACCGCAGCCTGAGCCGCAGCCGCGAGCTGATGGACCGGCAGGCCGAGACCTGGCGCAAGGAAGTGCTGCCGGCGCTCGTCGAGGAGGGCATCGACATCCTCCGCTGGGACGAGCTGGACACCGCCGAGCGCGAGGAGATGACGCAGTTCTTCAAGGACCGCGTCTTCCCGGTGCTGACCCCGCTGGCGGTCGACCCGTCACACCCGTTCCCGTACATCTCCGGCCTGTCGCTCAACCTGGCCGTGGTGGTCCGCAACCCCGACACCGGTGGCGAGCACTTCGCCCGGGTGAAGGTGCCGCCGCTGCTGCAGCGGTTCGTCCAGGTCGCCGAGGGCCGGTTCGTGCCGCTCGAGGACGTCATCGCGGCGCACCTGGGCCAGCTCTTCCCCGGCATGGAGGTGACCCAGCACCACGCCTTCCGGGTCACCCGCAACGAGGACCTCGAGGTCGAGGAGGACGACGCGGAGAACCTGCTCGCGGCGCTCGAGAAGGAGCTGCTGCGGCGCAAGTTCGGCCCGCCGGTCCGGCTCGAGGTGGAGGAGTCGATCGACCCGAAGGTCAGGGCGCTGCTGCTGTCCGAGCTGGGTGTCACCGAGGCAGAGGTGTTCGAACTGCCGGGTCCGCTGGACCTGCGCGGGCTGTTCGCGATCGCGGCGCTGGACCGGGCGGAACTGAAGTACCCCGGGTTCGTCCCGTCGACCCACCCGCACCTGGCCGAGGTGGAGACCGCCAACCCCGCCGACCTGTTCCACGCGCTCAAGCAGCGCGACGTACTGGTGCACCATCCGTACGACTCGTTCTCGACGAGCGTCCAGCGGTTCATCGAGCAGGCCGCGGCCGATCCGCACGTGCTCGCGATCAAGCAGACGCTCTACCGGACCAGCGGTGACTCCCCGATCGTGGACGCGCTGATCGACGCGGCCGAGTCGGGCAAGCAGGTGCTGGTCCTGGTCGAGATCCAGGCCCGCTTCGACGAGCAGGCGAACATCAAGTGGGCCCGCGCGCTCGAGCACGCCGGCTGCCACGTCGTGTACGGCGTGATCGGGCTGAAGACGCACTGCAAGCTCTCGATGGTGGTCCGCGAGGAGCCTGACGGCCTCAGACGCTATGCCCACATCGGCACCGGCAACTACCACCCGAAGACCGCCCGGCTGTACGAGGACCTAGGCCTGCTCACCAGCGACAAGGTGGTCACCGAGGACATCGCGCACCTGTTCAACCACCTGTCCGGCTTCGCCCGCCGAAGCGGGTACCGCCGCCTGCTGGTCGCCCCCCAGTCCGTACGCCGGGGCCTGGTCGAGCGGATCGACCGCGAGGTGGAGAACCACCTGGCGGGTCGTCCCGCGCGGGTCCGGATCAAGGTGAACAGCCTGGTCGACGAGGCCCTCTCGGACGCGTTGTACCGCGCGTCGCAGGCCGGCGTACCGGTGGAGCTGTGGATCCGCGGCATCTGCACCATCCGGCCGGGCATCCCCGGGTTGTCCGAGAACATCCGGGTCCGCAGCATCCTCGGCCGGTTCCTCGAGCACAGCCGGGTGTTCTGGTTCGAGAACGGTGGCGAGCCGGAGGTGTGGATCGGGTCCGCCGACCTGATGCACCGCAACCTGGACCGCCGGGTCGAGGTGCTCGTCCAACTGAAGGAGCAGGACCACGTCACCGAACTGGGCGACCTGTTCGACCTCGGTTTCGACGAGGGCACCGGCTCGTGGTGGTTGCGTCCCGACGACACCTGGCAGGCCCGGTTGACCAGCCCGGCCGGTGAACCGCTGCGCGATCTGCAGGAACGTCTGATCGCCACGCGTGGCCGCCGCCGGACAACGGATCCGATTACCTAGGGTTGATTCCATGAGCAACCCGGCGACGGTGATCGCCGCGGGTGGTGTCGTGTGGCGCGAGAGCCACGGCAGCCGGCAGGTTCTGCTGGTCCACCGCCCGCGGTACGACGACTGGTCCCTGCCGAAGG
The DNA here is from genome assembly GCF_004345365.1 of Kribbella sp. VKM Ac-2568. GTDB lineage: Bacteria > Actinomycetota > Actinomycetes > Propionibacteriales > Kribbellaceae > Kribbella > Kribbella orskensis. The sequence continues at coordinate 584,927 of NZ_SLVF01000005.1, forward strand.
GCAAGCTGGCTCCGCGAGAGCACGTGCTGGTCGCCGCCCGGCGGGAGATCGAGGAGGAGACCAGCCAGCAGGTGGTCCTCGGCCCGCCGCTCGGCGTCCAGCGGTACGACGTCCGCAAGAACGGCGGAACCGTGCCCAAGCTAGTGCTCTACTGGGCCGCCTCGCTCGCCGGTCCGGAGCAGGAGTTCGAGCCGAACGACGAGGTCGACAAGCTCGAGTGGCTACCCGTCGGCAAGGCCAAGGAGCGGCTCAGCTACCCCCGCGACGTCGACATCCTCAACTGCCTGGACGCGGTACTCCCGGTCGAGTCGACCGTGGTCATACTCCGGCACGCGGAGGCGGTCAAGCGCAAGGAATGGTCCGGCAAGGACACCGTCCGCCCGCTCAGCGACGAGGGACTCGCCTCGGCCGAGCGGCTCTCCGGAGTACTGGCCGCTCTCGGCGTCAACCGCATCCGCAGCAGCGATGCCGAGCGGTGCGCGGGCACGGTCACGCCGTACGCCGCGTCGATCGGGCGGCGGATCCATCTGCACCCGGAGATCTCCGAGCAAGGGTATGAGAAGGATCCGTCGGCGTTGGAGAAGGTGGCGGCAAAGGCCTGGAAGCCTGGCAAGGTCACCTTGATCTGCTCGCACCGGCCGGTCCTCCCGGCACTTGCGGAGGCACTCGGCCTGCCGGTCGGGAAGTACGCCACCAGCGCGTTCATGGTCGCCCACCGCCTCGCCGACGGCCGGGTGATCCGGGAGCGCTTCGGCGCACCCTGAATAGTCGCCGCCGACCGTTGACCCGTCGTCACCGCAGTCCAACAGCCTGCGACCACGCCCGGTTGAGCGTGAATCAATCCCACGTTCCGATAACAGCCGCATGCGCTGCCGGATGACCTGGATGCCTGCGGGTATGTTCCTATCGAAGCGTCCCACCGGGCGCTGGTCACGGAGAGGTTCGGGGCGCACCATGACGACGATGCGAGAACTGACTCTGATCGGGATCCGGATGGAGTCGCCCAACCGGGCGCCCGTGATGATGCTGCGCGAGACCGAGGGCTACCGCTACCTGCCGATCTCGATCGGCTCGGTCGAGGCGACCGCGATCGCCTACGAGGAGCAGGGCCTGCGTCCGTCCAGACCGCTCACCCACGACCTGATGCGCGACCTGATCGAGGCGTTCGGCGTCACCGTCGAGGCGGTCGAGATCGTCGAACTGCGCGACGCCGTCTTCTACGCCGAACTCGTGCTCGGCAACGGCGCCCGCGTCTCTGCCCGCCCGAGCGACTCTGTCGCCCTCGCGGTCCGGCTCGGTACGCCGATCCGCTGCACCGAGAAGGTCCTCCAGGAAGCAGGCGTGGCGACCCCCGAGGAGGAGCAGGCCGAGCTCGAACGCTTCCGCCAGTTCCTCGACGGCGTAGCCCCCGAAGACTTCTCCAGCTGACCGCACGGCATGGCGTACTGCGGTGTGCCGCGCGTGGCAACGTGGATCGGGTGTTCAGGTTGACCGTGCGCCGCGGCGATATCGGAACGTGATCCAACGTCCGTTTTACTCTACGCAGAGTCACAGGTCCTAACTCAGTTCACCTGCTGGCCTCCTGGCGGCACGCCAAGCGTCGCGATTGCTACCGGAACCGTTCACCGGTCGTTCATCCGCGACGGACCACCCGGTCACCTCGTCTCCCTACCGTCTGTGGAAGTTCAAGAAGTCTGATCCCCGCAGAAGGGCAACACTCTCGTGTCCGTCAATCGCCTGCTCCGCGTCGGCACCGTCGCCGTGGCATCCCTCGGCGTCCTCGCTCTGAGCGCCTGTGGCAGTGACCCGGAGCCGTCGGGCTCTTCGAGCCCCGGTGGCTCCTCATCTTCCGCCGCCGGCGGCGACTGCCCGAAGGGCACCCTGAACGCCGAGGGTTCCTCGGCGCAGAAGAACGCCATCGAGGAAGTCATCAGCAAGTACAACGAGAAGTGCGCCGATGTCACGGTGAACTACAACCCGACCGGTTCCGGTGCGGGTATCAAGCAGTTCAACGCGAACCAGGTCGACTTCGCCGGCTCGGACTCCGCGCTGAAGCCCGACGAGGCCACCGCCGCCGAGAAGCGGTGCGCGGGCAACCCGGCCGTGAACCTGCCGATGGTGATCGGCCCGGTCGCGATCGCCTACAACGTCGACGGCCTCGACAAGCTGATCCTGGACGGCCCGACCGCCGCCAAGATCTTCCAGGGCACCATCAAGACCTGGAACGCGCCGGAGATCGCCAAGCTGAACCCGGGCGTGACGCTGCCGTCGGCCCCGATCGCGGTCTTCTTCCGCTCCGACGAGTCGGGCACCACGGAGAACTTCGCCAAGTACCTCGCCGCCGCCGGTGGCGGTGCGTGGACCGGCGAGCCGGCCAAGAAGTGGACCGGCACGGGCGCCGGCAAGGAGAAGTCCGCCGGTGTCGCCGAAGGCGTGAAGAGCACCAAGAACTCGATCACCTACGTCGAGTGGAGCTACGCGGTCGACAACAAGCTCGGCGTCGCCCAGATCGACACGGGCGCCGGCGCGGTCGAGCTGTCCGCCGAGTCCGCCGGTAAGGCGCTGGCCGCGGCCAAGCCGGCCGGCACGGGCAGCGACCTGGCCCTGAAGCTGGACTACGCGACCAAGGAGGCGGGCGCCTACCCGATCATCCTGGTCACCTACGAGATCGCCTGCACCAAGGGTCTGCCCGCCGAGAAGACCGCTCTGGTGAAGAGCTTCCTGAGCTACTTCGCCAGCGCCGACGGCCAGTCCTCGCTGACCGACCTGAAGTACGCGCCGCTTCCTGAAGAGACCCGGACCAAGGTCGACGCCGCCATCCAGGCGATCAGCTGACCTCGACCGGCACAACGTAGTACGGCGAACTGTGAGCCCCGGTCGTTCCTTCCAACGGACGGCCGGGGCTTCGGTTCGCCGGCACCACACCCCGCATCGACCAGGCGCTTGGAGCAGCATCGATGAGTAGTACAGACGGCACGGGACCGCCCGACCGGCCGACCGACCGCGCCCCCGGGCCGAAGCTGGACCTCGGCCCGGTCGGGCATCTCGGCGACCGGCTGTTCGCCGGCCTGGCCCGCGGATCCGGCGGCCTGGTCGTCGCGATCGTCGCCTTCGTCGGCGTCTTCCTGCTCGCGCTGGCGATTCCCGCGCTGGCCGACAACAACAGCAGCTTCCTGTTCTCCCGGATCTGGGAGCCGGGTGGCGACAACCCGCGGTTCGGCATCGCCGCCCTCTTCTACACGACGCTGATCAGCTCGATCATCGCGATGGTGATCGCGGTCCCGATCGCGGTCGGCGTCGCCCTGTTCACCACGTACTACTCGCCCAAGCGGCTCGCCGCGCCGGTCTCGCACGCGATCGACCTGCTGGCGGCGGTCCCCTCGATCATCTACGGCCTGTGGGGCATCCTCTTCTTCGCCCCGATCCTGCGCCCGGTGATCAACGGCCTGGCCTCCGCGCTCGGCTGGATCCCGCTCTTCGAGAAGCCGGCCACCGACAACCTCGGCGTCGTGTTCACCGCCTCGGTCGTGCTGGCGATCATGATCCTGCCGGTCGTCACCGCGATCAGCCGGGAGATCTTCGCCCAGACGCCGGTCGCGCATCGGGAGGGCGCGCTGGCGCTCGGCGCGACCCGCTGGGAGATGATCCGGATGGCGGTGCTGCCGTACGGCCGCTCCGGTGTGGTCAGCGCCTCGATGCTCGGCCTCGGCCGTGCGCTCGGTGAGACCGTCGCCGTGCTGATCATCCTGTCGGTACCGAACGGCAACGACCCGTGGAACTCGTCCATCTTCGCCGGCGGTGAGACGTTCGCCTCCAAGATCGCGAACAACGCCGCCGAGTTCGACTCCCCGGAGAAGACCGGCGCGTACATCGCCGCCGGCCTGGTCCTGTTCGTGGTGACCTTCCTGGTCAACTCCGCCGCCCGCATCATCGTCGCGCGCAGCGGCCCGGGCGGTAAGCGCCCGCGCAAGAACCGCCGTACCGGCGACAAGGCCGCGCAGACCGAAGGAGCCACCCCGTGACCACCCTCGCCGCGAACCGTCCGGCGTACGACGGTAAGACGCTCGACCTGACCGGCAAGTCCGGCGCCCGCGCGTTCCGGAACACGCTGGCCACCGTGCTGATCGTGCTGTGCTTCCTGATCGCCCTGATCCCGCTGCTGTGGATCCTGTGGACCGTGGTCAGCAAGGGCTACAGCCTGCTGCTGGACGCGAACTGGTGGAGCCAGTCGCAACGCGGGATCACCGTACGGCGGGTCGGCGGCGGCGCGTACCACGCGATCATGGGCACGCTGATCATGTCCCTGATCTGCGCGGCGATCGCGGTGCCGATCGCCATCATGGGCGCCGTCTACCTGGTCGAGTACGGCAAGGGCACCAAGGCCGCCAAGGTGGTCAGCTTCATGATCGACATTCTCACCGGTGTCCCCTCGATCGTCGCGGCGCTGTTCATCTACGCCGTCTGGATCACCGTGCTCGGGTTCAACCGGGTCGGGTTCGCGGTGTCGCTGTCCCTGGTGCTGCTGATGCTGCCGGTCGTGCTGCGTTCCACCGAGGAGATGCTGAAGCTGGTCCCGGACGAGCTGCGCGAAGCGTCGTACGCGCTCGGGGTGCCGAAGTGGAAGACGATTCTCAAGGTGGTCGTGCCGACCGCGTTCGGCGGCATCATCACCGGCGTCATGCTCGGCCTGGCCCGGGTGATGGGCGAGACCGCGCCGCTGCTGATCCTGGTCGGCTACTCCAAGAACATCAACCTGAACCCGTTCGACGGGTTCATGGGCGCGCTGCCGACGATGATCAACCAGGACCGCACCGAGCTCGCCCTGGAGCCGGCCGCGGACCGGGTCTGGGCGGCGGCACTGACCCTCATCCTGCTCGTCCTGCTGCTCAACCTGCTGGCCCGCCTGATCGCGCGGTTCAGCACCATCAAGTCCAAATAGTCGAGAGGTTCTGAGTCGATATGGCTAAGCGCATCGAGGTCAGCGGCCTCAACGTCTACTACGGCGATTTCAAGGCCGTCGAGGATGTGTCGATGACGATCGAGCCCCGCTCGGTCACCGCGTTCATCGGCCCGTCCGGCTGCGGCAAGTCCACCTACCTGCGCACCCTGAACCGGATGCACGAGGTGATCCCCGGCGCCCGGGTGGAGGGCAAGGTCGTGCTCGACGACCAGGACCTGTACGCGCCGGGCATCGACCCGGTCGCGGTCCGCCGGGTGGTCGGCATGGTGTTCCAGCGTCCGAACCCGTTCCCGACCATGTCCATCTTCGACAACGTCGCGTCCGGCCTGAAGCTGAACGGGGTCAAGGACAAGAAGAAGCTGACCGAGGTCGTCGAGCGGTCCCTGCACGGCGCCAACCTGTGGACCGAGGTGAAGGACCGCCTCGACAAGCCCGGCGCCGGCCTGTCCGGTGGCCAGCAGCAACGGCTCTGCATCGCCCGGGCGATCGCGGTCGAGCCCGAGGTGATCCTGATGGACGAGCCGTGCTCGGCCCTGGACCCGATCTCCACGCTGGCGATCGAGGACCTGATCGAGAAGCTGAAGGACCGGTTCACCGTCGTCATCGTGACCCACAACATGCAGCAGGCGGCCCGCGTCTCCGACCAGACCGCCTTCTTCAACCTCGCGGCCACCGGCAGGCCCGGCCGGCTGATCGAGATGGGCCCGACCAAGCAGATCTTCTCGAACCCGAACGAGAAGGCCACCGAGGACTACATCACCGGCCGCTTCGGCTGATCGCGCACTCCGTCACCGCGCCGGGGTCTCCGTGTCCGTTACACGGGACCCCGGCGCGTGCCGCGTGACCGGAGGACCGTTGGAAAGATAGCCTTCGGTGATTCCTCGACGTTCTCAGAAGGGACCGTGGTGAGCACTCCGACGCCCCCCGGCGATGACCCGAACGACCCGAACCGGCCTGACGACACGCCGGCCGAGCCGGGCCAGTACGGCGAGCGGCAGCCCGGTCAGCCCGGCCAGTACGGCGAACAGCAGCCCGGCCAGTACGGCGAGCAGCCGGGGCAACCTGGTCAGTACGGCCAGCAGCCGGGCCAGCCTGGTCAGTACGGCGGCCAGCAGGATCCGTACTCCAACCCCGGTCAGTACGGACAGCCTGGCCAGTACCCGGGGCAGCCGGGCCAGTACGGACAGCCAGGGCAGTACGGCCAGCAGCCGGGCCAGTACGGACAGCCGGGGCAACCCGGGCAACCGGGCCAGTACGGACAGCAGCCTGGTCAGTACGGTCAGCAGCCCGGTCAGCCGGGGCAGTACGGCCAGCAGCCTTACGGGTCGGGCGCGTACCCGGGGCAGCCGGGTGCCTACCCGGGTCAGCCCGGTGGCTACGGCTACGGCAATGCGCAGGCCCCGCAGAGCAGCACCCCGATGGTGCTCGCCATCATCGGCATCGTCTGCTGGTTCTGCTGCTCCCCGGCCGCGATCGGCCTGGGATTGTTTGCCCAGAGCAAGTTCCGCGAGCAGGGCAGGCCGGACACGCTGGCGAAGGTCGCCTGGATCGGCGGCATCGTCTTCTTGATCCTGGGCATCATCGGGTATGCCACCGGCGTGGTCAGCGACCTCAACTGACAGCCGCTCCGCGCGGCGTCGTCCGTCAGTTCAGGTTGCGGGCGACGCCGTACACGAGCAAGAGCACGACCAGGGCCTTGATCGACCAGTCGACGACCCGTGGGCTCAGCCGGATCCTCGGCAGTTTGACCCAGCGGATCCGTTCGAGGCCATAGGCAAGCAATTGGTAGCCGACGGCAACGCCGATCAGCGGGCCGAGCACCAGCACGACCGGGTTGAAGTGCCAGGCGGCGTCCAGATCGTCACGTAGCAAGGCCGCAGCCATCCGGGTCGATCCACAGAGTGGACAGTTCAGCCCGGTCGTGGCGTGCAACAGGCAAGGTATGCCGAGGTGCCGGTCGCCGGAGAGCTGGTAGATCGCCGCCAGGCCGAAGCCACCGACGCCGACAGCGGCGAGTCCCAGCACGCGCCGATCGAGCGGCTCCACCGGACCGGTCGGGCGGAGGACGATTCCTTCTGGCGTCAGGGTCACGCCTACCAAGGTAACCCCTGCCCCAGGCAAGTTCACGGGATCCCAGGGCCGGCTGAACCGTCCGAGCACTAGCCTGCAAGCCACTCCTCACCTGCATCTAGAAGGGATCGTCGTGAGCACTCCGACGCCACCGCCGGGTTACGGCCCGCAAGACTCGAACCAGCCGGGTCAATACGGGCCGCCAGCGCAGTACGGGCAGCAGCCGGACCAGTATGGCCAGCAGCCCCAGCAGCCTGGCTACGGCCAGTACGGTCAGCCAGCCCAGTACGGCGCCCAGCAGCCCGGGCAGTACGGCCAGCCGGGGCAGTACGGCGGCCAGCAGCCGGGGCAGCACGGGCAGCCGGGGCAGTACGGCGGCCAGCAGCCGGGGCAGCACGGGCAGCAGCCCCAGCAGCCGGGCTACGGGCAGCAGGCGTACGGCCAGCAGCCGTATGCGGCGTACGGGCAGCAGCCCTACGGTGGCTACGGTCAGGCGGCCGGCAACCTCGCCACCTGGCCGGTCCGGGTGGGCGCGTTCCTGATCGACATCATCATCATCGGTCTGCCCAGCTCGATCGGTAACGCGCTGGGCGACGACGGCACCGGCAGCATCCTGTCGCTCTTGCTCAGCCTGGCCTCCATCGGGCTGTGGGTCTACAACCGGGTCATCCTCCAGGGCAACACCGGCCAGAGCTGGGGCAAGAAGGCGCTGGGCCTGAAGTTGGTCTCGGCAGACACCGGTCAGCAGGTCGGCCCGGGCAAGGCCGCGCTGCGCGACATCACCCACATCCTGGACGGTCTGCCCTGCTACCTGGGCTACCTGTGGCCGCTGTGGGACGAGAAGAAGCAGACCTTCGCGGACAAGCTCAACAACACCTACTCCGTCAAGCTCTGACCACACCCCCGGCGACATCCCGCGACACCCCGGACGCCGTGGCCGTTCCAGGCCGCGGCGTCCGTTCGCCGCCCCCGGTCCGCGATACTCGTGCCCACGGATCTGGAGCGCCCAGAAAGGATTCCAGTGACCACCCCTCCCCAAGGCCCGCACGACCGGCCCCAGGACCAGCCCGGTCCGCACATCCCCGGCCAGATCCCGCAGTACCCGACCCAGCCCGCTCAGTACAGCCAGCCGGGCCAGTACGGTCAGCCCGGGCAGTTCCCGCCCGGACAGCCGGGGCAGCCTGGCCAGCTTCCGCCCGGACAGCCGGGGAGCTTCGGCGTGCAGCCGAACAACCCGACCCAGCAGGGCTACGCGCCCTACAGTCCATCCGGTGGCTTCGGCTACGGCTATGCACCGCCCGGTCAGCTGGCCAGCTGGCCGATCCGGGTGGGTGCGTCGCTCCTCGACTCCGTACTCCCGATGGTCCCGATCGGCGTCGGCCTGATCGCAGGCGTGGCGCTCTCCAGTGGGACGACGTCCGGCGGACGCAGTAGCGCAGGCGGCGCCGTGATCGGCCTCAGCTACCTGCTCGCCGTACTGATCGCGTTCTGGAACCGGGTGATCAAGCAGGGCAGGACCGGGCAGTCGTTCGGCAAAAAGGTCACCGGGCTGAAGATCGTCTCCGAGTCCACCGGCGAGACGATCGGCATCGGCCGTACGTTCGGCCGCGAGTTCTGCTCCATCCTCTTCAGCTACCTCTGCTTCCTGAACGCGCTCTGGCCGCTCTGGGACCAGAAGCAGCAGACCTGGCACGACAAGGTCGTCTCCGACCTCGTCGTCAAGCTCTAGCCAAGAGGAACCCGAGCCCGTCCAGCGGGCTCGGGCGCGGGTCAGTGGGACAGCAGCAGGCCGGCGCAGGTGACGGACCAGAGCACGCTGGTGAAGGTGCCGATGATGAAGCGTTCCGCCACCGCCTGCGGCGTCACCGACGCCGGCTGATCCGGACTGCGCAGTTCCGGGTACCGGGCGAGTCCCTTGATCGCCAGCACGACCGCTACCCCCTCAGGCCACCCGGCCACGATCGACGCGAAGATCGCCATCCGCTCGAGCGAACCGATCAAGGCACCGCCCCGCAGTACCTCACCGGCCTGCTGGGTCGACTGCGACCGGGTGTTCCCGCGGTCCACCAACGCGAGCACAGACGTCGTCAGCGGCCCGCCACCCGCCACAGCGAAGGCACCTGCCACCAGCAGCAGGATGTTCCACCAGGCCTCGCGCCAGCCCGCGACCCCGTCACCTGCCAGCAGCAGGATGCCGACGGCGAACAGGCAGGCCAGCATCAACCCGCTGACCACGATCTGAGGAGTGGACCCGGACCTCGGCAGCCACGCCAGGACGGCGAGGATCAACCCGGCCGCTGTCAACGACAGGACGATCGCCGTCATGCAGCCGCCGACTCGAGGAGCTCGACCGCGAGCACGCGGCCACGCTGTTCCTCCACGACTCCGGCCGCCTGGGCCCGCTGGGTCACCGCGGACTGGCTGATGCCGAGCTTCACGCCGATCTCGCGCCGGCTGAGTCCTTCGGCCAGGAGATCCGCCACTGCCCAGCCGCGCTCGCTCCGGCGTCGCAGTACGGAGGCCATCAGCCAGAGCACGGTCTCGACCTGGTCGGCTCCGCGCGCGTTCTGCCCGATCACGTTGATGTGGTGTGGGCTCGACTTGGCCCGGTTGACCGCCTCCCGCGCGGACACGAACGCCTCGCCACTGCCTGCCCTGGTACTGCGGGGCAGTGGCTCGGCGACGTCGCCGATGCCGAGCCCGATGTACCAGGTGTCCATCCGGAGCAGCTGGACGATCACGTCGATCGTGGCGCGCGCGTCGGACAGCACGCCCTGCACCTCGTCGCCCGCAGTGCGCTCGAATCTGCGCAGCAGCCCGGTGCGTCGCGGCCGCCGGTTGAGCGAATTCAGTAGCTCGGGTACGAGATCGGTCATGCTCCGGCTGCCCCGCTGATCTACTGTGAGAACGAAGACCATCGCCCTGCACCTCCTTCCCAGAGCATGATTAAGGCTACAGTCTTATTCACGTAGAGTGAAGGAAAAAACCTGAACCGGTTCGCTCGATCACGGAGGGTGATCGTCTCGCCGTGACGCCGTTCCCTCAATTCTCCGCTGATTCCGCCCCATCCCGCGCCCCGACTCACCGGTCATCCTCACACGGAGTCAGGACATTTCCAGCCCCTTTCGGCCTCTACAACGGCGGACCGGCGGTCCAGGAATCCCCGCTCAGAGGTAGTCGAAGAAGCGGATCCACCAGTCGGGAGCCCTGTCGGGCGGGTAGTGCGAGGCCAGGTCGCTGATGCCGTCGTACGGGCGGGTCAGCAGTTCCTCGGGGATCACCAGAAAGCCGAGTGCCGCCAGAATCCCTTGTACAGCTTGCAGATCCCCGCCGTCGGCAGCGTGGTCGGCCAGCGCTTCGGCCAGATCGAGGTAGGCGCCGGGGTTCTCGGCGGAGACCACCGCCATCGAGCCGAAGTTGCTCACCGAGACGACGAGTTGCGCGCGTCCGCGGACCGCCTCGACCGGGATCTCGATCCGGCCGTGCAGGCTGGCGTCCTCGACCTGACGATCGACCCGGCAACTGGTGTCGAACTCGGCATCCAGCCGTTCCACCAGGACATCGAAGGCGGCCCGGACCACGGCATGGTCGTACCCGGTCGGGCGCACGAGGCCGCCGGCCTCGTCGTACCGGTGCAGCGCCGCGCGAAGGTCGTCTTCCATGCGCCCATCATCAGGCACGGTGGGGCGAGCTAGTTGGTTGGCAGAGGCGGTTGCGGGTTCTCGCACAGGAACGGGTCGCGCCGTCCGCCGGAGTGGTAGTGGTACTGCTTGCCGCCAGCCGTCAGCACGATGCGGCTTCCGTCCGTGAGGACCTGGGCGTAATGCATGCCGGGCTCGGGACAACCGAGCGCGGAATCTCGCCACGTCACCTCCTCGGAGCTGACCACCGTGATCTCCTCGGCGGAGAGGCCCAAGCGGTCGGCCAGATCGGACTTCGCCTGCTCTACGGGTCCTCCAGAAGGCGTACTCGGGCTGGGTGGTTGCGTCGATGGGCTCACAGAGGACTCCCGTCCAGAAGGCGGACCCGCTTCGGCGCCACAGCCGACGAGCAGCAACGCGACACCGACGAATCCCAGGGCAACAAAACGCACAGCGAATCACCTACCTCTCATCGTAGAGACGGCGAACGGGCCGAGGCGGTTGTCCACCCCGGCCTGTCCGCCGGATTTCGTCAGGCCGGGGTGACCGGCAGATAGACCTGCGAGTTGTTGGCCTTGAAGGTGTCGGACATCTCCGCGAAGCCCGCCTCGATCGCCTCGGCCGAGTCCAGGCCGTTCTCCTCCGCGTACTTGCGAATGTCGGCGGTGATCCGCATCGAGCAGAACTTCGGCCCGCACATCGAGCAGAAGTGCGCCGCCTTGGCGGGTTCGGCCGGGAGTGTCTCGTCGTGGAAGGTCCGGGCCGTGTCCGGATCCAGCGACAGGTTGAACTGGTCCTCCCAGCGGAACTCGAACCGCGCTCGCGACAACGCGTCGTCCCAGTCCTGCGCACCCGGGTGACCCTTGGCCAGATCGGCCGCGTGGGCGGCGATCTTGTAGGTGATCACCCCGGTCTTCACGTCGTCGCGATCGGGCAGTCCAAGGTGTTCTTTGGGCGTCACGTAGCAGAGCATCGCCGTACCGAGCCAGCCGATCTGGGCGGCGCCGATCGCGCTGGTGATGTGGTCGTAGGCCGGCGCCACGTCAGTTGCCAACGGCCCCAACGTGTAGAACGGCGCCTCGCCGCAGAGCTCCTCCTCGAGCCGCACGTTCTCGGCGATCTTGTGCATCGGGACGTGCCCGGGCCCCTCGATCATCACCTGGACGTCGTGCTCCCAGGCGATCTTGGTCAGCTCCCCCAACGTGCGGAGCTCGGCGAACTGGGCTGCGTCGTTGGCGTCGGCGATACAACCCGGACGAAGCCCGTCCCCCAGGGAGAACGTCACGTCGTACTGGCGGAGAATCTCGCAGAGCTCGGCGAAATGCGTGTACAGGAAGGATTCCTGGTGGTGCGCGAGACACCAGGCGGCCATGATCGAGCCACCGCGGGAGACGATGCCGGTGATCCGCTGGGCGGTCAGGGGCACGTACCGCAGCAGCACACCCGCGTGCACGGTCATGTAGTCGACGCCCTGCTCGCACTGCTCGATCACCGTGTCGCGGTAGACCTCCCAGGACAGCTCGGCCGGATCGCCCTTCACCTTCTCGAGCGCCTGGTAGAGCGGCACGGTACCGATCGGCACCGGCGAGTTCCGCAGGATCCACTCGCGGGTCTCGTGGATGTTCTTGCCGGTGGACAGGTCCATCACGGTGTCCGCGCCCCAGCGGGTGGCCCAGACGAGCTTCTCCACCTCCTCCTCGACCGAGCTGCTGACGGCCGAGTTGCCGATGTTCGCGTTCACCTTCACCAGGAACTTCTTCCCGATGATCATCGGCTCGGACTCCGGGTGCCGGTGGTTCACCGGGATCACCGCCCGGCCGCGCGCCACCTCGGCGCGGACGAACTCCGGATCCACGCCCTCCCGGACGGCGACGTACCGCATCTCCTCGGTGATGGTGCCGGCCCGCGCGTGGGCCAGCTGGGTCAACGGCTCCCGCCCGGCGACCCACTTCCGCCGTACCGCGGGAAGCCCCGCCTGTACGTCGATCTCGGCGGTCGCGTCCGTGTACGGCCCGGAGGTGTCGTAGAGGTCGAGGTGCTCCCCGTTGGTGAGGTTCACCCGCCTCGATGGAACCCGCAGGTCACCCGAGTAGATCTTCTCCGAGCCGGAGATCGGCCCAGTGGTGACGACCGGCCGGACAGAGTTGTCGATAGTTGTCACGATGCTGCTCCCTACGCCGGAATTACCCGGACAGGTTCGGCGGTCGGCGGCGCCGGTTCACCCAGCCGCCCTCTCAGCCCGCTACAGCGCGAGCTCCCGCGGTATCAACTTGTCGCAGCAAACCCTAACAACCATTGCGTACTGCGTACTGGATCCGCGCGTCGGCGGCAGTTGGTGAGCGGCGGAGCGGCGAGGGTCACCTTCCGGGACGGTGTGGCGGGTTGCCGGACCCGGTAGCGTCAGCTCATGCGCGACCTCCTGTATCCGCCGGTCATCGGCTTCGCCAAGACCGCCTTCAAGGTGCTCGACCTCAAGTTCCGGATGACGGGCACGGAGCACATCCCGCGGTCCGGGGGCGCGGTGCTCGCGCTGAACCACATCAGCTATGTCGACTTCGTGATCGGTGGGTTCGGCGCGCAGCCGAGCAAGCGGCTGGTGCGGTTCATGGCCAAGGAGGTGCTGTTCCGCAACCGGTACTCCGGCCCGCTGATGCGCGGCATGCACCACATCCCGGTGGACCGCGGCGCGGGCGCCGGCTCGTACCGCGAGGCGCTGCGCTACCTCAAAGAGGGCGAGATCGTCGGGGTGTTCCCGGAGGCCACCATCAGCCGGTCGTTCGAGCTGAAGGAGTTCAAGTCCGGCACTGTCCGGATGGCCGCCGCGACCGGCGTGCCGGTGATCCCGATGGTGCTGTGGGGCACCCAGCGGATGATGACCAAGGACCACCCGCGCGACTTCTCCCGGCACCAGAACGTGTCCATCAGCGTCGGCGAACCGATCAAGGTGAGCCGGGGTGACGACGCGACCGAGGCGACCGCCCAGCTGCGGACCAGCATGGCCGGCCTGCTCGACGAGGCCATCCGCGCGTATCCCGAGCAGCCACCCGGCGCCTGGTGGCTGCCCGCGTCGTACGGTGGTGGCGCTCCGACGCCCGAGGAGGCCGAGCGGCTCGACCAGGAAGAGCTGCGGAACCGGGCAGCACGCCGCAAGGAATAGCCCGGGCGCCGGGTGGGAACCGGTCAGGTGCACGGAGCTGCCATCCGGACGAGGCCTTGACCGAGGACGGCACCAGGAGTACCAAGATTCATTGGTGTCGGATTGCAGGATCTGGGGGATCCCCTCTCGACGCAGGCCGGCGGCAGTCGCCGTCGCGGCCGGCAGTCATCAGGCGGGGCGGGGGAACGAACAACTTGTACGGATCTGACGAGGAGCTGCACCTCTTCGAGCCGGGGACGCTGACGATCCCGGGTGAGGTCGCAGAAGAGATCCCGGACGTCGGGGTGTACTTCGTGAACTGGTCGACCGAACACCTGCGCCCCGACCAGGCGCGCCAGATCGAGTCCGCGGTGAACGGGCGACGCTGCCAGAACGGCTGGTTCCCGCTGGAGAGCCTGGGCAGCTTCGGCAACCGCGGATCCTGGCACGGCCCGCTCACCTACCTGGCCAAGATGACCGCGAGAGACCCGGCGATCGTGAAGGCCTGGGCCACGATCGACCTGCGGGGCGACCACAAGCTCCGGATCGAGGCGACCGCCAACCACCTGCTCTTCAAGCAGGGCCATGCGGCCGCCGCCACCTGGGTGAAGGCGGTCCGTCCCCAGGCCACCCTGAGCCTGTCCTTGCTCGGCGACTCCCTCTACCGCAACTGGCAGGACTCCGTCAGCACACTCCGCCCCAAAGACGTCGCCAAAGCCGTCCGCCGCTGGAACCGCTGACCACCGGTACTGCGTGCCGCCCGCCGGGACAGCGCGGCGTCAGGAACGTTTTCCGAGCTGAGCCCGCTCGGTGAACTCGGAATGAACCTGCGTTGTCATTCCAGGATCAGGTGAGCGATGCCGTAGACGCCGGCGGCCACCAGGCCCGCGGCCGGGATCGTCAGGACCCAGGCCATGACGATGCCCTTCGCGACGCCCCAGCGGACCGCTGACAGGCGCTTCGTGGCCCCTGTGCCCATCACCGCGGAGGTGATCGTGTGGGTGGTGGAGACGGGTGCGTGCAGTCCGATCGCCATTACGTAGAGCACCGTGGAGGCGATCGCCTCCGAGGCGAAACCGCGGGCCGGGTCCAGGTGGATGATCCGGCGGCCCAGGGTCCGCATGATCCGCCAGCCGCCGGAGTAGGTACCCAGCGAGATCGCGGTCGCCGCGGCGATCTTGACCCAGGTCGGGATGCCGTCGTCCGGGTCCACGTGACCAGTGGTGAGCAGGGCCAGGAAGATCACGCCCATCGTTTTCTGCGCGTCCTGCAGGCCGTGTCCGAGTGCCATCGCGGCCGCGGAAAGCGACTGCGACAACCGGAACCCCCGGGTCGTCCTGCCCGGGTTTCTGCTCCGGAAGATCCACAGGATCGCCGTCATCAGCGCGAACGCGCCGAGGAAGCCGATCGCGGGCGACAGCACCATCGGGATGACGACCTTGTCGAGGATGCCGGACCACAGCACCACGCTGGCGGACGCGATCCCGGCGCCGACCAGACCGCCGATCAGGGCGTGCGAGGACGACGACGGCAGGCCGAAGTACCAGGTGATCAGGTTCCAGGTGATGGCGCCGACCAGCGCGGCGATCACGACCACCAGGCCGTGCCGGCCCTCCGGGATGTTGATGATGCCCTTGCCGACCGTTTCGGCGACCTCGGTGCCCAGGAAAGCGCCGAGGAAGTTCATCACCGCCGCCATCGCCAACGCGACCCGGGGCGTCAGCGCCCGGGTCGAGACCGAGGTCGCGATGGCGTTCGCGGCGTCGTGGAAGCCGTTGGTGTAGTCGAACGCGAGCGCGATGGCGACGACCGCGATGACGAGCGCGAGCTCCACGCTCAGCTCTCCTTGACGGCGATCTGTTCGACCGTGTTGGCGACCCGCTCGAAGGCGTCGACGGCATCCTCCAGCAGGTCGACCACGGTCTTCACCTTCATCACCGTCAGCGCGTCGAACTCTCCGCTGAACATCTTGGCGATGATCCTGCGGTGCACGGCGTCACCGGTGTTCTCCAGCCGGTTGATCTCGATCCAGTACTCGGCCAGGTCCTTCATCGTGCGCAGCCGCGGCATCGTCTCGGCCGTCAGCGTCGCCATCCGCTGCAGTACCTCGATCTGCTCGGCCACCTCGGCCGGCAGGCTGGTGAGGTTGAAGAGGTGGACGTTGTCGACCGCCTCCTCCATGAAGTCCATCACGTCGTCGAGATCGGACGCCAGCCGGTAGATGTCCTCCCGGTCGAACGGCGTCACGAAGGTCGAGTTCACCCGGCGGATGATCGAGTGGGTGGTCTCGTCGGCCGCGTGCTCGGCTTCCTTCATCAGCTTGGCGATCTGATGGCTGGCCGAGAGGCCGGAGCCAGCCGTGCTGCCCAGCAACTCGGCCAGGATCCTGGCTCCGTCGACCAAGTGGTTGGCTGACTCGGTGAAAAGGTCGTAGAACGTCGGGTCGTTCGGACGCAGACGTAACGGCACTTCAAGCTCCGGGTGAACGAGGGACAAACCTTGAACATGCTAGGGGCAACAGACGCCTGACGAAGCATCCGCCCGGTCAACGTATCGCGAGATGATGAACACGTTGACTCAATGCAACCTGTTCGTGTCCGGAAGATCTCAGCGAGTGACCACCGCATAGAGGTCGAAAAGGCCCACCACGAGCACCAGCCCGGCCGCCACCCGCAGTACCCGGTCCGACCCCAGCTCACCCGGCGGACCCGCCTGCGGACGGGTCGATCGACGGTAGACGGCACTCACCGCGGCCCAGCAGGCCAGCGCGAGCACCGTCACCACGATGCCGAGCCCGAGCCGGACGTCCGACGTGCCGTGGCCGGAGGCGAGCAGCAGGATCCCGTTCGCGACCAGGCCGAGTGACGTACGTCGCCAGGCCAGCAGCGTGCGTTCGGGTTGCAGCCCTGGGTCGGGGATCATCGCCACAGGCTGAAGAGCAGGCCGAGCAGCCCCACCACGGCGATGGTTGCTCCGAGCATCAGAGGCAGTCTGGTGACCGGTAACCGAGCGCCTTCGCGCATCGCAGCCTGGTTCAACTGCCAGCGCCGGAAGGCGCCTGCCGTGGTGACGATCCCGGCGCAGACCAGGATGGCGCCCATGATCTTGGCGACGATCCGGTCCGGCCCGAGGTCCAGGAACTGTACCGCGGACAGACCGCCCGCGTAACAGGCGAGCGATGTCCGCAGATAGGCCAGGTATGTCCGCTCATTGGCGAGCGTGAACCGGTAGTCGGGCTCCTGGCCGGTCGGTGGCGTGGTCATCCGCAGCTCAGCAGGCCGCGGTTCTGCTTGAGGGCTAGGACCCGCCGGACACTGCTCTGCAGGCCGGCCGCGAACTCCTTGTCCTGCTGGGCCTTCGCGACCAGCGCGCTCACCATCGTCGAGGTGAGCGACGCCTTCGCGGTGATCACGATGTCGCCACCGGCCGCCACGAACCGCGTGGCCCGTTGACCCGCCGGCACGGAGGCGACCTCCGCGGCCGCCCCGACGTCGTCGGTGATCACGACCCCGCCATACCCGAGGTCGCCGCGCAACATGCCCCGGATGATCGTGGGAGAGAACACCGCCCGGTTCTTCGGGTCGATCTTGGTGTAGGTGACGGTGGACACCATCACCAGGTCGGAGCCGGCCTGGATCCCCGCGGCGAACGGCGCCAGGTCGTCGTCGCCACGGACCGTGACGGTGTCCACCACTCCGGACGAGAAGTCGGTGTTGCCCTTCACCCGGCCGAGGCCCGGGAAGTGCTTGACCGAGGTCATCACGCCGGCAGCGTCCATCCCCTTGATGAAGGCGGCGACGTGCTTGCTGACCGTGCCCGGAGTACTGCCGTAGCCGCGGTCCAGCGCACCGATCGGCGCATTCGCGTTCCCCAGCGAAGCCGGTACGACGTCTGCCACCGGCGCGAGGTCCACGTTGACGTTCGCCTGCTTGAGCTGGCTCCCCCAGGTCTTGGCCCGGGCGGTGAGCTTCTCGTCGGACCAGGTGGCCTGCACGGTCGCGGCCGGGATGCGGTCGAACCCGGAGCCCTTGAGGCGCTGGATCTGGCCTCCCTCCTGGTCCGCCGCGATGAACGGGCGGATCCCCTTCACCGTGGCGGTCGTGCTGGCCGTGGCCATCGCGCTACGGGTGTGGGAGGCGCTGCCGCCGCTCCCCATCAGCAGGAGTCCGCCGGGCTTCTGGGCGCGCGCGATGGATCGCTCGGCCGCGGTCATACCTTCGGCGTCGATACCCGTCATGATCAGCTGGGCCGCCTGCTCCCGCAGTGTCAGAGCCTCGGCCTTCTGGTCCACGCAGGTCGGCGTCTGGCTGGGCGTCTCACTCGGGGTCTGGCTGGGCGCCTGAGTGGGAGTGGTGTCGCTCGGCGACGTTGTGGGCGCTGTTGGTGTGGTCGGCACCGTCGACGAGGGGATGGTGCTCGGCCCCGCCGTCGGCGTGCCCGTGTCGCTACAGCCGGCCAGGAGCAGCACAGCGAGTACTGCGGCCGTGGCTGTCGCTGCCCGGCTCGAGTTGGTGTTCATTGCTGCCATTCTCAGCGGACGTCCCAAATGGCGCTGTCATAGGTCCCGCCGGAGTGCCGGGCCAGCGTGCTGCAGATGTCGTGCAACTGCGCGACCTGCTCCTCGCTGAGGGCATCGAAGACCACCTGCCGGACTGTCTCGACGTGCCCGGGAGCCGTGTCCTTGAGCTTCTGCCGGCCTTCCTCGGTGAGGATGGCGACCTGGCCGCGGCGGTCGGAGGCGATCCCCTCGCGGCGCACCCAGCCGACCTGCTCGAGCCGGTTCACCGCGTGGGACAGGCGACTGCGGGAGCCCAGTGTGGACAGCGCCAGCTCGCTCATCCGCAGCCGGCCGTCCTCGGCGTCGGCCAGCCGGACCAGGATCTCGAAGTACGTGTGTGGCATGCCCGCGTCGCGTTGCAACTGCTGCTCGATCTTGCCGTTGACCACGCGCTGGGCCGCGATGAACGCTCGCCAGGCCTGCTGCTCTTTCTCATCCAGCCACCGGGGTTCCGCCATTGTCGCAGCGTAGCCAGAAGAGGAGTCTCCCGCTCTTCTGCCGAGCCGTCAGGTCGTTGCACGCTGCTGCCGCAGCCGGTCCTTCCAACGGATCAGCAGCACCGCGAGTGCGCAGACGAGCATCCCGCCTACCGACAGTGGGCCAATGGTCTCGCCGAAGAGCAGGAACGCGAACACCATCGTCGTGGGCGGCACCAGATACAGCAGGCTGCTGATCCGGGTCGCGCCGGACAGTCGCAGGTTGACCAGGTACAACCCCCAGCCACCTCCCGTCGCCAGCACCACGAGCCACAGCACCGCACCGTAGAACCCCGGCTCGGTTGGGACCGTCAACTGACCGGTCCCGGCCGTGACCGCCAGGAAGAACACTCCGGAGACCAGGCTCTGCAGGCACAGCGCATCCAGGAGGTTGGTGGCCGGCTTGCGATGGCGCTCCAGGCAAGTGCCTGCCACCAACCCCAGGAGACCGCCCAGCGGAAGCAGGAAGAGCAGAGCCGAGCCATGGCCCGCGCCTATGTCGTCGGCGACCACCAGGCCGACTCCGGCGACGCCGAGCAGCAGACCGAGCCACTGCCGTCGGCTCACGTGTTCTCCCAGCAGGGGACCCGCCACGGTCGCGATCAGGAGCGGCTGCAGCGAACCGATCAGCGCGGTGACACCCGCGCCGACGCCACGGTCGATCCCGGTGAAGATCAGGCCGAGGTACACGCACTGGGTGAGGAAGGCCATCGCCACCTGGGTGATGAGATCCCTGCGGTTGACCCGCGGCCGGCGCTTCAGCAGTACTGCGGCCGCAAGGCTCCCCGCAACCAGGTAGCGCCACGCCAGCAGGTCGAAGGCTGACGTGTACTCCGTCCCCCACCGGGCGCCGATGAACCCGCAACTCCAGAACACGACGAACCCGCCCGCCGCCAGCAGGGGAACCGCAGACACGCCCGCGGTACGGCGTACCGGGGTGTCTGGCACTGCTTCGGCAACGGGCTGCTGAGTGGTCATGGAGGACAGTAACCACACCGGTCGGTATACTGTCAGTATGGTTGTTCACCAGGCGAGACCGTGGGAGTGGCTCAACCGGACGGGCGCCGAGGGCGCGGAGAAGACGCTGACCCCTGCCGGCGAGCGGATCCTGACCGCCGCGTCGACGCTGTTCTACGAGCAGGGCATCCGGGCGGTAGGCGTCGACACGATCGCTAACGCGGCGGACGTGACGAAGAAGACCCTGTACGACCGGTTCGGCTCGAAGGACAACCTGATCGCGGCGTACCTCGAGCGGCGGAACCGCGTCTGGCACGTGTTCCTGGACGAGCAACTGGCCAAGCTACGGCCCGGTACGCCGGAAGAGGTGATCCTGGCTCTGTTCACGGCGTTGACGGAGTGGATGGCGGAGTCGCGGCGGGGCTGCGGGTTCATCAACGCGAGCGTCGAACTGGCGGCGCCGGACCATCCTGCGATGCCGGTGATCGTGGCGCAGAAGCGGTGGATGCGGACCGAGTTCGTGGCGCAGGCGGAGCTGGCCGGGTTCGATCGGGTCGAGGAACTCGCGGACCGGTTGCTGCTGCTCCACGAGGGGGCGCTGGTGAGCTATCGGGTGGCCGCGATGGAGCACGCGCCGGAGGTGGCCTACCGGGCGGCCGCCGACCTGCTCGCCTCCTGGCCGCGGATCGGCGCCTGACCGGGTCCGGTTCGGCTGTGGGTTTCAGGTTCGTCTGGCGACGGTGAGGCCGACCAGGCGCGAAACGACCATCGCGACGTAGCCGAGGCCGGCCAACTGCTCGATCATCACGACCGAGCGGCCCCAAGACGTGATCGGAATGATGTCGCTCAGGCCTGTGCTCGACAGTGTGATGAAGCTGAGGAACAGCAACTCCATCCAGTTCCGGTCCTGGGCCGGGTTGACGGCTGCCGTGAAGCTGCCCGGAACGAGCGCCTGCACGATGACGAACACATAGGCGAATCCCCAGGCCACCAAGGTGAAGGTGGCACCCGCGGCGTACAGCTCATCCGTGCTGACGTCATGGTCGGACAGCATGTACCGCAGCAGGCTGTAGGCCGCGTAGAAGTAGAAGGCCGCGTGGAGCGCAGCTGAGATCGGCACGATGACGTCCGTCGGGCGGAAGGCGTCGACCAGCGACAGCACGACCGCGGGGATGCCCAGACAGACGCTCACCCAGGTCAGCCCCGGCGTTGCCCGCACCGAGAAGACCGCCAGCACCAGCACGACGATGCCCAGGATCTCGAAGGCGACGCGTCCGCCGCGCGACCCTTCCATCGCGGGATAGATCAGCACGCCGAGCAGCTGGACGACGAGCAGGATCGCGGACGGGTGCCGCCTGGCGCTGCCGAACAGACTCATCTCGGGCTCATCTCGGGCTCATTTCGGGTCTTCGCGGGACGCCTTGATCGCCTCGCGCCGGGCGAGCCGGTGGCTGCGGCGGATCTCAGCCTCGCGCATCCGCCTGCGATCCTCGTCCGTTTCGGGAACGATCCGCGGGACCGGACGAGGCTTCCCGTCGGAGTCGACCGCGACGAACACCAGGTACGCCGTGGCCACGTGGATCTGCGGGCCGACGGCATCCCAGCGGTCCGCGGTGATCCGGACGCCGATCTCCATCGAACTGCGGCCGGTCCAGTTCACCTGGGCGGTGAAGTGCACCACGTCGCCGACCCGGACCGGGACCACGAAGACCATCTCGTCCATCGACGCCGTCACCGCGGCACCGGCCGAGTGCCGCGCCGCCACCACCCCGGCGACCGAGTCGACCAGCGTCATCACCACTCCGCCGTGCACGGTGCCGAGCAGATTCGTCTCGTTCTGCGCCGTGATGTGCGACAACGACAACCGCGTGGCCGACGGCGGCCGCTCCGACGGTGCCTCAGTGGCGGACATGGATGCTGCTCCTCGGATGGACGAAACCGCCGGTCTGCCGACGCCTCCGCGCAGAATAACCGCCGCGTTGTCCACAGCCGCGGAACTGCTTGTCGAGGGGCCGCCCGCGCGCTCGTACTTTCTCTGTCGAGGAGGTGGACAGCATGATCACTGACAACGACTCCACCCACGACGACTCCACTGAACGGGCCCTAGGCAACGACCCCGAGGCGCCCCACCGAGCCCTGTCTCCCCTGACCAACGCCGAAGCCGCACACCTGGTGCGCCTCAGCCTGGAAGCAGCCGCCGAACGCTCCCTCCCCGCCGGCTACGACGGCACCGCCAACCTCCGCCTCCACCCGACCAGCGCAGCCTTTCCCACCCCGGGCGGCGCCGGGCTCGCCGCCGACCTCGGCGTCGGTTCGGATCCGGACGCGGCGGTCAGCATGGTGGCCGGGCTGTCGAACCTGGCACGGATCGTCGCCGGCGAACGACGAGACCGCTGGCCCCAGGTGGTCGGCGAACACTTCGACCAACTGGCCAGCACCCTCCGGCACGGCCCGCCTCCGCTCCCTGCGGACCCGCGGCGCGAGCTCTACCAACGACTGACCCCGAGCAACCTCGTTCAACCCAGTTGGACCAGCCAAGCACCAGAATTCGTGCCTGGCCTCCTCTCCGTCCCCGCCACCTACACCGACGGCACGATCACCATGTACTTCGACCCGTCGGACCTCGGGATGACGTGGACGGAGGCGGAGCAGGCGGGACTCCACAACCTGCGCGGTCTCACCGACACCGTGGAGTACGCAGAGCACGACGGCACCACCATTGCCATGCTCAGCGGCAGCGTCTTCACCGCTTCACGAGCACTCGTGCTCGATACCGTCCTCCGCGAATCCCTCCACGTCGAGAACCCGCAGTACGGCGTACTGGCCGCGATGCCGGTCCGCGGTCTACTCCTGGTCCATGTGATCAACAGCCTGCGAGTCATCCCGGCGCTGGGCATGATGCTGAACCTCGCAGGCCGAGCACACGCCACGGAGCCAGGTCCGCTGAGCCCCTGGGTGTATCTCGTCACCCCCGAAGGCCGCTGGCATCCAGCCATCCGCCAGCCCGAGGAAGGCCGCCCACCCGGCCTCTCACCAGCCCTGCTCGTCCTCGCCCATCACCTGGGCCGCCTCGAGTAACCAGGATGGACAGCGAACGAGGGGCCAGTGGGACAGTCTGGGTATGGGAGAGCAACCGGCAGATCTGCGGCAACTGTTCAGGAGTGCGGCCGACCACGCGGCCGAGTACAGGGCGACCTTGGCTGAGCGACCGGTTCGCGCGGCGAAGTCTGCGGCGGAGGTGCGGGCTGACTTCCAACGGCCACTGGCGCAGGCAGGGCGTGCTGCCGACGAGGTGATCGAAGAGCTCGTCGCACTGGCTGACGGCGGACTCGTGGCGAGCGCCGGACCGCGGTACTTCGGGTTCGTGACGGGTGGTGCACTGCCCGCCGCGAGCGCGGCCGACATGCTGGCGGTCGGGTGGGACCAGAACGCCGGGAACAGCGTGATGTCCCCGATGACCATGGCCGCCGAGCAGGCAGCGGGCGGTTGGCTGAAGGACCTTCTCGGGATACCTCCGGCAGCGTCGGCCGGCTTCGTCACGGGAGCCCAGGCGGCCAACACCGTGGGGCTGGCGGCGGCTCGGAACCACGTGCTGGCGAAGGCCGGCTGGGACGTGGAGACGAACGGCCTCAACGGCGCTCCCCGGGTGCGTCTGCTGGCCGGCGACGAGCGGCACGCCACGATCGACCGGTCACTGCGCCTGCTCGGGCTCGGCTCCGGTTCGCTCGAGCTCGTGCGGACGAGGTTGAACGGGGTGATCGACCTGGACGACCTGCGGACCAGGCTCGCCGATCACGAAGGACCGCTGATCGTCTGCCTGCAGGCCGGAAACGTGAACACCGGCGCGTCCGATGCCCTGGGTGAGGCCTGCGACCTGATCCACGAGTACGGCGGGTGGGCACACGTCGACGGTGCCTTCGGGCTGTGGGCCGCAGTGAGTCCGGAACTGCGCGATCAGGTGGCGGGACTGGAGCTGGCGGACTCGTGGGGTTGCGATGGGCACAAGTGGTTGAACGTGCCGTACGACAGCGGGTTCGTGTTCTGCGCGCACCCGGATGCGCATGCGGCTGCGTTGGCCTCCAGCGCTTCCTACCTGGTGACGTCGGGAGCGCGGGAACCGGGCGACTACGCGATGGAGTCGTCGAGGCGTGCGCGTGGACTCGCGGTCTGGGCCGGGTTGCAGGAGCTGGGTCGCGATGGGCTGACCGAGGTGGTCGATCGGTGTTGCGCGCTGGCCAGGAGGTTCGCCGAACAGCTCGAGAAGGGAGGCTGCGAGATCGGGAACGAGGTGGTGCTCAATCAGGTGCTCGTGTCGTTCGGCTCCGACGAGGAGACCGACCGGGTGATCGCTGCGGTCCAGGACGGCGGGGTCTGCTGGATGGGCGGCACCACCTGGCGAGGCCGCCGCTACATGCGCATCTCGGTCTCGAACCACCTCACCACCGAAGCCGACGTGGACCTCTCCACCCGAGCCATCCTCGCCGCCACCCACGCTTCTTAGACGACGAGCGGGAACGCGACCGGGCGGCGCCCCGGCAGATGAAGGCGCCGCCCAGTCAGCAGCGGTGGGTCAGGCTGCAGCGGTGGGTCAGGCTGCAGCGGTGGGTCAGGCTGCCGGGGGCATCAGGACGGAGTCGATCAGGTAGACCGTCGCGTTGGCCGTCTTCACCCCACCACAGATCACCTTGGCGTTGTTGACCATCAGGTTGTCCCCCGAACCAGTCACCGTGACCGCCTGCTTCTCCACCGTGGTCTGACTCCCCACCACCGCCTCCGGCGTCAGCTGACCCGGCACCACGTGATAGGTCAGGATCTTGGTCAGCAACGCATCATCGGTCTTCAACGTGTTCACCGTCGCCGCCGGGATCTTCGCGAACGCCGAGTCCACCGGCGCGAACACCGTGAACTCACCACCGTTCAACGTCGACACCAGATCGACCTTCGGGTTCAGCTTGCCCGACACCGCCGCCACCAGCGTCGTCAGCAACGGATTCCCCGACGCCGCGGTCGCCACCGGCGCCGCCGCCATCCCATCCACCGAACCAGCACCACTCGGGTTCGCCTTCGCATAATCGGCACACCCCGGACCAACCAGACCCGCCGCGTTGTCCATCGACGGAGACATACTCGGCGTCTCAGCCGGCGCCGACGACGACGCACCGGTCGACGGACTACCGCTGGACGTGTCATCGCTTCCACCACACGCGGCAGTGGCGAAGAGCAGGGACAGTGCCGAGGCAGCCAATGCGACCCGCTTGATGGTGTGGGACATGACGATCTCCTTCGCTTGAATTCGTACTGCGTTCAGTGCGTGTCTTCGGTGCTTCGGCTTCGGCGCTTCGGCTTCGGCGCGTTGTGTTCGGCACGTCGGCTTCGGCGCGCTGGCTTCGGTGCGCCTTCAGTGCGTGGGCGGGGAACGCATTTCGCGGCGGGCGCTCCTGGTCAGCTGCCGGATGGCCCGGGCCATCCGGAGCGCGTCCCTCCGTGCTCCTGGGCCTCGGAACCCCTCCCTGCGGGGGTTCCGGGTGCCTGGCTGGCCGGTGGGGTGCGTTACTCGACCATCACCACCGTGTTGTGCAGGCCGCTGGAGCCGTTGGGGCGCGGGGCGGCGCGGTCGGTCGTCTGCACCTGTCCGTCGCCGTCGGTCGCCCGGACGGTGAGTCTGTGATTGCCGGGCGTCGCGTTCCAGCGGAACGTCCACTGCCGCCAGGTGTCGATGGTGTCCTCGGCCGCCAGCGTGGCCGGCTGCCAATCGCCGTCGTCGACCTGTACTTCGACCTTGGCAATGCCGCGGTGCTGCGCCCAGGCGACTCCGGCCGCGACGGCTGGGCCCGCCTTGATCCGGGCGAATCCCTTCGGCACGTCGATCCGTGAGGAGGTCTTGATCGGCGCCTCGACGGACCAGCCACGGTCGGTCCAGTAGGCGCTGAAGTCGGAGAACTTGGTGACCTCGAAGTCCACGATCCATTTGGTCGCGGAGACGTACCCGTACAGGCCGGGCACCACCATCCGGACCGGGAACCCGTGCTCGAAGGGCAGCGGCTCGCCGTTCATCCCGACGGCGAAGATCGCGTCGCGGCCGTCGGTGAGGGCCTTCAGCGGAGTACCGATGGTGAGGCCGTCGACGCTGGTGGACTTCACCGCGTCGGCGCCGTCCCGCACGCCGGCTTCTCTGAGGATCTCGGCGATCGGTACGCCGATCCAGCGCGCGTTGCCGACGTACGGACCGCCGACCTCGTTCGACACGCAGGTCAGGGTGATGTCGCGTTCGATCAGCCGCCGGCCGAGCAGGTCCGCGAAGTTGAGCCGCAGTTCGCGGTCGACCAGACCGTGGATGCGCAGCTCCCAGTTCCGCGGGTCGACCTTCGGCACCGTCAGCAAGGTGTCGACCCGGTAGAACGACGGGTTCGAGGTGACGAACCGGCTCACTCCCGGAATCTCCGACATCACTCCGGCGGGCACCGCCTGCGCCCTGCTCGCCGGCGTAGGAATCCTGATCCCCCGCCGAGTCGCCTCACTCACCCCTTCAGGCAGGACCCGCGAAACCGCGAGTCCACCGACCCCGGCCACCCCCAGGGCCATCGTGGTAGCCAGGAACCGCCGCCGATCAAACCCCACCGGCGCCTCCGCCTCCCGCTCCCCAACCTCATTGCCCTCAGCAACGACCGCGCCACCATCAGCACTCGCCGCCGTCGCGACCGCGGAAGCGTGCGGCTTGCCGGAGAAAGCGGAACCCTCAGGTCGGCCCGCACCTTCGCCGGTGTTCGCGGAGCCAGCACCTCCGGCGGGGTTCGTGGAGGTGGAACCTCCGACTGTGGTCGCGGAGTTTGAACCTCCGGCTGTGGTCTCGAAGGTGGAACCTCCGGCGGTGGTCGCGGAGGTGGAACTTCCGGCGGTGGTCGCGGAGGTTGAACCTCCAGCGGTGGTTGCGGAGCCAGCACCTCGGGCCGGGTTTGTGGAGGTGGAACCTTCGGCGGCGGGGAGCTTCCGGCCTCGGCCGCCGCCGAAGGGACTGAGGCCCAGTGCGCGGAGCACCAGGATCATTCCGGCTGTTGCCACTAGCAACGTAATGATGCCGGGCAGTACTTGGACGAAGTGATTGTCCGCAAGGGTCCGCCCGGTCGCCGCGGCGAGGATCGCCAGCAGCCCGAGGACCACGGTCATCACCACGGCGACCCGGGAGATAGAAGCCCCGATCGCCCCCGCCAGCAAGGCGAAAACAGCAACTGCGAGCAGCACCGTGCCGACCAGGATCGGCTTGTCGGCTGTCCCGAGGTTCTTCACCGCCCAGTCCTTCGCAGGACCGGGAGCGAGATCGATCAGTTGGGTTCCGACACCGACCACCGGCGAAGTACCACCGGCCAGTGCGGCGGTGAGCTCACCCAGGCCGAGTCCTGCACCTGCTGCGAGCACACCTCCCAGCGCGGCCAGCGCCCGGCGTCTCCTCGTCACGGTCATGCCCCTGCTTCGGACCCGTGCGACGACCGGATAGGTCAAACCCTCAAGAAAACTTCAAGAATCGCGCACCGCCTGCGAGAAACCTCTTACCCGTCAGGCAACCGTCGCCGATCGACCGCCGACCGCGGACGACGTGGGCTGCCGCGGATCAGCCAGCGGTCGGAGGGGTGAAGTGTCCGGGCCACTCGGCATGCCGGATCCGGGTGATCTCACGGACTTCGCCGAGGGTGGACCACTCGTCCTTGCCCAGGCGAGCCAGCGGGCGAAGGCGGGTGATCTCCGGATGGGAGCCGTCCAGGACGGACTCGTCGATGCTGATGTGACGCACCCGGCCGATGACGACGGTGGAGTCGCCCAGTTCGAGAGTGGTGTGCAGCTGACACTCGATCGCGACCGGCGACTCGGCGACGCGCGGTACGGCGACTGTGGTGCTGGGTTCGATGTGCAGCCCGACGGCCGCGAACTCGTCAACCTCCGGAGGGAAGTTCGTCGCAGTCGCGTTGATCTGCTCGAACAGGGGTTCCGCCGCGAAGTTGACCACGAACTCCCCAGTCGCCTCGACGTTGTTCAGGCTGTCCTTGCGGCCGACCGAAGTGAACTGCACCATCGGCGGCCTCACGCACGCCACCGTGAAGAAGGAGTGCGGCGCGAGGTTGAGGACTCCGTCGGCCGACCTCGATGACACCCAGGCGATCGGGCGCGGCACCACCACCGCGTTCAGTACCGCGTAGAAGTCCCTGCTGCTGACGGTCTCCGGATCCAGGTCCCTTCGCACGCCAGCCAGTATCCCCGCCGAGATCCCCGGCAATTCGGTGGACCCCGGCAACGACCGGCGAAAGAATCCCACCGATGACAGGACTCCCAGCCGGTGACCTCCCCGCCATCACCTCCGAGCCGACGGCCGAGGTGATCGCCGCCATCGCCGACCGGTACGGCGTACGCGCCGAGGCGGTCCGTGAGGTGCCGGACGGCGTCGCCAACCACGCCTTCGCGCTGGGCGACGACCCGTTCCTCCGGATCCCGCGACGCGAGGAGTTCGAACGCGATCTGCAGAAAGAGGTCGCGGTTATCCCAGTAGCCCGGGCGGCCGGAGTACGGACCCCCGCGATGGTCGACTTCGACGCCACCCGCACTCTCGTCGACGCGCCGTACATGGTCATCGAGCAAGTCCACGGCACCGACCTGATCGAGGCGGATCCGCCCAACGATCAGTTCTGGCAAGACCTGGGCTCACAGGTCGCCCTGCTCCACCGCATCCCCCACACCCCGCTGGACGGCGTACCGACTGACGACGGCGGCGGGGACCCGCGTCCGACCGTGGATCACCTGGCAACGCTCGGTTACCTGGACCCCGGTACTGCGGACTGGCTGCTCGGCTGGTTCGACCGCCTGGCCACCCGCTTCCCGCAAGGTCTGCAAGACCCGCAAGCCCAGCAAGAGCCGCAAGCCCAGCCGCGAGTACTCCTGCACGGCGACCTGGCGCCGCAGAACCTGCTGACCCGCCACCACAAGCTGGAAGCGCTGATCGACTGGGGTGACGCCGCCTGGGGACCACCCGGCATGGAATTCGCCAAGCTCCGCCTGGAGCAGGTCGCCGCCACCCTGCCGGCGTACACGGGCCAGTCCCCAAGCAAGAGCGACGGTCAACTGGAGGCCGCCGCACTGTGGTTCCACCTCAGCTGGGGCCTCAGCGGGATCCCCAAGCCGCCGAGACCCAACGAGCGCCACTGGACGGCACCACCCGCCAGCCGGCTCCTCGGAGTACTCCGGTTCTTCGCCGCGGGACCGCCGGAGCCGTGGCCGGGACTGCGTTGAATCCGGAGGGCTGAGTCAGAAGGCCGGTTGCTGGCACTGATCGACCGTGCTTCTGCTGTAAATACAAGGGTTCGCGCACTTGTCACGACATGGGGCAGACTGGCTTTTCGTGACTGACTACGTAGCTGCCCAGGACCGGTACGACGACCAGATGACCTATCGGCGCAGTGGCCGCAGCGGACTCCAGCTGCCGGCGATCTCGCTGGGGCTCTGGCACAACTTCGGCGGCGACAAACCGCTCGACACGCAGCGGGACATCCTGCGCCGCGCGTTCGACCTCGGCGTCACCCACTTCGACCTGGCGAACAACTACGGCCCGCCGTACGGCTCGGCCGAGACCAATTTCGGCGGCCACTTCGCCCGCGACTTCAAGCCGTACCGCGACGAGCTGCTGATCTCCACCAAGGCCGGGTACGACATGTGGCCGGGCCCGTACGGCCAGGGCGGCGGCTCGCGCAAGTACCTGCTCGCCTCGCTCGACCAGTCGCTGGACCGGATGGGCCTGGACTACGTCGACATCTTCTACTCGCACCGCTTCGACCCGGACACCCCGCTCGAGGAGACGATGGGCGCGCTCGACGCCGCCGTCCGCTCCGGCAAGGCGCTGTACGCCGGCATCTCGTCGTACTCCGCGCAGAAGACCCGCGAGGCGCACCGGATCCTCGAGGAGCTCGGCACGCCCCTGCTGATCCACCAGCCGTCGTACTCGATGCTGAACCGGTGGATCGAGGAGGACCTGCTCGACGCCGTCGGTGAGCTGGGGGTCGGCGTGATCGCCTTCTCCCCGCTGGCGCAGGGTCTGCTGACCGACCGGTACCTCAACGGCGTACCGGAGGGCTCCCGCGCCTCGCAGGGCAAGTCGCTCAGCACCGACATGCTGACCGAGGAGACCCTCAAGCACGTCCGTGCGCTGGCCGAGATCGCCCAGCAGCGCGGCCAGTCCGTCGCCCAGCTCGCCCTGGCCTGGACGCTGCGCGACCACCGGGTCACCAGCGCCCTGATCGGCGCCTCCAGCGTCGCCCAGCTGGAGAACAGCCTCGCCGCGGTGAAGAACCTGAAGTTCACCCAGGAGGAGCTGGACGCGATCGACGCCGACGCCGTCGAGGCCGGCATCAATCTGTGGAAGAAGAGCTCCGACAACTGAGCCACGGGGTCCGGCATCAGGACACCCAGTCACGCTGCGAGGCACGATCCACGCCTGAAGCTGTCGGTTCGGTTACGGACTGTGCCGGTGCGGTTGCATCGGCGCAGCCCGCGGCGCACGCTGGGAGGAACCCCCCAGGAGGTGGTTGCGATGACCGCTTCGACTCTCGAACTGGCCCTCACTTACGAACACGCGAAGATCCGGGAACTCGCCGCTCCCGCCCAGGAACCGGAAGCCTCGAGGCCGGACCGACGGCACGAGACCGACTGGTTCTACGCCATCGCCGCTCAGCATCTGGCCGCCGCCGAGGACGTCCTGCTACCGCACGTCCGCCGGCTCCCCGACGGGCGCGTCCTGGTCACCACGTACGTCGGCAACGCCCGTCAGCTCGAGCGCTCCCTCCGGTTCCTCAAGGCCCGCCAGTACGGCGACAGCCGGGTACTCCACCTGCATCCGGAGCACGTCTGGCGGGTGGTCGAACGGCTCCTGACCGAGCACGAACTGCTCGAAGCGGAGTACAGCCGGATGCTCGGCGAGGAGATGGACAGCGACCACGTCAGCTCCTTGACCGAGGAGCTCCTCAGCGCCGAGGAAGTGGCGCCGACCCGGGCCCATCCGTTCTCGCCGCACACCGGGACGGCCGGGCGGCTGGCCCACCGGATGTGGCGGATCGCGGACAATGCCTGGGACAGCGCGGAGGGACGCGTCGTCCCGACGAAGTACCACGTGCACCCCAAGCGGGACTCGGCGCTGTCGCACTACCTGCGCGGCACCCCGATCGACGAGGACCAGGGCTGAAACGACCGGGCCCCCGCCGCCGGATGCCTCCGACGGCGCGGGCCCGACCTGGAAACCCTCCCCCACTGCGCCTGGTTGTGGGGGTGGGCCTTGGTTCCCGCCTCCGCTGCGCCTGGTGTGCGGAGGTGGGACCTGCGCCCTCCCCCGCTGCGCCTGATGTGCGGGGGAGGACGGATCGTGGGTCACTTCAAAGCGTCGAGCGCCTTCTGTGAGCCGGGGTGCAGCGGCACCGGGTCGGTCTTGGCCGCGTTGTCCAGGGTGATGTCCTTCGCCGCCACGTTCACCTGGACCAGCGCGTCCTTGTTGTCGTAGATCACCTTGGTCAGCTTCTCGGCCAGCTCATCCGGCATGTTCTTCCGGACCAGCAGCACGTTCGGCACGATGATCGTGGCCACGTCGGCGGGCTGCTTGTAGGCCGCCGCCGCAATGTTGCCCTGGGCATAGATCGTGCCGTACTTCGTCTGCAGTGGCTGCAGCAGGTCGGTGATCGGTATCAGTTTGACGTCCCTGCCGAGGCTCGTCATCAGATCGGTGATGCCGCCGGTGGGGATGCCGCCGGACCAGACCAGCGCGTCGATCGAGCCGCTCTTCATCGCGTCGACCGACTCCGGCAGGCCGAGCCGCTGGGCGGTGACGTCGCGCGCCGGATCCACCTTGCCGCCGGTGATCGCGGACGTGGCGACGGCCGCCAGCGCGGTCGGCGGCGACACCTCGGACAGCACCGCGTAGTAGAAGATGAACATGTACGCCTCGGCCTGCGTGACGCCGAGCTGCACCAGTGCCGGCGCGATGATCACGGCGGCGATGATGAACGACGCCGTCACCGGCACTGCCAGACCGAGCACCAGTACCGCGAACGCGGCCAGCACCACCGTCAGGATCAGCACGACCGTCGGGTTGTCCGTCAGTCCCTTGGCCGCGTCCACGATGATCTCGGCCAGGTTCAGCCCGAGGCCGGTCTGGGTGGTCACCGCGACGATCACCCCGGCGGTCGCGCAGGTCGCCGCCACCGGCAGCACCGAACGGGTGCCCTGGGCAAGCGCCTTGAAAAACGGCCCGGCGGTGAGCCGGTGCTCGCGGTCCAGGAACGACAACCCGAACTGGATGATCACCGCGTACACCACGGCCTTGAACGGCGGCACGTCCACCGCCATGAAACCGATGATCACGAACAGCGACAGGAAGTGGTAGCTGAACCTCATCAGCAGCTTCAGCGCCGACTGGGTGGACGGCTCGGCGGCCGTGGTCCCGTGCCGGCGGGCGTCCATCTCGATCGCCAGCAGGATGCCCAGGTAGTACAGGATCGTCGGGATCACCGCGTAGCCGAGCACGGTCAGATAGCTGACCTGCAGGAACTCCGCGATGATGAAGGCCGCCGCGCCGAGGGTCGGCGGTGACAGGATCGCGCCGATACCGGCCGCCGCGAGCATGCCACCCGCCGGTTCGGGTGGATACCCGGCGCGGCGCAGGATCGGCCAGGACACGGTGCCCAGCGAGACGGCCGTCGCCGTTCCCGAGCCGGACACGCTGCCGAGCAGGAATCCCGCCAGCGTGACGGTGCGGCCCGGCGCCGTACGGCTGCGTTTGAAGGCGGCGAAGGACAGGTCGATGAAGAACTTGCCGGCGCCGGAGTAGTCCAGGACCGCGCCGTAGATGGTGAACAGCACGATGTAGCTGGCGGCGACGCTCAACGGGGTGCCGTAGAACCCGGCCGTGCCCATGGTGAACTGCGCGATGATCGCGTCGAAGTTGAATCCCTGGTGCGCCAGCGACCAGGTGTAGGGCAGATAGCCGCCGTAGTACGCGTACGCGATGAAGAGCAGGCTGACAACCGGCAGCACCCAGCCCGTCGTACGGCGACAGGCCTCGAGCAGGAGCACCAACAACAGAGCCCCGGCGAGTACGTCGAGACCCGTCGGGGCCTGGCGTCGTTCGAGGAAGCCGTCGAAGTCGAACAGCGGGTAGACGCAGACCGCCAGTGCCAGCGCGGCGAGGACCCAGTCCGTGATCCCGGGATCGTCGGTGGCCCGGGCCTTGAACGGGTTCATGAAGGCGGGCACCCGCCAGCCCCGATAGCACAACAAAGTGACCGGGAGGACGGCTGCGAGAAAGATCACTAAATAGAACTGGGTTCCGGCGGACAACGGGAAGAACACCTGCAGCAGCACACCGACGCTGATCACGGCACACCACGCGGAGATCGCCCGGTCCAGGGAAGGACTGAGCCGCCGAGCGGGCTTTTCCTGCTCGTACTCGGCTAGTTCGGACTCGGAGAGCGTGGCTGCGCCACCCCCCGTAGATATACCGACAGTCATCGACCGGTTCCCTCCTGTGTCCGAAGATTAGTGTTGACGACCACGCCATGGAGTCGCGTGATTACGTCTTTACCAAGATCTGACACACATGAAGCTCTCCTGCCCTACGATCACGGCATGAGCGGCGCCGTCAGGATTCTGTTGGTCGAGGACGATCTAGATATCGCGAACGCTCTGATACCTGCGCTGCGCCGATACGGGCTGATGGTGACGCACGTCCGGACCGCCGCGGACGCCCTCGCGGCGGACCCCGGCGACCTGGTCCTGCTGGACCTCGGACTGCCCGACGGCGACGGCATCAACGTGTGCCGGCAGATCCGCACGGTGTCAGACGTCCCGGTGATCGCAGTGACCGCGCGAGGTGAGGCGGCGGACCGGGTCCGCGGCCTGCGCAGCGGCGCGGACGACTATGTGGTGAAGCCCTTCGCCATCTCCGAGCTACTGGCCCGCATCGATGCTGTACTACGGCGTACCGGACTACTCCAACCCCGCCCCCGGGTGACAGTCGGCGACCTGACCGTGGACATCGAGGCACGCACCGTCCAGGTCGCGGACAAGCCCGTCAGCCTGACCCGCAAGGAGTTCGACGTGCTAGCTGTGCTGGCCGCTCACCACGGCCGGGTGGTCCCCCGCGAGCAGGTCGCCCTGTACGCCTGGCAGTCCGTCTTCGAGGCCTCGTCGCGGACCATGGACGTGCACGTCGCGAGCCTGCGGGCGAAGCTCGGCCGGCCCGAGCTCGTGCAGACCATCCGCGGCGTCGGCTACCGCCTGGGTTCGGACTGACCGTTGCGTCGTCGCCTACTGCAGTCCCTTGTCCCGATGGTCATCGTCCTGGCCATCTTCGCCGCGGTGCCGCTGGCGAACTTCATCGCCACCGGCACGTCCCGCACGCTCTTCCTGTCCCGCAGCAACGACGCGGACTGGTTCGCCACGATGGCGGAGGGACCACTGCAGTCGGGCGACATCGCCAACCTGCGCGAGCTGGCGGTCCGGTACCACCAGCTCTACAACACGCCCGTGTTCGTCGTCGACGTCGACCGCCGGGTGATTGCGACCTCGCGGTCCGGCGTCGTGGTCGCGGAGCCGGACATCAAGATCGCCCTGGACAGCACACTGGCCGGCCGGCTTCCAACCGAGCCGCCCGCGCTGTGGCCCTGGCGCTCCGGCGAGATGGTGGTGGCCCGTCCGGTCGTCAACAACGGCCGCGTCCTCGGTGCGGCGGTGCTGCGAGTGCCGACCGAGAACGCCCGCGACGACGTGCAGCGCGGTCTGCTGCTGCTGCTCGGCGGTCTGCTGATCAGCATCGGAGCCGTTGTCATCGGCAGCGTTCGCCCGGTCACGCGCTGGGTGCTGCGGCCGCTGAACGACCTCGACAACGCGACCCACCAGGTCACCCGCGGCGCGCTGGACACCCGGGTCTCCACGGACGGCCGCGCACCGGAGCTCCGAAGACTCGGGGACAGCTTCAACTCGATGGCGCTCAGCCTGCACCAGGCCCGCCAGCGCGAGCGGGAGTTCGTCGCCGACGCGTCACACCAGCTCCGTACTCCGCTCACCTCGGCCCGGATCCACATCGAGGGCCTGTCCCGGCTGTCCCCCACCGCCCGCTTCGCCCTCAGCGACATCGACCGGCTCGGCCGGATCGTGCAGCGGCTCTCCCGGCTGGCCGGCTCGGACCGCCCAGGTGATGTCGAGGGCAGCGAAGAGCCACTGGACCTGGCCCAGGCCGTCAAGGAGCGGCTGGTCGGCTGGAAGGCCGTCTACGCCGCCGACGACCTGGAACTGATCATCGGCGAGATGGTGCCCGGCGGCGTCGCCCCCGAGCTCGAGGTGGACGACATCCTCGACGTGCTGCTCGACAACGCCTCGAAGTACGGCGCTCCGCCGGTGGAGGTGTCCGTCCTGCGGGACGGCACCGAGGTGGTCCTCGCGGTCCGCGACCACGGTCTCGGACTCGGCTCGCGTGACCTCAAGAAGGTCGGCGACCGCTTCTGGCGCAGCGCCCACCACCGGGAGATGCCCGGTACGGGTCTGGGCCTGGCCATCGTCCGCTCCGAGGCCGCCCGCGTCGGCGGCCGGGTGGTGGCTCGCCCACCCATCGGCGGCGGCCTCGTGATCGAGGTCCGCGTCCCCCTGATCGACGACTACGAGCTCTAGCGTCCCACTCAGATGTGGTTGGTGCGGTACCAGCGTTCGGCGGCGTTGTGGAGCGGGATCGGCATGGTGGCGATCGCGGAGCGGGCGTCGAGGGAGCCTGCTTCGGGGTGCACGGCCATCAGGTCGGTCTGGCGGCGGAACATCGTGTTCAGCGTCCACCAGGCCCAGGAGTCGGACAGGCCACGGCGGGCCAGCAGGTAGTTCGGCACCGCGAGAGTCGGGACCGCGCTCGCCACCTGGTAGATCGACGGCGGGATCGACGACAGGACATAGCCGCCGAAACGCTTCAGGGCGATCATCTCCGCCACCGGGCCGATGTCGACCAGCCGGAACCCGATGTCCTTCTGCAGGCCCTTGATCGGGTCGGTGGGCAGACCACCGCTCCAGATCATCGCGTCGATGCCGTTGCTGGTGGCCGGGTCCTTCGCCAGCGCCTTGGCCCGCAGCGCCGCGACCGACTCCTGCAGGCCGAGCATCCTCGGCCTTATCTTGACCTTGGCGGTGCTGAGGATCCGGTTCGCCACCACCCTGGTGCCGGAGTTCGGCGGCCCGACGCTGACCACGCGGCCGGCCAGGTCCTTCAGCGAGAAGATGTCTGAGGCGATCGGGACGACGATGTGCACGTAGTTGTCGTAGGTCCGGGCCAGCGCGGTGAAGCGGAGCGCGCCGCTCGAGAACGTCTCCACGCCCTCGTAGGCGTCCAGGGCACAGTCGGACAGCGAGAAGGCTATGTCGGCCTTGTCGGCCGCCAGCATCTTGAGGTTCTCCACCGAGCCCTCGGTGAGCAGCGGCTGCATGGTCACCCCGGTCACCTCGGTGACGAGCTTTGCCAACCCGGCACCGTAGATCGCGTACACGCCGCCCGCGTTCCCCGTCGCGAACCTGCCCGGCTCAGCCGGAGCCGGCTCAGCCGACTTCCCGCGGGAGCATCCCGGCGTCACCAGAGCCGCGGCTGCCGCAGCTCCGAGTCCGAGCACACTACGGCGATTCATCAGGCGGGGACGATCCATAGGGGACAACTTAGAGGTCAACCGGTCCGAGTCGGTAGTCACTCCACTCCCACGCGTACTCACGGGGCCGGCGATTCTCTTGTACTGCGAGGCTGTGGTTCACCACCTGCCCAGAGCGGGACACCCCCAGGCCGTCCTGATTCCTGTCCGGATAGTGGCATGGAAGTGCTACTCGCGGGGCTGGGACAGACAGCGTCTGGACGGGTCTGGGGTGGATGTGACAGCGTTGTCATCGCGTCGGCCGTCAGGCCGCGGAGAAACCGTCATCGGAGGATGATTTCGTGCACGACGACCGATCACTCATCGAGGAGCGGCTGGGGCGCGCCCTGCGGGAGCGGATCCGCCCCGCGATCTACGGCGCCGCCGTACCGCTGGACATCAAGGTGTGGCACGCGCCTGGTGAACCGGTACCGCCCGCCGAAGCACTCGCCGCGACCTACGAGCCGGCCGAGATCGGGCTGCCCTGGGGCCCCGCCTGGGGTACCGCGTGGTTCCACTTCAGCGGCCAGGTGCCGGCCGAGTGGGCCGGGCAGGAGATCGAGGCCGTGATCGACCTCGGCTTCAGCGGCGGCCCGGGCTTCTCCGCCGAGGGGCTGATCCACACCACCTCCGGCGTCCCGCTGAAGGGCCTGCACCCGCGCCAGACCTACGCGCCGCTGTCCATCCTCGGCCCGGACGGTACGTCGGCCTCGACCGGTGACCGGATCGAGTTCTACGTGGAGGCCGCGGCCAACCCCGAGGTGCTCGGCTCGAACGCCTTCGCCCCGACCGACGTCGGCAGCAAGCCTGAGCCGGGCGGCAAGCCGATCTACCAGCTGGCCCGGGCCGACATGGCCGTCTTCAACGCCGAGGTGTGGGACCTGATCCTGGACCTGGAGGCCCTCGACGGCCTGCAGCGGGAGCTGTCCCCGCAGGAGCCGCGCCGCAAGGAGATCCTGCGCGCGCTGAGCCGCGCTCTCGACGTCCTTGACTACGAGAACATCGCCGGTACCGCCACCGACGCCCGTGCCGAGCTGACCGACGTACTAAGCCGTCCGGCGCACGCTAGCGCACACCAGCTGTCCGCCGTCGGTCACGCGCACATCGACTCCGCCTGGCTCTGGCCGCTGCGCGAGACCCGCCGCAAGGTGGCCCGCACGGTGTCCAACGTCGCCACCCTGGCGCAGGAGTACCCGGAGCTTGTCTTCGCGTTCTCCCAGGCCCAGCAGCACGCCTGGGTGAAGGACAACTACCCGGAGGTCTGGGAGCGGCTGAAGAAGGCCGTTGCCGACGGCACCATCGTTCCGGTGGGCGGCATGTGGGTCGAGTCCGACACCAACCTGCCCGGCGGCGAGGCGCTGGCGCGGCAGTTCGTGCACGGCAAGCGGTTCTTCCTGGACGAGTACGGGATCGACACCCAGGAGGTCTGGCTGCCGGACTCGTTCGGCTACACCGCGGCCCTGCCGCAGCTGGTGAAGCTGTCCGGCTCGAAGTGGTTCCTGACCCAGAAGATCTCCTGGAACAAGGAGAACAAGTTCCCGCACCACACCTTCTTCTGGGAGGGCCTGGACGGGACCCGGGTGTTCACCCACTTCCCGCCGATCGACACCTACAACTCCGACCTGTCCGGCCGTGAGCTCGCGCATGCGCAGCGCAACTTCGCCGAGAACGGCGCCGCGACCCGCTCGCTGGTCCCGTTCGGGTACGGCGACGGCGGTGGCGGTCCCACCCGCGAGTTCGTCGCGACCGCCCGCCGGGTGGCCAACCTGGAGTCCTCGCCGCGGGTGACGATCGAGTCCCCGACCGAGTTCTTCAGCGCGGCCGAGGAGGAGTACGCGAACGCCCCGGTCTGGTCGGGTGAGCTCTACCTCGAGATCCACCGCGCGACGTACACCTCGCAGGCCAAGACCAAGCAGGGCAACCGGCGCAGCGAGCACCTGCTCCGCGAGGCCGAGCTGTGGTCCGCGGCGGCCGTGGTGGCGGGCAAGCTCGACACGTACCCGTACGAGGACCTGGACCGGATCTGGAAGGCCGTGCTGCTGAACCAGTTCCACGACATCCTGCCGGGCAGCTCGATCTCCTGGGTGCACCGCGAGGCCGAGGCGACGTACGCGAAGCTGGCCGGGGAGCTCGAGGCGATCATCGCGACGGCCCAGCAGGCACTCGCCGGCGAGGGGTCGGCGCAGATCGTCTTCAACGCGGCGCCGCACACCCGCGGCGGCGTGGCCGGTCTCGGCGCCGGCGTGGCCGTCGGCGAGGGCCAGGCGGTGACGATCGACAACGGCGTCCTGGACAACGGCGTGATCCGGGTGACGGTCGACGACCGCGGCCTGATCACCTCCCTGTACGACGTGGCGGCCGACCGCGAGGTGATCGCCCCGGGCAGTACCGCGAACCTCCTGCAACTGCACGTGGACACCCCGAACCACTGGGACGCCTGGGACGTCGACTCGTTCTACAAGAACAACGTCCGCGACGTCACGGAGGTCGACAGCGTCGACTTCAGCACCGTCGAGGGCGTCGCCACGGTCGTGGTGAAGCGCTCCTTCAACCGGTCCAGCGTCACCCAGACGCTGCGGCTGCGGCCGGGCGCCAAGCGGCTCGACATCGAGACCTCGATGGACTGGCACGAGTCGGAGAAGTTCCTCAAGGCGGCGTTCCCGGTCGACGTGCACGCCGACCGGTCCGCGTCCGAGACCCAGTTCGGGCACATCTTCCGCCCGACCCACCAGAACACCTCGTGGGACGCGGCCAAGTTCGAGATCGCGGCGCACCGCTGGGTGCACGTCGGCGAGCCCGGCTACGGCGTTGCCGTGGTCAACGACTCGACCTACGGCCACGACATCAACCGGACCGCCCGCGAAGACGGCGGCACGACCACCACGATCCGTACGTCGCTGATCCGCGCGCCGCGCTTCCCCGACCCGCAGACCGACCAGGGCGTGCACGTGGTCAACCACGCGCTGGTGGTCGGCGCCGGTATCCCGGACGCGATCGAGGAGGGCTACCGGATCAACCTGCCCGAGCGGGTCGTCACCGGTGCCGCGGGCATCGACCCGATCGTTGCCCTGGACAACGGCAATGTGATCGTGGAGGCGGTCAAGCTGGCCGACGACGAGTCCGGCGACGTGGTCGTCCGGCTGTACGAGTCCAGCGGCGGCAGGTCCCGCGCGACCCTCACCCCGGGTTTCGCGGTCGGCACGGTCACCGAGGTCGACCTGCTGGAGCGCCACCTGGCCGACCGTGAGCTGAAGGACGGCGGCGTCTCGTTCGAGCTCCGCCCGTTCCAGATCCTCACCCTCCGCTTCACCCGCAACTGAGCACCACCTACGCCGGCACGACCGGCAGCTGAGCAACGCCTGACAGCTGGACCAACGCCTGACTGCTGGAGCAAAGAAAGGGCCGCCCTGTCCCGGGCGGCCCTTTCGCGTTCCCGGGAGCGAGCGCGCCACCTGATCGATCCGCGGTGTTCACAGTCCTGACGTAGCGTTGGTGGGGCCGACGTTGCCGACCTCGGGAGCTGGCATGACACCGACGCCTCTGCTCGGAGCGCGAACCCTCGACCGGGAGACGGCCCGTGCCCTGCCGCCCGGCCCGCGGCTGCCGACGCTGGCCCAGACGGTGCTGTTCGCCGGGCACCGCAAGACCTTCTTCCCGCGGATGCGCGAGCGGTACGGCGACGTCTTCACCATCCGGCTGGTCCCGTCGAGCCGGGTCGTCGTGGTGCTCAGCCGGCCGGAGCACATCCGCGAGGTGTTCACCACCCCGCCGGGCATCATGCACGCCGGCGAGGGCAACACCGTGCTGCAGCCGATCATGGGCGACCACTCGCTGCTCCTGATCGACGACGAGGACCACGCCCGGATGCGCCGGCAACTGATGCCCGCCTTCAACGGCCAGGCCCTGCGCGGGTACGCGGAGATGATCGCGCGCCTCGCCGAGCACGACGTGCAGTCCTGGCCGATCGGCGAACCCTTCCGCCTGCACGACCGGATGCGAACCCTCACGCTCGAGGTGATCCTGCAGGTCGTCTTCGGCGTGACCGACCAGAACCGGCTGGAGCAGCTCCGCCCGCTGGTCGAGCGGGTCGTCTCGGTCCGCCCGATCATCATGCTCGGCGGCTTCTACCCACGCCTGCTGCGGCTGCCACCGTGGCGCACCTACCTCCGCATCCAGCGCCGCCTCGACGACATCCTGTACGCCGAGATCGCGGCCCGGCGGAACTCCGAGAACCTTGCCGAGCGCAACGACGTACTCTCCAAGTTGCTGGCCGCGGGCACCTGGTCCGACGTGGAGCTGCGCGATCAGCTGGTCACCCTGTTACTGGCTGGACATGAGACCACGGCGACCGCACTGGCCTGGGCGTTCCACGAGCTGGCCCGCAAACCGGATGAGCTCGCCGCCGGGCAGCGGGCCGCCGACGCCGGTGACGACGACCGGCTGGAGGCGATCACCAAGGAGTCGATGCGGCTGCACCCGGTCGTGTACCAGGTCGGCCGCCGGGTCACAGAGACCGTCGAGATCGCCGGCTACCGGCTGCCACGCGGGACCACGATCATGCCGGCGATGGGACTCCTGCACTCCGACGAGCAGCACTACCCCCAGCCGCTGGAGTTCAAGCCCGACCGGTTCCTCGGCGACAACCCGCCCGCACCCGGCACCTGGATCCCGTTCGGCGGCGGAGCCAGGCGCTGTATCGGGGCCGGCTTCTCCCTGCTGGAGGCGACCGAGATCCTCCGCGCCACCCTCACCCGGTACGGCGTCCGCGCGGTGCGGGAGGCTCCGGAGACAGCGCAGCCGCGGAACGTGACCTTGGTCCCGTCCCGCGGCTGCGAGATCGTGGCGGAGCGCCGGTAGGTCAGTCCTCGAGGTCGCCGACGTCGCCCAGGTCGACGTCGCGGACGTCCTCGAGGTCGGTGTCGTCCTCGTCGTCCAGCTCGAACGGCTCGTCGTCGTCCACCACGTGCACGGCCGCCTCCTCGGCGCTCGCCGCCGCACCGTCGAAGCCGACGTCCTCGGCGACCAGCTCCTGCTCGTCGTCGGAGTGGGCGCCCTCGTCCGGCGCGACCAGGCGGCCGGAGCGCACCTCGCCGATCTCCGGGCCGCCGACGTTCTCACCCTCCTCGGCGTACGGGTCCACGTCCGGCTCCTCCTGGGCGATCCGCTGGTCCAGCGTCTCCCCTTCCAGCGCCTCCTCCGCGGTACTGCCGAAGCCTTCGCCCGCGGACCACTTCTCCGGCGGCGAGTAGCCCTCGTCCAGGAGGTCGTCCACGCCGCGGTTGTCGAGGGTGTCCTCCGGCTGCAGCTGGTCCTCGTCGTCGACGC
The DNA here is from genome assembly GCF_004345365.1 of Kribbella sp. VKM Ac-2568. Taxonomy (GTDB): domain Bacteria; phylum Actinomycetota; class Actinomycetes; order Propionibacteriales; family Kribbellaceae; genus Kribbella; species Kribbella orskensis. The sequence goes on from NZ_SLVF01000005.1 coordinate 626,726, forward strand.
TGTAGCTGCCGTAGTCCTCACGGTTGTTCTCGGTCATGCCCCCAACCTTCGCTGTCCGGGCGGTGGGAAGCAAGGCGGCACCCGGCGCCCCGGTCCCGGACCCGCGCCCGCCGTCGCCGGTCCATGCCCTGGTGTCGTCGGGTCCGAGCGCGGAGTGATCCCCGATGATGGGGTGATGGACCCGGTCAGGCTGACGATGGCGCAGCTCCGCGAGCTGCGGGACGACGTCGCACCGCGGGCCGCGCGCCGCTCCAAGGCGTCCGTTAACCGGCGGCTGGACCGCTGGCGCGACCGCGCGTTCTTCATCGCCCAGTGCGCCCTGGCCGCCGCCACCGCCTGGGCGCTGGCCCGGTACGTCGTGGGCCACGCGCAGCCGTTCTTCGCGCCGGTCGCGGCAATGGTCTGCCTGGGGTTCAGCTTCGGACAGCGGCTGCGCCGGGTCACCGAGGTGATGGTCGGCGTCGCCGTCGGGGTCGGGGTCGGCGACCTGTTCGTGAAGCTCTTCGGCACCGGCGTCGTGCAGATCGCCTTCGTGGTCGCCCTCGCGATGAGCGTCGCCGTGCTGCTAGGCGCGGGCAACCTGATGACCACCCAGGCCGGCGTACAGGCGGCGCTCGTGACCACTCTGCTGCCGGATCCGGGCGCGGGCTTCAGCCGCTGGCTGGACGCGGTCATCGGCGGGGTGGTGGCGCTGGCGGCGGCGACGATCGCGCCGGCCGCCGCGATTCGTCGCCCGAGGCAACAAGCCTCGGGAGTGCTGAACGAGCTGGCGGAGATCCTGATCGAAACCTCCGACGGCCTCCAGGCGGGCGACGAGGAGGCCGTCACCGACGCGCTCAGAAGGGCCCGGGACAGCGAATCCCTGCTGGACGACCTCCGCAGCGCGGCCGACGAAGGCGTGGCCGTGGTCCGGCTGTCGCCGTTCCGCCGCCGGCACCGCGGCCGGGTCCAGGAGGTCGCCGACCTGGTCGTACCGCTGGACCGGGCGATCCGGAACATCCGGGTCCTGGTCCGCCGCGTGGCGGTCTCCGTCTGGCGCGAGGAGCGGATGCCCGACGAGTACCCGATGCTGCTGGACCGGCTCGCGGACGGCACCCGGCTGATCGCGGAATCCCTCTTCGAGCCCGCCGCCGACGTCGCCGCGCACCGCGTCCTGGGCGAGCTCGGCCGCCGTACCGCGGTGATGCCGACGCCCCCGGGGCTGTCCGCGGTGGTCGTCCTGGGTCAGATCCGCTCGACCATCGTCGACCTGCTCGAACTGACCGGTTCGACGTACGACGAGGCGCGTGAGCTCGTCCCGCTCCGGCACGACGGGCTGGATGAGAAGTAGGTCACACCAGAAAGATTTGCCGGATCCCCGTCATGGCCGGCGCCGCGCTGCGTCTCACAGGCATGACGATCCACCGACTGATGAGCGTTATCGCCACCGAGCAGGTGCGCCCGCGCGGCGATGACCAGCCCAGCGACACGACGGCCGCCCAGGCCGCCTCAGTGGTCTCCCCCAACGACCGGAGCGGCGCCGCCGCCGAGCAGTAAGGCGCCTCACCGGACGGACGGACAGGCGGCGCACCCGGACGGTCTTCCCCACCGAGGTAGACCGCACGGAAGTCGCATGACGCACGAGGCGCCCTGATGCGAGGCGTCGCCTGTTCCGTCGCCCAGTGCCCCGCTCACGCGGAGCACAGAAACCACCCGCTGGCTGTCCTGACGCCGATTGCGCGAGGCTCAGGGCAGCCAGCAGGGTGGTTTCGTCATTTCCAGCCGCTACTTCTCCACCAGTACTTCGGTCGTCACCGAGTTCGCGATGAAGCACTCCTGGTGGGACAGGTGGTGCATCCGCTCCAGCGTCGCCTCGTCCGGGGTCTCGCCCGCGAAGGTGATCTCCGGGTGCAGCGTCACCCGGGTGATCGCGATCCGGCCGGCCTCGTTCTTCTCCATCACCCCGACCGCGCGATCGACGTACGAGTCGACCACCAGCCGCTTCTTCGCCGCGATGGCGAGGAAGGTCAGCATGTGACAGGACGACAGCGCCGCCACGAACGCCTCCTCGGGGTCGACCCTCGCCTCGTTGCCCAGGTAGACCGGGTTGGCCGACCCGGGCACGATGACCCCGTTGTCGAAGCGCCACTCGTGGTCGCGGCTGTAGGTCTGGTAGGTGAACTCGTGCTCACCACGGCTCCAGCTGATCGCGGCCACGTGCTCCGACATGTTCGAGTCACCTCTCCGAGACGTTCCCCCGGCACCAGGACGGCGCCGCCACCGGATTGCATCGTACGGGGGTGTCCCCAGGCAGCTTCGCGACGAAGTCACTGTCGTACCGCGCAGCCATCCCCGCCACCGGGAAGTCGGTGGTGACCCACTGGGCCCCGCTCTCGAGCGCGATCCCGATCCGGCTGGTCTCGTTCGCCAGCACCGTCGCCATCGGCTCGTCCGACCGGGTGCGGACCAGGTAGCCCTTGCGCACCAGCCGCTGGATCTCGGCCTGGTTCGCACCTCGCGGGTCGTTCACCATCGTCACCGCGGCGTCCGGCTGCCCCTCGGGACCGCGGGTGAAGACGGCCCGGCCCTCGAGGTTCGGCTTGCCCTCGCGGTACAGGTCGCGGATCTCGCCCTCACCGCCGTTGTCGAAGAAGAACATCACCTTGCCGCGAGCCTGGTCGAGCGTCGGCCAGCCCTTGGTCAGCACGGACTTCTCCAGCGTCAGGCCCTTGCGCCGGACGTCGTCGGGCGACAGCAACTGCCGCTCGGAGAGGACCGACCGGATCTCGGTGTCGATGCCGTTCAGATTGGCCAGGTCCCACGGCGGCGCCTTCACGCCACCGGCGGCGACCACCTTCGGGTCGGACTGCTTCAGCTCCAGCTGGATCGTGATCGGCGCGTGGTCCGGGTGCTGGTCCGACCAGGTCTTCACCTGCTTCAGGCACACCACGAAGCTGCGGCAGTTGGTGTTGTAGTCGAAGTCCGGCACGTGCATCACCTTGATGCCGGGCTTGGCCAGTTCCGGGTCGGTCAGTGGGCCCTGGCCGGTCAGCTTCCGGATCAGCGGGTAGGTGTAGAGGCCGCCGGCCGGGTCCGGGAACAGGTCGAGCTCGAGCGCGCGGATGTTCTGGTCCTGCAACTGCCGCGGGATCGAGGCGTGCGAGTAGAACAGGTTGGTCGCGCCGGGATCCTGCGCCTGCTGGACCTGCTTCTCCACCGCGCTCAACTCCCGGTGGTAGGAGTTGTGCGCCCCCATCTGCTGAATCTGGTTCAGCCGGAGGGCGGACTGGTGGTCCGATCCTCCCTGGTCGGTCTGCGGCTTGCCCGCCGTGACCGCGGTACCTGCGATCCCTGACGCGGCGACGGTCACGGACGCGAGTGCCGCGACCCATTTGCTGCTGATCTGCATGCTGCTGTTCCCCTCGCAGGATGGACGGTGATCCTCGCGCTGATTCTCGTCAGAATCAGGTCACGTGCAGCCTGCGTCGAACTGTCATCCAAGTGAACGGCTCGGTATTGGCAACGTTGTCCCTCTCGGCGTGCACAATGAGCCCATGGTCACCACTTCTTCTGCCGGCGAGGACCCGGGAGCAGACAGCGGCTCGGCGTACCCGTTGCGCCGGACCCCGACCCAGGACCGCGCGAACCGCCAGGTCGAGCGGATCCTCGACGCCGCCTGCGCCGAGGTGGTCGAGCGTGGGTACGACGCCGCCTCGACCAGCAGCATCGCCCGCCGCGCGGAGATCGCGGTCGGCAGCGTCTACCGGTACTTCCCGGACAAGCGGACCCTGATCCAGGCGATCGAGCGGCGCAACCAGCACCGCTACACCGAGGCTGTCCGAGAGCGTCTGGCCGCGGTGGCGGACTGGCGCGAGGCCGTCGATGTCACCCTGGACACTTTCCGCGAGATGCACCGGACCGACCCTGGCTTCCGGGCGGTGGTGCTGAGTGGTCTGGGTGATCCCGACCTGGAGGCGACGCCCGGCGAGTTCGACGACCAGCACGCCGGCGAGTTCGCCGAGTTGCTGGTACTGCGCTTCGGCGCCCGCGACAGCCATGAGTTCCGGCTGTCGGTGACGCTGACCATCGCCATGGGCGAGGCCCTGTCCCACCTGGCCGAGCGCCTGCCCGCGGACGACGCGGAGTACGTGCTGGCTCAGGGCCGGCCGGCCCTCCACCGCCTGCTCGAGCCCCACCTCCCTGAGGGCCGGCTCGAGCAGGGCTGACAAAATCAGAAGACCCCCGCCACTGAGGCGAGGGATCGAGAGGCGCCGGCTCTGCCCGTTTGGCAGCCCCGGCTGAAGGAATGACCTAGGGCAGCGGAACCGGTGACCTCGGGCCGAACTGTGGCCAGTGGCTCACCTTGCCCGCGATCCTGGCCCGACGAGGCGCCCGGATGTCGTAGCTGACGATCACCCTGTCGTCCTTGGCGTATCTGCTCGCCGACGCCAGCGGGATCATCCGCTGGACCTCGAACGGGCCCTCGCCGTGTCGCGTGTAGTACTCGACAGTGATCTCCAGGCATTCCGCCGTCGTACCACTGTCCAACTGACCGCGCACCGGTCCCCGCACCCGGGTCACCCGTCCCGCCGTCTTCTCCACTCCGTCGCCGCTGCGCCTCACACCCGCAACAACGTCCGCCACGATGCATGCCGTGACCAGCAGCACCAGGCCGAATCCACCGAATACAACGATAGTCAACATGGCACTCACCCCCGACGCGCCGCCCGCTAGCGACGCGGTCGTCGTTCCGAAACTGCCTTGTGCGGGCCTTCCCCGCACAAACGGTGAGACGCCACCTGGGGGTCGCAGGTTCCCAGGTTCTGACAAATGAGTTTCAGTTGTCGCCGAACATGCCGAACTCGTACTGCGGGGGCACCGGCCGCCCGCTGCCGAGGTCGCTCTGCGCCCGCTGCCAGTACTCCGCGAGCGGGTTCGCACCCTCCCGTACTCCGGCCAGTTCGACGCCGTCGTCCAGCAGGGCTTCCGCGCTGGCGGGGTCACCGGCCTGGAGGAGGTACCGGACCCGGGCGAGCCGGAGCCGCGGGTCGTCCCGGACCTCCGGCGCGACCCGATGGAAGATCTCCTCGGCGCGGGAGTTCTCGCCGGCTTCCAGGCAGGCGTTGATCGCCTCGGCCATCAAGGGCACCACGCTGCCCGGGGCCAACTCGGTCGCCTGCTCGTAGTCGGCGAGGTTGTTCGTGCAGACCGCGAGGTTGCGGCTCACCCAGGCGTTCGGCTGCCTCGTCCGGGAGGTCTCCCAGGCTGTGAGGGCGGCCGCCTCGTCGCCGGCGTACCAGCGGGCGACGCCGCGGTGGTACCAGACGAGCCAGTTGTCGTCGGCGGCTGATTCCAGCAGATCCTTCCAGCTCACCAGGGTTCCGTCCGGTGCCTGGTCCGTCCCGGTCTCGGGGAGGTGTCCGTCCAGCAGCGGCAGCCAGGCTTGCTCCCGTTCGGTCATAGTGTCCTCGGCGAATGGCGTGCCACTGGAGACCTTCCAGCCGGTCCTCCGCAGCTCCAGCGCACCCCAGCCCGACCCGGTTGCGAGCGACTGCGTCGGCTCCGCGTCCGCGACGGTCAACCACTCCTGCTCGCGATCCGGCAACGCCGCGAGCACGGGCTCCAGTACTGCGCTCGCTCCGGTGCGGGCGGTCTTCCAATCGTCCGCATGAGCTGTGGCGGGGTCCACGGACAGCCGGCCGTAGGCCTCGAGCCAGTGCCAGTTGGTTGCTGCTGGCAACTTAAGGTGTTCCATCTGGGTCCGGGCCAGGCCGGCCTGGATCTCGGCGTACCCGGCGCCTTCGAGGCCGGGGGACAGCCAGTCCTGCCAGCGACGGCCGCCCTTGGCCTCGCCCCAGACGAACAGCTTCCGGCCGCGCAGCCGCTGCGTCGACGCCTGCACCAGACCATTGCCCTCAGCATCGAGTGACGCGATCCAAGGGCGCTCGTCCGGCGGTAGCTCGAAGAAGAAGTCGACGGCTCGCTTGTGCCGCATCGAGTAGGTCAGGTCGAACCCGTCGTACTCCGGTACGCCGACCAGGTCGAGGCGGTCGCCGTAGCCGAAGCGCCAGGCCTGGTCCGCGGGCACCAGCACTCGGGTCTCCGGGGACTGCTCGACGGCGATATTGGACCACCAGTACGCCGGGACCTCCTCGCTCGACGGGTTCTGGATCCGCGCGCCGACGTACAGGTGTTCGGAGTCTTCGGGGAGCCAGAAGTCGAGTTGGGTGACGAGGTTGCGGGTGCGTTCCCATTCCCAGAGGCGGAGCATCGGGGTGCCGTCGGGGCCGTCGACCTGGGCGGCGTGCAGGGGTGAGCACGTGCCCGTCCAGTGGCCGGTGCTGCCCAGGTTCCACTCGACGCCGCCGGCGAACCAGGCGTTGCGCAGAGCGAGGTTCGCGGGCTGCAGGACGGGGTTGCGGTAAAGCAGTTCTTGGCCGGTGGCCTTGTGCACGAGGGAGTAGAGGCGGCCACCGAGGCTGGGGAGGACGGTCGCCCGGAGGTGGTCGTTCTCCAGCACGAGCGACGGGAGCGCGCGGTCGACCAGGTCCCGGTCGTAGCCGTCCTGGTCCAGACAGGGCAGGGTGCTGGCCAGCCGGCCGTAGCCGATGTTGTCCCGCATGTCCGGCGGCAGGTCGTCGGAGTTCTCGACCTCGTGCAGCTCCTGCTGGCTGCGGAGCGGCGGCAGCGGGTTCTCGTCTCCCAGGGAGGCGGCGGGCAGGACCAACTCTTGCGCGGAAAGGGTCGTCACAGGCTTGATTCTTGCAAGTTCGAGCAGGTCCGTCCATTGTCCGTCCATCGTGTTCCGGTGTCCGCTATACATGGACTCCACCGGACGGGTGAGGGGATGGACTGATGGACGCGGATGTGATCGTCGTCGGCGCGGGGCTGGCCGGACTGGCCGCCACGGCCGAGCTGGCCGACGCGGGCAAGAAGGTGCTGCTGCTCGACCAGGAGTCGGAGGCCTCACTCGGCGGACAGGCGTTCTGGTCGTTCGGCGGGCTGCTGTTCGTCGACTCGCCCGAGCAGCGCCGGATGGGCATCAAGGACTCGCGTGACCTCGCACTGCAGGACTGGCTCGGCTCGGCCGGGTTCGACCGGCTGGACGACGAGGACAAGTGGGCGCGGCAGTGGGCCGAGGCGTACGTCGACTTCGCGGCCGGGGAGAAGCGCCCGTGGCTGCATGCCCAGGGGGTGCGGTTCTTCCCGGTGGTGGGCTGGGCCGAGCGCGGCGGTTACAACGCCGACGGCCACGGCAACTCGGTGCCCCGCTTCCACATCACCTGGGGAACCGGCCCGGGCCTCGTCGCGCCGTTCGAACGCCGGGTCCGCGAAGGCGTCGCCAAGGGGCTGGTGGAGTGCCGGTTCCGGCACCGGGTGGACGAGCTGACGGTGACGGGCGGCGTCGTCGACGGCGTCTCCGGCAAGGTGCTCGAGCCGAGTGACGTCGCCCGCGGCGTGGCCAGCTCGCGGGTCGAGGTCGAGGACTTCGCGCTCACGGCGCAGGCGGTGATCGTCACCTCGGGCGGCATCGGCGGCAACCACGACCTGGTCCGGTCGAGCTGGCCGGCGCGGATGGGCAAGCCGCCGACGGAGATGATCTCCGGCGTGCCGGCGCACGTGGACGGCCGGATGCTGGGGATCACCGAGGCGGCCGGCGGCCGGTACGTGAACCGCGACCGGATGTGGCACTACACCGAGGGCATCCGGAACTGGGACCCGATCTGGCCGATGCACGGGATCCGGATCCTGCCCGGGCCGTCGTCGCTCTGGTTCGATGCCACCGGCAAGCGGCTGCCGGTGCCGCTGTTCCCCGGCTTCGACACCCTCGGCACGCTCGAGCACCTCATGACGACCGGCTACGACTACAGCTGGTTCGTGCTGACCCAGAAGATCATCGAGAAGGAGTTCGCCCTGTCCGGGCAGGAGCAGAACCCGGACCTCACCGGCAAGGACATCCGCGGCGTGCTGGGCCGGGCTCGGGGCGGTGCGACCGCGCCGGTGCAGGCGTTCATGGACAAGGGCGCCGACTTCGTCGTCCGGGAGAACCTGGCCGACCTGGTCCGCGGGATGAACGAGGTGGCGGGCAATGACCTGATCGACCTCGCGGACCTGGAGCGGCAGATCAAGGCCCGGGACCGCGAGATGGACAACACCTTCACCAAGGATCTTCAGATCACCGCGCTGCGCGGCGCCCGGAACTACCGTGGCGACAAGCTGATCCGGGTGGCGTCGCCGCACAAGATCCTCGATCCGAAGGCGGGACCGTTGATCGCCGTCAAACTGAACATCCTGACCCGCAAGTCCCTCGGCGGCCTGCAGACCGACCTCGACTCCCGCGTACTGCGGGACGACGGGACTCCGCTGCCCGGGGTATACGCGGCGGGCGAGGTGGCCGGCTTCGGCGGTGGTGGCATCCACGGCTATCGCTCCCTGGAGGGCACCTTCGTCGGCGGCTGCATCTTCACCGGCCGTACTGCGGGTCGCGCCGCAGCCAAGGCGGTGTCCTGACAGCCCATCCGCGCAGAGGTTCTTGTGTGGCGTGATCCCCTGTCTGTGAGTCGGCCGGCCTTCTAGCGTTGCGCGCAGCCAACTCTGGGAGGACCTCCTATGCGCCGCCTCGCCTTGTCCGTTGCCGTGTTGTTCCTGGCTGGTGGTCTCACCTTGCCCGCCGAGGCTCATGGGTGTCCGCGGCTGCGGGTACCAGGGGCGGAGTACCAGGTTGTTGCTTGTCTGGGTGATTTGACGACGGCGGGGACGGTTGCGTCGGGGCATACCAATCCGGCCGACTACGCCGGGCTGACGCATGCGGGATTGCCTCAGCAGTCGGGGGTGCCCGGGGTGCAGATCGACGGGTACTTCCCGGACACCTCGCGGACGAACACCAATCACGGGTGGAATCACGATTCGCAGTACGTGATCCGGCTGCCGGAGAAGTGGAACGGCGGGCTGGTGGTGGCGGGGTCGCCCGGGGTGCGAGCGCAGTACGCGAATGACCGGGCGATCTCGGACTGGGTGCTCGCGAAGGGGTACGCGTTCGCCGCGACCGACAAGGGGAACACCGGGGCGAACTTCTTCACCGATGGGGTGAAGCCGGGTGATGCGATCGTCGAGTGGAACCAGCGGACGACGCAGCTGACCCGGGCCGCGCGGGCAGTCGTCGCCCAGCGGTACGGCCGCGCGCCGCGTGAGGTGGTGGCCGCAGGCATCTCGAACGGCGGCTACCTGGTCCGCTGGCAACTGGAGAACCACCCGGAGCTCTACACCCGCGGCGTGGATCTGGAAGGCACGCTGTGGACCGCCAAGGGCCCGAACCTGCTGAACTTCCTGCCGCCGGCGATCAAGGGCTACGAGCAGCAGTCACCCGCACAGATCGTTGCCGCGGGCTTCGATCCTCGGTCGGACTTCCTCTGGGACTACCACTACACGGTCTACTGGAAGCTGACCCAGCGGATCTACGCGGCCGAGCTGGACCCGACGTACACCGGAACCGAGGCCGACTACGACTACGCGTCCCGCCCCGCCGCGCAGCAGGCCGTACGACGGATCGCGCTGACCGGGAAGATCGGCAGGCCGCTGACCACGTTCCACGGCACGCTCGACAGCCTGCTGCCGATCACCCAGGACTCCGACGTGTACGCCGACCTGGTCAGGCAGGCGGGGAGATCCCGGCTGTTCACGTACCAGCGGGTCGAGGCAGGCAACCACGTCGACGGTCTCGTCAACGCCCACCCCGACCAACTGGTGCCGCTGGTTCCCCTGCTGCAGAAGGCCATCGCGCGTTAGAACACCCCGTCAGAACACCATGGTGAGGAGATCGGCGAACAGCTCCTGCTCGTCGATCTCCAGGCCACGGCTGGTGAACCAGGTGCACATGTTGTGGCAGTCCCGGAGCAGGAAGTCCATCCCCTTCGGGTTGCCGACGATATCGACCACCTGCGGCAGGTCGATCATCACGATGCGGTCGCCCTGCGCCAGCACGTTGTACGGCGACAGGTCTCCGTGGGCCAACCCCGCCCTGGCCAACTCGCGCATCCCGTCCCGGAGCTGCTCGAAGTACGACGCGAGCAACTCCCCCTTGGGCCGGACCTGCGCCAACCGCGGCGCGGCACCGCCGTCGCCGTCGTCGATGAACTCCATCAGCAGCTCGGTGCCGTCCACCTGGACCGGGTACGGCACCGGGACTCCCGCTTTCCAGAGCCGGCAGAGTGCGTCCCACTCCGCGTAGGCCCATTGCCCGGCCGCGACGCTGCGCCCGTGCGAGGTCTTCTTCGCCATCGCGCGGCTGTCCCGGCTGTTGCGGGTGCGCCGCCCCTCGACGTACGAAGTACTGCGATGGAACGAGCGGTGTTCCTCGGTGCGGTACCGCTTGGCGGCCAGCAACGACCGCCGCGCGGGGTTGTCGCCGATCTGCTCCACTGCCCGTTCGAGCAGGAAGACGTCGGCTTCCTTGCCGGTTTTGAGGATGCCGAGCTCGGTGTCGATCGCGGCCTGTTCCGTCACTACCCAGTGGGGCCGTGGATCCGGGCCGCGAGAACCGCGCTCGACATCCAGCCAGGTGGACCAGCGTTGGTCCGGGCCCAGTTCCTCCTCCACTTCCTGGAAGTGGAAGACGTAGGCGTCGGCGACGTCCGGTTCGGAGCCGTCGCCGGCCAGCTCGGCCCAGCGCTCGTCGAGATCGGGGAACTGTTCTAGCTCAGTGAGTTGTTCGTCGGTACGGAAGACGTCGGAAGACATCAGGTGTGCTCCTGGAAGAAGAAGTGAAGCTGACGCGGACATGCCGCAGCGCAGTGATGGACATCCGTTCAGCCCTCCTTAGGCCAGGCAGCACTCGTAGCTGCACGATCGGGTTCAGGATGCAGGTCGGCAGAACCAGCCGCAACCGAATTAAATCCGTCTCCCGCCCGGGCGAGCTTTCAGATCCCTCCGGCACAGGCCTTCAGCCGGCCGGACGGAGTACGAAGGTCTGGCCGGGTTTGGTGGTCAGGTGAGCGGTGCCCGGGGCGAGGTCGACCGGCGCGGACTCGTCGACGGTGAGGGTCGCGGCGTCCCAGGGAATGGCCAGGGTGAGGTCTGAGCCGGCCTCGCTGAGGATGGTGATCTCCTCCATCAGGCCGTCGCGCAGGGTCGCGCTGACCAGGAAGGCGCCCGCCGCGCGCAAGGTGCTGAACGAGGCGTCGACCTCGTGCGGCCAGTTGGGGAAGAAGCGCAGTACGCCGTCGTAGCTCTGCAGCAGGCACTCGTTGATGACCCCGGGCAGGGCGAAGTTCTCCACCCAGATGCCGCCGCGGCTCATGAAGTCGAAGGAAGTGGTGTCGTCGTAGCGCCCGTGCACCGCGCGGACGCGGTCGGTCGCAGTACCGTTCGGCAGCAGGCAGTAGCGGACGTCACGCTTGAAGCGTTCCAGGTCGAGGATGCCCAGCCGGGCTGCCTGTAGGGCGGCGAAGACGAGTTCGTTGCCGCCCTCGATCGTCTGGTTGCGCCACGTCCGGCGCAACAACTCCAGGTCGGCCGGGTCGCTGCCAAGGCCGACCTGCTCGGCCGGGAAGGCCGGGACGGCGGCCACGGGCACGTTGTAGACGATGGCCGGATCCTCGCCCGGCGTCGACACCACCACCTGACCGTCGCGGGATTCCGCGAGCGGATAGTCGACCAGGCCAAGCAGGACCTCCTGCACCTGGGACAGCAGTTCCGCTTCTTCGTGCGAGCGCTCGAGCACCCGGGCCGCTTCGGTGAAGGCGTCGAGGAGGAAGCGGCCCAGTGCCAGATCCACCACACAGTCGGCGTTGTAGCGGAACCCGGGCCGCAGTCCGTACAGCTCGGGCGTCACAGTCGGGAAGACGTGGAGCTTCCCGTCGTCGAAGGCCCCGCGATCGGACGAGGAGAGCACGTAGTCGACGAAGAAGAGCGTTGCCTCCTTCAACGGCCCGAAGGCGCGATCCCGCAGATAGTCGAGGTCCTGGGTGTAGAGGTAGTGCCACCAAAGGCTCTGCACCGCCCACGGGGCTTCGCAGACTTCCCAGCCCCAGGATGGATCCGGGTACGGGTTTGTTGCCATCGGCACCGGATATGCGGAGTGCGGGAACGCCGCGCCGCGCAGGCCGTAGTACCGGCCGGCCCAGTCGCGGCTGATCGGCAGCAGGTGGTCGACCATCGACACGTACGGCTCGTGCAGCTCCGGGTGGTTGCTCGAGAAGACGCCCCAGAACGGCTGCTGCACGTTGTAGTTCAGGTGGTAGTCACCGTGCCAGTCACTTCCGATCCGCCGGAACGACCATGGCCCGAACAGCCCTGGGCAGGTCTTGCCCGGGGCCGACGCGCAAGCCAGGAAGTAGGAGTTGCGATACCAGAGCTCGGTCAGGAACTCGTCCGCCAGCTCGACCGCCGAAGCCTGCCAGTACGACGACCAGAACCTGGTGGTGCGCTCGCGATCCACCGAGTAGTCGTCCAGCGCGACCACTCCGCCGACCGCGGCTTCGTACTCAACGCCATGGTTCAGAGTCACCACGACCCGAAGGTCGGCCGAGTCCGCCAAGGTCCGCTCGAGCGGACCGTCGGGATGGAGCTTGCCGTCCACACCGCGCCGGGATCCCTCCTGCAGCACGGCGTTGGTCGTTGCTGTGAGCACGAAAGCGTTCGACTCAACCGCCGGGTCGAGTGCCGGCAGCACCTGCCTGAAGGCGAGTCCCCGCGCCGGCAGCACCTCCGGAGCAGGACCGGTCGCGCCCGTCCGCGGATCCGGGATCAGCCCGACTGGATCGGGAAGCAACTTGATCCGGTCGAACACCGCGGTACCGGTCTGGCTGATCCACAGGCGATCGTCCTCGCGCGCGACGAACACCTCGACCTCCACCGGCGCACCGTCGGCCAGCATCGAGATCGTGCAGGTCGCGGTCGCCAGGTCTAGCCGGTGGCCGAGGACCTCGACCCGGCGCGGGTCGAGGCCGAGGATCAGCGAGCCGCACGGGAACGGCCGGGGGAACGGCAGGTCGTAGCTCGCCCTGACGAGGTCGTTGTACTGCGCGAACCACGGGTCGTCCGTCAGATCGTCGAGCGTCGGGTCGATCGCGGCGACCTTGGCGAACACCTCGGCGAAAGTGCCGATCCCCGAGGCGTGCCCTTCCTCCACCCGGATGTCCCACACCTCGTTGTGGCCGAAGTGGATCACCATGGCATCGGGCCGGGTACTGACGACGGCGCCGAGCCCGCCGTTTCCCAGCAGCGCGCCCTCGAAGAAGTCCGGAGCGGCGCCATCGTGAGTTATCGATCCGTGCTTCATGAGGAGTCCCCGCAGCAACTGTTCGGCCGGATTACTTTCTGCGGGAAAAATACTAGTGGAACTGTGAGCGGGCGGTCGGGCGCAGTCTCAGGTTCTGCGGGGGCGCGACGGAACGACAGGTGAGCTCGGGGAGCACCCTGGTCTGCCAAGCCGGGGAGGCGTCGAGCCGGCGGCGATGCTCGGCGTACGCGGCGTCGTTCGGGAAGGTGGCGAACCAGGAGAGCACGGTCTCATCGCGGAGCGGGAGGGCCGGGAAGTTGTTCTCGGCGGGGAGGGTCTCGAAGACTGCGGCGAGGACGGCACCAGTAGCGGCCAGGACGGGCGCGACCTGGTCAGCGAAGTACTCCGGGAATCCGTCGTCGGGCGAGCCTCGGTGATAGACCGCACCCACGACCACGGAGGGCGGGATGTCGCTCGCGCCGATAGGCGGACGTGGTGCGTCGAAGGCGGGATAGCCGGACCCGAGGTCGATCGGCTGGAGTAGCAGAGCGTTGTCGGAGTCCGCCATGGTGGCGTTGGCCGCGGCGCTGTGCTCCCGCCAGATCGGGCCGTAGTAGAAGCCGTTCAGGGCGTCCGCACGGGCCGGCAGGTCGGTGAAGCCGCGCAGCCAGACGAAGCGGTCCGGGTCGTCGAGATCGCGGAACTGGGCGGAGACGTGCATGCCGTACTGCTCCTGCCCTTCGACGAACGACTCGTCGAAGATGTCGATCAGCGCGTCCCGCTGACCGGGGTGCAGGGTGTACTGCCGCAGATCCACCACCGCACAGCACTTGTGCCGTTCCTCGCCCATCCGGCTGCTCCTCTCGTCGACCACTCTGAACCGCTGAGCCCAGTCAACCGGTGAAGGCTGACAGCAGACGTCAGTGTTCGGGAGTTCGGCGGTTGGGTACCTGCCTCGGAACACCCTCGTCCCCAGGAGCCGCTGATGATCGACGAAGGACGACTCGGGCACTACCTCCAGGACCACTACGCGGGCTCGGCCGCGGGAATCGAGCTGTTCCGCCGGGCCGCGGACCAGCAGACCGACCCGGTCGCCCGGACCACCCTGACCGCGATGATCGCGACGGTGGAGGACGAACGAACCGCCCTCGAGCGGTTCCTGGCGGCGATCGGGGCCAAGCCGGATCCGGTGAAGAACGCGGGCGCCTGGCTGGCGGAGAAGATCGGCCGGTTCAAATCGAACGGTGAGCTGATCCGGCGGTCGCCACTGAGCGACGTGGTCGAGCTGGAGACACTACGGCTCGCCGTCGAGGGAAAGGCCGCGGGCTGGCGGGTACTGCGGCAGCTGGCCGAGGACGACGCCAAGTTCGACGCGGCCGAGCTGGACAAGTTGCTTTCAGCGGCCGCCGACCAGATCGTGCAGCTGGAGAGCCTCCGGATGAGCGCGGCCAATCGCGTCTTCCGCCAGACCCCCTGAGCGCGGAATCCCTGCGCGCAGACCCCCTGAGCGCTGGCCGGCTGAGTGACGAGCCGGCACCTGTGGGTCAGCGGCCGGAACCTGGTGGACCCCAGCCTCCGCGCGGGAGGCTGGGGTCCTGGGTCAGGTGGGTGTTACGTGAAGATGCTGACGCCGCCGGGGCCTACCAGCAGGCCTACGACGATCAGAGCGGCGCCCATCAGTAGCTGACCGCGAACGAGTGACACGATTCCCGAGATAACGAGGATCGCCGCGATGATCCAGAGCACTAGGGTCATGGCCGTTCCTTTCTCGACGGGCCGGACCTGACACAGCGTCCGGCGGCTGAACTCCCCGTGCGTTCGGACGCCGGGAATCACCCCGGCGTCGTCCTGAGCGGTCGCCCGCCTGGACATCTGGTGCCCGTCGCGAATCTCGCGCAAACGGGGTCCGGACGGACCAAAAGAGCACGATCGTCCGGGTGGTAGGGCAGCAAGCACGATCGTCCGCTGCGCATGACGGGCAGTGATAGGGGCACCGGGCCAGGGACCGAACGATGGGACCAGACAGCTCGGGAGACGACGTGAGAATCGGGTATTTCCTGTCCAGCGAGGAGTACACGCCGGCGCAGCTGATCGAGCAGGCCCGGCTGGCCGATGAGTCCGGGTTCGACGGATTGTGGATCTCCGACCACTTCCACCCCTGGAACGACGAGCAGGGCCAGAGCGCCTTCGTCTGGGGTGCGATCGGCGCGATCTCCCAGGTCTGCGAGCTGCCGGTGACGACGGCTGTGACGTGCCCGACGGTGCGGACCCACCCGGCCGTGATCGCGCAGGCCGCGGCCACCAGCGCCGTGCTGCTGAACGGACGGTTCACCCTCGGCGTCGGTACCGGTGAAGCCCTCAACGAGCACATCGTCGGAGGTCCCTGGCCGACCGTCGATGTCCGGCTGGAGATGCTCGAGGAGGCCGTCGAGATCATGCGGCGGTTGTGGACCGAGGACGGATTCGTCACCCACCACGGCAAGCACTACACGGTGGACACGGCGCGGATCTACACCCGGCCGGACACCCCGCTGCCGATCTACATGTCGGGCTTCGGACCCGAGGCCACGGACGTCGCCGCGCGGATCGCGGACGGCTTCATCACCACCTCACCCGACAAGGACCTGCTGAAGCGCTTCCGGGACAACGGCGGCGGCACGAAGCCGACGCAGGTCGGGTTCAAGGTCAGCTACGCGCCGACCGAGGAGGAAGGCATCGAGCAGGCCCACCGGATCTGGGCGAACTCCGGCCTGCCCGGCGAGCTCGCCCAGGTGCTCCCGTCGCCGCGTCACTTCGAGCAGGCCAGCGAACTGGTGACGAAGGAGCAGACCGCGAAGTCCGTCACCTGCGGCTCGAAGGCGGACGCCCACGTCGAGGCCTTCAAGCCGTACGTCGAGGCCGGGTTCGACGAGATCTACGTGGCGAACATGGGACCGCACTCGGTCGACATGATGAAGCTGTACCGCGACGAGGTGCTCCCCGAGCTCCATCGGTCCGGCCGGTAGAAGCCGCGGCAAAGGCCTCAGCTCAAAGGGGAATCAGGGCAGCAGCGAGACCGCGGTGCGCAGATCGCGCACGAACAGCTCGAAGTCCCGCCGGTACTCGCGCGACCGCACCACCGAGGACGGGTGCACCGTGGCCATCGCCGCGGTGCCGTCCGGCAGCTCGACCGCTTCGCCTCGGCGCTCGGTCACCTTGAAGCCGGTACCGAGCAGCGCGCGGGCCGCGACCGCGCCGAGAATCACCACCAGCGAAGGCTTCACGATCTCCAGCTCCCTGACCAACCAGGGGTTGCAGGCGACGATGTGGCCGACCGCCGGCGTCTTGTGGATGCGGCGCTTGCCCTGGCGCTCGAACCGGAAGTGCTTGACCGCGTTGGTCAGATAGACCTCGGACCGCTCGATCCCGGCCTCGGCCAGGGCCTTGTCCAGCAGGCGACCCGCGGGGCCGACGAACGCCTTGCCCTCGTGGTCCTCGACATCACCCGGCTGCTCGCCGACGAGCACCATCCGCGCCGACGCGGGACCTTCGCCCGGTACGGCCTGGTCGGCGTACTGGTAGAGGTCGCAGCCTTGGCAGGACGACAGGGCGGCCGTGAGTTTCTTCACTCCGCCGGTGGCCGGGACCCACTCTGAGGCGCCTGGGAACTTCTGCACGCTGGCCAGGTGCCCCATTTTCAAACACCTGTAACAGTTCGGGGGTTGCAACGCGCGCTCGAGTTTGGTCTGGTGGAACGCAAGTGGTTCAGCAATGACGCCACCCACCGCAGGACGACACGACGAGGTCTCTCACCGTGACGATCGCACCTGTCAGCGCCCCCGACTCGAAGCAGCGCATCGCCGATACCACCCAGGAACTACTGCTCGAAGCCCACAGAGTCCCCGACCCGCGGCACCAGCAACTGCTCGACGAAGTGGTGATCCTGAACGCGCCGGTCGCGCGTTCGATCGCCTCCCGCTACCGCCGCAAGGGGGTGGACGAGGACGACCTGGAGCAGGTCGCCTACCTCGGCCTGGTGAAGGCCGCCAACGGCTACAAGCTGGATGCCGACACCGCCTTCCTCGCGTACGCCGTACCGACCATCCGCGGCGAGCTGAAGCGGTACTTCCGTGACTGTGCGTGGACCGTCCGGCCGCCGCGCCGAGTGCAGGAGATGCAGGGCAGCATCGCCGCGGCCGAGCCCGAGCTGACCCAGAAGCTGGGTCATCTGCCGTCGGACGCGGAGACCGCCGCGGCGCTCGGCACCGAGACCGGCGAGATCACCGAGGCGTCTGCTGTGCGCGGGTGTTTCAGCACCCTCTCACTGGATGCACCCGGGCCGGCCGAGGGCGGCGCAAGCCTGATGGACACGGTCGCCGATGCAGAGGACGGCTACGAACTGGTCGAGAACGTGCACACACTGACTCCTGTCGTCGCGGAACTCGGCGATCGCGACCGCCGGATCCTGGAACTGCGGTTCTGCGCCGGCTTCACCCAGGAAGAGATCGGCAACGAGCTCGGCGTCAGCCAGATGCAGGTGTCCCGCCTGCTGCGCGGCATCCTCGACCGTCTCCGCACCGAACTCAGCCACCAGCCGGGCATCACCCGAGGACGGCGCGGGCCGGCCTAGCCGTGCTGACCCCAGCGCCAGTCGCGCACCTCCGGTAGGTCCTCGCCGTGGGTGGTGACGTAGGTGTGGTGGCGGGTGCGCTGGTCCACGAAGTACTGGCGGGCCGAGATCGCGCGGCTGCGCAGGGACGGCACGCGGTCGATCACGTCCATCGCCAGGTGGTAGCGATCCAGGTTGTTCCGCACGACCATGTCGAACGGGGTGGTCGTGGTGCCTTCTTCGATGTACCCGCGGACGTGCAGGTCGTCATGGTTGTTCCGCCGGTAGGTCAGCCGGTGGATCAGCCACGGGTAGCCGTGGTACGCGAAAATCGTCGGGACGCCCGGTGGGAAGATCGCGTCGTAGTCCGGATCGTTCAGACCGTGCGGGTGTTCGGTGGCGCCCTGCAACCGCATCAGGTCGACCACGTTGACGACGCGGATCTTCAACTGGGGAAGGTGTTCCCGCAACAGGTCGACGGCCGCCATGGTCTCCAGCGTCGGCACGTCACCGGCGCAGGCAAGCACCACATCCGGATCGCCGTCGTCGTTGCTGGCGAAGTCCCAGACTCCGATCCCGCGGGCACAGTGCAGCGCGGCGGCATCCCAGTCGAGCCAGTTGGGCTGCGGTTGCTTGCCTGCGACAACCACGTTGATGTAGTTCCGGGTCCGCAGGCAGTGGTCCATCGTGGACAGCAGCGTGTTGGTGTCCGGCGGCAGGTAGACCCGGACCACCTCGGCCTTCTTGTTCACCACGTGATCGATGAAGCCGGGATCCTGGTGTGAGAAGCCGTTGTGGTCCTGGCGCCAGACGTGCGAGGTGAGCAGGTAGTTCAGCGACGGGACGGGCGGGCGCCACTCCAGCCGGTTCACCGTCTTCAGCCACTTGGCGTGCTGGTTCACCATCGAGTCGACGATGTGCACGAACGCCTCGTACGACGAGAACAACCCGTGCCGCCCGGTCAGCAGGTACCCCTCGAGCCAGCCCTGGCAGGTGTGCTCGCTGAGGATCTCCATCACCCGGCCGTCGGCCGCGAGATGCTCGTCGGTGTCCAGCACCGCGCCGTTCCAGGCCTTGGCGGTGGTCTCGTAGACCGCGGACAAGCGGTTCGACTCGGTCTCGTCCGGGCCGACCAGGCGGAAGTTCCGGTGCTGCTCGTTCGCCCGGAACACGTCGCGCAGGAACGTGCCGAACACCTTGGTCGGCTCCCCGTCCTCGGCCCCGGGCACCTTCACCGGTACTGCGTAGCCGGCGACGGGTGGCAGCTCCAGATCCCGGGTGAGCACGCCGCCGTTCGCGTGCGGGCTCGTCCCCATCCGCAGCGACGGGCTCGGTGCGAGGTCGAGTACTTCCGCGACAGGGCGGCCGGTCTCGTCGAAGAGCTCCTCCGGCCGGTAGCTCTTCAGCCAGTCCTCCAACTGGTGGAGATGCTGGTCGTTCGTGCGGACGCCGGACAACGGCACCTGGTGGGACCGCCAAGTGTCCTCCACCGGCAGGTCGTCGACGGTGCGCGGACCGGTCCACCCCTTCGGCGTCCGCAGTACGAGCATCGGCCAGGCTTGGCGCGGTACGGCGGTCGTGGCGGTGCGGGCCTCGAGCTGGATCTCGTCGATCCGCTGGAAGCACTTGTCCAACGCGGCCGCCATCGACTGGTGCACCGCGGCCGGGTCCGAGCCCTGGACCAGGAAGGGCTCGTGACCGTAGCCGCGGAGCAGCGCGGCCAGCTCCTCGTCGCCGATCCGGGCGAGCACCGTGGGATTGGCGATCTTGTAGCCGTTCAGGTGCAGGATCGGCAGCACCGCGCCGTCGCGGCGCGGGTCGAGGAACTTGTTCGAGTGCCAGGAAGTTGCCAACGGCCCGGTTTCGGCCTCGCCGTCGCCGACCACGCAGGCGACCACCAGGTCCGGGTTGTCGAACGCGGCGCCGTACGCGTGGCTGAGCGAGTAGCCCAGTTCGCCGCCCTCGTTGATCGAGCCGGGCACCTCGGGCGCGACGTGGCTGGGGATCCCGCCGGGGAAGGAGAACTGCTTGAACAGCCTGGCCATCCCGGGCTCGTCCAGCGTGGTGTTCGGGTAGGTCGCGGTCCAGCTGCCCTCGAGCCAGCTGTTCGCGACGATCGCGGGACCGCCGTGACCTGGCCCGATCACGTACATCAGCTCACGTTCGCCGTGCCGGATCACCCGGTTCAGGTGGGTGTAGATCAGGTTCAGCCCGGGCGTCGTACCCCAGTGGCCGAGCAGCCGGGGTTTGATGTGCTCGGGCCGCAACGGCTCCTTCAGCAACGGGTTCGCGAGCAGGTAGATCTGCCCGACCGACAGGTAGTTGGCGGCTCGCCAGTACGCGTCGAGGCCCTGCAGCTCCTCGTCGCTCAGTGGGGTGGCGTCGACTTGCTGCACGGTGGCGCTCCTCGTCAGGGGGTGAGCAGTACCTTCACGACACGGTACTGCGTCAGCGGCCGACGGCCTTCTCCAGTTCGGCCTTGGTCATCTTGGAGCGGCCCTTGATGTTCTTCTGCTTGGCCTCGTTGTAGAGCTGGTCCTTGGTCCGGCCCTGCGGGCCGCTGTGCGAGCGGAGCCCGCCGCGACGGCTGGAGGAGATGTCGTGGGTGGAGCTGCGGCTCTTCTGCTTCGCCTCACCTGAGCGGGCGCGCTCCTTGTTCACGGTGCGGGCCGCGATCTCCTCCGCGGTGTCCTCGCTGCGGCCGCTCTTCTTCAGGCCGGCCTTGATGTGCTCGTACTGCCGCTCACGCTTCTTGCTCGATCCTGCGGGCATCCTCGGACTCCTTCCCTGCGTGCGCGACCTGTACCCCGTGTCGGCGGCGGGCAATCAACTCGGCGACTCGGCTATTCGTCACCGCGGGCGACCAGGCGGGCCACTGACGGGTCGATCGCTTCGCGGACCTCTTGGCGCTCGAGGTCGTCCGAGCCGGTTTTGCTGATCGCCCGGGCGACCGTTCGGCCCTTCTCGTACTGCGTGATCACCCGCGGGTCGACGTACGAGGCGCGGGCCACGGTCGGGGTGTTGCCGAGGTGTTCGGCGACCTCGGTGAGCATCTCCTTGACGGCTGTCTGGGCGGCCTTCTTCGTCTCCGGCGGGTCGGCCTCGGCCAGTTCCACCGCGGCGTGCACGGTCGCGGTCCAGGTCCGCAGGTCCTTCACGGTGTACTCGTCGCCGACGATCTCCTGGAACCTCGCGTTGATCAGGTCGGCGTCGATCTCAGACCAACCCTCCTTGTCGCGGTAGACCAGGAGTCGTGGGTTGTCGTGCCGGCTGCGCTTGAGTGCGGAGACGGCGGCCGCGAGTTTGTCGTCCTCGAGTTCGAGCGTTCGCTGGATACCGCCCTTGGCGATGAAGTCGAACACCAGCAGGCCCTTGCGGACCCGGACGTCCTTCCGCAGCAGCGTGGCGGCTCCCCGGCTGCCGTACTCGTCGGCGTACCGGGTGTTGCCGGTCCGGAACACCCCGTGGTCGAGCATCCGGAGGGCTACTGCGAGAACCCGCTCACGGCTGAGGCCTTTCGAGCAGAGGTCCCGGTCCACCGCCTCGCGGAACTCCGGCAGCCGGCGGGAGAGGCGGCGTACCCGGTCGTGCTTGTCCGCGTCCTGGGTGACCCGCCACTCGTCGTGGTACAGGTACTGGCGGCGGCCGGCCTCGTCGGTGCCGACGGCCTGGATGTGGCCGTTCGGGTACGGGCTGATCCAGACGTCCTGCCAGGCCGGCGGAATCACCAGCGCCCGGATCCGCTCCACCACCTCGGCGTCGGTGATGACGTTGCCGTCAGCATCGAGATAGCTGAAGCCCTTGCCCCGCCCGCGCCTGGTCAGACCGGGTTTGTCGGGGTCGCTCCGTCGTAACCGCATGCTTCCCGGTACCCCCACGGAAAACCGCCCTCACCGGCTCGCGGACGGACGCTGGAAAGCTGCCCGGCCGGACGTGCATGGGGTTGGTTGGCGCTGGGCACCGGAGCGGGGGTCAGATCCGGCAGCACGGAGGAGGAACCGATGGGTATCGGGGACAAGATGAAGAACGCCGCCGAGAGCACCAAGGGCAAGATGAAGGAGAAGACCGGCGACGCGACCGACAACGAGGACCTGCAGGCCGAGGGCCAGGCCGAGAAGTCGGTGGCCGACCTGAAACAGGCCGGCGAGAAGGCCAAGGACGCCTTCAAGGACTGAGGGACCTTAGGGAGCCTCCAGAGGGCTGAGGACCGGACACACCGTGTTCGAAGGATTCCAGCTGGAACGGATCCTGGTGGGCGACATCGCTCTCAGGGTCCGTTACGGCGGTTCCGGGCCCGGCGGTGGTACTGCTGCACGGACACCCGCGGACGCACACCACCTGGTACCAGGTCGCCCCGGCACTCGCCGACGCCGGATACACCGTGGTCTGCCCGGATCTGCGCGGGTACGGCCAGTCGAGCAAACCCGCCAGCGACGACGACCACACGCCGTACTCGAAGCGGGCGATGGCGGCGGATGTCGCCGGCCTCATGGTTGCCCTGGGCCACGACCAGTTCGCGGTGGTCGGGCATGACCGGGGCTCGCAGGTCGCCTACCGCACCGCAATGGATCACCAGGACGTCGTGACGAAGCTCGTCGTACTGGACGGCGTACCGGTGGTCGAGGCGCTGGAGCGGTGCGACGCCGACTTCGCCCTGATGTGGTGGCACTGGTGGTTCTTCGCCCAGACCGCGAAGCCGGCGGAACGGGTGATCTGCGCGGATCCCGAGACCTGGTACAACGCCTGGACGGTGAACTCACCCGATGTACTGGGGCCGGAGAACCATGCCGACTTCCTCGCCGCGATCCGTGATCCGGCGACCGTGCACGCCATGGTCGAGGACTACCGGGCCGGTCCGGGGATCGACCGGCGCAACGACGAGGCCGATCGCGAGGCCGGACGGCAGATCACCTGCCCGACGATGATGTGCTGGTCGACCCGGGACGACATGGAGCAGATCTACGGCGGCCCACTGGCCGTATGGCGCCCGTGGTGCAAGGAGCCCGTGGTGGGGCGCGGCATCGACTCGACCCACCACATCGCCGAAAATGCCCCGGCCGAACTCGTTCAGAGCCTCCGGGAGTTCCTGTAGCGTCGGGCGGGTGGACTTCGAGGAGGCAGCGAGCGCGCTCTACGCGGCGTCGGCGGCCGACTTCATTGCTACTCGCAACGAGCTCGCCAAGCAGTTGAAGGCGGATGGTGACCAGCTCGGGTCGACCCGGCTGAAGGCGCTGCGCAAACCCACCGTGGCCGGCTGGCTGGCCAACCTGGTTGCCCGGGAGCTGCCGGACGACATCGACGACCTGCTGGCGCTCGGCGACGAGTTCCGCGAGGCCACGGCGGATCTTGACGGTGAGCGGCTCCGCGAGCTGACGCCGAAGCGGCACAAGCTGATCGACAAGCTCTCGAAGTCGGCCATCGGTCTGGCTGAGCGAGAGGGCCAGAAGGTCAGCGCTGACGTCGCCCAGAAGCTTCGCGAGACCCTGGACGCGGCCCTGGTGGATCCGTCCGCCGGCGAGGCCGTTCGTGAGGGGCAGCTGAGCAGCGCCCTGCGGCATGTCGGTTTCGGGGTCGTGGACGAGAGCGGCGAGCCGTCCAACATCACCCCGATCACCGACGAGCGCCGGCAGCGGGCCCAGGCCCGCCGCGCCAAGGCCGGTGAGTCCGAGAAGGCAGCAGCCGACCAGGCGGCCGAGAAGGAGTCGGCGGCGGAGAAGGCCAAGCGCGAGAAGGCCGAACGCGAACAGGAAGAGCGCGAAGCCGCCGAGAAGGCGGAGGCGAAGCAGGAACTGGACGACGCCATCGCCGCCGCCGCGGCAGCCGACGCGACGGTGGAAGATCTCGACAGCCAGCTCTCCGACGCCCGCGACGCCCTCGCCGAGGCGCAGGAAGCGGTGCACCGGATCGGCGAGGAGCTCGACGAGGCCCGCAAGGCGGCCCGGGCCGCGCAGAAGGAGTCCCGAGAGGCGCGCAAGCGGTACAACAGGCTCTGAACGGGTGATTCCCGCGGCCTGAGGGTTGGCGGGCTGGGTACTGGCGGTCTGGATACTGGTGGTCTGGGCAGTGGCAGTGATCGGAGAGAGGACGGCGGTCATGGCGCGGGCGATCTGGAGCGGGTACATCAACTTCGGGCTGGTCTCGGTGCCGGTCGGGCTGTTCAGCGCGACCAAGGAGCACGAGGTCGACTTCCACCAGTTCCAGCGCGGCACCTCGGACCGGATCCGCAACAAGCGGGTGAACGAGCGGACCGGCCGCGAGGTCGACTACGACAAGATCGTCAAGGGCCACGACGTCGGCGGCGGCGAGTACGTCATCGTCGAGCAGGAGGAACTGGCCGACATCGCGCCCGGCCGGTCCCGCTCGCTGGAGATCTCCACCTTCGTCGACCTGGAGGAGATCGACCCGATCCACTTCCAGAAGACCTACTACCTCGGCCCCTCGGACGAGGAGAACGCCTCGTCGTACGGGTTGCTCCGCGACGCCCTGGCCAAGACGAACCGGGCCGGGATCGCGACGTTCGTGATGCGCGGCAAAGAGTACCTCGCCTCGATCCGGGCCGACGGCAAGGTGCTGAAGCTGCACACGATGTACTTCGCCGACGAGATCCGGGATCCCGGGGAAGTGGGCACGCTGCCGGCGAAGGTGAGCCAGGGCAAGCAGTTGTCGATGGCGGTCGACCTGGTCGAGGCGATGAGCGGCGCC
Organism: Kribbella sp. VKM Ac-2568; assembly: GCF_004345365.1. Lineage (GTDB taxonomy): Bacteria > Actinomycetota > Actinomycetes > Propionibacteriales > Kribbellaceae > Kribbella > Kribbella orskensis. Next base: position 651,214 of record NZ_SLVF01000005.1, read on the forward strand.
TGGAAGCCCACGGAGTACAAGGACAGCTACACCGAGCGGGTGAAGAAGCTGGTCGAGGACAAGCGCAAGGGCAAGGAGATCGTCTTCAACGAGGAGGAGCCCGAGGCGACCTCCACGACCGACCTGGTGTCCGCGCTGCGAGCCAGCGTCGAAGCCGCCCGGTCCCGTCGCCAGGGTGGCGCCAAGAGCAGCCCGGCGAAGAAGACCGCAGCGGTCAAGAAGAGTCCCGCCAAGAAGACCGCAGCGGCGAAGAAGAGCACCGCGAAGAAGACGGCCAAGAAAGCTGCCAAGAAGAAGGCGGCTTAGGCGAACTGCCGCAGCAGCTCGGCCCGTACTGCGCTCGCCGCGCTCCGGTGCCCCGCGTCGGATCGCGTGACGACGTACAGGGTGTTGAGCGGCGGCAGATCCGGCTCGGCGAGCAACCGCAACTCGCCGGCCTCGATCGCCTGGCCGCACAGGTACAGCGGGAGCACGCTCGCCCCGGCGCCGGCCCGTACTGCGGCGAGCACCCCGCGCAGATCCGGTACGACGAGGTCGGCCGCGCGGGTCAGCCGTACTCCGAACACGCTGCGCCAGTACCGCCGGATGATCGGCGCGTCCTCCGCGTAGGCGACCAGCGGGATCTTGCGCAACGACTCGGGCATGGACACCGGTGTACCGGTGAACCAGCGGGGCGCGGCGACCAGGGCGAACGTCTCGTCGCACAGCGGGGTGATGCGCAGCCCGGCCCGGCGTGGCCGTACCGAACTGATCACCACGTCGAGGCTCCGGGCGGCGAGGCTGTCCAGCAGTTCGTCAGGCAGGCCGACGCGGGTCCGGAGCTGGAGGCCGTCGCCGAGCCGCTCGGCCAGAGCCGGCAGCACCTGGTCACACAGGAAGTCGACCGGTCCACCGAGCTGGACCGTCGCCGCGACCGGTTCCTCGAACTTGTCGACCACCAGACCCTGCAGCACGTCGATCGGCTCGGCGATCCGGCGCGCCAGCTCGTCACCGGCGGTGGTCGGCCGGACGCCCCGTGCCTGCCGCTCGAACAGCGGCCGCCCGAGCGCCGCCTCCAGCGCCTTGAGGTGCGCGGTCACCGTCGGCTGGGACAACCCGAGCGTCTCGGCGGCCGCGGTGATCGACCCCGTCCGGTAGATCGCCAGAAAGGTCCGCAGCAGGTCGAGAGAAACACTCAAGTCAGACGTCCTCCATCAGGTCGTTGCTGCATGGTCACCGCGCAGAATCCGGCGTCGGCCCGGGCTGCCGTTGTCGCGCTGACCATGCTCCTCAGGAGCCGCTGACCTCTGGGCTCATTCGTTGGAGTTGGGGAGGAGGTAGCTGCTGGGGTCGCCGGGAGCGCCTGCCTCGATCCAGCGCAGGAAGCCGTCCGGGTTGCGGCGCTCGAACTCGTCCAGGCAGATCCGGCGTACCTCGGCGACCGCCTGCCGGTCCCGCGGCCCGGCGCCCTGCGCGAGCGTCGCCGTGGTCTCACCCCAGACGCTGCAGAGTTCCTCGATGCTCAGGGGGCACTGGAGCGAGGCGATCAGCTTCTCGTCCTCGAAATCGTCGGCCCTGCTCAGCGCCGCGAGGCCGCGGTACTGCGTCTTCTGGCGACGGCGGTCCCTCCTGCGCGGCCGGCGGTCTCCGGGCAGTGCGAGGTCGATCAGCACGAAGACGCCGGCCGCGAACAGGGCGATCACCAGGCCGACCGCTCCCCAGCTGAGCAGCTTGACCATGCCCGGGACGCAGAGCACTCCACCGGCGGAAGCGGCTGCCACCAGCACGGGTGACCGGTACGGCACCTCGTCGGCGATATGCAGAACCACCGCGGCCAGGGGCCAGGCGAGGGTGAACACCACTGCGAGCAGGATCGTGGCCGCGAGCGGGCCGAGCAACAGCACCCCGGCCAGCAACCCGGCCGTACCGACCCCCGCGCCGGCCGCGATCGCCGTGCGCTGCGCTCTAGGGGATAGGTGCATCTCGCCGGACTCACTTGTCATCGTGAACGGGACATAGCGGTGGGCACCCCAGACGGTCCCCACCAAACGGCCGCCTCGCTCCCCACAGCGCCGACAGCCGATACAGGAACAACGAACCGGCGACCGGAACTGTTCCCGCCGATCGGTCCCGATTGCGGAGCCGGGCCGGTGGCTGGCGCGGGCGGGGTGATGTGTGAGGGTTGGGCGATGGCGACGATCGAGGTTCGGAAACGGGTCGAGGGGGACCTCGACGAGTGCGTTCGGCTCCTGCGAGGCGTGCAGGAAACCGCTGGTTATCCGGTGAACTGGCCCGAGGATCCCGCGCACTGGCTGACTCCGCCGGACGCTCTCGGCTGCTGGGTGATCGCCGTTGATGAGCGGCTCGCGGGACATGTCGCGTTGACCGCGAACGGGGCTTCGGACGCGCTGGTCGAGCGATTGTTCGTGGATCCGAAGCAGACCGGCGCGGGGCTCGGCCGGCGGTTGCTCGACCACTGCGCCGCCGTCGCCGGTGAGCACGGCCGGCGGCTCGGGCTGGAGGTTGCGGACAACTGCGGCGCGGCGATCGCCTTGTACCGAAGGGCGGGCTGGCAGGAGGCCGGTCGTACGCCGGTCGACTGGGGTCGTGATCAGGCGTCGGAGCTGATCCGCTTCGACGCTCCCACCGAGTCCGCCACAGCCGCCACCGGTTCCTGATCCACTCCCACCACCTGATCCTGCACCGGCTCCTGGTCCACTTCCTCGTGGTCCAGGGGGTTGGCGAGCTCGTCGGAGGGCATCCGGCCGAACCAGATCACCACGAAGCAGATGATCGCGGGACCGACACCGGCCACGATGAAGACCGCGGTGACCCCGAAGAGACTGCCGGCCGGGCCCGCGAGCGCCATCGACACCGGCATCAGCAGCAGGGACACGAAGAAGTCGAGACTCGCGATCCGCCCGCGCAGGTGGTCCGGCACCCGCCGTTGCAGCAGCGTCCCCCAGATCACCATCGCCGCCGAACCGGTCGCACCGACGACCGCGGCACCGGCCGCCATCACCCAGAGGTCCGTCGCGAACCCGAGCAGCACGAACGGCAGCGATCCGACACCCCACATCACCGTCATCACGGTCAGGTAGCGCCTCGGCAGACTGCGTGACGAGATCAGCAGCGCACCCACCGCACCACCGATGCCGAACGCCGCGAGCACCAGCCCGAAGTCCTTCGGCCCACCGCCCAGTTGATCGCGGACCGCGAACGGCAGCAGTACCTCGAGCGGACCCAGGATCAGCAGCACGAACACCGTGCCGAAGAGCAGTGAGGCGAGCAGCCACCGGGTCTCGCGGACATAGGTCCACCCCTCCCGCAGGTCCGCGAGCATCGCCCGGGCACCCGTCGCCGCCGCCTCATCCGACTCGCCCGGAGCTTCGGCAGGCTCCGGGCGGACCCGCATGGCGACCACGCACGCAGCGGAGAAGAAGTAGGTCAGCGCGGCCACCAGGATCGCGACCCCGGGAGACAGCGCGGCGATCGCCAGACCACCGAGCGCCGGGCCGGTCGCTTGCTGAGCCAACGGCCGCAGAGTCCCCTCCAGACCGTTGGCCGCCAGCAACTCCTCCTGCGGCAGCAGCCGCGGTACGAGCGCGGTGTAGGCCGGGATCAGAAAGGCTTCACCGGCGCCGATCAGTACTGCGCCCGCCGCCAGGTGCCAGATCTCGAGCCACCCGGTGAGCGCGAGCGCGGCGACCACCAGCAGCACGGCACCTCGTACGGTGTCGGCCGCGATGATCACCGACCGCTGCGAGAGCCGGTCGGCCGCGATCCCACCGAACAGGACGCAGACCACCAGGCCGATGCTGTACGCGGTGGTGACGACCGAGAGCTGGACCGGACCACCGCCGAGCTCGATCACCTGCCAGGCGAGCGCGACGAGCCACAGCCCGCTGCCGAGCAGGGCGACCGCCAGCCCGGTCCACAGCAGCCGGTAGTCCCGATGCCTCAGCGGCCGGACTGCCTTCCAGCGGACCTTGCTCACGATGCCCATCCCCTCGATCCAGAACGTCCCGCCACCATACACAGGTGAACAGTTCACATGTCAACAGTTGCGTCGTATACTCACCGGCATGGCGACGAAGCAGATGAGCGTGGACCAACTGGGTGCCTGGCGGGCGCTGTACCGGGCGGACACGTTGCTCTTCACCCACCTCGACAACACCCTGCGCAGCAACGCGGGTATGACGTACTTCGAGCACGAGGTGCTGCAGATCCTCGACCAGGCGGGCGGGCGGCTCCGGATGGCGCCACTCGCGGAGCGGCTGATGATCTCCCGCAGCGGCGGCACCCGGCTGGTCGGCAAGCTCGAGGACAAGGACGGCTGGGTGGTCCGCAAGACCTCGCCGGAGGACCGCCGGGCCACCTGGGCGGAGCTCACCGAGTCCGGCCGGGAGGCGCTCGCGAAGGCTCAACCCGTGGTCGACGCTGTGGTCGCCACCTTCTTCGCGGATCATGTTTCGAGTGAGGACCTACGACGCGCGGCCCGGATCCTGGACAAACTGGCCGACGCCAACCCCAACGACGACGGCTTCGACTGCGGACTCTGACCGGTGACCCAGGTCGACGAACTCTTCGCCGAACGGGTCCGGGCGCTGAAGCCGGCTCCCTGTGACCACCCTGCCGACCTGCTCAGGAGGCTGTACGACGCTCAGCTCGGCAGCAGGCACGCCGACCTGGCGGCGAGGTGGCTCCAGTCCCAGGGGCACGGGTTCTACACGATCGGGTCGTCCGGCCACGAGGGGAACGCCGGGGTCGCGGCCGCCCTCCGCCCGACCGACCCGGCGCTGCTGCACTACCGGTCCGGCGCCTTCTACCTGGCCCGGGCTGAGCAGCACCAGGACAAGGACGGGATCCGGGACATCCTGCTCGGCGTGGCCGCGGCGACCACCGAGCCGATCGCGGGCGGCCGGCACAAGGTGTTCGGGCGGCACGACCTGGCGGTCATCCCGCAGACCTCGACGATCGCCTCGCACCTGCCCCGGGCGATGGGCGTCGCCTTCTCGATCGCCCGGGCGGCCAAGCTCGGCGTACCGTCGCCCTGGCCCGCGGACGCGGTCGTGGTGACCAGCTTCGGCGATGCGTCGGCGAACCACTCGACCGCGACCGGGGCGATCAACGCCGCCCTGCACGCGTCGTACCAGGGCATCCCGATGCCGTTGCTGCTGGTCTGCGAGGACAACGGCATCGGGATCAGCGTGCGCACCCCGGACGGCTGGATCAAGCAGGCCTACGGGCAACGCCCCGGGCTCAGGTACTTCGATGCCGACGGCACCGATCTGGACGCGACGTTGACGATGGCCACCGAAGCGGCCACCTTCGTACGGCGGAACCGGCGGCCGGCGTTCCTCCGGCTGCGAACCGTGCGGCTGATGGGCCACGCCGGGTCCGACGTGGAGGCGGCTTACCGCAGCCCGGCCGAGCTTCTCGCTGACGAGGAACTGGATCCGCTGCTCGGCACGGCCCGGCTGCTGCTGGGAGCCGGGCATCGACCGGAGGACGTGATCGACCTCTACGAGTGCAAGCGGTCCGAGGTGATGGGGATCGCCCGCGAGGTGGCCGGACTCCCCCAGCTCGAGTCGGCCGAAGCCGTTGCCGCGCCGCTGCGGTTCCCCGATCGCGCGATCGTCGGGAAGTCGTTGCCCGGTCACCTCGTCGACACAGAGCACACCGAACCGCTCACCCTGAGCCAGGCGATCAACCGCGCACTGGGGGACGTGCTCGCGTCGTACCCGGAGGCGATCGCGTTCGGCGAGGACATCGGCCGCAAGGGTGGGGTCTACGGGGTCACCCGCGGGCTGCAGAAGGCGTTCGGCGCCGCGCGGGTGTTCGACACGCTGCTGGACGAGCAGTCGATCCTCGGGCTGGCGCTCGGTGCGGGCGTGTCCGGCCTGCTGCCGCTGCCGGAGATCCAGTACCTCGCCTACCTGCATAACGCGGAGGACCAGCTGCGCGGTGAGGCCGCGTCGCTGAAGTTCTTCTCCCAAGGGCAGTACCGCAACCCGATGCTGCTGCGGATCGCGGGCTACGGCTACCAGAAGGGGTTCGGCGGGCACTTCCACAACGACGACGCGATCGGCGTACTGCGGGACATCCCGGGGCTGGTGATCGCTTCACCGTCCCGGCCCGACGATGCCGCCGCGATGCTGCACAGTTGCGCCGCCGCCGCCCGGGCAGAGGGCACCGTCAGCGTGTTCCTCGAGCCGATCGCGTTGTATCACCGGCGCGATCTGCACACCGAGGGCGACGAGCAGTGGCTGGCGTCGTACCCGACCGCGCATGTGCCGATCGGGCGGGGCCGGACGTACGGCGACGGGGACCGGCTGACCATCGTCACGTTCGGCAACGGGTTACCGATGAGCCTGCGGGTGGCGGCGAGGCTGCCGCGGACCAGGGTTCTCGACCTTCGCTGGCTTGCGCCGCTGCCGGTGGAGGATTTGTTGCGCGAGGCAACAGCCACCGGGCGGGTGCTGGTGGTCGATGAGACCCGGCGCTCAGGCGGCGTCTCCGAAGGCGTCCTGGCGGCACTCGTCGACGCCGGCTACCCCGGCCGGATGGCCCGAGTAACCAGCGAGGACTCCTTCGTCCCCCTGGGCGACGCAGCCCGCCAGGTCCTCCTCAGCGAACAAACCATAGAAACGGCAGCTCGAGCCCTCATCGACACCTGAACAACACCCGGAGCACACCTACACAGGCCAGCCACCACCGATCATCGCGGCTGGTGGGAGCAGGGTCTCGAGCCTGGTGGACGTTCCGGAGTACGAGCGGTCTGCCCATGCCCGTTCCGACGTCGTCGCCGACCGGCGCGGAACGCAGTACCTCCGACGCGCTGGTGACGGCGTGGTCCTAGCCGGGGTGGGGGTCCGGCGGGGCCAATGGGTCATTGCTGCTGCGCCGCGACTCCCCGGTGCGGGTCACTCACTCGGCCCGATCGGCGGTGCGGGTCACTCACTCGGGAAGATCCGCAATGCTGGCCGTCGGGCGGGCGCACGACAGCCTCGCCCGGCGTGGCGTGATCTTCGGTTGCCCTGTCCGGACGAGGTGCGCTGCGTCGTGGGACCGTCAGCCCGGTCGGGCGCACGGCGGTCCTGTCCTTGGCTCGGTGGACCCCGTGACGGAAGGGCGCCAGTCCCGGTCGGTGGTGGCCGATGGCGGGTTGTTGGCGTGGTGCAGCGCCCGCTGACCTGGGGACGGGTCGTCGGGTGGAGGGGTGTGGTTGCCGGAGCCTGGTTCGGGCGGGTCGGTGTCACCCCAGGGGTCGAACTGCGCGACCGCGGTGTTCCCGGTGGTGGTGCAAGCCGGGTCGTGGGCGCGGTTCCGGGCAGGGCCGGGCGACCCCGGAGCTCCGCCGTAGCTGCTGGCGGGTGTGCGGTAGCGGGTTCGGGTGGGGCCGGGTTCGGCCCAGGCGGGTCGGGCGACGGTGGCGGTGCCGCCGTGGAGGGTGATGGTCCAGTGGCCGTAGTGGGTGTCGATGTGGTGGCGGCGGCAGAGCAGGACCAGGTTGGTCAGGGCGGTGGGGCCGTTGTCGATCCAGGAGATCAGGTGGTGGGCGTCGCAGAAGATCGGCGGTGCCTTGCACACGACGCAGCCCTTGTCGCGGGCGTTCAGGGCGCGGCGCATGGCGCGGTTGACGAAGCGCTGGGCCATGGCGACGTCGAGGGGTTCGGAGTTCGCGCCGAGCACGATCGGGATGATCTGCGCCTCGCACGCCAACCGGCGGATCGCGCCCGCGGACAGCCCTTCGCCGTGCACCAGGGTCCCGACCGCGTGGGCACCGGCGTCGGTGAGGTCTTTGAGGTCGATGGTGACAGTGATGTGCGCCTTCGGGCCGTACCCGGCCTCCGCCACACCACGGCCTGCAGCGCCACTGCCGGCTGCACTGCCTGCGGCACCACTCGCGGCTGCACCAGTCGGGGCGGCGCTACCGGCGGCAGGAGTCTCGCCGGGACTGGTCGGGAGCTCAGCGGTTCCGGGCGCGCTGCCCGGGTCGGATACTCCGGCGGTGTCAGGTGGGGTGGCGGCGGTGATGGCGTTGGAGGCGACGTTGAGGACGTCGGTAAGGGCGTCGGCACGGCGCTTGTCCGGTGAGCGCGGGTCCAACTCACCGGTGACGGTCTTACGCGGCTTCGCACCGGACAGGATCAGGGCCTGGAACAGTTCGGCGTTCTCGTTGGCCAGGAAGCCACTGAACTTGACACCCCGGTCCGCGGGCCGCAGCCGCAACTCCTCCCGGGCATAGGCCTTGTCCTCTTCGGGTGCCGGGCCGTCGGCGTCCAGCAGGTCCCGGACCCGGCGGGCCGCCTTGCGCAGTTCCGAGGGGTTGAAGTGGCGGCCCAGGGCGACGAGTTGTTGTTCGGCCACGGCCAGGTCCTCCACCGCCACGGTCTTGGGCACGTTCTCCAGTTCGGCCACGATCGCCGCGGCCTGCGCCGGAGACAACACCACTGCATCGGCCTCGGCATCCGCGCCGGCATCTTCGTCGCTGCCGTCGGCGTCCGCGCCATCCAGGTCCGGATTGACCGGGGGGAGGGCGTCGGTGACGGCGGGGTACTTCCGCAGCGCCTTGGCCAGGCCCAGGTCACGCTTGATCACGCCCGGGTCGAGACGGTGCCGAAACGCCAGCAGGCGGGCGGTGTCGCCGGCGCCGAGGGTCGCGGCGTGACCGGTCGCGTCGTAGGCGGCCAGAACCTGCAGACGGTAGGTCTGCAACCGGGAGATCTCAGCCTGCAGGACGTCGAGAGTGGACAGCTGTTCGCTGTCACTCATCGACCACACCGGCCGCTCACCCAGAAACTCCATACCTCAGACCCTAGACACCCCCTCCGACAGTTTCCGGTCCGGAAGGCCCTTATCTGTAAGGGATTCCGAAGATTGACCGAAACTCGACGCGCGCATCGGATCCGGTCAAGTTGTCCACAACCCCACCGAACCTGTGGAGTCGCCGCCGGGTGATCGAAGGCTGCGTCGAACGCACGAGGATGCAGATGCAGCTGGCCGGCGGTGGGATCTCCGGTGCACACCACCCCGACCACTTCTGCGAGCCCGCTCGCGTGGCCGGCCGAAGAGGACGGTCAGGCGCCGAACAGGCGTTGCCACAGGGAGCGCCTGGCGGAAGCAGGCTGCTCCGGCTCTGCCTGTCGCGCATTCGCCTGCGGCCGGTCGAGGAGCCATTGTTCGACGAGGGCCTCCTCGTCGACGGTGCCGACCGGGATGACAGCTCCGGTGGCGTCGCGGATCTGGATCAGGATGCGCTTGTTCAGGTCCTGCAGGTAGTCCCGGACCTCGCTCTCGCGGCGCATCTTGCGCAGCTTGTCCGGGATCTGTGCCTTCTCCTTGCGCAACTGCACCGACACCGGCAGCAGCGCGTCGGTCTCGATCTGCTCCCGGCGGATGAAGTCCTTCACCCACCAGTCCGGGTCGTGCGCCTCACCCAGCTTCGGGATCGGCTTGCCCGCGCCGGCCAGGTTGTCGAACTCGCCCCGGTTCTGGGCTTGCTTGATCTGCGCCTCGACCCAGTCCTCGGTCTTCATCCCGGGCGGTTTGCGCTCCGTCATCTGTACGCCCTCCCAGTCACTGCGACATGGTTGCTGTACACCGCCGATCAGGCGACCGCCGTTCCCGGCGGACCACCATTCTACCGTTTGTGAATGCAATCACAAGATCAGCCGGGAGGAATTCTGCGCTGCGGCCAGAGCTCCGGCATCGGGATCGGCATCCGCCACATCGGCACGCCGGCCCCCACCAGGCCGTTGCGGATCGCGACGTACCGGAGCAGCCGCAGCGGGCCGGCGATCAGGATGAAGGCGAGCGGGAGCTCCACCAGGAACGCGGTGAGCAGGGCCTGGACCAGGTCGGCGCCCCGCTGGCTGGTCAGAACGTCGAACCACGCGTCGCAGACGAGCAGGACACCTGAGGCGAAGGCGGCCGGGAAGAGCAACAGCCGTCGCCGCCAGCCGAACACCGCGGTCGCGACGAGCATCGCCAGCAGGATCACGTCGAACCCGACCCAGGTGGCGACCCAGTTCCGCGCCTCGTAGTGGCTGGGCAGGGTGACCGCCAGGTAGACGGTCCACGGGATCAGCGCGGCCACACAGGCCAGCATCAACGCCAGCCGCCACCTGCGGATCCGCTCCATCGTCCGCGGCGCCGGCAACAGCCCCGCCGGCACTAGGGCCAGCCGCAGGATCAGCTCCCGCCGCTCCGCTGGAGTCATCGCCGCGATCTCTTCATCGGACAGCCGTAAACCGCTCACACTGCATGCTCACACGCCCCACCAACCAACCCCCGCCACCGCCGCGCAGTACTGCGCTCGCCGTGGCGAGTTGCTCCACGGGACAGGCGGGAGGGGATGCCCAGCGGGCGGGTGGAGATGTGCGCGGGGGGATGTGCGCCGGGGGGGTGAGGATGTGCGCCAGGGGGTGGGGATGTGCGCCAGGGGGTGGGGATGTGCGCCGGGGGGACGTGCGCGGGGTGAGGGGGATGTGCGCGGGGCGTGGGGTGGGGATGCGCGTGAGGTGAGGGGTGGGGTGGGGTTCTGCAGGGTGGGGAGCGGCGCGCGGGTGGGTTGGCAGGGGTGGGGTGGATGGCGGAGGCTGGCTGGACCGTAGTTCTGAGTGAGAGGACCCACCTGTGTCGTCTGCCATCTTGTCCGTCGTCGCCGGAGAGCGGGTCCCGGATCCGGTCCGCACCACGCCGTCCACCAACCCGGCGAACACCGCCGACGTGGTCGGCACCATCGGGGTCGCCGGGCCGGACGTGTTCGTCCAGGCTGCCCGGGCCGCGCGGGAGGCGCAGGCCGATTGGGCAGCGCTCCCGGCTCCGCAGCGCGGCCAGGTGATCGCGAACGTCGGCCGGCTGATGACGGCGAACAAGGACCGGCTGGCCGCACTCGTCACCCGCGAGATCGGCAAGCCGCTGGCGGAGGCGCTCGGCGAGGTGCAGGAGATCATCGACACCTGCGACTTCTTCATCGGCGAGGGCCGCCGGCTCTACGGCCAGACGGTGCCGTCGGAGATGCCCGACAAGCAACTGTTCACCTTCCGCCGGCCGGTCGGCGCCGTCGCGGTGATCTCGGCCGGCAACTTCCCGGTCGCGGTGCCGTCCTGGTACATCGTGCCGGCCTTGCTCTGCGGCAACACTGTGGTCTGGAAGCCGGCGGAGTACTCGGCTGTGGTGTCCGACGCGTTCTACCAGATCTTCGCGCACTCCGGCGTACCGGCGGGCGTCTTCAACCTCGTGTACGCGGACGGGCCCGACACGTTCGCCGGACTCGAGCAGGCGCTGGCGGCCGGGCTGATCGACAAGGTGGGGTTCACCGGGTCGAGCGAGGTCGGCAGCCGAATCGGCGAGCTCTGCGGCCGCCACCTGCAGACCCCGTGCCTCGAGCTCGGCGGCAAGAACCCGATGGTGATCACCGAGGACGCCGACCTCGACCTGGCCGTCGAAGGCGCCCTCTTCTCCGGGTTCGGTACTGCGGGTCAGCGGTGCACGTCGCTGGGAACGGTGATCGTGCAGGAGTCGGTGCACGACGAGTTCGTCCGGCGGTTCAGCGCGGCGGTGGCCTCGGCGGCGATGGGCGACCCGACCCAGGACGTGCTGTTCGGTCCGCTGCTGGACGAGAAGTTCGCGGCCGGCTTCGAGAAGTCGCTCGGCTGGATCGCGGCGCACCACACCGTGATCGGCGCGACCGGCCGGGTCTCCGCGGACAACCCGCGGGACGGCTTCGTCGGCGACTCCTCGGTCGGCCTGTTCTACCATCCGGTGATCGTGGACGGCGTCCGGTCCGGCGACGAGCTGTTCCTGAACGAGACCTTCGGCCCGGTCGTCGGGATCACCAGCTACACCACCCTCGACGAGGCGATTGCCCTCGGCAACAAGTCGGGGTACGGGCTGTCCAGCTCGATCTACACGACCGACCCGAACAAGGCGTTCCGGTTCGCGCAGGGGATCTCGGCCGGCATGGTCAGCGTGAACAACTCGACCTCCGGCGCCGAGGCACACCTGCCCTTCGGCGGAAACGGCAAGTCCGGCAATGGTTCGCGGCAGAGTGGCATCTGGGTGCTCGACCAGTTCACCCGCTGGCAGTCGCTCAACTGGGACTACTCGGGCAAGCTGCAGAAGGCGCAGATGGATACCGTCACCGTCGAGGCGGACTACAACTTCCTACTGCCGTGACTCTGCCCGAGCGCGCCGAGGTGGTGATCGTCGGCGGCGGGGTGATGGGCACGAGCATCGCCTTCCACCTCGCCGAGGCCGGCGTCACCGACATCCTGCTGCTGGAGCGGAACGAGCTCGGTTCGGGCTCGACCTCGAAGGCGGCGGGCGGTGTCCGGGCGAACTTCTCCGACGAGCTGAACATCGCGCTCGGCGCCCGCAGCCTGGAGGCGTTCGCCCGCTTCGGCGAACGCCCCGGGCAGGAGATCGACCTGCACCGGGTGGGCTACCTGTTCCTGCTGTCGTCCGACGAACAGGTGGCGCTGTTCGAGGAGAGCACCCGGCTGCAGAACGCGGCCGGGCAACCGACCCGGATGCTGGAGGTCTCCGGGGCGATCCGGCTCGCCCCGCTGTTGTCGCCCGACGGCCTGATCGCCGCCTGCTTCTCACCCAACGACGGGCACTGCACGCCGGAGTCCGTCGTACTGGGGTATGCCACGGCCGCACGGAGGCTCGGCGCGACGCTGGTCACCGGGTGCGAGGTCACCGGCATCGATGCCGTTGGCAACGAAATCCGCGGGGTCCGGACGCGGCGCGGCCGGGTCGCGACGTCGACGGTGATCTGCGCGGCCGGAGCCTGGTCGGCACCGCTCGCGGCGATGGCCGGGGTCGAGCTGCCGGTGACGCCGTTGCGCCGGCAGATCGTGGTGACCGAGGCGATCCCCGATCTGCCCGGCGACCTGCCGATGACGATCGACTTCAGCAGCACGTTCTACTTCCACCGCGAAGGTCCCGGCCTCCTGGTCGGCCTGTCCGACCCGGAGGAGGAACCCGGCTACCACCTGTCTCCCACGGAAGCCTGGCTTCCTCGCCTCACCGCCGCGATGGAACAGCGCGCTCCTTCGCTGTTGGACGTCGGCCTCGCGAGTAGCTGGGCCGGCCTCTACGAGAACACCCCCGACCACAACGCCCTGATCGGCGAGGCCGACGGCATCAGTCGCTTCCTCTACGCCACGGGCTTTTCCGGCCACGGCTTCCTCCAGGGCCCCGCGATCGGCGAGGTCCTCCGGGACCTCTACCTGGGCCGGGCGCCCTTCATCGACGTCTCCCCCTTGGATGCCAACCGCTTCCGTACGTCGAGCCTCCGAGCCGAGCAGAACATCGTCTGATCACTGACCTGCTTGATCGTCCGTTCGAGGATGCAGCCGCTCGCCGACGCGGTAGTCCAGCAGCACGAGACGGTCGTCGAGGACGGTGGCGCCGACCAGGTCCAGGGTGACGTCGGGTAGGTCGGTGAAGACCGGGCCCTCACCACTGGTGCCGTGGATCGTCGGGAAGACCATGATCCGGAGCCGGTCGACCAGGTCGAGCCGGAAGAGGCTGCGGATGAGGGACGGGCTGCCGATGGTGCGCATCGGGAGATCGTCGTCCATCGCCTTCAACGCGGGCACAGCGGTTTCGACCGGCTCGTCGATGATCGTGGTGTTCGCCCAGCTCAGCGGCGGGGTCAGAGTCTTCGAGAAGACGAGCTTCGGAAGCTCCGCCATCCGGTCGAAGCTCGGGTCGGCCTCGGTCGCGACGATCTCGGACATCTCCCGGTACGTCGTCGCTCCCATCAGCATGATGTGGTCCTGGGCGAGCTGCTGGTTGACCCAGTCGTACAGGCCGGGCGCACCGTAGCCCCAGTACGGCGCCGACTGCGGGCCGCCGCCGCCGTACCCGTCGACGGTGCTGAACATGTCGACACTCAACTCACGCATTGTCAGGCCTCCTTGGCCAGTCGGGTCACCAGGTCGTCGAGCTTCGCCATCGAGGCACGGATGCCGGTCTCCATGTCGGCGCGGACGTAACCGTCGCGCTCCTCGACCGTCTGGAACACCGTGTTCTGGCGCAGCGTCGTCGTCCCGTCGTGTTCTTCGAAGGTGATCGTGTTCAGGTAGACGTGCCCGGGCCGCTCGCCGAACTCATAGGTCTGCACGATCCGCTCGGGCGACGGCGTCCCGTGGTACAGGCCGTGGAAGACGTAGGCCTTGCCGTCCGCGTCGTAGTGGGTCCAGCGCCATCGGCCACCGTGCCGTACGTCGAGTTGGTTGACGGTCAGGGTCAACGAGTCCGGGCCGAGCCAGCGGGCCAGCAACTCCGGCTCGGTGTAGGCCCGGAAGAGCAGTTCCCGCGGAGCGGCGAACTCCCGCGTGATGATGACCTGCGGCAGGCCCGGTTCGGCGATCACCTTCATGATTCGTCCTTCAGTTCGTCGAGCAGTCCGTCGAGCAGTCCGTCGAGGCGGTGGTAGCTCGCCGACCAGTAGGCGCGGTAGTCCATCAGCCAGCCGACCGCCTCGCGCAACGGCTCCGCCTCCAGGTGACTCAGCCGCGCGGTGGCCCGCCGGCTCCGGGAGATCAGGCCGACCTGCTCGAGCACCTTCAGGTGCCGCGAGATGGCCGGCTGGGAGACGCTGAACGGCGCGGCCAGCTCGGCGACGGTCGCGTCCCCGTCCGTCAGCCGGCGCAGAATCGCCCGCCGGGTCGGATCGGCGAGGGCACTGAACACCTCACTGAGCTGATCGACAGCCATTCATAACCTCTTCGTTCTGAAACAGATAGGTTATAGATTGCTGGGACACCTCGCGGCTGTCAAGAGGCCGAGGTGGTTCAAGGTCCGGGAAGCCAGAAGCTCCGGACGCGAAAGGCGTCCGGAGCTTCTGTTTGCTGTGACTGCGGTCAGTGCTGATCAGGGACGGTTGCGGGGCGGGTCGGACGGCCAGTTGTCCGGATCGCACCACTTCGCGTCCAAGTCGTGCTTGGCGCAGTACTCCGCGAGGATCTCCTCGCGGGTCGGCGGACGCGACGGCGTCGGCTGGGGCGGGCGCACGGTCCGGGTCGACGTCTTGGTGGGCGTCGGCTGACGCTCCTCGGTCTCCTCGGCCTTCTGCGTCGTCTTCGTCCTGGTCGGCGTGGCCGTCGGCTTGACCGTCGTCTTCTGCACCGACGGCGGCGGCGAGGGCACCGCGGTGGTCTTCGGCGGCACCGTCGGGGTCGCCGTGACCGACGGCGTCGAACTGCTGTCGTCGAGCACCGGAGCCGCCTGGTTCTTCGGGTCGTCCCCGCCGAACACGCCGATCGCGGAGATCGCCCAGAGGTTCACCGCGAGGAACAGCACCAGGCCGCCGGCTCCGGCGAACACCATCCGCTGCGAGGGTCCGCCGTACCGGCCGACAGGCCCGCGGACCGCGTTGCCCTTGCCGTCGACCCAGAACTTCCAGTCGTCGGGCGCGGGCGGCCAGGAGGGATCAGGACGCCAGGTCTTCGGAGGCATCCAACTGCGGCGGGGCGGCGTGGGCCAGCTCGGCGGTACTAAGAACCGCTTCACGGAATCCTCCACGTCGCCGACGAAACCCGACCCAGGCTAGTGGATCGGCCGAGTGCATCAACAGGCCGGGCAGGTCAGCCTCACGGGCACGATCGACCGGCCCGCACGAAGCCCAACGACACAAGAGCCGGAAAAGCTACTCCCGCTTCGGCGTGTCGTCTTCAGCTCTTGTGATTCGCCGCCCGGACGGCATCAGCCGACACCACCTCACCTCGCGCCTCGAGCGAGGCGATCACGCCGTCGACATCGGCTTCCGACCGGTTCTGGCTCATTTTCGCCTTCGCCTCGATCCTGGTGATGACCAGCTCGAGCCCGACGATCGCGCGCAGCTGACCGGCGACGAAGGCCGCCGGCGCGTCATCCACCGACCACCGCTGCTCGAAGGCCGCTTCGTGCTTGGTCGTCAACCTGCGAACGACATCCTCGAGCCAGGTGGGATCGTCATGTACGACGAGTTGCCCGTAAACGTGGGCAGTGACGTAATTCCAGGTCGGTACGACGCGGCCGTGTTCGGCCTTCGCCGCATAAACCGACGGACTGATGTACACGTCCGGACCGGCCACGATGGCCAGCGATTCACCGAGCGCAGGAGCCTTCCACTGCTCGTTGTTCCGCGCAACATGCCCGAGCAATGCGCCATGCTCCCCGACGGTCGGGTCGTAAATAAAGGGAAGCAGCGTCGCCAGCAAGCCATCGGCCGTGTTCGTGACCAGGTTCCCCGCCCCGTGGTTCACGAGCAGATCCCGTACTACGTCGTCGTCGGCAGCGAAGTGCTTCGGTACGTACATACCCACCATTCTCGCCGCCGCCAGCGGCAGCCAGTAGCTATTTACCGATCAGGTGCGTGGTGGACCGCTGGTGTCGCGGACGTGCAGGGTCATCGGCAGGTAGAGCGGGTCCTCGTCGTAGCCGTTGACCAGGAGCCGCTCGAGGATCTCGCCGGCCCGGCGGCCGAGTTCGTCCCGCGGTACCGAGACCGTGGTGAGGTTCGAGTGCGCGACCCGGTCGAGCGAGATGTCGTCGAAGCCGATCACCGAGACCTCCGCGGGCACCTCGACGCCCTGTTCACGCAGCTTCGACAACGCCCCGAACGCGACGAGGTCGTTGTAGGTCAGGATCGCCGTCACGCCGGATTCCAGCACGCCGGCGACAACGTCGTACCCAGCCCGGCTGGTGGCTCCGCAGTCGACGACGGTCACCTCGAGCCCGAAGGCGCGGGCGGCCTCGAACGCGCGGATGCGCTCGGCGTTCGCCCAGGAGGCGGACGGCCCACTCAGGTACGCCGCGCGCCGGTGCCCGAGCTGGGCGAGATGCCCGCAGACCTGGGTCATCCCGCTGTGGAAGTCGACCGAGATCGACGGTACGGCGAACCCCGGGACGACCCGGTTGAACAGCACCATCGGGTGCTTGCGCGAGACCAGTTCGGCCAGTTCGGCGCGCGGCATCCTCGGCGAGCAGAGCAGCACGCCGTCACAGCAGCGCATCAGGTCCTCGACCAGGTCGTGCTCGACGGCGGGATCCTCGTCGGACTCCATCACCATCATCCGGCGGCCGTGCGCCCGGGAGACAGCCGAGACCGCCTTGAGCACCTCGGGGAAGTAGGGGTTCGCGAGGTCCGGCACGAGCACGCCGATCGTTCCCCATTCACCCCGGGCAAGTCCCTGGGCGGCGGCGTTCGGGCGATAGCCGAGATCGCGGACGGCGTCGTGCACTCGGTCGACGAGCGACGAGTCCACCTTCGCGGTGCCGTTCAGGACCCGCGACACCGTCGCCGCGGAGACGCCGGCCGCCGTACTGACGTCGTTGATCGTGACGCGAGGGGACCGACCTGGCCGGTTCTGCACGCACTCCTCCCAATCCTCAGAAAGCGCTTGCACAGCGTGGCGCAAACCTCGCCCCGGCCGCAACCTGCAACGACTAGCTCAATGACCGGAGAACGGCGCACTGGTTCTGAAATCGCTTTCAGAGGGTCCCTTGCCGGACCTCCGATCGGCGACTAAGGTCACTTGGCAAGCGCTTACCGACCCGTCGCCAGTGAGGTGCCGCCGATGCAGTTGGACCGTCTTTCCTCCTTCCCCGTGACCGCCTTCGACGCCGACGACGCGCTCGCGCTCGGCCCGTACCGCGAGCACCTGCGTCACCAGATCGACGCCGGCCCAGCGGCGATCTTCGCCTGCTGCGGGACCGGGGAGTTCTTCTCGCTCACCCTCGACGAGTACGCCGCCGCCGTGCGCGCCGCAGTACAGGAGGCCGCGGGCGCATTGCCCGTTTTCGCGGGCACCGGCTACGGCACCGCGATGGCACGGCAGTTCGCCGCGGCCGCGCGCGAAGCCGGAGCGGACGGGCTGCTGGTGTTGCCGCCGTACCTGATCAAGCCGTCACAGCAGGGGTTGCTCGACCATTTCCGCGGACTCGCCGCGACCGCGGGGCTGCCGTTGATCGCGTACCAGCGCGACAACGCGATCTTCACCCCGGACAGCGTCGCCGAACTCGCCCGGATCCCGGGAGTGGTCGGCTTCAAGGACGGTCTGGGCGACCTCGATCTCCTCCAGCGAATGATGGCCGTGGCCCCCGATCTCACCTATTTCAACGGGCTCCCGACGGCTGAGGTCACGGCTCGCTCGTACGCCGCGGTCGGAGTACGGGCGTATTCGTCGGCGGTGCACTGCTTCGCGCCGGAGATCGCGCACGCCTACGAGGCCGGGCTGGACGAGTTACTGCCTGAGTTCTATCTGCCGCTGGTCAAGTTGCGGGACAAGGGTGCGGGGTATGCCGTGTCGCTGGTGAAGGCGGCGGTCCGGAAGCGCTGGACCGATGTCGGCTCCGTCCGGTCGCCGCTCACCGACCCGCTGCCGGAACACCTGGAGGAACTGGACCAGATCCTCGAGAACGGCCTGACCCTCGTCCGGAAGGAAACCGCATGAAGATCACCGAGGTCGTCATC
The DNA here is from genome assembly GCF_004345365.1 of Kribbella sp. VKM Ac-2568. Classification (GTDB taxonomy): domain Bacteria; phylum Actinomycetota; class Actinomycetes; order Propionibacteriales; family Kribbellaceae; genus Kribbella; species Kribbella orskensis. The sequence goes on from NZ_SLVF01000005.1 coordinate 669,671, forward strand.
ACCCCGATCGCGATGAAGGACCCGCCGCTGCGCAACATCCAGGGCATCCACCAGCCGTATGCGCTGCGCTCGATCCTGGAGGTCGGCACTGACGAGGGGCTGACCGGTCTGGGTGAGACCTACGGCGACCTGGCGATCCTGTCCGCGCTGCGGAAGGTGGCGCCGCGGCTGACCGGCCTGGATCCGTTCGACCTCAACGGACTCGAGCGGATCATCCGCGAGACCCTCGGTGCAACGGCAGGAAGGGCAACCCACGGCCTGGTCGGCGAGGCGAGTGACGAGAAGACCCTGGCCACTGTGCTGTCCGCCTTCGAGGTCGCCTGCTGGGATTTACAGGGTCGCGCTCTCGGACGCCCGGTGGTGGAACTGCTCGGCGGCAAGGTCCGCGACACCGTGCCGTACAGCGGGTACCTGTTCTTCAAGCCGGCCGTGCACGACCCCGACCCGGGGTACGAACCGGATCGCTGGGGTGAGGCGATGGATGCCGAGGGCATCGTTGCCCAGGCGCGCCGGATGGTCGACGGCTATGGCTTCAAGTCGCTCAAGCTCAAGGGCGGTGTGCTGCCACCGTCCGAGGAGGCCGACGCGATCCTCGCGCTCCGCGACGCCTTTCCCGAGCATCCGCTGCGCCTCGACCCCAATGCCGGCTGGACGGTGGAGAGCAGCATCGCCGTCGGCAAGAAGCTCGACGGTGTGCTGGAGTACCTCGAGGATCCGACCGGCGGGATCGACGGAATGGCCGCGGTGGCCCGCGAGGTGTCGATGCCGCTGGCAACCAACATGTGCGTGACCGCCTTCAGTCATCTCCCGCCCGCCGTGAAGGTCGATGCCGTTCAGGTGGTGCTCTCGGACCACCACTTCTGGGGTGGGTTGCGTCGTTCGCGCGAACTGGCCGCGATCTGCCGGACCTTCGGGATCGGCCTGTCGATGCACTCGAACTCACACCTCGGCATCAGCCTGGCGGCGATGACTCACCTAGCCGGAGCGACTCCCGAGCTCACCTACGACTGCGACACGCACTACCCGTACCTCGTCGAGGACGTAGTACAGGAAGGGGTGCTGGAGTTCGTCGACGGAGCTGTGCGGGTGCCCTCGGCGCCTGGGCTCGGTGTCGAGCTGGACCTGGACTCTCTGGCCAGGTTGGCCGAGCAGTACGAGAAGTGCGGGTTCGACACCCGGGACGACATCACGCCGATGCGGGCGGTGCAGGCGGGCTGGGACCCGGTGATCCCGCGATGGTGAGGCACGGCGCCTTCGCTTACACCTGGGACTTGGTCGGCGATCCAACCGCGGCCGCGCGCTTCGCCGAGCTCGGCGTCGACACGATCACCCTGCAGGCTGCGTACCACTCCGTGCGTCTTCGGCTATCGGTTGTGCCCGGCCCAACCGGACGTACGGGAGTATGCGTCGACGCTGGTGCGGGAGATCGTCGAACTCTACGACGTCCCTGCTCTGATGCTTGAGGCTTGCGGCTGGCTCGGGTTCGAGCACTTGAGCCAGCATGAGAAGACCTCCGGCGCCGATCTGTCGGCTTGTGCGCGGGATCTGTTGTCCATTTGCCTCTGCCAGGCTTGCTCCCGATCTCTGGCTGAATGGGCGCTGCGGTACTACTATGCCGGCCCAGCGCGTTTGGCGGCGATTCGGGCCGCCGTTCAGGAGGTGGTCTGATGCTGAACGGCCTCTACGTGATGGACCTCGCCCGATTCCCCGACGTGTACGGCGACGACGAGCGCGCCGCACTCGAGAAGAACCTGCGGATCCTGGCTCCTCCGCTGACGCCGTCCGAGCTCACGCCGGAACTGCTCGCGGAGGTCGAGGTACTCGTCACGGCCTGGGGTGGTCCGCAGCTGACTGCCGATCTGCTGGCTGCCGCTCCCCGGCTGGCGTTGGTGCTCTACGGAGCCGGGTCGGTGCGTTCGATCGTCACGCCGGAGTCCTGGGCTCGGGGCGTGCGGGTGACCACGGCCAACTCGGTGATCGCCGCGTCCGTTGCCGAGTTCACCCTCGCGCAGGTGCTCTACGCGTTGAAGCACGGCTGGCGCTATGTGCTCGGTGCCCGGGCGTTGGGCGAATCGCTGCCGCGGGCAACCAATGAACCCGGCGCGAACGGATCAGTCGTCGGGCTGATGTCGCTCGGTGCTACTGGTCAGGCGACCGCCCGGTTGCTCGCCCGGCATGACCTGGTCCTGCAGGCCTACGACCCGTACGTCGATCCTGCTCTAGCGGCTTCGCTGGGAGTCCGGCTGGTGTCGCTCGAGGAGTTGTTCGCGACGTCCGATGTGGTGACGCTGCACGCACCTGTGCTCGCCGAGACCCGCCAGATCGTCAGTACTTCCCTGCTGGCGACCATGAAGACCGACGCGACGCTGATCAACACGGCTCGTGGCGCGCTGATCGACGAAGAGGCGCTGGTCGCCGTGCTGGGTGATCGCCCGGACCTGTTCGCAGTACTGGATGTCACCGATCCTGAGCCGCCGTTGCCGGGGTCGCCGCTCTTCTCGTTGCCGAACGTGGTGGTGACGCCGCATCTGGCCGGCACCCTGAACACCGAGCGCCGCCGGCAAGGCCGCCTGATGGCGACGGAGCTCGCCCGGTACGTCGCAGCAGAACCGTTGGAGCACGAGGTTTTCGAGGCCGGGCAGGCGCGATCCGCATGAGCCCGACCTTGGTGATGGCTCCTCCTCAGCGCGACAGTACTGCGGATTGGCCTGCGCGGCTGATGTCCTCCATACCGGGGCTGACGGTGGTTCGTCCCGCGGCGGAGGAAGCGGCTGAGGCTCATCGCTGTCCATCCCCGTTCTGGTTGTCGTCGGCAACTGCCTTCGACCTCGGGATACCCGGAGTCACGAACGGCAAACGCCACGTGATCAGAGCACGGTGTCGAGCAGCCGGCCCACATCCACACCGAACGGCCGGTCGGCATCGATCGCCGGTACGACGTCCGCTACGGAGCCGAGGAAGTCCCGTAACCCTTGCGGCACAGGCTTTTTCGACAGCGCGAATGCCTGGTACACGGCAAGCAACTCACAGGCGGCGACCTCACGCGTCAGCCGCACCGCCTCACCCAGCACGCCGACAGCCTCCCACGAGAAGCTCTGCACATCCTCTTGCCCGTTGGAGGTCTCGAGCGCACCGATTGCCGAAGGCAACGCCAGTCGGCGCAAGTAGTGGACGGTGGCGACGGCTCGTTTGTGCACAGTCACCAGGCCCGCCTGCGGACCAGGATCGTGCGCCAACTGTGCAGGTAGTCCGGTGACGGCAGGATCGAGCAGCCGATGAATCCGGGCCGTCGACACCTCTGCCGCATGAGTCAGCGCAGCGACCAGTTGATCGCAATGCGCGGCCAGGTCGATGCCGTGGAATCCCGCCGTTCCGATGAAGGTTCCCTCAAGAAATGCAGGCGAATCCGTCACGCCGGTCAGCGCACGCTCTACCGCCTCGTCGAGACGCGCGACGGATCGCCTGACATGCGAGATGACCTGTCCTGCGACTCGGAACGACACTGGCGCTTGCAGTGACCGTGGCCCATCTTCCGGTCCGGCGAGCCGCAGAATCCGCTCCAGCTCAGCCGTCAGCAGCTCGTCTCCCCTGCCACACAAGGGGTTGTACGGGTCGCGATTCGCGCCGATCACCGCGATGGAGCCAGCGGCGACCAAACTCAGGTGATCCGCGAGCCGTCGCGCGCGCCCCACCTGCAGCCACGCTCTGCCAGTAGCACCGGGGATCCCGGCAAGCAGCGAGATCCCTTCCTTCGGACCCAGCTCGAAGGGTGGCGACACGCCGTCGGCCGGCCAGATCGTCCCGTCTGCTTGGAGAACCGACCCAATACCGACCAGCGGGCCGAAGGCGTGGGCCAGCGGGATGATCTCGCCGGCCGAGCCCGCGCCTCCGACCGGGATCGCGGGCACCACGCCACTGTTGAGCAGCGCCACCAACTGCAAGCAGAGCTCGGGCGAGACACCCGCATCGCCGGTCAGGAAGGTCCTCAGGCGCGCGACCACGACGGCGCGAGCCTCGTCGGGTGCCAACCACGGCGGTCCGCCCGCAGCTCGTCCGAGCAGGAGATTGCGTTGGTGGACCCGCTGCTCCTCGTCGGTGAGCCGACGCTTGCTCATGGCCCCCATCCCGGTGTTCACGCCGTAGACGGGATCACCGGTGCGCAGAGCACCCAGTACGGCGTACCGGGTGGCGCCGAGGCGGTCGAGCAGGTTGCGGGAGAGTTCGAGCGGCTCGGTATCGATCAGTTGCCGGGGGCCAAGGTCTTCGGTGCGGTCGATCAGCATGTCAGTGGAATCTCAGCATCGTGCCGACGTCCGCGGCCTCGGCGCGCCGGAGGATCAGGTGCGCGATGGCGACGTCGAGCAGGGACAACCCGCGGTGCCAGAAGAGGATCCGCTCGGCATCCTTCTCCCGGCCCGGCTTCTGCCCGGCGACGATCTGGCCCAGCTCGGCGTACAGGGTCTCGGGTGAGAGTCGGCCGGAGTCAACGTGCCGGCGGAGCGCGCCGAACCGCCCGGACTGCGCCTCGCGCCAGTCGTCGACGACCACCTTGTCCATCACGTCCAGCAGGTCCAGTTCGACGGCGCTCACCGTGCCGTAGGGGACGACGAAGGCGCCGGGGCGGACGGCCGCAGTACGCAGGAGTGGTTCCGGTTCGGTCAGCCGGGTCGCTTCGACGATCACATCGGCGCCGTCGAAGGCCTCCTCCGCGGTGGCGACCACCCGGACCGGCGTGGACAACTCCGCGGAGAGTTCCGCCGCGAACTTCTCCCGGGACTCGGGCCGGCGCGACGTCACCCGGATCTCGTCGAGGTCGAGGAGATCGTCGAGCATGGTGACATTCCACCACGCCGTACCGCGAGCGCCGGCGTGCGCGAGGATCTTGCTGTCCGGGCGGGCGAGGTACCGGGCGCCGACCGTCGTCATCGCGCCGGTGCGCGCGGCGGTGATCATGGTCGCGTCCAGGACCGCCAGCGGGACGCCGGTGGTCGGGTCGAACAAGGTCGCCATCGCGAGTTCGCTCGGCAGCCCGACCTGGTAGTTCGGCACGAAGTCGCCGACCACCTTCACACCGCTGACACCGTTCTCGCCGAGCCGGTTCAGGTGGCCGCGCAGGACGTTGAAGTGCCCGATCCCTCCGTTGTCCGGCATCAGGTGCACCCGTGGCTCGAAGCTGGTCTCGCCCTCACCGTGGTCCCGCACCGCTTCCTCGACCGCGTCGACGAGCTCCGTCCGAGTCAGCCCGAGCGAGTCGATCTCCGGTCCTGACAAGAACCGCAGCCAGATCCCGTCCCTGTCAGCCATCGAGTTCTTCCTCTCGTCGGCCTGGTCGTCGTTCCCGGTCGTCGTCGGGGTCCTTTGTTCCGGTGCCTCCTTTGCATGGTGTCAGGGTGGCCCGCGAGGCTCCAGGTGATCGACGACTGGGCCGCGTTCATAAAGCCGTACCTGGACGCCGAGACGACCTCGGCCGACCGGCTGGCGGCGTACATCCGCTCCCGGCTCGCCTACCTGCGCGACAACCAGTCCCGGCTGGTCGCGGTGGCGGAGATCATCGTCAACCACCGCGCCCCGGACGGAAAGCCGGTCTTCGCCGAGCGCGACGCGGTTCCCGTCGCCGAGCTGGTCGCCACCTTGCGCGCGGGTCAGCAGGCCGGCGAGTTCCGCGCCTTCGACCCGAAGGTGCTCGCGATGACGATCACGCAGCCATCGACGGTGCGCTGACCTACTGGGCGGAGCACCCAGGGCACCGACCTCACGGCGTGCGGGGACGAACTGGTCACGCTGTTCCGCCTCGCCACCGAGAGGCGAGGAGTAAGCCATGAGCACCGACTCATCCACCAAGTCCGTGATCGGCCACTCCACCGCCGACAAGGTGGTGCTGTACGGCGGATTCCCGTTGGCCGGGCTCGCGCTCGGGTTCTTCCTGCCGCGGAACGCCGACTGGGCGGTCGACCAGCGGTGGGTGCCGTTCCAGGGCCGCTCGAACTGATCGCGAAGGCCGACAGTTGGTGGGTGGTCGCGCTGCTCACCGCGATCGGCGTGGTCGCCAGTGTCTTCCTGGCGGCAGCGGCGCTCGAGGACACGCTGAAGGTGACCATGACGAACACCGAGGTCGAGTTCCTGAAGAACCAGAAGACGACCCGGGTACCGCGGAACCACGTGGCGGTGGCTTTCCTGGACGGCAACGCGGTCCTGAAGGCACGCTCGAAGGTGTTCGCCCTCGGCGACGAGGGCAAGCACGACGTCCGCGAACTCCGCGAAGAGGTCGCCAAGCCCGGCTACACCGTCCGCGACGAGGACAAACGCCAGTACTGGCGCCCAACCACCCATTGATCCGTACCCTCAGTACGCCGTACGGCGGTGGTCGCTGTCTCGCTCTGTGGGCGGGCGCGCGGTGGAGGTGAAGCGTTTGCCCGCGGTGGGCAGGATGGAAGTGTGATCACGGTTGAGCAGGCGAAACGACTACGCAAAGCCGGAGCTCTCTGGGTACCGGGAGCCGGGGACCGGTTCGTGGTACCGGACCGCGACATGGACGAGGACGTGTTCGTGGTCAGCGACATGACCGTCGAGGTGCACGATTACCCCGGCGGCAAGGTGATCGGGTTCAACGGCACCACCGAGTGGGCGCTCGACAGCATCGAACAGCGCGAAGTCATCTGGCTCCCCCGCGAGGACCAGCTCCGCAACCTCCTGGGCACCCACTTCCAGGCCCTGGAAGTAGCGCCCGGCGGCTACACGATCCGCCTCACGGACGACAGCAGCTTCCCGGCCCGGGACGCCGAGCAGGCCTACGCCAACGCCCTCCTCCACCTCCTCAACGGCTGACCTCCAGCAGCTTGAGGCTGTCTCTGCGGTCAGGTGGCAGGCCGGGCGGTGGAGCTTCGGATCACCAACTGAGTGGCCAACTCTGTGTGGCGGGCGCCTGGTGGTTTGCCGTCGCGGACGCGGAGCAGTGTCCGGAAGGCGAAGGCGCCCATTTCTTGCAGGGGCTGGCGGACCGTGGTCAACGGCGGAGTCGACGATTCGGCGAGATAGGTGTCGTCGAAGCCGACGACACTCAGGTCCGCCGGTACGGCGAGCCCGCGTTGCCGGGCGGCCTCGATCACTCCGATGGCGATCGAGTCGTTCCCCGCGATGACAGCCGTGGGTGGCTCGCCCAGCCCGAGCAGGCGTTGTCCCTCGGCGAGACCGGTGGGGGTGACGAACGGACCGTGCGACACCAGGTCCGTGTCAACGCGCAGACGAGCATTGCTCATCGCGGCAAGGTAGCCGTGCAGCCGGGCTTGTCCGCAGGTCGACGTCACCGGTCCGCCGACGAAGGCGATTCTCCGATGGCCCAGACCGACCAGATACTCGGTCGCGTCGACGCCCCCAGCCGCGTTGGTCGACCCAACACTGGCCACCTCGATCGAGGGAAGGCTCAACGGATCGATCGCCACCAGCGGCATCCTGGCTCGGTCGAGGGCAGTGAGCTGAGCGTCCGTCAACTCGCAAGCCACCACGATGATGCCTTCGTGTCCGGCGGCGCGGAGTCGCCTCGTCCAGGCCTGCGGAGTCGATCCGGCCACATCCTGGAGAAGCGCCACGACGACGTCCATCTCCTCCAAGTTCGCCGCCTTGGTGACGCCACGCAGCACCTCGGAGGTGTACGGGGCGAGCAGATCGTCGCAGACCAGATTGACGGTGTGAACCCTCCTGCGCTCCTGGTTCTGCGGCGGGACATATCCGCAATCCGCCAGGGCCTGCTCGACCCGCGCACGGGTCGCGGCTGCCACATCCGGGCGCCCATGCAGCACCTTCGACACCGTCGGCGTCGACACACCGGCCGCGGCGGCAACCATCGCCAGAGTTGCCCGCCCACCCGCAACCGCCTTAGACACGATGACCTCCCGACCAGGATTCTCCTACAGACCCCCGACAGATTCCGTGAATTGGCGCTCGCCCACCGGCCCGGTGGCTCGACCGAGGACGCCACTCGGCCCAACCGCGCTGGAGGCATGGCAGCCGGAGAAGCAACAGCACCCTCAGAACACATCTGGGCAGAGCACCAAGGATCCGAGATTCAGCGCATCTCGACACCGAGCTGGCAAGGGGTAGTGAAGGGTGGTCTGGCACGCGGAATTGCTGGCCCGGTGAGCTGCGGGAGCGAGCCGCCACGGAGGTGGAGTGGGTGGGGTCTGGACGGCGGGCCGGCCGGGTTTGGGTGAGGCCCCTCAGCTCTTACCCGTGCCTGGCCGGCCGGTGGCGCGTCCTCCTGTTCTGTTGAAGGTGATTTGCGGGTACTACCTGGGTGGGCGTCCGCCCAGTGGGCGGGCGCGGTCAGTGGGTTAGGGCGGCGCGGAGTTCGGTGGCGCGGTGGGCGATGCGGTCGCGCGATGCAGCCGTGAAGCGGTCCAGGGGGAGGCCGAGGATCGCGGTGGCCTGGAGGTGGGTGATCTCCAGCAGGTCGCGCAGGCTGCGGATGGAGCTCTCGCGGCCCGGGGACGTCGCGATCACGTCGAGGACCTCGGCGCGGTGGTCGATGGCCGCGAGGATGCCGTCGTAGATCTCCAGCTGGGTGAAGGCCGAGCGGTCCGGCTCGGCGTGCGCCGGTTCGGCTGTCTTCGACGCACCGCGGACCACCTGGCGCCACAAGGCCGGTACGACGTCGCGGTGGCGGGTGGATCGCCGGATGGTCGGCTGGGCATATGTCGTCATCAGTTGCGCTCCTGATTCGGTGGTGGGTCAGTCGGCCGTGGCGACCGCGTGTGGTTCGCGGGCCGGGCATCGCTTGCCCGGCGTGGTGAGCGCCTCGAAGTGCCAGGGCTCGTTGTCGTAACGGCGGCAGACGCCGTAGCGCCAGCCGTTCTTGTTCAGCCAGACCATCGCCGCCTGCGGGCCGATGTCGACCGCCGTGCCCTGGACGTGTGCGGACTGCTCGGGCGGCAGCACCCAGCGGGTGGCCGCCTGGTACGAGCCGTACTTCACGATGGCTTCCCGCAGCAGTCGCCTCTGCTTGGCGGCACTGCGCCGCGCCGACGTGATGCTGATCCGCACTCCGTCGGCCTTCGCCGCGGTGATCGCCTTCCTCAGGCGGGTCCGCAGCTTCGGCGACAGCCCGTCGATGTCTTCCTCGCTGTAGCCGGACGAGGACCGGGTCGGCGTCTTGGTCGGGGTCGACGGAGTCTTCGTCGGCTTCCGAGTCGGCGTCTTGGAGGGCTTCACCGGGGGCGGCGTGCTCTTGCTGACCTCGACCACGGGCGGCGGCGAACCACCCGGCCCGCTCGCGACCACCGGCCGTTTGTCGGCGGACGTGTCGAAATCCAGCAGGTCGACGAGCTGGGCATGCCACATCACGAGCGACGCGACCACGGCCAGACCCGTCACGGACAGCAACCAGGCTCGCACCGGGACGGTGTGGCGGGGCGGCAGGTGGTTGCTCATGGGGTACAGCCTCTCGGGTCGGCGGGGTTCGCCACATCGGTCCCAGGGACCGTCTCGGACGGCCGGAAGTCGGACCTGGGTAGGGGGTCGGACGCCTCGCCTCCTCCGAAAGTTGGAGAGACGGCCCGTTCGGGCGCACGAGCCGCCCATTCTCACACGCGACTACGCTGAGCTAGTGCAGTGTCAAGCAGATTCGCCGACGGGGCGCTGAGGGTGTGGGCCCTCTGGCGCCGGATGCCGTCTGTGCAGCAGGATCTGCTGCTGGCGGCACTCATCGGCATCGTCTGGTTCTCCGGCCTGGCGCTGATCAACAACAGCGGCCTGCGCCCGGCGAACCCGAGCGTCTCCGTCGTCACCGGGATCTTCCTGGTCCTGACCGTGGCCCTGGTCCGGACGATTCCCCGGACGACGCTCGTCCTGGTCTCGCTGCTCTATCCCCTGCTGTACGCGTCGGCGGGGACCGGGCTCGCCGAGCAGCTCGGCCTGACGATCTTCCGAGCACCCGCGATCAGCGACGCCGCCCTGCAGTCCGAGCTGCATCTCGTGCCGCTGCTGGTGGTCGGATACCTGGCGGCCTCGAGCGGAGTCCGGCGGCTGGCTTGTCTCTTCTTCACGATGGGCAGCCTGGCCGCCCTGATGATCGGCCTGCCCACCGTCGTCGCGATCGTGCTGAGCTACAGCCCCCCGAACATCACCCGGTACGGCGAGCGCTACCGGAATCTGCCGACCGACCTCTCCAGTCTTTACAGCTACATCGACGTGTCCCTCTTCGTCTTCGCCGAGGCGTTGATCTGCGGCATGGTGCTGCTCGGCGCGAACTCGCTGCGGCACCGCAAGAGCCTGCTGGTGCTCGAGCAGCGCAACGCCGCCCTGGTGCGGCTGCGCGCGATCGAGGCCGAGCGGATCGCCAACGCGGAGCGGACCCGGATCGCCCGTGACCTGCACGATGTGGTCTCGCACCACATGAGCGCGGTGGTGATCAGGGCCCAGGCGGCGGACCGCGTCGCGGACCAGAATCCGGCGGCGTTGCGCGAGGCCGTCCGCTGGATCGCTGCCAGCGGCAAGGAAGCGCTGACGGCGATGCGGGAGACCGTGCGCGTGCTGAACAACGCGACTCCACCCGGCATCGGCGCGGAGACAGCCCCGGTACCAGGGCTGGCTGACGTCGCGCGGATGGGTGACCGGTTGAAGGCGGTCGGCGTGGACGTGACGATGACCCTGCCCACACGCACCCGGCAACTCACCTCCGCCACGGACCTGACCGCGGTCCGGATCATCCAGGAGGCGTTGACCAACGTGATGGTGCATGCGAAGGCGACCGCGGCGCATGTCACTTGGCAGAGTGGGGCGCAGGGTGAACTGCTGACGATCGACGACAACGGCAGCGGCGGACCACCGCCGGTGAATGTGCTGGAGACAGCGCGGCGCAACGAGAGCGGCCGCGGCAACGGACTGATCGGAATGCGCGAGCGCGCGCACGCGAGCGGCGGCACCTTGACCGTCGCCGCCGGACCACTGGGTGGATGGAGAGTGCAGGCATGGTTGCCGCCGCAGAGGTGACGGAACAGATCCGGGTCCTGGTGGCCGACGACCAGGGCGTGATCCGGATGGGGCTCGCGATGATCCTCGACCACGAGCCGGATCTGACCACGGTCGCGCAGGCCGGCGACGGCGAGGAGGCGCTCCGGCTGATCGAGCAGTACGACCCGGACGTGGTGCTGATGGACATCCGGATGCCGGTGATGGACGGGCTCGTCGCCACCGAGCGGATCTCCGCCGCGGCCAAGGAGTCCGGCAGCAACCGGCCCGCGGTACTGGTACTGACCACGTTCGATGACGAGGCCTATGTACTGAGTGCGGTCCGCGCCGGGGCGTCGGGATTTCTGTTGAAGGACACGGATCCGGATCTGCTGGTGTCGGCCGTGCGAGCTGTGCACCGTGGGGATTCGCTGGTCGATCCGGCGTCTACCCGGGTGCTGCTCGAGCGTTGCGTCGAGCTGGAACGACAGGTCGGCAACGGGCCTGCGGAGGCACCGCCGCCGGCCGCCGGGCGGTGGACCGGGCCGCTCGCCCAGTTGAGCGAGCGCGAGCGGGAGATCCTCGTCTGGATGGCGCGCGGGCTGTCGAACCGCGACCTCGCCGCGAAGCTCTTCGTCAGCGAGACGACGGTGAAGACCCACGTCAGCAGCGTGCTGTCGAAGCTCGGGCTGTCCAGCCGGGTCCAGGCCGTCGTGGTTGCCTACGAGGCCGGCGTCGTCCGCCCGGGCGAGGCCGAGGTCCGCTGGGAAGGCTGATCGAGGTACTGCGAAATCGGCCGCGCCTGGCATCAGACGCTCACCAATGAGTGGGCTGATTCAGCGGTTCACGAGGAGATAGACCGCCCCGGTCGCGGCAGCGACGACGAGAACGACGGTGACGAGCTGGGTGCGGACCGACGCCTGGCGGCGGTGGGGCAGGAAGTCTCCGGTCATGGTTCCAGCCTGCGGCCGGGACAGCTTTCGGACATCGGCCTCGAGGACGGTCTTGGCGTGACCCAGGTCGTCATTGGGAGGGCTGCTTCTCATACCCAGGGATGAGAAGAACGCCAATTGTTGCCCTAGGCCCCTGTTCCGGTACCGACTGTGATCGCTCCGCAGAGTCAGCCGGGCGCGTCCTGGTCGATTGACGCCAGGTAGGCGGCGGCGACCTTCTTGGGGACGCACATGCGCCAGGCGTCGAGGACGAGCTCGCGGAGTTCGTCGACGTCGATGGCGTCCAGGTGCACCTGGATCCACCGGAACCGCTCGTCCGACGGAATGGGCCGGAAGAACTTGTCCGGCTGGGCGGCGATCATCGCGTCCCGCTCCTCCCGCGGGAACCCGATTCCCATCGACAATTCATCCGGCGCGACCGCGAGATAGACGATCTGGCCGACCCGGAATTTGATCCGGTCCCGGACCAGCACCTCATAACTGCGTGGCAATCCTTCAGTCGCCGCCCGGATATCCGCGAGATCGACCACCGCAGTCAGCCTCCCATTTGCGCAAGCGGTTCCGGATGTCACAGCCGGATCGTAGCGACCTTACATCCCATCAACGACAGAAACTGTCAGTGTTTCCCGACTTTCCCGTGATCACAGTGGAAATCGCCACCGTCTGCTGAGCCGACCGCTCGGACGGCCATGCTGGGCCATTGCGGGATGAGAGCGCTCCCCGCCAGCGTCACGAATCGTCATCGAGCGATTCGAACGAGTTATCCGGGAGATGAGGGGAATGACGGGCAAAAGGCACCTACCGCCCTCGGCATTGCCGCACTGAGTATTTCTGAAGTGGTAACAACGAAGTCCGCCTGCTCAGGCCGCCGCAAGATCCAGGCCGCCAATGCACAACAGCTGAAGCAGCAGGGGGAGATCATCCAGGGAACGTTCTTCGACGATCGGGACTATGGCTGGCTGCTGCGCGCGACCACCCTCACCGCAGCCCCCGATCCGCCCGCGGGTCAGGAGTGGCGTGCCTGGCGAAGCGCTCTCGCCATCCGCAGGAGATACCCCGGAGTCGGGGGCACCCAGCCGAGCTGGGCCGCTTGGGTCAAGTCGTCGCGGTTGGCCCAGTGCTCGAACACCTTGCCGTCGCGGAGGCGGAGCCAGTGGGTCTGGGTGACGGCGAAGCTCTTGCCGGTGGCGGGGAACGCCTGCGCGGGCCGGCCGGTTTCGTCGTAGGAGACGAAGGTGTTCACGTGCCGACCGGACATGGTCGTGTGGAGGACCACGAGATCGCGTTCAGCGACAACGTGCTCGATCTGCCAGCAAACGTCGGCAAAGGCTTCCCGCAGCCGGCCGAGTCCGGACCTGAGGTCATCCGTGCGCGGAACCCTGGTGGATCGTCGAGGGCCGATGCCGCCGTCGACCTCCGTCCGGCTGAGTTGTGGCGGATGTCGTGAGCATCACTTTCGTGCCTGTTTCCAGGCGGCACATCGGTGACGGACTGCCTATTTCTGCGGGCTCGACTGCCCACTCGTGGCCGTACCATCGGCCGGGACGTCGTACCGTATTCGGATGCCCGAAAAGCTGGTCAGTGCCGTCGAAGGAGCTGAGGTGGTGTTCCGCCTCGGCGATCCGGAGCATGCCCTGCCCGGCGTTCGGCTGTGGGAGGAGCTCGGCCTGGCCGCCGAGTTGCTGGAGTTCAAGCCGGTCGACTACGGCTGGGAGTTGCGGCTGCCGCGGCCGTCCGTGCACCGGATGGAGTACCTGTTCGACATCCCCGAGGCCGGCATGCGGACCGATCCCACCAACCCGCGGGTGGTGGGCGGCGCCTTCGGCGAGCACTCCTGGCTGCCCCTGCCCGGGTACGTCGAGCCCGCCTGGATCTCGGTCGAGTCGATCGCCTCGAGCCTGACTCCGCTGCCGGTGGACCCGACGCCGGTCGGCCCGGTGGATGTGCAGGTCTGGGCGCCGGACGGGATCGCGCCGGGCTTCGAGCTGCCGTTGCTGCTGGCCCACGACGGCCCCGAGTTCGCCTCGTACGCCGGCCTGACGCACTACGCCGGCGCGATGGTTGCCGACGGCACCTTGCCGCCGTTCCGGCTCGCGCTGATCCGTCCCGGCTCGAGGAACCTCTGGTACGCCGCCAACCCGCAGTACGCGGAGGCTCTGACGGGTCACGTGCTGCCGGCGGTCACCGCGCGGTACAAGAGCAGGCTGCCCGTCCTGATGGGCGCGAGCCTCGGTGCACTCGCCGCCCTGTACGCCGAGTGGAACCACCCCGGCACGTTCACCGGGCTCTTCCTGCAGTCCGGGTCGTTCTTCACGCTGGAGACGGATCCGCAGGAGGCGAAGTTCGAGTACTACGCCGAGGTGAGCGGCTTCGTCCAGCAGGTGCTGAAGGCAACGGAGTCACCGTCCCAGCCGACCATCGCCATGACCGCGGGAACTCCTGAGGAGAACGTCCACAACAACCGGGTGATGGCCGCCCGCCTGACCGAGCTCGGCCTCGACGTGGCGTTCGACGAGACCCCCGACATGCACAACTTCACCGCTTGGCGCGACGTCCTCGACCCCAGCCTGACCGGATTGCTGAACCGCGTCTGGAGTTAGTGTCGACCAGGTGCTCAGAACACTCGGTGGATTCGCCGCCTTCGGTCTCTTCTGGGGTGCGTGGGGCGCGATCCTGCCCGCGGTGAAGTCGGAAGCAGGGGTCAGTGACGGGCAACTCGGAGCCGCGCTGCTGATGGTCGGCCTCGGCGCGCTCGTCTCGATGCGGCTCACCGGCTACCTGATCGACCGGTACGGCGGCGTCGTGCTGCCGGTGGTCGTCTTCCTCTTCGCCCTGGGTGGAGTCCTGCCTGCCCTGGCGGACTCGGCGATCACGCTGGCAGCGGCCCTGTTCCTGCTGGGAGCCACTTCGGGCGCGACGGATGTCGCGATCAACGCGGCCGGATCGACCGCGGAGGCGACCACCGGCAAGCCTCTGATGAACCTGGGCCACGGGCTGTTCTCGATCGCGGTAGTCGTAGCCAGCCTCGGTACTGCGGGCCTGCGCGCGGCTGGATCGGGCGCGCTGCCGGTCCTGGGCGGCGCCTTCGTGCTGATCGCCCTCCTGGTCGTACTGGTTCTGGCGCCTGGCTCCCGCGCTGCCACCGAACGGGTGGTGAGGGAGAAGGCGAAGCGCAGATTCGAGCCGGCTCTGCTGGTGTTCGGCGTCCTCTGCGCGCTCTCCTTCGTCGTAGAGAACGCCTGGCAGAGCTGGGGCGCCGTACACCTCGACACGACGTACGACGCAGCCCCTGCCCTCGCCTCGAGCGCTCCGGCGGTCTTCGCTGCGGCAGCAGCCACCGGAAGGATCAGCGGCAACGCACTGCTCGAACGAGTCCGGCCTGCTCAGCTGCTCGTCGTCGGAGGAGCTGTAGCCGCTCTGGGGACAGTCCTCGCCGCTGCGGCCGGCAACGCGTGGCTGGCGCTCGTCGGGATCGGTATAGCCGGTCTCGGTACGTCGGTCTGCGCGCCGACCATCATCGGTATGGCCGGGTCCTGGGCCGGACCCGAGCGCCGGGCCGGAGCCATCTCCACCGTGACCACCATCGCCTATTTGGGCTTCCTGCTTGGCCCGGCCGCGGTAGGAGCCGCCGCGAGCGCCGGTTCGTTGCCCGTGGCCCTCGGTGGTGTCGCAGCACTGGCCGTGCTCGTCGCCGCCCTCGGGCCGGTGGCGGGACGCGCACAGACGAGGCAAACAACATGAAGACATGCGAAGGTGGCGGCGGGACACTAGGACAGGGGTGAGGCCGGATGGAGCGTGAGCAGGTCGAGCTGGAGGCTCCCGGGCTGGACCGGCCCGGCACGCTGATCCGCTATGGCCATTACGGTCGTCCGGTCCTGGTGTTCCCCAGTGAGCAGGGCCGCGCCTGGGACTACGAGAACAACGGCATGGTCGGAGCCGTCGCCGACCTGATCGACGCCGGCCGGGTCAAGCTGTACTGCGTGGACTCCTACGACCACCAGAGCTGGTCCGACCGCAGCATCCCGCTGGAGGACCGGGCTCGTCACCACGGGCGCTACGAGTCGTGGATCCTCAACCAGGTCGTCCCGGCGATCGGCAGCGACACCCCGGGCGCCTCCGACATCATCACCACCGGCTGCAGCCTCGGGGCGTTCCACGCGCTCAACTTCGCGCTCAAGCGGGCCGACCTGTTCCCGATCGCGATCTGCCAGTCCGGCAACTACGACGCGTCCGCCTGGCACGCCTGGGGCGAGCGCGGCGACGCGATGTACTTCAACAACCCGGCGGACTACCTGCCCAACCTGGACGGCGACCACCTGGAGTGGCTGCGCAGCCGCGTCTTCCTGCTGCTCACGGTCGGCCAGGGCGACTGGGAGACCAACCCGACCGGCTCTCTGCCGTCCGCCCGCGCCACGGCCGCAGTACTGGCGTCCAAGGGCATCCCGCACGAGCTGGACCTCTGGGGACACGATGTAGCTCACGACTGGCCCTGGTGGCGCAAGCAGCTCGCCCACCACCTTCCCCGCTTCTGTTAGGAGTCCCACCGTGGCTGACCGCTCACAGCACCTGATCGGCTTGTTGCTCGGCGCCGAGGAGGACTGGCCGCAGGCGTTCGAGGCGCTGCTGCGGCAGGTCGGCCCGGTCAAGGACGCCGCCGGCACCACGCACGAGTTCGGCACCGAGCGGCTCGCCATCGAGCCGTTCGACCTGAACGACCCGGTCCGGGTCGGCCTGGTGATCGACCGGCTGGCGTACTGGTACTACCACCCGCGCGAGTGGCTGAAGAAGGCCGCGCTGATGAACGGCACCTATCTGCTCAATTCACCGTTCACCTTCCAGGCGATGGAGAAGCACAGCGCGTACTGCGCGATGCTCCGGCTGGGCCTGAAGATCCCGCGGACCGTGCTGGTGCCGTACAAGAACCCGGTGGACAACGTGCGCTGGGCGTACACGTCGGCGAAGTACAACAAGTCCTTCGACCTCGACGCGATCGCGGACGACCTCGGCTACCCGATGTACATGAAGCCGTTCGACGGCGGCGGCTGGCGCGGGGTGTCGCGGATCAACAACCGCGACGACCTGCACCAGGCCTACGACGAGTCCGGCGAGATGCTGATGCACCTGCAGGCCACGGTCGAGTACGAGAAATTCGCCCGGGCGCTGTCGATCGGCGCCGAGACGATGGTGATGGACTTCCAGCCGGACGAGCCGATGCACAACCGGTACGCCGTCTCGCACGACTTCCTCAGCCCGTCCGCCGGTCACCAGGCGGTCGCGATCAGCCGGATCGTGAACGCCTTCTTCGGCTGGGAGTTCAACTCCTGCGAGATGCTGGTGAACGGCGATTCGGTGCACCCGATCGACTACGCGAACGCCTGCCCCGATGTCGCGGTCACCTCGCTGCACTACTACTTCCCGTGGGCCATCGGCGCCTTGGTGAAATGGTCGATGTTCTCCCTCGCCACCGGCCGCCGGACCAAGGTCGACCTGCACACCGAGCGGTACTTCGCGATCGCCGACGACGACTCCCTCGACTACGACGCCAAGATCGAGGCCTACCTGGCCCTGGCCGACGAGTACTTCGAGACCGCGAGGTACCAGGAGTGGTGCGCCACCAACCTGCCCGACTTCGACGAGCAACTCGTCGCCTGGGTCTCCGGCCCGGACTTCGACCGCATCCTCACCGAGACGGTCGCGGCCACCTACCCGGCCCACGAGCAGGACAAGTTCCTGGCCCACTTCCGCGGCCTCACCGGCCTCTGGGTCACCGACCAGTCGAGGTAGGCAGCGTCAGAGGAGTATTGCCACGAGGGCGGCGGCGATCACCAGTTGGAGGGTGGCTGAGAAGGCGCGGAGCTGAGGGCGTTTCGAGCTGAGCCAGGTGAGGTCGGGCCAGGCTCGGCCGGTGAGCGCGACGGCCACGGCGAACAGGCCGAGGCCGATCAGCCAGAGCCACGGCGGGAACTCCTGCCAGTCGACCGTAGTCCGGGCGAAGAGCAGGAAGAGGACGCCGGCCGCCAGCACGATCAGGAGGTCGAGACGGTCGCGGAGCCGCTTCGTGGAGATCTGCCAGATCGCGAGCAGCGGATAGGCGATCACCAGCGCCAGCAGGATGATGTCCCTCATGGCGCCGCCAGCAGTTCCTGGGCGAAGTCGTCGACGTCGGCAGCGACATCCGACAGCACCACCACCGCTCGTTTGCGTTCCAGGTCGAGGCCGACGAAGGAGCGGTAGCCGCCGGTGCCGCCGTTGTGCCAGACCATCGCGTGGTCGGTCCCACGCAGCGGGCTGGTGATCCAGAACAGGCCGATCTTGTCGCCGTCCTCGAAGTCCCGTTTGGGCGCCAGCGCCTCGACGCCGATTCCGCGCAGTCGTGACTGCAGCAACAGCGCGAGGTCTCCCGAGCTCGACACCACGCCGCCGGCCGGTGCGTAGCCGTCCTGGATCCACGGCGCTTCCATCCGGCCGCCCGAGCTGTAGCCCTCGGGTGCCGCGCCGGCCTCGCTGGTGGGCACGGTGGTTTCCTGCATCTGGAGCGGGTCGAGGAGCCGCTCCCGCAGCAGCTGCGGATAGCTCTTGCCGGCCTTGCGCGCGAGTGCCTGCCCCAGCAGCGCTCCACCGAGATTCGAGTACTCCGGTTGGCCGCGTCCGCCGGTTCCCGCCGACCGTGCCTGCGCGAGCAGATCGTCGACGTCGTACGGGTAGGGATTGCCCGCGCTCAGGCTGGCCACGAATGACCGCGTGGCGGCGAATGGATTCGTCGAGGTCCTCGGCAGGCCGGAGTAATGGGTCGCCAGGTCCTCCAGCGTCACGCCGGCGGCCTCGGTGTCGCCCAGCGGCAGCAACGATCCGACCTCCTGGTCGAGCTTCACCTCACCGCGCCGGATCGAGTCGGCCAGCAGCAACCCGGTCATCGCCTTGCTGACCGAGCCGATCTCGAAGCGGCTGTGCTCGTTCGCCCCGCGCCCGGCGAACGCCATCGAGTTGTCCCCGATCACCGCGATGGCCAGGCGATGGCCCGGACCCTCGTAGTGCTCGTCGATGAAGTTCTGCAGGGTCAGGTCGCCTGTTCGCGCGGAGTCCAGCTGCAAAGTCCGGGGCCGGATCAACCAGCCTCCGACCAGCACGGCCACCGCTACCAGGACGGCGATCAGTTTCATGCTTACCTCTCCAGGGCCACCAGGATCGCCAGCAGGGCGACGACCCGGGTCGGGGGTACAGCGAAGCTGCCCCGACTCGGGCTGTGCAACCAGCCCTCGGCGGTCAACTGCCGTAGATGGTGGTAGATCTGCCCGCTCGTGCCAAGACCTTCGACCGCACTGAGCGCGCTGACCGTGGTCCGGCCGTGCACGATCTCCCGCAGCAGCGTCAGCCGTACCGGGTTGCCGAGCGCCGCCAGGGCCGAAGCCCGCTGGGACCAGTCCGCCTCCAGTACATCGGGCGTCGTGCGGCCGTACTGCCAATCGATCTGCCGGTCGTTCGGCAGGGTCACGCTGCCGGTGTAGAGCACGGCACCGGGTGGCGGCACTCGCTCCTTCAGCGCCGCGAGCGCGAAGAAGGCCTCGGGATCGAGGCCGGCCGGCAGTACCTCCCCGTCCTCGGGCCGAAGCCGTGGCGCGGCCGCGGACTCCAGTGCGGCGATCCGCCGCTCCAGCTCCTCGAGCCGGTTATCCACAGCTTCTTCCACATTGTGGATAGTACGTAGTTACGTAGCTATTGCAAACACCGAAGCTCTCTAAAGTAGGCGGGTGCGCGATGACGAGGTGCCGGGCTGGTGGCAGCGGTTGGGGTTGAGCGGACTCGTGGACGTGCACGTCCACTTCCTGCCCGACTCTGTGATGAACGCGGTCTGGTCGTACTTCGACCAGGCTGAGGAGCACTACAGCGTGGCCTGGCCGGTGACGTACCGGACGCCGGTGGCTGATCGGCTCGCCACGCTCGAGGCGTTGGGCGTCCGGGCCTTCCCGGCGCTGGTGTACCCGCACAAGCCGGACATGGCCGCATGGCTCAACACCTGGGCCCGGGAGTTCGCCGCGCAGACACCCGGCTGCGTCCCGAGCGGGACGTTCTACCCGGAGCCGGGCGCCTCGCAGTACGTGAAGGAGGCGTTGGAGCTCGGGACCCGGATCTTCAAGGTGCACGTCCAGGTCGGGGGCTACGACCCGCGCGACGAGGAGCTCGACGCGGTGTGGGGCCAGCTGGCCGAGGCCGGAGTACCGGTGGTGGTGCACTGCGGGTCCGGGCCGATCCCCGGCAGTCATACCGGTCCCGGGCCGATGGGCGAGGTACTACGGAAGCACCCACGCCTGACCGCGGTGATCGCGCATCTGGGGATGCCGGAGTACGCCGAGCACCTGGAGCTGGCCGAGACCTACCCCAACGTGCACCTGGACACCACGATGGCCTGCACGCCGTTCACCGAGGCGATGGCGCCGATGCCGCGTGACCTGCTCCCGCGCTACGCAGCCCTGCAGGACCGGGTCGTGCTCGGCTCGGACTTCCCGAACATCCCGTATGAGTACGCGGTACAGCTGGAGTCGCTGGAACGGCTGGAGCTGGGTGACGAGTGGTTGCGAGCTGTCTGCTGGGAGAACGGAGTACGGCTACTCGGCGGGTAGCTGCGCGGCGAACCAGGCCAGGGTGAGCCCGGTGAGGATCGCGTCCCGGTCGAGGTCCAGGTTGACCAGCTGGGCGTTCCAGGCGAGCAGTGCGGTGCTCAGGACCAGCGCGGACACCCGCTGACCCTCGTTGAACGCGGTGAGGTTCTCGTTGAACCAGCGCACCTCGGCCAGCTCCGACGCGTCGAGCCCACGCTGCTGGGCCCGCGCCTCGGTGACCTCCGTGTACGCCGGGGTCGCGCTGACGCCGAACCGGTCGTCGCCGACCTGGTAGTGGTCGTACCCGAGGCGGCGCATCAGCTCGTCCCAGCCGGCGGCGCTGCGCTGGCTCGGTGAACCTTCGGGCGGTCCGGCCAGAGCGGTCCAGGCGATCGAGGGGATGACCAGGTGGAAGGTCCCCTGTGCCTCATACGGCACCGCGGCGTCGAGGACGTCCATCACCCCACTGGGCCAGGCGTGGGTGAGCAGCACCGGCCGGGCGTCGGGGTCGGCCGAGCGGAGGTGCAGGAAGTGCAGGAACTGGCCGGAGATCTCGGTGGTGTAGTGGTCGTAGGTGTTCAGCCGGGCCTCGTGCTCGCGCCAGTCGTAACCGTTGAGCCAGTAGTCGAGCAGATCGTCGGCGTACACAGCGGGCACGATCCGATCCAGGCCGGCCGCGATGTAGTCGCCACCATCCCGGAACGCGCGTAGCCGCTGGTACAGCGCGTCGAGATCCCCTTGCGGCACGCGCAGCCGCAGCTCGCGGATCTCTGCCGTCTGCTCAATCCCCACCCATCGACCTCGCACTCCCCCCGCCTCGACCCCCGGCACGCCGACCGCGCCGTCTCCCAGCATGACGCCTCCGACCGACGGTTTGTTCGGGGCCTCAGGCAATCTGTCGGCCATTTGCAGCTTGTTGCAACGAACAAAGCTTGCGAACCCTCTCACCAGGTGACGAACGGGACGGGCCCTGGGTTACGCGACCGCCTTGGCAACAAGGTGACATCTGGCCTGCACCAGAGTTCGCCAGAGTCCGCGAGAGCCTGTCCGAGGCTTGGGCACGGACCATTGCTGGCGCTCATTCCAACGTTGTACTGTCGTCGGCGACCGCATCCCTCCACCTCTCGGGAGTCCTCGATGCCCAGCACCCCGCCCAGCTCGCAACCTCGCTCCGAGCACCCCCGGCCGCAGTTCGTCCGGCCCGACTGGCTCTGCCTGAACGGCGAGTGGCAGTTCGAGATCGACCGGTCCGACTCCGGGCTGGAGCGCGGCGTGGCGAATCGCGAACTGCAGCAGCGGATCGTCGTGCCGTTCGCACCCGAGACCGAGCTGTCCGGGATCGCGAACGTCGATTTCCTCGAGGCAGTCTGGTACCGGACGACGGTGGCCATCCCGGCCGGCTGGGCCGGCAACCACGCGATCCTGCACTTCCAGGCCGTCGACCAGGACGCCACTGTCTGGGTCAACGGCGTCGAGGTGGTCCGGCACCGCGGCGGCTTCACCCCGTTCAGCGCGGACCTGTCCGGCGTCGCGTCACCGGGCGAGGAGGCCACGATCGTGGTCCGCGCCCGCGACAGCCGGTACGGCGTACAGGCACGGGGCAAGCAGACCACCAAGTACTTCAACTCCGGGTGCCACTACACCCGGACCACCGGCATCTGGCAGACCGTGTGGCTCGAGGCGGTGCCGGAGGTCCACCTGCTGCGGCCGCGGATCACCCCGGACGTGGCCGGCTCGACCTTCCACGTCTCGGTGCCGATCTCGGCGAACAAGCCGGGCTGGAAGGTCCGGGCGATCATCTCCGACGGCACCGGCAAGGTTGCCACGGCCGAGGTCCGCGCTGACCTCGATCTCGCGCCGCGCCTGGTCCTGCCGATCCCCGCCGACCGCGTCCGCCGGTGGGACACGACGGACCCGCACCTGTACGGCGTACGGCTGGAACTGGTGGATGCCGACGGCGCCGTGGTGGACGGGGCCGACAGTTATGCCGGGCTGCGGTCCGTGTCGATCAACGGCCAGGCCGTGCTGATCAACGGCAAGCACGTGTTCCAGCGGCTCGTGCTGGACCAGGGCTACTGGCCGGAGAGCCTGATGACGGCTCCTTCGGAGGAGGCACTGGTCGCGGACATCGAGCTCAGCCTGGCCGCCGGGTTCAACGGCGCGCGGCTGCACCAGAAGGTGTTCGAGGAGCGGTACCTGTACCACGCGGACCGCCTGGGCTACCTGGTCTGGGGCGAGTTCGGCGACTGGGGCGGGAACGTTGCCGAGGGCACCCAAGAGAACAACCAGCAGCCGACCGCGTCGTTCGTGACCCAGTGGCTCGAAGCGGTCGAGCGCGATTACAACCACCCGTCGATCATCGGCTGGTGCCCGCTGAACGAGACGCACCAGTTGCTGCACGACCGGATCACCCAGCTGGACGACGTGACCCGGGCGATGTTCCTGGCCACCAAGGCGGCGGACGTCACCCGGCCGGTGCTCGACGCGTCCGGCTACTCGCACCGGGTGCCGGAGACGGACATCTGGGACTCGCACAACTACGAGCAGGACCCCGTCGAGTTCGGCAAGCAGATGGCCGGCCTCGCCGACGGTACGCCGTACGGGAACACCGGTGGTTCGGAGGATCGGTCGATCTCGCAGGCGTACAACGGGCAGCCGTACTTCTGCAGCGAGTTCGGCGGCATCTGGTGGAACCCGGAGGCAGCTGCGGCGGCCGCCGGCAACAACACGAACGAGTCATGGGGCTACGGCCAGCGGGTCAAGGACGAGGGCGACTTCTACGAGCGCTTCACCGGGCTGGTCGACGTACTGCTCGACAACCCGCTGATGTTCGGCTACTGCTACACCCAGCTGACGGACGTCTTCCAGGAAGAGAACGGCATCTACCGCTTCGACCGCTCCAACAAGCTGGACGTGCCTCGCATCCAGAGCATCCAGACGCGCGCGGCGGCGTACGAGAAGGACTGAAGCTCTAGACGCATTTTCCGCATTGCGATGAGTTGAGTGTCGTCACGATCGCGCTGTCAGGCTGTTGCCGTGGCGGCGCGATCTGTTGTGTTGCGGG
>NZ_SLVF01000006.1 GCF_004345365.1 Kribbella sp. VKM Ac-2568
GTTGAACGCCTTCGAGATCACCTTCGACGGGCGACTGTCCGCCGGACGCAAGTAACCCAGAGATCAACAGTTACACCGAAAACTAGACAGACCCGTCTCGGCCGCTGAGTAGCCGGGTTGGCCCGCTGGCTCGCGGGCCCGGGGCGGCACGGTGGGCGGGCCGCGCGCATGTCGCACAGGAGCCGGGGGTCGGCGGCAGGCGACAGCCCTCGGGTGCCGGGGGGTGGTGGGAGTTGGGCGGCGGGGTTGCCGGTGGGCGGGTGGGGGTTGGGGCGGTTCGTGGACGGGTTGGGGGTTGGGGGGCGGAGACTTGGGGGGTGGAGACGACTATGCGGGCTGTGGTGTTGGAGGGGCCGGGTGGGCCGGAGGTGCTTCGGATCCGCGAGGTGGGGGTGCCTGGGGTGGAGGCTGGGTGGGTTCGGATTCGGGTTGAGGCGTTCGGGCTGAATCGGTCGGAGTATCACTTGCGGGCCGGGTTGGCGACCAACGCCCGGTTTCCGATCGTGCCGGGGATCGAGGCGGTGGGGACGGTGGATCTGGCGCCGGGTGGGGAGTTCGCGGTCGGGCAGCAGGTGGTCGCGATGATGGGTGGGATGGGGCGGGAGTTCGACGGCGGGTACGCGGAGTACACGGTGGTGCCGGTGAGTTCGGTGCTGCCGGTGCAGACGGACCTCGACTGGGCGATGCTCGGGGCGTTGCCGGAGATGCTGCAGACGGCGCACGGGTCGCTGCACACCGGGCTGGGGATCCGGCCCGGGCAGACGTTGCTTGTGCGGGGCGGTACATCGTCCGTCGGGGTGGCGGCGGCTGTGTTGGCCAAGGAGTTCGGGCTGACGGTGTTCTCGACCACGCGGAATCCGGGGCGGGTGGAGATGCTGCGAGGGCTCGGCGTCGATCATCCGTTGGTTGACGATGGCAACGTTGCGGAGAAGGTGCGGGAGATCGTGCCGGAAGGTGTGGATGCGGCGCTCGAGCTGGTTGGTACCAACGTGCTGCCGGACACCCTTCGGAGTACGAAGGTGCATGGGACCGTTTGTTTTACCGGGATGTTGAGTGACCAGTGGACGATCCCGGACTTCTATCCGATCGGGTATCTGCCGAACGGGGTGCGGTTGACGGGGTACGGCGGGGAGAGCAGCGATCTGCCGGCGGCGGACTTCCAGCGGTATGTGGACCTGGTTGCTGAAGGCAAGCTTCCGATCCGGCTTGATCGGGTGTTCGCGTTCGAGGAGATCGTCGAGGCTCATCGGGTGATGGAGGCTGGGTCGGCGGTTGGGAAACTGGTGGTGCGGGTTCGGTAGGTCAGCGTCCGATGGTGGTGGTACAAGTTCCGTTCATTCGGTCCTTTTCACCCTCGTGCGGGTCGGCGGTCCGGGCGACCGTTGCCTGACGGGTGAAGAGAACCGAATGAACGGGGTTTGTGGTTTAGATGGTCTGCCGGCTATCTCGGATGCTGTGGGTTCAGACCGTGGCCAGCCGCTGGAGCTGTTCGTACTGCGAGGGTGGGCGGGCCAGGCCGTAGTGGTCTCGCAACGTCGTGCCTGTGTAATCCGTGCGGAACAGGCCGCGTTGCTGGAGGATCGGGACCACGTGGTCTACGAACGCCTCCAGGCCCGAAGGTAGTACTGCGGGCATGATGTTGAAGCCGTCGGCGGCGTCGGCGTTGAACCATTCGACGATTGCGTCGGCGACCTGTTCCGGCGTACCGCTGAAGGTTCGGTGTCCGCGTCCACCACCCAGCCGGCCGATCAACTGGCGCACGGTCAGCTTCTCCCGGCGGGCCAGAGTGACGATCAGCGTGTAGCGGCTCTTCGCGCTCTCGATCTCGTCTTCGTCGGGCAGGTCCGCCGGCAACTGCTGGTCGAACGGCAGGTCCTCCGGCCGTACCCGCAGCGTTTTGGCCAGTTGTTGCCGCGCGTACTCGGGCCTGATCAGCTCATCCAACTCCCGCTCCAGCCGCAACGCCTCCTCCTCGGTTCCACCGATCACCGGCACGATGCCCGGAAGGATCTTCAAAGACGACGGATCCCGACCAAGCGCGGCGGTCCGCGCCTTCAGGTCGGCATAGAACGCTTGCGCATCCTCCAACGTCTGTTGCGCCGTGAACACGGCCTCGGCATAGCGAGCGGCCAGGCCCTTGCCGTCCTCCGAGGAGCCCGCCTGGACGATCAGCGGATGACCCTGCGGTGACCGGGGCAGGTTCAGCGGCCCGCGGACCTGGAAGTGCCGCCCGACGTGATCGATCGGGTGGACCTTGGCGTTGTCGCCCCAGACCCCGCTCTCCTTGTCGGCCAACGTCGCGTCGTCCTCCCACGAGTCCCACAGCCGGTAGGCGACCTCTAGGAACTCCGCCGCCCGGTCGTACCGCTGTGCGTGGGCGGGCTGGTCGGCCAGGTTGAAGTTCAACGCCGCCTCCGGCCCGGCCGTGGTGACGACGTTCCAGCCGGCCCGTCCACCGCTCACGTGATCCACGCTCGCGAACCGGCGAGCCAGGTTGAAGGGATCGTTGTACGTCGTTGAGGCGGTCGCGATCAGCCCGACCTTCTCCGTGGCGGCCGCGATCGCCGTCAGTAGCACGGTCGGCTCGAGTGATCCGGCCGGGCGCCGGCCGACGTCGCCGATGAGCACCGGCGAGTCCGCGAAGAAGACCGAGTCGAACTTGCCGCGCTCCGCGATCCGCGCCAGGTTCTGGTAGTGCGCGACGTCCGTGTTCGCCACCGGGTTGCTCTCCGGCAGCCGCCAGGATGCCTCGTGGTGCCCGGTGCTCATCAGGAACGCGTTCAGATGCAGGTGACGGCTCACAGCGACACTCCCAAAGCGTCTAGAAGAATGGAACGGACGGCGGTGAACCCGGGATCGGCAGGGCTGCGCGGCTCGGCGAGATCGATCGGCTCCTCGGCCACGATCCGCCCCTCGTCGAGGACGATCACCCGGTCGGCCAGCACGATCGACTCGTCGACGTCGTGCGTGACCAGCAGTACTGCGGGTTGGTGCGCGGCGCAGAGTTTGCGGAGCAGGACGTGCATCTTCAGCCGGGTCAACGCATCGAGCGCCCCGAACGGCTCGTCCGCCAGCAGCAACACCGGCTCCCGCACGAGCGACCGCGCCAACGCGACCCGCTGCTGCTCACCGCCGGACAACTCGTTCGGCCAAGCCTGCTCCCGCCCGGCCAGTCCCACCTCGGCCAGACTCTCCCGTCCACGCTCGTCAGCTGCACGCAGACCCAGTGCGACGTTGTCGAGCACCCGTGCCCAGGGCAACAACCTGGAGTCCTGGAAGACCACCGACACATTCGCCGGTACTGCGAGTTCGCCGCTGCCGTCCACGTCGTAGTCGAGCCCGGCCAAGGCTCGCAGCAGCGTGCTCTTGCCGGAGCCGCTCTTTCCCAGCAGGGCAACGAACTCCCCTGGCTGGATTGCCAGGTCGACTCCGTCGAGCACCGCGCGTTCGCCGTACTTGCGGACCAGGCCGCGAACCTCGACGGCGGTTTTCTCGAGTGTCAGTCCGCCAGCGTGCGTCGCCATGACAGTGCCTTCCTCTGGATCAGTCGGACGGCTCCGTCGAACAGCAGGCCGAGCACGCCGTAGAGGACCAGGCCGACGATGATGATGTCGGTCTGTCCGTAGGTGCGGGCCAGCTCCATCATGTAGCCGATGCCGCTGGTGGAATTGATCTGCTCGACCACCACGAGGGCCAGCCACGCGCCGGTGACCGCGAACCGCAGACCGAGCAGGAACCCGGGCAGCGCGCCCGGCAGGACCACCCGGCGGATGAACTCCCAGCGCGACAACCCGACGGTCTCGGCGAGCTCGACGTACCGGCTGTCGATGGTGCGCAGACCGTTGTGGGTGTGGATGTAGATCGGCACGAAGACGCCGAGCGTGATGGTGGTGATCTTCATCGATTCGCCGATGCCGAGCCAGAGGATCAGCAGCGGCAGCAGCGCGAGCGACGGGATCGCCCGCTTGATCTGGATCGGGCCGTCCAGGACCGCCTCGCCGAACCGGCTCAGGCCGGACAGCAGCGCGAGGACGGTGCCGAGCGCGATACCGAGGCCGAGGCCGACGAAGGCTCGCTGGGCCGACGTCAGCAGGTTCGACTGGAGCCGGCCGTCGGCGATCAGGTCGCCGGTCGTGGTGACCACAGTCCAGGGCGCCGAGAGCACCCGCGGATCGAGCCAGCCGGTGGCGGAGCCGATACTCCACACGCCCAGCAGCAGGACCGGGCCGATCGCGGCGCCGAACCTGATCGGCTTGCCCGGCCCGAGCCGGCGCCGGCGGCGTACGGGAGTTGCGACGGCGGTCTGGTCCCGCTCGGCGCGAACCCCTGGAAGGGTTGCCAGTTGAGTCATTTCGCTGCCGCCTTGATCGCGTCGGAGGCCACGCTCTGGAAGCGCAGGTCGTAGAGGTCCGCGGCCTGGATCACCTTGTTGCCGGTCTCCTTGGCGAGCAGCTCGATCGTCTCCTGCTGCCGCTTGATCGCTTCGCTCCAGTCAGCGCTGATCTCCGGATGTCCGGCGTTCTCGACCAGCCACTCGCCGTCGGCGGTGGTGAGGCCCTGGTCCTTGACGTAGTAGCCCTCGATCCATTCCTTCGGGTGCTTGTCGATCCACTCCTGGGCGACACCCCAGGCGGCGACGTACGCCCTGATCGCGGCGGCCTTGCCGGCGTCCTCAAGCGACTCGGTCGGCCCGTAGAGGTGGCCGGCGTCGTCCCTGATCCCGTGCTGGATGGTGCTGGCGCCGTCCTTGCCGTACTTCGTCAGGTACCGCTTGATCTGGACGCCGCCGATCGGCGCGACGTCGACCTGCTTGGCGGCCAGCGCGTTCGAGTAGACGTCGCCGGTGCTCGGAAGCTCGACGAACTTGACGTCGTCCTTGGTCAGCCCGGCCTTCTTCAGCACCTTGAGCACGAGCGCGCCCTGCGCCTGGCCCGGGCTGTAAGCGATCTTCTTGCCCCGCAGGTCTGCCAGCGACTTCACCTGTACTCCGGGCGCGATGCCGAGCTGGTAGATGGGGTGGTTGATCGCGTCCTGGCGGAACTTGGAGGCCACGATCTTCACGTGCAGGCCGGTCCAGGTGGCGTGGATCGGCGGGATCTCCGCCACCGAGCCGAGGTCCAGCGCCTTCGCCCGGAACGCCTCGGTGGTCTGTGGTCCACCGCTGAGGTTCGCGAACTGGACGAACTTGGAGACCTTGTCGAGCTGCCCCGACAGCTCCAGGGCCTTCTGGGTGGCCGGATCGCCGACCACGATCTTGACGCCGTCCGGTACTTCGGTCGGCAGCGCCGCGTCGAGTGCGAGCTTCGGGCCGCCGCCGGCCTCGGCGTCACCGCCGCAGCCGGACAGAACGGTCAGTGCCGACAAGGCGGCGGCCAGGACGAGAAAGGACTTCTTCTTGGGCATGAGCTTCTTCCAGACAGGGGTTCAGGCGGGCCGGTGCGTGGTCGCGTAGCGGCCGTCGTGGTACAGCAACGGCTCGTGCTCGCGGCGCTCGGCGTGGATGGCAAGCCGGGCCACGACGATGTGGTGATCGGCGACTGCGAAGCGGTGCTCGACCAGAGCCCGCAGGTAGCTCGGGGCGTCGTCCAGCACGGGTTCACCGGAGCGCAGCCGGGACCAGCGGGTCGGTTCGGCGAACCGGTCGACGCCGCTGGTGGCGAACACCCCGGCGATCGCGTGCTGGTCCGCGTCGAGGAAGTTGATCACCAGGCTGTCGGCCTGGTGCACGGTCGGCCAGCTGGACGCGGTGGTGGCGATCGAGAACGACACCAGCGGCGGCAGCAGGCTGACCGACACCAGCGAGGTGGCGGTGAAGCCGACCGGGCCGTGGCCCGCGTCCGCGGTGATCACCACGACACCGGCTGCGTGCCGGCGGAAGACGGTACGGAAGATGTCGGCATCGACCGCCCGCTCCTCGACGTGGTCCGGTACGACGGTCAGGCCGGGGCGGCTCGTTCGGGCAGGGTTGAACGCGTGGACGGACATGTCTCTCCCTCGGGACGGGGCAGGGACGACCGGCAGCGGACAGGCGAAGACACCGCGACCGGGCGGATGGGGGTTGGCAGCCGGACCTCTAGGGCATCGGCTTGTCAGGGGGTGATGGCGGCGGCTCGAGGCCAGATGGCGCCTGACGGGGCACGCCGGGACAGCGGGTGATCAGCGACAGGTGGCGCTGGCCGTGCGCATCTGGTCGATCACTCGGCGGCGGGTCAGCAGACGGCTGATCAGCACCGGCAGGTCATCGGGCAGCACGCGGTGGTGGCTCGGGGCCACCGGTCCGCTCGCAGGCTGCCAGGTCTTCGTCATGTCAACGACTCTCTCATCAAAGTCGACTGAAGAACTAGACAATCTCGCTATCCGGGACACCCGTCCGAAACTGACCGGTTGCTGGAACGACACGCGGTCGGGTTGCCCTCACATCTCGCAGGGTGCGTGCGTTCTACTGGCGTGATGGTTTCGGAGAGGGTCTCGCTGCCGCCGTTCCAGGCGCTCGTCGACGAGCACTGGCGTGACGTGGCGAGGCTGGCGCGCGCACTGGCCGGACCGGTCGACGGTGATGACGTCGCCCAACGCGCCTGGGAGAAAGCCTTCGCCGCCTACCCGAACCTCACCTCGGCAAAGAATCTGCGCAGCTGGCTGCTCACCATCACCTCCCGCTGCGCCACGGATCTGCACCGCGCCCGCAGACCACAGAGCCCGCTGGACGAGAGCCTGCCCGTCGCGGTCGACGGCCCGGAATCCGCCGAGTGGCCGGATCCGGACCTCTGGCAGGCGGTCAACGAACTCCCCGAACGGCAGCGTTTTGCCGTCACGCTCAAATACGTCGGCGACCTGGACCACCATGGCGTGGCCGCCGCTCTGGACACCACGCCCGCCGCATCCCGCCGACTCGTCAGCGATGCGCTCGCGACCTTGCGCAACAAACTCGGAGTTGACCATGAATGACCTCGAGAGCCGGCTCAGCCGTCTCACCTCCGCATCCGGCAGGCCGCCGGTACTGCCCGCCGCGGACGTCTCCTATGCCCTGCACGACACCCAGATCGGCACCCTTCTGCTCGCTACCGCCGCAGGCCGGGTCGTGGCCAGTTCCTTCGGCGACGAGGAGACCATGACGACCCGGCTGGCTCGTGCGATCTCCCCCCGAGTACTGCGCCAGCCCGCCGCGCTGGACGACCTACGCCGGCAACTGGACGAGTACCTCGACGGACGGCGGCACGAGTTCGACCTGGAGGTGGACCTCGCGCTGGCCACGCCTTTCCAGCGGCTCGTGCTCAGCGACCTGCCGAGTCACACCAGCTACGGCCGTACTACGACGTACGGGCGGCTGGCCGGTGAGATCGACCGGCCGAAGGCGGCCCGCGCGGTCGGTACTGCGCTGGGCGCGAACCCACTGTGCGTCGTACTGCCCTGCCACCGGGTGATCGGGGCGAGCGGGGCGCTCACCGGGTACGCGGGTGGACTCGACGCGAAACGCTTTCTGCTGAATCTTGAATCGAAAAGCTGAGTTTTCCGCTGACCGGAGACAAGCATTTATACTGATGACAAGAAGGAGCAGGTCCCCATTGTGGAGTGGGGACCTGCTTCTTGTTTGTCCTTGCCGGTAAGGGGGATCCAGCCCTGATGAATGGCGTCGCTCACCATTGGTAAGGGAGCGCGTGCTGGCGCTCGATCCGGCGCAGCGTGAGGTGCGGATCGGTCGATCGGGAGAAGGCCATGATCGGTGAAAGTACCCGACCTCTGCTTGTCGGTCTTGGCGAATAGGTTGGTCGCATGACCTCACCTCTGCTGTTCCTCAGTGGCGCCGGCCTCCCTGCCTGGATCTGGGACGACGTCCGCGCCGCCCACCCCGACTCGTCCGTTGCCGCGTACCCGGACACGGGAACGCTGCAGGACTACGCCACCAAGGTCCTGGCGGAGGCACCCGAGCGATTCGTCATCGTCGCCCACTCCATCGGCGGTGTCGTCGCCAGCCAACTCCTGGCCAAGGCGCCCGAGCGAGTCGACGCCCTCCTCGGCATCGCCGCCTCCTTCCCCAAGCCCGGCCAGTCCTTCCTCAAAGCCCTACCGTTCCCGAACAAGCTGATCATCAGCCTCGCCATGCGCCTTGCCGGCACCAAACCCCCCGAAAAAGCCATCCGCACAGGCTTGACCGGCGGCGTCGACCCCGCCCAGGCCGACCGCATCGTCGCCGAGTTCAAGCCCGAATCCCAACACCTCTACCGAGACCCCGTCCCCGCCCGCCACTTCCCCGCCCACACCGCCTACCTCCAAACCACCCAAGACAAAGAGTTCCCTCCGTCCCTCCAACAGACCTACATCACCAACCTCAACCCCACCGACACCAAGACCATCCCCGCCGGCCACCTACCGATGCTCACAGCAACAACCGAGCTTTCCCTTGCCATCAAGGATTTCCTGGAAGCGTCACCGCAGGAGCACTAGGCGGCAGGGCCAAGCAACCCCAACCGCAACTGCTTTCATCCGCCCCGCAGACAGCGGTCAGTCGACTGCACCTGCTAGCGGATGGAAGCTACCTGCACGTGCGCGCGACGGTCAGCCGCGGCAGCGCAGTACGAGCGATCATTCCCCAGCAGGAACACGAATCTCGAGGATCAACCGCCGACGCCCGCCCCACTCGCGCTTGTAGACCTTGTAGTCCTTGATCCCCGCCGCAGTGCAGAGCCGTCCGTAGCTGGCTTCGTCGTGGATGAAGTGCACGCTGCTCGTACCGAAGTGCTCGGTGGTGACGATCCGGTGCTCCGGGCCCTGCCGGAGCCCGTTCGCGATCTCGGACGCCGTCGCGGGACCCCAGATCGGGCCCTCGATCACCGCCAGACCGCCCGGCTTCAAGACGCGCGAGATCTCCCAGATCGTCGACATCTGCTCGTCCTCGGAGAACAACTCGTGGAACGCGGTCCACAGGCAGATCACGGCGTCGAACGAGTCCGACTTGTACGGCAGATCCGTCATCGAGCCGATCGCCCAGTCGATCGACAGTTCCTCCTCGGCCGCCTTCGCACGGCCGGCCTCGACCAGGTTCGGGGAGATGTCGAGCGCACGCACGACCTTGCCCGCCCGCCTCAGCGGCAGGCTGATCCTGCCGTACCCACAGCACAGGTCGAGTACGGACTCCCGGCCTTCCAGGAGTTCCTCGACGGCCTCGACGGTGGCGGCGTCACGTTCAGGCGTGGTGCGACTGGCGAGCCCCTCGACCCCGAGTTCTTCGTACTCGGCCCGGCTGCGCAGTGCAGAATTCAGCATTGCGCAAGTATCCCGGCCCCGAGGTGTCACTGTCAGTACCGGGTGCCAGACAACTGCGAAGGCGTTATCTGGCCCGCGACTTGCCCAGGCGGCCGAAGAGAATCGCAGCCAGCATCGAGATGATGATCGAGGTGTACGTCGCGCCGAGCCAGCCGGGGACGGGTTGACCGTTGAACAGGCGCGACTGGAGGTCCATCCAGAACGGCGACCAGCCTTCCACCGTGCCGGGGTTCACCAACTGGTAGGCGACGAACCCACACACCCAGGCCAGCGCGGGCGGCCAACGGAACCGTGCGGTATCGGACACATCCCAGCGCATCTTGCTGACCAGGAAGAAGTCCGCGATCGCGACCGCGAAGAGCGGGATGAACACCGAACCGATCAGATAGAGGAACTGCGTGTAGTTGCCCAGGTCAACCAGCAGCGCGAGCCCGGTGGCGATCACGCCGATCACCAAGGAGATCCACCGGCGGTCCAGGTGACCGATCAGGTTGTGCGCGGCCATCGTGGTCGAGTAGACGTTCGCGTAGGCCTCGTCCACCTCGTCAACCAGTAGCACGAACAACGCGATCGCACCCGCGGGCAAGGTGACCAGTGCGGTGATCACGTCGGTGCTGTTGGTCTGCAGGGTGGCGACCGCCAGTACGCCGAGTGCGTAGTACAGCATCGCGGCGAGGCCGTAGCCGAGGGCGGAACCGGCGAAGGCGGCCTTGTTCGTCCGCGAGTGCCGGGTGTAGTCGGCGGCCAGCGGGGCGAAGGAGACGACCCCGGCGGCGGCCAGGTCGACGGCCGGCCAGAAGCCGAACACGCTGTCCTGCGGGAGATCGTGGACCGGCTTCCTGAGCACCGCGACGAACAAGTAGACCGAGGCGATCAGCACCAGCCAGACCATGAACTTGCGGAGCAGTTTGACGCTGCCCAGCGGTCGCACGGCCATCGCGGTGGCGATCACGCCGGCCAGGATCACGAACAGCCAGCGCCAGCGCTCGCTCGTCACCGCCACGGCGGCCGCGGAGATGACGATGATCTCCATCGTGGCCCAGCCGATGTTCTGCGCGATGTTGAGCACGGTCGGCGCCATCGAGCCGCGGCGCCCGAACAATCCGCGCAGGCTGGCCATCGCCGGCGCACCCGTCTGCGAGCCGAACACGGCCGCGCCGCCGAGCACCAGCGCGCCGATCCCGCAGCCGACGACGACCGCGAGCAGGCCCTTCACCAGCGAGCCCGTGTACGCCGCGACGAGCGCTCCGGTGACCGGGCCGAACAAGGAGATCCCGAAGTTGCCCCAGAGGGTGAACTGGTCGAGGAAGCCGAGCGTGCGCGGGGCATCCGTGGTGAGGACGAGCGGCGCCTCGGTGTCGGTACTGGTCGAGCGTGCAGCAGTTGTGGTCATGGCTGACCTGCTCCCTACGCCGGCATTACCCGGTCAGGTTCAGGCGGTCGGCGGCCCGGCTGGTTCTCAGCTCGTCGCCCTCTCAGCCCGCTCTATCGGCGCGAGCTCCCGCGGAGGTGGTTACCGCGCCAACGATACGCCTTACCCGGCTTTGTATACACCCGCGTACCGGTGGATGAACGCCGCGAGCTCCGGGCCGTTCGTGAGCACGGGCATGTGGGACCCGGTCGGCAGCGTCCAGGACTCGCCGTGGGACAGCTCGGCGACCTCCTGGATCCATCGCTGCGGGGCGATCCGGTCGTGCGCCGAGCGAACGACCAGCGTCGGTATCTGGAGCCTGCGGACGGCCGCGGCCAGATCGTAGTGCCGTGCGGCCTCCATGGCCCGGGCCATCGACGGGAAGCTCGTCCGGAAGTACTGGCGGCTCAGGGTCGGCACTAGCCGGGGGTCGTCCCAGACAGCCGAACGGGCCCACCTGGCGGCCAGTGTCGGCCAGCCGGACGCCCGGACGTCGCCGCTCGGCGCGACGAGCACCAGCGCCTTGGCGAGGCCGGGGTGGGCGAGGGCGGCCGCTACGACGATCTGGCAACTCGCCGAGTGCCCGACCAGTACGGCGCGCTCTGGCAGCCGTTGCGCCAGTCGCTCGGCCAGTGCCTCGGTGTGGAGGTCAACACCCCTGCGTGCCTTGCTGCCGTACCCGGGGAGCGTCACGACCTCGTACGGCGCCTCGACGTGGCGCAGGGTGGGCGCGTACGACTCCGGCCCGAGTCCGAGCCCGGGAACCAGGACGACCGGCGTGGTCATTCCCAGGGCGGGCGGTCGGGAGCCGCCTTGACCACGGGGTTCGACACCTCCGGCTTGAGCTCGCGGTAGCCGAGCCCGAACCCGACAGCGAGGAGCAGCAGGCCGACACCGCCCCAGCCGTACGCCGTGGGCAGGCGGTGCAGGGAGTCGTCGATGGCACCCATGCCGGTGGTGAGCACCATCACCATCCAGATCAGCAGCGGGATGAGCGACAGGGCGACCAGGCCGAGTCCGCCGAGCTCGACAGGGTCCGGTTGCTGCCCGGCCGTCCGGCGGCTCATCACGTCACGGAGCCACATCACGATGGCCGCGACGCCGACGACGAGGATGAGGAGTTGGCCGATCGTGTCGATGACGTCGGTGCGGAGCGGGTGGTTCAGGGACGAGCCCGGGGCTTGGGAGATCTCACGGAGGGACACCCGCTGGACCGAGAGGACCAGGAGGCCGTAGACCGCTGCGATGATCGTGGCGAGCAGCAGCACCCGGGCCGCGCGGGGATCACGAGGCGCGGAGTCTCTACCGTACGCCGGGAGCTCGTGCTGCTGGGGGTGCGCCGCGGGGCCGTACGGGTGACCCGGGCGGTAGGTGGGCGGCTGGTTGTACGCGGACTGCGGGTCGCCGTACTGGCCCGGTGCCGCTGCGCCTGGTCCGCCTGGTGCACCCGGTCCGCCTGGTGCGCCGTACTGGCCGGGATGGGGTTCGCTGTACGGGCCGGGGGCGCCGTACTGGCCCGGCTGACCCTGGTAGGCGCCGGGCTCGGGTGGGGCGACGTACGAGCCGGGCGGGGGCTGGTCGTGGTACGGGCTGGAGCCGTAGGTGTTGCCGCCGTACGGGGTCGGCTTGGCGTAGTGGTCCTGTTCGCCGGACTCGTCGGGGTCGTCGCCCCGGCCGTAGGTGGGGAACTGAGGTGACGACATCGCTGCTCCCTCGGCTCGATCGGACCTTCTCCGGCCTAGGTTCTCACGAGCAGGAGGTACTACGTCGCCTTGATCGTGGGCCAGGCGTTCGGGAGGCAGCCGCCGAGGCCCTTGGTCTGCTGCATCATCACCGGCGCGGGCGTCTTCGCCTTGGCGCAGGTGGAGTGGCCGTGGCCGAGCGCGTGGCCGACCTCGTGGTTGACGAGGTAGCTGCGGTAGAGGTCGACCTGGCCGGAGTATGCGGGCACAGCGTACATCCAGCGCTTGGCGTTGAGCACGACCCGGTCGTCCACGCGGCAGGAGACCTCGCCGCCGGTGTCGAGCGGCAGGCAGAGCTTGTCGGTCAGCGTCGGGGTCGCGACGATGATGCGGAGGTCGACGTCGGCCTTGTCGGTCCGCTCGAAGCTGACCGGGTGAATCGCCTGCCAGCCGCGCGCGTCCGTCAGCGTCTTGTGGATGGCCGCGGCGACGACCGCTCCGTTGAAGGACAGCCCTTCCTCGATCTCGACCCGATACGTGAGCTTGTCCCGCTCACCGGTCGCCTTCGAGAAGCCCGGGACCACCGCCAGCCGCCCGGTCGAGACGAGCACGTTCGGCTTCGACCCCTTGGGCTGCCGGGTCAAGGTAGGTGCCGGGCGCAACGGCGTGGTCAACGTTGCCGTCGGCGTCGGAACAGGCGTCGGCGTCACCACCGGAGGCAGCGACGGCTCACTCGCCGCGACAGCACTGCCACTGAACTGAGCGGCCAGACTGCTCTGCTTGGTGGCATCCGGATGCACCACCATCACGACTCCCAGCACCGCCAGCGCGCTCACCGAGAACCACTGCGCCTTGTGCGACTTCCGCCGGCTGTGCCGCCCACTCCGACGACGACGAGCACGCGCGCTGGCACGCTGCCCATTCCGCCCGGTGGTCATGACGATTCACCCTAGCGACTCCCCGGTAATTCCCGAAAGGCCCCTCCACCGCCGAACCTCCCCACACCACCGAGCATCCGCCTCGCGCCGCGCGCGGAAGGCGGAGTACCTCGCGATCAGACCTAAGCCGGACTCCCGGCAGACGGCGAGCTGACCTGAACTTGTCGAAGCCTGGGCAGACCAGCGGACGACATCACAGCAAGCGTCGCCACTACCACCGTGACTACGAACCATCGGATGCGCGGATGCCTACGGTGGAGGGACTACTCAGCGGTCCAAGAGGGCGACGCCAGACCGCCTGACAATTTCTGACGGTCGAGCAGGCGAACAACTGTCAGGATTACCCATCAGGCTCAGTCGGCTGACTTGGTTGGGCGACCACGGCTCACGTGCTGATTTACAGGAGACAGAATGACAGCCCCAGGGGACGCGTGGTCGGACGCCGCCCTGATAAAGGCGCTCGCACACAGGGCGCCGGTCGAGGCGTCGGCACAGCTCTTCATTCGGCATGCCTCTACTGGGGCGAAGCCGATCTTGGCGGTTGCTGACAACGGGAAGAGTTACTGGCTGAAGTGGCCCGACAACCCGCACGGAAGCCTGTCCCTCGCCCACAAGATGATCGTTGCCCAGGTCGGGCAACTAATCGGCGCTCCTGTCCGGCCGGTGGCCCTGATCCATGTCGATCCCGCGCTTGTCGAGGACTACTACATCGGCGGCGAGCGACCGGTGGCCGGCACCTTCTTTGCTTCAGAACTTCTCCATGATGTGGAGGAGCACACAACGATCACGCGCGTTGCGCGCGATGGCAACTCCCACCGTTTTCCTCATTACCTGGCCCTTTGGGACCTGTGCCTGGGTACAGATCTGCAGCTTCTCTATCACCTCACGGAGCATCATCAGGTTTGGTCAATCGACCACGGTCTGTGGTTCGACAGCCTTGAGGCTGACTGGTCGCCTGACCTGTTGGCGGAGCGAGTAGACAAGCACTGGCCGTGGCCAGAGGAGGCTCTGCCGGCAGGACTCGACGGCAGCGCCTTCAGAAGCGCCGCAGATGCCGTCGACGGGCTGACCGGCACTGATCTCGCGAACATCATGGGTAGCGTGCCGCTAGAGTCGGGCGTATCAGATCAAAGCCTGCGTGCCCTGGCCATGTTCATCCACGCGCGGCGGCCCACTGTGTCGCAGCGACTCCGTGAGTCAGCCGACTCGTTTCAGTGAAGGGGGTCTGAAATGCGATACGACTACTGGGTCATCCGCTATGTTCCGGACCCCATCCGCGGAGAGTTCGTGAACATCGGTGTCATCGCGGGCAAGGGAGACGACTGGTCGTTCCGTAGGGTCAGTAATCTGCGCCGAGCATCTCGCCTGGGCGGTTTCGCAAGTCTGACAGATTCATTTCTCAGGAGGATCGAGGATTCGATCGCATCGCGTCTCGATGCAGTCGAGGCACTGATCCCGAGCGAGCCATCGGAACTCTTCGGTCGGGGCGAAGTCGAAGACCTCCGAGTCCGAATGAACAACCTGGTTCAATTGTCTGAGTCGCGACCGGTCCTCGCGGCGACGTCAGAAGAAGCGGCGGACCTGGCGTTCGAGCTCATGGTTGTCGATTCTGATGTTGATGTGAGGCACCGCTCCCGAACTACCGTGGTTCACAAGCTCCGAGCCGCCTTTGATCTGCGGCCTGAACTGGTGCACCACGTGGCACGTTTTCACGTAGCCTCTGTCGGCGCACAAGAGACGGGGATTGACTTCGCCGTCAAGGACGGCGTTGTCCATCAGATGTCCCAAGTCTGGGCGTTCGACGTGAAGAACACCCGCCACCTCCAGACACAGATCCAAGCTTGGAATTATCTGCTCGGGCTGCTCCGTCAGGATGGTGGAGCCCTCGTCCGTCGCGGGCGTCACGACGGCGTGAGCATCCCGCACGACGTCGATATCAACGCCGTGTTCACTGCGCCGACCACGTCAGACGGTGAAGCGCAGTTCGAGATTGCCAAGGATGGTTGGCAGCGACTCGGCGTGGAAGTGGTCTCATCATCCGATTCAGAAGCCATCGTCGACGCAGCAGCCCGGCTCCTCACGGCAAGCTCGCCCTCGTAACCATCGCTCGCACGCACCCTCTCGAGTTCGCAAGTCATCTTGGGTGGGCGCTTGTGCAGAGGTCCCAGCCATAGACCTGAGCGATGACGTCGGAGCGTAGCCTCGGGTGGGCGGGAGCGGCGACGGAGGAGCTGCGTGGGTTACGCGGTGCGGGTGCGGAGGAACTTGCCGAAGTGGGGGACTGTGAAGGCGACTGTGCCTCGTTCGGCGGAGAAGACGAGGCCTTTCTTGATGAGGCCGTCTCGGGCTGGGGAGAGGGACTGGGGTTTGCGGTTGAGGGTGCTGGCGACCTCGGCGGTGGGGACGGAGCCGTCGTCGGCGCCGATGCCTAGTTCAGCCATGGCTCGCATGTATTCGCGTTCGGCCGGGGTGGCTCGTTCGTAGCGGGAGCCGAAGAAGCCGACGGTGAGTTCGGCCGAGGCTTCGGGTCCGGCGACGGCGACGTCCTTGATGGTGATGGGACTGGCGGGCGCGTGGTCCCACGTCGCGTGGGCGAAGGCCTGGACGAAGTACGGGTAGCCGTCGGTCTGGGCGTAGAGCTCGTCGAGGGCTTCCTCGTCGTACCGGACGTCCTCAGTCTCGGCGGGCACCATGAGAGCTCGGTCACACGCTTCGCGGGCCAGGCGGTCCACCCGGATGTAGCGGAACAGGCGCTCGGAGTACGACTTGCTGGCGGACAGTACTGCGGGGAGGTGCGGCAGGCCGGCGCCGACGACGACCAGGGGTGCGCTCTGCTGCGAGATCTCGTGGCAGGCGGCGCAGAGGGCGGAGAGGTCGTCCGCGCTGATGTCCTGCATCTCGTCGATGAACAGGCCCACGCCCACCGAGAGGTCGCCGGCCAGGTCCGCGGCGTCCGCGAAGAGTTCGATCAGGTCCATCTCGAGGTCGCCAGAGTCGGCGCGGCCCTTCGCGGCAACCACGTCGACGGGTGGGTGCCAGCGGATGCCCTTGCGGTCGTTCTGCGCGGTCCGGAGCGCGAAGGCCTTCAGTACTGCGCTGAACTGGTCGACGCGTTCGTCGTCGCGGTGCCGGTGGCCGAGTTCGCGCATCGCGGTGTGCAGCGCCTGGGCAATCGGGAGCCGGATGCTCTGGTCGGGCCGGGCCTCGATCTTGCCGGTGCCCCAGGCGCGCTTGATCGCCTGACTCCGGAGAGTGTTCAGCAGGACGGTCTTGCCGACGCCGCGGAGTCCCGACAGCACCAGACTCCGCTCCGGCCTGCCTGCCGCGACGCGTTCGAGGACCACCTCGAACTGCCGCACCTCGGTGTCGCGACCGGCCAGCTCAGGCGGGCGCTGACCGGCGCCGGGCGCATAGGGATTCCGGATCGGATCCATGCATTTCACTCTATGAGCGTGTCTAGCGTTTTCCTTAGATTTCGCTAGCCAACCCGATCGCGTGTCGCTGCCCTATCAACCTCTTCCCCTCTCTACCCTTTTCCCTAGAAAGCACTAGACACCGTTATCACCCTCTAGCGGCGACCACGCCATACCGATGCCAGTGCTTCGCCCACTCATCGCACGTCCATCCAGCTCGACCTCCTCGAAGGACTCGACGTGCCATCCCAGGAGCAACTCCCGTACTTCGTCCTCCCGGTGAGCCGTGATCTCCGGCAAGGCCGACCAGTCGTCCCGAGGCCCGAGGAAATGCCCGGCGAACCGTCCACCGGGAGCCACCGCGGCGACGACCCTCGCCCACGTCTCGGCGTACCGGGCGGGTGGGACGAAGAAGAGACTGAAGCCTGCGTAGACGAGGTCAACGACCGGTAGCGTCGCGGTCCCCGTTCCAGTTGTCGAACTGGGTCATGCCCGGGAGTGTGGCAGGCGCTTGGGCCGTTGAGACCACTAAAGTCTGCGCATGGGTGGGGTCGAGTTGCGGGAGTGGACGGTGCAGGCCGCGGGGCAGTATGAGCGGACGCATCAGCAGTACGTCGGGGGTGCTCGGAAGCTGGAAGCTCTGATCAACGAGTTGATCGGCGAGGAAGAAGGCATCAACTACCTGAGTGCGACGGCGCGGGCGAAGGAGCCCGAGTCGTTCCTGGCGAAGGCGTCGAAACCGCACCCGGACGATCCCAGCAGGCCGAAGTACGACGATCCGCTGAACCAGATCACCGACCTCGTCGCCGCCCGGGTGATCACGTTCCTGGTGGAAGCGGTGGACCGGGTCTGCGAGGTGATCGAGTCGGAGTTCGAGATCGTCGAGCACACCGACATGGGCGCGCACACCCGGGCGCAGGGCGCGTTCGGCTATGCGAGCAAGCACTACCTCGTCAGGCTGAACGCGCACCGCCGCGAGCTCCCGGAGTACGCGGTGCTCAAGAACCTCACGATGGAGATCCAGGTCCGTACCGCGGTCCAGCACGCGTGGGCCGAGTTCGAGCACGACATCCGGTACAAGCTGGACATCCCGCCGGACCGCAAGCCCGAGTTCGACCGGCGGTTCCTGCTCGCGGCGGCGCTGATGGAGCTCGCCGACAACGAGTTCGCCGAGATCGACAAGCTGTACCGCGAACTGGCCGCCGCCGAACCCGACGCCGCGCCGATGGACCTGACCACGGCGACCCTGACCAGCTATCTGACCAGGCGGTACCCCGACGCGCCGCACGCGAAGACGAACCACTACACCTGGATCCTCGGCATCCTCGCGCAACTCGGCGTCACCACCGAGAAGCAGTTGACCGAGTTGCTGCGGGGTATCGACAGCGCGGCCGTGCAGGCGGCGATGACGCATCGCTTCCCGGCCGGGACCGTCCGGCGGCTCGACGACGACCTGCTCGCGGCGCGCGGTTCGGCGTACGTGGAGCTCTTCCCGGAGGAGGAACGCCGGCAGAAGATCCTCCGCGGCCGCCTGAAGGCCCTCGCCCGCGCCGGTCTCGTCGATCTCCCCTGATCCCTGACTACAACGCTCAGGCGGAGACAGTCGCCCTGTCCGCCTCGAGGTCGGCCGCAACAGCCTCAGCCGTACTCCGCGCCCAGCGCCCGGTGGTGATCAACCCAAGGGCAAGGACGAGCACTCCGCAACCGGCGATGATGAACCACCCGAGCCGAGCGGCCGAGACGAACCCGGTCTCGAGCGGCCCGACCAGCCTGGCGGTCAGCACGGTCCCCACGATCGCAACGCCCAGCGAAGCGCCGACCTGACGGCTGGTCGAGGCGATCGCGGCCGCGACGCCCGCCTGGGAGCGCGGCATGCCCGACACCGCCGCGTTCGTGATCGGCGCGTTCAGCATGCCGAAGCCCAGACCGAAGATCAGGTAACCGCCGAGCAGCACCGGGGTCGCAGTACTGTCCGTCAACCGCGACAGCACCAGACCGCTCACGGCGAGCATCGTGCCTGCGACCACCAGCGGAACGCGCGGTCCGCGATTGCCGACGATCCAGCCGGACAACGGTGCGAAGACCACTGTCATCGCCGCCATCGGCAAGGTCAGCAGCCCGGCGTGCAGCGCCGAGAATCCCCGAACCTCTTGCAGATAAAGGGAATTCAGGAACAGGAAGCCCGACAGCGCGGCGAACCCGCAGACCGCGATCAGCGTCGCCCCGGAGAACGGCGCGCTCCGGAAGAACCGCGGCTCGAGCAACGGCTGCTCCCGTCGCCGCTCGTACAGCACCAGGAAGACCAGCGACAGCACGACCACCACGAAGCAACCGACGATCAGCGGTGAACCCCACCCGGCGGACCGGCCCTCGATGATCCCGTACGTCAGCCCGACAAGGAACAGCATCACCAGCAGCTGCCCGACCGGGTCGATCCGGCGCGCGACGGCGGCCCGGGACTCCGGCACGAACAGCGCGGTGAGCAGGAAGGCGATCAGCACCACCGGCACGTTGATCCAGAAGATGTACCGCCAGCCGGCCGAATCGACCAGGGCGCCGCCGACGACCGGGC
This sequence comes from Kribbella sp. VKM Ac-2568, assembly GCF_004345365.1. Taxonomy (GTDB): domain Bacteria; phylum Actinomycetota; class Actinomycetes; order Propionibacteriales; family Kribbellaceae; genus Kribbella; species Kribbella orskensis. Next base: position 19,278 of record NZ_SLVF01000006.1, read on the forward strand.
CGACCGACATGCTGAGGCCGACCACGCCACCCCAGACACCGATCGCCTGGGCGCGTTCGCGCGGGTCGGTGAAGGTGTTGGTGATGATCGACATCGCGACCGGGTTGAGCATCGAGCCGCCGACCGCCTGCAGCATCCGGAACACGATCAGCAGGTCGACGGTCGGCGCGACACCGCAGAGCAGTGAGCCGATCCCGAAGAGCACCAGCCCGGCCTGGAAGGTCCGGCGGCGGCCGATCCGGTCGGCGGTGGAGCCGGACAGCATCAGCAGGCTGGCGATCACCAGGGTGTAGGCGTCGATCGTCCACTGCAGCTTGGAGACCGAGGCGTCGAGGTCACTGCGGATGGCCGGCAGGGCCAGGTTCACGATGGTCGAGTCGAGCCCGACGATGAACAGGCTCAGGCAGCAGATGCCGAGCACCAGCAACCGCCGCCGCCGGCTCAACTCCCGCACTCCATCAGCCTCCGAATCACCTGTCGACAACCCGTTGAAGACTGTACTACCGCCTGCCCAGGCCACCGCTCGAAACTCGGTTGAGGGCCCCCACCAGGGAGCCTAGGCTTGATCCATTCGCCTGGTCAGGTGTTCAAAACCCTTCCTATGTCTTCTTTTGGGACGTCATGTCGCTGCGCCTCATTCCGTTCGCCGACCCGGGTGTACCCGATACCCGGTCCGGCCTCCGACTCATTCTCTGGCTGGAGCACCAGCAACTGCGCGGGCAGGCCGTGGCCGTCGGCTGGGGCCTGCTGTACTTCGGCGGCATCGCCGCCGCCCCGGTCGCGGTCGGCCTCGCCGTCCAGGCCGTGATCGACAAGTCCTGGCCGAAGCTCCTGCTGGCCGGCCTCCTGCTGCTCGTGATGGGCGCGGCGAAGGCCGGCTCCGACGCGTTCTTCCACCGCGCCGTGGTGACCAACTGGATCAGTACCGCGTCCCGGATCCAGCAGCTCATCTCCCGCAAGGCCGCCGAGCTCGGCTCGATGCTGACCCGCCGGATCGCCGCGGGCGAGGTCGTCGCCGTGAGCAGCGGCGACGTGGAGAAGATCGGCTGGTTCGTCGAGGTGCTCGGCCGGTTCACAGCCGCCCTGCTGACCTGCTTCGCGGTCGTCGTCGGGCTGCTCTTCTACGAGCCGCTGCTCGGCCTCGTGGTGCTGATCGCGGTGCCGGTCCTGGCCTTCTCGATCGTGCCGCTGATGGGTCCGGCCGAGCGCCGGGCCGACGTCCAGCGCGCCAAGGGCGGCCGGGCCACCGAGCTCGCCGCGGACACCGTCGCCGGTCTGCGGGTACTGCGGGGCATCGGCGGCGAGCAGCTCTTCCTGGAGCGATACCGCTCGGCCTCGCAGGAGTTCCGGGCCAGCGCGGTCCGCAGCGCGAAGATGTGGTCGCTGATCGCGGCGATCCAGGTGCTGCTGTTCGGGTTGTTCCTGGCGCTGATCGTCTGGCTGGGGGTCGGCCTCGTCACCCAGGGCCGGATCAGCGTCGGCGAGCTCGTCACGACGTACGGGTTCATCACCTTCATGCTGGTGCCGCTGCACACGTTCGAGGAGACGGCGAGCGCGTTCATCTTCTCGAAGGTGTCCGCCCGTCGCGCTGCCCGCGTGCTGGCGCTGCAGCGGATGGACGACACGAAGGGGACCTCGGAGGCGCAGGTGCCTACCGGCGACCTGGTCGACCCGCTCTCCGGCCTGGAGGTGCCGGCCGGCTCCTTCACGGCAGTGGTCTGCGGCAACCCCGACGCGGGTGGTCTGCTGGCGAACCGCCTGGGCGGACACAGCCCCGAGGCGGAGGTTGAGGATCCGTCTGTGCTGCTGGGCGGTGTCGCGTTGGACGACCTGCCACTGGACTCGGCCCGCACCGCCGTGCTCGTCCAGGACAAGGACCCGGTGCTCCTGTCGGGCACCGTTCGCGAGCTGTTCGACGTACCTGCGAGTGGAGCCGTCCCGGTCGAGGCAGCGCTCGAGGCTGCCCAGTGCGCAGACATCCTGGACGTACTGCGCCAGACCCTGCCCGCGGGTGTCACCGATGCCACACAGGCGCTCCTGACCGAGCGTGGCCGCTCCCTGTCCGGCGGACAGCGCCAACGGGTGGCTCTTGCCCGTTCGCTGTACGTCGACCCGGCGGTGCTGGTGCTCGACGAGCCGACCAGCGCGGTGGACGCCCACACCGAGGCGCGGATCGCCGACAGCCTGCGGCTCCTGCGGTCCGGGCGAACCACCGTGGTGTTCACGTCCAGCCCGCTGATGCTGGACCGCGCCGAGCAGGTCGTGTTCGTGCCGGACGGCCGGGTGGATGCCGTCGGCACCCATCACGACCTGCTGCACACCAACCCCCGCTACCGCGCGGTGGTCACCCGTGAAGACGAAGCAACCCTCGAGGAGTCGGCGTGAAGCGCCCGGAGTATGACCCGGCAGCCCCGCAGGAGGCGGCCCGCCTGCCGGTAGCCGGGACCGCCACTGTGCGGGCATACCTGAAGACGCTGTTCAAGCGGCACCGTCGCGCCTTCGGCTGGCTGACTCTGGTCAACGCGGTAGCGGCTCTGAGCGGCATGGTCGGGCCCTGGCTGCTCGGCAACGTGGTGGAGAAGCTGTCGCTCGGGGAGACGGACGTCGACCTTCCCTATGTCGTGCTCGGCTTCCTCTGCGCCCTCGCGGTGCAGACGGTGTTCGTCCGGCTCACCCGCCTTCGCGGCGCGGTGATGGGCGAGGAGATGCTGGCCGACCTGCGGGAGGACTTCCTGGTCCGCGCCGTCGCGCTGCCGCCGGGTGTGCTGGAGCGCGCCGGTACAGGTGACCTGCTGTCCCGGATCACCACCGACGTGGACCGGCTCTCGCACGCCATGCGGGACGCCGTACCGCAGTTGACCATCGCGGTGATCTGGGCCGCGCTGCTGATCGGCGCGCTGATCGTCACGGCGCCGGAGTTGGCCGTCGCGATCGTGATCGCCGCGCCGATCCTCATCATCGGTGGCCGCTGGTACTTCCGCCGCGCGCCCTCGGCGTACCGGTCCGAGGCCGCGGGCTACGCGGCGGTGGCCTCGGCGCTGGCCGAGACCGTCGACGCCGGCCGGACCGTCGAGGCGCACCGGCTCGGCAACCGCCGGATCAAGCTCGGTGACACCCGGATCGGCCAGTGGGTCGCCTGGGAGCGGTACACGCTCTACCTGCGGATGGTGTTGTTCCCGGTCATCAACATGACCCACACGGTCTCGCTGGCCGCAGTGCTGGTGATCGGCGGCGGTCTCGCGATCGAGGGCTGGATCACCGTGGGCGCACTCACCACCGGCGCCCTCTACATCCAGATGCTGGTCGAGCCGGTCAACATGATGATCCGCTGGTACGACGAACTGCAGGTGGCCCAGGTCTCCCTGGCCCGGCTGGTCGGCGTGCGGGAGATCGAGGCCGAGGCGGCGGGCAAGCAGGACGAGCCGGAGGGGCGGACGGTGCTCGCGGACGAGGTGCGCTTCGGGTACCTCGAAGGCCGCGACGTGCTGCACGGCGTCACCCTGACGGTGGAGCCGGGAGCCCGGGTCGCGCTCGTAGGCCCTTCTGGAGCAGGGAAATCGACGTTGGGCCGGCTGCTGGCAGGCATCTACTCGCCGAGGCTGGGTGACATCACTCTGGGCGGTGCCGCCCTGGACAAGATGTCGGCCGAGCAGGTGCGCAGCCACGTGGCGCTGGTGAACCAGGAGCACCACGTGTTCGTCGGCAGCGTCCGCGACAACCTGCGGCTGGCTCGGCCGGCGGCGGCGGATGCGGAGCTGTGGACGGCTCTCCGTGCGGTCGACGCGCACGCCTGGGTGGCCGGGTTCGAGCACGGCCTCGACACCGAGGTCGGCTCGGGCGGGGTCTCGCTGACCCCGGCGCAGGCTCAGCAAGTCGCCCTGGCCCGGCTGGTCCTGGCCGACCCGCACACGCTGGTCCTCGACGAGGCGACCTCGCTGATGGACCCGCGAGCGGCTCGTCACCTGGAGAGGTCCCTGGCCGGCGTACTTGAGGGCAGAACTGTCGTGGCGATCGCTCACCGGCTGCACACCGCGCACGACGCTGACGTGATCGCCGTGGTCGAGGACGGCCGCATCGTCGAGCTCGGCGGCCACGACGAACTGGTGGGTGCCGAGGGCCCCTACTCGGCGCTGTGGCACTCCTGGCACGGCGAGCGCTAGAGACAGCCAGAGGAACAGTAGGAGAAGAAGGGAGGGGCAGCCTTGGCCGCCCCTCCCTTGCTTTGTGCCTGCATGTGAGACTGATCGCCGTGCTGAAAACACTGCTCTCGCTGCCGACCGTGATGGCCTTCGATGTCGACAGCGAAGGGCGGATGCTGGTCGGGTACGACGGGAGCGGGATCCGGCAGATCCACGAGGTGGAGCCGGACGGGCAGTGGCGGGCGTTGACGGCGCTCGACGACACCTCCCGGGCCGCGCGGTTCGTGCCGGACAGCAGCAAGGTGGTCGTCGAGCACGACAGCGGCGGTGATGAACGCGGCCAGCTGTCGATCCTCGACCTGGACGATCGCAGCGGCCCCGCCGGTCTGCCCGCGCTGACCCCGCTGGTGCACGACCCGGAGTACTTCCACCACCTGGCGGACGCGACGCCGACCCGGATCCTCTTCCTCACCAACCGGCGCAACAACGTCGACTTCGACCTGATCGCCCGGGACCTGGCGACCGGTGCCGAGACCGTGCTGTACGAGGGCGGCGGCTACGTGGGCTCGGTGCACGCGTCGCCGGACGAGCGCTCGGTGGTGATCGTCCTCGCCGGCGGCCCGGGCAACTCCACCCAACTGCTGCTGGTCGACGTGACCACCCGCGCGGTCACGGAGCTCACGGCGTACGACACTCCTAACTATCAGGACGGGCCTTCCTGGCTGCCCGACTCGTCCGCCTTCGTCGTCGCGAGCGATGCCGGACGGGACCGGCTGGCGCTGCGGCGGTACGACCTCGGCACGGCGACCTGGACGGATCTCCTGATCGACGACGAGCACGATCTGGCCGGCTGGGTCTGCCCGGACGGCGAGCACCTGCTGATCGGGACCACCGACGACGGCGTGGTGTCGATGGCCCTGCACAAGCTCGCGGACGCCTCGCGCGTCGCGCCGCTCGCCTTACCCACCGGCGGTTGCGCCGCACGCTTGCTGATGGCGCCGGATCCGTTGTGGTCGCCGGACGGGACGTTCGCGCTGCTCAACCACAGCTCGCCCGTCGAACCGCTGTCGGTGTTCCGCTACAACCGGGAGACCGCCGAGGTCGTCGCGATCCACGTGCCCTACATGCCCGCTCTGCCGGAGGGTCTGGCCCATCCGGAGAGCCATCGGGTCACCTCCTTCGACGGCGAGCAGGTGCCGGTCTTCGTGTACCGCCCGGCCGATGGCGGAGACGGGTCAGCCGTGGTGCTGGTGCACGGCGGCCCCGAGGCGATGTCCCTGCGGATCTGGAATCCCCTCGTCCCGGCACTCGTCGCCCAGGGCCACACGGTCGTCGTACCGAACGTGCGTGGCTCGGCTTCCTACGGCAAGCGGTGGTACTCCCTCGACGACAAGCACCTCCGGCTCGACTCGGTGAAGGACCTCGCCGCGATCCACGAGTGGTTGCCGTCGATCGGCGTCGACCCCGGCCGTACTGCGCTGTGGGGTGGCTCGTACGGCGGGTACATGGTGCTCGCCGGTCTCGCCTTCCAGCCGGACCTCTGGGCGGCAGGTGTCGACATCGTCGGGATCGCCTCGCTGGTGACGTTCCTGGAGAACACCTCGGAGTACCGGAAGGTGGCCCGAGAACGCGAGTACGGCGTCCTGTCCGAGGACCGGGACTTCCTCGAGCAGGCGAGTCCGCTCAACCGGGTGGACGACATCCGCGCGCCGTTGTTCGTCATCCACGGCGCGAACGACCCGCGGGTGCCGTTGTCCGAGGCCGAGCAGATCGCCAAGGCGCTGGAGAAGCGAGGCGTGCCGTGTCAGCTGCTGGTCTACCCGGACGAAGGCCATGGTCTCGCGAAGCGGGCGAACCGCCTCGACGCCTACCCGCAGGCGTTCGCGTTCCTCCGCGTACACCTGGCCGGCTGAGCAGTTCCACCAGTTCTAGCTGAGCGGCTCCACCAGTGGAGCGAGGGTGGCGTCGTTCGCGTCCAGGCGGACCGGCAGGCCGAGCGGGATCGCCAGGTTGAGGTCCTCGTGCCCGATCGCGGCGCCCTCGACCATCGGCAGGCCGAGCGGTTCGAGCCGCTCGCGAACGACGTGAGCCACCAGCCCTTGGTCGTCCGACTCGCTGAAGTCGCCGATCACCAGCCCGGTGACCTGGTCGAACCAGCCGGCCCTGAGCAGTTGGGTGAGCAGCCGGTCGACCTGATACCCGTCCTCGCTCACGTCCTCCATCACGACGATGCCGTCGGGCTGGGCGAACGTCGGCGTACCGAGGCTGGCGGCCAGGAGCGCCAGGTTGCCTCCGAGCAGTCGGCCTTCCGCAGTACCGGGGATGACGGTCCGGGCGCCGGCGGGGTCGAGCAGGTCCTTGACCGAGCCCGGCTCGAACAGCAGGTCCCGGAGCCGGTCGTGGGATGCGGGCACTTGCAGTTGACCGACGGACGCGGCCATCGGGCTGTGGATCGTGACGAGGCCACGAGCGTTGAAGGCTTCGTGCAGCGCGGTCAGGTCGCTGAACCCGACGAGGATCTTGTCGATCGGCGCGAGCTCGTCCAGGTCGAGGTGCTGCAGCATCCGCTGGACGCCGTACCCGCCGCGACCGGCGAACACCGCCTTGTACTGCGGATCCAGCCAGGCGGCCCGGAAGTCCGCGGCCCGGGCTTTGTCGTCACCAGCCAGGTACGGCAACTCGTCATGCTTCGCCAGCGCGGACGGCATCAGCTCGACCTCGAGCCCCCACGCCCGCAAGTACTCCGAACCGTCCGCCAGCCGCTCCGCCGACAACGGCCCGGCCGGCGCCACCACAGCCACCCGATCCCCGCGCTCGAGCCGCCGCGGTCTCCTCACCTCAGTCATGCCGCAGACGCTACTTCACCCGTCCCACCAGCCGGGCTGGCGGAGTACCCGGTCCAAAGGGCGTGAAAGAGTGGCACGCATGGTGCTCGAGGTTGCGTTGATCGATGTCACGGCCGGTCAGGAAGACGCCTTCGCGGCGGCGTACCAGGAGGCTCGGCAGCAGATCGAGCAGGCGGAAGGCAGCCGCAGCATCCGGATGACCGCCGGTATCGAGACGCCGACGAGGTTCGTGCTGATGGTCGAGTGGGACTCGGTCGAGGCGCACAACGCGTTCCGCGCAAGTGACGCCTTCGGTACCTGGCGCGGCCTGATCGGCCCCCACTTCGCCAACCCGCCGCACGTCGAGCACTTCACCGACATCTGAGGCTCAGCGGTCTTCGAGCTGCTGCAGAACTCGCGTGATGAACGGCGCCTTGCCTGCTCGGTAGGCCGGCCGGTCCTCGTCGTCGGCCGACGCCAGGGAGCGTTTGATCCGGGCGTACTCGTCCCGGTCGGCAGGCGTGGTCCGTAGGTGATCGCGGAAGGCGAGCCAGGTCGGCCAGCCCCTCGACGACTCCTCCACGATGTGCAGGTGGTGCGACCGCCGCTCGATGCTCGGGAAGCACAGCGACCACTTGCGCGCCTCCGCATCCCCTGGTTCCGGGGCTGTGATCCAGCCGAGTGCGGCCAACTCGTCGAAGGCGGCCGGGACTTTGTCGTAGTCGGCGACCACCCCCGCCATGTCGATGATCGCCTTCGCCGGCAGACCCGGGACCGCAGTACTGCCGGTGTGCTCGATCGGGCGAACCAGCCACTCGCGTAGTACGGGCTCCACCCGGTCGCGCTGCTCCTCGAACAACCCCGGCCAGCGGGCGTCGTACTCGACGATGGTGATCCGGTCCAGGCGCATGACGCCCATGGTCGCGGACCGCCGGCACTCACCAAACCCCGACCCGGGGAGGGCGGGCGCGCTCGGCGACTGGGTGGCCGAGGGGTTGGTGAGTGCCGGCGGTCAGCTGCTTACCAGTCGATCTTGACGGTGGCGCTCTTGCTGACGCCGTTGACCGTCACGCCGAGCTGAACCGTGCCCGGGCGGATGCCCGTCAGCTGACCCGTCGCCGGGTCGTAGGCCGCGACCGCCCAGAACGGCGCGGTGCTGGCCGAGCCGATGTGCAGCAGGCTCGAACCCCACCAGTCAGCCGACACAGGGAACGACACCGGCACTCGCCGGTTTTCCTGTACGACGGTCGCCGCGGCCGGGGCACTCGTGCCCCTGGGAAGTGAGGTGGGCGCCGCGAGCTCGAGCGAGTCGACGTGCGGCCGGAGCTCGACCTGGAACCACGACCGCTCGGGAGCGGACCAGTGGCGTTCACCAGCTGCGGCCTCGCGCGCCGACGGGTCGATCCCGACCAATGCCCAGCCGGTGAACCCGCCGGCGTCGGGTGCGGCGGCCGGGCCCTTGCCCGAGTTACCCGTCAGCGGCAGCAGGACGCCATCGGTACGAGTCGCCGCGAAGGTGCCCGCGTGAGCTGCCATGTACGCCGCACCCTTACCCGTGGACGCGCGGAAGTCCGCGAGCCACCGGACCAGCAGGTCGGCCTCCTTGCGATCACCGAGCTGCGAGTTCTGCGTCGGCGAGGGATCGTCGATCGGGTGGTGTGCCATCACCACGACGTTGCGGATCTCCGGGTTGCGCGCCGCGTCGTCCAGCTGCTTGCGCAGGTCGAGGATCTGGTCGAACCCACCCGCCCGGAGCGACCCGAGCGACGAGTCCCGCAGTACGAAGCGGGTGCCCTTGTGGTCGAACGTGCTGGTCGGCTCGCCGAAGACCTTCTTCCACTCCGACAGGTCGCCCGGGCCGTAGCTCTCGTGGTTGCCCGGCACGTAGTGCACCGGCACCTTGCCTGCGACCTCCTCGTCGATGATCTTCTTCGCCAGCGCGATGTCGTTGGCGAAGCCGCGGTCGACGAAGTCGCCGTTGATCACGAGGAAGTCCGGGTTCTGCGCCAGCGCCTCGCGGATCGTGCGCCGCGCCTGCTTCACGAAGTCGGACTCGGGGTCGTCGGCGGTGAACTGCGCGTCCGACATCACCGCGAACTTCCACCGGCCACCACCAGTCGCGGTGCCATCCGTCACCACCATCGGGTCGACCACCTTGGCCGGCGGCGTCACCGTCACCGGCGGAGCACCCCGCACGGTCAGGTCGTCGATGACGATGCGTCCGGCGTACTGCCGGGTCGGCACCGTCTCCACCACGTAGATTCGCCAGAACCTCAACGGCATCGTGAGCCCCGGCGGGATGTCCGCCTCGACGTACTTCCAGCCGGTCCAGTCCACCGCTGCCGCGAGGTTGAGCGTCTGCGCGGCACCACCGGCGGCGTCGTACGCGTTGGCCCGCAGCCAGGCGCCCTTGCCGTCGCCGTACACCCAGGCGCCGAGCTTCTGCGGCTGGCCGGGCAACGTCTGCTGCGGAGTCTGCGACAGGTACGCCGCCCGCGTGGCGGTGCTCCCGGTCAGCGAGTAGTCCAGCGCGATCGCCTGGCCGCCGTCGTGACCCTCCGCGGCCGACCGGGACGCCGTCGCGGCACCCACCGGTACTGCGTTCGCCTGCCAGCGGGTGGTGTCGTCGACCTCGTCGACCACCTCGCTGCTCAGCCCGGCGGTGACACTGAGCTGGGTGGTGAGGTCTCCCACCTTCGCGGTGACCACGGTGGACACCGCGTCGGTGCCGACCGCGCTCACGTCGAACCCATTGCCCCTGGCGACAACCTTGACGAGCGCGGGGTCGAAGGTGAGCTCGACGTCCCGCGGTTCGACCCAGGTGGAGAAGCCGTCGGCGTCGAACCCGTTCACGGTGAAGAATCCCTTCGCTGTTGCGTCGGGCAACGACACCTGCTTGCTCGACGGCGCCAGCCGGATCGGCGTACCGAGGACCTTCATCGGGAAGCGGCCGCGTGCGGTTCCCTTGGCAGCCGTCACGATGACGTCACCCGCGCGGCGACCGCTGACGATCCCCTGGCTGGTGACCTTGGCGTTGCTGCCGGCCGACCAGGACGGCGTACCGGGTGCTGGGGCGTAGGTCTCATCGTGGCCGCGAGCGGTGAGGACGCGGCTGAGGCCGGTGAAGACCCGCGAGCTGCGGGTGATGTCGGTATCGGCGAGCTCGGCGGCGGTGCCGGTGGCCTCGATCCGGAAGCCCTTGAGCTTGCCGGATCCCTTGACCGGAAGGAGTCCCAGGCCGTTCGGGGTCAGCCGCTCGGAACCGTCCGAGGGCTTGTTCACGACCTCCGGGGTGGCCTCGCCGGGCGAGCGCTTCAGCATCGTCGAGGAGCCGCCGCCGTCCAGGTTGAGCACGTCGTCGGAGCCCAGGTCCAGCATCAGCCGGGCCAGCTCCTTCTCGGTCAGGCCGCGGGAGTCGACCATCCGGCCGTCCACCGTGAGCAGCACCATCCGGCGGCCGTCGGCGGAGAAGCCGATCGCGGTCCGCGGGTGCAGGGCGGTGTCGTCGACGTTCAGGATCTGGCCGTCGCGGGCCAGTTGGATGTTGCCGCTGAGGCCGACGGCGACATCCGCCGCGTCGGCGCGGGGGCCGTACTTCACCTCGACCTTGTCGCCCGGCTCGAACGCCGTGAGCGCGGTCGCTCCGGCCTCGCGGCCGACCAGCGCCAACTCGTTCGCGGCCAGCGGGGTGGTCGCGGGGGTGGTCGCCGAGGAGACCACGACACCGTCGCGGAGGATGACCTCGCGGACCGTGGGCAGGCCGTCGACCGTGCGAGTCCGGGCCGCCTCACCCCACTGCGGGGTGTAGAGGCCGATGCCGCCGCTGTTGACCGAGGGCGAGTTCAGGTTGGTCAGGTCGACCTTGCTCGCGTCGTCGTCGGTCGCCGTGCCCTCGAGGAACACCTGCGCGATCCGGCCGAGGCCGAACTTGTCGATGACGGCGGTTTCGTTGTGGCCGGCAGCCGGGCCGTTGACGAACCGGCCGGCGCCACCGTCGGCGTCCCGCTCGATCCCGATGCCGAGTGGTGCGCCTGTGTCGTTGATGTCGAAGAAGTCGCCGTTCACGCCGGCGATCGCGCCCTTGCGCGCGACCTGCTGGCTGAGCACCTCGCGGCCGGAGACGGTACCGGGGTTGAGGTAGTCGACGGTCACGCCACCCGCGTCGAGATCCGCGATCAGGATGTCGCCGCGCAACCAGCCGCGGGCGTCGAGCCGGTCGAAGCTGGTGTAGCTCACGCCGGGCGCGACCGGGGTGTCCTCGCGCCTGGTGATGATTCCTTCGCCGGGCGGGGCGATGGCGACGTCGGCAATGTCCGAGGCCGCGGACGAGCCGCGGTGCGCCTCGACCGCGGTGGTCTGCAGGAGTTGGTCGGGCGAGGGCTGGGCGGCCGAGGCAGGGTTCACCGCGGCGGTGGCCAGCAGGCCGCCCAGCACGAGGCTCACGGCCGCGGTCCGACGTCCTGATCGCCGCGGCTTGGTCCCTGCGGCTGGCGGGTGGGCTGGCTTCTCGGGTTGTTCCGGGCGGAAGGCGGGCGGAGCAGGCGTGGACACGGGGCCTCCTGGGCTGGGCGGACGCGGTCATCCGACGCCGTGGGACCTACCGCCGTGTGAGGCGCAGGTGTACGCCGGTCAACCGACCGGTGACAAAGTAACGTCCCCAGCGACCAACCGGAAGCTTTCTGTCATGAATCCGCCGGACCATTTCACCGGCAGCCGGCTCAACTCAGCGCGCCGGCCTGGGGAACTCGGTCAGTTCACCCGCGGATCAGTCGACGGCGACGGGGCGACCCGCGACCTGCCAGGCATGCATGCCGCCGTCCAGGTTGATCGCGTCACGACCCTCGGAGGCGAGGTACTGGGTCGCCATCGACGACCGGCCGCCGACCGCACACACGCAGAGCACCTTCTGCCCGAGCGGTACTTCGCCGACCCGTTCCTGCAACTGGCCGAGCGGGATGTGGACGGCGCTCTCGATGTGACCACGAGCCCACTCGTCGGGCTCGCGCACGTCGAGCACGAACGCCTCGCCCAGCAGGTCGTCATCGACATCGGCAACCACGACGGCAGGAATCTCCGGAGTCTGGAACATGCCTCAGATCATCGCAGCCCCACCCAATCGCCGCTCTCGGGGCCGAGAGGAATGCGCCTGCCCGAGTGCTGGATCGAGCGTTGACAGTCGCGGCGCCGGACACCGAAGGTCGAGGCAGGACTCGCCGGCCGGAGAGGACGACCCATTGGCACTGATCGAAGGAATCCCGGAGGGTTCGGGCCGCAGCCCTGGGGTGAGGCCGACGGCGCATCTCGCAGCGCGGCGGGCGGCCGAGGTCGCGGTCAAGCGCCGGGGAGCCGGAGCTCACCGTGCATCTCGACGCGGGTCGTCGCTCGGCATCGCTACCGCACCGGCTGTCCTGAGCACCTCCGCGCGCGAGGCGGGCTATGACTACTTGAGCAGCTTGGACAGGCGGCGGTCGGCGAGTGGCTTGCCGCCTGTCTGGCAGGTCGCGCAGTACTGCAGGGACGAGTCCGCGAAGCTCACCTCGCGGACGATGTCGCCGCAGACGGGGCACTTCAGACCCTTGCGGCCGTGCACCCGCATCCCGCTTTTCTTCTCCGACTTCAGATCCTGTACCTCGAGGCCGGCCGACCTGGTGACCGCGTCGCGGAGCGTCTCCTGCATCGCGTCGTACAACTGCTGGAGTTCGTCGGAGGTCAGGTTCGAGGCTGGTTTGAACGGGCTCATCTTCGCGACGTGCAGGATCTCGTCGGAGTACGCGTTGCCGATGCCGGCGATCACCGACTGGTTCCGCAGTACGCCCTTCAGCTGGACCCGGCCCTCCCGCTTCAGGATGTCGCCGAAGTCCTGGAGCGACAGGCTGAACGGATCAGGCCCGAGCCGCGCGATCCCCGGAACCTCAGCGGGGTCGCGCACGACATACACGGCGAGCTTCTTCTGCGTGCCCGCCTCTGTCAGGTCGAACCCGGACCCGTCGTCCAGCACCACCCGGAGCGCGATCGGCCCCTTGCCCGGCCGGACCAGCCCGGTCGACTGCTCCTCCCGCCACCGCAGCCACCCGGCCCGCGCCAGGTGGATCACCAGGTGGATCCCCTGCGCCGAGATGTCCAGGAACTTCCCGCGCCGCTGCACGTCGTCGATCAGCAACCCCACCAGCGACGAGATCGGCGGATCATACGTCTTCAACGCGCTGATCGCGGTGATGTCCGCGCGCACGAAAGCCCGCTCAACGGCACGCTCCCGCAGGAACCCCGCCAACGACTCAACCTCCGGTAGCTCAGGCACCCACCCATTGTGCCCACAACACAGGCATATTTCCCGGAAAAGTACTCAGCTCCCTGCGATCACGGGCCTGACTCGGGCTGTGGGGCTGGGAAACAGGGGGAAGCCAGGAGGATCACCCATAGGGAATGGTTGTGGGTACCGCTACCTTCGTAGGAAGCAGAGAAGGAGGCCCCCGATGGGTTTCGTGAAGACACTGGTCAAGGGCGCTGTCGTCGCCAAGCTGGTGCAGGTCGCGCAGCGCGAACTGAGCAAGCCGGAGAACCAGCGCAAGGCCAAGGAGATGTTCCAGAAGGTCCAGCAGCGCCGGAACGCGCACTAGCCTCCGCACTCGGCCCGGAGCCGCGCACGCCGCAACCAGTCGGCTCCGGAGTCAGGTCCCTTACTCCGCCGGCCGCACCACGTACGTCGTACGGGGTGCGGCTTGTGCTGGGTGGTCAGCGGCGGCGGGCCTGGAGGGTGTAGCTGGCGGGCAGCCGCCCGGGGTGCTCGGTGAGGCGCCACTCGCCTGATTCGGGGTCGAAGGTCATGTGGCCCGGGAGTGCCTCCCAGGGGACGCTGTCATGCTCGTCGAACGCGATGATCTCCATGCCCGCGGCCATCAGCGCGTTCATGATCTCCGCGAGGCCGTGGTTCCACTCGTGCGTGACGTTGTGCTGGAACTCGACGTCCGTCGCGACGTACGTGCCGCCCTCATCCCAGACCATGGGTTCCTCGGTCTCGAAGTACGGATAGCCGAGGGTGATCAGCCCCGGATGCTTCGAGCCTTCCAATGACCACAGCATCGGATGGCCCTCGCGGATGAAGAGGCGGCCGCCCGGCTTGAGCAGGCCGGCGACCGTGTTCGCCCAGCGCTCGATGCTCGGCAGCCAGCCGATCGCACCGATCCCGGTGAACACCAGGTCGTACGACGCGGCGCCCAGCACCTCGACGGCGTCGTACACCTCCGCCTGGTGGAAGTCGACCTCGAGCCCGAGCCGGTCGGCGAATCCCTGCGCCTGCTCGATCGCCGGCGTCGAGAAGTCCAGACCGCTCATCCGCGCTCCGAGCCGCGCGAGCGAGACCGTGTCTGTGCCGATGTGGCACTGGAGGTGGACGCCGCGCAGTCCGGAGATGTCCCCGAGTCGCGGTACGTCGAACCGCACCACACCGCTGAGGAAATCCGGGTCTTCCACGAACCGCTCGAGCATGTAGTCAGGCGACGCGGCATGCGCCGGAACCCGCTCGTCCCAGCTCGCCCGATTCAGCACGCGATAGTCGTCCACGAGCCGACTCTGACACACACCAGCCAACAGTGCGCGGGGATTTCCTCGAGCTGCGGATCAGGGGCTTCGCCCGGCGGTCCGGGTCGGGTCGTGGAGACCGCGGCGACACCGTCCGCGGGACTCACTGGAAGGCGGTGGTCCAGATCCGGGCCTTGTAGAACTGGGCGCCGGAGCGGGTCCGGTCCGGCGATGCGGAGAAGCGGACGGTCTTGTTCGCCCAGTCGCGCGGCTGGGTGCCGTCGCCGCGGATCGAGACCACCTCACCCGAGGAGTGCTTGACGTACGACTTCACCTTCGTCTCCGAGGAGATCTTCCGGGTCCGGAAGGTGCCGCCGTCGGTGAGCAGCTCGTACACACCCTTGGTTGCCGTGATCAACATCTTCTGGTGGTTCGTATAGTCCGGCTGCAGATCGTGGCCGAGGTTCCCGCTGCCGAGGCTGAAGTGCGCCGCGTACTTGAGCCGGGTGTTCCGCTTGCTTCCGGTCACCGCGTAGTGGCTGAAGCGGTTCTTCCCCACCACCCACAACAACTCGTACGTCGGGTCCCACAGCACCCCGTGCGCCCCGGCGTACGAAATGGTCTGCACCTTCGCCAGACTGCCGAGGTTGCCGACACTGCTGGGGGCATACACCGTGAGCTTGCCGTCCGAGCTGGCCACGATCACCGAACCATTGCCGGGGACCCGCTCGATCGCGTGCGGGTTGCCGCCGGGTGTCGCGGACCAGGACAGGTCGTTCAGCTCGGTGTTCTTCTCGCTGCCGATGTTGACGATGCCGGCCTTGCCGCCGGACGCGACCATCAGCGCGATCCAGCCCTGCGCCTCGGTGGCACGGAACTTCACATCGGACAGATTCGCCCAGGCGCCACCGCCGGGGCTGAAGCTCCAGTGCACGTTGGCATCCGAGAACGCCTTGTTCTTGGGGAAGACGAGCACTTTGTTCTTGGTCTGCTCGGTCGTACCGACGTAGTAGTTCGCGGCCGCCTGCGCCTGCTGTTGGCCGAGCACCGTCGCCGCCGGCGCTGCGACGGCCGCCGTGGCGAGGCTCCGGAGAAAGGTCCTGCGCTCCATCAAATGCTCCTCCATCAAGTCGTGGTGGAGCATCTACCTTTCAACGCCAGAGGGTCACCCTCCGATCCGACCGAAGATCCACCGGCTAATGGCCCGAGAGTTTGCGGTTGAGTGAGAACAGGCGGCCGAGGACCGGCATCAGGACGATGTTGAGGCCGTGCAGCACCCCGATGATCAGCAGGATGCCGCCGAGTCGGGCGGCTTCGAAGGTCACTTGGGCCGGCACTACGCGCAGTCCCCAGGTCTGCCGCGGCTCGAAGTTGACGGTGAACAGGATGTACGCCGTGAAGATCAGGTAGTACACGATGTCGGTCAGCACGATGTAGCTCTTGCCGGTCTGCGGGTTGTCGTGGAAGACGTCCGCCGCATAGGCCCGGCCGAAGCGTTTGATGAACGGCCCGAGCCAGAGCGCGAGTCCGATCAGCAGGCCCGTGGTGATCAGCTCGAGAACCCACCAGTCCATCAGCAGATGTCCGTTCTTTGTCGGAGTGAGCAACAAAACAAGTGCGGTGAGCAACAAAAGCCCGGCGACCGCCGCCAGTACCCCGCGCCGGTTCCGCCGCCGACGGATCCGGTCGTCGGCGATGCTGCCGAGCACCCGGTCGAACAGATCAGGCGAGGTACTGCGGGGTTGTCCCGGCCCGAGTGCCTCGAGCAGTCGGCGCTCCACCGGTGTCGGGTCGCTGGACGGCAGGTCGCCGGCGGGCGGATGTGTTGTCATCGGGGTTCCTCCAGTTCCGCCTTGAGCGACCTCAGGCCGCGTCGCAAGTGGGTCTTGACCGAGTTCGGGGACAGGCCGAGGGTCGCCGCGATCTCCGCGACGGGCAGCTCGACGTAGTACCGCAGGACGACGCAGTCGCGTTGCCGCCGCGGCAGTCCGCGCAACGCCTCGATCACCTCGCGGCGGCTCTCCCCATCGGCCACGTGGTCCTCGGCGGAGCGGTCGTCCACCTCGGCGGGTGGCCGGTGCCGCAGGGAGACCAGACCACGCCGGTTGTGGTCGCGGGCCAGGTTGATCACGATCGAGCGCAGATACGCAGCGGCCCGGTCCGGGTCGTTGATCCGGTGCTGGTTGCGGGCCAGCCGCAGGAACGCCTCCTGCACCAGGTCCTCAGCGGCCGTGCGGTCGTCGACGAACCACCGGGCGAGCTGGACCAGCCGCGCGCCCTCGGCCTGGAACAGCGCGACGACCAGCGCGTCGGCGTCCCGCCGTACGCCGGCGCTGGGCAGTTCCGCAGCCGCATCCATAGCCCCCATCACCTTGACGGACGAGCGAAACCACCAGCCGGGTGACAGCGCGGAGATCTTCTTTTCCTTGTCACCCAGGCCGCGTCCAGGCCCGTCTGTTGCAGTGATCCGTGCACCCAGCATGGACCCGATTGGGGGAGTCATGACAGTAACGAAGCTCGCCGCCGCGGGAACAGCGATCCTCTTGAGCACCGCCGTCTTCGCGCCGGCCACGGCCGACGCCCATCCCGACCGTGACGCCACCCGAGTGGTCAGTGCCCACGGCAATCTCCGCGATCTCCAGCTCGGTGCGGCCGGGCCCTTCGACCACGCCAGAGCCACGCTCGTGATGGTCCAGCACCACGGCCGCAGTCTGGTGGTCCTCCAGGTCCGCGGAATCGACCGATCGGTGGCCGGCCGGGACTTCGGCGCTCACCTTCACGTGGGGCCTTGTGTGACCGGTGACGGCGCCGCAGCCGGGCCGCATTACAACGCGGACACTGTGGCCGGGCGCGTCCCACCGCGGGTCGACGCGACCACGGAGGTTTGGCTCGACTTCACGGCAACCCGGGCCGGGACCGGGTTCGCGCTCACCCACGTGCCGTTCGCGCCACTACCTGGCCGGCGGGCGATCGTGATCCACCAGGAACCCACTGATCCGCAGGGCGCCGCCGGTCCACGGCTCGCCTGCCTGCCGGTGGAATGGTGAGCATCCCGCGCGCTACCGGCGCAGGCTTCGCGCTCGGGCTGATGTGGGGAGCAGCTGCTCGGGTGTGGATGCGGCTGATCTCCACCGATCCCGGGTTCAGCTGGAGCGGTACAGGCATGATCCTCGGCTCGACTGCCGTCTGCGGTGCGGCGCTCGGATTCCTGTACGGCGTCCGCCGGGCCGGCCGGTCCCGCTGGTGGCGGCTGCTCGGACTGTGCTGGTTGTTGGTCTTCGCAGGCCCGGGGATGGTCTTCCTGCCCGCGTTCCTGTTGGGCGGACTGCTTCATCTCCGGCAGATCTGGTGGAAGGTGATCGGTGCCGCGGCGGTCGCCTCCGGAGTGCTCCTGCTGTGGATTCTCAACCAGCAGGAGCCGGCACCGGTCAACCCCGCAACGATGTACGGCGGCTTCCTCCTGCTGTCGGTGGCCCTGACTGCGGGAGCAGCCGAGCTCTATCGTCCCCGCCCAGCACGCCGCCGAGAGCCTGCGGAAGCGCTCGCAAGGTAGCAGAAGGCCGGCGGAAGGTGGACCTTCCGCCGGCTCTGAAGGGGGTGGATCAGGCCGCGTGGCGGCCGTGGTGCTGGAGGATGTGGGCCCGGCGGATGGTGACGACGCTGCCGGCATTGGTAGCGGGCTTGTGGGAGAAGGGCTCGGCTGCGCCACCAAGGGCGAGCAGGTCGAGCTTGGACCTGGCGAGATCGCGATCGTCGGCAACCCAGGCGCCTTCGGGCCCGTGTCCGAGCCCGGTTGCGTGCTTCCTGTTGCTGCTTTCGAGGGCCGCGATCACGACCAGCGCGAGTACTGCGAGGACGATGATTCCGGTCATGGCAGTAACTATGCTACCAGCTAGATCCCGCCACAATTGGCACTATTGACATCCTTCCACAAATTACTGCCATACTGGTTCGCATGCTGCGGAAGATCGCTGTCGTCCTGATGGAGGACGTCGCCGTGTTCGAGTTCGGGGTGCTGTCGGAGGTGTTCGGCATCGACCGGACCGACGACGGCGTGCCGCCGTTCGACTTCAAGGTGTGTTCGACCCGCCCTGGTGAGCCGCTGCGAACCAGCAGCCACTCAGCGGTGATCGCGCCGTACGGACTGGAGGAGCTCGAGGACGCCGACCTGGTCGCGCTGCCGGCCACCACCTGGCGCGGCGAGTACGACGAACGCATCCTCTCGGCGCTCCGCAAGGCCTCGGAGCGCGGCGCGATCCTGCTGACGGTCTGCTCGGGCGCCTTCGTACTGGGTGCCGCCGGGCTCCTCGACGGGCGCTCCTGCGCGACCCACTGGCGCTACGCGGACAAGTTCCGCGAGCAGTTCCCCCTGGCGCGGCTGGATGCGGACGTGCTCTTCGTCGACGACGGCAACATCATCACCAGCGCCGGCACCGCCGCGGGCATCGACGCCTGCCTGCACCTCGTACGCCGGGAGCTCGGCAGCGCCGTGGCGACCCGGATCGCCCGCCGGATGGTGGTTCCGCCGCAGCGCGACGGCGGCCAACGGCAGTACGTCGAGGTGCCCGTGCCCGAGTCGTCCGGCGAGAGCCTGCAGCCGGTGCTCGACTGGATGGTCGGCAATCTCACCGTCGAGCACACCGTCCCGGACCTCGCCCGGCGCGCGCGGATGTCGGACCGCACCTTCGCCCGCCGGTTCGTCGCCGAGACCGGCACGACCCCGTTGAAGTGGGTCACCACCCAGCGCGTCCTGCACGCCAGAACCCTGCTGGAGCAGACGAAACTCGGCATCGAGCAGATCGCCTCCGAGGCCGGCTTCGGCACTGCCGCCCTCCTCCGCCACCACTTCCGCCGTGTAGTCGGCGTCCCACCCCAGGACTACCGCCGAACCTTCCAAACCACCAGCTGATGGGATCCGAGAACGACCTCAGGTACCGGTTCGCAGTAAGCCCTGATTTCCCTTCTATTGTTGGCCGATCATGGCTTCCCATGCCGACGTCGACGAGTCATCCCGGAGTGGCTGTCTGCTCTGTGCGGTGGTGATCGTGCCTGCCGACGTGACCGCGATCCGCCTACCCTGCGCACCCTTTGCAAGCCGGGTCAGCGCAGAGGGCGCGAACGGCCCTCCCGGAGTACGACGGGAGGGCCTTTCGGGGGTTCAGACAGAGCGTTGGTAGGTGCGGAAGGCTCGGGTGGAGAGGTAGCCGACAATCAGTGTGAAGGCGGCCAAGTAGAGGCCGTGGCGGGCTACTGAGGACCAGTCCGGGTCGGCGGAGAGGGCTTGGCGGGCGGCTACGGCGGCCCAGTCGACGGGGTTGTAGCGGGCGGCCACCTGGACCCAGTGGGGGGCCAGTTCCAGGTCCAGCATGATCGAGGACAGGAACGTGAGCGGCAGCGAGACGAACTGGAAGATCCCGATCAGGGCCTCCTGCTGGCGGGTCAGCAGGGCGACCGCGTTCGAGAGTGACCCGAACGCCGTGCCGACGAGCATCGACGCCACGATCGTGACCAGGTAGCCGACCGCGCCCCCGTCGTACCGGGCGCCGGCGGCGATGCCGATCGCGAACACGATGATGGTCTGGATCACGGTGGTGGTTCCGTTGCTGATCAGCTGACCCGCCATCAGCGCACCCCGGCGGACCGGGGAGGTCAGCATCCGGTCCATCACGCCGCGCTCCATGTCGGCGATGAAGGTGGTACCGGCCCAGCCGCTCGTCATCAGCGCGGTCATCATCACGATGCCCGGCGTCAGGAACGCAATGTACGACGAGTCGCCGAAGCCCGGGAGAGCCACCACGCCCTTGAACAGCTGGCCGAACAGCAACAACCAGATGGCAGGTTGCACCAATGTGAAGGCGATCAGAGCAGGCGACCTGTACTGCGCCCGCAGCCAGCGCCCGGTGATGTATCCCGTCTGACTGACCAACCCACCCCGGCGGGCGGTTCCGGTAGTCCTTGCGGGGTTCGCGGTGATCGTGGCCATCAGGCGGCGCTCCCCTCAACCTGTCCGACTGTGTTCTCGGCCGCCCGGAACGAGCGACCCGTGTACTGCAGATAGACGTCGTCCAGCGACGGCCGCGACACCGTCACCGCAGTGACCGGAATCGCCTTCTCCTCAAGGGCTCCCAGTACTGCGGGCACCGCCGTGGCGCCGCGATCCACTCGGGCTCGCAAAGTGTTGCCGTCGACAACTATCTCCCCGATGCCGGGAAGGTGCCCGAGCAGCCGGCGAACGTTGCCGTCGACATCGGCGTCGACGAGCTCGACCTGGACGGAATCACCACGGAGCTCGGCCTTCAGCGCCTCCGGTGTGCCCTCGGCAACGACCTGGCCGTGGTCGACGATGGCCAGCTGGTCGGCGAGGCGGTCCGCCTCTTCCAGGTAGTGCGTGGTCAGGAGCACGGTCAGACCTTCGTTGTCGGAGAGCCGCTCGACCTCGTTCCACAGATCCGCGCGGGCCTCGGGATCGAGTCCGGTGGTCGGTTCGTCCAGGAAGAGCACTCGCGGCCGGTGGACCAGGCCGAGGGCGACGTCCAGCTTGCGCTGCATTCCACCCGAGTAGGTGCGGACCTGGCGACCACCCGCCTCGGTCAGGTCGAACCGCTCGAGCAGCTCGGCGGCCCGGCGTACGGCCTCTTGTCGCGACAGGCCGTAGATTCTCCCGCTCAGGACGAGGTTCTCGACGCCTGTGGCCATCGGGTCTGAGCTGGACTTCTGCGGCACGTACCCAATCGCTTGCCGGACGTCGTTCTGCTGCTTGACCACGTCGAACCCGGCGACCGTCGCAGTACCGGAGTCCGCTCGGGACAAGGTGGTCAGGATCTTCACGGTGGTTGACTTGCCGGCGCCGTTCGGGCCCAGCAAACCTAGTACGACACCCTCCGGTACAGCGAAGGTGAGTCCGTCGAGAGCTCGCACCGGCGGCTTCTTCCGCCCGGCGGGGTAGGTCTTGACCAGGTCGGACGCCTCGAGGGCATGACTGGTTGATGGCATGGTGATGTGACTCCTCTTGATGGGTGAGGAGTCGATCCACGGCGGCCTGGCTATCCTGATGGTTGCGCCTTGGGTGCCAGGTCCTTCGGGACCGACTCGAGGAACTGCGGCCCTTGGCCCGGGTGTTGCCGCACCCTGGTCGGGGGCCGTCCTTACTTTGGTTCCGGCTTTGGTTCTGGTGCGCCTACTTCTGGAGGCATGGCCTGCATCCAGGTGAACTCCTCCCCGAAGTACTTGACCGGATCCTTGAACAGGTCGGCGGGCTTGATCCCCAGCGTCTCCACCAGCTCGTAGCCCTTGCGCCAGAACACGCTGCCTTCGAGCTCGTCCGAGCGGATCTCCTTCGCCAGTTGGCGAACGAAGTCGGCCTGCGTCTTCAGCAACGCGAGCCGGAGCTCGGACTCGACCCAGAAGACGCGGGGGAACTTGATCGCCTCCATCGAGGCGTGCGCGCCCTCGACCTCCGCGATCTCCGCCTCGAGCGCGGTGATCCGCTGGTCCAGCAGCTCGACCACCCGGTCCGGCGGGAAGGCCGGCAGGTACGCGAGCCCGGCCTCCAGCTGGCTGAACTCCTTCTCCGGCGTACCGAGCAGCTCGGTCAGCCAGTCCTGGAACTCCAGCCGGCCCGCCTCGGTGATGTCGTACACGGTCCGCTCCGGGCGATTGCCGTCGCGCAGGGTCTCGACGGCCTCGATGAAGCCATGCTTCTCGAGCGCCGCCACGACCGAGTAGAGCGAGCCGTAGTTGAGCTTGATGCTCAGGTCCTTGCCGCGACTCTTGAGCATCGTGGAGATCTCGTACGGGTGCATCGGCCGCTCGGCGAGACTGCCCAGCACGGCGAACGCCAGCGGGTTCGCCACCTTGCGCTTGACCACCGCAGCCCACCTCCTCGATCTCGGCTACTCGAAATCGAGTATTAGCTTCCGTGTATCCGATGTCAAGTATTCGGCGCGAAGCTGTGGAGTCGGTCAGACAGGGCGTTCGAAGAGGAGTTCCAAGCCGTCTTCCTCGTCCCACTGCTCGCCGGCCTCCAGGAAGCCGAAGCCGGCGATGGTCGCGAGCGAGGCGGCGTTGGTCGGACTGATTGACGCCCGGACGGTGTGTACTTCGGGTTTGCCGGCGGCGAGTTCCAGCAGTGCGGCGACGATCGCCCGCGCGTAACCCTGCCGCCGGTACTGCGGGTCGACGGTGTAGCCGATCTCCACCATCCCGGCCGCGTCGGGTGGTCCGTGGAACCCGGCGTAGCCGACGACTCCCGGTTCGGAGAGCACGAGCTTGACGAGCCAGCCGATGCTGGTGGGATCCGCGGCCAGCTGGTTGACGCGGTACTGCCAGAGCCACTTGGCGGCATCCGTCAGGAAGGCGTCACCGAGCTCGTACCCGGTCTCCGCCCGCGCGGCCGCAAGATCGTCGGCGAGCAACGCGCGCATCGCAGTACTGGTCAGCTCGACGAAGCGGACCGATTTCGTGGAGGTAGTCATCACGGCCATCATCCGGCCGAGAACCCCGCCCGGCGAACGATTATCGGGCCAGGACCTCGGCTCAGCGGGACAGCGCTTCGGCGTACCAGGGCTTGATGGTGTTCTCGATGATCGCGAGGCGTTCGTCGAAGGGGAGAAACGCGGACTTCATCGCGTTGATCGCGAACCAGCGGAAGTCGCTGAGGCCGTAGTCGAACGCCTCGGCGAGCAACGCCAGTTCACGGCTCATCGACGTACCGCTCA
Organism: Kribbella sp. VKM Ac-2568; assembly: GCF_004345365.1. Taxonomy (GTDB): domain Bacteria; phylum Actinomycetota; class Actinomycetes; order Propionibacteriales; family Kribbellaceae; genus Kribbella; species Kribbella orskensis. The sequence continues at coordinate 42,477 of NZ_SLVF01000006.1, forward strand.
TCAGCCGGTTGTCGGTGTTCACCGTGACGCGGAACTTCAGCTTGGCGAGCAGGCCGATCGGGTGCTGCGCGATCGAGTCGGCGGCACCCGTCTGCAGGTTGCTGCTCGGGCACATCTCCAGCGGGATCCGCCGGTCCCGCACGTACGCCGCGAGCCGGCCGAGCTCGACCTTTCCGTCCAGGTGCTGGAGACCGACGGACTGGTCGTAGGCGATGTCGTCGATGATCCGCACGCCGTGGCCGAGGCGGTCAGCACCGCACCACTGGATCGCCTGCCAGATGGAGGGAAGTCCGAACGCCTCACCGGCGTGGATGGTGAAGTGGGCGTTCTCGCGCTGCAGATACTCGAAGGCGTCGAGGTGCCGGGTGGGCGGGTAGCCGGCCTCGGCGCCGGCGATGTCGAAGCCGACGACCCCCGCGTCGCGGTAGGCGACGGCAAGCTGGGCGATCTCCATCGAACGGGCCTGGTGGCGCATCGCGGTGAGCAACTGCCTCGCGACGATCGGGCGCTCGGCGTTCGCCATCCCGTGCTCGAATCCCTCGCGAACCGCATCCACCACCTGCTCGAGACTCAGTCCGCGGGTGAGGTGCTGCTCGGGCGCATACCGGACCTCGGCGTACACGACTCCATCAGCCGCCAGGTCCTGCACGCACTCACTGGCCACGCGGGTGATCGCGTCGGCGTTCTGCATCACCGCGACGGTGTGGTCGAACGTCTCCAGATACCGCTCCAGCGACCCGGAATCCGCCGACTCCACGAACCACAGCCCCAACTCCCCGGCATCCTGCCGCGGCAACCTGTGCCCGATCTCCGCCGCCAGTTCCACGATCGTCCCCGGCCGCAACCCACCATCCAGATGATCGTGCAACAAAACCTTGGGCGCCGCCGTCAACTCCTCCGCACTGATCATCCAGCCATCTTCGCAGGCAAGCTCGACAATCTGCCCCAGGCTGCCCCGCGATGCCCTGCGAAGGCCCTCGGTTCACCAGCTGCCGAGGCGAAAGCGTTGACCACATGGACGAGAACACCATCACGCCTCGCTTCGAAAGCGCACCCGCTCGGTCGTTACTACCCGACTGGTACCCGGATCTACTGGACCGGGTCGCCGCTCACGTCGCCTCCGGGCACCGACGTGCCGTAACCGCCGCCAACAAGGAACTACTTGCAGGCTACTGGTCAATCGGCAGGGAGATCCTCGATCGCCAGCACGAAGAAGGATGGGGCACCAAGGTCATCGACCGCTTGTCCGCCGACCTCAAGACGAGGTTTCCGGGTACAAGGGGATACTCGCCACGAAACCTGAAGTACATGCGTGCCTTCGCGGCAGCCTGGCCGGACGCGTCAATTGTGCAACGCACCGTTGCACAATTGCCCTGGCGCCACCACATCGCGCTGCTCGACAAAGTCGACGATGCCGATCTGCGGCTCTGGTACGCCGCGGCTGCGGTCGAGCGCGGCTGGAGCCGGGATGTTCTCGCACTCCAGATCGAGGGCCGGTTCCACGAGCGGGCCGGTCGAGCGGTGACCAACTTCGCCGTCGCGATGACCCCTGAACGCTCCGATCTCGCTCAGCAGGCGACTCGCGATCCGTACCTGTTCGACTTCATCGGCGCCACGGACACGTGGCGCGAGCGGGAGGTGGAGGAGAAGCTCGTCGAGCATGTCGGAAAGTTCCTGCTCGAACTCGGCCAGGGCTTTGCGTTCCTCGGCCGCCAAGTCCGGCTGGAACTGGCTGGCGACGAGTTCTTCTGCGACCTGCTCTTCTACCACTTGGAACTCCGGTGTTATGTCGTCATCGAGTTGAAGGCGGTCAAGTTCGACGCTTCCTTCCTCGGTCAACTCGGTCTTTACATGGCCGTGGTCGACGACGTGCTGGCGAAGGAAGGGGACAAGCCGACCATCGGGCTGCTGCTCTGCCGGAACAAGAAAGAAGTGGTTGCCGAGTACGCGTTGCGAAACTTCAAGGCGCCCATCGGCGTGGCGGAGTGGACGACGGCGATCAACAACTCCCTGCCTGAGGAGTTCGAATCCGCTCTTCCATCAGTTGCCGAACTCGAAGCCGAACTCGCACTGGCGACCGAGGAGGGCTGATCAGATCGCGTGGATTTTGAAGACGGGGAAGCCGGGGGCTACGTGGAGGAGGGTTTCGGTGGGGGAGTCGGCGCGGACGTCGTCGCCGAAGAAGGCGCCTACTTCCCAGGCCCACTTCTTGAGGTAGGCGCGGAGGATCTCGGGCTTGGCGGGATCGGTGAGTTCTTCGGCGCGGAACACTTCCACCCGGCGGCCGATGGCGAGCCGGCCTTCGCTGTTCGCGCGGAGGTTGCGGACCCACTGGACGTGGCCGCGGGGTGCGACCAGGTAGCGCTCGCCGTCGACGGTGAGCAGGTTGACGGGGACACTGCGCCACTCGCCGGACTTGCGGCCCCGGACCGAGAGGACCCGGCTGCCCATCAGGCTGATGCCGACCTTCGCGAGCCCCGCGACGACCTTGTTCATGATCAGCATGGAGCGGCGGCCGCCGGTGAACACTCGCTTGTCGTTGTACTCCTGCATCAGGATCGCCTTCCAGTTTGCGAGAGCGGTGCTCTCTGTTATGACCAGTGAACACCGACACGCGGTACATGTCAAGAGCACTGCTCTCGATTTAGTCCGGTGCTCATGGCAGACTGACCGCCATGAACGCCGGACGAACCGCCCGCGACCGTGCCCGGGCCGAGCTGACGCGGGAGATCAAGGACGCCGCCCGTCGCCAACTGGCTGCCGAAGGGGCCGAGCGGCTCTCGCTCCGGGCCGTCTCCCGCGAGCTCGGCATGGTCTCGTCTGCGCTGTACCGGTACTTCCCCAGCCGCGACGACCTGCTCACCGCCCTGATCATCGACGCGTACGACGCGCTCGGGGCGAAGGCGGAAGCCGCGGCCAAGGACCAGGACGACCCGCGTACGGCGTGGCTCGCGGTCTGCCGTGCGGTCAGGGTGTGGGCGGTCGCGCATCCGCACGAGTACGCGTTGATCTACGGCTCGCCCGTCGCCGGGTACAAGGCGCCCGAGAGCACGATCCAGCCGGCCGGGCGGGTCGCAGTCGTGCTGCTCGGGATACTCAGCCGGGCCCAGGACACCGGAGTACTGGTTGCTCCTGCTGAGGCGCCGGAACCGCTGGGGTTGCTCGCGGAGCAACTCACCGTGTTCAAGGAGATGGCGCCCGGAGTACCGCCCAAGGTGTTGGTGCGGACGGTGATCGCGTGGACGCAGCTGTTCGGGATGATCAGCTTCGAGCTGTTCGGTCAGCTGGTCGGCACGATGGATCCCGCGGACGAGTTCTTCCTGCAGGCCACGGACCAGCTCGCCGACTTCATCGGGCTTACCCAGGAGTTCGGCTGAAGGTTGGGCTCAGCTGAAGGCGTCCGGAAGCGGGAGGGTGAGGGCGCGTTCGACCCGGCGGATGTACTGGTCGCGGGGGATCGCGACGGCGCCGAGAGTGGCGAGGTGGTCGGTCACCCACTGGATGTCGAGCACCCGGTCGGCGGCGTATTTGTCGTTGAGCAGTTCGACCAGCCCGGCGACGGCCGCCTTCGACCCGTCGGTCTTGTGGTGGAACATCGATTCCCCGGCGAACAACCCTCCGATCGCCACGCCGTACAGGCCGCCCGCGAGCTCGTCGCCGTCCCATGCCTCGACCGAGTGGACCCAGCCCATCCGGTGCAGCCGGGTGTACGACGCGATGATGTCCGCGTCGATCCACGAACCCGGCCGGCTGGGGTCGGCGCAGGCGCGGATCACCTGGTCGAAGGCGGTGTTGACCCGGATCTCGAAGCGCTGCCGGGCCCGCCGCAGCGACCTTGACGGCGCGTACCCGTCGATCTCGATCACGCCGCGGTCGACCGGCGACCACCAGAGCAGCGGTCCATGGCTGTCGGGCATCGGGAACAGCCCCCGCCGGTACGCCGCGAGCACCGTGCCCGGTTCGAGATCAGCCCCGGCCGCGACGACATCGCTGGGACCGGCGACCGCGACCGGCGGGAAGTCCCACACGGAGGCAGGTGGTTCGAGAGGCACCCCACCATCCTGACCTACGCCCCGAACAACCAAACGCCGGGCAGCCCGTCAGAGGGCGACGCGCAAACCGGGCTGGGCCAGCACCACGGGACACCCCGCCACCTGCGCGGCCTCGTCGAGCAGCCGGAGGTGGTCCTGCCAGGCGCGGAGATGGGTCAGGATCAACAGCCTGGCGCCCGCCTTCGCGGCGAGCCGGCCCGCGTCCCCAGCAGTGAGGTGCCCACGCAGCGGCCCGTCGGCATCGAACCCCGAAGCCTCGGCCAGCAGCACCCCACAGCCCTCGGCCAACTCTTCGACGGCAGCACATGGCTCGGTGTCGGCCGTGTAGCAGAGGGCATCGTCCACCCTCGTGGCCCAGCACTCGAGATCGCCGTGCTGCACGCCTGCCAGCCGAACCGTCAGCGGACCGAGCACGCGAACATCCGGCTGGATGACGGCGGTCGTGAAGTCGTCCGGGCTGGTGGTCAGCACCGGGTTCATGTTCGACGGACCGAAGACCGGGATGGGACCGCAGTCGGATCCGTCGCGGATCGCCTTGGAACGGTAGTAGCTGAGCTGAGTCACATCCGACCAGTGGTCGGAGTGCGCATGCGACAGGATCACAGCTCCGATCTCCTCCGCCGCGGCGTAGCGCTGGAGCGGTCCGGCCGCGCCCGCACCGAGATCGAGCAGCAACCGGAATCCGTCCTTCTCGACCAGATAGCTCGACGCGGCGGAGTCCGGACCCGGCGCCGAGCCCGAGCAGCCGACCACAGTCAGTCTCATCCGCCGAACGTATCGCCCGGTGAGGGCCGCGCCCGTGGGGAAACTGCCCGGTGGGGGACCGGCCGGGGTTTCTCCCGAGTGGCGCGCGCTGGGCAGCCACGTAGAGTTGAAAGTGCTGCACCCGCCGCCGGGACCCCGGGGCGGGTGCCCGAGTTGTGAAGGAGTGCTGTGGCCGGAGTAGCCAGGTTCGTCGCCAGCAGTCTCGCGCCTGCCGCGCAGCGGTTCGCCCCGCAGGCCGCGGCGGGTGTGCTGCGTCAGGTCCTCGAGATCGCGATCGACGGATATCAGCGTTTCCCGGGCGCGGAGAAGGTCGCCGAACGCCAGCTGTCCAAGAACGGCAACGACGCGCAGCTCGCGGTCGACGCCGTGATCGACCAGCACATCCGGTTGGCCGGAGTGCAGGGTTTCGTCACCAGCATCGGCGGACTCGTCACCCTGCCGGTCGCGCTGCCCGCGAACCTGACCGGCCTCGCCGTCGTGCAGGCCCGGATGATCGCCGCGGTCGCGCACCTGCGCGGTTACGACCTCGACGATCCGCGAGTCCGGACCGCGGTGATCACCTGCATGCTGGGCGAGGAAGGTGTCGACGACCGGCTGAAGAAGTCGAGCCTGCCGACGTCACCGCTGGCGATCGCGACCGCGCCGGTGTTCGACCCGGAGCTCGACCGGCTGGTCTCCGGCGAGGTCGTCGGTGAGTTGATCGCCCGGATCAGCGGCAAGCGGATGGGCCTGATGGTGACCCGGCGAGTCCCGCTGCTCGGCGGTGCGGTTGCCGCCGGCGTGGACGGCTGGTCGACGTACCGGGTCGGTCAGTACGCCGACAAGAGCCTGGTGCGGCGGATCCCGCGGCCCATCGAGCAGTAGATGGTCGCGCCGTTCTGGGGGCCGACGCTGGACTGCCCGGAGCCTCGCGGGCTGGCGGAGTTCTACCAGCGGATCTGCGGCGGCGAGATTACCGTCTCAAGCGAGACGTTCGTGGAGCTGCGGTGCGACGGGTTCAGCCTGGGGTTCCAGCGGGATCTGAACTACCGCGAGCCGACCTGGCCCGAACCCCGCGTGCCGCAGCAGTGCCACCTCGACTTCAAGACGGCCGACCTGGACTCCGAAGAGGCCCAGGTACTCGCGGCCGGCGCCACGAAGACCGCGGTACAGCCTGCGCCGTCGGTTTTCCGCGTGTTTCTCGATCCGGCTGGGCATCCGTTCTGCCTGACCACCTGGGGTACGCCGGCCGGGCCTGCGCAATCCCGGTGAAACTGTCGGTGGTGCGTGTCAGCATGGCTGGATGAGTACCCGACGGGTTGAGCTCGGGGAGTTCCTCAAGGCGCGTCGCGCCCAGGTGACCCCCGAGGCTGTCGGCCTGCCGCCGGGCGGTCGACGCCGTACTCCGGGCCTGCGGCGCGAGGAGCTCGCCCAACTCGCAGGCGTCGGGGTGACTTGGTACACGTGGCTCGAGCAGGGCCGCCCGATCAACGTGAGCGGCCAGGTGCTCGACGCCGTCGCGGCAACGCTGCGGCTTAGTGAACCCGAGCGGGCGCACCTCTATCGTCTGGCCGAGGCGACGACAGTACGGCCGAAGCCCCGCGAGTGTGCGAACGAGTTGGTGCTGACCGAGATCCTCGACGCGCTCGATCCACTGCCGGCGGTGATCACGAACACCCGCTTCGACATCATCCAGCCGAATCAGGCGTTCAGCGATCTCTTCCACGACTGGCACACGCTGCCCTGCGTCCACAAGAACCTGCTCTGGTGCATCGTCACCGAGCCACTCGCGCGGCAGCAACTGCTGAACTACGAGGACGAGGTCCCGTACCTCGTCGCCCGGCTCAGGTCGGCGTACGGGGAACACATCGGCGATCCCGACTGGGAGACCGACCTCGCCCGGCTCCGCAAGCTGAGCCCGGAGTTCGACGAGCTGTGGTCGAAGCACGAGGTGGCCGAATGCAGCCCGCGCCCCCGCCACGTCGTCCACCCGGTCGCCGGCGAGCTCCACTTCACCGTCACCGAGCTCTCCGTGCCGGCCCACCCCGACCTGGTTCTCTTCGTGGAGACGCCCGCCGACGAGCTCACTCGCGAGAGGCTGCCGCTGACTCGCCGGGAACCGATAGCGGCCGAGGCGTGACCCAACTGCTGAGCAGCTTGAGCTTCTCCTCCGACGGCGATCCCGTGGCAGCGCTGTAGATGATCAATGAGAGGTCCGGATCCGCGGCCGGCACGAGCGACTCGTAGTTGATCCGCAGGTCGCCGACGGCCTCGTGGTGGAACGTCTTGGTGCCATGCGTGTGCTTGAAGACCCTGTAGTCGGCCCAGAAGCGGGAGAACTCGTCTGAGCCGGTGGACAGGTCTCCCACCAGTGCGGCGAGCAGTGGGTCCGACGCGTCGGGGCGGGCCGCCGCGCGCAGGATCGCGACCATCTGCGCGGCGATCTCGGTCCAGTCCGGGTACACCTCGCGCGCCTTCGGGTTGAGGAACATCCAGCGAGCCATGTTGCGCTCCGCCGCGGGCATCGCGTCGAAGTCGTCGATCAGCACCTTGCCCATCCGGTTGATCGCGACGACCTCCAGCCGCGGTCCGTGGACGACCGCCGGCACCGGGTCCAGGGCGTCGAGCATCATCCGGATCGCCGGTCGCGCCTTCGGTGGGCGTGGCTGGTCGGGCCGCCCGGTCGGCTTGACCAGATCCGTGAGGTGTTGCCGCTCGAGCTGGTCCAGCCTGAGCGCGTCGGCGACGGCCGTGAGGACCTGCGCGGACACATTCCTGGCCCGGCCCTGCTCGAGACGCGTGTAGTAGTCGGCGCTGACGCCGGCGACCAGGGCGATCTCCTCACGTCGCAGCCCGCTCACGCGACGGCTCCCCGAGCGCCAGGGCAGGCCGACATCCGGTGGCGTCAGGCGGGCCCGACGGGAGCGGAGGAACTCACCCAGCTCGTTCATGCTCCCAGTCTCGCTCGCCGGCAGCTCCGCCGGCGAGGAGGTGGGTGGGTCTGCCAGACCTAGGTTGACCAGGGCCTTTCTCCGCCTTCTGAGCGGAGGTGCCGGGCTCTTGACTGATCTCGTCCGCGCTTCGACCTCGAGGAGACAGATCATGCCGATGCCCAGCAATCCCCCGAAGAACCCGTCCAGCCCCTTCGCGTCGTTCGCCGGCCACCACGTCGGCGTACGGGTGCCGGACTACGAGGCCGCCAAGCAGTGGTACGTCGAGAAGCTGGACTTCCGCGTGCTGCAGGAGTGGCCGTACGGCGAACTCAAGCTCGCGTACCTCAGCCCTGCCAACGACGACGACTTCCACCTGGAGCTGCTGGCCGGCCCCATCCCGTTCCCGAACGAGGTGCTCGACGATCTCGGGGTCAGCCTGCAGCACGGTGGTTACCAGCACATCTGCGTGCACGTGGACAACGTGGACAAGGCTGTCGCGGAACTCGCCCGCCGCGGCGTCGACCTGATCGGCGACCCTTTCGAGATCGACGACATCAGCCGCCGCCTGGCCTTCTTCCGCGATCCCTGGGGCAACATGATCGAACTCTCCGAAACCCTCCCAGGCGCCGGCGCCTGACCTCTGCTGGAGCTCTGGGGCTGGATCGAGGTCAGCCGGCGAGGGCTTGGACTACTCGGCTGGCGGAGGGTTTGCCTAGTTGGGTGGACATCCACGCGCTGGTGGCGACGAGCTTCTCGAGGTCGACGCCGGTCCGGATGCCGAGGCCGTCGAGCTGCCAGACGAGGTCCTCGGTGGCGAGGTTGCCGGTCGCGCTCTCGGCGTACGGGCAGCCGCCGAGCCCGCCCGCGGAACTGTCGACGGTGGTGATGCCTTCGCGGAGCGCGGTGAGGGTGTTCGCGAGCGCCTGGCCGTAGGTGTCATGGAAGTGCACGGCCAGCTTGTCCACACCCACGGCGGCGGCGGTGAAGGCGTGGATCAGCGCGATCACCTGGCCCGGGGTCGCGACGCCGATCGTGTCGCCGAGGGAGAGTTCGTGGCAGCCGAGCTCGACCAGGCGCGCACCGACCTTGACCACCTGGTCGATCGGTACGTCGCCCTCCCACGGGTCGCCGTAACACATCGAGACGTAACCGCGGACCGTCAATCCCTGTGCCAGCGCACGTTCGACCGTCGGGGCGAACATGGCGAACTGGTCGTCCACGGTCGAGTTCAGGTTCTTCGCCGCGAAGGTCTCGGTCGCGCTCGCGAAGATCGCGATCTCGCTGACCCCGGCCTCGAGGGCGCGGTCCAGACCGCGTTCGTTCGGGACGAGGACTGGAGCGCGAACATCTTCGGGGAGATCCAGCAGGCTCAGCAGTTCCGCGGCGTCGGCGAGCTGCGGCACCCACTTCGGGTGCACGAAGCTGGTGGTCTCGACGGTCGTCAGCCCGGCGTCGACCAGCCGGCGGATGAACTCCGCCTTCACCGCCACATCGACGATCGCGTCCTCGTTCTGCAACCCGTCCCGGGGTCCGACCTCGTAGATCGTCACCCGCTCGGGCAGCCCCTCGGCCCCGACCCGCTCCGGCTTCCGCACGTCTGCCTCCCTGTCCACTTCCCTCGTGGCGCGACCGCTTCGTGGGCGGATCCGCCGTCTGAGCCCGCGAGGGTTCTCCTCCACAATGGCTCGTGATGACAACTCTGGCTGACATTCTGCGCGGCATCGAACGCGGCGTCTTCCCCACCCCGGACCTGAGCGTCACGGTCGTCCCGGCGCCGTCCGACCGGGAGAGCTGCGTCGTCGCGTTCACCGGCCACATCGTGGTCGCCGCCGACGTCGACCCCGCCTGGGTCGCCGAACGCATCAAGCCCGGGGATCTCTCGGCACCCCTCAACCCGCCCTTCCTGTCAGCACTCGAGCAACTGACCGGCCGCCGGGTCAACGCGATCGACGCGATGCTGCTCGCTCCTGCGCTGGTGGATCCCGTCGAGCGGGCCGCCGCGATCGAGGGGCTCACGGAACTGACTGACCACGAGCACCCACGCGTCGAGCGAGCTTGGCGGTACCGCGACGACGTACACGTGTACGCCGATTCGTACGCCGGCCTGGTGCTGACCGGGCGCGGGCTCGCGGGCCGCCTCGAGTGCGCCCTGGAGGTCCCGGAAGGCGAACGCGGCAAGGGCCACGGCCGCCGCCTCGCCCGAGCGGCCCGCGCCCTCATCCCACCGACCGCCCACATCTGGGCCCAGGTAACCCCCGGCAACGCCGCCTCCACCCGAACCTTCCTAGCCGCCGGCTACCAACCCATCGGCTCCGAAGCCCTGCTCGTCCGCTAGCCCGAGCAACGTCCGCCAGCGCCCGCCAGCTCCAATAGCTGTCAGCGGGGTGGGCGGTGGTAGGTGGGTGGGGTGTTGGCGTGGAAGTCGCCTCGGTAGATGCCGTGGAGGATTTCGCTTTGGTAGCCGTCGAGGTCGGGCATGCCGAGGTCGCGGGCGATCTCCAGCTCGCCGGCGGCGTCATACGGGACGCGGACGAACTGGATGGAGAACGGGGCCGGGTCGGGGGTGTCGGGGACGCCTTCGAGGATGACGTAGACCGGGGTGGGGTCGCTCATGCTGTTGCCTACACTGCCGGTGTTGAACAGGGTGCGGCCGCCGAGGTCGACCTCGTAGAAGGCGTCGTGGGTGTCGCCGTAGCCGACCACGTTCGGGATCGGGCCGTCGCCGGTGGCCTCGGTGTTCTCGAACATGCCGAGGAACTCCCGCTCGTCATGGTCGAATCGGACCCGCCGGTGCACGGTCGTCTCCGAGGCGTGGAAGAGGCGGATCTGCCTGCCGCTCAGGACGAAGTCGTGGCAGAACGGGAGGGCGCGCAACCAGATCCACTGGTCCTCGCGGAGTTCCTTCTTCCACCAGCGGAGGGCCTCGTTGTCGAACTCGCGGTCAGGGTCGGGCAGGAAGTCGTCCCAGTTGCCGAGGATGTTCACCTCGCACAGTTGCTGGCACCGATCCACCACTTCACTGCCCCGCGGACCCTTGCCCACATAGTCCCCAAGGTTGAAGATCCGCCCGATCCCCCTCGCCTCGATGTCCGCGAGCACAGCCTCCAGCGCGGTCAGATTCCCATGCACATCCGAGATCAACGCAATCCGCTCCAGCCCCATAACCCCATCCTCACACCGCCCCCAGGTCAGCCCGCACGGATGGTTGGTGGGGCTGGGCGGTCTCGGGGTGATTGCTGCAGGTGGGCGTGTGCGGGACACGTGTTGTCGGGTGGGGTGGTTACCTGCTGCCCTTCGGGCCTGTGGGTTCGGGGGTGCGGGTGGTTGAGGAGGAGTTCTTGCGGGAGCCGCCCCAGCCTCGGCCGCCTGAGGTGCTGGAGGTGCTGCCTGAGGAACCGCCGCCGGATTCGCCGGCTGAGTGGGAGGCTGCGGCGGCTAGGGCTCCGCCGGCCTTTTTGGCGCCGGTTACTGCTGCGCCGGCTGCGGCTAGGCCGCCACTTGCTGCGACGCCGATTGCGCCGGATGCGCTTTTGCCTCCGCCGCCTCCGCCACCGCCGCCGCCGCCGCTTGAGGATGAGCGGCCGCCGAAGGCGGAGCGGCCTATGGAGACGGCGCCGGACGCTGCGCCGCCTGGGTCTGCTACTCCGCTGCCCATACCTGAGCTGCCGCCGGAGACGGCTGCTGTCAGGGGTACCGCGAATCGGAGCAGGGCGGGTAGGGCGAAGACTGCGAGGAGCATCATCATCAGGCCGGTCAGCGCCTGGACCAGGCCGTTGCCTGACTGGTTCGTCATGCCTGCCTGGTTCATCTTCATCGCCGCGGCGTAGACGAACGCGGCCGCGGGTTTGTAGGCGATGAAGGCCAGCGCCCAGCCGCAGTACTTCTTGAACCAGGCCTTGCCGACCTCCGTGTTCGTTGCTGCCGCCGCGATCGGGAAGGTTCCGGCCAGCAGGACGAGCATCGCCGAGCGGATCAGCATGAGCACGACCTGGATCACGGCCGCGAAGAACACCGCGACCCCGAGGAACATTGCCGCCAGCAGCGGAAGCTGGTTGGTCGCGGCCTGCGTTCCTCCCTTCACCACCATCGCGCCCAGGGCCAGGTGGAACTGCTGGTCCTTCGGAGTCGCGCTCTGCACCACCTCCATCGCGAACTCGTCGGACAAGGCGACCAGCAGTTGCAGGAAGGCTGTCCCGGCAGTGGCGACCAGGACGAACAACATCGTTGCCTTGAGCAACTCGCGGAGTGGCTCGCCGCGCTGTTCCCAGGCCATCCGCAGGCCCGCCGCCAGGATGGCGAAGGTGAAGATCGCGCCCGACACCGCGAGAGCGTGGCCGTGCAGGAACTCGATCGACCCGCTGGCGGCAGTGCCGGTGTCCGAATGCTGCGGGTCCAGGGTCGGACTGTCGATCTTCATCCAGAACGTGGCGACCGCCTGCAGGCCGGCCGATGCCAGCTCACCGATCTTGGTGGCCAGGGCGTCGAACTGCCCGGTGACGATCGACTGGAAGCCTTCCTTGATCGAGCAGCCGATCTCGAGCTTGCCGCACATCAGATACCACTCCAGGCCACGAATCCGTCGAGGTCACGGCGCTGGGCGAAGGGCGCGCCGACCGCTTCGCCGGCCGGCGGCGGCACCACTCGCCAGTCGCCGTCGTACCACGCGAGAGTGAGGGTCGCGCTGACGAACGCCGTCTCGACCGGCATCGCGAGCATCACTGTCGCGCGGTTGCGGGAGGCGTCGAGCACCCGGTAGGCGACCGGCTGGGCCGAGTCGGAACTGTCGCTCACCGGCTCGGACCGCAGTTCCCTGATCAGGGCGACGGTGTCGCGGCCCGGCAGCATCAACTTGCCGGCCGTCGCGACCGCCTTGCGCTGGTCGGCGATCGCACCGATCGTGTTGTACGCCGCGAAGACCGCGCCGGTCGGGGAGTGCGCGAAGCACCGGCGGAAACCGTCGGCGTCGACCTTGCCCGGTCCGTAGGCGGTCGAGCGCGGGACCACCACGCGGCGAGTGACCTCCCAGCCGTCGACGGCAGGCGCCGAGGCCGGGATCGCCTGGTCGCCGTCGGGCAGCCCGCACCGGCTCACGCCGTCGCGACCAGAGTCACCCGCGGGATCCTCGGAGCCGGGCGTCGCCGAGCGCGCAGTACCGGCGGGTGTAGCGGGGCCGCCCGCGACGGGTGAGCCTGGATCGATCGGTGATCCAGCGCCCGCTGGGGCTGGCAACGATGCCGGGGAGGGTGCGGAGGAGGCGTCAGACGAGAGGCCGGTGATGATGAGCAGACCGCCGCAGGCCAGAATGGCTCCGATCACGATGCATGCGGCGACGAACCCCCGGCCGAAGGGTGACTGGTCCTCGTTCTCGCTCATCGGATCCCCGCTTTCCCGCTGGTTTCGCTGACGGGGAGAGCCTGGCAAAGATCGGCGGCCGCCGCGGAAGTTATCCACAGGCAGCCGGAGTCACGCTCAATCTGCCATCGATCGCGTCTCGACCTGTAGCCGAAAGGTCACCCCGTGTAGCGAAGTGACCGGGTCAGCTAATAGAGTCCGCGCATGACCATCGCGCCTTCGCTTTGCTCGCCCCTAGCGCTCGCCGATGCAGAACCCACTCATGTCGCCGAACCCTGGGAAAGCGACGTGATCAGCGCGTACGGCCTGCTGCGTGAAGCAGCGGCCGAACTCGATCACCTGATGCGCCATTCCCTCAAGCGCAGTGGCCTGCAAATGGCAATGTTCGAACTGTTGCTGCGGCTTGCCCGCAGCCACGGGGAGAAGCAGCGTCTCACCTCACTAGCCCGGGAGTTGACCGTCACCACCGGCGGCATCACCCGGCTGGTCGACCGCGCCGAGAACCTCGGCCTGGTGCGCCGGGAGCCTTGTCCCGACGACGCCCGCGGGTCGTTCGCGGTTCTCATGGAGGAGGGCAAGCGGCGGCTGCGCGAAGCGCTGCCCGACCACCTCCTGGAGATCGACAGCCTGTGGATGTCTCAGTTGGCCGACGAGCGGGAGCTCGTGCTCGGCCGGCTCCGCCGGGTCCGGGACAACGCCCGTCGCTGGCCCAACGGCCGGCCCAGCCTCGGCCCCATCACCCGCTGACCGGCCCGGGGCACGGGCCGATCGGATTGCCGTCATGCCCCAGCGCCGAGGCATGACCTGAAAAATACCTGTTACCTGGAACTAACGGTTGCGGTGCCCGGCTGGTGTCGGGCACCCGACCGAGCAATTGTTGAGAGGTGAACGAACCTCAGCCCCGGCGCCTGCCCCTCATCCGCGCAGCGATCGGTGGCATCCTGGCGGCGCTCGCGGGACTCGCGGCAGGTGGCGTGGCAGCCGCGGTCCTCGGCACCTCGCAGACGCCGGTGGTGGCGATCGGCTCGGCCTTCATCGACCGGGTCCCGCCGTGGCTGAAGGACCTCGCGATCTCCCTCTTCGGGACACACGACAAGACCGCCCTGAAGACCGGCATCCTTGTCGTCCTCCTCGCGCTGGCCGCTGTCGGTGGCATTCTCGCCGTACGGCGGTACTGGGCGGGCGCGATCGTCGTGATCGTCCTGGCCGGGGTGGCCGTCATCGCCGCGGCGACGCGTCCCGACGCCGGGCAGACCGGGTTCGTCCCCTCGTTCGTCGCGGGGATCGTCGCCCTTCTCGTCCTGAAGTTGTTCTCCAACCGGCTCGCTGACCTCGGCGGCCCCGAGGAGGACGGCGTCAGCCGGCGCGGGTTCCTCCAGCTCACGGCAGGTGTCGCCCTCGGCACCGTCGCGGTGGGCGCCCTCGGCAGGCTCGTCGGTGGACGCCGCACCGCTGTGACGGATGCCCGGGCGGCCCTCTCCCTCCCGAAGCCGCCCAACCTGGAGCCACCGGCCGGAGTACAGGCTGCCAGCGCGACACCGTGGGCTACGCCGAACGACGACTTCTACCGGATCGACACCGCGTTGTCCGTGCCGCTGATCCAGCCGAAGGACTGGAAGCTGCGGATCCACGGCATGGTCGAGCGCGAGATCGAGCTGACCTTCGACGACCTGCTGAAGCGCAAGGTCATCCACAAGTGGGTCACGTTGACCTGTGTGAGCAACGAGGTCGGCGGCGACCTGATCGGCAACGCGCTCTGGTCCGGAGTACTGCTGAAGGACCTGCTCGCCGAGGCCGGGCCCTCGAAGGACGCGGACGCGATCCAGTCGACCTCGAAGGACGGCTTCACCGCCGGTACTCCGCTGAGCACGCTGCTGGACGATCGCGAGTCCATGCTCGCGCTCGCGATGAACGGGCAGCCGTTGCCGTTGGAGCACGGGTTCCCGGTGCGGATCGTCGTACCAGGGCTGTACGGGTACGTGTCGGCGACGAAGTGGCTGGTGGATATCGAGGTGACCCGGTTCGACCAGTTCGAGGCGTACTGGACGCCGCGCGGCTGGGACGAGCTCGGGCCGATCAAGTTGTCGTCGCGGATCGACGTACCGCGGTCGAAGGCGTCGGGTGGTCAGGTCACCGTCGCCGGGGTCGCATGGGACCAGCACGTCGGGGTGTCCAAGGTCGAGGTCCGCGTTGATGGGGGCCCTTGGCAACAAGCGACCCTCGCCACGGACGCGTCGATCGACACCTGGCGGCAGTGGCACTGGAGCTGGAACGCGCCGCGCGGCAACCACGTCCTGCAGGTCCGCGCGTTCGACGCCAAGGGCAATCCGCAGATCGAGGCGCAGGCCCCGCCGGCCCCGAACGGCTCCACCGGCCTGCACACCGTCAACATCAAGGTCGGCTGACAACCGTTCCTAGCTGCTGATGGTCTCCAGGATCATCGGCAGAAAGGTGTGCTCCAGGGAGCCGGCCGGGACCTTCGCCGGCTCCAGCAGGTACTGCGAACGCGCGCCCTCGTGCAGCGCCATCACCAGGCGGACGAACTGCTCGGGCGGCACGGACAGCCGCAGGTTGCTCGCGGCGGTGATCTCCTCGACCAGCCGGGTCAGTTGCTCGCGGAACATCGCGCGCTGTTCGATGAGCGCCTTCGCCGCGTCCGCGTTCCGCAGCGCGTGCAGCGTGAACTCCGTCGAGATCAGGTGCCACTGCCGCTGGTCTGGCGCCGCGTCGTCCAGCAATCCCAGTACTGCGTCGAGCAGCGATCCGGGCTGATTCGCAAGGTCGGGCAGTAGCGCGCCGATCTGCTCCAGCAGGCGATCCGTGGTCGCCTGGAACAGGGCCAGCACGAGTTCGTCCTTGGACCCGAAGTTCGAGTAGAAGGCGCCGCGGGTGAACCCGGCCCGCTCGCAGATGTCCTCCACCGAGGCGCCGTGGAAACCACGCTCGGCGAACACCTCGAGGGCACCTTCCAGCAGCCGGGCGCGGGTGGCGGAGCGACGTCGCTTGGGTGTTTCCATAGCAGTACGATACAGTCTTGTATTGGATACACAAACGTATTGAACGGGGAAGCGACAGTGGAGCTCAGGGCTTACGCGCTCAGCGTGCAAGGTCCGCACGCGCCGATGCTGCAGCCGACCTCGGTGAACGTCGGCGACCACCAACTGGTGTTGCTCGCGGGCTATCCCGGCCCTGGTCACGTCGCTGCCGCGCTCGGGCTGTCCGGTCGGCTGAAGCCGGACGGTGGCGAGGTGAAGCTGAACGGGCAGACCGACGGACGCCTGCTCCGCCGGAGTGTCGCGGTGGTGGACGCCCCGGGGATCACCGAGCCGGACGACGCCCTGCCGGTGCAGACGGTCGTGGGCGAGGAACTGGCGATCGCTGGACGCAAGGCCGGGCGTAAAGCCGTGCGCGAGTGGTTGGGCGAGCACGAGTGGTCCGAGTACGCCGACCGGCGGTTCGAGCATCTGCCGGTCAGCGTGCGGACGGAGTTGCTCGCGGAGCTGATGGTCGCGGGGAAGGACGTGAAGGTGGTGATCCTGACGATGCCGGACCGGCTCGGCGGGGATCCGCATGACTGGTACGGCGTCGGGCGGGATCTGGCGTCTAGGGGATACGCCGTGCTCATCACCTGCGCGGATGCCTCGGCACGGCTACTCGGCGTACCGGCGGCGCAGATGGGTTCGGTGAATCAGCCCGACCCCGTGCAGGTCGAACCCGCCGCGCCGGTCGAACCCGAAGTACAGGTCGAAGCCGAAGGACCGGCTGCGCCCGAGGCGCCTGCCGAAGTACCGGTCGAAACAGAAGCAGCTGCAGAGGAAGACGAAGACGTGAAGGACCAGGTATGACGGCCATCCGGATGGCGCTGAGCGAGTTGCGGCGGTTGACCGCCGGTCGGTTGCCGAAGCTCGCGGTGGTGGCCTTGCTCTGCGTCCCGATGCTGTACGGCGGGCTGTACCTGTACGCGAACCACGATCCGTACGGGCGGCTCGACAAGGTCCCTACGGCGGTAGTCGTCGAGGACGAGGGGACCATCCTGTCGACTGGCGAGAAGCTGTCGGTCGGTCCACAGGTCGCCGACGAACTGGTGAAGTCGAAGAGCTTCGACTGGCACCGCGTTGACCGGGCGGAGGCGAACGCGGGTGTCACCGACGGGCGGTACGAGTTCGCGCTGGTGCTGCCGAGGACGTTCTCGGCGGATCTCGCCTCGAGCGCGGAGTTCGAGCCGCGGCAGGCGAATCTCGAGCTGCTGACCAACGACGCGAACAACTACCTCGCCCACACGATCGCGAACCAGGTCGTCGCGCAGGTGACGAAGAGCGTCGCGGCCCAGGTGAGCGAGACCGCCGCGAGCAAGCTGCTGGCCGGGTTCAGCAAGATCCACGGGCAGATCACCAAAGCGGCGACGGGTGCCGGGCAGCTGCAGAGCGGTCTTACCTCGGCCGCGACCGGTATGACCAAGCTCCAGACCGGCGCCGGGCAGCTGAACACTGCGCAGAAGCAACTCTCGGCGGGCGCGACCCAGCTCTCTTCCGGTCTCACTCAGGCAGGCAAGGGCGCCACCGACCTCGCTAGCGGCGCAGGGCAGTTGAGCACCGGGCTCGGAACCCTGAAGACGAAGACCGCCACGCTGCCGGCCCAGACCAGGAAGCTGGCGACCGGCGCCGATCAGGTTGCTGATGGCAACGAGAAGATCGCGACCACCGGGCAGCAGGTGGCGACCGCGTCCGGCACGTTGGTGAAGGACCTGAGCACGCTCGATGGCGACTTGGCGGCGCGGCTCAAGGCGCGCGGGTTCACTCAGGCGCAGATCGACCAGGTCCTCGCGGAGACGGCCAAGCTGCGTGGTCCGGTGGTCACTGCCAACACCAAGATCCAGTCCACCTCGAAGCAGCTGAACCAGCTCGCCAGTGGCGCTCGGCAGGTGTCAAATGGCGCTGCTGCCCTAGCCAACGCCACACCGGCCCTGACCGCCGGGATCAACAGCGCGTCCACTGGCGCGACCAAGCTCAGCACGGGTGCGACCCAGTTGCAGACGGGTGTGGCGTCGCTGCAAGCGGGCGCGTCGAAGCTGGCGACTGGCGAGCAGCAGGCGGTGGCCGGCCAGGGTGAGCTGCTCACCGGCGTGAACAGCCTGGCGACCGGCGTCGGCAAACTCAAGACCGGCGCGACCGAGCTCAACACCGCTCTCACCAACGGCGCCAAGCAGATCCCGAACCCGTCTCCCGAGGCACGGAAGGCGGTCGCGGAGACCCTCGGAGCCCCGGTCGGCCTGACGAACACCTCGCAGGCGACGGCGGACAGCTACGGCGCGGGGCTGGCGCCGTTCTTCCTCAGCCTGTCCTGCTGGATCGGCGCCTACGTGCTGTTCCTGCTGGTCAGGCCGTTGTCACCCCGGGCGCTGGCCGGTCTGCAGGCACCTCTGCGGGTCGCCCTCGGTGGCTGGCTGCCGCCGGCGATCTTCGGTGCGGTCCAGGCGACGCTGGTATTCACCGCGGTGGTGATCGGCCTCGGGATCGACACCGCGCATCCGTGGCTGACGGTGGGCTACCTGATGCTCACGTCGCTGACGTTCGTGGCGATCCTGCACGCGCTGTCCGCCTGGTTCGGTGCCGTGGGCAAATTCCTCGGCCTGGTGTTGATGGTGGTCCAACTGGTCAGCGCGGGCGGCACCTTCCCGTGGCAGACGATCCCCGCGCCGCTCTACTTCTTCCACCACGTACTCCCGATGAGCTACGCGATCGACGGCGTCCGCCACCTGATGTACGGCGGCCCCGGCCCCAACCTCGGCAAGGACCTCCTGGTCCTGACGGCCTGGCTCCTCGCAGGCATCACCGCCTCAGCCCTGGCAGCCCGCAAACAACGCATCTGGCCCGCCAAGAAACTCCAGCCCGAACTAGCCCTCTGAGCATCACCCGGGCGTGAGTTGCTGGGCTCCCCGCCGCCACGCCCCGCGAGATCGAGAGCTGTTGTGGTGGGGGTGGTGGTGCTTACTGTGAGATATGGGTGGGGATGTGGTCGCTTCGAAGGCGGCTAACTTCTTGGTCGAGGATGCTGCGCTTCGAGATGGGGTGGTGGGGACGGTCTTCGACGTGGCCGGGGTGTCGCAGAAGCCTGTCGATCTGGTGCTTGCCGGGTTCAGGAAGTACTACGGGGGGCTGTGGGTGGGCGGGCGGATCAAGGTGACGGCGAGCGCCATCGCGATCGCGCCGAACCTGATGAACCGCGCTGTTCACCACGAACTGGCCTCGATCGAGCTGCGGCTGGTGGATCTCGAGTCGGTCGAGGTCCTACCGGGGTTCGTCACGAAGATCATTGCGCTCCGTACGCCGGAGCATGTCGTGAAGGTTCGCTGTTACGGTGCGCCAGCGCTGGCTCAGCAGATCCGCGAGCTGGCCGCGCGGGCGACCGGTTAGTGGTGGTTCCAGGTGGGGGAACCCTTGGGGGCGGCGTCGCGGAGGGCGGTTTGGTGCTGGATGTGGTTCCAGCGGGCCAGGTCTTTGTCGCCGCCCAGGACCAGGAGGCCGTCTCGTGTGGGGTAGGCCTGGCCGGCGGTGACGCAGTACGGGAGGTCGGGAGGCGGGACGCGCTGGCCGTCTGCCTTCAGGAGGAAGACGTCGGGAACCAGATATTTGATATCTGTCAACTGGTCGATCCCTCTTGAGTGGCGTGCGCACAGAGTTAGCGGGTCACTCCGAGGAGCGCGGAGGCGGTGCCGAGGAGGACGTTCGTGGCGGGCTGGTCGAAGAAGGTGATGAGCGCTTCATAGGTACTGCGCTGGGCGGCGTCCGGGTCGACGACGTACCCGTAGTAGCCGTCGGTGTAGCCGATCACCCGCGTGACCGGGTGCGGGCTGTCCGCCTGGAGGCAGGCGCCGTGGATGGCGAAGAGTTCGACCGGAAGGTGCACCCAGGCCACGTCGCCGAAGACGACCACGCTGACGGGAAGATCGAGGTACTCGGGGAGCTCCGCGGCCGACATCAAGGCCTGCCCGCGAGCACCGTCGAGGCGGGTCTGCGCGATCCGGACCGCCGGTTCGTCGAGGCCGCCGTGGATCCCGGCCGCGGCGGTGGCCACCATCGCGGCCGCTTCCGCCGGCGCCGGAATATCCCGCACCTTCAACCGAGCCGTCGTACGCCGGATGGTCGGGGCGACGGCGGGTAGGTCGAGCCCTGGTTCGGCCAGGGCGTCGGCGACGCGGGCGGCGAGTAGCCCGCCCAGGCGGTCGACCTCCTCCGCACCTCGACCCTGACGGGTGAAGCGGGGGCTCACATCGCCGGCGGCGCCCTGCAGGAACCCCACCACCACGGAGTCCGCGCCCAGAGCCGCCCGAGCCGCGCCCGGCCAGTCTGCGGACCAGCGCAGATTCTCGGGCCCGTAGGTGGTCGGGTGACAGGCGAAGTCGAGCAGAATCGCGGCCAGCGAACCGTCGAGCGAGTGCAACGCGAGCACACCGGCCGTGTTGTCGTGCGGGCCGTTCCTTCGGTGCCGGTTGGTCCCGACGCCGAGGACTTCCACCGACCGCCACGACGCACGCACCGGCTGCCTCTGCATCGGAGCCGAGGCGACCGCCGCGACAAGCGGCTCGTACAGCGACGGTTCCCGCGACGCGGGTATCACCGGGTGGATCTGTCCGGTCCACCCAGACGGGCCCGAGTGGGTGTGGGAGGCACAGACGACCACGCACTCCGGCGGGATTCCCGCGGCCGATGCGGCTGCCGCAGACAACTCGGCCACCAGGGCGGAGCCCACCGCGATCGCGTCCAGACTCAACCAGAGCACGCCCGGCGAGTCCGCCGTACTGAGCCAGATCATCGTCGCCCGCAACGGGTCCGCAGTACCGGTGGCCAGGTCCGCGCGAGCCGCGTACCCGTCCAGGCGGTGTCCTGGCGGTGGGGTGACATCGAGGGAGGCCGCACCCAGGAGTAGCTCGCTCACGTCAACGCTCCAGCAGTCTGTCCGCCGAGGCGGGTGGTGCTCATCTGGTCCCCTCGAAAGAGTTGGCTCCTGAGTACCGCGGAATCGAGGCCACCAAACGCGCGGTGGTTTCCATCGGATTAGTGATCGCCGTCCCCACGACGACGGCGTACGCACCGGCATCGAAGGCGGCGCGGACGTCCTCGGGGGTGCGGATCCGGCCCTCGGCTACGACCGGGCAGTCCACCTCGGCGACCAACTGCCGGATCAGCTCAATGTCCGGCTCATCCGGTACGACGTCAGCGGTGTACCCGGAGAGCGTGGTCGCGACGAGGTCGGCGCCGGCTGCGCGGGCCGCGTGTCCTGCTTCGAGGCTGTCGCAGTCGGCGAGCACGGGTACGCCGAGTTCGTCGTGGATGCGCTTGATCTGCAGCTCCAGCGGGAGTCCGTCCGGGCGCGGGCGGAGCGTGGCGTCGAGTGCGATCAGGTCGGCGCCGGCCTCGACGATCCCGACGGCCGACTCGTACGTCGGCGTGATGAACACTCCCGCGGGGTCGCCGAGCTTGTTGAGGCCGATGATCGGCAGGTCCGTGACGGCCCTGATCGCCGCGACGTCGGCAGCGCCGTTCGCACGGATCGCACCGGCGCCACCCGCGACGGCCGCGCGGGCCATCAGCGTCATCGGCCCCGGCGCGTTGAACGGATTGCCGGGACCGGCCTGGCAGGACACCACCAGACAGCCACGGTCGAGGATCGCGGCGCGGTCAGGCATGGTGGGTCACGATCAGCTCGGCGTACGGACCCGGCGGACCGCTCGCCAGCCTCTGCGCACCATCCAATGAGTTGCCCTCAGCAACTATAAGCTCCGCCCTGCTCGGCAGTTTCGCGCGCAGCGGCTCGGTCAACTGATCGCCCGCACCGTCGAACAGCCCGCCGACGCACGCGACCGGAACCTGTCCTTGGCCTGCCAACGACCCGACCGCCGCGCCGATCGTCTCCGCGAGCTCGCCGGCAGCCCGTACGACGATGTCGTGTGCGACCGGATCCTCCTCGGCGGCGCAACGCAGTACGACCGGTGCGAAGCGCGCGACGTCGTCCACCAGCGTCGGCGACGGGTAGAGCGCGATCGGGTCCAGGTCGGTGTCGGCCAAGGTGGTCGCCGGGCCACGGCCGTCCCTGGCCCGCTGCACCGCGACCAGCCCGGCCCGGCCGATCGCGAAGGCACTGCCGGCATCTCCGAAGAGGTAACCGTGGCCGTCGATCTTGTACCAGGAGCCGTCCCGGTCGATCCCCAGGCAGACCACGCCAGTACCGGCGGCCAGCACGACGCCGTACCCGTCGGGGAGAGCGCCGGCGTGGGCGGTGATCATGTCCTGGGTGAGCCTGACCTCCGTGGCCCGCAAGGTCTCGGCGATGCTCTTGGCCAGGATCTCGGCTGTCGGCAGGTCCTTCGGGAATCCGGTCAGGCCGAGCGCGGCGACTTCCACCGGTCCGGTGACACCTGCATGATCGGCGGCCGCGCGGACGGCGTCGACGGTGGCCTGGATGCTGTTGGCGCTGTGCGTGAAGCCAGGGCCGCTGCCGGTCCTGCCATCGGGGATCACGCGCACTCTGAGCGCTGACTGCCCGCCGTCGAAGGCGAGGCGGATCGGCCCGCGCGTTGCGGGGTCCGCCGCGGCTGGGTGAGCGGTCATGAACGGTGGACCTCTGCCTTCTTGCAAGTGCTGATTGGCCTACTCTCGCTCCCCGGGCCTCTGCGGGTAAAGCAATCCGAGTAGACCACTCGGTGCCCGTTGTGTGCTCGCTCAAGCTTCCCGTGGCAGGCTGACGTCGGATGGTTTCCGATCGTGAGGGGCGGGCGGCATGCGGTTCGGGCTGAAGGTGAATCCGGCGGGGTGGGACGACGCGTCGCAGTGGGCCGGCATCGCGGAGGCGGCCGGGTTCGACGGACTGTGGACCGGCGACAACCTGCGCAACCCGCGCGATCCGGCGATCCCGGTGCACGACGGGCCGACCATCATCGCCGGCTGGGCGGCCACGACCACGCGGATCCGGGTGGGGCTGCTGATCGCGAACATGGTGTTCCGGCAGCCGACCGTACTCGCGAAGCAGGCCACCACGCTGGACCACGTGTCCCGTGGGCGGTTCGACCTGGGGATCGGCTCGGGCGTCTGGCCGACCGATCACGGGATGGCCGGGACCGAGGTGTGGACGGCCCGCGACCGGACGGACCGGCTGGCCGAGTTCGTCGCCGTGGTGGATCGGCTGCTGTCTGGCGACGTGAGCGATCACGCCGGGCCGTACTACCCATACACGCTGGCCGCGATGACGCCAGGCACCGTGCAGGAGCGGTTGCCGCTGATCGTCGCCGCCAACGCACCTCGTGCACTCGCGGTGGTCGCGGCGCACGGCGACGGCTGGGTGACGTTCCCTGGTGCTGCCGCGGAGGCGGCCTTCTACGAGGCCTCCGTACGGCGTACCGAGGTGCTCGACTCGTTGCTCGAGGGACGACGCGAGATCCGCCGGATCCTGCTCGCGTACGGCGAGATCGATCCCTGGGCCTCGGTGGACGCCTTCGCCCGACTCGTCGACCGCTACCGCGGCATCGGCTTCAACGAACTCGTGCTCTACGCACCGAAGGACCACGAACGAGCCGTCTTCGACAAGGTGATCGCCCGGCTCGATTCGTACCGCTAGTCGCTCGGGCTGGACCGCCTGCTTCCGTGCTCGGCGGTCTAGTGTCGGTGCGAGGAGGGCGAGATGGCTGTCGACGTACTCACCGAGATCGTGATCGCGCGACCGGTCGAGCTGGTCGCTCGGTATGTCGGGGATCCCTCCAACGCGCCGGAGTGGTACGCCAACATCGAGTCGGTCGAGTGGCAGACCCCGCCGCCAGTGGCGCTCGGCTCACGGATGAACTTCGTCGCTCATTTCCTGGGACGACGGTTGGCCTACACCTACGAGATCGTCGAGTTGGAACCGCTGCGGCGGCTGGTGATGCGGACCGCGCAAGGGCCGTTCCCGATGGAGACCAGCTACGAATGGTCCGCCGAGGGCGCCGACTCGACCCGGATGAGCCTGCGCAATCGTGGCGAACCGTCCGGGTTCGCAGGCCTGGCCGCGCTGGTGATGGCTGCCGCCATGCGTCGCGCCAACCACAAGGACCTCAATCGCCTTCGCGACATTCTCGAGTCGACCTCGGGGCGTTAGCCGGCCGTTTGCGTTGTGAGGATCAGGTCTCTGTGGTGTACGTCGTGAGCCTCGGCTGATGCGGTGTCCGACAGAATGGGGGGTAGAGGCGTGCCGTGGAGGGGGATCGGGGTCTCGCACCACTCGAGGAGGATGGGGTCGGCGGCGGCTTGGTGGACGGCCAGGTCGACGAGGTTGAGCTCGCAGACGTCGACCGGGTTGCCGGTCATGTCGACGATGCTGGTCATCAGGCGGCGGACCTATTCCTCCCAGAGGGGGTTGTCGGCCGCGACCTCGTCGGGGCGCGCGGCAGCGTTCATTGATCATCCGGCCCCGTGGTGTTGTCGATGACGGTCAATTGTGGCTGCTGCCGCACCTCCCGGAGAAGCCCTTTCATGTCCGGACCGGACCAGAAGCGCTAGCGTGGAATGGTCAGGTTTGGTGACTATTGGTTGGTGGAGGTGTGGCGGGTGGAGAGTCGGGTGCGGCGGAGTCAGGAGGATCCGGATCTGGGGATGTTGGCGGGGCGGTTGTTGTTCGCGGTGCAGGGGGAGTTGTTCGGGGCTCTGGCGGAGCTGGGGTTCGACGATCTGCATCCCCGGCACGGGGCGGTGCTCGCGTACCTGGAGGTCGACGGCATCCGGGCGACCGACTTGTCGCGGTTGTCGGGGCAGCACAAGCAGGTGATCGGGACGATGATCGACGAACTCGAGACGCTCGGGTATGTCGAGCGCCGGCCGGATCCGGCGGACCGGCGGGCGAAGCTGGTCTGCCCGACGGAGCGAGGGCTGGCTCAGATGACCGCGGCCGACAAGGTGATGACGGCGATGCAGGAGCGGCATGCGCGGCGACTGGGCCGGGAGAAGTACGCCGAGTTCAAGACCACCTTCATTGACGTGGTCGAACACCAGCGCAGGGGCTAGGAGCCCTTCGGCCTGGTCTGAGATGGCGGCGGTCAGGAGCCCTTGGGCTTGGTCTGGGGCGGCGGGGGCATGCGGAGCTCGGCCGTGAAGGCGTAGCGATCGCCGCGGTAGACCCCCGACGTGTACTCGAAGACGCGCTCCCGGCGGTCGAAGCTGACGCCGTTGAGGCCGAGACACGGCTGGGTCGTGGGGATGTCGAGCCAGCCGGCCGTTCTCGCGTCGGGCATCACCGGCTCCAGCTTCGACGTACCGCTGACCAGTTCGATGCCGTAGCGGCTGGTGAGGAGTTCGTAGAGGGAGCCGTTCAGGTCGGCCGCCTCGATGCCGGGCACGTAGCTGTCGGGCAGCGTGGTCCGCTCGACCACCATCGGCAGGTCGTCGGCCAGCCGGAGCCGGGTGAACGTGAGCACCGGATCGCCGACCGGGATCCGCAGCCGCCGGGCGACCGAGCGCTCGGCCTTCTGCCGGCGGAACTCGAGCATCTTGCTGCCGGGCATCATGCCGCGCCGGCGGATGTCCTCGGAGAAGCCCATCATGCCGAGCCACTTCGCCACCTTCGGGCGGGTGGTGTACGTGCCGCTGCCGTGCCGGCGGACGAGCAGTTCCTCGATCACCAGTTCGTCCACCGCCCGGCGCAGCGTCATCCGCGCGACGTTCCACCGGGCCGCCAACTCGCGCTCGGGCGGCAGCGCGGCGCCCTCCGGCAGGGTGTCGATCAAGGTGAGCAGCAGTGCCCGGATCTCGGCGGCCTTTCCAGGCAGCGAACTGTGCATCCGTCCTGACTAACACTCCCACGGGTCCACTGGAACCCCTTCCAGCAGCACAGACAGGCAACCTCGACCCCGGAGCGTTCAACCGCGCGACGAGAAGTAGCGTCCGGACCTGACTCGGCTCAGGCTAGTGCGCACCTCGTCAGTTGATCCCTGACTCGGCTCCTTCCTGGCCATCCAGCAGGTGGGCTGGTCATCCCGGCAGGAGAACCGCTTGCGTGCCAACCGCATGGCTGTTCCTTCGCGTCCGCGGTCCGCCGTCCGCCTACCGCTCCCGGACGGCGTAGGTCAGGTGCGTCACCCTCGGGGAGGGCTCCGCGCGGACCGGCTCCAGCGCCACGCGGCCCGCGTCCACGCCCTCGAAGAGGCGGATTCCGGAGCCGAACAGGACGGGTGAGAGCGCGATCGAGAACTCGTCGATCAGGCCGGCGTTCAGGTACTCCAGGATCGTCGCGCCGCCGCCCGCGATGCGGACGTCACGGTCGCCGGCGGCCTCGCGGGCCTGGTCGAGCGCGGTCTCGATGCCGTCGTTGACGAAGTGGAAGGTGGTCCCGCCCGGCCGCTCCCAGGGGTCACGCTTCTCGTGCGTCACGACAAAGACCGGCGTGTGGAACGGCGCCTCCTCCGGCCACATCTGCTCGCCGGCGTCGAACAAGCGCTTGCCCATAACGCTCGCGCCGGTGCGCTCGAACGTCTCCCGCACGATCTCGTTGTCGCGCCCCTCCTCGCCGCCCTCGCCGAGCTTCAGGTTCTCCCGGAAGAACCGCTGCGGGAAGATCCACTGCTGCAGTTCCATCCACTGCTGCCCCATCAAGTCCTCGAGGGACTCGGGCGCGATGAACCCGTCCAGCGACATCGACACACTGAAGAACACCTTCCCGGCCATCAGCCCTCCACTCCCAACCGAGAGATCTCGGTGACGTAGGCAGCCAGGTTGCTCAGGGTCTGCTGGCCGCCCTCGATCGCGTGGTACTTCTCGACCGCCTCGTCGCGCAGCTCCTTGGTGGGGAACACCGTGCGCATCTCGATCCGGGTCGCCGCACCGTCGGGCGCGAACGTCAGGGTCGACTCGAAGGCGTTCGGGTCGCCGCGGGACTCACCGTGGAGAAACTCGATCCGCTCCGGCGGGGCGAGCTCGGTCCAGGAGATCCACTCGGGGTAGTCCGTCCCGTCCGGTCCGTGCAGCACGAAGTCCCACTCCCCGCCGACGCGGAACTCGAACGACCGCGTGGTCGTGGTGAACCCCTCCGGACCCCACCACCGCGACAGGTGCCGGACCTCGGTGAACGCCTCGAACACCAGCTCCCGCGGCGCGTCGATGACCCGGGAGATCACGATCTCCCGGTCGGCCGTCGCCGGCTCCGCCCGCGTTTCATGCCTTACCTCTGCCATCGGTCATTCCTCCTGCCGTGTCTGCTTCAGGTCCTGCACGTAGGCGTCCAGCCGGTCGAAACTCTCGTTCCAGAACCGCTCGAACCCGCCGGCCCACTCGTGGACCGGCCGCAGCCCACGGGCGTCCAGGCCGTACAGGCGCTGCTTGCCTGCCTTGCGGTCCCGCACCAGCCCCACCTCCCGGAGCACCCGCAGGTGCTTGGACGCCCCCGGCTGGCTCATCCCCAGCTCCTGGGCCAACTCGGTCACCGGCCGCTCACCCGCCCGCAGCAGCACCAGGATCTCCCGGCGCTGCGGCTCGGCGATCGCGTTGAAGACGTCCGACGTCGTCGCTGCTCGTGCCATGGTCGCCATCATATGCCCATATCGGCATGCGTCAAGTTGAGCTGAATCAGGCGGGTGAGGGTCCCGCTGCAGGGCGCAGATCAAAAACAAGCACCCTTGATTCTTTTTCGGGACGGTGGGAGGCTCGGGGCACGATCCGAGGCAGGGAGTCGCGTGTGCAACTGGACGAGGTGCTTGCTGATCTGGGGGCCGAGAGCGTCGAGCTGGACCTGCTCGTCGGTGGCTTGAGCGCGGACGCCTGGGCGACCCCGACGCCGGCCGAGGGCTGGACGATCGCACATCAGATCGCGCATCTGGCCTGGACCGACGAGGCGGCGCGGATGGCCGCGGCCGAGCCCGAGGAGTTCCAGGCGACGCTGAAGCAGGCACTGAAGAACCCCAGTGGCTACGTGGATGAGGGTGCCGCCGAGACGGCCTCGCTGCCGCCCGGCGAGCTGCTGACCTACTGGCGCGAGACCCGCGGTGAGCTGGCGGACGCGCTGCGGGCGGTGCCGAGCGGCGAGAAGGTGGCGTGGTTCGGTCCGCCGATGAGCCCGACCTCGATGGCGACCGCGCGACTGATGGAGACCTGGGCCCACGGGCTGGACGTCGCCGACGCTCTCGGGGTCCATCGCCAGCCGTCCGCGCGACTGCGGCACGTCGCACACCTGGCGGTCCGGACCCGCGACTTCTCCTACCTACTGAACGACCGCAAACCGCCCGAGGCTCCGTTCCACGTGGAACTTCGCGGACCGGACGGCGAGCTGTGGACGTGGGGCCCCGAACACGCCGAGCAGCGGGTGACCGGTTCGGCGCTCGACTTCTGCCTGCTGGCGACTCAACGCCGGCACCGCGACGACCTCGACGTACGGGCGTCCGGCGAGCAGGCGGACGAGTGGCTCGGCATCATCCAGGCCTTCGCCGGTCTCCCGGGCAAGGGCCGCGAGCGAGGGCAGTTCGCATGACCCGCGGCGCGGGAGTCTCGGCATGACCGCCCCGGAAGACACCAAGGCCAGTACCCCCGCGAGTACGCCCGACGTCCCGGAGGAGGGCGAACAGGAGAGCACGCAGGCGGATGCGCCCGAGAGCGCCGGGGACGGCACGCCGGAGCAAGCCCCTGAGGGCATCCGGAAGCCGATTCGGATCGGGAACGCCTCGGGGTTTTACGGCGACCGGTTCAGCGCCTTCCAGGAGATGTTGACCGGCGGACCACTCGACGTGCTGACCGGCGACTACCTGGCCGAGCTGACCATGCTCATCCTCGGCCGGGACCGGCTGACGGATCCGTCGTTCGGCTACGCGAAGACCTTCCTCAAGCAGCTCGAGTCCGGCCTCGGTGAAGCGCTCGATCGCGGCGTCAAGGTGGTCAGCAACGCGGGCGGCCTCAACCCGGCAGGCCTCGCCGGCGCGATCCAAGAACTGGCGGACAGGCTCGGCCTGCACCCGAAGATCGCGTACGTCGAAGGCGACGACCTCCTCCCCCGAGCCAAGGAGCTCGACCTCGGCCAGCCCCTCACCGCGAACGCCTACCTCGGCGCGTGGGGAATCGCGGAAGCACTCCAGGCCGGCGCCGACATCGTCGTGACCGGACGAGTCACCGACGCGTCCGTCATCGTCGGACCCGCCGCGGCCCACCACGGCTGGAAGCGGACCCAGTACGACGAACTCGCGGGGGCGGTCGTCGCCGGGCACGTGATCGAGTGCGGCTGCCAGGCGACCGGCGGCAACTATGCGTTCTTCAACGAGATCCGCGACCTCGGCCACCCGGGGTTCCCGATCGCGGAGATCCACGCCGACGGCAGCAGCGTGATCACCAAGCACGACGGCACCGGTGGCGCCGTCACCCTCGACACGGTCAAGGCGCAGCTCCTCTACGAGATCACCGGCGCCCGGTACGCCGGTCCGGATGTCACCGCGCGGATGGATTCCGTCGAGCTGAGCGAGGTCGGGCCCGACCGGATCCGGATCTCCGGGGTCGAGGGCGAGCCACCTCCCCCGACGTACAAGGTGTCTCTCAACGCGGTGGGTGGCTTCCGCAACGAGGTGGACTTCGTGCTCACCGGGCTCGATCTGGAGGCGAAGGCCGAACTGGTCCAGCGGCAGCTCGAGCGGGGGCTGCGCAGGAGACCGGCCGAGCTCAAGTGGTCGCTGAACTGGACGGAGCAGCCGAACGCGGAGACCGAGGAGCAGGCGAGTGTGCTGCTCAGGTGCACGGTGAAGGACCCCGATCCGAAGGTGGCCGGCCGGGCCTTCTCCAGCGCGGCGGTCGAGCTAGCTCTGGCGAGCTATCCGGGCTTCCACGTCACGGCTCCGCCCGGTGACGCAGCGCCGTACGGGGTGTTCACGGCCGCGTATGTCGATGCCGGCGAGATCGAGCACGTGGTGGTGTTGCCGGACGGCAGCCGCAAGTCGATCGAGCCGTCGGCCGAGACGCAGGGGTTGGAGCCGGCCGAGGACGGGCCCTTGCCGATGCCGTTGCCGCAGTTGGTGGCTGCGGGGCGTCCTGCGCGCTCGTTCACGCGCGAGGTGCCGCTGGGCCGGGTCGCCGGCGCGCGGAGTGGCGACAAGGGCGGCGACGCGAACGTCGGTGTGTGGGTGCGGAGCGAGACAGCCTGGCGCTGGTTCGCGCACACGTTGACGGTCGAGAAGTTCCGGGAGTTGCTGCCGGAGACCCAGGATCTCCCCGTCGCCCGGCACGTCCTGCCGAACCTGTGGGCGCTGAACTTCGTGGTCGGCGGCCTGCTCGGCGAAGGGGTCGCGTCGCAGGCGCGGTTCGACCCGCAGGCGAAGGCGGTCGGCGAATGGTTGCGTTCGCGGTACATCGACGTACCGGAGGTGCTGCTGTGAGCGACGAGCAGAAGGCACTTCGCGAGACGGTTCGGCGGTTCATGGCCGCGGAGGTGTTGCCCAGCCTCGACCAGTGGGAGCGCGACGGCGAGCTGCCTCGTGAGCTCCACAAGAAGGCTGGCGAGCTCGGCTTGCTCGGAGTCGCCTTCCCCGAGGCGGTCGGTGGTGGCGGCGGCTCCCTGGCCGACGCGATCGCTGTCGTCGAGGAGTTGCACTACGCGGGCGGCTCCGGCGGACTCGTCGCCTCGTTGCTGACCTGCGGGATCGCCTTGCCGCACATCGTTGCTGCAGGCAATCAAGAGCACATCGAACGCTGGGTTCGGCCGACCCTGGACGGCTCGCTGATCGGATCCCTGGCGATCACCGAACCCGACGGCGGCTCAGACGTCGCCTCCGTCCGTACTACGGCCCGCCGCGACGGGGATCACTTCGTGGTCAACGGCGCCAAGACTTACATCACCTCGGGCTGTCGCGCGGACTTCGTCACCACCGCGGTCCGCACGGACGGGCCCGGGGCGCACGGCATCTCCCTGCTGGTGATCGAGCGCGGCACGCCGGGTTTCGAGATGTCCCGCAAGCTCGAGAAGATGGGCTGGCTCTGCTCGGACACGGCCGAGTTGTCGTTCACCGACGTGCGGGTGCCGCCCGCGAACCTGGTGGGCGAGCCGGGCTCGGGATTCGTCCAGCTGGCGATCAACTTCGTCGCGGAGCGCCTGACCCTCGCAGTACAGGCGTATGCCGGGGCGCAGCGCGCGTTGAACCTCACGGTGGAGTGGTGCCGGGTGCGGGAGACGTTCGGGCGGCCGCTGATCTCGCGGCAGACCGTGCAGCACACCTTGACCGAGATGGCGCGGCGGATCGACGTCGCCCGGGTCTACGTGCACCACGTCGTCGAGAAGGCCGAGCAGGGCAAGGACGTGATCGCGGAGGTGTGCTTCGCGAAGAACACCGCGGTCGAGGCGGGCGCCTGGGTGTGTGACCAGGCGCTGCAACTGCACGGCGGGCTCGGGTACATGCGCGAGGCCGAGGTGGAACGCCAGTACCGCGACCAGAAGATCCTCGCGATCGGCGGCGGCACCACCGAGATCATGACGAACTTGGCAGCCAAACGACTGGGGTTCACCACATGAGCAACTCCGTTACGTCTGAAGAAGTGCGGACACGTCTCCGCAGTTCTTCGGACGCAAGGACTCAGGAGAATCGGGCGGCGATGCTGGAGAAGCTCGCCGCGCTGGAAACCGAGCACCAGAAGGCGTTGGCGGGTGGTGGGGAGAAGTACGTCGCGCGCCACCACAAGCGCGGCAAGCTGCTGGCTCGCGAGCGGATCGAGTTGCTGCTGGACCCGGACACCGCGTTCCTCGAGTTGTCGCCGCTCGCGGGGTGGGGCAGCGACTTCACCGTCGGCGCGAGCCTGGTGACCGGGATCGGCGTGGTGGAGGGCGTCGAGTGCCTGATCACCGCGAACGACCCGACCGTCAAGGGCGGCGCGAGCAACCCCTGGACGCTGAAGAAGGCCTTGCGCTCGGACGAGATCGCCCGCGCCAACCGGCTGCCGGTGATCAGCCTGGTCGAGTCCGGCGGCGCGGATCTTCCGACCCAGAAGGAGATCTTCATCCCGGGCGGCGCGATGTTCCGCAACCTGACCCGGTTGTCCGCGGAGGGCATCCCGACGATCGCGCTGGTGTTCGGCAACTCCACCGCGGGCGGCGCGTACATCCCGGGCATGAGCGACTACGTGGTGATGGTCGACGACGGCGCGAAGGTGTTCCTGGCCGGGCCGCCGCTGGTCAAGATGGCGACCGGCGAGGATGCGGACGACGAGTCCCTCGGTGGCGCCTCGATGCACGCCCGCGTGTCTGGGCTGGCGGACTACTTCGCCGTGGACGAACCGGACGCGATCCGCCTCGGCCGGCAGATCGTGTCGCGGCTGAACTGGAAGAAGCTCGGCCCGCCGCCGGCAGCGCAGTACGAGGAGCCCTTGTACGACGCGGACGAACTGCTGGGGATCGTGCCGGGCGACCTGAAGATCCCGTTCGACCCGCGGGACGTGATCGCCCGGGTGGCGGACGGGTCGGTGTTCGACGAGTTCAAGCCGCTCTACGGGTCATCGCTCGCGACCGGGTGGGCCTCGGTCCACGGGTATCCGGTCGGCGTGCTGGCCAACGCGCGTGGCGTGCTGTTCAGCGAGGAGTCGCAGAAGGCCGCGCAGTTCATCCAGCTGGCGAATCGCGCCTCGGTGCCGTTGATCTTCCTGCACAACACGACGGGGTACATGGTCGGCCAGGAGTACGAGCAGCGCGGGATCATCAAACACGGCGCGCAGATGATCAACGCGGTCTCCAACTCCCGCGTCCCGCACATCTCGATCCTGATGGGCGCCTCCTATGGCGCGGGGCACTACGGCATGTGCGGGCGGGCGTTCGATCCACGCTTCCTCTTCGCCTGGCCGTCTGCGAAGTCCGCGGTGATGGGTCCGCAGCAGCTCGCTGGGGTGCTCTCGATCGTCGCGCGCGCTGCCGCGGCCGCGAAGGACCAGCCGTACGACGAGGACGGTGATGCCGCGATGCGGGCCTACGTGGAAGGTCAGATCGAGGCGGAGTCGCTGCCGATGTTCCTGTCCGGCCGGCTCTACGACGACGGGGTGATCGACCCGCGCGACACCCGCACCGTGCTCGGCCTCTGCCTGTCCGCCATCCACTCGGCTCCGGTCGAGGGAACCCGCTTCGACGGCGCCAACTTCGGCGTCTTCCGGATGTGATGGCGATGTTCACTTCAGTACTGGTGGCGAATCGTGGCGAGATCGCGCGGCGGGTGTTCCGGACTGCGCGCGAGCTGGGGGTGTCGACTGTCGCGGTGCACTCGACTGCCGACGCCTCGATGCCGTACGTCGGCGAGGCTGACGCCGCGGTCCACCTGCCAGGCAACGCGCCGGGTGAGACCTACCTGCGGACGGAGTTGCTGATCGCGGCGGCCCGTCGAGCCGGGGCGGACGCGGTGCATCCGGGGTACGGGTTCCTGTCTGAGAACGCGACCTTCGCGCGGGCTGTCGAGGATGCTGGGTTGGCGTGGATCGGGCCGCCGCCGCGGGCGATCGAGTCGATGGGCTCGAAGATCGAGGCGAAGAAGCTGATGGACGCGGCGGGAGTTCCCGTGTTGCCGCGACTCTCCGCGGACGACGTGACCGAAGCGGAACTCCCGGTGCTGGTGAAAGCGTCGGCGGGCGGCGGCGGGCGCGGGATGCGCGTCGTGCACCACCTGGAGGACCTGCGGTCGGAGATTGCCGCCGCCGAAGCGGAAGCGCTGTCGGCCTTCGGCGACGGGACGGTGTTCTGCGAGCCGTATCTGGCGACCGGGCGGCACATCGAGGTCCAGATCCTGGCTGACCACCACGGCACGATCTGGGCGGTCGGTGAGCGCGAGTGCTCGATCCAGCGGCGGCATCAGAAGGTGCTCGAGGAGGCGCCTTCGCCTTTGGTGGAACGGCTTCCGTCGATGCGGGCCGAGTTGTTCGAGGCGGCGCGGAAGGCTGCCGAGGCGATCGGGTACGTCGGTGCCGGCACGGTGGAGTTCCTCGCGGACGACAGCGGGCGGTTCTACTTCCTGGAGATGAACACGCGCCTCCAGGTCGAGCATCCCGTCACCGAGTCGACGACCGGCCTCGACCTGGTCGCGCTGCAGTTCTCCATCGCTTCTGGTGAGGCCTTGCCTGCTGAACCGCCTGCCGCTGTTGGGCATTCGATCGAGGTTCGGTTGTACGCCGAGGATCCCGCGCACGACTGGCAACCCCAGACCGGCACGTTGCACCGTTTCCACCTGGGTGACGCCGCCGAGTTCGGCCCGGGCGGATCGCGATCAGGCCTGCCGTGGTTGCGGGTCGACTCCGGAGTGGTCAGCGGCACCGAGGTCTCCCCGTACTACGACGCGATGCTGGCGAAGGTGATCGTCTGGGGCGCCACCCGCGCCGAAGCTGCCACCAGGCTGGCGGCCGACCTGTCGAAGGCGCAGATCCACGGCGTCCAAACAAACCGCGACCTCCTGGTCCGCACCCTCCGCCACCCCGCCTTCCTTGCAGGCGACACAGACACAGCCTTCTTCGACCGCCACCTCCACCGGACTGAGATCGCCGCAGGCGAGGCAGGCGCGGCTTCCCTTCCCGGGCTCGCGGAGCCGCTGGCCGACGCTGCGACGGAGGACCTGTGTGCGCTGGCGGTGGCACTTGCCGACGCGGCGGGGCGGCGGAGTACTGCGAAGGTGCAGAAGGGGTTGCCGAGTGGGTGGCGGAACCTGGCGTCGCAGCCTCAGCGGAAGAGCTTCACGACCGGACAGTCGACACACGAGGTGGCCTACCGACTGACCCGGGACGGTCTGGTTGTTGAGGGCGACGCCCAGTTGGTTGAGGCGAGCCCCGAGCGGGTGGTGCTGGAGGTCGACGGGGTGCGCCGGGGGTTCCGGGTGGCGGCCTACCCGGGGCTGGTGTGTGTTGACTCGGCGTTGGGGTCGGTGGCATTGAAGCCCGTCGAGAGGTTCGCGGATCCGTCGGCGCAGGTGGCGGCGGGGTCGTTGCTGGCGCCGATGCCGGGCACCGTGATCCGGGTCGCGGTGAAGGTGGGCGACAAGGTCGAGCAGGGACAACCGTTGCTGTGGCTGGAGGCGATGAAGATGGAGCACACCATCTCCGCGCCGGCCGACGGCATCCTGGCCGAGCTCGCGGTCGGTAGAGGGCAACAGGTCGAGGTCGGCGCCGTGCTGGCCGTCGTGCAAGCAGCCGAAGGAGAAGACGCATGAGCTTCGTCGAGACCGAGGAACGCCGGGCGCTGCGAACCGCGGTGAGTGAGCTGGGAAAGAAGTACGGGTACGCCTACTTCAACGAACGCGCGCGCTCCGGCGGGCAGACCACCGAGCTCTGGCAGGAGGCGGGCAAGCTCGGCTATCTCGGTGTGAACCTGCCCGACAAGTACGGCGGCGGAGGTGGCGGGATGGCCGACCTGTCGATCGTGCTGGAAGAGCTCGGTGCGGCCGGTTGCCCGCTGCTGATGATGGTCGTGTCACCGGCGATCTGCGGCACGGTGATCGCCCGGTTCGGCACGGACGGGCAGAGGGAGCGGTGGCTGCCGACCCTGGCCGACGGCTCCACCACGATGGCGTTCGCGATCACCGAGCCCGACGCCGGCTCCAACTCGCACGGGATCACCACCACGGCCCGCCGTACGGACGACGGCTGGTCGTTGTCGGGGCGGAAGGTCTACATCTCGGGGCTCGACGCGGCCAAGGCCGTACTGGTGGTGGGACGGATGGAGGACGCGAAGACGGGCCGGCTGAAGCCCGCGCTGTTCATCGTGCCGACCGACGCTCCGGGGGTCGAGTTCCGGAAGATCGAGATGGACCTGATCAGCCCGGACAAGCAGTTCGCGCTGTTCCTCGACGACGTGCAGCTCCCGGCGGAGGCGCTGGTCGGGTCGGAGGACGCGGGCCTGATGCAACTGTTCGCGGGCCTCAACCCGGAGCGGATCATGGCGTCGGCCTTCGCGATCGGGATCGGTCGGCACGCCCTCGGCAAGGCCGTTGCCTATGTCAAGGAACGCCAGGTCTGGAAGACTCCGATCGGCGCCCACCAAGGCATCGCGCACCCGCTGGCCCAGTGCAAGATCGAGCTGGAGCTGGCCCGGCTGATGATGCAGAAGGCTGCTGCGTTGTACGACGCGGGCGACGACCTGGGCGCCGGTGAAGCCGCGAACATGGCCAAGTACGCCGCCGGCGAGGCGACCGTCCGGGTCACCGACCAGGCGGTCCAGTCACTCGGCGGCAACGGTATGACGGTCGAGTACGGCGTCGCCTCGCTGGTCGCCGCGGCCCGCGCCACCAGGATCGCGCCGGTCAGCCGGGAGATGATCCTCAACTTCGTCGCGCAGCACAGCCTGGGCCTACCGAAGTCGTACTGATTCCGCCACAGTCATCCTCCTAGTCGACGAGTTGAGAGGACCGGCCCATGGTCATCCAGAGTGAGTTCCCACCGGTCGAGATCCTCGACGTGCCGATCCACGACGCGGTGCTCGGCCGCGCCCAGGAGTACGGCGACCGCCCGGCGCTGGTGGACGGCGTCACCGGCCAGGAGATCACCTACGCCCAGCTGGACGGGATGAGCCGGCGGATGGCCGCCGGGTTCGCGGAGATGGGCATCAAGCACGGCGACACCATCGCGCTCCACAGCCCTAACACGATCATCTACCCGGCGGTGTTCTACGGCGCCACCCGCGCGGGCGCCACGGTGACGACGGTCAACGCGCTCTACAACGCGGCCGAGCTGAACAAGCAGTTGATCGACTCGAAGGCGCGGCTGCTCGTCACCATCTCGCTGTTTCTGCCGGTCGCCAACGCCGCCATCGAGGGCACCGCGGTCGAGGAGATCCTGGTCTGCGACACGGCAGCGGGATACCGCTCGGTGATGGAACTGCTGGCGAGCACCGCTCCGGAACCCGTGGTGAACATCGACCCCGCCAACGACGTCGCGGTACTGCCGTATTCGAGCGGGACCACGGGCGCGGCCAAGGGCGTGATGCTGACCCACCGGAACATCGCGACGAACATCTCGCAGGCCGAGCCGACGATCACCGTCGGGGAGAACGAGCGGATCATCGCGATCCTGCCCTTCTTCCACATCTACGGGCTGACCGTGCTGATGAACCTGCCGCTGCGGCTCGGCGCGACGGTCGTGGTGCTGCCGAAGTTCGACCTGCAGCAGTTCCTCACGGTGCTCGACCAGCAGAAGATCACCCGGGCCTTCGTCGCGCCGCCGATCGTGCTCGCACTGGCGAAGCACCCTGCGGTCGACGGTGTGGACCTGTCCGCGCTGAAGTACGTGACTTGTGCGGCGGCTCCGCTCGACGGCGACCTTGCCGAGGCCTGCGCGAAGCGGCTGGGGTTGCACGCGGTCCTGCAGGCCTACGGGATGACCGAGCTCTCGCCGGGCACCCACGCAGTACCGCAGGACGCGATCGATCCGCCCGCCGGTGCCGTGGGCAAGCTCTTCCCGTCGACCGAGATGCGGCTGGTCGGCGCCGACGGCGAGGACGTGCCGGAGAGCGAGGCCGGGGAGATCTGGATCCGCGGACCGCAGGTGATGAAGGGGTACCTCGGCCGGCCCGCGGAGACCGACGCCACCATCGACCCGGACGGCTGGCTGCACACCGGCGACATCGGCCGGGTGGACGACCGCGGCTACCTGTATGTCGTGGACCGGGTGAAGGAGCTGATCAAGTACCACGGCTACCAGGTGCCGCCGGCCGAGCTGGAGGCCGTGCTGCTGACGGACGACCGGATCGCCGATGCCGCCGTGATCGGCGTCCAGGCGGACGGGAACGAGGTGCCGAAGGCGTTCGTGGTGCCGATGCCGGGCGTCGAGCTGACCGAGGACGACGTGATGGCGTACGTCGCGGAGCGGGTCGCGCCGTACAAGAAGGTCCGGCAGGTGGAGTTCATCGACGCTGTCCCGAAGGCGGCCTCAGGCAAGATCCTGCGGCGCGAGCTGCGAGCACGGGAGGCCGCGCGTGAGTGAACCGGGAGCCGGACAGTCCTCAGGTCTCGCCGGGCGTACGGTGCTGATGTCCGGCGGCAGTCGCGGGATCGGCCTGGCGATCGCGCTCCGGGCCGCCCGCGACGGGGCGAACGTGGCGCTGGTGGCGAAGACCGCCGAGCCTCATCCGCAGCTGCCCGGCACGATCTACACGGCCGCCGCCGAGATCGAGGTGGCGGGCGGCCACGCATTGCCGATTGTGGGCGACGTGCGCTCCGACGAGTCCGTCGCCGAGGCGGTACGGCGGACCGCGGCGGAGTTCGGCGGGATCGACATCGTGGTGAACAACGCCTCCGCGATCGACCTGGCGCCGGCGGCGGACATCTCGATGAAGCGGTACGACCTGATGCAGGACATCAACGCGCGCGGCACGTTCCTGCTGTCGAAGCTGTGCATCCCGTGGCTGCGGAAGTCCCCGGCCGGGCACATCCTCACGCTGTCGCCGCCGCTGAACCTGGACCCCCGCTGGGCCGGCGCGCACCTGGCGTACACGATGGCGAAGTACGGGATGAGCCTGACCACGCTCGGGCTCGCGGAGGAGCTCAGGGCCGACGGGATCTCGGTGAACTCGCTGTGGCCGCGGACGTTGATCGCGACCGCCGCGGTGCAGAATCTGCTCGGCGGCACCGCGGCGACCAGCCGGTCCCGAACTCCGGACATCGTGGCGGACGCGGCGTACGTCGTACTGACCCGGCGGGGGACCGGGGAGTTCCTGATCGACGACGAGGTGCTTGCCGAGGCCGGGATCACCGACTTCTCGCAGTACCGGCTGGCGGCGAGTGAAGCAGACCTGGCGCCGGACCTCTTCCTGGAGTCGTTGTGAGCGAGGCGCTCCGCGAACCGCGGCAGGACCGGAGCCGGGCGACCCGGCAGAAGCTCCTGGCGGCCGCGCTCGAGTCGCTCGCGGAGGTCGGGTACTCGGCGACCACCGTCGCGGTGGTCGCCGCTCGCGCAGGAGTATCCCGGGGCGCCGCGCAGCATCACTTCCCGACTCGGCAGGACCTTTTCGCGGCGGCTGTCGAGTACATGACCGAGGTGCGGCTGGCTGAGATTCGTGAACAGGCCGCCGGGTTGCCCAGTGGCGACGGGCGGACCGAGGCGATCGTCGGGATGCTCGCGGACGTCTACACCGGTCCGCTCTTCCGGGCTGCGCTGCATCTGTGGGTGGCGGCGTCCACCGAGGAGCCGCTGCGCCAGCAGATCGTCCGACTGGAGGCGCACGTCGGACGGCAGGCGCATCGGGCGCTGCTGGAGGTGCTCGAGGTCGACGAGCGCACGCCGGGGGTACGCGAGACCGTGCAGGGCGTGCTCGACATGGCCCGCGGACTCGGCCTGGCCGACCTGCTCACGGACGACGCTCGCCGCCGGCGAGGCATCGTCCGGCAGTGGGCCGCCATCCTGGACCAGGTGCTGGCTACAGGTCGCTAGTGACCGGCCGGCTGGTGCGAGCGCCTCGAGCGGCGATGCGCTGGTCGACCTTCGCTGCGAGGGCCTCTGGGTCACAGTCGGCCAGGTGGTCGCGTACGAGCAGGTGGATGAACGCGTACTCGCCTCGCCCGGTCCTGGCCAGTAGATAGCGATCGGCCGCATAGCGGAGGAAGGCGCGGCGTCGCCACGGCAGGTAGCCGCTCCACCGGAGCAGGAAGCCGTGCAGCAGCCGGGAGAGACCACCGGCGAACAGTGGAGCCCGCCGCCGCCAGGCCTTGGCCGCAACAGCCCCGACCAGTACTCCGAGGGCCGCCTCGGGCTCGGCCGATCCGAGGCTCGCTCCTAGCGCCACTGCCACCAGGAGTGCGACGAGGACGCCGGCTGCCACCCACGGATCCATCAGCCACTGGGCTCGCGGCCCTTCTTGAGACTCGTCGTTGTTGTGCGGGTAGACCAGGTGATCCATCGGCAGCGCCTTCACCAGACGAATGCCCTGGGCAACTATCAGGCCGATCGCGAGACCGGCCACGAAGGCCGCGGGCGAGTCGGCCCAGGTGTAGCCGATCCAGCCGGCGGCGATCACGACGACCAGCCGGACGGCGAGCAGCACTCTGCGTTGGATGCCGCCGGAGAGGACGTACTCCAGCGCGTAGGAGGATCCGATCGCCGCCGCAGCGAGGGCGAGACCGAGCCACGGTGGTAGGCGCGAGACGACGCCCGCGCCCAGCAGGATCGAGCCGAGCCCGGCGACCGCGCCCATGCAGAGCATCACGGCCGTCAGCAGGAGGCGCGGCTGTTTGGCTCTGTCCTGGAGAACCCACCAGGTCCGTGGCCTGACGTGCACGAGCAGCAGCCCGTACGCTCCCACCGCCAGCCCCGCCGGTACGCCGTACAGGGCTGTCGTGGCGAGGGTGGCGCCCCCGGTCAGGCCGGCGAAGAGGGCGGGGAGGCAGACCATGTGGGCCAGGTAGCCCACGGCGGGCAGGACCAGGCCGTACCAGCCGTTCGGAGTCAGCCGGTTGGGGACCTCGATCCGGTCGCCCGATCGGGTCCTGGTCCACCAGGCGAGGCACCAGAGCGACCGGATGACGGCGCGGGACTCGTACTGGCGACTGGCCGGGCGATAGCGGGCCAGCACCTCGGAGATGAAGGTGTCGAACAGCTCGCGCCGGTGGTCCGCCAGTCCGCCGGCGGCGATGTCGCGAGCGTCCCGGCCCTGGTAGGCGAGCGCCATGACGTTCAGCATCAGCGGTGAGTTGACCAGGTCCCACAGGTCTTCGTCCCGCTCGATGGCGGCCCGTGCACCGGCCAGCTCGCTCCCGCCGGACGCGAAGTAGTCGAGCACCTGGCGGCGGCTCAGCGGGCGGATGCGCACGGCGCCGTACAGCTTGAGGCGGTGATGGAGATTGTCGTAGTCCTGGCTGCGGCAGGTGACGGCCAGTTGGCCGATCAGGTAGCGACGGCCGAGCTCGGCCAGCACCGGCGCGAGCTTGTCTCGGTGGGGACCGGCTACCTCGTCAAGACCGTCCAGGAGGAGCGCGAGGCGGCCCTTGCGCAGCCAGACCCGGCCTACTGCGACAGGGATCTGGTACCGGTCGTTCAGCTCCTCGAGGAGCCAGCGGACGAACCCGGCGAGCAACGCGCTGTCACCCGGGTCGTCATCGGCATGCCGCCCGGTCGAACCGGTCCAGCCGGCCAGCCCGACCAGTACCGGGATAGGGCTGTCTGGATCGCTGTAGGCCTGCGCGGCCAGCGATCGGGCCAGTTCCAGCAGCAGCGTGGTCTTGCCGGAGCCCGGTGCGCCGAGGATCAGCATCGAGTCCTGCAGAT
Source organism: Kribbella sp. VKM Ac-2568 (assembly GCF_004345365.1). Lineage (GTDB taxonomy): Bacteria > Actinomycetota > Actinomycetes > Propionibacteriales > Kribbellaceae > Kribbella > Kribbella orskensis. Next base: position 83,745 of record NZ_SLVF01000006.1, read on the forward strand.
CGTCGAAGGCCGCCACGATGTCGGCGTCCTCGCGGACCTCCGCAACGCTGCTACCGAGCGGCTGGACGAGCAGGTCGTACGGCCGGATCACCGCCTCCGGCCGTACGTCGAGCGCGAGGGCGAGCCTGGTCCGCGACGCCAGCGAGCCCGCGAACCGGTCGGCCAGGTAGCGATCGACCCGGGCCAGGGCGTTCGGGCGGTTCCGCGGCTGGTCCGCGGACCACGCCGAGTGGCCGACCGTTCGGCGGCTGCGGTACTCGATCAGGCCGGTGACGACCGCGACCAGCCAGAGCACCCCGATCACCGGCCAGGTCCAGTCGACGTACGGCGCGAGGAAGTCCGGGGCGGTGCCGCCGGTGCCGACGTTGATCGCGATCGGCAGCAGCACCAGGGTCAGCGACAGCGTGAGGACGAGCAGGGCGATGCGGAGCAGCCCACGGATCCTCACCCACGGAGAGTATCGAGCCGGCGGTTCCCGCGTAGCCGCTCTCCGCGTTTCACCGGCCACCCCGGTGCCATCGCTCGAGCCGCGGTCAGGACGTCAGTAGCGTTTCGTCTGGCGGTCCTGTCCCAACTGGCGGTCCGGGGCTCGGGGAAACGTTGTCCCGTCACGTAGGTTTCCCTTTGTCATGACTACTGAGCGGATCGACCGGGCGAGCGTGGGGCTGCGGTCTGAGCGTGGACCGATCCTGCTCGCGGTGATGCTGAGCGTCGGCCTGGTGGCGATCGACGCGACCATCCTGGCGACCGCGGTGCCGTCCGTGGTCGAGGACCTCGGCGGGTTCACCCAGTTCCCCTGGCTGTTCTCGATCTACCTGCTCGCCCAGGCAGTCTCGGTGCCGATCTACGGCAAGCTCGCGGACCTGCGCGGCCGCAAGCCGCTGATGCTGCTCGGCGTCGCGCTGTTCGTGCTCGGCTCGGTGCTCTGCGGGTTCGCCTGGAGCATGTCGGCGCTGATCGCGTTCCGGCTGGTCCACGGGCTCGGCGCGGGCGCGATCCAGCCGATCGCGATGACGATCGTGGGCGACATCTACTCGGTCGCCGAACGCGCCAAGGTGCAGGGCTACATCGCCAGCGTCTGGGGCATCGCCTCGTTCGTCGGGCCGACGCTGGGTGGCGTCTTCTCGGACTTCATCTCCTGGCGCTGGATCTTCTTCGTGAACGTGCCCCTCGGCCTGGCCGCCTGGTGGGTGCTGTTCCGGCGGTTCCACGAGGACGTCAAGGTGACCACCCGGCACAAGATCGACTACGCGGGCACGATCCTGCTCGCCGTCGGTGGTTCGTTGCTGCTGCTCGGTCTGCTCGAGGGAGGCGTGATGTGGTCCTGGGACTCCCCGACCAGCATCGTGATCCTGGCCCTCGCGGTACTCCTGCTGGTCGCCTTCGGGTTCGTCGAGCGCCGTGCGGCCGAGCCCGTCCTGCCTCTGTGGGTGCTGGAACACCGGGTGCTGAACTCCGCGAACTCGGCCGCGCTGCTGATCGGCGTACTGATGATCGGGCTGGCGACGTACGTGCCGCTGTATGCGCAAGGGGTGCTCGGGACGTCGGCGCTGGTGGCGGGGTTCGCGCTTGCGGCGATGACGCTGGGCTGGCCGATCGCGGCGTCGTTCGCGGGGCGGATCTACCTGCGGCTCGGGTACCGCACGACGATGCTGCTCGGTGCGGTGATCGTGGTGGTCGGCGCCGCGCTGCTGCTGACGGTGCGCTCGGACAGCTCGGTGCTCTATCTCGCACTCGCCTGCTTCGTGATCGGCCTCGGTCTCGGCTTCTCCGCCTCACCCGGCATCGTCGCCGCCCAGTCGTCCGTGGACTGGCGCAGCCGCGGCGTGGTGACGGGCGCGAACATGTTCGCCCGGTCCGTCGGCAGCGCGATCGGCGTCGCCATCTTCGGAGCCGTCGCCAACGGTGTCGTGGCCTCCCGCCTCGGCGACAGCCACGACGACCTGGAGAACCTCCCGGGCCACATCCTCGCCCCCGCGATCCACGACGTGTACTACGGAGCCGGAGTCGCCGCACTCCTTCTGGTCGTGGCCGTCAGCTTCATGCCGAAGCGCGTGGCCGAGCAACCTCGCGCCTGACTTCCTCAGGCGCCGCGGGACTCGGCTAGGCGGCGGATCCAGTAGCGGAACCAGGCGGGACCGTAGGGGATGTACACGCGGGTGGGGATATCCCGAGAGTGCAGGGCGTCCAGGGTCTCGGGGCGGACACCTAGTAGTTGTTCCACCGGGACTGGGCCGAGTGCGAGCAGTACTGCTTCGCGTATGCGCCCGTCGTGGGTGGCTAGGGACCACCTGCCACCGGATGCGGCCAACTGGTGGGCCAGGCGGAGGTACGCGATGTCCGTGGGTTCGCCGTACGGGTGGGCGCCAGTCGGCTCGACGTACGCGCCCTTGACGAGACGGACCTGTACTCCGGCGGAGATGAGAGCGTCGACGTCATTCGCTGAGCGCAGGAGGTTCGCCTGGACCGTGGCGCCGAGGCGATCGGCCAAGCCGCGACTGGCTACCTCCAGCACGCACTGCTGAATCTTGTCCGTGCGAGCGGTGTCCTCGGCGCCTATCTGGAGCAAGCGGCCGGGTGGAAGTGCTTCGGCGATCCTTGCGACCAGGTCAGCAGCACCGGCCGGGTCCACGTCCAGAGCGAGGTGCGAGAGGTCCAGCGACAACCAGACGTCAGCCGGAGGCTCCGGTACCAGCTTGGCCAGTTCCAGGTATTCGTCGACGACTCGAGCCGCGTCTGCCGGGTCGGTGGACAGCTCACCGAACAGGTCGACGCTCACGCCGTGGCCCTTGCCCAACTGCTCGGCGACGACCTCCAGCGCCTCGTCACGAGTCCGGCCGGCCACATACCGCGAGGCAGCCCGCCAGGCGTTCTCCTCGCCGCCCGGCAGTCCCTTGACCAGTTGTTCGACTCGCTCGTTGGTCGCCAGCTTGAAGAGGATCGCCCGGTCTGCACGCATACCTGGAGTCTGCCAGCTAGGGGCAGACCCGGCGGAGTCTAGGTTGGTGGGCATGCGGCCAGTGGATTGTGTCGGGGCTCTGATCCGGGACGAGCAGCATCGGGTGTACGTGCATCGCCGTACTGCGGACCGCCGGTTGTTCCCCGGGATCTGGGACATCGTCGGAGGTCACCTGGAGGACGGGGAGACGCCGGAGCAGGCGCTGGCGCGGGAGGTCGAGGAGGAGACCGGGTGGCGGGTCCGGGAGATCGTCGCCACGGTCACCGACTGGGAGTGGGAGCACCAGGGACGGATCCGCCGTGAGCTCGACTACCTGGTGACGATCGACGGGGATCTGCGGCAGCCGCGGCTCGAAGAGGGCAAGCACGACGGGAACGCCTGGGTCGGGCCGGACGACCTCGAACTGCTGATGCTGAACCGGACGGATGGGGATCGCCGACTGCGGGACATCGTGGCGCACGCGGTACGGACCAGGTTCACCGAGCGGCTGCGGCTGGAACCAGTCACCGGTCCAGGGGAGGTCCTGCCCGGACATGCAACGGACCTCGAGCGTCTGCTGAGCGATCCCTGGGTGGCCGAGTGGTACGGCGGCGCCTGGTCCACCGAGGAGTCCGTACTGCGCTCCGCCGCGATGCACGCCGCCTGGGAACACGACGGCGTGAGCAAGTGGATGGCCTACGAGCCCGCCGCCGGGTTGGTCGGGCGAGGCGGGTTGTCGCGGCTGCCTGCCGACGGAGCGGTGACCTCGGCTATCACGGAGTTGCTGGACTCGGCTGGGTCGGATGGGTCGGGGGGTGAGTCGCTCGGGGAGGTGTGGGCGGCGGATCGGCTCGAGCTCGGGTGGGCGTTGCTGGGCGAGGCTCGGGGGTGTGGGTACGCCACAGAGATCGGGCGGGCCGGGCTGGAGTTCGCCTTCGCGACGCTGCGGGCGGGTGCTGTGATCGCATTCACCGAACGCCACAACCGGGCCTCGCGTGCGGTGATGGAACGCCTCGGGATGAAGTTCGCCGGGGAGATCCGGACCGGGGGCCTGCACGAAGGACAGACCGGCGTCCTCCCGGACGCCCCTTTCGCGGTCTACGTGCTCCGCGCCTAGCGGTCCAGAGCGGACACGAAGCGGGTCAGGAGGGTGGCGAAGGCGGCTTTGTCCGCCTCGGACCATTCCTCCATCGCGGTAGCGAAGCGGGCGCGACGGATGGCGTGGACAGCATCCAGCCTCGCTCTGCCGTCGTCGGTGAGCACCAGATTCGTCCGCCGGCCGTCCAGTTGATCGGCCTCGCGGCGGACCAGGCCGGCCACCACCGCGGCCGCGACCAGCTTGCTCGCGCGAGGCTGGTCGACGCTGAGCGCCTCGGCGACCCCGTTGACCCCGATCAGTTCGTCTTCGGCCGCCTCGAGCGCGTCGATCACCTGCTGGATCGCGTTGTCCCGCGGCGCCATCCCCACCTCCCGGGCGAGCGTCCGGCGCGCCTGGCGCCGGCGGATGACGACCATCGCGGCCTCCACCTCGGCGACTGGGTCGACCATGCCACTCCTCAGGTATATGCTCATCGACATGTATATGGCAGGTGACAACAAGCCTATCGGGTGGTGGATCAAGGAAGTGGACCGGCTGCTAGAGCTGTCGTTCGAGCAGGTCCTCGCGGCCGACGGGGTGAACCGGCGGCAGTGGCAGGCGCTCAACGCGGCCCGCGGCGGGGAGCCGATCGAGGTCGCGCTGGCGCCGTTTCTGGCCGCCGACCCGGCCGGGCTCGCCGCGGTCACGGAGCCGCTGACCGCTCGCGGCTGGCTCGACGACGCGACCCGGCTGACGCCGGCCGGAGCGACCGCGCTCGCGGCGCTGACGGAGAAGGTCCAGGCGGAGCGCCGCCGGATCACCAACGGCATCGTCGACTCGGAGTACCTGCAGACGATCGACGTACTGCGCCGGATGGCGGTCAACTTGGGTTATCAGCCCACAAATGGCTCCGCTGTGTGACCGCCCAGGCGCGGCGGTCGCACAGCGGAGTCGGCCACCTCGGAGTGTGGCTCGTGGTGAGGTGTCACGAGCCACTAGCTCCGCCCAGCCCGAGGTGTCGGCCAGGAGGTGGGCCTTGGAACGGCTGGGCGGCGGCGATACAGGGACTCAACCGCCGGCCCAGCCGGGCCGGTGGGCGGTGCGGTCCGGAGCTGAGGAGTGCTCCGGACCGCACCTCTGGTTTCGTCCGGGACTGAGGAGTGTCCCGGACCTTCATTCGCCACTCCTGGACGTGAGGAGACCCCAGGAGCAACCACCGGATCTGAGGAGGATCCGGTGAGCTCAGATGTTGTCTGTGTCCGGCTGCGGGCCGAGGATGTCGTTCGTGACCCGGAGACCGGCGAACCGCCTCCGCATTGCCTGCTCGTACCGCACCGCCAGCGGTGCTTCCGCGACGTACTGCGCGATGACGTGCTCGCCGAACCAGACCCGCACTCTGCGGCGGTGCTGCCTCGACGTCATTTCTGCAACAGTCACTGCTTGCTCACCCCGTAACTATCGGACCTTGCAACCAGTTGGACTCACTGGTTGTCATGGCAGTAATGGTGCACAGACCGACCGTGACCGCTCTAGGACCTGGACCGGACCTTTGCCGGACCTCTTCAGGACCTCTGGCGGACATCTGGAGGACTGCACCTTGTCGTGGGGCATGAGTCGAGACACCGTCTTACCTGACGTGAACGGGAGGAACGATGGCGGGTAGGTATACGCCAAGAACGGTTCTTGCGCACCTGATCCAGCGCCGGAACCAGACCTACTCCGAGATCGTCGCCGAGTTCGTCGAGCTGGGTGGAACCATCACCGAGCGGCACCTGCGGCGCCTCGCATCGGGCGAGCGCGCGGGAACCACTCCACAGACCCGGCGCACCCTGCAACGTATGTTCGGCAAGCCGGTCGAGGAACTCCTCGCCCCGTACGTCCCCGAGCAGGCCGGCCAGGTGGTGCCGGCGTCTGCCGGGGGTGGACGGATCACGACAGGTAATGAGATGGAGGTTCTCGACATGGCTGCCAGCCGTGCGCGGGCGTTCGCCCTCGCGGCCCAGACCGGTCTCGGTAGTGAGGCCATGGAACAGGTGTACGACGATGTGAGGCACGTTGCGAAGGCGTACCCGCAGCGCCCGCTCCCGGAGATCCTCGGCCAGCTGGTCGAGACCCAGGACCTCGTCTTCGCACTGCTGGAGAGCCGGCAGCGTCCGGAACACCTGCGGCAGCTGTACTTCCTCGGCGGCGTGACCGGTGGTCTGCTCGCCAAGGCGTCCCACGACCTCGGTAACCCGCACGCCGCCCTGACCCAGACCAGGACGGCCTTCCTCTGCGCCGACAACGCCGACCACCACGGGCTGCGCGCCTGGGTCCGCGGACTGCAGTCGCTGGTGTCCTACTGGGCGGGCAACCCGCACGACTCGGTCCGCTACGCCCAGCTCGGCGCGGGGTACGCGGAGCAGGCCAACAGCACAACCGGCGTCTGGCTCCCGGTCAGCGAGGCCCGTGCCTGGGCCGCGCTGGGCAACGCCGAGGCCGCCCGGGCCGCGCTGGAGCGCGCCGAGAACGCCTGGGCCTCGGTGCAGAACGACGACCTGGACGACATGGGCGGCCTGTGCACCTTCGGCCGCAACCGGCAGCTGTACTACGCGGCCGACGCGCTCGCGTGGCTGCCGGGCGAGGTGGAGACAGCCGAGCGGTACTCCAGCCAGGCAGTCGACGCATACACCGATCAGTCGCACCCCGAGTGGGCCTTCGGCGACGCCGCCGGCAGCCACGCCGCCATGGCCATCACCCGGATCGCGAACGGTGAGCTCGACGGCGCGGCGGACGCGATCGCGCCGGTCCTCGGCCTGCCCACGGAGCGCCGGATCAACGGTGTCGTGCACTCGGCCCGCCGGGTCCACCAGGCACTGCGCCAGTCGGGTCGCGCGGACGACGCCCGCGACCTGCAGGAGGAGATCGAGATGTTCACCCGGACGCCCATCCAGACCTTCCCGCGGTAGCAGGCGGGATGGATCCGCTCACCGGCGATGGCACCAGGCTCCGCGAGTTCCGGCTCGACGATCTGGAGGACTACCTGGCCATCGTCGGTGATGACCGGGTGACCAACTGGCTGTCCTTCGACAGCCGCGACCGGGACACTGCGCGGCAGGCTCTCGCCGCCGCGGTGGAGCGGTCCCAGCAAGACGATCGGCCGGACTACATGCTCGCCGTCACCCGCCTGGACGACGACCGACTGATCGGCTTCGCCCGGCTCGGGCCGACCGGAGTCCAAGCGGCCCACCTCGGCTACGCGATCGCCGCGGACCACTGGGGCCATGGCTACGCCACGGACGCCTCCCGGGCGCTGGTGAGGTTCGCCTTCGAGAACCTCGACCTGCACCGGGTCAGCGCCGCGATCGGCCCGGAGAACCTGGCCTCGGTCGCCGTGGTGAAGCGCCTCGGCTTCAGCTACGAGGGCCGCATCCGCCACCACGTCTTCACCAACAACGCCTGGCGCGACTCCCTGCTGTACTCGATCCTCGCCGACGAGTACCGCGGCTAGGGAGAGACGGGAGCACGCCGGCGGCCGCAACCACCGGCGGTACGGCGTACGGGACCGGCTCGGGTGATCCGGAGTTGGTGTGGCTGGCGGGGGACCACCATGAGCACAGCCTCCACGAACTCGGTCTTCGTGGACGTCGGCAGGTGACCGTCGGGTTGGAGTGGTGGGGAGACTGGATCTATGACCACTACCGCCCACCCGACCGACGGCGTGCTCGACCCGCTGAGGGACGGCCTTGCCCGGATGATCATGACGAAGGTCGCGGGCCCGGACCCCCAGGCGGAGCGGGACCGGGTCCACAACACCCCAGGACCTAGGTGGTTCGAGCCGGACCGGCCGATCCGGCGGGTGCACGGCGACGCCTCGATGTTCGCGGGCGGTCTGCGTGCACTCCTGCTGCAGTCGCTGCACCCGCTGGCGATGGCGGCTGTCTCGGCCCACTCCGGCTATCGCGGCGACCCTTGGGGCCGACTGCAGCGGACCAGTTACTTCCTGGCGATCACGACGTACGGCGCTGCCTCGCAGGCGGAGGAGGCGGTTGCTCGGGTGAAGGCGGTGCACGAGCGGGTACGCGGTACCAGCCCGGACGGGGTTCGCTACCGGGCGTCGGACCCGCATCTGCTGCGGTGGGTGCACGTGGCCGAGGTGGACAGCTTCCTGGCCGCCCACCAGCGGTACGGCGCGGAGCCGCTCGACGCCTCCGAGAGAGACGCGTACGTCGAGGACACGGCCCGGGTGGCTCGTGCTCTCGGTGTAGTGGATCCGCCGACCACTGAGGGGCAACTGCGGCAGGTGCTGGCGGAGTACCGGCCGGAACTGCGGGGGACCACCGAGGCTCGGCAGGCGGCTCGCTTCATCCTGGTGCATCCACCTGTGCCGTGGGCGGCGCGTCCGGCGTACGGGGTGTTGACGGCCGCGGCGGTCGGGCTCCTGCCGAGGTGGACCCGGTGGCCGCTGCGACTGCCGTATCTGCCGCTGGCCGAGAGCACTGTGGTCCGGGCGGCCGGGGACGGACTGACTCGCACGATCCGGTGGGCGCTGACGTCCCCGACGCTCGGAAAAGTCGACATATCGTCCTGACGGCTGCGATTTTGGCCTGGCGCGTGCGCCCGGAGCGCTGAAACTACCGACTCACCGGTAGTTTGTTCTCGTGCCGTCGCGCCCGAATCGCCCGCTGCCACTCGCTACACCGGCGGGGGTCGAGGTGCTGACCAGGATCCTGACCCAGGGTCCGATCCCGCGCGTCGAGATCGCCCGGCGGACCGGGCTGTCGCAGGCCGCCGTCACCAAGGCCGTCGCCCCGCTGATCGAGGCGGGATTCGTCACCGACCAGCCGTCGCCGGCAGCGGTGGACGAACCCATCGAGGGCCGGTCCGAGCTGGGCATCGGGCGGCCGGTCAGCCCGTTGACGGTGGTCGCCGAGAGCATCTCGGTGATCGGGCTGAAGGTGACGCCGACGGACCTGATCGGTGTGATCACGGACTTCCGCGCCGGCATCCAGGCGACCCGGCACCAGCCGCTGCCCGACACCTCCGCCGAGACGGTGATCCAGCAGCTCGCGGTGCTGGCGAAGGAGATGATGTACTCGATCAGTGAGCCTGCGGGGCCGCTGATCGGGATTGGGGTCGCTGTCTCGGGTGACGTCGACTCACGGCATGGCGTGGTGCGGGATTCGCCGTTCATGGGGTGGCGGGATGTGCCGGTCGCCGCGTTGCTGACCGAAGAGCTGGGCGTGCCGGTGCTGGTGGAGAACGACGTACGGGCGCTGACGATTGCCGAGCACTGGTTCGGAGTGGGTGTGAATGCCGACTCGTTCGCGGTGGTGACGATCGGATCCGGGGTCGGCTGCGGGCTCTACATCAACGGCGAGGTCGTGTCGGGCGCGCACGGAGTCTCGGGCGAGCTCGGGCATCTGCCGCTGGCGCCGGGCGATCTCGTCTGCACTTGTGGACGACGCGGATGCGTCGAGACGGTCGCGTCATCGGATGCGATCCTGGCGCGGGTCCGGGAGACCACTGGTAGGCCGGAGCTGGACCTGTCGGGTGCGATCCAGTTGGCGCACGAGGGAGACGAGCACGCGCGGGAGGCGTTCGACCGAGCAGGAGAGGTGATCGGCTCAGCCCTCGCCGCGATGGTGAACCTCGTCGGCCCGGAGCTGGTCGTCATCGCCGGCGAAGGTGTCGCCGACTACGACCTCTACGACCAGCGGATGCGCCAAGCCTTCGCCGCACACGCCTTCGGTGCCGCCGGCGACTGTCGACTCATGCTCCGCTCCCACACCTTCGACAACTGGGCCCGCGGAGCCGCCGCCACAGTAATCCGCGCCTACGTCCGCTCCCAACCCCCCTTCAACCGCTAAGCATCAGTCGACAGGCGACCGTTGAGGCAGCCTCTCAACCGAGAGTCCGCTCAGGCTGGGGCACGCGAGCAAGCTCGCAGAAGTGTTGAGGTAGTCGGCACACTGCAGCGCCCCCTCGGCCTGGGTGGGTGGAGGGGGCGCGGAGCAGCGGGTTAGCTGCGGGCGGCGGCTAGGATTTTTCGCCAGACTTTTTTGTAGGACTCGAGGCCGTCGGCGGCTAGCGGGCCGGTGGGGCCGGCGGTGATGGAGACTCGTTCGGGGATGGTGCCCCAGACCGGGATGCCCTCGTCGGCGTACTGCTGCATCGCTTCCTGGTAGCTGCGGGTGTAGGTGCGGGCCGAGCAGATCACCAGGCCGACCGGGACCTCCTTCGGAACCAGATCGAGCACCGCCTTGACCCGGGGAGTCTCGACGCCGCCGACGCGGGCCGGGATGATCACGATGCGGGCCCGCTCGAGTGCCTTGTTCAGCAGGCGCTCGTGCGACGGGGGCATGTCCACCACCCCGATGCCCTCCGGTGGAACCTTGTCGAGCGCTTTGGCCAGCAGCCGCTCCGTCGGCGCCTCGGAGATCTCGATCCTGGACAAGTGTTCGTCGTCGGAGTTCTCGATCCAGTCCGCCGCGCTCCCTTGCGGATCGGCGTCGACGAGGGTGGCTGTGCGACGGTTGGAAGATGCCAGCGCGGCCAAGTACACCGACGTGGTTGTCTTGCCTACCCCGCCCTTCAGTGCAGCTGTCACGATGATCATGGAACGACGCTACCCGGTTTTGTCCGATTTCCGGCGTGTCGTCGGCGTTGCTCGCCGGCTGCGTGATAGTTGCCGGGGGCTTCGAACAAGCTCAATGGCGCTTCAACCTGTCACAGACCACCCGACGGACCGCCGAGATCCGGCTACGTGGTGAGAGCCGCGTCGGAGCGTCGGGCGAAGCGGAAGCGTTGCTGGTAGGCGCGTGGTGAGACCCCGAGCCGCGCGATGAAGGTACGCCGGAGGGACTCGGAGTTTCCATAACCGGCCCGTTCGGCGGCCTCGCTGACCGTGTGACCACTCTCGAGCGCCGCCTTGGCCGTGTCGAAGCGGATGGCGTCGACGTAGCGAGCGGGCGTGGTCCCCAGCTCCTCCTTGAAGAGCCTGGTCAGGTGACGCGGGCTCACCGCCGCCAGCGCGGCGAGCTGGGGCACCGAGTGCTCCCCGGCCGGGTCTGCAGCCACCGCGTCGAAGACGGCTCGCAGTACCGGGGTGTGCGGGCGAGGGCCCTGCAGCGTCGGGGAGAACTGCGACTGGCCACCCGGGCGCTGCAGGAACACCACCAGGGACTGGGCAACCCGCCGAGCCAGATCCTCGCCGTGGTCCTCCTCGAGCAGCGCCAACGCCAGGTCGATCCCCGCGGTGACGCCGGCCGAGGTGTACGTCTGCCGGTCGCGGACGAAGATCGCATCCGGCTCGACGGCGATGTCCGAGTAGGCGGAGCCGAGCAGCTTCGTGTGCTGCCAGTGCGTGGTCGCCCGACGGCCGCTGAGCAGACCGGCATCGGCCAGGATGAACGCGCCGGTGCAGATCGAGCACACGCGAGTGGACCGCCCCGCAAGACCTCGTACTGCGCTCACCAGCGGTTCGGGGATCGGGTGGGTCGGCAACCGATCGCCGCCCATCACCAGCAACGTGTCGAAGCGCAGGTCCTCGCGGGCCGCATCGACGTCGACCGAGATGCGCAGCCCGGTCGAGGACACCACCTCGGTCCCACCGACCGAGCAGACGGACAGTTCGTACTTCGCGCCCATCCGGTTCGCCTCGCTGAACACCTCACTCGGGCCGGCCACGTCCAGCAGTTTCACGCCGTCGAAGACGACCACCCCGACCCGGTGCGGCCCGGTCCTCTTGACCACGGTCACCTCCTCGCGACGGGTCCGGATCTGTGGGAATCAGGTCCGAACGAGCGGGGCGTCGGAGGACCCGGCGGGACCACGCTATAGGCACGCAGACAACGAACCACGGAGATGATCATGACCGAGACGATCGCGGGAATCACGATTCCCGACACCGCACTGGTGCACGAGGCCACCGAACTCGTCCGGGCGGCGACGAGCCCGCTGCTGTTCGACCACTCGCGCAGGGTGTTCCTGTTCGGCAGCCTCAAGGGCGCGCACCGCGGCCTGCGGGCCGACCCCGAACTGCTGTACGTCGGGGCGATGTTCCACGACCTCGGGCTGACCGAGAAGTACCGGCGGACCGACCAGCGATTCGAGGTGGATGGCGCCGACCTGGCTCGCGACTTCCTGCTCGCCCACGGCCGGTCCGAGGCCGACGCCCGCGCGGTCTGGCTGGGTATCGCCCTGCACACCACTCCGGGCATCGCGAACCACCTCGAGCCGGAGGTCGCCCTGGTGTCCGCGGGCGTCGAGACCGACGTACTGGGTTTCGACCTGGAGGAGATCACCCCGGAGCAGCTCGCGGCCGTCACCGCCGCGCATCAGCGGCCGAACTTCAAGGAGAACATCCTGCAGGCGTTCGCCGACGGGATGAAGGACCGGCCGGACACCACCTTCGGCACCATGAACGACGACGTGCTGGCGCATTTCGTCCCGGGCTTCGTCCGCGAGGACTTCGTCGACATCATCCGCGGCTCAGCGTGGCCCGAGTAGAGCCCCTCCACCTGCAACTGGACGAGATCGTCGACGAGGCCCGGACCGCCAGACCAGTAGTACGAGCACGCCGTACTACTGGCCGGCTCGGGCTTACTTACCCAGCCAGGCGTCGACCTTCGACTGGTTGTCCTTGACCCACTTCTCGGCCGCCGCGTCCGGGGGCATCTTGTCCTCGGCGATGTACTTCGCGACCACGTTCTGGTCGTCGTTCGTCCAGCTGAACTTCTTCACCAGCTCGTACGCCGGGCTGCCGGAGTCCGCGAACTTCTTCGACACGATCTTGTCCAGCTCGTACGCCGGGTAGTCGCAGGCCACCTTCGCCGGATCCGCGTCGCAACCCTCGGTCCACTTCGGCAGGTCGACCTTGACCAGCTTGAGCTCGTTGAAGAACCACTGCGGCTCGTAGAAGTACCCGATCACCGGCTTCTTGTTCTTCTCGGCGTCGCGGAACGCCTGGATCAGCGCGGTCTCGCTACCGGCGTACACGACCTTGTAGTCCAGCTTCAGGTTCTTCACCAGCGCCTCGTCGTTCGTGACGAAGGACGGGTCACCGTCGAGCAACTGACCCTTTCCGCCGGACTCGGAGGTCTTGAACTGCGCGGCGGCCTTGTTCAGGTTCTTCCAGTCCTTGAGCTCGGGCTGGGCTTCCGCGAGCCACGGCGGCAGGTACCAGCCGATCACGCCCTTGTTGCCCGACGGCCCGACCTCGACGGCCACCTTCTGGTCGGTGACGTACTTCTTCTTCAGGTCCTCGTGGCCCCAGTTCTCCAGCACCGCGTCGACCTCGCCGGTGCCGAAGCCCTGCCAGGAGATCTCCTCCTTCAGGTTCTTCTTCACCACCTTGCAGCCGAGATCCTTGGTCGCCACGTACGCGACCACCGCGGCGTTCGCCTCGTACCCGACCCAGGGACTGACGGCCAGGTTGAAGGTGCCGCACTCCTTGGCACCTTCCGCCGGCTTCGCCGCCTCGCCCACCTTCGCACCGCCACACGCGGTCAGGGCCAGCGCCACCGCCGTCAGCACGCCGGCAGAGCGGAGCTTGTTGGTCACCACAGGTTGTCTCCTCTGACTGTTCCTCTGAACTTGCGAGTACGCCGGGCCGCCGCCTGGGTGATCCGGTCGAGCATCACCCCGAGCAGCACGATCGCCAGGCCCGCGGCGAGTCCCTTGCCGTACAGCTCACTCTGCGCGAAGCCGGCGGCCACGTCGTAGCCGAGGGCGCCCGCGCCGACCAGTCCGCCCACGACCACCATGGACAGCACATAGATCAGGCCCTGGTTCACCGCCAGTGTGATGGCTCGGCGGGCCACCGGGAGCTGGACCTTGCTGATCACCTGCCAGGTGCTCGAGCCGACCGAGTTCGCCGCCTCCACCGTCGCCACCGGCACCGCGCGGATGCCATCGGCAACGATCTTGGTGGTGACCGGGATGGCGAACACCACGGCGGCCGCGATCGCGGTGAACCGGCTGGTGCCGAACAACGCCAGGAACGGCACCAGGTAGACGAAGGGCGGCATCGTCTGGCCCGCGTCGAGAACGGGGCGCAGCCAGCTGTCCGCCCGGTGGTTCCGGCCGGTCCAGACGCCGAGCATGAGGCCGGCGGCAACCACCACGACGGTGGCGAGCAGGGTCGACGCGAGCGTCACCATGGCGTCGTGCCAGACGCCGGTCACGACCAGCAGCCCCAGGCACAGCGCCGCGGGAACGGCTCCCTGCCAGCTCCCGAGCAGCGCGGCCAGCGTGACGACCACCACGGCCACGAGCCACCAGGGCGACTCCGTCAACAGAGCTTCCAGCGGGTTGAGAACACCCTTGGTCACGGCGTCGCGCACGCCGAACGTGAAGCCGCCGAAGACGTCCTGCACCCAGTTCGTCACGTCCGTCGCGGCGACGGCGATCCGGGAGCCGAGGTTCGCGCCCGAGGGGAACTCGGCCGCCCAGATGTAGGTCCGCGAGAACCAGATGGCGACCAGCACCGCGATGCCGCCCACGCCGAGGAGCACCTTGCGACGGATGCTCGCCGTACGCCAGGGCCGGTCGCCGGCCGCGGTGGTCACCCGGTCGAGCACGATCGCGAGGACGACGATCGCCAGGCCGGCGTTGAACGCCACGCCGACGTCGAGCGTCTGCAGCGCCTTCAGCACGGTCTGGCCGAGTCCCGGCGCGTCGATCAGCGCGGCCACCGTCACCATCGACAGGGCGGCCATGATCGTCTGGTTGATCCCGACCACGACCGTACTGCGGGACATCGGCAGCAGGACCTTCAGCAGGGTCTGGCCGTGGGTGGAGCCGAGCGAGCGCGCGGCCTCGACACTCTCGGACGGCACCGAGCGGATCGCGTGCGCGGTCAGCCGGACGACCGGAGGTGCGGCGTAGATCAGCGTCGCGATCGTCGCGGCGGCCGGGCCGATCGCGAAGAACAGCGTCAGTGGCGCGAGGTAGACGAACGTCGGCAGCGTCTGCATCAGGTCGAGCACGAGCGTCGCGACCCGGAACGCGCGGTTCGAGAGGCCGGCCCAGATCCCGAGCGGGATGCCGATCAGCAGCGCGAGCAGCACCGCCGCGAGAGTCAGCGACAGGGTGTCCATGGCCTCCTGCCACAGGCCCTGCAGTCCGACGAAGGTAAGACCGGCCGCGGCCAGCAGAGCAACCTTCCAGTTGCCGAAGGCCCACGCGAGGTACGCCGACAGCGCGACCACCCCGAGCCAGCCGATCACCGGCACCGGACGCCCGTACGACGGTTGCGCGATCACCGCCTGGAACAGGATGACGAGCTGGTCCACGGCGACCCGGATCGCGTCCAGGAACGCGTTGCCGCTGCCGAGGAAGTCACGGTGCTCGGTCAGCCAGCGGTGCAGTCCGGTCGTCTCCTGGCCGCCGAGGCTGAGCGTGTTCACGCCTCGGAGCAGGAACCACGCGGCCACCCAGGCCACCAGCAGGACGCCGACGATCACCCCGCGACGCGGGCGGCGTACCCGGATCTCGACCGAGCCGGTGATGGATGCCATCAGGGCGTGCCCGAGTCCGCGACGACGGCGAGGATCTCCTCGTCATCGATCACGCCGAGCAGTTGCCCGTCCGATACGACCTTGACCGGCCGGTCGGACTCGAGCACCAGCCTGGTCGCCTCCCGGACCAGTACGTCGGGCCCGAGCTCCGGGCCGTCCAGCTGCTCGTCCGGCCGAGGCTGCCGGATGATCCAGCGCAGGGTGAGCACGTCGGCCCGCGGTACGTCGCGGACGAACTCGCGGACGTAGTCGTCGGCGGGAGCCCCGACGAGCTCGTCGCCGGTGCCGAGCTGGACCGCCTCGCCGTCGCGCATCAGCAGGATCCGGTCGCCCAGCTTGAGCGCTTCGGACAGGTCGTGGGTGATGAACACCATGGTCTTGCCGACCTCGCGGTGCAGCCGGACCACCTCGGTCTGCATCTCCCGGCGGATCAGCGGGTCGAGCGCGGAGAACGGCTCGTCGAACAGCAGCACATCCGGGTCGTTGGCGAGCGCCCGGGCCAGCCCGACGCGTTGCTGCATGCCGCCGGACAGTTGCTCGGGGTAGAACTGCTCGTGGCCGCTCAGTCCGACCAGGTCGATGACCTCCTGAGCCCGGCGGCGGCGGTCGGGCTTGCTCTCGCCTCGGACCTCCAGGCCATAGGACACGTTGTCGATCACCTTGCGGTGCGGCAGCAGGCCGAAGTGCTGGAACACCATCGAGAACTTGCTCCGGCGCAGCGTGCGGAGCCGCTTCTCGTCGGCGGCCCGCAGGTCCTCGCCCTCGAAGAACAGCCCGCCGGCAGTCGGCTCGATCAGCCGCGTCAGGCACCGGACCAGGGTGGACTTGCCGGACCCGGACAGGCCCATCACGACGAAGACCTCGCCCGGCGCGACGTCGAAGCTCAGGTCGCGGACGGCCGCGGTACAGCCGGTCCGCTGCAGCAGTTCGGCCCGCCCCAGCCTGGCCAGGTCCGCCCGATGTGGAACCCGCCCGGCCTTCGGCCCGAACACCTTCCACAACCCTTGGACCGACAGCAGCGCCTCACTGTCCTCTATGTCGGGGTACTCGAGCTGAGCGGTCACTGTGGTTCACCCTCGCATCCCGGCCACCGGGGTAGTCATGAACCCCCGACAATATCCAACCCCCACCCCGGCCTCCCCCCGACGGCTACCTGACACCACAACCTTTACCCGCTCTTACCACCCCAGAAGCCAACTGGTGGTTGCGGTTCGGATCAGCCGAGGTACGGGGGTGCCTCGCCCCACCCCCAGTGCGGGACCGGGGCCTCGGGCGGTGGGGTGGCGCCGTCCTGGGAGTTGGCGAGCGCGATGCGGGTGCCCCACTCGACGTACGCCACGAAGGCTGAACGGAACTCTGGGTCGCCGGGCAACCCGGCCGGGTCGGCGGACTGGGCGATGAGCGCCGCCCAGCGTGACCTCTGCTCCTCGGTCAGGCCCAACCCCAGGTGATGGGACAGCATCGCGGGATACCCACCGAGTTCATCCGTGTACCGCGACGGGCCGCCGAAGACCTCTCCCAGCCACAGCGCCACGTGCTCGCGATGCTTGTCGCTCATGTGCGCGAACACCGGCGCCAGCACCGGGTCCTCCAGCACCTTGTCGTAGAACACCTCGGTGAGCCGCCGGAACGCCTCAGCCCCACCAGCCCACTCGTACACCGTCGGCGTCGTCATCTGCCCCTCCTCCTGACTGTTGATGTAATCATGTAATCAGGAGCGAGGGTCTTCGAGTGCCGCCGCGATCGCGACCTGCACAGGATCCACCGCGTACTCCCCGCTTTCGAGATCCCAGAGCACGTTCTGCAGGATCCGCCCCAGCGTCCAGCCGACCGCCCGCTCGCGATCCAGCCCGGCCACCTCGACCATCAGGTCGAACCGCCGCCGGATCGCCCGCGGCAGATCACCCGTCGCCACCAGGTCGTCCCACCGGTTGTTCAGCGCTTGGAACAACTCGAAGCACGGATCACCCGCCAGTGGTTTCGGGTCGATCGCCAGCCACGGATGCCGCCGCGACGCCATCACGTTGTCATAGTGGAGATCCCAGTGCAGCAACCGATCACCCGACTCCGGAACCAACTCGGCCACCCGCGCGGCGCACCGGCGTACCAGGGTCTGCTCGGCCGGATCGGCCAGCCGTGGGATCAGACCGGGCGCGTCAGCGAGCATCTGCCGCGCGATGTCTTCGAGCCGTCGCAACCCCAGCGGCGCCTGTACTGCGCTCAGCCGCGCGAGGAGTTCCGCCAGAATCCGGGTGGCCTCGTTGTCGTCGGGGAGGTCGCTTAGCGAGCGCGGCTCCAGCCTTTCGAGCAGGATCGTCGCGTCCGGGGCGTCGTCCAGGACCCGTACCGCGTAGTCCTCACCCCAGGTCCGGAGGCCGAGCGCCTCGTCGGCGTTCTCCTCGTTGAGCGGCTGCAACTTGAGCATTCCGGGCGTCCCGTCGGTCTGCACGACGGGCAGTACGACGGACGCGGCTCCGTGCAACGGCTCACCGTCGAGCCGCAACTTCCACCGCTCCATGTACCCCGCGGCGAGGTCGGGCACAGCCTTCAGCCAAGGCAGTTCATCAGCGAGCGTCACGAACAACGGAGCCGGTACGGCGAACAGCGGGTGACTGGTCATCCCTCAGAACATTAGGGGCCGACCGGCGGATGTGCTTGGGTTTTCCCCGTGAGCTCAGTGGAAGGTGATCCGGCCGAGTCGTTCGGCGAGGTGGAGCGACGCAGCCGGCGGGCGCAGTGGGTGGTGGCGCTGGTCTATCTGGGCATCCCGCTGGTGTTCCTCGGGCTGGTGCTGTGGATCAGCTCCAGCGCAGATACCTTCAACTGGCAGATCGCCCTGGATCCGCTCGCGCTGCTGGCGATCGGCTGGTACTTGCGGCAGCGGCACCGGTACAAGCCGGGTCGCTGGGCCACCGCCGGGTTGTGGATGGGCGGAATCACCGGTTTCCTCACTGCGTTCGCCACGATCGTGCTCGACGCCAGCTGGCTGGCGACGTTGTCCGTCCCGGCGGCGGTCGTCGGCGCGATTCTCGGGGTCGCCCTCGGCCGCTACGGACAGCGGACGCTGATGCACCCGGCGGTGCCGGAGCTCGCCGACTCGCCGTACGAGCTGACCTTCCGGGTGCGCGGGCTGACCCGGCTGCGGTTGGTGATCCGGCGTACGGATCTCGTGCTGGTGGAGAGGGTGCCGATCAGGACGGCCGAAGGGGACAGCCCTGCCGAGAAGGCTCGGACCTATCCGCTCACGGCCGTCACCGGGGCATACGAGGTCTCGTTGTCGGGTGCCGAGCGGCTCAGGTTCCCCGAGCCGCTACGGCTGGCACCGGCCGGCACCCCTGGCCCGGCGTTGATCCTCCAGGCCAAAGGTGCCGACTGGGTACTGCCGCAGAACGAGGCCGCCGCGATCGCCCAAATCCTCGACCGTCGGATCGCCACCGCCAGCTCGCTCTGACGGTTAGCCGCGGAGTTCTGCGGAGCGGATCGGGCTGGCTTCGGCTAGGCCCTTGAGGACGCCGTCGGCGTCGAGGTCGGTGCCGTAGACCGGGGTTCCGGGCTGCTGGCGCCAGGACTCGGCGAGGCTGCCGGCGTCGATCGGGTCGAAGCCGAGCTCGTCGACGAGCCGCAGCACCTTCGCCTTGGCCTCTTCGTTGTCACCGGCAACCGGTAGCGCGATCCGCCCCGGCTCGCCGGCCGCGACGCCGAGCTCCAGCAGATGCTGGAAGTTGATGTTGTTGAAGGCCTTGTTCACCGGCTGACCGAGCTGCTCGGCCACCCAGCCGCTCTCGGTCCGGCCCTCGTCCTCGATGCCCGCGATCCGCCCGTCGCGCTGCGGGTAGTAGTTGTTGGTGTCGATCACCGCGAATCCCTCGGCGGCGTTGTCGAACAGGTCCTTCGGCAGTCCGGGGACCGCCTTCTGCGGAATCGTCACGACGACGATCTCGGCGCCCTTGGCAACGTCTCCGACCTGGGCCGGAGTTGCTCCCGTCTCGGCCTGCAGGTCGAGCAGCGTCTCCGGACCCCGCGAGTTCGCCACGGAGACGTCGTGCCCGAGGGCCGTCAGGCGCCGGGTGAGGGTGCCGCCGATGAGACCTGAACCGATGATGCCGATCTTCACTTTTGCTCCTGGTAAGTAGCTGATACTCAGCTATAACGCCGAAACGAGCCCGGATCATCCACCGCGCTCGTCCTCCAGCGCATCGCCAGCGCGAACCCGAGGTCGTCGTACTCGGCACCGGGGAAGACGGTGTCGTAGATCTCACGAAACTGCGCGCGGGACAGGTAGCGATCGCTCAGCAGGTGCTCGAGCCACGGCTTGCTGTGCCAGAAACGCAACTCGAACCATGCGTCCCGCAGCCCGACCCGCCTGATCTCGGCCGGGAAGCCGCGGACCGCGCCCCAGGTGTAGACCCGCCGCGGCGGCGTCGGGTAGAGGTCGCAGACGTTGTCGATCAGCGCGACCGTGCCGCCGGGCCGGACGAGCGACTTCAACTGCTCGAGTCCGGCCCGGTAGTCGGGCAGGTGGTGCAGCACCGTGTGGCTGTAGACCAGGTCGAACCCCTCGTCATCCACCTCGAACAGATCCGCGACCCGGTACTCCAGGTTCGGCCGCGAGCGCCGTTCGCGGGCGATCGCGATCATCGGCTCGCTGAGGTCGACGCCGAGCACCTGGTCGAAGTCGTCGGCCAGCCGTTCCGCCGCGTGCCCCGACCCGCAACCGACGTCTATCGCCCGCTCACCCCTCACCCCGAGCCCGGTCACCCAGGCGCTGTGCTGCCCGGGCAACAAGCTCACGAACCGGTCGTACTCCGCCGCGAACCGATCGAACGAGGTCGGATCAGCCACATCATCCATGCCCCGTACGACGACGCCCGCCCGCGACTGGTTCGCAGTACCGCGGAGATCGGGGCCGGGCGGGCGGCGTCGAGCCAGGGTGGGTCGGGGCGGAGCGCGGCGTGCGAGCCGGGCTCCGGGTGAGGTCAGTTGCCGGCAGCTGCGCGTTCCTTCCGGGCGGTCTCGGCCTTCTCGGCCTGCCAGCCGTCCTCGTTCTTGCCGAGGCGCCAGTAGCCGGACAGTGAGACACGGTCGCGCGCGAGGCCGCGGCCGGCGAAGAGGTGCTTGCGCAGCCGCAGTACGAAACCGGCTTCGCCGTGGACGAAGACCTGCACGTCACCGGGCGGGAACTCGAGCGCCTCGACCGCGGCGACCAGGCCGTCACCACGGTTGCCTGCATGGTTGCCGTCATGGTTGCCGGAGGCACCGGATCGGTGGAACCAGGTGAGCTCCACATCGCCGGAGCCGCTGAACTTCTGCTCCTCGGACTCGTCCTCGACCTCGACGAACACCTTGGCCTTCGCGCCCGGCGGGAGTACCTCGATCGCGGCGCCGATCGCCGGCAGCGCGCTCTCGTCGCCGACCAGCAGGTGCCAGACCGCGTCCTCGTCCGGCCGGTAGGCGCCACCCGGACCGTTGAACCAGAGCTTGTCGCCGGGCTTCGCCGCGGCCGCCCACGGTCCGGCGATGCCCTCGTCGCCGTGGTGGACGAAGTCGATCGTCAGTTCGTGGCTCGCCTCGTCCCAGGAGCGCACCGTGTACGTCCGCATGGTCGGCCACTGCTCGGACGGGAACTGCTCGCGCACGACGCCCATGTCCAGCGGGTCCGGGTACTCCACGCCCGGCTGCGGGAAGAGCAGTTTCACGTAGTGGTCGCTGGTGCCGTTGTCGACGAAGTCGTCACAGCTCAGCACCACCCGGATCATGTGCGGGGTGATCCGCTCGGTCCGGCGGACGACCGCCAGCTTCGCGCGGCGGTTACGGGGTGCTGGGTTGCTCACGCGACCACGGTCCTCTCGAACATCAGGCGGAGAATGTTAGGCATACCTAAGTAGGCTAACCGACATCCCCAACGCCCGGCTCCGGCGGCCACGGATCCCGGACGTCCCGCGCGCGGCCCGGTCCGCGGTACGGGCGGCTCAACTGGGCGCGGTTACGGCGGTCGACTGGTCACAGTGCGGCGTTCGGCGCGGTACGGCGGTTCAACTGGGGCTGAAGGGCTGTTCATCTGCTGGTCGCCTGGTTGCCGGGTGGACCACTGAGGGTGGAGGGATGAGCCAGGTTTTCGGGACGGCCAGGCGTCCGGCGTACATGGTGACCCGGACCGACCAGCAGGGGCGGCCGATCTCGCTGGACCGGCGGCCACCCGAGGGGAACTCGGTGCTGTTCACCGGCAGCCCGGGGATGGGCAAGAGCCTCGAGCTTGATCGCGCCCAGCAGTACGCGCAGCAGAACGGCTGGACCTGCATCCGGGTGGACGCGTCGCCGCGGGAGCCGCTGGAGAACCGGTTCGTCCGTGCTGTCAGCGAGGACCTCGGTGGGCTTCGCAAGCGGCACGGGTTCTTCGCCCTCCGCAAGCTGAAGAAGACCCTGCGCGACCTGACCCAGCGCAACCGGAGTCAGCAGAACGGCGCGGAACTGCGGTTCGGCGTCATGCCGGTCCAGGCGGTGGTGAAGAAGCAGTGGGAGGCGCCGGGCCGGGACGGTGTCGGCAGCACGCTCAACCAGCTCGCGGACAACCTAGGCGAGCTTGCCGCGAAGAAGCGGCAGCCGGTGATGCTGATGGTCGACAACCTCGACGTGGCGTCCGAGCGGGACCTTGCCGCGTTGACGGAGCTCTCGGCCCACCTCGAGCGCAACGGGCAGCCGGTCTACCTGATCGGCGCCGGTGGTGAGATGGCGGCCACCAGGCTGATGGCCGCATCCGGCGGGATGTCGGGGATCGGTACTGGTGTCGCCAGTCGGTTCGACCTGCGCGAGTGCACGCCACTTGCGGATGACGAGCTGCGGCCGGCTGTGACCGAACCGCTGCGTCGTGCGGGCATTCCCTATCAGCCTGAGGCTGTGGACAACCTGTTGAAGGCTGCGAACGGTAACCCGAGCCGGTTGCGGGATCTGGCCGACAGCGCGGTGCGGTTGGCGCAGCCGCCGTACGGGATCACGGTCGAGGTGGCGAAGCACGCGACCGCGCAGGTGAACGACCGGTCGCGGGTCTTCTACCAGGCCGCGTGGAACAACTGCTCCGACGCGGAGAAAGACCTGCTGGCGAAGGTCGCAGTACGGGGGCCGCGAGGGCTGGCGATGCCGAGCGAGACGCAGGCCGCCGGTCCCGGGAGGTGGCAGGAGGTGGACAACGCGCGCCAGGGATTGGTTGCCCGCGGCATGCTTCGCGAGAGCGGCCAACGGGTGAACCTGGCGGACCCAGGCCTGCAGGAGTGGGTCGAGACCCGGGTCGGCCAATCCGCCGCCCACGCCGGTGTCGCCCTCCCCGGCACGCCCGGGCCGGCCATCACCCAGCCGTCGACTCCCGCCGCCGGCGCCGCAGTACCGACTGTCGCTCAGGGCACCGGCCGTCACCGCCAGACCAACACCACGGCAACCCGCCAGGTCGGCAACACAACCTTCACCATCAACACCTAGTGCCGCAGCCTTGGATCTCGTGGTCCGACGGGTGACCAGAGACCGGTCAGGAATCAAGAAGCACGGGTGGCGGAGCCGGGACTAGCGTGACTGACACGGGCACAAAGTCCGACCACCCACGACTTCAGGAGCGACCATGACCGGCTCTTCCACCCAGGGAATCAAGACCGTGCTGCACCCCGTTTCCGACCTGGCCAAGGCGAAGGAGGTGTACGCCGCGCTGCTCGGCGTGGAGCCGACAGCCGACTCGTCCTACTACGTCGGCTTCGAGGCCGAGGGCCAGCACATCGGGCTGGTGCCGAACGGTGGACCGCAGAACATGACCTCACCGATCGCCTACTGGCACGTGGCGGACATCGAGGCGAAGCTGGCCGAGGTGACCGCCGCGGGTGCCACCGTGAAGGAGACCCCGCACGACGTCGGAGGCGGCCGCCTGGTGGCCACCTTCAACGACCTCGACGGCAACGTCCTCGGCCTGATCCAGGACAGCTGAGTGCCGCCCCCCCGCCGGCACCCTCAGCGTCGTCGCATTTCGGCCTGCACGTTCGGCCAGCACGTTCCGCCAGCTCGTCCAGCTGGCGTTCGCCTAGCAGCAGCCGTCTTCGCACTTCGCTGAGCCCGTGCCTGCGGGGGCACAGCAGCCTTTGCCTTGCCACGCCTGGATTCCTTCACGCAGGGCGATGATCGCGATGATCAACCCTGCGATCGGATCAGCCCAGGACAAGCCGAGGGTCGCGTTCAGCACCAGCCCGACCAGCAGCACGGCCGACAGATAGGTACACAGCAACGTCTGGGTACCGTCGGCAACCACCGCGTTGGATCCGAGCGCTCTCCCAGTACGCCGCTGGGCGGTCGACAGCAGCGGCATCACCACCAGCGAGGCGATCGCCAGCCCGATCCCGACCGACGAGCTGTCCGGCTCGGACCCGGACGCCAGCGACCGCACGGACTCCACCGCCACATACGCGGCGAGGCCGAAGAAGGACAACGCGATCAACCGCAGCGCGCGTCGCTCCCGGGTCTCCGGCAAGGGATGCCGGAACTGCCACAGAATAATCAGTCCACTGGCCACCTCGACCACCGAGTCGAGCCCGAACCCCACCAACGCCACCGACCCGGACACAGCCCCGGCCGAGATCGCCACGATCGCCTCGACCACGTTGTAGCTGACACTCGCCCCCGCCAACCACCGAGCCCGCCGCCCCAACGCCACCCGCTCAGCACTGGGCTTCAGGGGCGGCGGCGTGACCAGCGGCAGCAACCGCGGCCCGGTTGGCTGGTCAGTCGACGGATCGGTCATTTGCAGTCGCCCTCCGCGTCAGGTCGACAGCAGGCGGGGTCCACCGCCAGCACAACATTCAGCAGCTCACTCAACGCCGTCCCAAGACTCGGATCAGCCAACTCGTACCGCGTCCGCCGCCCCTCGGGCTCCGCCACCACCAGGCCACACCCTCGCAGGCAGGCGAGGTGGTTGGACAACGACTGCCGGCTGACCCCGATCCGCTCAGCCAGCTCCGCCGGATAACTGGGCCCCTCGTGCAGCACCAACATCACCTGCGTCCGCGTCGGATCAGACAACGCATGCCCGACCCGAGCCAACACCCCACCCCGACTGATCGTGTCCACGCAGCGACAGTACATCAGCCACTGTATTCACCAGAAGCTGTATCAATCGCCAATCGCCAACGCGAAACCGCCAGCCGCGAGTCGCCGTGCTATCCCGGACCACTGATGTCGGCCGTCGCAATCCCGAGCTCGCGACACGCCGCCAGCAGCGCACGGTCACCCGACGCAGCGACGAGATCGCCGTCGGCCAGCTGCTCCACGGCTGCACAGTGCACGGCGTCATAGCCACGCAACGAACACTTCACTGCTAACTGGGCCGCTCGTCGAGCCAACTCCGCATCGAGCTCGACCACCGCGAACTCGGGCCAGACCTCGTCCAGGCTCCGCTGGGCTGCACGGAGCTTCGGCGTGCTGACCCGACCCGAACGGTGAGCCCTGGCCAGGACCGCCGCGGTTTCGACGTACAGCAGCCGCGTCGTGGTCACGGCGTCGGCCAGATTCCACAGCTCCGCGCAGGCCGGCGTCGATTCTTCGTCGATCAGGATCGGGACGAACGCGGACGTGTCGAAGTAGCAGATCACCTGCGCTGCTCGTCGATCAGATCGCTGACCGGGCCGGCTGTCTTGATCGGCGTCGGTGCGGGTCGCTTGCGACGCTTGGCCGGCGTCACTCTCCCCTCGGCGATCAGTCGCTCCAGGGCGGTCGGGACACTGACCGGCACGATCTGCGCGATCGGCTTGCCGTGGTCGGTGACTGTGATGGTCTGGCCGCCACGAACCTCTGCCAGAAAGTGACTGAGACCGTCGCGGAGCTCTCGGATGCCGACGTCCATCAGACCTCCTGTGGTCACTATTCCTCCCTCGATTGTAGCCACAAGTTGAATGCTCGAGTCTGGTCGGCGGATTCGGTCGCGGGGAGGGCAGATCGAGGGGCGGATCGGGGCAGTCAGATGGCGAAGACGTCGGCGTCGTTGGCGAAGGCTTTGAATTCGAGGGCGTTGCCTGCCGGGTCGTGCAGGAACATGGTCCATTGCTCGCCGGTCTGGCCCTCGAAGCGGAGGTAGGGGTCGATGACGAAAGGGGTGCCGGCGGCGCGGAAGCGGTCGGCGAGGGCGTGGAAGTCGGGGATCTCGAGGATCAGGCCGAAGTGCGGGACGGGGACGTCGTGGCCGTCCACCGGGTTGTGGATCGCCTGCTGGCGGGCCGGAGCGAGGTGGGTCACGAACTGGTGGCCACGCAGGTTCCAGTCGATCCAGGTGTCGGAACTGCGGCCGCGCTCGCAGCCGACCACGGAGCCGTAGAACTCCGCGGCGGCGGCGAGATCGTCGACCGGCATGGCGAGGTGGAAGCGGGGAATCGTCATGCCTTAGAAGATATGAGGCCGACGCCACGATCCGCTCGTTGTCCACAGGCGATCGCGGGTCGGTCCACGGCAGGGAACCGTCAGGGCCAGATCGAGGAGACCCACTCGGGGTGGTCGATGAACGGGTTCCGGTTGTGCTGCCAGGTGTCGAAGATGACCTGGTTGCGGCGCTTCTCGAAGGTGTCCGGCGGGTCGGCCGCGCTCCAGGCCTTCAGCACGGAGAGCTTGCCGATGTACGGGGCGGTGCCGTTGTTGACCGAGTTGTTCGGCTCCAGGTTCGCGAACCCGTCGCCGCCCTCGTACCGCACGGCCATGTAGAAGATCATCCGCGCGACATCACCGCGGACCGCCGCCCGCGGTGCGAACGAGTCCCCGTCCGCGGTGCAGCCCGGGCACTCGGCGACCGTCGTACCGCCGTTGTCGAAGTCGAGGTTGCCACGGGCACCGTTCACCGAGACGTCCTCGGGCCGCAGGTGGTGCACGTCGGTGCCCGGGCCGGTCGCGGTGCCGAAGTCGCCGTGGGACTTCGCCCAGACGTGCTCGCGGTTCCAGTCGTTCACGCCGCCGCCGTTGGTGCCCTTGCTCTGCGACCGGCCGGAGTACAGCAGGATCACGTTGTTCGCGTTGGCCGGGTCCTGGTCGGTGTCCTCCAGCGCGTTCCAGACTTGGTCGTAGGTCAGCTTGGTCTGGTTCGAGATGATCGTGTGCAGCGCGGACTTGAGCGCCGGCCCGGTCTTGCCGATTGCGTTCGCGTAGTAGTCACCCGGCTCCGGCGGATCGCCCGGGTCCGACCCGCCGGCACCGCTGAAGGCAGTCGGGTTCTTCAGCCCTGCATGCGGCGTGAAGTACGGCGTGAGCGTGCCGGTCACGCTGATCTTGGTACCGAGCAGTCCCGGGTTCGACTGCAACCCGTACTGCGCCCGGAAGGTCGCCGTGACTTGCACATAGAGCATGGCCGACGTGCTCGTCTGTGAACTCGAGTCGGCCAGTGCGATCGCGGTATCGCCGGTGAAGTTGCTCCGGATCACCGTGTTCGCGGCGGTCGGCTGCCCCACCACGAATCCCTCGACGGTGGCGACGGATCCGTCCTGCCGCGACAGCGCCGTACTGACGGTGATGGCGGCGGTGGTCGCCGCGGCGGAGGGTCTGATCCCGAAGGCGAGCAACGCCAGCAGGACACCGAGGACCAGGACCGGACGGGATGCGCGAAGAGCGGGCACGGCGATCTCCCAGGGGCGGTTGGGAACCAATGCGTCGCAGGCCAGTCTGCCCGTCCTCAGCCCGGATGGAACGTCTGATCGGCCAAAAGTTGTCCGACGATCCGGCAAACCCCAGGCGACAGCTCACCCAGCAGTCACTTCAGCTGGAGCTGAGCCGTGGGCAGGACCTCCTTCAGCGTCCCGCCCTGCGGCTTGCTGTCGGCGGGAAGGTCTCGGTAGATCAGGTAGGAGCCCACCGGCAAGCGGGCGCCTGACGTCCGGTCGCAACTCCGGATGTCGATCCGGGCGCGGAAGGTGTGGGACTGCTCCGGTTGCAGGACCACCGGCTTCCCACTCACCGTCAGGACCGCGTGGCCAACCACCATGTTCTTCTGGACAACGGCGAAGAGGCTCGTGGGCGAAGCATTGACCAGCGGCTTCGGGAGGTGGCTGGTGAACTCGTCCTCCACGGTACCGGTCCAGCCGTCGGCGCTTCTGGCCATGGTCTTCTGTGTCACCTTCTCCCCCCGGGTGCCGATGGAGGAGGGCGCCGGAAAGGTCACCCCACACTTGTACGGCGGGAGGGGACTCTCTCTGATAGCCGACTGAGTGCCTCCGCCGCGGTTCGCCACGGTGCTCTCGGTGCCGGCGCCTGGCAGTACCGCATAAGCGCTGACTGCGATCGCGGCCGCGCCTGCGAAGCCGGCGACACCGACGGCCGCGGTACGCCGGTGGCGGCGCCGCCGGATCCGGGGTACCAGGGCGTGCTCGTCGAGTTCGACGGTGTCGGTGCCATGGGTGGCCACGGATTGGAGGAGCTGTTTCAGGTCGTCGGAGGTCATCTCATCGTCTCCTCGGGGATGGCGAGCTGGGTGGCGAGTCGGGTCCGGGCATCGGCCAGGTGACGTTTCACCGTGCCTTCGGCGCAGTCGAGCTGGTCTGCGATCTCGAGAACGGAGAGGTCCTCGTAGTACCGGAGGACGATGCAGGCGCGCTGCTTGGGGGACAAGGTGGACAAGGCCTGTCGAACCTCGTCTGCCAGGGCATGGTCCTCGTCGTGGTGCGCGACCGGATCCACCAGCAGGTGGCGTCTGGCGTTCCACAGGCTGGCGCGGCGGCGGCCGTCGACGTACTGGTTGAGCATCGCGCGCCGGACGTACCCCTCGAGCTGTTCGACGTCGCCTCTCACCCGTAGCCGGCTGAACACCCGCAACAGCGCGTCCTGAACCAGGTCGGCGGCCGCAGCTGATTCACCGGTCAGGAGATAGGCGTATGCACGTAACGAGGCGCCGCGGACTACCAGCAGTTCCTTGAATGCGCGCTCCCAGTCAGCCATCAACACCGTCCTGTTCGGTTCCCTGTCAGGTAGCAAGACGAACAGGGACGGCGCGGCGTTGGGGTGGGGCGGGAGAAATTGAGTCGGTGGGGCGGCGAGCGCTCTGCGCTGGTGCCGCCCCACCTAGGTGTACGGGCCCCCATCAGCTCGTGACAGCCGCCACGAGCTGCTAGCCCATCCACCAGTGAGGCGCTACTGGCGGGCAGCACCTCACCGACTGGGTGGGGGAAGGACGCTAGGTCCTCCTCCGGGTCTGACGTGATGCGGACGCCGTTACGGACCGTACTGAGTCCGGAACCGATTGTCCATGGGTTGCGAGGGCCGTCTCACGCTACTGACGGGTCACTGTTTCAGCAGCTGATCGTGTCCGCGTGAGTGGTCTAACCATGTGGTCAAGTCAGACGAGTGCTGAGGTGAGCTGGTCTAGGCGCGGGTGGCCGAGAGGGCCTGCACGACCGCCGAGGCGACCGCGGCGTCGGTGACTCCGAGGCCGGTGAGATCCGCGATCGTCCGGCGATCACCACGATCACCGAGCCCGTCCCGCAGTACCCCGCCGATCGAGATGTCCGCGTCGGCCGCGATCACCCCGGCCCGTACCGCGTTGCCGAAGTCGCCGTGGTCCAGACACTGCTCGTGGTCGTCGGTGGCGACCAGCGCGCCGGCGAACACCTCGGTCGGCAGCTCGCCCTTGCCCGGCATGTCGGTGCCGATTCCGGTCACGTGCACGGCGCCCGAGAAAAGGGCCGAGGGCAACGGAACGGTGGACGAGGTGGTCGCGATGACACAGGGCGCGCCACCCGCGGAGTCCGGGCGGGCGTCGAATCCCTCAGCTGCCAATGCAGCGCAGAGCTTCTCCACCGCCTCGGGGCGACGGCCCCAGACGCGGACGCGGGACAGCGGGCGCAACAGGTTCAGCCAGATCACCTGCAACAGCGCCTGTTCGCCGGTCCCGAGCACGGCGATCTCGTCTATGCCGGCCGGCGTCATCGCGTCGGTGATCAGCGCGCCGGCGGCAGCGGTCCGCCAGGCCGTCAGCTTGCCTTCATCGGCGAGCAGGGCGGCCGGAATACCGGTGGTCGCGTCGACGACGAGCATCAGGCCGCTGTTGACCGAGGCGAACGTGCTGGCGATCTTCACCGTGAAGTGCGGTGATCCACTGAGGTAGCCGGCCTTCACGTGGCAGTCCCCGTCGTGGTCCGGGAACTTCAGCACCATCGGCGGCGGCACCGCGGTACGGCCTTCGGCGTGCGCGATCAACGACTCGCGCACGGCGTCGAAGACCACGTCGCGCGACGCGGCGGCGCCGATCCGGGGCAGGTCGATCACGGCCAGGCTCATCGCTTCTCCAACCAGGTGGTCCAGTTTTCCAACGCTTCGGCCGGTCCGTACCGCCCGACGCCGACGCGGAACCGGTCCGTCGGCGTCTCGGTGAGCTCGGAGCTGTAGATGCTCGACGGCAGCAACAGCACGCCGGCCTGGTCGACGAGGTCCGCGCACATCGCCTCCACACCGTCCAGGCCGAGGTACCGCGGGAAGCAGACGCAGCCGCCCTGCGGGTGCCGCCACTCGAAGAGGTCGGGGTACCGCGCGAAGAACTCGTCGAAGACCGGCAGGTTCGCGGCGACGATGCCGCGGTTGCGCTCCAGCAGGCGATCCCTGGCCCGCAGGCCGATCAGCGCGAGGATCTCGCTGGGCGCGGAGTTGCAGATCGATGTGTAGTGCTTGGCCCGCTCCAACCGGTCGAGCACCGAGCGGTCCCGGCAGGCGATCCAGCCGATCCGCAACCCTGGCAGGCCGTACGCCTTCGACATGACGTTGAGCGACAACGCCTTGGGAGACAGGTCTGCGGCCTGCGGCAGGGACGGCCGGTCGAGCTCGAGCCCGCGATAGACCTCGTCGCTGAAGAGCGTGATCCCGCGGTCGTCGCACAGCCGCACCAGCGACTGCCAGGTCTCGAGGTCCGGTACGGCGCCGGTCGGGTTGTTGGGGAAGTTCACTGAAACCACGCGGGTGTTGGGCCGCAACGCCTTCTCCACCGCGTCCAGGTCGAGCGCCCAGTCGTCCTCGGCCCGCAACGCGACCCCGGTGACCTCGCAGATCGAGAGCGGGATCGTCTCGGCCGCCTGGTAGTTCGGCGTCAGTACAACAGCGTGATCATCGGGCTCCAGCAACACCTGCATCGCAAGCAGGATCGCCTCCTCGGCGCCCGCGAAGCACAGCACCTCCTCCGGTACGACGGAGTCGTAGGTGCGGGCGATCTCCTCCCGCAGCGCGGGCAGGCCGCGGGTCTCGGTGTAACCCAGCGTCAGGGACTCCCACCGCTCGCGGCCGTCGTCGTCGGCCAGCGCGAGCAGTTCCGCCACCGGCATCGACTGCGCGTCCGAGGCGGTGAGGTGGAAGCGGGCGCTGAACTCCCAGCGCGAGAAGTAGGTCTCCAGCCGGAAGTCAGGGAGTGTCGGCATCGGTGATCAGGTCCTTCCGTGCCTCGCCGAGCAGTTGGTAGAGGGCTGAGCGAGAGATCCGCAGCGCCCGGGCCACCACGGGGACGGACCGCCGCTGGCTGAGCACGCCTGCGGAGTCCAGCCGAGCGAGAACTTCCAGCCGGTCAGTCCTGGTCAGCCGCTCCACCGCGACACCGCGCTCGCGGACGAAGACGGCGACGATGTCGTTCAGGGTCTCGCTCCAGTCGTGCTCGAAGAGCACCCGCGGCTGGCCGGTGACCGGAGCGGCGAACGCGGCCAGGATCCGGCTCGCGTCCTCGAACGCTGTCCGGTCGACGTTCACGCAGAGCACCACCTCGGCCTTGCCGCTCTCGTCGCGGATCACGGCGCTCACGCTGGACAGCCGCCGGCCGTCGGGCAGCGATTTCGGGTAGGGGCCGTAGACGTCCTGACCGGTCGCGGTCAGCTCGTTCAGCTCACCGAGCAGCGAGGGATCGCCGACCGAGCGTTCCGAGAGCGGGTTCCAGATGCCGACGATCTCGTCCGTCGCCGGGTCGTGCAGGACGACCTCCGCGTGCGGCGACAGCAACCGGGCGATCGCGTCGCACACCGGTCCCAGCCGGTGTCCTGGCTCCTCCATGCAGTGGACATTACATCCACGATGGACAATCAGTCCAGAGCGGTCAAGGAGACATAGGTCAGGAAGGCAGCGCCGCGGGAGTAGCGGCCGCGTCGATGGCCTGGGACTTCTTCAGGCCGAAGAGCAGCAGGCCGATGCTGATCGCGCCGACGATGGCGTAGGTGACCTTGCCGCCGATGCCGTCCCAGGTGGTGTGCAGCGCGACCGCGACGGCGTACAGGCCGAGGAAGCCGAGGAATCGCTTGCCGGTCGGCTCGACCGCGAAACGCCAGAGCCCCCAGCAGGTCAGCCCGGTCCACGCCGCGTGCCCGGCCGGTGCGAGCAGTCCGCGGATGAAGAGCGTCTGCTCGGCCGCTCCGACGTTGCCGTCCGACTGCAGCAGCGCGACGAACGCGTAGCCCATCGTCTCCAGTACTGCGAACCCGGTGCCGACCGCGACCCCGATGACGATCCCGCCGCCGATCGAGTGGCGGTACCGGTGTCCGAAGAACACCAGCAGGATCACCGGGACGATCAGCTTGGCCGCCTCCTCGATCAGCCCGACCCCGAGCATCGGCAACGCGCCCAGCCGGCGCATCGCGTCGTACTCGAGCAGGCCCGCCACCACCACGCCGATGACTCCGCCGAACAGCAGCGAGATGCCGAGAGTCGGGCCGTCGATCAACCAGCGGCCCGAGCGGCCGGCCGCGAAGGTGACAAAGGTCAGCGGCACCACCATGGCACCGAGCAGGATCAACGTCGGGAAGAGGTTCGGATTGCCGGTGTCGGTGAGCACTGCCATAACCAGGAGATAGAGCCCCGCCCCGATGACGAACGTGCCTACCCAAGCCCACCTGCGCACCACCTGCTGTGCCGTCATGGTCCGATTCTGGTCCTGCTTCCGCCGCCCGAACAGAACCAGGCCGCGTGGGCGTGAAGTGCAGACGATCCGGGTCGGCGTGGTGCCGAAGGTCGTCGGGGATCGCGGTGGCGCGGTTGCGACATGTCGCAGGGACGGCAGTGCTGGACAGGGCACAGAGCGTGCACGCACCTGCACACTCCTCGGAAAGAGGTGCCTGCCCCTAGCCTCTCGAAGGAGACCAGACCCATGTCCTCCCCGGTGAAACGAGCCGCCATCCTCGCGGCTGTCCTAGCCCTCGGAAGCACCACCGCCACCTCGGCGACCGCCGCCCCACCGGGCGCCGCGCCGCCTCCCGGGACCACCTCGGCGCCGTCCGGCGTACCGGGCAAGTCCGCCAAGGTCACCCTGATCACGGGTGACGTGGTCGAGGTGACCGACGCCGGCGCCGGCAAGAAGGCTGCCAGCGTGCGGCCCGGCCCGGGCCGCGAGCGGATCGCCTTCCACACGATCGAGGTGGACGGCGGGCTGCGGGTGCTGCCCAGCGACGCCGTCCCCTACATCTCGACCGGCGTACTCGACGCCGACCTGTTCGACGTGGACGAGTTGATCGCCGACGGCTTCGGTGACTCGTCGGCCACCAGCCTGCCGCTGATCGTCCGGTACTCCGACCCGGCGGCCGGCTTCCGCGCCCCGGCGCTGACCGGGACGACGACCACTCGCCAACTCGACTCGATCGGCGGCGCCGCGGTCAGCGCCACCAAGGACGAGTTGCCCGCACTGTGGAAATCCCTCGGGCCGGACCAGAACGCCCGCGCGCTGAACCGTGGAATCGCCAAGATCTGGCTCGACGGCAAGGTCCGCGCGGTGCTCGACAAGAGCGTGCCGCAGATCGGCGCACCCGCCGCCTGGCAGGCCGGGTACGAAGGCACCGGTGTGGACGTGGCCGTCCTGGACACCGGGATCGATGCCTCCCACCCGGACCTCCAGGGCAAGGTGAAGCAGTCCCAGGACTTCTCCGGGAGCCCGAGCGGAGTCACGGACCACTTCGGCCACGGCACGCACGTCGCGGCGACCATCGCGGGCACCGGCGCCGGCGCGAACGGCACCCGCAAGGGTGTCGCGCCGAAGGCCGACCTGCTCATCGGCAAGGTGCTCGGCGACGACGGCTTCGGCTACGAGTCCTCGATCATCGCCGGGATGGAGTGGGCCGCGGCCGAAGGCGCGCGCGTGGTCAACATGAGCCTCGGTGGCGGCCCCACCGACGGCTCCGACCCGCTCAGCCAGGCGGTCGACCGGATCACCGCCGACAGCGGCACGCTGTTCGTCGTGTCCGCGGGCAACGACGGCGCCGACGAGTCGATCGGCACCCCCGGTACGGCGCCGTCCGCGCTGACCGTCGGCGCGATCGACCGCAATGAGGCGCTGGCCGACTTCTCCAGCCGTGGACCCCGCCTCGGCGACGACGGCCTGAAGCCGGAGATCACCGCGCCCGGCGTCGACATCGTCGCCGCCCGCGCGGCCGGTACGGCGATGGGCCAGCCGGTCGACAACCTCTACACGGCGGCCTCCGGTACGTCGATGGCCGCGCCGCACGTGGCCGGCGCGGCGGCCCTGATGGCGCAGGCGCACCCGGACTGGAAGGCCGACCGGATCAAGAACGCGCTGGTCAGCACGGCCAAGACCAACGCCGACCTGAGCGTCTACGCGCAGGGTGGCGGCCGGGTCGACCTGAGCCGGGCCGTCGCGCAGAAGGTCTACGCGTCCGCCACCGCGGACTTCGGCCTGCAGACCACCACCGGCTCTTCGGCGCGGACCATCACCTACAAGAACGACGGCACCGCACCCGTGACCCTGCAACTCGCGGTCGACGTCGACAACCTCGACGTGCACAAGCCCGAGACGGACGCGATCAGCGTGCCGAGCAGTGTCACCGTGCCCGCGGGCGGCAGCACCGACGTACAGGTGGCTCTCGACGCGGCGAAGCTGGAGCGCGGTCTGCACAGCGGCTGGATCGTTGCCACCGGCCCCGATGGGGTCGTCACGCACACCGCGGTCGGCGCGCTGCGACAGGGACCGAAGCACTCCGTCCGGCTGCGCGCGATCGGACTCGACGGCCAGCCCACCGGCGCGCCGGTCGTCTCCCTGTACGGCGACAACTCACGGTCGGACCAGCTCGCCTGGATCCCGGACGGTGAGGCCTACACCGCGGAGGTCGAGGAGGGCACGTACCTGCTGCACTCGCTGGTCGAGAACTATGACCCGCAGGACGAGAAGGTCAGCCTGTTCACCGACCCGAACATCAAGGTGGACAAGGACATCGAGGTGGTGATCGACGCTCGCAAGGCGGCCCCGATCACGATCGAGACACCCAAGCCGTCCGAGCAGCAGGCCATCCTGAGCTACTACGTGCACCGGGTGTACGGCAACGGGCGCAGCATCAGCCACGGCGTGATGCACTTCAGCACGGTGAAGCAGGTGCTCGTCACCGGGACCAAGCCGGTGACCGAGGGCAGCTTCGAGTTCTCCTCCCGCTGGCAGTTGGTGGCACCGCTGGTGCAGGCCACTGTCGCCGGGGTCTCCGGACCGCTGGACATCAACCTGCTGCACCAGTCGCCGTCGTTCGAGGGCAAGAAGCGGTTCCCGCTGGTGGACGCCGGCAACGGTGCTCCGGCAGACCTCCGCGGGGTGCGTGGCGCCATCGCCCTGATGAAGTCCGACGAGGACGGCACCGGAGCGGGCAGTGAGCAGGAGCAGATCGCCGCGGCAGCCAAGGCCGGTGCGGCCGGCGTCATCATCGTCCGGCCGGCGACCTGGTCGGCGTGGACGGTCTGGGTTCCGACCGGTGACCGTGAACCCATCCCCGCGATGGTCACGACCACCAAGGACGGCGAGAAGCTGATCGCCCGGGCCAAGCAGCCCCGCGCCACGATCGACCTCATCCTCACCACGTCGAGCCCCTACCTGTACGACGTGCAGCAGGTCTCGGCCGGGTCGATCCCCAGCAAGATCAACTACAAGGTGACCACCGCGAACAGCGCTCGGGTGAACACCTCGTACTCCGACAACGGCGGCTTCAACTGGGCCAAGGAGCAGCGGTTCGGCTGGCGTCCGTGGCAGGAGTACTCCTGGAACGACTCGCAGCGCTTCGTCCAGACCCCCAAGGTCCGCGAGGAGTGGGTGACGTCGGGCGACTCGCTCTGGCAGCACCGCGTGCACCACCTCTACACCTGGGACACGATGAACCCGCTGAACGGTGGGCTCACCACGCTGCCGCGCAGCTACAAGGCCGGGGTCTCCACCGAGACCTGGTTCGGCCCGGTGGTCCGTCCGGCCGCCGCACCTGGTGTCGTGTCCACCCGGACGGGTGACCGGTTGTCCCTGCGGATCCCGGCCTTCGTGGATGCCGCCGGGCACTACACGGTCGGTGAGACCACCTCGGCGTCGGCGGTGCTCTCGCGGAACGGCCAGCAGGTCGCGGAACTGCCCGATGCCTGGGAGGACGTGATCACCGAAGGCGGCGACGCGGCGTACAAGCTGGATCTCTCGACGGCGCGCGTCGACCAGGAGGGCGAGTGGAACTGGGGGACCAGCACCCGCACGGTCTGGGACTTCCGCTCCAAGACGGCCGCCACCGACAAGGCTGTGGCGCTGCCGCTGCTGCAGGTGGACTACGACGTGCCGGCGGACCTGACCGGGCGGGTGGCCGCTCGGTCGCACGTGATCGGGTTCAACGTCCACCAGCAGGCCGGGGTGGCCGCACCGCGGTCCACCTCGCTGAAGGCAGAGGTGTCCTTCGACGAGGGCAAGAGCTGGCGCAAGGTCACCACCGTCGGTGCCCTGGGGCACTACGTGGCAGTGGTGCCGGCCGGCAAGGGTTCCGTATCGCTGCGAGTTGCCGCCGCCGACAACATCGGCAACAAGGTCAGCCAAACAGTGATCCGGGCTTACGGCCTGAAGTAATACTCCAGTAGTTGGCTCTGGCCGGTCCGAGAACCCTCGGACCGGCCAGAGCTCGTCAGAGCCACTTGCGCTTGGCGGCCTGGAACGCGAGACCAGTACGGGTGTCGACGCCGGCGAGGGCCATCATGCGGTCGAGGCGTCGCTGGACGGTGCGGCGGCTGATACCTAGCTGGGAGGCGACGGACTTGTCCGGCACTCCAGCGACGACCAGTGACAGCAGGAAGCGCTCGGAGTCGTCCAAGCCCTCCGGGTCCGCCGCCTCGTCGGACTGCAGCTTCACCGGAGTCGCCTGCTCCCAGTGGGTCTCGAACAGCGACAGCAGCGCGTCCAGCAACTGGCCGCGGCCGATGATCGCGGCTGTTGGCTCGCCGATGCCCGCTTCGTCGTCGCGGACCAACGGGCAGACGGCAGTGGCCCGGTCCACGATCGCGAGCCGCACCGGGAGCGTCGGGAGCGTCCGGGCCTCCTCGCCCCAGCTGATCCCCTCGGCGATCGTGTCGAGCTCGCCGGGCGTCTCGAGCAGAGCCCGCTCGTAGATGGCGCGATAGCGTACGCCGCGGCTGAGTGCGCCGTACTCCTCGGTGTTCTCCGC
Source organism: Kribbella sp. VKM Ac-2568 (assembly GCF_004345365.1). Lineage (GTDB taxonomy): Bacteria > Actinomycetota > Actinomycetes > Propionibacteriales > Kribbellaceae > Kribbella > Kribbella orskensis. The sequence goes on from NZ_SLVF01000006.1 coordinate 120,669, forward strand.
GCCTTGCATCGCGAGCGGATTGGCCCGGCAGAACCAGAGGATCTCCTCGCGGGCGGACTCCTGCAGATCGCGGAGCCGGTCCCGCAGTCCGGCCGCGCCGACGATCACCTCGACCAGGTGGTGCGCGTCCCGGCGGCTCGCGCTGGCGCGGAACTCCTCGCTCAGCGAGGCTACGGTCTTCCGCGCCGACTCGAGGGACTCCTGCCGCCGGAGCAGCGTCGTACCGAGGGCGACGTCGGGAGGGAGCGGCCGGAACATCGGCTCGTCGCCCGGCATCACCGCGACCAGGCCTTTGGCCTGCAGCCGCTGGAGGATCTCGTCCGCCTCCTGGTGCGACAGCTCCGCGACCTCGGCAAGGTCCGCCAGCCGGGCGATGGAGAGTCCGACCAGCAGTCGGTAGGCCCGTTCCTCCCGGGCATCCAGCACCGATTCGTCCTGCATCGTGGCAACCTCCCGCGCTCGAGGCTCCACCTAACCAGGCTCCCTGACGCGGTGGCGAGCATTTTGTCCATCATCTGGCCTAAGTCCCGCACCCCTTTCCCGGGCGGGGAAAACCCCACTCTTACAGCGGCACAGCTGGGCCACGCGACCGCCTGGCACTCCTGGCACCGGAGTGCCATCACGAAGTTGCAACCACTCCGTCACTACCCGTACGCACCACCACTGAAAGAGACGCTGATGAACTGGACCGACTACGCGGGCATCGCCGGCCTGCTCGCCGCCGCTGCCGTCGCCGCCTGGATGCTGCTGGGCGCCGCGCCCATCACTCCGCACCGCAGCGACCCCCGCCACTTAGCCCTCGGAGCCCCGCGCCCGGCGCGCCACCGAGCCCCGAGTTCCAACCCCCTCCGCCTCCGGTGAGGCGGGTGGCTTCAGGGCGTCTGTGTCTCTGGCTCTAGGTGGGGCGGTGCCTCGGGCCGGAGTTTGCTTGCCTGCCAGTAGGTCCAGCCGCCGTAGGCGTACATGCCGAGGCCGAGCAGCGCCATGCCGATGATCACCGGCCACTGCCAGCGGGATTCCACGTAGAGCGCGAGGAACCAAGCCCTCGCGTCGACCTCGTTGAGCAGGAAGATCGCCGGTACTACGGCCTGCGGGAACAGGGGGATCGCCCCGAAGCCCAGGCAGAATCCGGCCAGATAGCGCCTCCACCGCGGCAGCAAGGCCATCTTGCTGGACAGGGACGCCTTGTCTGCGTGCTCCACGGTGGTCCGGCCGTGCCGCAGGAGTGTGAGCAACTCGGGACCACGCTGCTCCAGCCGACCAGCAGCCAGCCGTCCGAAGTACCACCAAGCCAGTACTCCGGAGGCGAGGCCGACGGGGACTCCCCACCAGGACCAGGCGAGTGCTGCGCCGAGTGCAGGTATGGCGGTGAGCGAGACGAGCACGAGCATCACGTAGACGAGGCCGATGGTCTCGCCCTCGTTCTCACCGGCGTTCAGGGGATTGCCGGAGCGTTTGTGCGCGTCGGTGGTCGGCACGGCCGCGTAGACCGACGCGAGCACGATCAGCCCGGTGGCGCCGCCCAGGAGTGCGGGCAGGATGCTGAGCACCAGCGACCACACCCCAGCCTGGGACCACCAGGTGAGTAGCAGGGTGATCACCAAAGCCGGCGGCCCGAACACGAGCAGGAAGGCCCGCTGCCGGGCGCGGACGTCGAGTTGTGCCGAGCGCGGCGTCATCAGGGTCGACCAGAACGCGGTGCCGTCAGCGCCGTACAGGTTGGAGAACATCGCGCCGCCCATGACGACAGCGGTCGCTCCGGCCCACGGGAGCATGCCCTTCCAGCCGACGGCCAGAGGCATCATGCAGAAGAACAGCCCGTAGGCGATCGCGAACACTGCCCGGTGTCCGTAAAGAAGGTCGCGGGCCCACGTGCGCAGCTCCTTCGCCGCTGCGGCGCCGCGAGAATCAGAGGCGGTCAGTTGCCGGCGCACCCGAACCCCTGCGCGGGTGGCGGTGGTCCGCCGGACGAGCAATGCCGACCAAGCGACGAACATAGCCGCGCAGAGCACAACCAGCCCGGCCACAGCGAGCAGCACGCGCAGCCAGTCATCACGGCCGGCGGCCTCGACGGCGACCAAACCCCAACCAGACGGCGCGATCCGGGCACCGCGAGCAATAGTGCCCTGCACGTCGGTACTGATGAACGCGGCGATCAGCGCCCACCCCTGCGCGGTAAAGGCGAGGATGAAGGCGTTCACGAGAGCGGCGAGCACCGCACCCGAGCGGACCTGCAGCAGGACGGCATAGACCGCCACGGCGAGCCGAGAGGCCAGCACGAAGCACAGCAACTGCAGAAGCACAGCAGGCACAGAGATCAGCAGCGCGCCGACCGACAGTTGACCGCCGACCACCACCAGACACAGCAACGCCACGAGACTCACCAGCGGAGCCACACCTGCCAGCGCGGCCGCGATCAGCCCGCCGGACAGCGCGCGAGGCGGCAACGGCAGCATGGTGAAGTACTCGGGTTTGAGAGTCTCGTCGCCGCCGCCCGCGAACAACGGCCCGACAACCCAGCCGAGCATCCAGACGGCTATAGCCACCGCGACGAGATCGGTATCGCCTTTCGTCGCGGCCCAGACGGTCCCGGCGGCGAGCACCAGACCGAGGAACGCGCCAGTGCCGATCCAGGCGACCCGGTTCGAGTCGCGCAACGCATGCCGCAGCGCGGCCAGCCGCATCCTGACCAGCGTGTGCGAGGTGGCGTAGGTCAGGCCGACAGCCATGCCAGCCCTTCCGCACCCCGCGTCGACGCGCCCACCAGCGACACGAACGCGTCCTCCAGACTGCCACCCGCCTGTACTTCGGAAACGGTGCCGGCGGCAACCACCTTGCCACCGGAGACGACGGCCACCCGGTCGCACAGCTGCTCGACCAGCGCCATCACATGGCTCGACATCACCACCGAACCGCCACCGGCGATGAACCTGTTCAGGATGGTGCGGATGGTCGCCGCCGAGACCGGATCGACCGCCTCGAAGGGTTCGTCGAGCACCAGCAGCCGCGGCGCGTGCAGCAGGGCGACCGCGAGCCCGAGCTTCTTCCGCATCCCGGTGGAATAGCCGATCACTTGCTTGTCGTCCTCGTGGCCGAGCTCCAGTACTTCGAGGAGCTCCGTCGTACGGGCGTCGACCTCGGCGGCGGGGAGTCCGCGGAGCAGGCCGAGGTACGTGAGGACCTCGCGGCCGGTCAGTCGCTCCGGCATGCCGAGGCCGTCCGGCAGTACTCCGACCAGCGCCTTCGCCTGGACCGGCTCGTCCCAGACGTCGACACCGAAGATCTTGGCCGTACCCGAGTCGGGACGGAGCAGCCCGACCGCCATCGAGAGCGAGGTGGTCTTGCCGGCGCCGTTGGGACCGAGCATGCCGAAGAAGGAGCCCTGCGGCACGGACAAGCTCAAGTCGTCGACCGCCTTCTCCTCGCCGAAGGTCTTGCCGAGCCCGATCAGTTCGAGTGCTTCCATCTCAGACGGGTTCCTTCCGGGTGGCTCGTTCGAAGAGGTCGGCGAGCTCCTCGCCGTACGCGGTCAGGTCGAGCTCGGGGCTGAGGTCGGCGGAGAGCATCGGCGGTACGGCGTCGATCGCGGCGCGGATCGAGATCGCCATCACCCGGGGGTCGAAGTCGCCGAACTCCCCGGTCTGCCGGCCCCAGTGCAGCACCTTCTCCACCTCGACGACCGCCTGTGCGCCCTGAGCGGCGTACACCCCACTGTCGTTGCGGACGATCTCGAGCAGCGCGCGCAGTTGGTTGGGATGCTGCCGCATGAACTCGAGGTTGCTGGTGATGAGCATCCGCAGGCCGAGGGTCGCGTTCGGCTGCGCCACGATCCGCGGCTCCATCATCGCGACGGCCGTCCGCACGACCTGGCCCACGACCGCCGAGATCAGCCCGGCCTTGTTCCCGAAGTGGTACGAGATCACCCCGACGCTCACCCCGGCGCGCTCCGCGATCCGCGCCATCGACGCCTTCGCGATGCCCACCTCGGCGATCACGTCCACGGCACACCCGGCCAGCTGCTCCCGCCTGGCCGCCTCGATGAACGACGCACCCTCTGAACGCACGTTCAGAAATTAACACGCGTCTTCAGAGCGCACCACGGGTTTCCCGGAGATCGACGTACAGATGCGACCGCCGCAGCCCACCCACCAGCCCGACCCGACACCCCAGCCGCAGTCGACCTCGGACCAGTCGGCGAGCTGCTCCTTCGGGTACCCAGACAGCAGGCCCTCGGGGAACTGCACCAGCCGGGCCTTCCCGGCGGCGGCCTGCCGCATCAGCTTGCGGACCAGCGCCCCGTTCTTCCTTGCGTCGTTCGTCACTTCAGGTTGTGCGATGGCGATGCGAATCCCCGTCATCGCCCAACGGTCTCAGGACCCTCCGACAGATTCGGCCAATGCCACGAAGCGCGGCAGGATGAGTCCCCAGTCCCTGAACTTCTCCCGGTCCTTCTCGTTGCCCTCGTTCCACCCACCGTGCTCGAAGTGGAAGTGGCACCCGTCCGCGGTCGGGGTGAACGTCACGCTGATCTCACTCGGGTACTCCGGCGTCTGAGCCAGCGAGGTCGAGTACGCGAGCCGCTCCGACGGCTCCCACACCGTCACCTGCCCGATCACGAATTCACCCAGCCCCTGGTGCGACAGGACCACCTGCCCACCCACGCCCGACTCGATCGTCAACTTCTGGAAGGTCCCCGCATCCGGCGTGTAGTCCGGATGCCACCAGGTCCCGTGCGAACCGACGTACGTGTTGAAAGCCCGCTCCACCCCGCAGCACAGGTCATAGTCCCGCACTATCGCCTCGAAACTCATGCCCGTCATCCTGGGGCCGCCACCACCAACTCGCAACGTCTCACCCGGAGCCGGACGAGCGGCTCGCAGTACAGCGTCAAGGAATGTCGGCACCCGGCGGCAGGATCAGTGCATGAACTGGTTCGAACCGGTCCACGACCACGCCCTTCGCCAGAGCTACGCAGACGTTCGCGACCTGGCGGAGTGGTGTCCGTGGATGCCCTTCGAGGACGCCATCCGGTCGGCGCCCCGGGAACCCGGGGTGTACCTCCTGCGCGAACCACTGAATGGCGTCATCCGGTACGTCGGGATGGCGGGCGAGCGGGCCGGCAGTGGTCGCCCGCAAGGGCTGTACGGACGGCTGACGGTGTACCGGAGTGGCAAGGGCGCGGTCAGCGGATTCGGAGAAGCTGCCCTCGACCGGGCCCTGGCCGACCCCGAGTGGATCGAGCAACAACTCAAGGACCTACGGCAGAACGGTCCGAAGCGCGCCAAGGACTGGGCCCGGGAGGCCGTGGTGCGACTCGGCCTGGAGGTGAGCTGGTCCGTGACCCCGGACGGCGCCGACGCCCGCTATCTGGAGACCCAGATCCTCACCCGGCTACAAACCCACGGCCTCTGGAACCGCTGACCCGGCCGCCACCGGAAAGAGGACGCGGGGTACTGCGGCGCCGGGCTGAGCGTACTGAGGCGAGCGCCACATTTGGTGGCTGAGGGCACGTAAGAAGGACATGAAAAACTCCCGGCCAGAGAACTGACCGGGAGTTCGAGACGCTGTGCGCGAGGGGGGAGTTGAACCCCCACGCCCTTTCGGGCACACGGACCTGAACCGTGCGCGTCTGCCTATTCCGCCACCCGCGCGCTGGTCGCTTCCGGGGCTCCCAGGAGCACCATCTGCGACCGAGGAGAAACATTAGCACGGCCTGCGGCAGACACTGACATTGCGGGTTCGGTCGAACTCCCCGATACGATCGATCGTCGTACCAGTGTGTCCACCGCGCACCGGTGGACGCGGTTGTCCGGCGAGCCTCTCGGCAGCGCCGGACGGCAAGCACGATCGTTGGGGCCACCCGACGACCGACCGTGGAGGAGGACGCGTGCGACCGCTGCAGCGCTTCGAGCGACGCCTGGAGGGCATCGTGAGCGGTGTCTTCGCGCGCGCGTTCAAGGGTGACGTGGAGCCGATCGAGCTGGCCGCGGCCCTCAAGCGTGAGATCGACAACACCGCAAGGATCCTGTCCAGGGACCGGCGGCTGGTGCCGAACCACTTCACCATCGAGCTCGGCCCGGGTGACTTCGAGCGGCTGAACGCCTACGGTCGCACGCTGAACCACGAACTGGCCAACGAGTTGCGTGACCACGCCGACATCCAGCGCTACACCTTCTCCGGACCGATCGAGATCGAGTTGACCCAGCAAGACGACCTGCCGACCGGGAAGTTCCGCGTCGTCAGCGCCACCGTCGGCAACCAGCGGCCACAGCCGCGGCAGCCGGCCCCGATCCTGCCCGACGAAGGAGCGACCGTGCTGCAGAGCGCTCCGGTGCAACCGCCCCCCGGCCCACCACCCGTACGCCGCGGCCACCCGCAGGTGATGCTCGAGGTGAACGGCCGGCGCCGTCCGATCAACCCGCCCGGCGTGGTGCTCGGCCGGGGGACGGACGCGGACATCCAGATCAACGATCCGGGGGTCTCCAGGCGGCATGCGGAGATCCGGTTGATGCCAGAAGGACCGGGAGGTGTCAGGGTGGTGCTGGTCGACCTGGGCTCCACCAACGGCACGCTCGTGAACGGGCGCCGGTCGGCCGAGGCCGAACTGACCGACGGATCGACCGTGAGGATCGGGAACACCACGATGACGCTGCGCCTTGCGGACGAGCCGATCGCCCAGCCGCCGAGCAGCGGGTGGTGACTGGCCTTCCATGTCGGAACTGACGCTCACCCTGATCAAACTGGGGTTCCTGGCCCTGTTGTGGATGTTCGTGCTGGCGGTCCTGTCCGTGATCAGGTCCGACCTGTTCGGCGCCAAGGTGGACGCCCGCGTGGCAGCCGCGCCAGTGGCGCAGCCCAACGGCCGTACCCCGAAGCCGGTGAAGCCCAGCAAGAAGAAGAAAGGCCAGCCGGGCTCGGTGACGATCGCCGACGGTCCGCAGGCCGGTGTCGGCGCGACCCTGGGCGAGCAGCCCGTCGTGATCGGCCGCGGCTCGGACTGCCAGATCCGGCTGGACGACGACTACTCCTCCACCCGGCACGCGCGGGTGTTCCAGTCCGAGGGCGAGTGGTGGGTCGAGGACCTCGGCTCCACCAACGGCACCTACCTGGACGGCCAGCGGGTGACCCGCCCGGTGCCTGCCGAGATCGGCGGTTCCATCCGGATCGGTCGCACGACGCTGAACATCGCGAAGTAGGGCGCCGTCCATGACCTTGTCGCTCGACTACGCAGCACTGTCCGATGTCGGACGGGTGCGCCGCAACAACGAGGACTCCGCGTACGCCGGTCCGTACCTGCTGCTGCTCGCCGACGGCATGGGCGGAGCCGCCGCAGGCGAGGTGGCCAGTGCCGCCGCCGTCCAGGTGATCCGCCGGCTGGACAAGCCCGGCATCACCGGCCCGGACATGATGGAGGCGCTCGCGGGCGCCGTGCACCGCGCGAACGAACGGCTCTCCGAGCTGGTCGAGGAGGACCCCGAGCGCGAGGGCATGGGGTCCACCGTGACCGCCCTGCTGTTCGACGGACAGGAGCTGGGGCTCGCGCATCTCGGTGACTCCCGCGCCTACCGGATGCGGGACGGTCAGCTCCAGCAGCTGAGCCACGATCACACGTTCGTCCAGTCGCTGGTGGACGAGGGCCGGATCTCCAAGGAAGAGGCCTTCACCCATCCGCACCGCAACCTGATCCTCCGGGTGCTCGACGGCCGGCCGGACTCCGATCCGGACCTGGAGATGCTAGACGTCCGGGCCGGCGACCGCTTGATGCTGTGCAGCGACGGCCTGCCCGACTACGTGAGCGACCAGGTGATCGCCACCTCGATGGCGGAGGGTACGCCGGACTCCGTCGTGGTCGACCTGATCACGCACGCGCTCGAGGCGGGGTCGAACGACAACGTCACGTGCGTCGTCGCGGACGTGATCGAGACCGAGCCGACGAGTGGCACCCAGCCCCAGCTGGTTGGAGCAGCCGCCGAACTGGCGCAGGGCGGGACCGGCCCGGCCACGTCGACCCTGCGCGCGCAGGGCAGTGGCGAGGCGTCCGGCGGCGGTGCGGGTGACCTCGATCCCGAGGAGCTTCGCTACGCCCCACGCGCCCCGAAGCGGTTCCTCTGGCTGCGGCGACTCGCAGTACTGGCTGTTCTGCTGGGGCTTGTCGTCGGTGGCGGCTGGTTCGCCTACAGCTGGACGCAGAAGCAGTACTACGTGGGCACCGACGGCGACTACGTGGCGATCTTCAAGGGCGTGGACCAGCAGATCCCCGGGCTCACCCTGTCGAGCATGTACGAGAAGCAGACCCTGCAGGTGGACAAGCTGCCGACGTACAGCCGTGAGCAGGTGGAGGGCACGATCCAGGCCGACGACCTGAGCGCCGCGCGGTCGATCGTCAGCGAACTGCAGCGGACCGCCGAGGAGTGTGCCGCCAAGCAGACCCCGAAGCCGCCGACGACGACCCCGAAGCCGAGCACTCCGCCGGCGTCCGGCAAGCCGGTCACCACCCCACCCAAGCCCCCTGTCACCGTTCCCGCGTCGACCGCCCCATCGTCCGCACCATCGACGACCCCGTCCACGCCGGACGGATCGGTGAACCCCGACGACTGCGACGGGGTCCGATGAGTATCGCGTCGACCTCCGTCATCCAGATCATCCCGCGCTCCCGGCGCGGGGTGGAGCTGATGCTGCTCCTGATCGCGATCGGCGTCTCGGTCGGGGCCTACGTCAACATCGGCATCACCGTGCAGGACAAGGTGCCGGCCAGCACCGGGTACTACGCGGCCGGCATCGGCCTGCTCGCCTTCATCGCGCACATGGCCCTGCGCTACCGCGCCCCGTACGCCGACCCGGTGATCCTGCCTTGCGCGGTGCTCCTCAACGGCCTGGGTGTGGCGATGATCCACCGGGTCGACCTGGGTCTGGCGATCGCGGCCGAGGCGCGGGGAGCCACCCCGCGGGCGCCGGCCGCCCCGCAGCAGATCACCTGGACCGCGGTCGGCATCGTCTTGTTCCTGGTGGTCATCCTGGTGATCCGGGACCACCGCCGCCTGCAGGCTCTGACGTACACCGCCGGACTGGCCGGTCTGGTGCTGCTGATCCTGCCGTTGGTGCCGGGCCTCGGCGCGGACATCAACGGCGCGAAGATCTGGGTCCGCCTGCTCGGCATGTCCTTCCAGCCCGGTGAGTTCGCGAAACTCTGTCTGGTCGTCTTCTTCGCGGGTTACCTGGTGGTGAAGCGCGACGTGCTGACGCTGGCCGGCCACCGCTTCCTCGGCCTGGACCTGCCGCGCGCCCGGGACCTCGGTCCGATCCTGATCGCCTGGGGCGTCAGCCTCGGCGTGCTGGTCTTCGAGAAGGACCTCGGATCGTCGCTGCTGTTCTTCGGCCTGTTCCTCTTCCTGCTGTACGTCGCGACCGAGCGCGCCGGGTGGCTGCTGATCGGTTTCCTGCTCTTCGCCGGCGGCGCCTGGTTCGCGTACGGCACCTTCGGCCACGTGCACAAGCGGGTGGAGGACTGGCTGAACCCGTTCAACGAGCAGGGCGTCGGCCAGGTCGCGAACGCGCTGATGGGCCAGGCCTGGGGCGGTGTCCTCGGCCGCGGTCTCGGTCAGGGCCGGCCGGAACTGCTCGGTTTCTACGGCCAGAGCGACTTCATCATCTCCTCGTTCGGCGAGGAGCTGGGCCTGACCGGGCTGATCGCGATCATCCTGGTCTACACGCTGCTGGTGGAGCGGGGTCTGCGTACGGCGCTCGGCTGCCGGGACATCTTCGGCAAGCTGCTGGCCACCGGTCTGGCGATGTCGTTCGCGCTGCAGGTGTTCGTGATCGTCGGCGGAGTCACCGGGCTGATCCCGCTGACCGGTCTGGCTACGCCGTTCATGGCCTTGGGTGGTACGTCCCTGGTCGCCAACTGGGCGATCGTCGCACTGCTGCTGCGAATCAGTGACCAGGCCCGGCGGCCGCAGACCCCCGCGGCGCCGGTCTCCGACGAAACGATCGCCATGGCGGTGCAGAAGCAGTGAACTCAGCCATCCGACGACTGGCCGTGGCCGCGATCATCCTGATGCTCGCGCTGATGGCCAACTCGACCTATCTGCAGGCGTTCCGGGCCGGCGAACTGAACGGACGCAACGACAACCGCCGCGTCCGCGACGACCAGTTCTCGGTGAACCGCGGCCCGATCCTGATCGGCAGCACCCCGATCGCGCAGAGCAAGCCGTCCGACGACCGCTTCGAGTTCCAGCGCTCCTACCCGTCGGGCCCGGTCTTCGCTCCGGTCACGGGGTACTACTCCTATCTCTACGGCCGGTCCGCCATCGAGCTCACCCAGAACAGCCAGCTGAACGGCTCTGACCCGTCGATGGTGTTCCGCCGGGTGGTCGACGTGGTCACCGACCGGCGCCAGCAAGGGGCCAGCGTCTCCCTGACGCTGAACGCGGCGGCCCAGCAGGCGGCGTACAAAGGGCTGGCAGGCAAGAAGGGCGCCGTGGTCGCGATCGAGCCGAAGACCGGCAAGGTGCTCGCGCTCGTCTCCCGGCCCTCCTACGACCCGAACGAGCTCGCCGGCCACGACCTAACCAAGGTCAGCGCGGCCTGGAAGCGGCTCACCGAGGACCCGGACAAGCCGATGTCGAACCGGGCGATCAAGGAGCTCTACCCGCCGGGCTCGACCTTCAAGCTGGTCACCTCGGCCGCCGCGCTGTCGAGCGGCAAGTACACCCCGGAGACCAAGGTCCACTCGCCGGCCGAGTTGCCGCTGCCGCAGACCACGGTGCCGCTGGTGAACGAGAACGGCCGCAACTGCGGCGGCAGCGACAACGCGACGCTCACCGTGGCGCTGCGGAACTCGTGCAACACCGCCTTCGGCACGATCGGCCTCGACCTCGGTCCGGACGCACTCCGCGAGCAGGCCGAGAAGTTCGGCTTCGGCGAGCGGCAACTGCCCGAGCTGGGCGCGGTCGCCAGCCAGTTCCCGACCGACCCGAACCAGCCGCAGACCGCGCAGTCCGCGATCGGCCAGTTCGACGTCCGGGCCACCCCGCTGCAGATGGCGATGGTGGCGGCCGGGATCGCCAACCAGGGCGACGTGATGAAGCCGTACCTGGTGCAGAGCGTCCGGACCGCCGACCTGAAGACGGTGTCCGAGACCAAGCCGGAGTCGCTGCACCAGGCGATCACGCCGGAGGTCGCGAGCCAGCTGACCGCGATGATGGTGGACGTGGTGGAGAACGGCACCGGCAAGCCCGGCCGGATCGACGGCGTCCAGGTGGCCGGCAAGACCGGTACCGCGCAGACCTCCAAGGAGAAGCCGCCGTTCGCGTGGTTCACCTCCTTCGCGCCGGCGAACGACCCGAAGGTCGCCGTCGCGGTGATGATCGAGGACGCGAACGTGGCCCGCGACGACATCTCCGGCGGCGCGCTGGCCGCGCCGATCGCGAAGAGCGTGATGGAGGCGGTGCTGGGCCAGTGACGATGGGGCCGAGGATTGGGCCGAGGATGACGATGGGACGTCACCGGGTGACAGAGTGTCGACCGGACGAGCGCCCAGGGGTGGCCACCGCTACCGTGGGCAAACTGAGTGTGTTTTGGCCGAGCTGGATCCGCGCAGGTTGGAAGGCAGAGGAATGACATCGCAGGCACGTCTCGTCGGCGGGCGCTACGAAGAGGGCGAACCGCTGGGCCGAGGGGGCATGGCCGATGTCCGCAAGGGCGTCGACAACCGACTGGGCCGCACGGTTGCGATCAAGCGACTGCGGGTCGACCTGGCCAGCGACTCGACCTTCCAGGCCAGATTCCGGCGTGAGGCGCAGTCGGCCGCGTCCCTCAACCACCCGACCATCGTGTCGGTCTACGACACCGGCGAGGAGCCGGACCCGAACGGCTCCGGCGTCACCATCCCCTACATCGTGATGGAGTATGTCGCCGGCAAGACCCTGCGCGACCTGATCCGCGAGGGCCGCAAGATCATGCCCGAGCGGGCCCTGGAGATCACCTCCGGCGTGCTCGAGGCGCTCGACTACAGCCACCGGGCCGGCATCGTGCACCGCGACATCAAGCCCGGCAACGTGATGCTGACCCCGCAGGGCCAGGTCAAGGTGATGGACTTCGGCATCGCCCGGGCCGTCGCGGACACCTCGTCCACGATGACCCAGACGGCGGCCGTGATCGGCACCGCGCAGTACCTGTCGCCCGAGCAGGCCCGCGGCGAGACCGTGGACGCGCGGTCCGACCTGTACTCGACCGGCTGCCTGCTGTACGAACTGCTCGTCGGGCGGCCGCCGTTCGTCGGCGAGTCGCCGGTGTCGGTGGCCTACCAGCACGTCCGGGAGGAGCCGGCCCCGCCGTCCTCCTTCGACCCGGACATCCCGCCGGAGGTCGACGCGGTCGTGCTGAAGGCGCTGACCAAGAACCGTGAGCACCGCTACCAGAGCGCTTCCGAGATGCGCCAGGACATCCACCGGGTGCTGGCCGGGCAGCAGGTGACCGCGCCGATGGCCGCGGTCGCCGAGACCCGCGCGATCCCGGCCACCGCGGTCTCCCCTGCCACCCAGGCGTACGGGCAAGGCCAGGGCGGCGACATGCTGCCGCCGGACGACGGGCTCGACGAGGCCCAGGAGGCTCGGGCGCGGCGCAACCGTGGCCTTGCGTACTTCCTGCTCGGCCTGGCGATCGTGGCCGTGGCGGTCGGCGCGTACGCGCTGATCACCAACATGGGCAACGACGGCAACGGCGGGAACAACCAGCCGCAGCAGGTCGCCGTGCCCAGGGTCGTCGGCGCCTCGCTGCCCGCGGCCACCCAGACACTGGCCGACCAGGGGCTGAAGATCTCCGCCACGTCGGCGGCCAGCAACACGGTGGGCAAAGGCCTGATCATCACCCAGAGCCCGGGCGCGTCGACGATGGTCGACAAGGACACCACGGTGGCCGTGGTGGTCTCGGCCGGACCGAACACCTTCCCGGTGCCGGACGTGATCGGCAAGTCGGAGTCGGAGGCCCGGACGCTGATCGAGGATTCGCCGGGCAAGTTCGAAGTGGCGAGCAAGACGGTCGAGCAGGCCAACGAGGCCAAGGCCGGCACGGTGCTCGCGGTCAGCCCGGACCCAGGCGGTCAGTACGCGCCGGGCACCACGTTCACCCTGACGCTCTCGACCGGCAAGGTGCAGGTCGAGGTGCCGGACGTCACGACCGCTCAGCAGGACGATGCGACGAAGACGCTGAAGGACCTTGGGCTGAGGGTGGGCTACAGGCAGCAGGAAGACCCGAACGCGGTCGAGGAGACGGTGCTCGCGCAGAGCATCAAGCCGGGCACGAAGGTCGAGAAGGGCACCCTGATCACCCTGACGATCGCGCTCAAGCCCGAGCAGCCGAGCACGCCGCCGAGCACCCCGCCGACGTCCACTCCGACTGACCCGAACACGCCGCCGATCACGATCGGTGGCGGCGGGTCCGGCGGCGAAGGCGGTGGCCAGGGCAGCGGCAACCCGAACGGAACCGGCAGTGGAAGCGGCAATCCCTGACCATCGGGACGGACCATGAGGAGAGAGGCCGCGGGACGTGTCCCGCGGCCTTTCTCTTTGCCCTGCTGTGACTAGCTGACGACGGGGGCCATGCCGGCCGAGCGGGCGACAGCGTCCGGGTCGCCGCAGATCTCGAGCCAGTTCGCCAGCATCCGGTGGCCGCCCTCGGTGAGCACGGACTCCGGGTGGAACTGGACGCCCTCGACCCGGAGGTCCCGGTGCCGCGCGGCCATGATCACGCCTGCCTCGGTCCGGGCGGTCACCTGCAGCACGTCCGGCACGCTGTCCTCGGCGATCGCGAGCGAGTGGTACCGGGTCGCGGTGAACGGCGACGGCAGTCCGGCGAGCACCCCGGCGCCCTCGTGGAAGACCTGGCTGGTCTTGCCGTGCAGGAGCTCATCCGCGCGGCCGACCACCCCGCCGTACGCGACGCCGATCGCCTGCAGTCCCAGGCAGACGCCGAAGATCGGGACCTCGCCGCCCTTCTCCCTGACGATGTCCACGCACGCGCCGGCTTCTTCCGGCGTACCGGGGCCCGGGGAGAGCAGCACCCCGTCGTACTGCGAGACGTCGTCCGGGGTGACCTCGTCGTTACGCAGCACGACGGTCTCGGCCTGGAGTTGCTGGAGGTACTGCACCAGGTTGTAGACGAAGGAGTCGTAGTTGTCGACGACAAGGATCCGCGGCATGCGGTCCATTGTCACAGAGCCGGAGACGCTGTGGTCAGCGACCGCTGCTGGACGGACTCGCGCTCGGCGTCTTCTCGAACCCCGGCACGGTCGCGCTCTGCAGGTCCAGGGTGCCCTCGTAAGCCGGCATCGCGATAGAGGACTCGTTCTTCACCTCGTAGCCGAGCTGGAACTTGACCACGTAGTCCTGCAGATTGTCGATGTACTGCGAGTCGTCGAGGGCCTGCTGCAACTTCCGCCGGTCCCCGATCGCGGTGATCTTGTACGGCGGCAGGTAGGGCACGCCGTGCAGCACCACGGAGTTGCCGACGCACTTGATCCCGGTGGTGGAGATCACCCGGTGGTTCTGGATCGACAGGGCGTCCGCACCGCCGGCCCAGAGCGCGTTCACCACGGCCTGGATGTCCTGCTGGTGGATCACCAGCCAGTCGGCGTCGACGTCCGGGTTGTCCTTGACCACCTCGGGCGGGGCGTCCTTGAGGGTGACGGTGAGACCCGGGCCGGTGACCGGCGTCGTCCCGACCTGCTCGGACAGGTCCTTGAGCTGCTTGGCCAGCTGCGGTTCGATCGAGCCCTGCTGGGTCTGCAGCTTCTCGATGTCCTGGGTCAGTGCGGCGTGCTGGCGGGTCAGCAGAGCGCTGCGTCTGCTCTGCTCCTCGACCAGGCCGGCAAGCGTAGTGTTACGACTGGGCCTCAGGTCAGTACCCCGAGCGTTGGTCGCACTGGTCGCGAAGAGGAGCCCGGCGCACAGCAGTGCCACCGGCGCACCCGCGCGCCAGAGCGAAAAACGCCTCAGCCTGCTCACCCGTGCTCCCCTTGTTCTGGCCTGCACTACGCTAACCGAGGCCAGAGCCAGCTTACGTGTCCACTGAAAAGTCCACTGCCAAGTGTCCGTTACGAGGAGTCGAGTCGTGCCCGAGTCGAGCAGTCGCAACAAGAAGAAGTCTTCATCTGACAAGGTGAAGGTGGAGAAGACTCCGAAGAAGCCGCGCACCACCAGCCGCGTGTGGGTCGCGCCGCTGATGCTGGCCTGCTGGCTGCTCGGACTCGCCTGGCTGGTCGTCTTCTACGTCGCCGGCCAGGACATCCCGGTGATGCGCGACCTGAACAACTGGAACCTGCTGATCGGCATGGGCCTGATCGCCGCCGGTTTCGTCGTCTCCACCCAGTGGGTCTGACCCTTCCGGTACCTCTGACCCTCGGACCTCGCCGGCGATCGGGCGCAACCGGCGCAGGTCCGTGGTGAATTACAGGCCTGTGGTTATCCACATGGGTATCCCCAGCTGTGCACAGTTTTCGGGGGTGTTGTCCCCAGGTTGTCCCAAGGTTCTGAACGGCTGGCCGCGAAGACCGGCCAAATCTGTGGATAAAGGTGGTTTGATCACCGCTTTATCCACAGCTGGGGAGTACTGCGAGGCGTAACGTCGGCAGAGCCGGATCCCCGGCAACGGAGACGGGGAGGGTCTCACGATGTTCGTTCAGGTCATTCAGGGGCAGGTAGCAGATGCCGAGCAGGCGCATGCCGCGCTCGACCGGTGGGCCGAGGAGCTGGCTCCCAACGCGGCCGGCTGGCTCGGCACCACGGCAGGTGTCACCGACGACGGCCAGCTGATCATGCTGGCCCGCTTCGAGTCGGAAGCGGCGGCCCGGCGCAACAGCGAACAGCCGGACCAGGACAAGTGGTGGGGCGAGATGTCGTCGCAACTGAGCGGCGCGGCCACCTTCCACGACAGCGACGACGTGGTCACCGATGTCGTCGGCGAGCCGAACTCGGCCGGCTTCGTCCAGGTGATGCAGGGCCAGGGCAACAATCCGGACCGGGCCCGTGAGCTGATGAACACCGACCAGGACAAGTGGGCGGCCTTCCGGCCGGACATCGTCGGCACGATGGCGGCGATGTACGGGGACGGCGAGTACACGATGGCGATGTACTTCACCTCCGAGGCCGAGGCCCGCGTAGGCGAGCAGAAGGAACCACCGCCGGAGCTGAAGGCGCAGATGGACGAGCTCAACGCGATGTCCACCGGCATGCCGACCTTCTACGATCTCAAGCACCCCTGGCTGTACTCACCCCGCTGAGGAGGGTGGTCAGGCGGGCCGCGAAGTCCGCGGGGAACTCGTGGGTCAGGCCGGGAACGCGCTCGATGCTGAGTCCGAACTCTGACAGCCGTTCGCCGGCCTCGTCCACAACCTGCAGCAGCTCGTCGTCGGTACCGATCACGACGCTCGCCGGGGACAACGGGCCCTGAGCTTCCGCCGGCAGCTCCCGCAATGCCGGAGCCAGTACTACGACGCCTGCCGCGGGCGCGGGTCGTCCTGTCAGGGCCCAGTCGAGTGCCACCCGCCCGCCGGCCGAGAATCCGGCTGCGATCAACGGCAGCCCGCGGAGTTCCCCGGGAAGCTGCTCGAGCGCCCGGGCCAGGTCCCGCTCGGCCGCTTCCTTGTCAGGCCAGGTCCGGTACATCGGAGACATCAACCGCGACGACTCCACCCCGACCAGCGTAAAGCCGAGCTCGAGCACCGCGGCCCAGTCCTTCATCGCATGCGAAGCCCGCTGGCCGGCGCCGTGCAACGCCACCACGACACCCCGTACGCCGCCACCCTCCTGCGGGAGGGCGACCAGAGGTGGGTCTTCGACGGTGATCCGGCGGTCGCGGGAAAGCTCCACCAGTTTCTGGAAGCCGGGGAGGGCCTGGAGGGGAGCCAGATCGTCGTCCTCGGTGAGGATCGACTCCTCCCACCAGCCGCCGTCGTCGCTCGCCTCTTGAAGGACCCGGAGCGCCTCGGCCGCTTCTCCGATCGACCCGAGAACGCACGCCCTGAGGTGGGCCAACTCGGCCGACCATGGGCGGAGCTCGGGATCCACGTTCTCCAGCAGGTCCAGCGCAACCGGCTGCAGGCCCTCCTCGTACAGGGCGGCAACGCGGTCGGTCAGCCGGTCGTAGCGGGCCTCGGGAGTATCCATCCGACGATCCTGGCAGGCTTGGACGAGGTTCGTCGCAAATATATGTAGACATCTACGTAGTGGCCTACGTATAGTTCTACGTAGGAGGAGAGAGACCATGCCGAACAAGACGATCTACGTTTCCGACGACGACCTGGCGCTGTACAAGCGGGCCCAGGAACTCGCCGGCAACCTGTCCCAAGCGATCTCCATGGCGCTGCGGCGGTACGTGGAGATGGAGGAAGGCCGGCTCGAGGGCTTCGAGGAGATCACCGTCCGGGTCGGGCGCGGAACAGGCCGCCAACAGCGGTTCTCCGGCGTCCTGATCGCCGAGGGCGGCCGCTCGAACAAGAACGGTTACGAAGCCTTCAAGGTCTACCGCAGCCGGACCGGGAAGTTCGTCCTGCACGCCGACCGACGCCAGCAGTACAGCAGTGTCACCACCGTCGACGGTGAGGAGCAGAACTTCACCGGCTGGCGGAGCTGGATCGGCAGCCTTGCCACCAACCAGACCTGGAGCATGGCGCAGGGCGAGGCCACGCTGCACGTCGTCGAGACGGTCGAGGAACTGCGCGAGCTGATCCCGGCCGACCTCTACGCGATGGTCGAGGAGGCGGCTGACCATCCCACCGTGGAGGACCTCGACATCTGACCTTCCACCACCCACCAACTGAACACCGCTGATCCCACCGACGGCGGCTCGCAGCACGAGCCGGCCGGCTGGTTCAGCACGCCCTGAATCTCCTCCTCCGAACCCCCTTAGGCCACCTGGGTCAGGTTCGCCCTGCCCGAAAACAAGCGAGGAACCATGAACAGCTCAATCCCGGCGATCGACGTCCGCGGGCTGCACAAGTCCTACGGCGACAAGCTCGTGCTCGACGGCATCGACCTGAACGTTGCCGAAGGCACCATCTTTGCCCTGCTCGGCCCGAACGGCGCCGGCAAGACCACGGCCGTCCAGATCCTGTCCACCCTGATCACCGCCGACGCCGGCGAGATCCGGGTCGCGGGGCACGATCTGCACAGCGACCCCGAAGCGGTTCGCGCCGCGATCGGCGTCACCGGCCAGTTCTCCGCGGTCGACGGTCTGCTGACCGGCGAGGAGAACCTGATCATGATGGCCGACCTGTACCACCTCGGCCGCGGCGAAGGACGCCGCCGGGCAGCCGAGCTGCTGGCGCAGTTCGACCTGGCCGAGGCCGGCAAGAAGCTGGCCATGACGTACTCCGGCGGCATGAAGCGCCGGCTCGACCTCGCGATGACGCTGGTCGGGAGCCCACGGATCATCTTCCTGGACGAGCCGACGACCGGACTCGACCCGCGCAGCCGGCACAGCATGTGGCAGCTCATCCGTGAGTTGGTCGCCGGTGGTGTCACGGTCCTGCTGACCACGCAGTACCTGGACGAAGCGGACCAGCTCGCCGACCAGATCGCCGTACTGGACCACGGCAAGCTGGTTGCCCAGGGCACCCCGGAGCAGCTGAAGCGGCTGGCACCGGGTGGACACATCCGGCTCCGGTTCAACGCGCCGGAGGAGTTCGCCCTGGCCGGCCAGGTGCTGCCGACGGCCGGCCGGGATGACGACGCACTGGTGCTCCAGGTGCCGAACGACGGCAGCGTGCACTCGCTGCGCGCCCTGCTGGCCCGGATCGACGACGCCTCCCTCGAAGTGGACGAACTCACCGTCCACACCCCTGACCTCGACGACGTGTTCTTCGCCGTCACCGGTCAGCCCACCACCAACGCCACCACCGACACCGACGAGAAAGCGACGAGCAAATGAGCACCGTTTCCTACCCGATGGCCGACACCGCCACGATGCTGCGCCGCAACCTGCGACACGCCCAGCGCTACCCCGGCCTGTCGCTCGGCGCCCTAGGGATGCCGGTCATCATGCTGCTGCTGTTCGGCCTGGTCTTCGGGGACACCTTCTCGGCCGGTATCGGCGGAGGGAGTGGCTTCGACTACATCGACTTCCTCACCCCCGGCATCCTGCTGATGTCCATCGCGTCCGGGACGATGTCGCCCGCGGTCGGTGCCGCGATGGACATGAGCGAGGGGATCGTGGCCAGGTTCCGGACGATGGCGATCTTCCGGCCGGCCGTGCTGGCCGGGCACGTGCTGGGCAACGTGATCGTGACGACCGTCAGCCTGGCCCTGGTGGTCGGCTTCGCCATGCTGCTCGGGTTCCGCCCGACCGCGTCGCTCGGGGACTGGCTGCTGGCGAGCGGGTTGCTGGTCGCACTGACCTTCGCCCTCACCTGGTTCGCGATCGCGCTGGGCCTGAAGAGCAAGACCGCGGAGGGGGCGAGCAACATCGTCCTGCCGATCAGCCTGCTGCTGCCCTTCCTGAGCACCACCTTCATCCCGCTGGCGTCGATGCCGAGCGGCATCCGCTGGTTCGCCGAGTACCAGCCGTTCACCGTGATCATCGACACCCTGCGCCACCTGCTGCTGGGAATGCCGATGGACAGCGGCAACGGCTGGCTCTCCATCGCCTGGTGCGTGGCCATCGCGATCGTCGGCTACGCCTGGGCCCAGAAGAGCTACAACAAGGGGACAGCGGCCTAAGAAGGTGCGCCGAGCAGGTTCGCTCTGGTCCGGACGTGGGCCGGGACGAGCAGATCGCAATCGTCGTTGGTGACGGGTTCGCCGGCCACGACGCGGAGCGGGATCACACCAGTCCAGTAGGGCAGGTCGAGATCCTGCTCCTCGTCGTTGGCGGCACCGGCCCGGGTCTTCACCGAGGCCTCGGTGAGCGACAGCGCCAGGACCGAGGTCTTGGCGAGTTCCTTCCGGTTCGGCGGCCGGACCGCGGTGGATCGTCCGGGCACCAGGTGGTCCACGATCCGGTTCAAGCCGTGCAGCTTCTCGTCCGGATCCGTGACGAGTCGCGGGACTCCGAAGATGACCGCGGACCGGTAGTTCACCGAGTGGTGGAACGCCGACCGGGCGAGCACCAGCCCGTCGGTGTGCGTGATGGTCACGCAGATCGTCTGCTCCGGGGCCGCGACCACGCTCCGCGCGGCGACCGAACCATGCAGATAGAGCGTCCCGTCCGGCCCCGCGTCCAGATCCACCCCGTACGCCGTCGGCAGGACCAGGGGGTATCCGTCGACGACCACGCCGAGGTGGCAGAACATCCCGTCGGTCAGGACCTCGGTCAGCGCCGCGCGATCGGAGGCGGCGCGCTCCTTCGACCGGCGCAGCGAGGTCCGGTCCGTCGGCTGGAGCGGAGTGGCGGTGGCGGCTGTTGCGTCGGTCAAGGTGGTCATGGTCCCAGCGTGGCGACTCAATGGCATGCTGGCACGGTCCATTCACCGACGAATCAGGTAGTCCACTTTGGACAGCTTGCTGCCACTGATCCTCAGCCGCGACGGCGCCGGCCCGCTCCACCTGCAGTTGGCCGAGCAGTTCCGCGCGGCCATCCGGGACGGGCGGCTCCAGGCCGGGCACCGGCTGCCGTCCACCCGCGACCTGGCGAAGGAGTTGTCGGTGTCGCGCTCGGTGGCGCAGGCGGCCTACGACCAACTGCACGCCGAGGGCTGGATCGCGGGGAAGACCGGCTCGGGCACCTACGTCGCGGACGTAGTACCGCTGCAACCGGCTCAGCGGGTGGCGCGCCCACCGCAACCGGAGGCTGAGGAACTGCTGTCGTTGCGGCCGGGGATCCCGTACATCGGGGCCGAGGCCGATTCGGGGTGGCGCCGGGCCTGGCGCGAGGTGTCGACCCAGGTCCCGGCGCGGGGTTACGACCATCCGGCCGGGCTGCCCGCGTTGCGAGCGGCTTTGGCCGAGCACGTGGGTCGCGTCCGTGGAATCCCGTGCGGACCGGAGAACCTGCTGATCACCAACGGCACCACGCACGGGCTGCGGCTGCTGCTGGCGGTGACCCGGGCCGCGGGCGACCGGATTGCGATCGAGGATCCGGGCTACCTGAACGCCGCCACCGCGGCACACGACCACGGACTCCAGGTTGTGGACATCCCTGTGGATGAAGACGGTCTGCGGGTCAGCGAGCTCGGCCCGGACCTCGCCGCGGTCTATGTCACGCCGTCGCACCAGTACCCGCTCGGCGGCCGGCTACCCGTTGCCCGACGCAACGAGCTGATCCGGTGGGCACGCCGTACCGGGGCGACGTTGATCGAGGACGACTACGACAGCGAGTTCCGGTACGACGTCGCGCCGCTGCCCGCGCTGGCCCAGCTCGACCTCGACCGGGTGGTCCACCTCGGCACGCTGTCGAAGATGCTGAGCCCCTCGCTCCGGCTCGGCTGGCTCGTCGCCTCGCCGTCCGTGGTCGACCGGCTCGCGGACCATCGCGCCGAGTCGGGGGACTGGCCGGGCTGGCCGATGCAGACCGCCCTGCTCGCCATGCTCCGCGACGGCTACCTGGACCAGGTCGTCCGCCGCTCCCGCCGCCTGTACGCCGAACGCCGCAACCACACCTGCTCGGTACTGGCGCCGTACGGGCAGATCGTCGGTCAGGACGCCGGGCTCCACATCACGCTGGTTCTGCCCGACTCCTTCGACGACCGGGTTGTTGCGGCGAAGGCCCGGGCAGCTGGCGTCGTGGTGGCCCCGCTGTCCGAGTACCGCCGGTCGATCCCAGGTCCGCCAGGCCTGGTGATCGGCTACGCCACCCCGTCCACCGAGGATCTCAACCGTGCGCTGCAGATCCTCGGTGGAGTTCTCGAGAGCTGAGGACTCAAGGCTTCGACGGGTTGTCCCGCAGGGGCGGCTGGACCTTCGGGGTGTCGCCGTCCCAGGTGAGCTCGGAGAGCCACATGGTGCGGCCGGGTGGATCAACGCCGACCAGCGCGGGATCCCAGGCGTGGTACACGAACCAGTACCGGTCGTCCTTGACTAGCACCATGTTGTGGCCCGGCCCGGCGGCGTCGGCCGAGGTGGTCAGGATGGGGTCGCCGGACTTGGCGCAAGGACCGGCTGGAGTCTCGCAGAGCGCGTGACCGACGGCGTAGGTCTCCTTGTCGTAGGCGTTCGCCGAGTAGAAGAGGTGGAACTTCCCCTCCCGCTCGACCAGGTACGGCGCCTCGACCAGGTTGCCCTCCCACGGCAGGGTCTGCTTGATCAGCCGGGTGGTCTCGCCGACCAGGGAGAGCCCGTCGGCGGACAGCCGCGAGACGTAGATCCAGGTGTCGACGCCGATCGCATTGCCGTCGTTCTTCCAGTAGAGCCAGCGCTGCCCGCTCGAGTCCTGGAACGGGCTCGCGTCGATCGAACCACCCTCAGCTGGCTGACAGATCAGGGGTTTGCTCGACTTGTCGACATAGGGACCTTGTGGCTGCGAGGCGACGGCGACGCCCACACACTGCCGGTGCGACTCGTTGTCGTCGGTCGTGTAGTACATGACGTAGCGATCATCAGCGTGTACTGCGACCTCGGGCGCCCACACCTTGCCCGCTGTGGTCCAGTCGGGCAGCGACGGCAACGCATCACCCACCTGGTCCCACGCCACCAGGTCCGTCGACCGCAGCGTCTGGATGTTGCCCAGCGGGCCGTTCGTGGCGAAGGCGTAGTAGCCGTCGTCCACCGCGATCACATGGGGGTCGGCGAAGTTGCTGTCATAGACAGGGTTCGTGAAGCCCATGGTTGCTCCTTCAGCGGCGCTGCCGGAGTCGCTACAGCCACCGAGAACAGCCAGTAGCAGTAGCAACCCCGGCCAGCGCGTCATCACTTGCTCGCGTAGAACCGCAGGTAGTCGAAAGTAGCCACCGGCGGCGGGTTGGACCCGGTCTGGTCGCCGTGCGCGTAGAGCCCGAGCTTGGGAGTCACCCCGGCCGGCAGCACCCAGGACGCACCCCAGGTCCACTTCTTGCCGTCGATGCTCGTCCCGGCCCGGTACACGTGCTCACCGGCCGCATTGCGGTGGTAGGCGAGCCGCATCCACATGGTCGGCGCCGGACGCCCGATCGCCGCGCCGCCGTAGCTGGTCGCTCCATCAGACGGCCGAGCCACCAGTTCACGGCCGAACTCTGTCTGCCGGGTCCGCCAGATAGCCACGTCACCAAGCCGGGCGAAGTCGTCGTCGTTCAGGTAAGCGATCATCCCGGCCTGCTGGTAGTTGCGGATGTCGTTCTCGCCGAGATCGAGGTGCAGCTTGGTCTCCGCGATCCACTTGTCCCCGGCGGGGACCTGGTGGAAGAGCAGCCCGGCGTTGTTGCCGGAC
Source organism: Kribbella sp. VKM Ac-2568 (assembly GCF_004345365.1). Taxonomy (GTDB): domain Bacteria; phylum Actinomycetota; class Actinomycetes; order Propionibacteriales; family Kribbellaceae; genus Kribbella; species Kribbella orskensis. The sequence goes on from NZ_SLVF01000006.1 coordinate 144,000, forward strand.
CCGACCAGGTCGGTGTTCTGCAGCGGCCACGACAACTTGCCGTCAGCAACAACCGCGTTGGCGTCGGGGCGTACCCAGGACCACCCGGCGCCGAGCCCGCCGTCGGAGAACTCGTCACCTGCCAGGAGCTTGCCCGCTTCCGGTACGGCGGCCTCACGGCGTACGGGGTCTGCCACGGGGCGGACGGTGAGGTTGTCCAGCTCGGCCGAGCCCAGCCAGCTCACCGGCGCCGACCGCACCTTCAACCCCGGTACTGCGAGTCGCGCCTCGGCGTAGAGATCACCGAGCCCGGCATCGTTCAGGCGGGCGGTGACAGTTGTCCCGGCGACCTGAACGCTGAAGTTGTTCCACTGCGAGCGGTCGAAGTCGGCGGGCAACGCCGCAGTGGCGGTACGCCCACCAGCCACAATGGTGATCTTGCTGCCGCTGACAGTGGCAGCCACTGTGCCGGCACCGAGAACAGTGGTGAGGCTGTTTCCCAGTTTCACGTTCGCCTCGACCCGGACCGAGCCGTCAGGCGCAGCCTGCTTGGTCGTCGCCGCACCTCGGATGGACGCAGTAGGACCACCAAGCGAGTCACCAGCCAGCCTGGTCGCACCCCAGAGGCCTCCGGCGGGGTCGGTCGAGGTGATCCCTGCCGCGGAACCGGTGGTCGGCGCGGGCTGCGGGCTGTCGGACGGGCCGAGCCCGGCGCGGGTCCGCGGCCAGCCGTCGATCCAGTCGATCCGGTCGATCAGCATCGGCCGCCGGTTGATCCCGAACGGGTCGGTCAGCCAGGGCGACCCGCGGTCGATCGCGTGGTAGACGATGTGGTCCTGCCCGGCGGCGTCGGTGATGAACGCGTGGTGGCCCGGGCCGATCCACTTGTTGCCGTTCTGGGTGATCACCGTGGTGCCGCCGACGCGGGACTCGTTCAGGTCCGCGCCGTCCTTGTCCAGGAACGGCCCGCGTGGCGACTTCGACCGGCCGGCGAAGACGGAGTACCCGGTGGTCGGGCCCGCGCAGCAGTTCATCGACGAGCCCATCAGGTAGTACCAGCCGTCTCGGTAGACGACGTACGAACCCTCGTAGCGGTCGCCGATCGTCACCTGGGTCGGGGTGCCGACCGAGTGCAGGCCGTCCGGCGAGAGTTCGGTGACGGAGATGCCGCCGTAGAAGCCGCCGGTGTAGAGGTAGCGCTTGCCGTCGGCGGCGGTGAGCATGGCCGGGTCGATCGTGCCGAAGTAGCCGCCGTTGCCGTCGGGCTTCGGTGCGACCACCGGGCCGTCGGTCGCGGTCCACGGGCCTGCCGGGGTCGGTGCCGTCGCCACGCCGATCGCGGGATCGCCGCCAGGGTTGGCGGCGGTGTCGGTGACGGTGAAGTACATGACGTACCGGCCGCCGAAATAGCGGATGTCGGGCGCCCAGAAGAACGAGCCCGGCGCGGCCCACGAAGGCTTGGTGTTGTCGTTGAAGACCGTACCCAGGTACTCCCAGGAGCCGAAGTCCTTGGTCCGGGCCATGTGCATCAGCCCGAACGGGCCATTGGCGACGAGCGGGTCGGAGGTGGCGTAGGCGTACCAGTAGCCGTCGCGGCCCTGGATGATCGCCGGGTCCGCGAAGGTGTCGGCGAACGAGGACGAGATCGCGTTCTGGGTCGTGACGGGTTGCGGGTTCGGCGGCGTGGCGGCAGCGGCCGTAGTACCGGCTGCCACCGTCGCCACGGCGACTGCCGCGGCCAGTAGTCGCTGGCGGTTTCGAGGCACGGGCGGGTTCCTCTCAGATAATTGGTCAGCCTTTGATGCCGCTGTTCGCGACACCTTCGATCACATAGCGCTGGACGAAGACGTAGAGGATCAGCACCGGTACGGCGGCCACGGTCGCGCCCGCCATGATCACCGGGTAGTCCGTCGTGTAGGCGCCCTGGAGCAGCGTCAGACCGGCGGGCAGGGTGAGCCGCTCAGGGCTGAACAGCACGAACAGCGGCCAGACGAAGTCGTTCCAGTTCGTCAGGAACGACAGCACCGTCAGGGTGGCCAGCGCCGGCTTGGCGTTGGGCAGGATGATCCGGCTGAAGACGGTCCAGGCGTTCGCGCCGTCGATCAGCGCGACCTCCTCGAGTTCCTTCGGGATGGCCAGGAAGAACTGCCGCATGAAGAACACCCCGAAGGCACCGGCCGCGCCGGGGACGATCAGCGCCGCCAGCGTGTCCAGCCAGCCGAGGTTGTCCATCAGCAGGTAGTTCGGCATCAGGAAGACGAACCCGGGCACGAACAGCGTCAGCAGGATGAAGCTGAAGATGGCGTTCTTGAACCGGAAGTTCATCCGGGCCAGCGCGTAGCCGGCCATCGAGGCCACCGTGACCACCAGGAGCGAGTGCAACGCGGCCGCGGCGAAGCTGTTCAACGCCCAGCGCAGCACCGGGTTCTGACCGCCGGTGGTGAGGATCTCGCCATAGGCACGGCCGGTCGGGTCCTGGGGGATCAGCGTCGGCGGATCGGCCTGCGACTCACCGACGGTCTTGAACGAGGTGATCACCATCCACAGCAGCGGGAGGATCACCAGCAGGGTCAGCAGGATCACCATCACCCAGAACGCTGCCGACGGACGGCGCCTCATGACTTGCGCTCCCTGACCACGGCGAAGACGACCAGCGCGACGACCGCCAGGCAGAGTGCCAGCAGGTAGCTCATCGCCGTCGCCTGGCCCATCCGGAACTGGCTGAAGCCGGTGTCGGTGATCACCATCAACGCCGTCGTGGTCGTGTCACCCGGACCACCCTGGGTGATCAACACCGACTGGCCGAACATGTTCGCGCTGGCCAGCAGGGTGATGATGACGATGAAGACGGTGACCGGCCGCAGCCCCGGCAGGGTCACGTTGCGGAACTTCTGCCACCCGTTCGCCCCGTCCAGCTCGGCCGCCTCGTACTGCTCGGGCGGGATGTCCTGCAGGCCCGCGAGGTAGATGATCGAGTTGAAGCCGGCCGTCCACCACACGGTCACCGCCACCAGCGCGACGAACGCCCAAGGCTGTTCTGTGGTCCAGCCGATCTCGGAGATGCCGAACAGCCCGAGGAACGCGTTCAGGATGCCGAAACTGGTGTCCAGGATGTACCGGAACATCAGGCCGATGACGGCCACGCCCAGCACGAACGGCGCGAAGTACACCGCCCGGAAGAACGTCCGGCCGGGGAACTTCCGGTTCAGCAGCACGGCGAGACCGAGCGGCAACCCCACCAGGAAGGGCACCGAGGCGACCGTGAAGATCCCGGTCGCCCGCATGCTGTGCCAGAACGGCTCGGCCGTCGCCGACAGCGGGTCGAACAGGTCCTTGTAGTTCTGCAGTCCGACGAACGGCTTGCCCGGCAACTGGAAGTCCCAGTCGTGCAGACTCATCCAGAAGCCGAAGATCGCCGGTCCGATCACGAACAGTAGGAACAGCACCAGATACGGCGCCAGGAAGAGGTACGGCGTCGCCCGCCCATACCCGCGGACCGCGGTGGAAGTGCGGGTGCGGCGCCTGCGCACCGCACCCGCACTGGCCTGGACCGTCATCCCTACGCGCCGTACTTCTTGCGGTTGGCCTCCAGGATCTTGTCTGCCCGAGCCGCCGCGTCGGCCAGCGCCTTGCCCGGTTCCGCCTTCAGCAGCACCGATTCGTTCACGGCCTTGTTCAGCTCGGCCAGCGCGTCACCGATGCCGGGCACCGGCGGCGGGAAGTGCAGGTCGTCGATCTGGGTGGCCAGCGCGGCCTGCTCCGGCAGCGCCTTGAACTCGGCGGACTCCCGGACCTGCTTGCGGGCCGGCACCTGACCGCCCTTCGCCCACTCCAGCGACTTCTGGCTGACGTAGTTCACGAACACCCGGGCGGCGCTGGACTTGTTCTGGTCCGGCGTCTTCAGCTTCGGCAGCACGAACTGGTGCGAGCCCGCCCAGGCCGCCTTGGTGCCACCGATGTTCGGCAGCGGGGCGACGCCCCACTCCAGGCCCTTCTTCTCCTTGAAGGTGTTGATGTTCCAGATGCCGTTCCAGACGAACGCATTCTTGCCGTTCATCACGGCGATGTTGTCCGCGTCCTGGGCGACGTTCTTCGGGCTGTGGCCGTTCTTCACCAAGTCGCTGAACCAGGAGAGCGCCTTGACGCCGCCCTCCTCGTGCCAGGTCGCCTTGGAGGAGTCGGAGTTGAACAGCTCGCCGCCGAACTGCCAGAGCAGCGCCTGCACGCTGAGCACGCCCGTGAACGGGAACGGCGTCGCCCAGTGGCCCTGAATGCCCTTGCTCTTGAAAGCGTCCAGAGCGGCGGCGTACTCGTCGGCGTTCGTCGGGGGCTTCGCCGGGTCGAGGCCGGCCTTCGTCATGACCGCCTTGTTGTAGAAGAAGCCCAGCGGGTGCACGTCCAGCGGGATGCCGTATCGCTTGCCGTTGTACTCGCCGGCCTTCCAGACGACGTCGGAGAAGTCTTCCTGCTTGAGCTCGAGCGCCTTCGCCACGTCGTCCAGCGGCTCGATCACGTTGCGCGCGGCGTTGGTGGCGAGCGAGTCGACGTGCATGATCGCGACCGCGGGACCGCGTCCGCTGCTCACCGCGGTGGGCAGCTTGGTGTAGTAGTCGGCCCACTGCATCACGGTCATCTTGACCTTGATGTTCGAGTGCTCGGAGTTGAACTGGTCGACGATCTTGCGCATGTACGGGCCGTCGCCGCCGGTGAAGCCGTTCCAGAAGTCGAGCTCGACGTTCGGACCGTCGTAGCCCTTCGCGCCGCCGTCGCCGGTCGCGGGCGCCGCGCCTGGCTTGCCGGCCGAGCCCTCGCCGCAACCGGAGAGGACTGCCGCGCTAGCACCTATTCCAAGTGCGCCGATACCGCCCAGCACTAGTCGCCGGTTGATGGTGTTCACCGTGTACCTCCAGGGGAGAGCCTGATCATGTGCCACGAAGCAGGGGGCAACGTGGCCGTGCAGATGTCATTGGTGACCTCGGTGCCGTCGATCCCGCGAGGGACCACCCGGTCGGGGTCTTCGGCGGTGTTCACCGCGCTGCGGTCGTCGTCGTACAACGCGACGTGCTCGATCACCTGGAGACCCGGCTGTACGGGGACCTCCAGGTCGACCTTGTCGGTCTCGCTCCGGTTGACCACGAAGATCACCACCTCGCCGGTGCCCTCCTCGTACGTCGCGGTGCTCCAGAGGGCCGGTACCCGCCCGTAAGCCGCCGTGTCCACGTCGGGGCCGGTGATCTCGGTCCGCAGTACGGTCGAGCCGGCGTGCTTCGCGGTCAGCGCGAACGGATGGAAGATCGTCTGCCGCCAGGCGGAGCCGCCGGGGTCGGTGCGGATCGGGCCGATCACGTTCACCAGTTGCGCCAGGCAGGCGATCTTCACCCGGTCGGCGTGCCGGAGCAGGGTGATCAGCAGGCTGCCGACCACTACCGCGTCGTCGACGGTGTAGGTGTCCTCGATCAGCGGGCTCACCTCGCGGATGTCGAGGCCGAGCTCACCAGGGAAGCGCTGCTGGTACCAGACGTTCCACTCGTCGAACGACAAGGTGATCTCCTTGTCGCTGCGCTTGAGCGCCTTGACGTGGTCCGCGGTGGCCACCACCGAGCTGATGAAGCGGTCCATCTCCTCGGCGGCCGCGAGGAAGCTGGCCTGGTCGCCGCCCATCGGCTCGTAGTACGCGTGCAGCGAGATGTGGTCGACCAGGTCGTAGGTGCGCTCGAGGACAGTGCGCTCCCAGTCGGCGAAGGTCGGCATGTGCCGGTTGCTCGACCCGCAGGCGACGAACTCGATGCCGGGGTCGACCCGGCGCATCGCGTTCGCGGTCTCCTCGGCGAGCCGGGCGTACTCCTCGGCGGTCTTGTGGCCGATCTGCCAGGGACCGTCCATCTCGTTGCCCAGGCACCACACCTTGATCGCGTGCGGCTCGGTCGCGCCGTTGGCGACGCGGCGGTCGGGCAGTTCGGTGCCGCCCGGCAGGTTGCAGTACTCGAGCAGCTCGACGGCCTCCCGGATGCCACGGGTGCCGAGGTTGACCGCCCAGATCGGCTCGACGCCGGCCTTGCGCGACCAGGCGACGAACTCGTCGGTGCCGAACTGGTTGGGCTCGATCGCGCGCCAGGCCAGGTCGAGCTTGCGGGGCCGGCCCTCCTTCGGGCCGACGCCGTCCTCCCAGTCGTAGTTCGAGACGAAGTTGCCGCCGGGATAGCGGACCGCGGTGACGCCCAGCTCCCGGACCAGGTCGAGCACGTCCTGGCGGAAGCCGTCCGGGTCGGCCGACGCGTGCCCCGGCTCGTAGATGCCGGTGTAGACGCAGCGGCCCATGTGCTCGACGAACGAGCCGAACAGGCGCCGGTCCAGTGCACCGACCACGAAGGCGGGATCGACCGCGAGACGTGCCACTGAGATCCTCCAGGAGATCTTTACAACGATTAACCCGGATTTCTACAACGATTGACATCGCTTGTAAAGGGGTGACCATTGACTCAGGTGGTCTTGTCGCCGTGCTGTGACCCGGCCACCCGCCCGGATCGGCATGACACACTCGGCGCAGCACGGGTGGAGGGAGTTCGGATGACGACCAGACTGAGCGACGTGGCGGCGCGGGCCGGCGTCTCGGTGAAGACGGTGTCCAACGTCATCAACGACTACCCGCACATCACCTCGCAGACCCGGGCCAAGGTCGAGGCGGCGATCGCTGCACTCGACTACAAGCCGAACGTCAGCGCCCGCTCACTGCGCAAGGGCCGCTCCGACTTCATCGCGCTGGCCATCCCGGAGATGGCCTCGCCGTACTTCGCGGAGCTGGGCGCGGCGATCAGCCGGGCCGCCAAACGGCGCGGCATCACCGTGCTGATCGACCAGACCGAGGGTGAGGCCGCGGCCGAGAAGCTCGTCCTGGACGGCATGCGCGGCCAGTTGATCGACGGCATCATCTTCTCGCCGATCACCACCGCACCCGCGAAGATCGGCCTGGCCGACACCGCGAAACCCCTGGTCCTGCTGGGCGAACGGCACCCGGGCGGTCACTTCGACCACGTAGCCGTCGACTCGGTGCAGGCCTCGTTCGACGCGACCACGCACCTGATCTCGATCGGCCGGCGCCGGATCGCCGCGATCGGTGTCGGCGGCGGCGCGGGCACGGGAACCGTTCGGCGCAAGGGCTACCGGAAGGCGCTGAAGGCCGCGGGGCTCGAGCACGACCCCGCGCTGGAGCTGGCCGGCACGGGGTACCACCGCGACGATGGCGCCGCCTCGATGCGGGAGTTGCTGGCGTTGCCGGAGCCACCGGATGCCGTGTTCTGCTTCAACGATCTGCTCGCGCTCGGCGCATTGCGGACTCTCGCGGACGCAGGATTGTCAGTGCCGGGCGACGTGGCGGTGGTGGGGTTCGACGACATCGAGGACGGCCGGTATCACTCGCCGTCGCTGACGACGATCTCGCCCGACAAGGAATGGCTGGCAGAGAACGCGGTCGGCGTACTGCTCGACCGGATCGCCGGCAACGGTGCGGCCGACCGCCGCGACCTCACCGTCCCCTACACCTTGCAGATCAGGGAATCGACCAACGGCTAGAAGGCCGCCGCGCAGGTGGTGAAGTTGGCGGTGACGCTCGCGCCGCGGGCCACCGTGACCTGGCGGGTCTCCAGCACCTGACCCGTCGGGCGGTCACACGTCATCGTCCACGACTCGGTTCCGCCTTGCTGGACGACGATCGGGCGGGTCGACGGCTTGGTGTGCCAGATGTAGCCGCCACCCGCCGCGACCACCATCGTGGTGACCCGGTGGTAGCGGTTCGGCGGGTGGGGGCGGGTCAACCCTCAGCGGTGGCCGTCAGCGGTGAATGGCTGAGAGCTGCTTGGAGAGCCCGCGACGGAACGCCGGCAGGTGCGACAGCAGGTGGAGGCCGAGGTTGCGGATCCGCCGGACGCCCGCGGGCGCAGTGGCCAGCCGGGTCAGCCGGTGGGCGAAGGTGACCACCCGGACGGCCTCGGCGCGGCTGACGGTCGCGTACTCGTCGAGCAGCTTCTCGTCACCGTTCTTCAGCGCCTCGGAGAGCGCGTCGCCGAGTGCGACCGCATCGCGCAGGCCGAGGTTCATGCCCTGGCCGCCCGCCGGGCTGTGCGTGTGCGCCGCGTCCCCGGCCAGCACGATCCGTCGGTCCCGGTAGCGATCGGCGACCCGCTCGTGGATCCGGAATCGCGATCCCCAGACCACCTCGGTGACCGGCGCGCGCTTGCTCTGCGGACCGCGGACATCGAGGAGCTGCTGGGCGTACGCGAGGTCCGGGTGTTCCGGCGCCTCGTCGACCTCCGCGACGAGCCGGAAGGACCCGTCGGGCAGCGGAGCGACCACGAGCATGCCGGGCTTGGAGAAGTACAGCAGTACCTGGTCTGTCGGCAGGCCACTGTCCACCCTGACGTCGACCAGCGTGAAGTTCAGCGCGAGCGCATCCTTGTGGTCGTACCCGAGGCCGGCCAGATCGCGGATCTTGCTGTTCATCCCGTCGGCGGCCACGACGTACTGGGCCTTGATGGTGTCACCGCTGTCGAGAGTGACCTCGGCTCCGTCGGCAGTCTGGGTCACCCCGACCGCGGAGTACGGCCGGTGCACCGAGCCGCCGAGCTCCTCGAGGCGCTCGAGCAACACCTGCTCGGTCAGGTACTGCGGGACCATCAGGACGTAGCGGTAGTCGGTCGGCAGCTGGTCGAACCGCACGGGAATCAGCGTGCGGTCGCCGTCGCGGATGTCGAACCGCTCGGCGTGGATGCCGAGCTCGGTGAGCCGCTGGGCGACGCCGACCTCCTCGAGCATCTCCAGCGTCCTCGGGTGGATGACGCATGCCCGCGAGGTGTTCGCTCCCGCCGCCAGCCGGTCGACGACCACGACCTCGTGCCCGCGGCCCACCAGCGAGGCAGCCACCGTCAGCCCCACCGGTCCGGCTCCCACGACGACGACCTCGGCCCGTTCCGGAATCCCGCTCATCAGAATCTCCTCTACCTGTCAGGTCAACACCTGTTGGCCAACGCTTGTTGACTTCGACTGTAGGTCGCCTTGCTGGCCAAGTCAACACCTGTTGACCTACGGTGGGGGCATGACCGAGACAGCAGCGGAGACCGCCGGGGGGCGGCGTTCGGACCGGACCCGGGCGGCGATCCTGACGGCGGCCCGGGAGCGGTTCGCGGCCGACGGGTACGAGCGCGCGACGATCCGGGCGATCGCGGCGGACGCGACGATCGACCCGGCGATGGTGATGCGCTACTTCGGCAACAAGGAGAAGCTCTTCGCCGCGGCCGCCGAGTTCGACCTGCGGCTACCTGATCTCAGTGCGCTGCCGCGCGAAGAGCTCGGCGCGGCGCTGACCAGCCATTTCCTGGACCGGTGGGAGGGCGACGAATCCCTGAAGGCACTACTCCGGGCCAGCGTCACCAACGAGGTCGCAGCCGACCGAATGCGCGAACTCTTCGCGGCCCAGTTGGGCCCGATGATCGCAAAACTGTCTGCCTCGACCGCGTCGGCCGCCTCTTCGGCAACCGCGGGCGGCGCGAACACTGTCGACGCGGCGAGCTCGGTCGACGTGGCGACGAGGGCCGGCCTGGTCGCGACCCAGGCACTCGGCTTCGCGCTCTGCCGGTACGTCCTCGCGCTACCGCCCGTCGCGAACCTCTCCCGCGAAGAAGCAGTCGCCTGGCTCGGCCCCACCATCACCCGCTACCTGACCGGCACCCCTAGTACCGGCACCCGACAGGCCAACACCTCTTAGTACCAGTCCAGCACGCAGCCGCGGCCAACGCCGTGAAATCAGGTGCGGGCTTTGCTGCGGCGGCGTTTGGTGTCCTGGAGGAAGATCCAGGCGACGGCCGCGCCGGTGACGAAGCCGCCGAGGTGACCTTCCCAGGAGATGTTCGGGATGGTGAACGAGATCACCGCGGTGATCGCCACGTAGGCGATGATCCAGGTGACGTCGAGACCGCGAGCCCGGCTGATCACCAGCAGCGCGCCGACCAGGCCGAGTACCGCGCCGGACGCGCCGAGCGTGGCGCTGATGGGCGAGCCGAGGAGCCAGACCGCGACGCTGCCGCCGAGTGCGGACAGCAGGTAGAGCACTGTGAACCGGAGCCGGCCGAGCATCTGCTCGAGCGGCGGACCGACCACGTAGAGCATGAAGAGGTTCGAGAAGATGTGGAAGATCTGCACGTGGGTGTAGGCCGACGTGAGCAGCCGCCACGGCTCGGTGTCCACCAGCACCGGGACCAGCACGAGGTCGTTGGCGACCTGGGGGCTGCCGGTCCGCACCACGATGAACACCAGCACGTTCAGGGCGAGCATGGTGAGCGTGACGATCGGCGTGTTCCCGCGCGCCACGCCACCCAGCGACGTACGGGTGCGGGGGATCGACTTCACGCCCTCGTTGAAACACGACGGGCACTGGAAGCCGACGGCCGCGCTGTTCATACAAGCCGGGCAGATGGGCTTGTCGCAGCGCTGGCAGCGAACGCCGGCCGGCCGATCCGGATGCCGGTAGCAGACGGTCTCGGTCACGCCGTGGCCCTCTCCAGTCATGAAAGGTACGGGCCGGCCGCCTCGGCGGCCGGCCCGCGCAGTTGGATCAGACGGTCTTGCGCTCGATCTTGACGCTGTTGATCAGGATCGGCTCGATCGGCCGGTCGCCCGGCGCGGTCTTCGCGGTCGCGATCGCGTCGACGACCTTCTTCGACTCCTCGTCGGCGACCTCGCCGAAGATGGTGTGCTTGCGGTTCAGGTGCGGCGTCGGGACCACGGTGACGAAGAACTGCGACCCGTTGGTGCCCCGGCCGAACTGGATCCCCGCGTTCGCCATCGCCAGCAGGTACGGGCGGTCGAACTGCAGTTCCGGGTGGATCTCGTCGTCGAAGGCGTAGCCCGGCGAACCGGTGCCGGTGCCGAGCGGGCAGCCGCCCTGGATCATGAAGCCGTCGATCACCCGGTGGAAGCCGAGGCCGTCGTAGAAGCGCGCCGTGCTGGGCTGACCGGTGGTCGGGTCGGTCCACTCCTTGGTGCCCTCGGCCAGGCCGACGAAGTTCTGCACGGTCTTCGGCGCATGATCGGGGAACAGCTTGATGACGACATCACCCTTCGTCGTCTCCAGCGTCGCGAACAGTTCTTCGGCCACGAGATACTCCTCATCGGTTACGGCTTACGACATCGATCCTGTCATGGGCCTCAAGGAGGACCGTCATCGACCGGCCCGGCCGACAGCACAGGGTGATCTCAGGGTCGGTCGCCGCCGTTTATCGGCTGGGTACGTCGTACGATGCAGAGACAGCCGGATTTGTCCAGAGCCGTACCAGATCGTCCAGGCCGCCGATGGGCTCGAGAGTCGCCCATCGACGCGGGCGGCACCGAGGAGGAACCGTGGGTTCGTCGAAGTCCAAGGGCAGGGTCGAGACCGCGAAGGATCGGGTCCGGCCATACGCCGAGTCGGCATCGCAGAAGGTCGGACCAGTGGCCGGCCAGGTGCGTGACCACCTGGGGCCGGCAGTGGGCACCGCACGGGAGAAGGTGTCGCCGTACGCGGAGAAGGCCGTCGAGCGCGGCGCCGCCGTCGCCCAGACCGCGGTCGAGAAGGCCCAGCCGGTGATCGACGACGCGCTGAGCAAGGTCGGTCCCGCCACCGAGCACGCCGCCGAGAAGGCGCGTGAGCGGCTCAACGACGACCTGGTGCCGAAGGTGACCGCCGCGCTCGCCGCGCTGGCAGCCGCCGCCGAGCCGGTCATCGAGGAGACCTCGCGCCGGGGCAAGGCCACCAAGGCCGCGCTCAAGGGCGAGATCGACGTACCCAAGAAGGGCCACAAGTTCCGCAACTTCGTGCTCTTCCTCGGCTTCGGCGCGCTGGCCGCCGCGGCCGTCAAGAAGCTGCTGACCCCGCCGGAGCCGGCCTGGCAGTCGACCCCGACCAGCGGCCGCGACTACAGCTCGGCCCCCGCCGGTACGACGTCGCGCCCCGCCGCCGAGAAGCCGGCCGGCACCGCGACCGACACGGCGCCGAAGCCGGAGGCCAAGGACGAGACCGTTTCGCCCAACGGCAAGACCGAGGAGGCGAAACCGGAGGCCAAGCCGGACGCGAAGCCGGAGGCCAAGGAGGACGACACCACCAAGTCCCCGTCCGACGGCACCGCGAAGAAGGCCACCTCCACCCAGCGTCGCTCCACCGGCTCGACCAACTCCAAGCCCACCGACTCCTGATCCCGGGCCGGCAGCCTGACCGGCAGTCCCGCAAGACCCGCAACGGCGAAGGCCGCGACCCATCCAGGGTTCGCGGCCTTCGTCATTCACCACTGCAGCTGCGGCATCACGCGGTCGCCGCAGCCGGAGCCGTCAGGCTTCTGGGGAGTCGGGGGCGTCTTTCTCCGGACGGGTGTTGGGGATTCGGCCCGCGGAGAGAAGCTGGGTGGCGTAGCGGTGGGTGATGCACGGGTAGGTGCCGCCACACTCGCGGCAGACGGCGTCGTTGCGGTGCAGCCAGGGGAGCACGCCGAAGCGCTTGATCCAGGTCAGCGGCTCGCGGTCGGGCGCGTGCGCCTGCAGGGCCGAGCGGGCCGCGCTCTGGATCTCCGGTGCCGACCATTCCTCGGCACTCTTGTCCATCAACTCGCTCAGGTCCGGGTTCGGCACTGAGCTGGACGGGGGCTGGGTCATCTCGTTCGTCTCCGGGCAGGGTTCGGGGCGGTACGGAGTTCAGCGCGGCTACGGCAGCGGCGGACGGACCGCTGTTGCCGGACCACCTGGCGGGGGCCGCGGAGACGAACCCTTGGAAGCTGGCGGCGCTGATCGAGGAGTCGGAGGGGGAGGTCGGGCGGATAGGGCGGCTATCGATCAAACGTGTGATCAAACCGTGTCAGCGTGATCGCACACCGCGACATTAGTCCTCCGAGGGCCCACTCCCAGCACCCGGGTCCCCCCGCCCCCAAACCTTCATCCACCCCTTACCCAACCGGCCTGGGCGATGGATCTCTGGAGGTGTTCCGCGGCTGATGGCGCGGTCAGAGCCAGACGGTTTCCAGGGTGATCCTGGCTTCCAGTTCGAGGAGGTGGCGTTTGGTGGGGATGCCGCCGCCGAAGCCGACCATCTTGCCGCCGGCGCCGACGACCCGGTGACAGGGCACGATCACCGCGATCGGGTTGTGGTTGCACGCCACTCCGACCGCCCTGGCCGCGCCCGGATCGCCGACCGCTTTCGCGACCTCGCCGTACGTCTGCATCTCGCCGTAGGGGATCCGGCGCAGCTGGGCCCAGACCGAGCGCTCGAACTCCGACCCACCGCGCACCGACAGCGGCAGGTCGAACTCGGTCAACTCACCGGCGAAGTACGCCTTCAACTGCTCTTGCGCGGACAGCAGCAGGTCGTCCCGCTCGACCTGCGGGCCGACGTCGACCGCGCCGAAGTGCAGGCGGCAGAGACCGTCGTCGTCGACGGCAAGGGAGAGGTCACCGATGGGCGAATCGATCACAGACCAGCGCATGGATCGATTGTCCGCCCCGGCACCGACACTTTTCTGCCCCACCACCAGCCTTTCCGCCTCCACGGACCGCGCCGGGCGCGGCAGAATGGGGTAGGGCGCAGGACACTCGCCGCGACGGGCACGCAAGGTTCTCGCCTGATCACACCGGGTTGTGCTATTTCTGATTTCCCCGCCTCACCACGGTGGATTTCGTCCGGTCGCTCATCCCTGGCACCGGGCCTGGTAACGAGGGGTATACGTGACCGGTCATCAGACAGGCGGTTTCCACCGGATGCCTAGCCGGCCACCCCAGCCGCCGCTGGACCGCTGGTTCAGTTCCGAGCAGGCGATGGGCCTGGCCGCCTCGATCCTGATCGGCCTGGTCACGGTGATGGGCTGGGCAACAGCCTGGTCCGACTGGCACTCGTACGCCGCGCTGAAGACCTACGAGGAGACCCGGAACGAACGGCTGCTCAACCAGGCCGACCTGATCTCCGGCTCGCTCGGGATCGTCGCGGCGCTCGCGCTCTTCGCCGCCGCGGTGGTCTTCATCGTCTGGCTGTGGCGGGTCCGCTGGAACGCGGAGATGTTCTGCAAGGGCGAGCACCGCTTCACCCGGGGCTGGGTGCTCGGTAGCTGGATCTGCCCGGTGGTGAACCTCTGGTACCCGAAGTGGGTGGTAGACGACATCGTCGCCGCCAGCGACCCCCGGACGCCGCCGTTGACGCCGACCCTGCGAGTCATCCCAGGCACCCGGCTGGTGTGGGCGTGGTGGCTGACCTGGGTGGTCGGGCTGGTGCTCGATAACATCGCCCAGCGCAGCGTGCTAGACGGGTTGCCCCAATTATCCGAACTCCGGACGAACGCTGTGATGTCCAGCATTTCCGCCCTCAGCACGACAGCCGCGGCTGTACTCGCAGTGATCCTCGTCCAGCGGATCAACGACCTGCAGATGCGCCGGCCGTGGACACCGTGGTGGGCCCGCGAGCCCGCTCAGCATCCGCTCAACGGACCGTGGCAACCTCCTGCGCGGTAAACCAACCCGTCACGGACCGTCAAGTGGCTCGTTACAAGTGGTGATGGGCGTACGAAAAGACCGCGTTAAGTCGATACCCTCCGTGCTGGCATCGACTCCACACGAGTACTTACTTCGTGGTATCAATGTGGCTCGGTCACGCGGGGGCAGGATTCGACCGAAACGCCGAACAGACGGAGTTCCAGCAACGCGAGGGACGCACGACGTGAGCCACCCGCAACGAGCAGTGCTTTCTGCTGTTGAAGAAAACGATGAGTGGCAGCCACACGCGCCTGAAGAATTTCAGGAGGTCGGCACGGTCGGCCGGATCGCGATCGGACTGCTCGGAGCCTCGACCCTCACGCACCTGCTCTGTACCTGGTCGGACTGGAACACCTACGGCGTCGTCCACACGTACCTGACCGGTGGACCGAACGTCGACGACGCGGATCTGAACCGCGCCGACAGCATCGCCCGGATCACCTCGATCCCGAACGTCATCATCTCCGTCGCCGCCGCCGTGGTCTTCGTGATCTGGTTGTGGCGGGCCCGGGTCAACTCCGAGGTCTTCTGCCAGGCCGACCACCGCCGCAGCCACGGCTGGGTGCTGGCCAGCTGGTTCTGCCCGGGACCGAACCTCTGGTACCCCAAGCAGATAGTCGACGACGTCTGGCTAGCCAGCGATCCGAAGACCCCGGTCTACGCCGACGACCTCCGCCGGCTCAGGAAACCCCTCCTCACGAACGTGTGGTGGGTGGCCTGGGTCGGCGCTCTCGTGTTCGACGTGGTCATCCGCCGGGCGCTGATGTGGATGGAGGCGACCGTCGGGTCACTCCGCGGCATCGCCCTGGCCGGTACCGCGTCCCTCGTGCTGACCGCGATCTCCGCGGTCGGCGCGACGCTGGTGATCCGCAAGATCACCACCATGCAGACCACCCGCGAGTGGATCCCGTGGTGGGACCAGCGCGAGCCGAGGATCGCCGCGGTGCCGAGCTACCACGTCTCCCGGGTGATGGCCGACGACGACACCTCCGAGCAGCAGATCATCTCCGAGCCGATCGCGGCGCCGCCCGTACGGGAGCGTCAGCTGCAACTCGCCGGCGGCTCGTCGCTCGGTGGGCCCGCGAACCAGCCGGCCGAGGAAGCGCCGAAGTGGAGCCCGTTCGCTCCGGTCGTGGAGACCTGGCAGGACGCCGGCCCGGCGACGCAGCAGTTCAGCCCGGTCGAGAGCTGGCGCGAGGACACCGGCCAGGTCAAGGAGGCGACTCCCTCCTACCGGCAGTCGTCCGCCGGCCTCGAGACCCCGAGCTGGTCGACCCCGGCCAACCCGTACACCCCGGCGAACGACGACCTGCTGTCCGCGCCGCTGCCGAGCTGGCAGGCCGAGACCGTCGCACCGCCGCCGCCCGTTCAGCCCGACCCGTACGCGTACCAGCCCGCAGCCCGAACTGCTGACCCCTATCAGCCTGCGGCTCGCCCGGCCGAGCCATCGGAGCCGTCCTGGGCCACCTCGTACTCCGAGTCCTACTCGTCGTCCTACAGCAACTCCTCGGACTACCTGACCTCCTCCGAACCGGTGGCGCCGGCCCCGCAGCCCGCACCCGAGCCTGAGCCCGCACCCGTTGCGCGCGCCGGTCGCAGGGCCGCTCGGGTCGCGGTGGACAGCCCGTCGACGGTCCAGGCCGCGGTGCCGGCTTCCACGAGCTACTACGAGCAGGCGCCGGCCGTCTCCGAGCCGGACGACTTCCTCACCCCGTCGAAGCCGCTCCCGCCGGTCCCGTCGTTCGGCCCCGAGCCGTCCTACACGCCGGAGCCCACCTACGCCCCGGAGCCGACGTACCCCGCGTACGACGCCCCCGCGGTCCCGTCGACCTACGAGTCGTCGTACACCTCGGACTACTCGACGTCGTACCAGTACTCCGAGCCGGAAACGCCGCAGGCACCCGAGTCGACGTACACCCCGGAGAGCACCTACAGCCCGTCCTCGTACGAGTCGTACTCCTCGGAGCCTTCGTACGACAACTACGGCTCGACCTACGACTCCTCGTACTCGTCGCAGCAGAACTCGTACACCGAGTCGGACTACAGCAACGAGAGCTACGACACGTCGTACAGCCCGAACTACACGCAGGAGTCCTACAGCACCGACTACTCCACCCCGGAGTACGGCAGCAGCTACTCGGACCAGCCGGCCACGGATTACCAGCAGAACTCGCCGTACTCCTACGAGGCGCCGGCCCAGCAGCCGGCCGCCCCGGAGCCGGAGAAGGACGACTCCGAGATCACGGCACCGAGGACCCACCCCCGCCGCCGCTGGGTCTGACCCCAGACCCTCGAGACGTCAGTCCTGCAAGGCGTCAGGCCATCAGGTCGTACGTCGAGGGGTAGACCTCGTGCTGCAGGTCCAACCCCGCGCAGTACCTGCGGATCTCCGTGATCACGATCGAACCCTGGGTCCGTCGCGAGTGCCAGGTCTGCGCGCCGAGGTGCGGGGTGAGCAGCACGTTCGGGAGCTGCCACCACTCCGAGTCGGCCGCTAGCGGCTCGGAGTCGAACACGTCCGTCTCGGCGCCGCTGTTCACCTTCCTGGCCCGGCAGTTCTTCATCTCGCTGCCGGCCGAGCTGGCCGACGCGGCCCGGGTCGACGGCGTCTCCGAGATCGGGATCTTCTTCCGGATCATGGCGCCGCTGGCCGCACCTGCCTTCGTCACGATCACGCTGTTCAACGTCGAGTCCGCCTGGAACGGCTTCATCTGGCCGCTGGTGGCGACCAGCTCGGAGAATCTGCGGCCGCTGCAGTTCGGCCTCGCGACCTTCGCGCAGGGCTCGGGCAGCGTGCAGTGGCCGTTCCTGCTGGCGATGTCCGCACTCGCTACGCTGCCGATGATCTTGCTGTTCATCTTCGGCCGGCGGTATTTCATCGCGGGCATGGCTACCTCAGGGATCAAGGGATGACAAAACTCGCCTTCTCCACGCTGGGTTGCCCCGGCGCACCACTCGACCACGTCCTGAAACTTGCTGAAGGCAACAATATCTCCGGCCTCGAACTCCGGACCGCGGACGACGAGTTCACCCACACCGGTCTGACCGCCACGGAACGTCGCGACCTGCGGAGCCGGATCGAGGACGCCGGACTGGAGATCCTCGCGATCAACAGCTACGTCAAGCTGTGCGCGGTCGAGGAGCAACCCCTCGACGCGCATCTCGAACTCGCCGCCGACCTGGGCGCTCGCGGCGTCCGCGTCTTCCCGGGCGACAACCCCAGTACTGCGTCCGAGGCGGGTGATTCGCCCACGCCGGGTGAGATCCGCGCGCTGGACCGGGTCACGACGGCTCCGCGGGAAGTCGCCATCCTGCTGGAGACGCACGACTCCCACTCGGCCGGACGGAGGATGGCCGCGCTGTGCGGGTTGCTCGACACCGAGGTCCCCGGGCACAACGCCAAGGTCATCTGGGACAGCGCGCACACCTGGAGCCACGGCGAGACCCCGGCCGAGGCGCTCGACCTGCTGAAGCGGTGGATCGACTTCGTCCAGATCAAGGACGAGGACTCCACCAAGGACTACCGGCCGGTGCCGAGCGGCGCCGGCGACTACCCGATCGACCAACTGCTGCAGGCCTTGCGGGGCACGGAGTACTGGCTGTCGTTGGAGTGGGAGCTCAAGTGGCACCCGCACCTGCCGCCGCTGGACGAGGCCCTGCCCGCCACCTGGAACTGGATCTCCGCCGCCGAAGAAAGGTAATCCATGCAACCCGTGCTGCCCCCGCTGCAGGTTTCCGGACTGCTGGGCTCGTTGCTCCCCGAAGAGGACCGCGGTCTGAGCCCGTACACCGGACTGACCCGCGACCACTGGGTCGCCGTCGCCGACCACCTGCTGCAGTCGGCCGACGCGTACCGGTCCCCGCAGGGTGCACGGATCAACTTCCCGGGCCGGCCGTCCCAGCAGGGACCGGCGACCGACGGGCTCGAGGGTTTCGCCCGCACCTTCCTGCTGGCGGCCTTCCTGCACGCGGGTGGCTCGGACAAGAACGGCCACCTGCAGGGGTACGTCGACGGCCTGGTCGCGGGCACCCGCACGGTCGGAGCCGATGACGACGAATCCTGGCCGGTGGTCGGACACGTCGGCCGGACCGGGCAGCCGCACGTCGAGGCCGCCGGCATCGCGCTCAGCCTGCACCTCACCAAGGACGACACCTGGGGACGGCTCGCGCCCGACGAGCAGGACCGCCTGGCCGCCTGATTCCGCGCGACGATCGAGCAGGAGCCCTCGCCGAACAACTGGTACCTCTTCCCGGCCACGATCGCGAGCTTCCTCGAAGGAGTCGGCCGCGCGGACGAGCAGACGGCGTACGTGATCGAGCGGGCGCTCGGGCTGATCGAGGGCTGGTATCGCGACGAGGGCTGGTACAGCGACGGCGCGGGCGACGCGTTCGACCACTACGTCGGCTGGGCGATGCACCTCTACCCGGTGCTGCACGCGCACCTCCGAGGCCTGACGACGCTGGAGGAGAAGCTCGGGCCGCGGCTGAAGGAGTTCCTGGAGATGTTCGGGAAGACCTTCGACCGCGACGGCTCACCGCTGTACTACGGCCGCAGCATGACCTACCGCACGGCGACCCTGGCGGCGGTGGCTCTCGGCGAACTGGCCGGCCAAACCCCGCTGAATCCCGGGCAGTCGCGGCGCATCCTGTCCGCGGGACTGCGCTACTTCGTCGAACGCGGCTCGATCACGGACCACGGGGTTCTCTCCCTCGGCTGGCACGGCGAGCACCTGCCGACCGTCCAGCGGTACTCCGGCCCAAGTTCGCCGTACTGGGCGTCGAAGGGGTTCCTGGCACTGATGCTGCCGGCGGATCATCCTGTCTGGACGGCGGCCGAGGAGGAGTTGCCCGCGGACCAGGCCGACTACGTGCGCGCGGTGGCGCCGGCGGGGCTGTTGATCCAGAACACCGCGGCTGACGGACTTGTCCGGGTGCACAACCACGGCAACGACCACCTGAAGCCGGATGCTGCGGACGCAGGGGCGCCTGATCCGCTCTACTCCCGCTTCGGCTACTCGACCCGGACCGGGCCGACCTCGCTGCACGATCCGTCGGACAACGACCTGCAGGTGAAGATCCGCCGAGTGTGGAGTGCGCGACGTCGGATCCACAACACCGCGGCGGGGGACAACTGGCTCGCGTCCTGGCATGCGCCGCGGTTCCCCCTGTTCTCGCCGTGGGAGGGGAGCGATACGGCCGACGGTGGGCCCGTGCTGCCGTCGGCGCGGATCGACAGCATCACCGCAGTGCGGGGTGCGCTCGAGGTGCGGATCCACCGGCTGGTCTGGGTTCCGCCTGAATTGCCGGTGCGGTTGGCGGGCTGGGCGGTGGCGGGCTCACACCCGTCCGACTTCGAACAAGCCGTCGCCGGTACGACGGTCGGCGTACGGGCCGGTGAGCTCCGATCGAGTGTATCCGGCTTGCACGGTTGGGAATCGGCGGGCTCGGCGTCCGCGTCGTACGGGACCGCGTACGGCGAATGGGCGGTCGTGCCCGAGCTGCTCGGCACGACGTCGAAGGAGAACACCGTCTATGTGGCGAGTGCTTCGCTGAGCGGTGTCGAGGTGGAGGACACCGTCAGCGCGAGCGTGGACGGCGTGGTCGTGACGGTGGTGTGGCCGGACGGGCGCGAGCAGGAGTTCGACCTCGACGCAATTTTCACCGGGATCAGGTAAGAAGTACTGATGGCTGAGATCGAGGGGGCACCGACACGACGCGGGCCGACGCTGCGCGACGTCGCCCGGCGCGCCCAGGTCTCGGTCGCCACCGCGTCGCGCGCGCTGACCAGCGACTATCCGGTCGCCGAGCCGACGCGCGCGAAGGTGCTCCAGGCCGTCGAGGAGCTCCAGTACGTCGTCACCACCCGGGCGCCGAAGCGGTCCGCCCCGGCGACGTCGATCGCGATGATCGTCTCGGGCGTGGTGTCGCCACTGCGCAGCCTGGTCGCCACCGGCGTCGCCGAGGCCGCGGGGGAGACGTGATGGCCTCGGGTGCTCTGGCCGCCTTGCGGGAGAAGGGCCTCAGCGTGCCCGACGACATCTCCCTGGTCGGCTACGACAACATCCCGGTGGCGCAGGAACTCTCGCCACCGCTGACCACCGTCTACATGCCGCACGAGGAGATGGGCAAGGCCGCAGTCCGCCTCGCGGTGGAACGCCCAGCCCCCGGCTCCGGCCGGGAACGTCAACTCCTGGGCACCCACATCGTCATCCGTACCTCAGTTCGCCCGCTCACGGGAGGAAGCCAGGCATGACCATGCCCCTCGACCCGACCCGGACCGCCTTGCTGGTGATGGACTTCCAGACGGGCATCGTGAGCAACCTCGCCGACCCGGACGAGCTGGTCCGGCGTACCGCGCAGGCCCTTCGGCGAGCGAGGTCGGCCGGCGTGCGGATCGCCTACGTCCGGGTCGCGTTCGGTGCCCAGGACTACGACGCGGTCTCCCCGCTGAACAAGTCGTTCGCCGTACTGGCCGGATCAGGTCGCCTGGCCGACGGGTCCGCGGAGGCTGCGATCATCCCCGAACTGGCCCCCGAGCCGGGCGACATCGTGGTCACCAAGACCCGGGTCGGCGCCTTCAGCACCACGAACCTGGCGAAGCTGCTCAACCCGCGCACCACCGACAACCTGATCCTGGCCGGCGTCTCCACCAGCGGCGTGGTGCTGTCCACCGTGCGCGACGCCGCGGACCGGGACTACCGCCTCTACGTGCTTGCCGACTGCTGTGCTGATCCCAACGCCGAAGTCCATCGGGTGCTGACCGAGCAGGTCTTTCCACGTCAAGCCGAGGTCATCACTGCTGCGACGCTGCCTGGTCTGCTCGGCCGCTGACGGTGTGAACCGTACGGCGAGGCGCGAAGTCCTCGTCGGAGTGGTCGGCAGCCCGGCCGTCGAGGTGCCAGCTCCAACTGGTCGTCGGGGTGATCCGGAGGTAGACGCTCGGGCCGAACATGCCGGTGCGTTCGACGACCTCGGCGGTGCCGTAGACCCGCACGAACCGCGGTGACCACGGGTCGGTGGAGACGAGGTCGTCGATGACGAGGGCGACCTGGTCGTGCCCCGCCTGGACGCTGGCCGACCGGCTCGCTGCCTTCGCCGCCGACGGGTTGCTCGAGGTGGTCGACCCGCTCCGGGCGGCGCTGCGCTTCTCCCTGCTCATCTCCGGCGCCAACCCGTCCTACCGAGGAGAGTCCTTGACCACCGACGAGATCACCGAGTCCGTCACCACCGGCGTGCACGCCTTCCTGCACGGGTACGCCCGCTGATGCGCTACCGGTTGTTCGGCCGCACCGGCCTGCGGGACTCCGAGTTGTTCCTCGGCGCCATGCGGTTCGGCTCGGTGGACCAGGCCCGCCCGATCATCGACCTGTACGCCGGGTCCGGCGGCAACGTGATCGACACGGCCGACGCGTACGGCGGCAGCGAGGAGATCGTCGGCGAGGTGCTCGCCGGGCGGCGCGACCGGTTCGTGGTCGCCTCGAAGTACTCGCTGCCCCGCGACCCCTCGGACATCAATGCCGCAGGCAACCATCGGAAGAACCTCCGGCTCGCCCTCGAGTCCAGCCTACGCCGGCTGCGGACGGATCACCTGGACATCTACTGGGTGCACTTCTGGGACCGGCACACGCCGGTCGAGGAGACCCTGCGCGCCCTCGACGACGCGGTCCGGACGGGCAAGATCCTGTACGCCGGGATCTCCGAGGCGCCGTCGTGGATCGTCGCCCGGGCGAACACCCTGGCGCAGTGGCACGACTGGACGGAGTTCGCCGGGCTGCAGGTACCGTACAGCCTCCTGCAGCGAGATATCGAGCGGGAACTCCTGCCGATGGCCGAGGCGTTCGGCCTGACCGTGGCGGCCTGGGCTCCGCTCGCGCACGGGAAGCTGGGCCGATCCGCCGACACCGCTCTGGATGAACGCGAGCGCAAGGTGCTGGCCGCAGTACAGGAGGTGGCTCGGGAGTTGGGCGCGACACCGGCTCAGGTGGCGCTTGCTTGGACTCGGGCGCACTCGCGAGCGGTTCACCCACTCGCGGGGGCGAGCTCGCCTGCTCAGCTGGCCGACAACCTCGCCGCGCTCGAGCTGGAACTGCCCGGCGAGGCTGTCGGACGGCTGGAGGCCGCGACTGAGTTCGAGCTCGGTTTCCCGCGGGACCTCCGCACCGACGACTTCCTCGGACCACATCAGCTCGACGGCCGTTGAAAACCGAACTATTTCGGCCTAGGCCACAATTCTGCTTCGGTCTGGCGCGGGGGCATGACGTTACGCACCTGTCGATAGTCCTACCGGATGGAAGTCCCAACGGGGGACCTCTTGCAGGTAAGGACATTCACGATGACCAGAGCTTTGACTTCGAAGGTGCTGCGGATTCATCCACAGGCCGTCGGCGGCCGCCGACTGGATCGGTGGTGGCAGCCGTGAGCCCGCGGGCGGTCGACAAGCGGGCCCGGCCCGGGAACGAGGGTGGACCGCCGCTGATCGGACCGCCGACCGACTTCAGCGCAGTGACCTCCTTGGGGGAGCCGGCGGCCCCCGAGGTCGACGTCCCTGAGGCCGTCATCCCCGAGGTCGTCGCCGAGCAGGAGCCGGCGACCGAGAAGGAGAAGGTCTGACCGGCTGCGGTCAGCTCCGCAACATCAGGCAGCTGTCGCCGAACTCGTGCCACAGGTAGCCACGTTGGAGGGCGGCGTCGTAGGCGTGCTGTACGACGTCGCCTCCGACCACCGACTCCAGCAGGAGCAGGTGGGAAGCCTCCGGCGCGTGCATGCCCGTGATCAGCCCGTCCACGACGGCAGCGGGATGATCCGGCCCGAGCACGAGGTCCGTCCAACCACCCGCGGCCGCGACTGATCCGTCAGGCTGTGCGGCCGACTCGATCGCCCGCACCGCCGTGGTCCCGACAGCGATCACCCTGCCGCCGTTGGCCTTCACCCAGTTCACCAGCCGCGCGGTGTGCTCCGATACGTCGTACCGCTCGGGCAGCGGTGGCTCGTAGCTCTCCAGCGACGACACCCCGCAGTGCAGCAGGATCGGCGCGATCAGTACTCCGGACGCGGCCAACTGACTCACCAGCTCGAAGCTGAACGGCCTTCCAGCGCTCGGCATCTCCGCCGAACCCGGCTGGTTCGCGAACACCGTCTGGTAGAGCGCGAGCGGCCACTGCCGGTCGACGTACTTGTAGGTGATCGCGCGACCGTGGCGACCCAGGTAGGCGACCACGTCCGCAACTGGCGGCTTGGCTCGCCAGAGCCTGGTGCTCCCGGGGTCGTATGGCTCCAGCAGAGTCAGCGTGCCCTCGGGGAGCTCCACCCGGTCGCCGGCCGCGCCACCGAACATCGGCATCCCACCACTGCGCAACTCGACCACCCAGGTGCCGTCGTCGAGCGCTGTGGAGAAGTGGACGACAACCGGAGCAACTCCTCCGCCGGTGATCCACGAGCCGTCCACCGCCGCGGGCAGCGTGCCAGAGGTGTTCACGAGCAACAGGTCTCCCGGCCGCAGGTGCTCCCCGATCCGGTCGAACCGGGTATGCGTGACGGTCGACCCCTCCGCGACCAGCAGCCTCACCCGGTCCCGGGCCAGCCCTCGCGCTTCCGGTGGCTCCGCCGCGTTCAGCTCGTCGGGCAGGGTGAATCTGGTGTGGGGATGAACTCTCACGAGGTCACCGCCGGGGCGAACTCCGCCGCCCGGTAGCGACCACTCGCCGGCCGGCTGTCGAGCAACTGCAGGAACGCCGGTACTGCGGTGGCCGGCTCCGGGCGGTCCGAGATGTCCTCGCCCGGGAAGGCCGCCTGGTGCATGGCTGTCCGCAGATCACCCGGGTCGACCGCGTAGACGGCCAGCGCGGGGTGTTCTGCCGCCAGTACTGCACTCGCGTGGTCCAGAGCAGCCTTGGCCGAACCGTAGCCACCCCAACCCTCGTATGCCTCCACTGCGGCATCGGAGCTGATGTTGAGCACGATGCCGGAGTTCGCGGTCAGCGCCGGCACCAGCGCCTGGGTCAGGGCGATCGGCGCGATCACGTCGACCTCGTAAACGCGCCGGAGTTCGTCGATGTCGGCGACGGCCAACGGTTGCAGCGGGCTCGGGCCGAGGTAGCTGGCGTTGTTCACCAGCAGATCGAGGCGGCCGAGCTCACCCACGGCGTCGGCGAGATCGGCCCGGTGGTCGGGGTCGGTGACGTCACCGGCGAGCGGTACGACGTCGGTGCGGCCGGCCAGCGCGTCGGCCGCGTCCTTCAGTGCGTCGGCGCCCCGGGCGTCGATGATCAGCGCCCAGCCACGGTCGGCCAGACCGTGCGCGAGCGCGAGGCCGAGACCGGCGGAGGCGCCGGTGACGAGAGCAACGGGACGGGTCAGGGAATCAGGAGTCATGTCCGTCACTCTCATACCTCAAGAGAACTTGAGGTCAAGAGATCCGTGAATCCATTGCTTCGGCCAGTACCGCCTGCGAGCATGAGGCGACCCGAGGAGCACGTATGACTGAAGGCACTCCGCGAACCATCGTCCTGATCCACGGTCTCTGGCTGACCTCACTGTCCTGGCAGCACTGGATCACTCGTTACACCGAGCGCGGCGAGACTGTCATTGCTCCCGAATGGCCGCGGATGAACGCGGACCTGGAGACCCTGCGCCGGGACCCGTCGGTGATGAACGGGCTCGGCCTGACCGAGATCGTGGACAGCTACGACCGCAAGATCCGCGACCTCGACACCCCACCGATCCTGATGGGCCACTCGTTCGGTGGCGCGATCGTCCAGTTGCTGCTCGACCGGGGTCTCGGCGCGGCCGGGGTGGCGATCGACCCGGCGCCGATCAAGGGAGTACTCCGGCTGCCGCTGTCGGCGCTCAAGGCCTCGGCCCCGGCGCTGACGAACCCCCTGAACCGCAACAAGACCGTCGGCCTGACCAAGGAGCAGTGGCACTTCGCCTTCACGAACACGTTGAGCAAGGCGGACTCGGACGCTCTCTACGACGAGTACCACGTGCCGTCGACCGCACGCCCGCTCTTCCAGGCGGCGACCGCGAACTTCAACCCGAACGCGGCCACAAAGGTGAACTTCAAGAACGACACCAGGGCCCCGCTCCTGATCATCGCCGGCGGCGCGGACCACACCGTCCCACCGGCGATGACCAAGGAGAACTACCAGCGTTACAAGAGCAACGCGGTCACCGACTACTACGAGTTCCCCGGCCGCCCCCACTTCACCGGCGGCGTACCGGGCTGGGAAGAGGTGGCCGA
Organism: Kribbella sp. VKM Ac-2568; assembly: GCF_004345365.1. GTDB lineage: Bacteria > Actinomycetota > Actinomycetes > Propionibacteriales > Kribbellaceae > Kribbella > Kribbella orskensis. Next base: position 169,750 of record NZ_SLVF01000006.1, read on the forward strand.
CTACGCCCTGGACTGGGCGCTCAAGCACAGCTAGCTGCTGTAGACCTCGTACTCGGACAGTTGACCCGCAGGCCATCCTGTGTTGGATGTGAAGGTCAACCGCACATAGCGAGTGTTCGCCCCCGGCAGCGTGATCGTCGCCGTGTTCCCGGATCCAGGACCCAGGCAGAGCTCGGGGGTAGCTTCAGCACCAGCCGCTTCACCGCGAGGCTGTTGCCCAGGTCAACGGTCAGGGGACTGCGGCCACGAGTTGCTCGCGCTTTCCCAGTAACTGTTGGCGTTTCCGTCGACGGTGTTGCGGGGCACGTAGTTCTGGACGGAGCTGCTCGCGGTGACCGGGCGACCTGCGGCCAGGTTGCCCGCGGGCGGAGTCGGGTCACCACCGCCCGTGCCCGGCTCCAGCCAGTTGCAACCGCTCCAGGTGGAGTCCCAGCCACTGTTGCCCGCGCCGCAGTTCAGGGCGTGGACATGAATTTGCACCTTCCTGGGGGCGGATGGAGGAGCGAAGGGGTCGCCACACCTTAAGGAAGGTACTAACTTGACGCAATAGTTCGACTACCTAACGCAAGTTATCAACAGCTGTGCATATCACTGTGGACGCAGGTCAGTCCTCGGGGAGCAGGATCCCAGGATTGAGGATGCCGTTCGGGTCCAGCACGTGCTTGACGGCCTGCAGGGCTTCGACCGCGAGCGGGCCGATCTCGGTTACGTAGGCGTCGCGGTGGTCGGTGCCGACTGCGTGGTGGTGCGTGATCGTTCCACCTGCCTCGGCGATCGCCTGGCTCGCGGCAGCCTTCGCCTTGCGCCACTGGGCGACGGCGTCGTCGGTCTGGGCGGAGATCACCGTGAAGTAGAGCGAGGCGCCGGTCTCGTAGACATGGGAGACGTGGCAGAGCACCAGCGGAGGAGTGCCCTGCTCTGCCAACGCGGCGACCAGTGCCTCGGTGACCTTCGCCTTCAGCGCCGGCAGGGTCGACCAGAACCCTGCGGTCTCGAGCGTCTCCACCAAGGCGCCCTCGTCGAGCAGGGGATCGCGGAGATAGGGAGCGCGGTAGCGACCCTGGCGCCAGGTCTCGCCCGGACCTTTGCCGAGGGATTCGCCGCCTGCGGCTGTGAGGACTTCGGCCACCTCGGCCCGGCGTACCGCAGTATGGGTGCCTTCGAAGCCGACAATCGCCAGTACTCCGCCGGTGCCGCCGCCGAGGACATCCGGGTCAGCGAGGTTGATCGCGGTCTCGGCCTCGTCGGACAACCGCAGCACGGTCGGGAGCGGGCCGTCCTGGGCGAGGCGGCGGATCGCGGTCAGGCCTTCGTCGAACGACGCGAACTTCCAGCCCTCGAAGGACCGCTCCGTGGGGCGGGGGCGGATCCGGAGTACGACCGAGGTGATGATGCCGAAGGCGCCTTCGGAACCGAGCACGAGTTGGCGGAGGTCCGGGCCGGCCGCGGACATCGGCGCGCGACCGAGTTCCACCGTGCCGCGCGGAGTCGCCAGGGTCAGCCCGACCACCATCTGGTCGAACCGCCCGTAGCCGGCCGAGGACTGACCACTCGAGCGCGTCGCGGCATACCCGCCGATGCTCGCGCCTTCGTACGACTGCGGGAAGTGGCCGAGCGTGTACCCGTGCTCGGTGAGTATCGCCTCGGCGGCAGTACCGCGTACGCCGGCCTCGAGGGTCGCCGTGCGGGAGATCTCGTCGATGCTGACGAGTCTGTTCAGGCGGCGCAGGTCTACGGCGATGAACGTGGCGCGCTGCGGGGCGAGTCCGCCGACGACCGAGGTTCCGCCCGCATAAGGGGAGATCGCGATCCGGTGCTCGTCGCACGCGGTGAGGAGCGCCAGTACTTCGTCGTGCGAGCCCGGGTAGACGACGGCGGCCGGCAGGTCCGAGGTGTCGCCCGCGCGGTGGCGGAGCAGGTCGGGCGTCGAGTAGCCGCGGGTATGACCCCAGCGCGTCTCGAAGTCGGTCTTCACGTGCTCCGCGCCGAGCACCTTCTCCAGCACCTCCCGGGCGGCGAGGGTGAGCTCCGGGTCGTCCGTCGAACCACCCGGAGCCGCGTCGCCTGCCGCCTCACCCTCACCCGCAGTACGTCGTACGGCTGGGTCCACCACGGGAGCGGCCGGGCGGCGTACGCCGAGGTGCTTGAGGGCTTCGACGGCTGCGGCGGGGAGTTCGACCGGGTGGGCCGGGTCGCCCCAGCGGCCGGGCGTGAGTTGCACCACCGGCAGGTCGGACTCGGTCATTCGGGGCTCCCCATTGGTCGGCTTCGGCGGTACCGTCCGGAAGAGGTGAAACCCCCTGGTCTCCACCTCTTCCGGACGTTCCCCACACGCCGGAGTCGCTGATACACTCTGACGTGTGATGTCTCAGCGTAGCAGCGAAATCGCCAACGGCTCCAGCAGCCCCGGTTCTCCTGACAGCAGCTCGACAGGCAGCAGCTCGACAGCCAGCAGCTCGACAGCCAGCAGCTCGACAGCCAGCAGCTCCACGGGCAGCGGCTCCACGGGCGCGACCTCGGTGGACCCAGGCAACGGTGAGGGGGCTCCGGCCTCCACCCGGCCCACGCCGGCGAACGCGATCGGCGAGGAGCGGATCCTCGACGCGGCGTACGAACTGCTGCTCGCGATCGGGATGCGCCGGATGACGATGGCCGACATCGCCCGGCACGCGGAGGTCTCCCGGGCGACGCTCTACCGTCGTTGGCCGAATGTGCAGGCCGTGGTCGCCGCGCTGATGACCCGGGAGTGGACCACCGCGCTGGTCTCGGCCTTCCAGCCCGACTCCGTGGACGGGCGCTCCCGCCTGGTCGAAGGGGTCGTCGAGGTGGTCGCGAAGACCCGGACCCACCCGCTGATGCGCAAGATCATCGAGCTCGACCCGGAGTTCCTCACGCCGTACCTGCTCGAGCGGCGAGGCAGCAGCACGGTCGCACACCTCGCACTGGTCAAGGCGGGGATCGAGGCGGGTCAGGCGGACGGGTCGATCCGCGACGGCGACCCGGATTGGCTGTCGCGGCAGATCATCCTGGTCTCGCTGGCGTCGGCGGTGTCGGGACCGGTGCTCGCCGAGCCGAAGGAGTACCCGGAGCTGGACGAGGAGCTGCGGGTGATGCTGACGAGGTACCTGACGCCATGATCGCGGTGGGCAACGCCAGTTTGAACGCGGCCCGGCGGACGCGCGAGCTGGACTGGCTCGAGACGACCGGCAAGGTCGACGTGCTGGTGATCGGCGGCGGCGTCACCGGGGTCGGGGTCGCCCTCGACGCGGCCGCGCGCGGGCTGACCGTTGCCCTGGTGGAGAAGCACGATCTGGCCTTCGGGACCAGCCGCTGGAGCTCGAAGCTGGTGCATGGCGGCCTGCGCTACCTGGCTTCGGGGCATGTCGGGATCGCGTACGAGAGCGCGGTCGAGCGCGGCATCCTGATGAAGACCACCGCGCCACATCTCGTCCACCCGGTCCCGCAGGTCGCGCCATGGTTGCCGCAGGCAAGGATCGCGCAGGCGGCGATGCTGCGCGGCGCCTTCCTCGGCGGCGACGTGCTCCGCACCTTCGCGCGGACCAGTGACGACTACCTGCCGCACTCCCGCCGGATCAGCTCGGCCGAGATCCTCCGCTACGCCCCGACGCTGCGCCCCGAGGGACTGCGCGGCGGCTTCCTCACCTGGGACGGCCAGCTGTACGACGATGCGCGGCTGGTCGTCGCGATCGCGCGCACCGCTGCGTCGTACGGAGCGCGGGTGATCACGCGGTGCTCGGCGGAGCAGGTGACCGGTGCCGGCGCGGTACTGGTGGATCAGTTGTCTGGCCGGCGGTTGAGCGTGGATGCCCGGATCGTCATCAACGCGGCCGGGATCTGGGCGGATCAGGTGGCCTCCGGCATCAAGCTGCGGCCCAGCCGGGGGTCTCACCTGGTGCTGCCGCAGTCGGCCTTCGGTGGGTTGTCGGCCGTGTTGACCGTGCCGGTGCCGGGGGAGTTGCGCCGGGTGGTGATGGCCATTCCCGCTCCGGACGACCGGGTGTACGTGGGGCTGACCGACGAGGATGCGCCGGGGCCGGTGAGCGACGCACCGCACGCCACTGAGTCCGAGATCGATTTCCTGCTCAACACGATCAGCGGGGCCCTGCGCGTGCCGCTGACCAGGGACGACCTGCTCGGCACCTACGCGGGGTTGCGGCCGCTGCTCGACACCGGCCATCACCACGGCGGGTCCAAGACCGCCGACATCTCACGGCGGCATGCGGTGATCACGAGTCCCGAAGGTGTCGTGACGATCGTGGGCGGGAAGCTCACCACCTACCGGCGGATGGCGCAGGACGTTCTCGACACCGCCCTCGCGCAGTCGTCGGTCGAGGTCCGCCGCCCCTGCCTGACCCACCGCATCCCTCTCGTCGGTGCCGCCTCCCGGGGCCACCTGGCCGCCGTCCGGGCACCTGCCCGCTTCGTCCAGCGCTACGGCATCGAGGCGCCTGACGTCATCGCGGGAGACCCCTCACTACTGCTGCCGATCGCGCCCGGGCTGGCGACGACCCACGCCGAGCTCCGCTTCGCAGTACGCCACGAAGGCGCCATGACCGAAGACGACCTCCTTGACCGCCGCACCCGGATCGGCCTCTCCGCCTCCGACAGGGCTCTTGCCCTGCCAGCAGCCCAAGAGGCCTTCGCGTCCGTCTGAGCTGCGCGTCTGCACCCCGCTTTGCCGGCCGGTGGTGCGCTGGGCTGTGGATAACTGGGTGAGGGCTCCCTGGGCTGGGATAACTTGTCCCACGGGGAGGTGGGGAAGGTGAGTCAGCCTTATCCGAGGCCGCAGGGGCCTTATCCGGGGTATCCGGCGGGGCAGTATCCGCCCTATCCGGCGGTGGTCGCGGCGCCGAAATACCGGCCGTTGCGGCGGATAGCGCTCGTCAGCATCGGCCTGATGGGAGTGACGGCGGTCGCCGCCGTGGTCCAGGTCGTGCTGATGTGGAGCTCGTACGACGACGTCAAGCGCTTCGTCTACGGGCTGGTCTCCGAGGACGAGTTCGACAGCGGGATGGAGTCGATCACCAACAGCGGGCCACTGCTGGACCTGGTCGGGTACCTGTTCGTCGGCACGGCAATCGCCTTCCTGATCTGGCTCTGGCAGGCCCGGGAGAACACCCAGGTGTTCCGTCCGGTCCCGCCGGGCGGGTTCGACTCGCACCGGCACACGCAGGGCTGGGTGGTGGGCAGCTGGATCTGCCCGATCGTCCAGTTCTGGTATCCGCTGCAGGTGGTCGAGGACGTCGTCCAGGCGAGCGAGCCACCCGCGCAACCGGGCGCGGCCAAGTCGGGCGAGATCCGCGCTCTGCTGTACGGGTGGTGGGCCGCGTGGGCCGGCTTCTGGGTGATCCTGGTCGCGGGCGGCGCGACGGTGCTGATCAGCTTCATCGTCTGGATCGTGCAACTGGTCGATCGTGCGGATGCGGCCGGCGCAACGGGTGACTACGTGGACATCTACGACCTGCAGGACGACATGGTCCGGGTCGCCCTCGGGGTGAACATCGGCTTCACGGTCGCCACCGCCCTCCTGATCGTCGCCGCTGTCACTGTCTCCCTGCTCCTCCTCCGAGTCAGCACCTGGCAGGACGCCCGAGGCACCGAGCTCGGCCTACTCCACCCGGGCCAGCCTCCCGCCACCCCGGTTGCCTACCCCCAGCCACCGCAGTACGCGCCGCGCCCGACATCCACCAGCCAGCCCGGCTTCGGACCTCCACCGAGCCAGCAGCCTTGGAACGCGCCCCGCTCGTTCCCGTCCTACGGCGCACAGCCGCACCCCGGAGGGCAGCCATCGCCTGGCCAGCCCACGAATCCTGGGGAGTCGACGTCTGGAGGCAGGGAGCAGCCGCCTGGCTCAGGGAGCTGGACGCCGCCGGGCTAGCCGCCAGAGGACTGCGCTGGCGTCGTCGTGGCGCTTGCCGCGGAATGTGCCCTCGGCGGCTTTCGTGTCGTATGCGCGGACTCTGTCGATCAGTTCCTGAGGCCCGGTCGTGTCGAGTACCTCGACCAGGTCTCCCCAGGTGTGCCCGTAGCGCTCCGCGTAGCGCGATGCCCCGTCGGTGAGCATCGCGACCACCTCGACGTCCGCGCGGTCCGTAGTACCGGCCACTGCTTCGTACGCCGCCTTCGGCTCGGTGCTCGCCACCCAGAAACCACCAGGCTGGTTCCGCAGTCGCCGCACGGCCTCGAACGTGTACTCCGGCAAGAGGTCGATCCGGTCATCCGCCACCACCGTCACCCGCTGATCGGGCGAACGCAGTACCACCGGCGAGTCCGCCAGCACCAGATGATCGACCTGGTCGGCAGAGGCTCGCACGATCGACACCGTCGACGACGGGCTGTCCGGATTCGCCAGATCGCAGCTGTCCCCGTGCTCGGCCATCACGGCGGCGATCGCGTCAGCCAACAGATCCGCCAGCGGGGCAGCGGATCCAGCGAGCAACGGCACCACCAACTGCCCGCCCAGCCGGCCGACCAGCCACGCCACCGAATGCCGGCACCCGGAGTTCAGCTCCACCGGCGCGGTCGCGCCGTCCAGCACGACCACGAACCCGGGCCCGCTCAACACCAGGTCCTCGTTGACCGCGGGAGGGCGACGGTCGGGCGCCGGCTGACACGCTGAGCGAATCTCCACCCCGCCATTCTCCCGGTGAGCAGAAGCCGTCATCCGGACGGGCAGGCGGTCCAGGTGTCCAGCAGCGACTGCTCCAACAGAATCCTGGGCGACCACCCGAGCTGCTTCTGCATCAAAGTCGTGTCGGCCTGCTGCCACGACGACTCAGCTGAAGGTCCGTCGAACGTGCTGTGATCGACCACGGCGGCGGTCCGATCGACCGGCACCGGGGAGGCGACGGCTGTCGCACGTCGGTGTAGTCGCGCCACTCGTCGGCCGGCGCCTCCTCCACAGCGGACGTGCTCGCCAACTGCTGGACCGCCTTGCCGAGCAACGAGCTCGGGGGCGAACCCGGGCCGCTGATGTTGAAGGAGCGGAGGACGACGGCGTCTGCGCCGTTCCGCTGCGCACGCAGTACCAGCTCCGAGCCGGCCAGCTTGCTGAACCCGTACGCCGTCCGTGGGCGCAGGTCCGCCTGCTCGTCATGGCTCGTGCCCCGCGGCGCGTCGCCGTACTCGGCTGAGCTGCCGATGTGGACGATCTGCGCGTTGCTCGCGTAGCCGTTCACGGAGGCGAGCAGGGCCCCGACGGCGACGACGTTGCCTCGGGTGAGCGCGAGGGCGTCGCCCTGGGTCGTGGCGGCGGCGTTGATCACGACAGTCGGCTTGCACATGCACACCTGCGTGTCCAGCGCGTAGCAGTGCCCGGTGGCGAGGTCGAACCGCCGGTGCGGACCGCCCGTGCTCCTGGTCATGCCGCGGTGCTCGATGCCGCGGTCCACGAGCAGCCGGCAGATCGCGCTGCCTAGGAAGCCACCGGCGCCGAAGACCATCACCCGCTCAGATCCGGTCACGCTGATCACTCTCCTGGGGTTGGTCTTTCAGCTGAACCTGTCGGCCAGCTGAATTCTGTCGGGCGGCTGAACTCTGTCGGTCCGAGGCGTCACACTGCAGGTGACCCGAGAGGAGTGCCGTGGCTGACCGCAAACACGGACGACCCGCACCGAAGACCGAGACCACGATCCGGGACTGGGACGACGCCGATCCGTCAGGCCAGACGTATACCCGGGTGCTGTTCATCGACTCCGACCTGACCGAGGTGACGAACCAGGGCGGAGTCTTCGAGGAGTGCACCTTCCGCGGCGTGCGATTCAACGCGTCCACCCACACCGACGCCGCGTTCGTGAACTGCACCTTCGTGCGGTGCTCGTTCTTCGACACCACGTTCAAGCGATGCAAGGTGATGGGCAGCATGTTCGACGACTGCTCCTACAACCTGATGAAGGTCGAGGGCGGCGACTGGTCGTTCGTCGGCCTGCCCGGCGCGGATCTGCGCGGCGTCGAACTCACCGGCGTGCGACTGCGGGAGGCCGACCTGACCGGGCTCAGGGCGAGCAAGGCTTCATTGCGGGATGTGGACCTGTCCGGCGCCTGGATGCACCAGGCCGACTTCTCCGGGGCCGACCTCCGCGGCTCGGATCTGTCCACCCTGGACCCGCTGACCGTGGAGCTCAAGAACGCCATCGTCGATCTCACCCAGGCGATGGTGATCACCACGTCGCTGGGCCTCGAGGTCCGACCCTGACCATGATTCCACCTGTGGATATCTTCAGCGTTCTGACCAGTCATCCCCCGATTCATCCACAACCTGTGGAAAACCATCCACACCCCCTCATCGGGCTCTGGCCACTGGTCGGAGGCGGCTCGAGCTCTTCGCCATCGCGGGTGCCAGCTCGGCCCGAGCCCCTGCATCGAGGTGAGCCCACCCATGGTCGTCAGATGGGTGCCACAACTGCCGATCCCCGGCATCCGGTGTGGGACGGTCGGGCTGAGCGTCGCCGCGAAGATCAGCGCGAGCGTCGTCGGCAACACCCGCGACGCCAGCCGGGGTGCCAGGTCGCCTGGCCGACGGACCGCCGAGATGGCGATCGGCACCGCCATGCCGGTCAGCACGAGCCACGTGTCCAACAGGTGCGGGATACCGCGATAGGTCTCGAGCACGCGTCCGGATCCTCCGTAGTCGCGACTCACGCAGGCCCGATCGGTCCCGCATGATCACGTCGTCAGTGGTCAGCCCGATGTCTCTTCCTCAACAGAGACTCAGCCGTCGGCTCCACCGACCGCCACCCCAGTCAGGACATCTGCACGCACCCGCAAGGAAACGATGAGACTCTCGTGACAATCCGTGAGACGATCGTCACGATCCGCAATCATCCCAAGGTTTCAAACTCGATGCATCAGGCAACAACCTCGTAGCCCCCGGCAACAATGCTTACGCTGGTCCGGCAGTCCACGTACTGCGGAGGCGGGCACCGAGGGTTGGGGAAATGATTGTCACGTGTCTCGAGATGACAGCTCCAGAGCAACTGATTCCTGGGCGACCGGCACCGGCTCCGTTGGACCTGGAAGAGGTCGGTCCAGAGTCCGCGCCTCTGATTCGCGCGGTTTATGTCCGCATCTGGGAGCCACTGGGCTCAGGCGGTCGGAGTATCTGGACCAACGAACGGTGGGCGGACGAGCTGTCCCAGCCGGCAGTCCACACGTGGCTCGCCCGGGTCGAGGGCGCCGTCGCCGGCTTCGTGGAACTGGAGGCAGCTGCAAACGGCAACGTGGGCATCGTGATCTTCGGCCTACTCCCCGAGTTCCAGTCCAAGGGCTTCGGCGGCCCTTTCCTAACCCTCGCAACTAAGACCGCGTGGAACCTCAAATCCCCGTCCGGCATGCCCACCAGCCGCGTCTGGCTACAAACATCCTCCGCAGACCACCCACACGCCCTAAGGAACTACAAGCACCGCGGCTTCCAGATCTTCGAAACCACACCTCTGCCCTGAGGCTGAGCCAGCCCCTGGACAGCTGAACCAGCGCCGTCCGACCTTGCCGTGCTCCGCGGCGCTGTTTCGCCGCCGGCCCTCGGTCGTGATCGTGCGGCGACGGCGCCATCGCCGCACGGATCTGGCGGTCAACCTCGGGTTATGCGCCGGGCACGCCAGTTCGCGGCCCAGGCGCTGCCTGCTAGCCGAACTGGCCGGGCTGGTAGTCGCCGGCGGGCTGCTGGACCATCACGTTCACCCGGTTGAAGGCGTTGATGATGGCGATCACCGACACCAGTGCGGCGAGCTGCTCCTCGTCGTAGTGCTTGGCCGCATTCGCCCAGGCCTCGTCCGTGACTCCACCGGCCGCATCCGCGATGCGGGTGCCCTGCTCCGCCAGCTCCAGCGCAGCACGCTCAGCCTCGGTGAACACCGTGGCCTCCCGCCACGCCGCCACCAGGTTGAGGCGCTGCGTCGACTCACCGGCCGCGGCGGCGTCCTTGGTGTGCATGTCGGTGCAGAACCCGCACCCGTTGATCTGACTCGCGCGGAGCCTCACCAACTCCTGCGTCGCGGCGGGCAGCGTCGAGTCCGCAGTCACCCGCCCCGCGGAGGCGACGTACTTGAGCACCTTGCCCGCAATCGGGTCGTCGAAAAGGTTCAAACGAGCATCCATGCCGAACTCCTCTACCGTTCTCGTTGGCTACACAACTCCGACGAAACGGCCCCCCACGATGTCAGGCAGCACGAATGTGACCTACGTCCCCCGGGCAATTCCGACTGGCCCTCGACCTACTGGGTCTTCCACCTGATCGGGTGCTGCAGGTCGGTGACTCCCTGACCGGCGAGGTGGCCGTACGCGATCTCACCCTCGGGGGACGATGTTCCGTGGCCGTTTGGCTGTCAGAGTCCGGGCGTGGCGAATCAACCTGTGGAGATCCCCGTTGTCGCTGGGAAGCGCGCGTGGCGCGCGGTTCTCCTCGTCGGCCTGCTGGTCTGGGTGCTGGCGGCTGGGGTGACAGCGGTCACTGACGACGAGATCCTGATACCGACCCTGTTCCTGATCGGCAGCTTTCTGGTGCCGATCACGGTCGTGACGTTCGCGCTGGCTCGGCTGGACGACTGCAACCTGACCACCAGTGTTGTCCTCACGGGGTTTCTCGCGGCGGGGACGATCGGGGTCGTCGTATCCGCCGTGACGGAGATCTACCTGCTGCCGACCGGGGCTGGGCCGGTGGGCAACGCGCTCGGGTTCTTCGGCGTCGGCTTGATCGAGGAGGTCTCCAAGGGTGCAGTGCTGGTGGCGGTCGCCTGGCGACTACGCGAGCGCACGGTACATGGAGGGATGGTCCTGGGCGCCACTGTAGGCGCCGGCTTCTCCGCCTTCGAAAGCACGGGCTACGCCTTCTACGCGTATGTCCAGCACACCGATGACCACCCCGAGCTGAACATCCTGCAGACCGAGGTGACGCGAGCCATGCTCGCCCCCTTCGGCCACCTGACCTGGACCGCGCTGCTCGGTGGAGCCCTTTTCGCAGCCACCGCTCGAGCCAACGGCGGGTTCCGCTTCACCATGCGGGTGGGTTGGACGCTCGCCGGCGTCGCCGCACTCCACGGAATATGGGACGCGACGTACGGCTGGGCGATCTGGATGACCCAAGGAATCACCGGAAGCGGCTGGGTCGCGGACTGGCCGGACGGTAGCTACTGGGAGGAGGTTCCGACACCAAGGGAGCTCTGGGTCTTCCATGTGATGTACGACGCCGCCCTGGCACTCAACGCCCTCGTCGGAATCATCTGGGTAGTCCGCAGCTGGCGCCACGGCGCAAGACCCGCCAAACATCCTCGCCCCTGAAATCCCCGCCAGCCACCAACCAGCCTGCCTGGCCGAGCGGCTACCGGTCTCAGCGAATGCGTGCCACATCCTGGCCTGGACGTTTCTGGAGACATATCCGGACGCCGGCTTCCAACTCGTGGACCTTCGCATGGCTGGCGAGCGGGATGCGTTCCACGTCGTGAGCAACGGAACCGAGGCCTTCGACCACGCCGGTTGGTTGGACGACCCTGGACGAGCTCGTCCGCATGAGCGAGGAATTTGAATGCGAGCCGATCCAGACTCTGCCGGTAGCGGAGGACAATCTCCACAGCTATTGCGAGACCCATCGGTGCAGACCGCCCGAGAGCTACTGGTCAGACCCGCACCCACGTGCACAGGCCTGCCTCAAGCAGTTCCCGGCACTCTGACATGGGGAAAGAGGTTTGTGGAGAGGAGGGGACTCGAACCCCTAACCTCTGCCGTGCAGAGGCGAACCGGGCAGCTCCGCCTGGCTGAGCAGTGAAGCGATGAGTGTCGTGTCCGGCTGGCCAGTGACCGTTGCTGACCGGCCGGACCCGCTACATCAGCGGGCGTCGGGATCGAGGCGCTGTTCCAGCCGCTCAACTCGTCGGCGGAGCTCGTCTAGGTCGTGGTCGAGGACATCTGAAACAGTTGTGTAAGCCCCGAATGCGTAGCGAGACTTACCAGCTTCGCTGCCGTCCGGACGATCGGGATACCTCGTTCCCATTGCCACATCCAGCGACCGCATCCGCTGCCTCAGCCAGCTCCGCACCATTACGACCTCCACTGATCGCGCACGGGCCGCATTCCGGCCACCTGATCGATCAGAACCTAGCCTGGTTGCGAGGCTGCCCGGCACTGCCCCCAGCCATCGAGGATGCCTGTGTCTTCCCGTCTGCCGTTCGGCCCACGCGTAAGCGCGATCAGGAGCCACCAGAGGGGCCCAGGTCGCGACCCACATCGCAGACGGGCTCAGCGCCCAGATCGACGCCGCACGTGAGGACCAGGGCGACGACGAGGTGCAAGGCTGATGTGGCACGCGTGTGGCACGGATGGATCTGGCGGTCAACCTCGGTGGGGGAGGGAGCCAGGAATCAGGCTCTGACTTAGGGGAAGAAGGTTGTGGAGACGAGGGGACTCGAACCCCTAACCCCTGCCTTGCAAAGGCAGTGCTCTGCCAGTTGAGCTACGCCCCCGTGGGGGTGGTCAGCGGCCCGGGGTGACCGGGTCGACAGCCTCGGCCCAAAGGTCCTGCTCGGCGCGGGCCTGCTGGGTCTTCTTGTAAGCGAAGTATCCACCGATGCTGGCCAGCAGGACCAGCAGAACCTTCTTCAGCACCGGGACTCCTTGGATCGCTTGTCGATCTGGGGGTGGGCCTAACTGGACTTGAACCAGTGACCTCTGCCTTATCAGGGCAGCGCTCTAACCGTCTGAGCTATAGGCCCGCGTTGCGGGGTCGAACCCGGGAGAGATTACCGCACTGAACGCCTGTCTCCCAAACCGGTTCCGATCGGGCCGGGCCGCGGCCCGATCGAACCCGGTTCCAGCCGTCAGTCTTCGGACGCGAGCGTCACTTCGAGGCCGCCCAGCAGGGTGGCCGCGATGTTGTAGAGGAAGGATCCGAGCGTCGCCAGCGCGGTGATGATCAGCACATCCGCGCAGGCCAGCAGGGTGGTGAATCCCATCACCTTGCCGGTGTTGATGTAGTTCTCGATCCGGAACGGCTCGGCCGCCGGAGTACCCAGGACCTCCGTCACCGTGTTGTTGATGTTGTCGAAGACGCCGGCCGCGCCGATCGCGGACCAGACGATGAACACCGCGACCCAGACGACGATGCCGAAGGCGATCGACAGCAGGAACGAGGTCTTCATCACCGACCACGGGTCCAGCCGCGACAGCCGCAGCCGGGCCTTGCGGGTCTGATGCCTCGTCGACGTCTTCACGCTCGGCGAGGTCGTCGTGCGGGTCCCAGTGGTCGACTTGGCGGCGACCGCCGCGCCGGTGCCCACACCAGGCGCCTCGGCCTTCGCGTCCGTCTTGATGCCGAACCGGTTCGGCTTGCTCTCGGTGCCGTTCCGGGCCTTCGTGTCAGCGCCCGAGGTCGCCGCCTCCTTGAGCGCGCCGGCCTTGTCCATCACCGCCTGCTTGGCTGCGTTCACCCGGTCCCCGAAGGACTCGCCGGTGGACGCCTTGCCGGTCTGTCCGTACGACGGAGTCGCGGGCTGGCCGCCCCCAGGCTGACCAGCGGGAGCTGGGAACCGCGGCTCCGGACGACCCGGCGTGCTCGGGGTAGCCAGCGGCGGTCGCTGTCCCGAAGGAGCCTGCGAAGACCCGTGAGACGACGGCGGAACCACTGGCGGGTTCTGCTTGACGACTGGCCGGACCGATGGCTGCTGCGGCGGCCGCGACGGCTTGGCCTCGCTCGCCTGCCCCGGCTGGTTCGCCGGAGCACCCGGACGGGGCTGCTGGCGGATCTCGCCGGACTGCCCGTTCGGAGTACTGGGTCTTGGCTGGCCGTTGCCGGGGGTGCCGTTGCCGTTGGCGGAACTCTTGCCGTTGGCGCTGGGTGTGGTACGACCGTTGGAGGTCGGTGTGGCCGTGGGGGTGGACCGGGACTTCCCGTTGCCGCCTTGCGAGGGCCGCTCGGATTTGCCGCTGTCCGCCCCGTCAGGCCATGTCGGCCTCGCGCGGTTGGTCATCAGGTGCCCTCCTGGCCGGCTTCGTCTCCTTCGACGGTAGCCGCGCCGTCGACGTCCGTCGAATGCTGGTCATCATCCTGGACGCTCTGAGGGGCCTGTTCGGTTGGCAGTCCGTCCACATCCTGGGCAGCAACTTCACCGGCGCCTTCGACACCCTCGATCTCGACGGTGAGATCGGTATTGCGGGCGATCGCGACCACAGCATCAGATTCCCCGACGCCCGCGAACTTAACCCCCATGGTGTCGCGGCCCTTGACCGGAACGCTGTCCACCCGGCTGCGCACGACCTGCCCGCTGGACTTGATCGCGAGCACCTGGTCGGAGTCGACGACGATCAGCGCGCCGACCAGCGAGCCACGCTCGTCGTTCAGCTTGACCGCCTTGATGCCGAGACCGCCACGACCCTGCTGGCGGTACTCCGAGACGCGGCTGCGCTTGGCGTAGCCGGCGTCCGTCACGGTGAAGACGTACTGCGTGTCCTCCTCCGAGCCGGCCCGGATCACGGCCATCGAGAGCAGCTCGTCGCCGTTGCGGAACTTCATCCCGGTGACGCCGGAGGTGGCCCGGCCCATCGGGCGCAGTTGCTCGTCGTTCGCGGTGAAGCGGATCGACTGGCCCTTCCTGGAGACCAGCATCAGGTCGTCCTCGGCCGAGGCGAGCTCCGCACCGATCAGCTCGTCGTCCTCGTCGCGGAAGTTGACCGCGATGATGCCGCTCTGCCGGGCCGAGTCGTAGTCGGTCAGCGCCGTCTTCTTCACCAGACCACGCTTGGTGGCCAGCAACAGGTACGGCTCCTGCTCGTAGTCGCGCAGCGTCAGGACCTGGGCGATCTCCTCGTCCGGCTGGAACGAGAGCAGACCTGCCACGTGCGAGCCCTTGGCGTCGCGCGCGGACTCGGGCAGCTGCCACACCTTGGCCCGGTAGACCCGGCCCTTGGTGGTGAAGAACAGCATCCAGTGGTGGTTCGTGGTGGCGAAGAAGTGCCCGATCTCATCCTCGGCCCGCATCGTCGCGCCCCGAACGCCCTTGCCGCCGCGGTTCTGCGTGCGGTACAGGTCGGTCTTGGTGCGCTTCGCGTAGCCGCCGCGGGTGATCGTGACGACCACTTCCTCGTCCGGGACGAGGTCCTGGACGGACAGGTCGCCGTCGGCCGCGATGATCTCGGTCCGCCGCTCGTCGCCGAACTTCTCGACGATCTCGGCCAGCTCGTCGCGGACGATGTTCCGCTGCCGCACCGGGTCGGCCAGGATGTCCTCGAGGTCGGCGATGACGGCCTCGAGCTCGTTCAGCCGGTCGATGATCTTCTGCCGCTCCAGGGCGGCCAGCCGGCGCAGCTGCATGTCCAGGATCGCCTGGGCCTGCACCTCGTCGATGTCCAGCAGGCTGATCAGGCCCTGGCGGGCCTCGTCGACGTCCGGGCTGCGCCGGATCAGCGCGATGACCTCGTCCAGCGCGTCGAGCGCCTTCACGTAGCCGCGGTAGATGTGGGCCTGCTTCTCGGCCTCGCGGAGGCGGTAGCGGGTCCGGCGCTGGATGACCTCGATCTGGTGGTCGATCCAGTGCGTGATGAACAGGTCCACGCTGAGCGTGCGCGGTACGCCGTCGACCAGCGCGAGCATGTTGCAGCCGAAGGTGTCCTGCAGCTGTGTGTGCTTGTAGAGGTTGTTCAGTACTACGCGCGGCTGGGCGTCGCGCTTCAGCACGATCACCAGGCGCTGGCCGGTCCGGGACGACGTGTCGTCGCGGATGTCGGCGATGCCGTTCATCTTGCCGGTGTTGACCAGCTCGGCGATCTTCTGCGCCAGGTTGTCCGGGTTGACCATGTAGGGCAGCTCGGAGACGACCAGGCTGGTCCGGCCCTTGGCGTCCTCCTCGATGTCGACCACCGCGCGCATCGTGACCGAGCCACGACCGGTGCGGTAGGCGTCGTCGATGCCCTTGTAGCCGACGATCAGCGCGCCGTTCGGGAAGTCCGGGCCCTTGATGTGCTCCATGCACGCCGCCAGGACCTCTTCCTGGGTGGCGTCCGGGTTCTCCAGGCACCAGTTCGCGGCAGCAGCGACCTCGCGCAGGTTGTGCGGCGGAATCTGCGTCGCCATCCCGACCGCGATGCCGGCGGAGCCGTTCACCAGCAGGTTCGGGAAGCGGCTGGGCAGGATCACCGGCTCCTGCGAGCGGCCGTCGTAGTTGGGGCGGAAGTCGACCGTGTCCTGGTCGATGTCGCGCACCATCTCCATCGCCAGCGGGGCCAGCCGGCACTCGGTGTACCGCATCGCGGCGGCCGGGTCGTTACCCGGCGAGCCGAAGTTGCCCTGTCCCTGGATCATCGGCGCGCGCATCACCCACGGCTGCGCCAGCCGTACCAGGGTGTCGTAGATCGCCGAGTCACCGTGCGGGTGGTACTGACCCATCACGTCACCGACGACGCGCGAGCACTTGGAGAAGCCCCGGTCCGGCCGGTAGCCACCGTCGTACATCGCATAGAGGATGCGACGGTGCACCGGCTTGAGGCCGTCGCGCACCTCCGGCAGCGCGCGGCCGACGATGACGGCCATCGCGTAGTCGAGGTACGACTGCTGCATCTCCGTCTGCAGATCGAGGGGCTCGATCCGGTCGTGTCCCGGAGAAATGGGGGTCTCGGTCATCTGGTGCTCGTCCCGTTCGTTTCAGTACGTCGGTGAGGTCGGCGCTGCGAGTGGTCCGCCAGGCCCGGGCAACCGTGGGCTGCCTCGGCTCCGGCGGACGCGGCGGGCCTAGATATCAAGGAAGCGGACGTCCTTGGCGTTGCGCTGGATGAAGTTCCGGCGAGCCTCGATGTCGTCGCCCATCAGCGTCGCGAAGGTCTCGTCGGCACGGGCGGCGTCGTCCAGGGTGATCTGCAGCAGCACCCGGTTGGCCGGGTCCATCGTGGTCTCCCACAGCTCCTGCGCGTTCATCTCACCCAGGCCCTTGTACCGCTGCGTGCCGTTCTCCTTCGGCAACTTCTTGCCGGCCTCGGCGCCCGCCGCCATCAGGCCGTCCTTCTCGCGCTCGGTGTAGGCCAGCTCGTGCGGCGAGTTGCTCCACCGGATCTTGTACAGCGGCGGCTGCGCGGCGTACACGTGACCGCGCTCGATCAGCGGCCGCATGAACCGGAACAGCAGGGTGAGCAGCAGCGTCCGGATGTGCTGGCCGTCGACGTCGGCGTCGGCCATGATCACGATCTTGTGGTACCGGAGCTTCTCCTCGTCGAAGTCCTCGTGGATCCCGGTGCCGAGGGCGGAGATGATCGCTTGGACCTCGTTGTTCTGCAGGACCTTGTCGATCCGCGCCTTCTCGACGTTCAGGATCTTGCCCCGGATCGGCAGGATGGCCTGGAACTTCGGATCGCGACCACCCTTGGCGGAGCCACCGGCCGAGTCACCCTCGACGATGTAGACCTCGCACTCCTCCGGGTTCGTCGACTGGCAGTCGGACAGCTTGCCCGGCAGCCCGCCGCCACCCAGCAGACCCTTGCGGTTGCGGGCCAGGTCGCGCGCTTTGCGGGCGGCGATCCGGGCACTCGCGGCCGCGGTGGCCTTGCGGATGATCTCGCGGCCCTCGGCCGGGTTCTGCTCGAACCAGGCACCGAGCCGGTCGTTCACGACCCGCTGGACGAAGCCCTTCACCTCGGTGTTGCCGAGCTTGGTCTTGGTCTGGCCCTCGAACTGCGGGTTGCCCAGCTTGACCGAGATGATCGCGGTCAGGCCCTCGCGCACGTCGTCGCCGGTGAGCCTGTCCTCCTTCTTCTTGATCATGCCCTGGTCCTCGCCGAAGGAGTTGACCAGTGAGGTGAGCGCGGCCCGGAAGCCCTCTTCGTGGGTGCCGCCCTCATGCGTGTTGATCGTGTTCGCGAAGGTGTGCACCGACTCCTGGAACGAGCCGCTCCACTGCATCGCCACCTCGAGGCTGAGGCTGTCGTCACCCTGGGCCGCCTCGAAGGCGATCACGTCGCGGTGCACGGTCTCGCGGATGCCGGTCAGGTACTTGACGTAGTCGACCAGGCCGTCGTCGTACTTGAAGGACTGCTCGACCGGCTCGCCGTCGGCGGTGTGGTCCGGGCGCTCGTCCCGGATCACCAGCTCGAGGCCCTTGTTCAGGAACGCGTACTCGCGGAAGCGGGTGGACAGCGTCTCGAAGGAGAAGACCGTCGTCTCGAAGACGTCCGGGCTGGGCCAGAAGGTGATCGTGGTGCCGTTCGAGTCCGACGTCCCGACCTCGGCCAGGTCCGCATCAGGCACGCCGACGGTGAAGGACTGGGTGTAGGCCTTGCCGTTCGTCTTGACGTCCACCCGCAGGCGGCTGGACAGCGCGTTCACCACGGAGACGCCGACGCCGTGCAGACCACCGGACACCTTGTAACCGCCGCCGCCGAACTTGCCGCCGGCGTGCAGCACGGTGAGTACGACCGTGACGGCCGGCTTGCCCTCGGACTCGACGATGCCGACCGGGATACCGCGGCCGTTGTCGACGACGCTCACACCGCCGTCGGCCAGCAGCGTGACCACGATCTTGTCGCAGTACCCGGCGAGCGCCTCGTCCACCGCGTTGTCGACCACCTCGTAGACCAGGTGGTGCAGACCGCGTTCACCGGTGGACCCGATGTACATGCCCGGCCGTTTACGGACCGCGTCGAGGCCCTCGAGGACCTGGATCGCGCTCGCGTCGTACTCCTGCTCCACGATGCTGGAGGGGATCACGCTGAGCGGTATTTCGGTGCCGGTGCTGTCGGCGGACGGGGTTACGTCGATCTCGGTCGGCTCGTCGGTCACCGGCTGTTGTCCTCCTCGGACCCCGCGCGCGCGGGGCATTGATGCACAGTAGAAGCCGCCCCTACTGTGTTCATCAGCGGTGCGGCTTTCTCAACAGCTCCATCTTACCCGTCGACCGAAGCAGAACCTGCCATGAGGCGGCTCTAACTGTGGACAGGGCGTGTTTTCGGACTCCTGTCCATGTCCCCCCACGCGGGGTGGGGGCTCCGAAAGCGCTCACGGCGCTCAGTGGCTTCTGGCCGGATCACGGCTGACTGTCTGCCGGGCGAGACCCGACGGACCGGGCCGACCGCCCCTCACGCCCCTTAGGATCGCTGCCGTGGAAAGTCTCGACGACGTCATCGACGCCATGATCGCCGACCGGGTGATCCACCGGCACCGGCGCAAATGGCTGATCGCCCTCGCCCTGGTCGTCGTCCTGGTCGTCGTCATCCTGTTCACCGGAGGCTGGAAGGAGAAGAAGGGCCGCACGGTCGACACCGTCGACGCGCCCACCACCTTCGAGGCCGGCCGGTACGAGTTCGGCGTCACCTCGGCGCAGATCATCCGGACGCCGAAGACGAAGTACGACCCGGCGAAGGCGCGGGTGGAACTGTCGTTCGACGTGAAGAACATCGACGACGAGGAGCACAAGAGCAACTCGCTGTCGGGCAAGATGGTTCTTCTGGTCGTCGGCGGCGGCGAGGACCCGATCGAGTCGAACGGCGCGACCTGCCGCGGCGCGATCAACTGGGTCTTCGTCTACGGCCTGCCGGCCGAGTCCTGTACCACGAAGTTCGAGGTACCGGCCAACTTCACCGGGGACAAGCTCGAGTTCGGCTTCCTGGCGGAGAGCTACGACTCCGACATCGGTTTGCTCGGCGCGTCCGAGGACCCGTACTGGCACAACGAGAAGGCCGCCATGGTGGTCCGGGTGCCCACGACGACCACGACGGAGACCAAGTGAAGCTGTATCGCACCAGCACGGTGCTCGTCGGCGTCCTCTTCGTGCTGCTCGGCGGACTGACCCGGCTGGCGACGCCGGAAAAGGTGTACGACTCGGAGAACCGGGAGATCGTGCACGGCACCATCGGCGAGACGCTGAAGTACCGCGACTCGACCATCACCGTGCACCGGATGAAGGTCGCCAAGGCCTACGTCTACAACGACGACAAGCCGGTCGAGACCAACGGCGCCTTCGTCGCGGTCGAGTACGAGACGGTCCGAGGCACCGAGGAGGTCGGCAGCAACGACGCCACCCTGACCACCGACGACGGCACGGAGTACCGGCCGGTCGCCGCGACGATCGTCAACGGCGCCGACTTCGCCGAGCCTGGTTTCGCCCGGTCCGGCAGTCTCGTCTTCGAGGTGAACACCGCGGACCTCAACGGGCTCACCCTCAACTTCGTCACAGTCCAGTTCTGGACGGTGCTCACCCAGGACGTCTCCGTCGATCTCGGGGTGCCCGACGAGAAGGTCGCCCAGCAACTCGTCGACACCGCGGCACCGGAGTACGTGATCCCCAAGTCCGTCACCAGGGTGGCCTGATGAATCCCTCGAACCGCCTGCTGCGGCTCACCGCGCGGATCTCTCTGCTGATCGCGCTGCTCGGCGTCAGCGCCTTCCTGCTCCTCCGGGTCTATCTGGACGATGAGGAGAACGTCTACGACAACGGCGCCGTCACCGAGGTGGTAGGTCCCGGACCGGCCACGATCGGCCTGGTCGAGTGGAAGCTCGATTCGCTGCAGCCGTACACGAAGCTGGTGGACGACGCCGAGAAGGTGATCGACCTCGACCAGCCGGCCGGTTCGGTGGTGATCGTGGCGACCGCATCCATCACGCCGAAGGACGGGCTGAAGATGGACTCCGACGGGTTCACCTGCGAGGCGAAACTGCGCGACGACCGGGGCAACCTGTGGAAGAGCCAGAGTGCGTACGGATTCCCGCTGCCGACGTACTGCGGGGACGACGACCACCCGTTCACCCGGAACAAGGCGGGGAAGCTCGCGCAGATCTACGTGGTGCCCGAGTCCGCCGTACCGCACCTCACTGGCATCCAGGTCGAGAACCTCAAAGAGCGCCGGCGCATCCTGCTGACGCGCTGATCTCCCTGGGCCTGAACAACTTCCTATTGGCCGCCGGCCGGCTCAGACCGTGACGGGTTCGGGCTCTCTCTTCTTCTCGTCGGCGGTCGCAGCGGCCTCCGCTGCCTCCGCTGCCTCTGCCCGGCGTTCCGCGCCGACCGAGATGCACAGGTCGAAAGCGGCGGCCAGCAAGGCGATCCGCAGCGTCTCGAACACGATGTCCCGGATCGCGGCCGCGATCTCGTGGTTCATCAGGCCCCACTGCTGCCCGTGCACGCCGATCCCGCGCTGCAGCGCGACGAACGCCCAGTCGCTGCCGAGCAGCCAGAAGGTGTAGACCATGCAGACCACGCCAAGGAAGACCGGGCCGACCCGGACCAGCAGCCGGAACGCGTTCAGGGCCGGGTAGAACTTCTCCCGCAGACCGCCCAACAGCAGGTTCGGCGCCTGGTTGGTGAGCGCCACGATCCGGTTCTGCTTCGGCGCGTCCGGATCGACCCGATGACCGAGGCGGCGTTCGAGCCGGGTGCCTCGGAAGACCGCACCGCTGGACAGCACCCGGTGCCCGAAGACGACGGTCGTGATCGCGAGCCAGGTCAGCGGTTCGGCGACGCCGAGCTTGAACAGCGGCCAGAGGGACTCCCAGAAGAAGCCCCAGAGGAACTCGAGGCCGGCCGGGACCGGGATGTGGATGCCGGCGAAGAACTCCTTCGCGCCGTCCCACCAGTCGACCGAGAGGTACCAGAAGTTCCGTTCCTTGAACCACGACTTGAAGTCCGCGATCGCGAACGGTGTGACCACCACGGTCAGCAGCAGGAAGAACGACTCGGCCCAGACCTGGGTGAACTTGGCCGGCCTGCTCGGCCACCGGTCGTCGATGGCCTCGATCACCCGGCGCAGGACCAGCAGGATGACGATCGCCGGCAGGTAGGCGCGATAGGCCGTCCCACCCAGCTCGAAGAACTGTCCACCCGGCTGCAGACCACGCTGCACGAGGTTGCTGGTGGTCAACTCCTGGACCTGGTCATCGAGGAATCCCCAGGCCGACCAGACGGCGACCAGCGGCAGCAGGGTGATGGACAGCAACTCCAACAGCCCGCGCTGGGTCGGGTCCGACGTCTCCTCGGCCTTGTTGGTGGCGGCGTCGCGCCAGCGGTAGAGCGAGTTGGCGCAGGTCCGGATCATGCCGACAGTGGCGGCGATCTGGATCAGTACGCCGGCCGAGAAGACTCCGACGCCGAGGCTCGAGTGCTGGTGCTCCGACAACCAGATGGCAGCACTGATGGAGGCCCGGAAGCCGATATAGCCGGCCAGGAACCAGGTCACCAGGGGCAACAGGTTCCGCCACCACAGCCGGAACGTGTCGCCGATCAGGTGGACCATCTCGCGGAAACCGTCAACGATCGTGCGCATCGGGCCGATCCTAGGGGATCGGGTGGGTCTCCTGGGACTCGCTCAGGGGCGTCCGTCAGCCGTAGGTATCACGAGGGCCGCGACCGCCTCGGACAGTGCGGGGGCCCTTGCGCCAACTGGGCGCGTGCGGGCCTTGCACGTTGACCCTGGTGACGGTGCCGTCGCCGAGTTCGGCGTTCAGCCGGCGGACCAGATCGGGCGCCAGCATCTTCAGCTGCGTGGCCCAGGCGGTCGAGTCGGTCCGCACGGTGAGCTCGGTGTCCTGGTAGCTCTCGGGCTTGCAGTGCGAGGCCATCTCGGGTCCGACGATCGACGGCCAGCGCGCCATCACGCCGTGCACCGCGACGTCGACCTCCCAGCCCTGCTCCCGCATCAGCCGGCCGAGGGTGTTCGTCAGCAGCTGGGGATCGCGCTCGTCCGGTCGGGATCCGCTGACCTGCGAGCCGGTGGCCCGCCGCCGACGGGTCCGCTTGACCGGTTTGACCGGGCCATTCGCCGCCATCCCCTTCAGCCGGCCGGCCAGCGACTTGGCCAGCTCGAGGCCCTTCTTGTCGTGCTCGGAGCCCTTCTCCGGCGTTTCGGGGGAGTCGTCGACCTCGCTCTCGAAGCCGCTCTCAGAGGAATTCCGGGGTTTCGGCTCGCTCCGGATCGGTTCTGCGCGCGGTTTCGGTTCGGGTCGATCGGGCAGAGGCTGCGCTCCGAACCCGCCGAGCAGGTCCGCGTCCGGACGGAGGTCCCCGTCCTCAGGCACGGCGGACCGTCCCGTCGCCGACGTCGAACCGAACTCCGCTCAGCTCCGCCGGCACGTCGGCCCCGACCGCGGCCGTGACGAGCACCTGTTCCGCGGGCGCGACCAGTTCTGCCAGGCGATCGCGGCGCTGGGTGTCGAGCTCGGCGAACACGTCGTCCAGGATCAACACCGGCTCACCCCCGTCCGACCTGAGCAACTCGTACGACGCCAGCCGCAGCGCGAGCGCGAACGACCAGGACTCACCGTGACTCGCGTACCCCTTCGCAGGCAAGTCCCCGAGCCCGAGCACCATGTCGTCGCGGTGCGGCCCGACCAGCGACACCCCGCGATCGAGCTCGTCCGACCGCCGCTCGTGTACTGCGCTGAGGATCACCTCCGCGAGCTCTTCGCGCGAGGTCACTCCTGGCTCCAACGGCACCGACGACTTGTACTCGAGCCGGGCATCACCCTTGCCTCGGGCAACAGCGTCGTACGAGCCGGAGACCAACGGGCGCAGGGATTCCAGCAGTTCGAGCCTGGTCGCGAGGAGCTCGGAGCCGGCTCGCGCGAGGTGCGAGTCCCACACCTCGAGAGTGCGTAGCTGGCCCTCGACGGCACCGCCCGAGCGGTTCTGCCGGCGGGCGACCGAGGCGCTCTTCAGCAGGGAGTTCCGCTGCTTGAGGATGCGGTCGTAGTCCTGCCGGACACCTGCCATCCGGGGTGTCCGCAGGGTGAGCAACTCGTCCAGGAACCG
The DNA here is from genome assembly GCF_004345365.1 of Kribbella sp. VKM Ac-2568. GTDB lineage: Bacteria > Actinomycetota > Actinomycetes > Propionibacteriales > Kribbellaceae > Kribbella > Kribbella orskensis. The sequence goes on from NZ_SLVF01000006.1 coordinate 193,476, forward strand.
TCGCCTCTCGGACGGGTCGCCCTTCACCAGGGCGAGATCCTCGGGCGCGAAGAGCACCGTACGCAGCAATCCGAGCACTTCCCGGGGCCGGGGGACCGGTGCGCGGTTGACCCGAGCCCGATTTGCCCTCCCAGGATTGATTTCCAGCTCGATCACCAGATCGCGTTCGTGGTCGGAACGGACCTCGGTGCGCACGATCGCCCGAGCCGCGCCGGCTCGAACCAGGGGAGCATCGCTCGCCACCCGGTGGGAGCCGAGCGTCGCGGTGTAGTGGATCGCCTCGACCAGGTTGGTCTTGCCCTGACCGTTCGGTCCGACGAAGGCGGTCACGCCCGGAGCGAGCTGGACCTCCGCCTGCTGGTACGACCGGAAATCGACCAGACCCAGGGCGGTGACGTACACCTCAGTGCTTGATCGGCGGTGTCGCGTACGACGGGTCTTCGGCGCCCTTCACCGCGTGGCCGCCGAACTGGTTCCGCATCGCCGCGATCGCCTTCATCGCGGGGGAGTCGTCCTGCCGCGAGGCAAACCGCGCGAACAACGACGCGGCGATCGCCGGCACCGGTACGGCGTGGTCGATCGCGGCCTCGACGGTCCACCGGCCTTCGCCGGAGTCTTCGGCGTAGCCGCGGATCTTGTCCAGGTGGGTGTCTTCGTTGAGCGCGTTCACCATCAGGTCGAGCAGCCAGGACCGGATCACGGTGCCCTCGCGCCAGGAGTCGAACGTCTCCGGCACGTTCTCGACGATGTCCGCGGCCTCGAGCAGCTCGAAGCCCTCGGCGTACGCCTGCATGATCGCGTACTCGATGCCGTTGTGGACCATCTTGGCGAAGTGGCCGGCGCCGACCTTGCCGGCGTGCACGAAACCGAACTCACCCTCGGGCTTGAGCGCCTCGAAGATGGGCATCACCGTCGCGACCGTCTCGGTGTCTCCACCGCACATCAGCGCGTAGCCGTTCTCCAGACCCCAGACCCCGCCGGAGACACCGCAGTCGACGAACTTGATGCCCTTGGTGGCGAGCTGCTCGGCCCGGCGGATGTCGTCGGTCCAGCGGCTGTTGCCGCCGTCGATCACGATGTCACCCTCGGACAGCAGCTCGGCGAGCTCGGTGAGCACCGGGTCGATGGCCTTCACCGGCACCATCACCCAGACCACCTTCGGCTGGTCCGCTGCCGTCAGCTTGCCGACCATGTCGGCCAGATCCGTCGCGTCGGAGATGCTCGCGTTGTGGTCGACGCCGACCACCTTCAGGCCCGCGGCACGCATCCGCTCGCGCATGTTGCCGCCCATCTTGCCGAGACCGACAAGGCCGAGCTCCATCGTGAATCCCCTTGTTCTGTTGGCTTTTCCCTGGTTCAGCTGTTCAGGCGGACCGGCATCAGCACGTACCGGAACTCGCTGATCGGGTCGCCTTCGAAGTCCTTCACGCCGGTCAGCTCGGCCGGCTTCGTCGCCTGGGTGAACGCCAGATGGGCGACCGATGTTCCGATCGCGTTCAGGCCGTCGAGCAGGTAGGTCGGGTTGAAGCCGACGGTCACCGGTTCCCCGACGACCCGCGCTTCAATCGACTCCGATGCCTGCGCCTCGTCGCCGCTGCCGGCGTCGAGCGTCACGGTGTCCTCGGAGAAGGTCAGCCGGACGGGCGCGTTGCGCTCGGCCACCAGGGCGACACGCTTCACGGCCTCGATCAGGGTGGCGGTGTCGATCCGCACCCGGGTCGCGATCGCCGCGTCGGTCGGGATGATGCCGCGAACCTTGGGGAACTCGCCATCGAGCAGACGGGTGGTGGCGCGCCGGTTGCCGCCGGACACCTGACCCTCGAAGCCGACGATGCCGTCACCGCTGCCAGGGGTGGCCAGAGAGACGATGATGTCGGTTCCGGTCATCGCTTTCGCGGTTTCCGACAGCACCCGGGCCGGGATAAGGGCTGCAGCAGAGGCATCCGGGCTCTGCGGGTTCCACTCGAGTTCGCGGATCGCCAACCGGTACCGGTCGGTTGCGAGCAGCGAGATGGTGGATCCCTCGATCTCGACCCGTACGCCGGTCAGCACCGGAAGGGTGTCCTCCCGGCCCGCGGCGGTGACCACCTGAGCGACGGCCTGGGCGAAAACGTCGCTCCGCACGGTGCCGCTGGCTGCCGGCAGGTCCGGTAGAGCCGGATATTCCTCTGTGGGAAGCGTCTGGAGCGTGAAGCGCGAGGTGCCGCAGGTGACTTGCGCCTTCGCGCCATCCACAGCGATGTCCACGGGCTGGTTCGGGAGACTCTTCGAGATGTCGGCGACAAGCCGGCCGGAGATCAGGCACTTGCCGGTGTCCGCCACCTGGGCGGGCACGGTCACACGCACGGAGGTCTCGTAGTCGAAGCCGGACAGGGTGATCTGCCCTTCCTCGGCTTCGACGAGAAGTCCCGCAAGGATCGGGACGCTGGGACGACTGGGCAAACTGCGCGCGGCCCAGGCCACCGACTCGGCCAGTACGTCGCGCTCGACGCGAAACTTCACCGCTGGGTGCCTCCTGATTCGGCTGTGTGCCAGGCAGATCCTGCCACGGACAGATGTGATGTGCGCCAACCGGGCTTGACGTGGCCGTTCGGGCGGGTCGCGACCCGAGCTTTTCGGGGCTTGTGAGGACAGCCTGACAGGTCGTGCAAGAGGGGCCGGCAGCAGGTACGAAATCGGGGTTTTCCCCAGGTTGGGCGCCCAGACCCTTTTGTGGACTGGGACTTCCTTACAGATTCCATAGGGTTGTTCGCACCGGTGGAAACTGTGGACAAGTGACGAGTTCGCAGGTCAGAGGCCGAATGTGGCTGGGGACCGGTTGTGGATGAAATCGGGGTCTTCTCTGGACGGCTGGTGACGACATGCGCGATCCACACAGCCAATCCACAGGCAAGACGAGAGTGTCCACCGGGATACCCACAGTTATCCACAGGACTTTCCCCAGCCTGTGTGGTTCGTGTGACCGTGTCGTAGCGCTCGGCGTACAGGGCTTCGGGCACGGTCACACGGCACGTCATTGCTGCTTGGCCTGATGCTTGATCCGGTTGGTCAGCTCGGTGACCTGGTTGAAGACGCTGCGCCGCTCCGACATCAGCTGACGGATCTTCCGCTCGGCGTGCATCACGGTGGTGTGGTCCCGGCCGCCGAACTGCTGGCCGATCTTCGGCAGCGACAGATCGGTCAGCTCGCGGCACAGGTACATGGCGATCTGGCGCGCGGTCACCAGCACTCGGCTCCGGCTCGATCCACACAGATCGTCGATCGACAGCCCGAAGTACGAGGCGGTCTGACCCATGATCATGCTGGCCGTCACCTCGGGCTTGCTGCCTTCGGGGATCAGGTCCTTCAGCACGATCTCGGCGAGGGACAGGTCGACCGGCTGCCGGTTCAGGCTGGCGAACGCGGTCACCCGGATCAGCGCGCCCTCGAGCTCACGGATGTTCGTCTGCACCTTGCTGGCGATGAACTCCAGCACCTCGGGCGGTGCGGTCAGCCGCTCGGTGGCGGCCTTCTTCCGCAGGATCGCGATCCGGGTCTCGAGGTCGGGCGGCTGGATGTCGGTGATCAGGCCCCACTCGAACCGGTTCCGCAGCCGGTCCTCCAGCGCCTCCAGGCGTTTCGGCGCCCGGTCCGAGCTGATCACGATCTGCTTGTTCGCGTTGTGCAGCGTGTTGAACGTGTGGAAGAACTCTTCCTGGGTCTGGATCTTGCCTTCCAGGAACTGGATGTCGTCGATCAGCAGCACGTCGACGTCGCGGTACCGGCGCTGGAACTGCGCGGCCTTGTCGTCGCGGATCGCGTTGATGAAGTCGTTGGTGAACTCTTCGCTGGACACGTACCGGACCCGCGCGCCGGTGTAGAGGCTGCGGACGTAGTGCCCGATCGCGTGCAGCAGGTGCGTCTTGCCCAGACCAGAGTCGCCGTAGATCAACTGCGGGTTGTACGCCTTCCCCGGCGCCTCGGCGACCGCGACCGCGGCGGCGTGCGCGAACCGGTTCGAGCTACCGATGACGAAGGTCTCGAACGTGTACTTCGGGTTGAGGCGGGCCTCGCCCTGGGCCTCGGTCGCCGGCTGGATCGGGGCGGATCCGTTCGGCGGCGGCGCGACCGAACCGATCGGCTCGCTCGGCTGCTGGAGCCCCGGCTGGAGGGACTGCCGGTTGACCGGCTGTCCGTGCATCGGCTGGGCCGGCTGCTGGAGTCCGGATTGCTGAACGCCCGACTGATGAACGCCCGGCTGTTGGAGCGGTTGGTGCATCGGCTGGTGCAGCGGCGAGTGGATCGCCGGCGCCGAGTCCTGTACTACGGGCTGCGCCGCGGTCGGCTCGCGTAGCTCAGGGTCGAGTGACGGGTCGACCGTGACGGCGATCCGGATGTCCCGACCGAAGCTCTCGGTGAGGATGCGCTCCAGGTCAGGCCGGAGTCGCGTCTCCAATTGACCGCGGGTGAAGTCGTCCGGGACGGCGACGATCGCGGTGCTCTCGTGCAGGGTCACTGGCCGGGAGTTCGTCAGCCAGGCCCGCTGGTTCGGTGGTAGTCCCGCGAGTACCCGGGTCCAGGCCTCGTCCAGATCCTTCACTTCCGCCTTGCGTTCCGCACTGGCGGACTGGTCCTCGACCACGCGTTGCTCCCCGAATCCTTCGCTGCGGTGGCCGGCGCTCCCGGGTTCGTCCCCGGTACAACGCGACCTTGACCCGTCACCCGGCCACTACTCCGGCAGCCGGTCGGCCGCACGTCGCAGTTGCTGTTCTCCTCAGCCGGTTTTCCTCATTGTCCACACCGTTGTCCACAGTTGTGAACGAAGCGCGGAACTACTTGGTTACCGATCTCGGGGTACGGGACCTCTGGTGTGAGGGGCTGACGCTAACAAGTCCGCGTACACCGCTTCAAGCCGTCATCCACAGGCTACGGGACCCAAAATGTGGGCGACCTCCGGCGTGTCGGGTAGACGCCGGAGCGTAGTCATGATGAGGCCACGGAGTTACTGTCGCCGTCTGTAGCCAATCTGACCAGTGTGTGACGAGCCCTTGACGGCGCGTTCCATCCACAGGCCTGTGGAAAAGTATGGGGATGACTGGTTTGACCTGTCCACAGGCCGCCACGTACCGTGGATCAGTCGGTGTTGAGCCGGCCGTTTCGTGCTGCGCTCCCAGCGGGACCATTGTGGATTGTCAAGGTTCTCGAGCGGTGGGCAGGACCTGCACCAGGGACAGATCTATCAGTGGATTTGTCGACACACGTGATCTCGAGTAACCGGAGTCATTCCAGTGAGCAAGCGGACGTTCCAGCCGAACAACCGTCGTCGGCACAAGAAGCACGGCTTCCGTCTTCGGATGCGCACCCGCGCGGGCCGTGCGATCCTCGCCTCGCGTCGTAGCAAGGGTCGCCAGCGCCTGGCGGCCTGAGCCGGTGAGCTGGCGACGGTGACCACCTCGTGTTACCCGCGTCGAACCGGCTCCGCCGGTCCGACGAATTCCGCCGCGCTGTCCGGTCCGGACGGCGGGCTGGTCGGCGTGCCGTGGTGGTCCACCAGTTGCTGCGGGCCGGCCCTGAGGCCGAGCCCGCTCGCGTCGGATTCGTGGTGAACAAGGCGGTGGGTAATGCGGTTCTGCGGAACCGCGTCCACCGCCGTCTGCGTGCCGTGATGGCGGCGCAACTCCCGAACCTGCCGACCGGCAGCCTGACGGTGGTACGTGCACTCCCCGCGTCTGCCTCCTCGTCGTACGACGAGCTGGCCGACGATGTACAGGGCGCCCTGCGGCGTCTGGACACGCGATGAAGATCGCGCCCGTCAAGTACGGGATCATCGGTTTTCTGAAGTTGTACCGGAAGTTCGTCAGCCCGATGTACGGGCAGGTCTGCCGGTTCTACCCCAGTTGTTCTGCCTATGCTTTGGAAGCGGTCGAGCGGCACGGCGCGGTGCGCGGTAGCTGGCTGGCGGCGAGGAGACTCGCCCGCTGCCACCCGTGGAACCCCGGCGGCTACGACCCCGTTCCACCTACAGATGTCGACCAGCGCGGAGATTCCGACTCCGCCAACCAGCCCGGTCCGTCCGTCGACGCCGGGCCCGCGCAGCGAGGTGCTTGAGTGACTCTTCTGGCCATCCCCCAGCTCGCCCTGTGGGACGGGATCGTAGACGTTTTCAACGCGGTCATGACCCCGCTCTACTGGGCCGTGTCCGCGCTGCTCGTCGGGTGGCACTGGCTGTGGAGTCTGGTGCTCGACCCGAACGGCGGCTGGGCCTGGGCGCTGTCCATCGCCGGTCTGACCATCGTCATCCGGACCCTGCTGATCCCGCTCTTCGTCCGGCAGATCCGATCCAGCCGGAACATGCAGCTGCTGCAGCCGAAGATGAAGGAGCTGCAGAAGAAGTACGGCCATGACCGGGAGAAGCTCGGTCAGGAAATGATGAAGTTGTACAAGGAGACGGGCACCAACCCGTTCTCCTCGTGCCTGCCGCTGCTGCTCCAGTCGCCGATCTTCCTGGCCCTGTTCCGCGTGCTCGACTACGCGTCCAAGGGCAAGACGCACAGCAGCATCATGGACCCGTACGTCGAGTCGCTGCAGCACGCGAAGATCTTCGGTGCGGAGATCTCGCAGACGTTCCTGCGGGCGAGCGGCCCGGGTGCGCTCAACGTCAAGATCGTCGCCGTCGTGCTGATCATCCTGATGACCTCCACGATGTTCATCACCCAGCTCCAGCTGATGCGCAAGAACATGCCGAAGGAGGCCCTCGAGGGCCAGGCGGCGCAGATGCAGAAGATCATGCTCTACGTCTTCCCGGTGTTCTTCCTGATCGGTGGCTTCAACTTCCCGATCGGTGTGCTCATCTACTGGTTCGTCTCGAACCTGTGGACGATGGGCCAGCAGTTCTACGTGATCCGGCGCAATCCGGCGCCCGGCACCCCGGCGTACGACGCGATGGAAGCGCGTAAGCGCGAGCACAACCTGCGTGCCGGCAAGCCTGCCGACGCGGGTCTGGCCGGGGCCGATGGTGAGGGCGAAGGCTCGGTTGCCACCGACCGCCGTCCGGCCAACCGCCAGCAGCCGAAGCGCCAGTCGCGCAGTACGCGCAAGACGGGTTCGCCCGCGTCGGCTGCCTCGGATGACAGCTCGCCCGTGCAGGATGCGCCGAAGCCTTCGAGCAACGGCCAGCAGCAACCCGCCAAGAAGGCTGCTGCTGCCAAGCAGACCTCCTCGGCCGGGAAGCGTCAGCCAGCCGCGAAGTCGCGGGCCGCTCGGCAGGCAGCCCAGAAGAAGGCCGCGCAGAAGAAGCCCGGCGGTGGCTCGTCCGGCCGCTCCTAGGACCGACGGCTGACCGGCAGACGCCGGCATCCCCTGATTTCTCTGCTCTGTACTACGTGGGTCCCCGTGGGGCGGATCTCGAACCGTGAAGGAGTGGCCGTGAGCGACGGCATGCAGAACACCGAGGCGGCGGAGAAGTCCGCTCCGGCGACGAACCAGGCGGCCGACCGCCTCAAGGCACTGGAGGCCGAGAGCGACATCGCGGCCGACTACCTGGAGGAATTGCTGGACATCGCCGACCTGGACGGCGACATCGACATGGACATCGACGGCGACCGTGCCGCGGTGTCGATCGTCGGGGCCGACCTGAGCAACCTGGTCGGCGAGAACGGCAAGGTGCTCGAGGCGCTGCAGGAGCTGACCCGGCTGGCCGTCTACCGGGAGACCGGTGAGCGGTCGCGGCTGATGCTCGACGTGTCGAACTACCGCGCCAACCGGAAGTCCGAGCTCGAAGAGGTCGGCCGGAAGGCAGTCGAAGAGGTGAAAGCGAGCGGCGCGTCGGTGCGGCTGGACCCGATGACCCCGTTCGAGCGCAAGGTCGTGCACGACGTCGTCGCGGCCGCCGGTCTGACCAGCGAGTCCGAGGGCGAGGAGCCGCGTCGCCGGGTCGTCGTCCAGCCCGCGTGATCGCCGTGTTCTGCTCGTGACGGAAGACGTTTCACGTGAAACCCCGCCGCTCGTGGAGGAACTCTTTCCACGAGCGGCGGACCGGCTTGCGGCGTACGCCGACCTGCTGGCCACAGAAGGAACACTGCGGGGCCTGATCGGTCCGCGCGAGGTGCCGCGGCTGTGGGACCGCCACCTGCTGAACTGTGCTGTGCTGGAGCGCTTGATCCCCGAGGAATCCACCGTCGCCGATATCGGCACCGGTGCCGGTCTGCCGGGGATCGTGCTTGCCCTTGTCCGTCCCGATCTCCAGGTCGCGCTCGTCGAGCCGTTGCTCCGGCGCACCACCTTCCTGCAGGAAGCCGTGGAGATGCTGGGTTGCACCAACGCCGAAGTCGTCCGCTCGCGCGCCGAGGATCTACCGGCCGCGTCGTACGACGTGGTCACTTCCCGGGCCGTGGCGCCGCTGGGCAAACTGGCGGCCTGGTGCCTGCCACTGGTCGTCGAAGGCGGCCTGATGCTGGCGATGAAGGGTGCCTCCGTCGAGGAGGAACTGGCTGCCTCCGAACGTGAATTGCAGGCCCTCGGTGCAGAGGAATGGCACGTCCACGAACTCGGCGTGGATGAACTGGCCCAGCCGACGACAGTCGTGAGTATTGTGGCCGGACGTGCTGCGCGGGGATCCCAGCACAGAAGACGCGGGAGGTGATCGGGTTCGTGAGTCGTGCCCTCGGATGGCCTGAGAAGAGCACCGGTGAACCTCGGGTGTCACAAGGAATCGGCTGGCCGGCCGCAGACCAGGCCACCATCCGCCAAGTCCCGCCAACCACGGACGCTCCCACTGAAGATGCGTCCCCTTCAACCTCCTCAGCCTCTACCTCAGAGGCTCCCATTTTTTCTTCCCCGGCAGCCGCATCCTCGTCCACGGCAGCCGCGTCGCCCAGTGGCACGGCTGCCCCGCTGACGGCAACGGCATCGCCGACCTCAGCGGCATCGCCCAGCACCAGCACTGCTGTTGTCGGCGACAGGGCTGCCGGCGCACCCTTTGCGGACGGCTTGGACGATCTGGCCGGCGACGTCGCGCAAGTGGCCGCCTGCACAACCGCACCGGCGGACGTGCCGCCGACCGCCGAGGTCGCGCTAGGGCAGACCGCCGAGGTCGCGCTGGGACAGACCACCGACGTCGCGCCAGAGTCGGCCAGCGGTCTTCGGGCGGAGCAGACCGCCGGCCAGGAGCACCCCTCTCCGTTGCGCGCGGCCGCCTCGATCGGGCTCGATGCCGAGCCACTTTCTGCTTCACCAGAACCTGATTCACGTGGAACCGAGGCCGCGGAAGCTGGGGCACTCGCGGACGTCGTTTCACGTGAAACCGCCACCGCCGAGGGATCGGACGAGGACTACCCCGAATCCCCACCGCCTGTGGATGACTACCCCCTGGAAACGCCTCCTCACGCGGGAATTCATCCACAGAAGCCTGTGGATGAACCTGGGGGCAAACCCGCCCCGACCCCCACGGACATCCTCTTCGGGCCAAGTACCGCACCTATTGGAATGGGCGCTATGACTGCCGCACAGATCGCCGCGCGGGCCACGTCGGACGAGCTTCAGCGACGACTTCTCGAAACTCCGATCGCCGCCGCCACCGAACGGACCCTGCTGGTGAATGAAGGACGCACGATGGGCCGCGAGTTCCCGCTGCCCGCAGAAACCCGGGTCTTCGTCGTCGCCAACCAGAAGGGTGGCGTCGGCAAAACCACGACGACTGTCAACGTCGCCGCCGGCCTCGCGCTGTACGGCGCCCGGATCCTGGTGATCGATCTGGACCCCCAGGGCAACGCGTCGACGGCGCTGGGGATCGACCATCAGGAAGGCACCCCCGGTGTCTACGAGGCAATCATCGAGGGGGAGCCGCTGAGCAAACTGCTGGCTCCCTGCGCCGAGCACCCCGGCATCGTCGTCGTACCGGCCACCATCGACCTGGCCGGCGCCGAGATCGAACTCGTCAGCATCGTGGCGCGGGAGAGCCGCCTGAAGAAGGCGCTCGACGCTCACCTGGCCGAGACCGAGGCCGCAGGCGAGAAGTACGACTACGTCTTCATCGACTGCCCGCCGTCGCTCGGCCTCCTCACCGTCAACGCGCTGACCGCAGCCCGCGAGGTACTGGTTCCGATCCAGAGCGAGTACTACGCACTCGAGGGTCTGTCCCAGCTCCTCCGCCACATCGACATGGTGAAGTCGCACCTGAACCCGACGCTGGACGTCTCCACGATCCTGCTCACCATGTACGACGCCCGTACGAAGCTGGCGGGCGAAGTCGCCGCCGAGGTCCGCGGCCACTTCCAGGACGCCGTACTCCGAACTGCCGTACCCCGCTCGGTCCGCATCTCCGAGGCCCCGAGCCACGGCCAGACCGTCCTGGCGTACGACCCGGCCTCCGCCGGCGCCCTCTCGTACCTGGAAGCGTCCCGCGAAATCGCCATGCGCAACAACGCCTGACGCAGTACCCCCCAGAACGCTCGCCGCCCACGCTTCCACCGGGCCGGCGAGCGTTCTTCTTTTGGAGGTACGGTCCCCGACGCGTACGACGCACGGTGTCGGGCTCTACGAACTTGGACCGGATGTCGTGCCATCGGGGCCGACCGGTTACCGTTGCGAGGTTGTCTTCGCCGGCGATGAGTATCCCGGGAGCTTTTGGAGCACCACCTCGCTGAGGTGGTGCTTCGTGCAAAGGTCCGCACGGAGAACGCGGCGGCGCAGTACAGGGTAGGTCGAATGCAGGCGGCGGGTCGTGAGGTCTGTCGGCTGGGAGCAGTGAACAGTTGTCGTCAGTACTAGGCAGTCGAACCTCGAGGGAGCGGCGATGAACACCCGACTCGGACGCGGACTTGGTGCGCTGATCCCCAGCACACCGGCTGCCGGGACCAGCACCACCCTGGGCAGCAAGTCCAACTCCATCCCGGGCGCACCGCCCGCACCGGCGGCGCCCGAGCTGGCTGCCGTACCGGGCGCCGAGTTCGCCGAGATCGACGTCGACAAGATCACGCCGAACCCGAAGCAGCCCCGCAGCGTCTTCGACGAGGACGCGATGGAGGAGCTCGTCCACTCGGTCAAGGAGATCGGCCTGCTCCAGCCGATCGTCGTCCGCCGGCTCAGCGGCGACAAATACGAGCTGGTGATGGGTGAACGCCGCTGGCGCGCGACCCAGCAGGCCGGCCTCACCACCATCCCAGCCATCGTCCGCGACACGGCCGACGACGTGATGCTGCGCGACGCCCTGCTGGAGAACCTGCACCGCAGCCAGCTGAACCCGCTCGAAGAAGCAGCCGCCTACCAGCAAATGCTCGACGACTTCGGCTGCACCCAGGAAGTCCTCGCCACCCGCATCGGCCGGTCCCGCCCGCAGATCTCGAACACGCTCCGCCTCCTGAAGCTCCCGGCCTCTGTGCAGCGCCGAGTCGCAGCAGGCGTCCTCTCAGCCGGCCACGCCCGCGCGCTCCTGGGCCTCCCCAGCGGCGACGCGATCGAGCGCCTCGCCCAGCGCATCGTCGCCGAAGGCCTCTCGGTCCGCACCGTCGAAGAGATCGTCGCCATGGGCGACATGTCCGCCGACGACCCCACCCCCGCCCGCCGCCGCAACAAGCCGGTAGCCCCGCGCCTCGTCGACCTGGCCGACCGCCTCTCCGACCGCTTCGAAACCCGCGTCAAGGTCGACCTTGGCAAAACCAAGGGCAAGATCACCGTCGAGTTCGCGTCCCTAGACGACCTAGAACGAATCGTCACCCTGATGGACCCCAACAAGCCCCAACAGCCCTAGCCCTCCGCTCCGCTCCGCCCCGCCCCGCCTGACTCCCGCCACCCTCCGGCGAATTCTCAACCGCATAACCCCTCGAACGTCGCAACGGCGCCCGGGCCCCGGCCAACTCTCCAGCCGAACCGGGGCGCCGTTCCACGTGAAACACCACCAGCAGCAGATCGTCCGAGCATCCGTTGCACCACCCGGGACGCCGCCAAGCCGGCAGGGCGCCCGACGTGACTGGCCTGCCCAAGCCCAGACCGGCGCACCTGTCCCGGATCGCGACGCTGGCGAGAAGCAGGCCGCCCGCGAGCATCGACCAACTCCAAGCACCACCGTCTCAAGCCCGACCTCCGCCCGACGCAGCCGCGCTCAAGGCACGTGCAAACACGAGCGACCAGGCCAGGGACCAAGGCGGCACCCGGACAGGCTCGTGCCCACGGCCAGCCTGGCAGTGTCGCCGGAGGGCGTTGCTCGTTTCACGTGAAACGAGCCAGGACGCGCGCCGTCGGGCAGACCAAGACCAGCGCACCCGGGCAGGACTCTCGTTCGGATTGGCGTACGACCACCCAGCATTCCCGGCATTTCCGCTAAGCAGGCGCGACTGCGACAGAGGCTCGTCACCCTCGCAGGCTCCGACCGCGGCGTTCCACGTGAAACATGCTCATAGGGCCACCCAATCGCCACCAGCGCGCTCCCGCCGCTCCACCCCATGGAAGTCCTCTCGACCGAACCCGTGTCCGACCCTGAACAGGTCGACGCCGACGAAATTGTTCGAGAGCAAGGCGCGGCGACTGCCACGCAGTCGACGCCAGGGAGATGGGGGCCGTGCGGCAGGCGCGAGGAAGGCCGTCGGTCTACGCCGCGGACTTGGGCGGGGCTCAAAGTCTCGAGGCAGATCTCGAAGGTCGAGGCCCGGCTACTGGTACTTCGTCAGCCAGCCACCTCCGTGCAGCGCCAGGGTCGAGTTGGAATGTGCGCCCGAACCAACCAACGGCCGGGCCGAGTGCTGGGCGGGTTTCGCATGACACCGCTAGACCATGCCGGGGATGAGGCTCCGAACGCCTGGCTGGCGGCCGGCCGGCCGCGACACCCAGGCGGCTCAGATCAGGGCCCGGCCCATTGCGGTCCGCGGCCCGTTCGTGCAGCACGCCGCCCGAATCCTCGCCGGTCTACGCGTCCCCGTGATCGCCCGAGCGCTCACACCTCCTCACCAAGGACGGCGCGGCAGCGGACGGAGCAGGGAGAAGCAGCGCGCAGCTAAAGTCTGTCGGCGAGGGCGAGGGCGAGGGCGAGGGCGAGGGCGAGGGCGAGGGCGAGGGCGAGGGCGAGGGCGAGGGCGAGGGCGACGGCGAGATGCGACGGCGACGGCGAGATGCGACGGCGACGGCGAGATGCGACGGCGACGGCGAGATGCGACGGCGAGATGCGAGGGATCGGTCGGCGAGGCGAGGCTCCTGTCGGGGCTAGCGAGTTCGCTGTCACCGGTCCGCCAGGGTCACTCAACGCCGGGGACGTACAACGCCGCAGAGGGGATCCTGGGTCTTGGAGGCAAGGCCAAGGCCGCCGGCATCGGATCGCTCGGGGTTCCTTTCGGCGCGAGTCCGCGATGCAGGCATCGGCCAGCCCCTTCCGACGACACACAAAACCCGGCGGGCGCGCGGAGCACATGTGCCACGCTGCACGCGCGTCAGCCAACTGTGGACCCCCCGTCGGAAGAGTCGGACGCCGGAGATCCCGTCCGGCACATCGAACGCCCGAGATCCGGTCGGGCGCGTCGACGCCGGACATCCCATCGTCGGACCACGGACGCCGGATTCCCCGTCGCGCACCCCCAAGACGGGTACCCGCGAGCGGAGCGGGCGCACCAGCGCCTAGGCACCAGACCTCGGCAGTCCGCCCTGACCACGACAACGCGTAGCCCTCCCTACCCGACCCTGACCAGCACAACCCGCTGCCCTTCGTATCCGTGGATCGACGCCGCCTGAATCCCGCGCCTCTGCCCACCCCCTCCGCCTTCACGCTCGTGCCTCCGCGCTCCTGGCCCCATGTTGTCTGCCTGCGCGGGTCCTGCCGCACGCAGGCACCCGCGTCCCTGCACCCACACCTCAGGCCTGAAAGTCCTGGGACACACCCCTGGATCAGTGACGGGCGGAGCGTCGGCTCAGCCGCATCGCCTGGGCGATGGGACTCCCCAGTTTCCGTGGGCACGCCAGTATGAGTTCGGTAGTCGGGCTTGGCTGGCTGAGCTGGATGCGTACCGGCCGCGCGGGCTCGACTCAAGCGGCCCTCGGTTTGGTGGAGTCGCTGGCAGCCCGGCGCTGGATACCGGGCAGAGGTCTGTGGTGGCGGGATCCGCGGCGCCCGAGCCCGTGATGGTGTCCGTGACGTGGTCGCTGTGCGAAGGGTCGTGGCCAAGGCGATGTCGGCTCGCGGCGGCGCGGGTCATCTGTCGGTGCGGCTGCTATTGGGCGCGTGCGGGTTGGCGGACTCGGTCGGCGGCGGCGGACGTCGTGGCCATCGAACTTTGCGGCGAGCCCGTTGCGGCGGACCCGTGGCCGGAGGGCGTGTTCTGCAGTCGCGTCTCCTGTGCTGGGGGAGGTGCGATGTATTGGCGGACAAGTCTGACGTCCGGCTGGCCTGGCGGGCGGCGGCGGAACGGGTCGCGTGTTGGTGGTGGCTCGGTGTTGCGTGATTGGAAGCGTGTGGCGCGCCGCCATTCCTGGGGTTGGCGATTGGCTCTGACAGGTCGCGGTCCGCTTGCTGCCAGCCACCCCGTGCCTTCGACTGGGGGCCCAGTCCTGCCTCCGGCGGCGCGCACGACACCCGACCTATGCTCCCGGCCGCGGTCTCCAGTCCTCGGCCTCGAAGGTTCCTGACCCCGACCTTCGCCGAGGCATCTGACCCACTGACCTCCCGCGCCGGCCCCTGCACCCTGGCCCCCCGGCCCACCGCACCGGCCTCCCGGTCGCGTCTCCTGCACTCGCCTCGCGACCCGCGTTCCCGACCTACGTTCTTCGGCCTCCCCATCCCGGCCACGCGACCCCGGTCATCCGACCCGGCCATCCGACCCCGGTCATCGATCCGGCCATCCGACCCCGGTCATCGATCCGGCCATCCGACCCCGGTCATCCGACCGCGATTCCTGAGATTCCTGACTCCCGATCGACGGTTGGCAGTTCCCGTCCCGGGCCCCTATCCCCGACTCTTGATCTGGGTTCCAGAGCCGACCACTTGAGGGTGCCGGGACTGTAAGTTATTCGGTGTAACTCCTGAGACGTAGGAGACACCTGTGACTGATGTGAACGCTGCAAAGAAGTCGAGTGCCGAGGCGGCTGGCTGGTCCAACCGATGGAAGAAAGCGTTGAACGCCTTCGAGATCACCTTCGACGGGCGACTGTCCGCCGGACGCAAGTAACCCAGAGATCAACAGTTACACCGAAAACTAGACAGACCCAGGGTGCCGGCTGATCGAGGGTGCGTGTCGGCTGGTGGTGGACTGCTGAGGGTGAGGGCGGCGCTGTGGGTGCGGATTGTTCTGTGGGCGGCGTTCTAAGCGATCTTGGCGATGCGTGGTGGTCGCTGTCGGCGCTTCTCCTGGCAGGCCTGAGCGTGCTCGCCGGGGGGTGCATCCTTGGCCGGGCTTCCGGGGAGCGGTGGAGTGGGATTTGTCGACAAAGGGATTTGGAGATGTGTCGGCGGGGGGTTTCACGTGAAACATGGGGGTGGGGCTTGGTGGCTTTGAGGTAGTAGCAGGCGGCGAGGTGGGTGGCGGTGGGGCCTAGGGAGGAATAGGGGGTCGGGGTGGGGGATTCGGTGAAGGTAGTGAGGCGGAGGTTGGCGGTGAGGAGGGCGGTGATTACGTCGCTGGTGGGCCAGGATGAAGGTGGAGAACGGGCGTGGGGGTCGGGTGGTTGCGGGTGCCGGTGGGGAGTTTGGCGTTGTTGGTTTCGGGGGTCTGGCGAGGGGTGGTGCGGGCGAAGTAGTTGCCGGCTACCGAGAGGTGGTTGTCGCCTTCTACGGCTAGGACGTCCCAGAGGGGGTGGTGGCCGGCAAGGAGGGAGGAGCCGCCGGGGCGGAGGCGAGTGGCGACGATCTGGGCGAAGGTCGAGAGGTCCGGTACCCAGCAGATGGCGCCTCAGCTGAGGTAGATGAGGTCGAGGTTGACCAGGTCGGCTGGGAGGTCGAAGATGTCGGCCTGCCGGAAGTCGGCTTCGATGCCGGCGTCGGAGGCCTTGCGTCTGGCCACCTGGATGGCGACGTCGGAGATGTCGATGCCGGTCGCGATCGCACCGAGGTTGGTCCAGGAAAGAACCTGGTCGCCGCATGAGCAGGCCAGTTGCAGGATGCGTTGCCGTGGACATCGCCGGCCAGTTCCTGCTCGTAGTCCTCGAGGACGACGCCTCCGGAGCTGAAGAACTCGGCCGGCTGGCCGGGGCGGGAGGGAGCGATGATGTTCCAGTTGGCGCGGCTGGCCGCGGTTGTGGTGTGGATGGTCGCGTCCATGCGCAGCACGGTAGGTGAGGAGAATCGCCCGAACGACTGCATCTACGCGAGCAGTGGACCTGCATCAAAGCAGCGAAAAGCGCACCCGCATGGTCGCGCTGGCCGACCAGGAACGAGTGGGCGACGCGGCGCAAGACGTCGATGTCGGACCAGGTCCGTTCACCGGCCCCACGGCGGAAGGGTCAGTGCTGGGTGAGCTCGTGGGTGACCTTGCGCTCGGCGTAGAAGCTGAGGAAGGGGATCGTGCCGGCCAGGGCTACGAGGATCATGCGGCCGAGGTTCCAGCGGACCCGGCGGGCCAGGTCGAAGGCGCCGAGCAGGTACACGACGTACAGGAAGCCGTGCAGAGGGCCCACGACGTTCATGGCGGCGGGGTTGTCGCCGAGGTACTTGAGCGGCATCGCCACGAAGAGCAGCACGAGCAGCATCACGCCGACGATGTAGGCGATGATGCGATAGCGGGTGAGGGCGCCCCGGACGGCCGGCGTGATGGTCGGGCTTGCGGCGGACGTGGCGGGGTCTACGGGGGAGGTCACGCTGAAACGGTACCGCTTGGCTCCACGTCGCCCTCAGCCTGGTCGTCCTCGTCCGAGCGGTGCGCGTCGAGGACCATCCGTCCCCACATCCACAGCGTGAAGGCGGCGAAGATCCACCACTGGAAGGCATACGCGACGTTGCGGAGACCCGCGTGGTCGGTCGGCGGGCTCGGCGGCGTCACGCTCGCCGGCGCCTGCCCGGAGCCTGCAGCACTGTCGAGCGAGGTCTGTACGACGAAGGCGTCGTAGATGCGGTAGTCGACCAGGTGCACGATCGTCGGAATCCGCAGGGACTGCAGGACTCGTCCCTTCGCGGCATCACCCGACGCGTCCTGAGCTTCAGAAGCGGCAATTGCACCGGTCAATGAAACAGGCCCGGTAGGCGCCTTGGCCGCCACATCGTCGACAGTCGCCACCCACCCGCGCACGACCATCACCGCGCCAGCCTCGGTGCCAGAAGAGCCGAGCATCACGGGTGACACCACCCAGAACCCGTCGCGGTCGCCGTTCCGCCGATCGGAGATGTACAGCTGATCCGCGGCCGGTCCCCACGTGCCGGCGACAGTCACCTGTCGGCCGACAGCCTTGGAGGGAAGTCCGTCGTTCACCGAGAACAACGACTCCAGTGGCACAGGTGCACCCTCAGCCCGCTTGGCGGTCGCCGCCGCAGTCTTCGACTGGTAGACGTCCAATTGCCACACACCGAGCACAGACATGACCGCAGCGATCGCCGCAGCCAGGAGGAAGAGTCCGGTCCATCTCGGAGTCAGAATCGTCCGCCACAAAGGTCGCGCCGGCGGCTGCGGGTCAGTAGCCACGGGATCGGTGGTCGGCGCGACAGGCATCAGAACCTCAACGAGCGGCGGCAGCGGCCAGCAGATCGCGGCACAGCACACCGAGCTCGATACCAGCAGCCTCAGCCGCGAGCGGCACCAAGGACGTCTCGGTCATCCCTGGCGCGACGTTCACCTCGAGGAACCACGGCACTCCATCGGCGTCGACAACCAGGTCCGACCGCGACAGATCCCGCAGCCCCAACGCCTGGTGCGCCGTGACGGCGGCCTCCGCGCAAGCCTTGGCCACCGACTCCTCGAGCCGAGCCGGTACGACGAACTGGGTGGCTCCGGCGGTGTACCGGGCCTCGTAGTCGTAGAACCCCGAGTCCGGCCGGATCTCCACCGCAGGAAGCGCGCGTGGTCCGTCGCCGGTGTCCACCACGGTGACGGCGACCTCAGTGCCGTCCACGTACCGCTCGATCAGCGCGACCGGGCCGTAGGCGTAGCAGTTGACCATCGCCGAAGGCAGTTCGTCGGCCGAGCGCACGATCGAGGCGCCCAGGGCAGAGCCGCCACGAGCGGGCTTCACCACGAGCGGCAGACCGATCTGGGAGATCACGGACTCCATCAGCGCGGCAGCCCCGAGTTCGCGGAACGTGTCGTGGCCGAGAACGACCGAGGGCGGCGTGTTCAGACCGGCCGAGCCGACCATGGTGGCGGCCACCGGCTTGTCGAAGGCAGTCCGGCAGGCGGCCGCATCGGCGCCGACGTACGGGACGCCGTAAAGGTCGAGGACCTGGCGGAGTGCGCCGTCCTCGCCGGTGACGCCATGCAGGACCGGGAAGACCGCATCGGGTGGATCGTTGCGGAGTCGTTCGACCAGGCTCGCGTCGACGTCGCGCTGCTCGACCTCGACACCCACGCTGCGCAGCGCATCGGCGACTCGGCGGCCGGAGCGCAGCGACACATCACGCTCGTGCGACAGACCGCCGGCCAATACCAGCACTCGACCCAGATCACTCATAGAAACTTCCTGATCACTCGTGGGCGACTCCGGCAGGGCGCCGGTCCCGAGGCCCATTCGAACGGTACCGCTACTGCCCGGCCGACCGAGCCGGAGCCCGGTCCAACTGCTTCCACATCACTAGCTCAGCTCCGGGCCCGGAGCGTCGTAGTTGCGGCCGGCACCCGGCTTCAGCGGTCCGAAGGTCTGACGGAGCTCGAGCTCCTCGTTGATCACCGCGGCCAGCCGGGCGACACCTTCGGTGATCCGCTCCGGGGTCGGGTGACAGTACGACAACCGCATGCACTGGGAGCCGAAACCGTCCGCAAAGAACGCGGTTCCGGGCACATAGGCCACGCGGGCGGTGACAGCGCGGGGGAGCATCGCCTTCGCGTCGAGGCCCCCCGGCAGGGTCAGCCACACGTAGAACCCGCCACCAGGACGGGTCCAGGTCGTTGCCGCAGGCATCTTCTCGGTCAGCGCCGCGAGCATCGCGTCCCGGCGCTCGCGGTACATCTCCTGGAACTGCTTCACCTGGCCGAGCCAGTCGTGGCGGGTCAGGTACGACGAGATCGCCAACTGGCTGAACACCGGCGGACACAGGGTGGCCGACTCCTGTGCCAGCACGAGTTTCTCGCGTACTGCGTGCGGCGCGACCGCCCAGCCGACCCGGAACCCCGGGGCAAACGTCTTCGAGAACGAGCCGAGGTAGATGACCCCTTCGCGATTGTCCG
This sequence comes from Kribbella sp. VKM Ac-2568, assembly GCF_004345365.1. GTDB lineage: Bacteria > Actinomycetota > Actinomycetes > Propionibacteriales > Kribbellaceae > Kribbella > Kribbella orskensis. The sequence goes on from NZ_SLVF01000006.1 coordinate 212,735, forward strand.
CCCGCAGCGCGCGGTACGGGTCTCCCTCGAAGCCGAGCAGGCCGTACGGGTTGTCCTCGAGCACCAGCAGATCGGCCCGCGCGCAGATCTCGAGCACCTTGCGGCGGCGCTCGGACGACAGCGAGACACCGGCCGGGTTGTGGAAGTTCGGGATCGTGTAGAAGAACTTGATCTTCTTGCCGGCCGCCCGAACCGCGGCGATCGCCTGCTCCAGCGCCTCCGGCTGCACCCCGTCGTCGTCCATCGCGACGTGTACAACCTCACACTGGTAAGCGCGGAAAACGCCCAGCGCACCGACGTACGAGGGGGCTTCGCAGATCACCACGTCGCCCGGATCACAGAACACCCGGGTGACCAGGTCGACCGCCTGCTGGCTACCGACCGTCACCACGACGTCGTCCGGATGGGCGTCGATACCCTCCAGCCGCATCACGTCGCAGATCTGTTCGCGCAACGTCGGATCGCCCTGGCCGGAGCCGTACTGCATCGCGACCGCGCCGTTGTCGACCACCAGATCGCGTACGGCGCTGCCGACCACGTCGAGCGGAAGCCCCGCGATATTGGGCATTCCGCCCGCCAGGGAGACCACCTCAGGCCTGCTGGCGACCGAGAAGAGCGCCCTGATCTCCGATGCGGTCATGCCCTTGGTCCGTGCTGCGTACCGGTCGACATAGTTGTCGAGACGGGTCTGCCGGACGTCGGGCAGGTCAGCACTCACGGAGCGGCTCCAAAGCAAGGTGATGAGGGGCTAGCTTTCACCGGGGAAGGCACCAGGCTACGCCGAAGTAGCCGAGCGTGTTCGCGTGCCCGGACTGCCGATCGGCGCAACCTCTCACTACCATGCCTTATAGGGGCACGTTCGACCATGCTGCTGACTGGCAGTTGAGACGGCCGGTGACGGGCCGGCGCCCCGGCACGACCTGGAGTGCTGCGGAAGGCAGGGGACGCGATGAGCGTGGGCAAGGCGTTCGGGTGGACGCTCGGTGGACTACTCCTCGGCGTGCTCGCCGGGTTCGCGGGCGAGCTGTTCCGACGGCAACCCGCGGCCAAGATCCAGCAGCGGTACGTCGCCCCCGAGGCGGCGGAGACTCCCGGCGCGCGGACTCCGGCGCCAGCCGCCCGGTGAGCCGGGCAATGCTCCGACAGCGGATGGCTCGGCAGCAGCTCACCGGGCTGCGATCAACCTGGCAGCGGATCTACGGGCAACGGATGCACTGATGGCGCGACGGCTGGAACCGCTCACGCTCGCCAATCTCGACGAGCTACCGGTGCCATGCCGTTCTTGCGTCTTCTGGGAGCTCGATCCGGTCGCAGCGGGCCATGCCGGCCGCAACGGCGACACCGGCCTCGAGAAAGAGGCGTGGCTGTCCCAACTGCTGCTCGACTGGGGTACTGCGGGGGTGGTGCTGACCATCGACGACGAGCCGGCGGGATTCGCGATCTACGCGCCGGCGTCCTACCTCCCGAGGATCCAGGCGTTCCCGACCGCGCCGGTCAGCCCGGACGCCGTAGTACTGGCGACGGGGCGGATCCTGCCGCGGTACCTCGGGTTGGGCCTGGGCAAGATCCTCGTGCAAGCCGTCGCGAAGGACGTGTTGAAGCGGGGCTTCCGGGCGGTGGAGGCATTCGGCGACTCACGCTGGAACGGCCCGGGCTGTGTCTGGCCTACCGATTTCTTGCAGGCGGTCGGTTTCGGCGTAGTACGGGACCATCCTCGCAATCCGCGGCTGCGGCTCGACCTTCGCTCGACAGTCACCTGGCGCAGTGAGATGGAGGCGGCTGTGGAGCGTCTGATGGGCGCGATCAGGCCCGAACCGTCCCCGCCCAGGCCGGTCACCGTGCGGGACGCCGTCATCCGCGAGTCCCACCGATAGCCCGGACAAGGAGAACGTGATGGTGTACCGCGTTCTCGCGGATCTGGTGATGGTGATCCATGGCGCCCTGCTCGTGTTCTTCGTCATCGGCGGGTTCCTGGCCTGGCGGTGGCCGCGGCTGATCTGGGCGGTTCTGTTCGTCGCGGTGTGGAACCTGGCCATCGTGATCCTGGACTTCGGCTGCCCGGTGACGGCGTTGGAGAAGTACTTCCGCCGCATGGGGGGCGAGCAGCCGTACCAGGCCGGCTTCATCGAGCACTACCTGGACGGCAGGATCTGGCCGGAGGGCGCCACCCCGACGGCGGAGAAGATCGGCTTCGCCCTCCTAGTGGTGTCGTATGTCGGCTTCTTCGTGATCAGGCATCGCCGCAAGGCGCGCGTGACTGCCGCTCCCTGACGGACAACCAGGGGAGGTTCAGTGGAGACCCCGACGTGGCTGGGCCGGGTGATCCCCATACTTGAAGGCGTGCCCCGCACCAGAGCCGTCGTCGCCGCGCCAACACCGGTCGAGAGCTATCTCGCCGAGCTGAGTCGTGCGCTCAGTGGACCGCGCCGCCGCAAGGCCGACCTGATGGCGGAGGCACACGACCACCTGGTGGACGCCACCGAGGCGTTCGAGGCGGACGGCCTGAGCAGGTCGGAAGCCGAGCGCCGGGCCGTACTGGATTTTGGTGACCTCAGTGAGGTCGTGCCGGGCTACCGGGCGGAGCTCGGGATCGCGCAGGGACGGCGTACGGCGGTGATGCTCTGCCTCGTCATGCTCGCCCAGCCGATCGTCTGGCAGGAGGGTGTGTGGGCGTGGACGCAGCATCCCGAGTCCGCGAACGCCTTCGTCGCCCTGATGAACCAGCTCGTGATGGTGGTCGGCGTGCTCGCGATCGCCGGCGCCGTACTGGCACTCGTCGCGACAGCCCTGGGGCTGCGCTATCCGGCGGTGCGGGACCGGGCGACCCGGATCACGGCGATCTTCGCGCTGATCAGCTGCGTGCTGGTCGGCGGGATCTCGATCTGCCTGGGCGCCTCGAGCAACGAGCTCCACGGCTCCGCCCTCGGCGGCCTGTCGGTGGTCGGCGCCTTCGTACTGCTTCCGCTGAGCCTGGTCACCCGCTCGGCTCACCGCTGCCTCCGCCTGACGCTCGCCTGAGCCAGCCTGCGGTGCCCTGGCGATTCAGGTGGTGCGGGGCTTCAGCACGCCCTCGATGACCGTCCGGAAGGTCTCCCAATCGCCTCGACCGGCCGCGAGCATCTTCTGTCCCGCGGACGTGAGCTGGTACGTACGGCGCTTTCGGCCGCCGACGGTGCTCCACTCGCTGGCCAGGTAGCCGGCGCGCTCCAGACGCCGCAGAGCCGGGTACAGCGTCCCGGTCGGCAGGTCTAGCTCGCCGCCGCTGCGCTCCAGCAACGCCTCCATGATCGCGTAGCCGTGCAGGGGCTCCTGCTCGACCACCGCCAGGATCATGGGGTCCAGGTGTCCCCGGAGCGCATCCGCCTTCATGTAGGCAGTCTACCCATAGAGGTGTTATCGTCGATAGACGACATGTAGAGACGCTACATGTAGGCGTGCGACTCTGGAGGGGACGAGATGACCGACGACCGTGGAAGGCACCGCGGTGGGCTGCTGCATCGGGTGTCCGGATGGGCGATGCAGCACGCCGGAGTGGCGGTGTTCCTGTGGGTTCTCGTCCTCGTCGGCGTGACCGTGGGGTCGACGCTGGTCGGGAACGCCTACCGGGACGAGAACTCCCTGCCCGGCACGGACTCGCAACGCGTCATCGACGTCTTCCGCGAGCACCAGCCGGGAGGCGAGACGGACTCGGTCCAGATCGTCCTGCACGACGAGGACGGCTTGACGCTGCCCGCTACCAAGAGCCAGATCACTGGGATGCTCGCGGAGGTCGGCAAACTCCCGCATGTCGCCGCGGTCGCGGATCCCTTCACCGCGAAAGGCTCTCTGTCGACCGACGGCAGTACGGCGTACGCGACTGTCGACCTCGACGTGGCAGCCGTGGACATGCCGCTGGCGGACGTGCGAACGATCATCGACAAAGCCCAGGGGATCGCCAAGGACGGCCTGCAGGTGGAGGTCGGCGGAGACCTGGCCCGCAGCGCGGCCGAGAGCGCGGGTGGCGCGGCCGAAGGCGCAGGAGTCCTTGCTGCGTTGGTGATCCTGGTCTTCCTGTTCGGCTCGTTGCTGGCGGCAAGCCTTCCGCTGTTGACGGCCGTGTTCGCTGTCGGCAGCACGCTCGGCCTGCTGGTACTCGCCTCCCACGTGTTCACGATTCCCAGCTACACAGCCCCGGTGATGATGCTGGTCGGCCTGGGCGTCGGCATCGACTACGCGCTGCTGATCTTCTCTCGCTACCGCAGCGAACTCCTGAAGGGCGCCGACCGACCCAAGGCAGGCCGTATCGCCCTCGACACCGCGGGCCGATCGGTACTCTTCGCCGGCTGCACAGTCGTCATCGCGTTGCTCGGTCTACTGGCACTCGGGCTCGGTTCCCTGCAGGGGCTTGCGCTCGGCGTGACGGTCACCGTGTTGATGACGATGCTCGCCGCAGTGACCTTGCTTCCGGCCCTGCTGGCCCTGTTCGGCAAGAGGATCGAGCGCAGCGTCCGCAAGCACGCGGCCAAGTCGCGTCGTCAGCCGGGGGACGGCTGGCGGAGGCTCGCGACTCGCGTCCAGCGCGGTCCCTGGGTGCCGCTCGTCCTCGGAACGCTTGCTCTCGTGGCACTCTGTCTGCCCGCACTGGACATGCGGCTCGGATTCGCCGACGCAGGCACGGACGACCCGGCCAAGACCAGCCGCAAGGCGTACGACCTGCTGGCGCAGGGATTCGGCCCCGGCTTCAACGGTCCGCTCATCATCGTCTCGGAGGGGGACCAGACGACCGCGGAGGCGCTGGGCCGCAAGCTGGCAACAGATCCAGGTATCGCGGCCGTCACTCCGCCGCAACTGATGGCGGACGGCAAGGTCGCGACCGTGATGGCGTTCCCGAAATCCGCGCCCCAGGACGAGGCGACCAGCGACCTGGTGCATCGGCTGCGCGAGGAAACCCTTCCCCAGTTGGCGGCTGAGACCAATGCGACCTATCTCGTCGGCGGCACCACCGCAGCGGCCGACGACTTCGCCGGAGCGGTGAGCAAGCGGCTGCCGATCTTCGTGCTCGTCGTGGTCGGCCTGTCCGCGCTGCTGCTGATGACGGTGTTCCGGTCGATCCTGATCCCGCTCAAGGCGGCGGTGCTCAACCTGCTCAGCATCGGCGCATCGCTCGGGGTCATCACCCTGGTCTTCCAGCAAGGCTGGTTCGGCGCGCAGCAAGGGCCGATCGAGGCGTTCGTGCCGGTGATGATCTTCGCGATCGTGTTCGGCCTGTCGATGGACTACGAGGTCTTCCTGATCTCCCGGATCCACGAGGAGTGGCGGCGTACAGGTGATGCCAGGGAAGCGGTCCGGGAAGGGCTGGCCAACACCGGCAGCGTGATCACGGCCGCGGCGGCGATCATGATCGTGGTCTTCGGGGCGTTCCTGCTCAGTCCGGACCGGATGCTGAAGCAGTTCGGTCTCGGGCTGGCGGTCGCGGTGCTGCTCGACGCGCTGCTGATCCGCTGCGTGATCGTGCCCGCCGTACTGCGGCTGATGGGCACCCGCGCCTGGTGGTTGCCGCGCTGGCTCGACCGGATCCTCCCCACCGTCGCCCTCGAACGCGAGGAACCGGTGGATGACGAGCCGAGCGAGGCAGAACTCGTCGGCTCGGAGGTCAGACGGTGAGTTGCCCGAAGCGGAGCATGCCGGTGGCGGCGTCCTGCTCCGGCGGCAGGTAGACGCGCTGGATCGCGACCACGATGGCCTCCGCGATCACATCGCGGAAGGCCGGGTCGGCGAGCCGGGCGGAGTCGTGGGGGTTCGTCACATAGCCGATCTCGAGCCGGACCGCCGGCATCTTCGTACGCCGCAGCAGGTCCCAGGTCTTCTGGTGGGTCCGGCAGTTCAGCAGGTCCGTGCGCGCCACGATCTCGCGCTGCACCAGGCCGGCGAACTGCTCGCCCACGCTGGAGGAGGCACCATGCAGATCGGTGCCGTAGTAGTACGTCGCGACGCCCTGTGCCTCGGGGTTCATCGACCCGTCGGTGTGCAGGGACACGCAGAGATTGGCGTCCGTCTCGTTCGCGAACGCAGCGCGGGCCAACTCGTCCGGCCCCTGGTCACGCCCCCGCGAAAGATAAGCCCGTACTCCGGTCGCGCCCAGGCGGCCTTCGATCCGGGAGGCGAGGTCGTAGGCCACGTCGGACTCCCGCAGGCCGAAACCTTCCCAGCCGTAGTCGAACCCGCCGTGGCCCGGGTCGATCACCACGGTCTTGCCGGACAGCCGCGGTCCGGCGGCGCGAACTGCCTCGTTGGCGCGCAGCGCGTCGGGCCTGCCACCGGTCGCCATCGGGCGGATCCGCTGCAGGGCCTTGAAGGTGGACGGGCCGCAAGTGCCGTCGGCCGGCAGGCCCATGTTGCGCTGGAACTCGGTCACCGCGCGCTGGGTGTCCGCTCCGAAGATGCCGTCCACCCGGGCGACGGCGAAGCCCAGTTCCTGCAGTTTCGCCTGCAGGGCCTGGACGTCGTCGCCGGTGAGCGGGTGCGAGACGACGTACGTGAGCAGCCGGTCACCCAGCCGCCAGCGCGCGTCGTCGAGCGCCCGGTATGTCTGCGGGCCGACGATCCCGTCGATCATCAGCCCGCGTTGCTGCTGGAACCCCCGCACGGCGCGGGCGGTCGCTTCGTCGTAGACGTAGAGATCGCCCGGCTCCAGCAGGCCGAGCCGCTGGAGCTTCCCGATGATCTCGGCGACGGCCTCACCGCTGTCGCCGATTCGATACAGGCCGTGCGCGGCTTCCATCAGTGCTCCTTACCGTGCGGCGGATCGTCCCTCGCAGGACGTCAAACAGTCTCAGCCGGTGAAGTCGGCCAGTTCCTTCAGCAGCGCGGCCTTGGGCTTGGCGCCGACGATGGACTTGGCGAGCTCACCGTTCACGTAGACGTTGATGGTAGGGATACCGGTAACGCGGTAGTTGCTCGGGGTGACCGGGTTCTCGTCGACATTCATCTTCAGGAAGGTGAGCTTGTCGCTGTGCTCACCCGCGAGCTCCTCCAGGATCGGGGAGACCTGGCGACACGGCCCGCACCACTCCGCCCAGAAGTCGACCAGCACAGGCTTGTCGCTCTTCAGCACGGTGGTGTCGAACTCGGCGTCGGTGACGGCATTCATCTTCTCGCCCACGGGCGTATCTCCTTCAGGTGGTTTGTGTGAGGTCAGACAGAGACAGGCTCGGTGGCCGCAGCGGCCGCGGCGCCCGCCCCGTACTCCAGCGTCGCCAGGTAGCGCTCGGCGTCGAGGGCGGCGGAACACCCGGTCCCGGCGGCCGTGACGGCCTGCCGGTAGGTGTGGTCGACCAGGTCGCCGGCGGCGAAGACACCCGGCAGGTTGGTGTTGGTCGAGCCGCTCTGCACCAGCACGTAGCCATCCTCGTCCAGGTGCACCTGGCCCTTGACCAGCTCAGAGCGCGGGTCGTGACCGATCGCGATGAACAGCCCGGTGACCGGCAGTTCGCGGGTCTCACCGGTGACGGTGTCGTTCAGCGTGATCCCGGTCAGCTTCTCCTCGCCGTGGATCGCGGCCACCTCGGAGTTCCAGGCGAACTCGATCTTGTCGTTCGCGAAGGCCCGCTCGGCCATGATCTTCGACGCGCGCAGCGCGTCGCGGCGGTGCACGATGGTCACCTTGTCCGCGAACCGGGTCAGGAAGGTCGCCTCCTCGATGGCGGTGTCGCCACCACCGACGACGGCGATCTCGTGCTGACGGAAGAAGAACCCGTCACACGTCGCACACCAGGACACTCCGTGCCCGGACATCCGCTCCTCGTGCGGCAGCCCCAGCTTCCGGTAGCCCGAACCCATCGCCAGGATCACGGTGTGGGCGCGGTGCTGGGTGCCCGCGGAGTCGGTGACCACCTTGATGTCACCGGTCAGGTCGACCTCGACGATGTCGTCGGGGACCAGCTCGGCGCCGAACCGCTCGGCCTGAGTCCGCATCTCGTCCATCAGCGCCGGGCCCATGATGCCCTGCGCGAAGCCGGGGTAGTTCTCCACCTCGGTGGTCGTCATCAACGCACCACCCGCGGTGACGGAACCTTCGAAGACCAACGGCGCCAGCTGGGCACGCGCGGCGTACACCGCGGCCGTGTATCCGGCCGGGCCGGAGCCGATGATGATGACGTTGCGGACTTCTGCCTCGCTCATGCAGGTGTTCCCCGGTCTCCTCGAGACGATCATTACGTCGTACTCAACGGATCCTAGAGGCCGACCATTCCCACGGTACCCATCGCCCGCGCCGAGCACACCGGGGGCTCACCGGCTGGAGTCAGCGATTGCGAAGCGTCACCGTGGTGTCGTAGAACGGGGTGGCAACGCCCCCTGATCCGCTACAGCCGGTGACCACGGAGAGCTGGATGTCCTGTGGGGAGCCGCCTGGCAGCCCGATCACCGTCGCCCGCTTGCCGTCCACCTTGGCCGGCTGGACGAGCCGGAGCTCCGAACCGGGACGCCCGGCCGCGAACACGCGCGCGCACTGGATCTCGTCGCTGCTCCCGTGCAGGACCGGGCCGTTGGAGTTCTCCAGCCACTTCTGCGCATTGGGACCCACCTGGTCGGTGGTCATCGACGGCACCTCGCCGGCCGGCAGCGTCGGGTTGATCCCGGCGGCGCCCTCGTTGCTGTGGTCCGCCGTGCTGACCACGACACCCACGCCGACGGCGGCGATCACGATCACCCCGGCCGCGGCGAGCACCAGCTTCGGCAGATGGCGGCGCGGCTCCTCGCGGAGCTGGACCAGGGAGTGCACGCCGACGGTGGAGGAACGCAGTACGGACTCGGAGACGATCACGGCGTCGAGGTGCTCGGCGATGTCGGTCGGCATCGGGATGTCCGCGCGGCCCTCGTCGGCGAGGTCCTCGGTCAGCTGCACCAGCGCGTCGTACGTCTGCTGGCAGTCCGGACAGGCCTTCACGTGTTCACGAGCGCGATGCGCCTCGGGCGCGGGGAGCAGGTTCTCGATCAGGTCGGCGATGGTGTCCGTATCCAGGTGTTCCAGGTGCTCACTGGTCGGCAGACCGGAATCGGTCATCGGGAACTCGCCTCCTCACGGGAGGTCCGCAGAGTGGTCATCGGTGAAGTACTCCGGTAGGCGATCGCAACGAGGTCGCGGCTGAGCGACCTCGCTGAGACGGGATGCCCGGTCATTCGGTTCCCACGGATTCGGCGGCAGTTTTCGCCGGTACGTCGGAGCCGCCGCGGGTGGTCTGCCAGTGCCGGAGCAAAGGGAGCAGCCGGGCGCGACCTCGGGCGCAGCGGCTCTTCACGGTGCCCGGCGCACAGCCGAGGATGGCGGCCGCCTCCTCGATCGAGTAGCCCTCCATGTCGACCAGCACGAGGGCGCTGCGCTGGTCGGAGTTGATCTGCTTCAGCGCGTTCAGCACATCGAGCCGGCGCTCGCGCACCTCGGCCGGGTCGTCCTTGGCGGGCCCGGCCAGCTCGGCGGCGCGGTCCTCGTCCTCCGGCAGCGGGTCGGCCGCCCGGACCTGGCGACGACGGATCCGGTCCAGGCAGGCGTTCACCACGATCCGGTGCAGCCAGGTGGTCACCTTGGCGTCGCCCCGGAACGAGTCGGCCCGGCGGAAGGCGGAGATGAACGCCTCCTGCAGCGCGTCGGCCGCCTCCTCGGGCTCGCCCAGGGTGCGGATCGCGACCGCCCACATCCGGTCCCGGTGCCGCTTGACCAGGATTCCGAACGTGTCCGGGTTGCCGGCCACGTGCAGCCGGAGCAGCTCGTGGTCGTCCATCGTTTCGTACCCGGCCGGCCGCGCGCCCAGCCCGTCGGCCGGGGGGCCGCCGGCGCCGATCCGGGTGATATCAGAGGTCATTGCTGGATCGTGACCTCCGAGATCTCGCCGCGGTAACCGCTGCCTTCCTTCGGCAGGCTGGTCAGCCAGACGAGCACGTACCGCGTCTCGATCGGCGCCGCCAGCTTCAGCGCGGCAGGCCCTTCGGGGGCGTCCTCCGCGGAGGCGACCGACTTCCAGCCGCTGACGGTGCTCGCCGACTTGCTCGAGTCGGCCTTCGGGATCATCAGCTCGAGGTTGGTCTTGTCACCGATCAGGTCGACCGTCACCTGGGACACCGTGGTGACCGCACCGAGGTCGTAGACGATGCCGACGCCCTCCTTGGTGCCGCCCAGGTCGGGACGCCGTTTGTACGACATCGTCGTCCAGGTGGAGTCCTGCTTGCCGTCGTAGGTGTTCTTGACGTCCTCGGGGTGCTCCTCGCCGTTGCCGTCCGGCGGCGGGTCGAAGTCCTTGGCGCCGACGATCTTCGCCGGCTCGTTCGTCGCCGCGGGCGGCCCGCTGGTCTGCGGGGCCGGGCTCTTGCCGCTGTCGGTGCCGGAGCCCTGGTCGTTGTTGATCGCGCCCTTCACCAGGAACTGCGCGATCCCGATAACCGACAGCAGCGCGAGGATGGCGAGCAGGATCAGGATCCGGCCGCCCCAGCTGCCGCGCGGCCGTGGCTCGTCGGCCGGCGGCTTGCGACGGCCGTTGCCGTTGTGGCTCGCCGGCGGCTGCCGGCGGACCGGACGGGATTCGGGGGGTGCAGGGGTGTAGACCGCCTGCGGCTGGGTCTGACCATTGCCGTTGTAGGCGGCCTGCGGCGGCGTCGGATCCAGCGCGGGAGGCGTCTGAATGACCGGCGACACCTGGGTGGCGTCATCGATGCTGCCGTTCTGCCGCGCCACGGCGACGGTCTCGTCCATCTGGTTCGGCGGCTCGTGCGAGCTGCCGATGACCCCCGACAGAGCGGCCGACAGTCCGGCGGCGCTGGTGATCGGCACGGCGTGGTGCCGCGGCGGGTAACCGAGCAGCCGGTCAGAGATGTCGTCCAGCGAGCGGGGCACGCCGGCACGGACCTGGCGCGGGCTCAGCAGCCGGCCGTGCTCGACGGGCGCGGGCTGGAGCCCCCAGGCCGGAGCCGGGCCGGGCCACCTGCCGGTGAGGGAGGCGTACAGCAGTTCTCCGAGAGCGCGGACGTCCTGTTCCGGCGAACCGGGGCCGGTGGAGCGCAGGGCGGCTTCGGTGGCGAGGCCGACGACCTTGATCGCGCCGGCGTCCGTCACCACGACGGTCGACGGGCTGATCGAGCCGTGCGACTGGCCAGTGCGGTGCAGGTTCTCCAGTGCCTCGGAGACCTCGCGGGCAAGCCAGCCGGCCTGTTGCCCGGTCAGCGGCCCGGCGCTGAGCATCCGCTCGAGCGGGCGGCCGCCGGCCCACTCCCGCACGCAGTAGGTGACGCCCTCGTGTATGTCGCAGTCGAGGACGCGGAGGAAGCGGGGGTCGGCCGCGGCCGCCGCACGGCGGGCGGCGTCGAAGAGCAGGTTCGTCCGCGGGTCGCCGACCGGCAGGACATCCACGACCACGGCTCGGCTGAGCACCTCGTCCACTGCTCGCCAGACGCGCGCACCGTCGATCTCCGCGAGTAACTCGGCGATCCGGTAGCGGCCCGCGAGCAGGGCACCAGGACTGACGGTCTGGTTCGACACGGTGTCTCTCGCCCTCCTCGATGCACTGGTCGTCCTGCGTCTCCGCTCCGGATCCGGTCGGCGGCCGGTTCCGACTGATACGGGCGGGTGCGAGCGGTTGGCGGTCCGATCGCAGCCCCCATGCTAGTGCCCTCGTCACCTGAGAAGTGGTGCACGATCGCACAAGCGGGCCGATCAGGACCGGCGGCGCCGTCCTGGCAGCTTCGATGTGACCACGGACACCACGTCCGTGACCTCGTGAATCCGGAGTACTCGGGCCACTCCGACGTACACGGGGAGCATCACGATCGCGCCGACCGCCAGTTGGAGCAGCGCCGCGAGCGGGCCCTTCCAGTCGAGGGCGGAGTTCAACAGCATCACCGCGCCCCGGCCGATGCCCGCGGCGAGCAGGGCGGCGATGACCATCGCGACCAGCGGCAGGCCGATGCCCGCGCCGTGGACCCGCGGCACCTTGCGGGCCAGCACCCGGCGGGAGAGCAGTACGGCGACCAGATACGAGATCGAGAAGGCGACGCCGAGCATCACACCGCTGAACCGGAGGTGCTCCTGGTCCAGGATCACCCGTACGCCGATCAGCGCGGCCGCGATGTTGGTCGTGGCGATCGCGCACTGCAGGAAGAACGGGGTCCGGGTGTCCTCGAAGGCGTAGAAGGTGCGCAGCTGGAAGTACTGCACCGTGAACGGCACCAGCCCGAGCGCCAGCGCCATCAGCGTGTACGCCATCAGGTTCAGGTTGTTCTTGCCGGAGCCGTAGCCCGCGATCACCGTCATGATCGGGTACGCGAATGCGATCATCGCGGCAGCCGCCGGTACCACGATCGCCAATGTCTGGCGGATGGACCGGGCCGCCAGCCGGGCCACCTCGGTCACGTCGCCGTCCGCGGCGAGCGCCGACATCTGCGGCAGCGCGGCCGTCGCCAGGGAGACCGTGACGATGCCGTGGGGCACCAGGATCACCAGCATCGCCGTGCTGTAGGCGAACAGACCCGCCTTGGCGCCGAGGTCGAGTGACGCGCTACCGGCGATGGCGAGCTTGGTGACCACGACGAGGGTCACCTGGTTGACCGCGACGAACAGCAGGGTCCAGATGCCCAGCCGGGCGGTGTGCCCCAGTCCCGTGCCGCGCACACCGAACTTGGGCGCATACAGGTGCCCGCTCGCCCTCAGGTACGGCAGCAGCACCAGCAGTTGGACCGCGATCCCGAACGTGTGGCCGAGACCGAGCAGCAACTCCTCACCGTGGCTGTAGGTCGGCGGCGTGTCGCCGGTGCGGTAGATCAGCAAGAACACGACGATCGACGCGCAGGCGACGATGTTGTTCGCGATCGGCGCCCACATCATCGGGCCGAACCGGCGCCGCGCGTTCAGCACCTGGCCGACCAGCACGAACGCGCCGTAGAAGAAGATCTGCGGCAGGCAGAGCCGGACCAACACGATCATCGACTCACGCTCGGACGCTCGCGCCGGATCTTGGAGCTCCCTCGGCATGTACAGCTCGGCGATGAACGGCGCGAGCAGCACACAGCCGACGGTGACCACGGCGAGCACCACGAAGCCGAAGGTGAGCAGCCGGTTGGTGAAGTCCCGGCCACCGTCGTCGTGGTTCTTGATCGCCCGCACCAGTTGCGGCACCAGCACCGTATTGAACACGCCGCCGGCCAGCAGGATGTACAGGCTGTTCGGGATCGTGTTCGCGGCGGTGAAGATGTCGCTGCGCAGGGCGGTGCCGATGGCGGCCGCGAGCAGGGCGATCCTCACGAATCCGAGCAGGCGGGACAGCACAGTTCCGGCTGCCATCACCGCCGCGGAGCGCAGGGTGCGGTCAGCCATCCTTCGTTCCGACTCCCTCTTTCAGGCTCGTGTCGGCTTCGATGCCGCCCGGTACTCCGTTGCCCGGGGCCCCGTCACCCTCCCCGGCCTGTACTTCGGTGCCGCCGTTCGGGTTGACCCGCAGCGGCTGGACGGGCCCCAGCGGGCTCGGCTCCACCCCGGCCGGCTCCTCGTCGAGCCGCCCGCTCTGGACGGAGTCGGTCGGCTCGGCCGCGGCCAGGTCGTGGGGGTCCAGCGGGGCCGGGTGCAGGGGGTCCGCCTCGGTCCCGGCCGGCGTCGGGTTGCGCCGCTCGGAGCGGATCCGGCGGTAGATGCGGACGGCCGAAGTACCGAACAGCAGCGCGATCGCGGCGCCGACCAGGATCCAGCCGACACTGCCGTACTGCGCGGCCTGGATCACCAGCTCCTGCGACTTGCCGACCGGCAACTGCTCGGCGGAGATCACCTGGGCATTGGCCCGGATCAGGCCGTTCTGCTCGGCGCTCGCGGTGATCTGGAAGGTGCCCTTCTGCCCGGCCGGGAGCACCAGCGTCCGCAGCGGGGCGATCCGCAGATCGGTCCGGTTCGCGGGCTTGACGGCGACCCCGACCCGGACGGACCAGTCGAGCTCGTTCACCACCGAGAGCGGGAAGGTGCCCTTGCTGCCGGAGAGGTTCACCTTGATCTCGCGGTGCTGACCCCGGTCGACGGCGTTGTTGACCAGGTGCACCTTGCCGAGCCAGCTGTTCACTGAGCCCTGCTCGAAGGTGAGGAACCGCTGGGCCTCGTCGGGGTACTCGCGCCAGCTGTAGGAGCTGACCCGGAGCAGCGCGCGCTGCAGATCGACGGGCGCCTGCTCGCGGTCGGCGAGGAGCGAGACGAAGGTGGTCGTCGCGGTGTTGAGCCGCTTGATCTGGTCAAGCTGGCCGCTCGGCAGTCCGGGCGTCGACCGAGGCGTGTTCGGCGGCCTGGCGGGCTGCGCCTTGGCGGCTGTCACCTGGTCGATGGAGATCGGGGTGATCCAGGGCAGCGAGAAACCCTGCTGCACCAACGCGGAGGTGGCGGAGCCCTTGGTCTCCCAGTCACGCGGCGGCAGCACCACCACGGTCGCAGTACCGGTCCCGGTGCCCGCCAGCAGTGCGGTCTCGGCGGCGAACCGCTGGCGCACCTGGAGCGGCTGGTCGGCGGAGGCCGGGTCCGGGCCGCCTGCGGTCAGGCTGGAGTCCGTCACCACCGTGCGGACGGATTTCACCGGGCCCTCGGGCGTTGTGACGTTGTAGACCGGGGTCGGCAGCAGGCTGGGCCGGTCGGCGGTTGCCCAGGACGAACTGCTGACCAGATTCACGTCGTCGGGGTTGGGTGCACCGGGGTAGCCGGTGGAGGCGGCGGCCAGGTTCCGGCTGCTCGCGGAGCCGTTCTCGAGCCAGAGACCGCGGTCGAAGTTCGGGTACTCGCCGCCCAGGTTGTACTTCTCGGTGGCGTCCCGCGACTGGCCGACCAGGCTCCGGAGCGGGTCCCCGGCGTCGATCAGGCTGCCCACGTCCGGATCGCCGTACGGCAGCATCACCACGGGGTTGCGGGCGCGGCTCGCCTCGAAGGCGTCGAGCCAGGTCTGGACGACCTTCTGCCCGGTCCCCGGCCTCGTCTGATTGTTGCCGTCGACGACCTTGTAGTTGCCCTGCTTGATCCGGGCGGCCTCGTCGAGCATCGCGGGATCGACGAGCCAGGTGACCTTCTGCTTCTCGCCGAGCGCGAGCAGGCGGCCGAGCGCGCCGTTCGGAGCCATCGCCTCGGCCAGGGAGTCGTTCGCGAACTGGTTGCCACTCAAGAGGGTCGGCCGGTGCCGCAGCGGCACGACCATCGCGGCGTTCACCTTGCGCGGCAACTCCGCAGGGTCGATCACCGGCATCAGGGTCCGCACCCGGCCGACGGTCAGCCGGTCGCTGTCCTCCGGCTGGTCCGGGGTGGCGCGGATGACCACGCCGACCGTGTAGGCACCCGCTCGCTTGCCGAGGTTCCACTCCGCCCAGGGCACGGTGAACTGGTAGTTCACCTTGGCGTTGGGCGCTAGCTCGCCCAGCTCCTGGAAGGTGGATTCGGAGTCGACCAGCCGGCGGCAGCTGTTCTGCTCGTCGACCGGGATGTCGTCCTCGGCCGGCACCGCGGCGAGGTCGGCCCGGGTGATCAGCCGTTTGCTGTCGATACAGGCGATCGCCTGGGGCGCCTTCAGGCTGACGTCGCTGGTGTTGGTGACCTGACCGCGGATCGTCACCGGCTGGCCCGGTGTCACCGCGATCGGGTTGAACGAGTCGATCGTGACGGCGACGACCGGAGGGTCGTCGGTAGGCGCCGCGACCGCCGCCGTCACGGCGGAAACCGCCGCCGAGGCCGCGATCAGCAGGCTCGCTCCCGCGGCCACGGGGAGCCTCAGTCGCCGTCTGAACACGCCGTCACCGTAACCTAGTTCCCCGTGTCTCCTACTCCCGACCGTTCTGCCTCCTCCGGATCGTTGTCCGCGGTACAGCGGCGAGCTGTCCAGTCGCTGCTGCAGATCGCGCCGGTGGTCGACGAGCTGGGTGCCCGCTTCGCCTCCGCCGGTCATGAGATCGCCTTGGTCGGGGGTCCTGTACGGGACATTCTGCTAGGCCGGGGGAGCAAAGACCTGGACTTCGCCACCTCGGCCCGCCCGGAGGTGGTCGAGCGGTTGCTGGCCGGCTGGGCGAACCACGTCTGGGATATCGGCAAGGCTTTCGGCACCATCGGTAGTCGGAAGGGCGAGTGGGTCCTGGAGATCACCACCTACCGGTCAGAGTCCTACGATCCCACCTCGCGCAAACCGGAGGTCTCCTACGGCGACAGCCTGGAGGGTGACCTGTCCCGTCGCGACTTCGCCATGAACGCGATGGCGGTGCTGCTGCCGTCCCACCAGTTCGTCGACCCGTACGGCGGGATGGAGGACGTCGCGAACAAGGTGATCCGGACGCCGGGATCGCCCGAGGACTCGTTCTCCGACGACCCGCTGCGGATGATGCGCGCGGCCCGGTTCGCGGCGCAGCTCGACTTCACCCCGGACCCGGCCGTGGTGGCTGCGATGGAGGCGATGGCCGACCGGATCACCATCGTTTCGGCCGAGCGGGTCCGCGACGAGCTGATCAAGCTGGTGATCTCGCCACAGCCCCGCAAGGGCCTGGACCTGCTGGTGTCCACCGGTCTCGCGGACCACGTGCTGCCCGAGCTGCCCGCGCTGCGGCTGGAGTTGGACGAGCACCACCGGCACAAGGATGTGTACGAGCACTCGCTCACGGTGCTCGAGCAGGCGATCGACCTGGAGCCGCGGCTCGGTGTCGAGCTGCCCGACTTCGTGACCCGGTTCGCCGCGCTGATCCACGACATCGGCAAGCCGAGGACGCGGAAGTTCGAGGGCGCCGGCAAGGTCACGTTCCACCACCACGACGTGGTCGGCGCGAAGCTGGCGAAGAAGCGGATGAAGGCGCTGCGGTTCAGCAACGAGCAGATCGACCAGGTCGGCAAGCTCGTCGAGCTGCACCTGCGCTTCCACGGCTACGGCACCGGCGAGTGGACCGACTCCGCCGTACGCCGGTACGTCCGGGACGCGGGCGACCTGCTCAGCCGGCTGCACGTGCTCACCCGGGCCGACTGCACCACCAGGAACAAGCGCAAGGCGGACGCCCTCCGGTCGGCGTACGACGATCTGGAGGAGCGCATCGCCCGGCTGCAGGAGCAGGAGGAGCTCGACTCCATCCGCCCGGACCTGGACGGCAACCAGATCATGGAGATCCTCGGGATCGGGCCGGGCCGCGAGGTCGGCGAGGCCTACAAGTTCCTGATGGAGCTCCGGATGGACGAGGGCCCGCTCGGCGAGGACCGCGCGCGGGAAGCACTCCTCAGCTGGTGGAACGCCCGCTCCTGAGCGGTGAGGTCTGCCGGCACCCGTCACGCTGACTGACGGCGACGGGGCGTTCGACCCAGGGCGACGGGTTGTTGCGGTCTGTCGCCGGTTCCGCAACGAGCCGGGACCGATCGTTCCTCTGCGCTCCACAGCGGCTGGAGGCGGCGGTACCGTCGGTAGATGTTGTGGCTTCTAGCGGCACTGGGTGGGGGCAGCATCGCGTTGGGTGGGCGGTACTGGTGGGACCGCCGAGCGGCCAAGCGCGGTGACGCCGAGGAACTCGAGGGGATCAGGAAGCTCGCCGACGAGGACGTGACGTTGCTCGGTGAGGAGCTGAGCCGGCTCGGTGAGTCGGTGGACGGCCGGGAGTTGGACGCCGACACCCGGCTGGACTATCAGCGGGCACTGGACGCCTACGAGTCGGCGCAACGGTCGGTCGGCGGGATCAAGTCCGCCGAGTCGATCAGCACGGTCACGGACACACTGGCGACGGGCCGGTACGCGATCACCTGTGTGCGGGCGCGGGTGGCTGGCGAGCCGGTGCCGGAGCGGCGGGTGCCGTGCTTCTTCAATCCGCAGCACGGCCCGTCCACCACGGACGTGCTCTGGAACCAGCCTGCCCATGGCACTCGTAAAGTGCCGGCCTGCGCGCAGGACGCCGCCCGCCTGCAGGCAGGTCAGCAGCCAGAGGTGCGCTACGTCCGGTACCACTCCCGCCGGGTTCCCTACTGGGAGGCGGGCGCCGCGGTCGCGCCGTACGGCAGTGGGTACTTCGCGAGCGGAGCCGGGGCATCCTATATCGCCATCGCGTCGTTCGACAGCATGAGCGGCGGGATGGCGTGGGGTGACTGGAACAGCACCGGCGGCCCGATCGACTTCGGCGGCGGTGGGTTCGACGGCGGCGGTGGGTTCGACGGTGGTGGGGGCGATGGTGGCGGAGGCGGTGACGGCTAGCGGTGCTTGGCCGCTAGATCTCCTGCGGGGGGAACAGCCTCGAACGCTGCCGCGATGAGACTCGCCGACGCTGGGTCGGCTGTGTACTCCGTGGTGCCTGCGGGCGTCGTGATGGAGGCGACGGGGAGTGCGGGGTCGATGGAGTTCGTGAGGTAGGCCGCGTCGTACGAAGCCAGCTCCGTCAGTGGGACGGGGACGGTCTCGCTGCGGACGCCGGTGGCAGCCAGACCAGCTTGAAGCGTGAGCATGGTGATGCCGGGCAGAACCGCGGCGGCCGGCCAGACGATCCTGCCCTGCGTCGCGAAGCAGACGTTCCAGATCGATGCCTCCGACACGTTCCCCGCGCGGTCGTAGAACAGAGCGTCGTCGTACCCGGCCAGGTGCGCCTGGCGACCGAAGTACACGAGCGGGAAGGTGCCCGTGTGCTTGACACGCGGTACGACGCGTTCGTGCTCGACGGCGAGCAGCCGGGGCGGATCCGGGGTGGGCTCGAGCGGGTCGGTCACGGTGATCAGCAGTTCGGGTGACACGGGGATCCCGGCGTCGAGCTTGGCGCGTTCGCGGGTGAAGGCGTTGACCCGGATCGACAGGTCGGCCGTGTCCGCCCGCTCCAGAGCCAGTCGCAAGTAGGACAGCACCCGGTCGGCCGGAACGCCCTCGCCGAAGAGTTCGAGTGAGCTGCGATCGAGCCGTTCCAGGTGCAGGTCGAGACCGCGGACCCGGCCGCCGCGGACCTGCATGGACGTGAAGTGCCCGTAGCTGGTTGCTCTGAGCAACCCCGGCTCCACGGACTCGACAGGCGCATCGTTCAACTGCAGATAGTCGGTCACACCCCCGAGTCTGACCGAACCAGTCCACCCAGTCCTCTGGTCTAGTCTCGCCACGTGGACGTCTTGAGCATCATCGGGTGGGGTGGATCGGCGCTGGTCGTGGCGTCGCTGCTGCAGGCCCGGATCCTGCGGCTGCGGGTGCTGAACCTGGTCGGCTGCGTGGTCCTGGTCTTCTTCAACCTCGCCATCCAGGTCTGGCCGATGGTCGGTATGAACGCGGTGCTGGCCGTCATCAACCTCGTGCACCTGTGGCGGCTGCTCCGGCACCGGCACGACGAAGCGGAGTACACCGTGTTCGAGGTCAACAGCGACGACGCCTACCTGGGGCACGTGCTCGCGTCGCACCAGAAAGACATCAGCCGGTTCAACCCCGGATTCACGCGGGAGAACAGTTCGTACGCGTTCCTGGTGCAACGGGGCGAGCGGACCGTCGGGGTGGTGCTCGCGCACGACGCGGGCGACGGCCGGGCCCAGATCGACCTCGACTACGTGCTGCCGCAGTACCGCGACTTCACGCCGGGGGAGTTCGTCTTCCGGCGCAGCGACGTGTTCACCGATCACGGGTTCCGGCAGGTGATGGCGCCGCGCCGGATGCAGGAGTCCGCGTCCTATCTGAGCAAGGTCGGCTTCCACCCGGACGGCTCCGACCTGGTCCTCGACCTGCCGTCCCAACCAACTGCCTGACTAACCCAACTGTTTGGCGAAGCAGCGCGACACGGTCTCGTTCTCGAACGGCGGGTACGGCGGCGTCGGGAGGTAGCCGTGGCGCGTGTAGAGGCCGATCGCCTCGTGCTGCCGTGTCCCGGTCTCCAGTCGCAACGTGGTCAGGCCCTGGACCAGGGCCAGCGACTCCACCTCCGCCAGCAGCAGGCGGGACAGACCCCAGCCGCGCGACGACGGTTCGACGTACATGCGCTTGATCTCGCCGAGTCCGGGGCTGATCGGTTGCAGGCCGACGCAGCCGACCGCGGCGCCGTCCACCCGCAGGACGATGAACTCGATGTCCGGATGCAGGTCGACGATCGGCTGGTCCTCGCCGTACAGCGCGGCCAACTCGGCCTGCTGGGCTGTCGTCAGTGCGAGCACCTCCGCGTCGGTCCGCGCGGCCGGCTTGACTTCCACCCCGTCGATCATGGCTCCGGACGGTAGCAACGAGCCGTGACACCACTGTTTCGCTTTCCTCTCCGCTCGGATCGGAGGCAGTGAGGTCCACGCTGTGTCACCGCCCCGCCGCAGGTCTGGAGCACCGGTACGCCGACTCCTCACCGGGCGTTGGACAACTGCACGCGAACGCGGCCGTCAGCACGACCTACCAGGTCCGTACTGCGCGGGGCAGTTCCGCGGGCGAGGTGGTCTGATGGGGCGGTGATGTCTCTGGAGAGGACCGCCGCGGCGGTCCGAGCGGGTGAACTGGATCCGGTCGACCTGGTCGAGCAGGCGCTTCGGCGGGCGGAGGAGACGGCCGGGCTGAACGCCGTCGTGCACCTCGATGCCGATGGAGCCCGGGAGGCCGCCAGGCAGGTCAGGCGGGGAGCGCTGGCCGGAGTGCCCGTGCTGGTGAAGGAGATCGTCGAGGTCGAGGGACTGCCGTTCCGGTGCGGGTCGGCGTCGATGAACGAGGTCGCCACGAAGGACGCCGAGATCGTCACCAGGTTGCGAGCCGTCGGCGCGATCATCATCGGGCTCAGCTACAGCCACGAGTTCGCCTACGGCTGCACCGGTACCTCGAACCGCGTCGGGCCCTGCCGCAACCCGCACGACCACTCGCGGATGACCGGTGGCTCCAGCGCCGGCGCGGGAGCGGCAGTTGCGGCCGGGGTGGTTCCACTGGCGATCGGCACGGATACAGCGGGCTCGGTGAGGATCCCCGCGGCCCTGTGCGGTGTGGTCGGCTACAAGCCCGCCCGGGGGACTCTGCCGATCGACGGAGTGTTCCCGCTGGCGCAGAGCCTGGACCACGTCGGAGTACTCACCACCTCGGTTGTTGATGCGGTCTACGCCGTGAACTCGCTGTCCAGCACGGAATCGGGTGCGGCCATCGAGGCGCCGCGGCTCGGGCTGGTCTCGAATCCCGAGCATCAGGACCACTCTGAAGAAGTAGGCAAGGCGTGGTCGGCAGCGATCACCCGGCTCCGGGCCGCCGGGGCGGTTATGCAGGAGGTGGAACTGCCCGACTGGACGGCGACCAACCGGACAGCGGTGGACCTCCAAGGGCCGGAGGCGGTGGCCAACCACGCCGGTCGATCCACCGACGCCTACCAACCCGACGTACAGCAGCGCCTGCGGAAGGCGGCCGAAGTACCGGCTTGGCGTTATGTGCAGGCCCGTGCGGAAGCCGCAGAACTCACCAGGACCGTCGCCAACCGCTTCAGCGAAGTGGACGCCCTCATCCTTCCGACTGTCCCGGTGGTGGCACCACCGATCGACGCAGTGGCAGACGCCGACGGCGCGGTTGCCGTCAGAGCGAGGCTGATGCGCAACACTCGCCTCGCCAACCTCACCGGCTTCCCCGCCCTCAGCCTCCCGCTGCCAACCACAGGTCTGCCGATCGGTCTCCAAGTGATTGCCGGAAGCAACCAAGTTGCCGCGCAGGTCGCATCCTGGATCGAACGCGTCCTTGACTTCGAGGGAGCTTGAGGTCCGAGCCTGTCGGTATGGAGCTGAGCCTGCGCGTGGAAGTGTTCGCGACCGACCCCGAGGCATCGGGGGAGTTCTACCGGCGAGTGCTGGGATTCGAGGAGCTCTCGCGCCAACGGACCGACGGAGTTGTCCACTACCTGTGGATGGGGCGGGGGACAGCGCGGATCGGGATCGGTACCGCCTGGCAGGTGGTCGACCCGGCGGTCCGGTCGGTGCCCGCGGGCACCGAGATCGTGCTCGAGGTGGACGACATCGACGCGGAGTTCGCCCGGGTGCACGAGACTGGCTGGCCGCTCGAGGGAGGGCTGCGGGAGCAGCCGTGGGGGCTGCGCGACTTCCGCTTGCACGACCCCGACGGCTACTACCTCCGCCTGACTTCCCGGGGCTGATCAAACTGAAGCCCTCCCACGCGGACTGCGTGGGAGGGCTTCAGGCGAGGGGCTACTTGTAGAGGCGGACGTCGGCCAGGCTCCACCAGTGGTCGCTGGTGCCGGTCGAGGTGATGCGGATGAAGCGGGCTCGCGTCGGGCGGACATCCACGTTGGTGAGCTGGCCGGTGCTCGCGCCGCTCGCCAGCGGATGCCACTGGGTGCCGTCGAAGCTGGTCGACACCTGCCAGCCGCGGGCGTAGTCGCCGAGGTTGCCGCCGCTGTCGATCGCGATGCGGCGGAACTGCTTCGCCGTACCGAGGTCGACCTGCACGTACTGCCCGGCAGCCTGCGCAGCCTTGGACTGCCACACGGTCGACCCGTCCGCGTCGAAGGCGAACGCCGCGTCAGCAGCCGGTACTGCGCTCGCCGTCGCGCCTGCCAGGGACAGCGGGGACAGCTCAGGATCCAGCGTTTGCGACCGCGGCCAGGCGAACGTCGCCACCGAACCGCCGGGCAGCGTGTACTCGAAGCTCTGGTCGCCGACTGCCACCGCGAAGGTCCGGGGGTCGTCGTTCTCGTTGTGCACGAGGAGCGCGGTGGAGCCGTCCGGGTTGCGGAACGCGGAGCTCATCAGTTGCCCGTTCCACCCGGTCGTCCCGTACGACGTACTCGCGATCCGCACAGCGCCGGAGTGGACGAACTTCGACAGGTGACCGATCGTGTAGTACTCCGCGTCGGTGGTCACGGTTCCGTCGGGTTGCAGCGTCACCAGGCCGGTGCACGTGTCGCAGCCGCCGTTGTGCGGGCCACCCGTGGAGTCGAGCGCGATGTTCCAGTTCACGACGGACTTGGCCCAGTTGCGCGTCGTACCGAGCATCAGGGTGCGGGCGTGCCAGGTGAGCGTGCCGCGGAAGATCTGTTCGGGGGTGTCGCTCGGCCCGTGGGAGCCGGAGCACTCGGTGAACCAGATGCCCTTGTCCGGGAAGGTCTGGTGCAGGGCGGTCTGCGCGCTGGGGTCACCCGAGTAGCAGTGGTACGCCGTACCGGCGAGCCACTTGCCGGCCGGGCTGTCGAGCAACTGGTACGGGTAGTCCGTCTCCGGGTCCTCGCCGGGCGGGGTGGACTCGATGTCGCCGGGGTGCGTCGTCCAGTTGTGGTCGTAGCCGAGGATCTTCGTCCGCGGACTGGCCGCACGGAGCATCGGCCCGAGCGCCTCGATCACCGCGGCCTGCTGGCGTACCGGCATGTCCGTGCCGGGGTAGGCGCTCGGCTTGCGGTTCTGCGGCTCGTTCTGCACCGAGAGGAAGTCCACCGGTACGCCGGCCGCCTCGTACGCCTTCACGAACTTCACCAGGTAGCGCGCGTAGGCGTTGTAGACGGCCGGGTCGTCCTTGAGGCGCCCACCGACCAGCGAGTCGCCGGTCTTCATCCAGGCGGGCGGACTCCACGGGGTCGCCATCACCTTGAGGGACGGGTTGAGCTGCTTCGCCCGGCGCAGCAGCGGCAGGATCTGCGTCTGGTCGTGCGCGATGCTGAAGTGCCGCAGCGGGAAGTCGGTTTGGCCGGCGGGCACATCGTCGTACGTGTAGTGCTGCGGCGCGGCGGTGAAGTCCGACGAGCCGACCACCTGGCGCAGGAAGCTCACGCCGATGCCCTTGTCGCCGTCGAACAGCGAGCGCATCGTCTTGTCGCGGTCCGCGGGAGTCAGCCGGTAGAGAATGTCCGCCGACGAGTCCGTGATGGAGGCACCGAAGCCGTCCATCGTCTGGTACTTCGTGTCCGGGTCGACCGTGATCGTCGTCTCCGCGCTCTGGCCCTTCCGGAAGGCGACCGGCGCTCGCTCGTGCAGCAGTTCGGCCCGGTCCGGGGTGGTCACCCAGACGCGGGCGGTCGCTGTCGCCTTGTCGGCCTGGCTGTCCTGCTGCGTCTGACCGGACAGCTCCGCCGCCTGGGCGCCGGCACCGCTCAGCATGCCGCTCACCAGCAGGGCTGACCCGGCCAGGGCCGCCCCGATCGCATGTCTCCTCATCGCACTCCTCAGGTCAACCCCGTTGAAACAAATGAAACAAACACGCAACGCACGGCCTTCAGCAAACGACGGCTGTCGGACGGTGTCAAGGCTTCCTGACTCGCGAGCTGGCGTGGTTTACAGTGGCGAGCGTGAAACAAAGCGATGTAACAAATGCCTAGCCAGGAACTGGTCGGCCGCGTGGGCGGGGGAGGTGTTCGGGCGACGGTGCGGGATATCGCGGCGGAGACTGGCGTCTCGATCGCGACCGTTTCCCGGGTGCTCAACCAGAGCGGCAGCGTCGCTCCGCGGACCCGCGAGCTGGTGGAACAGGCGGTCGAGCGCCTTGGCGTTCGCGCGCCCAGTCCTCGAGGCGGTTCGCCGAAGCCCGTCGGTGGCGCGGTGTTCGTCCGCTGCCCCTACGTCCTCACCGACTACTTCGGCCTGATCGTCTCCTCGATCGCCGAGACTCTCGACCGCCACGGCCGCCAACTCGTCCTCAACGCCGGGCAAGGCGCAGCCGGAGCGCAGGTCCTGCCCAGACTCCTTACCGACAACGGCCTGGCCGGGGCGATCCTGATCCTCCCGCCGGAATCGGCCGACGACCTGGTCCGCCTCCGCTCCCGGCGCTTCCCCTTCGTCGTGGTCGACCCCCGTACTGCGTTGCCGCGCGACATCGCATCCGTCTCGGCCGCGCACTTCGCCGGGGCGCGCCAGGTGACCTCACATCTGGTCGGCCTCGGCCACACCCGCATCGGTGTGATCGGCGGGCCGCGGGAGTGGCTGGCCAGCGACGCGCGCCTGAGTGGTCACGCTGCCGCGCTGGCCGACGTCGGCATCCTCCCCGACCCTGACCTGGTCCGGCCGGTCGAGCCGACCACCGAGCAGGGTCGCCGCGCCGCGGGGCAGTTGCTCGACCTTCCCCAGCGTCCGACCGCGCTGGTCGCCTTCAACGACAAGGCCGCCGTCGGTGCGCTGCAAGCGGCGGCCGAGCGAGGGCTCAGCGTCCCCACGGACCTGTCCGTCGCCGGCTTCGACGACATCGACCTCAGCCGCGCCACCTTCCCGACCCTCACCACCGTCCGCCAACCCCTCCAGGAGATGGGCCGGATGGCCGTCAGCCTCCTCATCCGCCTCCTGGACCGCCACGAACTCGAAGCCCTGCACATAGAACTAGCCACCGAACTGGTCATCCGCGACTCGACCGCCCCGCCCCGCCCCGCTGAGGGTGCCGATAGCCGGTTGTTCGACCTGTAGCGCCTTACAGCGGACTAACAACCTGCTGCCAGTGGTTCAGAGGGTGCGGAGCCGGTGGAGGGCGTCGACGAAGTGGGTGACGAGCTCGTCGGGGGTTGACGAGCGGGAAGACTCGGGGAGGCCGGACCATTCGATGGCGAGGTCCTCGACATAGGCGAGCCAGGCGTGGACAGTCAGCCGCACCGGTGAGGCGGGTCGGGCCGCGGCCGCGGAGTCGCCGAGCAGGTCGAGGACGCGGGTGGTGAGAGCGGCCCGGGTCTCGGCGTAGACCTCGACGACGTACACGTCCCCGCCGGCGGCGCCGCGGACGAAGGAGATGTACGAGTCGCGGCGCCTGCTGACGAAGGCGACGAAGGAGAGCAGCATCTGCCGCAACTGCTCGTCGGGGGGCAGGGCCGGATCCGGTGCGGTGACGCGTAGCAATCTGCGGCCGGCGGCGCTCATCACGGCGATGTAGAAGTCGCGCTTGGTCGGGAAGTAGTGGAAGAGCAGGCCGCGGGAGATGCCCGCCTCGGCCGCGACGGCGTCGATCGACAGGTCGTGGATCGGCTGGGTGCGGAGCATCTGCAGCCCGATGCCGACCAGTTGCTTGCGACGATCGTCCGCGCTCAGTCGTCTCCGCCTGCCGTCGGCTGCCTCCCCGGCAGCTGGCGGTGCGTCTCCGGCTTTCACGCTATTGAGCATTGCTCAGTAACTGCGCTACCGTCAACAGGAGTCGAGGTGAGGAGCAGCTGATGGGTTTCGAGCCGTCCGCCAGGGCGCAGGAGTTGATCGGCAAGGTCGAGGCGTTCATCCGGACCGAGATCGAACCTGTCGAGCCCGAACTGCACGCGGCCACTCGCGCCGCGGCCGACCCCTGGCAGCCGCAGCCCGCCTTCAAGGAGCTGCAGGCGAAGGCTCGCAAGCAGGGCCTCTGGAATCTCTTCCTCCCGCCGGCCGAGCCCGGCAACGAGAGCTACGGCGAGGGCCTGAGCAACCTCGACTACGCCCCGATCGCCGAGCTCACCGGCCGATCGTTCCTCGCGCCGTACGTGTTCAATTGCAACGCCCCCGACACCGGCAACATGGAGGTCCTGCTCCGCTACGGCTCGGCCGAGCAGAAGAAGCAGTGGCTCGAGCCGCTCCTCGACGGCGCGATCCGCTCGGCGTTCTGCATGACCGAGCCCGACGTCGCGTCGTCCGACGCCACCAACATGGCCGCCACCGCGATCGTGGAGGGCGACGAGGTGGTCATCAACGGTCGCAAGTGGTGGAGCACCGGGGTCGGTCACCCCGACTGTGAACTGCTGATCTTCATGGGCCTCACCGACCCCGACGCCCACCGGTACGCCCGCCACACGATGGTCCTCGTACCGCGTGACACCCGCGGCGTGAAGGTCGAGCGCCTCCTCCCCGCGATGAGCAGGTACGACGAACCGCACGGCCACGGCGAGGTGTCCTTCACCGACGTCCGGGTGCCTGTCGCCAACATCCTGGTCGGGCCGGGTCGCGCCTTCGAGATCGCGCAGGGCCGGCTCGGGCCGGGCCGGGTGCACCACTGCATGCGGCTGATCGGCCTCGCGGAGAAGTCACTCGAGCTCGCTCTCCAGCGCGGCACCAGCAGGAACGCGTTCGGCAAGCCACTGGTCAACCTCGGCGGCAACCGCGAGCGGATCGCCGATGCCCGGATCGCGATCAACCAGGCCCGCCTGCTGGTGCTGCAGACCGCGCACCTGCTGGACACCCAGGGCCTCAGGGGCGCGCTGAGCGAGGTCAGCCAGATCAAGGTGGCGGTACCGCGGATGGCGCAGGACGTGATCGACATGGCGATCCAGTTGCACGGCGGTGGCGGGCTGTCCGACGACTACCCGCTGGCCGCGGCCTGGACGAGTGCCCGGGCGCTCCGGCTGGCCGACGGGCCCGACGAGGTGCATCGTGGAGTGGTCGCCAGGATCGAGCTGGCGAAATACCAGCCGAAAGATCAGCCGGGGGATCACCCGAAGGAGTCGAAGTGAGCAGGGTTCTCGTCACCGGCGGAGCCAGCGGACTCGGCGCCGCCCTGGTCGCCCGCTTCGTTGCTGATGGCCACCAGGTGCTCAGCACCGACCTGGCAGCGGAGTCACCCGCGGCCGGCGGAGCGCAGTACCGGCAGTTGAACGTGCGGGACGCGAATGACTGGCAAGCGGCGGTGGCGTGGTGTGAGGAGAACTGGGGTGGGCTCGACATCCTGGTGAACAACGCCGGCATCGCCACCGGTGGCCGGATCGACGTCGAGTCGCTGGACGAGTGGGACCGGGTCGTCGACATCAACCTGATGGGTGTGGTCCGCGGCTGCCGGGCGTTCACGCCGCTGTTCAAGAAGCAGCGCTCCGGGCACATCGTCAACACCGCCTCCGCGGCTGGTCTGGTGCACCCGCCGATGATGAGCTCGTACAACACGGTCAAGGCGGGCGTCGTCGCGCTGTCCGAGACGCTCTCGCACGAACTCCACCCGTACGGCGTGACCGTGTCCGTCGTGTGCCCGTCGTTCTTCCGGACCAACCTGGCGGACTCGATCCAGGGCGACGACACCGAGATGGGCGCGACCGCTCGCCGGCTGATCGAAAAGTCTCCCCGTACCGCGCACGACATCGCCGCGGGCGTGGTCGCCGGGATCAAGAAGAAGCAGTTCCTGATCATCCCCGACCGGCCGGCGTTGCTCGCCTGGCGCACCAAACGCTTCGCCCGCCCGCTGTACGACCGCCAGATGCGCAAGATCGCCGCCCGGGCCAGGGAGCGTGCGGAGACCCAGGTGCCGTCAACCGGAGAGCGGTGATGGCGGTAGAGCACAGCGCGGTGCCAGGTGCCCGGGAGGTCCGGGACGAGGACTCCTTCGACGTCGCGGCGGTCGACACCTGGCTGCGGGTGCAGACAACGCTGCCCGAGGGATTGCCGGAGGTTCGGCAGTTTTCTGGCGGTGCGTCCAACCTGACCTACCTGCTGCGCTACCCGGGGCATGACCTGATCCTGCGCCGGCCGCCGGTGGGGACGAAGGCGAAGGGCGCGCACGACATGGGGCGGGAGTTCCGGATCCAGCAGGGGCTCGCGCCGGTGTTCCCGTACGTACCGAAGATGGTTGCTCACTGCAACGACGAGGCGGTGCTCGGGTCCGAGTTCTACGTGATGGAGCGGATCGCCGGCACCATCCCGCGGCGCTCGGAGCTCGGCGTGGACCTGACCCCGGAGCAGATCCGGCAGCTCTGCCACACCCTGATCGACACGTTGGTGGATCTGCACCAGGTGGATCCGGCCGCCGCCGGGCTGGCAGATCTCGGGCGCGGCGAGGGGTACGTCGAGCGCCAGGTGGCCGGCTGGTCCGCGCGGTACCGCAAGGCCAAGACGTGGAACGTGCCGAGCTACGAGCGGGTGATGGCCTGGCTCGAGGCGAACCGCCCGGCCGACGTACGGATCTGCGTGATCCACAACGACTTCCGGCTCGACAACGTGGTGCTCGCACCGGACGACGCGCTGCGGGTGGTCGGTGTGCTCGACTGGGAGTTGGCGACGCTCGGGGATCCCCTGATGGATCTGGGCAGCGCGCTCGCGTACTGGGTCCAGGCGGACGACGACTGGGCGTTCCGGCGGTTCCGCCTGCAGCCGTCCGACGTACCGGGGATGGTCAGCCGGGACGAGATCGTCCGCTACTACTGCGAGAAGTCCGGCCTCGAGCCGGCGAACTGGGCGTTCTACGAGGTGTTCGGCCTGTTTCGGCTCGCGGTGATCGCCCAGCAGATCTACTACCGCTACCACCACAAGCAGACCCGGAACCCTCGGTTCAAGAACCTGTGGCTGCCGGTCAACCTGCTGGAGCGGCGCTGCCGCCGGATCATGGGCCGCTGAGTGCCGACCATCTACCTGATCCGGCACGCGCAGGCGTCGTTCGGGCGCAGCGACTACGACCGGCTCTCGCCGCAGGGCGAGCAGCAGTCCGTCCGGCTGGGCGAGGCACTCGCGGCGCGCGGCGTGAAGCCCGATCTCGTCGTCTCCGGGGCGATGCGCCGGCACACGCGGACCGCTGAGCTCGCCCTGCAGACCGCGGGCCTCACCAACCCGGTGGTCGTCGACGAGGGGTTCAACGAGTTCGACCACGACCAGGTGATCGTCGCGCACAAGCCGGCCTACAAACGCCGCGCAGTACTGCTCGCTGATCTGGCCCGGACCGGTCAGCCGGCGCGTGCGTTCCAGGACATGTTCGGCGCCGCGACCGAGCGCTGGACCCGCAGCGACGGCGACGGTTACGCCGAGTCCTTCCAGACGTTCTGCCGCCGCTCGGAGGACGCGGTACGACGTACTGCGGATCGACTGGGCAAGGGGGAGACCGCGGTCGTGTTCACCTCGGGTGGGCCGATCGCGGCGGCGGTGAGCCGGTTGCTCACCGGCACCGACGGCCTGTGGCTGCGGCTGAACCCGGTCACCGTCAACACCGCGATCACCAAGGTCGTCTCGGGGCGCAGCGGGCTGACGCTGATCAGCTTCAACGAGCACGCGCACCTCGACGGCACCGACATGCTCTCCTACCGATAAGGCGGTCCGATGCGACGCAACATCCTGATCACCGGGGCGAGCTCGGGACTCGGTGCGGAGATGGCCCGCCAGTTCGGGGCTCTCGGCCACAACCTGGTGCTGACCGCGCGCCGGGAGGACCGGCTGAAGACACTGCAGGAAGAGCTGACCGCCAGGCATTCCGGGATCAGCGTGATCCTGCACCGGCTGGACGTGACCGACCACGATCAGGTGTTCGAGGTGTTCCGGGCCGCGGAGGCCGAGCTGGACGGCGGACTCGACCGGATCATCGTGAACGCCGGCATCGGCAAGGGCGCGCCGCTCGGCACCGGCCGGTTCGACGCGAACCGCGAGACTGCGATGACGAACTTCGTCGCCGCGCTGGCGCAGGCCGAGGCGGCGATGGAGCTGTTCCGAGCCAAGGACGCCGGGCACCTGGTGATCATCTCGTCGGTCGCCGCGCTGCGGGGTCTGCCGAAGACGGTGACCACGTACGCCGCCACCAAGGCCGCCGTGGCGACGTTGGCGGAGGGTCTGCAACTGGAGCTGCTGGGCAAGCCGATCACCGTAAGCGCGATCTACCCTGGCTACATCCGGTCGGAGCTGAACGAGAAGGTGACCAGTACGCCGTTCATGGTGGACACCGTCAAGGGCGTTCGTGCGATCGTGAAGGCGATCGAGGCGGAGAAGGCGAAGGCCTACGTACCGCCGTGGCCGTGGGTGCCGATGGCAAGGTTCCTGAAGTACGCGCCGTTGCCGTTGCTGAAGAGGATGATCTGATGCGCTGGGGTCTGACCGTTCCACTGACCGGGGTACCGCTGCGGCACCACCGTCCGCTGGTGTCCGAGCTGGCTTCGCTGGGCTACACCGATGTGTGGTCGGCCGAGGTAGCCGGCGCAGATGCCTTCACGCCGTTGGTGCTGGCGTCCGAATGGGACGAGCGGTTGCGCCTGGGGACGGCCGTAGTACCGGTACACACTCGCGGGCCGGCTGCGCTGGCGATGAGTGCGGCGGCATTGGCCGAGCTGGCGCCAGGGCGGTTCGTCCTCGGCATCGGGGCTTCCTCGGAGACGATCGTGACCGGCTGGAACGGCATCGCCTACGACCCGCCGCTCGCCCGCACCCGCGACGTACTGCGCTTCCTGCGGCAGGCGTTCGCCGGGGAGAAGGTGGACGGGGAGTTCGACAGCTTCACGATCAACCGGTTCCGGCTGGAGAAGGCGCCGGAGATCCCACCCGCGATCATGCTCGCGGCGCTCCGGCCCCAGATGCTGCGACTGGCGGCGCGGGAGGCGGACGGCGCGATCACCAACTGGCTGTCCGCCGACGACGTGCGGCAGGTCCGCGCCGAACTCGGTGCCGACAAGGAACTCGCGGCGCGGATCTTCGTCTGCGTCACCGAGGACGCGGAGATGGCCCGCAACATCGGCCGCTTCCTGATCGCCACCTACCTGACCGTCCCGGGCTACGCGGCCTTCCACGACTGGCTCGGGCGCGGCGAGGCGATGAAGGAGATGCGCGACGCCTGGGCAGCCGGCGATCGCAACGCGGCGATGGCGGCGGTACCGGTCTCCGTCATCGACGACCTCATCGTCCACGGCACCGCCGCGGACTGCCGCGCGCAGATCAATCGCTACGTGGAGAACGGCCTCGACACCCCGATCATCGCCGCGCTTCCAACTGGTACAGATCTATTGGACACCGCCAGGGCTCTCGCTCCCTGAGGTATCAGGGCTGTTCCTCCTCGCAGAGCGCGCGGACAGCTTCCAACTCACCCTCGACGATGGCCATCTGCTCCGCGACCGCGTCGTCTGCCACTTCCCCGGGGAACATCAGCGTGAACTGGTACTCACTGCCCGCGCCGTTCGGCAGCACGCGGGTGAACACACCCTGGTTCTCGGCGGTCAGCAGGTCGACGGTGCCGTGGTCACGCGAGGTGCGCACGGTGAGGCGGGTTTCACCCTGGTCGTTCTCGAGGATCCAGTCGTCACCCTCCACGCGAACGGCACGGGCGACCCCTGGAGCCCAGCGCGGCAGGGCGGCGGGATCGGTCACCAGTTCGAAGACGGCTTGTGGCGATGCGGCGATCGAGATGGACCGGGTTCGGGCAGTCAACAATGAATTAGTAGGCATCTGCCGATGATATGCGTCTGCATACCATTTCTCAAGTCCTATCATCCGAGGCATGGAACGTGAAGAGCTGGGATCGCTGTTCGGGCGGATCACCCGGCGGCTCATCGCTGCCGAGGGCCCGCTGCTGGACGGTCACGGACTCTCGATGTGGGGCTACAGCGTGCTGTCACAACTGGCTCGGCAACCTGGGATCAACCAGCTGACCCTCGCCACCGCGATCGGGTACGACAAGTCCCGGTTGATCGCGCTGCTCGACGTGCTCGAGCGAGACGGCTTGATCGTCCGCGAGCCCGACCCGGCGGACCGCCGGAATCGCCAGGTCCGGTTGACCGCCGCGGGTCAGGCGCGGCACACCGCGGTGCAGGCCGACATCCGCGCGATGGAAGACGACCTGCTCGGCGAACTGACCGCTGCCGAACGACGTTCACTGATCAGCATGCTGGGCCGCCTCGCCAACGGGTGACCAGGCTGTTCCTTGCCCTCGGCATCGACCGGATCAGCGCGGGGCGAGCTGGAAGACCCGGACGCAGAGTGGTTCGTTGCCGAGCTTCTGGACCAGGACCAGGCCGCTGACGGCCGAGCCCTTGGTAGTGCCCGAGACGGGAACGATGAACGTCGTCTGCTGACCGATCGAATCGCCGGCGGTGAGTTTGGTCGGCGGCGCGATCCACTGCTCGATCAGGGTCGGGAGCAGCGCCTTCGTGTTCGCACAAGCGAGGGCGGTCGCGGCAGCGGGGTTGTTCGCGTTGAGCTGGGCAACGAACCGCCTGGCGAGCTCGGCCGGGTCACCCGCGGCCTTCACCGGCGGCTTGCTCGTCGGCAGCTTTACCGTCTTGGTCGGCAGCGGCGGAGACACGGACTGCACCGGCGTCGGAGTACCGGCCGGAGGCGCGACCGACGTCGCCGGCGCTGGATCCGGTGAGGAGGCCTCGTTGTCGCCGGACACCAGCCCGAAGGCGAGCACACCGCCGATACCGAGGATCGCGATCAGGAAGACCAGCGTCAGGATGATGATCAGGCCTGCACGGTTCTTCCTCGGCGGGCCGCCGTAGCCGGGGGCGCCCCAGTTCGGACCGCCTGTGCCGGTGCCGCCCGGATGATACGGCTGCTGTTGATAGGGCTGCGGCTCCCAGCCGGGGTTAGGGCGATCCTGCGGCCGGGAAGCGTCCGGCCCGGGCGGTGGGTAGCTCACAGCTGACAGTGTCGCAGCGCGAGGTTCATCCGCCTTACGTCGAAACGCGTGGGCAAGTGCGCGCCGGTCAGCTGAGGCGGTGTTCTTCCAGCCAGGTGGTGGCTCGGCGTTTGGAGGCTCGGGAGAGCCAGGCGTCTTGGATCACTTCGGTCAGCTCCTGGCGGGTTAGTTCGCCGAGATGGCTGGCTCGGACCAGGACGGACGGGTGGCCGTTGAAGTGTGGGGTGGTGAAGAACGGGTTCGACTGGTCCGACACGAGGGCTAGCTTGTCGTCCGCGGAGGGCACCCAGATCACGATGACGTCGTCGTACCGCTCACCGGTGTCGGGGTCGAAGGCGTCCGGGCGCGGCGTACGGAAGAAGACGAAGGACTTGCCGCCGACCTGGTAGACGGGGTTTCCGGAACCGCCCTGCTCGACCGTGACGTGGGGCATCCCCAGCGCCACCTCGTGCACGTCCGCGACGCGCGCCTTCCGGGTCCGACCGGCCATTGGCGCAGTCTAGTGCCGCTGGTCCGCGCTCAGGTCAAGCCTTGTCGGGCGGGAACGGGCGGCTCGGCAGGTGGATGGTGAAGGTGGAGCCCTGGGAGGGCTTGCTGGTGACGGCGATGGTTCCCTGGTGCGCCTCGACCAGGTGCTTGGTGATGGCAAGGCCCAGCCCGCTGCCACCGGTCGTCCGGCTGCGGGAATGCTCGGCCCGGTAGAACCGGTCGAACAGATGCGGGAGATGCTCCGTGGCGATCCCGGTCCCGTTGTCCACGACCGTCAGGTTGTAGCCGTCACCTGCCCGCCGTACGCCGACCACCACCTTCCCGCCCGACGGGGTGAACCGGATGGCGTTGGAGACCAGATTCCCCAGCGCCTGGCGGACGCGGGCGTTGTCCACCACGGCGGGCGCCGGCCCGTTCACCTCGGCGATCAACGTGACCTCGGCTGCTTCGGCGGCCGGCCGATGAGCCGAGACCACCTGCTGCGCCAGCTCGGAGAGATCTCGCAGCTCGGGATGCACCCGGAGCTTCCCGGCATCGGCGAGAGCCAGATCCTGCAGATCCACGACCAGGCGCTCGAGCAGCCCGGCCTCTTCCAGCAGCGAGCTCACCAGCGCCTGGTCGAGGGCGACCACCCCGTCCTCGGACGCGACCAGGTAGCCCTTGATGTTGGCGAGCGGTGTCCTCAGCTCATGGGCAACATCGCTGACCATCGCCTTGCGCTGGTGATCGTGGTGCTGGATCGACTCCGCCATCGCGTTGAACGCGTGCCCGAGCCGAGCCACTTCATCCTTGCCGGTCACCGGAACCCGGGTGGCGTGGTCCCCGTTCGTCATCCGCTGGGCGGCACCCGTCAGCGCCAGGATCGGCCGGACCAGGCGGCGCCCCGCGAACACCATCACCAGCGCCGCGACGAGGAGCACGCCGAGCGCGGTGGCCGCAGTACGGAGGAGTCCTTCGCCGGAGAAGACGTTGAACGCGTTCTTGGCCCCGAGGTAGAGCCGCGCCTCCGGAGCGACGTACGGCGTGAGCGCGTCCGAGCGCGCCTTCGAGGTGCACTCGATCATGGTCTGGGAGAACGGTTGGTCGGTGTTCGCCGGCACCACCGTCTGCAGGCCCGCGGGTTTGTAGGAGCTGAGGGAGAAGGGCTCCCCGGCTGCCTTCAGGCAGGAGACGGCACGCCGTACCTCGTCCTGGTTGATCATCAACGCCTTGGCACTCGGGGCGTTCAGCTCGGCCGGCATGCACTCGTCGTCGACCGGGGCGGTGCCGACCTTCATCACCTGCGTGACGGACATGCCATCGACGGTCCCCCCGGACTCGACGATCACTTGCGGACCCTCGCCGCCGCCCTTGGAGACCGTCGCGGTGGTGCCCTTGGACTGGTAGCAGGCGACCGCCTGGTCCGCCAGCCGGTCTCGCTCGCGGCGTTCCTGATCGGTCAGCCCCCAGCTCGGGGACATCAGGTACGGCGCGCTCATCATCACCCTGGCCTCCGCCTTGCCCGGCGGCATACGGTTGGTGGCCATCGCCGCGGACGCCTTGGTGAAGAGCGCGTTGCCCTCGTTGCGCACGTCGATCGTTGCGGCCGGCATCGAGGGGAGCTCGGGACCGGCGCCGAGCAACCGGGCGGAGTCGGCGATCACCGTGCCGTCGGGGTCGGTCACCGCGATCCGCCGGCCGGTCTCGTCGGCGAGCTGCTTGACCACCTTGTCCACGCCGGACCAGGTCGGGTGCTCGCCGGCGTACTCGTTCAGCCGGCTGTAGATCTCGCCGTCGGTCTGCAGCTGGGAGGCGTTCTCGGCGATCTCGCCCTGGAGCTTCTCCGAGGTGCTGTAGGTGGCGATCACCGCGGTCGCGATGACGGCGCCCAGGGCGACCGCGAGGGACAGCCCGAGGAACCGGAGCAGGACACTACGACGCATCCGAGGTCACCACCTTGTCGGCGAGCTTGTAGCCCACCCCGTACACGGTTTTCAGGTACGCCGGGCTGGCGGGTTCCGGCTCGATCTTCTTGCGCAGGTTCATCACGTGCACGTCGATCGTCCGGTCGAACACGTAATGGTCGAACCCGAAGGCATGCTCGAGCAGTTGCTGGCGGGAGAACGCCCGCCCGGGGGACGCGGCCAGGCAGGCGAGGATCTTGAACTCCGCCGGCGTGACCTCGACGAGTTCGTCGTCCAGCCGTACTTCGTGCCGGACCGGGTCGATCTCCAGCCCGCCCACCCGGTACACCTCGCCCTCGGAGCGGCTCCGGGTACGGCGCAGTACGGTGCGGACCCGGGCGACGAGCTCGCGCGGGTTGTACGGCTTGGTCAGGTAGTCGTCCGCGCCCAGGTCGAGGCCGAGCAGCAGGTCGTCCTCGGTGGAGCGGGCGGTCAGCATGATGATCGGGACATCCCCGCCACCCGCGCTGTCGGCCCGCAGTACGCGGCAGACGTCGAGGCCGTCGACCTTCGGCATCATCACGTCGAGCACCAGCAGGTCGGGGCTGCGCCGGCGGGCCTCGTCGATGGCGGCCCGGCCGTCGTGCACCACGACGGTCAGATGGCCCTCTCGCTCGAGATAGCGCCGGATCAGCTCCGCCTGCTTCCGGTCGTCTTCGGCGACGAGGATCCGGGCTGGCATGCAACGACCATGACTGATCTTCATGAGATTTCGATGAAGATCGGCTGAGAGCATCGGGTGCTGATCGGTCCTTCACAGGTTCTTCACGGCCCCGCCGCCAGGCTCCAGGCCATGAAAACCACACGGAAAGCACCAGTGCCCCGCGTAGGACACACTTCGGCGCGGGCGGCACTAGCTCTGGTCGCCGTGCTGGCGCTGGCCGGCTGCGGTGGCACCAACGACCCGGGTGCCTCGGGCAACGAGGACCAGGGCGAGAAGAGTCCGCTCGCGGAGTACATGGGTGACGGGTTCATGAGCAGCTCCGGCGGCGGGATGCGGATCGCGGTCCGGGCCGGCGGCGGGCAGGGCTCGTCGGAGGAGGAGCTGGCCAAGCAGCGCAAGGTGGAGGACGGCACCGCCGCCTGTATGAAGGCGGCGGGATTCGAGTACGTCGCGGTGCCGCCGGAGTCGAACCCCAAGTCCAAGTTCGACGACGCGTTCAACCTGCCGCCGGACAAGTTCGCCGAGCAGTACGGCTACGGCATCAGCACGATCGACTGGTCGAAGCCCGGCGGCGAGGACGACACCAACCCCAACACCAAGATCCGCAACGCGCTGTCCGCGACCGCCAAGAAGGCCTACGACAAGGCGCTGAACGGGCCGAACGCGACCGGCGACGGCAACGTGATCGCGGTGCCGTCGGACGGCAAGAGCAGCAGCACCGGCCCGACCGACATGGGCTGCCGGGGCAAGGCGGTCGAGGAGGTCTACGGCAAGCGCGACATGCTGGCCGACTTCAGCAAGTACGAGTCGCTCTTCAAGGATATCGACGCGCTGCGGAAGCGGATCGAGTCCGACCAGCGCGTGGTCGACGCCACCGCGGCCTGGGCCGACTGCCTGGCTGACGCCGGGCACGCCGGGTTCAACAAGACCGACGAGCCGCGCGAGAAGGTCAGCCAGAAGCTCGACGAGCTGACCGGCAACGACAACGGCGGCCCTACCGGCGGGGCGACGCCCAAGAAGGGCAAGGTGACCGCGGTCGGCCCGCCGTCCTTCGACAAGGTCGACGCGCAGAAGCTGGCGGACCTGCGCAAGTTCGAGATCGAGCTGGCCAAGGCGGACCAGGGCTGCAAGGCGAAGGTGTACGACGAGCCGTACAAGAAGGCGCAGTACGAGCAGGAGACGGAGTTCGTCGCCTCGCACAAGGCCGAGCTCGAGGCGTACCGCGACGGAATGGCGGAACGGTGACCGCTTCTCCCAAGTCGCGCCGGCGCGTCCTGGTCGGGGTCTCCGCGGTGGCGACGTTCTCGCTCGGCGTGGGTGTCGCCGCCGGCAGCCGGCTGATGTCACCGGAGGACGCGGCCGCCAAGACCGCTCCGCCGAAGGCTTCCCAGATCACCGTGCCGGTGGAGAAGAAGGCGCTGTCCAGCAAGGTCGTCGCGCGCGGGGACACCTCGTTCGACGGAGCCGTGAACGTCCGGGTCGAGACGAGCGGGCTGCAGACCCCGGCCGTGGTGACGGGCAAGGTGCCGAAGGTCGGCTCCACCATCCAGGCGGGCAAGGCGCTGCTGGAGATCGCGGGGCGTCCGGTGATCGGCCTGCCGGGCGTCCTGCCGATGTATCGCACGCTCACCCCGGGCTCCAAGGGGCCGGACGTGCTCCAGCTCGAGCAGACCCTGGACAAGCTGGGGTTCGACCCGGGCACCGTTGACACGAAGTACGACAGCAGCACTGCGCGTGCGGTCGAGGAGCTCTATGAGTCGGCCGGGTACGAGGCGCCCGAGCCGGACGAGCAGCTCAAGCAGGCGGTGGAAGGCGCGGACAAGAACGTCGACGCGATGAAGAACCAGCTCCGCCAGGCGCAGGCGGCGCTCAAGCAGGCCAAGGCCGGCCCGGGCAATGGCGACACCTCGGTCCAGCAGGGCGCGGTCGACGACGCGGAGGAGAACCTTGACGATGCCCGGGAGGCGCTCGCCGAAGCCGAGTTCAAGGCCGGTACTCCGCTGCCCGTGTCGGAGGTCGTCTTCGTGAAGACGCTGCCGCGCCGAGTGGACGACGTGAAAGTCGAGCGCGGTGGCACCGTGAACGGTGTGGTGATGTCGGTCAGCGGCGCCTCGCTCGTGGTCACCGTCAAGGTGGACGCTGCGACGAAGGAACGGCTGAAGGTCGGGATGCCGGCCAGCTTCGACCTCGGCGACGGCAGCCTCATCGCCGCCACGGTCCGCCGGATCACCCGGAACGCGGACCAGTTCGACGTGGTGGTCGCGCCGAAGACCCTCACCGCGACCCAGCTGGAACGCCTCCGCGAGGCGAATGTCCGGGTGACCATCCCGGTGAAGAGCACCAACGGCAAGGTCCTCGCCGTCCCGCTCGCCGCGTTGTCAGCAGGCTCCGACGGCGGCTCCCGCGTCGAAGTACTGCGGGACGGCAAGGTCGAGCTGATCCCGGTCACGGTCGGGCTCTCCGCGGACGGCTACGCCCAGGTCACCGCCTCGGGCGATGCCAAGCTGACCGAGGGCGACCAAGTGGTGGTCGGCCGATGAGCGCCACGGCGGTCGCGTTGCCGGCGCCGGTGGTGGAGATGATCGGCGTCCGGCGGTTCTTCCCCGGACCACCCGAGGTGCAGGCGATCCGGGAGGTCGACCTGACCATCGGGCAGGGGGAGTACCTCTCGATCGTCGGCCCGTCCGGCTCCGGCAAGTCGACCCTGCTGCATCTGCTCGGGCTGCTCGACAACCCGACCGGCGGTGTCTACCGCCTCGACGGCGTCGACACCCTCAGCCTGCGCGAACGACGTCGCGCAGTACTGCGGGGCGAGCGGATCGGATTCGTGTTCCAGTCGTTCCACCTGCTCGATCACCGCACGGTGCTGGAGAACGTCGCGCTCTCGATGGTGTACGTCGGAGTGCCGCGGCGCGAGCGGATCGCCCGAGCCCGGGTGGCCCTCGAACGGGTCGGGTTGGCGCATCGGATGGACTTCGCGCCGACCACGCTCTCCGGTGGTGAGCGCCAACGGGTGGCGATCGCCCGGGCGCTGGTGGCCGAGCCGAGTCTGCTACTCGCCGACGAACCCACCGGCAATCTCGACAGCGCCAACGCGGAGGCGATCCTCGAAGTGTTCGACGAGTTGCACCACGAGGGCATGACGCTCGCCGTCATCACCCACGACGACAACGTCAGCCGACGCGCCCAGCGCCAGGTCCGCATCGTCGACGGGACCCTCCAGTGGTGACCCCACCAGCAGGCCCCCCGGATC
Source organism: Kribbella sp. VKM Ac-2568 (assembly GCF_004345365.1). Classification (GTDB taxonomy): domain Bacteria; phylum Actinomycetota; class Actinomycetes; order Propionibacteriales; family Kribbellaceae; genus Kribbella; species Kribbella orskensis. The sequence goes on from NZ_SLVF01000006.1 coordinate 252,215, forward strand.
CCGCCGGCGGGCCGTCCACTTCCCGCTCCGCCAAATTGCTCCGTCGTACCCGCCTCGCGCTCGCGGGCGTCGTACGGCGGGGCGCTGGATCACGGCGGAAACGGTTGACGCGCGGTCCCGCGGTACGGGATCTGCTCGACGAAGCGTTGGCGGGCGTCGCCGCTCGGCCTACGCGGTTGATCCTGACCACCCTCGGCACCGTGCTCGGCATCGCCGCGCTGGTCGGAACAGTCGGGCTCGGGCAGACCGCGGCCGGCCAGATCACCCAGCGCTTCGACCTGGCCGCCGCCACCCGGGTCGTAGTACAGCCGGATGACAAAGGTGGGCAGGAAGGTGAGGCCGCGACCCAGTTGCCGTGGGACGCGCCGGAGCGGATCGCCCGGCTGAACGGCGTGGACGCGGCAGGCACGGTGAGTCAGCTCGAGGTCGGGGACGACCTGGTCCGCAGCGTCGCCGGGCTGGATGGCCAGAAGGAAGGGCACGCGCTGCAGGTGATGGCGGGCTCGCCAGGCCTGTTCGACGCGGTCCGCGGCGGCCTGACGACGGGCCGGTTCTTCGACGCCGGGCACGACAAGCGCGGTGACCGGGTCGTCGTCCTGGGCAAGAATGCGGCGGAGCGGCTCGGCATCAACCGGGTCGACTCGCAGCCGGCGATCTTCGTCGGGGACCAGGCGTACACCGTGATCGGCATTCTCGACTCGGTCAGCGGCCGGGCCGAACTGCTCGACGCGGTGATCATGCCGAACGGCGCGGCCAAGCTGGCCTACGACCTGGAGTCCCCGGACGCGGTCGAGATCCGTACTGCGGTCGGCGCGGCCCAACTGATCGCCGGGCAGGCGCCGGTCGCGATCGACCCGAACAACCCGAGCGCGCTGAAGGTGGACGCGCCGCCGAAGCAGGGTGGCGTCCGCAAGGGTGTGGAGTCCGACCTGAACGCGCTGTTCCTGCTGCTCGGGGCGGTCGCGCTGCTGGTCGGCGGGTTGGGTATCGCCAACGTCACCCTGCTGTCCGTGTTGGAACGCGTCTCGGAGATCGGCCTGCGCCGCGCTCTCGGAGCCGCGCGTCGACACGTGGCGGCGCAGTTCCTGGTGGAGAGTGTGATCGTCGGGTTCCTGGGTGGTCTGCTGGGGACGGCGGTCGGGGTACTGCTGACGGTCGGCGTCTCGTGGTTCCGGGACTGGACGCCCATCCTCGACAGTCGGCTGTCGCTCGGAGCACCGCTGCTGGGCGCGGTGATCGGCCTGATCGCCGGCACGTACCCCGCTTGGAAGGCCTCGGCGATCCAGCCGATCACTGCCTTGCGGGGGACCTGATCTAGGACGTGGCCGGAAGCGGGTCCTTGGCGGAGAGGCGTGAATAGGCGAGAGCAGTCAGCAGGAAGCCGAGAACCACGAAGATGAGGACCGAGTAGGACTTCCCGTCGTCGGGCAGGATCACGGCGCCGAGTGCGGCGGCGGAGACCTGCCCGACGTTGAAGATCATGTCGTAGAGGGAGAAGACCCGGCCGCGGTAGACGTCCTCGATACCCGTCTGGACGAGGGTGTCGACGCTGATCTTCACGCCCTGCGCGCAGAAGCCGGTGAGGAATCCCGCCACCAGGATCGCGGGCTGGGTGTACAGACCCCCCGGGACCGCCGTGACCACGCCGGCCGCGACGAAGAGCACGGTGATCCATCGGCGCAAGGTCAGCGCCCGGGTCGCCCAGGGAGTCACGAGGGCGGCGAGGAACAGGCCGGCTCCGACCGCACCGGTCGCCAGCGCGAGTGCGCCGAAGGCCTCGTCGAGTTGGTCCGGGCCGTAGAAGCGGTTGCGGTACAGCAAAATCATCGCGACGGTCACGAGTCCGAAGAAGAACCGGAGCGAGCCGATCGCAGCCAGCCCGAGGGCCGGTTGACGCCGCTCCTTCAGATGCCGGGCGCCGTCGATCAAGCCGGCCGCGATACCCCGGATCGCCTCGCCCACTCCGGGCCGCCGGCCGGTCAGGTCGGGCCCGAGTTGGTACCGGCCCAGCCGGAGGGCCAGCAGAGCCGCCGCCAGGTAGACGACGGACGTCGTAGCGAGGACTACCAGGTCGGAGTCGGAGATCAGTTTCACGCCGGCCCCGACGCCACCGCCGATCAGGAACAACGCGGTGCCCGAGGTCGGCGTGACGGCGTTCGCCATCACGAGTTCGTCGGTGTCGACCACGTGCGGCAGACCCGCGGACAACCCGGACAGCAGGAAGCGGTTCACCCCGAGAGTCAGCAGCACGGCCAGGTAGAACGGCACTCCCGCGTTGCCGACAGCAACAATCGCGGCGACCACCAGGACCAGCGCCGCCCGGGTCAGGTTCGCCCCGAAGAGGATCTGCCTGCGGGACCACCGGTCGAGGAGCACTCCGGTGAACGGGCCGAGCACGGAGTACGGCAGTAGTGCGACGGCGAACAGCCCCGCGATGGCGGCAGCGTCCGGCGCCCGCTCCGGCGAGAACAGCACGTACGACGCGAGCGCGACCTGGAACACCCCGTCGCCGAACTGCGAGGTCAACCGCACAGCGAACAGTCGCCGGAAGTCACCCCGCCTCAGCAACCGCCCAAGATCCCGCAAGAACTGCACGCCAGCACTGTAACCACAGCCCCCACCGCAACCCCGCCCGCCTCAACCACTTCTCCGAGCTAGTGCTTGGTGCTCAGCCGTTCGGCGGCAGTGCGACCCCGGGAGTTCACCGGGATGACGCCCGAGACCTTCCCGAGGCCGAGCAGGGGCATGTTGCCGTAGATCGTCTCGGTGTGTCCGGCCGGGACGACGTACGTCTCGTGCCAGATGCCGACCGTGTTGCCCTTGTACGCGTGCTTGTAGAACTCGGTCCACGCCGGCCGATGCGTCCGCTGCGCATCATTCGCGAACGCCTGCAGTTTCTCGACGGACTCCCAGTACTGGATCATCGTGACGCTCCGCAGCCCGGGGAAGCTCCGGAAGCCGAGCAGCCCGCTCTCCGGGTCAGCGCTCAACTCGCGCAGCATCGGCCCCATCGCCTTCGCGACCGGGATCCACTGCCGCCAGGCGCGCAGCGAGTTCACCCGCATCCCGATCAGGAAGACCACCAGGTCGCCCTCGTACGCCGCCGTCTGCCGTCCCTCGACCACTGACATCTCGATCTCCTCTTTTGGATACCCAAGCTCTCTAATATTGGAAAGTGATACTCTCCAAAAGTCAAGAGGAGGACCGGATGTGGATCGCGGAGCTGTCCCGGCGGACGGACGTCCCCGTGGCGACGATCAAGTACTACCTGCGCGAGGGCCTGCTGCCGCCCGGCGAGTCGGTCGGCGCCACCAGATCCCGGTACGACGAGTCGCACGTCCGCCGGCTGCGGCTGATCCGCGCGTTGGCGGAGGCGGGCGGCCTGTCGCTCGCCCGGATCCGCGGCGTGCTCACCGCGGTCGACGAGGAGTCGCGCGAGATGCACGAGGTGCTCGGCGCGGCCCACAATGCCCTGCTCCCCGACACCATCGAAGCCAGTCCGGACTCGCTTGCCCGGGTGGACAGACTCCTCAAGGACCACGACTGGCAGGTCGACCAGGAGTCCCGCGACCGTGCACTCCTCGCCAGTGCCCTCGACGCGTTGGAGAAGGTCGGGTATCAGCTGGACGACGACCTGCTCGAGACCTACGCCACCACCGCCCAGCAAACCGCCGAGGCAGAGGTTGCCCACCTACCCTCGGGCGATCGCCAGCACACAGTGGAGACCACAGTGCTGCTCACCGCCCTAGGTGGACCGGTTCTCCTGGCCCTCCGCCGGCTGGCCCAGCAGAACGCCTCAGCCCACCGCTACAACGCAGTACGGCGAAGCTGTCCCTGACTCAGACTTCGGCGCGAGCGGCCTGACGCTCCCGCAGGCGGGCACGCTGCTCGACGAAACGGCTTGCCTGCGCGTCGAGGGCGGCCATGAACTCGGCCAGCTCGTCGCGGGCCTTGGCGCCGTCGCCGCTCAGGTCGTCGCGCTCGAACACCTTCCACATCCGAAGGATCGGCGCGACGACCTCGTCGTGATGCAGCCGCAGGTCGTAGATGCCTGCCTTTGCGATCGTCACCGAGTTCCGGGCGAACCCCTCCATCGTGGCGCCCGGCATCGAGAAGTCGCGCACCTCGTTGACGACGGCTCGCATCGTCTCGTTCGGAGCGGACTCGAAGGCAGCCGCGACCAGGTTCCGGTAGAAGATCATGTGCAGGTTCTCGTCGGTCGCGATCCGGGCCAGCAACTGGTCCGCGATCGGGCAACCGGTGGCCTTGCCGGTGTTGCGGTGCGAGACGCGGGTGGCGAGCTCCTGGAAGCTGACGTACGCGATCGCCTCGAGCATGTTCTTCTCGACCACGTGACCGGCGGTCATGTGCGCCATCCGGGCGTTCTCGAGCTCGACCGGGTCCACTCCGCGGGTGACCACCAGGTAGTCGCGCAGCGCGATCCCGTGCCGGCCCTCCTCGGCGGTCCACCGGCCGACCCAGGTGCCCCAGGGGCCGTCGAGGCCGAACTGGGTGGCGATCTCCCGGTGGTACGAGGGCAGGTTGTCCTCGGTCAGCAGGTTGGTGATCATCGCGACCTTGGCGACCGGGTCCAGCCGCGACTGCTCCGGCGCCCAGTCCTCGCCGCCGAGGAAGGCGAAGTCGCGGCCCTCGCTCCACGGCACGTAGTCGTGCGGGTTCCAGTCCTTGGTGATGGCCAGGTGCCGCTCGAGATTCTGCTCGACGACAGGCTCCAGCTCGTGCAGCAGGTTCGTCACCAGCTTGTCGGTCACCGGGGTCTCCTTGTCGTCGGGTCCCCCCACCCTACGGCACCGTAAGTTACGCCACCGTAGGTTCCGCGCGCCCTGTCGATCCCGGCAGCCGCTGACGACGGTATCGACGTACGTGCCGAGGTCCGCGGAGTCGTCGTCGCAGGGGAGGTCGACCGCGATGACGTGCCGGCCGCGGCGTTCGAGTTCGGCGGTCAGCGGGTGCCGGTGCCAGGGCGTGCAACCCGCGCGTGGGATCAGGAGGTACGTCAACTTCTGCACCTTATGGTGGGCGGATGGATCGGAGCTCCTACGCGCACTTCCTGGCGATCACGACGCGCTGGAAGGACAACGACGTCTACGGGCACGTGAACAACGTCGAGTACTACAGCTTCTTCGACACGGTGATCAACGAGTTCCTGATCCGGGCTGGTGAGCTCGACATCCATCGCGGGGACGTGATCGGGCTGTGTGTCGAGTCGGCCTGCACCTTCAAGCAGTCGCTCGCGTTCCCGCAGACGGTGGATGCCGGGTTGCGGGTGTCGAAGCTCGGCAACTCCAGCGTCCACTACGAGATCGGGCTGTTCCGCGCGGGCTCGGACGAGCCCGCCGCCACCGGCCGCTTCGTGCACGTGTTCGTAGATCGCGAGAACCGCCGCCCGGTCGCGCTGCCCGACCGGCTCCGCGCCGCGCTGGAAGGAATCACCGGATGATCGTGCGAGGCGCAGTACTGCGGGAGATGGGACTACCCAGTCCGTACTCCGAGTCGCGGCCGCTACGGATCGAAGAGGTCGAGCTGGCTCCGCCGGGCCCGGGGGAGCTGCTGGTCCGGATCCGTGCGGCCGGGTTGTGCCACTCGGATCTCTCGGTGATCGACGGCTCCCGGCCGCGGCTGATGCCGATGCTGCTCGGCCACGAGGCGACCGGTGAGGTGGTCCAGTCGGAGGCCGAGGGGTTCGCCCCTGGCGACACGGTCGGCTTCGCGTTCGTCCCAGCGTGCGGCGCCTGCGGCCCTTGTGCGGAAGGGCGCGCGGCGCTGTGCGAGCCAGGAGCAGCGGCCAACACCGCAGGCACCCTGCTCTCCGGCGCGCACCGACTCGGCCAGCTGGGTGAAGATCTGCCGGGTCAGGTGCACCACCACCTCGGCGTCTCCGGCTTTGCCGATCACGCGGTGGTCTCGGCGCGGTCGGCCGTGAAGATCGACCCCGACCTGCCACCGGAGATCGCCGCGCTCTTCGGGTGTGCGGTGATGACGGGCGTCGGTGCCGTGGTGAACACAGCCCGGGTCCAAGCGGGCCAGAGCGCAGTCGTCTTCGGCCTCGGCGGCGTCGGGCTGTCGGCCCTGCTCGGGGCTGAACTGGTCGGCGCGCATCCGCTCGTCGCGGTCGACGTCGTACCGGAGAAGCTCGAGCTCGCACTCTCACTCGGCGCCACCCACGCGGTCGATGCCCGAAGCAACGACGTGGTCGAGCAGGTGCGCGAGGCGACGGCCGGTGGCGCGCATTACGCCTTCGAGACCGTCGGCAGCGCAGCCGTCCTCGGCCAGGCCTACGCAGCCACTCGCAGAGGCGGCACCACCGTCACGGTCGGACTCCCGCATCCCTCACAAATGCTGAGCATCCCCGCAGTCAGCCTGGTCGCCGAGGAGCGCACCCTCAAAGGCTCCTACCTGGGCTCCGCGATTCCCAGCCGCGACATTCCTCGTTACATCTCCCTCTACAAAGCCGGCCGCCTGCAGGTCGACCGGCTGCTCACCTCGACGGTCTCCCTGGACAACCTGAACGAGGCCTTCGACATGCTCGCGGCCGGCACCTCCATCCGCCAGGTCCTGGTGCTCTGAGGAACCCGACGGCGGTGACCGATGTCCCGGCCACCGCCGTCCGGAGTACTAGTTGTTGTCGATGAAGGCGCGGGCCAGCTCCTGGCAGCAGTACCAGGGGCTCAGAGAATCTCCTTCTCCTTGCCGTCTTCTACCTCGATGTCGCCGACGTGGAACGGCTTCGGCTGGAGCGCGACGTATGTCGTACCGGTGCGGGTGATGCGGCTGTCGACCACGGTGAAGCCGGACGCCGGGGCGCCGTCGCCGAAGAGGCGCTTGCCGGTGCCGACGGCGACCGGGAACGTCAGCAGCCGGTACTCGTCGATCAGCCCGGCCTGGTGCAGCGACTGGGCCAACCCGCACGAGCCATGCACCTGGAGTTCGCCGCCGGGCTTGTTCTTGAGGTCGCGGATCTGCTCGATCGCGTTGTCCGTCAGCGCCGTGCTGTTGTTCCAGGCCGGTTCGAGCGCGGTCGACGTCGCGACGTACTTCGGCAGGTTGTTGAGCGCGGCCGCCACCGGGTTGTCCGGATCGGTCACCTGGGACCAGAAGGCCTGCATCATCGTGTAGGTGGTGCGGCCGAGCAGGATCGCCTCGGCGTGGGTGAACCAGTCGCTGACGATCTCGCCCATGCCCTCGTCGGAGTACGGGACCAGCCAGCCACCCCGCTCGAAGCCGCCACTTCGGTCCTCGTCGGGTCCGCCTGGGCCCTGCATGACGCCGTCGACGCTGAGAAACGTGTGCAAGGTGAGCTTCATGGTCGATCTCCCTTTCGCTGCCTGACATCGGGTTGTCGTGTGCTTTCACCCAGGCGTCGGCCGGCGGTCGCCGTACTCGACATTCCGATTTCTGTGACCTGTATCACAGGCGTCCGCTGCGCCGTCAACGAGCGGTGGCCACGCTCGGACAGCCTCTGGGGAAGGTAAATTCCGCGGAAAAGTGTGTACACCGGGACAACCGCTGAGGCACTCTACGCAGAGTGCGCGCACGCGTACGACAAGTGAGGCAACGGCACGCCCCGGCCGTCCCCCCAGAAAGCCGGCGGTGCCGCGGAGTCCCTGAGGAGGGCCCCAGATGCACAGCAGGTTCCGCCGAACCGGTGCGCTCGTAGGCGCCGGTGCCGCTCTGTTCGGAGCGCTGGCCGTCGTGGCCGGCAACCAGGCAGACGCCCAACAGGGTCCGTCCCCGGCCCCGTTAGACCAGCTACTCGGCCAGCCGCTCCAGGGTAGGACCGCCCTCGGCAAGGTCCAGCCGCGACTCGCCGAGCTGGCTGAGCGCAACGGGATCGCCGAGCAGCAGTTGCAGCGGATCCTGGCCAGTGACAAGACCAGCTGGCTCGACAAGGATGGCAAGCTCTTCTACAGCGAGCCCGTCGCCTCCGCCAAGGAGCGGGCCGCGACCACGAAGTCCCCGAATTGGGCTAAGCGCGCCGTCGCGGCCGCCGCCGGCCCGGCGTTCGAACTCCACAGCAAGGCCGGCTCGAACCGGGTGATCTACCTGGACTTCGACGGCCACACGATCAGCGGTACGGCGTGGAACACCGGCGGCAAACCCGCCACCGTGAACATCACGCCGTACGACACCGACGGCAACACGAGCAACTGGAGCACCGCCGAGCAGAACGTGGTCCGCGAGGTGTGGGCCCGGGTCGCCGAGGACTACGCGCCGTTCGACGTCGACGTGACCACCCAGGCGCCGCCGGAGTCCGCGATCACCCGCTCGGGTTCGTCGGACCAGCAGTACGGCACGCGCGTCGTGATCGATCCGACGACCTGGTACCAGTCCGGCTGTGGCTGCGGCGGGGTCGCGTACGTCGGTGTCTACGACAACACCAGCCGGCACAGCTACTACCAGCCCGCCCTGGTCTTCACCAAGGGTGTCGGCACCGGCGCGAAGAACATCGCCGAGGCGGCGTCGCACGAGGCCGGCCACAACGTCGGGCTCAACCACGACGGCACCTCGTCGGTCGGGTACTACGCCGGCCACGGCGCCTGGGCGCCGATCATGGGCGTCGGCTACTCCAAGGCGATCAGCCAGTGGAGCAAGGGCGAGTACTCGAACGCCAACAACAAGGAAGACGACTTCGCCGTCGTCGGTCAGAACGGCCTGGCCCTGCGCGCCGACGACCACGGTAACGGTACGGCGGACGCCACCGCGCTGACTCTCGGCGCCACCGCGAACGGCATCTACGCGAACGACTCGGACGTCGACACCTTCCGGATCGACCTCGCGGCCGGCACCTTCACCTTCGCGGCCAACGCGGCGGCCACCGGCGGCGACCTGGACATCAAGCTCCAGTTGCTGAACTCGGCCGGCACCGTCGTCGCCACCGCCGACCCGGCCTCCGGCCAGTCGAACTCCGGTACGCCGACCGGCCTGAGCGCGAGCATCAGCCGCCAGGTCACCGCCGGGCGGTACTACCTCCGGGTGGACAACACCGGCTACGGCAGCCCGCTCAACACCGGCTACTCGACCTACGGCAGCCGCGGCGCCTACTCGGTCAAGGTCACCGCCGGGTAGTAGGTCCGGCATGGAGCCCCCGTCGGTTCGCAGTACGGGGGGGTCGCACAGGGTTTGCCCGCGTCGCCGCCTTCTGGTGAGGGCGGCGGCGCTGGGCTCGGGGGAAACATCCGTGAGGTCGGGGGGAATCCTTGAGGAGGATTCCAGATGCAGAGCAGTCGGCGCGACCGCGAACGGCATCATCGCCGCCGAGTCCGACACGTACGTGTACCGCGTGGATGTCAGTGCCGCCGGCAACTACACCGCCACGGCCAGCCCGGCCGCGCTCGGTGGCGACCTCGACCTGAAGCTCGACCTGCTCGACTCCGCGGGCACCGTGGTGGCCACCGCCGACCCCGCCTCCGGCCAGAGCAACGCCGGTACTCCGACCGGCCTGGGCGCGAGCGTCGCGAGCAACCTGCAGGCCGGCACTTACTACCTGCGCATCGACAACGTCGGCTACCGCGATCCGCTGAACAAGGGTTACTCGACGTACGGTAGCCCGGGGCGCTTACGCCCTGGCGATCAATCCTTCCTGAACCCCTGCGGTTGGTCGACCTCTGGCGGGTCGACCAACCGCAGGCCTCTTTTGTCGCCGAAAGTCAAGAGGTCCATAACTGTTCCGTTCGCTGCCAAAGGCGTATACGTTCGCGACTGGCAGTCAGCGGTATAGACCGCTAGGTGTGCGGGGGGATTCAGCCGGGCTCGAGTCCTGACAGCACCGCCAGTCCGCTCCGCTGGGGCCGGAAGCTGAACGACGGGGAAACCATGTCCAAGTCTAGAAGCCGCCTTGTGGCGGCAGGATCAGCGCTAACACTGACGGTCACGGCAGTCGGCATCTCGGTGCTGGGCGGTGGCGCGGCGGATGCCAAGGCCACCGGTGCTTCGGCTGCCAGCGCGACTTGACGTATCCGCTGATCGCCAACTCGGTGGCCAGCAGCCAGATCGTGAACCGCAGCACCGCGCACATCGACTACGGCCTCGCATCGATCGCGCTCGACAACATCGAGCCGTCGACCGTGGTGTCGCTCCGCACCCCGAACGCGAACTCTGTCGACGCGGGCACCGTCCAGGACGGCACGCTCACCGAGGCCGACCTCAACGCCGCAGTCAAGGCGAAGCTGAACGCCGCCGGCCCGACGTACCTGAAGCACTGGGGCACGGTGCACCGAAACGTCATCGGTCGGCCGACGCCGGACTCGCCGCGACGTCCACCCAGGCACTGCTCGGGGACGGCGCGCTCGACCTGCACACCGCGTCCGCGACCGACAAGGTGGCCTTCGGCAACGAGGTCGACTTCGCCGGGCAGAACGTGAAGGCTCTCGGCACGATCGGGTTCTCGGTCTAGACGACCGGCGAGAACAACGCCTTGGGCAACAACATGCCGAGCATCATCTTCGAGATCGACCCGAACCTGACCGCGGTCGCCTCGAACTACGCGTCGCTGGTCTACGTACCGGCCAACGGCGAGGCCAACAAGTGGACGGCCTTCAACGCGACCACCGACACGGCCAAGCACTGGGGCCTGACGGGCGCTGCCTTCAACGGCACGGCGTGCTCGATCAACACCAACCGCTGCACCTGGACCGAGGTGCTCGCCTACCTGAACGACGGTGGCGATGACGCCAAGGTGCTGACCGCGACCGTCAGCAAGGGCCGGGACTACGCCTTCCCCGGATCGGTCGACGCCCTGAAGTTCGGTGGCAAGACCTACAACTTCGATGCCGCTGGCGTCACCGCTCAGTAGTTTCAGGGCTGCTCTGACGTGTGGGCGCTCCGGGATATCCCTCGGTGCGCCCAGCCGTGCGTTGGCCTTCAGTTCTCCACGGGCAGCTCGGCGCCGCGCGCGAGTCCGAGAGTGGCGATGAGGTCTTCGTGCAGCTCGAACCAAACCGTGTGGCAGGAGTCGGCGCCCGTCCGGTCGACCCACGAACGGTCTCCCGCGATCACCCGCCCGAGCGCGGTACTGAACCTGGTGTCGTACCCCTGGAAGCGATCGAGCACCGAGGTGAGCCGCCCCGACACCGCCTCGAGTGCCTGGCCCAGCGCCGCGAGTTCGTCGATCACCCGGCCGTCCCAGGCAGCATCGCGGTGGTCGTTGAAGGCCAGCGAATCCGCGGCTGTCGGCCTGATCTGCCAGTCGGTGCAGGCCCGCTGCAACCGCTCATTGAGCGACAGAAACACCCGGTACGCCTCGCGAACCACCTCGGCACCGGCTACCTCTCCCAGCCCCTCCGGGCCGGCGCCCTCTCCCAGCTTCGCGCCGGCGACCTCTCCCGGCCCCTCCGGCTCTCCCGGGTCCTCGGGCTGTGCCAGTCCCGCCAGCTCTGCCGCCAGTTGCCGCTCGTTCTCCACGCGCCCGGCCTCAGTGAGCGACCACCCGCCTGTCCCGGCGAACTCCGACCACGTGACCCACCCGAATGCCTGGCAGTCAAGCAGGACCTCAGCAGCAACCGCCTGCTCAACCCCGAACCGCGCCGCCACCGCCCGATCATCAGCCATCCCCCGAAGCCGAACCGCATGAAGCACCAACAACTCCACCTCAGACCCCCGACTCACGCCCTCACACCGCCGCCCGCCTCGGCAGAGTCGTCAGCAGGGCGCCCGCTGCGAGCGGTGAGCCGGTCGAACCGCTGCTGGCAAGCCTGCGGCGAGTTCAACCCGAGCGCGTCGGCCATCTGCGCCCAAGTGAGCCCAAGCCCACGGGCCGCGAACAACAACCCGGTCTCGAGCTGATCGAGCTCGGCCCGCGCCGCCGGCAACAACTGCAACGCAGCCACCGCCGCATCCGTCAGCTCCTGATCCGGCGGACTCCCGAACCCCGCCGACCCCGGCCGCGACAGAAAGAACTGAATCAAGTCAACAGCCGAGGGCGGCATAGACCCAGCCTGCCAGGGCCGCCGCTCCAGCCCATCAGCCCCCGCCGCCAACAACAACTCCCGCGCCTCGCGCTCCCGCTGCGCCTGAGCCTGATCGTCAGCCCCACTGCCCTTGTCATTGCTTCTCACCCGCAAACAGTCCATCATCAACAAAATGTTGTCAACATCATGTTGAAGCCCGGTACCAGCAGAAAGGCAGCAGGAGAGCAGGAAGAGCGTCCGCGCTCGCAATCAGCCCGGCAAGACCCACCCGCAATCGCCCGGCAGGACGCCACATGCGCAATCGGCCCGGCAAGACGGCACACCCGCAATCGGTCGGCAAGACGGGCACACGCCCAAATCGGCCCGGCAAGACGCCGCACGGGCAAATCGGCCGGCAAAACCCGCACTCGCAATCGACCGGAAGGAAAGGGTCATTGATCACCGGACAGGGAGGGTCTTTGATCATCCGTCTCGCCGACGCCACACCGGAGAACGCCGGCCCCAAAGCCGCGACCCTAGGCAGACTCGCCCAGGCCGGCTTCCCGGTCCCACCGGCCTTCGTCATCCCCGCCGACATCTACCGCGATTTCGTCAGCGACCTGGACCTGCCCACCGCCCTCTCCACCCACGGCCCAGCCGAAGCCCGCCGCCTGATCAAGCACCACCCCCTCCCACCCCGGCTGCTCAAAGAGCTGACCGAGGCACTAACCGACCTAGCCAACCTCCCCCTCCCATCCTGGCCGCACGGCCAGTCAACCGAGGCCCTAGCCGAGTTGGCCAACCTCCCCGCCGCGTCCGGGCCGCACGGTCAGGCGACCGAGCCTCTGACTGAAGCCAACCTCTCCGTCCCATCCAGACCGCACGATCAGGCGACCGAAGTCCTGACCGAGCTCGGCAGGGACCCTGCACCGCAGCGTGAACCCCACCGCTCGCCGGGGTCCTCAGTGCCGCCAGTCGCAATCCCGCCGGACCCAATCCCGCCGGACGCAATCCCGCCGGTCGCTGTGCCGCCAGCCGCTGTACAGCCACTCGCGCTGGCGCCCGTCGCTGTGCGTTCGTCGGCCTCCACCGAAGACAGTGCCGCAGGCTCAGCCGCCGGACAGTACGACTCCTACCTGGGTGTGCAGGGGATCGACGCAGTCGCCGACGCGGTCCGCGCAACCTGGGCATCTCTGTGGACCCACCGAGCAATCACCTACCGCCAGGCACCCGGACCGTCCCCCGATCCGGCCATGGCGGTGATCGTCCAACGCCACATAGACGCCGAGGTGGCCGGCGTCCTCTTCACCGCCGACTCGACCACCCCCGGCGGTGCCTCCCTCATCGAAGCATCCTGGGGCCTCGGCGAAAGCGTCGTCCAAGGCCTCGTAACCCCCGATGCCTACACAGTCACCCCCACCGCCATCCTCGAACGCCACCTAGGAACCAAGCTCACCCGAGCCGACCGCACCCAGACCGGAACGACCACTCCAACGCGAACGACCACTCCAACCGGAACCACCACCACCCCCGTCGCCCAAGCCAACCGCGAACGCCCCTCCCTGACCGATCCCCAACTCCACCACCTGAACCAGCTAGGCCGAGAAGTGGCCGCGCTCCTAGGCACGCCCCAAGACATCGAGTTCGCCCTAACCCCCACCCACCTCTGGCTTCTCCAATCCCGCCCCATAACCACCCCGGTCCCCAACACCACCCGAACCGCAGCGTCGAACGCCCCCGTCGTCAGTACGTCGGCTACTTCAACAGCAGCCTCGCCGCCAAACACCTCGGGAGAAGGCGGCTCGAGGCTGCGCGGCCTCGTCGAACCACCGGCAGCTCTTCAGGGAACCGCTGGAAGTGCGGGGGTCGTATCGGGTCCGGCTCGGCTCGTGAACGGACCTGAGGACTTCCGGCGAGTGCAGGCCGGCGACATCCTGGTCTGCCGTTTCACAGACCCCGCCTGGACCCCACTGTTCACGATCGTGTCGGGAGTGATCACCGAAACCGGCGGTCGCCTGTCCCACGCCGCGATCGTCGCTCGCGAACACCGCATCCCCGCAGTCCTCGGCGTCCCGTCCGTCATGACCACCCTGCACGACGGCCAACCCGTCACCATCAACGGCACCCCCGGCACAGTCCACCCAGCGGCAATCCCCTGAAACCGTAGAGACTTCAGTTTTGTTGTTTTCGGTTGGTTGGCCGGTGTCCGGCTGGCTGCGTTGGGAGCTCGCCCGGAGCCGGGGTCATGGCTGGCCGGAGGCCACCCGGAGGGCTGGGCCTTGACGCCGGGGAGGACGAGGTCAGGCTGAGCTGCGCGGGGATCCGGTCGTTCATGCTGCCTGGTGTTGTGGGTCGTTGCCGGTGTGAAGGGTGTGTTCGTAGTCGATCGGGGAGCGCATGCTGAGCGCGGAATGTCGCCGCTCGTGGTTGTACTCCTCGATCCAGGCGGCGACCCGGGTGCGGGCCTGTGTCTTGGTGGTGAAGTGCTCGAGCCTGCGCAGTTCGAACTCCACGGTGGAGTGCCACGCTTCGATCACCGCGTTGTCCAGCGCCGACCCGGGCCGGCCCATGGACTGGGTGACGCCGAGCCGGGTGCAGGCGGCCCGGAAGGTGCCGGCGGTGTATTCGCTGCCCTGGTCGGTGTGCATGATCACTGCGGTGATGGCTTCGCGGCCGCCGCGGACCGCGATCGCCATCACCAGCGCGTTGTAGGCGAGTTCGGCGTTGTGGTGTTCACCCAGGCTGAACCCGACGATGCGCCGAGACGCCATGTCCAGGACGCTGTCGAGGTGGAGCTTGCCCTCGTCGGTGGGGATCTCGGTGCCGTCGCCGTACCACTTGTGGTTGAGCCGGTCGGTGGCGAAGTCGCGTTTGATCAGGTCCGGCGCCCGCCACTTGCCCCGGCCCGGGCGGGTGGTCTGCTTGCGGCGCCGTTTCCGCCGGGCCTGCAGCCCGAGCTCGCGCATGAGTTCGGCGACGGTGTTCTGGCTGACCCGCCAGCCCTCGTCGCGCAGGTCGGCGGTGATCCGTGGTGACCCGTAGGTCCCGTGATGCTTGGCGAACCACCGTCGGATCGCGATCTTCAGCTGTTCGCGCCGCGCGTGCCGGGGCGAGGCGTCGCCGTGGCGCCACTTGTAGAACCACGCCTGGCTGACCCCCAGCGCCCGGCAGCTGAGCGCGTGCGGCACCCGGTAGGTGTCCCTCTGGGCAGCGATGAACGCGGCCACGGCTACCGGCCCATCGCATCCTTGACCCAGAGGGCCACCGAGCGCTTGAGCACATCACGCTCCATCGCCAACTCCGCGTTCTCCCTGCGCAACCTGGCCAGCTCGGCCCGCTCGTCCTCACTCAACTGCCCGTCACCACCGTGGGCCCGCCGGTCCCCGGCCACCCAGTTCGCCAACGTGCCCGCGTTGACACCCAGCTCGCGGGCCACCTGCGCGATCGGCCTACCGGTCTCCCGGACAATCCGGACCGCACCCTCGCGGAACTCCCGATCAAACTTCCGTCGTGCCTCAGCCATCACCCTCACCTTCTAAGAGGATGTCTCCACGCTACGAGGGGAAACCCACTAGACACAGCGGGATCTGGTGGCGCGCAGGGGGAGATGTTGCTCCTCGCATGGGGTTGCAGCGCCCGTGTCGGTCAGGGAGTTCTCGTTGGAGACGTTGTTCCGGGATCGAACGTGGCGATTGGTGGGTTGCAGCGGTTTCGGGGGTGGAGTGTCTGGGTGGGCTAGCGGGTTGGGGGTGAAGGCGTTGGCCGGTGTGGGGGTTGTTGGGTGGGCGCGGCTTGGGGTTGGGATCCGTTGGTGGGGTGGTGGGTGGACGGGGTTGGTGAGGTCAGGCCGGAGAGGGCTTGGTGGAAGGCGGCTTGGGGGTCTTGATGGATGGGCTTGGGGGGAAGCGATTTGAGGGTGGCCGGCTCGGGGTCGGGGATCACTGGGACGGCTGGCTTCGCGGCGGGCGCCTCGGAGGTGGCCGCCTTGGTAGTCGGGCGATGGTGGGTGGGCGTGTAGTGGGATTCGGTGGTGGTGAGGTTGTTGTGGAGGAGGGTGAGGATTCGGGTGCCGGCTGAGTGGGAGCGGGAGGAGGCGAAGCCTCGGGGGAAGGGTTCGTAGGTTTCCAGGGCCTGGAAGGAGGAGCGGAGGGCCTTCTCCAGGTGAAAGCGGACGCCTGGTTGCTGGTCTGGAGGGACCAGGACGGGGAGGCGGGACGAGCGGTAGATGAGGTCTACTGCGACCGGCCATTGGTGTTCGGCGGTTTGGCGGTTCAGGCGGTGGAGGGTCTCGCCGTGGGGGAGGTTGGCCTGGCGGTCTATGTCGTTGGTGAGTAAGCGGACGGCTGGGACGAAGGCGGCGTACGAGGGTTCGCTGCGGACGGTGGTGATGCCGGGGGCAACCTTGTCGATGCCGAGGTGGCGGATGTAGTCGTTCAGGTGGTCGTGGGCCCAGGCTTCGGCGACGCCCTCCTCCAGGTGGCGGCTGCCGGGGACTTTGAAGGCCGCCCGGGCTGCTTCCTGTGTGGCGCCGACCGGGCCGAGGAAGTGGGACTGCTCGTGCAGGAGGGTGACCAGCGCTTCGCGGTAGCGGGTCAGGTCTGCGTCGGAGTGTGGATAGCCGGAGCGGTCGTACATCTCCTGGAGTGGGTTCAGGATGCACTCGCGGTCCAGGTGGAGGGTGCCGTCCCAGTGAGCCAGGCCGAGGATGCCCTCGCCGGCTTCGACGACCTTGCCGCTCCAGGCAGTCTGCTCGGCGCCGCTGATCTGGACAGCTGCCTGGGCGTGCTGTTCGAGCAGCTCCGCCAAAGAAGTCGGAGTGGCTGATGTCGGAGCCGAGGTCATGGGCGTAGCGCCTTGGCCAGGCGGACGAGGGAGTCGGCTGAGCGGCGAAGGTTGGCTTGTTCGCGTGGGTCTTCGCAGGTCTCCGCGCGCCGGCGGAGATCGGCGATCAGTACCTGGGTTCGCTCGTAGCGGTCGTCTGTCGCGCTGGTGGGCTTGCTGGGGTCTTGGTCCATGGCTGTCCTCCCGGGAGTTGTTCCTCGCCGGAGAACATAGGGAGATTCATCTGCCGCTCAGCCGCGGATTTCCTGCCTGTGGATAACGCCCTAGAAGAGCGTCGGCGGTTCGGCCGGGATCGGCTCGGGCAGCGGATCGAGCTCCGGCACACGGACCCGGACGTCGTCATGGAACCGACGAGCCAGCGCCAGGGACTCGGCGTTGTCGGGGGTGTGGAGGAAGATCGTGGGTGAGCGACCTTCCCGCAGCCACGAAGCGGCCTGGTCGGCGAGGTACTGCCAGCCTTTGATCGTCACGTCGACGTCGTCCCGGCCGATGTAGCGCACGATCGGATACTCGGTGAGCGCGCGTGTCCGGCGCTGCACCCGCGGTTTGTTCAGCCAGGCCTCGCGCTCGCCGTAGCTGGTCGCCGGAGTCTGGAACAGCGTCACCGTGTCGAACGGAACCCACTCGGCTCCCGCTCGCGCAAGCACCTGCTCGAGTTGCCACGCCGGACGCTCTTCTTCGAAGAATGCCGGATGCCGTACTTCGACCGCATAGCGGAAGCCGGTCGGGGCGTGGTGCAGGAAGGCAGCCAGTGCGCCCAGGTCGGTTGGAGCGAACGAGGCCGGGAGTTGGATCCACAAAGCGTGGGCCCGCGGACCAAGCGGCTCCATCGCTGTGAGGAAGGTCCGCAGTTCCTGGTCGACGTTGTTGAGGCGGTGCTCGTGGGTGATGACCTTCGGAAGCTTCAGGACGAAACGGAAGTCCGGTGCGACCTGGCCGGCCCACATCTCCACGGTTGCTCGGGCGGGCGTGGCGTAGAAGGTGGTGTTGCCCTCGACGGCGTTGCACCAGCTCGCGTAGGCGTACAGGCGTTCTTTGGGTGGTAGTGGATGCGGTAGGAAGCGGCCCTGCCACGGTACGTGCGTCCACATCGCGCATCCCACGTGAAGCCGCATGGGGAAAACCTAGTGGGCCTTCAGGTTGCTGGACGAGTGGCCGGAATTGGCGGAGCCCCCGCCGCCGGATGGTCCGGCTGCGGGGGCCCCGTCCTGCTCGGGCTGCGGTGGCGGCCTGGGTCAGCGGTCTACCTCGCCCTTGATGAACTTCTCCACCAGGTCGCGGCAGACGTCGTCGGCGTACTGCTCCGGCGGGGACTTCATGAAGTACGACGAGGCGGACAGGATCGGGCCGCCGATGCCGCGGTCCTTGGCGATCTTCACGGCGCGGATCGCGTCGATGATGATGCCGGCCGAGTTCGGCGAGTCCCAGACCTCGAGCTTGTACTCCAGCGACAGCGGGACGTCGCCGAAGTTGCGGCCCTCGAGCCGGATGAAGGCCCACTTGCGGTCGTCCAGCCAGGCCACGTAGTCCGACGGGCCGATGTGCACGTTGCGCGGGTCGATGTCGTCGACCAGCTGCGAGGTGACGGACTGGGTCTTGCTGATCTTCTTGGACTCCAGCCGTTCGCGCTCCAGCATGTTCTTGAAGTCCATGTTGCCGCCGACGTTCAGCTGGTAGGTCCGGTCGACGGTGACGCCGCGGTCCTCGAACAGCTTGGCCAGCACCCGGTGGGTGATGGTGGCGCCGATCTGCGACTTGATGTCGTCGCCGACGATCGGCACGCCCGCCTCGGTGAACTTGTCCGCCCACTCCTTGGTGCCGGCGATGAACACGGGCAGCGCGTTGACGAAGGCGACCTTCGCGTCGATCGCGCACTGCGCGTAGAACTTCGCGGCCTGCTCCGAACCGACGGGCAGGTAGCAGACCAGTACGTCGACCTTGGCCTCACGCAGTGCCGCGACGACGTCGACCGGCGACGCTTCGGACTCGGTGATGGTCTCGCGGTAGTACTTGCCGAGACCGTCGAGGGTGTGACCGCGCTGCACCGTGACACCGGTCGGCGGCACGTCGCAGATCTTGATCGTGTTGTTCTCGCTGGCGCCGATCGCGTCGGCGAGGTCGAGGCCGACCTTCTTGCCGTCCACGTCGAACGCGGCGACGAACTCGACGTCGCGGACGTGGTACTCGCCGAACCGGACGTGCATCAGACCGGGCACGCGCTCTTCGGGCTTCGCGTCGCGGTAGTAGTGCACGCCCTGGACGAGCGAGCTGGCGCAGTTGCCGACACCGACGATCGCTACGCGGATCGAAGTCATCTGGAACTCCTTAATTGGGGGGTGTTGCAGGCGGTTGGTGCTGTTCAGGGGGCCGCTGCTGGCGTCGTTCGCCGTCGATCAGCTCGTTCAGCCAGCGGACCTCGCGCTCGGCCGACTCCAGGCCGTGTCGTTGCAGCTCGAGGGTGTACGCGTCGACCCGCTCCGCGGTCCGGCTCATCGCGGCCCGGAAGTTGGCCAGCCGCTCCTCCATCCGGGCCCTGCGACCCTCGAGGATGCGCAACCGGGTGGCCGGATCGGTCCGGCCGAAGAACGAGAACCGGACGCCGAACGTGTCGTCCTCCCACGCCGATGGACCGGCGTCGTGCATCGCGCTCGCGAAGTGGTCCTTGCCGTCGGCCGTGATCGTGTAGACGATCTTCTGCCTCCGCCCGGCGTCCGGCGTCCCGGCGTCGGCGGAGATCAGTCCGTTGCGGAGCATCGCCTTCAGACACGGGTAGAGCGACCCGAACGACAGCACGCGTCCCCAGCCGAACTGGGCGTTGACGCGCTTGCGGAGCTCGTAACCGTGCATCGGCGCTTCGTGCAGCAGGCCGAGTACGGCGAGCTCCAGGACACCAGTGCGGTTTCCCATGACCCACCTCCCTCGACCTAGGTTGTCATGACCTGATGTATCGGTTCGATACATCGCATCGCCACTGTAAGCACGGCGATCTCCGTCCACAACTCCTGACAAAGGTGGACTTTGTCAGGTCCGTCACGCCTAGTCGGGCCGAAACCTGTTACATCAGGCGCTGTGCTGCGTTATCCAGCTGACACAGAGTCTTGGCGCGAGAGCGGAGGGTCATAGCCGACACCCATGCGCGGAGGACGAGGGGCCGCTGACCCAGACCGCACTCCGGTTCACCGGCTTCACCGAGAAGTGATGGGCTACGCCTTCACCATGTCCTGGCCTGTTTCCTGGCCGAGTTGCTCGCCGTGACTGTCCTTGCGCCATACGTGATCGGCTGAGCGGTGCGGGTGACCGCCCTAGCCGCTACGATCCAGGCGGAATAGGGAGCGCTACCACATCGCCCGTACTCTGGGTCGCAATGACTTCAGCGAGATCGTCGAGGATTGCACTGTGAGTGAAGCTCGTAGGAAGGCCCCTTCCCGTGCGCGCGCAAAGAAACATTGGGCACTGAGGATCGCGGGCTGGCTGCTGGCACTGTTCTTCCTCGGCGTGATCGGGGCTGCCGCCACCTTCTTCATCGGGTACCAGACCACGGACATCCCGGACCCGAACAAGGAGTTCGCGACCAACACCACCACGGTCTACTACTCCGACAACAAGACGGTGCTCGGCACGTTCTACGAGCAGAACCGGCGCTCCCTCCCGCTGGCCAAGATCCCGAAGCACGTCCAGGACGCGGTGATCGCGGCCGAGGACCGGACCTTCTGGACCAACCCGGGCATCTCGCCGTCGGGCATGGCCCGCGCGGCGTTCAACATCGCCCGCGGCGAGCAGTTGCAGGGTGGCTCGACGATCACCCAGCAGTACGTGAAGATCATGTACCTGACCCAGGAGCGGACCTTCTCCCGGAAGTTCTCCGAACTCTTCATCGCCACCAAGCTGAGCCGCTCGGAGGACAAGAAGAGCATCCTCGAGGGCTACCTCAACACCATTTACTTCGGTGAGGGCGCGTACGGCATCTCCGCGGCCGGCCAGGCGTACTTCGGGGTGGGCAACCCGCAGAAGCTCACCGTCCCGCAGGCGGCCCTGCTCGCCACGGTGCTCAACAACCCGACGGTGTTCGACCCGTACGACAAGTCCCCGACCACGAAGAAGCGGATCCTCGAGCGCTACCGCTACGTGCTCGACGGAATGCGCCAGACCGGCACCATCACCGACGCCCAGGCGCAGGTGTACAGCAAGCAGATTCCCAAGGTCGTGACGGCCAAGCGGAGCGACCGCTTCAAGGGTCCGCAGGGCTTCCTGCTCGACATGGCCCGCAAGGAACTGGTGAAGGTCGGCATCCCCGAGGACGAGATCAGCGGCGGCGGCCTGCGGGTGGTCACCACCTTCGACAAGAAGCTGCAGGACGACATCGTCAAGGCGGGCACCGAGCGATTGCCGAAGAAGCGGCAGAACCTCCACGTCGGCATGGCCTCGGTCAAGCCCGGCACCGGTGAACTGGTCGCCATGTACGGCGGACCCGACTACCTGAAGAGCCAGCTGAACTGGGCCACGCTGAAAGCCCGGCCGGGGTCGTCCTTCAAGCCGTTCGCGCTCGCCGCGGCGCTGCAGGACGGCAGGAGCATCTACGACGTCTTCCAGGGCGACAGCCCGATCGAGGTCCAGGGGCTCAAGCTCAACAACGAGTTCGACGAGGACTACGGCGACGTCAGCCTGCTGAAGGCGACGCAGGAGTCCATCAACACCGCCTTCTACGACCTGGTCGACAAGCAGATGGACAACGGCCCGGACAAACTGGTCGACGCCGCCGAATTGGCAGGGATCCCGAAGACGACGGCGCTGGAGCGTGGGCGCAACAACCCGTCCACGGTGCTGGGACCGGACCCGTACGCCTCGCCTGTCGACATGGCGAACGCGTACGCGACATTCGCTGCCGGGGGCAAGTTCATGCCGGTGCACACGATCAAGTCGGTCAAGGGTCTGGACAACAAGACCAAGTGGTCGGACACGTCCCTGAACAAGCTGGGCAAGCAAGTCTTCGAGCCCGAGATCGCCAACACGGTCAACTACGTGCTGCAGAACGTCGTCGAGAAGGGCACCGGCGAGGACGCCAAGGAGCTCGATCGTCCGGTGGCCGGCAAGACCGGTACGGCCGGTGGTGTCGCCCTCGAGCACCGCGCGGCGAACGCCAAGTGCGACGGCTGCAAGGACGGCGATGACACGTTGACCTCCTGGTGGGCCGCTTACACGCCGCAGTTGTCGACAGCCGTGCTCTACAGAGCCGGCGCGAGTGGTGAGGGCGACCTCGACCCCTACAGCTCGGACAAGGCCTTCTTCGGTGGCAACTGGCCGGTGAAGACCTGGCTGGCCTTCATGGAGCCGGCGCTCGACGGACAGGAGGAAGCCGAGTTCCCCGAGCCGGACGAGGACTCGATCAAGGACACCTCGACGCCGACGTTCACGCCGAGCGAGCCGCCGCCGAACACCCCGAGCGACCCGCCGAGCCGGACGCCCTCGCCCACTCCGGACAAGCCGACGGACACGCCCACCGACAAGCCCACCGGCAAGCCGACGAGGACCAAGACACCGAGGCCGCCCTGGCCGACGTTCACCCCACCGGTTACTACGCCGAACCAGCCAGGCGCCAACCCCGACAACGGCTGACCACGGAGACGGCACCCTTGACCCGGGTGCCGTCTCCGTTTCATGGAGAGTGACTTGGGATGGGGCACCATGGGGATGTGGCGGGTGACGAGGCGGTCGGGCGCGTGCGGCTGGGCCTGTGCGCAGAAACGAGCGCCTAGTGGTGGTTGAGCGGGCGGCTGACGAGGAGCGGCCGGGCAGGGCGAGGCGGGCTCGGGAGGCTGGTCGGTTCCGGGAGTTCGTGCCTGACCTGATGGCCCGGGAGACGCTCGGCTGGTGGCTGGTCAGCAGGATCGGGATCTTCGTCCTGTCGATCTCCGCGCCGATGCTGTTCAACCGCGGCGACACCTACCCGAATGTCTGGCGCGCCTGGCTGCAGTGGGACGTATGGCACTTCAAGGCGATCGCCGACTTCGGCTACAACAACGGCGAACCCTCCGGGGCGCCGCTGGCCGCGTTCTTCCCCGGTCTGCCGTTCCTGATGCGCTGGGTCGGCTGGATCGGGATCGGCCCGGTCGCGGCCGGCATCGTCATCTCACTGGTCGCCAGCGCCTTCGCGGGAGTCTCGCTCGCCCGGCTCGCGCAGTACGAGTTCCCGCAGCTCGCGAACCTCGGGCCAAAGGCGGCGCTGATGTGGTTCGCGGCGCCGGTCGGCGTGTTCCTGGCCGCGCCGTACACGGAGGCGCTGTTCTGCGCCTGCGCTTTCCCCGGCTGGCTCGCCGCGCGACAGGGCCGCTGGGCGCGCGCGGCGATCTTCGTCGCGCTGGCGTCGACCGTCCGGGTGTCCGGGATCTTCCTCGCCTTCGCACTGGTGGTCGAGTTCCTGACCTCGAAGAAGCGCGACTGGCTCTCCATTCCGTGGCTCGCGCTGCCGGCCATCCCGGTGCTCGGCTTCATGGCGTACCTGAAGCAGATCCACGGCTCCTGGTTCGCCTGGCAGGAGGCGCAGGAGAAGGGCTGGGCGCGCGAGTTCACCGAGCCCTGGATCTCCCTGATCCACACGGTGGAGGCCGCGACCAAAGGGCACTTCTCGGCGGATCGCAGTGACTGGACCTGGATGTTCCGCGCCGAACTGGTCGCGCTGGTCGTCGGCCTGGTGCTGCTCGTCTGGTTGCTCTGGCGCCGATCCTGGGGCGAGGCGGCCTGGGTGGCGAGCACGGTCGCCGCGTTCGTCACCTCGTTCTGGATCTACTCGCTGACCCGCGCGACGCTGCTCTGGTGGCCGCTGTGGATCGGCCTGGCGGTGCTCGCGGAACGAAGACCGTGGCTGGGCCGCCTCTATCTGGCGGTGGCGATACCCCTCGGTGCGATCTGGGCAGCCGCCTTCTTCACGGGCCGCTGGTCCGGCTGACCTCGCGCACCAGGTAGCTGAACCTCCGCGCCGCCGTTTCGCCGTACGGCGTGACGATGGTGACGGCGAGTTCGTGGACGCCGGGGGTGAGGTCGAGCGTCCGCTCCTCGGTGTCGACCACCTCCGTGCCGGTGCGCAGCCGGATCCCCGTGCCGTAGGGATGGGAGTGGCTGAAGCGCACGGTCGACGTGGTCCCGGTGCCGTCCAGGCCCGTGGTGATCGCCGACAGGCGCGGATAGGCGAGATCGCCGTCGCGCAGCAGCCTCGGAGTACGGATGGCTCGCATCGCCTGGAAGACCGGCGCGAACGAGCCCTCGGCCCAGGTGTATCCCGTGGTCGTGGCGGACGCGAAGTACGTGAACCAGGCCGCCGCCTGCTGCTCCGTCAGCGACTCCACCGCACCAGCCCCGACGAACGCCGGTACTGCGGACCCGGCCGCGGCCAGTCGCTGCAGTTCCTGCACGCCGAGGGGGTTGCCATCGGTATCGGTCCAGTACGAGCCGTTCTGCCCGTCCAGCAGCACCCACCGGTCGAGGTCGTCGATCCACGCCTCGCTGACCACGTGGCCCCGGCCGACGCCGACGTGGTGGTTCAGCTGCCGCAGATCGACCCGCCGCGACGGAATCCGTACCGCGTTGAGCGCCTGGCTGAGCACGATCGAATACTCGACACAGGCGAATCGCGCGCCGGCATCCACACGTTCCAGCACGTTCAGCGCGTCCGGGTCCTCGACGTGGTCGTTCGCGTGGGCCCAGGAGTCGTGCACCCAGGCGAGCAGCCGGGTGGCCGTCTCCCAGGCCGACCCCGAGGCCTCGGGCAGCCGCTCCAGCAGGGCCGCCTCGCGCTCCGGGCTGATCCGGTAGAGCTCGACCGGCAAGCTCGGACCAGGCTCCGGCCACTCGGTCAGCTCCACGAGCGGCAGTGGCACATTCGCCTGGATCCGGCGCTGCAAGTCCGGCCAGGTGGCGTCGACACCGAACAGCTTCTCGAGTTCCCCCTCGAACAGCTCCGGCTGGCTGAACCCGCCGGCGATGCTCTCCTTCAGCAACCCGACCGCCTCGGGCGACCCGAGACGCCGCGCGGCGATCGCGGCAGCCGGCCCCCAGAGATGAGCCCACCACTGCTCATCGGCTCGCAACTCGCCCACCAGGTCCAGCAGCGACTGGTCGTCCTCATCCCGCGCGAACTGCTCGGCCCGAAGCCGCAGCTCAGCCAACTCACGCGACGGCAGATCATCCACAGGCTCGGTCACCCGGCCATCATCAGCCCGGTGAGGGTCGTCCCACCCACGCGGTGATTGTCCGGGATGTGGACAGTTTTCTGGGAAGGCAACCTATCGTGGGACTCGCTCGTCAGTAGGAGTGTTGGGGTGGCAGGCCGGGCGGGGTCGCCACCCCTCCACTTCTCTGCACGACACCACAAATGTCCGGCGGAACCTCTCAGGGGCAGGTTCCGCCGGAAATTTTTTGCCCGGACAGACCTACGGCGCCCGCCGGCCGAGGAGTCGGCCGGCAGACGCCACGAGGATCAGCCGTAGTTCCGGTCGATGGACTGCGACGGGGTCGGGCTCGGCTTGGTCTGGGCCACCCGCTGGTCACTCGGGTGAGTGCCCGCCTCGACTCCCTTCAAGGTGCCGAGCAGCTCGAGCTCGGACAGCGTCACGCCGTCCGCGCCCGCCGCCGGAGTCATCACCAGCCGGTACTGCGTGTACGGCTTCGGCGCGACGACGCTGAAGGACCGGGTGTACGACGTGTTGGCCCAGGTCTGACCCGTACGCCGGTCAACCGTGGCCCAGGTGGTCCCGTCGTTCGAGCCTTCCAGGACCCACGCCGACGGCGCAGTACCGGTGTTTCCGCTGGTCAGGCTGTACATCGCGACCGGGCGACCCTGCTGCAGCTGGACTGTCACCGTCGGGGTGGCCCCGGTCAGCGTGACCTGCTTCTTCGAGTCGTTGTCGGTCAGAGCGGACACGTCCATCCCACCGGCGGCGGTGACAGCGCCTTCGTCCTCCGTCGAGTCGCGCCAGGTCTTCGGGTCCTCGCCCGGCTTGGTGAGCGACGGGGGAGCGTCGTTGCGCCCGGTGCCCCAGCTGGACGGCTTGTCGGTCATGTCGAACTCGATCTTGCCGCCGTCGGCGATCAGCGAGTGCGGCAGCGCGGTCGAGGACCACTTCTTGCCGTTCACCTTGACACCCTTGACGTACAGGTTCTTCGCGCTGTTCTTCGATGCGCTGACCACCAGTTTCTTGCCGTCCGCCAGTCGCACGGTCGCCTTGGTGAACAACGGAGCACCGATCGCGTACGTCGGCGAACCGACCTGCAGCGGGTAGAACCCGAGCATGCTGAACAGGTACCACGCCGACATCTCGCCGTTGTCCTCGTCGCCCGGGTAGCCCTGGCCGATCTCCGAGCCCAGGTACAGCCGGTCCAGCACCTCGCGGACCTTCTCCTGGGTCTTCGCCGGCTGACCGGTGAAGTTGTACATGTAGGCGATGTGGTGCGACGGCTGGTTGCTGTGGCCGTACTGGCCCATCCGGACGTCCCGCGCCTCGAGCATCTCGTGGATCGTGCCGCCGTACCCGCCGGTGTGCAACGCGTCCTCCGGAGTGCTGAAGAACTCGTCGAGCTTCTTCGCCAGGCCGTCGCGACCGCCGTACAGGGCGGCCAGTCCGGCGCCGTCCTGCGGGGTGGAGAACGCCATGTTCCAGGCGTTCGTCTCGGTGTAGTCGTGACCCCAGTCGCGCGGGTCGAACGTGCTGGGGGAGTTGCCCCAGACGCCGTCCGGACCCTTGCCCTGGAAGAAGTTCAGCGCGGGGTCGAACAGCGTCACGTAGTTGCGGGCCCGGTTCAGGTAGTAGTCGTAGTTGTCCAGGTACTCCTGCTTGCGCGGGTCGTCCTTCTTGGCGGCGTCGTACAGCGCCTTCGACATGTTCGCGATGCCGAAGTCGTTGATGTAGCCGTCCATCGACCAGCTGAAGCCTTCACCGGTGGTGTTGGCGGTGTAGCCGTTGAAGACGCCGAGGTCGAGACCCTTGCGGCCGACATTCTGTGTCGGCGGCCGGGCAGCCGCGTTCTTGAGGGCCGCGTCGTACGCCGCCTGCACGTCGATGCCCTTGATCCCCTTGAGGTAGGCGTCGGCGAAGGCCACGTCCGAGCTGGTGCCGACCATCAGGTTGGCGTAGCCCGGGGAGGACCAGCGGGAGATCCAGCCGCCGTCCTTGTACTGCTGGACGAACCCGTTCACCAGGTCGGCGGCCTCGTCCTGCGCGAACAGGCTGTACGCCGGCCAGACGGTCCGGTAGGTGTCCCAGAACCCATTGTTCACGTACGTCTGCCCGGCCACGATCTTGGAGCCGGTCGTCGTCGGGGTGTCCGCCCCCACCTTCGCCGACGTCGGCGACGCGTAGGTGATCACCGGCTTCTTCGCGGTGCCGGTGTTCTCGGAGCCGTTGTTCGGGTAGAGGAACAGCCGGTACAGGTTCGAGTAGAGCGTGGTCAGCTGGTCGGCGGTGGCACCCTCGACCTCGATCGTGGTGAGCTTGGCGTCCCACGCCTGCTGGGCGGCCGCCTTCACCTTGTCGAACTTGCTGCCCTCGGCGAGCTCCAGCTCGAGGTTCTTCTTCGCCTGCGCGGTGCCGATCAGCGAGGTGGCGATCCGCAGTTGCACCTGCTTCACCTTCGCGTCGAAGGAGAAGTAGCCGCCCACGTTCGCGCCGCCGCCGTCGGCCAGCTTGCCGCTGGCGGTCACCTTCTGGTCGACCACGCCGTACACGAAGAGCCGGCCGGCGCCGGTGGACAGGCCGCTCTTCACGTCGCTGAAGCCGGTCACCACGCCGGTCTCGGCGTCGAGGGTGAGGCCGCCGAGGTTGCTGGTGTTGTCGAAGATGAGCGAGGCCTTGCCGGCCGGGAAGGAGAAGCGCAGCATCGCCGCGTGGTCGGTCGGGGTCAGCTCGACCGCGTTCCCGTTGTCGAACGTGACGCCGTAGTAGTACGGCCGGGCGATCTCGTTGTCGTGGCTGAACGCCCAGGCGCGGGCGTCGCGGTCCGCGGTCGGGGTCTCCGCCGTGGAGGGCATCACCTGGAAGGTCTGCCGGTCACCCATCCACGGACTCGGCTCGTGGCTGATCGAGAACGCCTCGAGCTGCGGCTTGTTCTGGTCGTTGTTGCCCTTGGCGTAGTCGTACAGCCAGGAGGTCGATCCCGCGTTGGTGACGGGCGTCCAGAAGTTGAAGCCGTGCGGTACTGCGGTCGCCGGGAAGTTGTTGCCCCGGGAGAAGCCGCCGGTGGAGTTCGTACCGCGGGTCGTGATCGCCAGGTCCGACGGGTGCTTGGCGGCGGTCTTCCGGGCAGCGTCGTCCGGGTTCGTCGCCTTGCTGATCCGTACGTCATCGATCCAGCCGCGGAAGTCCGCCGGGCCGGACGGCTTGTCGTAGCCGACCAGGATCCGCTTCACCGTCTTGCCGGCGGCCACCTTGCCCAGGTCGGCCTCGATGTTGTTCCACTGGTTCGTGGACAGGCCCTTCGCGTCACCCTGACCGCGCGGGCTGAGCGGGAAGCCGTGGTGGTCCGTCGCCTTCAGGTCGCTCAGGTAGGTGCCGTCGGAGAACGCCAGGTCCACCGCCGCGAAGGTGCTCGGATAGCTCAGGTCGCCCTCGACGTGCTCGGGGAAGATCTTGTACGCCAGCCGGGTGTCCTTGCCGACCTTCAGGTCCACGTCGGCGATCTTGTTCCAGGTGAAGCCCCGGCCCTCGGCGGTCTGGTGGCCTGCGTACCGGAAGGACTTCACGCCGGTGAAGCCGGTCCGGGCACGGGCGTTGTACGCGCTGGTCGGGCCCGAGTCGAGCCGCGACTCGGCGGTCGCGCCGGGAGGCGGCAGCGGGTCGCCGTTGGACAGGTACCAGTCGGCCAGCTGGACGATGTCCTCGCCGTGGTTCAGCGTGATGTCCAGCTTGAAGAACTTGTACGCAGTGTCATTGCTGAAGGTGTATTCCTTCGTCTGGAACCGGTTCTCGAAGTCCTCACCCGTCCGGGTGTCCAGGGTGGTCCAGGTGGTGCCGTCGTTCGAGCCGGACACCGTCCAGTTCTTCGGGTCGCGGCCGTCGGCGTCGTTCGCCGAGGTCAGCGCGTACTTCTTGATCGTGACCGGGGCCGACGTCTCGTAGACCAGCCAGCCGGTCGGCTCGAACACCAGCCACTTGGTGAACTTGTCGCCGTCGGCCACGTTCGTCGCGATCTCACCGCCACCGATGTTCTCGTCGTTCGCGGTCACCTTGGTGACCTTGTCCATCTCGCTGCCGCCGATCCCGGTCGGCGTCGGGCCTTCGACGCCGCCGGCCCGCGGTTCCCCGTCCGGGCCGGTCTCGACCTCGTCGGTGTAGCCGGGTTGCGGCTGGCCTGGTTCGAAGGAGGTGAAGAAGGAGGAGGACCCGGCGACGACGGGCTGGGCCGTCGGTGCTTCGGCGGGTACGGCGGCGCTTGCTGGCTGCGTCATGGCAGTCATTGTCACAACAAGCCCGAGAGACGTGACGAGCCCCAGGGGGCGGCGGAAGTTCATCTACGGCTCCTAGCAGGACAGACCGGTGCCAGGAGCCCGGATCGAAGGGTCCCCCACACCGAGATGTTTACGCGGCCCCGATGACAAGGTTGTCAGCACGCGTCGGGGCCGATCCTGCCCACCATCGTCACCCGCGGTCAAGGCCTCGTCGCACACCGTCCGCCCATGGCGCCCGATCAGACGCCGAACGGTCGTTCCGGGCGACCGGCGGTAGGTTGGCTGACATGGCTGAAACGAACTCGGGCCTCGACCGGGTGCTGGTGACCGGAGGAGCCGGGTTCATCGGCCGGGCCGTCGTCGCCGCGCTGCGGGAGCGGGCTGTGCCGGTGACCGTGGTGGACCGCGAGCCGCCCGACCCGTCGTGGGACGAAGGCGTGACCGTGATCACCGGGGACCTGGCCGACCAGGAGGTCTGCATCTCGGCCTTCGAGACCCGGCCGCGCG
This sequence comes from Kribbella sp. VKM Ac-2568, assembly GCF_004345365.1. Lineage (GTDB taxonomy): Bacteria > Actinomycetota > Actinomycetes > Propionibacteriales > Kribbellaceae > Kribbella > Kribbella orskensis. The sequence goes on from NZ_SLVF01000006.1 coordinate 281,903, forward strand.
CGGTGATCCACCTGGCCGCGCTCACCTCGGTACTGCGCTCGGTGGACGCCCCGATGCGGACGTTCGCGGAGAACGTCACGATCACTCAGGTGCTGCTGGAGCTGTCCCGCGGCAGTGGTGTCGACCAGTTCGTGCTGGCATCCACCAACGCCGTGGTCGGCGACGTCGGGACCGCCACCATCACCGCGGACCTGCCCCTGCGCCCGCTCACGCCGTACGGGGCGACCAAGGCGGCGTGCGAGATGCTGCTCTCGGCGTACTCCGGGAGCTACGGCCTGGCGACGGCGGCGCTGCGGTTCACGAACGTGTACGGGCCGGGCATGTCGCACAAGGACAGCTTCGTCCCGCGGATGATGCGCGCCGCGCTCACCGGCGAGGGCGTCCGCGTGTACGGCGACGGGCTGCAGCGGCGGGACCTGGTCTTCATCGACGACGTGGTCGCCGGCGTGTTGCAGGCGCTCGACAACCGGTTCGACGGCCGGGCGATCATCGGCTCGGGGAACTCCGTCTCGGTGCTCGACATGCTCGAGACCGTGCGCGAGGTGACGGGTGCCGCGGTACCGGCGGAGCACATCGAGGCCCCGCCCGGGGAGATGCCGGCCGTGGTGGTGGATGTGTCCGCGAGTGCCGAGACGCTGGGCTACAGTCCGGCCGTCTCGCTGAAGGATGGTTTGGCCCGGACGTGGCAGTACTTCCAGCAGCAGTGAAGAAGGTACTGAGGACGCACTGGCTCCTCGCCATCCTCCTGGCGGCCGGCCTGGTCCTCCGGGTGCTGGCGACCGTCGCCTACCGGCCGGCGATCATCTACACCGACTCGGTCCAGTACCTGAACAACATGGAGCACCTGAAGCCGGACCAGCTCAACCCGATCGGCTACGACTTCGTACTGCGCCCGTTGGTCGACCTCGGCGGTCTGACACTGGTCGTGATCGTGCAGCACCTCGTCGGCCTGGCTCTGGGGATCGCCATCTACTCGCTGGCCCGCAGGCTGGGCGTCTACCGCTGGCTGGCCGCACTGGCCGCCGCGCCGCTCCTGCTGGACGCGTACCAGGTTCAGATCGAGCAGAACATCATGGCCGAGACCACCTTCGACGTGCTGCTCGTGGGGATCCTCTGGACCCTGCTCGGCTGGGGCAAGCCCGGTTGGAAGCGTGCCGCGCTGGCAGGGTTGCTCCTAGGCGCGGCCTTCGCCGTACGCACGATCGGCCTGACCCTGATCGTTGCCACCGTCCTCTATCTCGTCGTGGTGGGCTCGGCCTGGCGCCATCGGAGGACCTGGCCGCAGCTCGTACTGCGGGTAGGGGCGGCGGTGGCCGGCTTTGCTCTGGTGTTCGGCGCCTATGTCGGCTACTTCCACGCGGAGACCGGCAGGTGGGCCATCTCCGGCGCCGAGAACCAGGTGCTCTACGGGCGGACCGCAGTGGTTGCCGACTGCGCCAAGCTGCCGTTGAACGAGGGCACCCGGCTGTTCTGCCCCAAGGAGCCCCTCGGACAGCGCCTGGGCGTCGACAAGTACGCGCACAACCACTACGGCGACCCGAACTGGCCGGGGCCGCTGCCGCCGGGGACCACCAAACAGCAGTTGGCCGAGGAATTCAGCGCGCTGGTGATCCGGCATCAGCCGTTCGACGTCGCGTGGGCGGCCTTCAAGGACTTCCTGAAGGGCTTCGCTCCCACCCGGACCACGTCGCCCGACGATGTGCCGCTGGACCGCTGGCAGTTCCAGCTCAGCTACCCGAACCTGTCCGACCCGAACACGACCGAGGCGGCGGAGAAGTGGGGCGGCTCCGCGCCGCACGTGAACCACGAGCCGGCCGCGATCCTGCGGGCCTACCAGCTGAACGGCGGCTACACCTCCGGTCTGGCACTGGGATTCGCAGTACTGGTCGCGCTGGCCGCTGTTGCGGGGTTGGGCCGGGCCAAGAAGTCCGGGCTCCGTTCTGCCGCGTTGCTGCCGGTAGCCTCCGGGTTGATCCTTCTACTGGGGTCTGCCGCCTTCGAGTTCTCCTGGCGGTACCAGTTGCCCGGCCTGGTGTTGTTCCCGCTGGCGGGAGCGATCGGGCTGCGCGCGTTGCTCGGCGCTGACCAGGGACGTCCGGCCATGGCCGACTACCCGGACCCGGTGGACTCCGAGGCGCTGGACGACTTCCGCGAGCGGCACGGTGAACCCGCCTTCGCGCCGCTGGTCGTGGTGATTGCCGCCTACAACGAGGCCGGCGGGATCGGCTCGGTGCTGGCGAACATGCCGAAGACCTGCGCGGGGCTGCCGGTCGACGTACTGGTGGTTGTGGACGGCGCCGAGGACGACACGGCTGAGATCGCCGCCGCGCAAGGGGCGTTCGTCTGTGTTGCCCCCCGCAACCGTGGCCAGGGTGCCGCGCTCCGGCTCGGGTATCACCTCGCTGCCCAGGGCGGAGCGGAGTACGTCGCCACCACGGATGCAGACGGGCAGTACGACAACTCGGAGCTCGACGTGCTCCTGAAGCCCATCCTGGACGGGCAGGCCGACTTCGTCACCGGATCACGCCGGCTGGGGGCGGAGGACGCGGACAGCCGGTTGCGCTGGGTCGGCGTACGGGTGTTCGCCACGCTGGCGTCGTTCCTGACCAGGCGGAAGCTGACCGACACCTCGTTCGGGTTCCGCGCGATGCGGGCGGGCCTGGCCTGCGCGGTGACGCTGCGGGAGCCGCAGTACCAGTCGTCGGAGCTGCTGCTCGGCGTGCTGGCCAGTGGCGCGCGGGTGGTCGAACTGCCGATGACGATGCGGCGGCGTGGTGACGGCTCGAGCAAGAAGGGCCCGGGCCTGGTGTACGGCGCCAACTACGCGCGGGTGATGACCACTACCTGGTGGCGGGAATACGTACTGCGTCGGCGGCCCCTTGCATACGGCAACCAATCAGTGGCTGATCACGAAGGGACTCGGGCTACGCAGAGGACGGTCTGACCGAACGGGACCCGGACGCGGCTCTCCACCGCACGGGTTACCGGTACGACGAACCGGTCGTAGATCGCCACCAGCCTGGGATTCGGCGCGGTACTCCCGCCCCGGCGGACCGCGGCCCACCAGGCGATCCCGCCGAGCAGGTTCACCGGTTTCGCGAGCTCCACCTGCAGTCCGGCCCGCAGTACGGCGTCACTGACGGTGGCGGGGGTGTAGCGGCGGACGTGGCCGACGCGGCGGTCGAACTCGCCGTACAGCTGCTGGTAGCCGGGCACCCAGAGCACGATGGTCCCGCCGGGCACAACCAGTTCCGCGAGGGAGCGCAGCGCGCCCGCGTCGTCCTCGATGTGCTCCAGGACGTTGATCGCGATCACCGAGTCCACCGGCTTGTCCAGGCTCAGCTCGTCACCCAGCGCGAGCTGCCGCGCCTCGACCTCCGGCCGGTCGGCGAACCGCTCGGCCAGCAGTTCCACCGCGCCCGGATCCGCGTCGGTGACCACCAACCGGTCCAAACCGCTAAAACCGGCGGCGAACTCGCCGAGGCCGGCACCCACCTCCAGGACCGTGTTCCCGCAGTGCGGCGAGATCAGATCCAGTTGGTAGCGGCGGTAACGCGGCTGGTCGGCGCCGCCCTGCTCGAGGTCGCGGCCGGTGGCGTCGCTGAAGGCTCCGGTGTGTTCAGGCATCCCGCCCATTCTGCACCGTGCGCTCGGACGGCGGTCCGTGCGACCTTATTCACAGCAGATTCCCAGCTTCCGGCAAGGTGTTTGAAGCTTGAGTTGGGTACACATGATCAGGACATAGGAACATTCCTGTCCGGAAGGTGGTCGCTTCGTGCGTGTTCTCGTCCTGGGTGGTGACGGTTACCTGGGGTGGCCGACAGCGCTGCATCTGTCCGACAACGGGCATCAGACGGCGGTGCTGGACAACTTCGCCCGGCGTGGCTACGACCAGGAGCTGGGGGTCGAGAGCCTGGTCCCGATCGAGGACCTGGACACCCGGATCGCCGCGTGGGAGGAAGTCTCCGGCCAGCGGATCGCGTCGTACACCGGTGACCTGCTCGACGCCGACTTCGTCTACGGCGTACTGCGGGAGTTCCGGCCCGAGGCGATCGTGCACTTCGCCGAGCAGCGGGCCGCGCCGTACTCGATGATCGACCGGCAGCACGCTGTGTACACGCAGCAGAACAACGTGATCGGCACGCTGAACCTGATGTACGCGATGGCCGAGATCGACCCGGGCATCCACCTGGTCAAGCTCGGCACGATGGGTGAGTACGGCACACCCAACATCGACATCGAGGAAGGCTGGCTGGAAGTCGAGCACAACGGCCGCAAGGACCGGATGCTCTACCCGAAGAAGCCGGGCTCGTTCTACCACCTGAGCAAGGTGCACGACTCGCACAACCTGGAGTTCGGCTGCCGGGTCTGGGGACTGCGCGTCACCGACCTCAACCAAGGCGTCGTCTACGGTCAGCAGACCCCGCAGACCGTGCGCGACCCGCGGCTGGCCACCCGGTTCGACTACGACGCGGTGTTCGGCACCGTGCTGAACCGCTTCGTCATCCAGGCCGTGCTCGGCGAGCCGCTGACCGTCTACGGCACCGGCGGTCAGACCCGCGGGTTGCTGGACGTCCGCGACACCGTCGAGTGCATCCGGCTCGCGGTGGAGAACCCGGCCGAGGTCGGTGAGTTCCGCGTCTTCAACCAGATGACGGAGAGCTACTCGGTCGCCCAGATCGCCGAGAAGGTGGCCGAGTGCTTCCCCGGCCCGGTCCAGGTCGAGCACCTGGAGAACCCGCGCGTCGAGCAGCCGGAGCACTACTACAACGTCAAGCACACCGGTCTGGTCGGCCTCGGCCTGCAGCCGCACCTGCTGTCCGACACGCTGATCGAGTCGATGTTCGACATCGTTGCCGCCAACAAGGACCGGGTGAACCTGGGTGCTCTGCTGCCCACGGTCCGCTGGCGCGGTGGGCTCAAGGACGGCTGATCCTCAGCGGGTCCCTTGAAGGGGCTCTTGTAGCGACGCTGCCTGCCAGGCGGTGACGTACTCCGAGAAGCGGCGCGCTGCCGGGCTGGCGGCGTGACCCTGGGGGAGCACGAGATCGATGCGGCGGACCAGCTCGACCCCGGTCAACGGGACGAGCCGGACCGCGGCGGCGACGCGTGGTGCCAGGTCGAATCCGGTCGGCGCCAGGGTCACGCCCACGCCGGCCGCGACCAGGTCGAGCACCATCGTCCACTCGTTCACCTCGCAGGCGATCCGGCGGGTGATCCCGGCGGCGCGGAAGGCGTCGTCGACCACCACCCGGATCGCCCACTGCGCCGGCGGCTCGACGAACCGCTCGCCGGCCAGGTCCCCGAGCGTGACGGACCCGGCGGCCGCGAGCGGGTGATCCCGCGCGACGATCAGGACCACCGGCTCGGCCAGCAGCGGAACCACCTCCAGGCCCGGCGGGCGATCTTGGATGAGCGAGACGAGCGCGCAGTCGAGCCGTCCGTCCGCGACCAGGTCGAGCATCTGCAGCGCGGGCAACTGCTGGACCGAGATGTCCACCCGCGGATGGGCCAGCGCGAACTCCGCCAGCCAGGACGAGAACGGCAGGGTGTGGCCGCTTGTCTGGAGGGCGCCGATCCGCAGCCGGCCGGCGAGAACTCCGTGTGCGTCCTGGACCGCCTGCTGAGCGGCCTGCGCCGCGTCGAGCGTGTGCCGGGCGGCGGGCAGCAGCGCCGTTCCCTCCGCCGTGAGCCGGACCGGCCGGGTGCCGCGCACGAACAGCAGGGCGCCGACCTCCTTCTCCAGCGCCCGGATCGACGTCGACAGACCTGACTGGACGATCAGCTCGCGCGCGGCGGCCTGGGTGAAGCTCCGCTCCTCCGCGAGCGCCACGAAATGCCTCAGATGCCGCAGCTCCATGGCTCGAGTATCTCCCCAGGAGATGGAATCCATCTGATCCAGGTCCAGCAAAGCTGGTATGAGCCCTCTCGAGCCGTCCGTTGCCACTGAGGACAACGTCTTTCCGAGAGGCTCTGATGAGTACTGCAACAACGACGCGGACCGCCACCGCGAGCCGCCACATGACCGGCTTCTGGTTCGTCGCGGTCGCCTTCCTGACGCTGATGGCGTTCGGCACCGTGCCGACGCCGCTCTGGTCGATCTACCAGACCCGAGACCACTTCGGTGCGACCACAGTGACGGTCGCGTTCGCCGTGATGGTGGTCGGCGCGGCCGCCAGTTTCCGTCTGCTCGGCCATCTCTCCGACCGCCTCGGCCGGCGCCGAATCATCGTGCCCGCGCTGCTGGTCGGGATCCTGTCCGCCCTGGTGCTGGCCGTCTGGCCGGACCTGCCCGGGCTGATCCTCGGTCGCGTGCTGACCGGCGTCGCCGTCGGCCTGATGGCGTCCACCGCTACCGCCTACCTCACCGACCTGTACTCCGAGGCGCGTCCAGCCGAGACCGGGTCACCCAAGCCAGGGCTGGTCGCGACCGCCGTGAACCTCGGCGGTCTCGCGCTGGGACCCCTGGTAGCGGGAGCGCTGGCGCAGTGGGGCCCCGCGCCACTCCACACGTCGTACCTCGTGTTCGGGGCATTGATGACGGTGTTGCTCGGGCTCGTGCTGTCCAGCCCGGAGACCGTCGACACCGAGGCGGCGGACGAGTCCCGGCCGGTGCGGTTCGCGCTGCGGCCAGGGCAGGGCGCTGTGTTCGGCGCCGCCGCGGCTGTGGGGTTCTTCGCCTTCGCCGTGATGGGGTTGTTCTCGTCGCTCGGCGCGATCATCGTCCGCGGTGAACTCGGCATCACGTCCTACTTCGTCGCCGGGCTCGCGCCGTTCACCGCGTTCGCCGCGTCCGCGGTCGCGCAACTCGCGCTGGGCCGGGTGAGCTTGGCCAAAGTGCTGCCGATCGGCACGGTGCTCTTCCCGATCGGCCTGGCGTTGACGGCCTTGTCGCTCTACCGGCCCACGTTGTGGCTCGCGCTGACCGCGGCGGGGTTGGCCGGCGCCGGTGCGGGTCTGCTCTTCAAGAGCGCTGTCACCCAGACGATGATCGCGGCCGATCCCGGCTCACGTGCGGGTGTGCTGGCGACGTTCTTCGTGATCACGTACTTCGGGACGGGCGCACCGTCGATCGCCTTCAGCCTGGTGATCCAGCACATCGCCTTGAAACCCGCGATGTTCGGGTTCGCCACGGTCCTGTCGGTGGGCACCATCGCCGCGGTCGCGATCGCCCTCCGCCGGGGCTCGACCCAGCGCGGTGGATCAGCCCAGCGCGGTGGATCAACCGAGCGCGGCGGATCAGTCGTCAGCGGTAGTTCAGCGGGTGGCGGCGACCAGTAGCGTCGGGAGGATGGCGAGGAAGCGGTCGCGGCGGTCGCGGTCGGCCTGGTCGGCGAGCCACTCGGACGCGTCGTCCCGGGTGATCAGCGCCTTCTCGACCGCGGCCGCCGCGGCGCCTTCCAACTGCTTGGCCATCAGCCGGTGGTCGGTGATCACCTCGTTGTGGACGAGCACCTCGGCGTCGCGGAAGCCCGTGTCGAGCAGCAGATCGCGGTAGCTCCGCGCCGCCCGAGGTGCCACCGAGCGCGACTCGAGTCCGAGCAGCACCACGTCGGTCAGGTCCTGGTCGCTCCCGTCGATCAGCAGGAACCCGTAGTCCTGACCGACGAGCACCGCCCGCCCGCCGGGCCGCAGTACCCGATGAGCCTCGCGCAGCGTGGGCAGGGGATCCGCGAGCAGGTGGAACAGCCGCGCGGCGCGGTAGCCGTCGACCGACTCGTCCTCCAGCGGCAACTGATCGGAATGTGCCACGTGAAACATCGCGTCCGGAGTACGGGAGCGGGCGACGGTGATCGCGTCGGGGTCGGCGTCGACGCCGATCGTCTTGATCTGCGCGCGGGTCAGTTCGCAGACCGCATGTCCGGCGCCACAAGCCACGTCGACGCAGGTGTCGCCAGGCTTCAGTGCGAGTAGCCGGTAGGACTCAGCCCGTAGTGCCAGGGCGCCGGTCGTCTGCTCGATCCGGTCCAGCAGCGTCAGTCTCGGATTGGTCAATTCACCCATGCCACCACGCTGCAACTTCAGGTGGACCTGAAGTCAACCCCGGCCGCCCTGTCACACATCTCGGGCCGCTTGCGTCAGGCTGGGTGGCGGGAACGGCCCGCCGGTTGGAGATCGGAGGCTGCTGTGAAGTTCGCGAAGACGATCGTGTACGTCGAGGACGCGAAGGCGTCGGTGGAGTTCTTCGAGAAGGCCTTCGGGCTGACGGGCACGTACCACGACCAGGGATACGGGGAGATCGAGACCGGGGGCGACACCAAGATCTCGTTCGCCAACTACCCGGTCGGGCAGTACCACCTGCCGGAGAAGTACCAGGTCGGAACGCCCGACAAGGTGGTGTTCGAGCTGTCGCTGGTGACCGAGGACGTCGAGGAGGCATTCCGGAAGGCCGTCGAGGCCGGTGCGGAGCCGTTACAGGAGCCGGAGAAGAAGCCGTGGGGACAGGTGTCGTCGTTCCTCCGGCTGCCCGACGGCATCATCGTCGACCTCGCCTCGCCGGTCGCCTACTGACCGATCTGACTGACCTGACTGACCTGCGGCGGTCACCCGCGGAGGTGACCGCCGCACAGCTCGTCAGTCCATCGACACCTTGTCGAAGATGGTGGTGGTGAACCGGACGTCCACCCCCACCTCGTCGCCGACCGCCGGCGGAGCCACCGAGGACGGCAGGAAAAGCATGCTCGCCTGCATGTGCGGGGGCTCGGCGAACCAGCGCTGCTTGCCCTCGATGGTGAACGGCGACAACGCCATCCCGGCGGCGTCCAGGCTGCCCTTGGCCATCGCGATCGCCCGCTGCCGCACGGTGGCCGCCGCAGTCGGGGCCTCCAGGCCGACGCCGTGCGCGGTGCCACCCGAGACGACCAGGATGTGGCCGTCGCCGGCCACCCGGCGCTGGCGATACCCCACCCGCTCGCCCCGGCGTACCGAGTGGACGTCGAGGACGGTGGCCCGGACGGTGAAGGCGCCGCGGTCGCCGAGCCACAGGCCGGTGCCCATCCGGAGCCGGACGTCCTCGCCGATGTCGGCCAGCTTCTGCGCCGGGACGTGGGAAACCCACAGCGGGCCCTGCCGGACCGCACGCGCGGCCTTGCCCAGCTCCTGCGCCTCGCGGAGGTTCGCCGACGTGCCGCCCGCGCCCATCGGGAAGTGCAGCGACCAGCCCTCGAACTTGATTCGGTCCAGCGCGTTCAGCAGCATCGTGTGCCGCAGCTCGCGGGCGCCGATGCCGTGCCGGCGCATCGAGGTCTGCACCTCGATCAGCACCCGGCTGCCAGCCGGGATCGATACCAGGTCGGCCAGCCGGCTGACCGTGTGGATGACGTTCTTGCCCTGCGGGATCTCCAGGAACGGCCGCCACGGCGACAGCACCACGACGTCGTCGCGGAACTCCGGCGGTACTTCGTTGTAGGTGCCGACCGCGACCGTCTTCGCGCCGAGGGCGCGCGACTCGGCCAGCAGCCGGGTGTTGCCGACGCCGTACCCGTTGCCCTTGGCGACCGGGATGATGTCGGGGTTCCACGTGGAACGGAGGTGATCGCGCCAGCGGTCCGAGTCGATGTGCAGGATCAGGGGCATGTCAGGTTCATCGCCGTCTCATGTAGAGGTCGAATGCGGTGTAGAGCGCCTTGTTCAACGGCAGATCCCACTCACCGACATACTCGACGGCCTCGCCGCCGGTGCCGACCTTGAACTGGATCAACCCGACGTGAGGGTCGTCGGGGTCCAAGGTGTCGGTGATGCCCCGTAGGTCGTACACGGACGCGCCCGCGGCGAGCGCATCCGACATCATTCGCCACTGGATCGCGTTCGATCCGCGGACGTCTCGCTTGGCGGTCGAGCTGGCACCGTAGGAGTACCAGGAGTGACCGCCCACCCGGACCCAGATCGTCGAGGCGACCAGGTCCCCCTCGTGGTAGGCGTTGTAGAGCCGGAAGTCGCAGACGCCGGCCGGCTGGTTCGCCATCGCCGCCTGCATCTTGGTGAAGTACGGCAGCGGCCGCGGGGTGAAGTGGTCCCGCTCCGCGGTCTCGACGTACAGCGCGTGGAAGGCCTTCAGGTCCTCCGGCGTACCGAGGCTGACCTCGACGCCGAGCTTGTCGGCCTTCTTGATGTTGCGCCGCCACAGCTGGTTCATGCCCCTGAGCAGGTCATCCTCGCTCTTGCCGGCCAGCGGCACCTGGAACACGTACTGCGGCTGGCCCGCGGCGAATCCCTCGCCGACCTTCGGGGCCTTCCAGCCGAGCGCGCGGAGCTGGGCCATCACGGTGGCGCCCGACGGCTCGATCACGTCGGGCCGGACGTCGCCGAGCTTGGGCTGCTGCCCGCCGGCGATCGCATCCTTGATCGTCTTCGCAGTCCACCGCCGAGTCGGCACCGGCGGACCCATCCGCAGGCCGAACGCGCCCTGCTCCTGGGTGTGCGCCGCCAACGGCCGCAGGAACCGGCCGAGGTCGATCTCGTCCCAGTCGATCACCGGGCCCTCGGGCAGGTAGGCCAGGTAGCGCTTGACCTTCGGCATCTGCCGGTAGAGCACCAGCGCGACCCCGACCAGTTGATCCGGAGCGGCCGGATCGAACCAGCCGAGCGACTCGGCCTTCCACTCGCTCTTCACCGCCGCCCAGCCAGGGGTCTGCAGGAAGCTCGCCGACGGCTGCGCCGCCAGGTAGGTGGCGTGCTGCTCGGCGGAGATGGTCCGGATGCTCAAGTCACTCACGGTCGGTCAGGTTACCGGCCCGGAGCCTCAGACCGTAGCCGAGCGGACGGCTGTACCTCCCGGTACGACGCCGCGGCGGGATGGGCGACGGCATCGTACCGGGGGTGGATCAGCGGTTCACGTGGTCGAGCGACACCTCCCAGAGCCGGGTGGCGGCTTCCGGGTCGAGGGCGTAGTCCGCGACTCCGCCTTCCCGGCCGGGCACGTGCGGCTCGGCCTCGTTGACGTCTTCGAAGTACCGGCCGCCGACGCCCTCGAGCAGCGGCGAAGCCGCGAGCAGGACTGAGGTGGCGGCGCCCTGCTCGACCGTCTTCCAGGCGTAGTTGTCGAAGATCCTCTTGAGCGCGGGGTCGTTGTCCGGGTCCTGGTGCCGCTGCAGCGCGGTGCGGATCCCGCCCGGCATCAGCGCGTTCGCGGTGATCCCGTCCGGCGCCCAGCGCTTGGTCGCCTCGACCGCGAAGAGCACGTTCGCCGTCTTCGACTGCCCGTACGCCGACCACGGCTCGTACGGGCGGTTCTCGAAGTGGATGTCGTCGAACACGATCCCCGAGCGCAGGTGGGCGCTGGAACTGACGGACACGATCCGGGCGTTTCCGGCGGCCGCAAGCGCGGGGTGGAGGCCGAGGGCCAGGCCGAAGTGGCCGAGGTGGTTGGTCGCGAACTGGTGCTCCCAGCCTTCCGGCGTCCGGGTCAGCGGCTCGGCCATCACGCCCGCGTTGTTGACCAGGATGTGCAGCGGGCCCTGCCAGCGGCCGGCGAAGGCGCGGACGGATTCCTGGTCGGCCAGCTCGATCGGCTCGACCAGGACGCCCTGGTTGCCGGTCTTCGCGGTGATCTCGGCTGCTGTGCGCCGGCCGGCCTCGACGTTGCGGACCGCGAGGGTGACCTCGGCGCCGGCGGCTGCCAGCACCCGGGCGGTCTCGACGCCGATCCCGGACGCGCCGCCGGTGACGACGGCCCGCCGTCCGCTCAGGTCGACCCCGGCGAGCACCTCGCCTGCGGTGGACTCCCGGTTGAAGGGGGTGGTGATTCTGCTCATCGTCTGTCCTGTCCTGGTCCGAGCTAGGCTTAAACGGAGGAACCTCCGGTAAGAGAGAGTTAACTGGAGGAACCTCCGTTTCTCAAGCCGGCGCTGGGGTCGGCTAGGTTCGTGGTCCGTAGGCACAGCGGGTGGAAGGGGAGTGGGATGGGGGTGACCGGTGAACGTCCGCTGCGCGCGGACGCCCAGCGGAACCGCGACCTGCTGCTCGTCGCGGCGGTCGAGTCCTTCTCCAAGTGCGGCCTGGAGGCGACCCTCGAAGGCATCGCCAAGAACGCCGGGGTCGGGATCGGCACGCTCTACCGGCACTTCCCGACCCGGGAGGCGCTGGTCGAGGCGGCCTACCGCAACGAACTGGCCGTGGTCTGCGACGCCGCCCCCGAACTGCTCGCCTCGATGCCGCCGGCCGAGGCGACCCGGGCCTGGATGGATCGCTTCATCGACTACATGACCCGCAAGATCGGCATGGCCGACGCGTTGCGCGCGGTGATCGCGTCCGGCGCCGACCCGTACGCGCACAGCTTCGAGCTCCTGGTCGGCGCGATCCAGCCGCTGCTCGAGGCCAGCTCGGCCGCGGGCGAGATCCGGTCCGACATCGCGGCGGGCGACGTACTGATCAGCCTGAGCGGCGTCGCACTGGCCGCCGGGTCCAACCGTGAGCAGGCCGGGCGGTTGCTCGACCTCCTGATGGACGGCCTGCGGTACCGCGGCTGAGAGATCGGCTGAGCTACCGGAGTCTGGCCCGGATCAGGTAGCGGTGGTTGTGGGCGACGAACGGCCCGTCCGTGCGCATCCGCTGGTCCAGCGCCCGAAGCGCAGGCTCGTACTTGTCCACGTCGAAGTCCGGGATCTGCCACGGGATCGCGCGCAGGTGGAAGACGATCGCGCCGACGTCCAGGAAGACGAACTCCGGCCACTCCTCGGCGGCCTCGAGGATCTCGAACCCCTGCTCGCCAAGGGCGTTCACCGCGCCCTCACAGGTGTTGGCGTCCGGCAGCATCACCGGCGGAGCACCGAGGGCCTCGTTCAGGTCGGCGTCGTTGCGGCTGCCGACCTGCTGGGTCACCAGCACGCCGTCGGTTCGCAGTACGCGGGCGAGTTCTGCGGCGTCGAGGCGGCCATGGCGATTCAGTACCAGGTCGACCGTGCCGTCCTCGACCGGGAACGGGTCCCCGGTCGGGTGCTGCCGGACGTCGACGCCGAGCGAGTACAGCCGGCAGCGCGCGAGCGGGACGTTCGGTTCGTAGCCCTCGGTGGCAATGGTTGCCGCGGGCAATGGTGCGAGGGAGGCGAGCAGCTCGCCGCCGCCGGTGTCGACGTCGAGCACCCGGGTGGCGCGCTGCAGCGCGGCACGGGCGAGCCGGTCGTATGACCAGGAGAGATCTGCGCTCACCGCACGGTAGCCGAGCCAGCTGAAGTCCCACCCGCTGAAGGTGGCCAACGTGGCCTCCTTGACGAGTTCCTCATATGCCCCCATCTGCTCACAGTAGGGACGATGGGCGGCCGCGTACACAGAGTTCCTAGGCTGTGTCGGTGCAGACACGTGCGGTGGCGTTGGTGACAGGGTCGACTTCGGGGATCGGTGAAGCGACGGCGAGGCGGCTCGCCGCCGACGGAATGACGGTGGTGGTGCACTCCCGGAGCAGCCGCGACACCGGCCTCGCACTGGCCGCCGAGCTCGGTGGAACCTACCTGCAGGCCGACCTCGCGAACGACGACGAAGCCGCCGGGCTCGTGCCGCAGGTGATCGCCGCGCACGGGCGGCTCGACGTACTGGTGAACAACGCGGGGATCAGTTGGCCGGTGCCGCACGCCGACCTGGAGGCGTTGACCGCGGCCGACTGGCGCCGGCTGCTCGACGTCAACCTGATCGCCCCTTGGTTGCTCTGTACTGCGGCGCTGCCCGCGCTGCGCGAGTCGGGTGGCTCCATCGTCAACGTGACCAGCCATGCCGGGGTCCGGCCGAAGGGAAGCTCCATCGCGTACGCCGCGAGCAAGGCCGCGCTGAACCACGTGACCAAGTTGCTCGCGGCCGCGCTCGGACCCGAAGTGCGGGTGAACGCGGTCGCGCCCGGGCTGGTCGACACGGCGATGACGGCCTCGTGGACCGACGCGCAGGAGTTGTGGAGAACCGCGAGCCCGATGCGGCGTGCGGCGCAGCCTTCGGATGTGGCGGACCTGATCGCCTCGATCCTCGCGAACAGGTATCTGACGGGTGAGGTGATCCTGCTCGACGGCGGGCTCAACCTACGCTGACGGGTTATGTCGGTGGCCGGTTCTACGATCGGCCGATGCCCTTGGGTCAGGACTTCCGCCGGTTGTGGACAGCATTCACCGTCAGCGCGGCAGGGAGTGCGATCGGGTTCGGAGCGCTGCCGTTGGTCGCGGTGCTCGTGCTCGATGTGACCACGTTCCAGGTGTCGATGCTGGCCGCGCTGTCGGCGCTGGCGGGCGCCGCGATCGCGTTGCCTGCGGGCGATTTCATCGAGCAGCGCTACAAGCGGCCGGTGATGATCGCGGCCGACCTGGTCAGGTTCGGATCTCTGCTGAGCGTGCCGCTCGCGGCGGCGATCGGCCTGATGACCTATGTGCAGTTGTGCGTGGTCGGCGTCCTGCAGGCTGCGGCCCTGATCGTGTTCACCGCTGCGAGCGGAGCGCACCTCAAGGCGCTGGTCTCCGCGGAGAACCGAGCCGAGGCGAACAGCAAGTTCGAGCAGACGACGTGGATGACGCTGAGCATCGGACCACCGATCGGCGGCGCGCTGGTCGGCCTGGTCGGAGCGACCGTGACGCTGGGGATCGACGCGGTCTCGTTCCTGTTCTCGGCGCTCGGCATCCGGCGGATCGGGCAGCCGGAACCGCGTCCGGCCGAGCGCACCGAAAAGCCCGACATCACCGCCGGCTGGCGCTACATCTGGCGGCACCGCGGGCTCAGGGCGCTGTTCTGGAACTCGCAACTGTTCGGCGGCCCGGTGATGATGACGTCGCCGCTGCTCACCGTCTTCATGCTTCGCGACCTCGGCCTGGCCCCTTGGCAGTACGGGCTCTTCCTGGGGCTGCCGTGCCTGGGTGGCGTCCTCGGCGCTCGGCTGGCCCCTCGGCTGACCCGCCGGTACGGGCTGCATCGCATGCTGCTCGTCTTCGGCGTACTGCGGACGCCGTGGCTGCTGTTGTTCCCGCTTGCTCCACCCGGCTGGGGCGGGTTCGCCCTGCTGGCGATCGCCGACACCGGGCTGCTGGTCGCGGCCGGCGCCTTCAACCCGTCGTTCGCCACCTACCGGATGGACGTGACCGAGGACCGGTTCATGGCGCGGGTCCTCACCTCGTGGTCGATCACCTCGCGGTCCGTGCAGCCGGCCTTCATGGCGGCCGGCGGTGTGCTGGCCGGTCTCACCAGTCTGCGGACCACTTTCTTGATCGCCGGCATGGGCTGCCTGGCCAGCGCCTTCGTACTGCCGTGGCGGTCGGCTAAACCAGTCCCATTGCCTGAGCCAGTCTGACCACGTTGCCCATCACGCCGTCCGGGTGCTCATCGAGGTAGGCGATCGCCGCGTCCGGCGGCAGCACCAGTACTTCGGTCACCTGCTCGCCGTCCGGCGGGTTGGTCGGGGCGTCCTCGATCACGACGTCCGCGACCACGTTGATCCAGCACGAGACCGGGTGCGGCAGATGCGGCCGATAGGGCTCGGGGCGACGGTGGTCCGCGCGGTGCGCGCCGATCCAGGTCAGCGGGCCGGTGATCCGGGCGCCGGCCTCCTCGAGCAGTTCGCGCCGGGCGGTCTCGTGGATCAGCTCGTCCGGCTCTCTGGTCCCGCCGGGTAGGAACCGCCAGCCGAGGTCGTTGGCGCACACGACGACGCCACCCTCGGTCCGGCCGACCACGTGGACGTTGCTGACCAACTCGTCCGGCGGCTGCTCGGTGGTGAACCTGACGTCGAGCTCGCCCCACTCCCAGAAGGCCGGCGCGAAGAGCTCCGGAAACTGCTCCACCCAGGTCTGCATCCGGACATTCTCCCCTGCAGACCAGGCGCCGCTCCGCTCAGGCGGGAGTGTTGGGTGCCGTGGGCCGGAGGTTGTGGAGCCAGTAGGTGATGCCCCAGGGAAGGAGCAGAGCCAGACCGCCGGTGTTGCGGGCGGGGATGAGGATGTCGGCGCCCACGGCGATCACCAGGCACAGTGCCGAGAGCTGGAAGAGGGTGAGCTTGCCGAGGGCTTGTTGGTTCAGGCTCAGCCGGCCGGAGGCGCAGCCGGCGTACAGGACCGTCAGGCTCAGGATCGCGAGTGCGGACAGGGCGACGCCGACCCAGGCGAGTGCGGTGTACCGGTCGGCGGTGCGGATCACGTCGGAGACGAGGAACACGCCGACCAGCACCGTCAGTCCCGCGCTGGTCCAGAGGAGTCGCGTGGCGGTGCGCTGGGCCCGCTCAGGGGAAGGTTCGGCCGCTGCCATGCGCCGGACGCTACCGCAGTACTCCACGCCAGGCCGCCACCACTACCGCACTACCCCGTCCGGGGCGGCACTACCGCAGTAACCCGTCCCGGGGCGCCGGGCTTACTTCAGGTGGGCTCGCAGGTAGTCGATGTCCGCCTTCTGGCCGTGATCGCCGTTCGGCGTCTCCACCACCACCGGCGCGCCCGCGGCCTTCACCACGGCGACGATCTCGGCGGGGTCGATCTCGCCCTCCTCGAAGTTGCTGTGCCGGTCGGCCCCGGAGCCGAAGGCGTCGCGCGACCCGTTGGCGTGCACCAGGTCGATCCGGCCGGTGATCGCGGTGACCTTCTCCACGATCGTCGACAGCTCCTCGCCGCCGGCGTGGAAGTGGCAGGTGTCGAGGCAGAACCCGACGCGGTCGAGGTTCTCGTTGCCCGAGTCCTGCACCGCCTCCCACAACCGCGCGATCCGGTCCAGCTGCCGCGCCATCGCGTTGTCGCCACCAGCGGTGTTCTCGATCAGCAGCGGCACCGGGAGCTCCGCGCGTTCGATGCACTTGCGCCAGTTGTCGAACCCGGTCTCCGGGTCGTCACCCTTGCCCACATGTCCGCCGTGCACGATGACGCCCCTGACGCCGACCTCGGCCGCCTTGTCGAGCGTCTGCTGCAGCAGTTTGCGGCTGGGGATCCGGATGCGGTTGTTCAGCGTCGCCACGTTGAGCACGTACGGCGCGTGCACGTACAGGTCGATGCCCTCGGCTTCCGCCCGCACCCGCAACGCCTCGGCGCCGTCGGAGTACGAGACCTTCGGCCCCTTCCACCCCTGCGGGTCACCGAGGAAGAACTGGACCAGGTCGGCGCCTCGGTCGGCCGCCTCGGCCAGCGGGTCGTCCTGATCGACGTGCGCACCTAGTTTCAAGCTCATGCCGCCACCTTATGGCCGCCCACCGACAGTCCCGCAACCCGTGTCAGGACCAGCCTTGTGAGCGTGTCACCGGGCGGGCGTCGGGCACTGGTGGCTGGACTGGGCGGCCTTCGAATTCGGTGGACAGGACGACGTGGGTGTTCATCTCGCCGTGCTCGCCGAGTCGCTCGAACAGGCCCTCCAGGTGCCGCATCGAGGCGACCCGGACGCGGAGCATCGAGCACGAGTTGCCACTGAGCTTGTGGATCTCCAGCACCTCCGGGAAGTCCTCCGAGCGGGTCGTCTTCAGCAGGCACCGTCCGGTCGTGCACCGCATCTGGACGAACGCCGACAGCGGCTGTCCCGCCCGGGCCGGATCCACCTGCGCCTTGTACCCGGCGATCACGCCCGCCTCCTCGAGCCGTCGCACCCGATCGGCCACGGCCGGTGGCGACAGGTTCACCCGCTTGCCGAGCTGGTTGAACGACAGCCGTCCGTCGGCCTGCAGTTCACCGAGAATCTGCCAGTCGGTGGCGTCCAGGTTTCGTTCCTGAAAGGTCATCTCCCCAGAACACCTTTGGTATCGCTACTCCGCAAGCCCTGACGCCTTACTTCAGGCATTCAACGGGAGCAGCGGCCTTCCTAGCGTTGAAGTCATGCTGATTCCCGTCGTTCTCGCCGCCGCCCTGATGAACGCCGCGATGGTCGCCGCCAGCGCGGTCAGCACCATCCTGATCGCCGACGAACTCTCCCCGGCCCTGGCCGGTCTGCCCAACACCGCAGGCGTCCTCGGTACTGCGGCCGGCGCCGTAGCCGTCGGCCGGTGGAGTGCCCGGCTCGGCCGCGCACAAGCACTTCGCACCGGCTACGCCATCGCAGTAGCCGGCGGAGCCCTCACAGTGCTGGCAGCGGTCGGTGCACCGGTCATTTCGCTCTTCCTCGGCATGCTCCTGCTCGGCGCCGGCAACGCAGCCAGCCTCCTGTCGCGGTACGCCGCCGGTGAGTCCGTCGACCCGTCCAGACGAGCCGCCGCGATGGGCACAGTCGTCTGGGCCAGTACTGCGGGTGCGGTGGGCGGGCCGTTCCTCCTGGAGCCGGCCCAGGCGTTTGCGGTCTCCCTGGGACTCCCACCCCTCGCCGGCCCCTTCCTCCTTGCCATAGCAGCCGCCTTCTCAGCCCTGCTGGCTGCTAGCCGCATCCAGCCCGTCCACGCCGCCCCTGCAACTCCGAATGCTGTGGAACTCGACGACGCGCAGCGCGAGCCGGCGGCACGCAGTACGACGATCTTCGTGGCGGCGGGCGTGATGCTCGTCGGTCATCTGGTGATGGTGGCTCTGATGACCTCGGTGCCGGTCCACGCTCACCACCACGGGCAGGGGTTGAGCATGCTCGGGCTGATGTTGTCGGCGCACACCTTCGGCATGTTCGCGTTGGCTCCGGTCACCGGCTGGTGGATCGACAGGTCCGGCCCGCGTCCGGTGATGCTCGCGGGACTCGCCACCGTCGCAGTGTCCGCACTCGTCATCGCAGGACCGAGCGGCATGACCTTCACCCCGGCACTGTTCGTGCTCGGCTACGGCTGGAACCTCTGCTACCTAGGAGGCAGCGCGCTCCTCACGACCGCGGGCGCGAACTCCCCAGCCGCCCGAGCGAAGTTGGAGAGCAAGGTGGAAGCCTGGGTGTGGGCGGTCGCCGCACTGGCCACTGCCGCTTCCACCTGGCTCTTCGCGGCCGGCGGCTTCGCTCTCCTGGCCGCGTGCTCGGTCACTCTCGCCTTGGCGCTCCTCCTCGTGGTGGCCCTCCGCCGCGACACTCCGGTCGAGCAGAAGTCCCTCGAACCCTCCTGCTGATCGCTTGGACTGACTAGCCTTGCGCGATGCCGACTCCAGAGAATTTCCACGCTCTGCGCCCAGGACCCGTTCTGGTCGATGGGCAGACCTGGGCGCTGAGCATCCACGATCTCGGCCTGCTGCAGGTGCCGAGTGGTCGTCTGGAGGCGAGTGACCCGTTCGTGAATCTCGGCGGAGGACTGGTCGTTGACGTTCCGCCAGGGGCGTACCCGGTCCGGGTCACCGTCGCGGACGTGTCCGACGAGCAGGACGGCAGCCACCTTCGCGAGGCGTACCTCAGCGTCGTACTGGCCGAGGGCGAGGCGGCCGCCGTGGAAGCAGCGCGGCAGTCCGGTGACGACCTGCCGGACGGGGAGTACTGGGTGGTGCCGGTGGACGCGGGCACGGTCGCGTTCGCCGATGCCCGGGCCGTCGGGACCGCGATGCCGGCCGGCGACTGGTACGAGGACGTGTTCGACAACGACCAGAGCGACAGTTGGTTCGCCTTGATGGACTCGGCGGAGCACCTCCGCGGCGGATGCGCGAACATCGTCATGCCGCTGGCGAAGGCCGGCGAGAACGTGGTCCTGTCCCACTCTGGCTGGGGCGACGGCGCGTACCCTGTACTGCGAACCCTGGACGCGACCGGCCGTCCGTTGGCCATCCACATCGATCTCCTGGTCGTGGGAGCCGACGATGAGGACGAGGCCGATCCGGCTGAGGACGCTCCGGTTTCGCACGCGGACGCATCGGCTCCGGCCACCGCGCCAGCGGGTGCGGGCTCAGGACCGCCTCCGGCTGGGAGCGAGGACCGGCGGCCGGGGTTGCTGGGGAGACTGTTGGGGCGGAAGTGACGGGGGAGCCGTCCAGCAGACCTGTGGATAGTGGTCAAGAGCACGTCCGGCCGCTGGTATTCTGTTTGTGTTGCCCGGTCCTTCGACCGGGCTCCTTGCTTGACGCCGACGGCGATTGTCGGCGTGGAGCAGACCGCATCGCCCTCCTGCCACGGAAAGACCGTGGCCGCCTGAGTCCGAAGGAGGTGGAGTTCGCGCATGCGTCGTTATGAAGTCATGGTGATCCTCGACCCGGAGACCGAAGAGCGCACCGTCGAGCCCTCGCTCGACCAGTACCTGAACATCGTCCGCAAGGAAGGTGGAACGGTCGAGAAGCTCGACATCTGGGGTCGTCGCAAGCTGGCCTATGACGTGAAGAAGAAGGCCGAGGGCATTTACGCCATCATCGACCTGACCGCCGAGCCGGCAGTGGTGAAGGAGCTCGACCGTCAGCTCACGCTGAACGAGTCGATCCTCCGCACCAAGGTCATCCGGCCGGACCAGCACTGATCCCTGGGGTCGTCAGCAGCTTCAGTGTCGGTGCCGACCGTTACTGATTAGCTGTAGACACAGCCACACCCGATAGCAGGAGGAACGGCAATGGCAGGCGAAACCGTCGTGACACTGGTCGGCAATCTTGTCGACGACCCTGAACTCCGGTTCACCCCGTCCGGTGCGGCCGTCGCGAACTTCCGCGTCGCGTCGACCCCGCGGACGTACGACCGGCAGTCAGGTGAATGGAAGGACGGCGAGTCGCTGTTCCTGAGTTGTTCCGTCTGGCGGCAGGCCGCGGAGAACGTGGCCGAGTCGCTGCAGCGCGGCATGCGCGTGATCGTGCAGGGCCGGCTCAAGTCCCGCTCGTACGACGACCGTGAGGGCAACAAGCGCACGGTCTTCGAGATCGACGTGGACGAGGTCGGTCCCAGCCTGCGCAGCGCCACCGCCAAGGTGACCCGGGCGACGCGCTCGGGCCCCGGCGGCGACGGTGGCGGCGGCTTCGGTGGTGGCGGTGGCAACCAGGGTGGTGGTGGCTTCGGTGGCGGCCAGGGTGGCGCCCCGCAGAACGACCCCTGGGCGACCCCGCAGGGTAGCGGCGGTGGCGGCCAGGCCGCGCCGCAGAACGACCCCTGGGCAGGTCAGGGTGGCGGCGGCTCGATGGAAGAGCCTCCGTTCTGATCTGAGCAGGACAACAATCCGAGTGACCATTCCGGCACCAGCCGGGCTTTCGTAGTAGGAAGAGAGCACCACAATGGCCAAGATCATTCGGAAGCCGAAGAAGAAGGTCTGCGGCTTCTGCAAGGACAAGGCAACGTACGTCGATTACAAGGACACCGCGCTGCTGCGCAAGTTCATCTCCGACCGCGGCAAGATCCGCGCGCGCCGGGTGACGGGCAACTGCGTGCAGCACCAGCGCGACGTGGCCACCGCTATCAAGAACGCTCGCGAGGTGGCTCTGCTGCCTTACACGAGCACCGCTCGCTGAGGGAGGTCTGAGACATGAAGCTCATCCTGGCGCAGGAGGTCGAGGGCCTCGGAGCCCCCGGCGACATCGTCGAGGTCAAGGACGGCTACGGCCGCAACTACCTCGTCCCGCGTGGTCTGGCCATCGGCTGGACCCGTGGCGCAGAGAAGCAGATCCAGTCGATCAAGCGGGCGCGTGACGCCCGGGCGATCCAGGGCAAGGAGCACGCGAGCGAGGTCAAGAACCAGCTCGAGCAGCTCGGCGTCAAGCTGGACGTGAAGGCCGGCGAGACCGGTCGCCTGTTCGGCTCGGTCACCCCGGCGGACATCGCCGGCGCGATCAAGTCGTCCGGCGGTCCGCTGGTGGAGAAGCGGTCGATCTCGATCGGCTCGCCGATCAAGACCACCGGCAAGCACCAGGTGTCGGTCCAGCTCCACCCGGAGGTGGCGGCCACCGTCCGCCTCGAGGTCGTAGCCGTCTGACGGCACCCTCACCCGAACACCGAACGGCCCGCTCTCCCCGGAGAGCGGGCCGTTTCGTTCGTCCGTTCGTTGCCGCTGGCCCCTAGGGGATACCGCCATCTGCAAGCCGTTGCCGTCGGCTACTGCTGCTGAGGGCCCGGCCAGGAAAGCACCGTGGGGTCGGAGGCCTCACCCTCCGGGGGCTTCGCGACTGTCGGCGGGTTCGTCGGCCGCGGGTCCGACACCGTGCTGTTGGAGTCGGCCGGCTCGGCGACCGAGGGCCAACCGGAAGGCGCCGGGTCGTCGTCCAGCCCGGTGGCCACCGCCGCGATCGGTGTCAGGACCAGCGCGCCGGCAGCAGCGATAGCCGCCGTCCACCGGGCCACCCGCGCCCGGCGTACGCGGAGTGCGTTCGAGATCTTCATCGCGTGCTACTTCTTGTCCAGGGCGTACAGAACCGAGGCGTGGACGACGATGGCGTGGTTGCCGACGATGCCCCACGGCCTGGCGGTCGGCGCGGCCAGAGTGTTCGCGCGGCCGCCCGGCACGATCGTGGCCGGCTTGCCGTCGAGGGTGCCGTAGATCGTCGTCTGGGTGACCGACTGCGGCGAGAAGTCCGGTAGCAGGTTCGTCTTGCGGCTGGTGAAGTTGATCATGCACTCACCCCAGGCGGCGACCTTGCCGCCTTGGTCGGGCAGCCACTTCCAGTCGTCCGGCTGCTGCGCCGGCACCTTCGGGCAGGTCGCGACCACCGAGCCGTCCGCGGTCGAGCTCACCGTCGGGATCACGTCGGTCGACTTCGCGACGTTCCAGATCACCAGTGCGCGCCCGGGGCTGGCCATCGCGATGTGGTTGATGCCGCTGGCACCGGCCGGCGGCTTGAGCGGCAGTACGACCAGGTCCTTGCCGGTCTGGCTCCAGTACAGCGGGCCCGCATACCTTGCCAGCAAGGTCTTGTCGCCCTCGGCCAGCAGGATGGTCGACAGCCGCGGCTGGTTCTGCACCGGGTGCAGATCCTTGCCACTGACAACACTCGCACCCGCGTCGCCGTCGTTCAGCAGCACCAGCGGGGACGTCCCGAAGAACTGCACCCGCGCGGCGTCCGGCAGTTCCACCTCGGTCGACTCGATGCCGTCACCGGGCCAGTAGAGCAACGATTTCGGCGTGGTCACCGCCAGCACCGGCTTGGAGTCGATGGTGGTGTAGACCGGATTGTCCGCGTTCTTCGGCACCTTGTCCTGCCAGAGCACCTTGCCGGCGCTGTCGAACACGGCGATCTTGTTGTCTTGCGTCAGTACCGCGACCTCGCTGCCGTCCGGGGACACCGCCGGAGTCGAGTCCTCGGCGATGTCGACGGTCCAGGCCGCGTTCGTCGACCAGCCGGGCGGCGCCGGCCGGGCCACGAACTGGTCGGGCACGACCTTCGGCGCGGGCAGTTCGGGCAGCTTGTTGGCCGCCGGGGGATTCGGATCCTTGGGGCTGTTGTCGCGCGGCATCAGCAGGTAGAAGGCGGTGCCGCCGACGAGCACGATGGCCAGGCCGGCGGCGGCGATGATCGGCCAGATCGGCTTGTCCGACTTGGGTGCGGCCTCGATCGCCTCGACCCGGCCGTCGGGGTGGATGACCAGCGGCCAGGAGGCGCCGTCGAACTCGACCGCGGTCGCCTTCACCGGGCGGCCGAGCTGACCCGCGCGCTCGGCCACGAGGGCGATCGCGGCCTGGCGTGGATCGTGGTGGTTCACCGGGTGACTGCGCCCGGCGATCTTCACCTCGGCGTTGTGGTCGTCGTACAGCCGGATCGTGACCTTGGGCCACGAAGGGATGCCCTTCTCAGCCATGGTCACCCCTCATCCCCGCCACAGCTCTCCCTCGGTCATCGGGTTGTCGGCCTCTCGTTCTAGCATGTCGTCCGCCCGGAGACATGCTGCCGCCCGAAGGCATACCACTCTGCGAGCCGGCCGGCTCGTCTGACCCCGACAAGGGGGTAGAAACATCCTCGCCTGTGGATGGGTCACATCAGCACACCCGGGAAGCGAGAGAATACTGTGGGCGACAGCCCGTGACACGCCGCGAGAGGAGGGGCCATGACGCAACCGCAGAACCCGTGGACTCGGCAGCAACAGTCGGGACAAGGGTCATCTCAACTGCCTCCCGGCCCCGTGCCGCCGCAGGTCGACATGACCCCGCGGGGCCCTTCCGCGCCTCAGCACGGAGTGCCCGCACCGGCCGAGGACCAGCGGCTGCCGAAGTTTGCCATCCCCGCGGCCGACACGCTCTGGTGGGTCGGGGTGCACGGTGGCGCCGGCGAGACGACGATGTCGCTGCTGCTGCCGGGGACCCGCGCGGCCGGTCATCGCTGGCCGATCCCACCGCCGCCCGTGCCGACGCCCGTAGTACTGGTGGCCAGGACGCACGGGTCGGGGCTGCGGGCTGCGCAGCGGGCCGCGATCGAGTGGGCCTCGGGTGTGGTCCAGGGGGTCGCGGTGCTGGGGTTGGTACTGATCGCGGACGCTCCGGGCCGATTGCCCCGAGTGTTGGACGACTTCGCCGACATCGTCGGCGGTGGGGTGCCCAGGGTCTGGGACATCCCGTGGATCGAGGAGTGGCGAAGGGGGGAGGATCCCACGCCAGAGAACACCCCTGACGAGGTTTTCGAAGTTCTTGAATCCATCTACGCTCTTCGCGCGTCAAACCCCGCGGACTACCCCGCCCCATACTGAAAGGCCTCATCGCTCATGTTGGCAAAGTTCATTCCCCTGCTGGTCCCGCTCGAGCCGCTGCCGGACGGCGTGCAGAGCAAGGTCGACACGGTGGTCAGCTGGGTCACCACGATCTCGATCTCGATCTGCATCCTCGGTGTCATCATCGCGGGCGCGATGATGGCGATCGGTCAGCGTCGCGGTGAAGGTGGCGAGCACGCTGCCCGCCTCGGCTGGGTGCTGGCCGGCTGCATCGTCATCGGTACCGCCTCCGGGTTCGTCAAAGCGCTGGTCGGCAATTGATCCGGCCCCGCACCTCCGCCCCGCTCGGTCCTGACGAAAGCTGATCCCTGGTGGCCTGGTTCAGTGGTCGCGACTCCTCCGACGACGACGCCGGCGACACGGAATCCACCTCTCCCTGGGAGAGCACCGGATTCGTCGCGTCGGCGATCGTCATCGGCGCCGTGGTCGTCTGTCTGGTGGTCTGGTTGCTCCTGGGCGGCCGTGGCGGGGGCACGCCCTCGACGCAGCCGACAGCCACGCCGAGCGTGGTCGAGCCGACCGACGAGACCACTGACGAGCCCACTGAACCTCCTGCCACTCCGGGGGAGCCGACCGCGACCGCGACTCCGCCGCCGCTCAACAACGGCCGTGGTGGCTGCAAAAGCAAGTCGCCGGACCAGAGCATCCCCCGGGTCGCCCCGGCATCGGTGAGCTGGCAGTTCGAGACCAACATGCTGATCCCCCTGCAGGAGCAGGGCGGCCCGGCCGCGACGTACACCAACGGTGTGCGCTACTGCTTCGCCCACTCACCGACCGGCGCCGTGCTGGCCGCGATGGTGACCTTGGGCCAGATCCGCAACCCTCACCTGACCGAGGCCGTACTGCGGACCCGGATCGCGCCGGGCGCCGGACTCACCCGGGCGCTCCGCGAGGTCAGGTCGACACCGACGCCCCGCGGCGAGGGCGACGCCTCGCAGTTCACCGGGTTCAAGGTGATCGACTACGAGCCGACCAAGGCCATCATCTCGATCGCGGTGCAGATCGACCCGCAGAGCGTGGCCGCCCTGCCGATGACGCTGCGCTGGCTGAAGGGCGACTGGAAGGTCGTGCTGCAGCCCGACGGCAGCTTCAACGGTGACGTGGCGCCGGACGTGCTGCAGTCGCTGCAGGGCTATGTCCGGTTCGGGGGCGCGTGATGATCTCGCTCGGTTGCTCCTGGAAGCCCTGGGACTGGGACGACTGCGTCCACAAGTACCTGGGCGAGGCGCTGAACGGCGTCATCGGCAGCCTCTTCAAGTTCGTCTTCGACGCGATCAAATCGGTCGTGGTGGCAGCCGTCAAGGCGATCATGGAGACCGTCGGCACGCTCTGGATCGACATCGACACCCCGAACGTCGCGAACAACAACGCCGTCACCTTCATCCAGCACTACACGCTCTGGATCCTGGTCATCGCCGCCACCATCTCGGTGATCATCGCCGGCATCCGGATGGCCGTCTCCCAGCGCGGTGAGCCGGTCCGCGACATCCTCCGGAGCCTGCTCACCATGGTGGTCGTGTCGGGCATGGGCGTCGCCTTCGCCGCGACCCTGATCGAGATCGCGGACTGGTTCTCCCAGGAGATCATCGACGCCGCCCTGGACGGTTCCTCGTTCTCCGAACGGGTCGGCAACCAGTTGGTCGATCCGCTGGAGACCGACGGCCTCGGCCTGATGCTGGTCATCGTGATCGGCATCCTGCTGGTGATCACGTCGATCGTCCAGCTCGTCTTGATGGTGATCCGCTACGGCATGCTGATCCTGCTGGTCGGCATCCTGCCGCTGACCGCGTCCGCGACGAACACCGAGGTCGGGATGACCTGGTTCAAGCGGGCCGTGTCCTGGCTGGCCGGATTCATCCTCTACAAACCGGTTGCCGCGCTCATCTATGCCACCGCGATCAAGTTGATCGGCGTCCCCCGGGGCGCGGACGGCGTGACGATCTCCGTCCTCACGGGCGTGACGATGATGGTGCTGGCCGTCGTCGCCCTGCCCGCCATCCTCCGATTCGTCTCACCGAAGGCGGGCTGACATGAACCCGTTGCTCTGCGACGACGGCTGGCTCGAGTGCATCAAGGACTTCCTGCTCGATGCCCTGACCCCTGCAGTTGAGGCGCTGATCAAGTTGATCTTCGATCCCATTCTCACCGCGTTGGCCGAAGCCGTCGGCGCCATGATGGCCGCGATCGGCACGTTCTGGGTCTTCGTCCCGACGCAGGCGGTCGGCAGCGCGACGACCGGCGCGCCGGCCGCGAACTCGGTCGCCTGGATCTGGCAGCACACCCAGTGGATCGCCGTCTTCGCGGCGACCATCGGCGTGATCGTGGCCGGCGCCCAGATGGCCTGGTCGCACCGCGGCGACAACCTTCGTGACCTGCTCCGCTCGCTGCTCACGCTGGCGGTCGCCTCGACGATGGCGATCGCGGTCACCCAGGTGCTGATCGAGGTCGGCGACGAGTTCTCCCGCTGCGTCGTGCTGACCGGCCTGGACCGGACTCCCGGTGCGGGGTTCACCTGCAACGCGGGCGAAGTCGACCCGAGCGGTTTCGGCGCCGCGATGCTGGTCCTGCTGGGTCTGTCCGCGACCGGCGGTGCCGGCATCGGCCTGATGATCACCATCGGCATCATCACGCTGCTCGCGTCGATGCTCCAGGTCGTCTTGATGGTGGTCCGGACCGCGATGCTGATCCTGCTGCTGGGCGTGCTGCCGATCGCGGCGGCGGCCACCCACACCGAGATGGGCAAGGCCTGGTTCAAGCGAATAATCTCCTGGCTGGTCGCCTTCATCCTCTACAAACCGGTGGCCGCCCTGATCTACGGCACCGCGCTCAAGCTGACCGGTGCCGCCTTCGGCGAGGGCAAGCAGGAGGGCCCGCTGTCCTTCAACAGCGACCAGATCATGAACTCGATCACCGGCGTGACGATGCTGGTGCTCGCCCTCTTCGCGTTGCCGGCCCTGATGCGGTTCGTCACGCCGATGGTCGCCGCCACCGCGGGTTCGGCCGGAGCGGGTGCGCTCGCGGCGAAGATGGTCGGGGCGGACCAGATCGCCGACAAGGTGTCGAAATCCGCCGACAGCGAGAGTGACGGGCCGAGCGGTGCCCGCAACGTCGGCCGAGGCAGCAAGTCGTCCTCCCAGAGTTCCAGCCCGAGCGGCTCGCAGAACTCCAGTCCCCAGCCCAGCGGCGGTGGTAGCGGAGGCGGCGGCGGTGGTGGTGGCGGCGGCGCCAGTGGAGCCGGCGGTGGTGCCAGTGGTGGTGCGGGCGGCGGCGCGGCCGGTGGTGCTGCAGGCGGTGGCGGTGCGGCAGCCGGTGGTGGTGCCGCGGCCGGCGGCGGCGCGGCAGCCGGCGGTGGTGCGGCGGCTGGTGGTGGTGCGGCGGCCGGTGGCGCGGCGGCAGGAGCGGGTGCTGCGGCCGGACCGGTCGGCATCGCGGTCGTGGCGACAGCCATGGCGGTCAAGAAGGGCGTCGACATGACCAAGGAAGCGGCTCAGGCCGGCGCCGCCGAGACGATCGACAACGACTCGATGGATGAGGGACCAAGTGGCAGCGGCTGACGGCGTACGAAGCGCCCCCAGGACCTACGGCAACTGGCGGGCGCCCGCCAGCGCAGGCATCGCCGGTCTGGGCACGCTCGGCACCGGGATCATGATGGGCGGCCTGGTGGTGACCATGATCGCCACCCTGGCGGCCGGTCTGCCGGGCGCGCTGATCTCCCTGCTGATCGTCGGCGCGATCCTGCTGTTGCTGATGACCAAGGACAAGCACGGGCACTCCACCCTGCAGAGGCTCTCGACGCGAATTGGATGGCAGCGAGCAAAGATGGCCAAGCACAACATCTACCGGTCCGGTCCGCTCGGACGTACGGCGTGGGGCAAGTTCCAGCTGCCCGGGCTCGCCGCGGCCTCGCAGCTGAGCGAGTTCAAGGACTCGTACGGCCGACCGTTCGCGCTGCTCTACTACCCGAGCACCCGGCACTTCACCGTCATCATCAACGCGGAACCGGACGGCGCCTCGCTGGTCGACGAGGACCAGGTGGACGTCTGGGTGGCGCACTGGGGTCAGTGGCTCGCCTCCCTCGGTCACGAGCCGGGCATCATCGCTGCCTCGGTGACGGTGGAGTCCGCGCCGGACACCGGCATCCGGCTCCGCCGTGAGGTCACCCACAACATGCAGGACGACACGCCGGCGATCGCCCGGGCGATGCTGTCCGAGGTGATCCAGACCTACCCCGAGGGCTCGGCGCTGGTGTCGGCCCGAGTGGCTCTGACGTTCAAAGGCACCGACCGCAACGGCAAGCGCCGCAAGGAAGAGGACATGGGCCGCGAGCTCGCGTCCCGCCTCCCGGCCCTCACCCAGAGCCTGAACTCCACCGGCGCGGGTGCCGCCCGCCCGGTCACCGCGCAGGAGCTCTGCGAGACCGTGCGGATCGCCTACGACCCGGCGGCCGCAGTACTGATCGATGAGGCTCGGAGCCAGGGCATGTCGCCCGAGCTGCAGTGGACCGATGCCGGACCGGCCGCTGCCCAGGCGTTCTGGGACAAGTACCGGCACGACAGCGCGTGGTCCATCACCTGGCAGATGACCCAGGCGCCGCGTGGTGAGGTCTTCTCCTCGGTGCTGTCCCAGCTGGTCGGTCCGCACCCGGACATCGACCGCAAGCGCGTCACCCTGCTCTACCGGCCGCTGGACGCGGCCACCGCGGCCCGGATGGTGGAGGCCGACAAGCGCAACGCCTCGTTCCGCGCGACCGCTTCCGCTCGTCCGTCGGCCCGCTCGATGGCCGAGGCGCGGGCCGCGGACCGTACTGCGCAGGAGGAGGCTCGCGGTGCGGGTCTGGTCAACTTCGGCATGGTGGTCACCGGCACGGTCATGACGGCCGAGCAACTCCCCGACATGGTCGCCGCGATCGACAACCTGGGCGCCACCGCCCGGGTGCTGCTCCGGCCGGCCTACGGGTCTCAGGACTCCGCCTTCGTCGCCGGGTTGCCGCTCGGCATCGTCGTGCAGAGCCACCTGTCCGTCCCGGCCGGTCTCCGGGAAGCCCTGTGAACCGTCGGGAGGCTCTGTGAGCAAGAAGAACAAGCCGGTCGACCCACTGCGCGGTGGCAAGCGCCCGATGCCCCGCGGCTGGCCCGGGATGGGCGGCGGCTACTCCACATACCTGCAGGCCCCGGCCGAGTGGCGCGGTACGACGGTGCAGGTGTGCGGCATGTGGCCGTTCGCCGCGGGCACCGGCAGCCCGATGGTCGGCGTACCGATCGGCCGCAACATCCTGTCCGGCGCGACCATGTGCTGCGACCCGATCAGCTGGTTCATGCGGGCCAAGCTGATCTCGAACCCGTCGATGTTCGTGCTCGGCAAGCCGGGTCTGGGCAAGTCGACGATCACCCGGCGGATGGCGCTCGGCCTCGCGGGGTACGGGATCCAGCCGCTCGTGCTCGGCGACCTCAAGCCCGACTACAAGGACCTGATCCTGGCCCTCGGCGGCCAGGTGATCGAGCTCGGCCGCGGTCGTGGCCACCTGAACGTGCTGGACCCGGGCGAGTCCCGGAGGGCGGCGTTGCGGCTGACCGGCAGCGCCCGGCAGGCGATCCAGGCGGACGCGCACGGCCGTCGCCAGACGATGGTGTCCGCGCTGATCTCGATCATGCGCTCGGCGCCGCCGTCGGACCGCGAGGAGACCATCATCGACGAGGCCCTCAAGGTGCTCGACGAGCGCCACGAGGGCACGCCGGTACTGCGGGACCTGCTGAAGGTGGTCCAGGAGGCGCCGGACCGGGTCCGCAACGTCGCCCTGGACCGCGGCAGCATGGACCGCTATCGCCAGGTCACCGAAGGGCTCGAGGCCTCGCTGATCGGTCTGGTCGGTGGTGGACGACTCGGCGAGATCTTCTCCGAGCAGACCGACCACCCCATGGCGATGGACCGGCCGGTCGTCTTCGACGTGTCCAACATCGACGACTCCGAGACCAACCTGCAGGCCGCGGTGCTGCTGGCCTGCTGGTCCTACGGGTTCGGCGCGGTCGCGGTCGCGCAGGCGCTCGCGGATGCGGGCCTGGAGCCACGACGGCACTACTTCGTCATCCTCGACGAGCTCTGGCGGGTACTGCGGGCCGGTCGCGGCCTGGTCGACCGGGTCGACGCGCTGACCCGGCTGAACCGTCAGCGTGGTGTCGGGATGGCGATGATCTCGCACACCATGTCCGACCTGCTGGCCCTGGAGCACCCCGAGGACCGGATGAAGGCGAAGGGTTTCGTCGAGCGGTCCGGCATGGTCATCTGCGGCGGTCTGCCGCGGGCCGAGATGGAGAACCTGACCGCGGTGGTGCCGCTGTCCGACGAGGAGCAGAACATGCTCATCGGCTGGCAGGACCCGCCCGCCTGGGACCCCGCGACGGGAGAGGAGGCCGCGCCCCCCGGGCGAGGCAACTTCCTGGTCAAGGTCGGTGGCCGCCCGGGCATCCCGGTGCACGTCGGCCTGACCTCGGTCGAGCGCGAGATCAACGACACCAACAAGCTGTGGAAGACCGGCGAAGACGGCCGTCCGCTGAAGGTCGAGATCACCGAGGATGGCACCGAGGAGGTCGTCGAGGAGTACACCTTCGACGACCCCACCAAACTGCCACCACCGGACCCGAGCACCCGGGTAGTAGCGAGAACGGGAGTTGAGGAGTGAGTGCCCTCCGTCCGAACTCCGCACACTGTCTCCGGCGCCCAGGCGGGCGCCTCACGGCGTTGTCGAAAGCGAACGATGGAAAAGCATCGCCCGCTTCCTCCGCCTTGCGATCCACCCACCTGACCACCGGAGCCAGCGCACGGACTCCGAACGGAGGACACTAATGGCACAGGGCAGGCGAAGTACCGGACCCGGCGGGCTGTCTGTCGAGTCGGTGCTGGTGTTCATCGGCATCGGGCTGTTCGTCCTGGTGCTCGGCGGTATCTGGTCGTCGCTGAAGGTCGCCGCGGCGATCAACGACAGCCGCGCGATCTCCAACAACCCGGTGAACGCCCTGCTCGACCTGATCGACGGCACGGCGCGCTGGTCGGGAGCCGCCACCGGCATGCTCCTGCTCGAACTGGCGGTGATCGCGGGTCTGGTGGTGCTCGGGTTCTTCCTGGTCCGCCGGATGCAGGGCGCCGGCTCGCGGGTGGACAAGTCTGCCCAGCTGATGTCGAAGCGCAAGGAGATCTACAAGCTCACTCGCGAGGGCGCGCAGCAGATCGCGAACCGCCTTGGCGCCGGGCACGCCGGCCCCGGCGTACTGATCGGCCGGACCGTCCGGGACAACCTCGAAGTCTTCGGTTCCTGGGAAGACATGCACGTCGACGTCTGGGGTCCCCGGACCGGTAAGACCACCTCCCGCGCAGTACCGGCGATCCTCGACGCGCCGGGCGCGGTGATCGCGACCTCCAACAAGCGCGACATCGTCGACGCCACCCGCGACCCGCGCTCGCAGCACGGGCCGGTCTGGGTGTTCGACCCGCAGGAGGTCTGCGCCGAGGAGCCCAACTGGTGGTGGAACCCGCTGAGCTACGTCACCGACGAGGTGAAGGCCCGCCAGTTGGCAGACCACTTCGTCGCGTCGCAGCGCTCCGAGAACGCCCGCACGGACGCCTTCTTCGATGCCGCCGGCACCGATCTGCTGGCCGGCCTGCTGCTCGCCGCCGCGGTGGCGAAGCGCCCGATCACGCAGGTCTACACGTGGCTCGCGGACCAGCGCAACGACGAGCCGGAGCGGATCCTGCGGTCCACGCCCGGCCTGCAACTGTCAGCGGACGCGCTGTCCGGCGTCATCAACGCGCCCGACAAGCAGCGCGCCGGCGTCTACGGAACCGCCCAGCAGAGCGCCCAGTTCCTGGTGAACCGCAAGGTCACCCGGTGGGTCATCCCAACCGGCCCGAACGACAACCGGCCGCAGTTCAACCCGCACCAGTTCGTCCGCGAGGGCGGCACGCTGTACAGCCTGTCCAAGGAAGGCGCCGGTACTGCGGGCCCGCTGGTCACCGCGCTGACGGTGGCCGTGGTCGAGGCCGCCGAGGACTACGCCAAGACCTGTCCGGGTGGCCGGATGCCGAGCCCGCTGGTCGGTGTCCTGGACGAGGCGGCGAACGTCTGCCGCTGGAAGGACCTGCCGGACCTCTACAGCCACTTCGGCTCCCGCGGCATCGTGCTGATGACGATCCTGCAGTCCTGGGCCCAGGGCGTGGAGTGCTGGGGCGAGCGCGGCATGGAGAAGCTCTGGTCCGCCGCGAACATCCGGGTGTACGGCGGCGGTGTGTCCGACGCGAACTTCCTCGAGCGGCTGAGCAAGCTGATCGGCGACTACGACATCACCTCGAACTCGGTCTCGTACAACAAGGGCGAGCGCGGCACCAGCAAGCAGACCCAGCGGCACCACATCATGGAGGTCTCGGACCTCGCCTCGATGCCGCCCGGCCGGGCCGTGGTGTTCCCGTCCGGCATCCCGGCCACGATGATCAAGACCGTGCCGTGGATGGTCCGCCCGGACGCCGGTGCGGTGAAGGCGTCCTTCGCCCGCCACGACCCCGGCGCCTCCGCGCAGGCGATCGCCCCGCACGGCGCGAACGCCTGGATCGCGGCCGGTTCGCCGCAGGCTGCCCCGCCGGCTCCGGCCGCGCCGTCCGGCCCGCCGACGCCGGTCTGGGAGCAGAACGAGGAGCAGCGTCGTGGATGGTGAGCAGGAACTCTTCTACCCGCACGTCGCGGCCTTCGTCGAGGACCGGCTCGTCTACCTGTACTGTCGTCGCCTCGGCCAGCAGTTCGTCTGGTGCCCCGAGTGGTACCGGCACGCCGAGGCGCTGAGCCGGCTCGACTCGATCTGGCGCGCCTGGGAGCACCTGCGGCTCGACCCGGCGACCGGAATGTCGGTCTGGTGGCGCGACCACGCGGACCCGCACATGATGGCGCTGCTGGACCCGGACGGCCCGTTCGCCGCCTGCCGTGGTCAGCACAGCGACTACCCGATCCCGCCACTGCCGGTCAACGAGCCACCCGCCGGGCTCTTCTTCGACCAGCGCCAGCCGAACCTCCGCGGCATCTGACCCCCTGTACTCCGGTGCGCCGTACAGGGGGCTCGGCGGACTCGGGTCATGCGGCCCGTGTGGGTCAGGTGGGCTCGGGGATGCCGAGGGTGGCGCCCAGGCGGGTTAGCTGGTGGTCGAGGTGCGCGGGGAACTGGGTGACGGTGTTGGTGAACTGGCCGAAGAGTTCGAGGCTCACCAGTCCGCAGAGCGACGAGAACGCCAGCAGCCCGCGAGCCAGCACCTCCGGCTTGAGGTCGCCCGGCAGACCAGGACGGAGCTTGTCCAGTTCGCGGTGAAGCGCAGCCGTCATGGGCGGGTCGTCCGACGCGGGCTGCAGGTCGGCATCGGCCAGCAGTTGGAGCACGAGGAACGGCACCCGGCTCCCGGCGGCCGTGGTCCGCTCAGGAGGCGCGTGGTACCCAGGGACCGGGCTGCCGTAGAGCAGCGCCCACTCGGCCGGGTTCGCGACCGCCCAGCGGCGTACGGCTCGGCCTACCGTGAGCCAGCGGCGACCCAGGTCTTCACGGCGACAGCGGGCTTCCGCAGCCTCGACGGCATCGCCGAACGCGGTGTAGGACTCCTCGATCAACAGCGTGAGCAACTCGTCCCGGCTCGGCACGTAGCGGTAGATCGCCGACGACACGAGCCCCAGTTCGCGAGCGATCGCGCGCAGCGACAGACCCGCGCTGCCCTCGGTGACGAGTTGCCCGTGCGCGATCCGGAGGATGTCCGCCATCGTCTGGCGGTGCTGGCGCTGCCGCGGGGTCTCCATCCGGGCATCATCCCGGCTGTCCGGAGCAGCGGCAACTTCAGAGAGCAGTGCTCTTGCTTTTGGTCGATCGATCACGCACACTGGCAATAAGAGAGAGCGGTGCTCTCGATAATCGGAGGAGTGGCGACATGCACGAGATCTGGCGCTGGAGCGACCTGGGACTGGCCTTCGCGGTGGAGTTGGCCGGGCTCGGCATCTTCGCCTGGTGGGGTTGGCAGGCCGGCAACACCACAGTCGTGCGGCTGCTCCTGGCGATCGGCCTGCCGGTGGTCGCGGCCGTCCTCTGGGGCCTGTTCGCCGCCCCGACCGCGAACCACGGCGGCCCGCTGATCACCGCGATCATGAAGATCGCCTTCTTCGGACTGGCCGGACTGGCCCTTTGGAGCCTGGACCACCGAATCCTCGGCATCGTCTTCGTCGTGGTCGTCGCCGCGAACCTGCTGATCATCCGCACCGGCAACCTGAGCCCCGACAGCCCTGTTGCCAAAGCCGCTACCACCACCACGATCAGTCGCTGAGAACTGGCCGGCGCTGCTTGAGGATGTACCGCGCCCGGCGCCGACGGTGCCGGGCGCGGGTCAGTCGCCGAGGCCGAAGTCGCGGAGTTCCTTGGTCTTGCGGCGGCGTTGCTGCTTGAGGTTCTTGCGGGCTCGCGGCGCCGCCTGCGGGGGATTGCGGACGGCCTCGGCCGCCGGTGGTTGCTCGGGGCGGCGCACCTCGGCCGCCTCGTTCCGCCGGTCGCGGGCCTCGGCGCCGTACGAGCTCGCCACGGCGTCGTCGTAGTTCGCGAGCCTGTCCTGGCGGTACGACGACGCCTGGAAACGGTCGGCCTCGGCGCGATCCGCGTCGGCCTGCGGGTCGTCCCGGCCAGCGGCTCCGGCTCGTAGGTGGGCGGAGTGGGCCGCGTCGTTGCGCGCAAGTCGCCGCTCACCGGCCGCCTCGGCCCGGTAGTCGTTGCGGTTGCCCTCGGCAATGTGGGCGAGCCGCATCGCCTCTGCGATCTCGGCGTCTGCCCGGTTCACGTCCTGCCGGTATCGCGCGTCTTGGAGCTCGCGTCCCTCGCGGGTGTCCTGCTCGATCTCCTCGTGGACGCGTTGCTGCTCGGCCTCATGGTCCTCGGCCGCCTCCTCGTCGGCCGACGTACCGGCTGCCAGGGCGGGGCCGGCCAGGTCGCCGCCGGCCTCCCACTCCTTGGCGCGGCGGTCCTCGCCGGCTGCCTCGGCGCCCGGCGCGAGCTCGTCCTCCCGCTTTCCGCGGTGGTCAGGCCCGAGCTCGACGGTCTGCTCGTCGTCCGTGTCAGCCATGCGGCTCCTTCCGTTCCCGCCCCCACGATGCCGCAAAACCAGGTCAGCCGCCCAGCCCTCCGCGGCGAGTCCAGCTGTCGACTATCCGGCTCTCGGCTTGCCAGTCCGGAGGGAGTCAGCGGGTGGCGCCGGTGACCAGCCAGCCGTCACCGCGTTCGCGGATCATCAGCGTGAGCAGCCGCAGCAGCATGTATCCGCCGAAGGCCCACCAGAGGGCGACCACGCCGCCGTCGAACCACAGCACGCTCAGCGCCATCGGCACGAACAGCACGAGCGCGATCACGCCGGCCACCGCCAGATACCGCCCGTCGCCCGCGCCGATCAGTACTCCGTCCAGCACGAAGACGACGCCGTTGACCGGCTGCCAGATCGCGGCGACCAGCAGGATCGCGGCCAGCGTGTGCCGGACCTCCTGATCGGAGGTGAACCACCGCACGTAGACATCCCTTAGACCCCAGAGCGCCAGCCCGCCGACGAACCCCGAGACCAGGCCCCACCACATCATCCGCCGGGTGATCGCCCGGGTGCCGGCGACGTGCCCGGCGCCAAGTGCGCGGCCGGTCAACGCCTGCGCGGCGATGGCGATCGCGTCCAGCGCCAGGGCGAGGAACGACCAGAGCGTGAAGGCGACCTGGTGCGCCGCGACGGACGTAGTACCGAGGGAGGTCGCGACGTACGTGGTGAGCACGATCGCCACCCGCAAGGTCAGCGTGCGGATGACCAGGGGGATGCCGGCGTGGGCCGAGCTGAGGATGCCGGGCCGGTCCGGGCGGAGCTTGGCGCCGTCCCTGCGGGCTCCACGAACCACCACCCAGACCAGGGCCACACCTGCCGCCGTCTGGGCCAGCGCAGTACCGAGGGCGGAGCCGGCGATGTCCAGGTCGAGCCCGTAGACCAGAACCAGGTTGAGCGCGATGTTCGCCAGGTTGGCGGAGATCGCGACCACCATGGGCGTCTTGGTGTCCTGCAGCCCACGCAGTACTCCGGTCGCCGCCAGCAGGAGCAACATCGACGGGATGCCGAAACAGGAGATCCGCAGGTAGGTAACGGCGTGGTTCGCCACGTCCGGCGACGGGTCGAACGCCCCGACGGCCGCCGGTGCGAGCAGGAGCCCGGCCACAGCCAGTACTGCGCCCAGCAGCAGGGCGAGCCAGAGTCCGTCGATGCCCTGCGAGAGTGCTCCGCGGTGATCACCCGCGCCGATCCGCCGGGCCACTGCGGAGGTGGTGCCGTATGCCAGGAACACGCAGACCCCGACGAGCGTCTGCAGGATCGTCCCGGCGACCCCGAGCGCGGCGAGTTGCGGCGTACCGAGATGTCCGACGATTGCCGAGTCGGCCAGCAGCATGAGTGGCTCGGACACGAGGGCGAAGAACGCCGGCACGGCCAGGCGGAGGATCTCGCGGTCCTGCGCGCGGCCGGTGGGAAGGTCGGTCGGGCGCGCGGCAGAAGGCTCGACGGGCTCCGGGTGCTGGTCGCTCACGTGGGAGGTGTCCCCAGGGCGGGCCACGGCCTGTCGGCGGGGCGCCCGGACGACCTGGTGGTAATGGGCATGGGCCTCATTGTGCCTGGCCACGCCTGTGCACAGACAACCGGACCTGTGGGTATCGAATCTTTTTCTTCTCCACAGTTGTGCGCAGACAAAACCGCAGGTCAGAGCAGGCTTGTGGAAGTCTACGAGCAGATATCCACAGGGATATACCCAACCTGTGCACACCCGTTCCCGGGGTTTCCCACAGCTCTTCCACAGGGGGTGTGGACGACCGGCTACCGGGGTTCGGGACAAGGGGCGTACGGTCGCGTGACTGACACCGTCCGCCCGCAGTCTCGGGGCGAGTCCGCCTGCGGATGCTGCCAGCGAAAGTGTCGGCGGAATTGGCTAAGGTTCGAGCAGGTGTTCGAGTCGGGCCGGTTTGGGTCGGGGCCGGCTCGAGTTGGCTGGTGCGGTGCAGGTGCGGTTCGGGTGTGCGGGGACGAGGAGGTCGGACGAGTGAGCGTTGCGGAGTTCCGCGGGGGTCAGGGCGGCGGGAACGAGGAACGCAACCCGGAGATGGGCTTCGACCGCACCCCACCGCAGGATCTGGCGGCCGAGCAGTGCGTGCTCGGCGCGATGATGCTCAGCAAGGACGCGATCGCCGACGTCATCGAGACGTTGCGCGGCACCGACTTCTACCGCCCGGCGCACGAGATCGTCTTCGACGCGGTCACCGACCTCTACGCCCGCGGGGAGCCGGCCGACGCGATCACCGTCGCGGCCGAGCTGACCAAGCGCGGCGAGATGGCCCGGATCGGCGGCGCGCCGTACGTGCACACCCTGGTCGCGTCCGTGCCACTGGCGGCCAACGCCGGGTACTACGCGCACATCGTCCGGGAGAAGGCGATCCTGCGCCGCCTGGTCGAGGCCGGCACCAAGATCGTCCAGATCGGCTACGCAGGTGAGGGCGAGGTCGACGACGTCGTCGACCAGGCCCAGGCGGAGATCTACTCGGTCACCGAGAAGCGCACCACCGAGGACTACGCGCCGCTGAAGGACATCATGGAGGGCGCCCTCGACGAGATCGAGGCGATCGACTCCCGCGGCGACGCCATGGTCGGCGTACCAACCGGCTTCACCGACCTCGACGAACTCACCAACGGCCTCCACCCCGGCCAGATGATCATCATCGCGGCCCGCCCCGCGATGGGGAAAGCACTGGCGCTCGACACCCCGCTGGCGACGCCGACCGGTTGGACGACCATGGGTGACGTCGCCGTGGGCGACGACCTGATCGGCGCAGACGGCCGACCGACGAAGGTCGTCGCCGCGACCGAGGCGATGCACGACCGCCCCTGCTACGAACTCACCTTCTCCGACGGCAGCACCCTCGTCGCGGACGCCGAGCACCAGTGGCGGACCGAGACCCGCGCGTCCCGCAAGGCCCGGTGGTCCGCCGAGAAGAACTACAACCGGTACCGGAACCAGGCGCAGTTCGCCGAGATCAGGACCACCGCCGAGATCGCCGACACTCTTCACTGCCCCGGAAACGAGAAGCGGGTCAATCACTCGATCGACAACGCGACCGCACTCGCCTTGCCGGAGATTGAGCTCCCGCTGCCGCCGTATGCCTTGGGGGTCTGGCTCGGGGACGGGCACTCCGCCAGTGCGCGCTTCACCTCTGCCGACCCCGAGGTCGCGATGTTCGTCGAGGCGACCGGCCTGGTTGTCCGCTACCAGAGTTCCCTGAACTACTCGATGCAGTTCCCGAGGGAGGAGCGAGTACGGCGTACGTGCGTGGTCTGTGGCGAGACCTTCCTGCCGCGCACGAAGGAGGTTCGCACGTGCGGCCAGAGCTGTGGAGGCAAGGCGCGCTTCGTCTCGGCGCCCGTGGCGGCTCCCACCTGCCCGGACTGTGGGAACTCGTACGCAGGCGGGGTCCGGTGCCAGTCGTGCCACGCTGACCATGGCACGGTGCAGGCAGTACTGCGGAAGATCGGTGTGCTCGGGAACAAGCACATTCCTGGTGAGTATCTGCGGGCATCGGAATCCCAGCGCCGGGAGCTGCTCGCGGGCCTCCTCGACACGGACGGCACCGTCAACCCGACCGGCAGCTGCCAGATCACGCTGACCAACGAGCGGCTGGCGCTCGATGTCTATGAGCTGATCGTCAGCCTCGGCTACAAGTGCGGTCATCGGACCCGCGTGGTGGCCGGCAGGTCCCCCGAGTCGTCGATCGGCTATGTCCTCACCTTCAGCACGGTGGACGACGTCTTCAAGCTGTCGCGCAAGATGATCACCCACAAGGAGCGGCGTCCCGCGTCGACCGTCAGGATCGGCAATCGGCTGGTCAAGCAGGTCAAGCGGATCGACACCGTGCCGGTGCGGTGTGTCGAGGTGGCCAACGACGACCACCTGTATCTGGCCGGCAAGTCGATGATTCCGACCCACAACTCCACGCTGGGGCTGGACTTCGCCCGGTCGGCTTCGATCAGGCATGGGTTGACGTCGTGCATCTTCTCGCTGGAGATGAGCCGCAACGAGATCACCATGCGACTGCTCTCGGCTGAGGCGAAGGTGCCGCTGCACCACATGCGCAACGGCAAGATGACGGATGAGGACTGGGCCCGGCTCGCGCGCAAGATGGGCGAGGTGTCCGAGGCGCCGCTGTTCATCGACGACTCGCCGAACCTGACCATGATGGAGATCCGCGCCAAGGCCCGGCGGCTCAAGCAGCGCCACGACCTGAAGATGATCGTGATCGACTACCTGCAGCTGATGACCTCGGGCAAGAAGGTCGAGTCTCGCCAGTTGGAGGTCTCCGAGTTCTCCCGCTCGATCAAACTGCTGGCCAAGGAGCTCGAGATCCCGGTGATCGCGATCTGCCAGCTGAACCGAGGCTCAGAACAACGCTCCGACAAACGCCCCATGGCCTCCGACCTCCGCGAATCCGGCTGCCTGACCGCGGACACCCGGTTGATGAGGGCCGACACCGGCGCGGAGATCTCGCTCGGTGATCTGCTGGCGGCGGACGCCCGGGATGTCCCGGTCTGGTCGCTCGATGACAGGCTGAAGCTGGTGCCGCGCACGATGACGCACGTCTTCCCCAGTGGCGTGAAGGAGGTCTTCCGCCTGAAGCTCGCCTCCGGACGAGAGATCAAGGCAACGGCGAATCATCCCTTCCTCACGTACGACGGATGGAAGCCGCTGAGTGAGCTGGTGCCGGGTGCCCGACTGGGCTCGCTCCGTCACGTGCCGCCGCCCTTGAACGTCAAGCCGTGGGACGACGATGAGGTCACGCTGCTCGCGCACCTGCTCGGCGACGGTTCCTTCGTGAAGCGCCAGCCGATCCGCTACGCGAGCATCGACGAGGAGAACTTGTCGGCGGTCGCCTCTGCCGCGCAGCGCCGGTTCGGCATCACCCCGATCCGCGATGAGTACGCGGCCGCCCGCGTGACCACCCTGCGGCTGCCCGCGCCGTACCGTCTGGCCCGGGGCAAGCGAAACCCGATCGCGGCCTGGCTCGACACGCTGGGGTTGTTCGGTCTCCGCAGCCACGAGAAGTTCGTTCCCGAAGGTGTGTTCGGACTTCCCAAGGAACAGGTCGGCGCCTTCATCCGGCACCTCTGGGCGACGGACGGCTCGGTCCGCTGGGACGACAAGGGAGGCCAGGGACGGATCTACTACGCCTCCACCAGCCGCCGGTTGGTCGATGATCTCGCCCGACTCCTGCTCCGCTACAACATCTTCAGCCGGATCAAGGTGGCGAAGAAGGACGGCTACCGCGACTCGTACCACCTTCACATCTATGGCGCGGAGAACCAGCTGCGCTTCTGTGACGAGATCGGTGTCCATGGCCTTCGCGGGTTGAAGGCTGTGGAGGTGGCGACGGCACTTCGCGCGGTGCGTGCCAACACCAACCTCGACACGATTCCGAAGGAAGTCTGGTCGCAGGTGCGCGCGGTGCTGAGCGAACGCAAGGTGACGCATCGGGACTTTGCTGCCGCTATGGGCACCCAATTCTCCGGGTCCACGCTGTGGAAGCACGCGCCCAGCCGTCAGCGCCTTGCCAAGGTTGCCGGCGTGCTCGACGACGCGGACCTCGAGGTGCTAGCCACCAATGACATCTTCTGGGACACCATCACCTCGATCGAGAGTCTCGGTGAGCAGGAGGTCTACGACGCGACCGTGATGGGCACCCACAACTTCGTCGCTGAAGGTATCGCGACGCACAACTCGCTCGAGCAGGACGCGGACGTCGTCATCCTGCTGCACCGCGAGGATGCGTACGAACGCGAGTCGACCCGCCCGGGCGAAGCCGACTTCATTGTTGCCAAGCACCGGAATGGGCCCACTGCCGACGTGGTCGTGGCCTTCCAGGGGCACTACTCCCGCTTCGTGGATATGGCCCACGACGCCTGACCCGCTCGCTAGTCAGGGGGCCTTCCAGCGCTTGGCTGAGATTGATTCTTGGGCTAGGAGGCGGAGGGTGGAGATTAGGGTTTCGCCGAGGATGGTGCCTATGACTACGGACTCCGCGATCTGGTCGGGGGTGGTTCGGTCGGCGCGGGAGGTGACGGCGGCTACCTCTAGTTCGGTGAACTTCTCGACGGCATCGGCGTAGGAGTCGAGGAAGCCGGCCAGCTGGTCCTGGTCGAGGGTGCGGAAGGCCGCGACCGTTTCGATCAGGGTGGTGAGGGCGGGGGCGTCGGGGTCGACCGTCCAGCCGCGGGACCTGATCAGTTCGTCGACCTGGGCTGCTGCCTCGGCGCGGGCTTCGGTGCTCGCGGTGAGTTGCGGTTGCGGGGTGATCGCCCGGTGGGCGCGGCCGATCTGGTCGTGCAGGGACAGGGAGTCGGAGTCGAGGGCCTCGATGATCCGCTTCACCCCGGCGACAGGCACCTGGCCTAGATCGACCAGCGCCCGGATCAGCCGGAGCCGGTGTAGGTGCTGGTCGCCGTAGTCCGCCTGGTTCGGGCTGGTCAGCTCGCCGGCGGGGAGCAGGCCCTCGCGCAGGTAGTACTTGATCGTCGGCACCGGTACCCCGGACACCCGGCTCAACTCAGCGATCCGCATATCTCCCTTGCCTTTCCTCGACTCCTGATGGATAGTAGCAGTATCCATTACAGATAGTGCGACTATCCATGACAGGAGGAAGCTGATGATCGTCGATGTCGTACTGGTGCTGGCGACGCTGGTGTTCCGGGCGCTGGGCGCGCTCGGGGTCCGGAGGTTCGCCAGTTGGCCGGTGAGTGCCGCACACGGAATGGCGGTGATGCTGCTGCTCACCGCGAGCGCGCACTTTGTTCCCGCCTCGGTCACGGTGATGCCGAACCACGCGGACATGGTCCGGATCGTGCCGCCGTTCCTGCCGTTCCCGGACGCGCTGGTCTACCTGACCGGAGTACTGGAACTGCTCGGGGCGATCGGGCTGGTGCTGACGGCAACAAGGTGGGCGGCCGGCCTTGGGCTGGCGGCGCTGTTCGTTACGTTGCTCCCGGCAAACATCTATGAGGCTGTCGCGGACATCTCGTTCGCCAACGGCGAGACGGCGACCCCGCTGCGGCAGCGGATCCCCGAGCAACTGCTCTACCTCGCGGTGGTGCTGTGGGCGGCCCGTTCAGCCGACAGTACGCCGACCCGCCGGCTGCTCGGCGCGGTCCGCCAGAAGCCGCAGCCCGAACTTGTCAACCACTGAAACACCACCAACCAGAACCCCCGCAACCGCAGTGAAGGAGCAACAACCATGGAGCTGAGCGAGGCCTCCCGGACCATCGCCGGAGCGATCCTGCTCACCATCGTCACGATCCAGTTCGGCGGCTGGTTCATGACGAAGATCGTCCGCGGTGACGTGCCGATGACCGACTTCCAGAAGTCGTTCGCGCGGGCTGGTCACGGGCACGCCGGCGTACTGGTCATCCTCAGCCTGGTCGGTCTGCTCTACGTGGACTCGACCAGCCTGGACGGATTCTGGCTGTGGGTGGGTCGGCTGGGCATCCCGGTCGCGGCGATCGTGATGTCCGCCGGGTTCTTTGCCTCGTCCGCCGGCAAGGACCGCACCAAGCCGAACCAGTTCATCTGGGTCCTGTACCTCGGCGCGCTCTCCCTGGCCGCGGGCGTCCTGACCCTGGGCATCGGCCTCATCACCGCATGACCAGACCCGGTCGATCACGGCTGCGGCGACTCAGGAAAGAGCTCTGTCAACCCACGCCTGAAGGGCTCCGGGCTCCTTGGTGATGCCCCACCAGAGCAGGAAGCCGTCGTGCTGCAACTGGAAGCGACCGGTCTCGTCGACCCCCACATTGACCTGGTGGAAGTCGACGAACGGCAGCAGCAGTGCCGCCGCGATCGCGACAGCGGGCCCGGCTTCTCCGTCGGCCGGGTTGGCGCTGACCAGGTCGAGCGCCAGGCGCCCCGCCGCCGCGGCCGCCAGTACCGGGGCGGCTCCGCTCGGCACCTGCAACTGGGTCACCCGTAGCCGCCCGACGAGGTCCGAGTCGACCACCTGGGTCAGGTGGTCCGCCGAGCCGAGGCCGATCCACCGCTTCGGTCGCTCGGTCGCTGTCACCAGGTCGACGATCGCCTCGGGATCAGCGGACACCGACACTTCGGGGCGCCCTGCCTCATCCAGTACGTCGCGCACCGCGTCCGGCTCGTCCGTGAGCACCAGTGCCAGGTCCCGCGCAGCTCGCGCAGCCACGGTGAGCGCAGTACCGGGGCCGTCGACAGCGAGGATGATCGGCGTGTCCTGGAGGTCCTCGGGCCAGCCGCTGCCCGGCCGGAGCTGCTCAGCGCTGTAGCCGAGCGCAGTACCGGTGAAGAGGTCGCCCACGCTGCGCAGCGCCTCCCAGTCCTCCTGCAACTGCTCGGCCAGGCGCTTGCGGTCCGGCTGCTCCGAGTTCATCTGCTGTCCTCGCCGTCTGTTGCCGCCTCGCCGAATTCTGTCCCACCACTCAAGCAGGAGTCGTACTGCGTACGTCGACCCGCGGGTATCCCGTCGCCCGGA
The DNA here is from genome assembly GCF_004345365.1 of Kribbella sp. VKM Ac-2568. Classification (GTDB taxonomy): domain Bacteria; phylum Actinomycetota; class Actinomycetes; order Propionibacteriales; family Kribbellaceae; genus Kribbella; species Kribbella orskensis. The sequence goes on from NZ_SLVF01000006.1 coordinate 325,918, forward strand.
CCACCTCCGCCGTGTCGTAGAACGAAGTCGGTCCGCTCTCCTCGTACCCCGAAAGATCCAGGTCATTGCCCCGGGCTCCCAGTGTCGCGGCGAGCGCGTCCCGCACCGACAGGGGAGTCGGCAGCCACGGAGCGACGGCGTTGAACCGGTGGAACCCGGGCTCGAACTCGAGCGCCCGCGCGATGATCGCGACCACGTCCTGCACCGCGACAGTGGCGAGACTCGTGAACGGCAGGTCGATCCCGCCGAGCGACTCGGGGGCCACCGGCGCAGTGCTCTCCGGTACGACGACGCCGAGCCGGAGGACTGTCATGGCGAGCTCGGGATCGAGGCGCTGGAAGTACGCGCAGACCTCCTCCATCAGCGCCTTCGACAGCCCGTACGCATCGCGCGCGTCGCACGGGTGATCGGCGGGGATCGGGAGCCGCCGCGGCAGGAACTCGGGCGACAGGCAACCAGTCGCCGCGATCGAACTCGCGACCACGAACCGCCGTACCCCTCGATCCGCGAGATACCGCAGCAGCCGCCGGGTGCCGAGGACGTTCACCGCGAGCCCGGCCTCCTCGGTCGTCCCGCCGGTCTCCGCGGCGAGGTGAACCACCGCGTCGAGCTGATACGCATCCAGCTGGGCGAGGTCGGCCTCGGACCCGAAGTCCCCTTGGACAGCAGTCCATGGGCCGGTCGATCGGCCGCGGGACAGCGTGATCACCTTGTGAGTGGTGGACAGGTGACGGGCCAGGCGGGAGCCGACGAAGCCGGTCGCTCCGGTGATCAGGACGTGGTTCACAGTTGCCGTTTCGTGGTCGGGGACAGGTGGTCGGGAACAGATGGCTACTCTGCGTCGGACGCAGCCCGGGCAAGGTTGAGGCCGACCCCGCGAATCAGGCCGGCTGCTTCCGGCGACGCCTCCAGTGTGTACTCCGCGCCGAGCGCGGCGATCCCCGCGACGTACTGGATCAACAGCGCCGGCGCCTCCGTACTCAACCGCACCACGCACGCCACCTCCCCGCCAGAACCGGTAGCGGGTTCGATCGTGCCCGGGATCGTTCCGAAGAAGCTGTCGCGCACAACCTCGGCCGGCAACTGCACCCGCAGTACCGCCGTGTGCCGGTAGGACGCCGCCGCGAACGACTCCAGCAAGTACGACGCCGCGTCCGCCGCGGGGAACTCCCGGGCTGAGAAGTGATGCCGCGTCGGCGCGATCCGCGAGATCCGGTCCACCCGGAAGGTCCGCCAGTCTGCCCGGTCCGGGTCGTACGCGAGCAGGTACCACTGCCCGTGGATCGTCACCAGCCGGTGCGGCTCCACCCGCCGGTCACTGCTCGCCCCACCACGCCCCGAGTAGCTGAAGGCAACGATCTCCCGATCCCGGCAACAGGCGGCCAGTACGGCGAGTCCCGCGGCATCCACCTCAGGAATCCCATACCGGGTGACCACCTCGGCCGCACCGACGGCAGCAACCGACGGCCGCAGCCGGGCAGGGAGCACCTGCTCCAACTTGGCCAGCGCACTCATCGAGCTGTCCTGCAGCCCGGACACCCCACTGTTCGCGGCCCCGGCCAGCCCAACGGCCACGGCGACCGCCTCGTCATCGTCGAGCAACAGCGGCGGCACGTTCTTCCCCGCGGCCAGCCGATACCCGCCGGCCAACCCCGTCGTACCGGTCACCGGGTAGTCGAGGGACCGCAGTCGCTCGACGTCCCGGCGTACGGTGCGGTCGGTGACGCCGAGCCGCTCGGCCAGCTCGCGGCCGGACCACTCACGGCGACTCTGCAACAGCGACAGCAGTCGCAGCAGTCGTCCGGGCAGATCCTTGCGGGCACTCACGAGATCCAGATTCGCATACCTTCCGGACAAGATGTGTCCGCAAGAGCTCCTAACGTCGGAGCCATGACTACGGAAATCAAAGGACCGGTGTGGACGAAGGAGACCGACGGCTATACCGACGGCTATCAGGAGGAGCGACTCGGCTTCCAGCGACTCACACCGCACCAGCCGGAGCGCATCATCGGCGCCACGACTCCGCAGGACGTTCAATCGGCAGTCCGCTATGCCCTGAAGCACGGGCTCAAGGTGGCAGTCCGAGCCAGCGGCCACGGTCACACCAGACCACTCGACGGCGGACTACTGATCACCACCGGCCGCTTGGAATCAGTGACCGTCGATCCGGAGAACCACACGGCCTGGATCCAGGCAGGCGCGACCTGGAAGCATGTGATCGAGGCGACTGCCCCGCACGGCCTCGCCCCGTTGTCCGGCAGCTTCCCGGGCGTCGGCGCGATCCCCTACACGCTGGGCGGCGGCCTCGGCCTGATGGCCAGGCGCTTCGGCTTCGCCGCTGACCATGTACGCCGCATCGAGGTCGTCACGCCCGACGGCGAACTCCGCAACGCAGAGGACGACCCCGACCTGTTCTGGGCACTCCGCGGCGGCGGTGGCAACTTCGGCATCGTCACCCGCCTGGAGATCGACTTGTTCCCCGTCACCACCCTCTACGGCGGCAGCCTGTACTACGACCTGGACCAGACGCCCGGCGTGCTCGACACCTGGCGCGAGTGGACCCGGACGGTTCCGGACGAGGTGACCTCGGCCGTGGCCGTTCTGGTGTTCCCCGACATCCCGCCGGTCCCCGAACCCCTCCGCGGCAAGCACGTCGCGCAACTCCAACTCTGCGTGCTCGGAGCAGGCCAGGAACTCGTCCAGCCGTTGAGGGGGATCGGCCAGCCGCTTCTCGACACCGTCGGCGAAATGCCCTACACCGAGTCGGGCAGGATCTTCGCCGAGCCGGAACGCCCGGACGCCTACCGCTCCCACAACGTCCTGCTGAACACCTTGGACCCCGAAGCGCTCGCCACGATCCCCGAGTTGGCCGGCCCTTCCGCGAAAGCGATGTGCGTGATCGGGATCCGCCATCTCGGTGGCGCACTCGCTCAGCCGCCCGCCGTCCCGAATGCCGTCAGTCACCGGGACGCGGCGTACTCGCTGACCGTCCTGTCACCAGGCAAGCGCGACGTGACCGCTCTGCACCGACGGATCCTCGAGCCCTGGACCGACCACGTGATCGGCCGGTTCCTCAACTTCAGCTTCGCCCCGCTCGACCAGGAGGAGACCCGAGCCGCCTTCGACACGCCCACCTACGAACGACTCACCAAACTGAGGACCCACTTCGACCCTCACCAGCTACTCCAGCCGAACCACCCGGTCACAGGGCAGCGGTGACGTCGACCTCGACGAGTTGGCCGGGGAAGCCGAGTTGGGCTACGCCGAGCAAGGTGCTGGCCGAGGTGAAGGCGGGAGCGAGAGGGGAGGCGTTCAGCTGGGTCCAGACCGCGCTGAGCTGCTCGCGGACTGGGCTGGCGACGTAGATGACGGTCCGTACTACGTCATCCGGCCCGGCGCCTGCCGACTCGAGGGCGGCCAGGATGTTCTGGATCACTTGCTCCGTCTGGCCTTCGAGTCCACCGTCGGCCAGGTCACCCGACTCCTTCAGCGGGCACTGGCCGGCCAGGAAGATCAGCTGGTCGGCGGTCACCTTGGTCACGTGGTGATAGCCGGGTGTCGTGTGCAGGGCCGGGGGATTGGTGCGCTCGATCGTCACGTCCCGAGCAAACGTCACCCGCCGACCACCGTCAACGGCATTTCATCCACATAAGTGATCAAGACCTAGGAAGACAGCTCTTGGCCAACTGCCGGCAGGGGCTTGTCCTCCAAAAGGTGGTGGCGAAGGAAGGCGAGTTCGGCTTCGACGGCTTCCTGATGGGCGGTGAGGAAAGGTTCGTAGTGACCACCGGGCAGGCGGACCAGCTCTCCTCGGGGAGCGCGCTCCGCGGCGACCGCGGCGGGCTCGGCGAGGGCTGACTTGTCCTGGTCGCAGACGAGCACCATCAACGGCACCTGCACCCGAGATGCGAAGCGGCCGGGCCGATACAGCGTGACGCGGAGCGCCGAGCGGGCGGCGACCGCCTGCTGCCAGTCCGGGTACTTGTTGTCCGGGTTGAGCGCCAGATCGCCGCCACTGATGGCGTCCGGTGTCGTGAGGAGCGCAACGTTGCCTGGCTGACCGACCAACGGCACGAGCAGCGGGCGGCGGCCAACCAGACTGCCGAGCGCGTCGAGGATCCCTCGGCCGGTGAAGCGGAGCATGGCCAATGGCTTCTGGTACCGGATCGCGTTCCGCGAAGCCGCCGGGCCGTCCGCGTTCGGCGTCTGCGCGATCGCCGCCGCGAGGTGCGGATTCCGCGCCGCGACCTGGAAGATGTAACCGCCGGACAGGGAGAACGCCCAGATGGCGATCTTCGCCGGGTCCACTTCGGGCAACGTCGCGGCGAAGGCGATGGCGGCCTGCCAGTCCGCGAGTTGCTCGCGCACCCGGGCGACCTGGCGCGGTTGACCGCCGCTCTCGCCGAGATGCCGGTAGTCGAAGGCCAGCACGGAGAACCCGGCCTGGTGGAACCGCTCCGCGAACTTGTCGGTGCCGGGCTCCTTCGTGACCGCGAACCCGCCGGCCATCACCACACAGCCACCGTTCGTCCCCGGGTAGTGCCAGGCGACGCACTCGACGTCCCCACTGACGAACTGAACCTTCTCGCGCATCCGCCCCACCGATCCTCTGTCCGGATTAGACCTCTGCTCAGAAGTGAACCACGCGGTTCGCAAACTGTCCATGCCCGTACGCCGAGCCACGCCCCCGCAGTACTGCGGAACGCCGGTGCTCCTTAGGAGGCGGCCTCTTCGCGGTCCAGGGCGCGAAGGAGTGCGTTGAAGCCGGCCTGGATACCAGGACCGTCGCCGCTGGTCCGCCACTCGACCAGGAATCCCCGCAGGGTGCCGAGGATCATCTCCGCCACTTCGAGCTGCCGGTCCTCGGGCCAATGCTCGGGGCAGAGCGAGAACAGCGCGGGCATGTACTGCTTCGAGGCGTTCCGGGCCAGTTCGGCGTACCGAGCAGGGTCGTACATGGCGAGGCCGATCGCCTGGTCGAGAACCCAGGACTCCTCGCCGATGAGGATCGGCCAGATCGCCTGGACGCGGGCGGCAAGCGTCGGGCCGGCCAGAGCTTCGGCGGCAGCCGCCATGCTCCTGCTGATCCGCCGCTCGCGCAGCTGCAGTACAGCCTGGGTGAGCAGGTCCTCGGGTCCGTCGAAGTGGTAAAGCAGCACCTTGTGGGTAGTGCCGGCCGCGCGGGCCGCGCGCCGGAGCGAGAAGTCGACCAGCCCGTTGACGCCGAGGTCGTCGGTCACCCGGTCGAGCAGTTCGCGGCGGCGGGCCTCGCCGCGCGCCGACCCTGCCGATCGCCGGTAGCCCGCCCGCTCGCCCGTTCCCTGCTCAGAGACCTCCACTGCGCCAGTATCCGTGAGGTCGCCGACTACCCTCGGGTGGTGACCGAGTTGGGCGAGTTCCTGCGGCTCAGCATGGATGCCCGTTGGCACGCCTACCGCCTGGCCGGGTTGGTCCCGCGGCCGGAGGAGGGGCAGCGGGAACCGTCGACCCAGCTCTCCTGCAGCTGATGGACGCCTTCCCGACGTCCGTTGCCTACATCATCAATCGCCGCCGTGGTGCGCCACCAGCAGCAAGGACGCCGACTCCCTGGCCCTGCTGGGATCCCTGTACGCCGGAACGCCGCGCGGCGGTGGAGCCACCCCCGCCTGACCCCGCAGTACGGGATCAAGCGAAGCGGCGGACGAAGCGCTTCTGCCAGGGAGTTTCGACGGCCTTGGGGTCGTAGTTGCGGCGGACGAACTCCACTGCCTCGGCTGGGGGAACCCCGTCGAGCACGGCGAGGCAGGCGAGGGCGGTGCCGGTGCGACCACGGCCACCACGACACGCGAGTTCCACCCGGTCGGCGTCGGCGCGTTCCAGTACTTCCACGAAGACTGCCCGAGCCTCGGCATCGTCAACTGGAAGGCGGAGGTCCGGCCAGCGGAGCCAGCGCGACTCCCAGCTGACCTCAGGCGGCTCCTTGCCCAGCAGGTAGACCGCGAAGGTCGGTGTCTGCCCTGTGGGCAACGGGTTTCGCAGCCCACGTCCGCGGACCAGCCGCCCCGAGGGCAGCCGCACGATCCCAGGCTCACCGACCTCCCACCTCTGCGTCACCGGATCACCGTAGACGCACCACGGCCCCGGACGGAGAACCGCCCGGGGCCGGGTACGCAGTACGTGTCGAGCCCGGAAGCCGTACTGCGGGTCGTGCGTCGGCCGTTGTCAGGCGGTCAGGCGCTGCTCGGTGGAGGTGGAGAACAGGTGCAGCTTGTCGGGCTGCGGGGCGAGGTGGACCAGCGCGCCCTTCTCGGCGTGCATCCGGGTGCCGATCCTGGCGATGATCTGCTGGCCGGTGGTGTTCTCTGCGCTGCCGTAGAGGTACGCGTCGGAGCCGAGCTCCTCGACCACGGCGACCCGGACCGGCACACCCTCGTCGGCGAGGTGGAACGCCTCCGGGCGGACGCCCAGCATCAGCGTCTTGTCGTCGCCGGCCTTGGCGAGCAGCGAGCGCTCGATGGGGACCACGTAGTCGCCAATCTTCGCGCCACTGTCGGTGATCTCGGCCTCGATGAGGTTCATCGCGGGTGAACCCATGAAGCCGGCCACGAAGAGGTTCTTCGGGGCGTCGTAGAGGTTCAGCGGGGTGTCGACCTGCTGGAGTAGACCGTCCTTGAGCACGGCGACCCGGTCGCCCATGGTCATGGCCTCGATCTGGTCGTGGGTGACGTAGACGGTGGTGACGCCGAGGCGGTGCTGCAGTTCGGCGATCTGGGTGCGGGTCTGGACCCGGAGCTTCGCGTCGAGGTTCGACAGCGGCTCGTCCATCAGGAAGACTTGCGGGTCACGCACGATTGCGCGGCCCATCGCGACACGCTGACGCTGACCGCCGGACAGTGCCTTCGGCTTGCGCTCGAGGTACTCCTCCAGGCCGAGGAGCTTGGCGGCCTCCATCACGCGCTTGGCGCGGTCATCCTTGGAGACACCCTGCATCTTCAGTGCGAAGCCCATGTTGTCCGCGACGGACATGTGCGGGTAGAGCGCGTAGTTCTGGAACACCATCGCGATGTCGCGCTCTTTCGGCGGGCTGTTGGTGACGTCACGGTCGCCGATGTAGATCGAACCCTCGTTGACCTCTTCCAGGCCGGCCAGCATCCGCAGCGCGGTGGACTTGCCGGAACCGGACGGTCCGACCAGGACCATGAACTCTCCGTCGGAGATGTCCAGGTCGAGCTTGTCGACGGCCGGGGTTTCAGTGCCCGGGTAGACCCGGGTAGCTCCCTTGAACGACACAGTTGCCATGTCGCGCTTCCTTTCCCTTCGCCGGCAGGAACGTGCCGGACGATCCGTAGCAAAGGCGCCCAGGATGGGTGTCCGTAGAGATGATAGATCCCTTTGATGATGTATCAACAAAGGCTTCCGCCTCAGCATTCCCACCGCTCCGGGGACTCCTAGAGGTAGGTGCCGCCGGGGTGGATCGCGGCCGCCATCAGGTCGAGGAGGGCGGTCACCGCTCGGCTCGGTCGCCGGCCGCTGAGGGTGATCGCGGACAACGTCCAGCTGAGGTCCGTGTCGGTGATCCGCAGCCGCGTCACGCCGGCCGCTTCGTCCTGGTCGAGCTCCGGTATGACGGCGACGCCCAGCCCGGCGCGCACGTAGTCCGGCACGGTGGTCAGGTCAGGGACCTCCACCTGCACCCGCCGCGGCAGACCGGCGTTGCCGAAGGCCCGGTCGACCGTGGTCCGGTTGCCGAATCCGCGCAGCATGTCCACGAATCGCTCGCCGGCCAGGTCCGCCAACCGGATCGCCCCCCTCCCAGCCAGCCGGTGGTTCGAGGGAACCAGTACGACGAACGGCACGGTCGCCAGTTCGCGTGTATCGAGCCCGGGCAGGTCCGCGCGGTTCAGGCCGACCAGGGCGACGTCGAGCCGGCCGTGCCGGACGTCGTCGGCGAGTCCGCTGGAACCGGTCGGCGAGGTGGTCACCTGCACCTCGACGAGCGGATAGCGCTGGTAGAAGGCGCCGAGCAGTTCGGCCAGATCGACCAGGCCGAGTCTCGTCATCGTGCCGATCCGGACGTTGCCGCGGAGTCCGGTGGAGGCCTCCTCGACCACCGCGCGAGCCCGGTCGATGGCCTCCAGCGCGGCCTTCGCCTCGGGCAGCAGGGCCTGGCCGGCATCCGACAGGGTGACCCGTCGGGTGGATCGGTCGAACAGCGTGGTCTTCAGGTCCGCCTCCAGCGCCCGGATCGCGGCGGACACGGTGGACTGGACCGTGAAGAGCCGATGCGCCGCGCGAGTGAAGCTCAACTCCTCGGCGACGGCGACGAAGTACTCCAGTTGTCTCGAATCCACGACGGCAATTATCGATCAGAGCGATAACACGATGCAAGAAGATTCGTTGGACTCGATAGATCCGGCGAGTAAGTCTGGAAGCATGACAACTCTTTCCGGCCCTCGTGCGCTCGACAAGGCGGGCTCGCCCGTGCGGTTCGCCCACAGCACAGGGTTCTGGATGATCGCCGCCGCGTTCCTGATCACGATGGCGTTCTCCACCGTCCCGACCCCGCTCTACGCCATCTACCAGCGTCGGGACGGGTGCCCGACGTTCATGATCACGGTCATCTTCGCCACCTACGCGGTCGGCGTGATGGCCAGCCTGTACCTGGCCGGCCACATCAGCGACTGGCTCGGCCGTCGCCGGGTCGCGCTGCTCGCGGTGCTGGCCGAGGCGCTGGCGGCGGCGATCTTCCTCGTCTGGCAGGACGTGCCCGGTCTGCTCCTCGCACGGTTCGTCACCGGTGTCGGCGTCGGAGTACTGACCGCGACGGCGACCGCGCACCTGTCCGAGCTCCGGCAGATCGCCAGGCCTCAGGAGGACGGGAGCAGGTCCGCGCTGATCTCGAGCATGGTGAACCTCGGTGGTCTGGCGTTCGGTCCGCTCGTGGGTGGTCTGCTCGCGCAGTACGTCGCGGCGCCGCTGGATCGGCCGTACGAGTTGTTCCTGGTGTTGCTACTCCTCAGCGCGCTGGGGATCGCGTTGGTGCCGGAGACGGTGGAACGACTGGAGGTGCGTCCGGCGTACCGGCCGCAGCGGGTGGCATTGCCGGCCGCCGCGAAGCCGCTGTTCTTCGCGACCGCGGTCGGGGCGTTCGCCGCTTTCGCGATCTTCGGGTTGTTCACCTCGCTGGCGCCGACGTTCCTGGCGGGCACGTTGCACCACACCTCGCGGCTGCTCGCCGGGGTGGTGACGTTCGTGGTGTTCATCGCGGGTGCGACCAGTCAGGTGGTGTTCGTGCGGCTCGCGAGGCAGCAGCAGTTGCGGCTCGGGCTCGCGTTGATGTCGGCCGGTCTGGTCGGGATCGCCGTGGGCGGGCTGATCCCCAGCCTCTGGTTGTTCGTGATCGGCGGGGTCGTCGCCGGAGCGGGCGTCGGCCTGGTCTTCCGGGGCGCCGTCGCGACCGCCGCGTCGCTGGCCGACCCGGGTTCGCGCGGCGAGGTGCTTGCCGCCCTCTTCCTGATCGCGTACGCCGGACTCGCGCTGCCGGTTCTTGCCGTCGGTGTCGGCGTCGCCGTGCTCCCGGACCAGCTCGCGCTGCTGGTCTTCTCCGCGATCATCCTGGTTCTCGTCAACCTCGCCGGCCTCCGGATGCTCAAGGCCCAGCGGGTCTGACGTTCGCCCAGGCGGTCGGCTAACGTGCGGGTCATGATCGAGACGGCGACTGTCAGGGTGGGAGATCTCGGCGCTTATCTGGCCAGGCCGGAGGGTGTCGAGGGCGGGCCGGGGATGTTGTTCCTGCCGATGATCACCGGCATCGGCGAGCAGGTCCGCGACTGGGCGGATGAGCTCGCCGGCCGGGGGATCACCGCGCTGGTGTGGGACCCGTTCAAGGGCCGCAGCACCGACAACTCGACGCGGGAGGAGTTGTCAGGGCTGTTGCGCGAGATGAACGACGACAGCGCGCTCGGCGAGCAGGTCGCGTTGCTGGACCACCTCCTGGGGGAACTCGGCTGTCAGCAGGCGGGCGTGATGGGCTGGTGTCTGGGTGGGCGGTTGGCGCTGTTGCTGGGGGCCAGGGAGCACCGGTTGGCGAACGTGATCTCGTACCACCCGACCGTGCCGTCCAAGCTCGCGCCGCAGCACTCGTACGACACGGTCGCTGAGGTGGGCGGGATCACCGCGCCGGTGATGGTGCTCTACCCGAGCGCCGACACCATCGTGCCGGTGGCTGACTTCGAGGCGGTGCAGACCGCGTTGCAGGCGCGGCCGACCGGTGCCACGATCACGCACTTCTACCCTGGTGCGGATCACGGGTTCTCGGATCGCGGGCGCCATGACCAGGAGGTCAACGCCGAGGCGTTCAAGCTCTCCTGGCCGCAGGCGCTCGCCTTCATCGACGCCACGACCAGCTAGACCACGATCAGCCAGACCACGGTCAGCTGGACGAGGGGCAGGCAGCAGCTAGGCGGCCGCGGCCCGGCGGTGTGCGGTCGGGCTGGTGCCGCGGACGCGTTTGAAGGCGACGCTCAGAGCGAAGGCGTTCGCGTAGCCGACGCGGCGCGCGATCGACTCGACTGTGTCCGTGGTCTCGCGCAACAGATCCGCGGCGACGGTGATCCGCCAGCCGGTGAGGTAGGCCATCGGCGCTTCCCCCACCAGCCCGCTGAACCGCCGAGCCAGGCTCGCTCGTGACACCCCGGTGCGATCGGCCAGTTCGACAACGCTCCACGGGTACGCCGGGTCCTCGTGCAGCAGGCGCAACGCCTGGCCCACGACCGGGTCACTCTGCGCCTGGTACCACCCCGGGGCGTGCGATTCCGGCCGCGCGAACCAGGCCCGCAGCGTGGTGATCAGCGCTAGGTCGAGCCACCGGTCGAGCACGGACTGCTGGCCCGGCTCGTCTCGCTGGATCTCGCCGAGCACCATCTCCATCACCGGGCCGGCGATCTCGGCCGCCGGGACCACGAGCACCGGCGGGAGGGCCGCGAGCAACCGCCTGCTGACGTCGCCCTCGAGCTGGTAGGTGCCGCTGACAACCATCGCGGTGCCCTCGGGGCGACCGCCGAAGGTGCGGACCCCGAGCCGGGCGCTGTAGTCGATAGGTGCCCCAGGCAACGGTTCGCAGATGCCACCCGGGTGGATCCGCAACTGTGGCTGCGTGCCGGGCTCGTCGCCGACGACGTACGGCTCGGGCCCGACGATCACCGCGACGTCGCCCTCCTCCATCCGGAGCGGCTGCAGCCCGGCGCGGGAGATCCACGCCGACCCGCGCACCAAGGTGGCCAGCGCCAGTTGCGCGGCGTCGCGGATGTCCAGTGCCCAGGGCGGATCCATGATCGTCAGGTTGAACACACCGCCCCGCGCCCGGGTGCCGGCGAGCAGATCGTCGAGGACGTCCATAGCGGCCAGCCTACCCCAGGTTGAGACGCACAGACATGGAATTGCGCCAGACAACCATGGTTTGTCTCATCCATTCGCGATGGACTGAAGCCATGACAAACACACCGATTCTGATCCTGAGTGGTAAGGGCAAGACCGGACGCCGCGTCGTCGAGCAGCTCGACGCCCGGCAGCTCCCGGTCCGGCTGGCCTCGCGTTCGAGCGAGCAGCCTTTCGACTGGTACGACGAGAACACCTGGTCCGGCACGGTCGCCGGCATCGACACGGCGTACCTCGCTCCGCCGGTCGGGCCGACCGGCCTCGCCCAGGCGGGCAAGTTCATCAAGCAGGCAGCGTCCGAAGGACTGCGCCGTGTGGTCCTGCTGTCCGGCCGCGGTGTCGGGAGCCCGGGCCGCGAGTTCGCCGTCTACGAGAGCGGCCTCGAGCTGGAGCACGCGGTCAAGGACAGTGGCGCCGACTGGACCATCGTCCGGCCCGCGTGGTTCATGCAGGGCTTCAGTGAGGACTTCATGCTCGACTACGTGCAGGCCGGGGAGATCCGGTTGTCGGCCGGCGACGGCGCCGAGGCCTGGATCGACACGAACGACGTCGGCGACGTGATGGCCGCCGCGCTGCTCGACGAGCGGCACACCGGCGAGACCTACTCGCTGTCCGGGCCGCGCACGCTCACGATGGCCGAGGTGGCGGCCGAGCTCTCCACCGCGACCGGCCGGCCGATCGCCTCGGTCGACCTCGTGCCGGAGCAGCACGTCGCAGAGATGGTCGAGTACGGCGTACTGCGGGAGGACGCGGAGTCCGTCCGCGACCTGTTCGCGGTGATTCGCAACCACCGCTCGGAGTACGTGTCGGACGGAGTCCAGCAGGTTCTCGGCCGGGCGCCGCGGGACTTCGCGGACTGGGCGCGCGAGACCGCGAAGACGGGAGTGTGGTCGGTATGAACCTCACCAAGATCCTCACCCTGGCCGCACTCGGCGGGGTGGGCCTGATGGGTGGGCTGTTCTTCGCTTTCGGCACCACGGTGATGAGCTCACTGGAGCGGATGCCACCCGGTCAGGGCGCGACCGCGATGAACCTCATCAACGTCCGGATCCAGAACCCGCTCTTCCTGCTGATCTTCCTGGGCACGGCTCTGATCTGCCTGGCGCTCGCGGTCCTGGCGTTCGTCCGGGACAGCCCGGGCCGGTGGTGGTTGCTGGCCGGAGCGGCGCTCTACCTGGTCGGCGTGATGGTGCTCAGCATCGCGGTCAACATCCCGCTGAACGACAAGCTGGCCGCGCTCGACCCGAACTCCGCCGCGGGAGCGGCCGAGTGGCTGAACTACCTGGCCAAGTGGAACCCGGCCAACAACGTCCGTGCGGTGGCCTGCCTGCTGGGGGTGATCGCCTTCGGCCTCGCCCTCAACGCCGGCGTGGGCAGCCAGTCCAACTCGGCTCCGACTGAGCACCAGACGTCCTTGCAACACCCGCGGTACTGATCCGTCGCGCGGTTATCGGCATCAGCCGGGCGCACGTCGTCGGGATCTCGACGGACGGTGGGATCGGAGACCTGGCACGTGGCCATTCCTGAGATCCTGGCTGTCACCGATCGCTGAAGATTCTGCGAAACTTATGCGGCCGGTAGCGTTGACGAGGTGATCACCATCGAGCGCGTCATTACCGTAGACCGGCCGGTCGAGGCGGTATTCAGCTATCTGGCCGACTTCGAGACCACGACCGAGTGGGATCCCGGCACCGTGCGGACGGTCAGGGTCGAAGGCGACGGCGGCCCCGGGACGAAGTACCGGAACACCTCTTCCTTCGCGGGGCGTGAGACCGAGCTGGAGTACGTCGTGGAGCAGCTCGAGCCGGGCAAGATCTTCCAGCTGCGCGGGGAGAACAAGACCGTCACCGCGCTCGACACGATGACGTTCCGCGCGGCCGGTGGCGGGACCGAGGTGACCTATCGCGCCGAGTTCGAGTTCAAGGGCGTGACCCGGCTGGCCCAGCCGCTGCTCAAGGGCCAGTTCAAGAAGCTCGGTGACGAGGCCGAGCAGGGCATGCACGAAGCACTCCAGAAGCTCTAGGTAGAGCAGACCCCACCATCAGGTCGGGCATTGTCCGGATGGGGTGGGCGGCGACAGCCGCCGCCCTGCCTGCGAGTACAGCCCTCGCCACCTCAGCGCCGGTCTGCCGTCGCAGGCCCCGAGGTGGCTCCTTGGACCGCGGTCTACATGGGCAAACCCCTGAGCGGCAGAAGCTCGAAGCCGACACCCGCAAGGCGATCGCGAAGGTGCAGGCACTCCGCCGAGCTCCGACAGGACGTGGGCGCTGCAGAACGCGCGGGCCGTCTGGCAGGTGGCCAGGTTCTACTCCTTCGACCCACAGAACCCGAAGGTGTTGCCGCAGGCGATGCGGTTCCGCGACGAGGTGATGGCGGCGAACGTCACCTGGTGGACCCGCACCACTGGTGACAAGGTTTCGTGCTGTCCGCGCACAACGGGCACATCGCGATCAAGACGACGATGCCGGCGGACGACCCGAAGGCGCAGGCCGAGTTCCTCCGCGACGCGCTCGGCAAGCGCTACGTCTCGGTCGGCCTGAGCTTCGACCACGGTTCCTTCAACGCTCGCGACACCGAGGGCCCGGCCGGCGCGATGCGCACGTTCGCCGTCGGCCCCGCTGCGCTCGGCAACAACGAGCACAGTCTCGACAGGGTCCCGTACCGCGACTACTTGATCGACCTGCGGACGGCACCGCGGGCCGCGAAGGCCTGGTTGCAGGTGGCTCGGCCGACCCGCGACATCCTTCTCGCCTACGTCCACAGCTGCAGGTGGTTGTGGACAAGCTGACCGAATCCGATGCCTGCGTCGAGTTTCGGTCAATCTTCGGAATCCCTTACAGATAAGGGCCTTCCGGCACAGAAACTGTCCGAGCCGGCATCTAGGGTCTGGGGTATGGAGATCTTGGGCGAGCGGCCGGTGTGGTCGATGAGTGACAGCGAACAGCTGACGACTCTCGACGCCCTGCAGGCCGAGATCTCCCGGCTGCAGACCTACCGCCTGCAGGTCCTGGCCGCCTACGACGCGACCGGCCACGCCGCCACCCTCGGCGCCGGCGACACCGCCCGCCTCCTCGCCTTCCGGCACCGCCTCGACCCAGGCGTGATCAAGCGTGACCTGGCCCTGGCCAAAGCACTGCGCAAGTACCCCGCCATCACCAACGCCCTGCCAGCCACCGGCGTCGGGGATCCGGCAGACGCCAACGACGACGAGCCGGCCAGCGACCCGGGTGGTGAGCCGGGCGGGGAGGCCGGAGCCGATGCAGTGGTGTTGTCTCCGGCGCAGGCCGCGGCGATCGTGGCCGAACTGGAGAACGTGCCCAAGACCGTCGCGGTCGAGGACCTGGCCGTGGCCGAACAACAGCTAGTCGCCCTGGGCCGCCATTTCTGTCCGTCGGAACTGCGCAAGGCGGCCCGCCGGGTCCGCGACCTGCTCGACGCCGACGGGCCGGCACCGGAAGAGGACAAGGCCTATGCCCGGGAAGAGTTGCGGCTGCGGCCCGCGGACCGGGGCGTCAAGTTCAGCGGCTACCTGGCCAACGAGAACGCCGAACTGTTCCAGTCCCTGATCCTGTCCGGTTCGAAGCCCCGTAAGACCGTCACCGGCGAGTTGGACCCGCGCTCACCGGACAAGCGCCGCGCCGACGCCCTCACCGACGTCCTCAACGTCGCCTCCAACGCCATCACCACCGCCACCCCGGCAGATCCAGCCGATCCGGCCGACCCGGCCGGAGCAACCCTGGACGATGCCGAGACCACCGGATCACCCAGCGGCAACGGCACGCCAGCGGCGGCCGGCAGCGCCACCCAGACTCGTGCCGCCGCGAGTGGCGCCGCGGCGGAGGCCGGGCACGGCCCGAAAGCACACATCACGATCACCATCGACCTCAAAGACCTCACCGACGCCGGAGCCCACGCGGTCGGCACCCTGGTGCACGGCGAAGGGCTGTCCGCGGGCGCGATCCGGCGGTTGGCGTGCGAGGCGCAGATCATCCCGATCGTGCTCGGCGCCAACTCCGAACCCCTCGACGTCGCCATGGCCCAACGCTTCGTCAACCGCGCCATCCGCCGCGCCCTGAACGCCCGCGACAAAGGCTGCGTCGTGTGCAAAGCCCCGCCGATCTTCTGCGACGCCCACCACCTGATCTCCTGGATCGACAACGGCCCCACCGCCCTGACCAACCTGGTCCTGCTCTGCCGCCGCCACCACATCGACACCCACCACGGCCACTGGACCATCACCCTCCACCACGGCACCGTCACCGTCGCCCGCCCCGCCTGGGCCGAACCCGGCCCCACCCGAACCCGCTACCGCACACCCACCACCAGCTACCGCGGCCACGAAACGCTGCGCAGCCCTGCCCGGAACCACACCCACGACCCGGCATGCACCACCACCACTGCGACCGCCGCGGTCGCGCAGTTCGACCCCTGGGGCGATGCCGACCCGCCCGAACCAGGCTCCGGCAGCCACACCCGTCCACCCGGCGACCCGGCCCCAGGTCACCGGGCGCTGCACCACGCCAACAACCCGCCACCGGCCACCACCAACCGGGACTGGCATCACCCGAGCCATCCGGCACAGGCGTTTACCGATGACCGGGACTGGCACCGCACCGATGAACCGACACGGGCCATCACAGAAGACGCTGACGCACGACTCGAAGCCCCTGACGCACGGCTCGATCCATGGGCCGACCACAGCATGCCCACAGACAAGCCGGAACAGGCCACCACCGAAAACGTCGAAGCGCGGTTCAACCCGCGGGGTGACCACGACCGGCCTGCCGCGAGGACGGTCAACGCCTCCCATGTGGCGGGCACGATCGACGACACCGGTCGGTTCGGCACTCACCGCGTCGGCGACGGTCCCGGGTCGCCACCCTCAGCAGAGCCTTGGCCGCAACGGCTCAGCAAGCGGACCACGGACCACTGGGCAGATCCACCATGTGCCTCACCGAGTTGACCGTCCGCCGGGGACAAACCACCGGACTCCGGTGGAGTAGCCCTGGCCGGCGGTGCGTGCCGAGGCGGAGACCTGGCGCGCGCAGACGCCGACGAAGCAACCGCCGCATCCCGTCGTGGCACACCAGCACCATGTCATCGGTGCTGTCCACACCGTTCTGGCCGACCGCGCCCGTCGGGTCGACCGCGCCAGTGGGGTGGGCTCCGATGGCCGCGCTCCGCATGGCCGCTGCCGAGATCGGTGAAACAGCCCCTTAGTCTGCGTGCGCGCCTTGCCCACGCGGGAGCGAACCACAGTTCAACGAACACTCGGTCACTGCAGTCATCCTGCGACCAGCGAGAGCACTCGTCTCGGTGTGGCCGGACACCAGTGAGGCTGCTCGAGTGGCGACCTTCGGATCGGTCAGCTCCTCAGGCCCCGCGGTAGGCATCCTGCCGAGGCGGTGGAGTAAGGAGCCTCGACAGGCGAAGCCGCTAGCCTAACGGACTCAGCCCCGGCAGACGTCAGCACTGGCAGACATCAGCCCAGCAGGCACCAGCCGCAGACCGGCTATCGCCGCAGGCCTCGGCAAGTCGGATCGACTACGCGACTGGGCTTGTCGGCGCGGCTACGCGACTCGGCAAGGTGGGATCGGCGCAAGGTCTTGCCCTCGCGACACAGAGGGCACGCAGGTGCAAACACAGGCCGTAGGCATCGTTCCGATGGTGATGTGCGGGGAGCTCAGCTCCACTGCAGCCGTTGGCGCTCTCGGGAGTCGGTGGGCTCGCCCAGCGCAGATCGTCGGTGGTGCTTCTCGCACCGCGCCCGCTCCGTAGATCTGGGGTTAGACGTGCAGGATGACCTTGTGTGGGGTGATGCGCCCCTCCACCGGGCGCTACCAGAGAACGTGGTCCGCACCCGCACGCCGCTGTAATCCGGTAGGCGCCCGTGGATAGTCAGCCTGACGGTGCACCTGTCTCCGCACGGCACGGCCCGGCGATGTCAGTGGCCAGCCCAGAGTCCCACTCCCAGAGACCCAGCACCGCCAAACCAACGACCCGGTCTCAGTTGTCGCGATGCAACGCGCGTTCGGCGATCTCTCGGATCCGGGCGAGGGTGATGCCGTTGCGTTCCTCGGCGGCGGCGGCGGGGGGGGTGGTTGGTCGGCTCCAGTTCGATGAAGGGTCGTACGCCGACGGGGCGGCTGTGCAGGTTCGTCGCCAGGTTGACGGTGGTCGGGTCGTGGTCCAGGGCGGAGGACAACCAGCCGAAGTACGGGTCGTCGTGCTCGCGGCCCTCGGTCTGCCAGCGGCCGGAGATGTGGACGAAGCTCTTCGGCACCGGCTACCCGTTCCCGGACATCCCGATCGCGCTGGGCAACTCGTACGACGTCCTGATCCATCTCAACGAGGTGAGCGCCGCCCACCAGCGCTGACACCGGAACGGCGCCTCGGAGAACTCACAGTTCTCCGGGGCGCCGATTCACGTCGCGATCAGGTTGCCGAGCGCAACATCGTCCGGATGCCGACGGTGAGCCCGAGGGCAACGGTGATCAGAGCGGCGAGCCAGCCCCACAGCACTGCCATCGAGGCGACGTCACCCGAGAACAGCGCGCGCTCCGCGTCGACCAGGTAGGACAGCGGGTTGAACTTCGACGCGACCCGCATCCACTCCGGCCCGGTCTCCAGCGGCAGCAGCATCCCCGACAGGATCATCAGCGGGAACAGGAACGTCTGCTGCACCACCCAGAACATCCAGTCCTGCTTGCGTACCGCGATCGCCAGCGCATAGCTGAACGAGCCTAGCCCGATCCCGAACACCGCCAACAGTGCGAGCCCGAGGAGCGCGCCGTCCAGGTGCAGGTCGAAGCCGAACGGCACCATCACCGCGATCACGATCACCGCCTGGCCGAGCAGCGGGACCATCTCCTTCAACGCCCGCCCGACCAGCAGCGACGACCGGCTCAGCGGCGTCACCATCATCCGCTCATGCGCACCGGTCTGGAACTCGAAGAGCAGGTTCGCCCCGGTCGCCGAGGTGCCGAACAGCGTCGTCATCACCAGGATCGCCGGCACGAACCACTGCCAGACGCCGCCGTCGAGCGACCCGCCCATCGACCCGGCCAGCAGCGGCCCGAACAGGCCGAGGAAGATCAGCGGCTGGATCATCCCGAAGAGCAACGAGAACGGGTCCCGCAGTACCGGCTTCAGCTCGCGGGTCATCACGATGCCGGTGTCACGGAGCAGACTGCGCCGCCCGGCCTCCGGCGTACCGAGGTGCACGGAGGAAACGGTCAGGGTGGTCATGCTGCGGCCTTTCCGGTGGAGTCGGCCTCACGCAGGCTGCGGCCGGTGAGGTTGAGGAAGACGTCGTCGAGCGTCGGCCGGTGCACCTGCGCGGTCGCGACCGGTACGCCGGCGTGCTGGGCGGCGGTGATCAGTTCGGGCAACGCGGCCGGGCCGTCTGCGACCCTGACGGTGATCCGGTCGCCCTCGGCCACCAGATCCTTCGCGCCGGGCAACTTGTCCGCCAGCCGGGCCAGCTCCTGCAGGTTGCCGGGGGCAATGGTCAGCTGGAGCAGGTCGCCGGCCAGCTTCGCCTTCAGGGCATCGGCGGTGTCGTCCGCGATCACCTCGCCGTGATCCACCACGACGACCCTCTCGGCCATCGAGTCGGCCTCGTCCAGGTAGTGCGTGGTGAGCACGATCGTCATCGAGTACTGCTCGCGCATCCGCAGGATGTGGTCCCACAGGTTCGCGCGGTTCTGCGGGTCGAGGCCGGTCGACGGCTCGTCCAGGAAGAGCAACCCGGGCGCGTGTACCAGGCCCATCGCGACATCCAGCCGGCGGCGCTGACCGCCGGACAGCTCGGACACCTTGCGGCGCGCGAGGTCCTTCAGTTCGAGCGACTCGAGTAGTTCCTCCGCGCGCTGGCGTGCCGCGCGGCGGTCGAGACCGTAGATCACGCCTTGGCCGTACAACTCGTCGCTGACCCGCTGGGAATGCCCGGCGCCGTTGCCCTGGCCGACGTACCCGATCTGCCGGCGGACCTGGCCGGGCTCCGCGGCGACGTCGTACCCGGCGACCTTCGCGGTGCCGGAGGTCGGGGCGATCAGGGTGGTGAGCATCCGCAGCGTGGTGGTCTTGCCGGCGCCGTTGGGGCCGAGCACGGCGACGAGTTCGCCCGGTTCGACGTCCAGGCTGATGCCGCGGACCGCGTGCACGGTCTCGGTGCGGCTCACCACGAAGTCCTTGGTGAGCTCTCGGGTGCTGATCACGGGTCGTCTCCTTCGTCAGGGTTCTTGGGGACGACATTTCCAGCAGTAGAGGACAGGTTCTGGCCGTTACCCGTGGCAATCTGAAGGCATGTCCGAAACCTCGGCTCGACTTCTCTCGCTGCTGTCCCTGCTCCAGGCGCGCCGCGACTGGCCGGGCGCGCTGCTGGCCGAACGGCTGGAAGTGAGCCCGCGTACGGTCCGCCGCGACGTGGACCGGCTGCGCGACCTCGGTTATCCGGTGCGCGCGACCAAGGGCCCCGACGGTGGCTACCGCCTCGACGCGGGCGCCGACCTGCCTCCGCTGTTGTTCGACGACGACCAGGCGATCGCGGTCGCCGTCGCGCTGCAGACCGCGACGACCACCGTGACCGGCATCGAGGAAGGCGCCCTGCGCGCGCTCGCCACGGTCCGCCAGGTGATGCCCGCGCGACTACGGCAACGCGTCGACGCCCTCCAGGTCACCACGGTCGACCGGTACGCCGATTCGCGCCGGATCAAGGTCGACTCCGAACACCTGATCGCGATCGGTACCGCGCTGCGCGCCCGCGAGGTACTGCGCTTCGACTACGCGTCCCCAGGTGCGTCCGAGGACGAGTGGGTGCCGCCCCGCCGGGTCGAGCCGCACCACCTGGTGACCTGGGGCGGCCGCTGGTACCTGGTCGGCTGGGACCTCGAGCGGAACGACTGGCGCACCTTCCGGGTGGACCGGATGTTGCCGAAGACCCCGACCGGGCCGCGCTTCACCCCGCGCGAACTCCCCGCGCCCGACGTCGCGACGTACATCTCGAGTCGTTTCCAGAGCCGGGACCAGTGGCCGTGCCGCGGTACGGCGATCCTGCAGGCGAAGGCCTCGGACATCGCCCGCTGGGCCGGCCGCGAGGCACTCGTGGAAGAGGTCAGCCCGACCTCCTGCCGGCTGACCCTGAACGGCTGGTCCTGGACCGGCCTGGCCGCCACCTTCGGCATGTTCGAGACCGACCTCGAATTCGTCGGCCCACCCGAACTGAAGGAGGCGGCCATCAGCCTGGCCGGCCGCTACACCTCCGCGGCCTCCTAGCCGCAACCTGTGTGCCCAGGGCTCGGATCAACGGATGATGATGACCAGTTTGCCGAGTTTGTGGCTGCCGAAGTCGGAAACGGCCTGGTGCGCTTCGTCGAAGGTGTAGGTGTGGAACAGGGGGACCTGGAGGCTGCCGTTGGCCGTTGCCTCCAGCAACTTCGTGAGCTGCTCGCTGGTCGCGTCCGCCATCGCCGGCAGAACGATGACGTCGTCGCGACCGGCCTGCTCCGGGGTCGCGCCCAGCGCTGATGCCAGGCGTCCACCCGGCAGCAGGACCCCGGCCACGGTGGCGGGGTCGCCGGCCGCGTGGACGACCGCGGTCACGCCGTCCGGTGCCACTGCCTGGACAGCGGCGCCGAGGTCGGCGGTGTAGTCGACGACCTCGTGCGCGCCCAGCCCGCGAACGAACTCGGCCGCTCCGGGGCGAGCCGTACCGATCACCTTCGCTCCGGTCGCCGCAGCCAGCTGCACTGCGACTGCTCCGACACCGCCGGTCGCGCCGGACACCAGGACCGTGTCATCGGCCGTGAGCTTCAGGGCGTCGAGCAGAGCGGTCGCGGTCAGACCGACAAGGCCGAGCCCGGCCGCCTGGGCCGAGCTGACCGCTTCGGGGATCACGGCAGTCGTGCCGGCGTCGACCGTCACGCTGTCGGCGATGGCACCCTTGCCCAGAGTCATCCCGGTGATCACCCCGGCCACCCGATCTCCGACCTGGACATTCGTCACACCATCGCCAACCGCCTCCACATGGCCCGCGAAGTCGCGGCCCAGGGTGACCGGGAAGGTGTGCGGCATCAGATCCCACAGGTACCCCGCCGCCGTCGCCGCGTCGATCCCGTTCACCGACGCCGCCTCGACCGCGACCCGGACCTGACCCGCCTCGGGGATCTGGGCCGGTACTTCCTGGATCGCGGGCTTCTCGTCGCGTTCCGCAATCACCAATGCGCGTGCCATCTGCAGCCACCTTCGAAGTCTTAATCGGGGATTGGTCCCTACTTAGTTCCGACGGTACCACCGATACGGGGACGCCTCCCCATTTAGCCCCGTATGCTGGACCGCATGCCGACCGAGAACCTGCGGGCCGATGCCGAGCGCAACCGCCTGTTGCTCGTCGAAACCGCGCGGGCCGTCTTCGCCGAGCGTGGCCTCGACGCGCCCCTGGACGAGATCGCCCGCCGCGCCGGTGTTGGTAACGCCACCCTCTACCGCCGGTTCCCGGTCCGCCGGGATCTGATCGCCGCGGTCTTCCTCGACACCCTCCGGCAGGTCGTCGACGCCAGCGAACGCGCCCTGGCCGAGCCCGACCCGTGGAACGCCTTCGCCGGACATCTGGTCTTCCTGGGCGAACTCCAGGCGACCAACCGCGCTCTCGCCGATCTGCTCACCGCGTCGATCGGCGGCAAAGGGGAGTTGGCTGAGCTTCGCGGGATCGCGTTCGACAACCTCAACCAGTTGATCGACAACGCGCAGGACGCGGGTGTCCTGCGCGCCGACTTCGGCCACGCGGACGTAGTGCTGATCCTCATGGCGGCCGCAGGCCTGATCCAGCGAACCGCCGATGCCGCGCCCACCGCCTGGCGGCGCCATCTCTCCTACGTCCTCGACGGTCTCCGCGCCCCGGGTCCCACGCCGGCCACACCCGCCCCCACAGACCGCCAGGTCCTAGCCGCAATGCGCGCCCTCAGCCGAACCAGCGGGTGTGCCTGACCGCCGAAGGTAGAGGACACAAGTTGTCCTCTTCTGTTGGAAGGCTCGAGGCATGACGACGAAATCAAGTAATCCCGGTGGTAAGGGCACTGTCACGCCGTACGTCTCCGTCCGAGGCGCCGCGGCCTGGCTCGAGTTCGTGGAGCACGTGTTCGAGACCGAGAAGGCGTTCCGGGTGCTGAACGAGGACGGGACGATCGGGCATTCAGAGGTCATAGTCGGCGACTCGGTGTTGATGGCGTTCGACGCGCGGCCGGACTGGCCGGCTACGCCGAGCTTGCTCAGTGTGTACGTCGACGACGTGGACGGAGTGCTGGCGCGGGCCCTGGAGGCGGGTGCGACGGTGGTGACCGAGCTGACCACGTCGAGGATCGTCGGCGATCGCGGCTGCCGGATCAAGGACCCGCAGGGCAACATCTGGTGGCTCCAGACCCACCTGTACGACGTCGATCCGGCGACGCTGCCCGAGTTGTTCGCGGATCCTGCCGAGGCGGCTGCGATGAAGGCGCTGCAGGACTCCTTCGACGCCGAGATGCGCAGCCGCCTCTAAGGTAAGCGGCCGTCCGTTGCGGGCGGGGTGCTGAGGGAGGCTAGGCGAGGGGCGAGCAGCGGTCAGTTGGCGTACAGGACCGGGTTCAGTGGCGATGAGATCGTCTCGCCGGCCGCGTTGCCCGGCATCCACGCGGCCAGGTCGGCTTCCTGGAAGTTGTTGGCCGGTGGCGCGATCTCCATCGCCGCGTCCACGTAGATGATCGTCATCACCCGGCGTGGTACGTCAGAACCGTTCGGCGCCGCGTGGTGGAACGTCCAGCCGAGGTGGTAACTCACCTCGCCCAGTTCGTACGGCTCGACGACCTCGGGGAACGACTGCTCGGCCAGCGCCTCCTGCAAAACCCGCTCGGACTCGTCGCTGATCGGCAGGTCCCGTCCGTGCTCGAAGGTATGACTCCCGGAGGCGAAGGCCAGCGGACCCATCTCCAGCGGTGTCTCCTGCAGCGGGATCCACACGGTCACGCACCGATCCGTGGCGAACGGCCAGTAGTACTGGTCCGCGTGCCACGGTGTCACCCCGCCGCCGGACTCCTTGTAGAGCGCCTGATCGTGGTACAGCCGGACCGATCGGACACCGAGTAGTTGCGCCGCGATGCGGGCCAGCCGCGGCGACGAGACGAACTCCAGCACCTGCTCGCTGTCCTGCCACAGGTTCGTCACCTGCAGGAACGCCCTGCCGTAGGTGTCGCGCTCCTCCAGCGGCAGGTCTTGCGTGTTCAACTCGATCACCTTGCCGGTGATCTCCGGCTCGTACTGCGTGATGGTCTCCGGGCTGAGCACGTTCTTCAGCTTGACGAACCCGTCCTCGGCGAACCGCGCGATCGCGTCGCGGTCGAGGCTGTAGTCCGACTCGAGATCAGTCCGGGTCACCGTCATCCCAACAGGGTCCAGGCACCATCAATCGTTGTAAAGATGAGCGATCAACTTTTCTGTCGCCGATCCGGCCGACGGCGATGCCTGAGTCAGCCGGCGAAGCGGTCGATCGCGGCCAGCACGAGGTCGGAAACACTTGCGCTGCTCGCCCCGTGGCCGGCGTCCCCGACGATGTGCAACTCGGCGTCGGGCCAGGCGTGCGCCAGGTGCCACGCGGTGTCCGGCGGGCTGCTGATGTCGAGCCGCCCGGTGATCAGTACTCCGGGGATACCCGCCAGCTTCCCGGCGTCGCGGAGCAGTGCGCCGTCTTCCACCCAGGCCGCGTGTCCCCAGTAGTGCGAGACCAGCCGCGCGAAGCGGAGTCGCAGTACGGGGTCTTCGTAGCGCGGGTCCGGCTGGTAACCGGAGTGCGTGGCGACGTGGGTGTCCTCCCATTCACACCAGGCCCGGGCCGCTCGGTCGCGGACAGCCGGATCCGGGTCATGCAGCAGGCGCGAGTAGGCCTGGGCCAGGTTTCCGTCCCGTTCGTTCTCCGGTACGACGTCGCGGAAGCGGGCCCACTCCTCGGGGAAGATGCGGCCCATGTCCCGCGTGATCCACTCGACCTCGCGGGGAGTCGTGCTCGTGACACTGAACAGGACGATCTCGGAGACCGACGACGGGTGTTGCTCGGCGTACGCGAAGGCCAGGGTGGCTCCCCACGACGCACCGAGGACGAGCCACTTCTCGATGCCGAGGTGCTCGCGCAACTGCTCGATGTCCGCGACCAGGTGCCAGGTGGTGTTGGTGCTGAGGTCCGCCTCCGGCTCGGCGGCGTCCGGCGTACTGTGCCCGCAGCCGCGCTGGTCGAACAGCACCACCTTGTACTTCGCCGGGTCGAAGTAGCCGCGCCAGAACGGCCGGGCTCCGGAGCCGGGTCCGCCGTGCAGCACAACCGCGGGCTTGCCGTCGGGGTTGCCGCACACCTCCCAGTAGACGAGCTGGCCGTCTCCGACATCGAGCATGCCGTGGTCGTACGGTTCCGTGTCCGCCGGGTACATCGAGGGCCTCCGTCGCGTCAGATCTAACAGTGCTGTTAGATTACTACCATGGACGGCGCGATCGGCACCCGATTGCGGCACGTGCTCGAGTTGCTCGACGGGGACGTGGCGAAGGTCTACCTGGAGCTCGGCCTGCCTGAGTACCGGCCGAGGTTCTCGCCGATCATCCGCACGATCGTTGCCGAGGGCCCGTTGTCGATCCGCGACCTGGCGACTGCGGTCGGCGTGACGCACTCCGCCGCGAGCCAGACGGTCGCGCAGTTGCAACGCGCTGGACTCGTGACCCTGCAACCCGGCTCGGACGCCCGGCAGCGGATCGTGCACCTCACCGACAAGACACGCGAACTGCTGCCGACCATCGAGGCCGAGTGGAAGGCGACCACGACCGCGATGGCCGAGCTGGACGCCGAACTGTCGGCGCCGCTCGGTCAGGTCCTGGCCGAGGTGGTTGCCGCGGTCTCCCGGCGGTCCTTCCAGGACCGGATCAGCTCACGCGGCGTCGTGGAAAACCAGTCCCAGCGTGTGGCGGAGTCCTGACCGGACGGTGCTCACGCCGTGCCGCACCGGGGACGCGGACCAGCCGCGCGCGGACTTCACCGGGCGGTCGCGAGTGGTGAAGATCAGCCCGTGCCCCTGCGGCAAGGACGTGACCGTACCGCGGGACTGCGCGCGCGGCCGCTGCTCGACCAGGAGGAACTCGCCGCCGGCGTGATCCACGCCCGGCCGGTCCAGCCCGATCACCACCTGCAGCGGGAACACCAGGTCGCCGTACAGGTCGCGATGCAGCGCGTTCCAGTCGCCGGCCTGGTACTTGAGCAGGATCGGCGTCGGCTTGACCTGCCCAGCCTGGTGGCAGGCGTCGAGCCACTCATCGAGGGTGTCCGGCCAGGGCGCGGGTCGCCCGAGTCGCGCGGCCCAGTCGCGCGCGATCGGCAGCAGGTGCGGATAGAACGCCTCCCTCAGTTCGGCGATCACCTCGGGCAGCGGGTGGTCGAAGTACCGGTATTGCCCAGAGCCGAACCGGTAGCGGGCCATGTCGATCGTGGAGCGGAACCGGTGCACTTCGTCGTACAGGCCGGAGATCTCGGTGCACTGCTCGGGTGTGAGCAGAGGCGGCGTGAGCGCGCAGCCGTGCTCGTCGAGTTCCGCGGTCAGCTTCTGCCAGTCGAAATCCATACCTGTAGAACGGGTTGCGACCGGGACGTGTGAGTGCTCAGAGCACCCCGGTGTAGGTCAGCGCGAACGTCCCACACGGGAACAGGAAGAGTGACGCGAGCACGACGACTCCCTTGAAGGTCATCCTCGGCCCGATCAACTGCCGGTACGCCGCGACGAGCACCGGCACCATCACGATCTCCAGCGCCAGCATGCTCCGCGGAATCACCGCATCGAGCGCGGCCAGTACGACGGACAGCCCGGCAGCTGCGATCCAGAATGCGAAGCCCAGCCGGTACGTCGTACTCGCGCCGAGGCGGACCGCGATCGTCCGGTAGCCCGCGGCACGATCCGCCTCGAGATCGGCGAGCGTGGTCGGCAGGTAGAGCCCGATCGCGGCCAACGTGCCCTGCAACGCCATCAGCCACGGGAAGTCGCTGAGGTCCGGGCTCACCGCGGCCCAGCCGGCCAGTGGGCCGAAGGTGCCCAGGGCAAGGGAATTCACGGCGACGTCGAACCCGGCCCGGGTCTTCAGCCGGACCGGCGGCACGCTGTACGCCCAGCCGAGCAGCAGCGCGAGCACGACGCCGAGGGTGAACACGACGCCGACGATCAGGCCCACCGCGATCGATGCGATTCCTGCGATGAGGGCGATCCGCTTGGCCGCCGCGAGCGAGACGCGGCCGTCGAGCAGCGGCGACGTCGTTTTGCGCGGGTTGAGGAGATCACCCGGTAGGTCGTATGCGTCATTGATCGCCAGCACCGCCAGCCAGAGCAACGGACCCATGACCACGGCGCCGACGATCAACCGCGGCCAGTCCTCGACGGTCGGCACCAACCGGTGGGTGGCCAGCAGAATCCCTACGTAATAAGGAACTACCGACACCACCCAGAACGCCGGGCGGCCCACCGCCAGCACGTCCTTGATCCGCGCGCCGGTCGAGCGTTTCGCCGGCGCCGCCACCCTCGGTCCCACCACTGTGGTCACGAGATCCACACTGCTCCCGCACCGCTCCGACGTCCTCCCTCCACCGGGTGAGTCCCCTCACTCGCAGGTCTCGCTCAGCGTGGGCTGTGGTCGAGAACACCTCACTCAGCGGGCTCAGTGAACGACGTGGGCCAGTGTCCCGGTTTCGAGCGCCACCCAGACCGAACTGTCGGGCGCGACCGCGAGGCCGTGTGGCTCGGTGCCTTCGCCCAGTTGATGCTGGTCGACAACCGTGCCGTGGGAGTCCAGCCGGACCAAGGCAGCCGAACCCCACAAGGTCACCCAACAGCCGCCGTCAGGAAGCGCGATCACTGCGTGTGGCTTCGACGCCCGATCCGGCAGCGGGAACTCCTCGATCTTGCCGTCCCGGTCGATCCGGCCGACCTGGCCCGCGATGATCTCCACGAACCACACGCCCTGCGGGCCCGCGCTGATCCCGACCGGTCCGGCGCCCGCTGTGGACAACGGATAGGTCGTCACCTCGCCGTCCACGGTCATCCGTCCGATCGCGTTGCCCTGGTTGAGCGTGAACCACAGGTCCTCGTCGGCCGTGATCATCGCGGGGAACGCGCCGGTCGTGCCGATCGGGAACTCCGAGACGACTCCCTCCACACTCACCCTGCCGATGCGGTCCGTAGTCATCAACGTGAACCACAGCGCCCCGTCCGGCCCGACGCACAACCCGTACGGCGAGCTTCCCGCTCTGAGCACGTCCACAGCCGACACCACCCCGTCCGGCCCGATCCGCCCGATCCGGTCGTCCCCGTTCCGGGTGAACCACACGGCCTCGTCCGGCCCGGACACGATCACGCTCGGCCGGCTCCCGGGCGCACCCAGCTCGAACCGCTCGACCTGACCG
The DNA here is from genome assembly GCF_004345365.1 of Kribbella sp. VKM Ac-2568. Classification (GTDB taxonomy): domain Bacteria; phylum Actinomycetota; class Actinomycetes; order Propionibacteriales; family Kribbellaceae; genus Kribbella; species Kribbella orskensis. The sequence continues at coordinate 353,786 of NZ_SLVF01000006.1, forward strand.
TCCACGACCCGCGCAACCACTCCCGCATGAACAAGCGTGGTCCACACCTCCGAGCCACCCACGCCCAACGTCACGCCGTACGGGCCTTCGTCCGCTGCGGCGACAGTGAATTCAGTGACCTGCAAGGGAATTCTCCTTCAGTTCGAGAGTCACGCCGCGCCAACGAGAGATGAAGCGCCGGTCATGGCTGACCACCACCAGGGCTCCGTCGTAGCGGCCGAGCGCGGCTTCCAGTTCTTCCACCGGCACGAGCGACAAGTGGTTTCGTCGGCTCGTCCAGCACCATCAGGTCGTACGGCGTGGTGAGCAGGCGGCCGAGCGCCAAGCGTCGGCGTTGTCCCGTCGACAACGAGCCCACGCGAGTCTGCAGCTGGTCCCGCCTGAACAACCCGAGCCGACCCGCGCCGCGATGCCGGGCGAGTTCGGACAACTGGGTAGACATAGGTGTCCTCCTGACTCTCGCGGGAACGGCTGGCGGTCACGAGATGACGGCCGGGTTCGACGGCGGGGGTCAGAAGATCACTGCTACCTCCGGTTAATGCGACGAATGTTGCATTAGGATCATGCCATGGCAGTTGCTGAGAACGCAACCAGGCCCGGCGGCCGGACCGCCCGGGTCCGGGCGGACGTGCTGAAGGCCGTCGAGGCCGAACTGGCCGAGCACGGGTACGACGGGCTCACCATCGACGGCGTCGCCGCGAGGTCGGGCGTGCACCGGACGACGGTCTACCGCCGCTGGGGAACTGTCGCCGGCTTGCTGGTCGATCTGTTGGCCGCGGGCGTGGATGACAGTTGGGCGCCGACCGACACCGGCTCGCTCGAAGGCGACCTGATGAAGCTCAACCGGGAGATTCATGACGCACTAGCCGTCGCGCCTTCGCTGACGGTCGCCGTCATATCGTCCTCGTTCCGTACTCCGGAGGCGGCCGACGCGTTGCGTGCTTTCTGGGAGGACCGGTACACCCGGAGCGCGGTCGTAGTACAGCGAGCCATCGATCGCGGCGAGGTCCCGCCGGACACCGATCCCCAGCGCGTTCTGATGACTGCGACGGCGCCGATCTACCACCAGTTGGTGTTGCTGCGGCAGCCGCTGTCGCGCGTGGCCGCCGAACAGTATGCGAGAGATTCCGCCGCGGCCGCCCGAGCGGGGATCTACGGGCACTAGGGTGCTTCTACACCGATGGAGGAGGCAGCAGTGTCTGGACGTCTGACGGACGAGGTCATGCTCGTTACCGGAGCCGCCCGGGGTATCGGCCGCGCAGTAGCCGCCAAGGCCGCCGAGGAAGGCGCCGCGGTCGCGCTGCTCGACATACTGGCTGATGAGCTCGCCGGCACCACCGAGGAGATCAGGAAGACCGGCGCGACGGTGGCTGCCGCGGTCGGCGACATCACCGACGAGGATTCTGTCCGCCGATCCGTCGCCTCGCTCACCGAGGAACTCGGCAAGCCGATCACCGTGCTCGTCAACAACGCCGGCAAGAACGCCTACGCCGATGCCACCCAGATGACCGTCGAGGAATGGGACAGCGTCTTCGACGTCGACCTCAAGGGCGCCTGGCTGATGGCGCGCCAGGTGCTGCCCGCGATGATCGCCGCCCGGCACGGCTCGATCGTCAACATCGCCTCGATCCACTCGAACCTGACCACCGCCGGCATGTTCCCGTACGCCGCGGCGAAGTCCGGCCTGGTCGGCATGACCCGCAGCCTCGCCCTCGACGTCGCCCCGCACGACGTCCGAGTCAACGCCGTCAGCCCAGGCTTCATCGGCACCGACCTGCTCGAGGAGTTCTTCGACACCATCCCCGGCGCCCGCGACTCCGCCCTCCAGGTCCACCCCCTCGGCCGCATCGGCACCCCCGAGAACGTCGCCGAAGTCGTCTGCTTCCTAGCCTCCCCAGCCGCCGCCTTCGTCACCGGCGCCAACTGGTCCGTAGACGGCGGCCTCGGCATCCGCTACGCGTGACAGGTACGCCGCTCGGCTGAGACCTGCCGCCGGCCCAACCAGATCCAGCAGTTGGGCGCCTACAACTCGTCCGACCGCGGCGGGAGATGATTTCCGGGTGACTGGGATCGAGGTACGTCGGGCCAAGCCGGATGACGCGGAGGCGCTTGTCAGGCTCAGGGGGTTGATGCTTGCGGCGATGGGCCAGGACATCGGTGGTGCGGACGCACCATGGCGGGAGTCCGCGCTGCGGTTCTTCACCGAGCAGCTCGCCTCGACGGAGACGTTCGCCGCGTTCGTCGTCGACGACCCGGAGGTCGGCGTGGTCGCCGGCGCCGCAGGGAACTGCAACGTGCACCCGCCCGGTCCGAATGACCTCAGCACGACGCGCGGGCACCTGTACAACGTCAGCACCGAGCCGGCCTTCCGTCGCCGCGGCCTGGCTCGCGCCTGCGTGATCGCACTGCTCGACTGGTACCGCGACGAGACCGCCGTCGGCCAGGTCGAGCTTCACGCCACCGCGGAAGGCGACGGCCTGTACCGCGCGCTCGGTTTCGCCGACAGCAGCTACCCGGCCCAACGCCTGAGGATCGTCCGCGCTTGAGTCCGCTCGAGAGCGAGCGAGCATGGAAGCGCGATTCATGGGTTCCGCGGGATCGGGCACCAGAGGTCGAGGCAACAGAGGTCGAGGCAGCACGGGTCGTGAGATCACCGGACCGAGAAGGGGTTCTGCCGGATCAGGCAAGTAAGAGGTGAGGACGCGCTCAACGTGGGCGCGGTGTGAGGAGCTTGTCGATGCGCAAGATGAGGGTCGCCGTCCTGGGGATCGCGGCGGCGGTCGCCGTGGGAGCTCTGTACCAGCTCCCGGCCAGCCCGTTCGCCCGCAACGGCTACCCGGAGCGGCCGGCCGCCAACACCTCCACCGGCCCATCCCAGAACGGTCAATCCCAGAACGGCCGGGCGCAGAACGACCCAGGGGAAGCCGAGAACGAGCCCGCCAGCGGTCCCGGCGCCAAGGTCTCGCCCAAGACGAGCTCGGCGCCGGGCGGACCAGCGGAGCGGATCGCCTACCCGCAGCGGGGGACGGTGCGCTACTCGGTGCTCCCCGGCAACCCGGCCACGATCGGCAAGGCCGGCACCCTCCGCACCTTCCAGATCGCGATCGAGGGCGGCATCAAGGGCGTCGACCGCACCGCCTTCGCCAACTTCGTCCGGGCCACGTACGCCGCCCCGCAGGGCTGGGCCTCCGGTGGACTCTGGCGATTCCGTCAGGTCGGTCCGGGCCAGGCGGCCGACTTCACCCTGATGCTCGTCACGCCGTCGACCCGCGACGCCATCTGTGGCGGCGGCCCCGACCGGTACACGAGTTGCCGGATCGGCGACCGCGTCGTGCTGAACGTCGCCCGCTGGGCTCACGGTGTCCCGAACTACGGAGCACCGCTGCCGCAGTACCGGCAGTACATGATCAATCACGAGACCGGCCACCGGCTCGGCCGCGGGCACGAGCTGTGCCCTGCTGCGGGACAGCCCGCGCCCGTGATGCAGCAGCAGACCCTCGGCCTGCACGGCTGCACCGCCTACGCGTGGCCGTATCTCGGCCACTCTCGCTACCAGGGTCGCCTCGGGCAGTACGACGACCCGATCCCCAGCAGCTGACCGCTCATTCCTCGATGACCGAGAGCACGTTGCCCGCCGGGTCCTTGAACCAGGCGATCGGCGGTCCGCCCGCTCGGAAGACGCCCTGCTCGTCGTGGCCGTCGCCATACCGCTCGAACGTGATCCCTCGGTCTGCCAGCCCCTTCGCGGCGGCCGCGATATCGTCCACCGGGAAGTTCAGGATGGTGAACTCGGCCGGCACATGGTTGTCCTTCGGATACACCAGCACCGGATTCCCGCCGGCGATCTGCAGCTGGAGCATCCCGTTGTCCTCGGTTACTTCGAGCCCTAGCGTCCCGGCGTAGAACTCCCTGGCCGCCGGGATGTCGTCCACCGAGAACCCGCTGAACGCCTTCGTCTCCTTGAACATCTCGCCCTCCTCGCGTCACGCACCAAGCGGTGCCCTTCACCAGGTACGTCGACGCCACCCCCGCCCGCTTCGACATCACCCCGCCGGTACGGCGTACGCGGGGATCACCCGCGTACGGCGTACTCAGGCGGTACGCCGTACGCGCGGTGGTCAGTTGTGCAGGATCGCTGGCGGGAGGGACTGGTCCGATGCGGTGGCGGTGACGGTGGCCGACTCGAGGCCGTCGGCGACGGTGTGCAGCAGGCGGACCAGCTGGGCAGCGTCGGTCGGGCCGAGGATGCCGGTGACCACGTCGAGGACGCGGACCGTCAGGCCGTCCAGCTGGGCCAGTCGCGCCTGGCCAACCCCGGTGACGGCGAGCTCCGGGGAGGTGCGGACCAAGCCGAGCGCGGCGAGGTCGGCGATCGCGAGCTCTGCCTCGCCGGGGGTGGTGCCGATCTGCTCGGCGACGGCCTCGACCGTGTCCCGGCCGTTCGAGATCGCGCTCAGCACGAGAGCGGCGGGCATCTTCATGCCGACGGCGTCCTGCAGGCCGAGGATCAGTGGGTGTGCATGGCCGCGGACCCGCTCCACGGCGTCGAGCAAGCGGAGCGCGTCGCTGACGTCTCCGATCAGTTGTTCGGTCTGGACAGTGGCGATCCCCGTTGGCAGTACGACCCGTTCAGGAACAGCCAGAGCCCTCGGCCCAGCGTCTTCGATGGTCACGTCACCCAGCCTACGGAGCGGCGATGTCACACCCGGCGTGTCGTTCCTGAGGAAACCCTGTGAATTGGCTCTCCAGCGAGAACCGAACAAAGCTTCGAGCGGCGATGGGGAATGGATTCCACTTTCTGGACGATCGGCCAAATTCGGGCGTGACCTGACGTCCGCGTCGTCCGTTGGATCTGACGTGACGGTGAACACACGGCGCACCGGCACCGCGCTCGCTCCGCGCCTGAAGGCCGACCACCCCTCGAATTACCAGGAGGACAAGTGACAACCGCCACCGCCACCCAGACGTCTGAGCGCCGACGCGTACGAGTCTGGTTCGGTGAGCATGTCATCGCCGACTACAACGCCGAACCGGCGTTGGCCGAGCGGTACGCACACGCCATGAGCCGTCGTTTCGCCGGTCTCCGGGTCACCAACGACCCGATGCCGGCCGTCGATCGTCTCCCCGACCCCCTGCCCGGCGAGCGCATGTGGGATGTGGCCCCCCGCTAGTCCTCCGGACTTGCGGGATCGAAGCCATCGATCGGCGGCAAGCGACAGCGGGCGTTCTGCCCCTCGCTTGCCGCCCTCAATCCCCTCTGGAATGCGCGTGATTCAGTAAGTCTCTTAGTAACAGCGCCTGAAGTAGAAGAACATTCACCGTCCGCACCGTGACCGCGCCTGGTCCTCCGGTGCGGACGTTTTTCTGTCTCTGCCGCCGGGCCGTGTCGAGCCTGCCGCGGCGACTCCGACGTACCGGTCGTGAGCCGAAAGCCGGCTCGGAGGAGGAGACATCATGGACCGGCCCGTTCTGAACAGCATGTTGCTCGGCAGCACCGACCCCGACCGTCTCAAGACGTGGTACCGCGACGGCTTCCGCGCCGAGACGGACGGCTACGGCAATCTCAACGTCGGTGGTTTCGGCCTGGTGATCGAGAAGCGCGACGACGTCGCCGGCCGTACCGCCGAACCCGGTCGCGTGGTGATCAACTTCGCGGTCGACGACATCCAGGCGGCGGCCGCGCATCTGCGGACGCTCGACGTGGAGTGGCTGGTCGAGCCCGAGGATCGGGGCGTCGGTTGGTTCGCGACGATGATCGACCCGGACGGCAACTACGTCCAGCTGATTGAGATGAAACCCGAGTACTACGCGAACGCCTGAAGAGCAGGCGATCCCGCGAACCAGGCAGCCCCCGCCCGCGGCGCCGCCATGCTCACCTGGCCCTGAGCCAGCCGGCCGCCGTGCCCCACTCGCCGCCCCGCGGCGGCTCCGGGCACTGACCGGGTCGGGGGAGGCGGGGCGGGGACCTCGCTCGTGCGAGCGAGGTCCTGGCCGGTCCGCTGAGTCAGACTGGGGGCGTGCTCGGACTGATCGATGGCTGGTTGGCGCGCCTGGGGATCCCCGGTCCGCGGCCGGTCGACCGCGCCGTCGACGTGGGCCTGGTGCTCGCCGTCGCCGTCGCGACCTCGGTCCCGTTCATCGGCGCCGCCCCGGGCGAGGCGACCGCGCTCGGCCTGCTCCTGAACCTCGCTACGGTGATCCCGCTGCTCTGGCGCCGGCGCGCCCCCTTCGCCGTGATGGTGATCGTCGGCGCGGCCGCCACCGAAGTCTCGGCGTACCACCGCCCCGGACAGAACCTGCAGTACGCCGGCCTGGTGGCGATCTACACGGTCGCCAGTCTCGGCCGGAAACGGTGGCAGCGGCTCGGCGTACTCGTCGCCATCCTCGTGACCTTCCCGCCGGCCTCGTTGCTGCTGAAGCACAACGACCTCGACGAGTTCATGTTCACCCTGCTGCTTCCGCTGGCCGCGTTCCTGCTGGGCTCTCTCGAGCGGACCCGTCGGGAGCATGCCGAGACCCTGCGCGAACGGGCGGAGCAACTCGAGCGCGAGCGCGTCGCCGAAGCGGCCCGCGCCGCGGCGGAGGAACGGGCCCGCGTCGCTCGCGACATGGACGACATCCTGGCGCACGCGGTCAGCCTGATGGTGGTGCAGGCCGAGGCCGGCCCGGTCGTCGTACGGCGTGATCCCGAGCGGGCGGAGCAGGCCTTCGAGGCGATCGCGGACGCCGGGCGGGACGCGATGACGCAACTCCGGCGGCTGCTAGGCGTGCTCAAGGCGGACGAAACGCAGCGACTTCCGCAGCCGACCCTGGACGAATTGCCCGAGCTCGTCGGTGGGACCGCGTCGCTCGAGGTGACGGGTGAGCGGCGGCCGGTGCCACCGGACACGGAGATCGCGGTGTACCGGATCGTCCAGGAGGCGCTCACCAACACCGTGAAACACGCCCGCGCGCAGCACGTCGCAGTACGGCTGGAATGGTCGGCCGACGAGCTCGAGGTCTCGATCGTCGACGACGGGCAGGGGCAGCAGGCAACTGTTGCTGGCGGCCATGGATTGGTCGGGATCCGGGAGCGTGCGGCCGCTTGCGGCGGTACTGCGGAGGCCGGGCCGCGTCCGGGTGGTGGCTTCGAGGTTCGGGCCAGATTGCCTTGTCCAGAAGGAGTCCGATGATCCGAGTGGTACTTGCCGACGACCAGGAACTCGTCCGCAGCGGGTTCGCGATGATCCTCGAGGCGCAGCCCGACATCGAGGTGGTCGGCGAGGCGGGCGACGGCGCCGAGGCGGTCGAACTGGTGCGCGCCCACCGGCCCGAGGTTGCGCTGCTCGACGTCCGGATGCCGCGGATGGACGGGCTGGCGGCGGCTCGCACGATCTGCGCCGGCACCGCGACGAAGGTGATCATGCTGACCACCTTCGACTCCGACGACTACGTGTACGACGCGCTGTACGCGGGAGCGAGCGGGTTCCTGCTGAAGGACGTCCGCCGCGACGACCTCGTCCACGCCGTCCGGGTGGTCGCCGCGGGCGAGTCGCTGCTCGCGCCGACCATCACTCGCCGGTTGATCGCGGACCTCACCCGCAACCGCCCCCGCAGTGGTCCGGCCGCGAGCCTCGACGTGTTGACGTCGCGCGAGCGGGAGACGCTGGTCCTGCTCGGCCGCGGCCTCTCGAACGCTGAGATCGCCGCGGCCCTCACGGTGAGCGAGCACACGGTGAAGACGCACGTCAGCAACACCCTGGCCAAGCTGGGCCTTCGCGATCGGGTCCAGGCGGTGATCGCCGCCTACGAGACCGGCCTGATCACTCCCACGACCTAGTCGCAGCGGCAAGTTGGTCCTCGGCGGCGAGGTGCGGGCCGGGCCGGCTCGCCAGCATGGTGACCATGACCAAGACCTTCGTTGCCGCACCGCTCCTTTTCATTGCCTATGGCATCATCCGGTGGATCGACGGCGCGGATGGCGATCACGGCCCCGGCCTCGCCTGGACCATCGGCCACCTGCTCTTCCTGACCGGCTTCACCCTGTACGCCGTGGCGCTGTTCGTCCTGCGCGGGTTGCTCGCCCGAGCGCGCGGGGTGAGCCTGGTCGCGCTGGTGGCCGGGCTGATCGGCGTCGCCGCGTTCCTCCGGGTGATCGTGATCGACCTGATCGTGGGATTCCGCGCCGACGACCACGCCGCCATGTCCGTGATCGGCGATGAGTACGACCGTTGGCCCGGCGACCTCGGCCTGTACGACACCCTCTACACGGTCGGCCCGCTGCTGTTCCTCGCCGGTCTGCTCACGCTGGCCATCCTCCTCACCCGCGAACACCAGCTGCCGGTCTGGTCGCCGGTGCTCCTGCTGCTGGGCTTCATCACCATCACGATCAACCTCGACCTGATGCCCCTCGGCGGAGTCTTCCTCCTCGTCGCTCTGCTGCCACTCGATCTCGCGGACAGGAAAATCCGCACCGGATCGAAGGCCGCTGTCTAGCCTGGCGGAATGGATTCGCCGGTAGGGATCGAGCAGTTCCGGATCGAGGTGCCACAGGAGGCGATCGACGATCTGCGCGAGCGGCTGGAGCGCGTCCGGTGGCCCCGAGCGCTCCCTTCGACCGGTTGGGAGCGCGGGGTGCCCGTCGACTACCTACAGCGGGTTGTGGCTAGGTGGCTGGAGTATGACTGGCGGAGCTGGGAGGAGCGGCTCAACGCGTTCCCGCAGTTCACCACCCGCATCGACGGTCAGACGATCCACTTCCTGCACGCGCGGTCGCCCGAACCCGGCGCGCTCCCACTGATACTGACGCACGGCTGGCCGGGCTCGGTCGCGGAGTTCCTCGACGTGCTCGGCCCGTTGACCGATCCCGCCTCCCACGGCGGTGGCCCGGCCGATGCCTTCCACGTGGTCGCGCCGTCCGTCCCGGGCCACGGCTTCTCCGTCCCACTGGAGGAATCCGGCTGGAACCACCAGCGGATCGCCCTAGCCTGGTCCAGGCTGATGGCCCGCCTCGGCTACTCGCAGTACGGCGCTCAGGGTGGTGACACGGGGTCGGTGGTGTCACCGCTGCTCGGGCGGATCAACCCGGACCACGTGGTCGGCGTACACCTCAATGGTGGTCTGGCCTTTCCTGCCGCGAGGCCCGGGGACTTCGACGACCTGAGCGAGCGCGACCAGGCCAAGCTCGCGGCGGCGAAGCAGGTTCGGTCCACCGGCACGGGGTACGCCGAACTGCAGTCGACCAAGCCGCAGACGGTCTCGTTCGGCCTGAGTGATTCACCCGTCGGGCAGCTCGCGTGGATCCTCGAGAAGTTCCAGGAGTGGACCGACCCGGCTCGCCCGCTGCCGGAGGACGCGGTCTCGCTCGACCACCTGCTCACCGACGTGTCGATCTACTGGTTCACCAACACGAGCGCGACCTCGGCCAACCTGTACTACGAGAACCGCCACGCATCGGCTGATCCGCCGCCTTCCACCGTGCCCACTGGCGTCGCCGTCTTCCCGACCGATCCCGCGATGCGGCACATCCTCGAGCGGGAGCACCACGTCACCCACTGGAGCGAGTTCGACCGCGGCGGCCACTTCGCCGCGCTGGAAGCCCCCGACCTCCTCGTCGACGACATCCGCGCCTTCTTCCGTCCGCTTCGCTGACCCTCAGCAGTACGAGCGGCACCCGCGATCGACCCCGTACGCCGTCCGGGCGCGTGCGACCGCCTGAACCGGCGACAGCGTCTTGCCGTCGTGCCACGCGTTCAGGTAGCTCTGCGGCGGGACTGACCCGCGCCGGATCCACCATTTGCCCGCCGCTGTCGGCCAGCTGATCCCGAAATGCAGATGAGCCGGCGTTGCCCGCGCGCTCCCGGTCTTCCCTGTCAGCGCCAACGTCTGCCCGGCCCTGACTTGAAGGCCGGGCTTGATCCCCGCCGCGATCGCCGACAGGTGCGACCCGTAGTACCGGACCCCATCGACCCCCACCACCGACACCGACAACCCGCCGCGATCCCGGCCCACATTCGTCTTCGGGTCCCACGCATCGACCCGAGTCACCTCGTCGACCCGCCCATCCACAGGCGCCACGAACCGGCATCCCACCTTCGCGAAGATGTCCGAAGCCGGATAGTCATGATGACTCTGCGAGGCAGACGCCTTACACCCACCGACGGGGAACACATAGACGATCGGTCGCGTCCGTCTCGGGCGGGTGGTCGGGGGCGGCGTAGGCGTGACGACGTTCCTTGCCGTGGGCGACTCGCCGGCAGAGGGCACGGTGCCCAGGTCGCCGCCGCGCGAGGCAGCGTCGTTGCGGGAGGCAAGGGCGACCACGACGCCGACCACCGCCACCAACACGGTCGCCAGCACCACCGCCCACACCTGCCGTCTCATCCGCGCCATTCAAACCGGGTCCGGCCGCTGTGTCCATGCCCGCCGGCAGCTGCGACGCCATCGCAGAACAAGGGAAGGTGAGGCAGGAGGCGGCCTGTGAGGTTCATGTGGAGAAACACCTTGCTGTCACTCGGAAAGGCGATGATCCCGGCGGTTTCTGCCATCCGAGAGGACGCACGATGGGACACTCGCACGCTCACCCGCGCGACCATGAGCCCGATCCCGAGGTGCTGCCGCTCGGCAAGGCGGAGGAGCCGTTCTACGTGCGCGTCCGCGGTACCGACGGCAATCGCAGCCAGGCCGGCTACCTCGGTGCGGCGATCGACCCGAAGGGACCGCAGCTCGACGTGGTCGGCGACGCGGACCCGTGGGCCGACCTGTGGTTCTACACGAACCCGATCTGGATTCTGCCGAAGAAGTGATCATCGCCGTCGACGCGGACAGCCGGGACACGCTCGAGGCCGAGCACCTCCTGCACCAGCTGCTCGCCACCGTGTCCGGTCCGATCGTCGCCTGCACCCACATGGTGCCGGGCGGCGACCGGCCGCACCTCGCCGTCTCCATCTCCGGTTCGGACCTGGGTCCGCTCGGCGGCAGGCTGGGCACCGACCCCGTCGCGGACAAGGTCGGCTCGGCGATCATCCGGGCCGGCGCGGCCGAGCTCCGCGAACGCGGTGGCATCGACGAGGTGGAAGCCCTCGGCGGTCTCCCGGTCGAGGACGACACCGTGATCGACACCCTCGACTTCGTCCGCCCCATCCGCCGCAACGGCCGGGTGGTCCTCCTGGTCCAGCCGACCGCCGGCGGCGTACTCATTCCGTTCGAGGTCGAGCACCAGCAGAAGTGCTGCGTCGACCACTAGCTCTCAGAATCCGGCTCCGAAGTCATTGAGCGAGAGCTTGTCGCGCGAAGTCCCACAACGCAGGCACAGCTGGTACCGCTGCCCTTCCTCGTTGCGCTCGGTTCTCCACCTGTGTAAGCCGAGAAGACACTGAAGTGGCTTCTTCATCTTCCGAAAATATGACGATCGGGGCGGCCGGAACAGACCTCAGCTCCGGATCTCCCACGTGTCCGAGTCGCGGAGTACGTCGGGTAGCGGACCGATGACACCGAGCCGCTGAGTGCAGCGGGTCAGCGCGACGTACAGGTCCCGCAGTCCCCGGGGTGACTCGACCAGGATGCCGTCCGGGTCGACCACCAGCACCGAGTCGAACTCGAGTCCCTTGGCCCCGGCGACAGTCAGCACCGTGACATCTGCGAGGTCGCCGATCGCCTCCTGCACGATCTCCAGCCGATGCCGCGAAGTGATCACCCCGACCTGCCCGTGCTGCACCTCTGCACCGGCCACCTTGCCCGCGTACGCCGCCTGCTCCGCGGCCGGGACCTCCACGTGCCAAGGCTTCACCCCGGTGGACCGGACGGAGCGAGGCGGCTTCGCGGTCGGGTCGACCTCCTTCAGGACAGCCGCGGCGAGTTCCATCACCTCGGCCGGTGTCCGGTAGTTCAGCGTCAGCTCCGCAAGCCGCCAGCGATCCCCGAACGTCGGCGCGAGTGCCTGTTTCCAGCTGGTACCACCGCCGGCCGCACCCGTCTGGGCGACGTCCCCGACCAGCGTCATCGAGCGCAGCGGGCAGCGCCGGGCGATCGCACGCCACGCCATCGGGGACAACTCCTGCGCCTCGTCGACGATCACGTGCCCGTACGTCCAGCGGCGATCGACCGAGGCCCGCTCCGCCAGCGTGCGATCGTCCCCAGCCTCGTACCGCGCGGCGAGGGTCTCCGCGTCGAGGATGTCCTTGGCGCTGAGGATCTCCGCCTCGTCGTCCTCGTCGTAGTCGGTCGATCCCGAGCCCGACAACAGGTCCAGGGATCCCTGGGCATAGGCGATCGCCCGGGCTCGCTCCGCGCGTTCGCGGGCTCGGTCGCGCCCGTCGTCGCCGAGGAGCTCGGCCGCCTCGTCGAGCAGTGGGACGTCGGCCTGGCTCCAGTCGTCGCCGTACCGGAGCAGGTGTTCGCGGTCCAGCGGGCTGAGTTGTGGAGCCGCCGACGCCAGCCTGTCCTCGTCGCCGTACAGGTCGACCAGCAGGTCCTCCGGGGTGAGCAGCGGCCAAAGGCGGTCGAGCAACGCCACCACGGCCGGCTCGGCCACCACCTCGGCGCGTAGCTCCTGGAGGTCGTAGTCGTCGAGCAGGTTCTCGCCGCCGAGCGGGTCCTCGCCGATGATGTCCGCGTACTGGCCGGTCAGCGCGTCGATGATGTCCTTCAGGAAGAACGGCCGGGCCTGGTTGTGGGTCAGCCGGCGGGCGCGAGCCCTGGCGCGGGCGTCCTCGAACAGCGACGGATCCAGCCGCAGTACGGTCCGGTCGACGGTGAGCTCGAGCGGCTCGGCCGGCACCCACTGCCGGTCGGCGACCGCGGTCTCGATCACCTCGGCCATCACCGCGCGGCCCTTGACCTCGGACACCTCGGCCGGCTCAGGCCGGGTCGCGGTCAGGCCCGGGTAGAGCTCCGCGACGGTGACGAGCCGGACACCGTCCTCACCGAGCGACGGCAGCACCTGGCCGATGAACTTCAGGAACGTCGGATTGGGGCCGACTACCAGAATTCCGCGCTTTTCGAGAAGCTCTCGATGTGTATACAAAAGGAAAGCCGCACGATGCAGCGCGATTGCCGTCTTGCCGGTGCCGGGACCGCCCTGGACCACCAGCACCCCGGCCAGGTCCGAGCGGATGATCCGGTCCTGGTCGGCCTGGATCGTCCGGACGATCGACTCCATCGTGCCGGTCCGCCGGGCCTCCAGCGCGTTCAGCAGCACCGCCTCGCCGACCACCCCGCCACCGGGCTGGGACGCGCCGTCCGCGGTCCGGTCCAGGTCGAGCTGCTCGTCCTGGACGTCGACCACCTGGCGGAGCCGGGTCTGGATGTGCCGGCGGCGCACGATGCCGTGATTCGCCACCGCTGTGGCGATGTAGAACGGCCTGGCCACCGGAGCCCGCCAGTCCACCAGCAGCGGCTCGTACTCCTCGTCGTGCAGACCGATCCGGCCGATGTGCAGCACCTCGCCGGACTCGTCGTCCAGCCGGCCGAAGCACAGCCCCTCCTCGGCCGAGTTCAGCCGGGACAGGCGCGCGTTGAGGTCGCGGATCCGGCCGTCGCGCTGGTGCAGGGCCTGCGCGTTGCGGGTGCCGGCGATCTGCTCGTCGCCGCGGCGACTCTCCGTACGCTCCCGCTCACGGTCGAGCGCCGTATAGAAAGTCGTCAGGTAAACCTGTTCAGCCTGGACCGGTTTCAGCAATTCCAACCCCTCGTGATAAACTATCCTTCGCAGGTTCCCAGAGCCGGTTTCCTTCATTTCTCTGGTGGTAGCCACAAATCCTCGACTTTACCGCATTTCGCCCTTTGCTGTGCCCGTTCGAAAGGGCACCATCTGGTCATGAGGGTCCATCACATCGTCCCGCCGTACCTGCTCGAGCACCTCGAGCGGACCGCGGATGACCCGAACCTGCGCGCTCGCTACCGCCTGTCGCTGCAGCACGACGCCGTGTTCCGGGCCCGCTCCTCGGCGACTCCTTCCCAGGATGCCGCTCCTTTCCAGGATGAGGGGGCCGGACAAGGGCCGCGACGAGTCGTCCACGATGCGGAGAACGGCACCTCGCTGCCCGGCACCGTGGTCCGCGCCGAGGGCGACCCCGCCACCACGGACCTGACGGTCAACCAGGCGTACGACGGGACGGGTGCGACCTGGGCGATGTTCCAGGAGTGCTTCGGGCGCGACTCGATCGATGGCGCGGGGCTGCTGCTCAGCTCGACCGTGCACTTCGACCGGGGCTACGCGAACGCCTTCTGGAACGGCGCGCAGATGGTCTTCGGCGACGGGGACGGCGAGATCTTCGGCGACTTCACCCGGTCCATCGACGTGACGGGTCACGAACTCACCCACGGCGTCACGCAGTACACGGCCAACCTCGTCTACGAGGGACAGTCGGGCGCGCTGAACGAGAGCATCTCCGACGTCTTCGGCTCGCTGGCCAAGCAGCATCACCGCGGCCAGAGTGCCGCCGACGCCGACTGGCTGATCGGCGCCGATATCTTCCGCCCGGGCGTCAGCGGCGCCGCGCTGCGCTCGCTGAAGGCGCCGGGCACGGCGTACGACGATCCGCGGCTGGGGCGGGATCCGCAGCCGGCCCACATGTCCGGGTACGTCGAGACCACCGCCGACCACGGTGGCGTCCACATCAACTCGGGCATCCCGAACCACGCCTTCTACCTGGTGGCGATGGCTCTCGGCGGCAACGCGTACGGGGACGCCGGCCGGATCTGGTACGACACCCTCACTTCCGGCGAGTTGTCGGAGACGGCTACCTTCATCGACTTCGCCCAGGCCACGCTCGCCGCCGCTGAGACTCTCTTCGGCGCTGACTCTCCGCAGGTCTCTGCTGTCAGCACGGCCTGGACCGAGGTGGGCGTCCTCCAGTCCGACAGCTCGGAGCCGTCCCAGCCGTCTGGGTCGGCGGAGTCCGTCGAGTTGATGCGGGCCGCGAAGACGGCCCTCTCCACGGCCACGCCGCCGCGGCCACCCGCGTCCATGCCTCCGACTCCTGACCAACCGGCCGAGCCCGCCGAGCCCGACCCGGCGACCGCGGACCCAGACACGCCTGCCAACCCCTCCCACCCCGAGACCTCTGCATCCGGATCGGAATAGACCGCGCACGTACGACGATCGCCCCGCCCGTCGCCGGTTGACCTCAAGTCTTGTTGAGGTACTACGGTCCGAAAAGTGACTGTTCATCCGCTGCGGCTGGTCCTGCTCGTCCGGAACTCCGAGGCGGGAAAGTTCGGCACGGCCGTGGCCGACTGGTTCGGCCGGCAGGTGGAGCAACGCGACGACTTCAAGCTCGATCTGGTGGATCTCGATCAGACTCCGTTGACCGAGCTGCCCGCGCGGATCGACGAGGCGGACGCGATCGTCATCGTCTGCCCCGAGTACAACCACGGCTACCCGGGCGACCTCAAGACCGCCATCGACGCCGTCCGCCGCCCCTGGTACGCCAAACCCGTCGCCTTCATCGTCTACGGCGGCCGCTCCGGTGGACTCCGCGCCGCCGAGCAACTCCGCCAGGTCTTCGGCGAGCTCCACGCCGTCACCATTCGCGAGACCCTCTGCTTCCACCAGCCCACGGACCCCTTCACCCCCGAGGGCGCGCCGACCGACCCCACCACCCCGCAGGCAGCGACCACCCTCCTGGATCACCTGGCCTGGTGGGCCCGCCCCCTCCGCGAAGCCCGCACCACCACTCCCTATCCCGCCTGACCCCGCCCGCCCGGCTGACCGGAGTACAGGTCGGAGGAATAGGGGTTGGGGAGGGGTGGTTGGGTGTTAGTCGTGAGTGTCGAAGGTATGCCGCTGTCCGTGCTCGACCTTTCGCCCGTGCCGACCGGGACGCGACCGTCCCAGGCGCTGCACGAGACCCTGGAGCTGGCGCGGACCGCCGAAGCCGCCGGGTACCAGCGATACTGGCTCGCCGAGCACCACAACATCCCGAGCGTGGTCAGCTCCAGCCCGGAGGTGATGATCGCAGCCGTCGCCGCGGCGACCTCGACGATCAGGGTCGGCTCCGGCGGCATCATGCTGCCGAACCACTCGCCGCTGAAGGTGGCCGAGACGTTCCGCGTGCTGGGCGGCCTCTATCCGGACAGGATCGACCTCGGCATCGGCCGAGCCCCCGGTACCGACCAACGCACCGCCCTGGCCCTCCGCCGCAGCCGCGAGGCGCTGGGCGCCGACGACTTCCCCGAGCAGTACACCGAACTGCGCGCGTACGCCGAGGGCTTCCCGGCGGGCCACCCGTTCGCCCCGATCTCCGCGCAGCCGGACGACGTACCGCTGCCGCCCGTGTGGATCCTTGGCTCCAGCGCGTACGGCGGCCAGGCGGCTGCCGCGCTCGGCACCGGCTTCGCGTACGCCGGCCACTTCGGCACCCTCGACCCGGCAGGCGTGATCCGCACCTACCGAGAGATGTTCCAGCCTTCCCCCGAGCAGTCCCAGCCGCACGCGATCCTGGCCCTGGCTGCGATCGTCGCCGAGACCGAGGAACGCGCCCAGGCTCTCGCTCGCGCCAACGAACTCTCCATGCTCCGTCTTCGCTCCGGCCGCCCCGGCCCGCTCCCGTCCCCCGAGGAAGCCGCGGCCTACCCGTGGTCCGAAGGCGAACGAGCAGCCGTCGAGGAATGGTCGGGCCTGGTCTCAGTAGGAACCCCGGACCAGGTAGCAGCCGACCTGGCCCGCCGAGCGGAATCCGCCGGCGCCGACGAACTCATCATCACCACCAACATCCACGACCCGGCCGAGCGCCGCGCCTCCTACACCCTCCTCGCCAAAGCCTGGAACCTGAAGCCCCGCTAGCCCTTGGCGAGCGATCGCCCGGCAGCCGGTCCGCGGCTAGCTTGTGGGGATGCCTCGGACGTGTTCGAAGATGAGGCTGGTTTCGGCGTGGCTGACCGCAGGATCTGCCGTGAGGTGGTCCAGGACGAACTCGCGGAGGGCGTCGGGGGAGGCGGCGGCCACGTGCAGCAGGTAGTCGTTGGCGCCGCTCACGTGGTAGAGCGCGAGGACGCCGGGCAGGCGTGGAGCCTGGTGGCGGAAGCGGTCGATCTCGTCGCGTGAGTGGGCGCCGATCCGGATCGCCACCATCGCCTGCAGCGGCTGCCCGAGCGCCGCCAGATCCACGTCCGCGTGGAATCCGCGGATCACCCCGCGCTCGCGCAGTGCGCGGACCCTCGTCAGGCAGGTCGACGGCGCGATCCCGGTCGCCTCGGCCAGTGCGTTGTTCGGCATCCGGCCGTCGGCCGTCAGCAGCCGGACCAGCTCCTGATCGACCTCGTCGAGCGCAGCAGCCACCGGCCGCGGGGCCGGTCCAGGCGTCCGACGATCCTTCGGCATGCCCCCACTGTAAATGTCATCCACAGAATCCACAGCGTGTGGACAAGCCTGTGGACGAATTTTCTTCGGAACTATTGCACTCCGTCTGCAGAAGATTCCATCCTCGCCTCACCCGAAGGAGGCGAAGATGACTCAGCCAGACACCCGCTCCGTGCACGCCGGCCGTGACGACCTCACCGCGCTCGGCGTCCACGTCCCGCCCATCGACCTCTCCACGACCTACCCGCTGCCCGGCGTGGCCGCCGGCGGCGCGTCGTATGACGCGTTGGCGCTCGGCAACGGCCCGGACGGCGGCAGCCTCGTCTACCAGCGGCTGTGGAATCCGAACGTCGCCCGCCTCGAGCAGGCGCTCGCCGAGCTCGAGCAGTGCGAGGGAGCCGTCGCCTTCGGCAGTGGCATGGCCGCCCTCACCGCCTGCCTGCTGGCGACCGTCGCCGCCGAACGCCCGCACGTGGTCGGCGTCCGCCCGCTGTACGGCGGGTCGGACCACCTGTTGTCCACAGGCCTCCTCGGTACGACGGTCACCTGGACCAGCCCGGGCGGCATCGCCGAGGCACTCCAGCCGGACACCGGACTGGTACTGGTGGAGACCCCCGCCAACCCGACGGTGGAACTCGTGGACATCGCCGAGGTGACCCGCCTGGCCAACGGCGTGCCGGTGCTTGTGGACAACACCTTCGCCACCCCGGTGCTCCAGCGGCCAAGGGCGCAGGGGGCCACGTTGGTCCTGCACTCGGCGACGAAGTACCTCGGTGGGCATGGCGACGTGATGGGCGGCTTGGTTGCTGCCGACACCGAGTGGACCGCCCGGCTCCGGCAGATCCGTGCGCTCACCGGAGCACTCCTGCACCCGCTGGCGGCGTACGAGTTGCACCGCGGGCTCCAGACGCTGCCGGTACGGGTGCGCGCGCAGCAGGCCTCGGCAGCGAAGGTGGCCGACTGGCTGAGCACCCACCCGGCTGTGGACAAGGTGTACTACCCCGGCCTCCCCGAGTGCGACCCGCGCGGGCTGATCGGCCGCCAGCAGGCAGGGCCGGGCGCAGTACTGGCCTTCACTACCGCAGGCGGGTACGACGCTGCCGCCCGGGTGGCCGCGTCGCTGCGGCTGATCACCCATGCGGTGTCGCTAGGCGGGGTGGACACCCTGATCCAGCACCCGGCCGGGCTGACTCACCGGCTGGTCGCGGACGAGGCCAAGCCGCACGCAGGGCTGCTGCGGCTCAGCATCGGCCTCGAAGACCCAGACGACCTCACCGGCGATCTGGCTCAAGCCCTCGGTCAGCAGTAGCCGGAGTACTTCACGCCGGCACGGGCGCCGGAGGACGCGTCAGCACCTGGTCGACGATCCCGTACTCCTGCGCCTGGTCCGGGGTGAACCAGCGGTCCCGGTCGAAGTCCGTCTCGATCCGGTCCAGCGGCTGCCCGGTCCGGTCGGCGAGCAGCCTGGCCAGGTCCTTCTTGGCCAGGATCATCTGCTCTGCCTGGGTCTTGATGTCGGTCGCGGTGCCACCCATGCCGCCGAGCGGCTGGTGCATCATGATCCGCGAGTGCGGCAGCGCGAACCGCTTGCCGGGCGTGCCGCAGGTCAGCAGCACCTGGCCCATCGAGGCGACCAGCCCCATCGCGTACGTCGCGACGTCGTTGCTGATGAAGTTCATCGTGTCGTAGATCGCCAGCCCGGCCGACACCGAGCCGCCGGGGGAGTTGATGTAGAGCGAGATGTCCGCCTTGGGGTCCTCGGCGTTCAGCAAGATCAGTTGGGCGCACAGGGCGTTCGCGTTCTCCTCCTTGATCTCTTCGCCGAGCACGACGATGCGCTGCCAGAGCAGGCGCTGGTAGATGTGGTTGTCGAGGGCATTCGGTGACGTGGTCTCGCTCATGTCTCCAGCGTGGGCGCCACACGGCGATCCGGCCCGGGAATCTGCCCTCGGCAGATCTGCCCACCGCAGACCCGGGCGGGGTGGCACACTCGGTACAGGACATCGGACCGAGGAGGACCAGACGTGTTGCTACGCCAGGTGATCGGAAACGTCTTCCGCCGGCTGCGGCGCGAGCGGGGGATCACCCTGCGCGAGCTCGCCGAACAGGCTCAGGTGTCGGTGCCCTACCTGTCCGAGATCGAGCGCGGCCGCAAGGAGCCGTCCTCGGAGATCCTGGCCGCGATCTGCCGGGCGCTGGACCTCGAGCTGTCCGACCTGCTCGCCGAGGTGCAGTTCGACCTCGCCACCGCCGTGCGGGCCACCGTGCCGCTGCGGCTGCAGACCTCGTCGATCCGGGTGGCCGAATCGTCGCCGCAGCGCACCGTTTCGTCCCCTGGGGCGTACTCGACTTCCGCGCAGGCGTTCGCGCTGGTCGCCTAGTCAGTGCTCCGGTGGCTAGGTAGTGCTCTGGTACAGCAACCCTTCCGCTCAGGCCTGGCGTTGCTCAGCCGCGCCCGCTGACGCATTGGCCTTCCATCAAGGCCTGGCCGACTACCGGCCCACGCCGCTGACTGAAGTACCGGCGTTGGCTGCCGAACTCGGTGTCGGCCGCGTGCTGGTGAAGGACGAGTCGCAACGGTTGGGACTGCCCGCCTTCAAGGCGCTTGGCGCCTGGTGGGCCATCCACCGCACGTTGCAGGACCATCCGGACGTGACCCGACTCGTCACCGCGACCGATGGCAACCACGGTCGTGCAGTAGCCCGCATGGCCGCCATGCTCGGCCTCGAGTCACACGTGTTCATCCCGTACGTCGTGAGCGCCCCTGCGATCGAGGCCATCCGCTCCGAAGGCGCCACCGTCACGATCATCGAGGACTCGTACGACGCTGCTGTGGTTGCTGCGGCCGAGGCAGCTACTGGTAGCGCTGTGCTGATTCAGGACTCGGCTTGGCCCGGCTATGAGGTCGTGCCGCAGCGCATCGTCGACGGGTACTCGACTCTCTTCCGCGAGATCGACCTGCAGCCCGATCTCGTCGTAGTACCAATGGGTGTGGGCTCCGTGGCTCAAGCGGCTGTCACTCACTACCGCAGCGAGTCTCCTGCGCCGTCGGTTCTCGGAGTAGAGCCCGCACGGGCCGCCTGTATCACCAGTAGTCTGCTGGCCGGCGAGCCCGTCACGGTGGAGACCAGCACAACCGTCATGGCCGGCCTGAACTGCGGTACGCCGTCCAGCCTCGCCTGGCCCGTACTGCGAGCCGGGCTGGACGCATCCGTCACTGTGGAGGAGGACGAGGCTCTCCTGGCTGTGGAGGACCTCGGCGCCGCGGGAATCTCCTCCGGTGCGAGTGGTGCCGCCACGCTGGCCGGCGTACGAGTGGCGCGTGACAAATTGCCGCTGACCGAAGACAGCACCATCGTCCTGATCAGCACTGAGGCGGCGCCGCTCAACCTCCGGGATTGAGCACTGCGGTCAGGCGCTCGGTCGACACGCACGAGATCAGGCACCGCTCCTTGGCGTCACCCAGCAAGTCCGCGGTCCACCGGGTGAACCCGCCGTCGCCCAGATCGGCATCACCCGAGCCCACGCCGAGCGCAGTACCGAAGTAGTAGTTCGAGCCGTTGGTCCGCTCCGCATCCTCGGCGAACTCGACCTTGAGCGCGGGCCGCACGGTGTCGTTGATCCGCTCACTTACCGCGGACCGCGCGAACGTGGTGAAGGTCAGCCGCGCCTCATCACCCAGTACGTCGTGCCAGTAGCGCAGATGGTCCACCAGCATCTCCGCCTCGACGCGTCCCGAACCAGTGTCCCGCGCGCTCGACACCAACGCGAACAGCTGGAAGTGCGCGAACAGCCCGGGCCCGTCGACTGCCTGGGCGCGAACCACCCGTTGGCAGGCGGCGAGATCCACCCGGGCCTGACCGGCGCGTCGGCGTACGGCGGCCTCGATCGCGAGTTCGTTGGTCGGGTCGCTCGCGACCTCCGTACTCCGGATGGTGCTGACCACCCGGTTCTGGTCGATGGTCGCGACGGACGAACAGGTGCCTAGCGGGGTGACCGGCGACAACTCGACGCCCGCGAATCGCTCCGGTAGGCGTTCCCACAGCCTCGCCTGCGTCTTCACGAGTGCTCGCGGATCCACTGTGGACGGCCGGACGAACCGATCCTCCCGCCAGCGCTGCATGACTCGCGCAGGCGTGACGGCCGCGGCCCGGGCGCGGCTGACCTCCAGCAGGACCGTCTGCAGTTCCGACGGACTCAGTCCCGTGGTGAGACCCTCCCGAGCACCCTCCGGTAGCTTCCGCCAGACCCGCTCGCCAACGTCGCTCATTCCCCAACCCTGCCGGATCGTCCGTGGGTTGGCTTCCGAATTAGCTGTCGGGCTGGACGAGCCGGTGTTTGTACCTACTAGTATGTACGGCAGTCGACGAGAGGGAGTGGGCGCGTGTACGCGATGCAGTACGAGATCACCTTGCCGGCGGACTACGACATGGGGATCATCCGGCGGCGGGTGGAGACGTTGGGCGCGCGCACGGACGACTTCGAGGGGCTCGGGCTGAAGGCCTACCTGGTCCAGGACCAGGCGAACGGCGCGACCGTGAATCAGTACGCGCCCTTCTACCTGTGGAACGACACGGCCGGGATGAGCCGGTTCCTCTGGGGCGGTGGCTTCTTCAGTGGGATCTGCAAGTCGTTCGGGCGCCCGATCGTGCGGCACTGGACGGGGGCGGCCACCCTGGCCGGGCCCGACATCGATCAGACCGCGGTGGCCGCGACGAAGTACACGCTGATGCTGCCGCCCGACATCGATCCGGCCGAACCGGTCGCCGAGGCTGCCGATGTCCTGCGGAGCACGGCCGCGATGGCGGGTGTCCACAGCTCGGCGATCGCGGTGGACCCGACCCGGTGGGAACTGGTCCACTTCACCTTGTGGAGCGGCGAACCGGGCATCGTGCCGGGCACGCGGTACCAGGTGCTGCACTTGTCCACACCCGGCACAAAAGATCTGTTCCGGCAGTGACTTCCCGGATACCTTCTTAGACATGACTTACTCGAGCCCGCACCTTTGACCTCCTGACCGCCTAGCTGCTCCGAGCCCCCCGATCCACCGACCGGGAGGGCTGCGATGAGCGCCGTACCGCGAAGCCTGTCCGCCCGCATCGTCGCGTACGAGGCGCTGCAGGACTTCATCCCGCTGTATCCGCTGTACCAGTTGCTGTTCACGGATCACGGCCTGTCGGCGGCCGAGATCTCGACGCTGTTCATCATCTGGTCGACGACCGCGTTCCTCCTCGAGGTGCCCTCCGGCGCCCTGGCGGACACGTTCTCCCGCCGCAGACTGCTGGTGCTCGGCTCGGTCCTCAGCGGACTGGGCTTCGCCAGCTGGATCGTCGTTCCCTCGTACGCCGGGTTCGCGCTGGGCTTCGTCCTCTGGGGCGTCAGCTCCGCGCTGATCTCCGGAACCTTCGAAGCCCTCGTGTACGACGAGCTCGCCGCGCGCGGGGCTGCCGACAGGTATGCCGGGCTGCTCGGCCGGGCGAGGTCGGCCTCGCTGGTCCTCAACCTGGCGGCCACTCTGCTGGCAGCTCCGCTGTACGAGCTCGGCGGTTACCCCCTGGTGGGTGCCGTCAGCCTGGTCAGTTGCCTGATGCAAGTAGTTGTAGCCCTGTCCCTGCCGGAGGCGGCGCGGGTCGCCACGGCTGACGAAACGGAGGAGGTGGAGCCTGGCGCCGGGCACGGGCCGTTGGGTCGGTACGCGCTGATGCTGCGCTCGGGTCTGTCCGAGGCGTCGACCAGCCGTACTGTCCGGAAGGCTGTTGCCCTGGTCGCGTTGCTGGGTGGATTCCTGGCGTTCGACGAGTACTTCCCCTTGCTGGCAAGGGATGTCGGGGCGTCGACGACGCTGGTGCCGTTGCTGATCGCCGGCACGGTGGCTGCCCAGGCGATCGGCGGTGCGCTCGCGGGTCCGGCGTACCGGAGGCGTGCGTCGTTCTTCGGGGTGGCGCTGGGAATGGCTGCCGGGTTGCTGGCCTGGGGGTCGCTCAGTGGGACGGCGCAAGGCTTCGTGCCGATCGCCGTCGGCTACGGGGTGATGCAACTCGTCATCGTCGTGGCCGAGGCGCGGCTGCAGGACGCCATCCAGGGTCCTGCTCGCGCGACGGTGACGTCCGTGTCGGGGCTGTTCGCCGAGGTGTTCGCGGTGGCGGTCTACGCCGGGTTCGCGCTCGGATCGGTCTGGTTCAGCCTGCCGATCCTGGTCGCGGGGCTGACCGTGCCGCTGCTGCTGACGGCGCTGATCACCCCGTTCACCCTGCCGCCGCCCGGAGTCCGGACCGACGACGAAGCCGAGGAGCTAGCCAGCGAGGAGGGTGGACAGCGATGACGCCATCCTCA
Source organism: Kribbella sp. VKM Ac-2568 (assembly GCF_004345365.1). GTDB lineage: Bacteria > Actinomycetota > Actinomycetes > Propionibacteriales > Kribbellaceae > Kribbella > Kribbella orskensis. Next base: position 377,400 of record NZ_SLVF01000006.1, read on the forward strand.
CACCGCCGACTCTCACCACCCGACTCTCACCACCCGGCCCGCACTCAGCCGCCCGGCTCACGCCGGCGCGCTCACCTGCCAGGCCCGACGCCGCGGGGCTCACACTCGGGGGGTCTCGGGCGTTGAATATTCGGTGCCGGCCGAAGGGTGGGGCACCTACGGTCGGAGGGTGATGATGACGGATCGGCGGCAGGGTTTGCTCGCTGCGGGAGCGGCAGGCGTGACGGTGGTGCTCTGGGCCTCGGCCTTCGTGGCGATCCGGCATGTGGGGCACGAGTTCTCGGCGGGTGCGCTGTCGTTGGGGCGGTTGCTCGTCGGAAGTCTGCTGCTCGGGGTGTTCGTCTTCAGCCGGCCTCGGCGCTGGCCCGCCCGTGGTGACTGGAAGTTGCTGCTCGTCTGCGGCTTGTTGTGGTTCGGCGTCTACAACGTGGCGCTGAACGAGGCCGAGCAACGACTCGACGCCGGTACCGCCGCCATGCTGGTGAACATCGGCCCGCTGCTGATCGCGCTGCTCGCCGGTCTGCTGTTGGCCGAGGGATTCCAGCGGCAACTGGTGATCGGAAGCATCGCCGCGTTCGGTGGCGTCGTCCTGATCGGCACGTCGTCGTCCGAGGGTAAAGCGGAGACCTGGGGCGTGATCCTCTGCGTGGTGGCCGCCATCGCTTACGCCATCGGGGTCGTCGCCCAGAAGCCACTGCTAGGACGCCTCCCTGCTCTGGAGGTGACGTGGCTGGCCTGCACGATCGGCGCCATCAGTTGCCTGCCCTTCGCGCCAGCCCTGGTCCGCGAGACGGCCGACGCCCGACCATCCACGATCTGGTGGGTCGTCTTCCTAGGCGCGTTCCCAACCGCCTTGGCATTCACTACCTGGGCCTACGCGCTCGCCAGGACCAGCGCCGGGAAGATGGGCGCCACCACCTACCTGGTCCCACCCCTCACGATCTTCCTGGCCTGGCTCCTCCTGGACGAGGCTCCCGCCCCACTCGCCTTCGCCGGCGGCGCCCTCTGCCTGCTCGGCGTTGCCATCTCCCGCCACAAGCCCAAGAGCAAGACCGGTCAGACCTCCGCCCCATCCCCCGATGGGACAGTCCCAGCCCCAGACTGACGCCGGTCGTACTCGGTCAGGTCCAGGTAGCGGTGAAGCCATTGACCAGCGTCGTCAGGCCGGACTCGAAGCCCTCGCTGAAGTCGTAGTGAAGGCCTTCTTCGCCGAGGGATTCGACCACCCGGGTCAGCGTCGGAGCCTTGCCCGATGGGAGGTTCTGAACCCGGGTCAGTAGATCTGGGGCCAGGTCGAAGGTGTCGGCGCGGACCGCCGCCTCCCCGAGCGAGAAGCCGTGGATGAAGTCGATCAGGGTGTTCACAGACTCGAAGATCTGGCGTGGCGAGAGTCCGGCGCGATCCAGCGCTCGGTAGAACGGCTCGACCGTGGTCACGACGACGTCGGAGACCGCGGACGTGTCGGAGAGGACCTGGAGCGCGAGGTTCGGGTGAGCACGAAGGGCGTTCCGATACGCGCGGGCGGCGCCCTTCAACTGGTCCTGCCAAGGAACAGCGTCGCCCGGGTCGGGTGAGTCGACGTCCGCGAACACCAGTTCGGCCAGCCCGGCGAACACCGCCGCCTTGTTCGGCAGGTGGTGGTAGATCGACATCGGGTTCACGCCGAGCGTGGCGGCGAGCCGGCGCATCGTCATCGCCTCGATGCCCTCGTCGTCCACGATCCGCAGCGCCGCCTCGAGGATCGCCTGCCGGCTGAGCCGCTCCTCGCCCGACCGCGGCCGACCACTCCGCCGGGGACCAGCCTTGCCAGCATTAACCATACGTCGTATGGTACAGAAATCATACGGCGTATGGCTAGCTGGGGAGTCCGGCGTTCGAGGAGGGAGCAGGGCATGAGTGAGAAGCCGTTGGCGGGAAAGGTCGCGCTGGTCACCGGTGCGACCCGGGCGGCAGGGCGCGGGACTGCCGTGCAGCTGGGCGCCGCCGGGGTGACCGTCTACGTGACGGGGCGGACGACCCGCGCGCAGCAGTCGGAGATGAAACGGCCGGAGACGATCGAGGAGACCGCGGAACTGGTGGACGCGGCGGGCGGCCATGGCATCGCAGTACAGGTGGATCACACGGATCCTGAGCAGGTTCGTGCTCTCGTCGACCGGATCGAGGCCGAGCAGGGCGCGTTGCACATCCTGGTGAACGACATCTGGGGCCAGTCGGGCGAGCCGAACTGGGACAAGACGGTCTGGGAGTCGGACCTCGACAGCGGCCTGCGGTTGTTCCGGCTCGGCGTGGAGACGCACGCGATCACCAGCCACTTCGCGCTGCCGCTGCTGATCAAGTCGCCTGGCGGCCTCGTGGTGGAGATGACCGACGGCACCAACGACTACAACGCGACCAACTACCGCGTCTCCTTCTTCTACGACGTCGCCAAAGGTGCGGTGAGCCGGATGGCCTTCGCCCTGGCGCACGAGCTCGCACCGCACCAGGCAACCGCCGTACTGCTGTCGCCCGGGTGGCTGCGGTCCGAGGCGATGCTCGACGGCTTCGGCGTCACCGAGGCGAACTGGCGGGACGCGACCAAGGCGATCCCGCATTTCGCGATCTCGGAGAGTCCGTCGTACGTCGGTCGCGCTGTTGCCGCCCTCGCCGCGGACCCCGACGTCGCGCGTTGGAACGGCAAGTCGGTGTCGAGCGGCGAGCTCGCGAAGGTCTACGGCTTCACCGACCTCGACGGCAGCCGGCCCGACGCCTGGCGCTACATCGTCGAGGTCCAGGACCCCGGCAAGCCGGCCGACACCACCGGCTACCGCTGAGCCAGCCCCACAACCAGTGCCACGCGTCAGAGCCGGTAGGTGCGGCAGACCTCGTCACCGAGACCTGAACCCACCAGCGGCAGGGCAGAGTCGTCGAGCGCGGTGTGCGGATGTGCAGCAGCGATGGGGATTCCAGTAGCGGCCGCTAGAGCCAGTACTTCGCGCCGGGAGGTCACGGCAACCACGGGGTCCCGCTCGTACACGTAGGTCAGCTCGGGCCACCGCGCCTGCGCCGGGTGCACCAGTACGTCTCCGCCGAGTACCGCCCGCTGAGTCACCACGCACTGATGCCCAGGTGTGTGCCCTGGCGTCGGCAACAGCCGGAGCCCGTCGTCCAGCAAGGTCTCACCGTCGACGGCCCGGAGTTGCCCGGCGTCCGCGATCGGCTTGATCAACCGCTCGTAGGTCGGCCCGCCGTGCGCGTGATCCAGCTCAGCCTGCTGCACCACGTACGTCGCGTTGCCGAAGCGCGGATGCTCCCCGGCGGTGTTCCAGCCGGCGTGGTCGAGGTGGACGTGGGTGAGGATCACCGTGTCGATGTCCGCCTCGCGCACCCCGGTGGCTTCGAGGAGCTCGGGGAGGCGCCCGGTCGTCCCCAGCCAGTTCGCCGCCTCTCCACCGGCCGGGCCGATCCCTGTGTCGACGAGGGTAGCGCCACGGTCGCTGGTCACCAGGTAGCTGTGGAAATGCAGCCACCAGCCGCCGGCGGCATCCACGTTCCCCGGGAGGTTCGCCTCGGTCCACCGCTGGTGCTCAGGCGACCACCCGGGCAGCGCTGCCTCCACAGCCTCTGGAAACACCGCCACCGCATCGCACAACACCGACACGTCCACGCGAACCCCCTGACCAGCAAGCGGATGCAGCTGACCTCACGCTAGATCAAGGCAGAAGCTTTCACGGGGGCGAGGGTGCCCCGGGCAGTCGCGCCATCCTGGTGAGGGCGGTCAAGGCAGGACCATCCAGGCGGCGAGGGTGGTCATGACGAGGGCGATGCCGGCGTCGAGGAACTGCCAGGCGCGGGGCCGGGCGAAGACGGGTCCGAGCTTGCGGGCCAGGAACCCGAGCGCGAAGAACCACCCGAAGCTGGCGGCGACCGCGCCGACACCGTAGAGCCAGCGCCCGTCGGAGCCCCGCTGGTTCGCCAACGCCCCGAGCAGCACGACGGTGTCGAGATAGACGTGCGGGTTGAGATATGTGAACCCGAGACAGGTCAGTACGACGCTGCGCAACGCGGCCGGCGCGTGATCCGCCGGGCTCATCAGGCCCGGGTTGATCGCCCGCCGCGCCGCGATCACGGCGTATCCGAAGAGGAAGGCGGCACCGCCGTACTTCGCGATGTTCAGCGCGAGGGGGCTGCTGGTCAGGAGCGCTCCGAGGCCGGCGATTCCGCCTGAGATCAGGAGAGCGTCGGAGAGGGCGCACGTCAGCACCACCGGCAGGACGTGCTCGCGGCGCAGCCCCTGACGCAGTACGAACGCGTTCTGCGCTCCGATCGCAACGATCAGGGATAGCGACGTGGCAAAGCCGGCGAGTAGGGGCATGTCTCGACCGTAGGGTCGACCGGACAGGTATTCCAGCTAAAGATTCTTCATCACCATTAGTTGGGCTTCATCGACGAATAGACTCCGCAGTATGCAGATCGATGCAGCGCAACTGGACACCTTTGCGGCCGTGATCGACGAGGGCAGCTTCGACGCGGCCGCGCGGCGCCTGCAGGTCACCCCGTCGGCCGTCAGCCAGCGGATCAAGGCGCTGGAGAGCCACCTGGGGCAGGTGTTGATCCAGCGGACCAAGCCGGCCCGGAGTACAGACGCGGGGGAGGCGCTGCTCCGGCTCGCACGGCAGGTGTCGCTGTTGGAGTCCGAGGCGATCGCCGCGGTCAAGGGCAAGGCGGAAGGCCTGCGGCTGCCGATCGCGGTGAACGCGGACTCGCTGAACGGCTGGTTCCTGCCCGCGTTGCTCGCAGTACCCACGGAGTTGGTGACCGCGTTCGACCTTCGTCAGGAGGATCAGGACCACTCGGCCGAACTGCTCCGGAACGGCACGGTACTCGCCGCGGTGACAGCCGACCCGCGGCCCGTGCAGGGCTGCCGGATCCGGGCGCTCGGGAAGATGCGCTACCTGTCGACCGCGAGCCCGGAGTTCGCCGAGCGCTGGTTGACCGGGCGGCCGCTCCCCGAGGCGCTCGCGGTGGCGCCGATGATGGTGTTCAACCCGAAGGACATGCTGCAACACCGGTTGATCCGCAAGGTCACCCGCCGTCGGCTCGACCCGCCGGTGCACTCGATCCCGGCGCCGGGGCCGTTCGTCCGGGCGATCCGCCTCGGGCTTGGCTGGGGGATGATCGAGGAGGAGGTCGTCGAGCAGGATCTTGCCGCCGGCCGCCTGGTAGAGGTTGCCCAAGGCAAATATGTGGACGTGCCGCTCTACTGGCAACATTGGAAACTCGAATCGGCCGTTCTCACCGCCCTCACCACCGCGGTCCTCCAAGCGGCCCACTCGGGCCTCCGGACCTCCTGAGATCCGGCCGGAGATCGGCTGGGGAGATGGTGGCGATGCGGCTAGGGTCAGAGCATGAAGAAGGCTGTGTTCGTGGCGCTGGGGGTCCTACTCACGGTGGTGGGCGTCATCTGGGCGCTGCAGGGGCTCGGGTATATCGGCGGCAGCTCGATGACCGGGAGCTCCCTCTGGGCGATCGTCGGGCCGATCGTCGCCGCGTTCGGGGTATCCCTGATCTACGTCACCGTCCGGGGTCCGCAGAAGCGGTAGGCGGCAGTTCCTCCGGTTCCCAGCGCATGGCCATCGGGTTGTCGGGTGGGACCGCGCCGGACGCCATGATCATGCCGCTGATCGGGCGGATCAACCGGTCGAGTTCCGCCGCGGCCTCGTCGCCGAAGGCTGACCAGCCCTGCTCGGCCAACCTGTCGGTCGTGTCCTCGACCTGCTGACGCAGCGCGCGACCCGCCTCGGTCAGCACTCCGTCCGCGTCGAGCAGGCCTCGTGACTTGAGGTCCTCCTCGGCTTCGGCCCACTCCTCGTCGCTCCAGCGCCGGTTGACCTGGAACACCTGCTTGGACGGCCCACCTGCGGCAGAGATGGTGATACACGCCTGGCACGGGCTCAACTCCGCGCCGACCAACGCAGCGACATGCCCGTCACCTCGGGACTCCCGGAGGATGGTGGTCGCCTGCCACAAGACCAGGTGCGGCTCGTCGGGCCACTCCAGCGCCGCGTTCGCCGCACCGAGCGCCCTCCCCGCTACCGGAGCCAGCTCGGCCGCCCGACGAGCCAGCTCAGCCGTACGGCGTACCGCAGTACTGGGGTCGGGCAGGAGACGGCGTACTGCGCTGTCGACCGCCTCGAGGCGAGCGGTGAGCAACTGCTCGGGCGAGGCGTAGTTCCAGGCGTCGGGAATCGCGCGGGCGACCATCGACGGGTGGAAGTTGTAGAAGAGCGCGGCGACCACGTCTGGGCCTACTGCGCCCAGGGGAGCCGCCCGGCAGCCGAAGTAGCTCATCCAGCCGCCGCGCAGGCCTAGTGCGTCAGTGGCCTGTCTGGTGTCGGGCGCGAAGTAGCTGATCGCGTGGTACGGCTCCAGGACTCGCCACATACGCCGGGCGCGGGACTCGCTCATGAGCCGATCCAAGCAGACTTTCCCCTCCGATTGGACTGCACCGGTATGGTGCGGCCAAGGTGTGCGATATGAGCATCCGGGTGCAGTGTGTGAACTACGACGCGATCGATCCGGCCGCGCAGGCGCGGTTCTGGGCCGACGTGCTGGGGTGGCGGATCACCTTCGAGAACGAGAAGGAGTCCGTGCTCGAGCCGCCGGAGGGCAGCCCCGAGGACGGCATCGTGCCGGACATCCTGTTCCTGCGGGTGCCCGCGGACGAGGCCAAGGCGGTCAAGAACCGCGTGCACATGGACCTCCGACCGGAGGACCAGGCGGCCGAGGAGGCCCGGATCGTGGCGCTCGGCGGCCGTCGGACCTCGATCGGCCAGGACGAGTCCGCCTCCTGGATCGTGATGGCCGACCCCGAAGGCAACGAGTTCTGCCTGCTCCGGGCTTTCACCGCGGAGGAACTAGCCTCCTTCTGAACAGCCCTCACGATCAGGACGGAGTGATCAGAACGGCCTGATCAGAGCGGGGTGATCAGAGTGCGCGGTGCATGACGTGGAGGCCTACGTAGCCGTGGGTGGGGTGGTGGAAGGCTTCGGGGACGGTGCCGATGATCTGGAAGCCGAGGGCCTGCCAGAGCTTCACGGCCGCCTCGTTCGTCTCGACCACCGCGTTGAACTGGATCGAGCGGAAGCCCTCCCGGCCGGCCCAATCGATCATGTCCTCGCAGAGAGCCCGGCCAACGCCCTTCCCACGAGCTGACGCGTCGACCATGAAGCTGGCGCTCGCGACGTGCGCGCCGGGTCCCGGCCGGTTCGGGTACATGTTGGCGCTGCCCAGGACCGTGCCGTCGGCATCGACCGCGACGCTGGTCCGGGCCTGCGGCGAGTTCGACGGGGCCATCCAGAGCGACTCGGCCTGCTCCCTCGTCATCGACGGGTCGTAGGCGTAGGTCTCCTGGGCGGTGACGATCTGGTGGAAGAACGGCCAGATCGCCGGCCAGTCGCCGGCAGTCGCGTCTCGGATCTCCACAGCAGCCCTTCTCTTCAGCCCGGCTCCACCTGGCGAGCAAGGATTCTCGGTGTGCGAAAAGCATCACGCGTTGAGCGGTGGATGCCAACTGGATTCCGCGCCGCGCGGATAGCATCGCGGGGGATGACAAACACCGTTGTCCATGGGTTGCCGCGCTGGAGTCTGGCCGTGCCCCCGCTCGCTCTCGTCGTCCTGGTGCTGACCTGGGGCCGCGACCTCGGCGCAGTGCTGATCGTCCTCGTCTGCCTGGGTCTCGGCGCCGCGGTGATCGCCGCCGTCCACCATGCCGAGGTCGTCGCCCATCGCGTCGGCGAACCGTTCGGCACGCTGATCCTGGCCCTCGCGGTGACCGTGATCGAGGTCGCGCTGATCGTGACGCTGATGGCGTCAGGCGGGGACAAGGCGGCCTCGCTGGCCCGCGACACGGTCTTCGCCGCGGTGATGATCACCTGCAACGGGATCGTCGGACTCGCGCTGGTGGTCGGGTCGGTCCGGCACACGACGCAGCAGTTCCGGGTGCACGCGTCGGGGAGCGCACTCGCCGTGATGACCGCGCTGGTCACGCTCAGCCTCGTACTGCCGACGTTCACCACCAGTACTCCGGGGGCCACCTTCAGCCCGGCCCAGCTCGCGTTTGCCGGGGTGGCGTCGCTGGCGATGTACGGAGTCTTCGTCTTCGTCCAGACGATCCGGCACCGCGACTACTTCCTCCCGGTGGCCGCCGAAGAGACCGCAGCGGTTGGGGTCGGGACGGTCGCGGGGGCTTCCGCCGGGGCGGGCCAAGATGGCGCGGCAGCCGGGGCCGGCTCGGAGGCCGAGAAGGTGTCGATCGCGGCCGATCTTGTAGATGACGAGGAGGACGGGGAGGTGCACGCGGCGGCGCCGACTGGGCGGGTCGCGGTGCTCAGCCTGAGCTTGCTCTTCGTGTGCCTGATCGCGGTCGTCGGCCTGGCGAAGACGGTCTCACCGAAGCTCGAGGACGCGGTCGAGTCGGCTGGTGCTCCGGTGGCCGTGGTCGGCGTCGTCATCGCCTTGCTGGTGCTGCTCCCGGAAACCGTCGCCGCGGTCCGCGCCGCCCTGCGGAACAGGCTGCAGACGAGCCTGAACCTCGCACTCGGATCGGCCCTGGCCAGCATCGGGCTGACCATCCCGGCGATCGCGGTCGCGTCCATCTGGCTCAGCGGCCCGCTGGTCCTTGGCCTCGGCGGCACGGAGATGGTCCTGTTCGCGCTGACGGTGATCGTCAGCATGCTGACGCTGGCGACCGGCCGGGCCACGCTGCTCCAGGGCGCGGTCCACCTGATGATCTTCAGCTCCTTCGTCTTCCTTGCGGTCAGCCCGTAGGCCGGCTCAGAGGCCGCCGAGGTAGTCGACGACGTGCTGCTGGTGGTTGTGCTCGGCCCAGCCCTGCGGAGTGCTGTTGTACCCACAGTCGCGGATGGTCGGGTCGGCCCCGAGCTCGATCAGCTTCTTCACCGTCTCCAGATGCCCGTGGAACGCCGCCTGGTGCAGCGGCGTGTTCATCCCGAGCACGTTCAGGTCGAACCCCAGTTCCTTCAACGGCTCCAGCGCCTCGGTCCGGCCGAGCTCGGCCGCCCGCAACGGAAGGAAGCGATTGCGCTGCACCGCCCGGGCCGCCAGGTCGCTGTCAGCCTCGAAAGAGCTGCCCTGCATGACCGCGGCGTACAGCTCATGAACGTCGTCGAGCGGCGCCGCACCATGTGCCCGCAGGAGTTCCGCGACCTCGGTGTACCCGACCACGGCGGCCAGTTCGTACGCCCGATGACCACAGAAGATCGGATGCTCGGTCCCGCGGCCGTCCGGATCGGTGCCTTGGGCAAGCACTAGTTGCACCCGGTGGAGCAGGCCTTCCGAGGACGCGAAGACCAACTCGTCCTCCAGGAGCTGTCGCGGCGTGTGATGTACGGTCGTCAACCGCTCGTGCCACGCCCCGCCATCCCCTCGGCCGAGCCCGAACTCGAGCAACAGCTCCAGGTGGTCGTCGTCGTACGGCGGCGGACACCCCGGCCCGCAGTTGTACATCGTCTGGCTGTCGTTCGCATCGGCTCCCGCCTCGAGCAGCAGCCGGGCCAGCGCGAGCCGGCTCTGATGCGGCGGCTGATCCCCCTCACCCCGGCCGAACGCACCCGTCAACGCGGTGAACGGCGACGGCAATCCCTCCCAGAGGTACCCGGCATTCGGATCAGCACCATGAGCCAGCAGCATCCGGGCGATCTCCACCGGCGCCTCCGGCGTCACGTCGAGGCGCGAATAACTCAAGTAGAGCAGGGATTCCCACCGATACGGACCACCCTCACGACTGGCCAGCGCGCCGTCCCGGGCCAGCTCCGCACGAACAGCCGGTACGTCGCCGGCGACAACCATCGTGTAGATGTTGCTCAGGGCAACATCAGGGAACTTCGTCAGCAGCTCGCACGCCGCGCTCCGGCGTACCGGGTCGTCGGAGCCATACTGCAGCGTGGCGAGTCGGAGGAACTCGTCGGCCCGCCGGCCAGGGGTGTCCAAGGGTCCGCCGATCGCCTGACGGTGGGGATAACGGCTGTACTGCGTGATCAGGTCGAGGTGATGCGTGAGCCTTGACCAACTGGCGAATCCGTAGCTGCGGGCGATCACCAACTGGGCATCGGCCAGGTTGCTGACGGGGTGGAACTCGGCGGCGAGTGCGACAGCCGCGGGATCCTCCGCCCTGACCTGCTTGAGCAGGGTCTTGGCCTGCTTCTTCAGGTGCTCGAGGCTCGGGGGACTGGGGAGTTGACGGGTCGGCATGGCGACCTCCTCTCTACGTGCCCGCTGTCCGCGTCGTCGGGCGAGAAAGGAGGTGGCTGGCACCGCGCAAGCTCGAAACCAGGTGGGCTGAGCCCTTCCCGCGGACCGGTGGCACCCTGGGCGCCTGACGCCGATCCTACGCCCGCGCCCGGCTCAGGTCTTCTCCATCCACCACTCGGTGAACTCGTGCGCGCGCCCGTCCCGGTCCAGCCGGATCAGCCACAGGTTGCTGAACTCGCTCGGCGGGTCCGTCAGGTACGTCGTCCAGCCGCGGACGAAGCCGACCCCGTCGCCGAAGCCGAGCACCTGGTAGTCGAAGGTCGTCTCCCCGGGCGCGTCCGCGACCTCGAGCCAGGCGTCCACGATCGCGTCCCGGCCGAGCACCGGCTCCTCGTCCGGCCGGCGGTAGAAGGCGGCGTCCTCGGTCCACAGCGCGGCGATGTCCGCCGGATCGTTCGTCTCCCAGGCAAGCCGGTACCGCGCGATCCACCGCTCCAGCACCTTCTCCCGCATCCCTCGCATCACTGCATCCTGCCGCCCCACGAGCACAACCTCACGCGGGCACGCGGGCAGGGCACGCAGATCAACGCCGCGGAGGAGAGGAGACGCAGGTCACCAAGAGCAGGTGTTGAACGTGTTCAAAAGTTGGGTCTACGCTCAGAGCATTGAAGAGTTGAACGTGTTCAAATGGTGAGGATGAGGCGACGATGACGATGACGGTGACGACGTACCTGCTCTATCTGCTGATCGCGGTACCGCTGACGATCTGGGTGGCGCGGACGCTGAGCCGGAACGGGCGGATCTTCCTGGTCGACGTGTTCCACGGCAACGCGGACTTCGCGGACGCGGTGAACCGGCTGCTGGTGGCCGGCTTCTACCTGGTCAACCTGGGGTTCGTGACGCTGTTCCTGCGAACCGGCGACACGGTGGCCGACGCGCGCGGGCTGATCGAGGCGCTGAGCGTCAAGGTCGGCATCGTGATGGTGGTGCTGGGGGTGCTGCACCTGGTGAACGTGTGGGTCTTCAACGCGATCCGCCGCCGCAGCCGGATCGAGGAGATGACCGCGCCGCCGGTCCCGCCGAACGGGTTCGCCGGCGACCGCCCGTTGACCGGCACCCAACAGCCGACGCCTTCCGGCTACTGACCGATCATGCAGCAGTCAGTAGTCCCGTACGACGCGCAGTGTGGCCCCTGCAGGCGGTTCAAGGAGCGGCTGGCGGCTCAGGTCTGGGTGGAGAACGACGGGTGATTACTCTGACTGACGTGACGGACAGTGCGACCGCCAAGGGTGAGCAGACGCGTGAGTTGATCCTGTCGACCGCCCTGCGGTTGTTCCGCGAGCAGGGCTACGGCAAGACCACGATGCGCGCGATCGCCGCGGAGGCTGGCGTCTCGGTCGGCAACGCGTACTACTACTACAGCTCCAAAGAACACCTCATGCAGGCGTACTACGACCACCTGCAGGTGCAACACCGCGAGGCCGTGGCCGGCATCCTGGCCGGGGAGAAGTCCTTCACCAAACGGCTCACCGGAGTACTGGAGAGCTGGCTGGAGGTGTCGGCGCCGTACCACGAGTTCGCCGGCACCTTCTTCAAGACGGCGGCCGAGCCGAAGAGTCCGCTGTCGCCGTTCAGCGAGCAGTCGCGGCCGGCCCGGGAGGCGAGTGTCGAGATCTTCCGTCAGGTGGTGGACGGATCCGACCTGAAGCTCCCGGCCGATCTCCGGGCCGAACTTCCCGAGCTGCTCTGGCTGATGCAGATGGGCATCGTGCTGTTCTGGGTGCACGACGACAGCGAGGGGCTGCGCCGGACCCGGACCCTGATCGTCAGCACGGTTCCCCTGGTCGACCGGCTGCTCCGCCTGACCCGCATCCCCGGCGTCAAAGGCGTCGTCAACGACCTGGTCGGCGTCATCCGCAAGATCAAGGCCTAGGGCCTGGGCTGCGGCCTGCGGGGCTATTCGCCGGTCAGGCCGTCGACCCGTTCGCGGAGCAGGTCGGCGTGGCCGTTGTGGCGGGCGTATTCCTCGACCATGTGGAGGTAGAGCCAACGCAGCGAGTACTCCGCATCGCCCCGCGGTCGCTTGAACGTGTGGTCGAGGGAGTAGGCCGCGGCGAGTTCGTCCGACGCTCGGATCGTTGCCTTCAGATCGGCGAGATCCTGCTCCGCCTGGGCGGGATCGACCAGGTCGAAGTCGCCGTCCGGATGCTCGTCGGTCCACAGCTCCAGCCGCAGCGGCCGCCCGGCGAGGCACACCTGGAACCAGTACCGCTCGACCTCGGCGAGATGCCGGATCAACCCCAGCAGGCTCATCGTCGACGGCTCGGTGCTCGCCCGGACGAGCTGCTCGCCGGTCAACCCCGAGGTCTTCCACAACAGCGTGCCCCGGTGAAAGTCCACAAATCCCTGCAGCAACTCACGCTCCCCACCCACATTGGGCGGATCCGTGCGGAAGACGTCGGCTGTGCTCACGGCCTGAACCGTACCTGCTGATCCTCCGCTTGACATCAGCTGTCAAGTACTTGACGATCTATGTCAAGCAGACGCGAGGGCGGTGGCAGATGGACGAGTTGACCCGGCAGTTGGTGGGGATCATCGAGCGCAGGCTGCTCGACCCGTTGGAGATCCTGGTCGACTCCGACCTCGCCGGCCTCCGGCGGAAAGCCGAAGCCGCGGCTGGATCCTTCGCCGCCCGGCTGCTCGGTCCCGACGACCGGGACGCGGCCTGGGCTGCCGCGACCTTGATCGGCGCGCTGTATCCGGGCGACACTGCGTTCGACCCGCCCGCCGACTGGTGGCGTACTCCGCTGGGCCGCGCCGTGCTGCGTCGGGTCGGCCATCCCAGCGCGACGGCGGTCCCGTACGCACTGGCCGGAGCGATGCTCGGTATCACCCGCCAGGGAGTTCACGACTTGGTTGTCAGAGGCAAGCTTTCCCGCGACCCCGACGGCGGGGTCACGGTGTCATCGGTCCGCGAACGAGAGTTGGGACGATCATGATCGCCAGCTACGAGTACGGCGGGGCCGGCCCGCGGGTGCTCCTCCTGCATGGCGGCGGCGGGAACGCGGATCAGTGGCAGGAGTTCGCGAAACACCTCGACGGCTTCAGTCTGACGGCGGTCGACCTGCCCGGCCATGGGGGATCCAGTGACAGTTCCTGGCGATGGGACGAGGTGCTGGACGAGCTCGAAACCCTCGATCTCGGGAACCCGTTCGTGGTCGGGCATTCGCTCGGCGGGATGCTCGCCGTGCGCTGGGGCAAGCGCCACCCGGAATGCCCTGGTCTGGTGAATCTGGACGGCAACGGCTGGCCCTCGACGTACCCGGGGCAGGTGGACGTCGAGCCCGCGCGCGAGAAGCTGAACGAGGTGTTCAAGGCGCAAGCGGAGGCGATGGCGGCGCCGTTGACGCCGGAGGTCGAGGAGATGCTCGTCACTCAGCAGCCGCACCTCCGGCGGAATCTCGTCCGCAGAAACGGACAGACCTTCCTCCGCCGGAGCGCCCGGCCCTCGACGTCATCCGCGAACTGATCGCCGCCGAACGCACGACCGACCTGTACGACGGTCTGAGCTGCCCGGCGCTCGCCGTCGTCGCCACCAGGCTGTTCCCCGCCCAGGAACCCTTCGCCGACCTGTTCCGGGCCCAGCAGCGCGGCGTCGTCGAGGACCTGTGGGGCCGGGAAGAGCGGGACCCACGTGGTTGCCGGGTGGTCGAGTTCGACGGGTCGCACGGGATGCTCTTCGAGGACCCGGCCGGAGTGGCGGCGCTGGTTCGGGAGTTCCTGACGGCGCACTGAGTTTGGATACTCTCCGCAGATGGTCCTGGGGTGACGTACACTATCTGTGACGGCCCGCCCAGTTCTGCCTCGGGCCGATTCAGTGCACACGCTGCGCTAGCAGTCGACCACCACGCGCCGCGGCCCACCTGGCTGCGCCGGGCAGGACGACCCCCCGACTTTCTTGGAGTACTTCATGGCGGCTAGCCGCCCCGGTAACACCACGCCCACTTCCGCCCCCTCTACCTCTCTTCCGCGCGCCCAGGGTGAGGCCCCGGCGCGCCCCCGCCGCCGTCGCCGGACCGGTGCCAGCGGCAACAACCAGAACGGGATCGCCCAGAACGGGAACGCCCAGAACGGGAATGCCCAGAACGGGAACACCCAGATCGGAACCACGCTGAACGCCTCGTCCACCACCGCATCCCCGCAAGGCACCGTCAACGGCTCACGCCGGCCGGCTGGTGACACCACCGCCCCGCAGAGCAAGCGTAGCCCGCGCACCCGCCGCGGCGGCAACCAGCGCGGCGCCGACTCCCGCAGTACCGGCTCCCGCGGCGCCGACCGCGTGGTCGAGACGGTTGTGGAGAGCGACTTGTACGACGAGCTCGACGTGCCGGTGATCGACGACGACATGACGTTCGCCGAGCTCGGCGTCCCGGCCGGACTGGTCAAGGCGCTCGCGTCGACCGGTGTGGTCAAGCCGTTCCCGATTCAGGCGGCGACGCTGCCGGACTCGCTGGCGGGCAAGGACGTGCTCGGTCGCGGCCGGACCGGTTCCGGCAAGACCTACGCGTTCGTGCTGCCGGTGCTCGCCCGGCTCGCGGCCAGCGGCACCAGGCGCCGTCCGAACCAGCCGCGCGCGCTGATCCTGGCGCCGACCCGTGAGCTCGCCACCCAGATCCAGGCGTCGATCACGCCGCTGACGGATGCGCTCGACCTGCGCACGATGACGATCTTCGGCGGCGTCGGCGCCGGCCCGCAGATCAGCGGCCTGCGCCGCGGCGTCGACATCGTCGTCGCCTGCCCCGGACGGCTCGAGGACCACGTCAAGTCCGGGCACGCGAAGCTCGACGCGATCGAGATCACCGTGCTGGACGAGGCCGACCACATGGCCGACCTCGGCTTCCTGCCCGCCGTCCGGCGGATCCTGGAGGCGACCCCGGCGAACGCCCAGCGGCTGCTCTTCTCGGCCACCCTGGACGCCGGCGTCGACGTCCTGGTCAAGCGGTTCATGAAGTCGCCCGTCACGCACAGCGTCGACTCGGCCCAGTCGCCGGTGTCGAAGATGACGCACCACGTGCTGCACGTGCAGTCCGACACCCGGCTGCCGGTGTTGGTCGACCTGACCGCCGCACCGGGCCGCACGCTGGTCTTCACCCGCACGAAGTACGGCGCGAAGTCGCTCACGAAGAAGCTGATCGCACTCGGCGTACCGGCGGTGGAACTGCACGGCAACCTCTCGCAGGGCGCCCGCACCCGGAACCTCGAGGCCTTCTCCGACGGCTCGGCGAAGACGCTGGTGGCGACCGACATCGCTGCCCGCGGCATCCACGTCGACGACATCACGCTGGTCATCCACGCGGATCCGCCGATCGAGCACAAGGCCTACCTGCACCGCTCCGGCCGTACTGCGCGAGCCGGTGCCGAGGGGACCGTCATCACGCTGATGACGGACGACCAGGTCCGCGACGTCCGGGACCTGACCCGCAAGGCCGGCATCTCCGCCAAGGTGACCAAGCTCCGCGTCGGCGACCCGCTGCTCGCGCAGTTGGCGCCGGGCGAGCGCGCCTTCGTCACCCCGCCGGTGAAGTCCGCGGTCCAGTCGGAGTCGGTACGCCGTACCGGTGCCGGCGGATCCTCGGACGGCCGGGGTCGCGGTGGTCGCCGTCGGCGCGCCGCCGGACCGGGCGCGCCGCGTGCGGCCGGCCAAGGTGCTCGCAACGGAGGCGGCCAGGGCGGTAAGTCGCGCGGCAACCCCCGCGGCGGCGCTTCCGCCCCGAAGAGCTACAGCACCACCACGCCGGGCGCGACCAGCCGCCCAGCCGGCGCAGCAGCCTTCTCCGCAGGCACCCGCGCAGGCCGCGGTCGCTAGACACTCGAAGCGACAGAAGGCCGGACTGACCCCAGGGTCGGTCCGGCCTTTCGCTTGTACTGAGGCGGGCCCGGTCAGGAATTCTCTGACTGGGCTCGTCTTGCGCGTAGGGCCCGGACTCGGCCTCGGCTGGCGCAGGCGGGGTTCGGGCACCAGCGGCGGCGGCCGGAGGGGTCGCTGAAGACACCTCGGCAATCGTGCTCGGGGCAGGCGGACAGGAACTCGCGCTCGGGGCCGGTCAGGTGGTCGACGGCCTGGCGAGCGATCCGGCCGAGTGCCTCGGAAGCTGTCTTCGGGCGCTCGCGAGTCAGCCGGTCCGTGAGCGCAAGGCGGATCGGCGCAGGGTGAGCGTGCAGGAACCGGTCGAGAGCGCTGACGTCGGTCGGTTTCGGCTCGTCGCCGTCCACGCTCGCGAGGGCGATCGGGCGCAGGAGTTCGCGCAGTTCCCAGGTCCGCTGGAGGTCTCGGGTCGACAACTTCCGCGTCGGGGTCAGTTCGGCCCCCTCGAACCATTCGGTCAACCGCTCGACCGTCGGGATCCGCTCGACCGGATGCTCGCCGAAGTGCGTCCCACGGGTCGCCAGCAGGTTGAGCCAGGTCGCCCCGAGATCGAACCGCAGCGCCGTCCGGCCGCTCACCGCGCCCTCCAAATCACCGCACCAGCCGCGGGCCATCGACTATTCACGTGGACAGCGTAACGCCCCGGCCGTTACCGTCGTAACGGTTCGGGCGTTACGTCAGAAGAATGGCAGGATGGGGACGGATGAAGGTACGGACGGTGCTGCGGGATGTGGCGCCCGAGGAGCTCGGGGTGACGGACTCGCACGATCACCTGTTCTTCAAGACTGCAGTGCTGCCCGGTCAGGAGTTGGACGACGAAGACGCAGCCCTCGCCGAGGTGCGAGCGTTCGCCGAGGTGGGTGGGCAGGCGATCGTGCAGTGGACTCCGTACGGGCTCGGGCGGCGGGCCGCGATCCTGCCGAAGATCTCCGCTGAGACAGGGATTCACCTCGTGGCGTCGACGGGTTTGCACCGGGCGGAGCACTACCCGGACGGTGTGGTGGAGGCGGTCAGACTGAGGTTGGCGGAGGTGTTCGTCCAGGAGTTGACCGAGGGGATCGGCGATACCGGCGTGAAGGCTGGGCTGATCAAGGTTGCCGGTGGGTTTCATCGCCTAGAGGAGCACGCGCGCACGGTGATGAGTGCGGCGGCCGAGGCGCATCACGCGACCGGTGCGCCGATCGCGATCCACCATGAGTTGGGGACGGCGGCGGATGCGGTGCTGGATCTCCTGGTCGATGAGCTCAACGTCCCACCGGCGAACGTGATCCTCGGACATCTGAACCGATTCCCCGACCACGGATTCCACCTCGAGCTTGCCGCCCGGGGATCGTTCCTCGCCTTCGACGGGCCGTCCCGGGCGAACCACGCGACCGATCCACGGCTGTTCGACTGTCTGGGCGCTCTGGTCGACGCCGGGTACGCCGACCGTCTGCTGCTCGGCGGCGACACGACCACTGCCCGGGCGCGGTTCACCGCGGACGGTCCGGGAATCCCGTTCCTGCTCACCGGACTCAGGCCAAGGTTGATCCGCCACTTCGGCGAAGACTTCGCGACCTCGGTGTTCGTCGCCAATCCCGCCCGCGCCTTCGCGACCGCTTGGCGAACATGAGCTGACGGTATCGGCGACATTCTGTTGCCGGGGGCATCCGGGCGGTACGGTTCGCTGGTGAACACGATCGCGCAGATCTTCGTCGCCCTGGCCGGTGTCTTCCACCTTGCCGTCTTCGCTCTGGAGAGCCTGCTCTTCAAGAAGCCGAGCACCTACCAGCGCTTCCTGATCAAGACCGAGGCCGAGGCGGAGGCAGTCCGGCCCTGGGCGTTCAACCAGGGCTTCTACAACCTGTTCCTCGCGATCGGCGCGATCGGCGGGCTGATCGCCGGTGGCGACAAGGGCCACGCGATCGCGCTGTTCGCCTGCGCCTGCATGGCCGGCGCCGGCATCGTGCTGATCGCGTCGGACCGCCGCATGGCCCGCCCGGCCGCCCTGCAGGCTGTCCCGCCGATCCTGGCCCTGGTCCTCGCCGCGGTCCTCTGACCTACTCCTAATCTCAAGCGCCCTTGAAGTCGAAAAGTTGACTTCAAGAGCACTTGATGTCCGAGGGTCTCTACATGACGACAACCGCTGACCCTTCGACGAGCACCGCGGCACCACCTCGGCCGCGCAGCGTGCTCGCGCCGGAGTACCGGGCACTGACCATCGGGATGGTCGCGCTGATCACCCTGGTCGCGTTCGAGTCCCTCGCGGTCACCACCGCGATGCCGACCGTCGCGCAGTCGCTGGACGGGCTGTCCCTGTACGCGCTCGCGTTCGGCGGCCCGCTCGCGTCGAGCGTCGTCGCGATGGTCGTCTCCGGCACCTGGAGCGACCTGAAGGGCCCGGCCCGGCCGCTCTGGCACGGCACCGCCTGGTTCCTGGCCGGCCTGATCATCGCCGGGATCGCCCCGACGATGGAGGTGCTCGTCGTCGGGCGCATCATCCAGGGCTTCGGCGGCGGCCTCCTCACGGTCGCCCTTTACGTCGTCGTGGGCCACCTCTACCCGGCAGAGCTCCGGCCGCGCATCTTCGCCGCGTTCGCCACCGGCTGGGTGGTCCCGTCCCTGGTCGGCCCTGCGATCGCCGGCCTGATCGTCGAGCACGGGAGCTGGCGGATCGTGTTCCTCGCAGTACCGGCGATGGCCATCCCGGCCGCCCTGGTGATGCGCCCCGGGCTGGCTCGTGCGGACGCCGGTACTCAGGAGCAGGAGCACAGGTCGCTCTGGGACCGGCGAGCTATGTGGGCGATCGCCGCGGCGGTGGGCGTCGGCCTGCTCCACTACGGCGGTCAGCAGCGCGGGATTCTCCAGATCGCCTTGCTCGCCGTCGGTCTGGCCGGGGTGATCGCCTTCTCGCCGAAGTTGTTGCCCAAGGGGACCTTCACGATGTGCACCGGGCTCCCGGCTGTTGTCGCGCTCCGCGGCCTCGTCGCGGCCGCCGGATTCGGAGCCGAGGTGTTCCTCCCGCTGATGCTGACCCGCGAACGTGGACTCTCGCCCTCCTTCGCCGGGCTCGTGCTCACCGTCAGCGCGCTCACCTGGACCACCGCCTCGTGGTACCGGGGCCGGCCGCACCAGCCGTTCTCGCACGAGGTGTTCCTGCAGGCCGGGATGATCTCGATCGTGCTCGGCATCACGGCGGCGACCCTGACGCTGAACCCGCACGTTCCGGTGCTCGTGGGCATCCTCGGGTGGGGGCTCGCCGGTCTCGGGATGGGCACGGTGTTCCCGACCGTCTCGGTGCTGATCCTGGAGTACTCGAGCCGCGAGGAGCAGGGCGCGAACAGCTCCGCGCTGCAGCTCAGTGACGCGCTGGCCACAGCCACGGTGCTCGCGGTCGGCGGCTCGCTGTTCGCCGCGATCGAGCCGCACTCGGCGACCACCGCCTACCTGACCGCCTTCGGGCTCCCCGCCGTACTCGCCCTGCTCGGCGTCTTCGCCGCCCGTCGTACCAAGCAGCAGGTCGGGTAGCGGGCTACTCCCTGGAGCCGGTGACCGCGATGCTGGCGCCGAGTCCGATGATCATCAGCCCGCCGGTGCCACCGACCAGTTCGAGGCGGCGCGGCGAGCGGGCGAACCACTCGCGGGCGGTCCCGGCGACCAGGGCCCACAGGCTGTCGGAGCACAAGGCGATGACGATGAAGATCAGCCCGAGCAGCAGGACCTGCAGCGACGCGGGCGCCGCGTTCTTGTCGACGAACTGCGGTAGGACCGCGGCGAAGAACACCGCTGTCTTCGCGTTCGTCACCCCGACGAGGAACCCCTGGCGCATCGCCCGCCGGGCGTTCCCGGGCTTCACCTCGCCCTGCAACGCCGCGACCAGCGACTTCCGGGTCCGGAACGCGTGTACCCCGAGATAGATCAGGTACGCCGCTCCGGCCAGCTTGACCACGGTCAGGGCGATCGCGCTGGCGGCGATGAGCGCACCTAGCCCGAGCGCGACCGCAACAAGCATCACGGCCGCGCCGACCGTGTTCCCCACCATCGTCAACACCGCCTCGCGCCGCCCGACAGCCAGCGCCCGCCCCACGATGAACAACACACTGGGCCCAGGAACCACGATGATCACGAACGAGGTGATCGCGAACGCGAGCAGATGATGACCGGACGGCATCCCCTCACACTAGGGCCGCCCCGCCCGCAGCCGCAGGTGAATTCCGACACTCGCCAGGCTCCGGCATCTGGACGGGGGCGCGCCGGCGCGTTGACCGTGGGTGAAGCGGGCGGCTACCTTTCCAGGGACAACCTGCGGTGCCATGAGGGAAACCGGTGAGAGACCGGTACGGCCGCGCCACTGTGAGCGAGCTTGCTCGTGAGTCAGGACGCTCGGGCATCAGCAGCCTTTCGAAGGGGACGCGCACTTCCCCAGGAGGTACTCGATGTCTGCACCCACGCCTGCCCGATCGGTCGCCGTACCGGCCATCTCGCCGCGCCTGCTCGCCGTCGCCCTGCTCGCGGTCGGCCTGCTGCTGATGCTCGCCTACCTGGTCGCGTTCGACCAGGGCGCCGTCTCACAGTCGGGTATGTACCTGCACGAGCTGATGCACGACGGGCGCCACCTGCTCGGCGTCCCCTGCCACTGAGTCCTGTCACCGCCTGATCGGAAAGACAGGATCGCCATGCGCACCTTCGGATCTGTTCTGGTGCGCGGACTTCTGGTGGGACTCTTCGCCGGCCTGCTGGCCGGAACCTTCGCGTACGTGATGGGCGAACCGCACATCGACTCCGCGATCGCCATCGAAGAGGCCGCCGGTGCCGCGCACACCCATGACGCGGGCGGTCAAGCCGTCCCGGCCGAGGCCGAGGAGGAGCCCCTCGTCAGCCGCACCGGCCAGCGAGCCGGCCTGTTCCTCGCCACCTCCCTGTACGGCGTGTCGCTCGGCGGCATCTTCGCGGTCGGCTTCGCCCTGTTCCGGCGCCGGCTGCGGACCGGCAGCGACTCGTACGCCGCGCTCGGGGTGGCCGCCGCGGGCTTCGTCGGCATCGTCCTCGTGCCGTTCGTCAAGTACCCGCCGAATCCACCCGCGGTCGGTGATCCGGAAACGATCACCAAGCGGACCGTGACCTACCTACTGACCGTGGTGATCGGCCTGCTCGCGGTCTGGGCCGGGGTCGCCGCCTCGCGCTGGGCCCAGCGGTTCGGCCCGGCGCAGTGGATCCGCCTCGGCGTCGGCGCGGCCGCCTTCCTGGCGACCGTGGTCGTGGCGTACCTGATCCTGCCGTCGATCAACGAGGTTCCGGGGTCGTTCCCCGCTACGCTGCTCTGGCAGTTCCGGCTCGCCTCGCTCGGGACGCAGTCGGTGCTCTGGCTGCTCCTCGGGCTCGGGTTCGCCGCGGTGATCGACCGTCGTACTCCGGTGTCCCAGTCCGAGGTGGTTGCAGCTTGACGAGTCTCACGTTGGTCGCTCATGCCCTGACCCCGGACCTGCGGGGCCTCGTCCTGGGTGGCGCGGCCGCTCCGGACACGTCGAGCGTCAAGGCGGCTCGTGAGCTCAGGATCAACGCGGCCGAGGTGTACTCCGGTCCGGAGCCGGCCGCCGTGCAGACAGCGGAGGCGCTCGGCCTGGTCCCGACGGTGGACCAGGCCCTGCGCGATCGCGAGTACGGCGACTGGACCGGGCGAAGCCTCGAGGAGTTGCTCGCGGCCTCACCCGAGCCCGTCGCCGCGTGGCTCGACCGACCGCATGCCGCGCCACCCGGCGGCGAGAGCGCGAACGACCTGATCACCCGGGTCGCCGACTGGCTGGGCGACCTGGCCCAGCCCGAGACGGAGCGCAGTACGGGGGTCCGGGACGTGGCGGCCGTCGTCCATCCGGCGGTGGTTCGAGCGGCGATCCTGTATGTGCTCGAAGCGCCGGCGGAGTCCCTCCGCCACGTCGACGTCCGGCCGCTGGCCGTGGTGCGGTTCAGCGAGTACGACGGTCGCTGGAGTCTGCTCGCGGGCGGCTGATCAGCCGTCCGAGACGGTCACCTTGGCGAACAGGGGACGGCCGCTCGGGGGCATCACGAAGTTCTGCACCCGGTCGCGGACGGCGCTGTTGCTGGCCAGGTCGGCAGGGAAGATGCCGACCGCGTCGTCCCAGATGATCTTCCCGGCCTGGTCGTAGAGCTTCGACCGCTCGGCCTGGTCGATCGAGGTCCGCGCGTCCAGCAGCAGCTTGTCCAGCGCGGGGTTGCAGTAGCCGTTCCGCTTCGCGGAGCAGACGTAGAGCCGGGCCAGCGTGTAGTCGGCGTCGCCGGTCCCGCTGACGTTGGTCTGCAGGTTCATGTCCCAGTTGAGCTTGCCGAAGTCCTCCAGCCACTGGGCCCGCTCCTTCTCCAGCGGCTGCACCTTGACGCCGATCTTGGCCCAGTCCGAGATCATCGCCTGCGCCAGCGCCCGGATGTTCGGGCCACCTTCCAGGGGCCACTGCATCGAGGTGCTGAACCCGTTCGGCAACCCCGCCTCGGCCAGCAGTTGCTTCGCCTTCGCCGGGTCGTAGGAGTACGGCGACAGCTTGGGCGCGCCGATCACGCCCTGCGCGAGGGGAGCCTGGGCGACGCCGGCGAGGTCGCCGTACAGGTCCTTCACCGTGCCTTCCAGGTTGAGCGCGTGCCACATCGCCTGCCGAACCCGCTTGTCGTTGAACGGCTTGCGGTTGGAGTTGAACCAGTCGAAGAAATAGGTCCAGCTCGGCGTGGTGGCGTAGGTGATGCCCTTGCTGCCGCTGATCTGTGGCACCTGGTCCGGCGGGATCGCGGTCAGCACGTCGATCTCACCGTTCTCCAGCCCGGTGATCCGCCCGGCCACCTCGGGGATCGCGACGAACTCGAGCCGGCTCAGCTTCGGCGCGCCGTCCCAGTACGTCGGGTTGGCGGCCAGGGTGAGCTTCTCGTCCGGCGCGAACTCGGTCACGGTGAACGGCCCGGTGCCGATCGGCTTGCTGAAGAACCCCTCGGTGTTGATCTTGTCCGCCGGGCCGATGAAGAGCAGCGTCAGCGAGCTGAGCAGGGTGCCGAGCGGCTTGCTGGTCTTCACCGTGACGGTCAGGTCGTCCGTCGCCGCGAACGAGGTCACCGTCCCGTACAGCGGGACCAGCGGCCCGTCGAGCTTCTGGTGCCGCTGGTACGACGCGACCACGTCCTTCGCGGTGAACGGGGTGCCGTCGGAGAACTTCACCCCCGAGCGCAGCTTGAACACCCAGGTCGCCGGGTCCGGGTTCTCCCACGAGGTCGCCAGCACCGGCACGATCTTGCCGTCCTCGACCCGTACCAGCGGTTCCATGATCTGCTGGATCGCGGTCTGCACGGCCTCCTCGCCGGCGTACTTGTGCGTGTCCAGCGACACCGGGAACATGGCCGGCGCGTAGCGCAGCACCTGCTCCCCGCTGCCTGGTTCACTCGCGGGCGAACAGGCGATCAGCCCGAGCGCCAGGGCAACCGCGGCCGTGGTGGCCACCAGCAACCTTCGTTTCCTCAACACAGTCGATCTCCTTTGCAGGGCAGGGCAGGGCAGGGCAGGGCATGACCGGCACGGCTAGGGCATGGCTAGGGCATGACCTGAGGCCGCGTGAAGGTGTAGGTGGCGGCCACGGGGTGGTGGTCGGAGGGCGCGCGTCCGGCGTGGAAGAAGTCGACGACCTCGCTGCAGCGCGCCGCGAGCGGACCACGGCTGAAGATCCAGTCGATCGCCTTCGGTGGCGAGGCGAGCGGCGACAGCCTCGTGCCGATCGACCCGGTCGCCACGGTCGGTACGACGGGGTGGGTGACGGGCGAGTGCCGGCCGAGCGCCGTGAAGCTGTCCAGGAAGCTCGCGTTGCCGAGCTCCCACTGCGGCGGGCCGATGTCGTTGATGTCGACTGTGAACAGGCACGGACCGTCGCCCGCCAGGCGTTCCAGCGCCTCGGCGACCGCCCGGGCCTGGGTGACGCGCCGATTGCCGAGATCGGCTCGCTCATCGGGATGACCGGGCCAGGTCAGGTGCGCAGTACTGAACAGAAGGTCGGGCAGCTCGGGGGCGTTGGGGCGGAGGCGGGCCCAGAACAGGGCGGCGTCCGGCGAGAGGATTCCGACGTCCTCGGCGCCGTGCTCGAGCAGTTCGAACAGGTCGCGCCGCCACCACAGGTTGCTCTGCTTCTCCCAACCAGGGAAGGAATCCTCGACCCGGTCGTGTCCAGGCAGTGCCTCGTCGAGCAGCGAGCGAGTGCTGTCCTTCAGTTCCTGGACCGCCAGCAGGTCAGGCGGTCGCGTGGTCAGCAGCGCTCGCAGCGCATCCCGCCGGTCGTCGAGGTAGTAGTCGCCCCACAGGTTGTAGGTCATCGCGACGAAACTGAAGTTGCTCAAGGCAACGGTCATGAGGGCTGCTCCTCGGCGCGCTCGGAGACGGATGAGGTCGGTATGTTGTAGGCGGCCAAGCCGGTCGAGCTGACGGAGCCGCCCTCCACCACGAGCCGGAGTACGGTCACCGAGCAGTTGACCGGCGGATCGAGCGACAGCTGACCGCCCGGCGGAAGGCCGAGGGCTTCCGCGGCGGCGACCCGGATCGGACCGCCGTGGGTCACTACCAGGACTCGGGTCCCGCTCATGGTGGCGCGGGCCGCCTCCCACACCCGGGTCCGGAGTTGGGCGAACGTCTCGCCGCCGCCGCGGGCGACGTCCTCGCCGCGGGCGAACGCCGCGACGACTTCGGGCTCCTCACGCAGGATCTCGGTGAAGGTCCGGCCGCCCCAGGTGCCGACGTCGATCTCCCGCCACCGGCGGTCCAACCGCGCCGGCGGGCACCCGCCCTCGGCGTACGGCTGCAGCGTCTCGGCGACTCGTTGCAGGTCGCTCGCGACCACCTGGTCGAACGACGGGAAGGCGCTGCGCAGGTACTCCGCGGCCTGCTTCGCCTGCTGCCTGCCGAGATCGCTGAGGCCGGTGCCCTGCTGTCCCTGGTACCGGTCCTCCGCATTCCACCAGGACTCGCCATGCCGGAGCAGGACCACCTCGACGTTCCGGCTCATCAGCCGACCACCAGTTCGGTACGGCGCTCGGCGAAGTGGCAGGCGGCCGGATGCAGGCCGAGCCTCGGCTCCAGGGCTGGATCCTCCGTGGCGCAGACGTCCTGCGCCTTCCAGCAGCGGGTGCGGAATCGGCAGCCGGACGGCGGATCCGCAGGAGAGGGCACGTCGCCTCCGATGATGATCGGCGTCCGCGGCGGACGTGCCCAGGGCAACGGATCCGGCACCGCGGACAGCAGGGCCTGGGTGTACGGGTGGACGGGTTCGGCGAAGAGTTCCTGCTGGGAAGCGGTCTCGACGATCCGGCCGAGGTACATCACCGCCACCTGATCGGAGATGTGCCGGACCACGGACAGGTCGTGCGCGATGAAGAGATAGGCCAGGCCGAGGTCCTCGCGCAGCTCCGCGAGCAGGTTGAGCACCTGGGCCTGCACGGAGACGTCGAGCGCCGATACGGCCTCGTCGCAGATCACCAGCTTCGGCCGGAGCGCGAGCGCCCGGGCGATCCCGATCCGTTGCCGCTGGCCACCGGAGAACTGGTGCGGGTACCGCGCGGCGTGGTCCGGGTTCAGCCCGACCCGTTCGAGCAGTTCACGGACCTCCGGCTTGAACCGGTCCCGCGGTACGACGTCAGGGTGGATCTCCCACGCCTCGGTGATGATCTGCTCGACCGTCGCCCGCGGGTTCAGCGACGCGTACGGGTCCTGGAAGATCATCTGCAACTGGCGGCGCACCTGCCGCATCCGGGCCGGGGGCAACGAGGTGAGGTCCTCGCCCTCGAACAGGATGCTGCCGGCCGCGCACTTCTCCAGCCCGACGATCGTGCGGGCCACCGTCGACTTGCCGGAGCCGGACTCGCCGACCAGGCCGAGCGTGCCGCCCGCGGGGATGTCGAAGGACACCCCGGCGACTGCCTGGACGTGCCCGACCGTACGCCGGAGCAGCGCGGAGCGGAGGGGAAACGTGGTGTGCAGGTCGCGCACTTGCAGCAGGGGTGTCGTCTCAGGGGGCATCGGTGAGCACCTTCCCGGCGTGATGGCAGGCGGAGCTGTGCGGTGCGGGTCGTCCCGGAGCGCCGAGCAGGACTGGTTCCTCGTCCGCGCAGCGCTCGGAGGCGAAGGCACAGCGCGGCCGGAACGAACATCCCGAGGGCAGGTCCAGCAGATCCGGCGGCGCACCCTGGATCGGAGTGAGCCGTTCGCGGGGTCCGTCGATCGCAGGCAGGGAACCCATCAGCCCGGCCGTGTACGGATGTGCGCTGTGCTCGTAGACCTCGCGGATCGGACCGGCCTCGACCACGCGCCCGGCGTACATCAGGACGACGCGATCGGCGACGTCGGCCACGACGCCCAGGTCGTGGGTGATCAGGACGAGCGACATCCCTTCCTCGTCCTGCAGCCGGGCCAGCAGGTCCATGATCTGGGCCTGCACGGTGACGTCGAGGGCGGTGGTCGGCTCGTCGGCGATCAGCAGTCGCGGTGACAGGGCGAGGGCCATCGCGATCATCACGCGTTGCCGCATCCCGCCGGAGAACTGGTGCGGGTAGTCGTCGAGCCGCTTCTCGGCGGCCGGGATACCGACCCGGCGCATCAGTTCGAGCGCCTCTGCCCGCGCCTCCTTGCGGGAGGCGCCGCGGTGCTTGCGGAACATCTCGCCGATCTGCGCTCCGACCCGGAACACCGGGTTCAGGGAGCTCAGCGGATCCTGGAACACCATCGCGATCTCCCGGCCGCGCAGTTCCCGCGTCGCGGTGGCGGGCAGCGCCAGCAGGTCGCGGCCGTCGTACTCGATGGAGCCGCCGGTCACCCGGCCCGCCGGCTTCGGGATGATGCCGAGCATCGCCTGCGCGGTGACGCTCTTGCCGCTGCCGGACTCGCCCAGCAACGCGACCGTCTCACCACGCCGTACGTCGAAGGAGGCGCCGTCGACCGCGGTCACCACGCCGGCCGACGTACTGAACTCGACCCGGAGATCCCGGACGGACAACAGAGGTTCGGACGTCATCACAGGCTCCTCAGGCGAGGGTCGTACCGGTCCCGCAGGGCGTCGCCGAGTACGCCGAGGGACACCACCAGGAAGGCCAGCGCGATCCCCGGCACGGTGGAGATCCACCAGGCGTCGGCCAGGTAGTTGCGCCCGTTCGCGATGGTGACGCCCCAGCTCGGCGTACTGGCCGGAGTCCCGAGACCGAGGAAGCTCAGGGACGCCTCGGCCAGGATCACGTGGCCGATCTCGACGGTCGCCACCACGAGCACCGGGGCGATGCAGGCCGGGAGCACGCAGCGACGGATCAGCCGCCACGTCCCCGCACCGAGAGTCCGGGAGGCGTCGACGAACTCCCGCCGCCGGGTGGTCAGCGCCTGGCCGCGAGTGACCCGGGCGAACGTCACCCAGTTGGACACCGCCAGCACGATCACCACATTGACCACGCTGGGTCCGAGCAACGCTGCGATGAAGATGGCCAGCAGGATCGAGGGGAAGGCCAGTTGGATGTCGGCGAGCCGCATCAGCACGCTGTCCAGCCAGCCGCCGAAGTACCCCGCGGCCAGGCCGACGGTGACGCCGATGGTGCCGGCCAGCAGCAGGGTGGCGAGGCCGACGGCGATCGAGATCCTTGCCCCCTGCAACATCTGGGCGAGCAGGTCCTGGCCGACCTGGTCGGTGCCGAGGATCGCGAGTGAGCCGTCGGACAACCGGCTGCCGGGTGGTTTGAGCCGGTCCTGCGTCCGGGTGGCCACCGGGTCGAACCGGACGAGCCAGGGCCCGATCGCGGCAGCGACGACGTACACGATGATCACGGCCAGGCCGAAGCGGATCCTCGCGGAGCCGGCCCGGCCGCGCGTACTGGTGGCGGGCCTCGGTACGGCGGTGGTGGTCAGGTCGAGGTCGGTAGAGGTCATCTCAGTCACCAGCCAGGCGGACGCGGGGGTCCAGGAAGCCGTAGATCAGATCCACGAGCAGGTTGATTCCGACGAAGATGGTGGCCACCAGCAGGATCGACGCCTGGACGACGCCGTAGTCGCGGCGGCCGATCGAGTCGATCAGCAGGCGGCCCACGCCGGGCCAGGCGAACACGGTCTCGACGATCACCGTGCCGCCGAGGAGAGCGCCGAACTGCAGCCCGACCACGGTGACGATCGGGATCAGGGCGTTGCGCAGCGCGTGCGACAGGATCACCGTCGACTCCAGCAGGCCCTTGGCCCGGGCGGTCTGCACGTAGCCCTCGTGCACCACCTCGAGCAGTCCGCTGCGGGTGAGGCGGACCAGGATCGCCAGGAAGGGCAGTGCGAGCGTGATGGTCGGCAGCACCAGGTGCGCCCACGAACCGGAGCCCGAGCTGGGCAGGACCTGCAGCCCGCGGGCGAAGAGGAGGATCATCACGATGCCCAGCCAGAACGACGGAGTGGACTGACCGAGCAGCGAGAACACGGAGATGCCGCGGTCGATCCAGGTGTTCGCCCGCAGCGCCGCCACCACACCGAGCGGGAGGCCGATCAGCAGGGACACCAGCAGCGCCGTGCTGGCCAGCTGGACCGTGGCCGGAACCCGTTGCAGGACAAGGCTCATCGAGTCCGCGTTCAGCCGGAACGACTGCCCGAAGTCGAGCCGGACGACGTTCGAGAGGTAGGTCGCGTACTGCTGGATCAGCGAGTGGTCCAGGCCGAGCTGGGCCCGCAGCGCCGCGACCTGCGCCTGGTCCGCGTCCGGCCCGAGCATGATGTACGCCGGATCGCCGGGCACCAGGCGCAGTACGACGAAGATGATCGTGACCGCGCCCCAGAGCACGAACACCGAGAAGAACAACCGCCGCAGAACATAAGCCGCCATCAGGCGCCCCGACGGTGGGCCAGCTGGGCCGCGGGTGGTGCGCTGAGCTGTCTTGCGCCGCGGGTGAGAGCGGTCAGGACGACGCGGATCTCTTCGATCGCGGTCGCGCCGCCCGCGAGTTCGGCGCCGAGGGACGCCACGCACTGCCCGTCCGCATCACGCACCGGTACTGCGACCATCCGCGGGAGCGAGGCGACCGGCCGGGAGTTGTGGGCGAAGCCGGTCTCCCGGGCGCGGTGCAGGGCCGCGAGGGTGTTGTGCCGGTCGCCGCTGTCGGCCAGGTGGGCGTCGACCTCGCTGGCGGGGAACGCGGACAGGTAGGCCCGGCCCAACGCACTCCGGTGCAGCGACACCGGATCACCGGGCTTCACCGTCGGTCGTAGCTCACTGGAACCTCTGGCCGGACCGGCCACGGCTGCTACCTCGAGCACGGTGCAGCCGACACCGCCCGCGGCAGGACGAGGCCCGGGCCTCGCCAGTACTACGGTCCGCCCGAGCCGGCCGCCCAAACCGGACAGCAGGTCACCCGGGCCGGCCGTAGTACAGGTCGAGCCGCGGAGTCCGCTCAGGCCCTCGGCGGCGCAGTACTGGTGATCGCCGACGCGGTCGACCAGCCCGTGCTCGCAGAACGTGATCAGGATCCGGTGGACCGTGCTCTTGTGCAGCCCGACCGCGACCGCGAGCTCGGTGACGCCGTACGGGCGGTTCTGCCGGTTGAGCTCGGCCAGGACGGTCAGGGCTCGGCTCAGCGACTGCATGGCGGCCTCGATTCGGGCGGAGTCTTGTTACATGAACGTTAACGGGAGCGTTAATGCACCGTAGAAGTGTGTGATTTACGTGTCAATAGGACGCCGTTCCAGTGGGCGCAACAGCCGATTGACGACGAATTCCCGTGAACGTTAACTTCGCTGTCATCCACCCCCGTCACCCTGGAGGCACGCGTGACCACCGATGTCAGAGCCGCGCTGCTGGCCGCCGATCCACGCCTGTCCAAGTTCTCGCCGCTGCCGCGCATCCTGGCGTTCGACGACTTCGACAGCGGGACGCACGGCTGGTGCGAACTGCTCGGCAACTACAACGGCCGGGGCGACCTCGGCACGGTCGACGCGCACATGCGCGACTTCCGCCCGCCGCAGTTGTCGTCCTGCACCTTCTTCGACATCGGCACCCACGGTGCGATGAGCGGCACCTACGCGCTCAAGCTCGCCACCCGGCCGTACAAGGGTCACACCGCGGTGGCGATCCGCCGGCTCACTATGAGCGGCCGCGGCCTGGTCCAGCTCGAGACGTACTTCGCGTTCAAGTCCGAGGCCACCCTGGGCGGCGGTGCGGAGCTCGACACCTTCGGCGACGTCCAGTGGGACGGCAACACGCACCCTTCGGAGGCCCAGTTCGGCGCCTTCACCGTGGCCACCGATCTGTGTGGAGACGGTGGGCTGAGGTACCACACGGTCGCGCGCTACCAGAACACCGACATGGACAACCGGTTCACGCGACAGTGGATCGCGCCGACGGTGCCCGAGCCGACGCCCCGCGAGCACTTCGAGGGCAAGGTGAAGCTGGAGTACGCGGCCGACTTCACCGCGCCGAACCCGGAGGACTGGCAGGCGTTCGGCGAGCCGCAGGAGCTCTGCTACAACGAGGTCCCGACCAAGGTGAACTGGCACTACCTGCGCTGGCTGGTCGATACCGATGCCCGCCGCAACGTTGAGCTCCAGGTGAACGACCGGGTGATGGACATGCGCGACGTCCCGGTCCCGCCGTACGAGGAGCGCTACGAGACGCTGGAGAACCTGCTGAACTTCTACTTCTCGGTCCGGACCCACTCGTCGGTGCGCAACTTCCTCTTCCTCGACTCCGTCCTCATCTCGGTTGATTGGTAGGCATCGTGCGACAGTCCATGACCGCAGTACTGGAACGCGACACCACCTTCGACAAGGACTTCGAGACCGAGCCGTACGAGGTCGCCTGGGCCGGGGAGGCGCGCTGGTTCGTCCAGCTGGTCGGCGGCGACGGCGCGGCCCGCTTCGTCACCCAGGTATCGCCTGACGGCATCACCTGGTGTGACCTCGACGACGCCTCGCACGTCGCGGGGCAGGGCGAGCTGGTGAGCTGGCCGGCGACCGGGTTCGGCAACTGGCTGCGGGTTCGCGCCGTGGTCGAAGGCACGGTCCAGGTCCGCATCCACCTAGCGGTGAAGGCCTAGGGCGTGTCTGACACGCCCTAGTCTTCTCCCACCGTGTAAACGACTGGAGGTCCTGATGGGGGAGGCGCGTCGCCCGACTTTGCGCGACATCGCCGATGCGCTGGGGCTGTCGGTCAACACGGTGTCGCGGGCACTCGGCGACAAGGACAGCGTGAGTTCGCGGACGCGGGCCGCAGTACAGGCCGAGGCGGCGCGGATCGGCTATGTGCCGAACTCGCTCGCCCGGTCGCTGGTGCTCGGGTCCGCGATGACGCTCGGCCTCGTCATCACCAACCCGTCCAACCCGTTCTACGCCCAGCTGATCAGCTCGATCGAGCTCGGCGTCCGCGGCCAGGGGTACTCGCTGCTGCTGCTCGTCACCGACGAGAGTGCGGAGAACGAGCAGCGGGCCACCGAGGCGCTGCTGCGCTCGGCCGTGGACGGCGCGATCGTGGTCCCGGTGCAGGCCGAGTGGGACCACTGGCGCCGGGTCCGCGACTCCGGGATCCCGCTCGTGTTCGTCAACCGCGATGTGCCCGAGCTCGACTGCGACATGGTCGGCGTGGACAACGAGCGAGGTGCGTACGACGCCACCACGCACCTGATCGCCGGCGGGGCGCGGAAGCTGCTGGTGCTGGAGGAGGACCTGCCGATCACGACCACGGCCGACCGGGTGGCGGGGTTCCGGCGGGCCATGAACGATGCCGGGCTGTCCGTTTCCGCCGACACCGTTCGCGCAGTACCGACGAAGCGGTACGACTCCCTGGCGCTGCCGTGGCAGCCCGAGGAGGCGTATCGCTTCGCGGGTGAACTCGTCACCGGCGGGGATCACCCGGACGGCATCGTCACCGGGAACGACTACTTCGCGCTCGGTCTGCTGCGGGTTCTCGCCGAGCAAGGACTCGAAGTACCGCGGGACGTTGCTGTCACGGGGTATGGCGACCATCCGTATGCCGCTTACCTCCAGACACCGCTGACCACAGTCCGCCTCCCGGCCGCCGAGGTCGGTACTACGGCGGTCGACCTGCTGCTCCGCCGGATCCGGGGCGAGAGCGGTGCGCGGCCTCGGAAAACCCTGATCCGGCCCGAACTCGTGGTGCGCGCGTCGTCTTCGTAGGTCACTTTCCGATAGATGGGACTTCCCGTCAGGGGGTTTCCGATGCCACACTGCCGGGAGCCCGGTGTGAGGCCTGGGTGACCGACTGTGACGGGGAGTCGTGATGGCGGAGCTCGAGAAGTTGGTGCGGCGGGTGCGGAGCCTCCCGCCCGAGGCCGCGGCCCGGGAGGCGCGCGCGTTCTTTGACGCGCTGCCGCCGGGCGCCGGCATCGCCCTGGCCGAAGGCCGGCCCGAGCTGGTCGGATCGCTCGACGGTGCACCCGCCGCGCTGCGCTACCGGGCCAACCACCTGCGCCTGCTCGCGGCCCGCAACCGACTGCGGGCAGCGATCGACGCCGGTACTGCGACAGACCACGAGCGGCGGCGTCTTCAGACTGTGGAGGAGCTGCTGACTCCGGTGTCAGGGATCGACGTGGATGCCTCAGGCAACGTTGTGAAGGTTCAGCGGCCGCGGCAGTTCCTGGTGGTCGAGCCCGAAGGGCAGGGGCGGGCGGTCGAGGTGCTCGGCGATCTGGATCGGGCGCGCAACATCGCGATCCTGGTGCCCGGCATGGGCAACAACCTGGAGACCCTGCGCGACCAGGTGGACCGGGCGGATCTGATCCGGCGCGAGGCCGGGCCGGGGACGGCGTCCGTGCTCTGGCTCGGCTACTACTCTCCACAAGGCGTTCGCGACGCGATGAGTAGTGTTCCGGCCCAGGAGGCTGGACCCGGGCTGCGACGCTTCACTGCCGGGCTCGACACCGAGACGTTGCCCACGGCAAAGGTCACGCTGATCGGGCACAGCTACGGTAGCCACGTGGTGGGGCAGGGACTGATCAATGGCGTGCGGGTCGACCGGGTCGTGCTGACCGGCAGCCCCGGCGTCGCGAAGGCAGTGAACGGCGCCGCCCAACTGGTGCCGTCCCAGACCAGGTTGTTCGTCGAACGGGCGCCAGGCGACTACGTCTCCTATACCGAGTGGCACGGCCCGGACCCGGCAACCTACCCGGACGCGACCCGGATGGCGACCAACGAACCGGCCGGCGGCGGGATCACGGTCCAGGGCCACAACGAGTACTACCGGCCGAACAGCGAGGCGCTCCGCAACGTTGGCCGGGTGGTCCGCGGCGACCTCGCACACGTCACCACCACCGACACGAGCCGCTCGGCCGAGACCAAGCTCGCGCTCGGGCTGTCCTGGGGCGAGCCGCTGCACTCCGCTGCCGGCGCGGCGGCCAAGGTGTTCGACGGCATCGCCGCGCTCCGGAAGACCAAGCCGGACCGTGCCGCGGCGTCGACCCCGGTGCCGCAGCAGGGAGCACTCGAGCAAGCCACCCGCCCCGCGACGCACCCGGCCAGAACCGCCGCCGCGCACCCCCGACGGCCGGAAGGACCCCAGCGATGACGCTGACCGAGGCCCGCGACTTCCTCCGAACCGAACTCCTCGCCGTGGCGACGGCCGTAGTACCGGGTCAGAAGGCTGTGGTCACCCACGACCCAGGGCCGATCAACCCAGGCGCCCTCTTCGACGGCTGCGGCCCGGCCACGGTCTGCAGCATCACCGTCGAAACAGGCGAGCCGACCGCGTCCGACCCGGCCTGGGCAGTCGCCGCAGCAGCCGCCGTCCTCCAAAGCCGAGGCTGGCGAGCGGAGGTAGAACCGGTCGAGGAAACCCACCACCGCGTAGCCGCCTCCCGAGACGGCTTCGAAATCACCGTCCACGCCTGGACCACCGACTGGCGCCTAACCTTCACCGGCGAAACGCCGCCGCTCTCTGACTCAGGGGAGTAGAGGTCACCAGGGGTCGTCGACGCCTCGAGAATCGTCCGCAGCCGGCTCGTGTGCCGCAGCCACCGTGGCCAGTGAGCGCCTAGCCGCGACCGGCTCTGTGGACATTGCCTCTGTGCACCCACTGTCCTCATCCTGCCGCTCGACTGACCGGTGATGCGCGCCTGTGGACAACCTGACCGGTCCACAGGGCGCCAACCACCAGCGAACGTCTGATTCACGGCGAACCAGACGGCGGTGCTCCGTGAGCTTCCACAGCTCAGCCCCGGCATGCA
This sequence comes from Kribbella sp. VKM Ac-2568, assembly GCF_004345365.1. Lineage (GTDB taxonomy): Bacteria > Actinomycetota > Actinomycetes > Propionibacteriales > Kribbellaceae > Kribbella > Kribbella orskensis. The sequence continues at coordinate 411,766 of NZ_SLVF01000006.1, forward strand.
CGACGTGCTCCGAGAAGCTGGCCGGCTCCAGGCAGGCGACTTGTCGCATCCACCTGGCCCAATCACGGACCCGCCGACCCGCCCCGACCCGCCCCGACCCGCCGATCGTTGTCGTGCCGGTTAGCTGTTTGCCTTGCGCTCTGCGGCGCTTTGTAGGACGCAGAACTCGTTGCCTTCGGGGTCGAGCATTACTACGAAGCCGGCGCCGGGTTTTGCTCCGGGTTCGAGTTTTTCGGGGGTGGTGCGGTCGTCATAGGTGGTGGCGCCGAGCGTGAGCAGCCATTCGACCTCGGCTTCGCGGGGGCCGTCTGGTTCCAGGTCTAGGTGGACGCGGTTCTTGACGGCCTTGCCGTCGGTGTTCTGCCAGAAGAGCAGCGTCATCGAGTCGGTGGTGACGGATGCGGCGGGGTCGCCCGGGAAGTCGTCGTCGGCGAGTTTGCCTTTGAGCACTTTGGCCCAGAAGGTCGCGAGGGTGTACGGGTCGTGGGTGTCGAACGTGACGGTGCGTACGGAGGAGGTCATACGGCAGACAGTGCCGCAGACCGCCTCCGTCCGCTACCGGATTTCAGGCCTTGCCGAGGGTCTGCTTCTGGCGCCCCAGGCCCTGGATCTCGCACTCGACGGTGTCGCCGGGGGACAGGTACGGGAAGCGGCCGGACAGGGCCACGCCCTCCGGGGTGCCGGTGTTGACGATGTCGCCCGGGTCGAGAGTCATGTACTGCGAGAGGTCGCGGACCAGGGCGGCGACCGAGAAGATCATGTCGCGGGTGTTGGAGTCCTGGCGCGGTTCGCCGTTCACCCAGGACTTGAGGTCCAGGTTCTGCGGGTCGTCGACCTCGTCGGCCGGGATCAGCGCGGGGCCCAGCGGGTTGAAGGTCTCGCAGCACTTGCCCTTCGACCACTGGCCGCCGGACACCTCGAGCTGGAAGGCGCGCTCGGAGACGTCGTTGGCGACCGTGTACCCCGCGATGCAGGCCAGCGCCTCCTCGTCGGAGGACAGGTACCGGGCGGTCTTGCCGATCACCACGGCCAGTTCCACCTCCCAGTCGGTCCGGGTCGAGCCCCGCGGCACCAGCACCTCGTCGTACGGGCCGACGACGGTGTTCGGGTGCTTGAAGAAGACGATCGGCTCCTTCGGCGGTTCGGCGCCGGACTCGGCCGCGTGGGCGGCGTAGTTCTGGCCGATGCAGACCACGGCGGCCGGCTTCGCGATCGGCGCGCCGACCCGGAGTCCTTCGGCCGACGCGACCGGCAGGGAGCCGGCGTCGAGGGCGGCCCGAGCCCGGGCGATGCCGTCGGAGGCGAGGAAGGCGCCGTCGATGTCGGCGGTGACGGAGCTCAGGTCATAGACGGTGCCGTCGGTCGAGCGCAGGTACGGGCGCTCCTCACCGACCGCGCCGAGGCGCAGCAGTTCCACAGACTCTCCTAGCTAGACGGAAGTTCCTGGTCGAACACGGGACGCAGCCGCGCCCGCGAGGCTTCGATGTGGGACCGCATCGCGGCGGCCGCCTCGACCGGGTCGGCCTTGCGGACCGCCGCCACGATCGTCTTGTGCTCGCGCAGGGCCTTGGTCGCGATCCCGCCGCCGTAGTACAGCCGGAAGAGATGCAGGTGGCAGTGGGTGCGGGCGAAGGACTGCCGGGCGGTCTCGTTGCCGGCCAGTTCCAGCACCAGGTCGTGGAACCGCTGGTCGTGCGCGGCCATCGCCTTGTAGCTGTCGTAGTCCGGCCGGTCCGGTACGTCGGTGTAGCTGAGCATCTCGTTCTTGAGCCGGGTCAGGTCCTCCGGGGCGGTCCGCTCCGCGGCACGGCCGGCCGCCCAGGGCTCGATGTGCAGCCGGTACTCGAAGAGGTCCTCGAACTCGGCCCGGGTCAGCGTCGACGACACCCGGTAACCGCGCAGCGGCTCCTTGATCACCAGGCCGTCGGACTCCAGCCGGGCCAGGGACTCGCGGATGGGCGTCTGCGAGATGCCCAGTTCCCGGGTCAGCGCGTCGATGTTCAGCCGGGTTCCCGGCGCGACCACGCTGTCCATGATCAGGCCCTTGACCGTCTCGTAGACGTCGTCGCTCAGTACCTGTCGCTGGGGCAGGCGCGTGAGCTGCCCCGCCAGACCCACATGCGCATCAGTCACAGTAGCTCCTCCCGAAGCCTCATTCTGCCCGACCGACCGGCACAAGTGTGCACAGTCGTTACCGACACATGTCTTGACGCCATCAGTGTGAAGCGGCAGCATCAACCACGCAATATCCTATAGGATCTTCGAGGAGTCATCGCCCATGACCGTCCCATCGTCGCTCTACCGCAGAACCGCTGTCGGGCTGGCACTCGTCGCACTCGTCGCGACCGGCTGCAGCACCAAGGACTCCAACGACACCGCGGGCGGTACGGCCGGCGACGACGCCTCCACCGGTACGTCGACCGGCCCGGTGGAACTGAAGGACGGCTCCAAGGTGAAGCTAGCCCTGATCCCGGGCGGGGCGCACCCGTATTTCCAGCCCTGGAAGACCACCGCCGAGCAGGACAAGACCGACTTCAAGCTCGGCAGTGTCACGTTCAACGAGACCGGCGAGTGGGACCAGGGCAAGCAGAACAATGTGATCAACTCGCTCGCGGCCCAGGGGTACAACGCGTTCGGCATCTTCGGGGTGTCGCCGACCGACATCAACTCCACCTTCGAGGACCTGAAGGCGAAGGGGTTCGCGGTCGGCTCGCTGGCCTCCTGCCCGGCCGGTGACACGAACTCGGCCGACTTCTGCCTGTCCACCGACGTCGAGGCGGCAGCGTACAAGGCGACGCAGGCGACGATCGAGGCGATCGGCGGCTCCGGCACGATCGTGCACCTGACCGGCAACAACGTCGACTCCAACACCCAGCGGCGGATCGCCGGGGTGAAGAAGGCGATCGCCGAGACCGGTGGCAAGGTGACCGAACTGCCGGTGATCACCGACATCGACAAGGACCTGCAGACCGCGCAGAAGGCGGTCGCCGATCTGCTCGCGTCGAAGGGCAAGGAGATCAAGGGCATCGTCACCACCGCCTACAACCCGGCGGTCGCCGCGGCGGACGGCGTTGCCAGCAGCAAGCTTCCGATCAAGGTGGTGGCGATCGACGACGACGCCAAGATCCTGTCCGGGATCAAGTCCGGCGGGGTCGCCGCAACCGTGACGCAGAACCCGGTCGGCCAGGCGTACGTCGGCGGCTGGCTGCTCGCCCTGCTCGGCTCCAAGCAGTGCACGATGAAGACGCCGGGCGTGATCGTCGACTCCGGTTCCTTCGTCGTCACCAAGGCCAACGTGGACAGCTACGACACCGAGCGGAAGGCGAAGACGGTCGAGCTGCAGAAGGACTTCGTCTCCCAGCTGTCCTGCTCGTGACCGGAACCCAGCCGCACACACCGCCAACCGCCCAGGCGACCACCCAGGGGAACACGCAGAGGGACATGCAGACTTTGCCTAAGACAACCATCCGCCGGGTCGAGGCTTTTCTCGTCGACCTCGAGGTGGAGACCGTCCGGACCGACGCCGTGCAGTCGTTCCTCAAGCAGGAGACGGTCTTCGTCGAGCTGGAGACCACCGACGGCTTCGTCGGCCTCGGCTACTCCTACACGATCGGCACCGGCGGTAAGGCGGTGCTCGCGATGCTGCGGGACCACCTGCTGCCGCGGCTGGTCGGTGCGGACGCCCGGAACGTCGAGGGGATCTGGTTCGACCTGTTCGCCTCCACCCGGGCGACCACGGTCGGCGCGATCACCTCGCTCGCGCTGGCATCCGTCGACACCGCGCTGTGGGACCTCCGCTGCCGCCGCGCCGGTGAGCCCCTGTGGCGGCTGGCCGGTGGTTTCCGCCGGAACGTGCCGCTGTACGACACCGAGGGCGGGTGGTTGCACCTGACCACCGACCAGCTCGTCGCCGGGGCGCTCGCCTCGCAGAAGGCCGGCTGGCCCGGCGTGAAGCTGAAGGTCGGCAAGCCCCGCGTGCACGAGGACCTCGAACGACTCAGCGCAGTACGGGATGCGGTGGGGCCGGCGCTCGACATCATGGTGGACGCGAACCAGTCGATGACGTACGCCGAGGCGAAGCGCCGGGCCAGGGCCTTCGAGCCGCTGGACCTGAGCTGGTTCGAGGAGCCGCTCCCAGCCGACGACCTGACCGGTCACGTCCGGCTCGCGGAGTCCACCTCGATCCCGATCGCGGTCGGCGAGTCGATGTACTCCGTGTCGCAGTTCCGCGAGTACCTCGCGGCCGGTGCGGCCGGGATCGTCCAGGTCGACGTGGCCCGGATCGGCGGCATCACCCCGTGGCTGAAGGTGGCGCACCTGGCCGAGACCTTCAACCTCGAGGTCTGCCCGCACTTCCTGATGGAGCTGCACGTCAGCCTGACGGCCGCGGTACCGAACGGGCGGTACGTCGAGCACATCCCGCAGTTGCGGGCGATCACCACGGCCGAGATGGAGATCGTGGACGGGCACGCCGTCGCGCCGGACGAGCCCGGACTCGGCATCGCCTGGGACCGCGACGCGATCGACAACCGGCGCGTCTCGTGAGCGCACCGGTCTCCGAGACCGCGACCGCGGCGCTGCAGGAACCGGAGACCCCGGTCGAGCCGCCGCGTGGGCGGGGCGGCGGCCGGACCCCATGGTGGGCGAACCAGCGGATCGGCCTGCTGATCCTGGTGGTCGCCCTCTCCGCGCTGTTCGGCATCCTGCGACCGGCGTTCTTCAACCAGCAGTTGGTGGTCTTCCCGCTGCTGCGCGACATCGCGATGTTCACGGTGGTCGGCCTGGCGCAGATGAGTGTGCTGTCGATCGGCCACATGAACCTCGCGGTCGGCCGGATGGCCGCGTTCTCGATGATGATCACCGGCATCTCCTACGACCTGTGGCACTTCAGCCTGTACGCCGGGTTGCTGGTCGGGCTGGTCGCCGGGACCGCGATCGGCGCCCTCGCGGGCTGGGTGATCGCGCGCACCGGGGTGAACTCGTTCGTCGTCACGCTGGCGCTGGACTTCCTGCTGCTCGGGTTGATCCCGCTCGTCTACACCGTCCTGACGGACAACGCCGCCTTCGTCACCAAGCCGCCGGGGATGCGGGAACTGCGCAACTACTCGCTCGCGGACGTGTGCATCGGCAACGTCTGCGGGTCTCCGGCGGTGCCGCAACTGGCGATGTTCGCGGTGATCGCGATGGTCGTGGTCGGCTGGATCTACAGCCGCTCCAAGCTCGGCCGTGAACTCCTGATGACAGGTACGTCGGTCAAGGCCGCCGAGCTGTCGGGGATCCCGACCGCCCGCCGAGTGATCACCGCGCACGCGATGTCCGGCTGCCTGGCCGCGCTGGCCGGGTTCATGCTGGCCGTCAGCACCGGGTCGATCAAGGCGACGATCGGTGAGGAGTTCATGCTGCCGTCATTCCTCGGCCCGATCCTTGGTGGCACGCTCCTGGCCGGCGGTTTCGTCTCGGTCTGGGGCACGCTGCTCGGGACCGCGCTCACCTCGGTGATCCGCAAGGGTCTCGACCTGCTCGGCGTCGGTCTGGAGAGCCTGAACATCTACCTGGGCCTGATCCTGCTCGTTGCCCTGTCGACCGACCGGTTCCGGACAGTGCTCTCCGACCGGCAGGGGGTGAGAGAACGATGAAGCGGTTCGCGCTGAGGTTCGCCCGGACCACCGAGATGACGCTGCTGGTCATCTGCTTGGTGTTCTTCATCGGTCTGGTGATCGCCTCGAACGGCGATCTGCTCGAGCCGAATTCCTTGCGAGTGCTCCTTCAGTTCCTTGCCGTGCCAGTACTGATCGGCTTGGCTCAGATGGTGGTTCTAGCCGTGGGTCAACTCAACCTCGCCGTCGGTGCCGTCGGCGGATTCGCCGCGTGCGCGATGGGCGTGCTGATGGCCGACCACGGCGTGCCGGTGCCGCTGGCGCTGTTGATCGGCTTCCTGCTCGCGTCCGTCGCCGGCCTGCTGAACGGTCTGCTCGTCGTGCTGACCAGGATCAACGGCTTCATCGTCACCCTCGCGACGATGACCGTCCTGCTCGGCGTGCAGTACCGCTTGGTCGGGACGCGGACGGTCGACGCCTACCCGCAGAGCCTGAAGAGCTTTGGCTCGTACGCCGTGTTCGGCGTGCTGCCGCTGATCTTCCTGGTGGCGCTGGCGGTCGCCGCGCTGCTCGCGGTGATGCTTCGCCGGACCGTGCCGGGTCGGCAACTACTCGCCTCGGGTGGGAACCCCATCGCCGCCAGGCTTTCCGGGATCTCCAACGACCGGTCGGTGATCATCGCGCACACGCTGTCCGGCGCGATCCTCGGTGTCGCGGCGATCCTGACCGTCGCGTCGTCGCCCGGCGTCAACAAGAGCATCGGTGGGGACTGGCTGCTGCCGAGCTTCGCCGCCCCGATCATCGGCGGGGCCCTGCTGACCGGTGGTTCCGCGGTGGTGCTCGGGACCGTGCTGGCCGCCTTCATCGTCCGCTTCGTCGACACGGCCCGGGCCGAGTTCTCGCTCGAGCCGAGCTGGGTGAACTTCGTCGTCGGCACCGTGGTGCTCGGCTCGGTCGTGCTCGGCCAGGTCCGCAGCCGCCGGCAGGAGCGCCGTACCGTCGTGAAGGCGCCGGACGTGGCCGTGGCCGGAGGTGTGTCATGACGCTGTTCGAGGCGGAGCAGATCGACAAGCTGTTCCCCGGAGTCCGGGCGCTGGACGGCGTGACGCTGAGACTGGAAGCCGGGTCGGTGCACGCGCTCCTCGGTGAGAACGGCGCCGGCAAGTCCACGCTGATCAAGGTGATCACTGGTCTCTACAAGCCGGACGGCGGGCGGTTGCTGCTGGACGGCCAGGAGGTCCAGTTCGGGTCGCCGCACGAGTCGGCGTCCGCGGGTATCGGTGTGGTGCACCAGGAGCGCAACCTGATCCCGGGGTTCACCGTCGGCGAGAACATCCTGCTGCAGAAGCTCCCGACCTCGCGCGGGCTGGTGGACCGCGGAAGGATCCGCTCCGAGGCAGCCCGCTGGCTCGGAGAGCTCGACCTGGACATCGATCCGGACAAGCCGGTCACGGAGTTGTCGGTGGCACAAGCCCAACTGGTCGAGATCGCGAAGGCGCTGTCGGTGGAGAGCCGGGTGCTGCTGCTCGACGAGCCGACGGCCTCCATCACGCCGAACGAGGCCGAGCGGCTCTTCCGGGTCGTGGACAAGCTCAAGAACGACGGCCGCTCGGTGCTGTTCGTGAGCCACAAGCTCGAAGAGGTCTTCCAGATCTGCGACACCGTCACGGTGCTGCGGGACGGCGCGTCGGTGCTCGAGTCGGGGGCGCTGTCCGACCTCACCCGCGACCAGGTGGTCGACCTGATGGTCGGCCGGGTCCACGAGGCCCTCACGCTGCCGCGTCGAACGGTGGCTGCTGACGCTGAGCCGCTGCTTGAGCTGACCGGGGTCGGTACTGCGACCGGTCATACCGACGTGGATCTCAAGGTCAGGCCGGGGGAGATCGTCGGGCTCTACGGGCTCGTCGGCGCCGGGCGGAGCGAGTTGGCCAAGGCGTTGCTCGGGCTCGACCGGATCACCGCGGGCGAGGTCCGGGTCCGCGGTCAGGTGGTCCGGATCAAGAACGTCCGGGACGCGCTGAAGACGTACAAGATCGGCTACGTGACCGAGAACCGCAAGGAAGAGGGCGTCTTCCTCGAGCAGTCGGTCGCCCGCAACATCGCGGTGACCGTGTGGGACCGGCTGCGTAAGGCCCTCGGGCACGTGCCGTTCCTGCGCTATGTGCCGAAGAAGGCGGAGACCGCGATCGTCGCCGACTATGTCGAGCAGCTCGGCATCCGGATCGCCTCTCCTGAACAGCTGGCCGGGACGTTGTCGGGCGGCAATCAGCAGAAGGTGTCGCTGGCGAAGTGGCTGGCGGCGAAGACCGAGATCCTGATCATCGACGAACCGACGGTCGGGATCGACGTGCGGACCAAGGATGCCTTCCACACGTTGATCTGGGACCTGGCGGCGAACGGGCTGGCGATCCTGCTGATCACCTCGGACCTGCCCGAGATGATCACGCTGGCCGACCGGGTGGTGGTGATGCGGGACCACCGCGTCCGCGGCGAGGTCGCGAACGACCACGACTACGACACGATGAGCCAGCAGGTGATCCGGCTGATCCACGCGGAAAGGACTACAGCGGCATGAGCGGGCGGGTTGATGCGCATCACCACATCTGGGACCTGAGCGTCCGGGAGCAGAGCTGGATGGTCGGGCCGGCGATGGATCCGCTGCGGCGGAACTTCTCGATCGACGACCTCGCCCCGCTGGCGGCCGCGACGGACGTCACCGCCACCGTGATGGTGCAGACCGTCGGGGTGCCCGAGGAGACACCGGAGTTTCTGGCCGTTGCCGCTGACAACGAACTGGTCGCGGGCGTGGTCGGCTGGGCGGACCTCACGGCTGATGACGTCGCGGATGCCCTGGCCCGCTTGAAGGAGCGAGCCGACGGCCAATGGCTGAAGGGGATCCGGCATCAGGTGCACGACGAGGAGGACCCGCGCTGGTTGTGCCGCTCCGACGTACGGGCTGGGCTTGCCGCGGTGGCTGAGGCCGGGCTGGTGTACGACCTGCTGACGAAGACGCCGCACCTGCCGGCCGCGGTGGAGACGGTGCGGGCGCTGCCGGAGTTGTCGTTCGTGGTCGACCACATCTCCAAGCCGGTGGTCGGCGAGAGTCTGGAGCCGTGGGCAACGGAACTCCGCTCGCTCGCCGCGCTGCCTAACGTGAGCTGCAAGCTGTCGGGCATGGTGACCGAGGCGTCGTGGACCGACTGGAAGGTGTCGGACCTCCAGCCGTACGCGGATGTTGTGCTGGACGCGTTCGGCCCCGATCGGGTGATGTTCGGCTCGGACTGGCCCGTCTGCCTGCTAGCCGCTACTTACAGCGAGGTCATGCAGGCGGCCGTCGACCTGACCTCAGGTCTCACCAGTACCGAACGCGACGCCGCCTTCGGTGACACCGCCCGCCGCGTCTACGACCTGACCTGATCACGGGAGGCGGATGAAGTCCCGGGTGGCCGTGGCGGTGATCGCGGCGAGGGCCGAGGCGTCCTGAGGGCGGCCGCCGGCGACGATCTCGAACAAGGTGTGCTGGGCGTCGTTGATGGAGACGAGCCGGTCGACGACCAGCCGCGGACCGCGGGTGGGATCCGTGTAGGTGTAGGTGAAGGTCGTGTGGTGGAAGACCATTCCGGTGAAGTTCGGGTTGGTCGCCTTGGTGGTGCCGTCCACGCGGGAGATGAGCCTGAAGTCGGCCGACGCGGTGCTGGCCAGGGTGAGTTTGCGGTCGGTCAGCATCTTCACCGGGAGGTCCGAGGCATTGGCGTTCACCCGGAGGTTCCAGAGCTTGTTCGGGCTGCTGAACCGCACCTCGAAGGTGGACAGCTTGACCATCGACCAGGTCTTCGGCGCCAGGATGATGACGCCGACCTCGGTGGCCGGATCTCCCCAGCCCCGATGCGTGTACTGCACCTGAGCCGGGGTCAGCGCCGGTACCGCGGGCGTCGGATGGGCACTCGGCTTGGAGCTGGGCCCGGTACTCGGCTCAGCGCCGGGGTTGGCGCTGGGCTCACCGCTCGGCTGAGCGCTCGGCCCACCGCTCGGCTGAGCGCCTGGCTCAGTGCTGGCGTTACCGCCCGGCTCAGTCCCCGAGCCGGGGCTGGGCTCCGCGCTGGGGTTGGTGCCGGCGCCGGCGTTCGGGCCGGCCCCCGCGTGCTCGTTCGCGTCGGTTGAGTGTGAGCCGATCGCGAAACCGGCGGTGACACCGCCGGCGAGGACGACGGCGGCGACTGCGCTGAGCGCGGCAGTACGAGTGAGCTTCATCCGGCTTCCCTCAGGTCCTGACGGTCCTCTGACCGCACCCCTTCGACGCCTTCGCCGGGTCAGAAGTTCACTAGGTCGCGAACTCCACTCTGACCCCGAGCAGGCGCACCGGCCGGCGGAGCTCGAACTTCTCCAGCAGCACCAGCGCTGCCGCCGCGATCACCTCGGGATCCTGGGTGATCTCCGGCAGTTTGCGGCTTTTGATCGGGGTGAAGAACGAGGTGAACCGCACCTTGACGGCGATCCGCTGGATGCTGCGGCCGTCCGCGACCACCTCCCGCGTCACCGTCTCGGCGATCCGGCGCAACTCCCGCTCGATCTCCGCCCGCTCCACGAGGTCGGTGGCGAACGTCTCCTCGTGGCTTCGCGACACCGGCTCACGCGGTACGTCGGTCACCTCGGTGTCGCCGAGTCCTCGTCCGAGCGCGAGGTACCAGGTGCCCATCTTCGGACCGAAGCGTTTCTTCAGTACGTCGAGGTCGGCGGCCGCGAGGTCTGCGACGGTGAACAGCCCGAGTTCGTTGAGGTTCTGCGACATCCGGCTGCCGATACCCCAGAGGTCGCGGACCGGACGGTGGTGCATCACGTCGGCCCAGTTCGCGACGGTCAGCCGGTAGATCCCCTCGCCGGACCCGCTGTCGCGTTTCCCGAACCCGGTGGCCAGTTTGGCCCGCACCTTGTTGTCGCCGATCCCGATCGAGCAGGACAGCCCGGTCCGCTCCAGCACAGCCCGGCGCAGCTCTTGGGCCAACGCCTCCGGGTCGTCGGTCGAGGCGCCGACGAAGCACTCGTCCCAGCCCCATACCTCGACGATCACCGGGAACTCGCGCAGCGTGTCCATCACCTCCGCGGAGGCCGCGTCGTACGCCGCCGGGTCGGTCGGCAGGAAGAGGGCGTCCGGGCAGCGTTTCGCGGCCGCCCGGAGCGGCATCCCCGAGTGCACGCCGAACTCGCGGGCCTCGTACGACGCGGTGGCAACCACCTGGCGGGCCTGGGTCGGGTCGCCCGAGCCACCTACCACCACCGGCAGTCCCCGGAGTTCGGGATGACGCCGGATCTCGACCGCGGCGATGAACTGGTCCATGTCGACGTGCAGGATCCACCAGCTCATACCCCAGGGGTATCACAGACGGCAGAACAGGTCTTGGACCTCGGGGCGCGACCGAAGGAGGCTTGAAACGACGAAAGGAACTGAGCATGAAGGTATTTCTGACCGGCGGTTCCGGCTACATCGGCCGGGCCACGATCGAGTCATTGCGCAGGCACGGCCACGAGGTGACCGCGCTCGCCCGCAGCGACCGGGCGGTCGAAACGGTCACTGCGCTGGGCGCGAAGGCCGTCGTCGGCGACCTGACCGACCTCGATGTACTGCGGGCAGGCGCGTCCGCGGCGGACGGCGTGATCCACCTGGGCGCCGTGAACAGCCCGGAGGCGGCGACGATCGACCTGGCCGCGGCCGAGGCGATGCTCGACGGTCTCGGTGGTCGCGGACCGTACGTGCACACCGGTGGTGTCTGGGTTTACGGCGACACCGACGGGTTGATCGACGAAGGCGCGCCGACAAATCCACCGGCGATCACCGCCTGGCGACTCGACAACGAGGCCCGGGTGCTCGCCTCGGCAGCGTCCGGTTCGCGTCCGGTCGTGGTGATGCCCGGACTCGTCTACGGGCGCTCGAACGGCCTGATCGAGGCGTTCTTCGTGGAGCCGGCGCGCACGGAGGGCGCGGTACGGGTGATCGGGGACGGGGCCAATCACACGACGCTGGTACACGTGGACGACATCGCGGATCTCTACGTGCTCGCGCTGGAGGCGCCGGCGGGTGCGGTGTATCTCGGAGTCGCGCAGAACTTGCGGTTCGCGGAGCTAGCCCCGGCGCTGGCGCAGGCTGCTGGTCACGCGGGCAAGATCGAGCAGATCAGCCTGGAGCAGGCGCTCGAGCAGCTGGGCCCGATCGCGGAGGCATACGCACTCGACCAGCAGATGCGCAGCGACCGGGCCCGCCGAGAACTCGGCTGGAACCCCGCCCACCTGGACGCCGCATCCGACCTTGCCGCGGGGCGCTAGGCGCCAGCTCGCGGCTCCTCCGTCGCCGCGTCGGACGGATCTGCGTCCCCTCCTCGCGCCTGCGGGGCTGGACAAGAGACTGCGCTGGCTGGGGCGGCGAGCGTCAGAGGGGCTTGCGCATTTGTTGTGAGGTGACGACGTAGCCGAGGGAGTCGTACAGCGCGATCGCTGTGGTGTTGTTGCCGAAGACGTTCAGCTCGAGGTGCTCGAAGCCGCGGCGGCGGCACTCCTCCTCGCCGGCCAGCATGATCGAGCGGCCGTAACCCTTACCGCGCTGGTCCTCGTCCACCTCGATGCCGTAGATGAACGGGTTCTTCTTCTGGGTGCTGATCCACAGGTTGCCGACCGGTTCGCCGTGGTGGCACGCCATCCAGATCAGGTGGTGCTCGGTGTCCCGCCCGTCGGGGAGCAGCTTGGCGGTCTCCTGGCGGGCGACCTCGAGAGCGGTGGCGGGGTCGAGTCCGCGGGACGGGCCGATCCCGGCGGCGAACGATGCGGCGGCCCGCTCGCTCCAGGCGACGAACTCGTCCTCGGTCAGCGGGCGGAGGGTGACAGGCGGCGGTGCCTTCGGGCTGCTCACCCGTAGGAAGATACCGCCGCGGGCGACTCGGTGGCACCCGGCCCAAGGACGGCGCTGCGGTGGTCTCAGCGCGAGATAGTTGCCGCTGGCCACTGTCTGACGCGGGACCGCCGCCACGTCCGGGAGTCGCCCGGCGATTCCAGGAGGAGCCAGCGTTTGCCAGGGAGAGGAAGGGGCGCGTCAATCCCGCACGAACGACGGCCATCGGGCTGCTGAGTTTCGCCGTGGTGGCCGGCGCGGACGGAGTACGGGTGTTCGATGACCGGAACAACTTCTGGTCGGCCGAGGTTCCGTCGTACGGCGTGAAGGTGCCGCATGCCGGCGTCACCATCAAGGTGCTCACGCAGACCGGAACATCGATGTGGATCCTGGTCTCCCGGTAGCAGGTTTATCGGCGGGTACTTTGACAGATGCCGCGGTTATGCAGACAGCCGTGCGGAACCCGACCACTCCGAGGTGTCTGTGATGGCTCACCTTCAACGGACCCGCCGATGAGGCGCAAGCCGCCCGCCGGGGCGGTCACCAAAGCGCCGGAGGGACTCCCGTCCCCGCTGCTCGAGAACTGGGAGTGGCAGGACAATGCCGCCTGCCGGGACGTGAATCCGGAACTGTTCTTCTCCGCCGAGTCCGAGCGGGGCATGCGCAAGCACGCCCGCGAGGTGCTGGCCAAGTCACTCTGCGGCACCTGCCCGGTGAGACGGCAGTGCCGCGAGCACGCGGTCGTGGTCGGCGAGATGTACGGCGTCTGGGGCGGCACCACCGAGGAAGAGCGCGAACCCGCCCTCCACGGCCGCCGCCGCTGATCCCCTCAGCCCTGGGTTACTCGCCGGTTAGCATGACGGCATGGAGCTGACTCTGGAGCTGGCCGAGAAGGTGCTCGCGTCGCAGCCGTTCAGCGTGCTGTTGGGGACCAGGCTGGTCGCCTTCGGTGACGGCCGAGCGGTCCTCGAACTGGACGTCCGCGACGATCTCCGGCAGCAGAACGGCTATCTGCACGGGGGAGTCCTGGCCTACGCCGCCGACAACGCGATCACCTTCGCGGGCGGCACCGCGCTCGGGCCGGCGGTGCTGACCGGTGGATTCACGATCACCTACCTCCGGCCCGCCGCGGGCGCGGTACTGCGGGCCGAGGCCCGGGTGGCGCACGCCAGCAGCAGGCAGGCGACGTGCACCTGCGAGTTGTTTGTGCAGGACGAGCACGGCGACACCACGCTCTGCGCCATCGCGCAGGGCACGGTGATCGCTGTCCGTGCCTGACGTCGGCCTCAGTCTCAGTCGAACAGCTCGTCGAAGAACGACTTCTTCTTCTTGCGGTGCGGGTACTGCTGGTACTTGTCGCGGTCGTCGTAGCGGCGCTTGTCCTCGTACCGGCGGTCGTCGTACCGCTTCTCCTCGTACCGGGGACGGTCGTACTCCGGCTGGCGGGCGGGCTGGACCGGCTGAACCGGTTGGCCCGGCTGCGGCCCGTTGTACGCGATCTCGGCGTCGACGAGCTTCTCCAGCTCGCCACGGTCCAGGAAGATGCCGCGGCACTCGGTGCACTGGTCGACAGTGACACCGCTGCGCTCGTACGTGCGCATCGAGCCTCGGCACTTGGGGCAGATCAGGGTCTCCATTGAGACACTCTAGGTGACGAAATCGCCCGAACCCCGGGAGTTCAGCGAACTCTCAGGGAAGGCTCAGGCGATCCAGCCCGGTCACGCCGCGCTCGACCAGATGCTCGCGGCCGGCCGGGGGAACGTACGGTTCCGGCCAGAAGTCGGTGATCCGGGCGATCTGCTCGCCGCGCAGCTCGAAGTACACGAGACCCACCAGCTCCTCGTCACCCACGGTGAAGTTCATCGACGCGGCGGCGGTCGCGCCGTCCGCGATCAGCCGGGTCACGGTGAGCCGCCAGTCGTCCGGATACTCCCGGTTGAACGCGAGGTACCTCTCCCGGCCGGTGATCCGCTCGCCGGTCTGCGGCATCTCGTAGATCACGTCCTCGGTCACCAGCGCGCCGAAGTCGTCCCACTCGCGCTCGCTCATCGTCTCGAAGTACAGCCGGACCACGGCCCGGGTCTGCTCGGTGCCAGTCATGACGCGACCGTAGACCCCGCCGCCGACATCGGCTGATGAGAGGATGCACGAGCCGTTTCCGAATCCTGGGGAGAACGATGGCTGAGCAGTCCGCGGGTTTGCTGGCCCGGCGACGGGCCCGCGGTCTGTGGGTCAAGGGCGCCAAGCAGTTGGGCTTCGCGAAGACCGGCGAGGAGGCCGGTACGCCGGACAAGCCCGCCGCGCTGGACACCTTCACCCGGGCCCTCGAGCTGGATCCCGGGATGACGGACGCGTGGCTCGGCTTCCACGCGGCCGGTGGCGACCACGACACCGCGCTCGACAAGCTGGTCGCCGGACTGGGCCGGTTCGGCGAGGAGCGGGACCAGGACAAGCGCCGGCTGAGCTCGACCTTCCAGGCCGGCTGGTGGTTCACCCACTCGCTGGAGACCACCGACCACGTCTGGCACGCGGAGGTCCTCCGCCTGCTCGCGGCGGGTGACATCGACAAGGCCGCGGAAGCCGCCGACAAGGTGATCGAGGGCACCCGGCGGCACTTCCTGCTCTCCAACGTGGCGATGCTGCGCAAGCAGTACGACGTGGCGATCCACGAGCTTCGGCAGGTTCCGCAGGACGGGCACCTCGGCGCCGAGGCGGTACTGCGGCTCGGGATGCTGCTCGCCACGGTCGAGCAGTGGAGCGAGGCGGAGACCCTGCTCCGGCAGGCCGCCGGCCAGCAGCTGAACAACCTCGTCCAGGTGGACGCGGAGTACTACCTGGGCTTCGTCTACCGCGGCACGAACCGCGAGGAGAACGCGCTTCGCCAGTTCGAGTGGGTCTACGAGCGGAACAACGCGCACCGGCAGGTCGCGGAGGCCCTGGCGGACTCCGACCTGCGGTTGGACACCCGCCCGGCACCCCGCAGTACCGGCCCTGTCGCGCCCGTCATCAGGCGGGGCGCGCCGACCCAGCCGTCGCTGCACCGCCGGCCCGACTGGGGCGCGGTGCAGGGCATCCTCAACGAGCTCGACCGCAACGTCGGGATGGAGGACGTCAAGCGACAGGTCTCCGCGGTCGCGGCCCAGGTGCGGGCCGGCCTGATGCGGGCCGAGCGCGGCCTGCCCACCGCCAAGCTCGGCGGCCACCTGATCTTCGCCGGACCGCCCGGCACCGGCAAGACCACCGTCGCCCGCGTCGTCGCCCGCCTGTACTGCGCGCTGGGCCTGCTCGCCGCGGACACGGTGATCGAGACCGACCGGTCCGGCCTGGTCGCCGAGTGGATCGGCCAGACCGCGGTGAAGACGAACGAGGTGGTCGACTCCGCGCTGGACGGCGTGCTGTTCATCGACGAGGCGTACGCGCTGCGCAAGAAGCGCACCGGCAACGACTTCGGCACCGAGGCGATCGACACGCTGCTGAAGCGGATGGAGGACGACCGCGACCGCCTGGTGGTGATCGTGGCCGGCTACTCCGAACCGATGGCCGAGTTCCTGGAGGCCAACCCCGGCCTCCGCAGCCGCTTCTCCAGCCGCATCGACTTCCCCCGCTACACCGCCGACCAGCTCCGCGAGATCGCCTATCGCCTGGTCCAGAACCGCGGGGACCACCTGACCGAGTCGGCCATGGCCAGCCTGACCGCCGTCCTCGACCAGGTCTGCTCCAGCGGCCGCATCGACGAACTGGGCAATGCCCGCTTCATCCGCACCGTGCTCGAGGCCGCCGCCAAACACCGGGACCTCCGCCTGTTCAACTCCCCGGGCATCCCCTCCGACGAAGCGCTGGTGACGCTGGACGCCTCCGACCTGAAGGCAGCCGTCGAGGAGATCCTGAGCTTCTGAGTCACCGACTCGACACACTCGGCAACCAGGTCCGTGTCGACACCCCGGCTGCCATCGGTTGTTCAGGTTGTGTTTGCCGCAGGGCCGTCGGCCGGGGAGAGGATCAACTCGCTCCGACGGCCACCGCGGCGTCCGCTCGAGGAAACCCGCCGGAGACCACGAGCTCCGCGCGAACTCGCGTGTACCGAACCTCGGGCCTGCGTCCCCTGGACGTCCGCCCACGAATGCCCCAAGGAGCATCCGCATGTCTCTCGCTCGCCGTTCTGTCCTCCGCGGTGCCGCCGGCGCCGGTGCCGCGGGCGTCGGCTTCGCCGCTGTCGGCGCTGTCCCGTCGCTCGCCGAGGCGACGCCCCGGCCGCAGCACCAGCCGTTCCCGTCGCACCGCCCGTTCCCGCCGCTGATGGACGACCCGAAGGGCCTGCTGGCGCTGCCGCCGGGCTTCAAGTACACGGTCGTCACCCACGCCGGCGAGACCAAGCTCAAGTCCGGTCAGCCGACCCCGGCCCTGCACGACGGCACCGCCGCCTTCGACGACGGCCGGAACTACCTGCTGATCCAGAACCACGAGATCGGCGCCAACGACCCGCTGGGCGTGCCGCAGATCGCCGGCACCGTGTACGACGCGGGCGTCGGTTCGGCCGGCGGTTGCACGGTCATCTCGGTCGACAAGGACGGCCGGAACCGTGGCGAGTGGGTCGGCATCTCCGGCACGCTCACCAACTGCGCCGGTGGCCCGACGCCGTGGGGAACCTGGATGACCTGTGAGGAGACCGAGTCCAAGGCCAACGGCTCCACCCGGCTCAAGGACCACGGGTACGTCTTCGAGGTCTGGGCCGACGGCGAGACGGCGCACCCGGTCCCGCTGAAGGCGCTCGGCCGCTACGCCCACGAGGCCCTCGCGATCGACAAGTCGCGGACCCACATCTACCTGTCCGAGGACGCCTCGGGCCCCAACGGCCTGTTCTACCGGTGGTCCGCACCGCGCGGCTACAAGCTCAGCTCGGAGAGCTGGAAGGACCTCGCGGACGTCGACTTCGGCACCCTCGAGGCGATGGCCATCCTGGGAGACGACGGCAAACCGATCCCGGACGTCGCCTACCTGACGTCGGCCCAACTGCTGCGTCCGTTCCGGGTCGCGTGGGTGCCGGTGTCCGACCGCGACGCGGTCTCGGTCTCCGTCCGCAAGCAGTTCACCGACGGCCAGGTCACCCGGGGCAAGAAGTTCGAGGGCGTCTACGGCACCGACGAGGGTGTCTACGTCGTCAACTCCTTCGCCGAGGGAGGTTCGGCGGACCTGCCGGCCGACGCGGTGCCGCACGACGGCATGGTGTGGTTCTACAACTACGAGGCCAAGACCATCCAGCTGGTCACCTACTTCCCCGAGAGTGCCGCCGCCAACAAGGGCACCGAGGCGAAGTACAACGACTACAACTTCGACGGCCCGGACAACGTGACCGTCACCCCGTGGGGCTCGCTGGTCCTGGCCGAGGACGGCAACGCCAGCAGCCACGTGCTCAGCTCGACCCCCGGCGGCCCGACGTACGCGATCGCCCGCAACATGCTCAACGACTCCGAGTTCACCGGCCCGACCTTCTCCGATGACGGGAAGGTGCTCTTCGTCAACATCCAGACCCCGGGCATCACCCTCGCCATCACCGGCCCCTGGCGCGACTACCTCGGCTGACGCCGTCGGTAGCTCCAACGACAAGCCCCGCCCGGCGCGCGCTGCGCCGGACGGGGCTTCGTTCGTCCTCGGTCTACTTGAACTTGGTGAGGAAGGTCTTGAGGATCGGCCCGGCGGCCTTCGCTCCGGAGGCGCCGCCTTCGACGATGACGGCGAAGGCCACGTCACCGCGGTAGCCGACCATCCAGCCGTTGGTGATGACCTTGCCCTTGGAGACCAGCTCCGCGGTACCGGTCTTCGCCGCGACCGCGCCGTTCGCGGCCAGCACGTGCGCGGTGCCGCCGGTGACCGTCGTCCGCATCATCGTGCGCAGCGCCGCGGTGGTTGCTGCGGGCAACGGTGAGGCGGCCGCGCCGGCCGGGTCCTTGCCGGGGACGAGGACGGGGTTCAGCGCAGTACCGTGCTGGACCGCGCCGGCCACCATCGCCATCTGCAGCGGGCTCGCCGTCACGGTGCCCTGGCCGATCATCGAGGCCGCCTCGGCGACGTCGTCCTTGGGCGCGGGCACCTCGCCGCCGTACGCCGGGATCGACAGCTTCAGGTCCCTCCCGAAGCCGAACATCGCGGCGGCCTTCGTCATCCCGTCGGCGGGCAGCCGGCCATGCTGGGAGATGAAGGCGGTGTTGCAGGACTCGTTGAACGCCTTCTGCATGGAGCCGTTGCCGTACGCCGCGAGGCCGTCGTAGTTCTTGAAGGTCTTGCCGAACACGTTGATGGTGTTCGTGCACGGCAGCGCGGTGTTCGCGGTCTCCCCGCTGCCCATCAGCGCGGCCGAGGTGACGATCTTGAAGGTCGAGCCCGGCGCGTAGTGCCCCTGGAAGGCGCGGTTGTAGTTCGTCGCGTCCGGCCCGTTGGCGGCGGCCAGCACCTGCCCGGTCGAGGCCTGTACCGCGACCAGCGACGCCGGCAGCTTGCTCGTCGCCAGAGCGGCCTCGGCGGCGCGCTGCAGGTTCGCGTCGAGGCTGGTCTTCACCGGGACTCCGGCCTTGCCCTGCTGCGAGAAGACCGTCTTGATCGTCATCTTGGTCTTGCCGTCGCGAAGGGTGACTGTGCCGCCCGGGGTGCCCGCGAGTTGCTGCTGGTACGCGTACTGCAAGCCGGTGGTGCCGACCTGGTCCGCGCTCGAGGCGGTCGGCCCCGCGTTCTTCAGGGTCTCCTCGGTGGCGGTCTTCATCGTGCCGATCACCGAACGCGCGAACGTCGAGGTCTCCGGCAGCGACTGGGTGCCGCCCATCGTCAGCACGCCGGGCAGCTTGCCCATCGCCGGCCGCAGCTTCTCCCAGTCCTCGGCGCGGATGGTGATCGCGTCGACGAACTGCCCGGCCGGCGCGGCGACGGCGCGCGCCTTCAGCTTGGCGCCGTCGACGTCCAGATTCTTGGTGAAGGCCGCGTACGTCGCGGGGGTGGCCACGTTGCCCGAGGCGACTCCGACGATCACGACCGGGCGGTTCGCGGTCAGCGCGCGGCCGTTCCGGTCGAGGATGGACGCCCGCGCGGGCAGGGCGCGAACCCGCTTCAGGTAGTTCGCCTCGCCCAGCCCCGGGTAGATGGTGTCGCCGGAGGCCTTGATCTTCCAGGCGTCACCCGTCTTCACCGCGGTCGCGGTACTGGTCCACTTCATCGTGCCGATGCCGCGCAGTACGGCCTCGACGGCGAGTTCCTGCGTGCAGGTGTTGCCGTCGGTGCAGTTCGGCTCGCCCTGCGGTGTCACGGTGGCGGACTGGGCGACGAGCGCGGTGTCCACGCCGTCGAGCCGCGGTCCGAAGGTGGTCGGCGCGTCGGTCAGTGCCGCCGCCTCGTCCGGCTTGCCGTTCGGCGCCCAGGCCTTCACCCAGGCGGCGGCGAAGCTCTTGACGGCTTCCGCGGAAGCTTGCTTCTCGTTGTTCGGATCGGCCTTCCCTCCGCTGTCCGGCTTGCTGTCGGAACAACCAGCGGTGACGAGGACAGCACTCAGACAGACGATGGCAGCAGTTCGCTTCACGTTCTCAACTCTCGCACGGCGACGGGTACACACCTGGAACAGTCTTCGGCGTGTGGCTAGCCTGCCACGAGGGGAAAAATACTCAGGTCGCGGCCGGCCCGGACACTTCTACGACGCGCGACGCGGTCGTGAAGTTGGCCCGGATCGCAGGATCCGGTGGTGATTGCCGAGGCGAATCCCCCTGATCTACAACGGGAATCGGCTGGTTCAGCCGAGCTGGATGACCGCGAAGCGGGCGCCCTCGGGGTCGGCGAGCACCGCCATCCGGCCGAAGTCGGTGTCCAGCGGATCGCCGACGAGCTTGCCGCCGCCGCGTTCCACCTGCTCGACGGTGCCGTCGGTGCTCGAGGTCGCGAAGTACGGCAGCCAGTGCGGCGGCGTGCCGGGGGCGAAGTACGGGTGGAACGCCCCGGTCCCGGCGACGGGGCGGTCGCCGGCGTACAGAGCGGCGTACTGCGTGTCGATCTGCTCCGCGCGATAGCCGAACACGGCGGTGTAGAACGCCTTGGCGGTCTCGTAGTCGTCGCTCAGCGCTTCGCTCCAGACCAGCATGCCGGGATCGGCGCGGCGCGCGCTGCCGATGTGTTCGGCGGCCTGCCAGAGGCCGAAGATCGCGCCGTTCGGGTCGGCGGCGATCGCCATCCGGCCGTGTTCGCCGATCTCCCGCGGTTCCGTCAACTCCTCGCCGTGTTCAGCTGCGATGGCTTCGAGTGTGCGTTCCAGGTGATCCGTGGCGAGGTACGTCGTCCAGCGGCTCGCGAGGTGTGCTGTCCCCGGCTGCTTCGGGCCGATGCCGCCGATGTCCTCGCCGTCGAGCTTGCAGACCCAGTAGTCACGCGCGCCCTGGTGCTCGCAGCTCCACCCGAACAAGCCGGCATAGAAACGCGTAGCCACGACGGCGTCGTCGGCGGCCAGGTCCACCCAGTTCGGGGTACCCGTCGGCCACGGCACGCTCCGATCGACCATCGGGTCCTCCTGCCGGAATACGTTGTCCAGAACAGCCCCGCCAAACCTGCCAGGGCACACCGGCCACGTCGAGGAGATCCCCCGCGGATCGCGTAACAGTTCGGTCACTGCTGGCGTAGTCTGCACGATTGTGACCCGCCTAGCACTGCACAGCCGGCTGATCCCCGGCACCGAGGACGCCTACGAGGTCGAGCACGCCCGCGTCTGGCCCGAGCTGATCACCGTGATGAACCAGGCCGGCATCCACGACTGGAGCATCTGGCGCAGCGGCCGCGACCTCTTCCACCTGGTCGAGTGCGACGACTACGAGGCGGCTGTTGCCCAACTCGCCAACGACCCGGTCGACCAGCGCTGGCAACAACACATGAGCCAGTACGTGGAAAGCTTCGCCCAGAACCCCGACGGCCTCGCCGGGCAGTCCCTGCGCCACGTCTGGACGATGTCCGAGCAAACCGACTAGGCGAGCATCTCCCACACGAGTACTTCGGCTCCCTCCGGCCCGGCCGTCACGAGTTGAGCGTCGGAGGCGACCACCCGCGCCGCGTCCGCGGTACCGAGGTCTCCGGCGCCCTCCAGCGTGATGGTGCCTAGGGCAACGAAGAGATGCACGTACGGCGCTCGCGGCAACTGGATCGCCCGACCGGGGGACAGCCGCGCGGCATACAGGCCGGCCTTCCGCTGGTTGATCCGGATGGCGGCGGTGGTCGCGTGTTTCGGCAGGCCGGAGGCGATCGGGACGAGCTCACCCGTCGCGAGGCTGTCGTCGACCTCGGCCTGCTGGTACGTCGGGTCCAGGTCGACCTCGTCCGGCCGGACCCACATCTGCACATACCGGACAGGTTCGCCCGCGTCGTTCCGCTCGGAGTGCTGGATGCCGCTACCCGCACTCATCCGCTGGGCGAGCCCCGGATACACGATGCCGCTGTGCCCCTCGGAATCCTGGTGCGCGAGCGCGCCCCGCAGTACCCAGGTGACGATCTCGAGATCCTGGTGCGGATGCGTGTCAAACCCGGTGCCCGGAGCAACCACCTCGTCGTTGTGCACCATCAGCAACCCGAACCCGACGTTCGCCGGATCGTAGTACGGCCCGAACGAAAACGAATGCCGCGAGTCGAGCCACTCGTTCTGGGTCCGGAAACGGTCGTCGGCCCGGCGGATATCCACCCTCTAGTAATACCTTGTCCCACTGCCGAGGCGCTTGTCTGACTAGCTGACCCGGCGGGGATCGCATACTCTGCCGACGGCATGCAGCGGCTGCCTTGTGTTCCTGGGGGTGCGACGGATGCGTCGAGTCGGGGTGGGGCTGGCGTGCGCGCTGGCGCTGTCTGCATGTGACTCCGCTGATCAGCCTGCGGTCGAGGAGCGCGCCGCCGAGCAACCGATGGGCAGCCTGTGCGAACGGCTCCGGCCGACCCTCGCAGGCACCTGGAAGACCGAGGACGCACCGGCGACGTTGGAGCCGCTGTCGGACAGTTGCTGGCTCACAGACTCCACGAACCCGAACAACCGATTCCGGATCTCGGTCTCGGTGCTTCCGACGACGGCCAAGGAGACGGCTGAGATCCGCCTGGCCGAAGCAGCCGGGTTGCGCGGCGTCTACGTGGCGAAGCAGGTCGACGGTGGCGTCGGACCGGGTTCCTGGGCGATGAATCCAGCGGCAGTCGGCCCGTGGTTGGTGTTCCGTAGCGGCGAGCGGCTGGTGAGAGTCGCGCAGGACACCAGCGGGGAACTGGACGCCATCCAGGCAGTCGCAAGGACCATCATCAGCTTGCCGGGCGGGATCCCCGAAGCTCCTGCGGTGGTTCAGGTCCCGGAATGTGCGCCGGGCACCGCGGCCGCCGAGAAAATGCTTGGTGCCAAGGCCACGGCCCGTCGAGATGCCCTGGTCGACGGATTCGCCCACTGCCTGTGGGGCTCGACCACCAGGACCGCCTTCACCCGCGCCGGGGGAGCCGCCTCCGACCAGGGCCTGAACTTCATCTATGCGAAGGACGCGGGAGCTGATGCATGGACCGGGGTCCGCCCGGTGAAGGTCGGAGCCGAGGGTTGGCAACAGCCCGACGGCTTCACCGCGTACCGCGTGGGCAAGAACACCTTCGTGAACGTAGGCGCAGCATCCACCTCAGCAATGCGCCCAGCCGAAACCCTCGCCCTCGCCCGAGCAGTCCTTCCCGCGTACGGCGGCTGAGTTTCGTGCCACCCGCCGAATCACAGGTCGGTTAGTAGTAGCCCTTTTCGCCGTCGAGGAGTTCTCGGATGGTGTCTAGGTGGCCGATGTGGCGGGCGGTTTCTTCGAGCATGTGGAGGAGGATCCAGCGGAGGGTTGCCTGGGCTGAGCCGAAGTCGGGGTGTTTGCCGGTCTCGTCGAGTGAGTGGGCGGCGATGATCTCGTTGGACTGGGCGCACTGCTGTTCGAACTCGTCCAGGAGCTTGGCCAGCGGGACGTCGTCGACCATCATGTCGGCGTCTTCGGGCTCTTCCTGGAACTGCGGGTTCCCCTCGAACGACTCGCCGAGGAAGAGGACGTTGAACCAGCAGTGCTCGGTCCAGCGCATGTGGGAGACGAGCCCGGCCATCGTCATCAGCGGCGAGGTCGACAGCACCGAGCGGTGCTCGTCCGCCTCGGCGAGCCCTTCGCACTTGTAGCGCACGAGCGCGCGCTGCATGTCCAGCCACCCGACCAGCTGGGTCCGTTCGTCGGCCACGAAGGGCGGGCGCTCACGCGAGATCGTCATACCGGCGGACGCTATCGCGCCCAGCTCCACCGCCGCATGGCAATTACCGGGGCGCGGGCCTGCTGATTGTCGGGTTCCGGTGGGCGGGTGCATATTGGCGGGAGAGGTTCCACCGGGGGCGGAGGTGTGTGGCCGGTGACGAGCGGGTCGACGGTGGTTGGCGGCGGGTAATGGACGGGGCGCGGAAGGCGCTGATCGTCGCGAACGACGAGTACGAGCACGACGGGCTCAAACAGCTGCGGGCACCGGCGGCGGACGCTGTGGCGCTGGCCGGGGTACTCGGGGACGCGGAGATCGGCGCGTTCGAGGTGCAGGTGGTGCGCAACGAGTACGCGCACGTCATCGAGGGACGGATCGAGGACCTGTTCTCGGACGCCCGGTCCGGCGACGTGCTCCTGCTGCACTTCTCCTGTCATGGGCTGAAGAGTGAGTCCGGGGAGTTGTTCTTTGCCGCCCGCAACACTCGTCCCAACCGGCTCGGCTCCACCTCGGTCTCGGCGGACTTCGTCCAGCGCTGCATGCGGGCGAGCCGGGCCCGCAGCATCGTGCTGCTGCTCGATTGTTGCTACGGCGGGGCCTTCGCCCGGGGCGTCGCCGTACGGGCAGCCGGGGACGTCAACGTGCTGGACAGTTTCACTGGCGAGAGGCTGGGCGGTGGGCGCGGCCGGGCGGTGATCACGGCGTCCAGCGCGATGGAGTACGCCTTCGAGGGCGATCAGCTCGCCGATGACCACAGCCCGCGCCCATCGGTGTTCACGTCGGCTCTGGTGGAGGGTCTGACCACCGGGGACGCGGACCGCGATCAGGACGGCTGGGTCTCGCTCAACGAGCTCTACGACTACGTCTTCGATCGTGTCCGCGAACAGAATCCCCACCAGACGCCGAGCCGTGACGTGGAGATGCAGGGTGAGCTCTACCTGGCGCGACGCAGCCGCCCGGTGACCGCGCCGGCGGCGCTGCCACCCGAGCTCCAGCAAGTCATCGACCACCCACTCGCCGGCGTTCGCGCCGGCGCCGTCCAGGAACTCGCCCGCCTCTTGAACGGCGGCCATGCCGGCCAGGCGCTCGCCGCCAGAGTCGCCCTCGAACACCTAGCCGACGACGACAGCCGCAACGTCGCAAGCGCGGCCAACGCAGTCCTCGCCACGGCCGACACCACCGAACCGCCGGAGACTGGCGTGTCGAGTCCGGTGCGGCCGGAGCCGCTTGTTGATCTCGAAGAGCTGCCGTCTGGTTCCGGTGGGGCAGGCGGGATCACCACGACGGCCACGGAGGCGACCGCGGGATCTGGCGGGCATGGCCGCTGGGGGCTCGCTCGGTTGGGTCGCGGCCGTGGGCGTTGGGTTGCGGCCGGTCTTGCGGTTCTGCTGATCGCGAGCATCGCACTCGTCGTACTGCGGCCGTGGTCGGCCGGGTGCAGGTTCAGCGATGGTTTCGACGGCAACGCGATCGACGGCGGCTGGGAAGAGGTACGAATCGGCGATGGTGCCCTGAAGGTTGCCGACGGCTCTCTCGACATGTCGGCGCCCGACGGCTCGGATATCAACGAGGAGCTCCAGACCGCGCCGAAGTTACTGCACCCGCTGACCGGCGACTTCAAGTTCGAGAGTGACCTGACCGCCAATCCCCAGCAGCTGTTCCAGAGTGCCGGAGTACTTCTGTGGAACAGCGCCGATACCTATGTGCGGTTGGAGCGCAGCTACGGCGACGTCGGCGCGATCATCTTCGAGTACCGCCTGAACGGCGGCCCGCACACCAGGATCCACTCACCCATGAGCACAGACCCGCGAGTGGTCACCACGGACAAGACTCACGTGGTCCTGCAATTGACCAAGACGTCCACCTCGGTGAGCGCCCGCTGGCGCCCGGTCGAGGACTCCCAGTGGCGAGAACTGGGAACGGTTGACATGAACTTGCCGAACACCACCAAGGCAGGCATCGCGGTCCTCAACAAGACCGGCTCGGCCATCGCCTACAACGCCAAGTTCGACTACGCCCGCGCCACCTGCCTCTGACAAAACCGTCAAACGCCCAAGAAGGACGGGACTGTGGCCGCTCGGTCCTTCGCTCGCGCTGAGCGCAGCCCGAATCAGGCAGGTCCTCGGGTCGGGAAGGGAGCCGCAGGGAGGCCGAGCTCGGTCATCCGTGCGGCATACCCGCGGTAGTGGCGCCGCGCCTCGCCGTGTCGGCCGGCCGCCTCGAGCGAGCGCACGATGCTCAGATGCGCGTCCTCGTCCCACGGGTCCTTGGCCAGGAGGTGCAGATAGTGGCCGATCGCGGCGTCGCCTTGTCTTGCCTCGACGGAGATCTCGGCGAGCGTGCGTACGACTGTGATGTACGTGGCGCGCGTCTGATCCCGCAGGTCGCTCGCCCAGTTCTCGTAGGTGTCTTCTTCGAGGAAGTCGCCGGCGTACATGGCTGCCGCCTTGGTCAGCGCCGGAGCGCCTTCAGCCGATCGACCCTGCCGGACAAGAGTCAGACCGGATCCCGCGCAGGCGAGGAAGTCCTCGACGTCGACGGCGACCTGCTGCAGATCCAACCGCATCGCGTCCCTGTCGGCGGTGATGTAGTGGTCCGCGGCGTACCGCTTGTCGGGATCCAGGACGGCGCGCACTGTGGCGAGGGCGACCGACAACCGGTTGGAGAGCTTTGCCGGATCCTCGTCGGGCCACAGCTGCTCCATGAGTAGCTCCCGTGGTGTGGAGCGTCCCCGACGAGCGACGAGGATCTTGAGCAACGTCCGCGCCTTCTTCGACTGCCAGGCTGTCGACGACACCGGGTGGCCGTCCCGGAAGACCCTGAAAACGCCCAGGCACCGCAGCGCGAGACCGAGTTCCACTTCGTGTGCCGATGGGGCGCCGTACGCGATCCTGCGCCCAAGCCGCTGTGCCCACCGAAGCACCGGTTGGGCGGCCAGCGCGATCACGGCGGTCGCGACGGCCACCAGGACCACGTTCGACCCAGTCCGATCGCCCACGAGGGCTCCCACCCCAACGACCAGCGCGACATACACGAGGCCGGCGAACCCGGCGACGCCGGCAACGATCACCGTGCGGTCGATGACGACCTCGATCTGGTAGAGCCGGTAGCGCAGAATCGCGATCCCGATGGCGAGCGGAAGCGCCGCCAAGGGCACCAGGTAGCCCAGGGCGTAGATGGAGCTGGCAACTCCGAGAGTCTGAAGGACGTCTCCGAGCAGGAAGCCGCCGATCAGAAGGAACGCTGCGTACGCGAGCCAGCGCAGCTGCTGGCGCTGCTCGCCGTCGGCCTCCCGGAACCGCAGTCCGAACGAAAGCAGTGCCGCTCCCACGAGGAACGGCCCCGCGGCCCTCGTTGACACGGCTCCCAGCACCGACAGGAAGTCTGTGGTTCCCGGGACTCCCAGGGGGTTGTCCAGCGACGACAGGGATCCGCCCATCGAACCCGGCCGAAAGGCCTGCGCGGCGAAGCTTGCCGTGGCGAGGACGAAGCCCACCACGACCACGGGACGCCAGCGCGCGGAGCGGAGGCGACCGGTGGGGAAGATCATCAAGACGAGGGATGCAACCACGAGGATCGGTATCCAGGTCGCGTTTCCCGCCCAGGCCACCATGGCGCCGCCACGCAGCCGACCCTGCTCCGCATACACGGCGTAGTGCGTGTAGCCGATGGAGAAGCAGACGAGCTGGAAGAGCAGCCCCTCGGTCAGCAACAGCCAGCCGATCGGATTGGACGGTCTGCTGGAGGCGACGACCGCTCCGACAAGGGCGTAGGTCAGGACAACGGCGAAGAACAGCACCCCGGTCGTGCCCAGGTGCGGGCCGTCGGACGCCGCGCCTGCTGCGCTCAGCCCAACGCCGACGGCGAAGAGCATCATCGCCACCGCGGACAGCGACCAGGCCAATGGCCCGGCGCGACCCATCATGACCGGATCCTCCGCCGACCAGGCCAGTCTCGCAAGCCCGTCTGCCGCGCCTTAAGGCCACCCAAACGCTTCTCGGCAGGCTCGGGACGTTCCTTCAGCCAAGAAAGGTCGTTCCATGAACACGCATCATCAAATGCCCGACCGTGGTCTCCTCCGAGTGGGTGCCGCCAGTGCAATCCTCGGCGTCGTCGCGGCGGTCGTCCAGTCTGCCGTCGACCCGTCGTACCCCGACGACCCGAGCGAAGCGATACTGCGAGCCTCGCAGAGCCACTTCCTGACCTTCTCCCGGGTCCTCGACATGACCGCCTTCCTGCTGCTGCTGGTCGGCGTCAGCGTGATCACCAGGGTGTTCTCGGCGGGGCGCGGCAGCGCATGGGCCGGGGTCGCTCGAACACTGTTCGTCGTCTCAGCCGCAGCGGGCGCGACAGCGACGATGGTCGTCGGGTCCCTCCCGGAAATTGCCCGGTCGTGGGCCGAGGCCAACTCTGCGCTCAAGCCGGGCTATGTCGCGGTGTACGACGCTCTCGGCGACGTGACCGGCGGGGTGTTCGCAGTGTCCTGGGCCGCGCTCGGCCTCTTCGGGATCGTCTATGCGGTCGCCCTTTCGAGGAGCGATCTGTTCGCCAAGACGCTGGCCGGGATCTCAGCGGCCAGCGGTGTGGCGCTGGTCAGCGCGATCGTGGTCGGCATCGGCTTCCAGGTTCCGGTCGCCTTCGTGCTGCTGGTCCTGGGCCTGGTGCTGTCCTACGTCGTGATCGTGGCCTCGAGTCTGAAACTGCTGCGAATGTCGGGCGCACCGAAGGTGGACGCGAGTCACACCTCGAACGCGCCCCGCAGCCCAGCCCAGCCGGCGCCCTCGGTCTGATCATGCTGTCTGACGTGCGGTAGGTCTGCCGCCCCGCCGATTCACGCTCAGGCAAGGCTCAAACAAAAACGGGACTGCGGCCGCTCGGTGGGCGGTCGCAGTCCCTACCAGGGAGGTGCTCCCCGGCCCACTGGGTCGGGCCGGGGAGATCGTGGGGTCAGCCGGTCGGGTTGCCGTTGTCGGAGCCGAGCTTGGCCTTGGCGGTCTGGGACTTGCCGTCCCGGGTGAAGGTGATGGTGACGTCATCGTCCGGGCGGTGCGAACGGACCGCGGCGACCAACGCGTCCCCGGACGCGATCGCCTTGCCGTCGATCGCGGTGACCACGTCACCGCTCTTCAGGCCGGCCTTGTCCGCCGCACCGCCGGACGTCACCTCGCCGAGGGTCGCTCCTTGCTGGAGCCCGTCGGTTGACTGCGCGTCGCCGACCGTGACGCCGAGCCTCGCATGAGTGGCCTTGCCCTTGGCCACCAGCTCGTCGATGATCGGCTTGGCCTGGTCGATCGGGATTGCGAAGCCCAGGCCGATGTTGCCGCCTTCGGATTGTCCCGATCCTCCGGCGGTCTTGATCGCGCTGTTGATCCCGACCACCTGGCCGGCGAGGTCGATCAGTGCGCCGCCGGAGTTCCCCGGGTTGATGGCGGCGTCTGTCTGGATTGCTGGGAAGACGGTGGTGCTGTCCTGCTCCTGGTCGCCCGAGGTGACCGGCCGGTTCAGCGCCGAGACGATGCCGCTCGTCACGGTCGCCTCCAGGCCGAACGGCGAACCGATCGCGACGACGCCCTGGCCGACGCCGAGGTCGCCGCTCTTGCCGAGCACGGCCGGCTTCAGGTCGTTGGCGGACGCCTTGATCACCGCGAGGTCGGTCAGCGGGTCGGTGCCGACGATGGTGGCCGGCACGGTGCGGCCGTCGTTCAGCATCACCGAGATCTTGCCGCCGTTGGCGCCCGAGGCGACCACGTGGTTGTTGGTGACGATCAGGCCGTCCTTGCTGATCACGATGCCGGAGCCGGTCGCCGCGCCCTGCGAGGTCATCACGCCGATCTTCACCACGCTCGGCAGCACCTTCGCGGCCGCGTTCTGCACCGAGCCGTCCGGTGCGGACACCGGCGCAGCCTGGCTGCCGTTGAGCGGCGCCGTCACCGACGGGCTGCTCGACGAGTCGTTGGTCGCCGAGTACACAGCCGCACTGCCCACACCGCCGGCAGCACCGACCAGCAGCGCGGTGGCTGCCACCAGAGCAAGGCCGCGCCGCTTGGGCTTCGGGTGCTCAGGCTGCGCCGCCTGAGGCGGCTGCGGGCCGAACGGCCAGTTCGGACCCGGCGGCGTCCCCTGATGCGCCCCGGCCGTCCCGAACTGCCCGCCCTGTTGGTAAGCACCTCCACCCGAGGGGTACTGACCCGGCCGCTGCTGTCCACCCTGCGGCGCGTACTGCTGCTGCGGGTGCTGTCCGTAGCCGGACATCGGCAGCTGCTGCGTGCGATCGGGCGAACTCGAACCGAACGACGGCGTCGCCCCCTGCTGGGGCTGGTTCCCGTACGTCGAACCCTGCGCCGGGGTGTCGTTCCCGGGCTGGTTCTGCGGCTGCTGCGGCTGGTTCTCGGTCATGACGACTAGCTTGGCTGCCGGACCTGAGAACCCCCTGAAGATCCCGTCAGAGCTGCCGAAGAACTCCATGAAGATCCCCTGAAGGACCTGTGAGCCCGTCCACACGACTCAGGCGCGGCAGCGCCCGGTACGGCGTACCGGACGGGCGCCGCGGTCGTGCGGAGGAGGAAGGTGGGCTGGGAGATCTCGAAAATCTGTGCTCGCGGGGGTAGACATTCGTGGTCAGCAGGACTAACGTTTTTCGTGTTGCAACGCAAGAAGTCAGAACGCCTCGAGAAAAGGAGTGGATGACATCATCAGGATCGCCTGCCTTGGCTGTGCTTCGCCGGGCGGGTACCGCAGTCCCTTCGTGATTGGAAGGTGGTCCTCGGTTACGCATTCAGCGATCCCCGCTGGATCCGCCGGCAAGGGCGGATCGCGGAAGTAGAGACCGGCCCCCCGGGCCGGCCGATGGTGAAAATCCAAACCCAGGGCCCTGGTGCTTCGGCACCGGGGCCCTCGACCTGGAGGTTCGATCGACATGGAGGTTCGGTGACCCCAGACCAGCAAGTGGAGCAGAAGGTGACAGACACCGAGACGCCGACCGCGAACTTCGACGACGAGGACTATCCCGCCTACACGATGGGCCGGGCCGCCGAGATGCTCGGCACCACGGCCGGTTTCCTGCGCAGCCTGGACGAGGCGAAGCTGATCACCCCGCAGCGCTCCGACGGCGGCCACCGCCGCTACTCGCGGTACCAGTTGCGCCTGGCCGCGCGCGCCCGCGAGCTCGTGGACAACGGCACCGCCCTGGACGCGGCCTGCCGGATCATCATCCTGGAAGACCAGCTGGCCGAGGCGCTCCGGATCAACGCCGAGCTCCGCGGCCCGGAAGACCGGAGCTGACCCCCGGTACGTCGTACCGGGGGCCCGCCCGCCGCACACCGCCCCAGCTGCGGGGTCCTACGACGTCAGCGCGACTGGGTGGCGGCGTGGGGGAGCCAGAGGGTGAACTGGGCTCCACCGGTCGGGGCGTTGCGGGCGTAGATCATGCCGCCGTGCTGCTCGGCCGCGTGCTTCACGATCGCCAGGCCCAGCCCGGAACCCGGCCGGCTCCGCGCCTCGCTCGACCGGTAGAACCGCTCGAACACGTGCGGCAGGTCCGCGTCGGAGATCCCCGGCCCGCTGTCGGTGACGGTCAGCACGCCGTCCACCAGCCTGACGGTGACCCGCCCGACCGGTTCGCCTTCCTCGCGATCGGGCTCCGGGTTGTCCGGCACGCTGTACTTCGCGGCGTTGTCGAGCAAGTTCGTCACCGCCCGGCCGAGCAACCGCTCGTCACCCCAGACCGGGAACGGCGTCAGCTGCACGTCCCACTCCACCCCTGACGCGCGTCGCCGTACCTTGATCACGGCGTCCTCGACCACGTTCGACAGCTCGATCAGCTCCGCGTTGCGCACCTGCGGGGTGTCGCGGGCGAGCTCGGTCAGGTCGCCGATCAAAGTGGTCAGCTCGTCCATCTGGGCGCGGACGTCGTCGAGCAGTTGCTCCCGGTCCTCCGGCCGCAGGCCGCCGCGCTTGTCCGCCTGGGCGAGCAGGTCCAGGTTGGTCCGGATACTCGTCAGCGGCGTCCGCAACTCGTGCCCGGCGTCGCCGACAAGTCTTCGCTGCCGATCCTGCGACCGGGCCAGGGCAGCCAGCATCGCGTTGAATGCCACTGCCAGCCGGGAGATCTCGTCCGACCCCGTCACCGGAATCGGCTTCAGCTCCTCGGTCCGCGCGATCCGCTCCGCCGCGCTCGTCAGCCTCGCCAGGGGCCGGAGCCCGTTCTGCGCGATCGCATTACCGGCCAGCGCGGCACCGATGACACCGAGCAGGCCCACGGCCCACAACACGATGCCCAGGTTGTGCAAGGTCCGGTCGATCGGCTTCAAGGACTGCGCGACCACCAGCGCGGCGGGCTGGAGCTCCTCGGGTGCGCAGTTCCTCCGCTCCTGGCCCAACGGGCAGAACTGCGCCCGTACGGCGACCACGCGGTAGTGCGGGCCGTTCCGCACGCCGACGGTCCGGATGCTTGCCTCGTCACTCTGGTCCCGCGCGACCTGGAGCTCGGTCGGCCCCATCGGCGGCAGTGTGCTGTCGGCGGCCCCGATCTGCTGGCCGTTGGCCAGGTAGACCCCGAGCAGGATGTCGCTCAGGCCGAGGGCTTCCGGCGGGATCTCCTCCAGGTTGGAGAGCCTGGTGAGGACGCCGCTGCTCGCGGCCTGGCTGGCGCGGTCGACGAGGCTGGCGTCGAGGTTGCGGTACATCTGCTGCCGTACCGTCACATAGGCCGAGATGCTGACGAAGGCGACGGCCAGGCCGACGGCCACCGCCGCGAGCAGCGTGACGCGGGCGTGCAGGCTCAGCTTGTGCAGCTTCTCCTGCCACCAGTCCTGCGTCCGCGCCGCCGTCGCGGCGACCCGGCTCGTCCCGTTCCCGTTCTCGCCGGGCTCAGGTCCAGGCTGATCCGCCTCGGCACTGCCTTCGGTCCCGTCGGGCCTTCGCCAACCCGCAGCGTCCGGCAGCCCGACGGGTGCCTGCGGACTTCCCGCTCCGTCGGGTTGGGCATAGCCCGGACCTGGGAAGGGAGCCTCCGCGCGTGGCTCGCCGGCGTACCGGTTGCGGGTGTCCGGGCCGATCTCGAGGGTTTCTTCGTCTGACTTGGTGCTGTACCGCGGGAAGTCGTCCGAGGGGGGCTGATTGCTCACGGTGGCGTGTCTCGCAGGACGTAGCCGATGCCGCGGACGGTGTGGATCAGCCGGGGCAGGCCGTCGACCTCGGTCTTGCGGCGCAGGTAGCCGATGTAGACCTCGAGGGAGTTCGCCGTGGTCGGGAAGTCGTAGCCCCAGACCGCGTCCAGGATCACCGCGCGCTCGAGCACCCGGCGCGGGTTGCGGATCAGCAGTTCGAGCAGGGAGAACTCGGTCCGGGTCAGCGGGATCGGGGTCTGGCCGCGGTGCACCTCGTGCGCGTCCACGTCCACCACCAGGTCGGCGTACTGCAGGACCTCGCCGCGCTGTCCGCCCTCGCCAGGCGTCGTACTGCGGCGGAGCAGCGCGCGCAGCCGGGCCAGCAACTCCTCCAGCGCGAACGGCTTCGTCAGGTAGTCATCGCCGCCCGCGTCCAAGCCGTCGACCCGGTCCGCCACGGCGTCGCGGGCGGTGAGCACCAGGATCGGCACGTTGTTGCCCGCGGCCCGCAAGGCTTTGGTGGTCTCCAGACCGTCCAGGCGCGGCATCATCACGTCCATCACGACCACGTCGGGGTCGACGTTGCCGATCACCGCGAGTGCCTCGGCGCCGTCGGAGGCCGTCACGACCTCGAAGTCGTTGAACTCCAGCGAACGGCGCAGCGAATCCCGGACCGCCCGGTCGTCGTCCACCACCAGTACCCGCATCTCGCGCTCCCGCTCCGCCTGAGTCGTCCGAACCAAACCATGAAGTGCCGCGTGTCGAGGTTATGCCGTCTGTTTGAGAATCGGCTGAGAACTCACTGATCACTCGCCCGGCGGGGTCGCGACGGCGTAGGTTTCCCGCGTGGACATCGTCGAATTCACGCCTGAGACAGAGCAGCTCACCTGGACCTTCGGCGGCGCCGCCCCGATCCGCCGGGTGAAACCCGGCTCGGTGATGCGGCTGTGGACCGAGGACGCCTTCTGCGGCCGGCTCCGCAGTACCGAGGACCTCGCCAGCGCCTCGCTGAACATGCCCTTCGTCAACCCGCAGACCGGCCCGTTCTATGTCGAGGGCGCCGAGCCGGGAGACACCCTGGTGCTGCACCTCGTCGAGCTCACCCCGGCCCGCGGCTGGGGCGCGTCCGCCACGATCCCGTTCTTCGGCGGCCTGACCAGCACCGACCGTACTGCGACCCTGCAGGACCCGTTGCCGGAGCGGACCTGGATCTACGAGGTGGACACCGACAAGCAGACCGTCGGGTTCCGCGCCCAGGGGAGCGACCTGGAGCTCGCGCTGCCGATCGAGACGATGCTCGGCACGGTCGGGGTCGCCCCGGCGGCCGGGGAGGTCCGGTCATCGCTGGTGCCGGACACCTTCGGCGGCAACATGGACACCCCCGAGATGAGGGCGGGCGCGACCTGCTTCCTCCGGGTCAACGTCGAGGGCGCGCTCTTCTCGGTCGGCGACGGGCACTACCGCCAGGGCGAGGGCGAGTCCTGCGGTACCGCGGTCGAGGGCTCCATGAACGTCGTCCTCATCGTCGAGCTGCTGAAGACCCCGGGTCCCGCCTGGCCGCGGATCGAGAACGACGACTACCTGGCCGTGGTCGGGTCGAGCCGGCCGCTGGAGGACGCCTGGCGGGCCGGCCAGGTCGACATGGTCGGCTGGCTCGGTCAGCTGCACGGCCTCGACAAGCTCGACGCGTACCAGCTGCTCAGCCAGATCAGCGAGGTCCCACTGGCGAACGTCGTGGACGTCAACTACAGCGTGGTCACCAAGGTCCCCAAGCGCCTGGTCCCCGCCTCGGAGGTTTACAGCGGCATCCACCGCCACCTCCGCGAGATCGCCGCGACGCTCTGAACCTCATCGTCACGCAGAGGTGACGTCCTCGGCGAAACGCTGCAGCGGTTCGTGGTCGTAGGCGACGCCGGGGATGTAGGCGATCACGTACTCGATGCCCGCTTCCTCCAACTGCTCGAGGTGTGCGCTGATCTGCTTCGCGGTCGCGATCGACGCCCGGCCGCCCGGCAATCCACCGCCGGCGCCGATCTCGGTGAACTCGTCGAGGCTGTAGCGGCCGCGCGCCTTCTCCGTCGCGGTGATTGGATCGGCCCCGGCCTCGATCGGGAAGACGTTGATGCTGGTCGACTTCACGATCTCGTCGTAGTCGCGGCCGACCACCTCGCAGTGCTCCCGTAGTACGGACAGCTTGTGCCTGATCGTCTCGACGTTCCCGGTGCCGAAGTTGCAGGCGTCGCCGTACTGCGCGACGAGGCGGAGGGTCACCTTCTCGCCGCCACCGCCGATCCACAGGGGTGGCTTGCGGCGCGGTTCCACGAACGGCTTGTCGACCGAGTGGTACTTGCCTTCGAAGATCACGTCCTCCTCGGTCCAGAGCCGGTGGATCAGTTCGACGGACTCCTTGAACGACCCCATCCGGTCCTTGAGGTCGGTCCAGGGATAGCCGTACGCCTTCCACTCGTGATCCGACCAGCCCGCGCCGAGTCCGGCGTACAGGCGTCCGTGGCTGGCGACATCCACGGTGGCGGCGATCTTCGCGTAGAGGGCGGGGTTGCGGTAGCCGTTGCAGCCGACCATCTGGCCGATGTTCACCCGGCGGGTGTCGCGGGCCAGCGCGGCGGTCGCGGTCCAGGCCTCGAACACCGTCTCGCGCACCGGTTCCGGCACCGTGTGGAAGTGGTCGAACAGCCAGATCGAGTCCCACGGCCCGGCATCGGCCGCGCTGGCAACCGCCGTCATCGCCTCCCACTGCTCGACGGGATCCGCGATCTCGACCAGATCCATCCGCCAGCCCTGCGGTACGAACACTCCGAACCTCATCGCGCTGCGCTCGCTTCCTTGGTCTCTTGGCTCTGCAGTTCTTCCGTACTCCGTCCGCGGCGCCGGGAGATCGCCACGCCGGTCAGGCACAACGCGCCACCGGCGATCGCCAGCCCGGCCGGGGTCTCACCGAGGAACAGCCAGGCGAGCCCGATCGCGACCACCGGCACCAGGTACGTCGTGGCGCCCATCCGGCCGGCACTGGTCCGCCGGAGGGCGAAGGCCCAGGTGGTGAAGCCGAGCGCGGTCGGGAAGGCGCCCAGGTAGACGACCCACCAGATCGCCGAGGCGTCGGCCGTGCGGAGTTCGTCGATCAGCGCGGGGGCGAACGGCAGGCAGACGACCGCGCCGATCGTGCAGGCGAGCCAGGTCACCTGGGCGGCGGGGAGTCTGCTCAGCAAGGGCTTCTGGGTCACCACGCCGACGGCGTACGAGATGGCTGCTGTCACGCAGAGCACGACACCCCAGGTCTCCGCGCGGCCGGTCGAGGTCGACGTACCGATCAGGATGACGCCGCCGAAGGCGACGAGGCTGCCGATCACCAACTGCTTGGGGAAGCCTTCGCCGAGGGTCAGGCCGGCGAGCAAGGCGATCAGCACCGGCGCGATGTGCACGAGCATCGCCGCGGTCCCGGCGTCGAGGCGACGCTCGGCTTCGTTGAGGGCGAGGTTGTAGACGCCGAACCAGAGCAGACCGCAGGCCAGCAGAGGAACCCAGTCGCGACGGCCCGGCCACTGCCGCTGACCGGGTTGCTGTCCTGCCTGCTGTGGACGGCGTCCGAGGAGAAGGAAAGCTCCGAGGAGCACGCTGCCGACCAGGAGGCGAGCCAGCGACAAGGCGCCGGCGGAGAAGTCGCTGCCGACGTGCCGGATCGCCACGAAGGCGGAGGCCCAGAGAACCACCGTCACCGCGGCTGCCCCGGTCGCGAGCAGGCTCTTGGGTTCCATTGGAGTCGTCACTCTGGTTAGCCTAGAAATGGGCTCACTTGTTTCCCATGGCGAAATGACTTGGATGGGCGCCTCATGCTTTCCGGAATGAACGCAGAATCAGCTGCCGGCCTTCAGAGTGAGAAACCGCTACTGGACGAGCTCAACGTCCGGCTGCTGAGGGAACTGACGGACGACCCCCGGCTGCGGACGACCGAGCTGGCCAGGCGACTCGGGGTCTCCGCGCCGACTGTTCGCGAGCGCGTCACGCGGCTGGAGGAGTCCGGCGTGATCCGCGGCTACCGCCTGGACATCGACCCCGCCGCACTCGGGCTACCGGTCGCCGCATGGGTGCGCCTACGCCCCGGTCCTGGTCAGATCCCCCGGATCATCGAGTTGGCCGGCCGTACTCCGGAGGTGGTCGAGTGCCACCGCATCTCCGGCGAGGACTGCTTCCTGATGCGCGTCCAGGTCCACGCCATCTCCGGCCTCGAGGACGTCCTCGACAAGTTCCTGGTCCACGGCCAGACCACCAGCTCCTTCATCGTCTCCACTCCCATCGAACCCCGGCCGGGCCCGCTCCCACCCAATAGCCAGACCGCGGGGTGAACCCCCGACCAGCGTCGGGAGTGGTCTGCATCACTACGCTGGAGGCGACTTCAGCGACCTCCGGAAGGACCCTGACCCATGGCTGCCGACAAGCCTGTCCGCAGAGTTGCCCTGCTCACCGCCGGCGGGCTCGCGCCCTGCCTGTCGTCCGCCGTCGGCGGGCTGATCGAGCGCTACACCGAAGTGGCGCCCGACGTGGAGATCATCGCCTACCTGAACGGGTACCACGGTCTGCTCAGCGGCCGGCACCTCGACGTCACGCCTGAGGTGCGGGCGAAGGCCGGGCTGCTGCACAAGTTCGGCGGCAGCCCGATCGGCAACAGCCGGGTGAAGCTGACGAACACCGCCGACCTGGTCAAGCGCGGCCTGATCGCGGACGGGCAGAACGCCCTCCAGGTCGCGGCCGAGCGCCTCGTCGCGGACGGCGTCGACGTGCTGCACACCATCGGCGGCGACGACACCAACACCACGGCCGCCGACCTCGCGGCGTACCTGCACGAGCACGACTACGACCTGACCGTGGTCGGGCTGCCGAAGACGATCGACAACGACGTGATCCCGATCCGGCAGAGCCTGGGTGCGTGGACGGCGGCCGAGCAGGGCGCGGTCTTCGCCCGCAACATCATCGCCGAGCACAGCTCGAACCCCCGGATGCTCGTCGTCCACGAGGTGATGGGCCGCAACTGCGGATGGTTGACCGCGGCAACGGCCCGGGAGTACCGCGGCTGGCTGACGGAGCAGGAGTGGAGCCCGGCCATCGGGCTGGACCAGAAGCGTTGGGACGTGCACGCGGTGTACGTGCCTGAGGCAACGATCGACCTGGACGCCGAGGCCGAGCGGCTGAAGGCCGTGATGGACGAGAACGACTGCGTCAACATCTTCCTGTCCGAGGGCGCGGGCGTGCCGTCGATCGTGGCCGAGATGGAGGCCCGCGGCGAGGAGGTCGGCCGGGACCCGTTCGGTCACGTCAAGCTGGACACGATCAACCCGGGCGCGTGGTTCGCCAAGCAGTTCGCCGAGCGGATCGGCGCGGAGAAGACGATGGTGCAGAAGAGCGGGTACTTCAGCCGCTCGGCCGCCGCGAACGACCGCGACCTGGCGCTGATCAAGGAGTGCGCCGACTTCGCGGTGGACGCGGCCCTGCGCGGCGAGAGCGGCGTCGTCGGTCACGACGAGGAGCGAGGCGACGAGCTCCGCGCCATCGAGTTCCCGAGAATCGCCGGCGGCAAGGAGTTCGACCCCGCCGTCGACTGGTTCACCGCCCTCCTCGCGGAGATCGGCCAGGCCTGACCTCACCGGACAAACAAGAAGCCCCGAGCCCACCAAAGGCTCGGGGCTCCTGCACGATCAATCCTTCAGCCGCCCGACCCACACATCGGCGGCCTTCTCGATCTGGTCGAGCACGTCGTCGAACCCGCGATCGTCCCCGTAGTACGGATCCGGTACGTCGGTCTCCGCGAACAGTTCCACCGGTACCGCGAGGTCGGCTCCGCCGCGCCGCCGCAGCGCGGAGAGGTGTCCGGAGTCCATCGCCAGCACGAGATCGCGCGCCGCGAACCAGCCGCTGTGGAACTCCTGCGCCCGGTGCGCGCTCCCGTCGTACCCACGCCTGGCCAGCGCGGCCGACGCCCGGTGATCCATCGGGTCGCCGACGTGCCAGCCGCCGGTCCCCGAACTCGTCACCACGAGGTCGTCGATCCCCGCGTCGGCGAGCTTCGCGCGCAGTACCACCTCGCCGATCGGTGACCGGCAGATGTTGCCCGTGCAGACCACCTCGACGTGCCTCACCACTGGCCTCACCACGGGCTCACCCGATCTCGGCCTTGTCCGGCAGCACCAGGTTCAGCAGCATGCCGACGAGCGTGATCACCAGCGAGCCGAGCAGCGCCGCGACGAACCCGTCGACGTGGAACTGCACGTCGAGCTTCCCGGTGATCCACGAGGTCAGCAGCAGCATCAGGGCGTTGATCACGAAGATCAGCAGCCCCAGCGTCAGGATGATGAACGGCAGCGACAGCAGCTTGGCGATCGGCTTCACCACCGCGTTCACGACGCCGAAGATCGCGGCGACGATGAGCAGCGTCAGCACCCGGCGGCCGGTGGTCGCGCCTTGCAGCGTGATCCCGCCGACGACCCAGCTCGCGACGGCCAGCGCGACCGCGTTGGCCAGCAGCTTGATGATCAAGTTCTTCATGCCGTCGATCCTGCCACCCCGGGGTTCAACCACCCCGGGATAGCCGCGCCCGGCGAATAACACCTTGACACGATAATGACCAAGTGATCTGATCATTTTCATTTCCCTGAGGAGGGCGTGAGGATGAGAAACCGCTGGAGCTTTGCGCTGGGCGCCGCACTGCTCACCACTGCGACCGTGGCACCGGGGCTCGCCGCGGCCGAGTCAGGTCCGGCTCCGGGTGTGCCCCGGGTCGGCGCTATCCCCCGGCCTGTCACCTCGGCCGCCCAAGCGCAAGGAGGTCCGGTCGGGAGCTCCGGTCGGCAGGACTGCGCCACGGTGCGAACGCAATGGTCGGCGGAAGCTCGGCCGCAGGCGGACCCGGAGGCTCTGCTGAATGCCTACAGCGACTCGGGCCAGGGCTGGACCGGCGGGGACAGCACCTACTCGGTGAAACTCCCCGGCGGTCGCACGGCCTGGATCTTCTCCGACACCTTCCTCGGCTCGGTCAACCCCGACGGCAGCCGGCCCACCACCACGCCGTTCATCAACAACTCCTTCGTGGTCCAGCGCGGCAACTCGGTCAAGACGGTCACCGGCGGCACGGTGACCGAGCCGACCGCACTGGTCCCGCCGCCCTCGAACGGCTGGTACTGGTTCGGAGCCGCCGGCACCAGCAAGGCGGGCCAGAATCTCGACGTCACCGCCCTGCGGTTCGAGCGGACCGGCACTGGCCAATGGGACTGGCACTGGGCCAGCAACTACCTCGCGCGGTTCGACAGCGAGACGCTGAAGCTGCAGAAGCTGATCCCGCTTCCCTCCGCCGCCAACATCCAATGGTCCGCGTGGTTGCTCCGCGACGGCGGCTACACCTACGTGTACGGCGTGGAGGACCTCGGCGCCTCGAAGTACGAGCATGTCGCCCGGGTCCGTGGTGACGATCTGGCGGCGAAGCCCTGGCAGTACTGGACCGGTAATGGCTGGTCGGCAGACGAGACGGCGTCGGCTCGCGTGCTCGAGGGTGTTGCCAACGAGCACAGCGTGACCCGCTGGGGTGACGGCTACCTGCTCGTCACGCACGACACCACCGAGCTGTTCAGCAAGCGGGTGCTCGGCTACTTCTCCTGCTCGCCGACCGGGCCGTTCGTGAATCCGGTCGAGCTCTACCAGACGCCCGAGACCGGTGCCACCGGCAGCTACGGGGATGCGGACATCATCACCTACAACTCGCACGACCATCCCGACCTGCGGCGGGGCAACCGGCTGCTGGTCAGCTACAACGTCAACAGCCTGGACGCCAACAACGACCTGTACGCCGACGTGAGCATCTACCGGCCCAGATTCGTCGAGGTCGCCCTGACTCAGAGCGGCACCCGATGAGCACGTCCGGTGGCGTCGTACGGCGCAGCCTGCTCGACGACCTGGCCACGTCGATGCTGGCCCTGATCGCCGACCGGCGGTTGTCGTCCGGCGACCAGTTCGAGTCGGTCCGCTCGCTGGCCGACCGGTTCAAGGTCGCCGTACCGACGATCCGGGAGGCGCTGCGCCGGCTGGAGGCCACCGGCGCGGTCGAGTTGCGGCACGGCTCCGGGGTTTACGTCGGCCAGCACATCGGGCGGCTCATCCTGGCCAATCCGCTGGCTCCGACGCCGTCCGGCGACCGCCTGGTGGAACTCCTCCAGGCCCGGGCCCTGATCGAACCGCCGGTCGCCGCCCTGGCTGCCCGGCTCCGCAGCGAGGACGCGCTGGAGCGGATGGACGGCCACCTGGCCGCGGCCGAGGAGCTGATCGCATCCGGCGATCACGCCGGCCTCGCCGAGGTCAACATGGCGTTCCATCGGTCGCTCGCCCAGGCGTCCGGGAACGCGACGCTGGCCGAGGTGGTCGAGTCCGTCACCGTCGTCAACGTCCGCGAACAGCTGGAGATACTCCACATCCACGGTGATCGGCAGACCGATCTGCAGGAGCACCGGGCCATCCTCGAGGCGGTCCGGGCCGGCGATGCCGAGCTCGCCGAACGCCTCACCCGCGAACACCTGGACGGCGTCCTCGCCGTCATCGAACGTGCCGCCCACCCCTGACC
The DNA here is from genome assembly GCF_004345365.1 of Kribbella sp. VKM Ac-2568. Lineage (GTDB taxonomy): Bacteria > Actinomycetota > Actinomycetes > Propionibacteriales > Kribbellaceae > Kribbella > Kribbella orskensis. The sequence goes on from NZ_SLVF01000006.1 coordinate 453,205, forward strand.
GGGGCGGTGGGGTGGGGGCAGAAATGACACTGAGCTGAGAGGGACGCACCATGTCACGCAGTACGTCGCACAACCATAAAACGAAGGCGCTGACCGCACTGGTCGTGGCCGCCGCGCTCGCCCTGACCGCCTGTGGTGGTGGTGGAGCTGGTGACTCCGCCGCCGGCAAGGGTGAGGACAAGCCGGTGGACTCGCTGAAGTTCTACAACGACAAGGGCGGCTGGAAGGACGCCTTCGTCCAGGTCGGCGCGGCCGGCAAGAAGGACATCGGAGTCGGCATGGAGCCGGTCGGCTACTCCGACTCCAACGCCTACACCGCGTTCATCCGGTCCTCGTTCCGGACCAAGGAGAAGGCGGACCTGTTCACCTGGCACACCGGCAAGGAGCTGCAGGACCTGGTCGACCAGAAGCTGGTCGCCGAGACCACCGACCAGTGGACCAAGGCGATTGCCGACGGCAACGTACCTGAGCAGCTGAAGCAGTACTTCACCTACGCAGACAAGCAGTACTGCGTGCCGCTGAACGCCGGCTACTGGGTGATGTACTACAACAAGGCTGTCTTCAAGAAGGCCGGCATCACCCAGAACCCGAAGACCTGGCAGGACCTGCTCGCCGTCGCCGACAAGGTGAAGGCGGCCGGGGTGAAGCCGTTCTACCAGACCAACATCCTGTTCAGCTTCGTCTGGTTCGAGACGCTGCTGGCCGGCAAGGACCCGGACCTGTACGACGCCCTGGCCGCGGGCAAGGCGAAGTACACCGACCCGGGCGTGGTCGAGGTGATGAACGAGTGGAAGAAGATGATCGACGCCGGCTACTTCAGCGACCCGGGCTCGAAGACCGAGCCGCAGGCGCAGCTGAAGAGCGGCGACGTGGCGATGATCAACTTCGGCACCTGGTTCAGCGGCAACCTGAACACGCTGAAGATGAAGGCCGGCACCGACTACGACTTCTTCGTCATCCCGAATGTGAACCCCGCGCTGCCGAAGACCTCGATGATCTTCGAGACCGGCCCGGTCTGCTCCGCCGCGCAGAGCGACCACGCCTCCACGGTGAAGAAGTGGACCGACTGGTGGGTCACTCCGCAGGCGCAGACCGCCTGGGCGAACTCCCGTGGCGACCTGTCGTTCAACCCGAAGGCCGAGGTCAAGGACCCGGGGCTGGCCGCGCTGAACAAGGATGTCGGCGGTGAGGGCTACCGGTTGATCAACCGCTGGTTCGAGGCCACGCCGGTACCGGTCGCGAACAAGGCGCTCGAGGTGTTCGGCGCGTTCGTCACCAAGCCGGGCGACCCGATGCCGGGCCTGCAGAAGATCCAGGCCGAGGCGGACGCCTACTGGGCCAAGCAGAAGTGACCTCCTCGACCATCGAGCGGCCGGCGCCGGTCAAGAACCGCGCGTCCAAGCAGCGGTCGGCGCGGACGGGGGCCGGGTCGGCTCCGCTGTTCGGGCTGCCGGCCGCGGCCGTGGTGGCTCTGCTGCTGTACCTGCCGTTCCTTTGGACTACCTATGTCAGCTTCACCGACTACGACGGGCTGGCCTCGCCGGTCTGGTCCGGGCTGGCGAACTACAAGGCGATGTTCAGTGACCCGGATCTGATCGGGGCGCTGGTCAACACGCTGCTGTGGGTCGTCGGCATGGTGACTCTCCCCGTGGTGCTCGGGCTGCTGATCGCAGTACTGACCTATGGGCATCGGTGGGGGACCTGGCTGCGGCTGCCGTTCCTGCTGCCGTACGCGATCTCCGGTGTGGCCGTCGGGGTCATCTGGGGATTCGTGCTGCAGCCGGACGGCGCGCTCGGGCAGGCACTCGGGTACTTCGGGCTGCCCGGCGCGCACACCGGCTGGCTGCAGGCCGGTCCGGGCAACACGCTGATGATGGTCGTGGCCGTCACCTGGCAGGCGGCCGGCGTGAACGCCCTGCTGTTCGTGATCGGGCTGCAGTCCATCCCGGCCGAGCCGCTGGAGGCCGCTCGGCTGGACGGCGCGGACGGGTTCAGGTTGTTCCTGCATCACCTCTGGCCGCAGCTGCGACCGATCACCACGGTCGTCATCGGTCTGTCGATCGTGGGCAGCCTCAAGACGTTCGACGTGGTGTGGGTGATGACGCAGGGCGGTCCCGGGACCTCGTCGGAGACGCTCGCCCTGTCCATGTACAAGGAGACCTTCGTGCTGAACGACTACGGCCAGGGCGCGGCGATCGCGTTGTTCCTCAGCCTCGTCACGTTCGCCGCGTCGATCCTGTACCTGCGCTACCAGCTCTCGGACGGTGACTCGCGATGAACAAGACCTCGTCCGGTCCGGTCCGGACGGCGATCCTCGTCGTCCTCGGGTTGATCTGGCTTGCACCGGTGTACCTGCTGATCGTGAACGCGTCCAAGGCAGTCGACGGGTACGACGCGGCCTCGGTGTGGAAGCCGTCCGGGTTCTCGCTGTTCGCGAACTTCGGGGACGCCTGGGAGAAGGCGGCGCTGGGAGACACCCTGGTGGCGACGACGCTCTACAGTGTGGTCGCGCCGGTGCTCGCGGTACTGATCGGCGCGGCCGCCGGGTACGCGATCGTGGTCCTGCGGCTGCGGCGCGGGTTCCTCTGGTTCGTCTTCATCTTCGGCGGCACCATCTTCCCGCTGCAGATGATCCTGATGCCCTTGTTCTCCGGCTTCGCCGACTCGGGGCTGTACGACACCCGGGTCGGCATGATCATCGTCTACACGGCGATCAGCGTGCCGTTCTCGGCGTTCGTGATGCGCAACTTCTTCACCGGGATCGCCCGGAGCGTGTTCGAGGCCGCGATCGTCGACGGCGGCGGGATGTTCCGGATCTTCCGCAGCATCTACCTGCCGATGGCGGGCAGTGCGCTGGCAGCCATCTTCATCCTGCAGGCCACCTTCGTCTGGAACGACCTGCTGCTCGGTCTGACGCTGAGCCAGTCCGAGTCGGTGCGGCCGATCATGCCCGCGCTCACCGGGCTGCAGAGCACGTACGGCGGCGCTGCCCTGCCGACCGTCCTGGCCGGCGGGCTACTGGTGTCGCTGCCGACCGTCGTGCTGTTCCTGGCCGCCCAGCGGTTCTTCTCCCGAGGCCTCGCCCTCGGCCAGTTCTGAAAGGACATCCATGTCAGAGGGACCACGCACGGTGGTCGTCACCGGTGGCGCCGCCGGCATCGGCCGCGGCGCGGTGGAACGCTTCGTCGCCGGTGGCGACCAGGTCGTCGTACTCGACCGGGACGCCGACGCACTGGCCGCCCTCGAGGGCGAGCTTGGCGTCCGTGGCATCACCGTCGATGTCGGCGATCGGGTAGCGCTGGCCGCGGCTGCCCAGCAGGTCGAAAGCGTCGACGCACTGGTGTGTGCCGCGGGCATCCAGCGCTACGGAACGGTGGTCGACACACCTCCCTCGGTCTTCGACGAGGTGATCGCGGTCAACGTCGGCGGCGTGTTCTTCGCCTGCCAGTCGTTCCTGCCACTGATCCCGCGCGGCGGCAGCGTGGTGGTCGTCGCGTCGGTCCAGGCGTACGCCGCGCAGCACGACGTCGCGGCGTACTCGATGGGCAAGGGGGCTCTGCTCTCCCTCGTCCGGGCCATGGCCGTCGACCATGCCGCCGAGGGCATCCGGGTCAACGCGGTCTGTCCGGGGTCGGTGGACACCCCGATGCTTCGGACGTCCGCGGCGCAGTTCAGCGGCGGCCGGTCGACTGATGACGTGGTCGCGGAGTGGGGTCGCTCGCATCCGCTCGGCCGGGTGGCGACACCGGGCGAGGTGGCCGAGGTCATCCACTTCCTGGCCTCCCCGGCGGCGGCCTTCGTCACCGGTGCCGACGTGAAGGTCGACGGCGGGTTGACCGCTCAGTTGGCCGTCGTTCTGCCGGAGGACGGGCGATGAAGATCGTGGATGTCCGGGCGACGACGGTGACGATGCCGTTGGAGGCGCCCCTGCGGCACAGCAACGGCGCGCACTGGGGACGGTTCGTGCGGACGGTGGTCGAGATCGAGGCCGACAACGGGCTGATCGGCCTGGGTGAGATGGGTGGTGGCGGTCAGAGCGCCGAGGACGCCGTCGCCGGCCTGAAGCCGTATTTGCTCGGCCATGACCCGGCCCGTACCGAGGCCTTGCGCTGGATGCTCGCGAACCCGACCGCGAGCCTCTACAACAACCGCACCCAACTGCTGGCGGCGGTGGAGTTCGCATGCCTTGACCTGCAGGGCCGCGACCTCGGAGTACCGGTGCACGAACTGCTCGGCGGGAAGGTCCGGGACAACGTGCCGTTCGCCAGCTACCTGTTCTTCCGGCATCCGGCCGACGACGGTACCGGCGAGATCCGTAATGCGGACCAGTTGGTGGAGCATGCTCGGGCACTGGTCGCCGAGCACGGGTTCAGCGTGCACAAGCTGAAGGGCGGGGTCTTCCCACCGGACTACGAGCGCGACTGCTTCCGGGCTCTGGCCGAGGCGTTACCCGGGCACCGCGTCCGGTTCGACCCGAACGGCGCCTTCGGGGTCGAGGAGGCGATCCGCTTCGCCCGGGGCATCGAGGATCTCGACAACGACTATCTCGAGGACCCCACCTGGGGGATGAACGGGATGCGCCGGGTGCGGGAGAACACCTCGATCCCGCTGGCCACCAACACCGTGGTGGTGAACTTCGAGCAGCTGGCCGCGAACGTCCGCGATCCCGCCGTCGATGTGATCCTGCTGGACACGACCTTCTGGGGCGGGATCCGGGCCTGCGTCAAGGCGGCCGGGGTCTGCGAGACCTTCCAGCTCGGCGTCGCGGTGCACTCGTCGGGCGAGCTGGGCATCCAGCTGGCCACCATGCTCCAGCTCGGCGCCGTCGTACCGAACCTGTCCTTCGCGGCCGACGCGCACTATCACCACCTGCGCGACGACATCATTGCCGGCGGCAAGCTTCCGTACGTCGACGGCGCGATCGCCGTACCGGACGGACCGGGGCTCGGCATCGAGCTGGACCGCGACAAGCTCGCCGAGTACGCAGAGCTGTTCCGCGAGCTCGGCCCGTACCCCTATGACCGCGACCCGGCCCGGCCCGAGTGGTACCCGCTGCTGCCGAACACCGACTGGGCCGACCCCACCGAAGGACTCCGATGACCAGCACCGCCGTCCCCCGCAGTACGGACCTGTCCAGTGACGTGCTGACCCACACCTACGACGACATGTTCAACCCGCCCGGGCTGACCAACTTCCTCGGCACCGCGCAGGTCGACCTGGACGTGTTCGCCGTCCGCAGCATCAACTTCCCGCCGTACTCGCACGGCGACACCATCACCGGCCAGCTGTACGTCGACGGACGACTGGCCCGCTCGTACGGCGGCCAGGTCGAGGTCGTCTGGCGGCCCGACCAGGTGGTCCGCAGTACCCGGATCGACGGGTTGTCGCTGCGCAGTACGACCGCCTGCGCGCCGGGTCGCCCCGCGGTCGTCGTACAGCTCGAGGTGGAGGGGGAGCCCGGCCGGGAGGTACGGATCGGCTTGGCACTGGCCAGTACGGCCACCCGGTCGCCGAGCGGCTGGTTGAGGCCGGAGCCGCCGTCGGAGCCGAACACTCTCACGGCCTCCGATGGCCGAGTCGCCTTGGTCGGAACCGGTGAGTCGGGCAGTGCGGTCAGCCTGCAGGGTCTCGACGTAGCTGGCGAGGTGCGCGGGCAGTCGATGGTCGAGGCGTCGGTGACTCTGGATGAGTCCGGCCGGACTCGGCTCGGTTATGTCCACGTCCTGGCGGGCGACCCTGCTGAGGCGACCAAGCATTACGACGCCTGCCTCTCCGACGTGGCCGCGGTCATCGCGGCAGCCGAGGAGACATGGGACAAGGCGCTGGCGGATGCATTCGATCCGGACAGCGACGGCTTCAGCGGCTCGCTGCCGATCCTGGAGACCTCGAACGAGGCGCTCCGGAAGCTCTACTGGTGGGGCGTGCTCGGCGTGGTGTGGTTCCGCCGCGACAACCCCGCCAGCGTGATCGGCCGGACGTACGACACCCTGATGCCGCGGTACTGGCAGACCACCACCTTCATCTGGGACTACAGCCTCTCCTCGTTGACCCACGCGTTGCTCGACCCGGTGCCGATGCGCCGGCACATCGAGCACTGGATCGACCTCGACACCCACGCGCACTTCGGCACCGAGTGGCTCACCGGCGGCCCGGTCGGCCAGTGGTACTCGGTCAACGATTTCGCGATGACCCGGCTGGTGCGGGACTACGTCAGGTTCACCGGAGACCAGGAATTCCTGGCCGCGGAGGCCGGCATGGACGCCAAGCGCAAGCCGGTGGCCGAGCACCTGCACGACTGGGCGACCGCGTGGCGCGGGCTGCGGAAGGACCACGCGCTGGCCGACTACGGCGGCATCGACAACCTGCTCGAGTGCGTCAGCAGCTACGTTCACGAGGTTGCCAGCTTCAACGCGGCGAACGTGTGGTGCCTGCGGGTGGCGGCCGAGATCGCGGAGCAGGCCGGAGACCTGGACCGGGCCGGGCTGCTGCGCAAGGAGGCCGACGAGCAGGCAGGTCACGTCAACGAGCTGTACGCCGAGGGGACGGGCTTCTGGCATGCACGTCAGCCCGACGGCACCCTGCTCCCGGTCCGCCACTGCTACGACTTCAACCTCATCGGTACAACGATGGCCGAGGACCTGTCGGAGACCCAGCGGGCCGAGATGGTCGAGTTCTTCCAGCGGGAGCTCCAGACGCCGACCTGGATGCGAGCCCTGTCGCCGTACGACGCGGACGCCGCCTTCAGCCTGCGGCCCGACCACCAGTGGAACGGCGCCTACCCGGCCTGGCCTGCCGATGCCGGCCGGGCGCTGTTCGCCCTGGGTCGCGGTGATGTCGCGCTGGACTGGCTGCCGGGGTTGGCGAAGACCGCGAACCAGGGCCCGTGCGGTCAGGCGCACTTCGTCGAGGAGGCAGTTCCGGCGATGGCCGGTGGAGCCCGCAAGTCCCCGCCGCAGTTCCCGTACCTGATCGACTGGTCCTGCTCCTCGTCGGGCGCGTGGGTCAGCCTGGTGCTGGAGGGCGTGTTCGGGCTGAAGATCGGCCTCGACGGCACCGTCCAGGCGAATCCGCAGATCGCCGCGCTGGACCCGGATGCGCGCCTCCGGGGCCTGCGAGTGGGCTCACACACGTACGACGTCACCGCCGCCGGCCTTTCGTAATACAGGGAGCTGACCGCCGGGCGTTGCGCCCGGCGGTCAGGTGATGGTTGTGGTCAGGCCGGGAGGACTACCTCGCCGCCGGCGACCGTGGCGGGGGTGAGGTCGAAGTCGAGGGGGTTGGTGAGGCAGCGGGCCGAGCCGCCGCCTTTGTGGAACTCGGTGAGGTCCAGGACGACGACGCGCAGGCCGAGGCCGGTCAGGATCTCGCGCAGCCGCGGCGAGCAGGCGGGCATGATGATCGTCTCGTTCACCACCAGCGAGTTGCCGCTGAAGGCGAAGGCCTCCTCGTCGGTGAGCACGATCGGCTCCGGCACGATGCCGAACAGTTCGGCCTGGCTCGCCTCGTCGAAGGCCGGCGGGTAGACCATCGCGTGGGTGCTGTCGACCGGGCAGAACGGCAGGTCCAGGTGGTACATGCCCTCGTGCGCGATCCGCAGGCCGCGGACGCGGATGTTCCACTCGGTCGCGAGGTGCTTCAGCGCGTCCGCCTCGGTGCGCGGGCCGTAGCCCACCACCAGACTGTCGCCGAACGCGAAGGCGTCGCCGGACTCGAAGTGCGGGCCGACCCCCTCGCCACCGGTACGGCTCAGCCGGAACCCGTGCCCGGTGAACCAGGCGGCGGCGCTGACCGACTCCTTGCGGCGCGGCTCGAACCGCATGTGCGAGAGCATCGCGCGGCCGTCGGCGGCGCCGAGGCCGAGGTTCATCGCGTAGACCATGTCGGGCGAGTCCTGGCGCTGACCCAGCACTTCCACCTCGCCGCCGGCGTCGACGATCGCCTGCCGCAGGGACTCCCATTGCTTCAAGGTCAGCTCGGGGTCGGGTTGGTCCTGGGTCGACATGTACGGATTGATCACATAGTCGATCCGGAAGTGGTCCGGACGGACCATCAGATAACGGCGACCCCACCCCAGCGACTGACCCATGAACCACCTCTGAGACTCGGATCAGCATTGACTGATCCCCTGATTGTCCGACAATCAGTCAGTGTGCAGTTCAGCGCGGTCGCCGTCAACACGGCTCCGCTACTCGGTGGGGTGGATCGCTACTTCGTCGTGTAGATGATGTCGAGGGTGTCCGGATCGTAGCCGTGGCCCTCGATCCACTGGAGCGCCTTGGTCTTTCCCTCGGGCGAGAACACCTGGATCTTGAGCGAGATCGCCTCGGGGTTGTCCGGGTCGGACTTGGAGGCCTGGTACGTCGCCTTGAACCCCGGCCCGATGTACGGAAGCTCCCGCATCACCGGGTACTTCGCCTGCAGCCGCTTCTGGATCTCGTCGTACCGGCGGCCCGCCTCGGCCTCCGCCTCCAGCGCCTGCTCCGGGTTGTTCTGCACCCAGGTGCGCCCGGCCGGCCCGTTGGAGTAGAGGTACATCTTGACCTTGAGCGGGTCGCCGCCCTTCGCGGTCACCGTCTGGGTGTAGCTCTGGAAGCCGTCCCGTGAAGCCGTGAGCGTGTGCTCACCGGACTTCACCTTGACCTCGCCGTTCGCCGCGATCTGTTGGCCGTCGAGCGTCAGGGTCAGGTCGTTCGGGATCGACTGGATCGTCAGCTTCGACTGAGACCCGCCACGGAAGACCAGGTAACCGCCGATCACGACCACCAGGATGACGACCACGACCCCGCTGAGCAGCCAGAGCCGGGGGCTCTCCTCTTCCATCTGTCCTCTCCTCAGCTCTTCGGGGTGGGCGGGTTCTTCAGGCGGGCGGCGGCGAACTGCTGCCCGATCGAGTAGGTGTTGCCGGCCTCGGGCACGTGGCCGTGCAGCGAGGCGGAGGCCGCGTTGTAGCCGTTGAACTCGCCGACGAACAGGTATGTGTGCCCCGGTCCGATCAGGATGTCACCGGGTTTCAGCTGATCCTCGGTGATGTCGTCGAACACGTCGTACTTGCCCGAGTTGCGCAGGTAGTTCTCCTGGACGCCCGTGGTTCGCGTCGGGTAATCCGGGTCGGCGCCGCTCATCCGCATCACGGTGGCAACGAAGACGCCGCAGTCGGAGAACGGGTCGTCGCCGGTCGAACCGTTCCAGTCCGGCATGGCGCGCTGGTACTTCTCTGTGGCGTCGCCCTCGTCCTTGCCGTGCCCAGGGGTATCCCAGGCGAGCATCTTCGCGGTGGCGACGATGTCGCCGTTGCCCGCCCCACAGCCGCCGGCCGGGGCGTCTCCGCCGCCGAAGGTCTCGAACACCTCGCGAGCGGTGTTCTTGCGCTCGGTGTAGCGCGGGTTGCTCAGGTCGTTCGAGCCGGCGAAACGCTCGAAGTACCGGCCGAAGGCGACGGCGGCGTCCTCGACCGACTGGGCCGCCTTGACCTGTTGTCCGGCCGGGCCTTCGGCCAGTGGGCCCTCACCCTCGAGCTGTTTGCGGAGGAACTCCAGCTGCCACTCGAGCGACTCGACCTTCGCCTCGTCGTTGCTGGTGGCCTCCATCGACGGGTTGATCATCTTCCCGGCCGGCGTCCACTGGACGATGCCCCAGCCGAGCGAGCTGCCCCGCGCCTCGGACGGGTGGGTGATCTGGCCCGGCGGGGTGTTCTGCAATCGGGCCGGCTCCACGCTCGACTCGTGGATCATGTTGCCGACGATGCCGGCCGCCTGCTCCTTGGAGTAGCCGTTCGAGGCGAAGAAGTTGAACGCCTTCTCCTGGTTGTTGCCGCCGACCAGCGGGCCACCGCCGCACGAGCAGGTCGACGTCCCGGTCGTCGCATCCGCGCCGACCGAGTCGGTCGGGTCCTGCGGCTGCAGCGCACCGGTGCCGTTCTCGCCGGTGCGGACCCGCAGCTCGAAATGCAGGTGGTCGCCACGCAGACCCGGCGCGCCCTCGGTGCCGGTGCCCGACTTGCCGATCTCCTCGCCACGGGTGACCTTGTCGCCGACGCTCACGCTCTTGGACTCGAAGAACTCGTACCAGGTCTCGACGGCGGCGTCCTGGTGGCGGATCTTGATCCAGTCGCCCTCGGTGGAGACGACGGTGCCCTCCTCGGCGGCCATCACTTTGCTGCCCTTGGCAACTTCGTAGTCGAGGCCGGTGTGCTTCTCGGGCCCGTCGTCGTCCCAGCCCTGGGCCGCCTCGTGCTTCTCCGTCGGCCAGCCGAACGCCGCGCCCTCGGTCCCGCCGGAGTTGCACTCCGCGGCGTTGCCGAGCGAGCCCATCGCTGTGAACAGCATCGCGATCACGATGATCAGCGGCAGCATGAGGAAGAAAGCGACGCCACCGATGATCGGCAGGGACTTGCCTTCACCCACGGCTTCCTCCTCGTTCGGTCGGCGGCTCTCCCGCGGTGGGGGGAGAGGGCGGCCGCTGACGTCTCGGTACAGACTGCCGGAAAACCGGCTCATCATGTCGCTGGTTATCCACAGGTCGACCGGGGTGGTGGGGTGGCGGAGGCGTCAGGTTGCCGCTCACGCCGCGCGGCAACCGGGCCACGCGCGACAACGGACCCCGACTGAACGAGAATCTCCCCATGTACGAACGGCTGCGGGTGGACCGCTCGACCACGGTGGACCGGGTCGTGGACGCGCTCCGGGCCGCCCTCTTCGCGGGCGACCTCGAACCGGGCACACCGTTGCGCGAGCAGCCGCTGGCCGAGGCGCTCGGCGTGGCGCGCAGTACGGTCCGCGAGGCGATGACGATGCTGGTCACCGAGGGACTCGCCGTCCGCGAGCCGAACAAGGGCGTCAGCGTCGCGATCCTGCACCCGGCCGCGGTGGCGGACATCTGCCGCGCGCGCTTCGTGCTCGAGTCGGCCGGCATCCGGGCCTGGTTCGACGCCGACGAGGTCGCCCGGGAGCGGGTCCGCGCGGCGATGCGCACCTTCGCCGCCACCGCCAAGGAAGGCGCCGACCCAGAGGCGATGACGGAGACGCATCTGGCGATCCACCGCAGCTTCGTCGCCCTGACCGGCAGCGAGCGGCTGACCGCGACCGCCGACTCGATCACCGGCGAGGCCAGGCTCGCGCTCGCCCGGGTCGACGCGCTCCGCCAGGATGCCAAGCAGCAGGTCGCCTCCCACCGCAAGCTCGTCCGCCTGCTCGAGAAGGGCGACCTGGACGAATGCGTCGAGGAACTCCGCCGCCACCTCGCAGGCGCCGAGGAGTCCCTCCTCGAAGCGATCGCCACCCCACCGTCCTGATCCACGCGTGTGGTCAGCGTGGGCTGGGAAGGGTGGACGAATGGACGGGTATCTGGCTGATTTGGTGGCTGGGTAACCCGCTCGGGTAGGGCCTGATGGACAAATTGTCCACCGCTGTTCGGCGGGGTTCTACGGTGGCGGGGGAGGGGCTAGCCTGCGGGCATGACCCCTGACGATGAGGTCCGCTTCCGTTCCGTGCTGGATGATGTCGCGGCCTACAAGCCGGGCAAGCCCCCGGAGCGCACCGACGGCCGGCCGACGTACAAGTTGTCCAGCAACGAGAACCCGTACCCGCCGCTGCCCGGGGTACTGGCTGCCGCGACCGAGGCCGCGGGGAACATGAACCGCTACCCGGACATGGGCGCGCTCGACCTGCTCGAGGCGCTGTCCGAGCGGTTCGACGTGCCGGTGGACCACCTCGCACTCGGCACCGGTTCGGTGGCCGTGCTCTACCACCTGCTGCAGGCCGCCTGCGCCGAAGGTGACGAGGTCGTCTACGCGTGGCGCTCCTTCGAGGCCTACCCGATCGCGGTCCAGCTGACCGGCGCGACCTCGGTGCAGGTGCCGCTGACCGAGGACGCCCGGCACGACTTCAAGGCGATGGAAGCCGCACTGACCGACCGGACCCGCGTAGTCCTCGTCTGTACGCCGAACAACCCGACTGGCCCGGTGGTACGCCGGGACGAGCTGCTGGCGTTCCTCGACGTCGTACCGCGCAACGTTCTCGTCGTCGTGGATGAGGCGTACCGCGAGTTCATCCGCGAGCCGGAGGCGATCGACGGTACGGAGATCTACCGGGACCGGCCGAACGTGGTGGTGCTGCGGACCTTCTCGAAGGCGTACGGCCTGGCGGGCTTCCGGGTCGGCTACGCGATCGGGCATCCGCCGGTGATCGTCGCGATCCGCAAGTGCGCGTTGCCGTTCGGCGTCAGCGAGGTCGCCCAGGCGGCGGCGATCGCCTCGCTGCAGGCCGAGGACGAGCTGCTCGCGCGGGTCGACGACCTGGTGACCGAGCGCACCCGTGTCCTCGGCGAACTCCGCGGGGCCGGCTGGGACGTCCCCGAGACCCACGCCAACTTCGTCTGGATGCCACTCGGCGAGGACACAGTCGCGTTCGCCGAAGCGGTCCAGGCCGAAGGAGTCTCCGTCCGCCCCTTCCCCGGCGACGGTGCCCGGGTAACCATCGGCGAACCCGAAGCCAACAACCTCTTCCTCGAAGTAGCCTGCGCCTGGCACCAGGGCCGCAACCCCGAGTAACCCACCTCAAGCGCACCCAGAGCACCCGCCTGCACAGCCCGCCCGTCCGCGCGCCGAGGTCGGTGCGTGCGAGGGTGGGGTGGATGGAGGGAGTGGCTTGTGAGTGATCTGGTGTGGATCTCGGGGGCTTCGGGTGGGATCGGGGCTGCGTTGGCGGCGGGGATGCCGTTTGCCGGGGCTCGGGTGATCGATCTGTCGCGGCGGGGTGGGACGGTCGAGCACTTCAAGGTGGATCTTGCTGACCCCGGTGAGTGGGCGCGAGTGGAGGAGCACTTCGCGGCTGAGGCGGCGGGCTTCCACGGCGAGCGGATCGTCTTTGTGCACAACGCCGGGACGATCGTGCCGATCGGGCCGGCCGAGTCAGCGGACAGCGAGGCTTACACGCGGGCAGTGCTCCTGAACTCCGCGGCGCCGCAAGTCCTCGGCCGGGCCTTCCTCCGAGCGACCGCCGGGCTCGACTGCGAGCGGCATCTGGTGATGCTGTCGTCCGGCGCCGCGAAGACGGCGTACCCGGGCTGGTCCCACTACAACGCCGGCAAGGCCGCGCTCGAACACTGGGTCCGCACGGCCGGCGCCGAGCAGGCCCTCAAGTCCGAGTCCGGCGAGCGAGTTTGCCGGGTGATCGCGGTGGCGCCCGGGGTGGTCGACACGGCGATGCAGGACGACATCCGCGCAGTGGACGAGCAGGCGTTCCCGGCCGTCGAACGCTTCCGCGAGCTCAAGCGCACCGGCACTCTCGTCACCCCCGAGCAAGCAGCCCGAGGCATCTGGTCCCTCCTCGACCGCCCCCTCGACAACGGCGCAGTCCTGGACCTCCGCGATCTCCCCGCCTGAGCCCTAGTGCGTGAGCGGACCCGGACATGAGTTCGCCCGGCCCGTGCTGGGACAGGGGCCGGGCGAACCGGCTGCAAGAGAAGCGGCACCGGGAAGGAGTGAGGCTTACGTCCCGATGCCGCTTCAAGGTGGTGCTACCGGTTCAATCGCCCCACCGAGGCGATCAGTCCGGTGTCCTGCATCACTGACCAGGGAGGGGTCAGTTGTTCTGCGAGGAGTCCTGCTCGCAGGTCTTCAGCAGGTCGGTGCTGTTGCCGTCGTTGCCGATGCCCAGGATGCCGGACAGGTCGCTGATCGGCACGTTGCCGCCGACACCGTTCACCGGGACCTCGTTGTGGCAGACCTGGAACGGGCCCACGTTGTTGCGGCTGACCGACACCAGGCCGTCGTCGCCGACGCGGTACCACTTCGAGCCGTTGGCCTGCTTCGAGTCCTGCTCGCAGGTCTTGACGGCAGTCGCGCTGTTGCCGTCGTTGAACAGCCCAACGATGCCGACGATGTCCGTGACGGGCACGTTGCCGCCGACGCCGTTCACCGGGACGAAGTTGTGGCAGGCCTGGAACGGACCGACGTTGTTGCCGTCGATGGCAACGAGGCTGCCGTCGTCCTTGACCCAGGACCAGTGCTTGCCACCCTGGCCGTAGCCCTTGCTGGCCAGCGAGGCGGCGTCAGCAAGGCCGCTGGTGGCCTTGGTGTCGTCGACCATGTTCGCGCTGACGACGGTGGCCAGGCCCAGCGTGGCAACGGTCGCCACAGCCGCTGCAGCGGCGATCTTGCGTGTTACCTGCATTATGCGAGGTTTCCTTTCGGGTTTGACGGATTCGTCTTAGTGGGTAACGACGCCTACTGGGGTGGGTTACAAATTTCTTCGGCACTTTTTTCGTTCAGGCAGGAATCCCGTGGCCGGCCATAATGATCAGGTGATGGGTTCGCTTCCGCGACAGGTTTCTGTTCCTGACCAGGCAACTTGCCGCCGATCGGGCCTGTGGAGTTCATTGCTAATGGCCCGTAACCGATCCGCGACTTCGTCGTTGTCTGATCGCGGGTGACGCACGGCTGCTGATTCGGTGGTCACATTTCGGCGGGCTCGGTGGCCGCCGGAATGGCATTACCATGATGAAACGGATTGTCACGCATCATTGCCGTAGTTTCGCGCGCCGTGCTTTTCGGGTCGCGGCGCCGGCCCGGCACACAGACCCGCTGCCGCGCGCATCGGCAGCGGTGGGAGCCCCGGGCGCCCCATGGGAGCCCGGGGTTCTTCCTTTTCCAGGCCCGCGCGACTACGACGTACGGCGGCGTTCGGCGCTGACCACCAGGGCCACGCCGAGGACGACGACCGCGCCGCCGAGGAGGATCTCGGCGGTGACCCGCTCGTCGAGGATCAGCCAGCCGAGGAAGACGGCGACCACCGGGTTCACGTAGGCGTAGGTGCCGATCAGCGAGATCGGGGCGTTCGCCAGCAGGTAGGAGTAGGCGGAGTACGCGAGCAGCGAGCCGAAGGCGACCAGGTAGGCCAGCGCGATCCAGCCCTTCGTGTCGATCGCGCCGAGGTGGAGCCGCCCGGGCTCGCCCCGCAGTACGCCGATCAGGACCATCGCGGTACCCCCGATCGCCATCTCGTACAGGGTGGCCACCAGCGGGTCCTTCGGCAGACCGAGGCGCGGCGAGAAGCGCGAGCCGACCGCCCAGCTGATCGTGCCGAGCACCAGGATCGCGACCGACCACGGCTTCGCGCTGGTATCGCCGCCGGACAGCGCGAGCAGAGCCGCCCCGCCGAACCCGATCAGTACTCCGAGCCAGGTCAGCGGGCGCGGACGTTCACCGCCGCCGACCCGGAGCAGCATCAGCCACAGCGGTACCGCGGCGATCAGCAGCGCGGCCAGTCCCGACGGCACGGTCTGTTCGGCGATCGCCACCGCTCCGTTGCCGAAGGCAAGCAAGAGCAGTCCGACCACGCCGGCGCCGAGCAGTTCGCGCCGGCTGACCCGCAGCCGGCTGACGCCCGACCTCAGCGCCAGGAACCCGGCGAGCAGCAGCGCGGCGACCAGGAAGCGGGCGGCCATCCCGAGCATCGGCGGGATCTCGGCCTCGACCACCACCCGGATGGCCAGGTAGGTCGAACCCCACACGACGTAGACGACCGCGAGGGCGGACCAGATCATCGCGCTCGACGCGGGACGGCTCCCGGCCTCGGGCACCACTGCTACCGGCGCGGCCGCCATCGATCATCCCCTCTGCGTCATGGGTGTAATGCACAGACGATGCTGACACTAACTCCGGCCGGGTCGCGCCCACAAGCGGTTTCCGGCCACCCGGGCGATCAGATCCCGCCACCGGGTCCCGCAGATCCCGCCACCGGGCCCGCTCGGTTCATCTGAACGTCAACCTCCGGCCATCGGAGTCGAGCGACGTCCTCGGCACGCTGAAGAACGGCGGCCTGACCGCCTTCGACCTCAGCGGCAAGGAACTGCAGCACATCGCGACCCCGCCCGCGCCGACCCCGCACACCGAGCCCGGCGGTGCACCTCAGCGCGGACGCGGAAGGTCTCACCATCGCCTACCGCGGCGGCGCCAAGACTCTGTACGCGTCGAGCCAGGGCGACTCCACCTTCGCGGCCTACCGAATCGCGCCGAAGGGCCTGGAGTACCGGGCCGGGTTCCAGGTCGTGGACGGCAAGGCGGCGGACGGCGTACAGCACAGTGACGGCGCGGCGGTGACCACGCAGTCGCTAGGTTCTCGCTTCCCGCACGGCCTGCTCGCTGTGCATGACGGTGAGAACACGCTCGGTGACGGCGACCGATAGGGGACCAACTTCAAACTGGTACGGCTCGAGGAGGTGCCCTGATCGGTACGCAGCTGTGACACATCTCGCACGGATCCCGTCGATGGCGTCACATCGGCGGGATTCAGGCGTGCGGACAGGCCTCGACCTGACCACTGAGTGGACTGGTGTCTCAGCGCGAGACGCCACCCGGTACCGGCGTACAAGTCCGCGTCCAGACAGTTAGCGGATCAACCAACCGGCTGGGTACGGTGTCCGGCAAGATGGGCAGTGATACCAGTGAGGAGGTTCACTGCCGAGCGGTGTGCATCAACCTGGATCCACGCGGTCCTGCCTGCGAAGCCTCACCCGGCTGGCTGGGCCGGGACCCGTGCAACGTTGCGGTCGCGGCGATCCCGCGCTCGAACCCGAGGAGTGCATGTGAGTGAGTCGGTGCCGGGCATTGCCCCGGAAGTGTTCGCGCCCGTGAAGGCGCCCGTCAGTCCCACCCAGGCCTCCGAGGAGGTCGAGTTCGTCCAGTTGCTGACGCCCGAAGGTGAGCGCGTCGAGCACCCGGACTACTCGTTCGACCTCGACGACGAGGCGGTCAAGGGGTTCTACCGGGACATGACCCTGGTCCGCCGGATCGACACCGAGGCGACCGCCCTGCAGCGCCAGGGCGAGCTCGGCATCTGGGCCTCCCTGCTCGGCCAGGAGGCCGCGCAGATCGGCTCCGGCCGCGCGCTGAACAAGAAGGACATGGTCTTCCCGACCTACCGCGAGCACGGCGTCGCCTGGTGCCAGGGCGTCGACCCGCTCAACCTGCTCGGCCTGTTCCGCGGCGTCGACCAGGGCGCCTGGGACCCGCGCGACAACAACTTCCACCTCTACACGATCGTGATCGGCGCCCAGACGCTGCACGCGACCGGGTACGCGATGGGCCAGCAACGAGATGGCGCAGTCGGCGGCGACCCTGACAATGACACGGACGGCGAGGCGACGATCGCGTACTTCGGCGACGGCGCCAGCAGCCAGGGTGACGTGAACGAGGCCTTCATCTACGCCTCCGTCTTCAACGCGCCGGTGGTCTTCTTCTGCCAGAACAACCAGTGGGCCATCTCGGAGCCGATCGACCGGCAGACCCGGATCCCGCTGTACCAGCGCGCCGCCGGCTTCGGCTTCCCCGGCGTCCGCGTCGACGGCAACGACGTACTGGCGACCTACGCGGTCACCCAGCAGGCGCTGAAGCGGGCCCGCGAGGGCAGCGGCCCGACGCTGGTCGAGGCCTACACCTACCGGATGGGCGCCCACACCACCTCCGACGACCCGACGAAGTACCGGCTGTCCGAGGACCTGGAGTACTGGAAGCTCAAGGACCCGATCGAGCGGGTGAAGGCGTACCTGACCCGCTCCGCCGGTGTCGACTCCGACTTCTTCGACGCGATCGAGGCGGAGGCGGACGGGATCGCGGCCCGGCTGCGGGAGGGCTGCCTGTCCATGCCCGACCCGACGCTGACCGACTTCTTCGACCACGCGTACGTCGAGCAGACCCCGCAGCTGGCGGAGCAGAAGGCGCAGTACGCCGCCTACGCCGCCTCGTTCGAAGGGGAAAACTGAGATGGCGAAGATCAGCCTCGGCAAGGGCATCAACATGGGCCTGCGCGCAGCGATGGAGAACGACCCCAAGGTCCTGATCATGGGTGAGGACATCGGCAAGCTCGGCGGCGTCTTCCGGGTCACCGAGGGTCTGCAGAAGGACTTCGGCGAGGACCGGGTGATCGACACCCCGCTGGCCGAGTCCGGCATCATCGGCACCGCCGTCGGCCTCGCGCTGCGCGGCTACCGCCCGGTCTGCGAGATCCAGTTCGACGGGTTCGTCTTCCCGGCGTACGACCAGATCATCAACCAGGTCGCCAAGATGCACTACCGGTCGATGGGCAAGCTGAAGATGCCGATCGTGATCCGGATCCCGTTCGGCGGCGGCATCGGCGCGGTCGAGCACCACTCGGAGTCCCCGGAGACGCTGTTCGCGCACGTGGCCGGCCTCAAGGTGGTCGCCTGTGGCGACCCGGTCGACGCGTACTGGATGATCCAGCAGGCGATCGCCTCCGATGACCCGGTGGTGTTCTTCGAGCCGAAGCGCCGGTACCACGAGAAGGCGGAGCTGGACGAGAGCGCGGGCGCGACGTACCCGCTGTACAAGGCGAAGGTGGTCCGCGAGGGCACCGACGCCACGCTGTTCTGCTACGGCCCCATGGTGAAGACCTGCCTGCAGGCGGCCGAGGCCGCGCTCGAGGACGGCCGCAACCTGGAGGTCGTCGACCTGCGCACGATCGCGCCGCTGGACCTGGCGACGATCTTCGAGTCGGTGAAGAAGACGCGCCGGGCGGTTGTCGTGCACGAGGCGCCGCTGTCCCTCGGCACCGGCTCCGAGCTCGCCGCCCGGGTCACCGAGGAGTGCTTCTACCACCTGGAAGCGCCCGTACTGCGGGTCGCCGGGTTCGACACCCCCTACCCGCCCTCGCGGATGGAGGAGGAGTACCTGCCCGACCTGGACCGGGTGCTCGAGGGTGTCGACCGCGTGATGGAGTACTGATGGGCATCCAGCAGTTCCGCCTCCCCGACGTGGGAGAGGGCCTGGTCGAGGCAGAGATCGTCAGCTGGAAGGTCAAGGCCGGTGACACGGTCAAGCTGAACGACACGATCGTCGAGATCGAGACCGCCAAGTCGCTGGTCGAGCTGCCGGTGCCGTTCGCCGGCGTGGTCACCGAGCTTCTGGTGCCCGAGGGCGAGACGGTCCCGGTCGGTACGCCGATCATCTCCGTGCAGACGGGTGAGGCCGCACCGGGCGACCTGGCCCCGCCGGTCGGCGAGGGCACCGTCAACGAGGACATGATCCCCGTGATCCCCGACTCCGACGGCGAGGAGATCGAGGCCGGCAAGATCGGGGGCGCCGCCCCCGGCGGCCGTACGGCGGTCCTGGTCGGCTACGGCCCGAAGACCACCGAAGCCAAGCGCCGCCCCCGCAAGGGCGCGGGCACACCGGCTCCCGTGGAGGCTGCTCCCGCGCCGGTCGCTCCCGCACAGAGTGCGCCCGCCCACTCGCCCTCGACGGCAGACGATGCGCAACTCGCCCGGCAAGCTCTCGTTGCTGAAGGCAACGAGGCTGGGGGATCGCTGCACGTGCTGGCGAAGCCGCCGGTGCGGAAGCTGGCCAAGGATCTGGGCATCGACCTGGCGTCGGTGACCGCGACCGGGCCGGGCGGGATCATCACCCGGGCCGACGTCGAAGGGCACGCGGCGGGTGCGGCAGGCTCGGCGCCGGCCGCGGCTCCCGCAGCTGTTGCGGCGCCGGTTGCCGCTCCGGTGGCGGGGCAGCTGGAGACCCGGATCCCGGTCAAGGGTGTGCAGAAGGTGATGGCCCAGGCGATGGTGAACAGTGCGTTCACCGCGCCGCACGTCACCGAGTGGATCACCGTCGACGTCAGCGCCACGATGGAACTCGTCGAGCGGCTGAAGAGCGACAAGGCGTTCCGCGACCTGCGCGTCTCGCCCCTGCTGATCGTGGCGAAGGCGGTCACGCTGGCGGCCCGCCGTACGCCGATCATCAACGCGGCGTGGGACGAGGCGGCCCAGGAGATCGTGCTCAAGCACTCGGTGAACCTCGGCATCGCCGCGGCCACCCCGCGCGGGCTGATCGTGCCGAACATCAAGGGCGCCGACGCGATGACGCTGCCCGAGCTGTGCGCCGCCCTGAACGACCTGGTCGCGGTGGCGCGGGAGGGCAAGACCCAGCCGGCCGACCAGGCGGGCGGTTCGTTCACGATCACCAATGTGGGCGTGTTCGGGGTCGACGCCGGGACGCCGATCATCAACCCGGGCGAGGCCGCGATCCTGGCCTTCGGGGCGGTCCGCAAGCAGCCGTGGGTGGTGGATGACGAGATCGTCCCGCGCTGGATCACCACGCTCGCGCTGTCCTTCGACCACCGCCTGATCGACGGCGAGAAGGGCTCCACCTTCCTCGCCGACGTCGCCGCGATCCTCGAGGACCCGGCCCGTGCCCTGATGTTCTGAGCTGTACCGATGCTCTGAGCTGTACTCCGAGACCCCGGGCGGATCCATCCACCCGGGGTCTCGTCACGTCCGGCGCCGGCTAACTCAGTGGTGATGAGGGACTCTGCCGGGAGAGGGTGGTGGGGTGGCGGTCTTGATAGCGGTGCTCGGGGCGGCCGTTCTGCACGCCGTGTGGAACGCGATGGCCCACGGGGTGCCCGACCGGCTGGCCGGGTTCGCGCTGCTCGGCTTGTCGTCGGGGCTGTGCGGACTGGTCGCCGTCTCCGTGACCGGGCTGCCGCCGGCTAACACCTGGCCGTACATCGTCGCCTCGGTGCTGATCCACCTCGCGTACTACGGCGGCCTGCTCGCGTCGTACCAGCTCGGGCAGTTCAGCCAGGTCTACCCACTGGCCCGCGGTACGTCGCCCTGGGTGGTCGCCGTCATCGCGATCGTCGTGCTGCACCAGGCGCCCGTACCGCTGGAGCTCGCCGGAGTGCTGCTGATCTCGGCCGGGCTGATCGCGCTCGTGTTCATCGGCGGACGACCCTCGCGGCGGCAGACACCCGCACTGCTGGCCGCCTTCGCGACCGGGCTCACCATCGCGGCGTACACGGTGGTCGACGGAGTCGCCGTCCACAAGCTCCCCCTGGCGACGTACATGGGCTGGGTCTTCATGCTGCAGGGGCTGGTCGTGCCGCTCGCGGTGTTCTGCTGGCGCGGGCCGGGCTTCCTGACCCAGGAGCGACGCCACGTGTACGCCGGACTCGGCGGCGGGCTGGTCTCGATGGTCGCGTACGGGCTGGTCCTGTGGGCGCAGCAGCGCGGGACGCTCGCGTCGATCGCGGCCCTGCGGGAGACGAGCATCATCTTCGGGGCGATCATCGGCGCGCTGTTCTTCGGCGAGCGGTTCGGCCCGAAACGCGCCATCGCCGCGGCCATCGTGGTCGCAGGCATCGTGCTGATCAGCACGCAGTAGGGCCCTGGGTAAATAGGAGAAAGGGGGCCCCGGGCGGGGGACCCCCTCTCTCAGTCCTGCGACGCAGGGCCTAGCTCACCAGAAGCGCTTGACCGCGTCGAGGGAGTCGGCGATGCCTTCACCGAAGAACGCGTTGTTCGCCGTGGTGCCGGTGCACCGCGCGTCCGGAGTGGTCGGGCACGCGGTGTCGTCGGCCTGGCGGCGCAGCGCGGACTCCAGGTCGCGCGGGCCCCACCACGGGTGGGTCGACTTCATCAGCGCGGCGATCCCTGTGACGTGCGGCGACGCCATCGACGTACCGCTCATGTTGCCGTAGCCGCCGCCCGGCAGCGTGGACAGGATGCTGCTGCCCGGGGCCGCGACGTCGATCTTGTTCAGGCCGAAGTTGGAGAAGCTGCTCCGCAGCCGAGCCTGGGTGGTGCTGGCCACCGTGATCACGCCGGGGAGCTCGGTCGGCATGTCGAGGCAGTCGTTGTTGATCTGCCGCGGCACCGGGGTGGTGTCGTTCGGGCTGCCGTTGTCCGTGGTCTTGTTGGCCAGGTCGTAGTTCGAGTTGCCGGCCGCCGCGACCGAGAGCACGCCGCGCTTGGTGGCGAAGGCGACCGCCCGGCGGACCGCTTCCTGGACCGCGCCCTGGTCGCCGTTGTCCTTGCACCAGAACTCGAACGGGTCGATGAAGTAGCTGTGGTTGGTCACGTCCATGTGGTGCTCGGCGGCCCAGACGAACCCGCAGATCGAGTACTCCGGGTAGATGAAGCCGTCGTCGTTCACGACCTTCACCGAGGCGATCCGGACGCCCGGGGCGACGCCGACGATGCCGATGCCGTTGCGGGCGGCGGCGATCGTGCCGGCCACGTGGGTGCCGTGCGAGCTGGTGGTCGGCCGCCAGGCGCCGGCGGTGGTGTCCGGCACGCCGTTGTTGACGCAGTTCACCGAGTCCTCGGCGTCGAAGTTCGGCGCCAGGTCCGGGTGCGTGTCGTCCACGCCGCTGTCGTTGACGCCGACGAGGATCCGGCGCGAGCCGTCGGTCACCTTGTGCGCCTGGTCCGCCTTGATCTGGACCATGTCCCACTGGTCGACCTCACGCGGATCCGGCGCCGGGGTGGCCTCGCCCGCGTTGAGCCCCTTGGCCGCGGCGGCCTTCTTGGCGGTGCCGACCGGGCCTTCGCTGACGGGCGCGGTCCGGGTGGCGCCGACCGATTGGATGTCGCGGCCGTTCTTCTCGGCCCGGACGTCGGCGCGGAAGTCCGGGTTGGTCGACTGGGCGATCACGACGCCGAGCTGGTCGTAGGACTGCACGACGGTGCCGCCGGCCGCCGCGATCGCCTTCTCGGCCTTCTTCACGTGGCCGTGGTCGGCGCGGGTGTTGACGACGTAGTTCATCAGCGGGCCGGGCTCGGCCGCGCTTGCGGACGAACCAGCCGGAGAGACGGGTACGGCCTGGGCGGCCGTGACGGTACCGGTCGCGGTGAAGGCTAGAGCCGCCACGGCGAGGCCGGCACTGAGCCGGCGGGTACGGGAGCTTCGGGACAAGTTCTCTCCTCGGGGGCGAATCGCGAGCTGGACGGGAACGCTGCCCGTGACTCTAGGACCCCGCGCCCCTCCCGGAGCCGTTCAACCCCCAACACACGGGAAACCCTGCAGCCGTCACTACCCACGGTCCCTACCGTCACCCTCGGCGACCGGAGTGCGCGGCTGTCTACGCAGGGCGGCGGGGCCTGGGACTTGATCTGTCACCGCAAGGCGGCGGCCTGGGCCTTGATGAAATCGCTGGCAGAGCGTGGGGTGATGCCACGCTGTCGCAGCGGCGAGTCATCCCAGGTGACCCGGATCAGATCCTGGGCGAGCCCGGCGCCGAACACCGCGGACACCGCGTCGTTGGACCGCCTGAAAACCACCAGTCCGATCCGTGCCACCCCGCGAGCCAGATGCTGTCGCTTGATCGTCCGGCCGAGGGCTCGCTCGGCGACGTCGGCCGCCTCGTTGCGGCTGAGGGCCTCCGGGCCGCCGAACTCGATCAGCGCCGGCGGGTCCGCCTCGACCGCGACGGCCGCGAGCAGGGCGGCCACGTCGTCCGTACTCACCCACCTCACCGGGTTCGTGCCCTTGCCGATGATCGACACCTTCCGCGCAGCCAGGTCGAAGCGCCCCAGGGGACCGAGGTGCACCTCCTGGAAGGCGTCCGGCCGGACGATCACCGTCCGCATGGTCGAGGTGGCCAGCCGTCGCTCGACCGCGACTTTCGCGTGCTCCAGCGGAGACCCTTGTCCCTTGCCGGCTCCGGCGTACGAGACGTAGACGAACCGCTCGACCCCGGCCCGCTCGGCGGCATCGACCAGTGCCGTCATCCCGTCTTCGTCGACCTCGCGCATGGTCGGATGACGCGCTCCGGCGAGCCGGCGGGCGATCACCGTCGCGGTCGCGACCACCACAGTCACACCCGCGCAGGCACCCGGCAGACTGATCGGATCGGTGAGGTCGCCCCGCACGATCTCCACGCCGGCTGCCCGCAACCCGCTGTCATCGGTCCCGGCGCGGACCAGACACCGCACGACCTCGCCCCGCCCCCGCAGCAGCGCGACCACGCGCCCGCCCAGCTGCCCGGTCCCACCCACCACCAGAATCGCCATGCTGCCCACCCCCGGCAGCTTCAGAATGATCCCGCCCCACCAGCCCGTCAACGCACCCGGCTGTCCACAGCGGCCCACATCTGTGGACCGGCCTGTGGACAACTTCTCTGAGCTGGGAACAAACGAGCGCTCGAACTGTTGTGGCTAGGATAAATACAACAAAGATACGTGCGGTATAGGTGAGGAGTGCGGTGGATAGCGGGGCGGCCGATGGTGAATCGGCGAGTGTGGGGACGGCGGAAACAGCGCCGGAGGACGTGGGGCCGGCGGGGTTCGAGCTGGGGGATGAGACGACCGAGATCGCTCGGATTGTCGCGGCGGCCGAGCCGGGGGTCGAGAAGATCCCCGCGGCGGAGCGCGTCTACGCCTATGTGAAGGCAGCGATCCTGGACCGGGTCTACCCCGGCGGCGAACTGCTCACCGAAGGTGAGCTCGCTACAGCGGTAGGTGTCTCCCGTACTCCGGTCCGCGAGGCGCTGCTGCGGCTGGAAGAGTCCGGGCTGGTCAAGCTCTACCCGAAGAAGGGCGCGCTGGTCCTGCCGGTGCTGGCCCAGGAGGTCAACGACGTCCTGGAGGCGCGCGAGCTGATCGAGACGCATGCCGCCGCGAAGGTGTGGCCGCGCCGCAAGCAACTGGCCGCCACCCTCGAGCCGCTCGTGCAGGAGATGCGCAAGCACCGCCGGGCGGGCGACGCCAAGAGCTTCCTGGAGGCCGACCGGGCCTTCCACGAGGCGATCGTGGGTGCCGCCGGCAACGAGATCCTCGCCAAGCTCTACAACAGTCTGCGCGACCGGCAGGTCCGGATGGGCGTCCCCGGCATCGAAGTACAGCCGGCCCGGATGGAGCGCTCGATCGGCGCGCACCAGGAGATGATCGACGCTCTCGGCGGGAACAGCGCCAAGCGGTTCCGCGACCTCGTCATCGACCACATCCATGTCGCCGCGACGGATCTGCGGGGCATGCAGTGACCGAACTCCTCTTCCCCCTGGGCGGTCGTCGAGCCTGGGCGGTGTGGGCGACTGCTGTCTTCACCTACCTGGTCACCGTGCTGCACCGCGGCTCCATGAGCGTCGCCGGTCTGCAGGCGGCCGAGCGGTTCGACATCTCCGCCTCGGCGCTGGCGAGCTTCACCGTCGTGCAGTTGACCGTGTACGCCGCGATGCAGGTGCCCGTCGGCATCCTGCTGGACCGGTACGGCTCGAAGCGGCTGTTGATCGCTGCCTCGGTGCTGCTCTTCGCAGCGCAGTCCGCCTTCAGCCTGGTCGACTCCTACCCGGCAGCCCTCGCGGCCCGGGCGGTCCTCGGCGTCGGCGACGCCCTCGTGTTCATCAGCGTGCTCCGGGTGGTGATGTCCTGGTTCCCGGCCCTCCGGCAGCCGGTGATGTCGCAGACCACCGGCATGCTCGGCGGTGTCGGAGCGATCGTGTCGACCGTGCCGATGGCGGCGGCGTTCCACTCGTTCGGCTGGACCGGCACCTTCGCCGGCGCGAGCGTGCTCAGCCTGCTGACCGGTCTCGCCGTGATCTTCCTGCTCAAGGACAGCCCGTACGACGAACCGCTGCACCGGGCGAAGCACTCGCTCACCCACGTACGGCGGAACCTGCGGCGGGCGTGGAAGGAGCCGGGCACCCGGCTCGGGTTGTGGACGCACTTCACCACCAGCTTCGCCGGCGGCACGTTCGGCCTGCTCTGGGGCTACCCGTTCCTCGTAAAGGGGCAGGGCGTGGCACCGACGACCGCGGCGGCGATGCTGATCCTGCCAGTGCTCGCCGGACTGTTCTACGGCCCGCTGGTCGGCCGGTACGCGGCGCGCTTCCCGTTCTACCGCTCGTGGATCGTGCTGGCCGTGATCGGCGGATCCGCGTTCATGTGGACCGTCGTGCTGCTCTGGCCCGGCCGGGCTCCGATGCCGGTCCTGCTCCTGCTGATCGTCGTCCAGGCCGCCGGTGGTCCCGGGTCGATGCTCGGCCTGGACTACGCGCGGACCTTCAACCCGACCACCCGGTTCGGGGCGGCGAACGGGATGGTCAACACCGGTGGCTTCATCGCCATGCTGATCTGTATCGGCATGGTCGGCGTGCTGCTGGACGTCTCCTCCGGCGGCGCGGCGCAGACCCTCACCGACTTCAAGTGGGCGCTGACCTTCCAGTACGTGCTGTGGGCGATCGGCACCGTCCAGATCCTGCGGTACCGCCGCCGGGCCCGGGCGACGCTGGCCCGCTACAACCCGGAGATCTACGAAGCCCTCCGCGCCAACCAGATCGTGCCGCTCAAGGCCGACACCGCAGAGTTCGCAAAGGTGAGCTGAGACAGGCTGACAGCGCCTGGCACGGGCTCTCAGTCCAGTGCCAGGCCGGTGTCAGCGGTGAGGCGCACGGTAGTCCCAGTAACAGTCAGCTGGGAGGAACCGATGTCCACAACGAACCACCTCGCCATCCGGGCCGAGGGTCTGGTCAAGAAATATGGCAGCACCACCGCACTCGACGGCGTCGACCTGAGCGTGCCGACCGGCACCGTGCTCGGCGTGCTCGGACCGAACGGCGCCGGCAAGACCACCGCCGTCCGCATCCTCGGCACGCTGCTGCGTCCGGATGCCGGCCACGCGACCGTCGGCGGGTACGACGTGGTCCGCGAGGCGCCGCGGGTCCGCGAGATCATCGGCCTGACGGGGCAGTACGCGTCCGTCGACGAGGACATGTCCGGCCGCCGCAACCTGGTCATGATCGGCCGCCTGCTCGGCAACAACCGCGAGCAGGCCCGGGCCCGGGCGGACGAACTGCTCGAGCGGTTCGAACTGTCCGACGCCGGCGACCGGATCGCCAAGACGTACTCCGGCGGCATGCGCCGGCGGCTCGACCTCGCCGCCAGCCTGGTCGGCAACCCGAGCATCCTGTACCTCGACGAGCCGACCACCGGGCTCGATCCCCATGCCCGCAACGGGGTCTGGGACACCGTGCGCAACCTGGTCCTCGACGGCACCACCGTGCTGCTGACCACGCAGTACCTGGAGGAGGCCGACGCGCTGGCCGACTCGATCATGGTCTTCGACAAGGGCAAGGTCGTCGCCTCCGGGCGTCCAGCCGAGCTGAAGGCCCAGGCCGGCAAGCAGTCGCTCGACGTCCGTCCGGCCGAGCCGGGGCACCTCGAGCGGGTCGCCGCGATCGTCTCCGAGTCCGTCGGCGTGCGGCCGACCGTCGACGTCGTCAACGCACTCGTCAGCGTGCCGGTCTCCGACGGATCCTCGATGCCGGTGGTGGTCCGCCGGCTCGACGAGGCCGGGATCGCCGTCACCGAACTGTCCCTGCGGCTGCCGAGCCTGGACGAGGTCTTCCTCGCCCTGACCGGACACGCGGCCGAAGAAGAGAGCACCGCAGTACTGGAAGGAGCGGGCCGATGAGCACCGCAACGCTTGAAGCAGCACCCGCGCACGCGGCCCACCGGAGCCGGCCGTTCGCCTGGGCGCAGCAGAGCCTGACCCTGGCCTGGCGCAACATCGTGCGGATCCGGCAGAACCCGGAAGCGCTGGCGGACGTGACGTTCCAGCCGATCATCTTCCTGGTGCTGTTCCTCTTCGTCTTCGGTGGCGCCGTCGCCAACGGCGGCACCTGGCACGACTACCTGCCTTATCTGCTGCCGGGCCTGCTCGTGCAGACGGTGGTCTTCTCCACGATGGGCACCGGCGTCGCGCTGAACGACGACTTCGCGAAGGGAGTGTTCGACCGCTTCCGGAGTCTGCCGATCTCGCGGATCGCGCCGCTGGTCGGCGCCGTGCTCGGGGACGCGGTCCGGTACACGCTGTCGATCGTGATCCTGATGGGCACGGGCTTCGCGCTCGGCTTCCGGTTCGGCAACGGCGTCGGGAACGGCCTGCTGGCCTGCCTGATCGTGCTCGCCTTCGCGCTGTCCCTGTGCTGGATCTGGGTCTGGCTCGGCCTGAAGCTGCGGACCGCGCAGGGGGTGCAGGGCATCGCCTTCCTGGTGATGTTCCCGCTGACCTTCGGCAGCAACGTGTTCGTCCAGACGGACACCCTGCCCGGTTTCCTGCAGGCGTTCGTGAACGTGAACCCGGTGAAGTACCTGGTCGACACGATGCGCGGTCTGATGCTCGGCGGCGACGTGCAGAAGCCGCTGCTGATCACGCTGGCCTGGATGGTCGGACTGGTGGCGGTGTTCGCGCCGCTGGCGATCCGCGCCTACCGGCAGCGCACCTGAGCTACGCAAGACAGTGGGGGCCGAGGAATCATCCTCGGCCCTCACTGTTGGTTGCCCTTGGCATTGAAGATGGTGAGCAGCTCGGGGTACTCGCGGGTCACGCCGATCGCGGCCGCGAGGAACAAGCCGGAGAACGGGCGACCGTCCATCTGCCGCCCGGCCGCCGCCAGGTCGGCCGGAGTACCCCCAGATCCCGACCTTCGTGCGCGCGGACACCCCAGCCCCAGGCGTGGCGAGCGTCGCGCGGATGCCATCCAGTACTGCTCCCGGTCCGGTCTGGTTATGCCGAACGAACGATCACCCGGGATGCCCCGGGCAACGAGTGAAAACCGTTCTTTTCGCGGAAAACACGTCCGTCATGGCGAGTCGGCATGGCTAAGATGACAAGAGTTCAGGCACGGGGTATCGACAAGAGGTGCAATGAGCGAACCCTCCGCACGCCGCTATTCAGGACGCTCGGTCGACGAGTGGAAGGCGGCGCGACGGGAACGTCTGCTGGACGCCGCGCTGGAGCTCTTCGGGACCGAGGGCTACCCCGCGACCTCGGTGGAACGCCTGTGTGCACAGGCGAAAGTGTCGACCCGGCACTTCTACCACGAGTTCCAGAACAAGGAAGCCGTGCTGCTCGCCGTGCATGCCCAGGTGATCGAGCTCGCGGTCCGCAGTACCGGCGAGGCGCTCAGACAGACTGCTGACGCGCACGTCGGAGAGCGGATCGGCGCGGCCGTCGAGGGCTACCTGCGGACCATCATGACGGACCTGCGCCGGGCCCGGATCTCGTTCGTCGAGGTGGTCGGCGCCAGTCCCGCGGTCGAGGAGCAGCGGATCGCCTTCCGCGAGCTGATCATCTCCAGCGTGGGCAGGATCGGCGAGGCCGCGGTCGCGCGGAACGAGATCGCGCCGAAGGACTTCCGCTTCCTCGGGCTCTGCTTCATCGGTGCGGTCAACACCGTCGTCTACGACTGGATGCTGGCCGACCCGCGGCCGCCGGAGAAGGAGGTCCAGACCGCACTCCGCAACCTGGCCGTCTCGCTGATGGTGAACTAGGCCTTGCCCGGTGGCGTCCGCAACGTCCCGCTCGGACCGGAGCCGACTCGGACCGAACCACCGGGCTGGGTCATCCCCGCCGCGGCCCGCGGGTCAGGCAGATCCAGGCGTTTGCGGAGCTCGGCCGTCGCCTCGTCGCGGATCATCGCCGCGCCCTCGCCATACAGGGTCTCGTACCGTTCAGTGCCGAGGCTCGCCCGCAACCGCTCGACCGTGCGCCGGACGTCGGAGTCGGGCACGGTCCGCATGCCCCGCATCGCGGCGGCCAGTCCGAGGATGCGCGCGGCGACCTCGTCGCCTCCGGTCAGCGGCTCGACGTCGGCCACCGCCTCGACGATGCCCGAGGCAAGCGGCATGTCCTCGGTGCTCAGCGCGAGCTCGACCGCCTGCCTGCTGTAGTCGCGCGCCCGCTCCTGGTCGCCGCGAGTCACGCTGACCCGGCTGAGCTGGGAGAGCACCATCGCCTGCCCGTGCGGCGCGACCCGCTCGGCCTGCAGGTCGAGCATCGCGTAGGACTTCTCGGCGAGCTCCATCGCCTCGTCCAGCCGGCCGCTCCGCCGGGCGACCGCACTCAGCCCGATCATCGCGATCCCTTGCCCACCACGGCTTCCGGTCTCCTCGGCCAGTCGCAGCGAGCGGTGCAGGTCGTGCCGCGCGCCGTCGAGGTCACCGAGCTCGGCGCGGCTCAGAGCGCACTGGGCCAGCAGCTGGGACACCCCTTCGGTGGTGCCGAGCTCGCCGATCAGCCGCAACGCCTCGGTCAGCGACGCCAGCGCGCCATCGTGGTCGCCCCTGCTGCTCTGGTAGCTGGCGAGGCCGCGCAGCGCCAGCGAGATCCCCCAGCGGTCGCCGATGGTGCGGAACCCGTCCAGCGCGACGGCCAGGTCTGCGGCCATCTGCTCGACGTCGCCCTCGTTCTCGCGGAACATCGCCGACATCATCACGGCCATGTACCGGGTCCACGGGTCGGGATGCTCGCGAGCCTCGTCCAGCTCACGAAACGAACCGGCCCGGTCCCGGCGGACCGCGGCCCAGACGGCGTTGGTGAACCGGCCGACACCGGACTCGGCGACCCGGCGGTGCCGCCGGCTGAGCATCCGGACCGAGGCGAGCCCGCGGACGGCCTGGGCGAACGACGCCGACGGGTCCTCGCCGTTTGACAAGGTACCGAGCGAGTACAACATCAGCGTGGTCGCGCGCTGCAGCGGATCGGACTGCCCGGGCACGGCCAGTGCCGCTTCGAACCAGCTGACCGCCTCCGCCGGCCGGCCGCGCATGTTCCAGTACTCGCCGAGCACCGACACGAGCTTCAGCGCGGTCGCGGCGTCGCCGAGGTCGACCGACGACCGCAACGCGTCCAGCAGGTTCTCGTTGTCCGCGTCGAGCCTGGCGATCCACTGCAACTGCTCGCCGGTCCGCAGCTTGGGGCGTGCCTGCTGGAGCAGCCCGCCGAAGTACTCGGTGTGGGCCTCGCGGACCTGGTCGTACTCCCCGGAGGCGGCAAGCTGTTCGGCGCTGTACGCCTTCACGGTCTCGAGCATGCGGTAACGGACCGACCGGTCGTCGGCCGCTGCCTCGACGAGCGACTTGTCCACCAGGGAGGCCAGCACGCCGAGCACGGCCTCGGGTGGCAGTCCCGGACCGCTGCAGATGCGTTCGGCAGCTTCGAGAGTCGCACCGCCGGAGAAGAGCGAGAGCCGGCGGGCGACGGCCTGCTCGTCGGGATCGAGGAGCTCCCAGCTCCACTCCACGACCGCTCGCAGTGTCTGGTGTCGCGGCAGGGCGGTCCGGGAACCGCTGGTCAGCAAGCGGAAACGGTCTGTCAGCCGTTCGACGATCTGCTGCGCTGTGAGGGCCCGCAGACGGGCCGCGGCCAGCTCGATCGCCAGCGGCATGCCGTCGAGCCGGCGGCAGATCTCGGCGATCGCCTGGCGGTTGTTGTCGGTGATCGCGAAGTCCGGCCGTACGGCGCGGGCTCGGTCCACGAACAACTGCACCGAGGGATACGCGTCGTCGAGGCTGTCCACCGGCGGCAGCCCGAGGGGACCGACCTGGTGCAGGTGTTCGCCCGGGATGCTCAGTGGTTCACGGCTGGTGGTCAGCACTCGGAGCCGCGGGCAAGCAGCCAGCAACGAGTCGACGAGGTCGGCGACCTCCTGGACCAGGTGCTCGCAGTTGTCGAGCATGAGCAGCATGCGCCGGTCGGCGATCACCTCGACCAGCCGCTCGGTCGCCGCTCGCCGGGTCGGCAGCTTCGGCGCCAGGGTGGTCTGCAGGCTCTCGACGTACTCGCTGGCGCCCAGGGCGGTCAGCAGGGTCGGGGCGACATCGGCCGCGTCACCGAGTGGGGCCAGCTCGATGAACCAGATCCCGTCGCCGGTCTGGTCCACCAGCGTCCGCCCGGTCTCGGTCGCGAGTCTCGTCTTGCCGGCGCCACCCGGGCCGACCATGGTGACGAGCCGGGTGCCGTTGCCGAGCAGCCGGGTCAGCTCGGTCACGTCGTCCGCCCGGCCCACGAAACTGGTCATCGGCGCGCGCAGGTTGCTCCGCGGTACGGGCTCAGGAGCAGCCGGTACTACGGACGCCGTGGCGGCCGGATCGATCGAGTCGCCGCGCAGTACCGCCACATGGAGCTCGCGCAGCCTGGTCCCGGGATCCGCGCCGAGCTCGTCAGCCAGGGTGGCCCGCACCCGCTCGTACGCCGCGAGGGCCTCCGCCTGGCGGCCATCGGCATACAGGGCTCTGATCAGGAGTTCGTGCAAGCGTTCGCGGAGGGGATGGGCGACGCTGAGCCGCTCGAGCTCGGCGATCACGTCGCGCGAGTGGCCGCTCGCCACGGCCGCCTCGGCGAGGTCCTCGCCGGCGCCGAGACGCAGCTCGCTCAGCCGATCCGCCTCGATCGCGGCGAACGGGAGGTCCCGCAGATCGGTCAGGGCGTCGCCGCGCCAGAGCCGCTCAGCCTGGGTCAGGAGTGCCCGCGCCTGCGCCGGATCCGTGACGAGGAGCTGCCGGCCACGGCGTACCAGGTCTTCGAACTGCAGGGCGTCGACGGACTCCGGCGAGATGGTCAGCGTGTAGCCGGCCGGGCCGGACTGGACGGAGATGCTCGACTCAGTGGCGGGGAGACCGGCCCGCAGGCGTGAGACCAGCGACTGCAGCGCGTTCGCGCTCGGCGCCTCGGTGCCCCACAGACCGTCGATCAGGGTCTCGAGCCCGACCGGCCGGCCCGCGCTGAGCGCCAGGCGCGCCAGCAGTCCACGCAGCCGGACTCCGCGGACGTCCAGCGGAGAACCGTCGGCCGCCCACATCGCGAGTGGACCGAGCACCGCTATGCGCACTCCTCCAGCCTCCCACACGACCCCGCTCAAACCCCTGTCGTTTGTCACCTGCGGTGGTCCTCGGCATGGCTTACTGTCGGCTGGTGACCGAGATCTCCGCTCAGACCAGTTCCGCGCTCAGCCGGATCCTCGCCGAACGACAGACCAAGGGGCGGGTGCCCGGCATCGTGGGCGCCGTCGCCCGGGCCGGTGCGCTGGCCTGGTCCGACGGGGTGGGATCGGCCGACCTGGCCGCCCCCGGGATGGCGCCGACCGCCGATACCCAGTACCTGATCGCCTCGCACAGCAAGACCTTCACCGCGGTCGCGATCATGGCGCTGCGCGACGAGGGCAAGCTCAGCCTGGACGACACGATCGAGCAGTTCATCCCGGAGAGCAAACACGAGGGCATCACCCTCCGGCAGATGCTCAGTCACATCAGCGGCATGCAGCGCGAACCCGTCGGCGACGTCTGGGACCAGATGACGTTCCCGGACCGCCGCGAACTCGTCAGCGGCTGGAACGGGGCCGAGCGGATCGGCAAGCCGCACCACCGGTTCCACTACTCGAACCTGGTCTACTCGATGCTCGGCGAGATCGTCGCCCGGCTCGACGGACGGTCGTGGTACGAGTCGATCCAGGCCCGGATCCTCCAACCGCTCGAGCTGACCCGGACCACGGTCGGCATGGACGGCGGTCCCGCCGCCAAGGGGTACTACGTGCCGCCGTTCTCCGACGTACCGGTCGACGAGCCGCTGATCGACATCGGCGCGATGGACGCCTGCGGCGGGCTGGCCAGTACTGCGAACGACCTCGCCAAATGGATGATGTTCATCGCCGACCCGGTCGCGGAGGTGCTCTCCAAGGACACCGTCGAGGAGATGTGCCAGCCGCAGATCATGGCCGACGTGGACCGCTGGCAACTCGGCATCGGCCTCGGGTTCATGCTGTTCCGCCGCGGCGAGCGGGTCTTCGTCGGCCACACCGGCGGCATGCCCGGCCACATCACCGGCAGCTTCGTGCACCGCCCCTCCGGCACCGCCGGCATCACGCTGATGAACACCACCTCGGCGCCCGACCCCGCCGCGATCGCCACCGACCTGCTGATCAAGGTCCTCGAGGACGACCCCGAACCGCCGACCGCCTGGACCCCCGGCACCGAGGTCCCCGCCGACCTGGCCGGCGTCCTGGGCACCTGGTTCTCCGAAGGCAGCCCGTTCACCTTCTCGGTCAAGAACGGCACCCTCCAGGCCACCGCCCAAGGCGCCCCCGACTGGAAGCCGCCCGCCGTCTTCGAGAAGGTCTCCGAAGACGTCTACCGCACGATCTCCGGCCGGGAAACCGGCGAACTCCTCCGCATCACCCGAGACGCCACCAACACCCCCACCACCCTCCACTGGGCCACCTACCTCTGCACCCGAGCCCCCCTCGCCTTCGGCGAATGGCTCTGACTTGCTGAGGGCGTAGACCGGTCGCTACGTTGAGCACAACCGTCGGTCGCCCAGGCGATTGAGCGCGAGGCCCCACTCCGGTGGGGCCTCTCCCTTTCCACGGTGTCGGGAGATGAGGCGTTCGCGAACGCCCAAACCGGTACGCACAAAAAAACGACCCCCGCGAGGGGGTCGTTCTAGCCGGGCGTACCGGCATGGGACAACTACGGTACCACGCCGCTCGTACGCGCATTCGCGAACAGGAGAGCACGGCGTGGGCACGGTCGCCGCGTATATCGACGGTTTCAACCTCTACTACGGAATGAAGAGCAAGTACGAGCGCAAATACCTGTGGCTCGACCTGATCAAGCTCGTCCGGCACCTCAGGCCGGAAGACGATGTGGTCAGGGTCCGGTACTTCACCACCATCGTCCGCGGCGAGCCGGCGGCGTCGGCGAATCAGATCAACTATGTCGACGCGCTGCGAGCGTACTCCGGTGATCTGCTGGACGTACAGATCGGATGGTTCAAGAAGCGCACTCTGTCGCCTTGCAAGCTCTGCGGTGCTCACTGGCACTGCACCTGCCCGCGAAGGCCGCGGACCTTTGAGGAGAAGGAGACCGATGTGGCGCTGGCAGTCGCCATGGTCGAGGACGCTGCCGCAGGGCTGGCCGACCTGACTCTGTTGATCAGCGCTGATTCGGACTTCGCTCCAGCGGTGGCCGCGATCAAGCGGATCCGGCCCGAGCACCCGGTCATCTTGGCGATGCCCTCCGGCAGTCTGCAGCCGCACAAGCGGTTCTCGGATGTCGGGTTCTTCAGCATCAACGAGACGGCTCTTCGGCAGTCTCAGCTTCCGGAGCGGATCTATGACCCGCTCAACAGCAAGGTGCGGGAGCGGCCGGACAAGTGGAGGTGAGGCGGCCCCTCCGTGGAGAGGCCGCCCCGCTAGTACTACTTGTCGTAACTGGTTTGGCCGTCCAGGAGTTCTCGGATGATGTCTAGGTGGCCTACGTGGCGGGCGGTCTCTTCGATCAGGTGGCAGAGGATGTAGCGGGTTGAGGCTGCGCCTGTGTCGCGGAAGACCGCCTTCTCGACGTCGTCGAGGGAGACGGTGGCGATGATCTCGTTCGAGCGGGCACATTCGGCGTCGTACTCGTCGAGGAGTTGGGCGAGCGGGACGTCGTCGACGAACATCTCGGCGTCGGGGTGGCCGCCTTCGGTCCACGGGGTTTCGCCGTGGTCCGGAGTACCGAGCAGGTTCTGGGTGAACCAGGAGTACTCCACCCAGCGCAGGTGGGAGACCAGCCCCGCCACTGTCATCAGCGGGGAGGTCGGCAGCACCTCGCGGTGGGCGTCGGTCTCGCTGAGGCCTTCGCACTTCATCCGGACGAAGGACCTCTGGAGGTCGAGCCAGCCGGTCAGCTGGGTCCTCTCGTCGCCGGTGAGTGGCGGTCGGCCCGTCACGAGCCCTCCGGTTCGGGCAGGCGGTCGTAGCTGGTGTGGCCGTCCAGGAGTTCTCGGATGATGTCCAGGTGGCCTAGGTGGCGGGCGGTTTCTTCGATCATGTGGCAGAGGACGTAGCGGAGGGAGGCGGCTTCGCCCTTGGTGGCGTAGGGGCCCTGCTCGACGGCGTCCAGGGAGTGGGAGGCGATGATCGCGTTCGACCTCGCGCACTCCTCGTCGTACTCGTCCAGGAGTTGGGCGAGGGGGACGTCGTCGACGAACATCTCGGCGTCGGGGTGGCCGCCCTCGGTCCACGGGGTCTGGCCCGTGTCGGGGGTGCCGAGCATGTTGAGGTGGAACCAGGAGTACTCGTTCCAGCGCAGGTGCGCCACCAGGCCCGCCATCGTCATCAGCGGTGAGGTGGACAGCGTCTTGCGGTGCGCGTCGGCCTCGCTGAGGCCTTCGCACTTCATCCGGACGAAGGACCTCTGCAGGTCCAGCCAGCCGGTCAGTTGGGTCCGCTCGTCAGAGGTCAGCGGCGGACGGTTCACTACGGTCATCACAGCTCCAGAGGTGGTACGGACGCCACCTGGTCAGCCGCGGGCGCGGCGGGCAGGCGGCACGACGGAAGAACTCGACATCGCGCTCACCTCCTCTCGCTCGACCAGAACCCTAGCGCCCGACCGGAGCAACGCCTACTGATTTAACAGGCGAGTCTTCACCTCGGTCTTCAGCACCTTGCCGACCTTCGAGCGGGGCAGGTCGTCCCAGACCTCCACCTGCTTCGGCGCCTTGACGCTGCCGAGCCGGCTCTTCACGTAGTTGCGGACCTCCGACTCGGTCACGGTCAGCCCGGGGTGGAGTTGCAGTACAGCGGTCACCCGCTCGCCCCACTTCTCGTCGGGGAGCCCGACGACCGCGCAGTCGCGGATCGCCGGGTACGTCATCAGCGCCTGCTCGACCTCGGCCGAGTACACGTTGAAGCCGCCGGTGATGATCATGTCTTTCGCCCGATCCACTATGTAGAGGTAGTTGTCGTCGTCGAGGAAGCCGATGTCACCGGTGTGGTGCCACCCGTACTGCGCCGCAGCCGCCGTGGCCTCGGGATTCTGGTAGTAGCCGGCCATCACCAGCGAGCCGCGGACGACGATCTCGCCGCGTTCCCCGCGCGGCAGCAACTGCCCGTCGTCGGCCATGATCGCCACCTGCGTCAGCGGCGACGGCCGTCCGGCCGAGGCGAACCGCTCGACCGCGGGCGAGCCGTCGGCGTGGAAGTGGTCGGCCGGCGCCATCGTCGAGATCATCATCGGCGCCTCGCTCTGGCCGAACAGTTGCGCCATCACCGGTCCGATCCGGGTCAGCGCCTCTTCCAGCCGGGCCGCGGACATCGGAGCGGCGCCGTACCAGAAGCACTGCAGGGAGCTCAGATCCGTCGTGGGCAACGAGGAATGCGCGAGCAGCATGTAGATCAGCGTCGGCGGCAGGAACGTGTGGGTGACGCGATGCCGCTCCACCAGCGTCAGGAAGTCGGCCAGGTCCGGCGCCGGCATGATCACGATCTCCCCGCCGAGCGTCAGCACAGGGAAGCACAGCACCCCGGCCGCGTGGGTCAACGGAGCCAGCGCCAGGTACACCGGCCGGCCGGAGAACGGGTAGCTCATCAGCGTGATCGCCGACATCGTCTCCAGGTTCCGCCCGGTCAGCATCACGCCCTTCGGCCGCCCGGTGGTACCACCCGTGCCGACCAGCAACGCGGTGTCGTCCAAAGGCTCCCGCTCGAAATGCTCAGCCGGTACTGCGTCCAGCCACTCCGCGAGGCTGATTGCCTCAGGCAAGGAATCGTCCAGGCAGATCACGGTGGTCAGCTTCGGCAGGTCCGGGAGGATCTTCTCCACCAGCGGAAGGAAGGCCCGCTGGAAGATCAGGCAGGAGCAGTCGAAGGCGTCGAGCAGTTCGCGGTTCTCGGCCGCCTCGTTGCGCGGGTTCACCGGGCACCAGATCGCGCCGGCCCGGGCGATCCCGAACACGCACGCGAACGAGATCGGGTTGTTCGCGGACAGGATCGCCACCTTGGCACCCGGCGCGATCCCCGACCGGTCGAGCGCCCGCGCCACCTGCCAGGAGAACTCTTGGACCTCGCCGTAGCTGAGCGACGTACCGTTCATCGTCAGGCAGGGGGCGTCGCTGCCCAGCGAGGCACCCTTGTCGAGATAGTCGAACAGCCGCACGCGGAACTCCAGGTGGTACAGGTGCGGGGGAGCCTGGGGGGTGGTGGCGGCGCCCCCGCACCTGGTCTAGTGGTGAACGGTCAGGACCGGCTCGAGCACCAGCCCGAAGCTCCGCAGTACGCCGAGCAGTTCGCGGTGTCCGAAGGCCTGGCACGCCGAGGCGAGCCCCGCGCGCCTCGGTGGCTGCTGCAGCAAGGAGTACGCCGCGTACGCCTGCAGGGCGCCGGTCTGCTTGTAGTTGCTGTTGCCGTAGATCACGCAGTGCGCCCGGCCGAGCGGCCCGGAGGCGTGCACCGAGTCGAGCGAGGTGTTGATCCGCGGGTTCTCCCGCGGGGGCATGCTCGCCTGGACCGAGGCGGCCACCTCGCCGAGCGCTGCATCCTGCTGCTCGGCCGGGAGCGTCTTGATCTGCGTCTCCACCATCTTCACGGCGTCGACGACGCCCTGCATCACGGCCCGGTCGAACACCCCGCCGGCCACCTTCACGTTGGCCACCCGTGGGTCGTTCTTGAACCAGACCGGATGACTCGTCCCGCCCCACGGCAGCGCGAGGGCACTCGCGTGCTGGCCGGGTACGTTCACCTCGAAGGTGGTGAGCGGGTCCCACTTCACCAGTTCGTTCTGCTCCAGGTAGTGCCAGTCGGCCTTCAGGATGGTGAAGATCGTCTGGGTCGACGCGTACGTCGGGAACCCCTTCCAGAGCACCAGGATGTCGAGGGTGTCGAGGCCAGGAGTCTCCAGGCAGATGTTCGCGGCGATCTCGCCGGTGGTGTACATCTGCGCGACGCCGGGGGAGAGCAACAGCCCTTCGGCGGTGAACTTGTCGCCCCACCTCGCCTGCGCGTCCAGGATCCAGTCCTGCTCGCCGGTGGTGTCCAGGTAGTGGCACCCTGCCGCGAGACTCGCCTCGACCACCTCGGGGCCGTACTTGATGAACGGCCCGACCATGTTGCTGACCACCTTCGCGCCGCGGAAGAGGTCGGTCAGCGCACTCACGTCGTGCTCGACCTCGACCACCTCGTGGTCCACGGTGTCGATCCCGGGCACCCGGTCGAGCACCTCCTGGACCCGCTTCTTGTCCCGCCCGGCGGCGATGAACGGGACGTTGAACTCGCGCAGGTACTCGCAGACGAGCCGCCCGGTGTACCCGGAGGCGCCGTACACGACGACGGGTTTGCTCATCTCACATCCCCATTCCGCCGTCGACCGGCAGACCCGCGCCGGTGATGAAGCGGGACGCGTCCGAGGCGAGGAAGACCACCGCGTCGGCGATGTCGGACACCTCGCCGAGCCGGCCGAGCGGGGTCAGCCCGATGACGTCCCCGACGGCTGCCTCGGCGGACGGCCAGAGCCCGAGGGTGACCATGTCCGCGGCGAGCTGCATGCCCATCTCGGTCGGCACCAGACCGGGGTACACACAGTTCACCCGTACGCCGTAGCCGAGCTTGCCGGACTCCATCGCGGCCACCCGGGTCAGCCGGTCCACCGCGGACTTGGTCGCGGAGTACCCGGAGATACCGGGGAAGGGGATCGTCGCGGCGACGCTGGAGATGTTGACCACCGAGCCACCAGTCCCGGCGGGTCCCTCCGGCCGCATCGCGCGGAACGCGTGCTTCAGCCCCAGCGCGGTACCGAGGACGTTGACCTCCAGCATCCTGCGGACGTCGGCCGGGTCGAGGTCGACCACCAGGCCGGACAGTTCGACGCCGGCGTTGTTCACCAGGATGTCCAGGCCGCCGAGCTCGGAGATGGTCGCGGTGATCGCCGCTTCCCAGCCGGCGTCGTCGGTCACGTCGAGGGGTACGAAGGCCGCGGTCGCACCGGTGTCCTTGAGCGAGTCGGCGGTCTCCTTGCCGAGGTTCTCCTGGATGTCGGCGATGACCACCGAGGCGCCGGCCTTGGCCAGAGCTTCCGCCATCCCGGCCCCGAGCCCGCGCGCACCCCCTGTCACCAAGGCTTTTCGTCCGGTCAGGTCGTACCCGCTCATGAACTCTCCCCTTTCGGCCGGCTGCTGGACCTACGCTGACCGCCCGATCACCGGTGAGGTGCGGTGACCGGGCGATGAGCTCAGCGTTACGAAGTTCTTGACACTCGTCAAGAGTTTCTTGGACAACTGTCAAGAAATTCTGCCGGCCGGGTTAAACTGCCCGGGAGCTATCCCTGGAGGCTGACCGTGACCGAGGTGACGGACCGGATCTCGCGCCGGCAGGTGGACAAGTTCGGTGAGCGTCGCGCCCAGCTCGCCACCTCCGCGCTGCGCACCCTGTCCGAGCTCGGCTATGCCCGGACGAGCCTGCGGGAGATCGCGCAGAACTCCGAGTTCTCGCACGGCGTGCTGCACTACTACTTCCGCGACAAGGTCGAGCTGATCACGTACTGCGTGAAGCTCTACAAGGCCGAGTGCGTCACCCGCTACGACCAGATCGTGGCGACGGCCCGGTCGGCCGACCAGCTGCGCACCGACTTCGCGCAGGCGCTGGCCACCACCTGTGACGAGGACGGCACGATGCACCGCCTCTGGTACGACCTGCGCAACCAGGCCCTCTTCGAGGAGAACTTCCGCGAGGACGTGCTGGAGATCGACCAGACCCTCGAACTGATGATCTGGCGCATCGTCAGCACCTACGGCGAGCTCAGCGGCACCCCGATCACCGTCTCCCCCTCAACGGCGTACGGCCTCTTCGACGGTCTCTTCCAGCAGGCCCTCCTCCGCAACCTGGCCCACCAGCCCAACGCCCTCACCGACCTCCGCACCGGCGTAGAACAAACCCTCCCCAAACTCCTGATCCGCTGAAGCCCCGGCTAGCGGCGGCGGTCGTCGCGGATTCGTTTGGCCTTGCCCAGGGAGCGTTCGAGGGCGTGTGGGGGGAGGACCTCGACGGTGGCGGTGACGCCTACGCGGTTTTTGACGCGGCGAGACAGGGCTGACGCGGCGGTGGCGTAAGAAGAGGTGGGGAGGTCGGGGGCGGCTTCGACCTGGACGGTGAGTTCGTCGAGGCGGTTGGGGCGGCTCAGGACGCAGAGGTAGTGCGGGGTGAGGCCTTCGACCAGCAGGAGTTGTTCCTCGATCTGGGTGGGGAAGACGTTCACACCGCGGACGATCATCATGTCGTCGGTGCGGCCGGTGATCTTCTCCATCCGGCGCATCCCCGGGCGGGCGGTGCCCGGCAGCAACCGGGTCAGGTCGCGGGTGCGATAGCGCAGTACCGGGAAGGCTTCCTTGGTGAGGGTGGTGAAGACGAGTTCGCCGGCCTCGCCGTCCGGCAGCACCTCGCCGGTGACCGGGTCGATGATCTCCGGGTAGAAGTGGTCCTCCCAGATGTGCAGGCCGTCCTTGGTCTCGACACACTCCTGCGCGACGCCGGGACCCATGACCTCGGACAGTCCGTAGATGTCGACGGCGTGCATCCCCGTCTTGCTCTCCACCTCCGCGCGCATCTGCTCGGTCCACGGCTCGGCGCCGAAGATGCCGACCCGCAGCGAGGTCTCCCGCGGATCCATGTCCCGGGCAACCATCTCGTCGACGATGGAGAGGAAGTAGGACGGCGTCACCATGATGATCCGGGCGCCGAAGTCGCGGATCAGGTCGACCTGGCGCTCCGTCATCCCGCCCGACACCGGAACCACCGTGCAGCCGAGGCGTTCCGCGCCGTAGTGCGCGCCGAGCCCGCCGGTGAACAGCCCGTACCCGTACGCCACGTGGCACACGTCGCCCGCGCGACCACCGGCGGCGCGGATCGAACGGGCGATCAGGTCGGCCCAGTTGTCGATGTCCCGGCGGGTGTAGCCGACCACCGTCGGGCGTCCCGTCGTACCGGAGGAGGCGTGCACGCGGACGACCTGCTCACGGGGGACGGCGAACATGCCGAAGGGGTAGTTGTCGCGCAGGTCCTGCTTGGTGGTGAACGGCAACCGGCTCAGGTCCGAGAAGTCCCGCAGGTCGCCGGGCGCGAAACCCACCTTGTCGAGCGCCGCGCGATAGTGCGGCACGTTCTCGTACGCCGCGCGCACCGTGGTCTGCAGACCGGCCAGTTGCCGCGCCCTGAGCTCGTCGACCGACAGCCGTTCGCCGGCGTCGAGCAGGTCGTCAGGGCACGCGTCACCGAGGAATCGATCCGTCATGGGGACCTCCGGGGGAAGGGTCAGGGGCGGGCCAGCAGGGTCGCGATGCCCTGGCCTACCCCGATGCACATGGTGGACAGCGCGTACCCGGCGTCGCGGTGGCGAAGCTCCAGGGCGGCAGTGAGAGCCAGACGGGCGCCGGACATGCCCAGGGGGTGACCCAGAGCGATGGCGCCGCCGTTCGGAT
Source organism: Kribbella sp. VKM Ac-2568 (assembly GCF_004345365.1). GTDB lineage: Bacteria > Actinomycetota > Actinomycetes > Propionibacteriales > Kribbellaceae > Kribbella > Kribbella orskensis. The sequence goes on from NZ_SLVF01000006.1 coordinate 494,999, forward strand.
TGACGTGCTCGGCGTCGTCGGCGAGGCCAAGCTCACGCAGTACTGCGAGGGACTGAGCCGCGAAGGCCTCGTTCAGTTCGATCACCCCGACGTCGGCCAGGTCGACCCCCGTCCGGGCCAGCACCTTGCGGGTCGCCGGGACCGGGCCGATGCCCATGATGCGCGGAGGCACTCCGGCGGCCGCGGTGCCGACGATGCGGGCCAGCGGAGTGACGCCGAGGCGTTCGACGGCCTCGCCGCTCATCACGAGCAAGGCGGCCGCGCCGTCGTTCACCCCGGACGCGTTGCCGGCGGTGACGGTGCCCGGGTCGCGGAAGGGAGTCTTCAGGCCGGCCAGGGCCTCGAGCGAGGTCTCGCGCGGGTGCTCATCGACGTCGACCACCGTCACGGCGCCGCGCTTGCCGGGGACGGAGACCGGCACGATCTCCTCGGCGAGCCGACCGTTCGCGATCGCCTTGGCCGCGCGCTGCTGACTGCGCAGAGCGAACAGGTCCTGGTCCTCGCGGGACACGTTGTAGTCGGCAGCGACGTTCTCCGCGGTCTCCGGCATCGAGTCGATCCCGTACTGCTTCTTCAGCACCGGGTTGACGAACCGCCAGCCGATGGTGGTGTCGAAGATCTCCGCCTGCCTCGAATAGGCAGTAGTCGCCTTGGGCATCACGAAGGGTGCCCGCGACATCGACTCGACGCCACCGGCCAGGACGATCTCGTTGTCCCCGGCAATGATCGAGCGAGCGGCCGAGGCCACCGCGTCCAGGCCGGAGCCGCAGAGCCGGTTGATCGTCGTGCCCGGAACGCTGTCCGGCAACCCGGCCAGCAGCAGGGCCATCCGGGCGACGTTGCGGTTGTCCTCGCCGGCCTGGTTCGCGCAGCCGAGGATCACGTCGTCGATGGTCGCCGGATCGAGCGAAGCGTGCCGCGCCAGCAGAGCCGAGACGGCGTGCGCCGCGAGGTCGTCCGGGCGGACCGCGGCGAGCGCGCCGCCGTACCGGCCGATCGGGGTGCGGATGCCGTCCACCAGGTAAGCCGCGCGGGTCATGACTCCTCCTTGACGATGCTGCCGGACAACTGACGGCTACGGCCGCGGAACTCGGCGATCACGTCGTCGCCGCGCCGCACCGTCACGTCGTAGATCGCGTTCCGCCCGTACGACGTCCGCTCGCGGGCCTCGGCGACCAGCAGGTCGCCGCGCTGGGCGGGAGCGATGAAGACGATGTCGCAGGCCTGGGCGACGGTGACCTGGTTGCGGGAGTTGCAGGCGAAGGCGAACGCGGAGTCGGCCAGGGTGAAGACGAAGCCGCCGTGGGCCATCCCGTGGCCGTTCACCATGTCGTCGCGAACCGGCATCTCCAGTACCGCCGTACCGGTACCGACCGAGACCAGCCGCATCCCCAGGCCCGCGCTGGCGGTGTCGTCCGCCCACATGGCGGCAGCCACCTTCGATGCCAGTTCGTCAGCCATGAGGCCCACCCTAGTGATGACCCAGATATGACACTGTAGTCGCGATATGGACAGAGACTGTAACATCGCCCACGTCGCCCGAAGTCCCTAGGCTGAGTACACCCCGAGATCCAGGAGCGCGCCCGATGACGTCGACCACCGCAGCCGGCTGGCTGGAGACCCACCGCGAACGACTGGACGGAGCGCTCGAGGCGATCCGCAGCCGCGGCTACTACTCCGCCTACCCCGAGTCCCCGAGCCCGCGCCTGTACGGCGAGACCGCCGCCGCGGACGGGAAGGCCGCCTTCGAGGCGCACCGCGGTACGACGTACCCGGTCGAGACGCCGGGCGCGAACGGCACGGTCACCACCGAGCAGTCGCCGTACGGGGTGCCGCTGGACGTGCAGTACCCGCGCACTACCGAGAGCGGCCTGGACGAGCTCCTCGATGCGGCCCGGAAGGGTATGACGGACTGGCGCAACGCGGGCGTGGATGGCCGCGTCGGCGTCACCCTGGAGATCCTGGACCGGCTGCACAAGCGCATCTTCGAGCTCGCCAACGCGGTTCAGCACACCAGCGGCCAGGCCTTCGTGATGGCGTTCCAGGCGGGTGGCGCGCACGCGCTCGACCGGGCGCTCGAGGCGATCGCCTACGCGTCCGAGGAGATGAACCGCTACCCCACCACCGCGGTCTGGGAGAAGCCGGCCAAGGGCGACTCGATCCGGCTCCAGAAGAACTTCACCGTCGTCGGTCGTGGGGTCGCGCTGGTAATCGGCTGCAACACCTTCCCGACCTGGAACTCCTGGCCCGGCCTGTTCGCCTCGCTCGTCACCGGCAACGCCGTCGTGGTGAAGCCGCACCCGCTCGCCGTACTGCCGCTGGCCCTGACCGTCGAGGTGTGCCGCGAGGTCCTGGCCGAGGCCGGCTTCGACCCGAACCTGGTGACGCTCGCCGCCGAGCGCCCGGGCGACGGCCTGGCCAAGCCGCTCGCGCTGCGCCCGGAGGTGAAGATCATCGACTTCACCGGCGGCAGCGAGTTCGGCCAGTGGCTGGAGCAGAACGCGACCCAGGCCGAGGTGTTCACCGAGAAGGCCGGCGTCAACGCGGTCATCATCGACTCGACCGATTCCTTCAAGGCGCTCTGCAACAACCTCGCCTTCACCCTCTCCCTGTACTCCGGCCAGATGTGCACCACCACACAGAACCTCTTCGTCCCGGCGGACGGGATCGAGACGGACGAGGGCCACAAGTCCTTCGACGAGGTCGGCGCCGGGATCGCGAGCTCGATCGGCAAGCTGCTCGGCGACGACGCCCGGGCGGTCGAACTGCTCGGCGGCATCGTCAACCCGGGCGTGATCACCCGCCTCGAGCTCGCCCCGGAGTACGGCGACGTGGTGCTGGAGTCGCGTGCGATCAAGCACCCGGCGTACGAGGACGCGGTGGTCCGCACCCCGCTGCTGGTCGCCATCGACGCCAAGGACGAGGAGGTCTACGGCCAGGAGTGCTTCGGCCCGGTCTCGTTCCTGGTCCGCACGGCCGGTACAGCGGAGTCGATCGACCTGTTCCGTCAGACGGTGGACGAGGGTGGTGCGATGACGGCCGGGGTCTACTCGACCGACGAGCAGACCCTGGAGCGGGTCCGGGACGCGGCGCTCGACGTCGGTGTCGCGCTGTCGGAGAACCTGACCGGCCAGGTCTTCGTGAACCAGTCGGCCGCCTTCAGCGACTTCCACGGCACTGGCGCCAACCCGGCCGCGAACGCCACCTACACCGACGGCGCATACGTGGCCAGCCGCTTCCGGGTGATCCAGTCGCGTCGCCACGTTGCGTGACTGTCGCGCGGACTCGCGGGGTTGAAGTTGCTGGCTGCCCGTCGGTGAGCGGAGTCTGTCCGGGAGGTAGGGATCACTGCCTCTTCTGCCAACCCTGCAGGGAGCAACCGTGGCACAGACGTTGACCGAGGTTCTCGCGTACTACGACAGCTGGCTGGCGTTCAACCAGCGGTATCAGCGGATCCCCGGGGTCCAGGCCGCATTGTTCGCCGATGACGGGATCGCCTACTCCTCGGCGTACGGGCTGGCCGACGTCGAGCAGGGGGTCGCGCTGACCGAGCAGCACCTGTTCCGGATCGCCTCGCACTCCAAGACGTTCACCGCGACGGCCGTGCTGCAACTCGTCGAGCAGGGCAAGGTCCGGCTCGACGACAAGGCCGGCACGCACGTCACCGAGATCGTCGGGACGCCGGTGGGCGAGCGGACCGTGCGGGATCTGCTCAGCCACGCCGGCGGAGTCACCCGGGACAGCCCGGAGGCCGACTTCTGGCAGCTCGCGACCAGCTTCCCGGACCGGGGGCACCTGCTCGACGTACTGTTGCAGCCGGACTCCGCGGTGATCCCGGAGAACGACCGCTTCAAATACTCGAACATCGGCTACGGCCTGCTCGGCCTCATCATCGAGGCGGCCACCGGTACGTCGTACAACGCCTACGTGCAGAAGGAGATCGTCGACAAGCTCGGGCTGACCGCGCTCGGTCCGGAGCTCGACCCGAACCGGAGCGCGGAGTACGCCGCCGGGTACAGCTCCTTCGCCTACTCCACCGAGCGGGTGCCGATCGAGCACGTGGACACCCGAGCGCTCGCCGCGGCGACCGGCTTCTACGGCAACGCGCGCGATCTCGTCACCTACTTCTCTGCGCATCTGTCCGCCGACGGGCGGTTGCTGACGGATGCGTCGAAGCGGCAGATGCAGCACCCGCTGTGGAAGACCGGCGAGGAGGACGGGCCGCGGTACGGGCTCGGGCTGCAGCTGTCGAAGGTCGGCAAGCGGGAGGTGTTCGGGCACGGTGGCGGCTACCCGGGTCACATCACCCGGTCCCTGGTCGACGGCGAGCGGCGGATCGCGGTGTCGGTGCTGACGAACGCGATCGACGGTCCGGCGGCCCAGCTCGCCGAGGCGGTGCTCAAGCTGGTCGACCTGGCCGAGTCGGAGGATCGTGGCGAGGCTGCCGACCTGGCCCGCTTCACCGGCCGCTACGCGAACCTGTGGAGCGTGAGCGACATCGCCCTGCTCGGCGGTCGCCTCTACGTGATCGACCCGACCTCGCCGGACCCGGCCGCGGAGCCGACGACGCTGGAGGCCGATGGCGACACCCTGCGCGTCACGGGCGGCAACGGCTACGGCTCGTACGGCGAGTCGTACCGGTTCACCTTCGACGCTGACGGGAAGGTCGAGTCGGTGCGCGGCTCGAGCGGTCTGATCAGCCACCCGCTCGACACCTTCACCCTGCCGGCACGGGTGACGGTCCAGAAGTGATTGCCTGAGGCACCTGTCCCGGCCCCGCCCCACGGGGCCGGGACGAATTTCCCGGGGCGGCGTAGCGTTCGGGGCATGACCATCCATGGTGAGCATCCGTTCCTGCCGCCGGAGTCGGAGCGCAGCCCGGTCCGCCGGCTCCGCGGCCGGCTGCCGTCCCCGGTCAGCCTCTGGACCACCGCGTACGACGGGAAGCGGGCCGGGCTGACGGTGTCGTCGATGCTGGTGGCCGATGGTGATCCCGGTTTCGTGATCGGGCTGATCGACCCGGACTCGGACCTGTGGGAAATGTTGCAGGCGGCAAGGACCGCGGTGGTCAGCCTGCTCGGTGCGCCGCATCAACAACTCGCGGACGCCTTCGGGTACGTCGCGCCGGCGCCGGGTGGTCCGTTCCGGATGATCGAGTGGGACGACACCGAGTGGGGTCCGGCGCCCGTCGGGGTCAGCACCTGGGCCGGCTGCCGGCTGGTTGACGCGGATCCTCTGCAGGTCGGCTGGGCCCTGCAGGTCCAGTTGGAGATCGCCCACGTGGAACTGGCTCCCGAGGAGCTTTCGCCCCTCGTCCACCGCCGCGGCCGCTACACAGCTCTCTGACCGCGGGCCGGCTGAGTGTGGAGGACCCTCCGGTTCGCTCGGAGATCCTCGTGCTTAGGGTGAGCCCATGCGAGCCACGACGATCCACGCTCCGTTCGACGTCCGGCTGAGCGAGGTCCCCGACCCGGTGATCAGCAAGCCCACCGATGCGATCGTCAAGATCGTCGCGGGCTGCATCTGCGGCTCGGACCTCTGGCCGTACCGCGGCGAGAACAAGATCACCCCGGGCAGCCGGATCGGCCACGAGTACGTGGGAGTCGTGCAGGAGATCGGCTCGGACGTGCGGACGGTCAAGCCGGGCGACTTCGTTGTCACCCCGTTCGTCGCGAGCGATGGCACCTGCCCGAACTGCCTGGCCGGACTGCAGTCGGTCTGCCAGAACATCGTCGGCATAGGCAGTAACGGGGCGGATGGCGGCCAGGGCGAGTACGCGAAGGTCCCGTGGGCCGACGGAACGCTCGTCGCCACGCCCGCAGTACCGGACGACTCGCTGGTTCCCTCGCTGCTCACGTTGTCGGACGTGATGGGCACCGGCTGGCATGCCGCCCGGGCTGCGCGAGTGAAGCCCGGCGACACCGTCGTGGTGGTCGGCGACGGCGCGGTCGGACTGTGCGGTGTGCTGGCTGCTTCGCGGATGGGCGCCGAGCGAGTGGTCGCGCTGTCGCGACACGAACCGCGGCAGAAGATTGCGCGCGAGTTCGGTGCCACGCAAATCATTGCCGAACGGGGTGACGAGGCAACGACCGCGGTGATGGAACTGACCGACGGCGTTGGCGCGGACGCAGTACTGGAGTGTGTCGGGACGAACCAGTCGTTCGAGACCGCCTTCGCGGTGGCCCGGCCCGGAGCGACCGTCGGTTTCGTCGGAGTGCCGCACGGCGTCGAGGTGCCGATCGGCCGGATGTTCAGCCGGAACGTCGGTCTGGCCGGTGGCGTCGCCCCGGCGCGGGCTTACCTCCCGGACCTGATGGCGGACGTACTCTCAGGTGAGATCAACCCCGGGCTCGTCTTCGATCTGGAGTTGCCGTTGGACCAGGTGGCGGAGGGCTACAAGGCCATGCACGAGCGGCGCGCGATCAAGGTACTGCTGCGTCCGTAGGTCGCGGTGGCCTCGTCGGACCAGTAGGTCAAGAGGCCTGCGGCGGCAGTATGTGTGCGCTCTCATACCAGATGTGCGCAAGGGATCACGTCTGCGCAACGCGCCTGCGCGGAGCGTTGACACCTGACCGGCCTCGTGCCCACAGTTGGGCCGTCAAGGGGGCATTCGTTGTCAGACAGCTCCATGAGCTGATCGGAGAGTGAACAAGATGCGTGGTGGTTGGAGCAGGACCTTCGCGGTGGTGGGTGCCGTGGGTCTTCTCGCGGTCAGTGCCTGCGGAAACAGCGATGACAACAGCAGCGGGGACTCGGCTGCCAGCAAGGACGTCACCGTTTTCACCTGGTGGGCCGACGGTGGCGAGAAGGCCGGCCTGGACGGACTCGTCTCGGTCTTCGGCACCGAGTGCAAGGACTTCAAGTTCGTCAACTCCGCCGTCGCCGGTGGCGCCGGCTCGAACGCCAAGCAGGTGCTGGCGAACGACCTCGCCGCGGGCAAGCCGCCGGCGACGTTCCAGGCGCACGCCGGCGCCGAGCTGGGCGACTACATCAAAGCGGGTCAGGTCGACGACGTCAGCGGTCTCTACAAGGAGTTCGGTCTGGACAAGGCCTTCCCGCAGAGCCTGATCGACAACCTGACCGTCGACGGCAAGATCTACTCGATCCCGGCCAACGTGCACCGCGCGAACGTGGTGTGGGCCAACCCGGCCGTGCTGAAGAAGGCGAACATCGACGGCGCCACCGCACCGGCGAACGTGGACGCGTGGATCGCGGACATGGACAAGCTGAAGGCCGCCGGCGTGAAGGCGCCGCTGGCCATCTCCAAGGGCTTCGCCCAGGAGATGCTGGTCGAGGCGGTGCTGCTGGCCGAGCTCGGGCCGGACAAGTTCATCGGTCTGTGGAAGGGCGAGACCGACTGGGCCGGCTCCGACGTGACGGCCGCGCTGGACAAGTACAAGAAGCTGCTGTCCTACACCAACGCCGACCGCGAGGCGATCGACTGGCCGGACGCGCTGCAGTACGTGAACAAGGGTCAGGCCGGCTACACGCTGATGGGTGACTGGGTCGCCGCGCAGCAGCTGGCCGACAAGATCCCGGACACGGCCTACACCTACTGGCCGGCTCCGGGTACGGCGGGCAACTTCCAGTACCTGGCGGACTCCTTCACGCTGCCGACCAACGGGCAGGACCCGGATGGCGCGAAGTGCTGGCTGAAGGTCACCGGCTCGGCCGAGGGCCAGAAGGCGTTCAACACCAAGAAGGGCTCGATCCCGGCCCGCTCGGACGCGGTCCCGGCGGACTACCCGAAGTACCAGCAGACGGCGATGGCCGACTGGAAGAAGGACAAGATCGTTCCGTCCTGCGCGCACGGCGCCGCCTGCACGCTCGGCCAGAACAACGACATCCTGTCCGCGATCAGCCAGTTCAGCGGTAGCCAGAACGTAGCCCAACTGCAGACGGCGTTCGCCAATGCGATGAAGACGAGCTGATGCCGGCCGAGTTGCGGACAAGCGTCGGTTTGGAGGACTGAGCATGCACGGAAGAATCCGCACCTGGGGCCCGGGCGCACTGGTGCTGCTGCCGACGGTGCTGCTGCTCGGGTACTTCGTCTATGGGCTGATCGCCTGGACGTTCAACACCTCGCTGACCGACCGGCACACGGCCCGCAGGGGCGGCCCGGTCGACTACGTCGGGTTCGAGAACTACGCGAACCTGTTCGGCGAGGAGCGGTTCCTCAACTCGCTGAAGAACCTCGGCGTGCTCACGGTGTCGTTCATCGTGGGCACGCTGATCTTCGGCGTGATTTGGGCGTTGCTGCTGGAGAAGGGGGTCACCGGGGAAGGCGTGTTCCGGTCGGTCTTCCTGTTCCCGATGGCGATCTCGATGATCGCCTCCGGGGTGGTCTGGGGCTGGTTGCTGAACCCGTCCCAGGGTGACGACGCGCGCGGCCTGAACCGGCTGTTCTCGATCCTCCAGCTCAATTTCCTGGAGAACCCCTGGTGGACCGCGGGCAGTAGATGGACGACGATGATGGCCATCGCGCTACCCGCGGTCTGGCAGCTGTCGGGCTACATCATGGCGCTGTTCCTGGCCGGGTTCCGGGGCATCCCGCCGGAGCTACGGGAGGCGGCCCGGGTCGACGGTGCGAGCGAGTTCAAGCTGTACCGGCACGTGCTGTTCCCGCAGCTGTCGCCGATCGCCCTGTCGGCCCTGATCATCCTCGGCCACATGTCGCTGAAGCTGTTCGACCTGATCTACGCGATCACCGGGCCGAACCAGTTCCGCACCGAGGTGCCGTCGATCTACATGTGGAACACCTTGCTCCGCGGTGACATGGCCAAGGCGGCCGCGATCGCGATCGTGCTGCTCGCGGTGGTCGCCGTACTCGTCATCCCGTACGTCGCGTACACCGTCCGGCAGGAGAGTGAAGAATGACCGCCGTAGAGGCTGCGACCGGCCAGGCCGCCGCGGCGATCCGCCGGAAGCCGCAGCGTGGGGTCATCTCCGACGGCTCGACCCGTCGCAGCCGGACGGTCCGCTACCTCCTGCTGCTGCTCTTCCTGCTGTTCATCCTGACCCCGGTGTACGTCGTGGTGATCGGCAGCTTCAAGACGTCCAGCGACACCACCGCCGCCGCGCAGTGGTCGTTGCCGGAGACCTGGACGCTGGAACCGTGGCGCAAGGCCTGGGACGTGCTGCAGCCCTACATGGTCCGCTCGCTGTCGCTGGCGATCCCGGCCGCGATCATCTCGTCGCTGATCGGGTCCGCGAACGGCTTCGTGCTGGCCCGCTGGCGGTTCCCCGGGGCGAACCTGGTGTTCGCCCTCATTTTGTTCGGCATGTTCATCCCGTACCAGGCGGTGATGCTGCCGCTGCGGACCACGTTCCAGGAGCTGGACGTGACCCGGGGCGTGCCGACCCTGATCATCGCGCACGTCATCTACGGCATCCCGATCTGCACGCTGATCTTCCGGAACTACTACGCCACCATCGTGCCGAACGAGATCATCGAGTCGGCCCGGGTGGACGGGGCCGGCCTGATCCAGACGTACCTGCGGATCATCCTGCCGATCTCCATCTCGGGCTTCGTGGTGACGCTGATCTGGCAGTTCACCTCGGTCTGGAACGACTTCCTGTTCGCGCTGTTCCTGACCCAGCAGAACAACGGTCCGGTCACGCTGGGCCTCGCGGCGCTGGCCGGCGGGCAGAAGGTCGACTACGCGGCCAGCATGGCGGGAGCCCTGATCACCTCGATCCCGACCCTGCTCGTCTACATCGTGCTGGGCCGCTGGTTCATCGGCGGCCTGATGGCAGGCGCCCTGAAGGGCTGATCTCGGGGTCCTGCCCATGTACTGCGGCCTGCGGCCCGTGGAACCGGTACCTCGTACCGGACCCACGGGCCGCGGGCTTTCGCCACGGCGTGTCGACTCGGTCATCCACAGGACGCGCGCACCGCCCTGCGGCAGGTGCCCGGTCGGCGGTAATCTCGCCAGAGTGACCAAGTCACGAGGCCGGGACGGACGCGGCAGCCACTTACGGCTGGTCGGCTCAGGTTCAGGCCCGAACCCAGGGCAGCCGCCGGCGGGTGTCTCGGGGCAGGACCTCGACACCACGCCAAGCGTCGCTGTCCTGGACACCTTGCAGGAGACGCTGCTGCTGGACCTCGCCGCCGCCCCACCAGCGCTACACCCGGTGATCGCCGAAGCCTCGGTGGCCCGCTCGGCCGCCCTGCTCGCGGACCAACTCTGGCCGGCCGGGCAGCCCGACGAGATCGGTGAGGTCGAGCGGTTCTTCTGGGCGGACGCCGCCCGGGTCCTCGGCGAGCGGCGTGACCCGGATTCCTTTGTCCTGTTGACGAGTCTGGCCCGCACGGTCGGCCCGGCCGGACGACTCCCGCTGCAGCGAGCCCACCTCTCCCGCGGCCGGACGCAGTACGACGTGCCTGACTGGGTGTCGCGGATCGCGGGGTTCCGGCTGACCAGCGCGATCGTCTCCGAGGACGTCACCGGTGACGGGCTGAGCGTGGTGCTCGACTACGACGACGACCAGCACCCGCACACCGTGGTGGTCTTCGTCGACAACAACCTGGGCGCGATCGCCAAGGACGTCTTCGTCGGGCCGCCGGTGGACCGGGTGGTCGAGGCGTACCAGCGGGGTGGCCGGGTGACCGTCCGGACGGTCCGGCCCGCGACCGCCGCGGGGATCATCCTGCAGGCGCTCGGCGAGACCCACGACCACGACGACCCGCCGGTCACCGAGGACTTCGAGTTCTTCTCCGGACTGCTGGTGAACCGGCTGACGCAGCTCCCGGAGCGCCCGGTCCGGCCGCCGGTCAGGGCGCAGCTGTCCGGCCGGCAGCGGGATCAGCTGGTGGACGAGTTCCTCGAATCGCCTTACGGGGTTGGCCTTCCCGACGATGCGACCGACATCGCGCGGCTGTGGATCGACCACGCGGTGGACCGGACGGTGGGCGGCCCGCTCCGCGTCAGCGCGGTACTGGTGGAGCTTTTCCTGTCCTACTGGTTGCCGCGCAAGGTGCTTGCCGACAGCACCTACTTCGCGGCGGTGCCGGTCGTGGTGAAGGCGTGGCTGCGGTTCGCCGGGGAGCGGACCGAGCTCGACCTGGACGCGATCGAGGAGGCCACCGACGCCGTGGACGTGTGGACCCCGGCCCTCGAGGCGGCCGCGCTGTCCGACCCGATCGGCTCGAAGTCGGGTGAACGCGTCTTCCTCGACGACACCAGCGCCGACCTCGAGGAGGCCTACCGCAGCCTGGCCGGCCTGGGAGCACCCCCGCGCCCGGACCTCCGCGGCCTCGACAAGTCCCTCGGGGCGACCCTGACCGTCCTCGCCCCGCACGCCTGGCTCCTGGCCGGCGAGATCCTCGGCGCGAACTACGCCGCCGAAGCCTTCGAGATCGCCGACAGCCTGGTCCGCGACGCCCCCGAACTCCTCGGCAAGGCCCGCCTCTCCACCTGGCCCCGAGCCATCGTCTGGCTCCTGGCCCACCGCCACCGCCTGGTAGGCCCCGGCGAACCCCTGACCCCCCAAACCCTCGCCGCCGACCTCTCCTCCTCCGCTCCCACCCTCCGCAAAACCGCCAAACTCCTCACCGACACCCTGATCCTCCCGCGCTGAACCCGGCCGCCTTTACGGCGGCTGCGTCGAAGCCGCGCGGTCGCCGTCGAGGTCGACGGAGTACTTGCCGATCGGATGCTTGCAGGTGCCGGTCCCTGCGGGGATGACCCGGCGGACAGGGAGTTCGCCGTCGGGCGAGCGTTGGCCGACGATCTCGCAGGACTTGAAGACGTAGGTGGTGCCGTTCCACTCGAAGACGTCCCGGCTGGTGGTCGGATTCAGGGTGTTGGCCGGCCAGCCTTCGCGGTACGCGGTGAGCCGGCGCAGACCCGCGAGGTTCGGTTCCTCGTAGCCGTCGATCACCAGGCCGGAGCCGCCCACCGTGCCGAACGTCTGGACGGGCGTCGTGGACGGATCGAGCACCCAGGCGATCCCGCTGTGGTTGGTGACGGCGAAGCTGACGAACAGGTGGTTCGTCACGTCCGTCTCGAGCGCGCCCAGCCCGTAGCCGGGGGCGAACGACTGGATCGGCGACTTCCAGCGGAGCGCGCCGGAGGAGTCGAAGACCAGGACGGCGGAGCCTGCCCGGCTCTCGAGCTCATCCTCGGTGACCAGGTCCACTCCGACCGCCGTGAGCTCCCCGGTCCCGTTCGCGATCACCACGGACTTGGTCGTCCGGCAGGAGAACCCATCCTGCTCGCACTCCTCGATCGCCTGCTCGATCCGCTCCTCGAGACTCGGCTTGCCGCGGACCAGGCCGATGGCTCGCGTCCCGAGCGAGTCCCCGAACACCAGGACGATCAAGGCGATGGCGAGACTGGCAGCAGCCACCTTGTCCCTCGGGCGGGACAGCACCCCGCGCGGTACCGGTGCGGCTTGCTGCTCGACACGCGGCACCGCCGCGGCGGCGGGCTCTTTCGGGGCAACCTGCACCTTCGCGGCGGCCGGCGGCCGCTTCGGCGTACCTCGCCGCCGGGATTTCTTCGCCACGGGGACATTCTGTCAGCAGCAGGCTCACTCGAGGTTGCTCGGCAACTACTCCCTGATGCGCCGGCCGGATGGTGGGCTGGGTTCGGGAGCGAGTTGGGGAGGGGCGGAGAATGGACGGTATGCATGTGCGCGCGCCGGAGCTCAGGGGTCGGGGTTGGTTGAACACCGGGGGTCAGGAGCTGAGGCTTACTGACTTCCGGGGGCGGTTCTTGTTGATCGATTTCTGGACTTTTTGCTGTATCAACTGTCTGCATGTGCTGGACGAGTTGCGGCCTCTGGAGGAGAAGTACGGGGACGCGTTGGTGATCGTCGGGGTGCATTCGCCGAAGTTCGCGCATGAGGGCAAGGAGGCGGCCGTCAAGGCGGCTGTCGAGCGGTATGAGGTGGGGCATCCGGTGCTGGACGACCCGGAGCTGGTCACCTGGGAGAACTACACCGCGCGGGCCTGGCCGACGCTCGTGCTGGTGGACCCGAACGGCTACATCGTCGCGCAGTACTCCGGGGAGGGGCACGAGCACGCGCTGGATGCCCAGTTGGCGGAACTGATCGCGGAGCACGAGAAGGCGGGCACTCTCACCCGCGGCAAGTCGCCGTACGTGGCGCCGACTGCCGAGCCGACGGATCTGCGCTTCCCGGCCAAGGCGGTGGCCCTGGGCGACGGGTTCCTCGTCGCCGACGCGGGCAACCACAGCGTGGTCGAGCTGGCGGCCGACGCGACCACCGTCCTCCGCAGGTTCGGCACCAAGCAGCGCGGCCTCAACGACGGCCCGGCCGACCAAGCGACCTTCTCCGAGCCGAACGGCCTCACCCTGCTCCCCGCCGAGGTGGCGGCGAAGGTCGGGTACGACGTGGTCGTCGCGGACACGGTCAACCACACGCTGCGCGGGATCAACCTGACCACCAACGCGGTCAGCACGCTCGTCGGCACCGGCAAGCAGTGGATGGACGGCGACGGCACGGACGTCCTGAGCTCGCCGTGGGACGTCGCCTGGTGGCAGGACAAGGTGTGGATCGCCATGGCCGGCGTGCACCAGCTCTGGACGTTCGACCCGTTCACCAGGACCACCGAGGTCGCCGCGGGCACCACCAACGAAGGATTGCGGGACGGCGCCAAGGAGCAGGCCTGGTTCGCGCAGACATCCGGTTTCGCGGTGGACGGCGACCGGCTCTGGCTCGCCGACTCCGAGATCTCCGCACTGCGCTGGGTCGACACCGAGGTCCACACGGCCGTCGGGACTGGATTGTTCGACTTCGGCCTCCGCGACGGCAAGGCCGAGGAGGCACTCCTCCAGCACCCGCTCGGCGTGACGCTCCTCCCGGACGGTTCGATCGCGATCGCCGACACCTACAACGGCGCCGTACGCCGGTACGACCCGCGCAGCGGACTCGTCGAGACGATGGCGACGGGTCTCGCCGAGCCGAGCGGAGCCGTTGTCGTGGGCAACGAGCTGCTGGTGGTCGAGTCGGCGGCGCACCGGCTGACCCGCATCCCGCTGGGCGCTTCGGCGAAGGCGGAGGAGTTCAGCACCCGGACGCAACGCCCGCCGATGAAGATCGCGGGCGGCGAGGTGACGCTGGACATCGTGTTCACGCCGCCGCCGGGCCAGAAGCTGGACGACCGGTACGGGCCGTCCACCAGGCTGCTCGTCTCAGCGACCCCGGAGGGCTTGCTCAAGGAGGGTGCGGGTGACTCCACCGAGCTCACCCGGCGGCTGGTGATCGACGAACGTGTGGGCGACGGAGTGCTGCACGTCGCAGTACAGGCTGCTTCCTGTGACGACTCGGCCGAGGTGGAGTTTCCGGCCTGTCACATGCATCGGCAGGACTGGGGAGTGCCGGTCCGGGTCGCCGCGGGGGCGCCCGATCGGCTCGAACTGGTGCTGTCCGGAGCGACTACTCCTTGATGTCGCGGTTGTGTTCCTCGACGACGCGGTACTCCTCCTCGACCGCCGGGTCGAGCGCGTCGTTCGGGACCCGCCGCCTCCGGTTGGTGATGTAGAAGGAGAGGGCGATCCCGGCGGCGCCGGCGAGCATCAGGATGTAACCGACCACGGTCAGGTCGACCGCGTCCCAGGAGTCGCGGACGGCGAACGCCAGGATGGCGCCCACCACCATCAGGAAGATCCCCACACCGATGCTCATGTCGAGCCCTCCTCGAGAAGTCACGGACAGTTCGACGCTACGCCCGCCAGCCCCGGGGGTCCATCAACGACGCGTGTCGGTCCGGCCCCGGGCCGGACGACCCGCAGCGCTTTCTCGGGGTACCCGCCCGTAAACGTGCCGCGCGGCCCCTGCTCCAGGCTGGGACAGGCCAGTCGGGAGCGTCAACGAGTGGCCAGTGTCACGTCGCCGCTGACCGTGCTCGCGTCGATGCTGTGGCTGCCGTCGGGCGCGTTCCCGAGGCCGTTCTCGACGTCGCCGCTGCGGGTCTCGGTGTGGACCTTGTAGTCGCCGGCCGGCGCCTTCACCTCGATATCGCTGCTGGTGCCCTTGGCCCGGACGTCGTTCTGCTCGTCGAGCTCGAGCTGCAGGTCGCCGGAGGTGGTCTCGACGTTCACCGCACCACCCTTCAGCCGGGTGGCGTCGATGTCGCCCGAGGTCGCCACGATGTCGAGCTTGCCGGTGATCCGGTCGATCTCCACGTCCCCTGACGTGAGGTCGAGCTTCACGTCCCCGGTCACGTCGCGCACCGAGATGTCCCCGGACCGGGAGCTGGCGTCGATCCCGCCGACGCCGGTGATCGAGAGGTCGCCGCTGCCGTTCTCGCCGGTCACCTTGGTCCCGCGCGGGACGGTGATGACGAAGTCCGCGGTGCACTGCCAGCCGCAGTCGCCGTCCAGCTTCAGCGTCTCGCCGTCCACCGAGTAGGTGTCGCCGTGCTTGATCAGCCAGTACTTGCGCTTCTCCTGGACGGTGGTCGTGTCGCCGTCGCCGACCTTGATGGTGATGTCCGCGTTCGGCGAGTCCAGCCGCACCGTGGAGATCTTGCTGTCGACCTGGTGCTCGCCGGCCGATTCCCGGTCCCCGAAGGACCAGAACGCCAGTGCCGCCCCGGTCACCAGCAGCAGCGCCCCCACCTGCTTGGTGTCAGCCATCCCGACCCGCCCCATCTCATCCGCCCCGCGCCAACCTGTCGCTTGACAGTAGGTCCGTACGGCGGCAGCCCGGATCAGGCAAGACCCTCAGATCCGCCCTGACCCCACGCTCAGGGTCAGCGGTGGTGGTCCCCACGGGTGACGGCGTTGGGCAGGTCGTCGGTGACGGCGCCGAAGAACGTCCGGGCCCAGAGGTCGTCGCTGTGCCAGTAGGGCCCGTCCTCGCCCGGCAGAGAGGCCGGTGCCGTACCGCGTTTCAGCGCGCGCCGGCAGTCGGCGCAGAGCGGCAGAGTGAGCGTGGTGCCGTCGGCATCGACCTGCGTCGGACGGCCGGAAGCCCTTCCGTGCAAGGGATTGAAGGCACACAGCGGCTGTACTTCGACGGGCTTGCGCCCGGCCGCCAGAGCCTGGGCGATGTCGTACTCGCGGCGTCCCTGGTCCAGCAGCACCATCGCCCCGACCACGTCGACCAGGTCGCGCGAGGAGTCCAGCACCCGGCTCGCGGCATCGTGAGCGTCGAGTGCCAGCTGCTGATGCCGCAGACCTTCGCCGGCGACCGTCGGCAGCGCAGCCAGGTCCGATCCGAGCGTGGTGAGCTCGGCCGAGGTCTCGCGGGTCAGCCGGCGGCGTCGCTCGGCAGCCACCGTCGCCGCGACGTGCGGCGGAATGTTGAACGGCTTCTCCCGCCTCGGCGAACCGCTGCTCCCAGCGCCACCCGAACCGCGACGTCGCAGCCCGATCCACAACCCCAGCGCCACCAGGCACGCAAGCACTGCCAACACGATGCCCAGGGCAATGACGCCGCCGGAACGACCGGAATGGTCATAGTTGGCAGGGCCGGTCCGCCGGTCCGTCTCCGGCCGCATCGCCGGCGGCAGAGCCGGCCCGGCCAGGAGCTCGTAGAACCGCGTCAGCACCTCGGTCGGCCCGGCGTCGTACTCGGTGTCGTCCAGGGCGCGCTCCCGCGCCGGGCTCAGCTTCTTCTGGTCGAGCTGTGGAACATCCAGCGTCTCGTACCAGGGGAACCTCCCGCCGCCCTCGACCACGACGTACAGGCCGGGTTTGCGCAGGGCGTCCATCACCAGGGTGAGGACGTTGCGCTCCTTTCCCTGGAAGCCGTCGCTCGGGGAGAGCGGCAGGATGATCGTGTAGACCGGGTATCCCAGCGCCTTGGCCTTCTCCCGCACACCCGCCCGCATCGTCTCCGGCAGCCCCGGCGCGTACGACGGGTCGACGTACAGCGGGTCCTTCGTCAGCGCGGTCGCGATCTCGCGCGCTCGTTCCGCGGGGGTCTGACTCGCACCCACCTCGGCTGCTCGGGCGGGAGCCGGGACCAACGTCAGCGGCAGCAGCAACGCGGCCGCCAGGATCAGGACTTGCCGGGCTCTCACTGCTGACCTCCACGTCGAGGGGCGACGAGTGCCGCCAGTCCGAACACGATGCCGGCCAGGAGGGCGCCGCCCATCAGGCCGATCGTCATTCCGCCGATGCCGTTGCCGATCGCCTTGCCCACGGTGAACCGCTCCCGCTCGTAGGTGCGCTCCGGCGCCGTCGGCAGTTCGGCGGTCCGGGCCGGCTTGACCTTCACCCGGTCGTTGAGCTCGAGATCGTCCAGGTACTGCGAGAGTTGGTCGGCCAGAGCGGTCTTCGAGGACGCGAAGGTGTCGAAGGGCGCGCGGGCGCCGAGCAGGTGCGCCGCCCCGGTTGTGGCCGTCCCGTCCATCACGACGTAGATCCCGGGCTTGCCGTTGGTCACGGCGAGCCAGCCCGCGAGCCGCTCGGTGTCGTCCTTCTCCTGGAACCATGCGCCAGTCGGCATGACGGCGACGAACACCGGCGCTGGTGCCGTCGCGATCCGCTCGGCCAACTGCTGGTCCTGGGTGCCGACGTACTCGGCGTACAGCGGATCGACGTACACCGGCTTGGTCTTCCAGGCGGCGACGGCGGCCGTGACCCGTGGATCGGTCGGGAAGTCGGCGGCCGACGCGGTGAGTCCGCCGCCGACGAAGACGGCCAGGCCGGTCAGCAGGATCAGGGCGAGGCGCTTCATCACTTGTCCTCCTGGCGGCCGACCCGCTCGGCGAGATCGTCCTCGAGCGAGCCGAAGCCGGTGGCGACCAGCGGCTGCAGCTTCGGGTCGAGCGTCCAGTACGGGACCGCCGACTGGTCCATCCCGAACAGCCCCGACTTCTTCCAGACCAGGAACCCGCGCGGCGTCTCGCCACGCTCCAGCAGCCTCGCGCAGTTCGGACAGGCCGGTACTTCGGTCCCTTCGGACCAGGCGGCCTGGACGGTTCCCGGCTGGTGGGTCGGGTTGAAGAAGCACGGCGGCTGGACCGTCCCGTCACCGGCGACCTGCCAAGCCTGCCGAGCCAGTACGAACGCTCCAGCCGCTGCAGTCAGCTCCTCGGAGGAGGACCTCCCGGCGGCTGCGGTCAGGTCCTCGGAGGAACCTCCGGCCGTTGCCGTCACGCCTTCGGAGGACCTGAGCGTGCGAGCCGCATCGAGCCGCCGGGCCGCGTCGTCGCGCCGGTCGAGCAGGTCCAGACTGTTGTCGCTGGACGCCTTGATCCGGGACTCCAGCCCGCGCAGCGCCTTCTCGGCCTTGCCGATCCACCGATCGGCCTGCGACCGCACCGACGCCACAGTCACCGGCTCCCGTGGCGCGGCCACCGGCCGGGACTGCCCTGCCTTG
Organism: Kribbella sp. VKM Ac-2568; assembly: GCF_004345365.1. Classification (GTDB taxonomy): domain Bacteria; phylum Actinomycetota; class Actinomycetes; order Propionibacteriales; family Kribbellaceae; genus Kribbella; species Kribbella orskensis. The sequence goes on from NZ_SLVF01000006.1 coordinate 513,299, forward strand.
CCCCTGGCTCCGCCGCTGCCCTTGCCGCGGCCGGCCTTGGCGTTCCGGCGGTCCTTCGCGGGACGCTTTCGCCGGCTGCGCACGGTCAGGAGGATCACGATGATCACCCCGAGCACCCCGCCGACGCCCATCCCGATGAAGGCGGACAGGTCTTCCTTGTCCGTGGTGGACCTGCCGGACCGGCCGGAGTAGGTGTCCTCGCGGAGGTCGCCCGCGGGGACCTCCGGCAGCGGGCGCCCGTAGTACGCCGTCGCGGCCTGCTGGATCGTCCGCACGATCCGCGGCGCCGGCCGGTCGGTCACGATGCGGTTGTCCTGCTTGTCGTCCAGTTGCACGCCGACGAGTTCGCGGCCCTTGAGCCCGCCCGGCCGGATCAGCTTCTCGGTGCCCGACCAGTAGTCGTTCGAGACCGTGAACACCAGATACAGCCCCGGCTCACCGGTACGGGCCTGCAGCAACGTCGGCAGCGCCTCTGGGAGCTCTCGCGTCGAGGGCACCCGCGGCAGCAGCGCGACGTACACGGGGAAGTCGACGGTCTTGGTCGCGGCCCGGATCCGGTCCAGCTCGGCCTTCGGGAACGCAGGCCGCATCGCGTCGTAGATGAAGAGGCGGTCGGTCTCCCAGGCGGCGGCGATCTGGTCCGGGAGTTCCGGCGGAGCGGCGGCGGCCGGGGTCGGCGAGAGGAAAGCCAGGACGGCGATCAGGGCGGCGCCGAGGCCGGCGAATCGGGCGGACATCGCAGTCAGGGTACGACGACCGGTTGGCGGGTTCACTTCTGGACTGACGCGAGCCTCCCCGGCCGGGTTCCGACAGAGCCTGACCGGGTTCCGACAGAGCGCGGCCCTGGCTCGGACAGGGGAAGCCGGGCCAGGGTCGCGGTGTCGCTCGGGCAGAAACGATTCCTGAAACCGATCACGCCAGGGAGGGCAGATCGGCGGGCAGCGCGGGGCAGATCAGAAGGCCGACTCGGGCAGATCCATCACGTCGAGGTCGGTCATCTCCGCCTTGATCCGCTCGGCGCGCACGGTCGGCATGGTCGACCGGACGAACCACTGCGCGGCGGCGAGCTTGCCGGTGTAGAAGTCCTGGTCGGCCGGCGACAGGTCCCCGCCGAGCTTCTCCAGGGCGATCTCGGCCTGCCGCAGCATCAGCCAGGAGCAGACCACGTCGCCGAGCACGTACAGCAGCCGGGACGTGTTCAGGCCCACCTTGTAGATGTTGCGCGGGTCGCCGTTCTCGGCCCGCGGGTTGCTCGCCATCAGCGCCTGGCCCATCACGCCGAGGATCTGCTGGGTGTCCTCGAGCCCCTTCGCGAGCAGTTCGCGCTCCTCCTTCAGCCGGCCGTTGCCCGCCTCGGAGGCGACGAACGCCTGGATCTGGTCGGCCAGGTGGCCCAGCGCCTTGCCCTGGTCCTTGATGATCTTGCGGAAGAACAGGTCCTGGCCCTGGATCGCGGTGGTGCCCTCGTACAGGGTGTCGATCTTGGCGTCGCGGACGTACTGCTCGATCGGGTAGTCCTGCAGGAAGCCCGAACCGCCGAAGGTCTGCAGTGACTCGGTGCCGAGCAGCGTCCAGGACTTCTCCGAGCCGTAGCCCTTCACCAGCGGCAGCAGCAGGTCGTTGACGCGCTCCGCCTCCTCGTCGTGCTCACCCGCGTACCGCGCCTGCTCGGCCCGGTCCTGGTACGTCGCGGTGAAGAGCACCAGTGCGCGCAGCGCCTCGGAGTACGACTTCTGCGTCATCAGCGAGCGGCGTACGTCGGGGTGGTGGGTGATGGTCACCCGCGGCGCGGTCTTCGCGGCGTTGGTCAGATCGGCGCCCTGGACCCGCTCCTTCGCGTACTCCAGCGCGTTCAGGTAGCCGGTGGACAGCGTGGCGATGGCCTTGGTGCCGACCATCATCCGGGCGTACTCGATCACCTGGAACATCTGCGCGATGCCGTCGTGCACCTCGCCGAGCAGGTAGCCCTTGGCCGGGGTGTTCTCGCCGAAGGTGATCTCGCAGGTGGTGGAGACCTTGATGCCCATCTTCTTCTCGACGTTCGTGACGAAGGCGCCGTTGCGCTCCCCGGTCAGCTCGCCGGTCTCCAGGTCGAAGTCGAACTTCGGCACGATGAAGAGGCTGAGCCCCTTCGTGCCCGGGCCGCCGGCGCCCTCGATGCCCTGCGGGCGGGCCAGCACCAGGTGCACGATGTTCTCGGTCATGTCGTGCTCGCCGGACGTGATGAACCGCTTGACGCCCTCGATGTGCCAGCTGCCGTCGTCCTGCCGGGTGGCCTTGGTACGCCCGGCGCCGACGTCGGAGCCAGCGTCCGGCTCGGTCAGCACCATCGTGGCGCCCCAGCCGCGCTCGATCATGTGGTGCGCGATCTTCTTGTCCCGCTCGGTGCCGTTGCGCCACAGCACGTGCGCGAAGTTCGGGCCGGCGGCGTAGATGTGGACGGCCGGGTTCGAGCCCAGCACCATCTCGGCGGCGGCCCAGCGCAGCGACGGCGGCGTCGGCTGGCCACCGAGCTCCGGCGGCAGCTCGAGCTTGAACCACTCGGCGTCCATGTAGGCGTGGTAGCTCTTCTTGAACGCCTCGGGCATCCGGACCTCGTGCGTCGCCGGGTCGTAGACCGGCGGGTTCCGGTCCGCGTCCTCGAACGATTCGGCCAGCTCGAACTTGGCGAGCCGGTCGATCTCGGACAGCACCTCACGCGCGGTGTCGACGTCCATGTCGGCATACGGGCCCTGGCCGAGGACCTCGCCGCGGCCCAGCACCTCGAGCAGGTTGAACTCGATGTCCCGCAGATTCGACTTGTAGTGGCTCACAAGGTTCCCCTACCTCTTCGCTACGCTGTACTCACGAGTAACTTAAGTATATACCCACCAGTAACGACCACCAAGCGGATTCCTCTGTGACCTGATCGGGCAGGGTGGTCAGCGTGACTGTGAAGCTGGTTTACGAGACGCACTCGACGACCGTGGACAACGAGACGGGCATCGCCACCGGGTGGCTGCCGGGGGAGTTGTCTGCCGAGGGCCGGCGCGAGTCGGTGCTGCTGGGTGAGCGCCGCCAGGACGTCGACGCGATCTTCAGTTCCGACCTGCTGCGCGCGGTGAAGACGGTGGAGATCGCGTTCGAGGGACAGGCGATCCCGCGGTTCCAGGACTGGCGACTGCGCGAGTGTGACTACGGCGAGCTCAACGGGGCGCCGGTCGAACAACTCGCGCCGCGGAGGCCGAAGGTCGGCGTACCGTTCCCGGGCGGTCAGAGCTATCGGGACGTGCTCGGCCTCACCCAGTCGTTCCTCGCCGACATCAAGGGCCCGTACGACGGTCGCAAGGTGCTGGTGGTCGGGCATGGGGCGCAGCGGTGGGCCCTGCAGCATCTCCTCGGCGACGGGACTCCGCTGGAAGATCTCGTAGACGCGCCCTTCGCCTGGCAGCCGGGCTGGGAGTACGAGCTCTGAGGACTCCTCTCCTCTATTCACCCGCTGCGAAACCGGGCCTGCCGGGAGGTGTCCGGCACGCCCGTGCTCGCCGGATGTGGAACTGATAGACCAAGATGGACCTTGAGGTGGGAGGAAAGTTACCGGGGCCTAGTGGAAGGCGAACGATGAGCACAGCACCCGCGACCCTCGACGTCCGGCGGACCCGCAGGTCCCTGGTGGCGGGCACGGTCGGCAACTTCGTCGAGTGGTACGAGTTCGGCGCCTACGGCTTCTTCGCCACCGTGATCGCCGCCAACTTCTTCAGCAGCACCTCCACCAGCGACGCCGAGAGCCTGATCAAGACGTACGCCTCGTTCGCGCTGGCCTTCTTCTTCCGGCCGATCGGCGCGGCGGTGTTCGGCCGGGTCGGCGACCGGATCGGCCGCCGACCGACGCTGATCATCGTCCTGCTGCTGATGACGTTGTCCACCACGCTGATCGGCATCCTGCCCACGTACGCGACCGTCGGGGCTGCGGCACCGTGGCTGCTCACGCTCGTCCGGGCGCTGCAGGGCCTGTCGGCCGGCGGTGAGTTCGGCGGCGCGGTGTCGATCATGACCGAGTTCGCCCCCAAGACCAAGCGCGGCCTGTACGGCGCTTGGCAGTCCCTCACGGTCGCGCTCGGGTTGCTCGTCGGAGCCGGGCTCGCGGCGATCGTGGCGACCGTGCTGAGTGAAGAGGCGCTGAACGACTGGGGTTGGCGGGTCCCGTTCCTGCTGGCGCTGCCGCTCGGTCTGGTCGCGCTGTGGTTGCGGCTGAGACTGGACGAGACGCCGAACTTCGAGCGCTTGCAGCAGGAAGCTCGGACGGGTGAGGTGGCCGGAAGGAACGTCGCGCAGGTGCCGCCGGCAGACAAGGCTGAGGTGGCCAAGGCGATCGCGCTCGGCATCGGCCGGCTGATGGGCTGGTCGGCGGCGGGCTACACCTTCCTCGTGGTGATGCCGTCCTACCTGCAGGCCACGCTGAACGCGACCTTCCAGCAGGCGCTGGTGGCGACCGTGCTGGCGAACCTCGGGTTCGCGGTCTCGATCATGCCGGCGGGCTGGCTGAGCGACCGGATCGGCCGCCGTCCGGTGATGGTCACCGGCGCCGCGCTGGTGGTCGTGCTCGCGTTCCCGCTGATGAATCTCCTGCAGGACAAGGAGAGTTCGACCGCGGCCAAGGGAATCGCCGTCTTCGTGGCCGGGTTGGTCGTCGGGCTGATGGCCGGACCTGGTCCCGCGATGCTGGCGGAGATGTTCCCGACCAGAGCGCGCTACACCGGCCTAGGCCTGGCGTACTCGCTGTCGAACGCGGTCTTCTCCGGCTGCGCCGGCCTCATCATCACCGAACTGATCAAGCGGACCAAGAACGTCGACATCCCGGCGTACTACGTTGCGGTGACGTGCGCGGTCAGCGTGGTCGCGCTGCTGACCTTGCGCGGCGACGACTACAAGCGCGAGTTGCGGGACTGACATGCGCGTCATCGGGCTGATGTCCGGCACCTCGTACGACGCGATCGACGCGGCGGCGGCGGACCTGCGGATCGAGGGCGACCGGATCGTCCTCACTCCGCTGGGCCTGCTGAGCCGGGAGTATCCGGAGTCATTGCGGGCCGAGCTCGCCAGTTCTTTGCCTCCGGCAACCACCACACTGGAGCAGGTGTGCCGGCTCGACACCGGGATCGGACAGGCCTTCGCCGGACTGGCGGAGCAGGCGGTCGAGCAACTCTGTGGTGGTCACGCGGATCTGATCGTGTCGCACGGGCAGACGGTCTTCCACTGGGTGGAGGAGGGGCAGGTCCACGGCACGTTGCAACTCGGGCAGCCGGCCTGGATCGCCGAGGCGACCGGCAGCACCGTCGTCTCGGACCTGCGCTCCCGCGATGTCGCCGCGGGCGGTCAAGGAGCCCCGCTGGTCAGCATCTTCGACGTCCTCTGGCTCCGCGGCCGCTCCGGCACCCCGGTTGCCCTCAACCTGGGCGGCATAGCCAACATCACCGTCGTCCCAAGCTCGGAGCCGATCGCGTTCGATACCGGGCCGGCCAATGCGTTGATCGATGCGGTGGTGCGGGAGCTCATTGGTGGGCGATCCACCTTTGACGCGGACGGTGTGATGGCCGGTCGCGGGCGGGTCCACCCCGAGCTGTTCAAGCGGTTGCTGGCGGAGCCCTACTACAGCCGACCGGCACCCAAGAGCACCGGGAAAGAGCTGTTCCACCTCGGCTACCTCGCGAAGGCGATGACCGGGCTTCCCGAGATCGCCCCCGACGATCTGGTCGCCACCGTCACCGCGCTGACCGCCCGGACCGTGGCCGACGCCGTGCACGCGTACGGCGGTACCGAGGTGATCGCGGCCGGGGGTGGCATCCGGAACCCCGTGCTGATGCACCTGCTCGCCCAGGAGCTCCGCGGGATCCCTTTGCGGAGTACGGACGAGCTTGGTCTGCCTGCCGCGGCGAAGGAGGCGTACGCGTTCGCAGTACTGGGGTTTCTGACGGTGAACGGGCTGGCTGGGACGGTGCCGAGTTGTACGGGGGCGCGGCATGCGAGCGTGCTCGGGTCGATCACGCCCGGGCTCGGCGCGTTGCCGATCGCCGCGCCGCCCGAGAGGGTTCCAGTCGCCCTGCACATCGAGTGAGCTGAGCGGAGTGAACCGGGCGGCGTGTGACGATCCAGCGTGATCAAGTCCGAGGAGATCCAGGTCGACGGCAGGCCGGCGCTGCTCACGGTGCCGGTGGAGGTTCCCGTCCGGGTTGGGGTTGTCGCGCTGCACGGATCCAGCAACTCGTCGTACCGGCAGGCGATCTTCGAGCACCTGGCTGAGACCCTCGCGCCGCTCGGCGTCGCGGTACTCGCGTTCGAGCGGGCGCCGTGGCCGCACGACGACGTGGACATCCCGTTCGCGGTGCAGGCCGAGGGCGCGGTGGCGGCGTACCGGGAGCTGCGGGCGCGGTACGACGTACCGGTCGGGTTCTGGGGAGTCAGCCAGGGCACTTGGGTCGCGGCGCTGGCTGCGCAGCAGTTGCCGGAGACGGCCTTCCTGCTGTTGCTCGGTTGTGCCGGGGTGAGCCCGGCCGAGCAGATGCGGCACGCGACCGTGGAGGCCGTACGGCGAGCCGGGTACGACGAGGAGGCGGTCGCCGGGGCCGTGGAGATCCGCGAGGTCGTGGCCGACTGGTTGCGCGGTGAGGTTGAGCGGACCGAGGTCGACGAGTTGCTCCGGCGCCGAAGCGGTGAGCCGTGGTTCGACCTCACCGGGATCCCGGTGGACCTGGGGGACGAGCAGCCGGTGTGGCACGAGATCGACTTCGAGTCCGAGCCGCTCTATGCGACGGTGCGGTGCCCGGTGCTGCTGATGCACGGAGAGGACGAGGCGAACCTGCCGGTGCCGGAGACGCTCGAGGTCTGGCGGCGAGCTGCTGCATCGTCCGGCAACATCGAGGTGGAGAGCGTGCGGATCCCCGGCGTCGGTCACTGGCCGGGGTCAGTCGATCGCAGTCTGGAGGGGATCAGCGAGGACTACGGTGACATCCTGCGGGCCTGGGTCGCGCGGTGGCTCGCTACTCGTTGACCCAGGCAAGGATCAGGCGGGCGGAGTCCTCAGGGGTGCCGTCGCCGGCGACCGAACGGGGGACCAGCTTGCGGATCTGCGCGGCGTCGGCGATCGCCTCCTCGATCTGCTCGTCGGACCACCCTCGCTCGGACAACCTTTTACGGCGTACAGAGTCCGGGCAGTCGAGGTGCAGCCAGCGGCCTTCGGGCAACTCCGTGGGCACCAGCGGCGAGAGCAGCAGCATCGGGGTGCCGGAGCGCCGGACCAGCTCGGTGATCCGCAACCACAGCGCGTTGTACGCCGGCCAGTTCGCGGCGGCGGACGAGTCGGCGATCTCGACGCCGAGCACCCGCCCCTCGGAGTCGAGCAACTCGTCCATGTCCATCACGACCAGCTGCCCGGCGCGCAGCCGCAGCAGCTCCGGGATCACCGTCGACTTGCCGGCCCCAGGCGCTCCGGTCACCACGAACAACCTCGTCACGACCCCATTTTCACCGACCCCCCGACCTCCCGCAGCACGACTCGACCCTTCATTTCCCCACTCGCTCCCGGGCCAGGTGTGCGGGTTGACCTTCGAGTTGGTCGAGGATCGAGGATCGGGGGCATGACGGACGAGTTGCTGGCGATCAGCGCGTTTGCGCGGCGGGTGGGATTGACCCCGAGTGCACTGCGGTTCTACGACGACTGCGGGCTGTTGCGGCCCGCGCAGGTGGACGACCAGAACGGCTACCGGTACTACGCGCCGGACCAGGAACCGCGGGCCGTTCTGCTCCGGGATCTGCGGGAGATTGACCTGCCGCTGGCCGAGGTACGGGTGGTGCTCGACGAGGGGCCGGCTGCGGGTGCCGCGGTGGTGCGGGCGCACCTGCGGACGGTCGAGGGCAAGGCCGACGCCGCTCGCCGGGCCGCTGCGCGGATCCTTGCCTCACTGCCGGCCGTTCCCTACGAGTGCGCAGTCACTCTGGGCGGCGCCGAGCTCGCAAGCGCGATCCGCCAGGTGGCGGCGGCCGCGGCGCCGACCGACGAGATCCCGGCCCTCGCCTGCGTTCTGGTCGAGCTCGACGAGGACGAGGTCACCCTGGTGGCGACGGACCGCTACCGCCTGTCGGTCCGCAAGCTCCACCCGGTCGGCTTCACCGGGTACCCGCGGAGCCTGCTCGTCACGGCGACCGAGCTGACCGCCCTCGCCCGTTGGGTGGCGGCCGCGGCCGAGGTGCGGATCGAGACGGGCCCAGCCGGTACGACGTTCGCGGCTGCCGGCACCTCGCTCGAGGTGCCGGTGGTCGACGAGGAGTTCCCGGCGTACCAGGCGATCCTCGAAGGACTGGCGCCGCCGACCAGCCGGGTCGTCGTCGACCGGCTCAGGCTGCTCGACCTGCTGACCGGCGAAACCGTTGCCCTGAGCATCGACTCGGAACGGCTCACAGTCACGCCGAAGGGTGCGACGGCGCCGTCGGGAGAGCTCGAGGTGATCGCGTCGGGCGAGCCTCTCCGGATCGGATTCACCGCCTCGCTGCTCGCGGCCGCGCTGAAGGTGAGCGTGGGACCGGACGTACTGCTGGAGATCGGGTCCGTGGATCGGCCGGTCGTCGTGCGCTCAGCCGATCAGGGCACCTTCACCACTCTGGTGATGCCGGCCCTTCTCGACGGGTGAACCGGGCCTACTACGGCTGGCTGGCAGGCGCGTCACTCTCGGCGTTCGGCGACACCGCGGTCTTCTTCGCCCTCGGTTGGGCGGCAGCCGGCCTCGGTCCGCACGTAGCCGGTCTGGTGCTGACCGGTTACACCCTGCCTCGCGCCGTACTCCTGCTCGCCGGTGGCGTCCTGGGCGACCGCTGGGGTCCACGCCGCCTCCTGCTCACCTGCTACCTCCTCCTCGCCGCGGTCGCCCTCTTCCTCGCCGGCGCAGTACACCTGATCGGTACCTCGGTGGCGCTGCTCCTGCTGACCGCATCCACCATCGGTACCGTCGACGCCTTCGCCCTCCCAGCGGCAGGCTCGTTCCCGCGCATCTTCGCCAGCGACGAGGAACTCCCCAGGGTGATGGCGCTCCGCACCTCCACTCAGCAGGTGGTCACCTTGCTCGGCGGGCCGGCAGGCGGGCTGCTCGTCGCGGCGGCGGGGCTGGTCGGTGCGCTGCTGGTCGACGCCTTCACCTTCCTCATCGCCTTCGCCTGTCTCGCCATCATCAAACTGCCGCGCGAGACCGCACCCGAGCCGGCCGCCGGATCCGTGGTGAAGGAAGCACTCGATGGCATCCGCCTGGCCTGGACCGACCCCGTACTGAGTGCGCTGCTGCTGACCGTCGGTTTGATGGCGGCCTCCGTTCTCCCGGTGACTTCGTTGTGCGTGCCACTTCTTGCCCGCTCGAACGGCTGGGCCGCCTCGCAAGCGGGATTGGTGGTCGGGGCAACGGTCGCCGGTGGGCTGACGGTCACGCTGTTGGTCGCCCGGCTCGGGACGTTCGCCCAACCCGCACGGACCGCTGCGGTCGGTTGCCTGGTCGCTGCCACTGGAGTCACCGGTCTCTCGCTGGCGTCGTCCGCCTACCTAGCGGCACTGTTCGCGGCGGTCCAAGGCGTCGGTATCGGCATCTTCACCTCGCACCTGGCGCCGCTCTTCGTCGCGAGCACGCCCCGGTCTCACCTGACCCGGCTGCAGTCGCTGCTAGCTCTCGCCCAGACTCTTCCGCTGATCGCCTCGACGAGCCTGCTCGGCCTGGTCGCCACAGCCGGCGTGCAGCTCGCAGTACTGGCTTCCGCCGCCGGTACTGCGCTCGCCGGGGCGACGCTGCTGGCGATGCCGCGAGCCACGGCGGCGGTCGCCTGACGAGACAAGGAGTATCAGGACGGCGGCCCTCCGACGAGACAGGGAGTATCTTGAGGGATCGGAGTCGGTGGCGTCTCACTGTCGAGCGCCTGGAAGTCCCCGGTGTGACGAGGCGATGTCTATGTCGTTCCCACTGTTCCTGCAGTCGTCCGCTGAGCAGTCCGGTCCGATCCGGCTGCGGCCAGCGGACATCACCCTCAACGCACTGTTCGCCGAGCTGACCGAAGCCCGATCCGCGAACCAGCTTGAGCGCGGAGCGCCCCGGCTGGGCACCGCCGGCGGCCGTCGCGCGGACCGCCTCCTGCAGAGTCTCGAGGCCTGCGCCGCTGCCCTCGAGGACCGCAACCTACCGATCCCCCCGTCCCTGCGAGACGAACTCCGCCTGCGCCGGAGCCTCCACGCCACCAGCCGCACCTGAATCAGCGGGGAGGCGGCCGACGCGCAGTACCGGCGCCGGGGCGGCCTCCGCCGCGAGGTGTCAGTCGCCGGCTTCGAGGGCGGCGATGCGGGGAACAGTCGCGATCAGGGTCTGGACTGATTCGGGGGTCCAGGGCCCGGTCCGGATGACGATGGCGTGCTCGATTCCGAGGGCTGCCTGGGTCTCGAAGCGGCGGACCAGGTCGTCGACGGTGTCATCGGGTTCGAGGCGGGTGGACAAGGTCTTCTCGACGGCGTCGTAGGGACGTCCGGCCTCGTCGCAGTGCCGACGGAGCACGTCCAGCTTGTGGCGGATGGTCTTGCCGCCGTCGGGGATGTCGAACAGGTTGCAGGCGTCCGCGGAGCGCGCGACCATCCGTAGCGTGCGTTGCTCGCCGACGCCGCCGATCAGCACCGGGGGCCGACGAGCCGGTCGCGGACTGCAGATCGGGCCGCCGAGCTGGAAGTGCTCACCCTGATATGGCGAGGAGTCCCCGGAGAACATCCGGTCGGCGATCTCCAGGAGTTCCTGCAGTTGGTCGAACCGCTCCCCGGTCGGTCCCATCGGGATCCCCATCGCCTTGGCTTCGGCACCCTCCCAGCCGATACCGAGGCCGAACCAGGCGCGTCCGCCGGTGAAGGCGTCCAGGGTCGCGATCGCCTTCACCTGGACAGCCGGCGGCCGGAAGGTGATCGGCGAGACCAGCATGCCGAGGCGTGCCCGGCCGGTGATCGCCGACAGGTACCCGAGCATGCTGACGGCCTCGAACAGTTCGGCCTCGACGTGACTGGTCGGGTCGGCCTGCAGGAGGTGGTCCGGCACCCAGATCGTGTCGAGACCACCCTCATCCGCCATCGTGGCCACCTGCCGCAGCCCGCCGACACCATCGGGCCAGGAGTGATCTGTGACGGTCAGACTGAGCTTCATAGCGTCCAATTCTTAGGGTGACTCTAGAATTATGGTCACCGTAGCGCACTAGGCTGCGGGTGTGAACCGGACCGAGGTCTCCGGCCGCCCCGGCGGGCTGCGCGAGCAGAAGAAGCAGGAGACGCGCGAGCGGATCGCCGCGACCGCGCGCGCGCTCTTCCAGCAGCACGGGTACGACAGCATCACCGTCGCCCGGGTAGCGGTCGCCGCAGGGGTCTCCGAGGCCACCGTCTTCAACTACTTCCCGACGAAGGACGAGCTGTTCTTCGGCGGCGGGCTGGAGGAGTTCGAGGGGCGGACGCTGGCCGCGGTCCGCGACCGGCGCGCGGGCGAGTCGGTGATCGCGGCCTTCCGTCGCTTCACCCTGCAGAACATTCGGCACGCGGCCGACCCGAAGGCCACCGAGCTCATCGTGACGGCTGCCCGGATCGTGGCCGGCAGCCCGACGCTGCAAGCCCGTGAACGCGAACTCGTCGCGACGACGACCGACTCCCTGGCCGCCCTGTTGCGCACGGAGGACGTCGGCCGCCTCGAGGCCTGGGTGATCGCGAACGCGCTGATCGGCGTCCAGCGCGCCATCGTGGCCGAAGTACGCGCTGAAGTTCTCGCAGGCCGCCACGGCGCCGCCCTCACCAACCGAGTACGCCGCCAGGCCGAGCGAGCCCTGAACCACCTCGAATCCGGGCTCGCCTGAGACGTGGGCATGGGGTCGCGTCGAGGATGGACGGTGCCGCCGCGCCGGTGATGCCGTACAGCCCGCCGACGTACGAGAAGCAAGGCCAGGTACGCCGGTACGCCGGGCTGACGACCGGGGTCGTTCTGTTGCTGGCGGCAACTGGTTGTGTCGCGGTGCCGGAGAAGAACACCAGCCAGTCGCTCAGCCGAGCGGCGGTCACCCTGGCGGACGGGAAGGCCGTGGTCGAGCGGTACAACGAGGTCAACAACAAGGCGAACCAGGCGCGGGACGCCAAGCTCTCGGAGACGATCGAGGGCGACCCGACGCTCGCTCAGACCCGCGCGGGGTACCGGATCGACGGGAAGCTCGATGCGGCCGACAAGAAGAAGATCAAGCCGTTCACCTACACCAAGCCACAGATCGGCGCACCCGCGTTCAGCTCCTACCCGATGCGGTTCGTCGTCAGCTCGGGTGTCTCCGACGACCCGGAGAGTCAGCAGCTCGGCGTCTGGCAGCGGCTGAACGCCGGTACATCCCGCTGAAGGGTTCGACCGCCAAGACCCGCATCCTGTCCCTGGACGGCCAACTGGTAGGCGCGGGCGGTTCCTGACGCAACCACGTGCGAGGCTCGACCCGGAGGTGTGACCGATGACTGAGGGTGGGCGTGCGGGTGATCTGGCTGCTGAGGGGGTGCCTGAGGCGGAGTTTCATCAGGGGATTGCGCAGCGGATGCCGCGTAAGGGCGTGGCCGGTGGGGCGTTGATCCGGAACGAGGACGGGTTGATCCTCTTTCTCGAGCCGACCTACAAGCCGACGCTCGACATTCCGGGTGGGATGGCGGAGCAGGACGAGTCGCCGTTGGAGGCTTGTCGTCGCGAGGTCCGGGAGGAGATCGGGCTGGAGCTGGAGATCGGTCCGTTGCTGGTGGTCGACTGGGTGCCGGCGATCGGAGTCTGGTTCGACGCGGTGAACTTCGTCTTCGACGGCGGTGTCCTCAGCAACGAGCAGATCCAGCAGCTGCGGATCGACCCGGTGGAGGCTCGCGGGAGTGAGTTCCTGACGCTCGGGCAGGCGAGCACCCGGCTGCGGCCGTCCATGGCGCGCCGGCTCGCCGCCGCCCAGGAAGCGGTCAGCCGCGGCGCGACGCAGTACACGGAGTTCGGGCGTCTCTGAAAGTGGAAATTCGGTCGGCGCCGAAGGTAAGCCGGGATACGTTACGAGCTGGAAGGAACCCGCTGTCGACAGGTAGAGGTGGCATGGCTGAGAACGCTCGCTTCCCGTTGGAGCCGACCCCGATCCATGTTCCCGACGCGACGCTGGACGACCTCAGGGCGCGGCTCGAGCTCACCCGGTGGCCCGACGACGTGGGGAACGACGACTGGTTCTACGGGGTCGGCCGGACCTACCTCCAAGAGCTCGCCGAGTACTGGCTCCACCAGTACGACTGGCGCAAGGCCGAGGCCGCGATCAACGCCTACGAGCACTACCAGGTGCATGTGGACGGCGTACCGGTGCACTTCCTGCGCAAGCCGGGAGTCGGCCCGGCGCCGACACCGTTGATCCTCAGTCACGGCTGGCCGTGGACCTTCTGGCACTGGTCGAGGGTGATCGACAAGCTCGCTGACCCCGCCGCCTTCGGGGGCGATCCGGCCGACGCGTTCGACGTGATCGTGCCGTCGCTGCCGGGCTTCGGGTTCTCCACCCCGCTGCCGAGGAACCCGGACATGAACTTCTGGAAGGTGGCCGACCTCTGGCACACCTTGATGACCGAGACCCTCGGCTACTCGAAGTACGCCGCAGCGGGGTGCGACGTCGGCGCGCTGGTGACCGGCCAGCTCGGCCACAAGTACGCCGACGAGCTGCACGGCATCCACATCGGCTCGGGTCTGCGGCTCGACTTCTTCACCGGCGACCGGGCCTGGGACCTCAGCGGCGGCCGGCCGATTCCCGAAGGGCTGCCAGAGGCCGTCCATGCGCAGGTCGTCGCGCTCGATCGCCGGTTCGCCGTTCACCTGGCCGCGCACGTCCTCGACCCCAGCACGCTCTCCTATGGACTGACCGACTCGCCTGTCGGCCTGCTCGCCTGGATCCTCGAGCGCTGGGAGCGATGGAGCGACGACCACGGCGACCTCGAGAGCGTCTTCAGCAAGGACGACCTGCTCACCCACGCGATGATCTTCTGGGTCAACAACGCGATCAGTACGTCGATCCGGTACTACGCGAACGCCAACCGCTACCCGTGGACGCCGTCGCACGATCGCAAGCCGGTGATCGAGGCCCCGACCGGTATCACCTTCGTCGGCTACGAGAACCCGCCCGGCGTGACCACGGAGCAGCGCGTCGACAGCTGGCTCGGCCTGCGTGAGGGCTGGTACAACCACGTCAACCTCACCGCCCACGATGCCGGCGGCCACTTCATCCCCTGGGAAGTTCCCGACGCCTGGGTGGACGATCTCCGCCGTACCTTCCGCACCCGCCGCTGATCCGGGGAAGGAAAGCGGAGGTAAGCGGTTGCCGTAAGATAGTTCCGGCTGGTTGACTCCGGGGGTGAGGTTTTTCCCCCTTCGCCCGGGAGTACCAGTGGACATCACCCGTCGCCGCCTGCTTTCTTTCGTCCCCGCCGCCGCTCTGCTGACCGCGGTCAACCCCGCGCCCGCGAGCGCCACGTCTTCAGGAAGCACCACGAACCGAGGAGCCAGCGCAACCCGAGCCGCCGGTACCGCGCAGTTGCTGGCGAACCTCGTCGGCATCTTCGCGGGCACGCCCGAGTCCAACCAACGGCCCGAGGTGAAGGCCAAGCTCGCGGCCCTCGACCAAACCGCCCGGACCTGGCTGTCCGCGATGGACCGGGCCCAGGCCGGAGAACTCTTCGCCGGTCTCCCTCTCGGCACAAGCGACCCGAACCTCAACGCGTCGTACCAGCACCTCTACGAGATCGCGCTGGCCACCCGGCGCCCCGGTCCGGCGTCGGACCTGCAGGGCAACGCGGCGATCCAGGCCAGGGTGATCGAGAAGCTGCGCTGGTTGCACGACAACTACTACGGCGACCAGTCGAAGGGGTACTACGGCAACTGGTTCACCTGGGAGATCGGCATCTCCACCCACGTCGGCAAGACCCTCGCGCTGCTCGACGCTCCCGCCGATCTGATCAGCACGTACGTCGCGTCGATGGACGCGTACCTGCGCAACGGCAAGGACGGTGACGTCGACCTCGACTCCCGGTTCCACACCGGTGCGAACCTGTCCGACATCACCGCCAACCGGATCATCCAGGGCGCGCTGCTCGACGACGACGCGCGGATCCGCAAGGCGCTGCAGGACCAGTTCACGGTCTTCGCCACCATCGACCCGTACAACCTCCAGCACGGCGTCACCGACGGGTACTACGCGGACGGCTCGTTCATCCAGCACGACTCGGTCGCGTACACCGGCTCGTACGGCAAGGGCCTGCTGACCAGGGTCGTCCAGACGGTGAAGACCCTCGACGGCACGGACTACGCGCAGTCCGGTGAGCTGGTGAAGGTGGTCCAGGGCTGGATCGAGGAAGGCTTCGCGCCGCTGATCTTCGAGGGCTGGATGACGGAGGTGGTCAAGGGCCGCGCGATTTCCCGCACCGCCACCGGGTACGACGATGTCGCCATCGTGGTCGAGGCGATCGTCGACCTCGCGGACTACGCGGAGCCGGCGGACGCCGCGCGGCTGAAGAGCTACGTGAAGTTCACCGCGCGCCCGACGCTCAACCCGAACAGCTTCGTCTCGCCGGTCAGCATCACCCGTTTCGCCGCTATCACCGCCGACCCGGCGATCGTGCCGGCCGACCTCAATCCGGCAGCCAGCAGCGTCGCCTTCAACGCGATGGATCGGAACGTGCATCGCCGGCCAGGGTTCGCGTTCGCCCTGTCGCGGAGCTCCGCCCGGATCAGCAAGTACGAGTACATGAGCGGCGAGAACCTGATGCCGTGGTTCCAGGGCGACGGGGCGTACTACCTCTACCTGAGCGGCCAGGACCAGACCCAGGCGTTCGGCGTCGACTACCTGACCACAGTGTCGCCGTACGCGCTGGCCGGAGTCACCGCGCCGGTGGAGCAGCGCAGTACGATCCCGGAGCTGTACGGCACGGTGTACTACGACAACCCGGGGCATCCGCTCAACTTCACCGCGTCGTCGGAATCGCAGAACAAGTACGTCTATTTCCCGGTCGGCACCAACCACTACTCCGGTGGCGCGACGCTCGGCCCGTACGGCGCGGCCGGGTGGATCCAGTCGAGCGATGTCGCGTACGCCGACCAGGACCTGCTCCCCCAGGACTTCGTCGTCTACCGCAACGCGGACGCCACCAAGTCCTGGTTCATGCTCGACGACGAGGTCGTCGTGCTCGCCGCGGGGATCGGCGACCAGGACCAGCGCGCGGTGACCACCTCGATCGACGCGCGCCTAGCGGCTCCGGCCGACCAGCTGACGATCAACGGAGTACTGCGGAACGGGCGCTCGTGGTCCGGTACCGGCGACGCCGACCTCAGATGGCTCCGCTATGCCAACACCACCGCGGGTACGTCCCTCGGCTACTACTTCCTCCAGCCCAGCAAGGTCACCGTCGGCGTCGAACAGGTCACTCGCAGCCGCCGCGTGATCCGGACATCCAACCCGGACACTTCTGTCACCAAGCAGATCTTCTCCCTGAGCCACCAGGCCCCAGGCCGTACTGCGCTCGCGTACGCGCTGGTGCCGAACGCCACGGAGGCCAAGCTGCGGTCCTACCTTTACGGGCGGCTGCTGGTGCTGGCCAACTCCACGCGAGTGCAGGCGATCCGCCACAGTGGCCTGGACCTGATTGCCGTCAACACGTTCACCCCCGGGCATCACCAGGTCCTGGGGTTGAACGTCGACGGACCGGCGTCGGTGATCACCCGGCGGAACGCGGATGGCACCACCTCCATCGCCGTCTCGGACCCGACGATGTCGCGGGCCACGATCTCGGTCTTCGTGCTGGCCCGCCGGCTCACCAAGGTGACGGCCGATCCGGGCGTCACCGTCACGCACACCCTGGCCGGAACGCGTCTGACCTTCACCACCCACCACCTGCACGGCGCGTCGCTGACGGCAACCTTCAGGGGGTAGTGGAGTCCGATCCCGGCATCGATTCCGCATCGCCGGTCCGCGCCGGGGTGTCCGGCGGATGACGAGAGGCGGGGATAGGTGCCGATGGCACGGACCTCTGTCCCCGCAGGGATTCCGCGGTCTACCCGTGGGCCGGTGACGCCGAACACCGCGGACCGACCGATGTTCGAATGGGGCCCGGAGAGGGCGTTGCGCGGTCCTGGCCGGCAAGTGAAAAGACGCCTGCTCCAGACTGGAGAGGCGCCTTCTGCGCAGGTCAGAGGCATGTTCTGACCAGCGGTCCTGCGTGGAGCGGGTGACGAGAATCGAACTCGCACTGTCAGCTTGGGAAGCTGATGTTCTGCCATTGAACTACACCCGCGAGCGCCGGCCGGACCAGCGAACGAAGAGGATCATACCCGGTCATCGGTGCGGTTTGCACGGGGGGTGAGCGGGCAACTTTCCACAAAGGCACGCCGAGGACTGGGCATGCTGCTCATCTTCTGGCAGATTAGAACGCGTTGCCGGGGGCAACATTTGGAACGCAACGTGAGGATGCGGTCCTTGCCGGGACCGGACAAGATGGTTGCGGGGCAACTGAAAAGAAGGGGTGAATGGTGGCAACTGACACTAATGACGCGCTGGAGAATCTGGAGAAGGAACTCGTCACCCTGGCGCGCCGGCTGCGTGGTCTGCAGCGGACGCTGTCCGACGAGGCCCACCCGGACCTGGAGCCGGCGCAGTACGCACTGCTGAACCACGTCGAGGAACTCGCACCGGTGCGGATGGCCGACCTGGTCGCGGCACTCGAGGTGGACAAGGGTCCGGTCAGCCGGGCCTGCGCTCGCCTGGAGGAAGAAGGCCTGCTGAAGCGGGCCGCGGACAAGTCGGACGCCCGGGCCACCCTGCTGACGCTGACCGCCAACGGCAAGCGCAAGCTCGCCGCGGCCCGGAAGAAGCGGCACAAGGTGATCGAGGACCTGCTCAAGGACTGGTCGCCGGCCCAGGTGAAGACGTTCGCCACCCAGGTGTCGAAGTTCAACAAGCTGGCCGGCTGAGCCGTTGCCGACGGCCCGTAGCCGCTACGGCGTTCCGGAGAGCTGAGGGCTCCGGAGCAGGACATCAGCGGTGACGGGCCCGGCCCACGGCGGGCGGAGCGGCAGCACGCTGCGGTAAGTTGCGTTCGTGCTGCTCTCCGACCGTGACATCTTGGCCGAGCTCGACGCGAAGCGGGTCCAGCTGGACCCGTTCGATGCTGCGATGGTGCAGCCGTCGAGCGTCGACGTGCGGCTGGATCGATTCTTCCGGGTGTTCGAGAACCATCGCTACCCGCACATCGATCCGGCCCAGGAACAGCCCGACCTGACCCGGATGGTCGAACCGGAGGGCGAGGAGCCCTTCATCCTCCATCCCGGTGAGTTCGTGCTCGGCTCCACCTACGAGCTGGTGACGCTGCCCGACGACGTGGCGGCGCGGCTGGAGGGCAAGTCCTCGCTCGGCCGACTCGGCCTGCTGACCCACTCCACCGCCGGCTTCATCGACCCGGGCTTCTCCGGGCACGTGACGCTGGAGCTGTCGAACGTGGCGACGCTGCCGATCAAGCTCTGGCCGGGGATGAAGATCGGCCAGCTCTGCTTCTTCCGGTTGTCCTCGCCCGCGCAGCACCCGTACGGCTCCGCGAAGTACGGCTCGCGGTACCAGGGGCAGCGCGGCCCGACGCCGTCGCGGTCGTACCTGAACTTCCACCGCAGCGACATCTGAACCAGCCGGACAGACGAGAGGCCCCGGGCGGATCCGCCCGGGGCCTCTCGTCATGCCAGTCGATCAGCCGATCGCCTTCTGCACCACGAAGATCTTCTCTGTGCCCATCGGCGCCTTGCCGCCCGGGTCCAGCAGGTAGGTGCTGCCGTACTTCGAGACCATCTGCGGAGACTGCGGCTTGCCCCAGATCAGCGACGTGTCACCCCAGCCGCCCATGTTCTTGCCACCGAGCGTGGGTCCGTCGTTCGGCGAGTTGCCGTCCGACGGGCTGACCTCGGAGTCGCCGCCCTCAGACGGCGTGGTGCCATCCGAGGGGGTCGCACTGGGAGTTGGCGTCGGGATCGGCACGTCCTGGCCGGTCTTGGCGTCCATCACGACGGGCTGGTCGCCGGCCAGGCCGTAGACCGCGCCGTTGTAGACCGTGGTGACATCGGGGACTACGCGGTTGGCCGACTCGGAGGTGTAGCCCCAGCTCTGCTTGCCGGTCGTCTCGTCGAACGCCAGGATCTCGTCCTTGCCCTGGCTGGCGTTGCCGTTGCAGACCAAGGCGGTCGCGTGGTCGGAGAAGCAGGTGTAGCCCTCGGAGCGGCTGGGGGTTTCAGCCCGCTTCGTCTCGACGATCGCGCCGGTGGCGATGTCGACGGAGTAGACGGACGACACGAAGTGCCCCAGGCCGCCCTCGACGAATCCGGTGCCGTGTAGGTAGGCGCGCCGGCCGCCGGTACCGAGCGCCGACAGGTAGTTCTTCCCTGGCACGGCGGCGGCCTTCTTGACGGTGCCGGTGGCGCCGTCCACGGAGGCGATCGAGAGGCTCCGCTTGCCTTCGCCCTGCTGGCCCTTGGCCGCGATGACGACGCCGTTGAGCACTCCGGCGGCCTTGAGGGACGGGATCGCGGTGGCCTTCTTGGTCTTCGGATCGGCGTAGACGCTGAGGTCCTCGATTTTCGCGGTGCCGTCCGGGGACGAGACCGTGAGCGCGATGACGACCTGTCCGGTCGCGGCGTCGTAGGCCTGGCTGAGGATCCTGCCGCCGCCGTTGCCGGGACCCAGCGTCGGGGTGAGGTCGAAGGCGATCGAGGTGATCACCTTGCCCTCGGCCGGATCGATCCACTGGAAGTTGAGCTGACCGTGGGACTTCTGGGTGCCGCTGCCCTGAACGTCCTGGATGTAGGCGGTCGCGATGACCTCCTTGCCGTCCAGCTGGACGGCCATCGGCCCGGTGAAGTCTGTCGTTTTGGTGGTCTGGACCTCCTTCGCGAGCACCTGCCAGCTCGAACCGGCCAGGGTACGGCCGGTGATGGCGGTGCGGTTCGCGTAGAGAGAGGTCTGGCCGACCATGCCGGCCCTGGCGGTGTCGACCGAGCTGTCCTCGGTCCTCGGCTCCGCGATCGCCGACAGCGCGGCGAAGGCCTTGGGCGGGTCGAAGGATGCGAGCTCCGGTGCGGTCGGCGTCGGGGAGGCCGACTGGCCTCCGTCGTCCGGACTCGAGTTGGACGCCTTGTCGTCGCCGCCGCTGCAGCCGGCCAGTAGAACGACCGCCGCGGTGACGGTGATCAACGGACGCAACATCGTTTCTCTCTCCCCAGATTGACCAAGAGTGACGGCGAGGACACTAACAGCGTCAGCGGGCCCTCACCGGCACAAGCCCCAGGCGTTGCAACATGCTGCAAAGTGCTTGCGTGGTCACGGTGCTCACCGGACGACCGAGAGACCGGTACGCCGGTGCCGCGGCTGGGGTTCGAGGCGGTCGGCCAGGCGCCGCAGTACCGTCGCGAGCTCGTGCCGCGGACCACTCGGGCCGGAGGCCGCGCGACGGGTCGCGCGGTCCTCCTTGCGCAGCGCCCGCAGCTCAGCGGCACGGAGCTTCTCTTCTACCTGGTAGCGCGCGACCTCTTGGTGTTCGGTGATCATCGTCCTGCTCCCCTCACGTTGGTCCCCGTTGACGAATGTGGTGGTGCTGATGGCGCTTGGTGGTTCAGACCCGGACGACGGTGATGTCGCCGGAGACGGTGCGGGCCCGCAGCATCAGCGAGGGCTCGCCGTCGGCCGGCTTCTCGCCGGGCTCGAGGTCGCACCGGATCTGCCCGGTGACCGTCTTCAGGTCGAGGTAGGTCGGCAGCCCGTCCGGTACGCCGATCTGGACGTCGCCGCGGGCGGTCTCCGCCCGGACGCTCGGGCCCTCGGTCAGCTCGACCCGGACGTCGCCCGAGCCGGAGGTGACGACCGAGTGGTCCCGGATCCGCTCGATGGTGATGTCACCCGAGCCGACCTTGACGGTGGTCGGGCCGGCCGCGTCGCCGATCCGGACGTCACCGGACCCGGTGGTCACGCCGACCGAGTCGTTCGCCTCGCCGATGTCGATCGAGCCGGAGCCGGTGCTGGCCCGGACCGTGCCCACCGAGTTCCCGACCCGGATGTCGCCGCTGCCGGCGCTCGCTGCCAGGCTGCCGGCGATCTGCTCGACCCGGATGTCACCCGAGCCGGACGACAGCCGGGCCTCGCCCAGCGGCATCCGGGACGAGATGTCGCCCGAGCCGGTCTTGATCCGCGCGTCCAGGGTGGCCGGGGTCGCGATGTGGACCCGGACCTCAGGGCCGCGGCGGGCGAACTGCTTGGCCGGCTCGACCACCAGCTCACCGTTGGTGACCTTGAAGGTGACGTCGTCGGCGGAGCCGTTGATCACCTCGAGGGTCGCGGTGGTCTGCTCGCCGTCGGCGGGCACGATCTCCACCAGGCCGGCGCCGATCTCGATCCGGACCCGCTGGATGTCGTCGGTCAGCTCGGTGCCGATGAGGTCGCTCACTGCGCCCACCCCGTCACCCGCTGGTCGCGGCCGCCGCGGCCACGTCCGTTGCCACGGTCGCCGCGCTCGCCCCGACGGTCGCCGCGGTCACGGCGCTCACCGCGCTCGCCGCGGCGGGAGCCCTCGCCGAAGACGCCGTCCGGGCCGAAGGGTCCCTCGGGTCCGAAGACGCCGTCCTTGCCGAAGACGCCGTCGGGCCCGAGCGGACCTTCCGGGCCGAGCGGTCCGTCCGGGCCGAAGAAGCCACCCCGCGGAGCGCGCGGCGGCCGGGGCGGCCGGGGTCCGCGACCGCCGGTCAGGGCGGTCATCACGGTGCGCATCAGCCACGCGTTCGAGGAGATGCCCTCGGCGTTGGCGGCCTCGTCCACCTTGTTCTTCACCGACATCGGCAGCCGCAGCGTGATCCGCGCGGTCGGCTCGTCGGCATCCGGCGCGACGTCCTGCGCGGCCGGCTGGTCGTGGTCGTTGTCGTCGTCCAGCTCGTCGTCATCGGCTCCGGTCAGCTGGCTCGGGGCCGGTGTGACCACGAACTCGGGACGGCCGCCGGCCATCCGGAGCTCGACCGATCCGGGGGACAGCTCGCGGCTGATCTCCCCGGCAGCGTCGGACAGGGCTGAGATGAGGGCCAGTCGGCCCGCGTCATCCAGCGTGGCGCCGAGGCGCTGGGCCACGGAGCGAGTTTGGTCGTCGGCCAACGCGGTGGCGTTCTCCACGCTACGGCGGACCGACTCGAGGTAGTGATCAAGTTCCATGACGCAATACTGACGTCATCGTGACGTCACTGTCAACCCCTTCTGATGTCATCGAGCCGCCAGGGTGGTGTCAGGGCAGAATGAGGGCAGTCCACGGAGAGGGGAACAGGGTGTCCAGAGGAGTGCTCGTCACCGGTGCGTCGCGAGGGGTCGGAGCCGAGGTGGCGAAGGTATTCGCCGCGGCCGGCGACCGGGTCGTGCTGCACTGCCGCGGCGCGACCGACAAGGCCCGAGCCGTGTTGGCGGAACTACCCGGGCAGGGGCATGAGGTGGTGGTCGGAGATCTCGGCGAACCGGCCGGAATCCCGGCCCTGGTTGAGGAATCGGCAGCAACGCTCGGACGGATCGACGTCCTGGTGAACAACGCCGCGCTGTTCGTGGACGACCCGGTCGCGGGGTCGCGCCGGATCGGCCACCCGCTCGCCGACACGTCGTACGACGAATGGGTGGCGGCGTGGCGCCGGACGCTGGCGGTGAATCTCGAGGGGGCCGCGCACCTGACCTGGTGCGTGGCCCGGCAGATGCTCGACCGGGACCCGGCCGAGGGGGTCAGGCGGGGCGCGATCGTCAATGTCGGGTCGCGCGGGGCGTACCGAGGGGAGCCGGATGTGCCCGCCTACGGGGCCAGCAAGGCGGGACTGCACGCCTTCGGGCAGTCGATGGCGGTCTCGCTGGCGCCCCATGACATCACCGTGACGTCAATCGCGCCCGGTTTCATCGCCACCGACATGGCCGCGCAGGGTCTGAACGGGCCCGGCGGCGACGCGATCCGCGCCCAGAGCCCGTTCAACCGGGTGGCGACGCCCGAGGAGGTCGCCGCTGCCGTCCTCTGGCTCGCGTCCCCGCCGGCCGGCTGGTCCAGCGGCGCCGTACTGGACTTCAACGGCGCCTCGTACCTGCGCTAAACGACGACGTCCGGAGCGGTGAGGGCCTGCCTCACCACTCCGGACGCCTTGGTCAGGCGATCGCCGGTGTCCGCTGGGTCAGCGGCTGACGATCTTGCTCGCCGGGGGAGCCTTGATGCTGATCGGCTTGCCCCAGTCGGAGGCGTTCATGGTCATGCTCACGCCGGCCATCTCGAAGAAGATCTTGTACATCAGGTGGTCGGTGGAGCCCATCCAGACCGTGTAGACCAGCGTCTTCGGCATCCCGGCGACCATCTTCTGGCCCTTGGCCTTCAGCGCGGCCGCCATGTCGACGGTGACGGCGTACCGGTCCACCTTGCGGCCGTCGATCGTCTCGGTCTTGACGAACTTGGCGGCCTTCAGACCGCCGTCGAACGACTCGAAGGTCTTGCTCGGGTCCATCTCGTCCAGCATCCCGCCCAGGCTGGCCGCCATCGGGTTGCTGGAGTCCTTCGGGTCGATCTTCAGGTACTTGCCCGCCGGGACGTCCGGGGTGGACAGGTACAGCATGTTCTTGACGACGATCATCTTGGCCTTGCCACCGAAGGCCGCGCCGTTCATCTCCAGCTGCATCGCGACCGGCTTCATGGTCTGCTGACCGGTCACCGTCATGGTCTGACCGCCGGCGACCATCTTCATGGTCATCTTGACAGAGTCCTTGCCGACCATCGACTTCTTCATCGCCGGCAGGAAGCTCGCCGTGTTCAGGTGCGCGACGGCCGGAGCCACCCGCTCCGGTGCTTGGCTCGGCGTGGTGACCGGCGTGCTGACGGGCGTCGGCGTGGTGCCTGCGTTGACGGTGGCCGTCTTGTCCGAACCGCAGGCCGCGAGTCCGAGCATCAACGGCAGGGTGACGACCGTGGTCGCCACCCGAGAACTGAACCTCACTTTGTTTTCCTCCCAGTGGATCAAGGCGTTGGATCCTACGGGCTGGAATCCCTGCCTGGGAAATCAATTGCCGCTTCGTGGCAGAGACTTGTACTGGGCTTTACCCGCGCTTCACCGAGGCGAGCAGAAGCTGCGCGACGTCGGCGACCTCGACCTCCTCGCGGGCCGATCCGTCCGCCTGCTTGGCGGTCAGGCCGTCGGACAGCATCACCCGGCAGAACGGGCAGCCGGTGGCGATCTTGTCCGCGCCGGTCTCGACCGCCTCGGTGGTCCGGTTCAGGTTGATCCGGGTGCCGACCTTCTCCTCCATCCACATCCGCGCGCCGCCCGCACCGCAGCAGAACGACTTCGTCTGGTTCCGCGGCATCTCGGCGAACTCCGCGCCCGGGATGATGTCGAGCAGCTCGCGCGGAGCGTCGTACACCTGGTTGTGGCGGCCGAGGTAGCACGGGTCGTGGTAGGTGATCTTCTGGCCGTTGAGTGCGCTGTCCGTCGGGGCGACCGGGGTCAGCTTGCCCTCGCGGACGAGGCGGTTCAGCAGTTGCGTGTGGTGGATGACGTCGAGCTCCACACCCAGCTGGGAGTACTCGTTCTTCAGGGTGTTGAAGCAGTGCGCGCAGGTGGAGACGACCTTCTTCGCGCCGGTCTCCTTGAACACCTCGGCGTTCTGCATCGCCAACTGCTGGAAGACGAACTCGTTGCCGGCCCGCCGCGCCGGGTCACCCGTGCAGGTCTCGCCATCACCCAGTACTGCGAACGAGACACCCGCGATGTTCAGCAGTTCCGCCACGGCCTGGGTGGTCTTCTTGGCGCGATCCTCGAAGGCGCCCGCGCACCCGACCCAGAACAGGTACTCCACCTCGGCCAGTGTCTCGACATCGGTGCCGACCTGCTTGACCTCGAACGGCAGACCCTTGGCCCAGTCCATCCGGCCGGACGGGTTCATGTTCCACGGGTTGCCCTTGTTCTCCAAGCCCTTGAAGAGCCCGTTGAGCTCGGACGGGAAGGACGACTCGATCAGCACCTGGTAGCGGCGCATGTCCATGATGGCGTCGACGTGCTCGATGTCGACGGGACACTGCTGCACGCAGGCGCCGCACGAAGTACAGGCCCAGAGTGCTTCCTCGTCGATCACGGCGACGTCGGGGGAGCCGACCAGCGGGCGCTCCTGCTCGGCCTTCACCAGGTCCGGCAGCGACTGGCGCTCGTCGTCCGAGGAGGCCAGCAGGTACGGCGCCTTGGCGTACGCGTGCTCGCGCAGGTTCATCATGATCAGCTTCGGCGACAACGGCTTGTCGGTGTTCCAGGCCGGGCACTGCGACTGGCAGCGGCCGCACTCGGTACAGGTGGTGAAGTCGAGCAGGCCCTTCCAGGTGAAGTCCTCGACCTTGCCGACCCCGAGCGCGGCGTCCTCGTCGAGCTCCTCGATGTTCTCGAAGTCGATCGGCTCGCCCTTGATCATGATCGGCTGCAGTGCGCCGAGCGAGGTCCCGCCGTCGGCCTTGCGCTTGAACCAGATGTTCGGCCAGGCGGTGAACCGGTGCCAGGCGACGCCCATCGTGGCGTTCAGCGAGATGGTGATCATCCAGGCGAACGAGATCAGGATCTTGATCATCGCGACCAGGTAGACCGTGTTCTCCAGCGCCTGCTCGCTCAGCCCGCCGAACAGGGCGGTGCCGAAGAAGAACGTGGTGGGGAAATGGAACTTGGAGCCTGCGCCGAGCTCGTACTCCAGGCCGCGCAGCAGCAGGATGCAGACCAGCACGCCGAGGATCGTGTACTCGACGTAGTACGCCTGCCAGGCGCGCGAACCGAAGAACCGGCTGTACCGGGCTAGGTGACCCTTCGGCAGGTTGAGCAGCCGGATGACGATCAGTCCCACGATCGAGACCAGGCCGGTCCAGGTGAGGAACTCGGTGGCCCACTCGAAGACGAACCAGTGCCCGATGATCGGCAGCGCGTAGTGCGCGTTGAACAGCTGCCCGAACGCCGTCACCAGAGTGAGGAACAACCCGATGAAGCCGAAGGCGACGAACCAGTGCAGCACGCCGATGTGGCTCCACTGCAGCATCCTGGTGTGCCCGAGCGTCTCCTTGGCCAGCGTGGCGGAGCGCTGCCCCGGCTTGTCGGTCCGGCTGACCGGCTGGCCGAGCTTGATGACGGACACGATGTGCCCGATCGTCTTGCCGAACAACGCGATGCCGACAGCGGCGACCGCGAGCGAGACGACGATGGCGAGGATCTGCATACCAGCGATGTTATTGGTTGGTTACCGGTGAGTCATGTGGGTGTCGGCCTCATCACGCCCGCGTGTTGCGTCTCACTTCTCGCGCGGGTAGCTGAAAAGCCGGAGGGCCGGTCGAGCGGATGCTCGGCCGGCCCTCGCGGGTGGTGCTGGGTGTTACTTGGTGCCGTAGACCTGGATCTCGGTCATGTCGGTGAACTGGCAGCCACCGAACGCGCCGAGCGGGCAGTTGTTCGCGAAGTCCGGAACCTGCGGGCTCAGCATCACGAACCGGACGAACTTCACGCCGGCGGTGTTGCCCGACGGGGTGAGCTCGGTGTACTTGCCGCGGTTGGCGGCGGTGAACTCGCCCTCCTGGGCGGTCGCCCAGGTGGTGCCGTCGACCGAGGTCTCGATCCGGTACTTACCGGTCGAGGCGCTGCCCGGGTCACCACAGGTGTTCGACGGGTCGACCGAGAACTTGGTGATGTTCACGGCGGCCGGCAACGCGATGTCGATGTTCTTCGGGATCATCACGTTGGTCGGGGTGCCGTTGTTGTCACCCGTCGTGCTGCCCCAGCCGGTGCCCTGGCTGGAGTCGATCGCGTAGTCCGGCCCACACTGCGGGGTGAAGTCCGGACCGGTGAAGTCCACCACCGAGCCGCCACCTGACGCTGCCGCCCAGTTGCGCCGCGGGGCGAAGTTCGCGGTGGTGCCGCCGGCCTTGACTGCCAGCGGAGCGCCGAGCACCTCGTAGCCGGCGCCGGAGACGACGAACTTGCCGTAGGTGCCGGGCAGGACCCCCTTGATCGTGTACTTGCCGTTCGCCGCGGTCACGGCGGAGTAGTCACCCGCGTAGCCCGAGGCGTGGCCGCCGATGAAGACGAGCGCGCCGGCCACCGGAGCGCCGGTGTCCTTGTCGGTCACCGTGCCGGTGATCGTCGTGGTGGAGCCCTTCGGCGGGATGTGGAAGTCCTCGACCGGGTGCGAGTCGCCACCGTCGAGCACGCCCGCGAACCAGCCCATCCCGCGGTTGGCGAAGACCTGCCAGATGATGCCGGCGTTCTTGCCGCCGCTGGCGACCAGGTCGGCCTGCACGATCGCGTTGCGCATGTCGAGCATCGTCGGGTCGGCGGTGGACAGCTCCATCGCACGGGTGATGATGCTCATCGCGTAGCTACGGCCGAAGCGCTCACGCAGGTCCCACATGGTCTGCGCCCACACCTCACCGGAGGAGTGCACCTCCGGCGTACCGCCGATGGTCGGGAAGTCACCGTAGGTGTAGCCACCCTGCGAGCCGTCGAGGCCGACACAGGTCGGCGCCGTGGCCTTGACCCGGCAGTCGATCGCCTGGGTGCGGAACAGCTCGCCGTGGGCGACGTACTTGCCCTCGAGGATCTCGCCCGGGGCGGTGGTGTCCTTCTCCAGGCCGTGCGAGACCAGGTAGTCCATCGCGTAGAAGTCGCTCCACGCCTCACCCATCGAGCCGGCCTGGATGCTGTTCAGCGTCGAGTTGCCGGTCGCGTCCACGACCAGGCGGTTCGACAGACCGTGGGTGTACTCGTGGTACAGGACGCTGGCGTCGTTGCCCGAGCTGCTCGGCACGTAGCCGTCCTGCTCGTCGCTCGCGCCCGGGGTGTGGAACAGATACATCTGCATGGTCGGCGGGATGCCGTCCGGCGGAGTGGACATGTTCGCGTTGTTGACGTGGTTGCCGTCGGGGCCGCCGTTGGCGCCGGTCGCCGCGCCGTCGAGGGCGTTCAGCAGCACCGGGTCGCCGCCCGCGGCGTCGAACGAGCCGGCCGCCGGGGTGAAGCTGATCGGCGGCTTGGCCAGCCAGTCGTGGAAGTTGCTGGCCAGGTAGAACGCGTTGGTGACGTCCTGGTTCATGTTCGTCTTCCAGGAGTCCGGCTTGGCCGGGTCCCAGGTGCAGACGAACGCCGCCGAGCAGAAGCTGCTCGACTGGAACGGGACCAGCTTGTACTCCGAGGTGGTCTTGGTGCCGGGCACCTTGACCGTCTCACCGCCGTTCGGCTGGTTGTCGTCGTTGATGTCCGCGAACGCGGCCACCGAGGTGCCCTCGAGCAGCGTCTTCGCGGTCTTCGGCAGCCACTTGTTGTAGATCAGGTTCTCGGTGCGTTGCGTGCCACCCTTGGGGGCACCCGGGTAGTTGTCCTGCACCAGGGCGTCGCCGTTGCCCTCGCTGACCAGGTCCTTGCGGTACAGCAGGCCGCCGGTCTGGGCGTCGATGACGTGGGTGTAGATCTTCGAGCCGCCGGCGTTGACGTAGGTCATCCAGCCCTTGCGCAGGCCGTTGGCGGTGTAGAAGTACACCTGCTTGGCGCTGTCGCCGTTGCTCCACTTGGTGGTCACACCGGACTTGGTCGCCTTGGCGGAGGCCAGTTTGCCCGAGATGTCCTCGGCGGCCGCAGAACGGGCCGCGTCGGCGCTGACGGCCGGGGCGGCCGAGCGGGCCCGTGCCTGCGAGACCAGCCCGGCGATCGGGGCGCCCTGCAGGGAGATGAGCTGACCGGTCTTGGTCACGTTCGCCTTCAGGCCGTTGCCGAACACCTCGATGCCGTCGACCTCCTGCGCCCAGGAGATGTGGTGCGTGCCGAGGTCGTCGACGTAGTCCTTGCGCAGCTTGAGGGTGCCGAGGTCGGACTCGGAGAGCTTGAAGACCTCGGGGTGCGCCTTGACGTAGGCCAGCGCGATGTCGGTCGCCTTCTTGGCGCTCTTCCCGGTGAGGAAGCCGTCCAGTTTGGTCACCTGGTCCGGCGTACCGGTGTTGGCGTCCACGGACACCACGCCCTGGGTGCCGAGGGAGTCGCGGAACTTCTCCGAGGCCGCGGTCTCCTTGCCGACCACCTTCGCGGCGCGCGCGTAGGTCGATCGGGCATTCGGCGTCCGGGCGTCGTAGTTGCCCTTCCGCTCCTTCGACGAGATCGGATTGGTCGCCTCGCTCGGGCCCTTGGAGTCCGGGTTGGCGGTAGTGGCGGCCGTGGCACCGCCACCGGCCGCTACGGCGAGCAGGGTGGTGGCGGACACCGCAGCGACTGCCAGGAGCCCCCGCCCTTTGCCTGAAACTTTCACTGCAACGCTCCATGAAGTTTGTCTTAGCGGACCGCCCTCCACGGTCCGTCCCGGGCTGACCCTAAGTCCCCGGGCGAGCCCGGGGAAGGGTTATCTGCGGAATCTGGCGGAAGCAAGGGTTGTCCTCTGTGCACGGACTACCACTGCGAGCGACAGGATAATGGTCGTACTGAGCAACGACCCGGCCGCGAGCAGTGTCGGCGTGCCCGGGTGCACGAGGGACTCGCCGCGCTCGGCCTGCCAGGTGACCAGCCAGATCAGTCCCGCGTACGCCGCGGCGCCTACCGCGACCAGGGCGGCGCGTGGACCCTCGGGGCGCAACGCCGGGTACCGCCTGGCCGGCAGAACGACGCCTAGGGCAACCAATGGGATCGCCTGCAGCGCGTGCACGCCGAGGAAGTGGCCGGTCCGCAGGTCGCCGCGCTCGGTGCTCCGGCCGGTGATTCGGCGCGCCGGCGCTGTCCACAGGAGCTCTGTCTCCCCGCGGGGAGTGGGTCTGGGCCTACCCTGAGTCGTCCCTGACTTCGATTTCCCGTCGATGCCGTGGAGGTCCCTGGTGCTGCGCTATCCGTTGATCCATCCGCCGTTGCTCGGGGCACTCGCGCGGGCCGGGCACGGGTCCGTCGTGCTGTTGGCCGATGGCAACTATCCGTATGCGACCGCGGTGTCGGCGACGGCCGAGACTGTCTGGCTTAACCTGCGGCCGGGCCAGATCCCGGTCGACGACGTGCTCGAAACACTGCTCGGTGTGGTGCCGGTCGAGGCGGCCCGGGTGATGGCGACCGACACCGGGGAAGAGCCCGGCATCTACGAGCGCTTCCGCTCGCTGCTGCCGGACATTTCGCTGCAGCCGTTGGGCCGCGGGGACTTCTATGCCGTTGCCCGCGGTCCTGAGCTGGCCGTCGCCGTCGCCACCGGAGAACAGCGGCTCTACGCCAACATCCTGCTGACCCTCGGCGTCGTGCAGTAGGCCGGCGGATTGACCGAACGCCCTTGACAGGGCCTCGGCGACCGGGCCTATGCTGGCGAGAAATCGATTTCCCGCCCAATGGAACGCGGCCGTCCGACCCTGGTGAGGCAGTCGCGCCGGACCGAGGAGCGAGCGCGATGACCCCTGCACTGGAACGATCCGGACTCAGCCGCCGCGGATTCCTGCGCGCCGCGGGCGGTACTGCGCTGGCCGTCGGCGCGAGTGGCGCACTGACTGCCTGCGGAGGCGGTGACGACAGCGGCGGCGGTTCCAGCACGAAGGAACTGTCGTTCGTCTACATGGGCACGGCCGAGCAGCAGGCCACCTGGAACAAGCTGTTCGCCAAGTTCAGCGAGCAACACCCGGAGATCAAGCTCAAGGCCGAGGGCATCCCGCTGTCGAACTGGGGCGACTTCTTCAACAAGCTGTCCACCCGCCTGGCCGGCGGCCAGGTGCCGGACGTGATCCAGGTGGCGACCGAGGGCCAGCGGCTGTTCGCGTCCAAGGGCCTGCTCGCGCCGCTCGACGACTTCATCGCCAAGGACAAGGCGACGATCGACGAGTACTACGCCGACATGGACCCGAACCTGATCGAGTGGAACAAGAAGTACAGCTCCACCGACGGCAAGACGTACTACCTGCCAGGCGAGTTCAACACGATGTGCATGTGGTACTCCAAGGACCTCTTCGCCAAGGCCGGCGTACCGGAGCCGACGGCCAAGTGGACCTGGGACGACTTCCGCAAGGCGTGCGACCAGATCAAGGCCAAGACCGGCGCCTTCGGGTACGCCGCGGACTCCGCGTACTTCGCCGCGATCATGCCCTGGCTGCTCACCAACGGCACCAGCAGCTTCAACGACGACTGGTCCAAGCCGACCTTCAACGATCCGGCCGTGATCGAGGCAGCGGAGTTCCAGCGGGCGCTGGTGGCCGACAAGTTGTCACCTCCGCCGGGCGGCACCTTCGACGCCCCCACGGCCGCCGCGCAGGGCAAGCTGGCGATGTTCGGCGGTGGCCGCTGGCCGATCATCAGCATCCGCAACCTGAAGGTGCAGAACAAGATCGGCATCGTGCCCTGGCCGGTGAAGGTCGAGCAGGGTTCGCCGGTCGGCTGGAACGGCTACCCGATCATGAAGGCGTCGAAGAAGAAGGACGAGGCCTGGACCTTCATCAAGTTCCTGATCTCCAAGGAGGGCTCGTCCTTCTTCGCCCAGCTCGGCGGCACCATCGTGCCGGCCCGCAAGTCGATCGCGAACAGCGAGTCGTTCCTGACCGACGCCCCGAAGGGCACCGAGTCGCTCTACCAGGCGCTCAGCTATGCGACCCCGATTCCCTCACCGGACAAGGGCGCCGCGGTCCAGAAGGCGATCGAGGACGGCTGGAAGCAGGTGCTGACCGGCAACGCCGCGCCGGCCGACGCCCTCGGCAAGACCCAGACGGCGCTCGAGGGACTGGTCTGACTTCATGGCGACCGCCGTAGCAGAACTTCAGGCGGCGAAGCAGGCGACTCCTCAGCAACGGCGGGACTGGCTGCCCGGCTATCTGTTCATCGGCCCCGCTGTGCTGCTGTTCCTGGTCTTCGTCGCCGCTCCACTGGTCGCGGCCTTCGGGCTGAGCCTGTTCCACTGGGACCTGCTCAGTACGCCGGAGTTCGCCGGCCTGGACAACTTCCGGCAGCTGGTGACGGACGAGGCCACCATCCGCGCCGTGATCAACACCTTCGTCTTCGCCACGGCGTCGGTGGTCACGCACATCGGGATCGGCATGCTGCTCGCGCTCGGCGTGCACCGGACGATGACGCGCGGTACGAAGTACTTCGTCCGGACCGCGTACTTCTTCCCGTTCCTGGTGTCCTGGGCGGCGGTGGCGCTGATCTGGAAGTACGTGCTCGATCCGTCGTTCGGCCTGGCCACGCACTACCTCTCGTCGCTCGGGTTGCCGGTGACGAACTGGCTCGCCTCGCCGACCTGGGCCCTGCCGACGTTGATCGTGGTCGATTGGTGGCACACGATCGGGTACACGTTCATCATCCTGCTGGCCGGGCTGCAGACGGTGCCCGCGCAGTTGCACGAGGCGGCCCGGGTGGACGGCGCGAACGCCTGGTGGCGGTTCTGGAGCGTCACGCTGCCGGTGATGTCGCCGACGATCTTCTTCGCCACCGTGATCACCTTCATCGGCGCGTTCCAGATCTTCGACCCGATGCTGATCATGACCAACGGCGGTCCGGACGGCGCCACCCAGAGCATCGTGATGTACACCTACGAGAAGGGCTTCCAGTCCTTCGAGGTCGGGTACGCCGCGGCGCTGTCGCTGGTGCTGTTCCTGGTCATCATGATCGCCACCGGGCTGCAGTTCCGGCTCAGCCGAAGGTGGGTGCACCAGTGAACGGCCCTGCACTGAACGGCGTCGCATTGAAGGGCAGGCTGCTCGACCTCGTCCTGGTGCTCGGCGGGCTGCTGATGATCGCGCCGCTGGTCTGGTTGATCGTGACCGCGTTGTCGCAGCCGATCGACGCGTTCCAGCTGCCGCCGCGGTGGATCCCGCGGCCGCCGACGTTGGAGAACTTCCAGCAGGTGCCGGATTTGATCCCGTTCGCCCGGATGGCGTGGAACAGCCTGCAGATCGCGCTGATCACCACGGCCGGATCGCTGCTGACGAGTGCACTGGCCGCCTACGCGTTCTCGCGGCTGCGGTTCCCCGGCCGGGACCAGATCTTCCTGGTGCTGCTGGCGGCCCTGGTCGTGCCGGTTCAGCTGACCGTAGTACCGGTGTTCATCCTGATGCGGTGGCTGCACCTGGTCGACACGTCGGTGGCGATCTGGTTGCCGGCGCTCGTCAACGTGTTCGGGATCTTCTTCCTGCGGCAGTACATCGCGTCGATCCCGCGGGAGCTGGACGAGGCGGCGATCATGGACGGCGCCGGCCACTTCTGGATCCTGTTCCGGGTGATCCTGCCGCTGGCCCGACCGGGTCTGACGGCGCTGGGGATCTTCGTCTTCGAGGCGTCCTGGAACAACTTCTTCTGGCCGTACATCTTCTTGTCGTCGCCGGAGAAGATGACGCTGCCGGTCGGCCTGGTCTCCCTGCAGGGAGCGATGGGCGGTGGGCCGGCGGTGGTGCTGTTCGCCGCGATCACCTTGGTGGTGCTGCCGATCCTGGTGCTGTTCCTGATCTTCCAGCGCTCCTTCATCGCATCGATCGCGTCCACCGGGTTGCGCGCATGACGGATCACCTGCCCGTCGCGCTCCGCTCTCTGTGGCACGAACTGCCGCTGCTGGCCGTCATCGGCGTCCTCACCTGTACTGCGTACGCTGCCGTGGTGGTCCTGATGCCCGGGGTGACACCGGGCAGTGTGCTCCTGTCCGCGTTACTGGTTGCGCCGGTGTGGGCCGGGGTGACCGCGACCACCGACTCCGTCGTTCTGGGTGGGCGCGGCGGAGTGCTCCTGCTGCTGCAAAACCTCAAGCGGCATTGGCGAGCGGGGCTTGAGGTAGGCCTGGTCCCGGGAGTCGTTGCTGCACTGGCTCTGGTGAACTGGACGCTCTACAGCGGACCGCTGATGGCCTTGCCTCTGGCAGTGAGCGGTTGTGCCATTGTGTTGGCCGTCTTGACCTCCTTCAGTGCCTTCAGCCTTCGGGTGACCGCAGGGCTGCGTGGTAAGTCGCTCTGGCTCACAGCGCTGGCTTTGGTCGCCCGCGCCCCCGCAGTACCGCTCGGGGTGGTTGCCCTCGCGGTGGTTGCTCTTTTGCTCGGTACCTCTGTCACTGCCTCATTGCTGCTGCTGGCTCCCGGGCCGGTGGCGCTGTTCGCATCCGCTGGCACCTGGACGACTCTCGGACGATCGGAGAACATGCATGGCGCGCTACACCGGTGAGAACCTGCGGCACTTCGCACTGCCGCTGGGTGGTCTGGGGACCGGCAACCTGGCGTTGGCGGGCAACGGTGCGCTCCGGCAGTGGCAACTGCACAACATCGGCAACCACGAAGGGCACCTGCCGGACAGCTTCTTCGCCATCCGGGTGTCCCGCGTCGAGCCGCCAGTGGACGAGATCCGTTTGCTGCAAGGGCCTTTGCAGGAATCATCGGGCACGCCGCTGGTGACGGACGACGCAGTACCGGCTGCTGAGCGGCGGCTGCACTCGCTGCTGCGACCGGTCGGTGAGGCGTCTGTCGCCGCGGTCTATCCGCAGGCTCGGGTCGACTATGAGACCGACCTACCGATCGACGTGAGTATGGAGGTCTTCAACCCGCTCGTCCCGCTGGACGCCTCTGCGAGCTCGCAGCCGGTCGCGGCCTTCACCTTCACACTGCACAACCCCGGTGAGATCGCTGTGCACGGCTCACTTGCCGGAGCTCTGCAGAACGCAGTGGGCTGGGACGGCGTCACGCCGATCGACGGCGTGTCCTGCGGCCTCTACGGTGGCAACACGAACCGCTCGAGGCAGCGAGATGGCTGGACCTCGCTGGTGTTCGAGAACGGCACGCTGCCGGCGGATCACCCGGGCGCCGGGCAAATGGTGCTCAGTACGGACGGTGCCGGCACGAAGGCCTATCCGCAGTGGACGACACCCGAACAGTTCATCACCTACCTCGCGGGACGGCCCACCGATCGGCCGATCCCGTCGAGCGGCCCCAGCCCGGCAGGGACCACCTGGAACGGTGGGCTCGCGGCGCCGTTCCACCTGGCGGCGGGGGAGACCGTGCGGGTGCGGTTCCTGATCGCGTGGCATTTCGCGAACCGCTCCGTCGACTTCCACCAGTTCGGGCCTCGGCGCGACTACGGGCACAGCAAGTTCTGGCTGGGCAACGCCTACACCCAGGCGCAGCCGGACGCGGTCGCCGTCGCCGAGGACTTCGTCGCCCGGTGGGACGAGCTGGCTGCCGCGAGTGTGGCGTGGGGCGATGCCTTCGAGTCGAGCACCTTGCCTGGTGAGACGGGGACGCGTCTGGCAGCGCTGGTGGCCGACGTACGGAGTCCTACTGTCTTCCGGACCGCCGAGGGGACAGTGCTTGGGTTCGAGGGGACGCTGGGCGCGTCCACGGTGATGTGGGGCGGCCGGTACGGCGGATCGTGCCCGTTGAACTGCACGCACGTCTGGAACTACGAGCAGACGTTGTCCCGGCTCTTCCCCGCGCTGGAACGCGACATGCGCGACACGGAGTACGACGTGATGCAGGCGCCGGAGGGGTACATCCCGCACCGGGTGATCGCGCCGACGTACCAGCGCCAGCTCTGGGACGTGGTGATAGGCGGCCCGGAGGAGCCCGCGCTCGACGGGATGCTCGGCAGCGTGCTCAAGACCTACCGGGAGGTCCGGCAGGGGGCGGGGATGGAGTGGCTCGCCAGCAGATGGCCGAACGTCGAGCGGCTGCTCACTCACATCCGCGGCAAGTGGGACCCGGAGGGCACTGGCGTACTGCGGGGCATCCAGCCCAGTACGCACGACATCGACCTCTGCGGGGTCAACTCGTTCATGGGGACCCTGTGGCTCGCGGCACTGCGTGCGGCCCAGGAGATGGCGCTGCTGCTCGGCGAGGACGGCAAGGACTACCGGATGCTGTTCGAGGCCGGCAGCAAGGCGTACGACGAGTTGCTGTTCACCGGCGAGTACTACCGCCAGGTGCTGGCACCCGAGGAGAAGCAGGACTTCCAGTGGGGCGACGGCTGTCTGGCCGATCAGCTGATCGGCCAGTGGTGGGCGCACCAGCTCGACCTGGGCTACCTGCTCCCCGCCGAGCACGTGAAGACGGCATTGCGCGCTGTCGTGCGGCACAACCTGCGCACGGGTTTCGCGGACTTCTCCCACCCCTACCGGGTGTTCGCGGACGGCGACGACACCGGCCTGCTGATGTGTACCTGGCCGCATGGTGGCCGCCCTGCTGTTCCCACGCGGTACTGCGACGAGGTGTGGACGGGCTCGGAGTACCAGGTCGCGGCGCACCTTCTCTATGAGGGCCTGGTCGACGAGGGAATGGCCGTACTGCAAGGGATGTGGGATCGGTACGACGGGACGCGGCGTAACCCGTTCAACCCGATCGAGTGCGGCGACCACTACATCCGCAACGCCGCCGGCTGGTCCGTGCTGGAGGCCCTCGCGGGGTTCAGCTACAACGCGCTGACGAACACGCTCACCTTCGCACCACTCGAGGCGGCCCGCCTGGCCGGCGGCTGGCAGGTCCCCTTCGTCGCCGGGACGGGCTGGGGCGTAGCCACCTTCCGCGACTCCACCCTGACCCTCGAATGCCACGCCGGCCACCTAGACATCCACGCAATCCACCTAGACGGCTCCGAGCTACCCCTGGACACCCAGGTCGTCATACCAGGCAAACCACTGGCGATCCCCGCCCCCTGAACCTAACGTCCTCGGCATGGACCTAGTGGCCCGTGCCGAGGCACTACAGGCGGAAGCGCTCGACGTATTCCGCCTGCTCGACCTGGAAGCGGCGTTCCCGACCTTCGGCCCACCCCAACTGGTCGGGAGTGCCCTCTCCGGCCTGATGAACTACCGCGACCTGGACATCACCTTCACTGCTCCCGAGGCCACCGCTTCCGCAGTGCTGGAAGGCCTTGCCCGGATCGCCACCCGTCCCGGCCTCCTGGCCGCGGACTTCACCGACGAACGCGCCGACCGCCGCCCCACCCCCCGCCTCACCGACGAACGGTTCTACGCCGTACTGCGCTACGAGGGCCCAGGCGGCCTTTGGAAGGTGGACCTGACCGTCTGGCTCCACGCTGTCGACCGCCCCCACGTCGCCGAGGCAGAGCGCCTCCGCACAGCAACCCCCGCCCAGAAACTCACAATCCTCCGCCTCAAGAACACCCACCCCGACTACCCAGCCAAACTCGGCGGCACCGACATCTACCCAGCCGTCCTGGACCACGGCGTCCGCACCCTCGACGAATTGCAGGAGCACCTCGACAGTCGCTGAGTCTCAGGTCCACCTCGCTGGGTTGTATCGCGGGCCTGTGGATAGCTAGGATCTGGATACCACGCCATGGCCTCACGGCTGTGGTCCAACGGCCTCCCTCGGGAGGCCGTTTTTGTTTGCCCTGAGCGTGCTTCCGCGCAAGTGAAGAGCGCCGGCTGTCCGGCAACGCCACCGGACGGTCGGCACTCGCTGCGTGAGTTCGAGTGCCCTGCGCACTAGAGGAGACCCAGGTCGGCGGTCTCCTGGTCGCTGAAGAGGCGGGAGCGGATCAGGAAGCGGACGCCTTCGGGGGCCTCCACGGAGAAGCCGCTGCCGCGGCCTTTGACGACGTCGACGGTCAGGTGGGTGTGCTTCCAGTATTCGAACTGGTTCTTCGACATCCAGAACGCGACCGGCTTGTCGAGCCCGTCGACGGCCAGGTCACCCAGGCGGATGTCCGCCGCGCCGGTCCGGAACTCGCCGTCGGGATAGCACATCGGGGAGCTGCCGTCGCAGCACCCGCCGGACTGGTGGAACATCAGCGGGCCGTGCAGCTCGGTGAGGCGGCGGAGCAACTCCGCCGCCTCCTCCGTGAACGAAACCCTGTCGACCATGGGCTTAGAAGAAGCCGTCCGGCGTCGGGCTGTAGCTGACCAGCAGGTTCTTGGTCTGCTGGTAGTGGTCGAGCATCATCTTGTGGTTCTCGCGCCCGATGCCCGAGTTCTTGTACCCACCGAAGGCCGCGTGCGCCGGGTACGCGTGGTAGCAGTTGGTCCAGACCCGGCCGGCCTGGATCTCGCGACCTGCCCGGTACGCCGTGTTGATGTCCCGCGACCAGACGCCCGCGCCGAGCCCGTACAGGGTGTCGTTGGCGATCTTCATCGCGTCGGCGTAGTCGTCGAACTTCGTCACCGAGACGACCGGGCCGAAGATCTCCTCCTGGAAGATCCGCATCTTGTTCTCGCCCTCGAAGATGGTCGGCTGGACGTAGTAGCCGCCGCTCAGATCGCCGCCGAGGTCGGCTCTCTCGCCGCCGGTGATCACCTTGGCGCCCTCGGCCTTGCCGATGTCGATGTAGGAAAGAATCTTCTCGTACTGGTCGTTGCTGGCCTGGGCGCCCATCATCGTCTCGGTGTCGAGCGGGTTGCCCTGCTTGACCGCCTCGGTCCGGGCCTTCGCGTCGGTCAGGAACGAGTCGTAAATGCCGGCCTGGATCAGCGCGCGGGACGGACAGGTGCACACCTCGCCCTGGTTCAGCGCGAACATGGTGAAGCCCTCGAGGGCCTTGTTGTAGAAGTCGTCCTTGCTGTTCGCGACGTCGTCGAAGAAGATGTTCGGACTCTTGCCGCCGAGCTCCAGCGTCACCGGGATGATGTTCTCCGACGCGTACTGCATGATGAGGCGGCCGGTGGTGGTCTCACCGGTGAACGCGACCTTGGCGACCCTGTTGCTAGAGGCAAGCGGTTTGCCGGCCTCGACGCCGAACCCGTTGACGATGTTCAGCACGCCCGGCGGGAGCAGGTCGCCGATCAGCTCCATCAGCACGTGGATCGAGGCGGGCGTCTGCTCGGCCGGCTTCAGCACCACGGCGTTCCCCGCCGCCAGCGCGGGCGCGAGTTTCCAGGTCGCCATCAGGATCGGGAAGTTCCACGGGATGATCTGCGCGACCACGCCGAGCGGTTCGTGGAAGTGGTACGCGACCATGTCGTCGTCGACCTGCGAGATCGAGCCCTCCTGGGCCCGCAGCGCGCCGGCGAAGTACCGGAAGTGGTCGATCGCCAGCGGCATGTCGGCGGCCAGCGTCTCCCGGACGGCCTTGCCGTTGTCCCAGGTCTCGGCGACCGCGAGCAGTTCGAGGTTGTCCTCGATCCGGTCGGCGATCTTGTTCAGGATGTTGGCGCGCTCCGACGACGACGTCCGGCCCCAGCCCGGCGCCGCCCCGTGGGCGGCGTCGAGCGCGAGCTCGACGTCGTCGGCGGTGCCGCGCGCGATCTCGGTGAAGTTCTCACCGGTCACGGGAGTCGGGTTCTCGAAATAACCGCCCTTGGAAGGCGGTACCCACTCGCCGCCGATGTAGTGGTCGTAGCGCGACTTGAACTCGACCGGGCTGCCGTCCTGCCCGGGAGCTGCATAGATCGTCATTGATCCTCCAACGAAAGGGTTTGGCGGTTGGCCGCACCTTAGATCCGGCGACGTTGCATCGACGTTGCATCACTCTCTGCTCTTGAACGCCGGGCGGTTCCGGGCGAGGCTGAGGCGTGGACGCAGCGCAGGAAGCGCGCCGGCTCAGTGAGCTGTACGACGAGGTGCTCGGCGAAGGCCGGGCACCTGCCATGCCACGCCCACTTGTCGCGGAGTCCTGGCAGCGGTCGCTCGCGGCCTCGGTCGATCCCGAGCTGGACGCGCCGCCGATGGTCGTCTCGGCCGACCTGCTGGAGACGCTGCGGGAGAACCATCCGCTGCGCGCGGTCCTGCCCGTACTGCGGGAAACGCTGACCACGATCGCGGACGAGGCGTCCCACATCATGATCGTCACCGACGCCCAGGGTCTGATCCTCTGGCGCGAGGGTGCCGCCGACGTCCGCCGCCAGGCCGACCGGATCGCCCTGTCCGAAGGCGCCGTCTGGGCAGAGGACGCGATCGGAACCAACGGCATGGGTACTGCGCTCGCCGCCGACCAGCCCGTGCAGATCCACTCGGCCGAGCACCTGGTACGCCGGATCCACGCGTGGACCTGTGCCGCCGCCCCTGTGCACGACCCGGACACCGGCAAGCTGATCGGCGCTG
Organism: Kribbella sp. VKM Ac-2568; assembly: GCF_004345365.1. GTDB lineage: Bacteria > Actinomycetota > Actinomycetes > Propionibacteriales > Kribbellaceae > Kribbella > Kribbella orskensis. Next base: position 553,347 of record NZ_SLVF01000006.1, read on the forward strand.
TCGACGTCTCGGGTCCGTTGCGCACGGTCCACCCCGCGATGATGGCGCTGGTGACCGCGGCTGCTCAGCTCGCCGAGGGGCAGCTCCGGGTCCGGATGGCCGCCGCCGACGAGCAGCTCCGCGCCCGCAACATGCGGCACCTGACCGCCCTCGGCGATGCCCCCGGCGCGCTGCTGACTCCGACCGGCCGGGTCCTCGCCGTCCAGCCGCTCGCCTGGCTGCCCGACCGCCTCGACATCTCCGGCGGCGCCGAGCGGATCGAGCTCGGCGACGGTCGGGAGGCCGTGGTCGAACAACTCGACGAGGGCTACCTGCTGCGCATCCCGGGCGCGGTACGCGGGCACCGCCGCTCGCTGCGGCTCAAACTGCTGGGTTCGGGTCAGCCGATCGCGGTCGTCGGCGGCCGGGAGATCGCCCTGACGCTGCGCCGCGCGGAAGTGCTCGCCCTGCTGCTGCTCCACCCCTCCGGGCTCACGGCGGAGCAGTTGATGCTTCAGCTGTACGGCGACGAGGGGAATCCGACCACGGTCCGCGCGGAGATGCACCGGCTACGGAACCTGCTCGGCGTCGGCATCCTGGACACCAAGCCGTACCGGATCATCGCGGCCGTGTCGGGCGACGTCACCGACGTACAGGCCGCAGTCCGCCGCGGAGAACTCCCCAAGGCGCTCGAGCTGTACGCCGGGCCGCTGCTCGGGCGATCCGACGCGCCGGCCTTGCGTGCGGAGCGGGACGAGCTCGATGCGACGTTGCGCCGCGCAGTGCTGGACTCCGGGGATACCGACCTGGTCTGGCGGTTCGCGCAGACGGCCACCGGCGCTGAGGACCTCGAGGTTTTCGAGGTACTGGAGCGGGCGTTGCCCAGCACCGACCACCGGCGCCCGGCGGTCATCGCCCGGCTGGACCGTCTCGCCCGCTGATCCCGCCTGCCCGTCCGGCTACCCGTCTATCCAGATAGTGGACAGTGGAATTTAAGTGCACTGAACTAGTCTAGTTTCGCGGGTGTGGCCGTCGTGGGTGACTCAGCGTCGTCGTCACGCCTTCGCGGGCGCGGCGGCGACCGAGCCGCGCTCGATCAGGGTCGGCTCGACGGTGGTCCGGCGAACCCGTCGGTTCGTGTCGACGGCAGAGGTGACCCGGGCGACGACGTCCGCGACCAGGTCGTCGAGCGGCCAGTGGAAGGTGGACAGCGGCGGCGTGAGCAGCTGCGACATCGGCTGGTCGTCGTACCCGAGCAGGGACAGGTCGTCCGGGATCCGGATGTCGAGCTCCCTGCAGGCGGCGTACACCCCGAAGGCCATCGAATCGGCCAGCGCCAGGATGCCGGTCGGCCGCTGTTTCGACGTCAGCAGCTCGCGAGCCACCTCGGTCGCGCCGCTCAGATCGTGCGGGCACGGGATGATGCGGATCTTCAGCTTCAGCCCAGCCGCGATCCGCTGCGCGATCTCTTCCACGGGACTCTCGATCTCCACCCGGCGGGACGGGCTCAGGACGGCGACGGTGCGGTGACCCGCGTCGGCCAGCCGGCGGAGCGCGGTACTGACTCCGGAGTCGTTGTCGAAGAGGACCTCGGACTTCGCCTTCGCGGCCGGCAGCGCATCGCCGATCGCGATCACCGGCGCCTGCTGGGCGATCTTGGCCCAGCTCTTGGCGGCCGGGTCGATCGGGATCACCACGATCGCGTCGGCCCGGTGGTCGACCAGGTGCTGGGCGAGCTGCAATTGCCGGTCGGCGTCGCCGGCGGAGTCGATGATCCACGCGTTCCGGTCCGGGGCGAGGAGCTCGCGGCCGAGCGCGGCGGCCAGGCGCTGCTGCCAGAGATCCTCGAGCGAGGCGCAGAGCACGCCGACCGAACCACTCCGGCCGGAGGCGAGGGCGCGGGCCACGGGGTCGGCCTGGTACCCGAGACGCTCGGCGGCTTCCTGCACCCGCTGCTGCGTCTCCGGCGTTCCTTGCAGACCTCGCAGCGCGTAGGACACGGCTGCCATCGAGAGGCCGGTCTCCGCTGCGATGTCCTTGAGGGTCGGCCTGCGGCCAGTTCCGGACATGTGATCGACCCTAGGCCACCCCGCCGACAAAAGCCTGCCGACAGGTCGGCGGTGCTGAGACACGGCTTGACAAAAGAGCCTTTGAAGCGCTTCACTGAAAGTGACGTGAAGCGCTTCAAAATCTCCCTCGTGACCAGCCCCGAGGGATCCGGCGACCAGCGAGAGGACGGCCCGTGAACGGCGTGATCGACGTGCACCAGCACCTGTGGCCGGCCGAGTTCGTCGACCGCCTCCGGGCCCGGACCGAGCCGCCGTACCTGGACGGCTGGACCCTGCACACGGCCGGCGAAGCGCCGTACGAGGTGGACCCGGCGGCGCACGCCGTCGACAAGCGGCTGGCCGAGGAGCAGGGGGATGGGACCGCCCTGGTCGGGCTGTCGCTGTCGAGCCCTCTCGGGATCGAGCACCTCGGTGACCTGGCGTTGCTCGATGCATGGCACACCGGCGCTGCCGCGTTGCCCGAACCCTTCAAGGCCTGGGCGGCCGTCAATCTTCCCGAGCCTGACCTCGCCGGCCTGGAATCCGTTCTGGACAAGGGATTCCTCGGTCTGCAGCTCCCGGCCCAGGTCGTCGGTACTCCGGCCGGCTGGGCTCAGCTGGGTGAACTCCTGACCCTTGCCGAGCGGGTGAACAAGCCGATCCTCATCCACCCGGGCACGCCCGCGCCGCCGACCGAGAACCTGCCGGGCTGGTGGTGCCCGGTGGTCGACTACTCGCTCCAACTTCAAGCGGCCTGGTGGGCCTGGCACGCGTTCGGCGGCCGTACCGCGTTCCCGCGGCTGCGGCTCTGCTTCGTCGCCGCGGCCGGCCTGGCTCCGGTCCACCACGAGAGGCTGACCGCTCGCGGCGGCCGCCTCGGCACCATCGACCCCAACCTGTACGTCGACACCTCGAGCTACGGCCCGCAGGGGATCGACGCGGTCGCCCGGGTCCTCGGCATCGACCAGGTCGTGCACGGCACCGACCGGCCGTACGCCGGGACCGTCGACCTCCGTCAGGGCGACGCCGCCACCGCGGTGATCCGCCACGACAACCCGCACCGGCTGCTGTTCGGTGCCGCAGACCCCTCGCCGCGCCCGCGGCGGGAAAACCCCTCCCCGCGCCCGTGGTGAGGTACCCGACCACCTGCCGGTCCTGGACCGGCAGCATCTCCGAGAGGGGAGTGCAGTGACTGCTCAGCCCGTTTCCGACGCACCCGTCGTTCCCGCGCGCCAGGCCAGCCGGCTCGTGGAGCTCAACGACTGTCTGTCGCTGGACAACCTTCCGGGACGTGACCTGGACCCCGCCGAGCTGGCCGAGCTCGCCGGCGGGATCGCCGCCCAGCCGCACCTGTGGGAGGACAAGGTCGCCTACAGCGACGAGGAGCGCGTCTTCGCCTCGCTGCACCGCGACGCCAACGTCGACGTCTGGCTGATCTGCTGGACGCCGGTCAACGACACCGGCTGGCATGACCACGACGTCTCCTCCGGCGCCGTCGCAGTCGCCCGCGGCAAACTCGTCGAGCACAACCTCGCGATCGGCACCGAGTCGATCGAGACCGAGATCGAGGCGGGCGACGTCTACGGCTTCGGCCCCGACCACATCCACCGCCTCACCGGCCTCGACAAGGGCAGCGTCACCGTCCACGCCTACAGCCCGCCGCTGTGGCGCATGGGCCAGTACTCCGTCAAGGAAGGCGTCCTCCGCCGGGTCTCCGTCTCCTACGCCGACGAACTCCGCCCCCTGGACTAGCTCGTCCGGCCACGCGGCAGGCAGCGGATCTGCCCCGGGTTGCCCCGCGATCTGGCCTGCCGTCGGGCTGGACCGCTGACCAGACTCGGCTGGCATGACGACCCAGTTGGATATCGAGGCCCACTACACGACCCGGCACGACGAGGCGACTCGGTTGAGCTCGACCTTGAAAGGCCGGCTGGAACAAGCCCGGGTTCACGACCTGCTCACCCGCTACCTCCCCGAACCTCCCGCGGTGGTGGCGGATGTCGGTGGCGGACCCGGAGTACATGCGAGCTGGTTGAAGGACCGCGGGTACGAGGTCGAGCTGCTCGATCCCGTGCAGCACCACGTGGAACAAGCCACGGCCGCGGGGATCAGCGCAGTACAAGGGGATGCGCGGCGGTTGCCCTGGGAGAACGAGTACTTCGACGCTGTGCTGCTGGCGGGTCCGATGTATCACCTGCCGGAGGCGGCGGATCGGCGGCTGGCGCTGCGCGAGGCGATCCGGGTGATCCGGCCCGGCGGGTTCATCGCGGTGGTCGCGATCAACCGGGCGGCGAACCTGATCGGGTCCATGCTCGCCAACACGTTGCTGCTGCGGCGCGGGATCGTGGCGGACATCCTCGAGACCGGGTTCAGCCCGGACAACGACCGGATGGCGGAGACGACCTACCACACCACCACGCAACTGCGGACGGAACTGACGAACGCCGGGCTGCGCTCCGTGACGGTGCACGGTCTGACCGGGCCGGGTGGTTGGCTGACGGTCGCGATCGACGCGCACTTCCGGGACGTGCCGTTGCCGGAGAGCCTGCTGGAGCCGGATCCGTTGAAGACGGCGCTGGAGTGTTCGCGGCTCGCCGATCGCTGCCCGGAGCTGACGCCGTCGAGTTCGCTGCTGTTCGCGGTCGGCCAGCGTGCTTGATGGCTGGATCCGGCGCGGCCAGACGCGCAGGCTGCGTGAACGGGCCACCCGGTACGCCGTGAACGGGTGGCCTGTGGCACCGCTGGTCGTGCCGCGCCTCGGGCGGTGTCCGTGCGGGAGGGCGTGCGTGGATCCGCATCTTGCCGGTGAGCCCGTGCGGGACGGAGCCCGGGCGGAGGTGGTGTGGCGGGAGCGAGCCTGGGAGATCGCCTTGCTGACCGAGGGATTCGAGGTGCTCGACCTCCCACCGGAGTACGGCGCGTTGCTGAATCACCAGTTGAAGACCACCTGCCCGACGGCGATGGCGCCCGTCGGCCGGCGCTGGTGGTTCTTCCTGGTGCCGGGGTCGATGGAACCGGAACGGGTCGCCCGCGCCGGCGGAGTACTGCACTCCGCCTCGCCTGCCGCTGGACCGGGTGCTGCTGGAGCGGGTACGGCGGTCGGGTGGGTGGTGGCGCCGGGGACGGTGCTGGAGTCGACCGGGCGGATCCGGTGGCTGGTGCATCCGTACCTGACCCGCTGGCAGCCGTATCAGCGGAGGGATGCTGTCGATCAGGTATTTCTCTGACTATAGTCAGACAATGGCCATCGCTGACGTCAGGAGATTCAACCGGACGGTCACGCAGCGGATCGGTGCGCTGAACGACGCCTACATGTCCCGCGACCGCCCGCTTGGGCGGGCGCGGGTGCTCTGGGAGATCGGGGCGGACGGGTGCGACCTCCGCTCGCTCCGGTCCCGGCTCGACCTCGACTCCGGCTACCTCAGCCGGCTGCTCCGCGCCCTTGAGAGCGACGGGCTGGTAGAGGTCGAGCAGAACGGCGACGACGGCCGGGTGCGTACGGCCCGGCTGACTGCCCAGGGCCTCGCCGAGCGGGCCGTGCTGGATCAGCGGTCCGACGAACTCGCCGCGTCGATCCTCCAGCCGTTGAGCGACAAGCAACAGGCCCGGCTGGTCGCCGCGATGGGCGAGGTCGAGCGGCTGCTGATCGCGTCGACGGTCCAGGTCGCGATCGTCGACCCACGGCACCCGGACGCGCGGTTCTGCCTGCAGTCGTACTTCGACGAACTGGGCGAACGCTTCGAAGCCGGGTTCGACCACGCCCGGAGCATCTCCGCCGGCGTGGACGAACTCACCTTGCCCGCGGGTCTTCTGCTGGTCGCGACGCTGCACTCGGAGCCGGTCGGCTGCGGTGGCCTGAAGTTCCACGACGGCGAACCGACCGAGGTCAAACGGATGTGGGTGTCGCCGGCCGTGCGAGGCCTCGGCCTAGGTCGCCGCCTGCTCACGGAACTGGAGAACCAAGCGGCCACCCACGGCTCCGCAGTACTCCGTCTGGAAACCAACAAGAACCTGGCCGAGGCGATCTCCCTCTACCGCGCAGCCGGTTACCACGAGGTCCCTGCTTTCAACACCGAGCCCTACGCCCACCACTGGTTCGAGAAACCTCTCACCTGAAGCCCGGCAACCCCCGCGCCGAAGTCTCAGCACGCCTCCGTGGAGAGAGGCTGAGGATCCCCCTGGCATCCTCAGCCTCTCGATCCCCGTGAGTCGTGGGTTACGGGTGACGCAGAACGCCTACGAGGCCGTGGGTCTCGTTGTCGATACCCGCCGAGAACAAGAGGGCGTCGGTGCCGCCGGTGGTGGCGGTGCCCTGCAGGAGTGCCCACAGGCCGGGGATCACCAGGGTGCGGCCGGTGGCGCTGTTCTTGACCTGGCCGGAGATCTTCGAGGCGAAGCGGCCGTGGGACTTGGACTCGATGACGTTGATGCGGCCGTCGCCGAAGTTGCCGACCAGGAGCGAACCCGCCTGCTTACCCCACGAAGCAGGAGCGATCGCCAGACCCCACGGCGCGTTCAGGGTGTCGCGGGAGGCGATCCGCGCGACGAACTTGCCGTTCACGGTGTACTCGTCGACGAAGCCGAGGCCCCGGCCGCTGGCGTTGCGGCCCGTCTTCGGGTCGATCTTGGCGTAGGCGACGAAGATCCGGCCGTTCAGCGTCTGCACGTTGAACGGGTTGTAGCCCTTCGGCAGGTGGAAGTCCCGGAACGCCCACCGAGGCTGCGCGACCTTCTGGAAGGTGCTGTTGAACACGTCGATCCGGCCCTGCGCGAAGTTCGCGGCGTACAACTGGTCGCCGTGCTTGGCGGTCGCGAAGGCGAGGCCGGTGTAGGACGCGCCGGGGACGGTCGCCTTGATCTCGGCGGCCCCGATCAGCGGGCTCACCGGCGGTCCCCAGGCGGCGATCTGACCGGTCAGGGTGGCGAAGATGAAGCGGGCCGGCCCACTGGCGGTGCCGTTGCTGAGCACGAATCCGGTGCCGGGGTTGTTGACCTGGCCGGTCGGGACCGGGACGGTCACGCGGATGGTCGGCACCTTGGTCGCGGTGGTCGCGCCGGGGGCCGAGGAGTAGAGGGTCGAGGACGAGGTGCCCTGGTTGGAGACCCACAGCGGGGTGGCCGCGCCGAGCGAGAGACCCCATGGGTTCACCAGGTCGGCGTCGACCAGCGGCGCCTTGCCCGGCACGTCCGAGACCAGATTGACCTGCTGTACCGCGAGGTCGCGCGAGCCATGACCGTGAGAGTCGTGCGCGCTGGCGGTACTGGGCGCGACGAGTGCGAGCCCACCGAGAACGGCGGTCGCGACGGCGAGTGGCCGGCCCTTGGTACGGAAAAGCGACATGACACATTCCTGTCACTAGGAAGCTGAACACCCCCAACACGTGCGGATAAAGCTGCCGGTTCAACCCTTCGCAAGGTATTCATGAGGACCGGACCACGACCCCGAGGGGAAACCGATGAACGCGCTCGCCATCCAGCCGCTCAACCCGCCGATGCTGCCGGCGGCGACGGGGAACTACACGCATGGTGTCCAGGTGAACGGGGCGGGGCGGCTGGTGTTCGTCAGCGGGCAGGTGCCGTGGGCTGACCAGCAGGGCAAGATCCCGGCCGCCTTCGAGGACCAGTGCCGGATGGTCTGGCGCAACGTGCTCGCCGTCCTCGCCGAGGCCGACCTGGGCGTCCGGAACCTGGTGAAGGTGACGACCTATCTGTCCGACCGCCGGTACCGCGCCGCGAACTCCAAGATCCGCGAGGAGATCCTCGGCGACCACGCCCCGGCGCTGACGATCATCATCTGCGACATCTACTCCGAGGAGTGGCTGCTCGAGATCGAAGCCGTCGCCGCCGGCTGAGCCTGTACTCCGCCCCGCGGGTCGCGCCCGGCGGGCAAGGCGGGTGTGGCCAGTGGTCGGGGAGTGGCTATGGATCGGTGGGGGCGTGGTCACCTAGCGTCGGACGTATGCGGATCAGGATCGTCGACGCGTTCACCGACCGGCCCTTCGCGGGCAACCCGGCGGCAGTCTGCCTGCTGGAAGCAGGTCCCTGGCCGGACGAAGCCTGGATGCAGCTGGTGGCAGCGGAGATGAACCTCTCCGAGACCGCCTTCGCGCGCCCGCTCCCGGCCGGGGAGGACGCCGACTGGGACCTGCGCTGGTTCACCCCCGCGGTCGAGGCCCAGATGTGCGGCCACGCGACCCTCGCCACCACCCACGCCATGGCCGCCGACGGCCTGCTCGGCGGCAAGGTCCGCTTCAACAGCCGCAGCGGCATCCTGGTCGCCGAGGTCGGCGCCGACCAGGCGATCACGCTCGACTTCCCCGTCTCGGTCCCGACGGCCATCGAACCGCCGGAAGGCCTGACCGCGGCGCTCGGAACCGAGCCGTCGGAGGTCCACCGCACCGATCCGCTCGGCGATCTGCTGGTGGTGGTCGAGGACGAGGCGACTGTCCGCTCCGCAAACCCGGACCTGGCCGCCCTGGCCGAGCTCACCCGAGCCAACGGCCTGCGCGGCACCATCCTGACCGCCCCGGCCACGGCCGCGGAGTACGACTTCGTCTCCCGGTTCTTCGCCCCGGCCCAGGGAATCCCCGAGGATCCGGTGACGGGCAGCGCCCACACCGGGCTGACGCCGTACTGGGCGAAGCGCCTCGGGCGGGATCGCCTGGTCGGCTTCCAGGCGTCCACCCGAGGCGGCGTCGTGCACGTGGTACTGGCAGGTGAGCGGGTCTACCTCACCGGCCGCGCGGTGACCGTGCTGGACGGTGACCTCACCATCTAGGCCCAGGTCTCCGCGTGGGTGATCGCGCCGTTCGGCGCGCTCAGCTCGGTCAGCACGTCCTCGGCATCCGCCTCGAGTGGCTCGAACGGGTACTCCGGTACGACGTACGCGCGGGCTCCGGCGACCAGGTCCACCCCGGGCAGCTCGAACCACGCCTCGCCGACCTCGCGGCTGATCTCGTAGATGGCCTGCTCGGCCGACTCCACCGGCTCCCGCTCGCCTGACTCGTCCAGCTCGGCGGGGTGCCGCTCCTGGGCGGTCCGGCCGGCCTCGAGCAGGGCGTCCAAGTCGACCACGCGCAGGTCGAACCGCGACACCACGCTGATCACCTGGTCCTGCTCCTCGGGCTCTTCCTCGTCCTCTTCGTCCTCGAGTTCGTCGTCGAGCAGCAGCGGCGCGGTCCCGGTGTGCTCGAAGACGGCGTCGTTCCAGCCCTCGACGAGCTCCTCCAGCGCGGCGTTCTGCTCATACAGGCCGGCCTGCTCCTCGTCGCCGGTCATCGCCAGCAGGGCCTCGGTGTGGGCCTGCAGGCGCTCCGCCAGCAGGCGGCTCGCCTCGGCCAGCGCCTTGCGCGACTCCTCGGAGAAGAACTGCTCCCCGGCGGTCGTGAGCTCCTGGTTGTCCACTTCAGTCACTGAGTTCGTCCCTAACTCTGGTGGGGGCCTCTGGTTGCCAGGCGTAAGTATGCGCACTCGGCTGCCGCAGACGAAGTCGTGTCCGGAAACAGGCGGGTTTATTCCCCGGCCGCCCGCTCGGGCCTCCCGTGTGAGAGAGCCGTGAGAGGTGTGTGAGTGGCTGTGAGAGGCCTGCGAGAAGGCTCCTGACCGGGCAGCCAGCGGTGTGCAGTGAATGCATGACCACTTTTGTCGAGGGGTGGGGCCGGCCATGAAAGACGTGCTGTTCCTCGCCGTGACCATTGCCACGTTCGCGACCGTCTGGTTCGCACTGCGAGGGGTGGAGAAGCTGTGAGCACCGAGAACATCGCCGGCCTCGTGGTCGCCGCGGCTCTGGTCCTCTACCTGATCGCCGCCCTGATCTTCCCCGAGAGGTTCTGATGTCCGACACCGCAGCCGGTCTACTCCAGATCGGCCTACTGGTCGCGCTGCTGGCGGCCGTCTACCGCCCGCTGGGCGGTTACATGGCCCGGGTCTACACGTCCGAGAAGGACACCCGGGTCGAACGAGGTACCTACAGACTGCTGGGGGTCGACTCCAAGGCAGACCAGACGTGGGCCGTCTACGCCCGCTCGATCATCGCCTTCTCGGCCGTCAGCATGATCCTGCTCTACCTCCTCCAGCGGCTCCAGTCACACCTGCCGCTGTCCCTCGGTCTGCCCAACGTCGAACAAGGGCTGGCCTTCAACACCGCCGCCTCCTTCGTCGCGAACACCAACTGGCAGTCGTACTCGCCCGAGCAGACGATGGGTCACCTGGTCCAGTTCGCCGGTCTGGCGGTGCAGAACTTCCTGTCCGCCGCCGTCGGCATCACCGTCGCGATCGCGCTCATCCGCGGCTTCTCCCGGTCCAAGACCGACCGGCTCGGCAACTTCTGGGTCGACCTGACCCGGTCGGTGGTCCGGATCCTGCTGCCGATCGCGGTGGTCGGCGGTCTGGTGCTGGTCGCGATGGGAGTGGTGCAGAACCTGTCCGGCGGTCACGAGGTGGCCACCGTGGTCGGCCAGAGCCAGACACTTCCCGGCGGTCCGGTGGCGAGCCAGGAAGTGATCAAGGAGCTGGGCACCAACGGTGGTGGCTTCTACAACGCCAACTCCGCGCACCCGTTCGAGAACCCGAACGGGCTGTCGAACCTGTTCGAGATCTTCTTGATGCTGGTGATCCCGGTCGCCTTGACCCGCACGTTCGGCCTGATGGTGAAGGACAAGCGGCAGGGCTACGCGATCCTCGGCGTGATGGCCACCCTGTGGACCGCGTTCACCTTCGCCGCGACGCTCTTCGAGGTCAACGGCGCCGGTACCGCGACCCGCGCGGCCGGGGCTGCGATGGAAGGCAAGGAGACCCGGTTCGGGGAGTGGGCGTCGGCCCTCTTCACCACGACCACGACAGGTACCTCCACCGGTGCCGTCAACGCCGCGCATGACTCGTACACCCCGCTGGGCGGCGGTACCGCGCTGTTCCACATGATGCTGGGAGAAGTCACACCAGGCGGTGTCGGTGCCGGTCTCTACGGCATGCTCGTGCTCGCCGTGCTGGCGGTCTTCGTGGCCGGCCTGATGGTCGGGCGGACCCCGGAGTATCTGAAGAAGAAGATCACCGCGCGGGAGATGAAGCTGGTCTCGCTCTACATCCTGACGACTCCCAGCTTGATCCTGATCGGCAGCGCGGTCGCCATGGGCCTGGAGACGGCCCGGGCATCGATCTTCAACACCGGCAGTCCGCACGGGTTCTCCGAGGTGCTGTACGCCTTCACCTCGGCCGGTAACAACAACGGCAGCGCGTTCGGCGGTCTCAGCGCGAATGTTCCGTTCTACAACACCGCGCTGGGCCTCGTGATGCTGCTCAGCCGGTTCCTCCCGATCGTCCTCGTGCTGGCCCTGGCCGGCTCGTTCGCCCGGCAGCAGCCGGTTCCGGTGAACGAGGGCACGCTGCCCACCCACAAGGCCCTGTTCGTCACGATGCTCGTCGGCGTCGTGGTGATCGTTACCGGCCTGACCTACTTCCCCGCACTCACTCTCGGACCCCTCGCGGAGGGACTGTGACCACGCTGTTGAAGACCCCTGCGCCGACCCCGGCGCAGGTGGCGAAAAAGGCACCGTCGGGTCTGTTCAACCCGAAGATGTTGCTGACCTCCCTGCCGGACGCGCTGCGCAAGCTCGACCCGCGGGTGATGGTGAAGAACCCGGTGATGTTCGTGGTCGAGGTGGGAGCCGTCGCCTCGACGATCCTCGCCTTCACCGACTCCAGCGTGTTCGTCTGGTGGATCGTCGTCTGGCTCTGGCTGACAGTGCTGTTCGCCAACCTGGCCGAGGCAGTCGCCGAAGGGCGCGGCAAGGCCCAGGCCGACACGCTGCGCCGGGCAAAGACCGAGACGAGCGCCCGCAAGCTGTCCGTGGACCGCACCACCGAGCAGGAGGTGCCGGCCGCGTCGCTGCAGCTCGGCGACCTCGTGGTGGTGGAGGCCGGTCAGGTCATCCCCGGCGACGGTGACGTCGTCGAGGGTGTCGCCAGCGTTGACGAGTCGGCCATCACGGGCGAGTCGGCGCCGGTGATCCGGGAGTCTGGTGGTGACCGGAGCGCGGTGACCGGCGGGACGAAGGTGTTGTCGGATCGGATCGTCGTGAAGATCACCACCCGGCCGGGTGAGAGTTTCATCGACCGGATGATCGCCCTGGTCGAGGGTGCGTCGCGGCAGAAGACGCCGAACGAGATCGCGCTGAACATCCTGCTCGCGAGCCTGACGATCGTGTTCTTGATGGCGACGGTGACGTTGCCGCCGTTCGCGGCCTATGCGGGTGTCAACCTGAGCATCGTCGTCCTGGTCGCACTGCTGGTGTGTCTGATCCCGACCACGATCGGTGCGTTGTTGTCGGCGATCGGTATCGCGGGTATGGACCGGTTGGTGCAGCGCAATGTGCTGGCGATGTCGGGCCGTGCGGTCGAGGCCGCCGGCGACGTGAACACCCTGCTGCTCGACAAGACCGGCACGATCACGCTGGGCAACCGGCAGGCGTCGGAGTTCATCCCGCTGGCCGGGGTCACCGAGACCGAGCTGGCCGACGCGGCGCAGCTGTCGAGCCTGGCCGACGAGACCCCCGAAGGACGCTCGATCGTCGTCCTGGCGAAGACGCAGTACGGGCTCAGGGAGCGCACCACGGGAGAGTTGCCGCATGCAACGTTCGTGCAGTTCACCGCACAGACCCGGATGAGTGGCGTCGACGTCGACGACCGGCAGGTCCGCAAGGGTGCGGCCGGCGCCGTGAACGCCTGGATCCACAGTCAGGGCGGCAAGATCGACAACGCGCTCGGCGAGGTCGTCGACGGCATCTCCGCCTCCGGCGGCACGCCCCTGGTCGTTGCCGACAGCAAGGGCGGGGTGGCCCGGGCGCTCGGCGTGATCCACCTCAAGGACGTGGTGAAGGAAGGGATGCGGGAGCGGTTCGACCAGATGCGGGCGATGGGCATCCGGACGGTGATGATCACCGGTGACAACCAGTTGACCGCGAAGGCGATCGCCGAGGAGGCCGGGGTCGACGACTTCCTGGCCGAGGCGACGCCCGAGGACAAGATGGCGTTGATCAAGAAGGAGCAAGAAGGTGGCCGGCTGGTCGCGATGACCGGTGACGGCACCAACGACGCTCCGGCGCTGGCCCAGGCCGATGTCGGGGTGGCGATGAACAGCGGGACGTCGGCGGCGAAGGAGGCCGGCAACATGGTCGACCTCGATTCGAACCCGACCAAGCTGATCGAGATCGTCGAGATCGGCAAGCAGTTGCTGATCACCCGCGGTTCGCTGACCACGTTCTCGATCGCGAACGACGTGGCGAAGTACTTCGCGATCCTGCCGGCGCTGTTCGCGGCGGCCTACCCGGGCCTGGACAAGCTGAACATCATGCGGCTGGACTCGGCCGAGTCCGCGATCCTGTCCGCGGTCATCTTCAACGCGCTGGTGATCGTCGCCCTGGTCCCGCTGGCGCTACGAGGAGTCCAGTACAAGCCGTCGTCGGCGTCGGCGATGTTGCGGCGCAACCTGCTGATCTACGGCGTCGGCGGGCTGATCAGCCCGTTCATCGGCATCAAACTCATCGATCTGCTGATCTCGCTCATCCCGGGCATCGGCTGAGAGGCATAGAAAGAAATGGCTAGCAGATTCCCCGCGACCTTCCGTCAGCTCGGGGTGGCGACGCGGGCGCTCGCAGTGTTCACGATCGGGCTCGGTGTGATCTACCCGCTGGCGATGACCGGCGCCGCACAGGCCCTGTTCAACGACAACGCCAACGGCTCGATCGTCCAGGTCCACGGCAAGGACGTGGCGTCCGACCTGATCGGTCAGGCGTACACCAAGCAGGCGGTCAAGGACGGCAAGCCGGAGGTGGACGCCGATGGTGCGCCGGTGATGGTCGCCGACCCGCTGTGGTTCCAGACCCGGCCTTCAGCGGTCGACTACGACGCCATGGGCAGCGCGGCGTCGCAGTACGGCCCGAACAACGCCGACCTGCTGGCGGCGGTCCAGGAGCGCCGCAAGGCCGTCGCCGACCTGGAAGGTGTGGACCCCTCGCAGGTGCCGCCGGACGCCGTCACAGCCAGTGGCAGCGGTCTTGACCCGCAGATCAGCCCGGCGTACGCCGCGCTGCAGGTCAGCCGGGTCGCGCGTGAGCGTGGCCTGGAGGTCACCATGGTCAAGCAGTTGGTCAAGGACAACACCCAGGGGCGCACCTTCGGCTTCCTCGGGGAGCCGCGGGTGAACGTGGTCACCTTGAACGACGATCTTGCCGCCCTGAAGTAGGCCTCGGCTGAGACGATGGATGTATGAGTAGCAGTGGTCGCGGGCACCTGAGGGTCTACTTGGGTGCCGCGCCCGGCGTCGGCAAGACCTACAAGATGCTGGGCGAGGGGCAGCGGCGGCGGGATCGCGGTACGGACGTGGTGGTCGGCTTCGTAGAGACCCACGGCCGGGAACACACCGCCGCCATGCTCGACGGCCTCGAGGTGATTCCCCGGCGCATCCTGGACTACCGCGGGGCCAGCTTCACCGAGATGGACCTGGACGCGGTACTGGCCCGGCGGCCCGAGGTCGCGCTGGTCGACGAGCTCGCGCACACCAATGTGCCGGGCAGTCGGCACGCCAAGCGCTGGGAGGACATCGACGCACTGTTGACCGCCGGGATCGACGTGATCTCGGCGGTCAACATCCAGCACCTCGAGTCGATCAACGACGTGGTCGAGAAGATCACCGGCGTGCCGCAGCAGGAGACCGTGCCGGATCGGGTGGTCCGGGCGGCGGACCAGATCGAGCTGGTCGACATGACCCCGGAGGCGCTACGCCGCCGAATGGCGCACGGCAACGTCTATGCGGCGGACAAGATCGATGCTGCCCTGGGCAACTACTTCCGGGTCGGCAACCTTTCCGCTCTGCGGGAACTCGCGCTGTTGTGGCTGGCGGACCGCGTCGACGCCGGATTGCAGCAGTACCGTTCTCAACATGACATCGACTCCACCTGGGAGGCGCGCGAGCGGGTCGTCGTGGCGCTCACCGGCGGACCCGAAGGCGAGACCCTGATCCGGCGTGCCGCCCGCATCGCCGCCCGCTCCTCCGGCGGGGACCTTCTCGCAGTCCACATCACCCGGTCCGACGGACTGACCGGGGCCAATCCCACCACGCTGGAACAGCAGCGCGACCTGGTCGAGAGTCTCGGTGGCACCTATCACCAGATCGTCGGCGACGACATCCCGGACGCCCTGCTGTCCTTCGCCCGTGCCGAGAACGCCACCCAGTTGGTGCTCGGCGGCAGCCGCCGGTCCTGGTTCTCCTCGCTGCTCGGCCCGGGGATCGGCGCCGGCACCATCCGCGAGTCCGGGGACATCGACGTCCACATCGTCACCCACTCCGAGATGGGGCGTGGCCGGCTGCCACGCCTGCACGGCAGCCTGTCCCGCCGGCGGCAGGTGCTGGGCTTCGTGCTCGCGGTCGCGCTGCCGCCGCTGCTGGCGCTGCTGCTGGGACTCGGCGGGGACACCCTGAACCTGACCAGCAACGTGCTGGCGTTCCTGCTCGCGGTGGTGGTGGTCGCCCTGGTCGGCGGCCTCTGGCCCGCGATCCTGACCGCGGTCGCCGGCAGCCTGGTACTGAACTACTTCTTCACCCCGCCCACACGTGCCTTCACGATTGCCGAGGTCAACAATGCCCTCGCGCTGGGCATCTTCGTGCTCGTCGCGGGGCTGGTGAGCTCGGTCGTGGACCGGGCCGCCCGCAGGACCCGGCAGGCGGCCCGCTCAGCGGCCGAGTCGGAGACACTCGCGACCCTGGCAGGCACCGTGCTTCGAGGTGAGACTGGTTTGCCGGCACTGCTCGAGCGGGTCCGGGAGGCGTTCGGGATGACCAGCGCCTGTCTGATGGAACGAATCGACACCGACGAGCTGGTGGAGACCTGGCGCCCGCTCGCCTCGGCCGGTACTCCGACCTGCCGCCGCCCGGAGGACGGAGACGCCGAGATCCCGGGCCGGGAAAACCTGGTCCTGGTCCTGCAAGGGCGAACGCTGGCAGCCGACGAGCGCCGGCTGGTCGGCGCCTTCGCGGCGCACGCGGCCGCCCTGGTGGATCGGACGCGGCTGAGTGAGGCAGCGGCGGAGGCCAAGCCGCTGGCTGAGGCCGACAAGCTCCGTACGGCGCTGCTGCGTGCCGTCGGCCACGACCTACGGTCGCCACTGGCCTCGGCGAAGGCGTCCGTGACCAGCCTCCGCAGCGACGATGTGGAGTGGACCGAGGACGAGCGGGACGAACTGCTCGCGACGGCCGACGAGTCCCTCGATCGGCTGGCGCGCCTCGTCGACAACCTGCTCGACCTCAGCCGCCTGCAGGCCGGCGTCCTCCCGGTCTTCAACCGGCCGATGGCGCTCGACGAGATCCTGCCCGGGGTGCTGGCCGAGCTGGGTGACGACGCTGACCGGGTCAGGGTCGACATCCCGCACACCCTCCCCCTGGTCGACGCCGATCCGGCGCTGCTCGAACGCGTGATCGCGAACCTGCTGGCCAACGCGATCCGCTACTCGCCCCTGGGCCGTCCGCCGGTGGTCACGAGCAGTGCGCTCGGGGACGTGGTCGAGATCCGCGTCATCGATCGCGGTCCGGGCATCCCGCCCGCCGAACGCGGCCGGGTCTTCGCGCCCTTCCAGCGGCTCGGGGACACCGACAACACGGTCGGCGTCGGCCTCGGCCTGGCGCTGGCCCGCGGTCTGGCCGAAGCGATGCACGGCACCGTGCAGCCGGAGGACACACCCGGCGGCGGGCTGACCATGGTCGTCTCGATGCCGTCGGCAACCTTGCGGCCGGGGGACACCCCGGTGCCCGGCAGCCGGGAACGCTCCGAACCGGAGGTCAAGGGATGACCCGGATCCTGGTGGTCGACGACGAACCACAGATCGTGCGGGCCCTGCAGATCAACCTGAAGGCCCGGCGGTACGAAGTACACGTGGCCGGCAGCGGTACGGCGGCGCTCAAGGTGGCGGCGCAGTACCCGCCGGATCTGGTCATCCTCGACCTCGGGCTGCCGGACTTCGACGGCGTCGACGTGATCCGCGGGCTGCGCGGCTGGACCGAGGCGCCGATCCTGGTGCTGTCCGGGCGGACCGACAGCACGGACAAGGTGGAGGCGCTGGACGCCGGCGCGGACGACTACGTCACCAAGCCCTTCGGCATCGACGAGTTGCTGGCCCGGATGCGCGCCGTACTGCGCCGCAGCAACCTGGCCCAGGACCAGCCGGTGGTCACCGTCGGCGCCGCCCACGTGGACCTGTCGGCGAAACGGGTGACACTGGACAGCGGGGAGGACGTTCGCCTGACGCCGACCGAATGGCACCTGCTGGAGGTGCTGATCCGGCACCCGGGCAAGCTGATGTCCCAGCGACAGCTGCTGACCGAGGTGTGGGGGCCGGGGTACGAGACGGCGAGCGGCAACCTGCGCTTCTACATGGGGCAGTTGCGGCGCAAGCTCGAGGCCGACCCGGCGCGACCCGTGCACCTGCTCACCGAGCCGGGCATGGGCTACCGCTTCGAGCCCTGACCACAGGAAGGGAGGCCGGCGTTGGCGATCATCGACAATGCCGTCTACGTCGACGGGCACCGGGCTTGTGAGCCCGCCACCCTGGACGAGACCTACGAACTGCTGCGGGACCGGCACGGGATGGGGTGGATCGGCCTCTACCGGCCGGACCCGGTCGAGATGGAGTCGGTCGCCGACGAGTTCGGCTTCCACCGGCTGGCGGTCGACGACACCATCTCCGCGCACCAACGCCCCAAGCTCGAACGCTACGGCGACGTGCTGTTCACCGTACTGCGGTCCGCCCGGTACCTGGACGACGTCGAGCGGGTCGAGTTCGGCGAGCTGCATGTCTTCACCGGCAAGGACTTCGTCGTCACCGTCCGGCACGCGGAGTCGCCCGATCTCGGGCTGGTCCGCAAACGCCTGGAGGAATCTCCCGAGCTGCTGAGGCTGGGACCCGAGGCGGTGCTCTACGCGATCTTCGACCAGGTGGTGGACGAGTTCCGGCCGGTGATCGAGGGTCTGCAGAAGGACATCGACGAGATCGAGGACCAGGTCTTCGGCGCCGATCCCGAGGTGTCCCGGCGGATCTACGAACTGCTCCGCGAGGTGGTCAAGTTCATCCGCGCGACCCAGCCGCTGCCCGGCCTGATCGCCGATCTGCGATCCGGCTTCGAGAAGTACGGGGTCGAGGAGGAACTGCAGCGGTACCTGCGCGACGTGGCCGATCACGTCGAGCACGTCGTCGATCAGGCCGCCGGCTTCAAGGTGCTGCTGATCAACCTGATCGGCGTGAACGCCACCCTGGTCGGACAGCGCCAGAACGAGGAGACGCGACGGCTGTCCGAGCTCAGCCTGCGGCAGAACGAGGAGGTCAAGCGGATCTCCTCCTGGGCGGCCATCCTGTTCGCCCCGACGCTGGTCGGCACCATCTACGGGATGAACTTCAGGCATATGCCCGAGCTGAAGTGGCAGCTCGGCTATCCGTTCGCGGTGCTGCTGATGTTCCTGGTCAGCGTCGGCCTCTACATCATCTTCAAGAAGAAGGGCTGGCTCTAGTGCCCTGCGTTGCGGTTGTTCTGCAGGATCCGTTGCCAGAGGTGCTCCGGCTCGACCCCGGGATCAGCACGAACACCGTGGTGATCTCCAGGTGGCGGATGTAGCTGACGATCGGAGCGGTGATCCGCCGGTGCTCGTCGTACAGGGCATGGCCGCGACGGCAATGCCAACACGGTCCTCACGGTCGCGGGGGCTGCCGCGGTTCAGGAGTTCGCCCCGGATGTCTGATTCCTTCAAGACGAGCGGGGTGCGGAGACGGCAAGCTGAGGTCATGGACATCTTCAACGCTGGTCGTGACTTCGTACGCCAGGAGGGCCGGCTGGTCGAGCGCCGGCTGTTCGCCACGCTCTTCGAGGACGCCGATCCCGTCGGCGTGGTCGATGCGCTGCGCGGTTACCAGAACGCCGACGGCGGCTTCGGTCATGGGCTGGAGCCGGACAAGCGCTGCCCGGACAGCCTCCCCCTCGACGTCGAGGCCGCCTTCGACAACCTCCTCGCCGCCGGCGCCAGGGACGAGGACATGGTCCGCCGGGCGTGTGACTGGCTGCAGACCGTCGCCACTTCGGAAGGCGCGGTCTCGCTCGCGTCCCCGGCGATCGAGGGGTATCCGCGGGCCGAGCACATGAGCGAGTGGACCTACGTGCCGGGGCTCAACCCGACCGCGGGACTGGTCGGCCGGCTCTACCGGCTCGGCTTCGAGCACCCATGGCGCGACGCTGCCGCCGCCTGGTGCACGAAGGCTCTGGCCGACGACGGATTCCCTGAGGACGCGCACGGGATGCACGAGGTGATGGAGTTCCTCGAGCACACCGAGGTCGACGTCGCCAAGGTGAAGGAGTGGTTGCCGAAGCTGTCGTGGTACCGCGCCGACGCGGCCGACCCGTCGTACGGGGTGACGCCGTTGCACTTCGCGCCGACCCCGGACAGCGTCTGGCGGCAACTGTTCACCGACGCCCAGATCGAGGGCCACCTGGACCGGCTGGTCCAGGACCAGCAGGCCGACGGCGGCTGGGTGCTCACGTGGGAGCCGCCGGGTGCCGCGGCGACCCTCGAGTACCGCGGTGTCGTCACGGTCAGAGCCCTGCGGACTCTGCAGGCCTACGGCCGCCTGGGCTGACAGCCGGGTTGCTCGCATCCGCCTGAGCAGCTTGGCCGATGCCGATCAGACCTGACCGGCTGTCGCAGGGTTCGGACCGTTCGCCGATGATGGGGTTGCCTGGGTCGGCGACGCTGGGTGGGATCGTGGTGACACTCCGTATCCGCCCGATCGGCGCGTCGCTGACTCCGTACGAGGGCGCCGGGTACAACAGCGCCGAGGGTGAGGCGGACCGGCAGGCTGAAGGCGTTGAGCCGCTGATCTCCTGTGGTTCTAGCCCGCTTCGGCGGGGTGCTCGACCTGGCGGTCGCCCCACTGCGTGAGCAGTCCGCGGGCGATCTCCAGGTCGTCCCGCAGCGATCGGTCCTTCAGGTCACTGGGCAGCGCGGCCAGCGCATCGGCCAGCCAGGGCCCGATCGCGGCCGGCGCGAGCTGCTCCGGCTCCAGATCCGCCAGCCGGACCGCACGAACCGCCGTCACCAGTTCACACGCCAGCACGTCCCGCAATGCATCCAGCAACTGCGCAGTCAGTACTGCGGCCTGCGGCGCGAAGCTCGCGTGGTGCTCGGCTCCACGGGACAGGGTCGCCGTTCCGAGGGTGGCGGGTTGTGCCGTCGAACGGACCGAGGCGAGCGCGTCGTGCGCGACGTACTCGATCATCATCACGCCTGAGCTGGCCTCCGCCCCGCTGGCCAGGAATCGGCTCAGGTGGGTGAAGTCCGGATCGACCAGGTTCGCGACGCGCGAGGTGGAGAGCGTGGCCACACTGTGCAGGCTGAGTCGCAACGAGTCCAGCGCCAGTGCGATCGGCATCGCGTGCCAGTTGCCGTTGTGCAGCACGGTGTCCCCGGCGACCAGCGGGTTCTCCGCGGACGCGTTGATGTCGATCTTCAGAGCGTTGCCCAGGGCATCGACATGATCGACCGCCGGGCCGAGCACCTGGGCGAAAGCGCGCAGGCCGAACGGGTCCTGTATCCGGGCCGGCGGGATCGGCAGCCCGTCGAGCAACCCGCGCATCCGCCGTGCCACCCGGACCTGGCCCGGCTGCGGACGAGCCTCGTGCACGCGGACGTCGTACACCTCGGCATTGCCGCGGAGCGCGACGTGGGAGAGCCCACCAACCAGCGGTACGACGTTGATGAGGGTGGCCGCTTCGACGTACGCGAGGCAGCACTCGGCCAGGGTGATCGCGTTGCTGGACAACAGCGGGAGGGCGCTGGTGCCGTCGATGACGTCGCCCAGTGCGAGCCCGAGCTCGGCGAGCGCGCCGAGGTCGCCGGTCCCGATCGCGCCACCGCGATGCAGGTCGGGCAGGTCGTCATCGTTGAGCAGGGCAACGATCGCGTCGGCGACCTCCGGGGCGAGCCCGGACCCGCCGGAGGCGAGCTGATTCACCCGGATCAGCAGCCCGAGCCGGACGACGTCTCGCGGGTACGACGAGGTCCCGGTGGTCGAGTGGGACGCCAGCAGCCGGGCCCCATGCTCCGGGTCGGACGTGAGCACATCCCGGTTGGCCCCGACCCCGGTGGTTCGCCCGTACACCGGCCGGTGCAACGCGATCTCGGCCACCGCGGCCGCCGAGTCAGCCATCCGTTTCCGCGCGTCCTCGGCCAGCTGCACCGACGTCCGCCGCTGCTCGAGCGACACCGCGTCCAACGGCGTCAGCCCCACCCCGCAAATCTCGACCGGCTCCACCCGCCCAGTGTGAGCCCCGGCCCACCCGGCCGCCATGTACCTCCACCCGCCCGCCGTCTGAAATCCGAGACGTTCCCACCCCGACAATCCCTAGCCGTCGAGCAGCCGAGCAGTCGAGCCGACGAGCAGTCGAGCCGACGAACCGACGAGCGGCCCACGGCGCCCCGGCGTCTCGCCGCGTCCACAAAGCGCGGCCTAGGACACCAAGTGGAGACCTCGACCACCATGTCGGGCCTCGAACACGAAACAACCTGTCCCCACCACCGACAACCTGTCCGAGGTCCCCAAACCCGCACCGCCAGCAGCTCCAGATCGAGTCATCCAGGTCCCGATAGCGGGTTGCTCGGCCACTAGCGTCTTCCAAGCCGCCAGCCGGCGAACAACCCGCCAGCCGGCCAACAACCTGCCAGTGGTCGAACAACCCGCCAGCACCAACGCCCGCATCGCCGCAACCACCTACCAGGGCGAAACCCACCCCGCGGCAGCCGCCGGCGTACCGAAGGGCAGGAAGTAGTCACCGCACGGGTCACCCCGGCCTGCCTTCCACGCCTGGGACGTCAGCGACCACCCCGGTACTACCGGTCGCTCGGTACACCCCCCCCGAAAACCACCCCGCCTATGCGGGGCGAACCACCCCGCTCGCGCCAGGGCAACCTCGCTACCCATCTACCGACGTACCCCGGAAAGCCCGACGTACCCCGGAAAGCCCGGCGTGCCCCGCGGGCCGGCGTACCCAGCGCGCTGCGTGCCTCGCGAGCCGACGTTCCCCGCGAGCCGACGTGCCCACGCGCGACGTACCCCGCGAGCCGACGTGCCCACGCGCGACGTACCCCGCGAGCCGGCGTACCGCGCGAACAGCCCCGCGGCCGGTGATGTCTCGTGCCGATGGTGCAGAGGTGTGATGGGGACAAAGCAAACGGCCCGCCGATCCCGTGAAGGGGGGATCGGCGGGCCGTTCTGAGTTCTATCGGGGCGTCAGCTCTTGCCGTAGCGCTTCTTGAACTTCTCGACGCGGCCCTGGGTGTCCATCACACGCTGCTGGCCCGTGTAGAACGGGTGGCTGGCAGACGAGATCTCGACGTCGACGACCGGGTAGGTGTTCCCGTCGTGCCACTCGGTGGTCTCGTTGGCTTCGCGCGTGGAGCCGGTCAGGAAGCTGAAGTTGCCGGACTTGTCCCTGAAGACGACCCGGCGGTAGTCGGGGTGAATGTCCTTCTTCATGCAGCGGTACTTCCTTCCAGGTAAGGGGCGAACGGGTCGGTCATCGTGCTGTCCCACTCATCCGCACGAATGACACAACCATCGAGCAGCCGCGCTAATTCCCGGACGTCCAGATCGATCCCGGTGATGGACAGGTACGACGCCCGGTCGCCATGTTCGGGGTGCCACTCCAGCGCCGAACGGGCCTGGTGCGTCTGCCCGACCTCAGACCAGCGCTCCGCCGGCAGGTCCGCGAGCCACGGACCCAGGACGCCGAGCGCGATGTTCGTGCCGAAGCTGTCCCAGCCGAGTCGCACGTGCGGCTGCGAGGCGAGCCAGACAGTGCCCTTGCCCCGGGCGGTCCCGGCGACCAGGTCCTCGAGCGCGTCGTACAGGCGCTCAGGGTGGAACGGCCTCGTGGACTGCCACACCAACGTCTCCACCCGGCCCTCCGACTGGAGAGGAGCACTGATCGACCCAGGCTCGACCCACGTCTCAGCCGCATCCGGATCATGAAGCCGTACTCCGGACAGCTCGGCGGCCGTCTCGGTGGTCCGGACCAGAGCCTGCGGGTTCATCGCTTCCGCAAGGGCCCTCGCCACCTGCGCCTTCGACCCTTCAGGCACGTCGGCGTGGAGGATCACGGCGTTGGCGTACTCGACCTGTCGGACCAGGACCTCGGCGATCGCCCGGCCATCCTCGGTTGCGGTCGGAATACCCCGATCGTGGATCAGGTCCTCACTGGTGACGTCCTCGGTGAAGGTGGCCGTGTCAAGCACGGTGAGTACCGAGATCACCCACAGATCGTCACCGGCATCGCGGGCGATCTCCTCGGCCAGTGCCTGGGTGTCACCCGCGCCGGGAACCGACACGATCACCGACGCGTACTTCCCGGTCGCGGCGATGCTGACCAGGAGGGGGACCAGGGAGCTCCGCATCGCGCAGGACACGCACGGGTGACCCATCCGGATCACCTCGCGGTCGATCACGCCGGACGTGGTGCGCGCGATCCGCAGTACGGACCCGCCGGCCAGGCCGGTCACGTCGTACTCGACAAGCACTGCTGAGGCCGGCTCGGCGACCTCGAGCAGGGTGCTCGCGACGGCGCCACGGGACGGCTCGTCGACGCCTGTCAGCAGGGTGACCGGCAGGTGGCTCGGCATGACACCTCTTCGTCTTATTGAAAACGATAACCAGTACAACCTATACTGCTGTCGAGCGGTTCCGGAAGGACGGCGGTCCGGAATACCCGACCGGGCGACTGGCGTTCACCGTACAGAGGTTCAACGGCACCACTGGGTGCCTGGAGGGAAGGTCTGATGGCCAAGCACAACGACGTCCGCCCGATCGTCAAGCTGCGGAGCACCGCGGGGACCGGTTTCACCTACGTGACCCGGAAGAACCGCAGGAACGACCCCGACCGGCTGACTATGCGCAAGTACGACCCGAAGGTCCGCCAGCACGTCGACTTCCGCGAAGAGCGGTAAAGCCGGCACGTGGCGAAGACCAGCAAGATCGCCAAGAACGACCAGCGCAAGCAGACAGTCGCCCTGTACGCCGAGCGCCGGGCGGAGCTGAAGCGGATCATCGCCGATCCGGCCACTCCCTTCGACGACCGTGGCGAGGCGCAGCTGAAACTGCAGAAGCTGCCGCGAGACGCCAGCCCGATCAGGGTGCGCAACCGCGACGTGGCGGATGGCAGGCCGCGCGGGTACCTCCGCAAGGCCGGCATCTCCCGCGTCCGCTTCCGCACCATGGCCCACCGTGGGGAGCTCCCGGGGATCACCAAGTCTTCTTGGTGACGCGGGAATAGCTCTACGGCGGAGCTGGTTACAGCTGATGTCGTCCAGTGCATGACCCCCGGGCCTCACACTTCGCCGCTACGAGCGGCCACTCGCCGAGAGGCGTCTGCTGGACGATGCGGTACTCGGATGGGTGGGAGCGGAACCTTCGCTCCCACCCATCTACCGTCTCTCCGTCACCGGGCTTGAGTCGTGGTGCATGATGGGGAGACGAGCTCGCGGAGACGTGAGTGACTGGTGTGGCGAGAGGGACTCCTGGGCCCCGATTTGTATCTTGGGCCCGAATGTCAGTAATGTTCTTCTTGTTGGAGCGAGTGCGGGACGCGAGAGCGGCCCGGTTGCTCCAAACTCCCTGAAGGTCCAAGGAGCTGAGACACGCCTCGAGCGGGTTTCAGTTACACAGACATGCAGGGGGACTGGGACAAAAGAAGCCGATTTGACCGGCTTCGGACAGAACAGTAAAGTTACGCAGGTTGCCCCGGAGTCCAGGCCGAAAGGCTGGGGATGCGGTGTGCGTCCGATTCTTGAGAACTCAACAGCGTGCCGAAAGTCAATGCCGAAATACAGCATTAACCCCGTTCACGGCATTGGATGATCTTGTCCACCCTGGTCCTTCCGGATTTTGGGTGTTGGGTTGTCTTTTGTTTGTGGCGGATTCCTTTGAATAACTATGATTCAAGTCAGTTTGATTGTTTCTGAGATATCCAGAGGATCTACTCGATGTGTTGACTCTCCACACTCTCTTTTGGGGGTGTGGTTTGTTATATATTTTCAACGGAGAGTTTGATCCTGGCTCAGGACGAACGCTGGCGGCGTGCTTAACACATGCAAGTCGAGCGGTAAGGCCCTTCGGGGTACACGAGC